>CAVXLW010000001.1:0-245069 GCA_963762695.1 uncultured Actinomycetota bacterium
TCGACAGCACGGAGATGGTCGCCAACGACATCGACACTTCGGGTGACCCTTTCACCCGCACGATGCCGTCCTCGATCTCCAAGTCGCCAGGATCGATCTCGAGGGCGTCGCCTGCGATACGAAGCGCCTTCTTGCGCACGTTCTGAGCCGCGAATGCGACGGCATTGCCGCTCATCACGGCAGTGCGCGAGCCGAAGGTGCCCGCCGAGTAGCCCATCCGACGGGAGTCTCCGGTCGTCACCGTGATGTCGTTGAACCGCACACCGAGTTCGTCTGCCACGATCTGTGCGAGCACGGTCTGGTGGCCCTGTCCCTGGGATGTCAGGCCCGTCGACACGATCACCTTGCCGCTGCTCTCGACCTGGACGTGACCGCCTTCATACGGCCCGACGCCGGTTCCTTCGACATAGCAGCCGATCCCGATCCCGACCCTGCGGCCCGCTGACCTGGCCTGCTCCCGGTAGTCCTCGAAGTCCTCCCAGCCGACCAGCGCCTTGAGCTTTGCCATCGAGGCCGGGAAGTCACCGGAGTCATAGATCAACGGCCGGCCGTCCTGAAAGGTCAGGTGATGGTCGTAAGGCAGCTCTTCGGTCGGATGAAGTTTGCCTGCCGCACGTCGACCCGGTCTTTGCCAAGGTGGTCGGCGATCGCGTCCATCGTCCGCTCCATCAGGTAGACACCCTGGGGCCGGCCCGCGCCGCGGTACGGCGTGACGATGACGGTATTGGTGTACAGACTCCAGAACTCCACGCTGTAGGCACCAAGTTTGTACGGTCCCAGCAACTGGGTCGACGTGATGATCGGCACGATCACGCCGTACGGCAGGTAGGAGCCGTTGTCGTGCCAGATCTGTACGGCGAGGCCCAGCAGCCGGCCGTCGTCGTCGAAGCCCACCCTCACCTTCTGCACCTGGGCACGCTCGTGGGCGGAGGAGACGAAGTGTTCTCGTCGATCCTCCGTCCACTTGACCTCGTGGTCGAGTGTGATCGCAGCCCAGGAGACGAGGAGCTCCTCGGGTGACGGATGCACCAGCTTCACCCCGAAGCCGCCGCCGACGTCCGGTGCGATGCAGTGCACCTTGTTGAGGGCGAGGCCGAGCTTGCTGGCGACCGCCGCCCGGACGCCCGCTGAGTTCTGGGTGGAGCTGTAGAGGCGCAGGCTGGCTTCGCTGCTGTTCCAGCGGGCATACGCGCCGCGCCCCTCCAGGGGCATGCCCGCGCTGCGCTCGATCGCGAGGTCGAGCTCCAGGGTGTGTGGCGCATCGTCGATCGCCGCGGCTGCGTCGCCGACGGACTGGAAGAGATGCGCCGCGATGTTGCCCGGCGCCTCCGGGTGCACGAGATGCTTCCCGTCACGCGCCGTCTCGATTCCGACGACCGCCGGCAAAGGCTCGTACTCGACGGTGATTCGGTCGCAGATGTCTTCGGCCAGATAGCGATCGCGAGCGACGACCATGACGACCGGCTCGCCGACGTGGTGGACGACCTCCTTGGCGAGCGCGTAGCCAGTGAGTCCGGCGACGATGCTGGGATGCGGGATCAGCAGGGGGAGGCGTTCGCCGACAGCACCGGGCAGGTCCTCGTGGGTGTAGATCGCGATCAGGCCGTCGGCGTCGAAGGCATCGCCGATGTCGATCGACAGCACCTGCGCATGGCCGTGCGGGCTCCGAACGAAGGCCGCCGCGTACGCATCGTGCCCCAGATCGTCGAGGTACTGACCGCCGCCGAGCAGCAGCCGACGGTCCTCGGCACGTAGCACGCGTGCGCCGAACAGCTTCGTGGTCATGGCAATACCGCGCCGGCCGGCCCCGACTGCGCCTGGATCTCGGCCGCGCGAATCACGGACGCGACGATGTTCTGATAGCCCGTGCAGCGGCACAGGTTGCCACTGATCGCCCCGAGCGCCTCGTCACGCGTCGGCGCAGGATTCCGCTTGAGAAACGCGGAGATCGTGGTGAGAAAGCCCGGCGTGCAGAACCCGCACTGCAGCGCGTGACACTCGGCGAAGGCCTGCTGCACCGGGCCGTAGCTGCCATCGCTGCCCGCCAGGCCTTCCACGGTGGTGATCTCCATGCCGGTCGCGCTGACCGCAAACATCAGGCACGAGCGCATCGGCTCGCCGTCGATGATGACGGTGCAGGCGCCGCACACGCCGTGCTCGCAACCCACGTGGGTCCCGGTCAGCCGCAGATCGTGGCGCAGACAGTCCGACAGCAGCCGACGTGCCGGCACGGTGGCCGGCCGCACGACGCCGTTGACGGAGAGCGTGATGTCGAAGACCTGCTCCGGCTCGTTGGCGTCGGTCATGCCGCTCCTGCCTCACGGTCGGCAGTAGCGGGGGCTGCGTGTGTCGCTGCCGCGTCGCCGGCGGCCTGGGCGAGCGCCCGCCGGCTGAGGACCAGGCCCAGGTGCCGGCGATACTCGGCGGTGGCGTGGATGTCAGGCTGCGGATCCAACTGCTGCACGGCGAGTTCGGCAGCGCGCGCCCAGTCGGCCAGATCGAAGCGCTGGCCGACCACTGCGTCGGTCAGGTCGACGAGGACCGGCGTGGCGGACATAGAGATGTACGACGTGCGCGCCCGGGTGACGCGGCAGTCCGCATCGAGCGTCACGACGGCTGCGACGCCACACACCGCGTAGTCGCCGTGCCGTCGGGCGATCTCGAGGAACGCCGTACCGGATCGGGCCGGAGGTGCGGCAAACCACGCCGACACCGCAACCTCACCCGGCTCCAGGCAGGACTCGAGCGGCCCGACGAAGAAGTCGGCAGCTGCGACCGTACGGCGACTGCCCTGCCGTGCCAGTTCCATCTCGCCATCGAGCACGGCGAGTACCGCGGTCATCTCCCCCGACGGGTCGGCGTGCGCGAGGCTCCCCACCGTGGTGCCGCGATTGCGGATCACCGGGTGCGCCACCAGTTCCAGCGCCTGGGCCAGCAGCGGCACGACGGCTCGGGCGCCGTCATGTGTGGCCAACTGAGCGTGCCGGGTGAGCGCACCGACCCGCACCCCCGAAGGATCACAGTCGATGTGGTCAAGGCCAGGGATTCGATTGATGTCGATGATGTGCTGCGGTGACGCCAGCCGCATGTTCATCATCGGGATCAGGCTCTGCCCGCCGGCCAGCACCTTGCCGTGATCTGCCGACTCGGATAGCTCGGAGAGCGCCTCCGCGAGCGTCGTCGGAGCGTGATAGCGAAACGGTGCGGGCTTCACTCTGGCGATCGTCCCACCAATCCGTGCCGACATGGCCATAAAAGTGTTTCGAAGAAGACGCCATTGTTTGTCGGAGTGGTTGATCGCCCTCCGAGGCTTGACAATCCCATCGTGTACTGCCAATGTAAGTACATGAGCGTGAAGGATGGTCGTCTGCAGGTAAGGGTTGACCCGGCTTCCAAGCGCGCATTGGAGGAGGCGGCGGCCGCAGCACACCTCAACCTTTCCGCATTCGTGCTGCAGGCTGCGCAGATCCGAGCCGAGGAGATCCTCGCCGAGCGAAACATGATTACCCTGCCGTCGGCGGCGGCCGCCGCGTTTACGCGTGCGCTCGCTGAGCCTGGGACCGTCAACTCTCGGCTCGCCGCGGCATTGAACCGGCCGCGGAAGTTCAGCTGGCTTGACTGAATACCGCCGCCCACGCCTGCTTGACCCTGCATTGCACGACCGCAGCCAATTTGTCTGCGTTGAAACGGCCTATGCCGATTGGCTGAAGCGGTTCGCCGGTCAAAGCCGTCGCGGGGACACGGCGGCAACGTGGGTCATCGCAGATAGCGAATACCGAATCGTGGGCTACGCAACGCTCTCGATGACGGGGATCGACCTCTCGAAGGCCCCTGCTGAATTGGCCAAGCGCGCGCCGGACCCCGTTCCGGCACTGCTCATCGGGCGTCTCGCCGTCGACCAGCGCCACGAGGGTTTGGGCATCGGCACCGAATTCGTCAAACACATACTCGCCACCGCGCTTGAACTGAACGAGTCCGCGGCCTTTAGAGCCATCGTTGTCACCGCTCTGAACGATGCGGCTCGGCGATGGTGGGGAGAGCGACTTGGCTTTGGGCCATTCGATCCCGAGGATCCCGAGAACTTCGACATGTATCTACTCACGAGCACGATCGCGGCGACACTGGAGACTCGTTAAGCCCTTGGTACCTTGCATCCGCCGGACTACTACCAGCTCCGCTGGGCTAACAGATTCATCAGGTTGGGCTTGGGCTTGTGCGTCGCACGCAACTTCGCCGCGTATGGCGGCGCCCCTGACCGCTTGGTGTGAGAGCGGCGTGAGAGCGGCGCAGGACATCGTCCCTCCGACAGCTACCCCGCTGACGCCGATCGCGTCGGGCCGGACTTTGAAAGAGGGACGTTGTGAACGCAACTGGTAACCGCTGGCTCGTGCTCATGGCGATGACCGGCGCACTCTCGATGATCCTGCTCGACCAGACCGTCGTGACTGTGGCCTTGCCGTCGATGAGCCGTGACCTGCACTTGTCGGCGGGCGGGCAGCAGTGGGTGGTCAACGCATACGTGCTGGCGATGGCCGCGCTGGTCGCTCTGGGCGGGAAGCTGGGCGACAAATTCGGCGGGGTGACAACATTCCGGATCGGTGTTGCCCTGTTCTTCCTGGCCTCCATGGCGTGCGGGCTGACACCGACTGGCGCGTTTGGAGAGCAGTGGATCATCGCAGCCCGCGTACTGCAGGGCGTCGGAGCGGCCTTGATGGTGCCTGTGTCGGCCGCCATCGTGATAGGTGCTTTCTCGGTCTCCGAACGCGGACGCGCGATGGCGATCTACGCCGGCATCAGCCAGGTCTTCCTGGCAATTGGGCCGCTTCTCGGGGGAGTCTTAACAGAGTCGGTGTCGTGGCGCACGGTGTTCTGGCTCAATGTCCCGGTCGGTCTCGCGGCGCTCGTCTTGGTGCACATCGCAAAGCCGGTGAACACGAAAAACGCCGAGATCGCTGTCCACATGCGAGGAGTGATTGCGCTCGTACTCGGCATTGCCCTGCCGATCCTGGCCGTACAGCAGGCTGGCACCTGGGGGTGGACCGCTCCGACGACTATGGCGGTCCTGTTGGCCGGCCTGGCGATTTCAACTTGGTTCTGCTGGTCGCAGCTTCGCAACCCCGATCCGCTGGTGAACGTGCGACTGTTCGCCCGGCGGGCCTTCGTGGGCAATGTTGTGGTCCTTGGCTTCGTCCAGTTCGGGATGCTGGCGATCATTTTGTACAGCTCGATCTATCTGCAGGACGTGCTGGGGATGAGCCCGATGCTTGCCGGCGCCGGAGTTCTGCCGCTCATTCTCGCCCTGTCCGCGGCGGCCCAGCTAGGCGGACGTTGGTATGACCGGTCCGGCGTCCGTCCGCCGGTGTTGACCGGACTTGCCGTGTCCGTAGTCGGGCTAGCTGCGTGGACGGTTTCGCTGCCCAGTCTCGGATACGCGGCGCAGCTGCCGGGCATGCTGCTGAGTGGTTTTGGCATCGGATTGCTGATGTCGCCGACCAACACCGACGCACTCGGGCGGGTCAGTGGCGCCGAACGCAGCCAGGCTTCCGGTCTGGTGCAAACGATCCGGCAACTCGGCGGCACGGTCGGAGTCGCTGTCATCGGTGCGGTCGTCGTCGGGCTCGAGCACGGCTCGGCGCAGGCCCATTCGCATCACAGCGCGAGCGCGATCACGGTCGGGTTCGGCTGCGCCACTGCCGCGTTCGTCGTGGCGCTACTGGCCGGCTGGCTGCTGCTATCTCGGGAGCGGGTCGAGGAAGCCGCTCCCCCGTCGGACGTGACGGGACCGTCGCCGCTGGCGACATCGACGTCCACCGCGCTCGATCCGGTCGCATCCTTGGTGCCCTCCGGCGGCTGAGCCGGCTCACGTTGTACCCGCCTCGGGGCGCATCCTCCACTCGCAAGGAGGCGTCCCGAACTGCACGACGTCACCGGTTGGGCGAGTTGGCTGAAACCGTCCGCCATCACACTCAGGCCGAACGGTTCGGCCTATCGTGACGTTGTGCGGATACGCGACCTTGGGCCGCTGCAGGTCGAGGTCGACGGAAAGCCTCAGGCCTTCGCCGGCGCAAGGCAGCACGGCATCCTGTCGATCCTGGCGATCAGCGCGAACCGGCGAATGTCGGCCGACGAGATCATCGCCACCGTCTGGGGCGCCGAGGTCTCGGTATCGACGTCGGTGCTGGAGAACCAGATCTGGCGGCTGCGCCGAGCCCTCGGCCTGAGTCGCGACGAGGGCACGCGCCCGTCGCTGGTCAACGAGACCGGCGGGTACCGCCTGATCATCGCGCCCGACGACGTGGACTCGCTCCGGTTCGCCTCGCTGGCTGACACCGCACGTAGGCAGGCGTCAGACGGCCAGTTCGGCGACGTACTGGTGACGTGTGACGACGCTTTTGCTCTTTGGCGGGGATCGCCGTTCGAGTCGGCTCCTCCCTCGCAGACGACTGAGGCGACGGCGGCCCGGCTGCACGAGATGCATGCTCAGCTCAGCGAGTGGCGGGTGGATGCCTTGCTCTCCACCGGTGAAACCCAACGAGCGCTGGCCGATCTCGAAGTGCTCACGACCGAATTCCCGTTCCGGGAGAGGCTTTGGGCCCAGCGGATGACCGGGCTGGCCCGAGACGGTCGCACGGAGCAGGCCCTGCGGACCTACCAGCAAGTGCGGTCGATGCTCCTCGAGGAGCTCGGTCTGGAGCCAGGCGCTGAACTTCGCGAATTGCAGCGGGCGATCATCGCGCAGGATGCGGCTGTGCTCTCGCCCCCGCCTTCCGCTTCGGCGGAGCCGCGATGGGTGGCTCAGGAGTTTGAGCCTGTTACCGCGGATTGGCCGATCGTCGGGCGTGAGCGCGAGCTCGGCGACATCGCGGCAACCCACGCGGCCGGCCGGCCCGGGATCGTTCTTGTCGGCAGCGCCGGAGTCGGCAAGTCGCGGGTTTCCCGGGAGGCGTTGCACCGGTTCCGACAGGAGGGAAGCTGCGTGCTGCGCGTGCAGGGCACGCGCAGCGCCACCGGGATTCCCTTCGGTGCGTTCGCCGAGGTCCTCCCGCTGACGGCCGGAACCGCCGACCTGCTCAGCTTTCTTCAGGACGTCTCCCGTGCCCTGCGCACCCAGGCGGGAACGCGGCCCCTGGTGCTGGGAGTCGACGATGGGCACCTGCTCGATCCCGCATCGGCAACGCTGGTGCTGCACCTGGCGACGACGGGCGGCGCGTTCGTCATCGTGACTTTGCGCGCTGGCGAGCAATCTCCGGACGCGGTCACGGCACTCTGGAAGGACGCCGGTGCCAGCAGGCTCGAGCTCGTCCCCCTCGACGAGAACGGCACCGCCGAGCTGGCCGAGGAGATCTTGGCCGGTCCACTCGAGCGATCGGCTCGGCGGTGGTGCTTCACCGTCACCCAGGGCAACGCCCTGTTCGTCAGCGAGGTGATCCAAGCCGCCCAGGCGCAGGACAGGTTGACGCGGGTCGACGGGCTGTGGCGGATGGATGGTCGGCCCCGCGTGCCATCGACGCTCGACGAGCTCGTTTCGGCGAGTTTCGCAGACCTCGAGGGCAACGAGCGCAGGCTGCTGGAGCTCTTGGCTCTTGGCGAACCGCTCCGATTGTCGCAACTCGTGGACCTCGCCGGTGTCCCCGCGGTGGAAACCGCCGAGGCCCGCGGTCTCGTCACCCTCGCCGGGGCGACCGATGACAGCACGGTCACCCTCTCCCACCCGCTCTACGGCGAGCTCATTCGCAGCGAGCTGCCACCGATGCGAGCACGCACGCGATTCGGAGAACTCAGCGCGGCGGTGAGTGCCGCGCAGAAACTGGGACCTCAGGACTCCTTGCGCCTGACTCGCTGGCAACTGGAAGCCGGGCTGGCGCCGCAGGTGGACCAGCTGCTGGAATCAGCTCGGATCGCGAGCAGCACGGCGGCGCCACAGCTTGCCGCCCGGCTGGCCCGACGGGCCAAGGAGTCCGGTGCAGGCATCGACGCCGATCTCGTCCTGGCCCGGGCGTTGTCCCAGCAGCGGGACTTCGACACCGCGGAAGCGCTCCTGAGTGCGGCCGAGCCGAACCTGCGTACACCCGAGCAGGCGGTCGTCTACCTCGAGCTGCAGAGCGAGGTATTGCATTGGGGTCTGGGCCGGCCGGCGGCGCTGCGCGAGCTGCTGGATCGAGCAGCGCGGTGGTGGGCGGACGAATCGTGGCGACGCCAGATCGAGCCGCTGAAGCGCCGGGTGCTGTCGTTCGAGCGCCTCGGCGCACTGGCGGCAGATACAGACTCGACGCCGATCGGCGGCGGCGCGGCCACCCCCACCGACGTTGGGAACCTCTTCTACCTCGGCAACACCACAGCGGCCGCGCGGCTCGCGCGGAGCCTTCGCCCGGCACTGCCGTTGCGTGACCTGGACGAGGCGATTGCGCTGTCGCTGTGGTGCCGGATCACGCTCGAGACCGGCGAAGGCTGGCGTGACTTCGAGGAGTGGGCGGGCCAGACGCTGGATGAGGCGGTGCGACTCGGTGATGCCGCGGCCGCGGGACAGCTGGCGTACGCACTCGCCGAAATGCGGATCGCGGCCGGCAGGTACCTCGACGCCGGGACGCTGCTGGCGGAGGCGGAGCGGCAGCTCGAGCGTCAGGATCCGGTCGGATTGCTCCCGGTCGTGGCGGCCACGCGAGTGGTGCAGATGCGGTTCACCGGCAATAGCGAAAGGGTCAGCGCCGCCCTGGCCAAGTGTCGTGAACGCCTCGCGGGAGCCGAGCCGCTGGCCCATCAACTGCCCTACACCGCCCGGGCCGAGGCGTGGGCTGCGTGCGACGAGGGCAACCGTGCCGAAGGGCAGCGACGTCTGCTGGAGACGGCCGAGGAGCTGGCATCCAGTCCGGTTCACCACGCCCGCCTGACGTACGAGGCGTTTCGTGCCGGCGCTTCGGCGCAGAACCTCGCCGCCTCGCTTCAGCTGATGCAGCAGCGCTGCGACGCCCGCCTGGTGGCGTGCTACGCCGAGCACGTCACGGCCCGGGTACGAGACGACGCGGCAGCGCTTCTCGCCGTGGCTGAGGCGTTCGAGAGCATCGGTGCCCTGCGCTACGCAGCGGAAGCCGCGGCTCACGCGGCCGACTCCGCCGCGCGGGCCGGTGACTCGGCCGGCGCTCGCCGGGCGAGGGACCGTCAGACCGGCCTCACGCCCGTTGACCAGGGCGGCATCGATCCGGGCCTCGCCGCCGGGCAAGGGCTCACGGCCACGCCTCATCCGCGCGCAGTCCCCACACCGAAACCGCCCGGCCAAGTACAGGGTTCTCGATCTGCCGGTCGCGGTGCATACCGAGCTTGATGGCGACACGCTCGGACCGGTGGTTGTCCGGATGGATGATCGAGATGATCGCGGACAGACCGAGCCGGCCGAACGCGTCGTCGCGTGCCGCGAGCGCGGCTTCGGTCGCGTAGCCCCGGCCCCAGGCCGATCGCGACAGACGCCAGCCGAGCTCAGGGCAGTCGCCCGCCGCCGCGAGGAACGGCGGAACGTGTGCGAGCCCGGCGAAGCCGAGGAACGGTCCGTCATCGCGCGGGCCGCGAAGCTGCACTGCCCACGGTCCGTAGCCGTGTACCCGCCAGTGCTCGTTCATCAGATCGTAGAAGCCCGCCACGCCTGCTTCATCCAGCGGACGGTTGAGGAGCTCGGTGACCTCCGGATCACGGTTGACGGCCGCCATCGGCTCGGCGTCGGACGGCTCCCAGCGACGCAGGATGAGGCGCTCCGTCACGAGAGTCTCTGCTGTGTCCATGGTTCACCCTCCCATTCCGGCCGCGGGCTATGGCGGCACCTTTTCTTCTTAGCGAGCACTGTCGCCCGTGCCGCTCTCACGCCGCTCTCGCCGTCACGCCGTGGAGGCTGTGGCGATGAGTTTCGACCGGCTGGGCGACCGACCTCTCCCGGTGCCGGGTACGTCGACTTCGCGGCCGGCGAACGGCGGATTCGCGACCTCTAGTGCGGCGCGCTTTATGGCTCGCACCAGATCGAGGACGCGGCGGACTCCAGCCAGACCTGCTCGTCAAGGAATCGGCGTAGCTGACCCAGCGCGCGCTCTTGGTCGTTTGCACCTACTGAAGGGGCGAGCAACGTCAGCAGAGAACCACGAAGACCCGGCCCTGGGCTCAGGAACCGGGTCTTCGATCTGTGTAGCGGGGGCTCTATTTGAACCGTCGCCCGCGGCATTGCACGCCTGCATGGCTGAGCTGGTCGTGGCGTTTGTCCAGACGGATGTACAAGCAAACTGGGCGAGTTTGTAGGACTGAACTCTGCTCTTCATGCCTACAAACTCCGCAGCGTTGGAGACACCTCGCCGACCGCGATCTGCCCCGTAGCGCAACATGAGACCAGCATCGCAGACGGCATCCTAACGAGCACTCCGACGCGAACCGCCGACGGCAAGGATGGGCCGGCGGCCCGGCGCCGCGCCGCGCCGCCGTCACGCCCACTGCCCCGCTGGACTTCGTCAACAACTGACACCCGACCATGCCCGCAGGTCGGGCGCTCCGTGACCGGCGCTACGCGCGCTTCGGGGGCACGTACGCCTTCGCTTCCGAGGATGCCGTTGAAGGGCTGCTGGCCGAACGCGGCATCCGCGTCGACCACGTCACCGTTTCCTCAATCGTTCGAAGCAGTGCTACGAACGAGGGGCGCAGATCTAAGAGAACGCGCTGGCGTAGTCGCTCGCGAACTGCTGATAGCAGCGAGGCGGGCGGCCAATGACTGTCTGGACGTCTTCGCTGAGCCACTCGGCGTCGCCACTGGCGGTCAGGCTGAAGGCTTGGGCATTCATGGCGGCGATCGGCTCTGGGACACCGGCGCGGATCATGGCGTCTTTGTCCTCGTCAGTATCGCGAACGCATGGTGCGCCGGGCGGTCTGTTCGCCGAAATCCCGCGCGCAGCCCTCGATGACGTCGAGAGTTGACAGTCGTCGCTCACCCGCGCACGATTGCTGATGATAGTAGATCTACTATAAGGAGGGTGATGGTCGCAGGACAGCTGCTGAAGGCGGCGCGCCGCAGTGGCGGTCTGTCACAGCGCAAGCTTGCGGCGCGCGCCAAAGAGCACCAGCCGACCATTTCTGCACTCGAGAACGGCGACCATGACCCGGGGCTCGAGCATCTGACCCGGCTGCTGGCCGCGACCGGACACCGCCTCGTGGCGCTGCCGACCACATCACGGCCCGTGTACGAAGCCGCAGCGGCCATCGCTGCAGCTTTGCTGCGTGGCGACGAGGCGAGCGCCTACCGCGAGTTCATTCAGCTGTCCGACGATCTGGCCCGCGAACGAGGCCCGCTCCGCGCAGCGTTGACCGCGCTCGCCCCAGCACCCGTCGACCCGCGCTACGACGCACTGCTCGCCGCAGTCGCCGAGCACTACTTGCGGCTAGGACGGCTGCCGCTGCCGGCCTGGATCCGCGACCCGGACAGAGTGCTGGCCGAACCTTGGTTCGTCGACGACCTGCCAGCATTGCGGGAACAGACCGAGGCCGACACCCCACCGGCATTTGCCCATCACGGCGTGTACCTCGCTGCCTCAGAACTGGCCAGCGTCTGATGGCCGCCGGACTGTCGCCAGAGGACATCGGAGAACTGCTCCACGAGTTGGCCGGTCGGCTGCGCGCCCGTGGCGTCAAGGCGGCCATCCGACTGGTCGGCGGAGCAGCCCTAGCCACCCGGGGTTACCGCCAGACCATGACCTTCGACGTCGACGCCGTATTCCATCCGACAGGTCCCGTGCTCGAGGTCGCGGCCGAGATCGCCGCCGAACGCAACCTGCCACCAGACTGGCTCAACAACGACGCCACGGCCTACGTCCCGTTCATCGACCCGAACGAATGGGTTGAGCTGTTCCATGACGGCAACGTGACGGTGTCCACTGCCCCCGCCAAAATGCTGCTAGCGATGAAACTCAAAGCCAACCGCGGGCGGCGGGACGCCGAGGACATCAACCGACTACTGGCCATCTGCCACATCAAAAGCGTCGACCAAGCCCAGCAGGTGTACGAGCGCTACCACGCCCAAGAGACGCTCTCCGCATCCGCCGTGGCACGGATCGACGCATATCTCGCATCGCTGGAACCGGACGGCTGACATCCCGACCAAGGGTCGAGGACAATCTCATAGGGACAACGGACGTTTGCCCCCAGCTGGCGTTGCGAGCGGCGCACGCCAGCTGGCACGGCAACCATCGGCATGGAAACGCCGAAAACCCGGCCCCTGGCAAAGGAACCGGGTCTTCGATCTAGGTAGCGGGGGCAGGATTTGAACCTGCGACCTCTGGGTTATGAGCCCAGCGAGCTACCGAGCTGCTCCACCCCGCGTCGGTCTGGTTACGTTACCCAGGCGCAACGTCGATGGTCAAACGCTCGGCAGGCGCCGCCGACCCGGATCGATGAACCCGCCAGGTGTCTGCGCCGGCGTCCTTTGCCTCGTACACGGCGAGATCAGCCCAGTGGAGCAGGCGTTCCGGAGTGGTCTCGACGCCCTGTTCGCTGATGGCGATACCGACGCTGGCCGTGATGTACATGTCGGTCTCCTGGTAATCGTCCGGCTCAGCCAGCGTGACGACGACGCGGTACGCGACGGCAAAGACTTGATCGTCAGACTCCACGCGCGGGCAGGATCACGAACTCGCAGCCGCACATCCGGGCGGCCGATGCTGCCGGACGTGGTCGCCGGCTCAATGACAGAAGGTGTCGTTTGCACCACAAGCATTGAAGGACCTTGGAACCCGGACTGAGCTGGACGGCGCACCAGCTGTGCGCCGGTTGCTACGGAGTGGGGCTGGGCGAGACGGTCGCCGACGCCTGGGGCGACGCGGAGGCCGACGGGGACGCCGTGCCCGAGGGTGAAGGTGTCGGGCTGGCCTTCGCCTTGCTGGCAGCGACCAGCTTGTCCAAGGTCTGCTGCAGCTGCGTCTGGTACTTGCCGTACGCGGCGAAGTCGCCGGTGCCGAACGCCTGCTGCGCTTTCTGGAACAGGCTCGCTGCTTGGGCAGCGAGTGTCTGCACCTCAGGCGACGCACCGGTCGTATTCGATCCACTGCCCGGAGTCGGTGAAGGCGTCGGCTGCCCCCCGTTGCCGCTCGGCGTCGTGGAATCCCCGGCGCCTTGACCGAAGAGCTTCACGAGCGCACCACTGAGGGTGCGATCGAAACCGATCTTGTCCCCGTACGCGACGGCGACGTCCTGCAGGGTCGGATAGCCCTGATCGCCGGTTGCCTGCACGTAGTACGGCTGCACGTAGATCAGCCCGTCCGCCACCGGCAACGTCAGCAGGTTGCCGCTGACGGTCTGGCTGCCCGACTGTCTCAGCAGGCTCAGGGCAGACGACACCGTGGCATTCGATTCGATGGTGCTCTTCGCCTGCACCGGGCCGTTGATCGTGACGCCCTGCGGAAGCTCCAGAACCTTGATCTTCCCGTAGTTACCGGGATCGCTCGACACGTAGATGAACGCCGACAACTTGGGTGCGCGCTGCGCGTTCATCGGGCTCGTCAGGTTGAAGTCGGGCTGCGACTGACCCGGCAACTGGGCGTACTGGTAGAACGGCGGCTGCTGGGTGCCCGCGTTGCCCGGCTCATCCGGCACCGACCAGAAGTCCTCCTGGGTGTAGAAGCCCACCGGGTCGGTCACGTGGTACTGACCGATCAGGTCACGCTGCACCTTGAACAGGTCCTCGGGATAGCGGAAATGCGCCCTCAGCGACTCAGGGATATCGGTCTTGACCGTGCCCGGGAACGCCTTCATCCACGTCTTCAGCACGGGGTCGCTCTTGTCGAACGCGTAGAGCGTCACGTCGCCGGTGTACGCGTCGACCGTGGCCTTCACCGAGTTGCGGATGTAGTTGATTTCGTTGTTCGCCAGGGCGGCCCGGTTGCCGCCGGTGTTCGCGTCAGTCGTGACGTCGCCCAGCCGGGTGCGTTCTGAATACGGATACCCGCTCGATGTCGTGTAACCGTCGAGGATCCACATGATCCGGCCGTTGATGACGGCGGGATACGGATCGCCGTCAAGGGTCAGCCACGGCGCCACCTTCTGCACGCGCGTGCGCGGGTTTCTGACATAGAGGATCCGCGACTTGCCGGTGATGGCACTCGAGAGCAACAGGTTCTTGTCGCCGAACTTCAGCGCGAAGAGCAAGCCGGTCGAAGGTCGATCCGACGGACACGCCGCCGGTTCCGCTGTAATGGTTGGTCTTCTGGTCGTTGCCGTTGGCCGTGTTGCTGCCGCTCGGCCCGTCGATCTCCGCTTGTTTGGTGTCGACGATCGAGTAGCTGGGCGACTGCTCGCCGAAGTAGATGTCGTCCTGTGTGATCGCCGAGCGGGCCCTGTGACGGGAAGGTTCTTCTCGGCGAAGATCGGCCGCGCCGTTGTCGTCGACGGTGTTGGCCGGCGCCGCCACGAATCCCTTGCCGTGCGTGTAGTTCAGGTGCAGGTTGATCCAGTTGCGCTGGTTGGAGGACAGGCCGGTCTGGTCGAGCTCCCGCACCGAGACGATGTAGTCCTGGGTCTTGCCGTCGACGGTGTAGCGGTCGATATCGAGGTTGGGCGGGAAGCCGTAGTAGGAGCGAATCTGCTGCAACTGCTCGAAAGTCTTCGACAGCACGACCGGGTCGAGCAGCCGGGTGTTGGGGATCGTGCCCTTGTCGGAGCCCACCTGAGCGGCGGTCACGTTCGGGCTGGCCGGATACGTCGAGATCGACACTTTGTCGGAGCCGATCCCGTACGCCGCCCGGGTCGCGGTGATGTTGCGCGCGATGTAGGGCCGTTCCTTGACCGACTCGTTGGGCCGGACCGAGAAGTACTGGATGAGGTCGGGTACAGCCCGCCGATCACGAGCGCGCTGATGACCAGGATCCCGAACGACAGCGCCGGCAGGATCCACCCGCGCTGGCGAATGTTGTAGATGAACAGCACGGCGCACAGGATGCTGATGAACAGCAGGATCGTCTTGGCCGGCAGCACCGCATGGATGTCGGTGTAGGACGCGCCGGTCACCTTGCCCCGGGGGCTGAACGCCAGCCCGAAACGGTCGAGGTAGTACGCGACCGCCTTCAGCAGCACGAACAGGCCCAGCATCACCGACAGGTGCACCTTGGCGGCGGGGATGACCTTCTCGACCCGGTCCTGCGTCTGCAGCCGGATACCGCCGAACAGGTAGTGCGTGAGAACCGCGATCACCAGGCACACGACCACGACGGTGAACGCGAAGCCGAGCAGGAACCGCTGGAACGGATACGTGAACATGAAGTAGCTGATGTCGCGGTGGAACTGCGGATCCTTGACGCCGAACTTCTGGCCGTTGACCCAGAGCAGGTACGTCCGCCAGCGGCCCGATGCGGAGAGGCCCGGCAAAGATGCCGGCGAGCCCGGAGATCAGGACCAGCAGCCAGGTGTGGAACGGCTCCAGCACCAGCCGATACCGCTCGAGGTTCTGCTGCTCCAGCGACATCGGACGGATCGACGGCCGCAGCCGGTACGCGATGACGAGCGTGGTCGCGACCGCGATCGCCATGATCAGCCCGAAGATGACGAACAGCACCAGCCGGGTGCCGAGCACCTTCGTGAACACGCTGCCGAAGTGCACCGAGCGGAAGAACAGCAGATCGGTGTAGGAGTTGACGAAGACCGCGCCCAGGATGACCAGCACGAGGATCGGTCACCACGATGGGCACCAGGAAGCGGGGCCGTCGCCGTCGCAACGGGTTGCGGACCGCCACGAGTGCGCCTCCCAGACATGCCAGCTTGCTTGACAGGTTGCGGTAGGGCCTGCAGGGTAACTGAGGCTAGGCTCAAGGACCGAGGGCGCTCAGCAGCCCGGCTGGCTCGTGTCGCCGCCGCCGAATACCTTCCAGTGCGCCGACAGCCTGTGCAAGCGATGTGACCTTGACGAGCCTGAGACCGGAGGGCACGGCGGCGCTCGCCTCGCTGCAGTTGGCGGCCGGCACCAGGAACGTTGTCGCTCCCGCGCGGCGGGCTCCGACCAGCTTCTGCTGGATGCCGCCGATGGGATCGACCGTGCCGTCAGCCTCGATTTCGCCGGTGCCGGCGATGGTCATGCCGCCCGTCAGGTTCACTGGGCTCGAGCCGGTCGACGATGCCGAGTGCGAACATGAGGCCGGCGCTCGGGCCACCGACGCCTTTCAGCCCGATCTTGACCGTGAACGGTCGCTTGTCGTTCGGGGTGACGCCGATGACCGACTTCGTCGCGTCGTCAGGCGCCGGCGCCGTCTTCAAGCGTGACGTCCCGCGTCACCCCGGCGCGCCGGAACGCGATCGTGACGTCGGTGCCGGGCTTGAGCTTGCGGATGTCGGCGCGCAGGTCGACCGAGTCGAGGACCTTCTTGCCGTCGACGGCAAGCAGCACGTCGCCCTTCTCCAGCTTGCCGTCGGCCGGCATTCCCTTGCCGGTCGGGGCGACCGTGAGGACGGCAGGGATGCGCAGGTAGTGCAGCGCTGCGGTGGTCGCATTTTCCTGGGAGGCCTGACCATGTCGGCCTGACCCTGCTGGTTCTGCTGCTGCTGGCTCTGCCCGTTGGGGTTGATGAGCTCCTCGGGCACGACCGCGTTATGCGACGAGAGCCAGTAGCCGACCGCCGAGAACAGCGTCAGCGTCGGCTGCTCGGACACGGTCGTCAGCAGGAGCTGCCCGTTCACCGGGTAGGTCTTCACCGCACCGGTGATGCGAGATGAGCTCGCTGCCGCCTGACTTGCCGAGCGTGTTGGTCGTCGGCCCGGGCTGCAGCGCCACGAACGGCACCGGCAGCGTCAGGCCGACGTCGGCCAACGCGATGATCAGCACGGACGTCACCAGCAGAGTGGTCGTCCGCCGGGTCACAGCATCGGAGTCTAGGCAACCGACTGCGTGACCGGTGACACTTCTCAGTGCAGCGGTGCTCAGCGTGCGAAGTAGCCCAGCGAGTGGTCCACTCCGCGTCCGAGCGGCTCGCCGGGATCGCGGGGGCCTCATGGGAATCGTGAGCCTCGGGCAGCAGGCCCGAGACGTCCATGTCGGCGTGGCCGTCGAAGACGAAGTCGCCGTCGGAGGGACGTCCTCGGCCCGTCACCGTACGCGTCCTCAGCGTGAGGCAGCTCGGCCGGATCCAGGTCGAGGCTGGACTCGACGGCCTCGAAGGCGGCAGGGGCTCATCGACGCGGGGGCCTCAGCGCCTCAGCCGCGTCTTCGGGACCCGGGAACCTCGACCCGGTAGTACGTGCGGAACGCCACAGGAACCGGCGTCAGGGCGAACACCGAGGATCGGTGATGCCGAGATCGTTACGCAGGTGCTCGACGACGCGCACGGCCTCTTCGAGGCTCGCGACCCGCCGAAATTCCTCGCCGGCGCCATCCTCGCTGCCGAGAAGACCACGTGTTCCATAGCGCTTCCACCCTTTAACGAGTCGAGTAAGTGACCGACAGCACCAGCAGATTCACCTACGGAGTCGGCAGCCGCCCGGGTGTTCTTAAGCGTGAACGGCCAGATCAACACGCCGCCACCCATTCGGCCGTACCGTCGGTGAACGTCTGGTGCTTCCAGATCGGGACCTCGTGCTTGAGTCGATCGATGAGCAGCCGGCAGGCCTCGAACGCCTCACCGCGGTGCACGGCGGAGACCGCGACGATCACGGCAGCGTCGCCGATGGCGAGCTCCCCCACCCGGTGAATCGCCGCCACCGCCACCACCGGGACCCCGGCGGCAACCTCGTACGCGATCTGGCGCAGCTGCTCCAGCGCGGACGGATGGGCGGAGTACGCCAGCTCTCTCGACGCTGCGGCCCCCGTCGTCGTCGCGGACCACTCCGAGAAACAGGTCGACGCCACCCGCGCCCGGATCGGCCACGAATCCCAGGCACTCGTCGACGCGCAGCGGCTCGTCACGGATATCGAGCAGGAAGCGGACGTCAGCACCATCAGCCACCCCGGCACGTTATTCCAGCGGGGCTGCATGCGCTCACGGCGTAACCCCTCATGGCGATTGGCTGCGCTCGCATTCGGTTCCTGCACAGCCCCGCGGACTACCGTGGCAGGCATGAGCGGGCAGTTCCCCTTTGGATTCGGTCCCGGCTCGGGCGGCTCCGGCGGCTCGGGCGGATTTGGCGAGGGCGCACCCTTCTTCCGCGAGCTGGAGAAGCTGCTGTCCTGGCAGGGCGGCCCCATCAACTGGGAGCTCGCCCGCCAGATGGCGGTGCAGGGTGCATCCAGCGAGAGCCGGCCGCCCGACAAGGCCCAGCAGGCGGCCGTACG
The DNA here is from genome assembly GCA_963762695.1 of uncultured Actinomycetota bacterium. Classification (GTDB taxonomy): domain Bacteria; phylum Actinomycetota; class Actinomycetes; order Frankiales; family Frankiaceae; genus DATAZK01. The sequence goes on from CAVXLW010000001.1 coordinate 18,266, forward strand.
CGAGGCCGGCCGTCTCGCGAACCACTGGCTCGATGACGTCACGACCCTGCCCGGGCTGTCCGGCGCCGCCGAGGAGCTCGCGAGCTGGAGCCGTACCGAATGGGTCGAGCGCACGCTGCCGGTGTGGCAGTCGATCTGCGACCCGGTGGCCTCGAAGGTGGTCGACGCGATGGGCTCGGGCGTCACCGGGGGTTTGGCCAGCCTCGGCAACCTCGGCTCTGGGTCGGCCTGGAGGGCCTGGAACTGCCGGAGGGGATGAAGCTCCCGGAGGGCGTCGACCTGTCATCGATGCTCGGTGAGCTGACCGGCCCGCTGACCGGGATGCTGCGGCAGATGGGCGGCCTGCTCTTCGGCGCCCAGGTCGGCCAGGCGCTCTCTGCGCTGGCGAGCGAGGTCGTCGGCGCCACCGATGTGGGCCTTCCGCTCGGTGACCCGGCGCTGCTCCCCCATAACGTCGAGGTCCTGGCGCAGGGGCTCGAGGTCCCCGAGGACCAGGTGCAGCTCTACGTGGCCGTGCGCGAGTTGGCGCACCAGCGGCTCTTCCAGCACGTCCCGTGGCTACGAAGCCACCTGCTCGGCGCCGTCGAGGAGTACGCCCGCGGGATCACCGTCGATCCGGAAGCCATCGCCCGCGCCGTCTCCTCGATCGATCCGTCCCAGCTCGACCCGAGCTCACTCGACCCGGAGCGGCTGTCGGAGATGCTCGGGGCCGACGCGTTCGCCAGCCCGCAGACACCCGAGCAGCAGGCCGCGCTCGCCCGCCTGGAGACGGCCCTCGCGCTCGTCGAGGGCTGGGTGGACGAGGTGACCATGGCCGCGGTCGCCGGCCGCCTCCCGGCTGCGGCCTCGCTGCAGGAAGCCACCCGCCGCCGGAGGGCCAGCGGGGGCCCGGCCGAGCAGACGTTTGCCGCACTCGTCGGGCTCGAACTGCGCCCGCGCCGGCTGCGTGACGCTGCCGCGCTGTGGCAGGCGCTGCGCGAGCAGCGCGGCATCGAAGGGTCGCGACGCGGTCTGGGCACATCCGGACCTGCTCCCGAGCTCGAGCCGACCTCGACGACCCGGCAGGATTCGTCGCCGCGCCGGGCGACTCGATGGATCCGCTCGCCGAAATCGCGAAGCTCGCCGGCGAGGCCCCGCAGGAGGGCTCCGCGCACAAACGCGTGAAGGACGCGAAGGAAGAGCGCGAGACCGGCGAGGACGAACCCGCTGGCAGCCGAGATGCGGCCAGGCGCACCCCGGCGGACGTCCGGACCCGCGGCGTTCAGGCGCCGACAACCGCGTAACCGCCCATTCACTGCGTGTGATGGGCAATTTTTCTTTGTCCACAGCGTCCGCGTGCTGGTCAGCGGCCCGCGACGCGCAGTTATCCACACCCTTGCGAGCAGGCTTTCCACAGTTGACACGGACCTTCCCCCACCGTGTCCACAGCGTTATCCACAGGCCGTGACGGCAGCACCGTTGACGGCCCGTTCGCCGGCTCCCTAGCGTCCCTGCTGAGGCCTCGGCCGTGTGGGATCCGGAAGGGGAAGCCGGATGCGATGCGGCCGGGGCCTGATTACATTCCGAAGCGATCTGACGTCGGGATGGTTCGGGGCCGGGTCAGCGGCCCTCAAACATCGGCTTGCGCCGTTCGCCCTGAGCCGCCAAGCCCCTCACGCATGTCTGCGGTCGCCATCGTGATCGGCTGCGCCAGTGCCTCCCACTCGATGGCCTCGACATATGAACGCGGGCCGTGGCGCAGCGCTGACTTGCGTCAGCCGGATCGCCACAGGCGCCATCGCCGCGACCTTCTCCGCGGTGGCGATCACCTCGGCGAGCCAGCGTCTCGGCCGGAAGCACCCCGTTGATCAGGCCGACCTCGACCGCCTCGTCGGCTCCGTAGATGCGGCCGGTGTAGAGCATCTCGCGCGCCCGCGGCAGCCCGACCGCCTCGGGCAGCAGGTACGACGCCGCCATTCCCGGGTGCATGCCCAGTGCCGCGAACGGGGCACCGAAGCGCGCGGTCGGGCGACGCGTAGCGCAGGTCGCACGCCAGCGCCAGGCACAGGCCGGCGCCGATGGCCGGACCGTTGACTGCCGCGATCACCGGGACCTCCAGGTCACGGATCGACAGCCAGGTCAGGTAGAACGCGCGCATCTTGGTGCGCAGCGCGTCGACTTCTGCCCCGCCGGCTTCGATCCACGACAGATCCCCGCCCGCGCAGAAGGCGGTGCCCTCGCCGGTCACCACGACCGCCCGTACCGAACGGTCACCGGCCAGCTCGCCGACCTGCGCCGTCCAGGCGGCGGTGAGCTCCTCCGTCATCGCGTTACGCCGTTCCGGCAGCGCCAGCGTGAGAACCACGACGCCCGGGGACGGGCGCTCGACGCGCAGCGGGCCGGCAGCCATAGCGGGGTCAGCGCCTTCAGAGACGACGGTCATCGATCAACTCCGGATCAATTCGAGACAGATTGGTGAAGCGGATCTCAGGTCCGACTCGTTGATAGCCGATACGTCGCTAGGTAGGCGTAATTGCGGTGCTCCATATCGGAGCAACACATCCTGCCTTCGATTGATCCGAATGGCCCTTCACGGGGCGGTACTCGCGCGACGACGCACATGACGAGCAGCGCCTTCAGGAGGCAACACCATGACGCAGACGTCGCACCCGTCGATAGCCCGTCCGGCGACGAGCACAGCGCGCAAGAGCGCGCGCCGAGGCCGTGTCGTCGCCGCCGCGACGACCCTCGCCATGACCGCCGTCACCCTCGGGGTGGTCGGCGGCGCTTCCGCTCAGGCCGGCTCCGCGTCCGCGGCGACGCCGAGCGGCTCCGTCATCGTCTTCAAGTGCACCGACCCGGCGGCAGCCGTCAGGGCCGCCGGCGGCAAGGTGACGGCCGACCTGCCGCTGATCAGCGGCGTCTCCGCCACCCTGCCCAAGGGCTCACAGCTGTCGGGCTGCACCGTGACGGCGGACCAGGCGATGCACGTCAGCAGTACCCAGGGCAAGGACACCGTCAGCGGTCCTGTCTCCACGGCGCGCCAGACGCTGGGCCTCACCGATTCCTCCCCCGACGGCTCGGGCGTCACCGTTGCCGTGGTGGACACCGGCATCGACAACTCCAAGGACCTCGCCGGGCGCGTGATCCATGAGGACGTCACCAACTCGAGCCGCAACAGCAACCATGACGACTACGGCCACGGCACGTTCGTCGGCGGCCTGATCGCCGGCAACGGCGCCGCCTCCGACGGTGCGTACACCGGGGCTGCTCCCGGCGCGCGCCTGCTCGACGTCCGGGTGGCCAAGGACGACGGCACCACCTCACTGTCCAACGTGCTCCGTGGCCTGCAGGCCGTCGCCTGGGCGCAGAAGTCGCTCGACATCCGCGTGCTCAACCTGTCCCTGTCATCGGGCAGCCCGATCCCCTACCAGTTCGACCCGCTGAGCCTCGCGCTCGACGCGCTCTGGTCACACGGGATCGTCGTGGTGGTCCCGGCGGGCAACGACGGCCCGAACGCGTCCACCATCAGCTCGCCCGGCAACGACCCGACGCTGCTGACCGTCGGCGCGCTGGACGAGTCCGGCACGCCCTCACACCTCGACGACGTGGTGTCCTCCTTCTCCTCACGCGGTCCCGCCGCCCAGGGAATTGCCAAGCCTGACCTGGTCGCGCCCGGAGCGCACCTGATCTCGCTGCGGGCGCCCCGCTCCGTGGTCGACGAGGCCAACCCCGGCAGCCGCATCGCGGGCAGCTACTTCATCGGTAGTGGGACCTCGATGTCGACCGCGCTGACCAGCGGTGTCGTTGCCGACCTGCTCGATGCCCGTCCCGGCCTGTCTCCTGACCAGGTCAAGGCGATCCTCGCGAGCTCGGCCTACACCGCGGCCGGACTGACCGATCCCGCCGCCGCCGGTGCCGGAGGGCTCGACCTGACGGCCGCGCTCGCCACGCCGGCCCCGGTCATCGACCCCTCCCCCGACACCTGGCCCGCCGGCCAGAGCCACGTCTGGGACAAGTTCAGCGCCGCGCTGCTCGCCGGCCACCGCGCCGAGGCGTACAAGTGGTGGCTCAAGCTCTCCCCGGAAGCCCGTACCTGGGTTGCACGCTCCTGGTCGCAGCTGAGCCCGGAGGCCCGCTCCTGGTCTGCCCGTTCCTGGTCGGCGCGCTCGTGGAGCGGTGCTGACGGCACGGCGGAAGAGTGGCTGGCCCGCTCCTGGTCCGCCCGCTCCTGGTCCGCCCGCTCCTGGTCCGCCCGCTCCTGGAGCGCACGCTCCTGGTCCGCCCGGTCCTGGTCCGCCGACGGATGGCTGGCCCGCTCCTGGAGCGCCCGGTCCTGGAGCGATGACGACTTCGCGGCCCGCTCCTGGTCCGCCCGCTCCTGGTCGGCGCGTTCCTGGACGACCGTCGACTGGTCATGACCGAGATCGCGAACGGAGCGGGTCCGCCCGCTCCGTCGCGCATCAACCGGGTCGTCACCTGGACGGCGCTCCTCGGTACCGTCTCGGCGCTGAGCACCGTCCTGAGCTGGTCGCACCGCACCGTGCCGCCGGTCAGGGTCGCGATGTCGGAGCACTGGCTGGCACTGCTGCTGCTGCTCATCACGTTCATTGCGGAGTTCACGGCAGTTCGCATCCGCCGCGCTGACCAGATCGAGGCGCTGACGCTCCTCGAAGCCGCCATGGTCGCCGACGTGCTGCTGCTGCCTCCGGCCGTGGCCACGGTGATCGCCATCACCGGGTTGGCGCTGGCATCCCTCGTCGATCCCCGGCGGGCGATGGTCAAGAAGATCTTCAATCTCGGCGCTCACGCCACGGGGACCGCACTCCTGGTGACCACAGTCAGCACCATCGCGCACCCGGGCGAAGGTCTGAGCGGGACCATGGTGGCGGCGTTGCTGCTGGGCACCCTGACCTTCGCCGCGCTGAACCTGGTGCTGCTGTCCTGGGTGCTGTCCGCCGCCATCGGCACCCCGATCGAAGGAGTCGATGTCCGACGGCTGGCGGCTGTCGCTGGTCATGGCGGTCGGCACGTGCGGGATCGGCGCCGTCGCCGTCGGGGTCGCGATCAGCTCCCCCGCGCTGCTGCCTTTCACCCTGCTGCCGGCCGCCGCCCTGACCTACGCCTACCGCGCCGCCGCCCAGGAAGCGGACGAACGCGAGCGCACCGAGAAGCTGGTCGGCACTCACCCAGGTGCTGGCGGGCCGGCTGGTGGCGGACGACCTGCTGCTGTCGTTCCTCGAGCAGCTGCGCGAGGCGTTCGGCGGAGTCAGCGCCCGCGTCGTGCTGGAGGGCGACGAGGAGAGCGCCGGCGGCGTCGTGCTCGCCGACGAGCAGGGCGTGGTCGTCACCGAGCTCAGCGCGTTCGACGCGGCACTGCTCGCACTCGCCGGCGCGACCCCCGAGCTGGTGAAGAACGGCCTGCCGGCGGGATGGGGACGCACCCTCATCGCCCCGCTCGAGGCGGAGGGCCGCCGGCTCGGCATCCTCGTGCTGGTCGGGCACGGCAACCGGCTCAAAGGACCGCGACCTCGCCGTGCTCAGCCCGCTGGTCAGCGCCCTGGCGGTCGCGCTGCGCGGCGCCGAGCACCTCACCCGGCTCATCGAGGAGACCGGCAAACTGCAGGCGGTCGTCGACCACTCCAGCGACGGCATCCTCGTCGTCGACGGTGAAGCCGCGTGCAGGTGTGGAGCCCCTCGATGCACGCGCTCTCCGGGCTGCCGACCGCGCTCGCGACCGGCCGGCCGCTGCGCGAGCTGCTGCCCTGCCGTCCGGTCGAGATCAGCGACGAGGCGGCCGCGCCGGTACCGAAGAGGTGGCCGAGACGCCCGACTTCATGGACGTCTCCTCGCTCGGCCTGACCCCGGACGACCCGCGCCGCACGATCGAGCTCGCCCTGCGCCGGCCCGGACGGCGAGGAGCGGTGGGTGCGCATGTCGCACAACGCGGTCTTCGAGGCGCGGCAACCTCACCCAAGACGTCGTGCTGGTCTACGACGTCACCCGCGAGCGTCAGGTCGAACGGCTCAAGAGCGACTTCATCGCGACGGTCTCGCACGAGCTGCGCACCCCGATCACCCCGATCAAGGGCTACGTCGAGCTGCTGCGCCGGCGCGGCGAGGACATGACGCCTGAGCGGCGCCGGGAGATGCTCGACACCGTCGCCGATCGGGTCTCGCATCTGGCACGCCTCGTGGAGGACCTGCTGCTCGCCTCCGGCGTCTCGGAGCCCTCAGCCGCCGTCGTCATGCAGACGGCTGACCTGGCCTCCCTGACCCGCCGCACCGTGGACGACTTCCCCGGCGACGCCTCACGGCTGACGACGCGCGCCCCCGCGAAGCTCATGCTCGTGCAGGCCGACCCGACCCGCGTCATCCAGGTGCTGTCCAACCTGATCAGCAACGGTCTCGAAGTACTCCCCCGAGGGCTCGCCGATAGAGGTCGAGTGCCAGGTCGACGAGGACGCGTCGATCGCCAGCGTGCGCGTGACCGACCACGGTCGCGGCATCCCGGCTGACCAGCTCGACCGGGTCTTCGACAAGTTCCACCGGGTGGAGGACCCGCTGCGGATGACCACCAGCGGCACGGGTCTGGGCCTGTTCATCGCGCGGCGGCTGGCCGGGGCGATGGGCGGCACGCTGACTGTCGAGTCGACGCTGGGCAAGGGCGCGACGTTCTGCTTCCAGCTACCGCTCGCCCCGGAAGGCGCGACGTTGCCGACAGCGACGAGCCGTCGGGAGATGCCGTTCGGGCTCCCCGGACCGCGCAGCCGACCGCGACAGCGTCCGCCCTTTGCGCCTGGGCCGCAGAGCGCTGTTCCGCCTGGGCCGCAGAGCGCTGTTCCGCCTGGGCCGCAAAGCGCTGTTCCGCCTGGGTCGCAGAGCGCTGTTCCGCCTGGGTCGCAGAGCGACACGCAAGGGGAGTTGAGTCACTCGACGTGATGTCCCGCTTGTGCAAGACGCACTATGGACAGCGTGATGGGAAACCGTGGCTGATATCCCGCGCCGCGCCGTGACCCGGACGGCCAAGCTGGCGGCACTCCCGCTCGGGGTGGCCGGCCGCGCGACGATCGGCTTCGGCAAACGCCTGGGGGGTCGGCCGGCGGAGCTCGTCGCCGTCGAGCTCCAGCAGCGCACGGCAACCCAGCTCTTCAAAGTCCTTGGCGAGCTCAAGGGCGGGGCGATGAAATTCGGCCAGGCCCTTTCCGTGCTGGAAGCCGCCCTGCCCGAGGAGGTCGCCGGCCCCTACCGGGCCGCGCTGACCAAGCTCCAGGAGTCGGCCCCGGCGATGCCCGCCCGCAGCGTTCACCAGGTGCTGACCGGCGAGCTCGGAGCCGACTGGCGGTCGGGTTTCCAGTCGTTCGACGACCATCCTGCCGCGGCGGCAAGCATCGGGCAGGTCCATCACGCGATCTGGCACGACGGCCGCGAAGTCGCGGTGAAGGTGCAGTACCCCGGCGCCGGCCCGGCCCTGATCTCCGACCTGAACCAGCTCGCCCGCGCCGCCCGGCTCTTCGCGACGCTCTCGCCCGGCATGGACGTCAAACCGCTGCTGGTCGAGCTCAAAGCGCGGGTGACCGAGGAACTGGACTACCTGCTCGAGGCCGGCTGGCAGCGGGCCTTCGCCGAGGCCTACGACGGCGACCCCGACATCGTGGTCCCGAAGGTCGTCGCCGGCTCAGGACGCGTGCTCGTCACCGACTGGATCGAGGGCGCCCCGCTCTCGACGATCATTCGCGACGGCACCCAGGAGGACCGCGACCGCGCCGGGCAGCTGCTGGTGCGTTTCCTGTATTCCGGTCCTGGACGCGCCGGGTTGCTGCACGCCGATCCACACCCGGGCAACTTCCGGCTGCTGTCCGACGGGCGGCTCGGCGTCCTGGACTTCGGTGCCGTGAACCGCCTCCCGGAAGGGCTCCCCGAACCAGCCGGCCGCCTCGCCCGGCTGGCTCTGGCCGGCGACGCGCAGGCGGTCTACGACGGGCTGCGCCAGGAGAAGTTCATCCTGCCTACCGCCAAGCTCGACCCCCAGCCGTTGCTGGATTTCCTGCTTCCCATGCTCGGCCCGATCGCCACCGAGGAGTTCACGTTCACCCGGGCGTGGCTGCGCAGCGAGGCGACCCGCATCGGCGATCCGCGCAACCCCGCGTCTGCGCTGGCCCGCCAGCTGAACCTGCCGCCGTCATACCTGCTCATCCACCGGGTGACGCTCGGCATGATCGGCGTGCTGTGCCAGCTCGGGGCGACGGCACCGTTCCGCCGCGAGGTCGAGTACTGGCAACCGGGTTTCGCCGAGCCGGGCACGAAGGCAGCCGCGCATGCGACCAAGGCCAACCGTCCCGGTCGCCGCCTGCCCGGCACGAAGGCGCAGCCTCGCGCCGCTCAGAGGTAGATGGCGCCGTAGCCCTCGTCGCGCACGGCGACACCGGCCGCGGCGAGAGCGTCGTCCCAGTCGCCGCGGCAGGTCGGGTCAGCGGCCTCGCTGCCGTGATCGGCCGTGAGCACGATGGTCGTGCTTTCCAGGACGCCGCGGCGTTCCAGGATCTCCAGCGCGACCCCCAGCCGCCGGTCGGCGTCGCTGAGCGCGGCTCGGGCCTCGGCGGAGTACGGGCCACCGCTGTGGTGGCCGGTGTCGGTCAGCGTGGTGTTCCACCACAGCAGCGCAGGAGGTCCCTGGGGGTCCTCGAGCAACTGCACGACCTGATCGAGGCCGAACGCATCGACCTGGGTCGACCACGCGTAGTCGGGGTCGGCTGCCACGAACTCCTGCGTGGCATGAGGGTCGCCCTCGGGAGCGGGCAGGGCGCTGCGCATGCTCCGGGCTCCGCCTTCCACACCGGCCTGGCGGATGAGATCGAAGGTCGAATAGCCGGCGCCGCGGTCGATCGGCTCGTTGACGCTGGCCGTGGCGAGGTCGCTGCAGGCCTCGAACACCGTCCGGACCCCTGGACGCAGCAGGTCGCAGGCGTGATGCCAGGTGCCCGCGTCGTTGGCCAGGTAGCGCTGACCGGTGGCGCGATCGAAGAAGACATTGCCGAGGATGCCGTGGCGTCCGGGCCCCACTCCGCACAGCGCACTCGTGTGATTGACCAAGGTGACGCTCGGGAATTCGGCCATCGCTCCCCCGCTGAGCGCGCACCCGCGCTCGAGCAGCCGGGCGACGTGGGGCAACGACCCTGACCCGGCGAGCTCGAGCAGGTCGTTGGAATTGACGCCGTCCCAGAGCAGGCCCAGGACGTGACGCGCGCCGGGCCCGACGAGGTCGGTGAGCGCCCGCCCCTCGCCATCCTCGAAGGAGCGGCCCGCCGCATGGGCGAGGGTGGGCCCGATATCGATGACCCGGGCGGCACGGGGCAGCACCCCCGACGCGCTCACTCCGGCACCGGACAGGATCAGCGGCGCCCGACTCTGACCCGCGTCGAGGCTGCCGTGCTCGCCGAGATGACCGCCGCGCTCGGGCCAGAAGTGCCGCGGGGTGTGGACGACGTGCAGATCCGGGCTGCGGGTGGGATCGGCGAAGGCCGAAGCGAGCCGCCGGACGGCGTCGGGGTAGCAGTTGCGCTCGTTGGGCGGGCTCTGCTCGCGGCGCACCCCGTCGTCGTGCGGCACGCCGTGCAGGGGGTTCTGGCAGGCAATGGGTGAGCGTCCGGAGATGATGTCGAACGTTGCGCCGGGCTGATCCAGCGGCGCCCGGGCGCGGCCGGCGGCGTTAGCCACCATCACGTAGGCGCCTTCGCGCCAGGCGACCAGATCGACGATGCCAGCGAGCTCTGGCCGCAGGAGCACCTGAAGGGCGGCTTCGCGCGGGTTGCGGACAGCGAGGTCGGCGGGACGGGCAGCTGCCACCGTGACGCGGGCTGACGTATCGCGATCGGGGCTCGGCACGCCTGCACGCTACCGAGCAGTCTCCGAGGCGGGGCGCCGGCACCCCGCCACCGGTGAGGGCGGCGGAGCGCCGGCGCGTGCTGCCCTCAGGACAGCTGCGCCCAGGCCAGCGTGGCCTGAGCCGCAGCGTGCGCGGCGGCACGGGAGGCCCGCTCAGCGCGCGCGGCGCGGCGGGTCGCCCGGCGCTGCAGCCGGGCAGCAGCAACCAGGCGACTGTGATCGGTCTGCGCCTGGGCTTGCTTGTGAACGAGCTCGCAGGCCATACGGGCCTGCTCCGGGGCAATCATGGCTCTCTCCTTCGAGAACGTGCGGGCTCAGATCAGGTGGCTGTCAGGCCGCTTCCTTGCGGGGGCGGCCACGGGGACGCTTGCGAGCGACCACCGCTCCGAGGACGACCAGCTGGCCGCCCCAGACGCCATAGGGCTCGCGACGGTCAATCGCACCGGAAAGGCATTCGCGCCGCAGCGGGCATTCCGAGCACACCGCCTTGGCGGTCTCGACCTCGTGCGGAAGCTCTGCGAAGAAAAGCTCGGGGTCGTGCTCCCAGCAGGGCAGGTCGATGCCTTCGTGCTCGATCCGGGCAATCGTGGACGTGTCGAACATCGTGGTCACCTCCTCGAAGGACGCAAGTATCGGAGTGGGGTACGACAAAAAGGCCGCGGATCCCGGAGAGGGAATCCGCGGCCTCGAGTCGGCTGCTGCATCGGCTAGATGCGCCGTCGCCCTCGAGGCGGTCGGGAGATTCCCGGGAGATCCTGGGTCCAGCCAGCGCTGGTGGCGTTCATCGCGAGGCCGGCATCGGTAAAGACCGGGAGGCCGGCGCACGCACGCGGGGTCCACAGGACGTGGGCGGACTTCATCGTCACGTGGCACCTCCTCCGCGTCGTGCTGCTCGATGTCGTCGGCGCAAAAGCCGACGCGGTGAAACCTAACGGCATCGACGCAAAGCGCGCAACGTATTTATTTCGCGGAAGTTTTTCCCGCCGAACCGGCATCGGACGCCACGGCGTTCAGCACCTCGAGTACCCCGGGACCGAACCGCTCCAGCTTGGTGGCGCCCACCCCCGGCAGTGCCCGCAGCTGCTGCAGATTCGCCGGGCGCTTGCTCGCGATCGCCTCGAGCGTGGCATCGGTGAAAACGCAGAATGCCGGCTGCTTCTGCTCGGCCGCTCGCTCGGAGCGCCATTGCCGCAAGGCCTCCCACAGCAGCGGGTCGACCTGAGCCGGCGGGCCACCCTTCTTGGACCGTGCCGCCTTCGTACGCTCCTGGGGCTCGGGGGCGATCCCGGCGAGGAAGCGCGACGGCTTGCGGGGCCGGCGACCGGCCTCCCGCGCCTTCGCCCACGACAGGGTGAGCTGCTGCCGCGCCCGGGTGATCCCCACGTACAGCAGCCGGCGCTCTTCGGCGACCGCTTCGGGGGTCACCGCGTAGCTGATCGGCAGCGTGCCATCGACCAGGCCGACCAGGAAGACGGCGTCCCACTCCAGGCCCTTCGCCGCGTGGAGCGACGCGAGGGTGACTCCCTCCACCGTCGGCACGTGCTGCGCCGCGGCACGCTCGGCCAGCTCGGTGGTGAAGCCGGCCAGGGTCGGTGGCGGGGTCCCGGCGGCCTCCGCCTCGCTCTGCGCCTCCTGGGCCAGCCGGACGAGGGCGGCGACATTTTCCCAACGCTCGCGCTGCGCCCCCACGCCGGAGGGCGGCTCGTCGGCGCGCCAACCAGCCGTGGCGAGGACGGTGGTGACGGACGCGACCAGATTGTCGGCCCGGGCCCTTCCTCCGCCCGCGCCGCCCCGCGCAGACGCACCATCGCCTCGCGCACTTCCGGACGTTCGAAGAACCGCTCCCCGCCGCGCAGCACGTAGGCGACCTTCGCCCGGGTGAGCGCTTGCTCGTAGGCCTCCGTCTGCGCATTGATCCGCACCAGGATCGCGATCTCGCTCGCCGGGGTACCCGCTCGGATCAGCTCCGCGATGCGTCCGGCGACGAGCTGTGCCTCTTCGGCCTCGTCCTCGGCGATCAGCCAGCTCGGCTCGGGGCCGGCCGGCGATTGCGCCTGCAACGTGCCCGGCGATCCGCCGCGCGTGATGACGGCATTCGCCAGCCCGACCACCTGGGGGCTCGACCGGTAGTTGCGCACCAGCCGGACAATCTCGGCGTCCTGGTGGCGCTGGCGGAACGTCTGCAGGTAGCTCGAGGACGCGCCGGTGAAGGAGTAGATGGTCTGCTCGGGATCGCCGACCACGCACAGGCTGCTCCGCGACCCGAGCCACGCGGTCAGGAGCCGGTGCTGCAGCGGGTTCACGTCCTGGAACTCGTCGACGACGAAATGCCGGTAGCGGGCGTGAAGCTCGTCAGCGACGAAGCGGTGCTCCTCGATGAGCCCGGCCATCAGCAGCAGCAGATCCTCGAAGTCGATCATCCCCGCCTGGCGCTTCACCTCCTCGTACGCCGTGTAGATCCCCGCCGTGGCCGACGCATCGAGCGGAAGATCGCGAGCGGCTCGCGCCGCTGCGGCCGGGTATTCGCCCGGGCCGATCATCGTGGCCTTGGCCCACTCGATCTCCGAGGTGACGTCGCGCAGCGCCGGCCCCTGCAGGGTGATCCGGGCGGAGCGGGCGGCCTGCGCCACGAGCCGCGCCTTGCTGCTGACGAGCTGCGGGAGCGGTCCGCCCATCACTTGCGGCCAGAAGTAGCCGAGCTGGCGCAATGCCGCCGCGTGAAACGTGCGCGCCTGCACGCCCTCGGCGCCGAGCTGGCGCAGCCGGGTGCGCAGCTCCCCGGCGGCACGGGCGGTGAAGGTCACGGTGAGCACCTGGCCGGCCGGAAGCTGCCCGGTGATGACCTGATACGCCACGCGCCGGGTGATCGCCCGGGTCTTGCCGGTGCCGGCACCGGCAAGCACGCACACCGGCCCCACCGGCGCCAGGACCACCCGGCGCTGCTCCGGGTCGAGCCCCTCCAGCACGGCCGCGGGCGGATCGGTGCTCAGCTCGTCGGCAAGTGCGCTCACGCCTTGCGACGCTAGCCGCTGACACCGACAGGAAGCAGGAGGGACGAGCGGTTGTTGACGGGTAGGACATATTCCCCGCAGTTCCCCGCACGTGCGCCGAACGTCTTCAGCTCTGAAGGAGATAGCCCCGTGCCGAACCCGACTCCTGCCGGGAGTGCCGCACCCGATTCGCCTGCTTCGTTCACCGTGTACTCCACGCCCTGGTGCGGCTACTGCACCCGCTTGAAGCGCCAGCTCAAGGGCGAGGGCCTGAGCTTCGCCGAGGTGGACATCGAGCTCGAACCCGAAGCCGAAGCCATCGTGAAGGCGGCGAACGGTGGCAACGCGACCGTTCCCACGCTGGTCTTCGGTGACGGCAGCTCGCTCACGAATCCGACGTTGCGCGAGGTTCTGGCGAAGCTCGAGACGGCTGCGTAACTGACTGAACGATCAGTTTCGTGACCGATCTCTCACAGCCCTGCGGCTATGACACGTGACCGCGAGTGATCTTCAGAGGTTCACCTGACAGCGTCCGGACTGCGTGAGAAGGTCTGGACAATTTCCTGAATAACCAGACCGACGGAGTGCAGTGATCATCGCGCCGACCGCTTCCCCGGCGGTGTCGTCGCAGCTCATCGAGACCGCCCTGCGCGCCGCTGCCGGGGTCACCGGAATGCAGCTGGTCTTCGTGTCAGCCATCGACGCGCAGACGTTCACCTGGCGAGCCCTGCAGGGAACGTTCGACGGCATCGCTGCGGGTGCCAGTCTCCCGCTGGAGCAGACGTTCTGCTCACGGTTGCTCGCCGGCGCGCCATCCGCGACGGCTGACGCCGCACTCGATCCGGCCTACGCCGACGTCCCGCTCCGCGACGCGCTCTCGATCTCGTCCTACGTCGGGGTTCCGCTGCGCCAGGGCGGCGTCATCACCGGCACCCTCGGGGCTTTCGACTCGGGTGTCACCCCGGTCGCCGCAGCTGACGTGAGCGTCCTCGCGGCGCTCGCCCGGATGGTCACCGCCGAGGCGGCGCGTGACCCGGAGGTCCGGCTGCGCCGCACGGCTACCGGATGGGAGGTCGAGGATGCCGGCGGGATGGCGTCGCCGGCCGATGACCTGACGGTCGCGATGAGCCTTGCCGACCTGATCGCCGCCGAGACCGCCGACCCGGTGCCGCCGCAGCGCCCTCCTCGTCCCGGCGAGGACCTGTCCGAGGCCGACCGGCTCCGGGTGCAGATCAGCCAGCTCGAGCACGCGCTGAGCGCGCGCGTCGTCATCGAGCAGGCGATCGGCGTGCTCTCGCAGCGCTTCTCGGTCGCCCCTCGCGAGGCGTTCGACCGGCTCCGCAAGACGGCCCGCAACCGGGGCCAGCGGGTGCACGATCTCGCCGTGAACATCGTTCGTTCCGCCCGCGACGAGACCGTCAGCCTGCCTGCCTGATCTGGCCTAGCTCTCGCCTTCCAGCCAGTCGTCGATCAGCCCGCGCGCGATCGACACCGGCGGCGGCAGTCCCAGCTCGCGCGTCGCGAGTCCCGACGTCACCTCGTCGCGAGTGAACCACGCCGCAGCAGCGAGCTCGGACGGCTGCGGATGCAGCTCTCCGACATCAGCCACCGCGGTGAATCCGAGCATCAGCGAGGACGGGAACGGCCACGGCTGCGAGGCCCGGTAGCGCACGTCACGCACCGAGGCGCCGACCTCCTCCGCCACCTCACGCACCACGGCCTGCTCCGCCGATTCACCGGGCTCGACGAAGCCTGCCAGGCACGAGAAGAACGGGTGCGGCCACTGGGCGCCGCGACCGAGCACCGCCTGGCTGCCGTCCGGTGACTGCACCAGGACGATCATCGCCGGGTCGACCCGCGGAAAGTGCTCGGTGCCGTCGTTGACGCAGACCCGCACGGCGCCCGCCATCGACGGTTCGGTGGGCGAGCCGCAGCGCGGGCAGTGGGTGTGGCTGCGGTGCCAGGTGAGGACGCCGACCGCGTGCGTCAGGAGTCCGGCGTCGTGGGCCGACAGTTGCTGGCCGACATCGCGCAGGCCCGCACGCCGCAGCGGCGCGTGACCGGCCTCCGCCTCGTGCGCCGGGCGGTCCAGGGCCCAGTACGAGCCGGCGTCATCGGCGCCGAGCAGGACGGCGTCGGCGGGCGGCTCGTCCTGGGGAACGTCGGTCCACACCAGGCTCGCCGGCGCGTCCTGACCGGTCCCCCCGTCAACGGCGACCCTGAGGTCGGCGTCGAGCAGCAGCACGCGCCCGCCGTCCCGCCAGGCCTCGCGCAGCCATTGCGCGTCGCCGCGCGAGTCGCTGCAACGATCGACCGTGCTGCGGGAAAGCGCCGGCTGCTGCACCCCTCAGCGACCGGAGGAACCGGGGGTGAGAGGCCGGATCGCCTCCACCGATTCGGTGATGACGGACGCGTCACCGAGCAGGACCGCGGCGAGCTCCGTCGGCGCGAACTGCTCCGCGACGGCGGCGACCCCCTCCGCATCGACCGCACCGAGAGCCGCCGAGTGCTCGCGCAGGTATTCGGGGCCGAGGCCGCTTCCGGCCAGCATCGAGAGGGTCGACGCGAGACCGGATGAGGTCGCGGTCGACAGCGCGAGGGTGCCCGCGGCATAGCGCTTGGCGGCTGCCAGCTCGTCGTCACCGAGCGGGAGCAAGGCCACCTTGCCCAGCTCGTACAGGATCTCCAGCAGCGCCGGCGCCGTGACTTCGGTGGCGACATCGGCCGACACGACGAAGCGTGACCCTGCGGTCGCGTGCTCGATGGAACTGCGCGGCGAGTACGTGTAGCCCTTGTCCTCGCGGATGTTGTTGACCAGCCGCGAGGAGAAGTAGCCACCGAAGACGACGTTGGCGACCACGAGCGCGGCGTAGTTCGGAGCCGTCCGCGTGAGCGATGGTCCGCCCAGCCGGATGTTGGTCTGCACGGCGCCCGGCCGGTCAGCGATCGTGACCCCACCCGGAACGTGCTTGGGAAGCTTGGGCAGCGGCGTGGCGGCGCGGCCGCGCCAACCGCCCAGCGCTGCCTCTACCGCGTCGAGCGCGGCGGCCGGACGCAGATCGCCGACGAGGGTCAGCACGGCACCCTTGGCCGACACCGTCTCCTCGTGCAGGGTCCGCAGCTGCTTGGCCGTCACGGCTTCCAGTGACTGCGGCGACGGGATCTCCACCGCATACGGATGCTTGCCGTACAGCCGGGCCAGCAACGCCTCCCGAGCCTGCACGGCCGGCTGGCTGCGGGCGATCGCCAGTTCCGCGACGAGCCGCTCGCGCTCCCCCGACACCTCGCGCTTGGGGTAGGACGCCGTGTGGATGACTTCGGCGAGCAAGGTCAGCAGTTGCTTGAGATTCGGAGCGAGCACCGAGCCGATGAGCGCCAGCCGGTCGTTGTCGATGTTCGCCGAAAGGCCGGCGCCGAGCGTCTGCAGCTCCGTGGCGAGCTGGCCGCGGTCACGGGTTTCGGTACCGGTGAGCATCGTCTCGGCCAGCAGCGTGGCGGCGGCATGCTCGCGGGCGGACTTGGCCCGCGAGCCCTTGGCGTCAGGCGGCCCGACGGGGATGCGCAGCCGTAGCTCGACGACCGGGACCGAGGCGCGGCGCACGGCGAGCACGCGAAGCCCGTTGGGCAGCACGCGCTCCTGGACTGCAGGCACCTTCAGTGCGCCCGGAGCGGCAACGGCGGGGATGACGCTCATGCCTTACCCCCGTCGGATCCGCTCGTTCCAGGATGGAGCACGAGCAGGCTTCGCGGTTGGGCGCGAATGCTGGCGGCAGCGGACGACAGCTGCGCTGCCGTCACCTCGGCGAGCCGGTCGGGCAGCGCGTTCAGCAGCGCCGGATCACCGTGCAGCAGCTCGAAAACCGCCATCGTCAGGGTGCGCCCCAGCACGTCGTCGACCTCGCGGAAGAGCCGCGCGGAAAGGCGGGCCCGCACCCGGTCCAGCTCGCCGGGCTCGGGGCCGTCGCCGGCGAGGCGGTCGAGCTCCTGGTCGACCACCGCGAGGATGTCGTCGGCGGAAGCTGCTCGGCGGGTAGTACGTCTCCAGCGTCAGCAGCAGCGGGTCACGCTGGTCGAACGGGTCGCCGAAGGTGCCGAGGTAGCTCTCGATGCTCGTCACCAGCCGGTCCTTCTGCACCAGCCGCTGCTCGAGCCGGCTCGCGTCGCCGGAGGTGAGCACCTCGGTCAGCAGCACGTAGGGCAGGTAGGCAGCGAAGTCGGCGACCGGGTCGGGCACCCGGTAGCCCGCGGCGAACGCCGGCTGCGGAGCGAGCGGATCGGGCTCTTCGCGTCGCCGTTCGGTCGGCGGGGGTGGCTCGCCGAAGTCGGGACGCTCGGGCACGGTGCGCGCCGGGACGTCGCCGAAGTGCTTCTCGATCAGGGCAGTGGCACCGGCGACGGTGACGTCACCGGCGACCGTCAGCACGGCGTTGCCCGGCGCGTAATAGGCGTCGAAGAAGCTCGACGCGTCTTCCAGCGAGGCCGCCTGCAGCTCTTCGAAGGCGCCATAACCGTTATGGGCATTGGGGAACGTCGAGTACGCCACGGCAGGCAGCCGGATCCACGGGAAACCGCCGTACGGGCGGTTCATCACGTTGACCCGGATCTCCTCCTGCACCACCGCGATCTGGTTTTCCAGGTTCTCCTGGGTGAGCTTGGGCGCGCGCATCCGGTCGGCCTCGAGGAAGAGCGCAAGGTCGAGCGCGCCGGACGGCAGCAGCTGGAAGTAGTTCGTGTAGTCGGGATGGGTCGAGCCGTTGAAGGTGCCGCCGGCCGCCTGGACGTACTTGGGGTGCTCGGCCTTGCCGACGTTCTCCGAGCCCTGGAACATCAGGTGCTCGAAGAGGTGCGCGAAGCCGGTGCGGTTCGTCGGCTCGCTGCGAAAACCCACGTCGTAATGGACGGCGACCGCGACGACCGGCGAACTTCGATCCGGGGCGATGACCACCCGGAGCCCGTTCGGCAGGGTGAGGCGCTCGACCTGGTAGGACGGAGACGGGGTGCGCTTCCCGGACCGCGGCGCGCGGGCGGCGCGGGACGTGGCCGGAAGGGCTCGCTTGGCTGGCACGCGGCGTGTTGTGGGCGGCACAGTCACAACCTAGACACCCGCCGCTCGATTAGCGCTGTGGGGCAGCTGCGCATTCTTACGGAGCGTCGGCGCCGCTGCTCCGTCGAACCCGTGCCACTCTCGAATCGTGACCACCGCATTCGTGCTGGCCGGCGGCGGCAGCCTCGGGGCTGTCCAGGTCGGCATGCTGAACGCGCTGCTGAGGGCCGGGATCCGCCCCGACCGCGTCTACGGGTCGTCGATCGGTGCTCTCAACGCGGCGGCACTGGCCGCTGCGCCGACGGCCGCCGGGGTCGAGCGGATGGCCGCCGGATGGCAGCACCTGTCGCGTCGCGAGGTCTATCCGCCCGACACGCGGCAACTGCTGGAGACGGCGATCCGCTCGCTGCCGGTCCTTCCGCTCGGCCTGCTGCGGGCGTTCGGGTTTCGTAACGAGGCCTATCCCTTCCGTCCCTTGTCCGTGCTGGCCGGGGCGGCGGGGCTGGCCGATGCGCTGGTGCCGCGGCGCACGCGCGAGCGGATGATCGCCCGGCTGGTGCCGCTCACGCAGCTGGATCTGGCGTCGCTGCCGCTCGAAATCGAGACGGCGGAGATCACCACCGGAAGGCTGGTCCCGCTGTCGGTCGGCGCAGCGGCGCCGGCGCTGCTCGCGGCCACGGCCCTGGCCGGGCTCTTCCCGCCCGAGCACGTCGGGCCGTGGACGCTGGTCGACGCCGCCCTGGCGGAGTCGACCGCGGTCGACCGGGCTGTCGAGGGCGGCGCCGACGAGGTCTACGTGCTCCCCAGCGGTTTCGCCTGCGACCTCGATGACCCCCCGCCCGACGCATTCGGCGTCGCCGTGCATGCCTCGACCGTGCTCATCGAGCAGCGCCTGATCACGTCCATCGCTCGCGCGGATCCGCGGGTAGCGGTCTACGCCGTACCGCCGTTGTGCCCGCTCTCGGTCGTGCCCGTCGACTTCTCGCACACCGTCGAACTCATGCTGCGCGCCGAGGAGGCGACCCGGCGCTGGCTGCGCGGAGGTCACCGGCCCGTGCCCGGCCTCTCCCGGGCGCTCGGCGCGCACGGGGCCAACGGGGTGCTGGACCTCACCGCCGTCGGGCTCGGGGCGCCGCCGCACTGAACCTGCGGGTTGCGTCCCGGTTAGAGCTCTACATCGGCAGGCGGGCCCCGGTGGTCTCGAGCTCGAGCAGGGTGCGCTTCTGATCGAGGCCGCCCGCGTAGCCCACGAGCGAACCATTGGCCCCGACGACCCGGTGGCACGGCACGATGATGGCGAGCGGGTTGTCGTGGTTGGCCGCCCCCACGGCCCGCGCCGCGCCAGGAGCGCCGATCTCGTCGGCGATCTGGCCGTAGCTGCGGGTGGTGCCGTACGCGATGCGGCGCAGCGCATCCCAGACCTTCTGCTGGAATGCGGTGCCTCGAGCGGCGAGCGGCAGGTCGAAATCGGTGCGCTCGCCGGCGAAGTACTCGCCGAGTTGGCGACGCGCGGCCGCGAGCACCGGAAGGTCGTCATCGCGCAGCCACCCGGCCGCGGGATGCGCCGGCGGCAGCCAGACCCGGCTGAGTGCCGCGCCGTCCTCGGTCGCGATGAGCAACTCACCGAAGGGGCCGTCGACCATCGTGTAGCGAACCGCGTATCGGGGGGTCATGCTGGTCCTCCTGACCAGAGCTGGAGCACGGCATAGGAACGCCAGGGCGACCATTGCGCGGGGTCGACCGGGCCTGCGGTGGCCAATCGCGCCATCGCCTTGACGATTTCGAGATCGGTACCGAGCCACACGTCGGGATCGCGCAGCGCCCGCATCCGGATGTAGCCGGCGGTCCAGGGGCCGATTCCCCGCATCGCCAGCAACCGGTGCTCGACGTCGGCGCGCTCGGCGGACCCGTCGAGCACGAGATCGCCGACGGCGAGAGCCCCGCACAGTTCGACGAGCGCGCGGGCGCGGCCGGCCGGCATCGGCAGCTCACGCGGATCGGCTTTGGCGAGCTCGTCGGGCCGCGCGAACGTGTGGGTCACCTGCCCGCACGGCGCCGGGAGCGGGCGTCCGTACGCCGCCGAGAGCCGGCCCGCGAGGGTGCGGGCGCCGGCGACGGAGATCTGCTGGCCGAGTACGGCGCGGATCGCGAGCTCACCCCCATCGACTGTGCCGGGCACCCGCAGCCCCGGACGGGCTGCCACGTGAGCAGCGAGCGGCCCGGCGCCCAGCACCGAGTCGACGGCCACCGGATCAGCGTCGAGATCGAGCAGCCGGCGGCACCGGGCGACGGCGACCGGAAGGTCGCGCAGCTCACTGAGCGCCAGGCTCGCCCGCACGTAGCCGGCGCCGGGGGGCCCTTCGAACAGCCGGACGGTCCCGGTCCCGTGCGGCAACTCGAGCGCCCGCACGTAGGCGCCGTCGAACGCCTCGACCCCCGGAACCGCCCGCTGTCGCAGGAAGTTCAGCGTCGACGCGACATCGCCTGGTTGGCGGTAGCTGAGCCGCAGGTTGACCGTTCCCGGCTCGGCGATCTCGCGGGCGCGGCGGCGCTGGCGAAGCGCGGTGGGCGGCGCCGCGAAGATCTCGCGGATCGTCTCGTTGAACTGGCGCAGGCTGGCGAAGCCGGACGCGAACGCCACCTCGGTGACCGTCACATCGGTGGTCTCCAGCAGCAGGCGTGCGGTCTGCGCACGCTGCGCCCGGGCGACCGCCAGCGGTCCCGCTCCCAGCTCGTCGGACAGCACCCGGGTGAGGTGGCGGGAGGTGTAGCCCAGCCGCGACGCGAGTCCGCCGACCCCTTCACGGTCGACCACCCCGTCGCCGATGAGCCGCATCATCCGGGCCACCAGATCCGCCCGGATGTCCCACTCCGGAGAGCCGGGGCTCGCGTCAGGACGGCAACGCTTGCAGGCCCGGTAGCCGGCGTTCTGCGCGGCGGCGGGACTGGCGTAGAAGCGCACTCCGTCAAACCTCGGGAGGCGGGCCGGGCACGAGGGCCGGCAGTAGATCCGGGTGCTCCGGACAGCGGTGACGAACCAGCCGTCGAAGCGGGCGTCACGACTGGAGACGGCGCGGTAGCAGCGCTCCGGATCTGCGACGATGTCGAGCATGTCGCCCACTCTGCCCCCGCGAGAGACCTCCGACTAGCGGATTTCAGACATGGCGGTCGGGGCTGCCCTCAGAGCGTCTCGAGTGCTCCCAACTCGTCCCAGAGGTGGGCCACTGCCTCGGCGCCGCGCACCAGCATCGGAATGACGACGCGCTCGTTCGGCGCGTGGATGCGGTCGTCGGGAAGGCCCACGCCGAGAAAGATGACGGGGGCCGCCAGGATCTCGGCGAGGTCGGCCTCGGGGCCGCTGCCGCCCTCGCGGGTGAAGAGCACTTCCTGGCCGAACGCTCGCTCCATGGCTCTCGCGGCGGCCTGGAGCGCGGGGGAATCCAGCGGCGTGAGGCAAGGACGCACGCCCGGGCCCTCGAAGGTGAGCGTGGCCTCGATGCCCGCCGGCACGTGCGCAGCCACGTAACGCTCCATGGCCAGCTGGATCTCGTGTGGATCCTGGTCGGCCACCAGCCGGAAGCTCACCTTGGCGTGCGCGTCGGACGGGATGATCGTTTTCGCGCCCGGGCCGGTGTAGCCGCCCCACATGCCGTTGACCTCCGCCGTCGGACGCGCCCAGAGGCGCTCGAGCGTCGTGAAGTCCGCCTCGCCCGCGGCCTCGCGGGAGCGTGCGGGCCCGGCGAGCCAGGCCGGCTCGTCGAAAGGCAACCGGCCGAACAGTTCGCGCTCGCGCTCCCCCAGCGTGCGGACGCGGTCGTAGTAGCCGTCAAGGGTGATGCGCCCCTGCTCGTCGTGCAGCCCGCTGAGCAGATCAGCCATCACATGCAGCGGATTGCGCACGCCACCGCCGAACGAGCCGCTGTGCAGGTCTCCGTCGGGCCCGTGCAGATCGACCTGGCAGGCGATGATCCCGCGCATGCCGGTGCAGAGGCTGGGCGTCTCACGGTTGAAAACGCTGGTGTCGGAGACGACGACGACGTCGCACTGCAGTTCCTCGCGATGAGCCCGCAGCAGGTCGGCGAAGTGCGGCGAGCCGGACTCCTCCTCGCCCTCGATCAGCAGCTTGATCGTGACCGCAGGGGCAATGCGCCGCTGGGACGCGAGGTGAGCGGCGAGCCCGTGCATGTGCATCAGCACCTGGCCCTTGTCGTCGGCCGTGCCGCGGCCGAGCAGTTCATCGCCGCGGACCGTCGGCTCGAAGGGAGGACTCTCCCAGAGCTCGAGCGGATCCACCGGCTGCACATCGTGATGGCCGTAGACGACGACCACTGGCGCGCCCTCCCGCTCCGCCGGCCAGTGCGCGTAGACCGCTGGATGACCCGCGGTCTCCCAGATCTCGACCCGGGGAAAGCCCGCCTGCCGCGCCCGATCCGCGAGCCACTCGGCACTCGCCCGCACGTCGCCGGAATGCTCCGGATCGACGCTGATGGACGGGATCCGCAGCCACGGATCGAGGTCGGCCAGCAACGCTGCGCGATCGAGAAAGTCGGCTGGCATTCCCGTGGGAGATTCGGCGGTCACGAGGCGACGTTAGCGGGTAGAGGCGTCCGAGAATCCCCCTGAAACCCTGAGAGCGGACGGCGGCCGACGCCGAAGGTTGGGTGACATGCGCCTGGCGAGCTTCAACATCTGCAGCGCCTGCAATCCCCGTACCGGTCAGAGCGACCCGGCCCTGCTCGGCGTCGTCGTCCGCGAACTCGGCGCCGACATCCTGGCGCTCCAGGAGGTCGACCGCGAACAGGCCCGCTCCAGCCGGCAGGACCAGGCGTCCCAGGCGGCCGACGCGATGGGCTGCGCGCCCGGCAACTGGCGCTTCGCCGCCACGCTGAACGGCACCCCTGGCGATCGCTGGACCCCTGCGCCGCCCGACGAGGGAGGCCCTGCGTACGGGGTTGCGCTGCTCAGCCGCTTCCCGGTACGGGCGTGGACGCAGCTCCCGCTCCCGGCCGCGCCGGTGCGCGGCCCCGTCGCCGCCGGAGCACCCGACGGGCGCAGGCGCATCCTGCTGCTGCAGGACGAGCCGCGGGTGGCTCTCGCCGCAGTCATCGAAGGACCGGACGGACTCTTCACCGCCGTCTGCACCCACCTGTCCTTCGTGCCGGGCTGGAACATCCGCCAGCTGCGTCAGCTCACCCGGCTGCTGCGGGACTTCCCCCGCCCGCTGGTGCTCGCGGGCGACCTGAACGTCACCGGTTCGTTGCCGGCGCTCGTGACCGGATGGCGGCCCGCGGCCCGGGGCCACACGTTTCCGGCGGCCCATCCGAAGCTGCAACTCGACCACGTGCTCACCGACGGCTTCACGGCCACCGGTGGGCGCGCCATCCCGCTCGTCATTTCTGACCACCACGCACTTGCGGTGGACCTCAGTCCCCTAGACAGCCCCCTGGGCAGCTCGCTAGGCGCCATCCAGCGGCCACTCCCCCGGCTCGGCGAGCAGCCAGCCCAGCTCGTCGCGACTGAGCAGCGGCGGCCGGACGAGCCCGGCATCCCCCTCCCGGATGTAGAGGAAAGCGGCGGTGACCTCCTCAAGCTCGACCCCGGCGATGTCGGCCCACGCCGCCCGGTAACAGGCCAGCTGGACGGCTGACCGCGCCGTCGCCACGGCTGCCGGGCGCGACCCGGTCTTGTAGTCGATGACGTCGTAGCCGCCGTCGTCGCGCCGGTAGACCGCGTCGATCCGCCCGCGCACCAGCACCGGCTCGGTGGGCAGCTCGAGGGTCAGCTCGAAAGCGACCTCGACCGCGACCGGCTCCCGCGCCGCCCAACTGCTCGCCAGGAACGCCTCCTGCAGCTCGCGCACGTCGTCGCCGGCGAGGGCGATCGCCTCATCCCCGGCCCCCGGCAGGTCGTCGGGACCGAGCAGGGCCCGCACCCCCGAGCGCTGCTCCAGCCACGAATGAAAGCTCGTGCCCCGGCGGGCGGCGGGCGCCGGAGGTGCGGGCAGCGGCCGCGCCAGCCGCGACGCGTAGGCCTGGGGATCTCGCGCGACATCGACCAGGTCGCTCACCGAGAGCGCCTGCGGAACGGCGATCTCACGACGTCCCGCCGCGCCGTGCTGCTCGCGCCGCAGCAGCTCACCGTCGCGTCGCCAACCGGCGATCCGCTCGGCCTCGGCTTCGGTGGGCGCCGCGGCCACGGGGAGGGGCTCGCCCAGCTCGAGCCGCTCGCGCACCGCCGCAGCGGCCCACCGCACATCAGGGGTCACGACCGGCGCCGGCGGCCAGGCGATATCGGCGACGCGCTCTTGCGCGAGCAGCGGGTTGGCGTCACCGGGCGCGGGCTCCGGGGCTCGTGGCTCGACGATGGCGGCACCATCAGCACTTGCGGCACATTCCGCTTCGATCTCCACGAAGAACTCCGACAGCGGCGCGAGAAGGCGCTGCGCTGAGGCCGACCACCAGAATCCCGAGCAGAGCAGCACCTCGCGGGCCCGGGTCACGGCGACGTACGCGAGCCGCCGCTCCTCGGCCGCCGCCACTTCCTTGTACTCGGCCCGGAGCAGCTTGCATCCCGCGGGCGAGGGATCGTCCCAGACCGGCAAGTCGTCGCGATCACCGCGCAACTCGCCCGGAAGTGCCTCCGCGCGCCAAGGCCAGGGTGAGGTGCCGCGCGAGCTCGGGAACACCCCCTTCGACAGCCCCGGGACCGAGACCACATCCCACTCCAGGCCCTTCGCCGCGTGCACGGTCATCAGCTTCACGGCATCGGCCGCCGACGGCACCCCGATGTCGTAGCCGTCCTCCGCTTTCTCCGCTGCCTCGAGCGACGCGAGGAAAGCCCCGAGGTCGGTCTGCCCGTCGAGACCGACGAAATCCGCTGCGACATCAAGGAAAGCGAGGACGTTCGCCCGCCGGCCGCGGCGCAACCGCGCGGGGGTGGCCTCGAGCTCGATGTCCAGCCCGGTGGTGCGCTCGACATCAGCGATCAGATCGGGCAGCGGCTGATCCACCCGGCCGCGCAACGCCGTCAATTCCCGGCGCAAGCGCCGCAGCCGCCGATCCGCCTCCGCCGACAGCGGCGCCAGAGCACTGAGCTCGGGTGCATCGAGCTGCTCGAGAACGTCGGCCAGCGCGCCGACTTCCGCCTCGTCGCCACCGAGCCGCAACTGCGAGCCGTCGGCCCCCGGCTCGGAGCCCCGCTCGGCCCCGCCGCGCAGCAGCGCCGACGCGCGCCGCCCCATCGCGTCGAGATCGCGCAGGCCGATCCGCCACCGCGGGCCGGTCAGCAGTCGCAGCAGGTCGGCATTCGCCGTCGCATCGTGCAGTACGCGCAACACGGCGACGATGTCAGCGACCTCGGGCGCATCCAGCAGCCCTCCCAGCCCGACGACTTCGACCGGCACTCCTGCCCGCTCGAGAGCCTGCCGCAGCAAGCCGAACTGGCTGCGGCGCCGGCAGAGCACAGCGGCCTCGTGCCAGCCCTCGCACTCGGGGACCGGGCACGAGGCGGCGTGCACCTCACGACGTTCGACGCAGGCGGCGCGGACCCGCTCGGCCACCCACTCGGCCTCGGACTCGGCGTCAGCCACCAGCCGCACGCGCACCTGGCCCGGGTCAGGACCCGACGTCTCGCGGCCCTCCCGCGACTGCAGCACCGGCGGCGCGACCAGTGCGGGCCGTCCGCCCGAAGGCCTCCCGAGTCCCTGCACGACGCGGTTCGCCACGTCGAGAATCGCACCGCCGCTGCGGAAGTTGGTGGTCAGCGGATAGACCCGCGCCGGCGCTCCACCTGCCTGCGGGAAATGCTGCGGGAACCGCAAGATGTTGCCCACACTCGCCCCGCGGAAACCGTAGATCGACTGCGCCGGATCCCCCACCGCGGTCACCGGGTGCCCCCGGTCATAGAGCCGCTCGAGCAGCTTGCGCTGACCGACACCGGTGTCCTGGTACTCATCCAGCAGCACGATCCGATGTGCGGTGCGTTCGGCGACGGCCACCACCGGCTGGCGGGCGAGCTCGGCCGCCAGCGCGATCTGGTCGCCGTAATCCAGCAGCAGGGCATCGCGTTTCGCGCGCTCGAACGCCTCGACCAGCGCGAGCAATTGCAGCCGCCCGGCGCCCTTCTCCAGCGCGTCGGCCGCGTCCTTTCCGACCTTGGGTGCGCCGGCGACCATCGCCGCCATCCGTTGCTGCGCCGACCTCACGTCATCCGGCGTGGCCAGATGCGACGCGAGCTCGTCGGCGAGCTGCCGCACCCGCTCGGCGACGCTCGCCGGGGTGAGCTCCAGATCGAGCGGACCTGCCCACCGCCGCACGACCGAAAGGGCGAGCTGCCATCGCAGGCCCTCGGGCGCCAGCCGGGCGGCCGGTTCGACGCCGATGCGCAGACCGTGGTCGGCCACCAGCCGAGCGCCGTAGCCGTTGTAGGTCAGGATCACCGGCTCGCCGTCCAGGACGCCGCCGGCGGACACCCCCGACACCGCCCGCAGCCGCTCGAGCCCGCTGCGCACCCGCGCGGCCAGCGACGCCGTCGCCTTGGTGGTGAACGTGAGCCCGAGGACCTCGTCGGGGCGCGCGCGGCCGGTCGCGACGAGATGGACGACCCGAGCAGCCATCACCTCGGTCTTGCCGGAGCCCGCGCCGGCCAGGATCAGCCCGGGCTCGAGCGGCGCGCCCACGGCGTCCTGCTGCTGGGAGGTCAGCTTCCAGCCGGGCCGGCCCTCCCCCAGCAGGGCCAGGGTGTCGGGCAGGGTCCAGGTCATCGCCGGCTCATGCGACCTGCGCACCTTCGGGCCGGGCCGGGCAGCAGCGCCGGACCTGACACGTTTCGCAACCGTCATTGCGCCGGGCCGGGAACGACTCGGCGGCGATCGCCGTCACGAGGCGCTCCAGCAGCTCGTGCACCCAGGTCTGGCCCTCGGAATCGGCTTCGAGCGCCGGCTGGCCGCGCTCGTTGCCATTGCGCAGCTGCAGCAGCGCCGCTCCCGCCGAACCGGTCAGGGCCACCTCATCGCCCGGCGTCGCCTCCTTCGGCCGCACCGCACCGAGCATCACCGCGAGCTGATAGAGACCGAGCTGAGGGCTCTCCCGCGCCGCTTCGTAGCTCGGCGTGGTGCGGCCGGTCTTGTAGTCGACGACCACTCCCCTCCCGTCGGCGTCGCGCTCGAGCCGGTCGATCTGGCCGCGGATACGTGCCCGCCCCGCGGCCAGCTCCAGCTCGAGGTCGAAGTCGAGCTCGGCGCCGACGACCGTATGCGGCCGGCCCTGATGCCACTCGAGCAGCTTCGCCAGCGCCTGGCGCGCCGCCAGCCGCTCGCGCGCCGAATACCAGGGCGCCTCCCAATCGATCTGCGGCCAATGCAGATCGAGCCGCTGCTCCAGCTCGGGCAGGCTGGTGATACCCGAGTCGACGATGTGGCGCGCCAGGTCATGGATCAGCGTGCCGAATCCCTGCGACGACGTGCTGGCACTCGCGACGCCCGCGCGGCGCACCAGAAACCACTTCAGCGGGCAGGTCTTGATGGCCTCGACCTGGCTCGGCGACAGCGTGACCGCACCACCCTCGGGAAGCAGCGGCAGCTCACGCTCGGTCCAGGGTGCGAGCCCCCACCAGGTCTGGGGGTCGGCCGCCGGCACGTCAGGGGCGAGCTCGGCCAGCTCGGCCACCGCCGCCTCGCGCAGCGCCGGCGAGCACTCGGGATCGCTGGCGACGCACCGCAATTCGGCGACGAGCGCCGGCAGTGCCAGGACGCGCGGCGCGAGCTCCGTCTGGGCGGGCACTGCAACGCCCAGCTCGCTCAGGAAGCGCGACGGGCGCAGCTCCCCCTCATCGCCGCCGCTGACCGCGCTGACCAGCAGCCGGCGGCGGGCCCGGGTGATGGCCACGTAGAAGAGCCGCCGTTCATCGACGAGCGCGTCGGCCCGTGCAGCCGCCGCCGACTCCTCCGCCGCGAACAGGGTGGGCTCCTCCTCGGCCGAGGCCAGCGCGTCAGCCTCGAGCAGGGTGGAGCGGCGCCGCAGATCGGGCCAGCTCCCGTCCTGCACCCCGGCGACGACCACCAGATCCCACTCCAGCCCTTTCGACCGGTGCGCGGTCAGCAGCCGGACGGCGCCTGCCGGTGCGGCGGACCCCCGCTGGCTCAACGGATCGGCCGGAATCTCCTGGCTTTCCAGGCCTTTGAGGAACACCTCCAGGCCCGCGGCCGGCAGCCGGTCGGTGAACCTCGCGGCCGCCTCGAAAAGGGCGACGACCGCATCGAGCTGGCGATCGGCATGACGCAGCACCGCGGCGCTCACCTGCCCCGGACGGCGCACCGTCTCCATCAAACGCCGCCGCCACTGGCTGGCCGACCACACCGCCCAGAGCACCTCCTCCGGCGACCGGCCCTCCGCAACCCCGCGGCGCACGAGCGACAGCAGCTCGGCGATCCGGTACGGCGCTTCGCTCACGTCTTCCGGGAGCCCCGCCGCGGCGTCCAGGCTCTCCACGATCAGCTCGCCGGAGCGCCTGCTGCCCCCCGCGGCGCGCTCGCGGCGATGCACGGCTCGACGCAAGCGCCTGACATCCAGGGCGTCGGCGCCGCCGAGCGGTGAACTCAGCAGCTGCACCGCGACGTCTTCGTCGGCCTTCGTGAGCCCGGCCCCGACGCGCAGCAGCGTGAGCAACGGCTCCAGCACGGGCTCGCGCACCAGCGGCCGCTCGTCAGCCGGGGTCTCGACCGGAACTCCGGCATCGGCGAGCGCTCGCTGCAACGGGCCCGCCAGCCGGGTGCTGCGCACCAGCACCGCCATCGAGGACCAGGCCAACCCGTCGATCAGGTGTGCCCGGCGCAAGACGTCAGCGACGGCGGCCGCCTCCTGCGCCGCGGACGCGAACAGCCGGACCGCGACGGCGGGCTCGGGCGCGGCCGGACCGAGAGCGGCCAGCTCCCGGTGGGCGGTGATCGCCTCCACCGGCAATCCCGGCAGCGGCAACCGCCGGGCCACCGAGCGCGAGGCGGCGAGCAGCTCCGCGCCCGACCTCCGGCAACTGCCGAGGGCAAGCACCTTGGCCGGGCGGCCACGCTTTCCGCGGAAGCGATCCGGAAAGTTCAGGATCCCGCCGACCTCCGCACCGCGAAACGCGTAGATCGACTGATCCGGATCGCCCACCACGACGAGCTGCGGCCCGGCGGCAGCCAAGGTCTGGAGCACCTGCTCCTGCGCCGGATCGGTGTCCTGATACTCATCGACGACGATCAGCCGCACATCGCGCGCGACCTCGGAGAGCACCTCCGGCGCCGCCAGCAGCCGCGCCGTGCGCCGCACCAGCCCCGAGTAGTCCACCGCCCCTTGCCAGTCGAGATTGGCGAGATAGTCGGCATAGAACGGTGCGAGCGACTCCCAGGCCCCGCGCCCGGTCATCCTGCCGAGCTCCTCGAGATCGCCCGGCTCCACGCCGCGCTCCTGACACCGCGCGAGCAGCCCGCGCACCTCGTCGGCGAACCCGCGCAACCCGATGATCGGCTGCCACTCCCTCGGCCACGCCGGACCCGGGCGCGGCTCGGCGCCCGGCGGATCCGGGCACAGCAGATCGCGCACCACCACGTCCTGCTCGGGCCCGGAAAGCAGCCGGATGGGGGTACCGGAAAGGGTGGGATCGAAGCTGCGGAGCACCGCGTAGCACCAGGCGTGAAAGGTCCACGCGAGCCGGCCCGCCACCGTCATCTTCAGCCGCGACGCGAGCCGCTGGCGCAGCTCGTCAGCCGCCCGCCGGGAGAAGGTGAGCACCAGCACCTGCTCCGGACGCAGCCCGCCCCGCTGCACCCGATCCGCGACCAGCTCCACGACCGTGGCGGTCTTGCCGGTGCCCGGACCGGCGAGCACGAGCAGCGGGCCATCGCGGTGATCGATGACGCGCTGCTGATCCTCATCCGGGGTGATCGGCGGGCGCGCCGGGCCCGCCGGAGGCACCAAGAGCGGCGTCAGGTCTGCGGTGGAAGGGGAGGGAGGCACGCCAAGAGTCGACCACGGACGGCCGACAGTTTTGCGGATGGAATCAGCGCGGAACGGATCAGGCCGGGTCAGGCCCGCGCCAGCGAGCCACCTGAAGGTCGACTCGCTCGCCGCCGACGGCGAGCGCGGTGCCATCGGCCTTCAGCCGGCGCAGCGCCTCGACGGGTCCGGCCGGGTTGGGATGCCCGCTGGAGAGCACCACCCGGTGCCAGGCGACCTCGTGCCCGTGACGGCTCATCGCTGCGCCCACCGCACGCCCTGATCCCCGGCCGATCAGCTCCGCGACGTCGCCGTAGGTGAGCACCTTGCCGGCGGGGATCTGGGCCACGATGTCGAGCACCTCGGACGCATACGCCGTCGGCGTACCGCCCATGATCGGACGCGTGCCTACCCCGGCCGACACCGACCGCGGCGGTCCCGATCGCGGCACGGCGCGCTACCCGATCAGTGGACGGGCACGGCGATCAGTAGACCGGCAAGTCATGGTCGACCTGGGTGGCCCACGCGGTCACCCCGCCCTGCACATGCTTGGCGGTGCTGAACCCGGCGCCCTTCAAGGTGGCGAGCGCCTCGGCCGAGCGGATCCCGGTCTTGCAGTACAGGATGATGGGCTTGTCCTGCGGAAGCTCGGAAAGCTTCGCCGGCAGCTCGCCCTTCGGGATCAGCTGCGCGCCCGGGATGCGGACGATCTCCCACTCGGCGGGCTCGCGCACGTCGACCAGCAGGAAGTCGTCGCCGGACTCCTTCATCGCGGCCAGTTCCCCGGCGGTGATGGTCGAGCCGGCGGCAGCCTCCTGCGCCTCCTCCGACACGACGCCGCAGAACGCCTCGTAGTCGATCAGCTCGGTGACGGTCGGGTTCTTGCCGCAGATCGCGCACTCGGGGTCCTTGCGGACCTTGATGTCGGCGTAGCTCATCTCGAGTGCGTCGTAGACCATCAGCCGGCCGACGAGCGGCTCGCCGATGCCGGTGATCAGCTTGATGGCCTCGTTGACCTGGATGGAGCCGATGGACGCGCAGAGCACGCCCAGCACGCCGCCCTCGGCGCACGAGGGCACCATCCCCGGCGGCGGAGGGTCGGGGTAGAGGCAGCGGTAGCACGGCCCGTACTCGGACCAGAAGACGCTCGCCTGGCCGTCGAAGCGGTAGATCGAGCCCCAGACGTAGGGCTTGCCCAGCAGCACGCAGGCGTCGTTGACGAGATAGCGGGTGGCGAAGTTGTCGGTGCCGTCGACGATCAGGTCGTAGGGCGCGAAGATCTCCATGACGTTGGAGCTGTCGAGCCGCTCCTGGTGCAGATTCACCGTGACGTAGGGGTTGATCTCGGCGACGGAGTTACGCGCCGACTCGGCCTTCGAACGGCCGATGTCGGAGACGCCGTGGATGATCTGGCGCTGCAGGTTGGACTCGTCGACCACGTCGAAATCGACGATGCCGAGAGTGCCGACGCCCGCTGCTGCCAGGTACATCAGGGCCGGGCTGCCCAGCCCGCCGGCGCCGACGACCAGCACCTTGGCGTTCTTCAGCCGCTTCTGCCCAGCCATGGCGACATCGGGAATGATCAAATGCCGGGAGTAACGCCGGATCTCCTCGATGCTGAGGTCCTCGGCCGGCTCCACCAGCGGGGGCAGCGTCGAGGTGGGCAGTTCGGTGGATGGCACGAGAGTGCGCTCCTCGCGGTGATGTCAGGCTGACGGTGAGCTATCCGATACGCCGTCCATTCTGCCGGGCTGTTGCAAGTCAGCAGCAAAACAGCCGGTCAGTCGACGACGTACCTCACAACCACGCAGCCGCTTCCACGATTCCGGCGACGTGTGGGTTCGCCGTCTCAGGGAAGGGCCCTGTCGAAAGCGCGCGCGAGCACGCACACTCAAGGAGGCCACGATGGGTTTCGCGGACAAGGTCAAGAATTCGCTGCAATCACTGTCCGGCAAGGGAAAGCAACGGGTCGGCGGCGCCACCGGCGACCGTGACCTGCAGGCTCAAGGTGACGTCGAGCAGGCCAAGGGCGACATCAAGCAGGCCGGCGAGAAGGTCAAGGACGCCTTCAAGCGCTGAACGAGCGCGGCTCGCTACGCGGGCAGGTGGGGTTGGACCGCTTCCAGCACTGCCCGCACGATCGCCTGGCGCGGGTCGGACTGCACGGGTGAGGCCGCCGACACCGCGACCTCGACTCCGTCGACGTCCAGCACCAGCGACACCGACGCGCTGTCCTCGCCCACCTCGAGGTGCTCGAGGCGACCGATGACAGCATCTTCGGTGAGTTCCTCGATCGCATGAAGGGTCGCCTCGGCGACGGCGTGGTTCACGCCGTTGGCCGTGGTCGTTCCCGGGGCTTCGCCGCGGCACTCCCGCTCGCCGCGGCGAAGCACGATGCTGACGGTCACCTTGCGGCCCGCGCTGGTGACGTTCATGACCGTGACGCGCACGCCGCCGTGACCGTCGAAGCCGCCCTCATCGCCGTTGGCCGGCGCGAAATCCGCTGCAGCTTCGACCATCTGGACCTGCCCGGCGTCGACCCCGAGGCCGAACCGCTCGCGCAGGAGTCGCCCGACAGAGGTGGCAACCTCCACCTCGTCCACATCCGCGGCGAGATCGAGGCGTAGCAGGCCGGCACCGCCGGCGTCGTCGTCGCCGATGTCGGCGGAGCGAATGCCGGGAATGCTGCGCAAAGCCAGGAGGACTTCGTCGATGCTGACGGCAGTACTGAGGGTCACGGATTCCTTGTCGGCGCCCTACCCACTCGGTCTTGAGCCGCTTGCCGCAATCAGGCGCTACGCCGCTTGCGAGCCGGCGCGGCCTTCTTCGCCGCGGCTTTCTTGGTCGCCCGCTTCGCCGGCTTCTCGTCAGCAGATTCGGCGGCCACCGCGCTGCTCTTCTTACCCTTGGCCGCATCGACCGAGGCCCGCAGGGCGGCCATGAGGTCCAGCACCGCACCGCCGGACGATTCCGGCTCGGACGGCGCGACCACCTCGCGTCCGGCCACCTTCGCGTCGATCACCGCCTGCAGCGCCTCGCGATAGCCGTCGGTGTACTGGCTCGGGTCGAAGTCCCCGGCGAGCGTTTCGATCAGGGAGCCGGCCATGGCGAGCTCCTGCGGGCGCACCGACACGTCCTCGTCGAGAAAGCCGAAGTCGGGCTTACGCACCTCGTCGGGCCACAGCATGGTCTCGAGCACGAAGACGCCGTCGCGCACGCGCAGGGTGGCCAGGGTCTCGCGCTGGCGCAGCGCCACCTTCACCAGCGCGACGCGTCCGGACTCCTCCAGGGCGTCACGGAGCAACGCGTAGGGCTTGGTGCCGGTGCGATCCGGCTCGAGGTAGTAGGACTTCGCGAAGTAGATCGGGTCGACCTGCTCGAGCGGGACGAACTGCAGCACGTCGATGGTGCGCGAGGTCGTCAGCGGCAGCCCGGCAAGGTCCTCGTCGGTCAGGACCACCATCTCACCGCCGCCGAGGTCGTAGCCCTTGGCGATGTCGCCGTAGCTGACTTCCTCGCCGTCGACGGTGCAGACGCGCTTGTACTTGATACGCCCGCCGTCCTCGCGGTGGACCTGGTGAAACGAGACGTCACGCTCCTCGGTCGCCGAGTAGAGCTTGACCGGGATCGTCACCAGACCGAAGGAGATGGCGCCCTTCCAGATGGATCTCACCGAAGGATCATCCCCCGCGCCCGGGACAAACGCACACCCGTTCCCGCAAGAGCTGCCCCGGTCAGCCGGCTAGCACTTGCCGGCGATGTCGCAGATCAGCCCGGCGACCTTCGGCGCACCCCATCCGGTGGTGTAGTCCCAGCCGGTCCCGGCGGCGTAGAGGCCGTTGCTGCCGAGGGTGATGTCGGTGTAGTCGCGGGCCTCGGTGGTCGCGTTCTTACCCATCGCGTAGAGCGGGTAGTTCGCGAATCCGTTGCCCGTGCCGCCCTTGGCGCCCTGCACCCGGGTCCACATGCCCATCCACAGCGGGGAGGACAGGCTGGTGCCGCCGCCTTCGGTCGCCGCGCCGGCACTGTAGATCTGGTAGCCGTTAGTGAGCACGTCGCCCGATTGCGCGGCCACGTCGGGCACCGCCCGGCACGCCACCCCGGGCGTGGGTTGCAGGCACGGGATGTTGTTGTTGCTCACGCCCTGCTGGTAATCGGGAAGGCCGATCAGCAGCGAGGAGCCACCGCCCGTGAAGGTCCAGGCGTACTCCTGCGCGCGGTTGCCGTTGCCGTCGGTGTAGAGCACCGTCCCGCCGACCGCGGTCACGAAGGGCGACGACGCCGGGTAGTTGGTGAGCGGCACCACCTGGTTCAGCAGGCCATTGCCGGCGCCAATCACCGGAGCCGCGATGACGGGGCACGACGACCCGGTGTCGCCGGTCGAGCTGAAGAGCGTCTTGCCCTCCATCGCGGCCTGCTTCAGTACTGCATCAGCCTGTGGTTGCAGGTTGTTCCCGAGCCCCTCCATCACGGGCAGCGGCAGCGTCGAGAGCGGGCCGCCGGTGAGCGGGTTGGTCGGGTTGGTCTCGCACTCGCCGAACGACGCGTTCGCCTGCATCGGGCCGTTCGCGTCGTCGGTCCACTGCTGGAACATCTTCAGCACGTCGGCGTCGGACAGGCTCGAGCCGAAGTAGAGCGTCATCCCGTCGGCCTGCGGCGCCATGCCGGAGGAGGCCTGGGTGTCGATGTTCCATTCCTCGCGGCCGGTGTCGTCGCTGAAGTCGGTGTCGCCCGCCGGGTGCTTGACGGTCACGGGGAGCTGCGGCAGCCCGTTGGCGGTCTCGAACTGGCGCAGGTCGGTGATGACGTCAGCGCTCTGGCCCTCACCGAAGACGGCGAGCTGCTGGCCGGCGCCCTGATACGCCGCCGGCTGGTCGTAGACCGACCACAGGTCCTTGGGCGTCGTGACACCGAGGCACGTGCTGGCGAGGCAGGTGTCTTGCGCGGGGGTCTGCTTGGCGGGCGTGGAGAAGCCCTGCAGCGTGTTCAGCCCGACGATGGTGTTGACCGGCAGGCCTGAGGGCACCGCCGGATACGTGGTGTTGGCCAGGAAGCCCTTACCGTCCGTCGTGAAGCGCCGGATGCTCGTCTTGAACGTGCTCGCCACCTGCGAGGCGGTGCCGGACACCGCGTAGTTGTCGCCGGCCGCCGAGACGCTGTCGACGTGCAGGCCGCTCGAGGTCAGCCAGGAGATCACCGCACTGCGCGTGGCGGCCGGCACCCCGAACCTCGCCGCGAACGTGCTCGGCGTCAGGAACTGGTGATACAGCGGGCTCGAGGGGTTGTACTCGGCGGCGAGGTACTGGCTCTCACCGGCCGGATCCGGCCGGGAAAGCCCGACCACGAGAGACATCGGGGTCGACGCGGGGGCGGGTCCGAGGTTCGTGGCGCTGGCCAGGCCGGGCAGCAGATTGCCGGTGAACAGCTGGGAGACCAGTCCGCCCAGCAAGGGCGACGCGGACGCCGAGGACTGCGCCCCGAACGCCAACGCCGGCACGGCCAGCACGGCAGCGGCGGCAGCTACCCGAGCACGCCGCACTCGCAACCCAGTCATCTCTCTCCCAGACCTCATCGTCTCGACAGCCGAGATCGCTCTGGGTGCTGCAACGACCCCCACATCCGAAAGAAACGGGTAGAACCGCAAGATGGCCCCGGCCGGCGAGCAGCAACGTGTGGGACGCCCGGCCGATGCTCGCCGCCTCCGGCCCGCTGCCTACCGGTGCGCAGTGGTGCTATGAGTTCAAGTGGGACGGGGTCCGCGCGCTGGTGAGCATCCGGCGCCAGGAAGAAGGAGGTATCCGGATCCATTCGCGGTCGGGCGCCGACATCACGCAGACCTATCCCGAGGTCGTCGCCGTCGCGCGGCGCCTGCTCGACGCCACCGGCGAGGGCGGGCGGAACG
This sequence comes from uncultured Actinomycetota bacterium, assembly GCA_963762695.1. GTDB lineage: Bacteria > Actinomycetota > Actinomycetes > Frankiales > Frankiaceae > DATAZK01. Next base: position 54,037 of record CAVXLW010000001.1, read on the forward strand.
GGTTTCGCCTCGATGGCGAGATCGTGGCGTTCGGACCCGACGGGCGGCCGTCCTTCGGTGCGCTGCAGAGCCGGATGGCGGTCAACGACGAGGCCAGGGCACGTCGTCTCGCGGCGTCGGCTCCCGCGTCGTTCCTGCCTTTCGATGTGCTCGTGTACGACGGTCGCGACGTGATGGGACTGCCGTACGAGGAGCGCCGCGCACTCCTCGAGTCGCTGCCCGTCGATGCCCCGCCCTCGCTGTGCGCGCCGGACGTGACTGCCGCTGACGTGGAGGCGATCGCCCACGAGCAGGGTCTGGAAGGCGTGGTCGCGAAGCTGAAGGGCCGGCCGTACGAGCCCGGGCGGCGCTCGTCGAGCTGGATCAAGAAGCCGTTCCGACGCCGCCAGGACGTGGTCGTCGGCGGCTGGGAACCGGGTCAGCACGGCCGCGCCGGCCAGCTGGGGGCGTTGCTCGTCGGGGTCTACGAGGGCGGGGTGCTGACGTACGCGGGACAGGTCGGCAGCGGCTTCTCCGGACGCACGCTCGCGGAGCTGCAGAAGCGACTGGCCGCGCTTCCCAGCACCGAGCCACCGTTCGCCGCCTTGACGGGGCTGCCGGCGCGCGACTACGCCGCGGCGCGATGGGTCCGGCCCGAGTTGGTGGCTGTGGTGGAGTTCCGGGAATGGACCACGGAAGGCAGGCTGCGCGCCCCGTCCTTCAAAGGCCTGCGTTTCGACATCGCACCAGAGGCGGTCGTCCGTGACACCTAGCGACTCCAAAGTGCCCGTCGACGTCGAGGGCCGCCGTCTCGTGCTGTCGAACCTCGACAAGGTGCTCTATCCGGACGCGCAGCTTCACCAAGGGCGCAGATCCTCGACTACTACACGCGCATCGCGCCGTTCCTGCTCCCCCATCTCGCCGGCCGCCCGTTGACCCGCAAGCGCTATCCCAACGGCGTCGACGGGGCGTTCTTCTTCGAGAAGAACGTGCCGCGCGGCTTGCCCGAGTGGATACGCACGGCCACCCTCCCGAGCCCCGGCTCGACCAAAGATCGTGACGTCATCGACTTCGTGATCGTCGACGAGCTCGCCACCCTCGTGTACGTCGCCAATCTGGCATCGCTGGAGCTGCACACCCCGATGTGGAGGGTCGGCCCGAAGGGTGCCGCGAAACCGCCGGACATGCTGGTGATCGACCTCGACCCGGGACCACCGGCCACCATCGTCGAATGCTGCCGGGTCGCCGAGCTGGTACGCGCCGAAAGCGACCGCGACTGGTATCCCAAGACCAGCGGGTCGAAGGGAATGCAGCTCTACGCCCGAGCGAGCGGCAGGCGCTCCGCGGATTCGACGTCCGATGAGATCCGCAAGCTCGCCGAGCAGCTCGAACGCAAGCATCCCGACCTCGTCGTCAGCCGGATGACCAAGACGCTGCGGCCCGGAAAGGTCTTCATCGACTGGTCGCAGAACAACCCGGCCAAGACCACGATCAGCGTCTACTCGCTGCGCGCGCGGCCGCGCCCCACCGTGAGCACCCCGATCAGCTGGGACGAGGTCGAAGGGTGCACGCACGCCGAGCAGCTCGTCTTCGAGGCACCCGACGTGCTGGAGCGCACCTCCACCAGCGGCGACCTGTTCGCGCCAGTTCTGGGATGAGGTGGATGCAGGCCCGCCCGTCAGGGTATTGAGTAGGTCATGGCTCAACACCCAGACGGCATAGACGCGGACCAGCTGACCGACGCTGTCCTCGCCCGCGAGCTCGCCACCCTTCACGCCACGCGCCACGAGACGTTCCTCGAGGCCTCGGACGACGCGCTCGCCGCCCACACCAAGCGCATGCTCCTGCTGGAAGGTGAGTACCTGAAGCGTTTCCCGGATCGGGATGCCCCTCACCCGCTGCGTACCCGCTCGGGCAGCCGGGCTGCCGCGGGACAGGACTGACAGGCTGACCGTCGGCAGGCTGACCGTCCGGCGCTCGTCCTCTCACGGCATCACGGCCAAGTTGTGATTGTCTGGCGCATCAGCAGTGACTGCCAGAAGGGGGCAAGCGGTGAGTGCCGATCAGGCGTCCAAGGAGCCGGTGCGCCGAGGTCGCCTTCCGCGCCAGGCCCGCCGCCGCCAGTTGCTCGGCGCAGCTCGCGAAGTCTTCGTGGCGCAGGGCTACCACTCCGCGGCGATGGACGAGATCGCCGAGCGCGCCGGCGTCAGCAAGCCGGTGCTCTACCAGCACTTTCCCGGCAAGCTCGACCTGTATCTCGCGCTGCTCGACGAGCACACGCGCGAGCTCGGCGACAGAGTGCGCGAGGCGCTGGAGTCGACCAGTGACAACCATGTCCGGGTCAGCCGCTCGGTGCAGGCCTACTTCGACTTCGTCGATGATCCCAGCGGCGCCTACCAGCTGGTCTTCGAATCCGATCTGCGTAACGAACCGGCGGTGCGGGCCCGCGTCGAAGGCAGCCTGACCGACTGCGTGAACGCGATCGCCGCCACCATCGCCCGTGACACCGGTTACCGCCCGGAAGACGCGGAACTGCTGTCGGTCGGGGTCGCCGGGATCGCCGAGGTCGGTGCCCGCTGGTGGCTCACCTCCGGCGGGGCCGTCACCAAGGAACACGCGGTGGACCTGCTGGTGCAGCTGGCCTGGCGCGGGCTGTCGGGCGCGCCCAAGGTCTGAACGCGCGGGTCGATCCGATCGGCCCAGAGCGAAAGACCCGCGACACGCGGGTGCGGTGCGTGCCCTCGCCCGTACTGTGAAATCCCCTACGACGCGGAGGTTCCTCGGTGGAGGTCAAGATCGGGGTCCAGTACGCGGCCCGCGAGCTGGTTCTGGAAAGCACGCTCACTCCGGAGGAAGTCGAGCAAGCCGTCGCTGACGCCATTCGCTCCGAGCTCGGGGTGCTGTCGTTGCAGGACGAGAAGGGCCGCCGGGTCGTCGTGCCCGTCGGCAAGCTCGCTTACGTCGAGATCGCGGAAGCGGAGGGGCGGCGCGTCGGCTTCGGCGCCGCGATGTAGACAGCCGCCATGTAGCCGGCGGCGCAAGTCCGGGTTATTCAGAGAGGCCCAGCGAGCGCATCCGTTCGGAATGACCGTCGATGACGCGCTGGAAGAGCGTCCCGAGCTCGGCCAGGTCTGACGCGCCCGAGGCGAGCAGCGCCACCAGGCCTTCGCGTTCGACCGCGACCCGCTGCGCCTGGGTGAGCGCCTCGCCCACCAGGCGGCGGGCCCACAGCGCCAGCCGGCCTCCGACCCGCGGGTCGGCGGCGATGGCGGCGCGCACCCGGTCGACGGCAAAGGCCGCATGGCCGACGTCGCCGAGCACCTGACGCACCAGGTCACGCGAGGGCGGGTCGAGGTAGGCCGACGCCTCGCGGTAGAAGTCGCGCGCGATGCCGTCGCCGACGTAGGCCTTGACCAGGCTTTCCAGCCAGTCGGCGGGTGCGGTCAGATCGTGGAAGGTGTCCAGCGCGGCGACGTAGGGGGCCATCGCCTCCTCCGGGCTCGACCCCGAGCTCGATCAGGTACTGGCAGAGCTGCTGGAAGTGGGTGAACTCACCGGCCGCGAACGCCGAGAGGGCCGAACGGTCGCCCATGTTGGGCGCCATCCGGGAGTCGGACGCCATCCGTTCGAAGGCGGACAGCTCGCCGTACGCGAGTGCTCCGAGCAGGTCGATCAATCCAGCACGGTCGGGATCGTCCACGCCGGAAAAGCTCGCGTCGCTCTCGGTCGGGGCCACGACCAGACCATACGAGGACCCGGCACCCGGCGCTGCCCTGCGCGACGCGCACTTTGCGCTGGCACGCTCAGGACAAAGGTGTGCCGTACGATAGGTACGCGAGCTTGACATCCGTCGGGCTTCGCCCAGTGCCCTTCTCATGAGGGCCCTCCGAGTTGTGAGCGGCTCCGTCCCTGACGGCCGCTCGTAGCCGCCAGGAGCTTGAATTGTGAACGGACCAAACCGTCAGCGTCGTGCCCAGGAGCCGCCGTCAAGCCACCGAGGTCGAGCAGCGAGATCGCACCCGACGTACCGCTCGTCGAAGCGGCCCGCCGAGGCCGAACCGGGCCCCCGCGATTTCGCCTCCTTCGGCGTGAGCGCCCCGATCGTCACGGCCCTCGCGGAGGCCGGCATCACCGCCCCCTTCCCGATCCAGGCCCTGACGCTGCCCATCGCGCTCGAGGGCACCGATGTCATCGGGCAGGCGCGCACCGGCACCGGAAAGACACTGGCCTTCGGTATCCCGGTGCTGGAGCGGGTCACCGCGGGCCGCGCCGCCGAGCCCGAAGGCCTGCCGCCCGCTCGCTCTTGCCGTCGTCCCCACTCGTGAGCTGTGCGTCCAGGTCACCGAGGACCTCAAGCGCGCCGGGCGGCTCCTTGGCACCCGGGTGCTGGCCGTCTACGGCGGCCGCGCCTACGAGCCGCAGGTCGAGGCGCTGAAGGCGGGTGTCGAGATCGTCGTCGGCACCCCCGGCCGACTGCTCGACCTCGCTCGCCAGCGCTACCTCGACCTGTCGGGCGTGCGCGCGCTGGTCCTCGACGAAGCCGACGAGATGCTCGACCTCGGGTTCATGCCGGACGTCGAATCCATCCTCGAGCAGGTCGCGTCCGACCGCCAGACGATGCTGTTCTCGGCCACCATGCCCGGGCCGGTCGTTGCCTTGGCGCGGCGGTTCCTGACCCGCCCGGTGCACATCCGCGCCGAGATGCCGGACGAGAACCGCACCGTTCCCACCACCCACCAGCACGTCTTCCGGGCCCATGCGCTCGACAAGGCCGAGACCCTCTCGCGCGTGCTGCAGGCCAAGGACCGCGGGCTGGCGATGGTCTTCGTTCGCACCAAGCGCACCGCCGACAAGGTCGCCGCGGACCTCTCCGAGCGCGGCTTCGCCGCCGCCGCCGTCCATGGCGACCTCGGTCAGGGTGCGCGTGAGCAGGCGCTTCGAGCCTTCCGCGCCGGGAAGATCGACACCCTCGTCGCCACTGACGTGGCCGCCCGCGGGATCGATGTCGCAGGCGTCACCCACGTGATCAACTACCAGTGCCCCGAGGACGAGAAGATCTACCTGCACCGCATCGGGCGCACCGGCCGGGCGGGCGAGAAGGGTGTCGCGGTCACGTTCGTCGACTGGGACGACCTCGCACGCTGGCGGATGGTCAACGAGGCGCTGAAGCTGCCGTTCCCCGACCCGCCGGAGACCTACTCGACCTCGGATCACCTCTACGACGCGCTCGACATCCCTCGCACTGCGAAGGGCACGCTGCCTCGTGACCAGCGGGTACGCGAAGGCCTTGCCGCCGAGAAGGTCGAGGATCTGGGCGAAACGGGCCGGCGCAGCAAGTCCCCCGCCCGCGGCCGCGAGGCGACTCGTCAGGACGGGCCGCGCCAGGACTCGCAGCGGCAGGACTCGCAGCGGCCCGCCGCCAAGCGGACCCCGCGTTCGCGCACGCGCACCCGCGGCGGCGCCGGCACCACAGCCCTTATCGAGTCCGGTTCCGTCGAGAGTTCGGCGCCGGCCGAAGGCCAGCACGGCACAGCCGCCCAGGGAGAGCCGGGCGCAGATGCTCCGGCTCGCCGGCGGCGCAGGCGCGGCGGCCGGGGTCGTGGCAGCAGCAGCGGCGAGCAGGGCGTAGCCGAAGCCAGCTGATCAGTTTCAGGGCCGGCAGGATTCAAGGCCGCCGCTCGCTGCGCCGATGCCTGGCGAGTGGCGCTCTTCAAGCATGCTGACCCCCTGTCCGGAGCCGTGAACTGGACCGCGGACGAAGCGAGCGATCTGCTGCAGTGGCTCTCCGAGCTGAACGATTGCCCGCCGATCACCCATCCGATGGTGTTGCAGTGTGCGCGCCACGAGGATGACCCGCAGTTCTGCGGCTACGTCCAGGCCGATCCCCGCGAGGGAGTGGCCCGGCGCCGATGCGTCGCCTGCGCCCAGGTGACCGACCTCGTCGACAGCACAGAACGCTGGACATTCCCGACACCCACGAGTGCCCGGCGTGCTGCCAGTCGCTGGTGGAACTCGCCGTCGGAGTCAGCGCCGACGGCGACGGTAACGCCCGCTGGCTCGCACTGGCCTCGCGCTGCGTGGGCTGCGGCCGCGTCACCGGGCTGACCGACGCGGTTCTCGACGGCCGTCCGGTCGAAGAGGTGCTCGCCAGCGTGTAGCTGGCAGGCTGGACGGGTGCGGCTGCTCGTTCTCGCTGACACCCACGTCCCCAAGCGCGCCCGCGACCTGCCCCCCGAGGTGTGGGCAGCGGTGGCCGAGGCCGACGTGGTCGTGCACGCCGGCGACTGGGTCGGCGTGGACCTGCTCGAGCGTTTGCAGGGCTGCGACGCCTCAGCTGATCGGCGTCTGGGGCAACAACGACGGTCCCGACCTCCGCGCGCAGCTTCCCGAAACCGCACACGTCGCGCTGGAGGGGGTACGCGTCACCGTCGTCCACGAGACGGGCGGAGCCAAGCGCCGCGAGGAGCGCGCCGACCGCCGCTACCCCGGCACGGATCTGCTGATCTTCGGCCACTCCCACATTCCCTGGGACTCCACGAGCCCCAGCGGGATGCGGCTGCTGAACCCCGGCTCCCCCACCGACCGGCGCCGCCAGCCGCACCGCACCTACCTCACCGCCGAGCTCGCCGAAGCCCGTGTCCACGCAGGTCCGGCTGCACACGCTGCACGACGGGTGAGGACTACAGGCGCATCCGGACGCGGGTCCAGGTCCAGTCGCCGCAGGCCGGGCAGTGCAGCCAGGTGGGGTAGCGGCCGCGCAGGACCGGCAGGTAGAGGCTCGGGACAGCAAGGCGCAGGGCTTGGCGCAGCGCGAGCACCGAAACCTCCTGGCAGCTCGAGCACTCGATGGAGATCGAGCCGAACGCGGCCTCTCCCGGCTCGTCGACGCTGAACAGGGGGCGGCGTGCCTGGCTGCCTGCGGGCGGCGGGGGTTGCCAGCCGGTGGTGGCGCTCGGCGGACGGGTCGCCCCGGCCGTGCGCGGGCGCAGTCGGTCGAAGCTCGGTTGAGGCCGGCTCATGCCAACGCCTTTCGTGGCTCGTCGAGCGAGATCGTCACCGGCTCCGGCGCGGCATCCGTGATCAGCAGGCGGGCGTGCTCGCGGTAGGCCTCGGCACCTCGCCCGCGCGACGCCGTGACGAGCACCGAGCGGCCGGCAGCGGGCGCCTCGGCGAAGCGCACCGACTTCGGAATCGGCGGTTCGAGCACCGGCAGCCCGTAACGCTCGGCGACGTCAGCCACCACCGAGCGGGCGTGAGTGGTGCGCCCGTCGTACAAGGTCGGCAGCACCCCGCGGACCCGCAGCCCCCGGTTGGTGAGGCGCTGCACGTCAGCGACGGTGTCGAGCAGTTGGCCGACCCCGCGATGGGAAAGTGTCTCGCACTGCAGGGGAATCAGCACTTCCCCGGCGGCGGTGAGGGCGTTGATGGTCAGCACACCCAGCGACGGCGCGCAGTCCAGCAGGATGTCGTCGTAACTGTCGAGGACCTCGTCCAGCGCGCTGCGCAGCACGTACTCGCGGCCGGTGCGCGGCAGCAGCATCGCCTCGGCTCCGGCGAGGTCGATGGTCGAGGGCAGGATCGCCGGCCCGTCCTCGGTCGTCGCGATCGCGACCGCCGCGCTCACCCGCCCGAGCAGCACGTCGTGCACCGAAATGTCGAGCGACTCGGGATCCAGGCCCAGCGAGAAGGTCAGGCAGGCCTGCGGATCAAGGTCGACGAGCAGCACCCGGCGCCCGAGCTCGGTAAGCGCCACACCCAAGCTGGCGACGGTCGTCGTCTTGGCGACGCCGCCCTTTTGATTGGCAACGGCGATGACCCGGCCCATGGCCCCCATCCTGACCGCCGCCGGGCCGCCGAACAACCGCATGAGGCCATCGCCGACCGTGTCGTTCGCCCATGCCGCGATCGCCGTCGCGTGGCACGCTGGTAGAGGTGACGAGCAGCGGAGCCCAAGAGGTGGCCGACGGCGACGCGAAGCTGCTCCGGATCGCCCCCGATCCCGGGATCTACGGTCCGCAGAGCGTCTCCTGGCGGGTCCATGGCGATCCGCTGCTCGGCCTCGGCGGCTTGCGGGCGCTGCTGCTGCAGGCGCTGCACCCGCTGGCGATGGCGGGAGTGGCGGCCCATTCGGAATTTCGCGCCGATCCGTGGGGGCGGCTGGTGCGCACCGCGCGCTACATCGGCACCGTCACCTACGGCACCACCGCTGAGGCGCACCGGGCAGCAGCCCGCGTGCGCGGACTGCACCGGACGGTGAACGGGATCGATCCGGTGAGCAATCGCCCTTACAGCGCAAGAGATCCCGAGCTGCTCACCTGGGTCCACGTGACCGAGGTCGACTCGTTTCTGACGACAGCCCGGCGGGGCGGCCTGGCGCTCACCGACGCGGAGGCCGACCGCTATGTCGCCGAGCAGGCGACGGCCGGGGGGCTGCTCGGGGTGCCCCACGAGCTCGCGCCGCACTCCGTGGCGGACATCACCGCGTACTACGCCCAGATGCGCCCGCAGCTGGAGGTCGGGGCCCAGGCGCGGGAGGCCGCCCGCTTCGTCATCCATCCGCCGATGCCGCGAAAGGTCGCCCTGCTGACCCCGGCCCGGCCCGCCTGGTACGGCCTCGGCGGGCTGGCGTTCGCGATGCTGCCGCCCTGGGCGCGCCGGATGTACCGGCTCCCCGGCCTCCCGCTGACGGATCTCGGGGCGACGCTCGGCGTACGGGCGTTGCACAACGGCCTGACGCTGCTACCGAGGACCCAGCGTGAGGGTCCGGCGCTGACCGCCGCCAAGAAGCGTCTCGGGCTGGAATGAGGCTCAGCGCCGGCGTTCGCTCGCCGGCGTGCGTTTGACGATGTTGCCTTCGTGGTCGATCTCCACCAGGTCGCGAAGCGGCGGCGGGCGACGCGGCATGCGCCGACGACTCGGCGGCCGGCGCAGCCACCACCACAGCGTCAGAGCTCCGGCCGCCAGCGCGATCGCCATGGCGATGAGCAGCGCGGGTCCCACCGGGCCGCCTGCGTGGCTCGGTCCCGGCGCATCGGCCACGGCTCCGCTGCCGGACAGCGATCGCATCAGAGCGACGAGCGCGCTGGTCGCGTCACCACTGGCCGGAAGCGCCGACTGGGCGGAGCCGAGCTCGTCCCCGAGCGAGCCGGGGACCGTGGTGCTCGAGCCGTAGAGCTTGCCCCCGACCATCACGATGAACGTGCCGCCCTTGCCGATCTGCGACGAGAGCAGGGCCGGCAGCGCGGCCGGATCGGCGGGTCCGGCCGTCGTGGCGGTGGCGGCCACGTCGGAGGTCGGCAAGGAGGCGAAGTAGGTGCCCTTCGGGATCACGGCGCGCAGCCGTCGGGCGTCGATCTGCGGTCCGCCGGCCGCAGGGTCCAGGTAGACCGGGCTCTTGACCAGCGCCGCCTCGACGCCGGCCAGCGACGGCCCGGCGGCCAGGGCGGGGGCGGCGAACCCGGCCAGCAATGCCAGGGCTGCCGCGACGCCGAGCAGGGCGATCCGGCGCATCAGAGGTGCCCACCCGGATGCCTGACGAACGCCGTGACCGAGTCGGCGACCAGCTGCACGGCGATCGCCGAGAGCAGGAGCCCGAAAATGCGTGTCAGCAAGGAGATTCCCGTGTCCTTGATCACCCGGATGAGCAGCACGGAGAAGCGTAGAGCCGAGTACAGCACAACATGGACGGCCAGTACTCCAGCGATGATCGCCAGCAGTCCCGCGACCCCGTGCGCGCCGCGCACGAAGACGATCGTGGCGACGATCGCACCCGGCCCGGCGAGCAGCGGCGTGCCCAGCGGGACCAGTGCCACGTTGACGTCGCGCACTTCGGCCGGGGTGTCGGTGCGTCCGGTCAGCAGTTCCAGCGCGACCAGCAGCAGGAGCAGCCCGCCGGCGCCTTGGAGCGCCGGCAGCGTGATACCGAGATAGCTCAGGATCGACTGGCCGAAGACGGCGAAGATCCCGATGACGGCGCCCGCTGTCACCACGGCCTGCCAGGCCAGCCGGTGCCGCGCCTTCATGGTCCGGCCGTTGGTCAGTGCCAGGAAGACGGGGACGGTGCCGAGCGGATCCATGATCACCATGAGGGTGACGAAGACCTCGCCGAAGAGCTTGCCGTCGAAGTAGTGGACGTGATTCAACGCGGGAGCCCTCAGACCGCGTCGGTGACAGGGCGTCGCCCGGTCACACCCGCCAGCAGTCGCTCCAGCTGGCGCGGGTCGGTCGTCTCCGCGCCGAGCCCCTGATCCTTGCGGGTGCCGTGGTAGTCGCTGCTGCCGGTGACGACGAGGTCCAGCTCGTCGGCGAGCCGGCGCAGCGCCTGCCGGTCATCAGGCGCGTGGTCGGGATGGTCGACCTCGATCCCGGTCAGCCCCGCCGCGGCCAGGGCGCGGATCTCGGGCTCCCCGACGACGGCTCCGCGCAGCCGCGCGTAGGGATGGGCGAAGACCGTCGCCCCACCTGCCCCCGCGACCTTCGCCACGGCGTCGAACACATCCCAGCCCGCCCGCGGGATCCGGTAGCGCCCACCTGCCCAATCCGGGCCGAAGGCCGCCTCGAAGGAGGGGGCCAGCCCGGATTCCGCCAGCAGGCTGGCGAAGTGCGGCCGGCCCACCGTGCCGTGCTCGGCCTGGCGCCGCAGCGGCTCGAGCGAGAGGTCGTAACCGTCGTCACGCAGCATCTGCTGCCACTGCTCGACCCGGTCGACGCGGGCCTGGCGCATCCGGAGCCGTTCGGCCGCGAGCGCCGGCTCTTCGGGGTCAAAACCGTACGCGAGCAGGTGCATGCTGATCTGCCGGCCGAGCGCCGGCACCTCGACCATGCAGGAGAGCTCGGCGCCGAGGACCAGCGTGAGCCCGCGGGGTCGCACCGCCACGGCCTCGGCCCAGCCGCCGGTGGTGTCGTGATCGGTCAGGGCGAGAACGTCGAGACCGGCCCCGGCAGCGCCTGCCATGACCGCTGACGGGGTGTCGGTGCCATCAGAGGCAGTCGAATGGGTGTGCAGATCGATACGCAGCGCTGACTCCTGTCCGGCTGCGATCGTACGGGAGCGGCCGGGTCAGGCCCGGGAGCCGATCAACCCGCGGTCAGCCGACAGCTCAGCCAACCCCGTCGGCGGACGGATCGAGGTTGTCGGTCAACGGAAGCGCCGTTCCGGTGCCGCTCACGCCGCCCTGGGCGATCAGGCGCGAGGCGAGACTGTCCAGCCGCACCAGCTCCTGCGCCGAGACCGCCGGGGTGCCGGCGAGCGCGGTGCGGAAGGACGCGAGGTCGGGCGCTGCGGCCGAGGGGGCCTGCATGTCGGCCGGCAGGACGGTCGCCGCCGAACCGCTCACCTGTCCGGACGCGATGTCCTGCGCGAGGCGCTGGTTCAGCCGGTCGATGGTGGTGGACCAGCCGACGAACGTGCTGGCGTCGACCTGACCGGCGCTCGCGCCTGCCAGCAGCAGACGGCGCAGCTCACGAGGTCACCGGCGTCGCGCACCGTGACGCGAACGGTCATGACTCCGGAGGCACCGGCGTCTCCGATGTCCTGACCGGGCAGGTCAGCGATGACGGTCTGGGTGCCGGCACCCAGCGTGACGGCCGACCAGCGTGCTGGTGACCCGCAGGCCGGATCCATCGATCAGTCGCAGGCCGACGGTGTACGTGCCGGCGTTGGCAGCCGAGACGGGGATCGTGACGCGCAGCACGTCGTTGACGCCGTCTCCATCGGTGTCCACCGCCAGGGCCGTCACGGTTCCTGCCGGGTCGATGCTCACGCCCGGGTCAGCGCAGACCGGCGGGGTCGGAGTCGGGGTCGGCGTCGGGGGTGTGGGGTCGGAGTCGGTGTCGGGCGTCGGGGTCGGTGTGGGCGTCGGGGTCGGAGTCGGAGTCGGCGACGGGGTGGGTTGGGGCGACTTCGAGGGGCTCGGGGTCGGCGTCGGCGACGTGGAGGGAGACGGCGACGGCGACGGACTCGGCGACGGGGTCGGGGACGGGGTCGGCGTGGACCCGCCGCCACCCGTCACCGGCCCGAGGACGCCTCCGCTGCCGAACAGGTTGGGCGCGGGGTCGCTCACGCCATAGACATTGGTGGAGCCGTTATCGGTGAAGCCGCCGGTGTCGCCATAGGTGAGCGCGTCGCCGAAGGGGTCCTCACCCGCGACGCCGCCGGCACCGAGGACGAGCGGATCGGGCACCCCATCGAGCGCGGGGAGGTTGGCCCCGGCCTTCTGATACGCCGCCGCCCAGGCCAGGACCGCGCTGACGTACGCCGACGACGGGTTGTAGGCCAGGATCGCCGAGCGCAGGTCGCCCGGGGTGGCCAGGTCACGGTCACCGCCGCAGAGATAGCCCCCGGCGGCAAGCGTGGCGTCCCAGATGTTGTTGGGATCCTTCACTCCGTCGCCATTGCCATCTCGGCCGAGCTCGGCCCAGGTGGCGGGAACGAACTGCATGGGGCCGACCGCCCGGTCGTACTGGCGGTTCTGGTCGTAGGCGCCCCCGTCGGTGTCGAGCACCAGCGCCGTGCCGTCGCGACCGTTCAGCACCGGGCCGAGGATCGTCGGCACGACTTCCCCGCTGGCCGTGATCCGGGCGGCGGAGCCCCAGCTACGGCCGTGGTCGGTCTCGACCTTGCCGATTCCGGCAAGCACCGGCCAGGTCAGGTGGCACGAAGGGTCCTGCACGGCGAGGGTCGCGGCGGCCCGTCGATAAGCGGACAGCACCATCGGCGGGATGGCCCCCGGACCGACGGTGATCGAGGCGGCGCCCGGAACGCCCGCGGCGGCGGGGTCAGCCTGCGAGGTGGCGGCGGCGCCGGCGCCTCGAGCGGGAAGCGCAGGCGGGTTCTGCGCCGCCGTGAGCCGGTTGCCGTCGGCCTGACGATCGGCGGTCGACGCCACATTCGGGCGTGTCGCTGAAGGCTGGACGACGGAGGTGGCGGTTAGCGTGATCCCGGCCAGCGCGATCAGGGCCATGGCGACGCGACGCGCAGGGCTGATGCGCGCGCTGCTTTCCATGAGGCCCTTCCGATCCACGAGTCGAACGCGGAAACCTGGGGTCGCGTTCCCGTTCACGTTGGCCCTTTCCATCTTGCCAAGGTGCGGTGACGCTCGAGACTGATTTGCCGGATTTAGCCGAGTCTTTTTCTTCTGTTGACGACTACGCCAGGACCGTAGGGCCGAGTAGCCGTAGGCCGCCAGGTGTTACAGAAATCGTCGCCGGTAAATCCGCCAGCGGGTCGCCGTCCGCGTAGACCTGGAACGGGCGATCCGCATCAACCAGGATGCTTCGAGCTCTCCTCACGTGCACTCGTGGGTCATCGATATGACGTCCCGAGAACACCTTCGGCAGCATCGCGAGGAAATGCAGCTTGCTGGAACGTTCAGCCGTCACAAGTTCGAGGAAACCGTCATCGATCTTGGCGGACGGGGCGTAATGCATACCGCCGCCGTAATACGGAGAATTCGCGGCGGCCACCGACCACCCGGTGATCTCTTCGGCCGGCGAGTCGTCAGCGGTCACGGTGAAGCGCGCAGGCCGCCATCCGGCGAGAGTGCGCAGCGCCGCGTAGGTGTAGACGGACGACCCACGGATGAGCCTGGTGCGGTTGGCCCGCACCTGGACGTCGGAGTCGAAGCCGAGGCTGGCAATCCCGAGAAAGGCCCGCGCCCGCCCGTCAGGACCCGCGACATATCCGATATCGGCGGCCCGCTCGGTCCACTGCGCGAATTGCCTGGCCGCCGCCACGGGCTCGGTGCTCACGCCGAGCCCGCGGACGAAATCGTTTCCCCGCCCGCCCGGCAATGCGGCGAACAGCGCCCCGTGCTGTACGCAGGCGCCGGCCACCCGGCCCGCCAGGCCGTCGCCGCCGAGGGCGACCGCCACCCGGTCCTGCCCGGCAGCACGACCCACCAGCTCGTCGGCGTGCTCGATGCTCCGGGTGAATTCCGACGCGACGTCGCCGCCCCCGGCCCGCAACACCTGCAGGACTTCCGGGAGCACGCGTGCACCTCGCCCGCCGCCCGCCGTCGGATGGACGATGAGCAGCAGGTCCCTTCCCGTCATGGAAGCAGTTTGCCGGGGTTGAGAATCCCTGCCGGATCGAGGCGCTGCTTGACCGCCCGCAGCACGTCGACCCCGAGCTCGCCGATCTCCGCTGCGAGCCATGGCGCGTGATCAGCGCCCACCGCGTGATGGTGGGTGATCGTGGCGCCGCAAGCCACGATCGCCTCGGTCGCGGCCCGCTTGGCGGCGTCCCATTGCCCGAGCGGATCGCGCGCCGCCGCGGGCGCGAGCACCGTGAAGTAGAGCGACGCGCCGGCCGGGTAGAGGTGCGAGACGTGGCAGCCGACCAGCACTCCGGACGAGGCGCCCAAAGCGGAGACGATGGCCTCCCGCACGGCCTCGCGGACCAGCGGAAGCTTCGCCCAGGACGCCGCCGTCTCGAGCGTCTCGACGAGCACGCCGGCATCGATCAGGTCATCCCGCAGGTACGGCGCGGCGAACCGGCCCGACTCCCAGGCCTGGCCCGCCCTCGTACCCACCGCGACGCCGCCGGCCGCACGCAGCACCTTCAACCCGAGCTTGCGGCGCGCGCTCACCAGGTCCTGCTCGCCCTCCCAGCCGAAGATCGCCATCGCCTTGACCCGGCGCGCCTTCAGATAGGCCCCCGACAGGCCTCCCCCGTGACCCGAGAGCGCGAGGTTGCCCATCGTCTCGTCCTCGTCAGACAGGCGGGAGACCTCGGGCGCCAGCCTGTGCTGCTCGAGCCGGCGCAGCGCCTCGAGCCCAGCGGAGAACGAAGGGAAGAACCAGGCCTCGTATCGCTTGTGGGAGGGGGTCGGGCGGACGGCCATGGTGACGTCGGTGATCACTCCGAACGCGCCTTCGCTGCCGAGCATGAGCTGGCGCAGGTCGGGACCGGCGGCGCTACGCGGCGCCCGTCCCAGGCGCAACGTGCCTGCCGGGGTCGCGACGGTGAGGCCGACGACCAACTCATCGCTGCGCCCGTAGCCGGTGGACGCCTGGCCCGCCGAGCGGGTGGCCGCGTAGCCGCCGATCGTCGCGAGCTCGTAGGACTGCGGGAAATGCCCGAGCGTGTAGCCACGGGCCGCGAGCAGCGCCTCGGCCTGCGGGCCCCGAAGACCCGGCTGCAGCGTGGCGGTATGAGAGACGATGTCGAGGTTGACCAGCCGGTCCAGCCCTGCCAGGTCCAGCGCGATCAGCGCCGCGAACTCGCCGCGAAGTGGCTCGACGCCGCCGACCACGCTCGTCCCCCCGCCGAACGGCACGACCGCGATCCGTTCCTGGCTGCACAGCGCCAGCAGCTCCTCGACCTGGGCCGGCCGCTGCACCGACACGACCGCGTCGGGGGCTCCGGAGGCATCGCCGGAGCGGATGCGCACCAGGTCGCGGTAGGACTTGCCACGCGCGTGAGCCACCCGCACCTCGCGGTCCTCGCTCACCGTCGCGATGGCAGCGAGGCGCTCGCGCAGCTCAGCGCTCAGCGCCGACGGGGCGAGCCGCACTTCCTCCAGCGCCACCGGAGCCGGCGGGGGGACCAGCAGACCCTGGAAACGCTGGTCGAGGAACTCACGGACCGGCGCGGTCAGCCCGGGCCGGCGGGCCGGATCGCCCCAGCCGTTCCAGGAGGCGGCGCTGGCGGGCTGGACCACGGTTTCTCCCCGAGCAGACGAGCAGTGCGGATCAGTACGGTGCAGTACGGTGTGACACGTGACGTCGCAACGTAACACGACGATCCTGCGGGCAGCCGCAGCAGAGGTCGCCGCTGTGGGCCTGCGCCGCACCTCCCTGACCGATGTCGCCCGGCGCGCCGGCGTGAGCCGGATGACGGTCTACCGCGAGTACGGCGACGCCCCGACGCTGTGGCGTTCGCTGCTGACCGAAGAGATCGGCGCGGTGGTCGCCGCCGCTGATCAGGCGGCCCTGGCGGCCGCCAGCAATGGCCGCGAGCGCCTGGTCACCGCCGTCATCGAGGCGGTCAGCCGGCTCGCCGACCATCCGCTCGTCACGCGCGTCCTCGAGCTCGACCCGGAGCTGATCCTGCCGTTCGTGGTCGACCGGCTCGGCTCCGGGCAGCAGCTGGCCGCCGAGCGGATACGCGAGATGCTCGGCGACGGGATCGCCGACGGATCCATCCAGCCGTGCGACGTCGCGGCCGCCGCGCACCTGCTCCTGCTGCTGGCGCAGTCGTTCGTCTTCTCCGCCCGGGTCGCGCCGGCAGGCACCGACGCAGCCGCCGTCACCGCCGAACTGCGCCGGATGCTCGACGGCTACCTGAGCAACCCCTCACCACCCCGAATGGAGCCCGCATGACCCGCCCGGCCCCGAGTCCGGCCAGCCACCTCAACGCGCAGCAGCGACTTCAGGATCTGCATGCGCTGTCGGCAGGTTCCGGTCAGCCCGACGTGCTGGTGATCGGCGGCGGCATCACCGGTGCCGGGGTGCGCTCTGGACGCGGCGAGCCGCGGGCTGTCGGTGGCACTCGTCGAGGCGCAGGACCTCGCGTTCGGCACCAGCCGCTGGAGCAGCAAGCTCGTCCACGGGGGCTTGCGCTACCTGGCGAGCGGCGACGTGGGGATCGCGTACGAGAGTGCCCGCGAGCGCGGTGCCCTCATGCACTCGATCGCCCCGCACCTGACGCGGGCGCTGCCCTTCCTGGTGCCGTACAACGACACCACGAGCCTGCTCGATCGGATCAAGGTGCAGGCCGGCACCCGCGCGGCCGAGGTCCTGCGCATGGCCGCCCGGACTCACCCCGGGACCCTGCCGCGGCTGCGCCGGATCAGCGCCACCGAGACGCGCAGCTGGGTGTCCGGCGTCCGACCCGACGTGACCGGCGGGATGCTCTTCTGGGACGGCCAGCTGGAGGACGACGCGCGGCTGGTGGTCGCCGTCGCCCGCACCGCCGCCGCTCACGGCGCCCGGATTCTCACCCGGGTGCGCGCGGTCGGGGCCACCGGCGATGCGGCCCGACTGCGCGACGAGCTCACGGGTGAGGAGCTGACCGTGAACGCGCGCGCGGTCGTGAACGCGACCGGCGTCTGGGCGAGCGCGCTGGCCGGTGAGCACGCCGACGGCAGCCCGGTCGCGCCGCTGCGCCCGTCGAAGGGCACCCACATCGTGCTGCGGGCCGGTTCCCTCGGCACTCCCGCGGCAGGAATGATGCTGGCCGTTCCGGGCGAGAAGGATCACTACGTCTTCGCGGTCCCGCATCGCGACGGGCTCGTGATCGTCGGCCTCACCGACGACCCGGTCGCGAAGGTCGACGACGTCCCCCACGCCGAGGACGCCGAGATCGACTTCCTGCTCGGGACCGTCTCCTACTGGATGGGACGCACGATCGCGCGCGAGGAGGTCGTCGGCAGCTTCGCCGGGCTGCGGCCACTGGTCGCTGCCCACAGCGAGGACCAGAGCGCCCGCACCGCGGATCTCTCCCGGCGCCATCTCGTCACCCGCGGCACGAGCGGGGTCGTGACGGTGGTCGGCGGAAAGCTCACCACCTACCGGCGGATGGCCGAGGACACCGTCGATTTCCTGGCGCTGACCGACGCCGCGTGCCACACGCGTTCGCTGCCGCTCGTGGGGGCGGCGCATCGGGACGAGCTCGGAAAGCTCCAGGCGCCGTCACGGCTGGTGCGCCGCTACGGCGCCGAGGCACTCGCGGTGGCGGCGCTGGCCGCGGACGACGCCGCGCTGGCCGCGCCGGTCGCTCCCGGAGTGGGCGTGCTCGGAGCCGAGGTGGTCTGGGCGCTGCGGGCCGAAGGGGCGCTCACCGTCGCCGACATTCTCGAGCGTCGCACCCGCCTCAGCCTGGTCACCGAGGACGCGCAGGCCGCGCAGGGCGCCGTGGCGGACCTCTTCGAGCGCTACGGTCCGGCGTCGATCGCCGGGCTGGCACCCGCGGGCGCGGCCTGAGCCTGGCTCGGCTCCGCGCCCCGCTTGACCAACCGCCCGCTCGGGGCGCCGAACACCAGCCACGGGTAGCCGTTCGGGCCCTTCGGGCAGGTCGGCGAGATCGACCAGCAGCATGTGCTCGATCAGCAGCAGGCTCGCGATCGACGGCCAGAAGACGGTCGCCAGCCAGACGCCCCGGGCCTCCCCCACATAGCCGACGCGCTCGGCCGTGGCCCCGGGCAACTCCCACAGCGGGGTCGGGTGATGGGCCGCCGTGACCTTGGCCTCGCCCGGACCCTCGCCGGCCTGCAGCGCCGCGGCCGGCAGTCCGGCGAGCCGGGCGGCCAGCCCCACGCCGGGCTCCTCGGCGATGAACACCGCCTCTGCCGCACCCCCGAGCGGCGCCGGCCCGCAGCAGGCGACCGCCGTCGCCCGCGCGCCGCTCCGTTCGTCGCCCACCCAGCCGATGGCGCTCACACACCAGCCGGTGGGCAGCGGCTGGGGCACCCAGATCGGCACCGTGGTCGCCGCCCGCAGCCGGTCCAGCACGCCTGCCGACGGCACCGCCGCGGCGAAGAAGGGGAGGGTGGCGCCATGCTCGTCGCACTGCCAGGAACTGCTCCAGAGTCCTGGTGGGCGGATCGGGCCGAGGCAATGAACACACGACGCTGTGGACGACATGTCGGCTCCTTGTGGCGGATCATGGCCAGCCTCAGCCCGAGTGGTGTACCGCGTCAATGCCTGCGGATGCGGCGTGATGGAGTACTCACCGTGACCTCACTGTGACCAGACCCGCGACGGTTCCCTGCGTCGGCGCGGTGATCGCCCGAGCCGATGGACGCCTGCTGCTGATCCAGCGCGGCAACGAGCCCGGGCGCGGGCTGTGGTCCTTGCCGGGCGGGCGCGTCGAGCCCGGCGAGTCCGACGAAGCGGCCGTCGCGCGCGAGGTCGCTGAGGAGACCGGGCTGACCGTCAGGGTCGGCAAGCTGGCCGGACGCGTCCGCCGCGGCCGCTACGACATCGGCGACTACTTCGCGACCGTAGTCAGCGGCGAACTCGCTGCCGCGACCGACGCCCTGGACGCGCGCTGGGCCGATCCCCGGGAGCTGGAGACCCTTCCGACGACAACCGGCCTGGTCGAGGCGCTGACCTCGTGGGGAGTGCTCCCCGCTTCCGGCTAGCGGCGTAGCTCCGGACGGCCGGGCTGCTCGCCCCCGCGGGCCTCGCCGTACGAGCGCTTGGGCACCATGACCTTGCGCCGGAAGATGCAGACCAGCGTGCCGTCCTGGTTGTAGCCCTTGGTCTCGACGTAGACGATGCCGCGGTCGTCCTTGGACTTGGACTCGGTCTTGTCGAGCACGAGGGTCTCGGCGTAGATCGTGTCGCCGTGGAAGGTCGGCGCGACGTGCTTGAGCGACTCGACCTCGAGGTTGGCGATCGCCTTGCCGCTGACGTCCGGCACCGACATCCCCAGCACCAGGGAGTAGATGTAATTGCCGACGACGACGTTGCGTCCGAACTGGGTGGTCTCAGCCGCGTAGTGCGCATCCAGATGCAGCGGATGGTGGTTCATCGTGAGCAGGCAGAACAGATGGTCGTCGTACTCGGTGACGGTCTTGCCTGGCCAGTGCTTGTAGACGGCACCGGGCTCGAACTCTTCGAAATAGCGGCCGAATTGCATGCCCCTCATCTCACCAGATGAGCGGGGTTTCACTGCTCGAGCAGCACGCTGGAGCGAGCCGGATCACGAAGATCCGTGCCGTAGGCGAGCCACCGCTCCTCCAGGGCCGCGGCGCCGTGGACCCGCTTGAACGCCGCCTCCTCGGCAGTCAGCGGCAGCAGCGGCAGGAACCGGACCGGCGCGACGGCGCCCTCGAGCACCAGGTCCTCGACCAGCCCGCCGGGCTCGGCGACCAGCACGGCCACGGCGGTCGAGCCTTCGACGAGCGGCTCGCCGAGCGTGAGGCTGGCTCCCGGCCCGATGACGACCCCCTCGACCGCGGGTGAGCTCGCGAGGATCGCCAGCGAGCGCAGCACGCCCGGGTGGCCGAACCCGGACGGGCGCGCAGGCTCAGCAGGAGTTCGGCCCGCGGTCCCGCCGGGTCGACGGTGCCAACCCCGGCGCTGCTCATCGGATGCAGGCTCATGCCGACCGTGGCGTAGCGAATCAGACCATCGGGCGCCGTGCCGAAGCGCAGCACGTCGATGCTCTCGGTGCCGAGGAAGGTGACGCTCCCCTTGCCGGAATGGGGCCCGAGGGCGGCTTCCAGATGCGCAATCACGGCAACACGCGCGTGGAGGGAGTTGAAGGGCTGCACGAACCGATCGTGCCCGCTAGGTTGCGGGACCATGGGACAGGTACTCGCCAAAGGGGCCAATGCCCCGCTCAACGGCCCGCAGGCCGTCGTCCAGGTGTCATCGGGGACGCTGGTCGATCTGGCGGCGCTGCTGGTGACCGCGAGCGGCAAGGTGCGTTCCGACGACGACTTCATCTTCTACAACCAGCCCAACGGCCCGGGCGTGCAGCTTCAGCCGCCGTCCACCCTGCAGCTGAACCTGCCCGCTGTCCCTGCCGAGATCGACAAGATCGTCCTCACTGCCAGTCTCGACGGCTCCGGTCCCGCCACCTTCGGTGCTGCCGGCCAGGTGTCGATCTCGGTTCGCGACGGGTCGGGGGCCGAAATCGCTTCGTTCGCCCCGACGGGCCTCGGCCCCGAGACGGCGCTGCTGCTCGTCGAGATCTACCGCCGCCAGGGCGCGTGGAAGGTGCGCGCCGTCGGCCAGGGCTACGCGAGCGGGCTGGAGGGCATCGCCACCGACTTCGGCATCACCGTCGACCAGCCGGCCGCCGCTCCCCCGCTCCCCGCCGCCGCCGCCACCCGCAGCGTCGGCGCCGCCCCCGCCGCGCCCCCGCAGCCTCCGCGCCGCCCCACCGGCGGGATGGTCAACCTGGACAAGGGCCGGGTCTCGCTGTCGAAGGGCCAGAGCGTCTCGCTGGTCAAGACCGGCGCCGCGCCGCTCACCCGGGTTCGCATGGGCCTGGGCTGGGACACCGGCCGCGGCGAGGACATCGACCTCGACGCCAGCTGCATCCTGTACGACCGCCGCAACAAGGACATCGACAAGGTCTGGTTCATGTCGAAGAAGGGCGACAAGGGCCACGTCATCCACCAGCGGCGACAACCTGACCGGCGCCGGCGAGGGTGACGACGAGGTCATCAACGTCGACCTGGCCAACCTGTCCAAGGACGTCCAGAGCCTGGTCTTCGTCGTCAACAGCTTCAGCGGGCAGAAGTTCACGGCGGTGCGCAACGCGTTCTGCCGGCTCGTCGACGACATGTCGAACCAGGAGCTCGTGCGCTTCGACCTGTCGGACAGCAAGCCGCAGACGGGTCTGGTCATGTGCAAGATCCAGCGCGGGCAGACTCGCGGGCTGGGTCATGACCGCCATCGGCGAGTTCCACGACGGCAAGACCGTGCGCGCCATGGTCGACCCCGCCAAGCGCTACCTGTGAGTCAGAGCTTGTAGTCCTTCATCAGGCCGCGGCTGATGATGGTCTTCTGGATCTCGGACGTGCCCTCACCGATGAGCAGGAACGGCGCCTCGCGGAAGAGCCGCTCGATCTCGTACTCCTTGGAATAGCCGTACCCACCGTGAATGCGGAAGCTTTCGGTGGTCACCTCGTAGGCGTACTCGGAGGCGATGAGCTTGGCCATGCCGGCCTCGACGTCGTTGCGCTTGCCGGCGTCCTTCAGCCGGGCCGCGTTGACCATCATCAGGTGGGCGGCCTCGACCTTGGTGGCCATCTCGGCGAGCTTGAACGCGATCGCCTGGTGGTCGGCGATCGGCTTGCCGAAAGTCTGGCGCTGCTGCGCGTACTGGATCCCGAGTTCGAACGCGCGGCGCATGATGCCGCAGCCGCGGGCGGCGACGTTGACGCGGCCGACCTCGACCCCGTCCATCATCTGGTAGAAGCCCTTGCCGCGGCCCTGCGTCAGCCGCCGAGCACCGCTGACGGCCGGCACCCGGTGGCCCTCGAGGACCATCTCGGTCGTCTCGACGCCCTTGTAGCCCATCTTCTCGATCTTGCCGGGGATGGTGAGGCCGCCCTGCTTGCCGAAGCCGGGCTCCTTCTCGATGAGCAGCGTCGTCATGTTGCTGTAGACCGAATCGCCGCCCTCGTCGGTCTTGACCAGCGTGGCGACGACCCCGGCGCGCGAGCCGTTCGTCAGCCACATCTTCTGGCCGTCGATGACCCACTCGTCGCCGTCGAGCACCGCCTTGGTCTTGATCGCCGAGACGTCGGAACCACAGCCCGGCTCGCTCATCGAGAACGCCCCGCGCACCTCACCGGTGGCCATCTTCGGCAGCAGGCGCTGCTTCTGCTCCTCGGTGCCGTGCTGGCGCAGCATGTACGCCACGATGAAGTGGGTGTTGATCACGCCGCTGACGCTCATCCACCCGCGCGCGATCTCCTCGACCACCAGGGCGTACGTGAGCAGCGACTCGCCGAGCCCGCCGTACTCCTCCGGGATCATGAGCCCGAACAGGCCCATCTCCTTCATGCCCTCGACGATCGCCTCGGGGAACTCGTCCTTGTGCTCGAGTTCGGTGGCGTGCGGAAGGATCTCCTTCTCGACGAAGTCCCGCACCGTCGCCAGGATGTCCTGCTGGATGTCGGTGAGCCCCTCGGTCTGAGCAAGACGCGCCATGACTAGTTTCCCTCCGCCGGCGGCTCGAACTTCTCGGTGCGCTGCATGCCCGATGCCCGGCCCTTACCCGCAATCACCTCGGCCATCTTGCGCGACGCCTCGTCGATCATCTCGTCGCCGAGCATCGACGGCGCCGCGGAAGCCGCCGGCCTCGGACGTGTAGTACGCGTAGGCGTCGAGGATCAGCTCGGCGTGGTCGTAGTCCTGCTGGTCGGGCGAGTAGACCTCGTTGGCCGCCTCGATCTGGCCCGGGTGCAGCACCCACTTGCCGTCGAAGCCGAGCGCCGCGGACCGGCCGGCCACCCGGCGGAAGCCGTCGACGTCCTTGATCTGCAGGTAGGGGCCGTCGATCGCCTGGATGCCCTTCGCCCGGGCGGCCATCAGGATGGACATGAGGATGTGGTGGTAGGCGTCGCCGACGTCGTAGCCCGGCAGCTGCTCCCCCACCACCAGCGACTTCATGTTGATCGACGCCATGAAGTCGGCGGGGCCGAAGATGATCGTCTCGACCCGGTCGGAGGCGAACGCGATGTCCTTGACGTTGGTCAGGCCCAGCGCGTTTTCGATCTGCGCCTCGATGCCGATGCGGCCTTCCTCGTAGCCCATGGTCTGCTCGATCTGGCGCAGCAGCAGGTCGAGCCAGACGACGTGCTCGGCGTTCTGCACCTTCGGCAGCATGATGCAGTCGAGGTTCGCGCCGGCGCCCTCGACGACCGTCACGACATCGCGGTAGGTCCATTTCGTCGTCAGGTCGTTGACCCGCACGACCCGGGTCTTGCCGGCCCAGTCGCCCTCGTTGAGCGCCGCGACGATGTTGTCCCGCGCGCCCTCCTTCGCCCCGGGGGCCACCGCGTCTTCCAGATCGAGGAACACCTGGTCAGCAGGCAGTCCCTGGGCCTTGCCGAGCATCTTGACGTTGCTGCCGGGAACGGCGAGGCAGGACCGGCGGGCGCGCAGTGGCGGCACGGGATCTCCTTTGATCGAGGTGGCTTCTACGGTGGCATACCCCCGGGCAACGGGCCACGACCAGCCATGAGCGATGTGAAGATCACATTCAGCGCACCTTGGCGATGTCGATGGCTCCCGGCGGCGCGGCGACGGACACGGGCGCGTCGTAGCCGGTGAAGTCGAGGGTCCCGGTGGCCGGCGCTCCGGACGCCATCGCCCGCTGCAGTCGCAGCGGATGGGGCGTTCCCTGCGCCGCGACGTAAAGGGTGGCGCCCGATCCGGCGGACACGACCACCGCATTCGTGCCGCCGACTCGTGCGACGCCCCGGACCCGGTCGGCGGACGCGCTCGACAGGCCGGACGACAGCGTCGCGAGGTCGGTTAGCTGCTCCACCGACCTGTCCTGCGCGATGGGCAACGACAGCCAGTGGCCCGCCACGGCGGCGGCTTTCGGCCCGATACGCGTGTAGTAGGCCCGGTCGCCGCGGACGTACAGGTGGCTGCCGAGCCTGATCAGAGCGAGCCTGACCGTCGCCGTCCTGGCCCCCGAACGGGTCACGGTCGTCACCGTCCCGATCGCCGCCGGCTGGCCCTTGACCCGGGTCAGGTGCAGGTCGAGGCGCTGGATGGCGGATGAATTCTGGGCAAAGCTCCCGCTGACGTGGACGGTGGTGGCCGCCAGCAGCGCCGCCCGCGCGTCGCCGATGATCGTGGCCGCGGGCTTGCCGGCCTCCCCGGGCAGCGCAGTCGGCGTGGGCAGCGAACGCGCCCTGGTGGCGGTAGCGCTGCTGCACGCCGCCATCAGTGCGGTCAGCAGGACCACCGCCGGCAACCGGAACGCGCGCATCCGAGAGATGTACCAACGATCTTGCGCGCTGACTCCACTGCCGGGCAGGTTCTCGGCGGTAGCCTCCAACCCATGAGCTCGGCACCGGCGCGGGTATTCTGCGCCCGGCTCGCGGGCCTGCTCGTTCTGGACCCCAATGGCGACACGGTCGGGCGCATCCGTGACGTGATCGTCGCCCTCCGGCTCCGCGGCCAGCCGCCGCGCGTGCTCGGGCTCCTCGTCGAGGTCTCCCGCCGGCGGATCTTCGTCACGATGAGCCGCGTCACGGGCATCGAGTCGGGGGCCGTCGTCCTCGGGTCCGGCACCTTGAACTGGCGGCGCTTCGAACGCCGCCCGGAGGAGACGCTGGTCCTTGCCGAGCTGCTGGACCGCAAGGTGACCGTCCTCGAGAGCGGCGCCGAGGTGACGGTCGTCGATGTCGCGATGGAGCAATCGCGTACCCGCGACTGGCTCATCACGCAGGTCGCCGTGAAGGAAGGCCGGCGCCGCCGAAGAGGTGGCTCGATGACCCTCGACTGGGACGAGATCTCCGGCCTGACACTTCCTGAAGGTGGCCAGGGCGCAGCCAACCTGCTGGCGGCGTTCGAGAAGTTGAAGCCCGCTGACCTCGCGTCGATGCTGCACGACCTGTCGGACAAGCGCCGCGCCGAGGTGGCCGCCGCCCTCGATGACGAGCGCCTGGCAGCCGTGCTCGAGGAGATGCCCGAGGACGAGCAGGTCGAGCTGCTCGGCGGGCTGGAGGACGAGCGCGCCGCCGACGTGCTTGAGGCCATGGGCCCCGACGACGCTGCCGACCTGCTCGGCGATCTCCCGGCAGAGGAGGCGGAGCGCCTGCTCGACCTGATGGAGCCCCAGGAGGCCGCCCCCGTGCGCCGCCTGCTGTCCTACGCCGACGACACCGCCGGCGGAATCATGACCAGCGAACCGATCATCCTCCCGCCCAACGCGACCGTCGCCGAAGCCCTCGCCCGCATCCGCGCCAGCCAGATCCCGCCGGCGCTGGCCGCCCAGATCTATGTGGTGCGGCCGCCGTACGAGACCCCGACCGGCCGCTACCTGGGGATGGCCCACTTCCAGCGCCTGCTGCGCGAGCCCCCGGGCACGCTGGTCGGCGGGATGATCGACACCGAGACCGACCCGCTCCAGGCGCAGGCGCCGCTCGCCGAGGTCACCCGCCACCTCGCGTCCTACAACCTGGTCGCCGCGCCGGTCGTCGATCCGACCGGGCGGCTGCTCGGCGCGGTGACGGTCGACGACGTCCTGGACCACCTGCTGCCGCACGACTGGCGCGACCACGATTACGACCCGTCGGTCGATCGGGTCGCCCTGCAGGCCGGAGTTGCCTCCCGTGGCACGCGCTGACCGCCGCCGCGCCGCCCGGCTCGACCAGCCGCGGGTGCCGGGGCGCTCCCCGCTGCCCACGATGGATCCGGATGCGTTCGGACGCCTGTCGGAACGGATCGCGCGCTTCCTCGGAACCGGCAAGTTCCTCGTCGCGCAGACCGTGGTCATCCTGGTGTGGGTGCTCTGGAACGTCGTGGTGCCCAAGGCCGCGCGTTTCGACGCCTACCCGTTCCAGTTCCTGACGCTGGTGCTCTCGTTGCAGGCCGCCTATGCCGCGCCGCTGATCCTGCTCGCGCAGAACCGCCAGGACGACCGCGACCGCGCCAACCTGGCCCAGGACCGCGACCAGAACGCGATGCTCACCGCCGACGCCGAATACATCACGCGAGAGGTGGCGTCGCTGCGGGTGGCTCTGGGCGACGTCGTGACGCGCGACTTCCTGCGCGCCGAGTTGCGCACGCTGCTGGAAGAGTTCTCCGGGTCCAACGGCGACTCGGGCCGTGATGATCGCGGCGAGCGCCCCAAGGGCAAGCGCAAGCGCGATCGGGAGCGTGAACGCGCCGCCGAGGCCGACCCCGGCGCGGGCACCGGGACTGTCTCCGGCGCCGAGCCCGCCGCTACCTGAGGGCCTGACAGATACGCTCGCCATATGGCGAACTCGCCGTCTGCGGACGCTGTCCAGGCCGCGCTCGCGACCGTCACCGATCCCGAGATCAACCGGCCGATCACCGAGATCGGGATGGTCAAGTCGGTGGAGATCGGTGATGACGGCCGGGTCGAGGTCGGGGTCTACCTGACGACGGCGGCCTGCCCGCTGCGGGGTGAGATCTCCACCCGGGTCACCAATGCCGTCCAGGCCGTCGGCGGCGTGACGAGCGTGTCGGTCGTCCTCGATGTGATGAACGACGAGCAGCGCACCGCCCTACGCACGCAGCTGCGCGGCAACCAGCCCGAGCGCGAGATCCCCTTCGCCCGCCCGGAGTCGCTCACCCGCGTCTACGGCGTCGCGAGCGGCAAGGGCGGGGTGGGCAAGTCATCCGTCACGGTCAACCTGGCGGTCGCGCTGGCGGCGAACGGGCTCTCGGTCGGGCTGCTCGACGCCGACATCTACGGCCACAGCGTCCCGCGCATGCTCGGACTCGAGGACCGCGGCCCCACCCAGGTCGAGAGCATGCTGATGCCGCCCCAGGCCTACGGGGTCAAGGTGATCTCGACCGGGATGTTCACCCGCGGCAACCAGGCCGTGACCTGGCGCGGGCCGATGCTGCACCGGGCGCTGCAGCAGTTCCTGTCCGACGTCTACTGGGGCGACCTCGACGTACTGCTGCTGGACCTGCCTCCGGGCACCGGCGATGTCGCCATCTCCCTGGCGCAGCTGCTGCCCGCGTCCGAGCTGCTGCTGGTGACCACCCCGCAGCTCGCCGCGACGGAGGTCGCCGAGCGGGCCGGGACGATCGCCCGCCAGACCCGCCAGAACGTGGTCGGGGTCGTGGAAAACATGGCCTACCTGCCGTGCCCGCACTGCGGGGAGCACGTCGACGTCTTCGGCTCAGGCGGGGGCGCATTGGTGGCGGAGCGGCTGACCGAGGCTCTCGGCCACGAGGTGCCGCTGCTCGGCCAGATCCCGCTCGACGTGCGCCTGCGGGAGGGCGGCGACGCCGGACGCCCGCTGGTCCTCTCCGAGCCGGACTCCGAGGCAGGCAAGGCGCTGCAGTCGATCGCCGACCGGCTCGGGTCACGCTCCCGCGGGCTCGCCGGGCGCTCGCTGGGACTGACCCCGACCAAGCACTAGGTCGCGTCGGCGTCGAAGCGGGCCTCACGCGGGTGAGTCGGGCTCGCTGACCGGCGCCGGCTTGCTGCCGTTGGGCTTGTCGAACGAGATCAGCGGCTCGGCGTCCTTCTTCAGGAAGTCGAGCCCGAGCGGGTCCTCCTCCTCGCCGAACAGGTGCTTCTCGACGAAGGTGCGCGGGTGCAGGCTGCGCAGATCGAGGTCACCCACTTCGGGCCCGAGTTCGGCCTTGAGGTCCTCCTGCATGCTGTTCGCCGCCTGCCGGACCTGACGAAGCGCCTGCCCGAGATCGCGGATCATGGTCGGGAGCCGTTCGGGGCCGAAGACGAACAGGCCGACCACGAGCAGGATCGCCAGATGCCACGCGCTCAGGCCGAACATCAGTTGCGGCTTTCCTGCAGGGTCACCTGCACGGTGTGCGACTGACCACCCCGCAGGTAGGTGATCGAGACGACGTCACCCACCTTGTGCAATCGCGTCGCCGCGACCAACCCGTCGACCCCGTCGATCGTCTTGCCCGAGACCTCGGTGATGACGTCGTCAGGGCGGAGCCCGGCCTTGTCCGCCGGTCCCCCGGGCACGACCGAGATGATCTTGGCCCCGTTGCTGTTGCCGGTGGTGTCAGGCCCCGCGGTCACCCCGACGTACGGATGGGTGGCCTTGCCGGTCCTGATGATCTCGTCGGCGATCGAGCGGGCGTAGTCGATCGGGATGGCGAAACCGACGCCGATGTTGCCGCCGGTCGAGCCGGTCGCCCCTGGCGCTGCTGCGATGGCCGAATTGATGCCGATGACCTGCGCCTTGCTGTCGACCAGCGGGCCGCCGGAGTTACCGGGGTTGATCGCGGCATCGGTCTGGATCGCCCCGATGAGCAGTCCCCCCGACGAGCCGCCGGTCTCGTCCGGAACGTCGACATTGCGGTCGAGCGCGCTGACGATGCCGGAGGTCACGGTGCTCGACAGGCCCAGCGGGGCACCGAGCGCGACCACCGGATCGCCGACGACCAGGCTCGAGGACTGCCCGAGCGTCGCCGCGGGCAGGTTGGTCGCGTCGACGCGCACGACCGCAAGGTCGGTCTTCGGATCGCGCCCGACGATGCGCGCCGGCACCTTCTGCTTGCCCTTGTAGAAGTCGGCGGTGATGGTGCCGCCACTGGCTGCGACGGCCACGACGTGGTTGTTGGTCAGGATGTAGCCGTCGCTGCGGATGATCACGCCGGAGCCGGTGCCGCTCTCGGTGGCGCCGGAGACGTTGAGCGTGACGACCGAGGGCAGCAGCTTGCGGGCGATCTGGGCCACGGATTCCGGATTGGGATCGACGGGGGTCGGCGACCCAGTCGCAAGGGGCGGCCCGGAGGACAGGTCAGACGAGGACGAGGACTTGTTGACGTGTCCGTGCTCGTAGGCGACGCCGGAGATGGCTCCGATGGCCGCCCCTAGCAGGGCCGCGACCAGCGCGACGGCCACCAAAGGCGCGCCGCGGAAGGACTCCCGCCGGCGGGGCGGCGGCAACTCGGCCGCCGGCAGCAGGGGCGCGCCGTAGGACGGCGAGGTACCCGGATAGGGCGCGGGCGGCAGGTAATCCGGACCTCGCGGCGGGCTCCCGAGGTGACCCCCGGCCTGCGGGGGCGGGGGCGGGTAGCCGTACGGCGGGTAGGGCGCTGTCGGCTGCTCATCGGGAGGCGGGGCCCAACCCGGCCAAGGCTCCGGCGACTCGCCGCCCTGCGGCCCGTCACCCTCAGCCATGCCCCGTCCCTCTCTTCGCCGAGCAGAGCCCACTGCTGGTGAGCGGCTTCTTGCTGGTCATCAAGGTACGGCCCTCAGCCTGTTTGAGCCTGCTTCACGGCACGAACGCGGCATTCATCGCGTCAAAGGCCGGGTCGTGGAGCGGGACCGAGGTGGTGACGGCCTGGGTGCGGGTGGACAGCACGTTGGCCGTGGTGCCGGCGGGGGCGGGCGGCTGCACATCGGATCCCGCCGCGTAGGCGGTGCCCACCCCCAGCAGCACCAGCGAAGCCGCACCCGCGAGCACGCGTCCCCGACGGGCGGAGAGCAGGCGCGAGCGCGCGGGAAAGGCGAGCGCAGCAGCGCCGTCCGAGGTCTCGGGGTGCGTCGGCGCCGGGACGGGTGCCGGCTTCAGCGCGTTCAGTCGGAGGGCGAGGGTGAGCGGGAGGGCCGGCTCAGCGAGGCAACGCAGCCGGGCCTTCAGGCGGCGCTGCTGCTCGACGTCGCGCTGGCACTCCGGGCAGCTCGCCAGGTGAGCCAGCGCCAGGTCACGCGTTTCAGGAGACAGCTGATCGTCGACCAGGGCCGCGCCCAGATCGCCGAGGTGTCCGGCCTGCAACGAGCTCACCGATTCCTCACAGTGCCGCCAGCGGGGTCGCGGTGACGTCACCGGGCGCTTCGCCCGCAGACTCCCCTGCGTGGCCGGCACGATCCGGGGCCCGGTCGGCCAGAGCCGCCCGCAGCATCGCCCGTCCCCGGGAGATCCGGCTGCGTACCGTGCCCAGCTTGATGTCCAGCGTCGCGGCGATCTCCTCATACGACAGCTGCTCGACATCACAGAGCACGACCGCCGCCCGGAAGTCCGGCGGGAGAGCGGCGAGCGCGCGCTCGACATCGGGGTCGAAGAGATCGGCCATCACCGCCGCCTCGGGGCTCGGGTCCTTACCCGGAAGCCGCTCGGCATCGTCGGGCAGGGCCTCGAAGCGGATCCGCGACGCGCGCCGCATCCGGTCGAGGAAGAGGTTGGTCGTGATGCGGTGCAGCCAGCCCTCGAACGTGCCTGGCGTGTAACCGTCCAGCGACCGGAAGACCCGGATGAAAACGTCCTGGGTCAGGTCTTCGGCGTCCTGCTGGTTTCCCATGAGCCGGTACGCGAGCCGGTAGACGCGAGCGCCGTGCTCGCGCACGACCTCATCCCACGTGGGCGGCTCCCACGTGGAGACCGCCGGGCTCACGGCAACTGCAGGCACGGCATCCCTCCGCGCCAGCCGGGGCCGAAATGGCCGCCCGCCTGGCGCGCAAATTACTCCAGCCGTCATGCTCTCCCCTTCAGGGTGTGCTGTCGCTGCCAGAGTGCCGCCGTGAGCTGCTAGTTACCTGTGAGTGCCAACGCCCGATCGGGCACGAAACGTTCCCGAAGGGGGTTCGGCCTCACAGGGCGTCGAAGGTCCACTAGGCTTCGCTGACCATGGGAGTTGCTGAGTTCGCCGAGTCCTTCGTCCCCGAGGACGCCGTCCTGACGGCCGCCCGGGCAGCCGCCCTCGAGATCGGCGTCGAGCCCGTCGGAGCGGCGACGGGTGCAGCATTGAGATTGCTCGCTGCTACTGCACGCGCACGCACCGCCGTCGAAATCGGGACCGACACGGGCGTCAGCGGGCTCTATCTGCTCCGCGGCATGCGTCCGGACGGGGTGTTGACGAGCATCGACGCCGAAGCCGAGGCGCAGCGCCTGGCTCGCGCGGCGTTCAACGCCGACGGCATACCGAATTCCCGGGCCCGGCTCATCAACGGACGAGCCCTCGACGTCCTCCCCCGCCTGACTGACGCCGCATACGACATCGTCTTCTGCGCCTCCGACAAGCGCGAGTACCCCGACCTGCTCCCGCAGGTGATCCGGCTGGTCAGGGTGGGTGGTCTGATGATCTTCGACGGCGCGGATGGCGCCGCCGACCCGGCTTCCCGCGACGCGGAGTCCGGGGCGATGCGCCGGCTGGCCGATCTCGTCCGCGAGGACGGGCGGCTCGCCCCGGCGATCATCCCGGTCGGGACGGGGCTGCTCGCGGCCGTCGTGCTGAGCGACGAGAACAGCGCGGCCTGAACCACCATGGACATCTCGGAGTTCTACGACGCTGACCCTGCCCGCCGCGAGTCCGAGGAGGAAGGCTTCGGCGACGGCTGGTCCATCGAAGCGGACCAGCACTCGACCTACCGGGCCAACTGGCTCTACGACACCGGCGAGCTCTACGTCGTCCGCGAACCGCATCCGGGCGGCCTTATCGCCCGCTACCTGGACCAGCTCGACATCGACCAGGTCGATGTCGAGCAGCTCACCGTGGAGGTGCTCGGCCGCTTCGACAGCGAGGAAGCGGTCAAGCAGGCGCTCGCCGGCTGGGAGCATGAGATGACCCACACCAACAGCCTCGACTGGCTGAGGGCACGCGCCGCGCAGTCAGCCGGCTGAGCCCGGCACCGGCTGGGTCACCCAGCGGCGGCCTTCAGCGCCTCGCTGAGAGCAGTGGCCTCCGGCGCCGACATCTCGACGACGAGCCGGCCGCCACCCTCGAGCGGCACCCGCATCACGATGCCGCGCCCCTCTTTGGTGACCTCGAGCGGACCGTCACCCGTCCGCGGCTTCATGGCCGCCATGCCGTGCACCTCTTCCTCGCCGAAGTCGTCTTACGAGTCTGTTCTGGTACATCATCCCAGATCTGCGGGCAGATGGACGCCGGGTCCCACCCGACCACCCCAAAGGCGCGTACCGGCGACACGAGAAGATGTGGGTGTGGACGAACTTCAGCCGACCGTTATCTCCGAGCGCACCGGCCCCGACGGATCGCTCGCCATCGTCACCATCAACCGCCCTGACGCCCTGGGCGCGCTGTCCCTGGGAGCCAAGAAGGAGTTGCTCGCGGCGCTGATCGACGTCGGCGAGGACCCGACGGTCCGGGCGGTGCTGCTGGCCAGCCGAGGCCGGGCGTTCTGCGTCGGTCAGGATCTGCGCGAGCTGCAGGCGGCGTACGCCAGCCCGGACACCCCCGACCTCGGCGATCTCGTGCGGCGCTACTACAACCCGATCGTGCGCGCGCTGTCGGAGATGCCGAAGCCGGTCGTCGCCGCCATCAACGGCGCCGTCGCAGGCGCCGGCCTGGGCCTCGCGCTGGCCTGTGACCTGCGGTGGGCCGCCCGGTCTGCAGTGTTCGCCACGGCGTTCGCCGGCATCGGGCTCGCCGGCGACTCGGGCATCACCTGGAACCTCAGCCGGCTCGTCGGCACGGCGAAGACGTCGGCGCTGATGTACCTGAACGAGCGGGTGTCAGCGGAGGGCGCGCTGGAGCTCGGGCTGGTCAATGCCGTCGTCGATGACGAACTCCTCGCCGACTCGGCGACGGAGCTGGCGCTGCGGCTGGCAGCGGGGCCCACCGCAGCATTTGCCGCCATCAAGCGCACGCTCGGTGCCGCGGCGACGCAGTCCCTGCCCGAATCGCTGGCGCTGGAGGCCGACCTTCAGGAGCAGGTCGGCCGCACCGCCGACCATCTCGGCGGGGTCGCGTCGTTCTTTGCCAAGCAGAAGCCGACCTTCACCGGTCACTGACCCAGCGGGCGAAACGGCGTAGCGCCACGGCCAGCGCCCGCTGGGTCGGGCGGCGGCCGGCCCGCAACCCGAACTGCCCGACGAGCCCGAGCGGCGGGTCGATCCACTCCACCCAGGTGAAGCGCGAGCCTGATCCGCGCGCCTCGACCAGGAACACGCCCGCGCCGCGTACGACCCGTCCGAGATGTAGCACCTCGCAGCGGTTCGGCGGCTCCCAGCCGGTGATGCGCATCGGATCGTCGAAGCCCACGGGGCCCAGTGCGGTGCGGGCGACGATCTCGTCGCCGACGCCATCTCCGGTGCCCTTGGTCACCGCGACCCGCGTGCCAGGCATCCATTCGCCTTGCCGCGCCCAGTCGGTCAGGCCGGCGAACACGCGCTCGGGCGGGGCGTCGACGTCGACGCTGACCCGCAGCTCAACCATCTACAACGTCATCCTCACGGACAGGCTGCTCCTCGTACAACTGGTCCTCGTACAGGAGGGGCTCGTCGGCGGGCGAGGGCATGGACGCGTGGATGCCTGCTGCGGCGCGGGCATGTTCGAGTTCGGCGGCCGCTCGCTCCAGGACCTCGTCGACGTCGGCCATGCGATAGCCGCGAAGCACCACCGGGAGCGTCGCCCCGCGCAGCGCCTCCGGCGTCACCTCACCCTCGGGCAGGCCGGGTGGCGCATCGGGGACCGCCCGTGACATGCCGTCGATACGCCCGGCAGCTGCCAGGCCGACGGCCAGCAGCACGGCCGCGGCGAAGAGAATCGAGATGGCGAGCGCCATGCGGACAGTCTGGCATCTGGGAGAGTCGACAGCGTGGAGCTACGCCTGGGCACGCGCACCTTCGACGAAAGCGATGTCGCCCTCATGGCGATCATCAACCGCACGCCGGACTCGTTCTACGACCGCGGCGCGACGTTCGGTGAGGCCGAGGCGCTGGATGCTGCCGACCGGGCGGTGGACGAGGGCGCCGAGATCCTCGACATCGGCGGGGTCAAGGCGGCGCCCGGGATCGTGGTGGACACCGCGGAAGAGCTGCGGCGGGTGTCGGGTTTCGTCGCCCGGGTGCGGGAGCGTCACCCCGCAGTCGTGATCTCGGTGGACACCTGGCGGGCGGAGGTCGGACGCGCGGTCGCCGCCGAGGGTGCGGATCTGCTCAACGACGCCTGGGGCGGCACCGAGCCCGCCCTGGCGGAGGTCGCGGCGGAGTTCGACCTGGGACTGGTCTGCACGCATGCCGGGCACCTGCCGCCGCGCACCCGTCCGCACCGGATCGCGTACGACGACGTCGTGGCCGACATCCGCGCCACCGTGGTGGGCCTCGCCGAGCGGGCCGCGGGGCTCGGAGTGCGCCGTGACGCGATCCTGATCGACCCCGGGCACGACTTCGGAAAGAACAGCCGCCACTCGCTGGAGGCCACCCGCCGGCTGGGGGAACTGGTCGAGACCGGCTGGCCGGTGCTCGTCGCCATGAGCAACAAGGACTTCCTGGGCGAGATCTTCGACCTTCCGGTCACCGAGCGCTTCGAGCCGACGATGGCCGCCACCGCCATCGCGGTCTGGCTCGGGGCCCGGATGGTCCGCACCCACTCGGTCCAGGCGAGCCGGCGGGTCATCGACACCGTCAGGGCGATCGCCGGAACCCGTGATCTCGCCGTGGGCAGGCGCGCGCTCGCGTGATGTTCGGGCTTTACATTCCCCGAACCTAAACCGCACCAGTCTCCAGGAATTGGCACCGATGCTGGAGCCCTCACCACAGAAGGAGACTCACATGGCTAAGCCAGGAGCAGCCATCCGCGCAGCGGGATGGGTGACGGTCGGCGCCATCGCCGCCGGCGGCGTCGCGACCGCCGCCACCACCACGGGAGGCGGCAGCGGCACATCGGCCACACCGGCCACTGCGGTCGCCAGCACCAGCCCCTCCACCGGTGCCGCCAAAGCCGCCGGCAAGCGCGCCGGCCGGCTCGCGAAGCTGCAGCACCGTTTGCTGCACGGCGAGTTCACCGTGGAAGGCAAGGGCGGGACCCCGACGGTCATGGCCGAGCAGCGCGGCACGGTCAACGCCGTCAGCTCCTCGTCGATCACGCTCACGAGCAAGGACGGGTTCAAGCACACCTACGCGATCGACCCCACCACCCGCGTCCGGGTGGACGGCAAGAAGGGCTCCATCACCGGCGTGAAGACGCTGCAGGACGCCACGGTGCTCGCCAAGGTCAACGGCAACACCGAGACCGCGGAGATCGTCGTCCAGCGCGCTGCCAAGTAAGGGGGCGGAGCAGCGCCCTCTGCCGGGTGTCCGGGTTCCGACAACAGCCCGCTACGGGCTGTGCGTGCTCCTAACGTCGGGTCGCCGACGCTAGGAACACGGGGAGCCGCCGAATGAACGCCGCGATCGCTGACGAGTTCGTCCCCGATGCGCGGCAGCCGGCAGGCGTCTTGGATCCCGTGTTCGGCGTGGTGCTGTGCGGTTCGCTGCACGGCCTTTGGGCGGTACGGGGCTCCGGTATCGGCTTCGCCCAGCTCACCGGCGGCTCGCGGGTCGTCACTCCGGGCGGCGACGGCACGCTCTCCAGATCCGGTGGCCGCCTGCGAGGGCGGGCGCAGGATCGTCACGTCGACCTGGCGGGGCAGCGCTACACCTTGCACCAGACGTCGCCGTGGCGCGCCCAGCTGCGCCGCGACGGCGTGCCGGTCTGCTGGCTGCGCGCGGTCCGAGTAGCGGGCCCGGGCCGGTTCGGCCGCTGCACCAGGTCCTACGCGATCGGGCAGTGGGCTGACCCGCCCGACCGCACGGCCGGGGCGATCGCCCACCTGCTGGCCTCGCGCTACGGGGTCGGCGCGCTGGTCGCGTTTCCCACCCGCTCGGGACGGGTCACAGGCTCTCGTTGATCGCGGCGAGAGCCTCCTGCACGTCATCGGTCAGCGTGATGAGGTCGAGGTCGCCAGGTCCGATACGCCCGGTGGCCTCGAGCGAATCGCGTAGCCAGTCCATCAGCCCGCGCCAGTAGTCGACGCCCATGAGCACCACCGGGAACCGGGTGACTTTGCGGGTCTGGACGAGCGTGAGCGCCTCGAAGAGCTCGTCCATCGTGCCGAAGCCGCCGGGCAGGATGATGAACGCCTGGGCGTACTTGACGAACATCGTCTTGCGCACGAAGAAGTAGCGGAAATTGACCCCGAGATCCACCCAGGGATTGAGCTTCTGCTCGAACGGCAGCTCGATCCCGAGCCCGATGGACAGGCCGCCCGCTTCCTGGCAGCCCTTGTTCACCGCCTCCATCGAGCCGGGGCCACCGCCGGTGATGACGGCCCAGCCGGCGCTCGCCAGGACAGCCCCGACTTCCTGCCCCACCGCGTAGTCCGGTGAGTCGATCGGGGTCCGGGCGGACCCGAAAACCGTGACCGCCCGCGGCACCCCGGCCAGCAGCCCGAATCCCTCGACGAATTCGGCCTGGATACGCAGCACCCGCCACGGGTCCGTGTGGACCCAGTCGGACGCGCCGCGCGAATCCAGCAGCCGCTGATCTGTGGTGGACGGCTGCACCTGCGAGCGGCGCAGCGTGACCGGACCGCGCTGACGCTCCGGGCCTGCCGGATGCGGGCCCCGCGGCTGGCGTGCCGGTGGGCGGTCAGGGTCGAGGGAAGGCGTAGGCACGGCCTCACGCTAGCCTGCCTCAGCTGGCGAAATGCTCCACGACGGCCTGGCAGAACGCCTTCAGATCGTCGGGCTTGCGGCTCGTGATCAAGACGCTCCCCGCGCCATTGGCGTCGTCGATCACCACTTCCTCGTCGACCCAGGTGGCGCCCGCGTTGCGCAGATCCGTCTGCAGACTGGGCCAGCTCGTCACGGTGCGGCCTTTCACGACGCCCGCCTCGATGAGGGTCCACGGGGCGTGACAGATCGACGCGACGGGCTTGCCTGCCGTGAAGAACGCCTTCACCCACCCCGGGACCGCCGGCTGGCTGCGCAGGAAGTCGGGATTGGCCACCCCGCCGGGCAGCACGAGCGCGTCGTACGTGTCCGCGGCCGCGTCACTCACCGTGGCATCGACCTCGAAGGTGTCGCCCTTGTCGAGGTGGTTGAAGGCCTGCACCTTGCCGGTGTCCGTCGACACCAGCGTCGGCGTGCCGCCGGCGTCCTTCACGGCCTTCCACGGCTCGGTCAGCTCGACCTGCTCGACTCCTTCCGGAGCCACGAGGAACGCCACTGTCCTGCCTCTGAGTTCTCCGGCCATCTCGCCTCTCCCTTCACTCGGGTGCTGTCCCTTTTGTCCCTACCCGTCTGGTGAAAAGCAATCGCGAGTTGCTAGATGACCTGCCTGCGGGTAGGTGTGTGGCATGCCCACCGAACAGCAAGCCCTCGCCGCCGTTCCCAAGCAACTGCTCATCGGAGGGCAGTGGCGGGATGGAACGGGCGGCAAGACGTTCTCGGTCGAGGACCCGGCGACGGGCGAGTCGCTGTGCGAGGTCGCCGACGGGACCCCCGATGACGCCCTGGCCGCCCTCGGTGCCGCCGACGAGGCCGCGGCGAGTTGGGCGGCCACGGCGCCGCGCGAGCGCGGCGAGATCCTGCGCCGGGCGTATCAGGCGATGGTCGACCGCCAGGAAGAGCTCGCGCTGGTGATGACGCTCGAGATGGGCAAGAGCCTGACCGAGTCGGCGGGCGAGATCGTCTACGCCGCCGAATTCTTCCGCTGGTTCTCCGAGGAGGCCGTGCGCATTGCGGGGCGTTACTCGACCGAGCCGGCAGGCAAGGGACGGCTGCTGACCATGCAGCAGCCGGTCGGGCCGTGCCTGCTGGTGACCCCCTGGAACTTCCCGGCGGCGATGGGTACCCGCAAGATCGGCCCGGCCATCGCGGCGGGCTGCACCATGGTCGTCAAGCCGGCCAAGCAGACGCCGCTGACGATGCTCTCGCTGGCGCAGATCCTTCGTGAGGCGGGCCTTCCGGACGGCGTGCTGAACGTGCTGACCTCGTCCTCGAGCGGCTCGGTCGTCAAGCCCCTGCTGGAGGATTCGCGGCTGCGCAAGCTGTCCTTCACCGGGTCCACCGAGGTGGGACGGCTACTGATGCAGCAGTCGTCCGGGCGCCTGCTGCGGCTGTCGATGGAGCTCGGCGGCAACGCGCCGTTCGTGGTCTTCGCCGACGCCGACATCGACCTCGCGGTGGAGCAGGCGATGGTCGCGAAGATGCGCAACATGGGCGAGTCCTGCGTCGCGGCCAACCGGTTCCACGTCGAGGAACCGGTCGCCGAGGAGTTCACCGCCAAGCTGACCGAGAAGATGGCGGCCCTGGTCGTGGGGCGCGGCACCGAATCCGGCCCTCGCGTCGGCCCGCTGATCGACGCGTCGCAGCGTGACAAGGTCGCCGAGCTCGTCGACGACGCGACCAAGCGCGGTGCGTCCGTACGCACCGGCGGCACGGCGGTCGGCGATGCCGGGTACTTCTACGCGCCCACGGTGCTCGCCGACGTCCCGCCGGACGCGCGACTGCTGCGCGAGGAGATCTTCGGACCCGTCGCCCCGGTGGCGACCTTCACCACCGAGCCGGAGGTGCTGGCGGCCGCCAACGACAGCGAATTCGGTCTGGTCGCCTATGTCTTCACCCGCGACTTCTCCCGCGCCCTGCGAATGGCCGAGGGCCTGCAGGTCGGCATGGTCGGGCTCAACAAGGGGCTGATCTCCAACCCGTCGGCGCCCTTCGGTGGCATCAAGCAGAGCGGGTTCGGACGCGAAGGCGGCTTCGAGGGGATCGAGGAGTACCTGTCGACGAAATACGTCGGACTCGGATATCTAGCTCAGGTAGCGCCGCAGCACGTCGGCGACGGCGCCGATGCGCGCGACGTCGATGGACTCTTCCCGGGTGTGGGCAAGGTTGGGATCGCCCGGACCGAAGTTGACGGCGGGGATGCCGAGAGCGGCGAAGCGGGCGACATCGGTCCACCCGTACTTCGCTCGCGGCGGCCCGGCGTCCGCAGGCCGTCACGAAGTCACGCGCGGCCGGAGCGTGCAGGCCCGGCAGCGCGCCCGGCGCGGAGTCGACAAGTGTCACCGCGTACGGCGCGAGCACCTCCTGCACGTGCGCGAGCGCCTGCTCCTCGCTGCGGTCGGGGGCGAAGCGGAAGTTGATCGCCACCGTGCACGCGTCGGGCACCACATTGCCCGCGACCCCGCCGCTGATCCTCACCGCGGACAGTCCCTCGCGGTAGACGCAGCCATCGATGTCGACCGAGCGGGCCTGGTAGGCGCCCAAGGCCGAAAGCAGCGGTGCCGCCGCATGAATCGCGTTGTCGCCCAGCCACGAGCGGGCGCTGTGAGCACGCTTGCCCGCCGCGGTGACCTCGACCCGCAGCGTCCCCTGACAACCCGCCTCGATGACCCCGTCGGTGGGCTCGAGCAACACCGCCAGATCGCCGGCCAGCCAGTCGGCGTGATGCTCGGCCAGCCTCCGCAGGCCGTTGCGCGCGGCCTCGACTTCCTCGTTGTCGTAGCACACGAACGTCACGTCACTCGCCGGATCCGGCACCGTAGCGGCCAGGTGCAGCAGCACCGCGATGCCCGACTTCATGTCGGACGTCCCGCACCCGTGCAGCCGGTCACCGTCGCGCCGCGAAGGCACGTTGTCGATGATCGGCACCGTGTCGAGGTGGCCGGCCAGCACGACCCGCCGCACCCGCCCGAGATCGGTGAAGGCCACCACCGCATCGCCGTCACGGACGACGCGAAGGTGCGCCAGCTCGCGTAACGACGCCTCGACCGCATCCGCGAGCGGGCCCTCCGCGCCGCTCTCGCTCGGGATGTCGACAAGCGTCGCGGTCAGGTCAACCGGATCCGCGGTCAGGTCGAGTGCTCTCACGTGGAGACGCCGTGCTCGCGAAGGACGTCGTTCAGCGCGAGCTTGTCGTGGATCTCGCCCTCGGCGAGGGTGCGCAGGACGAGCAGGCACGGCATCGCGAACTCGCCGCCGGGAAACGACCGCACCTTGCTGGACCCGACGACCACGGCCCGCTCGGGGACCTCGCCGCGCGGCAACTCATCGCCACTCGTCGCGTCGAAAACCCTTGTACTGGCAGTGAGAATGCAGCCGGCCCCGAGCTTCGCGCCGCGCCGGACCCGCGCGCCGTCGACCACGATGCTGCGCGAGCCGATGAACGCGTCGTCCTCGATGACGACCGGGATCGCGTTCGGCGGCTCCAGCACTCCGCCGAGCCCGACCCCGCCCGACAGGTGCACCCGCTCTCCCACCTGAGCACACGAACCGACGGTCGCCCAGGTGTCGACCATCGACCCGGCGCCGACGTAACCGCCGATGTTGACGTAACTCGGCATCAGCACCACCCCGGGCGCCATGTAGGAACCCCACCGCGCGATGGCACCGGGCACGACGCGTACCCCATCGAAGCGGGTCTTCAGCGGCATGCGGTCGTGGTAGTGAAAGTCGCCGGCCGCCGACTCGCCCATCTCGAGCACCTTGAACGACAGCAGGATCGCGCGCTTGGCCCGCTCATCGACGACGACCTCGTTGCTCGCCGGGTCGACCTGACGCGACCCGCGCCTGGCCGGCGTCGAGCTGATCGACCGCCGCGACGACGATCTTGCGAGCGTCCTCGTCCTGCGGGCTCAGCCCGTCGCGACGCTCCCAGAGTTCATCGATCGCAGCGTCTATCGGACTGGTGGCGTTTGGCGTGCTCATACCCACGACCCTATTTCGCCGCCGGTGGCCGTAGCGTGGCGGACGCTATGAACGACGATCGCCGCGGCGTGCTGTTCGGGATCGGCGCGTACGCGATCTGGGGCCTGTTCCCGCTCTACTTCCCGCTGCTCGAGCCTGCGGGGTCGGGCGAGATCCTGGCCCACCGGTGCCTGTGGAGCCTGGTGGCCGTCGCGCTCGTGCTGACGATCCGGCGGCAGTGGGCATGGGTGCGTCCGGCGCTGGCCGATCGCCGCCGGCTCGGAATGCTGGCCCTCGCCGCGGTGCTGCTCGCCGTCAACTGGGGCGTCTACATCTACGGCGTCAACTCCCACCAGGTCGTCGAGACGGCGCTGGGCTACTTCATCAACCCGCTCATCACGGTGATGCTCGGAGTCGTCGTGCTGCGCGAGCGGCTCTCGACCACCGGCTGGATCGCCGTCGGGCTCGCGGGGTGTGCCGTCGCCGTGCTGACCGTCAGCTACGGCCACCTCCCCTACATCGCGCTGATCCTCGCGTTCTCGTTCGCGGGGTACGGCTTCTTGAAGAAGCGGGTGGGCGCGCCGGCGCTGGAGGGACTGACCGTCGAGACGACCGTCCTCGCCCTGCCCGCGCTCGTCTTCATCGTCGTGCTCGGGATCACCGGGCGGGGCACGTTCGGCCACGGCGCGGGCCACACCAGCCTGCTGGTCAGCGCCGGCGTCGTCACGGCGATTCCACTGCTGCTGTTCGGCGCCGCGGCGACCCGCGTGACGCTGACGACGATGGGGCTGCTGCAGTACCTCACGCCGACGCTGCAATTTCTGGTCGGCGTGGTGATCCGGCACGAGCCGCTGCCCGCCGACCGGCTCGTCGGCTGCATCCTGATCTGGGCGGCGCTGATCGTCTTCTCGTTCGGTGGCGCGCCGCGAGCGGCGCCGGCAGGCTAGCTGCTGAGCCGAGCCCCGACCTGCGCGATGCGCTCATCGCCGGCGGTTAGCGCGACGCGTACGAACGAGCTGCCCGGTCGGGCCCGTAGAACTCCCCCGGCGCCACGAGAATGCCGTGCGACGCGAGGCCTCGACGGTCGCTCCAGCAGTCCTCGTCACGCGTGGCCCAAAGGTAGAGCCCGCCCGCGCTGTGCTCGATGCGAAGGCCGGCGGCTTCCAGCGCCGGCCGCAGCACCGCGCGCCGGCGGGCGTAGCGCTCGCGCTGCTCGGCCACATGCGCGTCGTCGCCGAGCGCGGCCACCATCGCCGCCTGCACCGGGGTCGGGACGATCAGCCCGGCGTGCTTGCGCACCTCGAGGAGCGCGGCGACCAATGCCGGATCGCCGGCGACCCAGGCCGCGCGGTAGCCGGCCAGATTCGAGCGCTTGGACAGCGAATGCACCGACAGCAGCCCGGTCGGGTCGCCGCCGCAGACCCGCGGATCGAGGATGCTGACGGGTTCCGCGTCCCAGCCGAGCTCGAAGTAGCACTCGTCGCTGACGACGATCGTCCCACGCCCGCGAGCCCATTCGACGATCTTGGCCAGGTGCTCGACCGGCAGGACCTGACCGGTGGGATTCGCCGGCGAATTCACCCAGAGCAGCCGAATCCGCGCCGGGCCGAGCTCGAGCAGGCTCCCGTACGTCACCGGGGTTGCGCCGGCGAGCAGCGCACCCACGGCATAGGTCGGATACGCGAGTGCCGGGAGCGCGATCGTCTCGCCGCTTCCGATCCCGAGCAGCGAGGGCAGCAGCGCCACCAACTCCTTGCTGCCCACCGTCGGCAGGACGCCGATCCCCTGGGGAGCTCCGAGCCGGCGCATCGACCAGCGGGTGAGCGCGTCACGGAGCTCGGGAGTACCCGCGGTCAGCGGATAGCCGGGCGCGTCGGAACTGGCGCGCAACGCTTCCTGGACGACGTCAGGAGTCGGGTCCACCGGGGTGCCGACCGAGAGGTCGACGATGCCACCGGGATGAGCGCGCGCCTTGTCGGCGTACGGAACCAGCCGATCCCAGGGGAAGTCAGGAAGGGAACGGCTGGGGACGCTGATCGCGGCTATTCGTCGTGCTCCTGCGGCGGGAGGGCGGCCACGAGCGGGGCGTCGTAGTCGATCAGGCCGATCTTCGACGCACCGCCCGGCGAGCCGATCTCGGCGAAGAAGACGACGTTAGCTTCGGTGTAGGCCTTCCACTGCTCCGGGACATCGTCCTCGTAGTAGATCGCCTCGACCGGGCACACCGGCTCGCAGGCTCCGCAGTCAACGCACTCGTCAGGCTGGATGTAGAGCATCCGATTGCCCTCGTAAATGCAGTCGACTGGGCACTCTTCGATGCACGCCTTGTCCTTGAGATCCACACAGGTCTCGGCGATGACGTAGGTCACCGGTGCTCCTCCAGGCTCGTTGCTTTTCACCAGTATGCGTCAGCGGGGCCGCTCCCCCGTGACCGGTTCGTTGATCAGCCCATTCTGCTGCCGTCACCATCGCCCTCAGACACCTGGGTATGAGCTGAGCGCCACACCCGCCTCACAGCCTGCGCGCGCCACGACGCTCTTGGTGGCTTCCGGGCGTTACGGTCGCCGGATGGACCGCCTCGTCTGGATCGATTGCGAGATGACCGGGCTCGACCTGTCTCGCGACCTGTTGCTCGAGGTGGCCGTTCTGGTGACCGATGGGGAGCTGAACCAGATCGGCGAGGGCATCGACCTGGTGATCTCCGCCCCGGAGCAGGCGCTACGCGAGATGGACCCCGTCGTCGTGGCGATGCACAAGGAGTCGGAGTTGGACAAGGCGGTGCTCGCCTCGAGCCTCACGCTCGCCGATGCCCAGGCCCAGATACTCGATTTCGTACGCGAGCACGTCCCTGAAGTCCGGAAAGCCCCACTCTGCGGCAATTCGATCGCCACC
Source organism: uncultured Actinomycetota bacterium (assembly GCA_963762695.1). GTDB lineage: Bacteria > Actinomycetota > Actinomycetes > Frankiales > Frankiaceae > DATAZK01. Next base: position 97,431 of record CAVXLW010000001.1, read on the forward strand.
GATCGTGGATTCCTCGCCCGCGACATGCCCGACCTGGACGCCTACCTGCATTACCGGATGGTCGACGTCTCGTCGGTGAAAGAACTCGCCCGCCGCTGGTATCCGCGGGCGTACTACGCAGCCCCGGGCAAGCGCGGCGGCCACCGCGCCCTCGCCGACATCCTCGAAAGCGTCGAGGAGCTGCGCTACTACCGGGAGGCGATCTTCGTCCCGCAGCCCGGGCCGACGAGCGACCAGGCACGCACGATTGCCACCCGCGTCCGCGGTGAGCTCACGCCGCCGCCCGGCTGAGTCTCTCGGCGCGGTGCAGCAGGACTTCGACGGCGTAGTGCAGGTCGAGCGGCCGGTCGTCGGGGAGGGGACGGATGGTGTCGGCGCTGACCCGCCGGCCGTGGTCGAGGTGATCGGCTGATTCCCACGGTGGTTGATGACGCCCGGGCACGCGCTTGCCCTTGCGGGTGGCCACCCGCAGGACGCGGCTCATCGGATCGAGGGTCAGCCGGAGCCGCTGGCGATGGACGGTCATGTGGTGCTGCTCACAGAGCAAGATCAGATTCGCGAGGTCAGTACGGCCTCCTCGCAGCCAATGCCGGACGTGGTGGGCATGCAACCGTTGGGTTCGGCCGCAACCGGGATAGCGGCATCGCTGCCCGTCGATGGTGGCGAGCAGATCACGGAGCGGCTGGTCGGGCTCCCGGCGGCGGCGTCCCGCGTCGTAGCGGGTGAGATCGCTGCGCCGAAGCCGGCGGAGGCTGATGCCACCGGGCAAGGTGAGCCCTTCGTGGGCGGCGACGTCCGCCGGGAGCAGGTCGCCGTCCGGAAGTCGGACCCACCCCGAAAGCGGATCGACGTGGCAGGCGAGCTTGGCACGGTCGCGCCTCGCCCGCTTCGGCCGCGCCTGTGCCCGCTGGTTCAGATAGTCCTTTGCCAGCTGGAGAAAGCCCGCTCCCTTCGACGCACGCGGTGGCCGTGATTCCTCCGCGGAAGAATCCTTGGGTTGCGGAGTGTCGGCGTCGAGATCGGCGCAGGCTGCTTCGAGCGCCGCGAGCAGCACCTGACCGGGCGCAGCGGGCAGCCGCAACGTGATCAGCAGGTCCCCATCAGCGTCGTAGCGCACGCTCGCCCGCGGCTTTCGTTCCATCGCCGGCTCCCCGGCCTCGCGTCTGCGCTCGTCCTCGGCGTAGCGCGCTGCCCGCCGCATGCCTCCCGCCAACCGCTCCAGCTGCGCACCCGACGCATGGTGCGCCAGCTCCAAGTAGGACTGTTCGTCGCCCTCGATCGACATGCGAGTCAAGGCCCGCACCTGGCTGTAGGAGACCCGCCCGGCCTGGAACGCGGCGAACACCAGCGGCAGCCCGCGCAATGCGCGCGCCACCCTCAACCGCTCGTATGCCGCCGACGGCCCCATCCCCAGCCGCCACGAAAGCCAGGCCTGACAGGTACCGATCCCGTCTTCCACCCAGGCTCTACGGGCGTCCAACTCTCCGATGTAGGCCAACATCCGAGCCTCACCTGCCGCCACCCGGCCGGCCCAGATGGACAGCCGGTCCTTGACCTGCCCGTCGGAAAGGCCGGCCAGGTGCTCGAAGGTCAGCGACGACGGTTCGGCGGACTGGACACTGGTGAGTGCCGAGATGGAGTTCATGGTCGAACACTAGTTCGAGGCACCGACAGAATCCGCGTCCGAGTGGGGCTGGCTACCAGAGGATTCCTCCGCGGAAGAATCCTGCGCCGGACTCTCAGCCCACCGCCCCCGCGACAGGGTTGCGGCCCGGATAGACTGTGCGAGGCTCGCGCGGCGGAGACGTCGAGCGACCACACGGTGGGTGTAGCTCAGCTGGCAGAGCACCGGGTTGTGATCCCGGGTGTCGCGGGTTCAAGTCCCGTCACTCACCCCAAGCAAGGGCCTCTGAACTGCGGGAGCGTGCAGTTCAGACACCCTGTGCCCCGCTGAACGCGGCCAGGTGCCGCCAGGAGCCCTTTTCCAGCTGGGCGTAGACGCCATCGAGATCCACGCGAGCTGTCGCATCCTGCAGCCGCTGAAGGTCGGCAATGTCACGCTTTTCCAGCTGCACGCCGACCGCGTAAGCCGCGGTCAACGATGCCGCCGAGTCCGACTTCCACCCGTCGTACAGCGCTTGCAGAGCCGGGTCGGCGTACACACCGGGCTGGGCGCCCGCGGACGGATCCGCGATGCCGTACCGGGTCAGCAATGTCCCGACAGCTTCGAAGTGTTGCTGCTCGCTCGTCGCGATCATCGCGAACCGGCGGGCGTCGTAGCGGTCGGCGAGCAACGTGTAGAGGTCGTGCGCCAGCCGCTCCTCCTCCCGGCTGAAGACAAGTCCCGCGATCTCCTCGGAGGAGAGCGACGCCGCTGTGGTCGCCGCGGTCGAGGGCTCGACGGGAGCTGTCGCGGCAACGCCGGCCGGCTGCGATCCAGCGTCCTGCCCTCCCGAACTGTTGATCGCCACGACAGCAGACACCGAGATCGCCACGGCCGCGGCGCCACCGATCAATGCCCTGCGCCAGGTCTTCATGACTTGTCCCTCCGCCACCGGGTGCCACCAAAGAACCCGCTGACTTCCAGGCAACAGCTGACGGGTGAAAATCAGGCGCGGCGGTCGGTGAAGCCTCTGTGAAGGCTCCTCCGGGTCAGGCAGCGGGACGTTTGACTCCCGGAGCCACGGTTCTGGCGAGGATCCCCAGCGTGGCCCTCAGCGCCGTCTCGGAGATGACCGGAAACGTGGCGAACGCCTTGATGTCGTCGGTGATCTCGGACCAGTCGTAATAGTGGGTGACGAGAGTGCCGCCGGCGATGGGTTCGAGCCGGTAGCCATAGACGTGGCCAAACGTCTGGCCCGGCGCCATGCCGACCGACCAGGCGAGCTCGCGGTCCGGGTCGTAGGTCACATAGGTGACGACCACGTCGTACTCGCCGAGGTCGAAATCACGAAGTGCATCGCGATCCATGTGCACGACGAAGCTGTCACCGGCAGCCTCGGCCGCCTGACCGGACGCGGCCATCAGCATGCCCGTGGCGTCGACGGCGACGTGGCCGCTCGGCTGCCGCAGCAGCGCGAATATTTCTTTCGGGTCAGCGGCAATTGCCCGCGAGACTTCGATGCGGGATTCGTGCGGCTCTGTCATGCGGAAGGCACCCCTGTCCGAGCTCCTTGGATTGGCAAGCGCCGCTAGCTTGGCATACGCCGTCAGCGCTGCGTGCGGGACGGGAGCCACTCGTTCTCCGCCCGCACCAGAAACGGTCACGGTGAAGGACCGGCGACCTCCGCCGGCTGCCTACGACGGCTGGGAAAGCGCTGCGCCGAGCAGTTCCCTGGCTTTGGCGAAAAAATTCGACTCGCGCGCCGGCTACCGCCCCCACAGGAGGGAACCTAACAGCGCTTCTCGCCTTTGCGCGATTGACCGGGATCGCCGGGCGTTCATCTCCCCGATGACCAGCCGGCGGTCGTGGGCGATCATCAATCCTCATGAGCCGAGCGCAGCGCGACTTCGTGATCCGGATCCCGCAGGAGCAGATCGATGACCTCACGCGCCGGCTCCGTGCGACGCGCTGGCCGCCGATCGTCGAAGGTGTTGGATGGGACGAGGGCACTGACGCCGGGTGGTTACGTGAGCTGTGCACGTATTGGGTCGAGCAGTTCGACTGGCGCTCGCAGGAGCGCCATCTCAACGAGTTCCATCATGAGGTCAGGCACATCGAGGATCTCGAGGTGCACTACATCCACGAACGCGGCCGCGGCCCGGACCCGATCCCGCTGATCCTGACGCACGGCTGGCCGAGCACGTTCTACGAGTTCCACCGGGTCATCGGGCCGCTCACCGACCCAGCTGCGTACGGCGGTGATCCGCGTGACTCGTTCGATGTCGTCGTGCCGTCGCTGCCGGGATACGGCTTTTCGAGCGCCCCGACCCGTCGCGGGATCGGAACGGCTCAGGTCGCCGGCCTGTGGGTGCGCCTGATGAGCGACCTCGGCTACGACCGGTTCGCGTCGCACGGCGGTGACTGGGGATCCGCCGTGACGGCCGCTCTGGGCATGCACCATGCCGAGCGAATGCTGGCGGTGCATTTCACGATGATCAGCCCGCCCATCAATCCCGACGTGCTCACCGGCGCCCACCGCGACTGGTGGAGAAGCCTGCAGGAGTACCGGGATCAGGAGTGGGGATACGTCCACCTGCAGCGCACTAAGCCGCAGACACCGGCGTTCGGGCTCACCGATTCACCTGCCGGGCTTGCCGCCTGGATCCTGGAGAAGTGGTGGCGCTGGAGCGATTGCGCCGATGAATCCGGTCGGCGCGATCTGCTCCGGGTGTACCCGCCGGAGGACTTGCTGACGACGGTTGCGCTGTACTGGTTCACCGCGACCATCGGGCCGTCGATGCGCTTGTATCGCGAGACGTTCGGAGGCGAGTCCCGCTTCAAGTGGGACGGCCGGATCACCGTGCCGACCGGCTTCAGCGCATTCCGCGATCCGAACGCGCCGCCTCGCGAGCTGGTCGAGCCCTGGGTGAATCTGCAGCACTATCGGACCATCGATCGGGGTGGTCATTTCCCGGCGCTGGAGAACCCCGACGCGTTGGTCGACGAGCTACGAACGTTCTTCCGGGCGTTGCGCTGAGAGCGCCCATTCGGCGATGTGGAGAATGACCCGGTGAATCCCCTCGAGGCTGAATACGACGACATCGTGGTGGGCGGCGGAAGCGCCGGGGCGGCGATCGCGAGCCGACTGACCGAGTTCACCGCGCGGCGGGTCCTGCTGCTCGAGGCAGGACCCGACCACGTCGAACCGGACGAGGCCGACCGGCTCACCAATCCGATGACATTCGCCGAAGCGTTGACGGCATGGGGGCTCAACGCGACGCTCGGCGTCGGCCGCGACCTCGGCTACGCGCAGGGCAAGGTCGTCGGCGGCGGCTCGGCTGTCAATGGCGCGCTGGCGCTTCGCGGCATGCCCGCGGACTACGACCGCTGGGCCGCCGAGGGCGCTGCGGGTTGGGACTGGAACGGGCTGCTTCCGGCGTTTCGCCGGCTCGAGACGGACCTCGACGTCAAGAACGAGTGGCATGGCGACGACGGCCCGGTGAGCATCAGGCGCTGGGCCGAGTCCGAGCTCATACCGATCCAGCGCGCGTTTCTGGGAGCTGCCGGTGAGGCCGGCTTCGGCTGGACGGACGACCACAACGACCCGGCGTCCACGGGCACCGGACCGTTTCCGATGAACCGCGACGGCGACCTCCGGCTCTCCACGGCGCTGACGTACCTGGCAGCCGCCCGTTCGCGATCGAACCTGACCGTCGCCGCGGGCGCCCGGGTCGACCGGCTCGTGCTGGACACCGCCCAGGCGGGCGTGCGCGTGACGGGCGTGGAGGTGACGCGGGACGGCCGCACGTCGACCGTCGCCGCCAAACGCGTCATCGTCACCGCAGGCGCGCTCGCCTCCCCTGCGCTGCTTGCGCGTTCGGGGATCGGACCGGCCGCCGATCTCGCCGCGCTGGGGATCCGGTGCGTGGTCGACAACCCCCATGTCGGCGCCAACCTGATGGATCACCCGGGCACGCTCCTCTTTCTCGCTCCCACCGACCCGGCGTTCTGCGATCCGGGCGGGCCCGCGTACCAGATCGGCATCCGCTGGTCGTCGGGGCTGGGCACCGAGAACGACATGCTCACCGGGATGATGAACTACTGGAACACCAGCTTCGACGCGGACCTGCGGGCTGCGGCCGGGACCGACTACATCTTCGCGCTGACCGCGGGGTGCCACGAGCCGCGCTCGCGCGGATGGCTACGCCTTGTCGATGCCGATCCCGCGACCCCGCCGGCTATCGACTTCGACATGTTGAGCGTGCGGGTCGACGAGGATCGCCTCGTCGAGGGCTTACGCCTGCTGCACCGGCTCGCGCGCTCGAAGGCGATGGCCGCTGTCACCCGGGACATCCTGCTGCTGGACGAGGCGGCGTTCGAGTCCGACGCGGGCGGCGATGACTCGGCGTTACGCGCCTACGTGCACGCGAGCCTTGGCCCCTGGTATCACGCCAGCGGCACGTGTCGGATGGGTCCGAGCCCGCAGGAGGGGGCGGTCGTCGACCCGGCGCTGCAGGTCCACGGAGTGCGAGGGCTGCACGTCGCCGACGCGTCGGTCATCCCCGTAATCCCAAGAGCAGCAACGAATTTGACCGTCCTGGCCGTCGCTGAGAAGGCGGCCGACATTCTCGCCGGAGACCAGTCATGAGCGGAACGCAACGTTGCGACTTCGACCGGCTTCTCGTCGGCAGCCGGTGGGTCGACCCGGCTACGAAGGACCGGTTCGAGATCTACGCGCCCGCGAACGGTGAGCCGGTCGGCTCCGCGCCGCAGGCCGCCCCGGCGGACATCGACCGGGCTGTGAGCGCCGCCCGCCGCGCGTTCGACGATGGCCCCTGGCCTCACCTGCCGGCCGCCCAGCGAATCGCCGCCCTTACGCCGATACGCGAGCGGCTCGAGTCGCTCGTCGCCGAACTCGATGTGCTGGCCACTCGCGAGAATGGGGTGCCCATCTCGGTGATGGCGACCATGAGTGCCGTCGCCGTCTTCGACTGGTACCTCGCCGAAGCGGCTCGCCGCGAGGAGAGCGAGCAACGCACCGGCGCCTTCGGCACGCGGGGCACGATCTACCGCGAACCGGTGGGTGTCGTGGCGGGCATCGTGCCCTGGAACGGCCCGCTGCTGCAAGCCGTCGGCAAGCTCGTGCCGGCGTTGCTCTCCGGGTGCACCGCTGTCCTCAAGCCAGCACCCGAGACCCCGCTGTCGAGCCTACTGCTCGCCGGCCTGTTCGCGGACGCTGCGCTGCCCGACGGGGTCGTCAGCATCCTTCCCGGCGACAGGGACACCGGGCGCCACCTCGTCAGCCATCCGGGGGTCGACGCGGTCGCTTTCACCGGCAGCACGGCGGCGGGCCGGCTCATCGCCGAGGAGACCGGCCGCGCGCTCAAACGCGTCACGCTCGAGCTCGGCGGCAAGTCGGCAGCGGTGGTGCTCGATGACGCCGATCCCGCTGCCACTGCGACGCTTGTCGCCCTCGGCTGCATGGCCTACAGCGGGCAGGCGTGCGCCGCCCTGACCCGAGCGCTGATTCCGGCTGCCCGCTACGACGAGTTCGCGGCGGCGATCGACGCGGCCGTCGCCGCCATGCCGGTAGGCGACCCGCTCGACCCCGCGACGGTCATCGGCCCTCTCGTTGCCGAGCGTCAAATGAGACGAGTCCTCGACTACATCGAGTCCGGCATCCAGGCGGGCGCCACACCGCTGCGCGGTGGAGGGCGGTTGGCCGACCGTCCCGAAGGGTGGTTCGTCGAACCGACCATCTTCACCGGGGTCGACAACGCCATGCGGATCGCGCAGGAGGAGATCTTCGGCCCGGTGCTGTGCCTGATCCCGTACGACACCGAGGCCGGCGCCATCCGTATGGCGAACGACTCCCCATACGGCCTGTCCGGCGCCGTCTTCAGCAGCGACGACGAGCGCGCCACCCGGGTCGCCCGCGCGCTACGTACCGGAAGCGTCGGGATCAACGCCCTGGCCGGTGATGTCGGGCTGCCCTTCGGCGGCTTCAAATGCTCGGGGATCGGACGCGAATTCAGCAGCGAGACCTTCGAGCACTTCACCGAACTGAAAACCGTCGCGCGGATGGACACCGCCGGCTTCGGCCTGATGTCGATCTAACCGTCCCCGGGACGATCGTTTCCCCCTCAGCGCGGCTGAAGGACGACGTCGAGCCGGCGATGGCGCCGTACGAAAAGGCTCGGGGTGTACTCCGGAAGTGAGTCCGGCGCCAGGGTGACGGATCGGGTCCGCTCCAGAAGCATCGTGATGGCGACCCGCGCCTCCGTACGTGCCAGCGGCGCGCCGACGCAATAGTGCCGGCCGCGACCGAAACCGAGGTGGCCCCGAGGATTGACGTCATGCAAGGAAACGGTGTCGGGGCTACTGAAGTGTCCCGGGTCGCGGTTCGCTGACGACCACATCAGGAACACGGTGGACTCGGCGGGGAGGTCGACGCCTCCGAGTTGCGTGTCGCGTGCCGTCTGCCGGTAGTGCCCCTTGAATGGGGTCTCGAGCCTCACCGCCTCTTCGACGAACGCGGGGATCAACGCCGGCTCGGCCCGAAGCCGGGCCTGCACGTCGGGTTGCTCAGCGAGCATGCGGACGGCGTTGCCGATCAAGCTAGCCGTCGATTCTCCACCGGCGCCGATGAGGATGACCAGGGTGCTGATGGCTTCGGCTTCCGTGAGCACGCCATCCGCCACGCTTCTGGCCAGCGCCCCGAGGATTCCAGCCTGCGGATCAGGCGCTGCCGCGGCGAGCTCGGCCGCGAGGTAAGCGGAGGTTTCTTGAGCGCTCTCGGTCAGCTGGCCCATCTTCTCGAGGGTGCAGGTACCTGCCAGCAGTTCGGTGCCGTCGAACGAGCGGTCGATGAGCAGTTGGATGTTGCGCTCTTTGAGCCCCATCAGTTCGACGAGAACCGTCATCGGAAGAACATTCGCGAATTGGTCGACCCAGCTGATAGGTTCGCCGCTCACGCATCCGGAGAGCAGCCGATCGGTCTCCGCTCGCGCGACCGGTTCCATCTCGCCGACCATCTTGCGCTCGACCAGGTGCGGGAACACCGCCTTGCGGTGCCGGGCATGCTCCGGAGGGTCTGCGGTGGCGAGCGTTTGCGTGTTCTGACCCAACGGCCGCATATCGAAAATGGCCGGCTGCCCGTCAGTGCCGGTGTACAGCAGGCCCGAGAGGTGAGAAGAAAACGCGTCCTCCCGCCCGACCGCTTCGAAGACGAGGTCCCAGGTGCTGACGAAGTACGCCGAAGTTCCCGGCAGTTGCCAGACCGGCGCGCCTTCTCGTAGCCGGCGATAGCAGGGATACGGGTCCTGCATGGTGTCGTGAGCGACCAGGTCTTCCCACTCCACGGGACCTCCTCCAGCCAGCAGGGCGATCGGCGCTGGGGACGATACCCGCGAAGGCGTCTGCCGTGCGCCTGGGCCAACGGGGGTGCGCAGTGAGCTTCAGCGCGCCTGCGCTGCAGCTCGGGCTGCCGCGATGATGCCCTGATAACCCGTGCAACGGCAGAGGTTTCCCGACAGCCCCTCGCGGATCTGCTCGTCCGTCGGACGCGGATTGTCGCGCAGCAGCGCCGTCACGCTCACGACGAAGCCGGGCGTGCAGAACCCGCACTGCAGCCCGTGATTCTCGCGGAACGCGGTTTGGATCGCCGACAGCGATCCGTCCGGCGCCGACAATCCCTCGACGGTCGTGACCTCCCTGCCATCCGCTTGGACGGCGAAGACCAGGCAGGCGCGAACCGCCTCGCCGTCGAGCAGCACGGTGCAGGCGCCGCACACGCCGTGCTCGCAGCCGAGGTGGGTGCCCGTGAGGCCGCACCGTTCGCGTAAGAAATCGGCGAGGGTGAGGCGGGCCTCGACGGTGTGCCGGCAGTCCGTGCCGTTCACCTTGACCACAACGGCCAGCTCACCCATGCCGCGCCTCCTCACTGGCAGCCCGCCACGCCCTGGCGACCACAGCCGCGCCCACCCGGCGCCGGTAGGCCGCCGAACCATGCACATCCGACGGGATCGACTCCAGGCCCGCCATCGCCAGCTGCCCGATGGCTGCGGCGTCGACCTCATCGACACGCGCGCCGTCCAGCGCGGTCTCGGCTGCCGCCGCGCGCTCGGGCGTCGCACCGAGGCCGAGCAGGCCGATGTGGCAACGCGCGATCCGATCATCGTCGGCGAGCTGCACAGCCACGGCAGCACCGGCGATCGCGAAATCCCCATGACGGCGGGCGAATTCCTCGATGGCGAAACCGCACCGCCCCTCCCACACCGGTAGGCGCACCGCGGTCAGGAGCTCGTCATCGCCGAGTGCCGTCGACCACAGCCCGGTGAAGAACTCACCCGCCGGCAGCACCCGCGACCCACCCGCTGACAGCACCTCCAAGTCGGCCCCCAGGGCAAGGGCCACGGCCGGATACTCGGCCGCGGGATCGGCGTGCGCGAGAGATCCGCCGATGGTGCCGCGGTTGCGGATCTGGAAGTGGCCGATCAGCGGGGTCGCCCGGGCCAGCAACGCAATCGCGTCGGCCACGAGCGGCGATCGCTCGATGTCGGCCTGCGTGGTGGCCGCGCCGATGCGCACGGACCCGTTGCGCCGCTCGATACCGCGCAACTCGGCGACGCGCCCGATGTCGATGAGATGCTCGAACGCCGCGAGCCGTAGCGAAAGCAGCGGCACCAGGCTCTGTCCGCCGGCGAGCAGTTTCGCGCCGTCTCCGAACTCGGCGAGCATCGCCACGGCCTCGGCCGCCGTCTCAGGCCGGTGATAGTCGAACGCGGAGGGCTTCACTGTGCCCGCCTCGATCAGCCCGACGATGGCCGCGGGGGTCAAGGGGAGCCGGGTGATCTCGACTCCCAGCGGAGCCAGCGCATCAGCAATGGCGTTGACGACGGCCGGCGGCGCACCGATGGCACCGCCCTCCCCCACGCCCTTGAAGCCGCCGGGGCCGGGCCCAGGCGTCTCGACGTGGCCGTACTCGATCACTGGCACGTCGCACGCCGTCGGGAGCAGGTAGTCCATGAAGGTGGTTGCGAGCGGGTTGCCGTCCTCGTCGTAGGGAAGGTGCTCGAAGAGCACGCCGCCGATGCCCTGCACGACTCCGCCGGCGATCTGCCCCTCCACCACGCTCGGGTTGATCATCGGGCCGCAGTCCTCGCTGACGATGTAGCGCAGCAGCGTGACAGCGCCCGTCGTGATGTCCACCTCGCAGGTGCACACGTGCGACGCGTTGGCCCAGATGACCGGACTGCGCGCCTGGTAGCGCGCGCTCGCCTCGAGGCCGGCGGGGATGCCGGCCGGAAGCTTGTGGGGCATGAAGTACGCGATCTCCGCGATCGTGGTCAGCGGCACGGCGTTGGTCGGTGAACCCTTCACCCGGGCGTGGCTCTCGGCGAGCTCCATGTCACCCGGCGCCGCCTCCAGATGCTCGGCCGCGATGGCGATGATCCGTTCCCGAAGGATCGCCGCCGTTTCCTCGATGGCACCGGCCATCATCGACCCGCTGCGGCTCCCCCCGGTGCCGGCACCGAACGGGGTCACGGCCGTGTCGCCTTGGATGGTCCGGACGTCCGAGATGTTCACGCCCAGCGCGTCGGCCGCCAGCTGCACGGCCGCCGTTTCAAGGCTGTTGCCGGTCGAGCCGCCCGCCACGTAGACGTTGACGGTGCCCGACGGTTCGATCCGGATGGTGGCGCCCTCGGTGCCCATGAAGGACATCGCGCTCGACGTCGGTTCGACGTAGTTGCACATGCCGACACCGAGGAACCGGCCCGCGGTCCGGGCAGCTGCCTGCTCCCGCCGGAACGCCGCATAGTCCAGCATTTGCAGTGCTTCTTCGAAGGTCTCGATCGGGGAAACGTCGCTGTAGGGCATGCCGTTGGGATTGGTACAGGGCAGCTCGTCACGGCGCAGCAGGTTGCGCCGGCGCAGCTCTGCGGGATCGATGCCGATCCGTCGCGCGGCGACATCGAGAGTGATCTCGCGGGCCAGCGATTCGAACTGCCACGGCCCGCGATAGGCGATGCGGCCCGACGTGTTCGAGAACACCGACGTGGTGCGGAAGCTCGCGACGGGTACCCGGTACGGCCCGGGGAACAGCATCCCGACGGCTGCGGCGGTGCCCACCGGCCAGGGCGTCGGATAGGCGCCGATGTCCTGCACGTGATCGAGGTAAGCGCCGCGGATCGCGCCATCGGCGTCGAAGGCGAAGTGTGCCTCGCCGTGCTCGTGGCGCGACATGCCGGCCGACATGAGGTTCTCGCGCCGGTCCTCGATCCACTTCACCGCAGTCCGCAGCTTCATGGCGGCGAGCGCGACACACATGTCCTCGCGCAGCGGCATCACCTTCTGCCCGAAGCCGCCGCCGGTGTCGCGCATGATGACCCGCACCTGGTTCTCCGCCAGGCCGAGCAGGCGGCCGAGGAACGCACGCACCTCGTGGGGCGATTGCGTCGCCGCCCACACGGTCAGCTCCTCGCCCGACCATTCGGCGACCATCCCGCGAGTCTCCATCGGCACCGCCGCGTACGCCTGCTGGTACACGGTCAGCGACACGTGATGGTCGGCGCCATCGAAAACGGCCGCGAGCGAGTCCGGCAACGCGACACCGAGGGAGCCGGCCACGTTGCCCGGATAGCCCTCGTGAACCAGCATTTCTGCGAGCCGCGCGGTCGTGTAGTCGGAAACGGCCGGCGCCGGTTCGTACTCGACCTCGACCGCGTCGACGGCGTCTTCGGCGAGGTACCGGTCGGCGGCGACGACCAGCGCTATCGGATCGCCGACGAAGCGCACGAAGCCCTCGGCAAGCGGCGGCCTCGGGGTATCGGGCGACTTGCTTGCCCATCGCCGAGTACCACGACTCTTGCACCCCGGGGTTGAGGTCAGCCGCAGTGAAAACTGCTTGCACACCAGGCATTTCCAGCGCAGCGCTCGCGTCGATGGCCCCGAGCCGCGCGCTGGCCAGCGGGCTTCGCACGAAGCAGGCATGAGCCATCCGGGGCCTGACGATGTCGTCGACGAACGTCCCGCGACCGGTGAGCAAGCGCGCGTCCTCGACGCGGTGAACGCGGGCTCCGATGTAGCGTGCTGCCGTCATCTCGCCTCACAGACGCAAGTTTTAACGCTCGTTCTAACTGAGCCGGGCTCGCGCTGTCAACGCGACCGGCCAGGGCGCTTGCGGCGTTGCTCGAGCCTGTCGATCAGCTTGCTCATGGCTACTCGAGCCTGCCCATGCGCGGTGTCGAAGCCGGCTGCCTCGTCGGCGACGAGGGCGAAGGCCACCCCTTGCATCGCGGTCGCAATCAGCGCAGGCGGGAACTCTTCCGGATCGAGGCCGTATTCCCCAAGAATCCTCGCGAGCGTCTTCATCTGCATGCGCCGGATCTCGCGGGCGACCGTGCCCACTTCGGCCTTCAGGGCCGGACGATGGTTGGCCGCCGCGATCAGCTCCAGCAGCAGCGCGGTCCCCCGCGGATCGGACGCCAGCCCCCACCATGCGCGCAGCGGCTCGGCAGACGCCATGGCTGCCGCCATCTTCTCGACGTTGGGCTCAGCACGCCGGCGCAGCACGGCGACGAACAGCTCATCGATCGTCGGGAAGTAGTAGTGCACGAGCGGCGCCTGGATCCCCGCCCGCGCCGCGACGCTGCGCGAGCTGACGGCGGCGTAACCCTCCCGCAGGATGATCTCCTCAGTCACGTCGAGCAGCCGGGTGAGCTTCTCCTCGGTGGCCGCTCGACGGCGGCGCGGCTCGGCCATTGCGGTCCTTTCTCCCGGCGCCCCGGGCGCAAACCTTGACAACGGTACCGACCCAAATTAGAACGGGCGTTAAAAGTTCTTGGGAGGTTCGCCGTGGGTGGTCCAGGTCCGGCGTATTGGGATCCTTTCGACCGCGAGATCGCCGGCGATCCGTACCCGATCTACCGGCGGCTGCGCGCCGAAGCGCCGCTCTACTACAACGATCAGCACGATTTCTACGCGCTCACCCGGCACGCCGACATCGACGCCGCCCTGACCGATTGGCGCACCTTTTCCTCGGCCCGCGGGCCGATCCTCGAGGTCATCAAGGCCGGCATCGAGATCCCGCCCGGCACCCTGATCATGGAGGATCCGCCGGCCCACGACATCCATCGCGCCCTGCTGTCGCGCGTCTTCACCCCCCGGCGGGTCTCGTCGCTGGAGCCCCAGATCCGCGAGTTCTGCATCCGTTCGCTGGACCGGCTCGTCGGGCTCGACAGCTTCGAGGTGATGTCGGAGTTCGCCAACGAGGTGCCGATGCGGGTGATCGGCATGCTGCTGGGAATTCCGGAAGCGGACCAGGAGGCCGTCCGCGAGCACGTCGACGCCAAGCTACGCACCGAACCCGGGCAGCAGATGAAGGTTTCCGAGGGCGCGCTCATGGACACCGCGCTGTTCTCCGACTACATCCACTGGCGGGCGGAGCATCCCTCGGACGACCTGATGACGGATCTGCTCAATGCCGAGTTCGAGGACGAGAACGGGGTCCGGCGGACGCTCACGCACGAGGAGATCCTGACGTACGTCTCGGTGGTCGCCGGAGCCGGCAACGAGACGACCGCGCGGCTCATCGGCTGGATGATGGGCCTGCTCGATCAGCATCCGGATCAGCGCGCGGATCTCGTCGCCGATGCCTCGCTCCTCCCCGGCGCCATCGAGGAGACGCTGCGCTTCGAGCCCACCGGCCATGCCGTCGCCCGTTACGTCACCACCGATGTGGAGTACTACGGCCACACCGTCCCGGCGGGCAGCGCCATCACGTTCATCGTGGCCTCGGCGAACCGCGACGAGCGGCGTTGGGAGGACGGCGAGCGCTTCGACATCCACCGACCGATCGCCCAGCACCTGACCTTCGGGATCGGCGGCCACTACTGCCTCGGTGCAGCGCTGGCGCGGCTGGAAGCACGGGTCGCGCTCGAGGAGTTCCTGTCCCGCTTCCCGACGTGGGAGGTCGACTGGGACAAGGCCAGCCTGTCCTCGACGTCGACGGTCCGCGGCTGGGGCACGCTGCCGATCTCTGTCCGCTGAGTGAGGAGAACCATGGGAAAGCTCGACGGCAAGGTCGCCTTCATCACCGGCGCCGCGCGGGGTCAGGGTCGCAGCCACGCACTCCGACTGGCGCAGGAGGGTGCCGACATCATCGCAGTCGACATCTGCGCCCAGCTGGAGTCGGTGGTCTACCCGATGTCCACGTCCGAAGACCTTGATCAGACGGTGAAGGAGGTCGAGGCGCTGGGGCGACGGATCGTCGCGCGGGAAGCGGACGTCCGCGACGTCGCCACGCTGCAAGAGGCCTTTGACGACGGGGTGAACGAGCTTGGACCGGTGGACATCGTGCTGGCGAATGCGGGCATCGGCCCGAGCGGCCTCGCGACCGAGCAGACGCAGTGGGACGAGGTCATCGGCGTGAACCTCACCGGCGTATGGAACACGGGACGGGTCGCGATCCCGTCGATGGTGAAACGCGACGAAGGCGGAGCCATCGTGCTGACGGCCTCCACCGGTGGCCTGTTCGGGGTCGGGGTTCCGTTCGCCGGCGTGCTCGGCTACACCGCGGCCAAGCACGGCGTCATCGGCCTGATGCGCTCGTGGGCCAACTACCTGGCGCCGTACAGCATCCGGGTCAACAGCGTCGCGCCGACCACCGTGAGGACGCCGATGGCCAACAACGGCGACGTTTCCGCCATCCTGGAAGCCGCTCCCGAATTCGCCGGCGCCCTGCTGAACGCCATGCCCGTCGAAGCGGTCGACCCGATCGACGTCTCCAATGCGATCCTCTGGCTGGTCTCGGACGAGGCGCGCTACGTGACGGGCACCGTGCTGCCCGTCGACGCCGGCCAAGTGAACAAGCGCTGAGATGGCAAGTCACACCTCGCCCATCAGGGTCGTTCAGTGGACCACCGGAAATGTCGCACGCCAGGCGCTCCAGGCGCTCGTGCGACGACCCGAGATCGAGCTCGTCGGGGTCTACGCGTTCAGCGACGACAAGGTCGGCAAGGACCTCGGCGAGCTTGCCGGTCTCGACGAGACCTTCGATATCACCGCGACAAATGACATCGATGCGCTGATCGCCCTGAAGCCCGACTGCGTGCTGTACATGCCGTTGCACCCGG
The DNA here is from genome assembly GCA_963762695.1 of uncultured Actinomycetota bacterium. Classification (GTDB taxonomy): domain Bacteria; phylum Actinomycetota; class Actinomycetes; order Frankiales; family Frankiaceae; genus DATAZK01. Next base: position 113,169 of record CAVXLW010000001.1, read on the forward strand.
AGCTGGAACACCTGACCCGGCTGCTGCGCGCGGGCATCAACGTGCTGAGCACAGCCGCGTTCATCACGGGACGCTCGTACGGCGAGGCCGCCCGCAAGGAACTCGACGAGGCAGCGCTCGCCGGCGGCGCGAGCCTGTTCGGCAGCGGCGTGAACCCGGGCTTCGCCGACTACCTGACCGCGGTCGCGTCGGGCGTGAGCCGTGACGTCAGCTACGTGCGGGTCGTCGAGTCGTTCGACATCGGGACCTGGGCGGGCGATGCGAATCAGGACGAGCTCGGCTGGGGCCGCCCGGCCGGCGACCCGGGCCATGCTGACGACATCGTCGCGGCCACAGCGGTTTTCGGCGACGCGGTCGAGTCGATGGCCGAACTCTTCTCGGTCACCCTCGACGACATCCGCTGCGACGTCGATTTCGCCCATGCCGTCAGCGATGTCGACACCATCCCGCGACGGTCGATCAAGGCCGGCTCCGTCGCCGGCATCGAGGCCCGCTGGGTCGGCAGCGTCGGCGGCACCGACGTCATCGAAGCCGTCGTGCGATGGACCGTGGTGCCCGACCTCGAACCGGCCTGGGACGTCGCGATGGCGTACCAGATCGAGATCCGCGGCTACCCGCAGGTGAACGTCCGCGCCGAGGTGCTGCCCGCCGACATGGAATCGATGAGCCTCGACGACATGCTGGCGATCGGCTCGGTGATCACCGCCATGCCGATCGTCAACGCGATCCCCGCCGTGGTCGCCGCGAGGCCGGGGATCGTCACGTACGCCGACCTGACGCCCCAGGTCTCGCCGATCGTCGTGGCGGGTGGGTCAGAGTTGCAGTAACCCGATCATTACGCACCGTAGATATACGTTCCACACCCGATATGTCCCTGGGTGTCCTCATAGTTCCCGATCAACGCTGGGATAAGAGCTCGAAATCACTATGGTTCGCTTACGTCACAGTTGCCCTAAGTGACGAACAAGCGGGTATTCGCCGCGTTATCTTTCCAACAAGATCGCGGCTGGCGGGATGTCGGCAGGCGGTCCCGCGCCTCTTGTCCGCCGAGGCGCCTCGTCACCCGGAGGGGTCTTGGCTCGTCACGCTGCGCCGTCGAATAATCGTCGATGGTGGGTATCGGCTGCGACCGTTCTGCTCGTCGCTGCGGTAGCCATCGTCGTCGTGCTCACCACGTCGCCCGGCGGCACGGGCTCGGCCGCGCCCGCAGCGGCGAATCCGACCCCTACCCCGAAGAGCACGTCCACGAGTTCGTGCCAGCAGCGTCTTGCGCTCAACGTGGTGGCTGCATCCGGTATCGCCCCGGTGGTGCGCGAGGTCGCGAGCCACACGTGCGTCGATGCGACGATCACCACGAATGACGACTCGGCCGCCGCCTCGGCGTTGCTCAAGCAGGGCAAGGCGGACGTCTGGATCCCCGACAGCCGGGTCCGGGCGATCCTGGTCGGCACAAGCCTGACCGCCTCAGCACCGAGCGTCGCCGTCAGCCCCATCGTGATCGCGTCCAATTCAAGCCTGGACACCAGCAGGTTCAGCAAGACCCCGCTGACCTGGTCAGCGATCCTGCACCAGAGCACGCTTTCCGGCCTGCACGTGGAGATCCAGAACAACGCCACGTCCTCGGCCGCTCTGGTATTGGCATCTGCGCTCAACGGCATCGCTACCACCGAGACCGGAGACAAGTACCTCGGTCTGGCGGCGACCGCCGTGGCGTCGGAGACGATGCCGATCGCCAAGTCGGCCACGATCCCTGCTTCTACCCTGCGGATCGAGGAAGCGCGGCTCGTCCAGCAGCCCGGCGCCAAGATCATCAACATGAGCGGCGGCTACCCACAGCTGGACTACCCCTATGTGGCCCGGTCCGGCGCCGGCGCGACGGCGAGTGCGGCCGCCGACCAGTTGCTGAAAGCGTTGCAGGGACCGCTCGGTGACACTGCCCGCAAGCAGGGGGGGCTGCTCAACCCGGGCAGCGTCGCCGTCGAGCCCGGGGACTACCCCGGAACCGCCGGCGGCGTCCTCGTACCGGTCCCCGGCGTCGCATCCATTCCGACGCTGTACTCGATCGCCGATGCCGGCGCTGCCCACGGAAACACCCTGGCAGTGCTGGACATTTCGGGGTCGATGGCTGACCTGACGGCTCCGGGCGGCCCCACCAAGATGCAGGCCGTCCAGGACTCGTCGGCGATCGCCGCGCAGCTGCTCTCGCCGCAGACCCGCCTGGGCCTGTGGGAGTTCACGTATCAGCTCGACCCGCCCAACGACTACAAGCAGGTCGTGCCGGTGGCGGCGCTGTCGACCAATCGCACGACGCTGCTGCAAGAGCTGGACGCGGCGCAGCCGATCCCCACGGGCGGCACCAGCCTGTACCGGACCGTGTACGACGCCTACAAGTATCAGCAGGCCCACTGGGATCCGCATTACGCCAACAGCATCATCGTGTTCACCGACGGCAAGGACGAGACCGACCCGGGGGCGCCGAGCCTGTCAGCGGTTCAGGCTCAGCTGAAGGCGATCGCTGATCCGGCGAAGCCGATCCAGCTGATCATGCTGGGATACGGCGCCGCCGACATCCCGGCGATGACTGCGCTCACGAGCACCGTCGGAGGCGTGGTCTACCACATCACCTCCCCGACGCAGATCGTCGGCGCCTTCATCGACGCGATCTCCCACTCCGTGCTGCACTCGCTCGGCGTCAGCTGAGCGAGTGCAGGAGGCCAACCTGTGTTTCGCCAAGTCATCGCCATCACGTGGGCTGAAGGCGTGACGCCCGAGGCGAAGCAGGGCTACCGTGACGCGCTCGCTCGACTGCGCGAGATACCAGAGGTGCTCTCGCTGACCTTCGGGGACGACGCGCGGCATTTCGAGGACAATTTCGACTTCGTCGCCGTCGCCGACTTTGCAGACTTTCCCAGTGCCCGGCGATACGTCGAGCATCCCCTGCATCAGACCTACGTTCGCGATCACGCCAGTCAGGTCGTCGGGCAGCGGGTCGTGGTGCAGCACGACTGGGAGGCTCCCGAGTAAAGGCTGGACGAATCCGCCGAGGTCGACAATCGTCCTGACCATGGATCGTCAGCAACTGCGGGAAATCCAGGCTCCGCTGAAGGAGCGTTACCGCGAGGACCCGGCGGCGGGCGTCGTGACGCTCGAGGCCGACGGATCGCTCGAGGACGGGATCGCCTGCTCGGTCAGCACCGGACGGGCGCTCGAAACAGCCGGACTTCATCCGGCCACTGGGGGCGACGGGAGCCAGCTCTGCTCGGGCGACATGCTGCTGTCGGCGCTCGCCGCGTGTGCGGGGGTCACGCTGAAGTCGGTCGCCACCTCGCTCGAGATCGACGTGCGCGGCGGCACCGTCCATGCCGAGGGAGACCTCGACTTTCGCGGCACGCTCGCCGTCGACAAAGCGGCGCCGGTGGGGTTCACCGACATCCGGCTCACGTTCGCCTTGGACACTGATGCGAGCGACGAGCAGCTCGACACCCTGCTGCGCCTCACCGAGCGCTACTGCGTCGTCTACCAGACGCTGCGCAATACCCCCCAGCTGACGGTCGGCCGGACCCAGGTGCGCTAATCGCGCCGCTTCACTAGGTTCGTCCAGTGGCCGACGCTGACGTGATCGTGGTCGGCGCGGGACTCGCCGGCCTGTCGGCAGCCCGCCATCTGCAAGCGGCCGGCCGTTCAGTGCTGGTGCTCGAAGCCGCCGCGGAGGTGGGCGGCCGGGTACGCACCGACCGGGTCGACGGCTGGCTGCTCGACCACGGATTCCAGGTCTTCGACACCGGCTATCCCGAGCCCGAGCGGCTGCTCGGGCCCACCCAGCGCGCCGCCCTGGACCCGCATCCCCTACCCAACGGCGCGCTCGTACGAGTGGGCGCCGGCTTTCACCGGGTAGGTGATCCGCGGACGCGTCCAGCCGACCTGCTCGGCGCGTGGCGCGCTCCCATCGGCAGCCTCCGGGACAAGACCGCGCTTGCTCGCTTGCTGCTGCGAGTACGCCTCACTCGCGGCGACCGGTTGCTCGATCGACCGGAGCGCACCGCGTATGACGCTTTTCGCGCCGGCGGACTGTCGGACGTCACCATCGATCGGCTGCTGCGCCCGTTCCTGGCGGGGGTCCTGCTCGAGGATGGCCTGACGACCTCGAGTCGCTACGTCGAACTGGTGCTGCGCGCCTTCAGCCGAGGCCGCCAAGTACTTCCGGCGGAAGGTATCGGGGCGCTCCCCGCCGCGCTTGCCGCGCCTCTTGCCGACGTACGCCTCGGCGCACGCGTCGAACGCGTGGAAGCCGGAGCGGTCCTCGTCGAAGGGCAGCGACTACGTGCCGGCAACGTCATCGTGGCCACCGATCCCGCAGCGGCGACGACCTTGCTGCCCGACCTGGAGCCGGTACCGATGCGGCGGGTGAGCACCGTCTACTTCAGCGCCGATCGCTCCCCCACCGGCGGCAACGGGCTGCTCTGCATCGGTCCCGGCCCGCTGACGAACGCCGTCGCGCTCACCGATTCGGTGCCCTCGTACGGGCCGCCGGGAGGCACCCTCGTGAGCGTCAGCACGCTGGAGACCGGCCTCTGCGTCGACGCGATACGCCGTCAGCTCACCGAGTGGTTCGGCCCCGAGGTCGCAGGCTGGCGGGAAATCGCCCGCTTCGACATCCCCGGCGCGCTTGCTGTCGCCGACCCGCCGCTCGGCAAGCTGCGACGGCCGGTACGGCTCGCGCCGGGGCTCTACGTGTGCGGCGATCACCGCGACAGCCCGTCCCAGCAGGGCGCGCTCGTCAGCGGCCGCCGCACCGCCGAAGCGATACTCGCCACTTCGTAGCGCCAGGCAACACGCACTGCCAGAATCGGCAACCGATCCGCACCCCATTCATGGGAGCCCCAGATGCCCTGGTTTCCGGACTTCGCGATCGGCGTCGAACTGGCGCGCCGGCAGACGCGGGAGGCCGGACGGGCCGATCCCGTCACGCAGTACTTCCGGCCTTGAACGACGGCGACGCTCATGAGCTGGAACGGCGTGGCCGGGCGAGGTGGTCATCCACGATCCCGCGGGCCGGGAGAGGTGCGCGGCCACCGGCAGCTGCGCAAATTCGTCAGTCAGAACAAGGATTTCTTCGCCCGCCCGCCATGCCCGGACGGAGATCGTCGCCTCCACGTGCGCCGGCAGCCGGGCTGTCGTGGAGGTGCTGGCTCACCTGGACGTCGAAGGCCAGGACGAAGTCCTGGCCGCTCGCGGTCGCGGTCGAATCACCGGATGACCGCTCGGTGGTCTTTCGCACCTACTGCAGCCAGTGGCCGGTCGACGGCCGGCGCCATCTCCGGCCGCCGACCTGGCACCTGCAACCGGCGCCTGGGGATGACCCGGGCGACGTCGTCGCCCGCTACCAGGCGGCGCTCTCGGCCGGCGACACGGAGCGGCGTCGTGAACACGTTCGCCGCGAACGGCTACTTCCGCGAGCCCATCGGCCCCGACTTCGCCATCGCGGGGCCGGCGAACTGCGCTCGTTCTTCACGGCGCGTTTTCCGGCCGGCGGCGGCATCGGACTGCAGCACTGCGCCATCACCGACGACGGCGTGCGCTGCGCGATCGAGTACAACTGCGTCCGGTGGGGCAGCCACCGCCTGCCGCCCCAGGCGGGAATCGGCATCCACGAGCGCGGCCCGGACGGGCTGCTCGCCGCGGTCCGGAGCTATGACGACGTCGAGGCGCCGCAATGAACCGGTGCAGAACCGCTCACCCCGCGCGATCCGCACCACCCGCCGCCCGATGTAGGACGCGAACCGCGGTCGAAGACCGTCGCCAGGAGCGTCAGGGCGCGCTGCGCAGCCCGTCGAACTCGGTGACCACGACCCGGACCTGCTGCGTCCGGATCAGCGTGGCAAGCTCGGCCGGATCGGCAGCAGGCGCTCCGGGTAGAAGTCGCTGACGATGAAACCCTGCAGTGTGAGGCGTTTGAACACGGCGGCGCGCAGGTCGCGTTTTCGCGTCAGGGTCGTCGGGCCGGTCGTAGCTGCTGACCGATCCGCACAGCACGATCGTGCCGTAGTCCTTCATCAGGCGACAGCGCGAGCGTGAGCTGGCGACCACCCACGTTGTCGAAGAACAGGTCGAAACCGTCGCCGGAGGCGGCCTGCAGCCGCTGCGCAAAACCTTCGAGATCGCGTAGTCGACCGCGGCGTCGGCGCCGAGCACGTTCACGGCATGGTCGATGCGGTCCTTGCCTCCCGCGATGGCGACGACGTGCGCGCCCGCCGCCTTCGCCAGCTGGACCGCGACCCCCCGACGGCCCCGGTGGCGGCGCTCACCAGCACGGTCTGGCCGGCCTGTACGTGGCCGACGTCGTGCATGCCGACGTACGCCGTCAGACCCGGTCGTGCCGAGCACGCTGATCCACTCCATCGGTCCGCCGAGCGCCGGGTCGGCGACCTCGGTCGGCGCCACCGTCGTCGTCGCGTACTCCTGCCAGCCGGTGTAGGTCGCCACTTGCGTACCCACTGGAACGTCCGGGTCGGCGGACTGCACGACGATGCCGACGCTGTTGGCCGGCACCGGGTCGCCAAGGGCCAGCGGGGCGACCTCCGCCGAGCCGCGCAGCATGCGCAGCTGGTACGGGTCGACGGTCGTCACGAGGTTGTGCACCACCACCTCGCCGGGCCTCGGGCGCGCGCACCGGGCGCCGCTCGGTCGCCAGGTCAGCCGGGCCGAGCGCCGCCCGCGGGCGGCGTTTCAGGACGATGACGTCGCCCTCGCTGGGCACCGACAGGTCCACGGGATCAGGGTGACTCATGCCGTCGGCTGCCCGGGCCGCGAGTAGTCGCGTAAGACGGCTCCCGGGCAGATGTCTGATCGCATGGTCGGGATCCCCTTTCACGTCGCGCCGGACGCGACGTTCAGCAGGCTCTCGAATACGTCGCGCGCTGACAAGGGTTGTGGCGACAGTTGAAGATCGTTACGCTGCGCCACGCAGCGGCTTCTGCCGCCTCCGACGGACTTGGACGGGCGATATGTGGGCGCAGCTGATCAGAGTGACCTTGAAGCCCGGTAAGCAGCTCGCGGAACTGGCGGAGCAACTCCAAGCGACCGAGCAGCCCGGGTCAGGGCTGGTGCGCTCGACCCTCATGGTCGATCAGAAGGACCCGAACCAGGCGTACATGCTGGTCGTCTTCGAGAGTGAGGAGCACGCCCGGGCGCGCGAGCAGGACCCCCGGCGCGACGAAGGCCTGCAGGCGGCGCGTGCCACGATGGCCGAGATCTTCGCCGGGCCTCCCGAATTCACCGACCTGACTGTCATGCAGGAGTGGACGGGCTGACCATCGCGCGCCGTCACGACCAGGGATTCAGCGCCGGCGCCGGGCCTCGCCCGAGAGTCCAGGCCATGAGTTGGCGCGGGTCGGTCAGGCTGGGCAGCTCGTCGAGCAACCCGGGGAGCCAGCGCTCGACGAGGGCATCCGGCCAGTCGGCCGGTTCGTAACCGATCCCCAGATCGACGTGATGCGTCTCCACCTCGCGCCAGCGGGTGAAGGGCAGGAACGACGCGGGGCGCTGCTGGAGCTCCACCTTGGCGTTGGCGGTCGCGAACGGGCGTCCCCATGCCTCGTCCGGAACTCTGGCAAGGAGATCGTCGACGGCCTGATCGGCGCGGACGAGATCGTCGTACAACTGGGCGGTGGACCGCCCGGCGCCCGCGTCGATCTCGGCTTCGCGTCCGGCTGGGCCGCCCTCGTACTGCTCGACGGTCCGGCCCTCGAGCACGGCGTTGAGCCGGCGCACCACGCTGTCGGCGTTGCGTGCCAGGTGCGTCACGACATGGCCGACGCTCCAGCCGGGGAGGCGGCTCGAGCGTCGCATCGCTGCGTCGTCGAGCAGGTGAACCGAACGCTGCAGGCGCTCGTGCGAGGCGCGGCACTGGGCGATGTCAGCAACGGGAACAGCCATGCGGTGCACGTTAGACGGCAGCCGCGATCCCGTTCAGCTCGGCCACGTCGTCGGCAGCGAGAGCGAGCCCGGCACCGGCGATGTTCTCGTGCAGATGGGCCACCGACGACGTCCCGGGAATGAGCAGGATGTTGGGCGAACGCTGCAGGAGCCAGGCGAGCGCGACGGCCATCGGCGTGGTCGCCAGCCGCGAGGCCACTGACGTGAGGGTGTCGGACTGCAGCGGGCTGAACCCGCCGAGCGGGAAGTACGGCACGTACGCGATGCCCTGCGCCGCAAGGGAATCCACCAGCTCGTCGTCGTCCCGGCGGGCAACGTTGTAGAAGTTCTGCACGCAGACCACCGGTGCGATGGCCTGGGCCTCGGCGAGCTGCCCGGCGTTGACGGTGCTGAGCCCGAGATGCCTGATCAGCCCCTGCTGCTGGAGCTCGGCGAGCGCGCCGAACGGTTCGGCGATGGACTCGTCGTGCGGGCTGTCGAGCCCGCCCATGCGCAGGTTGACGACGTCGAGCGCTTCGAGGCCAAGGTTCGCGAGGTTGTCATGAACCGCCTGCTTGAGCTCATGCGGCGCGCGCGCATGCGGCCAGCCGCCTTCGGCGTCACGCTTCGCGCCCACCTTGGTGACGATGTGCAGGCCCTCGGGATAGGGATGCAGCGCCTCTTTGATGATCTGGTTGGTGACGTGAGGGCCGTAGAAGTCGCTGGTATCGATATGGTTGATCCCCCGCTCGACGGCCTCGCGTAGCACCGCGACGGCCGCGCTCTCGGTCGGCGGGTGGGCCGAATGACGCCGGGTCCGGCCAGCTGCATCGCGCCGTAGCCCACGCGCGTGACGGTGAGGTCGTCGGCGATCGCGAAGGTGCCGCCTGGAAGGGTCTGGACTGCCATGGGAATTCCTCTCCTCGGGTGGTGCGAGTCCTCATGTGGTGCGCGTTCCAGCCTGCCGGGCCGGGCGCACGTCAGGCAGGGCCCCAGCGATCCTGGGAGTGACAGGGACACCCTCAGCGCGCGAACTCGCGGTTAGCGTGGTGGGCGTGACCGGGAGCGCAAGCAACATGCTCGGCGACTACCTGCGCGCACGCCGCGAGCTGGTGCGCCCGGAGAGCGTCGGGCTGCCTGTCAACGGTGTCCGACGCGTCGCCGGGCTGCGGCGCGAAGAGGTCGCCATGCTGGCCGGCATCAGCTCCGACTACTACCTGCGCCTGGAGCAGGGCCGTGACCGCAATCCCTCGATTCAGGTGCTCGAGGCGCTCGCTCGCGTCCTGCGACTCGACCAGGCGGCGACGGACTACCTGCTCGGGCTGGCCGCGCCCCAGCCACGCCACCACCAGCCGCGCCCCAAGCGCGAGCAGGTCACCGAGGGAATCCGCAATCTGGTCGAGGTGCTGCGAGCTGCCGGCCTTTGTGCACGGGCGCTACTTCGACGTGCTGGCCGCCAACGCGCTCGCGGCGGCGCTCTCGCCGAACCTGCAAACCGGGCAGAACCGGCTGCGCTCGGTCTTCCTCGACCCGGCCGAGCGCGAGCTGTATCCCGATCTGGGTCCAGGCCACGGCCCGCTTCGTGGCGGGCTTTCGCGAGTCGGTGGGACGCGACACCGATGACCCGCGCTTCGTTCAGCTGGTCGGCGAGCTGTCCCTGTCGAGCGAGCGATTTCGCAAGCTCTGGGCCCGGCACGACATCCGCACCCGCGAGGGCGGGCCGACCCGGCTGAACCACCCGCAGCTCGGCGACCTCAGCCTGCGCGGGGAAAAGCTCGCGATCGGCGGTTCAGAAGGTCAGATCCTGGTGGTCTTCAACGCCGAGCCAGGCAGCAGCAGCGCCGAGAAGCTGGCTCTGCTCGGCTCGCTCGCCGAGCTCCGCGCCCGGCTCGCAGGAGCTGACCCCGCTCAAGAAATGACGTAGTCGGCGGGGTCGACGGTGCGGGTCCAGGCCCAGTACATGGTCGAGCGGCCACGGCGACAGCGTGTACACCTTGCCCTGCGCATTCTTGTAATGGCTGTGGGCGATGGAGGGATGCGCCCAGACCAGCGAGCTGATCTCTTTCTGGTAGCGGTCGGCGTACTCGTCGTGCGCGTCAGGCGCGGACCTCGATGGACCGCGCGTCGGCCGCGAGGACGCGATGGATCGCGTCGAGCGCGTAGTGGCTCTGGAATTCGGAGTGGTAGAACAGGCTCGCTCCGGCGGCGAGGTTGGTCCCCGGGCCGTACATGCAGAACAGGTTGGGGAAGTTCGGCACGGTGATGCCGAGGTACGCCGTCGCCGCAGTCGCCCCACTGCTCGCGCAGCGACACTCCGCCGCGTCCGGTGATCTCCATGCTGGCCAGGAAATCGCTGTGCAGGAAACCGGTCGCGAAGCAGATGATGTCGACCTCGTGCAGCTGTGCCGTCGACCGTCACGACGCCCTCGGGAACGATGCGTTCGATCCGGTGCGCACCATGTCGACGTTCGGTTTCATCAAGCACCGCAGCCATGATCCGTTGTCCTGCAGGACGCGCTTGCCCAGCGGCGGGTAGTTGGGTGTCGACTTCTCGATGAGGTCAGGACGGTCGGCAAGCACCGAATGCATCCAGGCCGCGCAGCATCTGCCCGCGCTGCTCGTTGACGGGGTTGACCGCCACGCCGACGGCCGCCTGGTAGTCCGGGTCGACCCGGTAGGACTCCATCCCGACCGCGACGCCGGGGAAGGTCATGAGGAAGCGAAACCACCTGCCGTAGAAGGGCAAATGGCGCTGCGCCCACTTCTCGCCCGGCGGCACGGGCGCGTGGTACTGCAGGTTGGGAATGATCCATTGCGCGGTGCGCTGGAAGATCGAGAGCGACGCGACCCGGTCGGCAATGGTCGGTGCGATCTGAAAGCCGCTCGCCCCGGCTCCCACGAGCGCGAAGCGTACCCGGTGATGTCGAGGTCGGCGGGCCAGCGCGCGGAGTGGAAGGCGGGACCCGCGAAGCTCTCACGGCCCGGAATCTCCGGCAGATGCGGGAGATTGAGGGCTCCGACGGCGCTGATGACGAAGCGGGCTTCGAGGGTCTCCGTGCTGCCGTCGGGAGCCTGCACCGTCACCCGCCAGCGCGCGGAGGGCTCGTCCCAGCCGAGTGACACGACCCGGGTGCCGAAGCGGCAGTGCGGCGCGAGCCCGTACTTCTCGACGACATCCTCGAAGTAGGCACGCAGCTCCGGCTGCTGGCAGTAGTACTCGCTCCAATGGTCGGTCGGCTCGAACGAGTAGCAGTACTGGTGGCTGCCGATGTCGACGCGCGCGCCCGGGTAGCTGTTCTCCCACCAGGTCCCGCCGGGGCCGTCGTTCTTGTCGATGATGGTGAACGGAAGCCCCGCCTGCGTCAGGCGAATACCGGCCAGGATCCCGGATTCACCGGCGCCGATGACGATGACCGGAGACGCGTCACGCACCTCAGGGGGCACCTCGGGACCCCAGGAGACGGTGCCGCTGTCGCCGCCTTCGAACTGCATGTCGTCGAAGAACATGCCCTCGAGTGAGCTCGTGAGCGTCCGCAGGCTCATGAACTCCATCATTTCCAGCAGGAGCTCATGGGAGAGCGGGTGCGGCCGGCATCCGCCGTCGCGGTAGGCCGCGATGACGGGCATCGCGCGGCGCCGGATCTCGGCCTGCTCGTCCTCGGGGATGCCGCTCTGGAACTCCAGCGAGATGGCCACCCGCGGTTTGATGTCCCCCCGGATCCACGATGGATCACCGGTCATGTGCACGAGCGAGCAGAGCAGCGCCGGGACGCTGACGTCGTTCAGCGCGGCGACGATGGCGTCATCGCCGTCGGTGAAGGGCTCCCCGGCATGCGGGTTGCGGTCGGACGCTGTCATGACGCGCACGACGATAGCCGTCTCCTCGAGCCCGCCGGCAGCAGGGGAGCCTCGGTCCGCCTCGTCACAATCCTGGGGCGGGCGGCCAAAGCGCCGGGCGGCCTTCGGCACGCCCTTGACGGCGGCCGGCCCCAGCAACGCCAACTGAAGGATGTAGCCGGGCACCACGGAAAACAGCAGAGCAGCGACTGCATCGGCAGAGACGTCAGCGTGCAGGGCGCCGGACGCCTGGTGATGGCGGACGACCGCCACGAGGTCGGCCCGCGTCCGCCGGATCAGGCCGCTGAGTTCGGTAGCGAGCGTCGGGTTGCGCAGCGCTTCGGACCAGACCTGTATCGCCAGCCCGCCCAGACCGTCCTTTGCGTGCTTGCCGGCGACCAGGTCGAGGACTCCGGCAATCGTCTCCCCCACCGAAACCGACGAGCGTTGCGCGGCGACAGCGTGAATCATCGCCATGACTTCCTGCATGTTGTCGTGGGCGATCGCCACGATCATCTCGTCCTTGCTGGCGAAATACCGGTACACCGCTCCGGACGACAGCCCCGCCTCAGCGAAGAGATCCTGCATGGACGTCGCGTGGAAGCCGTCACGCAGGAAGCACCGCTGGGCCGCCTGAAGGATCTGCCCACGACGATCGTCCCGATATTGCTGGCTCACTTTCGGCACGCCCGCAGCCTACAAGGAAAACGAATGTTCGTCTTGACAGAGGTCGAGAACGTGGGCAGACTTCAGTTAAGAGAACGGACGTTCTTTCAGGGAGCTCGCATGATCGGCCTGCCCAAGTACCCACCCGCGCGCCGGCGGCTGGTGGTCGGGGCGGTGGCGCTGCCTCTGCTCATCACAGTGGCAGTGCTCATGTTCGCCTGGCCCGCCGCGCGCGTGTCACCGCGCGGCGTGCCGGTGGGGATCGTCGGCACCAGCCCGGTCACCCAGTCGGCGCTCACAGAGCTGACCAGGACGCAACCCGGGAGCTCAGCTACCGCCTGTACGCGGACCTGCCGACAGCGCGCGAGGCCATCAGAACCCGCCACGTCTACGGGGCCTTCGACATCACGGCGGACATCGTGACAGTGCTCAAGGCGAGCGCGGCAGGCCCAGCGGTCGCGCAATTGCTGGACTGGTCGGCGCGACACTCGCGTCGCCATCGCGGGCGCGACTGACCTCGATCGACGTCGTGCCCACGGCGACGGGCGATCCGCGCGGAATGTCCTGAGTTCTGCGCTGCTTCCATTCCGATTTAACATGCATGGCGTCGTCGCCGCGGTGTTCACATTGGCGCTGGAGCGGGCATCCGCCGGTCACCAACTCGCAAGTCTCATCGGGACCGCCGTCGTGGGCGGCCTGGGCGCCTGCGTCCTGGCGCAGTGCTCCCTGGGAGCGTTGCCACATCAGTGGTTGGAGACGTGGGCGGCATCTGGCTCGCCGGTGCTCGCCATCTGCGCCACTGACGGCCGGCGCTGCTGTCGATAGCGGGCCCGCTCGGAGTCGGCCTGAGCGCCGCCCTCATGGTCTTCATCGGCATCCGTTCTCGGGAGTGACATCAGCGCCGCAGCTGCTGCCCTCGGCCGTCGACCACATCGGGCAGCTGCTCCCGCCCGGCGCCGGCGCGGGGCTGGTCCGCGATACCGCGTACTTCAACGGAAGCGACAGCGCGACGCATCTCGCCGTGCTCGCGCTCTCGAGCGCTTTCTGACTGCTGGCGGTGTTTCTCGCACACCACTCCCCCGGGCGGTTACGCGGCTCGATGCGTCCGTCGGCGTTGCCGCTTGAAAGCTCGGGGGGCAACAGTCTCTCGACGTTCTCGCCCACCCGCGCGCATGCCGTCGGCGAATTCGGCCATGACCGGACGGCCGAGCCACTGATACAGCGCCGATGAGCGGTGCTGCGAGTTCGACATCGGCGATCTCGGGTGGCGCCGGTACCAGTCCTCGAATCTGCAGCCGGTGTCAACCCCGCGATGGCGGCGTGGTCAGCCGGTCGATCGCCCAGGCGAGCACGCCCACCGCGGCGTCCGGACTCATCCCCCAGGCCGAGACGAGCCGGTCGTACGAGGGCACGCCCCACAGCACGTCGAGCGCGGCGGCCATGGTGAGCTGCTGATGCTCGGACAGGCCGGGCTTGGCCTCGGCGACGGCGCGTAGCAGCGCCTGGCGCCGGTCCTGGTCGACGGCGACGAACGTGGGGTCGTCCGGCGGGCTCGTCACGTTCGACACGGCGAACGAGCCGAGCGAGCGGAACATCCGGCCGGCCACCTCGCCGACATCAGCAAGGGTCAGCCGCTCGTAGTCGACGCCGGCTTCCTGGCCGAGCCGCACCATGATCGCATCACGCAGCCCGCGCTCGTTCGGGAAATGCCGGTAGACCGTGCGCTCCCCGACCCCCGCGCGCTGGGCGACAGCGCGAAACGTGAGGGCGCTCCAGTCCCAGCTGTCAAAGCTCCTTACCAGCCCGACGCCGGCGGCCAGGATGCGCTCTCGCGTCTGGTCGGCCTGCTGGCGACGCACCGGGCTGACGTAGCGCCGCGGCATGGACGCGGCCCCGCCCTCACCATCCGCAGGATGGGCAGCAGCCATCGGCGCGGTCCCTCCCCTGCCGTCGGCGTCCGTCCACACGCTACGACGCTCAGGCGACCGTCAGCTCCTGATACATCCCGTCGGCGTAGTGGTTGGCCAGGTTGCAGAGCAGCTCATAGTGACCGGGCGGGAGATTGACGGTGAACCAGCTGACCGTGTCGGCGGAGATGCCCTCACCCGCCCCGGCGCCGCAACTCTTGGACGCCTCGCCGAGGCTGCCGCTCTCGTCGACCTTGCCGTCAGCGCCGGGTACGCGCTGACCCGCCGCTGCGCCGCCGGCCAGCGGCAGGACCACCAACTCGTGGGTGCGCCAGCCAAGATTTTCGGCGACGAAGGTGATCTGCCCCGACGTCACCGTGGCGGGAGTGGCGCTCAGCGTCATGCGCGCACCCAATGGCGCGGTTCCGCCGCCCATCATCCGCATGGCGCCCATATCGCTGAGCACGACCGTCACGATATTGCCCGGCAACGAAGCGGGCGCGACGCATGTCAGCCCCGAGTAGCGAAGCCCCGAGCCGCCCATCTTCCCGACTCCGGAGGTGTGAGAAGTCGATGCGCAACCTGCCACGAGAACAGTCGCCGAAAGCGTGGCAAGCCAAGCGCATCGACCCCGACCCGGCGACCCGCTCACCCTCCTATTGCAGGCCTGCCGGCGCCCGCCGGTCAGAGCCCAAAGTCCCCGCCCGGCGGGACGCTGCTCTCGACGCAGCGTCGTTCACGCGTCGCGCCGGGTCAGCACCACCGCTCCAGCGATGAGAGCGGCGAGGGCGTACAAGGCCGTCACCCCGATGCCGGCCCAGGGCGAAAGCATGTTGGAGTCGAAGTTGGTGGTCGAGAGGATCTGAGTTCCGGCGTTGAGCGGCAGGTACTTGGAGACGTCCGTGGAGTACGGGGTCGGCAGCGCGTTGGCCAGCAGCGGCAGCACCAGCACGATGCCGAAGACGGCGGCAATCGCACCTGCGGTATTGCGGATCAGGAACCCGAGACCCACGGCGAGCAAGCCGATCAGTGTCAGGTACAGGCCGGCCCCGATGATGGCCCGTACCGCGTCGGGGGTGCTAAAACTCGCCTGCAGGTGCGTACTTTTCAGCGCCTGCTGCCCGAGCACGAAGGCCCCGAACGCCGCCAGCTCGGTCAGGATCAGCGCGGTCACCCCGAAGACCAGCGCCTTCGCGATGAGCACTGGACGCCGATGCGGCACCGCAGCCATCGAGGAGCGAATCATTCCGGTGCTGTACTCGCCGGTGATGACGAGCACTCCGAGCACGCCGATGGCCAGCTGCGCCAGGAAAACTCCGCGCAGGCTCACCAGCGTCGGATCCAGTCCGAACCTGTCCAAGCCGCCTCCACCGACGGGGCCGGGCCCCCGAAATTGCGCGGTGTCCTGGTTGAAGCGATGCGCCCGCAGCGCACTGAAGAGCACGCCCAGGCCGACGACGATGACGATGGTCGCGAGAAAGCTCCACCAGGTGGATCGCAGCGTGCGCAATTTGATCCACTCGGATCGGATCACCCCGAGCTGGGTGACCCTTCCCGATCCCAGCTTCGACGGGCGCGACGCGAGCATGACCGGGCTGCTCATCGCTGCCCCTCGGTCAGCGCGGGATCGGGCTGTTCCCCGCCGCCGTGGAATTCGACGGAATCGCGGGTGATCTCCATGAACGCCTCTTCCAGAGTGGCCTGCACGGGCGTGAGTTCGATCAGCGGGATGCCCTCACGCGCGGCGACCAGCCCGACGGCCTCGCTGTCCATTCCGGTCACCTGGAGCGTCTCGGCGCGAAGCGATTCCACCTGCCGTCCCGGGCCGCTCAGCAGCTGAGCCAGCCGATCGGCCTGCTTCGTACGCACCACGACGGCACCGCTGGACATGCGGTGAATGAACTCCTCGACGCTGCCGGACGCGATCAGCCGGCCCCGCCCGACCACGATCAATTCACTTGCGGTCACGGCCATTTCGCTCATCAGATGCGAGGAGACGAACACCGTGCGCCCCTCCGCCGCGAGCGCTTTGAGCAAGTTGCGGATCCAGAGAATCCCCTCTGGATCCAGGCCGTTCACCGGCTCGTCGAGCAGCAGCGTCCCCGGATCACCGAGCAGCGCTGAGGCAATGCCCAGCCGCTGACCCATGCCGAGCGAGAAGCCGCCGGCACGCTTGCCCGCGACTTCATCGAGCCCGACGAGGCCGAGCATTTCATCCACCCGGGCCTTGGGAATGCCGTTGGTAGCGGCCATCGCGAGCAAGTGGTTGCGCGCGGAGCGCCCGGTGTGAACGGCGCGCGCTTCCAGCAGCGCGCCGACCTCCCGAAGCGGCGCGGGAAGATCGTGATACGACTTGCCGTCGATGAGCGAACCGCCGCTGTTGGGCCGATCCAGCCCGAGCAGCAGGCGCATGGTCGTCGATTTCCCGGCGCCGTTAGGGCCGAGGAAGCCGGTGACGACCCCGGGCCGGACCACGAAGCTCAAGTCGTCGACGGCCGTCTTGCCGCCGTAGCGCTTGGTCAGGCCCTGGGCCTCGATCATCCCGGACCACCCGAATCGAAAGCCTGCGCGTTCATGGCGAGCACCGTAGCCGTCTCACATGTGCGTCGCCTGATTCCTGCGCCTTTCCGATGAGGCGGGTTGGCCGGCGATGTCGCCGTCAGTCCAGCAAGGCCGCGCCGTACCAGAGCGCACCGGCCGGAGTCAGATGGACTCCGTCGGACAGCCGCACGAGCACCGGTGGACCGTGCGGATACGCCGGCCGCGTCGCCGTGAACACGTGGCCCGGGGTGAGCCAGTCGTCAGCACGGGTGTTGATCGTCATGTGAAGGTCGGCGCCGACGCGCTTGTACATCGCGACCAGAGCCGCATTCCCGTTGTACGGATACCACCCGTTCTCGAGGTTGTGCATCGCGGGCGGGATGACGACGGTGATCGGCACGCCCGGCAGGACGGCATGCATTTCCCGCAACGACATCTCATAGAGTCCGGTAGCGCCGGCTACACCCCCGCTCCGGAAGGCCGCGGCGGCGCAGCTGGCCGTATTGCCGGTGAAAGCCAGCACAACCCGCTTGGGGCGCAGCGCGACGCGGTCGATCGCCGCCTGAGAAACCCAGTCGCACATCGCGGTACCGCCGGCGGCCCGGAAGACGACGCGCTCGCGCAGCCGCGGATGTGTCGACAGCGCAGCGGACTCGGACTGCACGGTCAAGCTGTCGCCGTAAACCACCACCACCGGCCGACCCTTGGGCGTGAGCAGCCACGAGAGCAGGATCAGCAGTGAGAGGATCGTCAGCATCAGCACCGGAACGATGTGGTGGGACCGGGTGCCCGTGGAACCGACCCCAGACATAGCTGTCCCCTGCTCACCGAGCGATTACGTGCTTCATCGTCCATTGTCGCCGATGACTGATGAGGCCATCGTGCCTTGCTGATCACAGCACGAAGAACGACCGCGAATCGACCGGCCCGGCGACCCCGCTGATGACCGCCCGCACCGCAAACGTGTGCGTGGACAGCAGGTTCAACATGCTCACGGGACTCGTGCAGGCACTGAAGGCCGCGCCGTCGATGCTGCACTCGAACGTCGAGCCCGGGGTGTCGGTGACGAAGTTGAAGGTCACGATCGGCCCGAGCACGGAGGCCCCGTTGGCAGGCCCGGACATGATCGTGGCCGTCGGGGGCGCGAGGACCGTCCAGCTGTAGCTGGCGGTCCCGGTCTTTCCGCCGTTCGTCGCCGTGATCGTCAGGGTGTGAGGGCCAAGACCCAGGCCGCTGGTCGACCACGGGCTCGTACAGGCCACCGCTGGACCGCCGTCGAGGCTGCAGGTGACCGACGCCGCCGAGTCCGAGACCGTGAAGGCCAATGTGGCATTGGTGACGTAGCTGGAGCTGGCTGGTCCGGACGTGATCGTGACCGCAGGGGCCGCATTGAGGACGGTCCAGCTGACGGAGCTCGATCCTGTGCCCGAGCCGTTCGTAGCAAAGATCACCAGGCTGTGGGCGCCGGGCGACAGTCCGGACCCCGACCAGGGGGATACACAGGGCGCGGCAGGAGCACCGTCCAGGCTGCAGGTCACCGTCGCCGCCGGATCCGACACCGTGAACGACGCCGTGGCAGCCCTCGATGAGCCGGGGGCGCTGGTCACCGTGACGACCGGGACACCCGGAGGCGGCGCCGTCACCGTCCAGCTCGAGGAAGCCGACCCCGAACCCCCGGCATTCGACGCGTCGATCACCACGGAATGCGTGCCGAGTGCCAAGCCCGATGCGGTCCACGGCGAAGAGCACGGCGTGGCGGGACCACCATCCAGGCTGCACGTCACCGACGCCGCCGGATCCGACACCGTGAAGGACACCGACGCAAACGTCGCCGACGTCGACGCCGCCGGACCACCCGTCACCGTCAACAGCGGAGCCGGAAGAACCGTCCAGCTGTACGAACTCGAACCCGAACCCCCCGCATTCGACGCGTCGATCACCAGGGTGTGGGCGCCGGACGCCAGCCCGGTCGCAGCCCATGGAGAGGTGCACGGTGTGGCCGGCCCGCCGTCCAGGCTGCACGTCACCGACGCCGCCGGATCCGACACCGTGAACGGCATGGAGGCCGACGTCGACGACGTCATAGCGCCGGGACCACCAGTGATCTGGACCGCCGGTGCGGTGGGCGGCGCGGGGCTCGGGGTCGGGGTGAGGGTGGGAGCGGGCGTCGGGTCGGGGGTCGGCACGGGCAGCCAGCCGGTCGGTGCGGACGAAGTAGGTACGGCGACTGCGGGCGCGCTGGTCGAAGATGCCTTGCAGCGCGGACGGACGCGCCGGGCTGGGTGTCAGCGCGACCCGTGGGCTCGGCACTGCCGGCGATCCGACGGGGGCCGGCCTGGTGGCGCTCAGGGTCGCGTGCGTCGCGGGCGCCGCCGTCGGGCCGCCGGCCGCTACCACGACGACGCTGGCTGCGGCGGCCACGGCCGGGCCGCTCGCGCTGGCAAGCGTCGTCGCAGCATCGCGGAGCGCGCCCAGGAACGGCAGCTGGACAAGGAAGGACAGCGGTCCCGTCGCCCACAGCAGGCGCGGCAGCGAGATGGCCAGGAACGCCCGCACCGTCGTCGGATCGAAGTGCGCGCTGGCACAGCGGGTGAGCTCCTCCCGCGCCTTGAGCGTCGACATGGGGCGCTTGTAGGAGCGCGCCGCGGTCATGACCTCGTAGGCGTCGACGACGGCAATCATGCGGCCGGCGCGGGAGATCTCCGATCCGCTGAGCCCGGTGGGATAGCCCGTGCCGTCGTAACGTTCGTGGTGCTCGGCGATGGCCCGGCCCCACTCGCCCAGCCATCCGAGCAGCGCCGCGGCCGCCCGAGCGCCCTCCGCCGGATGCGCCCGCAGGATCTCCCATTCCCGATCGTTGGGCTTACCCGCCTTGTTCAGGATCGCCGGATCAACTGTCAGCTTCCCGATGTCATGCAGCAGCGACGCCCACCGCAAGCGGTCCTGCTCCTCACGGTTCAGCCGCATCTGCTGAGCGAGCAGGTCGGCGTAGACCCGTACGCGCTCGGCGTGGCCACGGGTGCGCTTGTCATGGCTGGCGAGGGCGGCCAGCAACGACAGGATGTTCTCGGCCGCCCCGGCGGCAGTGCCCTTGCGCTGTCCTGCCAGCTGGTCGAGCTTCTGCCTGGACGTGGCCTGGCGAGCCACCTTGAAGCGCGAGGGCGCCTGATCGGGGAAGAGCAGGCTGAGCTTCAGCAACGTCGTCATCGGCAGCAGCCGGCGGGCCGCGCGCTCGGCGAGCATTGCCGCCGCAAGCGCCACCGCCACCACCACGGCGCGGTAGGCCCAGCGGGTGCCACCCGACGAGGGCGGCAGCAAGGAGCTGATCGCCCAGGCGGCGACGAGCGAGCACAGGATCGGGATCGAGACGACGGCAGCCTTGAGCAGGCCGGCCAGGACGGGCCTGGCCTGCCAGCGATTCTGATCGTCAGAATCGTCGCGTTCTTGCTCGCGCGTCGCCACCACTCACCCCCCGAAAGACGCAACTACGAGCATCGACGGGGCCGCCCGATCGCTTTAATTACGACGTATTCACTAAAGAAGGAGTCTGCGCCGTCCGAATACGGCTGGGACATGGACGTGACCAACCGGAGCGCCTGGACGCGGTTCAGTTCCACCGCCGGGTGGACGCGCCGGGTGTGGGAACTCGGCCAGCAATTGCCGCCGGCCACCGTCAGCACCGGTCAGCTCTTCGTCCTCGGGACGCCCGCCCATGACGCCTGGCACACGGCCGCTCACCTCGATGACGCCGCCACCTTCAGCGGTGTCGCGTCACTGCGGCCGACGCTGCTGCGCTGGCGACCACCCGCCACCGGTCCGGCTCACCTGCGCGTCCCGATCGAGGAGTTGCGCCGTTCCGGCCGCGGGCGCGCGGTCCTCGTCGTAGCGCCGGACGCGCTGGGCGAGAACGAACTGGAGCGGCTGGCCGATGCCCGCCGCGCGGGAGCCACGCTGCTGGCGGTGAGCTCCACCCATGAGGACGTGGCCGAGCTCGCCGGCGTGACTCACGACTGCGCCGTGGTCGACGGCTATCCAGATTCACCGGACACGCTCGAGGACATGGGGTTTGCGAGCCATCTCGTCACGGTGAGCGCCGGGGCAGCGGCGCTGCCGCGGCGCCGGTTCGCCCTCTTGCGGCGCTGATCCGGCGCGGTCAGGTGCTCCACAGCAGGCGTTCCGCGCCGTGCGGATCGCTCTGCACCCCTCCCCCGTCGGCGAAGACCATGACGGGACGCGTCTGCGTCTCATACCGGCCCCATCCCGGATTGCCGCTTGCGGCGAAGCGCACGAAGGCAGCATGCATGTCTGACGCCACCTGCTGCGAAGGCTCGGGGCCCTCGATCGGGGAATGCCCGAGGTTGTCGAAGAAGAAGCCGATGTCGAGGCCGTGGGCCGCACCCAGGCCGGGGATCGGTGACGGCCACCCGAACTCGTACACGTACGTCGCCGCGTCGCCGCGCGCCTCGGCCACCCGCAGCGCCGGCAACCGGAACATCGCGTCGCGCATCACTGCCGCGAGTGCCGCTGCCGGGGTGCCGCAGATCTGCTCGTACCCCTGATAGGCCGTCGCCGGCGCTCCGTTCAATTCCAGGAATGCGCTTGCCCTGGCGACGGTTTTCTCGTCTCCCGGGCCGTCCCCCGCGACCAGCGCCAGCATCTCGTCGCTCGTGCAGCCGATCAGCAGTTCGACCCCGCGTCCGGCGCCGTCGAGAATCAGCTCCAGCGGCGGGCGCGCCAGCAGCTCGCCGTCGTGCGCGGTCGTGAAGGTCATGCCGGTGCCGACGGTGGTCAGGCCCCATCGCTGCGGGTCGGGATCGGCGGCCATGTCGAGCCAGGCGAGCTTGGACAGGTTTGCCAGGTGCTGCGGATCGACGGCCGAAAAGCCTGCAGCCGTAGGCGCAACGCCGGCCCGCTCGGCAATGTCGGCGACCACCTTCGCGGCGTCCTCGGGAGCCAGCGATGCGGTGAGCGCCGCGCTGGAGATGACCGCCCGGCGAAAGAGCCCGCGATCGAGCGCCAGCAGCGCGAGGACGAGCCCCGCGCCGGCCGACTCCCCGAAGACCGTCACGTTGGCGGGGTCACCGCCGAAAGCCGCGACGTTGTCGCGTACCCACTCCAGGGCCAGCAGCAGATCGAGGACCCCGCGGTTGGACGGCGCATCGGGCAGCAAGCCGAAACCCTCGACCCCGAGGCGGTAGTTGGGAGAGACGAAGACGACGCCGTCGCGCGCGAACGTCGTGCCGTCATACAGCGGCTGCGCAGAACTACCCGACAGGTAGGCACCGCCATGTATCCAGACCATGACCGGCAACCCCGTCGCCGTGGGGTCAGGGGTCCAGACGTTCAGATTCAGGCAGTCGTCCCCGGCGATCGACGGATCTTCGAGAAAGTCGAGCTGGCTCTGGGAATGCTCCGCGTCGGGCTTGGGTGCCGTCGGTCCGAACTCGACGGCGTCACGGGTGCCGTCCCACCCCGGTGCCGGCTCCGGCGCGGCGAAGCGCAACGGACCGAAAGGCGCTCGGGCGTAAGGGATTGCAAAGAAACGGGCGATCCCCTCCGGACCGAGGGTGCCGCGCAACGTTCCGGCTTTGGTTTGAGCGAGGACGGTGTCGACAGGGGTCACGTCCTCATCGAAGCAGGCAGCCGCCCCGGTGCGAGCGAGGGGTTGCTCGTACCGGGGCGGCTGGTGTCAGCCGGCGGGCGCGGACCCGCGTCGCTCAGCCTGTGGTGGTGCCTGAGGCGGGAGCGTGCGGACCGTCGCCGTCGTGGTCACCGGGTCCACCCGGGCCACCGTGAGGCCCACCGGTCATGGGGTCACCCTTGCCCATGCCCGTCTCGACCCCGGTCACGTTGAGGTTCTTGTCGAACTTCACCGTCACCTCGGTGCCGTCTGCCTTGGTCATGTGCGCCTCGTAAGCGGCGTCACCCGCATCGCTCTCCACCCGGTAGACCTTCCCGCCGGGAACCTTCGCGAGCGCCTTCTGGGTGAGTTCAGCGGTGATCGTTGCCGAGACCGCCTTCTCGTCGCTGCGCACCGGAGCCGAGCCGCGGGCGTTCGCCGGAGGCTTGGCAGCCGTGCTGGAACTGGTGCTCGGCGTCGTGGAGGTGGAGGTGCCGGAAGTGCTCGTCGCGGCTGAGGCCCCGATCGTGCCGGCCAGCACCCCACCGGCCACCACACCGGCGGCCACCAGGCCAATGGTCTTGATCCGACGGTTGTCGGCCATGTCTTCATCTCTCCCGTCTCGGTAGGAGCACCACTGCGTGCTCGCTGTACCTGACGATCGATTTCCGGCATGGGCCAGGGCTATGGCGGCCCTATGAATGACCTATCAATGACGGTGCTAGTCCTGAGCGAGATCGATGATCTGGCGCAGCGATTGCGGGTCTCGACCGCCGACGAGCAGGCTGGTCACCGGGCTCTTGCGCCAGAGCTCGAGGCGCTCCTTGATCCGCCCGGGCGGGCCGACCAGCGAGATCTCGTCGGCGAAGGCATCCGGGCACCGCGGCGATGGCGCCTTCCCGATCGCCGGCGAAGAAGAGCTCCTGGACCCGCAAGCGCCTCCTCCTCGTATCCCATCCGCTGCATGAGCTTGGTGTGGTAGTTCTGGCCCTTCGCGCCCATGCCCCCGATGTAGAAGCCGAGCATCGCCTTCACCGGGAAGAGCCCGGCCGCCACGTCGTCGGTGACGTTGATGTTGACCAGCGCGGGGATCTCGAAGCCGGGCTTGGCGCCGGCGAGCTGGTCGGCGTAGACCTCGGGCCGGAAGGGCGAGTAGTACAGCGGCAGCCAGCCGTCGGCGATCTCGGCGGTCTGCGTGACGTTCTTGGGCCCCTCGGCGCCGAGCACGATCGGCAGATCGGCGCGCAGCGGATGCACCATCGACGTTCAGCGGCTTGCCGAGGCCCGCGCTGCCCGGGCCCGTGTACGGCAGCTGGTAGAACTCGCCGTCGAAGGTGAGCTTGCTCCTCGCGCGCGCAGGACGCGGCGGATGATCTCGACGTACTCGCGGGTGCGGGCGAGCGGCCGCGGCGCTCGGCTGGCCGTACCAGCCCTCGACCACCTGCGGTCCCGATGCCCCGAGCCCGAGGATGAAGCGGCCGCCGGAAAGGTGGTCGACCGTGAGGGCCGCCATCGCCGTGGCGGTCGGCGTGCGCGCCGCCATCTGCACGATCCCGGTACCGACACGCACCCGCTTGGTGTGGGCGGCGACCCAGGTGGCGTACGTGAACGCGTCGTTTCCCCACGACTCGGCGACCCACACCGAGTCCAGGCCGAGGTCATCGACGGCGGCGAGCGTCTGGGCAAGGTCTGCGGGTGGGGTGCGACCCCAATATCCGAGCTGGATTCCGATCTTCACAACTCCGGATCCTGGCACAGCCTCAGCGGGCGGCTGCTCCCAGCGCCCCGGGAACCTTCGCGATGGCGACGCGGATCGCCTGCGTCATGGCTGCGACTCCAAGCGGATTCGGGTGGATGTGGTCGCCGGCGTCGTAGCTCGCCCGGATGATGCCGGTGGCCGGGTCCGTCAGCGCGGCGTCGATGTCGGCCACGATCGGATAGCGCCGCAGGCCGGCGTTGAGCACCTGGCGCTGCTGCTCCTGCTCGGCGGTGAGCCCGTCGCCGCGCCCCGGCACGGTCGTGACGATGAACGTCTCGTGCAACGCAGCGACCTTGGCGGCCAGCAACTGGATCTCACTGAGGATCTGCTGCGCGCTGACACCGGCCTTGATGTCGTTGCTGCCCATCTCGACCATGACCGCGGAGACACCGAGCGGCGCGAGGACGTCGGTCGCGACCCGCGGCGGAAGCTGGCCCGCCGGGGCCTGGCCGGTGATCCGGTCGCCGGAGACACCGAAATTCAGCGCCACCAGCCGGCCATCCGGTCTGGCCCTCGAGCTGATCGGTCCAGCGGGCCGCGGTGTCGACCGGCAGGAAGAGCCCGTCGGTGATCGAGTCACCGTAGACCGCAAGCGTCGGAACCGTGGCCGCCGGAAGCACCTGCACCTCCGAGAGCCAGCGGTCCTCGCTGCGCTCGCTGAAGGGCAGGCCGGCAGCCGAGGGCGTCGCGTCGCCGGCTCCTGCGGGCGTGCAGCCCGACGACTGCGGGCTCCAGTAGTGCCAGGGCGCCGAGTCACCAGCACTGAGGTCGATGCTCAACGCGACGTCCTGGCCGCGCTGGACCGGCAGGTTCACCGGGTCGGTGATGACGTCGCCGTTGGCCGGCAGCGTGACCCCGGGCTGCACCATGCACGGTGACGACCCGCTCGGTGGCGGGATCGACGTCGAGGCCGGTGGTCCGCACCGCCGCGATGAGATGGGCGAAGGTCACCGGAGTCGTCGACGGGTAGTTGATGAGGCGGAAGCGCAACTCGCTGCCGCTACGGCTGATGTGGGCGACGATCCGGCAGCTGAGGTCGGTTCCCGTCGTCACGCCGGCGTGATCGAGGCTGAGCGCCCAGGCGGTGCGCCAGGGCGAGCTGTCCGCGAGGGTGGCCTTGCTCGTCGGCCGGGAGTCCGGAGCCGAGGCCGCCGGAAGCTGGCGGGTGGTGACGACCGCGGAGTGCCCGGGACCTTTTCCGTGGATCAGTCCCGCGGCCCACGCGCCGCCGCCGCCGGCAGCCACGACGGCGAAGATGCTCATGACAGCAACCCGCTTCACGCCCGCCGGGCGAGGACCTCGGGAAGCTCGGTGTCGCGCCGCCATGCATTCTCATTCGGCGCAATAGCGGCCGCTGTGAGCCAGACCTTCGGCAGTCGCGTGGAGCTAGACCAGAGCTAGACCTCGGCGTCGGCCTGGAGCACCAGCTCCTCGAACGGCACCGGCCGTCCCAGCAGGTAGCCCTGGCCCAGGTCACAGCCGTATTCGCGGAGGCAGCGCAGCTGCTCCTCGTTCTCGACGCCCTCGGCCACGACCCGCACGCCCAAGCCCGACGCGAGGTGAATGGTGGAGCGGACGATGGCGGCGTCACCGGAGTCGGCGGCGATGCCTGCCACGAAGCGGCGGTCGACCTTGATCTCGTTGACCGCGAAGCGCTGCAGGAAGGACAGCGAGGAGAACCCGGTGCCGAAGTCGTCGACCGACAGCTGCACGCCGCGGGCCCGCAAGCCGGTGAGCACCTGCTCGACGACCTCCAGCTCGCTGACGATGACCGTCTCGGTGATCTCCAGGATCAGCTGCGAGGGGGCCAGCTCGTAGCGGCCGAGGATCGCCATGACGTCTTCGATCAGCCGGGCATCCATGAGGTTGCGCGCCGAGAGGTTGACGGCCATCGTCGGGGCGTCATCAGGGTGCTGACGCTGCAGCGCCGCGGCCGCCGAGCAGGCCATGTCGAGTACCCGCAGCGTGAAGTCGCGCACCAGCGGCGACTGCTCGACCACCGGGACGATGTGCGAGGGCCAGAGCAAGCCCCGGCGAGGGTGCTGCCAGCGCACCAGCGCCTCGTAGCCCACCGTGCGGCCGGTGTCGAGGGTGACCTTGGGCTGGTAGTAGAGCACGAGCTGGCACTCGTCCACAGCGCTCTGCAGCTCGGTGAGCACGATGAGACGATCGGCGCTCCCCCGGTCACGTTCACCGCGGTAGCGCGCGGCAGATCCGGGGCGCGCCTTCGCCTCGTACATGGCCATATCGGCGTTGCGCAGCAGCCCTTCGACGTGATCGGAGTCGACCGGGCACACCGCGACACCGATGCTGCCGCCCACCGACACGCGCAAGCCCTCGAGCAGGAACGGCTCGTTCAGCGCACCGAGCAACGCATCAGCGATGACCTCGGCGTCAGCTGCCGTCGCGATCCCGGTGAGCAAGATGCCGAACTCGTCACCACCCAGCCGAGCGACGAGGTCCTCGCGCCGCACCTGAGCCGACAACCGCTCCGCGACCTGCTGCAGCAGCACATCTCCGACGGCGTGTCCCAGCGTGTCGTTCACCTGCTTGAACCGGTCGAGATCGAGCAGCAGCAGGGCGACGACTTCACCTTCGGCTCGCTGCTCGAGCGCGGCGGCGCAGCGGCGCAGCAGCAGGGTGCGGTTGCCCAGGCCGGTGAGACCGTCGTGGGTCGCCTCGTGGACCTGGCGCGACAGCAGGCGGGCGTTGACGAGGTGGCTGCTCACGGCATCGGCGAAGGCGGTGAACAGGTGCCGCTCGCGCTCGGTCAGCGAACCGTCCGCCGGCAGCGAGATGTCGAGCATCCCGATCATGCCCTCTCGGACCTTGAGCACCTCGCGGGCGCCGCTCACGAGCTGGCTGGGACTGGAACGCTGAGCGTGGGTGACCTCGCCCAGCTCGCGGCGCCAGATCGCCCACTGGCCGCCGGCCTCGGGATCCCCGCCGGCCAGCCCGTCGCCGCGTAACCAGAGCGCCGCGCCGGTGGTGTTGAACATGCGCTCGGCCCAGGCCAGCGCGGCACGCACGACCTGCTCCTCGTCACCCCGGTTGAGGTCGCCGTTGGCCGCGTCGAGCATGCGCCAGGCGTCCCGATCCTGCTGCACCCGCTGGTAGCCGGTGTAGATGATGTGCAACGCGATGATCACCGGCGGCAGCACGATCAGGCTCCGCGGGCTCCACCAGGCGAGCCAGACGACCGCCGAGGCGAAGACGACGTTGCTGAGGGTGGTCAGCAGGCTGATCCCGTTGAAGCTGCGCATCGCCTGGCGCCAATTGCCGCCGGTGGAGGCGGCCACGACCGTCGCGACAGCGATCGCGGTGAACATGCTGAAGGCGAGGCCGGCGAGGACGAGCAACGGCAGGTGGTGCGGGAGCGCGAGCGCGTGAAGGTTGCCTGACCACGGAACGAGCAGCGCCACGATGCCGGTGGCGGCCGTGAAGTCGGCGACGTTGAAGGCGGCCTTGATCAGCGGCTTGCGCACGACGAGATGGGCCAGCAGCTGGCCGGCGAAGCTCGCGATCACCAACCACGGAGCCGGAACCAGGCCACAGCTGACCAGAACCGCAGCTTCGCCCCATCCGATCGACAGGCGCTCGCCGCGATGCCAGATGGGCAGCCGGATCAGCTCGCTCAGCGCGACGAGCAGCACCGCCACGCCGAGGCGCCACGGGACAGGGTGGTGACCCTCATCGACGAAGGCCCACCCCAGCGCGAACGCGCCCAGCACGACAGTGCATCCGACGGTGGCGAGGGTGCGCCGTCGAACGTCAAAGCTGTCGGTCACGCTCACCCGGCGCTGCATCCTGACTTAGTCGTCGACCAACTTGGCCTGATGACTCATTGCAGCACAGGATCGACACTTACACACAGTCTCGGCGAACAATCGTTCGCCGGACGTAGAGGGCTGCTCAGCCCCAAGAGACGTGGCGCACGTCAGTTCCCTTCTGGCTCATCACGACGGGGAGGCGAGGGAGCGGCGGGATGACCGCAACGCACTGGCGAAACAGCGCGCCAGCAGAGGTAGCCGTGCCGGCGGCACAGCCCTGCGACTCACGCGGCTGACCAGTGGGATCCGGTCAGCCAGCCGAAGATCATTCCCAGGACCAGTGGCTCACGTTTCGCTCCCACACATCGATGTCGACTAGTTACTCTGCGTAATCGCTTGCGGCGATACCGTGATTCAACTCCCTGATCACGGAGATGGCAAATGGGGTGACTCTGCGTTAGCAATGCAGGTAAACACCAATTGTTGTGAATTCGTTGACCAGCCGAAGTCCTCGAGCCGGACAAAAAATCGTCACTCTCAGTAGTCGCCACGAGGTCGCGGCGCCTGCGGCTCGTGACCGCCCGGGGAGATCATCGTCGATGAAACCCGCCAAATGCCCGCCACACGCCCTTCGCTGCGGCACGCTGGCGGCACTGATCGTGCCGCCTGGATCGCCTGGGGCGACCGGTCGTACTCGAGCGAGGGGAATGCCCACCGGATGTCCAACGACCCGCCTTCGTATCCGCCCGCCGGTCCGCCTCCGGGGCAGCAGCCGCCGGGCGGCTACCAGCCCCCGCCCGGTGGTTACCAGCCCCCGCCCGGTGGTTACCAGCCCCCTCCCGGTGGTTACCAGCCCCCACCCGGCGGCTATCAGCCCCCACCGGGGCAGCAGTACCCGCCGTACCCGCCGGGTCAGCCGGGCTACGGGGCGCCGTACGGAGCGCCGGGCGGTTTCGGTGCGCCGGCCGGACGTCCCACGAAGAAGTGGTACCAGCGCTGGTGGGTCTGGGTGGTCGGCGTCGTGGCGATTCTGATCATCGCGGGTGTCGTCTTCGCCGCGCTGAGAGGCAACAAGTACGCCCTCGAGTCGAAGATCAAGGACACGCTGAAGGGCAACGGCCTGACGGTGTCCAACGTCAACTGCCCGAACTCGATCAATACCGGCGCCGGGCACAGCTACACCTGCACCGCCCTGGTCAACGGCACCCAGCACAACCTCTTCGTGCAGTTCGTCACCGACCGCCACTTCACGGTCCGGGTGCAGTAACCCCCGCGTGGGGCGGGGCCGCCCGACCCGGCAGCCCCGCCCCACGCGAAGATGCCCTTCGTGACCTTTCCTGCCGGGCCGGCCCGGCCCCTCGCCATCGATGTCCAGCTGCCCTCCGACCGGACCGGCGGGCTCGACATCGCTGCCCGGCGCTCGCGCGAGATGAAGGCGACGGGGGTCAACGGCCTGTTCACGTTCGAGGGCCCGCACGACGTCTTCTTCCCGCTCGTCGCGGCCTGTGCCGGCGGTCCTCCCGGACTGGACCTGATGACCAACGTCGCGATGGCGTTCCCGCGCAGCCCGATGCACCTGGCCAACGCCGCCTACGACCTGCAGCTCATGTCGCAGGGACACTTCCGGCTCGGTCTCGGCACCCAGATCAAGCCTCACATCGAGCGTCGCTACGGGAGCACCTGGTCGCGTCCGGTCGCGCGGATGCGGGAGATCGTGCTCGCGATCAAAGCGATCTTCGACTGCTGGGAGGGCGTGGCGCCGCTGGACTTCCGCGGGGAGTTCACCACCCACACCCTGATGACCCCGACGTTCAACCCCGGTCCCCATCCGTACGGGATGCCCAAGATCCATGTGGGTGCTCTGGGCCCGAAGATGACGCAGATGACGGCGGAGGTCGCCGACGGCATCCTCGTCATGCCCTTCAACTCCGGCCGTCACTTCCGCGAGCGCACCTTGCCGGCGATCGAGCTGGGCCTGTCGGCGGGAGGGCGCAAGCGCGACGACTTCGAGATCGTGGTCGAGGCGATCATGGCCGTGGGCGAGACCGACGAGCAGCTCGAGGCCGCCGGCAAGGGCGTGCGCGGGCTGCTGTCGTTCTACGGCTCGACCCCGTCGTACAAGCCGGTGCTCGACGTCGAGGGCTGGGGCGATCTGCAGCCCGAGCTGAATGCGATGTCCAAGCGCGGCGAGTGGGCCGCCATGCCGGGCCTGATCACCGATCAGATGGTCGACACGATCGCGGTACGCGGCCGGCCGGCGGAAGCTGCAGCGGAGCTGGTGCGCCGCTTCGGCGGCCATGCCGACCGGGTGTGCCTGTACTTCCCGGGCTATGAGATGAGTGACGAGCGTCTCGCCCGCTTGGTGGACGAGATCCGGCGCGCCGTGGGTTAATGAGCCAAGCGGAACGATCGTTCCGCTTGTGAATTCTCACCCAGGAGCGAACCGCCGTGGCCAGGGCAGTACGCACGCCGTATCAGGTGACGTTCGCCGTCCTGATCTCCGGAGTGATGGCGTACGCGCTCCTGCAGTCACTGGTGATTCCGGCGCTGCCGACGATCCAGCATTCGCTGCACACCACCCAGACGGCGACCACCTGGCTCGTGACCGCGTACCTGCTCTCCGCCTCCGTCTGCACGCCGATCCTCGGACGCATCGGCGACGTGTTCGGCAAGGAGCGGATGTTCGTTGTCACGCTCGTCGCCCTCGGGGTCGGCACCGGTCTGGCCGCGGTCTCGCAGTCGATCGGGCTGCTGATCGTCGCCAGGTTGATCCAGGGCGCGGGAGGCGGCGTGCTGCCGTTGGCGTTCGGCATCATCCGCGACGAGTTCCCGCGCGAGAAGGTCGCCGGGGCCATCGGGCTTTCCGCGGCGATGATCGCCGTCGGCAGCGGGCTCGGGATCACCGTGGCGGGCCCGATCGTCGCGCACCTGGGCTACCACTGGCTGTTCATCATCCCGCTCTTCCTGATCGTGCCGGCCGCCATCGCGACGCACCTGCTGGTGCCGCGCTCCCCGACGCAGACGGCGGGGCGGGTCAGCGTGCGAGGGGCGCTGCTGCTGTCGGGCTGGCTCGTCGCGCTCCTGCTCGGTATCAGCCAGGGCTCGAGTTGGGGCTGGTTCTCCTGGCGTACCGACGCGCTCTTCGCCGTTGCAATCGTCACCGGCCTCGTCTGGGCCCGCGTCGAATCACGATCCGTGGCGCCGCTCATCGACATGCAGATGATGCGGCTGCCGGCGGTCTGGACCACCAACCTCACCGCGTTGCTGCTCGGCGTCTCGATGTACTCGGTGATGGCGTTCCAGCCGGAATTCATCCAGACCCCGAAGAGCGCCGGCTACGGCTACGGGCTCGAGCATCGTGGGCACCGGTGTGCTCTCGCTGCCTTCCAACGTCACGATGTTCGTCATCGGGCTCCTGTCAGGACGCATTGCCGGCCGCTTCGGGTCCAAGCTGCCGGTCATTGTCGGGGCCCTGATCACCTGCGGGGCCTTCGTGCTGATGGCGTTCGCCCACGGCGCGGCCTGGGAGATGTCGGCGGAGACCGGCCTCATGGGGCTGGGCATCGGCGCAGCTTTCTCCGCGCTGTCGAACCTCGTCGTGGAGTCGGTTCCGGACCATCAGACCGGCGTCGCGAGCGGGATGAACGCCAACATCCGCACCATCGGCGGCTCGATCGGCAGCCAGGTGTGCGGAAGCCTGATCGCCAGCACCGTCGTCGGGTCAGCGCTGCCGAAGGAATCGGGCTTCGTCACCGCGTTCCTCTTCCTGGCTGCGATCTCCGTGGTCGCCGCCGGCGCGGCTGCCTTGATACCCAAGCCGACGCGGTTCGTCCGCCAGAGCCTGGGCGCCGGCGAGGAGGCCATCGCCGAGGTCCAGATCGCCAGCAGTGGAGCCGCGCCGGCGTCAGGACGAGCGAGCGTTCCCGCGTGAGCCCGGCGGTTGACACGACCGGCGCCCCGCCGCTTCGGCGCGACGCCGCAGCCAACCGCGAACGCATCCTGACCGCCGCCGTCGAGGTGTTCTCCGCCTCCGGAGCCGAGGCCGGCATCGACGAGGTGGCCCGCCGCGCCGGCGTGGGAGTCGGGACGGTCTACCGCCGCTTCCCCACCAAAGACGCCCTGCTCGCCGCGATCGTCGCGCAACTCCTGCGCGACCTGGTGAGCGTCGCGCGCCAGGCGCTGGACGCGGCACCGGAGGCGGGGCTGGCGGAGTTCCTGCGCGGCGCGGGCGAGCTCCAGGCGCGCCATGCCGGGTGCCTGTGGCAGCTGTGGTCAGGTGGCCACGAAAGTAGCGAGACGCTGCGCGAGCTGCGCGCGATCGGGCAGCAATTGCTGGCCCGGGCGCAGGAAAGTGGAGCCGTGCGCGGCGAGCTCGTCTACGAGGACATCGGCATGCTGCTGTGGTCGCTCGCCGGCGTCATCGAATCGGCCCATGGGGTCGACCCTCAGCTCTGGCGCCGGACGCTGGAAATCATGCTGCACGGCATGAAACCGGCCGGTGAGAAGCTGGCCCATCCCCCGTTGCCGGCGGGAGGGCTCGACGCGATCGCGCGGCTGTCGATCGAGCGGCGCGGATCGGGGCGCTGAGGCTCCGGCCGCTCAGGCGATGCGCTCGAAGACGGCGCTCATGCCCTGCCCGCCGCCGATGCACATGGTCTCGAGCCCGTAGCGCGAGCCGCGGCGGTCCATCTCCCGCAGCAGCGTGGCGAGGATGCGCCCACCGGTCGCGCCGACGGGGTGACCGAGCGAGATGCCCGAGCCATTGACGTTCATCCGTTCGAAGTCCGACGGCGTGAAGCCCCACTCGCGGGTGACCGCGAGCACTTGCGACGCGAAGGCCTCGTTGAGCTCGATCAGGTCCATGTCAGCCAGCTTCAGGCCGGCACGATCGAGCGCCTTGGCGGTGGACGGGACCGGGCCGATGCCCATCGTGCGCTGGCGGTACGCCGGCCACGGCCCAGCTCACCAGCCGCGCGAGCGGGCGAAGGCCATAGCGCTCCGCGTTCTCCGGCGTGGTGACGATGCAGACCGCCGCCCCGTCGTTCTGGCCGCTGGAATTGCCTGCGGTCACGGTGGATTCGGGGTCGGTGGCGCGGTTAACGGGCTTGAGCTTGGCCAGCACCTCCAGCGAGGTATCGGCCCGCGGGTGCTCGTCGGTGTCGACGACCGTCTTCTCGGTCACCCTTCTTCGAGCTCACGGTCACCGGGATGATCTCCTCGGCGAGCCGGCCCTCGCGCTGGGCCGCTACCGCGCGCTGATGGGAGGCGAGGGCGAGCGCGTCCTGCTCCTCGCGGCCGATCGCGTACTCACGCCGCAGGTTCTCGGCGGTCTCCATCATGCCGCCGGGCACCGGGTAGTTCTCGCCGCCGGCGGTGACGCGCCCGCGTGCCAGGCGGTCGAGCGAGCAGCACGCCCTCGCCCTTGGGGCCCCAGCGCAGCAGCGCGTAGAACTCGGTCTGGGACATGCTCTCGGCGCCGCCGGCAAGGACCAGGTCGTGTGCACCCGTCTGGACGCACATGGCCGCGAAGGTGATGGCCTGCAGCCCCGAGCCGCAGCGGCGGTCGATCTGGAGCCCGCCGGTCTCGATCGGCAGGCCCGCGTCGAGAGCCGCCACGCGCCCGATGGCCGGGGCCTCGCCGTTGGGATAGCACTGGCCGAGCATCACGTCATCGACGGCCTCGCCGGGCAGTCCGGTGCGTTCGAGCAGCCCGCGAATGACCGTCGCGGCCAGGGTCGCGGCGGGCACGTCACGAAACACTCCCCCGTAGCGACCGACCGGTGTGCGGACCGGCTCGCAGATCACTGCCTCGCGCATGTCAGGCTCCTTCCAAGTGGTCACAGCCTATGGGTTGACAGGAGCAGCGAATGGACGTCTACGAGGCGCTTTACACGACACGCGCGATGAGACGGCTGAAGCCCGATCCGATCCCGCAGAGCGTGCAGGCGAAGATCCTCGACGCCGCGATCCGGGCGCCCACCGGGGGCAACGCCCAGAACTGGCGCTTCCTCTTCGTGGACGACAAGGCGCTCATCGGCCGGCTCGCCGAGATCTACCAGCGCTGCATCACGCAGCTGTGGGCGACGTTCTACGCCGAGCGCATGGGCAAGGCGCATGCCAACCCGGAGCTGCCCGAGAGCATCGCCGACCTGAAGATGCAACGTTCCGCGCAGTACCTCGCCGACCATTTCGCCGACGTCCCGCTGCTGATGTTCGGCTTCGCCGAAGGCGACGGGTCCGGCGGCTCGATCTTCCCGGCCATCTGGAGCGCGCAGCTCGCCGCCAGGGCCGAAGGCATCGGCACGTCACTGACCCAGGCGATGGTCTTCGAGCTGCCGGCGGTGCTGGAGCTGCTCGGCGTCCCGGAGGGCACGAACTGGAACATGTCCTGCTGCGTCACGTTCGGCTACCCGACCGGCAAGTGGGGCGTCGGTGCCCGCCGTCCGGCGCACGAGGTCGCGTTCCGCAACTCGTGGGACGGCCCGCTCGGGTTCGAGGTGCCGGAGCCGCTGTGGCCGTGATTGTTACTGGGAGGCGCCCCACCGCGGGTGGTTAATGAAGACCCCCAGGGCTGACGCCGTCACGACGCCATCGGCGACGATCTCGCCGGTGGCGAAGTGCTTGCGTCCCTCCGAATGCGTGTAGCGCGCACGCACCAGAAGCGGGACGTCGTAGGGCGTCGCGCCCTTGTAGCGCAGGTCGAGTCCGGCGGTCATGCCCGACTTGCCGACCGCGGCCGTCGCGAAACCCACCACGTGGTCGAGCAGGGTGGCCACCGAACCGCCGTGCACCCGCCCGGGCGGGCCGACGTG
Source organism: uncultured Actinomycetota bacterium (assembly GCA_963762695.1). Taxonomy (GTDB): domain Bacteria; phylum Actinomycetota; class Actinomycetes; order Frankiales; family Frankiaceae; genus DATAZK01. The sequence goes on from CAVXLW010000001.1 coordinate 147,995, forward strand.
CGAGCGGCGAAACGTGCATCGCGCCAGCACCTCGCCGGTCTCCGGATGCGGGGTCGCGACGTAGGCATCCGCCCCGTCCGGGGTGAGCCACATCCCCGGCAGCGCTTGAGGATTCAGCCGTCCCGTGCCGGCCTGTGTCAGGTGCTCGAAGGCCTCCCCGCCGTGCCCGACGAACCACACCGGATCGGGGCGCTCGGCCGCTTTCAGGCGCTCGGTGAGGTCGGCGACGAGCGCGGCCACCGCAGCGCGCTCGGACGGCTCGACGCCGGTCATGACCGTCGCCTCCACGAGGTCGCGTACCGCCTCGACCAGGGTGAAGGCCTCCGGCGGGACCGAGCTCGCGGGCAGGCGCTCGAAGGCGGAGGGGGATGTTGTCGGGGTGCTCACGAAACCTCGTCAGGTACGGAAAAGTGGCTGGTGTACGGGGCAAAGCGGGTGCGCTCGGCAGCGGCGTCGAGTCCGAGCTCGTCGAAGGAGTACTCGTGGCTGCCGTGGCGGCCACGCGGGCGCGTATCCACGTACTGCTGCATCCTGTCCTGCGCTGCAGCCGAGAACGGCAGGTTCCAGCTCGCGTAGCACGCCTGGGCCGCGCCGACCGGGTCCTTGACCAGATCCGCATACGAACCCGAATGCAACCTGCCCGGCTCGGCCAGCCGCGGATCGGGATCGGTCGCGAGGGCATTGAGCGAGCGGGCGTAGAGCTCGGCGTGGTAGCGACCCACCGCCGGAAGGTCGACGCGGTCACTGTGCGCCCAGCGCAGATGGGCAACCAGGCTGCTGACCGAGCCGAGCACCGAGAGTGGATCGCGATGGGTCACGGCGACCCGCGCATCGGGATACACGTCCAGCAGCGTGCTCAGCGAATGCAGGTGGACCGGCGACTTCAGCACCCACTGCCGGCGCGGGCTGCGGCGCTGCAGCAGCGCGAGCACCAGCCGGTGGTAGTCGTACGCGGGCCGCATGTCGCAGCCGACGAGCCAGCGCGTGTAGCTCGGGACGTTGTAGCGCACCACGAATTCCTCGGAGAGGAAGGCGAACGACATCGCCGAGATGCACTCCTTGGGATTGCGCGCGCCGTACTCGTGGATCGCGTCGAGCCCCGGATCGGCGTCGGCAAAGCTGCGCAGCTCGAGTTCGGCGAGCTCGACCCGGGCCTGCTCGTCGGGCACGTTCGCCGGCACCGGCGGCGGCACCGGAAGCAGCAGCTCCCAGCCCAGCGGCGCACGCAGCGCCGGGTCGGCCGCGAGCAGCGCGTGCAGGATCGTCGTCCCGGTCCGCGGCGCACCCGTGACGACGAGCGGCGCCTCGATCGGCTCGTCGACGGCGGCGGGATCGGCCCGCAGGTAGCGGACGAACTGATGGCGGACGCGTAACAACCGGAGCAGGTGGCGCCGCGTGAGCCAGCGGCCCAGCAACGTCAGCTCCGCCGCCTGGTCGAGGTCGTCGAGCAGAAGCGTGAGCGGCTCGCGGAAGCCCGGGCCGAAGTCGGCGTCTCCCCCGTCATCGATCCCCGCCGACACGCGAGCCTCGGCGAGCAGGCTCTCCACCGTGAGCGGCGCGCGGGCGACAGCAGCCATCTCGGGGATGGCCCCGGCGTTCATCAGCCTGGCCCATTCGGGACGCTCGGGCGGTGTCCAGCTCACCGGCCGACAGTAGCCACACCCGCCGGGAGGGTGCGCCGGGAGCGCCTGACGGCCCGTCATATAGCTTGCTGCGCGTGACGAATCACCCGATCGTTCGCGACCAGCCGGCCTTCCCGGAGCTGGCGGCCTGGCGCGAGTTCTGCGGCGTGCTCGCCGAGCAGGGTGAGCGGCTGCTCGACCCGGGATTTCCGGCCGGCAACCCCGACCCCTCCGAGGCCATTCGCCACCTGTCGACGCAGGCGGTGTGCTGGCTGAGCCACGCGTTCGCGCGCGAGCGCGACCTCGGCATCCACCGGCTGAATGATCTGCTCACCCCGTGGGGCGGCCCCAACGCCGACAACGTCTACCACTACGCCGCGATCGACGATCAGAGCACCTACCGGCTGCACGGGCGCATGGGCAGCTGCCAGCAATGGCTGCTGGCGCTGCGTCGCGGCAACCTGCACCAGAAGGAGAACGGCACTCTCGGCGAGGGCAGCGCGAGCGACTTCGGCATCGGCGAGGGCGACGCGGTCGACCTGATCCTCAGCCCCAGCGGTGAAGGCGGGCTCGCGATTCCGCCGGGCACCAAGATGATGTCGCTGCGCGAGTACTACTACGACTGGCGCCCGCTCGAGCCGGCGATGCTGCTGCTCGACCGCCTCGACGGCCCGGCATCGTCAGGCGGTGTGGTGCAGGCGCTGGCGGCGGCCGGCGAGCAGTTCACGAGCTCCGTGGAGTACTGGGCCGATTACATGGTCGATGCCCGCGCCCGCGGGGTCGACAACACGTTCATCCCGCCGCGCAAGGAACCCCGCGGATTGCAGACGATGTCCTACAGCTTCTGCTTCTGGGACCTGCATCCCGACGAGGCGCTTGTCGTCACGTTCCCCACGCCGGATGCGGCGTACTGGAGCACCCAGCTCTACCAGCTCGGCTGGTTCGAGGCGCTCGACATGGGACGCCAGACCAGCCTGAACCACAAGCAGACCAAGCCCGGCCCGGACGGCGTCGTGACGGTCGTCGCCTCGGCGGCCGACCCCGGCGTCGCGAACTGGCTCGACACCGAAGGCCGGCCCGAGGGGCTGCTCACGCTGCGGTGCGCCTGGCTGAATGCTGCGGCACCCAAAGCACAGACGCGGGTCGTCAAGCTCGCCGAGCTCGATTCGGCTGTGGGTGCTGACGTTCCGCGGGTCGATGCGGCCGCCCGGGCCACCACCATCTCGGCCCGTCGCGAGCATCTGCGCTGGAGGTTTCGCACGTGAGCGTGCTCGGTCGCACGTTGCGGGAGGCGGCGGCACGTTTCGGCGAGCGGGTCGCCCTGGTGCATGCCGGCCGCGAGCTGACGTATGCCGAGACCGATCGCCTCACCGACGAACTCGCCGCGGGGCTGGCCGCGCGCGGGGTGAAGCGCGGCGATCTGGTCGCGCTCGCGCTGCCCGGTGGCATGGACTACGTCCTCGCGTTCTGCGCCCTGGCCCGGCTCGACGCCGTGACGACCGGGCTCAACCCGCGCTACACCACGGCCGAGCGGGCCAAGGTCATCGAGCGGGCCGACCCGAAGCTCGTGATCGCGCCCCGCGAACTGAGCGCGGAACTGCCCGCAGGCATTGAGGTTTTGAACGACGAGATCGACGCACTCCGGATCCCCGGTGGCACGCCACCCGCCGGGTCCGACAGTGCCGACCTCGACCTTGCGGAAACAGTGGTCTTCACCTCCGGCACCACCGGGCTGCCGAAGGGCGCGCTGTTCAAGGGCACGCAGATCGCCGCCATCGCCGCGTTCGACACCGGGGGCGCCTGGGGCACCGGCGGTCCGCAACTCGTCGCGACGGGATTGCCCCACATCGGCTTCATGACCAAGCTCGCCGGCTACTTCCAGCTCGGCGCAACCCTGCACATCCTGGACCGCTGGCGGGCCGCGGATGCGTTGCGGGTGCTGGCGAACGAGCGGGTGCCCTTCATCGGCGGCGTCGCCGCGCAGGTGTCACTGCTGATGCACCACCCGGACTTCCCGAGCTACGACTGGTCGGCGGTCAAGGGGCTCATCATCGGCGCCGGACCCAGCCCGGCAGCCCTCGTCCGGGAGGCGCGCGAGCGCTTCGGCGGCGCGGGCTATTCGGTGCGCTACTCGCTCACCGAATCCGGCGGGGTCGGCACGCTGACCGCGTTCGACGCGCCGGAGTCGGAGACGCTCGGCTCGGTCGGCCGGCCGCGCCCCGGCACCGACCTCGAGATCCGCGACCCGGAAACGGACGCGCCGCTCGGTCCCGACGAGATCGGCCGGGTCTGCCTGCGCTCACCCGCGGTCATGGCCGGCTACTGGCGCGATCCGGAGGCCACCAGGGCCGCGCTCGACCCCGAGGGCTGGCTGCGCACCGGCGACCTCGGCTACGTGGGATCTGACGGCCTGCTGCGTATCACCGGACGCATCGGCGAGATGTACATCCGCGGCGGCTACAACGTCTTCCCGCTCGAGGTCGAGTCGGTACTGCTCGAGCATCCGGCGGTCGGGTCCGTGGCGATCGCGCCCCAGGACAGCTCGGTGATGGGACAGATCGGCGTCGCCATCGTCGTGCCGGATCAGGATCACGAGCCCCCGGATCTGGAGACGCTGCGGGAGTTCGCCGCCGAGAAGCTGGCCGCCTACAAGTTGCCCGAGGCGCTGCTCATCGTCGACGCCCTTCCACTCACGAGCATGGACAAGCTCGACCGCAAAGCGCTCGCGGCGCTCGCGGCGAAGGCCGAATCGTCGCCCCTCCCGGCAGCTAACCGTTGAGAGCCTTGGCGATGACGTCGATCATCTCCTTGGCGGAACGCTTGCTCACGGAAGCATTCGTCGCGAGTCCCGAGCCGTGGAACGTCCCGGGATACGCGTGCAGCTCGACGGAGACCCCAGCTGTCATCAGCCGGTAGGCGTACTCGATGCCTTCGTCGCGCAGCGGGTCGAGATCCATGGTCTGGACGTACGCGGGCGGCAGGCCGGAGAGGTCGGCTGCCCGGTTCGGCGCCGCGTACGGGGACGTCTCGCGTCCTTCGTAGCCGGCGCCGAGGTAGTTCTCCCACATGTGCTCGGCGCCGGGCCGGTTGAACATCGGGGTGTCCCGGAAGTTCTGCGCCGACCAGGTCGTGAGCCGGTCGTCGGTCACCGGAATCTGCAACGCCTGGAAGCAGATCGGCGGGCCGCCACGGTCACGCGCCATCAACGCGACGGCCGCCGCCAGCGCGCCGCCGGCACTGCCGCCCATGACGGCGATCCGCGCCGGGTCGACCCCGAGATCGGACGCATTCGCGTGGACCCAGACCAGCCCGGCGTAGCAGTCCTCGACACCGGCCGGGAAGGGATGCTCGGGCGCCAGCCGGTAGTCGACGGAGACGACGACAACGCCCGCGTCCAAGGCGATCCGCACGTTAGCCGGGTGGTCCATCTGCGCGCTGCCCATGATGAACGCGCCGCCGTGGTAATCGATGACGCACGGCAGTGGACCCGCGCTGTCCTTCGGCTGATAAATGATGACCGGGATCTCAGGAGCACCCTCCGGGCCGGGATCGTGCGATGGGTGACGTCAGCTGCTCCTCGCCGGCGGCGGGGGCGCCCGCGCCGAGCATCTCCTCGAGCATCTTGCGACCCTCGGCGATGGTGGTGGATCCGGCCGGGCGATCCGGCAGGAACGGCACGACGCTCGCGATCTCCGGGTCGAGCCACCGCTCGCCCGGTGTGACGGTCCGGCCCTTGGGCCGTGCGCGACGAGCGTGTTGATCGCGTCGTAGCGGCTGGCCCTGACCCGCTGCGAAAGCGGGTGTCTGCGGCCAGCCCGTCGAAGGCATGGATGGCGCCGGGAACGACGTGCAGCTCGGTCGGAATCCCTGCCTGCATGAGCCGCTGGGCGTATTCGATCGCCTCGTCGCGTAATGGATCGAACTCCGCCGTCATGATCGCGGCCGGAGGAAGGCCGGAGAGATCCTTGGCGCGGGCGGGCGCCGCGTAGGGCGAGGTGTCGTCGTTGTTCACGGCGTCACCGAGGTAGTGGCGCCACATGTGGACGCTGCTACGCCCGTTCCACAGCGGGGTGTCGACGCATCTTGCGCATCGACGGGGTCGTCATCCGGTCATCGAGAACCGGATAGAGCAGCACCTGATAGATCGGCTGGATCCCGCCCTCGTCACGGGCCCGCAGGGCGACGGCGGCGGCCAGACCGCCACCCGCCGACACGCCCGTCACGATGACCTGCTCGCCGTCGACATCGAGCCCGCTGGCACCGCCGGTCAGCCAGCGGTAGACGGCAAAGCAGTCGTTGATCGGCGCAGGGTGCGGATGCTCGGGCGCGAGCCGGTAGTCGACCGAGACGATCGGCAGGCCGCGTGGCGAGCGCCAGCCGCTCTCACGGAGACGTTGTCCTGCTCGGGACTGCCGATGACGAACGCGCCGCCGTGGATGTGCAGGATCACCGGACCTGCAGACGCCGCGCCGTCGGGATGTAGACGCGCACCGGGACGTCGGGGTCGCCTGCCGCCCCGGCACCGCGAGATCCCGCCGGCTCACCCGGTGGTCGGGCACGGGGCCAGGCCCGCATCGGCCATTGCCTGCGCGATGACGCCAGCCGCGCGCGCAGCGCCGGCGGGTCGGCAAACGACGTGGCCGGATCGGTGAATTCGGGCGGCAGGACGGCAATGACGGCTTCAATTTCGGAGTCCACGGTGCTCCCTACAGCTCCCTGGGGACGAACGCGCCCCGCCCGGCGCGGGACCTGCCCGAACGTACGCCGCAGCCTTTTGCGGCTGTCAGCCACCCACCGCTGCGGGCCGTGCCGGCTCCTGCGAGTGGCGGAACGTGACGCTCATCCGCGGGCCGGCAGCGGCCACCTTCGGCACGCTGTGCTCCCACTCGTGCTGGGCCGCGCCGCCCATCACGAGCAGATCGCCCCCGCCGAGCGCGAAGACCTCGCGGGCCGGGCCGCCGCCGCGGGGCCGTAGCCGGAAGCGGCGCCGCTCCCCCAGCGAGACGATGGCCACCAGCGGCTCGCGCAGCACCTTGCGGACCGTGTCGCCGTGCCAGGCGACGCTGTCGGAACCGGTGCGGTAAAGGTTCACGTGCACCGAATCGAACGTGACCGCGTAGCGCTCCGAGAGGCTCGACGCAGCACCTCGAGCGAGGGCGGTAGCTTGCCCAGCGGCCAGCCGGTGACCAGTCGCGGCTCGGTCACCATCGCGTCGTACATGCGTCGCTCGCGCTGCGCCCACTCGGCCGAGCTCGCCAGTTCCTGCATCAGCTCATCGGCGCCAGGAAGCCAGCCCGGGCAATGGTCGACCCACGACCGGCGGTCCAGCTGGACGCGCGTGAGCCGGTGTACGCGAGTGCAGGCGCCTCGTCCCAGCCGGGCAGTGTCGCCTGCCACGACAGCTGCACCCCCTCGAGGCTACGCAGCCACCGGTTCGCTTTGGGCCGAAGCGCGCCTGGCATCCGGGGCGTTACGGGCCACGATGATGACGCCGGCGACGACCGCTGCCACTGCGACACGATGACGCCGATGGCGACGGGTCCGGCGTTGAGGTGCTCGTGCAGCAGCGTGACGCCGAGGGTCACGGCAACGATCGGCTCGCAGATGGTGATGCACGCGAGCGGCGCGGGCAGCGAGCCTGCCTGGTAGGCGTTCTGGGTCAGCAGGAAGCCGATGACCCCGCAGACCGCGATGGTCGCCAGCGGCCATTCGAAGAAGTGGTGCAGATCGCGCACGATGACGCTGAGCAGCGGCGAGCAGACGGCGAAGAGGGTGCCGGCGCCGAGGGCGAGAGCGACCGACCGCGCGACACCGGTGAACTTGCGGCTGAGCGCTATCAGCGCGATGACCACCGGTCCGACGCAGGCCAGGAGCAGCAGCCCGTCCTGCCCGGTGACATGAACGTTGCCTGCGGTGGGCTGGGCAGCAATGAGGAAGGCCGCGAGCCCGGCGCAGCACAGCAGCGCACCGCCGACCTCCGCCCGGACCACCTTGCGCTGGTCGACCGCCGCCGACAGCGGAATGGCGAGCAGCAGCCCTGTCACCAGCAACGGCTGCACCAGCGCGACGGCGCCCAGGCTGAGGGCGACCGCCTGGACGACGAAGCCGAAAAGGTCACCGAAGGACCCGGCCCACCACAGCGGGCGGCGCGCCAGATCCACGAAAAGACGCGGGTTCAGCGTCTTCTGGGTCTCGGTTTCATGGGCGACGTGATGCTGCGCCACGGACGCGATCGCAAAGCAGAACGCGGAGGCGAGAGCCACGATCGCGGCGAGAAGCACCCGTCCACTCTGCCGCAACAAGCCGCGTCCCGGCGTGCAGCGCGCTGTCAGCCCGTGCCCAGCCGACGATGTTCCACACCGGGCTGCGTGGTAAGTTTTCCGTCGCGCGCCGTTAGCTCAATTGGCAGAGCAGCGGACTCTTAATCCGCGGGTTCGGGGTTCAAGTCCCTGACGGCGCACCCGTCTGAGCTGCATCGATCCCGCAGCGTGGCGCTTGCGAGGCGTCTGGAGCCAGGGGAAGTCCCGACCAAGAGCGCGGTGACGAGAGCGGGCCGGGTCCTGCACAAGGGCTTCGCTGGCGACGAGAACAAGGACTCTGACACCTGGTCAGATGCCTACGATGTGCTCGCGGCTTTCCGGACGACGCGCACGAGCGCGGCGTAAGGCCGACATGGGTGGAGGTTCGGCCGACGCTGATCTGGTGCAGCTGGCCGGCGCCGCCGCCAAGTTTTTCGATCTTGACACGACCCGCCGTCGCGGCTACCGGCGCCGCGGTCTGGGTCGGGTGGCATTGGGCCGTCACAAGTAGAGCGTTGGGGCAGTTCAATGCAAGGTGCCGCTCAACCCCGACGCCGCTAGGCGTTGACGGCGTGGCGCGTTGAATACCAGTGTTTTCCGCACCATCGTTGAACGGTCGAAAGGCGTTTTATACCAAACCGGGACTTACGAGACCAACGAATAGGACGTCCGCCGCCTACCGTGGTGAATAGCGAGATCAGCCGCTCAAGCAACCAATCGGGCATTCAGCCGCACGCTGCCTGCCTCGCCAGGGGGTAATCGTGAGAACCCAACGCCAAGTCGCGGTGGCAGCTGCCGTCGCGGCCTCGACACTGGTGGGCATTGTGCAGCTGTCCGCGTGTCAGGCTTCTACGGTTCCCGGCGCGCCTAGCGGTCTCGCTGCTAGAGCACTGACGACGACGACGGCAGCTCTGAGCTGGCTTCCGCCAGCCGCAGGCGCAGGGGCCATCACTGGCTACCGCGTCAGCCGGAACGCCGCCGATTCCGGGGGTACGGGTCCGTGGTCACAGGTCGTGTCGCCGACCGCTCTCACGCTGAAGATCACCGCATTGGAACCCGGGAGCGGCTACTACCTGAACGTGCGCGCACTCACCGCAGGAGGCGCAGGACCGGTAAGTACCAGATTCGTCGAGATGCCCGGGGCCTCGGCTCCGGTGAACATCGTTGTCCGCATGTCGGGTGCGCAGCGGGCCGCCACGATTTCCTGGTCAGCTCCGCGGTCAACGCAGGGCCACCCGATCAGCGGTTATCGGGTGGAGCGCAATGGATTCGGTGCGGGCCCGACCGGCGCATTTGTCACGACTGTTTCCCCTGGGGTCAAGTCTTTCACCTTCACGGATCTAGCCGTCGGGCGGACCTATTGGCTCTCGGTGAGAGCTGTCACCGCACAAGGGCTCGGAGCCGTCGCCTCGCGCAGGGTGCTTCTTCCCGTCTCCAGCCACAGCGTGTGGGCGTGGGGGGCGATCTCGAACACTTTGCGAGCCGACCAGGTCCCGGTCCTGAGCGGCGTCAACGAGGTGTCGGGTGGTTGGGACACCGGCTACGCCCTGAACAGCAGCGGCACCGTTCAGGCGTGGGGTGGTGACGAGCAGGGTCAGCTGGGCAACGGAACGCAGACTTTCGCCAGAGTGCCGACGCCGGTCACCGTCGCGGGGCTCACGCAGATAACGGCGATCGCGGGTGGATTCCAGAGCGCGTTAGCGCTCCGGCGCGACGGCACTGTGTGGGCCTGGGGCGACAATTCGAGATTGCAGCTCGGCCAAGGAAGTGCCGGTTACCTTGACCACAGCACCATCCCGTTGCAGGTGAAGGGGCTGGCCGGGGTCGTGGCAATCGCGGACAACTCGACCACCGGCTACGCGCTGAAGAACGACGGAACTGTGTGGGCTTGGGGAGACAACACCAACCTCGAGCTCGGGTCGCCCAGGTACGGTGACAGCAATCCCACGCCCGTGCAGGTGGCCGGTCTCAGCGGGGTCCTGCACATCGCTGCTGGCGGCGGCGGCGCCTACGCGCTGCGAGGTGACGGCACGGTATGGGCATGGGGATCAGGTAGCTCCGATCAGCTTGGAAATGGCGGGACCACCGACAGTGGCCGCCCTGTCCGCGTGGCGAACCTCGCTGGAGTCACGGCGATCTCCGGTGGGGGAACGTCGGGATACGCACTGCTGGCAAACGGGACCGTGTGGGCTTGGGGCTCGAACAACGACGGCGAGTTGGGCAACGGAAACACCAACGCGAGCCCGATACCAGTTCAGATCAACGGGCTGTCGGGGATCACGGCTATCTCAGGTGGCCAGCAGAACGCCTACGCCCTAGGAGCGGACGGCTCGGTGTGGGCCTGGGGTTCTTGGGGTTTCGGGGCCTTGGGGAACGACTCCAACACCGCCGGCGGCCTGGTGCCCACCAAGGTCTTGGGGCTCACCGGTGCCGTGGCCATCGCAGGCGGCACTAACAGCGGGTTTGCCGTCGGGTCATGAGTCCTACTCGGGGACGGCGGCACAGGCTCTTCGGGTGCGGCCAGGAGGCAGGCCACGGAGACGGCGGCGGGCAGCCCGAGGATCAGAGTGACGGGCTGCTTGCCCTGACCGGGAACGGCCAGCTGACCAGCTCAGCGGTGTAGCCGTTGACCGTCAGGGGGTTCCCGGTGAGCAACGAGTTCGGTGCCGAGGTAGTTCGGCAGGCAGCTCCGGAGCCACAGGGCTGCCGCCGTGAATTCCCCGTGACCGCGTCGTTCCAACGTCAGGGGCCTCCAATCGCCCAGAGCGCTCCATCAGGATGCCGCGATCACGTACTGCCTCCACAGGCGCGATCCGCGCCCCGCGTTCGAGCCTGTCGCAGTCGCCGTGGACGGGGTGACTCGGAACTAGTGAACGGTCCTCGGCCTGGGCCGAATGTGCTGGATTAGTGCGACTTGGACGCTCCGCCACCAACCCGTCGGTCGCGGCCTGGCCGTAGCAAGAGACCCGCCACGATGAACGCTGCGACGGAGCCAAGATCCGCCACCGTGACGCCATAGCCTTTTGCCAACACCAGCAGGGTCGGACCTTCATCTACTGACTTGTTGATCAGCGCCCACACCACGCCGGCTCCCACCAAGGCGAGCGCCAAGAAGCGTCGCGTCTTCCACCTCACCAAGCGAGGAAACTACACAAGCGTGTGAACTGCCTGACGGCAAAGTTGACCTTTGAACCCGCGCAGATGATTCCGAGCAGCGCAGTAACGGCCGAGCTGAGGTTCAGGCACGACCACCCGGTGAACCCTCTCCGTCCCGCCGCCGCATGCTTGGACGCGGCCTGTCACTGCTGCCGCCTGTTGCTGCACGTGCCGTTGGCGATGTGCAGCCACATGTCCTGGGCCGCGGCTGTAAGCCGGCATGGGTCTCTGGACGCGCACGCTGCGCGGCTGCCGAAGACGCTCAAGGAGTCCGGCGTGGCCCAGATCAGGCTCCATATGACGCACAGCATCAAGGTGGACCGGACGGCCGCCGTGTTATGCCCGCGCCCAGCCTCGGCAGAGTGGGCACCGTCACCGGACGTCCAGCACCCGGTCACGGCCACCTCGCCAGGGTTCCCGGCGCGCCTGGCCGTGCATCGTTTCGCTCCCCAGCCAGGAGGACTCCCGCAAGCCACCCAGCCGGCCCATCGCGTCTTGCATCCGTGAGGCGTCGCGCTCTGTTGCGCGACGTACTTCCAGTAATTCGGGTTGGCTCAAAACAGCGCGAACTTCCATGACACCATCCGGAGCGTGGCCCAATAAGGCGGTGGGCCCGGGACTCGAGCCTCTTTCGGTTAGGCAATTCCGAGGAGGACGTTATGCACCGACGCAGGATCGCACCCACGGCCACGATTACAGCAAGTGACGCAAACGTGGTGAGCGTGTGAGCACGCTGTGACACTGGTCAGAATTGACCATTGGCTCGAGGCTGCCTGGCTGTCACATTTCCAACCAATCGGAGGGCTACTTCGACTGGGCCCCGGCGCTCTGGTGCATGGCGTTTCGTGCCCCGCTGCTAATACCAGCAAGCAGTGGGCCCTGGCTGGGAGAGGCAGACCTACCGAGTAATGAAGAGATCCCTCCTGATTGCGGCACTACTGGCAATGCTTGCAGCACTAATGGGCTTCGGCGTAGTACAGCCCTCGAAAGCGTCCGCCTCGGGGACTAGGGTTAACGCTAGCGCAGATACCTATGTTAATCACGCTGCACCCACAACCAATTACGGCGGCAGTTGCTGTTTGGCTGCTGGCGGCGGAGCGCCCTACATTGCTTACCTGCGCTTCAATCTACCCACCGATGTCACCAGCGGGATACTGACCCTGAATATCAGTACTCAGACATTCGCTGGCTCGACGAGCGTTTTCACAGTGTCTCAAGCCGATGACAATTGGCTCGAATCAACGGCCACCTGGAATAATCGGCCCTTGGTTTCAACTAATGTTCTGGGAACGTTCACCGGCGGAGTCATCAAGGGCACTGTTAATGTGCCACTCAATGGGCTCGGCGCATTGGCCGGGCAAGTGATCACCGTCGCTGTTTCTTCTAGCGGAACAGACGACCTGTGGTTTTGGAGCCGCGAACAAGGGGCGTCTAGGGCACCTACGCTCAGCCTGGTCACCACAAGTCCTTCCCCATCGCCTTCCCCATCGCCTTCCCCATCGCCTTCCCCATCGCCTTCCCCATCGCCTTCCCCATCGCCTTCCCCATCGCCATCGCCATCGCCATCGCCATCGCCGTCGCCATCGCCATCGCCGTCGCCGTCGCCGTCGCCGTCGCCATCGCCATCGCCATCGCCATCGCCATCGCCGTCCCCATCGCCATCGACTTCAGCTGCATCTATTGGCGTACTGGGTGACTCCATAGCCCAGGGTTGTTGCTCAAGCTCCAGCACCACCTTTGTACCGGTAGCGCACCCATTCTGGGACGTAACAGCCGGACTGCTGGGCTGGTCCACTCCCACGGTGAACGCGATCGGCGGCTCGGGCTACCTTGCGGCAGGCCAAGGACAGCCCTACAGCGCGCGCATTGGCCCGTTCTTGGAGGCCAACCCCAACCTGCAGGCCTTAGTTGTCGAAGGCGGCGGCAATGACCCACCAGCGATACATCAGCTCTGGCAGCTGCGGCCAACTCTGTATTTGACGCAATTCAGGCCGCTCGCATTCCGCATGTCTATATCCTTGGGCCGTATTCACCGAACGGGTCCGCCTATGCCGCGCAGACAATCGTCATCCAACCCGCCGCTCAGGCTCACGGATTCATTTACATAGACCAAGCAGGAGAGCAATGGATGAAAGGCCGAAGCGATCTCCTCTGGTCTGATGGCTTCCACCCTAATGAAGGAGGCCACCTCCTCCTAGGTCAGCGTCTTGCCGGAGACTTAGCGGTGTTGGCTTGTAAAGGATGCATGCCGTAACCACAACAAGCCGCGCATTGTCGCCCTCAAGGATCCCGCGACCCGCCATCGCCTGATTGCAGGAGTGAGGACCGAGCATCTCCGCGTTTTGACGTGACATCCGTTGGTTTTTGTATTCGCGCCCGTGGGCGCAGCGAGCCCGTCGCAACTTGCCGGACCGCAGCATTTGTCGTGCCAGGATGCGAAGGTCAGCCGGGCACATCTACTCACGAATGAACGCCCCAGTCCCGGTTCGGTCCAGGAAATGCGACTCTTCGGATACTCATTGTAGGAGTCCTGGCCCGTGGTGTTGATAGTCCACTCCACCCGCAGCGGACGAATTCCTGCCCGCCAAGGGGGGGAGAAGGCGGGACGCCCGGCTACTTGGATTCAGTGCCAGGGCCGTCTATAGGCTTGTTCGTGCCGGACAACATCAGACCGGTCGTGATCAACGCCGACGCCGGTCAAACCGGCATTCAGCGGCGTTTGGTCCGTGATGCTTCCGCCCTCGCGGGCGTCCGGCAGGCCGCGTGGCAGCCGCGCGGGAGCCTCGTCCTCCAAATGGTCACCGTCCCAGCATGCGTTCGGTGATCGGCTGCAGCAGGGACGGTGTTGCCGTCGGGATAGCTGAACGCACGAACGTGCCGTAAGGACTTCCCGTCGGGGAGAGGCCGGGGCACGTGTCCCTCAGCGGCGCCAATGCCCTTGCCGTGCCAGACGTCACTCACCTTCGCGCCGCGGCTGGTTGAGCTCCGCGCGGGCGGCGTCGACGTCATCGACCACGTGGTAGAGGCGGTCAGCGGTTCCGGGCCGGTGCGTCGTCAGTCCGTGGGGGAACAGCGCAAACCACCTCGCGAGCGGAACCCCCTCGGCCCGAGCTGAAGGCGAACGCGCTCAGCGCGGCCAGTCACGGATCGCGGGCGCCGCGCGGGGAACGAGAACTTTCACGCGCCGTGTACTTGTGGTTCCCAGCTCGCTTCACCAAAACCGACGCTTTGGTCACCTCCTTGGGCCACGGATAACAGTGAGATCCGCACCATGGCGCTGGCACTCCGCGCCCGCCCACGCCACGGGGAACCCGACGAGGATCTGCGTCGGCGGGGCCGGACGCGCCACCCCGGCCCCGAACGGCCGCGGCATCGACTGGAGCCACGTCCCCGGGCGTTCATGCTGAACGGCCGGGTCTGGTACGGCATGAGCAACGGCACGTTCAACTACCGCCACCTACGACGGCACGACCTTCGGCGCGGAACAACGCGTCGATCCGTACAACGAACCGTACTGGTCACCCGTGGACAACGGCTCGCCGCCCGCCGGCACGACCTACCGCGGGGCCACGACCAGCTTCTAGCCTGGCTCCCGCAGGATCGTCGGTTCCCGGGCAGGCCACCCGGCCTCCCGCCTCGACGAGCCCGAACCCCAACGCGCCGGGCAATGTCTGGGCCGGACGGGGCGTGTTCGTCAGCCCCTGACCGGCCCGGAACTAGGCGCCGCTCGGATGGTTGACGATCACCACCGGGCAGGTGGCATGACGTGCGCAGGCCTCGCTGACCGAGCCGAGAGTGAGCCCCGGCCACGTCGAGCGCCCGCGCCGGCCGACGACCAGGAGGTCGGCGTCCTTCGCCGCGTCCAGCAGCACCGCGCGCGGGTGACCCTCGACCACGGTGATCTCGACCGGCACGTCGGACGCGTCTGCAAGCGCCGCTCGCACCTCTTCCTCGGCTGCCGCATGGGCAAGCGCCGCGGGTGCGAAATCCGTCGGCAGCGGCACCGGAGCCCCGATGGCCGTCGGGAGCTCCCAGGCCGTCACCGCATGAAGGACGGCACCGGTGAGGCGGGCTTGCTCGATCGCCCATCCCAGCGCGGCCGACGATCCGTTCGAGCTGTCGACGCCGACGACGATGCGCTTCTGGGTGGCATGGCTATCGGTCACTGCTCTCACCACCTTCGTTCCGACTTCATGATCCACCCGAGTGCGGTGGCTGCGCAGAGCCGAAGGTCCCGGCGAGACGGGATTCTTTTCCCGAACAGGAATCCAACCGAAATGCCGGTTTTCGCCCGCGAATCGCGGCGGATTTGTTCGCTTTGTTTTGTTGGCACTGGCAGCCGCGCGGATCGAGGTAGAACCTGACTGCCGCGCCAGTTACAGGGGAGTATCGTCCGATCACACAGCGAACCGTGCTCAGGTGGGGGCCCACAAGTCTCAGGGGGGTCGCATGAGGAGCGACTGTCAAGCACCGGAGGGAAATCCCAGAACTGAAATTGTATTTCTGGGCAGGCAATGACCAAACCCCTCGAACGTTTCGCCGGCATGAGCGTGCTCATTGTCGACGACAACCCGAGCAACGTCGCGCTGCTGCAGGCGCTCCTCGATGAGCAGGGGCTGTTTCGCATCTATACCGAGACCGATCCCCGCCAGGTTCCGCGCCAGCTCGCCCAGAACGATCCCGACCTGGTGCTGCTCGACTTGCACATGCCCCATGTCGACGGTCATGAGGTGCTGACCCAGATCAAGCTTTTCGCGGCCGGCAGCTTCCTTCCGGTGCTCGTTCTCACGGCCGACACCACGACCACGGCGCGCGATCGGGCCCTCGGCGCGGGCGCGCAGGATTACCTGACCAAGCCCTTCGACAGCGGGGAAACGGCGCTGCGGATCGCCAACCTGCTGCGCACCCGCCAGCTGTTCACCACGCTGCGCCAGGCCCGCCTGCTGGATACCCAGGCGCAAGCGGCGGAGGACAACGCCGAGCCGGAGACCCGCGAACGGATCCTCTCCGTGCTTCGTACCCGCGGCGTGACACCGGTCTACCAGCCGGTGGTCGATGTCCACACCCTGGCCCCGGTGGGCTACGAGGGCTTGTCGCGCTTTCCGGGAACCGGGTACGGCGGACCCGATCGCTGGTTCGGCGACGCGTTCGGAGTCGGGCTGGGCGTCGAACTGGAATGGCTCGCGGCGTCGAAAGTGCTGGGTCTGCTGGACATCCTGCCCGTGCAGGAGCCTGACGCGTTCCTCGCCGTGAACATGTCGCCCGCCTCGGTGCTGCATCTGCTCACCCATCAGCTGTGCGATCCCGGGCTCTACCCGAAGGTCGTCATCGAGCTGACCGAACACGTTCCGGTCGAGGACTACGCGGCCGTGCACTCGTCGCTGGCGGTGATGCGCGAGAGCGGGAGCCGGCTCGCCGTCGACGATCTCGGCTCTGGTTACGCGGGGTTTCGCCACCTGATCCGATTGCAGCCCGACATCATCAAGCTCGACATCTCACTGGTTCGGGGCATCCATCGCAACAGCGGTCAGCGTGCGCTCGCCAGCGCGCTGGTCGCTTTCGCCGGTGACGTCGGTGCCCGCGTCATCGCCGAGGGAGTCGAGGAGCAGGGCGAGTTGGAGGCACTGCGAGACATCGGCGTCCTTTGGGCCCAGGGCTATTACCTCGGCAGGCCGGCGGCGTTGCCGACCAACCCGGCGGGGATCGTCGACGGGTTCGAATGAGAAAACTCCTTCCCTTGTTAACTCACATGGGTTAACGTTCGAGCTCGTGAGCAGCCTCGTGAACGGCGCGACAGCGACGCTGCTGATCGAGACAGCCGAGCGGCTCTACGCCGAGCGCGGCGTGCACGGAGTCTCGCTGCGCGAGATCGGCGCCGAGGCCGGCCAGCGCAACACCGGTGCCGTGCGCTATCACTTCGGCACGAAGGAGCAGTTGCTCAACGCCGTCTTCGAACACCGGATGGTGTCGATCAACGAGCGCCGCCTCGCCATGCTCGAGGAGCTCGACCGCACCGGACGAGGCTTCGATCTGCGCGCCCTTGCCGAGGCGTTCCTGCACCCACTCGCGGAAATGCTCGGCGAGCCCGGGCGTCCGAGTTGGTACTTGCGTTTCTGCATCCACGCCGCCTATGTCGAGGGCACCGCGCCGGGCGATCTCGAGGGTCAGGACTGGACGCGCGGGGTCGCCGTCATCTCTGCCCGATATCAGCAATTGCAGGCCGAAGCGGGTGTTCCGGAGCAGCTGCGGGAGGAGCGCTGGTCGCTCTTCAGCGGCCACGTCACCCATGCTCTCGCCGACCGGGAGCTGCTCATCCAGCACGCGCCCAGGCGCATCGCCACCCCGCGCGCCGCCTTCCTGGCCAACGTTCTCGACACCGCAGTAGCCCTTGCAGCCGCCCCCGTATCCGAGCACACCGCCCGCCAGATCGATGACCGGAGAAGCGCATGACGACCACCGCACCCCGCACCGCCCTGGAGATCCGCCCGCTCGCCGGGCACATCGGCGCTGAGATCCACGGCGTCGACCTGCGCGAGCCGCTCGATCCCGAGACCCTCGCGGAGATCCGAGCGACGCTCGTCGCGTGGAAGGTCGTCTTCTTCCGCGACCAGCAGCTCACCCAGGATCAGCACATCGCGTTCGGACGCCAGTTCGGCGAGATCACGCCGGCGCACCCGACGCTGCCGCCGGCCTTCCCCGACCACCCGGAGATCCTGCTGCTGGACAACCAGGCATTCGGCAAGCGCGAAGCGCAAGACGCCGGCAGCAAGGCCAAGTCGATGGCGCCGAGCATCGAGAGCCGCTGGCACACCGACGTCACCTTCGTGCCCAACCCGCCGATGGGCTCGATCCTGCGCGGCATGGTCGTGCCCACGTACGGCGGCGACACCCAGTGGACGAATCTCGTCGTCGCGTACCAGCAGCTTTCGGCGCCGCTGCAGCGCCTCTGCGACGAGTTGCACGCGGTGCACCACAACTTCCTGCCGATCGCGCGCGGCGAGCTGTCCGGAGCGCTGAAAAAGCAGTTCCAGTCGCAGGATCTGCGCGCCGTGCACCCGGTCGTACGCGTGCATCCGGAGTCGGGCGAGAAGGCGCTGTTCGTCAACCCGAACTTCACCAGCCACATCGTCGAGCTGTCCCGAGCCGAGGGCACCCACCTGCTCGCACTGCTGTACGAGCACCTGTCGAACCCGTCGTACACCTGCCGCTTCCGCTGGGAGCCGGGCAGCATCGCGTTCTGGGACAACCGGGCGACCTGCCATCTCGTGCCCACCGACGTCCCGCCGGGCGCTCACCGCTCGATGCAGCGCATCACGATCGCCGGTGACCTCCCGGTCGGTCCTGACGGATCGGTCTCCTACTCGCTGTCGGGAGACACGTTCAGCTAATCGGCGACGGCGAGGCGGCGCGCGAGAGCGCTGAGCCGGGCGAGGCGAAGGTCGCCGAGCGCGGAGAGCCGGTTGCCGAGGTGGTTGCTGACGAACGCGACGGCGAGCTCGGTGTCGGGATCGGCGAAGGCGCCGCTTCCGCCGAGGCCGTAGTGCCCGAACGCGCGAGGGGTGCGGACGCGATCGGCGACGAACGCCTGGTGGTAGCCCAGCCGCCAGTTGGGCCGGAATCCGAGCACGTAGTCGCGTGACCGGGTCTGGACGGTGCTGAGCTCGGCGATCGTCTCAGGTTTGAGGAACGGGACGCCCTCCACCGTGCCGTCACCGGCCAGCGGCGCGTACATCCGCGCCAGGGCACGGGCGCTGAACACCCCGTTCCACCCGGGCATGACCGCGCTGTGCACCTCGGGCAGGCGCACCAGGACATCGAACTTCTCGGGCATCATCGCCTCGACGAACCCCCGGGTGATCGGGATCGACGCGAGCCGCGCGGAGACGAAAGGCCATGACAGCCGCAGCGGAAGCAAGCGCGGGAAGAAGCCGGCGATGCGGTACTGCTCCTCCTGCGGAACGTGGAACCACAGCTCTTTCACCCCGAGCGGCTCGGCCACCTCGGTGCGCAGCAGCTCGGTGAACGGCCGCCCGGCGGCCCGGGAGGCGAGCTCGGCGACCAGCCAGCCGTAGGTGACGCCGTGGTAGCCGGGGCCCGAAAGCCGCTTGGGATCAGGCGGATTGGCCGCCAGCCGGGCAACGACCTTGTCGTAGTCGAGCAGGCCGACCCCGTCCGGGGCGATGCCCTGCACCTTGTGCAACCCGGCACGGTGGGTCATCAGCTCGCGGACGGTGATCGCTTCCTTGCCGGCAGCCGCGAACTCCGGCCAATACGCCGCCACCGGCACGTCATAGTCGATCAGACCCTGCTCGGCGAGGCGGTGGACCAGGGTGCTCGCGACCCCCTTGCCCGTGGAGAACGACAGCGAGACCGTGTCGCGATGCCAGCGCTCGCCGCGGTGGGCGTAGCCGGCCCAGATGTCGAGCACCAGCTCACCGTGGTGATAGACCGCGAGCGCGCCGCCGCCGTCGTTGGGATGACGGAAGAGTTTCGAGAACTTCAACGCCAGCGGGGCGAAACGCGGCTCGATGTGCCAGCCGTCCATGCGGCCAGAGTATCCAGCACCACCCGCAGGTGGGCGTGCTGAAACGCCCAGGACGCGATCGGGGTGCGAAGCCGCCCGGATCGGGGCAGAGTCAAGCCATGGACTACGTACGACTCGGATCGACCGGCCTCGAGGTCTCCCGGATCTGCCTCGGGTGCATGAGTTACGGCGAGCCCGGCAGGGGTAACCACGAGTGGACCCTCGACGAGGAGAGCAGCCGCCCCCACATCCGCCGGGCACTCGAGGCCGGCATCAACTTCTTCGACACGGCGAACGCGTATTCCGCCGGTGGCAGCGAGGAGATCGTCGGCCGGGCGCTGGCCGATTTCGCCAGGCGGGACGAGGTCGTGCTCGCGACGAAGGTGCGGATGCCGATGCGCGCGGGACCCAATGGCGGCGGGCTTTCCCGCAAGGCGATCATGCATGAGATCGACGCGAGCCTGACCCGGCTCGGCACCGATTATGTCGACCTCTACCAGATTCATCGCTGGGACCACCACACGCCGATCGAGGAGACGCTCGAGGCGCTGCACGACGTCGTCAAGGCCGGAAAGGCCCGCTACATCGGGGCTTCCTCGATGTATGCGTGGCAGTTCAGCAAGGCGCTCTACACCGCCGAGCTGCACGGCTGGACCCGGTTCGTCAGCATGCAGAACCACTACAACCTGCTCAACCGCGAGGAGGAGCGCGAGATGCTGCCGCTCTGCGCGGATCAGGGCATCGGCGTCATCCCGTGGAGCCCGCTGGCCCGCGGCCGGCTCACGCGCGACCTCGACGCCACCACGTCACGAAGCGAGACCGACGCGTTCGGCCGCACACTGTACGTCGATGACGACGCGTCGATCATCGAAGCCGTACGCGCGATCGCCGAGTCACGCGGGATCTCGCGGGCCCAGGTCGCCCTGGCGTGGATGCTCTCCAAACCCGGCGTCACCGCCCCGATCATCGGCGCCACCAAGACCCAACATCTCGATGACGCCATCGCCGCGGTGGACCTGGAGCTCACCGGCGAGGAGATCGCCGCGCTGGAGAAGGCCTACAGTCCGCGTCCGGTCGTCGGCTTCTAGACCGGCTGCCCGTTCCCATGCCCCAGCTCGTGCTCGGCCCCATGCTGCGCTACCTCGACGCCGATTGCGCGACGATCTGGGTGGAGACCGACGCTGCCTGCACGGTCGGTGTGCACGCCGACGGTGCTCCGCTCGCGAGGGCCGAAACCTTCAATGTCTGCGGGCATCATTACGCGATCGTCGCCGTGCGCGGGCTCTCGCCCGGAGTCGCCGTCCCGTACTCCGTCACGCTGGACGGCGGCGCCGTCTGGCCTCTCGAGGGCAGCACGTGGCCCAAGAGCCTGCTGCGCCCGCACGCCCCCGGCTCCGCGCTGCGGATCGCGTTCGGCTCCTGCCGTGCCGCCGGGCCGCTCGATGACCTGCAGTGGGGCGTCGATGCCCTGCACGCGCTGGCTGAACGCATGCGTACGACCCCGCCGGACTCGTGGCCCGATCTGCTGGCTCTGGTGGGCGATCAGGTCTACGCCGACGACAACCTCTCGCCCGAGACCGAGCGCTACATCGCGAGCCATCGCGGACCCGACGAGGGGGCCGGCCACGAGGTCGCCAACGTCGACGAATACACCTACCTGTACGCGGAATCCTGGTCTCCGGAGCCGATCCGCTGGCTGCTCTCGACACTCCCCAGCGCCATGATCTTCGACGACCATGACATCCGCGACGACTGGAACACCTCCGAGCCCTGGCGCCGTCAGATGCAGGGGACCGACTGGTGGCAGGAGAGGATCACCAGTGGCCTGCTGACGTACTGGATCTACCAGCATCTGGGCAACCTCTCCCCCGCCGACCTGGAGACCGACCCGGTGCTCGCGGCGCTGACGGCCCATGACGGGGACGGCGAGCAGGTGCTGCGCGCCCACGCCGAAAAGGCCGACGCTGCGGCGGACGGCGGCCCGCCGGTGCAGTGGTCCTACCGGCGCGACTTCGGCCGAATACGGCTCGTGGTGCTCGACTCGCGGGCCAACCGCGTGGTCGACGGCCGACAACGGCTCATGGTCAGCGACCAGGAATGGGCCTGGTTCGACGCGCAGTGCACCGGTGACCAGTTCGACAAGGTCGACCACCTGCTCATCGTCACGTCACTTCCGCTCATGCTGCCGCCCGCCGTGCACGGGCTCGAGGCGTTCGACGAGGCGCTCGCTGAAGGACGGTGGGGACGCCGGGGCGCACGCTTGGGCGAGAAGCTCCGGCAGGGCGTGGATCTGGAGCACTGGGCGGCGTTCGAGACGTCCTTGCAGCGGATGCTGCGGCTCATCACCGAGGTCGCGAGCGGCCGGCGGGGCACGCCTCCGGCGACCATCACCTTCCTTTCCGGCGACGTGCACTTCTCCTACCTGGCCGAGGCCCGCCGCGAGGGGAAAGCCGCCGGTTCTCGTGTCCTGCAGGCGGTCTGCTCGCCGCTGCGCAACCCGCTCGGGCGCAACATCCGGACCATGGAACGGCTGGCCTCATCGCGGATCGGGCTCGCCATCGGACGCTTCCTGACCCGCCGGGCTCACGCGTCGACGCTGGGCTGGGGCTGGGACGTCGTCCGGGGCCCGGTGTTCGGCAACACGTTAGGTGAGCTCGTGGTGCAGGGACGATCGCTCCAGATCAGGATGAGCAGTGCGCAGCCC
Organism: uncultured Actinomycetota bacterium; assembly: GCA_963762695.1. Classification (GTDB taxonomy): domain Bacteria; phylum Actinomycetota; class Actinomycetes; order Frankiales; family Frankiaceae; genus DATAZK01. The sequence goes on from CAVXLW010000001.1 coordinate 170,300, forward strand.
GGGCCGGCGCTGGTCAAGGCGTGGGACGCGGACTTCTAGCCCGCTGCCGTCGCGTAACGCAGCATCAGCACGCCGTCGGTTTCGAGAACGGAGACGAGGTCGAGTCCGAGCGGCGGCTGCGGGTCGTCCCAGCCGCTGATGCGCTGCCCCCGGCCGCCGACGAGGACGGGCGAGAGGGTGAGGCAGACCTCGTCGACCAGTCCTGCCGACAGCAGCTGGCCGTTCAGCTTCGGACCGCCCTCGCACAGCACCAGATTCACCCCGCGCTCGGCCAATTGCCTTAGCACTGCAGGGAAATCGACCTCGTCCGCGCCCGACGGGAGCAGCTCGGCGACACCCTCGGCCGGTGCCCGCAGCCCGGGCGGCGTGTTGGCCGGGCAGACCACGAGCGGCAGGCCGGCGGGTGAGCCCGGATCGGCGAACAACCGGCTGGACCAGTCGATCCGCATCGAACGGCTGGTGACCGCGATGCGTGGGAGCGCAGGCTGGCCGCGGGAGGCGCGCTGGGCGCGTAGGTCGTCCGACAGCTTCGGCTGGCCGTAGTTCTCCTCCCGCGCGGTGGAGGCGCCGACCATGATCACGTCGGCGATGCTGCGCAGGTAGAAGAAGACCTCCTTGTCCGCCGAGCCCGACAGGCCTCCGGAAAGCCCGTCGAGAGAGATGGCCCCGTCGGCCGAGCTCACCATGTTGAGCACGACGTGCGGGCGCCCGGCACGCCGGGTCGAGCCCGCTGCCCGCTCGAGGATGTCCCCGTAGCCGGCCTGCACGGTCGTCTCGGCGTCGGCCCGCTGTGGGGACGGTGGGAAGAGCTGTTTCACCCCACCTAGCTTGACACGCCCTGCACGCGGACCGGCAGATGCTTGATTCCATTGATGAAACTCGACCGCAGGCGCTGGATGTCACCGTCGACCTGGATGTCGCTGGTGTGCGCGAGCAGCGCCTCGAAGAGCAGCTTGATCTCCAGCTTGGCGAGATGCGATCCCAGGCAGAAGTGCGGTCCGCCGCCGCCGAACGAGACGTGCGGGTTGGGCGAGCGCGTGATGTCGAAGCGGTGCGGGTCGGCGAACACCGTCTCGTCGTAGTTGGCCGAGGCGTAGGACAGCACGACCGGGTCGCCCTTGGGGATGTGCACCCCGTGCAGCTCGACGTCACGCGTCGCCGTACGCCGGAAGTTCGACACCGGCGTCGCCCAGCGCAGGATCTCGTCCACCGCCGCGTCAGCGACCTCCGGACCGCCGTCGCGAAGGCGCTGCATCTGCTCGGGGTTGTTCATCAGCGCGAGCAGGCCGTGTGACATGGCGTTGCGCGTGGTCTCGCTTCCGGCCACCGCCAGCGTCAGCACGAACAGGTCGAACTCGTGGTCGTCGAGCTTGTCGTCATCGCCGTCGACGGCGGAGATGAGCCTGGTGATGATGTCGTCCCTGGGCTCCTGCCGGCGCTGGATGGCGAGCTCCTGGGCGTATTGATACAGCTCGAAAGCCGCGCCCACGCGGGCTTCCTGACCACGGTCGTACTCCGGGTCGGTACCGCCGACGAGCCGGTTGGCCCACTCGAAGACCTTGTGCCGATCCTCGTAGGGAATCCCGAGCAGCTCGGTGATCGCCACCAGCGGCAGCTCGGCGGCGACGTCCACCACGAAGTCGAACTGCCCCCGCGGGACGGCACGGTTGAAGATCTCGGCCGTGACGCCGCGCAGGTGCTCGGTGTAGGAGGAGATCACCCGCGGCATGAAGCCGCGGTTGACCAGCTTGCGCAGCCGCGTGTGGGTCGGCGGGTCGGTGTCGATGATGGTCTTGAAGTCGTGCGAGACGTCCTCGGGCGGGTTGTTGAGCAGGCTTCCCGGCAGCGCCGAGGAGTAGGTCTCCCAGTCGCGGTTGGCCGCCTGCACATCGGCATGGCGAGTGAGCACCCAGAAGTGCGGCGGCATGTCGATCTCGGTACCGGCATGGCGAAACACCGGCGCCTCGTGACGAAGCAGCGCCAGCTGCTCGTGCGGGACCTCCTTGACCCAGACCTCATGGCTGAAGACGTCGATCCGATCGAGACGGGTGCGGTCGGCGGTGGTGGTCATGGCCGGCTCACTCGGCGCCGAGCGCGTTGAGACGCTCGACGGCATCGGCATATTCGCTCACCAGGTCGCCGATGACCTCGCGGCTGCTGCGCACCTTGTTCATCGAGCCGACGATCTGCCCGACGGGGTTGAACATGACGTCGCGCGACTGGTCGGGGTAGCGCGAGCCACGGGCCACGCACTCGCCACTCACCATGTATTGCAAGGGCATTCCCAGCGGCTTGGGATTCTCCGGGGCCTCCCACGCTTCGGTCCAGGCACTCTTGAGCATGCGCGCAGGCTTGCCGGTGAACGAGCGCGAGCGGACGGTGTCGCTGCTCTTGGCAGCCAGCAGCTGGTCCTTCTGCGCCGGCGAGGAGCTGGCCTCGGCGACCGTCAGCCAGATCGAGCCGGTCCACACGCCTTCGGCGCCCATCGCCAGCGCTGACGCGAGCTGCCGCCCGCTGCCGATGCCCCCCGCCGCGAGTACCGGGATCGGGGACACCGCGTCGATGACCTCGGGCCACAGCACGACGCTGCCGATCTCACCGGTGTGCCCGCCCGCCTCGCTGCCCTGGGCGATGATGATGTCGATGCCGGCATCGGCATGCTTGCGCGCCTGGCGAGCCGAGCCGCACAGCGCCGCGACGAGCCGTCCGCTGTCGTGGACCTGCTGCACGACGTCTTCCGGAGGGGTGCCCAGCGCGTTGGCGATCAGGCGCACCTTCTCGTGCTTGAGCGCGCACTCGACCTGCGGCGCCGCCGTCGCGGCGGTCCAGCCCAGCAACTGGCCGGTCGCCGTCTCGCCCTCGGGAAGCTCCGGAACCCCATGATCTGCCAGGAGTTTCTTGGCGAAGTCGATGTGACCCTGCGGCACCATCTCGCGCAGGGACTGCGTGAGCTTGTCGGTGTCCATCTCGCCGATTCCCTCGTACTTGCCGGGGATCACGATGTCGACGCCGTAGGGGTGATCCCCGACGTGTTCGTCGATCCAGTCCAGCTCGATGGCGAGCTGCTCCGCGCTGAATCCCACGGCACCGAGGACGCCGAAGCCACCGGCCCGGCTGACGGCCGCCACCACGTCACGGCAGTGCGTGAAGGCGAAGATGGGGAACTCGATCCCCAGTTGGTCACACAGCTTTGTGCGCATGAAGGTTCCTCTCCGGAGCCGCTCTCAAGGTCGGGTCACTGTGGTTCACATCAGGTCGGCGCGTTCGAGCGCTGCGGCATACAGGGCGTTCAGCCCGGCCAGAGCCGTCTCATCGCTGACCGCGCCAGGGTCGATCCGGCGTTGCATGTCCAGGCCGATCAGCAGCGCGAAGACTTGTGACGCGAGCTCGGCACCGAGCCGGTCCGGCACGCCCTGCCCGCGGAAGCCCGTGGCCATCGAGGCGCGGACCTCGGCGTAACGATTGCGCAGCCCGACGCCCACATCAGGATCCCGCACGGCCCGAAACCACAGCTCGTGCTCCAGCAGCAGCCAATGGTCGCCCAGCTCGTCCGGCGGATGCGAGACGTTGCGCCAGAGCGCCTCCATCCGCGAGGAGGGGTCGGGCGAAATGGCGAACTCGGCCTGCACGACCGTGGCGGTCGTGTCCTTCCACGAGTCCAGCAGCGCCCGCAACAAACCCTGCTTGCTCCCGAAATGGGCGTAGACGGCGCCGGAGCTGCGGTCAGCCGCTGCGGCCACCTCATCCACCGAGACCGCGTCGTAGCCCTGGCTGGCGAACAACTCCGCGGCGGCGCGCAGCAGGCGCTCGCGGGTATCAGCCCGCCGATCCGCCTGGGTACGCCGGGGCACGCCACCTCCGATTGCGAACGGTCGTCACTTTTATAACGCACGTTCGACAACTAGGCAACGGGTGGACCCGGGGGGTCAGCCGGTGGGGATCCGGCCTTGCCAGACGGCCTTGGCGCCGGAGTCACCGGTCTTGTAGCAGTAGTAGCCGACGATCAGGGCCAGCACGACGGCCAGCACGCTGAGGACGGGCTGGGCGCGCCGCAGGAAGTGCACCTGCTCGCGGAGCGCCGACGGAATCACCCGCCCCACGCTCCGTTCGAAGCGGGTGGTCAACGCCTGTGACGCCGGCGCCTGCACCCGGGCCGCGGTGGCCACACGACCGCCGGCGGAGCCCGTGTTCGGCGCTGGATCCGGCGCAAACGCGGGCGTCGGCTGCAGCGGCCCGAGGCGCCGCGCAAGGTCGAGCACGACCATGACGATCAGGATCACGACGAAAAAGAACGTCCACACCAGCAGCTGCTTGGCGTAGTGCTGATGCTGGCGTACCAGCTGCTGAGCACCGAGCAGGTTGCGGAACTGCTCGCCGCTGCTCGTGGCGACGGGCACGGCAAGTCCGCCCACGACCCCGACCGCCAGCACGGCCAGCGAGAAGTGCCGCCGCATCGCCGGCCACAGCGCGATGCCGATCGTCCCGATCACCGCAAGCGGCACGAGGACGACGACGGCATGCACCACCAGCGGGTGAAACGGCACGCCGTTCACGGTTGTGGGGATGAACGGAAGTGCCCCCACCGAGCCCATCAAGCCAGCACCACCTGTCCGGACACGACCTTGACCGCGACGGGGTGCAGCGCCGTCGGAGCCGGGCCCGAGGTCACCGCGCCGGTCAAGGTGAACTGCGAGCCGTGGCAGGGACACATCAGCTCCTGGCCCGCTGGGCTGACCGTGCAGCCCTGGTGGGTGCAGGTGGCGTCCAGCGCGGTGAGCTTGCCACCGCTCTGCGTGAGCAGCAGGATGCGGCCCGTCGAGTCCTGGACCGACACGGCGCTGTCCGAGGGCACCTTCGCCAGCGCGATGATTCCGCCAGAGCCGCCTCCGCCGCCACCGGATGTCGCCGCGGTACCGGGATTGCCGGAGCTACTGCTGCTCGAGCAGGCGGCAACAAGCGCCACCCCTCCAACGCCCGCCCCCAGCAGGAGTTGGCGACGGGCGCAAGTGACGGCGCGATCGGACAAGGCGACCTCCGGGTTGGCGAGTGCAGTCAAGAGCCAAGCAAAGGAACGTGTGCAACGAGTGACCCGTCGAGATCAGGCCCGATCAAAGGTCCCCGTAGCTGCAATGATCCACCATTCGCTGATGGTCGTACGTCCGCGGAAGCAAGGCGCGGCGGCCCGCCGCAGTTCATCCTGGGGACACACACTCGGTGGCCGCTTCATTCAGGCGGCACCCAGGATCCCGGAGCTGACCCTGACTGACCTGCTGCCCCGCACCAGGAAACAGCCCTCGACTTCCCGAGGGGCCGAGTCGGCGGGCCCGTTCACGGCGAAGGTCGCAGGGCCGCGGCTGCTGGCGCGGCCGTCCGGTCGTGCAGTTCATCACACTTGGCACGCGGGTCCCATCGCCCTGGCGGCCTGCTAAAGGACGTCGACCCGGCGGAGCTGGTACGCGGGGTACACGCGCCCCCGCGACGACGGTCGGAGCGGGCGGCAGGCAGGATGGTCGCGACAGCGAAGGAGAGACGGGCGGCTCATGACGATTGACCCCAAGCATTTCCGCCGGGTCCTCGGGCATTTCCCGACCGGGGTCGCCGTGATCACCGGGATCGACCCCGACGGCAAGCCGGCGGGCATGGCGATCGGCTCGTTCACGTCGGTGTCGCTCGAGCCGCCGCTGGTCGCGTTCCTGCCGGACAAGTCGTCGACGAGCTGGCCGAAGATCGCTCCCTCGGGGAAGTTCTGCGTCAACATCCTCGCCTCCGAGCAGGAGTCGATCTGCCGGGCGTTCGCGGTGAAGGGCGGCGACAAGTTCGCCCAGTTCGACTGGAACCCCTCCCCCGTCACCGGCTCGCCGCGGCTGGACGACGTCGTCGCTTGGATCGACTGCGAGGTCGAGGTCGTCCACGACGCCGGCGACCACTACATCGTGATCGGCCGGGTGCTCGAGCTCGACGTCGCCAATCCCTCGCTGCCGCTGCTGTTCTTCCAGGGTGGCTACGGCCGTTTCACCGCGCTCTCGCTCGCGGCCTGGGAGGGCGATCTGCAGCTGCAGCTGCAGTCGGCTGACGCGGCCCGCCCCCAGATGGAGGCGCTCGCCGAGGATCTCGACGCCGAATGCGTCGCCAGTGCCGTCGCCGGTGACGACATGGTGCTCATCGCCAATGCGGGCACGCCGCGCTCGCAGGCGCTGCCGACTCGCGTCGGGCAGCGGATCCCGTTCCTGCCGCCGCTGGGCACGGCGTTCGTCGCGTGGGCCGGCGAGCCGGCACGCGAGGCCTGGCTGTCCCGAGCGCCGGCGGATCAGCGAGAAGCGCTCGAGAAGACCCTCGAGGAGGTGCGCCACGCGGGATTCTCCGTCGGGCGCGGGGCCTCGTGGCATCGCGAGGTCGGTTCGGTGCTCGCCCGCTCACGCGGAACGCTGACACCCGAGACGGCGGAGACCATCTCCCGGCTCATCACCTCGCTGCCCGCCGACTACGAGTCCCCTGCCGCCGCAGGTACCGATCGCACCGAGGTGCAGTCGGTGTCGGTGCCCGTCATCGGTCCCGACGGCAACGCGGTGCTCGTCCTGACGCTCATGGTGACCTCCAAGCGCGCACTCGAGGCCGCCGCTCACGACCATGCAGCACGGCTCACGCAGGCGGCCCAGTCCGTCGCCAATGCCATCTCCCAGTAGCGCCGCCAACAGAGCCGCCCCGTAGCGAAAACCCGGCAAGCCTCATGACCCCTACCGAGGAGCTGGGTCAACCCGAGCCGTTGACCCGCTGATTCGCCTCCTACGACCCGAACTCGGCGAGCGGGTTCTCGCCAACGGCAAACCGCGGAGCGGGCTGACCTCCGAGATACGCGTCCGCCAAGCCCTGCTCAACTTCCGACGGTTTGCCGGACAGGACAACGTGACCGTTCACCAGCACGGCGGCGGCGTCGGCCACATCCAGCACGGCGGCGGCGAATTGCTCGACAATGACAATGGTCGTTCCCCTGGCCACCATCGCGCGCACCGCCTCGTAGAGCTGGTCGACAATGAGTGGCGCCAGACCCATGGACAGTTCGTCCAGCAGCAACACGCTCGGATCGCTCGCCAGGGCGCGCCCGACAGCCAGCATCTGCTGCTCGCCGCCGGACATCGTCCCCGCCATCTGCGTACGACGCTTGAACAGCTCGGGGAAGTGCGAGAAGACGGACTCCTCGACCTGTTTCCTGCTCATCCCGCGGTAGGTCATCATCCGCAAGTTTTCCTTCACCGTGAGGTTCGGGAAGATGCCGCGACCTTCCGGGATGGTGCAAACGCCCGCCCGCGCCAGCGCCACCGGGTCCACGCCGTTGATCCTTCGTCCAGCCAAGAACAGCGCACCCTCCGTCATCGGATGGAGCCCGGAGATGATGCGGAGCACGGTCGTCTTGCCTGCACCGTTCGGGCCGATAAGGGCGAGCACTCCACCGACAGGAACCGACAGTTCGATCCCGTGCAGCACTTCGATGACGCCATAACCGGCGCGAACCCCGCGCAACTCCAACATGGGCTCCGAAAGGGGCGCCTCAGTCGAAACTCGTGGCGTCTCGATGGAAATGCCACGGTCGAGGAACGGGTAACTCTGGCCGTCTGTCAAGCGGCCATCGGGGTCCCGGGTTGGCAACCGCATGGCGGCACCTGCCTCTCGCCGACTGCAATCCTTGAGTTATTCGTTGTTGGTGTTGCTATTGGTGCGACGGGAAGGTCCGGCGCCACCCCTAACCGGCACCCGTCGAGGTTGATCGGCTCCCACCGAACGAGGAACCAAGCTGCGCAGCTCTTCGAGGGCCGGCTGCATTGCCTCGGCGATGGGCCAGGCATCGGGGACGAGACCGGGGCACGCGGTGAGCCCGACATCGATCCTGTCCACGTAGCTCAGCACGGTGATGTTCAAGCCCAATCCTTGGATCAAGGGCCCGAACAGGTGGGTGGCGACGAGCCGTGCGCCTCCCGAATACAGCGGCACCCGGGGGCCCGGCAGGTTGGACACGATCACGTTGAACGGGGGCGGTGCGTGCGACACCAGCCCGGGAGCGGACAGCCCCCGCATGGCCGCTCCGGTCAGGCCGGGCGGTAGCACTTCGGCAAGGCTCAGGATCAACTCGGGGCCGATCGCCGCGTGGAGCCCCTTTGCTGCTCGGGTCGAGGACGCGATGTGCAGCAGTCGCTTCACCGGATCCGCCACGTCCGTCGCCAGTGTGGCTCCGACATTGGACACGGCATTGCCGAGGACCGACCCATCGCCGCCTCCGGTGTTGACCGAGACGGGCACCGACGCGGTGAGCGCCCGATCGGGCTGCTCGCCCCGTTCCTGCAGGTATCGGCGCAGCGCCCCGCCGCATACGGCGAGAACCACATCGTTCACCGTGACTCCGAATGCGCGTTTGACCGCGATGACGTCCGGCAGCGAGACCTCGCCGTAAGCGCAGGTGCGGGCCGCATCCACCCGGCCGTTGAGCGAGGTGGCCGGAGCCTGGAACGGCAGAACGGCGTCGGCCCACAGCGCGCTGGCGCGGAGGCGGGCGACTCCGAGCGTGGCGCCGGCGATGTCGCGCGCCGTCCGCGCCAGTCGTATCGGTGTACCGGCAAGCGACCAGGCGGTGTGGCCCGCCACCGCGAGCGGTGATGGCGAACGTTCACGGCTCGCACCTGTAGGGACGAGCGACGCTGTCGGCCCGCGCGGTACCGGAGGCACCTTCGCGTCGAGATCGAACAGCAGCTCAAACACGGCCATCGCCCGCGTCCCGCCGAGCAGCGCGTGGTGGACCTTGAAGAACAGGCCGATGCGACCGCCCTCGAGCCCCTCGATGAACCAGGAGCGCCATAGCGGACGGTCAGGAGCCAGCGGTTGGGCCATCAGATCGCTGACGAGTTCGGCAACCTGACGCGACGAACCCGGTCGCGGCACCGCAATCCCACGAATGTGCGCCCGGAGGTCGACGGCGCCGTCATCCACCCAGACGGGGCGGTCCATGCCGAACGGGACAGTGACGAGCCGCTGCCGGAAGGGCTGCAGCCGCTCACCGCGCGCCAGCATGATCTCCCGGAAGCGGTCGACATCGAGCGGCTCGGACGTGGTCGACGGATCAAGGATCGTGAGGCTGCACGAATACATCGGCGCGGCATCGGTTTCGGCGTAAAGCATCGCGGCATCGGTGCCGCCGAGTCGATACATCACTGGTACGCATTGCTGAGGGCGACCACGTTCTTGGGGTCGCAGTTGTAAACGCCGGAGTTCGGCCGAGTCACGGTCTTGTCGTAGACGAAGCCGCCAGGCGTGACCTTCATGAGCGCGTAGCAGGTGGGCTGCAGGGGATTTGCCGGGTTGGTGTCGCGGGGCGAGTAGAACCCGCCGGCCGTCCAGGTCTTCTCACTTGCCGCCTTCGACAGGACACACGCCTGAGTGAGGTCGTTGCCGCATGCCGTCGCCGACTTGGCCCAGAGGGTCCAGGCGTTGAATGCCAGCGCGACGAAGTCGTTGAACGTCGGGTGCGCATTCCACGCCTTCATGATGCTTTCGAGCTGCTGCACCACTGGGTACTGGGACGCCATCTCGAACGGCAAGTGACTGAGGTAAATCCAGGTCGGCGGAAAGCTCGTGGCCTTGGCCGCAGCGATGGTCTTGGGGTCGTAGAACTGGGTGCCCTCCACCACATAGTCGAGCTTCAGGCCGACGTTGGAGATCGCTTGGAACTCAGGGGTCAGGTCCTGGGCGGCGATCTCGGTGTAGGCGGTCGCGCCCGAGAGCTTTATCTGCTCCATGTAGGGACGGAAGTTATCCACCAGCGGAGCACGCTGCTGCAGATCGGCACCTTGTATCCGATGGCCTTCAGCGCATCCCGCGCCCGCAAACTCTGCGGCGCCACCGTCGCCACAGTGCTTCCCGCGATCGCGATGCCGCTCTTGAGCGTGCTCGGGAACTGCTCGCCGAGCAACCTGAAGGGGCCTACCTGGTACTGGTTCGTTGGATTAGGTGTCGCCTGCACCTGCAACCCGGCGGCGACTGCCTGCGGGGAGACCGAATAAGCGGGAATCTCGCCGAGCTTGCATGCCAGCCGCGGCTTGACACCCGCCGCGTCGAACGCGTTGCCGTTGCCCACCAGCATGAAGTCGTTCTCGCAAGCTTTGATCATTTGCGGAGCGACCTCGAACAGCTTGGCGTCGTACTTGTCCAGGACGAGCTTTCGGCCGTTGATGCCGCCGGCGGCGTTGCACCATTTCGTGAAGGCCTCGGCGACGTCGAAGAACTCCTTCTCCAGACCGGGCGCCGCCAGCGCTCCCGGATCGGCCATCGTTCCGAGTCGGATCGTGTCGGTTGTCAGCCCGCGGCCGCTGCCGCCGGTGGGCTTGCCCGGGCCGCAGATGGCGTGCAGCGAACCGAAGTCGCCGGCGGCTGCCGTCGCTGAACTGGCCGGGCTCGACGAGGTGGTCGCCGAAGCCCCGGAGGGGGCATTGACCGGTGTCGCACTCGGGCGCGCGCAGGCGCTGACCAAAGCGACGAAAGTGAGGACGGCGGCCACCATCGCCACCGGCAGCATCAGGTGCGTTCGCGTCGCAGGGATGGTGCGATTCATGGCCGCTCCTCCGACCACCAAGACTTGCCCCGCCGTACCCAAGAGGACAGAGCAGAACGTCCCTGGGAGCCGGGAACTGCTCCCCCCGCGAGCTGCTCGAGGGGGTGGGCCCGGCCGGTGTCGTGGATTCTCGTGTGGACCTCTGGCGAACCCAGGCCCCGGCAGCCTTTAGGGTCGACGCATGCCCAGCACCGTGACCGCCGTCATCGCGCGCAAGAAGCACGAGCCCGTCGAGGTCGTGGACATCATCGTCCCTGACCCCGGTCCGGGCGAGGCCACGGTCACCATCAAGGCCTGCGGGGTCTGCCACACCGACCTGCACTACCGCGAGGGCGGCATCAACGACGACTTCCCCTTCCTGCTCGGCCACGAGGCAGCGGGAATCGTCGACGCCGTGGGCGAGGGCGTCACCGAGGTCAGCCCCGGCGACTTCGTGGTGCTCAACTGGCGCGCGGTGTGCGGCGAGTGCCGGGCCTGCCGGCGCGGGCGTCCCTGGTACTGCTTCGCGACGCACAACGCGACCCAGAAGATGACGCTCGTCGACGGCACTCCCCTCTCGCCGGCGCTCGGGATCGGCGCGTTCGCCGAGAAAACCCTGGTGGCCGCAGGGCAATGCACCAAGGTCGACCCGAAGGCTCCGGCCACCACCGTCGGCCTGCTGGGCTGCGGCGTGATGGCCGGCCTCGGGGCGGCGATGAACACCGGCGGGGTCGGCCGCGGCGACACGGTCGCGGTCATCGGCTGCGGCGGCGTCGGTTGCGCCGCCATCGCGGGAGCGCGGCTGGCGGGTGCCCGCACCATCGTCGGCGTCGACATCGACGACCGCAAGCTCGAGTGGGCCCGCTCCCTCGGCGCCACCCACACCGTCAACAGCAGCAAGCAGAATCCGGTCGACGCCATCATCGAGATCTGCGACGGGGTCGGCGCCGACGTCGTCATCGAAGCCGTCGGACGCCCCGAGACCTACGAGCAGGCGTTCTACGCCCGCGACCTCGCGGGCACTGTCGTGCTGGTCGGCGTGCCCACCCCCGACATGCGGATCGACCTGCCTTTGCTGGATGTTTTCGGCCGCGGCGGTGCGCTGAAGTCTTCCTGGTACGGCGACTGCCTGCCCTCGCGCGACTTCCCGATGCTCGTCGACCTTTACCTGCAGGGCCGGCTCGACCTCGACCGCTTCGTCAGCGAGAAGATCGGACTCGGCGACATCGAGGCGGCCTTCGAGAAGATGCATCGCGGCGAGGTGCTGCGCTCGGTGGTCGTCCTGTGAGTGTGCAGATCGAGCATCTGCAGACGTCCGGGACCTTCAGCCTCGACGGCGGCACGTGGGACGTCGAGAACAACGTCTGGCTCATCGGCGACGGCGACGAGGTCGTCATCATCGACGCGGCACACGACGCTGAAGCGATCGTCCGCGCGGTCAACGGCCGCCGGGTGAAAGCCATCATCGCGACGCATGCGCACGACGACCACATCAACGTCGCGCCGGCTCTGGCCGACGCGACCGGCGGGCCGATCCTGCTCCATCCCGCCGACCACGAGCTGTGGAAGCTGACCCATCCCGACCGCGATCCCGATGGCGAGCTCTCCGACACCCAGCGCATCGAGGTCGCCGGGATCGCGTTGCAGATGCTGCACACGCCCGGGCACGCCCCGGGGTCGGTGTGCATCTACGTCCCGGATCTCACCACCGTCTTCAGCGGCGACACCCTGTTTGCCGGCGGACCCGGCGCCACGGGCCGCAGCTTCAGCGACTTCCCCACCATCATCGAATCGATCCGCGAGCGGCTCCTGGTGCTGCCGCCCGGCACGGTCGTACGCACCGGCCACGGACGCACCACCACCATCGGCGAGGAGGCTCCGGACCTCCCGGAGTGGATCGCCCGCGGCCACTGAAAGAGAATGAGACCGTGACCCAGATCAAGGACGTTTCCCTGACCACGCTCGGCGGCGAGAGCACCACCTTCGGCGAGCTCACCGGCGGCAAGGCGACCCTCGTCGTCAACGTCGCCAGCCGCTGCGGCCTCACCCCGCAGTACGAGGGCCTGGAGAAGCTGCACGAGGAGCTCTCCGGCCGCGGCTTCACCGTGCTCGGTGTGCCGTGCAACCAGTTCATGGGCCAGGAGCCCGGCACCTCCGAGGAGATCGCCGAGTTCTGCTCCACGACGTACGGGGTCACCTTCCCCATGACGGGCAAGGTCGATGTGAACGGCAGCGAGCGCCACCCGCTCTACGACGTCCTCGCGGAAAAGCCCGATGCCAAGGGCGAGGCCGGCGACATCACCTGGAACTTCGAGAAGTTCCTGGTCGACGCCGACGGTGCGGTGGTCGGACGGTTCCGCCCGCAGGTCGACCCGCACGACGGTGATCTCGTCGCCGCGATCGACGCGGTGCTCAAGGGCTGACCCCGCCCTCCGCGGCCGCCGTGCCGGCCGGCCAGGTGTGCACCTCGCCGGCCACCCGCGCGTAGACCTCGGCACCGGGCACGAAGCCGGGCTGGGGTGAGGTACGCGCGCGCAGCGTCAACACCGCGGAGCCGGCCGGACCGTCGCTGGTGACGGCGAGGGAGAGCAGCGCCTCGTGGCCGTGGTACTCGACCGCGGTGATGGTGGCTGCCACCGCATCAGGAGTCGGATCCGCCTGCACCTGAAGCTGTTCCGGCCGGATCATGACCGTCGCCGCCTCCCCGGAAAGCTCGGTCACGGCCACCGGGGCGGCCGCCGTCAGCAGCCCCATCGCGCACGAAAGCCCCGCAGACTCGACGCGTGCCGGGAGCAGGTTCGCCTCGCCGAGGAACTGGGCGAGCTCGGGATCCACCGGGTGCTGGTAGATCTGGGCGGGGGCACCCGCCTGCGCGATGAGCCCGGCGCGTAGCACCGCAACCTGCCCGGCCATCGACAGCGCCTCGTCCTGGTCATGCGTCACCAGGACCGTGGTGGTGCCGGTCTCCTCCAGGATGCGGGTGATGTCTCGGCGCACGTCGGCGCGCAGCGAGGCATCGAGGGCCGCGAAAGGTTCGTCCAGCAGCACCAGCGGCGGGCTGCTCGCCATCGCCCGCGCGAGCGCGACCCGCTGCTGCTGGCCGCCCGACAGCTCATGCGGATAGCGCCCGGCGAAGGCCGCCAGGCCCACGAGCCCGAGCAGTTCGGCCACCCGCTTGCTGCGGCCCGTGCCCCGATGCAGCCCGAAGGCGACGTTGCGCGCCACCGAGAGGTGCGGGAACAGGGCGCCGTCCTGGGCCACGTAGCCGACCCGGCGACGCTCGGGAGGCATGTGGCGCCGCGGGCTCTCCACGATCTGGCCGGCGATCGAGACCGTGCCGGAGCGGGCGCGTTCGAAGCCGGCGATCACCCGCAGCAGCGTCGTCTTGCCGCTGCCGGACGGTCCGAGGATCGCCGTGATCGATCCGCTCGGCACGTCCAGATCGATCCCGTGCAGCACCTCGTTGGACCCGTACGCCGCGGTCAGCCCACGCACCTCGAGGACGCTCACGACAGGCCTGCGCCGGCGGTTCCGGTGCGGCGTGCGAACCAGAAGCTGATGACGACGCTCGGCACCGCTGCGATCGCCACCATCATCGCGGCATAGGGCGCTGCGGCGCCGTAGGACGTGTTCGTCTGATAGGCCCAGAACTGCGTCGACAGGGTCTGGGTTCCGGTGGGCACGAGAACCAGAGTGGCGGTCAGTTCCGTCACGGCGCTGAGGAACACCAGGCTGAAAGCTGAGATGAGTCCGGGGGCGATGAGCGGCACGGTGACCCGGGTCAGCACCGCGAACGGGCGGCGGCCCAGCGAGCGGCCCATCTCGGTCAGGCGGGGCGGCGCCTGAGCAGCCGAACCGCGGATGCACACGAGCGCCAGCGGGAAGAACAGCAGCGCGTACGCGAAGACCAGCAGGGTCGACGTCTGGTACAGGCTGTAGGAGTAGCGCACCGAGAAGAACACCAGCGTCAGCGCGACGACCACGCCCGGGATCGACTGGATGAGCATGGTGCTGCGTTCGAGCACCTTCAACGGCCGGCTGCGCCGGGCGTTGGACAGCAGGGCGACGGGTAGGGCCGCGACGGTCGCCAGCGCTGCGGCAGCGGCCGCGTACTTGATGGTCGCGAAGGTCGCCGACGCCAGGGTCGCCGCGGCGGGCAGGGTCGAATGCTGGCTGACCGCGAGCCAGTAGATCAGCGTCCCGATGGGCACGGCGAGCGAGAGGCCGACCAGTGCCGTCAACCCCAGCAATGTGGGGATGAGCAGCTTGCCGAGCCGGCGCCGCCCGGCGGGTCGGGCAGCCGCCGGACCCGACCGGCTGACCCGGCCGCGACCGGCCACGAACCCCTCCCCCACGAGCACCACGATCCCGAGGGCGACGAGCACCAGCGCCAGCGCCGACGCGGCGGACTGATCGACCCGGAACTCGGTGAAGACCGTGGTGGTGAAGGTCTGGAAGTTCAGGATCTCGAACGCGCCGTACTCGGCGAGCAGCGCCAGCATCACCACCAGGCAGCCGCCGAGCAGCGCCGGGCGGATCTGGGGCAGCGTGACCCGCCGGAACGTGGTCCACGGACCGCATCCGAGGGAGCGGGCGGTCTCTTCCAGCGCCGGATCGACCCGGCGCAGCGCTGCGGCCACGGGCAGGTACACCAGCGGGTAGAGCGCCAGACTCATGACGATGACGGCGCCCTTGAGGCCGGTCATGCTGGGTGCGATCGAGTGCCAGGCGTAGCCCACGATGAAGTCGGGCACCGCCGCCGGCAGCACGATCAGCACTGCCCAGACCCGCCGTCCGGGCAGCACCGTGCGCTCGATGCACCAGGCCGCGCCGACGCCCAGCACCGCCGTGGCCGCCGTCACCAGCACCGCCAGCTCGACCGTGTTGCGCAGCAGATCGAGCGTCAGCCGGCGGAACAGGATGCGCTTGACTTCCTCGCCGCCGACGAGGCGGGCCTGCATGACGAGGAACACCAGCGGAAGCAGCAGGACAGCCGCCACGACGGCGCTGACGACGACGATCCACCGCGGCCGTCGACGAAAGACGCCGCGCCGCGCTGTCCCAAGCACTGAGTCGGCGGTCTCCACGCTCAGCAGTCCGGCCATGCTGTGATCAAGGCTACAGAAGGCCGGCCTTCTGCAGCAGGGTGACCGCGTGCTTGCCGTCGCCGATCTGCGAGAGGTCGAATGCCTTGGGCTTGGCCGCCGACAGTGGCGGCAGCTCCGGATTGGCCGGCGTGTTCGACCCGAGCGGGTATTCGAAGCTGTCTCCGGACGCCAGCACCGTCTCGCTCTGCTTGCTGACGAGGAAGGCGAGCAGCGCCTGGGCCGCCTTCTGGTGCTTGGAGGACTTCAGCACCCCAGCGCCCGAGACATCCAGCAGGTAGCCGTCGTCACCCGGCGCGAAGTAGGCCAGCGCCGAGTGCATCTTGCTCTTGCCGAGCTCGTTCTGCAGCCGGTACCAGTAGTAGCTGTTGATCACGGCGATCTGCGTGATGCCCTTGTTGACGTTCGAGACCAGGGTCTCGTTGTCGGCCTCCTGGTGGCTGCCGGCATTGCTCTTGAGCGCCTTGAGCCAGGCGAGGGCGGCGGCGTCACCGCGGCTGGCGGCGACCGAGGTGACCAGGGGGGCGAAGTCGGTCTCCCCCGGCGCGATGCTGAGCTTGCCCTTCCATTTCGGATCGGCCAGCCCGTAGATGGAAGTCGGCAGGTCGCCGGCCTTGAGCTTGTCGGTGTTGTAGACGATCACGCTCACCCGCGCCGAGATCCCGACCCAGTTGTGGTCGCTCGCGCTGTACACGGCGGGCACCGCGGCGAGCGTCGACGCGTCGACGGGTGAGAGCAGGCCGGCCCCGTCCAGGCGCGCGAGCGGCGGGCTGTTCTCGGTGTAGAAAGCGTCGGCCGGAGAGTGCGAGCCCTCCTGCTCGATCTGCTGCGCGAGCACGTCCTCGTCGTCGCTGCGGATCTTGACCTTGACGCCGGTCTGCTTGGTGAAGGCGGCGACCAGCGCGCTGGTGGTCTGCTCGTGCTGGCCGTTGTAGAGGGTGATGGTCTGCCCGGAGATGGGCGCGTTGGGCGCCGGAGCCGCAGGCGAGCTGCCACACGCCGCGAGCCCGCCCGCGACCATGAGCAATCCCGCGACCGCCGCCACGCTGCGCACGCGCCTCACCACGACTCCCTTGCCCTCGGCGTCCTTATGGCTTAGGGCAACTTAACCTAAGAGCTGGGGCGCGGCCAGTCCGGGGTCGCTTCAGGAGCTCAGCAACCGGCGGACCTCGTCCTTGCGCACCTTGCCGGACGCCGTCCGGGGCAGCTCCTCCACGAAGGCGATACGCCGCGGCGTCTTGAAGCCGGCGAGCCGCGCGCGACATCCGGCGACGAGATCCTCGACTGCCGGCGGGGCCTCGCCATCGGCAACGACGGCCGCGCAGACCCGTTCTCCCCAACGCTCGTCGGCGACCCCGACGACCGCGACATCGCGAACCCCCGCGAGCTCGCGCAGCACGTCCTCCACCTCGCGGCTCGCGACGTTCTCCCCGCCCGTGACGATGATGTCCTTGATGCGGTCGACGATCTGCAGCCGCCCGTCGGCGCCGAGCACGCCGAGGTCGCCGGTGTGAAACCAGCCGCCCGCCATTGCCGCCGCCGTCGCCACCGGATCGTCGTGATACCCGGCGCAGACCTGCTCGCCGCGCACCACGACCTCCCCCGGCTCCCCGGCCGCCAACAGCACGCCATCGGCCATGATGGCGAGCTCGACCAGCGGGCCCGGACGTCCCGCTGACGTCAGGAGTTCCGGACTGTCGGCGATGGCCGCGCCATGGTCGGCGGGGCCGAGGGCGGTGACGTTGCCGGCCAGCTCGGTCATGCCGTACCCCTGGGTGAGGTCGCAGCCGAGGACGCCGGTCATCCGCCGGATCAGCGCGGGCGGCATCGGAGCCGACCCGTAGCCGATCGCGCGGAGCCGCTCGCGTACGACCGCGAGTCCCTCGGAATCTGACCGCAGATGCTCCAGCAGCAGGTCCATCATCGTGGGGGCGAGCGAGCACGTCGTGACCCCGAAATCCCTTACGGCACCGACGAATTCGGCGGCGTCGAAGCGTGTCATCACCAGGGCCGGGCGGTCCTTCAGATGCGCGACGATCACCTGGTAGCCGGCCACGTGGCAGAGCGGGAACGCGGTCAGGAAGACGTCGTCGTCGCGGATCGGACGCAGGATCGCCGAGTGCCGCACCCCCGCCAGCAGCGCGCGATGCGTGAGCAGTACACCCTTCGGCGGACCCGTCGTACCGCTGGTGTACATCAGCCAAGCCGGGTCGTCGGGTCGGGGGCTGGCCTCCTCGCCACGACGGGAGCAGAGCTCGTCGAAGGAGTTGGTGCCACTGATGCCACTGGTGCCGTTCAAAGCCACGACCGTGCGTACGGACGCCGGCAGCTCGGCTCCGGCACGCAGCGTCGCCAGCAGAGCGTCGTCGGCCAGCAGGACGCTCGCCCGGGAACGCTCGAGCTGACTCGCCCACTCGCGCGGATGCAGCCGCTGATTGAGCGGCAGCAGCACGCGCCCGGCACGCGGGATCGCGTAGTACGCGAGCGGGTACGCGTACCCGTTCGGCGCCAGGATCGCCACCGTGTCACCCGGCTCGCTGACGGCGGCCACCCCCGCGGCGAGCGCTGCCACCTCGGCGGCCACCTCGGCGAAAGTGCGCGTCACGCCACCGGTGACGAGGGCGGGGGCTGCGGGGCTTCGAACGGCCGCCGCGGCGATGACCTCGTGTAGCAGCACGAACTCATCCTCGCAGCTGCCAAGATGACCCAATGGTTACTCCCGGCTCACCCGACGACGCGACCCTTGCTGCCGAGCTCGCCACGAAGGCCGGCACCCTGCTGCTGGCCTTGCGCGAGGAGATGGCCAACGACGATCCCAAGGAGCTGCGCCACGCGGGCGACAACCGCTCGCAAGCCTTGCTCGCCCGGCTGCTGGCCGAATCCCGGCCGGCCGATGCCGTGCTGTCGGAGGAAGCCGAGGACGACCGGGTGCGCCTGGAGGCCGACCGGGTCTGGATCATCGATCCCCTCGACGGGACCCGGGAGTACGGCGAGCCGCCGCGCGACGACTGGGCCGTGCACGTCGCCCTGTGGGAACGCTCGGGAGGCCTGACGACCGGCGCGGTCGCCCTCCCGGCCCAGGGCCGCACCCTGTCCACGGGAAACGCGCTGCCCACCCGCGGCCCGGCACCGAGCCGGCCGCGGCTGGTGGTCAGCCGCACCCGCGCGCCCGAATTCGTCACCTCAGTCGCCGGCCTGCTGGACGGCGAACTGGTCCCGATGGGATCGGCGGGCGCGAAGGCGATGGCGATCGTGCAGGGCGCGGCAGACGTGTACGTCCACGCGGGCGCGATGCACGAGTGGGACACGGCGGCGCCGGCTGTGGTGGCGGCCGCAGCGGGCCTGCATGTCTGCCGCTTCGACGGCAGCCCGCTGGAGTTCAACACGCGCGACGCGCTGACCACCGAGCTGGTGATCTGCCTTCCGGAGCTCGCCGACCGGGTGCTGGCGGCCGTCAGCGCGCAGCTGTAGCGAGCGCGTCGAGCATCTGGCGGGTGAACGTGGTGAACCGCTCGACGGTCCACACGTCGGGCTCGTCGAGCACCATGCGCGCGGCGCCTTCGGCGAGCCCGACCAGCATGCGGGCGAAGAGCTCGACATCCACCGAGCCGGCGGCGCCGACGCCCCAGGCGAGCAGCCGGCGGATCTGCTCCAGCGCCTCCTCCCGTGAACTCGCGATGGCGGCCTGCAGCTCCGGCGGCGCCCCTTCGGCGGGGAACAGCACGAGCCGCCAGGTGTCGGGCGCTTCGGCGGCGGCCTTCAGGTACGCGCGGAGGCCGGCGACCAGCAGTTCGGTGGGATCGACGTCGTCACCGGGGGCCGGCACTTCAGGAAGCGCCGGGGCCAGCGCCGCCCGGGCGCGCTGCGTCTCGCGTTCGAGCAGGGCGGCCAGCAGGGCTCCCCGGTCGGCGAACAACCCGTAGACCACGGGGCGCGTCACCCCGGCCGCGCGGGCGACCCTGTCCATCGTCACCGCGGCGAAGCCTTGGTCGACGGCGGTGCGCAGCGCGGCGTCGAGCAGCTGCTCGCGACGCTCCTGGGCCGGCATGCGCGCCGCATAGGGCCGCCGGCTCGCCTCCTGCCCAGCACTCGACACCGCCACGGCGCATATGCTACAACTGTGTTGCTTCACTCGTGTAGCAATTGGTCCAGGTAGCAATTTGGTCGAATGCTGAATCGGAGAGTCGAATGGCCGGCATGCAGGGCAAAGTCGTGGCAGTCACCGGTGCAGCACGCGGGCTCGGAGCCGCGCTCGCCCGCCAGCTCACCGAGCGGGGAGCGCGCGTCGCGCTGCTCGGCCTCGAACCGGAAGAGCTCGATGCCGTCAGCTCTTCCTGCCCCGGGTCGCGCTGGTGGGAGGTCGACGTCACCAACTCGGCGGCACTGGACAACGTGGCGCAGGAACTCGCGGAGCACTTCGGCCGGCTCGACGCGGTCGTCATCAACGCCGGAGTCGCCTGCGGCGGCCCGTTCCTGCATGCCGACGCCGCCGCCTTCGACCGCACCATCGAGATCAACCTGCTGGGCAGCGTCCGCACGCTTCGCGCTTTCCTGCCGGCCCTCGTCGCGAGCAAGGGTTACGCGCTGCAGATCGCGTCGCTCGCCGCGCTGGCCCCGTCGCCGATGATGGCCGCCTACTGCGCCAGCAAGTCGGGAGTCGAGGCGTTCGCCGAGGCCGTGCGCACCGAGGTTGCCTGGCACGGCGTGGACGTCGGTATCGCCTACCTGTCCTGGACCGACACCGACATGGTCCGCGGCGCCGACGAGCATCCCGACATGGCCGAAGCCCGCAAGCACCTACCGGGAGTGCTGGGAAAGACCTATCCGGTCGAGCCGACCGTGCACGCGCTCTGCGACGGGATCGAGCGCCGGGCCGCTCACGTCTACGGCCAGCGCTGGGTACGCAACGTGCGTCCGGTGCGCGGGATGATCACCGGCCTCCTGCACTTCGGCGGCAAGCGGCAGGTCGAGCAGGCCGAGAAGCAGTACCTCGCCGAAGGCCCCGCCGCCGGAGCGCTCGTCGGCGCCGGTGGCCGCGCCGACACCCGAAGGCGTGCCTCCAAGGTCACCTGATCGTTTTCCCGTCAACACGTTCCTGCCCGAAATCGCACGCCACGCAAGGAGTTGGTGATGTCGCACGCCCTGAACGAGACGCTCGACGTCCGGATCGCCGTCATCGGCGCCGGCTTTGGCGGCCTCGGCACCGCCATCAGGCTCAAGCAGGCCGGGATCGACGATTTCGTGGTTCTCGAGCGCGGCGACGACATCGGCGGGACCTGGCGCGACAACTCCTACCCCGGGTGCGCCTGCGACGTACCGAGCCATCTGTACTCGTACTCGTTCGCGCCGAATCCCGACTGGAGCCGCGCGTTCTCCTCGCAGCCGGAGATCCAGGCCTACCTGCAGCGGTGCGCCGATGAGTTCGGCATCCGCCCGCACATCCGACTCGCCACCGCGGTCGAGGAGGCGCGCTGGGACGAGTCACTTCAACGCTGGAGGTTGCGCACCGCCGGCGGCGAGGTGACAGCCCGGGTCCTGGTCGGCGGCGCAGGGCCCGCTGTCGGACCCGAGTCTGCCGGCCATCGCCGGCCTTTCCACGTTCGAGGGCGAGACGTTTCATTCCGCGACCTGGGATCACGACTACGACCTGACCGGCAAGCGGGTGGCCGTCGTCGGCACCGGCGCGTCGGCGATCCAGTTCATCCCGCACGTGCAGCCGCTCGCGTCGAAGCTGACCGTCTTCCAGCGCACCGCCCCCTGGGTCATGCCGCGGCGCGACCGCGCCATCAACGCGTGGGAGAAGAAGCTCTACCGCCGGGTTCCGGCCGCCCAGCGGGCGCTGCGCGCGGGGATCTACTGGACGCGCGAACTCATGGTGCCCGCACTCACCGGCAACGACCGGATGCTCTCGCTCGGGGAGAAGCAGGGCCGCACGTTCCTGCGCAAGCAGATCGCCGACCCGGAGCTACGCGAGAAGCTCACCCCGCATTTCCGCCTCGGGTGCAAGCGCGTCCTGCTGAGCAACGACTACTACGCCGCCCTTTCGCAGCCCAACACCGAGGTCGTCACCGATGCCATCGACGAAGTGGTGCCGGAGGGCATCGTCACGCGCGGCCCGAAAGGTGAGCGGATCACGCATCCCGTCGACGCGATCATCTTCGGCACCGGCTTTCACGTGACGGACGTTCCCCTCGCCGCCAAGCTCATCGGCAAGGACGGGCGGACGCTGCGCGAGCACTGGGACGAGGGCGGCATGTCGGCCTTGCACGGCGCGACGGTCCCCGGCTTCCCCAACCTTTTCCTGCTGATCGGGCCCAACACCGGGCTCGGCCACAACTCGATCATCTTCATGATCGAGTCGCAGCTGAAGTACCTGCTCGGCGCTTTGCGCGCGATGGAGCAAACCGGTGCCGCGACGATCGAGCCGCGCGCTGCAATCGCGCAGACCTACAACGAGGACCTTCAGCGCCAGCTGCGCGGCACCGTCTGGAACACCGGCGGATGCGCCAGCTGGTACCTGGACTCCAACGGCCGCAACACCACGCTCTGGCCCACCTTCACCTTCCGCTTCCGCCGGCTGGTGCGCCGGTTCGACCTGGCGGACTACGAGCTCGAGCCGTCCGGAGACGAGGGCGAGGGGCTAGGCTCGCCAGCAGAGTCCGACCCGGTGAAAGTGCCTGCTACCAGCGCCTGAGCCGGCCCACGCGAAGAACGGAGGACGGCGTTGCCCGTCGATCCCCAAATCCAAGGCATGCTCGATCTGCTGGCACGCCTCGACGGCCCCACCCTGGCCAGCCAGACGCCGCAGGCCGCGCGTCAAGGCTTCGAGCAGATGACCACGGGAATGCGCGTGCCGGAGATGCTCACGCCGGTGGCCGGCACCCGTGACATCACGATTCCCGGTCCAGCCGGACCGCTGGCGGCCCGCATCTACCTGCCCGAGACACCGGCCGGGGACGCGCTGCCGACGGTGCTGTTCATCCATGGCGGCGGCTTCGTGCTGGGCAGCGTCGAGACGCATGACAACCAGGCTCGCTCGATCTGCCGGGCCACCCGTTCCGTCGTCGTCTCCCTGGACTACCGGCTCGCACCGGAGACCCAGTGGCCCGGGCCGGTCGAGGACTCCCATGCGGCGCTGCAGTGGGTCGCCGACCACGTCGGCGAGCTCGGCGGCGATCCCGATCGGGTCGCCGTCGCCGGCGACAGCGCCGGGGGCAACCTCGCTGCGGTGACGGCCCTGATCGCACGCGACTCCGGCCCGAAGCTCTGCGCGCAACTGCTCATCTACCCGGTCGTCGACTTCGACGCTGACCACCCGTACCCGTCGCGCGTCGACAACGCCGAGGGCTACTTCCTCACCGGCGCCGACATGGAGTGGTTCTCCGGCAATTACGTGCCCGCCGGGACCGACCCGCACGATCCCCGCCTCTCGCCGCTGCGCGCGCCGAGCCTGGCCGGCCTGCCCCCGGCGGTCGTCCTGACCGCCGAGTTCGACCCGCTTCGCGACGAGGGCGAGGCATACGCCGCCGCGTTGGCCGCGGCCGGCGTCGACGTGCACCAGCACCGTTTCGACGGCCTGATCCACGGCTTCTTCGATCTCGGCCTGCTGTCAGCGGCCTCGGCCAAGGCCGTCGAGGTCGGCTGCTCGGAGTTCGCGACGCTGCTGCACCAGGACCAGGCGGCGCTCGCCTAGGCCGGCTGGTTGGCCCGAAACGACGCGATCACCTCACGGGGCGGTCCGACCAAGAGCAGGTGTTCACCGGCCGCCAGCCGGGTGTAGCGCGTCGGGCGCGGCACGATCTCGCCTTCGGACACCAGCGCGACTACGCGCACCTGTGGCGTCAGCTCCGACAGCAGCACGCCGTCGAGCGCAGCACCGGGGGCGACGACGAGGCGCGCCACCAGGAACGGCTGGCGCTCGGTGTAGAAGGTGCTGAGCACGTCGTAACCGAGGGCGGCTCCGACGAACCAGGGGGCCGCCAGGGCCGACGTGCTGCGTACCGCATGGATCGCGAAGCGCCGCTCGACCTGGTCGGCCAGCGCCGTGTCGAAGACGCGCACCACGACCCGCAGCGGGGCGAGCCGCTCGTGATGCTCTGCCGACATGGACTTGGCCACCAGCGCGGTCTCCACGTTGGCCAGGTCGCTGCTCGTCATAGCGGCGATCGCCGTCGCGTGCGGCAGGCCGGCCTGGATGAGCACGGTGCGGGTGGTCGCGTCGCCCACGACGACCGGGACACCCAGCGAGCGTGCGCGGGCGAGATAGCGACCCGACGGGTCGCGCTCGATGATGACGACCTCACGCCCGACCGCCAGCAGCCCCTCGACCACCCGAATGCCCATCGCGCCCAACCCGACCACGATGACGTGCCCCCGCGCCTTCGTCGCCCGCTGCTGGCCGAACGCCTGCTCGAGGCGGCTGGTCACGATGAAGTTCGTGACGAGGGCGTAGAGCGTCGCCACCGCTGCGGCACCCACGAAGATCAGGAAGATCCCGTACGCGGTCATCCAGGCCGGCTCCTGGGCGAAGCTGTAGTCGCCGAAACCCACGGTCGCCACGATGGTCGACGTGAAGTACAGCGCCTGCAGCCAGCCGAACGGCGCCGGATGTCCGGCGGTGCCGATGACCGTGTGGTTGCGGTACGCGAGCCGCAGCAGGACCGTGCTGAAGACGATGATGCCGAGCACCGTCGCGGCCATGATGCGCACCGGCCGATCCGCTGCGGCAGCGAAGGCGGTCAGCCACTGGCGCGCGCTGCGGAACCGGCCACCCTTCGGCGCCGCAACGGCCGCGTCCAGGTCGCCGGCGCTGAGCGCGATCAACGCCTCGGCCTCGGCCTCGTCGCGCTCGAGCCGGCCGACCGCCTGGTAGTCGTCGGGGCGGCCTATGAGTGTCACCCGGTCGCCGGCGGCCAGCTCGTAGTCGCGCGGCGGGCAGACGACGAGTGGCCCCCCGTCGGCCGGCCGCAGCGCGAGCGGGGTGAGGTCACCGAAGGCGCGGCGCAGGGTGCTCTGCCCGCCGCTCGCTGCCTGCACGTCGATGACCTCGAGTCGCTCGTCGGCGAAGGCGAACGCATGCAGGAGCGAGGACTGGATGCAGCCTTCGACGAAGCTGGACCCCGCCTTTTCCGGAAGCGAGAGGACGACGGCCGACGGCAAAGCCGCATTCAGCTGGGTGGCCAACCGGGGATTGGCCAGCCGCACGACGAGGCGCGGCACCTTGTCGCTGCCGGCCAGATCCGCAACCAGCAGGGCCGTTTCCAGGTTGGACAGGTCGGCGTCGTGAGCCGCGATGACCGCTGCGGCCTGGGCGATTCCGGCTTGCGCCAGGCTCGCGACCGACAGGCTCGACTCGCGGACCACCGGGACGCTCCAGCGATGCAGCTGGCGCCACGCCGCCGGCTCGCCGCCGTCATCGACCACGACGACCGGAACCCGCGCGTCGTGCAACTGCTCGGCGATCCGCAGCCCCAGGTTCGACAGCCCGCACACGATGACGTGACCGGTCCCGGTACCCGGATTGAACGGCGTCGCCTGCGCGGCCCGCGCGTGCGGCGCGTCATCGACGTCGGTCATGACCCAGAAGTGTGCCCGACCCGTATTACCAGGATGTGGCGTTACGCGACAAAGGACGCCCGCAGCTCAGTCGTCGCCGGCTGCTTCGATCTCCAGGATCGGGCGATCGGTGAACAGGTACGTGCGCAGGTGCTCATCGAGCTTGGGATCGCGCCGGCGCAGCCACTCCAGCAGCATCGCGGCGTGCTCCTTCTCCTCATCGCGGTTGTGCCGCAGGATCGCCTTGAGCTCCTCGTCCTGCGCCGCGTCGATCCGCTGGTCGTACCAGTCAGCGGCCTCGAGCTCCTCCTGCAGCGAGGCGAACGCCCGGTGGCGGTCCAGCGTCGAGGGCTGGAGCAGCTCGCGATCCTCGTGGTAGCCAGTGCTGGAGGCCATCAGTTCCCTTCATCGGTGGAGTCGGGATTGTTCGAGTCGGTGTACAGCGACTGGCGTGGGCCGGCCATCAGGGCTCGCACGAGCGGCTCGAAATGATCGAGCGGCTGCGTGTCGTAGCCCGGATCGAAGGCGACCTGGTCGTACTCCGCGCAGAATTCCGCGGTCAGGTCATACAGCGGGTGGCCGGCGTACTGGTCGCGCACATGGCGGTCCATGCCCAGATGGTGGAAGAAGTAATACCCCTGGAACTGCCCATGTTTTTCGACCATCCAGTGCAGATCGGGATGCACGTAGGGCTTGAGGATCGCGGCGGCGACCTCGGAATGCCCGTACGGGCCGAGCGTGTCACCGATGTCGTGGATGAGGGCGCAGAGCACGTACTCGTCGCCGCGGCCGGCGCGCTCGGCGCGGGTGGCGGTCTGCAGGCTGTGGGTCAGCCGGTCGACAGCGAACCCGCCGCTGTCGGCATCCAGCAGCCGAAGATGCGCGAGGACGCGATCGGGCAGCCCCGCCCCCGCGACCGCGGTGTGCCTGGAGATGATCTTCCAGTCATCGGCGGTCGACTCCGACATCGCGTGGAACGCGGCGCGCTGCTCAGGTGCGATCGAGGTCATGCCGAAAGCGTAGGTCAGGCGTTGAGCGAGCGCACCACCGCAGGACCGTCGGGATACCAGTCGACCGTGGTGACCGAGCACAGCTCCAGGTGCATCCGGTAGAGCGCGCTCATCGGTGCCTCGAGCGCCCGCCGCACCAGCAGCTTGATCGGCGTGACGTGGGAGACGACCAGGAGCCGGGCGCCGGGATAGCGCTCCCCCAGGGCGGAAAGAGCGGTGCCCACCCGGCGATCGGTGTCGACGAACGACTCTCCCCCGGGCGGCGCAACCGTGGGATCGGCGAGCCACGCGGCCAGGTCGTCCGGGGACTTCTTGTTGACCTCGCCGAAGGTCAGGCCTTCCCAGGCGCCGAAATCCGTCTCGCGAAAGCCGTCTTCGAGGACGATGTCGCGCCCGCCGCCGACGATGCGGGCGGTCTCAGCGGCGCGCCGCAGCGGGCTGCTGACGATGGCGTCGAACTGCTGTCCCGCCAGCCGGGCGGCGGCCTCGCGGGCCTGGGCCCGGCCGTCGTCGGTGAGCTCGGGATCGCTGCCGACACCGCTGAAACGGTGCTCGATCGACAGCGGGGTCTGGCCGTGGCGGAGCAGCACGGTCGTGGTCGGCGCGCCGGACGGTCGCCCCCATCCCGAGCCCAGTGCACGGTCTGCGGACGCGAGCGAGGAGCGGGCGGGGATGGGCGCCGGCTCGGGCAGGGCGGTGTCGGATGCCGACCACTCGCGTCCCGCCGCGGCCGCGTCCATGGCCGCATTGGCGAGCGCGTCGGCCGCCGCGTTCTGCGCCCGCGGTATCCAGCTGAACGTCACCTTCGGGAAGCCCGTGACGATCCGGGACGCCTCGCTCGCCAGCGCCCGCATGCCGTCGTGCTTGACCTTCCACCGCCCGCTCATCTGCTCGACGACGAGCTTGGAATCCATCCGGACTTCGATCTCGGCACCGGGGTCCAGGTCGCGAGCGGCCTCCAGCCCGGCGATCAGCCCGCGGTATTCGGCGACGTTGTTGGTGGCGATGCCGATCGCCGCGGCGCGCTCGGCGAGCACCAGATCGCCCTCACGCACGAGAGCCCCGTAGCCGGCAGGCCCCGGGTTGCCGCGCGAGCCGCCGTCGGCCTCGACCACGAAGTGGTTCACAGGCCGCTTTCTTCCGTCCGGATCAGGATGCGGCGGCACTCGTCATGGCGCAGCACGCGCTCGGGCGGCGCGTCCACGACCTCGCTGAGGTCGCTCCCCGACAGCTCCATGTGGCATCCCTCGCAGCGGCGCCGGAAGATGCGGGCCGCCCCGACGCCACCGGACGAGGCGCGGATCCGCTCGTAGAGCGTCACCAGCTCCACCGGGAGTTCGGGCGCCAGCTGGGCGCGCGCGGCCTGCTGCTGGGCCGAATCCTCATCAATTGCAGCCCATTCGGCGTCGCGACGCTCCACCGCGGCCGCGCGGTCAGCCTGCACCTGATCGCGTTCGGCGTTCAGCGCATCAGCCGCCGATGCCGCATTCTCCGCTGCTTCCATGAGCTCGAGGAGCTCGTCCTCGAGGGTGTCCCGGCGACGGTTCAGCGAGGCGATCTCCGACTGCAGGTTCTCCAGCTCGCGTGAGGAGGAGACGGCCCCCGAATCGAGCCGGCCCTGATCGCGCACCACCCGCGCGCGCACGTTCTCGACGTCGGCCTCGAGCCGCGCCTGCGCCCGGGCCGTGTCGTTCTTGGCGGCCTCGGCCGCCTCCAGATCCGCTCCGAGCTCGCGCAGGCGTGCGGTGAGCCGTTCGATATCCGCGATCTCCGGCAGCGTCCGGCGGCGCACCGCCAGGTGGTCGATCCCGCTGTCGAGCTCCTGCAGGTCGAGCAGCCGTAGCTGCACCTGCGGGTCGGCGTCCACTGTTTCTCCCATCCCTCCCGCGGGTCAGCAGCCGTGCAGCCGCCACGGATCCGTGACCAGATCCGATACGTAGGTGGTGACGGTCCCCACCGTAGCGGCCAGCCGGGCTTGCAGGAGCGCGGCGGCCGAGTGCAACCAGGGATGCTCGGTCGCCCAGTGGGCCGCGTCGACGATCGCGATGCCGTACGCCGCCGTGCTGTCGAGGGTGTGGTGGTGACGCGCGTCAGAGGTGACGAGGACCTGCGCGCCGAGCGCGGCAGCCGGCCCGGCGAGCTCGCCGCCGGACCCGCCACAGACCGCGACCCGCCGGATCTGCTGGGCGCCGTCACCGGTGGCGCGCACGCCCCACGCGGTCGCCGGAAGCGCCCTCGCGACCCGCTCGACGAACGCGTCCAGACGCATCGGCTCCGGCCAGCTCGCCCACCCGGCCGAGCCCGCGCGCCTGCGGGCCGGGCAGCGGTTCGCCGGCCAGCTCGACGAGGTCGAACGCGGGTTCCTCATACGGATGCGTGGCCCGAAGCGCCGCCACCACGGCGGCGCGACAGGCGCCGGGCGTACACCATCTCCAGCCGGTCCTCGGCGACCTCCTCGACGATGCCGACCGCCCCGATGGCCGGAGCCGCGCCCTGCGAGCGGCCGGAACGTGCCCGTCCCCGCGGACCACCACGCGCAACGGTCGTAGGCGCCGATCCCACCTGCGCCCGCTTCGGCGAGCGCGTCGAGCAGCCGGGAGCGGTCAGCCGTCGGCACGAAGACGACGAGCTTGTCGAGTGCGCCTCGCGGGCACCTTCCCGAAGCGGCGGACCGGCCGGGTGTCCTGCAGCCCCAGCGCGGCGGCGAGGGCGTCGCTGACCCCGGGACGGGCGACGTCGGCATTCGTGTGGGCCGTGAAGAGCGCGCAGCCGGCGCGCACGAGCGTCGTGACGACCCGGCCTCCCGCTGACGTCTCGGCGATGCCGTGCACCCCGCGCAGGAAGAGCGGGTGGTGGGTCACGAGGAGCTGGGCGCCGGCAGCGACCGCCTCGTCGGCCACCTCCTGGGTCGGATCGACCGCGAAATGTACGCGGCGCACCTCGTCGCCCGGGGCTCCCGCGGTCAGCCCCACGGCATCCCACTCCTCGGCCCACGCGGGGTCGTAGGCGCGATCGAGCACCGCGAGGCAATCGGCGACCGTGCAGCGTCCGGTGTCTCCCACGCGCCCATTCTGGTCCGGGCCGCCGACGGCGGACCGCTAGCCTTCGATTCATGGATCTGCGCATCTTCACCGAGCCACAGTTCGGTGCCTCGTACGACCAGCAGCTACGCCTGGCCCGGGCCAGCGAAGACGCCGGATTCGACGCGTACTTCCGCAGCGATCACCTACTCAGCTTCATGGGCCACGGCGAGCCGGGGCCGACCGACACCTGGACCACGCTGGCCGGCCTGCGCGCGTGACACCAGCCGGATCCGGCTCGGCACGCTCGTCACCTCGGCGACCTTCCGCCATCCCGGGATGCTCTGGCTGTCGGTCACCCAGGTCGACGCGATGAGCTGGGGCCGGGTCGAGCTGGGCCTGGGCGCAGGCTGGTTCGACGGCGAGCACGAGGCCTTCGGGGTCCCGTTCCCCCGATGCGCGAACGCTTCGAGCGGCTCGAGGAGCAGCTGGCGATCCTCACCGGGCTCTGGACGACCGCCCCGGGCACGAAGTTCGACTTCCCCGGCAAGCACTACCAGCTCTCCGGAAACCCGGCACTGCCCCGCGCGACGCAGCATCCCCATCCCCCGGTGATCGTCGGCGGCCTGGGAGTGAAGACGACGCCCCGGCTCGCCGCCCGGTTCGCGTCGGAGTTCAACGTGCCGTTCGCGCCCCTCGACGACGTCCGCGACCATCAACGCCCGGGTCGACGAGGCCTGCGCCGAGGCCGGACGCGACCCGGCGACCCTGCGCCGCTCGATGGCGCTGACCGTCTGCTGCGGCCGGGACGACGCCGAGGTCGCCCGCCGCGCCGAGGCGATCGGCCGCCCGCTCTCGCACCTGAAGGAGCAGCTGGCCGGCACGGTGAGCGAGGTCGTCGACCGGCTGGGCGCGATCGCCGGCCTCGGCCTCACTCGCGTCTACCTGCAGACCCTCGATCTGGACGACCTCGACCAGATCGACCTGATCGCGTCCGAGGTCATGCCGCAGGTCCGCTGACCCGGCTCGACTCGGTCACCGGCTCCACGGCGAGGAAGAGGGCTTGCCGGGGGCAGCCCGCGACGGCGCGCCGGGCCTCGCGTTGCTGCCGCGACCCCAGCGGGCCGCCTGGAAGCAGCGGGAAGCCCCAGGGGTCGAGCGCGATCAGTGACGGGGCCAGGTGGGCGCACATGCCCACGCCGTCGCACGCGATCGGATCCAGGCGCAGCCGGGTCGGCCCGGCACCGCGAGCGGAGCGCTTCAGCAATCCCATCTCAGTCCACCCAGGTCAGTGAGGCGCGGGCGGCGCTGCACGCCCTCCCGCGGGCGTGGCCGGCAGCGTCAGCGGCGAACGTCTGCAGAGCGCTGGCGATCAGCCGGGCCGCACCGTCAGGGTGATGGCAGCCGCCGCGCCCGTCGACGAGCTTCGTCAGAGCGCCCAGCCGCTCCACCTGGTGGCGCCGGGCATCGCCCCGGGCAAGGGCGGCGAGCCCGTCAGCCAGCGCCGGCAGGCCGAACCGGCACGGGCCGCACTGCCGCGCCCCTGCCGCCGCGAGGAACCCGGCGATCTCGGCGGTGCGCTCGATCCCGCATTCGGTCTCCCCCAGCGGGACCAGCACCCCGGCTCCGAGCCCGGCACCCGCCTGGCGCAGCTCTCGATGGCGCAGTGGGGCGGGCGCGGCGACCGACCACGGAAGCCAGGCGCCGCCGTAACCACCGACGAGAACGGCCTGCGGCGGCGGTGCCCGTCCATCGCCGAGATCCGCAGCGCCTGCCCGATCGTGGTCTGCGGATCGAGCTCCAGCACGATGCGCGGCATCGTGGATGTTGACGGTCACCAGCGTCGTCGGCTGATAGCCGCGCACTCCGGTACGGGCCAGCAGCCCGATGCGGGCGAGGGTTTCGACGTTCTGCACCAGCGCCGGACGGCCCCGGTAGCCGGCGACCGCGGCCGGCTGGGTCTGAGATCCCGGGAGCGTCGGGCCACCTGAAAGGGAGCGCAGGATGGCGCTCGACTCCCCGCTGAGGTAGCTCGCCGGCGTGAGCACCTTGCGCACGGCGATCTCGCGAAACCCCTGCGCCCGCCGCTCCGCGATGGCCGCTGACACCGCTCGGCCGGCGTCGCTCGCGTCGTCGTGCATCCAGAGCACGGCTTCCTCGGCCCCGACGACCTCGGCGGCGCAGGCCAGCCCGTCGAGGATCAGGTGCGGGACGGTCGTGAGCAACGTGCGGTCCTTGACACTCGCCGGCTCGCTCTCGGCACCGTTGGCGACCACGATGCCACCGCCCCCGTGCCGAAGCACGGTGCGCCACTTGCGGGCCACCGGGAAGTGACCGCCGCCGTGCCCGGCGAGCGCCACCTCCTCGAGCACTCCGAGCAGGACGCCGCCGGCGGCCCCCGTCATCGCGGGGCGCTCACCGAAGCGCTCCAGGTGAGCTTCCAGGTCCTGGGTGAGGGCGAGGTCGAGCTGCTGCTCCTGACCGTTGGGGTAGGCGCGCGGCCCGGGCGGAAGCAGCCACCCGCCGACCGCACCCCGGGCTCGTCCGCCGCTGTTGGAGCGAGGTGGAGGGCCCGGCTCATGCTGCACCTCCGGAGCGCTTGGCCTGGCGCGTGCGGGCATCGAGAAGGTCGCGCCCGCTTCGTGCCACGTAGCGACTCGCAGCGAGCACCAGCACGAACGCACCGGTCGACAGGTACATGACGAACAGCGCAGGAGAGTCGGTCCCGGCGAGCACCGCGTGGCCCCACACCAACGCGAGCGTCACGATGGCCACCTTGTGGATCGGCCACCACACGCGGCCCGGGATCCGTCCGGCCGCAGCCGCCGTGATCCCCGCGAGCAGCCCGGCGTACAGGGCGATCACCCCGAGCGCGACGGGAAGGGGCCGGTAGGTCGCCGATCCGGGGGCCACCGCGCCGAGCCACCCGACGCCTGCCCACGGGTCGGTGGCGAGCACGACGATGTGCAACGTCGTGAAGGCCAGCGTGAACGTGGCGAGGCTGACGTGGATACGCAGCCTGACGGCCCGGCTCGGACGCTGCAGGCGGCCCGCGACCGGGTGTGAGAGCAGCAGCCCGAAGCTGACCAGCGCGACCATCAGCAGGTACGAACTGATCCCGGCCGCCCGTCCGAGCAGCCAGTGAGCCTTGCTGTCACCCGCGACGGAGGAGATGGCCGCGCCGACGAGTGCCGCCGTCGCGGCGGAGCTGCCGCCGACGACCACGACAGTCACGAGGCCGCGCAACATCCCCCGCGGGGCCCTGCCCGCCGGCGCCGCTGGTCGGGCGGTGACCCGAATCTGAGGACTGAAGTCAACCGCCATCGGGCGCGCTCCAGAGCAGGCTGCGCGGACATCGCCGGACTGATCGACATGCGCCCGGCCTCGTCGACCCAGAGGGCAGCGAGCCCTCGGGACGCTGCAGCGTCGGCGATGCCCGCTGCCCCGGCGAGAAACAGCGTCTTGCTCCAGACCTCCGCCGCGGCGGGGTCCTCCCCCACCACGGTGACCGAGAGCAGTCCCGGCCCGCTCCGGCTCACCGGTGACCGGGTCCAGGATGTGGTGCACCGGTGCGCCCGCCCACTCGCCACGACCGGAGCCGGATCGACGACGTCGCGCAGCCGAGGTCGGTGACGTCCAGCACGGCCACCGGCGCGGTCCCGCCCCGCGGATCCTCGACGCCGGCGCGCCAGCCCTCCCCGCTCGGACCGGGACCGGCCGTGACCAGATCACCCCCGGCCTCGACGAGAAAGGCCTCCGCCTGACCACGAAGCCGGTCCGCGGCCCAGCGGACGGCCAGGCCTTTACCGATCCCGCCGAGATCGACCGGTATCCGGCCGATGCGCACCGCCGTCCGCGAGGCGTCGAAGCCGGGCCGCCATGGCGCCCGGAAGCGCAGCGTCGCCGGTTTCGCGGACGCGGGCGGGGCGGCGAGGTCGATCGGCCCTGACCCGAAGGGCAATGACCGGTCGTAGCCCAGCTCGCGCAGGTCGCTCAGGACTCGAGGGTCGAAACGGCCACCCGTCGCCTGATGCGCTGTCGCCGCTTCGGTCAGCGCGGCGTAGCAGAGCTCCGGGACCTCGTGCCAGGCGTCACCGGCCGCGTTCGCCTGCATCAGCGGGCTCGCCGGATCGAACCTGGTGCACGACGACTCGACGCTGCGGAAGACCTCCTCGGCGGTATCGGCGAGTGCTTCGGCGTCCCCGAGAGGGTTGACCAGCTCGATGGTGACGTCGACGGCCATGCACACGAACCGGCGCGCCACGGTCACCTTCTCCGGGGCGTTCACCGTCACTTCTTCACCGCCGAAGCGCCCGTGGTCGTGTTGACGGGGGGCGCCGCGACCGGCACCGGCTGCGCCACGGGGGGAGGCGGCGGAGCCGGTGCCGGGGTCACGGGTTGGACGGGCGCCGCAGCAGCAGGCGGCGTGTAGGTCTGGACGGGTGCGCTTGCGGCCGCCGGCTGGCCGCCGGTCGCGGCGACGGTCTGCGCCGCTGACGTGGTGCCTGCCGTCCCCGTGGTCCCCGCCGTCCCGGCCGGCACGGACCCTGCCGGTGCCGTCGTGCCGGCCGCAGCGGTCTTCTGTGCGGCCAGGGTGCGCAGCGCGGCCTGAACCTTCAGCGCCGCAAGCGTCTGCTGCAGCTTGGCGGCCTTGGCCGCATCAAGGCGCACCTTGGCCTGCAGCGAGGCGGTGGCAGTCGTCCGTGGTGCGGTGCTCGGAGCCGCAGCCGGCACCGCGGCCTGCGTCGACGCGGCAGCGGCGGCCGGGGGGTGGTGCACCGTCCATGCCGTCGCGCCGGTGAAGACCGCGGCGGCCGTCGGGGCGAGCAGGGCTGCGGCCGACCAACGGCTGTGCGAGCTTCGGGCGTCAGTCATCGGATCCTCCGTCATCGGAGTGGCCGCCGGCAGCGGCACCGCTTGCCCCGGTCGTGGTCTGGACGGGCGGCGGGGTCACCACAGGAGCGGCGACGGGCGCAGCGCTGCGTAGGAACGGAGACCGGGGCCGGCGCGTAGCTGGGTGCCGGAGCTGCGGCGACGTACTGCGGAGCGCTGTAGGTCGACGCAGGTGCCGCCGGGGTTTGCGGTAGTGCCGCCGATGCCGTGACGGGCGAGGCGACGGGCTTGCGAGCGCTGAGCGCGCCGCGCCGGCGCTCAGCCGCGATCTGCTGGTCGAGCCGGTCGATCTGGGTCTTCAGCCGGGCTGCCTGGCGCTGCAGTTCTGCTTGCTTTGCCCCGGGGGTTGGCGTGGAGATGGCCGTTGAGGCCGTCGTCGAACCGGTGGCGGCGGACGCGATCGAGCTGATCGAGAACGCCGCGCCGGTGACGGCGCCCGTGGTGGCCATGCAGGTGAGGACGATTCGGGAGGGACGTTTCACGGAGGGCATCCCAGGGTCGGAGGGAAACGAACTCCCGTACATCGCTGGGCCGGCGGCGGGTGTTATCAGCCGCCGCAAGGAGCACCCGATCGGCGCAGGTGGCGCAATTTTGGTGAAATCTCAAGCACCTGTTCACTCCGAACAGCCCAATTTCGATAGAAGAGGGATGGACGTCCCCAGCGAAGAGCTCGCCGCGCTCGCCCTCGCGGCTCAGCGCGGCGAAGCCGAAAGTCGGGATGCGCTGATCCGGGTCATTCGTCCCGTCGTATTGCGATATGCGCTGGCCCGCGGCCTTCGTGACCATGATGCAGACGACGTGACCCAGGAGGTGTGCGTCGCCGTGCTGCAGGCCATCGACCGCTGGCGCGACGAGGGACGTCCGGTCTGGGCGGTGGTGTTCGCGATCGTTCGCAACAAGCTGGCCGACCTCGGACGCGCAGCAGGTACGCCAGAAGGAAGCCCTCTACGAGGACATGACCGTCCACGACTCGCCCCGCCATGACTCCCCTGCCGAACTCGTCGAGCGCGACGAGTCGGCTGCGGGCGTCAGCGAGTTGCTCGACTCCTTGCCCCCGACCCAGCGCGACGTGCTGACGCTGCGGGTCATCGTCGGTCTCAGCTGCGCCGAGACCGCAGAAGCACTCGGGCTGACGGCCGGCAGCGTCCGGGTGATCCAGTACCGCGGGATGACGGCGCTGCGCCGGCGCCTCGGAAGCGAGAAGGCGGTCGCGTCATGACCACGCCACGATCCCCCGAGGGCGAGATGGACGACATCATGGTCCTCGACCGGGAAATCGAGGGGCTACGGCTCGGTTCCGGCCGATCGACAGATCCCGGCCTCGCCTTGCTCCTCGAGTTCCGCGACGACGTCGACGAGCGCGCCGCGGGGCTGCTCGGCCGGCTCGACGACGAGCAGGACGAGTGGCCCCAGCCGCCCGCCGCCGCTCCCGCGCCGCGCCGGCGTCGCCACCATCGGCTGGCCGTCGTGCCGATCGCGGGAGCGCTCGTGCTCGCCTCGACCGGAGCAGCGGCCGCGCTGTCGGGCTCACCCCACGCACCGCTCTACGAGCTGCACCAGCTCATCTTCGGGACCACCTCGAGCAGCAGCGCCCAGGTCGATCGCGATCTCACCGAGGCGCAGGTCCTGGAGGACCGCGCCGGGGCGCGACCTTTTGCGGGTCGCGCCGATGACCTGGCGCAGGTGCGGATCCTGCTCGCCGAAGCCCAGAGCCTGTTGCCCCGGGCCGGCTCCGACCGCGGGCCGCTGTCCATCCGGTTGTCGGTCGAGCTCGCCCGCCTTGCCCAGCTCGAAAAGCCTCCCGTGACCGGCGGCACCGGGCCATCACCCGCCCCGCTGCCCACTCAACGGGATGAGGAATCGCCGTCGGCGCCCGACGCTTCGAACGGTGAATCGGAGGCGCCGGGGGTCGCCCCCGGAGGCGGAGAATCCGAGGCGCCCGAGAGCGTCGCCCCAGCAGGGACGGCGCCGGTGGCCGAGGCCCCCGAGTCGGCTCCGAGCCCGACGCCGACCCACGTCACCGAGTGGCGCAACGATCAGCCCACCAGCAGCGAGTCCGAGACACCCGAGACCCGACCATCCAGCTCGCCGAGACCAGACAGCGCCGACAACTGATCCCCGCCGTCAGCGCGGGATCGGCGAGCCGGGAGCGACCGCCTGCGACAGGGATGCCGCGATAGCCGGCCCGACGTCCTTGACGTTGCCCTGGCTGTCGAAGGCTGACGGCAGGTAAGTGGTGATGACGGCGATCGCGATCTTCTTCGCCGGCAGATACGCGACCTCGGCTCCGCTGCCCGCGTAGAACTTGTTGCCGGTGATCCAGGGGCCCTGCAGGATCGTCGCCAGGCCGAAGGCATGGGTGGCGGTGAGCGTCGCGCAGGCACTGCAGCCCGCCTGCTTGTGCCCGAAGCCGACCAGATCCTTGCTCATCTGGATGGCGTACGAAGCGGGCGTGAGCAGCTTGCCGTCTCCTATCGCCTGAACCGACGTCGTGAGGTCGGCGATGTCGCTTGCCTGACTCGCGCCCTCCGGCACGGTCCACGACGGGTCCCAGAACGTCGTGTCCTCGTAGAACGGGATCTTCGGCGGGATCTGGAGGTCGACGCGACGCTCGCTGCTGTAGGTGTGCAGCACCGGGCCGGGGATGTCAGGCGTGTTCGAACTCGTGGTGTGGGTGAGCCCCATCGGCTTGAAGATGTACTGCTCCATCAGCTGATCCATGGGCTTGCCGCCGACCTTGACCAGCACCGAACCCAGGATCAGGTAGTTCGTGTGCGCGTAAGCCCAGTTGGTGCCGGGCGCAAAGGTTTCGGGAGCGGAGACGCCGATCTGGATCAGTTCGTCCCCAGTCCACTTACGGAAGGGGTTGGTGTAGATGCCGTTGGAAAGCGCCGACTGGTAGACGAAATCGGCGTAGCCCGAGGTGGAACTCGCCAGCATCTTGATGGTGATGTCGTTCGCCCGAGGCAGGTCCGGCAGGTATTTCGAGAGCTTGTCGTTCAGGCTGATCTTGTGCTGGTCGACGAATTCCATGAGCATCGTCGTCTCGTACATGTAGGCGACGAAGCCGTTGCGTACCTTCATGTCGGTCGTTGCCGGAACGCCGGTCATCGACTCGCCCATTGCTGCGGTGTAAGTGTTCTTGCCGTCCGTCGTCACGCGCACGATGAGCGCCTTGAGGCCGTCTTGGGCCATGGCCTGCCGCGAGATCGATGCGATCTGCTGCTGCAGCGCACCTGAGGGAGCCGCCGACGCTTCGGCCGTCGTCGCGGCGGGCTGAGGCGCTTGCGTTCCGCCCGTCGTCGATTGGCTGCACGCGGCCACGGTCAGAACAAGCGCAATGGAAGGGAAGGCGAACGCGCGCGTAGCGCGGGAGGGCGTCGGCACATCCGGGACGCTAGACCACGGTTTCGGCGCAGCCTCAGGTGCTCGCTCGCCAATAGCCGCAACGAGATGCATTGTGCGGAATGCCGCCCAGCACTACTGAGCCGGCGCGCACGGGCAATTGCTGGAGGAGCGACAGTTAGTGGCACCATGCAGCACGTGGAGACGATCGGCGTGCGGGAGCTGCGTCAACACGCCAGCCGTTACCTGGCCCGGGTAGCCGCGGGAGAAACCATCGAAGTGACAGCCCGAGGACGCCCGGTCGCGATGCTCGTGCCCACCCACCAGGATCACTGGCAGGACCTGATCGCCGCCGGGCAGATCATCGCGGCAGACAGCGAAGGGCACATTCTCGACGACTCCCCCGGCGACTACGGCATCAGCGCCTCCCGGCAGCTGCCGGCCCTGCGCGCCCAAGAGTGATGAAGCTGTATCTCGACTCTTCCGCGGTCGTCACCTATGACCAACGCATGGCCACCGTCGCCACCCGAACTCGGCCTGCCGGTCCAGGCGCCGAGTTAGGGACCCAGACCCCCGGCGCATTGACGAGCAGAGGCACTAGTACCAGCCGTACGCGTTGGAGTGGGCCAGCGCAGCGCACGGGCTGCCGTAGTTGGACTTGATGTAGTCCTCGCCCCACGCGATCTGCGTCGAGGCGTCGGTGCGCCAGTCGGGTCCGGCGGCCGCCATCTTGTCGGCGGGCAGCGCCTGCGGGATGCCGTAGGCGCCCGAGGACGGATTCGTCGCGTACACGTTCCAGCCGGACTCGCGGTCCCACAACGTGAACAGGCACGCGTTCTCGCTGGCAGGCCAGCCACGCTCATACACCTTGTTCATCGCGATGGTGTGCGGAGTGATGGGTGGAAGCTTCGCCGGGGAGCACGCTGCGACGGCGACGAACGTCAGCAGGGCGAAACCGACGGCTGGGGACCGTTTCACGCCTGGAGCAACGGACGTTCCTGCTCATGGTGACGGTGGAACATGTCACAAATTTCAAGCACCGGGTACACCACGCGCCGCGCCTGCCGCATCACCGCAGCAGGTCGACGCGGCTGGGTGGGCGTGGCAGGTGTCGAACCTGCGACCCCTCGCTTGTAAGGCGAGTGCTCTCCCGCTGAGCTACACGCCCGCGCGCAGCGAGCCTACTGGTCGGGCTCCGTAGCGCGCAGCACGCGATCGAGCGCGGCACGCACTTCACCGGCGAGCGACGCGTCCCCG
Organism: uncultured Actinomycetota bacterium; assembly: GCA_963762695.1. Classification (GTDB taxonomy): domain Bacteria; phylum Actinomycetota; class Actinomycetes; order Frankiales; family Frankiaceae; genus DATAZK01. The sequence continues at coordinate 209,058 of CAVXLW010000001.1, forward strand.
GCCACATCCCCCGGCGCCGCGGCAGCCGGCAGCTCGCCCGACCAGCCACACGCCGAGCAGCGCACCACACCGAGCGCCTTCGACAGCCGGATCCCGTCGCATTCGGGGCAGCGGTCGAAGCCGGCCTGCCACTGCGATCGGCTCTGGCATTCGGGGCAGACCAGCACCTGTTCTCCGCCCAGCACCCCACGCTTCCAGGAACTTGGACCACGGCCCGGATCGTCCTGCCGCGTCCCGCAGCGAACACACGCCATGGCCCTCGCCTACTGCCCCGTGAGCGCAGCCAGCGCGTTCGCGTACGCCGCGTGGTCGCGGGCGTCAGGGATCGCGTTGACCACCTTCCACCGCACGATGCCCTCGCGATCGATCACGAACGTGCCGCGCGTGGCCCGCCCGACCACATCGTTGAAGACGCCGTATGCCTGCGCGACGGCGCCGTGCGGCCAGAAATCCGACAGGATCGGGAAGCTGAAACCCTGCTCCTGCGCCCAGACCTTGTTGGCGAACGGCGAATCCACCGACACCGCCATCACCTGGACGTCGTCGTTCTGCAGGGCGGCGAGATCCCCCTGCACGGCAGCGAGCTCGCCCTGACACACCCCCGTGAAGGTGGCGGGATAGAAGATCAGCACCACCGCCTGCCGCCCACGGAACGACGCCAGATTGACCTCGCCGTTGTGCTGATCCTTCAAGGTGAAATCCGGTGCGGCTTCGCCGATCTCGACGCTCACGGTGACCTTCCGATCAGCATGTTGCGGTGTCCGCGTGGTAAGCCCAGAGCATGCCACCGCTGGAGGAGTTCGTGGAGTTCGGCGCGATCGCGTACGGACGCGCCACGATCCGCGAGCGGGTGGTGCGGGCCTGGGACGACTTCCTGCGCCTGGCAGAGGCCGTCGACATGGCGGCCACGAGCCGCCTCCCCGGATGGCGGGCCCACGAGATCTGCGTCCATCTCGGCGCCTGGCCCGAGCACCAGCCGGTCAACGGGGTGCTGGCCGCAGCGCGTGACGTGCTGCAGGGCACGCCGCCCGGTCACCCGCCCGACCCCGACGACGTCAACTCGAGCGTCATCAGGCGCCATCGCGAGGCGACGCGCGATGAGGTGATCTCTGCCCTGCACCTCGCGCGCGAGCAAGCCGCGGACTACCTCGAGGGCGACGAAGCCCGCGAGCTCGATCAGGTGCCGGTCGTCTCGACCGTCGGGCCGCTTCCGACGCTGACCATCCTGCACGCCCAGATCTACGAGCTCGCCGTGCACGGACTCGATCTGCATGCCCTCGGCGGGCCGGCGCCGGGCCCGAGCCTGCTCGACAGCGGTCTGGCTGCGCTGACCGACGCCGCGGGTGCCCTCGCCGCCCGGGTGGGCATCGCCAGCACAGCGGGCATCGGCAGCGAGGTCGGCTCCTGGGCCTTCCATTCCAGCTCGGAAGGCTGGCAGATCGGCCGCTGGGGCGAAAGCCGCCGCAGCGCCGCGAGCCATGACTTCGCCGGGAAGCTGCCGGTACGCGTGCACGCTCCGGCCGCGACGCTGCTGGAGGCGTCAGCCGGACGGATCAGCCCGCTGAAAGCGGTCGTGACGCGTCGGCTCAAGGTCCACGGGCTCCCCGGCCTGCTCGGCCTCGCGCCGATCGTCGAGACGGTGCCGGGGATCCCCGGCGGGCCGGCGCTGCGCGTCGCCGCGAAAGGCCTGGCAAGCGCGGGCGGGGCGCTCGGCCGCCTCACGCGGCACTAGAGCCCCCTCCCCTAGCGCGTCTTGGCCTGGCCCCTGCGGCCGGCGAGGCGGATCCCGGTCCATTCCGACGCGACGCTCGTCGTGCTGGTCTGCACCAGCCCGGCGGTAGGAACCGCCTCGAGGACGTCACTGGGCTCGACGTGTCCCTCGCGTCCGGCCTTGGGGGTCAGAAGCCAGAGCACCCCGTCGTCGGAGAGCTGCCGGCGGGCATCGACGAGGGCATCGACCAGATCGCCGTCGTCTTCGCGCCACCACAGCAGGACGACATCGACGACGTCATCGGAGTCTTCGGGAACGAGCTCCGTGCCGCTGAGTTCAGCGACCTCGTCCAGCAGGTCGGTGGCGACGTCGTCGTCTTCGTTCAGGGACTGCACCAGGCTGCCTGAGCTCACACCCAGCCGAGCCGCTCGACCCTGGGCGCCACCGGCTGACCCGGGGCGGCCCCCCGCGTTGGCCGCGGTCGGACTCAACGTTCACTCCTCACTGGCAAGCGTTTTCAACGGCCGGTCGGCCACGTGATCCACGACTGCTGACCGGTAGTCCACCCGAGGCGCGTACAGAGTGCAAGCCGAACGGCCGAGAATGTGCCCCCGATGATCCGTTTCGGCGGGTGATAGCGCTCGTCAGGCCTCCAGGAAGGTCAGCCGGACGGATCGGGACGGGTTGTCGACGTTCAGGTCGACGAGGGCGATCGACTGCCAGGTGCCCAGGGCCAGCCGGCCGCCCAGCACCGGCACCACCAGGGACGGCGCGAGGAACGCCGGCATCACGTGCGAGCGTCCGTGGCCGGCGCTGCCGTGGGCGTGGCGGTAATGCGCCCCGACCGGAAGCAGCGTGGCCAGCACTTCCAGCAGGTCGGCGTCGCTTCCGGACCCCAGTTCCAGGATCGCCAGCCCGGCCGTCGCGTGCGGGACGAAGACCGTGAGCAGCCCGTCGCTCGCGCCGTCGGAGACGCTCGCGACGAAGTCCGCGGCCCGGCCGGTGAGGTCGACGATCGCCTCCGTCTTCCCGGTCTGAACGCTGATCTCGCTGCTGTGCATGTGGTTCCTTTGCTTCCCGCGTTACCTGCACGTGAATTCTCTCGCCTGCAGCGAACTACCCGATCCTGATCTTGCTCGCGGCGCCTCCCTCACGCGATGGGTGGCAGCATGGGACAAGTCGGTACGAAGAGCGGACGCCATTGAAGGTCGAGGATGCCCGTGCCCCAGCAAGACGGCCGGTCCAGTCGTTACTCCGTCATCACCGACGGGCTACCGAGCCAGCTTCCTGACATCGATCCCGGCGAGACCCGCGAGTGGATCGAGAGTCTCGACGCGGTCATCGACGGTGAGGGCCGCGGCCGCGCCCGCTTCCTGCTCCTGAAGCTGCTCGAACGCGCCCGCGAGGCGTCGATCGGTGTTCCCGCGCTGCGCAGCACCGACTACATCAACACCATCTCGCCCGAGCGCGAGCCGTGGTTTCCCGGCGACGAGCACGTCGAGCGCCGGATCCGGGCCTACGTGCGCTGGAATGCCGCGATCATGGTCAGCCGCGCCAACCGCGAAGGGCTCGGTGTCGGCGGCCACATCGCGACCTACGCCAGCGCCGCCAGCCTGTACGAGGTCGGCTTCAACCACTTCTTCCGCGGCAAGGACCACGGCGAGAGCGGCGACCAGGTCTTCTTCCAGGGCCACGCCTCGCCCGGCATTTACGCGCGCGCCTACCTCGAAGGCCGGCTCACCGAGCGCCAGCTCGACGGTTTCCGCCAGGAGATCAGCGCCCGCGGGATCCCGTCCTACCCCCATCCGCGCCTGATGCCCGACTTCTGGGAGTTCCCCACCGTCTCCATGGGCCTGGGCCCGATCAACGCGATCTACCAGGCCCGCTTCAACCGCTACCTGCTCAACCGCGAGCTGCGCGACACCAGCCGCAGCCGGGTCTGGGCGTTCCTCGGCGACGGCGAGATGGACGAGCCGGAGGCCCTCGGCGCCATCGGGGTCGCGGCCCGCGAGGAGCTCGACAACCTGATCTTCGTGGTCAACTGCAACCTGCAGCGCCTCGACGGCCCGGTCCGCGGCAACGGCAAGATCATGCAGGAGCTGGAGTCCTACTTCCTCGGGGCCGGCTGGAACGTCATCAAGGTGGTGTGGGGCCGCGACTGGGACCCGCTGCTCGCCCAGGACGTCGACGGCGTGCTGCTCAACCAGATGAACACGACCCCGGACGGGCAGTTCCAGACCTACAGCACGTCGACGGGCGAGTACATCCGCGAGCACTTCTTCGGCGGTGACCCGCGCCTGCGCCGGATGGTCAAGAGCCTGTCCGACGACGACCTGCGCCGGCTCTCGCGCGGCGGCCATGACTACCGCAAGCTCTATGCCGCGTACAAGGCCGCCACGACGCACGAGGGCCAGCCGACGGTCATCCTCGCCCACACGATCAAGGGCTGGACGCTGGGCGCCGACTTCGAGGCGCGCAACGCCACCCACCAGATGAAGAAGCTGACCAAGGCCGAGCTGAAGGATTTCCGCGACCGGCTCTACCTGCCGATCCGCGACGCCGACCTCGAGGGCGACATCCCGCCCTACTACCACCCGGGGCCGGACTCCGACGAGATCGAGTACATGCGCGAGCGGCGGGCCGCGCTCGGGGGCTCGCTGCCCAGCCGGGTCGTGCGTTCCAAGGCGCTGAAGCAGCCGCCGGCCAAGACGTTCGACGTGCTGAAGGGCGGGTCCGGCAAGCAGGCCGTGGCCACCACCATGGCGTTTGTCCGCCTGCTCAAGGAGCTGATGAAGGACCCGGAGCTGGGCAAGCGCTTCGTCCCGATCATTCCCGACGAGGCCCGCACCTTCGGGATGGACTCCCTGTTCCCGACCGCGAAGATCTACTCGCCGCTACGGCCAGCGCTACGAGGCCGTCGACCGCGATCTGCTGCTGTCCTACCAGGAGTCCAAGACCGGCGTGATCCTGCACGAGGGGATCAGCGAGGCCGGCGCGATGGCCAGCGTGATCGCGGCCGGCAGCTCCTACGCCACCCACGGCGTCCCGATGATCCCGGTCTACGTCTTCTACTCGATGTTCGGCTTCCAGCGCACCGGCGACCAGATGTGGGCGTTCGGCGACCAGCTGGGCCGCGGCTTCCTGCTCGGCGCCACGGCCGGGCGCACCACGCTGAACGGCGAGGGGCTGCAGCACCAGGACGGCCACTCGCTGCTGCTGGCCGCCACCAACCCGGCGTGCGTCGCCTTCGACCCGGCCTTCGCGTACGAGCTGCGCCACATCATGCGCGACGCGCTCGACCGGATGTACGGCGAGCGGGACGAGCGAGCCCGTCTTCTACTACCTGACGCTCTACAACGAGCCGTTCCCGCAGCCGCGCCGAGCCCGAGGGGCTCGACGTCGACGGCCTGCTGCGTGGCCTCTACCGCTTCCGGACCGCCCCGGACGCCGAGACGGCAGCTGACTCACCACGCCCGGCGGTCAACCTGCTGGCCAGCGGCACGGCCATGCTTGCCGCCCAGCGCGCCCAGGAACTGCTCGCCGAGGATTGGGGGGTCGCCGCCGAGCTGTGGTCGGCCACGTCGTGGAACGAGCTGCACCGCGACGGCATCGCCTGCGAGCAGCACAACCTGATCCATCCGGACGAGCCGCACGAAGCGTGCCGTACGTGAGCGCGACGCTGGCGCCCGGATGTCCCGATCGTGGCCGTCAGCGACTTCCAGCGGGCCGTCCCCGACCTGATCTCCCGCTGGGTCCCCAGCGCCGTGGAGCTCGCTCGGCACCGATGGCTACGGCCGCTCGGACACCCGGGCGGCGCTGCGCCGTTGGTACCGGGTCGACGCTCCTTCGATCGCGATCGCGGCTCTCGAGCAGCTGGCCCACACCGGGCAGGTGCGCCCGGAGATCGTCAAGGAAGCCATCGACAAGTACGGGTTCGACAGCGGACGCGCCCCAGACGTGGAGACGCACCGGTCCTGACCCCCGCGGGCCAGAACCGGTGCGTTGCTCAGCGATGAACTGTTACGCCCAGGTCATGAGGTCGACCCGGATCCCGTAGCCGTGCATGGTGCCGCCGTCGCCGACCCACTCCCAGTGCCAGGCCTCGTTGACCCCGCCCGGGTGGTTCCAGCCCCACTCGCCGGCGTGGGCGACCAGCCACTGGTAGCCGATCGAGTTCCAGTTCAGGCTGCCGTTCTGGTCACGGAAGTCGACGGCCTTGCCCCAGCCGTGGTTGCTGGTGCCGGGCACTGCCGCGTTCGCGCAGATGCCGAGCCCGCACCAGTAGTTGCGCTCGTAGACCTGGCCCGCGTAGTTGCGGTAGCACTGGGCCGCCGAGAGGTAGACACCGTCGCGACGAGCAGCGGCGATCATGCCCTCGAAGCTGCCGACCGTAGGCCGGTAGAGCGTGCAGTTGCTGTTCACGACGAACAGCTGCGACGAGGGCAGCTGGCCGTTCGTGTAACCCATGATGCTGGTCGGCCGGTTGGCCGGGTTGATCGGGTTGATGGAGCTGCCCGAGCCCGCGGTACAGCCGGAGACGGCAAGGACGGCCGCGAAGAGCGCGATCATGAGCAGGCCGAGCCGAGACAAGGGGTTCCGCTTCGGCGCGGTTGTGCGCCTCAGGACGGCGACGGACATGAGAGCCTCCACGACGCCTGCGGGGATACGGCCGGCCTACTGCGCCTACTGCGCAAACTGCGGGCCTTGCCGAAAGCACCCGTCCGGGATCACGTCCAGGCCGCTCACCGGAATCGGCGCCCTGGCTGGGCAACCGCTTCCGGGTGTGGATCCACCGCCCCTGCCCGGGGTTAAGGTCGAGGCGCACAGGGAGCGGGCAGGATTCGGCTTGTTCCCCGTACGGCCCCTTTGCAGGGGCACCCCTGTTGCATCGGATGGCCTAACGGTCGCCTGAACCCCGAATTTCCTATGCTTTTCGTGTGACCCATTTTTCGCGCATCAGTGCAGGTCAACTGGGCATGCAAGGTTCATGAGCGACACCGGCGAGCAAGGGATGACCCCGCAGGACCCCGCGCAGCGCGCAGGCGTCGGGGGCGGGATAATTCCAGACGATAAGGGCGAAGGGGACGAACAGGCCACTGAACTGGCTGCCCGCCAAAAGGGTGATGGGGACCGCGATGGAGGACACGACAGCGAACGGGCCGGCGCCCCATCCGGCGAGGCGCCCTGACGCTCGTGGCCCGGAGCGGCTGTGGCTCGATGCCAGCAGCTGGGTGGACCTCTGGCGGGGCTGGCGTCAAGACGAGGGCGCCGCGTACCGCGAGCTGGCCGCGCGCCTGCCCTGGAAGCAGTCCAGGCTGTGGCGTTACGACCACTACGTCACCGAGCCCCGGCTGGGGACGAGCGTCGCTCCTAGTGCCCATCCCGTGCTCGCAGAGGCGTCGCTCCTGCTGCGCTCGACCTACGGCGTCGAGTTCTTGGGCCCGGCGCTCGCGTACTACCGGGACGGACGCGACGCGCTGGGCGCCCACCGCGACCGCGATCTGCGCTACACCACCGACACGCTGGTCGCGATCCTGACCTTCGGCAGCCGGCGGCCGTGGCAGCTCACGTCGCTGCGGCCGGCCGGGCAACCGGGCCGGATTCGCGGCGAGCAGCCGGGCGTCATCGATCTGCGACCGTCCGACGGCGACCTGTTCGTCCTCGGCGGACGCGCCCAGGCCGACTGGTTGCACGGGGTGCCGCCGGTTCCGGACCTGTCCGCCGGGCGGATCTCGGCGCAGTGGCGCTGGACATCGCGCACCGGGCCGCCCGAGCGCGGCCCCGGCTATCGGGCGCCCCGCAACTACTCGCGCTGACGCCCGGCCCACGCCAGAAGATCGTCCACGCCCCAGCTGTTGACGATCGTCTCGACCGGGACCCCGCATGCCGCAGCGCGGTCGCAGCCGTAGGGCTGCCACTCGAGCTGGCCGGGAGCGTGGGCATCGGTATCGACGCTGACGCGACACCCGGCCTCGACCGCCAGGCGTAGCAGGCGTTTCGGCGGGTCCAGCCGCTCGGGCCGCGAATTGACCTCGACCGCCACCCCGAACCTCGCACACGCGGCAAACACGATTTCCGCGTCGAACTCCGACTCCGGACGCCCGCGGCCGACGACGATGCGCCCGGTGCAATGGCCGAGGACGTCGACGTGGGGGTTTGCGATCGCCCGCACCATGCGCGGGGTCATGTGCTCGCTCGGCATACGCAGCTTGGAGTGCACCGAGGCGACGACGATGTCGAGCTCGGCGAGCAGCTCCGGGTCCTGATCGAGGGTGCCGTCCTCGAGGATGTCGACCTCGATCCCGGTCAGCAGCCGGAAGGGCGCGAGCTCCTCATTCACCTTGGCGACGACATCGAGCTGGCGGCGGAGCCGCTCGGCCGACAGCCCGTTGGCCACCTTCAGCCGGGGCGAGTGATCGGTAAGCACCATGTACTCGTGGCCGAGAGCCGCGCCGGCGCGGGCCATCTCCTCGATCGGGGAGCCGCCGTCGGACCAGTCGCTGTGAGTGTGGAGGTCGCCCTTCAAAGCAGCCCGGATCTGGGCTCCTCCCTCGGCGACGGGCGTGCCGGCTGTCGCCTCGAGCCGGCGCAGATAGACCGGCACCTCTCCGGCGAGCGCCTCGTCGATCGTGCGGGCGGTCACCTCGCCGATGCCGGCGAGCTCGGTCAGCGTGCCGGCCTTCGAGCGGGCCTGCAGCTCGTCGGCGCTCAACGCCTCGACGGTCGCGGCCGCCCGCCGGAAGGCGCGGACCCGGAAGGTCGGCTCGTGAGCCCGCTCGAGCAGGTAGCCGATGCGGCGCAGCACTTCCGCTGGATCAGCGGCGGGAGAGTCGCTCACGCCTCTAGATTGCCCCAGCCCGACACCGGAAAGACAGTCAGCTGTCGTGCTCGCCCATCAGCAGCGCCAGCTCGCCGTCGAGGTCGAGGAACTCGGCCTCGCGACCGAGCGGGATGCGGGCGTAGGTACGGAGCAGGAATTCGGTGGTGCCGGCGAGCGGGAGGACGAAGGTCGCGGAGCCGTGCGGGCTGCTGGTGCGCAGGTAAAGCACCGCGGCGCCGTCGCGCTCGCCCGGCCAGAGCTGCACGTCACCGTCGCCCGCCGGGGCGTTGAGGCCCTCTTCCAGGAGGCTGCGGGCGAAGGTCCAGGTGACCCACTCGCCGCCCTCGACCAGGAAGTTCAGCGTGATCGCGAAGGGGTCTTCGGTGTGGAATCCGAAGCGCGCCGTGACGGGAACCGGGGCGTCGCCGGGCATCAGGAGGTCCAGGACCAACTCGGTGCTGACGTAGGTCGTGGCATCCATGAAAAGTGCGCTCCCTGCCTAGCCCCGGAGGGCCTCCCGAAGGCCTCCTGACGATCCCTTGAACCAGGTTTCTACCGGGAAAGTGACGCCCTTTGTATGGCAGGTTGCAGAAGTCACCCGGTCGGACGGCAACTAGTTTTCGGAGCTCAGCCGCTTCGGGCGATTAGTCGCTTTTGCCGTGCTCGCAAAAACCCGTAACGCACGTCACACCTAGTTCGTTGGACGTGCCATGCCCACCCCCCTCGTCGCCGCCGCGAGCGCGGCGGTGGTCGCGCTCGGAGGCGTCGGGGTCGGCAGTCTGATGCTCCACGGCGGTGGTACTTCCTCGGCGGCAGCGGCGAAAGTGCCCTCGCTTGCTGCGGATCCCACAGGTCGCCCGGCGCACTCGCGATTCGTCTACTCCCCGCCCCGCACACAGGCGTCGCTCCCGGGACTCGGGCCGGTTCAGGGCCAGGCTCCGGCCGCCGGGCCAGGCCCCGGCGAGGGGCCCGCGTACGTCCCGCACGGGCAGCCGAAGCCGCAGCTCGGCCAACTTCCCGCCGCTCGCAGCAGCAGCCCGCAGGCAACCGATTGGACGCTCTACCTCTCGGGCGGCGATCTGCTGCAGCCCGATCGGGGCGTCGCCGTCGAGACGCACCAGAGCGTCGGGCCGTCGCTGGGCGGCCCTTGCGCCTCCGGGCTGTCCAACCGCTGGCAATCGCCCGCGACGGCGCCGATCCCCTTGCACGGCACGATCCCGCGGCCTGCTGCACATCCAAGCGCCCGGGACCGTGACCCTGACGCTCAGCTTCATCGTCTCTTCGCTGGGCGGCAGCTGCTCGGTGGTGAGCTCGGCCACCGCGACCGCGACCGGAAATCAGGCGGTCTCCTTCACCATGCCCCGGGTCGACGTCACCCTTCCCGCGGGGACCAACGTCGGGCTCGTGGTCGCAGCGTCGAGTGCGGCGACGGTAACGAGTACCGCAGCCGCGCCGAGCTACCTGATCGTCCCGACGCCGCCGCAGTAGGCGCCGCTCACACGGCTGGGCGACCAGAGCCCCGCGCGCCGGTAGATCCAGCGCGCCGCGGCGACATCGAGCAGGCCGAGCTCCTCGAAGTCGGCCATCACCTTGCGGGCCGCCCAAGCCTTGGTGGCACGCCATTTCGGGTTGTGCGGCGGCGGCCCGCTTCGCGTCGCCGATGTCGAGCCCCACCGCTCCGTAGGCCCGCGGGTGCACGAGCCGCTGCGCCGCGGTCACGCAGGCGATGGCGATCCGGATCGAGCTGACGAACCGGCGCAGCCCGCGGACCTGCTCCCACTGCCGGCCGAGCTCCTCGGCGGCGTAGCGCATGTGCCGCGCTTCCTCGACGACGTGGATACGCATCACGTCGCGCACGAGCGGCTGCACGTCCTCGTCCTTCACAGCCTCGCGCTGCAGCGCGTCGAGCATCTCCTCGACGAAAAGTGCGCCCGCGAAGATCTCCGACCGGAGTCGCGGTGGCCCGGAAGAACTTCCCGAGCGCCTTGCCCTTGCGGCCGGGGCCGTAGGCGGGGCAGCCGAGCTTGTCGGACATCTTGCCGAACATCACCGAGTGCCGGCACTCGTCGGCGATCTCGGTCAGCGCGTACTGGACGTGCTGGGTCTGCGGATCCTGCTCGTAGACGTGGCGGGTCAGCATCGAGATCAGGATCAGCTCGAACCAGATGCCGACGCTGGAGATGCTCGAGGCCTCGTGGCGGGTGAGGTCGGCGCGCTGGCGCTCGCTCATCGCCTCCCACATCGAGGTGCCGTAGAGCGAGCAGCGGTGCCAGGGAACGCTCGGGGAGTCGGGGTCGAGGGACGCTTCCCAGTCGACCTCGACGAGAGGGTCGTAGCTCGCCTTCTGCGAGGAGCGGATCAGTCGGGCGGCGAGCTCTTCGCGGCCCACACGCTCCCGGGGCGAGTCGATAACTGTCATGCACCGAGGATGTGACATCACTGATGTCACGTCAAGGGTGTCGTATCACTCGTTTGGTGTCGCCGCCTGGGGGAACACGGTCGGGACGATCTCGTCGACACGGTCGCGCATCGCGGCCCGGAAGGTGGCGAGCAGCGCCTGCCCCGCGATCGGCACCAGTGCCGCCACCACGTCGCGCATGTGCTCCCACTCGTCCTCGGGCATGCCGCGCTCGACGAAATCGCGCCAGACGGTGGTGGCGATCAGGTCGACGAAAATGTTGGCGACGGCCTTCGCGTGCTCGGAGATGAGCGGCTGGGCGGCCATGACCGCCGCTGCCGGCACCCCGAGCGAGATGACCTGCTGCCCCGCTTCGATGAGGTCCGGCTGCAGCAAGCGCAACCGGCCGTTGGGCAGCACCTTGACGATCCCGCCCTCGGCGAGCTGCTCGACGAGCTTGGGATCGGGGGGCATTCCGGCGCGAACTGCGAGCGCCGTCGCGTCGATGTCCTCCTCCGCCTCGGGACGCCACGGATCGCGAACCGTGCGCAGCATCGCCAGTGCGAGGCTCGCGGTCTGGCGTGATTCGGCGGCGAGGACGCGCTCGACCGCCGCCAGCGTGAGGCCCTCGGCCAGCAGGTCGCGTACGAGCGTGAGCTGCTCGATGTGTTCGGCGCTGTAATAGCCGGTGCGACCGACCAGGCGCGGCGGCGCGAGCAGCCCGCGGCCCGCGTAAGCGCGCACATTGCGAACTGTCATCCCGACCTTGCGAGCCAGCTCGTCGATGGTCAGCTCGTCCGGACCCCTGGGCATCGGATGCAGGCTATCGCCGCAAGCGTGCGGCCGTGCGCTGACGCCACGCCGCCCGCGGCCGTTGAGCCGTCAGTGTCCAAAACACGACTTCTGCGCACGAGAACGAGACCGGCGTCACATCATGGGCGGCATGGCACACGCGCTACACATCCAGGAACGCGACTCCCGCCGACCCGCTCCCCTGCCGCCGGCCGGCGAATGGTTCGTGCAGACCGGGCCGTCCAGAGTGGGCTTCAGCGGTCGCGCCTCGCGCCTGGCCCCGACGGTGCGTGCCGAATTCGGAGCCGTGCACGGCGGGCTGCACCTGGCCGACGACCCGAACGGCTCGCGCGTCGGGGTGTGCGTCGACGTGCGCACCGTGTCCACCGGCAATCCGATCTGGGACGAACTGCTGCGCGCGGCCGACCCTTTCCGCGCGGCCCAGCACCCGCTGGCGCACTACGCCAGCACCGCCGTCCGCTGGACAGGATCGGGTTTCGGGGTGCAGGGCGCCCTCGAGATCGCCGGCGTGAGCGTCGCGCTGCCACTCGAGGCGAAGGTGCGGGAGAACGGCGACGGCACGGTCACCCTCAGCGCACACGGAACGATCGACCCGCGGGCCGCCCGCATCCGGCTCGACCTCCCGGGCGCGCGCCTGCTCATGCCTCGCGAGCTGCGACTTTCGATCGTCGTGATCGCCACCAGGGCGCGGCCGCCGGCGATTCCCAAGCAGCGCTTCGCCCTCGCGTCCTGACCCTCAGCAAGCGTGAGCCCGTCACCCGAACGCGTGATTTCGCCGTTTCAACATCACAAACGGCTCGGTCGAAACGTTCAACGATCAGCTTCGGGCGGTCTATCGACTTGGCGGACGGGGACCGCCCGAGGCCCTTATCCGCAGATAGTTCGCGCTACTAACTTGCTTACAAGGCGTAACGAGAGTTAGCTGTGTGTGAGCCGGGCTCGACGGGGATTCCGCCAAGTACCCACCGTCGGCCCGGCCCTCACACTATAAGTCACGGGTCGTCACGCCGTAGCTCGAATGCTGACTTTCTGTAACGACGCCGCTCGGCAAATACTCGTGAACCTCTCAGGTCACACGGTTCCGCAGCCGTCATAGTCACTCTCCGTAGCTAGCTACGAAGCCTTGGCCGGCCCGCTCTGGGCGATGATGTCGGCCACGATCGCGACCCCGGTGGTGGCGCCTTCCTGATCCTGCACCGGAGTGGTGATCAGGACCCGGCTGCCGATCGGCACGCCGATCACCCCGTCGAACGGGTTGGCCTGCCCGGAGACGCCGACTGCCGTGGCCTGGGGCTGCCCGCGCTCGAACGTCGAGTCAGCCAGGGTGTTGTTGTAGTACTCGGCCTCGTACTGCAGCACGACGAACCCGGCCTTCGTGGGCGCACCGGTCGACTTGGCGAGGACGACTGTCTTGGACGCCTTCGGCAAGGCGGCACCCTTGGCCACCGTCACCTTGGGACGCGCGCCCAGAGCGCCGGTCACCGTGACGGGAGCGGTCGTCACCTTGGTGGGAACCGCCTTGGTATCGCCGATGTCGGACTTGGAGTAGGTCGAGACGATGTCGATCACGAATGCAAGAGTGTCGGTGCCCTTGATGCCGGCTCCGGAACTGCCGGCCGAGCCGTATCCGTCAGCCGGCGGAATCACCAGCAGCACCCGGCTGCCGACCTTCTTGCCGACGAGCCCGTCATCCCAGCCCTTGATGACGGCGCCGAGGCCGATCGGGGTCGCGATCGGCTCCTTGCGGTCGTAGGAGTTGTCGAAGACCTTCCCGCGCCAGATCTGCCCGAGGTAATCGGCGATCAGCAGCTCACCGCTCTTCACGGCGGGGCCGGTGCCCTCCGAAAGCACCTTGACCTGCAGGGACTTGCTGGGGTTGGCGTTCGGAAAGGTCAGCGTGGGTTTGACGCCGTAGCCGCCCTTGACCGCCGGGAAGAGGGCGGTCCCGCTCGGAGCCGGGGTCGCCGAACTCGAGCCGGAGACCTTCTTGCTGCCCGGGGAACTCGAACTGCTGCACGCGCTCAGAGCCAGCAGTAGCGCGGCCGCGATCGCAACAGCCGTCCGGCCGCGCCGGGTGAATGCGGATAGGCGCAAGGTTCTTCCCTCTTCATGATCGTGCTGAGACGACAGGCGTCGCCCATCAGCAAGGAGCAGCGGCACGGGGTCACCAGCGTCACCAGCGGTCCCCAACAGCCGCAATGCGGCCCTGAGCCTAGGCGTAAAGACTGAGAACGCGCTGCAGGCCCCGATTCCGGCAAGTGTCAGGCCGCTCGCTCGAGCTCGCTGAACTCGTCGTCGGACAGCTCCACCGCCGCGGCCTTCATGTTCTCCTCCAGATGCGCGACCGTGCTCGTCCCCGGAATCGCCAGCATGACGGGGGAACGTCGCAGCACCCAGGCGAGAGCCAGCTGCGCCGCGGAGACGCCGTGGCGTTTCGCCGCGCTGTCGAGCACGCCGCCCGGCTTCGCCAGACCACCGGACGCCATCGGGGCCCACGGGATGAACGCGATGCCGGCGTCCTCGCAGTAGTCGAGGACGTCCTCGTGTCCGCGAAACGCCAGGTTGTAACGGTTCTGTACGGAGACCACGTCGACGATCCGGCGACACTGCTCGAGCTCGGCGACGTTGACCTCGGAGACGCCGATCAGCCGGATCTTTCCCTCGTCGCGCATGGTCACCAGCTCGCCCAGCGAGTCCTCGACCGGCACCAGCGGGTCGATGCGGTGCAGCTGGTAGAGGTCGATGCGCTCGAGCTTGAGGCGCCGCAGGCTCAGCTCGACCTCCTGGCGCAGGTACTCGGGGCGCCCGCACGGAGGCCAGACGTTGGGTCCGGTGCGCAGCAGCCCGCCCTTGGTGGCGATCACGAGGTCGTCGGAATACGGGTGGAGGGCCTCGGCGATCAGCTCCTCGCTGACGTGCGGGCCGTAGGAGTCGGCGGTGTCGATGAACGTGACACCGAGCTCGACCGCGCGGCGCAGCACGCGAAGGCACTCCTGCGGATCGGCCGGCGGCCCCCAGATCCCGCGTCCGGTGAGCTGCATCGCCCCGTAACCCAGCTGAGCCACGGTCAGCTCGCCGCCCAGCGTGACGGTCGCGTTTCCAACATTTACTGCGTTTCCCGGCATCTCAGACATGACCCGAGGCTATGTGTCCCGGCTGGGCGGGCGCCTGCTGCCGGCCAACTCGCCGCCGTCGATGACGAACTCTCCCCCGGTGATGTAGCCGCTGGCATCGGACGCCAGAAAGGCGACGAGTGCCGCCACCTCGGCGGCCTGGCCGATGCGAGGCACGGGAAGTCCGCTGAAATAGGCGGTGCGGTCGACCGACGCGAAATCCGGGCCGTTGACCATGTCGGTGTCGACGGTGCCCGGATGCACGGAATTGACCCGGATCCCGTACGCGCCGAACTCCAGGGCGGCGGCCTTGGTCATGCCGCGGATCGCCCACTTCGACGCGACATAGCCGATGACGCCGGGCACTCCCTTGAGCCCGGCGACGGAGGAAATGTTGACGATCGATCCCCCACCGCGGTCGCGCATGGGCGCCGCGGCGGCCTGCATCCCCAGAAAGCAACCGGTCTGATTGACGGCGATCACTTCGTTGTAGGTCTCGATCGGCATCGTCTCGAGCGGGGCAGCGCGGATGATCCCGGCGTTGTTGACAAGCACGTCGAGGCCGCCGAGACGTCCGGTCATCGCGCTGACGGCGGCGGCCCAGTCGGAGGGCCGGCTCACGTCGAGCCGGGCGTAGGAGGCGGATTCCCCCAGTTCCGCGGCGAGCGCCCGGCCCGGCTCGTCGAGCACGTCGGCAATCACCACCGAGGCGCCCAACTCCACGAACAGTCGCGCCGCCGCGGCCCCCTGACCCCGGGCCGCGCCCGTGATCAGCGCCCGCTTGCCCGCCAGCGAATGCCCGTCGGTCACCGGATTCACCGCCTCCTCGTCGTAGGGTCGTTGGAATGCGTCGCGGATCCGGTCGCCCGGGATTTCGGGCGGCCAGGGCGGCGATTCCGGTCCTGACCGCAGTCTTACTGGCGCCGCTCGTGGCCTGCTCATCAGGGTCGCAGGGGGCAGCCGGCAGTGGACCCATCCGCCCCTTGGCGCGCCTGCTGTCCCCGAGCACGCGAGCCACCGCCTCCCCTTCGCCCAGCCCGTCGCCCAAGCCCACTCCCCGACCACTTCCGCAGCTGCCTCTCGGCGGGCGGCGGATCTTCCCGAACTACCGGGTGGTCGCGTACTACGGCGGCGAGGGCGGCCCCGGCCTCGGCGTGCTCGGCGCCGGAACCCCTGACGAGGCCGCCGCCGCGGTGGCCCGCCAGGCGCAGCTCTTCGTCACCCCGGGGAGGCCGGTCCAGCCGGCACTCGAATTGATCGCCACCGTGGCGCTCTCCAGCCCCGGCCCCGACGGCACCTACTCCTCGCACGGCGATCCGGCGAGCGTGCAGCGCTACCTCGACGCGGCGCGCCGTCACCACGAGCTCCTGGTGCTTGATTTCCAGCCGGGCCAGGGAGACTTCCTGCCTGAGATCGAGCGGTTCGCGCAATTCATCGCCCTGCCGGATGTCGGCGTGGCCGTGGACCCGGAATGGCACATGCAACCCGGCGAGGTTCCGGGCAAGGTGTACGGGTCGGCGACGGCCGCGAGCATCAACGCCGTCTCTGCTTACCTGGCCGCGATCGTCGCGAAGTACCGGCTGCCGCAGAAGCTGTTCATCATCCATCAGTTCCGGCCGTCGGTCCTGCCCGACCGCCAGAACATCGTCGCCCGCCCCGGGCTGGCGACGGTTTTTCACGCTGACGGGAATGGATCGCCCCGCGACAAGGTCAAGGTCTATGACCTGTTGGCCTTTCCCCCGGCCCCGTTCTATCGCGGGTTCAAATTGTTCTTCACGAGAGACACGCCCCTTATGACGCCCCAGCAGATGCTCGCCCTGCAGCCCGCCCCGGATCTGGTGACCTACCAGTGAGCGAGCAGCAGCTGACCCAGCCCGAGCAGGAAGCGCTCGCGCACGCCTCGTCCCATCGGGCATCGCGGGCGGAGCGCCCCAAGGCCTCCAACGGCCTCATCCTGGCAATCGTCTGCCTCGGCCAGTTCATGGTCGTGCTCGACGTCTCGATCGTGAACGTCGCCCTCCCGGCGATCGGACGCGACCTGCACTACAGCGCCACCGGACTGCAATGGGTCGTCAACGGCTACGTGCTGACCTTCGCGGGCTTCCTCTTGCTCGGTGGCCGTCTGGCCGACCTCTTGGGACAGCGCAAGGTGTTCCTCGGAGGACTGGGGCTCTTCTCCCTCGCGAGCCTGCTCGGCGGCCTGGCCCAGAACTCCGGTGAGCTGACCGCTGCCCGTGCCCTGCAGGGGCTGGGCGGTGCCGTGCTCTCCCCCGCGACGCTCACGATCATCACGACGACCTTCACCGATCCCCGGGAACGCACCCGGGCCATCGGCATCTGGAGTTCCGTCGCCGGAGCCGGCGGCGCGTTCGGCGCCATCGCGGGCGGCGTTCTCACGACGTACCTGTCGTGGCGGTGGGTGCTGTACGTCAACGTCCCGATCGGCGCTCTCGTCGCCCTCGGTGCCTTCGTGCTGCTGCACGAGGCAAGGCGTCCCGACGCCTCACGCAGCCTGGACGTCGCCGGCTCGCTCACCGGAACCGGTGGCCTCGCCGTGGTGGTCTACGCCATCGTCAGCACCGACACCCACCCGTGGGGATCGCCGCGCACGCTGATCACGCTCGCCATCGGGCTGGCCCTGCTCGCCGCGTTCCTGCTGATCCAGGCGCGCATCGCCAAGAACCCGCTGATGCCGCTCTCGCTGTTCCGCTCCCGTTCGCTGTCCGGCGCCAACGCCGTCATGCTGCTGGCCGGAATCGTCTTCTTCGCGATGTGGTACTTCCAGTCGCTCTGGATGCAGGAGGTGCTGGGCTTCGGCCCGTTGCGCACCGGCTTGCTGTTCCTTCCGATGACCGGGTCGATCATCATCGCCAGCCAGCTGAGCTCGCGACTGGTCAGCCGGTTCGGGCCGCGCCCCGTGCTCATGCTCGGCATGCTCTTCACCGCCGCCGGATTCCTCTGGATGGGGCAGCTGGACGCCACCAGCACGTACGCCAACGGCCTGCTCGGCGGCGCGGTCTTCACCACGTTCGGGGTCGGGCTGTCGTTCACTCCGCTGGCGATGGCGGCCACCTCGGGCGTGCCGCCGCACCAGGCCGGGCTCGCGTCCGGACTGCTGAACACCTCGCGCCAGGTCGGCGGCTCGATCGGGCTCGCCGCGCTCGCGACCCTCGCGACCACGCGCACCCAGCATCTGACCCGGGCGGGGAGCGCTCATGGCGCCGCGTTAACTTCGGGGTACGACCGGGCCTTTCTGGTCAGCGCTGCCATCGCGCTGGTGGCCCTGCTGCTAGCGGCCCTGTCCATCCCGTCCATCTCACGCACTCCGCGCCGCTCGCTCGCCGGCGCAGGAACGGAGTAAGAGCCGATGGAGGTCACCCTGCAAGCCGGCACCGAGATGCTCGAAGGTCACGGCGGGGACGAGATCGAGGCCTACGTAGCCGTCCCCGTCCTCGATCCCGGCACCGCGATCCCGGGTGTCGTGGTCATCCATCACATGCCCGGCTTCGACGCGGCCACCAAGGAGATCACGCGCCGGTTCGCTGCCAACGGCTACGCGGCCGTCATGCCCAACCTGCACTACCGCGAAGCACCGGGCGCCGATCCCGACGATGCCGCCGCCGCCAATCGGGCCGCTGGTGGCGTACCGGATGAGCGGCTGACCGGTGACGTGAAAGCGGCTGCCGCGTATCTGCGCGCCCTGCCCGGAGCCAATGGCAAGGTCGGCACGATCGGCTACTGCTCGGGCGGGCGGCAGTCGTTTCTCGCCGGCTGCACGGCCGGCGTCGATGCGGCGGTGGACTGCTACGGCGCCTTCGTGGTGGGAAACCCGCCGAAGGAGTTCCCGGTGCCGATGACGCCCTTGCTGCACCTGACCCCGCAGCTCGGCTGCCCGCTGCTCGGCATGTTCGGCAACGAGGACAAGTTCCCCTCGCCCGAGCACGTCGACGAGCTCGAGGCGGCGCTCAAGGAGAACGGCAAGGAGTACGAGTTCCACCGCTACGACGATGCGGGCCACGGCTTCTTCGCCGTCGACCGGCCGATGTACCGGCAGGCCGCGGCGACCGACGGTTGGGTCAAGGTGTTCGACTTCTACCGCCGCACGCTGGGGGGCTGAGCGCCGTGTGCACCTACATCACCGAGCAGATCCCGCTGTCGGGCAGCGGCAAGGGCCGGGCCGGCTGGTTCGAGCTCACCGACGCGAGCGTGTACGTCGACCATCCCGTCGCGGCGCAGGCCGAACACACGCTGAACATCGACTTTCGCAACCCGTCGCTCGGACCGGAGGCGCGCGTCGCCGTGGAACTCACGGCCGATTCGGCCAGGGCACTCATCGGGGCGATCCAGGCGGCACTTGCCGCCGCACCGCCCGAAGTGCTGGCGAGCTAGCTCGAGCTCTCGACCAGCATTTCCGGGTTACGCGCCTGGACCATCCGCTTGATACCGACCTTCCAGGTCACCTCGGTCGGCTCACCCACGAGCTCGGTCAGCTTGGTGACGTCTGCTGGGGTGCCTTCGATGGCCGTCGGGTCGACGGTGAACTCGGGGGTCTTGCCGGTGAGCTCGCCGAGGTAGCTCACCCACTCCTCGATCGTGACCCGCTCCGAACCGGCCCAGTTCACGGTGACCGCCGGCACCGACGCCGCGTCGAGCAGCGCAGGCAACGTGCGGATGATGTCGTCCTCGTGGATCAGGTGGTAGGCACCGCCGTCCGGGGGCACCGGGATCGGCATGCCGCCGGCCATCATCAGCAGGTGGTACCAGGGCCAGCCGCCGTTGTCGCCGTAGGGCACGTTCAACCGGCAGATGATCGTCGGCAGGTCCAGCGTGCGGGCATAGGTACGCGCCACCGCCTCGGCCGCCACCTTCGACAGCACGTAGTTGGGCATCATCTGGGTGTGGTTGTTGTCGCCGAGCGGGCTGGTCTCCGGCAGCGCCTCGCCACCTTGGGGCGCGTAGACCGCGGTGGACGAGCAGTGCAGGAACGCCTTCGCTGACTTGTAGCGGGTCATCAGCAGGCCGACCGATTCCGCATTGGCCGTGATGTCCGCGTCGCTGTCCTTGGTCTTGGCGACGGCGAAGTTCAGGACGTAGTCCGCCTCGGCCGGCAGCTCGTCATAGCCCTCGCCGCTGCCGAGATCGGCGACGACGCAATGGACGCCGGCTTCCTCCAAGGCCGCCCGGGCCTTGGGATCGGAGAAGCGGGCGGGAGCCCAGACGGTGTTGGTCCGAGCCAGCTGGCGGGCGACGGGCAGTCCAACCTGACCGGTCGCCCCGGTGACGATGATCGTGGCGTTTTCAAGCACGGGGTCAGCTTGCTACACCGCGCCGCGGCGCCCGCCAGCGGGTGCCGGACTCAGGCCGCGGGAGGGCCGCCGGGCGCGATACCGGTGGTGGGGCGGCGGTGGGCGGCGTCCCCGTTCCCGTGCCTGCCGTGCCGACCGTGATCGTGCCGGTCACCTGAGTGCCCGTCGCCGTCCCTGCGGGGATGGTGCCGGTCTGGCCGGTCGTCCCGCCGGGCCCTCCGAATCCCCCGTTGCCGAGTCCGTTCGCGGCTGAGCTGTTGGTGCCGCGCAGCGCCGACGCGCCGAGCGCACCGGCCAGCGCTCCGTACGCGTTTCTGGACGCGGCCGCGTGGAACCCGATACGAGTTAGCGCGGGAGCAGTTTCAGCGCCCGCTTGGGGCAGGCGGCGACGGCATCCTGCGCCGCGTCGATCAGGGCCAGCGGGACAGCGGCACCACGCTCGGCAAGGACGGGGTAGCCCCAGTCGTCGCGTCCGAGCAACTCGGGAATCAGCTCCATACAGAGGCCACGGCCGTCGCAGGCGGTCCAGTCGATGTGCAGCTTGACGCCGGTCTGCTCGGCGACCCGGGCACTCATCGGCCGGCCTTCGCGATGCAGCTGCCCGCGCGGTGAGCAAGCACGTCCTGGGAGAACGTCACCAGGGCACTGCGGACGAGGCGAACGGTGCCGTCCGGGTGGTGGCAGGCGCCTCGGCCCTCGACGAGTCCGGCGATCCGCCGCACCTCGTCGAGAGCGGCCACCGGGGCCGGCCGGCCAGGGGTGGAGACCAGCAGGGCGAACAGCTCGGCCAGCCGGGGCAGCCCGTTCAGGCAGGGACCGCACTGGCCCGCGCTCTGCTCGGCGAGGTAGTTGACGATGCGGCTGGTCTGCACCAGTCCACACGTCGCCGAGGGCAGGGCCGCGATAATCCCCGCCCCCGGCGACGCGCCGAAGGGGCGTAGCCCGGCCCGCGACACCGGCGCACTCGACGCCGATGACTCGCCTGACGTGCCCACCAGCGGCACCCACGCCCCGTGGTAGCCGCCGATCAGGACGGCTTGCAGTGACGTTGTCGGGCCACCCGCGGCCGCGAGCAACTCCCCGAGGGGGATGCCGTACTCGAACTCGTACACGCCAGGGTTCGCGACGGCGCCGCTGACGGTCGACAGGAAGGTCCCCGGCTCGTCGGCGGTGCCGGCCTGGCGAAACCAGCCGGGTCCGCGCCGGGCGGCGAGCGCGAGGTGGGCGAGCGTCTCCACGTTGTGCACCAGCGTCGGCCGGCCCCGCACGCCTGCCGTCACCACCATCCGGGACTTGTCCCGCGGCACGGCAGCACCACCGGAAAGCCTTGATGCGGCAGCGGTTTCCTCTCCGGAGATGAACGCGTCGGGCGCCGCGACGACCGTGACATGGAGGCGATCCAGCCCGTGGCGCTCCGCCAGTGCCGACGTGATCGCGGCGCACAGATCCTCGGGGACGTACGCATAGGCTTCCGCTGCACCGGTGGCTTCGGCGACCAGTTGCAGCCCGTCGAGCACCAGGTGAGGCGCCCGGAGGAGCAGCGTCCGGTCCTTCGACGACAGCGGCTCGCCTTCGGCTCCATTGGCGACGACGACGGCGCGCTTGCCTGCCGCAACGGCCGCCAGCTTCCGCGCCGAAGGGAATCCGGCGCCGCCGCGGCCGGTGAGCCCGCTGTCCTCGAGCAGGCGGATCAGCCGCTCGGCGCTCCCCGCCCAGGGCAGCGGGCCGAGCAACGCCAGGTGCGACCGAAGGTCGGGGGCGGCGGCGCCCAGCAGCCGCTGTGTGCGCGTGCCGGCGAGCACATGTTCCTCGGTGTCATAAGGGTTTTCGAGGGTCGCGGTGTTCATCGAGTCCGTCCTAGAGCGGGAGCCGACGGGCGGGTCAGCGGCCGGCGCACAGTGCTGTGCTCAGTGAAGTAAGGGGCCAGTCGCCATCCGATCGCGGAGACGACGGTCAGCGCGGAGACCGCGGCGATGGCACGCATCCAGACGGTGCTGCTGTCGGTGCCGTTGCCCAGCCCGTGGGCGAAAGCGACAGGCCAGGCGGCGTACGCGAGCCAGTGCACGCCGCGCCAGATCCGCTCGGGCAGCCGGGTCCGCAGCAGGCTCGTCACGACGAGCGCGACGATCAGCTCCAGCCCGACGGTGCCAAGGCCTTGCCAGAACGGCCGGTAGGCACCGACGAACGGCACCAGCAGATCGGTGACATGAACCTTGGCGTAGCTGTCGAGCATCAGCGTCGTGATGTGGATGGCCAGGGTGACGACCGCCAGCAGCGCGGCGTTGCGGTGCACCAGCGCGACGGCGAAGCGCGGCAGCCCGAACGCGGAGCGCCCGGAGCGGCTCGCGATGCCCAGCGCGACGACGATCGTCAGCAGTACCAGCGAGATGACGCCGGTGGCACGGGCGGTGTACCAGAGGGCGATGGTGCTCACGGGTTCCTCGATTCCGCTGAGGGTGCTGTGGGGACGGACGAAGCCGCGGGGAAGCCGGCGACCGAGACGACTTCCCCGGATGCGGACACCAGCCGGGCCGCCATGCCTTGCTGCTGCAGCCAGGCCGGGGCGTCCAGGCCCAGAATCAGTGCGGCGGTGCTCAAGGCGTTGGCCTGCACGCAGGTGGGCGCGGCGACGGTGGCGCTGCGCCAGACGACCTTGGCGGGGGTACAGCTGCGCGGGTCGACGATGTGGTGCATCTGGCGGCCGCCGGCCCGCCAGCGCCGGCTCTGCGTGCTGCTCGTAGCGATCGCGCTCTGCGGCGCGAGGCGCACGGTGATGGACGGATCGCCGGGCCGGTCCTGAACGAGGACGTTCCACCCTTCGACGGGCTCGGGGCCTGCCGTGGCGATGTCGCCGCCAAGGGCGACCAGCACGCCCAGCGCCAACTCCTCGGCGATCTGGGCGGCGATGAGATCCACGGTGAGCGCCTTGCCGGTGGCGCCGAGATCGAGCTGGACGCCGGCCGGGACGGTCAGCTGCCGGTCCTGCAGGCTCACCTGGCGCCAGCTCGGAAGCTGGCGGACGCGCACCGGGCCGGCCGGACGATCGCTGCCCATCAGGGCCCAATCACGGTCGTAGCCGAGCCCGGCGAGCACCGTTCCGACCGTCGGACTGACCAGACCGTCGGTGGCCTCTGCCGCAGCCAGCGCCGCCGCCACGAGCTCGGCCAGCTGCTCGCTGACGAGAACGGGCCGGCCGGCCGGCAGCGTCATCAGTTCGGAGTCGGCGCGAAAGCGGCTGCAGGCGGCGTCGACCACGGCGAGGCGCCGGGTGGCGATCTCGCGGGCTGCTTCCAGCCCCTCCGGGTCGGTCACCACGATGCGCGCGGTGGTGCTCCACACCGGCCACTGGGCAGTGGCCGGGGTGAGCGGAAGCGTCTCCTCGAGAGGCATCGAGGTCACGACCCGCCCGTGGTCGCTGCCGACGAACTGCTGGAGCTGGACGCGGTGGGCGTGCTGTTCGTGCTCGAGGTGCTCGACGTGCCCGTGCTGGTCGTGGCCTTCGCGGCCTGGGAGGCGGTGGCGCCATGGCCGGCCAGCACAGCAACGGTCCCGGTGCCTACTCCGGCCATCGCGATGAGTCCCATGGTTGCCATCGCCACCCGGCGCTTGCCGAGTTCTCTGGTGCTCACTGCATCTCCCTTGGTTGCCGGCGTTTGCCGTCTGAGGAGAAGCTTCGGCCGCGACCCTATGGACCAGCTGTGCCCTTCCAGAGCACTTGCTAGGGCTCTCGGGCGGCCACATCTCCCTCACATCGCACGCCGTCGAAGGCGTTTCATCCCCACAGATGACTCACAGGTATCGCACAGTGCAGGCTGAGGGATCGAGGTTCATCCTGGACAGCATGATGAGGACAGAGTCTCCAGCCGCGTCTCCTGGCGCGACCAACCAGCCCGAGCTCACCCGCCCGGGCGGCGGTCCCGTACGCGCCCTGGTCGTGGACGACGAGGCGACCCTCGCCGAACTCCTTTCGATGGCGCTGCGCTACGAGAACTGGGACGTGCGCACCGCAGGAGACGGACTCACCGCGCTGCGCGTGGCCCGCGAGTTCAAGCCCGACGTGGTGGTGCTCGACGTCATGCTGCCCGACCTCGACGGCCTCGAAGTGCTACGCCGGCTGCACGCCGACTTCCCCTCGCTTCCGGTGCTCTTCCTGACGGCCAAGGACGCCGTGGAGGACCGTATCGCCGGCCTCACCGCAGGCGGCGACGACTACGTCACCAAGCCGTTCAGCCTGGAGGAGGTCGTCGCTCGCGTACGCGGGCTGCTGAGGCGGGCGGCTGTCGCCGCGAAGCCGGAGTCGCGCCTCGTCGTGGGCGATCTGGTGATGGACGAGGACAGCCGCGAGGTGGAGCGGGAGGGCGACCTCATCACGCTCACCACCACCGAGTTCGAGCTGCTGCGCTTCTTCATGCGCAACCCGCGCCGCGTCCTGTCCAAGGCCCAGATCCTCGACCGGGTGTGGCAGTACGACTTCGGCGGCCAGGCCAACGTCGTCGAGCTGTACGTCTCCTACCTGCGCAAGAAGATCGACGCGGGCCGCGAGCCGATGATCCACACGGTGCGCGGAGCCGGCTACGTCCTGAAACCGGCGCGGTGACCCCGTCCCGATCCCGCCTCTGGCGCCGGCGCTGGACGCTTCGGGCCCGGCTGCTGGCCGGCCTGCTCGCCCTGCTGGCCGCCGTGAGCGCCGTGATCGGGATCGTCAGCGTCGCGACGCTCCAGCACCAGGTCTACGGCCAGGTCGACGCCCAGCTGGCCGCCGCCGTCCACCGGGCCACCACTTACGAGGACCAGCGGCCCAACGGCGACGAGCACGGCCCGCCGCCGGACGGAACCCCGCTCGGCTTCGTGAACCAGCTCGGTAACGCGATCGGAACGCTCGGCGCCCGAGCCGAGAACGGGAAGGTGACCGGGGCCGGGATCCAGAACGGCAACACCTTGACACCGGTTCCGCCCGCCGCCGACGCGGCGCTGGCCGCGATTCCGGTGGACAACCAGCCGCACAACGTGTCGCTCGCGGACCTTGGCGACTATCGCGTCATCGCGACGCCAGACCCGGACCGTGACGGCAGCACGATCATCACGGGCCTGCCGTTGACCGACGCCAACTCGACCATCTCCCATCTCTCCCTAGTCATCATCATCGTCAGCCTGGCCGGGCTGCTCGGCGCCGCGATCCTGGGGACGCTCATCGTGCGGTTGTCACTGCGCCCGCTGCGCCGGGTCGCCGAGACTGCCGGTCGCGTCTCGAAGCTGCGCCTCGACCGCGGCGAGGTCGCGCTCAGCGAACGGGTGCCCGAAAAGGACACTGATCCCCGCACCGAGGTGGGCCAGGTGGGAGCCGCGCTCAACACCATGCTCGGACACGTCGCCACCGCACTTTCGGCTCGCCAGGCGAGCGAGATGCGGGTTCGCCAGTTCGTGGCCGACGCGAGCCATGAGCTGCGCACGCCGCTGGCGTCGATCCGCGGATATGCCGAGCTCACCCGCCGCACCGGCGACGTGCTGCCACCGGACATCAAGCACGCGATGGACCGGGTCGAGTCGGAAGCGACCCGCATGACGGGCCTTGTCGAGGACCTGCTCCTGCTCGCGCGCCTCGACGCCGGCCGCCCGGTCGAGAACGAACCGGTCGATCTGACCGCCCTCGTCATCGATGCCGTGAGCGATGCCCACGCCGCCGGCCCCGACCACCCCGTCCGTCTGGTGCTTCCCGACGACCCGGTGGAGACGGTGGGCGACCCTGCTCGGCTGCACCAGGTCCTGACGAACCTGCTGACCAATGCCCGCACCCACACCGCGCCCGGCACCCAGATCGAAGTGACCCTGCGCGCGGTTGACATTGGCGAGGCGGTGGTCGAGGTCGCCGACAACGGCCCCGGCATCCCGCCGGCACTGCTGCCCCACATCTTCGAGCGCTTCGCCCGAGCCGACAGCTCGCGTTCCCGGAAGGCTGGGAGCACCGGGCTGGGGTTGGCCATCGTTTCGGCCGTCGTGGCCGCGCACGGTGGCCGGGTGGAGGTCGACACCCGTCCGGGACGCACGGTCTTCGCTGTGCATCTACCCGTACGGCTTCCCGTCCGGCCGGTGACGGTCCCGCGCGCGACACCGCAGCTGCGCTGATGACCTCGCTCAGCCGATCGATTGCCGGAATCACGCAGACTAACCTGACAAATGCGGCCCGGATCGGCTCTTTGCGTTCGCCGGGCTGCCGGAAATACTCGGATGGACGGGTCGGTGAGCATGCCCTGCCCGTCGCCAGCTTCCATATCGCCGCAGCAACCCCGACAGATCCAGAAGACGAGGCGTCATGAACAAGATCCACCACCGGGCTCCCTCCACGGAGGAGCCCCACTCTGTCCAGGCCGCCGGTTACCGGCGGCCCAAGATCACGTTCCGCCCCATCTCCGCGCTGGGGTGGCTGTTCGTCACCTTCGTGCTGGCCACCGGGCCGCTGCAGTTGGCCGTTCCGGGCCAGAGCGGCTCGGCCTACTTCTCCGCTGCTGGTCTCGGCGGCCTCGCCGTCCTCGGAGCCGTGCTCGCCGCCGACCTGCGTCGCGCCCGCTCCATGGCGATGGCGGGCCAGTCCGTCGAGCGGATCGAGGTCGGCCTGCTGCGCGGCCGCGTCGTCGCGACGGGTGAGGTCGGCACACCTCAGGGCCTGCGACGGATCAGTTGGGCCGGGCCGGCGATGCTCGTCGCCAGCGCACTCGGGCTCGCCGCTGCCGGCGGCCTGCTGCTGCTCGCGTCCTCGCTCGGCTTCCACCTCCTGGGTGCCACCGCACTGATCACCGCCGCTGGAATCGCCGCGCTCGGCCTCTCCGAACTTCTCCCCGCCCCCGGTTCCCCCGGCAGCCAGCTCGTCTTAGCACGGGCGTGGCGGCGCAGCGGCCGACGCGACAGCGGCGTCGCGTCGGCCGCACGCGCGGGAGTCGGCTCCGGATGGGCGCTCGTCGCTGCCGGCGTGGGGCTGACCCTGTTCGTCAGCATCGCCGGTATCTGGTTGATCCTCATCGGCGGCATGGCGATCGCCGCATCTCGTCTCACCCTCGTCGGTGCCCGAACCCGGCAGCGGCTGGCGGGCCTGCGGGTCCGTGACGTGATGTCCGCTCCCCCGCCGGAGGTCTCGGCCTTCGCGACGGCAGGCGACGCCTTCACCGAGGTGGCGTTGCCGAGCCGGGCTGACGTGCTGATCGTGCGCGACACCGATGGCAGCTTCGGCGGCCTCGTCCCCGTGCAAGCCCTCGCAGCTGTCCCCGGCGATGATCGGGAGACGATCCGGGTTCGCCGCCTGGCAATCCCGGCAAGCGCGATCGCGATCGTGAGTCCGGCGGATCCGGTGGAGAAGGTCCTTGACGCGATCGCCTCCCACCCCGGCATCGGCCTCGCCGTCGTCATCGCCGACGAGACGCCACGGGCCGGCTACCGCGTCGAGATCGCCGGAATTGTCACCCCGATCGATCTCACGCGTACCCTCTCGCTGCTCGACGCGGCGGCTTCCCCGTTCGGGAAGACACCGCCGCGCAAGACGCTCTGAGCGGAGCACACATACCTGACGGAGGCCACTGGATGTCGGACCGGAACGTGCCGGTAGGGGCGCTGACAAGCGTCCCCACCGGTGTCGACCGGCTCCGCAAGCCCGCCGGTCAGCTGGGGACGGTCGCTGCGGCTGCCGCAGCCGACGCCGGTGGCCTGGATCCGACGCTGCTGGCCGACTATCTCGAGGTCATTTCCGACGTCGCCGGCTCCGGTCGGCGGCTCAGCCGCCCCGAGCTGAACCGCTTCCGGTTCCAGGGCCGGCGGGCAGCCCTCGAGGGAGTGCCGCTGCGGGCCCTCGTCGAGCTCTATCTGAAGGCTGCCTGGCGCCTGTGGCGTCACCTACCGGCGGTGCGATCGGCCACCCACCAGCCCGCCGAGCTCGTCGACGCCGGAGAGGCGGTGCTGCGCGCGGTCGATGAAGCGGTGGCGGCCGGGGTCGAAGGTCACCAGCTGGCGCGGCGCGAGATGACCCGTCGCGAAGAGGCCGCGCGGCGCGAGCTGTTCGATGACCTGATCTCCGGCCGGCCCGACGCCACCGGAGTGGCGGCCCGGGCTGCCGACTTCGGCCTGGACCTGGCCGGGCCTCATGCGGTCGCGATCATCGCGGCGAGCCAGCCCTTCGCCGACGGAACTCCCCTGGTCACCCGGCTGGAATCGGCCGTACTCGGAGCGAAAGGCGATGCCAATGCGCTGCTCGCCAGCAAGGACGGCGCGCTCGTCGTGATCTTCGCGGCGCCCGATGAGGCCGCGATCAATTTCGTCGTCGAACGCCTGTCGCACGAGCTCGGCAGCCCCTCCGAGCCGGGGCCGCACCCCACACGGGGCGTGGCCGGTCCTCCGGTGCAGTTGCGGCGCCCCTCCGGGGTGGGCCGCTGGCAGATCACTCTCGGCCGCGCACGTCCGGGGGCCGCCGGCGTGTTCGCGTCCTACGAGGAAGCCCTCGACGCCCGCGAGCTGGCAGCCCGCCTGCGCCTCGACCAGCCCGTCGTCGCCGCCAACGACCTGCTCGTGTACCGCATGCTGCTGCGCGATCGAGCGGCCATCGCTGACCTGGTCAACGCCACGCTCCGGCCCCTGACCCAAGCCCGCGGCGGCGCTGCGCCGCTGCTGGAAACGCTCGCCGCCTATTACGAGACCGGCGGCAACACCACCGAGACGGCGCGCCGGCTCCACCTGTCGGTGCGCGCCGTCACCTACCGCCTCGAACGCGTGACGGCGCTGACTGGCCGTGACCCCGCCAATCCCGCCGACCGTTTCACGCTGAACACCGCGGTGCTCGGCGCCAAGCTGCTCGACTGGCCGCGCCAGCCGCTGGAGCCCTGACCCCGCTCAGGCGGCGCCTCAGCGCGGACCGGCCCCCAGATCGCTCGCCGGACCGGTGGCCACGGCCGCTCCCGTCGCCGGGCGCGGCGTCCCCTCGAGCGTCGGCGCCTCCGGGTTCATCTCGTGCGGCCAGCTGGTCTTCTGCGCGGCGCCCTCGGCCCGGATCACGTGCATGACGGCGTTGATGAGCGCGAGGTGGGTGAACGCCTGCGGGAAGTTGCCCAGGTGACGTCCGCTGCGCGGGTCGATCTCCTCCGCGTAGAGGTCGAGCGGGCTCGCCAGCGAGAGCAGCTTCTCGCACAGCTCGCGCGCCCGGTTCAGCTCCCCGATCTCCACCAGCGCCGAGACCAGCCAGAAGGAGCAGATGGTGAACGTCCCCTCCTCACCGGTGAGGCCGTCGTCGGTCACCTCGGTGCGGTAACGCTGCACCAGGCCGTCGACCGTCAGCTCGTCGGCGATCGCCAGCACGGTGGCCCGCAGCCGGGAGTCGTCCGGCGGCAGGAAGCGCAGCAGCGGCATCAGCAGCAGCGACGCGTCCAGCGCGTCGGTGTCGTAGTGCTGGGTGAACACACCGCGTCCGGAGAGCCCGTTCGCGAGGATGTCGGCCTTGATCTCGTCAGCGACTGCCTGCCAGCGCTCGACCAGCTCCGGCTCCTCGCGGATGCGGGCCAGCCGCGCCCCGCGGTCGAGGGCGACCCAGCACATCATCTTGGAGGAGGTGAAGTGCTTCATCTCGCCGCGCACTTCCCAGATCCCGCGGTCGGGCTCCTGCCAGTACTTGATCGCGCACTCGACCTGGCGGTAGAGGATCGGCCAGAGCCGCTCGTCCAGCCGGTCGCGCGAGCGGGTGTGGATGTAGACCGAGTCCAGCACCGCGCCCCAGACGTCGTGCTGCTGCTGGTCGAAGGCACCGTTGCCGATGCGGACCGGCTTGGCGCCCTCGTAGCCGCTGAGATGGCCCAGGATGTGCTCGTCCAGGGTGCGTTCGCCGTCGATGCCGTACATGATCTGCAGTTCGTGATCACGGTCGGCGATGTCGGCGATGAAGTAGAAGAAGTCGTCGGCCTCCCAGTCGAACCCGAGCGAGTACAACCCCCAGAGCGTGAACGTCGCGTCGCGGATCCAGCTGTAGCGGTAGTCCCAGTTGCGCTCGCCGCCGGGGGTTTCGGGCAGCGAGGTGGTGGCCGCGGCGACCAGCGCCCCGCTCGGCGCGAAGGTCAGGCCCTTCAGCGTCAACGCGCTGCGCTGCAGGTGGCGGCGCCAGGGGTGGTCCGGGAAGCGCCCCCGCGCCAGCCAGTGCTGCCAGTGGTGCGCGGTCCACACCATGCGCCGGTAGGCCTCGTCGTAGTCATAGGGCGGCGGATGTTCGGTCCAGGTGAGCGCGACGAAGCGGAAGTCGCCCTCCTTCAACAGCGTGCGCGCGACCGCCTTCGGTCCTTCGAATCCGATACGCAGGTCGGACGTGAGCCGCAAGGTCAGGTCGATACCCGGGGCGGTCGCCTCCCCCTGGTGGTAGCCGTAGTCGGTGTAGTGCCATTTCGCCGGCTCGCGGCCGTAGTCGAACATGGGGCTCGCAGTCCATCGTCACCTGGACCTCGCCGTTGACGCACCGGATGGTGCGCAGCAGGACGTGCTCGGCGTCGTAATCCGTGGGCGCGCGGCGGTTGGTGTGCGAGAGTTCGCCCTCGTGGTGCCAGGGGCCGATCAGCAGCGCATCGCGGACGATGATCCAGCCGGTCGGGGTGCCCCAGCTGGTCTCCAGGATCATGGTGCCGGGCAGGTAGCGGCGAGCGACCGGAACCGCCATGTCGGCCGGACCCAGCCGGAATCCGCCGGCGCCACGGTCGAGAATGGCGCCGAAGACGCTCGGCGAATCCATTCTCGGAAGGCACATCCACTCGACGTTGCCGCCGGGCGAGACGAGCGCCGTGCTCTCGCAATCGGAAAGGAATCCGTAATCAGCGATCGGCGGGAAGGGTGAATGCCCGACAAGAGCGTCAGCTGCCTGCTCAGTCGTCATCTCGCTCATGCGGCTCATTCCTGCAGTCGGCTACCAACCGGACTCGCCCCCATCGGCGTCAACGATCAGGCTTACATGATGACCCGCCTCCCGGTTCGCAGGCACACAACCGAGCCAACACGGGAAAAGCCCGATAGCGTAATGAAGCGATGACGGTGGGTAATTCATTGTCAAAACGGGGGGTACCGGCATGGCACAGGAACGCTGGGGTCCCACCGGGCCCACCCCGGCCATGAGCGAGGGTGCTAATGAGCCGCCCCTGCCCGGCTCGGTCGTCGGCCTGATGCTCGCCCAGGCGCCCGGGAGTCCGGTCGCCTCCGGCGCCACCTACGCGGCGACGCTCGAGGAGTGGCAGAGCGAGCCCGGAGGGCTCACGGTGGTCGCGGAGGTGAGCGCCGATCCCACCACGATCAGCGCGGTGTCCGGACGCAACGTCTGGGTCAGCTTCTCGAGCCCGTCCGACGCGCTGATCGTCGTGGCAGCCCTCGCCCGGGAGCGGGCCACAGGCCCGGGCCGCGCCGAGCTCACCGGCGTGCGGATGCTCGCGTACGAGCCGCGCCGCCGTAGTCTGCGCGCCGGCCTGACCCGGCCGGTGCGCCTCTACACCGGCGGTCGCACCCATCAGGCGACCACGCTCGACCTTTCCCGCGGGGGCTGCCGCGTCTTCACCGAGAACCCAGGCGACCCGCTCGACCCGGGTGCGCCCGGCAACCTGTCGGAGGGCTACGCGCTCGGCATCTCCGTGGAGCTCGATGACGGTTTGATGCTGGAGGCTGACGCGCTGGTGGTGCGAGCCGACGGACCGGAGCTGGCGCTGCGCTTCACCGGGCTCGCCGCGGCAGACGCCGCTGAGGTCGACGCCGCCGTCTTCCGTGAACTCGTCCGCAATGAAGGTTGAGGGTCGACGCCGGCGACCAATGCGCTCAAGGCCGCGCGCAGCTCGGCCGTCACGGCGGCGGGATCGCTGCCGGCGACCGGATGCAAGGGGCTGCCGAATTGGATGTGGATGTGGGCGTGGCGAGCGCGGCGCCAGCTCGGCGGGATCCCTTTGGTCATGACCCGCTGACCGCCCCACACCAGCACCGGGATGAGCGGGGCTCCCGTTTCTGCGGCGAGCGCGGCGGCGCCCTTCTTGAGCGGGAGGAGTTCGGTCGTGACGCTCACGGCGGATTCCGGAAACACCCCGACGAGCTCGCCGCGCCATAACGCGCGGCGCGCCGTGCGATACGCGCCGGCTCCGGCCGCACGGTGGACCGGGATGTGCCGCATGGCCCGCAGCAGGGGTCCGGCGATCGGATGCCCGAATGCAGCATCGGTGACGAGAAAGCGGGTGAGGCGGCGATAGTTCCGCCACACCGCGTCCTGCACCAACGCGAAATCCAGGTAGCCGAAGTGCGTCACGGCCAGCACCGCTGCGCCCGAGGGCGGGACGTTGTCCATACCGTGAACGTCACGGCGCAGGTCCAGCAGCCGGAACAGGCCGCCGCCCAGCCCTATCGCGAGCCGATAGACCCGGTCTCCCCTGCGCATGCTTCATATTCGCGTGCGCCCGGAGGGAAGTTCACCGGGAGGCGGTCAGCCCGACCTCAATTCGGGCTGGCGACCTTCGCCTTCTCACGCGGGTCGACGGTCCATGTGGTGTCGGCCGGCTCCTGCGCGTAAATCCAGGAGGTGTCGGGCCCGTCGACCTCGAGCAGGTCGATGACCAGCGACAACGGGATTCCGTCTTTCAAGCACGCCATGGGATCAAGCATGTCGGGCCTCCTTCTCAGCCGCAGCCGTCCACGCGTCTTTGCGTGTCCCGAAGGCCGGACTGCCTACGGACTAGTTACTTCGGACTAGTCCGCGCTCGACTTGAGCGCCATCCGCGCGACGCGACCACACGTAGGCAAGCACGCAGGCCGTCTCCACGACCGTCACCAGAGCACCCCAACCGCCGCCGACGGAGACGTTCTCGAGCGCCGAGACACCCACGATGACCAGCACCGCAAGGGCGGCGACCAGGGCAACCGGACGCGCCGCGCGCGCCGCGGTGTAGGCCCGGGCAAGGGTGCGATCGGCGGAGGAGGGCTGGCGCCAGGCACGCACGGCCGCCACGATCGCGATCACCGCGATTCCGCCGAGACCGAGCACGTAGCCGAGCGCCGTGTGGACGGTGGTGGTGGAGTGCGGTGCGGCAGCTGCCCAGCTGGCGAGGCTGAGCACGACGAACGGCCAGACCGAGCGGGTCGCGAGCAGCAGCGGGGCAGCCAGCAGCAGGTAGTAGTGATGCCAGACGATCGGCGACGCGAACAAGGCGGCTACCACGGCCGCGCCGAAGACCAGCACCTCGCGTCCGCCACCGGCCGGCCCCCGGCGGTACTGGTAGCCCGCCGCCCCCAGCAGGAGCATCGCGATGGCGGTGGCGATCACGGTCGCGAGCGCGAGCGACGCGTGCCAGTGGATGAGCAGCCCCGAAAGACCGGCCGCATGGGGCGCCTCGAGACCACTGAGAACGTGCAACATCGACGCGTAAGCGCTGGTGCCGAGCGGGCCGAAGGTGAAGCCGGCCACGAGCACGACTCCCGACACCACGGCTGCCGTCGCCGCGGCACGGTAGCGGCGCGACAGCAGTAACCACCCCAGGACGGGCCAGAGGAAGAGCTTGCAGATGATCAGCGCGGCGACGGCCAGGCCGGCCACGACCGGGCGGTCACGCCACCGCCAGGCCACGATCAGGCCGAGCAGGAGCCAGGGATTCACCGAGCCGTCCTGCAGCCCGATGACGGCAGCGGAGGACAGCAGCACCAGCGCGGCGATGACCGGCTGGCCCGGCCGGGCCAGCCAGCACGACAGGCCGATCGCGAGCAGCGACAAGATCGCGTAGATCAGGTGACTGGCGCTGCCGACCGCGGAGAGCGGCGCGAACCACCACGCCACGGCCAGCGGATAGACGAAGGCCGCATTCGTGCGGATGGTCTCGCTGTGGGTGCTGGAGTACGGATCGTGGCCGTGCAGGACAGCCTGGCCGGCGCGCAGGAAGACATCGAGGTCGACCTGCCGGATCGGGGACACGAACGCCAGGTAGATGGCCACGCCGAGCACCACGAGCGCCCCCGCGGCCAGGAAACGGCGCTGCGGAGGCACGGCGATCGGCGTCGATCGCGGGCGGCTCAGAATGGTGGCAGACATCCGCCATCCGCAGGACTCGAGACGCCGCCGCCGCCCACCGACCATTGGCTCTTGACGGTCACGTCACCGGTGCCGGAGCTGGTCACCGAGGTCCAACCCTCGGCGGTCGAGTTGATACAGGCGGCCGCATCCCCCGCGACCGTCCAGTAAGGGTTGCTGTGGATGCGTACCAGCGCGTTGCCGGGCTGGTTGAAATGCAGGGTGAACGAATCCGGCGTCAGCTTCTTCATGGTCGCCGGACCGGTGGTGAGCCCGTCCGAGCCGCTGACCGACCACAGCTGCCAGTTGGCGTCGTGCCAGACCGGCTTGAGGTAGGAGGGCTTGGTGCGGATGACCTTCAGCTCACCCTCGCTGGACGGGTCGAGGGGCTCGTTCGGCAGCGCCACCCACCGCACCCCGTTCTCGACGAGCCACTCGCGGTAGGTGGCCTGGTTGAGGTCCTTGGAGTAGAGGATCGCGTTGTAGCGCAGATCGAGCTGGCGCTCCCAACCGCGGGCGAGCGGCATCGCCGGGGCGACGTAGCGCGCCTCCCAGTGACTACGCGTGAAGGGATCTCGAGCCGGCCGAACGGCTGGTCATGTCCCTTCAGATAGTCGATCAGGCCGGTGTAGTACGACTGCTGGCGGCCGGATCACCCCGGCTGGCCAGGGCCGGGACGATCGGCTCGAAGTGCCAGACCAGAAGCGGCACGAGCACCAGTCAGCCCAGACCCGGCGGTTGCGCAACGCGATCATCGCGACCGGGACGGCCAGCAAACTGCCCGGGCCGTGCCAGGTTGCCCCCGATCGGGTTGGGCACGATGAACAAGGGCAGGGCAATCAGCCCGTAGATCCACAGCGCGCGCCGGATGACCACGGACGTGCGCGGGACAACGGCCAGCCCGATGGCCGCCACCAGCAGCACCGCGATGAGCGTGGAGAGGGGAACGGGAACGGCCCTGCTCGGGGAACATCAGGACGGCGATCGCCCCGACCATCGCCCCGACCAGCGGCAGCAACAGCGCAACGGCTTGGTGCGCAGCCACGCCAGCGCGGCCAGCACCAGGAAGAAGCCGGCCGAGCGGGCTCGCGAGAGGTCAGCGTCGCCGAGACCAGTGCCCGGCGCGGCCGGCGCATCGACACCTGCAGCAGCGCCAGGACGGCGAAGGCCAGTCCGACGGCAAAAGCCATCCGGCCGACCACGAGGTTTTCCACCACCGCGGCGGAGAACGCCAGCAGGGCCAGCCGATGCTGACGCCCGGTCTCGCGCCTGATCAGCTGAGTTGCCCAGAAAGCGGTGAGGGTGCAGGCGCCCAGACCGACCGTTCCGGAGCCCAGGAAGCCCGCCAGCGGCGGAAAAATAACGCTGTACCCGAGTACGGTGTGGCCGCCGTACCACTGCGTATTCCATATCGTGAAACCGAAATGGTGGAACAGCCAGACCCGGTAGGCCTCGGCGGGAGTGTCAGACCCGGTCAGGTGCAACGCCAGGGGTAGGCAGCACACCAACGGGGCGACAAGCCAGGGATACTTCCCAAACCACGCACGACGCGGAGGAGGCTCGACATCTGGCGTCGACTTCAGCCACGTCAGCGGTCCCACCGGGAACGATGGTGACCTTCGGTGGGGCGGCGAAGCGGTCGTCACCGAGGAGTCGGTGGCGTCGGCCTCCGGCAGGTCGAGGACGGTCACCAGTCCGCACTGTCCTCTCTGACTTCGTGCCCGGCGGCGGCACTCCGTTCGGCGTGGCAAGACATTCGCTTTTGCCGCTGCCGACTGCTACTCGGTTTTGCTCGCCGCGATCGGCGGTGCTGCTCGGA
>CAVXLW010000002.1:0-67162 GCA_963762695.1 uncultured Actinomycetota bacterium
GCAGCACGGCGGTTGCTCGTAATGGAAATGGTCACGGGTTCGTCCTGGGCTCTGTTCACAGAGTGTCCGTGATGGTTATGAAAATGTCCGCGGTCACTTTGACCTTCCGCATAGAGGTTCATATGCGTCCATGATCTTGATGCAGCACGACCGCATCACCCCGGCCTCCTCACGGAGAGTCCGCTGCGGTCAGGTGAAGCTGTTCGAACGCGGGACGCGCACTTCATCCCGACGACAAAGTGCCCGCCTTAACCGATCCGGCCAGCGGTTCGGTGGTGAAGCGTGGGCTGGACCGGCATCTCAACCTGTTCGCCAGCGAGGAAGCAGTCCGGCGGCGCTACGAGAAGCGTTACCTGCTGGGCCAGGTGCTCTACCGCGAAGCGGCGTCACCGCTGGCAAACGCTGACATCGTGATCGACAACAGCGAACCGGCGCGTCCGCGGGTGCTGCGCTGGACCGCGGGAAGGTAGGAGCAGCTGTCCGCACACCAACGGTACGACCGTGGTTGGCCGACCGGGTCTGCTGCGACCAGTCGCGCCGGGCGACGTGCGAATGAGGTACGTCGTTACGCTGCGGGCGTGGGTGAGGATGCGAAGCTGCGCCTTGCTTCATCGTTCGGCGGGGTGGCGGCCGCTTATGCCGAGCACCGGCCGAGCTACGCGCGGGCAGCCATGCGTTGGGCGCTGAAGGGTGCGCCCGGCCTGCGGGTGTTGGATCTTGGAGCCGGCACCGGCAAGCTCACCGCTGTGCTCGCCGGGTTAGGCGTGGACGTCGTCGCGGTCGAACCCGACCCCGCCATGCTCGCGGAGCTACGTCGGGCGCTGCCGCAGGTTGCCACCATCATCGGGGACGCCGAGGCGATACCGCTGCTGGATGCCAGCGTCGACGCTGTGCTGGCCGGCAATGCCATGCACTGGTTCGACATGGACGTCGCGGGGCCGCAAATCGCCAGAGTCCTCGCCCCGGGCGGCACGCTGGCGGGGCTGTGGAACCTGTTCGACGACCGTGTCGAATGGGTCGCCGAGCTCGCACGGATCAGCGGTGAGGCAGCTGTCGGCTTACGCGACACCCGTACTGCCTGGCGGTCCGCGTCCGCCATGCAACGGTTTCCGGACCTGGACTCGCTTCGCTCGTTTGGTGCGGTCGAGAAGTCGGAGTTCGAGCATGGGCAGCGGCGGACCGCGGAATCGCTGGTGGCGACGTTCGCGACGAAGGCCGGAATGCTGGTCATGCCGGCGTACCAGCGCGACGTGACACTCCGCCGGATCCGTGCCTTCCTGGCCAGCAGACCGGAAACTTCGTCCGGCGAGTTCACCCTGCCCATGGTGACCGGCGTGCTGCGCGCTCGGAGACGGTGAGCTGGCGACGGCGGCCTTCCGCTGACCGGCGTGTCCGAGCTGATCGTGATGACCGGGCCGCTGGTTGCCGGCGAAGATTTCTTCGCGTTCGTGCGTCAGGGATACAACGTGGGACATCGCTGGGAACGTGACACGGCATGTCCAGCGTGATCTCCCACCGACAGTTGGATGACCGTTCATAGCTGATGCTGACGGAGCGGCTGCGGAGATGCCGGATCGTGTGGCGGGAGCGGTGATGAGGAAGCTCTCATCTGGAGCTCACCACCACGCCACACCAGGCGACGAGATATGACGTGTGCGTCGGATATTGCTCGGCGGTGCTGCCGCAGTCGCCGTGTTGGCGTCGCTGCTCCCACACGTGCTTCCCGCGCACCAGAAGGGTGTCGCGCTTCCCCGGTCCGTGATCCTGGCAGCGCGCAATGAGCCTGTTCTGCCCCTCGTAGGGAAAGCAGCTCGGAGGACCGAAACCGCAAAGCCGCGCGCCACTCGAGAAATCCTGGTGCTGGGGCCTGCAGTGGTGACGGCCGAGGCTTCGCGGGACGTGGCGTGGCCGGGGTCAGGTGCCGGCCCAGCCGACCAGCTCATCTCGGGCGCGGCCACCGTGCGCGGGCTCGCGCCAACGGCTGCCGTCACGCCGGTCTCATCGGACGGCGCGCCTGCTTCGCCTCCTTCGACGGCCCGTTCCGGGAGTCGGGCAGAAGGTGCTCATTCCGAGGATGTCCCGGTGGTGCCGCACACTCGTGCGAGTGAGGGCTAACGCGGGTGGCGACACGTCGGCATCCGGAAAGCGCTGGACGCCGTGGTCGTCTGCCCGGGTGCGCATCTTCACCGGCTTCATCCTGCTGCTGGGAGTCGGCTTGACCATGTCCATCGTGTTGGCCCGCCGCGAGCTGTTGATCCACACCAACCATCGCATCGACGCCGAACTCAGTGAACGCGTCGCCGAACTGCAATCGCTGGCCGCAAGCGGTATCGATCCGGCAACGGGACGCAGGCTGACGAGTGTGAGCGAGCTGCTGCGGGCGGGGATGGCACGAAGCGCCCCCGAGCAGAACGCGACCGTCGTCGCGCTGCTCGATGGCCGCGCTTATGCGCGTCTGGCCGGAACGGTGCCGTACCGACTGGATTCCGATCCGCGTTTGGTGGCGTTGTGGTCGAACGCCACCACCTCCCGCCTCGGCGACGTCTCCACCCCTGCGGGCAGCGTGCGCTACGCCGTCGTGCCGGTGTCAGCACCGGGGGATCCCCATCAAGGCCGATTTGTCTCCGCGGTTTTTGCCAGCCGTGAGCGCGCCTCCGTCAACGACGTCACCTCAGTTCTGCTGCGCACGGGTGGCATCGTGCTGCTCCTTGCCCTTGCGGTCGTGTGGGTGGCTGCGGGGCGCGTCCTCGCCCCGGTTCGCCAGGTCACCGAACTCGCCAACACCATCTCCGACACCGATACCCGCCGCCGTATCCCCGTCCGCGGTTCGGACGAGGTCAGCCGGCTCGCTTCCACGTTCAACGGCATGCTCGATCGGCTGCAGGAGGCTTTTCGCGCGCAACGCGCTTTCATCGACGATGCGGGGCATGAGCTGCGGACGCCGATCACCATCGTTCGTGGCCACCTCGAGTTGATGGGGGACGATCCGGTGGAACGCGCAGAAACGCTCGCTCTCGTCGACGACGAGTTGGACAGGATGGCCCGCATGGTTGACGACCTGCTGACGATCGCCAAGTCGAGCCAGCCGAAATTCTTGCGCCTCGATCTCGTCGACGTGTCGCAACTGGTCCACGACGTGCATACGAAGGCGACTGCCCTCGGTCCTCGGGGGTGGCAGACGTCGTGTCCGCGGACCTCCACCGTCGCCATGGACCGGCAGCGGATCACTCAGGCACTGATGCAACTGGCCACCAACGCGGTCCAGCACACCCGGGCCGATGACAGCATCACGATCGGCGCGGATCTGGACCACGACTCCGTCACGTTCTGGGTGCGCGACACCGGGACCGGCATTCCTGAGGCGGATCAGTCGCGCATCTTTGAGCGTTTCGACCGCGGAGGCATCCGTCAGGGGATGGGCGAGGGAGCCGGTCTCGGGTTGGCGATCGTCGCGGGCATCGTCGAGGCGCACCACGGGCGGGTCGACGTTTCGTCCTCGCCCGGACGCGGCGCGGAATTTCGCCTGGTGCTGCCACTCGACCAGCCGGCGCCATGGACGGATGCGGCACTATGAGTCAGATCCTCATCGTGGAGGACGAGGAACGCATCGCCAGCTTCGTGCAAAAAGGCTTGCGCGCCAACGGTTTTGCCACCACCACGGCCGCTGACGGTCACACCGCGTTCGATCTGGCCACCACCGGCGAATTCGATCTGATCCTGCTCGACCTGGGAATTCCCGGCCGGGACGGCTTTTCGGTGCTGGCCGAGCTGCGCCGCCGGGGCTCGACAATTCCGGTGATCGTGCTGACGGCGCGAGGCGGGATCGATGACACGGTGGCCGGTCTGGAAGGGGGTGCTGACGACTACCTCTCCAAGCCGTTTCGATTCGAGGAATTGCTGGCTCGAATCCGGCTACGCCTGCGCGGCGACCGCATACCCGAGACGCATGTCCTGCGCTGTGGTGGACTCTCGCTGGACTTGCGAACCCGGGTTGCCACCGCCGACGGG
Source organism: uncultured Actinomycetota bacterium (assembly GCA_963762695.1). Taxonomy (GTDB): domain Bacteria; phylum Actinomycetota; class Actinomycetes; order Frankiales; family Frankiaceae; genus DATAZK01. The sequence continues at coordinate 4,009 of CAVXLW010000002.1, forward strand.
CGCAGCGGCGACCTGAGCGCCCGGGAGTTCGCGCTCGCCGAGTTCTTCCTGCGAAACCCCGGTCGCGTACTCACCCGCGAGCAGCTCCTGAGCCGGGTATGGGGCTATGACTACGACCCCGGAAGCAACGTCGTCGACGTCTACGTCCGCTATCTGCGGCAAAAGGTCGGCGCCGCGCGCATCCGAACTGTCCGCGGTGCCGGCTACCGGCTCGTGGAGGTGTAGCGCGGGTAGATGAGACAGCCCTCATGGGCTTCTCACTCGCCAGTGCTGCTGGTCGCGCAGGCTCTGTTCGTGCTGACAGAGCGGAGACCGGTGGGCCCGCGCTGGCGCGAATACCTGCGGCCCCACCGCGGCCTTCTCGCCGTGGTGTCCATCGTCACTGTGCTCGAGACGGCACTGGATCTGCTCGCCCCCTGGCCACTGAAACTGCTCGTGGACAATGTCGTCGGAGGCCGCCGACCGCCGCCCTGGCTGAGCCCGGTGGTCGGGACCGGCTGGCTGCGCATCGCCATGACCGCGGGGCTCGCGACCGTTCTGATCACCGCAGCGAGTGCCGTCTGCACTTATGTCGCGGTCCGCTTCGTTCGTGTCGCCGGCGAGCGGATCGCCGGGACGTTGCGGGAACGAGTCTTCACCCGGCTGCTCGAACTGGACCTGCGATTCCATGAAGGCCATCGCAGTTCCGAACTCGTGACCCGCCTTACCGGAGACGTGACCCGGGTGCAGGAAGCGCTGACAGCCTGGGCAGATGTCCTGGTGCCGCAGACATTGACCCTCCTCGGCATGGCGCTTGTGCTGTTTGTCGTCAGCCCGCCACTGGCCATCGTCTCGGCGCTCGTGGCGCCGCCACTGGCTGGGTTGACGGTGGCTCGCCGGCGCCGAGTCCAGCGCGCTGAGCTGGGCGCCCGATCCGAGGTCGGAGTGCTCGCGGCCTACATGGGCGACGTGCTGGGAAACATCCGTGCGGTGACCGCCTTCAGCGAGCAACGGCGCAGCCGCACCCGATTCCGGGCGCTGAACAGCTCCGTGACCCGAGCCGCTGAACATGCCTCGGTGGTCGAAGCGCGCTTCACTCCGGTGGCGGACGTCATCCTCGCCGCCGGTACCGGAAGTGTCCTGTGCGTCGGTGCGGTGCAGGTCAAGGCGGGGCACCTGACCCTCGGAACCCTGCTCGTGCTGCTCACCTACGTCGGTCTGATGTACGCGCCGATAAGGTCGCTCGCCCGGCTCGGCAGCGTCTTCGCCCGCGGAGCGGCGGGCCGGCAAAGGCTTGCGGAGGTGCTGGACAGCCCGCACGTACTTCCCGCGCCTTCCATGCCGTTGACAATCGACTCGTCCGGCCGTCGCGGCCTACCCATCGAGTTTCGCGGGGTGAGTTTCAGGTACGAGCGCGACCGGCCCATCCTCTCCGGCCTGGACCTACTCATCCCCTCCGGCCAGTTCGTCTGCCTGGTGGGGCGCAGCGGGGCCGGTAAGACGACCCTGCTCTCCCTGGCCGTCAGGCTGTACGACCCCGACCTGGGAAGCGTTCGCGTCGGCGGCGTCGACGTGCGTGACTGCGCGATCGAGGACGTGCGTAGCCGTATGGCACTGGTGCCGCAGGACACGTGGCTGCTCGACGCGTCTTTGCTGGACAACGTCCGCTGGGGGTCGCCGCACGCGACGGCCGAGCAGGCGTACGAAACGCTGCAGATGTGCGGTCTCGGGCCGCTGATCGCCCGGCTGCCGGGCGGGTTGGACAGCCAGCTCGGTGACGGCGGGCATCGGCTGTCGGGAGGCGAGCGGCGCCGGCTTGCCATCGCCCGGGCCCTGCTCCGCGACTGCCCGATCCTGCTGCTGGACGAGCCCATGAGCGGGCTCGACGCGCACAGCGAAGCTCAGGTCGCCGACACCCTTCGCCTTGTCGGACGCGACCGGACCGTCGTCATGGTGACCCACCAGATGTCGCTCGCGCGTACTGCCGATCTCGTCGTCGTGATCAATGACGGGGTGGTGGCGGAGACGGGTGCGCCGCAACAGCTGCTTGCTGCCGGCGGCCCGTTTCGCGAGCTGTGCGACCAGCAGGACACCAAAGCCCTGCTCGTGTGACCGGTGAGCTGACAGCTCGTCTGCGGATCCCAGGCTGACCGGTGTGCCCCTCTATTTCGGGTGGGGCATGCGAAAACGCAGGCCCGCCGTGATCGGCGAAGCCTGCGTTTTCGCGTATGGATGGAACCGCTCAGCGGTCCCTCCCTCCGTCCTTGTCCTTGTCCTTCTCGATCTCCTTGTCCTGGTGGCGATCGCGGCTCGTGGGTGCAGTCTGCATGGGAATCACCCCCCTTCGGTTCTTGCTGGTGTGAAACCCATACTGCGCAAGGGGAATGGCCCATGGGTGAGCCGATCGTGAGGCCCTTCTCATCGCCGGCGCCCCGGCACGAGCCGGCCGGGCCGGCGCTACATGAGAGCTTCCTCATCCGTCCGTGCGGCTGTTCTCACAAAGCGGGCCGACGCTATGAATCCGGGTCGACGGGCACTCGCCAGCCTCAAGGGGTGAATGCCCGATCGGCCGATGAGGCAGGAGCTGGTCCGGCTCCCGCCCGCACGGTCGAGGCTGTCCGCGCCCCCCGAGGGCGGCCTCGACCGCGCGTTCCCCCAAACGCAATGCACCATGGTCGGCATGAGATGGCGGCGGCGCTCCGATCCTGCCGAGCTCATCGCGCAGCTGACCACGCAGCGCGAGCAGCTGGTCGCCGAGCTCGATGTCGTCGAGTCCGATGCTGCCTGGGCGCGCGCCTCGGACGAACTCGCCGAGCGCGTCGACGGCGAGCGGCTGCAACGGCAAGCGGCCGCGTTACGCGCCGAGCTGGGCAGGCTCGACACCCGGCTCCTGCGGGCGCAGCTCGACGCGCTGGATTGAGCGCCGCTGCCGGCGCCGGTTCAGAGCTGGCGGAAGGTCGCGAAGTGGGCGAGCTCCAGCAGATCGGCCTTCACGGCTTCCGGCGCGTTCAGGGTCTCGACATGACGCTCGGCCGCGCCCAGGTGGTGGCGGGCCTCATCGAGCACCCACTTGTGAAAGCCGGCGGCGCTCAGCTCGTCGGCGGCGGCCTCGAGCAGTTCCTCGGGCGGCTGGGCACCTTCACCGAACATGACCGAGCGCAGCGCGTCGAGCCCGTCCACCCCCGATTCCAGCGCCGCGGTGATGGGGAGGGTCTTCTTGCGTGAGCGCAGATCTCCGAGCACCGGCTTGCCGGTCACGTCGGAGTCTCCCCAGATGCCGATCGCGTCGTCGACGAGCTGAAAAGCCATCCCGAGTTGCTGGCCGAAGCCCTGCAGGAGTTCGATCTCACCCTCGGGCGCACCGGAGAGAATCGCGCCCAGCGCCGACGCGCATTCCAGCAGCGACGCCGTTTTCCCCGCTGCCATGCGGCGGCAGTCGTCGAGCGTGACGTCACGGCGGGTCTCGAATTCCAGGTCGAGCGCCTGTCCCTCGATCAGCTCGCTCACGCAGCGATTGAGGAAGCGAATTCCCTCGAGCGTGCTGGCACTTCCGGAATCCAACACGCGCCCGATCGCGAGCGACAGCAGGGCATCTCCGGAAATGATGGCGGCGCCGGCGCCATAGGCGACCCAGGCCGTCGGGCGATGCCGGCGGCGGGTGTCGCCGTCCATCAAATCGTCGTGCAGCAAAGAAAAGTCGTGGACGAGTTCGACAGCTACGGCGGCGGCGATGCCGTATTCGTCAGGGCCCCTGACCGCGCGTGACGACAGCACGGCGAGCGCCGATCGCAGGGCCTTGCCGGTGGGGCGCCCGGACGGCTCCCCGTCGACCGTGGTCCAGCCCCGGTGATAGGACTCCACCCGCTCCAGGCCCAGATGCAGGCGCGACACCGTCTCCCGGATCGCCGGCTCGGTGAGCTCGCGCAGCTCGCCGAGCACCCGGGGCAGCCCCTCGGCCCCGGTCGTCTGCGGCGCGTAGATCGTCATGGCCGCCTCCCCGCCAGGCTGCGCACGGCGACCTTCGCCTTGTCGCCTCCGGACAACGAAACCCGCTGGGTGCGCACCGCCGCCGGATCGGCGGCGATCACCCCGTTGAGCCGGTGATAGATGCCGGCCATGGCGGCACAACACGCGAAGCTGCGGCGATCCAGCAGGTCGAGGAGCTCGAAACCCTCTCGATACCACTGCTCGGCCCGGGCGGTGTCGGCGCGGATCATGTCGGCGAAGGGGCCCACCGGGCCGCGCAGATCGCCCTGCTCGTCGAGCTCCAGGGTCACCCCGAACCGGTCCAGGTCTTCCTTGGGGAGGTAGACCCGGCCGTTGCCGAGGTCTTCGCGCACGTCACGCAGGATGTTGGTCTGCTGCAAGGCGACCCCCAGCTGGTCGGCCAGCCTCGGCGCATCCGGATGGGTGGTGCCGCCGAAGATCGACAGGCACAGCCGCCCTACCGTGCCGGCCACCCGGCGGCAGTACAGCACCAGGTCGTCGAACGTGGCGTAGGTGGTCCCGCGGACATCCATCTCGATGCCGTCGATCAGTTCCTGCAGGGCCTCGAGGGGGAGCGGGAAGCGCTTGCGGGTGTCGTCGAGCGCCACGAGCACCGGATCGCTCTGCGCCTCGCCGAGATCATCGAGCTGCGCGCGCAACGCGGCGAGGCGCTGGACCTTCACGTCCTGCGGCAGGTCGGGATCGTCGCCGATGTCATCGGCACGCCGGGCGAATGCGTAGACAGCCGACAGGGAGGAGCGCTTCTGCGCAGGTAGCAGCCGGATCCCGTACGAGAAGTTACGAGCTTGCTGGTGGGTGATCCGCTTGCACTCGGCGTAGGCCTCGTCCAACGTCGACACGTTCGCCGTCATCGACCTCCGTCCGCGAGCCGTCGTTCCCCCCCAGCGACATCTGTCGTCAATTCTGTCATGAGGTCGCTCTCATACCGGCAACAACGCTCGTGCTGCTGCCTGGCCGCTGCGAACCGCCCCCTCCATCGTCGCCGGCCATCCCGTGCGGGTCCACGCGCCGGCCACCACCAGCCCCGGCATGGCGGTGGGGTTCAGCGGCCGGCGTGCCAGCTGCCCGGGCTGCTGGGCGAACGTGGCGTGGGGCTCGCGCGTCACCAGCACGCGCTGGACGTGCTCGGGCTTCGCGCGCGGCAGCAGCCGGGAGAGCTCGTCGACGAAGATCTGCTCGATCTCGGCGGCCTTGCGCTGCTGCCAGTCCGCTGCGGCCGACAGCGAGATCGCCAGGTACTGCCCGGCGGTGACGCCGGCCGCCTGGGTGCGGTCGAAGACCCACTGGACCGGCGACCCGATTGCGGCCGCGAAGGGCTCGTCCATCACGCGACGGTCGTAGAACACGTGGACGTTGACGATGGGGCTGCTGCCGAGCGCGCGCAGGCCCGACGTGTCCAGGCACGCCCCGCGCGGCGCCAGATCGGCGACGATGTCATGGGGAACGGCGAGGACGACCGCGCCGGTCTGCATGCCCCCGCCGTCCGTCTCGAGGTGCCAACCGTCCGCTGCCCGCCGTAGCTCGCGTACCCGGCACCCGGTACGCAGCTGCGCACCCAGCGACTCCAGCTTGGCCCGCCCGGCGTCACCGTGCAGCGCGCCGAGGGGCACCCGGCTGTAGCCGATGTCAGCCCCTCCGGAGGTCTCGAGCAGCCCGGTGCGTACGACCTTGGCCGCGAGGGCCAGGCTTGCCTCCCGCGGCGGCGCGTTCAGCGTCGCGACGGTCAGCAGCTCCCACAGCGCGGGCAGGCTGAGCCCGCGCTGGCCATGCGCGTCGAGCCAGTCGCCGAAGGACCGGGCGTCGACGGCCGGGTCCTGCTGGTTGAGCCGGGCGAGCGCCAGCACCGCCGGGACGCTGCGCAGCCGCTGGCCCAGCGGCATCGCGCCATAGCGCAGCAGCCCGCCGGCCAGATGCAGCGGCGGGGGCAGCGGGAAGCGGCTGCGTCGCAGGTGAGCGGCGCGCACGTCAGATCCCTCGCCGTGCAGCACCGTCACGTCGAGCCGGGGCTGCAGCTGCGTCAGGTGCTCGACGCCGAGCCGTCGCAGGAAGCTGCGGTAGGCGGTGCAGCAGCGCAGGAAGACGTGCTGGCCGGTGTCGAGCGTCAGGCCGTCGCGGGTGAAGGAGGCGGTCGCGCCGCCCAGCCTCGGTCGCGCCTCCAGCAGCGTGACCCGCCACCCGGCCTCGGCCAGGTCGAGTGCGGCGGACAGGCCGGCCAGGCCCCCGCCGACCACGACGACCGACTGCGCTGCGGACTCAGCCACGGATTCCCGCCGCCAGGGTGCGAACCGTGTGCCACACCACGCGCCGCTTCTTCGGTCCCGGCGTGACGTGCACCGCGTCGGCGCCCGCGGCCTGGACGGCATCCAGCGCCGCCAGCCCACCTGCCGTGAATCCCGCTACAGCTATCCGCGGCGCCCCCCGGACCAGCCGCACCAGCGGCGGGCCGGCGGCCAGCAAGATCCGCGCCCGCTCGGACACCTCGGCCAGTAGCGACTCGACCCGCGCGCGGTCGGCGGCGGAGAGCCGCCCGGAGCGGGCCAGCAGCTCCGCGGTGACGCCGTGCCTGGCGAGCGCGTCTTCGGGCAGGTAGAGACGCCCGGCGGCGAGGTCCTCACCCACGTCCTGCAGGTGCTCGGCGATCTGCAGCCCGGTGCAGACGTCGTCGGAGAGGGCGACGCGCCGCTCGTCGTCGAGATCCCAGAGTGCCAGCACGAGATGGCCGACCGGTTCGGCGGACAGCCGGCAGTAGCCGCGCAGCGCGGCGAAGTCGGCGTAGCGCGTGACCTGCTGATCCATCCGATTGGCCGCCACCAGGTCGTGGAAGGGGCGCATCGACAGGCCCCGGTCACGGGCGACCGGCACCAGCGCCGCGACCGGACCCAGCGTCGGACGGCCCGCGGCGACCAGGTCGAGCTCGTCGTCGATCAGCTCGAGCAGCGCGAGCCGGTCGCCAGGGGCTTCGTCGCCGACGTCGTCGATCAGGCGCGCGAGCACGTAGACGTCGAGCAGTTCGCGCCTTCGCCGGGCGTGCAGGATGCGGCTGGCCACCGGGAAGTTCTCGCGCTTGGCCCGGGCCGCATCGAGTTCGGCAATGCGATTTTCGAGCCATTCCCGGTCGGCCGCACTCACCTTGCCGGGCTGCGGAGCGTCAGTTTTCGGCATTCTCTTGCACGCAAGGTGCGGCAGATCGACGCATGGGGCCAGAAACGCACAAGAATGGGGGTGGCAACGGAGCCTCCTTGATCGTTCTGCCGTATTGCCGGGCCGTGTCCCGCGGGGCGCTTCCCAGTACTACACGGCAGGGCGGGCAGAATGATCCCAAGCGATGAGGAATCGGAGGTCGCCGCCGATGAACCCAGCCTCGGTGCGATTGTCAGGCCAGCCGCCAACAGTTCCCGAGCGGCGTGCATGAGCGTCGCCTCCGAGCGGATGCCCGCGGGCTCGTCTGATCTGGAAGTGCATTCCGGTCCTTTCGTTCAGGGTGCGGCGGTCGCGCTCGAGCGCGCCATCGGCTACCTGCGCGAGCAGCAGGATGAGGCCGGGTGGTGGAAGGGCGAGCTGGAGACGAACGTGACGATGGACGCGGAGGATCTGCTCCTGCGCGAGTTCCTCGGCATCCGTACAGCCGAGGAGACCGCGGCAGGCAGCCGCCTGGATCCGTTCCCAGCAGCGCGCCGACGGCACGTGGGCCAACTTCTACGGCGGCCCGGCCGATCTGTCGACGACGATCGAGGCCTAGCTGGCGCTGCGGCTCGCCGGGAGACGGCGCCGACGCGCCGCACATCGGCGAAGGCTGCCGGCGTGGTCCTGCGCGGCCGGCGGGGTCGAGAGCCCCGCGTCTTCACCCGCATCTGGCTGGCGCTCTTCGGGCTGTGGTCGTGGGACGAGCTGCCGGACCTGCCGCCGGAGCTGATGTCCTGCTCCGCTGGGCGCCGCTTGAACGTCTACGACTTGGCCTGCTGGGCCCGCCAGACGATCGTGCCGCTGACCGATCGTGACCACCCTGGGCCGCAGCGGGCGCTGCCCGGCATCGACGAGCTGCCGCACGGGTGCCGCTGCCCCGGCATTCCTGTCCGCGCGCTCCTGGCGGCGGCTGCTTCCAGCGGCTCGACCGTCGTGCTGCACCGCTACGCGCGGCGGCCGCTGGCTGGCTGCGGCGGCTCGGCAGCCGGCGCGCGTGTGCGGTGGATCATCACCCGCCAGGAGGCCGACGGCGGCGTGGGGCGGGATCCAGCCGCCCTGGGTGTACTCGCTGCTGGCGCTGCACCTGAGCGGTTACGCGCTCGACTCCCCGGTCATGGCCGCGGGCATCAGGGCCTCGAGGGCTTCCTGGTGCACGAGGAGACGCCGCCGGCACGGTTCGCCGGCTCGAGGCCTGCCAGTCGCCGGTCTGGGACACCGCGCTCGCGCTCGATCGGGCTGCTCGACGCCGGCGTGGACCCGCAGGATCCGATGGTTTCGCGGGCGGCGCGCTGGGTGGAGTCGACGAGGAGATCCGCGTCAGCGGCGACTGGGCGGTGCGGCGGCCGCAGCTCGCACCGGGCGGCTGGGCGTTCGAGTTCGAGAACGACGATTACCCCGACACCGACGACACCGCCGAGGTCGTGCTCGCGCTGCGACCGGGTGCTGCCGCGACCGGCGCGGATCGCGGCGCGATCGAGCCGCGGGGTCGCCTGGACGGGCGGGATGGAGTGCCGCGGCGGCGGCTTGGGCGCGTTCGACGCCGACAACACCCGCGAGCTGGCCTACAAGCTGCCGTTCTGTGACTTCGGTGCGGTCATCGATCCGCCGTCGGCTGACGTCACCGCTCACGTGTCGAGGTGCTCGGCCGCCGAGGGGCGGGCTCGATACCCCGCGTGCCAGCCCGGGCGTCGCCTGGCTGCTCGCGCGAGCAGGAGCCCGACGGTTCCTGGTTCGGACGCTGGGGCTGCCAATCACGTCTACGGGGTCGGGGCCGCCGTGCCGGCGCTGGTCGCGGCCGGTGTCGAGGCGTCAGCGCCGGCGATCGTGCGGGCCGTTCGCTGGCTGCAGCGAACATCAGAACGAGGACGGCGGTTGGGGCGAGGACATGCGCTCCTACGACGACCCGGCCTGGGCCGGCCGCGGCGAGTCGACCGCGTCGCAGACCGCCTGGGCGCTGCTTGGCGCTGCTGGCGGCGAGAGGGTCGAGCAGGCAAGCTCGATCGCGGGAGTGGCCTGGCTCGATCGCCCATCAGACCGCTGCCGGGACCTGGGACGAGCCGCAGTTCACCGGCACCGGGTTTCCCGGCGACTTCTACATCAACTATCACCTGTACCGGCACGTGTTCCCGGTGTCGGCGCTCGGCCGGTACTGCCGCGGCGGAGGGACGGTGGCGACGATGGCAATGAGCCGGGCGCTCGCGCGTGTTGGCCCCGTTGCGGGTCGAGGCGTCCGCGCCGTGCGCGCGGTGCTGCCGGCGCTGCCGTCGTGCGCACCGGGATGGGCCGCGGCCGCGCGCCGACGCGCGCCGTCGGGCGCGCCGGTCCGGCGCACGGGGCCGGTGGCGGTCGTCGGCGTCTGCGGTGGGCTCGCGCCGCCCTGCGCGCCGGGCGACGTCGTCGTCGCCAGTCGGTGGTTCGCGGCGACGGCAGGTCGACGTCCCGTGCCCGTCCGCCCCGCTGCTCGCGGCGCTGCTGCGCCGGCGCCGGACTGCGCGTGCACGTCGGCCCGCTCGTCACGATCAGCGCAACGAAGCCCGCGCACCGACCCGCGCGACGCGCGGCAACTCGCAGGACTCGGGCGCGATCGCCGTCGACATGGAGACGGCGGCGGTCGCCGCGGCCGCTGCGGCCGCCGGCGGCCCGCTCGCGGCCGTGGCCGTCGTCGTGCGCCGACACCGCCGCCGCTCCGCTGCTGGCATCCCGGCATCATCGAGCGCGGCATCGTCGCCCTGCCACGCTGCGCGAGATCGCGCCGCTGCTCGAGCAGTGGGCGGCGGCCGCCGGCGCCCGCGAGGTCGTGCTCGCCGTCGCCGCGCTCGTTCTGCGCCGGGGTCGAGCGTGCGATCGACACCGTCGCCGCTGCACTCGAACGCTTCGGGGCGCCGGTCTACGTGCGCCGCCAGATCGTCCACAACACTCACGTCGTGCGCCGAGCTCGAGCAGCGCGGGGCGCGGTGTTCGTCGAGGAGCTGGACGAGGTGCCCGACGGGTGCGCGTTCATGTTCGCCGCGCACGGCGTCGCGCCCCAGGTGCGTTCCGAAGCGGTCGACAGCGGCGCTGGCTGTCATCGACGCGACGTGCCCGCTCGTCGCGAAGGTCCACAGCGAGGCGCGCCGGCACGCGCGAGCAGGCGACGCACCGTCGTGCTGGTCGGCCACGACGACCACGAGGAAGTCGGCGGGACGGTCGGCGAGGCGGAGGGCCGGATCCGGTGGTCGGCACGGCCGAGGAGGCCGACGCGGTGGAGGTCGAGCGACCCGAGCACGGGTCGCCTACGCTGACGCAGACGACGCTGGCCGTCGACGAGGCCGAGCAGGTCGTCGCCGCGCTGCGGGAGCGATTCCCCGCGCTCGTCGGCGCCGCCGCCCGAGGACATCTGCTACGCCACGACCGAACCGGCAGAAGGCGGTGCGCGAGGTCGCGGCCGACGCCGACCTCGTCTCGTCGTCGGCTCGCCGAACTCGTCGAACTCGCGCGCGCCTCGTCGAGGTGGCCGAGCGGCGCGGGCGCCGCGCGCACTGCTCGTCGACGAGGCGCGCGGGCTCGACCTGGGTCGGCTGCGCGGCGTGCGCGCGGATCGGGCATCACCGCCGGCGCCTCGGCGCCGCAGAGTCTGGTCGATGAGGTGGTCGCACGCCTCGCCGGGCTCGGCCCGATCGCGTGCCGAGCGGCGCACAGTGACCGAGGACATCCGTTCGCCCTGCCCAAGGAGGTGCCGTGACATGGCCATGCCGTGCGTCAGAGCGCTGCGCATCGGGTGCGTATCTGGCTCAAGCAGAAGCTCGCCGGACGGAGAGGTTCCCGCTCGATCGTCGAGCTCGAGCCGCTGTTCGCGTGCAACCTGGCGTGCGCCGGGCTGCGGCAAGATCCAGCAGCCGGCCGAGTCCTGCTGAAGCAGCGGATGCCGGTCGAGCAGGCGCTCGCGGCGATACGAGAGTGCGGCGCGCCCGATGGTCTCGATCGCCGGCGGCGAGCCGCTGATGCACCCGCAGATCGACGAGATGGTCAACGCGCTGGTCGGCCGACAAGCGCTTCGTCTGCTGTGCACGAACGCGGTGCTGCTGCGCCAAGCAAGCTGGACCTGTTCCCCCGTCGCCGTACTTCACGTTGGCCATCCACATCGACGGCCTGCGCGAGCGCCACGACGAGTCGGTTGACAAGGACGGCGTGTTCGACGAGGCCGTGGCGGCCGTGAACCTGGCGCAAGGCCAAGGGCTTCCGGGTCGCGACGAACACGACGTTCTTCAACACCGACACCCCGCAGACCGTCATCGAGGTGCTCGACTACCTCAACGACGAGCTCGAGGTCGACAACATGAGATCTCCCCGGCTACGCGTACTCGAAGGCGCCCGACCAGGACCACTTCCTCGGCGTCACGCAGACCCGTGAGCTGTTCAAGAAGGCGTTCGCCGAGGGACGCCGCAAGCGGTGGCGGCTGAACCACTCGCCGCTGTTCCTCGACTTCCTCGAGGGCAAGGCCGACTTCGAGTGCACGCCGTGGGGAATCCCCAGCTACTCGCTGTTCGGCTGGCAGAAGCCGTGCTACCTGATGGGCGACGGCTACACCGCGACTACCAGGAGCTGCTCGACACCACCGACTGGGACAGCTACGGGCGGGGCAGGACCCGCGCTGCGACAACTGCATGGCCCACTGCGGCTACGAGCCGACGGCGGTGATCGCGACGATGGGCTCGCTGCGCCAGTCGATCCGGGCGGCGCTCGGGGGGTAGCCCGCACGCAGGCTCAGCCCGGGACGCGATCCGCTGCGTCGTCGTGCCACGCGCTGCGGTCACGGCCGAGTTGCTTGGCCACGTACAGCGCCTGATCCGCCTTGTGGACGAGGGAGCCGACGTCGTCGTCGGGTGCGGAGTAGCTGACGCCGATGCTGCAGCGAAGGGGTACCGAGCTCGGCGCCGACGGCCAGCCGGCTGGCCGCGACGGTGCGGCGCAGCCGGTCTGCCAGCGCCTGTACCTCGTCGTGCGCTGCGGCCGGACCCGCCACGAGGTACTCGTCGCCGCCGACCCTGGCCACGATGTCGGACTCCCGCGCGGCAGTGCGAAGCGCCTGGCCGGTGAGGCGGATCGCGTCGTCCCCGACTTTGTGGCCGTAGCTGTCGTTGATGCCCTTGAGGTTGTCGAGGTCGATGTAGAGCATCATCACGGCCCGCGACTCGCGCCGCGCCATCGCGAGTTCGCGGATGACGGCCGACCGCGCGGCTTGCCGGTTGAGCAAGCCGGTGAGCGAGTCGTGGGTGGCCATCTCGTGCAGGATCACCCGCTGGCGCTCGGCGTGGCGCACGGATTCCCGCAGCCGGTTGAGCGTGGTCTGCAGCGCCTGCCCGGTGCGGCCGGGAAGCGGTTCGTCGAGTGAGGGAAGCGTCCGGGTTCTCCGCGAGCGTCACCGTGAAGGCCTCGACGGCGCTGAAGACCGACGTCATCTCATCGACGGCAGCGATCGTGTCGGCAACCTCGCGGGGGCCGCCGGGCCGCACGCTCTGGAGCGCGAAATCGCCCTCGGCCACGCGACGCGCCGACGCCGACAGCCGCCGGAGCGGTCGCACGACCGCACGTGCCAGCAGGACCGTGGCACCGGCCGCGATCAGGACGCTGAGGGCAAAGATCGTCAGCTCGTTGCGGTAGCTGCGGGCCGCCGAAAGCGCCTCGCGGTGGGCGACCTCGCGCATGTCGGTCGAGGCGCCTACCGTCACGGCGGTCAGCTCGTTCAGCCAGTGCGGCTCCTTGGTGAACGCGACACCGTACGCGAGGGTATTGGTCGCCAGCGGCGAGCGGAGTCCGGCCAGGGCCGTGTCGACTGTCTGGGCGATCGTCTGCTCCCAGGCTCGTGACTGCGGGTCCTTCTCCCACGCGGTCCATGCCTCGGTGGCCTTGGGGCCCAGCCCGGCCGGGAAGCCCGCGGTGCTCGCGGCGAATGTGCCGTTCGCCTCGATCAGAGCCTTGGCGGCCGCCGGGGTGCCCGGGCCGTTCACCACCAGGTCGCTCTGCTGGGCCCGGCTCGTCGCGGCCATCAGCACGGCGAAGGAGTGCGACAGCGCGTCGACCCGCTCGGCCACCAGCCCGGTCTTGCCCGTCAGTTGCTCGATGTCGCCCTGCATGCTCTGAAAGCGGGCACGCCAGACGTTGTCGATGTCGATCTCGAAGTTCTCGAAGAACGCCCTGATCGTTTCGGCGTCACCACGACCCGTTCCGATCGAGGGGCGCAACTGGTGCAGCCGCTCGAGGTCGGCGATCAGGACCGGGTCCGAGCGCAGCGCCGGGCTGGCATCGACCAGCGGGCGAGCGGCACGGAGTTGTTTCGGGAAGTCGATCCCGAAGAGTTTCTTCACCTGCTCGTCGGTGATCTTGAACTGGGCTGCGGCCGCGAGTGCCGAGGACGGCACGTACTCGTTCACGATCATGGCGCGCGCGGCCATCAGCGCGCCGAGTTCGGTGGAATCGCGCTCCACCCGCGCGGAAATCTGCTGCTGCGCCCGGCTCCTGACAGCGGACCCTCCGGTCAGCGCCGCCAGCGCGGTCAGCGGCACCAGCAGCGCCAGGGCGAGCAGTAGCGCCACTCGGGGTCGACGCCATCGTCGGCCCGGCGACCTTGCGACCGTCACGGGGGCCTCCAGATCAATGACAATCACGTCATCGGCGCTGGAAGCGGGCCGCCGGTCACCCGAACGGCGCAATCTCTCCGGCTATGTGCCCGGCCGGTCAGCCTGGCGGGGCGTCGAGCCGCACCCGGCCGCCGGGTTCCACGTGCCATCCCGGGTTGTGCGCGACCTCCCAGATCACTCCGTTGGGATCGCGGAAGTGCCCGTGATAGCCGCCGAACGAGGCGAACTGGGGTGCCTTCACGATGGTGGCTCCCGCGTTCGTGGCGTTCGCGATCACGGCATCGACCTCGGCCGGGCTGCCGACGTTCTGCGACAACGTGATGCCCTGGATCGGCACCGACGCAGTGCCGGGAGCATCGAGGTCGGCGCTGAAGTGCGCCTCCTCGAACAGGCCGAGCATCAGGCCGTGGCCGACCTGGAAGAAGATGATCTCGCCCGGCACGTCGAGCGTCGGGGTCCAGCCGAGGCCCTCGACGTAGAACGCGCGAGCCGCGTCGAGATCTGCAGTGGCGAGGGTGACGAAGCTGGCCGCCTGGTTCACCGCGCGGCCTTCTGGCGCTGGCGGCCCAGCGTCTCCAGCAGGCGCAGCCAGATCTCGCTCGGGGTCGGGTAGCTCGGCACCGCGTGCCACAGCGCCGCGAGGGGCACCTTGCCGATGATCGCGATGGTGGCGGCGTGCACCAGGTCGGCGATCTCGGAGCCGACGAACGTGGCGCCGACGATGGTGTCGGTGCCGCGGTCGATCACGAGCTTCGCGCGTCCGACGTAGTCCTCCCGCGCGACGTACGTGCCCGCGAGCGCCGCGAGGTCGTAGTCGACCGTCTCGACGTCGATGTCGGCCTCGCGGGCGGCATGCTCGGTCAGCCCGACCGAGCCGACCTCGGGATTGGTGAACGTCACTTGCGGGACTCGGTCGTGGTCGGCCAGGTCGGAGTGCCGGCTGTAGACGCTCGGGTCGAGGGCGACGCCGGTGGCTCGCGCGGCGATGACGTCTCCGGCCACCCGGGCCTGGTACTTGCCCATATGGGTGAGCAGTGCCCGGCCGGTGAGGTCGCCGATGGCGTACAGCCACTCACCCGGGACCGCCGTCACGGTCATGTGGTCGTCCACCGTGACGAAGCCGCCCTCCTCGACGCCGACCGTGTCCAGGCCGATGCCGGTGCTGTTGGGCCGGCGCCCGACGGCGACGACGATCTCGTCGGCGGTGATGACGGTGCCGGTGTTCAGCGTCACGGTGACCTCGCCGCCGTGCGGCACCCCGTAACCCTCCTCGTTGACGTGCGGGCGGGAGACGGACGTGAGACGCGAGTTGAGCTCCAGCCGCACTCCCGCCCCGCGCAGGTAGTCGGCGACCAGCTCGCTCGCGAACGGCTCGTTGCGCTCCAGCAGCCGGTCGGGGGCCTGCACGATCGTGAGCTCTTCGACGCCGAGCCCGTTCAGCCAGGTCGCCGCCTCACACGCCACGACGCCGCCGCCGATGATCACGACGCGTTGCGGAATGGTGTGGATGTTGGTGACGTCGCGGGAGATCCAGGGCCGGGCGGCCCGCAGCCCGTCGATGTCCGGGACCGCAGCGGACGAGCCGGTGTCGAGCACGACCGCATGGCGGGCGGTGATGGTGCGGGTGGTGCCGTCGGGCTTGGTGACGACGACCGTCTTCTCGCCGGCCAGGCTGCCGTGGCCCCGGATCACGTCGATCCCGGTGTTGATGCACCAGTCCACCTGCGACTGGTCATCGAGATGGTTGACGATCGTGTCGCGGCGAGCGAGGACGGCGTTCACGTCGAGGTCGCGGCCCAGCAGCGCCTGTTTGATGCCCGGCAGGTGGCGGCCGATCTCGAGCACCTCGACCGGCCGCAGCAGGCCCTTGCTCGGCATGCATGCCCAGAACGAGCATTCCCCGCCGAGGAGCGCCTCCTCGACGATGACCGCTTCCAGACCGGAGTCCTGCGTGGCGTACTGGGCGGCGTTCTCGCCCGGGGGAGCCCCGCCGATGACGATGACATCCCATTCGGAACGATCCGGGTCAAGTGAGGCCACGCGAGCACGCTAGCGCAGCCTGATCACGCTCGCGACAGATTGGGGGTTGACAAGGTTGTGAGTCATCACTAACTTCGTCCCCATGGCAAGCCGGAGCACCGCCGAAGAGCGTCGCGAAGACGTGCTGCAGGCAGCTCTCATCGAGTTCGCCTCCGGCGGGCTCGACGGCACCAGCACTGATGCCATTGCTCGCCGGGCCGGCATCAGCCAGCCCTATCTCTTCCGGCTCTTTCCGACCAAGAAGGAGCTCTTCGTCGCCGCGGTGGAGCGCACGTTCCAGCGCGTCCTGGAGGCCTTTCGCGAGGCGGCGGAGGGTTACACCGGCATGGAGGCGAAGGAGAAGCTGGGGGATGCGTACGTCGAGCTCCTGCGCGACGAGACGTTCCTGAAGCTCCAGCTCCATGCGTACGCGGCCGCCTGCGATGACGCAGACGTTCGCGAGGCCACCCGGCGCGGCTTCGGCCGGCTCTGGGACGAGGCCATCGTGCTGACGGGCATGTCGGCCGAGCAGTCCCGCGACTTCATGGCGATCGGCATGCTGCTGAACGTCGCCGCGGCGATGGGTCTCGGCGTGGACTGCCCCGCAGACCTTGCCGAGCGATTGCTCGGCGCCGCCACCGCGGCCTGACCGAGCCCGACCCCTCGATATTTGCTTGCCCCTCCTTCCGTCAGCCCCTCAAAGTGAGTGGCTAGTCACTAGCCACCTCCCCGACAGGAGAACGTCCGATGGCTCTCACCGACGCCGGGAAAGGCCGGCCCGCCAGTGCCGTAGCGACGATCGTCGTCACCTCGGTGGCGGCCTTCATGGTTGCCCTCGACAACCTCGTCGTGACGACGGCGTTGCCCTCGATCCGCGAGCACCTGCACGCCGGGCTGGAAGGCCTGGAATGGACGGTGAACGCGTACACCCTGACCTTCGCGGTGCTCCTGCTCCCGGCCGCCGCGCTGGGCGACCGGCTCGGCCGCCGCCGCGTCTTCCTCGCCGGCCTCACGCTCTTCACGTTGGCATCGGCCGCCGCCGCGCTCTCGACCAACGCCGAGATGCTGATCATCGCCCGCGCGCTGCAGGGCATCGGAGGGGCAGCCGTCATGCCGCTCTCGCTCACCCTGCTGTCGGCCTCGGTCCCGGCGCATCGCCGCGGTGCCGCTCTCGGTGTCTGGGGCGCCGCCTCGGGACTCGCGGTCGCGCTCGGCCCCGTGGTCGGTGGAGCGGTGACGCAGGGCGCGAGTTGGGAGTTCATCTTCTGGCTCAACGTCCCGATCGGGCTGCTGCTCATCCCCGCCGCGCGGCGCGTCCTCAACGAGGCTGCCGGCCCCACCAAGCACCTCGATCTCCCCGGCCTGCTGCTGATCAGCGGGGGACTGTTCGGGATCGTCTTCGGGATCGTGCGGGGCAACGGGCACGGCTGGACCAGCACCCAGGTACTCACCGCGCTCGCCGCCGGTGCCGTGCTGGTGGCTGCCTTCCTGGTCCGCGAGAACGTCGCCGCTGCCCCGATGCTGCCGCTGCGCCTGTTCCGCAGCCGCGCGTTCACCGCGGTCAACATCGCCGCTCTGCTCATGAGCTTCGGGATGTTCGGCAGCGTCTTCCTGCTCTCGCAGTTCCTGCAGACCGCCATGGGCTACTCACCGTTCGCGGCCGGCCTGCGCACGCTTCCCTGGACGGCGATGCCGGTACTGGTGGCACCCATCGCCGGGCCGTTGAGCGACCGGATCGGCGGCAAGCCGTTACTGGCCACCGGCCTGGCGCTGCAGACGGCAGGTCTCGCCTGGATCGCGATCCTGACCAGCACCTCGGTCAGCTACGGCTCGCTGATCCCCGCGTTCGTGCTCTCCGGAGTCGGTATGGGCCTGTTCTTCGTGCCGGTCGCGACCGTCGTCTTCGGCAGCGTCTCGGTCAGCGAGCAGGGCGTGGCCAGCGGCACCAACAACTCCTTCCGTGAGCTCGGCGGCACCATGGGCGTCGCGGTGCTGGGGTCGGTGTTCAGCGCCGCCGGCAGCTTCGGCTCGAAGGCCGCGTTCGTCGCCGGGCTACGGCCCGCGCTGCTGGTCGGGACGATCGTGCTCGGGCTCGGCGCGGTCGCGGCGACGCTCATCCCCGGCCGGCGCCCGACCGGCTCGATCCCGGAGCAGGAAGGTGCGGAGCTCGCCTCAGAGCTGGTCACCGTCTGACCGCTTCACCAGCAACGGGCCGGCGCGTGCAAGCGCGCCGGCCCGTTGCTGTCTTTGTCAGACGACGCCGTGCAGTTCGGAGGTCGGACGCACCTTGCCCAGCCCGCGGTAGGCCTGCTGGGCGGTGCGCTCACCGCGGACGACGGCCGCGACCTCCTCGGCGACGGGCACGTCGACCCCCTGCTGATGAGCGATCTCGACGACGCTCTGGGCACTCTTGGTGCCCTCGGCGACCATGCCGAGCTGGGTGGTGATCTCGTCGACCGTGCGGCCGCGGGCGATCTCCTCACCCACCCGCCTGTTGCGCGAAAGCGGCGAGAGACAGGTGGCCATCAGGTCGCCGAGCCCGGTCAGGCCCGCGAACGTGCGGGGGTCGCCTCCCATCGCGACGCCGAGGCGGGTCATCTCCGCCAGACCGCGGGTGATGACCATCGCGCGGGTGTTGTCGCCCACGCCGAGCCCCTCGGCCATCCCGGCGGCGATCGCGATGACGTTCTTCAGCGCGCCGCCGAGCTCGCAGCCGATCACGTCGGTGTTGGTGTAGACGCGAAAGACGGTGCTCGCGAAGACCCGTTGCAGCGATTCGGCCAGATGCTGGTCGGGCATGGCGATCACGGCCGCCGCGGCAAAGCCCTGCAGCACTTCCCGCGCCAGGTTGGGTCCGGAGAGCACCCCGCACGGATGGCCCGGAAGGACGTCTTCGATCACTTGGGTCATCCGCATGTGCGTGCCGCGCTCCAGCCCCTTCGACAGGCTCACCAGCGGGATCCACGGTCGCAGGAACGCGGCGATCTCCGTGAGGGTGGCGCGGAAGGACTGGGAGGGGACGGCGACGACGACGACGTCCGCCTCGTACACCGCGTCCTTCAGCGACGTGGTGGCGGTCAGCCGCGGGTGCAGGGCGAGACCTGCGAGATAGTCCGGATTCTCGTGCCGCTCGTTGATCGCGTCGACGGTGCTCTGCCGCCGGGCCCACAGCACGGTCTCGGTGCGGGCGGCGGCGAGCGATGCCACGGTCGTGCCCCAGGAGCCGCCGCCGAGGACGGCAACGCGGATGTCGCGGGTCATGAGCGGCTCCTTCGCTGTCGCCCGTGATTCAACACGGGAAGGTGGGCAGACTGGGAGCCATGCCGAAGATCGCCACCGCCGACCGGGTCGGACGCGAGCAGATGCTGGAATTCGTCCGCTCGCGTCACCACTGCCTGCTGCTGACGACCCGGGCCGACGGTTCCCCTCAGCTCAGTCCCGTCACGTGCGGGGTCGACGACGAGGGCCGGCTGGTGATCTCCACCTATCCCGAGCGTGCGAAGACGGTTAACGCACGCCGCAATCCGACCGTCTCGGCCTGCGTCCTCTCCGATGATTTCGGCGGCCCCTGGATCCAGCTGGACGGGGTGGCTGAGGTGCTCGACATGCCCGCCGCGCTCGAAGGTCTCGTCGAGTACTACCGCAGCATTTCGGGTGAGCACCCCGACTGGGACGACTACCGCGAGGCGATGAAGCGGCAGGGAAAGAGCCTGCTGCGTATGACGATCGAGCGCTGGGGTCCGGTGGCGACGGGCGGGTTCCCGGCACGGCTGGCGAGCTGACGCATCGACGCATTGGCCGACGTGTTGTCCTAGCGCCAGTTCTCGCCGGCAGCGCACGCGGCGAACGCGAGCCGGAAGGCGTCGCGCACGGCCCGTGAGACCTCGCGCAGCGCCTCACTGCGCCGGGCATCGGCAGCAGCGCTCAGCGGCTGCTCGCCCGCTGCCAGCTCGACGACCGCTTCGAGGCGCTGCGCCGTCGTCAGCACCCGGATCGCCTCCGGCGGCGACCCCGGTGGTAGCGGCAGCTTCAGGCCGCTGCGCTTGCGCAACGACTGGATCGCCGCGACGATCTCCGGGCTCAGCCGCCCGACCTGACCGATCTCGGCGATGACGTCGGCGGCCGCCGTCACGCTCTCGGACAGCACTCGCTCTGCCTCGCGGAGGCTGTCGGCATCAGCAGCGCCGCCGGTCAGGCGGCCGGGGATCGGGCAGAGCTCCCACTCGACGGTGACCAGCGGCTCCAGTGAACTGCCGCGCACGTCGACCTCGGGGTGAGCAGCCACCCATGGCCGGCGGGATCTTGCGGCTGCACGGCCACGGCCTCGCCGGCCCGCAGGGCTCGCGCCAGCGCCAGTCCCGTCATCCCGGCGGGATCGCCGGGAACGGGAAGGCGCAGCGAGACGTCGGCGGGCGCGGTGCGGCGCAGCAGCGGCAGCACCCGCGACAGCGGCACGGGGCCCGACTCGTCGGGCAACCCGCGCACGGTGTGAGGGGCATCGCCGCGCTGGGCGCCGGCGAGCAGGTCGTCGCTGGCGGCGCGGCCCGCCAGCCAGGCGCCGAGCCAGGCCACCATGAGCCCGCCGAGCAGCAAAGGCGCGGGCGGCCGGGTGGCTGGCCGGATGTCCGGGGAAGGAAAAGTCATCCGCAACAACGCTACCGGGCGATGGTCCGGCTCGCTGACGCCACCAGATCCGGGTGTTCTGCGCGTGAGGTGGCGCCGGTAGTTGGGGGGCCCGCAGCGGAGCGGCTGATAGCCTTGCACGTGGCGGGACGTTTTTTCCGCCGCTCCCGCGGGCGAGTGGCCCGCGAGGTCGCTTGTTCCGAGAGTTCGCTTCCCGGCTGGCCACGAGCCAGCCGCTGCCGACCGTCTCCAAGCATGTCGCGGCCTACAACCGCTGATGGAGTTTCTCCTTGCCTGAACACGTTCGTCGCCCTCGGGCGGCCGTGTCCCATTCCAACAACCCTTCTTTCTCCAGCAACCGCAAGCGTTCTGCTCCGGGCCGCCGGCCCGCAGGCCGCTCGTCCGCACCGGCCCCCCGGCGCAAGCAGCCGTCCGAGCTCGATCTCGCGCTCACGGCGGCACTGTCGGCGCCGGCTCCCGCCGCTGACATGACCTTCGCTCAGCTGGGCCTGCCCGAGGCGCTCGTCACGGGGCTGACCCGGCGAGGCATGCACGCCCCGTTCGCCATCCAGGCTCGCACCCTGCCCGACGCTCTCGCCGGGCGTGACATCCTGGGCCGCGCCCAGACCGGATCCGGCAAGACGCTGGGCTTCGGGCTCCCGATGCTGGCCCGGCTCGCCGACACCGTGGGGGAGCGCGTCGAGCGGTCCCCGCGCGGGCTGGTTCTCGTGCCGACCCGCGAGCTCGCGCGGCAGGTGGCCGACGTGCTGGCCCCGCTCGGCCACGCCGTCGGTGTCCGCCTCACCACCGTCTACGGCGGCGCCCCCATGGGCAAGCAGATCGATGCCCTCCGCCGCGGGGTCGACCTCGTGGTCGCCACTCCCGGCCGGCTGATCGATCTGCTCGAGCGCGGCGCGGTGCGCCTCGATCGCGTGGTCATCACCGTTCTCGACGAGGCCGACCACATGGCTGACCTCGGCTTCCTGCCGGCGGTCACCCAGCTGCTCGACGAGACCGTGCCGGGCGGGCAGCGCATGCTGTTCTCCGCCACGCTCGACCGCGGCGTCGACAAGCTCGTCACCCGTTACCTCACCGACCCGGGCATCCACGCCGTCGCGTCGGCCAACGCTCCGGTGGAGCTGGCCGATCACCGCGTCTTCGTCACGCCCGGCGCCGACAAGGTGGCCATCGCGGCGGAGATCGCGAGCCGTCCGGCCCGCACACTGTTCTTCGTGCGCACCAAGCACGGCGCCGATCGCCTGGCGCTGCAGCTCACCCGGGCCGGCGCGCCTGCGGCCGCCATCCACGGCAACCTCAACCAGAACCAGCGCCAGCGCGCGCTGGCCGGCTTCGCCGCCGGACACCCCCGGGTGCTGGTGGCCACCGATGTCGCCGCGCGTGGCATTCACGTCGACGATGTCGATCTGGTCGTGCACTTCGATCCGCCGAACGACTCGAAGGACTACCTGCACCGTTCCGGACGCACCGCGCGTGCGGGCGCCAGCGGCACGGTGCTGTCCCTGGTGGAGCCGGGCCAGGTGCGGCTGCTCGCCAGCATGCACGACGAGGCCGGGGTCACCCCGGTGAGCCATCGGGTCGCGTCGGGCCATGAGGCCGTGCAGGAGATCGCCGCCTCCGGCGAGCCGGTACCGCCGCCGCCGCCGATCCCGGTGCGCACGTCGACCTCGGCAGGTTCGGGACGTCCGGCAGGTCGCTCGGGGTACTCCTCGCGCGGCCGGCGGCCGTCGTACGGCAGCAGTGCTCGCCCGCAGGGCAGCGCAGCTCGTCGCCAGGCCCCCACCCGGGCCGGCGGCTAGCCGCTCAGCTCACCAGCGAGCGTTCCAGCGCAGTACGAAAGCGGGGCGTGACGCGGACCCTGCCGAAGAACTCGGCGGTCCGCGCCGCCTCGCTTTCGACGTCCTCGGCCCCCTCCTTGCCGATGTCGGTCAGCAGCCGGAAGGCGATCTCGCCGTCCTTGCGCTGCGCCCAGCCGCCGACGATCTGCCCGCCCCACCAGACGGTCGGGCCCGGATTGCCGGAACGGTCGAACAAGGCGGCCTCGCGGGTGTGGTCGCGATGCTCGGGATCGAGGTAGAAGGCGCGGCCGGTCCAGCCCATCACCGTCGGGTCGAGGGCGGGTAGCAGCCTGGCCCGCGGCGGCGGGCGGCGCAGGGTCCGCGGACGGATCGTCGTCGGCGAGCACGAACGCCGGCCCCTGGTCGATCGCCACCTCGAGGGTCGGCAGCTGCGCGAGCGCCCGCTTGGTGACACCGGCCGTCCAGCCGGTCCACCACTGGACGTCCGCCGCCGTCGCCGGCCCGTAGGACGCGAGGTAGGCCCGTACGAGCTGAACCTGCGCCTCGGCGGTCGGCAATTGTTCCGCCGTTGCAGGCGGTTTCGGCGCGGGAGACCAGCGGTACTGGCTGCTGATCCACGAGCCCTTCGGCCGCCCGCGCACGATCCTTCCCTCGGCGGCCAGGATGAAGAGCACCCGCGTCGTCATGCTCTGCGTGCCGCCGGCGATCTCGATCTGCTGACGGAGGCCCGGGACGGCGGCGCCCAGTTCGGTCCCGTACGCCTCCCCGCGCTCGATCAGCGCGTCCATGGTCGCGCTTTCCAGCCCTATCAGGTACTTCTCGCCGTTCGTGGCGAGCCCGGCAGCCTCGATGAAGCCGATGAGACGCGATCGCTCCCGGTCGGCGACGGCGCGGGTCGCGGCCGCGTGGACCACCGGCGCGAAATCGGTCGTGACGACGAACATCGTGCGGCGCATCCCGAGCATCCGCACCAGCGATCGGTCCTCGTAGAGCGCCTTCTCCAGCGCTCCGGTCGCCGGCGGGCAGCCGCGCGCCGCCGCCGACAGGTACACCGACGCGGGGTCCGTGGAGTGCAGCGCCACCAGCGCCGATGTGATCGCCACCGGGTCGCCCTCAGGCTTGTCGAGCAGCTGCCGCCGTACGAGCCGGGCGCGTCGCTGCTCGTCGCTCATGACTATTGCGGACGTCACGTGAGCATCCTGCCGGGAAGACGGACGCGGGACACAAAGTTGTAGCCTCTAAAAGGTTGCCAGAGAGCAAGGACTTGGAGGACGCATGCCCGAGCTTTCGCCGCGCCGGCGTCTGCTCGTGCTGGCGATCTGCTGCTCGAGCCTGTTCATCGTCGGGCTTGACGTCACGATCGTGAACATCGCGCTGCCGTCCATCAAAACCGATCTCCACGCGTCGGTTTCCGGCCTGCAGTGGACGCTCGACGCCTACACGGTGGTGCTCGCGAGCCTGCTCATGCTGGCCGGCTCGACGGCCGATCGGCTCGGCCGGCGAAGGGTCTTCCAGACCGGGCTGCTGCTCTTCACGCTCGCGTCGGTGCTCTGCAGCGTGGCGCCGAGCCTGGGCTGGCTCATCGCCTTCCGGATGCTGCAGGCGGTCGGCGGATCGATGCTCAACCCCGTCGCCATGTCGATCATCACGAATACGTTCACCGACCCGCGCGAGCGAGCCCGGGCCATCGGCGTCTGGGGCGGCGTGGTGGGGATCAGCCTCGCGCTCGGCCCGGTCATCGGCGGCGGGCTGGTGGAGTCGGTCGGCTGGCGGTCGATCTTCTGGATCAACATCCCGGTCGGCCTGGCCGCGGTGGTGCTCGCCTCGCGTTTCGTGCCCGAGTCGAGGGCGCCGCACCCGCGTCGCCTCGACCCGGTGGGTCAGGTGCTGGTCATCGCGGTGCTCGCCAGCGTGACGTACGCGATCATCGAAGGGCCGTCCGCCGGCTTCCGTTCGGCGAGAACTCTGGGAATGTTCGCGTTTGCCGCCGTGAGCCTCGTCGGCCTCATTGCCTACGAGCGCCGCCGGCCGCAGCCGCTGGTCGAGGTCCGGCTCTTTCGGAGCGCACCCTTCAGCGGCGCGACGGCGATCGCCGTGTTCGCGTTCGCCTCACTGGGCGGCTTCCTGTTCCTGAACACGCTGTATTTGCAGGACGTTCGGGGGCTCTCGGCCTTTCATGCCGGCCTCTACACGCTCCCGATGGCGGGCATGACCTTGATCTTCGCGCCGATCTCGGGCCGGCTCGTGGGCAGCCACGGCCCGCGACCGTCACTGGTCGCCGCGGGGGTCGCCATGACCGTCGCGACGCCTGATGCTGACCCGGCTGCAGACCCACACCTCGCTCGGCTGGCTGTTCACCGCGTACGCGATCTTCGGTTTCGGCTTCGGGGTGGTGAACGCGCCGATCACCAATACGGCCGTCTCGGGCTTGCCGCGCGAGCAGGCCGGCGTGGCGGCGGCGTTCGCGTCGACCAGCCGGCAGATCGGCGCCTCGCTCGGCGTGGCCGTCATCGGATCGGCAGCTACCGCCCGGGTGGTCGGGAGCTTTCGCAGCGGCTTCGCCGAGGCGAGCCACGTCGGCTGGTGGATCCTCACCGGTTGCGCCGTCGCGGTCCTGGCCCTGGGTGTTCTGACGACGGGCCGATGGGCTCGTACCACTGCCGAGGCGGCGGCCGAGCGGCTGCTCGAGCCGGCGCCCGAGGCCCAGCTCGCCGGGGTCGGCTGACCGTCAGCCGTCGAGCAGGCGCCAGATCCGCTGCACCGATACGGGCTGGCGGGTTCCGAGCGACTGCGCGAACAGGCTGACCCGCAGTTCCTCGATCAGCCACCGGACCTGCGCGGCAACGGGTCCACGGGCCTTCTCGGCGGCCGCCTGCAGCTCCTGCACCTCGTGCATGCGCACCCGGTCACGCGCCGGGTCGGACGCGACCTGATCGAGCCGGCGCTTGATCGCGCGCACGTAGCGCTGCAGATCGGGCAGCCGCGCGGCGCCCGACCGCGTGACGAAACCGGCGCCGACCAGCGCGTCGAGCTGGGCCCGGACATCCGCCTGCGCTTCAGCGACGGCGGCGGGTGCGGGACGGCCCAGGACCGCCAGCACGTCGGCGGCTCCGGCCACTATTTCCTCGACCTGACCCGCGATGGCGCCGGCGGCGCCCGCCACGCCGTGACGCACCTGCGCCTGCAGGCGGTCCCAGCCCGGCTCGTCCCACGCCGGGCCGCCCGCCGTGCTCATCAGCTCATCGACCGCGGCGGCGTGGCAATCAGCCAGGAGTGCGGGCACGTTCGCGTACGGGTAGGCCGCGAGGACGAGCTTGGCCCGGGTGCCGAGGCGTGACGTGATGGCCTTCAGCGGCGACGGTGTCGTGAGGATGAGCAGCCGGCGAGTGCCCGTCCACATCGCCGCTTCCTGCTCGGTTTCCGACGCCAGGATCCGCAGGTCGACGCTCTCGCCGCGATCGACAAGTGCCGGGTAGGCCGTGATCACCCCGTTGGCCACCTCCCGCGTGATCGTGCGCGCGATCGTGCCCCCCGGCCAGGAGCGCAGGCCGGTGCGCTCGATTCCGCCTCCGGCTTGCGCGACGGCTGCCTGCACCGCCGGCGCCAGCCGCGTACGCAATTCCGCCAGGTCCTTGCCGGTGGCGATGATCTCGCCGCTCGCGTCCTGCACCGCAAAGGTCGGGCCGCAGGTCCGGCGGCAGCTTGTCCAGCTGCCAGGCCTCTCGCGGGACGGTGATGCCGGTGCGCCGGCGTAGCACCCGCTCGAGCCCGTCGAGCAGCGGCTCGCCGGGATCGAGCTCGGGCAGCACCTCGGCGGCGATCGTGGTCGGCGGCGTGAAGTGGCGTCGCAGCGCCTTCGGCAACGAGCGCAGCAGGGCGACGAGGAGTTCCTGGCGGCGTCCCGGCACCTGCCAGCCCAGCTCGTCGCGGCCGTTGGCAGCCACTTGCGGGAGGAGCGCCAGCGGCACGTGGACAGTCACGCCGTCCTGCTCGGTGCCGGGTTCGAACGCGTAGCTCACCGGGAAGCGCACCCCGTCGCGGGCCACCTCGTCGGGGTACGACTGCACATCGACGTCGCCCGCGGTGTCACCCGTCGCGAGCAGCGCCTCGGGCGTCAGGGTCAGCAGGTCCGGATCGCGCCGTCGCTCGCGCTTCCACCAGCTGTCGAAATGGGCTCCTGAGACGACATCGGGACCGATACGCCGGTCGTAGAAATCGAAGAGCGTCTCGTCGTCGACGAGCAGGCCGCGCCGGCGTGCCCGGTGTTCCAGCTCGGCCACCTCGTCGCGCAGCTGCTGGTTCGCGGCGAAGAACGCGTGGTGCGTGCGCCATTCGCCCTCCACCAGCGCCCGCCGGATGAACAGCTCGCGCGACAGTGCGGGGTCGACTTTTCCGTAGCCCACCTTCCGGCCGGTGACGAGCGGCAGCCCGTAGAGCGTGACCCGCTCGAACGCCATCACCTGCCCCCGCCGCTTCTCCCAGTGCGGCTCGCTGTACGTGCGCGTGATCAGGTGCTCGGCGAGCGGAAGCGCCCACTCGGGTTCGATGCGCGCGACGACGCGAGCCCACAGCCGCGAGGTCTCCACGAGCTCGGCGGCCATCGCCCACTGCGGGGGCTTCTTGACCAGGGCCGAGCCCGGGAAGATCGCGAAGCGGGTGCCGCGGGCGCCGACATACTCGCGGCGCTCGCCCTCGCGCATCCCGAGGTGTGAGAGCAGCCCCGCGAGCAACGCCTGGTGCACCGCATCCGGATCGGCCGCCGGCCCGTCCGACGAGCCGGCAGCACTCGCGCCCGGCAGATCGAGCCCCTCGGCGGCGCCCCGCAGCTGGCTCACCAGGTCCTGCCACTCGCGTACCCGCAGATAGTGCAGGAACTCGGCCGTGCACATCCGCCGGAAGCTGCTGGAGGAGCGGCTGCGCTGCTGCTCCGAAACGTGACGCCAGAGGTTGAGCATGCCGAGGAAGTCCGAGGTGGGATCGGCGAATCGGGCGTGGCTCGCGTCGGCGGCCTGCTGGCGATCGACCGGACGCTCGCGCGGGTCCTGGATCGAGAGCGCGGCGGCGATGACGATGACCTCGGACAGGCAGCCCAGCCGGCCGGCTTCGAGCACCATGCGCCCGAGCCGCGGGTCGATCGGCAGCCGGGTGAGCTGACGGCCGACGGCGGTGAGTTTCGCGTGCCCACCCCCGCCGGGGCGGGTGAGCGCGCCGAGCTCGTAGAGCAGCGCCAGCCCGTCGCGAATCCCGCGCCGGTCGGGGGCATCGACGAACGGGAAGTCCTCGACCTCACCGGGATCGCCGAGGCCGAGAGAGGCCATCTGCAGCAGCACGGACGCCAGGTTGGTGCGGGTGATCTCCGGATCGGTGTACGGGGGCCGGCTGTCGTGATCCTCCTGCGAATACAGGCGAATGCAGATGCCGTCCTCGAGCCGCCCGCATCGTCCGGCGCGCTGCAACGCCGATGCCTGCGACACCCGTTCGATCGGCAGCCGCTGGACCTTGGTGCGGAAGCTGTAGCGCGAGATGCGCGCGTTGCCGGTGTCGACGACGTAGCGGATCCCCGGCACGGTCAGCGAGGTCTCCGCGACGTTGGTGGCGAGCACGACCCGCCGCCCCGGGTGCGGCGCGAAGACGCGATGCTGCTCGGCGACAGACAGCCGGGCGTAGAGCGGGATGATCTCGTCGGCGAGCCGCGCCGCGCCCTTGCCGCGCTCCAAAGCGTCTGCAGCGTCTCGGATCTCCCGCTCGCCGGAGCAGAACACGAGGATGTCGCCCGGCCCCTCCGCCGACAGCTCGCGTACCGCCTCGACGATCGCCTGGGGCTGGTCGAGCTCGCGACCGCCCTCCCGCTCGAGCGGGCGATAGCGCAGCTCGACCGGATAGCTGCGGCCGGAGACCTCGATGATCGGGACGGTCCTGCCGGGAGCGCTGAAGTGGGCGGCGAAGCGCTCGGTGTCGATGGTCGCCGAAGTGATGATCACTTTGAGGTCGGGGCGGCGGGGGAGCAGTTGCGCGAGGTAGCCGAGCAGCAGATCGATGTTGAGGCTGCGCTCGTGGGCCTCGTCGATGATGATCGTGTCGTAGCGGCGCAGCAGCCGGTCGTGGGCGATCTCGGTCAGCAGGATGCCATCGGTCATGATCTTGATGAGCGTCCGGTCGCTGAGCGTGGTGTTGAACCGCACCTGGTACCCGACGATGTCACCGAGCTGGCCGCCGAGCTCCTGGGCGATGCGGTCAGCCACGGTGCGGGCAGCGATCCGGCGCGGCTGGGTATGGCCGATGAGGCCGCGGATGCCGAGGCCGAGATCCAGGCAGATCTTGGGCAGCTGGGTGGTCTTTCCCGACCCGGTCTCGCCTGCCACGACGACGACCTGGTGGTCGCGGATGGCGGCGCGCAGATCATCGACGCGTGAGGCGATCGGCAGCTGCGGGGGATAGCTGACGGCAGGAACGGCCGCCTGCCGCGCCGCCACCCGGGCTTTGGCTGCCGTGACGGCGTCGGCGACCGCTGCGAGCGCGTGCTCGTCCGTCGCCTCGGCGATCCGCCGCCGCAACCGATGAGCGTCGCGCAGCATGAGGCCCGGGAGCTCCTCGAGCAGCGGGCCGGCCATGCTCTTCAGGCTGCCATGAACAGCCGCGCGCGATGCGGGCCAAGGTCGCGTCCGCGGGGGTGGGGTTGCCGCCGGCCAAAGCACACGCAAGGCCGCGTACGGTCTCGTGGCGGCACCTGGCCTGAAGGCATCCATCGCCGAGACGTCATGCGGCAAGGTCGATTCCCGTCGCCGCTACGCGGGCACGTATGCGCGTGTGGCCCCGGGGCGACATCGCGTATCCATTCGATAACGGCGCCCCGGTATGGGCGTGCCCGCGCCTACCCTCTGCGTTGTCGGCGGCGAACAGGATGGCCTCATGGCGACAGTTTCCAGGTGCCCGAGACGGTTCCGTGCTGTTGGCGTGATGGGCGTCGCGGCTACCGTCACCATGTTCGCGACCGGGTGCGACAAGGCTGGTCAACGATTCATGGAAGGGCCGGCGCTCGCCGACTGCGGGCAGCAGATCGGCAACTCTTCGATCGACAGCACCGTGAACTTCACTCCTGGTGGCGTAGTCGAACCGAACTCCGTCATCGAGCTCGTCGGTAACTGCGACGTCGGCGCCCAAGTAGCCGTCAGTGGCACTGACTTCGTGGTAGGAGCTGCCATTCACACTAAGGACGGCGCGTACCAAGCAGTGCTAATCAGCCTCTTTCAAGGCACGCCGGGCGCGAACGGGATCCTGACCGTCAGCCAGCATGGGCGCCGGCTCGGGCAGATGACGGTGCTCGGTCGATGGGTCCCGCCAAGCAGCGGGCCGCCCAACTTCTGCGACCCGTTGGATCCGCATAACTATGGGTCATTACCCAAGGGCTTTTGCCCGCCCGGGTGGCGGATGGGTTAGACCAAGCTTCGAAGCGTCCGCTATTGCCCGATACATCGCGCGGCCGAAGCGCGCGCCTCGCGTGCAGTGGCCGCCGACTGTGCTGCCAGGGTCGGCCCCACACGCAATCCGCTGTCCCCGGGGAGGTGGGGATTGTTTGGGGGATACACGCAATCCGTTGTAGCGGCAGGGTTCTTACATCGGATCGCATGTACGCCCGAAAAACGGTCGACGGCCTGAGTACATCGGATTGCGTGTACGGACAGAGCGCACCCGCGGGCGGTTCCCCGCATCACCGATGCGCGGCGTGGGGCGCGGAGTGCCGGCTATGGAGCACCAGTCGCACTCGCATCTTCCGATCCAAGTCGCTCGCTGATTTCTCATGTTCTGCTGGGTGTTTCGATGTGAACGGCGGGTTCGGGGTGCAGGCGTCTGTCGAGGTCTCGGGCGAGGAAGGGTCGGCGTTTGCTGGTGAGTGGGGGTCCGCCGTCGGGTGGGAAGAATTTCAGGGTGTTGGTGTCGATGATCGTGTAGGTCCAGCCGCCTTCGTGGACGAGGTGGTGGTGGAAAAGGCAGTAGGAGTCGAGGTTTTGTTCGGTGGTGGGGCCGCCGTCGATCCAGTGCAGCCGGTGGTGTGCTTCGGTGCAGGCGGGGGGTCGGTCGCAGCCGGGGAACAGGCATCCGCCGTCGCGCAGGGCGAGGTGGCGGCGCATGAGGGGGGTCGCGAGCCGGTTAGGGGTGGCGAGGTCGAGGATTTCGGACTCGCCGCCGAGCACGGCGGGGATGATGCCGCTGTCGCAGGCGAGGCGGCGGGCCGCACCGGCGGTCAGGGTGCCGTGGCCTTGGATGTCGGCGGCGCCGATCCCGGACTGCAACGCTTGCAGGGTGGTGGCGACGATGAGACTGCGCCGGCCGCTGCTGCTGCCGGTGCCGGTGCCTTGCTGTTGCAGTGGTCGGCATGGTTGGTCGCGTGACGGGCCATCTGCAGCAGGGCTTCGGCGCGGCGTTTACCGATCGGGTCCTCGAACGGGGAAAGGTTGGGATCGCGTTTGCGCAGTAGCGCTTCGATGGTGGCGGCGATCTCGGCGCCGGCTTCGGTGTCGAGCCAGCCGTCGACGCGGTACATGCCGTCAAACGTCCTGGAGATGCTCAGACTCTGGTTGGCATGGTTTTTCTTCGCCGCCGCCTCAGCATCTTCCGGGGCGGCCGCAGCCTTGACTACCTGCGCCAGATCGGCGAGCTGGGCCTGGGTGATGTGCGGCGCCGCTTCGGCCAGGGCCTGTTCGATGTCGGCGGCGAGATCGTCCTCCAGCGTGGCCACCGCTTTGCGAATCACCGAAGCTGCCCGAGGCCAATGTCGCCGGCTTCCCAGGCAGCGGCGGTGGCGGGCATCCGATCGGCAAGGGCCCGGCCGAGCAGCACGCGTTCGGACGCCCACCCGTTCGCCTCGCCCGACACGTTGCGCAGATACGCCACCGACGAGCGCGGAGCCGTCGACACCGAACTCGCCGCTGCGGTCGACCCGCTGCACGAGCCGGCACGTCGCGAGCTCCCCGGCCCGTACCGCGGCGAGCACTTCGGCCAGCGCATCGGCGGCCAACGGCCCCGCCGGTCTCGGCGGTGACGGCGGCGGCGATCCGCTGCCCGAGCACGGCGTACTGCGCCGCGTCAGCCAGCAGATCACCCTCGAACATGTGTGCGAGTCTAGCCGAGACCTGCCAGCTCAGCCACCCATTTAAGAGCCGCCTGGAACCGTTTGTGAGTTGCCCGCAACCCTCTTGCGAGAGGACCCTCAGGTGGCGTTGAAGTGATCCGGGTCAGGCCCGATGCGGCCCGCGTGCTCCCCGCCGGAAAGGCTCGACAGGACCGCCATCTCACCGTCGTCGAGCTCGAAGTCGAACACCTCGAGGTTCTCCCGAATGCGCTGCGGCGTCACGGATTTCGGGATCACGACGTTCCCGAGCTGCAGGTGCCAGCGCAGCACCACCTGGGCCGGCGACTTGCCGTGCGCGTGCGCGACGGTCTTGACCGTCGGATCATCAAGCAGGCCCTGGCCCTGCCCGATGGGGCTCCAGGCCTCGGTCGCGATCTGGTGCTCCCGGTGGTAGGCCCGCAGCTCGTCCTGAGGAAATCGCGGGTGGAGCTCGATCTGGTTGACGGCCGGGACCACGGTCGCTTCCGACCGCAGCCGGTTCAGGTGATGGACCGTGAAGTTCGACACGCCGATGGAGCGGGCGCGGCCCTCGGCGTAGATCTTCTCCAGCGCCTTCCAGGTCTCGACGAAGTCGCCGCGCCCCGGGGTCGGCCAATGGATGAGATACAGATCGACGACGTCGAGCCCGAGCTTGCTCAAGCTGGTGTCGAACGCGCGAAGGGCGTTGTCGTAGCCGTGATCGGCGTTCCACAGCTTGGTGGTGACGAAGAGCTCGTCCCGGTCGATGCCGGAGTTGGCCAGGGCCTTCCCGACGCCGTCTTCGTTGCCGTACGCCGCCGCGGTGTCGATCAGCCGGTAGCCCGCCTCGAGGGCGGTCTCGACGGGCTCGATGACCTGGTCAGGGGGCACCTGGAAGACGCCGAAGCCGAGCTGGGGAATCGTGTGGCCGTTATTGAGCGTGAGTGTGGGGATGGGGGGCATATGAGGATTCCTCACTGTTTGCACATATTCGCTAGCTACGTCTAGGTTCGTGGTTTGCCACGCATCTAGAACCCTTTCCGATTTGCGGGCAGCCAATCGCGTTCACCCGATCGGGTGTGACCTCGCGTCGGTGCGTGCTATCCGCCGATAAATGCGGGATCCTGAGAACTGCATCACCGTCAGATGCAAGAAGGAGAGTCGGTGTCTCCCGGCCGTTTCGCCAAGCTCGCGCCCCGACCCGCGCGACGCGGTGTTGCGTTACTCGCAGCACTCGTGGTGGGGGCCTTCACGATGCTGACGAGTTGCGCGCCCGTCCAGGTGATGTCGCTCGCCTCCACCGGCGATTCGATCGCGCGCGGTTTTGACGCCTGCGGCTTCTTCAGCGACTGCCCGGCGGTCTCGTACTCCACCGGAAGCGATCCCGTTTCGCAAAGCCTGTATCAGCGGCTGTTGCCGACGAACCGCGGCCTCGCGGGCCACGAGTACAACGACGCCGAGGTCGGCGCCCAGGCTGTCGATCTCTACGGGCAGATGGGCATCGCGATCTGGCAGAAGGCCGATGTGGTCACGGTGCTGATCGGCGCCAACGACGCGTGCACCGCGACGGTCGGTGCCATGACGCCGGTGCCCGCCTTCACCAATTCGATCGAGTCGGCGCTGGCGTATTTCTTCAGCAGCCGGCCGGGCGCGCGGGTCGTGCTGTCCTCGATCCCGAACCTCTACCGGGTCTGGCAGGTCGCTCATACCAACGCGAGGGCGCGGCAGATCTGGCGCATCAGTCAGCTCTGCCCGTCGATGCTGCAGAGTCCGACCTCGACGACTGCCGCCGACAACCTGCGTCGCGATTTCGTGAACATGCAGGTCATCAAGTACAACGCAGCGCTCGCGTCGGTCTGCGCGCAGTTCAGGGGTTGCCGCTGGGACGGCGGCGCGCTCTACCGGTATCCCTTCCAGCTCTCGCAGCTGAGCGCCTATGACTACTTCCACCCGAACGCGCTCGGCCAGCGCGTGATGTCGGAGTTGCTCTGGAAGACCTACAGCTGACGCGTCAGCCGATCGTGCCCAGCAGCGTGCCGCTGAGGTAGCGGTCGGCGACCTCGATGGTTGCCGCTCCGCCTTCCCATCGCTACCGATTGGCCGACGACAGCTGCTACCCGTTCGGCGCAACGCCGCGCCGATGACCTCGCCGATGACGTAGATGACCTGAAATGTCGTCTGGCCGGGGGTGGTGCATGGGCTCCAGGCGTACCGCCCTGCGCCGAACCGCGACCGTCGCGGCGATCGTCGCCCTGTGTTCGGGCGGCGGGATCGCGTCAGCGCAGCCAGGCCGGTCCATCGCAGCGGCGACACCGGCACCTCACGGCATGGGAGCCGTGCGTTCCCCGGGGGCGACGTCGGCTCCCGTCCTGGGTACGCGTGCGCTGTCGGTCGTCGCGACCACCACCAAGGCGGTGCCGGCGTCGGTCGACCTCTCGCGTTACGACCCGAAGGTGGGCGACCAGGGGGCGGTCAACTCGTGCGCGGCCTGGGCCATCGGCTACGGCATGCTGGGGTGGTTCGCCAACCGGCAGGGTCATGCGGGCGCCCCGTTCGCGCCGATGTACCCCTACTCGCAGGTGACCGGCCGCGCAGACACCGGCAGCTCACCGATGGCGGTGCTGGAGATCCTTCGCACGCAGGGCATCGCCACGTCGGCGAAGTACGCGACCGACCACGGCGGGACAGCCCGCGCACCGTACGACTGGAACCACCGGCCGAGCGCGAGGGACAAGGCGGCGGCAGCGGCCAACAAGATCACCGGGTGGGTGACGCTCTACAACACCTTCGGCTCGCCAGGAGCCATGGCCGTCGCCAAGCTGAAGCAGACCCTCGCCTCCGGGCGTCCGGTGGCGATCACGATCGGCGTGTTCAGCCGATTCGAGCTGGCGCAAGGTCCTGGCGTGATCTCCTCCGCCGGCAGCCTCGGCCGGATGCTCGGCCTGCACGAGGTGCTGGCCGTCGGCTACGACAGCCGCGGGCTGCGCATCGAGAACTCGTGGGGGACCGGCTGGGGCAACGCCGGCTACGGGATCCTCGACTGGAACTACATCGCCAGGTACAGCTACGAGGCCGAGACCGCGGCAGGCTTCGCGACGACGACCGGCCGGCAGCATCCAACCGTCAACGCAGTGGGCCCTGCGGCAGGGTCCGTGCGCGGTGGTCAGACGGTCACCATCACCGGCACCAACCTGACCGCCGGTTCCATCGTGAGCGTCGGCTCGCAGAGCGTCGTCGCCTCGACGATCACCACCGACCACAAGAGGCTCACGTTCAAAGCTCCCCGGGCTGCGCCCGGCCTCGATGTGGTACGCGTCAGCACGCCTGACGGGGTGAGCCCGCAGACCTGGCTGACCGGCTACCGCTACGCGAACTGAGCGTCAGCTGACGTTGCCTGGCTCGCCGGGCACGTGCCAGCCCCGCGGGTCCAGGCCACCCGGGACGTCGGCCCGCGGATCGTAGGGCGTCCGGGCGAAGACGAAGGACGCGAGGTCCAGCGCGACGGGCTCGCGCGAGCCACCGCTGCCGCTCCAGCGGATACGCAGCGTCTCACCGCTGAAGTAGCCGTCCTGACCGATCCAGTTGCCGTTGCCGTCGCGGTGGAAGCGGGCGGACCGGCCGCCCGCGGGCTCGGGTTCGAGCGACAGTTCCGCCGATCCCTTGGCGCGCAGCGTGAACGCGGAGGTGCCCCAGAACCAGCGGCCCAGCGCGGCCAACGTGCCTTCCGGAGCACCGGCGGGAACCCAAGCGGCGACGGGCAGCGGTTCGCGCTCGGCGAGGATGCGGGAGAGCTCCTCGGCGATGGCAGGCCGCAGGCCAGAGGTCGCGTTCGCCATCACGACGCCACCCTCACCCGAGTCCGGTGCCATCCTCATGATCGCGAGGAACCCCGGCATCGAGCCGCCGTGACCGAAGCTGCGCACGCCGCCGGCGTTCCAGACCTGCAGGCCCAATCCGTGGGCGCCGGTCCACGGCTCACCGCGCCGGTCGTCGAGCGCCAGCGGCTCGCGCATCTCGGCGAGCGTCGAGGCGGCCAGCACGTCATCGCCACCGCTGGGACCACTGCCGTCGCACAGGAAAGCCGTCCAGGACGCCAGATCGGCGACCGTGGTCCACAACTGGCCGGCCGGGGCCATCGCCCCGGCGTCGTGCTCGGGCTCGAGCAGCAGCATGTCGGCGTACGGATGGACGGCGTAGCCGATGGCACTCGGCGCCTGCGGCCGAAGCGTCGTGCGGGTCAGGCCCAGCGGGTCGAGCACGTCCTGCTGGAGCGCCTGCGCCCACGGCATCCCGCGCAGCCGCGCGACGAGCTCGCCAAGGATCGCGAAACCGACGTTGGAGTAGTGAAAACGCCGTCCTGGCCGGGTGATCCGCGCGGGGCTCGGCGCCGGCCGAGCAGGTCGGTGCGGATGCAGCGACTGCGTCGCGAGATCCTCGAAGCCGCCGCCGGCAGTGCGCTCCCACCACGGGCCGGCGGTCTCGGCGCGCAGTCCCGACGAGTGGGAGAGCAGCTGGGCGATGGTGACGCCGTCGAAGGCGCCGGGAAGGTGACGCTCCAGCGGGTCGGTGAGCGCGAGCCGGCCCTCGTCGCGAAGGCGCATCACCTGGACGGCGACGAACGTCTTGGTGATCGAACCGCAGCGGTACTGCACGTCATCGCGGCGTCGGCCGGCGAGGCTTCCCGCGCCGCCCGACCAGACCAGCTCGCCGCCGCGGATCAGTCCCGCGACGACGGATGGCAGCCGCTGCTCGGACTGCTCACGGGCCAGCCGCGCCTGCAGCGCGTCGGCGGTCTCCGGCTTCACGTCAACAGAGGGTAACCGGGTGGTGGCAGAGTCGATGGCAGCGCCCAGCCTCAGTGGAGCGCTGAGCCGATGAGGTGACCGAGCGCGTACGTCGCTGCCGGTCGCCGCCGTGACCATCAGCAGCTGGGTGAGAGCACCGCGCACCGGGCGCTCGTTGGTCAGGCGCGAGACCAGGGCCCCGCCGACCACCGCCGCGACTCCTGCGCACACCAGCGCGAGCCACAGCGCCGCGGAGCCGAACAGGATCGGCAGCAGCGGGATGCAGGCGCCGAAGGCGAACGCCAGGAAGCTCGAGCCGGCGGCGACCCGGGCCGACGGCAGCTCGTCGGGATCGATCCCGAGCTCCTCGCGGGCGTGGAAGCGCAGCGCGAGGTCGGTGTCGGCGGCGATCTCGTGCCGCGGCCGCCCGGGCGGTCTCCAGGTCAGCCCGTGGCGCATGAGCATCTCGGCCAGCTCGGCCTTCTCGGCGTCAGGACGGCGCAGCAGCTCGCGGCGCTCGGAGGCGAGCTCGCGGGCCACCATCCCGTTCTGGGCGTGCACGCTCGTCCACTCTCCGGCTGCCATGCTGAGGGCGCCCGCGACGAGGCCGGCCAGCCCGCCGACGAGAGGAAATGGTGCGACGCGCCGCCGCCGCCGACACCGGCGATCAGGCTGGTGTTCGTGACCAGGCCATCCATGGCCCCGAACACCGCTGCCCGTAGCCAGCCGCCGCTGACCTTGCGGTGGATGTGATGGCGGTCGCTCGGCGAGCTGCGCGGCGTCACCGCTTCGCCGAGACGTCTCGGCGGCAGCGGCGGCCATGGGTCTATTGCACCCAAACAATTCAAGATCGTCCAGGAAGGGAAACATGCCCTTCCTCGCCGCACCGCGAGGTATGGCCCTCGTCTGTGGGGAGATCAGACCGCCCTTCGGTAGGCGCGGGCGGCGAGCGGCACGAAGACGATCGAGATCCCGGCGATCCATGCGACCGATTGCAGGAAGTGAACGGTGGTGGGGCCGCCGAGCGTGAGGTCGCGCAGCACGTTGCAGATCACCGTGACCGGATTGACCTTCGCGAACGCCTGCAACCAGCCCGGCATCGACGCAACCGGGTACGAACGCCGCGCTCGCGAACGTCAGCGGGAACAGCCAGATCGAGTCCGGCCGACTGCACCGTCTCAGGATCGCGAATCGTCAGGCCGATGAACGCGGCGACGGTGCAGATCGCGACGCCGAACGCGGTCGCGACGCCGACCAGCAGGACCGCGGCGAAGAAGTTGGTGTGGATCCGGAAGCCCACCGCGTAGCCGACCGCGATCATCAGCAAGACGCTGAACAAGCTGTGGACCGTGTCGGCCCCGAGCCGGCCGAGCAGCACCGCCGAGCGGCTCATCGGCAGCGAGCGGAAGCGCTCGACGAGACCGTTCTTCAGGTCGTCGGCCAGGCCGATGGCGGTGCCGAAGCAGGTGAAGCTCGCGGTCTGCACGATGATGCCCGGGCAGCAGGAAGTCGACGTAGCTGCCGTTCGGGACCTTGATCGCGCCGCCGAAGACGTAGCGGAACAGCAGGACGAACATGACGGGCTGGATCGCCGAGAAGACGATGAAGGCCGGGACGCGGACGTAGCGCAGCAGGTAGCGCTTGGCGAGGACGGTCGAGTCTGCACTGACCCAGGGCAGCTGCTCATACCGTCTCCTTCACGGTGCCTGGTCGGCGGCCGGGACAACTGTGCGGCCTCCGGCTCGGCGGGTGCTCGGCTCCTCGCTCGCGGTGCGGCCGGTGAGGCTGAGGAAGACGTCGTCCAGGCTCGGCCGGCGCAACTCCAGGGCAAGGATCGGAAGGCACGCCGCGTCGAGCCGGCGGACGAGCTCGGTCAGCAGCGCCGGGCCCTCCTGGCCGGCGGGAACCGCGAGCGAGCCGTCGATTCGTCGTCGCGATGGGCCTCCCCGTGGCCGAGAGCCGGCGAGCGCGGTAAGCGCCTCGCTCGACCTGCTCGGGCGCCACCTGGACGGCGAGCACGTCGCCGCCGATGGAGTCCTTCAGCTCCTGGCTGGTGCCGCGGGCGATGACGCGTGCCGTGGTCGAGCACCACGATGGCGTCGGCGAGCTGATCGGCCTCCTCGAGGTACTGGGTGGTCAGCAGCACGGACGCGCCGTCGCTCACCAGGTCTCGGATGAAGTCCCACAGCTCGGCGCGGCTGCGCGGGTCGAGGCCGGTGGTCGGCTCGTCCAGCAGCAGCACCTTCGGCTGGGCGACGAGGCTCGCCCCGAGGTCGAGGCGGCGCCGCATGCCGCCGGAGTACGTGCGCACCGGGCGGTCGGCGGCATCGGACAGGCGCAGCCGCTCGAGGACGTCACCCGCCCGCCGGCGGGCCTGCTTGGTGCCGAGGTGATACAGGCGTCCGACCATCTCGACGTTTTCGCGGCCGGTCAGATTCTCGTCGACGGCCGCGAACTGGCCGGCGAGCCCGATCACCTTGCGCACCTCGGCGGGCGAGCGCACGACATCGATCCCTTCGATCTCGGCGCGTCCCCTGTCGGGCGGAATCAACGTGGTCAACACCCGGACCGCGGTCGTCTTGCCGGATCCGTTGGGACCGAGCAGGCCGAGCACCTGACCTCGCGGGACTTCGAGGCTGATGCCGCGTAAGGCCTGCACCTGCTTGGGCGGCTTGCCGAACGCCTTCCAGACGTCGTCGACGAGCACTGCCGTCGAACTACTCACCTGAGCTCCTTTGACCGGTGCCGGCGGTGGGCCCGGCGGGTGCCGGGTTGCTGCCGGGATTGCGCGGAATGGGCAGGTTGTTGCGAGGTTCTCAGGACGTGACGCCGCGAGGCGACCGAATTAATCGCCTCACGCCAGCCGGTCGAGAAAGATGTCGAGCGACTCCCGGGTGCTTTCGCGCTGCTGCTCGAGCAGGTGCGCGGTGCCCCGGTAGCCGCCGCCGGCCGCGAGCGCTGCGAGCGGGCGTGCCGATCAAGCCCAGTTCGAGCGAGCTCTCCACGAGGCCGCCGATTCCCAGTCCGAGGCCCACGACGGCCGGGATGCCGACCAGGAAGCCCAGCAGCTGGCTGCGGTAGCTGGGAGATGTCGGCCGTGAGCGTCACCCGGCTGTCATCGAGCCCGATCGGCTGCACGTCCACCTTGATCCGGTTCACGTCCTTGAGCATCAGCGCGCCGCGAAAGTCCAGCCGGCGGCGCAGATCGGCGAACATGCCGCTGCGCGGCACCCACTCGCCGCCCAGCCCGTTGCGCCGTCCCCGCAGGAACAGGTGGCGGCTGAGCGCGGTATCGAGGACGTCAGCCACCCGCTCGGACGGGATCGGGAGCCGGCGGGCGACGGCGGCCGTCGGGTCCATCGCCGAGCGCGGCATCGGCGCCGGAAGCGTGATCCCGTGCTCGAGGCTCCCGCGGCGCCACTCCGACAACGCCTGCCCGGCCGCGTCTTTCGAGACGCCGGCCTCCTGCAGCACGGCGAGCACGGCGTCCTCGTCGAGCATGGCCGCGTCCGGATGCCCGGCGCCCGCCAGGTGCAATTCGGCCGCGCGTTTCACGACAAGGGCCAGGTCATCCTGGGAAAGCCGCCTTGCCATGGGTCCAGGATAGGCGCCTTCAGCGCGCGTTCAGGGTGTGAGCGGGAGCGGCAGGGGCACGCGTCGCCCGCATCCCGGGCAGACGGCGACATCGATTCCCTGCTCCTCGTCGGACGCGGCGAACCGGCTCAGCGCGATCGCGCCGCCGCACCACGGGCAGCTGATTTCCGGCGCCTGCGGAATCTGCATCGGCGAGCCTCCAGTCCGTATGCGGGGTCCTGTCCGCGTTGCTGCGATCATCGGCGGCGTGCCGGCCACCGAAGCTGCTGTGAATGCTGACGTCCTGATGGCCCTGCAGTTCTGGCCGCGCGGCGGTTCGGCGCAGGTGGTCCGCTACCTCGCTCCCGAGATCGTGCGGGCCGGCTGGCCGCTTTCGCTGGTGACCGGTTCGCTGGGCCGGCCGGGGGATGACGGTTACGCGCCGGAATTCTTCGCGCCCTTGCCCGTCACGGCCGTCGACTACACCGCAGCGATGGATTCCTGGCGTTCCGGGGGCGATCCTTTCGCTGCCGACACCCCGCTGCACCCGTCCTACGAGGACCGGGAGGGTGCGCCCGACCGGGTGTACGCGAGCGTGGACGACGCCGATTTCGAACGCCAGGTGGCCGCCTGGTCGCGGGGGCTCGCCCGGGGCGGGCTGGAGTCGGCTCGCGTCGCACATCTGCATCACCTGACCCCGATCAGCGAAGCCGTCCACCGACTGCGCCCCGAGTTGCCCGTCGTGGTCTCGCTGCACGGCACCGAGATGAACATGATCGAGGCGATCGAGCGCGGCGATTCGGCGGCGGCGGGCTGGGATCACGCGCAGCAGTGGGCGGCGCGGATGCGGGCCTGGGCGGCACAGGCCGGCCGGGTCATCGTGGACTCGCCGACCGACAAGGCCCGCACTCTCGCGCTGTTCGACGTCGCCGCCGAGCACATCACCATCGAGGCGCCCGGCGTCGACCAGGAGCGCTTCCGCCCGCAGCACCCGACACCCGATGAGCGGGTGGCGTTGCTACGCACGTGGCTGGTCGACGAGCCGCGGGGCTGGGACGAGTCGGGCGTGCCGGGTTCGGTGCGCTACACCGAGGCCGACCTGGCGCCGTTCGCCGAACCCGGACTGCCGTTGCTCATCTTCGTCGGCCGCTTCACCGAGCAGAAGCGCTTGCCCTTGCTGCTGCGGGCTTATGCCCGGGCGCGGCGCGAGCACGGAGTTCGCGCGCCGCTGCTGGTCTGGGGAGGCTTTCCGGGCGAGTTCGAGGGCGAGCACCCGGTCACGGTCGTGCGCTCGGAAGGCATCGACGGGGTCTTCTTCACCGGCTGGCACGGGCACGAGGAACTGCCGACCGGGCTGGGGTGCGCCGACGTCTTCGTGTCGCCGTCGGTCGGTGAGGCCTTCGGGCAGGTGTTCATCGAGGCGATGGCCTGTGGGGTGCCGGTGATCGCGGCGGCCTCGGGAGGTCCGCTGTCGTTCGTGAACGACGTCCCGGGGGCGCCCAACGGCTGGCTCGTCGAGCCGGACGACGAGGGCTCGCTCGCACGGGCGCTGGCCGATTCGACCACCGGTCCCGGGGCAGCGGCCGAGCGGGCATCGCGGGCGGCGAACGGCTTGGAGCAGGTGCGGGCCCGGTTCTCCTGGTCGGCGGCGGCACGTCAAGTTGTGGGGCTCTACGAGGAGGTGGCCCGATGATCGCCCAGGCTCCGAGCGGCCGGCAGGTCGAGATGCGCCACGGGGAGCAGCGTGCCGTCATCGTCGAGAACGGGGGCGGCCTGCGCGTCTACGAGGCCGATGGCCGCGCCGTGCTCGACGGCTACGGGGAAGGCGACCTGGCCGGCGGCGGTCGCGGGCAGGTGCTCTTCCCGTGGCCCAACCGGCTCGAAGGGGGCCGCTGGGAGGACGAGGGCGAAAGCCGTCAGCTGCCGCTGTCCGAAGCCGGCGCCGGCAACGCGATCCACGGGCTGGTGCGCTGGGCGGGCTGGGACGTCAAGCGGGACGGTGAGGCGGCGGCGACCGCGACCCACACCCTCATGCCGCAGCCGGGCTACCCGTTCCGGTTGGAGTGCCGGATCGACTACCGGCTGAGCTCGGGCGGCTTGACCGTGACGACGACCGTGCGCAACGACTCGCCCCGGCAGGCCCCGTTCGGACTCGGCTTCCACCCGTACCTGGCGGCGGGGGACGGCCTGGTCGACGCGCTGGAGCTGACGGTTCCGGCCGAGACCCGGCTCCTGCTGAAGGGCGGGATCCCGGTCGGGCGCGAGCCCGTCGCCGGCAGCGCCATGGATTTCCGCGCGGGCCGGCTGATCGGTGACGCCGTGCTCGACGACGCCTTCACCGACGTCCAGCGCGGCGCCGGCGAACTGGCGCGCGTCTCCGTCGGGCATGCCCACCTCTGGGCCGGGCCCGGCTTCGACTACCTGCAGGTCTTCACCGGCGACACGCTCTCGCCGGGTACTCGCCGCCGCGGGCTCGCCGTCGAACCCATGACCTGCCCCCCGAACGCCCTCGCCACCGGCGAAGGCCTCATCCGCCTCGACCCCGCCGCCTCCGTGGAACTCTCCTGGGGCATCGAACCCGCCTGAGTTCAAGATCAACGCGCCCATGATCATGGTTTGGGGCCTCTCAAACGGCTGAGAGCATGATCATGGGCGCGTTGATCATGGGGCGAGGGTGAGGTGGCCGGTCTCGACGAGGTGGGCGGCGACGCGGTGGATCTGGGCGGGGTCGATCCCCGACGCGACGGCGAGCAGTTCGGCGACGGTCTCCAGCGGGAGCCGGCCGTCGCACCCGGCCAGCAGGGCTGACGTGATCGGGTCGATGCCGACCGTCTCCGGCAGTGCCGTCGGGCAGACGACGCGGCGTGCACTCAGCTCCCAGCCGGCGTCGTCGCGTTCGGACTCCTCCACGAGCCGGGCGCCCGGATTCACGGTCAGCCGCGAGCTCAGCAGATCGCGATCGTCGCCGACGCGATCGAGCCAGCCGCCGATACGAAAACCACTCGGGCTCGAGGCCTCGGCGCGCAGGTCGAGCAGCCGGGTCCGGGGCTGCGCATCGGTGCGGCGCAGCACGACCATGCCGTACGCGATCGCGTCGGCCCCCAGGGCGGCCAGGTGGGCGAGCCAGCGCAGCGCGCGTTGCGTCGCCTGCGGTTCGGGCTCGTCGTCGTCGCGCCAGAGCGCCACATGCTCAGCCGGATCGAGCACCTCCCGCAGCAGCACCAGGGCGTCGCAGCCGGAGGGCAGCATCTGCGCCGGGCGCGATTGCCAGTCGCCGCTCGCGTCGATCACCCAGGAGGTGAGCACCTGAGCGACCCCGCCCGGGGCCAGCACCTGCGCGGCTTCGCCGAGCAGCCGGGTCAGCCCGCCGTCGGCACCGGCCGCGTCGCGATAGGTCAGCGGATCACTGCCGGCAGGCGCGAGCACGAACGGCGGATTGCTGACGACCAGATCGAACTGCCGGCCGGCCACCGGCGCCAGCAGGTCGCCGCACAGCAGCTCGACGGCATCCGGGGCCAGGCCGCTGAGGGCGAAGGAGAGCCGGGCCATCGCGACCGCCCGCGGAACCGAGTCGGTGGCCGTGACGCTCCGGCAATGGCGTAGCAGATGAAGGGCCTGGATGCCGCCGCCGGTCCCTACGTCCAGCGCCGCGCCCACGTCACGGCGAACGGTCGCGGCGAGCAGCGTGGTGGAGGCGGCGCCGATCCCGATGACATGGTCGGTGGGCGGGGGATGGCGGCGGGCGATGTCCGACGCGAGCCACCAGTCGTCCTCGTGGGGGCGCAGGTCCAGCGCGGCGCGCACGCGGCCGGGCCCGCATGCTTCGAGCACTGCCGGCGGGAGGAACGCGGCGAGCGGCGCGGGCTCCTCCTGGCCGAGCAGGAACAGCCGGATGCAGACCTCGAGCGGCCCGTCTCCGGAAGCGGCAGCCAGCGCCGGGACCGGATCACCGCGTCCCATCGCCGCCGTCGCCAGCGGGCCGAGAGCCGCATCCACCCCGTCGACGGTGTAGCCGGTCTCGCGAAAGAGCGCGCGCAGGCCGGCGGCGAACGGCAGCAGCCGGTCCGGGTGAACGCTCACCCGGACCAGCTTGCCCTGCGCCTTCAGCTTCCGGACGCCGCCGCCGGGTATCAGCCGCCATCGGACTTCGGTCCTGGTACCGCCGCACACGATCCGCGTCGCTTACGGCACCATCGGGGCTGTGCGATCCACCGGTGCGCTGTCGCGTCGGCAGGCCCGCCGGGTCGCTCTGGCCGCTCAGGGTTTCGGCCGTTCCCGGCCCGCCCTGCCGACGGCGCGGCATCTGCGAGCGACCGTGGATCGCCTGCATCTATTGCAGATCGACTCGGTCAGCGCCCTCGTCCGCAGCCACTATCTGCCGCTGTTCAGCCGGCTCGGGTCCTACGACCGGGCAGCCCTCGACAAGCTCGCCTGGCCCGCGCGCGGAGAGCGGCACTTCTTCGAGACCTGGGCGCATGAGGCGTCACTGATGCCCGTCGACTACGAGCCCTTGCTGCGCTGGCGCAAGGCTCGGGCCCGCAACCACGAAGGCATCTGGGGTGGACCGTCGCGGCTCGCCCGGGACCGGCCCGAGCTCGTCGCCGAACTGCTGGACCGGGTGCGGCGTGAGGGCCCGCTGTCGGCAAGCGAGGTGACCAAGCCACGCGAGAGGAA
Source organism: uncultured Actinomycetota bacterium (assembly GCA_963762695.1). Taxonomy (GTDB): domain Bacteria; phylum Actinomycetota; class Actinomycetes; order Frankiales; family Frankiaceae; genus DATAZK01. The sequence continues at coordinate 48,375 of CAVXLW010000002.1, forward strand.
CGCCCGGTCAGATGTGGGACTGGTCGGAAGAAAAGCGCGCACTCGAATGGCTTTTCGTCACCGGGCAGTTGCACGTCTCCTCGCGGCGTTCGTCGTTCGAACGGCTCTATGACGTCCCCGAGCGGGTGCTGCCCGCTGCCGTCCTCAACGCGCCGACGCCGCCGGAGGACGAGGCGCGCGCGCAGCTGCTCCTGCATGCCGCCGAGGCGCTCGGCGTCGCCACCCTCGGAGATCTGGCGGACTACTTCCGGATGACCGTTCCCACCGCGCGGCCGGTCGTCGCCGAGCTCGTGGCGGCCGGCGAGCTGGTGCCGACCTCGGTCGAGGGGTGGAAGCAGCCGGCGTACGTCAGAGCAGGGCTGGTGGTGCCCCGCCGGGTCGACGCCGGCGCGTTGCTCACCCCCTTCGATCCCGTCGTGTGGGAGCGCAGCCGGGCCGCGCGGCTCTTCGATTTCGACTACCGCATCGAGATCTACACGCCGGCGCCCAAGCGGGTGTTCGGCTACTACGTCCTGCCGTTCCTGCTCGGTGACACGCTCGTCGCGCGGGTGGATCTGAAGGCCGACCGGGCTCGCGGCGTGCCGACGCTTCACGTGAAGGGAGCGTTCGCCGAGCCGGGTGTGGAGCACGCCGCGGTGGCTCCTGCGCTCGCGTCCGAACTGGCCGAGATGGCGCGCTGGCTGAACCTTGCCGACATCGCGGTGGATGAGCGCGGAGACCTGGCACGCGGGCTGCGGCGCGCGGTCGCCGCTACGGGTGGTCCATCATCAATGTGATTCCGACCACGTTCACCTTCCGGCAACCCCGGCAAATGTTCGATGGACCTGCACAGGGAGGACAAATCGTGGTTTCCGCCGCGAGGCGATCGCTCCAGGTGCCGCGCCATGCACACCTGACGCGATATGAACTGTTGGGCGGCGGAGACTGCTGTGAGCCGCCCGCCCGATCTCCCATGGCGGCGGATCGCTCGAGGAACGGAGACCCATGGCCCTGACGACCCCGGAGCGAGGACGAGCCCCGGTCTCCCCGGCGCCCGAGCGCAGCAGGGTCCGCGCGGACGTCAAGGCGCGCACCTACCGCACCGACCGGTGGTGGGTTCCGCCGCTTGGTGCAGTTCCTGGGGCTGATGGCCTTCATCGTGTACGGCACGATCGCGGCGTTCCGTAACGGCCACTACTTCGTGTACTCGTACCTGTCGCCGTTCTACTCGCCGTGCCTGACGAACAAGTGCGTCGACCACTACACGCCCGAGTTCCTCGGCGGGTGGTGGCACTTCTCGCCGGCGTTCCTGATCCTGATCTTCCCGCTCGGCTTCCGCTTCACCTGCTACTACTACCGGAAGGCCTACTACCGGGCCTTCTGGCTGTCACCGCCGGCCTGCGCGGTGCCCGACGGCCACAAGAAGTACACCGGCGAGAGCCGCTTCCCGCTCCTGATCCAGAACATCCACCGCTACTTCTTCTACATCGCGGGGCTGTTCGCGATCCTGCTGACGTATGACCTCGGCCGGTCCTTCGACATCCACGGCCACTTCTTCATCGGCGTGGGCACCGCGGTCCTTGCCATCAACGTCGCGCTCATCTGGATCTACACGCTGTCGTGCCACTCCTGCCGCCACATCATCGGCGGCAAGCTGAAGTCGTTCAGCAAGCACCCGATGCGCTACGGCTATTGGAAGTTCGTCAGCAAGCTCAACGCCCGGCACATGCTCCTGGCGTGGCTGAGCCTGATCTGGATCGGCGTCGCCGATCTCTACATCTGGCTCGTCTCGAACGGGACCATCACCGACTACCACTGGATCTCTTGATGAGCGAATCCTCGAACGTGCACACCGCCCCGATCCATGCGACGGCTGCTGAGGTTCACGACTACGACGTCATCGTGATCGGGGCCGGCGGCGCCGGCTTGCGTGCCGCGATCGAGGCCCACGAGAGCGGCGCCCGTACGGCGATCGTCTGCAAGAGCCTGCTCGGCAAGGCCCACACCGTCATGGCCGAGGGCGGCGTGGCTGCCGCGATGGGCAACGTGTGGCCCGAGGACAACTGGCGCGTGCATTTCCGCGACACCATGCGCGGCGGGAAGATGCTCAACAACTGGCGCATGGCGCAGCTGCATGCCCAGGAGGCGCCGGACCGCGTCAGGAGCTCGAGGACTGGGGCGCGGCGTTCGACCGCACGCCCGACGGCCGCATCCTGCAGCGTGACTTCGGTGGCCACCGCTACGCGCGGCTCGCCCACGTCGGTGACCGCACCGGCCTGGAGATGATCCGGACCCTGCAGAACCGTGCTGTGGCGCTCGCGCATCGACGTCTTCATGGAGTGCACCGTCCTGCGCCTGCTGACCGAGGGCGGGCCAGCCGGGTAACCGGATTGCGGGTGCCTACGCGTACTGGCGCGAGTCGGGAACGTTCGTGCAGTTCATCGGCGCCTTCGGTGGTGCTCGCTACCGGCGGCATCGGCAAGTCCTACAAGGTGACGTCGAACTCCTGGGAGTACACCGGCGACGGCCAATCGCTCGCGATCGAGGCCGGCGCCGACCTGATGGACATGGAGTTCGTCCAGTTCCACCCGACGGGCATGGTCTGGCCGCCGTCGGTGAAGGGAATCCTGGTCACCGAGGGTGTGCGCGGTGACGGCGGCGATCCTGTAGCAACAGCGAGGGCAAGCGCTTCATGTTCGACTACATCCCCGAGGTGTTCGCCTCCGAGACGGCCGACACCGAGGAAGAAGGCGACCGCTGGTACACCGACAAGAAGACCGCGCGGCGCCCACCCGAGCTGCTGCCGCGTGACGAGGTCGCCCGGGCGATCAACTCCGAGATCAAGGCCGGCCGGGGATCCCCCCACGGCGGCGTTTTCCTCGACATCGCCTCGCGCCGGCCGGCGGAGTACATCGAGCGCCGACTGCCGTCGATGTACCACCAGTTCAAGGAGCTGGCGGACGTCGACATCACCGAAGGAGGCGATGGAGGTCGGGCCGACCTGCCACTACGTGATGGGCGGCATCCGGGTCGACGCCGACACCGCAGCGACCACCCTTCCCGGGCTGTTCGCCGCCGGTGAGTGCGCGGCAGGCCTGCACGGTTCCAACCGGCTCGGTGGTAACTCGCTGGGCGACCTGCTCGTCTTCGGCCGGCGAGCCGGCGGCGTCCGCCGCGGAGTACGCCCACGCGCTGCCGCCGGGCAAGCGGCCGAAGGTCGATGAAAAGCAGGTGAAGGCACCGTGGCCGCGGAGGCGCTCGCGCCGTTCGAGCGCGACCCGCGCCAACAACCCCTACACGGTTCACGCGAAGCTGCAGAACACGATGAACGAGCTGGTCGGGATCATCCGGACCGAGGCGGAGCTCGAGCGGGCGCTCAAGGAACTCGCTGTGCTGCGCGAGGAGGCCGCTACGGTCGGTGTCGAGGGACACCGCCAGTTCAACCCCGGCTGGCACCTCGCGGTCGACTTGCGCAACATGATGCGCGTCTCGCGAGTGCATCGCGACAGCTGCACTCGCTCGCCACGAGAGCCGCGGCGGCCACACCCGGGACGACTATCCGGCCCCGATCCTGAGGTGTTCGGAAAGATCAACCACGTTTTGCGCTTGCGCGGTGGTGAGCTGCAATTGCGAGCCGAGCCACTGCCGCAGATGCCTGATGACCTGCGGGTGTTGTTCGAAACGCCTCCTGCGCACAGCCGAGACGAAGGCGGATTCCTGATGGGCTACGACCTGTCCATGCGCGTGTGGCGCGGTGATGCCGACGGCGGCGATCTGCGCGACTACACCGTGGCCGTGGAGGAGGGCGAGGTCGTCCTTGACGCCATCCACCGCATCCAGGCCACGCAGGCCGGGCGACCTTGCTGTCCGCTGGAACTGCAAGGCGGGCAAGTGCGGCTCCTGCAGCATGGAGATCAACGGCAAGCCGCGCCTCGCCTGCATGAGCCGGCTGTCGACCTTCGACCCGGCCGAGACCATCACGGTGACGCCGCTGCGCACCTTCCCGGTCATCCGCGACCTGGTCACCGACGTCTCGTTCAACTACGAAATGGCCAGCCGGGTACCGGCTTTCGCACCCCGCCCGCGGGAGAAGGACGGCACCCACCGGATTTCGCAGATCGACATCGACCGGGTGCAGGAGTTCCACAAGTGCATCGAGTGCTTCCTGTGCCAGACGGTGTGCCACGTCATCCGCGACCACGACGAGAACAAGGAAGAGTTCGCCGGGCCGCGCATGTTCATCAAGTACGCCGAGCTCGAGATGCACCCGCTGGACACGAACGACCGGCGCGATCTGCTCCGTGAGAAGGCCGGCCTCGGGATGTGCAACATCACCAAGTGCTGCACCGAGGTCTGCCCGGAGCACATCAAAATCACGGACAACGCGATCATCCCGTTGAAGGAACGTGTCGTCGACAACTCCTATGACCCGCTCGTCTGGCTCGGACGCAAGATCAGGCGCCGGAGCAAGTCCGACTAGCCGCGCGGGTCGCGCCCCGAGTCACCGCCCGAGTGCGGGCATAACGTCGCAGGCATGGCGGAACCGGTTCTGGTCCTTCGGGATGTCACCGTGCGCCGCGGAACTTCCACCTTGCTCGACGGGGTGGACTGGACCGTCCGGGACGGCCAGGCGTGGGCGGTGCTCGGCTCCAACGGCGCCGGCAAGACGACCCTGCTCCAGGTGGCAGCCACGACCCTCCGCCCGACTTCCGGCGCGGTCGAGGTGCTCGGCGAGCGGCTGGGCCCGCAGTCCGAAGTCGACGTCTACGAGCTGCGGCCGCGGATCGGGCTGGCGAGCACGTCAGTCGGTGAGCGGATGCCGGCGGGCGAGCTGGTGCGCGATGCCGTCGTGACCGCGGGCTACGCGGTCATCGGGCGGGGCAGCGAGTACTACGACCCCGCCGACGACGAGCGGGCTCTGCGCATCCTCGAGCAGCTGGGCTGCCGTCGCATCGCCGAGCGGGCGTACGGCACGCTTTCCGAGGGCGAGCGCAAGCGCGTGCAGATCGCCCGGGCGCTGATGACCGACCCCGAGCTCCTGCTGCTCGACGAGCCGGCCGCCGGTCTCGACCTCGGTGCCCGGGAAGCCCTGCTACGCCGGCTCACTCGCGTAATGGCCGACCCCGGAGGCCCGGTGCTGGTCATGGTGAGCCATCACGTCGAGGAGATCCCGCCGGGGATCACCCACGTGCTGCTGCTGCGGGCCGGCGCCGTCGTAGCCGCGGGGCCGATCGAAGAAGTCCTTACGGGCGAGCCACTTTCGCGCTGTTTCGGGCTGCCTCTCGCGGTCGAACAGGTGGGCGTCGGTCGTTACGCCGCACGGCTCGCGCCCCCGCGGCTGCTCGCCACCGTGCCGCAGCCGCCGCCGATCCGCCGCGCCGTCTAGCGAGCGCCACCGGACCGGCGTCAGGTCTGACGCGCCTGCAGTGTCGCTGCGGGAACGCGGGGCAGCGGGGCCAGCAGCCTGGCGCCGCCGAGGGCGACGAGGGCACCGAGACCGGCCGCGACCGGACCCACGATGAACGCGACCCGTACCGAGAACGCGTCGATCAGCACGCCGCCCAGCGCAGCGCCGGCCGCGACGCCGACGTTGATGCCCGTCGATTGCCAGGTGAAGCCTTCGGTGCGGCTGTGAGCCGGTACGACGCGTGCCACCAGACCGCTGCTGGCGATCAGGGTCGGGGCGATGGAGACGCCGATCAGCAGGGCTGCCGGGGCGAGCTGCCCGAGTGTCATCGCCGCGAGCGCAGGCAGGCTGCCCACCGCGAGGGTCGCCAGCGAAAGCCGGTAGCGCACCGCGAGGTCCAGCCGCCAGCGGCGCGCGCCGTACCAGAGACCGGCTGCCATGCTCCCGAAAGCGATCAGCCCGAGCAGCAGTCCGGCGAGCCCGGCGGCGCCGTGGCGCTGGGCGAACGCGATCACCGACACCTCGACGTTGCCGAACACCACGCCGATCAGCACGCTGCTGGTGATGAGCACCCACATGGCCCGGATGCGCCAGGCGCCGGAGCCGGCTTGCGCGGCGAACGGGGGCGGCTCGCTGCTGCGCGCACCGACGAAGACCACGCTTCCGACCAGCGCCAGGCCGCCCGCGAGGAGCGGAGCCACCAGCGGATTCCACGCTGACAGCGCCGTCACCACCACCGGCCCGATGATGAAAATCGCTTCATCTGCGGCACTTTCCAGCGCCAGAGCTGTCGACAACTGCGCGTTGGTGGCGAGCAGATGGGTCCAGCGGGCACGCACCAGCGACGGATAGGGCAGCTGCCCGGCGCCCGCCACGACCGCTCCGGCGAACAGCACGGCGACAGGAGCGTGCACGGCCGCGGCGATGGTCAGGATCGCGATGCCGGCGAGGAAGAGCGCCAGCAGGCGCGGGACGACGACCGACTGCCCGAGGCGGTCGACGAGCCGTCCCACCACAGGGGTCATGGCGGCCTGGGTGAGCGTGTGGGCCGCGCTGGCCGCACCGCCCAGGCCGTACGAACCGGTCCGGTGCCGGACGACGAGCAGGATGGCGATCGTCATCATCGCCATCGGCACCCGGCCGACGAAACCCGGCACGGCGAAGCGCATCGCACCGGGCGTGCGCAACACGCTGCGGTACGGGCTGGTCACCAAGGCCATGCTGCCAGGAGAGCCGGTCGGTCACCGGCTCCGGCGATCAGGGCTGCCGGGAGCGCACCGGGTCCGACGGGAGCACGACGGTCTGGCTCGGCTCGGCGGGCTCCTCGTCCTCGACGTCCTCGACGGCCACAGCGTCCGGGACGAGGTCGACGGACTCGGCTTCGCTCGCGCGACCGGTGATGACCCCGCCGTCGGCCGTCACGGCGGGCTGGAAGAGGGGCTCGGCGCGCCGCGGCGAGGCCTTGGCGCGCAGCGTGCGCGGCTGGCGCAGCAGGGTCCGGCAGTGCTCGGCGAGCGCGTCAGCCTCGTTCTCGAGGGCCAGCACGTCGTCAGGGTCGGCGACCTCGCGCAGCTGGCGTCCGATATCTGACAGCTGGGCCAGCGCCTCGGCGAAACTGAACTGGGTGACCGTCACCGGCCTCCTCCTCTTGGTGCGCAGACGCGGAGCAGCTAGGGCAAGGGCGAGGGGCACGATCAGCGCGGCCAGGATCAGCCATTGTCGGGTGATCACCGCACCGGCGATGACCGCCAGGGCCAGCACGCCGGCCAGGAGGCGAATCCGCCGCAGCCGGCGGGTCCGGATGCCCATCGTGCGCGTGGTCGCCAGGCGGATGTCCTCGGCGAGGCCGTGACGGGTCTGCTCGAGCCGCCGGGCGGCGCGGCGGATGGCCTCGTCGGCCGCATCGGCCACCTCGAGCACGGTGTCCTCGACCAGATCGTGCGCCCGCTGCAGCCGGCGGATCACCGAGATCGTGGCCTCGTGAGCACTGGGATACGCCTGGTGGGAGACCTCCTCGACGGCCGCCGGCTCCTCGGGCGAGCCCAGGCCGGAGAGCACCGGGGTGGTGGACGTCGCGACGGCGCGCACGACGGCCTCGGAATCGAAAGGAGCGAGGCTGAGGGGTCGTCCGTCCTGGCGCAGCAGCAGGATGAGGTCGTGGCCGGCGAGCGCCGCTTCGCGCAGCCCGTTAGCAAGCTGATCGCCGGCGGCCGAACCGGCGACCGTGGGGGCGTAGACCTTCACCTCGACGTCGAAGCCGCACCCGGTGAGCAGCTCGCGGGAGGCCTCCAGGGCCGGATCGCCGCAGGCGGCCACCAGCGCGATCGAGGACGGAGCGGTGGGGACGCGCAGGTCACGCTGGCGTTCGGCGAGCCGGGCGGACGATGCGGCGCTGCGGACCTGCTCGCGCCGATCGGCCAGCCAGGCCGCCGTCGGCTGCGGGTCGAGCGCCGTGACTTCGAAGATCGCGCAATGGCGCGTGGGGTCGTAGCTGAGCAGGCCGCCGGCGCGTACGAAATGGCCGTCGACCAGCAAATCGTCGACGGCGACGTCATGCAGGCGGCGCAGCGAATCATCGATGGCGAGCCTGGCCTCCGGAAGCAACTCGCAGGGCAGCGTGCGCATGCCGTCGTCGGCCTCTTCGATCAGGACGAACGCGTCGATCCCGCGACCGTCGGGCGCCTCGAGGTCGGGCATGCCTCCGCGCAGGCCACGAAGGATCCCGCAGACCCAGATCCGGCGCGGAAAGGCGGTGTGGAACTGATCTTCGATGGCGCGCAGGACATCGCCCACCTGAAGGAGACGCCGCTCCCCGTCCAGCCGCGCGCCACGCTCCGTCACGGCGCCGAGGATACGGATCCCAGGTGTCATCCGAGGGGCGGCGCGCCACAATCTCACAGTCCGGCTTCTACGCATTCTGTTTCCGGCTGAAGCAGCAAGCGTGTCGCGGCCGGATCAGGCGCTCGGCTAGCCTGGGGATCATGGGGATGTACCTGGCCAGGGTGCCCGAGGCCGACGCTTTGCTCGACGAAGATCCGCTGGCGCTGCTCATCGGGATGCTGCTTGATCAGCAAATTCCCTTGGAGAAAGCGTTTTCGGGCCCGCTCGTGCTCAAGGAGCGCCTTGGTGGCTCGCTCGACGCCGCGGAGATCGCCCGCTACGAACCCGAGGCCTTTGCCGCTCTGTGCGCGACGCCGCCGGCGATCCATCGCTTCCCCAAGTCCATGGCCGCCCGGGTGCAGACGCTGTGCCGGATCGTCAGCGACGAGTACGACGGCGATGCCGCTGCGGTCTGGGCCAAGGCGAAGGACGGGCCCGACGTGCTGAAGCGGCTCGCTGCCCTGCCCGGCTTCGGCAAGCAGAAGGCTCAGATCTTCCTGGCGCTGCTGGGCAAGCAGCGCGGCATGAAGGCTAAGGGATGGCGCGAGGCGGCCGGCGATTTCGGGGTGAAGGGCAGCTACAAGTCCGTCGCCGACATCGTCGACGATGCCTCACTCGGGCGCGTGCGTGCGTACAAGAAGGACATGAAGGCCAAGGCCAAAGAGTCCGCCGGATAGCGCTTGGCCGGGTGCCCTCACGGGGTCGGCGAGATGGCGACTACGGCCTCGGTCGTCTGCACGATGAACGTCAGCGACTCCTGGAGGTAGAGCTGACGTGCTCGGCGTCGTGGGAGAGGTAGCCGATCGACAAGTCCTGGCCGAGGTGCAGTTCGAAGTCCCGCCACGGGTGGAGAGCAGGAATGCGCCCTCGATCGCCGGCGCCCAGATGATCTCGCCGTCCTGGATCACGCGCGCGATGTGATCGTGGATCGGGTAGCCGTGGTCGGTCGTCTCGGCGACAGCGGTGTACGCCTCGGCTGACAGCAGCAGGCTGTACGGGCCGTCGACGCCGGCGAGCCGCAGCGAGGTGAGGGCCTGCGCGACGACGTGTCGGGAACTCCAGCTCGTCGGCCGGAAGCGAGAACGCCGGGTTCGAACTGCTGGCCCGGAGCCCGGCGATTCCGGCCGCCGTGAAACCGTCGGCGATGGCCCGGTCCTCGGCGAAGGCGATCTGTTTGGCGGCGTCTTTGACCGGCTGCCAGTCGGCGTCCTTGGCGCCGCGTTCGACCTCGTCGACCGCTTGCCGGTCGATCACGAACGGCACCCGGAACTCCACGATCGGCTGGGCGATTCGCGGCGCGGGCGCGGACCCCTGGGCGGGGCATCGAGCTCGCTGCAGGTGCCCGGTGCCCACGGCGGCCAGCCCCTCGCCGTCGGGCCCGACGACATCCACCACGCGCCGCCCGGCAACGTGGCGGGTGAACGTGCGATGCGCCTCGGCCTCGAGATCGGCCCAGGCGGCATCGGAGATCGGGCGCGAGTTCGCGATGCAGGTTGTTCATGCCGTGCTTCCCTTCAAACTGCCGATGCCGAGCGAATGGTCGACGGCGACGGCGCATGCTTCGGACTGATCGGTGGGTCAACGCGGACTGCACCGAAGGCCGCTCGGCGGGTCGTCCAGGAAGTCCGCCGACTCGGATGAAGAAGAGCGTGCCGGTGACCGGCGTGGAGAAGTCGAGGATGCGGTCGTAATTGCCCGGCGGATCGCCGAGGAACATGTTCGTGAGCATCTGCTCGGTGAGCTCGGGATGGCGGCGTAGCCGATGAAATACGTGCCGAACTCCGCCGTCGCCGACGCGATCCGAACGGCATGTTGTCGCGCACGATCTGACGCTGTTCGGCCATCTGGACCGACGATGGTGTTGAGCGCGACGTGCGAGTTCGACGGCTTGACGTCGTCGGCCAGTTCGATGTCGTCGAGCTTGGTGCGCCCGACGACGCGCTCCTGCTCCTCGACCGGGATGGCGCTGCCAGGCATCCAGGTCGTGCAGGTACTTCTGGACGATGACATAGCTGCCGCCCTCGAAGTCCGGATCCTCGTCGCCGATGAGCACGGCAGCTGCTGCCGACGGTCCGGTCGGGATTCTCGGTGCCGTCGACGAAACCCAGCAGGTCGCGCTCGTCGAAGTACTTGAAGCCGTGGACCTCATCCACGACCGTGGCCTGCGCGCCAAGCCGCCCGGTCAGCTTGCCACGCGAGCTCGAAGCACAGATCCAGCGGCGGGCGCGCAGGTGGAAGAACAGATCCGCCGGGTCGTGGTCACGGTCTGATGACGCGGTCCGGCGATCTCCGGCAGCACGTGCAGCGCCGCCGGGCGAGGCGTCCCGAACATCCGGTCCCACAGCTCGGTGCCGATGCCGGCGCACGCAGGCGAGCTCGCCGCTCGGGGATCCGAAAGCCCACCGAGCGGCTCGAGCCCGGCGACGTCGGCGAGCAGGTCGCGGACGGTCTCCTCGGCGCCGTCCGCGATCGTGAGGACGAGGAAGATCGCCGCCTCGGTCAGCGGGGTGAGGATCGGCTGCGCCTGCACCGGGGGACCCACGGGCGGGGTCGGTGTCACCATCTCGGCCGCTCCCTCCGGCTTCCCTCGGTCTCTGCTTCGGTGCCATGCTGTCAGAGGTTGATCGATGAGCGAATACCGGCTGGCTGTCACGCGCCGGCGGGGCATCGGCGGGTGCTGTCGTTGTGGACCGAGCGCGCTCGTCCACAGTCTCGGCCGGGACGGCTGCGCGGGGTTCGGCGAGCAGGCAGGCTCGGCTTCGTGCCCAGGTATTCGAGCAGCCCCGCGAGGTCTTCACGGCGAGCACCCGCATCCCCGGAGGAGGCGGAAGTGCTGCGCGTCGCGGCCCGGTCCGCGGAGGATGCCGGAGATTTCTGCGGGGCGATGCGGCTGGTGTGCCGGCTGCCCGATTCCGGCGGGGCGCGGCGCTGGCTCAGCCAGCTGGAGGAGGTGCTCCGGCTGCCCGAGCAGGCGCCTGCGCGCGTGACGTGGCTGGTGTATCCCGCGGTGCGCTGGGCGCGTGAGCGCGCGGCCGGAGAGGTGCTCGAGCGTTACGCCAGGCTGCTCCTGCTGACGCTGGGGGTGCTGGGTGCCGAGCGGGAGAAGCTCCTGGGTCTCGTGGCGTCGACCGATCCGGTGGTGCTCGATGCGGGCCTGTTCGACGCCGGGCTGTTCGCGCGCTACGTGAGCGAGGCCATGAGTCCGCAATGGCGTGGGCGCTGCGGGCCGCTGGAGCTGTGGCAGGCCCAGCCACCGTCCGTCTTCCGCATCGAGGAGCGGCGCGAGACCTCGGTGCTGCTGCACGATCTGTGGTCCGCGCAGGCGCTGGAGTGCCTGCCGTGGGCGGCGGAGCGGTCGACCCCGGCGGGCACCCTCATGTTCGGCCGCCTGGTTCCGGTGGCCGGCCGCGTGGGTCAGGCGTTCGCGCTGGCGCCGCTACGGGTCGATCAGCGTTGTGCCGTCAGGCTCGGGCGGGCGCGCCAGCGCGGCGAGGGTCCCGAAGAGCGGCTGCGGGCCGTCGCCCGCTTTCGGCGGCGCGATCAGCGAGGGCAGGCGGCGGCATGAGCGCCGTCCTGCGCCGGGTGCTTTCAGCCCTGCAGCTCGCGTACCCACTCCTCGACGTCGTCGGCGGCGCGCGGCAGCGCGTCCGAGAGCACCCGGCATCCGCCGGCGGTCACCAGGACGTCGTCCTCGATCCGCACTCCGATGCCGCGGAATTCGGGCGGCACGGTCTCGTCGTCGGCCTGGAAGTAGAGCCCCGGCTCGACCGTGAGCACCATGCCCTCGGCCAGCGGTCCGCGCTGATAGTTCTCCGCTCGGGCGTGTGCGCAGTCATGCACGTCCAGGCCCAGCATGTGCGAGGTGCTGTGCAGCGTGTAGCGGCGGTGCAGGCCCACGTCCTCCTGCAACGATTCCGCCGCCGGGATCCCGAGGATGCCCCACTCCTCGAGGGCTTCCGCGATCACCGCCATCGCGGCGCGGTGTGGATCGAGGAAGTCCGCACCCGGCTTCGTCGCGTCGATCCCGGCCTGCTGTGCCGCCAGCACCACGTCGTAGACCTGGCGCTGCACGTCGCGGAAGTGGCCGTCGATGGGCAGCGTGCGGGTGAGGTCGGCGGTGTAGAAGCTGTCGACCTCCACCCCCATGTCGAGCAGGGCCAGATCGCCGGCCTGCACCGGACCGTCGTTGCGGACCCAATGCAGCGTGGTCGCGTGCGCTCCGGCGGCCACGATGGATCCGTAGCCCACGTCGTTGCCTTCGAGCCGGGCGCGGCGCCAGAAAGTGCCCTCGATCCAGCGCTCACCGCGATCCAGGGACGACGCGACGGGCATCTCGCGTATGCACTCGGCGAAGCCCCGCCCGGTCGCAGCGATGGCGCGCTCGAGCTCCGCTACTTCGAACGGGTCCTTCAGCAGGCGCAGCTCGCTGCTGGCGATCGCCAGCGCCTGCTCGCGGGCGCGGTCACCGGCACGGCGCACCTTGCGGTCGACCCGCCGGTCGATGTCGCGCATCACCCGGGTGGTGCCCGGGGCCAGCCCGTCGAGGGCCGCGCCGAGCTCCTCGAGCGGCCGGCACGTGATGTCGAGCGCTGCCGCGGTCTCTTTCACGCCCCGGCGGGGGCCGACCCACAGCTCGCCGTAGCGGCGGTCGGTGTAGAAGGCCGACGTATCGCGGCTTGCGCGGTCGGCGAGGAACAGCACGCCCTCGCCTCCGGGGTGCACGATCAGCACCGCGTCGGGTTCGGCGCAGCCAGTCAGCCAGACGAAGTCGCTGTCGGGGCCGAAACGGGTAGTCGGTGTCGTTGGCGCGGATCTTCAACGGCCCGCTGGGGACGACGAGCGTGTCGCCGGGGAAGTGCTGGGAGAGCGTGAGGCGGCGCTGCCGGGCGCGTCCGGCAGCCGGCTCCGGCTCGGTTGCCAGCGCGGCAGGCAGCAGCCTCCCAGCCGGTGGCCATCCATTGCTCGAGACGGCCGGCAGGGGGAAGGTCGTGGGTAGCCGGAAGGGTTGGCCCGCCTATGGATGACGCGTTCCCGGCGGGCGCGGAGGCGGATTCCGAGCCTCGCGTGGCCGCTCGCTTGGGATCGAGTTGCATCTATGCAGAGTAGGCCCTGACACGTCCCACTCAGGTTGACGCCACGTCGCAGCGCCCGCAGCGTTGACAGTAAGTTGACCCAAATGAGCGGGTCAGGACCATTGGCGGGCGTGCTCGTCGTCGATCTCAGTCGCGTATTGGCAGGCCCTTTCGCCACGATGCTGATGGCCGACCTGGGCGCGCGCGTCATCAAAGTCGAGCGGCCCGGCGGGGGAGACGACAGCCGGACCTACGGCCCGTTCATCGGTGGTGACTCGCTCTATTTCGCCCGGGTCAATCGCGGCAAGGAATCCATCGCCCTCGACCTGCGCAGCGCGGCTGACATCGACCTGCTGCACGCCATGCTGGGCCGGGCCGACGTCCTGGTGGAGAACTTCCGTCCCGGTGTCATGGACCGTCTGGGATCGGGCTACGAGACGCTCGCCGCCCGCTACCCCGGCCTGGTCTACGCCAGCATCTCCGGCTTCGGGCAGACCGGGCCGTGGCGGCTGCGCCCGGCCTATGACTCCGTGGTGCAAGGCACCAGCGGGCTGATGTCGATCACCGGCGCGCCTGACGGTGAGCCGACGAAGCCGGGGCTTCCGATCAGCGACCTGTCGGCGGGGCTGTACGCGTTCGGCGCGATCCTGGCGGCGCTGCGCGGCCGCGACGCCGCACCCGGTCAGGGCCGGGGAAGCCGGGTCGACATCGCCATGCACGACGCGACGGTGTCGTTGCTGGAGGGCGCGGCCCTCGCCTACCTCGCCTCGGGACAGGCGCCGCCGCGTATCGGCAATGCGCACTACGCGATCGCCCCGTTCGACACCTTTCGCGCGAGCGACGGCCCGCTGGTCATCTGCGCCGCCAACGACGGCCTCTTCGCGGCCCTCGCGGCGACGCTCGAGCGCTCCGATCTGGTCACCAACCCGCTGTTCGTCACCAACGCTCTGCGCCACGACCATCGGGAGGCGCTGAAGAAGGAGATCGAGGCCGCGCTCGCGGTGCGTACGGCTGCGCAATGGCTGGAGATCCTCGGCGCCGAAGGGGTGCCCTGCGGCCCGGTGTCGAGCATCGATGAAGCGCTCTCCTCCGAGCAGGCCGCTGCGCGCGGGCTGGTCATCGACGTCGGCGGGCTGCCGATGCCGGGTAACCCCATGAAGCTCGGCGGCTACCCCGAACTGCGTCCCGACCCGGCCCCCCGGCTTGATGAGCAGGGCGATCAGCTGCGCGCGGAGTTCGCCGGCTGACGTTCACCCGGTCGCGCATCAGCTTTGGTGCCAGGCGCCGATAGGTACTCCTACGTCGCGAGCGGGTACTCGAGCAGCAGGCGACCCGCGCCGCGGAAGGGAGGCGCATGGTGATCACCAAGCCGGCTCCCTTGCCGCGCTCGTGGCGGCCGCTGTCGCGCTCGGGCTGGGCCTGAGCGCCTGCGGCCCGGGAAGCGGTACTCACGTCGCCGCACCGAGCCCCACCTCGGCGGCGCCGGCCACGCCGACCCCGCCGTCCCTCGCCCCGTCCACGACAGCGTCCCCCGAGCCGGCGCCCACTGCCGCGAGCCCGTCGCCGACCCATGTCGGACTCGCCGTGGGTGACGAGGGCCCCGCGGTCCTGGCCTTGCAGCACAGGCTTATCCAGCTCGGCTTCTGGCTGAGCGCCACCGACGGTTCCTACGGGAACACCACTCAGCAAGCCGTCCTCGCGTTCCAGAAGGCGAAAGGCCTCGAGCGAGACGGGGTCGCCGGCCCGCAGACGATGAAGGCCCTCGCCACCGGGGTCGCGATCACGCCGCGCAGCACCGCAGGACACGTGCTCGAGATCGACAAGACCCGCCAGCTGCTGCTCATCGTGAACGACGGCAAGATCGCCGACATCCTCAACACGTCGACCGGCAGCGGCCAGCCCTACCAGCAGGGTGGGCAGACCTACCTCGCGCTGACACCCTCGGGCCAGTTCACGATCTTTCGCCAGGTCGACGGCGACGACCCCGGACCGCTCGGTGATCTCTGGCGTCCGAAGTACTTCAACGGCGGCATCGCCATCCACGGGGCTGCGGATGTGCCCGGCTATCCCGCCAGCCACGGCTGCGCCCGGCTCAGCAACGCCGCGATCGACTGGATCTGGAGCGCCGACCTGGCGCCCATCGGCACCAACGTGTGGGTCTACTAGCCCGCTGCGGTGGGGGGCACGGGCCCTGGCTGCGCGCCGGGTTTGTCGAACTGGACCGGAGCCAGCGGTCCTGGGCACCGGTTCCGTGCGCAGCCCCCTGGCTCCGGCCGCTGCCGACGCACCGGCGGCCGCTCCGAGCACGGCGGCATGGACCGCGTCCTCGCGCTCCAGTTCCTCGCGCGAGAGGTCGAGCGTGGCGTTGAGCTCGGCGCCGAGCAGCACCGCGAGTGCGGTGACGTACAGGAACAGCAGCACGGCGACCGGAGCGGCGAGCGCCCCGTAGGCGATCGTCCGCGAGAAGACGAAGCGAATGTAGGAGCGCAGCCCCCAGCTGCCCAGGTACCAGATCACCAGTGCGAAGACGGCGCCGGGCAGCGCCGATCGCCATCGCCGCCGGTGTGGGACCGACATGTGGTAGAGCGTCGCCAGGATGATCAGCGACACCACCGCGGCGATCGGCCAGTAGACCAGGGTCACCGCGTGATGGACCCACGGGGTGGTGTGCTTGCCCAGCAGACGGTCGATGGCGGTGGGGCCGAGCACCAGGGCCGGCAGCAGGAGGACGGCGGAGGGCACCTGCAGGATGTAGACCGGGGCGCTAGCAGGCGGCTCTTGACCGCGCCGCGCTCGTGCCGCTCGCCGTACGCGATCGTGATGGTGTTCACATACGTGGCCATGGCCGACGAGCCCGACCACAACGACGTGATGAAGCCGATCGAAATGACGTCGGGGCGGCCCTTGCGCAGGATGTCGTCGATCGTGGGTTTGACCTGTTCTGCAGGTCGACTGGTCAGGAAGTGCCCGGCGGCCTGCAAGATGCTGTGTTCGATGCTGTCGACGGTGGAGTGGCCGGTCAGCCCCGGCGAAGTAGCCGACGGTCCCGAGTACCGCCAGCAGCAGCGGCGGGAGCGAGAGCAGCTGCCAGAAACCGGCCTCGGCGGCGAGTCCGAGGACCCGGTCGTGCCAGGCGCGCACCAGCGTGCGGCGCATGCGTTCCCACGGTGTACAGCCGGCGATGGCGCCGCACCATGGGCTTATCATGACGCCCCAGTGTGACCGACGATGCGCCAGGTGCTGGTCATGGGCCAGCACTCGCGGGACGCGATCGGCGCCGGCCGAGCGCAGAAATCAAACACCCGCCGGCGCCTGGGTGGGCGCGGGCGGGGGTTTGAAAAGGCTGTTGATCAGCCGCGGGTCGAGGACAAGTCGAGCTGGTCGGACTCGTCGTGAATTTCGACAGCGACCTGGCCGAGCTTGTCGCCGTGGGCACGAGCGTGGTGGCGGCAGAACATGAGATCGCCGCCACCGGCGAGAACAACGCGTACATATGCTTGCGCGCCGCAGCGGTCACAACGGTCGGTCGCGGTCAGAACTGGAGTCGGTGCGGGAACGGTACCTGTCACGCTTACCTCCAACAGTCGGTCGCCCGCATTCCTTCCGGGCCGTCAGTCGCACGCATCGATCCTGACTATGCCTGCTCTATCGGCATTCAAGCCTTCCCGGACGCGAGAACGCTCACAGACACCGAACGTTTTGAAATCGAAACCAGCTTGTTACGACCGCCGGGCTCCGAAGAGGATGTCGTCCCAGGCCGGGACGGCACTGCGGCGCCGTGCGGACTTCGCGGGCTGGCGCGCCGGACGCTCTGCTGCGGAGCGCGCCGCGTCGGTGTCGTCGGCATCATCGCCGGCCGACGCCGAAGGCTCAGCGCCTCATGACGCGCCGGGGCACTGCCGGAGCCGGGGACCTCGTTCTCGCCCGGAGTCCAGTCAGGGGCGGCGGTCCTCGGGGCCGCGGGTGCGCTGGTGCCGGGAATGTCGTCCAGGGTGGGGGCGGCGGCGCCGGCCTGTGACCTCGCCTCCGCGGGTGCCGCCGAACCGCCCTCGCCTGCGAGCACGACGAGCCCGGAACGCGGCGAAGCCGACCGGCTCGGGGCGGAGCCGGACATCGTGGACTCGCCGACGGCCCGCGCGGGAGCGAGCGGTGCCGGCGACTCCTGCGGGGGAGCGGCCGGCGCGGGCGGTGCGGCCGATTCCGTGGTGACGCCCGTGGCCTGCGCGACGGCGATCAGCGATTCAGCGCTGCTACGCGAGGGGCTCAGCAGCCGCTGGGCGCCGTTGTCGTGGGCGCGGACGCGCTTGGCGGAGCCATCCCAGCTCCACTCGGCGTGGTGGTCACCCAGATCGACGGTGACGAGCCACGTGCCGTCGACCCGGCGACGGGCCAGCCACTGCGCGAGAACGGGGTCGAGGCCGTCATCGGCCAGCCGGTCATCGACGACCGCGCCGAGCTGGCGGCCGGGGCTCACGCGGTGAGGGCCGGGCGCGGTGGCCCGGCGTACCTCATCGACGATCCGCACGCGCTCGGCGGCGATGGGCGCTTCGTAGCGGGCGACCCGGGCGACCGGAATCCCGGCCGCCTCCGCCACCTCCTCCGCGGTATCGCCGGCGCGCAGCCGGGCCTGGATCTCGCGGGGCGACAGGGCGCTCTCCGGACGGGTCTCGGTGACAGTCGGGCGTGGGCGAAGCATGGCTCGCAATCTGTCGTCGGCTTGGAGCAGGAAGCCCGGATCAGACGCTGGACCGGAACCTGTGCCAGCGGACTGCGTGCCGGGGGTTTCGGTCAGCAAGATCTCCTTGCCGTCATCCGAAACGCGGACAGCACGCAACTCGCGCACGGTGGCCTCCTGAATGGTTCTGCGTGAGACCCCAACCTTGCCATGAAGCCTCGTCCGCGTCTGCGTGCACCCCCGCCACTTGCGGGTGATTCGACTTCGGGTGGATCAGCCGGTCGCCTTCTTGGCCGGGGTGCGCCTGGCGGCCGTCCGGGCAGGCGCCGCGGCTTTGGCTGCAGCGCGGGCGGGAGCGGTGTCTGCGACCGCTCGGGCCACCGGGCACGCGCTTGGCCACAGGGCGCTTGGCGGGTGCCTTCGCCGGTGCCTTCGCCGTCGTCTTCGCTGGTGCCTTTGCCGGTGCCTTGACCGGAGCCTTTGCTGCTGCCTTGACCGGGCCTGACCGGCGCCGGCGCGGTCGCCTTTGCCGGGGCTCGCTTTGCCGGGGCCCGCTTCGTGGCCGTCCGCTTGGTGGCGGTGCGCTTGGCCGGCTGGGCCTTCGTGACGTGCCGGACATCGCTACGCGTGACGTCGACCGACCCGGCGACGACCGCCGCGCCCACGATCCCCGCGTCGTTCTGCAATGCCGCCGGGACCACCTTGGTGCGCACGGTCAGCAGCGGGATGAACTTGTCGGCCTTCCGGCTCGCCCCACCGCCGATGATGATGATGT
>CAVXLW010000003.1:0-931171 GCA_963762695.1 uncultured Actinomycetota bacterium
TTCGACGCCGGCAACTACGCCGAATCCCGGCGGGCCTACGCGCAACGTGCCACCATGGGTGGCTGGGGCGAGGAGGTCTTCTATTCCCTGCTCCGTGTGGGCCAGTGCGAACAGGCGCTCGAGGCGCCGGATGAGCCCATCATCGCCGCCTTCCTCCGCGCCTACGAAGCCCGACCGACCCGCGCCGAGCCGCTCTACCATCTCGCGCGCCACTTCCGCATCCGGGGGCGTCACGATGCGGCCTACATCTTCGCCCGCCGAGCGGCGGCGATCGCCTATCCGGAGGCGGATGGGCTGTTCATCAACGCCGACGTCTACCGCTTCGGCGCCCTCGACGAGCTCGGCCTCGCCGCCTACTACAGCGGCCGCGTCGGCGAAGCGCGCCAGGTGCGGGCAACGCTTCTCGCGGGCGAGCTGTCGCCCGGCGATCGCGAGCGCATCGAGCGGAACCTCGGCCGCTGTGCCGACAGCAGCCCAGGCCCGCGGCGAGGAAGGCGCTCGGTGAATCGCAGCTTTCGGCGGATCTTCTGCCTCAACCTCGGCCGCTCGACGGAGCGTTGGGCGTACGTCTCGCAAGAGCTCGGGCGCTTCCGTGTCGATGTCGAACGGTTCGAAGCCGTCGATGGCACGACGCTCCGCTTTTTGGAGGTCCTGGTGGCCGAGGGTCTCCTCTCGGCCGGCTACTTCCACGAGCGAAGTTCAGGAGTTCGTCGGAGTGATCGCCCACAGCGCGGCGCTGTGGAAGCGGATCGCCGCCTCGGAGCCGGGCTGGTATCTGATCCTCGAGGACGACGTGCGCCTCCATCCCGCGCTGCTGAACGAAGAGGTGTGGGACACGTACTGGAAGTCCGTGCCCGCCGACGCCGAGTTCGTCTATCTCGGATGCTCGTCCCCTTGGTTGAACGGCCCGGCGGACGACGAGATCACCCTGCTCCACTACGCGACGCCGATGAATCGATACTGCGTCCGCGTGCAGAAGACGATTCAGGGCTCCTATGCCTATGCGATCACCCCGTACGCGGCGCGCGTGCTGCTGGAGCGCTATCTGCCGCTGGCCACGCCGATCGACTACTTTCCGCCCACCCTCTTCCCGTTCTACGCGCTGCGCCGCGTCGCGGAACCGTGGTCCGAGCTGACACCGCCGGGATTCTACCGGGCCAGCGAGATGTGGGCCGGTCAGGCGACGGTGCAACTGCACGGTGTCGTCGGCGTCTACCCGTTCCCGAGCACCATCGGGCATGGCGCGCCGGTCGCGACGGCGCTCCCGCCGGCCGCTGGCGAGGCGGAGATTCTCGCGCGCACCGTACGACAGATCCAACGCTTCGCGGAGAATCCGCGCGACTGGCGCGCCCTCTACCAAGCGGGAAGCTCCTGCCGGGGGGCCGATCGCCACGAGCTCGCCTATCTCCTTCTCGACGCCGCCCTCGGCGAGGCCAAGCGCAGAGAGCCGACCGATCCCGAGGAAGCTTGGGCGCGCGACTTCTCCTGCCGCGACGATCTGTCCGTCTCCGCCTTCTATGCCCATGGCGGTACCGATCGAGCCGTCGGCGTCGAGGCCATGCGAGATCTGTTCCTCACCTGCCTGACGTCGCCTCGGGAAGAGTAGCGCTCCGACCCCACGCCCGCCGTCTGCGCGACAACGTGCGCTTCTATGGGGACAGCCCGCTCGCGCCCGACGCCCACCGTTGGCTCGAGGCTGGCGACAGCGGCGACGCACCCACGCTCGCCATCGTCTGTGGCGCCGGCGCGAGCGGTGAAGAGTGGGATCCGGATCGAGTGCGACAGAAGGGCTCGGGGGGATCGGAGGAGGCAGTGGTGTACGTCGCGGAGAGCCTGGCGCGGCTCGGCCGCCGGGTCGTGGTCTACGGCAATCCGCCGGCGGATACCCTTCACGGCTTCCCGACCTCCAATCCGCGCTTCGTCGAACGCCACCGCTTCGAGGAGCACGTCGCGGTGATCGGCGCGCGCCGCTTCGACGCCCTGATCGTGTGGCGCTACCCCTGGGCCGTCGCCGATCTGACCCTGTTCGCGGAGAAGACCCTCCTCTGGATGCACGATCTCCTGCCCGCGTCGGCATTCGCCGGCGTTCCCTTGGCGCAACTCGAGGCGGTGCTGTGGCTCTCCCACTTCCAGCATGCCGGCGCCGGAGGCGAGGCGACGGTGCCGTTGCCGCTCTGCCTCTTCAGCGCCAATGGCGTGGTTCCCGAGCAGTTCGCCGAGTTCGAGCCGGTCGAGCGCGATCCGTATCGCTGTGTCTATGCCTCGAACTACATGCAAGGGCTCGAGGTGCTGCTGCGCTGCTGGGCGAGGGTGAAGGAGGCGGTGCCGCAGGCGACACTCGACATCTACTACGGCTGGCAGACCTGGCGGCAGATACCTTCCGGCTGGGAGGCGATGATGCGCCAGCTGCTGGCCGAGGTCGCGCCGCTGGGCGTGCGGGAGCACGGCCGCATCGGGCACGAGGCGCTGGCGCGCGAGCTCCGCGCCGCGGGCTTCTGGACCTACCCCTGCACGGTACCCGAGACATTCTGCATCACCGGCCTGAAGGCGCAGACGGCGGGATGCATTCCGGTGTACATCGGGACCGGCGCCCTGCGCGAGACGGTCGTCGACGGCTTCGGCTGCGACGAGCCGGACCAGTTTGCGGATCTGCTGATCGGGGCACTCGGCCGAGCCGATGACGAGGGGAGCCTCGCGCCGATGCGGAGGCGCCTGCGCAGCGCGGCCCTCGAGCACACCTGGGATCGGATCGCGGCAACCTGGCTCGAGCGCTTGAGCGGAGCAGCCGCGGGCGAACGAACGGCGCGCGGCGACAAGCCGGTCCGCATACAGTTGCTGGCCAACTGGACGTCGAGCGCCGACCTCTGCCGTCTCTGGAACAAGATGTCGCGCGGCGGCTGCCGCTGGGGAGGGATCGAGGTCACGTGGGAGGACCGCGATGTCGACTTCTACGCCGTCTTCAACGCCCCGCCGCCGGAAGCTCGCTTCCGCGCCGAGCGCACCATCGTCTTCCAGCTGGAACCCCGGTGCGCCATCGAGGCTCTGCCCGAGCCCTGGTGTCGGCCCGATCCCACGCGCTTTCTCGAGGTGCGGGCGCGCGATCGTTTTCCGAGCTTCTGCGAGTGGCATCTCGGCAGCACGTACGACGAGCTGTCCAGCCAGCCGATCGAGAAGACGAGGGGGCTGTCGAGTGTGACCTCGAGCCTCTACATCCATCCCGGCCATCGGAAGCGGGTCGACTTCATCCGCCATCTCGAGCGACGCGGCACGCCCATCGACGTCTTCGGTAAGACGAACGAGGTCGGCTTCGAGCACTATCGGGGGCCGCTGCCTGCCTTTCGCAAGGAGGCGGGCCTGTTCCCCTACCGATATACCTTCGCCGCCGAGAACCATGCCGAGAACAACTACGTCACCGAGAAGCTCGTCGACGCCGTCCTCTCGGAGTGTCTGTGCTTCTACTGGGGATGCCCGAATTTGGCCGAGTACATCGATCCCCGCGCCTTCATCGCCCTCGACCTGGACGACCTCGAGGGCTCGGCGAGGACGATCGAGGATGCCATCGAGAGCAACGCCTGGGAGCGGCGCCTCGACATCATCCGTCGTGAGAAGCGCCGTCTCCTGGAGGAGTATCAGCTGTTCCCGACCTTGGAGCGGATCGTCGCGGCGCAGACGATCGGTTGACAAGCTCACCGGGCGGCGAGTAGGACGCTGCGGACGATTGAGCGCATGCGACCGAAACGCCGCAATGGCCTTCTCACCCGGAAGATCGACAACGAGCTGCTCGTCTTCGATCAAGCCAGCTCCGAGGGCCATGCACTGAACGAGACGGCCGCTGCCGTCTTCCGCCTCTGTGATGGTGAGACCGCTCAGACGTCGATGGTCGCCGCTCTATCGCTCGAGCTCGGCAGAGCGATCGACCCCGAGATCGTCGAGTTGGCGATCGCCGAGCTGGCCGACGCCGGGCTGCTGATCGAAAACGAGGCCACCGCTCCTCCGATCAACCGGCGAGCCGTCATTCGCAGGCTGGGCCTGAGCGTCGCCGCGGCCGCCGCCCTGCCGCTCGTCGAGACGATGATCGCGCGCCCCGCAAGTGCGCAAGGGTCCTTTGGACCGACCGGTCCGACTGGAGCCACCGGGAGCACCGGTCCGACCGGAGCCACCGGGGCGACTGGCTGAGGTGTGCAATCGTCGCCTCGGCCGTCGCTGATGCCGCTGCTGCTCGACGGCTACGGCGCGCGGCTGCTCGTCGACGGAGCGCCACCGCTCGATCTCGCAGCCGCGCTGCGCTGCGATCTCCCGTCACAGATCTCCGTCACCCCCGTCGACGAGGCCTTCGATATCGATGCGCTGTTTGAGGTATCGCCGTGCGGGCCGGACAGATTTCGGATCGAGCACGACGGGGTCGAAGTCGCTCTCGTCGAGGCAGATCGTCTGGCGCAGACCCTGCGCACCCACCTCGAGCTCGCCATCGCCCTACACGCCCGCAGCGGCGCCTTCGTACACGCCGGCGTCGTCGGCTGGCGCTCGAAGGCGGTGCTCGTTCCCGGGCCGAGTCACGCGGGCAAGTCGACTCTGGTCGCCGAGCTCGTGCGCTGCGGAGCGGTCTACTTCTCCGACGAGTATGCGGTGGTCGACGCCACCGGGCGCGTGCACGCCTATCCACGACCGCTCCGCCTTCGTCAGAGCACGGTGCAGCTCCTGCCGCCTCACGGCAGCGAGCCCCTCGCTGCGGCTCTGATCGTTTCCACGATCCATCGCTGCGGAGCCCGATGGGCTCCGGTGGTTCGCAGGGGAGCGAGCGCGCTGCTGCCCATTCTCGACAATGTGATCGTAATGAAAGAGAGGCCGGAGATGGGGCTGGAGGTCGCAGCCCGGCTCGCGCCCGGAATCGTCACCCTCTCCTGCGAGCGGCCCGAGGCCTCGCAGGTCGCACCCGCGATCCTGCAATTCCTCGACGGCGTGCTCGACGAGCGGTAGCGGCGCTCAGGAGCGCCTCGCGCCGCGCGGCACGGGGACCACCTGCGGGAGAACGGCCGCGTGTCGCTGCGCGTGCTGCGCCGGCAGTTCGAGCCCGAGGATCTCGGCACCGCGCTGGCGCGCCCGGCGAAGTGCCACCCGGCAGTCGAGGCGGCCAAACCGGCGTGACGGATCTTCGCCGCGAGGGGCGACGCCTTGGCTTTCGTCGCACGGCTTGGTGACGCGTCCCGGATTTGTGAGATCGTCGCACGCTCCAACTGCAACGGCACAGCGCAGTCCCGTTTGACAGAGTGGTGATCTCTGCAGCGCCTGGCCGTCGAAGGGTTCGTCCGCGATGCGCCGCTGGAGCGTTCCTGGCGGTAGACGCCCTCGGAGACCGAACGGACCGGCGTTCAGCGGCGTGCGGCGCACTGCCGGGGAGCCACGTGAACACCTGGGAGGGACTTGATCCTAGCACGCCCCGGAACGATGGGGCGGGAGCACGCCCGCTGCAGCGCCTTGCGGTACTGCGTTATCGGGCTCGGTAGCCTGACCCCGGGCAGCTCGGTGGACTGAGTGGGATGCAGCCTGGCGCGCGGCGCCCTCATTTCGCCTGTCTGTTGCTCTATCAAGACTGTTTGAAATAGTCTGGTATCTCGTCGTTCAGCACCAGCACTGTCTCTGCCTTTCTCTCCGCCAGCACGAACCTCACGGCCGCCCCCGCCAGCTCCTCCACGCCGATCGTTGGGCACAACCGGTTCACCACCTTATACAAGCCGTCCAGCGGCACCGCGATCTTCACCGACGTGGGCAGTCCGGGCAGAGTCCTCCTCGTCCCGGCGACGAACCCCGCGCGGAGGCAGATCGCGTTGCCGGCGTTATCGACGTCGCGCTCCACGAACTCCTCGATCTTGCGCTTGCCCTCGTAGTAGCCTGGGAGCAGGTACGGGAAGGGATACCACCAGTCGTTCATGTTCGACCTGTCACGCGTGATCACGGCGAACTTGGTGGCACCTATCTCCCTGCTGATGGTGTACGCGTTGATGTTCGCGTCGCCGCAGGTCCGCACCATGTTCGTCTGCGACCACGGCGTTATCGCCCCCACGCACGAGATACACCCCGCAATGTTGTATTTCGGCGTCACTGCGCGTAGCGCGTCGCGAACGGTCTGCGGCGCGAGAAGGTCCCCGCTTACGAAGCTGAGCCTGGTGGTTCGATAGACAGGCTCAGCTGAGAGCCACGCGGGTGCGACTCCAGTTCGACTTACTGCGAAAATTTGGAGGTCCTTGTTCTGTAACAAGGCCTCCGCCAACACTGCCGTGCCCACAAACCCCGTGCCTCCGAAAACCACCAACGCGGGGGGAAGTGTTTGAGGGGAAGGGGGCATCTTGACTCCCTATCAGCGATTGCTCTTGTAAAATAGT
Source organism: uncultured Actinomycetota bacterium (assembly GCA_963762695.1). GTDB lineage: Bacteria > Actinomycetota > Actinomycetes > Frankiales > Frankiaceae > DATAZK01. The sequence continues at coordinate 6,381 of CAVXLW010000003.1, forward strand.
GCTCGCGGCCGTTGGCAACCGCGAGCAGAACGGCATTGCAGCAAAGCCCCCCGTGGCGGGCTCGAGTGGGCATTTCCTCTGGGCACGAGTCCAAAGCGTTGCGGGTCTCGATTCAGGCGAGCGCCGCCTGAGCCTTCGCACGCGCGATGTCGAGCCGGCGGGTGAGCTCCACCCGCGCCGCCTCGATGGTGTCGGGGTCGGCATCCGGCAACACGAACAGCGGCTCGGCGAAGGCGAAGGCGATGCGCGAGAACGGCAGCGGTACGATCGTCCGGTCCCACGAGCCGACCCGGAGGAGCGGCCGCGCCCACCACGTGCCGGGGACGATCGGCAGGCCGGTGGCGCGCGCCAGGAGCACGGCACCTTGTTTGGCGACGCGCGCCGGGCCGCGCGGACCATCGGCGATCACGCCGGCGCTGACGCCACCGGCGCGCAAGGCATCGATCATCTGGTCGAGGGCGTGCCGGCCGCCATGGCGGCTTGAGCCGCGCACGGCGCGCATGCCGAAGCGCTCGACCGTGTCGGCGATGATGTCGCCGTCGCGGCTGCCGCTGACCATGACCACGCCGGCGGTGCGGTCGCGGAAATGGTAGGGCAGCATCATCATCCCCTCGTGCAGCCCGGCGAAGATGATCTGCCCGCCACCTGCCAGGCAGCGATCCTCGAGCTCGCGATCGACGAAGCGGATACGGCTGGTGCGGAAGACGAGGTAGGACAGGAGCTGCACCAGCCGCGGCAGCAGGTAGCGCAGTGCCCCGTTCAGCCGGCCGCGCAGCAGCCGACCACTGCGGCTGCGCCGCGCCGGTGGCTCGTGCGGGGAAGGCGACACCTTCGGGTCGTACCGTACCCCGCCGGCCCGGACAAGGTTCCGGCCGCCGGAAGTAGAACACCCCGTTTGGTCGTTTGGAAATCTCTCTGGGAGGTGGAGCGTCTCCGGAAGAGCAGGTCTCCTCCGCGCCCACGGCCATGAAATATGGGCCTGCGACTTCCTGCAGGTTTACGATCTGTTCTTCCGTCCCATCTTCGCGTTCTTCATCATCGGCCTGAGTTCTCGCCGCGTCGTGCACAGCGCCGTGACCCGCTCGCCATCGAGTGCTTGGGTGACGCAGCAGCTCCGTGAAGCAACGGCATGGGGTGAAGGATCTCGGTTCCTGATCCGCGACAACGACAGCAAGTTCGGCAGTGGATTCGACGCGCTGGCGCGCGCTACGGGGATCCAGATCCTGCGAACGCCGGTGCGCGCCCCGAACGCCAATGCCATCTGTGAGCGCTTCCTGCGCAGCGTGCGCGCTGAGTGCCTCGACCACCTGATCATCTTGGGCGAGCGGTCGCTCGCCTCGACGCTTCGGCGCTATTGCCGCTACTTCAACAGCGCACGGCCGCACCAAGGTATCGGACAGAAGGTGCCCGACGGGCAGGAGCCGTCCGGGGATTCCGGCGCTGCCGTGGTGGCGATCCCGGTTCTCGGCGGTCTCCATCATGAGTATCGGCGCGCAGCGTAGGTGCGGATCAGCGAAGTAGCCAGTACGGCCCATCGCCAACGACCACCTCGATCCCGAGGCGATGGCCGGGCTCTGGACCGAGGCGTTTACCTGCGCCCGGTCCGTGGCCGTTCCTGGAGCCTCCTACTACGTCACCGACCCACAGGGCGGCGAGCTGCTGCTTCTCCTGTTCCACGCCCTGCGCGATGCAGGCTTCCCGCTGCGCCACATGCTCATCTGGGCCAAGAACAACCACGTCCTCGGCCGCACCGACTACCACTACCAGCACGAGCCCATCTTGTATGGCTGGGTAGACGGGGCAGGGCACCGCTTCCACGGTGGTCATTCGGAGACGTCGCTTTGGGCCATCGACAAGCCGCTCAAGTCCGACCTGCATCCGACGACCAAGCCCACCGAGTTCTACGCCCGGGCCGTGCGCAACAGCTCCGAGCGGGGCGAGATCGTGGCCGACATCTTCTCGGGCTCCGGCACCGCCATCGTGGCCTGCGAGCAGCTTGAGCGGCGCTGCTACGCCATGGAGCTGGAGCCCGGCTACGTGGCCGTCGCTCTGCAGCGATACCAGGACGCGACGGGCAAGACTCCGGCGCTGGTGGAGGAGGACGACTGATGAACGGACACACCGAATGGCCGCAAGCGAGCCTGCGAGTGGCGGGGCATCTTCCTGGAGGCCCTGCGGAACAGCGCCAATGTCCGCGCTGCGTGCAAGACCGCCGGCATCAGCCGCTCCACGGCCTTGTCCGTCCCGAAAACCCCATCACCTTGAGATTCCGAGACGATAGCGACCGCCATCCGCCCCGGCTCGGACGGCGTTGAGTAGGCCGACCGGCACGGATACGGTGCCGCCATGCGAGCTGTTCTCGTTGCCGTCGTCGCCAGCGTCATCTCCGTATTCCGGTCTCGCCGGGCGCTGCACATCGAAGTTCTCGCTCTTCGGCACCAGCTCGCGGTTTACAAAAGGGCTGGGCACAGGCCGCAGCTTCGCCCAGCCGATCGTCTCCTTTGGGTCTGGCTCGCCCGAGCGTGGGCCGGTTGGCGGGAGACCCTCGTCTTCGTGCAGCCACGGACAGTGATCACCTGGCAGCGCAGACGTCTCCGAGACCATTGGACGCGATTGAGCCGCCGGGGAAGGCCCGGCCGACCAGCCGTCGCGAAGGAGATCCGAGAGCTGATCCGCAAGATGTCGGACGCCAACCCTACGTGGGGTTCGCCGCGCATCATGGGTGAGCTTCGCAAGCTCGGCATCGACGTTGCGAAGTCGACCGTGGAGAAATACCGCGTTCGCCGATTCAAGCCACCATCCCCAACCTGGCAGACTTTTCTTGCCAATCACGCCAAGGACCTCGTCTCGATCGACTTCTTCACCGTCGCCACGGTCCGCTTCGAGATCCTGTACGTCCTCGTCGTCCTCGAGCACGACCGCCGCCGTGTGCGACACTTCGGCGTTACCATGCATCCGACTGCCGACTGGACCGCTCAACAGATCGTCGAGGCGTTTCCGTGGGAGACCGCACCGCGCTATCTCCTGCACGACCGCGAGCACTATCATCGCTGGCGCTGCCATCAGGGGCTCGCCGTGGACTGTCCCGAGCCGCGACCCATCCAGTTGCCCACGGAGGGCGAAGTCGTCGAGGTTCCGGAGGCCGGCGGCATGTACCGGCACTACGAGCGCCGGGCCGCCTGACGCCAGCGGCTTCCTGCGGGATCAAGCGGTCGGCACCGGATCGCACCTCGGTTCGACGGCAGCGCCGCGTCCGCCCCGAGGGAGGCGCACATATCTCGCTGAGCGCCGCCACGTCGATTGCCAATTCGTGACCGACTCGACTCGCCATCGGCGCAGCAATCACAGGCGTCGCGTTGTCCCAGAGGTGCGTCCTTGGGTTTTCGGGACGGACACCCCCCCGCGCCGGCTCTCAAACCTACCCCCGGACAGAGAACAGGGTCAACGGGGAAATCCACGAAGGCGAGTACGTGGTTTCCCCGAGGCTGTGGCGGAGGATTTCCCTTGAAGCCCGACGAGTCCCTGGTCTATGAAGCCAGCATGGCCGGCAAGACCGCCGGCCATGGAGGAGGAGCGACATGAAGTCCATCGTTGTGCTGATCGTTGGCGCCGAACGGGGCCGCAGATGACAGAACGGCCGACATGGTACGGCGGCCCTGGCGTGGCTGAGCGCGCCAAGCTGCAGATGGCTGCCGCGCTGCGAAGGACGGCCGTGCGGCTCGAGCAGGCGCTCGCGCTTGCGGCGGCGGTTTAGGGGTGTTTGTAAGACGACCGAGGTGCCGCCATCGCAGCGGAGAGCGCAGACGTCGCCACGGACGGATCGGGGAGGCGCGCCGGCATTCTCGAACGGGTCGGGGATCCCGCCGCGTGGAACGAGCCCGACAAATGCCGTTTCGTCGCCACGGTGTTCCTCGTGGCTACGGGTTGGTTCAGCGCCCTGAGCTTCTATACGCTCGAGCACCCCTCGTTCGAGCCCTACGTCGACGCGGCGTTGGTCCCGGTGGTACTCCGCTTCGAAGCCGTTACGATCACCACCTGGGCGATTCTATGGCTGTACGCCCTGGCCGTGCGACGCCGTCGCGATCGAACTCCGGGACTCGTCGTCGCGACGGCCACCGTCCTGACGTGGCAGCTCGCCTACAGCACGTATTTCGTGGGAGCCGTCACCAACCCATTCGCGGCCATGACCATCATCGCCGTGTGGGCGGCAGGGCTGATCCTCTTCCGTGCAAGACCGATCGTCATCGGGCTGATCGTGTGGTGGCTGGCAGTGATCGGGACGACCGCCGCCGAGCAGGCCGGGCTCATCCCATACGCGCCGCTGTACCGCGCGGCGCCGGTGGCGAACGGACACCTGTACCCGTCGTGGCTCATGAGTCTGGGCGGGCTGACGGTATTCATGATCGTGTTCGTGCAGCTGGTCTTCTATGTCATCATCCGGCGCGGGCACGAGCGCGAGCAAATGCTCGCCACGATGTCGCGGCAGCTCGCTCAGGCAAACGACGTCATCAGTCGCTACATCGCCAGTCAGCTCGCGGAACAGATTCGCGCCGGTAATCATTCCGCGCTCGAACGGCACGAGCGCCGCCGTCTGACTCTCTTCTTCTCCGACATTCAGGACTTTGCCGCCACGGCCGACGCCGTCGAGCCCGAGGACCTCTCCCGTCAGTTGAACGAGTATCTCGCCGAGATGACCGCGATCGCGGAATCCTACGGCGCGACGATCGACAAGTTCGTGGGCGACGCGATCATGATCTTTTTCGGTGCGCCCGCGGCGACGAGCGACCGCGATCAGGCTCTGCGTGCGGTGCGCATGGCGATCGAGATGCAACGGCGCTTGGAAGATTTGCGGGCGCACTGGATCAGCGAGGGGGCGGTGACGGCCTTCCGGGTGCGCATCGGGATCAACACGGGCCAGGCCAGCGTCGGCGCGTTCGGTTCGCCCTCGCGCGCGGAGTACACGGCGATTGGACGTCAGGTGAATCTCGCCGCTCGGCTGCAGGCGCTGTGCGAGCCCGATCGCGTTCTGTTGAGCCACTCGACGTACAACCTCGTGCGCGACGAGATCCCTTGCACGCCCAAGGGCGAGGTTTCGGTGAAGGGGTTTCATCAGCCGGTGCTGGTGTACGAGGTGAACCCGGTTTCGCGATCGACGTCCGGCTCGGTTGCCGCATCGGCTCGAATCGGCGGCTAGCCGCATTTCTGCCCGATTCCCTAGCGAGACCGCGGAGAGGCGCGGATCGCGGTGTTGCTTTCGGCGTGTTGAGGCTGGCCGTACTGGCTACTTCGCTGATCCGCACCTACGCGGCGCGCCGATACTCGTGGTGGAGACCGCCGAGAACCGGGATCGCCACCACAACATCGCCGGAATCCCCGGACGGCTCCTGCCCGTCGGGCACCTTCTGTCCGACACCTTGGTGGGGTCGCGCGCTGTTGAAGTAGCGGCAATAGCGCCGAAGCGATCGAGGCGAGTGACCGCTCGCCCAAGATGATCAGGTGGTCGAGGCACTCGGCGCGCACGCTGCGCAGGAAGCGCTCACAAATGGCATTGGCGTTCGGCGCACGCACCGGCGTCCGCAGGATCTGGATCCCCGTAGCGCGCGCGAGCGCGTCGAATCCACTGCCGAACTTGCCGTCGTTGTCGCGGATCAGGAACCGAGGTCCTTCGCCCCATGCAGTTGCTTCACGGAGCTGCTGCGTCACCCACGCACTCGATGGGGAGCGCGTCACGGCGCTGTGCACGACGCGGCGAGAACTCAGGTCGATGATGAAGAACGCGAAGATGGGACGGAAGAGCAGATCGTAAACCTGCAGGAAGTCGCAGGCCCAGATCTCATGGCCGTGGGCGCGCAGGAAGGTCGCCCAGGATACCCCTCGGGGACGAGGAGGACCGAGCCGGTGCAGGTACTTCTGCACGGTACGCTTGCTGACGCGGATGCCGAGCTTGAGCAGCTCGCCGCGAATCCGCTCGGCGCCCCAGAGCGCGTTGTCGCCTGCCATCCGCTGGATCAGGGCGATCGTGTCGTCGGAGATACGTGACAGAAAAGCACGGCCCCGCTTTGATCGCCGGTGCCAGAGCAGCGCGAAGCCCTGTCGGTGCCAGCGGAGAATCGTCTCCGGCTTGATCAGGAGGAGCGCGTCGCGCCAGCTCGGCGTGAGTCGAGCGAAAAGGGCGAGGCATACACGGTCTGTCCGGCGCAGCCGCGGGCGCCGGACTTGGCGACAGGCGACCTCGAGCTGCTTGCGCAGCAAGGCGTTCTCCCAGCGCAGAGCCGCCGGAGAGCGAAGGCGATCGAGGACGAGTCCCACGAGGGGGCGACTCTCGGGGCGTATCCATCGCCGGAGCCGGGCATGGAACGTGTGGAGTGTTGGATGAAGGCGGGCGCGGAGTCGCTTGAGCATGCGGCGGCTCTGCGCCGCATGGCGTCTGCCGTCAACCTGCCCGTGTGGAGGAGAGAGATTCCTCCGATTGTCCCGGGATTCGGGGGCGGATCAGCGAAGTAGCCAGTACGGCCGTAACAGAAGGGATAAATCGAACAGACGACCGTCCACGCCGGATTTCGACCGGAAGCCGCCCTCGCCCGCCCAGCGAGCCCTGCCGCGAGATGAGCCGCCCGGATTTCGTCTCAAATTGTTAGCTATCGCTGCACCTCCGATCCGCGTGGCGTCCAGAATCTCCGCGCAGTCGGTTTCTCGTGCGCCGGAAACGCGTCGAACGGCTTTACTGCCAAAGACATATTCTGTGCGGTCGCGCTATGAAGCACTGACCCTTCCGCCGTTGGCTTCGTCATTGCTCCCTCTGTGGCGTCCAGGAGGAGGGCTCTCGGGACGGTGCGCATGGCTCAGCTCATCCGAGACCTGCTCGACCGTACTCCGCTCCCGGGCTCGAAGGCATCGGGGTAGGGATTTGCGACCAGGCCGGCGCCTTCCCGGCGTCTCAGTCGCCGCTGGCGAGCTTCTCCTACGGCGTCGGCGTCGCGGGCACGACGGGGCAAGCCGCGCCGTTCCTGAGAACACTGGCATTTAGTTGCGCCTTCTCTCCTGCTGTAATGCACTGATTGCCATCCGCGTCTGCCGCAACGCACGGAAGCAAGCTTCCACAGCCACTCGCGTTGGCCCCAATCAGCGGTGGAGAGCACGGGCAGCTCAAGAACATTGCATTGATTCGGGCGAGCTCGCTCGCCTTGCGTTCGCCGTCCAGATTGCAATCGCCGACACAGGAATTCGTTGTAGGACTCGGAGCTGCCGAAGGTGTGCGGGTCGCGGACGGGCTGAGGGTTGAAGTCCCGGTTGCCTCAGAAGTCGGGCTCGGGGTGGTGGTGGCGGTCCCGGTCGGGGCTCTCGTGCCCGTCGGCGCGTTCGTCGGTGTCCCTGTGACAGTCGCACTCGGCGTGGCTGTGGCTGTCCCTGTCGGTGTCCGCGTGGGCGTGTCCGTCCTGCTCGGGGTGGCAGTGCCAGTCGAAGTCCGTGTGCTCGTCGGCGAATTCGTCGGTGTCCGTGTGGCCGTCTGAGTCGGTGTGCCGGTCCGCGTCGACGTGAAGGTCTCCGTGGGCGAATTCGTCGGCGTCCGTGTGGGCGTTGCACTCGGCGTGTTGGACGGAACGATTGTCGGGGTGGCCGTTGGTGTCGCCGTAGAGCTGCTGGTCGACGTCGGTGTGTACGTCGCGGTGCTGGTCGCGCTCGACGTCGGTGTCGCCGTTGCTGTCCCCGTCGGCGTCGCCGTCGAGGACGGCGCAGGGCTTCCGGCGAGCCGCTCGCGCACGAAGATATCAAACGTCGCGTTGGTGTCGTTGGCGACGAGATCGTTCGCGGTACTGCGGAAGACCACGTAGCGACCAGAATCGTCGACGAGACCGAAATCCGAATGGCCATTGCCGCTGGCACTGCCGGCACCGTTGGCACTCACCAACGTAGTCGTATTTGCCGTCAGGTCGCGCACGAAAAGGTCGGGGCAGGCCGAGCCATTGCAGGCAGTGCCGTTGCCTTTCGGCGAGCCGACCAGACTGCTCGCGAAGCTCCAGAACGGCACGTACCGCCCGTCTGGGCTGATGCCGCCGGAACCCGAGTCGCCGCTGCCGCTTCCGCTGCCGGCATTGTCGACGCTGACGAGCGTTGTCGTGCCCGAGGCCAGGTCGCGCACGAAGACGTTTTGACGAAAGCTGGTGTGCGTCGCGACCAGGTCGGTCGCGTCGCTCTCGAAAACCACGCGTCGTCCATCTGGGGTCATGGCACCGAAGTAGGAGAAGCCATTCCCGCCCCCGCTACCCGCGAGGTTCGCGCTGACCAGCGTCGTTGTGCCCGTCTTCAAGTCGCGCACGAAGACGTCTTCAAGACCGTCGGTGAGGTTCGCGACCAGGTTGCTCGCACGACTCTGGAAGGCCACATATCGCCCGTCCGCGCTGATGGCGCCGTAATATGAGTCACCATTGCCGCTCACGCTTCCTGTACTGTCGACGCTGACCAGCGTCGTGGTGCCCGTCGTCAGGTCGCGCACGAAGATGTCTGAAAGGCCGTTGGTGTCGTTCGCGACCAGGTTGCTCGCGCTGCTGCCGAACATTACGTGCCGCCCGTCCGCGCTGATACCGTCGGGGGCCGATGGGCCGTTGCCGGCTCCGGTTCCGGCGAGGTTGGCACTTACCAGGGTGGTGGTGCCCGCCGAAAGGTCGCGGACAAAGACGTCAAACGTGCCGTTGGTATCGCTGGCGGCTAGGTTGCCTGCATTGCTCCGAAAGACCACATACCGCCCGTCCGGAGTGATCACGCCCGAGTCGGAGGAGCCGTTGCCAGCGGCGCCGGCGCTGTCGAGACTCACAAGCGTCGTCGTGCCCGCCATCAAATCGCGCACGAAGACATCCCCGCCACCGCCGTTCGCATCGTTCGGCACGAGGTCGCTGGCATAGCTGTGGAAGACCACATATCGCCCGTCGGGGGTGATCGCAGGAGAATCGGAGGTGGAATTGCCGCTCCCGGCGCCCGCGCTGTTGACGCTCACCAGCGCCGTGGTGCCCGCCCTCACGTCGCGGACAAAGACATCCGTATGGGAGTTGGTGTCGTTCATGACCAAGTCGGTCGCGTCGCTGACGAAGACCACATACCGCGCGTCCGAGCTGATGGCCGGCATGTCCGAAGCACCATTGCCGCTAGAGTTGCCCAGGTCGTTGAGGCTCACCAGCGTGGTGAGGCCGGGCACCACGATCGCCGTGGGGCTCGGCGTCACCGTAGGCGTGTAGCTGGCGGTCGCCGTTGGCGTGCGCGTCGGCGTCGCGGTGCGTGTCGGACTGGGCGTGCGCGTCGGCGTCATGCTCGGCGTCGCGGTCGGCGTTCGCGTCTGCACGGTCGGCGTCGCTGTTCGCGTCATAGTGGGGGTGCGCGTGGGCGTCCGCGTCAGCGTCACCGTCGGCGTGGAGGTCGGCACGGTCGCCGTGACCGTGGGCGTCAGCGTGGGAGGCGGCGTCGGCGTGCGCGTAAGCGAGGGGGTTCGGGTCGGCGTCGCGGTCCGGGTGAGTGTCGGCGTCAGGGTGGGCACGGTGGGCGTCACCGTCGGCGTCAGCGTGGGTGTGCGTGTGGGCGTCCGCGTCGGCGTCACCGTCCGCGTCGGGGTGAGCACTGTTGGTGTGACCGTCGGCGTCAGCGTGCGAGTGCGCGTGGGAGTGCGGGTGGGCGTCACCGTCCGCGTGCGAGTAGACGTAACGGTCGGTGTCAGGGTCGGCGTGAGCGTTGGTGTCGGCGTTGGCGGCATGAGGTCGAGCAGGAAGACGTCATACGAATCATTGAAGTCGTTGGCGACCAGGTCGCTCGCATAGCTACGAAAGACCACATACCGCCCATCCGGAGTCACCGCGCCCTGATCCGAGATGTTTTTTCCGCTCCCGGTGCCCGCGCTGTTGACGCTCACCAGCCTCGTCGTGCCCGTCCCCAGGTCGCGGACGAAGACATCGAAAGTCGAGGTTGGCGTCGTTCGCCACCAGGTCGCCCGCATAGCTTCCGAAGACGACATAGCGACCATCCGGAGTAATGGAGGCGGAATGCGTGTCCTCAAGATAGCTTTGGCTATTGCCGCTGCCGCTGCCCGCACTGTTGACGCTGACCAATGTCGTGGTGCCGCTCGTCAGATCGCGAACGAAGATATCGGGAAACCCGTTTGTGTCGTCGGCGACCAGGTCGCTCGCATAGCTTCCGAAAACGACATAGCGACCATCGGGAGTGATCGCGCCCTGTGCCGAGGTGTCATTGCCGCCGGCGCTGCCCGCGCTATTGACGCTCACCAGCGTGGTGCTGCCCGCCGTCAGGTCGCGCACGAAGACATCGCTACAGGGAAAGCCATTGCAGGCAGTTGCGTTGCCCTTCGGCGCGGTGACCAGGTTGCTCGAATAGCTTCGGAAGACCACGTAGCGTCCGTCCGGGCTGATCACACCGTCCAGCGAGGCGCTGTTGCCGCTGGCAGTCCCCGCGCTGTTGACGCTGGCCAAGGTGGTGGTGCCCGTCATCAGGTCGCGCACGAACTCGTCGCGAACGCCGTTGGTGTCGTTTGCGACCAAGTCCATGGCATCGCTCTCGAACACCACGTAGCGACCATCCGGACTGATCGAAGCGGCATACGAGCCGAACTGGCCGCTCGCGGTGCCCGCGCTGTTGACGCTCACCAGCGACGTCGTCCCCAGCACCAGGTCGCGCACGAAAATATCGGAGTACCCATTGGTATCGTTTGCCACCAGGTCGTTCGCATCGCTCCGAAAGACGACAAAGCGCCCGTCGGAGCTGATGGCAGCGGAGTCCGAGGTGTTGTTGGCGCTGGCGTTGCCCGCGCTGTTGATGCTGACGAGCGCAGTGGTGTTCGTCGTCAGATCACGCACGAAGACATCGGGGGCGCTGTTGGTGTCGTCCGCAACCAGATTGTTCGCATTGCTGCCGAAGACCACGTAGCGCCCGTCCGCGCTGATCGCGCCGGAGTCCGAGGCGCCATGGCGCTGGCGCTGCCCGCACTGTCTGACGCTGACCAGCGTCGTCGTGCCGGCAGTGAGATCCCGGACGAATATGTCCCATGTGCCGTTGGCGTCGTTGGCGACCAAGTCGCCCGCCATACTCCCGAAGACCATGTACCGACCGTCCGGGGTGACGGCGCCGTCACCCGAGGCACCGCTACCGCTCGCGCGTGCCCCAGCTTGTTGATGCTGACCAGCGTCGTTTGACCCAGGATGCGAGGCCGCAAACGCGGAGTGACTCGGGTGAGCGACGTTCAACGTCCCGATGACCAGAGCGATCCCGACGCACACGCGCCCAACGAAGGTCGCTCGCCCCGGCCGCTCCGAGCCGGGCGCGAACGATTCCTCGGTCGGCGCCACCGGGAACGAAAGCCTTCGTCGTCGGCAAAACGCAGAAGCTGGCCATGAAGTCCACGATCCACGCGTGCGTCATATCCATCCGAGACGGAGCTGGTTGCCGAGCAGTGGTCGTGGAGTGGTCGCGCGCGTCAGCGCGTGGCTGTGTGGGTGGGTCATGTCTCTTCATTGTTGCGGGAAGGTCGTTAGCCTTCGGTGGCGTCTGCTTGCTCTTCAGAAGACCGGCGCGCCAGTCTGGGCGCGATGAGGCGCGGCAGGGCGGCATTCCCAGAACAGGGAATGTACGAAGATGCCCTTGCTTCGGCGCAATGAAATGGGGGCGAGAAACGAGGGCCTCGCGCCGGCGGAGCCGTCGGCGAAGCCTCATGGAGGGCGAGACGGGGAAGAGACGGGAGCGAGATCGGAGCGTTGGTTCGCTCTGGCTGCGGCGGGCCCCGCTCGCTGGCGCTCGTCCGCGTGAGCCTTCCGCACGAGCGAAGGTCGGGCGGCGGACCCATCTCGACGGAGGTTCCCTCGGCTCCACTGACGTCATGCTCGCAGGTCTCGCGCCGGGCGACGTCCTTTCGGCGCCGGACCCCCCGCCTCCGTCGTCGAGACCCGAGGCGATCCGGCGACCGTTGCTCCGGCCTCGCCCCGGCGACAGGGGCAGGGAATCGGGACCTTCCTCTTCGCCCTCAATGAAGGTCCCCTTTCCGCGCGCATGCCGAAGCGTTCGAGCACCGACGGCGCGGGCCCACGCCGCCACGCCTCCGAGGCCGGCGATGCAGAGCAGCGACAAGAGCACGAAGCCAGCGACCGAGAAACATGGCCCCGCGCCGCTCCGCAGGGCACTCTCGGGAACGGTATTGGCAGTTGGGCGCTGGCCACAACCCGGCCCCTCCCCTTCCCTCCATTCGGCGGCCACGGCATCGCCCGACTCCCGTGCCCCGCGCCCTGTGCGGTCGCAGCGCCTGCGAGTCAAGATTCGACCTGGGGCCGATGGTGAAGGTCGGTTGCCAAACTCAAAGTCGGCGCGCTGAGACCTACTGCTGCACATTGCTCTAAAAATGCCCTGAAAATCCGGCTGCGAGATCAAAAGCCGCCGCGTACGGCTCGCACCGCCCTCGTGTCGAGCTTGCTGTCCTCGAATATCGAGACGCCGCTTGGCGAACCAAAGTTGATGATCCACGCCTTGCTCTGATCCGACAAGTCGCTAGTGGCGGTCCAGAAGGTGTCGGCACTCTCGGATCCAAAAACGCTGTCGATGCACGGCGACAGCGAGCAGGTGCCGGCCTTTGGATAGTCGGCGATGATGGATTGCAACTCGGCTATCGTCGGCAAACGCCAACCTGATGATCCGCCGAAGCCGCCGTTGGCGTTCAGATTGGCCAAGTGGCCGGTGAAAGCACCGCCGTTCTCCGCGTACGGCGCCGCCGTGCTCCACGGGCCCACAGCCGAATGCTTGAGGTATGAATCGGTCAGCACCCCAATTTGGTCTGCATCCTCGGCAAACCAGATATGTCCATCGGGTCCTGTGATCAGTGATGTGGCGCTTGGCACTGAATATTGGGCGGTAAAGATGCCGCTCGTCGTCATCGTGCCGATCTGCGGCACCGGTGGGCCGAAGGTCTCCAACAGCAGGCTCACCCACAGGTTTCCATCCGGTCCGGCAGTAATAGCAAATGGCATTGTGGAGGGAGGGCATGGGAACTCGGCAATTGCACCGGCCGTGGTGATCCTACCGATCTTTTGTACGGACAATTCAACGAACCACAAGTTCCCGTCGGAACCCACGGCGATGTCTTTGGCATATCCGGAGGAGCCGGTTCCCGATACTGCGTATTCGGTCACAACGCCGGCCGTGGTCACTTCGCCAATCATACCTTGGGACTCGGTGAACCACAGGTTGCCGTCAGGCCCGGCAACAATGCTCGACGGCAATGAGCTTGTCGAAAAAGACTGGACGGCGCCGCCGATCGAATATCTGACAATCCCAGAACCACCGCCGAACCAAAGATTTCCATCAGGACCGCTGACCAGATCCACACTGTAGCCACCGCCATACACCCCCAGGTAGCCCTCTTCCCACCTTCATGGTAACCTCCCGTGTTTGAAGACTCGTTGCGTGGTTGCGCCGGCATCACCCCCAATTGCCGGCATGTTGCCGCAGGGTGGCAAAGATGGCTGGGCACTGTCAACTGGATTCTGCGGTCGCTGTAATCTCCGCCGGGCGTGTCCCCGACCCTCCCATCCGTCGGGCCGCAGCAGCATGCCGTAGACGTGGCACGAGCCGGCCCACCGGACGGTCGCCGTGCGGCACGCATTCTCGCCCCCCACAGCAAGCTGGCGACGACCCGGTGGTGGAAGACGACGACACTTCCCGCCCTGCTCGGCGTGGAGGAATCCGGCGAGGATGACTGCTACCAGGCCATGGACTGGCTGCTCGAGCGCCAGGATGCAGGCAGGCGCTCCTTCTCTGCCAGCCGGACCCATCGTTGGACGGTGTAGGGAGCCAGGCCCACCGACTGCGCCAGCTCCCGCCAGCTCCGGCCCCGCTCTCGGCCGCGCCGTGCGTACTCAATCACGCGCCGACGGAGCGGCCGCGGAATCGCCTCCGTCGGCCGCCGCCGCGCCAAGCGGGCCACGGCTTGTCGCAGCTCCCTTCCGTCCTCTACGTCCTTCGCCATCAGCGTCACCTCCTCGGCCGCTGATGTGCCACAGGTCACCCCGGTCGACTAGCCGGGGCAGGGCGAGCACTTACAGTCGGCCTACTCAACGCCAAACGAAATGGCACGGATGGCGGTCGCTATTGTGTCGGGATTTCAAGGTGATGGAGTTTTCGGGACGGACAGCGGATCAGCGAAGTAGCCAGTACGACCGTATACGGCAGAGCTTTGCGTGCCTCATGGTGTCAGGCCGGCGAGCGGGTCGATGATGCGCGGTGCGGGATCGTCCAAGGCGGAACGAAAGAACTCGACGCGCTGACGGATTGCCGGCTCGGCCGTTTGCGGACAGAAGTGTCCCTCGAACTGCGACTCGCAGTCGGCGGTGGGGTCGATGCCTGGTACCCCCGCGGGAACATATTGAAACAGAGCCGCCGTCGTGCGCGAGTCGATGTTCGCGGACAGCGGCGCAGTAGCGATAGGCAGGAAAGTCACCGCTCGCTGCACCGGATTCAGCAGGGGTACTGGACCGAGGAGCCAGGCCAGGGCCTCCGTCCCGTTGTTCGGAACCATCGAGTCGTTCAGACCTTCCGTGAGCAGGACACTGGCCTTGTCGAGCGTGCCGGCGACCGGGAAGGGCTGCCGGTACATGAACCACGCCTGGTTGTGGCCGTCCTGGCGGTCGAAGATGGTCTGAAACATCGAGACGGCTACCCAGATATCGGCAGGTGTGGCGCTGACGAAGAAGGCGCCAACCTGCGACACGAAGGTATCGGCCTGCTGGTGGATCAGTGTCTCGACTAGCGGTGCACCACCGACGGTCAGAGCGGCGGCCCGGATCTCTGGTGCGTAGGGCAGCAAACCCGGGCCGTGGAAGGAACCGTTGCTGATACCGAAGTAGCCGAGCGGTGCCGTAACGTTGAGGTCCGGGATGCCGTCGGGCACGTCGAGAGGTAGAACGTCCAGCGTGTCCAGTGATCGAATGGCCCGGATGAAGGCGATCTGCTCGGCGTTGGTTTCCGCCCAGTAGTCCGGCACGTGGTGGGTCTGCAGCAGACCGAGAAATACAGCTGTGACCTGAGCCATGATATCAGAGTCGCTGACCTCTCGGTCCAGATTGTCGGTAAAGCCGACGACAGCAAACCCGGCTTCGGCGAGCCCGAGACTGGCGAAGAACGGCACCTCATTCTCGGCACTGCCTGGATTGCCGTGCTGGTAGAGGATGACCGGGACCGGACCGGCGAGGGCGGCATCCGGCAGGGCAAGGATGAAAGGAACGCTGTTCGTGTGTGTCTGCATCGGTTGCCCGTTTTCGTTGCGGGCGAGGTACGCGCCGGTGCGCCAATCCGGTGCCTCCCAGGTTCCCCGGATGATAGCCGCGATGCCATTCCCGTAACTGGGGTAGACGTCGGTGACGGTGATCGCGGGCGGCGGAGCCGACAGAACCTGCTCCTTGATGGAGCGCAGGTCGTTCGGGAGGTCATCGAAGCTTCGGGTGGTGAAGCGGAGCGCGAGGGCCACGTCCTCGGCGGGGATCGGGGGGAGCGCGTGCTGCCCCACGACCCCGAGCACCTCGCTGGCGAGCGCGCGCACGCGGGTCAACGCGGGGAGTTCGCCATCGGTCGAAGGCGCGAGCGCGGCCTGGAAGAAGCCCGATGCGTCGAAGGGCCGGCCCGGGTTGGCGAAGGCGCGACGAGTGACGACGAGGCCGTAGCGCTCGCCGGGGAGAAACGACTCTGAGGGAAAGAGGAGAAGTGTGTGTGACGTCAACCCCGCCGGGCCGACGTCATCGCGCACCTGCAGGACGAAAGGAATACGCTGGCCGAAGTCGGCGCTGTCGGGGTTGAGATTGAAGATGCCGATGGCGGCCATCGGATCAAGCGATTCCGCCTGCGTGTGCGGCAGCGAGACCGGGTCGGGGGCGTCGGACAGCTCGATGACGAGATGCGCCACTGGACTGAACCCATCGAGCTGATTGGTGTCTTCCAACACCGTTTCGTACAGCCCCCGGAGATCCGTAGGCCCGTCCGGAGCAGGCACTGCCAGGCGAACCCCGGTGTGCGTGTTCGCATCGGGGACCAGCCAGAGATCGTCCGGGAACGGTGCGGTCCGGCGGGTATCGCTACGGTCGTATAACACAGTAGCCGGCTCGCCCGCTGGGGCGGTCTCAAAGGAAAGCGACTGCAGGCCTTGGGCGGCCGGCCACGTCAGCGAGCAGTGCGCTGCCGCTGGCAGATCACCCTCGGGGTTGACGATGACCGCGTTGCCCGCGAGCGCGCTGGCTGTCAACTGTTCGGTAGCCGCATCACACCACAAGCGGAGCGAGCCTTCGAAGCCCTCCGGCACCGGGGCGGCAAAGCTCAGGTGGATCCACGCCGTCCGCACGACCCCGGTTGCTCCGTCAGCCGGATCACTGCCAACCAAGTCCGGGAGTATTGGAAACAACTCGCCCGAGGTGACCGTCGGGGTCACCTCGGTGGGCGTGGTTGTCGGCGTGAAAGTGTTCGTGCCCGCCCGAGTAGCGACACCTGTTGGTGTTGCCGTGACCGTCGCCGTCGGAGACAGAGTTGTGGTGGGGGTGGAAGACGGCGACGCCGTTGGCGTGGGCGACTGGGTGCGTGTTGCGGTGACCATGGCGCCCGGGCCGCCCCCATCACCGCCACCGCATCCCACGAACATTAGCGCCATGAGTGCCAGCCCACTCCACTGTGACATTCTCACAATTCGGACTCCTTCGGCCGTACTGGCTACTTCGCTGATCCGCTCCTACCCGGCGCGCCGATACTCCTGATCGAGACCGTCGCGAACCGGGATGAGGTCATGCAAGTGGGGGGTAAGGGCCTGAATGGCTGCGCGGTCCACGGCTCTGCTAGATAAACACCTGATCAACAATCAGCTGCTGATTTGCGGCTGATGATACGGGCGCGATTTGGTTCGATTAGCCCGCCCTTGCGCCTTGTGACCTGCCTCCACTGCCGGCGCGTGTCCTTGAGCGGTGACTGTAGCTTCGAGTTGTACGAGGCGCGCCGTGAGTGCTTCGATCTGCTCCGCTTGCGCACTGGCTTGCAGCACCTCGGCGGTGAGCATTTCGATCCGCTGTGCCTGTGCTCTCATCTCGCGCGCCTGTTCAGTGACGTGCTGCTGTTCCGTGTCGATCTGGTGCTGCTGCTTCTGCACCTCGTTCAGCAGCAACGCGGCGAGCAGATGATACTTAACCGACTCGATCTTCCCGTCCTTGTCTCGAGCGACGAGATCGGGGAACACGCCTGCGACTTCCTCTGCGATCAAACCGTATTGTAGAGTACCGGTAGGATCGAGTTCAGGTTTATACTTGAAGGTCACCGGACGCAGCTGAAGGAGCTTGCTGCTGGCAGCGCCCATGTCGTGGATGTCGGTTTTGAATCGCCGCGACGAGGAGATGGTGCCGAGCTGGCCGTTGGAGTCAATCAACACAGTGATGCCGTTGGCGACCCCCGTGGTGACGCCGCGGATACCGGCGATGAAGGTCGCCGTCTGGTTCGCCGGATCGCCGATCCGAATAATGTTTGAGTCGAACGCCGTACCCTTGTTGCCGATATCGATGTTGAAGCTGCTACCCGTAATCAATTGGGAACCAGCGTCGCGCCCTAGCGCCGTGTTGTTGTCGCCGTCGCCGAGAGAGAGCGCACCTTCGCCAACCGCAGTGTTGCCGACGCCGACGTCGTTGCCTAAAAGAGCCGACGCGCCCAAGGCGGTGTTGTCGTTGCCGGTGCTGTTGCCTCGCATCGCGAGGTCGCCGAGGGCAGTGTTGTCGTTGCCAGTGGTGTTCAACAAAAGCGCGGCGCCGCCCACCGCGGTGTTTTCGAAGCCGGCAGTGTTGGCTAGGAGCGCGTTGACGCCCACTGCGGTGTTGTTGTCACCAGTGGCGTTAGTTTGGAGCGCATTGATGCCCATTGCGGTGTTGCTGTGGCCGGTGGTGTTGGTTTGGAGCGCATTGATGCCCATTGCGGTGTTGGTGTAGCCGGTGGTGTTGGCTTGGAGCGCATCGATGCCCACTGCGGTGTTGTTGTCGCCGGTGGTGTTGGCTCGGAGCGCATCGATGCCCATCGCGGTGTTGTTGGCACCGGTGGTGTTGGCTTGGAGCGCATCGATGCCCATCGCGGTGTTGTTGGCACCGGTGGTGTTGGCTTGGAGCGCATCGATACCCATCGCGGTGTTGTTGTCGCCGGTAATGTTGGCTTGGAGCGCATCGATGCCCATCGCGGTGTTGTTGTCGCCGGTGGTGTTGTTCACGAGCGCGTTGGTGCCCATCGCGGTATTGCTGGAACCCCCAACATTTGCCTGAAGCGCCTGGAAGCCCACGGCGGTGTTGTCACTGCCGAAGTTGCCACATGTACCTGTGCCCGTACCAGTGCAACAAGCGTTGGGCGTGCCGGCGCCGGTGCAGAGTGCATTCGGATCCATTGACTGAAAGCCCACGGCGGTATTGTTCGCCCCGCCGTTCCTGCTGAGCGCCTTCTTGCCCAAGTGGGTGTTGCCCGGAGGCGAGACGGCTCCCGCCACGGAAGGGAAGTGCACCAAGATGATCAGCGCGGTCACGGCAACTAACCTACTGGTGAAGTAATTCATTATAATAAGTACCTCCTTCGCGAGTTGGGGTTCCGGTATTGCTGCTGTCGAGCGGCGCGACCTGTGGATCCGACATCTTGCGCGACGTCCCCCTTCCTTCCCGACGATCAGGAAGACGTCGACGAACGCTCCGGCGAGTTCGTTTCGCGCAAGGAGTACGATCCTTGCATATTAGCTTGTTTCCTCCGCTGAAGAAGGCGCAAACAGGAGCCGGTTCGGGTCCCGCACCACCAACCGGACCGCTGCGGGCGGATCAACTTCTGTCCATGTATCCGAGATCGGGTCGTACACCTCCGCGGTGTATGTCTGCGAGTCGTCTACCTCGCCATACTCGCCTCCGGCGACAAAGACACGACCGTCGCGGAGGACATCCGAAGAAAAATAGAACCGATCGTAATGCATCGAGGCAATGCGGGACCAGCTTCCATTGACATAGCTGCCACGGGAGTCGGGGGTCAGCTTATACCAACTTCTTCCACTATCTGCGTCGCCTTTGCCAATGATCGTCCCGTCGGTCAGCAAGAGCATGACGTGAATGGTATCCGGAGCAACATTCACCAGCGGCATCCAGGTGCCGGCGCACGCAACACCGGCAAGGAGCCAGAGCATGACTGCGGATCCGAGAAGAATACGCGAGCAACTCGATGTTGGAAGTGTCGACCTGTTCCTACGAAACTGCATAGCCCCCCTCACTGGCCGCCGAAGCACCGGTAATGAATCGCGTCGCACCCATCGCACTGTTACGCCGTCGCCGCGGTAGCGGCGTCGATAAGGACGCCCGCAGTTCACGCAGCTCGCCCGTGGCCAGCGGCCACGCTGAGGCTCCGGGTCTGGAACGCAGGGTCGGGCCATGCAATCGCCAGCCGGAAGTTGCTGGCGGGCGGATACCAGATCCCAGGACGAGGGGGACGCTTGATTCTGCCAGATCGAATTGTGGAATGACGAGATGGCCCTGTGCGAACGAGGCGTCGACGAAACTGCATTGGGAGGCGAGGCGCGCAAGGGGCGGGATCAAAAGCGAAGCGTTCAGTTCCCCCCGCGGCGGGCCGCGTTCGTTCGGCCTCCGGCGCGCTAGCTTTCCAGAGGACCGCTCGCCATTGGGCGCGATCCACAGGGACGAGGCTTCCCGCCGCTCCAGTGAAGTCATGCCCGCAGGTCGTGCGTCGTCGCGCTTCTTCTCGCTGCTGACCTCGGCGCGACCGCCTCGGGAATTCGAAGCGAGCCCCCTACCCGTACGTCGATGTTGGCGTCTCGGCAGCGGCAGGGGCTCCGGTACCCCCTCCTTGCATGCGCTGGTCACCGCCGTCCCTCCTCTGCGCCCATGTCGAAGCGTGCGAGCACCAACGGCGCGTGCCCACGACGCCACGCCTCCGAGGCAGGCGAAGCAGAGGAGCGACAAGAAGATGAAGCCAACCACCGAGAAGCGAGGCACCTCGTCGCTTCGCAGGACACCCTCGGGAAGGGAATCCGCAGCCGGGCTCTGGCCACAACCCGGCCCCTCAACCCCCGTCCACTCGGCGGCGACCGCATGGCTCGACCCCCGCGTCACGCGCCTCGTGCCGTTGTAGCGCCTGCGAGTCAAAGCTCGCCCTGGGGCCGATTGTGGAACTCTTGGTGCCATGATCAAAGCTTGCGAATGGGAACCCCATACTGCACGGTCCCTTGGAGATGCAATTAGGGAAATCCCCTATAGCCGATTCAGTGAGCAGCTCGCGACGGCAGGTCCCGATCCAACGCTCCGCGACGCCCGTACTGGCTACTTCGGCGATCCACCCCTGAATTTCAGGGGAATTCGAGGAATCTCACTGTAGATCCTGCGGCCTTGTCCCGGAGCGTAGGATTATCGGACATGGGCGACATCGAATACGTCGTCGCCACACGTGGGCCGGTCCGGATCATCGGCAATGTGAAAGGGCGCCAGAACTGGGCGTACCGGCTGGCGCGGATGGCCGAGCAGGGCACGCCGGATATGGCCTACTTCCGGCTGACGGCCTACGACGCCGTGAAAGCTGGGGTCCTCGATGCCGAAGAGATCGAGGATGCCCGCCGTGCTTTGCCGGAGTCCGTGTTCCGTGAGCCTCTACCTTGCCGAGCCGTCGGATGATGGCGGAAACCCGTTCGGCATATCGGCGATCCGCAGCTGCATCGCGCCGCTGAGCCCAGCAGAGCCAGTTGCCTGGGGCATCGATCTCGCCAAGTCGCAGGACTACACCGTCGCCATCGCCCTCGACCAGGAGAAGCGTGTCTGCCGTTTCGAGAGGTGGCAGGGGCCATGGGATGCGACCATCCAGCGCCTCAAGGCGATAGTCGGCACCAATACGGTGGCGTTGGTCGACTCTACCAGCGTCGGCGATCCCGTGCTCGAGGCGCTGCAGAAGGACGGTGGCCGCAGGTTCGAGGGCTTCAAGTTCACCGCCCAGAGCAAGCAGCAGCTGATGGAAGGCTTGGCCGTCGCAATCCAGCAGCAGCAGATCCGGTTTCCGGACGGGCCGATCGTCAGCGAGCTGGAGTCCTTCGGGTACGAGTACACCCGGACCGGCGTCCGCTACGCCGCGGCCGAGGGGCTCTACGACGACTGCGTCTGCGCCTTGGCGCTGGCGGTCATGGCGCGAGAGCGGATGTGGGTGCCGCTTGTGGCGCCAATCGGCATGACACGGGCGAGCTACTGGGACCGGTTCTGAGAGCGGCCTCGGGTCGGCGTGCGTCTGTAAGGCCGCTGAGGGCAGACTGGACGGCGGCCATGCCGCGCCCGTTCCTGGGGAATCTCACCCTCAGTGATGACGGCTGACGATTTCCCTTGATCTTCGGACCGAGGTTTGTCTATCACTGCCGGCGGGGGAACTTGGCAAGAGCGCCGAGATCCAGGAAGGAGAAGTGACACGAAGCCCACTGCGTTGGCTGGCCTTGGGGCCCGCTGGGTGCCGAAACGAACCGCGCTACGACAAAGAAGGAGGAGTGTGCGATGAGCAATGCCATCTCGAGGAAAAAACGAATCTCCCAAAAGTTGTTTCTCGGAGTGTTCGTGCTGCTGATGGGTGGCCTGGCAGCCTGCACGCCGCCCGTTTACTCCCACACCTACACTACTAAGTATGACGCGCAGGGCAACGTCATTGGAATGGAAGAGACAGAAGGGATCGTCCAGCAAAGCCCATCAACGAGCCCTATGAAGGTCAACATCACTAAGCGTTCCAAGCTGGAACAATGACGCAACAAACCAGGGCCGCGTGCCGCTGAAACCCGTACTGGCTACTTCGCCCTACAGCACGTGGAGGAGGCGGAAGGTCAGGGGCGGGACGGTGAAGAAGTCCATTGCCGCCAGCGCTTCGCGGTGATTGTCGAGGAAGGTCTTCCAGGACGAACCCGGCGGCCGTCGCGGCCGAGATGAGCGGAGATAGCGAGACACCGTACGCTCGGAGATTCGAAAGCCGAGCTTCAGAAGCTCGCCATGGATACGAGGGGCACCCCAGCGGTTCTCCGCCACCATGCGATGGATGAGTTCCCTCAGCTCGGCGTCGGTGCGGGGACGTCCAGGCTTGCGAGAGATCCGTCGCCAGTAAGCACGACAAGCTTGTCTGTGCCAGGCGACGACCGTGGCGGGCCGGACGATCGCCAGTGCACTGGTCCAGTCGGACCAAACCCCGCGCAGAGCAACCCAGAAGAGACGGTCGGCCGTACCGAGGCGTGGCCGGCTCCTGCCGTGAGCGAGGGCGGCGAGCTGCTGTCGGAGGGCGAGATTGTCGAGGACGAGCGTCCGTCGAGACAGTGCCACGGTGCTGAGCGGCCCAGAGGGTCAGCCGGAAAAGGAGGAGCATTCGGCAGGATGCAAACGCACGTCGGCGATGGCAAGCGGGAGACTGTTCGCAGCTCGAGCCTCGCCAGGCCGCTACGCCGTGCCCCGCCCTGCAGCTGACGGCTGAGCGCTGATCTGATAACTGAAGCGCCGGGTTCCCGGACGCGCGTGAACCGTTTTCCGGACGCTCGTTGAGGTCTGAAAGCCGAGTGGAATCGTCGGCTCCCTGTGCGCCCACAAAGGTCCGACTGCACGGAGATCGTCGTATGGAAGTGGAGGAGAGAGAAGAACGCGGCTCGATCTTGTACGGTTTGTTCGTCGCCCCTTGGAGTCTCACCGACCCGACGAAGTGCCTGATCGCGGCAGCCTCGGTGATTGCGTTGACGTCACTCTACGTCATCACCGAGGTGCGCTTCCTGCGCCGCCCGGAAATCGCGCCGTTCGTGAATCCAGACGGCCTGCGTCGCATCCTCGTCCTCCACGCCGTCATCCTTGCCGGCTGGCTTGCCATCGGCGCCGTCGCCTTCCGGCGACGAGGTCGCGAGCGGACGCCGCTGCTCATCCATGCCGTCGTCCAGCTCTATACCATCGGCTTCGAGCTGATTGCCTGGTGGGGCGGCGCCTTCAGTCAGCTCTACCTCGCCGTCATCATCTCCGGCGGGGCATCGGTGGGGTTTCTCTTCGCCGAGCCGGCACAGATGTTCTGGGCCTTCGCGTCCGGATTCGTTCTCATGGCCGGGCTCACCGCTGCCGAGCAGTCGGGGTTGGTGCCGTACGCCCCCCTCTTCGACCAAGCCCCGTATTCCCATCACCACTTGGCCCGCTCTTGGTTGGTGGGCTACGCGGCGATCGACGTCCTCATCCTCTATCTGACCGCGGCGTTGGTCGGGATAGTGAGTTACCGTCTGCGTGTCCGGGAGCGCCTGCTCACCCGCACCAGCGAGGAGCTGGCCCGGGCGACGGATCTCATCAGTCGTTACGTGGCGGCGCAGGTCGCGGAGCAGATTCGGGCCGGCAACTGGAAACTCATTGATAATACCGCCCGGCGCCGCGTCACCATCTTCTTCTCCGACATCCAGGATTTCACCCCGATGGCCGAGGAGATGGAGCCCGAGGATCTCGCCTCCTTGCTCAACGAGTACCTATCGACAATGAGCGAGATCGCGGAACGGTACGGAGGGACGATCGACAAGTTCGTCGGCGACGCAATCATGATCTTCTTCGGTGCGCCCCTCGCTACCGACGACCAAGACCACGCTCGGCGGGCGGTGCGCATGGCTGTCGAGATGCAGGAGGCGGCGCACGAGTTGGGACGGCGCTGGGTCGCACGTGGCCTCGACCAGCGAATGTGGGTCCGCATGGGAATCAACACGGGCCTCGCCAGCGTCGGCAACTTCGGCTCCAAGGGACGGGTCGACTACACCGCGATCGGCCGGCAGGTGAACCTGGCCGCGCGGCTGCAGGCGAGCTGCAAGCCCGGGCGGATCCTCCTCAGCCACGCCACCTGGCTCCTCGTGCGCGACGAGTTCCACTGTATCCCATGCGGGGAGATCGTCCTCAAAGGCATCCGGAACCCGGTGCCGACGTATGAGGTGCTCACCGCCCCTGACGCGACTGCCCCCGGCTGAAGCGTCGAGCGGCTGTGCCTCACCAAAACTCTATCCGCCGCCTGCTTGAGGCGATAATTCTTTGCGCAGCCAGGGCTTGTAGCACTTGGCCCCGCAACGAGGCCTCCGTTTGCGGTCGCGGCCGCCGTGCGTTCGCATCGTGCCGGAATGCTTCTCCTTTTCAGGCACGCCTGCGGTCTCGTCGTGAGCGTGGGATTATCGGACATAAGTGCTCTCGTCGTCGGGATTATCAGACGCGTTAATTCGCAGCTGATCCTTGATCAGGTGTTTATCTAGCAATATCAGGTAGTTAGGTACCGAAAGTGCCGCTGGGGTGCTGACAGAGTGTCCACTTCGCCGCGGCCGGTGCTGCTCTCGTAAGTAGCTAATATCACGCTACTTTCGGGGATTTTGGACTCAAAGTGGACACTCAAACTCGCGGCTTTCCTAGTGTCCACTAGTGTCCACATCGGATTCGCCGCCCACGCGCCTGTAAGTGCCTGATAATCTTAGCGGTTTTAATTAGTATGGGGTTTTTCGGCGGCAACGGACACAGGACAAGTTAGAGCGGTTTGGGAGCGTTTCAGAGCCGAACGAGTGCGAAGTGGACACATGGGTGTCCACTTTTTTGGCCTGCTCGAGGGCGGCCGGGCGCCGGAAATTCCCTCGCCGACGGGCTGGCGCCGGTGGCCTGGCGGGTAATTTCGGGGATTATTGTCGTCGCCGCGGCGGTGCCGGCGGCGTCGATACAAAAGCAAACCTTCTCGTCCTGTGTCCGAACTGCCACCGCGACGCACATAGCGGGACGCTCAAGGTTGGCTGGCAGGACCAGTCGGATTCGCCCGTTTTGGTGACCGCAACGGGGGAGCTAGTACCTCTACCGCCGCCTGGGGACCGTGAGGCGGCCGTTGTTCATGCCAACCACCGATTGATCCGTCGCATCGTTGAGGACTTCCGCGTCCTTGATCGGGAAGGCCAGAACAGTGTCCTCGAACAGCTATTCGTGATTTCGCAAGAGGAGATGAAGTGACGTCTCGCTATCCCAAGCGCCTGATTGAAATCGACCTTCCGATTAGAGCGATTTCACATTCAGCACGGGAGGAGCTCCGAATCCGAGAAGGTCGGCCAGCGCACCTCCACATCTGGTGGGCGCGTCGTCCCTTAGCGGCTTGTCGAGCCGTTTTGTGTCCGCCCTTTGGCCCGACCCAGCAGACGAGCTATGTCCCCCTGAATTCATTGCTGAGGCGCGAGCCTGCATGCTTTGCTGGCTTGAGTGGCCCGCGCCTACCCAGGAAGGGCATCAACTTCGCACGACTATTCGTCGGGAGTCCGGGGATCTCAGTTGTTCCACATTGCTTCGCCAGGCTTTGTTCGGATTCATAGGCGAGTACTCGGGTTGGGGCACCGCACAGTCGGCTCAGTATATTCAGCTTTCCCAACGATTAACCAGCGCTTCGAGCGCCTTGGTGAAAGAACGAACCGAGCCTCGTCCGGTTGTACTCGATCCCTTCGCAGGTGGTGGTGCGATTCCCTTCGAAGCGCTCCGGATTGGCGCCGTCTCCATCGCGTGTGATCTCAATCCCCTCGCTGCCCTGCTCAATCGAACCGTGTTGATGTATGTGCCGACCTTCGGAGCACAGTTGGCCGAGCTGGTGTCAGAATATGGCCAGCGCGTCCTATCACGGGCGAAGGCGCGACTGGGGAAATATTACCGAAACAGTGACGACCAAGGAGAATTGATTGGGTATCTGTGGGCTCGGTGTATTCGTTGCGAAGGGCCAAGCTGCGGCAGACGGGTTCCGATCGTCCGAAGCCTGGTCTTGAGCGAACGAAAGCACGCCAAGGCAGCTCTCCGGCTTGTCACCGGGCGCGACGGCTTCTCTCCGGAGATCATTCGAGGGGCTGCGGCCAGCCGGATAACCGGTGGTACATCAAGACGATCTTCTGTCACTTGCCCCGCTTGTGGCTACACGACGAAGCGAACGCGAGTAGAGGTTCAGGCAAACGAGCAAGGTCTCCCCATTCAGCTATTGGCCGTCGCATACCGGAAGGCAGACGCCTCCCGGAGCTATCGCGCCCCGACAAAGGATGACTTCGAGACTCTAGCAGCCCGTTGAGAAATGAGCCGCTTGGGCATTTGGGACTGTGCTGAGGCTGTACCAGCGCCACCGCCGCTGCGGCATCATCCGGGGCGCTGTTGCGCCAATAGCAGCGCTGAGGCCCCACAGCTGCCGCCACAGCGCGTAGAGCAGCGTAAAAGCCGCGTTGAGCGCCCCCTGCAGGCTCCGCGGTGTCCCGATTCCGAACAGCACGCGCATCATCACACCGAGATTCCGAGCAGCCAGATGGATCCAGTAACGCTTGGCCACCTTCTCTCGTCCTCGGAGCCATGTCCGGCGCGCCCCTCCAGTTTCACACGCGTGCGCGAAGCTTCTCTCCACGTACTCGCTGCGCAGCCGACTCAGCCGCCGTCCCCGATTGCCACACACTCGCCTGCGGTTCGCGTAGAACGCCTCCCTGTCTTCCGGCGCCCGGTTCTTCCAGTTGTGCCGTACGCCGTCTTTCCGCTCGGGGATGTACGTCCGTACCCCGTGCACATCCCGCAGGATCCCGATCGACTCGATCTTGTGGTACCCCTTGTCCCCGATAACGTCCTCGACCTCTTGTTCGTTGCCGATTGCCTTCAGGGTGTCCTGCGCCACTTGCACCGTCGTCAGGATCGAGTCCCCGTCGGACGTGTCTCCCAGGTAGATCTCGGCCGCCACCACCAGGTCACTCTCGACGTCGATCGCGTGCTCCGCCTTGTACCCGAAGTGCGTGCGCCCGTCCTTCATCTTCATGATCCGACTGTCCGGATCGACCGGCGACTTCCACTCCTCATTCGAGACCTTCTTGTCCTTGCGCTTGCGGTCGAATCGCCGCAGGTCATCGTCGCTGGGATCCTCGATCCCCTCGGCCGCAGCCAGCCGCCGCAGGTACGCCTTCCAGTCCTCGCCCGTGGCGCGCCGCACCATCGACTTCATCGCCGCGTTCGCCTCCAGCGTGGTGGCATCCACCGCCAGCGTCTTGCCCCGCAGGATTCCCTTCGCCCGCGCGATATCGAGCAGCATCTCGAACACTTTGAAGTGAACCTCTCCCGGAAGCCGCTTCCGGATGCGCGTCAGGCTCGAGTGATCCGGCGCTCCGTCCGTCGCCTCCAGCCCCAGGAACTGCCGCACCGACAAGCTGTCGGCGCACTTCCAAGCAATTGCCCGCTGCGAGTCGAGTCCCTCGAAGTAGCCCACGAACAGCATCCGGAAGTAGACGCCCGGCGGAATGCTCGGCCGCCCGAGCTCGTCCGCGTAGTACGGAGCACAGAGATCCTCGCAGCCCCGATCGAAATCTGCCTCCGCCAGAAGCCGGTTCAGCTTCTCGTAGAACACGTGCCCCGGCGAGCGTGGCAGCTCTCCGACTCCTATCCACATCGAGGGCTGCTTCCCCCCGCGTCGTCCCAACCCCATCCACTACCTCCGCGTCGTGCGGCGCACCGTAGCATACAACGACTCCAAATGGGACTTTTTCAACGGGCTGCTAGAGGCTGCCGACGCTGAGTTGGCGACTTGGCAGGATAAGTTCATTGATGGAATCCCGTGGATACCGGACGGATGAGCTTCCGTACCTTCGAAGACATTTTCAACGTTCGGGTCTATGGAATCGATCGCTGGTCGAAATTCTTCCACCGTCGCCAACTTCTGTCCGCACTAGTGTTCTGCCAGGAGGTGCGAACAGCTGCTGAAGAAGCGCACCGCGAGCTTGAGAACGCGCAACTGGCGCGTGCAGTTGGCGAGTGCGTTTTCAGCTCTCGGTATCAAACGTTCTTCAGTACCAATGTTGAATCGCCACGTACTTAACTAGAAGTACTAAGTCCGCCTTCATTCAGGGGCAGAGCCCTTTCCAATGAAATTCGATTTCATCGAGGCGAACCCGTTCGTAGCAGATCTAGCTGGCGGCTACCGTTACTCACTGGATGGTGTTCTGGGATGTCTCCAGCAGTGCGCGCACTGGGAGCATGAACCAGGAGAGGTCATCCGCGCGTCGTCCCTTGAAGCACTGGTTCCAGACGATTCGCTTGATGCATTGATTACGGATCCGCCATACTACGATGTGGTTCCATACGCAGACTGTTCTGATTTCTTCGTGGTCTGGTTGAGACGAATGACCCAAGGCTGGTCGACTGCTTTCCCCGACCCTCTCTCGCCAAAATCTGCGGAGCTTGTTCAGCTAGCTGAGCGGAATGAGCGCTACTCTGAAAAGACCAAACTGTGGTTCGAACAAATGATGCGACAGGGCCTCACGACGACCTGGATCCCGCCGCCCTGGCAGGGCACGAAGATGCGATGGGTGGCCGCGTCGTACGCGGGGCCGCCATCCGGGTCAGAGCCGCAGATCCCTTTGATGGCCGCCTTTTGGGAGAGATCGGACTGATCGAGCACGAAGCCGATGTCGGTCTTGCCCGTGGCGAAGACAGTGCCGTCGGGAAGCAGCACCGGGTTGCTCGTCGA
Source organism: uncultured Actinomycetota bacterium (assembly GCA_963762695.1). GTDB lineage: Bacteria > Actinomycetota > Actinomycetes > Frankiales > Frankiaceae > DATAZK01. Next base: position 34,908 of record CAVXLW010000003.1, read on the forward strand.
GAGGTCCTCGTCTCCCCCGGCGACCTGGTCCTTGAACGACGCGAGCGGCGTGAGATCGGGCGACAGCTTGACGACGCTCTCGGTGTACTTCTTCGGATCCGGGCCGCCCTCGGGAGGATCCGGGTTCGCGTTTCCGGTTGTCACGTAGAGGTTGCCGCTCGAGTCGACGGCGGGCGCCCCGCCCGATTGCCAGATGGCCCCGCCCTCGCCGTCGGACGCCACCTCGAAGGAGATCTTCCTGGCGGCTCCGGACTTTTCCACACCGACCACCCAGCCGTGGTAGCTGCCGCAGTCGCCGTAGTTGCCCCCGTAGCTCACGTACACCCGGCCGTTGGCGAGCACCAGCGAGGCGCGCTGCAGCAGGTTCACCGGGCTTTCGCCGGACGGCAGCGGCGGGTCGACGTTCTCCGACAGCGTGACCGCGCCGGTCGCGATACTCAGCCCCGCGAGCTGGTGATGAACGACGTTGCCGTCCGCGACCTCGCCGACGACGTACACGATGCCTGTCGCGGTGTCGATGACGGGCGTGCTGGTGATCCCCAGCGGGTCGATGTTGCCGCAGCCGGCGACCTTCTGGACGTCGGTCAGCGGCCTACCGAGTGAGACCGACCAGAGCACCTGGCCATCCGCCGGGTTCAGCGCCACGACGCGGTTGGTCTCCGTCGCCGCGATGATCTTTCCGTCGGCGACGAGCGGCTGACCGTAGACGGCGCCTCCGAGGTCGGCCGACCAGGCCCGCTTCGCCTTCGCCAGGCTCGCGCCAGCCGGTACGGCGCCGGTACGGGCCTGGTCGAAGTGGTAGCCCGGCCAGACCGATCCCGCCGACGCGCTGCCGGGCGCGGGCGATGCCGAGGGTGCCGCGCTGGTAGGGGCGGGCGAGGGGGGGCCGGCTGCGCTCGATCCACAGCCCGTCGCGACGAGGGCCGCCGCCGCGGCGATCGCTACGCGTCCCCGCCCGGCCCGATCCACCCGATCAGGAGGCGGGATCGAGCGGCAGCGGGACGAGCGTCGCGTAACCGTCGGAGAAGGCGGCGACCTCGGTGGTGGGGTGGGCCTTGGACAGGCAGTTGGACGTGCCGAGAATCGACTGGCCGGCAAGCAGCTTGAGCTGCCGTGCGAGCTTCAGCTCACCCCTGACCTTGCCCGTGCTGCAGCTCGGCACGTTGAGGCTCACCACGCTGCCCGGCGTGCTCGAGGGTCCCTTCGGCAGCGTGGAACGCACGGAGGCGAGCCACTCGACCGCGTAACGCGCGCCCGTGGCGAAGTCGAACTTCGAGGCGGTACCCGAGCTGACCGCGAGGGCCGGCAGCCCGGCCCGCGCACCCACCCGGGCGGCGCCGACCGTCCCCGAGATGTCGACGAACGGACCGAGGTTCTGGCCCGCGTTGACCCCGGAGATCACGACGCTGGGGACGACGTGCAGCTGGGTCAAGGCGACGTTTGCCGCGTCGGAGGGAGTGCCGTTGACGGAGACCGCCGGGTAGCCCGACAGGGTGGTCGTGTTCGTGAAAGACACGGCTCCAGGGCTCGTCTTGCCGCCGGTTCCGCTCTGGTTCGTAGCCGGTGCGACGACCTTGACCGTCACCCCGGACACCTTGCGAAGCGCCTGCACCAACGCATCGATACCCGGTGCCTTCACCCCGTCGTCATTGGTGACCAGAACGGTGATGACGGCCGCCGCTGCCGACGAACTGAGCGGCGGAGCCTCGGTGAACGAGGGGGAAGCGGATTGTGTCGTGGACGGTGCCGGATTCGCGGCGTTCGATGCGCTGCTGCAGGCGCCGAGCGCGCTGGAAACGAGGACCGCTCCCAAGGCGACGGATACGGCGGCACGGCGGCTGCGAACGGCGAGATGGCCCACGGCCGAACGCTAACATCCACGCTCTTGCCGTAATGGCCAATCAGCGGGGAACCACCCCTAGTTCGCGGGTGAACGCGATCAGCCGGTCGACGACGTCAGCCGAGATGGGTAGCTGGGGTTTGCGAGGGCTGCCGCCCGCGAAACCGAGCTTGTCGAGCACGCCCTTGGTGGCGCGGATACCACCCGCGCCGTACATCGCCGCGAACAGTCGCAGCAGCTTGCCGTAGCTCGAACTGAGCGCCGCCGCATCGCCGTCGCGGTAGGCCCGTACGACATCCATGCACAGCTCCGGTGAGAAGTTGGCCTCGGAGCTGAGGTAGCCGGTGGCGCCGAGCGACCACGCGACGAGCGCCTGCTGCGGGCCGCCGACGTGGATGTCCAACCGGTCGCCGAGCGCATCGACGATCTCGGCGAGATAGGTGGTGTCCTGATGCGTGCAGTTGATCCCGATGAGGTGCTCGTAACGGCCGGCGAAGCCGACGAGCATGTCGACAGGCACCCGGTAGCCGACGGACTGGTGCGTGGACAGGATCGCCGGCAGCTCGATCGAGGAGAGGATGTCCTCGAAATACGCCTGCATCTCCTGACGATTCGGGCGGTGGCCGTGTCCCGGGTCGAGCGAGTAGATCTGGCTGGCTTCGACCCCGGCCTGCTGGGCGACCGCGACGTACTCGATCATCTCGGCGGCGGTACGCGGCTCGCAGCCCATGGCGCGTACCGGGACCTTGCCCTTGAGCTCCTCGACCCCGATCTCCAGCAGCCGCCGCGCTTCCTCGCTCGTGAGGACGTAGCCCTCACCGCTGCCCCCGCCCCCGAGGTAGACCCCGATGCCGGCGGCGGCCATGCGTCGCAGGTGCCGGCGGATCCCCGGTTCGTCGAAGCCGCCGGTGGAAGTGAAAGGCGTGATGCTGATGACGAACGTGCTTGCGCGCGAGGCGTCGAGCGCTCCCGATGGCGGCATGGTCAGCGCCGGATCTCGCGGACGGCCTCGGCCGTCACCGGTGAATCGAGCGAGAACGGATACGCCAGATCCTCATGCGTGGTCAGGTGGCGGTGAGCGAGGCGCTGCGCCCCGTCGGCATCGCCGTCGGCGATCAGCTCGAGCAGCTGGGCGTGCTCGCTCCAGCTCGCCTCACGAGCGTCCCGCGTGGTCGTCTTCGAGGAGGGTCGCGGGGCGCCCGCCAGTCGCGCCACATGCCCGGTCCACAGGGATTCGAGCGCGCCGACGACGAGGCTCATCGTCGGGCTCCCGCAGTTGTTGACCATGATCTCGTGGAAATCATGAGCAATAGGTGCGTATTTCTCGGGATCGGCGATCACCCGCTTGCTCTCGCGCAGGTTGGCGCGCAGCAGCGGGACGACGCTGCGCCGCCGGTTGGTGCGCTCGGCGCAGAGCGCTGCGCAGGCAGGATCGAGACGGACCAGGGTCTGCACGACGTCGCGTACCGCGACGCCCTGGTGCTGCAGGACGAGCCCGAGCATGTACGCCACCTTGTCGGCCCGCGGGGCGTGCACGATCGCGCCCCCGACATTGCCGCGCTGCACCGTGACCAGCCCCTCGGTCTCCAGGACGCGCAGCGCTTCACGGATCGACGGCGGGCTGACCCCGAAGCGTTCGATCAGGTCTTCCTGCTTGGGCAGGCTGTCGCCGTCCTCGTAGATACCGAAAAGGATCCCGTCGCGTAGCTCTGCGGCAATGACCTCGGCGAGCCGGGGCTGCCGGTACTGAACGGCGGTCAAGCGCCGAGACCGAGCAGCCGCTGCGCGTTGCCCGCCAGGATCGCGTGGCGCTCGTCCTCCGGAACGCCCGCGAACGACGCGTTGATGGTCTTCCACGAGTACGGCCAGTCGGAGGTGATGTGCGGGTAGTCGTTGGACCACATCATCCGGTTGACGAGATTGGCGCGGTGCCGGTTGTCGATCGCGTAGTGGTCGGTGATGAAGGTGGGGAAGAAGAACTGCGACATGTACTCGCTCGGCAGCAGCCGCAGCCGGCTGTCCTTCAGGTCGGCGAACGCGTGGCGCAGGTAGTTGTCATCGGCCTGCTCGGCGAAGTAGGGCATCCATCCGCAGTCGACCTCGGCGAGGATGATGCGCAGGCTCTGGTGGCGATCGAGCACACCGCTGAACGCCCACTCCAGCATCCGGCTCGGGGCGTCGTAGAAGTGCCCGGTGCCCGGGAGCCCGCGCACGCTCATCCGCTTGGCGCTCGGCGGCCGATCGGTCAGGCCGATGTGAATCGTCAGCGGCTTGCCGGTCTCCTCGACCAGGCTCCAGACCGGTTCGTCGGCGTCGCCGATCCTCGTGGTGCCGTTGGGATAGGACTGCAGCAGCCAGGCGCCGAGGCCCGGAAGGTCCTGGCAGCGCTTGATTTCCGCGAGCGCCTGGTCGACCCCGCGGCTCGGGATCATCGCCGCGCCCACCAGCCGGTCGGGTGCGTACGAGCAGAAATCGGAGAGGAAGTCGTTGTAGGCGCGCACCATCTCGTAGTGGAAATCGGGATCCTTGGTGCCCTTCACGTAGCCGCTGGCGAAGCCCATGGGGAAGAGCAGCTCGGCATCGACGCCATCGGCGATCTGCTCCTCGACCCGCGCCTTCGGGTCGTAGCCGCCGGGGTGGATGTCCTCGTAACGACACCACTCCCCCTGCTGGTCGGGCGCGCGCCCGGCGCACGCCTCCCAGCCGAAACCGCGGGCCTCGAAGCCCTCGCACACCCACGCGTCGCCTTCGGGACGGGGCTCGACCCGCGGCACCTGATCTCGGTACTTCTGTGACACCCGCGTCGTCCAGATGTCGCCGGGACCGTTCAGGTGGCCATCGGCTGAGATCAGCTTGTACTCGCGCGGCGCTGCCGGAGCTGTCATGTCAATGTTATAAAGGATGGAACGCGCCGGGGTCAACGGGCTAGCGGTCGGCTGTCAGGATCATGCCCGAGCCGTCCATGAGCGCCCCTGACGTGACGGCCGCGACCTCGTGACGCGAAACCTGACGCTCGCCGCCGCGCCCCTGGATCTGCAGCACTGCCTCGGCGACGGTGTTCATCCCGTGCAGGTAGCCCTCGGCCAGCAGGCCACCGTGGGTGTTCATGGGCAGCCGGCCGTCGAGCCTCGTCTGGCCGGCCCGCACGAAAGCCCCGGATTCGCCACGCTCGCACAAGCGCAGGCCCTCCAGTCCCATCAGCGCGGTGCTGGTGAAACAGTCGTAGATCTCGGCGAATTGCACGTCCTGCGGGCCCAGCCCGGCTTGCCGGTAGAGGTCATCGGCGAGCCAGCTGGTGTAGTTACGCGTGTAGTCCCGCCAGGCGAGATGGTCGCCGATGTCCAGGCCCGGCCGCGGGCCGGCGCGGTATCCCCCGGCTGCCACGACGGCCGGTGGATGGCGCAGGTCACGTGCACGTTCGAGCGTCGTCACGAGGACCGCGCACGCCCCGTCAACCTCGATCGTGCAGTCGGCCCCGCGGAACGGGTCGACGACGTAAGGGCTCTCGAAGTACTGCTCGCGGGTCAGCGGACGGCGGCGGAACGCGCGCGGGTTGGCCATCGCGTACTCGCGCTGAGTGAGCGCGACAGCGGCCAGATCCTCAGCATCCTGGCCGGTTTCGGCCAGGAAGCGCTGCGCCCACATGGCGACGTACATCATGTAGGCGCCGTAGCCGAGCGGGTAGCGGTACTGCCCACCGCCGCCCGCGAACTCCATCGCTCCCACCCGTGGCCCCGACCGTCCCTTCAGCGCGCGGAAGACGAGGACCGCCTCGGCCTGCCCGGTCGTCACCGCTGCGGCGGCTTGCGCCACCAGGTGGCACGGCGCCTGACCCCCGAGGTCGATGTCGAGGGAGAAGCGCAGCTGCGGCAGCCCGAGCACGGTCGCGACGGCCTGCGTCGGCACCGAATCGTGCATCACCATGAAACTGGCGATGCCATCGACAGCATCCTTGTGCAATGCCGGCGTCGTCGATCGCCGCCCGGCAGGCGTCGCGGGCGAGCTCCAGGATCGACTGCGGTGCCGCGGCGGTGAACTCCGTGTAGCCCACCCCGGCCACGGCTGCGCAATACCCGCTCATGCCGGCCCGGTCGAGCTCACCGGAGCGAAGGCGAGCTCGGTCCAGTCGTCGTGGTCGACGTAGGTCGCGCTCACATCGCAGGTCGATGCTCGCGTCACCGGTGAGCCGGCCGAGCACCCGGCAGCCCTCGTCGAGCTCGACCGTGGCCAGCGTGCACGGCAGGTCGGCTTCGGTGATGGTGCCGAGCGGGCGATGCACGACAATCCACGAGTAGACCCGCCCGCGGCCGCTCGCCGACACGTGCTCCCAGTCACCCGAACCGCAATGGGGGCAGCCCGGCATCGGCGGGAAACGGATCTCGCTGCAGCCGGCGCACTGCTGCAGCAGGACCCGGTGGCCGCGTAACGCGTCCCAGAAGGGAGCGCTGTCCTCATCGGCGACGGGCCCGCTCATCGGCCGGTGAACCGCGGCGGGCGCTTCTCGCTGAACGCCGCCAGCCCCTCGGGCGCGTCCTCGGATGTCAGGCAGTACAGCGCGTTGCGGTCGAGCTCGATGCGTAAACCACTGTCAACGCTGAAGTTCTGGGTCCAGATCGTGTTCATGACGTCCTTGGCATTGGCGACGGCGAGCGGGCTCTTCACCGCGATCTCGGAGGCGAGCTTCATCCCTTCGGCGCGAAGCTGATCGTCCGGGACCACCCGGCTCACGAGTCCCCATTCCGAGGCGGTCTGCGCATCCAGCAGCCGCCCCGTCATGACGAGTTCTGCCGCCTTGGCGATACCGATCATCCGCGCCAGCAGGGTGAGGACGCCACCGCCTCCCATCTGCCCGAAATTGAGATGGCCGTCGCCGATGCGCGCCGACTGCGCGGCCAGCGCGAAGTCGCAGTTGAGCAGCAGCTCGAGCCCGCCCGCGACCGTCACGCCGTTGACCAACGCGATCGCCGGCACCCGCAGCTTGCGGAGCCGGCCGAACGCGTCGTGCAGATCCTTCACGAACCGTGGAAAGCGCACCGGATCGCGTTGCAGTTGCACGTAACTCTTCAGGTCGCCGCCGGCGCTGAACGCCCGCCCGCTTCCGGTGACGAAGACGACCCGCACTTGCGGGTCGGCGGCCGCCTGCGACACCGCGTCGTCGAACGCTGCGACCAGCTCCCAGCTCATCGCGTTCAGCTCGGCCGGGCGGTTCAGCGTGAGGGTCGCCGCCAGCCCCTGCGCAGCAGGAATCGGCTCGGTCGCGTACTCGACGATCATCTCGCGCTTTCCCCCAGGAGTCGCCGCAGGATCTCGTGTTTCTGGACCTTCCCTGATGCGGTGGTGGGAAGTTCGTCCAGCAGCACCAGCCGCTCGGGCAGCTTGTACGTGGCCAGCCCCGCCTCGCGAAGCCGCGTCACCATCGTGTCGAAGTCGAGCGTGCAGCCCTCATTCGGTACGACGCACGCGCAGCCACGCTCGCCCAGCCGCTCGTCCGGCACGGCGACGACGGCTACCTGGCGGACCTCGGGGAAGGCGCTCACCATGTCTTCGATCTCGCGGGGTGCGATGTTCACTCCCCCGCGAATGATGATTTCCTTCTTGCGCCCGACCACCGTCAGGTAACCGTCGGCGTCCAGCCGTACCAGATCCCCCGAGCGGACCCAGCCGCCTTCGAGGTAGGTCGCCGCCGTCCGATCCGGGTCGTACGCGAGACCGACGCTCGTGTTCGGGCCGCGGACGTGGAGCTCGCCGGTCGCCGGTGCCGCAAGGGTTTTTCCCTCGTCGTCACGGACCTCGATGTCGGTATGGGCCAGCGCGTAGCCGTCGGTGTTCGCGCGCTTGTCAGGCGGTGAATCCGGCCGGTTCCAGGTGGCGCACAGCACTTCGGTCGACCCGTACAGCCGCAGCACGCAGATGCCCACCTGCTCGGCTCGGGCGACGAGCGGTCCCGGGACCGGCGCGCCGCCGCAGCCGAAATGCGTCAGGCTCGCCAGCCTGATTCCGGCTTGCTCGCAATGGCCGACGAGATCGTCGAGGAAGGTGGTCGCCGCGAGCGTGTAGTTGCACTGGTGGCCGGCGATGAGCCGGGCAGCGTCCGCCGCATCCCACCGGTCCTGCAACACGAGTGTCGCGCCGTGCATCAGCGCCGCGCGTATCCCGTAGTTGAACCCGGTGGAATGCCCCACCGGGGAGGGCATCCAGACCACCGTCTCGGCGCTGAGCCCGAGATCGGCGAACGTCGCGCGCACCGCAAAGTTCGCGGTCTCCTCGGTATGCATGATGGCCTTGGGCGTGGCCTCGGTGCCCGACGTGAAGATCAGCTCCGAGACCTCGGCCGCGCCGGCCCCCTGGCCCAAGGCGATGTCGACGGCCGGCGCCAGCTGCTGCGGATCGTCGACGTCGACCACCACGCGCGAGGGCGCGACACCGGTCTTGGCCGTCACCTCATCCAGCAGCACCCGATGATCGAAGCCCCGGTAGGTCGCCGGGATGAAAACCGCCTTCGGCGTCGCGGTCGAGAAGACGTGGCACAGCTCGTGCGCGCGATAGTTCGGCAGCAGCGGATTGATGACCGCGCCCAACGAGTTCGCCGCGACGGCTGCCACCACGGCCTCGTAGCAGTTGGGCAGCTGGATCGAGACGACATCGCCGGCGCCCACGCCTTCGCCGCTCAAGTGCGCCGCCAGGCCGGCGGCATCGCGCGCCAGGTCCGCGTACGTCCGGGCGCGGGTGCCCAGCCGATCGATGACGGCCGTCGACGGTCCCGCCAGTGCACCCACGCGCGAGCTCAACGTCTCCGCCGTCCACCAGCCCTGCTCGCGATAGCGCGCGGCCTGCTCGTCGCGGGTGACGACGTTCTGCAACATGCGCGCTCCTTCGTCGCCCGCAACGATCCGGCCCGGGAATCTTCCCACCCGGCCAGGCTTGCGCGCGGCGGCACCCATACCTAGTATGTCGAGGCATGGCATTGCTAGGCATTGGCGGGACCAGCCGCGAGCAGCTCAAAGGGCATCTGGATCTGCTGCTGCTCACCGTGCTGGAGCGGGGTCCCGCGCACGGGTACGAAATCATCGCCTCGCTTCGCGAGCGCAGCGAGGGCGCGTTCGACTTGCCGGAGGGCACCGTCTACCCGGCACTGCACCGGCTCGAGTCCGCCGGCTACCTCGCCAGCGATTGGACGACGCTCGGCGGACGGCGTCGCCGGACCTACGCGTTGACGTCCGACGGGGCCGCAGCATTGGAAGCCGAGCGTGCGGCGTGGCGAAGGTTCAGCCGCGGAGTCGGCGCCGTGCTCGGAGCCAGCGCATGATCAGCGGCGCCCACCACGAGAATGACGACCCGATCGAGGCCTACCTCGACGACCTGCTGGCAGCGCTGCGGGGCACCGCCCGCGATATCCGGCGTTCGATCGCCGAATGCGAGGCCCACCTGCGCGAGGGCGTCGAACGGCGTGTCGCGAGCGGGAGCACCCGCAGGAGGCGGCAAGACAGGCGCTGGAAGCGTTCGGGAGCGTGAGCAAGGTCGCCGGGCACTTCAACCGAGCCCATCGCCCGGCAGCGCTGCGGGCACTGGCGCCCAGCGTGCTGTTCCAGGCCTGGCGGCTGACCGCGGTGGGCCTGATCGCCATCGGTATCAGCGGCATCATCGCCTGGCTGACGGCGATGGCCGCGGGCACCTCAGCGGTCTTTGCCGACGCCCCCGGCACGCGCTACGGAGCCGGCGCCTGCGCGCACTACCTGGCCGTCCAGCCGACCGCCCACTCGTGCGCCGCCGCAGCCCTGCTGGAGAGCCGTGACGACGCGCTCCTGCAGCGCTGGGCCGCCGGCGTACTCGGCCTGGTGCTGCTGGCCGCCTCGATCTGGTGGCAGCGCCGGCACCGGCGTGAACCTGGCGCGATGGACCTCCGGCTGCCGGCGGCACTCATCGGCCTCACCGCATTCGGAGCCGCCGGGATCGGCCTCACCGGCTACGGCCTCGACCGAGCCGTCGTCGCCACCGGCAGTGGTCAGTGGATCAGCGCGGGAGCCGTTGCCCTCGCCGTGGCCGTCGGCTACCTGGTGATCCTCTGGAGGCGGGTCACCGCGCTACCGGGCGGCTGATTCGTCCGGCTTCTTCCGGAAATGCAAAACTGCCCCGCCGTGAAGACGGCGGGGCAGTTGAGCTTTAAGCGTCAGACGCTCAGATGGGGCGGACCTGCTCCGCCTGGGGGCCCTTCTGGCCCTGGGTCACCTCGAACTCGACGCGCTGGTTCTCGTCGAGGCTGCGGTAGCCGTCCGCGGCGATCGCCGAGTAGTGCACGAAGACGTCAGCGCCTCCGCCGTCCTGGGCGATGAAGCCGAAACCCTTTTCAGCGTTGAACCACTTCACGGTGCCCTGCGTCATGCTTGTCTCCTTCGGGGGGACGGTTTTTCAGCACCCGCATGGTGCGGATCCCGGGTTGCCGCGGAAGTTCGTCATCCCCTCCGGAAGGATCCGGAAAAAACAACAAGCGCCCGCTGTAAATCCCGCGAGCGCTTGATACGTACGAGGAAATGCAACTGCAACCGCTATGAACGGTAGCACCTTCTGACCCGTGTGCAAGCCTTCGCCGGCGCGGGAACGCCTCGGCACGTCGCGACCGGTGAATGTTGGCGTCCGATCCCGGTGATGGATAGCGTGGCGGCGGGTTCGGATAGGTGCCCACGTTGCTCTGCCCGCTGACGATTTCTCGGCCGGGTTCGGGCGCCGTCACGGTCCCACCCGACTCGGAGCAGCCGTGGGTTCAGAGGGTCCGTCCGACCCCGCAGTCGAGCCGGCACCGTCCGACGAGATCTCCCTCGCGGCTGCGTACGGTCAGCTGCAATCGTTGCTGCTCGAAACCGACGACGTCGCCGGCTTCCTGGAGCAGCTCGCAGTGCTTTCCGCGGCCGTGGTCCCGGCTGCCGCCTGCGGGATCACGCTGCGCGGCGAGCGCGACGCGTTCACCGTTGCCAGCAGCCATCAGCTGGCCCGCGATGTCGATGAGATCCAGTACGGACGTGGTCAGGGCCCGTGCCTGGCCGCGATGAACAGCGGCGAGCGGGTGCTCGTCACCGACCTGGCCGCGGACGATCGCTGGCCCGAGTATCGCGTTCATGCCCTCGAGCGTGGCATCGCCAGCTCGCTGTCCCTGCCGCTCAACGTCTCGGGCCAGCCGGTCGGCGCGCTGAACCTCTACGGGACCAGACCCCAGCAGTTCGACTCCGGTGCCATCCAGCGAGCCGGTGCGTTCAGCCAGCAATCGGCGACGGCGTTGACCATCATGATGCGCCACGCGTCGCAGCTCACCCTGGCAAGCCAGCTGCGCGAGGCGCTCGGATCACGAGCAGTCATCGACCAGGCGATCGGCATCATCATGAGCCAGCGGCGCTGCACCTCCGCAGAAGCCTTCTCCGTGCTGCGCAAGGCGTCGCAGCATCGCAACGTCAAGCTGAGCGTGGTCGCCGCCGAGCTCGTCGAGGCAGCCTCCGGACATCCGCCGCAGCCGCCGCGTCCGTTCACGCAGCGGAGCTGAATGCGTCCGTCGGCTAGGCGGTCGAGCGTCAGCAGATGCGCGGCAGCGGATCCCCCACGAGCATGTCGATGAGCCGGTGACCGCCGAAGGCGGTGCGTCCGAGTACCCGGCCGGGCGGTTCGTCGCGTACCTCCCCGACGATGGCGGCGTCCTCGCCGCCAGGCGTGCTCCGCATGCCGTCCAGGGCGGCGTCAGCCTGTTCGGGGGCGACGAACGCGACGAGCTTGCCCTCATTCGCCATGTAGAGCGGATCGATCCCGAGGATCTCGCCGGCGCCCTTGACCTCATCGCGCAGCGGGACCCGTGACTCCTCGAGGACGATGCCGACTTGGGCAGCCATCGCGATCTCGTTCAGCACCGTCGCCAGGCCACCGCGGGTCGCGTCGCGCATGCAGCGCAGGGCCGGCCCGCAGGTATCCATGAGGGCGGACGCGAGTGGCCAGAGCGATCGGGTGTCGCTGCTGACGTCGGCCTCGATGTCGAGATCCCCGCGGGCCAGCAGGATCGCGACGCCATGGTCGCCGATGGTGCCGGAGACCAGGACCTTGTCGCCGGGCTGCACGCGCTGCGGCGCGAGGGTGACGGGGTCGTCGATCAGCCCGACGCCGGTGGTGGTGATGTACATCGCGTCGCACTTGCCGCGCTCGACCACCTTCGTGTCGCCGGTGATGACGGCGACTCCTGCCTGCTGCGCGGCCTGGGCCATCGCGGTGATCTCGGCGCGCAGCACGTCCGCCGGCAACCCCTCTTCCAGCACCAGCGCCGCGGACAGGGCCAGCGGGCGCGCACCGCTCACGGCGAGGTCGTTGACCGTCCCGTTGACCGCGAGCTCGCCGATCGACCCGCCGGGAAAGCGAATCGGGCGCACCACGAAGGAGTCTGTGGTCATCGCCAGCCGTGCGGTGCCGACCGTCAGCAGCCCGGCATCGGTGAGTTGATCGAGCGCCGGGTTGGCCAGCAGCGGGACGATGAGTCCCTCGACCAGCGCGCGGCTTGCCTTGCCGCCCGCGCCATGGGCCATCGTGACCCGCTCGTCGCGGAAGCGCTGAGGCCGGCGGCGCATCGCCTCGATGCGCTCGCCGACCTGGGTTTCGGTGACGGAACTCGTCACCGCAACACCTCGAGGCTCAGCCGCTGCTTGGCGTACTGGCCGTAGTTGTAGTACGCGGCACACGCGCCCTCGGAGGACACCATGCACGTACCGATCGGTGTCTCGGGCGTGCAGGCAGTGCCGAAAACCTTGCATTCCCAGGGCTTCAGGACTCCCTTGAGCACCTCGCCGCACTGGCACGCCTTGGGATCGGCGACCCGTACCCCCGGCAGCTCGTAACGCAATTCGGCGTCAAAACTCGCGTACTTGGGAGCGAGCGCCAGCGCCGAATGGGCGATGGAACCCAGCCCGCGCCACTCGAAGAACGGGCGCAGCGCGAAGACGTCGGCCAGCACCTTCAGCGCCGCCGGGTTGCCGTCGTACCGCACGACCCGGCCGTACTGGTTCTCGACCTCGGCCTTGCCCTCCGACGAGTTGTTTCATGATCAGATAGACCGACTGCAGGAGGTCGAGCGGCTCGAAACCCGAGCAGACCAGGGGCATCGCGAAGTCGCGGCTGATCCACTCATACGGGCGGCAGCCGATGACGGTCGAGACGTGACCCGGACCGATGAAGGCGTCGAGCCGCAGATCTGGCGAGTCGAGAATCGCCTTGATAGCCGGGATGATCGTGACGTGGTTGCAGAACACCGAGAAGTTTTCGATGCCCTCGGCGGCGGCCCGCTGGATCGTGAGGGCCGTCGACGGTGCTGTCGTCTCGAAGCCGATCGCGTAGAAGACGACCTGCCTGTCGGGATTCTGGCGGGCGATGCGCAACGCGTCGAGCGGGGAGTACACCATGCGGATGTCGGCGCCCCGGGCGTTGGCCTCCAGGAACGAACCGCGACCGCCGGGCACCCGCATCATGTCGCCGAAACAGGTGAGGATCACGCCCTCGTGCTCGAGCGATCGCGATGCCGTCGTCCACCCGGCCCATCGGGATGACGCACACGGGGCAGCCCGGCCCGTGCACGAGTTCGATGCTCTCGGGGAGGTGGTCCTGCACGCCGTAGCGGTAGATCGTGTGCGTGTGCCCGCCGCACACCTCCATGAGCTTGTAGTGCCGGCCGGGCTCGCAGAGTGCGCTGATCTGGCGGCCGAGCATCTCGGCTAGTTCGGGATCGCGGTACTCGTCGGCGAATCGCATGCTCACCCTCCTGCCAGCCGTTCGATGGCGACGCCGGCGTGTACCAGGAGCCGATCACCCAACGCCACGGGGCTGACGAGTTCGATGGCGACCGTCTCCTCGCGCCCTTGCTCGTCCGCACACCGCGCATCCGCGCCGGCGACGCTCAAGACCGTGAGCGCGACGGCCACGTCGCCACACGTGAGGCAGCCGGGCTCGGCCGAGCAACTGAGGTCGCTCACTCGATGCTCGACTCGGCCACGGCCTGCAGCTCATCGTCGAACGACTGGCCCATCATCTCCAGCATGGACAGCGCTTCTGCCGCCTCGCTCTCGTTGATCTTCGACATTGCGAAGCCCACGTGGATCAGGATGTAGTCGCCGACCTGGAGTTGCTCGTCCTCCATCAGTCCGATGTTGATCTTGCGCTTGACTCCGACGACGTCGACCAGCGCGAGCTGATCGTCATTTCCGGGAAGGAACTCGACGATCCGACCGGGGATGGCAAGACACACGGCTGGCGGGTCTCCCTAGTGAGCGACTAGTGCGTGTGGGTATGCGGCGGGACGAGCTCGGCTGCGGCATCGGATTGCGCCGCGGTTCCAGCGTATTCGAGCCATTCGAGGATGACCTCGTCGCCGCCGTCCACCGCCACGTCCAGGCTTCCGCACGCGGGGCAGGGGGGCTGCGGGTCGGGCGCCTCGAAGTCATGGCGGCAATCCAGGCAATGGCCGTGCACCGGCACGACGACGACCTCGGTCTGCGCCTGGGCGGCCGGCCCACCGGCGGCGGCGAGCTCGAACGACTGCTGGAACGCGTCAGCCACGACCCGGTGGACCGCTCCGATACGCACGCCGACCCGGGCGACGGGACGCCCCTTCGCCCGGCGCGTCACGGCTTCCAGGACGCCCTCGCAGTAGCTCATCTCGTGCATGCGGGGTGCCTCACATGGCCCGGATTCGCCGGTAACGCTGGACATCCGGGACGGCCTGCTTGCCGATCACGACTCCGATGGCGATCACCGCCAGACCGACGATGGACGTGAGAATCCCGAGCACTCTCATGGCGTCTCCTCTCTGTGGCGCGGCATGGCTGTACGTGCGAGGTGTTCCGAGAGCACCTCGAAGACCAGGTCGATCGCCGGCTCGACGGCCGCGGCGACCGCTGGGGTGAGGCCCATGCCTTCGCCGACGTCACCCGGCCGGCAGCCGACGATGTACGTCGGGGGCAGCGATCCACCCAGCTGCCCGAGGCCGGCCAGCACGGCGACGGGCGCCATCCCGTGGGCATCCAGCTCACCCTCGCCGAGGTCCTCGGGCCCGACCTCGAGCACCGACAGCTCACCCGGCGCGCCCTCTCCGGCAAGCGCGTCGATGACCACCAGACCCGCGTACCCGTCGAGCAGGTCGTACGCCAGGTGCATGCCGCGGATGCCATAGTCGGTGACGCGTACCCCGTCCGGGAGCGGGAGCGCCCCGAGGCGCCGGGCGACCTCGGAGCCGAAGCCGTCATCGGTGAAGAAGACGTTGCCGATACCGGCCACCAGAACCTGGTCGCTCATTGGTCGCTCGCCACAAGCGGCTCGATCTCTTCAGGACCGAAGTAGTAGAAACGCCCGGTCGTGTCGTACAGATCGCGACCCGGGTCGTCCTCCAGCACGACGGCGACGTGCGTGGCTCCGTCCAGGTCGAAGTAGACGCGTTGCACGATCGCCGTCATCCCCGCCAGGAAGAGGTCCTGCGCATCGGCCTGACGCGACGGGCGCAGCAGCACCCGGCTGCCCTTCGCCACCGCAATCCCTTTGACCACAACGCAATCCTTGGTGGGATCCTCGGTGCCCTCGCCGAACACCGGGAGGTCGGTGAGGTCGATGGCGGGTGGCGACTCGGGCGGGCGCTGCGCCCCGTGCAGCCCGGCGAGCTCTTCGGGACTCATCGCGTCACAGCGGGCGAGGATCGCCGCCGCCCTGGGATCGGTGCCACGCGCTTCGGCCTTCTCCTGCTCGGTCATCGTCATCACGCGCAGCGTGAGGATCTCGTCGATCTCGGTGGCGTCGAACAGATCCCCGGCACTCTCCGGAGCGATCGATGGATGGTCGCCCAGGATGATCGGCGCGACGAGCACCGCATCGCCGCCCTCGTCGGTCTCGATCAGCACCGGCCAGCACCGTGACTGGGTGAAGGACTTGATGTCGGCGTCCGCCCAGTCGGGACCGTCGAGCAGCGAAAGCAAGCGCGTGCCCTGAGCGGTCAGCAGCACGTGCGTCCCGACGAAGGAGTAGCGCGCGGCGACGTCACGCGCCGAAGCGCCGGTGACCTCGGCCCGCGACCACCACGTGTTGTTCTCGGCTGCCAGGGTGAGAACGGTGAGCCGCGGGTCCTGCCCGCGGCGGCTGCTGAGGGTGACGGTGCCGTGCAGCGCGGCATGCCGGCGGATGAGCCGTCCCACGACCCGGCCCGGCGCCGCGTCGTCGTACAGCTCTTCGAAGTCCTCTCCCGCCGGTGCGCTGACCGGAAGCGTGAGAGCGTTCTGCAGGGCGTCGAGCGGGATGTTGCAGAGCCGGATCTCGCGGGAAACCGCTTCGTGGAAAGGGATCCAGCGGGTGCCGCCCAGGGTGAGCTCGTCGACCTCCTGCCAGCCGCGATCGGTGCATTCCTGGACGATGCGCGACTGCACCTGCAGGAAACGCACGTAGACATCGATGAAAGCGACATCGGCGGACTCCAACGCCACCTCGGCCATCATCGTCGCCGGCTCACCGACCCCGGCTTCCGCAGCCCCGGGCGGCCCGAGCACGCCGAACTGCCAGCGCACCTGATTCTTCGGTGACGACGCCCGGTACGGATACAGCAGATAGCCCTCGTACAGCACGGCATCGGCCACCTGGTGGGCGCGCGTCAGGCCGGTCACGAGCGTGCCTCGGCCGGGGCGGGAATCAGCTCGGCGACGGTCTCTTCCCACGATGTCAGCCCGCGCGCGGTGCGGTAGCGGGCGAGCGCGTCGACGCTCTCGCGATCGAGCCGGATCCAGCCACTGCCCGGGAAGTAGCGGTCCATCAGCCGATGCCAGACGCTGACCGGCAACTGGTACTCGGCCTCGAGCGACCATGAGAGCTGCTCGACCGCGAAGCCCGTGGTGCCACGGGTGAAGACGGTGCCGCTGAAGAGCAGCACGACCGGGATGTGTCCACCGCGCAAGGCGTGGATGTACTTCGTCGCGCTGACCTCGAAGTCGTACGTGCAGGCGACGGGCAGGTCGAACTCGCGCGCGCCTTCGAATCCCTGCACCATCGCGGTGGCATGGGTCCAGAGGAACGGCTTGAGGGTGCTGCCATAGCGGTCGGGGGTGCCGAACAGGTCGGCCAGACCCTCTTGCTCCGCAGGGTCGTACGGCCGGCGCTGCGGTTCGATCCGCAACTGGCAGCGCAGCGCAATGGCATGGACGATCGCCCCGCTGCTCTCGCTGACCCGCATCCGGAAGAGCAGGTGCGGCGCGGCGGCGAACTCCTCCGGCTCGGCGCCGAGCACGTCGAACGAGAGCGACGTCATGACGGCACCGCCGGCCGGCTCTTGGTTCGCAAGTGCGCGAAGAACTCGGCGAGGCGCCGGCGGACGTCCTGGCCGCCGTCGAAGCCGCGCCAGAGCATCCGCAGATGGCCGACCAGCTCGTAGCAGATGTCGATGGGGACGAGGAAGGCGGTGCTCTGGTCAGGGTTCTGCTCAGCGGTGTGGACGAGCAGAGCCTCCACATCAGGCTTCAGCGTCGACAGACCCGGGACCGCAGCCACCACGCGTTCCCAGGCCTGCAGCGAGAGCTCCGACTCCGTCGCGCCGGCCGGCCCGGGATAGAAGGCGACGACGCGTCCGAGCGTCGAGTTCAGGAACAGAAACGCCGTGCCTACAGGGAGTTCGAGCTCGTCCCACACCGGAGCGGGGATCGTTTCGAAAGACAGGTAGCGCTCCGGGACGGCGCGGTAGGCGAGGTCTGCGTCGTCATGGGTGAAGAGCAGGTAGCACGGACGGCACGTACACATCAGCGTTCGCGTGCTGATGTTCACGACGTGAGGGTGCTCGTCGGCCCGCGGCGCTGCGCACATGTCGCAGCGTTCGTACGCAGGCGGCTCAGGCCGCCCGGCGCGGATACGCGAGAGCACCGAGAGCGCGCCCGGGCTGACGCTCATGCCCGGATCCGTGACGTCAGCTGATCGATGCCGATGACGGTGCCGCTTGCCTTCGGCGCTTCGCGCGAGGCGATTTCGATCGCGACGATCTCCGGCGCCGCCGTCCTGATCGCCCCGTCCACCTTGTGCTCGAGGGTCACCGACGAGGAGCCGCATCCGTCGCAACTTCCCAGCATTTCCAGGTGAACCACGCCCTCGTCGCTCACCTCGAGGAGCCGGACATCGCCGCCGTGCGAGCCGAGGTAGGGGCGTACCTCCTCGAGCGCGCGCTCCACCCGGTCCTGCACCCCGTACGGATGCAGGCCGTGGACGAGCAGCAGGCTCGACACCAGCTCGTCGCCGGCCATCGCCTCGAGGAGGTCGTCGGACAGCGCTCCGGCGTCGTACGCGAGTTCCATCAGGCGTTCGAGCCCCGCGCCGTACAACTCGACGACGAGCCTCACGAGTTCCTCGGCGCGCTCGCGGGCCACCGGTCCTGCGGCGGCACTCGCCTCCAGTAGAAGCTCGATGCGCTCGCCGCAGGACGCCGGGTCAAGGGCCGGTGTGCTCACTCCTCTCCTGAGATCGCCGCCGTGGGCGAGTGCACCTTCTTCAGCGTCTTGCCCTCCCCCAGATACATGTGCACGCCGCATGGCAGGCACGGGTCGAAACTGCGGACGGTTCGCATGATGTCGATGCCCTTGAAGTTCTCGCGGGTGTTCTCCTCGAAGAGCGGCTGGTCCTGCACCGCGTCCTCATACGGGCCCGGAGTGCCGTAGATGTCTCGCGGGTTGGCGTTCCACGGGGTCGGCGGGTAGGGGTGATAGTTCGCGATCTTCCCTTCGCGGATGACCATGTGGTGGGAGAGCACACCGCGCACGGCCTCGGTGAAGCCGCAGCCGATGCCCTCGTCCGGCACCTCGAACTTCTCCCACGTCCTGGTGCGGCCGGCACGGATCTCGATGAGCGCCTGCTCCGCGAAGTGCAGTGCCGACGCGGCCGCGTACGCCTGGAAGTAGGTGCGTGCCCGGTTGCGTTCGAGCGTGTTGCTCCACTGCGGGATCTTCCATTCGAAGGACACCGGACCCTTGGTCGCGGTCTTCGGCAGGTTGATCTGCACGCTGCTTCCGGTGGCCTTCACGTAGCCGATGTCGACCAGCCCGGACAGGGCCGTCGACCACAGCCGGGCCAGCGGTCCGCCGCCGGTGTCGAGCGCCAGATGGTCCTTGCCGTCCCACCACCGCGGCGACATGACCCAGCTGTACTTGTCGTCCAGATCGCGCTTCTGCGGCCGCGGGTTGGTGTGCTGGTTCCAGGGGTGGCGCCGGTCGACCGGATTGCCGAGCGGGTCGTTGCGGACGAACATCTCCTGATCGGCCCAGTCGTCGTAGTACGAGCTGCCGAGCAGGATCCTGATGCCCAGGTTGATGTCGACGAGGCTGTTGGTGACGAGCTTGCCGTCGACGACAACGCCTGGGGTGACGAACATCTTGCGTCCCCACCGCTCCATGTCGCGGTAGGAGAAGTTGCACACCTCCGGATCCTGGAAGGCGCCCCAGCATCCGAGCAGGGTGCGTCGCAAGCCCACCTTCTCGTAGCCGGGGAGCGCGTCGTAGAAGAAGTCGAAGAGGTCGTCATGCATCGGCACGACCTTCTTCATGAACTCGACGTAGCGCATGAGCCGCGACATGTAGTCGGTCATCAGCTGGATCGTCGCGACGGTGCCGGTGCCGCCGGGATAGAGCGTGGACGGGTGCACGTGGCGCCCCTCCATGAGGCAGAACATCTCCCGCGTCGAGCGGCTGACTTGCAGTGCCTCGCGGTAGAACTCGCCGGTGAACGGGTTGAGCGCCCGCATGATGTCGGCGATGTGCTTGTAGCCGTGGTCGGCTTCGTGGGCGCAGGCGGTGTTCTCGGCCTTGGCGAGCACGCCCGGGTTGGTCTCCTTGACCATGCGCTCGCAGTAGTCGACCCCGACCAGGTTCTCCTGGAAGATGTTGTGGTCGAACATGTACTCGGCGGCCTCGCCGAGGTTCACCACCCACTCGCCCAGGTGCGGGGGCTGCACCCCGTACGCCATGTTCTGCGCGTAGCACGAGCAGGTCGCATGGTTGTCACCGCAGATGCCGCAGATCCGGCTGGTGATGAAGTGGGCGTCGCGCGGGTCCTTGCCCTTCATGAAGAGGCTGTAGCCACGGAAGATCGACGATGTGCTGTGGCACTCGGCGACGGTGTTGTTCGCGAAGTCGATCTTCGTGTAGATGCCCAGGCTGCCGACGATGCGCGTGATGGGATCCCAGGCCATCTCCACAAGCCCGCGGTCCTTGGCGCTCGGCTTGTCTGTCTTCGGCATGGTCGACGTCATTGGTGATCCGTCCTGGAAACGTTGAGTTTTTGGGTTGGGGAAGGCGCGCGTCGGCGCTGTGGAACCGATTACCAGGTGCGCTGAGCGCCGCTGAGCAACTGCCGGCCGGGCCGGCGCCACTTGGGTTCCTTGTTCAGGGTGTTGAGGGTCTGGGCACGCAGCATCCGGATGGTCTTGCCGTACGTGCCGACGACCGCGGTCGAGAACTTCCCGCCCGGTGGCTCGTCCATGAACGGCATGAACTTGTCCGGGAAGCCCGGCATGGTGCAGCCGATGCAGATGCCACCGACGTTGGGGCAGCCGCCGACCCCGTTGATCCAGCCCCGCTTGGGGACGTTGCACTTGACCACCGGACCCCAGCATCCGAGCTTCACGATGCACTTCGGCGAGTCGTACTCGGTGGCGAAATCGCCCTGCTCGTAGTAGCCCGCCCGGTCACAACCCTCGTGCACCGTCTGCCCGAAAAGCCACTGCGGCCGTAGCTGGTCATCGAGCGGGATCATCGGCGCCTGACCGGTCGCCTGATAGAGCAGGTACGTGATGGTCTCGGACAGGTTGTCACCCTGCACCGGGCAGCCCGGCACGCAGACGATCGGCAGGCCGGCCTTGCTCCTCCAGTCCCATCCGAGGTAGTCCGGAACCCCCATGGCGCCAGTGGGATTGCCCGCCATGGCGTGGATTCCGCCGTAGGTGGCGCAGGTTCCGACCGCGAGAATGGCGAGGGCTTTGGGCGCGAGGCGGTCAAGCCACTCGCTCGTCGTCACCGGCTGGCCGGTCAGCGGATTGTTGCCGAACCCTGACCAGTAGCCCTCACCCGCGAGCGCCTCATTCGGTATCGATCCCTCGACGACGAGTACGAAGGGATCCAGCTCGCCACGATCTGCCTTCCAGAACCACTCCAGGAAGTCGTCCGCACCACCTGCCGGGCCGCATTCGAAGTCGATGAGCGGCCAGTGAACGGCGACTTTGGGGAGCCCCGGCAGCGCGCCGAGCGCGATCTCCTCGATGCTCGGCTGCGTCGCGCCGGTCAAGGCGACGGAGTCACCGTCGCAGCTCAACCCGGCGTTGATCCACAAGACGTGGACCAGGGTGTCCTCGGCCGCAATCGCCTCGGCGGATGGCATAAGGCGCCTCCCGGGTTGGGGCCCGCGTTGCTGGAGGTCCCACCACGCCGTAGACGGCCGACGTTGCCGGTCTGTGCGACGCAACGCTTGTCTTAGCCCTGCTGGGAAGGGAGTGTCAAGGAATCTAGGCATACCGGCAGAAAGTTGGAAGAAGAAAGCGGGCCGCGGATTACCACCATTCGCACCCGGGTAAATGTGGTCGGACTCGTGCAGGGCGTCGGCTTCCGGCCGTTCGTCTGGCGCGAGGCTGTCGCGCGCGGGCTTTCGGGGTTTGTCGGCAACGATGCGGACGGCGTCGTGCTGGAAGTCGAAGGCTCTCCGTCCGCTGTGTCTGGGCTGGTCACGGCGCTGTCGTCGCCGCCACCGCTGGCTCGCGTCGACGGTGTCTCGGCTACTTCGGTGCCTGTCGCTCGGGGACACCGCTTTCGTCATTCGTGAGAGTGACCTGACGGGGGCGCGGCGCGCTCTGGTGTCACCGGATACGGCGACGTGTGCCGATTGTTTGCGCGAGTTGAACGATCCCGGCGACCGTCGCTACTTGCATCCGTTCGTTAACTGCACGTCATGCGGACCGCGGTACACGATCGTCGAGTCGGTCCCGTACGACCGCTCGCGCACCACCATGGCTGCGTTTCCGATGTGCGCCGAGTGCGGGGCGGAGTACACCGATCCGGGTAATCGGCGCTTCCACGCCGAGCCGGTCGCGTGCCCGTCGTGCGGGCCGACCCTGTCTCTTGTCGGCCACTCCGGCGACCCCATCGCCGGCGCTGTTGCTTTGCTACGCGCCGGCTCCGTTCTGGCGGTCAAGGGGCTCGGCGGCTATCACCTTGCCGTCGACGCCTGCTCCGAAGCCGCCGTCTCGCTGTTGCGCTCCCGCAAGCATCGGGAGGACCGGCCGTTCGCGCTGATGGTCGGGTCTCGCTGAGGCCGCCTCGGAGCTCTGCCTCGTGTCCCCCGCCGAGTTGGAGCTGCTCACGTCGCCCGCGCGGCCGATCGTGATTCTTCCGCGGAAGAATCCCTCGCCGGTTGCGCCTTCGGTGGCGCCGGGCAATCCGACGCTGGGGGTGATGCTCGCGTACACACCGCTGCATCACTTGCTGCTCGACGCGTTCGGCGGGCCGCTCGTGATGACGTCCGGCAACGTGTCCGACGAGCCCATCGCCTTCCTCGATGACGACGCCGCGCGCCGGCTCGCCTCGATCGCTGATGGGTTCCTGGTCCATGACCGCGCGATCCGCACCCGTGTCGATGACTCCGTCGTGAAGGTGGTCCGCGACCGCGTCGTCCCGCTCCGCCGCTCGCGGGGGTACGTGCCGTCTCCCATCGCGCTGCCCTTCGAGACTTCCGAAGTCGTGCTCGGGATGGGCGCCGGGCTGAAGAACACCTTTTGCATCGCCCGCGGCCGCCATGCGTTCGTCTCCCACCACATCGGGGACCTGGAGAACTACGAGACGTTCCAGTCCTACGTCGACGGGATCGCTCATTTCATTGAGCTTTTGGACGTCATCCCCACCGTCATCGCTCACGACCTGCATCCCGACTACCCCTCGACGGTCTATGCCGACGAGCTCGCTGAGCGCTTCGGGGCGCGTCTCGTCGGGGTGCAGCATCACCACGCCCACATCGCCTCGTGTCTGGTTGACAACGGAGTCACCGGGCCGGTGATCGGGGTGGCCTTCGACGGGCTTGGACTCGGGTGCGATCAGCACGCCTGGGGCGGCGAGTTCCTCGTCGCCGATCTGGACGGCTTCGAGCGCGCCGCCCACTTCGCCGAGGTCCCCATGCCCGGCGGCGACGCCGCGGTCCGCGCTCCGTGGCGCATGGCCCTCTCCCACCTGGACGCCGCCTACCCCGGCGCGATCCCGCCCCAGCTCGGCGTCGTCCCGCGCAACGCGGCTCACTGGGACGCCGTGCTATCGCTGTCGCGCTCCGACCTGGCGCCCCTGACGTCCTCCGCCGGCCGCCTCTTCGACGCCGTCTCTTCCTTGCTCGGGATCCGCGACGAGGTCACCTACGAAGGCCAGGCCGCCATCGAACTCGAGTACGCCGCCGACCCCACCGAACTCGGCTCCTACCCGGTGCCCGTTCGTCGATGGCCAGCTCCAGGTCAGTGCGCTGGTCCGAGCCCTGGCCGACGATTTGTTGCGCGGCGTGCCCGTCCCGACCTTGGCCGCCCGCTTCCACAACTCCCTCGCCGACGCCGTACTCAGCGTCTGCGAAGCCCTCCGCGCGGAGCGTGGTCTCGACACCGTCGCCCTCTCCGGAGGCGTCTTCCAGAACTCGCTGCTGCTGACCCGCTGCCTGGACCGCCTCGAACCCGCCGGGTTCACCGTCCTGACCCACCGCCAAGTCCCCCCGAACGACGGCGGCATCAGCCTCGGCCAGTCGGCCTACCATCCCAATCAGCACCCCGACCAACGGCCGCCCGAACTGGAGCCCAGTGGACAACGATGAGCTCGACGAGGAGCTACGTCGAAGCGCGATTGAGTGGCTCAAGGTGAGAACCAATGATGGCCTAGGCTTCATCTCCAGCCAAGAGCTCCTCGACTTCACCTTTCGAGGCAACGCTTTCCGGCTGATGGATCCGCAGCGAGGAATCCGCAAGCCGGCGATCCTGTCGGCCGCCCTATCGATTCGAACGGTGTATCGGGCGGAAGGCCAGGAGCGTCCCTACGAGGACGGGGTCGGTTCGGACGGATTGCTGCGCTACAAATGGCGCGGCGACGATGCTGACCATCCCGAGAATCGAGCTCTGCGAGCCGCAGCAGAGCGACAGTTGCCGTTGATCTGGTTTTTTGGGGTTGGGCCGGGGGTCTACCAGGTCATCTCGCCGGTCTGGCTCCTGTGGGAAGAGCCTTCGGAACAGCAGTTCGTCATCGACCCAGACGTGGCGCGGGGCCTGGTGAAACCGAATAGTCACCTTGAGGAAAACCTGCGTCGATACATCACCCGTGAGACTCGACAGCGCCTCCACCAACCGGTGTTCCGTGCGACGGTGCTCCGGGCCTACAACGTGCGCTGCTCCGTCTGCTCCTTGCGACATCCCGAACTTCTTGACGCCGCCCACATCGTCCCCGACCGCGACGAGGCCGGGATCGCTTCCGTTCGCAATGGACTCGCGATGTGCAAGATCCACCACGCGGCCTACGACAGTCGAATCCTCGGTGTCCGCCCAGACCTAGTAGTGGAGATCAGGTCGGACCTGCTGGACGAGATCGATGGTCCGATGCTCACATACGGGCTTCAAGGCCGTCACGGCCAACGCCTGATGTCGATACCGACGGCCCGCGCTGAGCGACCGGATCCCGGTCTCCTTGAAACCAGCTACGCCGACTTCCGGGCCGCCGGTCAGAACTGAGCTTCACAGCTATGGCGCCCGTCGTACGAACTCCTCTGCCAGGTCTGTCATTGCCTGCTCGGTGGCGATTGCCGCCCACACAGGTTCGCCCAGACCTTGAAGCCAGAGCCGCGTCCTGGTCACCTCGAACCGGAACACCCTGTCGAGGGCGTCCCCAACGAGCCTGAACAGATCGGGCGGAGCGACGTCAAACGCCGCGACGACCGCACCCTTCGCGTTATGCGAATCCAACAAGCGGAACAGGTCCCAAGCGTCGGACGCCCGCTTTCTGTCATCGCTGCGGTCTTGGATGGCATGGAGCTTCATTGCGACGAGTGAGGCGGTGCCCGCCACCGGCACGGTCACCTCGATATCCGTACTGCTCACCCCGATCGTGCAGTCCGTCGCGGAATCTAGGGCCCAGCGATGTGCCAACACGAAGAGACGATTGAGATCAGGCTCCACCTCGGCGGCCGCTCGGGCGTCCACCGCCGTCGTGTCAATGATTTCGATTTTGGTTGGCCCGATGAAAAGCGGACGCCCTGGGTCTGTGTCGCTTCGCTTGGCGATACCCGCGTTGATGAGGTTCTCGGTCGCCGATGCGCTAGCAGCCACGATCGGAGGCGGCTCATCCGCCACGACGTCGACGTCCCCCGTAGCCCGGTGCGCGGTCGCGAGTCGACACGACACCGCGAGGCCCCCGATCAGCGCCGTCCGCACTCCAGCATGCTTTACGACGAGGGCTGCCGCGCGCACCAGCGCCTCGATCTCGCCCGTGGGTCCGCCCTGGAGCAGGATCCGCTCACCAGACACGGTCGAAACCTAAAGGTGTCCATTCGCTGAGCATTTCTCGGCCTCGGGACTGATCCTGCGCAAGATCCAGAGCGATGACCACCGGGTGCGCAATCGGCCAGGCCAGCCAGGGCGGCCTAGGCGACCCGACGTAGTAGTTCGC
This sequence comes from uncultured Actinomycetota bacterium, assembly GCA_963762695.1. Classification (GTDB taxonomy): domain Bacteria; phylum Actinomycetota; class Actinomycetes; order Frankiales; family Frankiaceae; genus DATAZK01. The sequence goes on from CAVXLW010000003.1 coordinate 60,432, forward strand.
GTCCGTCACAATGGGCGTAGGCGCCCGTGCGATGGTTGCCCCTCGCTCTTGAAAATCGGCTTCGCCAAGCCTTCGCACTGCTCGGCGGACAAGGTCGGGCGAAGGCACGTAGAAGTCGGGCGGCGCTCCCTTGGCCATGACGATATTCACTCCAGAAGCCGCTGCCCCGACGGCGCCCCCGACAACCCAGCCTCGGCCGTCTTGACGGTTCATGCCAAGCTCATCGGCCTCCGCCAAGTCAGGTTGCCTGGCAACGGAAATGCGATCGGGCCTCCACACCTTTGCAACCGCATCGAACAGCTCAGGCACTAGCGGCCGGTTCGAGCGATCAATGAGCGCATGGTCGCGCAGCCGCTTAAGCGCTTCGTGGACGGTTGAGGGGGATGCCTCGAGGGCGCGCGCTAGCTGGCGTATGAAGACCTCGCTCTTCGGATTCATCAGCAGCCACAGCGCGGCTCCAAGACCAACCCGCCCACGGACAGCGCCTGGTGCAGACTGGAGTCGTCGCCCTGCAGGCACGAGGGCGGTGTCGTTAACGAACAGACCGGGTGCCGTCAGCCAAAACGCACCTCGCCGGTCCAGGTACCCCCATCCGTGTCTTTTTAGAAGGCCTCTCGACGTATCGGGTAGCTCGTCGGCGACAATGATCACGACCTTCTGTGCGGTCGAGTGAATGATGGCTGACCGCGCGCCCTCGCGCTGGATCAGGGACCCGACGCGATCGCCGCCAGCTAACGAAAGGGCCTTCACCTCGATCGCCAACAGGCCTCCTGGCCCGTCCAGCAAGAGGTCGACCCCTGGGCCATCGTCCGCAGACGCGTGCGAAGCGGGCAGGCCCACCCGATCCAATATTTCTCTCACTGTTTCGACGGCGTCTTCGTGCATCTCTTGGTGGCTAGTACGCACCACAACAGCTTACCGTTCGCCGTTCGTTTGTTGGCGAACAGCGAACGCTCTGCGCGTCGAACCTATGAGATGGTCTCCTCCGCCGGTTCGTGTGACGACGCAGAAGTCCTCGGAATGACGGAGATGACCCGCCAAACACGGCGCAATCGTTCCGCGCGCTTACGACTGGAAGCAGGGATCCTGCTATGAGCGAGTAGCTGCCTCAGGCAGCCGAAGGCCTTCCATGCCGGCGAGGCTTGCGATCCCGAACTTTCCACCCGTGCCAAACCTCGCGCGCCAGCATGACGGCCAGCCGCCGGTGCGTGAATGTGAGGCTGTGGCTCTTCGCGAACCCCTCAGCCTTCGCGAAGGCCTCGTTGACCAGCGGATCACCGACGTCCCCCGTGACGCGGAACTCCGGCCAGTCCCACGGCTGGTTCCCATCGAGCACATAGACCTCGGCCTCCGAATCCCACCCGTAGGTGACTTTCTCCGAGACAGTTCCCCAAAGTATGAGAACAGCTACCACCGGAACAGCGAGGGGATCAGGTACGCACCTCAGCACCGATCGGACTTTCCCGGCCGCCTTGACGGCCTGGCTCAGGTCGGCGCCATGACGCTGCATTTCCGCTTCCGCGGTCCTCGCGCCCATCCGCCACTTCGTCTCGATCGCCAGCAACTTGGTCGGCGTCGCGGCTACCGCGTCGACGTCAAATCCCTGAAAATTCAGGTTTCGGACACAGCGCCAGCCCGCCTTGTCCAGCGCCTCGCAGCTCCAGTCCTCCGCCCAGACGCCCATGGTCTCTGCGTACGTCCGGGTTACCAACACCATGCACATACCCATAATCACGAATCCGGTCATCAGACCGATGGTGAAGCCCGCAAGAGGAAGCCTGAACACGGCGTAGAAAGTCACAACGGCCGCGTAGAACACCATCAGGTGCAGGAGTTTTGGCAGAAGCAGACCTACGTGCCGAGCCCGACGAAGGAACACTTGCTGCTCGCCGTAGGAGAGCTGCATGACTCACGCCTCGCCGGCAAACGCCAGCGCTGAGTCGATGGCGAAGTCATTGAGAAACGTCACGAGCGCGTCCGATCCATTTTCGGCCGAGAACGACCGAACCTCGTCGGCTACCCCCCCGACCATCATCAGGAAAGGGTTTTCGCTTTCAGCACCGGGGTCTTCCGTCGTCGCCTCTGCGAACAGCACCACCAGCCGAGCTCGTCGACCGTCCTGCTTCTTGCGCAGGACTCGACCCAGCCGTTGAATCATCTGCCGGCGACTGTGACTGGCCGCCACGATCACACCGAGGTCAGCCTCCGGAATGTTCACGCCTTCGTCCAGCAGTCTCGGTGACGCCAACACCCTGATGTTCTGGTCTCGGAAGTTGGTCATGGCGTGCTCGCGCTCGTCGTCGTCTTGACCGCTGTACAACGCGCTGGCTGTGACCCCGGCCGCTTGGCAGACCTCGACGCACTGCCGTGCTGCCTCCTTGGTCTGGGTGAAGAACAGGCTTGCTGAACAGCCTCTGAGAGCGGGCGCAAGCTGTTCCACTGCCTTGAGCTTCCCTTCGGACCGAGCCAGCAGATCCCTGCGCTTGGTGAACGCCGAAAGGTAGGACCAGGCCGTTGTCTTAGCCCTACCGACGCCGTGAGACCCCTGCCATTGAACGGCTTTCATGAACTCACCGAAGGGCCGCTCAGGCAAGCCGAACTCCGTGATCAGACGCTGCGCAGCCGACTTCGCTTGCCCATCGAACGCGTCGTAGTCGTCACGTTCCTCGGGTGTCAGCGGCACGCCTACGAGCGCAATGCTGAACGGCGCGATGATGTCGTCGGCGCGCGCCCGGGCATAGTCCACGGACGTGACGATTTCGCCGAAATACGGCGTGAGGAACTCTTCGTTTCCCAAGTCGTCCCGCTGGTAGGTGGCGGTGAGCCCAAGGCGCGACTCGAACGACTCATCCAGCGCTTTGCTCCAGGATCGAGACCCGTAACGATGGCATTCGTCGGCAATCAGGACGCCACGCGCACCGAGCGGCAACCGGCGGGTAAACGGCGCGCTCTGCACTGTGGCCACCAACACTCGGTGGCTACGAAGGCTGTCGGTCGAGCCACCGCCGCGGAGGCCGACGGTGACCGGCAACGCAGCGCTCATGTCCACATGCCACTGGCGAGCCAAGTCGACCGTCGGAGTCAGTACGAGCACGCGTTCATCGCGCGCCAAAGCATCCGCAGCCGCCTTGATGCCGACCATCGTCTTTCCAGTGCCAGTAACCGCTTCTACGATGCCGCGCTGCCCAGCCTCGACCCAGGCGTCCAAAGCCTCGGCCTGCCACTTGTACAGCGGCTTGGCAAGCTCCCCCGCGCCTACGGACGTCGGCGACTCCGCCTCGCGAGGTGCCGGAACGGCATCGAATGGCGCCTCGTCTCCAAATGCCTCGCCTCCAAAGAGCGAGTCGGTGGTCGCCTCCGGCTCATTTGCAGGGCCCGGCGAACTACCTCGACGAAGCAGGCGTCCGATCACGGTCGGCTTTTGCTGGACGACTGATCTGGGCTCGAACACCCAGACCCCGCGCAGCAGGCTCGCTCCCAGCAGCTCCGCTTCGAGGAGCCAAGGATGTTCACCCTGCAGTTCCTTGAAGGAATCGTTGCTCACGATGGTCGCGCCAAGTTTCTGCGCGTAGCGGCAGATGAGGGCGTCCGCCTTACCCTTGGTGGCCGCAGGCGGCTGATGAAGGACGCCCTCATCGAACGCCTCTTCCACAGCCGGCAGTTCCGCTGGCTCGACGAGGTGGCGATACGTCGCATCGACAAAGGTGACGACGTCGGCCTCAGGGTAGGCCTCGCGGAGAGCTAGCAGGGCAGACGTCAGCTGGGCGTGACTCGGCTTTGCATTGCGGCCCTTTCGCCCGATCCAGGCAAGATTCGAACCATCGACAACGAGCGTGAACTGCGGCGTCGGAGGCTGATCGAGGGAGTCCGGCTCTGGCTCAGGAAGCGCCGGAAGTGGCCGGGTGAAGAACTCGTCCACCTCGGCGAAATCACGCGCGCGTCGCTCAGCGGCATGCTCATCGTCCAGGAAGTCACAGCGCGCAGTGAGGAGCGGCTGCCCAGAACCGCGAGAAATCGCGCAGACCTGCACGATGCCGCTCGCGTCATAGCTGAGTTCGAGGCGAAACTTGGGGTCACCAGCGAGCGCGGTCTTGTCGAATTCAACGGCGTACCGGCCGAGGCGGACGGTCGCGGGGTCGTCCACCGGCAAGTCTGGATCGCCTTCCAAGATGTCAATCCGTAGCCGGTCAGGAGTGTCATTCGTGAACTTGTACGCCTTCGCGCCCTTACGTGGAAGTCGGCTTCCACGGGGGAGAATCGTGCTGAACTTGCGACCTCCACCCTCGGCCTGACTGTCCACCCCCAGCGCATGCTCGCTGACGAAGCTCATTGCGCCCTGATACTCACCGGTCAAAATCGAAGCTGCGACAGCGGCGCCGCGAGCGACAGCGGTCAGTGGCTCGCATTCGCTTACTCCGACCGGCTCGACTCCCAATAGTTCGCTTACTCGCCGGCGCACCAGCGGAATGGCGCTCGTACCCCCCACGAGGAGTACCGCGTCGAGATCCGCTCCGCGCATACCGAGGTCGTCCAGACACCTGGCTACCGGAGTGAGACTGTTCTCGACACGAGCAGCAATCACGCCCTCGAATTCTTCGCGCGAGATGTCGACGAGGGCGCCAAAGTTGGGCATCGCGATACGGACGGAATCGTTATAGGACAGGCGAATCTTGGCCTGCTCGATGTCGAGTGCAAACTCCCAGTCGTCGATGACATCTACCAGCCCTGCCTTCGAGAAGGCTAAGTCCCTCAGGAGCCGGTCAAGATCGAGACCGCCAAGTAGGGCAATGCCCTTGGACGCGCGTTCGAGAAAGACACCATCCTTCGCCTCCAGAACGGTGACATCCAAGGTCCCGCCGCCGAAGTCGTACACGAGGATTCTTCCTTCGCATCCGCTGCGCTGGACATAGCCCATCGCGGCCGCCGTGGGCTCGTTGACGAGAGCAAGGGCCCGAATCCCGGCCATGCCCGCGGCCGCGCGAGTACGCAGTCGGGCTAAGCCAGGCGCATTCGCAGGCACCGTGATGACGGCATCGTCCAGGTCGACCCCGTTGCTGGCAGCTGCCTCACGCAACCCCCGAAACAGCGCGCTGCACACCTGCTCGGGTGACCACGACTTGCCGCCCAACATCAACGCTTGATCTCCGCGCAACAGTCGCTTGACGGCTTCCAGGCGCTGCGGCGACCGCAGCTTCGCCTCCCAGCCCACGACCGGGTCCCCCGCCGGCAAAATCCCGAAGACGCTCGGCGTCAGCTGGCGAAAATGCGGAAGCACCTCCCACGTTCCCAGGTTGCCTGCCGTTGCAAGGACAGAGACTTCCTGGTTGCGACTGACGGCGACCACCGAGTTCGTCGTCCCGAAGTCGATCCCGTACGACGTCACCCGTTCACCGGCCCTGAAGTGATCCGACCCTGACGCACGACTCGACCGGTCGACGCGTCCACATACGCCGCCTCGGCAAGTCGCGGGCTCTCACCACCACCGTCGTCGGCGAAAAGGTGACTTTGAGAGATGTCAGCGACACGTTCGAGACCGACCTGCGTCATGAGATCGGCAAGGACTCCTCGCGGCACCTCGAGCGTCGTCGCCGCATCGAGGGCGCGATCCAGCTGGACGAGATGCGCCAGGTGTGCCCTACGATGCTGATTCGCTTCCTGGACTGAGCTAGCCAAACCTTCGTAGGCACGCTGCGAGGGCTGAGCGGGCTGCGGATCGGATGGCAGCGGCTCTAGATCAAGCCGCGCTACAAGGTCATCCTCGAGCTCCCGCAGCAGCTCTCTCAATTGATTTAGCGACTTGTCGCGCACTCGATCTCCTTCAACAGCTCATGGACAAGCAGGGGCACCGCCAGCCCGAGCTCACGCTCAGCCATGGCCGCGACTTGTTGGGCGTCGACTTCCCGACTGCGGCGCTGGAGACGCGACGGGGAGGGTCGGAACAGCCCCGATCCGTTCGGGGCAGCAAGGCTGCTGAGGGGCGCTCGGTACCAGGCTTTGACATCGCCTGCCTCCAGCGTCGACATCGCCCAATTCAGCTCGTACTGCGTCTGAAGGTCAGCGGCCTCCCGCAGCCTTCGCATGTACTGGGGAAACCACTCGCTCTGCGGCGCGCGATCTTCGAGCCCGAGTGACAGCCATGGGCTGAGCTCGTAGGGCGAACCGATGTCGCGGGCGGCGCGCACGAGACTGGCGTTGGCTTCAAGCCGAGCGATCTGAGCTGACTGCGTCGCTAGTGCGAGGGCGTCCTCAAGTGAATCGTCAGCTTCCTCGGGCGATGATCCGTGCGCCTCGCAGTAGGCCCGCAACACCAGAGCCTCGATGCGCCAACGTGGTCTGCATTCCTCGAGGCCCAGACATTTCTGAGCGGCGGCGTACGCGTCCCCGAACTGCCCTGCGCGAGCAAAGGTGAGAGAACGTCGTAACCAAAGCCACGCATGTATCTCGCCAGCGCGAGCTATCTCAGGGGCAGTGATGAGGCTTTCGACAATGGGCCACGTTGTTGCATCCTCTGCGAGGACTCTGGCCACCGGCTGCCCGTCACGAAGATCATCGAGGGCCTGGAGTGCCTCCTTCCAACGCACCGGGGCCGCATTCAGCGCCGGAGTCAAGGCACCAAGATCGCCACTACCCAAGCGATACAGCGCGGGCCAGAAGGCTCGCTCGGTCTCCGGTAGTAGCGCCAGCGGGGCTGTTTCACCTCGTTGCAGAGCGCGCTCGCCAAGGGCGTCCCAATGTTCCAGCGCCGCGGCCTCCGGGTCCGACAGCAACTTCGGTTCAGCGCGTCCGAGCAGGTAGCTGCGGTCCTCGGGTCGAGCGTCAACCAGGCGAACGACTTTGCGAGTAGTGATCAGTCCGCGTTCGAGCAGATCGTCGATCAGCCCCAGCGGAGCCTCGTCAAGCGGCGGAACCTCCGAGGGCAGTTTCTCATCGGCGGCGATCCGGCGGGCGATCTCGAGCAGCGGAGAGCTTCCTTGCTGACGGGCAAGTCTTCCGCGCGCCAACTGGGCGAGACCGTTGACATCGGTCATGTCGGGAGTCGCCGGTAGCCCACTCAGTACGCCGGCGTCGACTGCCCGCGCCAGCTGTTCAACCGCTTCCAGAGGAGGCAGCACCCGGAGTAGGCCGAGCACGTATTCAGCTACAGCGACGCTGGCCACCGACTCCTGTTCAGCGTCAACCAGTGCCTGAAGCCGGTCGCACTCCTTCCCCAGACGCTCAGCGTCTCCGGCAATTTGATCGCGCTCTGTCTCGGCGGCCGTCGCTCGAGCCTCGAGTGCCACCAGACTCAGCTCTGATCGTGCCTCGATCCTCTTCAGCTGGGATCTGTATCGCCGTGCCTCGGTCAGGGCTTCCTTCAGCTCGGATTGAAGCGCAGAAGCGGCAGCGGAGCTAGCTTGGCGCTCCTCCGCATGTGGCTCTTGCCGGTGCCGGCTGGGCCGATCAGGCAGACGTTCTCCTTGCCGCGGATCCACTCCAGTGAGGCCAGGTAGTCGAACGTCGCCTTCGGGATCGACGATGCGGTCGACGTCGAAGTCGGCGAGCCGCTTGAGCACCGGGAACGCCGCGGTGCGCATGCGATTGCGGGCGTTCGATTCGTCGCGGGCGGTGATCTCGGCCTCGATGAGGGTGCGCAGAAACTCCTCCGGCGACCAGCGTTGAGTTTTGGCGGTCACCAGCAACTCCGGCGCGAGGCGCCGCGTGGCGGCCATCTTCAACCGGCGTAGTCCCTCGTTCAGGTCCGCCGCGAAGCGGCGGCGCAGCGGCGCTCACTGCTCACGACCGATGGCGTAGTAGCGACAGTGGCCGGGTCGGCACGGCTGGCAGGGTGAGCACGAGGGCCTGCCCCGACGGCTTTCGGGACCGGGGCCGCGCCGCCGGCGGCGAGGATGGAGCGGACGTCATCAGCCCGCCACCGCCGGAACTGCACCGCCCGTTCCAAGGCGGCCAGCAGCGCCGGCTCGCCGTGCGCAGCATGCAGTGTGAGGATCTGTTCCAGCTCGGCCGGTAGCTTGCTGACCCCGGCCGCGGCGGCGCCGATGAGGAACTGTTCGGCGACTTCGCCGAGGGCGAGGAACCGTTTCTCGGTAACGGTTTTCGCTCGTGGTGCCCGCCGCGGCTTGTCCGGCCGGCTGCTGCCGTAGTGCTCGTCGAGCGATGCTGACCTCACCCGGCGAGAACGATGCGATGGTCGGCGACGATCTCGCCGGTGAAGTGCTCGACGACTATGCACCCGCCCGCCGGCGACGGTCAAGGTCACCGTGGCGCCGATGAGCCGGTTCGGGACCGAGTAGCGGGCCGACCCGAACCGCACGCACGACAGCTTGTCGACCTTGCGGCTGACCGGCCTGACCCCGATGCCCTCGCACCGCAACGACGGCAGCCTCTTCAGCAGCGGCCGTTCCTGCTCGAGCCGCTGCGCCGGAACCGCCATGATCTCCGAGTGCACTGCGGCGTTGACCTCGACGCACCAGCGAGGCCGCTTGCTCGTTCGCCCCGGCCAGATCCCCGGTGCTGACGCCGGTGGGGACCATCAGGTCACGTTTGGCATAGCCGACCAGGTTCTCCACGATCCCTTTCGATTCCGGGTCATTGGCATGGCAGAAGTCCGGCCGGAACCCGTAATGCGTGGCAAAGCGGATGTAGTCCGGTGTCGGCACCACCAGGTTCGCGACCACACCACCCTTCAAACAGCCCATCCGGTCGGCGAGCACGACCTTCGGCACCCCGCCCAGGGCCTCGAAACACTCGGCCAGCAGCGCCATCGTCGTCGCTGCCCTCTCATCAGCAGCGAAGCGCACGAACCGCACCCGCGACCACGCCAAAACGGCGCAGAACACGTGCAGCCCACCGAGCACGCCCCAGTCGATGACCAGCGTGTCCCCGGGTGTCCAGACCGCCGGCCGGCGGCCGCGGTGCTGACCGCCTGGCCCGTGATGATCAATTCATCTGCGACGCCAAGTCGCTGGCGCAGTTCAAGGCACTCGGCCTCTAATTTGTTCAGCACCTGATCTTTGCGGGCCAGTGCTGCTCGGTGCTCATCTGCGCTGCGCGCCGCCTCGGCGGCCAGCTGCGCGAGGCGACTCTGTCCCTCAGCACGTACCTGATTGAGTTGGTTTCCCCATGCCTCATCCCGAGCTGCTACGGCCCGCCGCCATTGAGCATCGAGGTCGCCGAGCGACATCGGTCTCGGCACGGATTCCCGTGGTTCAGGCACCTCCGATCGGCGGCGCAACCGGTGGACTTCCCGCATCCTTTTGGTGTCGACACAATTCCTTTGGAGTTAAGTGCCAAGGCCGACGTTGCACCCGATTCTCTGACTTGAGATGCGAATGGCTGAACGGCGAGAATATGATCAAGATTGACTGCCCGCGAAACGACTCTATTGGTGCCCGGAGGGAGGAGCAATTCGCCCTCGACGAGGATTAAAGACTCACCTCCTCGGCGGCCGAAGAGAACTTCCGTGATCGGTCGCTGGTGCAGCCGGAGCGCCAAGCCCGGCCATTCGGTGTGCGGCTCGGCCACGGCGGAGACTCGCCGGCGGCCGGAAGCTTCGTACCAGCCGCCCACTCGGAGCTGCTAAACCATCCCCATGCCACGCTGCTACCCGCCCGACCCGGACTGGCCGGCAGATCGTCACGGCGAGCGCGCGGTCTTCGAGTCCCTGCGCAACCAGCTCCCCGAGGAGTGCGCGCTCTTTTCCAGCGTCGGCCTGACCGAACGCGGCGAGGAACGCGAGATCGACATCCTCGTGGCCTGGCCGGGGCATGGCATCGCGGTGATCGAGGTCAAGGGCGGAACCGTCAGCTGCGAGCAGCGGCAGTGGTGGCAATCGTCCGGAACCCAGAAGCACAAGATTCAGAACCCCATCACCCAGGCGCAGGACGGCAAGCACATGCTGCTGCGCTTCCTCAGCAGATTCTCGACCGTGCTGCCGAAGGTGCGCGCCGCGCATCTGGTCGCCTTCCCGTACACCAATGTCGGCAAGGATTGGCAGGCTCCGGACTGCCCCCGCGACATGGTCATCGGACGAGGCGAGCTGAAGTCCGCGGCCGCCGCCGTTCTGGGCTCGATCGACAATGAGGGCAAGGGATACCAGCCGCTCGACGATGCTGGGTGCATCGCGCTCGAAACAGCACTCGAGGGGACGTTGCCCGGCCAGGCCAGCCTGCTGAGCGTCGCGGAGGAGCACGAGCATCGCGTCGACCAGATGACGCGAGACCAGCTGAAGCTGCTCAACATGCTGCGTCATCACCGGAGGGCCGCGGTCATCGGCGGCGCCGGCACCGGGAAGACGTGGCTTGCCGCGGAGCAGGCCCGGCGGCTCGCGAAGTCGGGTGAGCGCGTCGCGCTGCTGTGCTACTCACGCGGCCTCGCACGGTTCCTGCAACGCCTCGCCGAGACATGGCCCGCCAAGGAAAGGCCTGCATTCACAGGACTTTTCCACCAGCTGCCGATCGAATGGGGCGCTCCCACCGGCGACGACGACGACAGCGACTACTGGGAGCGCCGCCTCCCGTTGACCCTCGGCGAGCTGGCGCTTGCAAGACCTGAGGCCGAGCGTTTCGACAGCATCATCGTCGACGAGGCACAGGACTTCGGCGAGCTGTGGTGGCCACCGCTGCTCTCCTGTTTGCGCGATCCTGCGCAGGGCGGTCTCTTCGTCTTTCTTGACAAGGCGCAACGCGTCTTTGCCAGACAAGGCGAGTTGCCGATCACGCTGGCGCCACTCGCGCTCGATGAGAACATCCGCAACACCAAGAACGTGGCCCAGACGTTCGCGAGCCTGTCGGGCGAGCAGCTGCGGTTCCGCGGTCTGGCCGGCCCGCCGGTGCGCTTCGCGCAATGCGCGACAGACGACGCGCTCTACGCGGCCGACGATCAGATCGAGCAGCTCCTCGAGGACTGGGAGCCCGGCCAGATCGCGCTGCTCACCACGGGCCGCCGCCATGGCGAGCAGATCAACGAGATCGAGCTCGGTGGCCACCAGCGTTACTGGGACGACTTCTTCCAAGAGCGCGACGTCTTCTACGGTCACGTCCTCGGCTTCAAGGGCCTCGAGCGTCCCGTAGTAGTGCTGGCAGTCAATGGTTTTCGGGACTTGGAGCGCGCCAAGGAGATGCTCTACGTCGGGCTCTCGCGGGCGCGGACTCAGCTGGTCGTCTGCGGTGACATAGACCTCATCGGGCGGGTTGGCGGCGAGGGTGTGAAGCGGCGGCTACAACGAGGCGCTCAGGCGTAGTCGCTCGGAAATTGGCAAGACGGACAACCTTCGGTTAACAGGTCGGCCCCGCATTCCACGCACCGGCCAAGATCATCGAAATCATCCGGGTCTTGCACGTCGATGTCCGGGATGATCTCCTCGACCACGAGCGCCAAGTTCTCCGGCGATATCCACATGGCTGCCTCCATTCCCTCCCTTCATCGGCATCCCGGACGCGCGACGGTAGAGCATTTGAGGTCAGCTCACCTCGGGTACTTGTGGCGATAAATGCTAGCCTCAATGTGGCGACGGAGGTGCCGTAGTGGACGTCGGTGTGCGCGAACTTCGAGATGGATTGAGCCGCCATCTGGCGGCGGTCCGGTCCGGTCACACGGTGACCGTGACCGATCACGGTCGGCCGATCGCGCGCATCGTCCCGGTGGACGGTCCCTCCCCCCTGGAGCAGCTGGTTGCCGAAGGCAGGGTGCGCGCGGCGCACACCCGAAAAAGTCCTGCTCCCGCGCCGGTACGAGGTCAAGGTCCGGTGAGCGACCTCGTGGCCGACCAGCGGCGGTGATCGTCTACTTCGACACCTCGGCCTTCGTGCCGCTCCTCGTCGCCGAGCCGACGAGCGGCGGATGCCGGCGACTCTGGGACATGGCCGACGAGGTGGTGACGAGTCGGCTCCTGTACGTCGAGGCCGCCGCCGCGCTGGCACAGGCCCGGCGGCTGGATCGGCTGACGGTCCGGGCCCACCGAACTGCGCGGCAACGCCTGGGTGAGCTGTGGTCCCAGCTGAGTGTCGCCGAGATCGACCAGGCCCTGGTCGAGAGTGCCGCTGACCTCGCTCACCGGTTCGACCTCCGCGGGTACGACGCCGTGCACTGCGCCAGTGCGCGGCAGCTGGAGGACCGCGATCTGGTCGCCGCCACAGGGGACCGCCGACTACTCAACGCCTGGACCGAGCTGGGGCTGGCCACGTACGACCCCCAGGCCCCGCCCAACACCTCCGCGGGCGCGCCGGCCTAAGCCGGCGTCGCGGTATCGAGCAACGCGACGACGATCTCATCCAGATCCTCGTCGAGCGCGCCTTCGAACTCCCCGGTGCGCGCCAGGATCCCGCGCAACCGCTCGAGCGCCACCTGCAGAACCCAGACGTCGTCATCGGAAAGCTCAACCGCCACCGCGACGACCGGCCGTCCAGACGCGTCCAGGCAGTCGACCACCCGGGCTGCTGCGTCGTCATCGAGCTGCTGGGCGGCCCGCAGCCGGAGAGCCAGATCATCCTGCTCGCCGCCCAGGGCGATCCGATAGTCCTCCCAGTCGCCCAAGCCCAACTCCATGACGGCGCTGCACATCGCCACCGCCAACTGAGAAATCAGCAGCTGACGGCTCGTGAGTACGAGCGCCGATCCCGACCATGTAGACACTGCAACCCCCTCCGGACGAGAGACTGGCACAGCGCTCCGACAGAATTGGGTGAGGTCAGCGTGTCGTCTTGACTCGTACGGCTACCCGCTTAGGTCGGTTAGCAGGGTGGAAAGCAACGACTCCTCATGAACGGCCAGTCCCGTGCGGACCATCAGCCGATGGAGGTCAACATCCCACGGGGTCGGCACGGGCATACCGGTGAGCGCCAGCCCGGACCCCGCTACGAGATCGCCCGTCACAGCTGCATAATCCGCGGCGCCCATCCGCCAAGGCACCGCTCCGCGGGCATACAACCGACCCGCAATGGCGACGCCGGGCCAGTCGAAGTCGCCGTGATACGCCACCCTCACCCGGCCCGACACGAGCAGATCGAGCAGCAGCAAGGCCGCCGACGACGGGTTACCGGCGAAGCAGACCATCGGCTGGTTCACCCCCGCGCGTACGGCTGCCTGAAGCACCTGAGGATTCTCACAGGCAAACACGGCAGCGTCGGCCAGCTCGACCCGGGAGACCTGCCGTAGCTCGGCAAGCGTCAGATGCGTGACCAACCCCTGACGCGAGCGATCTCGCATCATCGCGGCCCAGTCGTCGCCGCCGATCGGACGCAAGCCCCACGTCATCGCCGTGCCGGATACTTCGTCACTCGTGACGCCAACGCTGGTCCACAGCCCGCGCCGCTCTGCCGCACTCGCGGGCACCGGTCGCCCGGTCGCGGCGGCGATCGCCCGCAGCACAAGGGTGGCGACGACCCGTCCGTCATCGAGCCCGTGGGCATCGCCGGTGCACCGACTCGCCAGCTCGGCCAGCTCCCAGCGCTGCTCCGCCGCCGCAGCCGACGCACCGACCGCCTGCAGCACCGCAACCGCTTGAGCGATGTCCGAAGCCGAAAGCCGGGTAACGACCCCGGATCGGCGCAGCCCTTCGACAAACTCGGGGACCCAGGGCGCTGAAGCGAACCCGCCTTCGGCAAGCGCCGTATCCAGCGAGCGCCACACCTCGGCGCGCTGGAGTCGGAGTGCCTCACGCGCCGCCGGCCGGTCGACGAGCGGGCCACCCAGCTCGGTGAGAACGGCGACCAACCCCCGCTTCGCGGCCGACGCCCGCAGCGCCCGGTCCAGCACGTCGAGCCGCACCCGGACCCGCCCAGGCTGCTGCGCCCGCCCGAGCAAGCCGCCGAGCTTGTCAGCACCGTCGTCGTCGAGCTCGGCGACAACCACTCCGGCGACCCGAATCCCGTTACGTTCCAGGCGCAACCGCAGGAGCTCGAAAAGTGGCCGCAGCGACTCCGCCAGCAGGTACTCCTTCAGCTGCGCATCGAGGGCTGCGGGTGCTTCGCTCATGAATCGGCCGTCACGCGCTGCGCAGGTGCCTGGCCTTGCCGTCCCAATGCACATGGGTCGTGACGGCGGCGCTGCCGTCGCGGCGCCGGACCTCGTAGATGTCGAGCGCCGGCACTTCCGGGAAGCAGCCCCACAACGCGTGACCGGTCATCGCGAAGTCCATGTCCCACCGCACCAGGAGACCCATCAGCTCGCCGATGGTGCGCTCATCGACCTTGGCGAACGCGTCATCCAGCAGCACCAGCCGCAGCGCGCGTGACGTATCAGGCAACCCGGACAGATACGCATCCGCGGCGGCGAAAAGCGTGACGTAGGAGACGAAGCGGGTCTCGCCCTGCGACAGCTTGGCACGGCGGCTGATCCGGCGCTGCTGGCCGGGCTCAGGCCCCGTGATGATGACGTCCACCTGATGCCAGTCGCGGTAGTCCAGCGCCGCTTTCAGATGGGCGGCGTACCCGGCCGTCGCATCGGCCGCGAACCTTTCTTCGACCTGGCCCTTGATCAGCTCGATGAGTTCGTCGGATTGGGCGGCGGTGCGCACCTGGTTCGCCGTCGCGACGAGCGTGCGCAGCCGGGCGAGGGGCGATTCCGGCTCGACGTCGAGAGTCCAGTTGATCTTCACTCCGATGCCTTGGCTGGTACGGACATTGGCCACGCTCGAGTTCATGGCCTTGATCAGCGCCTCGGCTTGGGTCAGCCGGCTGCGCAGCTCCTCCGCGATCCCTCCGAGCACGAAGTCGGCGAAGACCCGATACTCGCGGCTGCTCAGGGCCGATTTGCCCTCGGCCACCTTGCGCGCGAGCTCCGCCGCGGCTTCGACGACAGTGCGAGCGCCCGTCGCGTCGACGAGCTCGATCAGCCAGACCCCGTAGGTGATCTTGAGCGAGACATCGTAAGTGCCGACGATCGCGCGTTCCAGCGCTTGCTGGCGGCCGGCCAGGCCCGTCTCGTCCAACGGACCGCCGCGCGCATCGAGTTCAGCGGTCAGCTGGTCCAGAGCCATATCGACGTGCGCCGGAACGATGGTGGCCGGGTTGGCCTCGGGTAGCGGCGATCCTTCGGCCCCCGAAGTGAACGCCGTCTCCCGCAGACCCGGCAGCGCCAGGACGGCGCGCAGGTCGGCGACGGCTTCGGCCAATGCCCCGCGCAAGTTCTCGGCAGTCTCATGGGCGTGCAGTGCCTGCTCGGACGCCCGAGCCGAGGCTGCTCGCAGCTCCCCCTCCCGCAGGCGTACCTCCTCCAGCGACAGCGACGTCCGGTCCAGCGCCTCTTCGGCTTGCCGTAGCCGCGCCCGGACCTGCTCCGCATCGGCGCCGATGGTTTCCCGCAGCGCCGCGAATTCCGTGTCGGCGGCCTTCCACACCTGCCAGCCATGCTCGGCGTTCCGCTCCGCAGCGATCCGCAGCCGCGCCTCTTCCTGCGCTTTCGCCAGCGCCTGGGCATGACGCCCGAGCAGCGTGGCGACGCCATTCATCCGCTCCGCCAGCTCGGCACAATCGCGCGAGACCTGCTCGAGCAGTCTGAGGGCGGCGGCGAGGGCATCCACCGTCGACGGCACTCCGAGCGCGCTGCACGCTTGCTCATGAACCTGCGACGCGTCGTGCCAGGCGGTGCGCAGGGCCGCCGCACGCTCTCGAGATTGCCGGGCGAGCTGCTCGGCCTTCCGTGCCTGTGCATCAGCCGCCCGCGACCGAGCCCGCGCCTGGGCGAGCGAAGCCGTTCGAGGCGCGCGGCGAACCTGCTGCGTCAGCGCCTGGTCACGCTCGTCCAGCCGGGCAAGCTCGAGCAGACGAGCGTCGTCCTGCCGCTCCACCTCGGCGAGCTCGACCTCGATCTGCTTCAACCGCACCTCCCGCGCCGCCGCCCGCGCCTGCGCACCGATATGGCGGGCGACCCGGGGCCGCAGTGCCCCTTCGAGCGGCCCGTTACCCCAGCGCCCGTCGCCGGCCACCCAGGCCGCATGCGACCGGGCGCCGTACCCGACGCAGCCCAGGAGACCCGAGACCAGGGACGCGGGCAGCGGACTGGCCGGATCCGGCCTCAGCACCCTGGTCAACGAGACCTCGGCGGGCGCGGCATCAGCGCGGAGTAACACCTGGCCATCGGCTGCCGTGAGCGAGCCGTCCGGATGCACCGCGGCGGTCAGGAAACCAGCGGCCTGCAACGCACCTTCGATACCGGGCCGATCGCCCTCGGCGACCTCGTCCCGAAAGTCGATCAGCCGCCAGAGCGGGACGCCTCCGTCTGGACCCGGAACCTGCCACGGCGGGGTCGCCGGAAGCGGATCGCGAGCCGCCCGAAGCTCCTCCCGCTCGGCCGAGAGCTGCTCGCGACCGGCCCGAAGCTGCTGGCGCTCGAGGTCGATCCGGGCTCGCTCGGCAGCGAGCCGGTTTCGCGCCGGGCCGGCCGCCTCAGCGGCAACACCATCAAGTGCCTGCAGCTGATCCTCGGCTCTAGCGTCGTCGGGGCCGGCGAGAGCTTCCAGATCTGCAAGCAACGGGCCGGCAGCCGTGGCGGACCAGTCGACCTCGCCGAAGGCGGCCGGAGTTACCGGCTCGGCGATCCAGCTGCGCCAGGCCCGCGCCAGGGCCAGGGCGGCCTCGTCCCGCTCGATCGCCGCTGTCTCCGCGGTACGCGCGTCGTCATCCGCACGCAACTCGTCGACGTCGGCCCGCTGCTCGGCGCCGTCGACCTTGCGCTTCTGCTCAGCCAGCGCGAGCGCCTCCTGCCGGCGCGCGACCACCAGCGATGCGCGGGTAACGGCGGCCTGCCTCGTGTGCAACGCCTGGCCTGCGGTCTGCGAAGGATCCGCCGGAGAAAGGGTCAGGGCCGCCGGTGCCGGGCGGTTCACCTCAGCCTGCTGACGTAACCCGGTGCGCACCGGCTCACGGACGAGCCCGGCAGCGGTCGCCGTACCACCGCACGGCTGCCCCACTGTCTCGGTCAATCCGGTGTCCGCGATGGCCGAGGCGACAGCGGCCTGGGTAGCGGCTGCTCGCTGCAACGCCTCGAGCACCTCGCGCGCTCGTTCGTCGGCGTCGCGAACCGCATCCTGTTCACCTCGGCGAGCGCGACCCGCTGCGTCCAGCGCGGATTCGGCCGCCCTTGCCAGCCCGCGCACCTGACCCTCACGCGCATCGAGATCCTCCGCGGCGCGGTACTGCTCCGACTGCTTGACCCCATTGATCTGCGCGGTCAACTGCCGCTGCTCGTCCGAGAGACGGGTCAGCTCCGCATGCGCCTGCTGATGGTCGTTCTGGCTCTGCTCCGCATCGGCATGTGCCCGCTTCGCCTTTGTCGCGGCGAGGCGCGCCGCTGCTGAGGCCTCACCGGTCTGCTCGCACCGGCCGGAAAGCACGCCGACCGCATATCGGCGATACGAGGTCAGAAAGCCCTGAACGTGACCGCTGGCCTCCTGCAGCCGCTGCTGACCGGCGCGGATCTCCGACAGGCCGTCGAGCTCGTCGCCTGCGCTGTTCAAGGCCGCCTCGGAAAGTGGCGGGAGTGCGTCCGAAAGGATCGACGGCAGAGCACCGGAATCGATCCGGTTGCCGACATCGGGATTGCGCAGCACGTGCAAGAGCTGAAGCAGGCCCGCATAACGCTCGCGCCCGGCCTCACCGGCGAGGCCGAACACCTGGCTGCGCACGCGCTCGCGATGTCCCTCTGCCGTCTCGGAAAGGCGGTCGTGGCCGATGAGCTCCGCCAGGCGTTCCCGTCCGAGCGGCAGGCGTTCCTCGTCCATCAGCCGCAGCTGCTCACCCACCCGCAGCGGGGTCGTGAAGTACAGCACCCGGGCTTCCCCGGACGATCTCGAATAGCGAACGTGCGCGCCGATCGTGAGGTATTCGAGCTCTCCGTCATCGCCCACGCCGACGAGTTCGACCCACAGGTAGCCGATCCGGTTCAGGGAATCTCCCGCCCCCGCCCGCATGAGGTCCTCGAGCCGGACTTTGCTCGCGCCGGTGGCGTCGATCGCCCGCCTGTTTCCGTCGAGCAGGTAAGGAAAAAGCAGCTCCAGTGCCCGGCTCTTGCCGGAACCGTTGGCACCTCGCCAGATGATGCGGCCGCCGGAGAACGCGAATTGAGCGTCGTAGTAGTACCAGACGTTGACGATGCCACCGCGGTTGAGCCGCCAGCGGCCGTCGTAGCGTTTCGGAGGCGTCTCCTCGACGACCTGCAAGCCCGTGGGTTCCACACTCAGTCCCGTCATCCTTGCGCCGGTTGCGGATCGAAGAGCGAAGCGGGGGCCACTTGCCCTGCGGCGGCGGCTTCCCGGCGACGCCGGGCCCGGGGGCGATACGTCGCCTGCGCTACGGCCGGGCGGTAGCGCGCGGCAGCAGGATGCAACGCGAGACCGCCTTCGACTGACGTCGCCAGACCCAAGCTGGTGAGCAATGCCACCACCTCGCCCCGCAACAGATCGAGATCAGCGACGTAGTCGCGTCCCCAGGCACCGCCGTACTGATCGGTCAGCTCTCGCAGGCATCGATCGACCAGTGGCCACCGGCACAGCAGACCGGGGCGGCTGACACCTTGATCTTCGAAGTAGGTTCCCGCCTTGGGCTGCTGGGCGGCTAGCAAGGCGTCGACCAGCAGCAGGGCAGCCCATCGGACGGTGCCACTCCCGGGGAAAGCGATGTCGGTGAGCTCCGCGTCGGCGTCATAGGCGAGCGCGCCCTCGGCCCGCACCTCGAGGCTCAAACCGAAGCTCTCCTCCAGCACTCGGGTCAGCTCGGTGCGCTCGCGAGACAGGACGTCCAGCTCCGCCTCGGTGAGATCTTCGCGGCGCACCAGCGGGTTTTCGATCAGCTTGCGACGCAGGCTGCGGCGCGGCTGCGGCGGGTGGTCACTGCCGGTATCGTCGAGCAGCTCCTGTGGGCCGTCGAGCACGCTCAACGGCCTGGCGAGCAGGTGTGGCAACAGAGCCCGATTCACCGTGATCAAGGCTTCTTCGCGCCGCTCGCCCCATCCCGCGATCGTGCCGTCGGTCTCCTCGACGACGCCCCATGCCGCCAGCAGCCCGAATGCCGCCACGAGCTGGCGCGCCTCGGAGTAACTATCACCAAGGGTGAGCCCGGCACTTGCCGCGTCCGCGCGTATCTGCTCGATGAGCGTCGAGATCAACACCTGCTCCCCGACTTCGGGAGCCAGCAGGCTCGCGCCGAGCAGCGCGACGTACATGTACGTGCGGGCGCTGAAATCACCGCCAGAGGGCCAACGGGCGGGACGCGCCGGAGCGTCGCCGGTCAGCGGCCCCTTGATGAGCCGGGCAAAGCCGGACTCGACGACGAGCGAATAGCCGAGCGCGTTGGCGAACATGGTCTTCAGGGCCGGTGCGTGGCGCCTCACCCGGACGAGATCCTCGGGGTGCTCGGCGGCGCTCAGCACGGGAAAGCGCAGCAGCGCCCGGGCCGCCTCACGGCGTTCCGTGGACTCAGCGACGTCGGTGCCGATCATCCCTGGGTTCCCGTCGCCCACCCGCTTTCGCCGCCACCGACGGCAAGGGGTTCGTTTGCTTCCAGAGCAATCGGCTCGACCGACAAGGCGAGCCCATCGATGACCAGCTGCCCATCCTCGGAGTGCAGGGTCGTCGCGCCTTCGATCGCGACGGCCCGCAGCAGAAAGCCGAGGTCGGACTCGAACCACTCCCACGGCGGCGCCTCGCCCCCGCTCACCGCCAGCAGACCACCCAGCCGGTCAAGCAGCACCCCACGAGCAGCCGGCGACAGCCGCGCGCCGTCAAGCCGGCCAGCAGCGACCAGCTCGGCGGCGGCTGCCAGCTCGCGCTCGTGCTCTGCCCGGGCCTCGGACAGCAACTCTTCCCGGTCCAGCCCCGGATCCGGAACGCGGGAGGCCTTCCCGCGGGCAGAACGCTCACCGCGCTCGCGCAGCGAGACGGGCACCTCGACAGGGTCGGCCTCCCACCATGAGGTGAGAGCTCCGTGGCGCGGACTGTCCTCGTCAGGGCCACCCAACAGATGACGCGCCGGGTAGGCACCGAAAGCGCCGGCGAACAACCGGTGGGCTTGTGCATCATCGGAAGCCGCGAACCACTGGGCCAGGCGTAGCAAATCAGCGCGCCGCGAGACGCCGGTGCCCGCGGCGGCAAGCATCCGCTTGGCATTCGCGAGCAACTGCCCGAGCGCCTGCCCCGCCGCCCGGCGCAACTGATCAGGCCCGGAACGATCGGATCCGTCGGCGTACCAGATGGAAAACTCCAGCCAATCGTTCAGGACACGGCCGGGCTGACGCTCGGCACGGCTGCCATCGGCATTGGTGAGGCTGGGCAACCGATCGAGCGTCGCGAGCAGCAGGCCGAGCTTTGGCTCAACCCGCTCGAGGCGCTCACTCACCGCCGGGGCATGCCGGGCGACGTCAGCAGTGATGAGGTCGACGTAGCTGAGCAGGAGCTCTTTGAAGCGCCCGTACTCGTCGCCGGCGAGGTCGTAGCGGGACAGCACCTGATGCAGATACGCGTAGAAGTCGCGGACGCTCTCGGTGAACAGCTGCTGGTTGCTGAAAACGGTGGTGACGTCGGCCGCAAGGGCATCGGCATCGAGGCGTTCCACAGGACCGTTCAAGCGTTCATGAATGCGATCCAGCGTCTCGACCATGCCGCCGAGCAGCTCGCGTGCGACGTCTCGTACCCCCGCTGTCGCCCGAAGCACCTCGTCGATCTGCCGCTGCACGTGTCCGCCGAGCTTGGACATCTGAAAGCGCGAGCGGGCGCGAAGATGATCCGCGACCGTGGCGACCTTTGCATCGCGAACCGAGCGAACCAGATTCCCCCAGCGCTCCAGCTGGCGGCAACGGCCTTCGACCTCATCCAGCTCGAGCGACAGGCCGCGGCGGGCAAGTTGCTCAGCGATCTCGGCCCCCGAAAGGTCGGTCAGCAGCGTCTCGGTGAACAGCCGCATGATCGCCAGGTATTCGGCCGCATTCTCCGCTGTGGCGTAGCGGTAGAGATCAAGGCGCTCGGGATCTGGCGCGGTGCCACTCTCCCGAGTCTCATCTGCCATACAGCGCCCCCTGGGTCGCCTCGAAACCTCTCGCCCGAAACCTAACGCGAGGGTCTGACAAATCGGCGCGCTCCCGATCAGATGTCTTCGTGCGCCGCTCTGGCCGTCCTCGTCGAAGAGATCGTCCAAGAGCAGGAGGGCTCGGTCGGGCAGCGTCTCGTCCGGAAACACTCGGCGGCAGACGTCAACAACCTGCTCGGTGGTCGAGAGTCCCAACTGCGCCACTAGTAGTCGAAGGTCCCCGGTGTCACGCCGCCGAGCGGCGATCGCCTTCATCGCAAGCAGATGCTCTGGGGAGGCGGTGAGCACCCTTAGGCCTGGATGGTCGAAAGTGCGCGGGGCATCTGGATCCCCAGCCGGAGCGACGTAGGCACTCGCCTGCTCGTTCAGCCACCAGGAGGGCAGTCCCTGTTCGGCTGCGAGCGCTCGCGCTTCGTCCAACACGATTCCGTGAGGTTTGAAGATCGCGTCGATATCGCGAGTAGCTCGACGGGAGTCATAGGCAAGGGCGATTGCCGCACCCCCGATGACGTAGATGTCACCGATGACCCCCCGCTTCTGCAGTCGCTCGCCGAGCTGTCGGAAAAGCTCTTGGATGCGGGCGCGGTCAAGAAGCGTCTCGCCTTCGGTATTCACGCGACGCCTAGCTCCTGAGGGGCGACGAAGATCCCGCGGCTGCGAAAGCTGGCGGGCGAGTGCACGATGGCGTCGACACGCGCAGCCGCGCTGTTGAAGGGGAACCAGAAGACCGCCAGCCGCCGACCGGCCGTCCAGGCCGCGGCTCCACGCCCATCACGAGCCGTCAGGAACTCCGCGAGCGCGGCCAGAAAGACATCCCACCGCTCGTCACCGGTGCTGGGGGGCTCAGTGGCGAGGAGGCCTGCACGCTGCGCAACTGGCTCGTGCCTGTATTCCTCGAGCATTTCGGCGACGAGCCTCCAACGGTGGCTGTCATCGTCCGCCACAGCTAAGTGCCCCGCCAGCTGAACGAGCGTCATCGGCCGATAAGCGAGCGACCCGGAGGACGACGCGAATGACATGGTCACTCCCTCCGACGTCTCGATCCGAACATCGCTGCCAGGCTAACTGCACTGCTGGTCCTGTCGGTCGTCCAACCTAGATCCCCAGCAACTCCCGTAACCGATCCGGACGCATGGTCGCGGATCCCTCATCGGTCACGCCACCACCGGGCGGGAAGCTGTCGATCAGCCGGATGACGCGCTCGCGTTGGGTGGGATCTTCTGCAGCCTCGCGAGGGGTCAGCCCGCCGAGGGCCGGCACCGGCTCCGCGCACCACTGCTCCTCCTGCTTGCTGAGCCACTCGGCCAGCGCCGCCTTCATGTCCGCAGCGACAGGCTCGCGTGCGGGCTCTGCGGCGGCCGACCGGACAGCTGCAAGGTCTAACGGCTCGATGGTCTCGGAGACGACCACCGCGTCGGGCAGGAGCTGCGTCAGCTCGCCGACGATGTCGTGGAAGCGGTCCTCGCTCATGGTCTCGACGGTGAGCGCCGAACCGTCGAGTGTCAGCGTCGCCAGCACGAGATTTCCCGCCTCACCCGGCCGTTCCTGATGCCAGCGGTCGGTGCCGGCAGCGACGTAGTTGCGATCGAGCACCAGCCGCACCCACTCGGGATCCTTCACGCTCCACACCGAGGTGCAGAACGCCATCGGCTCACCGGTCGTCGTCGTCAGCTCCGGCGGCCGTGACGCCGCCGCCATGAGGCTCAGCAGCCGATCCGCCAGCGACGTCGGATCCGGATCGTCGACGATGTCCAGAAAGGCGTCCTCGCGGCCGGGTGGCACCTCGATCACGGCGCCCACCAGCCGATGACCGCTGCCATCCGGCACCGCTCGAGCGCACATGAGCTGGCCCGCCGACACCTCCTGGCTCCCCAACCGCTCCTGGATGTCGGTGAGCTCGCCGCTGCGCATATCGCGAAGCCGCAGCCCCTCACCGGGTCTGACGTCCACGATCTCGTAGACGGTCCGCGGGATCAGCTGCCACGAGGCGTACAAGAGCTGCTCGTCCTCGGGGAGCAAGGCAC
Source organism: uncultured Actinomycetota bacterium (assembly GCA_963762695.1). Lineage (GTDB taxonomy): Bacteria > Actinomycetota > Actinomycetes > Frankiales > Frankiaceae > DATAZK01. The sequence goes on from CAVXLW010000003.1 coordinate 83,470, forward strand.
CACGCTCGGCGAGAAACCGATCGAACCAGCCGAGCTCATGCAGCACCACGTCCAGCACCAGGGGATCCTGCATGGCCGCTTCGAGCCGGGCATGGTCCTCGTCAGCGAGCTTCCAGGCCGTCTCCATCACCACCCGGTCGAGGGGAGCACCCCGCCGTTCGGCATACGCCACGGTCTTGCGCAGCAGCCAAGTGAAACGGTCGGGCAGGGGCGCAAGCTCGTTAGCGCGGAGGTGACACACCTTGTACTTGCGGCCCGAGCCACACCAGCACGGCTCGTTGCGACGCATCCCCGCGCCCTGATACCGCTGCCCACCGGTCGCGCTCTCGATCGCCGCGAGATCGGGGGCGTCAGGCGAAAACACCTGCAGCCACAGGGTTTTTGCCTCCGCCGCGCGTCCCTGATCCGATCGCGTCCACGCCAGTCGATCCACGGCCGGGAAGAAGTCGGGCGATTGGCGAACCGCCTCTGCCAGGGCTTCGGCAGCAGCCAGCGGATCGCAGCGCCGCTCGGCGACCATCGCCGTGATGACGCCGGCGACGGCGCGCTGCAGGGGCCTGGACGCCGCAGCAGCAAGGCGACGCGCGAAAGCCTCTGCTGCGTCGAGGGAATCGGGGTCCTCGTCGTAGCCGAAGAGCTGATCGGTGACGATCGCCAGGACGCCTTCGTCGGCCATGACGTCGAGCACATGGCGAAGTTCGGGTGCCGTGACCTCGGGCTCGCCCACGTCCATGCGCTCGAAAAGCCCGTACGCGTCAAGGACATCGCGTCGCTCGTCGTCGTTTTCCGCACGATCGAAGATGCGGAACGCCGCCAGCGAGTGGGCCTGAGCTCTCCAGGCGGTCCGGCCGTCGGCGACGAGATCGCCGCGGATCTCCAGGCCGGCTGCGGCGACCAGCTCCGTGAGCGGCAGCCGTGGGTGATCGAAGGCGGTCGGGTCGGCGGCGAGCAGGTGCATGGTCAGCTCGCGGAACGTCTGCGGAAGCCCGGTCTCCTCGCTTTCCAGGGCGTACGCCTGCCTGATCGCATCGACGAAGCCTGCATCGAGCGGCGGCTCCGGAATCGGTTCGACCACCACCTCGCCGTCGTGCAGGCGGCCCAGGACCAGCTGGCCCGTAGCGGCGTCGGCCGGCGGATCGGCGACCTCGTCGGTGACATAGCTGAAACCGGCGAGATCGGTGTCCAGCGCAGGCCAATCGGGCCTTACGCGGGTGGTGAGCACGATGCCTCGGCACAGCTGCTCGGGGTCGACCACGATGTCGCCCGCCACCAACTCGAGCTCATCGGCCAGGAGCATCTGATCGGTGACGGACTCGATCAGGTCAGTGACCTCGTCGATCAGCTCCGTGACGTCGAGCCTGACCAGCAACCGCTCGACCAGCTCATCGATCGTCATCCGCTCGGGCGTCGAGAGCAGCTCTCGGGTGGCAGCTTCGACGTCCGTGACGGTCGCCACCGGTAGCGCCCGAAGGCTCGTCGCGTATCGCCGGTCGAAGGCGTCAGGGTCACCGCCGATGGCGGCGCTGACCGCCGGCCCGGCCGCTAGTGCCAGCTCGAGCATCACCTGCCGCCGGCCCAGGCCGCGCGCATGCAGGCGTTGCGCGGTCTCCCAGACGACCGGCGGGTCCTCCTCCAGAATTTGGTGGGCGACGATATCGAAGAGCGCCAGCTCAACCTGATCCGGCGGGAACGGCGCCGCCTTCGCAAGCGCGGCGCGGAACTGGTCGTCGTCGTCAAGATCGAGGTCCGGCGGGACGTTCTTGCCGAAGATCAGCGTCAACTTCTCCAGTGGCACGGGCCGAGCCTAGACGGTCGCAGGTCGGGAGCGCCGGTGTCCACAGCCGACAACGCGGCCGCTTTCGCGGCGCGCCCCGGAGCCGGTTTTGTCGGCTCCCGGCCGTACGCTCACCGCCCCGAAGCCCACCCATCCGGGAGCGAGACAGAGCGATGACCGACGAGCAGCCGAGGCAGCTGGTGTTGTTCAGTGACGAGGTCGTGCGCAAGACGGCGCGGAAGGCGCCGATCGAGCTGCCACAGCAGGTGGCGCTGGCCGCCGTGACGGAGTTCTTCCACGCCGAGAAATCCTTGAGTGAGGAGACCGAGGCACGCGTACGCGAGCTGCTGGCCGACCTCACGCCGCGTCAACTGCGTGAGACGGCGATCGGCGCGGCCTGGATGGCGGCGGCTCACCTGCGCTTCGTCGACAACTTCGACCCGGGGGTCGGCGCCGAGATGCTCCAGGACTTCGGGCTCATCCTGGCGGAGTCCGAGGAGCCGCCCTGAGCTCCGCCGTCGCCTCCCAGAGCACGTGGTACAGCGTCGTCTGGAGCTCTTGCACGCGATGGACCGACGACGACGGCACCGCGAACAGGTGGTCCAGCGACGCGAGCTCCGCCATGCGACCGCCGCCGTAGCCCGACAGCCCGACCGTCACCATCCCGATGCGATGCGCCTCCTCGAGGCCGGCCAGCACGTTGGGTGAGCCCCCACTCGTCGAGATGCCCAGCGCCATGTCGCCCGGGCGGGCGAAAGCCCTGAGCTGGCGGGCAAAGATGACGTCGAAGCCGACATCGTTGGACAGCGCGGTCAGGACGGCGACGTCGCCGGCGAGGCACAGCGCGGGCATCGGGACAGCCGGCGGAGCCGGGTTCATGAACGCGTGCACCACGGCGTTTGCGTCGGTGCTGCTGCCGCCGTTGCCAAACGCGTAGAGCGTCCCACCGGCGGCGAAGGAGGCGGCGAGTTCAGCCGCGCAGCCGGCCAGCTCCGCACCCAGCGCGTCCCCGACCTCACGGCGCAACGCCACGATCTCGGCCACCTTCTGCCGCGCCGACTCGGCAGCGGCCTCGACCACGGAGGAGGCCGACGAACCGCCGCCGTACAGGAAGGGGTACAGCTGCTCGACCCCCGCCGCCGGCCGATCCGGCTCCCCAGACGGCGAGTCGAAGAACACGTGCACCAGCTCCCAGAGGAGGTGGTACACGGTGACGTGCCCCTCCTTGACGATCAGCGGGTCGGACGACGCGATCGTCAGGCAATGGTCGGCGTCGCACTCTGCGCCCGACCCGGCTAGAGCGACCGTCAGCAAACCGGCGGACCGCGCGGCGGCCAGCCCAGCCGCGACGCGCCCCGAACCCGTCCCGGAAAAGCCCAGCACGATGTCCGACGGCCGGCCGAGCGTCTGAACCTGATGCGCGAAGTCGCCGGTCAACGCAAGCGCCGGCAGCGCCCGTTTCCCCACCGTCACCGGGTGCACGAACTCCACGGCCACGTGCGCGGCGTCCGTTGCCCCGGCACCGTCACCGAAGACCAGCAGCCGCCCGCCGGCGGTGAACCGCGCTGCCATGTCGCGGCACGCCAGCGCCAGCGCCTCGGCCGACTCCCCGAGCCCGACGAGAGGCGCGACCCGACGTTCGAAAGCCGCCCTCACCCGAGGTAGTAAACGCCCAATTCGGCACTCACCGCCCGTTCAATACCGCGGATTTACTGCGTCCGGGTGAACGATGGTCTTCTCCCGCATGCCGATGACCATGGCAGGCGCCCAAACCCCGAGGCGAGCCGAGGAGCCCCCATGCCTGACGACCGGATCGTGTGCGCCCGTTGCGGCTCGGTCGACGTCGAGGTGGACGAGCGTCCGGTACCCGAGCAGGCGACGGGCTCCTGGCCGTATGTCGACCGTGCGGTGCTCAGCTGCCGGCGCTGCCAGCACCACTGGATCCGGGTGGAAGTGGTCCGCCCGCCGGTCTCCGCGGGGCAGTGAGCCGCTAGTGGTGAAAACCCGACGGTCCCGAGATCGTCACGTGGTCGGCGGCCTGCAACTCGTCCACTGAGCGCTTGAGATCGGCGAGGAAGTCGTCGGCGAGGTCCGCAGAGAACCCGTTGCGCACCACGACCCGCAGCACCGCGAGATCCTGCCGGTTCTCCGGGAAGGTGTACGCCGGGACCTGCCACCCGCGCTCGCGCAGCAGCCGCGAGACGCCGAACACGTCCCAGCCCTTCACCTCGGGCTTCGTGGTGAACGCGAAGACCGGCAGCTGATGGCCGCGGGAGATCAGGTCGAACGGGCCGAGCTCTTCGATCGCCGCTGACAGGTGCGTGGCGACGTTGCGGCTCGCCTGCTGCACGGCGCGGAAGCCGGCGCGTCCGAGCCGGAAGAACGTGTAGTACTGCGCGACCACCTCGGCGCCGGGCCGCGAGAAGTTCAGCGCGAAGGTCGGCATGTTGCCGCCGAGGTAGTTCACGTTGAACACCAGCTCCGACGGCAAGTGCTCCTTGTCGCGCCACAGCACCCAGCCCACGCCCGGGTAGACCAGCCCGTACTTGTGTCCGGAGGTGTTGATCGACGACACCCGCGGCAGCCGGAAGTCCCACTCCAGATGCGGGTCGAGGAAGGGCGCGACCATGGCGCCGGATGCGCCGTCGACATGCACCGGCACGTTAGGGCCGCCGCGCTCGGCCACGGCATCGAGCGCGTCGCAGATCTCGTCGACCGGCTCGTACGAGCCGTCGAACGTCGACCCCAGAATCGCGACCACGCCGATCGAGTCCTCGTCGACCGCGGCCGCGGCCGTCGCCGCGTCGAGGTGGAAGCGGTCACCCTCCATCGGCACGATCCGCGGCTCCACGTCCCAATAGCGGCAGAATTTCTCCCAGCAGACCTGCACGTTGGCGCCCATGACCAGGTTGGGCTTGCGTGACGGGTCGTTGCCGGTACGCGCCGCCCAGCGCCGCTTCAGGGCCATTCCGGCGAGCATGCAGGCCTCGCTGGAACCGGTGGTCGAGCATCCGGTCGCATCGCCGGGAGGCGCGTGCCAGAGGTCGGCCAGGATCGAGACGCAGCGCTGCTCGAGCTCGGCCGTCTTGGGGTACTCGTCCTTGTCGATCATGTTCTTGTCGGCGCACTCGGCCATCAGCTTGTCGGCCTGTGGCTCCATCCACGTCGTGACGAACGTGGCGAGGTTGAGCCGGGCACTGCCGTCGAGCAGCAGCTCGTCGTGAACCAGCTGGTACGCGACGTCAGCCGGCACCGGATCCTCCGCCAGCCTGATGCGCGGCGGGTTGACCTCGGCGGACAGGGCGGGATTCGCCATGCCCATGAAGGGGTTGGCATCGGTCGTGCGCTGCGAATGGGGGGAACCGGTATGCAGGGCCATCCGCTGATGATGACCCCTTACGTGCGCGTTCTTCGGCGATACCCCTCCTTCACATCCCATGACTCGATGACCAGATGGTCAGGCGGATCGCCACCCAGACAGGTGAGCGACACCTCCGCGATGTCGAGCCGGAAGAAGCCGGCGACCTGGCCCTCGGGGTCCTGCCAGTCATCAGGTGCCCGGACCTCGACCAGCGAACCCGCCATCTTGGCCTCCCCCGGCCACGAGGTGGACGGCTGCGGCGGCGGCTCGAGGGTCGGGCTGTGGATCGCGACCCTCGGATCCCGGCGCACATCAGCGAGCTTGCGCGACTCACCCATCATCCCCAGCGTCAACTCCCCGCCCTCGAACTTGCACTCGGTCGCGCTGATCCGCGGCGAACCGTCAGCCCGAAGGCTCGCCAGCGTCTTGTTGGTGCCCGCCTCGAACCGGCCCCTGACCTTGGCCGCGAACTCCGGCGCTGCCTCTTCGATCGTCTTCCAACTCGCCATGGTGAAGGGTCTAACAGGACCCTCCGACAAACACGGGGCAGCATGGGCACCGTGGACGGCAACGGCTCGCTGGAGATCGACCATCTCGTCAAGCGCTACGGCAACGTGGTCGCGCTCTCCGACATGACGTTCAGCGTCGGCCGGGGGGAGCTCTTCGGCTTCGTCGGCAGCAACGGTGCCGGCAAGACCACCACGATGCGCATCGTGATGGGCGTGCTCGCCGCCGACTCCGGCCAGGTGAGCTGGGACGGGGCGCCGCTCACACTCCGGCGCCGCCGGCACATCGGCTACATGCCGGAGGAGCGCGGGCTCTACCCGAAGATGCGGGTGGGTGAGCAGCTCACCTACCTGGCGCGGCTGCACGGCCTGTCGGCACCCGCCGCGGGCCGCGCTGCGCAGACCTGGACGGAGCGGCTCGGCGTCGCCGCCCGCAGGAACGACGAGGTCCAGAAGCTCAGCCTCGGCAACCAGCAGCGCGTCCAACTCGCCGCCGCCCTCCTGCACAACCCGCAGCATGCTCGTCCTCGACGAACCCTTCTCCGGCCTCGACCCTGTCGCGGTGGACGTGATGAGCGAGGTGCTCCGCGAGCGTTGCGACGCCGGTGTGCCGGTCATCTTCTCCAGCCACCAGCTCGATCTGGTCGAGCGGATCTGCGACCGGGTCGGCATCGTGCGCGGCGGCCGGATGGTCGCCTGCGGATCGGTCGACGAGCTCCGCAAAGGCAGCCCCACCACGCTCGTGATCGATGCGCCCGATGCCCCCGACGGCTGGGCCGCTCGCTTGCCCGGAGTCACCGTGGTGAACGACCGTGGCTCACGCGTCGCCCTGCGGCTGGCCGAGGGGATCGACGATCAGACCATCCTGCAGGCGGCGCTCGCCACGGGTCCGGTACACGAGTTCGCCCACCAGCTGCCCACCCTGACCGAGCTCTTCCGCGATGTCGTCCACCAGGGCGAGGCGAGCGCGGCGTGACCACCGAACCCCCCGTCGATCAAGGCGGCGACCTCGACGCGCGCCAGGCGGTCTCCCTCGTCGCCACCCGCGAGATCGTCACCCGCGGGCGGTCAAAGGTCTTTCGCATCACGACGGTGATCCTGCTCGTCGGCATCATCGCCGTGGTCGGCATCTCGAAGGCGGCGAGCGGGCACAAGTCGGTGTCGCACGTCGGGTTTCTGCCGGCGCAGCAGGCCATCGAGGCGCCTTTCCGGTCGGTCGCCAAAGCCATCGGCCAGGACGTGACGACGGCGACCGTCGCCAGCAAGGCCGACGGCGAGAGCCGGCTCCGCAGTGGCGAGCTCTCGGCGCGTCGTCACGGGATCCTCGTTCGGCGCTTCAGGTCGAGGTGAAGAAGGACCTCAGCGATTCGCTGCGCAACGCGTTCACCGTCCTCGCGCGCTCTACCGCGCTCAACGGGCGGCTGGAGCAGCTCGGCGTGGATCCCGTCAAGGTCGAACCAGGCCGTCGCGGCGGCCAAGCGTCGACGTCCAATCGCTCACCCCGCCTGATCCGCACCGGAGCCAGCGCCTTGCCGTCGGCGTCATCGCCGGGATCCTGGTCTACGTCGCGCTGATGCTCTACGGGCAGATGGTGGCCCAGGGCGTCGTCGAGGAGAAGACCAGCCGCATCGTCGAGCTGCTGCTGACCGCGATACGCCCGTGGCAGCTGCTGCTCGGAAAGGTGCTCGGGCATCGGGGTGCTGGGGCTCGGGCAGCTGCTGCTGGTCGCCGTAGCCGGGGTGGTGACCGGGGTCCAGACGCATGCGCTGACCCTGCCTGGTTCGGTGGCGGCCGGCGCGCTCGTGGGCGCCGTCGTCTGGTTCCTGCTCGGCTACCTCGCGTACGCGCTGATGTTCGCCGCCGTGGGCGCGCTGGTGTCGCGGCAGGAAGACGTCGCCGGCGCTGTCGCTCCGCTGACGGTCTTCATCGTCGTCCCGTACGTCCTGGGGATCTCCATCCTGCCGCTCGAACCCCGGAAGTTCTTTACTGGCAGTGCTTTCGCTGATCCCGCTCTTCAGCCCGACGCTGATGCCGATGCGCATCGCCGCCGGGGCGCCGGTGTGGGAGGTGCTCGTGTCGATCGGTCTCATGCTCGCGTTCATCGCCGCGCTGGTGTGGATCGCCGGCCGCATCTACGGCAACGCGATCACCCGCACCGGCGCCCGCGTCAAGATCACCGATGCGCTGAAACCGATCTGACCGTCAGCCGATCGTCGCGGTCGCGTGAGCCGTGGGAAGACCGGCGATCGCCCAGTCGGCCGTGAGCGTCCCGCCCTGCCGCCAGGGGTTTCGGGGGTCCTGCGGCGGAGTCACCAGATAGGGCAGCGCCACGCTGACCGAGCCCCTGGCGGGGACGACCACGGGACTGCGGCACAGATCCCCGCCGCCCGCGCCGTCCTGGCCGAAATTGCCGCCGTAGCCCTTGGTCGGCACCAGCGGCATCGTCACGGCAGCAGTGACGGTCGGGCACGGAGCGGCGAGCGAGACCGCCCTGTCCGCCGAATTGGTCAGCACCACCGTCGCCGGGATGGCGCCCGGGTGAACGACCTTCGGCAGCACGAGTCTGGCCCGCAACGAACTCCACGCGAGCGGCGCAGGTTCCACCGGCGAGCCCGGAGAATCCTCCACGCCCGGGACCAGCCGGCTGCTGTCGACCTTCCCGCAGGCAGGCGAGGCTCCGCTCAGCGGGATACGAACAACCGCCGGGAGTGCTGGGATTTCCACGCTGCGCGCAGGGGCGCCGCAGTACGAACCGGTCCAGGCGAATCCCACCCGCACCGCGCCGGCGTCCTCGGCCAGGTCGGGCCGCAACGACTCGGCGGGGTTGGTCATGTCGGCAGCACCCGGCGGCACCGCCAGCACCCGGCCGTCGGCGCCGAGCAGCCGGATACGCGTGACGTCGACGCTCGGGCTGCAATGCGCACCGGCGATGGAGATGACGCCCAGAACCCCGTCCACCGCGGGCGCCATCCGCGCCGACGTTGTCAGGTCCTTCGCCGTGCAGGCCCGCTGCCGCTGGCCGGGCCCCGGTCCGGCAGGTGGGTCTATCACCGGCGCGGCAACGGCAAAACCGCGATCGGGAGCCGGCTGCGACCGCAGTGACACCGGCGATGACGTGGCACATCCCGCAATCCCCGCCAGCAGAATGCCGCCGAGGCCGGCGAGCGCCACACGTCTCATGCCGGGTCAGACGCGCACCAGCACGGGTTGGTTGCGTTCCGCGCCGGAGCTATTCGCGGCCCGCGTTGGCCATGATGGCCGCGGCCGGCGGCATCACCATGGCGACCACGCTCATGATCACCGCGGCCGTCGTCGAGAAGAACTGCACGATGGTCCAGGCCACGATGATCAGGGTCAGGCACGGCACCATGATGGCGAAGTAGACCCGCCTCCGGTGCCGCACGCTGGCCGGATCCTCGGGCGTCATCCCTTGGTGACCTCCCCGAGGTCACTGAAGTCAGAGCCGGTTGCCCCGGTGGCTTCCAACGCATACATCTGCGCTGTCGCCTGGCTCATCATCGTGCTCAGCGACACCCGCGAGCTCGGCCAGAGGTAGGACGCCGCCTGCCGATTCCCGTCCCCGGGTACGCACGTCGGACCGAGCCCGAGCGCGTCCAATGCCTCGATCGCCACGAACGACGGCCCGGCCAGATCTGAACGATTGCCGAACGTTTCCAGGGAACGCCGCATCGCCGGGGTGTCGGTGGCGCCCGCGATCACCGAGATGACGTCGATCCCGTCGCCCTGCATCTCCTGCCACAGCGCCTCGGCGAAGATGATGTCGAACGCCTTGGTCGCCGCATACGTCGCGATGTAGGCGCTTCCGGCAAGTGCTGCCATGGAGGACATGAACACCATCCCGCCCCGGCCGCGTTCCCGCATCGGCTGACCGAGCAGATGCGCGAGGGTGGCGGGGCCGTGGCAGTTGAGGTGGATGAGCGCGTGGGTGTCGGCGAGGGGCCGGTCGAGGAACTTCGCCGCGCCATGCACCGCGCCGGCGTTGTAGACCAGCAGCCCGATCTCCAACCCCGCCAGGCCGGGTGACACGATCCCGCCGAGGTCGGGCGCGGTGAGGTCGGCAACCACGATCCGCGTGCCGACGCCATGGTCACGCTCGATATCCGCGGCGACGCTCGCCAGCAGTTCGCCGCGCCGGGCAAGCAGCACGACGTTCAGCCCGCGCCTCGCCAGCTCGTGCGCGAACGCTTCTCCGAGGCCGTCCGAGGCTCCGGCGACCAGTGCCCACGGCCCGTACTTGCTCGCGAAACTCGCCTCCGCTTCAGCCGACACGCGCGTCTCCTAGACCGAGGATGCGCTCCGCCGTTCCGGCCAGAACATCCTGCAAAACCTCAGGTTTCAGGCCGGACTCGAGCCAATGGGCCAGCACCGTGCTGCGGTGGTAGCCCAGCGGGTACGAGTACAGGTCGGTGCCGAAGATGACCCGGTGATGGCCGAAGCGATCGATGAGACGAAGCGCCGGATCGATGTGGTACGCGAGGCTGGAGTCGAAGACCAGGTTGGGCGCGAGCTCGGCGACCAGCATGGCGTGACTCGACTGCTCGTGCGAGGAGAAGGTGTCCAGCACCACCATCGTGAGGTCCGGGAAGGCCCGTGCCACGCGGTGAATGCGCCAGAGCGACTCCTCCGGTGATTCGGCGACGGAGTGCAGGAAGGGCACCAGCCCGAGCTCACCCATGAGTTCGAGCTGCGCGAGGACGAGCGGGCTGTCGGTCGTCACCCCCTGGAAGCGGGTGTGGAAGCTGACACCGACCAGCCCCAACTCCGCCTTGATACGGCGCAGCTCGGCGTCGCCGGCCCGTCCGTAGAGCGGCTCGACGATGCCGAGCGCAGCCGGGAAACGCGCAGGCATGCTGTCGCGGTAGGCAGCAATGCCGTCGTTGATCCGCCGGGTGTCGGCGAGCCCGTCGGGCCGCAGATAGCTGTGCCCTGGGATGAGCAGCCCGCAGTCGATCCCGTCGCGGTCCATCGTCTCGAGCCTGACGCGCATGTCGTGCTCGAGACCGGGCGGGGCGGACGCACCTTCCGCACCGGGCATGGCCAGCGCCTGGACCGGGTCGCCGACGTGATGGTGCACGTCGAGTACGCGAAAACCGCCTGCCGTCATGGATGTTTCTCCTCGCCTGCCGAAACCGCTAGCTGAACTCGGGCAGCACCTTCCGGGCGAAGGTGCGCATGAAGTTCAGCTGGTCCGGCACGAACTGGGCCACGATGAGACCCCGCACTCCCGCCTCCGCGACCTCGTGCAGGCGCTCCACGCACTGCTCGATCGGCCCGGCGATCGTCGACTGGCGCGCCAGAAACGACGTGAGGCCCAGCTCGTCGACGAGCGCGGCATTGTGCGCGGCCGTCTCCGGTGACGCGTGATGGGAGGAGTCGTAGCGCTGCTTCAGCTCCTGCACCTTCGGGATCAGCTCCTCGGGAAGGCCCTTGCCCTCGAGCGTGAACCGGAAGACGTGGTTGGCCGTTCCCGCGAGCACCGAGCGGATCTGCGCGATGCCCTCCGCCTCGGTCGGCGCCGGAACGATGTTGGCCATGCACCAGATCTCGAGGTCGTCGAGCGAGCGTCCGGCCTCCTGCGCGCCGGCGGAGATGTGGCCCAGATTGCGCGTCATCGCCTCCGCCGTCAGGCTGTTGGAGAGCACGACGCCCTGGGCGATCCGGCCGGCCAGCCGCAAGGTGCGCGGTCCCTCGGCCGCCATCCAGATCGGGGTGTGCCGGTGATCCCAGCGCAGCTGCTGGGCCTGCCCGTGGTACGCCGCCGGACGGCCGTCACACATCGCCTGCACGCAGGTGACGTACTCCTCGAGTTCGCCGACACTGGCGGGCTTCACGCCGATGTTGCGCAGCGCCGAATCGCCTGAGCTGATGCCGTAGACGAAGCGGTCGCGGGAGATCTGCTGCAGCGCCGTCGAGGCCGAGGCGACGACCGCGGGATGGCGCGTCATGGGATTGGAGACGGTGATGGCGAGCCGTGGACGCTTCGTGCGGAAGGCGGCCATCGTCATCGAGACGAACGGATCTGCCCATAGCGACTGGGAGTCCCCCGTCGTCAGGAGCTCGAAGCCGCAGTCCTCGCCGACCCGTAACCACTCGCCGTACGCGCTGAAATCGCGCACCGTCGTGCCCGTGCCGAACCTGAGTGTGGGAGCCATGGGCTACTCCGGTCGCGAGGTTTGGAAATAGTCCGACTGCACGTGCGGATCCGGCTCGAAGAACGCTCGTATCGAGATGACCAGACCGTCATCGCGGACCCGCCAGATCTCCAGCGTCTCCACCACGACCGAGGTTCCGTGCAGGTTGCCTTCGTTACGCATGACCACGGCCGCTTCCGAGCCGCACGCGATGATGCGGGTGGCCACCAGATGCCACTCGCGTCCGGGGGTCAGCGAGCGTTCCCAGCTCTCGCGTACCGCCTCCGGCCCGAGCTTGGGGGGCGCCCCGACCGGGTCCTCGAAGACGACCTCGTCGGCGAACAGGGCAGACCACGCCTGCTGGTCACGCGTATTCCAGAACTCGCAGTGACGCTCGACCGCCCGTCGGGCGAGTGAGGGCTCAGCCATGCGCCTCGCCGGCCTCGAGAACTGCCGTCGACCCCAGCCCGAGTTCGACAGCGAGGTAGGCCCAGAAGGCCGGGTCGGTACGCGGCCGGTCGAGTACGAGCGACGCCAGCCGGACCACGCCCGCGCCGAGCCAGGTGAACCCGACGGCTCGCTTGGCCGCCGGCGAGCGGTCGGCCAGCGCCCACGCACCGAGCGCCGCGTAGGTGCCGCCGAGCCCGGCCCGTACCTCGGTCCGCCCGCGCGGGGTCGTCGGGCGAAGCTCCAGGGCAGCCCCCACGTCATCCGGCGTCAGGACTCCCGCCAGCCCCGACGCGCACATTGCCGCAGCACTCACCACGGCCCATTGCACGGGCGTCAAGCTACGCCGCACTGCTCAGGCGACCGGCGGCAGGTGCGGAGCCGCGCCCCGGAAAAATCTTCAGGCAGGTGGCGTAGGTCACTATTTTGCGGGTACTACCGCCGCAGCCCCGGTCCGGATCGGAGGAAGTCGGTGGCTTCAGACGCCATCCAAGGCCCCCTCGCGGCAGGTCTCGAAGTGAGTCATTCACCCGCAGCCACGCGCATCTTCGTCTCCGGCCGCTTCGGTCACGACACCGTCAGCAGGCTCAATGACGTGCTGGCCGGCCTCCCCGCGGAGGGGGCCGCGCCGGTGCTGCTGCGGATCACGTCGACCGAAGTCGAGTTCGGCGCCGGCGATGCGTTACGCCAGCTGCTGGCCAGACGCCGGCGGATCGGTCGTGGCCATGTCGCGGTCTGGGCCGACGAGCCGCTGATCCGGCGCTGGATCCCGCTCGCCCTGCTGCATCGCACCCCTCCGCACGGTGGTGACTGCTGGGACGCCGCCGTACCCGCGCCCACCTGAACCGAAGCGTCCCCCCAGCCCCTGCCCCCGTGCCCACCCCAGAGGCACGGGGGCAGGTTCATGCTTGGCGGATGAACACGTCGAAGCTGCACTGGGGAATCCTCGGCACCGGCGGGATCGCTCACGCCTTCGCCGCCGATCTGGTTCACACCGATACCGGCGAGATCGTGGCGGTCGGCTCGCGTAGCCAGGAGGGCGCCGATCGGTTCGGTGAGCAGTACGGGATAGGGCGACGTCACGGGTCGTACGAGGCGCTCGCGGCTGACCCCGACGTCGACGCGATCTACGTCGCGACCCCGCACCCTTTCCACCACGAAAACACCTTGCTGGCATTGGGGGCGGGCAAGCACGTCCTGGTGGAGAAGGCGTTCACGATGAATGCCGCGCAGGCGCTCGAGCTGGTCGCCGCAGCCCGCGCCCGTGGCCTCTTTCTGATGGAGGCGATGTGGACGCGCTTCCTTCCCCATGTCGTCGAGATCCGGCGGCTGCTGGCCGAAGGCGCGCTCGGACGCGTGGTCACGGTGATGGCCGACCATGGCCAGTGGTTCGCGTTCGACCCGTCGTCACGGCTGTTTGCGCCCGAACTCGGGGGTGGCGCGCTGCTCGATCTCGGGGTCTATCCGGTGTCGTTCGCGTCGATGGTGCTCGGGACGCCCACGCGGATCGAAGCGCATCGTGGAACCCGCGCCGACGGGAGTGGATGGTCAGGTCTCGATCCTGCTCGGTCATGACGGCGGCGCGCAGGCGGTGCTCAACTGCACCTCATCGGCGGCCAGTCCCACCCGGGCGAGCATCGTCGGCAGCGACGGCCGCATCGACGTCGACGGCCCGTTCTACGCGAACGTCGGCTTCACCTTCACACCCCGGGGCGGCACATCGACGCGGTTCGAGGCACCCGAGCGCGTCCACGGACTGTGCTACGAAGCCGCGGAAGTTGCCCGGTGCGTCGCCGAAGGGCTGCTCGAGAGTCCGGGGATGCCGCTGGATGAATCCATCGAGATCATGCGGACCATGGATACGGTGCTCAGCCGAGCTTCCTAGCAAGCCGCGTCGGGGTCACGGACGGGCCTGTGCGCCGGGAAGGTCAGGCCGGCACTACTAGAACGGGTCGACCGGGTAAAGCGTGCCGGGTGAACGAGGTCGGAAGTCATTTGCGCATGACTCGAGCTTGGCGGAGGCTCGCCGGCGGTGGGGCGGAAAGTCGCGCGGCCGACAGTGCGACGCTTACGGGCATGGCTGAAGCACTCCCTGGCCTCCCGGCGCGTTTCTGGCGCGCGGTCGAGGCGATCCATGCCGTCGTCTACTTCGCGCCCGACGCTCGCGCAAGCTACGAGGCCATCGGCTTGCGGGGCTTCTGGATGGGCTACTTCGCGTCGCGCTCGGCCGCGCTCGGGTCGGCGCCGCCTGCCCTCGTCACGGCGCTGTTCTTCAACTTCTCGCCGGCAATGGTGCGGCGGGCGCTGCCTGACGCGTGGGAGCGGGCAGCACCAGCGGAAGTGCTTGCGGTGCGGGAGGAACTCGCTGTGCGGACCCTGACGCCGTTGCTCGCCGAAGGTCCTGACGAACAGGTCGTCGGCGGGCTGCAGACGATGGTCGCCGGGCTCGATCTCGCGGGACGCCCGCTCGCCGCGGCGCAGTCGGGGGTCGGCGGTTCATCGTCCGCCACTGCTCGGCTCTGGCGGGCAGTCACGGTGTTGCGCGAGTACCGCGGCGACGGGCATGTCGCAGCTCTCGTGGCTGCCGGCGTGGATGGTGTCGAGGCGAATGTCAGCCATGCGGCGACCGGCGCGCTGCCACCTGATCAACAGTCACACCGTGGCTGGAGCGACGCCGAGTGGGCCGCCGCTGCAAGGCGGCTACAGGCCCGGGGTTGGCTTGCCGGGTCGGACTTGACACCCTCCGGAACTCAGGCCCGCGCGGACATCGAGCGGGCGACGGACGTCGCGGCAGCACGCGCGTTCGAGGGGGTTACCGGGGCTGAAGCTTTGATCGACGGGGTCGTGCGGCTCGCGTCCGGACCGGTCGAGCTCGGGGTTCCCTATCCCAACGCGATGGGCGTGCTACGACCTTGAAATGAGCTGTGAATAAAGGGGTTTCCGGGTGCGGCCCCTGCTAGACTCGCACACATGTTCGAAGTGTTGAGTGCTCATGGCAGGGTCGCGGCGGCGTTGATCGCACCACCGGGACCGGAGTGCGTGCAGGCGCTGTCGGGGATCGATCCGTTGTCGTTGAGCGCGTCGGCTCAGGTGGATCTGCTGATCGCGTGGGAACGGCAGAATTCGTGGCTGGCTTCCCGGGTGCAGCATGCGGTCGCCGCGGTCGGCGACACGCGTCGAGGCGGCGATGGAGGCGGTGCTGGACTCGCGGGATGATGCCGGGTTGCCGATGCGGGCCGCGCACGCCGAGATCGGAATGGCGCTCGGCCTGTCGGACGTGACCGCATCCAACCGGCTGATGACCGCCCGCGCGTTGACCACCGAACTACCCGCCGTGCAGGCCGCGCTCGCCGCGGGGGAGATCACCTTCTGGCATGCCATCGCCATCGCCGATGCCACCTTCTCGCTACCTGCGGAGAAGGCCCGTCTGGTCGCCGACCGGGTACTGCCCCGGGCCGGGAAGCAGACCGTGGCCCAGCTACGGCGGTGTTTGAACCGGGCGGTCCTGGCCGTGGACCCGAAGTCGGCGGCGGAACGGGCGAAGCAGGCCCATGCCGACCGCATGCTGGACTGGCGGCCATTACCGGACGGGATGGCCGAACTACGCCTCATCACCTCCGCGACTGAGGTGATGGCGGTCTATCAGGCTGCTGACGCCGTCGCCCAGAAAGCGAAGGCAGGCGCGACTGGCGAGTTCATTCCGATCGACGCCCGGCGGGCCGACGCGCTAGTGGCGCTGCTGATCGGTGACGCGCAGGCGGGCCGGCCGGTCGGGGTGAACGTCACCATCGATCTGCCGACCCTGCTCGGACTGCAGCACAACCCGGCCGAGCTCGCCGGCTACGGCCCGATCGCCGCCCCGTTGGCACGCGCGTTGGCGGCCGATGGACGGTGGCGGCGGATGATCCTCGACCCGCAGACCGGCGCGCTGCTCGACCTCGGCTACACCCGCTACCGGCCGAGTGAAGCGTTATCCCGCTACGTCAAAACTCGCGACCGCACCTGCGTTTTCCCTACCTGCAACCGGGCCGCCGAACCCTGCGACGTCGACCACCGCCAGCCCTACCGGCCCGGCGACCCGGCCGGCGGCCGCACCGACCGTGACAACCTACGACCCCTCTGCGCCAGCCATCACAAGATCAAACACAAAGGCGGCTGGACCCTCCACTCCAACCCCGCCAACGGCGGCAGCACCTGGACCAGCCCCACCGGCCACCACTACCAGGCCGACCCCCAAGACCACCGGCCGACGGTCGCGGAAACCGACGCTGCCGACTGCCCTTTCTGACCTAGTTACCGGTCAGAGTTCCGCTGTACTCCGCAGCG
This sequence comes from uncultured Actinomycetota bacterium, assembly GCA_963762695.1. GTDB lineage: Bacteria > Actinomycetota > Actinomycetes > Frankiales > Frankiaceae > DATAZK01. The sequence goes on from CAVXLW010000003.1 coordinate 100,036, forward strand.
GGCAGCGCGTGAGTGGTCGTCCGGCGCACCGCACCTGTCACCGCGAGCTCGCCGGGCATTCCTTGCATGGTGTAGGTCGCCGTCCACACCGACGTCACCGAGAGCGGCCAGCCGTCGTTCGCGTGGCGATACGTGTGACTGATGTAGTCCGTCGCGTCAGGATCGCTGCTGTCGTACGCACGCCCCGGGTGCGATGTCTCCAGGGTCGCTCCATCCCCGAAATCCCATTGCCAGCTGACTTTTGCGGTGATGGTGACCGTCGGGAAGGGCGCGACATCGACGGTGAACGTGGTCTGCGCCGGCACGTCAGCCGAGACGATCTCAGGCAAGTTGACGACGGCGTTGTCCGCCGGCGCGAGACGCAGCTTTGGTGCCGGCAGCGGAATCCGCTGGAAATACTCGTCGACGGTTGCCTGCAGCTGCGCAGGATCGAACGCGAGTTGTTGCGCCGCGGTCAGGCACTCGGGTGGCCCTTGCAGCGTCCACGACCCCGGCGGATTCACCGTCTTGTAGGTGACCCAGACCGCCGTCTCGTTGGCCTGACAATTCACGGAATCCGAAAGACGTTGCGTCGCCGGCCTGTCGCACACACCGTCGCACACCGGCGTGTAGTTGTACTGGATCAGCGGACCTGTTGCCTGAACTGTCGGACGATTCACCGGGATCTGCGACGGGTTGGACCAAACACCCACGTGAGTGAAGAGCCCGCCGTCGTAGGTGCTCAACCGAGCCGCTGCCCACAGAGAGACCTGGCAACTCAGACTCGCTCGCCGCTGGCCGACGCCGGAAGGCTCGACAAGCTGCAGCGGACAAGGACCGCAAGGGCGAGAACAGCACGCCGCATGCTAAGTCACCTGCTTGACGCGGATATCCGAGATGACCCAGTGACCTTGACTGTCTACGAAGGTCGATTGCGTAGTAGCCGTGAGCAGGAGGCTCGACCGCCGGGGGCCTGCCCGGGAGGACATGGCGAACGGCGGGCACGTGGAACGAGATTGCTGTTCGTGCAAACGCCGGGCCGTGGGCGCCCCAAGCCCATCCGAGCACCGTGAAGTTCACGCCGGTTATCCGGCCGCCCGCCGAATAGGCGCTGATGATCAGCTTCTCGTGCTTGACGCAATGACAGGTCGGCTCCCGGTACGGCGCGAGTCTCGACACGTCGCCGGTGGCGTAGGCCCGATTCAGCTCAGCGAAGTAGGCGACCACGAAGGCGTGGGCACCGACCTCGTCGGCGGCGGAGACGAACGGCGTGGCGGAGGCGGTGGGACTGGGGGTGGGCGTTGACCCGAGACTCGGGCTAGGCGCTGGGGCTCGGAGTACAGCCGAAGCCGGAGCGGAGGCATTCGGCGGCGCGGTGGCGGCGCGGGTAGGGGTCGAGGCGCAACCGGAGAGTGCCACACCGATTAGCGCCGGCAGAATTACAGCTCCGGCACACCGTCTCCACATTCCATGACGGTAACTACGAGTAACCGGCCCCGACGTTATCCACAGAGACAGTCTTCGTTGACTGCGTCACAACCCGTGGCTACAAATGCCGCATCATGCGCGTATTGCCGAGCGTGTTGGGCTTCACGCGTTCGAGATCAAGGAATTCGGCGACGCCTTCGTCGTACGAGCGAAGCAACTCGGCGTAGATCTCGGGCGTGACTCCGGCGTCCTCACCGATCGGCTCGAAACCGGCCTCGGCGAAGAATTCCACGGCGAAAGTCAGGCAGAAGAGCCGCTGCACGCCGAGAGCGCGCCCGCGGCGGATGACCTCGTCGAGCAACATCCGCCCGATCCCGAGCCGCCGGGCGCTGGGAGAGACCGCCACGGTGCGCACCTCCGCGAGGTCCTCCCACAGCACGTGAATCGCCGCGCATCCGACGACCTCGCCCGATTCCGATTCCGCGACCACGAATTCGGTCACGTCCTCGAAAAGGGTGACCGTCGCCTTCGAGAGCAGGATGCGGTCGTCGGAGTAGTAGTCGACGAATGAGCGGATGGCCCAGACGTCGGAGGTCCGGGCGGGACGGATCGTGACCGGCGCACTCATCCTTCGATCTTGCCTGCCGCACTCCCGGCCGTGACGTCTACACGGCGACCTGGGGCGACACGCCGGACACAGCGGCGAAGCTTGACTTCAAGATCATCTTCGTGATAGTTTTTAAACCTCATGTGCTACGACATGAGTGCTCAGCCCCCCTCCCCTGCGAATACCGAACGGCCCGCCAAAGAGCCGCATCCGGTTGGCGTCGTGGTCCTTCCCGACGTACGCGGCGTCGCTCCGTTCTACGAGCAGCTCTGCCTTCGGCTCGCCGAAGCGGGCCACCGCGCGACCGTCGTCGACTGGTATCGCCGAACCACCAAGCTTTCCCGCCCCCAGATGCAGGACGACGTGATGGCCGCGGTCCAGCAGTTGCGTGAAAGCGGCTGCGAAGGGGTCGTCGCCCTGGGCTTCTGCATGGGCGGGCGCGTCGCGTTCCTCATGTCGGCCGGACGCTTCGGCCTTGCAGGCGTCATCGGCTTCTACGGCGCTCCCGGTGCCGTCGGCCCCTACGACAGCGGCCCCACCGGCCTCGCCCACGAGCTCCAAGCGCCGATCCTCGCGCTTTTCGGCGAGGCCGACGAGGGCATCACGCCGCAAGCCCGAGCGGCGTTCGGCGACGCGCTCACCGAGTACGGCGTCCCGCACGAGATCGTCACCTACCCCGGCGCTCCGCACGGCTTCTTCGATGCCCATCAGGAAGGGCAGGAGGCGGCCTGCGCCGATGCCTGGGAGCGCGTCCTCACTTTCCTGGATCGGTGGTAGCGGGCTCACCGAGCGGCTCCGGCGCTCGACCGCAGCACCGCCGTCCCGCAGGATCGCCTCATGCGTATCGAGATCGTGGTCTTCGACGGGTTCGACGAGCTGGACGCGGTGCTGCCGTTCGAGGTGTTCCGCAATGCCGGCGAGGCGTCCGACTGGGACGTGGCGCTGGTCGGCGCCGATGGCCCCGGCGAGGTCGTCGCGTCACACGGGATGCGCCTGCACGTCGACGCTGGACTCGGCCATCCTGACGCGGTCGTCGTCCCCGGCGGCGGCTGGGGCAATCGGGCGGCCAGGGGAGCGTGGCAGCAGGTGCAGGACGGCCGCCTGCCCGAGCGGTTGCGTGAGCTCGCGCCCGGCTGCGCGTGGGTCAGCTCGGTGTGTACCGGCGCGATGGTGCTTGCCGCCGCCGGGCTCACGAAGGGTCGCCCTGCCACCACGCACCACGTCGCCTGCGAGGAATTACGCGAGACCGGCGCCGAGCTCGTCGAGGCGCGGGTCGTCGACGACGGCGACCTCATCACCTGCGGCGGCGTCACATCAGGCCTCGACATGGCGCTCTGGATGGTCGAGCGGGAACTCGGCGCCGAGCTCGCAGGCGCCATCGCACGCGAGATGGAGGCCACGCGCAGCTCAGCCATCTGGCGACGGGAGTCCGTCACGCCGCAGACTTTCGCTATCCCGCCCAGCGGCCTACCGTGATGCAGGTCACGGCATCACGGCAGTGAGGAAACGGATGGCAGGCGCGGCCGCACGGACGGTCGCTGCCGCACGCGAATCCTTCCTCGCCACGGGCCGGGTGCCCGGCGCGATCCGCCCCGAAGTGGCCCAGTCCTGGCGTCGCTCGGCCGCGTTCGGCGTGGTCGATCGCGCGATGGCCCCGGTCGAGCTGACCGACGACTCGTTGCGCAGCTACCGCGAGAGCCACCCGCTCGCATTGGCGATGCCGGTGATCCGCAAACTGCTCGTCGCGCATGCGCTCGAGGACGAGCTCCTCGTCGCCGTCGGCGATGCCGGCGGACGCCTGCTCTGGGTCGAAGGGCAGGCCAGGCTGCGCCGCGAAGCCGAGCGGATGCATTTCGTCGAGGGCGCGCAATGGGATGAGGCGCACGCCGGCACGAATGCCCCTGGCCTGGCGCTGGCGACGAGCAAGGCCTCCCGCATCTCCGCCGCGGAGCACTTCCAGCAAGCCGTGCAGCGGTGGAGCTGCTCGGCGGTGCCCGTCTACAGCCCGACCGGGCGGCCGCTCGGCGTCATCGACGTCACCGGTGACGACCGCGCCGCCCAGCCGACCATGCTCGCCCTCGTGCAAGCGACCGCCGCCGCCGTCGAGGCGGAGCTGCGCCTGCGGTTCGCCGCGGACGGGACGCCGCCGGTCCCGGGCGTCGGCACCGGTCTGCAGCTCGACGTCCTCGGCCGCGACGAGGCCCGCCTCACTCTCGGCACCGACGCCATCGCCGTCAGCCCGCGCCACGGCGAGCTGCTGCTGATCCTCGCCGCCGAGCCGCAGGGCCTGTCCACCGAAGAGGTCGCGGTCCGCCTCGACGAGCGCCCGCTCGACCCCGTCACGGTCCGCGCCGAACTCTCCCGGCTGCGGCGCATCGTCGGCCTCGATCGCATCCAGTCGCGTCCCTACCGGCTGGCCGGGAAGATCACCACCGACGCCGCACACGTCCGCCGGCTGCTCGACCGAGGTGCTCACCGGGCTGCGCTGCACGCGTATCCGGGCCCGATCCTGCCGCGCTCGCAGTCGCCGGCAGTCGTGCGGATGCGAGGTGAGCTGCACGCCGAGGTTCGCGACGCGCTGCTGCGCCACCCCGATCCCGAGCTGCTGGCGGGCTGGACCGAATCGGCTGCCGGGCGAGACGACCTCGATGCCTGGCGGGTGCTGCACGCCTGCCTGCCGCAGGGCTCCGGACGCGGTCAGCGCGCCAAGGTGCACGCCCGCCTGCTCGACGCGGAGTTGCGCGCCTGAGCCGGACTGGTGTTTGACCTGCACTGCAACGTGGCTGCAACGGTCCGTCTCCTAGCGTCCGGCTACCCGCGAGTCGCAAAGGAGCACCACGTGCCAGTCTTCGCCCGTCCTGGTCAGCCAGGTTCCGTCATGACCTACGCCAGCCGCTACGACAACATCATCGGCGGCGAGTACGTCGCCCCGGTCAAGGGCCAGTACTTCGAGAACCCCTCGCCCGTCACCGGCCAGGTCTTCTGCGAGGTCGCGCGTTCGACGGCGGAAGACATCGAGCTCGCCCTCGACGCCGCGCACAAGGCGGCGCCGGCCTGGGGCAAGACGAGCACCGCCGACCGGGCGGTCATCCTGAACAAGATCGCCGACCGCATGGAGGAAAACCTCGAACTCCTCGCCGTCGCCGAGACGTGGGACAACGGCAAGCCGGTCCGCGAGACCATGGCCGCCGACATCCCGCTGGCGATCGACCACTTCCGCTACTTCGCCGGCGCCATCCGCGCCCAGGAGGGGTCGCTCTCGGAGATCGACGAGGACACGGTCGCCTACCACTACCACGAGCCGCTCGGCGTGGTCGGGCAGATCATCCCGTGGAACTTCCCGATCCTGATGGCGGTCTGGAAGCTCGCCCCCGCCCTCGCCGCGGGCAACGCGATCGTCCTCAAGCCCGCCGAGCAGACGCCGGCGTCGATCTGCATCTGGTACGACCTGGTCAAGGACCTGCTGCCGCCGGGCGTGCTGAACATCGTGCAGGGCTTCGGCGCCGAGGCGGGCAAGCCGCTCGCCAGCTCCGCGCGCATCGCCAAGATCGCCTTCACCGGCGAGACCACGACCGGCCGGCTGATCATGCAGTACGCGAGCCAGAACCTCATCCCGGTCACGCTGGAGCTCGGCGGCAAGAGCCCCAACATCTTCTTCAAAGACATCATGGACGCCAACGACGACTTCCAGGACAAGTGCCTCGAAGGCTTCACGATGTTCGCGCTGAACCAGGGCGAGGTCTGCACCTGCCCGAGCCGCTCGCTGATCGACCGCTCGATCTACGACGACTTCCTGTCCCAGGCGGTCATCCGCACCAAGGCCGTCAAGCAGGGCGACCCGCTCGACACCGACACCATGATCGGTGCCCAGGCGAGCAACGACCAGCTCGAAAAGATCCTGTCCTACTTCGACATCGGCGTTAAGGAAGGCGCCAAGATCATCACCGGCGGTGAGCGCGCCGACCTCGGCGGCGACCTGTCAGGCGGCTACTACGTGCATCCGACGATCTTCGAGGGCCAGAACAACATGCGGGTCTTCCAGGAGGAGATCTTCGGCCCGGTCGTCGCCGTCACCAGCTTCGACGGCTACGACGACGGCATCGCCAAGGCCAACGACACCCTCTACGGCCTCGGCGCCGGCGTCTGGAGCCGCGACGGCAGCACCGCCTACCGGGCCGGTCGCGACATCAAGGCGGGTCGCGTCTGGACGAACTGCTACCACCTCTACCCGGCACATGCCGCGTTCGGCGGGTACAAGCAGTCCGGTGTCGGACGCGAGAACCACAAGATGATGCTCGACCATTACCAGCAGACCAAGAACCTCTTGGTCAGCTACTCGCCCAAGCCCATGGGCTTCTTCTAGAGTTCGCGAAGGCTTAGAAGCAGGCCACTAGAAGGAGGAGCAGTGGGCGCAGCCATCGCGCGGGTCGCCGCCACTCCGGCAGCCGTCGAGCTGCTGGCGACGCTGACCGAACGGCATGGCCCACTGCTCCTCCACCAGTCCGGCGGCTGCTGCGACGGCTCCGCTCCCGATGTGTTACGGCCGTGGCGAGTTCATGATCGGCGACCGTGACGTGTTCCTCGGCCTGATCGGTCCGCCTGACGCGCCGGTGCCGGTCTACATCGGCGGCCAGCAGTTCGAGTACTGGTCGCACACGCATCTGACGATCGACGTCGTCCCGGGCCGCGGGGCCGGCTTCAGCCTCGAGGCGCCGGAGGGCTTCCGGTTCCTCACGCGCTCCCGGCTGTTCAGCGACGAGGAGGTCGTGGCGCTCGAGGCGGCCGGCCCGGCGCCGCGCGGGGAGTGGCAAGCGGCTTGAAGCTGGCACTCCTGCTGCGCGGCATCAACGTCGGCGGCAATAACAAGGTCCCCATGGGCGACCTCAAGGCCTTGCTCGCCGAGCTCGGCTACGAGGACATCACGACGATCCTCAACAGCGGCAACGCCGTCGTGTCCACCGCGGACTCCCCCGCCAAAGCCGAGGCCGCGGTCTCCCAGGCCATCGCGTCGGCGCTCGACCTGAAGATCGAAGTCATGGCCCGCACCCACCAGGAGCTGGCCGCCGTCGTCAAGGCCGATCCGCTCGGCGCGCTCGTCACCAACCCCTCGCATTACGCGGTCGCCTTCCTGCGCTCGGCGCCGCCGAAGGGCGCGCTCGACGCCGTCGACCCCCAGCCCTACGCGCCCGAGTGCTGGAAGCTCATCGGCCGCGAACTGTTCATCTGGTACGCGAACGGTCAGGCCAAGACCAAGCTCGTCGGCACCTTCTGGGAGAAGCAGCTCAAGATGGCCGCCACCGCCCGCAACTGGAACACCGTCGTCAAGCTGCGCGACCTGACCGCGCCCTAGTCCGAGGGGTCGCTGGTCAGCCGGCGAGCGGGCCCAACCGCCAAGCGCCTACGCAGGCGGCGGACCCGCGCTTGCCCAGTTCCAGGGTGAGATCACCGGTACTGGCGTCCGTGAACGTTGCTGTCCCGAGCGCAACGTGTGACGACAGCGTCTCCCGGTCGAATGGGATGCCGTACCTGTAGTCGGCGAGTCCTTGGCCGCTCTGGCGCGCGACTGCGAGCCGGCTGACGAAATCCGAACGGCTCTCGTTTTGCTGCTCCTGCCAGCAGAGCCGTTCGTAGGCTTGCTGAAACCGGCCGTCGCGCAGATCGCTCAGAAAAGCCGCGGCGACCGTCGGTCCGCCCGTTCTCGCTGCGCTACGAACGAGCGCAAGCGTCGCGACGACGCCGACAGCTACTACCGTGACAAAGAGCAGCAGAAGGACGCGATCGACGCGGCTACGGGAGCCCAAGCGTGGCATAACCGGTCCGCCGCCTCCCGCTGTGTCGGACACACGCAATCCGTTGTGCCGCCGGTGCCTGCTGAATTATTGCGAGTACACACGATGTGTTGTAGACCCGCGATCCTTACAACGCATTGCGTGTATGCGCGAATTAGGGTCAGCCCGGCCGGTACAACGGATTGCGCGTACGAGCTGGCTACAAGTACTTCAGCAGGAAGTCGCGCATGACCGTCGAGGCTTGCTCGAGCGCGGTGCCGGAGTAGGGCACGAAGTGATCGCCGTCGATCAGCTCGAGCTGCTTGGGTTCTCCCGCTATCTCGTACGCGCTCAACGCCATCTCGGCCGGCGCGACGCGATCTCCTTCAGCGACGACCATCAGCAGCGGCCGCGGCGCGATGAACGGCACAGCGACAGCCGGCACGAAGGCCGGGCCCCCGCCCATCCCGCGCAGCGTGAACGTGTTCTGCCAGGCCGAGCCGGGGCCGCCGGCGTCCTCGAACCACCGCGTCGATTCCGGCTGCGGCAGGAACGCCCGCGTGTCAGCGTCCCCGCCGGTCGGGATGATCACCGGCATCGGGCCGATCGGCGGATCGGTGCTGTCAGCGGGACCCGAGCCACTCTCGTCCTCCAGCGCCGCGCGCATCGCGGCGAACCGCTCGTCGAGCGGAGCCCGCGGATCCTCGAGCAAACCGGCGAAGGGCACGTTGGCGATCACGACCTTGACGCGAGGGTCGACCGCACCGACGACCAGCACCTCGCCGCCGCTGAAGCTCGAACCCCAGATTCCCAGGCGCCCCGGGTCGATCCCGGGCTGCTGCGCGAGCCAGGTGAGCGCGTAGCGGTAATCGCGCGACTGTGACCAGGGATTGATCTCCTGCCGCGGCTCACCGTCGCTGTCACCCAGGCAGCGATGGTCGTAGACCAGGACGGCGATCCCCGCCGCGCGGAAAACCTCAGCAAACGCGGCCAGTCCCATGTGCCGCGTCGCGGAGAAGCCGTGAGCCATCACCAGAGCCGGCGCCGGCCCGGCGGCCTCGTCAGGCCGGTACAGCCACCCGCGCAGGGTGACGCCGCCGAAGCCGGGGAACTCCACGTCGATACGCATCAGCGCAGCATCCCCTACCGCGAGCGCAGGTTGTCCCACGCCGCGAGCGCCGCGCCGCGCGCCCCGGCCATGTCGAGGTCGGGCACCTCGGCGAAACTCGCCACCCGCTTCTGCTCCGCGCGCAGGTTGGTGTGCTGGGTCGTCAGGTCGACGAACCACTTGCGCATCTCCGGCGTCGTCTCCACCACCCCACCGCCGATGAAGTACGCGTCGGGATCGGTCACGTTGGACACGATGGTGAACAGCCGCCCGATGGCCATGGCCTGCTGGGCGAAGATGGCCCGGGCGAGCGCGTCGCCCTGCTCGGCCTGCGTGCGTACGAGCTTGGCCGCCGTCGCCGTATCCACTCCGGCAAGCACGTGGTCGGGATAGCGGGTCAGCCAGTACGGCAGCAGGTTGCGCTGGATCGCTGACAGCGACGCGATGCTCTCGGCGTCCCCGACGTTGCCGCAGTTGCAGTCGGGACGCGGCTGGTCGGCCTCCAAGATGCCGTCCAGCGGAATGCTCACATGGCCGAGTTCGCCGGCCATTCCGGCTGCGCCGCGCACGACGTGGCCCGATTCCACGAGCCCTCCGCCCAGACCGGTTCCCACGACGACCGAGACCGACGAGCGGTGCAGGGCATCCGCGCCGAAATAGACGTGATGGGCATACAGGGCAGCGGCATTGCCGTCATTGCTGTAGACGACCGGAATCCCGAGCCGGGCTTCGAGCGCACCGCGAATGTCGAAGCCGCGCCAGGCCGGCATCGAGAAGTTCGTCGAGCCCTTCGAGGAGATGACACCGTCGGCACTGGCCGGGCCCGGCGTATCGAGCCCGACGCCCCGCACGGCCGACACCGGAACGCCCGTGAGCGCGAGGACGCTGGTGAAGGCCTCCGCCAGCGCCTCGACTGCGACGCCCGGGCCCTGCAGCACCTTGCTCGGCATCTCCACGAGTTCGTCGACCAGGAATCGGCCGCTCGCATCGAGCACGGTGGGCTTGTTGGCATTGCCGCCGTTGTCGAGACCGACCACAACGTCCATGCGGCCAGGATGCACCTTTTCTCGCCGCTGAGTGTTTCCGGCCGGCTCAGACCGGCTCGGGTACGCGCTCTCCCGCCGCCTCGGCGCGCTTGGCCGCTGCCTGCTCAGGCCGCACCCGCGGCAAGGCCAGCGCCGGGAAGATGCACAGCACCGAGAGCCCCACGGCCCACCAGAACGAGTGCCCGAACGCCGTGGCCACGACTCCGCGAGCCGCCTCGGGAATCCCCGTCGCACCGCCCAGCAAGCCACCCGCGTGACCACCGGCACCGACCGAGGAGATGATCTGGCGCTGCAGGATGACAGCGAGCACCGCCGTGCCGAGCGAGGCACCAACCTGCCGCACGATGTTGATGGTCGTGGTGGCGCGCGGCACCTCGGCCTGCTGAAGCGTCTGATACCCGGCGCTCATCGACGGCATCATCGACATGCCCAGCCCGAGACCGCGGATGAAGAGCGACCCGGCGAGCAGCACCTCGGACGTGCCCGGCGTCACCTGCGTGTAGGCGATGGTGCCGATCACCACGACAACAACGCCGAACGGGACGATCCGGTAAGCGCCCACCCGATCGGTGATGCGGCCGGAGATCGGCATGGCGAGCATGGCGCCGATGCCCTGCGGCGCCATCAGCAGACCCGCCGACAGCGCGCTCTGCCCGCGGACCACCTGGTAGTACAGCGGCAGCAGGAACATGGCGCCGAACACGGTCCCGCTCAGCAGGAAGCCCGTGATGCTTGCCGAAGTGAAACCGCGGTTCTTGAACAGCCGCAGATCGATCAGTGGTGCCTTCGCCCGCAGCGCGTGCCAGACGAACGCGGCGAGCAGGGCGAAGCCGGCGACCAGCCCGAAGACGACCGAGGTGCCGCCGAACCCGCCGCTGCTGCCGGCCTCGGAGAGCCCGTACACGATCAGCGCCAGGGCCGGGGAGAGCAGCGAAAGCCCGAGGATGTCGAGCTTTCCGGCGGTGCCGGTGGCGTCGGACTTGAGGGTGCGGGCGCTCAGCACCAGGGCGAGCAGCCCGATCGGCACGTTGACGTAGAAGATCCAGCGCCAGTCGAAGTTGTCGATGATGATGCCGCCGATGGCGGGGCCGAGCACCGGACCGAGCAGCATCGGGATACCCACGATGCTCATCACGCGGCCCATCCGCTGCGGGCCGGCCGCGCGCGCCAGGATGGTCTGCCCGATCGGCAGGATCATGCCGCCGCCGAAGCCCTGCAGCGCGCGGAAGGCGATCAGGCTGCCAGAGGACCAGGCCAGCCCGCACAACGCCGAGCCGCCGATGAACAGGCTCAGCGAGATCAGGTACATCCGCTTGGCGCCGAACCGCTCAATCGACCAGCCAGAGAGCGGGATGACGATCGCCAGGGCGAGCAGGTACGCGGTGCTGACCCATTGGATCGTCGACAGCGGCGCATGGAAGGTGCGACCGAGGGTGTCGATGGCGACGTTGACGATCGTGGTGTCGAAGATCGACATGATCGTGCCGAGGACCACGACGATCGCGAGGGCGCGCAGCTCCGCATCGACGACGACCTCACGGTTCGCATTACGCGCCCGAGCACGCGACCACGGACTGCCGAGCGCCACGCTGATTCCTCCCCAGGGACCACGAAGCACCTATCGTGCGGAAATTCTTCACAACAGTCAAGGATTTATTTGAGTCAACTTCATAGTGTTGTTTTCACCACTACCGCGTTACCATGACCAGGTGAGCGTCACCGCGACAGGCAGCGCACTCCGCGAGGAGATCGGGGCCGATGCCCGCCGCGCGTGGCGAGCCGTGCAGGAGATCCAGCTGCACGGCGAGGGGCAAAACCGGCTGGCTCGCGTCTGCGAGCAGCATGACCTCGCGCCGTCGAGCGTCAAGGCGCTCCTGCGGCTGTCCGGCACCCGGCCCACCGCCATGCGTGAGCTGGCCGCCGCATTCGCGTGCGACGCGTCGTACATCACCGCCGTGGTCGATGCTCTCGAGGAGCGCGGGCTCGCCCGCCGCGAGGCGCACCCCACGGATCGCCGGGTACGCACGGTCGTCCTCACCGAGACCGGGCTACGGGCAGCGGCGAGCGTGCTCGATCTGCTGAGCGAGCCGCCGCACGCCATTGGAGTACTCAACGCCGAGGAACAGCGCCAGCTTGCGGATCTGCTGGACCGCATCGCTGCGGCTGACGAGAAGCTCGCGGAGCGCCGCACCGCCGAGTAGTCATTTTCCGTTACGCAGAGTGACAGAAACATGAGACGATCTAGTCGTACACATTGGGAAGATCCACGGCAATCGTTCAGTTGACGTTGATCGCCGGCCAATGTTGTCGTGTGAGAGACGTCGGCGTGTCGAAGAAATGCGCAGACGCGCAGTTGGTATTGCGGCTACTTTCTTCGCAGCTTCGCAGCACTTCAAGGGGGAGGTGGCGATGAGGAGCTTCGAGCGCACGTTGGCGGTGCGCATTCTCACCGTCCTCGCCCTTGTCGTGGCTGTTTACGGATGGCGCCACAATCACCATCTCGGCCTCGCCGTAGGCCTGCTCATCGCCGCCCGCGCGGTGTGGCTCGGCCGCCCGATCACCATCGGGCGCATCCTGGCGTCGGGCTTCCTGCTTTTCGTCGGGTTCGCCGCCGCCTACAACGGCCATCAGTCGATCACCGCCGAAGCCGAGATCGCCGCCGGCGCCGTCGTCGGGCTCCCTCGGCGCGCGCCGGGGCCCGCGAGTGACAGCGAGCGCATGCGGGTGCGCGCCATGGTCGATGCCACCTCGGGCGACACGCTGGCTCCGTTCGCGCTCCGCACCGACAAGTCCTACGTCTTCTCCCCCGACCGCACCGCCGCTCTCGCCTACAAGGTGCGCTTCGGTACGGCCGTCGCTTCCGGTGACCCGGTCGGATCGCCCGCCGCCCGCGAAGCCGCCATCGACGCCTTCCTCGCCGAGAGCGAGCGCAACGGCTGGCGCACCACCGTGCTCGGCGCTTCGGAGGAGCTCACCGATCTCTGGCGGGAGCGCGGCATGCGCGGCCTGTGCATCGGCCGCGAGGTGGTGCTCGAGGTCGCGACCTTCAGCATGAAAGGCCGCGAGTTCCGCAACGTCCGGCAGGCCGTCGCCCGCGCCACCAACGCCGGCGTCACCACCACGATCGTCTCCGAGCGTGGCCTCGACCCGGCCACCCGAGCCGAGCTGGTCGCCGTGGCCCGCGGCGCCCACAAGGGTGGCGGTGCCGAGCGCGGGTTCTCGATGATCCTCGACCACCTGCTCGACGGCACCCACGCCAACACCATGATCGCTTACGCCCGTGACGCGAGCGGGCGCATCGTCGGCTTCCAGCGTTACGCGACGGCCGACCAGGGCCGGGAACTCTCCCTCGACGTGCCCTACCGGGTGCCGGATGCTCCCAACGGCGTCGACGAGCGGCTCATCGCTGACGTGATGACCTGGGCCAAGGATCGCGGCGCCGTCCGCGTCTCGCTGGCCTTCGCCGCATTCCCCGAGCTGTACGCCGCGAAGCAGCGCAACTTCGGCCAGAAGCTGGGCTTTCGCGCCGTCCACGAGCTCGACCGCTGGATCCGGCTCGAGTCGCTCTACCGGTTCCTGCGCAAGTTCAATGCGTTCGGCAAGGGCCGTTACGTGATGCTGCGGCCGACCCAGGTCGCGTTCGTGCTGCTGTCAGCGCTCACGCTGGAGTTCGCCACGCGCTCGCCCGGCTCGTCGCAGCGCGTCGGGCTCGACCCGGCGCTCGAGCCCGACCCCGCACCGCACCGAGCGCGCTGACCCTCGCCGCTAGCGCGCTCCCCGCACCAGGCGGCCCGGGCGGGCGCCCGTGTCGATGCCATTGCGACGCGTGACCGCGCCGCTGACCATCGTCGCCACGTAGCCCGACGCGTCCTGCACCAGCCGGCGCCCGCCCGCGGGCAGGTCGTACGCCATCCGCGGGGTGTGCAGCGTGAGCCCTTCGAAGTCGATGACGTTGAGGTCGGCCTTCTTCCCGGCTGCGAGCAGGCCGCGGTCGTTCAGGCCGAAAAGTGCTGCGGTGTCAGCGGTTTGCTTCTTGACGACGTACTCCAGCGGCAGCCCCTTGCCGCGGTAACGGTCGCGTGCCCAGTGCGTCAGCAGGAAGGTCGGGTACGACGCGTCGCAGATCATCCCGCAGTGGGCGCCGCCGTCGGACAGCCCCGAAACGCCCGCCGGGTGCAGGAACATCTCGCGGATCGCGTCGTGGTTGGCCTCGGCGTAGTTGAAGAACGGCAGCATCAGCATCGCCGTCGCCGGGCCGGCACCCGAGGCGCTCTCGAGCATCAGGTCATACATCGCCTCGAGCGGGGTGACGCCGCGGTCCTCGGCGATGGCAGCGACGGTGCGCTCCCGGGTCGGCTCGTAGTCCGGCGGGTCGCCGAGGTGGTAGATCCGGTCGGTCGCGAACTGGTACATGTCCTTGAGCCCGTCGAAGTGCTTCTTCGGGTCAACCGGTACGTCGGTCTCGGACAGGATCGCGGCCCGCACCGCCGGCTTCACCAGCTCCTCGGCTCGCTCGGCCGGTGAGAGATGGGCGAGCGCGCGGTAGGTCGGCCGGTGGGTGAAGGCATGGTTGCCGGCGAATCCGGTGAGCATCCCGAAGGGCCGCGCCGCGACCTGCGGGTAGAGCCGGGCGCCGGCCTCGAAGGCGGCAGCGGAGCTGTCCATCAGCTCGCGCCACAGGTGCGGCGCCGCGTCGACCTGGATCAGCGCGAACGACACCGCCCGGTCGATCTCGGCGGAAAGCCGGCTCATCCATTCCAGCTCGCGCGCCGGGGCCACCAGGTCTTCGCCCGCCGAGCCGGCCGGGGCCAGCTCGAAGACGGCTTGGCCGCCGCGGGCCATCGCGCGCCCGAGCCCGAAGAGCTCCTCCTCGGCGGCGAAGGTGCCGGGTACCGGCTCGCCGTTCATCGCCGTGTGGCCGAGCGTGCGCGAGGTCGAGAAGCCGAGCGCGCCGGCCTCGATCGCCTCTTGCACGATCCGCGCCATCGCCTCGATGTCCTCGGGCGTCGCGGGCTCGTTGCGGGCGCCGCGCTCACCCATCGCATACGTACGCACCGATCCGTGGGCCACCTGCACGCCGAAGTCGATCGCCAGCTCGCGTCGCCCGACCGCGTCGAGGTACTCCGGGAAGGACTCCCAGCCCCAGGTCATGCCCTCGGTGAGGGCCGTGCCGGGGATGTCCTCGACGCCCTCCATCAGCTCGATGAGCTCGGCCTCGCCGCCCGGATGGACCGGTGCGAAGCCGACGCCGCAGTTGCCGGACACGATGGTGGTGACGCCGTGCAGGCTGGACGGCTCGAGCAGCGGGTCCCAGGTGACCTGGCCGTCGTAGTGGGTGTGGATGTCGACGAAGCCGGGAGTGACGATGCGGCCGGTCGCGTCGAGCGTCTCGACGGCCTCGCTCTCGATACCGGCGCGATTGACCTCGACGATCTGGCCGTTCTTCACGCCGATGTCAGCGCGGTAGGGCTCCCCGCCGGTTCCGTCGACGACAAGTCCTCCGACAATCTTCGCGTCGAGCACCGGGCCTCCACTAATGTCACGACAAAACTGTCAGGGACTGCCACTTACCCTGTGATTGGACCACGGCAATCACCGCTGGTCACGCTCGACTTGCGAACCGGCAGGTCGTAGCGTCGGGCTTTCGCACGGCACAACGGCCAGGAGGACATCCCAGCATGGTGAGCACCCGAGCAGCGCTGCTCTACGGTCCCAATCAGGACTACAAGATCGAGACGATTGAGATCGACCCCCCGGCCGCCGGCGAGGTGCTGATCCAGATGAAGGCCACCGGGCTGTGCCACTCCGACGAGCACGCCCGTACCGGCGACATGCCGATGCCGCACTACCCGATCATCTGCGGCCACGAGGGCGCCGGCGAGGTGCTCGAGGTCGGTCCCGGCGTCACCAGCGTGGCACCCGGCGACCACGTGGCGATGTCCTTCGTTCCCTCGTGCGGCCAGTGCAAGTCCTGCCGCAAGAACAAGGCCTACCTGTGTGACCTCGGCGCCACCCTGTTCAACATCGGGATGCCCGACGGCCGCATCGCGCACCGCAAGGACGGCGAGACCGTCGCCCGCTACGCCCAGCTCGGCGCGTTCAGCGAGATCCAGCTGCTGTCGGAGGCCTCGGTCGTGAAGGTCGACGCCGACATCCCGTGGCAGGCCGTGGCCCTCACCTCCTGCGGCGTTGCCACCGGCTTCGGCTCGGCGGTGAACCGGGCCAACGTGCGGCCCGGCGACACCGTGGCGGTGCTCGGCGTCGGCGGCATCGGGATCAACGCGATCCAGGGCGCCCGCGTCGCCGGAGCGCGCCGGATCATCGCCGTCGACCCGGTGGAGTTCAAGCGCGAGCAGGCCAAGCGCTTCGGCGCCACCCACACGTTCGCCTCGATCGAAGACGCGCTCGCCGGCGTCGGGGAGCTCACCTGGGGCGAGATGTGTGACTCGGTCATCTGCACGTTCGGCGTCATGCGCGGCGAGCTGCTCGAGCCGGCGCTGAACCTGACCGCGAAGGGCGGCAACTGCGTCATCACGTCGGTGGCGCCGATGATGCAGGGGCAGGCCGACCTGAACCTCTTCATGCTCGCGATGATGAACAAGCAGATCAGCGGCAGCCTCTACGGTTCCGCCAACCCCCGCGTCGCGATCCCGCAGCTGCTGGACATGTACCGCGACGGCATCATCAAGATCGACGAGCTGATCACGAAGACGTACACGCTGGACCAGGTCAACGAGGGCTACGCCGACGTCGAGGCCGGCAAGATCCTGCGGGGCGCGATCATCTTCTGACCCAGGCACGCCTCTAGCGCAGGCACCCTGCCGGGCGGCCGACCTTGGCCAGCCCGGCAAGGTCGCCGGCGCTGTAGTAGTTCGGGCCGGCGTCCGACACCGAGGGGTACATGACCTCGCTGGTCAGGCGGGCGTGGTTCAGCCCCACGGCGTGGCCGAGCTCGTGCAGCAGCGCGGCCGTGCGCACGTGGGCGTCAGCCCGGCGGTAGCCGTCGACGTCCACCACGGCGTACCCCTCGATGATCTTGTACGTGGTGATGCGCCCGTTGAGGGTCGCGTACTGGGACTGGAAGCCGCCCTCGCCGAGCTGGTTGCCGCCCGCCAGGTAGTCGGTGCCGCCGGCCAGGCCGTTGTGGTGCGCCAGGGCGATGACCAGCGATGCCGGTTGGGCCCAGGCGTTCGCGTGCGGGATGAACGTCGTGCCGCCGTCGTAGACGAACGTGATCCCGGTGCCTTTCGACAGCGCCGAGACGGCAGCCTGGACCGCCGGCAGCGCCGCCGGATCCTGGGTGACGTTGACCCGGTAGTGCACCGGCGCGCACGGGTTCCAGCGCTGCACCCAGCCGCTGTAGACGTTGACCGCGAAGTCGGCGGGCACCCCCGGGACCGACCGCCGCCGCCTGCTGGCATGCCGTCGCGAGCCCGAGCAGGGCGGCGAGCGGCCACGCATGGCGGGTCGGCGAAGGCGCATACCAGGGGATCGACGCCGCAGCACCCGCGTCGCTACCCCAAATGGGTGACTCAGCACCAGAAATTCGAGGAAACCTGACGAAATCGGCCTCAAAACCGTAGGAAACCTCGAATTTCCGGTGGCCTACTCGTCGGCGTAGGCCTCGATCGGCGGGCAGGTGCAGACCAGATTGCGGTCGCCGTAGGCGTTGTCGATACGCCCGACCGGCGGCCAGTACTTGTCGATCCGCGGTCCGCCCGCCACGGCGTGACCCGGCCACGCGGCCAGCGAGCGGGAGTACGCGCGGGTCCACTCGTCGGCCGTGACGGTGTGGGCGTCGTGCGGGGCGCCCCGCAGCACGCTGTCGGCGGCCGCGACCTCACCGCGCTCGACGGCGGCGATCTCCGCCCGGATCCCGAGCATCGCGTCGCAGAAGCGGTCGAGTTCGGCGAGCGACTCCGACTCGGTCGGCTCGACCATCAGGGTCCCCGCGACCGGGAAGGACATCGTCGGGGCGTGGAAGCCGTAGTCGATGAGCCGCTTGGCGACGTCCTCGACGGTGATCCCGCTCGCCGCGGTGAGCGCGCGCAGGTCGAGGATGCACTCGTGGGCGACCAGCCCGTGAGCGCCGGAGTAGAGCACCGGGTAGGCGTCACGAAGGCGGGCGGCGATGTAGTTGGCCGACAGGACAGCCGTCGCCGTCGCGGCGCGCAAACCCGCCGCGCCCATCAGCCGGATGTACGCCCACGAGATCGCCAGCACCCCGGCCGAGCCCCAGGGCGCCGAGGCGACGGCACCCGGCGAGCTCTCCGGACCCGCGCCCGCGACGACCGCTGAGGCCGGCAGGAACGGTGCCAGGTGAGCCTTGACGCCGATCGGCCCGACCCCCGGACCGCCGCCGCCATGCGGGATGCAGAACGTCTTGTGCAGGTTGAAGTGTGAGACGTCGGCGCCGAGGTCGCCCGGACGCGAGACTCCGACCAGCGCGTTGAGGTTGGCGCCGTCGAGGTAGACCTGCCCGCCGGCCTCGTGCACCAGCGTGCACACCTCCCGCACGGTCGGCTCGTACACCCCGTGCGTCGACGGATACGTGATCATCAGGCCCGCGACGGTGCCCTCGTGCTTGGCGAGCACCACGCGCAGGTCGTCGAGGTCGATCGAACCGTCAACGGCGGTCTTGACGACCGCCACCCGCAATCCCGCGAGCGACGCCGACGCCGCGTTGGTGCCATGAGCGCTCGCCGGCACGAGCACGACGTCGCGGGCGTTCTGCCCGTTCGACTCGTGGTAGCGCCGGATCGCCAGCAGCCCCGCGAACTCGCCTTGCGCGCCGGAGTTGGGCTGCACGCTCACCGCGTCATAGCCGGAGAGTTCGACCAGCCACGACTCGAGGTCGGCGATCAGAGACCGGTAGCCGGCGGAACGCTCGGCCGGAGCGAACGGGTGGACGTCGGTGAATTCGCGCCAGGAGATCGGCGCCATCTCGGTGGCCGCGTTGAGCTTCATCGTGCAGGAACCGAGCGGGATCATCGTGCGATCCAGCGCCAGGTCGCGGTCGGAAAGGCGGCGCAGGTAGCGCATCATCTCCGTCTCGGAGCGATAGGCGTGGAAACGCTCGTGGGCCAGGAAGTTCGAGGTCCGGGCCAGCGCGGCGGGAAGCAGGGTGGGGGCCGTCCGATCCGCCGCCTCCTGGTCCCCGCCGAGCATGCCCAGCAGGTCGCGTACGACCGCCTCGTCACACGTCTCGTCGAGGCTGATCCCGATCGTGCGGGCATCCACGTGCAGCAGGTCGTACCCCCGCGAAGCCGCCGCCGCGATCAGGTCGGCGGCGGGGCCTTCGGTGCGGATCCGCAGGGTGTCGAACGCGCTCTCGCCGAGCACGGTGTGGGCACTCGACGCGAGTCCCGCAGCCAGCCGCGCGGTGAGCTCGGCGATCCGTGACGCGATCGCCCGAAGCCCGTCGGGCCCGTGCCACTGGGCGTAGAACGCGGCGACGACCGCCGGCAGCACCTGCGCGGTGCAGATGTTGCTGGTCGCCTTCTCGCGCCGGATGTGCTGCTCGCGGGTCTGCAGCGCGAGTCGCAGCGCGGGGCGCCCGGCGCTGTCGATGCTGGTGCCGACGAGCCGGCCCGGCAGCTGACGCTGGTGCTCGGAGCGCACTGCCATGTAGGCGGCGTGGGGGCCGCCGAACCACAGCGGCAGGCCGAAGCGCTGCGTGCTGCCGACGGCGACGTCGGCGCCGGCCTCGCCGGGCGGCGTCAGCAGGGTGAGCGCGAGCAGGTCGGCCGCGACCACCAGCAGCGCGCCGGCTCCGTGCACTTTGGCGGCGAGAGGGGCGAGGTCGGCGATGTGGCCGGACGTGCCGGGGTACTGCGCGAGCACCCCGAAGACGCCCGCGAGGTCGAGATTCGGGTCGGCGAGGTCGGTGACGACCGCCTTCACCCCGGCCGCCGCCGCGCGGGTGGAGACGACGTCGATCGTCTGCGGGTGGCAGTCGGCGTCGATGACGAACGTCTCAGCCGAGCCGCGGACGACCCGGCGGGCAAACGCCATCGCCTCAGCCGCCGCGGTGCCCTCGTCCAGCAGGCTGGCGTTGGCCACGTCGAGTGCCGTCAGGTCGGTGACCATGGTCTGGAAGGTGAGCAGCGCCTCGAGCCGGCCCTGGCTGATCTCCGGCTGGTAGGGGGTGTACGCGGTGTACCAGGCCGGGCTCTCCAGCACCCCCCGCAGCAGCACGCTCGGGGTGAGCGCCGGCGAGTAGCCGGTGCCGATCAGGGGCCGCACCAGCTGGTTGCGATCGGCAAGCGCGCGCAACTGCGCCAGTACCTCGGCTTCGGACGCCGCGTCAGGCAGCTGCGCGACGTGCTCGCTCGCGATGCCTGCCGGAAGCGCGGCGGCGAGCAGGCCCTCGAGGTCGCCGTAGCCGAGCCGCTCGAGCATCGCGGCGGCTTCGGCGGAATCGGGCCCGATGTGCCGGTCGGTGAAAGGGCGGGTCATGACGCCTCCGGAGCGGATCTGCTGGACGCAGCGGGCGCCCACCGTCCCCCTCTGTGCGGCGACCGCGCGCCTTCAGAGGTTGCACCGGAAGCTGCGGTCCGTTTGCCTGAGAGTTTCCGGGGAGGTTGCCCCTTCGGCGCCCCAGCTACCGCCGGTTGCCCGCCGGTGCTGAGGTCTCTCCCGCAGCGTCGGGTCAACGGTAGGCAGGCGCCACACGCAGGGTCAAGCTGGCGCGCGCGAGGTCACGTCAGGTTTACGCAGCCGGTCACGCTCGTACTCATCCGCTGGCTGCCGGCTCGAGCTCATCGGGCACCGACATCAGCGGCTGGGCTCCTCGCTTCAACAGCACGCGCCACTGATGCGGGTCATACGAACTCGGTGCCGTCGTCTTCACGAAATCGAGCACGGCGCGGGTGAACTCGGCGGGACGCTCCACGTGGACGAAGTGGCCGGTGTGGGGAATGGTGACCAGCCGGGAGTGGGGCATGGACTTCACCGCGGCGGTGGCGTGGGCGAACGGCAGCACGTTATCGCCCTCGCCCCAGATGACCAGGATCGGCATGCCCTGGGCGAGGTACGCGCGGTCGCGCATGGTGACGACCTGGCCGCGCCAGTCGATGACGTGGCTGAGTACGTGCAGGAACGCCGTGCGCGCGGCGCGCCCGTGGAAGCTCTCGATCACCTTCGCGATCTCGTTGATGTCCGACGCGAGTGGCCCGGCGGGCAGCCGCCGGGCGAGCTCCTCCACCATGCGCACCGGCACCCGGCCGGGAAGGGAGTCGAGCGCCGCGAGCAGCGGGCGCGCCCCGGGCAGCGTGAGCGCGCGCAGCAGCGGGGTCACCTCGCGACCCAGCCCCCCGCTGGCCTCCAGCACGACACGCTCGGTGCGCTCCGGGAACTGGTAGGCGAACTGCATCGCGATCCCGCCGCCGAAGCTGTGTCCGACGACCGTCGCGCGCTCCATGCCGAGCACCCCGAGCAGGTCACGCATGCCGTTGGCGAACCCGCCGATGCTGTAGTCCGCTCGCGGCTTGTCGGAATCGCCGTGGCCGAGCAGGTCGGGCGCGACGACGGTGAATTTGCGGGCAAGAGCCGGCAATACCGGACGCCAGGTGCCGCGGTTGGAACCGATGCCGTGCAGCAGCAGGAGGGGCGGCCCGTCGCCGGCGATGGTGAACGCGCGGCGGTGGCCATGCACGATGACCGACGTCTCCTGGACCCGCATGTTCGTACGGTAGTCCCCTTGGGTTACTGCTCCGTAACACTTAGGTCCATATCTGACGGGTCGTCAGGCAGGTGCCGCTTCCTGGATGCGGCTGATGGCAAACGTGCGCCGCTCGCCGCTCTCATCGTCCAGGCCGATGACGAACCCGCCGCTGACCAGCGTCGGATAGACCGTCCGGCGGCTGTGGCGACCCTCGGCATTCACGTAGGAGATCCAGACGGCGGAGGAGCCGCCGGCCGCCTCGCGCAGCAGGTTGGAGATCGCCTCGGGAGTGCTGACGGCACGGCTGCCGTCGGCCTCCACGGTCCGGCGCGAACGGCCCGGTCGGCGCAGCGCCGCGACCCGGCGCAGCATCGCGATCGTCTGCGTGACGTGGCTGTCGGGCAGGGTGGCTCCCACCGCCCAGCCGGCGGACTGGTTGCGTGCTGCCGCGACCGGGACCCGCCGGCCGCCCGACTGCTCCAGGACGACCCCGCCGCCGCGGCTCGCGTCACCCGCCGGCGCATACCCGGCCTGCCGCAGCACCGCGAGGATCTGGGCGGGCTCGAGCGGGCTCACCGCGACTGTCGGGGCCACCAGCACCAGCGCCGCAGCGGACGTGCGCTTGTTGGCCACGACCTCGGCCAGCAGCGCCGGATCCTCCGAGCGCAGGTAGCCCGCCGCCGAACCGGCGCGCAACCTCCCGTGGCGCCGGGCGATGTCGTCGATCAGGTAGCTCAGGCCCTGCGGAACGGTGCCGCGCGCGAGGCGCTCGATCAGCTGGTGCAGCTCGACAGCCGTGCGCCCCGCGTCGAAGGCCCGGCGCAGGCTGGCTTCGGAGAAGCGGTAGACGGTCGCCGCCCCCGCGGACTCCACGTCGGCGATCAGCCCCAGCTCGCGGGCGATGTGCGGCAGGAGAGGACCGGGGGCGACGGCCGTCAGGTCGGCCTGGATCAGCACGTGTTCGATCGGCGCCGGGAGCGAGGGGGCCAGCGCCGCGGCGATGTCGTCGCGGTACGCGCGCGCCTCGGTCTCGTCGCCGGCGCGGGCCGCGGGGGCGTGGGCGGATTCCAGCAGCACCCGACCCGCAGTGGTGAGCGCCCCGCGGCCGGTCACGCCGAGGAACTGGGCTTCCTTGACGGTCCAGGCGCAGACCTGGTCGATGTAGCGGCCGCTCCGGGTGGGGACGCGCCAGCTCAGCCACGCGGGGAGTCGGGCCGGGTCGGGCGCGTGACCCTTACCGGCAGACGCGAGGGCGGCGAGCACGTCACGGCGGAGCTCGCCCGCGCCCGGCCGCACCATGTCGTAGGTGAGCAGCGCGGCGGCCTTCGTGCCGTCCTCGTGGACCGCGAGACCGGGCAGCTGATCCATCCCGCACCAGGCTGACGCGAGCAGCGCCCACCGCTCCGCCATCGGCGCATCGCGCCACCGGTCGTAGCGCTCGGTGGGGACCATGACCGGATCCACCCCGGCCGTGCGTCCGGCGAGCGAGGCCGCTGCGACCGTCTGCACCAGCAGCGCGACGACGTCCTGCTCCACTCCCAGCGCCTTCGCCGCCGCACGCAGTTCGCGCACGGGCAGGCCGCCCGCGCGGGTGAGGGTGGGAGGTGCCGCGTCCCAACGCTCGAGCAGCGCCTCGAACAGGCGCAGCGCGTCCAGCGCCGCCGAAGCACCCCCGCCGTCGATCTCCTTGACCGGGACGGCGCGGCCGGCGATCGGGGGTGGATGCGGTGACAGGACCCCGGCGGGCCGGTCGCCGCGCAGCACCAGCCCGACCTCGCGGGGCAGCTCCACGACGTCGGACGCGATCGCGATCAGCAGCCCCCGGGCGAGCAGCCGCTCGACCCCCGTCTCGGCCTCGGCCAGGCTCACGAAGCGCAACCGGCCCTCGACCTCACCCACCGGCGGGCCGGACGACAGCTGGGCCAGGATCCCGCGCTGGGCGGCGGGGAGCTCGTCCAGCAGGACAGCCAGGGCCTCGGGATCGCCGAAGTACGCGGTCAACGCCTTGGTGGGCGTCTCGTCGGCGGGAAGGCCGAGATCGTCACGAATCTGGGCCCTGACGTTCTGCGGCACCTCGGCAAGCAACTTCGCGAACGGGCGGCCGAGCCCGAGCGGGTACTCACCCACCGCCGATCGCACGCCCTTCACGACCGACAGCCGGCCCTCGCCGTCGCTCCAGGCCAGGCCGAGCGACACCGCGATCGTCGGTGGCCCGCCGGATGTCGGCGATCGGCACCCGGCAGAACGCGACCAGCTCGTCCTCGTCGCCGCTGGCCACGACGAGCGCTTCGAGCACGTCGAGCACGAACTGGTCGACCGTCTCGGCGACCCGGGAGACGCTGTGCTGCGACGAGAGCCGGCTGGCGAGGACGTCGAAGTCGGCGGGAGGTGGCACGGCGGCATCGGGGCGCTGGCGCAGCAGGGCAGCCAGCTCGCCGTCCGGCATCGCGGCGAGGGCGTCGGCGAACGAGGCCGGTGAAGCCTCCGCGGCCGCGGGTTCGCTCATCCGGTCAAGGTTAGTCGCGGGAGGCCGCTGGCCGCATGGTCATACGCTGAGCCTGTGGAAGCCGATCGCCTGCTCGCCGAACGGTTGCAGGCGCTGGACGGCCGGCTACGCGAGCTCGAATCGGTCCTGGTCGCCTTCTCCGGCGGCGCCGACTCGGCTTTCCTGCTGGCCGCGGCGCTGCGTGCCCTCGGCCCTGACCGGGTGGCTGCGGCAACGGCCGTCTCACCCTCCCTCCCCGAGCTCGAACGGGCGGCCGCCGAGACGTTCTCCGCCGGCGCTGGGCGTGCGCCACGTCTTCGTCGACACCCACGAGATGGAGCGCGCCGGCTATCGGGCCAACGCCGGTGACCGCTGCTATTTCTGCAAGGCCGAGCTGCTCGACGTCGTCGGTCCGGTCGGCCGGCGGTTGGGGCTGGTTCGCGTCGCCACCGGGACGAATGCCGACGATGCGGTCGCGGGCTTTCGTCCCGGCATCCGCGCGGCACACGAGCGCGGCGCCGTGGCCCCGTTGCGCGACGCGCAGCTCACCAAGGCGCAGGTGCGGGCGGCGAGCCGGGAGTGGGGGCTGGTGACCGCCGACAAACCGGCGGCCGCCTGCCTGTCCAGCCGGATCGCGTACGGGATCACGATCACGCCCCATCGGCTGGCGCGGGTCGAGGCCGCCGAGGCCGGCTTGCGGACCGCGCTCACCGGCGCCGGGCTGGCCGTCCGCGACCTGCGGGTGCGCGACATGGGTGACGTCGCGCGGATCGAGGTGGACGCCGTCCCACGCGGCGACGCTTGCCGCCCGCCCCGACCTGCTGGCCTCGGTGACCGGGTTCGACCGTGTCGAGGTCGACCCCCGCGGCTTCCGCAGCGGCTCGATGAACGAACTGCTTTGACGCTCAGAACTTCGGGCGCACCCTCGCCCTGCTGGGCAGCGCCGCGTTCGATGCTCTCGCGGTAGGCCGCGGCGTCCTTGTCACTGACCGTGAGGCCCTCGGCCGCCTTCTCGTCGTCGGCGTTGATCTCGTCGGCGCGACCCTGGGTGACACTCTCGTCCGCTGTCGCGCTGGCGCCGTGAGCCTCGTCCTCGGCATCCTTCGACGCGAAGTCCAGATCAGAATCCTGCGAAGTCATATCGGTTCCTCCAGCGTGTTCAGCGTGATGTCCACCGTGCTGACACCAGCCGTGCCCAGCCTGCGCGCGGCTAACCCGGCCGCACGATCAGCCCCCGACGAATATCCTCAGGCGAACTCACTGCTCCGCCCCGCGGCACTCTCATGCCGCACGAGGAAATTAGGTCTACGGTGCCGACCGGTCGCGTCAAATGGTTCGATCCTGAAAGAGGCTTCGGCTTCCTCAGCCGAGACGACGGCGGAGACGTCTTCGTCCACAAGGCCGCGCTCCCGGCAGGTACCACGGCGCTCAAGCCCGGCGAGAAGGTCGAATTCGGGGTGGCCGAGGGCCGCCGCGGCGAGCAGGCACTCTCGGTGCAGCTGCTCAGCGCGCCCCCGCGACTCGCGACCACGCCGCGGCGGGATCCCCAGGAGCTGCACGGGATGATCGAAGACATGATCCAGCTGCTCGACACCGTTCAGAAGGATCTGCGCCGCGGCAAGCACCCCGACAAGCGGGTGGCGCAGAAGGTCGCGAAGGTCGTGCACGCCGTCGCCGACGAGCTCGAGGCCTGAGCCGGCGCGCTAGAAGTAGTCGAGCAGCTGCGCGGCGGATTTGGGACGGATCAGCTCCAGGCCGCTGATGCAGGAGTCCGGGCCGTGCAGCAGCCCGGCTTCCGCGAGCATGGACGGCGTCGCGACCCCGCAGTAGAGCAGCGCGAAGCCGGCGACATGCAGCCTCAGCTCCGGATGGGTGCCGGTGCGGGCCAGCTCCCCGTGACCGTCGGCGACGTCGAACTGCCAGGCCCCGTCGTTCCACGAGGCGATGGGGTCGTGCAGATGGAACGTGACCGCGACCGCGCCGGCTCAGCGGCCAGCCGCGGCTCGAGAGCGCCCGCGCCACGTCGACGGGCCGGTGCATCCAGGGCCGCGTGTCGAGCTTGGAGCCGGCTTCCCGCGGCAGGAGCGGGGTGATCGGATCGAAGTCGAGCGGCCGCAACCGGACGGTCGGGGTGACGCTGCGCCAGCCGGCGAGTACGGCCAGCAATTCACGCGCGGCCTCGGTGGTGACCGCCAGCAGATCGGGCACGTCGAGCAGTGCCTCGGCCCGGTAGCCGGTGCCGCGCATCCAGCTGGCATAACCCACGAGCGAGTCCTCGTCGTACGCCAGCGTCATGCCGTCGATGCCCTTGGGAAAGCTGTCCTCGGCGAATCCGGGGCCGCTACGGGTGAGCAGGCCCTCGCGGGCCCGGGCCACCCGGTTGTACAGGTCGCAGACGGCAGGCTGGTCGGCCCCGCCGGGATCGGCCGGGCGCAGGGTGAGCGTGCGGGCGCCATTGAGCTGCAGTGCCGGCACCGTCGCGAGCAGGGCGGCCGGCAGTTCGAGCGTGCGCAACTGGCCGGCGAAGGCCCAGCCGCTCGCGCTGTAGACCGCCCCCGCGGTCGGATACAGGGCGCTGACGGCCGCACCTCGCTCGTGCGCACCCTCCAGCACCGCCTTGAGCATCGCGCGCGCCGTGCCGGTTCCCCTCGCCTCGGGAAGGACGGCGACCGCGGAGATGTCGGACGCGGCCACCCGCCGCCCGCCCCACCACTGGTCGTGGCAGACGTCGTGGATGGTGCCGGTCAGCCGGCCTGCGCTGTCGAAGGCTCCGTAGACGATCCGGCCGTCGGGCAGGGTCGACGCATCGGGCATGGTGCTCGGCTCGCCGCTCTGGAACCCGAACGCGACCTTCGTCAGCTTCCAGGCCGCGGCGAGCCCCTCGCCCACCTCGAGCGGGCGTACGGAAACTCCGGACGCCGCCCTCGGCCCCGCTCACCGCAGTGGGCCGGTCAGCGCGCCGGTGAGCCCGGCGGACACGGCACGATCCAGCAGGCCGGAGATGGCGGCATAGCCCTCGTCGCCGAGGTCGGCGGTGAAGGAGTTCACGTACAGCGCTATGTGCTGATCGACCACGTCAGGCGCCATCTCCTGCGAATGCTCGAGCACGTACGCGCGCGAGGCAGCGGGGTCGGCCCACGCCGCCTCGACGCTCGACCGGATGACCGACCCGAGCCGCTCGATCTGCTCCGCCCCGAAGCGGCGCCGGGCCAGGATGGCTCCGAGCGGGATCGGCAATCCGGTGTCGCCCTCCCACCAGTCGCCGAGGTCGACGATCGCCTGCAGGCCGTAGGACGGGTAGGTGAAACGCGACTCGTGGATGATCAGTCCCGCGTCGACCGAACCCTCGGCGACGGCCGGCATGATCTTGTCGAACGGCAGCACCCGGATCGACGCGACGCCCTTGGTCCTTCGCCCACAGCCGGAAGAGCAGGTACGCGGTGGTCTGCCGGCCGGGGATCGCGACGGTGGCTCCGGCCAGCGACTCGCGCGCCGAGGTGACGACCAGCGGACCGCAGCCGCGACCGAGCGCGCCGCCCGACGGCAGCAGGGCATAGTCGGCGAGCAGGGCCGGCAGGGCGGCGTAGGAAACCTTGATGACGTCGCCGCGCCCGCCCGCTGCCCATCCGTTCAGCACGTCGATGTCGGCGTAGGACACCTGCACGGGAGGCGCGTCAGGAAGCTGCCCGGCGACCCAGGCGTGGAACGCGAACGTGTCATTGGGGCACGGGGAGAACGCCAGCTCCAGCGGCTCGGTCACGACAGCGCTCCTGACAGCTCGCGGGCTGCCCGTCCAAGGGCTCCCAGCGCCCCCGGTATGTCCCAGGCCGCCGCGGCGCGCAGCCCCACCTGGTTGGAGATCGCGCGTAACTCCGCGACGGGCACACCGTGCCGTGACGCAGCCTCAGCCACTCCGAATCCCTCCATCGCCTCCGCGTACCCGCCACGCCCCGCCAGTTCGGCAGCGCGGGCCTCGCTGCCGGTGACCGTCGAAACGGTCAGCACCGGGCCCCGCCGGGCGCCGTGGATCCCCAGCGGCGCAGCTACCACCTCGCCGCTACCGAACCCCAACGCGTCCAGAGTCAGGAAACCATCCGGCGACTCGGCACCCAGATCCGCCGCCACGATCCGGGTCGCCTCCACCACCTCGCCGACGGCGGCGCGCCCCGCAAACCCGCCGGCGATACCCGCGCTCACCACCAGCGCGTAGCCACCCGGAGCCAGGCTCAGCGCGGTCGCCGTGGCCGCCGCCGAAGCTGCCGGCCCCACCCCGCCTGCCATGACCGTCACACCCGGCCCGAACAGCGCCTCGTACGGTCCGAGCACGCCCGGCTCGCCGGCTCCGAGCCCGCCGGCAACCGCGTCACGCTCGGCATTCACCGCGGTCACGACCAGCAGGCCAGCCGCCGGCTGCATGGAGGCAGTCGTCATTGCAGGGTGGGCTGCAGCGTGAACGCCCACAACCCGCCGGGTGCGCTGCCGGCGCCCTGCTCGGAGATCACCACGTCGGTGTTGGCGCTGCCGACGTTGAACGAGAAGTGCTGCTGCCCACGAAAGACCGCCGAGTTCAGCGTGCTGCTGCTGTCGCTTCCGGTGGTGATGTGGACCGACCAGCCCTTCTTGGCCAGCGAGCGGTCGACGTCGATGTTCACCAGGGCCCCGGGGTGCACGGCGAGCGCCTTCACCGCCCGCGAGCCGCTGATCTGCTTGCCGTCCCGGACGTACACGGTGGCGGACGAGCGCACGACGCGCGAACCGGACTGCAGGGTCACTCCCGGGGTGGGCTGCTGGCACGCAGCGAGCACGCCGACCGCCACGAAAACGGCGAGCACGCCCCACCCACGCCGCCGGCCCACGGCTTCACGGTAACGACCTACTGACCTACTGTCAGACTCCAACTACTGAGAGAACCGGCGCATGCGGTCGAGCTGCTGGCCCGCCACCTGGCCGCCGCCGGCCGACCGGTGGGAGCGGCGGTACTCGCGGGCTCGGCGCAGCGACGCCGTCTCGGTCACCAGGGCCGTGACGACGAATGCCGAGCCCAAGGCGAAACCGAGCCAGCCCGGCATGGGTAGCAGCCCGAATGCACCGCCGGCGACCCAGGAGAGCTGCAGCGCCGTCTCCGAACGGGCAAAAGCGGAATTGCGGGTGTCCTCGGCGATGTCACGCTGGATGACGGCATCGAGGCCGAGCTTGCTCATCGAGCCCGCCATCGTCGTGATCAGCGCGGCCAGCATGGCCGTCACGACGCTGTAGAGGATGGCACCCGCCAGGCAGGCCGCCGTGGCGCACAGCAGGCCGATGACCAGCAGGGTCTCGGGCTTCGACTGCTTCACCCGGCCACCGATGAAGACGCCGACCGCGCTACCCACGGCGGCTGCCAGGCCGAGGATCGCGATCCCGGACAGGCCGAGGCCGTCCTCGCGGGCACGGAAGGCCAGGAAGAGCGTGAGGAAGCCGACCAGGGCGCGCAGCGCGGCCGCGCTGCGCAGGGCCGCCGGGAGCTCGCCCAGGATCCGGTGCACCCGACCGCCCTCGCTGGGCGTGACCGCTGCCCGGCTGATCGAGGGCGCCTTCTTCTCCCCCGCAGCGCTGTCGACGATCGAGGGCAGCCCCCACGCGAGGAACAGGCCGACGACGAAGACCGCGGCGCCGACCCGCAGCATCCACGGATAGCCGACGACCTTGGCGATGCCGAAGCCGATCGGCGCGACCACCAAGCCGCCGAGCACGCCCGTCAGGGTCACCCGGCTGTTGACCTTCACCAGCGTGGAGCCCTCCGGCAGCACGCGCGGCACGACAGCACTGCGAGCGACGCCGAAAGCGCGGGAGAGCACCAGCAGGCCCAGGGCCAGCGGATACAGGTACAGCGAGTTGATGTGGCGGGCGAGGGTGATCGCCAGCCCGGCGCGCGCCAGCATGGTGAGCCCGAGCGCGACCCGCCGGCCATTGGGGAAGCGGTCGAGCGCGGGGCCGATGACCGGCGCGAGCAGGGCGAACGGGGCCATGGTGACCAGCAGGTAGAGCGCGACCTTCGTGCGCGCCTCGCCCGGCTGGACCGACAGGAACTGCGAGCCGGCGAGCGCCACGGTGACGAGCGCGTCGCCGGCGGAGCTGAAGAACGTGAGCTCGAGCAGCGGCGCCAGGCCGGACTGGTCGGCACCGCCCGCGCGGGCAGCGCGCCGCATCCGGCCCACGCTCCCATCGAGCGTGCCGCGCACTCCCATGAGCCCAGTCTCTCCTGCTCGCAACCGTCGTGGCGACAACTTCCGCTATCTGTGGACAGCCTTTCGGGCACCATGTGAACGTGAGCATGTGTGCCCGGTTGGCTTTTCTTTGCAGTCCCCTCCCCAGCATGCGCCAACCTGGAGCGCTTGCGGCAATTCCGCAGCGGATTCACGGCGCCGACGACGCACAGAAAGCCTTTTGACATGACCGCAGTACGAACGCGCAGTAAGAGCGCCGATGCCGCCTGCGCCGCGGCGACCGAGCTGGCGCTCGACGCAGCGGTCGAGGAGGCCGGTTCGGCGGCTTTCGTCGGGGAGCCGCTGGGCATCGAGGCGGAGGACGACCGCCTGGTCGTACA
The DNA here is from genome assembly GCA_963762695.1 of uncultured Actinomycetota bacterium. GTDB lineage: Bacteria > Actinomycetota > Actinomycetes > Frankiales > Frankiaceae > DATAZK01. The sequence goes on from CAVXLW010000003.1 coordinate 130,708, forward strand.
CCGGTTCGCCTGCCGCATACCGGCCTACAAGGGCTGGTACTGGGCCGTCGTGCTCACGCGTGCCCCTCGCGCCAAGCTCATCACGGTCGACGAGGTCGTCCTGCTCCCGGGCGACGAGGCGATGCTCGCCCCGGATTGGGTGCCGTGGTCCGATCGCATCCAGGCCGGTGATCTCGGGGTCGGCGACCTGCTGCCGACCGCCGCCGACGATCCCCGGTTGGTGCTACGGGTCAACGACGTCGAGGAACTGTCGGACGACCTGCTGTTCTTCGAGCTCGGCCTGGGCCGCCCGCGCGTGCTGTCCTTCGAGGGACGCGAGCAGGCGGCGGCGCGCTGGTACGAGAGCGACCCCGGACCGTCAGCCGCGATCAGCCGCTCGGCCCCCGCCCAGTGCGGCACCTGCGGTTTCTACGTCCGCCTGGTCGGCGCTCTCGGGCAGCTCTTCGGGGTCTGCAGCAATGAGTTCGCCCCGGACGACGCGTCGGTGGTCGCCGACGATCACGGCTGCGGCGCCCACTCGGAGGCCCTCGTGCTGCCGTCGGCCCACCCGCAGCCGGTGCCCTTCGACGACGACGCGATGGAAGCGCTGGAGACCGAGCCTGCCGCCGAGACCGAGCCTGAAACCGAGACCGAGCCGGTGGCCGTGCACGATCCCGGCGCCGTCGACCGGGCCGAGGCCGTCGCCGGGACCGAAGGCGAGCCCTACGGCCATTCCTGAGCCCGATCCGTTCGACACGGCCGCACTGCGCAAGGCGGTTCTCGACGGGTGGGCCGCATCCCCGGCACGGTTCCGGGAGGACGCGAACGCCGAGGAAGACGCGGCCCTCGGGGCGTATCGCGATCGGCTGATCGTCGAACTGCTGCAGAACGCCGCTGATGCCAGCCACGCCGATGGCCACGTCCTGATCCGGCTGACCGAGCAGGCGCTCGAGGTGGCCAACACCGGCACCCCTTTGTCCGCGGCTGGGGTCTGCGCCGCCTCCACGCTGAGAGCGTCGGCCAAGCGCGCCGGCGACACCGTCGGGCGCTTCGGTGTGGGTTTCGCGGCCACGCTGAGCGTGAGTTCGGCGCCGGAGCTGATCAGCCGTACCGGTGGGGTCGGCTGGTCGCAGGCCCGCACCCGCGAGGAGGTCGCCCGGATCCCGGCCCTCGCTGAGGAACTCGGGCGGCGCGGCGGTCAGGTACCGACGCTCCGGCTGCCGTATCCGATCTCACCCAGCGGGATTCCGGATGGCTTCGACACCCTGGTGCGGCTGCCGCTCGACGACGACGCCCTCGCGTTCGCCCTCGGGCTGGTCGAGGACCTCGATCCGACGCTGCTGCTGGTACTACCGGCCCTGGCGCAGGTGACCGTCCGGATCGAGCTGCCCGGCCGGGCAGCCGAACGCACCTTCACCTGCCGCTGGGGCGGCGCTGACGCGGTGCTCGACGGTGAACGCTGGACCGGGATCCTGCGCACGGGACGCGTCGACCCGCAGCTGCTCGCGACGCGCGGGGTCGAGGAGCAGCGCCGCGACACGTTCCAGGTGCGGGTCCTGCTGCCCGAGGGTGAGTGGCCGGCGCACGTGCCGCGGGTCTTGCGGGCACCGCAGCCCACGGACGAGCCCCTGTCACTGCCGGCCTTCGTCCTAGCCACGGTGCCGGTTGATCCAGGCAGGCGCCGTATCGCGCCCGGGCCGCTGGCCGACGCGATGCTGGCGGAAGTCGCCGCGGCGCTCACGGCGCTGGCGGAGCGCACCGAGGACCTGCGCCTCGTCCCCACCGGGCTGCCGTCGGGTCCGGTTGACGCCGCCATCACCGATGCGCTCCGCGCGGCACTGCCGCAGGCCCGGATGCTGCCGGGGAACCTGCGCGGGGCCGACGCGCTGGTGCTCGACCTCGGCCCGGCCAGCGACGCCGTCACCGAACTGCTGGACGACGATCTGCCCGCGCTGCTGCCCGCCAGGTACAACGGCCCGCGCTGGGCGGCGGCGCGGCGGGTGCTCGGGGTCCGGGAGCTGGGTGCCGGTGAACTGGTGACGCTGCTCGCGGGGCTGGCCCGACCGGCGCCGTGGTGGGCCGCGCTGTACCCGGCGCTGCGGGCAGTTCCCGACCGGGATGCGCTGGCCGCGCTGCCGGTGCCGCTGGCCGACGGACGGACGGTGACCGGCCCGCGCGGGGTGCTGCTGCCCGGTGCCGGCCTCGACGCGTCGGCGCTGGGCGGCCTCTCGCTGCGGCTCGCGGATCCCGCGGTCAGCACGGGGGCCGCGGGCGAGTTCCTGCGCGGCCTCGGCGCCGTCGACGCCGACCCCGCGACGCTGCTCGCCGATCCGGCCGTGACCGATGACGACGTGCCCTACACGGCCGCTCTCGCCCTGGTCGCCGCGCTGGCACCGGCGTTTGAGGGGGTGCCTGCCGACCTGCCCGAACGGCTCCTGCTACCCGGCGCCGATGGCGACCTCTGGCCCGCCGGGGAGCTCGTGCTGCCGGGCGGTGCGCTGGCGCGGGTGGTGCGAGCGGACGCGCCCTTCGGCGAACTCGCGGCGGACGTCGCGGATGCGCACGACCCGGCAGTGCTGGCGGCGGCAGGCGTTCTCGACAGCTTCACCGTGCTCCGCGCGGATGAGGTAGTGCTCGACCCCGACGATCCGGTGCTGCTCGAGCTGGATGCCTCCGATCAATGGGTCGCGGAGCTGGCCGAATCCGCAACGGCGGGCCCGGTGCTGGCCGGCTTCCGGGCGGTACGCGACCTGGAACTCGTCCGCTGGCCCGCAGCGCTCGGCGTGCTCGCCGAGCCCGGGCTGCGCGCCGACGTGCTCGCCTCTGACTACACGCGCTGGTGGTTGCGTACCCACCCGGTGCTGCCGGGCGGTAGGTCCCCGACGCAGGTAGCGCTTCCCGGCGAGCTGGAGGCGCTTCACGACCCGGCGCCCGACGGCTTCGACCCCGCGTTCCTCGAAGCGATCGGGGTACGCACCACGGTCGCCGCGCTCGGCGATCCGGTCGACCTCTACGACGTTCTCGACCGGATCGGGGATCCTGGCCGCACGCTCAGCTGGCCCCAGGCGCGGGTGCTGTACCTGGCGATCTGCACGGCTCTCGGACCGTCCGAGGAGGAGCCACCGGAGTTCGTCCGCACGCCGATCGGCGTGGTGGCGGCCGACCGGGCCGTGGTGGTCGACCGTCCAGATCTGCTGCCGTTGCTGGGGAATCGGGCACCGGTACGCGTCCCGGCCGACCAGGCGCCGGACGTCGCCCGGATGCTCGGGATCCCGCTCGCCAGCAGCCTCGCCGATTTCACCGTGGTGAGCGAGGCGCCGCTGACGGTGTGCGACGCGGACGGGATCGCGCGGCAGGTGGGCTGGTTCGGGACGCATCACGACGGCACCCCGGAAGCGCGGTCACGTTCGCTGGCATGGACGAGCGGGCGCTGGAGCGAGCGCCACGCGATCGCCGCCGCGCTGCGCCAGCCGGAGCGTCGCGATGCCCTCGACGCCGAGGCCGACCTGGACGGGTAGACCTCACTCCCCGACGTTGCGACCCTGGCGCCGCAGCGACGCCGCGCGGCGCCGGCAATACGCGATCCCCAGCAATCCCAGGCCGAATCCCACCGCGGCCGTGGCGACCCACCACAGGTGGCCGTCGCGTTTCAGGTGCGACCAGAACGGCAGCAGCACGATGAGCGCCACCAGCCAGATCCCGGTGCCGATGGTCACCGTCAGCACGCCGTCGTAGGGCAGCGGCGGCGGATCGGGCTTGCGGGTCATGGCTGGGACGCTAGCGGTCGGCGGACCAGCACGGCCGTCATCAGCAGCCCGGCGATCGAGCCGATGACGATGACGTCCGCCGCGGGTAGCGCGTCGGCCAACGCGCCCCCAGCGGCGAACCCGAGCCCCTGGGTCACCATCTGCAGCGACGTCGACAGCGTGATCACCCGGCCCAGCATCTCCGCCGGAGCAAGGTCGACCCGCAGCTGCCCCAGCCCCATGGTCCAGACCGACGCGCTGCCCGTCACGACCAGCAGCCCCAGGGCAAGCGGCAGACCTGGCGAGAGCGCGAAGAGCAGGCCCGGCGCGAACGAGGCCAGCACCATGGGCCGCACCAGCCGCATCCGTCCGGCGTGCGTCAGCAATTGGGCCGCCAGCACGTCACCGAGCACGGTGCCGATCGGAATGGCCGCGAGGTAGAGCCCGACCCCCAGAGCACCGTGACCCGAGGAGCCGCCGTGCTGGGCGACATACGGGTTCGCGACAGCCTCCGGAATCACGGCAAGCATCGGCGCGAGCGTGCTGAGCAGCAGCACGCGGCGCAGCGCCCGACGGCTCCGCAGCATCGGGACGACAGCCAACGAGTCGCGGAACGCGCCGCGGCCCGCAGCCGTGGCACGAGGCGGCCGGCGGCGGGAGCCGAAATGCAGCAGCACCGCAGCCGCCAGGAAAGTGGCAGCGTCGAAGAGCAGTGCCTGGCTCGGGCTGATGACGGCCAGCAGCAGGCCGCCGAGCGCGTAACCACCGACCTGAGAGAGCTGCGCGACCATCCCCATCAGGCTCACGCCGAGCATGTACGACGGTCCGGGAAGCACCTCGGTCAGCACGGTGGTGCGCAGGCCGCTGAAGAAGGGCGCGACCGTCCCGATCCCCACAATCATCAGCAGCAGCACCGGAATCGGCAGCCGCGGGATCGCCATCGCCGCAGCGAAAGCAGCGCTGATCAGGCTGGCGCCCACCATGCCGGCGCGAGGGGGCAGCCGATCGGCGAGAGCCGAGAGCGCCACCCCGGCCAGGTACGGCACGAACTCGAGCGCCAGCGCCGAAGCGGCCAGGAACGCCGACCCGGTGCGCCGGTAGAGCAGGACCGAGACGGCGAGCCCGGCCACGATGTTGCCCGGCATCGAAATCGACGCGGCGGCAAACAGGACCCGGAACTCCGGCACGGCGAAGACCCGGCGATACCCCCCGCGCGTCGCGACCGGCGCAGCCGCCGGCCTCGGCGTCACGGGCGGGCTGCTCACACCTTGAGAATGCCCGCAAATCGCGACGGCAGCCGTTTACGTTGGGGGCGTGAGTACGCCGCCCGAGCCCGGGCTTTCCGCAGCGCTGCGGATTTCGGTGATGCGCCTGTCCCGCCGGATGCGACAGGAACGCGACGACGTCGGCCTGTCCGCCACCCACCTCGCCGCCCTGGCGACCCTGGATCGCCACGGACCATTGCCGCTCGGCGAGCTGGCGGCGTTCGAGAAGGTGGCACCGCCATCGATGACCAGGGTCGTCGGCCGGCTGTCGAAGGGCGGGCTGGTCGATCGCAGCAGCCGTCCGGGCGACAAGCGCCAGGTCCTCGTCGCCATCACCGAAGAAGGACGCCGTTTGCTGGCAGCGGACCGGCGCCGCCGCGACGAGTGGCTCAGCGCCCGCCTGAGCGAGCTGACGGCCGACGACCTCGACGCGCTCTCCCGGGTTATCCCGGTACTCGACCGCCTCGCCGGCGCCTGACCCGACCCTCCTCGAATTCCGGCCGGGGGAACGGGGTGGTCAGGCCTCGACCCAGGCGTCGCAGTCGTAGGAGAGGACGGCGAGTTCCATGACCGCGCGCGCAGGCCAGCACGTCGCCGAGACCGGCGGCCACACTCGGGTGACCCGCGAGGTCGTCGCGTAACCCCTCCGTCGCCACCCGCACCGGATCGGCGGGCGCCGCGACCGCGATGGTGCGGACGCCCTTGCTGTCGGAGATCTGCAGCGACCGCTGGCCGACCACGAGCCGCCCGGCCGCGCCGATGAGAGTCAGTTGCGCGCCGGGAGAAAGCCGACTTCGCCGACTCGCTCGCCAGGACCGTCGTTCCCCCGGAGGTGAGCAACGACAGGGTGACCGGAGCCGTCGGCGCGAGCTCGTGGGCCGGCATGGCCGAGGCGCTCGCACAGACCGCTACGACGTCGCCGCACAGCCGGCGGACCACGTCGCAGAGTTCGGCGCGGGCCGCCCGCCCCGCGGGCCAGCCCATCACCGTCAGCTGCGAGAGCGGGCCGATGTCGGGCAGCAGCCGTGCCGCGTCAGCCAGTGAACGCCAGCCGCGGGTGCGTAGCGCCAGCACGGCAGCCGACCCGCCGACCCCGGCCGCATCGAGCAAGGCCCGCACCGCCGCCCGCTCCGGCAACTCGGGGCGGGCCAGCACGACGCTCACCCCGTCCTCGAGCAGCAAGCCCGCGACGCGGCAGGACTCGGCCAGCGGGAGGTCGAGGCAGGCGGCGTCGACCGCGTCGGCAGCCAGCGCGTCGAGCGCGCTGTAGCCGTGATCGGCCTGGGCCTCAGCCGCCCAGACGAGCGACTCCAGCGCTTCCGGAGCGAGCAGGCCGATGACGTCGGCTCCCCCGGCGCGCACCATTTCCGCGAGCCCGCGGTCGCTGCCATCGGTGACCACCGCCAGCTGCAGCGGCAACGCCCAGCCGTCCTCGCGTCCCTCCTCACGCATCACCCGGCGCTCCTCGCGCCACTGGGCGGCCGCCGCGCGGTCAGCCCGGCGGCTCGCCGTGCGCAGCTCGGGGACGTGCATGAGCACATGGTGCACGCCGGACGCGATCAGGTCACCCGCCGTGTCAGCGGCGCGTCGCACCGCCGCCTTGCAACAGCGCTAGAGGCGCTCGATCACGTAGTCGATGCAGGCGGTCAGGGCCTCGACGTCGCTCGGGCTCGACCGCCGGAAACATGCCGACTCGCAGCTGGTTTCGGCCCAGCTTGCGGTAGGGCTCGGTGTCGAGGATGCCGTTGGCCCGCAGCGCGGCCGCGATCGCCGCCGCGTCGATCGAGGAGTCGAAGTCGATCGTGCCGACGACGAGCGAGCGCAGCTGCCGGATCGCTCACGAACGGCTGCGCGTAGGGCGAGCGCTCGGCCCAGTCGTACAGCGGTCGACGGACGACTCGGTGGTGCGCGAGACGCACCACTTCAGCCCGCCCTGGTCGAGCATCCAGCGCACCTGCTCGGCGAACAGGAAGATCGTCGCCAGCGCCGGGGTGTTGTAGGTCTGGTCGAGCCGGCTGTTGTCGATCGCCGTCGGCAGGTCGAAGAACGGCGGGATCCAGCGATCCGTACGCGGCGATCTCGGCGGCTCGCTCGAGCGCGGCGGGTGACATCAGCGCGACCCACAGGCCCCCGTCGGAGGCGAAGCACTTCTGGGGGGCGAAGTAGTACGCATCGCACTCGGCGAGGTCGACGGGCAGCCCGCCCGCCCCGCTCGTCGCGTCGACGAGCAGCAGTGCACCCTCGTCGGCGCCGCGCGACCCGCTGCACGGGCATGGCGACGCCGGTGGACGTCTCGTTGTGCGGCTGGCCGTAGACGTCGATGCCGGCCTCGGCGCGGAAGCGTCGGCGCGCCGCCGGGGGCCGCCTCGACGATGCTCGGCTCGGCCAGGAAGGGCGCCCCGCGGGTCGAGGCAGCGAACTTCGAGGAGAACTCCCCGAGCACGGCGTGCTGCGAGCGCTCGCGCACCAGGCCGAACGTCGCGATGTCCCAGAACGCCGTCGCCCCGCCGACTCCCAGCACGACCTCGTAGCCGTCGGGAAGCGTGAACAGGTCGCCGAGGCCCGCCCGCAGGCGTCCGACGAGCGACTTGACCGTCTTCTGCCGGTGCGACGTTCCGAGCAGCGAGCGTCCCGTCGCGTGCAGGGCATCGACCTGGGCCGGCCGCACCTTGGACGGGCCGCAGCCGAATCGGCCGTCTTCGGGAAGGAGTTCAGCAGGGATGTCGATCGCCGGTGCCATGGCTCCAGGGTATGTAGTGCGGCGCCCGTGGCCGCTGAGTTCTGTCGCCTCAGCGGGCGGATAGGACGCAGAACTCGTTGCCCTCGGGGTCGGCCAGCACTACCCAGCTCACATCGTCGGCCTGACCGATATCGGCGCGGCTGGCACCCAGCGCGAGCAACCGCTCGACCTCGGCATCCCGATCGTCGGGTGCGAGGTCGATGTGCAGCCGGTTCTTGCCGGCCTTCCCGTCGGCCGCGGTCACGAACGTCAGGAACGGCTCGAGCTCCTTGCCGTCCGGCCCGCGTCCGGGAGCGACATCGGTCTCGTCGTCGTCTTCGAACGTCACATCCCAGTCCAGCACTTGCGCCCACCAGCGGCCGAGCGCCTTCGGGTCAGCGGCGTCAACGACGATCGTGTACCAGCGCGACGCTCACGAGCGGCTCAGCCCAGCGAGCGCCGACTCCGGGGTCCCCTCGCCGACCTCCGAGGGCTTGCGGGGTCCGGGACCGATGTAGCGCGAGGACGGGCGGATCAGCCGGCCGGTGCGCTTCTGCTCGAGGACGTGAGCGCTCCAACCAGCGGTGCGGGCGCAGGTGAACATCGAGGTGAACATGTGGGCCGGCACCTCGGCGTAATCGAGCACCACGGCCGACCAGAACTCCACGTTGGTGGCGAGCACCCGGTCAGGCTTGCGCTCGTGCAACTCGGCGAGCGCGGCCTTCTCCAGCGCTTCGGCGACCTCGAAACGGTGCGAGCCGAGCTCGCGGGCCGTGCGCCGGAGTACTCGGGCACGGGGGTCCTCGGCCCGGTACACCCGGTGACCGAAGCCCATGAGCCGCTGGCCGGAATCGAGCAGGTTCTTCACGTAGCGGGAGGCGTCACCCTCGCGCTCGACATCGTCGAGCATCTTCAGCACGCGCGAGGGCGCTCCGCCGTGCAGCGGGCCGGAAAGCGCCCCGATGGCCGACGAGACACACGCGGCCGCGTCAGCACCCGTGGAGGCGACGACGCGCGCGGTGAAGGTCGACGCGTTCATGCCGTGCTCGGCAGCGCTGACGAAATAGGCGTCGACCGCCTGGACGTGCTTGGGATCGGGCTCGCCGCGCCAGCGGATCATCATCCGCTCGACCACGGTCTCGGCCTTGTCGACCTCGCTCTGCGGCACCATCGGCATCCCGAGGCCGCGGGCGGCCTGGCCGACGAAGGACATCGCCGTCACCGAGATGCGGGCGAGGTCGTTGCGCGCCTGCTCGTCGGAGGCGTCGATCAGCTGCTGCATGCCCCACGCGGGGGCCATCATGGCGATCGCACTCTGCACGTCGACCCGGATATCACCGGAGTGCACCGGGACCGGATACGGGTCGGCCGGCGGCAGGCCCGGCCGGAACTTCCCGTCGACCAGGAGCCCCCACACGCTGCCGAACGAGTACGCACCGACGAGATCTTCGATGTCCACGCCGCGATAACGCAGCGCGCCGCCCTCACGGTCGGGCTCGGCGATCTCCGACTCGAACGCGATGACGCCTTCAAGCCCCGGCTTGAAAACCGTGTCCGGCATATCTGCCACTCCTGTCGTCCCGTACTTGCGCTAGATCCGCACCAACTGTCGCCACCTCGGAGGGCGGAGGATGGGCAGACTAGGTGTCGTGCCCGATACCGCTCACCTGCGCCGAGACTACGGCTCCGATCGTTTGGACGACTCGGCGGTCGCCGCCGGATGGCGAGAGCAATTCGACCTGTGGTTCTCCGCTGCGCAGCCGCTCAACCAGCCTCAGGCCTTCGTGCTGGCCACCGCGGATGAGCGGGGCCGGCCACGTGCGCGGACGCTGCTGATGAAGTCCTGGGACGACGCCGGGTTCGTCTGGGCGACCAACTACGAATCGCGCAAGGCCCAGGATCTGGCCGCCAATCCGTACGCCGGCATCTGCTTCAGCTGGATCGAGCTGGAGCGCCAGGTGCATGCCGAAGGTCGGGTGACGCGCACCTCCAGCGAGGAGTCCGACGCGATCTTCGCGGCCCGGCCGCGGGGGGCTCAACTGGCGGCGTGGGCCAGCCCCCAGTCCCAGCCGCTCCCCGGAGGCCGCGAGGAGCTGGACAAGCGGGTGGCCGATGTCACCGCCCACTTCGGCGACCGGCCCATCCACCGGCCGCCGAACTGGGGCGGCTACCGGCTGACCCCCGAACGCGTGGAGTTCTGGCAGGGCCGCCCTGACCGGCTGCACGATCGGGTGCGCTTCCTGCTCGTCACCGAGCAACACTCCAGCCTCGGGGTGCCGCAGCGGTGGATCCGGGAAAGGCTCGGCCCCTGAGCACATCTCCCTCCGGTTCCCCGTGGTACGCCAAGATCCTCACCGACCTGGGACCCGCCCGCCGCTCCCCCGCATACCGCCGGCTCCTCATCGGCCAGGTCGTGTCCATGTCCGGCACCCAGCTGACCGTCGTCGCCCTCCCGGTCCAGGTGTTCGCGATCACCGGAAGCTCGTTCTCGGTGGGGCTGCTGGGCCTGGTGTCCTTCGTGCCGCTGCTGATCGGCGGGCTCTACGGCGGCGCGATCGCCGACTCGATGGACCGGCGCCGGCTCGCCATGCTGACCTCCACCCTGCTGGCGGCGACGTCGGCGTTGCTGATCGTGCAGGCGGTCACCCACCTGCATTCGGTCGCCGTGCTCTACGCCCTCGCGGGGGTGCAGGCGCTGCTGGCCGGGGTCGACAGCCCGGCCCGCTCGGCGATCATCCCCCGGCTGGTGCCGGTCCAGGACCTGCCCGCGGCGGGGGCGCTGAGCTACGCCGGCATGACGCTCGCGACGACCGTCGGGCCACTGGTGGCCGGCCTGCTGATCGCCGGCCCCGGGCTCGGGATCACCTACGGGATCGACACGCTCAGCTTCGCCGCCGCGTTCATCGCGGTGCTCCGGCTGCCGGCGTTGCCGCCGGAGGGCGGCGGCACGAAAGCCGGTCACGCGAGCGTCCTGGAAGGCCTGCGCTTCCTGCGTACCCAACCCGTCGTGACGATGACGTTCGCGGTCGACCTGGTCGCCATGATCTTCGGAATGCCCCGGGCGCTCTTCCCGGCCCTTGCGGCCCACCGCTTCGGGGGCGGTGCGCGCACGGTCGGCTACCTCTACACAGCGCTCGCCGCCGGCGGTTTCATCGGCACCGTCTTCGGCGGCTGGTTCAGCCGCATCAAGCGGCAGGGCATGGCGGTGCTGGTCGCCGTCGCCGCCTGGGGCGCGGCGGTGGTCGGGTTCGGGCTGGTGGATTCGCTGATCCCGGCGCTCATCGTGCTGACGGTCTCCGGAGCGGCCGACGCCATCAGCGCGGTCTTCCGCGGGGTCATCCTGCAGACCGCGACCCCGGATGCGATGCGCGGGCGGCTGCAGGGCGTCTTCATCGTCGTGGTCAGCGGCGGGCCGCGGCTGGGTGACCTGGAGTCCGGTGCGGCCGCGTCGATCTTCAGCCTGCAGGGCGCCGTGCTCAGCGGAGGCCTCGCCGTCCTCGTCGGGGTCGCCGTGCTGGCAGCGGCCGTGCCGAGCTTCCGGCGCTACCGTCCGCGCCTGCACGACGAGCCGCGGCCCTACCCGCCGACGCAGGCTGCGCAGGCCGTCGAGCTCACCACCGACCAGGGCCCGTAACGCCGCGTCGGCCGCTAACGCAACGTGCCCCGCTGCACTTGGCAGCAGGGCACGTCTACGAGCGGGCTTCTCAGACTGATCTCAGTCCAAGTACTCACGGAGCCGGCGGGAAGTCGATCCCGAACGCAGCTCGCGCAGGGTCTCCTTCTCGATCTGGCGGATCCGCTCACGGGTCAGACCCAGCCGCGAGCCGACCTCGGCCAGCGTGTGCTGGCGACCGTCGACCAGGCCGTAGCGCAGCCGGATGACCTCACGCTCGCGCTCGGGCAGCGAGTGCAGCACGCCGTGCAGCTCGTCCTGCATCGCACCGAACGCGGCGGCATCCGACGGGACGACCGCGTCAGCATCCTCGATGAAGTCACCGAGGACCGACTCGCCGTCGTCACCGACCGCCGTCTCCAGGGAGACGGTGTCCTGGCTGATGCGGCGAAGGTCAGCGACCTGCTCGATGGAGATGTCGAGCGCCTCGGCCAGCTCCTCGTCGGTGGGCTCCCGGCCCAGGCTGGTGACCAGCTGACGCTGCTGGCGGGTCAGCCGGTTCAGCTGCTCCACCAGGTGCACCGGGATGCGGATCGTGCGGGCCTGGTCAGCCATTGCACGGCCGATCGCCTGCCGGATCCACCAGGTGGCGTAGGTGGAGAACTTGTAGCCCTTGGCGTAGTCGAACTTCTCGACGGCGCGGATGAGGCCGAGGTTGCCCTCCTGCACCAGATCCAGCAGCGTCATGCCGCGGCCGGTGTACTTCTTCGCCACCGAGACGACGAGGCGCAGGTTAGCGCTGATGAGCTGCTGCTTGGCAGCCCGGCCGTCGCGGACCAGGGCGTTGAAGTCGCGCCGCAGGCTCGGGGTCATCTCCCCGCCATTGGCGAGCTTGTGCTCGGCGAACAGGCCGGCCTCGACCCGCTTGGACAGGTCGACCTCCTGCTCGGCGTTCAGCAGCGGGACCTTGCCGATCTCGCGCAGGTACAGCCGGACCAGGTCACCGGTGCCCGAGCCGGAATCGGCCGGGCCGGCAGGACGCGGATCGCGCTCGTCCTCGACGATGTCGACCTTGGCGTCAGCCAGCCGGCGGACCAAGGCAGGCAGCAACTCGGACCCGAGGTCAGCCTTGTCGAGCGTCTCGCGAAGGTCGCGAAGCGTCAGCTCGCCGGACTCGCGTCCGCGGTTGACCAGGTCGACGACTTGCTGGACTTCGAGTTCCTCGACCTCGTCGACCGCAGTGGACGACGAGGACCCCGCTGAGGTCCCAGTGGGAACCGCAGCAGCCGCTCCGCGCGCGTGAGCAGCAGCGGACCGGCGACGCGTCTTGGTCGCGGGGGGGTTCGGGGAAGAAGAAGTCAATGTAGGGGGCGTCACGTGGCGGCTCTTCTCAGGCAGTTCGGGGCAATGGTGATCAGGAACACTTCGGGTATCGGGCGGTATCGTTACGGACAAGTTGGGCCGCTCTTTTCTAGACGGCACCTGACACAACGGACATTGGACGGCTGATGTTCCGTCCCTGTTCGGTGCGCCCGACCGGAGAAGGCTAGCTGACCTCACCCCCATCCGTCACGGGTCTTTGGTCTGTGACTTCCTTCACCCTGACGGCATACCCAGCACAGTTGCAGCAACCCGTAGGTCGGCGACGAGCCCGTCGAACATCACATCCCGCTCGGATTCGTCACCCCGCAGAACGGCCGAGGGGTGAATGGTGGCGATCAACTGGGCGCCGCTCCCCGGCGGACCCGGTATCAGGGTTCCCCGCTGTCGTGTGACGCGAAACGACGGCCCCAGCAACGCTTTCGCCGCCGTCGCGCCGAGCACGATCACCAGCTCCGGCCTCAGCCGGTTGAGCTGGGCTTCCAGCCACGGTTTGCAGGCCGCGACCTGGTGAGAATCAGGCGTTTGGTGGATCCGGCGCTTCCCTGGGGCCGATTGGGTGAATTTGAAATGCAGAACGCTGTTGGTCACCCACACCAGCCCGCGATCGATAGCGGCGGCTTCCAGGGCGCGGTCGAGCAGCTTGCCGGCGGGTCCGACGAACGGCTGGCCGCGGCGCTCCTCGATGTCTCCGGGCTGCTCCCCGACGATGGCCACGCGGGCATCGGCAGGACCGTCGCCGAACACCGGCCGGGATCCGTTGTCAGCAAGATCACATCCGCGACAGCCGGGCAGCGCCGCAGCCAATTCCTGCAGTGAGGCGCCCTTCGTCACCCAGGCGCCGGCTCCGGGATGGGGACCAGCGGGACCAGCCATCCCTCATGAGTACCCGCAAAGGTGCCGGTCAGGCGATACCCGAAAGCTTCAGGAGCAGAGCCAGCAAGCACACCAGGAGGGCTACGGCGGCCAGGATCGCGTCTCCGCGACCGGTCTGCGGCAACGAGTTGCGGACGCTCTCGCGCGTCACCGTGCTCATGTCAGCTGTCCCCCCGGTGGATCAGGGCCCCGATGCCCTCTGCCTCCGTCCCCTCATCGTCCTTTCGTGTCAAAACCCTGAGAGTTTTTTGTCAAAAGGCCGATACGACTTCTCTTGCCGCTGCACCGGCACGGCGTCAGCGCCTGGCGCGGCGGGCGTGCTCGTAGCGCGCCAGCGTGTCCTTTCGCTCGGCGGCATGGTCGACGATCGGGGCCGGGTAACCCTGCGGAGGCCCGCCAGGCGCCGTCCACGGTGAGTGGATGGCCTTGCCCTGCAACCCCGTGATGCCGCGAAGTTCTGGGACGTAGCGCCGCACATAGTCGCCGTCGGGGTCGAACTTCTCGCCCTGCAGCACCGGGTTGAAGACCCGGAAGTAGGGCGCCGCGTCCGTGCCGGTGCCGGCCACCCACTGCCAGCCGTGATGGTTGGACGCCAGATCCCCGTCGACCAGTTTCTCCAGGAACCACCGCGCGCCGGGCCGCCACCAGATGTGCAGATCCTTGACCAGGAACGAGGCGGCGATCATCCGTACCCGGTTGTGCATCCAGCCTTCGGCGAGCAGCTGTCGCATGCCCGCGTCGACGATCGGATAACCGGTCCTGCCCTGCTTCCAGGCCTCGAAGTGCTGCGCCGCCCGGCCCTTCGTCTCGTCCTCGTAGTCCAGCCCGGCGAGGGCTTCGGTGAGGTCCGCGCGAGCCGATCCCGGCTGGTGCCAGAGCACATCGGCGTAGAACTCCCGCCAGGCCAGCTCGTTCTGGAACGTTGCGGCGCCGGGGCTTGCCGGCAGCTCGGCAAGGATCGTCCGCGGGTGGATGCAGCCGTATTTCAGGTAGGCCGACAGCTGCGAGGTGGCTGCTTGCGCGGGTCGATCCCGCCCGTCCGCGTAGCCGTCGACGGATTTCAGGAAGGCGTGGAGCCGGTCCCGCGCTGCCGTTCACCCGCGGGGGGCAGCCGGTCTCGCCCAGCGGCGGGTCGTCCGGGATGCCGGTGCCGCCGAGTTCCCTCCAGGCAATCTCGCGGGGACGCGCCGCGGGCGCGCGCCAACCGGCGGCGCGCCAGGCCCGGGAGTACGGAGTGAAAACGCGATAGGGCGAGCCATCGGCGCGACGGACCCTCCCGGGCGCCACCGCATACGGCGAGCCGGTGCGCACCAACTCGCGTCCGGCTGGCGAGAGCGCGGCCTCCACGCACCGGTCCCGCTCGGCGCCGTAAGGGCCGAAATCAGCGCTGACGTGGACCGTCTGAGCGCCGGCCTCGCGCGCCACTGCCGGGACGACGTTCACCGGGTCGCCGCGTCGCACCACCAGGCGGCCGCCGAGCTGGTCATCGAGGTCGCGCAGGCAGCGGTAGAGGAAGGCGAGCCGAGCGGCCCCCGACGGCCGGCGCAGGGTTTCGTCGAGGACGAAAAGGCCAACAACGGCGGGAGAATCGCCGTCCGGCGACTCTCCGGCGGCATCCCGGGCGGCCAGCAGGGCCGGGTGGTCCGACAGGCGGAGATCACGTCGAAACCAGAGCACGGCAGCCACCCGCCGACGCTAGCCAGCCGCCCGCCTTTAGTGCACCTCCTCACTCTTCTCACACATCCGGCCGAAACCCTGCACGTCGCCGCCCGGACGGGCAATGTGGAGGTCGCAGCCACCCCCCGACTGCCCGGTGTCGAAGGAGACAACGTGACCGAGCAGTCCCCGGAGCCGCTCTCGCTCGAGCGGGCCCGACTGCTGCTGGGCTGGCTGCGGGCGCAGCGCGCCGTGGACAACTGCCTGTCGGAGCTGCTGGCCGCGGGTCCGGCGGGGGAACGACGCGTCAGCCGGCAGATCGACCGGGTGACGGGCTTGGTGACCGCAGCCTCATCGGCCTTCGAGGCCTACAGCGCCTGCGTGCGGGAAGGCGACGACGATCCGGTGCCCTCTAACGTGACGGAGCTGCGCAGCGTCTCCCTCGAGAGTGCTTCCGCGCCGATCAACCACTGAGCCGATCAACCACTGAGCTGAAGCGAGGCCTCCACAGCGGCCTCCAGCTCAGCCGCCCGGGTGGGGTTGGCGCTCGCCGCCCGCCCGAGCACCACGACACTGCCGGGGTTACCGCCACCGTTGCTGAAGGCACGTACCACGACGCGAACCGGCACCCCACCACGCGAGTAGGTCACGACCTCTTGCAGCTCGCCGGCATGCGCCGCCGCCACCGACGTGACCGGTCCCTGCTGCAACTGCGGTTGGGTCCCGTAGGCCCGCGTCACGAACTGCGCAAGGGCCTGGGAGGGGGCGGCGTTCGGTTCGATTCCCGCACCGATGCCCTCCACTCCGGGGGTCGTCGACCCGACGGAGGCCGGTGCGAAGCGCAGGATCTCCGGCAGCTCCGTGCGGCGGATCCAGCCCGGCGGGTGGCGGAACGTGAGTCCCGCCGGAGGGTTGGCCTCGAGGACCCAGTCGGCAGGCACGACGACGCGGGGCGGCGCGCTGGGCGCCGGTGCTGAGGGCACCGCCGAGGCGGACGGCTGGGGAGCCGAACGGGTGGGAGCGGTACTGGGATTGCCGCGAGCGGTATGCACGATCCAGGCCACCAGCAGGCCGATCCCCAGGGCGACCACCGGTAACCCGATCACCAGCGCGATCACCCGCAGCCAGCGCAGCCATCGCCGGTCGGGCCGGTCGCGCGGTGCCGGCCGACGGGCAGGCTGGCGACCCGGTGACCCGGCCCGCGGTGGGGCCGGGGGCGCGAGGTGAGCGCCGGCGGGCACGGTCGGCGGCTCCGGCGGGGCAGCCGGACTCGCCTCGCCGGAGGGTCCCCTCGCCGGTTGCGCGGCGCTCATCGATACCTCCGGCATGTCCTCGGGTGTACCACGCTGTGGCCGCTCCGGCAGGTCAGGCAGGCCGATCAGCAGCCACCACGACCCAACTCGCTGCCGAGCACCAGGCGGTCGGCGTAATCGAGCACGTCGACCAGCGGCGGGCGGTCGGCGACGGCAGTCTCGGAGGTCAGCCAGCGCAGGCCCGCCTCATCACGGCGGAACTGCGTGAGCGTGGTCGAGGGAGGGGCGCTCTCGACGATGCGGCCCTGCCGCTCGAGCCGTCCCCAGGCCGTCAGCATCACCTGCCCGGCCATGGTGGCCAGCGCCTCGTCGCTCTGGTGACGGTGCTGGCGGCGGCCGAGGTCGACCTGTGCCATCGCGTCGAGCCCGACGAGCTCGAAGATGTCGACGAGCAGGCCCAGCTCGACTCCGTAGCCCCCCGCGAAAGGCACTCGCTCGAGGACGTCGCGGCGGCCGGCGTACTCCCCACCGAGCGGCTGAACGAAGCCGGCGAGCTCGGGCCAGAACTGGTTGAGCAGCGGCCGGGCGACGAGCTCCGTCACCCGTCCGCCTCCGGTGGGCGTGACCGTTCCGCCGACTGCCAGCGGACGGTCGTACGTGCCCTTGACGAACGCCACGGAAGGGTCGGTCAGCAGCGGGCCGAGCAGGCCGGTGACGTAGTCGGCGCTGAAGCCGACGAGGTCGGCGTCGATGAAGACGATCAGGTCGCCGGTCGCGGCCGCCATCGACTTCCAGAGCGCCTCGCCCTTCCCGGGGCGGTCCCCGAGCTGCGGAAGGACCTCGTCCTGACGCACCACCTCGGCACCCGCCCGGCCGGCGACGGCAGCCGTCGCGTCGCTGGACCCGGAGTCGACGACGAGGATCTGATCGACCAGGCCCAACTCCGTCAGCCGGCGCAGCTCGGTGACGATCGCACCGACGGTCGCCGCCTCGTTGCGGGCGGGTAGCACGACGCTGATCCGGGCGCCCGCAGCTGCCTTGAGCGCCGTCAGCGCGGCAGGCGGATAGCACGACGCCGCGGTGGTGCGGCGAGCGAACCACTCGACGACGGAAGCGAGCACCCCAGACCTTTCTCAGCCGACAGCTATCCCAGTGTGCCCGGCAGAGCTGGTTACAGCGCGAACTAGAGAGCGAACTCCGCCCAGACCGAGGTGCCCTGACCCGCTCCGAGCCGCTCGTTGCCGTGCGGCTCGATCTTCCATGCGGTGGAGAGCACCGATACCAGGAACAATCCGCGGCCACCCGTCGATTCCGGTCCGGCCATGCGCGGCCTCGGGATCTTCGAGCCGGCGTCGGTCACGGTGAGCCTCAGCCGATGGCCTTTGCGGTCCACCGTGAGCAGCACCGGCGGGTCTCCGTGGCGCAGCCCATTGGTGACGAGTTCGCTGGTCACGAGCAGGATCGAGTCCAGGAGCTCGGCAGGCAGCTCACCGCTGTGAGCACCGTCACCGAGGACGGCATCCCGTACCAACCGGCGCGCCGCGGCGACCCCGCCGGGATCCTGATCGAGCTGCACGTGCAGCAGGCAGCGGGTGCCGGCGCCTGCCGAGGCCACCCCGCCGGATCCCGAACGCAGCCGGGCGAGCAGCACCGTCACGTCGTCGTCGCGATGCACCCGCGGCTGCACGAGCGCGTCAGCCACCGACTCCAGATCGGCTTCGGGGTCATCGAGCAGCCCGGCCGCGCGCTGGGTGAGCAGCAGGAGCGCCGCGTCGAGGTCGTTGGCGCGCTCCTCCACCAGACCGTCGGTCAGCAGCAGCAGCCCCGATCCGGGCGGGAGCCGCAGATGCGAGCTCGCCCGCGGACCGGAGACCGGTACGCCGATGGGCGGTGCGGCGCGGGTCTCCGGAGTCGCCAGCTCGCCCTGCTGGCCGGGGGCGAAGACCAGCGGCGAGAGGTGTCCGGCGTTGGCGACGACGGCAGCGCCCGTGTCGACGTCGAGCGAGACGATCACCAGGGTCACGATGTCGTCCAGCGCGAAACCGCGGGCCAGCTGGTCGAGGCCGGAAAGGATGGCGCCGGGATCCGGGTCGACGGCTGCCAGGGTGCGAACGGCGCTGCGCATCTGCCCCATCAGGGTGGCGGCCGGCACGCCCTTGCCCATGACGTCGCCGACGACGAGCAGCAGTCTGGAACCACCGAGCTCGAGCACGTCGTACCAGTCGCCACCGACATCGACCCCCACCGTCGCGGGCAGGTAGCGGCCGACGAGATCGACGTCGATACGTGTCGGGAGGCTCTGCGGGAGCAGCGCCGACTGCAACGTGGTCGACAGCGAGGACTGCTCCTCATACAGCAGCGCGCGGTGCAGGGCCTGGGCGCCGACGCGCACCAGCGCACCGAGTAACTCCTGCTCCAGCCGCCGGAACTCGCGCGGCCGGGTACCCGTGAGGATGAGAGCGCCGACCGGCGTCTCGCCTGCGACGAGCGGGAGGGCGGCCAGGCATTGCAGCGGGCGGGTCGAGGGCTGCCCGGTGCCGTCGGGGTAGGCCCTGGCGATCTGTGCGGCGTTCTCGAGGAAGATCGGCGTGCGGGTACGCAGCACGTCGGTGTAGGGGTGGCCGGGAACGTCGGCCGCGGTCGGGCCGAGTCCGCCGTCGCGCAAGCCCCCGATCAGCCGGAAGCGATGTGGGCCGTCGCGTTCCAGCTGGTAGATGACGGCGTCGTCGACTTCGACGGCGCCCGCCCCGGCCGCCGTCAGCAGCACCGCTACGTCGTCGGCCGTCACCGCCGCCGACAGCGCCGAGGTTGCCGCCAGGAGGCGCTCGGTGACCTCCGCCCAGCTGTTGACCTCACCCTCCGCCCGGTCGAGCTCGGTGGTCGCGTAACGCTCCAGGCGCTGCAGCTGGATGGCCGTGTTGACGAGCAGGCCGCCCAGCAGCACGCCGTAGGTCGCGGCGCGGATGCCGAGGCCGGCCCACCAGACGCTGCTGTAGCGGCGGTGGCCGAGGACGTTGAGGATCAGGTCGTAGACCGAGAGCACCATCGTGACCGTGATCCAGCCGCGGGTGGCGGTCGGACGCAGCCCGTTGCGCCGGACCCACCGGACCACGACCCCGATGGTGAACAGGATCACTGCCACCAGGGCCACGACGTAGACGGCCGTATAGCTGCCGTCGTCCTTCACCACGACCCAGGATCTGGGTAGCGCAGTGGCGAACACGAGAAGGATCCCGACACCAGCGACCAGCCCGATGCGGCGGCGCAGGGACCGGGGCCGGCCGAGCGTGGCGCCAAGGGCACCCGCCGGCAGCGCCAGGTGCCACGTCAGGTTGAGCAGCGCGCTTCCCGCTGCCGCGGTGGCAAAGATCCCGCCGCCGGGGCTCAGATCCCGGAAGGCGAGCAGCTGGAGCACCATTCCGACGCAGGCGATCACCAGGCCCGCGGTGACGGCACGCAGCGCCTCGTCCTGCTCGGCCCGGGCGCGAATGGCAAGCAGCACCGTCGCGGGAATCGCACACGCGGGGGCAACCGCCAGCAGCACGACGGCGAACGCGGGGGGCAGCGACAGATGCGCCAGCAACGCCGCCAAATACGCCAGCAACGCCAGCGAGGTGGCCGCCAGCGTCCCCAGCAGGTTCAGCTGGAGTTCTGGCTTGGGGGGGCGATCGCGGGGGCGCTCGCGATCCGCCAGCGAGATCACCACGGTCCCATGATCCCTGGTTCCAGGCGGTCAGCGCGCCGGCGGGGTCGGACCAGGACTGGCATGTGTCCCCGATTCGCTACGGCCGGCAGTGACTCCCCCTCGTTGACAGTGTGAGTGTCGGCGGGGGCCGGGGCGCGACTTGACGGCCCGTCAGATTGCAGGAAGTGTCCGCCATGGCGGGACACCGGCCGCGGGCGTACGCGGCCTTTCGCTTGTCCCCAGCTTTGCCGGCCCCCCGCCCGCCGGCTCGGAGGCCCTCGATGCCCGTCCCGATGGACGAGTTTGCGCTGCACCAACACCCCGTCTCGTTCGCTCGAGTCGGCACCAGCGACCGCAACTTCTACGACCGCAGCTACTTCAACGGCCACGACCGCACCGGGGAGATCTTCTTCATCTCCGGGTACGGCGCGTATCCCAACCTGGGCGTCAAGGACGCGTACTTCACCATCCGCATCGGCGACCGATCGTTCACCGTGAGGGCCTCGGACGCGCTCGATGACAACCGTCTCGCGCAGGAGGTCGGTTTCTACCGCCACGAGGTCGTGGACCCGCTGCACACGATCCGCCTGACCGGGGATGCCGACGACCTGGGAATCGGCTTCGACCTGACCTGGCAGGGCTCCTACCCCGCGGTCGACGAGCCGCGCCACGTCATCCTGCAAGGCGGCGTACGGCCGTTCGTCGATGCGCAGCGCTTCGCCCAGGTGGGCACCTGGGAGGGCGTGATCCGGGTCGACGGGCGCGAGATCACGGTCTCGCCCGACGTGTGGGTCGGCAGCCGCGACCGCTCCTGGGGCATCCGGCCGGTGGGCGAGGCCGAGACCCCCGGCCGGTTCACCGCGGAGCAAGGCGCCGACTACGGCATGTACTGGCTCTACGTCCCGCTGCGCTTCGACGAGTACGGCATTGTGATCATCGTTCAGGAGGATGCCGACGGGCACCGCTCGCTGAACGAGGCGAGCCGGATCTGGCCGGCGTCGTCGGGACGCAAGCCCGAGCAGCTCGGCTGGCCGCGTACCGAGATCCAATACCGCTCCGGCACGCGTATCCCCGAGAGCGCGGTCATCCACCTCACCGAGCCCGACGGCAAGCCGCTCGACATCGAGATCGACTCGCTGGGCTGGATCTCGCTGAACTGCGGTCCCGGCTACGGCGCGGATCCCGAATGGCAGCACGGCACCTGGAAGGGCCGCGGCTGGACCAACGGATCCACCCTCGACTACAACGATCCGGAGGTGGCCGGGCGCGTGCCGTACAGCCTGCTCGATCACGTCGCCCGGGCGCGCTGCAACGGCGATGAGGGCTACGGGCTCTTCGAGCACGGGCTCATCGGCCGCTACAGCCCCTACGGGTTCGCCGACTTCTTCGCCGTCGCCCCGTGACCGACTCGGCGCCCACCGGAGCAGACATCCGGCGGACCAGCAGGGATCTGGAGGAGCTTCGCTTCGCCCTGCAGGGCTGGCTCGCGCGGCAATTGCCGCCCGGCGCCGACCCATCGGTTCCCGCCCTGACAACGTCAGCAGCCACGGGCATGTCCAGCGAAACCGTCCTCTTCCCGGCCATCTGGACCGGCGAGGGCGGCGAGGTGCACACCGAGGATCTGGTCTGCCGGATCGCACCGCATCCGCACGACGTGCCGGTGTTTCCCTCCTACGACATGCGCGGGCAGTTCGAGGTCATCAAGCTCGTCGGCGAGCTGACCTCGGTGCCGGTGCCCAACGTGCGCTGGCTCGAGGAGGACACCGGGCTGCTCGGCACACCGTTCTTCCTGATGGACCGCATCGACGGCGAGGCCCCGCCGGACAACCCGCCCTACACCTTCGGCGGCAACTGGCTCGCCGACGCGTCGCCCGAGCAACGCCGGACGATGCAGCGCGCGGTGGTCGACGTCCTCGCCCAATTGCACGACATCCCTGACGCGCAAGAGCGTTTCGGCTTCCTGTTCACCCCGCAGGAGATGGCGGCCGGACCGACCCCGCTGCACCGCAAGGTGGCCCGCACCCGGGCCTGGTACGACTGGGCCGTCGCCTCCGGCGTGCGCTCGCCCCTCGTCGAACGCGGCTTCGCGTGGCTCGAGGAGCACTGGCCCAAGGACCCCGGGCCGACCGTGCTCTCGTGGGGCGATTCGCGCGTAGGCAATGTGCTTTTTCGCGATTTCCAGCCGGTGGCCGTGCTCGACTGGGAGATGGCGGCGGTGTGCCCGCGTGAGATCGACCTCGGCTGGTTGATCTACGCCCACTGCATCTTCCAGGACATGTCTTCGGTTTTCGAAGTGCCCGGCGTGCCGGACTTCCTGCGCCGCGACGAGGTGGCGTCCTACTACGAGGCCCGCACCGGCCACACCCCGCGGGATCTCGATTTCTACACCGCCTACGCGGCCCTGCAATACGCGATCGTCTTCCTGCGCACCGGTTCTCGTTCCGTCCATTTCGGCGAGATGCCGATGCCCGACGATCCGGATGAGTTGTTGTTCAACCGCGAGCCGCTCGAGCGCATGCTCGCCGGCAATTACTGGAGCTGACTTCATGCGCTACGGCGTCACCGTAATGCTCACCGACAAGGCGATCGGCATCGTCGAACTCGCCAAGGCCGTCGAGGAGCGCGGCCTGGATTCGGTGTGGCTGCCCGAGCACACCCACATCCCGACGAGCCGGTTGACCCCGCCGCCGACGGGCGACGAGGAGCTGGCCGAGGAGTACAAGCGCAGCGTCGATCCGTTCATCAGCCTGGCCGCGGCAGCTGCCGTCACGACGCGACTTCGCCTCGGCACCGGTGTCGCCCTTGCCGCCCAGCGCGAGCCCCTCGTCACGGCGAAGGCGCTGGCGACCCTGGACCAGCTGTCGGGCGGCCGCTTCGTCCTCGGCACCGGATTCGGCTGGAACGTCGACGAAATGGCCCACCACGGCGTGGATTACGCGACCCGCCGCGAGCACGCCCGCGAGGTGGTGCTGGCGATGCGAGCGCTGTGGGAGCAGGAGGAGGCGAGCTTCGCCGGAAAGTTCGTGAACTTCTCGCCGAGCTGGTCGTGGCCCAAGCCGGTGCAGCAGCCGTTGCCGGTCCTGCTGGGCGGCGGCGCCGGACCCAAGCTCTTCTCCCACATCGTCGAGTACTGCCAGGGCTGGATCCCGATCGGCGGTGCCGGACTCGGCAAGTCGCTGCCGGTCCTGCGCCAGGCGGCGGAGGACGCCGGGCGCGACCCGAACGAGCTCGAGATCGTCCCTTTCGGCTCCCACCCCGATCGCGGAAAGCTCGACTACTTCGCGAGCCTGGGCGTCACCGAATGCGTCTTCCGGCTGCCCTCGGCACCCCGCGACGTCGTCCTGCCGGTCCTGGATGAGCAAGCCAGGCTCGCCGAGGAACACCGGGCCGGCTGAAGCTCTCACTGCGTGTGTCCCTATTCGGGACGCACCGGCTCCCCTTGACCGGGCCGTGGCCCGGTGCTGGTCGCCGTCCGGACGCCGCACCGCCTGGGGTGTGGTCTTGTTCCGGTTCCGACCCAGCGCCCCAGTGGTTCTTGTCGAGAAGGGTGACGGTCGGCTCTGCCCCGCTGCAGGCGGGTGATGAGTGGGTGGACGGGTCAGGCTGCGCGCGCCGCCGCGGCCGGTTGGCCAGCCGGCCAGTGGGCCAGGTTGATCGCGGCGTTCACGTCGCGGTCGAGCACCAGCCCGCAGCCGGTGCACCGGTAGGTCCGGTCGGCCAGGGTCAGCTCGCGGTCGAGCTGGCCGCAGCTGGAGCACGTCTTGGACGACGGGTACCAGCGGTCGGCCTCGACGAGCTCGCAGCCGTACCAGCCGGCCTTGTAGGTCAGCAGCCGGTGCAGGTCACCGAGTCCGGCGTCGGACAGGGCCTTCGCGAGCGACCGGTTCCGGATCATGCCGGCCACGTTCAGATCCTCGATCGTCAGGCGGGTCAGCCTGGTCGCCAACCGTTTGGACAGCTGATGGGCTGCCTGGGCGCGCAGGGAGGCGACCCGAGCATGCATTGTGGTGAGCCGAGCTCGTGCGATGCGGCGACCGTTCGACCCGGGTTTGGTTCTTGCCAGGGCCTGGTTGGCTCGACGTAACCGCTGCTGCGCGTGCTGGAGGGCTTTCACCCCCTCGATCTGGTGCAGCACCGCACCGGTCGTGTCCGCGACGACCGCGAGACTCTTGATGCCGACGTCCATCCCCGCCGGCCGCTGATGCCGTCCGGCCGGGCTGCGGCGGGCCGGGTGGAACGCGGCAGCGACCCCTTGCAGGGACACCCACCAGCGGCCGCGTTCATACCGGAAGCTCGCGCCGTGCAGGTGCAGCCGGCCCGCTTCGAGCATCCGGCGGACCTGCTTCGTGCAGCCGTGCACCCGGATCTCACCCAGCGTCGGGAACCGCAGCGTCTTGGGGCCGGCGACGCGCACCGGCGCGGTCTCACCCGGCCTGGACTTGGAGCGCAACTTGAACGCCGGAATGGTCTTCTTGCGGGACTTGAAGCGCGGGAAACCGGCCTTCTTGCCCTTCCGGACCCCGGTGACCGAGTTGGAGAAGTTCGCGAGGGCCTGGGCGGCGTTGACGCTGGCGCACTCGAAGACATCCTGGGATACCCGACCACGCCACGCCAGGCCCCGGGTGCCGTCGTCGTTGAGGTGGCTGTCCGGCGCGCGGCCGGTCTTCCACGCGTTGAACTCGTTGATGAAGCTGACCTTCGACCACGACAGCGACGGGGTCAGCTCCTCCCGCGGGACGTCGTAGGAGGCTTCGGCGCGGCGCTGACCCAGGTTCGCCTTCACCCGCGCCAGGTGATGGTTGAACGCGAACCGGGCCGCACCCGCATGCGACGCCGACTGTTGCGCCTGCTCCTGGGTGGGGTCGAGCGCGAACTTGAACGCGACCGGCCGGGTCAGCGGCACACCGGTCGCCGACAGCAGGACACTCTCGCCCTGCCACGCCTCCTCGGAGGTGCTGCGCCATCCCGCCATACCCGTGATCGTGCTGGCAGGGTCCGACAAGACAGTGGTCGTGGCCTGCCGTTCTGCACCGACAGCACGCACTGGTCGGGCGAACTACCGGGCTGCCTTTCGCTGCCGGCGGCGCCATGATGGCGAGGGGCTCACCAGCGCGTCCAGCACCGTGGCCAGGCAAGCGACCTGCAACCAGCCGCTCGCGGACTCGAGGGTGTTTTCGAAGGAGCGGGCCAGCCGGC
This sequence comes from uncultured Actinomycetota bacterium, assembly GCA_963762695.1. Classification (GTDB taxonomy): domain Bacteria; phylum Actinomycetota; class Actinomycetes; order Frankiales; family Frankiaceae; genus DATAZK01. The sequence continues at coordinate 156,076 of CAVXLW010000003.1, forward strand.
GATGTCGCAGCAGCCGGCCGTGCGCGACCTCGACCCGCCACGCCAGCGGCAAAGGCACGAACGTGCCCGGCTTCTCGTCGTGACCGACCCGGCGCACTTCCAGGCCCCGCTCCCGGCTGAGCTTCGCCGCACCCGGGATCGACACGCCCCGGTCGACCAGCACCAGCTGCAGCCGGTCCAGCTGGCCCTGCCGGGTCAGCGCGTCGAGCAGCGCCGCAGTGGTGCGGTTCTCGTGCTGGGACGCCGGCAGTACCAGCGCGGCCAGTGGCATGCCCGTGATGTCCACCGCGACGGCCCGCTTCGCTCCGTTCGTCATGCCGTACGGACCGCCTCGGTCGTGGAACGCGCCGCCACCGTTCGACGCGCCGCGGGCCAGGTGGGTGTCCATCACCACCATCGACGGTGTCGCCTCGACCCGACCGGCCTTCGCGCGCACCAGCCGGTGAAGTGCTGCGAGCAGCCGGGGCCACACTCCGTTGCGGGACCAGCGGCGAAACTGTGACCACACCCGTGTCCACGGACCGAACTCGGTCGGCAGGCAACGCCACTGGCAGCCGGTATGCGACACGTACAAGATGCCGTCCATGACACGACGGATGTCGCCGGTGAAGCGACGGCCGCGCTTACCCGTCGGGCAGACCAGCGGCTCCAGCAGCGCCCACTGCGCGTTTGTCAGATCCGTCGGGTACACACCTCCCCATCGACATCAGCGCACCAAGACTGGAGCGCAATAGGGACACACTCACTCAGGTCTTCTGGAGGGCGGCGGCGAGTTGACCCATGGGGCCGATGAGGGCGTCGACCTCGGACGCCAGCGAGTGGACCTCGGCCTTGCTCAATGCGTCGTAAAGCACGAACGAGGCGCCGCTGCCGTACTGGGCCAGGTCCTGCTCCAACGTGGTGAAACGGGCGTCGATCTTTGCGATGAGGTTGGGATCGGTCGCGATGACGATGGAGCGAAGCGCGTCGTAGGCCGCCTGGGCGCCCTGCACATCGGCGGCGGCATCGACCAGGTCAAGGCGGCTGTAAAGCTCCTCCGCGCCGGCGATCTTGACCGTGGCGACATTGCTCAGCAACATCGTGGCGCCAGTGGCGATCTGGTCGGCGCTGAGATTCACGCGCTGCACCTCATCGACGAGCTTGGCGATGTCGGCCTGGAGCTGGCGGGCCACCGGACCGTCGGAGGAGATGTCAGCGATCGGCGGCCAGAGGTCGTGTTCCAGGCGGTGGAATCCGGTCCACGGCTGGCCGATCTCCACGTCGTCGATACGCGCGTCGATGCGCGAATCGAGATCGCCGAGCGACGCGGCGACCGGTTCGATCATTTCGTAGGGGATGCGCGCGGCCGCATACAGCGACTTCGCCTTGGCGATGTCCCCCGCCTCCACCGCTACGACGAAGGGCTTGGCGCGCTCCTCGAGCAGCTTCGCCTGCGCCACCACGTAGCTCCGGTAGCTCGCGACGGCCGCATCGAGCTGCGGGCTGGTGGTCGCCGATGCCGCACCCGAGGGACCCTTGACGACGATCGGGGTCCGGATGCCGGCGCCGACCATTCCCGGCTTGCACGCCAGCTGGTAATCGCCGGCCTTGAGCGTCACGGTCAGCTTCTTGCCGGTGCTGGGGCCGATGTTGCCCACCTCGCCGACGACCCGGTCACCGGGGGCGTAGACGAAAACCTCGGTGACCTGACTGCCGCTGTTGGAGATGGCGAAGGTCTGGGTGCCGCTCATGAACGTGGTCTCGGCCACCAAGCAGGCCGTGTCGGACGCCTTCACCGTCACCCCGGGCGAGCCCGACGGGCCGGGCGGCGAGCTGGAGCACCCTGCGAGGACGACCGCCAGCAGGCCCGCACCGGCGACGGCGCAGGACCTGCGGGCAGCGAGTGACACGGATCCGACGGTAGAGCAGCGAGCGACCGCGCCGGCTGCTAGGCGGACCCGAGGGTGACGGTAGTGGTGTGCGCAACGCCGTTGCGGCTGTAGTGCACCGTCACCTTGTCACCCGGCTTGTGCGCCCGGATCGCGGCCGACAGGCTGCTGCCGTCGGCGGTCGGCGTCTGGCCGACCTGGGTGATGACGTCGCCCACCTGAAGGCCGCCCTTCGCCGCCGCGCTACCGCTGGAGACGGCGGTGACGAGCGCTCCGCCGTTGGGGTCGTCATTGATGCTGACGCCGAGCAGGGCGTGCTTCGGGGTCTGGCCGTTGATCAGCTGGCCGGCAACCGAGCGGACCTCGTCGACGGGGATGGCGAAACCGACGCCGATGCTGCCCGACTGGCTGCCGTCAGCGCTCTGGCCGAGGCTGGCGATCGCGCTGTTGATCCCGATGACGTGACCGTGCTCGTCGACGAGCGGGCCACCGGAGTTGCCGGGGTTGATCGCCGCGTCGGTCTGGATCGCGTCGCTCACCGAAGCACCTGAGCTGCCACCGGTCGGGCTGCCGAGCGCGACGGTGCGGTGCAGCGCCGAGACGATGCCGGAGCTGACCGAACCGTCGAGACCGAGCGGGCTGCCGATGGCGAGCACCGTGTCGCCGACGTGCACCGTGCTGCGTGCTGCCGAGCGTCGCCGGGGTCTTGCCCGACACCCCCGATGCCTTGATGACGGCGAGGTCGGTACCGGGGTCACGCCCGACGATGGTGGCCGACGCGGTGGTCCCGTCGGAGAACTTCACGCTGATCGTGCCGGCGCCGTCGGCGGCCGCTTCGACCACGTGGTTGTTGGTGACGATCGTGCCGTCGGAACGCAGGATCACGCCAGAGCCCGTATCACCGGAGTGTCCTCGCATCGACGGTGATCGAGACGACGCTGGGCTGAACCGCTGCCGCGACCTTGGCGAGCGTTTCGGTCGGGGCACCGGAACCGGTGACGTTCACCGGCGACTGCGCGGAGACCACGGTCTTCGTCGCCGTTGTTGCCGGCGATGACCGCCCCCGTGACACCGCTACCGATGGCCACGGCGACCAGCACCGCGCCGGCCGCGACCTTGCGGCCCCACGGCGGACCGGACCGGCCCGGGGGCGCTGCGGGCCGCTGCCGTAGGGCGGCTGCGTCGGGGGCGGACCGAGCGGGGCCAGTGGCTCGGTGGGATATGTCGGCGGCTGGTACGCCGGCTGACCGTAAGCGGGGGTGCCGTAGGAGGGAGCGTCGTAGGAAGGAGCGCCGTAGGAGGGAGCGCTCGATGACGACCAGGCGGACCGGGGCGAGGCCGGCCACACCGGCGCATCGTTGTTCTCGGGGAGCACGTCGGTGGCATTCGTGGGCTGGGCCGGCTGAGGAGGGTAGTTCCAGTGCAGCGGTTCGTCCCGCGGGTCGTTCGCGCTCATACGCTCAGGGTCGACACGAGCGCTTGTGCGTCGCTGGGATCGGGCTGTGAGTTCGCTGTGGGACACGTGTCTCCTCACAGCTCGTCCACAGCTGACTCGAAGTCCTGACGCAGCCATCCGGCCGATGCTGACCGCGTGACACTCGTCTGGCTGAGCCCTGGGCTGCCCGCGGACCGCACCGGGTTGGCGGCCTCGCTGCCTTCCGATCTCGCGCTGTTCTCGATGCCGTCCTTCGAGGATCCGGCGGCTCTCGATGCGCTCGCTGTCGGCAGCCTGTGCGTAGCGACAGTGTTCGAGACCCGAACTGCTGGACCAGCTCGCCCGGCGGCCGGCCGGAGTGCGCCTGCTCGTCGTCGGCCCGCCGGATCACCCGAGCCAGCTGCTGCCCCCACCTGCGGGCCGGGTTCCTGACGCCATGAGTCCGGCGGCGTCGCTGTCGGAACTGGCGGCAGCGATCACCCGCGCTGCCTCTGACGAACCGACGGCGGTGCTCGGTCCGGTGGCTGCGCCGAATCCAGGCCCGTCACGGATGCGTTCGCGGCTGGCAGCCGTCGGAGCCGTGCTCGCCGGTCTCGCGATCGGCGGCATCGTGATCGGCGCGACCGAGGGCTCGTCCTCGGCAAGCGCCCGGCCGCCGATAGGCAATGGCAACTTCCCGGGCGGCGGCAACATCCCGGGCGGCGGGCAACATCCCGGGCGGCGGCAACTTCGGCGGCGGCCCGGGCGGGCAAACCGGCCCCGGCGGCACCGCACGCGGCGCGATCGAGCAGCGCCTGCTGACCTGCCTTCGCCAGCAAGGGTTCACCGGTTCGGCGAACCAGTTGCGTCAGCAGGCATCCGATCCGCAGCTGCGCCAGGCTTTCGAGACGTGCCTGCAGCAGCTGCGCAACTCCTCCAGTCAACTCCCAGGTCGGCCATAGTCCAGTGATAGCGCCGCGGCCGAACGTGATGGCATGTCCTTGACGCGCATTGACACGCCGGTCGGTCACGAGGTTGACGACGATCCGGTCACGATGGTGGCTCCGCACGCCGAAAGCCCAACAGTCGCAGTCGAAGTCGTCGTCCCGGTCTACAACGAGGCCGCCGGTCTCGCCGCCTCGATCGAGCGGCTGCACGCCTACCTCGACGGCGAGTTCCCGTTCTCGTTCCAGATCACGATCGCCGACAACGCGAGCACCGACGACACCTGGCAGATCGCCCAGGAGCTCAGCCGGCGCGCTCTCGCACGTGCAGGCGCGTCACCTCGATCAGAAGGGACGGGGCCGGGCGCTTCGGGAGGTCTGGTCGGCAAGCGATGCCGCCGTCCTGGCGTACATGGATGTCGACCTGTCGACCGATCTCGCCGCGCTGCTGCCGCTCGTCGCCCCGCTGCTGACGGGGCACAGCGATATGGCGATCGGGTCGCGGCTGTCGCGCTCGTCCCGGGTGGTGCGCGGAGCCAAGCGCGAGGTCATCTCGCGCACGTACAACCTCATGCTGCGCGCCACCCTGCGGGCGCGGTTCACCGACGCGCAATGCGGTTTCAAGGCGATCCGCGCCGACGCCGCCCGCCGGTTGCTGCCCGCTCGTGCAGGACACGGCCTGGTTCTTCGACACCGAACTGCTGGTGCTCGCCGAGCGCGCCGGGCTGCGTATCCACGAGGTGCCGGTCGACTGGGTCGACGATCCCGACAGCCGGGTCGACATCCTCTCGACCGCGCTGGCCGACCTGCGCGGCGTCGCCCGGCTCGGCCGGGCGCTCGCGGCGGGCAAGCTGCCCCTGGCCGATCTGCGCTCTCAACTCGGCCGCACGCCGCACCCCGCCCAGGTGCCGGGAGTGCCGATCACACTCTCCCGGCAGGCCGTGCGATTTGCCGCCATCGGCATCGCGAGCACCCTCGCCTACCTGGCGCTGTATCTGCTGTTCCGCTCCTCGCTGGGGGCGCAGGGAGCCAACCTCGCCGCGCTGCTGCTGACCGCCATCGCCAACACTGCCGCCAACCGTCGACTGACGTTCGGGCTACGCGGTCCGGGCAAGCGCGCACGAAGCCAGCTCGAAGGTCTCGTGGTGTTCGGGATCGGCCTCGGCCTCACGAGCGGCGCCCTCGCGATCGTGCATGCGCTGTCGGCACATCCCCATCGGGCGCTCGAGGTGATCGTGCTCGTCGCCGCGAACCTGCTCGCCACCATCGTGCGGTTCGTCCTGCTGCGCTCGTGGGTGTTCCACCCGCGCCGCACTGCCGCTGCTTCAGCCGACGGCGCCTGAGGCGCGCAATTCGGCAACGGCCGCATCCGAGTAGCCGAACTCGCGCAGGATCGCGTCGGTGTGCTCGCCCAGAGCAGGGATCGGATCCATCCGGGCCTGCTCGCCGTCGAGCGTGATCGGGGGCAGCACCGCATGGATCGGTCCACCGGGCGAGCCCACCTCGCGCCAACGGTCGCGGGCCGCGAGTTGAGGATGCCGGGCCACCTGATCGACCTCGTTGAGCGCGGCGTTGGGAATGCCCGCCGCATCGAGCCGGGCAGCCAGCTCCGCCGCCGGAAGCGCGCGGGTCGCGTCAGCAACGAGAGCATCCACCTCGGCCCGATGCGCGACCCGGGCGACGTTCGTCGCATACCGCGGATCGTCGGCAAGATCGGGCCTTTCGAGCACCTCCCGGGTGAGCGCGACCCAACCGCGGTCGTTCTGCACACCGATCAGCAGGCGCCCGCCCTCGAGCGTCGGATAGCCGTCGTACGGGACGATCGCCGCGTGCCCGAGGCCTGAACGCGGGGGCGCTTCGCCGGTGTACATCGTCGTGTAGAGCGGGTAGCCCATCCACTCCACGACCGCGTCGAACATGCTGACCTCGACGTGGCCGCCCTCTCCGGTACGGCCCCGGCGCACCAGCGCCGCGAGCACCCCGGAAAACGCGTAGAGCCCGGCCGCAATATCCGCGGCAGCCACCCCCGTCTTGGACGGCGTCTGCGGGGTGCCCGTCATCGCGATCAGACCGGCCTCGCTCTGCACGAGCATGTCGTAGGCCTTCTTGTGGGCATACGGCCCGCCGGACCCGTAGCCCGACATGTCGACGGTGACCAGTTGCGGACGCGACGCGCGCAGAGCCGCGGCGCCCAAGCCGAGGCGATCAGCCGCGCCTGGCGCGAGGTTCTGCAGGAAGACGTCGGCCGAGTCGATGAGCCGCTCGACGATTCGGCGCCCGGCTGGCGTCGACAGGTCGACCGCGATCGACTCCTTGGACCGGTTCAGCCAGACGAAGTGGGCGCCGCTGCCCTTGACGGCGTGGTCGTATTCGCGGGCGAAGTCGCCGCCGTCGACCCGCTCGACCTTGATGACGCGAGCGCCCAGATCGGCGAGATGGCGGGTGGCCAGCGGCGCGGCCACCGCCTGCTCCACCGCGACCACCGTGATTCCTTCGAGAGCCCGCACGCGGACATGCTAGGCGGGAGCGAGTGAGGTCAGAGTCGGCTGCGTGACAGCCCATTGACAACGCGTCACCGTTCGCGTTTCTTTCACACCGAAGTCTCGGGGGCCCCGGCACCGGTTCGACAGATCGGAAGCTCGATGAGCGACACTCCGAGAAGCCCTGCGCCCGCTGGCAAACCCGTCACGTTGCTGACCCAGGAGATTCGCTTCGCCGCCACCATGACCGGCGGCGTGAGCCTCGCTGTCTGGATGGGCGGAGTCGCCCGGGAGCTCGACATCCTCGTGCACGCGAGCGATGACCGCATCGCCCAGCGCCGGCCCGGTGCCGATCCCGTGCAGAACGCCTATCGCAAGCTCCTGGACCTGCTCGACGTCACGGTCTGCATCGACGTCCTCGCGGGCACCAGCGCCGGCGGGATCAACGCGGCGCTGCTGGGTCTGGTCAACGCCCAACGCAAGGACCTGTCGACGTTGCGCGAGATCTGGCTCCAGGCGGGCTCGCTCTCGAGCCTGCTCCGCGACCCCAACCAGTCGGCGCCGCCGTCCCTGCTGCAGGGCGACGGTCAGCTCCTCCGCCAGCTGTCGGACGGCATCCGCGGGATCCTCGGTCACGCCACCAGTACCGAGAACCCCCGGCCCACCGACGTCTTCATCACCACGACGCTGCTCTCGCCCGAGCTCAGCCGCTTCACCGACGACTACGGCACCAGCATCGACGACGCCGACCATCACGGGCTCTTCCACTTCCGCACGAACGACCTCAACCACAAGGACGTGGTGACCGCACTCTCGCTCGCCGCGCGCAGCAGCGCCTCCTTCCCCGGCGCGTTCGAACCCGCGTTCCTGCCGTGCGGCGAGAACGCGAGCAGCACCCATCCCGACATGAGCCCGTACTCGACGCTCACAGCGGCGCATTGGGCGGCCGACGGCGGCCTGCTCATCAACCGGCCGATCGCTCCGCTGCTCGACACCATCTTCGAGCGGGCCGCCGACCGCGAAGTGCGACGGGCTCTGCTGTACATCGTTCCTTCCAGCGGCCCAGCTCCGAAGGTCCACCCTGACGAACTCGACAAGCCGCTCGGCCTCGCGGGTTCGCTGCTGAAGGATCTGGCGGCGACCCAGGATCAATCCATCGCTGCCGACCTGACCGCCATCCGCGAGCACAACGACCGGGTCGATTCTCGCCTCGACACCCGGCTGCAGCTTGCAGCGCTGGGCGCCCGGTTGAAGCCTGCCGGCCTCACCGACGCGAGCACCTGGAGGGCCTACCGAACGCGGCAAGGAGAGTCGCTGGCGGAACCGATCGCCACCGAAATCATCCGGCGACTGCGGGCCGAGCCGGGTCTTCGCCCCGATTGGAGCGCGCAGGACGGCTGCGGCAGCGATCTGCACGCGGCCTTGCTTGCCCAAGGCGACCGCGGCCGTCACGACGGGCTGGCCCGACGGCCGGCGTCGACCTGGTGCACCTGGGGAACTTGGTGCACCTGGGAAGCAGCCAAGCGCGCTGCCAGCGTGGGCCGGCCGGCTTTCAACGCTGGCAAGGCGGTCGTCATCGATCTGCTGCGGGCCGGATTTGCGCTGGCCTCCAAGGAGAGGGACACGGACGCCCTGGCGGCTGCCGTCGCCGAGGTGCACCAGGACCGCTGCGAAGTGGGTGCGCCGCAGCTGATGGCGGTCGTACGTGCCGCGATCAAGGATCCCGCGCAGCCGACGCTGGAAGCAGCAACGGAAACTGCTGCCTGCACGATGGCCGGTGCCGGCGACGAGAAACTCTTGCAAACGCTGGCGATCTCGTGGACGAGGCTGACACGGGCTCTGCTAGACATCGCTCCGACACTGTGCCGCCTGGCCGAGTCGGCGACGCTCGCTCCGACCGCACCGCACGGCTCGTGGGCGAAGACGCGCAGCGAAGCGAGGCAGCAGATCGCGACCTATCTCGACTACCTCGGGCTCGATCAGAAGGGCAGCCTGACCGGCGACCCGTCCGGCGCCGAGCGACTGCTGGATCGACTGCTCGACCTCATCGTCGCCGAGCGAGCCCTGTCGCCGGCCGGTCATCGCGTCGATCAGCGGGTCGAGCTCATCCAGGTCAGCGCCGACACCCGTAACCAGCTCACCGGCGGCGCCCGGCAGACCGCGGAGAGCAAGCTGACCGGCCTGCAACTGCACCATTTCGGCGCCTTCTACAAGGCCTCCTGGCGCGCCAACGACTGGATGTGGGGACGCCTGGACGGTGCTGGCTGGTTCACCCACATCCTGCTCGACCCGCGGCGCATCCTCGCCGTCACCGAGGCCGCGGATCAGCCATCGGACTCGGCGCCCGAGACGTGCGGAAGCCTTCCTCGCGTCACTCGAATCGGCCTTCGGCCACCTCGGCACCTCTGCTTTCGGCGGCGCGCTGAGCGCCACCCGCCAGGAATTGCTCGAGGATCTGGCGTTCCTGGACGACGACAAGACCGTCATCCCCGGAAGCCTCCCGCGCCTTTCGCTCGCAGTGGCCGCGGCGATGCAGTTGTCCATCGCTAAAGAAGAGCTGCGTTCGGTGCAGGCCCAGATCGACAGCGGCGAGGATCCGGTGAGCGCGAACGAGCGGCGCTGGCTCAGCGACTATGCAGCGCGCGGCGGCCAGGATGCCGACATCCCGGCGTTGCTCGCGCAGTGCCCGATTCCCGACGAGACGCTCACCGCGGAGCGTGACCGGGCCACGCCCCTCTTCCTGCGCACTGCCACGAAGAGCGCGGCCGTCACCACGTCAGCGCTCACCGCCTTCCGGAAACCGCCGGCATCCCTGGCACCCGCCTTCACTATCGCGCGCACCATCACCCGTACCGCCTGGGTCGCGACCGATCGCACGCACGGCAACCGGCGGCTGACCCTGCTGGCCGGTGTCTTGCTGATGGTCCTGGGAGTCGCTGCGCTCGTCAGCCACTCACTCCTGCTAGGACTCCCGGGCCTCGCTGCGCTCGGCGCCGGGATGCTGGTGGTGGCCGTCGCGACCTGGCGCTCGGTACCGAGAATCGTCGGCGCGGTATTGGCACTTGGGGCTCGTCGTTCTTGCTGCTGCACCATGGCTGCCCTGGCTCGACGATCACCTGCGCTCGTGGCTGCAACGCACCGCGATCCCGTTCCTGTTCCGTGACAAGTGGGCCTGGCCGATCGTCTTCCTGCTCCTCTTGCTGCCCGCGGCCACCACCGTCATCGCCATTGCCCTGCACCGGAAGCCGATGGCGATGCGGGCGAAGCGACAGGGTGGCAAGTGGCGCGTCAGGAATTCGATGACGGCCGCCGCAAAGCGCACTTTCCCTGAGATACGAGCGATTTCGTGGCCTTCATCGGGGAACAGCAGCAGCTGTGTCTCGACCCCGCGCTCCCGCGCCGCCGCCGCTGCCTGACGCGACTCCCCGACCGGAACGTTGCGATCGTTGACGCCGTGCACCACGAGCAGGGGCGCGCGGAGGCGATGAAAGCGCCGCAGCGGGGAGAGTTCTGCCAGCAGCGCCGCGTCGGTCACCGGGTCGCCGTACTTCGTCGTCGCCACTGCGGCGACCCACGGCTCGGTACCGGCGAAGAACGTCAGCAGGTCCGACATCCCGCAGATGTCGACGCCCGCGGCAAAGAGTTCGGGATGAAACGTCAGAGCAGCGAGGGTCAGATAGCCGCCGTAGGAGCGGCCCATGCACGCAAGCTGGCCATGGCCGGCGATTCCGCTACGCAGCAGATGCAAGGCGCATGCCGCTACATCGCTGATCGCACCGAATCTCCCGGCGCCGTCATCGGCATGCTCGAAGGCGCGGCCGTAGCCGGTGGAGCCCCGCACGTTCGGCGCGAAGACCGCGATGCCACTGGCCGCGATCGCCTGGAAGAGCGGTGCAAAACCCAGCCGTTCCTGCGCTTCGGGCCCGCCGTGCAGATGAATCACGGTGGGCACCGGGCCGGTGGTTCCGGGCGGGCGGTACAGCCACCCTTCGATCGTCAGGCCGTCATCGGTGGCGATGCGCTCGCGCGTCGGGATCGTGAGGCGCCCGCCCGCCGGCAAGGCACCTCCGGACACAGGTATCGGCTCGAGCATCAGCCGGCTGCTGCGGGGATCGCACTGCCAGAGCCCCCGAGGGGTGAGCGGCCCCTGGCCGGACACCACCAGCCGGCCGCCGTCGGCGCTGAAGCGCACCCGGTCGATGAGCTCCGGGCAGCCGGCAACGCTCCGGCGGCGGCCCGAAGGCAGATGCAGCACCTCGAGCACCGAGAGTCCGCGCACGTTCCAGAGCAGTGCGGCCCGTTCACCGCAGTTCGTCACCGCGAAGCTGTCGAGCTCCCCGCCGGGATGGACGGCAACCACCTCCGGAATCACCCCGCGATTGCTGGGCTTTCCGGGACCGAGCAGCATCAGGGCGTAGCGATCGCGGCGCAGGTTGCTTCGCACGAGAATCCCACCGTCGGGCAGGAACGCCGCCTGATCCGTGGAGCCGTCGGCGGCGCCCGGCGCGATCAGCGTGCGCACCCTGCCGTCACGCAGGCTGATGCGCAGCACGGTGCGCCGGCTCCGACCGCCGACTCGCACCAGCGCCGCGAGGCCGTCATGGCGGATGTCCAGCACCGTGAACGGATCGCCGTAGCCCAGCGGCCGGCTGACGCCTGTATGGACGTCGAGCAGGGTCGAGGAGGTCTCCTCCGGCCGGCGGCCACTGGTCGACAGCGGCAGCACGGCGCCCGCACGCAGCCACGGGCCGAACCCCGCGGTCCCCGACCGGACGCCGGCGACGCGGCGCGCTCCCCGGCCGTCGGGGCGGATCACCCATACGCGGGTACGCGTGCTCTCCCCGCCGGGCGCGCCCAGCACGGCAATCCACTCACCGTCCGGAGACCAGGAGACCGCCTCCGCGTGGTCGCGGCCGGTCTGCAGCGCCACCATTGCCGAACCGTCCAGGTTGCTCACCCAGGCGCGCGGAAAACCACTGCGATCACTGATGAAAACGACCTGTGAGCCATCCGGCGACGGCTCCGCGGCCCAGCTCCCGGGCGCACCGACCCAGGATCTCCAATCCGGCTGGCTGACGGCCAGGTCGTCACCGGCCGCAGCGGCGGTCACCACTAGCCCACCCCCTGCTCCTGCAACCACAGCTCGAGCAGAGCCACCTGCCAGAGCTCGTTGGAGCCCAGCGTCGTGCGGGCCACGTTGGGGTCGGCGAGCAACCGCCGGATCGGCTCCGGTTGATAGAGCCCGCGGTCGCGAGCGACCCGCGAACTGAGTGCATCACTCACGCGTTCGAGCAGGGCACCGGAGAGGTGCCGGATCGCCGGCACCGGGAAGTAGCCCTTCTTGCGGTCGATGACTTCGGCCGGAAGGACCTTGCGGCTGGCCTCCTTCAGCACGCCCTTACCGCCGCCCGCGAGCTTGAGCTCAGGCGGGCACAGCGCCGCCAGCTCGACGACCTCGTGGTCGAGGAAGGGCACCCGGGCTTCCAGCCCCCAAGCCATCGTCATGTTGTCGACGCGCTTGACCGGGTCGTCGACGAGCATGATCTGGCTGTCGAGCCGAAGCGCCGCATCGAGTGCGGTTTCTGCACCCGGCGCGTCGAAGTGACGCTTCACGTAATCCCGCGACGGATCGTTGTCCAGCAGCCACTCGGGACGCAGCAGACCGCGCAGGGCGGTATCGGAGCGGTCGATGAAGACCTTCGCGTAGGCCAGCGCCGCATCGCCCCGGGCCACCCCCGCGAGCGGCGGGTACCAGTCGTAGCCGGCAAAGATCTCATCGGCCCCCTGACCCGACTGCACGACCCGGACCGTCTTCGAAACCTCCCGTGACAGCAGGAAGAACGCCACGCAGTCGTGGCTGACCATCGGCTCGCTCATCGCGGCGATCGCCTGCTCGACGGCCGGCAGCACGTCGCTGGTCGGGATCCGGATCTGATGGTGGCGCGTACCGAAGTGTTGCGCGATGAGATCGGAGTAGTGGAACTCGTCGCCGGACTCGCCGCCCGCCGCCTCGAAGCCGATGCTGAAGGTCGTCAGGTCGGTCTGACCCTCACCCGCGAGCAGCGCCACCACGAGGCTGGAGTCGATCCCGCCCGACAGCAGCACGCCGACGGGCACGTCGGCCACCATGCGCCGCGCCACCGCGACCCGCAGCCGCTCGAGCACCTCCTCCTGCCACTCGCTCGCCGTCATCGACAGGCGGTCGGGGTCGCGGCTGTGCGAGGGCGACCAGTAGACCTCGTCGCTCATCCGGCCGTCGGCTTCGACCACCCGCACCGTCGCCGGCGGTAGCTTGCGTACCCCCTGAAGGATCGTGCGCGGCGCCGGCACCACCGAGTGGAAGCTCAGATAATGGTGGAGCGCCACCGGATCGAGTGAGGTGTCGATGCCGCCGCCGGCCACCAGGGCGGGCAGCGTCGACGCGAACCGCAGCCGCCCCGGCGATTCGGCGAGATAGAGCGGCTTGATGCCCAGCCGGTCGCGGGCGAGCACCAGCCGGCCGGTCGCGCGCTCGACGATGGCGAACGCGAACATCCCGGCGAAGTGGTCGACGCAGCGGATTCCCCAACGGTGGTAGGCCTTCAGCACGACCTCGGTGTCAGAGGTGGAGAAGAAGTGATAGCCGGCGGCCATCAGCTCGGCCCGTAGCGCCGGGTAGTTGTAGATGCAGCCGTTGAACGCGACGGTGAGCCCGAGGTCGGAGTCGACCATCGGCTGGGCGCCCGCCTCGGACAGGTCGATGATGGCGAGCCGGCGATGGCCCAGCGCTGCCGGGCCGTGGGCCCACAGCCCGCTCCCGTCAGGACCGCGCGGGGCGAGCGGATCGCGCATCCGCCCGACGGCCTCCGTGTCTGCCGCCGTTCCGTCCCAGCGGAATTCTCCGCACAGCCCGCACACCTGCGTGCCCCTCCCGTTACCCGTGCACCGTCATGGCACCAGCCAGGTGTCCTTGGCCCCGCCGCCGCGCGAGGAGTTCACGATCATGCTTCCCGCCGGGGCGACCCGGGTCAGCGGCGCGGAGAGCACCTCCGCGTGGGGCGCGACCCCCGGCTCCGGGTCGCGGCTCAGCACGACGAACGCGCGCAGGTCGACGTTGCGCGGCGTCAGCGCGCCACCGACGAGCGTCGGATGCGTCGAGAGCTTCACCAGATCCTGCGCAACCCAGCGCGAGGGGGCGAGCAACACCTGCTGGCGCAACGCATCGAGCTCGGCGGCGCTCGCGTCGGGACCGATCGTCACGCCGGCACCGCCGTACCCGTCGACCGGCTTGAGCACGAGCTCGGACATCCGGTCGAGCACCTGCTCGAGAGCGCTGCGGATCGGCACAGATGTAGGTCGGCACCCCTTCCAGCAGTGGCTCCTCACCGAGGAAGTGCCGGATGAATTCCGGCACGAGCGCGTAGATCGCCTTGTCGTCGCCGACCCCGTTGCCCGGCGCGTTAGCGAGCGCCACGCCCCCCGCCCGCACGGCCGCCAGCAACCGGCGCCCGATCGGCCGCCCGTCAGCCCCCGGTACGTGGTCGAGCAGGTCCTCGTCCAGGCGGCGGTAGAGCACGTCGATCGGGTAGCGCCGGCCGTGCTCGAGGCGATAGACCCCGCCGTCGGTGACGACGAGATCCTTCGGCTGGACGAGGTCGGCGTGCATCCGTGCAGCCAGCGTCTTGTGCTCCCACCAGGCGGAGTCACCGGTGCCGCTCGTCAGCACCGCGAGCTGCACCGCGCCGGTCGGACGGCCGGCCGCGGAGCGCAGCGCCCACGCAAGGTGGGCGGCCGCGTCCGCGGTGGGCAGCGTGCCGAGCGGGGGCGTCAGCTCCGGCATGACGGTGGCCAGCAGGTCGCGCGCCTGCATGGCATACGCGAGACCCGGAGGGCACCCGCAGGTTGTCCTCGAGCACCCGCCAGAGGCCGCTGGTGTCGCGCACCAGGTCGGTGCCGATGACGTTGGCCCGCACCGCATGGACCGGGCACCAGCGCGCCGCTGGGACGCAGCCCCGGCGCCGCGTCGAGCATGCTCGCCGGGATCAGCCCGGCGCGCACGCAACTGCGCGGGCCGTAGACGTCATGCAGGAACGCCTCGAGCGCCAGCGCCCGCTGCTTGAGGCCGCGTTCCAGGCGGCGCCACTGCGACTGCTCGATCAGCCGCGGGACCAGGTCGATGGGGAAGGGCCGGGTCTCGCCGTCCACCGTGAAGGTGACTTCCCGCTCGGTCTGGTGGCGGTCACGGGCCCGCTCGCGCACCTCCAGGTGTGCCGTGGAGATCGCTTCCAGCGCCGAGAGCACGGGTGCGAACGCCGCGGTCGGCCGCCGGTTGGCCCGGATCGCCTCGTCCCCCTTGCGAAGTTCGTAGCGCGCGGCGAGCGACAGGTGCGCGGCCGGCTCGGGATGGGGCTCGAGGTCGGCGCCGCTCGTCTCCAGCAGGAGCAGGTCGACGACGTCGGTCAGCTCCTCGCGCGCCCGGAACGCGGCGCGCTGCCGCGAGGCGCTGCTGCCGCCCAGCAACGCCTCGTCGACGAGGTGGCGCACCGTCTCCCAGTCGCCGGCCTCCTCCAACTGCGGACGCAGCTCGTCGACCAGGCGGCGGACCACCTGCTGCACGGGAAGGGGCCTGCACTCACGCAGGTCGACGAGATCGCCCTCCAGCCCGGCACGGGCCGCCCGCCACATCGCGGCCCGGATCAGCGACGGCGCGACAGGGTGATGCGGCAGGTCCGCGTCCTCCTCCTGCCCGGCCCGCAGCACCAGCGCCCGAAAGAGCCCCGCGAGCAGCAGCACGTCATCCACCCGCGGGGTGGCGTCGCACAGCCGCAGTTCGATCGTCGGCACGTGTGCCGACGGCCGGACGTCGAAGTAGATCATCCCCGGGTCGGTGATGACGGAGGAGCCGATCAGCTCGCGGATCAGCTCGTCGTACTCGGCGGCGTCAGCGACCTCCGGGAACGGGCCGCTGGTCGGCCAGCGCGACCAGACGAAGGTCCGGTAGCTCGCGTAGCCGGTGTCCTCTCCGAGCCAGTACGGCGAGCTGCGCCGAGAGTGCGAGCAGCACCGGCAGATCGGCGGACACCCGGCGGGCGACGGCCACCGCCCGGTCGCGGTCGGGCACACCCACGTGTACCTGCGTGCCACAGATCACCTGCTCGCGAACCAGCAGTTGGTAGTCGGCGAGCATCTGCGCGTAACGCGCGTTGGACGTCACCCCGAGCTCGGCCGTATCCACCAGGGGGACGCTTCCGGCGGCGACGACCCCGACACCGACGTGCTCGGCCGCGCTCGCGAGCTGGCGCCGGACCGAGACCAGGTCGCGGCGCAGGTCCTCCAGCGTGTGCACGACCGAGGAGTTGGTCTCGACGACCGATCGCTGCAGCTCAGCGCCGAAATTGGCGGGCAGCCCCTCGAGCACGCGGGGGCCTACCGGCGCGATCCGCCGCGTCTCCAGGTCGACAACGTGAAACTCCTCCTCGACCCCGAGGCTGAGCTGCGCCGTGCCAGTGGCCCGCCGACGATCCCGGAGGTGGAGCTGGGGAGAAGGCGGCGCCCAGGTCCGCTGCCATCCCGTGACGGTAGGTCCGTCGTGTTACGGCACGGTTGCCGGGGTGGGGGCGGGCGACGGCAGTCGTGCCCGCCGACGGGCTGGCGCTCGGCGACGGTGCGGGACTCGACGCACCGGGTCCGGGCGACGCGCTCGTGCCCACCGACGGGGTGGCGCTCGGCGTGGCGGCCGTGGAAGGTGAGACCGGCGCCGTCGGGCTGGGTGACGCGGACGGCCTGGGTGTCGGGCTGGTCGTCGGCTTGGCCGGGCTGCTGGCCGGAGCCGCCGGGGCTTTCCCTGAGCCGCCGCTGCCGCCGAGCGGGAACGCCGACTGCTTCGTCGAAGCCCCGACCGCGGTCAGCACGCCGATCGCGATCGCAAAGACCAAGACCGCCAGACCGGCGACCGCCAGCCAGCGGCGCCGCAGGGTCGGCAGCCCGCGGCGCAGGTTGCTCCAGCGCAGCCGGCTCCAGCCGGAGGGGGTCTCGGCGTCGATCGCCTCGGACGCTTGCCCCGCGGGCTCGCCACCCGGGAACGGCAGCTCAGGCTCGTGCACGGTCGGCGGCGGGAGCTCGCCGCGGGCCGGCCGGGTGGCCACACCATTGGACCAATCCGTGCGGCGGGCGGCGACGGCCATGCGCCGCAGCCGCTCGTTGGTGCTGCGCAGCGACGCCAGGTACAGGGTCGAGCCCACCGACGCCACGACGCTGGCGATGGCGGCGCCGATCAGGGTCCCGGCGACGCCGAAAGTCGAGGAGATGACCGCAGCCGACATCGCTGCCAGCGCGCTGGCGGCCACTTGGGTGAAGCTCGGCCTGGCGGAGCGGGGGGAAGAGCCGGATGTGGAAGCAACCATGATCGGGGTGGAGCTCCTCCTGTTCTGACGCCTTTGTGACGCTTTATGACGCGGGTGTGCATGCTTTCGGGCGCGCCAGCGCTCGGCTGCCGCTGGCAACACGGCGATCGCTGTGCCGGGATCCTGGGAAGCGGCGGGCCTGTGCACCCTCCGATGCGTCCTCGGCACGGGATCAGCCCGGCGAGCGCCATCGGCCACGCCCAGGTTACGCCCCTGTGGCCTGCGTTTGCTCTAGCAAGCACCTGTGAGTCGCGTCCGATTCCGCGTGGTCATTCGCGGGAAACTCGCAGCTGCCGATCGGTCGGTGAGGCATGCGCAGCTCGCCTCCATGATCGCATCCAGCACACTGACGGCCACAAGTCCGCAAGCCGACAGCCCGGTTACGGCTTACGCACCGATCAAGCGAGGTAGAAAGAAAGTGTCGAGGCCAACGCCTTCGACACCGGAGGACCCCATGACCACGGTGTCGCTGGAGCTCCCGCTCCGGCCGATCGAGCCGGCGGCCGACGAACTGATCGTCGGTATGAGCTGGCGGTCTCACCGTGACGAGGACCGGCTGCTGGTCGATCCCCCGGCCGGGCTCTACGGGGTTTTCGATGGCGCGGGCGGCCACGGCGATGGCGCTGCTGCAGCTTCTGCTGCGGCCGAGGCCGTCAACCGGCGGGTACGCGCGGGGTTGCCCGGCTGCCGTGATCTCGACTCCATTCAGCGCCTGCTCGACCTCGCGCTCAGCGACGCCGACGCCGCCGTCGCCGCGCTCGATGCCGGGCGGGAAAACGCGGCCACCTCGCCGAGCGCCACCACCGCCACGGTGGCGATCGTCTGCCGGCGCCCGGCTGACGGCGCGCGGCTGGTCGCCGTGATCGCCAACCTCGGCGACAGCCGGGCCCAGCTCATGCACGGCGGGCGCCTGCAGACCGTCACGCTCGACCACTCCTACCTCAGCGAACCCGATCCCATGCTCGCCAAAGCGCGTCAGGACCGGCTGGACGCTGCGCAGTTCCTGACCGACCTCGACGATCCCATGGACCGCGCCGCCTTCGCCCACCGTCACCTGCTGGCCAATGCACTCACCGGTGCGGGCCTGCAGGATGTGCGGCACTACCTGGTCGACCTGCTTCCCGGTGACCGGCTGGCGCTCGACTCCGACGGCATTCACGACAACCTGACCGCCCAGGAGCTCGAGGCGGTGCTCTCCGGCGACGGGAGCGCTCCGGAGGTGGCCGAACTCGCGGTCACCGAAGCGTGGCAGCGCAGCGAGGAAGACGCCGACGAGCTGGGCCGCGCGAAACCCGACGACATGACCATGCTGGTGCTCGACGTCCGCCAGATGGATGTGCGGCAGAGCGCGACCGGCACCTTCCGCCTCCCGCCCGGTGGTGCGGTGAGCCTCTCGCTTTCGCCGCCGACCAAGCAGTACCTCATCTCCGCCGCCGACCTGCAGGTGCTGGTGGCCCAGCGCGCGGGGGAGTGGTGGGCCACCCAGCCGGGTGCGGCGCCCGGGGAAGCCGGCTCCTGGCGGCTGACCCCCGGTCAGCCGCTCGAGTTCGGACGCCACGAGCCCGGTGGCTTCCGTACCGAACCCTCCGATCAGGTCTCGCGTCGCCACCTGGTGCTGCAGCTGAGCCAAGACTCCGACCTGCTCACCGTGTCGGATCTGAACTCCACCAACGGGACCGCCGTCCTGGGCTGGTGACGATTGCCGGAGCAGTCAGGCGCACACCGGGGCGTAGGCGGTGGGCCGGCGGGTGATCGACAGGCTCGCGTGCGCCGCCGCCAGCCGGATCACGGCGCTCTCCAGCTGCTCCGCCGGCAGCGTGTACGGCAGCCGAAGGAAGCGCTCCAGCGTGCCGTCGACACCGAACCGGGGACCGGCAGCGAGCCGCACCCGATGACGCTCGGCCGCTGCTTCCAGGTCACTCGAGTACGGGCCGTCGAGCCGGGCCCAGATCGACAGGCCGCCGCTCGGAGTCACGTAACTCCACTCCGGGAGGTGGCGGGCCAGCGCGTCGAGCATCAGGTCGCGTGACCGGGCGAGGCTGCGGCGACGCGCGTCGAGAATGCCGGGCATCCGCTCGAGCACCTCGGAGCCGATGAGGTGATCGAGGACCGGACCGCTCAGGTCGACCCCGCTGCGCTCGGAGACGAGGTCGGCGATCAGCCGCGGCGCGCTCCGGATCCAGCCGATGCGCAGGCCACCCCACACCACCTTGGACAGCGAGCCCACGGTCACGACCTGCGCGTCACGTTCCAGCGCAGCCATCGGGGACGGCATCTGGCGGCCGGCGAGGTCGAGCTCGGCGTGAGTCTCGTCGATCAGCAGGAGCGTGCCGCTGCGGCGTGCGGCCGCGACGAGCTGCTCGCGGCCGGGCTCGTCGAGCAGCGCGCCGGTGGGGTTCTGGAAGTCAGGCTGCAAGTAGGCAAGCCGGGGACGCACGGCGGCCAGCGTCTCGCCGAGCAGATCGAGATCCCAACCATCGGTCGTCACCGGAAACGGCACGAGCCGCGCCCCGGTGCGCCGGAAGGCCTCGAGCGCGTTCGGATACGTGGGCTGCTCGACGAGCACCACGTCACCAGGTCCGATCAACCGGCTCGCCAGCAGGTGCAACGCCCCCTGGGCACCGCTGGTCACCATGATCTGCTCGCTCGAGGTGGGCGCCCCCCGGGTGGCGAAGCGCTCCGCGACGCGAGCGCGCAGCTCGGGCAGACCGGCGGGGTGATAGCCATGGCCGGCGAACGCGCGCAGCTCGAGGAGCTGACTCGGCAGCCGCTGGGCAGCCGCTTCGGTGGCGACTTCCAGGATCGCCGGCGGCGGGCACGGCGCAGCGACGGCGAGGTCGAGGGTCTCCGCCGGTGACAAGCCGGGGGTCAGCGGCAGCATCCCGGCCGCCCGCTGCGGAGGAAGCGTGGTCCAGCTGCCGGATCCCTGCCTGCTCACCAGGAAGCCGTCGGCGCGCAGCCGCTCGTAGGCCGACGTGACCGTGGTGCGGCTGACCCCGAGCTCGGCCGCCAGATCACGCTCGCTCGGAAGGCGGACCCGCACTGGCAGCTGACCATCGACGAGGTGGCCTGCAACCACATCAGCCAGCCGCTGGTAAGCCGGACCGTGGCCTGCTTCCTGCCAGCCACTCAGCGTCCGATGGAGCTGTCTGCTGCCAATGGCTGCGCTCATGCAGGCCAGTTTCTTTGAATTGGCTCTTTATGGCAAGTCCACCTGCGCTCAACCTGAAGTCATGATCGTCGGATTGCTCATCGGGGCGCTAGTGGTTTTCCTGGCGTTCGCCGCTCCGCGCTGGGGTGCTGATACCCGAGACTGGCAGGGGTGGAAGTGACACTTCAGAGCCGGCTCGAGGGGCCGGCACTCGAATACCTGCTAGTCGACGTCTTCACCCCCGAAGCGGGCCGGCCGTTCACCGGCAACCCGCTGGCGGTGGTTCTCGGCGCCGATGAGCTGACAACTGCCCAGTGCCAGGCGCTCGCTGTCGAGTTCAACCTGTCGGAGACGGTCTTTCCGATGGCCCCGACCACGCCGGAGGCGCATTTCCGGGCCCGGATCTTCACCCCGTCGTCGGAGCTGCCCTTCGCCGGCCATCCATCGGTCGGCGTCGCCTGGACGCTGCATGCCCTGGGACGGTTGCCCACCGGCGAGGTCGTGCAGGAATGCGGCGCCGGCCTGGTCGCGCTGCAGATCCCGGAGGCGGGCGGGCCGGTGACGTTGACCGGCCCGGTACCGACGTCGTCGGATCCCGTCGACCCTGCTCCCCTGCTCGCCGCCCTGCACCTCACGGAGGCCGATCTCGGGGATCATCCGCCGCGCCGCGGTGGCTCGGGGATTGCCTTCGCTTACCTGAACGTGCGGGCCGCAGCCCTCGAGAAGGTGGTCCCTGATCTAGCGGCCATGGCCGCGATGTCGCCGCCGGTGACCGGCCTGCACGTCTTCGCGTTGGCCGCGCCGGAAGCCGGGCAACCGGTCCCGGTCCGCGCCCGGATGTTCGCCGCGGACATCGGCGGCGAGGACCCGGCGACGGGCTCGGCCTCGCTGGGGCTCGGCGGCTGGCTGGTCGCGTCAGGCGTCGCCGCGGCCGACGGCGTGACCGCGTACACCATTCGCCAGGGCTACGAGATGGGCCGCCCGTCCGTGCTGGCCTGCGATGTCAGCGCGGAAGGCGGGAAGGTCAGCCGCGTCCGCGTGACGGGCCATACGGCGCTCGTCGCGTCAGGACGCATCCGCCTCCCCTGACCTGTGGACGAAGCCCGTTTCGTCGGCGGGCCGGGCTACGTTCCCTGCATCGGGCCGGCGCAGCGGGCGCCCGCGGTGAAGGGCGGACGGCATCAGTTACCGGATCGAGGCGGGCGCCGTGCTGCTGGCGGTCGCCGCGAGCGGGCTGGTCGGGATCGGTCGCCGCTTCCGCGGCGGCCGCCGGGGCCACTCCCGGCAGCGCCCCGGAGCGTCCGGGGTGGTCGGTGGTGCGCTCCTGCTGATCGCCGGTTCGGTCGGCATCGTGCTGCTCGCGGGCGGCGGCTCACCTCCTGCTGGCGCCACCCAGGCGATCGCCCGGGCACCCGCCGGCTCGGCGCTCGCGGCGCTTCGTGAGGTCGCCGTCCGGGGCCGGGCGCCGAAGACGGGCTACTCCCGGGCCCAGTTCGGCGAGGCCTGGGCGGATGTCGATCACAACGGCTGCGATACCCGCGATGACATCTTGCGGCGCGATCTGACCAGCATTCAGGTGCGCAGCGCGAGCCGCGGGTGCGTCGTGGTCGCCGGGGTCCTGGCCGACCCGTACACCGGCAAGCGCCTGCAATTTCGAAAATCGGCAGCCGCCCAGGTCCAGATCGACCATGTCGTCGCGCTCAGCGATGCCTGGCAGACCGGAGCGCAGGGTTGGTCAGACGCCACCAGGCTGCAGTTCGCCAACGACCCACTGGAGTTGCTCGCCGTCGATGGGACGGCCAACCAGGAAAAGGGTGATGCAGATGCCGCCAGCTGGTTGCCTCCGCACAAGTCCTTCCGGTGTGCGTACGTCAGCCGCCAGGTCGCCGTGAAGCTCCGGTACCACCTGTGGGTCACCGCGGCCGAGCGCGATGCGATCGCCCGCGTGCTGCAGAAATGCCCCGACGAGCAGCTCCCGGGGTGATGGCCGCGCTTCAGGGGCTACTCACGCTCGGCGCGGCGCCGCAGCAGCGAGGCTCCCGGCACGCTGCCGATCAGCTTCCCCACCTCCGCCACCACGGCCTGCAGCTCACCGACGTTCAGGTGCAGCAGCTCGACCACCGGCACCAGACCCTGCAAGGAGGCGACGCTCGGGATCACCTCGTCCTCGAGGCGCGTGAGCAGGGGCCCGATGGTCGGGATCAGGCGGCCCAGCTGGGTCGCGACTCCGGGGTCCAACTCGGCCAGCGCCTCGACGAGCGGACGCAGTTGCTGGGGCATCCCGTCGATCTCGGTCACCAGGTGCGTCGCGCTTTCGAAGACACCCCCGGCGCGTTCGATCACCACCACGGCCTGGCCCGGAAGATGCTCGGCCTGCTCGATGACCTTGGCTACGCGGTGGGGAAGCGTGGCGGCGGCGTCGGCCGTCTTCGCGATCCGGGTGAGCGTCGTACTCACCACCGCCAGCAACTCCTCGGTCGCCGCCACGATCCCGGCGACGTCGTCCAGGATCCGGGAGGCCTGCGTGACGAGTCCGGGTACGAGCAGGGCTGAGCGGGTCAGCGCCAAGGGAAGGCCGGCCAGTTCGCCGAGCACCGTTCTGACCTCACGCGTGGCCATGACCAGCCTCCTTCCCCGGGTGCTCGCAACCTAGCCGACCTCAAGAACCCACGACGCGACGCCGATGCAGCGCAGGTGACTCCCATCCCGGGTTGGTATCCGGACCCGGCGGGTGCGCCCGACCTGCGTTACTGGGACGGCCAGGGGTGGACTTCGGCGACGAGCCCCGCTGAACCTGCTGCGGCGGCTGCACCTGCTGCGGCCGCGATCGCGCAGCCGGTGTCGATGATCCCGGCGCCGCCGGTGCGTCCCGCTCAGCCCACGTCGGACACGACCGGCCGATTCCAGACGCCGCAGCCGACCGGGCAGTTCCAGGGCGGGCAGTTCCAGGGCACGCAGGACGCCGCAAATCAGCCGTCATGGGCCCGCACCCCGGAGCCAGGCGGGGCAATCCCCTCGCCGCGGGGCCCGGAGTACGCCGTCTCGCTCCCTCAACGGCCGGCGCCACCCCCCGCGACACGCAAGCAGAGCAGCATCTCCGGTGGCATGGTGGCCGGGATCGTCGCAGCGCTCGCGGTCACCGGCGGCGCGGTGTACCTGCTGAACCAGCACCACGGCGGACCGGTACGGGTGTCGGCGCACACCACGATCCAGATGCCGTCCGAGGTCGCCGGACTGCCACAGATCCACAGCCCCGTCAGCGATGAGATCCAGCGGGTCATGAACTCGTCGTCGGTGCCGAAACCGCATCTCTTCGGGTTCTACGGCACGAGCGCCAGCAATCCCAGCGCGTTCGTGATGATCGCCAAGTACCCGCAGACCGCCGATCAGGTGGCCCACAACCTGAGCACGTCGCTGCGCACCTTGGACGAGAACATCGGCAACGTGATCTTCTGGAAGGACACCGACCCGGGACCGCTCGGCGGGCAGATGCGGTGCTCGACGGTGGTTCAGAACGCGCAGAGCGTCAGCGTCTGCATGTTCGAGGACACCGACGTCATCGGCCTCACGTTCAGCTACGGAACGGCCGCCGCACCGGGGCCTGATGCCGTCACCCTGCGGGACGCGGTCGAGCACACCGGCTGACCCCGTCAGGACGCGAAACGGTAGGCCAGGCTCGCGCCGCCGCGCCGTCATCGCGGAGCGCTAGGCACCGCCGTTCGCAGGCGCGTACCCGCACCTCGAAGACCAGCAGAAATGGCGCCACCCGGCCACACATTCCGTCCTCATACCAGTAGCACACGCCTTTCACACAAAAGGCCCGTGCGGGGACGAAAAGGGGCCCAGCCGGGACCAAAGGCCTCCGCCATTCAGCGCTCCCCCAGGCTTTCCTGACGAGGACCGAGAAATACCAGGGGGCTCGCCACCTGATCGGAGGCTGGAATTCATGAATGCCGCGAGCGGCCTGCTCTCGAAACCGGCGTACTTCCTGCACTGGGGAGTCGTCCAGATTTCGCTGGCCAACTTTCTGGTGATCATCGCGATGATCACCGTCTTCATCCTTGCGCTGGTGATCCCGTTCCCCCACGGCCGTCACGACGCCGAGGAGCGGAGGGACGACGATGAGCGCGCCTGACCAAGCCATGAGCCGGCATCAGTCCCGCAGCTGGACCGTGCGGCTGCGCACCCGGCTGAGCCGCACCGTCCCGCCGGGTCAGGTGCTCCCTGACCGCCAGCCGGCCTATGTCAACTCGTGGATCTACGTCTTCGGGGTGGCGTGCCTGGCCGCCTTCGTGTGGGTGCTGATCTCGGGTCTGGTGCTGGCGATCAAGGGATCGCTGTGGTGGCACACCTCGTCGATCGGGCACTTCTTCAACTCCACCCACCTGTGGAGCGTGGAGCTGTTCTTCTTCTTCATGGTGATCCACCTGTGGGGGAAGTTCTTCATGGCGGCCTGGCGCGGAAAGCGTGCGCTCACCTGGATCACCGGCGCCGTCTGCTTCCTGGGCTCGATCGGCACGGCTTTCACCGGCTACCTCTCGCAGTCCAACTTCGACTCGCAGTGGATCTCGACGCAGGCCAAGGACGGGCTCAACTCCGTCGGCATCGGCGCCGTCTTCAACGTGCTCGACACCGGGCAGATGCTGCTCTGGCACGTCATGCTGCTACCGCTGGTGGTCGGATTCCTCATCGTGATGCACATCATCCTGGTGCGCCGCCACGGGGTGGTGCCGCCGTTCGACGCGGTTCCCCCGCAATCCGCCGACGCTGATGCATCCGCGCAGGTGCCGGGCCAGCACCGGTCCGGTGCGCTCGAGTCAAGCCCGGCCGCGACGACGGCGGCGCAGTCATGAGCTCACTGCGGACCCGTCGACACCGCGACCAGACGCCCGACTCCCACCTGTTCCCGACCCGGCCGTATGACCTGGTGAAGGAATTCGTGATCGCTCTCGTCGTGATCGGGCTGCTCACGGGCGCGCTGGCGGCGATCCTGTCCTCCCCGGACCGCAAGGCGATCAGCCTCTCCAGCTGGGCGAAGGCTGCTCCTGACGATGTCGTCGCGACGGCGACCGCTGAGCTCGCCGGCACCAGCACGAGTGCCAGCTACGGACCGCCCTACAACCACGCCGACGTCGGGCAGAAGCTCCTCGGCCTGACGATGCAGAAGTGGGGTGGGGTCCGCATCCCGGTCGACAGCGCGAACCAGCTGGTCATCGACCCGCTGCGGAGCGTGCCGAACGACGCGGCGCTCACCGCGGCGCTGAAGACCTGGGATCAGGCGTCCGCAGACCAGCAGACCAAATGGGCGTCGGACTACTCCGACGCCATCGCCGCCGCCCCTGACGGAGCCGTCGCCAAGGTGAAGGCCGGCGACTACGGTCCGGTACCGCAGCTGGGCACGAGCTATCTCGCGCTCGCCGGTACCGGCGGTCTCGAGGGTCTGCTCACCACGAAGAACACCTTCTACAACGGTGATGAGACCAAGCCGCTGCTCCTGCTGGCCGACGGCGCGTACCTGGAGGACCAGGCCCGCGCCGAGCACCTCGGCGGCGACCAGTGGGGAATGATGAACGAGACCGGCAGCTACCCCGGCCAGCCCTGGATGTGGCTCTACACCTTCTGGTACCAGGTCAAGCCGTTCTCGACCTCGGGTAACGCCGACGCCCTGGTGTGGGGTCTGATGATGGTGCTGAGCGTCGTCTTCATCTTCCTTCCCTTCATCCCCGGCCTGCGTTCGTTGCCCAAGCAGCTGCGTGTCTACAAGTTGATCTGGCGACGCGTGTAGAGGTTGCGCCACACTGCGCGGTATGTCCGACGTGCAGACCGTTCGTGGTCCGATCGACACCGCCGAGCTTGGGACGGACGTACATGCACGAGCACGTCTTCGTGCTCACGCCGGACGTCCAGCAGAACTATCCGGACGAGTGGGGCGACGAGGACGCCCGGATCGCCGATGCCGTCGCCAAGCTCTCGGAGCTCGCCGCCACCGGCGTCCGGACGATCGTCGACCCCACCGTCATCGGCCTCGGGCGTTACATCCCACGCATCCAGCGGGTGGCCGAGCAGGTGCCCGAGCTGAACATCATCGTGGCGACGGGCTGCTACATCTACGAGAACGTGCCGTTCTTCTTCCACCACCGCGGGCCGGCGCTCGGGCTCGACATGCCCGATCCGATGGTCGACCTGTTCGTGGGCGACATCACCGCCGGCATCGCCGGTACCGGGGTGCGCGCGGCCTTTCTCAAGTGCGCCATCGACGAGCCCGGACCGACCAAGGGCGTCGAGCGGGTGATGCGGGCGGTCGCCAAAGCCCACCACGCCACCGGCGCGCCCATCACCGTGCACACCCATCCGGCGACGCGGACCGGGCTGGAGGTCAAGCGGGTGATGTGCGATGAGGAACGCGTACACCCGGACCGGATCGTGCTGGGCCACAGCGGGGACTCCGCCGACGTCGACCACCTGAGCGCGCTGGCCGACGCCGGCTTCATGCTGGGCATGGACCGCTTCGGGATCAACCTGGAGACCACCACTGAAGCCCGCGCCGACACGGTCGTCGAAATGTGTCGCCGCGGATACGCCGAGCGCATGGTGCTCTCGCACGACGCTTCCTGCTACATCGACTGGATCGACCCCAACGTGCTCGGGCTGCTACCGCAATGGCACTACCTGCACCTCGAGCAGGACGTGCTGCCCTACCTGCGAGAGCACGGCGTCACCGACGAGCAGCTCGACGCGATGCTGGTCGAGAACCCGCGGCGCTACTTCGAGCCCGCCCCCTGATGCGGCCTACTTCGTCAGCGCGGCCCGCAGCGTCTTGATCTCCGGCGCGTTGCACACCGAACCCGGCTGGCCGTTCGTCATCTCGCAGAGCGCTGCGGTGATCGAATTGGCCGCGCCGAGGACGCCCTTGCTGGTGCTCGTGCTGGGGTCGCGGATCTCGGCGGCAATCTCGTCGGGTGCCTTGCCCTGCAGCACCGAGTAGTCATAGGTGGCGCCGGAGGAGGTGAACTTGTTGCCGAAATCGAGGAACGGGATGCTGCCGTTGGCGCCGTCGTACTTCTGCACGAGGGCCTGCTGGTCCTTGGTCGGGGTCTCGAGCTTCGAGTAGAAGTTGCCCGACTGCTGGTTGGTGTAGGTCTCCACCGACTGGAAGGTCAGGTAAGGGCTGGAGAACTTGGCCCCGTAGAAGCTGAAGGTCGGGATGCTCGGCGGGGTGTCCTGGCTGGCCGAGGTGGTCTGCTGAAGGTTCGACCAGGTGCCGAAGCGACTCAGAGCGGTGACGACCGCCCACCGCTCCGTCGCGCAATAAGGGCAGTACTCGGCGCCGTAGTAGAAGAACACCGGCTTGCCACCCGCGGTGAGGGGAGTGCCGCTCACCTTGGTCGGGCCGCCCGTCGTGTTTCCGGCGCCCACCGCTTGGAACGTCGCCGCGGGGATGGTCGTGAGCTGCTTGACGATGGCCGGTGACGCGGGCGAGCGCAGCGCCGAACTCTTCTTGTCGCTCTTGGTCACAAAGATGATCACCATCACCGCGATGACCGCAAGCACCACAGCGGTGATGCCGCCTACCGTCAGCATCTTGCGGCGGGCCTCTTGCTTGCGCTGCTGCTCACGAAGCGCGGCGGCACGGGCGCGGGCATTGGGCTTGTTGCGCTGCCCGCCGCCCTTGGTGGTGTCGGTGGCCATCTCTCTCCTGACGATCGAGCCGTTGCAGACGGTTCGGTGCCCCCCATTGTGACGCACGCAATCACAGGCAGCTGTCTGCTGGCTGGGAAAAGCGCCGCTGCTGTCGACATGCCGACCGGCCGGCCCCCGCGGCATGGGAAAGGGGAGGATGAACCCCCGCCCGAGCTGATCGGAGACCGTGATGGCCCTCTCCAGCCTGTCCCAGCTGGAAAAGACACAAGGCCGACCCGTTCGCGCCCGGTTATCCGGACAGCCCGCGCACGTTCTACAGCCCGGTGGATGCGGCGCAGGACGCGCTTGTTGACCTGCTGAACTCGGCGTCGAAAAGCCTGGTCGGCGCGATGTACGGCTACGACGACCCGAAGCTGAATCTGATCCTTCAGGAGAAGCTGCTGGCCGAGCAGATCTTCGTGCAGCTCAGCCTCGACAGCACGCAGGCGGCGGGCAAGGCCGAGGCGGCGATCCTGGCGTCCTGGCACAACGACAAGATCGGCAACAGCATTGCCATCGGCCACAGCGAGAAGAACGCGATCATGCATTTGAAGATGGTCATCGTCGACGGGCTCGACGTGATCACCGGCAGCACCAACTGGTCCACCGGAGGCGAGAGCCGGCGAAGAAGACGGCCAAAGCTGCGCCGCCCACGCGACGTCAGCTCGTGACGCCCCGTTCGGCTCTCGAGATACGTCGTACGCGTCGTCCATCGAGGACGTGACACGCGTGGTGGCCCCGACGACCGCGAAGACCTTTCTGCCATGCATCGGTCGCGTGACGGCAATGCCGGACCAGGGCCGCGTCGTCACTTGGCCGCGCCGGAAGTGGCCCGCGTACTGATCCGAGCCCCTGACAAGCCAATTCTCGTCAGACCGCAGGCAATCCGAAGTTCTCCCGCCAGACGCTGGTCTGGTTGGTGACGGGGAAAGGCTCGTC
Source organism: uncultured Actinomycetota bacterium (assembly GCA_963762695.1). Classification (GTDB taxonomy): domain Bacteria; phylum Actinomycetota; class Actinomycetes; order Frankiales; family Frankiaceae; genus DATAZK01. The sequence continues at coordinate 184,934 of CAVXLW010000003.1, forward strand.
GGGTACCGGCACGTCGAGACGCTCGCACAGCGGTTCCCAGCCGTCGCTCGGAGTCCACTCCAGCAGCCGCTCGGCCGGCACGGCCGCTCGCACCGCATCGTTGTGCCGCACGTAGGCATCCTTCATCGCGGTCGCGTCGGTGAGCTCGGCACAGAAGCGCGTCTCCATGAGCCCGCGAACGCTGTTGAACCACGGCATCATCTCGGGGGGCAGCTTGTCGAACACCTGGAAGATCGTGTTGGACGCGCTCTCGTACCAGACGTCAGGATCCTCGCGCATCGAGAGGATCACGAGCGCATCCGGATTGGCGGCGTGCAGCTCCGGCCAGAACGAGGCGCCGGGCCAGTCGACCTGAGCCACGTAGCCGTCCAGCAGCTCGTGCCAATCGACATCGCGGCCGTCGATCGCATCGGTCCACCCGGGGATCTGGTGCGGATTGGCCATGATCTCGAACATGTGATGGCACGGGCCGCCGAGCAGCGTCTCGAGCGCAATCTTCAATGAGTTGGTCCCGGTACGCCCCACGCCGGCACCCACGACTCGCAGCGCCATTCGCGCAATCCCCCTTGATCAGCAGTCGCGCAGAACTTAGACCTTCCCCGCCGGGGACGTACCGGAATCGGCGAATTCGGTCCGGCCGGCGCGGCTCCGGCGCTCGGCGGATGAGACGGCTTGCCGTCAGCGGCAGGTGACGGTTTCGGTGTCCCGTCCCGAGCGCAGCGCCACACCGGGCAGGGCGCCCGTCGCTACGCCATCGAGGACGGTCGTCACCCCGTTGACGAGCACGCGGGCGACCCCCGTGGAGCCCGACGTCAGGCGGACCGCGCCCGCGGGAAGATCGTGCACCAGGCGAGCAGGCGTCGCACCTACCGCCTCCGGATCGAAGAGCACGATATCGGCGTAGCAACCCGGCGCCAGACGTCCCCGCGCGGTCAGACCGAACAACCGTGCCGGATCGTCCGTGAGCGCTTTCACCGCCTGCTCGACGGTGAGCAAACGCCTGCCGTGCAGGCAATCAGCGAGCAATTGCGTCGGGTAGCAGGCGCCGACCATGCGGTCGAGGTGGGCACCGGCATCGCTTCCACCGAGCATCACGTCGGGGTCGCTCCAGATCTCCGCGCGCAACGCCCAGTGGGCATCGTCGTCGTCCGGCGCCGACGGCCAGAGCACCGTCGCCAGGCGATCGTTGACGACGATGTCGATGAGCGTGGCGAAGGGTTCGGTGCCACGCTCGGCCGCGATATCGCGTACCACCCGGCCTTTCAGCCCCTCGTTCTCCGGGCTGTAGGTGTCTCCGATGACGTAGCCGGCGAAGTCGGCCAGGCGCCGGAACATGCCCGCCTCGTCACTGTTGGCGCGTGCCTGCATCCACTGCTGGGTCTGCGGATCTGCCAGGCGCACCATGCGTTCCTCTACCGGCAGGTTCAGCACGGCAGCCCAGCCCGGCATCAGGTTGAGCCCGCAGTAGTTCAGGAAGCTCATGTTCATCGGCACGATGGTCGGCATGGTCAACGCGACGACGCGGCCACCGATCTCGCGGGCCCGCCGCGAGGCCGCGAGCTGACGCCAGCGCCGGTCGGGATCGCGCGCGTCGACCACGAGCAGGTTCCAGTTCAAGGGTCGGTTGGCGGTCGCCGACAGCCGGGCGACCATGTCGGCCTCCTGCTCGTCGAAACCGTTGTCGCCGCCGACGAAGATGCCTTCGAGCGTGGTGCCGGCGTGCTCGCCGACGACCGCGCACAGCTCCATCAACTCGTCAGCGGTCGCGGCGCGCGCGGGGACCCGCTCGTTGTTGCCATCGCTGTGCAGATCTGAGACGTCGAACGACAGTCCGAGCGCGCCTTGCTCCAACGACTCGGCGAGCGCCGAACACAGGCGGCCCAGCTCGTCCTCACTGGCCGCCCGCTGGTTGGATTCCGTGCCCATGACGTGGCGGCGCAAGGCCGAATGCCCTTGCAGGAAACCGGCATTCACGCCGAGCCGGCCGTCCAGGGCGCCGAGGTAGCCGCCGAAATCCTTCCAACTCCACGGGACACCCTGCTCCAGAGCGGCGAGCGGCATGCCCTCGACCTTGGCGAGCAAACGCCGGTTGTAGTCGGCATTCTCGGCCGACATCGGTGCCAGGCTGAGGCTGCAATTACCGCCGATCACGGTGGTCACGCCGTGCACGTTCGACGGTGTCGCCAGCGGGTCCCAGAACAGCTGCGCGTCGTAGTGCGTGTGGGGATCGATGAACCCGGGGCAGGCCATGAGCCCCGCCGCGTCGATCGTCTCGTGCGCCTGCTCATCGACCCGGCCGACGGCGACGATGCGCCCGTCCTTGATGCCGATGTCACCCACGGCCGACGGCTCGCCACTGCCGTCGACGATGCGCGCTCCTCGAATACGGAGATCAAGCATGACGCCGCCGCCTTCCCTCGCACTCGTGCTGTGCGGCAGTACAGCACAGGTAGCGGTGAAGACTTGACGGCGCCTGACAGCGCTACCGCTCGGCGGCGCCCATCACGTCGGCTGGATCCACGCGGCTGAGGCCGGCGACGGCGTCGAAGGCGTGGTCCGGGGAGATGATCGATGGGAGCCCGTGGTGCAGCGCGGTCGCGGCGTGAACCGCATCGCGTCCACCCAAGGAATCGCTGGTCGCGATCAACTCGAGCGCACGGTCAAGAACCGCGACGTCGAAATCGTGCAGCACGCACAGCGTGGCGGCATCGCGCGCTTGGCGGACAGCGCTTCTCCGATCGGTCCTGCGCATGCGATGAAAAGTCAGCTCCTGGAGCATCTCGACGCTCGCATGCAGCTCGATCTCGCCCGCTCCCGCCGCCGAGATCACCCGAAGGCAGGGCTGCTTCATCGGGTGGCTGCCACCAAGTGCATAGGCGAAGACCGCTGTGTCGACCAGAAACGCGACCCGGCTCACGGGAGCTTCGAGGCCAGCTGCTCGGCCAATGCAGACTTGGCCTCGCTCCAGTCTTCGCCGCCTTCGGTGTCAGGGTCCGCTGAGGCAATCAGTCGCTTCGCCGCGGCCGACCGGGCGGCGTCACCGGATGCGAGACGGGCGTCGATGGCATCACGAATCACCGCAGCGGCGCTCTGGCCGGTGCGCGCGGCTTCGCGCTCGACCGCCTCGTACTGCGCGTGCGCCAAGAGGATCTGCACACGCCTCTCCAGCGTCGACATACACATACTGTAGCATGCTGTGGTTTTGATGAAGAGGCTCAACGGGGTCGGGCCGCCCGCCCTGGCCAGCGCTCGCTTCGCGGCCCGCACGTTGACAGCCGTTAATGGATGGCATTAGGTAACCGCATGACCGTGCTCGAATCCTCGTCACAGCTGCACATCCGGCCCATCGCGGGAGCCCTCGGTGCCGAGCTTCTCGGCCTCGACCTCGAGCACCTCGACGATGCGGGCTACCAGTGGCTGCGAGCCGCACTTCGCGAGCATCACGTCGTCTTCATTCCCGGGCAGAGTCTGTCTCCTGATGCTCACCGCGATCTGGGACGGCGCTTCGGCGAGCTCGAAATCCACCCGTACATCAGCAAGCTCGACGAGGAGCACCCCGAAATCTGCGTGCTCAACAGCGATCGGGGCTTCATCGCCGACGTCTGGCACACAGACGTCACGTTTGCCGCGTCACCGCCGCAGTTCTCGATCCTGAACATGCATGAGGTGCCGGCCGTCGGCGGCGACACGATGTGGACCGACCAGGGGTTGGTCTACACCTCGATCTCCGAGCCCATCAAGCAGTTGCTGCTGGGTCTCACAGCGGTGCACACCGCCGCCGTCTTCGGTCATCCCGAGCAGCGGGCCGAGCACCCCGTCGTGCGCCGCCACCCCGAGACCGGGGAGCCGTCGCTGTTCGTCAACCGGCAATTCACGTCCCACATCACGCAGCTGAGCCGGGCCGAAAGCACCGCGCTCCTGCAGTTCCTCTACACCTTCAGCGAGCAGCCGTTCTTCACCTGCCGCTACTCCTGGACGCCCGGGACGATCGCGGTCTGGGACAACCGCATCACCCAGCACTACGTAGTCAACGACTTCACCGGCACCCGCGTGCTGAACCGGGTGACCGTGCTCGGCGACAAGGTCGAGCCCTACGCCGACGTCACGCAGTGGCCCGCCTTTCAGGCCCGCAATGTGTCCGCCGCCCACTCCGGCGGGACCTCTTGACCGCCCATCAAGAGATAAGTCAGGACATCGCGGCGTTCGCCAGCCAGTGACGTTCCGTAGCGCCGCACTCGCTACCTTCTGACATTGATGCTGGTCCGAGCACGCTTGAGTGAACGGGTCGTAAGCGGATAGTTAATTACAACCACTCTTGGTGGCTTACATGAGCCATTTGGGTGAACTTAAAGATTTTCCTCTGCGGGCCTTCGCCAGCCCCCTTACGGTCAGCAAACAGGGACCAGGGGGGTCATGTGGTGGACGGGTCTAACGGCAAACTGACCCACGACAACGAGGTGCGCGCGGCCGGATTCGGCCCGCAGCGGCGCCACGATGCTGACGTGGTCGACATGCGCGACCGGCGCCATGTCAAGCCCGTCGCCTACCTCGTGCTCCCTAACGCGGAAGCGCCGTTTCTGCTGGCTCGCGTTCGGTGGCCCGACGTCTATCAGGCCATCAGCGCGGTGCGCACCGATTGGCAGGACGACCCCGGACTCTTCGACCTGCCCTACGCTCCGGCGAGCGTCCACATCTCCTACGAGCAAGCCGCCAAGATCGCCCAGGGATGGGGTGCCCGGATCCCCTCCGAAGACGCGGATCAGCAAGCCGGGCCCTCGCTGATCAGGCGGATGCCGTCGGACTGGTCGGGCCTGTCCACCGCGGAACGTCGCGCCTGGTCCATCGAGATCGAGAAGACTGATCGGCGCGCGCTGGCGAACGCCGCCGCCGCTGCCATGCATCGCACTGACGGCCCCGAGGTCTCACCCTCGGATGCCCCCATCCCGACGACCTCGCCGGTGAAGCGGCGCCTATGGAGTCGTCGGCCCCGGACCGAGACCGTAGCCGTGCCGCAGCCGGCGGCGCAGGGGTACCGACACGCGGGCGTGGCGGCTGAGGAAACCCGCGTCATCGACCTGACCGAGGCGGATGCGGTCCCTGCGACGGCTGATTCCGCATGACCGTCAAAGAAACACAGGAGGACCAGCTCCTGTCCGCCGACACCGAGTTGGCTGTCTCGGAGTCCGAACCCGGGGCCACGCAGACCACACGGCGCCGCCGCATCAGTGACGCACCAGCCCGGGCCCGCAAGTCCGACTACCGGCTGCGCGGGCTCGACCTCGACGCGCCCGAGCTGGTCGAGGTCAAGCCGCGGCTGGTTCGCAAGTCCCACCCCAGCCGCCGGCGCCGGCGGCGCCGCCTCGTGCTGCAGTGGACGGTGGTGCTGCTGCTGCTCGCCGTCACCGCCGTCTTCCTTCGGACTTCCGTCGTCCGGCCCTACGCGGTGCGGTCGTCGTCGATGATGCCGACTCTCCAGCCGGGCACGAATGTCCTTGTTCTACGGCCCAAGACGCTGACCGGCTCGATGAAGGCGGGCGACCTCGTCGTCTTTCACCACCCGAACGGATTCACCTGCAGCAGCGGCACCGGTGACACTTCGACGGACTATCTCAAGCGCGTCGTCGCCGGCCCGGGCCAGACGATCTGGTCCGCTGGCAGCCGCATCTACGTGAACGGACACGTGCTCAAGGAATCGCACTGGTACTACCGGCCTTTCGGTGAGCTCGGGACCAACCCGATCGCCCGCACGACCGTGCCCACGGGCGACTATTTCGTCCTCGGGGACAACCGCACCGACCCGTGTGACTCGCGGGCATTCGGGCCCATCTCCGGCTCGTCACTCGTCGGGAAAGTCCTGGCGACGACGACCCGCAACGGCCACCCGTCCGTGCACCTCTTCTAGCCGGAAAGTTCCTCATGCTCAACAATCTGACGCTCTATGACCTGTTCACCCTCAGCTTCGTGCAGCTGGTGGTGTCCACGGTGCTGGTGCTGACGCCCGCGAGGAACCTCGACACGCGCCTTCGCTGGACCGGTTCGCGCTTCACCGAAGTCGCGCTCGGAACCCTGGGCGCGGCCGCCATCGCCGCCATCTCCTGCTTCCTCACGGCGGTGCTCTGGGGACTTCCGCTCACGGGAGTCGAGTCGGCGGCCTACCTGCTGGTGATCTTCTCGGTCATCGTCATCATCGCCCGCCCCGACTGCAGCGTCGTCGGCAAGATCTTCTATGCCTCTTACGCGGCAGCCGGATTCACGTTCCTCGGCTTCGCCGCCAACGTCGCGCTGAACTCGACGCGCTCCATCGCGGAAACCCTCACGGCGTCGCTGCTCATCATTCTCGACCTCGGCGCCTTCCTGGTGTGGAACTCCAACATCAGCTACGTCAGCGATGTCATGGCCCGCACCCGCCGCACGCGGCCTTTCCCGGTGCCGGACCCGACGTATCAGCCGATGGTGTCGGTCCACATCCCCGCCTACAACGAGCCGCCCGAGATCCTCATCGCCACGATCAAGGCCGTCGAGGAGATGGACTACCCGAACTTCGAGATCGTCGTCCTGGACAACAACACTCCGGACGAGGCCGTGTGGGGGCCGGTCGCGGAGTACTGCCGGGACCGCCCGAAGGTGAAGTTCATCCACGTCGCCCCGCTGACCGGTTACAAGGCCGGCGCCTGCAACCTGGCGCTGCGCAAGTACACCCATCCCGACGCCGAGATCATCGCGATGGTCGACGCCGATGACATCGTCAAGCCGTATTACCTGCGCGAGACGGTCTCCTACTTCTGCGACGAGCGCATCGGCTTCGTGCAGACCTGTGAGGGCAACCGGGACTACGAGGGCAGCGCGTACTACACCGCCTGCGTCGACTCCTACCAAGGCTTCTACCTCGCGGTGATGTCCTCCCGCCAGGAGCGCGACACGGTCCCCTTCGTGGGCACGATGGGACTCTTTCGCCGCAGCGCGCTCGTCGGCGTCGGCGGCTGGAACGAGTGGTGCATCAGCGAGGACACCGAAGCGTCGCTCCGCGTGCTGAAGGCCGGCTGGTCCGGGCTCTACATCCCGCGCTGCTTCGGCCGCGGGGTGGTGCCGCCCACCTTCGCGGGGCTGAACACCCAGCGCCACCGCTGGTGCTTCGGCGCCATGCAGATCCTTCGACTGCACTGGCGCAGCCTCATGCCGTGGGACCGCTCTCCCGACAACCACCTGACGACCGCCCAGCGCCGCGATTACCTCATGGCCTCGCTCGGGTGGCTCCGGGATCTGCTGATGCTGGGCTTCTCGATCCTGCTGCTCGTCGTCACCGGCCTCGTGGTGTCGGGCTCGGGCTTCGCGCTCATGCCGCTCGGTGGCAACTCCTCCCTGCTGCCGATGTCGCTCATCATCGTCGCGACCGTCTGCATGACCTGGACGCTGCGGCACTGGACGACGATCTCGTGGCGGCGCGCGGGTATGGCGCTGGTCATCAGCCTGTCGGCGAGCTGGATCACCGCGCTCGCCTGCATCCAGGGCCTGACCCATCGCGAGGGCGTCTTCCTGCGGACGTCCAAGACCGGCTCCACCCATCGCCGGCTCCGGACCGCCCTGCGGCTCAGTCGCGTCGAGACCGCGCTGGCCGTCTCGCTCTACACCTGCGTCGGGCTGCTCATCGCCCAGCCGCACCCGCCCATCGTGCTGACCGCCATCATCTTCGTGCAGGCTTCGGTCTTCCTCTGCTCGCCGATCTCGGCATTCTGGAACATCAGGGCGCAGCGGGTGCCGGCCCACGAGTACCGCGCCCGCTACCGCGAGCAGCAGCTGCGCCGCTCGCGCCGGTTCGCGCCGAACTTCGTCACGGTCGGATTCCTCGGCGCGTTGGTGCTCGCCATCCTCGGCGGGCTCGGCATTGCCGTCTTCTCCGCCCCGAGCAAGCTTGCGCCGGTCCGGGCCGTGACGGCTCCGGCCGGCACCGGCACGACTACCGGAGGGGTGGGCACCGTGACACCCGTCGCTCAGCCCGCGGCCGCGTCAGGACACTAGGACACCGGCGGGCGATCAGCAGCTTGCCGCGGCCACCGTCGTAGCGGCCTGCAGGCAATACCTGCTCAGATCCAAGGAGAATTTGGCCGGCCCGCTGCCGTAGGGATTGGCGTCCTGCGGCCCGTACTCCATGCCGAACGCGATGGTGTCGAGCCAGTAGGAGCCGGCAAACGGCGCCCATCCGTAGTTGTGCTCGAGCAAGCCGCCCACGTCGGCCAGCGCTGCACTGAGGTCGACGTTCACCGACGCCTGCTTGGCGGGGCTGTTCAGCACGAGCCAGACCGTGCCGCCCCACGGCACCGTATGCCCGCCGCCGTAGATGTTGTTGGCATAGACCGACCATTCCCCGTCACCGGACTTGGACTGGCCGTTGACCGAGTACGGGATGGTGGTCGTTCCCACCTTGAGCTTGCTGGGAAGCAGCGCCTGCGGGTTGTAGTCGGTCCAGACCATGACTTCGACCGTGCCGTCGTGCTGGCACGGTGTCTTCGTATCCGACGGGTTGAGCCACATGTCGTACGCGACGTCATACGTGACCGCCGCGCCCTGGGCGCTGTAACCGGCCTGGCCTACGAGATCGGCGGGAATCGCGTCCACCCTCACGGGTAGCTGGAATTGCGGCGAAGGGCTCGGCGAGGTATCGGCATGGCACTGGTCGGTGCCGTACAGGACGCTTGGATACCCCCGTACCCAGGTGTTGCCCTGGCGCGTGAGACAGGTGCTCGCGGTGCAGGGGGGCGCACTGCTGAGGTTCGCCTCGACCCTCAGGCCGCCGGCCGAATTCACTGCCATGCTGACGGATTCGGCGCTTGCGTGGCCACCGCCGAGATTCCACTCGTCGCCGGCGAGCTGGCCCGCGCCGACCACCGGACCGGCAGGTGCACAGCCGGCGGCATCGCGAGGAGTGAACTGGCAGGTCGCGGTCCAGTCCCAGCTCTGACCCTCGGCCCCAGCATTCGGCAGGAGTGCCACGGGACGATGTGGCGGGCTGCTCTTGCCGCACGCTGCGATCCCGGCGGCCAGGCACGCCATGCTGAGAACCGTCGCGCCGACCCGGGCGCGCGCCGGGCGCCGCGAACGTCTCATTGCGCGCGGGGACGGCGCCATGCACCCTCCCCGCGGACCAACCGTGTGGACCACTGCAGCCCTCGCCGAAAATTCTATGTTGGCAAGACTTTTCGCACAGCCACTCCGCAAGACCGGCCCGAGCGTCTACACCCCGGATCTACCACTGGACGGGCAACGGTGGGAGGCTCCGTTTCGAGGAATCGCCGTCGACGCGAGGAGTCTGCATGATCCCCCAGGCCACGCACGTAGGCATACACGATGTGCCCTGGGTGGAAAACGTCGCCTATCCCGGTACGTGGTTCCGGCTCCTGCAGGCCGACCTCGAGGTCGGCCTGTACGCGATGCACGGACGCATGGGTGCGGGCCTTTCAGTCGGCACCCACCGCCACCACGGAGCGGTGCACATGTTCACCCTTTCCGGTTCGTGGCGCTACCTCGAGCACGGCTTCCTCAACACCGCCGGCTCCTACCTCTACGAGCCGCCGGGTTCGGTGCACACGCTCGAGGTGCCGGCCACCAACACGGAACTGACCGAGACCTACTCGGTCATCTATGGCGTCACCGAATACCTCGACGCCGCAGGCGATGTCGTCGGCGTCTCCGATGCCGCGGCAGCGCTTCGCGGCTACCTCGAGAGTTGTGAAGCGGCCGGCGTCCCCCGCCCCGACGGCATCATTCGCTAGTTCACAAAAGGAGCTGCCCCCATGTCCATCGGCTTCGATCACCTGACCCTTGCCGTCACCGACGTCGAGGAGGCGAAGCGCTTCCTCGCGGTCCTCGGCTTCAAGCATGACAGGAGCGTCACGGTCTCGGGCGAGACGATCGCGGATTACATGGGCATCCCGGGGTGGGTGTCGGATCACGTCACCCTTGTGCTGGAAGGCTTTTCGCCGCGCCAGGAGATTCAGCTCATCCACTTCCACCACCCGACCCTGGTGATCGACAGCGGCTCCGGCAACCTCGCCCGCTCCGGCTTCAACCACGTGTGCTTTCGCACCGACGACCTCGACGCGACGCTCGACCGCTTCGCCGCGATCGGCTACAAGCCGCGCAACAACGTCATGGGATTTCACGACCGGCGTCTGGTGTTCCTCGACGGTCCAGAAGGAGTCGTCTTCGAACTCGCGGAGTGGACGCAACCAGTGTGAACCGCAGTTGTACTGCTGTTACCATTGCCGTATGACTCCTCGCAAGGAGCGCTCGACTGTCACGGTCGATCCGGAGCCGATCGAGGCAGGCAAGGCAACAATGGCGGCAGGGCTGGCGGAGCCCCTCAGCGCCTGGGTAAACCGCCCTCAACGCCAAGGCTGCCCAGGACAGGAAGCTGCGCGCGCCGGCCTCGGCTGTCGCTGACTACGAAAGCGAATTCGGCGAGGTCATGAACGAGGGGCTCGCCTCGCAGCGGCGCGCTGAGCGCGGAGCCGCCGGGGCCTTTCCCCGCTCGACAGGTGTGATATCGAGGTCACTGTCTCCCCAAATGGTCCATGGGAATGCCGCACACAATCTCGCGGAGCGCGTCCTTCGAGGCGTGCGATACTCGTTTCAACTCTTCAACCTGGAGGGAGCTGTGACTTCTCTGAGTGGTGAGCTGAATACCATCAATGCTGGAAGTCGACTGGACACTAGCTGACCCCAGGAACCTATGACGTCGACCAAATGAGATGAGCATTCCTGGCATGTGTGGAAACAATCTGATACGCGGGCGAGCCCATCTCCCTGACAGGACTTCAGCCACGAGGCGGCTACTTCTTTGCGTGGCAGGGGTTCTCCTGGCGACAGCGGCATGTACCACACCGGGTGTGCCGCAGGCGCCGCCGACGAATCCGGCGTGGCCGCAGTCGGTGCACTTCACCGCGCAGAGTCTGTCGACTTGGCAAACGAATGGCATCGCATGGACTGTCGCCTCGGCGGGAAACTTGGCTTTCGTCGGTGGCACGTTCACTGCCATCCGGCCGCCCGGCGCCGCTCCGGGGACGAGCGAGCAACCAGCATTGAACTTTGCCGTGTTCGACGCGGCTACGGGCACTCCCACAGCATGCAACATAGGCTTTGACAACGCCGCCCACACGGCGACAGTCCGAGCCTTGAATGTTTCTCCGGACGGTCAGACTCTTTACGTCGGAGGGCTCTTCAGCTCAGTTAGCTACACCAAGAACGATCTTCCAGTGACCGACACCGTCAAGAATGTGGCGGCCATCGATATCGCGACGTGCGATCGCGATACAAGTTTTGCCCCTGCAGTTGTCGACGCGACGGTTCGGGCGATCGCGTCAACGCCGACCTCAGTGTTTATCGGTGGTGATTTCACCCATGTCGATTCCCAAGTCCGGGACAACCTCGCCAAGCTAAGCACCAGCGGAGTGCTCGACCCCACCTGGACCACTGGAGCGGACGCTCCGGTTCGCGCCCTCGCCATTCCTCCAGCCAGCGGCGACAACCGTCTGATCGTCGGTGGTGACTTCAGTACGATCACGACCGCCAGCAGCACTGGCACGTCACATGCCCTGACGATTCTGGCTCAGGATTCCGGCGCAGTCGTGAAGCTTTTCGGCACTTTCGTCCCGGCCCGGTCTGTGGTGAAGGGCCTCGCTGTCGCCCCAGACAGCAGCGCCTTCTACACGGCGAACGAAGGCACCGGCAACGGGGTCTTCGACGGCCGAATCGCTGTCAGTCTAAGCGGCCCCAGTTATCCGCAGATCTGGCGGGACCAATGCCTTGGCGCCACACAATCGGTCGTCTGGTTTGCGGGGGCGCTCTACAGCGGCAGTCATGAACACGATTGCACTTTGATGGGCGAACAACCCAATGGCCGTCGACAGCACCTCAACGCTGAGCCCGCCACCATTCAAACGGGTGCTCATCTCTCCGGCGCTCAGCCTCAGCAGCTCGCGTGGGCACCCGACACTAACGACGGCATCGGTGAGCAGCTCGGCCCGCGCCAACTCGCCGTCGCATCTACTACTGATACCAGTCAGAGCAGCAGCGGCGACTATCTTTGGGTAGTCGGGGAATTCACCAGCGTCAACTCGACGGCCCAGCAAGGGCTGACCCGATTCGGCACCGGCCCGGCTGAGAGCGCGCCCGTCGGGCCGGCGCTCACAGCCGTGAGCTACCGCCCGGGCCAAATTATGGTCAGGATCCGCGCCGCCACCGACGCGGACGATGGCACCCTCACCTACCGGCTGTATCGCGACAGCCAGACGACCCCGTTCTGGACTGGCACGATGAATTCGCAGTGGTGGCGCCGCCCTCAGGTGACGGTGATCGACAAGCAACCAGCAGGGAGTTCGCACGCCTACGTCATGAGCGTGACTGACGGAAGGCATCGGGTCATAGTCTCTGCACCCCCGGTTCGAGTACCCAGCAGCGCATCGGCCTACGACAACGAAATAGATGCTGGCCGGCCCATGTTCCATTGGCGGCTGGACGAGAGCGCCACGACATTCGCCGCTGACAGCACGCTCAACGGTGCGATTGCCAACAACAACAACGGCGTCTACCCGTCGACTTCGCCGCCTGCAGTGGCCTTCGGCCAACCGGGCGCCTTGGTCAATGACGCCGACCGGGCGATTGCGCTGAACGGCACAGCCAGTCTCTACAGTGAGTTTCGCCAGGCCGCGCCGACCACGTTCTCGATTGAGGCATGGTTCAAGACCAGCACAACCACCGGCGGCAAGATTGTCGGCTTCGGCAACGAGCAAACCACTCTGAGCACGCAGTACGACCGCCACATCATCATGCTCAATAGCGGCCAGCTGGAGTTCGGCGTCTTCCCGGGTAGAGTCGAGGCAGTCATATCGCCCGGCAGGTACAACAACAATCAGTGGCACTACGTGGTCGCGACATTGAGTTCGACGGGAATGAGGCTGTACGTCGACCGGGTATTGGTCGCGTCCGGGAGAGTCAACAGTGCCCAGGCGTACCCCTTCGGCGGGTATTGGCGTGTGGGCGGTGACACCGTTGCCGGGTGGCTATCCGCCCCTACCAGCCCATTCTTCCGGGGGGCCATCGATGAGGTGGCCGTGTACAACGGCGACCTCACTCAGGGGCAGATAAACAGCCATTGGGCAGCGTCCGGGCGACGCTAGACAAGATCTGGGGCACTGGCGCTCGGGCTCAAGGAGCCCCGCTCCGGACCGGGAGTTACCGTGCCGATCGGCGGTTCGGCCACGCTTCTTCCTATCGCGTGCCGCCGGAGTCGCCTACGCGCACTCCGGCGTTGTGCGCACCGGGCGGCACGTGTCAGGGTCGCGGGATGGACGACGCGACAGGCTTGGCCGAGAGCATCCGACGCGGCGAGTGCAGTGCCCGCGAAGCCGTCGAGGCGGCGATCCGCCGTATCGAGCAGCTCAACCCGGAGCTCAACGCGGTCGTCAACACCCGCTTCGAGCAGGCCCTCACCGAGGTGGATCGAGGCCTTCCCGCAGGCCCTTTCACCGGGGTGCCGTTTCTGGTCAAGGATCTCGGCGTCGACGTCGCCGGGCTGCCCTCCACGCGCGGCAGCCGGCTCTTCGCCGACGCGATCGCTCCGTGCGACAGCCCCCTCGTTGCGCGCTACCGCGAGGGGGGACTCGTCGTGCTCGGCACCACGAACACCCCTGAATTCGGCAAGAACGCGAGCACCGAACCGCTCCTGCACGGGCCCACCCGCAACCCCTGGCGAACGACGCATTCCCCGGGCGGTTCGAGCGGCGGCTCGGCAGCTGCTGTGGCGTCGGGGATGGTCCCGGTCGCGCATGGGAGCGACGGCGGCGGTTCCATCCGCATCCCGTCGTCGATGTGCGGCCTGTTCGGATTCAAGCCGTCACGCGGCCGGGTGCCGGGCGTCTCCCTCGGAGACGCGTTCGCCTACCCGCTGGCGGTCCACCACGTGCTGACCACGAGCGTGCGCGACAGCGCGGCGCTGCTCGACGCCGCCTGCGCGCAGCTACCGGGTGAGCCGTACACCGCGCCGCCGGCAAGCGATTCTTACGCCGCCGAGGTGACCGCGTCGCCCGGCGCTTTGCGGATAGCGCTGTGCACGAGCAACCCGGCCGGCCATACGACCGAGCCTGCCTGCATCGCCGCTGCGCAGGCCGCGGCGAAACTGTGTGAATCTCTCGGCCATCACGTGGTCGAGGCTGCGCCCTCGTTCGACAGCGCGGGCGCCAGCCAGGCGTCAGCCACCGTGATGTCCGCCGTCAGCCTGGCCGCCATCCGCCGCCGGGTCGCCGAGCTGGGCCGTGACCTCGCCGAGGACGACCTCGAGCCGTTCACCCGGTTCCTCTATGACCGTTCGACGGCGATGACCGCGGACGGGTACGTCGAAGCGCTCCGCACGGTCGAGCTGACCGGGCGGGCCGTAGCCCCGTTCTTCCAGCAGTACGACGTGCTCATCACGCCGACGATCGCTGCGACAGTGCCGCCGCTGGGCCTGCTCGACACCAGCCGTCCCCCGAGCATGTTCGAGCACGCGGCGCGGTACGCCAGCTACACCAGCCCGTTCAACATCACGGGACAGCCGGCCATGTCGATGCCACTGGCGACCGACGAGACCGGGCTGCCGGTAGGCGTGCAATTCGTCGCCGCGCTCGGGCGCGAGGACCTGCTGTTCCGGCTCGCCGGGCAGATCGAGCAGGCGTCCCCCTGGCCGCGCACCGTTTCCGGCTGATGCAGACCCACGGCAACCGGATTCACTCAGAGTGGACTCTTACCAAGTGTGAACCGCGATCAGGAGTTTCGGGACTTCGTCGTGGCGCACAGCACGGCCCTGCATCGCGGGGCCTTCCTGCTGACCGGAGACCGCGGGTACGCCGAGGATCTGGTGCAGCAGACGCTCTTACGCAGCTACCTGGCCTGGGATCGAGTAGCGGCAGCAGCTGATCCGCCGGCCTACGTCAGGCGCATCCTTTACCGCTCCTTCGCTCGTACACACCGACGCCGCCGGGTGCGCGAAAGCCTCGTGGAGCCAGCGGAAACCGCGCAGCTCGACGCGGACTCGGTCGGCGATCGTGACCTGCTTCGGCGCGCCATGAATGAGCTGACGCCCGGTCAACGCGCCGTGGTCGTGCTGCGCTTCTTCGAAGATCTCAGCGTGGAGAGCGCGGCCAGGATCCTGGGCTGCTCGGCAGGAACCGTGAAGTCCCAGACCGCCAAGGCCCTCGCCCGGCTGCGGTCGTCTCCGCAACTCGACGCCAAGGAAGGGAGGCTCGGTGGACACGACTGAGCTTCAACGACTGCTGCGAGCGGAGGCCGATGCCGAGCGCTTCCCGACTGCTGACGCGACCCAGATCATCAGCGCTGCGCGGCGCCATCGTCGCCGCCGTCGCGGGTTGGCCTCGGCCGTCACGGCGATCGCCGTAGCCGGTGTGGCCGTCGGGCTGATCGCCACCAACTCCTCGGCCGGCGGGCCCGCCACCCTCGTACCGGCCTCGCCCACCACGAGCGCACCGCCGTCGCCGCCGGCAACCCCAAGTAGCCCGCGACCCTCCGCAACATTCGCGCCCGTTGCGCCCCCGGCCTGGACCCCCTTGTCGGCCGCGCCGGGCACCGTCCTCGGACTTGTGGGCGCCGGCGCCGAAAGGATCGCCGTCCTGAGCGCCGGCGACGGTCACGTTCTTCGATACGCGCCGGGCGCCGGGAGCCAGGCGCTGCTGTTCCGCTACGGGCCGCTGCTTCTTCAGCCCACCGATGGCCCGGTCGAATGTCGCTACGAGTACAAGCAGGTCAACCCCAGCACCGGCGCCGTAGCAGCACCGCCTGCAGGACTTCCGCCGATGGCGGAGTTGGCCGCTGGAAGCAGCGGGCAGCGCATCGCCTACGGACTGCACGAGCCCGCAGGAAGGCATCAAGAGGTCCGCAACGGCCGGCACATCACCGTCCTCGGAGGTTGCGGCGCCAGTCCCGTCGACCTCTACGTATCCGACCCGGTCGATGGCACCGTGCGGCGCTGGACCGGCAACAACAGCAACGCGCTCTATGCCTCGCTGGATGCTCACGGCACGCACGTCGCGTTCCTGCTCGACGGTTACGTCCGCGTGCTCGATGTCAACGGCCCTGAGCAGACTCTGCAGCAGGCACCGATCCTGCCCACCCCGTCGGACTGCACCGTCACCAGCCTGATGTACCAGCCTGGCAGCGATGCGGTGCTCTGGGTTGCTCAGACCTGCCCGTCAGGCACCTACCTGACCCGCTACAACCCGCTGACTCGCCGTCAGGGCACGCAGATCCAGGTCGCCCCTGCCGGCTCGCAGCGCAACATCGGCTCGTTCGACGTCGCCCCCACCGGCCGCATCATCGGCACTCTCAGCGCCTTCGCCGGCGCGCCCGACGACGGCCGGGTCTTCACCATCGACGGCGCGACGGTCGACCCGTTTCCGGCGACGGGCGTCTACCA
Source organism: uncultured Actinomycetota bacterium (assembly GCA_963762695.1). Classification (GTDB taxonomy): domain Bacteria; phylum Actinomycetota; class Actinomycetes; order Frankiales; family Frankiaceae; genus DATAZK01. The sequence continues at coordinate 201,393 of CAVXLW010000003.1, forward strand.
AGTGCTCTGGTGAGCTCGTCCCTCGTGGCTCACCGAACGGTCAGGTCACCGCGGCTTTCACTAGCTGGGCGACCTTCTTCTCCACGGCCGGGCTCCACTTCAGCAGCGCGTACGACGTCGGCCACATGTCGCCGTCGTCGAGGTTCGACGCCTGCTCGAAGCCGAGGGTCGAGTAGCGCTCCTTGAACTTCCCCGAATTCTTGAAGAACACGACGACCTTGCCTGCCTCGTTCTCCCACGCGGGCATCCCGTACCAGGTCTTGGGCGACAGCTCAGGAGCCGTCGCGGTGACCGTCACGTGCACTCGCTCAGCGAGCACGCGATCTTCCGGAGCCATCTTCGCGATGCTGTCGAGGATCGCCTGCAGCCCGTCGGCCTTCTTGGCGCCCTTCTTGCCTTCGGCGCGTAATTCGGCGGCGCGTTCCTTCATCGCCGCACGCTCCTCGGCAGTGAAGCCATCCAACTCGGTGGTGGAACTCTTCGCGGGCATCCGCACTACCTTTCGACGCTGGACTCGCGTTACCGGCCGGGTGGCCGTCCGGAAGTGAGGCTAGGCACCGACACGGCCACGCGCTTCTTCATTCCTGATCAGATTCTGCCGATGTTCCTGGTATGAGCGCGGTGCCGGGCTGGTATCCGGATCCTGCGCAGCCGGACCGCCTCCGGCTTTGGGACGGCAACGGTTGGACGACGCAAACGAGCGGGCCGATCGTCCTCGATTCCGCGGCGAGCGGTCTCCGTCACCCGTACACCGCCGTCCTGCCACGAACAACGCCGCACAGGCCGCCACCGCGGCGTCCGGCCGGGCCCGGGCCCGCTGCATGGATGAGCGTCCTGGCGGCGGTTGTCGCGATCGCACTGGCGGTGGGAGCCGTCGTTCTCGTCTCCGGCGGCCACAGCCGAAAGCCCAGTGCATCGGCCACGGGTCCACGACTCTCGACGCCCACGGCAACAGTGCCCGGCTGCCCGAATCCCCTACCCCCGGGCGCCTCCGCGACCGCTGCGGCCTACGTGCACGCGCTGAACATGGCTGCTCCCGGCTGGGCCGCGGTCAGCGAGAAGCTGGCGAGGGAGAACCGCTATACGCACCTCAGCGACCTGGCGCCGCAGATCGCTGCCGACGGCACGTTTCTCACGTATCTGCGCAAGATTCAATTTCCGGCTGCCGACCTGGCCACGGCAACCAGGCTCATCAAGAACGTCACGGCCTACCGCGCTCTCTTGGCGGCGGAGGAGAGGGACTGGCCGCTTTTCGACCAGCAAGCAAGCCAGCGCCAGCAGGTGACCGACGCACGCTCGGCTGCCAGCTCCCAACTCAGAAGCTTGCTCGGCCTGCCGCAGGCAACGTGCGGGTACTGGCGACCCTAGCCGGACGCACCGATCCTGCCCCGCTCGTCAGTGGTGGTGACGGCATCGCCCACCGCCATCCGGCCTGGCAGCGTCACGACGGCCCCGACGGCCAGCTGCCCGGCACGCTCACGGTTGATCGTGCGCAGCACGTCCAGGTCACGTTCGATGCCGCCGGGCTGGGGACGGGTGGTCATGACGCAGCGCCCCAGACGCCGGCGCACGGAAAGCTGCACACCGCCGATCGCCACCTCGTGACCCACCAGCGCCACCTCGGTCTCCTTCGGACCCATGTCGAGCAACACGTTGGCGCGAAACCGGCGCGGATCCCAATCACCGATGGTCGAGGTCGCGAGCAACGAAACGCTGGCGACCGCGAGATCGTGGAAGGCGCCGGGTGAGCCGTCGAACGCGTTCCACTCGGTTTTCGCCTCGTGCTCGAAATCCGCCGGACTCTCGTAACGCCGCGGGCCGGGCTCGTCGGCCCGGCGCAGCGTGACCGGCCGCTGCAGCCACTCCGACAGATCCTCATCACCCTCGCTGATTCGCCCGTCCGGCAAGGTGATTTCGACGTCTCCATCGAGGAGCAGGCGAGCTGAGGCGAACAGCAACTCCGGACTGCGGCGGCCCGTCACCCCCATGCCTGTCTCGCGATCGAAGATCGCGTAGCGGCGGTCGCCCTGCAGGCCCTCGGCGCCCACGTCGATCTGCGAAACCGGGTCACCCTGCAGCGATTTCACCGGATAGCGCCAGAGCGCGACGACGCTCGCGATCTGCACGATGCGAGATTACGGCCCGCCGGACTCCCCCCCGGAGCCGCCGTCTCCCCTAGGGGCCGACACGGGTCCAACCACCGCAGATGTCCGTCAGGAATCCGGCGTCGGTGCTGGCGATGGTCACGCGGGGGTGAAACGCGGGTTTGAAGGGCTTGGTGGGGTCGGAGCTGGTGGCGATGATGGCCGAGAGGTCCCCGGTGAAGTCCTTGATGCGAGTCCAGCTGCAATCCGGGCCGCCCGGCGCCGTGTAAGTCCCAGGCAACAAGTCCGTGGGGATGCGGTAGGCACCGATTTTGGCCGTCGCCCGGTCAGGGTTGTACGACGTCGTCTTAGGGGTAACCCAGACTCCACAGTCAGCGCTGAAAACGCCGGTGTCCGTCGGCTGGAGCTGGATAAAGCTACGTCCCCCGAACTCAACGTCGTTGCCGAGTGGCTTTCCTGCCTGGAAGCGCTGGAACTCGCAGGCCTGCTGGGTTCCCAGCAACGGCCTGGCGCTGGTGTAGAGACCGGGTTTGATCTGACCGGGTCCATTACCCACCTGGTGTACGCCATTTGTCCAGCAGCCGGCCAAGCTGGCGATGAGTCCGACGATGCCTAGCGAGATCGTTCCTCGTTTGAGGAGGCGCCGAATCCGCCCCGATGTCAGGCTTACTGAGTTTCCCGTCATGGTCCAGTCCGTTTCCATCCCCCGCAGGGATTTGTCGAGAGACCGGCGTCGGCCGAGGTGATGGTTACCTTCGGCTGATTGCCCGGTGTCTGGAATGTGGTGGAGAGAATCGATGAGGGGTTTGACGTGAAGTCCGACAGCAGCTGCCAGGCGCATCCCGGGGCTCCGGGAGCCACATACGTCCCAGGCAGCAGATCGGTCGGAATGCGGTATGAGCCGAACTTCGCAGTAGCACGATCAGGGTTGTACGACGTCGCCTTCGGCGTCACCCAGATGCCGCACCCCTTGCTCGAAACGATCTGGTTCGGACCCGCCGGCAGCTGGATGAAGTTACGGCCGGCGTTCGATTCGATTCCGAAGTCGCTGAAGGTATTCGCAATCGTCCGGTCCAGACGACAGTCCCCTCCGAGCGCGGTCGCGCTGGTATACAACCCTGGCCTGACCTGTCCAGGGGCGTTACCGATGGCGAAGGTTCCGTCGGGAAAGCAGCCCGCCAGACCGCCCACGATCCCGACTACCCCGAGAGCTGCTAATAGGCCCCTGCGGTTCATGACGCCGAAACGTACGCCGCCTCGGGCGGTGCGTATACGAATTTCGAGAATTCGCATCCCGGCGTGACGCACAGTCAGTCCTTGAGTGGTCAAATTCGAGTGCCGGTCTGACCATCGACGCCATGAATTGGAAAAGCAGCGCTCGAGGGGAATCCGTCGAAATTCAGCCGCGTCCAGTGGGTTTCGGTCCGCGACCGTACGGCGCCGAAGCGACCACGAAGGGCTGGATTCGCGGCCGGATTATCGAAGTCGAGCGGCGGCCCCGGTCACCACGATGCGTAGTCACGCCGATGAGGGACCCGCGACCCCAGCTACCCGCCCCTGAGTCGAGGGCCATTCGAAGACGATCCGCTCGCCTGGGCCAAGCTTCTGGAACTGGGCAGCCGCTCGCGACAGCGCCGCGGTGACGGGAGTGGAGCGTCCGCGTTTCCACTCGGCCAGGTGAAGGCCTGCCAGCTCCTCGGAGGCCAACAGCTCCTTTCGGTGGGCAGCGATGACGGCCCGGCCCGGCTTGGTGCGACGTCGCCCGGTGCTCTTGAACGTCGCCCCCACCGCCAGCAGACCCCAGAACCCGCCGCGGTAGCCCGTCGCCGCCTCGATGACGTACTGAGCGAGGTCATGGGAGATGTCGCCGCGACCGAGCGCCATCATGGTTCCAGGCACGTGCCTTCGCTTGGCGAGGTACGCATCCCAACCGGCGATCCGCGCCTCATAGTTGCGATAGAACTCCACGCGCACCGTGCGAGTAGAGCACCGCACCCGCGTGCTCCGCCACAGCTTTTGCGGGGCGCTGGCGACTTGCAGGTCTCAACCTCGACGGATCTCAACCCAACTGACACAGGGCTGTACGGATCCGCTGTGCACGCCCTTGCACGGCGGAAGGTCATCGCTGGCGGTGTCCTCATCGGTGTCCCGCAGCTGGTAGCCATTCATGAGGACTTCGCAATCGCAGTACCCGCCCATCCGGCTCAGGCGCTTGGCGAGATCTGTGGCACGTGGCGCGACGACGTCCCGGTAGTGGAGGGCATGGCGAACGCTGCCGTCGCAAGGAAACTCCACAAGCAGACGGGCCACGTAGCAACACAGGCATTCGTCCTCGCGTGGCCGGGTGAGCTCTGCCGCCCGGCGACGCAGGAAATCCTCGGATTCATCAATGATCTGAATGGATGTCATGGCGGCAAGCTACTGGGGGGTACCGACAGTTTCGGCCCTCACCTGAGCGCAGTGGCAGGGCAGTCGTCGGCACACCAGGTCCCGAGTGATATCCTGCGATATCGTCCGCGGCGAGGGGACGCTCATGAGCGATGTACTGATCCGAGACGTCCCGGACGAGGTCCTGGCCGCCATCGACGTCAAGGCCAGCAGGCTCGGTATCTCACGGGTCGAATACGTGCGTCGGCGGCTGGCCCAGGATGCGTCACAGACACCGGTTGCCGTGAAAGCCGACGACCTGCAACGGTTCAGCGACACCTACGCGGATTTGGCTGACCCGGACGCCATGGCCGGGGCCTGGGATTGACCGACTGGCTGATCGACAAGTCAGCTCTCGTCCGGCTCGGGCGAAGCGCCCGGCCGCAGGAGTGGGCCGAGCGCATCCAGCGCGGTTTGGTCCGGATCACGACCGTGACTCGACTCGAGGTGGGGTACGCGGCAAGATCCGGTCAGGAGGCCCGCAGCGCGCCCCGACTGAAGTTCCCCCGCTTTGACGGACACGTGATTGTCATGCCGCGAGCTGCTGCCCACGGTAGTTGGTGATCATCTGATGTGGTGTGAGGTAGCCGATCGTGGAGTGCCGGCGGCGCCGGTTGTAGTAGGCCAGCCAGGCGAAGAAGGCCCGCCGGGCCTGGGCGCGGGTGGGCCACCAGGTCCGGCCGAGTTCGCGTTTCATCGTTGCCCACAGCGCTTCAGCGGCACTGTTATCGAAGCATGACCCGGTCCGTCCCATCGAGCGTCTGACGTCGAGAGCCTTGCAGGTCGAGGTGAACAGCGCCGAGGTGTACTGGCTCCCGCGGTCGGAGTGGAAGATCGCCTTGGGCGGCAGCGCAACGGTGTTCGCGGCCATCGTCATCGCGTCGCAGACGAGCTCGGCGCGCATGTGCTCGGCCATGGCGTAGCCAAGTACCGAACGCGAACCCAGATCGAGGACATCAGCGAGGTAGAGCCAGCCCTCGCCGGTCGCGAGCTGCGTGATGTCCCCGACCATCCGGGCGCCCGGCGCGATCGGCCTGTCGGGCGTGCTGGCGGCGAAGTCCCGGCCGATCAGGTCCGGCGCGGGCGCGGCGTTCTTGTCCTGTTTGGTCAGGCAGATCCGCTTGCGCTGATGGGTGCCGACCACGCCGTGCAGGCGCATCAGCCGCTCGACGCGCTTCTTGTTCACCCGCAGCCCATGGGTGTCGCGTAGCTCGGCAAGCATGCGCGGGGCGCCGTAGTCCTTGTGTGCCGCGTGGATCGTGCGGATCAGGTCCAGCAGCTGCTGGTTGCTCAGCTCCCGGTCCGATGGGGACCGCGACAGCCAGTCGTAGAACCCCGAGCGGGAGACCTTCAGTAGCCGGCACATCATGTTGACGTCGTGGTGCGCCTTCTCCGAGACGATGAACCGGTAGGCCGTCACCGGGTCGTCTCCTTGACGAAGAAGGCCGTGGCTTTTTTCAGAATGTCCCGCTCTTGCTCGAGTACCAGGACCCGCTTGCGCAGCGCCTGCAGCTCGGCCTTCTCGGCACTGGTGAGCTCACCGCCGGCGCCCTCGCCGCGGTCGATGCGGTCCTGCTTCACCCACCCCCGCAAGGTCTCCGGGTGCAGCCCCAGATCACGGGCAGCGGTCTTCACCGCGACCTTGCCGTCACGCACCAACGCGACCGCGTCACGCCGAAACTCGGCGCTGTACTTCGATGGACGTCCCACCAGGGACACTCCCTTCACCAGACCTCAAAGGTCCAGTCTCGGGTGTCCGTCAAAGCGGGGGAAGCTCAGACAGCCACCTCTGTCGGCCATGCCGGTGGAGTATCTGACCCCAGCAATCGAAGCCCGCGCTGTCGAAGTTCAGTTGCTGCTGGCCGACCAAGGACGGCACAGAGCGCCCTCGCTCCCCGATCTACTGATTGCGGCCACAGCGGAGCTGACGGGGCTGATCGTCCTGCACCTCGACAAGGACTTCGAACTGATCGCGAGCATCACCGGGCAAGAATGTGAGCGGTTGACACTGCCCAACTCAACCTGACGCCACTCCCAGCGTCCCGGGCTGCGGCTCGATCATCAAGTGGGCACACGGAACATCGATCGGTAAAGCGACCGGACAGTTGCGGAGCTTATGGGACGGCTTTCACAACCTTGAGAGAGCCGCCGTGTTTCGGCGCAAGCGCTACATGCGGGCGTACCGCTCGATGTCCTGCTCGAACTCAAGCCGGGCCTGCTCGGTGAGGCTTGGGCGGGTGTCGGCGATGGCGTCGAGGTAGTCCTGCGTGCTGGCGGGGGTTCCCGCTTGGTGCAGGACCTCACGCTCGAACGCGGCTTGAGCGCCTTTCCGGGCGGCGTACTCGATATCCGCGGGGGTGAACATCTCGCTGGCTTCAACGAGTGCTGCCACGTCCACGGCATCGGCCGCCCGACCCAGGTAGCGCGACCAGATCGCGGACCGGGCGGCGGGGTCCGGTGGACCGATCGGAATCAGATAGTCGAAACGACCGGGGCGCAGGAACGCGGTATCGAGCGACCGCACCGAGTTGGTGGCACAGACCAGCAGCCGGTCGTCATGCTCGCGGAAAGTCGGGATGAGCTTGAGAAGCTCGTTGGTCACACCATGGCCGGGGTCGACCGCCAAGCCGGATCTCGCCCCGGCGATCTCCTCGACCTCGTCGATGAAAAGCAGCACCGCATCCAGCTCCGCCAGATCGGCGAACACGTCCCGGAGCGAGGCAGCCAGACCACCCGGCGCGTCCGCGGCCAGTCGGGAGGGGAAGAGCTCAACGAACGGCCAGCCGAGCCGCGACGCCACTCCCTTCGCGAAACTCGTCTTACCGGTCCCGGCCGGCCCGAACAGGATGACGGCCTTCGGCGGAGCTACGCCGTACCTGTCGGCCACGGCCGGTTCAGCCAGCGGCAGCACGATCTGCCTTTCGATGATTTGCTTTTCACGCTCCATGCCCGCCAACGCGTCCCAGAGCCCGGTGGGGAGCACCCTCCCGCCCAATGCTGTGAGCAACCCGGCGTCGGACGCCCACAGATGCTCAAGTTTCTCGTAATAGCTCAGTCCTTCGCGGGCCTGAAACCCGGAGTTGTCAAAAGCCTTCTGCCCGGCTGAATCAGCGGGCAGCAGCGCGCTGATGCGACGCACGCCCATCAACTGCAACCGTCGCTCCAGCTCAGCGAGCAGAGCGCTGCCGATGCCGCGATTGCGCCATCGTGCGCCGAGAGCCAGCAGGAGCACCCACGCCCGCTCGCCCTGAGCCTGCGCCACCGCCAGGCCCACAAGCTCATTTCCTACGACTGCGACGACAGCCGGCTGGCCCGCCCGGGCAGCAGCCATGACTTCCGACACCGGGAACACCGGTGCCGAAGCGTCGGCCTGGCGACTTTGATCCCACAGCTGAATCGCCTGGTCCAGATCACCGTCGTGAAAATCGCGTAACCGCCACGCGGACATGCCAACCCACCTCACAGACGACGGAGTTGAGGCAGTCTGTCTTGTCTCCGCAGCCACTGTCGACAGCTGGCGCTACGAAACCGGCAAGCGCCCTGTATGGAGAGCCAGCCGAGGAGCGGTGCCCGAAGCTTGCCACCTCGCCTCCGGATGGCCAAGTGCTACGGATCTGGGCACATTTCGCTGAGGTCACCGCCGCCCAGATCTGCCGGGAATTCACGCCACCGAAGAAGAACCTGCGCCCTTCTTTCAGCCCTGGATTCAGCTGCAAAGGCCGCGCCGAACGGGTGGCATACGTGCGCATGCTGTCGTTGGCACACGACTCTGCGGAGGGCGTGGGATTCGAACCCACGATGAGGCGCAAACCCCATAGCGGTTTTCAAGACCGCCGCCATCGGCCACTAGGCGAGCCCTCCTGAACTGCGGAGACCCATGTCGGGGAGTCCGGCCCGGACATACTGTCCGCAGCCAGTCCCGTAGCCGGGTCCGCAGGCGCCCCGAGCACAGCATGAAGCGGCGCTGCGCCGCGGGACACGTCCCACAGTGTTCCATGCGCGAGCAGCGGCGCTCAGCGCCGGCAGTTACAGGATGCGGATTCCTTCAGCTCGAATGAGCATGGCGACGCAGGAGCGTCCCAGCCCCGGCGAGAGTCATAGGGCGAGGTGGTGTCCCAAGAAGGTCATGTCGGCCGGCCGCATCGTGTTCCAGCAGCCGACAGTGTGAGCTCCGCGGGGGAAGGCGTGCTGTGCAGTCGGGAGCCTGGCGACCAGCGCATGGTTAGCTCCCGCGAACGGGTCGGAACGACCGCAACTGAGCCGAAGCGGGATTGCGGAAAGCCGGGCGATCCGGGTGAAGACGTCGTTGCGAGCGAAGTCAGCCGGGCCGTCGAAGGCGCCCTGCGCCGTGTCAGCTGCCCGCTGCCAGAGCGCGGCCGCATCCGTTGCTACCGCAAGGACTCGGCCGGGCACCTGGGAGGCGAGCAGCAGTGCTCCATAGCCGCCCATTGACCATCCGGTCAGACCGAATCGGTCAGTTCGTAAGCCCATCCGCTGCAGCAACGGCAGGAACTCGTCAGTGAGCATCGTCTGCGGGTCATCGCCGTCGGCACGGGCATGCCAGTACGTGTGGTCGCCGCCGTCGATGGCCGCGAGCGCGAACGCCGGGGTGCCGGCGCGTACGGAGGCCCCGAGAAAATGCTGCAGCCCTTGAGCGGCAAACGCGGCCTGGCTGTCGTCGCCGCGGCCGTGCAGGACCAGGGCTACGGGCAGGTGATCGCCCGGGTGGCTGCCCGGCGGCCAGGCCACTTCCCAGCGGACCGTCCGGCCGCGGGCTCTGGAGAAGAACGTTCCAGCTGTCTGCGGTCCGGTCGGCCCTGCCGGTACGCGCCCATGAGGGGGGTCAAGCGTGTCCTCAAGGCGATGCCTCTCGTAGAAGGCACCCCCGGCCGCCAGCGCAGCAGCACCTCCGCCCGCCGCAATCAAGAAGCGGCGGCGGGTCAGCTCCATGTCGGCGTCGGGTCATGCCGACTGCGGCCGCCGCCAGCAGGGTAGGCAAGCAAGCCACGGCTGACGCGCTGCATTCGCGTCACTACCGGCAATTCCAGCTCGCCTGCACCTGAGGCCTCATGACGTCGCATCCTATATCGGTCCCCGGTATATCGGTCAACGACATTGCGAGACGAACAGCCGCAGCGTGACTCTCGTGAGCTCCGACGCCTGGCGCCCCATCAACGGTGAGCATCCCGGCAGCAGCAGCCCGGCTGAACGGAGCACCGCCCGGGTTATGCGCTACTCCACGACATCGGTCACCGCCGGCCCGAAGATGCACAGCCCATCGAGGAACGGCGCCGGATCGCCCGACCAGTCCATCCCCGCAAGTTGCGCCCTGCTACGGCGTCCGAGACGCCAGCGGAAGGCCTCCCAAGAGGTGGTCCGCAGGGTGACCGGCTCGCCGCCAGCCGGACCCACGCGTATGCGCTTGTGTTCCGTCTCGATGACCAGCGGCTGAGCGGGGTTCAGCGTGCTCAGCAAGACTTTGGCCGCCACCGCGATGACGTCGGCGTCACGCCCGGTCGGGTCGCCCAGGGCGCCACGCACGTCGTGCTCATGGGAGAGCACGTCCATGACGATGGGCCAGACGCCGCCATCGGCGACGCGTTCGACCTCCGGGCTCAGACCCGACCACGTGTCCAGCAACTCGGTGGTAGGCACTCCCGCGCCGCGCGCGACGTGGCCTGCCGTCCACTCCGCGGTCGGACCGCCCGTGAGCCTGCCGCTCAGAAGGTCCTCGGCAACTCCGGTCAGATGGGCGATGACGTCGTGCACGGTCCATCCGGGCGTCGCCGGGACCGAGGTGGCATCGGCGTCAGGACGCTGGCGTACGAATGCCGACAGCCGCTCCCGGCTTTCGCGGTAGTACTGCGACAGGGGTGTGCGCTCCGCCATGAGCGACAACCGTAGCCTCCGTTCACCCCTGTCCGCGACGCGTTCAAAGCCTGATCCCTACGACGTCGCCTGACCCTTGCCGGAGCCCCGCGGCTCGAACACGACCACAGCGGTTTCCCCCGGGCGCCTCGCGGCGTAGGCGTCAAGGTTCTTGTCGATCTCCGACCATCGCTGCCAAAGCCGCTCGCGCTCGGCTCCTTCGGCGCGGCGCGCGTGAACCGCGCGCGCTCCGTCGCGGGTCCGGACGGTGAGGTCAGGATGGGCCTGGACGTTCAGCCACCATGCGGGTTCTGGCGCACCCCAACCGTTCATCGCCATCGTGACGAGATTGCCGCCGTCCTCGAAGTACCCGACGACGACCCGTCGCGGTCGCCCGCTGCGCCGGCCCGTCGTCGTGAGCCAGAGTGTCCCCCATCCGTCCGGCTTCGGCCGCCACAATCCCCACCTGCCGCCCGACAGTCGAAGCACCAGGCGATGACCGTGCCAGAACAGCACGACGAACCAGCGCGGCGGCAGCCGGGCCCGGCGGCGACGCGTCGCCCGGGTGTCTCCGGCTGCAGCCACGGCACGATGCTCACTCCCCAGGGCTCTGGGCCGCCAGGGCCCAAGGTCCTCGAAAGAAACCATGGCGCCAACTCAGTTGACAGAAACCGGCGGCCGCGACCGAATGGACTACATGCTCACCCCCCGACCCGTCCGACGGGCCGACGGCAGGTGAGCGAGACCCCCATGGGGTCGGCGGTTCATCTCGAGCTTCCGGCCCCCGCTCCGAGTGCTGCGCCCGAGGCGGCGAACCGCCCGCGCGCTGTGGTTCGCGCGCTTTCGGCCGTCACCTTCCTGGAGTGGTTCGGCGCCAGCGTCGGCCTGCCGCTGCTTCCGGTCTATCTGGAGGATCGCGGCGCCTCGAGCGTTACCGTCGGGCTCGTCGTCGCGGCGTACTTCGTGGCCGGCGTGCTGCTGCAGTACGTCTTCGGCCGTCTCGTCGACAAGGTGACGCCCACCCCCGTGCTGCGCGCCGGGCTCGTCATCTTCGCGATCGGTGGGCTCACCCTCGCCCTGCCGCTGACGCCGGGCTTGTTCGCGATCTCGCGGCTGCTGCAAGGAGCGGGTGCCGGGGCCGCGGAGGTGGCAGCGCTGGCGGCGGTCGGCGCGGTAGTGCCGGGAGGGCAGCGCGGCCGGGCATTCGCGTCCATCTACGGCAGCCAGCTCGCGGGCATGGCCATCGGTCCGATGGTGGGCAGCGTCATCGGCGCCTTTTCTGTGACGGCCGTCTTCATCGCCGGCGGATTGATCTCGCTGCTGGCGTGGATCCCGATCGCCATGTTGCGTCGCCGCGCCGGCGCTGATGCCCTGCGACCCATGGCCGGCACCGATCACGAAGATCCGGCGGATGACGAGCAATCCCTCGTGACCGCTGACGAAGCCGGCCTACGGGCCAGCAGCCTGGCGCGCCGGGTCCTCATCGGATCCGTCCTGAGCGCCGCCGCTTTCGGCCTGACAGTCGGCGTGTACGAGACCTGCTGGACGCTGCTGCTCACCCAGCGGGGAGCCGCCAACTGGCAGGTCGGCTTGTCCTGGACGCTGTTCGCGCTGCCCTTCGTCATCGCCTCGCGCCCGGCAGGACGGCTGGCTGATGCGGTGGACCGGCGCTACCTCGTCGTCATCTCGTTCTCCGTGGCGTTGGCGTGCTGCGCCACCTATCCGTTCCTGCACAGCCTCGTCTGGCTGATGCTGCTGGGCGTCGTCGAGGCAGCCGCGACGGCCGTCGCCATCCCAGCCGTGCAATCGCTGCTGAGCCAGGGAACCCCGGTACGCCGGCTGGGAAGGGCTCAAGGCCTGTTCGCGACGGCGGAAACTGCGACCACGGCTCTCGCTGCCGGCATCAGCGGCTCGCTCTTCTCGCTACGCCCCTGGCTGCCGTTCGTCAGCGGGGCGGTGATCGGGATCCTGCTCATCGGCATGCTGCCCACGATCTGGGCTACGGTCGCCGGTCGAGCCAGCCCTCGCTAGCGGACGCAGCGCTAGCGATCGGAGGTTGCGTACTCCTCGGGCTGGGGTTCGATCTCGTCGTGGGCATCGGGCGCTTCGACCGAGATACGCGGCGCGAAACGCTCGAGCCACTTGGGGAAGTACCAGTTGGCCTTGCCGAACAGGTGCATCAGGGAAGGCACCAGCATCGTCCGCAGGATGAACGCGTCCAGGAAGACCGCCGTAGCCAGTCCGGTGCCGAAGATCTTGATCGTGCGTCCGGGACTCGTCAGGAACCCGAGGAAGACCGCGATCATGATGATCGCCGCAGCCGTGATGATCCCGCCGGTCTCTGCCTGACCGTAGGTCACCGCCCGCTCGTTGTCCTTGCGCTTCACCCATTCCTCGTGCATGCGGCTGACCAGGAACACCTGGTAGTCCATGGACAACCCGAAGAGGATCGCGAAGAGCATCACGGGTATCCAGGCGTCCAGCGGCGCACCGGGTCCGGCGCCCAGACCGTCAGAGCCCCAACCCCACTGGAAGATCGCCACCAGCACGCCGAACGAGCCTCCCGCAGCGAGCAAGTTCATGATCGCTGCGGTCAGGGGCACGACGAGGCTGCGGAACGCGAGCGCCAGCAGCACGAACGACAGGCCGACCACGACGGCGATGAACAACGGCATCTTGCGGCTGAGCACCTTGGCGAAGTCGACGTTGATGGCCGTGTCACCGTAGGTGTAGATGTGATTCGGCGTGCCCTGGTACAGCGGGGGCAGCACGCTGGAGCGCAGGTGACGCACCAGCTGGTAGGTCTTTTCTGACTGCGGTGACGTGGTCGACTTGAACGTGACGAAGGCGATGTCGGGCTTGAGGGAGAGGGTGCCGATGCTGGTGGTGTCGACGCCCGGCACCGCCTTCAGCGCTGTCTCTATGCGCTGCAAATACGCCTGCTGCGACGCTCCCGGCCCGCTCACCACGGCTTCCACCGCAGAGTTGTAGCCCACTCCGAACTCCGCGCTGATCAGGTCGTAGCCGATCCGCGTGGTCGAGCTCTTCGGATCAGTGCCCTGATCGCTGGCGCCGAGCTGCAGCGAGAAGAAGGGCACCGCCGAGGATGACGATCAGCGCACCGGAGCCCAGAGCGATGAGGCCAGGGCGACGCGCGACCAGTGCCGCCCAGCGGGCCCACCGACCGATCGGGCGGTCGTCGATGAACTGCCCGGCGCGCACCGCAGCGCGATGCTTGCGCGGCAGCACCTTCAGGCCGAACAGGCTCAGCAGCGCCGGCAGCAGCGTCAACGACGCCGCCATGGTGAAGCCCACCGCCAGCGCCGTCGCCACCGCCATCCCGTTGAAGAAGCTCACTCCCAGGGCGATGAGCCCGAGGATCGCGATGCACACGGTCGTCCCGGCGAACAGGACCGCGCGCCCGGAGGTGTTGATCGCCACGACGATCGATTCCGGCACGGACATGCCGCGGCGCAGATTGCGGCGATGTCGCGTGACGATGAACAGCGCGTAGTCGACACCCACACCGATGACCATCAGTTCCGCCAGATACGGCGTGATGTTCGAGACGTTGATGCCGTGGCTCAGGATGTAGATCACCCCGAGACCGCCGACGAGAGAGACCATGGCGCAGGCCAGCGGCAGCACCGTCGCGGCCACGGTGCGGAAGACGATCGCCAGGATGATCAGCGCAGCGAGGAAGCCGATGAACACCGAGCTGCCGGAGCCCGAACTCTGCCCGACACCCTGGAAGGCGTTGCCCGTGAACTCGACCTGAAGGGTGGCGCTACGAAGGTTCTTCAGCCGGTCGTAGACATTCTTGAAAAGGCTTGGCGTGTAGTGGTTGCTCTGCCAGGTGATGTTCACCAGCGCCGTCGTGGAGCCGCGCTGCGTGTTGAGCAGCTTCGGGTTACCGCCGGCGACGACGTCCGGCTTGGAGCAGTCGATGGAGTGCCAGGGTGACGCGATCAGCGCTACGCGGTTACCCGAGGTGCACAGCGCGGCCAGCGCAGGCTGCAGCGCCGCCGGAGAACCGGTGAACGCGCCGTTCTTGTCCTTGAGGACGACGGTTCCGGTGACGCCGTTCTGGTTGTTGAGCCCCGCGTTCTTGAGCAGCTTGGCCACCGACGCCGTCTCGGTGTGCGGCAGGCTGAAGGTGTCCTTGTAGGCGGCGCCGCCGAGTGCGCCGGCAACGCCCTGGGCGACCACGATCACCAGGATCCAGGTGACGATGACCAGCCAGCGGCGACGAATCGCTAGGCGGGCGAGTGATCCCAACGGAGACTCCCGAGGTGTTGTGGGCACGAGCCGGAGGTGCCCTCGGTGGCGGTTCTGGGCAAGCCGCGGCGAGCGGCAACATCACTTCCACACCATCCAAGCGCGGCGGGCGCAGCAACGCCAACCAATTGTTCCGTTTATTCCCGTGATATTGCAGACGTCGTCACGACAGCCTGTAGCCCCTGGGTCATGCTGTGGCTCTCCTGGATAGCACGGGCTGCACCGAACGCCCAGCGCCACTGGCTCGGCGTCATATGTGACGCGTAACCAGTGGCGCTGGGTCGAAGCGGTCAGGACAGGCGGTCGCGGTCCTTGTCCGCCTGCGCCTCGCGGGGCTTGAGCACACCCTGCTTGGGCAGCCCTGGCTTGGCCTCGTCCGACGTCCGCTGCTGCGGCAGCGCCGAGGTGGAAGGCAGCGCCGGCTTGACCGTGCCCGCCGGCTCCTCGTCCTCCTCCTCGCGCCGGCGGCGCCAGATGAGGAAAAGGATCAGGCCGGCGAGGGCGAGGGTGCCGCCCAGGACCCACCAGAGCCAGGTCGTGCCGGAGTCCGAGTGCGCGCTCTTGCTCGCCGCCGGAAGCCCGGTCGAGGAGGACGGAGCCGCCGCGGCGGCCTTGATGACGAGGCCCACGGTCATGGTCGCGGGCTTGCCGTTGGCAGCAGTACCCGAGACCACGAGCATGTGGTTGCCCGGCTTCATCGAAGCCGGCAGCGTGAACCCGGCCTCGCCCTTGTGGTCAGCGCCGATCGTCAGCTTGGTCAGCATGACCGGGGTCGAGAAACCCCACACGGTGGCAGGGGTTGCGGCCTTGAAGCCCTTCAGCCAGACGTAGAGCTGACCACCCTGCACGGCGGTGAAGTAGGACCCCGCCGGCAGCACGACCTCGTGGCCGTTGACCAACGCTGCGAGCTGCAGGCTCAGGCCACCGGAGGTGAGGACCAGGTGGGTCTGGGTCTGAGTCAGCGTCGACGCGACCGCCGCTCCACCCACGGTCACCGCGCCCTGGCCCGGCTTGACCACATCGGCCGGAGCCGGCGCGCCGGCGCCCGAACCACTGGTCGATGCCGAGTCCGTCGGCGATGCCGCACCGTCGAGGCCGCTGATGTTGCCGCCCAGCAGACCGAAGTCGCTGCTCGACGCGCTCGCCGACGGTGACGGGGTGGCCGACGCTGTCGGGCTCGGGGTCGGGGTCGGGGTCGGGGTCACGACGGGCGCCGCAAGTGCCTGTCCCGTAAGGGAATCCGAGGCGTCCACCGAGCCGTCGACAGTCGCTGTCACCGTCACCGTGGAGGAGTCCCCGGCAGCCAGGCCGGTCACGGTGACATGTCCGGCACCGTCGACGGAAACGGCGCCGCCGTTCGACACGTTGAACGTGTACAGCGTGTTCGGGTCGAAGTTCGTGATGTCGAACGTGAACCCGTCAGCCGTGCTCGTCGGCCCGGAAAGGGCAGGCGCGACACCGGCCGAAAGAGCCTGCCCGGTAAGGGAGGCGAACTCGCTGAGGTATCCGGACGCGCTGGCCAGCGCGGTCACCGTCGAGGGCTCCCCCGCCGCCAGACCCGTCACGGTGACGTGACCGGCATTGTCGACGGAAGCGGCGCCGCCATCGGTCGCGTCGAACGTGTACAGCGCGTTCGGGTCGAAGTTCGTGATGTCGAACGTGAACCCGTCAGCCGTGCGCACCGGAGTGGAGAACGTCGGTACGACGCCCGCCGGAAGAGCCGATCCGGTCTGGGTGGCCGACGTGGTCCCGTACCCGTCACGGGACGCCAGCACGGTGACCGTCGCCGAGGCGCCGTCCGCCAGACCGCTCACGGTCACGGTGGAGCCGCTGAGCACGGCCGTGCCGTCGGTTGACGACACCGTGTAGTTCACGTCGGGCGAGAAGTTGCTGATGTCAAAGGCAAAGCCGCTCTGCAGCGACACCGGAGCGGACAACACCGGCACAGTCCCGGCCAGCAGGGCGGTCCCGCTGGTCGTCGCCGAAGAGATCGAGACGCCGGGATCGGTCGCCGTCACCGTCACGTCCGAGGACTCGCCGGGTGCCAGGTTCCACACGACGACGGTGGAGCCAACCGCGGTGATCTGCCCACCGTTGGTGGTGTTGAAGGTGTACACCAGGTTCGGTGAGAAGTTGGCGATCTGGAACGTGAACCCGTCGGCTGTCGCGGTGACGCCGGTCAGCTGAGGAGCTGTCCCGGTAGCCAGAGCCGCTCCGGACTCCGTCGCCGAGGCGTCGGTGTAGCCGGTGCGCGAGATGCCGACGGTCACGTCGGAACCGGCGCCCGCCGCGAGGCCGGTCACGACCACGTTCGAACCGTAGACGTCCACGGTCGCGCCGTTGGTGGCGTCGAACGTGTAGTGCGCGGAAGGCACGTAGTTCGTGATGGAGAACGAGAAGCCGTCGGGAGTACGGGTCACCGTGCCGAAGGCCGGCGCGACGCCCGCCGCCAGCGCGGAACCCACAACGCTCGAGGAGGTCGGCGTGAAGCCCGCGAGCGCCGCACCGATCCCGATGCTCGACGACGCACCCGCCCCGAGGCCGGTCACCGTGACGGTCTGGCCGCTACGGCTCACGGTGGCCCCGTTGGTCGCGGTCAGCGTGTACGTGGTCACCGCCGAGTAGTTGGTGATGTCGAAGGTGAACCCGTCGACCGTGCTCACCGGGACCGACGTGGTCGGCACCGTGCCTGGCGCCAGCGGCGTGACCGAGTTGGAAGGTGCGCTCACCGGACCGGTGCCGTTGCCGTTCACCGCGTAAACCTCGAAGGTGTAAGCGGTTCCGTTGGTCAGGCCGGTGACGGTCGCGTTGGTGTTCGTCGACGTGCCGTCGTTGAACTGGGTGTACGCGCCGCCACTGGAGTACCAGATGGTGTAGTCGCTGATGGCGCTGGCGCCGGTGCTGCCCGCCGTCCAGCTCAGGGTCGCCTGCCCGTTGCCGGCCGCAGCCACGACACCCGAGACGACGCCCGGGACCAGCGACGGTGACACCGCTATCCGCGGGTCGGAGCGGACGCTCAGGCCGGCGGCGTTCTGCGCCTGCATGCTGATGTAGTAGATGGAGCCGTTGCCCAGGCCGGTGATGGTGCAGGTGAGGGCACCGATCGTGGAGCAGGTGCTCACCTGGGTACCACCGCTCGCCGCCGAGAAGGCGGTCGCGGTGTAACCGGTGATGGCGGAGCCGTTGTTGTTCGGCGCGTGCCAGGTGATGACGGCGCTGCCGTTGGTCCCGTTGGCGGTGATGAATGCCGGGTCGGGAGCATCGGGGAAGGTGTACGGGGTCGCCGTCAGCGTCGACGAGGCGAGGCCGGCACCGGCAGCGCTGACCGCCCGCAGAGCGACGGTGTAGCTGGTCCCGTTCGTCAGGCCCGAAAGGGTCATCGGGCTCGAGTTGGACGCTGCCGTCACCCAGCTACCGCCGTTGAGCTGGTACTGGTAGCTGCTGATCGCCCTGTCGCCCGCGCTGCCGGCCGTGAAGGCCAACGACAGCAGGGTGTTTCCGGCCGTGAGCGAGTTCAGCGTCGGCGCGCCCGGCCGGGCCAGCGGGGTCACGAGGACCCGCGGGCCCGACTCCGGACCGGTGCCGGTGGAGTTCGTCGCAACGACGGAGACGTAGTAGCCGGTGCCGTTGGTCAGCCCGGTGATGGAGCAGGACGTGCTCGCGGTCGTGCACGACTTGAGCACGGTCGTGGAGCCGGCCGAGGCGTAGGCCCTCGCCGTGTAGCCACTGAGCGGGACCCCGCCGTCGTCGCCGGGAGCGGTCCACGACACATCGGCCGAGGACGTGTTCGACACGGCGATGACGCCGTCGGTGCGCCCGGAAGGCCTGCAGGAGTTGCAGTTGCGGGGATCGAGGAGGCGCCGGCGCCGATCGCGTTGTCGGCCCGGACCTCGACCACGTAGTGCATGCCATCCACGAGACCGGCGATGGTGAACGGGCTGGCAAGGGTGCCCGCGTCGAACCAGGTGCCGCTGTTCAAGCGGTACTCGACGGCCGTGATGGGCGAACCGCCGTTGCTGGCAACGGTGTACGCCACGCGGATCGTCTTGTCGCCGCCGGTCAGCGTGACCACCGGCGCGCTCGGGGTCGCGCTCGGACCTACGGTCGTCACCAGGGACGGCACGCTGGCGCCGGAGACGTTCACCGCGCGCACCGTGATCGGGTAGCTGGTGCCGTTGGCGATGCGGGTGCCGGTGTTGCTCGACAGGCTGGTGATGGTCAGCGTGTTGCCCGACGCGCTGGCGGTGGCCCAGGTCGTGCCGCCGTCGGTGCTGTACTGCCACGACAGGATCGGCGCGCCGCCATCGGAGGCGTCGGCCACAGTGGCGATCAGCGTCTGGTCGGCGCGCGTCACGTCGCTGATGGAGGGCTGGCCCGGCACGGTCGACGGGATGGCCGTGACCGGAGTGGAAGCGTCGCCGTTGCCCTGCGAGTTGACAGCGCGAACGCTGACGTCATAAGGCGTTCCGTTGCTGAGCCCGCCGATGACGAAGGTGTTGCTCAGCGACCCGGTGTCGACCCAGGAACCGCCGTTGAGCTGGTACTGGTAGCCGGTGATCGCGGCGCCGCCGTTGGCGGCAGGAGCGAAAGTCACCTGCAGCGATTGGGAAGCGGGCGTCACGGAGCTGATGACGGGTGCCGAGGGGGTGGTGCTCGCGATACCGGTGGCTACGGCCGAGGCCTGGCCGGCGCCGGCGCTGTTGACCGCGCGCAGCTCGACGAAGTAGGTCGTGCCATTCGTCAGCGGAGTCGTGCCGTCGCTCGACAGAGTCGAGATGACCAGCGGGCTCGCCGTCGTACCCGCGTCACGGTCGCGCCAGGTGGCGCCGCCGTCGGTCGAGTACTGGTAGCTCGTGATGGCCGCGCCGCCGTCGTTCGCGGGAGGCGTGAAGTCAGCCGACAGCTGGGAGTTCGAACCGGCGACGGTGTTGCCGACGATGGTCGGCGCACCCGGGACGGTCGCAGGGCTAGCGGCCTGCGGAGCCGAGGCGGCGCCGGCCCCGATGATGTTCACCGCACGGACGCTGACGTTGTAGGCGGTGCCGTTGGTCAGGCCGCTCACCAGGATCGGGCTGGCCAGCGAAGGCGCATCAACCCAGGGACCGCTCGTGGTCAGCTGGTACTGGTATCCGGTAACGGTCGTTCCACCAGAGTTTCCAGGCGTGAACGCGATGGCGAGGCTGCCGTCACCGGTGACGATCGAGGAGACGGTGGGTGCCGCCGGCACCCCCGGGGTCGTCACGGTCGACGGCTGCGAAGCCGCCCCGGTGCCGCTCGCCGAAGCCGCGCGCAGGGCGATCGTGTACTGAGTGCCGTCGGCCAACCCGCTGATGGTGATCGGGCTGACGGTCGTACCCGCAGAAACCCAGGCGCCGCCGTTCAACTGGTACTGGTAGTCCGTCGCCGTGCCGCCACCCAGGTAACCCGGAGTGAACGCGACGGTCGCGGTGCCGATGCCGGTCGACACCGACGTGATCGTGGGAGCGCCGGGAGGGGCCTGCGGCGTGCCGACGGCAGCGGCTGAAGCGGCGCCGGCGCCGATCGCGCTCACCGCGCGGATCTGCACGGAGTACTGCGTTCCGTTGACGAGACCGGTCACCGTCAGCGGCGAGGAGGCCGTGCCTGCGGAGATCCAGTTGCCGCTGCCGTCGACCTGGTACTCGTAGTTCAGGATCGGGCTGCCCGACGCGGGCGCCGGGAACGCGACCGACAGCGAACCGTCGCCGGGCGTGACCGTCGAGATCGTCGGTGCCGACGGCGGCGCGCTCGGTGAGATCGATGCCGACGCGGTCGACGGATCGCCGGTGCCGAACGAGTTCACGGCCGCGACCTGGAAGACGTACGCAGTGCCATCGGTCAGGCCGGTGACCACCGCGCCGGTGCTCGTGGAGACGCCGTCATCGAACGTGGTCCAGCTGGTGGGCGAGCTCGCCGGCGCGTACTGCACGATGTAGTCGCTGATGTCGGCGCCCCCCGTCGAGACGGGCGGGTTCCAGCTCAGCGCGACGGCCGAATCCTGGGCAACGCCGAACAGATTCGTGGGTGCGCCGGGAACGCCGGTGACGTAGGAGATCGTGACCGAGCCGCTGGTCACGTTGTCGGCGTAGAACTGGTAGCTCGAGGTCAGACCGGAGATGCCGGCGGTGTCGTTCTCACCGGGATACCCGCCGTAGCCGTACCACTCGTTGGACGTGCCGGAACCGAACTGGACGCCGCCGTGCGCGCCACCGACAGCGCCGCCGCCACCGCCTCCGGAGCCGCCGCCGTCACAGCCCGGGGACGCCGCGTTGTTGCACACAGTGGCGACCGTGATGCCGTTCTGGCCGACGACCGACGTGGTGTCGGTGCGGGGGGAAAACGTCGAGTAGGAAAGGCGCCCGAGGGTCGGTGCGTACTGGCCCGAACCACCGGAACCACCGGAGCCACCGGCGACGATGGTGGAGCTGCCGACCTTCACGACTGAGGCCGCGCCACCGCCCGCGCCGTAGCCGGAGGAACCCTGGAAGCCTGCGACGCCGCCGTTACCGCCGTTGTAGCCGAGGGGGTTCGACCCGCCGACGGGAGCGCCGACGGTGTACTGCGCGGGGTTGCTGCTTCCCGCGCCACCGGGACCGCTGGCGCCCACCTGGCCGACGCCGATGGTCAGCACCTGTCCGGGAGTCACCGAGATGGTGCCGCTGACGACTCCCTGGTACCCGCCCGCGGGCGGCAAACCGGAAGCGTCGGGGCCGCCCCGGCCGCCCTCGGCGCCCACCGCGGTGAGCGTGAGCTGGCTGATGCCTGACGGCACGGTGAACGAGGCAGCCGACCCCGTGTAGGAGAAGGTCTCGCTGATCGTCTGCGGACCTGCCGCGGCAGCCTTTGTGGGGCCGCTGATGACAACGGCGACCATGAGGAGAACCAGCGCCAACGAGAGCGCGAGCGCCTTGCTGGCGCCCAGCCGGATACTGCGCATTCCCTACACCCCACCTGTCCGCAGGGGAGGCTTAAGTCCCCCGGCTGAAGACGCCTGCTTTCGCTGGTGTCTTTATGGTTCTTGACTCGGTGGTCAGCGCCGCGACGGCAAGAGCACGCCGTCGACAAGTGACCAACGTCCTCCTCGACGGGTACTCGGGAATGCTTGAGTAACCCGGGTGGCCTTGCATCCTTTCGGGTGACAACGTGGGCGAGAGCACCCGGAGGAGGGCAAGAATTGATGCCCCGTTGTCTTCACTTTCTGACTGTTGAGTCGATTCAGCCTGGCTTTGAACTGACCGGGCAGTCAGCTATCAGAGCTGAGCGAAGCGCCCCACGACGATTGAGCTGTCACTGGGCGCAGTGCAGGTCGGTGCCGCCCGCCGAGCTCAGATCCATGCTTGGTCCGGCCGGGTCATACGTGCCGGTGAAGTCTCCGAGATCCCCGCCGGTGAAGCTGATGTCACCGGTTGCCGGGTCCAGCTGGTAGGTGCCCGAGGCGCCGCTGGAGGTCGTGTAACGGGTGCCCTGAAAGTTCACCGTGCCGATCTGCGAACCGCCCGAGGTGCAGTCGTAGATCCCCGGAGCGACAGTGTTGCCGGGGGCGACGCTCGTCGGCGGCGGGCTCGTGGGCGGCGCAGTCGTGGGCGGCGGGGTAGTCGGCGCCTCAGTGGTCGGCGGCGGCGTCGTCGGAGCTTGCGTGGTCGGGGGCGCGGTGGTGGGCGGTGCGGTGGTGGGAGTCGGGGACGGGGGCGACGCGCCGCTCTTGCCGTCGCCGCGGGTCAGCAGCAGCACCGTCACCAGCACGGCCGAAAGCACCAACAGGACCGCAATGAGCGTGATCATCAAGCCCTGGCGCTTGTACCAGGGCACCGGTGGCTTGGGACCACCCGGACCACCCGGACCACCCGGACCACCGGGCCCGTACCCGCCCGGCGACCCGTACTGCGACTGGTAATAGTCGCCCTGCGCCGGTTGGCCTCCGGTCGGCTGGTAGTCGCGCGGCGCCACCATCGTCGGGTCCAGCGCACCGCCGGCAGCGCCGGGACCACCTTGCGCGGCCGTCGGGCGCCAGGCCGATCCGTCCCACACCCATTGCCCGTCATCGGACAGTGGGCGCCCGAACTCGTCCTGCATCCGGCCATCCTCGCCCGAAACCCCTCGCGAGGCCGGGATTGGAGCCCGTACGGTCGGTTGGTGCACCCCAGCGTCGACGAGGGCCCCCGCGCAGTCAGCCGGGTCACCACCTCGCCGGCGCCCGTCGTGGTCCTGCTGCACGGCCAGCCCGGTACCGCCGGCGATTGGTATCGCGTCGTGCCTCTGCTGTCGTCGGATCACCGCGTGATCGCTGTCGATCGGCCGGGCTACTCCGGTGATCCGCGGCTCGCCCGCGACTGGGCGGGCAATGCCGACGCGCTGCTCACCATGCTCGACCAGCTGGGCGTCGAAAAGTGCGCCCTCGTCGCCGCGTCCTGGGCCGGGGGTGTCGCGATCGAGCTCGCGGCCCGCGTCCCCCAGCGGTTGCACGGCATCGTGTACGCCGCATCGGTCGGCGGGGGCGGTGCCATCACGCTGTTCGACCGGCTGGCGGCGTTACGCCCGCTGCTGGCCATCGGGGCCCGCGTCGCGCAGCACGCCGCGGTCGGGCTGGCGGCCCCGCTCTCGCGCGCGAGCGGCAGCCGGCTCGACGAGGAGGCCATCCGGGAGGCCCGCCTCGCGATCGCCGTCTGGCGCGAGCGCCGGGTCTGGACGGCGGCCGCCCTCGAGCAGCGCTTTCTGGTGCGCGACGACGAGCTGCTCCGCGCGACCGTTCCGTACGCCGACGTCCCCGCCGTCGTGGTGCAGGGAACGCGGGACATCACGCTGCCCCCACGCGCCGGGGTCGAGCTGGCTGCTGCGCTTCCCCGCGCCCGGCTGATCGAGGTGCCGGCCGGGCACATGCTCTCGCTGGAGGAACCGAGCACCCTCGCCGCCGCGGTACGCAGCCTGACGAGGCAAGCGCAGGAGCAGCCGGCGCCGTAGCGTCACGGCATGCGTGCCGTCACCTTCGACCGTCCCGGCAACCCCAGCGTCCTGCACGTCGCCGAGCTCGCCGACCCGCCCGCACCGGGCCCCGGCGAGGTGCTGCTCGACGTGGCCGCCACCGCTGTCAACCGGGCAGATCTGCTGCAACGTATGGGTTTTTACCAACCGCCGCCCGGAGCGTCAGACATCATCGGCCTGGAATGCAGCGGCCGCGTGGCTGCGGTCGGCAGCGAGGTCGAGCTCTCCGTGGGCCAGGAGGTATGCGCGCTGCTGGCGGGCGGCGGTTACGCGGAAAAGGTCCTGGTCCCGGCGGGCCAGGTCATGGCACTGCCGGAAGGTGTCGGACTCGTGGAGGCAGCCGCGCTTCCCGAGGTCGCCAGCACCGTCTGGTCGAACCTGCTGAGCACCGAGGCCGACGCCGCCGGCACCTCGGCGCAGCTGGCCGACGGCGAAACCTTCCTTGTCCACGGTGGTTCGTCGGGCATCGGCACCATGGCCATCCAGCTCGTCCGGGCGCTGCGACCGACCTGCCGGATCGCCGTCACGGCCGGGAGCCAGGCCAAGCTCGACCGGTGCCGGGAACTCGGTGCCGACATCACCATCAACTATCGCGACCAGGACTTCGTCGCCGAACTACGCGAGCAGACCGACGGTCACGGAGCCGATGTCGTGCTGGACAACATGGGCGCGAAGTACCTGTCCCGCAACATTGACGTGCTCGCCAACGACGGCCGGATCGTCGTGATCGGCATGCAGGGCGGCACGAAGGCCGAACTCGACCTCGGCTCGCTGCTCTACAAGCGTGCTGCGGTCATCGCGACCAGCCTGCGCGGACGGCCCTCCGAGCAGAAGGCCCGGATCTGTGCCGGGGTGGTGCGTGAGGTCTGGCCCGCGGTCGCCGCCGGGAAGATCCGCCCGATCATCGACCGGGTGCTGCCGCTCGAGCAGGCCGGCCAGGCGCATCAGACACTCGACGACTCCGACCACATCGGCAAGGTCGTCCTCACGATCTGACGGTCAGTTGAACAGGTCCCGCTCTCCGCTCAGCACGCACTGCTGCCCACCAGAGCTCCCCAGGATAAGCGTGATGACGGCCTTCTGGCCGTCGGCGCGCTTCGCGTCCGCCTGCACGACGGGCGCCGTGGCCGGACCGCCGTTGATGAGCTGCGAGCTCCGGGCCGACACGATGTCGTACGAACTCAGACCGCGCCCCCGGCCGGCGGCACGCTGCAAGGCGGACGCGAACGTCGCGGCGGGGATCTTGGCCTGCTCGCTCGGGCACAGCCGCGCATAGGCCGCAGGGAACTGCCGGTCGCGCACGTCGCCCAGAAACGCGTTGGCCGTGTGCTTCTGCGTGCTCGACGCATGCGACCTGAGATAGATGGCGAGTCCCATCCCTGCCACCAGCAGAACGGTCAGCACGGCCAGGATCTGCATCGCCCTCCGGTCACCCTGCGGATCGGGCGGCGGGGCGAGTGCGGGGTCGTGAACCATTGTGCTTCCCGGTGTCGCGGCGGGCTCGTCCTGCACGTGTTCTCCTTCGCCGGGAACGGGCCGGCCGGCTGCTTGCGCCGGCAGCATCCCGTGTTGCCGTCATGGGATCAGATGTTCCGCCGTCAAATCTGCTACGGAAGGTGCGGCGCCAGCCCAAGCACGCGGCGTGTCGGGAAGAAACGCCGAAGTCCGAAACACTTCCATCGACATTTCGCCGGATTGCCGTCCTAGAACAGCGTCGCGTACCCGGACTCGATGCAGAGGTGGCCGCCGGTCTCACCCAGTGAGAACGCGATCGGTGCGCTCACTCCACCGGTGAATGTCACGGTTCCGCTCGCCGTGCGCGTGGTCCCGCTCCCGCTGACGACGGAGGTGTTCGAGCTGGTGATGTCGAAGGACGTCACCGCGTGCCCTCGCGATGCCGCCGACTGCAGGTCGCCGACGAATTGCGCTTCCGCGATCCCCTGTCCGGGGCAGAGCCGCTGGTAGGCCGCGCTGAACTGCTGGTCGCGTACCGCCCGCAGGAAAGCGTTAGCCTCGTCGGCGTTCTTGGTGACGGACTTCGCCAGGAAGTAGATCCCGACCCCGCACCCTCCGAGCACGAGGAGGCCGACCGTGCACAGGACCCAGACCAGGCGCTTGATCCCACCGCGCTTGGGGAGCGGTGCCTGATAGGGGTTGTAGGGGTCGTAGGGGTTGTAGGCAGGGGCGCCCGGCGGGCCGTACGGCGTCGCCCCGTAGCCCGGCGGCCACCCGTATGCCGGCGGCGGAACGGGCGCGCCCGGATCGGGCTTGCGCCACGGATCGTCGGTCACCCTGTTCTCCATTCCCGTGGTGCGGGCACGATAGGTGCATGACCGAGCCAGATCCCCGCGTTGTCGTTATCGGACCCGACGGCCAACCTTTGACCGGCCAGGAAGCGCCAGGTGCCACCCCGCAGGACGGTGAGGGCGAGCGCAATCCGATCACCGAGATGGTTTCGCAGCCCGACAAGGTCATGCGGATCGGCACGATGATCAAGCAGCTGCTGGAGGAGGTCCGGGCGGCACCGCTCGATGACCGCAGCCGCAGCCGGCTGCGCGACATCCACGCCAGCTCGATACGCGAGCTGGCCGACGGGCTCGCCCCTGACCTGCGCGACGAGCTCACCCGCATCTCCCTGCCGCTCTCGGAGACGGAGATCCCGAGTGACGCCGAGCTGCGGATCGCCCAGGCCCAACTCGTCGGCTGGCTCGAAGGGCTCTTCCACGGGCTGCAGGCCGCGCTCGTCGCCCAGCAGATGGCGGCCCGCAGCCAGCTCGAGCAGATGCGCGGCCGGGCGCTGCCCGGGCCGATGATGCCGCAGGACCCGCGGGCGCAGAACTCAGGCGGGCCCCTACTTGTAGTAGAGCTGCTCCAGCACCTGCGCGACGCCGTCGTCGTCGTTGGAGCCGGTGACCTCGTCGGCCACCGCCAGCACGCTCGGATGGGCGTTGGCGACGGCGACTCCATGGCCGGCCCAGGCGAGCATCGGTATGTCGTTGGGCATGTCGCCGAAGGCGATGACGCCGGCGGGGGGCGACCCCGTACTCGAGCGCAGAGCACCTCCAGCGTCGAGGCCTTGCTGATGCCGGCGCCGCTGACCTCGAGCAGGACGTTGCCCGAGTAGGTGACGTTGGCGTCGTCGCCGGCGAGCTCGGCGACGATCGGGATGGATCTCGTCGGGCCGCCGCTCGGGGTGCTTCACCAGCAGCTTCGCCACCGGCTCGCGCAGCAGCACGTCGACCTCGGCGACGGCGGTATGGGGTGCCGGCCAGGTGGGCACGTAGCCCGGCTCGTGGGCGAAGCCGAGGCCGGATTCGACCGCGAACGTCACGCCCGGGAGCTCGGCGCGGATCGCGTCGACCAGCCGCTCGCGCTGACCGGGTCGAGCACGTGCTGGCGGATCACCTCGCCGCTGCCGAGGTCGTAGACCATCGCCCCGTTGGCGCAGACCGCGAGCCCGGAAGCGCCGGTCTCGGCGACGACCTGGCTCATCCACCGCGGCGGGCGGCCGGTCACGAAGATCAGCAGGGCGCCGGCCTCACGTACCCGGTCGAGCGCTGTGCGCGTCCGCGCCGAGACGTGACCCTCGGAATCGACCAGCGTGCCATCGAGATCGGACGCGACGACCTTGGGTGCGACGGGGCGGCGGCGCTCACTGGTCACGGCGGGTGAGGACCTCACGCCCGAGATAGGGCACCAGCGCCGCCGGCACCCGCACCGATCCGTCGGGCTGCTGATGGTTCTCCAGGATCGCGACGATCGTGCGGGGCATGGCGACGAGCGTGCCGTTCAGCGTCGCGAGCGGGCTGACAGCGCCCTCGCTCGAACGGCTCCGGATACCCAGTCGCCGGGCCTGAAACGTCGTGCAGTTGGAGGTCGACGTGAGCTCCAGCCAGCGGCTCTGGGACGGCAGCCAGGCCTCGCAGTCGAACTTGCGCGCCGCGCTCGAGCCGAGGTCACCGGCGGCCACATCGATCACCCGGTACGGCAGCTCCAACGCGGCCAGCATCTTCTCCTCCTCGGCGAGCAGCCGCTCGTGCTCGGCCGCCGCGTCACCGGTCTCGACCAGGCTGAACATCTCGACCTTGTCGAACTGGTGGACGCGGATGATGCCGCGGGTGTCCTTGCCGTAGGAGCCCGCCTCGCGCCGGAAGCAGGGCGAGATCCCGAGGTAGCGGCGCGGCAGCGACGACGCGTCGAGGATCTCGCCGGAGTGGTAGGCCGCGATCGGCACCTCGCTCGTACCGACCAGGTAGGACTCGTCGACCTGGTAGACCTCCGCGGCATGGGCGCCCAGGAAGCCGGTGCCCTCCATCGCGGCGGGCAGCACCAGCGCGGGCGTGATCATCGGCGTCAGGCCCGCTGCCACCCCCTGCGCGACAGCGAGCTGCTGCAGGGCCAGCTCGAGCAGCGCCCCGACCCCGGTCAGGAAGTAGAACCGGGAGCCGCTGACCTTCGCTCCGCGCTCGACGTCGATCGCGCGCGAGCCGCGCGCCGAGCTCGACGTGGTCCAGCGGGTCCGCCAGGGTCGGCTTCTCGCCGACCTCGCGCAGCACGATGTAGTCGTCCTCGCCGCCCGGCGGCGCGCCCTCGATGAGGTTGGGAATCGCGCGCTGGGCTTCGGTGAGAGCTTCCTCCGCCGCTGCCTGGGCCGCTTCGGCCGCGGCGACGAGCTGCTTGCTCTGCTGCGCCTGCTCGATCAACGTCGGCCGCTCGTCCTTGCTCGCCTTGCTGATCGCCTTGCTGGCGGCATTGGACTCGGCCCGCAGCGTGTCAGCCCTCGTCACGGCCGCCCGGCGCTGCGCATCGGCCTCGAGCAGCCGGTCGACGGCCCCGGGATCCTCACCCCGGGCGAGCTGGCTCTCGCGTCCGCGCTGCGGATCCTCCCGCAGTATCCGGACATCGATCACGTGCTCGCAACCCTACTGGTGGGACCCCTCGCGAAGGCTGGTGAGCCAGCTCTCGCGCGTCCTGGAACTCGCCGTCGCTGGTCCCCCGCCGCACCGTCGGCGCGGTGCCGTCAGCGCGCGGGTAGGAGCCGAGGAAGCGCACCTCGGCGCAGAGCCGGCGCAGCGCCTTGAGCACGTCGCCGACCCGCTCCTCGAGGATGTGACCCTCACAGTCGATCGAGAAGCAGTACCGGCCGAGGCCCTCCCCGGTCGGCCGCGACTCCAGCCGGGTGAGGTTGACCCCGCGCACCGCGAACTCGGTCAGCATCTCCAGCAGGGCACCCGGATGGTCGTCGGTCTCGAACGCGACGAGGGTCGTGCGATCGGCACCGGTATAGGGCGGCGGCGGGGCGGCGCGGGTCACCAGCACGAAGCGGGTGATCGCGTCGTCGCGGTCCTGGACGCCGTCGACCAGCACGTCGAGTCCGTACGTCGGCGCCGCGAAGGCTCCCGCGAGCGCCGCGTCGGTGGTGCCGGCAGCGACCTCCCGGGCCGCGTCGGCGTTCGAAGCTGCCGGACGCCATTGCGCCTTCGGCAGGTTCTCGGCGAGCCAGCGGCGGCATTGGGGCAGCGAGTGCGGATGACCCGACACCGTCGCGATGTCGGAGCGCTTCGCTCCGGGCCTGACCAGCAGGGCGAAGCGGATCGGCAGCAGCACCTCGCGCCGGATCTGCAACGCGCTGCCGGACGCCAGCTCATCCAGCGTGCTCGGCACGGCGCCCTCGACCGAGTTCTCGAACGGAACCAGCGCACCGGCGGCCTCACCGCTTCGCACGGCGTCCAGCGCGGCGATGACGGTGGGCTCGGGACGCAGCGTCGCGTCAGGAGCGCTTGCCTCGGGCGTCGTGCGCAGGGCCGCTTCGGTGAAGGTGCCCGCGGGGCCGAGGTAGGTGAGCAGCACCCACCGAGTTCAGGTACTCGTCCGGGTACGGGGGCGGCTACCTGATTGCATGGGCGCGTGGACCGCGAGGAGGTACGCGCGCTGCTGGAGCAGGTCGCGCAGGGCGAGGTGGCAGCCGAGGTGGCGACCGAGCGGCTCGCGTCGGGTCCCCTGACCGGTGTCCACGACATCGGATTCGCCCGCGTGGACACTCATCGGGCGCTGCGCACCGGCGACCCGGAAGTCGTGTACGGGGCCGGCAAGACCCCCTCCCAGATCGTGGAAATCGTCGCTGCCCTGCAGGGCGGCGAGAGCGCCCGGCCGACGCTCGTGACCCGGGCCGGGCCGGGTGCCGTCGGTGCGGTGGTGGCCCGCTGGCCGCACGCCACCGTTGAGGGCACCACGGTGGTCGTCGGCACGCCGCCGTCACCACGCGGGCGGGTCGCTGTCCTGTCCGCCGGCACCTCGGACTCCGCCGTGGCTGCTGAGGCAGCGATGACCGTGGAGGTCTTCGGGAGCGAGGTGGTGCGCATCTCGGATGTCGGCGTAGCCGGGCTGCACCGGGTGCTGTCGGCTCGCGAGGAGTTCGCCGACGCCGACTGCCTGATCGTCATCGCGGGCATGGAGGGCGCGCTGCCGAGCGTCGTCGGCGGCCTGACCGGCCTGCCGCTGATCGCCGTGCCGACGAGCGTCGGCTACGGCGCGAGCTTCGGAGGCCTCGCGGCCCTGCTGGCGATGCTGAACTCCTGCGCGCCGGGCGTCGCGGTCTGCAACATCGACAACGGGTTCGGCGCCGGAGTGCTGGCGGCCCGGATCGCCCGCCAGAGCGGAACGTCGCGGTGATCGGCTGGCTCGACCTTTCGAGCGGGATCAGCGGCGACATGATGCTCGGTGCCCTCGTCGACGCGGGCGTGCCGCTCGGCCTGCTGCAGTCCGAGATCGCCCGCCTGGGCCTGGACATCGAGCTCGTCACCGAGCCGACGACCCGGGCCGCAATCGCCGCCACCCGCGTCCACGTCCTCACGCGCGAGCCGAACCCGCCGCGCCGTACCCTCCCGCAGATCCGCGAGCTGCTCGGCGGTCTCACGCCGGCGGTCGCGACCGCGGCCGTGCGGACGTTCGAGCTGCTGGCTGCGGCGGAATCGCGGGTGCACCGGATCGGCGCCGACGACGTGCACTTCCACGAGGTGGGGGCGCTCGACGCGCTGGCTGACGTCGCCGGCGCCTGCGCCGGACTGCTCTCGCTCGGCCTCTCCGCGCTGACCGCCGGTCCGATCGCACTCGGCGGCGGGACCGTGGCCACCGCGCACGGGCAGCTTCCGGTGCCCGGGCCCGCGGTGCTGGAGATCCTGCGCGCGGCGGCAGCTCCGGTCGCCGGCGGCGGCAACACCGAACTCTGCACACCGACGGGTGCTGCCCTCGTCGCCGCTCACGCGACGGGCTTCGGCGCCATGCCCGCGATGACGGTGAGCGCCGTAGGGAGCGGAGCCGGCAGCCGTGACACCCCCGGGCGCCCCAACGTCGCGCGCCTGGTGCTCGGTGAGCCGCTTCCCGCGAGCCCGACCTCTCAGGCCGTCGTCATCGCGGCCAACGTCGACGACCTCGACCCGCGCGCGTGGCCGATCGTGCTCGACGCGCTGCTCGCTGCGGGCGCCGACGACGCCTGGCTCACCCCGATCCTGATGAAGAAGGGGCGCCCGGCTCACACCGTCAGCGCCCTGGCGAGCGAGGCTTCCGCTGCCGCCGTGCGGGCCGCGTTCTTCCGCGAAACCAGCACCCTCGGGGTGCGCGAGACCCCCGCGACCAAGACCGCTCTCGCCCGGGAGTTTCGCACCGTCGACGTCGGTGGCCAGCCGATCGCGGTCAAGGTCGGGCTAGGACCCGACGGCGCGCTGCTGAACGCGATGCCCGAGTGGGACGACGTGGTCCGCGCGGCCGCCGCCCTCGGGCAGCCGGTCAAGCGCGTCCTCGCGCAGGCCCAAGCCGCCTTCGAGCGGTAGCCCGATCAGGCCGGCAGCAGCGGGGTCGTCAGCTCGGCGAGCGCCTTGGTCACCAGCGGGCCCGGTCCGGGATCACCGGTGGTCGGTGCCTGACCCGCCCAGCGCTCCCAGGCGGTGTTGATGGCCATCACGACCGCTCCGGACACGAGCGTCACCCGCAGGTCCGTCGCCGGACGCGAGAGCCGCTCGGCAAGGCACGCGGCCAGACCTTGCTGCTGCCCGTAGGCCTCTTGCAGGCGGCGCGCCCGCAGCGCCGGGGTGTCACGGACCATCAGCAGGAACGCCCGGGTCTGGGCAGGATTCTCGGCCGCGTGCTGGCAGGCGGCGGTGGCGGCGGTGCGGAGCGCCTCCTGCAGCGGCTTGTCGGCCGGCACGGCTCGCAGCGCCTCCACGACCTCCTCGACACCCCAGCGCCAGAGCGAGGCCACGACCTCTTCCTTGCTGCCGAAGTAGCGGAAGAACGTGCGCGCGGAGATCTCGACCTCGGCGACGATGTCCTCCACCGTCGTCTGGTCATAGCCGCGCTCGATGAACAGCCGCGCGGCGGCGTCGGCCAGCTCGCGGCGGGTGCGGGCCATCCGTCGTTCGGTCAGCGGCCGCCGGGCCCCGGCGTTCTGCGGGGTCGCCTCGGTCGCCGCACTGACGGTCGTCGCAGCACTCACCGGCACCTACCCTTCGCCGGCGGGGTGGCCGGCCGCCTTCAGCGATCACAGTCTGACACGCGCAACGTGCTGTTTACCCCATGGAAAGGTCACCATGCGACAGGTGGCAGCTGCTGCCGCAACCGGTAGTTTGCCTTTCATGGCGTTGGTGGGGGCTCGCGAGGGAGAGCTCACCGATCCGCTGGTGGAAACGGCCGGCACCGACCGCACCCGCGCGCGGCTCACGCTGATCGTCGTGTCGCTCGGCGTCATGATGGTCGGCATCGACGGGTCGGTCGTCTCGATCGCCAACCCGTTCATCGCCCGGAGCCTGCACGCGTCGCTGGCCGATCTGCAATGGGTCACGAATGCCTACCTGCTCGCCCTTGCCGTCCTGCTGATCGTCGGCGGCAAGCTCGGCGACCGTTACGGCCGCAAGAAGCTCTTTCTCATCGGCGTCGTGGGTTTCGCGCTCGCTTCGGTCGCCATCGGCCTCGTCGGATCGATCACCGGCGTCATCGCGTTCCGGGTGCTGCAGGGCGCGTTCGGCGCGATCCTGATGCCCAACACGCTGGCCCTGCTGCGTAGCGCCTACTCCCCGGACGAGCTCACCCGCGCTGTCGGCGTCTGGGGATCGGCGGCCGGCGCGGCGACGGCGGCCGGTCCCATCCTCGGCGGCCTGCTGGTCGACAACGTCTCGTGGGAGAGCGTCTTCTACCTGAACGTCCCAGTCGCCATCGCCACGATCGCCCTCGGGGTCCCGTACCTGCTGGAAAGCCGCGAGAGCCATCGCGATCCGATCGACTGGCCCGGCGTGCTCAGCCTCGCCGGCGGGCTCTCGGCGATGATCTACGGCTTGGTCAAGGCCCCGGAGTGGGGCTGGCTCACCGCCTCCACCCTCGGGGTGCTCGCGCTCGCCGTGGTGCTGCTGGTGACGTTCATCGTCGTGGAATCGCGGGCCACGGCACCGCTGCTGCCGCTCTGGCTGTTCAGGGACCGGTCGGTCTCGATGGGCTCGCTGATCGTGCTCTTGAACTTCTTCGCGCTCTTCGGCGTGCTCTTCTTCGTCTCGCTCTACCTGCAGAGCGTCTCGGGCTACTCGGCACTCAGCGCCGGGCTGCGCACACTTCCGCTCACGGCGGTGTTCTCGCTGAGCAGCCCGCTGGGGGCGCGCGTCACCAACCGGTTCGGCCCGCGCGTGCCCATCGGCTTCGGCCTGCTGTCGGTCGCGCTTGCCTTGCTGCTCCTGACCAGCCTCGAGCCGGACTCCGCGTACTGGCATCTGTGGCCCGAATTCATCCTGCTGGGCCTCGGGATCGGCATGGTGATCTCGGCGTCGACCGAGGCCATCGTCGGCAACGTCGACATCGACCACGCCGGGGTTGCGGGCGGGCTGCAGGCCACCTCCATCCAGCTCGGCGGCGTACTCGGAACGGCGGTGCTCGGCTCCGTCCTCGCCGGCCGGGTGAGCAGCGTGCTGTTCGACAAGCTCACCAACGCCGGGGTGACGACCGGTCTCGCGCGCCAGCTCCAGCTGCAGAAGGAGGTCGTCAGCCAGGGCGTCGCTCCTGTCCCACCGGGCACGACCGACAGCGTCGCCGCGGCGATCACCCACGGCAGCCATGCCGCCTTCATGAGCGGGCTGCACGTCTCGATGCTGGTGGCCGCCGCCATCACGCTGATCGGCGCGGCACTCACCCCGCTCATCCGCCGCGGCGAGCCGATGCCGGAAGGCGCCGTCGTCCCGCATTAGGTCAATCGGGCGCCGCTATCGGTTTGCGCGCCACCTGGTGTGAGAATGACGCGCCCAGCGGCTACAGGGTGGGGAGAACGGCTTTGACGTACTTCGTGACGGGATCAACCGGGTTTCTCGGCCGTTTCCTGCTCCAGACGCTGCTGGCCCGCGAGCCGGCCGCGCCTATCGGGCTGCTGGTACGCGCCGCCTCCCGGGAGCGGCTGCAGGCCCTGGTCGGCGAACTCGGCGGTACGGATCGGGTGACGCTGTACGAGGGTGACCTCACCGAGCCGCTGCTCGGGCTCGGCGGCGACGCCGTTGCGGCGCTGCGCGGCAACGTCGACCACTTCTTCCACCTCGCCGCGGTCTACGACATGACGGCACCGGACGAGCGCAACCGGTCGGCCAACGTCGAGGGCACGCGTCACGCGGTGGAGCTCGCCAACGCCCTAGGAGTGGGCTGCCTGCACCACGTCAGCTCGATCGCGGTGGCCGGCGAGTACGACGGCTACTTCCGTGAGGACATGTTCGACGAGGGCCAGCCGCTGCCGTCGTCGTATCACCGGACCAAGTTCGAGTCCGAGCGGCTGGTGCGCAGCCGGGCTGAAGTGCCGTGGCGGGTCTACCGGCCGGCGATCGTCGTCGGGCACAGCAGGACCGGCGAGATGGACAAGATCGACGGCCCGTACTACTTCTTCAAACCGATCCAGAAAGTGCGCCACCTGCTGCCCGAATGGGTGCCGCTGGTAGGTCCCGAGCTGGGCGACACCAACATCGTCCCGGTCGACTACGTCGTCGCGGCCATGGACCACATCGCCCATCAGCCGGGGCTGGACGGGCAGGCGTTCCACCTCACCAACCCGCGCCGGATGAGCTCCGGTGACGTCATCAACATCTTCGCGAGAGCGGGCCACGCGCCCCAGCTCGCCTTGCGCATCGACAAGCCGCTGCTCGACCTGCTGCCCAAGGGACTGCTCTCCACAGCGATGAAACTGCCCGCCCTGCGCCAGATCCGACGCCAGGTGCTGGGCGACCTCGGGGTCCCGGAGGAGGTGCTCGAACACATCGCGCTCGTGCCGCGGTTCGACACCCGCGACACCGAGCGCGCCCTGGACGGCAGCGGCATCGCGGTACCGGAACTCGCCGACTACGCCCCCGCCCTCTGGGACTACTGGGAGCGCCACCTCGATCCGGATCTGCACCGTGACCGCACGCTTTCCGGCGCGGTACGCGGGCGCACCGTCGTCATCACGGGAGGCTCGAGCGGCATCGGCCGGGCAGCCGCGCTCCAGCTGGCTGCCGCCGGTGCCATCCCGATCCTGGTGGCCCGCAGTGCCGACAAGCTGGAGGAGGCGCGGGCCGAGATCGTCGATGCGGGGGGCGAGGCCTACGCGTACTCGGTCGACCTTTCCAGCGTCGACGCCATCGAGGAGTTCGTCGCTCAGCTGCTGAAGGACCACCCGCGAATCGACATGCTCGTGAACAACGCGGGACGTTCGATCCGGCGCGGCGTCCTGCAGAGCCTCGACCGCTTCCACGACTACGAGCGCACGATGACGCTGAACTACTTCGGCACCATCAAGCTGATCACGTCGCTGCTGCCGCATTGGCGCGCCACCGGCGGCGGCCACATCGTCAACGTCAGCAGCATCGGCGTGCAGACCAACCCGCCGCGTTTCGCGGCATACGTCGCCTCGAAATCCGCGCTCGACGGGTGGACGTCGTGCGTGGCGAGTGAAGTGGTGAACCTGGGCATCACGTTCACCACCATCCACATGCCGCTCGTGCGCACCCCGATGATCGCCCCGACCAAGATCTACGACGCGTTCCCGACCATCACTCCGGAAGAGGCCGGCGGGATGATCTGCGACGCGTTGCGGGCCAAGCCGAAGGAGATCAACACCAGGCTGGGGACCTTCGGCTCGGTGCTGAAGGCGATCGCACCGAAGGCGGTCGATCAGGTGCTGCACATGGCCTACCGGGTGTTCCCGGAATCGACTGCGGCCAAAGGGAAGTCAGCCACTGAGGGAGCCGCCGGCAGTGAAAGCGATGGCGCGTCGAACGAGGCCTTGATGATCGCCCATCTGCTGAAAGGCGTGCATTGGTAGCCGGTGATGGTGTCACGTCCGAGGTCGGAAGGTTGCGCACGGTCCTGCTGCACCGGCCCGGCGACGAGCTGAAACGGCTCACCCCGCGCAACAGCGTCGAACTGCTCTTCGACGGGATCCCCTGGCTCGGACGGGCGCAGGAGGAGCACGACACGTTCGCCGCCGCGCTGCGCGATCGCGGAGTCGAGGTCCTCTACTTCTTCGAGTTGCTGACGGCGGCGCTCGAGGTACCGGAGGCGCGCGCGGAGGTGCTGGCGGCGACCGTCGCGCCGGCGCAGGTCGGGCCCGCTCTCGCACCCGTACTTCGTGAGCATTTGCAGGCACTTTCGAGCGACCAGCTGGCAGAGGTGCTGACGGCCGGGCTGTCCTACGAGGAGATCACGGGGGCCAGCGAGTACAGCGCGATGCGCAGCGGCGTGGTCGCCCGGCTGGCCCCGCCGCACAGCTTCATCATCCCGCCGCTGCCCAACCTGCTCTTCACCCGCGACAGCTCCGTCTGGCTCGATCAGCAGGTGGCGGTCACCAGCCCGTACATGCCCGCGCGCCGGCGCGAAGCCTCGCTGGCGCGCGCGATCTACCGGTACGCCCCGCGGTTCGCCGGGACCCCGTTGCTCTACGGCAATGCCTCCGGACTCTCCGCCGCGCCCCCGGAGGCCTATCTCGAAGGCGGCGACGTGCTCCTGCTCGCCCCCGGCGTGGCAGCCATCGGGGTCGGCGAACGCACGACCCCGGCCGGCGCCGAGACCCTGGCGGCCCGGGCGCTCGAGTCCGGTGTCGTCCGCGTGGTGCTCGCGGTACCGGTCGAGCAGCGCCGCGCGACGATGCACCTCGACACCGTCTGCACGATGGTCGACACCGACGCCGTCGTCATGTACCCGCCGATTGCCCATACGTTGCAGGCGTTTCCGGTGACCTCAGCGGGGGTCGAGGGTCCCCGCCCGTTCCTCGCCGCGGCCGCTGAAGCGATGGGCATCGACCAGCTTCGCGTCATCGAGACGGGCCTCGACCCGGTCACTGCCGAACGCGAGCAATGGGACGACGGCAACAACACCCTCGCCATCGCCCCGCGCGTGGTGGTCGCGTACGAACGCAACGTCGAGACCAACGCCCGCCTGGAAGAGGCGGGCATCGAGGTGGTCCGCATCCCCGGCTCCGAACTCGGGTCAGGGCGAGGTGGGCCGCGCTGCATGAGCTGCCCCGTCGCCCGCGACCGCCCTTGATCAACGCGCCCATGATCATGGTCTGAGCCGGATGATCACGCCTATTCCTTGATCATGGGAGCGTTGATCTTGAAATGCGGCGCAGGACACGCTCGGCGCTGGGGCGGCGGACCTGACGACCGAAGGTGCTGCGGCCGTCGACGAGACGGCGGAAGAGGCCGAAGCCCGGCCCGGCGAGCAGGGCGTGGAAGAGCGCGGGCGAGCCGGAGAAGGCGGGCAGCAGCAGCCGACCGGCGGCGATCTCGGGTTCGAGGATGCGCTCGATCGCCGGCGCGTACTCCTCGAGCCGGCCACGAGCAGCGGCCTCCCCGGCGAGCCGCCCCGAGCGCAGCGCGAACGAGATTCCCTCGCGGGTCCAGGGTTCCAGCAGGCCCGCCGCGTCACCGGCCACCAGGACGGCGCCCCGGCGCAGCGGCGAATCCGGAGTGCGGACGCGAGTGAGGTGCCCGGTCTGCACCAGCGGCGTGATCGCGTTCAGACCGAGGCGTTCCAGGAGCCGGGCGTAATACGCGCGCAGCCCCGCCGACTGCTCGCGCGCGCCGATCACCCCGACGGTCAACACGTCGCCCTTGGGAAATACCCAGCCGTACGAGCCGGGAACGGGCCCCCAGTCGAGCAGCACCGTGCGCGCCCAGCGGTCGTCCGGCGCCGGAAATTCGCCTTCCAGTCCGAGGTCGACCTGCCCGGCCCGCACGCCGACATAGGACGCGAGCCGGCTCGCCGAGCCGTCAGCGGCGATCACCGTCCGGGCCCGCACGCCGGCGGCGCCGCGGATCTGCAGGGTCACGCCAGAGGGCAGCGGGCCCGCGTCGTCATCGATCCCGGTGACCACCGCTCCGGTACGCAACTCGGCGCCCTCGGCGACGGCGGCCGCGGTCAGCGCGGCATCGAATTCGGCCCGGTTGATCAGCCGGAACATCGGCGCGCCTCCCGGGGCCCGGCGGCGGGCGGTCCACCCCCCGTCGAGCGTCAGCTCCAGCCGGGTCGCCGACGCCCTCACCAGCGGCGCCAGCTCGAGTTCGGCGACGTCGGCTGACACGCCGATGAGACCGCCTCCGCAGGTCTTGTACCTGGGCAGCTCGGCGCGTTCCAGCAGCAGGGTGCGGGCGCCCGCCCTCGCTGCAGCCCGCGCGGCACTGGCTCCCGCCGGCCCGGCCCCGACAACCACGACGTCGTAGGCGGCCATCGCCATTTCGTATCAGCCTTTCGCGGCGGGCGCGGGCCGGCCGATCAGGGCAGACTGCGAGTGTGGGCCGGGTCATCGTGGTCGGAGCAGGCATCGCCGGCGTCACCTGCGCCCGCGAGCTGATTGCCGCAGGTCACGAGGTCGAGGTGCGCGAGCGGGCGATGGCCGTCGGCGGCCGGATGGCCGCGCCGCAGATCGAGGGCCGGCGCGTCGACATGGGCGCGTCGTACTTCACCGCCTCCGCCCCGGACTTCGTCCGCCAGGTCGAGGACTGGTGCGACCGGGGGCTCGCGCGGCGCTGGACCGACCGCTTCCCGCAGCTGAGCGACGCCGGCCTGAAGGAACTCGCGCCGGGCCCCTGGCGCTACGCGACCCCGGGCGGCCTGCGCAGCCTCGTCGCCGACCTGGCGCCCACATCGACCCGGCTGGGCGAGCTGGTCGCGCGGATCGAGCCCGGTCCCGCGGTCGATGGTGAAGCGGCCGATGCCGTCGTCCTGGCGATGCCCGATCCGCAGGCGGAGCGGATCCTCGGACCCGGGCTGCCGGAGGCCCGGTCGCGGGTCGAACGCCGGTTGTGGGAGCCGGTCATCGCGCTGGCCGCGAACTTCAGCCGGCGCACCTGGGGGTCGTTCGACGGCGCCTTCGTCAACGACGACCCGACGCTGCGCTGGATCGCCGACGACGGCCGCCGGCGCGGAGACGAGGCGGCGGTCCTGGTCGCCCACTCGACCTCGACGTTCGCCGCCGGCTTCCTCACCCAGCCCTCGGCCGCCGGCCCTGACATGACGGAGGCGCTCGACCGGCTGACGGGCTGCGGACGCCCGCGCTCGGTGCACATCCACCGCTGGAGCTTCGCGCGCCCCGCGGACACCCGCCAGGAGAGTCACTTCTTCGGCAGTGAACGCATCGGTCTGGCCGGCGACGGCTGGGGGGCGCCGCGCGTGGAGACGGCCTGGTTGTCGGGCCGCGCGCTGGGCCGGCGCATCGCGGCAGAACTGTCCTGACGGCGCCCGTGAGAGCCGATCCGCATGACCATCCGGTCTTCGCCCGCCTCTACAACTGGCTGACGTGGGCCGGTGAGCTGACCACGATCGGGCGCTGGCGCACCGAGGCGCTGCAGGCCGCGAAAGGCCGGCTGCTCATCGTCGGTCTCGGTCCCGGCCATGACCTCGCCCACCTGCCCCCCGCCGTGACACACGTCGTCGCCGTGGAACCCGCCGCCGCGATGCGCCGCATCGCGAGACGGCGCAAATGCAGCACGCCGGTCGAGCTGATCGCCGGGGTGGGCGAACGGCTGCCGCTTCCGGACGCCAGCGTCGACTGCGTCCTGCTCGCCCTCGTGCTGTGCAGCGTCGACGATCCGGTCGCGGTGCTCGGTGAGGTGGCGCGCGTGCTGCGACCAGGCGGCGAGGTGTTCGTGCTGGAGCACGTGCGCGCCGGGGAGGGCAGCCTGCTGGGCCGGCTGCAGGACCGGCTGGCGCGCCCGTGGGCACGCATCGCCGGCGGATGCGAGCCGCACCGGCGTACCCGCCACGCCTTGGTGTCCGCCGGCTACGACACCTCCGGGCTCGGTGACCGCACCTGCGTCCTCAATGTGCCGCTGCTGGCGCCGCATCTGGTCGGCGTCGCCCGCCCGCCCGCCGCCGGGTGATCGCCCCGACCACCAGGGCCCCGAAGGCCGAGACGAGCAGCGAGACGAGCGTCGCCGACAGCCATGAAGGTGGCGTCCACGCCGGCCACAGCCCCTTCCACCACGACACCGCCCCCGGGTTCACCAGCTGGTAGGACACGAACCCGGCCAGCCACGGCAGGGTCATCACCCAGCGGCCGCGGGCCGATTCGGAAACGTCCCACCACCCGCGCTGGAGCACGTAGTACGAGACGGCAAAGACCCCGAACAACGGCACGAAAACCGACCCGATCAGATACAGGTAGCTCTCGTACTGGGTGAGGTCGATGAGCAGCCCGACCGCCGTGGCGCCGGCTCCGACCACGGCTGCAACGATGCGACGGTCCAGCCCCGGGATGAGGTTCTGCGCCGAGATGGCCGTCGAGTAGAGATTCGCGAACGCTTCTTTCACCTCGTCCAGCACCAGCACGAGAACGGCGACACCGGCGACGGGGACGGCAAGGAGCGCCGACGCGGGGTCGCTGCCGGGAAGCGCGGCCGCGAGCGCGAGCACTCCGAGCGTGAAGTAGATCGTGCAGGTGGTGGCAAAGCCTACGAAGGAGCCGACGAAGGCGGCCCGCGGGGTCTTCGAGTGACGCGAGTAGTCCGCTGCCAGCGGGATCCACGAGACCGGCAGGGCGATCACCAGGTCCACCGCCGTACCGAAGCCCGACCAGCCCCCGTGAGTGAAGGACGGCAGTGGCCGCCGCAGCACCTGGATGAACAGGTAGAGCGTCGCCGCCAGCGCCAGCCAGACCGCGTACTTGCGCAGCAGGCGCACGAAACCGAGCGGGCGCAGGGCCAGCAGGGTGGCGATGATGCCGGCCCCGACGAGGAAGACCCACCGCAGCGAATGCGTCGTCAGCGCCGACCCGAACTGCGCGATGACCAGCACCTCGACGGTGGTCCACCCGATGCACTGGGCGATGTTGAGAGCCGTCGGGAGGTAGGAACCCCGCAGCCCGAACAGCCCACGCATCAGCACCATCGCCGGCGCACCCGTCTCGGCGCCGGCCCTGGCCGCCAGCCCCAGGAGCACCGAGCCCGCCACGCTGCCCACGACCACGGCGACGATCGTCGCGAGCAGCGACATCTTGGGCAGGAACGCGGCGGCGATGGGCAGCGTAAGGGTGATCCCCAAACTGCCCCACAGGCCCAGCTGATCGGCCAGCCCCAGCGCCTTCGGGGCGTCTTCGTGAAGGGTCAACGCCGCTTCGGCGCCCCGTTCCCGGCGAGCCGGGTCCATCAAGGTGCTCGCACCCATCCTGGCGACACTCCCTACGCCGGCATGACCCGGTCAGGTTCGAGCGGTCAGCGACGCCTGCCGGCCCACGCTCCGGCCAGTCGCTCTCTCAGCCCGGTCAGGCCCGGGCTCCCGCGGTACTCCCGCAGCCTATTGCGCTACTTCAGCAGCCGCGACAGCCGCCGGTCAGCGAGCGGCTTGCCGCCGGTCTGGCAGGTCGGGCAGTACTGCAGGCTCTTGGTCGCGAAGGCCACCTCGCGGATCGTGTCGCCGCAGCGTGGACACGCCTCACCGGTGCGCCCGTGCACCGCCAGCCCCTGCTTCTTCTCCGCCTTGAGACTGCCGGCAGCGAGCCCGTGGGCCCGCTCGGCGGCGTCACGCAGGGTGGTCACGAGCGCGTCGTACAGACTCTGGGTCTCCTCGGGGGTCAGGTTGGACGCGGGCTTGAACGGCGACATGCGGGCGTGCCAGAGCACTTCGTCGGAGTACGCATTCCCCACGCCGGCGAGGACCGACTGATCGGTCAGGACCCCCTTCACCTGTTGACGCTTCGTGAGCAGGCCACTGAGCGTCGCAGGGGTGAATCCGGGGTCCAGCGGGTCGACCCCGAGCCGCGCGATGCCTGCCACCTCGAGCGGATCCCTGACGATGTACACGGCCAGTCGTTTCTGGGTTCCGGCCTCGGTGAGGTCGAACCCGCTGCCGTCGTCGAGGATCACTCGTAACGCGAGCGGCCCCTTCCCGGGACGCGGTGGAGCAGCGGGTTGCTTGTCTTTCCACTGCAGCCAGCCGGCCCGGGCAAGGTGCGTGACCAGGTGCAGCCCGCTGACGTCGATGTCGAGGAACTTGCCGAAA
The DNA here is from genome assembly GCA_963762695.1 of uncultured Actinomycetota bacterium. GTDB lineage: Bacteria > Actinomycetota > Actinomycetes > Frankiales > Frankiaceae > DATAZK01. Next base: position 243,554 of record CAVXLW010000003.1, read on the forward strand.
CGACGCACTCCGGATACTTCGAGCCCGGCCAGCGACGAGGGCGGCGGATCGTAGGTTTTCAGGGCGTTCAGGGCGACCGGCCAGACCGCAGCGATGGTGCGACCGACGGCACGCTGCGTGAGGAACGCCGAAAGTGCTTCGACCTCGGGGAGCTCCGGCATGAGCCCATTCTGCGAAAAAGTTTTGTGAGTTAGCTCCCACCCCATGCGCGTAACCGGGACGCATTCCGATACGTTCCCGAACACGTCAACAAGTGTCCGACCGAACGCCGAATCCTGCCCCCGGTCGGGCCCACCCTTCGAACACGTGACTGGGGCAGGAGCGGGGGACCCAAATTGGGGTCCGCGATCGTGGCGAACCTAGGGGTGAAGCCGACTACGCGCAGTGCGTAGCGGCCGGGCAGCCCAGCCCGAACCCGACAGCTCACCTCGCAGGCGAATGGGAAGGAACGCTCGTGCCCGAGCACGCCCTGCGCCTGCCGGTAACCCCTGCGCGGACCCGTCTCCAGCGCCTCAGCTCTCGCTTCCGATTCCCCCGGGCGACCCACACCATCCGCCGCAGCAAGCTGATCATCGCGACCTGCGCCATCGCCGGAGCCGCCACTCTCGGGGCCTGCTCACCGGCCCAGGAGGGCCAGGGCAACCACGCCGTCAACATCGCTCACGCCTACCTCGGCACCCCCTACGTCTACGGCGGGGCCGCCCCCGGCGGCTTCGACTGCTCGGGGTTGACCTCGTACGTCTACGGCCGGCTCGGCAAGTACCTGCCGCGTAGCGCCGAGCAGCAGTTCGAGTACGTCCAGAAGATCCCCCAGTCCTGGGTGCAGAAGGGTGACCTGATCTTCTTCGGAAGCCCGGGTGCCATCTACCACGTCGGCATCTACGTCGGGAACGGCATGATCGAGCACGCCCCTTCCCCCGGCAACGTCGTCTCGGTCATCCGGATCTGGACCAGCCAGTACTACGTAGGACGAGTGGGCTAGCGAGGACGGCTGACCAGCCTCCCTCGCCCCCTCGGGACCGCTTCGCCGGTCCACCGCTGAGCCCAGGGCTCCCGCCGACACCCCCCCCGACGGCGGGGGCCCTGTCCAGCGTCCGGACCCGAGTGAGCAGCCAATTAGTGGCTGATGCCCGGAGCAGTCCACTGGTGTGGACAAACGTTGTGGACTCGTTGTCCGGCCTCAAACGAGACGCCCGGCGCACGAGTAGTTGACTCGGGTAAGTATCGTGCTCGCCATGGCATGGGACTTTCGCACCGACCCCGACACCGAGCGCGAGCTGGAGTGGATCCGCGAGATGGTCGCGGAGATCGAACTGCTCGACCTCGTCAGGCTGCGCATGAGCAAGGCGCAATGGAAGGCGGTCACGCAGCCGCTGAAGGATGCCGTGAAGGCGCGCGGGCTCTGGGCCGCGCACCTCGACCCGGATCTCGGCGGCGGGGGCTTCGGTCAGCTCCGGCTCGCGCTGATGCACGAGATCCTGGGCCGCACGCCATCGGCGCCGTCCATTTTCGGCAACCAGGCGCCCGACTCGGGCAACAGCGAACTGCTGGCCGTCGGGGCCAACGAGGAGCAGCGTCAGCGCTGGCTCCTGCCGCTGCTCGACGGGCAACTCACCAGCTGCTTCGCGCTCACCGAGCCGCACATCGCCAGCAGCGATCCCACGTCCATCACGACGGCTGCCCGCCGCGATGGCGACGACTGGGTCATCAACGGCCACAAGTGGTTCGCCTCCAACGCCAGCCACGCCGACTTCCTGCTGGTCTTCGCCGTCACCGACCCGGAGGCGCAGCGCCACCGCCGGGCGTCGATGTTCGTCGTCGAACGCGGTACGCCGGGCCTCAACGTCGTGCGTGACGTCCCGACCATGCACCACCCGTACGAGCCCAAGGTCCACATCCCCGGCGGCGGTCACGCCGAGGTGCTCTTCGAGGACTGCCGGGTCCCTGGCGCGAACCTGATCGGGGAGCCGGGAGACGCGTTCCTGCTCGCCCAGCGCCGGCTGAACGGCGGCCGTATCCACCACGCGATGCGCTGGGTCGGGCAATGCCGGCGGGCGTTCGACATGCTCTGCGAGCGGGCCGTCTCGCGCCAGCTGAAGGGTGCGCCGCTCGGCGACCGCCAGCTCATTCAGCAGATGATCACCAAGTCCTCGATCGAGATCGAGGCCTTCCGGCTGCTCACCCTGAAAGCGGCGTGGACGTGGGACAACGAGGGCCCCAAGGCGGCGCGCCAAGCCGTCTCCGAGATCAAGTACTGGGGCGCGCAGATCCTGCACGACGTGGTCGACCGCGCCATCCAGATCCACGGCGCTCTGGGCTACAGCGCCGACCTCCCGCTGGAGGAGATGTACCGCACCGCCCGCAACTTCCGCATCTCCGACGGCGCCGACGAGGTCCACATCGAGCAGGTCGCCAAGATGATCCTGCGGCGCTACACCGCCGTCGACGGCTACCCCAGCGAGCACATCCCCACCCGGCGGGCCGAGGCCGAGCGCAAGTACGCGCAGTACCTCGACATCCCGGCAGAACCGACGTCGGTGGTGCCGGCATGACCGAGGGCGCGCCAGGCGTCGCCGCCGAGCCGCTCGACGCGTGGCTGCGCGCCACGGGGCTCCTGGCAGCCACCGACCCCCCGGCGGTCGTGACCCAGCTGGCCGGCGGCTCGTCGAACATCACGGCGAGCGTGCGATCGGGCGGCCACGACTGGGTGTTACGAAGGCCACCGGTGCGGGGCGCCCTGCCGAACGCGCACGACATGCTCCGCGAGTACCGGATCCAGGCGGCGCTGGCGAGCGCCGGCACCGGCCTGCCGCTCGCGGTGATGGTGGCCCCGTGCGATGACGTGTCGGTGATCGGTGCGCCGTTCTATCTCATGGAGCGGCTCACCGGACGCGTCCATACCGTCGAATCACTGACCCCGCTGCCGGACGAGACCGTTCATGCGGTAGGTCTGGCGCTGGTCGACGCGCTCGCGCAGTTGCACGCGATCGACCCGCAGCAGGTCGACGCGATGGGCGAGTTCCTGCGCCCCGAGCCCTACGCCGACCGGCAGCTGCGGCGCTGGTCGGGCCAGTGGGAGCGGGCCCGGGCCGCGACGGGCCTCGGCGGCGAGCCGGTGCTGGATCGCGTCTTCGCCTGGCTCACCGCGAACCGCCCGCCGGTGCCGCCGCCTCGCGTCGTGCACGGCGACTACGGCTTTGCGAACGTGATGTTCGAGGCCGGCCAGATCAGCAAGGTCACCGAGGTGCAAGCGATCCTCGACTGGGAGCTGACCGCCGTCGGCGATGCACTCTCCGACCTAGGGTCGCTGATCGCGTACCAGTCGGAAGCGGGACGCCTGATGAACTCCGGGCGGCCTGACCCGGTGTGCCATCGCGATCTGCTGCCCGCACTGCCGACCGTCCCCCAGCTCATCGAGCGTTACGCGAAGCACAGCGGTGATGCGGGCGTCGCTCACGTCACCTGGTACGTGACGTTCGCGGTCACCAAACTCGCGGTGATCGTTGCGGGGGCCCTGGCCCGGCTCGACCCGGCCACGGACGAGGAGCGGCGCGCCCGCTCCACCCGGATGGTCCATGACCTCGCCGTCGTCGCCGAGGCGGAGTTGGAGCGCGGCGGGCCGTGATCGACCCTGCCGTTCGCGAGCAGGTGAACGACGCCATCACCGTCGTCGCGCGCTTTGCCAACAGCCGCCACCTCGCCGCGGTGCACAGCGCCGAGTCGGGGGTGGACCTTCCGCTCTCGGCGGTGGCCTTGATGCGCCAGCTCAACCTGGGAAATCCGCTGCGACTGTCGGAACTCTCGCGCCGGCTACAGGTCGCGCTACCGCCGCTCTCACGGCAGGTACGCACGCTCGTCGACAGCGGGTTTCTCGAGCGCACCGAGGACGGGAGCGACGCCCGCGCCAGCCTGCTCGCCATCACCGATGCCGGGCGCGAGGCCCTGCGCCGCTTCGACGACGCGAACCGTGCTTTGCTCGACAAAGCGCTGGCCGGGTGGGACGACGAGTCACTCGCCGCACTGGCCGGTCAGATGCAGCGCCTGGTCGCAGACCTGAGACGAGGAGGTCCCCATGACAGCGGGGTCAGCGGGGCCGGCAGCGTTCTTCCTGCCCACCGGGCCTGAGACGTTTCACGCCACCGAAGCCACGCAGGGCCCGTGGGATCCGAACGCGATGCACGGCGGGCCTCCCGCCGCGCTCATGGCCGAACTGCTGAGCCGGCGAGCCGCTGACCTGTCGCCCACCTTGCGGCTGGCCCGGCTCACGCTCGATTTTCTGGGCGGCCTGCCGCTGGGTGAGCTCACGTCGGCGGTGACGGTCCCCCGCCCTGGCAAGCGCGTGGCGTTGCTCGAGGCGACGCTCTCCGCTGGGGGTCGGGTGGTGATGATCGGACGCGGTTGGTTCATCAATGCCGCCGAGGCCGGCGCCGAATCGCCGGTCGAGCTCGCGGGCGACACCGGCTCGCTGGAGGTCCCGCCGCTGAGTTCGCCGCCGCCCCTTCCGGAGCCGCAGCCCCAGCGATTCTTCAGCGCTGACAGCACATTCGGCTACGGCGCCGCCAACGAGTGGCGCTTCACGTCGGGAGGCTTCGACCAGCTGGGCACCGGCGGGGTCTGGAGTCGCCCGCGCGTGCCGTTGATCGGGGGCGAGCCGCTGAACGGCCTGCAACGATTGATGATCCTGGCCGACGCCGCCAACGGCATCAGCGGCGCACTCGACTGGAAAGAGTGGGTGTTCATCCCGCCCGGCCTCACCGTGACGATCCTGCGCGAGCCGGTAGGCGAATGGGTCCACATGGCCGCCCGCACCACTTTGGGCACCGACGGCATCGCCTTGTGCCACGGGCATCTCAGCGACGAGCAGGGTCCGGTCGCGCTCGTCTCCCAGCCGGTGCTGGTGAGCCGCCGCTAGGTCAAGTGTTCGGCGAGGCGCTCAGCCAGCTCCGGCACATCCAGCTCCCCAGCCGCGACGGCTACGACCATCCTCTCCGCGTCGTCCACGGTGAACGCAAGATCCCGCCCGTTGAGCAGACAGAAGACTCGCGTAGCCGCCCAAGCCAGCCTCTTGTTCCCATCCACCAGCGCGTGGTTGCGGCCGAGCGAATGCATGAGCGCCGCGGCCTTCTCCGGGAACGTCGGGTACGCGGCCGTCCCGAAAGCTGACGCCTGCGGCCGCGCGGCCGCTGAGGCCAGCAAGCCGAGGTCGCGCACCGTCACCTCACCGACTACGCCGTCTGCGATCTCCAGCAGATCCTCCAGGCCGAGGTAGTCGACGGGCTCCGCTGGAACGCTCACTGCGCGAGCCGCTCCAGCAACTCGGCGTCTTCATCCCGCACTCGCCCAATCGCTGCCCTGAGCCGGCCCGGACGGTCCGACACGTACTGAGCGATCGCCAGCCGGGCCACCTCCTGCATCGACCGGCCCTCCTCTTCGGCCTTTCGACGCAGCGCTTCGGCCTCAGCATCCGACAGCCGCAGATTCATCGCCACGGACGAATGGTACCGCGCTGGTACCGCTCGGGACATGTGGCGCCGACCGCCACCATCCGTCTGCGTCAGAGAACGCCAGCAACCGCAGTCGAGAGAGATGTGCCTTGAACGCTGCAGAGCCGCGTACCCGCCGGCGTCAGCCGGCGGACGAGAGCACGTCGTCGGTCGGGATCCCGCTGAAGTCGGCCCCGGCGCTGGGGTCGTGGCTGAACGCGGCCCACATGCGGGCGTAGTAGCCGTCCAGCGCCAGCAGTTCGGTATGGGTGCCGTCCTCGACGACGCGGCCCGCATCCATCACGAGCACCCGGTCAGCCGAGGCGGCGGTCGTCAGGCGGTGGGCCACCACCAGAGTGGTGCGCGGCGCCGCGAGCAGCTCGGTGGCTCGGGCCACCTCGGATTCGGTGTTCAGGTCGAGCGCCGCAGTCGCCTCGTCGAGCAGCAGGATCTCCGGCTCGACGAGCTGGGCGCGGGCAAGCGCGACCAGCTGGCGCTGCCCGGCCGACAATCCACGTCCGCGCTCACCGACCGGATGCAGGTAACCGCCGGCGAGGCGGGCGATCATCGTGTGGGCACCTACGGCACGGGCAGCGGCTTCGACCTCGGCGTCGGTGGCTTCGGGCTTGGCATAGGCGATCGCGTCGCGCACCGTGCCCGGGAAGAGGTACGCCTCCTGCGGCACGACGCCGAGCCGGTGTCGATAGTCGGATGCCGCGACGGTGCGCAGATCGGTGCCGCCGACGCGTACCGCCCCCGAGGTCGGGTCGTAGTAGCGCGCCACGAGCTTGACGAGCGTCGACTTCCCGGCGCCCGTCTCCCCCACCAGGGCGACGGTCTGCCCTGCCGGGATGGAGAGCGAAACCCCAGCAACTGCAGGCGTTGTCGTGCCCTGATAGGTGAAGACGACGTCGTCGAGCTGCAGGTTGCCCACCTCGGGGGGCAGCGGGACCGGGTGCTCGGCAGGCGGCACCGAGGTCGGGGTCCGCAGCAGATCGCGGATCCGCCGCAGGCCCACCTCGGCCTGCTGGTAGCCGTCGAACACCTGCGAGAGCTGCTGCACCGGGGTGAAGAGCAGGTCGAGGTAGAGCAGGTACGCGATCAGGCCGCCCGGCGTGAGACTGCCGTTGTGCACCCGCGAGGCGCCGAAGCCGAGCACCAGCGCCGCGGCGACCTCCGACAGCATCTCGACGAACGGGAAGTAGGTCGCGATGTAGCGCTGCGCCCGTAGCCGGGTGCGGCGATAGTCGGACGAGAGGCCGCCGAATCGCGTCGCGTCGTCGCCCTCGCGTCCGTACGCCTGCGACACCCGGACGCCGGCGACCTTCTCCTGGAAGTCGGCATTGACGGTGCTGACGCGCTCGCGGGCCTCGGTGTACGCCACCGTCGAGCGGCGCCGGAACATGACGGTGGCGACGGCGAGGATGGGCAGCAGCGCCACGATGATCAGGCCCAGCTGCCAGTCCAGCACGAGGATCGCGATGAGCACCCCGACGAACGACAGGATGCTGACGACGGCCGTCGCCAAACCGGTCTGGAAGAACGTCGACAGCGCGTCGACGTCGGTCGTCATCCGGGTCATGATCCGGCCGGAAAGCTCGCGCTCGTAGTAGTCCAGCCCGAGGCGTTGCAGCTGGGCGAACGTCTTGACGCGCAACGTGTACAGCAGGCTCTCGCCGGTGCGTCCGGTCACCAGCGTCTGCGCCGCTGACGCCACCCAGTCGGCGAGCACGACCACCAGCGCGACGGCGGAGACCACGTACAGGTCGTGCAGGCGGTGGTGCGTGACGCCCTTGTCGACCCCGATCCGGATCAAGGCGGGCAGGGCGATCTGGGCCAGCGCGTCGAGCGCCACCAGCCCGAGCCCGATCAGCAGGCCGCGCCGCACCCCGCGCAACACCGTGACGAATCCGAAGGAAGGGTCGGCCCGCCGCGCCTCGGCCTCGTTGACCTCGGGGAGTTCGGTGGCCGGTGGCAACGCGGCCACCTTCTCCAGCAGCTGCGGGGACGGCGGCAGACCGGCCATGAAGCCGCCTCCGCCGGGCGCCCCGCCGCCGAGCGTCGGCGCCGGAGCGCGGACCTGCAGCGGATCGCGCTCGGGGGGCCGCGTCGTCACGCCAGAGCGAAGGGGTGACGCCATTCGACCCGGGCCTCATCGGCGTACGACGCCTCGAGCGCGGCATCGACGCCCTCGGCGTCATCGCCGGGACCCGAGAGCAGCTGCCGGAACAGCGGGCAGCGGGCCTGCAGCTCGGCCTCGGTGCCGACGTCGACCACCCGGCCGCCGTCGAGAACGGCGACCCGATCGGCAAGGGCGAGCGTGGAGCGGCGGTGGGCGACGAGCAGGGTCGTGCGGCCCTGCATGATCTTGCGCAGCGTGTCGTGGATCTCCGCTTCGATACGCGCGTCGACCGCGCTGGTGGCGTCGTCGAGCAGCAGGATCTGCGGGTCGGAGAGCAGCGCCCGGGCCAGGGCCACGCGCTGGCGCTGGCCGCCGGAGAGCGTCAGCCCCTGCTCGCCGACGACCGTGTCGTAGCCGGCGGGCAGCGCCCGGATGAAGCCGTCGGCCTCCGCGGCACGCGCGGCGGCGTGGATCTGTTCCTCGGTCGCGTCAGGACGCCCGTAGGCGATATTGCTGGCAACCGAATCGCTGAACAGGAAGCTCTCTTCGAAGACGACGCCGATACGCGCCCGCAGCGAGGCCATCGTCGTGTCGCGCACGTCGACCCCATCGACGGTGACCGACCCGCCTGCACGTCGTAGAACCGCGGCAGGAGTAACGAGATCGTCGACTTCCCGGAGCCGGCTCCGCCGACGAGGGCGAGCGTCTCACCCGGCTCGACGGCCAGGCTGAGCCCGCGCAGCACCGGCTGCGAAGCGGTGTAGCCGAACGACACGTCGTCGAACTCGACGCGGCCCGGACCGTCCGGCAGCTCGATCGCGTCGGGGGCGTCGAGCACCTTCGGGGTCGAGTCGATCACCTCGAAGACCCGCTCGACGCTCGCCCGGGCCTGCTGGCCGACGGTGAGCAGCGCCGCCAGCATGCGGACCGGACCGACCAGCTGCGCCACGTAGGTCGAGAAGGCCAGGAACGTGCCGAGCGTGATCTTCCCTTCGGCGGCGAGCCAGCCGCCGAACAGCAGCACGCCGACCTGCCCGAGCGCGGGCACCGCCTGCAGCGCCGGGTTGTAGCGCGCGGTCAGCCGGACGGCGCGCAACCTGAGCCCGAACAGCTGCTTGGCCGCGCCCTCGAGCCGGCCGAGCTCGCGCTCCTCCTGGCCGAACCCCTTGACGACCCGCACCCCGGTGACGGCGGCTTCGACGACACCGGCCAGGTCACCGGCCTGCTGCTGGGCCGCCCACGTGGCCGGGAACAGCCGGCGCCGGCTGCGAATCGCGATGAACCACAGCGCCGGCCCGACGGCGAGCGCCACGAGCGTGAGCAGCGGCGAAAGGATCAGCATGACGATCAGCGACAGGATGAACAGCAGCACGTTTCCGCTGACCATCGGCAGGAACGACAGCAGGCCCTGCACGAGCGTGATGTCGGAGATGGAGCGGCTGACGACCTGGCCGGTGTTGAGCTCGTCCTGGCTGGCCCCGTCGAGGCGGTGCAGCGCACCGAACACCTCGGTACGCAGGTCGTGCTGGACATCGAGGGAGAGCCGGCCGCCCACGTAACGCCGCACGAAGCTCAGCCCGAAGCGCGCGAAGCCCGCACCGACCAGCACGAGCACCCACGGCAAGGAGCGGCTGCGTCCGCTTCAGGACTGCCTGGTCGACCACGAGTCGCTCGACGAGCGGCACGCCTGCCTGGACAGCCATCCCGGCCAGGGAGGCTCCGAAGGCGAGCAGCACGGAACCGCGATATCGCCAGCAGTACGCCACCAGTCGGCGCAGCCACCCCGCCGGCGGGGTCGCCGGTGGGTCGCAGTGGAAGTATTCGCGGGAGATGTCATCGTCAGTGACGCTAACCGCCGGCGGTACATTACTTCATTTCCACGCACTAACGCTGTGTACTGGCCGCTACCCGTTCGGGCGACAGCAGCCTGACCCTTCTTCGTGCATTGTGGTTGAGTGCTGTGCTGTCCGGCGGGCCGTGCGCTGGGGTAGATGGAGGCGTTTGAGATGCCCTCGTCGCGCCGTCCCGTCGAACCCCGGCAGACCTCCTCCGGGCTGGTCGCGGCCGGCGGCGGCCCGGACGACGTGCACACCGCACAGCTCAGGCTCGAACTGGCGGTCGACGCAGCGGCGATCGGCGGGTTCGAATGGGACCTGCTCACCAATGACCTGGTGTGGGACGAGCGCATGCGGCGTGCTGCTCGGCATCGACCCGGAGGCGCAGCCGAGCGTCGACAGATTTGTGCGCAGCATCCTGCCCGCCGACCGGTCCGACGTCGAACGGGCCTACGAGCGCGCGATCGCCCGCTGCGGCGACATGCGGGTCGACTTCCGGATCATCGACGAGGCCGGTGCCACCCGCTGGCTGACCACCCGGGGCCGGGTCCTGAGCGATGCGAGCGGCCGGGCTGCGCGCATGGTCGGCGCGGTCTTCGACAGCTCCGGCGTGCACGACGACCGTGAGCAGGCCGCCCGGGCGCTGGACACCATGGCGACCGCGTACGCGATCGTCGACTCCGACTGGACCGTCCGGTATGCCAACGAGGCCGCGCGTGTCCTCGTGGCGCGCAACCGGGAGCCGGTGGGGACGCCGATCTGGGACCTGGTGCCGGGGCTGACGAACCCGTCGGTGGCCGGGCTGCTCCGGGGCGTCATGGCGGGCAAGGATCCGGCCCGGATCGAACTGCGGGCCGAGCGCATCGGCGGCTGGCTCGAGGTATCGGTCCAGCCGGTCGCGAACGGGATCGCGGTGCTGGTCTCCGACGTCACCGAGCGCCGGGAGGCGCAGAACGAGGCCGAGCGTGCCGTTGACCGGCTGGCCCTGCTGGCTCAGGCCGGCACCACTCTCGTGCAGAGCCGGCGGGTCCCGAGACCGTGCACGCGGGCCTGGCGCTGCTCGTACCCAAGCTGGCCGCCTCCGCGATGATCTACCTTCGCGAGACGGCCGACTCCCCGCTCCGGCTGGTCGGCCTGCTGCACGAGGACCCCCAGGCGCAGGACGACCTGCGCCGGCTTTTCGAGGCGCTGCCCTTGGGTGACGACCCGCGTACCGGGGTCGGGCGCGCGGTCGCTACCCGTCAGACCCAGGTCATCGGGGACCTGGACGAAAGCACGATCAGCCGGGCCACCTCGGATCCCGAACTTCGCTCCCGGCTCCTGGACATGGGTGCCACCGGCGTCCTGGCCATACCCCTCCTCGCGCACGGCGAGGCGCTGGGTTTCCTCGGGCTGGTCGGGCTCGGGGGTCAGGCGCCCTCGGGTCCCGACCTCGTCCTCATCGAGGACATCACCTCGCGAATCGCGTCAGCCATCGACAGCGCGCAAATCCTCGATCAGGTCGACCAGGCCCGTCAGACCGCGGAGCGGGCGACCGCGCGGCTGGCCTTCCTCGCGTCAGTGGCGGACGCTCTCGGCTCCACCCTCGATCCCGAGCAGGCAGCTACCCGGCTGGCCCGGATGCTCGTTCCCGAGCTGGCCGACTGGGCGATGGTCACGCTCCTGGACGACGACGGCCGGGTCGAGGACATCGCGAGCTTCCACCGCAATCCCGGCTCCCAGGAACTGCTCGACCGCTACACCAAGGCCCGCCACGATTCGCTGCTGTCGGACCCGGCGATCCTGGATGAGGTCGTGACCGCCGGGCGGCCCCTCTTCCAGCTCGACCGCGACGCGTTCCTGGGCCGCTTGGGCGCCGAACCGTCCACAGCCATGCTGCGGGAACTCGATCCTGGCGTGATCACGGCCCTGCCGATCCTCGCCCGCGACCGCACCCTCGGTGTCATCAGCTTCTACAACTCCCCGACTCGCGGCTACCCGACCGAGGAGGACATGGACTCGGCCCGCGAGGTGGCCCGCCGCGCCGGGCTGGTGCTCGACAACGCCCGGATGTACAGCCGGTCGAAGTCGATGGCCGAGACCCTGCAGCGCAGCCTGCTCGACGCCGACGTGATGCAGCCCCCCGGGCTCACCATCTCGCCGCACTACGAGACTGCGCTCGAGGGTGCGCAGGTCGGCGGCGACTGGTATGACGCGTTCCAGACCCCGGACGCCACCACGACCCTCGTCATCGGCGACGTCATGGGCCACGACACCGAAGCCGCCGCGCTGATGGGACAGCTGCGCACGCTGGTACGGGCGATCGCGGTGGACCGCGGCGAGGGACCGGCAGCCGTGCTCACCCGCGTCGACCATGCCGCCCAGGCGCTCGGCGTCAACACGACCGCGACGGCGGTGGTGGCCCAGGTGCTGGACGGGGCGCCCGGCGGGGGGCGCCGGCTGCGCTGGTCGAACGCGGGGCATCCGCCGCCCGTGCTCATCGAGCCCGACGGCGCCGTACGGCTCCTGGAGACACCCGCCGACCTGCTGCTGGGGCTCGGCACCCACACGGAGCGCACGGATCATGAGGTGAACCTCGCGTCCGGCTCCACCGTGCTGCTCTTCACCGACGGCCTCGTCGAGGGACGCCTGCAGCCGCTGGAGACCGGGCTCTCCGCTTTGATCGAGGTGGCGCGCCGACTCAGCGGCCTGCCTCTGGAGCAGCTCTGCAAGCAGCTCCTGCGGATCCTGCGTCCGCTCGCCGGCGCCGAGGATGATGTGGCCCTGGTCGCCGTACGGATCCTGGCGGACGTGGATACTCCACCGGTCCGGTAGATTTTTGGCGATGAGCCTGTTCGGATTCCCCGATCCCGTGAACGAGACCTCCGCCCGCGTCGTCGCCGCGGGTGTCGTCACGATGGCGACCGGCGCGGTCGTCCTGGACAAGCCCTGGGTCCTGGCTCCGCTCACGTACGGCTTCGCCGCCCGGGTGCTGACCGGACCGAAGCTCAGCCCACTCGGCCAGTTCGCCACCCGCGTCGCCGCGCCGCGCATCAAGCGGCCGGCGAAGTTCTCCCCCGGCCCGCCCAAGCGGCTGGCGCAGGGGATGGGGCTCGGCCTGTCGAGTACGGCCCTGGTCCTGCACTACGGCTTCGGGCGCAAGAGGGCGGCGTACGCCGTGCTCGGCGGTCTCATCGGCGCCGCCGGCCTGGAGGCTTTCCTCGGTATTTGCCTGGCCTGCAAGATGTTCCCGACGCTCGTCAAGGTCGGCCTGATCCCCGAAGGTGCGTGCGAGGACTGCGCCGACGTCTCCTCGCGCATACCGGTGGCGCCACCCGCCGAGGTCGCTCAGGCCGTTTGAGCCCGACCGCGCTTACTGACCGCCATCGGGTTCTCCCCGGTGGCTGCCTGCACCAGCTCACGCATTCCCGCGCTGATTCCTGCCGTGAGGACCGCCAGATCAGGTGTGCTGGCCGCATCCGCCGTGATGCCGAACGTCAGCACCCGGTTGTAGGACGTCATGGCCACGCCGATCCGGATGCGGTCGGCGATGGGCACGTACGGGTAGAGCTCCAGCAGCCGCCGGCCGGCCGCGTAGAGCGGGGTACGTGGACCGGGAACGTTCGTCGCGACGGTGACCAAATGCCGGTGTGGCAAGCGGAAGACGCTCTTGAGCCCGATCGAGAGCAGCAGCGGCGACGTCCATCCGCCCGCATCCGCGATCAGCTCACCGAGCTGGATCTCGCCGGACTCCTTCAGCTGGCTGAGCTGAGCGCACACCGCCTGGTAGCGCGCCACCGGATCGGCAGCGTCGACGGGAAGCTCGGCGATCATCGCCGACACCTCGTTGGCGACGCCCTCCGTGCCACCGCGCACCGAGACCGGGATGAGCGTGCGTACCGCGTGGGCACCCGGGCGCTCGCCGCGCTCGATGAGCAGGTCGCGGAAACCGCGGGTGATCGCGCTGACGACGACGTCGTTGAACGTGCCGCCGTACGCCGCGCGAACGGTCTTGATGTCATCGAACGTCGTCCGGGTGAAATCCCAGGCCCGAGCGCGTCCCAGCGGCCCGGTCAGCGAGCTGGACTCCGCCGGTTTCGCCAGCCGCGTCCAGGACAGCGCGCCGCGAGCCAGCAGGCTCGCGCTCTCCAGCGTGCGGGCCGGGTGCGCCGCCGCCGCGGCCACCGTCCGGATCCCCTGCACCGGTCGATGCGGAAGCGTCGTGAGCGCCGACGACAGCAAACGTAGCGTGCTGGGCTCGGAGCTCTCGTACGGAATCGGCTGGCCGATGAACGGGTCCCGCTTGGGCGCCGGCTCGGTGTCGAGGAGCTTGCTGAGGATGTCGGTCCCGGCGACGCCGTCGACCATGCAGTGATGCACCTTGCCGACCAGCGCCCAGCGGCCGCCCTCGAGGCCTTCGATCAGCCATTCCTCCCAGAGCGGTCGGCTGCGGTCGAGCTGGGTCGACATCAGCCGGGCCATGAGGGTGCGAAGTTCGTCGTCCCCGCCTGGTCGCGGCAGGACGGTGTGGCGCAGGTGGTAGTGCAGGTTGAGGTTCGGGTCGGAGGTCCAGACCGGACGCCCCAGCCACAGCGGAACCTCGCGCACGCGCTGGCTGTAGCGCGGCAGGTCGACGAGCTTGCGAGCGATCAGGTCGAAGAGGTCGTCGTACGTCGGCGCCGGACCCTCGAAGATCGCCAGCGAGGCGATGTGCAGCGAGGTGTCCGCCGTCTCCATACGCAGGAAGGCCGAATCGAGCGGGCTCATCACCTCCATGGCGCTTCCCCTCCCTTCCCTTTTGTGGTGGCCGCCGGGGTGCGCCGCTTGGCTCGCGGCGCGGGCTGCCGGGCGGGCGGCACGTCGCGCGGGCTGTCGTGCAGCGGCAGGCGAACCTTGCTGCCCTCGCCGCTCTCGCCGCCGCCCTTGCCCGCGGCGAGCACCTCGCGGAATCCCTCGCGCAGGCACACCATGAACTCGCCGATGTCAGGGATGGCCCCGGAGTCGGCGTTGACGCCGACACAGCAGGTGTCCATGTTCGACATGAGCGTCACGTTGACCGCCGATCCGATGGTCGGACCGAACGGGTAGTACGCGAGCAGCCGCGCACCGGCCAGGTAGACCGGCATCGGGAAGCCCGGCACGTTGCTGGCCAGGAAGTCGACGTGCTTGAGCATGCCGCCGAGAAACGACGACGGCAGCATGTTGAGCCCGGTCGCGATGCCTTGCGTCATCCCGAGTGAGGGTTCGGCCCGCCACGCGTCGGTGAGGCCGTGCATCGCCCGCATCCGTTCGACCGGATCCGACAGACCCGCAGGAACCTGGAAGCGGGCCAGCGTGATGCGGTTGCCGCCCGGGCCGTCCGTGGCCTTGCGGATGCTGATCGGCATGGTGACCCGCAGCCGATTGATCTCGGCACCGTGGCGCTGGTGATAGATGCGCAGGCCTCCGGTGACGGCCGCCAGGAAAGCGTCGTTCAAGTGGCCGCCCGCCGCCGCCCCCGCGCTGCGCATGGCGCTGAGCGGTACCTCGAGGACGTCGAGTTCGCGACCCAGGTGCCGCTCGCGCATGACCGGCGACATCGTGTCGGCGTACGGGGCGACGGTCTTCGCGATGGAACGCGTGGCGGCGAGCAATCCCCCGGCCGCGGTCCTGGGATGGCGCACGGTGCTCACGGCCGTCCGCACGGCGGCGCCGGGTAACGCTCTGGCGGCTCCGAAGACGCGGCCGGCCTCGTAGGCCACGGCATCCCACGCCAGGTGGGTGCCGTCGAGGTGTTCGGCCGGAAGCTCCGGGGCGGCGGGACGCGGTCCGCCCGACCGTTCGAGATCGAACATCTCGAACGCCAACTGCATCCCGCCGATACCGTCGGTGAGCGCGTGGTGGAACTTCCACACGAACGCGGCGGCTCCTTCTCGGAGGCCTTCGACCACGGTGATTTCCCAAAGGGGGCGGGCGGGGTCGAAGGCAGTTGTCGCCTTCACCCTGGCGACGTCGATGACCGCGTTGGCATCACCCGGCGGCGCTGCCCTCACCCAGCGCAGGTGCCAATCGAGGTCGAGCTCGTCCGTACGTGTCCAGCGCGGCGTCGCCAGCCGCAGCGGAGGTACCTGAACGATGTGGTGCATCCCGGGGACGATGCGACTGGCGCGCTCCACGACCGTTCGCAAGGCGTCACGGTCGGGCGGTCGATCCAGGAAGCCGACCGCGACGACCGTGGATCGCAGCAGCGGATCGCGTTCCATGTACCAGCTGAACGCGTCCGACGGGCGCATGTGCGTGTCGATGGAGACCGCTTTGCTGGCCATGACGGCGCCCCCATCACTGATCCCCGGTGCGCCTTTGACGCTAGGACTACCGCACCCGCCGGGGTAGGGACGAATGGCCCCGCTGAGACAGTCACATCGTCAGGGAGCGCGCGTCGCGCATCAGTGCGGTGATCGCGTCGCCGTCGGCTTTCGACGGCTGGCCCCAGCCGTCCTCGTAGCCGGTGATCAGCCGCACCGATTCGGTGTCGAAGCGGCCGGAGAACAGTTCGAACATGTCCGTCGTCACGAGGGCCGGATGTTCGACGCCGCAGGCGCGGGCGAGGGTCAGGATTTCGGTGCGCAAGGTGACGAGGTAGCGGCCGGCGCGTGCAGACTTCAGCCCCGGATCGACGCCCCGGGCCAGCCACGCCGACTGGGTCGCGACGCCGGTCGGGCAGCGGCCGGTGTGACAGCGCTGCGCCTGGATGCAGCCGATCGACAGCATCGCCTCGCGCGCGACGTTGACCAGGTCGCAGCCCAGGGCAAACGCGAGCAGCGCCGTACTCGGGGAGGCCCAGCTTGCCCGGAGCCGACGAACACGACGTCGTCGCTGAGCCCGGCCTCGGCGAAGACCGGATAGACCCGTGCCATCGCCGAGCTGGAACGGCAGCGCGACGTGATCGGTGAAGACCAGCGGCGCGGCGCCCGTGCCACCCTCGCCGCCGTCGATCGTGACGAAGTCGGCGCCGCGCTCGCTCGGGGCCATCGACGCGCGCGAGGTCGTGCCAGAACGCCGATCTCCCGACCGCGGACTTGATCCCCACCGGCAGGCCGGTCGCGTCGGCGAGCGGCTCGACGAAGTCGAGCATGCTCGACACGTCGGAGAACGCCGTGTGGCCGGCGGGGTGATGCAGTCCTGCCCGGCCGGGACGCCGCGGACGGCGGCGATCTCGGGCGTAGACCTTCGCGGCCGGCAGCATGCCGCCGATGCCCGGGCTTGGCGCCCTGGCTCAGCTTGATCTCGATCGCGCGCGACAGGTGCGGCGGCGACCGTCTCCAGGAGCCGGCCGAGGTCGAAGCGGCCCCTCCCGTCGCGGCAGCCGAAGTAGCCGGTGCCGATCTGGAAGACGAGGTCGCCGCCGTGCGGTGGTGCGCGCGAGATGCCGCCCTCGCCGGTGTTCTGCAGCGCGCCGGCGGCCAGCGCGCCGCGGTTGATCGCCTCGACCGCCGGCACCCGACAGCGAGCCGAAGCTCATCGCCGAGATGTTGACGACCGAGTCCGGCCGGAACAGCTTGGCTTCGCCCTCGGGCCGCGCCGAGCACCTTGGCGCGCGGGCACCCGGTCGTCAGCCGGCGCTCGCGTGCGCGGGGGCGTGGAACGGCGAACGTGCTGTGGCGGATCAGGAGTAGCCGGGGTCGCGCTCGAGGTCGTTGTCGGTGCCGAACCCGAAGTAGTTGTTCTCGCTGCTTCGACGACGCGTAGACCCAGCGCCGCTGGTCGCGCGTGAACGGCCGCTCCTCGTCGTTGCCGGTGACGATGTACTGGCGCAGCTCGGGGCCGAACGACTCGAGCAAGTAGCGGAGGTGGCCGACGATCGGGAAGTTGCGCAAGATGGCGTGCCTGCGCTGCAGCACGTCGTACGCCGCGACGGCGCACAGCAGCGTGATCACCGCGAGGGCGACCCACACTCCGACGCTCATACCTCCAGCGAAATCCCGGTGGCCCATCACTGCCAGATGCGGCCTGCCCGCGGCCTCAGGACTTCCGGCCCACTGCCGTCGCGAAACACCACGCCGTGCAGGGATCCACCATCGGCGCACGGGACCGTACTTACCAGGCTTCGCACCGATGGTTCGGCAGCCACCCGTCCGGGCACGAACGGCAACCCTGACAATGGTGAAGGGCCATCTTGCGTCGATCTCAGCACCGACGCCCGAGTACCTTGCCGGCCACAAGTTCACCTACCTCTCGTGGTCGGACAAGGCCGCGCAGACGCACACGATCGTCGCGCCGACCGCGGCGACGACCCGGACCGCCTACCACAAGAAGGTGTACTGACACTCCGGGGCGCCGCCCGGCGCAACCCGAACGGGTCAACCTTCGCAAGAACCGCAATGTTTACTTGACCCGGCACCTGATCATCGGCGATCTTGTTCCCGAACGTTCATCTCAGTGGCGAGATCTACGTGTCGACTCCCCCGCGACAGAGAGCCAGCAGCTGAATGAAGGTCGTTCTTGCGCCACTGGTGGGCGAACGCGCCACCCTGGTCGAGCGGCAGGGTGAACTGGTCCTGATCCTCGACAGCGGGACGTCGCGCTCGTTGGCCGCCGCACTTCGACGCGTGCTGGCACCCGTCCGGGGGACAGTGCGCGACAGCCTGGAAGTCGCCGAAAGCCGAGCCGGCCTCTAGCCGGCAGAGGGGGTGCTGACGGTCCGGCCGCCCCGGCGAGGATGATTCCCGCTGGGTGACGCACCGGCGATCGGCCCGCGTCATGACTGGCAAAGGTGGGCGCCGCATGACTGCACCGCACGCGCGACCTCTCGAGACTGGTGACCTGCTGATCCGCGGCGGGACCGTGGTGGACGGCACCGGGGCTGCTCCGGCTCCGGCGGACGTCAGGGTCCGCGACGGCGTCATCGTCGAGATCGGCCGCGGCCTGGATGCCGTCGGCGAGACGCTGGTCGATGCCTCCGACGCTTTCGTGACGCCGGGGCTCATCGAGTCGCACACCCACTTCGACGCGGCGGTCTGGTGGGACGCCGACTGCGATCCGATGCCGGCGCACGGCTGCACCACGATGGTGCTCGCGAACTGCGGGCTCGGGCTGGCGCCGCTGCGGCCGGCGGAGTCCACCGATCTGGTCGACCTGTTCGCGTTCATCGAAGACATCCCCGCGGAGGCGTTCAACCTCGCGGTGCCGTGGAAGTGGGACACCTGGCCGGAGTACTTCGCCGCCGCACGTCAGCACCCGACCGCGGTGAACTACGTGGGCTTCATGCCGTTCCAGATGCTGCGCACCTGGATCATGGGGCCGGACGCCTGGGAGCGCGCGGCGACGGCGCAGGAGCGTGACCGGCTGTGCACTGCCTTGGACGAGGCGCTTTCGGCTGGTGCCATTGGCCTTTCGACGTCGGAGATGGACACCGACAAGGGCAACCGCCCGGTGCCGAGCCGGCTCGCCGACGAGGCCGAACTGTCAGCATTGATCGGCGTTCTCGCCCGCCACGGAGCGATCCTGCAGTACGTCCCGCGGTTCCTGCAGCCGGAGTACTTCCACGAGGACCTGCAGCGGATGTCACGCCTGGTCGCCGGCACCGGGGTGCGCATGATCTTCGCCGGCTACGCGCTCGAAGAGACGGCTTCCGAGGGTCGCTCCAAGCTCGAGGACCTCATGGCCCGGTTGCGCGCCGAGGGCGCCGACCTGTGGCCCAATTTCAGCCCGCGGCCGTCCCACGTCAACATGCACTTCGAGCGCTCCATCATGTGGAGCGGCGTCGCGAGCTGGCACTCGTACGTGCACGCGAGCGACGAGGACAAGCGCACCCTGCTGCGCGACCCCGCCTGGCGGGCGGCAGCCCGGGCCGATTGGGACGCCTGCACGTACACGCTGGCGCCCATCCGCATTCCGGACCGCATGCTGCTGATGGGCGGCGAGCACAGCGGCGAGTCGATGGCTGAGGCGATCGCGCGCACCGGCCAGCACCCGTCTGATGCGATGGCGGACTGGCTGATTGCCACTGACGTGCAAGGAAACATCCGCACTCGCGAGCGGCCGATCGACCTTGCCGCTGCGGCAGAAATGGCACGTTCGCCGCACGCGCTTCCCGGGGCGAGCGACGCCGGCGCGCACGTGCAGATGTTCAGCGGCGCCGGCGACGGCACGTACTTCCTGTCCCACTTGGTACGCGACACCGGGCTGCTGCGGATCGAGGAAGCGGTCCAAGCGGTGACCTCGCGGCTGACGGGCTTTTTCGGTGTCCCGCAGCGCGGGGTCATCCGCCCGGGCGCCGTCGCCGACCTCACCGTCTTCGCACTCACCGACCTCACCAACGGCACCGAGGTGCAGCGGCGCGATCTCCCCGGCGGCGCCTGGCGTTACAGCCGCACGCCAGGGGGTTACCGGGCCACCATCGTCGGCGGCGTACCGACCTGGCTGGACGGCGCAGCCACCGGCAGGCGGCCGGGATCGATGCTCCCTGCGCGGCAGGAGACCGAGCGGGTGCCGGCGGGGGTTTGACCGGCGGCTGCCGCACCGGAGGTCCTCACCTCAGGCTGGTCTGAGTACTGCTCCTGAGGTTGATTTAGCGGGCCAATGTCGTGCACACGTGGACCGACACCTGGGGCCGTTGACGGATCCGCAGCGTGGTCGATTGATTCGGGAGGACGCGGCGGCTGCCCGCACAAGAACCCGCGGGGACACCGGCTATCTCTGGTCGCTCGCAAGCATGGTCCATCGGGATCGGAACGCGCCGGGGGTAGTGCCTGTCTCGCGTCTGAAGTACTTGACGAAGTTGGTGGGTTCGTCGAAGCCGAGGCGTGCGGCGATGGCGACTATGGATGCGTCGCTGTGCACGAGCATGCGCTTGGCCTCGAGTACTACCCGAAGGGTGATGAACGACTTCGCTGTTAGACCGGTGACGGCCTCGGTGGTGCGAGTAAGGCTGCGCGCTGAGCACCCGACCCGACGGGCGTAGGGGTCGACGGCGTGCCATCGGGTGTGCAACCGCTCGACGTCGTCCCGGAAGGCGTGGAATCGCTGTAGCACCCCCGGGTCAACTGTGGGGGTTGCATCCGCCCTGGGGTCACCGAGACGTACCCGCACAACGAGCTCACGGAGCTGATGGAACAGCAACGCGTTGCGCACCGACACCGATGCGTCAATGTTCGCGTCGTGCGCCATCTGTGCCAGCGACGTCTCGATCACCGATCGGGCGACAGCCGGGATGTTCACGTGCGTTGCCAGTTCGGAGGGGTCGTCGACCGCCGCGGCCGACGTGTTCGGCACGCCGGTGTGCTCGGAGCGCACGACGACGAACCATCCGTCCCACCGCGTCGAGCCGAACCGGTGCACCTGGCCGGGCTGGACGGCGAGCATCGAGCCGGCCGAGCAGTGGTAGGTCTGGAAATCGACCATGTGCGCATAGCGGCCAGCCGTCACGTAGAGCAGACAGAGCAGATCGACGCGCTCGGCCCCGCGATCGGGCACCTCCAACACACGCCGCTGGATTTCGCCGGCCGATAGCACCTCGACGTCGAGGGCGTAGCCCTGCGCTGCGCGGAACTGCACCGGCGTGATCCGAGGACGGCGGGACACCGCCGACGGATCTGTCATCATGTCCAATTTCTACCATCCCACGACCTGACCTCACCTTGCCGTTAGCTTGATCCCGTCCCACGATGCAGAGACCAACAACGACAGGAGCCGACCATGACGTTCGACAGCGTGAACCAGCTAGGCCGGGTCGGATTCGAGGTCAGCGACCTGTCGGCCTGGGAAAGCTTCGGCACCGAGATCCTCGGCCTGCAGGCCGTCGGCCACGATCCCGATGGCGCGACGCTGCTGCGCATGGACAAGAACCACCATCGCCTTGCACTACGCACCGGACCGCGCAACGACATCGCCTTCGCCGGATGGCAGGTGGCCGACGCCACCGTCCTCGACGGCGTCGCCGAGCGCCTGCGCCGCCACGGCAGCCCCGTCCACCCCGGCACACCCGCCGACACCATCCGGCGCGGCGTCGGCGGCCTGATCTTCACCGAGGACCCCAGCGGACTGGTCCACGAGATCTACTGGGCACCACACAGCGCCGCGTCGCACTTCGAGTCCCCGAGAGGCACGGACGGATTCGTCGCCGACGACCTCGGACTCGGCCACATCGTGCTCAACGTCGAAGACATGGAGGCCAACCTGGGCTTCTTCCTCGACGGGCTCGGCCTACTCGTTAGCGACTACATCGACATCGACACCGGCGATCCCACACCCGCGACCGTGGTGTTCCTGCACTGCGGGCCTCGGCACCACTCCCTCGCCCTCGCACCCTTCGGCTCACCGAAGCACCTGCACCACCTCATGGTCGAGGTGCGCAACCTCGACGACGTCGGCACCACCTACGACATGTGCCTCGACCGTGGCGTCCCCATCGCCTCCACCCTCGGGCGCCACACCAACGACCGCATGACCTCCTTCTACGCCGTGACCCCGTCCGGCTTCCAGATTGAATACGGACACGGAGGGGTCACGATCGACGACGCCACCTGGGATGTCCGGACCTACGACGCCCCCAGCACCTGGGGACACCGCACCCCCGAAGGAACCTAGGCCAGGTAATCGGTTACCGGCCGTGTCCAGGCACGCGCCTTCGGAAACGTCCGGGTCGGATTCAGCCCGATGTCATCAACCTCCGGAGCCGTACTCAGGCTGGTCTGAGCGTCCACGATGTCGACGTAGCCATCAGCTACTCGCCAGAGCGGGTCGGCGAGCGCGTGCGCGGGTGGTTCCGGCAGTCCGAGGTCGGCGGCCCGCCCCTCGCCGATTGCGGAGAGGTGCTCCTCGTTCAACCCTGTCTCGACGTCCCAGACCAGCAGCGGCCGGACGATGCGATGGTTCCAGACCGGCACTCGCGACGACCGCCACCAGATGCCGACCGGCTGTCGATCGAGTCGGGTCACCCGCAACCACGAGGTCGCGCCCGGTGGTTCGTCCCACCACGGCACCTCCTGCGCCGCCAGGTCGACACAGATCGCCACCCTGATCCAGTCCAGGTCCTGCGCCGAGCAGCCGGTCGACTGCCCAGAGCTGGCGGATCGGCAAACCGCTCATCTCCCGCGTCCACGTTTCGGCACAGGCGTCACCAGTCGCTCGCACGTGTCGCACCGCGGTGGACCACTTCCGCGGCGGTGCGGCGGATGGCCTGTGGTGCCGGGATGATCCCCGCCGTCTTCGGAGCCGATTCGGAAATCCTCGACCTCGGCCGCCTCACCCGCCACATCCCCACCGGACTACGCCAGTTCCTCATCGCCCGAGACGGCGGATGCACCTGGCCCGGCTGCGACCGGCCGGCCTCCTGGACCGAAGCTCATCACCGTCAAGAATGGCTCCACGATCAAGGCAAAACCGAGCCTGAGAATCTCGATCTCCTCCTCTGCCTTCACCACCACCACAAAGTGCATGAACGCGGCTGGGACATGACCATCGGTGACGACCCCGACCGCACCCCCTGGTTCTGGCCACCCGACGGCAGACCACCCCTGCAAGGCCACCGCCGACCACTCCTCCGCAAGCCCGGCCAAACACCCAGGCGCACGTGAGACCCGAGCGCCGTCACAGCTGCGGGCCTCACCCGGTTGCAGCTAGGTGCGATTTCCGCGTCGAAAGAAGATTGCCGTCGCCGCCGTAGGGATGGCGCTCGTCGCGAGCCTGTCAGGGTGTTTCGGCGACGGGACGACCCGCGTGGGCAGCGCCTCGAACATGGCCAAGCCCGGTCTGTACACAGCAGTGGTCCCACCCAACAGCGACTGCCACTGGCGGCGCCTCAGCAACCTCTCGGGCCAGTTCTCCGCAGTGCTGGCCCTCGGCGGCTCCGGCATCGGCCGGCTGTTCCTGCAGGTGCTCCCGACCGATGCGGCCGTCAGCAGCACCGGCTGCGGTACCTGGCAGCCGGTGCAGACCGCGTCGTACAACCCGAACCGCGCGACCGCGAAGCCCGGGCAATATCGCGTCCCGAACGACCTGCTGCCCGGGACGTACGCGGCGGCGGGCGGTCCGCTCTGCATCTGGCACCGGTTCAACAACTGGACCGGGGTGTCCGGCAGTGAGTCCGGCAACGGCTTCAGCACGACACCGCTTCGGGTCACGATCGCCCACACCGACGTGGGATTCTCCAGCTACGGATGCGGCAACTGGACGCGCGTCGGTCCCTGACGAGCAGCCGTGCCATTGTCGGAGCCGATGTCTGATCAGCCGACCGCGCCTCGGGTCGTTCTCGTCCACGGCACGCGCGACCAAGGGGGCAGCTTCGACGCGGTCGTCGCTGCACTCGATGACGTGGACGTCGTGACCTACGATCGCCGCGGCTGGGGGCCGGAGCCGAGCTGGGACGGCCGGCCGGCGGAGCTCGACGAGCACGCCGACGATCTGCTGGCCATCATCGGTGATCGTCCGGCGACCGTCGTCGGGCACAGCATGGGCGGCAACGTCGCGATCGCCGCCGCCATTCGCCGGCCGGACCTGATCGTTTCCCTCGGCGTCTGGGAGACGGCGATGCCGTGGGCTCCGTGGTGGGTGGGCGATCATCCGCGGCTGATTCGCGGCGCCATCAGCAGGATCGAACAGAAGCCGGCAGGTACACCCCGACAGAACCACGAACGGCGGCTGTTTCTGGCCGAGGCGACGGCAGGATTGTCGCCGTCATACGACCTGCACCGCTTCACCAGCACATGCGTCGTGGGCTACGGGACAGCGACCGTGCCGGAATTCGGCCCAGGGATGAACGCGCTCGCCAAGGTGATCGGCGCCGAGATCTTCGTCCTGCCAGGTGCATCACACATGGCCCACCGCGAGGAGCCGGAAGGATTTTCCCGCTTCGTTCGACACGCGATCGCGCTGAGCCGATAAGCCAGCCGGCGACCTGCCGCAACGGCGCGACGCCGCGGCGCGACGGCAGCACCGGCACATGGCCCGCCGAGTAACAGTGAGTGATCGATGAAAGCACCTGAGTGGGCGAGGGGGGAGTTGAACCCCCACGTCCTTACGGACACACGGACCTGAACCGTGCGCGTCTGCCATTCCGCCACTCGCCCGAGCGACCGTCCGACGCTACCACGCAGCGCGCACCCCTCGCGGGGCCAGCACCAGCGCAAACGTCCGTGGTCACCCGCTTGTCGTCGGCTGCATCGCCCGCTTTTGCCAGGCCTCCCCGTTACGATCTCCCCACTCTTGGAAGGAGACGTCCGGTGGGGGTGCTGCAGCGCTTCGAACGTCGCCTCGGCGGCATCGTCGAAGGCGCCTTCGCCCGCGTGTTCAAAGGCGGGGTCGAACCCGTCGAGCTGGCCGGGGCGCTGACCCGCGAATGCGACGAGCGCAAGGCCCGGAGTGCGCGGCGCACGCTGGTGCCCAACCAGTTCACCATCCACCTGTCCGAGCCGGATTACGAGCGGCTCGCTCCCTACCGGCAGGCGCTCGGCGACGAGCTCGCGACGCTGGTCCGCGAGCATGCCGCGGCGCAGCGTTACACGTTCGTGGCACCGGTGAGCGTTTCGCTCGAGCTTGATCCCGAACTCTCCGTCGGTCGCTACACGGTGGACAGCGACGTCGTCGAGGGTCCACGCGCCGCCGGCGTCCCGCCCGTCCTGGCCAATCGCGCCACGCAGGTCGGTGAACCGCTGCCACCCTTCGAGCACCGGCCCCCGCTGGCAGTCTCCGGGCAGAGCTACGCGAGCCGACCCACCAACCCGACGAACCGCGCGCCTCAGCTTCCCCGGCTCATCGTCACCGTCGGCGGCTCTGCGGAGAGCGGCAGCCCGGCGGCTGCCGGCGAGGTGAACGAGGTCGCCCTGAGCCGCACGGTCACCGTCATCGGGCGCGGTTCAGACGTCGACGTCCAGCTGCCCGACACCGGCGTCTCACGCCGTCATGGTGAGCTCCTGCTGCAGCCGACCGGCCGTCACGTCTATCGCGACCTGGGCTCCACCAACGGAAGCCGGGTCAACGGCCGCAAGGTGCACGAGGCGACCCTGCGCGACGGCGACCGGATCGAGGTGGGCCGCAGCGTGCTCGTGTACAGCCATCCCCTACCGGCCCGCGAGGGCGAGGGGCGCAGCGGCGGCGAGCTCTCCGGCCACCCTGCCGAGGGATAGCCCGTGACCGACGCCGCCTACCTCGTCATCCGGCTCACATTCCTCGCCCTGCTCTGGCTCTTCGTGCTCGCCGCAGTGCGGGCCGTCCGTTCCGACCTGTTCGGGCCCAGCAGGCGCCAGCTGCGCCGCGACGCCGCCCCGCAGCCGGCCTTCGCTCCGCCGCCGCCGCCGAGACCGCGGCGGGGTCGCGAGGCCAGCAAGTTGCTCGTGGTCAGCGGACGAGCCCGCGGGCTGACGGTCCCGCTCGGCCAGGGCCCGGTCACGCTCGGGCGTGCCGGCGACTCGAGCCTGGTTCTGGATGACGACTTCGCGTCGGCTCACCACGCCCGGCTGGTCCCTCGCGACGGCCAGTGGTTCGTGGAGGATCTGGGTTCGACGAACGGCACGTATCTCGATCGCACGAAGGTCGTGCGACCCACACCGGTGCCCATCGGAGTGCCGGTGCGCATCGGTAAGACCGTCCTGGAACTGAGAAGATGACGGCCCCCGGACTTCCGAGTGCAGGACGATCGGAGTGACCTTGCGACTTCGCTACTCCGTGCGTTCCCACGTCGGGAAGGTGCGCGAGGGCAACGAGGACTCCGCGTACGCCGGCTCACGCCTGGCCCTGGTAGCCGACGGCATGGGCGGCCACGCGGCCGGCGAGGTCGCGAGCTCCGCCGTAGTCGCCGCGCTCTCCCAGCTGGACGACGACGAGGCCGGGCTCGACCTGCTCGAGGTCCTCGCTTCCGCCGTCCAGGCAGCGAACGACCATCTGCGGGCAATGGTCGACGCCAATTCCGCGCTCGACGGCATGGGCACCACGCTCACCGCACTGCTGTCCTCCGGCACCCGGCTCGGCCTGGCGCACGTCGGGGACAGCCGCGCCTACCTGCTGCGTGACGGCGAATTCAGCCAGCTGACGCACGACCAGACGCTGGTGCAGCGCATGGTCGACGAGGGTCGCATCACCCCGGAGCAGGCCGAGACTCATCCGCAGCGCTCGTTGCTGACGCAGGCACTCGACGGCCGCGCCGGTGTCGAGCCTGACCTCTCGGTGCGGGAGGCCCGCCGGGGCGACCGCTACCTGCTGTGCAGCGACGGCCTGTCGGGCTACGTCGCCCACGAGACCATCGCGGAGACGCTCACCCTCGCCAACGCCGACGAAGCCGCCGAGCGGCTCATCGATCTCGCGCTGGCGGCCGGGGCCCCGGACAACGTGACCGTCGTGATCGCCGATGTCGTGGACGACGAGCCGGGGATGCCCGACACCCCGGTCGTGGGAGGCGCGGCCGCCGAGCAGGATGCGGTGCCCAACGCAGCGAGCGCCGTGGTCCTGCCCGGCGGCGCGTCACTGACGGCGCAGGAGCGGGCCGCCAAGCGCGCGGCGCGGCGCTCCCCGCCGCCGCCCCCACCCCGCGAGAGCTACGGCAGCGGCGAGCAGCGTCCCGTCGATACCGGGGTCTTCCGGCTGCCCGAAACCGGCACGGCCGAGATTCTCGCGGCCCGCGAAGAGCTGGCCGCCACCCCGCCCGCCGGAATCCCGCCGATCGCCGACGAGTCCGGCCCGAGTCGCCATCGCCGCCGGGCAGCCCGCAAGCGCTGGTTTCGCCGGCCCGTGCCACTCGCGTTGGCCACGATCTTCCTGGTGATCGTCGCCGGGGTGCTGACGACGTGGGCGATCGCCGCGAACTCCTGGTACGTCGCGGGTTCCGACGGCCGGGCAGCGCTCTTCCACGGCCTGCAGAGCAAGCCCCTCGGGGTCTCGCTGTCGAGCGTCGCCGAACGCGGGATCCCCCTCGATCAGCTCAACCAGTTCGACCGTGACCACGTCAGCGGGGGGATCGTCGCAAGCAGCCACGCCGACGGTGCCTGCATCTTGGCGCGCCTGAAGTTCAACGTCGAGGACGCGGCCCACCAGGCTGCGGTGAAGGCCGCCGCCAACGAGAAGGCCCGGCAGTCCCCCTCCCCGAGTCCGCGTCCGTCGAAGTCGCCGGCCTCCACCCGGACGACGACCCCGTCGACCCACCCGATCACCACGTCGGCCTCACCGAGCCCTAGCCCGACGCCGACGGTGAGCGTCCCGCCTGCCACCCCGCTGCCGAAGTCCTGCACGCAGTGACAACAGCGACCTTCGCTCCAGCCCGGCCCAACCGCCGGGGGACGGAGCTGTTCCTCCTCCTGTTCGCGATCATCGTCGCGACGGGCGCGCTGTCGGCCGTCGTCCTTGCTCACGACAACCGGCTGACCGCCAAAGTTGGTTATCTGGCAGCGGGCTTTCTCGCCGTCTACCTGCTGGCGCACTTCGCGGTACGCAAGCTCGCGCCGGCGGCCGATCCGCTCCTGCTGCCCATCATGGCGTTACTCAACGGCCTGGGACTCGCGGAGATCTACCGGCTCGACCTCGGCTACGCCGACCGGGCGCGCCAGCTCGGCAAGCCCATCCCCGCCGGGCGCGCCGAGCTGCAGCTCGCGTACTCGTTCGTCGCGGTACTGATGCTGATCGCGGTGCTGTGGATCATTCGCGACCACCGCACCCTCGCCCGCTACACGTACACGTCCGCCTTCGTCGGCCTCGGCCTGCTCGCCACGCTCGTCTTCGCACCGGCCCAGATGGGCGCCCGAATTGCGCTGCCAGTGTTGAACATTCAGCCCGGAGAGTTCTCCAAGATCCTGCTGATGATCTTCTTCGCCGGCTACCTGGTACGAAAACGTGAGGTGCTCTCCGTCGTCACGCGCTCGTTCCTCGGCCTTCCGCTGCCCAGAGCCCGCGACATGGGGCCGCTCCTGCTGGCGTGGATCACGAGCCTGCTGATCCTGGTCGTCATCAAGGATCTCGGCACCTCCCTGCTGTTCTTCGGGATCTTCCTGGCACTGCTGTACGTGGCGACCGAGCGCGCCTCCTGGGTCGTCATCGGGTTGCTGCTCTTTGCCGCGAGCGCGGTGTTCAGCTACTACTCGTTCGGCCATGTCCGGGTGCGGGTCGACATCTGGCTGCACCCGTTCAAGCCCTCGGAGATCAGCGGCAACGCCTACCAGCTCGTGCAGGGCCTTTTCGGGCTGGCCAATGGAGGGTTGCTCGGCACCGGACTCGGCCGCGGTCGCCCTGACGTCGTCCCGTCAGCCTGGAACGACTTCATCCTCTCCAGCCTCGGCGAGGAGATCGGCGCGGTCGGAGTCATGGCCATCCTGGTGCTGTACTTCCTGCTCGTGGCGCGCGGGCTGCGAGCCGCGCTCGGTGTCCGGGACGGCTTCGGCAAGCTGCTTGCAGCGGGCATCGGCACCGCTTTCGCCATCCAGGTCTT
Organism: uncultured Actinomycetota bacterium; assembly: GCA_963762695.1. GTDB lineage: Bacteria > Actinomycetota > Actinomycetes > Frankiales > Frankiaceae > DATAZK01. Next base: position 272,360 of record CAVXLW010000003.1, read on the forward strand.
CGTGGTGGCCGGCGGGGTGTTGCGCGTCATCCCGCTCACCGGGCTGACGTTGCCGTTCGTCGCCTACGGGGGCAGCAGCCTGCTGGCCAACGCGATTCTGATCGCCCTGCTGCTACGGATCAGCGACGCCGGCCGGCGACCACCGCCGGCGCCCAGCGACGCGGTCCCGCTGTATGACCCGCAAGCCGTCGTCGAGAGCCCGACCGAGGTGGTACGGCTGTGAACCGGCCCATCCGGCGGCTCTCGATCGCCTGCCTGGTCCTGATGCTCTCGCTGCTGATCGCGGACAACCTGATCCAGCTCGTCGAAGCCCGGTCGCTGCGCAACAAGCCACAGAACAGCCGCCAGCGACAGATGGAGCTGGCCCGGCCGCGCGGGCCGATCGTGGTCGACGGCAAGTCGGTCGCGGAATCGGTGCCTGTCAACGACGTCTACAAGTACCAGCGCAAATATCCAGGCGGTGGGCTGTACGCGCCCGTCACCGGCTACTTCTCCATCGTCTCCGCGACGCAGGTGGAGCAGTCCGAGAACGGCGTGCTCTCCGGGACCGACAGCCGGCTGTTCGTCCGGCGCCTCTCGGACTACTTCACCGGACGCCAGCCCAAGGGCGGCGCCGTGGTGCTCACCCTCGATGCGGCGACGCAGGCGGCCGCGGCCTTTGCTCTGGGCGGGCGCAAGGGCGCCGTGGTCGCGCTCGACCCGAAGACCGGTGCCATCCTCGCCCTCGTCACCTCGCCGACCTTCGACCCCAACCTGCTCGCGGTCCACGACGGCACGACGCTGAACAACAACGACCGCCGCCTGTCCACCGACCCGAACAAGCCCCTGCTCGACCGCGGCACCGAGCTCACCTATCCACCCGGGTCGACGTTCAAGCTGATCACCGCGGCCGCCGCGCTCTCGTCGGGCAAGTACACGCCCGACACCCAGATCCCGGCGCCCAACCAGCTCAAGCTGCCACAGAGCACGGCCGTCCTGCACAACTTCGACGGTGAGACGTGCGCCGCAGGCCAGCAGGAGTCGCTGCTGCAGGCGCTGACCACATCGTGCAACACAGCTTTCGCCCAACTCGGCCTCACCCTGGGCGCCAAGGCGCTGCGTGATCAGGCCGCCCGGTTCGGCTTCAACAGCACCATCCCCGGCTTCCCGCTGCGCCAGGCGGCGAGCATCTTCCCCGACCAGGTCGACCTGCCGGAGACGGCGCTCTCGGCCATCGGGCAGTTCAACGTCCGTTCCACACCGCTGCAGATGGCCATGGTCACCGCTGCGATCGCCAACTCCGGCAAGGAAATGAAGCCCTACGTCGTCAAGCAGACGCTCGCTCCCGACCTCTCGCCGCTGGTGACCACCTCGCCACAGCAGCTCGCCCAGCCGATCGACGGTAACGTCGCTGCCGAACTGACCGCCATGATGGAAAACGTCGTGAACAACGGCACCGGCACCAACGCGCAGATCCCCGGTGTCCGCGTAGCGGGCAAGACCGGCACCGCGCAGAACGCCGTCGGGCAGCCGCCGCACTCGTGGTTCGTCGGTTTCGCGCCGGTCGACGACCCCCGGGTCGCCGTCTGCGTGTTTGTCGAGAACAGCGGTGGCGATCCCAATGGACAGGGCGGAGTCACCGCTGCCCCCATTGCCCGAATCGTGATGCAGACCGCCCTCGGAATCTCATGACCCGCACCGTGAAAGGAAGCCTCGCGTGATCAGCGCCGGCACCGTCCTGGGTGAGCGCTACCGCCTCGACACCCGCATCGCCATCGGCGGCATGGGTGAGGTGTGGAGCGCCCAGGACGAGACGCTCGGGCGCACCGTCGCGGTCAAGGTGCTCAAGCCCGAATACGCCGAAGACCCCACCTTCGTCGAACGTTTCCGGGCCGAAGCGCGTAACACCGCTCGGCTCGCGCATGCCGGTATCGCCACCGTGTACGACTACGGCGAGGTGCCGGTCGAAGGTGCGCTCGGCAGCAGCGCCTACCTCGTGATGGAACTGGTGCCCGGCAAGCCGTTGTCGGCGATCCTGCACGAGCGCGGGCAGCTGCGGCCGAGCGAGACGATGTCGATCGTCGGCCAGACCGCGCTGGCACTGCAGGCCGCCCACGAGCGCGGCGTCATCCACCGCGACATCAAGCCCGGCAACCTGATGATCACCCCTGACGGGCGGGTGAAAGTCACGGACTTCGGCATCTCGCGCGCCACCGACGAGGTGCCGCTCACCCAGACCGGCACGGTGCTCGGCACCTCCTACTACCTCGCACCCGAACAGGCGGCCGGACGCGAGGTGACGGCGGCCAGCGACGTCTACTCGCTGGGAATCGTGGCGTACGAGTGCCTTTCGGGACGCCGGCCCTTCTCCGACACCAACCCCGTCGCCGTCGCGATGGCGCACCAGACCCAACCACCGCCGCCGCTTCCCGCGACCGTCGCGCCGCCCATCGCCCAGCTGGTCTATGCGGCGCTGTCGAAGGATCCGCGCGATCGGCCACCGACGGCCGGCGAGTTCGGGCGCCGGGCGCTGGCTCTCGCGGATCCGGCCGCCACCGGTGCCATGGCGCCTCCGACCTCGGCGACCGAACGCCTCGGGCCGCGCACCAGCGTTGTCGCACCCGTCCCCGTCCCCGTGCGCGAGCCGCTGCCGCCCCAGCCGCCGCGGCGCAAGATCCCGCTGTCCGTCCCGCTGATCGGGCTGCTGGTGCTGCTGGCCGTGCTGCTGACGATCCTGCTGCTGCGCAACGACAAGAAGGCCGGCAACGGCACCCCGACGACAAGCCCCACCACCGCGCCGCCCACGAGCGCGTCGCCGTCGCCGTCGCCCACGCCGAGCCACACGCCGAGTACGCCCCCGCCGACCACCCCCAGTACCAGTCCGCCGACCACTCCGCCGCCGGCCACCGTCACGATCAACGCAGCGGACTACATCGGGCGAACGCTGGCCTCGGCGCAGGCGTCACTGGAGCGCAAGGGTCTGCAGGTACAGGTGCAGGGCTCGCCCGACCCGGCGGCGACCGTCACCGCCATCAGTCCGAGCGGCGTGGTGAACAAGACCCAGATCATCACGCTGACCACGATGGCGCCGACCACCAGTCCGTCGCCGAGCCCATCGCCCTCTCCGTCCGCCAGCGCCTCCGCCCTGACGGGCCAAGGCAACGGCAACGCGGTCGGCGTCACCAGGATGCCCCAGCCGGGGAAGGGGGCCGGACAAGGCGGGTGACCGAGCGAGCAGATCCGGGTCCGCAGATCCCGGTGCCGGGCGACTCAGACCGCGAGCCTGAGCCGGGATCGGGCGTGCCCGCGCAAGGAACCGCGGAGGCACCAGGCGTGCGGTTGCTTTCCGGCCGGTACCGCCTCGGAGAGGTCCTGGGCTATGGCGGCATGGCGGAGGTCTACCGCGCCCGTGACGTCAGGCTCGACCGCGACGTCGCCATCAAGGTGCTGCGCAGCGACCTGGCGCGCGACCCATCGTTCCAGGCCCGCTTCCGCCGCGAGGCGCAGTCCGCCGCCGCGCTGAATCATCCGATGGTTGTTGCGGTTTACGACACCGGCAGCGATGACAAGCACGACCCACCGCTGCCCTACATCGTCATGGAGTACGTCGAGGGCCGCACCCTTCGCGAAGTGCTGCTGCATGAAGGACGGCTCACCCAGCGCCGCGCCATCGAGATCGTCATCGACGTCTGCGCGGCCCTGGACTACAGCCACCGGGCCAGCATCGTGCACCGCGACATCAAGCCGGGAAACGTGATGATCACCCGTGACGGCTCGGTCAAGGTGATGGACTTCGGCATCGCGCGGGCGATCGCCCAATCCACCGCGACCGTCACCCAGACCGCCGCCGTCATGGGGACCGCCCAGTACCTCTCCCCCGAGCAGGCGCGCGGCGAGAAGGTCGATGCGCGCAGCGATCTGTACTCCACCGGGGTCGTGCTCTACGAGCTGCTCACCGGCCAGCCGCCGTTCCAGGGCGATTCACCGCTAGCGGTTGCTTACCAGCATGTACGGGAGGACGCGCTTCCCCCGTCGGACCTCGAGACCGATCTGCCGGGCGACGTCGACGCGGTCGTCATGAAGGCGCTGGCGAAGAATCCGGCCAACCGCTACCAGAGCGCCGGGGAGATGACCGACGACCTCGGTCGGCTGCTCACCGGCAGACGCGTGCTCGCCACACCGCTGCTCCGGGAACCGGCACCGCGGCCCGCTCCGCCTCCCCGCCGGGCGCGTCCCGAGCGGCCACGGCGACGACCGTCCCGCGGTCGGATCGTGCTCGGCCTCGTGCTCCTGCTGCTGGCAGCGGGCGCGGTGACCGGTGGCCTACTGCTGGCGCGCAGCCCGAGTGCGGCCGACGCCATGGTGCAGGTACCGCCGGTGCAAGGGCTGACCCTGGCGAACGCCGAGCGCGCGATCCGTCAGACCGGCCTGGCCGTCGGCAAGACCGTAGCGCGGAAAGATCCCGCCAAGCCCAACACGGTGCTCTCCAGCGACCCGGCGCCGGGCACCAAGCTGGCCCGTAAGGCCGCCGTCGGGCTGACCTACAGTTCCGGACCCGGCACCGTCGTCATCCCGCCGTTCATCATCGGCGAGAAGGCCGCCGATGCCGCCAAGCTGCTCCAGAGTCTCGGGTTCAACACCCGCTTCGCTTCGGTTCAGGCGCCTATGCAGCCGGTGGGCACGGTCAGCGGGACCTCACCGATTCCGGGCGCGACAGTCGAGGTCACCCCGGAGGTGGTGGTCACCATCAACGTGGTGAACAACCAGACCACGGTGCCAGACCTGAACAAAGTCACAGCCGCCGTCGCGCAGAACCTGCTGACCGTCGCTGACCTGCGCGCCAACATCGTCCAGCAGGATTCGAAGACCGTGACGGACGGCTACGTGCTCGGCCAGAGCACGCCGGCGCAAGCGACCGTTGACCGGGGAACGGTCATCACCGTCACCGTCAGCCACAACGTCAAGCCGAGCCCTACGCCGACGCCCAAACCGAAAACGACTCCCACGCCTCGCCCGAGCCCATCGTTGACGCCGTCGGTGAAGGCCAGCACGACACCGGCTGCCTGACGCGCAGACAGCTCAGCTGAAAGCTGCCGCCCGCAAGCCCTCGACCTCGGCGGTCAGCGCCGGAGCGAGTTCGAGCGGCACGGTATCGCCGCACACCGCGAGCCAGCGGGCGAGCATCAGGTGGCCCCCGTAGGTGAGTACCGATTCGGGGTGAAACTGCACACCCTCGATCGGCAGCTCGCGATGACGCAGGGCCATGATCACACCGCTCGCCGTCGTCGCGGTCACCTCCAGCTCGGCCGGCAGGCCGTGGCGGTCGATCGCCAGCGAGTGGTAGCGGGTCGCGACGAAGGGGTTGGGCAGATCGGCCAGCACTCCCGCGCCGTTATGGGTGACCAGGCTCGTCTTGCCGTGCAAGAGCTCGGGAGCGCGCACGCACTGGCCCCCGAAGGCCACCCCGATCGCCTGGTGTCCCAGGCAAACCCCCAGCAGTGGCAGGCCTTCTTCGGCGCAGTAGCGGACCATGTCGACGCTGACGCCGGCCTCCCACGGGCCTTTCGGGCCGGGCGAAAGCAGCACCCCGTCGACCCCCAGATCCGGAACCTCCCCGGTCTCGATCTCGTCATGGCGGCGCACGACGGTCTGCACGCCGAGCTGGCCGAGGTACTGCACGAGGTTGTAGACGAACGAGTCGTAGTTGTCGACGACGAGCACCCGAGTCACCCTTCGAGTGTGCCTGCAAGTCAGCTGGTGATGGCCCTCGCGTGCACCAGGGCGACCGCACCGGTGTACGCCGGCAGGTGTAGTGCCGGACTCGAGGTGACGGTCAGCCGCAGCCCGTACGCCGCCACGTACTGCTGGTAGATCTCCACCCCTGGCTCAGAGTCCAGCGCCGCCCGGAGCCGTTCCGGATCGCCGATGGCCACCAGGACGAAAGGCGGCGAGTACACCCGCCCGTTCACCAGCAGGGTATTGCCGACACACTTCACGGCGGTCGTGGCGATCACCCGCTGACCCATCACGCTCAGCGCCCGGGCTCCACCGGCACGCAGCCCGTTCAGCGCCGCCTGCACGTCCTGCTGGTGCACGACGAGGTCGTCGGGAGTCGGCGGCGGCACACCGGGAGGAAGCGGGCGTCCGCGTGCCGAACGCGGGGCGTCATCGAGGGCGACGGTGACGCCGGCTCCGCTGGTGGCCGGCAGGCCCGCCCGGGCGTTCGCCTGCGCCTCCTCATCACGCGCTCGCCGCACCTGCGCGTTCCCTGAGGCCGACGCGGCGGTCTGCGCGTCCACCGACGTGCGCAGCGCGGCGGCCTGCCGGTCGAGCTTGGCGACGGCCGCCTGCCGATCAGCCACGAGGCCGGGCACGTCGTCTCGCTGGCCGGGGAGTTGGCCGCCGCGAGAGGTCGCCACCGAGGTCGCCGCCAGCAGGCCGGCGATCGCCAGAACGACCGGGACCAGCACGCGAAACGAGCGGTTGGCAACCGTACTCATGCCTGTTGGATCACCAAACCTCCAGCCCGCGCCGTTACGCTGCCCTGACCCGTCCTCACTACCGGATGCCTGTGAAAGGAGCCCGGCGTGCCCGAGTCCCGGCGTCGCAAGAAGAAGGATGCCCGACCCGCGGCCCCGAGCCGGCAAGCCGCGCCCACCAGTCGCAAGGCTCCGCACTCCCCGCCCTGGTTCGGTGGCCTGCTGCTCGGTCTCATGCTCTTCGGCATCGCCTATCTGCTGATCTACTACTTCTCCAACGGCGGCGTGCTGGGCATGGAGCACCTCGGCGGTTGGAACCTGGCCGTCGGCTTCGGATTCATCGTCGGCGGGCTCGGGATGGCCACGCAGTGGAAATAGCCGCCAGGACGTAGGTCCTAGGTAATCGGGACGGATAGCACTGGTGAAACTCCACCGATGTCATTCATCCCCAGCGGTTATCCACACTGTGGACAACCGGCTCCGGGGATGGCGAAGCGCCGGCGGTAGCATCCGCGGATGAGGCTACTAGCAGGGCGAACGGCCATCGTCACGGGCGCGGCAAGCGGCATCGGGCTCGCCACTGCCGAGGCCTTCGTGGCCGAAAGCATGCGGGTCGTCATGGCTGACGTGGACGGCGAGCGAGTGGGCGAGCACGCGTCACGGTTGGCAAGCGGCGGCGGCGAGGTCCGGGCCATCGCGGCAGACGTCCGCGATCCGGAAGCGGTGGAGCGCGTCGGGCACGCAGCGCTCGAGCACTTCGGGGCACTTCACGTCGCGGTCAACAATGCCGGCGTCGTCGCCACCGGAAATTCCTGGGAGCTGTCCCTGGACGACTGGCACCGGGTGATCGACGTGAATCTCTGGGGCGTCATCCACGGCATACGTGCGTTCGTGCCGCTCATCCTCGCCGCGGGCGAGGAAGGACACGTGGTGAACATGGCTTCGATGGCGGCCGTCTACGCCCCCGCCCGGCTCGGTCCCTACGCCGTGTCCAAGCATGGCGTCCTGGGTCTCTCGGACGTCCTACGCGCCGAACTCGCAGCGATCAACGCGCCCGTGGGAGTGAGTGTGGTGATGCCCGGCATGATCAAGACGGGCATGAACCCGATCGGCAGTGTCTCCGCGCAGACGGTGGCTGCCAATGTCGTCGACGCGATCCGCCGGCAGCGGCCCTACGTCTTCACCGACGATCACCACACCGCCGAGGTCGACGCCCGGCTCCACGCGATCATCGCCGCGCGGGCCGGGCGTCTCCCCTAGGGGCGTTACAGCAACTCGAAGATGGTGGCGTTGGCCAACCCGCCACCCTCGCACATCGTCTGCAGGCCGTAGCGGATGCCGTTGTCCGCCATGTGGTGGACAAGCCGGGTCGCCAGCTGCGCTCCCGAGCCGCCGAGGGGATGGCCCAGGGCGATGGCGCCGCCGAGGGGGTTCAGCGCCTTGATGTCGGCACCGGTCTCAGCGAGCCAGGCGAGCGGCACCGGGGCGAAGGCCTCGTTGACCTCGAAGGCACCGACCTGGTCCAAGCTGAGGCCGGAACGCTGCAGCGCCTTCGCCGTCGCCGGGATCGGGCCGGTCAGCATCATCACCGGGTCATCGCCCGCCACTACGGCGGTGTGCACCCGCACGAGCGGCTTGAGTCCCAGCTCGCGCGCCTTCTCCGAGGTCGTCACCAGCAGGGCGGCGGCCCCGTCGGAAATCTGCGACGCGTTGCCGGCAGTGATCACACCCTCCGGGTCGAACGCGGGCTTGAGCTTCGCGAGCGACTCGACCGAGCTTCCGGGGCGCACTCCCTGGTCGGTGTCGAACGGCGAGACGGTGCCGTCCTCGGCGGTCACCGGCACAGGAACGATCTGGCCGGTGAAGTGGCCGCCGTTGATGGCCTCGATCGCCTTCTCGTGCGAGCTGACGCTGAACTCGTCGAGCTGGGTGCGCGAGAGGCCCCACTTCTTGGCGATCATCTCGGCGCCGACACCCTGGTTGAACAGCACATTGTCGTAGCGGGCGAGCGTCTTGGGACCGAACGGTATGCCCGGGCCGTGGGCGGTGTTGGAGCCCATCGGGACCCGCGTCATCGACTCGACGCCACCGGCCACAGCGATGTCGTACTGGCCGGAGATGACTCCCGCGGCAGCGAAGTGGATCGCCTGCTGGCTCGAGCCGCACTGGCGGTCGACGGTCGTCGCGGGCACCGACTCGGGCCAGCCCGCGGCGAGTACCGCGCTACGCCCGATGTTCAGCGCCTGCTCACCGGCCTGGTTCACGCAGCCCCAGATGACGTCGTCGATGAGCGCCGGATCGATACCGCTGCGCTGCGCCAGCGCCTCGAGGACGTGCCCCGAAAGATCGGCCGGATGCCAGCCCGCCAGCGCGCCGTTGCGCTTGCCGATCGGGGTGCGTACCGCAAGAGCGATGACCGCGTCACGTGCCATGGTGTTGCCTCCTGGATTGGCGTCTGCCGGACTACAACCATGCCCGGCTGCTCCTGGATTCCAACCGTCCCGGTTAGCGTGATGCACGTGACCTTCGGTCCACCACGAGCCCGCGCACTGAGCCTGCTGGCAGGCGCGCTCGCCAGCATTGCCGCCGCCTTCTTCATCCCGGAATTCGGCGCGCTCGCCGCGGTACTCGCCTTCCTGGGGACGCGGGACCTGTGGTTTCGCGAGACGCTGGTACTCGCGGACGAGGACTTCCACTACGTCGCCGGATCGCGACGCGCCTCCGCGCGTTGGGTGAGCGTCGTCGACGTGCGGGTGCGGGAAGAGCGTCACTGGCTCGCGTTCGGCAAGACGCTCGAGATCGATCTCTGCGACGACACCCTGATCGTCCTGTCAGGACTGCAACTGGGCACTGATGCGGACGAAGTGGCCGCGATCGTCGAGGCCCGGTGGCAGGAGGCGCTCAGGTCAGCGAAGCGGTCCTGAGCAGCGTCGCCACCACCAGGATGGCCGCGATGGCGACCACCCCACCGAGCTGGATCTGCCATCGGCGCGGCGGGCTGAACGCGAACACCGCGCCGACGAGCGCACCGGTGATCAACCCTCCGAGATGCCCCAGCCAGCTGATACCGGGGAAGGTCAGCGAGATGATCAGGTTCAGCACGATGGTGCCGGTGATGGCAGACGTGTCCGCCCGGATCCGCCGCGCCAGCACCCAGTAGGCGGCGAACAGCCCGAAGATCGCGCCCGACGCGCCCAGGCTGGCGTAAGCCGGCCCCTTCAGTAGGTACGGCAGCACGTTTCCGCCGATGCCTGACAGCAGGTAGAGCGCGGTGTACCGGACCCGCCCGAGCATCACCTCGAGCGCCGGACCGACCAGCATCAGGACCAGCATGTTGACCGCGATGTGCCAGATCGCGATGTGCAGGAACGCTCCGGTGAGCAGCCGGTAGTACTGGTGCAGCGACGCGATGTCGAAGTTGAACGCCACGTAGTCGTTGGTGAACTTGTTGGGAACCGTGTTCGACGAGATCGGGAAGCCCTGCGCGATGAACGCCAGGATGTTCAGCGCCAGGAACGCGTACGTGACGTAGGGCCATCCACCGGTCTGCCGCCCACCGAAAGCGGTGCGCAGCGGGCGCTGCTGGCGCTGTCCTTCCGCCACATCGTCCGGGCACTGGAATCCCACCGAGGCGGGCCGCATGCACTCAGCGCAGATCGGACGATCGCAACGCACGCAGCTGACGTACGTGGGCCGATCGGGGTGCCGGTAGCAGGCTCGGGGGGCCGGGTTCGCCGCCTGTCCCGACGCTCCAGGGGAGCCTCCTGGCGGCGGCCCGGACGTGGACATTGCTGCGCTCAGGCGGACGTGCGTTCGATGACGACGCCGTTGATGACGACGTCCTCGTGCGGCCGGTCCGAGCGGTCCGTCGGGGTGCCGGCGATGGCATCGACGATCTCCTGACCGGAGACGACCTCACCGAAGATGGTGTGCCGGCGGTTCAGGTGCGGGGTCTGGCCGACGGTGATGAAGAACTGCGAACCGTTGGTGCCAGGGCCGGCGTTAGCCATGGCCAGCAGGTACGGCCGGTCGAACGACAGCTCCGGGTGGAACTCGTCCTTGAACTGGTAGCCGGGGCCGCCGCGGCCGCTGCCCAGCGGGTCGCCGCCCTGGATCATGAAACCCGGGATGACCCGGTGGAAGACCGTCCCCGCGTACAGCGAGCGGCCCTCGACCTTCTGCCGCGTCTGCGGATCGGTCCACGCCTGGCTGCCGTCGGCGAGACCGACGAAGTTGGCCACAGTCTTCGGAGCATGGTTGGGAAACAGGTGAATGCGAATGTCACCCTTGCTCGTCTGCAGCGTTGCGTAGAGCTCTTCAGCCATTACAGGTTCCTCGTCAGCAGGCATGTCGGTCGGTACATCCGAACGGGTCGGAGGAATTCCGACGCGGGCAAGAGCCTACGTGCAGGCCCGGTGCGGACCCTGAATGCCTGCGGGGTGCACGCCCGTGCGGGCATCGGCCCGCCAGGAACGGTTTCCTTCCGGGCACGCGGTGGGATGACCTAGAGGACCACCCGAGCACGCTGCGACAGAGGGGCATCACCGTGAACGACCAAGTAGAGGCCACCGGCAAGCAACTCGCCGCCGTCGCCGAGAATGCGGTCGCCCAGGCCCGTGAGCAGGCCGAACAGCTCCGGGCCAACCTCGCGGCTTCCGAGCAGCTGGCCGAAGCGCGCAAGCGCGCCACCAGGGCCGCGAAGAAGGCGCAGAAGCTCGCCGCTGAGCGCGGTGCCGAGCTCGGCGCCCAGGCCGGCAGCCGAGGAAACGCCGCAGCCAAGAAAGCCGGCAAGAAGGGCGAGCAGGTACTCGAGCGGGCGATCGACGCCACACGCGAGCGCAGCGGGGAGGCGCTGCTCGCGGCGCTCGCCACCGAGCCGGGCAAGCGGCTCGCCCAGACGCCGGCCGGATCGGCGCTGAAGTCCAAGCTGACGGCCCGCAAGCGCCGTCGCAAGAAACTGCTGCTGCTGGTGATCGCCAACGCCGGCGGCGCCATCGCCTTCCAGCAAATGCGCAGCCGGCGGACCGGTGAGCCCGCCGAAGCGCCTGTCCCGGCGCCGACGCCACTGCCGACGGACCTACCGACGGACCTGCAGACGGACACGGTCACGGCGCCCGCCGAGACGCCGCCGTCCGCCTGAACCGAGCTCGCTGAGCCCGAGCGGATTCGGGGCCGACGAAAGATGTGATTTTCATGATGACCCCCTCCCCAGCCCGGTAGCCAGCCGGGCAAAAGGGGGTCATCATGGAACGCGCAGGCCTTTTCGCGTCTTTCTCGGTGTCTGCGCAGTGGCGGGTGTGCCGCTGATTTCCGGTGCGATCGCGGCCGCCTCGCCCGCCGCGGCCGGTCCTGCCGGGATCCGCTCTCGGGCAATCAGTTCCTGCGGGGCGGCCAGCCCTTCGTGCCGCACGGCTTCAATTCGATCGCGCTCCTGAATTCGCGCTGGTGCACCAGTCCGGTCACGCAGGCCGCTGCCGCGTCCTTCTCTCCCGCCGGACTGCAACTCGCCCAGAGTGCCTGGAACGCCGACACCCTGCGCTTCCAGGTGAGCCAACATGTTCTCGCCGGGCCCAACGGCGTCGCGTACGCGCAGCAGATCGACGCAGCCGTGAAGACCGCGCTGAGCAGCGGGTTCGTCGTCGACGTGTCGATGCAGGACGAGTCCCGCGCCTGCGGACCTGCCGAGCCACTCCCTGGCCCCGAGACGGAAGCGGCCTGGTCGAGGCTCATCTCCAACACGGGCCTGCGCACCTACCCAGACGTGATGTTCGAATTGTTGAACGAGCCCCAGAGCTCGCCGGGCACGACCCGGCGACCGACCCCCGCCAGTCGACCTGGGTCGACTGGCTGTCAGGCGGCCGGCAGATCGGTCCGGGGAACGGGTGGGCCGCCTATGTCCCCGTCGGACATCAGGCGTTGGTCGATTTTCTACGGACCGTGCTGAATGTTCCGAACATTCTTATTGTCGACGGCGCCAGCCATGCCGCGCATCTGGAGGGAATGCCTCTGCTGCAGGTCCCCGGCCCCACGCATCAAATTGCTTACGCTGTGCACCCGTATTGCTACGCAGATGATCAACCGAACTGGGATATCCGCGGGGGATATCTCGCGCCCGCCAACGCGCTCATCGCGACCGAGTGGAACTACACCGCAAACAGTTGCGGTTCGACGGTCCAGCGGATGGCCCGGAAGCTGCTCACCTACCTGCGCCGCACCGTCAACATCGGGGTAAGCACCTACCAGTACAAGGTCGTCGCGCTGGACAAGGCCGGCAACGCCAGCGTGCCGTCGAGCGGCCGGACGATCGTCTTCCCCGACACGACCAAGCCGTCGGCGCCCGCCATGCTGACGCTGACGCCGGCCAAAGCGAGCATCACCCTCAGATGGGCAGCCTCCACCGACAATGTCGCAGTGAAGGCCTACCGGGTGTACCGCGGCTCGACGCTCATCGCCACCGTCGCTGGCCCGACCCTGAGCTACACCAACACGGGCCTGAAGCGCGGCACGTCCTACAGCTACCACCTGGTGGCGGTCGACGCTGCCGGTAACGCCAGCGCTGCCGGCGCGACGATGTCGGCAAAAGCGAAATGACCCCTCGGCGCTGACCTACGGGTGCCGTGACGTCAAGCGCAGATGAATCGGATCACTCCCGCATCGGAATCGCCTATCGCTTCGAGTCCGGGCGTTTCGCGCCGATGTTGACGATTTCATCGATCAGAGCCTGGAGCGTGAGCTCTGATGCCGGACGCCGGCATCCTGGATACCTCGGTAGTGCTCGACCTGTCGGGCATCGACGGACGCCTGTAGCCGGAGGAATCAGCGATCACGGCGCTCACGCTTGCAGAACTCGCCGCCGGACCCCATGCAACTGCCGACGGGATCCAGCGATCGATCCGACAGGAAAGACTCCCATGGGCTGAGGCGACCTTCGACGCACTGCCCTTCGACGTCCCCGCGGCGCGTAGCTATGGCCGCGTGCATGCCCTCGTACGGAGCGCGCGACGCCACCCCCGCGGGCGCTTCGCCGACCTTATGATCGCCTCCATCGCCGCAGCGAATCGGCTACCGCTCTATACGCGCAACCCCACAGATTTCGCCGGGCTTGAGTCGCTGGTCACGGTGATCGCAGTCTGAGCCCACCGCGGAGCAAAGCCAGGTCATTCAGTGGTGCAGCGCTGTTCATATTCGAACCTGGCTGCCCTCGAAGAGCAGATCGGATTTCTTGCGCAGCGTTGACAGCATTGTGAGTTATTCCGAGTGCAGGGACGTCGATACACCGACTTGATGTCCGGGTACCGCCCGAATCGAGCCTGCTCAGCAAAGAGGGCCGCTTCGACAGTCGGCGGCGCTGCTCGGCCGACGAGACCTCGAGGCGGAGGTATCAGTGGGCATTGTGCGACCGTCGGTGCAGTCGCAACCTCTTCGTGACCAAATGAGTCGGCCTAGGCCGCCGACTCAGCTTTCTAGGCCTCGGATGGGCAAACTCAGTCGAAGAGCTGACTTCGACCAGTCTCGACGGTAAACAGCTATTTGCAGCAAATCCCACCGTTTGCCATCATAGTACTCGTGCTCCCTCAGCCGTCCCTCAAGCCGAAACACATCCCCCTCGCCTGAAGCAAAATGAGCATAGTTATACTCCAGCGACTCAGCGTAAAGCTTATGGAAATCCCACATCGCGAAGAGCCAATCGATAAAGAGCGCCGTAGCTTCCATCATACGACCGCTACCCATCTCATCTGCTCGGCCGGCGACGGCGATCCAAGCGAACCGATTCTTCACATTTGCGTCATACGCGACTACTTGTCCAACAACTTGACCTGTGTCACGCCGCTCAACAACAAACTGGGCTAGGACGCCCTCCCACAGAGATTGAACGAAACGCTCGGGGCTAGGAATGGTTCCTTTGTGTCGCCAGCGAAATCCAGTCTGGGCGTCAGTCGAAATTGCATATAAGGCGTCGTAATGCTTCGGTTCCAGGATCGCGAGTCTCACGAGCCGCCCTTGCTGCAGCGGTGGACGGACGCGACTTGCGTCGCTGCCGCGTCGGCTGAGATTCGTCACGATTCACCGACTCGTAGCGAGGCAGGAGAACCTAGCGACGCGCCGTGGTGACCTGTGGTTCAACACGGCCGACGTGTGGGGAAATTGCCGCCCACAAACGGGGTGAGCCCATGAGCGCGACAGGAGTCTAACCGCCTAATCGAGCTTAGGAGCTGATCGGCTTGCCGTCGGGCCCCAAGGTGACGCCTGGCAATGGCGTCGTCGTGACCCCAGGAACCGGTACGCCGTCGTTAATGGCCGTCAAGGGCTTGCCTGTGACCGCGTCAATGAAAAAAACCAGATCCGCTAGCCCACTTGTCGGAATTGGAGACGCCTGAGGCGATGCGCTGGGATCCCGAGACGGCCCAAACGCTCCGATTTCATCCTTTATCCCTGCGTAGCTGACTACCCAGACAAGCACATCCTTGAAGACGGGTACCGTCGTTCCGGACGAGGTCTGGTTTCTTGTCTCCTCGTCGTCCAGAATGGCCAGCTTTATCGCTGGTGTGACTGTACCCATCGCTTGCGGATAAAGACCAAGCGTTTTTGCTGCAGATAGCGCGTCGGCGGCTGAGACCGAGGGAGTCTGGCCGGTGGCCGGCAATAGTGTGACCTTGTGGTCCGGGATCGAGATCGGTTGACTAATTTGGTCGCCCGCGGTCAGGAGGGCCTGGGGCAGCGTGGTATCAAGGCTCTGCGAGCTGCTCCCGGTCGGCGATGAACTACGCGCAGTTAGCGAGGCCGTGCTACAAGCACTCGCGCCAACAGCCAGGGCGAGTGCTCCTACCACGATGAAAGTTCTCTGCGTAGGCATAATCGGTCGCTACCTCAGGTTCCATACGGTTTGATTGTATAGATCTTAAAGGAATGGTTTCCGTTATTGTTCAGTATCGAGCTTGAGTCCCAATACCGTGCATTGGGATCGCTGCGGCCTAGCGCCGAGACATCTGTTGACCAAGCATTGTTGTCCCACCGCTGCAGCTGGAGATTTTGGAAGAGAGTGTAATTGGTAGAGTCGCCCGGAATGTCTGTCGGCTGATAATGGATCTCGCCGAACATTTGAGGTGACCAATAATCGCCACCCGCCCAATAGAGGTACGGGTCGAAGTTCGTCGTCTGGATCACTGTGCTATCGATACATTCGTCGACAGCAGCTTTATTCCTGTTCCACTGCTGCTTGTAATTGTGAACTTCGCCGTTATTGGTGAAAAGATAGAACTTACGACGGTAGGGGTTATTTCCGTATTCATCTTCTGCGTAAACATCAGGTGGGTACGAGTTGTTGACGTGGTCGTAAAAGCCACTCTGCGCATAGCCGCCAGCACCGTTCGCGCCGGCAATCATCGTCCACGCGGTGGAGTTATCGCTGTCGCAGACGTGGGCGAACCGAGTGGTCAACTGCGCCGCCGAGCCCTCTATGGGCTGGCCGCTAGTGGTAGCCCCCGGTCCACCGAGGCTGGCGAATCCGTCGAAGCTATGATCCCATGGGCCACAGGCGTTGCTAGCTTGGGCAGTTCCGGATTCGAAGACAAGCGCGGTGCCTGCCATCGATGCCACAACAAGGTAACGGGTCGCAAGTGCGGCCGATCGACGAAGTGACTTCACAATCTTCCTCTCACACGAGCCGAGAGAGACGGAAACGACTGGACCGTTCTTCTACCCGAGACTGACAGAGGGCGCGGAATTTGTCTATGGGCGTGGGGGTCCCCAGCCGCTATCGGCTTTTGCGAGGTGGGCGAGACCGTGCAGGTAACAAAGCGCCGTTGTCTCCGGTCAGACGAGGGCGGAGTCAGCGGATGCGAGGTATGCGGCCTGCAACTGAATGCACCACCTTGCGGCGGTCGTGATGGCTGAACTGTTCAGTGCGTTGATGGCACTGCGGGGGTCGACTACTGAGGTCTTCATCGAGAATGAGACACATGGCGCGACCACGACGACATGGGGCGACATTTTCGCCCAGGCGCTCCGCATGCGCGACGCGTTCCAGCGGGCCGGCATTCGGGCCGGGACGGTCGTTGCAGTAGCGTGTCCGACGAGCGCGCATGTAGTCTCCGCCCTCCAAGCGCTTTGGCTAATGCGCGCATGCCCCGTCTTCGTTCCACTGACTGGCCGTTTCGGCGAGACCGTGGTACCCGACGCAGTTCAGGCGGCTTTCCGGAACTTGCAGCCGTCTCTGGTCATAAGGGACCGCCCTCTGCAGGCTGCATGTACCGGCATGGCTGCTCGGGTTGTAGACCCCGAGGACATCCTTGCCTTACCGCATCAGATCGACGAGCAGTCATCCCAGCCGCTCTCATTCGCCTTACTTCAACTCACGAGTGGAACCACCAAGAGAGCCCGCTTCATTGGGGTGCCAGAGGCTTCGCTAATGGCATGCATCGGTGCCATGGCTTACGGCCTCCGACTACGTCCACGCGAGGACCGCTTTTGCAGTTGGCTGCCCCTTTATCACGACATGGGTCTGATAGGGATGCTCGCCCAGGCCATGATCACTGATTCTCCGATCACGCTCCTCGACACGGCCATCTTCGCCCGCAAGCCATCCGCGTGGCACCAGCGTGCGGCTGAGCACCGGGCCACGATTTTGTGTGCGCCTAACTTCGCGTACGAAATTGCGTCGGCCCTGCTTGAGCATTCGCGCGAGCCGCTTGATCTGAGCGGAATACGGGTGGCGCTTAACGGAGCCGAGATGGTTCAGCAGGCGACCGTCGAGCGATATGCCGCCGCCGGTCGGCGATTTGGGCTTTCGCGACATGCCACGCTGCCAGTCTATGGGCTCGCGGAAGCAACCCTCGGCGTAGCGTTCTGTCGGCCCAACCGTCCCCTCAACGCAATTACCGCCCCCACTGACTCGGGCGCTCCGAGCCGCGCTCGATTCGTTTCGGTAGGGACAACCTTGCCAGGTGTCGAGGTTGAGATCATGTCGTCCGGAGAAGCAGGTCCTCCTGTCGGCGAGCTGCTTGTCCGCGGAAGAAGCTGCTCGACGTTCTACGTCGACGGGTTGAGCCGCACGGCGAAGTCAACCGCTGACCCTGATGGGTGGGTTCACACCGGGGACCTCGCCACACTCGCTGACGGAGAACTCGTCATTCTTGGCCGACTAAACGACGTCATTATTGCGGGCGGCCGCAACTTCTACCCTGATGCCATCGAACAGTTCGTCGGCTCGCTGCCAGGGGTCCGTCCGGGACGCGTGGCAGCGATTCCAGTTCCTAGCGAGGGGACACAAATCGTCGGAATCGCGCTGGAAACCGAGGGGGATTCTGCCGAATCCAGGATGATCGCCGCGGCAGTCTTTAATGAGTTCGGGACAGCGCCAGTTGTACAGGTGTGGCAAAAGGGGTCAATTGTTAAAACAACGTCTGGAAAGGTCTCACGATCCGGCTGCCTCGCGCGATGGCTGGAAAGACAGGATAAGCAAGCCGAAGGATCGTTAAAGGGACGTCATGGCAGAGGATGTTGAGCTTGCATTCCGGGTCTTAAGGCAGACTCTTGGACTAAGTCCGCAAGAATCTCTTCAAGCGACTGACAGGCTAGCGGAGGAACTCGGCGTGGATTCCCTTCAAAAGCTTCAACTGTTCGTGACGATCGTTGAAGCCGCGGACGAAGCCGATACCTCGCAAGTTGAGAGAGACTTCGATTCGGTTGCAACCGTCGCTGAT
This sequence comes from uncultured Actinomycetota bacterium, assembly GCA_963762695.1. Classification (GTDB taxonomy): domain Bacteria; phylum Actinomycetota; class Actinomycetes; order Frankiales; family Frankiaceae; genus DATAZK01. The sequence continues at coordinate 290,520 of CAVXLW010000003.1, forward strand.
TTCTATCAGGTGTATACCAAATACACGCGGCGCAAGATATGACGAGGGCGGAACCAAGCTGAGTCATTGACGGACTGTCACAACCACTGTTCCACCGGCTATACCGCCCTGACATTGCGTTCCGGGGCTAATGGTCGTGCCTACGTCACATGCGGGATAGCTGACCAGCAGTTTTACCGTTCCCGGCGCCAACGCCTTGAAATGGGTCGCGACGCCCGTTCCAACCACCTCCAGTACACCCTTTCGTTGCAGGGTCCCGCCGACATCCGAGCCACACGGCCCCGGAGCCTCCAGCGCCAAACCCTCCCCGGTCCGTAGTACTACGGAAACAGTGCCCAAAGGCCGAAACTGTGTTCGAGCACCCGCTGACGTATTGAGAATAATGTCGCCTGTACAGGACGCGATATCGGCTGAACTCTTAGACGAGGGTGTCGGCAGAGCCGAACCCGTCGAGCCACCGCAAGAGATAGAGCACAGGACGACCCCGATGGAAGTTGCTCCCAACCCGGCCCGTCTCGTGAGGGCCATGGTCGCACTAGACGTGACTTTGCACGTGATGGTCGCTCCCCAATAGCCGATAAGGAAAGACGATGCGTCCGGGACGTGGGACAACTACGTGCTTGGAAGACTGACCCATCCGGTCATGGGCAAGTCCCTGGTTCCGCACGCCCCTTCGTGCACGCTTCGCGCATATTACAGCGTTTCGTGGCCGGGAAGAAACATCGGCACGCTCCCTGCAGGTTCTCCATGGACCGGCGTCTCACCGAAAAGCCTCCGAGCGATTTCTGCCCTACATGCCGGGTGCGGCGCTGTTGCTATTCGCGGTCATCCGGTGTGATCGCTCGTGTTGGGCGGTCTGCTCTGTCTGACACTTGGTACCTGCAGCAGTAGGGCCGCTGCCAGTGTGCGGTCGCGTCTGGCTCTGGAAAGTGTGGGTGGTACGGCTTAGAGGGCCCGTCCGTGGGCATCCGGATGCACGGCGCACCTGACCACGGGCACTGCCCATGCCATCTTCACTCTTTCTAGGGCAAGCACCTACGGCCGACAGGTTCCGAGCAGTCGTTGCTGGGACGTCGCCGGCGACGTTCAACAGGATCAGGTCGGTACGTTCGGGCCGGCGGTCGGTGTTTGCGGATGGAACTGGTGCTGATCCGCAAACTCTGACGCTGCGTACGTGCTGCACATCAGTGATCAACCGCGCCAGGCGCGAACTTCCTGAGCTGAAGGCCGAGGCCGCTGCGCGACACCTTGCGGTTCAGCCGGTACGCGGTCGCTTCGAAATCAGGAAATGTGGCTGGTCTGTCATTAGAACCGTCAACTTTGGGAACTGTGTTGACGGCGCACCTGACCTCGGGCACTACCCATGTCATCTTCCGCATTCCCGAGGCCGCCGCTTGCGGTCGGCAAATGCCGGCCGAGCATCGGAGCCAGCTCGACCGAGACCTCGCCGGCTTCCAGCAACGCCGTCAGGCCGATGCGTTCGCGTCGGCCTTCTGTGTTTGCGGATGGAACTGGTCCTGATCCGCAACGCCCCGCTCGCCGAAGTGGCTGCTCATCGGGTAGATCCGGCGTTCGGTGGGACCGGCGACTGAACAGATGCCTGTGCTGTTGTGCTGTTAAGCATCTGCCCACCCGGGCGGGGCGTATGCGATGACCGACGAATACGACGGCGTCGGTGCTGACGACGGTGCTGGCTGGCTACTGCCACACGGTGGCGTGACACGTGCTGCTGCTGGTGGACGGCGACGCGGCGGCGGGGGTGAGCTGTCGGGCATGCAGCAGCTGCTGCTGCAGCTTGTGGATGTCCATCGGGTGCTGACGACCAGGCAGCTGATGACGGTCACCGGTGCGCCGGAACGCACCGTCGAGTATCGGATGGCCACCCTCGCTCGGCGGGGGCTGGTCGGGCGGGTCCGGCCCCCGGCCGGAAGGGGCTCGTCGCCGTGGCATTGGTGGTTGACCCCGGCCGGCGCCCGGCTGATCACTGGGACGGCGTGCGCAGAAGATCGTGGGGGGCCGAACCCTTTGTTTGTGCGGCATGCTGCCGCAACCGCCGAGGTGTGGATCGCGCTGCAGCGGGCCGGCCCGCCGGTCCGCTGCAGCGGGCCGGCCCGCCGGTCGGCCTTCAGCTACAGCAGTGGTGGCGGGATCAGGACGGCTGGGCAGAGTGGAAACCGTCGGGCTGGGGGTTGGGTGGCCGGGTCCGGCGGATCACTCCGGATGCCACCGCCCACCTGACCCTTCCCCACCTCGCCGACGCCGACGGGCCTGGGGTGGGCGTGGTGCTGGTCGAGGTGGATTTGGCGACGATGACTCAGCAGCGGCTGTCTTACAAGCTGGCCCGCTACCGCGACTATGCCGCCGACCAGGCGTGGAAAGGCGTCCATCCGCATTGTCCGGTGCTGCTGGTGTTGACGACGACGTCGGCCCGGGCGGCCACGTTTTTGCGGGGGGCGGCGAAACTGCTCCGGGGCCCGACCCGGATTCGGGACGGCGACGACATCACATTCGAGGCGAACCGGCTGGTTGTCGCGGCCTGCGGCCATGTCCGTGATCCGGTGGTGGCGGTGTCGGAGCGGGTGTGGATGCTGCCCGGGGACACCGCTGAGATCACCCTCACCGACTTGCTGACCGATCGCATTCATTTCGCCCGGGAGTCTGGTCGCATCGAGCTGAATGAGGCCCGCGAACGCGCACAGGCGCGCTGGCAGTTCACGCTCCGCAGCCTTGGTGACGACCGGCGGGCCGTCGGCGCCGCCGCTGCCGCCAGTCCCGCCGCGGGGCAGGTGCTGCGACTACTGCAAGCCGCCCACAGCGTGCCGGACTGGGTGGCTGGCGCCGGGCAGAATGGCGTAGATCTGGTCGGCTGGTGGGACCCTTACGCCGGCTCCTACGGCCAAGCGGCACCTCCGCCGGAGCGGGTGACCGCCGGGCTTGCCGCCGACTACCCACCGGAATGGAAAGCGCAAGCCTGGCACCTTGCCGCCGCAGCAAAGCCGATCGCCATTCAGGCCCCGGTGTGGCAGGAAGCCGCCACCCGGCTGCTCGCCGGCCAGCTACTCACCGCCGGCGAACTCGCCCAGGCCGCCTGCGCCGGCGAGTCCCGCATTCAAGCGCAGGAGCGGCTATGGCACTCCCCGCGGCCGGCGCGGCCCCCTGCCGGGCCCGGGCGCTACGAGCCGCCGCCGGCAGCTGACTACCGGGTGCGGCGGGGGCGGGCGGTTGAACGCTATTGGGAGGGGTTGTCGCGCCGGGAACGCTGGCACACCAGCCGCGAACAACTCACCGCCCGCTACGACACCCAACATCTCACCGAATGTGAGGTGTGCCGCCTGGTGATCCCGCTCCCTCACCACGGGCAGCACTGCCCGGGGTGCGGCACGAGTCGGGCGCACCGCTACACGCACACTGGTGACGTCCCCGAGCTGCTCGCCGCGCTCCTCGCGGTCGTCGAGGGAAGGGCGCCGGTCCCCGCCGCTGCGGTGGCTGATTGGTAGCCCGGCCCCATGCGAAGCCATCGAACGCGGCCGGCGACGACGAGGATCGGACCCACCGCTCCGCCACCCCGCCCATCGGCCGGCGTCCCCAACCCGGCATGGACCCCGACCGGCCCATCCGCAAATTCGACGGCGGTCCATCGGCACCCGCCGACGCTCCGAACGCCGCTCATTCAGTTTTCCATCACCATCCGCAAGGTCCACATTCAGCCGACGAACCGCCCGTACCCAGCGCCGTTGAACTGCGACCACTCGCCCGAGCGCTGCTCGCGGCGGCGGCCGGGCTGCACGCCCGGCGCCAGGAAGCCACCGGCAGCATTCGACCCTGTTCTGGCCGGTCGGGGTTGCCATCCGGGCGCCGTGGAGCGTCCATGGACGCACCTGTCAGAAAGGAATCCTAGAACCCGATGCGCTGTCTGATCTACCTGCGGGTCTCGACCCGGGAACAAGCGGAAAAAGGTGAAGGTGAGGAAGGGTTTTCCATCCCCGCCCAACGCGAAGCGACCATCCGCCACCTACGCGACGCCGGACATGAACTGGTCGATGAGTATGCCGACCGGGGGGAGTCCGCCCGCAGCGCCGACCGGCCCGCGTTGAAGGCCATGCTGGCGCGGATCGCTGAGGACCGTGATGTGGACGCTGTTGTCGTGCACAAAATCGACCGGCTGGCCCGCAACATGGAAGACCACATCGCCATCCGCGCCCTGTTCCGCAAACGCGGGGTGGCGCTGATTTCGGTGACCGAGAACGTGGAAGAAACCGCCTCCGGCCGGCTGGTGGAAGGCATTCATGCGCTGATGGCCGAGTTCTACTCCGCCAATCTTGCCAACGAGATCCGCAAAGGCATGACCCAAAAAGCCAAACAAGGCGGCTTTCCACACGCCGCCCCTCTCGGCTACCTCAACGTCCGCGAAACCATCGCCGGACGCCAAATCGCCCGCATCAACCCCGACCCGCAGCGCGCACCCTTGATCAGCCTCGCGTTCGAGCTCTACGCCACCGGCGAGTGGACGTTGCAGCGCCTCGCCGGCGAACTCGCCCACCGCGGGCTCACCAACCGCGGCAGCCGCACCAAACCCGCGGCGGCGATCAGCTGGCAAGGCCTCGCCAAAATCCTCGCCAACCCCGCCTACACCGGCATCATCGAATGGAACGGCGCCCAGCACCCCGGCACCCATCAGCCGCTCATTACTCCAGCAGTTTTCCAGCAGGTCCAAGATTTGCTCGCGGCCCGCAGTGTCCGCGGCTGCCGCGAACGCAAACACCCCCACTACCTAAAAGGGCTGCTGCACTGCGGCGTCTGCGGACGCCGGCTGTCAGTCCAAGTCTCCAAAAAAGGTGCCTACACCTACTTCTTCTGCCTCGGGCGAAAGAACGACCCGGCAGGGACCTGCCGCGAACCATACGTTCCCGCCGACCGCATCGAAACCCAACTCATCACCCTCTACCAGCAGCTCCAAGTCCCCGCCAGCTGGCTCGACCAGCTACACGAGGAGATGGCCGCGGAAGTTGCGACGCGACAGGAACACGACCGCCGGCAACGCGAACACCTCACCCGACAGCTTGCCGACGCCGAAAACCAACGCCGCAAAATCCTCGACGCCTACTACTCCAACGCCATCGACCTCATGACCCTCAAAGCCGAACAGCAGCGCATCGCCCGCACCATCACCGCAGCAGGCGACAACCTCGCCGGCATCGACGCTAGCGACACCCAATGGCAGGAAATCCTCACCCTCGCCGGCCAAATCGCCGCCCGTTGCGGCATCAGCTACCGCAAGGCAGACGACCCCACCCGCCGGCTCTACAACAACGCCATCTTCGAAAAAATCACCGTCAAAGACGGCCGCATCGCCACCACAACCCGACGGCCACCCTTCGACCAGCTCCTCGCCGGCAACGGCCGGTTCGAATACCAAACACTTGTGGAGCCGAGGGGAATCGAACCCCTGACTTCCTGCTTGCAAAGCAGGCGCTCTGCCAACTGAGCTACGGCCCCTCGTACTGCAACCGCTCGCCTAGCGCAGGTCGACCGAACGAGTCGCCTTGTGCCAGACGTCTTCACCGCTGCGCCGACCGCGAAGCCGCAGCGCTACGGCCGCTGCGGCAGCCAGCACGATCAGCTTGCGCATGACGCGGCTCCCTGAGACGTGAACTGGTGGGACTGTGCGGTGACAGGTGGACCTAGGTGGACTTGAACCACCGGCCTCTTCCTTATCAGGGAAGCGCTCTAACCGGCTGAGCTATAGGTCCTGGCTGGCGAAGCGAGTCTACCCGTACCGGGTAGCGCCGCTCGCGGGGTTTGCTGGCCAGCTACCTCTCGACGAGCGTGACCTCGACCCCGCCCACGAAGTCCGAGCACAGGTTGTAGAGCAGCGCCCCGATCGTCGACAGCAGGGTGACCGCGATCACGTTGGCCGCGCCGATGACCACGGTGATGAGCATGACCCGGCCGAAGCTCAGCCAGTGATTGATCCCGGCGTTGCTCTTGTCGGTGAGAGTGTTGGCGGCATTGGAGATGGACTTGAAGACACCCGACGTATCGAGCACCGCCCACAGCGCTGCCACCGCGACGAGCAGCACGATGAACATGCACAGGGCGAACGTCAGCGAGATGCGCATCACCGACAGCGGGCCGAGATGCGAGATCTTCAGACGCGCCCGCCGGGCCATCGAACTGCGGACCGCGGTGGCATGGGGAGGTGCCACCGAAGCCGGAGGGATCGGGGGCTGGCTGGGGGTGTACACCCCGCTCCCGCTGACACCAGAGGTGCCGGGGCTGTACGCGGGAACGGTCGCGTAGGCACTGGTGGGCGCCGCCTCGACCGGTGCGGTCTGGGGCTCACCGGCCTCGGACCAGGCCGATGGACCATCGGCGGGATCGGACTTCGTCAGCGGCACGCTTCGCTCCGTGGTCTCACCGATGGCGAACACGTGGGGTTTGGTGTCGTCATCGGCGGACCGGGAGGCAACGCTCTTCGCGCTCGCTCCCTCGCGTCGGCTTGCCGACGACGCCGCAGCGTCGCTCGAACTCACCCGCCGTCCTTCCCGGACTCACCGGCATCCCCGTCCACCGGAGGCTCCTCATCAGCATTGCGTGCAACAGCTACGACCTGCACTCCGTCGGCCAGGTTGATCAGCCGGACGCCCATGGTCTGCCGCTGGGCGCGACGGACGTCACGTGCCACCGTACGCAATATGCCGCCATTACTCGTGATGGCATAAAGCTCGTCATCGGGCTGCACCACTAATGCACCGACCAGGCCGCCCCTGGTTTGGACGATCCGAGCCGTGAGAACACCCTTGCCGCCGCGGTTCTGAGCGGTGTACTCCGCCAGGGGCGTGCGCTTGGCAAATCCGCCGGCGGTGGCCACCAGAAGGTCTCCGGTGACGTCGTCACTACGGACGACCTCCATCGCCAGAAGCTCGTCGGAGGAGTCGAAACGCATGCCGATGACGCCTGAGGTCTGGCGTCCCATCGGCCGCAGCTGATCGTCGTCGGCATGGAAGCGGATCGACATCGCGCCGGTGCTGACCAGCAGGAGATCATCGGTGTCGCTGCAGAGCTTGGCCGAGATGACCTCGTCACCTTCCCTCAGGTTCACTGCCGCCAGGCCGCCGCTGCGGTTGGAGTCGTACGCGCCGAGCTCGGTCTTCTTCACCAGGCCCTGCTTGGTCGCGACCACCAGGTAGGGCGCCACCTGGTAATCACTGATCGCCATCACCTGGGCGATCCGCTCATCAGGTTGGAACGCCAAGATGTTGGCCACATGTTGACCGCGCGCCGTACGCGCCTGCTCCGGCAGCTCATGGGCCTTCGCCCGGTAGACCCGGCCGCGGTTGGTGAAGAACAGCAGCCAATGGTGGGTGCTCGTGACAAAGAAGTGTTCGACGATGTCGTCCTCGCGCAGCGCCGCGCCCTGCACCCCCCGACCCCCGCGCTTCTGGGAGCGGTAGAGGTCGGTCTTGGTGCGCTTCGCGTAGCCGCCGCGGGTCACCGTGACCACGACGTCCTCGCGGGCGATGAGGTCCTCGGCGCTCATATCGCCCTCGTAGGGGATGAGCCGGGTCTTGCGCGCGTCACCGAAGCGGCGGGCGATCTCACCGAGCTCCTCGGCGATGACCTCCCGCTGGCGCTGCGGGCTGGAGAGCAGGTCTTCCAGGTCAGCGATCTCCGTGCGCAACTGGACGGCCTCGTCGATGATCCGCTGCCGCTCGAGGGCGGCGAGTCGGCGCAGCTGCATGTCGAGGATGGCGGTGGCCTGGATCTCCGACAGCTCGTAGCGGCTCATCAGCTCGCCGCGGGCGTGGTCGGCCGATTCGCTGTTGCGAATCAGGTTGATGACCTCGTCGAGGTGGTCGAGGGCGACGAGCAGGCCCTCGAGGACGTGCAGGCGCTCGCGCTTCTTGCGCAGCTGGAAGCGCGTGCGCCGGACAATGACATCGACCTGGTGGGCCACGTAGTAGCGCACCATCTCGTCGAGCCGCAGGGTGCGCGGGACGCCGTCGACGATCGCGAGCATGTTGACACCGAACGTGTCCTGCAGCTGCGTGTGCTTGTAGAGGTTGTTCAGCACGACCTTGGCGACGGCATCGCGGCGCAGCGTGATGACGAGGCGCTGGCCCGTGCGCTGGCTGGACTCATCAGCGATATCGGAGATGCCGCCGACGCGACCATCCTTGACCAGCTCAGCGATCTTCTCGGCGAGCGAGTCAGGGTTGACCTGATACGGCAGCTCGGTGACGACGAGCATGGTCCGGCCCTTGACCTCTTCGATCTCGACGACCGCGCGCATCCGGACGCTGCCGCGGCCAGTGCGATACGCATCGCTGATGCCGTCACGGCCGACGATCAGCGCGCCGGTCGGGAAATCGGGCCCGGGGATGCGCTCGATCAGCGCCTCGAGCAGCTCCTCGTCCTGCGCCTCGGGGTGTGCCAGGAACCACTGGATCCCGTTGCAGACTTCGGTGAGGTTGTGCGGCGGGATGTTGGTCGCCATCCCGACCGCGATGCCCCCGCTGCCGTTGACCAGCAGGTTAGGGAACCGGCTCGGAAGCACGGTCGGCTCCATCTGCCGACCGTCGTAGTTGGCCCGGAAGTCGACGGTCTCCTCGTCGATGTCGCGGAGCATCTCCATCGCGAGCGCCTGCAGCCGGCATTCGGTGTACCGCTGGGCGGCCGCCGGGTCGTTGCCGGGAGACCCGAAGTTGCCGTTGCCGTCGACCAGCGGGTAACGCATCGACCATGGCTGCGCCAGGCGCACCAGGGCGTCGTAGATCGCCGTGTCGCCGTGCGGGTGGTACTGACCCATGACGTCGCCGACCACGCGCGCGCACTTGTTGTATCCGCGGTCAGGGCGAAACCCGCCGTCGTACATCGCGTAGAGGATGCGCTGGTGGACGGGCTTGAGGCCGTCGCGCACATCCGGCAGCGCGCGGCCGACGATGACCGACATCGCGTAGTCGAGATACGAGCGCTGCATCTCGACTTCGAGCCCGATCGGCTCGATGCGATCGCCCGGCGGCGGGGGTAGGACGTCGACCACGGGGTCGGCCTCTTTCTGTCGAAGCTAGCTGGACTCGTTCGAAGACCCCGAGGGGTCAGATGTCGAGGAAGCGGACGTCCTTGGCGTTGCGCTGGATGAACGAGCGACGCCCTTCGACGTCTTCACCCATCAGCACACTGAAGAGCTCATCGGCCACGGCAGCGTCGTCAAGGGTCACCTGCAACAGCACCCGGTGGTCGGGGTCCATCGTGGTGTCCCACAGTTCGGTCGCGTTCATCTCACCGAGACCCTTGAACCGCTGCACCGGACTGTCCTTGGCCATCCGCTTGCCGGCCGCCAGGCCCGCCTCGACCAGACCGTCACGCTCCCGGTCGGAGTACGCATACGCCGGAGGCTCCCGAAGCCACTGGATCTTGTAGAGCGGCGGCTGCGCGAGGAACACGTGGCCGGCCTCGATCAGCGGGCGCATGAAACGGAAGAGCAGCGTGAGCAGCAGGGTGCGGATGTGCTGGCCGTCGACATCGGCGTCAGCCATCAAGACGATCTTGTGATAGCGCAGCTTCTCGATGTCGAAGTCGTCGTGGATCCCCGTGCCCAGAGCCGTGATCATCGCCTGGACCTCGTTGTTCTTCAGGACCCGGTCGATGCGCGCCTTCTCGACGTTGAGGATCTTGCCCCGCAGCGGCAGGATCGCCTGGAACTGCGGGTTACGCCCACCCTTGGCACTGCCGCCGGCGCTGTCGCCCTCCACGACGTAGACCTCGCACAGGGCCGGGTCATTGGACTGGCAGTCAGCCAGCTTTCCCGGCAGCGAGGTGGAGTCGAGCAGGCTCTTGCGACGCGTGAGGTCACGCGCGGCGCGAGCAGCGATCCGGGCTCGCTGCGCGTCGATCGCCCGGTTGACGATCAGCTTGGCGTCGGTCGGGTGCGACTCGAGCCAATCCTTGAAGCCTTGATAGACCATCGAGGAGACGAACGACTTCGCCTCGGTATTGCCGAGCTTGGTCTTCGTCTGACCCTCGAACTGCGGCTGAGCGATCTTCACCGAGACGATCGCGGTCAGCGCCTCGCGGGCGTCGTCGCCGGACAGGCGCTCGTCGCCGGCCTTGCTTCCAGGCTTGGCCGACTTGAGCAGGTTGGCGTCCTTGGCATACGCATTCACCGCGCGGGTCAGCGCGTCACGGAAGCCCTCTTCGTGGGTGCCGCCCTCATGGGTGTTGATGGTGTTGGCGAACGTGTACACCGATTCGGCGTAGTTGTTACCGCCCTTCCACTGCATCGCGACCTCGGCCTCGATGCCCTCACCCTTGGCCTCGAACAGGATGACGGTCTTGTGGATCGGCTCCTTGGTGGCGTTGATGTATTCGACGAAGTCGACCAGCCCACGCTCGTACATGTACGTGACCTCGATGACCCCGCCGGCGTCTTCGGCGAGGCTGTCGATCCGCTCGTCGCGCAGGATGATGGTCAGGCCCTTGTTCAGGAAGGCCATCTCCTGGAAGCGCCGCGAGAGCGTCTCGAACGAGTACGTGGTGGTCTCGAAGATCGTGTCATCGGCCCAGAACGTGATGGTCGTGCCGGTCTTGCTCGACGGGCCCCGCTTTTCCAGCGGCGCGGCCGGCTTGCTGCCGACGTAGGGCTGGAAGTACTCGAAGCCGTCGCGCTGGATCTCCACCTCGAGCCGCTTGGACAGCGCGTTGACGACGCTGACGCCGACGCCGTGGAGGCCTCCGGAGACGGCATAGGAGCCGGCCTCGAACTTGCCGCCGGCGTGCAGGGTGGTGAGGACGACCTCGACCGTCTCGCGCTTCTCGACCGGGTGCATGCCGACCGGGATGCCGCGTCCGTTGTCGATGACCCGCACGCCACCGTCAGCGAGGATCGTCACATCGATCTTGTCGCAGTAGCCGGCCAGCGCCTCGTCGACCGCGTTGTCCACCACCTCATAGACCAGGTGATGCAGGCCGCGCTCACCGGTGGAGCCGATGTACATGCCAGGACGCTTGCGGACGGCTTCCAGGCCCTCGAGGACCTTGATCGAACCAGTGTTGTAGTCGTCTTTCGCCACGCAGCAGACTTCCCGTCAGTCTCATCGAACTCAAAGGCAACCCGGAGAGGCGAGGCCACCCTGGACCCCCTGGGCCGGCTGCCCGGCCAGGATCAGCTTACTTCCCGATGACGTGCGGGGATCGCCGCCACGCGGCCTATTTCGTACGTAGGCCGATAAAGCCCCTTCTTCAGATCCCCCCTACGCGGAAGCGGACCTCATGGGATCTGATCGCCTTTCAGCGACATCGACGCTGACTAGCCGTACGTGTCACGGGGGCCGCGCCCACCGGTCACCCGCAATGCGCCATGGCGCCAATCCGGGCCGCTCGGGCCGCGAATCACCAGCGTACGCACCACATCGACACCCAACTGCTCGCGCAGCCGGCTGGTCAGCGTGCGTGAAAGCAGCCGCAGCTGGGTGGCCCAGGCCGTGCTCTCCGCCTCGATGACCAGCTCGCCTTCATGCAGCCGGATCGGCCTGCAGTGGGCGGCGACCTGCTCGCCGACCAGCGAATCCCACCGCGAAAGCACGCTCGCTCCGGCCGCCTGGTTCTCCCACCCGCGCTCGGCCAGCAACTCGGTGAGCGCCGAGCCGAACGCCACGGGCTCGCCCGTGGAACGGGCGGCCCGCATGGCCTCCTTGGCTGCCCCCCTACTGGCGCGCCGGGCTCCACGATCGCTCTGTGCGGCCCTGGCCCGGGCATCGGCGCGCGCCCGAGCCAACGCCTCGCGCACCAGATCGGCACCCTTCGCGGGCTGCTCTGCTTCGGTCATCGACTCGCGCCCCCTGCCTGTGCGATTGCAGCGACAGTGCCCGACCCCACCGACAAAATCCGGCCGCTGAGCGCCTCCGGGACGTCACCGGCGACCGCAGCGGTGATGAGCACTTGCTCGGCCGGTGCCAGCAGCTCGGCGAGCCGGTCACGGCGACTGGTGTCGAGTTCGGCGAACACGTCATCGAGCAGCAGCACGGGCTCACCGCCTCCGTACTCACCCTCTCGCAGCACCTCGTACGACGCCAGCCGCAGGGCGAGAGCGAGCGACCAGGACTCGCCCTGGCTCGCGTAACCCCGCGCCGGAAGCTCTCCGATGGAAAGCACCAGATCATCGCGGTGAGGCCCGGCCAGCGAGACGCCCCGCTCGATCTCCTGCGGGCGGAGCCTGGCGAGTTCCGCCGCCAGCGCGGTTGACAGCGCTGCCGGATCGCGACCGTCGGTCCCGAGATCGGGGACGCTCGAGCGGTACTCCATGCTGATCGGTCCCCGGCTGTCGCTCACCCGGGCATACGCCTCGTCGACCAGACCGCGTATCGCCTCTACCACCCTCAGCCGCCCGGCCAGCAATTCACCGCCGACCCGCGACAGATGCTCATCCCACACGTCCAGCGTCGACAGGTCCCCGCCGCCCCCGGAAGCACTGCGGGAGCCGCGCCGAGCCATCCCTGCCGTCTTCAGCAAGGTGGTGCGCTGCTTGTTGACCCGCTCATAGTCGGCCCGCACTCCCGCATAGCGCGGTGCCCTGGCCACCAGCAGATCGTCCAGAAAACCGCGCCGGCCCCCCGGATCTCCTTTCACCAGTGCCAGGTCCTCGGGGGCGAAGAGCACCGTGCGCAGCAGGCCGAGCACCTCGCGCGGACGCGGCACCGGGGAACGGTTGATCCGCGCCCGGTTGGCCTTGCCCGGCACGAGTTCGAGCTCGATGGTCACCGGACGGTCGTCACGGACCACGACCCCGCGCACCACCGCCCGCTCGGCACCAAGGCGAACCAGCGGCGCGTCGCTCCCGACCCGGTGACTGCCGAGGGTCGACAGGTATCCGACGGCCTCAAGCAAGTTGGTCTTGCCCTGCCCGTTGGAACCGAGGAAGGTCGTCCGGCCCGGCGACAGCTGGAGATCAACCTGCGCGTAGCTGCGGAAGTCGGTCAGAGACAGCGCGGACAGGTACAAGGACTGGTGGCGGAGCGAAAGATCAACGGACGACGTCGGGAAACGAATCCGCCGCTGAAGAACCGTCCGGCTTGGAGCCGGGAGCGGTCACGGCGTGCCCACCGAACTGGTTACGCAGTGCCGCCACGACCTTCATCGCCGGGGAGTCTTCCTGGCGGCTGACGAACCTGGCGAAGAGCGCAGACGAGATCACCGGCATCGGCACGGCGTGGTCGATGGCGGCCTCGACGGTCCACCGGCCCTCACCGGAGTCGTCGGCGTAACCGCGCAGTTTCGACAACCCGGGGTCTGCCTCGAGGGCGTCGACCAGGAGGTCCAGCAGCCAGGAACGGATGACCGTGCCTTGCGTCCAGCTCTTGATGACGCCGGTGACGTCCTTGAGCAGGCCGGCCGCGGCGAGCAGCTCGTAGCCCTCGGCGTAGGCCTGCATCATTCCGTACTCGATGCCGTTGTGGACCATCTTGGCGAAGTGCCCCGCGCCGACATCTCCGGCATGGACGAAGCCTGCGTCGCCCTCCGGCTTCAGCGCATCGAAGAACGGCTGGACCGCCGCGATGTGCTCGTTGCTGCCGCCGGCCATGAGTGCGTAGCCGTACTCGAGGCCCCAGACCCCACCGGAGACGCCGCAGTCCACGAACCCGATGCCCTTGTTGACGAGCTCGCCGGCATGGCGCTGGTCGTCGGTGTACTTCGAGTTGCCGCCATCGACGATCACGTCACCGGGCTGCAGCAGGCCGCCGAGCGTGTCGATGGTCTGCTGGGTCGGACCGCCGGCCGGCACCATGACCCAGACGACCCGCGGCGCCGGCAGCGCCTTGACGAGCTCCTCGAGCGAGTCGACGTCTCGCTCGCCGGGGGCGCGGTCGTACCCGACCACCGTGTGGCCGGCTTGCTTGATCCGCTTCGCCATGTTGCCGCCCATGCGGCCCAGGCCGATGATCCCGATTGTCGCCACAGGTGCTCCTTGGATGTCGTCTGCAGGGTTCGCCTGATGGTCCGAGTGCCAGTTTCCGCCCGGGTCAGCCGGAAAGGCGCACCGGCATCAGCAGGTAGCGGTAGTCCGGACCCGAATCGGTGGACTTGCCCGTGAAAACCGCCGGCTTACGGGGGGCCTCGACCGGGTCGTCCGTGGCGAAGCCGACGTGGACGGAGTCGGAGTCGAGTGCGCCGAGGCCGTCGAGCAGGTACCCCGGGTTGAACGCGATCGACAGCGTGGGGCCGTCGTAACTGGCCGCAAGGGCCTCGCGGGCCTGCGCCTCGCCGCCGGCACCGGCCTCGAGCACCACCTCGCCCGCGGAGAACGTCAGCATGATCGGCGCCGTGCGGGCCGCGACGAGCGAGACCCGCCGGGCCGCGTCGACCAGGGGACTCACCTCGACCTCAGCGGACAGCGGTGACGTCGGGGGCAGCAGCCGGCGGTAGTCCGGGAACTGGCCGTCGATGAGCCGGGTCGTGCTGTGGCGCGCCCCGCAGGTGAATCCGGCGAGCGCCTCTCCGGACGGGCCGCTGCCGATGGCCACGCTCGTCTCGGCTCCGGCGGCCGCGAGCGCCTTCGCCGCGTCAGCCAGGGTGCGCGCCGGGATCAGCGCGGTGCCGGTCACCTCGGGATCCTCGGGACGCCAGACGAGCTCGCGGACCGCGAGGCGGTAGCGGTCGGTCGAGGCCAGCGTGAGCTTCTCGCCCGCGATCTCGATGCGGACCCCGGTCAGGACCGGAAGCGTGTCATCCCGGCCGGCGGCAATTGCGACCTGCGATACGGCTGACGCGAACGCGCTGCTCCCGAGCCGACCGGTGACGTTCGGCAGGCCGGGAAGTGCCGGGTAGTCCTCGACGGGAAGGGTCGGAAGCGTGAACCGGCTGCTGCCGCAGGTCAGGACCGCGCGTGTGGGTTCGATCTCGAACTCGACGGGAGCGGCCGGCAGGGAACGCACGATCTCGGCGAGCAGGCGGCCGCTGACGAGTGCCCGGCCCTCCTCGACCACAGAGGCGTTGATCTCGCCCCAGGCGGCGACCTCGTAGTCGAACGCGGACAGCCGGAGACCGGACTCGCTGGTTTCGAGCAGCAGCCCGGCCAGGACCTGCAGTTGCGTGGTCGGTCGGGTCGGGAGCGTACGAGCGACCCACGACACAGCGTCGGTGAGCTCGTCCCGCTCGACACGAAACCTCATGACAGGACCTCCAGAGCTTGTCCCCAACCCTCTGATGCAGGGTTGTTGTCGTTAATCAATCTCAAGGAACGACGTCGTATTAGGGGGAGTGGACAGTGTGGATAAGCATCGTTTTCGCAGCTCAACAGGCTCGAGCCACGGTGCGCTAGTTGTGCATCACGGGTGAGTGACGACGGGGTGGGTTGTGGATGCAGCGGGAACCGCACCGATCGTCCCCCGCCGATCCACTGGTCGTCCACAGAGGTATCCACAGGCTGTGTACGCAGATCATCTTTCGTGAGTTGGCCCACAATCGGGATTAAAACCGCCATGGGCGATCGCGCGCTTGCCGTCTTGGCCACCACTCAGCGGCCCTTCGCCCGGATGCGCGCGTGGAGCTCGGTCACCTGGTTGTAGACCTGCCGCTTTTCCTTCATGAGCGCTTCGATCTTGCGGTTGGCGTGCATGACCGTGGTGTGATCGCGGCCGCCGAAATGGGCGCCGATCTTGGGTAGCGAGAGGTCGGTGAGCTCTCGGCAGAGGTACATCGCGATCTGGCGGGCCATGACCAGGCTGCGGCTTCGCGAGGAACCGCAGAGGTCGTCCATGGAGACGCCGAAGAAGGCCGCGGTCTCGCTCATGACGAGTGCCGGGGTGATGTCGGGGTCGCTCGCGTCAGGGATCAGGTCGCGCAAGACCGCCTCGGCGAGCTTCTGATCCATCCGCACGCCTTGCAGGCTCGCGAACGCGGCGACCCGGATCAGAGCGCCCTCGAGCTCGCGGATGTTGCGTTCGATGTGCGTGGCGATGTACGTGAGGGTGTCGATGTCGGCGTCGAAGCCGGCGGCGGAGGCCTTCTTCAGCAGGATCGCGATGCGCGTCTCGAGGTCTGGCGCGCTCACGTCAGTGATCAACCCCCACTCGAACCTGCTGCGCAGCCGGTCCTCCAACGTGGACAGCTGCTTGGGGGGCCGGTCGGACGTGATGACGATCTGCTTGGAGCTCCCGTGAAGCTCGTTGAAGGTGTGGAAGAACTCCTCCTGCGTGCGTTCCTTGTTCTCCAGGAACTGGATGTCGTCGATCAGCAGGATGTCGACGTCGCGATAGCGCGAGCGAAATTGCTGCTGCTTGTCATCGCGGATCGCATTGATGAACTCATTGGTGAACTCCTCGGAGTTCACGTAGCAGACGCGTAACTCCGGATGCATCTTCGCGACGTCGTGGGCGATCGCGTGAAGCAAATGGGTCTTGCCGAGTCCGGAATCCCCATACACGAAAAGCGGGTTGTACGAGCGGCCCGGTGCTTCGGCGACGGCGACCGCGGCCGCATGGGGAAAGCGATTGCCGTCACCGATGACAAACGTTTCGAACGTGTAGCGCTCGTTCAGCTTGGGTGGGGGCGCCGCTTCGGACCGGGTGCTGACGGCAGCGAGCCGGCGTGCGCTCTCGGACTGCTCGCTCAGCGCGTGGTCGGGAACCACGTCAGGGTCGGGCGCCGGACGCACGACGACGGCGAAAGTGACCGTGCGCCCGAGCGCAGCGGACATCCGCGTGATCACGAGCGGGCGCAGCCGATTGTCCAGCAATTCCCGGACGATCTCGTTCGGGGCGGAGAACAGCACTGTCTGCTCGACCATGCCGATCGCGCGGATGCCGCGGATCCAAGCGCGGTCGTGTGCCGACAGTCCCGCCTGCTCGGAGAACTCGTGTTTGGCAGCATCCCAGGCCGCGATGACTGCTGCGTCCTCCGGTCCCGAGTCCTGATCCGCCACTATCTGCAACTCCTCGGCATACGACACGGCGGACCGTTCAGATGGGGCAGACCGGTAGGCCAACGAAATTCCCCCCTGCGGCATGGAACGTCCCAGCATCGACCACGCCGCCCTGACCCCACAGCTTTATCCACAGGCTGTGCACGGCACGGCACGGCCGGGCCAGCTCGAGGGCAAGTCATGAACGGCGGATGTCTACGTTGGTGAGGGGCCGACGCTAGCAGCGCTTGACCGGTCCCGTCGACGGGTTGTTCCGACTCGAGAAGGACTCTTTTTTCTTGCTTACGGAGCGTAATTTCGAGCCCGCGCCCAACGACGGTGACGAGCTCATTACGGCAGGTCTGACGTTTGACCCGCTCCACGCAGCCCCGTACCGTCGAGGGTCGGCCGTGTCGCGGCTGCAGTCGCGTGCTTTGTCGTGTAGTAGGGCCACTGTGCCACCAGCGCCATCCTGATCCACACCGGAGTTGACCTTGAGTAAGCGCACGTTCCAGCCCAACAATCGCCGGCGGGCCAAGACGCATGGTTTCCGCTTGCGCATGCGCACTCGGGCCGGGCGCGCCATCCTGACCGCTCGTCGGCGCAAGGGCCGCCACGAGCTTTCCGCCTGACGATCGTGCTGCCGGCCGCAGCCCGCGTGCGCACCCGATACGACCACAGGTTGGTCGCGCAGTCCGGGTGCCGTGTGCGGCGCGGCTCGCTCGTGATTTCCATGGCCTTTCCCCAGGCGGCCGCCCCGGTGACCGGAGACGCCGCCGCTGCTCAGCGGCGCGCCACCGCAATTGCCGGCCGTCGCGTCGGTGATGCGGTCACCCGTAACCGGGTGAAGCGCCGGTTGCGCGAGCTCTTGCGTGCCCGGCTGCCAGAGCTTCCGGCAGACTCGCTGCTCGTCGTTCGCGCGCTTCCTGGCGGCGGAGCGGGCGAGCTTCACCCAGCTCGACGGCTGGCTCGACGCCGCTGTTCGATCCTGCTTGGCGCAGTCGCGTAAGGGACTGGTCGATGTCTGACCAGGTGTCTGAGCAGGTGTCTGAGCAGGTGGAAGCGGCTGCCGCACCCCGTGCCCGTGGCGTGGCCCGCCTGCTGGCCGGATTGGTGCGTGGCTATCAGCTCGCCATCAGCCCGCTGTTGCGGCCGAGTTGCCGGTTCGCGCCAAGCTGCAGCGAATACGCGTATGAGTCATTGGTCGAACACGGAGCGTTACGAGGCACCTGGCTGGCGCTACGCCGGCTCTTACGCTGCCACCCCTTCTGCGCCGGCGGTTACGACCCGGTCCCCCCACGCCGCCGTGGAACCCGACGCCGCCCCGAGCACGTTGGGGCCGATGACGCCGGCACCGCCGCGGCTTCAGTGACCGCAGAGCCCGCTCTCGTCCCCGCGTTGTCCAGCAAGGAAGCAGGCGAGTGTCCGTGTTAGACCCGCTGTACAACCTCGTGGCGCGCGGGGTCATCGTCTTCCACAACATCCTCTCGCCGGTCTTCGGCAAGCACAGCTTCTTCTCCTACGCCATCGCCATCGCGATCATCGTCGTGATCGTCCGGATTCTGATCTTCCCGCTGTTCGTCCGCTCGGTTCGCGCGCAGCGCACCATGCAGATGCTCCAGCCGCGCATCAAGGAAATCCGCGAGAAGTACAAGAACGACAAGCAGCGCATGAACCAAGAGGTCATGAAGCTGCAGAAGGAGCACGGCAACCCGCTGCTCGGCTGCTTGCCGCTGCTGCTGCAGATCCCGCTGTTCATTTCGCTTTACCACGTGTTCAACGCCGTCTCGCGGGCGCCGAAGGAGTTGGCGAACGGGATCCTGCAGTTCAAGGCAACCAGCGGCCTGACCGGCGGGTACTACGACCCGCACACGCACATCCTGGGTGTCCTCGACAGCCACGGTGTCGTCGTGGCCAGCAGCAAGGGTGCCGAGGTCGCCGGCCTGGCGACGGCCAAATTCGGCGGCATCACGTTGAGCTCGGCGCTGACGTCGTCAAAAAAGACCCTCGAACTGTTCGGCGCCAACGGCACGACCGTGAAGATCGTCGCCGCGATCATGATCGTGATCATGGCCATCACGGTCTACATCACGCAGCACCAGATCATGTCGCGCGGTGGCCCGGTCGACCCGCAGCAGCAGAAGATCCAGCGGCTCATGCTGTACGGCTCGCCGATCATGCTGGCCGTCTTCGGCCTGCGGTTTCCCATCGCCGTGCTGGTCTACTGGCTCACGACCAACACCTGGAGCATGGCCCAGCAGGTCTTCATCCTGCGCAAGATGCCTCCGGTGCTGGCCGGAACGACCGCAAGCCCCGCGTCGACCGGCCGGGCCAGCGCTCCCGCCAAGGGTCTACGGAAGGGCTCTCCCCCTCCGGCGCCGCAGCCGCCGCCCAAGCAGCGGCAGGTACGTGAGCCCAAGCGTCCGGACGGTTCGGGCGAGGATGTGATCGACATGACGAAGGGCGAACCGACCCCGCCGACCGATGAGGTGCCACCCCCCGAGAGCAATGGGAAGGGCGGCGATGCGCAGGACCGGGGCGGTTCAGGAGCGAGCGGATCCGGCGGACGCACTGTCAGCGGCGGCGGGCAAGCCCGGCAACAGCCGCGGCGCAACAATCGGCCTGCGGCTAAGCCCAAGGGCAAAGGACCACGAAAGGGCGGACGGCGATGAGCAGTACAGACCTGGCCTCCCAGCCGGAAGAGGCGCAGTCAGGCGCCGACGTGATCGATGATGTTGTCGGCGATGACGGTGACAACTCACCTGAAAGCACACCATCCAGGTCGAGATCTCGCCCGTCGGCGAGTGACCTGGTGCAGGAGGGTGATGTCGCCGCGGACTACCTCGAGTCGCTGCTGGACATCCTTGACCTCGACGGGGATCTCGACATGGACGTCGAGGGTGAGCGTGCCGTCGTCGCCATCGTCGGCAAGGGCCTCGGCTCGCTGGTCGGTGACAAGGGCGAGACGCTCGAAGCGCTGCAGGAGCTGACCCGCCTGGCGGTCCAGCGGGAGATGGGCGTGCGCAGCCGCCTGATGCTCGACATCGGAGGGTTCCGTGCCAGGAGGCGGGCGGAGCTGGCCAGTCTCGGTGCCGACGTGGCTGCGCGGGTGGCAGCGAGCGGTGAGCCGGAGCGGCTGTCGGCCATGAGCCCGTTCGAGCGCAAGGTGGTTCACGACGCGGTGGCGCAGGTCGAGGGCGTGCACAGCGAGAGCGAAGGCGAAGAGCCTGCGCGTCGCGTCGTGGTCCTCCCCGACTGAGCACCTCAGAACCCCCGAGCATTACGGGGCTGCCGCCGCAGGAATGGCGGGCCGCGGCTGAGAGCCTGTTCGGCGCCGCGCTGCCCGTCGCGGTGCGTTATGCCCGGTCGCTGATGACCGACGGCATCGTCCGCGGGCTGCTCGGCCCGCGCGAAGCCGAGCGCATCTGGGACCGCCACCTGCTCAACAGCGCCATCCTGGCGGAGTTGATCCCGGATGGCTCACGGGTCATCGATGTCGGTAGCGGAGCCGGCCTGCCGGGGATCCCGCTCGCCCTGGCACGGCCGGCGTGCCGGGTCGTGCTGCTCGAGCCGCTGGCGCGCCGATGCGCGTTCCTCGATGGAAACGGTGGAATCGCTGGGTCTGGGCGAGCGCGTGACGGTGCTCCGTGGGCGGGCTCCGGAGGTCGGGAAAGTGGGCGGGCTCCCTTTTCTCGCGGATTACGCCGTCGCTCGGGCTGTCGCACCGCTCGAGCGACTCGTGTCGTGGACGATGCCCTTGGTCCGGTCAGCCGGGCAGTTGCTGGCAATGCGCGGAGAGCGCGTGGAGCAGGAGCTGCAGGAGGCCGGGCCGGGGATCACCCGCCACGGCGGCGGAATCCCGGTGGTGATCGAGCTGGGTGAGCACCTGCTGGGAAGTCCGGTCCGTGTGGTGCGGGTCCCCAAAAGGCAACAGGGGCAGCAGGGCCAACGGAAGGGCGAGTCGCGTGCCAGGGGTCAGCGGAGTAACGGCAGCGGTTAAGAGCGATGTTTCACGTGAAACCAGCTCGGGAGACGCCAAGGAACAGCCGGTCGATGTTTCACGTGAAACATCACCTCAGGGGGTGGCCCGCCCGATCGCTACACGCGTCCTGGCGATCGCCAACCAGAAGGGTGGCGTCGGCAAGACCACCACGGCCGTCAACCTGGCCGCTGCCCTCGGTCTCTACGGCATGCGGGTGCTCTGCATCGACCTCGATCCGCAGGGCAACGCCAGCACCGCCCTCGGCATCGAGCCACCGGACCGGACACCCGGCATGTACGAGGTCATCCTCGGCGAGGCGACCCTGGACTCCGTCCTCCGGCCGTGTCCGCGCGTCCCCGGGCTGATGGTGGCCCCGGCGGCGGTGGATCTGGCCGGTGCCGAGGTCGAGCTGGTCAACGAGGAGGGACGCGAGTTCCGCCTCCGCCAGGCGCTCGAGGCCAGCGAGCGGGAGTTCGACTACATCCTCATCGACTGCCCGCCTGCGCTGGGCCTGCTCACCATCAACGGCCTCACCGCAGCCCGCGAGGTCATGATCCCGATCCAGTGCGAGTACTACGCGCTGGAGGGGCTCGGTCAGCTGCTGAACAACGTGGAACTCGTCGCCGAGCATCTCAACCCCGGCCTGCGCGTCAGCACGATCATCCTGACCATGTACGACAGCCGCCTTCGGCTCGCCGATCAGGTCGTCGAGGAAGTCAGGGAGCATTTCAAGGACGCGGTCCTGCCGACGCCGATCCCCCGCAGCGTCCGGGTGGCGGAGGCGCCGAGCTACGCCAGCACCGTCGTCACCTACGACCCGGTCTCGCGCGGCGCTCAGGCGTATCTCGCTGCCGCGCGCGAGTTGGGTGCGCAGCCGCCGCCGCTGGTCGACGTCGACCGATCCACCAGCTGATCAGCCCCGTGAGGCACCCGATGACGTTCCGACGGCCAACATCAGCGAACCCGTAGGAGGACTGGCATGACGACGCGGACCCGTGGCCTGGGCAGGGGATTGGGTGCGCTGATCGCACCGACGACCGCACGGCCTGCGCCGGATCCCGCGGCGATCACGCTCCCGCCTGCCCGCGGTCATCGATCTCGACGACTTCGGCGGTCACCGAAGGCGTGGAGGGCACGGTGGTCGGCCAGTTGCGGATGATCGCCGTCACCCGCATCGCTCCCAACGGTCGCCAGCCGCGGCAGGACTTCGATGACGAGGCCCTCGAGCAGCTCGCCGCCAGCATCCGCGAGGTCGGCCTGCTCCAGCCGATCGTCGTGCGATCGGTCGGCGAACGGCACGGCGACTACGAGCTCATCATGGGCGAGCGCCGGTGGCGCGCTGCGCAGCTGGCGGAGCTGGCAGAGATCCCGGCGATCGTCCGCGAGACCGCCGACGACGCGATGCTGCGCGACGCGCTGCTGGAGAACCTGCACCGCGAGCAGTTGCACGCGCTGGAAGAAGCTGCGGCCTACACGCAACTGCTCGAGGACTTCGGCTGCACCCACGACGAGCTCGCCGGCCGGGTCGGCCGCTCCCGCTCGCACATCAGCAACACCATCCGGCTGCTGAGCCTGCCGCCGACGGTGCAGCGGCGGGTCGCGGCCGGAGTGCTCACAGCCGGCCATGCGCGGGCCCTGCTGGGCTTTCCGACCGCGTCCCTGCAGGAGCAGGTGGCCACGCGCATCGTCGCCGAGGGGCTTTCGGTGCGCGCCGTCGAGGAACTCGCCGCGCTCGCCGAGCCGGAGAAGCCGGCCCGCCGGCGCCCTTCCCGTATCGCCCCTCCGGGCCTGGAAGATGTGGCGAGCCGGCTCTCGGAACGCTTCGAGACCCGGGTCAAGGTCGAGATGGGTCGTAGCAAAGGCCGCATAACGGTCGAATTCGCCTCGTTCGACGATCTCGAGCGCATCGTCACCGCCATGGCGCCCGCTCCGCCCAGCTGGGCCTGAGCCCGAGCAGCGGAGCCTGAGACCCCTAGGCGCCGGGGTGGGGCGGCCGCGCCATCGCGGCCTGCAGGAGATCGCGGCAGATCACGCCGAGGTCCATGCCCGCAGCGTGCACCGCGAGCGGCACCAGGCTGGTCTCGGTCATCCCGGGTGAGACGTTGACCTCCAGGAAGTGCACGCCGCCTTCGGGGTCGACGATGCAGTCGGTCCGGCTGAGATCGGCCAGCCCCAGTACCCGGTGGGCGACGACGGCCAGCCGGGCCGCTTCCTCGGCGGCTTCCTTGCTGACGCGTGCGGGTACATAGAACTCGGTCGATCCAGCCGTGTATCGCGCCGCGTAGTCATACGGGCCGCCGAGCGCATCGATCTCGACCGCGGGCAGCGCCTGCGGGCCATCACCGGTGTCGATGACGGCCACCGTGAGCTCGGTGCCGACGATGAACCGCTCGATCAGCGCGGTGTCGGCGTAGCCGAAGCTGGCGACCAGCGCTCCCGGAAGCTCGCCGGGCTCGCGCACGATCGTGGCACCCAGCGCCGAGCCCCCGGCTGCGGGCTTGACCATCAGCGGCAGCCCGAGCCGTTCGACGAGTTGGGCGATGACCGTCGACGCGCCCAACTCCCGGAACGTGGCGTGAGGAAGCGCCAGCCAGGGCGGCGTGATCATCCCTGCGCCGGCGATCAGCGACTTGGCGGTCGGCTTGTCGAACGCGAGCCGGCAGGCATGCGCGGAGGAGCCCGCGTAGGCGACCCCCATCAGGTCGAGCACGCCGCGCAGCGCGCCGTCCTCACCCGGGCCGCCGTGCAGCGCGATGAACACCGCGTCGGGGGCTTCGGAGATCAGCCGGGGCAGCAGATGCGCGTCGGCGTCGAGCAGGACGGCCTCGATCCCGACCCCGCGCAGCGCGTCAGCCACCCGGCGGCCACTGCGCAGCGAGACGTCGCGCTCCACCGACAAGCCGCCGGCCAGCACGAACGCGCGCTCCAACTCAGTCATGCGAGCTCCGGGGTCGGCCCGTCGCCGGGACCGACGATGCCGCGCGGCTGGACCGGTCCGAACGTTTCCAGCAGCTCCAGCTCCTCGGCGAGCACCGCGGCCAGCCGGCGGACACCCTCCCGGATGCGGTCAGGGGGCGGGAAGCAGTACGACAAGCGCAGGTTGCGCCGCCCGTTGCCGTCGGCGTAGAACGCGATCCCCGGCACGTACGCCACCCGGGCGGCGACGGCGCGGGCTTGCATCGCCTTGGCGTCCAGACCCTCCGGGAGGGTCAGCCAGACGTAGAAGCCCCCGCTCGGAATGGTCCAGGTGCAGCTGGACGGGTAGCGCGGTGGCGAGCCCGTCCAGCAGCGCATCACGGCGCTCGCGGTAGATCTCGCGGAAGGTCTTGACCTGCTCGAGCCACGGCTGGGTCTGCAGGTAGCGCGAGATGGCCAGCTGGTTGAAGGTCGGCGGGCACAGGATCTGCGCCTCGCTGGCAAGGACGAGCTTCTCGCGGACGCCATGGGGCGCCAGGACCCAGCCGATCCGCAGCCCGGGGGCGATCGTCTTGCTGAAAGTGCCCAGGTAGAGCACCCGATCGGCACCATCGGCCCGGATGGCGCGGAAGGGTTCGCTGTCGAAGCCGAGCAGGCCGTACGGATCGTCCTCGACGATCAGCAGGTCGGCCTCTTCGGCAATAGCCAGGATCTCCTGACGCCGGGCGAGGCTCAGCGAGACGCCGGCCGGATTCTGGTAATTCGGGATGACGTAGAGGAACTTGACCTTCTTGCCCGCCTTTGTGCAGTATGCGATGGTCTCGCGCAGGGCGGCGGGGATCATGCCGTCCTCGTCCATCGCGACGTGCAGCACCTCGGCCTGGGCAGAGGCGAACGTACCCAGCGCCCCGACGTAGCTGGGCGCCTCGGCGATCACGACGTCGCCGGGATCGAGAAAGGTCCGGGAGATCAGGTCGAGCGCCTGCTGGCTGCCGACCGTCACCACCACGTCGTCGGGCGAGCCGGTGATGCCGACCAGCGACATCACGTCACAGATCTGCTCGCGCAAGCGCGGATCGCCCTGGCCCGTGCTGTAGTTCAGCGCGACAGCGCCCTGGTCAGCGACCAGTTGATCCAGCAGCGCGCCCACCGCGTCGAGCGGCAGGGCAGCGGTGTACGGCGAGCCACCGGCGAGGCTCACCACTTCGGGGCGGCTCGCGACGGCGAAGAGAGCTCGGATCTCCGATGCGGTCATGCCCCGGGTGCGGAGCGCGTAACGACCGGTATACGGGTCGAGCGAGGTCGCCGACATGATTCCAAGGTAACCGAGCGGCTGCTCTATCCTGAGTTTTTATGGGCGCACGCAGTACGGCCGGCCGGTCGATGCTCGCCGCGTCCTGCCGCGCTCTTCGTGGCCGGCTTCATGATCGGCATGGCCGCGGCGCTGCTTTCCCCGGTGCGTGCCGGACGGGGTGTCCGATGAGCCGACGCGTCGCCAACGTCACCCTCGACAACCTCGATGACCTGCCGGTCCGCTGCCGAAAGTGCGTGTTCTGGGAGCTGGATCCGGTGGCGCGCTCGCGCGCTGAGGAGTCCGGTGACTCGGCCTTCGAGAAGGAGGCCTGGGTCTCGGCGACGCTGCTGGACTGGGGGTCGTGCGGGAAGGTCGTGTACGTCGACAGCGTCCCTGCCGGGTTCGCGCTCTTTGCGCCGCCGGCGTACATCCCGCGCGCCGTCGCGTTTCCCACCAGCCCGGTCAGCGCCGATGCCGTGCTGCTGATGACCGGCCAGATCATCGAGGAGTTCACCGGTCAGGGGCTGGGCCGGGTGCTGATCCAGAGCGTCGCCAAGGATCTGCTGCGCCGCGGGGTGCGTGCGATCGAGGCTTTCGGCGACGCCCAGGGCAAGCCCGGCCATTGCCTGCTGCCTGCCGACTACCTGCTGGCGGTCGGGTTCAAGACGGTGCGACCCCACCACCGCTGGCCGCGACTGCGGCTGGAACTCAAGAGCGTCGTGACGTGGCGTGAGGACGTCGAGGTGGCGCTGGAGCGGCTCCTCGGATCGATGACGCCGGAGATCCTGCGCCCGGCGGGTCAGCGCGCGTAGCCGAGCGGAGCTTCGCGCGGCTGCAGCAGGGCATCCGGGAGGCGGAACGTCCCTGTGGGCGGGTCGAGCTCGGCAGGAAGGAAGATGCGCTGCACCGCGGCCAGCACTGCTTCCGCGACGACGGCCCGGAATTCGCGCGACGCCAGAAACGACGCGTCGCGGGGGTTGCTCAGGTAGCCGAGCTCCAGCCGGACGGCCGGCATCCTGGTGGCCCGCAACAGCGGCCAGCTCTTCGGGTGGCTACGGCAGTCCAGCAGGTCGGTACGCGCGACGACCTCGCGCTGGATGAGGTCAGCAAACCGCTCGCCCACCACGGACGAGGTGCGCCAGGTGCCGAAGTAGTAGCTCGCGACACCGTGCGGCGCCGGCGTGGGATGCCCGTCGCAATGCAGGCTGACCAGCAGATCGGCGTTGGTGGTGTTGGCGAACTTGGCGCGCTGGGCCTCGTCGGGGTTCTCGTCGTGGCGATGGGTGAGGAACGCGTTCACGCCGACGGCCATCAGGCGGCCTTCGAGCTGCGCCGCGAGGTCAGCCACGATGTCCCGCTCGCAGAGCGAGCCGACGGTCCAGCCGGGGTCGCTACCGCCGTGACCGGGATCCAGGACGACGGTCTTGCCGGCGAGCGAAGGGCCCGCGCCCCGCAGCTTCTCGGACTCGCGTAGCTCGTACGGCCGGCCTCCGACCACGGTGTGCCGCAGCTTCTCGAGCTCGCGCAGGGTCATCGGCCCGCAGCAGCCGTCGTTGACCAGGCCGCGGTTGTGCTGGAACTCGCGCAGCGCGTCTTCGGTTCGCTTGGCGAAGATCCCGTCACAGCGACCCACGTCGAAGCCCATGTCGGCAAGCCGCGACTGCAACTCCAGGACGTCGTCGCCGGTGAACGGATGGCTGACGCTGCGGTAGAGCAAGCGCCCGCCGAGGTGCTGGCGCGCCTCCTGCAGGGCGCCGAATGTGTCGGGCCCGACGATGCCGTCGACCAGCAGCCCACGCGACTGCTGCAGCCGCCGGACGGCCTCATCGACGTCGTCGTCGAAGACATCAGGAGCGCCCGCGGTGACCGGCCCGAGCAGCCCGAGGTCGATCAGCTGCAGGCGCAGGTGCTGGACGGCAGGCCCGGTAGACCCGCGGCGAAAGAGTGGCACGATGATCGGCGAAATCCCGCCCATGTCAGCGCCTGTTCGGCGAACGGTCGGCGAACGGTGGCAACGAGCTTCACTGAACGGTGCCAGCTTAGCGACCGATACCCACCGCAGCTGACGCCAAGCCACCAAAACGCGGCCACCTTGGGTCAGCGTTTCGGCTCGTGGCGACGCCCGCGGCTGATCCGGGCTTAGACGAAGCCTTCGAGGTCGCGCAGCAGGGCGGCCTTCGGCTTGGCGCCGACGATGCTCTTGGCGACCTCGCCGCCGACGAAGACCGACATCGTCGGGATCGACATGATGCCGTACTTGCGTGCGACCTCGGGGTTCTCGTCGATGTTGAGCTTGACGATGCGCAGCTTGTCGGCGTGCTCGGCGGCGATCTCCTCGAGCACGGGGCCGACCATCTTGCACGGCCCGCACCACTCGGCCCAGAAGTCGACCAGCACTGGCAGGTCGCTCTTCAGTACCTCGGCGGCGAACGTGTCATCCGTCACGGGCTGGGTGCTCCCCATGGGGGGTCCTCCTGGTGTGTTGGTAGGCGAGAGAAGCGAACGAGTAGCGGTAACGAGTGGTTCAGCGGGCGGAAGCGAGGGACTCGACGGACTCGCTGGCGGGCGGGGGCGGTGTGGCCGGACCCTCGGGGGCCTCGTCGTGGCGGTCCTCGAGGTCGGCGATGTGACGCTCGGCGTCGAGTGCCGCCGCACATCCGGTGCCGGCCGCGGTGATCGCCTGGCGGTACGTGTGGTCGACCACGTCACCGGCGGCGAACACACCGGGAATGTTGGTCAGGGTGGTGGGTGACGCGACGTTGATGTAGCCCTCGTCGTCCATGTCGATCTGGCCGGTGAACAGGTCCGATCGCGGGTCATGCCCGATCGCGACGAACAGTCCGGTCACGGGCAGGTCGGTGACCTCGCCGGTGTTGACGTCGCGCACGCGCAGTCCGGTCATCGACGTATCGCCGAGGACTTCCTCGATCTTCGCGTTCCAGAGGAACTTGATCTTGTCGTTGGAGAACGCGCGCTCCTGCATGATCGCGCTGGCCCGCAGCGCGTCACGGCGGTGGACGATCGTGACGCTGCGCGCGAAGCGGGTGAGGAACGTGGCCTCCTCCATCGCGGAGTCGCCACCCCCGGCGACCGCGATGTCCTGGTCACGGAAGAAGAAGCCGTCACAGGTGGCGCAGGCGGACACCCCGTGGGCGAGCAGCCGCTCCTCGCCGGGCACGCCCAGCTTGCGCCACTGCGAACCGGTCGTGACGATCACGGTGCGGGCGAGCACCGTGCGCTCGTGAGCCCGGATGACCTTGGGTTCGGCCTTCAGGTCGACCTCGATGACGTCGTCGGCGACCAGTTCGGCACCGAAGCGCTCGGCCTGCTGGCGCATGGCCTCCATGAGCTCGGGGCCCTGGACGCCCTCGGCGAAGCCGGGGAAGTTCTCCACCTCGGTGGTCTGCATCAGAGCCCCGCCGGCGGTCACTGCTCCCTCGAACACGAGGGGACGCAGGTTGGCCCGTGCGGTGTAGACGGCGGCGGTATAGCCGGCCGGGCCCGAGCCGATGATCACGACGTCTCGGACCTCGTGGGAACTGCTCTCCTGGCCGGTCGTTGCGGAACCCGAATTCATGGCGCTCTCGCTCACATCGTCTCCGAAATCCTGGGCATCACGTGATCTGGTTGATCCCGGTCAGCCGGTCTGTAGAACGGATCGTAGGAGGCCGGCATTCCCTCGCACGCATGCCGCTGCGAGGGGAAGGCTCAGCCGTAGAACCTCATCTCAGCCAGGGCCGCCGAGTAGGTCGGCCCCGATGGGGGTGTTCTGGCGGGGCAGTTCGGTGAGCCAGACCAGCCAGTACCGGTAGGCGCCGGCGCGGGGGCGGAGCGTCTGGGCCAGACCCGGCGACGGGCCCGATGTGGCCGCCACCGTGTATGCGTCCAGGGAGGCGGCGTCGTTCTTCGAGTACCGCAGTTCCACCCGCACGCCGCGCTGGTTGAAGACCAGGTTGACCTGGGAGACCGCTACCGGCTTGCCGAGGTCGACCTTGAGCCCGACTCCGGACTTACCGGTGCCTCCCCACTGGCTGCCGATGTAGATCTCGGTGGACCAGGCCGTTCCGAGGTTGTTGTCGTAGGCGAACGGGACTCCGCTGGGGTCTTCGGCGCCGTCTCCCGGTGAGGGGTCGAAATCGACCACGGAGGCGAACTTCAACACCGATCCGGTGGGAGACGCGGAGGCGCTGGCCCCGACCGCTGGAGCACCTTTCGAATGGCCCGGGAGCTTGCCGACGGCGACGCCCACCAGCCACGCCGCCAGGGCAAGCACCACGAGCAGCGTCACCGGCAGCACCCGGCGCCTGATCGTGCGCCGGCGGGCGTCCGTCTCCCGGGCGAGGCGCTCGGCCTGCGCGGCCTTGGCGGTCTGACCGGCCGCGGTGTAGGCCTCCGGGTCGTCATCGAGCACCGGATGGGAACCGGTCGGCTGCATGGCGACGATCGTCTGCAGCGCCTCGACCATCTCGGGAGCGGTCGGGCGCGGCGGCGGGCTGCCGGACGCGCCTGCGGCGGATCCGAGGGCTGCCATCGTCAGAGGCATCGAGTTCACGGGGGACGCCGGCGCGCAGCTGGCGAGGCGAGCGGCAGGCGCCGTTGTGATCGTGTTCGGCCGGGGGTAGCCCGCGGCCGGCAGCCAGCGGCCAGCGGCCGGTGAGGCTGGCGTAGAGCAGGGCGCCGAGGCCGATGACGTCGCGGGTCTCGCGCTCGGCCGCCGAACGATCCCCGAGTGCTGCACGCATCTCCAGGTCGAGCACCTTGATCAGCCCGTGCGAGGTGATGACGACGTCACCGGGATGCAGGTCACCGTGCGTGACGCCGACCGCATGGGCCGCGGCGACCACTTTCGCCACCGACAGCAGGACTGACGCCGCTCGCTCGGGAAGCAGCGGGCCGTCGCGCAGCAGGTCCAGCAGTGAGATGCCGA
Source organism: uncultured Actinomycetota bacterium (assembly GCA_963762695.1). Classification (GTDB taxonomy): domain Bacteria; phylum Actinomycetota; class Actinomycetes; order Frankiales; family Frankiaceae; genus DATAZK01. Next base: position 320,536 of record CAVXLW010000003.1, read on the forward strand.
GCACCCACTCGCTCACCACGTAGGCGAGCGGCAGGCCGTCGGCGCTGGTGGTGGTCGCGTCGTAGGTGGAGGCCGCGCTGTTGTGGATCAGCTGGCCCGAACGCCGGGCGGCGGCGAGCAACTGGTCGATGCTTTCCATGGCGGTCGGGAGCCCGGTGTCGATGATCAGCCGGATGGCGACCGGCCGGGCCAGGACCTGATCTTCGCCCTGCCACAGCTGGACGTCACCGCGATCGCTGATGTGACGCTGGAGCTGGTAGCGGCCGTCGAGCAGGACCCCGGGATGAAGGGTGGTGCGCACCGCCGCGGGGGTGGCGACGGGGACGGCGGACAACTGCTCCGTCGGGGGAATCGCCATCATGTTGGGGTCGGTGGGAGCCGGCTCGCGCTCTGGATCGATGCGCACGCCGGTGGGTCCGCTGTCCGGCACCGTCCCTCCGCCCTGCCTGCGTAACGGCTGCTTCGGTCTGCTGCTCCTTCACGCGCCCGAGCGCGCCGGCGACACGCCCGCGAGCGCTGCTCCACCGAGGGCGAGTGTACGGAGCGTCGTCGGTTGCCGCTGTTAGCGCGCCGAACGGAGGGATGACAAAAGCGGGTGCGGCGAACGTCAGCTCGGCGGGTTCGCGGAGCCGGACTCGGTGACGACGGCCCATCCCTTGGTCTGCGAGGTCAGGTGCAGCAGCAGCGAGCGCGCGGTGCGGCGGACCTCCAGGGTCACGTTGCCGGTCTTGGTGACCTCGACGGAGCCGGGAACGAGCTTCTCGCCCTTGGGGAGGGTGGCCTCGGCGGCCGTGACGGCAGAGCCGACCAGACCGGAGTGCTGGTACGCCGTCGCCGCGGCCTGAGCTGCTGTCTGCGCGTCGTCACTGGCTGAGAAATGGGTCGCGACGACCGAGATCCCGTCGAACGCGAAGACCGCGATGACCGCGAAAACCAAGGTCAGGCGGACGAACCAGCCCGTGACCATGGCGCCCACCTACCGTCTCAGGTCGGCCGGACGCCGACTGTGGTCAGGTTCATCGGCAGGATTCGGGTACGGGTTGAGAGAGCTGATCAAGCGCGGGGAGGGGCGCGGCGGGCGTTGGGGCAGGTCAGCCGCGGCGAACGCGTCCGCCGATGAGGGATACGACCCCGCGCAACTCGTCGGTCATCCGCCACGCGGCGGCCAGGTAGAAAGCACCGCCGACCAGCGCTCCCACGACGACGCCGAGCAGGCTCCCGGCGACCCCGTGCCCCACTGCTCCGCGCAGCACGGTCGAGAGCGCGTAGGCGATGGCGGCGGCGATCGCGCCGGCGACGGCAGCGCGCGCCAGCGTCCGCAGGATCCGCGGTCCTTCGACGCCTTGCAGCCGCCGGCGCAGGAGGCGGAAGCAGATCGCGGCGCCCACTGCGTACGCGAGCGCGAAGGACAGCGCGAGCGCGACGGCGCGCTCACGATCGGGTAAGCGCGTAAGCGAGCAGCAGCCCGCTGGCAATGTTGACGCCGGCGACCGCGCACATGACGAAGGCCGGGGTGCGGCTGTCGGCCATGGCGTAGAAAGGCCCGTAGTTGCAGCTGAAATGCGCTGAACGGGAGCACGGCCGCGGCGAACGCGGCGAGCGCTGCCCCGATGCGGGTGGCGTCCGCGACGCTCGTCGAGTGGTGGGCGAAAAGGGTGATGGCCAGCGGTCGCGAAAGCGCGAAGAGTCCGAGCGCCGCCGGCACCAGGACGACCGCGGACATGCGCAATCCGAGCGAGAGGTCGCTGCGCACCAGATCCAGCCGGTCGTCGGCGGCATGAGAGCTCATGCGCGGCAGCAGCGCCGTGATAAGCGAGACGGCCACGATCGCGTGCGGGAGCTGGAAAAGCTGGTAGGCGTTGGAGTAGACGGTGAACGCGACCGGGCCGGTGGCGAGCCGGGTGACCACGAAGTAGCTCAGCTGGCTGGCGGCGACATAGACCAGCACCCAGCCGCCGAGGCGGATCGCCTGGCGGAGCCCGGGATGGCGTAGGTCGAGGCGCGGCCGGTAGCGAAAACCGCTGGCCCGTAGCGACGGAAGCAGCGCCAGCGTCATCGCGATGACGCCGAGAGTGGTGCCGGCGCCGAGCACCCAGATCTGGGTCGTCGTCAGCCCGCCGACGGTCAGGGGGTGTCGCCCCGGCAGGAAGATGAAGATGACGGCGATCGCGATCACCACGAGGTTGTTCAGGACAGGGGTCACCATCGGAGCCCCGAAACGCCCGCGGATATTGAGGATTGCCCCGATGGTCGCGCCGACGCCGTAGAAGACGATCTGCGGCAGGAACCATCGCATGAAGGTCGTCGCGAGCGACACCTCGGCCGCATTGGCCAGGTAGATCCGCGCGATCAGCGGTGCGATCAGGATGCCGATGACCGTGAAGATCGCCAGGCCCAGCCCGACGACCGTGAGCAGCGAGCTGGCGAAGCGCTCGCCGCCGTCCTCGTCCTCCTTGCTCGCCCGCACCAGCACCGGCACGACGACGCTGGTGAGCACCCCGCCCAGGAGCAGGTCATAAATGATGTTGGGGGTGGTGTTGGCGACGTTGTAGGCGTCACCCACCGAATGCACGCCGATGGCGGCCGTGATCGCCACCGTGCGCAGGAAGCCGGTGCCGCGCGAGGCGACCGTGCCGAGCGCCATCACCCCGGTCGCGCGCCCGAGGCGGGCGGTGCTGACGGTGGGCCCGCTCATGGGTTGCTCGCCGGGTGCAGCGGAGCCTGCGGTGGCCGGCGCGCACGCCGGATCAGACCGCGGACGGCGCGAATGAGCACCGCGAGCCCCAGGACCGAGAGCGCCGCGATGGTGAAGATCGTGGCGACGATGCCGTATCTCGTCGAGCGCACCAGCACCTGGACCGGCGTTCCGAGCTGGCCGCCCGTCAGTCGTGTACAGGGTCAGCCGGACCGGGAAGGTGCCGGCGCTCGCCGCCTTCACCTCGACCTCCACCTGCACCTTCTGCCCGGCCCGCACGTTGCGGGTCACGACCGTGTCGGAGCTGACGCGAGAGCGGTCGAGCGAGCTCAGCACCAGTGAGACGTCCACCGCCGCCCCGAGGTCGTTCTCCAGCGTCACCGGAACCTTCCCCGACCGGCTGGTGAGCGTGACCTGCGGGCTGGCGACCACCTTGATCTGCTGAGCGAGGCTGGTGAGCGCGATCTCCGCGCTGTTGCGGAAAGGAAACGCCTGGGTCCGGATCCGAACGCCAGCGGCTGGAGACGGTGGCGAGCGCCGCGTCGCGGATCGGCTGCAGGATGCTGGCCGGCGACTGGGCCGGCGGCGCACCCGGCGGCTGCGGGTTACTGAAGAGACCTTGCGTGTTGGTGGTGATCGCGAGGCTGGACTGCACGAGATACGACGGGATCTCCGCAGCCCGGGCCGCCGTCGGGTACTGCAGAGCCGCTCGCGGTTCGGTGGGTGCGGTCAGCAGGGAGCTGACCGAGGTCTGCCGGATCCACGGCAGGTGCTTGGTGTCGGTCAGGAGCCGGCTGAGCCACGCGCTGGTGGTGTTCCAGCCGTCCGGCGGCGCGATCAACAGGGGACGCGTGGTGGCTGCGCCCTTGGTCGTCGCGCTGGAGAACCCGTCCTCGATGTGGGCTTCGGCGAGCTCGGCGATGACTTCCTGCTCGGCCAGCCGCGGGGTCGTGTTCGCCGCGATTCCTGCCGTGACGAGCTGGTTCAGGACGTCGTCGGAGAGCAGCAATTGCGTCGGCGTGCTCGATGATTTCGCTGAAGCGCTGGGATTGTCACCCGTGGACGGCACAGCGTCCGATGACAGCACCAGCGCCTGCGCGCCGGCCGTGGTGCGGTAGTAGTTCGCGCCGGCCGCATCGACGAGGCCGTCCGGCGGCACGGCGATGTTCGAGGTGACGCTGGTGGTGGTGTGCAGCAGCCCGAGCTTCAGGACGTCGGTGCCGCGCTTGCCGGCGGCATCGGCGAGGCTGCGGCCACCGTTGTGCAGCAGGGCCTCCACGTCGACATCGTCATACGGCAGCGGGATCACGCTCAGCTGGGAACTGGCGCGCAGCTCGTCGAGCCAGTCTTTCGATGCCGTGCTCGCCGGCACGAGCTTGCCGGTGGTCTTCCCCGGCACGGCGACCACGTAGCGGCCGTTCGCGGCGAGGCTGAGCGTCCGGATCAGCGCGGGATCGAGCGTGACGGAAGCTGCGGAGGCCGACTGCAGTGCGTCGAGCAGCCGCTTCAGGCGTCCACCATTCGCGACGGCGGAGGTGGCCGCGTCACTGGTGAAATCGCCGTCGGCGAGCAGTGCCGGATCGGCGGTCAGCGGTATCAGCCAGGCGAGTGGCGTGGCACGGTTGGCCGCGGTTGTCGGGATGTAGGGCAGGAAGGTGCTGGCCGTGGCGAGGTCACTGAAGCGCGCGTCGCCCTGCCTGATTCCGGTGGCCGTCACCTGCAGCGGGTAGACGCCCGGATCCGGCAGCAGTCCCTTGCTCTGAAGCTCACTGATCTTGAACGCCATGGCGAACCGGAGCGCGTGGCCCGACGTCAGCCGGCCACTGCCGACCTGAACCGCGTCTGGCTGGGCAATCGGCTGCGGGACGGGCGCTGCTCGCAGGTCGTGCAATTCGGTTCGGCTTGAAACCGCGCTGCCGAGGTGCAGGGCGATGCTCACCCGGGTCAGGGCGGCGGCGCTGCGGTCGACGACGCGTCCAGTGATGCGCAGGGTGTCCTTCGGTCCCGGAGAAAGCGGCGTGATGGTGTCGATGAGGACGCTGACGTCGGGCGGCTGGGCAGCGGTGAGGCGCACGGGACTCGCGGTCGCCGGCGGCGAGAGGGCGAGCAGCAACACCCCCACGACGAGGGGGATCGTCAGCCGTAGGACCCGCAGCGCATTCGGCCGCCGGTTACGCAATGTCTGCCAGGAGCGCGGGCACATCCTCGATCAGCCGGCGCTCGTCCTCGTACGCGAGCCGGTTCTCGAGCTCGGCCAGCGGTACCCAGGCCACTTCGGTGACCTCGACGTCGGCGTCCGACAGTTCGCCGCTCTCGGCGAGCAGCAGGTAGTGGTGAACGGTCTTGTGGACCCGTTTGCCGTCGGCGACGAACCAGAAGTCGATCACTCCGAGCGGGGCGATCACCCGGCCGAAGATGCCGGTCTCCTCGGAGACTTCGCGTACCGCCGTATCCGCTGGGGTCTCGCCCTCCTCGACGTGACCCTTCGGCAGCGACCAGAGCAGTCGCCCGCGCCGGTCGAGCCGCCCGATCAGGGCAGCCTGTGCCCCGGGGGCGCGCCGGTCGACGATGAGGCCACCCGCCGAGGTCTCCTCGACGCGGTTCAACCGGCGCCGCCCCGGCTTGGGCGACGGACGTGGCATGAGCGGATCGTACGAGGCCAACGTCACAGCATGGTGACGGCTCACCGCGACCAGGCTGCGCAGGCTAGGCTCGTGAACTCGTGCCCCGCATTGCGCTCGATGACCCCAGCGACCCCGCTGCGCGCGCCATCAGCAGCCTGCTGACCGTTCCCGAAGCGGCCGATGAGCTGGGCGCCCAGTTCGCCTCCGCCGGTCACGAGCTGTACCTCGTCGGAGGTTCGGTACGCGACGCGCTCCTGGGTGCCGCGAACGCGGATGCCGATCTTGATTTCGCCACCGACGCGCGCCCCGAGCAGGTGCAGGAGATCGCTCGCCGCTGGGGCGATTCGACGTGGGACGTGGGGATCGCTTTCGGGACGGTGGGCCTGCAACGCCGTGGCCGGCGGTTCGAGATCACCACGTACCGCAGCGAGGCCTACGACCGGACGAGCCGCAATCCCGAGGTGTCCTACGGCGATTCACTGGACGACGACCTCTCGCGCCGCGACTTCACGATCAACGCCATGGCCGTCTCGGTGCCGGGGCACGTCTTCGTCGACAACTTCGGTGGCGTGGCGGACCTCGGCACGAAGGTGCTGCGCACGCCGGGATCCCCGGAGTCCTCCTTCGACGACGACCCGCTGCGGATCCTGCGGGCGGCCCGGTTCGTCGCGGCGCTCGGAGTGCGGCCCGACCCCGCGCTGGTCGAGGCGATGCGCAGCCGTGCCGAGCGGCTTTCCATCGTGGCGGTCGAACGCATCCGCGACGAGTTCAGCAAGCTCCTGCTGACCGACGATCCGGGGACCGGCCTGTCGCTGATGGTCGACACCGGCATCGCCGACATCGTGATCCCGGAGCTGCCGGGGCTGCGGATGGAGATCGACGAGCACCACCAGCACAAGGACGTCTACGTCCACACACTCACCGTGCTGGACAACGTGCGTGCGCTCGAGGGGCGGCTCGGCGGTCCCGACCTGGTGACGCGGATGGCCGCCCTGCTGCACGACATCGGCAAGCCGCTCACGCGCAAGACGCCACGGCCCGGTGCGGTGACGTTCCACCACCACGAGGTCGTCGGGGCCTCGATGACCCGGCGGCGGTTGGCAGCGCTGCGCTACCCGAAGGCGTTCGTCGACGACGTTTCCAAGCTGGTGGAGCTGCATCTGCGCTTCCACGGGTTCGGACGCGGCGAGTGGAGTGACGCGGCCGTGCGGCGTTACGCCACCGACGCCGGTCCGCTGCTGGACCGGTTGCATGTCCTGGTGCGTTCGGACTGCACGACCCGCAACAAGCGCAAGGCTGCCTCGCTGTCGCACTCCTACGACGTGCTCGAGCAGCGCATCGCTGTCCTGCGCGAGCAGGAGGAGCTCGACCGCATCCGACCCGACCTGAACGGCCACGAGATCGGCCAGATACTGGGGATCTCGCCCGGTCCGATGCTCGGCAAGGCCTACAACTACCTGCTGGACCTGCGGATGAACGAGGGGCCGCTCGACCCGGATGAGGCGCGCAAGCGGCTGCTGGAGTGGGCGCGCGAGCAGGGAATCACCGGCAGCTGACGTCAAAGCGCGCGGCGCATGATCACCCGCGGGAAGCCTCCGGCCACCGCGGTCGTTTGGCCGGCCAGCGTGAATCCTGTCGCTTCGAAGAGCGAGCGGGTGCCGACGTAGGCCATCGTCGCGTCGACCTTCCGGCCCTGGTTGTCGACCGGGTAGCCCTCGATGGCAGGCGCTCCACGTTCGGCTGCAAAGCCAACGGCACCCTCGAGCAAGGCGTGCGCGACGCCCTGACCGCGGCGTCCGGCAAGCACCCGAAAGCACCACACGGACCAGACGGCGAGCTCGTCGACGTGGGGGATCTTGCGCGAGCGAGCGAACGGAAGCTCCGCGCGCGGCGCCACCGCTGCCCACCCGACGACCTCGGTGCCCTCGTAGGCAAGGACTCCCGGCGGGACCTTCGCTCTGGTGAGCTGCTCGACGTACGCGCCGCGCTGCGGTCCGACCAGCGCCTTGTTGGTCTTCGAATCGAGCCGGTGGCTCAAGCACCAGCACACCGTCGCCTGGGGGTTCTTGGGTGCGAGGACAACGGACACGTCGGCGAACGACGTCGCCGAGCGGATGTCGACGCTCATCCCGGGACCATAACCATCGCCGGGTCCGCGTCCAGGGCTTGCGGCGCCGGCCGCCGCTGGACGTGTGCAGAAACCCAGTAAACGACGCTAAATCGCCGATTTAGAGTCGATAACTGAGTTTTGCGCACCCTGGGAAGGAGGCGGCGCGGCCGATACTTCTCAGAAGTGAATTACCCCACTAGATTTATAGTTGTAGGGAGCAAGCAACTGAACGATACTCGCGGGGTGGATGAAGAACTGCGCCTTGAAGTCGCGCTGTTCGCGGCGCTGCGCCGGCTCGCCAAGGCCAGCGGGGAGGCCCCGAAGGGGTTGGACCGCGGCGGCTATTGGGTGCTGGCCAAGCTCGCCAGCCTGGCTCCGATCCGGTTGTCCGACCTGTCGGTCGCCCTGGAGCTCGATCCCTCCACCGTCAGCCGCCACATCAAGACTCTTTGGCACGCGGGCCTCGTCGGCCGCGAGAGCGACCCGGGGGACCGCCGGGCTGCACTGCTCACGCCCACCGACGCCGGGCGCCAGGCGCTCGAGGCCTCCCGCTCGCTGCGCCTGCAGGCCCTTGCCGATTCGATGGCGGGCTGGCCGGAGGCCGATCGCTCCCTGCTGGTCGAGCTGCTGGAGCGGCTTGTTGCTGACGGGGAAGGTATCGACACCGGCAGCCGCGGCAGCCTGGTGGCTTCATGACGACGCTGGGACACCGGCCCTCGGGTCCGGACTCGGTCGACGCGCCGGCCCCCGGGCCGCATCTCTCAGCCGACGACGTCATTCCTAACGCGTATTCGCACCGCCAGATCCTGATCATCATGTCGGGGCTGATGCTCGGCATGTTCCTGGCGACCCTCGACCAGACGATCGTCAGCACCGCGCTGCCTACCATCGTCGGTGAGTTCCACCGCCAGGATCTGCTGTCCTGGGTGGTGACGGTCTACCTGCTGACCTCGACCGTCAGCACCCCGCTCTACGGCAAGGCCAGTGACCTGTACGGACGCAAGCGCGTCCTGCAGCTGTCGATCTGCATCTTCCTGGTGGGCAGCGCGCTGTGCGGGCTGGCGCAGAACATGACCGAGCTCATCGGCTTCCGGGCGCTGCAGGGCATCGGCGCCGGCGGCCTGATGTCGCTCGCCCTCGCGGTGATCGCCGACATCATCCCGCCGCGTGAGCGGGGCCGCTACCAGGGCTATTTCAGCGTCGTCTTCGTCTCCTCGAGCATCATCGGTCCGCTGCTGGGTGGCTTCCTGGTCGACAGCGCTTCCTGGCGCTGGGTGTTCTACGTGAACCTGCCGCTCGGCCTGCTTGCCCTCGTCGTCATCAACCGGGTGCTGCACCTGCCGTTCACGTCTCGCCAGGTGAAGATCGACTGGGCGGGGGCCACCCTCCTGGTCGCCGGTGTCAGCGCCATCCTGATCGGCACCCAGACCGGCGGGCGTGACTTCGGCTGGACCTCACCGACGCTGATCGGCCTGTTCGCTGCCGGCGCGGCGCTCATCGTCGCCTTCGTCCTCCGCGAACGCGTCGCTGCGGAGCCGATCCTGCCGTTGCGATTGCTGCGCAACGACACCTTCCGCGGCACCTCGCTGATCGGCTTCCTGACCGGCGGCGTGATGTTCGGCGTGATCATCTTCTTGCCGCAGTACCTGCAGGTGGTCCGGGGGACCTCGGCCACGGCGAGCGGGCTCATGATGCTTCCCGTGCTGCTCGGGGTGCTGCTCACCTCGATCGTTTCGGGCCGGCTCATCTCACGGTTCGGGCGCTACAAGGGTTTCGTCGTCTCCGGCACCATCATCGCCACGGCGGGCCTCCTGCTGCTGACCCAGCTCGGGCCGCACACGTCGCTCGTGGTGCTCGGCAGCTGGATGTTCATCACCGGCGGCGGCATGGGCCTGCTGATGCAGACGCTGGTCATGGCGACGCAAAGTGCGGTCGAGACGCGTGATCTCGGGATCGCGACCTCATCGGTGATGTTCTTCCGCACGATGGGCGGCGCGGTCTGCGCTTCCGCCTTCGGCGCCTTGCTCACCAACCGGCTCTCCCTCGGGCTGACGCATCACCTGCCACCGGCTGTGGCACGCGAGGTGGGCAAGTCCGCCGACAAGCTGGTGACGAGCCCGGAGGCGGTCAAGGCGCTGCCGGCGGCCGTGCGGCACGCCATCGGGATCGCCTACAGCAGCGCCCTCGGTGACGTCTTCCTCACCGCCGTGCCCCTCACCGCCATCTGCATCGGACTGGCGATCGCGTTGCGAGAGGTCCAACTGCGCAGCGTCAGCGGCCTGCAGCGCGCCGCCCAGGAAGCCGCCGACCTCGAATTCGTCGAGCCCACCCTGCTCTGACGTTTCAAGATCAACGCGCCCATGATCATGGTTTGGGCGTGATCAACAGCCTGATTCCATGATCATGGGAGCGTTGATCAAGGCACACGAAAACGGCCGCCGCCCCGAAGGACGACGGCCGTTTCTGTTGGCCTGACTGGTTACGCGGGCACTCCGGAGGAGTCGCCGGCGATGAAGGCCTCGACGAGCTTGTGAGCGATGTCGTCGCGGTACTGCACCGGCGGGCTCTTCATGAAGTACGAGCTCGGGCCGAGGATCGGGCCGCCGATACCGCGGTCCTTGGCGATCTTGGCGCAGCGCAGGGCGTCGATGATGACACCCGCCGAGTTGGGCGAGTCCCAGACCTCGAGCTTGTACTCGAGGTTGAGCGGCACATCGCCGAACGCGCGGCCCTCGAGCCGTACGTACGCCCACTTGCGGTCATCGAGCCACGCGACGTAGTCGGACGGCCCGATGTGCACGTTGCTCTTGCCCATGTCGTGATCCATGTTGCTGGTGACCGACTGGGTCTTGGAGATCTTCTTGGACTCGAGCCGCTCGCGCTCGAGCATGTTCATGAAGTCCATGTTGCCGCCGACGTTCAGCTGCATGGTGCGGTCGAGGACGACGCCACGGTCTTCGAAAAGCCGCGCCAGCACACGGTGTGTGATGGTGGCTCCGACCTGGCTCTTGATGTCGTCTCCGACGATCGGCACACCGGCTGCGCGGAACTTCTCCGCCCACTCCGGGGTACCGGCGATGAACACCGGCAGTGCGTTGACGAACGCCACGTTGGCGTCGATCGCGCACTGTGCGTAGAACTTCGCCGCATCCTCGGAACCGACCGGCAGGTAGCAGATCAGCACGTCGACGCGAGTCTCGCGAAGCGTCGCGACGACGTCGACCGGCTCCTCCGTGGACTCCTCGATGGTCTGGCGGTAGTACTTACCCAGGCCGTCGTAGGTGTGGCCGCGCTGCACGGTAACTCCCGTGGGAGGCACGTCGGCGATCTTGATGGTGTTGTTCTGGCTGGCGCCGATGGCCTCGGCGAGGTCGGTGCCGACCTTCTTGCCATCAACGTCGAATGCGGCAACGAACTCGATGTCGCGGATGTGGTACTCGCCGAGCTGGACGTGCATGAGGCCGGGCACCCGCGACTCCGGGTCCGCGTCGCGGTAGTACTCGACTCCCTGGACCAGGGACGCGGCGCAGTTGCCCACGCCGACGATGGCGACGCGAACAGATCCCATGGGCGGTGCGCTCCTTGCCTTGCCGGACGCCCGCGGCGCCCGGGTGATGTCCCAGCAGCGGTCTTGCTGTTGGGGATCTAGCAGCCGTACTGGTGGTGCGGTCCTGCCATGAGGTGGTGCTATTGGGGTGGTGCTGTTTCGGGGGTGGCGTTCTCGGAGGCAGACTCGGCGCTGGGGGTGCGGGGCTCGGGAGGGGTGCCCCCATTGCTGATCGTGCGTTCGGTCTCGATCAGCTCGGTGAGCCAGCGAACCTCCCGCTCGACCGACTCCAGGCCGTGGCGGTGCATCTCGATCGTGTAGCGATCGACCCGCTCGCGGGCACGCCCCATGGTCCCGCGGAAGCGCTCGCGCTTTTCCTCGAGCCGGATACGCCGGCCTTCGAGGATGCGCATCCGCGCCTCGGGCGAGGTCTTGGAGAAGAAGGCGAAATGCACGCCGAAGGCTTCGTCTTCCCACGCCGACGGGCCGGCCTCGCCGAGCAGCTCGGCGAACCGTTCCTTGCCATCGGCGGTCAGCGAGTACACGACCTTGCTGCGCCCGCCCCGGCCGGCGGAATCCGCCGTCACCCATCCTGCGGCCTGCATGCGCCGCAGGGTCGGGTAGAGCGAGCCGTAGGAGAAGGCACGGAAGGTGCCGAGCAGCGCGTTGAGGCGCTTGCGCAGCTCATAGCCGTGCAGGGGGGACTCGGCAAGCAGCCCCAGCACAGCGAACTCGAGCATCGTCATCCCCTCAGCACTCGCAGGAAGTAACCATTCGGATGCTTGCCGTTTATGTCCGGTACATCCGCGCTATGTATCGGCGCGATACATCGAACAAGGTACGTCCCGGCTAACGCAATGTGCAAATACCCCGACCCAGGGGTGTCGCCGGAGTGTCGTCCGGGGGTCGGATACCGGGTCTGAGCGCCCACGCCGGCGGGCGCGCTCGAGCGCCCCGGCCACAGGCAGCGTGACTACGCTCGCGGGCATGCCCCGTCAGTGGCAGGTCATCGACTACGCGCTCGCGCGCCGGGCGACCCTAGCTGACCTGGCACGCGGGCGGCTCAGCACGGCGGATGCCTGCGATGCCCACCCGGATCTGCTGCGGGCGGCGCGCTACCACGGTGAGGCGACCGAAGTGGGATGCCCGGTCTGCCGCAAGGAACGGCTCACGCGCGTTACCTATGCATACGGAGATGAGTTACAGCACGCATCGGGAAGGGCGCGCTCGTCGCGCACGCTCGATGCCCTGGCTGCTCGGTTCGGGCAGCTGCGGATCTATGTGGTGGAGGTGTGTCGGTCCTGCGGATGGAACCACCTCTGCGTCTCCTTCATGATCGGCACCGACATGACGGCCGATGTGGCGGCTCCTGCTGCTCCGACCGCTCCTACCAGGGGGGCGCCGGCGACCGTCCCGGACGTGGTTCCCGTCACTCGACGCGAGGCTCAGCCGGGGCAGCGGCGTACCGCCCGCCGATAACGGGCAGGGAAGACGCGTCATGACGACCACTCCCGACACTGACGCGCGCCGTCAGGCACCCGAAGAAGGCCCGGGTGACGGCCGTGGCCGCTTCCGGGGCCGTACGCCCTGGGCGTGGTGGAAGCGGCGCTCCCGGCGGTTCCGGATCCTCGTCGTCGTGGGCATGGTCGTGCCGGCCCTGCTGCTGATCGCCGCCGCCGGAATCTTCTACGCGACGACGAAAGTGCCGCTGCCGCAGAGCATCAACACCGCGCAGGTCAGCACGATCACCTATCGCGACGGCAAGACCCAGATCGTGAAGATCGGCTCGGTGAACCGCACCAACGTGCCGCTGTCGGCCGTCTCGCTCGACGCCCAGCACGCCGTGTTGGCAGCCGAGGACAAGAATTTCTACTCGGAGTCGGGTATCTCGTGGAGCGGCATCGCCCGCGCCCTGTGGGCCGACGTGCGCGGGCATGACCTCCAGGGCGGCTCGACGATCACTCAGCAGTACGTGAAGAACGCGTACCTGTCCTCGGCACGATCGTTCACGCGCAAGCTGAAAGAAATCGCGATCGCGATCAAACTCGCCAAGAAGTACTCGAAGAATCAGATTCTCGAGTTCTACCTGAACACCATCTACTTCGGCCGGGGCGCGTACGGCATCCAGGCCGCGGCCGAGAGCTACTTCGCCGAACCCGCCTCCAAACTCACCGCTGCGCAAGGAGCCGTGCTCGCCGGGCTCATCCGCGCCCCCTCAGTGCTCGACCCGCGCATCAACCCCGCTTCGGCCCGGACCCGCTTCCGCGAGGTCGTCGACGCTATGGCGGCCAAGAACTGGCTTTCCCGGCAGCAGGCCGAGGCGCTGACCGTCCCGCCGACGATCCCGCTGTCGACCACCGGCCCGAACGCCCCAAAGAATGCGCAGGACGCGTACATCCGCGATGAGGTCATCAGCGAGTTGCGGGCCCACGGGATCAGCGAGGACCAGATCACCCGCGGTGGCTTGCACATCACGACCACGCTTGATCCGGTCGCGCAGAAGGCCGCCGTCGATGCGGTGACCGCCACGTTCGCCTTCACCCCGGTCGACGTGCAACCCGCGCTCGTCGCGATCCAGCCGGGGACCGGTGAGGTGCGCGCGTGGTACGGCGGCCGGTTCTACGGCAAGGCCCCGAACAGTTCCTTCAGCGACTACGTCGACAACGTGACAGACCCGATCCAGCCCGGCTCGTCGTTCAAGTCGATTGCCCTTGCGGCGGCGCTGACGAAGGGCATCAGCCTCAACAGCTATTACAACGGCAACGACCATCAGGTGATCACCCCGGGCTACCCGCAGGGGGTGCCGAACTACGCCGGGGAGAGCGTCGGGCAGATCAACCTCCTGCAGGCGACGGCGTTGTCGATCAACAGCGTCTTCGTGCCGCTCGCCCGTGACGCGGGCACGCAGAACGTGATCGACATGGCCCATGCGCTCGGCATCCCGCAGTCGGAGAAGCTCCCGGCGGTGGACGCCCTGCCGTTGGGGGTCGCCGCGACCAGCCCGCTGAACATGACCGACGTCTACGCCACCTTTGCCGCGCAGGGGGTGCAGGCCCCGGCGCATCTCGTGGCCGAGGTCACCGACAGCACGGGTGCCGTCCTCTACAAGGCGAAGGTCAAGAGGACCCGGGTGCTCAGCCCCTCGGTCGCCGCGGACGAGACCTACGCCCTGCAGCAGCCGTTCCAGTACGGCACGGCGGCCGGACTGTCACCCGGCCGGCCGGTGGCCGGAAAGACCGGAACCACCGATGGCAACGTCTCGACGTGGCTGTGCGGGTACTCGCCGCAGCTGGCCTCCTGCGTCGCCGTTTCGCGAGCGAATCACCGGCAATCGCTGAACGGCATCTTCAACTCCGCCACCGAGGCGACCGGTGCCTCGACCGCCGGACACACCTGGCAGGCGTTCATGACCGCCGCACTGGCCGGCCAGCCGGTGCTGCCCTTCCCGGCGCCGGTATTCGGTGGGACGACCGCGCTCGGGCACGCGCCCCCGCCACCGCCGCCGCCTCCCACTACAAAGGCACCGGCCTCCCCGAAGCCGAGCAAGAAGCCCTCGCCGACCCCCTCGCCGACCCCATCGCCGGCCCGTGACGCCGACCCCGCCCGTGACACCGACCGTGCCCCCCTCATCCGGTGGGCTGCTGGGCGGGTTGCTCGGCGGCGGGAAGAGCACCGGCCAGCAGCCGGGCCCCGGGGGTGGCACCGCGCCGCCGGGATAGCGGTCAACCGCCTGGCATGGGGCTGATCCGGCGCCGTCATAGTTCAAACTGCGGTCATGACGTTCGCCCCGGAAGTGACGCCGTCGGCGCAGAAGTCGTCGGCGTCCGCTGAGCACGGGAGGCCCCACACCACGTATGTCGCCGGCGAGCTTGTCGGCGGACCGATCGGTCGTCACGCCCGGCGGGGCCTGCGCTGGACCCTGCTGTCGGCGCTCGTACTCACGACGATCATCACGTGCCTGGTCGGCTACGGGCAGAAGTTCCCGTGCCGCAACGTCGGCAACTGGCAGCACAACTACCAGTACACGCGGGTCTGTTACAGCGACATCCTGCCGCTGTACTCGACCGAGAAGCTGAGCGAGAACAAGGTCCCGTACGTCGACCAGCCGGTGGAGTACCCGGTGCTCATCGGGGCGGCGATGGAGGCGGGTTCGGTCGTCGCGCAGGCGGCTCCGAAGGACAACTTCACCGCTCGTAACGCGGTCTTCTTCGACGCGACCGCGATCTTGCTGACCATTGCCGCGCTCGTCACGGTGATCTGCACGGCGCTCACCGCCGGCCGGCGCCGGATGGACGTGATGCTGCTGGCGGCTGCACCGCTGCTGGCCTTTCACGCGTTCACCAACTGGGACCTGCTCGCGGTCGCGTTCGCCGCCGGCGGGCTGCTCGCCTGGTCCAAGCGCGCGCCGGCGGTGGCCGGCATCCTGCTCGGCCTCGGCGCCGCCACCAAGGCGTATCCGCTGCTGATCCTGGTGGCGCTCGGGCTGCTCGCGTACCGGGCGGGCCGGTTGGGAGCCTGGCGGCGCTGCACGCTGTGGGCGGTCGGGACGCTCGTCGTGACGTACGCGGCCGTCTGGCCTTTCGCCGGTAGCTACGTCGACGACGCCGGTCATCGCCACAACAATCTCTGGCGCTTCTTCGAGCTCAACAGCAGCCGCACGGCCGACTGGGACTCGCTCGCGTACGTCGCGCAATACCTCGGGCGCACCGAGACCACGGCGACGGTGGCCTGGGTGTCGATCGTTATCGGGCTGCTGGTCACGGCGGGGATCGGGTACTGGCGACGCAGCGGCAGAGCGGCGCTCATAGCGGCGGCGGCGATGGCGATCGTGACCGTCGGGGTCACCGAGACCGTCAGCTATGCGCGCTCGCGGGGAGCGATTCCGCATGCGGTGCTCAACGCCACGGGTGCGGTCTGGGGCATCTTCCTGGTGGCCGTCATCGGCTACATCGTGCTGTCGGCGCCGCGGCGGCCGCGGGTCCCGCAGATCGCGTTCCTGGTGATCGTCGCGTTCCTGATCTCGAACAAGGTCGACTCGCCGCAGTACTCGCTCTGGCTGCTGCCGCTGGCGGTGCTGGCGTACCCCCACTGGCGCGTGCTGCTGGGCTGGCAGCTCGTGGAGATCTACGAGGTGGTCATGCGCTACCTCTGGTTCGTCTACGACGACAGCACCGCCATGGGCAAGGCCGGCGTTCCCGAGGGCTGGTTCGTGAGCGCGGTGGTGGCACGTCAGGTAGCGGTGCTCGTCGTCGCCGGCCTGATCGTGCGCGACATCTATCAACCGGAGCGCGACGTCGTCCGCCAGTCGCCGGGCGGCGGCAATGTCAGCGGGGTGGACGATCCCGCCGGAGGCATTCTCGACGGGGTGCCCGACCGGCGCGTGTTCGCGTGACCGCGTGATCGGGGTCGCCGATCGCGCGGTCGCGGTCGGCGGCGCTCGCGGCCGAACCGCCGGGATTTGCCGCCGGCTTTCGGGCAAGCCTGCCCATCTGGCTGGGCAGCCGGGTAGTCGTCGCGGTGCTGTCGTTCGCGTCGTCGCACATCCTGGGCGCCTACTCGGGGCGCGGCGTGCCGAACTTCATCCGGATCTGGGATCGCTGGGACGTCGGGCTGTTCACGAAGGTGGCGCGCGACGGCTATCTCTCGCCGAAGTACCCCGAACGCACCGAGGTCGATTTCCCGGGGCTCCCGCTGCTCGAGCGCGCGCTGCATCTGATCATTCCCAACTGGGTGGCCGCCGGCCTGATCGTCTCGCTGGTCGCGGGCGCGGCGGCGAGCGCGGCCATCTGGAGCCTGGCCGCGGCCGAGCTCGGCGCCGACCGGTTCGCCGGTACCCGAGCCGTCCTCGCGGTCGTGCTCTTCCCTTATGCCGTCTTCCTGTTCGCCGGCTACTCGGAGGGACTGTTCCTGGCGGGTGCGAGCTGCGCCTGGCTCGCCGCCCGCCAGCGCCGCTGGGCCCTTGCCGGCGCTTGCGCCTGCCTGGCGACCTCGAGCCGGATCCTCGGCGTCGCCCTCGCGGTGGCGCTCGTGGTGCAGTACCTGACGGTCGAGCGGCGCGTGCGGGCGAGCATCGCGTGGCTGGCCGTCCCGCTCCTGCCGATCATCGCGTACCTGAGCTATCTGAGGGTGCGCACCGGGCATTGGGACGCCTACACGCGGGCCCAGTCCTACTGGCAACGCAAGACCGACTGGCCGTGGCATGACATCGCCAACACCTGGAACGTCGCCAATGACAGCGGCCAGTCGAGCGCTTTCCAGGTCTTCTGGTGGGCGGAACTCGCGGCCATCTTCGTGCTGATCGCGCTGACGGTGACGATGCTGCGCGAGCGCCGCTGGGGTGAGGCGACGTACGTCGGTCTGATCACCTTGATCCTGACGAGCACCACCTATTCGGCCGCGGGGGCCCGGGCGCTGATGGTGGCCTTCCCGCTCTACCTCTGGCTCTCGCGGCATCTGCGCACCGGGTACGTCTACGCCCTGCTCTCGGCGCCGCTCATGGCGGTGTTCGTCGTCGCTTTCACGCAGGGCGCCTGGGTGGATTGAGCTGCTGGAGCGGCGCTGGAGTTGTCCACACCCAGGGCGTCCGGTGGGCGGCAGGACCGGCGCGCTTGGTACCGTCGATCACGGCACATCGCCTGGCAATCGCCCGGCGCCACGCCGAATCCTCCTGCCACGGAGCGTCCGTGGCCGCCTGAGACCGTGGGAGGTCTTCTTTTGGCAGCGCGCCATTACGAGCTGATGATCATCCTCGCGCCCGATCTCGAGGAGCGGACCATCACCCCGTCCCTCGAGCAGTTCCTCACCGTCATCCGCAATTCCGGCGGCACGGTGGAGAAGATGGACGTGTGGGGCCGTCGCCGGCTCGCGTATGAGATCAACAAGCACTTCGAGGGGATCTACGCGATCGTCGAGCTGCTCGCCGAGCCCGACGCCACTGCAGAGCTCGACCGTCAGCTCAACCTGAACGAGTCGGTCCTGCGCACCAAGGTCCTCCGCCTTCCCGAGAAGAAGCCGGCCCCGGCTGCTGCGGCCGCCGACGCCGCCTGACGCCGGTTCCGCCAGCCGGGATTCGGACACCGCCGCCGATTCTCATAGCTCCGACAGCTCCTGAAACCCTGATACCCACTGCTACCTAAGGCCCCGGGGAGACCATGGCAGGCGAGACCGTCATCACGGTGATCGGCAATCTCACGAATGATCCCGAGTTGCGCTTCACGCCGAACGGCGCGGCCGTCGCGAGCTTCACTGTCGCGTCGACCCCGCGCACGTTCGACCGCCAGAGCAACGAGTGGAAGGACGGCGACACGCTTTTCCTGCGTTGCACCGTCTGGCGCCAGGCGGCCGAAAACGTCGCCGAATCGCTCCACAAGGGCACTCGGGTCATCGTGCAGGGACGCCTCAAGCAGCGCAGCTTCGAGACCCGTGAGGGCGAGAAGCGCACTGTGGTCGAACTCGAGGCGGACGAGGTCGGTGCCTCGCTGCGCAGCGCTACGGCCAAGGTCAACAAGGCCAATCGCGGCAGTGGCGGCAACGGCGGGTCGTTCGGTGGCGGTGGCGGTGGCGGGTTCTCGGGTGGTGGCGGCGGCGCACCGAGCGGCGGCAACGCCGGCCCGAGCGACGACCCTTGGAGCTCATCGGCGGGCAACTTCAGCGAAGAGCCCCCTTTCTAGTAGGAGAAAAACAATGGCCAAGGCTCCCCTTCGGAAGCCGAAGAAGAAGGTCTGCGAGTTCTGCAAGAGCAAAGCGGCCTACATCGACTACAAGGACACCGCGCTACTTCGGCGTTACGTGTCCGACCGCGGAAAGATCCGGGCGCGTCGCGTCTCGGGCAATTGCAGCCAGCACCAGCGCGACATCGCGGTGGCCGTGAAGAACAGCCGCGAGATGGCGTTGCTGCCGTACTCGAGCACGGCGCGCTGAGGCCGTCATGAAGCTGATCCTGACGCAAGAAGTCGGCAACCTGGGCGGTCCCGGTGACCTCGTCGAGGTCAAGGACGGCTACGGGCGTAACTACCTGGTCCCCCGCGGCTTCGCGATCGTCGCCACTCGTGGCGCCGAGAAGCAGGTGTCGCAGATCCGCCGGGCGCGTGAGGTGCGGGACATCCGTGACCTCGGGCAGGCCCGTGAGGTGGCCGCATCGCTGGCCGCGCTGCCGGTGCGGCTTTCGGTACGGGCCGGCAATGGCGGGCGGCTGTTCGGTTCGGTCACCTCGGGCGACGTCGCTGACGCCGTCGCCGCCGGCGGCGGTCCCAAGCTCGACCGGCGCCGGATCGAGCTCACCGAGCCGATCAAGGCCGTCGGCCAGCACACCGTCTCGGTCCGGCTGCACCCCGAGGTGGTCGCCTCGATCACGGTCGACGTGGTGGCAAGCTAGCGCAAGGCACAGCAAGAAGAGGGGCACGACCGCTTGGCGGCCGTGCCCCTCTTGCTGTGCCTGGTGTCAGAGCTGGACGTTGGAGACGTCGACGACGACCGTGCCGCCCCAGCGGTCCCAGCCGGTGCGGTAGTTCTTGTCCTGGTCGAAGATCATGAAGGCGCCGATGAGGAATGCGATTTCGAGCGTGATCCAGCCGAGGACACCGAAGACGATGCCGCGGATGACGAAGTCGCGGAACGCGCTCTTGCCCCAGTCGGCGACCCGGCCGGTGTTCACATCCACGTACTTGAGGTTCGTGACCTTCTTGCCCGGTGTCTGCCCGTCGCGCCAGGCGAAAAGTAGCCAGACCAGGTAGCCGATGCCAAGGGTGACGATGGCCAGCACGCCCTCGAGCAACCATGTTCCGAAACGCTTACCCGGCGACGCGAGCGGCACGAGCACCTGCTGGCCCTGGGAGTTGAACACTGGGTAGTAGCCGGGCGGCACCTGGGCGTAGGGGGCGGGCTGAGCCCCCCACTGGCCTTGCGGCGGCTGGCCGTACTGCGGCTGGCCGTACTGCCCTGGTGGCCCGGCCTGCGGCTGGCCGTACTGCGGAGGGGGCCCCGAGGGGGGCTGGCCGTAGTAGGGCTGCTGCTGCCCCGGCGGGGGGTTGTTGCCCTGGTCACCAGAAGGCTTGTCCCAGGGCGAAGCACCCCCCTGCGGCGGGTTTGGGTAGCTCATGCGCAATCCTCGCGTCCGATGGGCACCCGCGCCTTCGGCGGGTCTGCGAAGTGTGACAGTCCGCAAGAGCATCGGCACGCATTCGACGCTCTTTGCCCATCAAGTGACGACTATTGCGCGGCACGGCGGGGGAGCAGCTGGATGCCGGCCAGCACGGCGCCGGCGATGGCGATCAGCAGATACGAGCTGCTGGTGAAGGCGTGGCCGATGGTGCGAGCGGCGGTGGCGTGCGGATGGGCGATGCTCCCGTAGAAGACGATCCCGATCAGCGCGACTCCGAGCGCGCCGCCCAGCTGCGTGACTGTCGAGAGCACGCCCGACGCCGTGCCGACGTGCCGGGGAGCGACCCGGGCCAGTACCAGGCCCGTCATCGGCGCGATGATCAGGCCCATTCCCGCACCGTCGACGATGAGACCGGGAACCAGCCAGAGCGCCGATCCCGTCCCCGTCCCCGAGCTGATGCGGTGGATGCCGTAGTCGATCAGCAGCAACCCGCCGATCATCGTGAGGGCGCCGAGGGCGACCGTCTGGCGTCCGAGCCGCTCTGCCACTGCGCCGGAGGCCGTTGCTGTGACGACGTAGCCGGCGCCGATCGCGATGAACAGGACCCCCGAGCGCAGCGGGGTCAGCCCGACGCCGTTCTGCACGTAGACCGCCAGCACGAGGAAGAAGGACAGCTGACCCATGAAGGCCACCAGCTGAACGAGCACTCCGGTGCTGAACGCCCGATCGGCAAACAGCGACAGGTCGATGAGGGGCTCGCGTCCGGCGCGGGCGATTCGCCTTTCGTACCAGGCGAAGCCGGCCAGCAGCACCGGACCGATCGCGAAGCTCACCGCGGTCCAACTCGGCCACCCTTGCTGACGTCCCTGGATCAGCGGCAGTACGACGGCGACCAGCGCCCCGGTGAGCAGGGCGGTGCCGAACCAGTCCAGGCGACCGCGCTGCGGCGCTGCCGATTCCGGCACGACGCGTGGCACGAGCGCCACCGCCGCGATCCCCACAGGCACGTTGATCAGGAAGCAGGAACGCCAGCCGGTCCCTGCGATGTTCGCCTGGATCAGCGCGCCTCCGATGAGTTGACCGAAGATCGCAGCCAGGCCCATGGCGAGTCCGTACGCGGTGATGGCTTTGGTCAGTGCCCGTTCCCGGAACGCCGTTCCCAGGATCGCCAGCACCTGCGGGGTGAGCAGCGCCGCGGCCAGCCCCTGGATCACCCGGGCGCCGATCAGCGTCGATGCCGAGGGGGCGAACCCGCACGCGGCGGAGGCGACGGTGAACAACCCGAGCCCGAGACTGAACATCCGGCGCCGCCCGAACATGTCGCCGAGCCGTCCGGCAGTGATGACCCCGGCGGCGACCGCGAGGCCGAAACCAGCGATGATCCACTGCACGGCGCTGTCACTGGCGTGCAGGTCATGCTGCGTCTTGGGGATCGCGACGTTCACGATGAAGATGTCCAGCGTCGACATGAAGATCCCGGTGAGGACGACCAGGAGCGTCGGCCAGTGCACTGTGTCGCTGGCGACCGGCACGGCGGGGGATGGGGCAACCGAAACCCCTGCCATCACAGGGGTTTCGGCCGCCTCCGCGACGCTCATGAGGGCACCCGGTCCAGGAAGCCCAGCACCCGGTTCACCTTGCCGTCAGCATCCGTCGTCACGACGTCGAATCCCGCGACGGGTGCGGGGATTGCTGCTGGTCCGAGCTCCCAGCCGAAGCGCGCCTGGTCGTGGTGTGCGTCGACGGCCCCCACGAGCGTGAAGCCGAAACCCGGGAACTGTTCCTGCACCGCGGCGATCGTGGCTGCCAGCCCGTCGCGCCCGCTGACGTCGACGAGCGGGTCGGTGTAGCGCACGTCTTCGGCGCACAGCCGGGCGACGAGGGCGTCGCGCGTGTCCGGGTCGGCCGCGTTCCACATCGCGATGTAATCGGCAGCGATCTGATCGAAGTCGGTGATGGTCGGCGAGGTCGGGGAGCTTGGCATCGCAGGGGCCTTTCGTCTCTGGAGCGGCACCCGGTGTGCCGCAACGTCACAAATCGTGCGGACGCCGGGTGGCGGCGTCGATGACCCCGGAGGTCATGGGCGAGCGGCGTGACGGGTCTTACGGTTGGCCCGTGACAACCTTCGAGCAGGCGTCCCGCGCGCTCGACCCCGCCACCGAGCGGCTCGCGCGTCAGACCCAGGTGGGCAAGCTGCTACGCGCCTGGCGCGAGCGGCGCCGCCTCACGCAGCTCGACCTGGCGCTGGCCGCGGACGTGTCGACGCGCCACATCAGCTACGTCGAGACGGGACGGTCGAGGCCGACCAGCCAGATGATCCTGCACCTGGCCGACCAGCTCGAGATCCCGCTGCGGGAACGCAATGCGCTCCTGCTCGCCGGCGGCTACGCCCCTGCCTATCCGGAGCACGCGTTGAACTCTCCGCCGATGTCCGTGGTCAATGACGCGATCAACTCGGTGCTCCAGGGTCATGAGCCTTACCCGGCCGTGGTGGTCGATCGGCACTGGGAACTGGTCGCCGCGAATAACGCGAGCGCCCTGCTCACCGACGGAGCCGCCGCGCACCTGCTGGAACCGCCGGTCAACGTGCTGCGGCTGTCACTGCACCCGGACGGCATGGCCCCGCGCATCGTGAATCTCCGCGATTGGAGGGATCACATTCTGCACCGGCTGGCGCACCAGGCGCAGGCGACCGGGGATGCGCAGCTGCGTGAACTCCACGACGAGATCGCCACGTACCCCGGGGGGCGGCCCGATCCGCTGGCCGGCGCCGCCCCGGCGATCGTCGTGCCGCTGCGCTACCGAACCCCGCACGGCGAGCTCTCCTTCTTCAGCACCACGACCGTCTTCGGCACCCCGCTCGACGTCACCGTGGCGGAACTGGCCATCGAGGCGTTCTATCCCGCAGATCCGGCCACCGCCCAGATCCTGAAAGGCCTCGCCGGCTGAGCTTTCGAGGCTGCTCTTGGCAAGATGGGCGCATGCCCGAGACCGGCCGCATACGTCCGATCGTGACCGTCGGCGACCCCGTGCTGGCGAATGCTTGCCGTGAGGTCACCGAGTTCGACGACGACCTGCGCACCCTGGTGGCCGACATGTTCGCGACGATGTACGACGCGCCCGGAGTGGGTCTGGCCGCCAACCAGATCGGGGTCGATCTGCAGGTCTTCGTCATCGACTGCCCCGACTCGGAGAACGGCAGCCTGGTGGGCTACGCCATCAACCCGCGGCTCGAACCGGCCGGTGAGGACCGCGAGCTCGAACTCGACGACGAAGGCTGCCTGTCGATCCCGGGGCCGTACACGGACGTTCCCCGGCTGAAGCGTGCGGTGGTCACCGGCGTCGACGCCTCCGGCGCACCGGTGCGGTTGGAAGGTCACGGACGCGCGGCGCGGTGCCTGCAGCACGAGACCGACCATCTCGCCGGACATCTCTACATCGACCGGCTGCCGGCCAAGCAGCGGCGGCGCGTTCTGCGCGAGTACGGGGAGCTTCAGGAGAAAGCCGGCGCGGCGGCCCTAGAGTCGGGCGGGTGAGTGCACCTGAGCTGGCTTCCGCGGTCGATGCCGTCCGCCTTTCGCTGCACGTCGTTGCGGCCACGATCTGGGTGGGCGGCCAGCTCACACTGGCAGCTCTCGTACCCACGCTGAAGGCCGCCGGGGTCGACGTGCCCAAAGCCGCCGCCAGGCGTTTCAGCCAGGTGGCCTGGCCGGCGTTCGTGGTGCTGGTAGCCACCGGGATCTGGAACATCGCGGCCGTTCACCATCAGACCAGCACGTACAAGACCGTGGTGATGGTCAAGGTCGCCGTGGTCATCCTCTCGGGGCTGACCGCGTATCTGCATCAGCGCGCCACCACGCGCAAGGGGCTGGCCGTCTTCGGGGCGCTCACCGCTTTGACGGCGCTGACCGCGGTGGTGATCGGCATCGTGCTCGCCGGCTGAGCACGCTCAGCCGGGAACCTCGCGGTACGCCCGGGTGAGGTCCCACACCAGCTGCGGCATCAAGGTCAGCAGCCGGATGCCGAACAGCGCGATCGCGGCCGTCCACCACCGGCTGACGCTCGGATCTGCCCCGCGAGTGCTGTGTGCTGTGACGTCAGCCAACACTGCCGCGATGGTGGTCAGCAACGCGGCGACCACCGCCGCGGTCAGCCTTCCGTAACTGCGATCGATCTGCTTGCGCAACTGACCGAAACTGGGGATGTGCGGGTCATCGGTGACGCGCAAGCGCAACTGGAACGCGAACACCAACGTGCCGAACAGAAATCCGGTCAGGATCGCCGCGCCGGCAAGCACGTCAGCCGCACGGGTCAGGCGCAACCCGCGGACGAGGCAGAGCAAGGCGATGGCGGCGGCCAGGACCCAGCCCGCCACCTGCAGCGCCCTCTCGTCGCGGGGGCGGCTCACGACGGGAATCTCCCGAGAAGCCGGGTGAGGGTGGCCGCGGCCTCGGCCACGAACTCCCCGTCATCAGGTTGGCCGGCGCGAGCAGGCTCACCCAGCGGGTAGACCAGCCGCAGCGGCTCGGCGGCGTCGAGGTAGACCTGACGGCGCTGCCCCCGACACTCCAGCAGCAAGCTGGTGCGCTCGGGATCGAAGCCGACGCCGAAGGCATCGCGCGGGGTGACCGACCGCTCCAGCAGCGGGCGTAGCAAGGCCTTCGGCAGCCGCACCCCGCGGCCGCTCGCCTTGATGGTGGTCTCCACGGTGGCCGCCACCGATTGCCCGCTGAGGCTGCCGCTCGAATACGCCGGGAGGGCCGCCTGACGCGTAAGAGTGGCGGACACGAGCGCGGCCTGAGCCAGGAACTCGTCCCAGTACTCACCATCGGCGAGGTACTCGAACTGCACCCGGACATCGGGAACGGCCCGCTCGAGGTGGGCGGCGAAACCGCTCACCGGTCCGCGGAAAGCGTGGCTGCGCCCGATGATTTCCACAGCGAGCAGCGCGGCTGAGCCCCCCGGGGGGACGGTGAGCAGGTGGCGGTAACGGTGCACGGTGGCGTCTTGCGGCCTGACGCGTGCCGTCGGCCGGCCCGCCGAAGTGTCGAGGACCCGGCCCGGGATCCCATTCGGCCCGTACTCGACATCGAGCCGGAGCCAGCGATGCGGTCCTGCCGGCTGGGCGCACTGCTGCGAGGGAGAGCTGCGCCAGTATCGCCGGGTGCGGACGAGGTGATCGGAACGCTCGGCGCCGAAGAAGGTCTGCCATTGCTCCCGGAGGTCGAGGCCCCGACCGTCGACATTGTCGATCTGCAACGGACCACCGCTGCCATCGGCGCGGCGAACCCGCAACCCGACGACGCTGTATCCGTACATGGACGTACTGTCCGCCGGACGTCCGACATTTTCCCAGCCGCTTCGGGACATTCGGCCCTGCCAGCCAGGCACGTACGTCCGTAGCGTCTTAGGCGTCAACCCACGCGGTTCTCGTCGTGAAGGTGGGGTCGGCCATGGACGCAGCAACCGATCATGCGGGCCTGATGGTGCTCTCGTTCGACGAGTGCCTCGAGCTGATGGCTCACACCGGGGTGGGGCGGGTCGCCTTTCTCGCTGACGGTGAGATCGAGGTGCTTCCGGTGAACTACACCGTCGAGGGAGCCCGCGTTGCCTTTCGCACCGCCAACGGATCCAAGCTCGAGGCCGCGGTCGAGCAGGCCGTCGTCGCCTTCGAGGTCGACGCGTACGACCCGAGCGCGCGCACCGGGTGGAGCGTGGTGATCAAAGGCCGGGCCGACGTCGTGTCCGATCGCAATGTGATCGCCCGGCTCGAAATCTCGGGTCTGAAGCCGTACGCCACGGCGGTGCCCAAGCCTGAGTGGGTCGTGATCCACCCGAACACCATTACCGGCCGGCGGCTCCCTCCGCACGAGGAGTAGCCGCCGCCGCGCTCGTCAGTTCGAGCCGGTAGTCCTGCCCGAGCAGCTCCAGGCCGAAGTCGGTGTGGGTGGATTCGCCGACGAGCCGAAACCCCGCTTCGAGGTAGACCCGGCGGGCGGCGGCGAGTGGCTCGTTGGTCCAGAGGCGCAGCCCGGTGTAGCCCACCGACCGCGCGAAGTCGATGCACTCGGCCACCAGCCGCCTGCCGAGCCGGTGGCCGCGCGCGGAGGGGTCCACGAGGAGCAGGCGCAGCTGCGCGGTGTCCGCATCCGCCTGCACGCACAAGACGCTGGCGACGCGGTGTCCCTCGAGTTCGGCGATCCATCCCGCTTCCCGTCCGGTCGCCTTCGCCGCGGCGAAGTCGGCGAGGATGCGCGCAGTGACGGGCTCCACCGACCAGCCGTACTCGCGGGCGTAAAGCTCGCCGTGGGCCTGGAGGACCCAGCCGAGATCGCCGGGCCGGCCGAGCGGGCGGATCAACGGGGTGCTTTCGGACACGGGGCTCCCTTTGCTCGCGTCGGCACTAGAACGACTGTTCCAGTGAAGCATGATGGTGGCCGTGGCGGCAAACATCGCACCCCCCAGCGCTGACTCGGCCCGCAAACGCGAGCTGCTGGATGCTGCCTACGGGTGGGTCCTGGAGCACGGGTGGGCGGGCCTGTCGCTGCGGCCGCTGGCGGAGGCGATCGGGTCGAGCGCCGGCGTGCTGCTCTTCCTGTTCGGCAGTAAGGACGGGCTCATCCAGGCATTGCTGGCACGCTCGCGCGCCGAGCAGGTGGCCTTGCTCGACGGCCTTCGTCAGGGCGAACGCGTCGCTGATCTGGCGACGGTGACAGCGCAGGTGTGGGCGTGGCTGAGCGCCCCGGAACACCGGTCGTTGTTGAGGTTGTGGCTCGAGGCGTACAGCCGCTCGGTGGGTTCGATGGGGTCGGCCGCCGGACCCTGGCAGGGTTTTGCGGCGCAGACCGTTGCTGATTGGGATGAACTACTGGCGGCTCATCAGCCACCGCGGCGCCGCTCGTCGGCGAAGGGGATCGCGGAGCGCTCGCTCGCGTTGGCAGTGCTGCGCGGAGCCCTGCTCGACTTGCTCGCCACCGGTGAGGTGAGCCGGATCGGCCGTGCTGTCGCGCTGCACTTGGCAGCCCTGCGTACAACCCGCTGAGTCGTGCTCGCGTCGCGTCATGCCGGCTGCCGCGCTCCCGATCGCTTGCTTGACGTGAGCCAACGACCGGACTTCAGTGTGAGTGCCGCCCCAGCGCCGCGCTGAGGGTCGCCCCCAGCGAGCGGAGTCGCCGGTGCCCAAAACGTTGCGGCTGCTGCTGCCGGCCATCCTGGTCGCGGCCACGGTGCTGCCGGCGGCGTCGACTTCTGCCACCGCGAGTGCCCCGGTCGCTGCGGCGACTGCGATTTCGTGGGGCCGCTGTGCCCAGGGCGGTCCGCAGCTTCAGTGCGCCAAGCTCTCAGTCCCCCTGAACTGGAGCCAGCCGGGTGGCAAGCACATCCAGCTCGCCGTCACCCGGCGCCTGGCGACCGATCAGAAGCATCTGATCGGCTCGATGTACGTGAACCCGGGCGGCCCGGGCGAGAGCGGCGTCGAGCTGGTGCGGGACGCGGGCGGCGACCTCAACGATTGGGGCGGAGGCCGTTTCAACATCGTGAGCTGGGATCCGCGTGGGACGAACGACAGCGACCCGGTGCGTTGCTTCACCAGCGCGGCTGCGGAGGCGGCGTTCTGGCGCGGAGTGCAGATTCCCACTACGGCGGCCGCGTCGCCGGCGTATGCCCGCAAGACCGCGGAGCTGGCCCGTCGGTGCGGTCAGGTGAGCGGCGCGCTGCTGGACAACATCTCCACGGCCGACAGCGCGCGTGACCTCGATGCCCTCCGGGCGGCTGTCGGGGACAGCACGATCACGTACGTCGGCCTGTCCTACGGCACGTTCATCGGCGAGACCTACGCCAACATGTTTCCGGGTCGGGTGCGGGCCATGATGCTCGACGCTCTCATCTACCCCGTGGCCTACACGCAGGGCGCGGAGGCCCGATTCCAGAACAGTGTGGGGTCGGCCGACGCTGTTTTCGCGCAGTTCGTGGCGCTGTGCCAAGGAGCGGGTCCGGACAAGTGCGCCCTCGCGAACCATCCAGGCACCGTGCGGCAGCGCGTGGATGCCCTCTTCGACCGGGTGCGCCGTTCACCGATCCCGGCACCGCACGCGAACCCGCCCGGGGTACTCGACTACAGCGACCTGCTGCTGACCACTTTCACGCCCTTGCGTGACCCGAACAGCTGGACCGAATACGCGAAGGAGTTGGACGCAGCCGCCAATGGCGACGCGTCTGCCCTGGAGACCGCCGCTCGGCCAAGCCGGACACCCGAAGCGTTCACCAAGGCAACGACATCGGCGGCAATCCAGTGTCTCGACGGGCCCGCCCGGCAGCCCGTCAGCGCCTGGCCCACGGTCATTGCCAACCTCACGCGCGCGAGCAGCCTCTGGGGCCCGATCCTGGGCTGGTGGCAGTGGGCGCCCTGCGCCGCGAACTGGCCGGGACACGCCAACGACCGCTACGCGGGGCCGTGGAACGCCAAGACCAAGAACCCGATCCTGCTCGTCAACAACGTCTACGACCCGGCGACCGGTTACGCCAACGCTCAAAGGGATGAGCGGCTGCTGGGCAACGCGGTGTTGCTGACCGTCGCGGGCTATGGCCACCCGAGCTACCAGCTGCCCAGCAGATGCACCGACGACGCGCGTACCCGCTACCTGGTCAAGTTGATCACCCCGAAACGAGGGACCGTCTGCCAAGCGCAAGCCCCGTTCCACGGGTAGCGGGCTGGCAGAAGCCCTAGCGGTCCGCCGCAAATGGAGCTAGTTTCGCTAGCACCATGACTTCGTTGATCGGCCAGCCCGTGGACCGAGCCGAAGCCGTCGCCCTGCATGAGCAGGTGGCGGCGGAGATCCGGCGCGCCATTGCCGATGGCGAGGCGGGCCCCGGGGAGCGGCTTCCACTGGCCCAGGACCTCGCTGCGGTTCTCGGCGTCAACAAGAACACGGTCTTGCGCGCGTTGCGCATGCTTCGCGACGAGGGGCTGCTCGAATTCGGCCGGGGTCGCGGCATCACCGTTGCCGGTACCCCACGCGAAAGCGCTGTGCTGCAACAGATCGGTGCGCTGTTGGAGCTGGGCCGACGTCACGGTTACCGGCGCGCCGAGGTCATTCAGATGATCGAGAGGTACCCATGAGCCGCACGACGTTGCTGCCCGCCCCGCCGGAGGCTCCTGCGTCAGGGGCCACCGGTGCCGAGGTGCTGTTCAAGGAAGCACGTCAGCGCAGGCGTCGTCGCCGGATCCTCCTGGCGACGGTGGCCGCCATGGCCGTCGCGGCGACCGCGGTCGCTCTGTCGGTGAGCGCGGGCGGGAGCGTGCACGCAGCGAAACCCGTGCCGGCGCCTGCAGTTTCGCCCCCACCAGTCCATGTGCTGGGTACGCCACCGGACGTCGCCTGGGTCGACTACGCGGGCCAGGTGCATGTCGGCAGCTTGCTGACGCACCAGCAGCGCGTCGTCGCCTCGGGCAGTGCAGGTGCGACCACCTCGATGGTCGCGTCGGGAAGCACGCTGTTCTGGGTTGACGGGGGCGGGCTGGTCTACGACAAGACGACGCGGCGCGTGCGTTCCCTCCCACGCGGTGTCATGGCCTACGACACCGGGACGGGACATGTCCGTGCCTTCGCCAGTGGTGTCCAGGTGTTCAACGCCCAAGGCAGTACCGACGTTTTCGTCGGTTCCGATGACGGGCGCCACCTCGCGCGCTTCAGCCTGGATGGCCGTCTCCTGGATCGGTTCACGTTTCCGGCCGGGTGGTACCTGCCGGATCCCTTCGGGTTGGGGACCTCGAGTCCGGCACTTGCATACGGCCAGATCCTCGTCCAGTCGCAGACGGCCTTCCAGGCCCACACTGTGGGGGCGAAGACAACGAAACTCGCGGTGTGGATGCCGGCTACCGGCAGTATTCGCCAGCTTGGCGACATGTGGGCCACCGTCGCCACCTACACCGACGTCCGCGGCCAGAGCAGCCTCGTGGCGTGGCTTCCGTATCGCTGCGAGGTCTCTAACGAGAGTTGTTCGGTGCAACTCACCGACCTCGCCACCGGGGCGACGCGGCAGATTCGCAACCCGCTCGGCTTCGGTTTCGACATGCGCGGCGCGTTCTCCCCGGACGGTCGTCAGCTCGCCGCGTTCGCCAAGACCAACTCCGGTGGCTACAACCCCGAGACCAGACTCGCTCTGATCGGTGTGGACTCGGGGACCGTGCGGGCCGTCCCGGGCGCGACCATCGAAATTGGTGAGTCGGTCGCCTGGGCGCAGTGGCTGCCGGACTCGCGGCAACTCATCGCCGGCGGCACCAGCGGGCAGGACGGCTCGGGGACGTGGGGAGCCAACCACTTCCTCGTCGACAGCGTGACGCTGCACGCCAAACCCTTCGCGTTCCTGCACGACGGGCAGCAGGACGTGAACTACTCGGCGGTTTTGCTGCCGTGACGGGACCAATTGCCTGTTGATTTCACCCGGAGCGAGTCGACAACCTTGCGGGTGAGGACTCGCCAGCCGCGTAGCGCCAAACCGTCGGAGCGGCTCCTGCTCGAGGCGATGCCCCAGGCGGCCTACGCGCTGGATCTCCAGCGAACGATCACCCACTGGAATCCCGCGGCGGAACGTTTGACAGGCCATGCGGCCAGCGGCGTGCTCGGCCGCTCCTGCCGGGACGGAATCCTCAACCATGTCGACGACGATGGGACGCCGCTGTGCGGGACGCGCTGCCCGCTGCTCGCCACGATGACCGACGGAGCACCTCGGGAGGCGCGTGTCTTCCTTCATCACAACGACGGGCACCGCTTGCCGGTGCGGGTACACGGCGGCGTGATGCGCGACGCGGCCGGCAACATCTGCGGTGCGGTCGAGTCCTTCACAGACGACTCCCGGGCGCGAGACCTTGACCAAGAGCTTGGCCTGGCCAGGAACGAGGCCCTGACGGACTCCCTCACCGGGCTTGCTAACCGGCGAATGCTGCACCGCGTCCTGGACCATCACACTGATGAATTCCGGCGCTATCAGCGGTCATTCGCCGTCTTGTTCGTGGACATCGACAGCTTCAAGAAGATCAACGACATCCACGGGCACCGTGCCGGCGACCGGCTCCTGCGATTGGTCGCCAGCACCCTGGACATGTCGACCCGGCCGAGCGACACCGTGGGCCGATGGGGAGGCGAAGAATTCATGATCCTGGCTCCGGCCGACGACGGGGGCGAGGCCCTCCGCCTGGCTGAGCGGGCGCGACGCCTCGTTTGCAGCTCGTGGATCGACGACGACGGTCGCCGTGTGCGCGTAACGGTCAGTATCGGCGCCGCGCTGGTCCACCCCGGGGAGACGGCAGGGGAGCTCATCGAGCGTGCGGACGCCGCCATGTTTGCGGCCAAGCGAAAGGGACGAAACTGTAGTCACCTCGCCTGACCCCCCGCTGGCTAGCCGTCGCGGCGCATGTCGACGAAGCGGCTGTAGTGGCCCTGGAACGCGACGGTGACGGTGCCGGTAGGGCCGTTGCGCTGCTTGGCGACGATGAAGTCGGCCTCGCCGGCTCGCGCCGATTCCGGCTCGTACATGTCTTCGCGGTGCAGCAGCACGACCACATCAGCGTCCTGCTCGATGGCGCCGGACTCGCGAAGGTCGGACAGCTGAGGCTTCTTGTCAGCGCGGGTCTCCGCGGCCCGGTTGAGCTGGGAGAGGGCGACGACGGGCACGCCGATCTCCTTGGCGAGCAGCTTCAGCGAGCGGCTCATCTCGCTGACCTCCTGCTGCCGCGAGTCGAGCCGCTTGCTGGGTGTCATCAGCTGCAAATAGTCAACAACCACAAGGGAAAGCTCATGACGCTGCTTGAGCCTCCGGCACTTGGCACGCAGCTCCATCATGGTGACGTGAGGCGAGTCGTCGATGAACAGCGGCGCGCTCGTGACCTCGCCGATGCGCTGCGCGAGGCGCGCCCAGTCGTCGTCGGTCATCTTGCCGGAACGCATGTTCTGCAGGTGAACTCGCGACTCGGCCGACAGCAGGCGCATCACGATCTCGGTGCGGCTCATCTCCAATGAGAAGACCACCGAGGCCCTTCCGTGCTTGATGCTGGCCGCCCGCGCGAAGTCCAGCGCCAGCGTGCTCTTACCCATGGCCGGCCGGGCGGCGACGACGATCAGCTGGCCCGGATGCAGGCCATTGGTGATCTGGTCGAGATCGGCAAAGCCGGTAGGGACGCCGGTGAGGGTGCCGTCGCGATTGGCGATCGACTCCATCTCTTCCAGCGTCGGGTTGATCAGCTGCTCGAGCACCAGGAAGTCATCACTGGTGCGCCGCTCGGTGACGGCGAAGACCTCCGCTTGCGCGCGATCGACGGCGTCTTCCA
This sequence comes from uncultured Actinomycetota bacterium, assembly GCA_963762695.1. Classification (GTDB taxonomy): domain Bacteria; phylum Actinomycetota; class Actinomycetes; order Frankiales; family Frankiaceae; genus DATAZK01. Next base: position 352,937 of record CAVXLW010000003.1, read on the forward strand.
CTTCGGACGACTCGTTGTAGCCGAGCTGGGTGACCCGCATGCCGGCCTCGACGAGCCGGCGCCGGACCGCCTTCTCGGCGACGATCTGCGCGTAATAGCCGGCATTCGCGGCCGTCGGGACCGACTCGATCAGCGTGTGCAGGTAGGGGGCGCCACCCACCCGGTCGAGCTCTCCGCGGCGGTGCAGCTCCGCGGCGACGCTCACGGTGTCGGCGGGCTCGCCCTTGCTGTAGAGCTCGGTGGCGACCTCGAAGATCGTCGCGTGGGTGGGGCGGTAGAAATCGGCGATGCGCAGGATCTCGACCACATCGGCGATCGCATCCTTGGACAGCAGCATCCCGCCGAGCACGCCCTGCTCCGCCGCGACGTCTTGCGGCGGGGTGCGGTCGAATTGCGGGGGGCCGCCGCCGGTGCTCTGGCCCGAGCCTTCACCCTGACCACCCGTGCGCGCACGCAGATCGATGGTCGTCACCGACACCTGGACACCGCCAATCGCCTTCGCCGCCTACTCGCTGACTCAGGTGTACGCCTCCCGTCCGACAGAAAGGACGACTCGCCGAAGGACTTGCCGGGTCGCCTGTTGATGGCGTTGGGGATGGGGTGTGGGCAACCCGGCGGTGGGTGTGGAGGCGCGGTGGAGACGCGGTGGACACCTGGCGTTCAGCGAGCGGCCTCCGCAGGGACCGATCGTCCTTCGCGCCGGGTCTGTGCAGGTGGACCGGGGCCTCTGACCTCCGGTGCTATCCACAGAGATGTGCACCGCTGTGGACAAAGAAAAAGCGGCGTCACAGGCACCGTCCAGCTTCAACGCAGCCCCACCCCAGCCGCGGGCGCGAAAACTTGAGCATGGCAACAATCGCGTTCGACCCCCCGCCGCCGGTTTTCCCCGGCCGCACGGGTCAGCGCCGGGCCGTTTCCATCCCCGCGCCGACCACCTCCGTCGCACAGCTCGAATCGCTCCAGCCGTCCCCGGCGACGTCCGTGTCCACGGTGCCCGTTCCGGGCATCGAGCACGTGCTGCCGCTCTCCGGCTGTCGGCTCACCGTCCTGGATCTGCCCGACGGATCGCGCGTCGGGCGGCTGGCTGCTGCCGACGGGCGCGTGGCTGGCCGAAGCTCGCTGCGAGCTCGAGTCGCAGGTGAGCGGTTGGTTCGGCCGAAGGGGCCCAGGTGGGACGTCGTGGGCGCTCGCGTTCGGTGCCGGGGGTACGCACGAGCCGCTGCAGGTCCGTTTCGCCAGCCTGCGGGCCCGCCGGATCGTCCCGGTCGTCAGCGACCACTACGGCCTCTGGGTGGCCGAGGTCGCGGGCTCCTTCCGGGCTGCCACCATTCTCAGCCCGTCGAGCACGACCACCTTCCGGCTGCATTACGCGTCCTGACGCGCCGGCGCCGAGGGTGTGCCGCTTCCCACGAAGTCCCTGCAGGTAGCGCGGGACACCCGGGTGCGGGTATGACCCGCATATGAAGGTGCTCGTCGCAGGTGCCACCGGGTTCGTCGGTAGGCGGCTGGTCCGCGTACTCAAGGACGCGGGTCATGAGGTGCAGGCGCTGACCCGCCGCCCCGACGAGTACCGGGGCGCCGGCAACGCCGTCGGCGGCGACGTGAGTGACGAGGGTTCGCTCGCGTCCGCGCTCGTCGGCTGCGCCGCCGCGTACTACCTGGTGCACTCCCTGGACAGCGCTGATTTCGCCGACAAGGACGCGACGGGTGCGCGCACCTTCGGGCGCGCCGCCCGCACCGCCGGTGTGCAGCGCATCATCTACCTCGGCGGGCTGGGCCAGGAGGGCGACGCGCTCTCCGCGCATCTGCGCAGCCGGCAGGAGGTCGAGACGCTGCTGGGCGACGCCGGCGTCCCGGTCACGACGATCCGGGCGGGCGTCATCATCGGCAACGGCGGCCTGTCCTGGGAGCTGATGCGTGAACTCGTCGCGCACCTTCCGATCATGCTGACCCCGCGTTGGGTGCGCACCAAGGCGCAGCCGGTGGCCATCGCCGATGTCGTCCGTTACCTCAGCGCCGTGCTTGACCTGCCCGAGACCGCCGGCCAGGTCTATGAGATCGGCGGCCCGGAGATCCTGACGTATGAGAACGCCATGCACCGCGTCGCCCGCGTGCGCCACCGGCCGCTGTTCATCGTGCCCATTCCGTTGCTGACCCCCAGGTTGTCCTCACGCTGGCTTGCCCTCGTGACGAGCGTCGACCTGCAGACCGCCACCAATCTCATCGAGTCGATGAGCAACGAGGTCGTGGTCAGGGATGAGTCGCTGCGCCGGCTCGTCGGGCTGACGGCGACCCCGTTCGAAGAGGCGGTGCGCCAGGCGCTGGCTGAGCGCGAGGCCCAGCTCGAGGTTCAGGGTGCGGACTCCTAGCCCGATTCCTGACCGGCTCCTCCAGCGCTTGGGCCCGGTGCTGGCTCCGGCCGCCGGCCCCTATCACCAGGAGCTGCCGCGGGTTCAGCGGCGAAGGCGCTTCATCGCGGCGGTGACGACCGCCGGCGGGGCGGTGCTGCTGGGCTTCGCCCTCACCCGCCCCCAAGGCAGCGAGTCCTTCTACGTGCTCGCGGCCGTGCTCGCGGGTGTCTGGCTGGTCGGCGGGCTGCTCGCCGGCCCGGTGCATCTTGGCCGCGCTCGAAACGGCCGGCGGCCCGTCCTCTGGCCCGCGCTCGTGGGAGCACTCGCCTTCGGGGTCTTCGCCGCCGGCGCTGAAGCCGTCAGCTGGATCCCGACGCTGCACCACGCGGTGAACGACGTCATCCAGCGCGCCGACACCGGATCCCGCGCGCTCATCGCCGCCATCACCATCGTCAACGGCATCGGCGAGGAGGTCTTCTTCCGCGGCTCGGTCTACAGCGCGTATGGCCCGCGCCGGCCGGCGCTCTGGACCACCGTCACGTACGTCGTCGTCACGGCCGCCGCCGGCAACCTGATGCTCGTGCTCGCCGCCGCTCTCATGGGGACGGTCTTCGCGCTCGAACGTCGCGTGACCCGCGGCATCCTGGCACCGGCGATCACGCACATCGTCTGGTCGACCATGATGATCTTCCTGCTGCCCCGCTGATCCGCGCGCGCCGAACCGGTCTAGAGCTCGAGGCCGACCAGGACCGGCTCGTTGACCAGCGTGACGCCGAGCCGCTCGCGTACGCCATCACGGACCTCGCGCGCCAGCGCCAGCACCTCGGCGGCCGATGCGCCCCCGCGATTGGTGATGGCCAGGACGTGCTTCGTGGACAGGGACGCCGGGCCGGTGCCGTATCCCTTGGAGTAGCCGGCGCGGTCGATGAGCCACGCGGCCGGAACCTTGAAACGCCCGCCGGCCTCCGGGAACGCCGGCACGGTTTCACCGGCACGCGACGAGAGGCGGCATAGCCGTCGGCATCGAGGACGGGATTGGTGAAGAACGACCCGCAACTGGCGGTGTCGGGGTCTGAGGGATCGAGCACCATGCCCTTGCTGCGCCGCAAGGCCAGCACTCCCTCGCGGACCATCTCGACCGGCGCGCTGCCACCGGCCTGCAGGCCCAGTGACCGCGTGAGCTCTCCATAGCGGGGTCGGCTCACATCCCCCGGCCGCAGGGCGAATTGCACCTCGGTCACCACCCAGCGCCCGGCCTCGGCCTTGAAACGGCTGGTGCGGTAGCCGAACCCGCAGTCCGCCGGGTCGAGCCTGCAGAGCTCCCCGGCCCGGCGGTCGTAGGCCGTCACCTGGGTGATGACGTCGGAGACCTCCTGCCCGTACGCGCCGACGTTCTGGATCGGGGTCGCGCCGACCAGCCCTGGAATCCCCGCCAGGCACTCGATTCCGGCGAGTTGCTGGTCGACCGCGTACGCCACGAGCTCGTCCCACGATTCACCCGCCGCGACCCGCAGCCGGTCGCCCTCACGCACCATGCCTTGCGTGCGGATGAGCACCACGAGCCCGGGAAAGCCCGCGTCACTGACCACGACGTTGCTTCCGCCACCGAGCAGCAGGAGCGGCCTCGCGCCCGCGTCAGCGGCGCGCACCACGCTGATCAGTTCCTCCGTCGAGTGCACCGCAGCCACGTCCGCCGCCGGGCCGCCCACCCCGATCGTCGTCAAGGCGCCAGCGGGACATCGCGCAGGCCGGACCGCGGGTCAGTCAACCGGGCCGGCTTCCCCGGCGGCGCCCGCGGCCAGTCGCGCTGCCGACAGATCCGCGACGCCCACCGTCGGGGTGGACGCCTGGGCGTAGAGGCGCTGCGGGATGCGCCCGGCGCGGCGGGCGAGCCGTCCACCCTCGACCGCCCGGCGCATCGCCTCGGCCATCAGCGCCGGCTCCTGCGCCCGGGTGACGGCGGTGGCAAGCAGGACCGCGTCGCAGCCGAGCTCCATCGCGAGTGCCGCGTCGGAGGCAGTCCCGATGCCCGCGTCCAGGACCAGCGGGAGGTCGATGGTCTCGCGCATGATGGCGATGTTGTACGGGTTGCGAATGCCGGCGCCGCTTCCGATCGGCGAGCCCAAGGGCATCACCGCGGCGACGCCCGCGTCGGCCAGCCGACGCGCCAGGATCGGGTCATCGGTGGTGTAGACGAAGACCTGGAAGCCGTCGATCCACGAGCTGCTCCGCCGCGTCGAGCAGTTCGACGGCGTCCGGCAGCAGCGTGCGGTCATCGCCGATGACCTCGAGCTTGACCCAGTCCGTCTCGAAGGCCTCGCGGGCGAGCTGGGCCGTCAGCACCGCATCGCGCGCCGTGTAGCAGCCCGCGGTGTTCGGGAGCACCCGGGCGCCGCAGCGGTCCACGACGTCCAGAACGCTGCCGCGCGCCGTCGGATCGAGGCGGCGCAGGGCCACCGTGACGATCTCGGCGCCGGAAGCCTTCACGGCAGCCTCGAGCGCACCCATGCTCGACGCGCCTCCCGTGCCCAGGATCAGCCGGCTGGCGAAGGTCTCGCCGGCCAGCAGCAGCGGATCGTCCACGTCAGCCTCCCTGGGTCGCGGCGAGCAGTTCGACGACATCGCCCTCGCTGACGCGCTGTTCGGTCCAGCGTCCGCGTGGCACGACCTCCCCGTTCATGGCGATCGCCAGACCGCGCCGGACCCGGTGGCCGGACCGCACCAGCAGCGATTCGAGCGAGCTGCCGGCCGGGACATCCGTGGCGTCGCCGTTCAAGGTGATGATCATGCGAACCGGCCGCGGGGAGAAGGGGATCGCGAGCTCCGGAACCCGCGTCGAGGACAGCATGTCCACGACGAGATCAGCGGTGAGGGGGGCGAGCAGGATGCCGTTGCGGTAGTGGCCGGTGGCCACGACGACCCGTTCATCCCAGCGGCCGATCACGGGAGCATTGTCGGCCGTCGCCGGCCGCAACCCGACCACTGCCTCGGTGAAGGCGAGTTCGGCGACCCCCGGCAGGAGTTCGTACGCGGCCCGCAGGAGCTCGTGGACGCCCCCCGCCGTCGCGGTCACGTCATCACCCTTCTCCTCGACCGTCGCGCCCACGATCAGGCGCCCGTCGCTGCGCGGCACGAGATACGCGTCGACCCCGCGGATCGTGCGGGTCAGCAGGGGTTCCCCGCGCAGGTGCAGCAACTGGCCCTTCACCGGCCGCACGCCCAGCTCGGGAAGCAGGCGCGTACTGGCGGCACCCGCGGCGAGCACGACCGTTCCTGCCTCCAGATCGGCGAGGCTGCGTACCGCCTCGGCTCGAAGGTCGACGCCGGCCCTTGAACAGGCGGCACGCAGCGCCTGCACCAGGGCCCGGTTGTCGACGCTGTGATCGCCGGTGACGACGAACGCTCCCCTCACCCGGGGCGAGAGCGCCGGCTCGAGCGCGCGCGCCTCGCGGGCCCGCAGCCGGCTGACCTCGAGGCCCAGCTTGGCCTGAAAGACCGACAGCTCCTCGAAGCGTGCGAGGTCGTCGCCGTCGCGGGCCACGCTGAGGGTCCCCTCGGTGCGGTAGCCGGGATCGATCCCGCCGGCCGCATGCACCTCGGCGGCGAAATCGGCCCACCGATCGCGAGCGGCGAGCGTGAGGGTCAGCAGTGCCTCTTCGCCGTAGTGCACCTCGGTGACCGGTGCGAGCATCCCGGCGGCCGCCCAGCTGCTCTGCGCGGGGGCGGCGTGGGCCAGCTGGGGGTCGTACACCGCGACCTGGCCGAGGCCCGCCGCGGCGGCGCGCCACGCGATGGCGAGCCCGATGACCCCGCCGCCCACGACCGCCACATCCGGCGCGGCACCGGGACCTGCTCGCCTCATGTCACCGACTCCGTTCCCTTCGCCGGCATGACCCGGATCAGGTGTTGACGGTCGGAGGCCTGGCCTCCCTCTCAGCCCGCCGCCGGGCTCCCGTGACGTCCACGGTACGGCCGCGTTTCAGATGCAGGCGAGCCGGATACGCTCGCCTCACCAGCCGGGCACACCCCGCCCGGCGCGATGGCCAATGCGGGCCTGCGGCGAACCCGACGTCCTATCCTTGGCCGACAGGAGGTGCGGCATGACCATCTCGCCGCCCCAACGCCCGATCGCTTCGGGTGTTGCGGCAGTCCAGCTGCTCACTCCGGAGGGCGAGCGCGTCGCCCACCCTGACTACGACGTCAGCTTCCAAGACGAGGACTATCGCGACCTGTATCGCGACATGGCTCTGGTGCGCCGGATCGACATCGAGGCCACCGCCCTGCAACGCCAGGGCGAGTTGGGCCTCTGGGCCAGCTGTCTCGGCCAGGAGGCGGCCCAGGTCGGCAGTGCCCGCGCGCATTGCACCCGAACGACTACGCGTTTCCGACCTACCGCGACCACGGGGTCACCTGGTGCCGCGGCATCGATCCGACGCTGCTGCTCGGCCAGTTCCGCGGGGTCAATCTCGGCGGCTGGGATCCCAGACGGTATCGATGCGCGCTCTACGCGATCGTCATCGGCAGCCAGACCCTGCATGCCACCGGCTACGCGATGGGCGTCGCCAAGGACGGCGCGCTCGGCGACGACGGTGAGGCGGTCATCGCCTACTTCGGTGACGGCGCGTCGAGCCAGGGCGACGTGAACGAGAGCTTCAACTTCGCCAGCGTCTTCCAGGCGCCGGTGGTGTTCTTCTGCCAGAACAACGGGTGGGCCATTTCCGAGCCGAGCGAGCGCCAGAGCCGCGGTGCCGATCTGCGAGCGTTCTGCAGGCTTCGGCTTCCCGGGCATCCGGGTCGACGGCAATGACGTCCTCGCGTGCTACGCGGTGGCCCGCCAGGCTCTCGACGCCGCGCGCACCGGTCAGGGCCCGACGCTGATCGAGGCGGTCACCTATCGCATGGGCGCTCACACCACTTCCGACGACCCGACCCGCTACCGGCTCGCAGGCCGAGCTCGAGTCCTGGAAGCTGAAGGACCCGCTGGAGCGGTTGAAGGCGTTCCTTATCGCCAGCAGATCGCCGACCGGGCTGGTTCGATGAGCTGGACGAGGAAGCCGACGCGCTCGTCGCCGGCTGCGGGCCGAATGCCTGGGCATGCCCGATCCCGACCCGCTCGAGCTTTTCGAGCACGTCTACGAGAGCAGACCGAGTCGCTGCAGGCCGAGCAGCGCGAGTACGCCGACTACCTCATGACCTTCGAGGCCTCATGAGCATCAAGACGCTGAGCCTGTCGGAAGCCATCAACGCCGGCCTTCGCCGCGCCATGGAGAGCGACGAGCGGGTCCTCGTCATGGGGGAGGACGTGGCACCCTCGGCGGGGTCTTCCGGGTGACCGACGGCCTGCAGAAGGACTTCGGCGAGGAGCGAGTGATCGATACCCCGCTCGCCGAATCCGGGATCATCGGCACCGCCATCGGACTGGCGATGCGCGGCTTCCGCCCGGTGTGTGAGATCCAGTTCGACGGCTTCGTCTACCCCGCGTTCAACCAGATCGTGAGCCAGCTGGCCAAGCTGCACTACCGCAGCGGCGGCACCGTGAAAATGCCTGTCACCATTCGGATTCCGTTCGGCGGCGGCATCGGTGCGGTCGAGCATCACAGCGAGAGCCCGGAGGCGTACTTCGCCCACACCGCCGGCCTCAAAGTGGTGGCGTGCAGCGGCCCGGCCGACGCGTTCGGCATGGTCCAGCAGGCCATCGCCAGCGACGATCCGGTCATCTTCTTCGAGCCCAAGCGGCGCTACTGGGAGAAGGCCGAGGTCGACCTGACCCCCGGAGCTGCGTTACGCCCGCTGCACGCCTCGGCGGTGCTGCGCGAGGGCGGCGACGCGACCCTGGTGACGTACGGGCCCTGCGTGCACACCGCGCTGGCGGCTGCAGAGGTCGCCGCTCAGGATGGCCTCGACATCGGAGTCATCGACCTGCGCAGCCTGTCGCCGCTGGATCTCGGTCCGGTGCTCGAGGCTGTTCGCGCGAAGCGGCCACCTCGTCATGGTCTCGGAAGCCCCGCCCTCGGCCTCGATCGCTGCCGATGTGGCAGCGCAGGTCACCGAGCACGCGTTCTACTCCCTGGAGGCACCGGTGCTTCGGGTCAGCGGTTTCGACACGCCTTACCCCGCTTCCAAATCGGAGGGGCACTACCTGCCCGACATCGATCGGGTGCTCGACGCCGTCGACCGTTCGCTGGCCTTCTGATGGGGCTGCGCCACTTCATGCTCCCTGACCTCGGCGAGGGACTCACCGAGGCCGACATCCTCGGCTGGCTCGTCAAGGAGGGCGACGAGGTCACGTTGAACCAGCCCGTCGTCGAGGTCGAGACGGCGAAGGCCGCCGTGGAGGTCCCGTCGCCATGGGCCGGCACGGTCACTCAACTGCATGCGCCGCAGGGGCAGACGGTCGCTGTCGGATCGCCGCTCATCACGATTGACGTGGCCGGCGAAGGCGCGGTCGAAGAGGCCGGCGAGACGCGCCAGGCGATGCTCGTCGGATACGGCCCGCGTCCGGCCCAGACCCGCCGGCGGCCTCGGATCGCGTCCACCCGGGACCCGGTCGAGTCCGTCTCGAGCGTGCCGGCCGACGTCACCGTGCTGGCCAAGCCGCCGGTACGCAAGCTGGCCCGAGATCTCGGTGTCGACCTGCGGACCGTTCGCGGCTCCGGCCCAGCGGGCAGCATCACCCGCGAGGACCTCGGTGCGATGGCTGAGCCCACGAAAACCGCTGCTGGCACTGGCATTTCGGGGCAGGTGCCGGGTGAGCGGATCGCCCTTCACGGCGTACGCAAGGCGATGGCCGAGGCCATGACCCGCAGCGCGTTCACCGCCCCGCAGGCGAGCGTCACGCTGACCGTCGACGCCACGGAGACGATGGCGCTGCGCGCGATCCTGGCCGGCCGGCCGGAGTTCGCCGGTGTTCCGTTGTCGCCGCTGGCCCTTGTCGCGCGGGCCATCTGCGTCGCCGCTCGCCGGGCCCCGCTCATCAACTCCAGCCTCGATGAGGACGCGGGCGAGATCGTGCTGCACGAGCAGCTCAATCTGGGGTTCGCCGTCGCGACCCCGCGCGGGCTGATCGTGCCGAACATCAAGGACGCGGGGGGCCTGTCGCTGCCCGAACTCGCCCGCGCCCTGGACACGCTCATCTCCACCGCACGCGGGGGACACAGCCGCCCGGCGGACCTGTCCGGCGGCACGCTCAGCATCACCAACGTCGGCGTCTTCGGGGTTGATGGCGGGATCCCCATCCTCAATCCCGGCGAGAGCGCGATCGTCTGCCTCGGCATCATCGCGCCGCGGCCGTGGGTCCACGAGGGTCAGCTCGCGGTCCGCGAGGTCGTGACGCTGTCGATGTCCTTCGACCACCGCGTCATCGACGGGCAGGTCGCGTCGCAATTCCTGGCGGATGTCGGAGCGATGGTGGCCGATCCGCGGCTGCTGCTGACCGGTTGACCCCGGGCAGTCGTACGCTCAGGGCATGCCTTCGTACCAATTCCGCTGCCGTACCTGCGGCGACGGGTTCGTGGTTCAGCGCGCGATGGCGGATTCCACCACCGCGCCGGCTCGCTGCCCCGAGGGACACGACGACACCACGCGCGTCTTCACCGCGGTTGCCGTCGGCGGCCGCGCGGGCAATGGCGGCACCTCACCCGCCGCCGCCCCCATGCCGGCGCCATCGGCCGGTGGGGGCTGCTGCGGTGGGGGCTGCTGCGGCTGATCGGCCGGCCGCAGCACCCGACTCAGAAGGCCTCTTCGGCCAGCTCCATCAGGCTCGAGGTCGACGCTCTCCGCCAGCGCCCGCTGCGCCGCGACTCCGGTGAGCACGTTGCGCGCGAACCACTTCGCCGCCGCCACCTTGCCCTGGTAGAACGCCTGGTCACGGCCTGAGAGATCGGACCGCTTCAGAGCCTCGCCGGCGACCTCTGCCTGGCGCAGCAGCAGCCAACCGGTGACGACGTCGCCGCTGGCCAGCAGCAGCCGGGTGCCGTTGAGGCCGACCTTGTAGACGTTGGCGCGTTCCTCGGCAGCTGACGTCAGCTGCCCGACCATCGTGGCGACGATGGCCTGCAGGTCCTCCGCGGCCTGGCCCAGCAGCTCCCGCTCGGCAGCGAGCTCGCCGCCGCCCGGGTCGCCCTTGACCGTCTCCTGGATCTGCTCGACGAGGTAGCCGAGCGCGGTGCCCTTGTCTCGCACGATCTTGCGGAAGAAGTAGTCGATGCCCTGGATCGAGGTGGTGCCCTCGTACAGGGTGTCGATCTTGGCATCGCGGATGTACTGCTCGATCGGGTAGTCCTGCAAGTAGCCGGAGCCACCGAAGATCTGCAGCGACGTCGCGAGCAGCTCGTAGCCCTTCTCCGACCCGTAGCCCTTGACGATCGGGAGCAGCAGGTCGTTCAGACCGGATCAGCACATCGGCATCGGTGCCCGCGTCGGCGGCAAGGGCGATCTCGTCCTGGATGTGTGCCGTGTAGAGCACCAGCGCGCGCATGCCCTCGGCCCACGCCTTCTGGCGCATCAGCATCGAGCCGAACGTCGGGATGGTGGGTGATCGTGACGCGCGGAGCTGTCTTGTCGGTCATCTGCGTGAGGTCGGGGCCCTGGACGCGGTGCTTGGCGTACTCGAGAGCGTTCAGGTAACCGGTCGAGAGCGTGGAGATGGCCTTCGCGCCGACCATCATTCGCGCGTACTCGATGACCTGGAACATCTGGGCGATGCCGTCGTGAACCTCACCGACGAGGTAGCCGACCGCCGGGACGTCGGTGTGGCCGAAGGTCAGCTCGCACGTGGCCGAGACCTTCAGGCCCATCTTCTTCTCGACGTTGGTGGCGTAGACGCCATTGCGCTCGCCCAGCTCGCCGGTGGCCCAGTCGGTCACCAGGAACTTGGGGACGATGAACAGGCTGAGGCCCTTGGTGCCCGCTCCCGCGCCTTCGGGGCGCGCCAGCACGAGGTGCACGATGTTCTCGGGAATGTCCCAGTCACCGCTGGTGATGAAGCGCTTGACCCCGTCGATGTGCCAGGTGCCGTCGGGCTGCGCCGTCGCGGAGGTGCGTCCGGCGCCGACATCGGAGCCTGCGTCAGGCTCGGTGAGCACCATCGTGGCGCCCCAGTGGCGGTCGACCATCGTCCGGGCGAAGACCTTCTGCTCGGGGGTGCCGAGGCGGTCGATGATCGCCGCGAAATTGCCGCCGGCCATGTACATGAAGATGGCCGGGTTGGCTCCGAGCATCATCTCGTTGGCGGCCCAGACGACCGACGGAGAGGCTCCGAGACCGCCGAGGCTCTCCGGGAGCGACAGCCGGTGCCACTCGCCGTCGATGACGGCCTGGTAGCTCTTCTTGAAGGACTCGGGAAGGGTCACCGAGTTCGTCTCGGGGTCGAAGACCGGGGGGTGGCGGTCGGCGTCGACGAAGGACTCCGCCAGATCGTTGCTGCACAGGCGCTCCATCTCGCGCAGCACGTCACGCGCGGTGTCGGCATCCATGTGCGTGAAGGGCCCGCGGCCCAGTGCTTTATCGGCGCCGAAGACCTCGAAAAGGTTGAACTCGAGATCTCGAAGGTTGCTCTTGTAGTGACCCATGAGTGGTGCACCTTTCGGTGGGCGAGACCGAGCACCGTCTTGTACTCGCTAGTAACATAACGAAATCTACCCACGGGTAACTCCCGTTTACACGTTCTCGGTGCTATGGCCCAGATCACAACGGGCCATCCGAGTGACGCGAACGGCCCCGCGCGCAGTGACGGATGCGGCTATTCCTGCTGATCAGGCTCCTGCTGATCCGGGTCCAAGCCGGACTCGAGTGTGGCCGTCATCGCCGCGGCCCCTGCCGCCGGCACCTCAACTGACGTCGTCACCCCGGTGTCGATCGGCCTGACCGCGCTGGGACAGACTCGCTCATGCCCACTGATCAAAGGCCGCTGGCCGGTGTCCGGGTCGTCGAGCTTGCCGTCGTCATTGCCGGTCCTGCCGCCTCGGTGATGCTGGGTGACTGGGGCGCCGACGTGGTGAAGGTCGAGCCGCTCGATGGAGACCCGCACCGAAGCCACACCCAGCCGTCCTACTTCGAGCTCGACAACCGCGACAAGCGCAGCATCGGCCTCGACGTGAAGACACCGCAGGGCAAGCAGATCATGCTGCAACTGCTCGAGCAGGCCGACGTGTTCGTCACCAACCTCCGGCCCTCGGCGCTGCGCCGGCTGGGGCTGGATTACGACCACCTGTCCCCGGTGCTGCCGCGGCTCGTGTACGCGTCGGTCAGCGGCTACGGCGGCGCCGCGGACGACCGGCCGGGCTACGACATCGGTGCCTACTGGTCGCGTTCCGGGCTGGCCAATGCGCTCACGGCACCCGGCCAGGCACCGCCGGTCTCCCGGCCGGGACTCGGTGACCATCCCACGGGGCTGGCCACCGCGGCCGGAATCGCCGCGGCCCTGTACGCCCGCGAGCGGACGGGCCAGGGCACGCTCGTGCAAACGTCGCTGCTGCGCACCGGGTTGTACGCGATCAGCTCAGACCTGATCGGTCAGCTGGCCGGGATCGAGCCGACCGCGGGCTTGCAACGGGCGCTCTACAACCCCATGCTCGGCTGCTACCGCAGCAGTGACGGCCACTGGTTCTGGTTGCTCGGAGTGCAGAGCCTGCGGATGTGGCCCAAGCTGGCACGGGCCATTGATCGTCCGGAGCTCGCCACCGATTCCCGCTTCGACACCCATGCCGGGCTCATCGGCAACCGCGACGAGCTGATGGCGCTGCTGGACGAGGTTTTCGCCGGCCGCACGATGCAGCGGCTGGCGGCTGATTTCGAGGCCGAAGACGTCTGGTGGGATCCGGTCCAGGATTTCGCCGGCGCGGTCGCGGATCCGCTCGCGATCGAATCCGGCGCGTTCCCGGAGAGCGACTGCGCGTGGGGACGGACCGTCGCCACTCCGGTGGATTTCGGCGGTCGCCGGCCGCGGCCGGTCGGGCGCGCCCCGGAGGCGGGAGAGCACACCGAGCAGTTGTTGCTCGACCTCGGCTACGACTGGGACGACATCGTCGCGCTCAAGGAAGCGGGTGCCGTGCTCTGACCTCGGAGCCGGCTATCGGGCGAGGCGAGCGAGTAGCCCAGCGCGCGAGATCAGCCGAGGCGGCCGGCGGTGCGGCGGGAGCGACGGACATCGGAAGGCCCTTCTCCTGCCGGCATCAGGCCACCGCCGGTGTGGTGGCGGAACACGTCATCGAGCGTGGCGTGTGGGCCGAGGGCGGCCTTGAGTTCACCTGGCGATCCGACGGCCTCGATACGTCCGGAATGCATCAGGGCCACGCGATCGCATTCCTGGTCGGCTTCGTCCATGTAGTGCGTGGTGACGAGCACCGTCATCCCGTCGGATTCGACCAGCGCGCGGATGTGATCCCAGACGCTCGAGCGGGCCACCGGATCGAGGCCGATCGTGGGCTCATCCAGCATGAGCAGCCGGGGCCGGTTCACCAATGCCTGCGCCAGTTCCAGCCGCCGGACCATCCCTCCGGAGTAGGTGCCCACGAGCCGGTCGGCCGCGTCGCTGAGCGAGACGACCTCCAGCACCTCGTCGACCACCTGGCGCCGCGATCGGCGCGGAACATCGAAGAGCCGGGCGAAGAGCATGACGTTCTCGCGCCCGGTGAGGGCCGCTTCTGCTGACAGCTGCTGTGGGACGTAACCCAGCGAGCGCCGCACGCGCATCTTGCGGCGGGACACATCGAGTCCGAGCACGCGCACCCGGCCGGTCTGCAGCGGCAAGAGCGTCGTGATGACGCGGATGGTCGTCGTCTTGCCGGCGCCGTTGGGCCCGAGCAGGCCGAACACCTCACCCGGCTCTACCGAGAGCGTGAGGTTGTCGACGGCGACGTGATCGCCGAAGCGGTAAGTGAGGTCTTCGACGGTGATGGCGTGGGCCGGGGTGTCGTGGCCGGGGTGTCGTGGCCCGGCAGCGGGCTCCCGTCTGCCCATGAGCGGCTCATGGCTGCGCCTGGCGCAGCGACTCGGCGAGCACTTCGAGGGGGGCGAGGGCGCGGGCCACCGCGGTGACTTCCGCGGGCGTCAGATCGCGGACGGCGGCCGTGGTCGCACGTATCCGTCGCTCGCGCCACGCGTCCATCCGCTCCTGCGCGGCCGGCATGAGCCGGAGCCTGACGACCCGGCGGTCGTCCTCGTCGCGCAGCCGCTCGAGCAGACCCTGGCCCTCGAGCTGGCCGACCAGCGTGCTCACCGTATTGCGGGCGAGCCGGAGCTCCCGCGCGGCATCCGTGGCGGTGATGCCCGGCCGGCGCCGTATCTGCCGCAGCAATTGCATCTGGGCCGTCGTCACGCCGCGGCGGGAGCCTTCGCTCGCGGCGCTGCGGGCGGCCCGGATCAGCGAGCCGCTCACCTCGAGCAAGTGCTCGGCCAGCTTCTCCGCGTCGTGCCCGGGCGGCATGTCCACGCGGTGAGGCTAGCACTTAGTTCTGTGTACAGAACCTTTGGAAGGTGCCGGGGGGATGAGGCCTTCGCGCAGGCCGGAACCGCAACCAGGGTCAGGAGATGAGGCGACGCACGAGGGGAACCCGTGACACCGCCAGCGCGATGACGGTGGTCGCTGCAAACACCGACGCAGGCCACCGGGAGGGCCCAGGCGACCGTGCGCCCGATCGCCGACGGAGTCGGGCAGCGAGAGGTAGCGCTGCAGCGGGAAGAGCACGAGCGGATGGATCAGGAAGACGCCGAAGGTGGCGCCTCCGAGCCGGCGCAGCCGGCTGGTCGACAGGCGCTTCGGGGACCAGCCGCGGGCGGCGGTGAAGACCGCCAGCGACATCAGCATGACCGTCGGGCTCAGGTAGTCGTAGAGGAAGTAGCCGTCGGTGGTCCAGCCGTAACGGGCTGCGAGAGCCCCGCTGCCGAGTGCGGTCCCGAGCCAACCCACCACGACCAGCCACCGTGAGACGCGCTGGGTGCGCTCGGTCACGGTGAAGGTCGTCAGCAGGTAGCCGGCGAGGTAATAGCCCACATACGGCAGGAATCGCGTCACGGCGTTGAACCCGCCGCCACCGCCCAGCTCGCGTACGGCATGCTCACCCAGCCCGAACGCCAGGGCACCACCCGTCAGGAGCGTAGAGCTCACGGCGGCTCGAGTGCTCGATGAGGCGGCGCAGCACCGGGGTGAGCGCGGTGAGCCCGGCGACGATGAACAGGAAGTACAGCTGCAGGTAAGGGTTGCCCGACGCGACCGCCTTGACGGTGCCCCCGACGCTGAGGTCCTGGCCGTAGAACTGGCGCTGGAAGATCAGGTAGACGGCGATCCAGAACGCGAGCGGGAGACCGATGCGCGTCGCACGCCGCTTGAGAAAGGCGCCGCTCGAGACGCGCCGGGCCGGGTCGAGCAGCAGCGCGCCGCTGACCATGACGAAGACCGGGCACGCACCACAGGCAGGCGGAGTTCAACAGGTTGGCGACCCCACCACCAGGCGCTGTGCCAGCCGGTGCCGGACTGTTTCGTCGCGGCGCCGACGGAGTGGATGACGACGACAGCCAGGATCGCCGCGATCCGCAGCAGGTCCATCCACTCCAGGCCGCTGACCTGCGCGGAGGCGGCGCTCGGGCAGCCTGCGAGGAGTCGGGCGCCGCGCCCGGGGGAGATGTGCGCCGGGGCGGGGCGGGTCAGCAGTTGCGTGGGCATTACCTGTTGAGCCGTGCCCAGCTCCGGCTGCCTTTTAGCTGACTTCTACCTGTGCATCCGCCCACTCTCGCAACTTGTTCTTCGCGACCTTCTCGAGCGTCGCGCGCGGGAACTCCTCGACGAAGTAGACGGCGCGCGGGACCTTGAAGTCGGAGAGGTTCTGCGTGCAGACGTCGATGATCGGCCTTCTCGAACGCCTTGTCGTCCGCCTCGGCGCCCGGGGCTTTGATGACGAACGCCACCGGCACCATGCTCGAGGAAGTCGTGCGTCTGTCCCACGACCGCGATGTCGGCGATACCCGGCACCAGCCGGGCGGTGTCCTCGACCTCGCGGGCGGAAACGTTCTCGCCGCCGACCTTCAGCACGTCGCCGTCTGCGCTCGCTGTAGACCACGTTGCCACCGTCACCGACGTGCACCATGTCGCCGGTCTTGAACCAGCCGTCGGCGGTGAAGGCCTTCGCGTTGGCCTCGTCGTTGTCGAAGTATTCGAGGAAGAGTTGCTGCGCCGCGCACCCCGCGGACCCAGAGCTCGCCGATCGAGCCGTCTGCGCACGAGCTCACCGGTGACCGGGTTCGACCACCAGGAACTGATAGCCGGCGGTCGGCTTGCCCATCGAACGCGGCCGGGTTGTGCTCGCCTTTCACCTCGCTGTGGATGCAGTGGGTGACGGTTTCGGTCATTCCGTACGCGGCCAGCACCCGGAAGCCGAACGCGGCCTCGAGCTCGGGAACGATGAGCCCGAAGACGCCGACGCGCAAGGAGTTCGCCGGCTTGTCCGGGGCCATCAGCGCCGTGAACACGAACGGCAGCAGCGAGATGTGGGTGACCTTCCGCCGTACCGCGACCTCCCAGAAACGGCTCACCGACCACTTCGGCATCAGCACGACCGTGCCGCCGACGCCGAGGGTGCTCCAGGTGGTCCAGCTCTGCGCGTTCACGTGGAAGAAGGGCAGGTAGATCAGGTAGATGTCGTCGCCGGTCATGTCGATGTTGTTCGGGCCGACCCGGCTCGCCCAGATCGCATTGGCGTGCGTGTGCACGACCGCCTTCGGGCGCGAGGTGGTGCCCGAGGTGTACATGATCCCGACCGGCAGCATCGGCTCGACCGGCCGGCCCGGGAAGCCGTCCTCGGCGCCGTAGAGGTCGGCGAAGGTCTCGACGCCGGCCGGCAGTGTCTCCGTCGCCGCCTCGCCGCTGTTGTCCTCCGTGACCGCGATCCACTTCAGCGCCGTCGCGTTTTCGCTGACGAGCGAGGCGAACTGGGGCTGGGTGATGGCCGCGACGCACTGGGCGTGGCCGGCGAGGTAGGTCATCTCCGGGCCGACGCTCTTGGTGTTGGTGGTGACGCCGACTGCGCCCACGGTGGCGCAGGCGTACCAGGCGATCACCATCTCCGGGCAGTTCTCGCAGTGCAGCAGGACCTTGTCGCCCTTGGTGATCCCGCGCTGGTGCAGCCCGGCCGCCACCTTGCGGACGTCGGAGGCGAACTGCGCGTACGTCCAGGTGCGCGAATTGCCGTCCTTCGGCTCCCAGATCGAGGAACGGGTGGTCGGGTTTCTCGGTCGCCCAGTGGTTGATCAGCCAGGGGATGTCCTGACCGACGAACTGGAAGTCGATGACGTCCTGCGCGGCGATGTTCGCGTCCACGGGCACTCCACAATCTCAGGGGGCATGCTTGTCAGGCTTGCAATGAGGTTCTAGCTGCCGCCATCTTGGCTGATGGCGGCGTGCTGCGCGCGACCGGTCCCGGAAACGCTGCTCGCGATCAGCCGGGCCAGCCGCTCGGTGAGGTCATCGAGTTGCACCGCCAGGGCCTGATAGGCCTCGAGCGGTTCCCCGAGCGGGTCTCGGATCTCATCGCGGGGATGGGCACGGCGCCGCTTCGGATCGCGGAGACCGTCGACCGCTGCGAGCCATTCCTGCACGGAACGCTCCCCGCGTGGCCCTTCGCGTTCACCAAGGCGGATCAGCTGCCCCAGGACAAAGGTGCGGCAGGCCGCCTCCGGGTAGTGATTGCTGACGGCGTCGGCGTGGTCGTTGGTCATCGCGAGCACCAGCCAGGCGGGCTCGATGATCCCGGCGCTGATGCGCCGGCTGACGTGACCCTCGAGTGCCACCCCACGCTCGGCCAGAGCCGTGAGGGTGTGGTCGGTGGGGCCGCTGGAGTTCCACCCGATGGTTCCGGCGGAGCTGACCGGAACGGCGAAGTCGGCCGCCTCCAGGTGGTGGCGCAGCAGCGCTTCGGCCATGGGTGACCGGCAGACGTTGCCCGTGCAGACGACGAGGATCACCGCTTCACGGTGCCACGCGCGGCAGGCCTACGATCCGTCGCGTGTCAGAGCCTGCTGCAAAGCCATGCGGCGCCCGAGGGCGTCGAACCCGTTCCTGCCGCCAGCGTGATCCTCCTGCGCGACGGGTCGAAGGGCCTCGAGGTCCTCATGTTGCGGCGGACGGCAAGGGCGTCGTTCGCCCCCGACGCCTGGGTCTTCCCCGGCGGGCGCATCGATCCGGAGGATGGCGTCGACCCGAGCTCGGTCGACGCCGCGCGCCAGGGCGCGGCCCGCGAGACGATGGAAGAGGCGGGAGTGGTGGTCGATCCGGCCGCGCTGGTGCCGTTCTCGCGCTGGTGTCCTCCGCCGGAGAGCCCCAAGCGTTTTCTGACGTGGTTGTTCGTGGCGCAGGCTCCTGCCGCCGGCGAGGTCACCGTCGACGGCGGCGAGATCACCGAGCACGAGTGGGTGCGCCCGGGCGAGGCCATCGCCGCCCGCGACGAAGGGCGGATCACGTTGCTTCCGCCGACCTGGGTGACGCTCTGGGAGCTGTCGCGACGCGAGTCGGTCGCCGAGGTCCTCGCCGCGGCCGATCGCGACGAGCCGCCGTTCTTCGAGACGCACATAGCGTTCCTGCGGCGGGAGGACGACCCGGAAAAGCAGGACGTCGTCTCGCTCTGGGAAGGTGACGCGGGGTATGCAGATCGTGACCCGAGCGCCCCTGGACCCCGGCATCGCCTTCGGATGGGTGATCCCCCGTGGCGGTACGAACGCACCGGGTGACCTTGGGCTGGGATCGGCGCCAGGTTCGCCCGGACACGGGCGAATGTCCGGCGTTTCGGCTTGTCAGAACGACATACTCAGCACCGCTGACGCGCCCTGAGTCGTGCGCGATCAACCGTCACACGGGGTGACTCGGGGGCACCATGCAGGACAGGGGCGGCGAAGCGGTGGACGACGCTGCGTCGCAGGCCAGTGAACGACGTTTCCGGACCGCGCTGTCGAGCATGGTCGATCCGGTCGCCGTCGTCAGTGCCGTCACCTCCGCGACCGCCAAGGGCAGGAAGCGCGGCGAGGTCATCGATTTCGTCGTCAGCTACGCCAATGAGCGTCCCGGTACCCCGCGGGTCGGCACGATGCTCTCGAGCCTGTGGTCACCGCGCGGCCACAAGCTCTTGCTGGAGCGGTACCGGCGGCTGCTCGACGGCGGGCAGGACCTCGTTGTCGATGCGCTCCACTTACCGGACCTGGACGGCAACGATCGCTATTTCGACATCCGGGCTGCCCGGCTCGACGAGAACGAGGTCATCGCCACCTGGCGCGACGTGACCAGCCGGGTCAAGGCCGAGGAGGCGCTCGCCGACAGCGAGGCCTTGCTGCGCGGCGCCTTCGACGATGCGCCTGTCGGGGCGTTGCTCATCGGGCTCGATGGTTCCGACGAGGATGACGGCGGCCAGTTGCTGAAGGTCAACCGCACCTTCGCGCACCTCGTCGGCTACCGGCGCCAGGAGCTGCTGGGGATGTCGTTGCGCCGCCTGCTGCATCCGGACGACATGGCCGCCGGAGTCTCACCGAAGGAGTTGCTCCAGCGCACCGGTGAGCCGGTGCGGCTGCGCAAGGCCGACGGTTCCAGCGTCTGGGTGCGCCTTTCCAGCGGCCAGGTCTCGCTCGGTGACCATCCGGCGTATCTCGTCATCCACGCCGAAGACGTCACCAGTCGCCGGCAGATCGAGCAGGAGCTCGCCGACCGTCATCTGCACGATCCGCTGACCGGGCTGGCCAACCGGCATCTGCTGCTCGACCGTTTCCGGCTGGCGGTCGACAACCTCGACCGCCATCCCGGCGCGATCGTCGTCCTGCACATCGATCTCGACCGGTTCAAGGACGTCAACGACACTTACGGCCACAGCGTCGGCGACCACGTGCTGGCCGAGGTCGGACGCCGTCTCGACGGCCTGGTCGACAGCCCCGACACGGCGGCCCGCCTGGCGGGCGATGAGTTCGTGATCGTGACGGCTGCCCGCCGCCGCAGCGCCGCCGCTGTGACCAGTGTCGCCACCCGGCTCGCGGAGGAGGTGTCGGAGGTCATCGGGGAGGTGATCCGGCTCCCCGAGGACGACGATGTCACCTTGCAGCTGAGCGTCAGCATCGGCATCACCGTCACCACGTCCCCCGATTCGGAGCCCGAGCAGCTGTTGCTGCAGGCAGATCGGGCCATGTTCGAGGCCAAGCGCCGGGGCAGGCGCCGTTACGAACTCTTCCGGCAGGGATTGTCGAGCACGGCTCCCGAGCGGTTGAAGGTCGAGCAGGAAGTACGTGACGCCGTCGCCAACGGGTGGCTGCGGCTGTACTACCAGCCCGTGATCGACCTGACGACCGGGCGGCTCGGCGGCGCCGAAGCGCTGCTGCGCATCGAGCATCCCGAGCGCGGGCTGCTGAAGCCGGGCGCCTTCATCGACATCGTCGAGGACAGCGATCTGATC
Source organism: uncultured Actinomycetota bacterium (assembly GCA_963762695.1). Classification (GTDB taxonomy): domain Bacteria; phylum Actinomycetota; class Actinomycetes; order Frankiales; family Frankiaceae; genus DATAZK01. Next base: position 373,704 of record CAVXLW010000003.1, read on the forward strand.
CTGCCGATCGGCGACTGGGTGCTCGGTGAGGCCTGCCGGCAATTGCAGCAATGGCAGGAGATCCCGGGCCTGGCCGACTTCTCGATGGCGGTCAACGTGTCAGGGCGGCAGGCGTCCGACAGCGCCTTGACCGGCCGGGCGCTGGCGGCGGTCGCGGCCGCGGGCGTCGACCCGCGGCGACTCTGCCTGGAGATGACCGAGCGGGTGCTGATCGACGCGGATGAGTCGGTGGTCTCCGATCTTCGCTCGCTCACGGCGCAGGGCGTGCAGATCGCCCTCGACGACTTCGGGACGGGCTACGCCTCGCTGAGCTATCTGCAGCGCTTCCCGGTGTCCACGCTGAAGATCGACCGCAGCTTCGTCACCGGGGTGGGAGTGACCGCCACCGACACGGCGATCGTCGCGTCGATCGTTGCGCTGGCCAAGGCGCTCGATCTGGACGTCGTCGCCGAAGGCGTGGAAACCGCCGAGCAGCTGGCCCAATTACGTTCCCATCACTGCGCCAAGGCTCAGGGCTTCTTCTTTGCCCCGCCGCTGGAAGCGGAGATCTTCGCGAAAGCCCTTCAGGAGCAGCGCGAGCACGACGCAAGGTAATCAGCCCGACACGTACGCAATTGGCGAACAGGCCTGCACACGTTCGCATATGGCTAGGGCTTAGGCTCGCGTCATGGCGAGACGAACGATCGTTCACCTTGAGGACGACCTGTCCGGTGGTGAGGCCGAGGAATCGGTGAGCTTCGCATTGGACGGGAGGTCGTTCGAGATCGATCTGAGCGGGAAGAATGCCGAGCAGTTACGGCAGATATTCGCCCCGTACATCAGCGCTGGGCGACCGATCCGGGGTACCCGCGCGCCCGGACGCCGCTCGGGCAGCGACGGCGACGACCTGCCACCGGCGACGGTGCGGGCGTGGGCAAATGCCAATGGCTATGCCGTTTCCACCCGGGGCCGGGTCAGCCGCGAATTGCGCGAGGCTTATCGCGCCGCGCAAGGTTAAACCGCCCGCCCTTCCCTGAGATCTCGCCTGCCGGCTGATCATGCAGGTATAAATACCCTTCGGACGGATACCGGGGGAATCATGGCGGTGGCTGCGCGCCGTGGGCGTCCCGCCGCGCGCCGCAGCTGGGGTCGGCTCAGCCTCGCGACCCTCGTGGCGGTGATCTTGACGCTGGGTGCCGCGGGCGCCGGGGCGTGGGCCACCCATTCGATCGTCCGTGACCAGGAGCGCCGGCTGCTGACCGAGCGCGCCTCGGAGGTCGGCCTGCTCTTCACCAGCGCTGTCGGCTCCATCACCAGTTCCCTCACGGCTACCCGGGGTGTACTGCAGGCGACCGACGGTTCACCGGGCGTGTTCGCGCGGGCCGTTCGCGCCGACGTCGACACCGGGAAGGCGAGCCGGACGACCATCGCCCTGCTCTCGCCAGTCGGCGGGGGCAGCTACCGGGTCGTCACCGCGGTGGGCCCGATGCTGACGGTCGGGCAGATCATCACAGGCGCACGGGCCGCGACCTTCGACCGGACCCGCAAGACACCCCGCAAGACGCCCCTGATCGTCTCGACTCCGGTGCTCGGCAGCGGGGCCGATCGCAGCATCGGTTTCGCTCTGAACGCCTCGGCAGCGGTCGGCGGGATCGGCAACGACGTGCTCTACCGGGAATCGTCGCTCGGCAAGCTCTCCGCCGGACGGCAGGCCGGCAGCGCACCCTTCCATGAGGTCAGCGTCGTGCTCTACGCGAACAGATCGCGAGCTCCGAGCGAGCTGATCATCAGCACCACCGGCGGGACGCTGCCGGCGAAAGGCTCGCACTACACGCCTGAGCCGATCGGCGCGTCGACCTGGCTCCTGGGCGTCAGGGCGAAGAGTTCCCTGGTCGGCGGGGTCGCGGCGAATGCCTGGTGGATCGTCCTGCTCGCCGGAGTCGCGGCAGCCCTTCTGCTGGCGGCGCTGATCGAATTCGCGGTCCGGCGCCGCGATGCAGCCGTCGCGCTCTACGTCGCCGAGCACCAGCAAGCCGAGACGTTGCAGCGCAGCCTGCTGCCGTCGCTGCCGCAGCTCCCCGATCTCGAGCTGGCCGCGCGCTACCAGGCAGGGGGCGCCGGCCAGCAGGTAGGCGGCGACTGGTTCGACGCGTTCGCGCTGACCAGCGGCGGCGTCGGGTTCGCGATCGGCGACGTGATCGGCCACGATCTGGAGGCTGCCGCGGCCATGTCGCAGGTGCGGGCGGCACTGCGCGCCTACGCGTACGAGGGTGACGAGCCTGCTCAGGTGCTCTCCCGGCTCGACCGGCTGGTGCTGACGTTCGAACTCACCCAGCTGGTCAGCGTCGTTTACGGGGTGCTCAGCCCGCTCGGCCCGGATGGCAGCCGCACCCTTCGGCTCGCCAACGCGGGCCACCTGCCGCCACTGCTGCAGGACCCGAGCGGGGCCGTTTCGCAGCTCACGGAAGGCGCGTCGGTAGTCATCGGCGTCCCCTTCGAGGAGCGGCGGAGCCAGACCGAGCAGAGGCTGGCCCCCGGCTCGACGCTGCTGCTGTTCACCGACGGGCTGCTCGAAGGCCCTGACCTCTCGCTCAGCGAGACGATTCCGCAGCTCGCTCGCATCGTCGCCAGTCATTCGCCCGAGGCGGGCTGCGAGGCGCTCTGCGATCAGGTGCTCGCGTCGCGTCCGAACCTGACGACCCGCGACGACATTGCGCTGCTGGCACTGCGGCTGCAGCCGGTGCCCGCCACCACCGACAGCGGCGCGGCGGCTCCCGGCCGCTCCCGCGGCCTCGCCGAGCCGGCTCAGGCCTCCGGCAGCTTCATTGCCCCCTTGTCGCGGCGATAGGCGAGGGAGACCACCATGATCCAGAAGGCCCGCGAGACGCTGCTGCTCGCTCCAGAGGCGCGCTCGTCATCGATGAGCCGCCGATTTGTCGAGCAGGCTCTCGCGCGGTGGCAGCTGGACGCGCTGTCGGACGTCGCGGTGCTGCTGACCAGCGAACTCGTGACCAACGCGATCGTGCATGCGCAGACCGAGGTGGCTGTCACGATCACCCGCGAGGACTCGCGCACGATCACCGTCGCGGTGAGCGACAGCTCGCGCAGCCAGCCGCGCTTCCAGCGCTATTCCGAGGATGCCGCGACGGGGCGCGGGCTCGGGATTCTCGACGCGCTCGCGTACTCCTGGGACGTGGTTTCCGGCACCGCCGGCAAGACAGTGACTTTCACGCTTCGCCACCCGACCGTCCCCGAGTCACGGTCATCAGCTGACCGGAGGTGACGTCGCCCGCATGACCGAACCGTCGATCTACCCGTCGCCGATGGGTCGCTATGACACCGGGGAGACGAAGCCGGGTGGCCGCCGCTATCAGATCCGGTTGGTCGGTGTCCCGGTGGAGTTGTTCCTGGCGACCCGCCAGCAGCACGACGAGATCATGCGCGAGTTCGCTGTTCTCGCGCTGGCCCACGCCGACGAGCAGGGTGCTCAGCCGCCGGAGCTGCGGCGCCTTGTCCGCGAACTCGGCGTTCATTACGCGGCTTCCGGTTCGAGGGGCGACGCGAGCGTCGAGGCCGCCTCGCGAGAGGGCCGGGCCACGATCGAGCTGACCTATCGCGTCCCGATCAGCGTTCTCGAGGCGGCCGACCGGCTCGAGGGCCTGATGCAGAGTGCCGACGCGTTCTGCCGCGAGGGCCGCATGCTCACCATGCCGCGCACCCCGCAGATGGTCCGCTTCGCCGAGTGGTGGGTCGGTGAGTTGCGCCGCCAGGTCGCCGGGTACGGGCCGACGCCGTGGACGGACGCGTGAAGGCCTGCGGGCAGCCATGGTGAGTGGACCCCAGGATCGTGCCGGTGTCAGTTCGCCGGGTCGATCCCCTGCAGCAGGTAATCGAGACCGATCGCGAACTGCTGCGGGCTCGTGTAGGCGGCCAGCCGAAGCACGAGGGGATCGGGAGCTTCGTCGGGGGGCTTGCCTCGGGAGCGTGACGCCTCGAGCGCGGCAAATCCGATGGTGTAGGTCTGGAGGGCGGCGTAGGCGTGCCCGGCCGCATCCTCGTCGCCGGTGAGGCGTCGGAGCACGGACATCATGGTTTCCATCCGCTCGATCGCCGCGGGCGACGCCACGGGGTGGCTCAGGTAGACGTGTAACGCGGCGGGCTGCTCGACGAGAAACCGGCGAAGCGTATCGGCGGCCTGCGCGATCCACGCTCGAGCGTTCGCCTCGCTCGCTGCGGGGCGCCACACCTGGGCGAGCAGCCGATCGACGACCTCGCCGAGCACGTCGTCCTTGTCCCTGACGTGGCGGTAGATCGACATCGGTGCGACGCCGAGTTCGGCCGCCAGCCCACGGATCGTCAGTTGCTCCGCTCCCGCGCTCGAGACCAGTTTCGCGGCCGCATCGATGACCTGTGGCCGCGAGATCGATCCCCAGGCCGCCCTCGCCCCCACCGCGCCCGCGGCAGCCTGCCCGGACGAACGTCGGGATGCGGCGCTCACCACTCCATCCTAAAGAGTTGCGTACGCGTACGTGAGTCACCTAGGATGAGTACTTGTACGCATGGATGGCTGTGAATCCTGACCGGGAGGCTGATGGTGTACACCGCGTTCTTGACTTTGGCGCTCGTCCTCAGCGGCGTGCTGCTCGCTGCTACGACATACGCCGCAATCGTCGGCCTGGCCGGCGCATTCATGGGCCGCACCTACGAGAAGTGCCCCCGGTGTGGCGGGCATTACCTGGCCGACCCCGCTCAGCCGGGGATTCATAGCTGCCATCGGGGCTGGGCTCAGCCGCTTCACCACGTAGTGAAGGCATTCGCCGGAAGTCTCCACCACGCTCACGTCGGCCACGGCTGACCCCGTGGTCGCCGGTAAGCGCTCGCGGCTGGCGAGCACGGGAGGTCGTGTCCTGCGGACGCGGTGGCTCATGCGCGCGCCTATCGGCGTCTACAAGGCCCGGCTCGGATTCCTCTTCGGGTCCCGCATGCTGATGCTCGAGCACATCGGGCGGGTGTCGGGCGCCCGCAGGTACGTGGTCCTCGAGGTGTTCGGACATCCCACGCCCGACGTGTACCTCGTGGTCTCCGGTTTCGGGTCCCGGTCGCAGTGGTTTCGCAACCTTCAGGCCGACCCGTCGGCACGCGTCTGGGTGCGCGGCAGGCGTGGGGTACCGGCGAGGGCTTCGCGGCTTGGAGACGTAGCGGCTGACGCGGCACTGGAGTCCTACGTCGCGCAACATGCCAGGGCTTGGGCGAAATTCAGATCGGTCGTCGAGAACACCCTCGGCCGCCCCGTCCAACGTGGGTCGGACCTCGACGTGATGGCATTGCAGCTGGAACCAGATGTGCTGGAGCGGGTGACGGGAATCGAACCCGCGTTCTCAGCTTGGGAAGCTGATGTTCTGCCGCTGAACTACACCCGCACGGACCGTGCGCGACTGCAAGGATAGCGGTCAGCCGGGACCTGCCCGCCTAGACTCGGCCGCTGACCGCCGGCACCCCTTGGGAGCGCGATGATCCTGTCCGACCGCACCGTGCGCAAGCTGCTCGCCGACGGCCACCTGGAGCTCGATCCGATCGAGGACGACCAGATCCAGCCGGCGAGCGTCGACGTGCGACTCGGCAATGAAATCAGGGTGTTTCGCAACCACACGGCCGAGTACATCGACCCCTACGGCGAGCACACCGACCTCACGGAGCTGGTCGAGATCGCCGAGGGATCGCCGTTCGTCCTGCATCCCGGCGAGTTCGTCCTCGGCAGCACCATCGAGCGGATCGGGCTGCCGGATGACATCGTCGCCCGCGTCGACGGCAAGTCCAGCCTCGGACGGCTGGGGATCCTCATCCACGCGACCGCCGGCTTCATCGATGCCGGGTTCAACGGCCAGATCACCCTGGAGCTGAGCAACGTCGCGACCCTGCCGATTCGCCTCTGGCCCGGGATGAAGATCGGCCAGATCTCCTTCATGCGCCTGGACGAGCCGGTCGAGCGTCCGTACGGGCATCCCGAGCTCGGCTCGAAGTACCAGGGACAGTCGGGACCGGTCGCGTCGGAATACCGGCACAACCGGCGCACGCCGGCGAGCTGACCGGGTCGCGCGGGCCCGGGTCAGCGCAGGGCGGCCTCGGCGACGACGGCCCCGTTGCGGAACAGCTCGACCTCGTGGGCCCCGCTGGTGAGGTCAGGCAGCGTGCCATGGGCGGCGCAGCTTCCCAGCCCGCTGTGAATGGAGACCGCGACGGCGCGACCGGGTGTGACGTCAGCGGCCGAGCCCTTGATCGTCACGGTAGCGGCATCGACCGCGACCACGTAGGTGCCCGTCTTCGGTCCCGTGATCGTGTACTCGATCCCGGAGCCGTCACCTGTCGAGGTGGAGCTGAGCGCGACGGCTGGCGTCGTGCAACTGGTCGGCAGCGCGGGACCGCTGGTGGTGTTGTTGTGCAGCGCGAACAGCAGCACGACGAGCGCGCCGAGTGTCACGAGCGTCCCGATCACCCGCCGTGACGGGATGCCGTTGAAGCGGGTGGTGTCGCGGATCGCATGGCGGACGGTCCGGTGCCGCTCCTGGCGCGCCTGCTCGAGCATCCGGTAGCGCTGTTCCGCGCGTGCCCGACGCTCGCGCCGGGCAGCCTGGCGAGCCGCTTTCGAGTCGGGACCGCCCGGGCCGGCCGGTTCCTGGGGAACCTCGGGCAGCGCCTAGCTCCCCTCACCGGACGCGGCCGCAGCCAGCGCCGGATCGGCGGGCTGGCCGACCGAGCGCAGCAGTAACTGGGCCACGTCGAGCACCTGAACGCCCTCGCGCGCCTCTCCCGACTGCTGCTTGGCCGTCATCGCGTCAGAGAGCATGACCATGCAGAACGGGCAGGCGGTGCCGACCATGTCGGGATCGAGCCCGAGAGCCTCATCGATCCGCTCGACATTGATCTGCTTGCCGATGCGCTCCTCCATCCACATGCGCGCCCCGCCGGCCCCGCAGCAGAAGCCCCGCTCGCGGCAGCGGTGCATCTCCTTGCTGGCCAGGCCGGGGACGGAGGCCAGTACCTCGCGCGGCGCGGTGTAGACCTCGTTGTGGCGGCCGAGGTAGCACGGGTCGTGGTAGGTCACCAGGCCCTCGACGGGGGTCAGCGGGGTCAGCCGGCCCTCGGCGACGAGCTGGCCGAGCAGTTGGGTGTGGTGCAGCACCCGGTACTCCCCGCCCAGGGAGGCGTACTCGCGTCCGAGCGCATTGAAGCAGTGCGGGCAGGTGGCCACGATCGTCTTCGATGGCTTGCCCTCGGACTTCACCGCGGCGTCGAGCACCTCGATGTTGGCCTTGGCGAGCTCCTGGAAGAGGTACTCGTTGCCGAGCCGGCGCGCCGGGTCGCCGGTGCAGGATTCGCCGGTGCCGAGCACGGCGAAGCTCACGCCCGCGATGTGCAGCAGCTCGGCGAACGCCCGGGTGACCTTCTTGCTGCGGTCTTCGATGGCGCCCGCGCAGCCGACCCAGAACAGGTACTCGACCTCATCCGGAACGGGGTCGCCCGCGTCGAGCACCATGACCTCGAACGGCAGTCCCTGCATCCATTCGGTACGGCTCTTGGGGTTCACGCCCCACGGGTTGGCATTGTTCTCGAGGTTGCGCAGCATCACGCCGGCCTCGCTCGGGAACTCCGACTCGATGAGCACCTGGTAGCGGCGCATCTCCAGGATGTGGTCGACATGCTCGATGTCGACCGGGCACTGCTCGACGCAAGCGCCGCAGGTGGTGCATGACCAGAGCACGTCGGGGTCGATGACGCCGCCGGAAGCGAGGTCGCCGACGAGCGGGCGCTCGTTCTGCGCCGGCCCCGGGCCGACGATCCGGCTGTAGCCGGACTCGGGAACGCCGTGGTGCCTGATGTCCTCGTGGTCCTCGCCCGCGCCGGGCGTTCCTCCGACCGGGGTGTCCGCCGCCCCATCACCGCCGGCCAGCAGGTACGGAGCCTTGGCGAAGAGGTGATCGCGCAGGTCCATGATCAGGATCTTGGGAGACAGCGGCTTGTCGGTGTTCCACGCGGGGCACTGGCTCTGGCATCGCCCGCACTCGGTGCACGTCGCGAAATCCAGCATGTTCTTCCAGGAGAAGTGCTCGACCTTGCCGACCCCGATGATCGGCTCCTCCTCCTCCATCAGGCTCTCGAGGTCAGGCGTCGTGGCCAGCGGACCGAGTGCCTTGGGCTCCCGCTTGGTGAGCACGTTGATGGGGGCGATGAAGATGTGCAGGTGCTTGGAGTAGGTGACCAGCACCAGGAACCCGGTGATGACCGCGATGTTCAGCAGGATGAAAGTGGTCTCCAGCGCGCCGTTGGCGGTGTGCCCGAAGTGCTTCATCACCTGGGCGAACGCGTTGGACATGAACTCCCACCAGCTGCCCCGATGGTCCTTGCCGTAGGGGAAGTGGCCGGTGTTGATCTGTGCCCCGCGGTAGACGAACAGCGTGAAGACGACCGAGAAGATCAGGGCGAGTGTGAGCCAGGCCGCCCCGGTGTGGGAGCCGTAGAAGCGGCTCTTGCGCTCCAGGCGGGCCGGGCTGCGCTCGGCACGGTTGAAGGCGAAGTAGGCGATGCCGACGGCCACGCCGGTGCCGAACAGGTCTTCGAGGAAGCCGAGCCAGGTCATCTTCCCGATGCCGGGGAAGAAGAAGTCGCGGTTGAAGAGCGCGCCCCAGGTCTCGATCACCGTGAAGATCAAGATGATGAAGCCCCACATCGTGGCGAAGTGGGCCATGCCCGGTGCGGTCCAGCGCAGCAGCTTGCTCTGGCCCAGGACCTCACGGACCTGGGTGAAGGCGCGGCGGCCGATGCCGTCGAAGCGCCCGGGGGCAGGCGTACCGCTGCGGATCATCCGGAACAGGAAGAGCACCCGGCGGCCGGCGATAGCGAGTGCCACGACCGTCAAGAGCAGCCCGATGATCAGGCGTACAGCCACTGAACCTCCCGAGTGCAGAGTCGCCGCGAGCCTACGGCGTCAGCGAATGCCAGGTATTCCGAGACGCGCCAGCGAGCGAAAGCTCACCCCGCCGATCAAGCTCGCTCTTCCGGGGTACCGGGCACCGCGTCAAGCGAGGAGTTCCTGACGGAAGAATCCTGGACGCTACAAAGTTGAGTCTGACAGGCTCAGTCCTGTTGACAGACCTCCCGTCTACCAGCACACTGGGGCACAAGCAGTAGACCAAGATCACGATTCGTATCGAAAGAGCAAGAGAGGTACCCCATGGCTCGTGCAGTTGGTATTGACCTAGGCACCACCAACTCGGTGGTGGCGGTACTGGAGGGCGGCGAGCCCACGGTCATCGCGAATGCCGAGGGCAGCCGCACCACTCCCAGCGTCGTCGCGTTCGCCAAGAACGGCGAGGTGCTGGTCGGAGAGGTCGCCAAGCGTCAGGCGGTGACAAACGTCGATCGCACGATCCGTTCGGTGAAGCGCCACATGGGCACGGACTGGTCGGAGACGATCGACGGCAAGGCGTTCAACCCGCAGCAGGTCTCGGCCTTCATTCTCCAGAAGCTGAAGAGGGACGCCGAGAGCTACCTCGGTGAGCCCGTCGCCGATGCGGTGATCACCGTTCCGGCGTACTTCAGCGACGCCGAGCGCCAGGCCACCAAGGAGGCGGGCGAGATCGCCGGCCTCAACGTGCTGCGCATCATCAACGAGCCCACCGCGGCCGCGCTCGCCTACGGCCTCGACAAGGGCGACAAGGAGCAGACCATCCTGGTCTTCGACCTCGGTGGTGGCACGTTCGACGTGTCGCTGCTGGAGATCGGTGACGGCGTCATCGAGGTGAAGTCGACCAGCGGTGACAACAAGCTGGGTGGTGACGACTGGGATCAGCGCGTTGTCGAGCACCTGGTGAAGACCTTCAACGGTCAGCACGGGGTCGACCTGGCCAAGGACAAGATGGCCATGCAGCGGCTGCGCGAAGCGGCGGAGAAGGCCAAGATCGAGCTTTCCCAGTCCAGCCAGACGGGGATCAACCTGCCCTACATCACGGCCAGTTCCGAGGGCCCGCTGCACCTCGATGTGACGCTCACGCGCGCCGAGTTCCAGCGGATGACCTCCGACCTGCTCGACCGCTGCAAGGGCCCCTTCCAGCAGGCGATCAAGGACGCCGGTGTCAGTGTCAGCTCGATCGACCATGTGGTTCTGGTCGGCGGTTCGACCCGGATGCCTGCGGTCGTCGACCTGGTGAAGGAGCTGACCGGCGGCAAGGAGCCCAACAAGGGTGTGAACCCTGACGAGGTCGTCGCCGTCGGCGCCAGCCTGCAGGCCGGCGTGCTGAAGGGCGAGGTCAAGGACGTCCTGCTGCTCGATGTCACCCCGCTTTCGCTGGGGATCGAGACCAAGGGCGGCATCATGACCCGCCTCATCGAGCGCAACACCACCATCCCCACGAAGCGTTCGGAGATCTTCACCACCGCCGATGACAACCAGCCGTCGGTGCAGATCCAGGTCTTCCAGGGCGAGCGCGAGATGGCGTCCGGCAACAAGAAGCTCGGCATGTTCGAGCTGTCCGACCTGGCGCCCGCACCGCGCGGCGTCCCGCAGATCGAGGTCACGTTCGACATCGACGCCAACGGGATCGTTCACGTCGGAGCCAAGGATCTCGGCACCGGCAAGACCCAGTCGATGACGATCAGCGGCGGCTCCGCGCTACCGCGTGACGAGGTCGACCGCATGATGAAGGAAGCCGAGCAGTACGCCGAGGACGACAAGAAGCGGCGCGAAGAGGTCGAGGTCAAGAACCAGGGTGAGGGGCTGGTCTACCAGACCGAGCGCTTCCTCGCCGAAAATGGTGACAAGGTCTCGCCCGAGGCGCGCGGCGACGTCGAGGAGAAGCTCGGCGCCCTGCGAGCGGTCGTCGGCGGCAATGACATCGCTGCCATCCGCACGGCGGTCGACGAGCTGGCGAAGGCGTCCAGCGCGATGGGCTCGGCGCTGTACGCCGAGCAGGCCGCTGCCGGCGGCGGAGCCGGTCCCGAGTCCGCTTCCGGCGGCGAGGACGTCGTCGACGCCGAGATCGTGGATGAGGACAAGTGACCGCTGCCCAGGGGGGTCCCTCGGGCGCTGGACAGCCGGAAGAGCACGAGCCGCAGGAGCCGTTGGTCATTCGTGACAAGCGGCGCGTCAATCCGTTCGGTACGACCGGGGAGGCGGGCAGTGTCCCGCCTTCCCCGGCCGCCGGCGATGAGCAGGTCAACGGTGGGTCTGAAGAGTCCGAGGAGGTCCGTGTGTTGACCACCCAGCTCGAAGAGCGCACCGCTGATCTGCAGCGGCTCAAGGCTGAGTACGACAATTACCGCCGCCGCGTCGAGCGCGACCGGCAGGCGGGCGCCGATCAGGCCACGGCGAAGGTGCTGTCCGGCCTGCTGGGAACCCTTGATGACATCGATCGGGCCGCCGAGCACGGCGATCTTGACCGGCCCGTTCCAGACAGTTGCTACGGGGCTGTTGACCACCCTGACGAGCGTTGGGCTCGAGCGGTACGGCCAGCCCGGCGAGCCGTTCGACCCGCAGGTTCACGAAGCGCTGGTGCACACGTTCCAGCCCGGGCTCGAGGGCCCCACCTGCGTTGAGATCTATCGGTCCGGCTACCGCTACGCGGGACGTGTGCTGCGTCCGGCGCAGGTCGTGGTGGCTGAACCCCCGGCGCCGGAGGAGAGCGCCGATGGGTCCACGTGACGTAGAGAAGGACTATTACGCCGCCCTCGGGGTCGCGAAAACCGCCAGCGCGGCTGACATCAAGAAGGCCTATCGCAAGCTGGCTCGCGAGCTGCATCCGGACAAGAACCCGGACGACGCGAAGGCGGAGGCGCGTTTCAAGGACGTCTCCGAGGCCTACGACGTGCTGTCCGACGAGGGCCGGCGCAAGGAGTACGACGAGATGCGCGCGCTGTTCGCCAACGGCGGCGGGCGCACCCCGGGCGGCTTCGGCGGACGCACCACGAGCGGCGCCGGAGGCGTGCCGTTCAACCTCGACGACCTGCTGAACCAGAGCGGCGGGGCGGGCGGATCGGGCAGCTTCGGCGGCCTGTTCGGTGACCTGTTCAGCCGGGCGCCGGGCCGCGGTCCGCGCCGCGGCGATGACCTCATGGCCGAGCTGACGATCAGCTTCGATGACGCCTTGCGCGGAGTGGAAGCGACGGTCCGCCTGCCCGGCGCTGCCGCCTGCGCGAACTGTGCGGGCCTGGGCACCAAGCCCGGCACCGTCCCGCGTACCTGCCCGACCTGTCAGGGCCTCGGCGTCGTCAGTCGCAGCCAGGGCGGGTTCGCGCTGTCGGAGCCGTGCCGCGACTGCCGCGGCAAGGGCTCGATCATCGACGAGCCGTGCCCGGTCTGCCACGGCACCGGTCGCCAGGAGCGCGTGCAGCGCATCCGGGTGCCGGCCGGCGTCAACGACGGGCAGCGGTTGCGGGTGCGTGGCCGCGGCGGTCCCGGTGACCGTGGTGGTCCGGCCGGCGACCTGGAGGTCGTGGTTCACGTGAACCCGCATGCGGTCTTCGGTCGCGAAGACGGTGGTGCCGTGACATCACGGTGCCGGTCACCTACCCGGAGGCGACGCTGGGCGCTGACGTTCGCGTGCCGACCCCCGACGGGGCGGCCGTCACCGTCCGCGTGCCGCCCGGAACGTCCAGCGGCCGCCGGATGCGCGTGCGTGGCCGTGGTGCCGCGACGGCCAATGGGGGCAAGGGCGATCTGCTCGTGACCATCGAGGTCTCGGTGCCGTCCAAGCTGTCCCCGGCTGCCCGCAAGGCCTTGGAGGACTACGCGGCCGAGCACTCGGACGATCCCCGCGCCCATCTCAACCCGTTGCTTGGAGGCTGAGCCCGTGGATCGCCGGCCTCCCCAGGTCCGATCTCCGGCCACTCCGACGAGGCTCCGGTCTACGTCATCTCGGTAGCGGCAGAACTCGCCGGGATGCACCCGCAGACCTTGCGCACGTACGACCGGCTGGGCCTGGTCCAGCCGGGACGTGCGGCGGGTCGCGGGCGCCGCTACTCGCCTCGTGACGTCTCGCTGCTGCGCGAGGTGCAGCGGCTCTCGCAGGAGGAGGGCGTCAACCTCGAGGGCATCCGTCGCATCCTGCAGCTGGGCAATCAGGTCACCGCGCTGCAGCTGCGCGTCCGCGAGCTGGAGGCCGAGCTGGAGCGGGCGCGCGCCGAGGCCGACGAGCGCGTGGAGCAGGCGCACCGTGCCCATCGCCGCGATCTCGTCCCGGTCGATCGGGGCCCCAGTCGTCATGTGGCGCCGACCCCGCTGAACCGGTCAGGAAGCCGAGCTTGCAGAAAACCTTCAGGAAACACAGTTGAGCGGGAAGCACTCAACTCTTGACGCTGGTTGTACCTGGCAAAGCCACTCTTCACCACCCTGGGAATGACGTATGAACCTCGAGCGCCTCACCACCAAGAGCTCGGAGGCCGTGAACTCCGCGCTGTCGATCGCGACCTCCAGCGGCGCGCCCTTCGTCGAGCCGCTGCACCTGCTCGCGGCGCTGCTCGATCAGTCCGAGGGGCTGGCCGGCCCGTTGCTGGCAGCCGTCGGAAGCTCGGTCGGCGCGCTGCGTCCGCAGGTGGTGCAGGCGCTCGCGCAGCAGCCCCGCGCCTCGGGTTCGTCGGTGGCCGCTCCGCAGCTGTCGCGCGCTCTCGTCGAGGTGATCGAGGATGCGCGAGGCGCAGGCCACCAAGCTCGGTGACGACTACGTCTCCACCGAGCACCTCATGGTCGGGCTTGCCGCGCAGGGCGGTGACGCGTCGACCCTGCTGAAGGGTGTCGGGGCCAGCCCCGAAAGCCCTGCTCGACGCGTTCGATCGGGTGCGCGGCGGCGTCGCGCCGGGTGACCTCGAAGGACCCGGAGGGCTCGTACCAGGCGCTCGAGAAGTATGCGACCGACCTGACCCAGCTGGCCCGTGACGGCAAGCTCGACCCGGTCATCGGCCGTGACAACGAGATCCGCCGCGTGGTGCAGGTGCTCTCGCGTCGCACCAAGAACAACCCCGTCCTCATCGGCGAGCCCGGCGTCGGCAAGACCGCGATCGTCGAGGGGCTCGCGCTGCGCATCATCGCCGGTGACGTCCCCGAGTCGCTGCGCGGCCGCCGGCTGGTCTCGCTCGACCTCGGTTCCATGATCGCCGGCAGCAAGTTCCGGGGCGAGTTCGAGGAGCGGCTGAAGGCCGTCCTCTTCGGAGATCAAGGAGGCCGAGGGGCAGGTCATCACGTTCATCGACGAGCTGCACACGGTCGTGAAGGCCGGTGGCGGCGAGGGCGCGATGGACGCGGGCAACATGCTCAAGCCCATGCTCGCGCGCGGTGAGCTCCGGATGATCGGTGCCACCACGCTGGACGAGTATCGCGAGCACATCGAGAAGGACCCGGCGCTCGAGCGCCGCTTCCAGCAGGTCTACGTCGGCGAGCCGTCGGTGGCCGACACCATTGCCATTCTGCGCGGCCTGAAGGGCCCGTACGAGGCCCATCACCGGGTCGAGATCAGCGACGCGGCGCTGGTTGCCGCCGCCACGCTTTCCGACCGTTACGTCACCTCCCGCTTCCTGCCGGACAAGGCGATCGACCTCATCGACGAGGCCGCGTCCCGGCTGCGGATGGAGATCGATTCCTCGCCCGTCGAGATCGACGAGCTGCGCCGCGACGTCGACCGGCTGCGCATGGAGGAGTTGGCGCTCGAGCGTGAAAACGACCCCGCCTCCGTCGAGCGGCTCAAGCGGCTTCGCGCGGAGAAGGCCGACAAGGAAGAGCAGCTGTCCTCCCTCACCGCGCGCTGGGAGCAGGAGAAGTCCGGCCTCAACCGCGTCGGTGAGCTCAAGCAGCGCCTCGACGACCTGCGCCGTCAGGTCGAGGTGGCGCAGCGCGACGGCGATCTGACACAGGCCTCGAAGCTGATGTACGCCGAGATCCCGGCCGCCGAGCGGGAGTTGGCGCTCGCCAGCGCTAACGAGGGCGCTGACTTTGCCGCGGACAGCTCGCCCATGGTCAAGGAGGAGGTCGGCCCCGACGACATCGCCGAGGTCATCGCTTCCTGGACCGGCATCCCCGCCGGCCGGCTGCTCGAGGGGGAGACCGCCAAGCTGCTGCGGATGGAGTCGGTGCTGGGGGAGCACGTCGTCGGTCAGGATGCCGCCGTGGGCGCGGTCTCCGACGCCGTTCGCCGAGCGCGTGCCGGCGTTGCCGACCCGGATCGGCCCACCGGCTCGTTCCTGTTCCTCGGCCCCACGGGTGTCGGCAAGACCGAGCTGGCGAAGGCGCTGGCCGACTTCCTGTTCGACGACCCGCGCGCGATGGTGCGCATCGACATGAGCGAGTACGCCGAGAAGCACACGGTGTCACGGCTCATCGGCGCGCCCCCGGGCTACGTCGGCTACGAGTCGGGCGGTCAGCTGACCGAGGCGGTGCGGCGCCGGCCCTACACGGTGGTGCTGCTCGACGAGGTCGAGAAGGCCCACCCCGATGTCTTCGACGTGCTGTTGCAGGTGCTCGATGACGGGAGGCTGACCGATGGCCAGGGCCGCACGGTCGACTTCCGCAACGTCATCCTGATCCTCACCAGCAACCTCGGCTCGGCGTTCATCACCGACCCGACGCTCTCGCCCGAGCAGCGCCGCGACGCGGTGATGGCAGCGGTGCGAGGCTCGTTCAAGCCCGAGTTCGTCAACCGGCTCGATGACGTCCTGGTGTTCGAGCAGCTCGGTCTGGCCGAGCTCACCCGCATCGTCGAGGTGCAGCTCGATCAGCTGGCCAAGCGGCTGGCCGACCGGCGGCTCACGCTCTCGGTCAGCGACGACGCCAAGCGCTGGCTCGCCGAGCGCGGCTTCGACCCGGTCTACGGCGCCCGCCCGTTGCGGCGGCTGGTGCAGACCGCGGTGGGTGACTCGCTGGCCAAGGAGCTGCTGTCCGGGGAGATCCGCGACGGCGACGAGGTGCTCGTCACGGTCGCCGGTGACGGGGAGACGCTGTCGGTCGGCACAGGAGTTCGCGCGGCCTGACCCTGGAGCGCGACCTGCGGCCTAGGGTTCGGCTATGCCTACCGCCCTGGTCACCGGTGCCTCCTCCGGCATCGGAGCCGCCTTCGCTCGCCGGCTCTCCGCTGACGGCTACGACGTCATCGCCGTTGCCCGCCGCGGAGAGCCGGCTCGACGAGCTGAGGGCGCAGGGCTGCGCGAGCGAGATCGTCGTCGCCGACCTCGCTGATGCCGCGGGCTGCCTGAAGGTCGAGGAACGCCTCGCCGCGGGCGGCATCGACCTGCTGGTGAACAATGCCGGGGTCGGCGTCGGCAAGGGCTTCGAGCTCACGAGCGTGGACGAGGAAGACCGCATGCTCGCGCTCAACGTGCGCGCCGTCATGCGCCTGACGCACGCGGCCCTGCCGCAGATGCTCGCCGCGAGCTCCGGGCAGATCGTCAACGTCGGCTCGGTCGCCGCCTTCACCGGTGCCGTCGGCTTCGCGAGCTACTCGGCGAGCAAGGCGTACGTCGTCTCGTTCTCCGAGAGCCTCGCCATTCGTTACGCGAGGCGCGGGGTCACGGTCATGGCGCTGTGCCCCGGCTACGTGCGCACCGAGATGCACGATGCGGCGGCCACTCCCACCACCGGCCTGACCGCCCGGCTGATGTGGCTGGACGCCGATCAGCTCGTCGACCACGCGCTTCGCGACCTGGGGCGCGGCAAGGTGATCAGCACCCCGGGCGCCGTCTACAAGGCGACCGTCGCGACCACGAAGCTGCTGCCGCGCCGGCTGCTCGCCGTCGCCGGCCGCTTCGCCAACCGCGGCGGCCAGTAGGGGGCCAAACCTCAACGCCCGCCGCTGATGTCGAGGGTGGCACCGGTCACGTACGACGCCTCGGCAGAGATCAGCCAGCCGATGGCGTTGGCCACCTCCTGCGGCTCACCGGGCCGCCCAAGCGGCGGCGAGGAACCCAGCCGCTCGAGCCTTCCGGGGGCGTGGATGTCGGTCGTGATCAGCCCCGGGCTCACCCCGACCACGCGGATGCCCTCGCCGGCCACCTCGCGCGCCAGGCCGACGGTCATCGCGTCGACGGCGGCCTTGCTCGCGGCGTAGTCGACGTATTCGCCGGCCCCGCCGAGTGCTGCCGCGCGCGAGGAGACGTTGACGATCACGCCACCGCTGCCTCCTCGCGCTGTGGACATCCGCCGGACCGCCTCGCGGGCGGCGAGGAACGCGCCCGTGACGTTGATGGCGAAAAGCCGCTGCAGCCGGTCTGCCGTGTACTCGGCGACCCTGGCGACGGGCGTCACGACTCCCGCATTGTTCACGAGCCCGCTGAGCGGTCCGAGCTCACGGTCGACGGTGGCGAAAAGGCGCACGACGTCGGCCTCGGACGCCATGTCGGCCTGTACGGCGACGGCGCGCCGGCCGAGCTGCAGGCACGCATCCACGACGTCTTCCGCGACGTCGGCCGTACCCGATAGGAGATCGCGACGTCCCAGCCCTGGCCGGCGAGGGTCGTCGCGGTCTTGGCGCCGATGCCCCGGCTGCCGCCTGTCACCAGCACGATCTTGGCTCGACTCACTCATCCCTTCAGACTGCCAGCCCGTAACGTGACGAGCGTGGACGACCGCGCGCAGCTGCTCGAACTGATCAAGGCTCTGGCCATCGTCTGGGGCAAGGTCACCCTGGCCTCGGGCCGCGAGGCGGACTACTACGTCGACCTGCGGCGCATCACCCTCGACGCGAAGGCTGCTCCCCTCGTCGGGCGCGTCATGCTCGAGCTCACCAAGGATCTCGACTACGACGCGGTCGGCGGGCTGACGATGGGTGCCGATCCCGTCGCGGCGGCGATGCTGCATGCGGCGGCAGCGCAGGGGCGGCGCCTCGATGCGTTCGTGGTGCGCAAGGAAGGCAAGTCGCACGGCTTGCAACGGCGTATCGAAGGTCCCGATGTCACCGGCCGGCGGGTGCTGGCCGTGGAGGACACCTCGACCACCGGCGGGTCGGTCATGACGGCGGTCGATGCGCTGCGTGAAGCCGGCGCCGAGGTGGTCGCGGTGGCCGTGATCGCCGACCGCAGCACCGGTGCCGCCGAGCGCATCAACGAAGCGGGCCTGGATTACCGGTTCGCTTACGGGCTGGCCGAGCTGGGGCTGGCCGGCGCCTAGGCGGGGTGCTTGCCCACCAGCACGACACTGCCGGGAGTGCCGGGCGTCCCGGAGGCCACGGTGCCCGCCACCCAGGCCGGTACGTGACGGCCGAGCAGGGTCGCGAGAGCTCGGTCGGCGTCGCCCGGGGCCACGATCGCGATCATCCCGACCCCGAGGTTGAAGGTGCGTTCCATCTCCTCGGCGGCGACATGGCCACGCTCGGCGATGCAGGTGAAGACGGCCGGCACCGGCCAGCTGCCGCGATCGACGGTGACCGTGGTGCCGCTGGGAAGCACTCGCGACAGGTTGGACGCCAGCCCGCCGCCGGTGACATGGGCGAACGCGTGCACGTCGGTCTCGGCGATCAGCGCGAGGCAGTCCTTCGCGTAGATCCGGGTGGGCTCGAGCAGCTCCTCACCCAAGGTGCGACCGAACTCCTCGACCTTCGCGTCGAGCCGCATCCGGGCCAGGGAGAGCAGCGCGTGGCGGGCCAGCGAGTAGCCGTTGGAATGCAGCCCGCTGGATCCCATCGCGATGACGACGTCGCCGGCCTTGACCCGCTCGGCACCGAGGATCGCATCGGCGTCGACGACCCCGACGCCGGTGCCGGCCAGGTCGTACTCGCCGGGCTGGAGCATGCCGGGATGTTCGGCGATCTCCCCGCCCACGAGCGCGCAGCCGGCCAGCGCGCAGCCGTCGGCGACCCCGCCGACGATGTCGGCCATGCGCTCGGGCACGAGCTTGCCGCAGGCCACGTAGTCGTTCATGAACAGCGGCTCCGCGCCGCAGACCACCAGGTCGTCGACGACCATGCCGACCAGGTCGAGGCCGACGGTGTCGTGCTTGTCCAGCGCCTGCGCGATCATCAGCTTGGTGCCGACCCCGTCGGTGGACGAGGCCAGCACCGGCGACGTGTAGCGGCTTCAGGTCGAGGGCGAACAGGCCCGCGAAGCCGCCGAGATCACCCATGACCTCAGGCCGGCGTGCCCGCGAGACCCGGCTCTTGAGCAGCGCCACCGCTCGCTCTCCCGCGTCGATGTCGACGCCGGCGGCCGTGTAGTCGGTCACGTCACGAGTCGCGGTGAGCGGCCCGGCACGCGGCGCGTCGGGCGGCTGCGGCGATCGGATCGTGGGACGGCCGGACGTCTTCCGGCGAGCGGCGGTGCTCGAGCATCGCCTTGCCGCGACGTGCTCGGATCCGGCGCAGCGCGACGGGGTAGGTGCCGGTGAAGCAGGCCTTGCACAGCCCGCTGCCGGGCTGGTTCGTGGCTTCGACGAGGCCCTCGAGGCTGACGTAGGCCAGCGAGTCGGCGCCGATCGAGCTCGCGGATCTGCTCCACCCCGCGGCCGGTGGCGATGAGCTCGTCGCGCGTCGCGAAGTCGATGCCGTAGAAGCACGGCCAGCGCACCGGCGGTGAGCTGATGCGCACGTGCACCTCGGCGGCGCCGGATTCGCGCAGCATCTTCACCAGCGCGCGCTGCGTGTTGCCGCGCACGACCGAGTCGTCGACGACGACGAGCCGCTTGCCGGCGATCACCTCGCGCAGCGGGTTGAGCTTGAGCCGGATGCCCAGCTGCCGGATGGTCTGCGACGGCTGGATGAACGTGCGTCCCACGTAGGCGTTCTTGACCAGAACCGGCGCCGTACGGGATGCCGCTCTGCTCCGCGTAACCGATCGCCGCCGGGGTGCCCGAGTCGGGCACCGGGATGACCAGGTCGGCCTCGGCGGGCGCCTCGCGGGCCAGGGTGCGGCCCGACCTCGACGCGGGTGGCATGCACCGAACGCCCGGCGATCGTGGTGTCGGGCCGCGCCAGGTAGACGTACTCGAACAGGCAGCCGTGCGGGGTGGCGGCGGCGAACCGGTGAGCTGCGCACGCCGTCGTCGTCGATCACGAGCATCTCGCCGGCCTCGACCTCGCGGACGAGCGCGGCCCCGACGATGTCGAGGGCGGCGGTCTCGCTGGCGACCACCCAGCCGGTCGGCGCTCGGCGGACCCGAGCCGGCCGAGCACGAGCGGGTGGATGCCGTGCCGGTCGCGGGCCGCGCACAGCGTCGACTCGTCGCAGAAGACGAGGCAGAACGCGCCCTCGAGGAGCGGGAGCACGTCCAGCGCAGCCTTTTCCAGGCCCGAGCTCGGAATTGGCCAGCAAGCCGGTGATGATCTCGGAGTCGGTGGTGGCCGACAGCACGGCGCCGCGCCCGCCGAGGCGGGCCAGCCGGGCGGCGAGGTCAGCGGTATTGGTCAGGTTGCCGTTGTGGCCGAGGGCGATGCCGCCGCGATCGTGGGAGCGGTAGGACGGCTGGGCGTTCTCCCAGGTGCACGACCCGGTGGTGGAGTAGCGCGTGTGGCCGACGGCAATGTGGCCTGCGAGGCTGCCGAGCGTGACCTCGTCGAAGACCTGCGAGACCAGGCCGAGCTCCTTGTAGACGACGATGCTGTCGCCGTCGACTGACCGCGATGCCGGCGGCTTCCTGGCCGCGGTGCTGCAGCGCGTAGAGCCCGTAGTACGCGAGCTTGGCGACCTCTTCGCCGCGGCGCGAAGCGCCGAAGACACCGCAGGCATCGCGCGGGGCCGGGATCGTCGCTGACATCGCTGCTGAGATCGCCGGCAAGTGCTGCCGTAGCCGGGTTCGGTGAATCGGCTGAGTGGGTGATCGGAGAGCCGGTCACCGGGGTGCGCCGCACAAGTTCGAGTCTACGGCCCTTCGACCGCGGCCGAGCTGCACATCGAGCGGCAGGTAAGGCCGCAGGTCGGCGCCGCTCCCCGCTCGCCCGCACCCGCCCGCTGGCGACGGCGCGTCCCAGTCGACGAACCCGCAGGCCAGGCCTACGAAGGTGATCGGATCGGTCTCGACGACGTTGGGCGGGGTGCCCCGCGTATGACGTGGCCCGGGGATGCATTGCACTGCTGCGTACGGCGGAATGCGCACCTCCACCGAGCGGCCCGGGTGTCGGGTCGCGAGGCGATCGGCCAGTATTCGCACGGCAAAGCGAAGTGCCGCCGGGTCAGGGGCGACCCCCTCGCGCACGCCGCTCGCCACGCTGGAGATGAGTCGTTGGCCCGGATCGTCCTGGGCGAGATCGAGGCAGGCCGGCCCCGCCGAGCACGGCATCCTGCGCATCCGCCGCGGCAAGCAGTTGCGCGGGATCGATGCGGCGACTCGCGGGGGGCACCCGACCAGACTGCCGGTTGATCCGGGGACCTGGGCGGCTGCGCGGGCAGACTGGTGAGATGTCGCTGACCGGGTGGCCGTTCCTGGCGCTGTTGATCGCCATCACCGTGGTCCTGCTGGCGGGCATCTATCTGCTGTGGACCCGCTGGCCACGCCCCGTCGCGTTGCCGGCCAGGGTGCTGTCCCTGGTGTTGGCGATGGTGCTGGGGGCGGCGCTCGGCGGCGATCTGCTCAACAGAAGTTTTGACTTCTACTCCAGCTTCGGAGACCTCCTGGGTCGACCTCCTGCGGCCCAGGCTTTCGCCGTCCTCGGCGCCCCCAAGGCGTCGGCGCGGGTGACGTTCCAGGATCCGAACTGGCTCAACGTGGCAACTGCTGCGGCGCGCAAGGGCCACGGCTCGCTGCTGGCGGTCACCTATCCAGGGGCGCGGAGCGGGATCACCCGCGACGGTCTGATCTACCTGCCCGCGGTGTACTTCAAAGCGCCCCGCGACCAGAACTTCGCCGTGATCGAACTCTTCCACGGCTACACCGGCCATCCCGGCGATTTTCGCAACCTGGGGCTGGCGGGACAGCTGGACACCGAGATAGCGGCAGGACGCATCCCGCCGGTCGTCGCCGTCGTCCCCCGGACGTACGACTCGGCCAGCACCGAATGCGTCGACGGGATCGACGGGGAGAAGGACGAGACCTACCTGACCCAGGACGTCTACGACGATGTGGTCAATACCTTCCGCGTCCAGTCCGGACGCACCTGGGCAGCGCTCGGCGTCTCCACCGGTGGCTTCTGCGCAGCGAATCTCGGGCTGCACCACCCGGAGCGGTACGCGGCGGCGGCGAGTCTGTCCGGCTACTTCACCGCGGGCGAGGATCCCGACACCGGCCGCCTCTACGGCAGGCCGTGGCCGCTTCAGCCGCAACGCGAATTCGCCGCTGTGGTGGGTGCAGCACCGGCATCCGGCCGCACCGCCGCTGTTTCTCTTCGCCTCCGGCGGCGACCCGTCAGCTGTCAAGGCCGCCAACGTGCCATGGCGGCCGCTGTCCGCAAGGACGCGAAGCAGCTTCCGCTGGAATACGAGCTGCTGCCCTCGGGCGGGCACAACTGGGGCGTCTGGTCGGCGGCTTTCGCCCCGGCCGTCGACTGGATCGCCCAGTTCCTACCTGCGCCCCTCACCCCGCCACAAACGTTGCCGGAAGCGCCGACGAGCGGCTAGCTCAGCTAGGGCGCCAGCGCGCCGAGCAGCGCCGGCAACGTGCCCTCGTGGGCGTTTCTGAAGCTGCGTGAGCTGGCAGCGTCAGCACCCCGGCGACGTCGAGGACCGCGCTTTCATCCGTCGGTGGCAACCACGCCCGATCCGCCGGCAGGGCAGCTCACCCGACGCGCACAGCTCGGTGAACGCGCTCCTCGTGCAGGGCCGGCACGGCGACGACCGCGCGTCCGGCCGACTCGCTGAACAGGGCGACGAACGGATCCCGCCGTCCGCGCACGTCGAGGCGGGCGCCGAACCCGAAGCGCAGGCACATCTCGGCCAGCGTGATCGCCAGGCCCCCGTCGGAAACGTCGTGGGCCGAGGTCACCAGGCCCTCGCGCGAACCGGCGACCAGGACCGCCGCGAGCACGGACTCGCGCTGCAGGTCGATCGCGGGCGGCGGTCCCCCCGAGGTGGCGGTGGGTGATCCAGGCCCAGGCGGAGCCGCCGAACTCGTCGGCGGTGTCGCCGAGGAGGTAGCATCGCGTCGCCCTCGGCCCGGAAACCGCTCGGAGTGCGCCGCTGCACGTCGTCGAACAGGCCCATGCACGCCGACGACCGGGGTCGGCAGGATCGCGGTGCCGCCGGTCGCGTTGTAGAAGCTGACGTTGCCTCCGGTGACCGGCAGGCCGAGGGCACGGCAGCCGTCGGCGAGCCCGCGGCAGGTCTCGGAGAAGGCCCACATCACCTCGGGCTCCTCGGGGGAGCCGAAGTTCAGGCAGTCGGTCACGGCGTAAGGCAACGCGCCGGTGGCGGCGACGTTGCGGTAGGCCTCGGCCAGCGCGAGTTGGACGCCGGTGTACGGGTCCAGGGCGCAGTAGCGGGCCGGGCCGTCGAGCGCGAGCGCGATCCCGCGTCCGCCCGCGCCCTCGAGGCGAAGCACGCCCGCGTCGTCGGGGTCGGCGAGCACGGTGTTGCCGAGGACGTAGCGGTCGTACTGCTCGGTGACCCAGCGCCGCGAGCACAGCTGCGGGTCGGCGATCATGCGAAGCAGCAGCGTCGCCCAGCGCATCGGCCGGCGGCCGCTCCAGCTCGGCGGCGGGCACGGCGGCGCGCGGCTGATCGGGCGGGTGTAGACGGGGCCGTCGTCGGCGAGTGACCCCGGCGGCACGTCGACGACCGACGCCGCCGTGCCAGCGGATGACGAGCCGGCCGGTATCGGTGACGGTGCCGATGACGGAGGCGAGCACGCCCCACCGCGCAGCGAGATCGAGCACGGCGGTCAGCCTGCTCAGGGGCGACGATCGCCAGCATCCGCTCCTGCGACTCGCTGACCAGGACCTCTTCCGGCGCCATCGAGGGCTCGCGCAGCGGGACCCGGTCGAGGTCGACGTCCATCCCGGTGCCGGCCTTCGCGGCGGTCTCGGACACGGCGCACGAGAGCCCGGCGCCGCCGAGGTCCTGCACGCCGATGACCAGCTCGCGCTCGTACAGCTCGAGGACGCATTCGGTGACGATCTTTTCCGTGAACGGGTCGCCCACCTGCACCGACGGCCGGCGGGCGGGGGCACCCGTCTCATCGAACGTGGCGCTGGCGAGGACCGAGACCCCGCCGATGCCGTCGCGGCCGGTCTTGGCGCCGAGCAGCACCACCGCGTTACCGGCGCCCGTGGCGGCGCTCGTCTGCAGCCTGGCCGCGGGCAGCACGCCGATGCAGAGCGCGTTGACGAGCGGATTTCCGGCGTACGAAGGATCGAAGCCGACCTCGCCGCCGATGTTGGGCAGGCCCATGCAATTGCCGTAGCCGCCGACGCCCGCGACGATCCCGGGCATGACGCGCGCGGTGTCCTCGGCGTCGGCGTCACCGAACCGCAGGCTGTCCATCACGGCGATCGGGACGCGCGCCCATCGCGAGGATGTCGCGGATGATCCCGCCGACGCCCGTCGCCGCGCCTTGGTACGGCTCGACATAGCTCGGGTGGTTGTGCGACTCGACTTTGAAGGTCACCGCGAGGCCGCCGCCGACGTCGACCACGCCGGCGTTCTCGCCGATGCCCGCGAGCAGGCGCTCGCTCCCGGGCAGGTCGCCGAACTGCCTGAGGTGGATGCGGCTCGATTTGTAGGAGCAGTGCTCGCTCCACATCACCGAGTACATGGCGAGCTCGGGCCCGGTCGGCTCCGGCCCGAGGGTGGAGACGATGCGGCCGTACTCGTCGTCGGTGAGGCCGAGCTCGCGGTGCAGACCCGGCGGGGAGGAACCAGTGCTGTCATCGCGTCGGTGCCGGCTGCGGCAAGCGCCCGGGTGGCCAGCAGCGAGGTGAACATGCCGAGGCCGTCCTGTCCGGGACCGGTGAGGCTCTCGACCGCGTGCTCGGGGTGCGGCATCAGCCCCACCACGCGGCCGTCGGCCGAGCTGACGCCCGCGATGTCAGCGAGCGACCCGTTGGGATTGCCGCCGACGTAACGCATGACCACCCGGTTATCGGCTTCGAGCGCGGTGATGGTCGCGGGATCGGCGACGAAGCGGCCGTCGCCGTGCTTCACCGGGATCACGAGGGTGTCGCCCTGCCGGTAGGAGCGGGTCCAGTAGGTGCCCGTGGTCTCCACCCGCAGCTGCTGATCGCGGCAGACGAACCGGAGCCCGGCGTTACGGGTGAGCGCGCCCGGCAGCAGGCCGGCCTCGCAGAGCACCTGGAAGCCGTTGCAGATCCCGAGCACGGGAAGCCCGTCATGGGCGGCGTCGACCAGCGTCGCGACCATCGGGCTGAAGCGGGCGATCGCGCCGGCGCGCAGGTAATCGCCGTAGGAGAAGCCGCCGGGAAGCACGACCGCGTCGACCCCTTCGAGGTCGCGGTCGGCGTGCCAGAGCGGCACGGCCTCAGCTCCCGCGAGGGTGACAGCGCGCAGCGCGTCACGGTCGTCGAGCGAGCCGGGAAAGGTCACCACTCCGATGCGCGTGGGGGATGGTGGAGCCACGCTTCGACAGTAGTGGAGCGGGAGCCGGTTTGACGGCCCCGACAGCGCCAGGGATTACGCCGTCGGCTCAGCCTGCGGGTCCGGGGTGGTCGGCTCGAGCAGGGTGGGTGCCGGAGCTGTCCCCACTGTCGATGCGGTGCCGACCGGGCGCATCTGCCGGAGCGGGGAATCGGGTAGGAAGCGCAGCCGCTTTTCCAGGACGACGGACGTGCCGTCACCCATCCTGGATTCGAAATGCACCTTGTCCATCAGGGCGCGCATCAGAGCGACCCCGCGACCGCTTTCCGCGTCATCCTCTGCCCGGCCGGAAGCCGCCGCGTCGAAACCTGCTCCCTGGTCGATGATTTCCAGGAAGGCGCGCTCCTGGTCGAAGCCGGCGCGTACCTCGTAGGCATCGCCTACCTGCGCGTGGCGCAGCACGTTGGCGCAGGCTTCGGACAGCGCGATCTCGACATCGGACACGGTGTCGGGCTCCACCCCCACCACCCGTAGCGCCTGCGCTATGAGACGTCGCGTCACCGGCACCGAGGCCTCGTCGCGCGGAAGGGCGAGGTGGAAGGAAACCTGCACCCCGGCTTACTACCCCTCCAGATGCACCGTGTAGTCCTCGATGACCGGGTTGGATAACAAACCGTCGGCGATGAGGTGAATCTGGTCCATATCGGGCTCGCCCTCGACGTCGAGTTCGAAGCGCTTGCCCTGACGCACCGACCGCACTCCCGTCACCCCCAGCCGAGGGAGCGCGGCGAGCACCGCACCGCCCTGCGGGTCCAGGATCTCGGGCTTCAGCATGACTTCGACGACGACCCTCACGTGAGCTCCACCTGCTGATCGTAGGGCCGAAACCCAGAAAAATGAGCCTTCGAGCCGCCCGGTGCGCGCCGTTTGCAAGGGTTTTGGCGAGTAAGCGTTATCGAACTGGTAACACTGTCGACATCAGTTCGGGGGGGGAACGGTGGCGGCGGTGCGATCAGTGGGCCTGGTGGACAGGGCAAGGACGACCCGGGCGACTCAGCCCGACCCTCGTTCCGCAGAGCTGCGCCGGCTGCTCGAGGCCCGGGTCGGCGCTGGTGCCGGCGAGGTGCTGGCCCGTGCCCGCGCCTCGATCGTGCTGGAGGCCGGCGAGGACGAGTGCTGGACCGTCGCCGTCAACGTGGGACGGGTCAGCGTGCGCGAGGGTCGCCCACGCCGCAAGGTCGACACGGTGATCCGGGCCCCACTGCCGGTGCTGGTGGACGTCGTCGGCGGGGCGCGCGCCGGCGTCGAGGCGTTCCTGGCCGGCGAGCTCACGATCCGCGGCAACATGGCGCTGGCGCTGGCGTTGGACGGCGTCTTCACCGACGAGCCGCGCCCTGCCCGCCACCCGCGCTCGCGCATGGTGCTCGCCAACGGGATCCGCACGTCGTATCTGGAAGCGGGTCCGCCCGACGCGCCGCCTGTCGTGCTGGTGCACGGTCTCGGCGCGACGAACGCCTCGATGCTGACGCTGCTGTGGGAGCTGGCGGCGGACCATCGCGTGATCTCCCCGGACCTGCCGGGTCACGGCGCGACGGAAGCGGTGTCGGACACCTATGACGCCGAGTTCCTCGCCCGGTGGTTGCTGGCATTTCTGGACGCGACGCACCTCGAGCAGCCGTTCGTGATCGGCAACAGCCTCGGCGGGCGTACCGCGTTGGAGGCGGCGCTGCTGGCGCCGGAGCGGATCCGCGGCCTCGTGCTCCTGACGCCGGCGATGGCGTTTCGCAAGCTTCGCCAGTTCATTCCGGTGGTCAATGTGCTGCGCCCAGAGCTGGCGCGGCTGCCGCTGCGCTTCTCGCGATCGATGGCCGTGCTGGGCTTGAAAGCGATGTTCGCCGTTCCGCGGCGAGTGCCGGACACCTGGTTCGTCGCGGCTGCCGACGAGTTCGTGCGGGTGATGCGCATGCCCGCGCATCGCATCGCATTCTTCTGCGCGCTGCGGCAGGTGTATCTGGACGAGGCCTTCGGCGAGCGCGGCTTCTGGAGCCGGCTGCCGGCCCTGCAGCCTCCGGCGCTGTTCATCTGGGGCGATACGGATCGCCTGGTGCCGCCCGGCTTCGCGCGTCACGTCGAAAGCGCGGTGCCGGCGGCGCGGTCGGTGGTGCTCGAGTCGTGCGGCCACGTGCCGCATTTCGAGCATCCGGAGCTGACCTTCGCACTGGTACGCGAGTTCCTCGCCGCCGTCCGTGAGCCGGCGAAACTGCCTGCAACTGCTCGGAGTTCGCGTACCCGAACGCGCCCGAAGCGGTCTGTCGCGTGAGCGCGCTGGCGGACCTTCGCGCGCTCGGGCGTCATGCCGGCGCGTGGGGTGCCCGCCAGCTGAAGTCGCGGGTGCCCGCGCCGGACATGGACGAGCGCGACCCCGACTACATCCGCGACCAGCTGCCCGGCCTGTGGCTGCTCGCGAGCGTCTACTTCCGGGCCCAGGTCCGCCATCTGGAACGCATACCGGCCTCCGGTCCGGTGCTCCTCGTGGGCAATCATTCCGGCGGCAACATGACTCCGGACACCCTCGTCTTCACCCTTGCGTTCTCGGCATATTTCGGGGTCGAGCGCCGCTTCCATCAGCTCGCCCACAACCTCGTGCTGCTCGCGCCCGGACTGGGGGTGCTGCGCAAGTTCGGGACCATCGCGGCGAGCCACGAGAACGCGCACCAGGTGCTCTCGTCCGGCGCCGTGCTGCTCGTGTATCCGGGCGGCGACTACGAGGTGCACCGTCCGACTTCCGATCGCTTCAAGGTGGACTTCGCCGGGCGTCAGGGCTTTCTGCAGCTGGCGTTGGACGAGAACGTGCCGCTGGTGCCGGTGGTCAGCGTCGGCGGGCAGGAGACGGCGCTGTTCCTCTCACGCGGCGAGGGGCTGGCGAAGTTCCTGCGGCTGGATCGGCTTGCCCGGCTGAAGGTCCTGCCGGTCTCGCTGGCGCTGCCGTGGGGCATCAACGTGGGCGATTTCCTGGGTCACCTGCCGCTGCCCGCGAAGATCACCATCGACGTTCTGGAGCCGATCGACCTGCGCGCGGAGTACGGCGAGGACCCTGATCTGGATCAGGCTTATGACGACGTGGTCGGGCGGATGCAGGAGGCCCTTGAGGCGCTTGCTGCGGAGCGACGGCTTCCGGTGATCGGCTGATGCGCGTCGCGCAGAAGCTCTACATCGAGACCCCCCGGGCGACCATCTGGGAGGTCATCTCCGACGGCAAGCGCTACCGCGACTTCATGTCTGACGCCGAGCTCTGGGACGTCGTGGGGGATCAGGCGAGCGGCCTCGGGGCGCGCTGGGCGGTGCGGCTGCGGGTGGGCTCGGCGCCGGTGGGCGGCCTGGTCGAGGTCACCGAGTTCGACGAGCCGGGCAACCTCGCGTTCAACGCGATCACGGGGGTGGCGATGCGCGGGCGATGGCGCCTGCGGGAACGCCGCCCCGGGCTCACCGAGGTCGAGCTCCGGCTGAGCTACCAATCACCGGGCGGCCTGCTGGGACTCATCGCCGACCAGGTCTCGGGCCCGCTGGTCGGGCGAATCCTCAAGCGCAGCCTGCGAAATCTGCGGGATCTCGTCGAGGGGCCCGGGGTGCGCGCCTGAGGCGCAGGGCGGTGCTGTCACCCGTTCGGCCCACAGCGTTGCAGCCGAGCTTGGGAGTTAACACTCTGTGAGGGCGCTCGCGACGCGCCCTCGAAGCCGGAGGACGACATGCGCGACATCGCCACGGCGGAGCCGGACCGGGACTTCGTCGTCGAAGTACTGCTCGACCGCCCACCGGTCGTTTCCGCCGTCCACCTTCGCTGGAGGGACGGCAGGGAGACGTATGCAGGTCGTCATCGCCAACGACGCGCCCGAGAGCGCGCTCGCCGAGGCTCAGGCGCAGATCCCGAACGACGTCGCTCGCTTCTCGACTCGACGCAGGACGTGAAGCATTCGCCGCTGGGCGTCCTCGCCTCGATCCGGACCTACGGAACGCTCTAGCCGTCGCTGGTCTGCGATCTCAGGGGGAGACGACGAGCCCGACCGAGCGGCAGCCCTCCACCAGCCGGTCGAGTCCGAAGGCATCCACCGGACCGAGCGCACCCACGGCCTCGACGCGACCATGGGCCAGCTCCGAGGCGGCCCAGGCCATCAGGTCGGCGGTGAGGCCGTAACCGTCGGGACCTTCCACCCGGACTGACGCGAGCTGCTTGCCTGATGCGTCGGACGCGACGGCGATGGCGACCGAGCGCTGCTTGCTGCGGGCGGCATCGCTGGGTCCCTGGCCGGTGACCGCCGCGGCCTTGTCGGCGCGCTTGGCCATGGCCTGGCGCAGCACCGGCAGCTGCAGCACGCCCATCGCGTACGACATCGCCGGTACGGCGTAGGAGGCCTTGCCGAACCAGCCGAGGTAGTTGGCGACCTCCGTCAGCTGCGGGAAAGTTCTCGGCAGGGCAAGGGATTCCGTGCTGCCCAGGAGCACTCCCGGTCGGCGCACCCCCCGGTCGGAGAACGTCCGCACCTTGCGTCCCGACGGGAGCAGCACGAGCCGGCCCTTGCTGAGCAGATGCGACGGGTCGGTCATGCCGCCGGCGGTGGTCGCTGCCGTGCCACTGGACATCTTTGCCGGACCGTCGAAGAAATATCCGATGGCGACGCGAGTGGCTGCCGAGCCAGCCTGCCGTAGCGCGAGGGCGGCAGCCAGATTCCCGGGCACGAAGTCGTAGCCGAAGGCGGTCAGCAAAGCGCTGCCACTGGCCGGCGGCTCTCGGCCCGGCGTCGGCGAAGACCGAACGCACGAAGCCTGCCTCGCCGGTCGAGTCGACGTAGTGCGCGCCCGCGGCGATGGCCGCATCCAGCGCAGCCTGCCCGTAACGCGCGAACGGGCCGACGGTGGTCGCCAGCACGTCGCCGGCGCCGACGAGCGCGCGCACCGAACTCGGATCAGCCACGTCGGCCGTGGCCGTCTCCAGGCCGCCCAGCTCGGCGGCGAGGGCCTCGATCTTCGAGGGCGTTCGCCCCGCGAGCACCGGCCGCAGGCCCTGCGCCGCCAGCGAGCGCGCGAGCAGCCGTCCGGTGAAACCGCTCGCACCGAGGACGACGATCCGGCTCGGCGCCGGCGACACGGGCGCTCCAGCCGGCTCGGGCGCCACGCTCAGACGCTCCGCAGGTAGTCGTCGAACGAGGCTCCGGTGAGCCGCTCGTAGGCCTCCACATAGCGCGAACGCGTCGCCTCGACGACGCTGTCCGGCAGCTCGACGGCATCGCCGCGGTGGCCCGACTCGATGAGCCAGTCGCGGACGTACTGCTTGTCGTAGGAGGGCTGGGCCTGGCCCGGCGACCAGGCGTCGGCCGGC
The DNA here is from genome assembly GCA_963762695.1 of uncultured Actinomycetota bacterium. GTDB lineage: Bacteria > Actinomycetota > Actinomycetes > Frankiales > Frankiaceae > DATAZK01. The sequence goes on from CAVXLW010000003.1 coordinate 404,479, forward strand.
CAGAAGCGCGAGGAATCGGGAGTGAGCACCTCGTCGGCGAGCCGCAGGATGCCGTCGCGGTCGCGTCCGAACTCGAACTTCGTATCGGCCAGCAGCACGCCGCGCTCGGTCGCGATCCCCGAGGCGCGCCGGAAGATCCCCAGCGTCAGCCTCTCGAGCTCGTCGGCCTGCGCCTGCGCCGAGCTGGTCGACGACGTCATCGCGGGTGATGTTGGCGTCGTGCTCGCCGATCGGAGCCTTCGTGCTCGGGGTGTAGATGGGCTCCGGGAGGCGGCTGCCGTCGACGAGCCCGGCGGGCAGCTCGTGGCCGGAGACCGTGCCGGTGGCCTGGTAGTCCTTGTAGCCGCTGCCGGTCAGGTAGCCGCGGGCGACGCACTCGACCGGGGACAGTCGAAAGGCGTCGGCACAGCATCGAACGCCCGCGCAGCTGATCGGCGTACGGCGCCAGCTCCGGCGGGTACTCGTCGACCTTGGCGGTCAGCAGGTGACTGGGCACGATGTCGGCGAGCTGGTCGAACCACCACAGCGAGAGCGCGGTCAGCACGGCGCCCTTGTCAGGGATCTCCGTCGGCATGATCACGTCGAACGCGCTGATGCGGTCACTGGCGACCAGCAGGAGCGCGGGCTCCCCGGCGGCCGTGTCGACGGCGAAGAGCTCACGGACCTTGCCGGAGCCGAGGTGGGTGAGACCGGCAAATGAGGACGCGGCAAGAGGCACCGGACGACCCTAGCGAAATGACGGCGTGAGCGCCGCCGGGAGCTCAGCCCTGCGCTCCACCGGTGACTGCCCAAGAGGTCAGCGCGATCCCGGGGGTGTGGACGGGAGCCGGGTCGGATGTCGGTGAGGACGCTCTCGCCGTCGATCCCGATGACGTGTCCGGGCCCGAGCGCCTCGGCGTAGGCCTGGGTGAAACGCACGTTGCGCACCGGCCGGGCGATGATCCCGTCCTCGATGAGGAAGATGCCGTTGCGGGTCAGGCCGGTGACGACGAGGCGGCGCGGGTCGAGCAGCCGGGTGTACCAGAAATCGGTGATCAGCAACGCCTGGCGCAGCCCCGCGTACAGCTCATCAGGTGCCTCGCTGCCCGGGCGCAGCAGCAGCGCGGGCGCGGTGGCGGAGGTCAGGTAGCGATGCTGGAGCGCGCCGCCGTTGGAGCGCACGCCGTCGATGGTCGCCGCATCACGGCGGTCGCTCGCCAGCTCGCCGGTGACCCCGTCGGCGATCATCGAGTACGCGGTCCGCGGACGTGCCCTGGGCGTCGAACCCGAGAGCCGGCATCGCGGTCGTCGAACGGATCGCAGCGCAGCGTGATCAGCTCGTCGAACTGCTGCTCGCCCGGCCGGGCAAAGCTACGGCCCTCGGAATGGGCGCGCGCGGACAGGCCGGTCGCCAGCCAGGAGAGCACGTCGACGACCGCTCCGGGACGCAGCACCACCACGTACTCGCCGGGAGCCACATCCATCGGAACCTCGGCCGCTGCCCGCGCAAGGCGGGCGGCGTGCAAACCGGCCGCGGCCCCATCGAGCTCGTGCAGCCGGGTGGAGCTGGCCCGCCCGCTGCCGTCAGCGGGCGCCGGCTCGCCGCCCCGGGCGCGGGCGATGCCGTCGATGGTGGCGGCGGTGACGCTGCCCGCGACCTGCTGGCCGGCGGTGTTGGCGAACGCCGTCGCGGTGCCCCGGGTCGAGCAGAAGCCCGCCGTCTCCAGGCCGCCTCCCGCCTCCACGAAGGCCGCGACCAGGGCGGCGCGTTCGGCGGCGGTGGCGTCGGCCGTCGCGCGATCGGCGTGGCTCGAACCGACGACGGCTTGCGGCGGTGCGAGCCCTGGCCAGTTCGGATCGACCGGACGCAGCCGCGCCGCGGTGAGCGCTGCCGTCGCCAGCCGGCGCAGCTCATCCGCGCCGGGCCACCCGTCCGCGCTCCCCGAGACATCGGCGGTGCGCCCGTCGAGGGTGATCGACACGGTCAGCTGGCGGATGTCCTCGGTGACGCTCTGGTGGATCGAGGACTGCGCGAACCGGGCGAGTGAGGACGTGCCGACCTCTGCCGTCACGGCGATGTGGGCGTGCGGGCCGGCCACGTCGGCCGCGACGTCGAGCGCCCGCGCCGCGTAGGCACGGGCGGCATCCTCCTCGGGACCCAGCGACGAGCTCGCCTGCGAGTCAGCCACGCACGCCCACCCTGACCCCGCGGAAGCGGCCCGGCACCGCCGGATGACCGGTGTGGCCGATCTGCAGCGGCTGGCCCTTGCCGCAGTTGGGGGTGCCCCAGACGATCATCTCGTCGGGGCCGGCGAGCGCGTCGAGCGAGGACCAGAACACCGGTCCGATGCCGGTGTAGGTCGGGTTGCGCAGCATGCGGCCGCGCTTGCCGTTCTTGATCTCGTAGCCGATCTCGCAGCCGAACTGGAAGTTCAGCCGGCGGTCATCGATCGACCAGGAACGGTTGTTCTCCATGTAGATCCCGTCGGCGGTGTCGGCGATGATCTCCGCGAGCGACGACGTGCCGGGCAGCAGCCCGACGTTCGTCATCCGCACCATCGGCATCCGCGCCCAGCCATCGGCCCGCACCGCCGCACCGCTGCGCGAAAGCCCCGCACGCGCCGCCGAATCGCGTCCGGAGAGCACGCCGACCCAGATGCCGTCGCGCACGATGTCGACCGGCCGGGCGGGGGTGCCCTCGTCGTCGTAGCCGAACGAGCCCAGCCCGCCGGGCAGGGTCGCGTCAGCCGTGATCGTCATGAGGTCGCTGCCGTAGCGCAGCGAGCCCAGCTGCCCGAGATCGAGCCACGACGTGCCCGCGAACGCCGCTTCCCAGCCCAGGATCCGGTCGAGTTCCACGGCATGCCCCACGGACTCGTGGATCTGCAACGCCATCTGCTCGCTGCCGAGGATCAGATCCGTCGTGGCGGCCGGGCACTCGGGCGCGGTCAGCAGCGCCCGCGCCTCGGAGGCGACGCGCTCCGCATGGCCCGTCAGGTCGAAGGAGCGGATGAGCTCGTACCCGCAGGTGCCGTAATGGCCGAACGCGCTGGGGTGGCTGCGACGCTGGGTCTCCCGCTCGCCGATCGCCGTGGCGCTCATGCCGGCACCGCACTTGCGTACCCGCTGGTGGATCCGGGTGCCCTCGCTGGACACCAGCCAGGTCTCGACGTCCCAGATCGCCATCGCCGCCGTGGCGATGTCGGCCCCGGCGGCTTTCATCGCCGCCGTGGCCTCGGTCAGCAGGGTGGCCTTCTCATCCAGCGGGACCGCCATCGGATCCTCGTCGTACGCGTTCTCCCACTCGCCGACGACCGGCGGCTCGGGCAACAGGACCGCCTCCGGGCCGGGCACGCTCGAGGCTGCCCGCGCTGCACCGGCCGCCTGCTCCCCGGCACGGCGTACCTCACGCGCGGTCAACGAGGGCGTGGAAGCGTGACCCCAGCCCGCCCCGATCAGCGCGCGCACCCCCAGCCCGGCGCTCTCGCCCTGGCTGAGGTCTTCGAGCACCCCGTCCTGCGCGCGCAACCGCTGGTCGCGGCTGACGACCACGCGGGCGTCAGCGAAGCGGGCTCCGGCTGCGAGCGCGGCCTCGACGGCGGCTTGGGCGAGTTCGAACATGCGGCGGCCTGGGGATCCGAGACTCTCGGCTAGACGGGCCGGACGACGTCGGCGCCGGTGTCATCGACCCAGCGCACCGCCGAGCCGTCGGCCACCCCTATCGCCGAGAGCTTGGCGACGAGTTCGTCGGCGACGGACTCGACTTCCTCGCGGCGGTAGGCCCGCACGGTGACGCTCGAGCCCTCGGCCGAGAGCACCTCGGCGCGGGTGCGCAACTCGTCTTCGAGGTGACCGCGAAGCGCCGGCCCGTCGAGAGAGCTGCCCGCCGGCAGCGTGATGGTCAGCTCGACCGGATCTTCATGCTCCACTGCGCGAGCCTCTCATGACCGCGAGCCTCTCATGACAGTGCGGCGAGGCGCTCGAATACTCCGTCGAGGCGCTCGACATAGCGCTCGGGACGGCACACCTCGTCGAGGGAAGCCTCGTCGAGCTTCAGCCCGCGCTCGCCGGCGTGCTCGCGCAGCGTCTCGCGGAACGGGACGCCGCTCGCCCAGGTCTGCATCGCCGCGGCTTGCACGACGGCGTACGCGTCCTCCCGCGACTGCCCGCTCTCGACGAGCGCCAGCAGCACGGCCGACGTGTAGATCAGGCCGCCGCTCGACTCCAGGTTGGCGCGCATGCGGTCGGCGTCCACCACGAGTCCTGACGCCAGCCGGGTCGTCAGGTGCAGCAGGTAGTCGGTGCCGGCAGCGGCGTCGGGCAGCGCGATGCGCTCGGTCGAGCTGTGGGAGATGTCGCGCTCGTGCCACAGCGGGACGCCCTCCAGCACCGGCACGTACTGCGCCCGCACGATGCGCGCCAGCCCGGCGATGCGCTCGCTCATGATCGGGTTCTTCTTGTGCGGCATGGCCGAGGAACCCTTCTGGCCGCTGCCGAACGGCTCGGACAGCTCGCGTACCTCGGTGCGCTGGCCGTGGCGTACCTCCAGCGCCAGCGCCTCGCACATGGTCGCGATGCCGGCCAGGGCGGCGACCCAGTCGGCGATGCCGTCACGCAGCACCACCTGCGTCGCGACCGGGGCCGGGTGCAGCCCGAGGGCCGCTGCGACCTGCGTCTCGACGCCGGGGTCGATGTTGGAGTAGGTGCCGACCGCCCCGCTGATCTTGCACACCGCGACGGCCTCGCGAGCCTGCCGCAACCGGTCACGGCAGCGGGCCATGCCGAACGCGAGGTCGGCGACGCGGTGACCGAAGGTGTCGGGCTCGGCGTGGATCCCGTGGGTGCGCCCGACCCGCAGCGTCGCCCGGTGCTCGAGACCGAGATCGCGAAGTACGCCGACCAGCCCGTCGGCCCGTTCCAGCAGCAGGTCGGTCGCCTCGACCAGCTGCAGTGCCAGCGCGGTGTCGAGCAGGTCGGAGGACGTCATGCCGAAGTGCACGTAGGCGGCGGCCTCGCGCGGGGTCGTCTGATCCGCCCAGGCGGAGAGGAAGGCGATCACGTCGTGCTGCGTGACGGCTTCGATCTCGGCCACCGCCTCGGGCGTGGGCGGAGGGGCGTTACGCACCGGCTCGACGGAGCTCGCCGGCACGACGCCGGCGGCCGCGTGAGCCTCCAGCACCAGCACCTCGACGCGGCACCACAGCTCGTACTTGTGGGCCTCGGACCAGACCCGCCCCATGGCGGGCAGCGTGTAGCGCTCTATCACCGGGCGAGGCCGGCCTCGGCGGCCTGCTCGAAGGACTCCTTGAACTCCTCGAGCTTGGTGCGCAGCGCCGGCTCGTGGCCGGCGATGATCTGCACGGCGAGGACGGCCGCGTTCGTCGCGTTGTCCAGGCCGACGCAGGCGACCGGCACCCCCGGCGGCATCTGCGAGATCGACAGCAGCGCGTCGAGCCCGTCCAGCGCCCCACCCTTGATGGGCACTCCGATCACCGGCAGGCTGGTGTGCGCCGCGCAGACGCCTGGCAGCGCGGCGGACAGGCCGGCGCCGGCGATGATCACCTCGATGCCGCGCGGGCCGAGCCCCGAGATCCACTCGACGAGAGCCCGCGGCGCGCGGTGAGCGCAGATGGACACCTCTTCGTAGCCGACGCCGAAGCGGTCGAGCATGGCGCCGGCTTTGCTCATCACGTTCGCATCGCTGGGCGAACCGTAAACGATCGCGACTCTGGTACCAGCGGGGACGGCGGGGACAGCCACGTGCGAATTCCTCCTCGGGTGATGCCCGTCAGCCGGCTGCGGGTGCAGCGGTCGCGCGAGCGGCGTTGAACGCAGCAGTTTGTGCGATGTCAGTGCGGACGTGCCGGCCGCCTTCGATGCGAATGTGACCGACGGCCTCGTAGGCACATTCTCGCGCAGCCGTCAGGTCACTACCCAATCCGGTGACCGCCAGCACCCGGCCTCCGGAGGTGACGAGGCGCCCGTTGGCCTGCCGGCGCGTGCCGGCGTGCTGGACGCTCGCGCCGGCAACGGCAGCGGCCGCGTCGAGGCCGGTGATCTCACCGCCCAGCTCCGGGGCGTCGGGGTATCCGGGCGCGGCGACGACGACCGTCACGGCGGAGTCGGGGCTCCAGACGGGTTTCCCGCCGCGAGCAATTCGGTGATCGGGCTCGTGAGCCGGGCCAGGACGGCCTGGGTCTCGGGGTCACCGAAGCGCGTATTGAATTCGACGACCTTCGCCCCGCGGGAGGTGAGCGCCAGGCCCACGTAGAGCAGGCCGCTGAACGGGGTGTCGCGGCGGGCCATCTCCGCCACCGTCGGCGCGGCGATGCGCTCGACCACCTCGTCGGCCAGCCCGGCGGGCGCCCAGGGCAGCGGTGAATACGCGCCCATCCCGCCGGTGTTGGGTCCCGCATCGCCGTCGAAGGCCCGCTTGAAGTCCTGCGCCGGTGACAGCGGCACGACGGCGCCGTCGGGGCCGACGACGCAGAAGAGCGACACCTCCGGGCCGTCGAGGAACTCCTCGATGACGACGCGGTCGTCCGGCCTGGCCAGCGCCGCGCGTACCGCCGCGGCGGCGATGTCACGGTCGGCGGTGACCGTGACGCCCTTGCCGCCCGCCAGCCCGTCGTACTTCACGACGTACGGCGGCCCGAACTCGTCCAGGTCCGCCAGCGCCGTCGGGATCTCGTGGTGGTCGCGCCCGCGCGCGGTGGGCACGCCGGCGGCCGTCATCACCGACTTGGCGAACGCCTTGCTTCCCTCGAGCCGGGCGGCGGCTGCCGTAGGCCCGAAGGCGGTGAGGCCGCGTTCCAGGAGTGCATCGACGACCCCGTCGACCAGCGGCGCTTCGGGCCCGATGACCGTGAGATCGGCACCGAGCCGCTGGGCCAGCTCGGCGACGGCGACCGGATCGCCGATCTCGACCGGATGCGTCTCGGCGATCTCGGCGGTGCCCGGGTTACCCGGCGCGCACGCCAGAGTGTCGACGTGGGGATCGCGCGCCAGCGCGGCGCAGAGCGCCGACTCCCGGCCGCCGGAGCCGATCACCAGGACCTTCACCGCCGGCAGCTCATTCTGGTCACGGAGCTCAGACGAGATCGCGGACGACGATGGTCTCGTCGCGGCCCGGCCCGACGCCGATGGCGGAGATGGGGCAGCCCGCCTGCTCCTCGAGGAACGCGATGTAGCTACGCGCCTGCGACGGCAGATCCGAAAGAGCGCGGGCCTTGGACAGGTCGGCGTCCCAACCAGGCAGCTGCTCGTAGATCGGGGTCGCGTGGTGGAAGCCGGTCTGGGTCATCGGCATCTCGTCGCAGCCGCTCGCCGCTCCACGTCGTAGCCGACGCACACCGGGATGGTCTCGAGCCCGGAGAGCACGTCGAGCTTGGTGAGGAAGAGGTCGGTCAGGCCGTTGATGCGGACGGCGTAGCGCACGATCAGGGCGTCATACCAGCCGCAGCGCCGGGCTCGCCCGGTCGTCACGCCGTACTCGCCGCCGACCGAGCGGAGCCGCTCGCCGTTCTCGTCGTCGAGCTCCGTCGGGAACGGTCCGGAGCCGACGCGGGTGGTGTAGGCCTTCACGATGCCGACCGCGCGGCTGAGCCGGTTGGGCCCGATGCCGGAGCCGGTCGACGCGCCGCCCGCCGTCGGATTGCTCGAGGTCACGAACGGATAGCTGCCGTGGTCGACGTCGAGGAGCGTGCCCTGGCTCCCTTCGAGCAGCACGACCTTGCCCGCGTCGAGCGCCTTCGCCAGCAGCAGGCTGGTGTCGGCGATGTGCGGGGCGAGGATCTCGGCGTAGCGGCCGTACTCCTCGCAACCTCGTCGACGTCGATGGCGCGGCGGTTGTAGACCTTCGTGAGCACCTGGTTCTTCTCGCGCAGCGCCAGCTCGACCTTCGCGCCGGAAGATGCCGGGATCGAGCAGGTCCTGCAGCGCGGATGCCGACGCGGGCGACCTTGTCGCCGTAGGCCGGGCCGATGCCGCGTCCGGTGGTGCCGATGCGGGCCTTGCCGAGGTAGCGCTCGGTGACTTTGTCCAGCGCCCGGTGGTGCGGCATGATCAAATGCGCGTCGGCGCTGATCTTGAGCTTGGAGACGTCGATGCCGCGCTCGCGCAGGCCGTTCATCTCCTCGATCAGAACGCCCGGGTCGACCACGACCCCGTTGCCGATGATCGGCACGCAGTCGGGGCGCAGGACCCCGCTGGGGAGCAGGTGCAGGGCGTAGGTCTCATCGCCGATGACCACCGTGTGTCCGGCGTTGTTGCCGCCCTGGTAGCGCACGACGTACTCGACTCGGCCACCGAGCAGATCGGTGGCCTTTCCCTTGCCCTCATCGCCCCATTGGGCTCCGACGAGTACGACTGCTGGCACGTCGCCCGAGCCTAGTGGTGATCGCGGTTCGATGCCGGGATTCGGCCGTACGCTCCGGACATGGCAGGGTTGCCGGGCCTTTCGCGTGCGGTCGGGCTGATCGCGGCCCCGGCGCGGGCGCTGATCGAGGTTCCGCGCACGCTGCTCGACCTCAACCGCTCGATTCTCTCCCTGATCGACGCCGTCACGATGGCCCGCGAGACGCTGACCACGGCGTCGGAGGTGGCGGCCCGGATGGAGCGGGTCGCGCAGGAGCTCGAAGAGCCGATCATGGCGCTGCGTCCTGGGATCGAGCGGCTCGCCCGCGTGCTGGACGACGAGGCCATCGACACGCTGCCCGACACGCTTCGCAAGATCAACGAGGACGTTCTGCCCCTACTGGCGGGGCTGCGGGAGACGCAGAGCAGGGTCAACGCCGTCGCCAGCATCATGCCGGGGGCCGCATCCATGCTCTTTGCGCGCCGCGGCCGGCCGCCGGGTGGCGACGGGCCGACCGTCGACCTGGTGGTCGAGCCGGACGATGACGAGTAGCGCCTCAGGCAGCGACGGTCACGTCGACCCTCCCGAGCAGGGTGCGCTGGTCAGGACAGCCCTCCGGGTTGTCGCAGGCGGGCGCCGACATCACCTCGATGACCGCGTGGCCGGCGCTGTCGGCGCGTAGCTGCGGCTGCTGTCCGGGCAGTGTGAGCGCCTCGACGACCGGCACCTGACCGGAGGGCTGCTCCAGGACGGTGGAGTACGTGCGCCCGGCGGGCAGCTGGAACTGCAGGTACTCGCCGACGCGGATGCTCACCGTCGCGGCGTGAGCGCGGGACACGGCGGTGATGGTGTGACTGGGCGGCGCCGGCAGCGGCGCCGGCTCGGGCGGGGTTCCGGAGGGGCGCGCGAGGACGATCGTGGCAAGCGATGCCGCGCTCACCAGGCAAAGGAGCGCGAGGGTCCGCCGCTCATTCGCCGGTGGGGCCGGAGCGGCCGCAGGGTCGCTGGAGGTCGCGGGAATCCGCACGCGGCGCTCTCCGCCGGACAACCAGCTCTCGCCGTCGGGGAGCGGCCGCAGCACGTGCCCGTGCCAGACCGAGCCCAGCCCTCCTGACCCCGATGACCTCGATGGCTCAACCATCGGAGCTCGCAACGGCGCTCCAGTCACCTGCGATCGGGGCGCTGGGGTCGGCATCGTTCAGCAGGTCGCGGCAGCGCTGCGCCTCGGCTTGCTCGCCGATGGCAGAGGCGGCGCGTCCCAGCGCGGCCACCGAGTCGAGGAAGCCGCGGTTGGGCTCGTGCGACCAGGGCACCGGCCCGGCGCCCTTCCACCCGGCGCGGCGCAGCGCGTCGAGCCCGCGGTGATAGCCGACGCGGGCGTACGCGTAGGACTCCACCCAGCTTCCGGCGTCGCCGGCCCGCTTGGCCAGGGCGGCCCAGGCGAAACTCGACGCCGGGAAATCCGCTGCTACGAGTGCGGGGTCGCGTCCCGCCGCCAATTGCTGCACAGGTACCGGATCGGCCGCAAGCAGCGTTGGTGCAGGGCCCAGCAGGTTCGCGTGCGAGGAATGTCCGGCATGCCCACTCGGTGACGTCACCGGACCATCGTGCCCTGGTGACCGGTTTGCCACCAGGGGCGCTCGCCCTTTGCTCTACAGCCCCAGGCTGGCGGCGCAGCCCGGCCAGGGCGCCCAGCCGCGCATCCGCCAGAGCGTGGCGACGGCCTCGTCCTGCACCCACGGGGCCGCCTGGTTCGGCAGCCCGCCGAAGCCGAGCGACGCCCAGGTGCCCGCGTCGAACTGGTAGGCGCCGTAGTAGCCATTGCCGGTGGCGATGGAGTAATTGCCCCCCGACTCGCACATGCGCAGCCGGTAGAGGTCACTTGCGGAGGGGCTCGGTGCGGCGGACGGCGCGCACGCCGAGGCCACGGCAGCAAGCGCGAGGGAGGCCGTGGCGGCGGCGAAAGCGGAGCGGGTACGCGAACGCAGACGTGCCTGAGGCAACGAGGAACCTTTCCCCACGCCTGCGAGGTGAGCTGTCGGGTTCGGACCGGGTATAGCCCGGCCGGTCAGCTCGCGCGCTGACCGGCTTCACCCCTAGACCGCGGGCCACCCGCAGGTGGTACGCGATCGGAAGACCTTGGGTCCCCCGCACCTGCCCGGCTCGTTCGTCTGGGACCTGGCCCCGGGGCAGGATTCGGCGGTCGGGGTCGGCGGCTCGCGCCTCGCGAGTTGTCGCGAGCTTTCTCCCCCGACCCTTAAAGCCAAACTAGTTGTGGCGCGTATCACGCGTGTTGGCGTGTCACGCTTGGGCTATTCCACCGTAACGCGGTCATTCTTTGGGGTCCAGCACGGCTCCACCGGATCTTTCGCACAGTCACATCGCTATTGCAGACCGTGAAAGAACAAAGCTCCGCCGGTCGGCTGGACCGGCGGAGCCTTGTGCGAAGAGGACCGGCTACTTCTTCTTGGCCGGCGCTTGGCCATCACGGCCTTCCAGGTCTCCGCGCCGACGACACCGTCGATGTGCTTGAGGTGGTGAAGCTTCTGGAACTCCAGGGTGGCCAGCACGGTCATCGGACCGTACGAGCCGTCCACCTTCAGCTTGGAGTGCAGCTTCTTGTTGAGCGTCGTCTGGAAGAGCTCGACGTCCCAGCGCACCTCACCCGCGTTGTCCAGGCTGAAGCGCCCGAGCACCATCGGGGCCGGAGCCGCAACGATCGCTGGGCGGCTGTAGTCGCGGCTGGCCGGGGCGTAGTTGGTGTAGGTCTGGGTGTAGCTCGGGGTGTAGCTCGGCGCCGGGGTGTAGGAACCGCCGCCCGCACCGCAGACCGGCCATTGCCCGAAACCGCTGCGCGCTGCGAGCTGGGCAGCGGCGGCGTCCTGCGTCGCCGGCGAGGCGTTGCTCGGCAGCCCCGAGTAGCCGAGGGAGTTCCAGGTGCCCTGGGTGAACTGGTAGGCGCCGTAGTAGCCGTTGCCCGTGTTGGTCGAGTAGTTGCCACCGGACTCGCACTGGCGAATGTTGCTGAAGACGTCGGCGCTCGCTGGGGCGGCGGCGAAGACGAGACCCACCCCGGCGCTGGCGACCGTGACAGCCGCGAGCGCGGAGGTACGGCGCAGTCTTGAACGAGCCATTTGTGCTCCTCCGACGCCGGCGAGGTGAGCTGTCGGGTTCGGACGGGAGTTTCGCCCGGTCGCACGAGTGCGACTTCACCCCGAGGGCACGCCTATGGCGCGTCCACTTACCTGGGTCCCCCGCTCCTGCCGCACAACGATCGCGGTCCGCACAGCCCGGTGGCAGGATTTGGCGTATCCGAGAGGCGAGCACCCACTGGAGGGGTGCGGTGGCTACCCTACTCGCAACATGTGGGGTGCTTGCACTAGCTAGCAGCACTTGTTCGTGGTATATGACAGACCTCTCACGCGCGCGGTCGGCGGCGTGTCAGCGTGCTTTCTGGCCCGCCGAGCGAAGGTCCTGGCAGGCCTGCACGACGCGCGCTGCCATCCCCGCCTCGGCCGACTTGCCCCACGAGCGCGGGTCGTAGAACTTCTTGTTGCCGACCTCGCTGTCGACCTTCAGCACCGCGTCGTAATTGCGGAACATGTGGTCGGCCACCGGGCGGGTGTAGGCGTACTGGGTGTCGGTGTCGACGTTCATCTTCACGACGCCGTAGTCGAGCGCCTCACGGATCTCCTCAGGTGCCGATCCGGAGCCGCCGTGGAAGACCAGATCGAACGGGCGGTCCTTGCCGACCTTCGCGCCGACGGCGTCCTGGATCTCCTTGAGGATCTTCGGGCGGAGTTTGACGTTGCCGGGCTTGTAGACGCCGTGCACGTTGCCGAACGTGGCGGCCAGCATGTAACGGCCGCTCTCGCCGACGCCGAGGGCCTCCGCGGTGCGCAGCGCATCCTCGGGCGTCGTGTAGAGCTTGTCGTTGATCTCGCCGACGACGCCGTCCTCCTCGCCGCCGACCACGCCGATCTCGAGCTCCATGATGATCTGTGCCTTGACGCAGGATGCCAGGATCTCCTCGGCGATCTGCAGGTTCTCGGCAAGCGGCACGGCGCTGCCGTCCCACATGTGGCTCTGGAAGAGCGGCGGCCGACCTTCGGCGACGCGCTGCTGGCTGATGGCGATGAGCGGGCGGATGTAGTGGTCGAGCTTGTTCTTCGGGCAGTGGTCGGTGTGCAGCGCCACGGTGACCGGATAGGACTTCGCGGCGTAGTGGGCGAACTCGGCAAGCGCCTGCGCGCCCGGCCACCATGTCCTTGATCGTGGTGCCGGAAAGGAACTCGGCGCCGCCGGTCGACACCTGGACGATGCCGTCACTTTCCGCCTCGGCGAACCCGCGCAGCGCGGCGTGCAGCGTCTGGCTGCTGGTGACGTTGATAGCGGGGTAGGCGAAGCGGCCGTCCTTTGCGCGATCGAGCATGTCGGCGTAGGACTCAGGGCTGGCAATGGGCATGGCGGCATTCCTTTATGGGCGACGGCTCGAAGATCGTTCGGTGGAAAGTCTGCCAGCCGGCCAGTCGTCCCAATAGGTACTTAAGTAACAGTGCGCGCGTTCATTCGCGCCCTAATCGAGCCTTAATCGAGCACCGATCGCAGGTCGCGACGCACCGCGTCATGCAGCTTGCGGGCCGCGATGACCACCGGATCGAGCACGGGCGAGTACGGCGGGGCGTAGGAGAGGTCGGCGGAGAAGAAGTCTTGCGCGGTCATCGCGTTCCAGATCGCGGTGGCCAGGATGTCGATCCGCTTGGCCGACTCCTCGTGCCCGACGATCTGCCCGCCGAGCATCCGCCCGGTGCCGCGCTCGGCGCTCAGCTTGACGCGGATGGCGGCCGCGCCCGGGTAGTAGCCCGCTCGGGTGGTGGACTCGACAACCACGCTGACGACGGCGAATCCGGCCTCCGCGGCCTCCCGGCTCGACAGGCCGGTGCGAGCGATTTCCGTGCGGCCGACCTTGGTCGCTGCGGTGCCGAGCACACCGGGGAACGCGGCGTAGGCGCCGCCGATGTTGTCGCCGGCGACCCGGCCCTGCTTGTTCGCATGAGTGCCGAGGGCGACGGTGACCGGCCGGCCCGACAGCACGTGGCGCGATTCGACGCAGTCGCCGGCCGCCCACACGCCCGCTGTGCCGGTGCGCATCCGCGGTCCACGGCGATCGCACCGGTAGGCCCGAGCGCGATGCCGGCGTCCCTCGCCAGCGCGACGTCGGGACGCACCCCGAGGGCAAGGATGACGAGTTCGGCGTCGAGTTGGCGGCCCGACGCGGTGGCTACCGCGCGCACCGAGCCCGCGTCGTCGCGCCGGATCTCGCCCAGCCCGTCGCCCAGGATCAGCCCGATGCCGGCTTCCTTGATCCCGGCGGCGACGTGCTCGCTCATGTCGGCATCGAGCGTCGCCATCGGCGCGGCGGCATGGTCGAGCAGGGTCACGGCGACGCCGCGGGCCATCAGCGCTTCGGCCGTCTCCAGGCCGACGTAGCCCGCGCCGACCACGACGGCGTGGGCGATCCGTCCGGTGTCCAGCTCGGCGCGTACGCGCTCACCGTCGCCGAGGCTGTGCACCTCGAACACGCCGGGGCCCTCGGCTCCTGGCACCTGCGGGATCACCGGGACGGAGCCGGTCGCGACGACGAGGTCGTCGTAGGCCTCGGAGTACTGCGTGCCGGTGGCGAGTTCGGTGACCCGGACCTCGCGGGCCGCCGTGTCGATCGCGTCGACCCGGGTGCCGGTCCGGACGTCGATCTGCTGCTGATCGCGAAACACCTCGGGGGTGCGGGCGATCAAGGCGTCACGAGCGCTGACCAAGCCGCCGATCCAGTACGGGATCCCGCAGGCGGAGAACGAGGTATCGGGGCCGCGCTCGAATGCGATGATCTCCAGCAGCTCGGGGCCTTTGCACCGGCGCGCCTGGGATGCCGCGGACATTCCCGCCGCGTCGCCGCCGATCACGACCAGCCGGGCAACCATTCCCGGAACGTAGCCCCGTGAGCGAGCGGCAAACTCGCGCCAGGGGTCATCCGCGTGGAACAACCGTTCCCACAGCGACCCCGCCTAGGGTGGCGGGGTGCATCTTGCCGTGAACATCCTGGACTCCAAGAGCCTGATCTCGTCCTGGGGACTGGCCGGCCTGCTCGCGATCATCTTCGCGGAGACGGGCCTGCTGATCGGCTTCTTCCTGCCCGGCGACACGCTGCTCTTCCTGGCGGGTGCCGTGACCGTGGCGCACTCCGACCCGCACCTTCCGCTGGCCGGCGTCATGATCGGGACTGCTCTCGCTTCTATCGTCGGCGCCCAGGTGGGGTGGCTGATCGGGGCCAAGGCGGGACCGAAGATCTTCGACCGGCCTCGATCACGGCTGTTCGACCCGCACAACGTCGCGCGTGCGCATCGGCTGCTGGAGCGCTTCCACTACAGCATCGCGATCGTCGTCTCGCGCTTCGTACCGGTCGTCCGCACCTTCATCAACCCGGTCTGCGGGGTGGCCGAGATCCCGGCGCGCGCCTTCCTGATGTGGAACATCGTCGGCGGCATCCTGTGGACGCAGCTGATCGTGCTGCTGGGCCGGGCGCTCGGACCCACCGTCCACATCGACAAGTACGTCCTGCCGATCGTGGGCGTGATCATCGTGATCAGCGTCGTCGGCATCCTCTTGGAGGCCCGCAAAGGCGGCAAGCGGCTGAAGGCAGCCGACGCACAAGCAGCCGCATCGCAGGACTCGACGACCGCCACGACGACAACAGAGCCGACGAAGACCGAGGAACGCGCCTAACTCATTCGCGGAACCGGCGGAGCTTGCTCAACGCCGGTACGGCGGGGTCGAGTCGTCCTCTTCGAGGTACTCGTCGTCCTCGTTGGTGTCGGCCGGAGCATGCCCATTGCCGCGGAGCTCATTTTCCAGCCGACTGGGATCCCAGTCGGGCGAGGAGTTGTACTTGAGCTCCCTCGCGACCTTGGTCTGCTTGGCCTTGGCACGGCCGCGCCCCATGGCTCGACCCCCTCGAAAGCTTTCAACGGGGACCTGCCCCGGCACTGATGTCGTGCACTCAGCGTACAGGCTCTCAGCCTGCCGGGCACGCCACCCCGCGGGGTCCGTCGCAGCGGTCTCGGTGAAGACTCGTCGTGGGCTTGCCGGCGGCCTCTGGCAGGATCGACGAATGGCCGCGCTCCCTGGTGCGCCCGCTGCTCACCTGCGGGTCTATGAGCCGATGGCCGCGTTCTCCGAGGAGGAGCAGCAGCGCTATACGGCGCTGAGCCGAAGCGGGGAGGCGGTCGGCCGGTCAGCGGGTGATCGGGATGAACGTGCGGCCGCGGTACGCGCTGCGGTGCGTCGCACGCTGGAGCTTCCTGAGGGTCCGGTGCTGATCGAGCCTGTCGACGGGCTGCTTTTCGTCTGCCCGCTGCGCACCAGGCTGCGCGCGTTGATCGCGGCCGGTGAATTCCGCTCCGGTATGGCTGACGCGCTGGCCGACGCCTTCATCCCGGCGCGGCTCGCCGAGCAGGCCGAGTCCGACCTCGACAAGTGGCGCCGGCGGATGCCGGGCATGAAGGTGGCCGTCGTCTCGTGCACGTATCTGGTGCCGCTGCCTTGGTTCGTCCCCTTCGAGCCCGGTGAGCGGGTCCTGGTCACGGGCAAGGGCGAGCGCTCGATGCGCTACGTGGCTCCGATGAGCGCGGCCCGCCGCCGCACCGCTCGGGCACTGGCTACGCTGCGCCGGGCGCTACCCGATGCTCCGACCGTCGCCGGTCTGGAGCAGCTCGGCCGCTGGCTCGAGGACTTCCACCCGCATTCGCGGGTCGAGCTGGATTACGCCGGTCTCGTCGAACTCATGACGGACGAGGAGTTACGCGAGGACG
Source organism: uncultured Actinomycetota bacterium (assembly GCA_963762695.1). Lineage (GTDB taxonomy): Bacteria > Actinomycetota > Actinomycetes > Frankiales > Frankiaceae > DATAZK01. The sequence continues at coordinate 420,679 of CAVXLW010000003.1, forward strand.
TGTCGGTCGCCGACATCGCCGAGTCACTCACGGCGCTGAGCGAGGGCAACGGCGCTGAGGCGGTCGCCGCCTACGAGCGCGTCATCGGTCGCTGGCGGCCGCTGCAGCAGCTCGAGACAGCGAGCTGAACGGGAATCGTCGTGGGTGCACGTACCTCCGAAAGCGTCGGAAACGGCCACGTACTTCGCAGGACGAAACTGCACTCCGCATACACAACCGGTGACTAGTCCTCGAATGGCTCGGTTGGACCATTTCGGACATGCCGGTCACGCTGCGACAATAGGGCGGTGCTGTCGGCTACGTGCCGCCAGCGGGCGGAAGGAAACGACATGACTGCGCACACTCCCGAGAGCGAGCCGCTGCTCACCCCGGCGGAGGTCGCCACCATGTTCCGCGTCGACCCGAAGACGGTCACGCGTTGGGCCAAGAGCGGCAAGCTGACCTCGATTCGCACCCTTGGCGGCCACCGTCGCTATCGCGAGACCGAGGTACGCCGGCTGCTTTCCGGCATCCCTTCGCCGCGAACAGACGACTGACCTTTACTTCCTGCTTTACTGCGCCCGGCCGGGTCCCGGCCGGGCGCCGCTGCGCGCTCACGAATCGCTGACGCGCGGCGAGGCCCTCGCTCGCGACGGCTTGCCGCCTTTCGCGCGACGGATGCACCGTATTTCGCGGAATCCGTGGCTCAATCCCCCTATGGGGGCGTCGATAGTGCGGCAGACATGACGGCGGTCCACAGGGATTCCGATCCCCGCATCGACGACTCGGGCATCGCCAGCGTCGACCTCGGGTCGGCGGTCCTCGAGGTCGATCCGCTCGGGCGGGTGATCGCGGTCGAGGGCGGGGTCGCGGCTTTCGTGGAGGCGGGGCCCGCCGGGCTGGTTGGGCAACCGTTGATAAATCTCGTTCACCCGGAGGATCGAGCGGCGCTGAAATCCGTGCTGCAGCTGCTGATCCCAGGTGACCCGGCGCGTCGGATCGACTGCCGGATGCGTGCTGCCGACGGGGACTGGCGCTGGATCGAGCTCTCCGCCGTCCGCGATGACCGCAAACCCCGCGGGATGCGGGTGGCGCTGCACGACGCCGGCCGCGCCCGGGCGGCAGAGCAACAGGTGCGGGAGAGCCAGGCACTGCTTTCGGCGTTGCTGGCCCACATTCCTGCAGCGGTGAGCGTTCGCGACCCCCAGGGCCGATTGCTGTCGGTCAACCGGGAGTTCGCCCGCCTGGTCGGCGGGGTCGGCGGGGTCGGTGGCCGTCCCGAAGTGTTACTCGGTCGGGTCGACGCGGACTGGCGGCAGGACGCGCCTCGCAGCCTCACCAAGGTGCTGCAAGAGGGTCGCGCGCTCGAACGCGATGTCGTGGTGACCCTGCCCGACGGTGATGTGCGCACCTACTCCGACATCCGCTTCCCGGTCTTCGGTCCGGACGGGCGTCCCGCAGCGATCGGTGAGATCGCCACTGACGTCACCGAGTTGCGCTCCGCCCAGCTCGAGCGCACGCACCTGCGTGAGGAGTCCGAGGAGCGCTACCGGCTGCTCGCCGAGATCTCGCTGGACGTCATCGCGCGCATGCGTCCGAACGGCACTTTCAGCTATGTGTCGCCGGCGTCCAGCGAGGTCCTCGGCTTCGAGCCCGAAGAGCTGACCGGCCCCAACCCGCCGGGCGGGCGCGTACATCCGGAGGATCAGTCGGTGGTGGCCGACGCCATCTCGCGGGTGGTGGTCGGCGGTCCTGCCAAGACGCTCAGCTACCGCTTCCTGCACGGCAACGGCTCGTGGCGCTGGCTCGAGACCACCTGGAGCGCCATCCCCGTCGCCCCGAGGCCCGGTGACCCGTCCGGCTACGAGCTCTTCGCCGCCACCCGCGACGTTTCCGAGCGCTACGCGGCGCAGCAGCAACTCGAGCAGCTGGCGCTTCGTGACGGGCTGACCGGCCTGGCGAACCGGGCGCTGCTCACCGACCGGCTCACGACCGCCATCGAGCGACTGGAACGCCGCGGCGGAGCGGTCGCCGTCTACCTGATCGACCTCGACCACTTCAAGGCCATCAACGACACGTTCGGGCATGCCGGAGGAGACGCCGTCATCGTCGAAGCGGGCCGGCGGCTGATCCGGACGTCGCGGGCGGGTGACACGGTCGCCCGTCTCGGCGGCGACGAGCTCATCCTCGTCGCGGAGGTCGCCGGCCGCAGGGAGGCGGAGGCGCTGGGAGAGCGCTTGCTGGAGCAGTTGCGAAGGCCCTATCCCGACCCGGTGGGCCGGGCGTGCACGTCGTCCATCGGGCTCGCCCTGGCGCGCGACTACCGGTGTGATCCGGACGGGCTCCTGCAGCGCGCCGACGTGGCGCTGTACGCGGCCAAGCAGGCCGGACGCGATCGGGTCGAGGTCTTCGCCGGTGCGACGGCGCGCCGGCTCGGCCGCCGCCGGGCCGTCGAGCAGCAGGTGCGCACCGCCCTCGCCGAAGACGGGCTGACCTTGCATTACCAGGCATTGGCAGACCTCGCGTCCGGCACGGTTGTCGCTGCCGAGGCGCTGGCGCGGCTGGACAGTCCTGACGGGCTGCCGATCGCGCCCGACATCTTCATCGGCGTCGCCGAGGAGACCGGACTCATCGCCGAACTCGACCGCTGGGTCATCGCCCGCGTCATCACGCAGATCCGCGAATTGCGCAGCAGCGGCAACGGACGCTGCCCGGTGTTCTCGGTCAACGTGTCGGCGCGGACGCTGGCCGCGCCGGAGTTCGCCGGCTGGCTGGGCGACACGCTCACCGCTTCAGATCTTGACGGCGGCGGGCTCTCGCTGGAGCTGACCGAGCGGACCCTGCTGGTTGCAGGGGAGACGGTCGAGCGCACCCTTGCCTCGCTCGCCGACATGGGCGTCGGTGTCGGGCTTGACGACTTCGGGACCGGATGGTCGTCGCTGCGGTACCTGTCGGAACTCTCGCTCGATTTCGTCAAGCTCGATCGCAGCTTCACCGCCGAACTGGCGCCTGACGGCCGCAAGCACGACTTCACACGGGCGATCTGCGGGCTGGCCCGCTCCCTGGGCCTCGTTGTCGTCGCCGAGGGCATCGAGACGAAGAGCCAGGTGGAACTGCTGCGCGAGGCGGGTTGCGATCTCGGGCAGGGCTACGCGATCTCCCGCCCGGGCCCGGTGGACCAGCTCCCGTCGCACATCTCGCTGGCGGATCTGACGACCACGAGCTGACCCAGCGCCGCCGGCACAAGCGCGGCGCGATAAGAACGAACCTGACAGGTGGTGATCTCTTGAGTCCGCGACCTCCGCTGGACCTGCTCGACGGCGACTTCTATCTCGATCCCTACGCGACCTATGCGTGGCATCGGGAGAACGCCCCGGTGGCGTGGGATGAGGTGAACGAGCTGTGGGGCGTCTTTCGCTACGACGACATCGTCGACATCGAGACGCGTGACCGCGAGTTCATCAGCTCCGACACGAACAAGGGCGGCTACCGGCCCAACCTGCCGGCCGACCCGGCGATCATCGGCCTGGACAACCCGATGCACGCGCAGCGCCGCAAGATCGTCAGCCGCCGGTTCACGCCGCGCACCATCGCCGGTCGTGAGGACCACATCCGTGAGGTCGTGACCGAGCTCCTCGACGCCGCGCTGGCCAAGGGTGACGGCGTCGAGATCGTCGACGAGTTGGCGGCCCCGCTGCCGGCCCGCATGATCGGCTGGTTGCTCGGCTTCCCGGAGTCCGACTGGCGGCTGCTCAAGCAATGGTCGGAGGAGACCATCCAGCTCGGCGGCGGGCCGCGCTACTTCGACGAGGCCGGGATGACGAGCTCGGCGGCGTTCTTCGCAGCGGCCGAAGAGCTGTACGAGGAGAAGAAGCGCTGCCCGGCCGACGACATCATGACGATCTGGACCGAGGCCCAGGTCGACGGCCGGCCCATCACGCTCGACGAGGTGCGCTCCGACGGGCTGCTGATCCTCGACGGCGGCGCCGAGACGACCCGCACCGTCATTGCCCGCACGCTGCTGAACCTCATCGCTAACCCGGAGCAGTGGGCTGCGCTGCGCGCGGGCGCCGATATCACCTGCGCCGTCGAGGAATTCATCCGTTACGTCTCACCGATCCACAACATGTGCCGGGTCGCGACGCAGGACTGCGAGATCGGCGGCGCGAAGATCAAGGCGGGTCAGCAACTCGTGCTGATGTACGGGTCGGCCAACCGTGACCCGGCGCATTTCGCGGATCCCGAACGATTCGACGTGACGCGCAAGCCCAACGAGCACATTGCGTTCGGGCTGGGAACGCACTTCTGCCTCGGCGCCGGGCTTGCCCGCCTGGAGATCAAGGTGTTCTTCGAGGAGTTCGTGCGGCGGGTGAGCGAGCTGCGCCTGTCAGCGACCGGGTCCGTCGTCGAGATGCCCAATGCTTTCGTCTACGGGCTGCGCTCGGCCGACCTCGATCTGGTGGGGTCCTGAGGGGGTAGCAGGGGAGTTCAGTAAATAGGGACTCCACGAAATCGCCAATTGACGACCCTAGGAGCATCATTACGGGTCGCTCCTCATGCGAGGATCCGCTGGCGAAAGGCGAGGCCGACTGGTGGGCATGAAGCTGCGCTCGATCTTGGTGATGCCTGGGTTCCTGATTGTGGCGGCGTGTTCAACCAGTAGTCCGAAAGCGAGCGACGCACGGGTGCAGCCCGCCGTCGCGTCATCGGCAGCTTCTGCGGATGCGAGTCTCGTGGCGTCTGCGGCACAATACGTCGCTGCGACTACAGGAATCCGTCCTGACAACGCCCTCGTTTTTCATACGACGCGGGGGAAGGCGGCCACGGTGGTGGACGCAAGCGATGCCGGCAGGCCGGCAGGCGCTCCCGTCACGGTCATTCTCTTTTCCGGCCACTTCATCGATCACGCACGAGTTCCGCCTGGATCGAATGCAGTAGTCGCGGGCGACGAGGTATCCCTCGTTTATGACGAGAGTGGACAAAGCACGGACTTCGGTGTCGAGCCGAAGCCGGTCGACACGTCGGCAATGGGCAACGGAACCAGGGTGGCAGTCGCAGGTCTCAGCGCTGACGATGCCCGCTTCTCCCAGCCGATCCGCGACTACCGCTCGCCCGGACCCTCACCTTCAACCTGCCCGCTGCACGAAACCACCAGTGGCGGCTGGGCCTGTCTTATCCCTGTTGGGAGCAAGTGAGGCCCGCGGGTGCGCTCTGTCCGTACACGCAATCCGATGTGCTCAGGCCGTCGACCGTTTTTCGGGCGTACATGCAATCCGATGTAAGAATCGCGCCGCTACAACGGATTGCGTGTATTCGCTAAATAGTCCCCACCTCCCTGGGGACAGTGGATTGTGTGTATAGGGCCGCCCCTGACAGCACAGTCGGTGAGCCAATGCACGCAAGGCGCGCGTTTCGGCCGCATCAGTTTCTAGCGCGATCGATCTCGTAGATGTGGAAGGTGCCTGGACCGGCCAGACCGTCTGGATTGTCAAGCGCGCGGGTGGCGGCAATGTTGTGTCCCAGTTTTTGGAGCACCGCATTCATGGCGGAGTTTCGGGTTCGCACCTCTACAGTCAGGCCGTCGGCGCAAGACTCCTCGAAGACGTAGTCCATGATTGCGGCTAGACACTCATCAGCACTGCGCTCATCAACCCGGTGCGGCGGACTGATGGATCCGTCAGGTGAAAATGAGGAGTACCTCGTCCACGACCGCACACATTGACGTTGATGAAGCCAACGAATCCATCGCGCGAAGCGATGCGATAGTCGAGTGCTTCTCGTGGGTAGTGGCCTCCCTGCAGCACAGCGAGTAGCGGGCGCGTGCGATCCGGCCGGTGGCGCTGTTCGGTCATCTTCGCCCGCTACGAGGAATCATGCGTGCGCGCGTAGCGCCTTGGCGTACCACTCCCATGCTTCGATCAATTCGACTACTCCCGTTGATCGCTCCTGCGGCCAGCCGTTGATGATTCCAACAAGCGTCCAATAACGGGCAACTCGGTGATCGGTGAACGCCTCGATTCGCTCGGCTGCCGTTTCGCGGCTGTCCGGCAGACCCGGTGTCAGGGCTTCCAGCTGCCGGACCACAGCCAATGCCTCGGGCGAGTCGGGCGCTATCCCGTCGCGGACAGCCGCGCCAGCGCGGTGGCCGACTGCCTCGCTGAGTTCGAATTGCTCAGGCTGCGGGCCCTCCGTCAGCGCGCGTTCGGCCATCCTCCGACTCGATGCGATGTAGTCGGGGTCGCGCAGCAGTTCTACAAGCTCGACCCAGGCCGCCACCTGGTCGGCAGTCGGGTCGTCAGGCAGCTCGGGTGTTCCGGTCCGGAGCCTCTCGGCGACCGGACTCTCTTGGTCTCCGAAGACGGCTTCGAGGTAGCCCTCTACGATCCGACGACGTTCGTCCGTGCTCATGCTGGTCAGGTCGGTCATGCGTTGCAGCTCCTCTGCGTTGGTGGACGTGGCCACGGCTCTGAGCACGGCGCGCTGCAACCGCAGGGTTCGGATTTGGGCATCGAGCGCGCGAGCGTGCCTGTCCGCGATCTCTGGCAGCGAGACCTCCGCTGCCAGCACTCGCTTGATGTCCTCCAGCCCGACGCCTAGCTCCCGTAGGGTGCGCAGCAGTCGCCCGCAAGCAACGGCTTCTGCCCCGAACAGCCTGTAGCCGGCCTTGCTGCGCGATGCCTCAGGGAGCACCCCCGCGTCCGCGTAGAAGCGCAGCGTGCGCACCGCTAGACCGGTGCGTCTCGCGAGCTCGCCGATGGTCATATCCGACACGATGCAGTCTCCACCAAGTGGAGAGTCAAGCGCGCAAGGGATGCCGATACAGGGCGCTCGGGAGCCGGCGCGCTGTCCGTACGCGCAATCCGATGTGCTCAGGCCGTCGACCGATTATTCGGGCGTACGTGCAATCCCGCATCGGCCAGCTCGACCAGCAAACCCACGAGGCGTATGTCCAAGCCGAGACTCGATGCTGACGGGACCACCCGTCGTCCCGACCGTCAGGTGACGACCGGCTGCCCGATCTGCTCCTCCGACCAGGCCCAGAGTCGCTCGGCGACGTCGGCATCGATCGCGTGCGGCGCGACCCCTTGCGTGCGGGCTTCGTCGGCGGGCTCGGCGATGTGGACGTCCTCGAGGTAGCGCCCGCCTTGCCCGGCGAGGTCGGGGGAGGTCGCGGCCCAGACGCTGGTGGCGGCGCCTGCGGGGATCGACTTCAGCGTGAGTGCACCGGCTGGGGCGCGGGAGGCCATGGCCTTGAAGTCGTCGCGAGAGAGGTGACGCGAGAGCTCCGTCGCGATGACGCCCGGGTGCACGGCGAAAGCGTGGATTCCCTTGTCCGCCAGGCGCTTTTCGAGCTCGACGGTGAACAGGATGTTGGCGCTCTTGGACTGGCCGTAGGCCTCGAACTTGTCGTACGGGCGGGTCCGGTAGTGCGGGTCATCGAAGTTGATCCCGCCGCGGAAATGCCCGCGGGAGCTGAGGTTGACGATGCGGACGTCGCCTCCGGCGTCGGCGGCCTTGCGCAGCGCGGGCAGCAGCTCGCCGGTGAGGGCGAAGTGGCCGAGGTGGTTGGTGCCGAGCTGCATGTCGAAGCCGTCGGCGGTCTGTCCTTGGGGGCAGGCCATGACGCCCGCGTTGTTGATGAGCAGATCGAGGCTGTCGTGGTCGGCCCGGAAGCTCTCGCCGAACGCGCGCACGCTGGCCAGTGAACCGAGGTCGAGCTCGCGGATCTCGAGCTGCGCGTCGGGCACCGTCTCGCGGATCTGGGCCGCGGCTCTCTCACCCTTCGCGACGTCGCGGACGGCCATCACCACGCGCGCTCCCGCTGACGCCAGCGCCCGCACCGTCTCCACGCCGATCCCGGCGGAGGCACCGGTGACGACCGCCAGCTTTCCGGTGAGGTCGATTCCCGCGATGACTTCGTCGGTGGTGGTGTCTGCTCCGTATGCCATGAAGGCAGCCAACCACCGGGCGCTGCTACAACACCGGGCGGGGGCGGGCTACCCTTCCGAGAACGGGATTTCACCCTCGAAGGAGGTGGCTGTGAGCAGCACTGGATCTACGGAGCTCTTCCTGCCCGACCCGCTTCCCCGCGAGGTCAAGTACACGCTCATCTCGGTGGACGATCACGTCGTCGAGCCGCCGCACACGTTCGAGGGCCGGTTGCCCAGCAATCTGCAGCCGCGGGCGCCGCACATCATCGAGACCGAGCAGGGCCACCAGGTCTGGGAGTTCGAAGGCGAGCGCTTCACCCAGGTCGGGATGAACGCCGTCGCCGGTCGTCGACCCGAGACGGTCAAGCTCGAGCCTTTCCGCTTCGAACAGATGCGTCCCGGGTGCTACGACATCGGCCCCCGGGTGCGCGACATGGACCTCGGCGGCATCTGGGCTTCGGTCAACTTCCCCTCGCAGATCACCGGGTTCTGCGGCCGGGTGTTCTTCAACGCCAAGGAGCGCGAGCTCGGCGCGGCGTGCATTCGGGCCTGGAACGACTGGCTCTTCGAGGAGTGGTACCAGCAGTACCCGGAGCGCGTGATCCCGCTGGGGATCACCTACCTCGCCGACCCTGAGCTGGCGGTCGCCGAGATCCGGCGCAATGCCGAGCGGGGCTTCGTGGCGATGACGTTCCCCGAGCGTCCGCACATGATCGGGCTTCCCTCGCTCTGGGAGCGCGAGCACTGGGATCCGATCATGGCCGCCATGGTCGAGACCGACATGGCTATCTGCTTGCACGTCGGCAGTGCCGGCCTGCAACGTGGCCCCCGCCGGTGCTCCCTCACTGCAACTGGGTGCGACGCTCTTCAGTTCCGCCTCGCTGCAGGCGTGCGCCGAGTGGCTGTGGTCGGGCTACGGCGAGCGCATGCCCGACCTGAAGATCGTGATGAGCGAGGGCGGCATCGGCTGGGTCGCCATGCTGCTCGACCGCCTCGACAACATCGTCGACCGTTCGGGCTACGGCCTGGGCTGGGACGTGCGGCCGGCTGACGTCCTGAAGCGCAACTTCTGGTTCTGCACGATCGACGACCCCGCCACCATCGACACCCGCCACCGCATCGGCGTCGAGAACATCATGGCCGAGGTCGACTACCCGCACGGCGACTCGACCTGGCCCGATACCCAGCTGGTGCTGGAGAAGGCGTGGGGCCACATCCCACCGGCCGAACTGCGGGCGATGTGCAGCGAAAACGCCGCCCGGGTCTTCCGTCACCCGCTGCCGCCCGTGGTCCTGCCGCGCGACTGAGGAGTTCTCATGGAATTCATGCCGACCGCCGAGAAGCTGATTCCCGATCTCAGCGAGCGGGAAGAGCTCGTCCTGCTGGCACGCACGCTGTGGCGCGAGGGCTACAACGACCACCTCGCCGGCCACATCACCTGCGCGCTCGGTGACGGCACCCTGCTGTGCAATCCGTGGCTCATCACCTGGAACGAGCTGCGTCCCGAGCAGGTGATCCGCATCGACCTGGAGGGCAACCTCGTCGAGGGCGACTGGCCGGTTCCGCTCGGGATCCCGCTGCATTTGCAGCTGCACAAGTTGCGCACCGACGTGAAGTGGGCCTGCCACAACCATCCGCTCTATGGCACCGTCTGGGCCGACATGGGTGAGGTGCCGCCGATCTTCGACCAGAGTTCGGCGCTCGGTGGCGGCGGTGCGCTGGCGCTGGTCGACGAGTACGACGGGCCGGTCAACGACCCCAACACCGCTCGGCGGGCGATCGAGAAGATGGGCGGCGCGCACCTGGCGCTGCTCGCCGGGCACGGGGTCTTCGTACTGGGCGGCTCGGCGCGGGCGGTGCACCAGCGGGCTGTCGCGCTGGAGCAGCGGTGCCAGCGGGCGTGGCACGTGCGCGCGGCCGGTTCGAATGCCGGTTCACCGCTGCCCGAGGCCTACCTCTCGGCGATGGCGCGCTCCGATGGCGAGGGCTTCATCGGCTTCTGGGAAGCCATGGTGCGCCAGGAGCTGCGCGCCGACCCGACCCTGCTCGACTGACCAAGATCAACGCGCCCATGATCATGGAATAGCCATGATCATCCGGCTCAGAACAAGATCATGGGAGCGTTGATCAAGGACGCGACTTGAGCGAGGCCTGGATCTTCCTGATGCGGTCGGCGAAGCCGGGCTGATCCATCGACCATTCCTGGGCTTCGAGCTCCAGCGCCATGGCGTGGTCGGGGCTGCTCAGGGCCAGCCCGGCGCGCAGCGACGCCTTCGTGCGGGCGACGAGTTCGCGCGGTCGGCCGGCAGCGCGGGCGGCGAGCTTCATGGCCAGCGGCATCAGCTCGTCGTCGGGAACGCAGCGCCACGCGAGCCCGGCGGCTGCGGCCTCGGTGCCGTCGAGAGTGTCTCCGCACAGCACGAGGGCCGCGGCGCCCTGGGCTCCGACGCGCTGAGAGAGCCGCCAGAGATGGCCGCCGCCGGGGTGGATGCCGACGTCGAGCCAGCGCGGGTCGAAGCGGGCGCCGGGCGCGGCAAGGATCACGTCGCACGCGAGCGGCAGGTTGACCCCTGCGCCGATCGCCGGCGTGGCGATGGCCGCGATGGTGGGGACCGGGGCGTTGGCAAGGGCGAGGAAGCCGGCGTACGTCGCGGCCAGCGGGACGTCACGGGAGATCAACGCATCCAGCGATCCGCCGGCGCAGAACACCGGCGGCTCGGCGGTGAGGACGAGCGCTCCGGCGCCGCCGTCGAGCGCGTCCCGGACCGCTGCTGCCAGCGCGTTGCTGAGCGCCGGCGAGAGTGCGTTGCGATGCGCCGGGTCGGTGAGCCGGATGACCGCCACCCCGCCTTCGAGCGCGCTGGAGACGAGGGCTGAAGCGGGCGAGGTCATCGCGAGAAGGCTCCTTCGACGATCTCGTGGAGGGCTTGGATCGACAGCCGCCCGGCGGCGGTCGGGTCGTCCGACATCACCGCCGGGTCGAGCGACTGGTAGCCGTGGACGATGCCACTGAAGATCCGCGAGAGCACCGCAGGATCGCCTTCGCGGAAGATCCCGGCGCGCTGGCCCTCGGTGAACAGGTCGGCCTGCATCCGCATCGCCTCGTCGAAGCGCAGCTGCACGCTCGGATCGACGGTGACGCCGTGAGCGGCGTCGGCGGTGCCGGTGAAGCGCAGGTAGAGCCGCCCGAACGCCGGGTGTGAGCGAAAGAAGCCGACCTGGAAGTCGACGAGCCGACGCAGCCGGGTGACGACGTCGCCACCCCCCGAGGCGTCCAGCGCGGCAGCCATCCCCGGCATGAATTCGGCGCCCCGGCGCACCCACACCTGCCGGAAGAGCTCCTCCTTGCTGGGGAAGAACAGGTACACCGAGCCGACGGCGAAGCCGGCCAGCTCGGCGATCTCCTTCAGGGTCGCCAGGGCGAAGCCCCGGCTGCCGAAGATCTCCTCGGCGGCGTCGAGCAGGTGGGTGCGGCTCAGATCCTGCTGGCGCAGGCGACGCTGGGTGCGGCGGTCGACGGCTGGGTCCTCAGGTGGGCGGGTCACCAGCGGACGGGTCACGAGCTGCTCCCTCCTGGTGTCCGGGCTTGCCAATCCGGCTCGGGCGTGTGAATCATAAGCCGGAACGCTGAACGTGGATTCAGTGCCGTTCAAAGATCGACCGGCAGGAGCCGCACATGGATGCCAACGACATGATCCTGATCAGCGTGGACGACCATCTGGTCGAGCCGCCGGACATGTTCGAGGGCCGGCTGCCGGCGAAGTTCGCTGACCGGGCGCCGCGGGTCGTCACCAAGCCCGACGGCTCTGACGTGTGGGTGTTCAACGGCACCGAGATCCCCAACATCGGGCTGAACGCGGTCGCCGGGCGGCCCAAGGAGGAGTACGGGGTCGAGCCGACCGCATACACCGAGATGCGTCCGGGCTGCTACGACATCCACGAGCGGGTCAAGGACATGAGCGCCGGCGGGGTGCTCGCGTCGATGTGCTTCCCGTCGTTCCCGGCATTCTCCGGACGGCTCTTCGCCGCGGCGGAGGACAAGGGGCTGGCGCTCGCGACGGTGCAGGCCTACAACGACTGGCACGTCGATTCCTGGTGTGCGGCCTACCCCGGGCGTTTCATCCCGATGGCGTTGCCGGTGTTGTGGGATGCCGAACTGGCGGCCGCCGAGGTGCGCCGGATGGCGGCCAAGGGGGTGCACTCGATCACCTTCACCGAGAACCCGGCGACCCTCGGCTACCCGAGCTTCCACGAGAGCTATTGGGACCCGCTGTGGAAGGCGCTCGTCGACGAGAACGTCGTGCTGAGCATCCACCTCGGCTCCTCCGGCAAGCTCGCGATCACCTCGCCGGACGCTCCGGTCGACGTAATGATCACGCTGCAGCCGATGAACATCTGCCAGGCCGCGGCGGATCTGGTGTGGTCACGCATCCCGAAGCAGTTCCCGGACATCAGGATCGCCCTCTCGGAGGGCGGCACCGGGTGGATCCCGTACTTCCTCGACCGGCTCGACCGCACGTACGAGATGCACCACCAGTGGACCGGTCAGGACTTCGGCGACCAGCTGCCCAGCGACATCTTCCGCAAGCACTTCCTGACCTGCTTCATCGCCGATCCGGTCGGTGTCCAGCTGCGGCATCTGATCGGGATGGACAACATTTCCTGGGAATGCGACTACCCGCATTCGGACTCCTCGTGGCCGACGTCGGCGGAGGAGCTGGCGGCCGTCACGGCTGGGGTCCCGGACGACGAGATCAACAAGATCACCTACGAGAACGCGATGCGCTGGTACTCCTTCGACCCGTTCACTCACCGCACCCGCGCGCAGTCGACGGTGGGGGCGCTGCGGGCGGAGGTCGCCGGCCACGACGTCGGCGTCCACGCGTTCGACACCGGACGCATCGAGCGCTCGCACAAGGGCATCGATGTGGGAAATCTCGTACCCACTGCGTAAGGTCTGCCGGTTTTGTTCACCCCATGCCGGCCGATGATGGAGAGGTGACCGAGGATCTGACCGCCCCGCGACTCGAGGGCACGTTCGCCGTCGGGGAGCGCCGACTGGGCTTCGCCGAGTTCGGCAACCCGCGCGGGCGGGCGGTGCTCTGGATTCACGGCACTCCCGGGGCGCGGCGGCAGGTTCCCGAGCCGGCGCGGGTCGCGGCGCAGTTGCTGGACCTGCGCATCGTCGGGATCGACCGGCCAGGGGTCGGGGCGTCGACCCCGCATCGTTACACCTGCATCCGCGATTTCGCCTCCGACGTGGAGCCGCTTCTCGACGCTCTCGGCATCGACACGTTCGCCATGATCGGGCTCTCCGGCGGCGGGCCGTACGTCCTGGGCTGTGCCCATGCGATGCCTGACCGGATGATGGCTGCGGGGCTCATCGGGAGCGTCGCACCCACGGTCGGACCCGACGCCCCCGGCGGCGGCCCGGTGGAATTGACGCGGACCCTGCATTCGTTCATCACCCGGATGCGGGTGCCGCTGTCGTTCACGCTCACCGCTCTGGCGTGGGCGGGCCGGCCGGTCGCCGGCAACGCCCTGGACCTCTACGCGCGCCTGAGCCCCGAGGGCGACCGGCGGATGCTCGGGCGTCCCGAGTTTCGCGCCATGTTCCTCGACGACCTGCTGAACGGCAGCCGCATGGGGCTGCGCGCGCCGATCGACGACCTGATTCTCTTCGGCCAGGACTGGGGATTCCCGCTCTCCGAGATACGCGTCCCAGTGCATGTCTGGCACGGCGAACACGACCATCTGGTCCCCTTTGCTCACGGCGTCCACCTGGTCTCGCGGCTGCCCGACGCGCACCTGTACCCGATCCCCGGCGAGAGTCACCTCGGCGGCCTCGGCGAGGCGGAAGCGATCCTGCACACCCTCGACAAGGCCTGGGACACCGGTCGCCGCCGGCCGGTGGCTGCGCGCCGCTGATCCTGCGCCACGTCCGGGTCGATGGTGGGTGTGTCAGCATGCCGCCATGGCTCCTGCCGAGATCGTCATCGACGACTACAGCAACCCGCGGTTCAGTCCCGATGCGCGGGCGATGCTCGACGCGATCGCCGCGTCACCGGCACTGCCGCTGCGACCGCAGGCGCTCATGGACGCGGCGAGTGCGCAGACCGGGCTCGCCGACTTCGGATCCGACTGGTTCCGCGAGCCACTGGACGTGGTGTGTCAGGCCATCCCGAGGGAGGCCGGGCTCTCGCCGGCGGGTCGGGTGATGGCCGGAGGCTCGCTGGTGAGCATGCTGGCCAACCGGCTGCGGCTGGAGGATCTGATCCGCCGGCATCCGGAGATCGAGAACGTGCCGATCGCCCGCCCCATCATCATCGTCGGGCTTCCCCGTACCGGGACGACCCACTTGCACAACCTGCTCGCCGCCGACCCTGCGCTGCGCTCGCTGCCGTACTGGGAGAGCCTGGAGCCGGTTCCCGCGACCATCCCGCCGCCCGACCCCGATCCGCGTATCGAGCGGTGTGCGATGGCGACCGGTTTCACCGACGTCGCGATGCCCTACTTCAAGGCGATGCACGAGATGACGCCCGAGCACGTGCACGAGGAGGTCCAGCTCCAGACGCTGACGATCGCGTCGATGCTGCTGGAGACCCAGTGGCACGTCCCGAGCTATCGCGACTGGTGGAAGGCGACCGACCAGACCCCTTCGTACGCGTACCTGCGCCGCGCGCTGCAGGCGCTGCAGTGGCTTCGCGGCGGAGAACGCTGGGTGCTGAAGAGCCCGCAGCATCTGGAGCAGTTCGGCCGGCTCATGACCGTGTTCCCCGACGCGACCGTGGTGTGCACCCATCGCGATCCGGTCGAGGTGACGGCGTCGTTCGTGACGATGGTGAGCTACAGCGCGCGGCTGTCGATCGAACATCCCGATCCGCAGGCGATCGCGCGGTACTGGTCCGACCGGATCCAGGACATGCTCGCGGCGTGCGTGCGCGACCGCGAGATCCTCGCCCCGGAACGCTCTATGGACCTGCGTTTCAACGACTTCATGGCCGACGAGTGGGCAGCGATCGAGCAGATCTACGCGCTGGCTGACCAGCCGTTCCCGGACTCCAGCCGGGCTGCGCTCCAGAGCTACCTGGACGGGCACGGGCGGGGCCGGCACGGGCGGGTGCGCTACGACCTGGCGTCGTTCGGTATCGACGTGGCCGAACGCGAGGCGGGCCTTGCCGGTTATCGCGAGCGCTTCGGGGTCTGAGCAGGGCGCGTCACTGCAGCGCGATGAAGACGTTCTTCGGCCGTAGCCACTCTTCGAGCCCGGCGCGTCCGCCCTCACGGCCGAACCCGCTCTGCTTGTAGCCGCCGAACGGGGTGGTGGGCGACATGCCCGACATGCCGTTGACCGAGATCGAGCCGGCGTCGATCGCGTGAGCCAGGCGATGGGCGCGGGCCAGATCGCGGGTGTGGACGTAGGCGGCGAGCCCGTAGCGGCTGTCGTTGGCCTTGGCGACGACCTCCTCCTCCGTGCTGAAGCGCAGCACCGACAGCACCGGCCCGAAGACCTCCTCGCGGGCGATCTCGCTGTCGTGGGCGACATTCGCGAGCAGGGTCGGGGCGAGGAAGTAACCGGACGCCAGCTCACCACCGAGCCGGCGGCCACCGGCGAGCAGCGCGGCGCCGTCTCCCGTTGCGCGCTCGATCATCCCGAGGATCCGATGGGCTGCGTCCTCGGTGATGACCGGTCCCATCTGGGTTTTCGGATCGAGCGGGTCACCGACGCGCAGGTGCTTGACGATCGCCATCAGCCGGGTGAGGACCTCGTCGTAGACGCCGTCCTGCACGTACAACCGGGTGGGGAGGGCACAACCCTGACCCGAGAGCAATTGCACGCCGAGCGCGGCCGCCATCGGAACCGCGACGTCGAGGTTGGCGTCGTCGAAGATGAGGTTGGCGGACTTGCCGCCCAGTTCCAGGGCGACCGGCTTGAGGGTCTGGGCGGCGAGCGTCATCACGCGCCTGGCCACCACCCCGCCTCCGGTGAAGCTGACCTTGTCGACGCCCGGATGCCGTACCAGCGCCTCGCCGGCCTCGGCCCCGCCGGCAACGACATTGAGCACGCCGGGCGGCACGCCGGCCTTCAGCGCGAGCTCGGCGAACAGGTAAGCGCCGAAGGGCGCTAACTCGGGCGGCTTGGCGACGACCGTGTTCCCGGCGGCCATCGCCGGGACCGCCTTCTGGCCCATGCCCATCATCGGCCCGTTCCACGGCACCATCACTCCGGCGACGCCCCACGGTTCCGACAGGATGTAGTCCAGACCCTGCACCGGATACGTGGGGACGACCGCGCCCTCGACCTTGTCGCACCAGCCGGCGTAGTACCGGGTCCATAGCGCGGTGTAGGCACCCGGGCCGAGTCCGGCGACGGGATTGCCGTTCTCCAGCGCGCTCACGATTCCCGAGCGCTCGCTGTGCTTTTCCAGCAGATCGGCCAGCCGGTGCAGGATCCTGGCGCGGCGGTCGGCCGGCATCGCGCGCCAGGCAGGCAGGGCAGCGCGCGCGGCCGCGACGGCCTGGTCGACGTCGGCTTCGCCGGCCATCGCGATCTCGGCCTGCACCTTTCCGGTCGCCGGGTTGCGATGCGCGTAACTGCCGCCGGTGCTGTGGGCGACGCGATCACCACCGATGAGCAGCCCTTTGGCCGCCATGTCGGCGAGCAGCGTCCCGTGATCGGCCATCACGAACCCTGGGCCACGGGC
This sequence comes from uncultured Actinomycetota bacterium, assembly GCA_963762695.1. Classification (GTDB taxonomy): domain Bacteria; phylum Actinomycetota; class Actinomycetes; order Frankiales; family Frankiaceae; genus DATAZK01. The sequence continues at coordinate 437,294 of CAVXLW010000003.1, forward strand.
TCGAGGCGCCGGACGGCGTCGGCGACGGCCGTGCCCGCGAAGAAATCGGGGTTGGTGCCGGTGAAAAGCCGCGCCGGATTGGCGAACGTGAAGTCCCGGAAGTCCTCAGGGGTCAGCACGTCCTTGCGCACCAGCCCCCAGGCTTCGGCGACGACGGAGGCCATGTCCTCGACGTCCCAGTGGGCGATGTCGGAGCTGAACACCGGCTGGAGCCGCGCGCCTCCGAAGAGTTGGCGCGGGAGAACGCGAACGACATCGTGCGGTCGTCAGCCTCGCAGCCGAAGTAGAACCGCGGGACGAACAGATCGCGCAGCTCGGCTTCGCTGGTGACGCCGAGATGGCGGAACTCGTCGGGTTCCGCCGGCGGCACCCCGACGGCGGGGATCGACCGCAGGCTCTCGCGCAGCTCCTCGACCCCGTCCAGCAGCTTGCCGCCGTACGTGCGTCATGAGCTGCTCGAAGAGATCCCAGTCGACGAGCGCCGGGTCGAGATTCTCCTGCAGCGCGTCGAGGTTGCGCTTCTCCCAGTGCTCGACGATGTCGACCAGCAGCGAGCACGCCCAGCCGACGCCGCATTCCAGGAAGGCGATGTTGAGGTCCGGGAAGCGCCGGGTGACCCCGCCGAGGAAGAGCGACTTGCAGAGCCGGTGCATGCGCTCGGCGAAGAAGCCGATGTGGTTGAAGACGTAGCTGGTGATCGAGGTGAACGTGTAGGGCGCGATATGGCCGATGCCGCCGTGGAAGACGGCCGCGAACCCGCTGTCGGTGAGGGCCTGCCAGACCGGGTCGTAATCGTGGGCGCTGTCGAGCCCGAAGGTGTCGAACCAGTGCGCCTGCCCCGGTACCAGGAACGGTGAGGGGGAGTGCGGATCGGGCTTCGGGATCGGCCGGGTGACGCCTTCGGGAAGCCCGACCACCTTCAGCCCGAGCTCGCGGCAGTGCGCCAGCTCGGCGACGGCCTCCTCCGGCGTGACCATCGGGGACCACCCCGGCGACCGTCATCCGGTCGGCGAAGGGCTGGTAGGTCTCGGCGAAGAAATCGTTCAGCCCGCGGCACAGGCCGATGCGCATGTCCTGGTCGTAAACCCCAGCAGTGCCAAGGGTTTTCGTGGGATAGAGCACGCAGAAGTCGATGCCCAGCTCGGGCAGCCGCTCGTGCAGCAGCGCCGGGATCGTGGCGGTCGCGAGGTCGATGGTCCTGGCGGCGGGATTGCCCCACCAGGCGCTCTGCGGGGCGCCCGGGTCTGCTGGCGTTCGGCCAGTGATGGCGCCGCCCATGATGCGGCCGATGGGCGAGGTCTGCGCTGCGGTACTGCTCGAAGAGCTTCGGGCCCGAGTGCCTCGCGCAGGTACGGCAGGGCGGCGGGCATGAATTCGAGGACGTGGCCGTCGGCGTCGATGACGGGATGGTCCAGATTCTCCCGTATCTGCTGGGATGGTGACCCTGCTCCACCACGTCAGACTCCTCCTCGAAGTACCCGGCCGTAGCGCGCGCCTCGGGAACGTCCTTGCCGTACGGCCCGGGTCCGGCTGGCCGCTGACCCAGACGTGCTCGATGCCGGTGCTGGGGGCGACCAGACGGTCGGCACCGCCCGGGAAGTCGGCGATGCGCTCCAGCGGGCCGGTGCCGACCGTCGCCGGATCGAAGGCCACCAGATCGGCGACGGCTCCAGGCGCGATGCTGCCCGCGTCCGGTGAGCCCGTACACCTGCGCCGGGCTGTCCGGTGAGCCGCCAGACGGCCTCCTCCAGGCTGAGCACGCCGAGCTCGCGGACCCAGCGCTGCAGGAGGTAGGTCGCGAAGTTCGCGTCGCAGAGCTGGCTGGTGTGCGCGCCGGCGTCGGAAAGGCCCGAGCAGCATCGACGTGTTCTGCAGCAGCCGGCCGACCTGCTCCTCGTCGTCGTTGATCATCACGATCCGGAAGCGGGTGGCGAGGTCCTCGGCCAGCGCGAGCTCGACGGCGACGTCGAGTGCCGTGCCGCCGCGCTGAGCGGCGAGCTCGCCGAGGGTCGGGCCCGTCGCGAAGGTCGCCGTGCAGGCGCGGTCTCCTGGACGGTGGCGTCGTCGAGCTTGCTGCCCCACTTCTCGCGAACCCCGGCGTACGCCCGCTCGCGCCACTGCGGATCGCGATACAGCGCGGCCCGCGCGGTCGCGCTCGAGCGAGAGGATCTCGCCGAAGGCCGGGACGTTCGCCAGCGGTGCCGGATCGGCGAGGGTCACCTGGGCAACGATGGGGCGGCAGGCAACCTGCGGGAAGACGCGCGTCCCGGCGCCGCCGGCGGCAGCGACCCGGCGCTCGAGATCCGCACTGACATCGCTGCGTTTTCCCGCACCACCATGATGGCTGCCCAGGTGACCGGCCGCCCGATGTCGGCGGCGAGGCGGGCGCATTCCTCGACATGGAAGTCGGGTCCCCACGTCGCCTCGACCGTGCCCTTTCCGGTCGCGCCCATGCCGCCGGCGAGCGTCCAGATCTCGCTGAGGTCAGCGAGCCGGCTCGGCACCGGGCGGCCGAAGGCGCCGCGGTGCGACTCCGAACGGGAGGTGGAAAAGCCGATGGCTCCGGCGCGCATCCCTTCCAGCAGCGAGGTCGCGCATCCGGCCGACCTCGCCCGGCGTGGCGGCGCGTTCGGTGGCCTCCTCACCCATGACGTAGAAGCGCAGCGGGCGTGTGGCCGAAGAGCGCGGCGACATTGCAGCCGGGTCGGTTCGGCGTCGAGCGCGTCGAGGTACTCGGGGAAGGACTCGAACGTCCACGGGATGCCGGCGCGCAGCGCCTCCAGCGGCATGCCCTCGACGTTTTCCAGGGTGCGCATGACGAGTTCGCGCCCTTGCGGCGAGGCAGGCGCGATGCCGAAGCCGCAGTTGCCCATGACGACGGTCGTGACGCCGTGCCAGGAGGACGGCGTCAGGTCGCGGTCCCAGAGCACCTGCGCGTCGTAATGCGTGTGCGGGTCGATGAATCCGGGCGCGAGCACGAGCCCGGTGAGGTCGATGTCCTCGTCGGCGGCGCCCTTGGGGATGTCGCCGACCTCGGTGATGACGCCGTCGGTGACGAGCACATCGGCGTCGGTCCACGGGCTGCCGGTGCCGTCGACGACGATCGCGCCGCGCAAGGCGAGTGTCATCCGAGCCTCCCGATGGGTGTCATTGCGGGCCTGACGACCTGACCCGGGCGTGGCCGCGGTGGGCACGCCGTCGTCGACGACGACCTCCCGTTGACGATCGTGGCGCGCACCCCGACGGCGCTGCTGCGAAAGCGCGGGGTAGCCGGTGACACGGTCGACGTCCTTGCGCCGCCGGCCCAGCGCCAGCCGCTGCGGATCGAAGATGAAGATGTCGGCCGCGCTGCCGGGTTGAAGCAGCCCGCGGTCGGTGAGCCCGAGCACGGCAGCCGGAATGGCGGTGATGCGGCGGATCGCCTCCTCGAGTCGCCAGACGCGTTCTTGACGCCACCAGGTCGCCAGGAAGTGCGTCGACCATTCGGCGCCGTCGTCGAAATCGAGATGGGCCCCGCCGTCGGAGACGCCCGACGATCATCTGCGGGTGCTGCTGGACCTCGCGCAGCAGCTCGCGCCAGGCCGGGGTCTCGTTCGTCCAGTGAAAGACCGCGTCGGGGTCGGCGAGCGCCAGCTCGAACATGACGTCGGCGGGGTGGGTCGCCGCGTTCGCGCGCCAGCGCGCCGACCTCGCGGCCCACGATCCTTCCCGTGCGCCGCCGACCGGGTCTCCTCGATCGCGAGGACGTCCCAGATCGGCGGCGGGAGCGTGGATCCTTGCGCCGGATCGGTATTGGGATGGTCGATCGCGTCGCGCAGCCGCTCGCGCCAGCCGGGGTCGGCGATCCGCTCGCCGCCGCTGCATTCCAGTCCAGCGACATCAGCTCCCGCCAGAGCGGGACGCCGTCGTAGCGCGAGGAGCCCTCGCGCAGCGTGAACGTGCCGTTGAAGGCGCGGGTCATCAGCAGCGAGAAGACCGGTGCCCCGCGCTCGGCCGAGCCGTCGAGGAACGTGCGCGACTGCTCCCAGGCCTTGCTCGGCGCGTCGACCTTGGAACGCCCGCCGAGGCCCTGCGTGATGACGGGCACCCCGCCACGAGCAGCGAGTTCCTCGAGCAGCGCGCGGTCGGCGGCGTCAATGCCCTCGACGGCACTGCCGGGCGCGTACGCGATCGATCCCCGCCCGCGCCGGCCGACGGCATCGGCCAGCGCCCGCACCTCGTCGAGCGACGCGAGCCGGCTGGGCACCGGACGGTCGGCCAGGTCGAGGTGGGTCGGGGCGTGGGAGGAGGAGAAGCCGAGCGCGCCGGCGGTCATCGCCTCGTCGACCATCGCGGCCATCGCGGCGATCTCGTCGGCACTGGCCGCCCGCTCGTAGGCCTCCTCGCCCAGCAACCAGCGCCGGATCGCGGAGTGGCCGACGTACATGCCGAGGTTGATGCCGAGCGTGCCCGGGCGGCTGGCCAGGAACTCGCCGAAGGTCGAGAAGTTCCAGTCCACCTGGGAAAGGGCGCGCAGTTCCATGCCCTCGACCCGGGCGAAGAGTTGGGCGAGGTAGTCGTGGTCGTCCATCCGGCACGGGGCGACCGAGAAGCCGCAATTGCCCGCAGCGACGGTGGTCACGCCGTGCAGGGCGGAGGTGTCACACAGCGGATCCCAGGTGATCTGCGGGTCGTAATGGGTGTGGGCATCGACGATCCCGGGGGCGACCACCAGCCCGTCGGCATCGATGACGCGCTGCGCCGCCTCGCCGGCCAGCCGGCCGATCGCCGTCACCTTGCCGCCGTTCACCGCGACATCGGCGGGCCGTCCGGGAAGCCCGGTGCCGTCGACCACGAGGCCGCCGCGGATCAGCAGGTCATGCATGGGACAGCTGGGGCTTCGAGGCGTTCCTCGGGCCGGTCGCGTAACGCTCGAAGGCGGCGGCGAAACGGGTGAAGAGCTCGCTGAAACGGGCGACGTCGGCCTCGTCCCAATCCGCGACGATCTCGCTGAGCATCAGCCGCCAGCCCTTCTCCAGCGCGCTGAACATCTGCTGCCCCTCAGCGGTCAGCCGCAGGTAGGACGTGCGCCGATCGGCCCCGGTGGTGCGCTCGACCAACTGCCGTTCCTCCAGAACGCGCACCCGTCGCGAGACGGTCGACAGCTCCAGGTTCAGCAGCCCGGCGAGCTCGGAGACCGTGACGGAGCCGGAGGTCCCGAGCCGGGCGAGCGTCCCGTAGTAGGGACCTTCGAGCGGGTAGCCGACCCGCTGGCCGAGCTGCTCGTGCAGGGAAAGGTCCTTTGCCCGCCGGGCGACGACGCCAAGCGCCTGCTGCACCGACGAGTCGATGAGCGGCGTCACAGCAGCGCGATCGGGTTGATCGGGCTTCCCGTGCCGCCCGGGATGCGCAGCGGTGACGCGGTGAAGAGGAACGCGTAGCGGTGCTCCGCTCGGCACGCCGCGAGCAGGGTGTCCAGCCGGACGTTGTCGATCAGGTGCAGCCCCATGCCGACGATCCCGATCTGATGGACGGGGAACGACCAGTGACCCGGGCCGCGGTGGCAGCAGGTCGGAGATCCCGTCGCTGCACAGCACCGCGACCTCGCGGTCCGACAGCCAGCGCAGGCAATCGGGATGCAGCCCGGCAAGCCCCTTCACGAACGGGTTCAGCTGGCCGCTCGCCTCGGTGCGGCGGGCGTCGCGGCCGGTCGAGATGAGCAGGATGTCGCCGGACCCGACGGTCACTCCCTGCGCCCTTTCGGCCGCCTCCAACTGGTCGGGGGTGATGGCATGGTCGGCCTCGAGATAGGGCCGGCCCAGCGCGCCTGGCACGTCGAGCAGCACGCCTCGCCCGACGATGCCGTCGGCCAGCGTCATCACCGAGTTGCGGGTGGCACCCGAGCTCGGCACGTCTGCGGGACGGCCGCCGTTGTACATCTGGCCGCGCACGAACATGTGGCACAGCGCGTCCAGGTGCGTCGTCCCGAGGCCGTGGACATCGGTGCCGACGAAGTCGCGGGTGGCCTCGTAGCCCGGGATTCCCGACGTTTCCAGCGCGTCGCCGCTCGCGAGCATGTGGTGCTGCGACGGGAACGGCTGCTCGGCGTTGGGAGCGAGCGCCAGGTCGTGCGCCAGGCTGATGGTGATGCCCGCTCCTGACCGCGCCGGCTGCTGCGGCCCGCCTTTCGGGGGTCAGATACGCGAGCGCCCCGCCCTGATCGTCGGGCCCCCAGCGGCCCCAGGTCCGGACCTCGTCGTACAGCGCGTCGAGTTCAGCTTCGGTGGGCCAGGCGGCAGCGGTCACAGCGCCGCAAACTAACTGCTTGAGTGGAGCAAGTAAAGGCTGCCGGCCATGGCGGCCTATGCGAGGGCTGTCGAGACGGCGTCCTGCAGCCGGTGCAGGCGCGTCACGAACTGCCTCGTCCCACCCGTGCCGGGCGGCGACGGCAGCTTCGTCCGACGCGTCGTCCCACCCGCGGAACACCCCGTACAGGAAGGCGTCGTGGCGGTTGGCACCCCAGTCGCGAGGGTCGGCCGAGACGATGCGCCGGGCGCTGTCGAGGGCCTCGAGCAAGTCGGGGTCCAGTGCTTGCAACGGGCTTGGATCCGGGTCTGTCACAGCACGCTCCTCGCGTCGGGTGATGGCAGGCTCATGGTGTGCCGCGCAGCCTGCCCGAAGTCGTTCGGGATCCCAAGTGGCGCCGCGAGGTCACGTACTTCGTCACCTCGGTCATCACCGCGTGGGCCGCGCCGACCGCGGCGTTGAAGGGGGTCACCGCCGGGGTGCTGGCCGCGGCCTTCGCCGCGTTCCTGGTTCTGACGCGCGGGCCGGCGAGGTTTCAGCCGGCCGCGCTCATCCTCAGCGCTGCCGGGGGAATCGCGTCGATCCTGCTCTCGCACAACGGCGTCGGCGAAGGGCCGGTACTGCTGTGCGCCGTCTACGCCCGGATCGTGTTCCCCGAGACCGAGGGCAAGGCCGTCACGTGGCTGATCGGCATCGCCTTCGGCCTCACGATCGGCTGGGTCGGACGCAGCCCGGCAGGACTGCTCGCCGGGCTCGGAGTTCCGATACTGGCGCTGCGCCGGCAGGAGCAGTTGCAGCTTCGGCAGGAGCACGACCGGGCGCTGATGTTGCTCGCCGAGCTGGAGGCAGCGCGTGACGCGCAGGCTCAGGCGGCCGCGCTGCAGGAGCGCGGACGCCTCGCCCGCGAGATGCACGATGTCCTGGCCCACAGCCTGTCGGGACTCTCGCTGCAATTGCAGGCGACGCGAGCGGTGGCCCAGCGGGAGGGGGTCGGCCCCGCCGTCATGGAACCGCTGGAGCGCGCGGCCGACCTCGCCCGCAGCGGGGTCGAGGAGGCCAAAGCGGTCGTGAGCGCGTTGCGCGGATCGGCAGGGGACGGCGCCGCTCGCGGGCTCGACGACCTCCCGATGCTCATCGAGCGCTTTCCCGGCGAGGCGACGCTCGCGGTGTCGGGTGAGCCGCAGGCCGTGAGTGGCGAGGTGGGCCACGCCGTCTATCGCGCGGTGCAGGAATCGCTGACGAATGCCGCCCGCTACGCGCCCGGCTCGCCGGTCAGGGTCGCTGTGCGGTGGAAACCCGAGCAATTGCAGGTGATTATCGAGGACGACGGCCCCGGCGACCGTCCCGTCGTGGCCGGACAGGGCTCGGGGGAAGGGCTGAACGGGATGCGGGAGCGGGTGGCCAGGGTCGGCGGAGAACTCGACGCGGGGCCGTGGCAGCGGGGGTGGCGTACCCGGCTCGTCGCGCCGATCCCGCTCCCCGGCTCGGCGGAGCGCCCGTCATGACGGTGCGCATCCTGGTCGCCGACGATCAGCCCGTCGTGCGGGACGGCCTGGCGCTGCTGCTGTCCACTGCTGCCGACCTTGACGTGATTGCGGTCGCTGCGGACGGGGTCGAGGCCGTCGAGGCGGCGCTGCGCGAGTTGCCCGACGTCGCTCTCGTCGATCTGCGGATGCCGCGGCTGGACGGCGCGGGGGTGACGGCTGCCCTCGCGCAACAGGCCCCGTCGGTCCGCGTGCTGATCCTGACGACGTATGCCGACGACGACGCCGTGCTGCCGGCGTTACGGGCCGGTGCCGCCGGCTATCTGACGAAGGACACGACCGGCGAAGCGCTGATCGCTTCGGTGCGTGAGGTCGCCGCCGGGCGCACGGTGCTCGATGCTGCGGTGCAGGCGCGGCTGGTCGAGTTGCTGCGCGAGCCCGGTTCGGCGCAGGCTCCGGCACCCCCGGAGGCCGAGCCGCTTCCGGAGGGTCTGACGCCACGCGAGCTCGACGTCGTCCGCCTGGTGGCCGACGGCCTGTCCAACAAGCAGGTGGCGCGCCGGCTGTTCGTCAGCGAGGCGACCGTGAAGACCCACCTGAACCACGTCCTCGCCAAGCTTGACGTCGAAGGCCGGCCAGGTCTGGTCGCCTGGGCTTGGCGACACGGCCTGGCCGGCCGGAGCCGAACGGTTAGTGCTCAGACGTTCACGTGCTCCGCAAGGCGCATCGGCGCTGCGACCATCCCGCCGGTCCGGGCGGCCCGCTCGGCGGTGAGCGCCCAGTGGCTTCGCAGGACGAGGGCGCCGATCCGGGTGACGACCTCCGCCAGGGCCATCAGCACGAGACCGTCGATCCAGGCGTCGCCGGTGGTGATGTGGTGGGCGACGCTGAACTGGGCGATCGTCGACGCTCCTCCGTGCTCGGTGAAGAGCACGAACGCGATCCGGCTGCCGATGCCCGCGATCCAGAGCACCACGGCAAGGCCGCGGGCGCGGACGTAGGCGCGACCGTTCTCGATCTTGATGCTCGTGGCCAGGGCGCTGAGACCGCCGAACGTGATGCCGACCGCGACGAACGCGGAGATCAGTGCGAGGTCGTTACCCGCCGTCGGGATGGACTTCAGATAGCTCACGACGGCGACGCCGACCAGAACCAGCGGCAGGACGATGAACCGGCGGTCGATCACGTTCCAGCGGATCTGTCGCAGGACGATGGCGACGAGGGCGATGTTGACGAGCCAGTCGGTGAAGTTCATGGCTCAAGCCTCGCGCCGCCGGGCGTTCCTGCCGTCAACCCCAGGGTGGAGACGGGGTGGAGATCGGGTGGAGCTGCGGGCCGTGGGGCACCGCGCGGCCCGTGCCGGTGCTGCCGATCCCGCCGCCGATGGCGTCGATGTCGTGGGTCGTCTTGGTGTAGCCGGCGAACAGCAGCAGCACGATGACGGCGATGAGGACCGACGGCCAGTGACCGGCGGTGCGGTCGTAGCAGCCGTGCAGGACAGCGGCGAGCCCGAGGCCGGTGAGGACGAAGAACACCCGCCGCTGCCGGGCGATCACGGCGAACCCGATGAAGACGCCGACGATGCCGGCCAGCGCCGCGTGGAAGAGCGAGTCGGTCAGCAGCCGCCAGATGATGCCGGTGACGAACGTGGTGTTGCCGGTGCGCTCGAGGCCCGTGGTGTACAGCGCGCTGTAGACCATCGATTCAACGGCTCCGAAGGTCAGCCCGCTGACCGCGCCGAGGTAGAGATACGTGCGGGGTCCGATCTGATTGCCCATCAGGGCCAGCACCAGCAGGAGCGGCAACGCTTTTGCGAGCTCCTCCGGAATTCCGATCGTGAAGATGCTGTGTGCCAGCGTCGAGGTATCGGCGTTGAAATGGCGTTCGAGGGTGATGGCCGCGCTGACGCCGATCACCGCCGTCATCGCGATGATCTGCAGCTGCCTCGCCACCGACACGTACTCGGGCTTGATCAGCGCGCGCATGGCGATCAGCCAGATCACGGCGAAGTAGATCGTGAAGCCCCAGGCGGCGTGCCGGACGTCGGCGTCCTTCATCGTCGCCTGCACGAGCAGGAACGGCGTGAGCGCGCAGGCCAGGAAGAGTCCTATCCGGCCCTTCCAGAAGACTCCCGAGCGCAGCCAGTTCTCGATCGGCAGCACCTCGCGCCACTGCAGGTCGAGGGAGGGCCGGCCCTGGGCCGCCGGCGGGTAGGCGCCGGGCACCAGCGCGCCGGGTGCGATGGCCCCGGGCGGGGCGAAACGCGTCGGCCGGCTGCACTGGGGGCAGAACGCCTGGTCCCCCGCCGGGTAGCCGCAACTCGCGCAGGGGTACCAGCTCGCGGACTGCGTCGTGACGGGCGGGGTCGTCGGTGGCGGGTACGACATCGGCGCCGGCTCGACGTACCCGGCGGGCGGGCCTTGCGGTGGGGGATAGGCCTGGGCCGGTGGGGGATAGCCCTGCGGTGGGGGATAGCCCTGCGGTTGCCGGGCAATGCCTGGGACCGGCTGGGGAGGCGGCACCGTCACGAAGTAGGAATCCGGCGCCTGCCGATCAGGGGACCCCGGTGGCTGAACGGGACTCGGAGCGCGGTCGCGTGAGCCGGTGGAGCCGTATTCCGGTCCCGACATGTGCAGCCCCCGAACGATCGCCTACCTATTCATCACGAATCGTCGGAAAAGTGAAGGCGTGACTGCATCACTCAGAAGGGCTAACCGCGCCCGGCTCAGGATGAGTCGTGCGCGGTCGGCAACCTCGGCAACGGCGCCGCGTCGTTACCTATCCGCGGTTCCTATCCGCGCATGCCCCACGGCGAGCCGTACGCGGTCAGCAACTCCAGGAACGGCACCGCATCGAAGGCCTCCGGTCCGAGCACGCCCGACCCCGACCATGTCCCTGCAGCGAGCAGTTCCATGGCCACCACAGGGTTGATCGCGGTCTGCCAGACCACGGCCTGACTCCCGTACTCCTGCATCGACCAGGCGTTGTCGACGACGTGGTAGAGGTACACCTCGCGGGGCACCCCGTCGACGCCGGTGCCGGTGACCCACGTACCGGCGCAGGTCTTGCCGGTCATCCGGTCACCGAGGCCCGCCGGGTCAGGCAGGCAGGCGGCGACCACATCGCGCGGTGAGACGAACAGCGTCGAATCGGGGCCGCCGACCTGCACCGGCTGGGTGCGGTCGAGGCCGAGCTTGTGCAGCGTTTGCAGCACACCGATGAACTCGTTACCGAGGCCGTACTTGAACGTGACGCGTCCGGCGTTGACCCACCGCGGGATCAGCAGCACTTCCTCGTGCTCGACGTTCACGCATTCGACCGGGCCGATGCCTTCGGGGAAGTCGAAGATCTCCGGTTCGCTGAACGGCGGCGTGGTGTACCAGCCGCGGCCCGACTCGTAGACCACGGGCGGGTTCAGGCACTCTTCGATCGTGGTCCAGATCGAGAACGAGGGCGCGAAGGACGGTGTCCCGTCGGGGCCGGCGACGACGAGGTTGGCGCCGTCGCGCACCCCGATCTCCTTGATTTCCGCGAAGAGATGGTCGCTGGCATAGCGGGCGAAGACGTCCGACAGTCCGGGCTCGACCCCCATGCCCACGAGGGCGAGCTTCTGCGACGCTTCCCATTCGGGCGCTGCCGCGAACTGCTCGTCGCCGAGCTTCATGCCGGTCTCGTGATACGGCCGGGTCGGGTGCGGCGACGACAGCGACATCGCCATGTCCATGTAGTGGCAGTTGGCAGCGAGCGCGCCGTTGAAGATGGGCAGCACGAAGCGCGGATCCACCGCGTTGAAGACGATGTCGCTGTGGCTCTGGCGGGCCAGGTGGGCCACGGCATCGGCGTCGGAGGCGTCGATGCGCTGCGCGGAGAAGCGGGGATCACCGGCTTCGCTCGCGGCGCGTTCGGCGCGGGCCAGGTCGTAGTCCGCCACGACCCAGCTGTCGAAGAACGGCCGCCGGGCGGCTATCTTCGCCGCCGCCGAACCCACGCCACCCGCACCGACGCTCAGTACCCGCATTGCCGCCCGCTCTCCGAGGTTGGTCGATCAGCTGACACTAGGTGTCCGGCCGCCGCTGCGCTGCTGGGAACGCCGATCGCGGCCGATTTCGCCGGGGGCCTAGCGTGGTGGGATGCGTCCGGCGCCGCAAGGGCGCCCGGTCAGGGCGGCCGGGACGCGCCGGAGGTGACGCCAGCGTGGAATCCGCCGTGCAACCGGCGATAGACCAGGCCGCAAGCGCTCTGCTCGGCGCGTACACCTCCGGTGTGCCGATCCCGCCGCTGCAGGAGACATTCGGCCCGCTGGGGATCGATGACGCCTATCAGATCCAGCTCCGGCAGGCGGGCCGGTGGCTGGCCTCGGGGCGGCGCGTAGCCGGCCACAAAGTCGGGCTGACGAGTGCCGCCATGCAGCGCCAGCTGGGCGTGGCGCAGCCCGATTTCGGGCACCTCATGACCGACATGTTCTTCGCCGAGCACGAGGAGATCCCGCGCGAGCGTTTCCTGCAACCGCGGGTCGAGCCCGAGGTCGCCTTCGTCCTCAAGCGCGGCCTGCAGGGTCCGGGTGTCACGGTCGCCGATGCGGTCAGCGCGGTGGAGTACGTGCTGGCGGCCCTGGAGGTCATCGACTCGCGTATCGCCGACTGGAAGATCGGCCTCGTCGACACCATCGCCGATAACGCCTCGTCCGGGGGCGTCGTGCTGGGCAGCCGCCCCGTCCGCCTTGCCGACATCGACCTGCGCCTCGCGGGATGCATCCTCACCCGCAACGGCGAGATCGCCGGCACGGGCGCCGGCGGAGCCGTGCTCAGCTCGCCGATCAACGCCCTGGTCTGGGTGGCCAACGTGCTGGGAGCTCGCGGCGTGGCCCTGGAGCCGGGCCACGTCGTGCTTCCGGGCTCGATGACCGGCGCCGTTCCCTTTGCCGGCGGAGATGTCGTCACCTCCACCGTTGCCGGTCTCGGCAGCGTGACGGCGCGGATGGGAGTCGCCCGATGAAAGGCCCGAACTCGACCGTCGGCGAAAGCGACTGCCGCCATTGTCGGCCCCGGCAACATCGGCACTGACCTGATGTTCAAGCTGCTGCGCCGCAGCGAGGTCCTCGAGCCGCGCTTCATGGTCGGCGTCGATCCGGCGTCGGACGGTCTCACGCGCGCCGGGCGGCTCGGGCTGGAAGCGAGCGCAGAGGGCGTCGACTGGCTGCTGCGGCAGGATCCCTTGCCGGACATCGTCTTCGAGGCGACGAGTGCCCGGGCGCATCTGGCGAACGCGCCGCGCTACGCCGAGGCGGGGATCACGGCCGTCGACCTCACGCCCGCCGCCGTCGGCCCGTACGTCTGCCCACCGGTGAATCTCGGGATCAATCTCGACGCTCCGAACGTCAACCTGATCACCTGCGGCGGGCAGGCGACGGTCCCGATGGTGGCCGCGGTGTCCAGCGTCGTCCCGGTGGAGTACGCCGAGATCGTCGCCTCGATCGCCTCGAAGTCGGCCGGGCCCGGAACCCGCGCCAACATTGACGAATTCACCGAAACGACGGCGGCCGCGCTCCGGGCGGTCGGTGGTGCGACCCGCAGCAAGGCGATCATCATCCTGAACCCCGTCGAGCCACCGATGATCATGCGCAACACGGTGTTCTGCTCGATCCCGGAGGAAGCTGCGGAGGCGGGAGCGCTCCAGGACGCGGTGCTCGAATCGATCCACGCCATGGCGGAGCGGGTGCGCGATTACGTGCCCGGCTACTCGCTCAAGGCCGACCCGCAGTTCGACCGCTCGCGTGGCATCTGGCGTGGCATGGCCCGGGTCGCGATCTTCCTGCAGGTGCGCGGCAGGGGCGACTATCTGCCCGACTACGCCGGCAATCTCGACATCATCACGGCTGCGGCGGCGTACATCGGCGAACGTTTCGCCACACATCGGCTCGCCGCCGGTGAGGTCGGCGCCGCGGCCGGCGGGCTGTCATGACGACTCAGACGCCGGTCGGCGAGAGCGTGCCGATGGTCCGCATCACGGACTCGACGCTGCGAGACGGTAGCCACGCGATGCGGCATCAGTTCACCGAGGGCCAGGTGCGGGCGATCGTCTCGGCGCTGGACGCCGGCGGCGTTCAGGTGATCGAGGTCGCCCATGGCGACGGGCTCGGCGGGTCGAGCTTCAACTACGGCTTCTCCGGCACCGCCGAGTTCACGCTCATCCGCAGCGCGGTCGAGGAGGCGAAACAGGCTCGTATCGCAGTACTTCTGCTGCCTGGCGTCGGCACGATCCACGACCTCGAGCACGCGCATGACTGCGGGGCAGCGGTGGCCCGCATCGCGACGCACTGCACCGAAGCCGACACGTCCCTTCAGCACTTCGCGGCGGCCCGCGCCCTCGGCATGGAGACCGTCGGCTTCCTCATGCTCTCGCACCGGATCGGACCGGATGAGCTGTCGAGGCAGGCGCGCATCATGGTCGACGCCGGAGCCCAATGCGTCTACGTGGTCGACTCTGCCGGGGCGCTGATCCTCGGCGATGCGCAGGCCCGCGTGAAAGCGGTCCACGACGAGATCGGTGCGCAAGCGCAGGTCGGCTTCCACGGCCACCAGAACCTCTCGCTGGGTGTGGCCAACTCGGTGCTGGCGGCGCAGAACGGTGCCCGACAGATCGACGGGGCGCTGTGCGCGCTCGGGGCCGGCGCCGGAAATGCTCCGACCGAGGTCGTCGCCGCGACCTTCCAGCGGCTCGGCATCCGCACGGATGTCGACGTGAGCCGGGTGCTGGCAGCAGCGGACGAGGTGGTGCGTCCCATGCTGCCGCGGCTGCCCTGGATGGACCGCGCGGCCATCACGCAGGGATACGCGGGTGTCTACTCGTCCTTCCTGCTGCACGCCGAGCGCGCCCAGGAACGCTACGGGGTGCCGGCGCACGAAATCCTGCAGCGGGTCGGCGAACTCGGGTACGTGGGCGGCCAGGAGGACATGATCATCGATGTCGCGCTGACCCTTCGTGCCGAACGCGAGCAGCACCAGCCGCCGCTCGGCAGTGGAGCGGCCGGCGGGTCCTCCATCCAGGCACTGGCAGAAGGGGTGGCGCCGTGAGCGCGCCCTGGACCACTGAGTCGGTGGCGACCGAGCTGCTGTCGTGCGAGCGCGATCGTCGTGACCGGCCGCCCTTCACCGACGACTGGCCGGAGCTGGATCTGGCGACTGCGTACGCGATCCAGGACGAGACGCTACGGCGCCGGTTGCAGCGCGGGGAGCATCTCGTCGGCGTGAAGCTGGGCCTGACGTCACGGGCGAAGCAGCGCCGGATGAACATGTCGTCTCCCGTGGTGGCGTGGGTGACCGACGCGATGGTGCTGGCCTCCGGCGAACTCGTTCCGCAGTCCGCGCTGATTCATCCGCGGCTCGAGCCCGAGATCGTCTTCGTCATGAAGCATCGGCTTGCCGGTCCCGGTGTCACGGCGGCTCAGGCGCTGGCCGCGGTCGGCCGGGTTTTCGCCGGCGCGGAGGTCATCGACTCCAGGTATCAGGACTTCCGGTTCACCCTCCCCGACGTGGTGGCCGACAACGCGTCGTCCGGGGCCTTCGTGCTCGGCTCGGTCGGCCGGGCTCCGCAGACGCTGGACCTGGCGCTCGAGGCGGTGCTCGTGGAGGTGGACGGCCAGGTCGTCGACTCGGCCACAGGTGCTGCGGTGCAAGGACATCCGGGCGAAGCGCTCGCTCTCGCAGCGAACGACCTGGCGCTGCGGGGGCATGCGATCGAAGCCGGCCAGCTCGTGCTCACCGGAGGAATGACCGATGCCGTGCCGGTGCCGGCGGGTGCCCGCGTCGCCTTTCATTTCACCTCGCTGGGCTCGCTGTCGGTGGTGGGAGGCGCCTGATGCCGCCGGTAGGGCATCGCGGAAGGTGGCGATCATCGGGCCGGCGCTGCTCCCGTTCGCGCACGAGGCGGACTAGGGTTTCTTGATGCGCACCGCGGACGTCGATGCTCAACCAGACCTCGACGGCAGCCACCTTCGGTGCGGAGAGGGTGCCCGATGACGGATTCGTTGGACCTGAGCAAGCCGCTGGCTCCGCCGGCGGGGGTGGCCCCGGCGGCCGCCGCTTCGCCCGGTACGGCTCTGGAACTCTCGCCACCGCAGGCCGTTCCGGTGCTGGCTGACGACCAGGTCGACAGCATGGTGCCGATCGACGAGGCCACGCGCGTCGATCTGCAGAAGAAGGCAGCAGGGTTTGCCGACGAGCTCGCGGCGCTTGATCCGCACAGCCCGGCATTCCAGGAGAAGGTCACCGACATCACCAAGATGGGCGAGCGCGAGATCGTCGCCAGCGCGCGGGTGTCGAACCGGATGCTGGAACGGCCCGCGGCGGCGCTCAGCAGCGCGCGCGGCGGCAAGGGTGCCGACGCCCAGTCTCGAGTCGCGGGAACGCTCCTCGAGCTGCGCCAGACCGTCACCGAGCTCGACCCGGCCAAGGCCGACCTCAAAGGTGTTCGCAAGCTGCTCGGGATGATCCCGTTCGGTAACAAGCTGTCCCGCTACTTCGAGAAGTACCAGTCCGCCCAGAAGCAGCTCGACGCCATCATCAAGGCGCTCGACAGCGGGCAGGACGAGCTGCGCAAGGACAACGCCGCCATCGAGCAGGAGAAAGCCAACCTGTGGGCGGCGATGGGCAAGCTCACCGAGTACGCGACCCTGGCGAAGGCGCTCGACGGCGCCGTCTCGGCGAAGATCGACACCCTCAAGGTGACCGACCCGACGACGGCGAACGTGGTGACGTCCGACGCCCTCTTCCCGATCCGCCAGCGCCAGCAGGATCTGCTGACCCAGCTGGCCGTCAGCGTGCAGGGCTACCTCGCGCTCGACCTCGTCCGCAAGAACAACATCGAGCTGATCAAGGGCGTCGACCGCGCGCAGACCACCACCGTCGCGGCGCTTCGCACCGCGGTGATCGTGGCGCAGGCGCTGGCGAACCAGAAGCTCGTGCTCGACCAGATCAACGCGCTCAACGCGACGACCAACCAGATGATCCTGTCGACCTCGGAGATGCTGCGGCAGCAGTCGGGTCAGATCCAGGAGCAGGCGGCCTCCAGCAGCGTGAGCGTGGAGACGTTGCAGAAGGCGTTCGACAATGTCTTCGCGACGATGGATGCGATCGACACCTACAAGCTGAAGGCCGTCGACAGCATGGCCAGCACGGTCACGGCGCTCGAGACCCAGGTGACCCGGTCGAAGTCGTACCTCGAGCGAGCCCGGGCCAACGAGGGTGGTAGCAGCAGCTGATTCCTGCGTCGTTGCAGCGCTTTCGCCGCCGTCGCAGCTACCGGTACGGCTGTCTTAATCCGCACGATCAGGAGGGCTCGTGTTCTTTCGGCGAGGCCCTGACACTGCCGAGCATGCAGCGGCGAATACTCCTGCGCCGGCCCGGCCGACCGAGGCGGAAGAGCACCAGGCTGCGGTCGTCGCTCAGGTGCGCAGGCTTGGCCAGGAACTCGCCGACATCGTCACCAAGGCAAACGCCGATGGCGGTCGCTTGCCTGCGGGCGCGGTGCCGACCGTGCGCGACATCGACGATGTGCTGCGCCCGCTGCTGGGTTACATCGAGGCGCGCTCGGCGAGCGAGGAGGAGATGCGTCACCTGACGGCGATCATCCACGATTACCTGCCGACCGCCCTGAACGATTTCTCCGCGCTGCCGCCGCAATACGCCGAACGTCCGGGCGTCACCGGGACGACCCCGGCCGACGATCTGCTCCAGCAGCTCGTGCTTCTCGATGAAGGCGCGAACGATCTGCAGGACCTCGTCTACACCGGAGATGCGGCGCAGCTGGCGATCCAGGCCCGCTTCCTCGACGCCAAGTTCCGCCGTTCCGACCTCGATTCGTGACCGTCACCCTGCCCAAGGGCGGCAACCTGCTGCTGACGGACGAGGCGCCCGGCATCACCAAGGTTCGCATCGGGCTCGGTTGGAACCCGGGCCCAGCGACGGGCGGCGGTCCGCTGGAGGTCGATGTCGTCGTCAGCGTCATCACCGGGACGGCGCCGGCGGGCCGGCTACTGCTCGCCCAGCAGGTGCCCAATCCCGAGGAACGCGTCGGGACGCGACCGGAGAGCGGCCCGGTCGTCGGGGACGTGGAGAAACTCGTCGTCGATCTGGAGGCGGCCCCGCGCAGTCTCACGCGGTTGGTGTTGGGCGCCGCGATCTACGACGCCGTCCAGCGTCGCCAGACGTTCCGGCCCGTGCGTGACGCCTACATACGGCTGGTCAACCACGAGAACGGCCTGGAGGTCGCGCGCTACACGCTGGAGCCCGAGACGGGCGCCGAGACGGCGATGGTCTTCGGCGAGCTCTATCGCCACCCGAAGGGCTGGAAGTTTCGCGCCGTCGGGCAGGGCTACTCCGAGGGGCTGCGCGGGATCGCCGGCTCAGGAACGGCGGATCCGGCGATCGCCCGACCCGTGGACGTCTCCAGCTTCCTCGCCCGAGCGTCGGGCACCCGCAACCGGCGCAGCGCCGCCGATCATCTGCATCCGCCGCCGCCCGCTGCCGTCCCGCCGCCTGCTCCCGCCACGCCGCCGGCTCCCGTCAAGGCGGCTCCGGCTCGGCCGCCCACATCTGCTCCGCCTCGCCGGGGGTTGACGCCGCCACCGGCCCCGCCGCCACCGGCCCTGCCGCCCACATCTGCTCCGCCTCGCCGGGGGTTGACGCCGCCACCGGCCCCGCCGCCACCGGCTCGGCCGCCAGTGCCTCCGCCTCCGGCGCCGCGACCGAAGCCGCCGCCCGTGAAGGCTTCACCTCCGTCGCGCTCGTCGCTGGATCTGAGCGCGCCGGACCCGGCTCCCACGGCCAGCGCGGGAGGCCCGACGGTGCAGACGCATCGGCCCTCCTCGCGGGTGGCGTTCGGGGAGCACTCCTCGCGCTATCGCCAGCGCCACGAGCACGTTTCCACGCTCGACGACGACCATCCCGTCACCACGTGGACCGAGCAGGACCGCGGGTCCGGCGGGATGACCGTGACGCTGCACTGGGAGCCGCTCACGACGGCGTCGCGCCTGCCGCGCCCGAGCGACCTTCACCTGGGCTGCTTCTGGCAGGCGGGCGACCGCGCTGCAGGCGTGATGCAGACGCTCGGCAATGCCATCAGCGCCCCGGGAACGCAGGGTCCGCGCCAGGTTCTGCGGCTCGCTCGCCGCGACGAGCGCGAGGGCCAGACGATCTTCGTGGATCTGGCGGCGCTGCAGGAGTTCCGGCGCTTCTTCGTCTTCGCCTATGGGCTGCACGGCTCGCCGGAATGGGAGGCGCTGCGTCCGGAGCTGGTCGTCGCGGCGCCCAGTGGCGAGACCCTGACGATGCGGCTCGGTACGGACTCGCCGAGCGCCCGGATCTGCGTGGTCGCCTCGTTCCACGTCTCGGCCGAGGATCTGGTCATCCGCCGTGAGAACGACTTCCTCGACGGCACCCAGTCCGACGCCGCCGCCCGCTACGGCTGGGCCCTGGACTGGAACCCCGATGGCATGACGTTGCGCACCTGATCTGACTTCGGTCGGCCGTCGAGCGTTTCGGAAAGGTCGATCGACCGGGCAGGATGCCTTGCGTGCTGCTCGGCCTGCCGGCTCCAGTACGGCAACAGGTGGGGGTAGGTGGGTGACAAGAGCGGCTCCGGGCGGTATCGACTCGGCCTCGGAGGGGTCAGCGTGGCAGTAGAGGACTCCATCGCGCATTAGTAGTATGGCGGTAGGACGCACCGCGGTAAGATGGCGTCATGAAGGTCGACAAGCTCAGCGTCTCGTTCGACCCCGACCTCGGCGACGCGGTCCGCGCGGCTGCGGTGCGCGCAGGCACGCCGGTGTCATCGTGGCTAGCAGAAGCTGCCGCGACCAAGTTGCGCACCGAGGCCCTTGCCGCGTTTTTGGCCGAGTGGGAGGACGCGCACGGTGCGATCACCGCGGAGGAACTCGCGCGCGCGGAGAGTGAGCTCGGGTTGAATGCGGCGAGTAGTGCGGCGTGAGCGCCGTCGTCCTGGATGCTGGGGCGTTTGTCGCCGTCGAGCGTGACGACCGGGCGGTCATGGCCAGGCTTCGGGCGGCACAGCAGCACGGCCTGGATCTCCGCAGTAACGCCATGGTTGTGGCCCAGGTCTGGCGGGACGAGGGCGGCCGGCAAGCGCGCCTGTCTCGGCTACTGCGCGCAGTCGAGGTTCGCGGCGTGGAAGACAGCGACGGTCGTGCCGCTGGCGCGCTGCTGGCGCGCAGCGGGACTAGCGACCCGATTGACGCCACGGTCGTGCTACTCGCCCAGCCCGGTGATCGAATCCTGACCAGCGACCCCGGGGACCTCCGCTCGCTGGCCGAAGCCGCGGCCAGTCGCGTGCTCATCATCGCCTGCTGAGGGTTCACCCGCACGTCCGGCGGGACTGGGTCTGCGGATGGGACGCCTGCCCTGTGACGCCCGCGGTCTTTGCCGGCGGGCCGCTGGCGTGGCCGGACGGAGCCCCCGGAAGACATGGCGGCCGGCGCGATTAGGCAAGGCCAGCTTGTGGGCAGGGGCGGGATCGAACCGCCGACCCTCCGCTTTTCAGGCGGATGCTCGTACCGACTGAGCTACCTGCCCGGGTAGCGCGCTCACGCCACCGGCGTGAGGAGCGGTCTCGACGGGATTCGAACCCGCGACCTCCGCCTTGACAGGGCGGCGTGAACTCCAGACTTCACCACGAGACCATGCTTCAAATTTTCAGTTGTACTGCGTGCCCCCAACGGGATTCGAACCCGCGCCGTCGCCTTGAAAGGGCGATGTCCTGGACCGCTAGACGATGGGGACGAGGGCTTCGCCGCGGTCGCGGCGCGTGGCCATCATCCGCAGCGTCCGCCGCCGGGAGCATCGCCGAGCATACGGGAGCGTGAGCAGGCGCGACAACCGACCGGTCGCCCGAGAGCGATCACCCGCGGGGAACGCCCGGCCTAGGCGCCCCGCTCAGAGGTCAGAGCATCGTCTCGACCGGGGGACAGGAGCGGCTCGAAGACGTCACCCACGGTGGCACCGGCGCCCAGTTCGTGGCGCAGGCTGCCGGTCAGGTCAACCCTGTAGTGGTTTCGCCGGCCGTCCTTGAAGCGCTGCAAATAGCCCGCGTGAACCAGCTCGGACACGAGGGTCGCGGTGGCCCGCTCGGTGACGCCGACGGCGCCGGCAATATCGCGGAGTCGAAGCGTCGGATCGCGGGCCAGGCTAAGCAACACATGGGCATGGTGCGTGAAAAAGGTCCACGGCCGTCCACTCACTTCTTCCACGTTAAGTAAGTTATACGGATAAGTCTGTGCCGTCCGGTAGTCGGTTCGATAGAAATCATGTTCTAGGGTCTTTCCCTGGTTACCTTCGGTAACGTTCTCGAGAAGCCCGTACTAAACCGGGCTAATGTGGATGTTATTACGCTGAGTACGCGTTAGCGCCGCTTTGAGTGACCAACCTTGCGACACGCCCTGACGTGCCGGAGCGAGGTCGCGCCCTACCCGCCGAGCACGCCTGCCGCGCCGACGGGCAGACTTGCGCACGCCACGCCAACCTCTCCTCCGGAGGTCCCGCCCGTGTCTTCTGCCGACCTGACCAGTACCCCGGAATGGGCGGCTCTCAAGAGCCATTACGAGTCGCTGGAAGCGACGCATCTGCGCGAGCTGTTCGCTGCCGACCCAGCCCGTGGTACCCGCCTGACGCTGGAAGCGGAGGGCCTGTATCTGGATTACTCCAAGCACCGCGTGACCGACGAGACGATCAGGCTGCTCGTCGCGCTCGCCGAGCGGTCCGGCCTGCGCGAGCGCATCGACGCCATGTTCGCGGGCGAGCACATCAACCTCACCGAAGATCGTGCGGTGCTGCATGTGGCTTTGCGCGCGCCGCGTGGCGAGCGCATCGTCACCGATGGCCATGACGTGGTCCCTGACGTGCACGAGGTGCTCGACCGGATGTCGACCTTCGCCGAGCGGGTCCGCAGCGGCGACTGGAAAGGCGCGACCGGCAAGCGCATCTCGACCGTGATCAATATCGGGATCGGCGGCAGCGATCTCGGACCCGCCATGGCGTATCAAGCCCTCGGTGATTTCCGGTCGCCGGAGATCACGTGCCGCTTCGTCAGCAACGTCGACGGCGACGACGCCTACGAGGCGTTGCGCGATCTGGATCCGGAGCAGACGCTCTTTGTGGTCAGTAGCAAAACATTCACGACGGTCGAGACGCTGACGAACGCTCGTTCATGCCGAAGTTGGCTGGTGAACGCGCTCGGAGAATCAGCGGTGGAACATCACTTCGTCGCCGTCTCCACCAACACCGAGGGGGTGAAGGCGTTCGGAATCAATCCCGATAATATGTTTGGCTTTTGGGACTGGGTGGGCGGCCGTTACTCCTACGATTCCGCTATCGGGCTTTCACTGATGATTGCGATTGGTCCCGAAAGCTTCTCCGATATGCTGGCCGGCTTTCATTCGATCGACCAGCATCTGCGGACCACCCCGTTCGAGCGCAACCTGCCGGTGATCATGGGTCTGCTCGGCGTCTGGTACATCGACTTCTTCGGCGCCCAGACGGCGGCGGTGCTGCCCTACAGCGCCTACCTCGGCACGCTCACGAACTACCTGCAGCAGCTGGACATGGAGAGCAACGGCAAGTCGGTCACCCTCGAGGGTGAGCGGGTGACGTACGACACAGGGCCTATCGTCTGGGGCACCCCCGGCACCAACGGCCAACACGCGTATTACCAGCTCATCCACCAGGGCACCCGGCTGATCCCCGCCGACTTCATCGGCTTCATCGAGCCGCGTCACGAGCTCGAGGGCCATCACGATCTGCTGATGGCCAACCTCTTCGCCCAGACCGAAGCGCTCGCCTTCGGCAAGACCCGCGAGCAGGTCGAGGCCGAGGGGGTTCCCGCGTTCCAGGTGGCCGCGAGGGTCTTCGAGGGCAACCGCCCGACCAGCACGCTGCTCGCTCCCCGGCTGACCCCCTACGTCCTGGGTCAGATCGTCGCGACGTACGAGCACAAGGTGCTCACCCAGGGCGTCATCTGGAACATCAACTCCTTCGACCAGTGGGGAGTCGAGCTGGGCAAGGTGCTCGCCAAGCGCATCGAGCCCGAGCTGAGCGAGCAGCAGCCCCCCGATCTCCAGCACGATGCGAGCACCAACGCGCTGATACGCCGCTACCGCACGGCCCGCGGCCGAGCGGTCTAGGACGGCTCGGATGTCCGGGCCTGGTGAGGTGTGGCTCGTCCGCCACGGCACCACCGAATGGAGCCAGAACGGGCGGCACACCGGTCGTACCGATGTGCCGCTGACCGCGGAGGGGGAACGCGCCGCCGCCGCGCTGCGGCCGGTGCTGGCCCGCCGCACGTTCGCCCTGGTGCTCTCCAGCCCGCTGATGCGGGCCCGCCACACCGCCGAGCTGGCCGGGCAATCGCCGGAGATCGACGATGACCTGCAGGAGTGGGATTACGGGAAGTACGAGGGCCGCACCACTCACGAGATCAGGCAAGAGCGGCCCGACTGGTCCATCTGGAAGGACGGGGTGCTGGGCGGCGAGACGGCGGACGACGTCGCCGCGCGCGCCGACCGGGTGATCGCCAGGGTGCGCGCCGCCGATGGCGATTGCCTGCTCTTCGCCCACGGGCACCTGCTGCGCATCCTCGGCGCGCGCTGGATAGAGGCCCCGCCCACCGCTGGGCAGCACCTGCTGCTCGCGACGGCGGCGGTCAGCATCCTGGGCTACGAGCGCGAGACCCCGGCCCTCGCCCGGTGGAACGACACGTCGCATCTCGACGGAGGTCTCGCAGCCCACTGACCCGCTCGAGGTGTGGGCCTGGCGGCGGGTCTTCGCGGAAACGCGGGCCAGCCGTGAGCTGCGCCCCTACGCTTTTCGCATGCCGGGGGAACCGCTACGCCTCTTCGTCGACGGGACCAGCCATGTGCTGACCCCTGACACCGAGTGGTTGGTGGGCCGCGACCCCGCCGTCTGCCGGGTGGTCGTCCTGCATCCGCTGGTCTCGAGTCGCCACCTGAGGCTCAGTCACGATGGGACGCACTGGCGCGCGTCGGATGCCGGCAGCACCAACGGCACCTGGCACAACGGCAGTCGCGTCAGCGAGCTCGTGGTCAACGGTGACGTCCGGCTGCGACTGGCGGCGGAGGGCCCGGAGGTGCTGCTGAGCCCGCAGGTGCCGGCGCCCGTCGGCGCGCCGCCCTCGTCACCTCCGCCGTCGGCCCCGCCGGCGCCCCCCGCGGCTTCGGTCCAGGACTCGCCACCTCCATACATCCCGACCGTCAGGGCCGCTCCGGTCGTCGCCTCCAACGGTGCCGGGATTCCCGCCGGTCCGGGCTCGCCTTCCGGGGGTCCGGTGCTGACGGGAGTGCACCGGGTCGGCGGTGCGGTGTTGCGGATCGGCCGCGACCCGTCCAACGATCTCGTCCTCGACGACCTGCTGGCGAGCCGGCGGCATGCCGAGTTCCACCCCGGACCCACGTCCGAGATCGTCGACCTCGGCAGCGCCAACGGCACGTACGTCAACGGCCGCCGCATCCAGGGCCGGGCGCTGCTGTCCGAGGGCGACATCGTCGGCATCGGCCGCCACCAGCTCCGCCTCGCCGGCGCCGAACTGCTCGAGTACGAGGACACCGGCGACCTGACGTTTGTCGCGTCGGAACTGACGGTCACGGTGCCGTCGGGCCACGGGCAGAAAGTGCTCTTGCAGGGCGTGGGTTTCACGTTGCCGCCGCGCAGCATGCTCGCCGTCGTCGGCCCGAGCGGCGCCGGCAAGTCGACCTTGCTCGGCGCGCTCACGGGCATCAGGCCGGCGTCCAGCGGTACCGTCACGTACGCCGGCCGCGACCTCTACGGCGAGTACGACGATCTTCGTCAGCGGATCGGTCTCGTCCCGCAGGAGGACATCTGGCACACCGCGCTGACGGTGCGCCAGGCGCTGCAATTCGGGGCCGAACTGCGCTTCCCGGCTGATGTGAGCGCCGCGGAGCGCAATGCGCGCATCGACGAGGTCCTGGCCGAACTCGAACTCACCGAGCAGCAGCACAACCGCGGCTCGGGGCAGCTTTCCGGCGGGCAGCGCAAGCGCACCAGCACGGCCCTGGAACTGCTCACCAAGCCGTCGCTGCTCTTCCTCGACGAGCCCACCTCAGGCCTGGACCCCGACCTCGACTCCGAGGTCATGACCAAGCTCCGCGACCTGGCCGACGACGGCCGGACGGTCGTCGTCGTCACGCACTCGACCCTGAACCTGCACGTCTGCGATCTGCTGCTGGTCCTCGCCGAGGGCGGTCATCTCGCGTATCTCGGCAAGCCCGAGGGCGCGCTCGCCTACTTCCAGGCGCGCTCGTATGCCGAGATGTTCCACAAGCTCAAGGAGCGTCCACCGCAGGAGTGGGGGCAAAGGTTCCGCTCCCACCCGGACTATCAGCATTACGTCGTGGGCGCGCAATCGGGCCCCGGCGGGGCACGGCGCACGAACCTCCCGCCGCTTCGCCAGCAGTCGCTCGGCAGCCAGTTCTCGACCCTGTGCCGCCGCTACGTATCGGTGATCGCGGCTGATCGGGCGTACCTGGGGATCCTGATCGCGTTGCCGATCATCCTGGCGGCCATCAGCCGCATCGTTCCGGATCCCGACGGGCTCGGCTTCAACGCGACCAGCGCCAATCTCAAGGCCCGGCAACTGCTCCTGGTCATCGCTCTCGGGGCGACCCTCATGGGCGCGGCCAGTGCGGTACGCGAGATCGTCAAGGAACGGGCGATCTATCAACGCGAGCGCTCGATCGGGCTGTCGGCCGCGGCGTACCTGTGGTCGAAGGTCGTCGTCCTTTCGGTGGTCGTCACCTGCCAGGCCCTGCTGCTCACGGTGCTGGCGCTGCTCGGCCGAAAAGGTGCGCACGACCCGATCGTGCTCGGCTCCACGATCCTGGAGATCGCGGTCGCCGTCGTCGCGCTGACGATCGCGTCGGCGATGCTGGGATTGGTGATCTCGGCCTGGGTCAACAACGCCGACAAGGCCATGCCCATGCTGGTGCTGATGATCATGGTGCAGCTGGTGTTCTCGGGCGGGCTCGTCCCGCTGGCCGGGCGTCCCGGGCTCGAGCAGGTCTCCTACGTCGTTCCGGCGCGCTGGGGCTTCGCCATGACGGCCTCGACCGTCGACCTGCGCGCCATCGAGACTGTGCGGGCTCCGCAGTTCTGCGCGCAACTCGATCAGGCGAAGGCCCAGGGCCAGCTCCCGCCAGGCCTGCTCAGCAGTACCGACGCCGCCGAGATCAACCAGATCTGCCACCACAAGCCGCCGCCGGTCGACGCGATCTGGCGCCACGACAGCGTCACCTGGTTCGGCGATCTCTGGGTGCTGCTGGCACTCAGCGGCGTCTCGATCATGGGCGTCGCGATCCTGCTGCGACGGCTGGAACCCAAGCGCCGCGCCGGCCAGGTCGGCCAGATCGGCCAGGTCGCTGCACCGCCGCCCGGTGCCTGGGGCGGCGCCCCGAGCGGTCAGGGGAGGTAGGGGAGCGGGTCCACCGGGACGCCGTTGATGCGCACCTCGAAGTGCAGATGGGGTCCGGTGGACGCGCCGGTGCTGCCGACCAGCCCGATGAGCTGACCCTGCTTGACGACTTGCCCCACATGCACGAAGACGGCCGACTGGTGGGCGTAGCACGTCGCGAAGCCGGCGCCACGGTCGATGCAGGTGTAGTTGCCGTAGCCGCCGCTCTGGTCAGGGGTCTCGACGATGGCGACCGTGCCGGCCGTCGCCGCGACGATCGGGGTTCCGGTCGGGGCGGCGATGTCCTGGCCGGCGTGGAACGTCGTGCCGCCGCCGAAGGGGTCGGTCCGGTAGCCGAAGCCCGAGCTGAAGACGCCGGTGGTCGGCATGACCAGCCCGCCGGCGCTGTCCGCCCCGGGATCACCGGTCGACAGCGGAAGGGTGCCGGTCTCCCTGGCCGCGCGCGCGGCGAGCACTTGCTGCAGCCGAGGGACGCAGCCTGCAGGTCGTGTACTTCTTCTGGGCTACCGCGGCGGCCGACTTCGCCTTGTGAACGCGGTCTGCTGCTGGCGTTGCAGGGAAACGAGCTCGATCGCGGCGTTCTGCGCGCGATTCTGGTCGGCGGCCACTGGTCGAACATGCGGTCGGCGGCGTTGACGGCGTCCTGGGCCCGCTTACGGGCCGCGGCGAGCGCGTTTTCCTTGCGGGTGAGCTCTTCCTTGCTGGCCGCGAGGCCCTTGAGCCGCTTTGGCGGGTCGGCGGACAGCTGATCCAGCAGGCCGATGCGGTCAGCGAGCTGATCGGGGGTGCCGCCGTCCATCAGAGCGTCGAGATCGCCGCCGACACCGTTCTCGAAGGCCGACCGCAGCATCACTTCCAGCTGGTCACGCGCGTGGTCGTACTTCGCCGTCGCCGCCGTCGACCTGGACCTGGGCCGCGCGCTCGTCCGTCTGCGCCTTGGCGAGCTCACCCGTTTGGCGGTGAGCATTTTCTGCGCTTTCGCGAGGTCGCGGTTGGCGCTCGCCAGTGTGCCGCGAGCCGTCGTGACCTTGGCGTTGATCTGCAGGAGTGCCAGGGCAGCACGTTCGGCGGCGGCGTCGCGCACTCCGATGTCGGTGGCGGCCGAGCCGGCGTCCTGCTGCAGCTGCAGAGCTTCTGCTGGTCGCTGATGGCAAACGCCGGTCGAGAGCTGTGCCGAGCACCAGCACCGGCGCGGTGATGGCCACCAGCGCGGCCGAAACCCACGCGCGGCGCGAACGCAGGGCGGGCCGACGGCGGGCATCGGTGGATCTCCTCGCGGAGCTCTCGGTTCGGCAGTCGGGCATCGATCAGTGACGCATCAGTCGCGATCGACGGTCAGAAGCAACAGAAAGGGTCAAGGTAAGCGTCGGCGTTCGCGCGGCAGTTGTTTAGCTGCGGCGTGTCGTCATTTATGTCGATCACCGGGCCCAGCGCCCTGAACAGGCGGTCTGCGGCGGCCGCGGCGGAAATTCATCGCGGGTCACACGAAATCCGGCGACGAATTGCTCGAGGACGGCGTGCTGTACATGACGTCGGTGGCCCAGCGGGAGAAGCCGAGCCGCTCATACGTTTTCATCGCCGCCACGTTGGACTCGTCGACATAGAGCAGCACGCTCCCGGAGGCCGCTCGATCGCGCAGGTGGTCCAGGCCGGCGAGGTCAACGCGCGGCCGAGTCCCTGGCCGCCGGCGGTGGGCAGGACGCCGACGACGTAGACCTCGCCGATCGGCGGCGTCTCGTCGCGATGGATCTTGGTCCAGTGGAAACCGACCAGCTCACCATGCCGCTCGGCGAGGAAGAAACCGTTCGGGTCGAACCAGTCCTGCTGCTCGCGCTGCTCCAGGTCAGCCATCCGCCAGCGACCCTGCTCGGGATGGGTGGCGAAGGCTGCGGCGTTGACGGCCAGCCAGGCCGCTTCGTCCCTTCCGGGCTCGAACGTCCGGACCGTCACGCCGGCCGGCCATGCCGCTACCGGCAGCTCAGCCGCCAGGTCACGGCGCAGCTGCAGCAGCACCCGCGAGCGTTCGTATTGCATCCGTGACGCGAGCGCCCGGGCCCCTGCCCCGTCGCCGTGTGCCCACACGCGCAGCCCTGCCGGCCTCGAAGCGCCGCGACGGCCTCGAGCCAGTTCGCGGCCCAGACCTCGGCGCCGCAGCGAGGGATCCACCACCAACTCAGCCGAGCCGTCAGCGTCGAGTTGGGCGTAGCCGGCCACACCTTCGCGCAGCCGCTGCAGAACGTGTCGGGCACCCGCGGTCGAGTCCTCGAGCCGCAGCAGCGACTGCTCCGAAAGCGGCGCGACGCCGTCTGCCGACGTGGCCGCAGCGCCAATTCCCGCACGGCTGGGCGTCGGCAGCCGACAGCGACTGCACGCTTTCCGTCACGACCGGCAGGCTAGCGCTCGGCCGCAGCTCTAAACGGTAAGGGCGATGCTGGCGAGCCGTTGGAGTGAGAGCTCGCAGCATGCTGCTGGTGCGGAGGAGGACTGGCCGGCGGTCGGTGCGACGAACTTGTAGCCGACATGGCGCACCGTGCCGATCAGCTGCTCGTGCTCGGTACCGAGCTTGGCGCGCAGCCGGCGCACGTGGACATCCACCGTGCGGGTGCCCCCGTAGTAGTCGTAGCCCCAGACTTCCTGCAGCAACTGGGCACGGGTGAAGACCCGGCCGGGGTGCTGCGCCAGGAACTTCAGCAGCTCGAACTCCTTGAAGGTGAGTTCGAGGGCGCGGCCGCGCAGCCGGGCCGAGTAGGTCACCTCGTCGATGACGAGGCCGCCGACCGACACCGCGCCTTCGTTGATGGTCGAGCGCGCGGGTGCCGCGCTGCGGGCCGCGGCCAGCCGCAGGCGGGCGTCGACCTCGGCAGGGCTCGCCGCGTCGAGCACGACGTCCGACAACCCCCAGTCGGAGGCGACGGCGACCAGCCCGCCTTCGGTCACGACGGCGAGCAGGGGGGCCGACAGCCCGGTGGTACGCAGCAGGCGGGCGAGGCTGCGGGCGCCGGCGAGATCGCGGCGGGCGTCGAGGAGCACGGCGTCGACCGCCGGGGTGTCCAGCAGCGCCGAGGGCTCGGGAGCCGCGACGCGCACGTCATGGGGGAGAAGTGAGAGGCCGGGCAGCACCTCGGCGGCACCACCGGGGGATGCGGTCAAGATCAGGACGACAGCCATGCGGGCTTCCCTCGTCTATCGCAGGAGCAACCGGACGGGGCGTCGTCGACCCGATTCGAGAGTAAGGATAGACGACGACATGGGAACGCAATCAAGTGTTACCTCCGCGGTGTCCCTCCGGACGGCTGACGGGGTGCGGTTGGCGGCCACCCACACGCCTGCCCGCGGGACGGCTCACGTCGCAATAGTGCTGCTCCCGGGCTTCTCCGGCTGGTCCGAGAAGCCCGGCGTCGCCCGTGCCGCCGCCGTGCTCGCCGAGCACGCCGACGTGCTGCAGGTCGACCTGCGGGGTCACGGCCGTTCCGGCGGCCGCTCGACGCTGGCCGACCGGGAGGTGTTCGAGGTCGACGCTGCGGTCGCGTATCTGCGCTCCCTCGGCCATGAGCGGGTCGTCACCGTCGGCTTCTCGATGGGCGGGGCCGCCGCCATCCGCCACGCGGCGCTCGTCGGCGAGCAGGTGCACGGTCAGCTGCTGACCCATCCGGTGGACGCGGTGGTCTGCGTCAGCACCGGCGACGCCTGGTACATCCGTGACACCAAGCCGATGCGGCGACTGCACTTCCTGGTACTCACCCGCCTGGGTCGGGTGATCGCGCGCGAGGTCTTCCGGGTGCGCATCGACCCGAAGGGCTGGAGCTGAGGAGCCACTCTCGCCACTGGAGGCCGCCGCCCGGCTCACGGTGCCGCTGCTGGTCGTTCACGGCGACCGTGACTCCTATCTCAAGGAGCGTCATGCGGTCGCGCTGAGCCAGGCTGCCGCGGGCCCGGTCGAGCTGTGGATGGAGTCGGGGTTCGGTCACGCCGAGGAAGCGGCCGACCCCACGCTGCTGCGACGCATCGGCGCGAGCCTGCCGGGCCTGGTCGAGCTGGGCGCCCATGCCCCGAAGGCCGTGGTCGATGACTAGCGTCACCGTGCACTACTGGGCGGCCGCCCGCGAGGCAGCGGGATGCGTCAGCGAAGTGCTCACCGGCGAGACCCTGGGTGACGTCATCGCGCAGGCAGGCGCAAAGCACGGGCCCGAGCTCACCAGGTTGCTCGGGATCTGCTCGTTCATCGTCGGCGACCGGCCGGTGAAGCGGGAGGCCGCGGCGGGCCTCGCGTTGCAGGAGCGACGAAGGTCGAAGTCCTGCCGCCGTTCGCCGGAGGAAGTGGGCCGGTGTGGGGCCCGTAGCCACCTTGGCGTGACAGGATTTGCCGGTGAACGGCGCGTGAGCGGAGTGGCACGAACGGCCCCGCGCCCGACTGGCGCCGCGATGGCGGTCGGGATGGGTCGGCGGTCGGCGGTCGTGGTCGGCCGCTGCCTCATCGCCGGCAATGCGGCAGGGCGCCCGGCGCTCGGCTGTCGCGGTCATCGCCGTGCAGGCCGCCTTCATCGCCGGCTGGCTCGTCGCCTTCGCGGCGACCCTCGACGCCGCCGTCCTCGTCCTGATCGCCGTCGCCGTCACCGATGTCGTGCTGCTGCGCACCCGCAGCGCCACGGGCGGCTCGATCGCCGGCGTCATCGGGCTGAGCGTCATCGCGCGTCCTTTTCCACCAGCTCGTCCGGCGCGATCCGCGCGGGGTGACTGCGGCGGTCGCCATGACGTTGTCCGCGATCATGCTCGGCGCGGCACCGGCGTTGTTGCTTGCGTTGCGCGAGCTTCCCGCCGGGGCGGTCCGCCGGGTTCGTCGGGTTGCATGGCACCGGCGGCGCGCTCTGTCGTGGCCCGGCTGCCGGCCGCGCCCGACCCTGTGCGTCGCCTGGTCGGCGCTGGCCGTCGGCATCGTGGTCGCTGCTCTTTGCGGCTCGGCCAAGGGCGGCCTGACGCACGGCTCATGCCGTCGCGCTGGGGGCGGGTTGCGTTGTCGCGGCGCTGCTTGCCGATCGTTTGCTGGTGCGGATCGCGACGCGAGGTGGCGCCTCCCGAGACCGGCCGGTCGGCGCTGACCGAGCTGTCCGAACGCCGTGATCGCGGGGGTCGTCCCGCTGGCGCTGGCGTGTTCTGTGGCCTATCTCGTCGGAAGGGTCATCGCCCCCGGCGGCGGGGTAGCGGCCCGGGATGCGCAAAGGACTGATCCCTGTCTTCACAGCCCTGGCGATCTTCGTGGTGCTGCTCATCGCCGCGGATCGCATCGCGCTGCTCGTCGCCGAGAGTCAGATCGCCGACCGGGTGCAGAAATCCCAGGAACTGTCGGCACATCCGCAGGTTTCGATCAAGGGCTTCCCTTTCCTGACACAGGTGCTGGGCGGTCGCTATCACGAGGTCGACGTCTCGGTGCGCAACATCACCCGCAACGGCCTGACCGTCGACCAGCTCAGCGTCCACGCCCATGGCGTCAGCGTCCCGTTGAGCAAGGTCATCTCGGGCTCGGTGAGCGAGGTGCCGGTCGACCGAGCCGATGCCGTCGTGACGCTGGGCTACCCGAATCTCAATGCGTACATCTCCCAACAGCTCGGCCAGGTGCTGCAGGTCTCCGATGAGAAGGGCAACCTGAAGCTGACCGGGACCTTGCCGTTTCCACCACGGATTTCGCTCTCGGCGCAGGCCCAGATCGACGTCTCGGGAAGTGCCGTCACGCTGCGGCCGGTCGCGGTCGCGTCGATCCTTGCCAAGATCCCCGGAAGCGGGCTGACCACAAAGGCTGTCGAGCAATTCCTCACCGTCCGGCTGCCGATCTCGCAGCTCCCCTTCGGCATCCAGCTGCAGAAGCGCGAAGGTGACGCCCGCCGGGCTGGTCATCGCCGCGTCCGCATCAGGCCTGACGATCCGCGCCCCCAGCGGCTAGGGTGAGCGGGTCATGCAGTCTGCCCTGAGCCCCCTGTTCTTCAAGCGCCGCGCGGTCGACCTGTGCCGCGTGGGCAGCTGCCTGTGTCAGGCCGGCTGAGCTTTCGCTGACGCGCGCTTTCGCGTTCATCGCCTAGCCGTTCGCCGCTCCGTGCGAGCCCTTTGCTCGTACGTCTGCCCGCCTGACTTTCCCCATCTTCTCCGAGGAGTTCCCTCATGAGCCGAGCCGACGTGCTCGTCAACGCCGAGTGGGCAGAAGCCCATTTGGATGATCCCAAGGTGGTCTTCGTCGAGGTCGACGAAGACGTCTCCGCCTACGACAAGAACCACATCCGCGGTGCTGTCCGGGTGGACTGGACCCACGACCTGCAGGACCCCGTCAAGCGTGACTTCGTCGACCAGGCCGCATTCGAAAAACTCCTGTCATCAAAGGGGATTTCGAACGACGACACCATCGTCCTCTACGGCGGCAACAACAACTGGTTCGCCTCCTACGCGTACTGGTACTTCAAGCTCTACGGCCACCAGGACGTGAGGCTGCTCGACGGCGGTCGCAAGAAGTGGGAGCTCGATTCCCGCCCGCTGGTGACCGAGCCGACCGAGCGTCCGGCGACGCGTTACCAGGCCCAGCCGGTGCGTACCGACATCCGGGCATTCCGCGACGAGGTCGTCGCCGCGATCGGCAAGCAGAACCTGGTCGACGTGCGCTCGCCCGACGAGTTCAGCGGCAAGCTGCTGGCGCCGGCGCACCTGCCGCAGGAGCAGTCGCAGAAGGCCGGTCACGTGCCTACGGCCGTGAACATCCCGTGGTCGAAGGCGGCCAACGAGGACGGCACGTTCCGAAGCGACGACGAGTTGAAGAAGCTGTACAGCGAGGCGGGAGTCGACTTCGCCAAGGACAGCATCGCGTACTGCCGCATCGGTGAGCGCAGCGCGCACACCTGGTTCGTCCTGCACGAGATCCTCGGGCAGCAGAACGTGAAGAACTACGACGGCTCGTGGACCGAGTACGGCGCTCTGGTCGGCGTTCCGATCGAGATCGGCGCCTAGAACATGTGCGCTCCCCCAGTCGGAGGACTGTCGACCGAAGGAATTGACGTGGCCAAGGAATCAGTGATTCAGGGGACGGTGACCCGCGAGGGTCAGCCGGTGTCAGCGGCGTACGTGCGCCTGCTTGATTCCTCGGGTGAGTTCACCGCCGAGGTGGTGACCAGTGCCACCGGGCAGTTCCGCTTCTTCGCCCGGCCCGGCGAGTGGACCCTTCGTGCGCTCTCCTCGCAAGGGGCGGGCGAAGCGAAGGTCATCGCCTCAGCGGGCCAGGCGGTCGACGCTCAGGTGGCCTTACCGATCTAGCTCGCCGGCGCTGCGAGGTCCTCGCCCCGGTAGTCGACTCCGGGGCGGGGACCGTCGGCGACCCTCGCCCCCGCCGGGACCAGCAACGCCCCCGCCCGTTCCCTGGCTCAGTAGACGAGCGCCTGCACATCGTCGGCGAGCGCCGACTCCACGAACGTCGCGGCTCCGGCGATGCGGATGCCCTCGATCAGGTCAGCCGGCCCGATCTCGCGCCGGGCCGCGCACTGGCTGCACAGCGTCACGCTGCCGGCTGCCAGCACCGCCGCGAGCAGGTCGGCGAGCGGCGCCGAATGCGGCAGCTCGAACGTCTCGGCTCGTCCGGGGAGCGCGAACCACGATGCCTCGCCCGTCAGCCACAGCTCGACCGGCGCACCGCTGCTCGCCGCCGTGGCCGCGACGGTGAAGGCCTGGGCGCAGCGCTCCGGGACGTCAGCACCGGCGGTGACTTTGACGAGCAGGCGCCTCATACCTGGCGACGCTACCGGGGACTTCGGCCCCGCCGGGTTAGCATGTGCGCGTGCTGGAGGTCGTGTACACGAGCCTGTTGGTGCTGGTCTTCCTGCTTTTTGCGTGGTTCTCGGGCTACGTCGTCTACCGGCTCTATCAGGGTCAGCGCTAAGCGGGCTGCCGCGTGGGCGCTGCCGCGCTCGTACGCTCGGCGCGTGACATCCTCCGAGGCTCCGCTGGCTCCCGAGCTCTTTCCCATCGCCTTTCTGCTCGGCACCTGGATCGGCGAGGGAGTGGGCGGCTATCCGGGCCAGCCGGACTATCCGTTCGCGCAGGAGATCCGCTTTCAACGCGTGCCCGGCCTGGCGGTGTTCGGCTACACGTCGCGGATCTGGGATCCGGAAACCGGGGAGACGCTCGACAGCGAGGTCGGCTACTGGCGCACGGCGGGGACGTTCGAGAGCGGCCTGCGGGTGGAGGTGACACTCGCCCACCCGAGCGGCATCGCCGAGGTCTTCGTCGGTGACGTCGACGGCGGCAAGATCGAACTCACCGACAACGTCACCGTGCGTACCGCCACCGCACGTGAGGTCCAGCGCTCCGAACGCCTTTACGGGATCGTCGAGGGAGACCTGGCGTACGCGATCGACATCGTCGCCGAAGGCCATGATCTGCGACCGCACCGATCGGCCCGGCTGCGCAAGGTCTGAGCGGTTTCGCCTGCCTGAGGACGCAGAAGACCCCCGGGCGCTTCCGTGCGTACACGGGCCGTCTGGACTGGACGGCACCCGGGGGTCCTGGTGTCTGCCTGGTGTTCGCCGGCGCCGGTGCTCGCGCACCCTCTTGCTTGGCGGCCGGGCTTGACCACGAGACCGGCGACTAGCGGACAGTCACCTCACGAGTCCTATGTCTACACAAAACCGGACCACCTCCTCTCCCGTGTTCGTCAAAGGTAAATCGCCCTCCCGATTGCGGCAAGCGCATAAGCCCGCTGGTCGCGGGCGTAGCCTGAAAGCGTCTGGTCCGGCGGGGCGTGACGTGATCTGTGTGAGGTAGCCCGAGGATGAGCCGCGATGCTGGTGCTGGGCTGCACGCCCATGCTGCTGACCGCGAGGCTCATGCTGCGCACGTCGGTGTGACCGGCGAGGCCGACCAGGCTCCCGATTGGCAGACCAAGCTCCGCGAGGGCGGCTATCGGCTGACAGCGCAACGCCAGCTCGTCCTCGAGGCGGTCTCACGGCTGGGTCATGCGACGCCGGAAGACATCTGCGTCGAGGTCCGTTCCACTGCACATGCGGTCAACATCTCGACCATCTATCGCAGCCTGGAACTCCTCGAGGCGCTCGGTCTCGTCGCGCATGCCCATCTCAACCACGGCGCCCCGACCTACCACGCAACCACCGAGGAGCCTCACGTCCATCTGGTCTGCAGCCGCTGCGATGCCGTGCAGCCGGTCTCCACGGCACTCGTCGCCGACGTGGTCGCCCAGCTCGGCCAGGAGCGCGGATTTCGGGTCGACGTGCGCCACCTGACCTTCTCCGGACTGTGCAAGGACTGCTCATGAGCGTCACCGAAACCGCCTCGGCTACGGCGCCGAGCGTGCTGCTCGCCCGTCCCGGTGCCGTGGCCGCTGATCCGCCGGATGCCGGCGTGGCGGCCCACTACGGCGATCCGTTACGCGAGCAGACGCTTCCTGGCGGGCTGGTCGATCGCTCGCATCGCGAGGTCATCACGGTCACCGGTCCGGATCGGCTGAGCTGGCTGCATACGCTGACCAGCCAGCACCTGTCAGAGGTCGCGCCCGGCGTCGGCATCGAGGCGCTGATCCTTTCCCCGCACGGTCACGTCGAGCACCACCTCGCGCTCGTCGACGACGGCCGCACCACGTGGATCGACGTCGAGCCGGGTACTTCGGCGGAGCTGGTGAGCTACCTCGACCGGATGCGCTTCATGCTCCGGGTGGAGGTGGCCCGTGATTCCCGGGCGGTGTTGACGGCAGTGGGGGAGGGAGCCGCCGTTGCGGCTGCGACCCAAGGATTGCTGGCGCATCGGATGCCTTGGGGGGTCGACCTCCTGGTGCCGCGTGCTGACGTGGACGCCGTCGTCGATTCGCTCGGACTCCCGCTGGTGGGTCACTCGGCGTTCGAGGCCGCCCGGGTCGAGGCGCGCCGGCCCCGGCTCGGCTTCGAGACCGACCACCGCACGATCCCCAACGAGCTGCCGTGGCTCGACTCCGCGCTGCACCTGAACAAGGGGTGCTACCGCGGGCAGGAAACCGTGGCGCGCACTCACAATCTGGGGCGCCCGCCGCGACGTCTCGTGCTGCTGCACCTCGATGGTGCGTTGCCGGAGCGGGGTTCACCCGTGCTGGCGGCGGAGCGGGCCGTGGGATGGATCGCCACGCCCACCTACCACGCCGAACTCGGGCCTATCGCGCTCGCGATCATCAAGCGCAACGTGGCTGACGATCAGCTGCTGACCGCCGGTGGCATCGCCGCGTCCATCGACCCGGCCTGAGCCTTCCGGTTCGAACCCGG
Source organism: uncultured Actinomycetota bacterium (assembly GCA_963762695.1). Classification (GTDB taxonomy): domain Bacteria; phylum Actinomycetota; class Actinomycetes; order Frankiales; family Frankiaceae; genus DATAZK01. Next base: position 473,844 of record CAVXLW010000003.1, read on the forward strand.
CTGGACCTGCCCCGGTTTTCAGGCGCCCAGCATCAGCTGCGGCCGAACAGGCCCTTGCGCTTGCGCGCGTGCTGGCCACCGGCGCCTGCTGCCGCGGCCGGGGTAGGACGGTTGGGCATTCGCGGTGCTGACGTCGTCGTCTCGGTGGTCAGCCCACTCAACTCGCGTAGCAGGGCGGCGGTGTCGGCAAGCCCGTTCTCACGGCGTGGGCGAGGTGCATGACCCTCGGGCGCCGCGGGCGGGGCCTCCGGCTCGGGTTCGGGCTCGGGCTCCGGCTCGGGCCGGCGGGTGACGGACTCCTCGGAGAATTGCGAGAGCAGGCGGGCCGCGTTGGCGGCCGATGCGCGGCTCTCGTGCGCTGTCTCGACGTGCGCGGCTTGCTCCATGGGCTCGGGCTCGAAGACCGGCTCAGGTGCGGCCTCCGCCTCCGCCTCCGCCTCCGCCTCCGCCTCCGCTACCTCCAACTCCGGCTCGGCGGCCTCGGCCTCGGCGGCATCGGCATCGGCATCGGCATCGAACGACGGCTCAGGGATCAGCTCCGGTTCCGCCTCGGCCTCGGGCTCAGCGGCGGGGTGCTCGGCCGCGTCCTCCCCGATCAGCGGCGCCTCGTCGTCCTCGACCACGAGCTCGTCGAGCTCGTCGATCGGTGCCTCATCGAGCTCGGCTTCGACCGGCTCAGGTTCCTCGATCTCGACGGTGTCGACTGCTTCGACAGGGTCGGGAATCTCGACGGTCTCGCCAGCTGCTTCGGCGGGCTCGTCGTACGGAGTCGAGTCCTCGGCGGCGAACGGCAGCGTGATGATGGCGGCCAGGTATTCGTCGCCCTCGGCGACGACCGGCTCGATCTCCGCCTCAGCTTCGACCTCGACCTCGACCTCGACCTCGGGCTCCGCTGCGACCTCGACCTCGGCCTCGACCTCGACCTCGGCCTCCACCTCGGCCTCGGCCTCGGCCTCGACCTCGACCACCTCGGCCACCTCGGCCACCTCGGCCACCTCGGCCACCTCGACGGCCTCGACGGCCTCGACGGCCTCAGGCCTGGCGTCGGGGGGCTGCTCCTGCCCCGTCATCGCGTCCGAGAGCGCCGCGCTGACTCGGGCCAGGGCATCGGCAAGCGTGTCACCCTGAGCGGTTCGCGGAGGTTGCCACGGCGCGCCGACGGGCGACAGCCCGACTTCGAGATCCGCCGCCGAAGGTCCGTCGAAGGAGAAGGCGGCAGCGATAGCGTCGAGCGAGCGGGATCCATCACGGGTGCCGTCCGCACCATCGCCGTGCGGGTCGTCAGCCTCGGACAGCTCGTCGTCCTGATCGTCGTCGGAGGGATGGGCGACCTGCACCAGGCCTGACTCGACGAGCGCAGCGACCTTTCGGGCGGCGTCGAGCAGCGTGAAGCCGGTCGAACCGGCGAGTTCGCTGAGGGTTCTGCTGCCGTCGACCGCGCACAGCAGCGCGAAGCTGTCGGCGTCCATCTCGAGGTTCGGGTCGCTCTGGGGGTTCTCGGGATGGGCAGCGAGCGAGACGATCGCGTCGGCGCCGTGCACCGTGGCCTGCAGGTCGAGCCACTGTGCCTGGCGTTCGGCCACCGTCGCAAGGGCATCGGCGACCTCGAGCGGCGTGGGCAGGCTGGGTCCGGTGCGCTCCCGTCGCCGGAAACGCCAGCTGCCGGACGACCATTCACACAGCTCGGTCAGGGAGGCCAGCGCCTGCTCGAGAACCAGCGCCTCCACCTCCTGCTCGTCTGCCAATCCCAGGTGGATCAGCAGCTCAGCGAGGGTCCAGGTGGCGAGCTCGGTTTCCTGTGCCTCCCGGGCTTCCGCCAGATCGGCCGGGGTGAGGCGGCGATTGGCGACCAGTCGCGCCCCGACGGCGTCTTCGGTGCCGGGGATGGTCACGTTGCCGATGGCGCCTTCGCGCAGCGCGACGGTCGCCTCGAGGGACCGCCGACTGCCCGGTTGGACGTAGACACAACCGGTCGCTTTCGCGTCTGCCAGGCGTTTGAGCAGGTCAGAAAGCGGCGTCGTCTTGAGATCGCCGCGCAGCACGCCCGCCCCCTTCCCATCAGCCACATGCCTGTAGTGGCTGACGTCCCCTTCTGACTCGGCACGTGCAGGGCGGGGATTGAGCCGTCTGGGCGTGTCTGTATCGACCGGTTGCCAGGGCAGCCCGGGAAGCGGCTTGCGAATCGCCCACAGCTGCCGAAGGGAGTGTCAATTAGCCTTGGGATCGACCGGCGTCCGCCCATGGGGTCATGCTGACCGCGAGGGTGTCAAGCCGGCACCGTCGCCGGGGGACGTCGACAGGAGGGTCCACGTGGAGGGCGTTCTTACCGGTGGGAAGCGCCGGATCGACAAGGTCCTGGCGTCCAACTACCTCGAGGGCCTCGAGAAGTTGCCGCTGGACGAGGTCCGGTCGCTGCGCGAGGAAGCGGACCAGGAAGAGACCGACCTCTCTTACCTGCGCCGACTGCTGCAAGGTCGTATCGACATCGTCGCTGCTGAGCTCATCCGGCGCTCCGGGGGAGACGCCCAGGGCATCGTGGGTGAACTTCCGCAGATCCTGTCGGACGGCCCCCGCGGTCAGGCTCACGGTCTCGGTCGTCACCAGGTCACCGAGCCCTCGAACACCGGATCCACCCGGCGCGCCGAGGAACAGGCGGCCGCCATGGACGTGACCGACCTGAGCGACCATGACGACGACGAGGTGCACGCGCTCCTGGAGAGCCTGCGCGCCACCGAGTCCGACATTTCGGCGCGGCGCCGGGCCGTTCAGGGCGTGTACGACGCGGCCAGCGCCGAGATCACCCGCCGTTACCGCGACGGCCGGGCCGACGTCGGCGACCTTCTCCGCGAAGACGATCCCGACGCCTGACGCGTTCCATGATCAACGCTGCCATGATCTTGCTCTGAGGCCGATGATCATGCGTATTCCTTGATCATGGGAGCGTTGATCTTGAAGGCGGTCTGCGTCTTCTGTGGCTCGAGCGATGGCGTGCAGCCGGAGTTTCGAGCGGCTGCGACGGCGCTGGGCACCTTTCTGGGGGAGCAGGGGATCGACGTCGTCTACGGCGGGGCTTCCGTCGGCCTGATGGGGGCGGTGGCTGACGCGGCGCTCGGCGCCGGCGGGCGGGTGTTCGGCGTCATCCCGCGCCATCTGGTCGATCGCGAGCTTGCTCACCCCGGGCTCACGCAGTTGCACGTCACCGAAACCATGCACGATCGCAAGGCCCTGATGTCGGACCTTTCGGACGCGTTCGCCGCGCTTCCCGGCGGCTTCGGCACGCTCGAGGAGCTGGCCGAGGTCACCACCTGGGCGCAGCTCGGCCTGCACCACAAGCCGATCGGGCTGCTGAACGTCGCCGGCTTCTACGACCTCTTCCTGCAACACGCCGACCGCATGGTGACCAACGGGTTCCTGTCCTTCGATCATCGGCGGCTGCTCGTGACCGCCTCGTCGCCACCCGATCTGCTGGCCGGCCTCCGCGCGTTCCAGCCGCTGACGACCGAGAAGTGGCAGCCGCCGCCCGCCTGACCTTGCTACGCCTGGCCCACCACGCCGCCGGCCAGCAGGCTCTCGACATCCCGCACACCCCAGTCGGTCAGCGCTTGCACGGTGTCTGAACCGGGCGGTGCCGCCGGATGGGAGACGGCACTGGGGGTCCGGCTGAACCGCGGCGCCGGAGCCGGGTGAACGATCCCGTCGATCTCGATGAACGTCTCCCGGGCCGCGTTGTGCGGGTGCGTGGGCGCTTCGGTCATCGACAGCACGGGGGCGACGCACGCATCGGTGCCGCCGAACACCTCCATCCACGCATCGCGTGATCGCGTCGCGAAGATGGCCGCGAACCGCTCGCGCAGCGACTCGCTCTGGCCCCGGTCCTGCGGTGCCTCCTCCAGCGTGAGGCCGAGCCCGTCGAGCAGCGCCTGGTAGAACTGCGGCTCCAACGCGCCTACGGCCAGCCACTTGCCGTCGGCGGTCTCGTAGACGTCGTACCAGGGCAGCCCGCCGTCCAGCATGTTCGACGCCCGCTCGTCCACCCAGGCACCGCTCGCGTGCATCCCGTAGAGGAAGGACATCAGCGACGACGCCCCGTCGGTGATGGCGGCATCCACGACCTGACCCTGGCCGGACGTCCGCGCCTCGAGCAGTGCCGCCAGCACGCCCATCACGAGATACGTGCTGCCACCGCCGAAGTCCCCGATGAGGTTCAGCGGGATCACCGGCCGGCCGGCGGGGCCGATGGCATGCAGCGCTCCGGACAGGGCGATGTAGCCGATGTCGTGGCCGGCCATCGACGACCAGGGCCCCTGCTGTCCCCATCCGGTCATCCGCCCGTAAACCAGCCGAGGGTTACGGGCGAAGCAGGCGTCAGGACCGATACCGAGCCGTTCGGTGACCCCCGGGCGATTGCCCTCGAGGAGGATGTCGGCGGATTCGACGAGGGTGAGGACCACCTCCGCGGCCTCCGGGCGTCGCAGATCGATGACGGCGGCCCGCCGGCCGCGGCCTGGAATGTCGTACGGCGCAGCTGCTGCCTTCATTGCCGTCGGGCGATCGATGCGCAGCACCTCGGCGCCCATGTCGGCCAGCATCATGGCGGCCGTCGGCCCAGGCCCGATGCCGGCCAGTTCCAGCACCCGCACTCCGGTCAACGGACCCGATCGACCCACGAGATGTTCCCTTCGCCCAGCGGATGTCGTCCAAAGTCAAACAGATCGGAGCGGATGTGCTTGCTCCCACCCCGCAGGCGTAACGGATGATGTGGCCGTCCGGGCCGGCAGCGGAACACGCGGAGGAGAAACCGTGACGGAGAACGGCGGGCGAACGGCGGCTCTGCAAGCCGCGCAGGGTTCCTCGCGGACGAAGAACCTCGCGCTCGCGGCAATGCTTTTCGCGGTCGCGATGACCTTCATCGACCAGACCATCGTCGCTATCGCGTCGCCGAACATCCAGTCTGAACTCTCGCTGACGCATGCCGGCACGCAGTGGGTCGTGAACGCCTATCTGCTCGCATTGGCAGCCGCTTTCGCCTTGGGCGGCCGCCTGGCCGACGTCATCGGCCCGCGTCGCATGGTCTACATCGGCATCGTCGGATTCGCCGGATCCTCAGCTCTTTGTGGCGCGACGCCGAAGGGCGCGGCCGCCCAGTCGTGGATCATCGTCTTTCGCGTCCTGCAAGGTGTGGCGGGCGCCATCATGGTGCCCGCGGCGCTTGCCATCGTCGTCGCCATCTTCCCGGTCCGTGAACGCGGCCGCGCCCTCGCCGTGTTCTTCGGTGTCAGCGGCGCGCTGACGTCGGTGGGTCCGATCGCGGGCGGCTACCTGACGCAATGGACGTGGCGGGCGATCTTCTGGATCAATATCCCGATCGCGGTCATCGCGCTGGTGCTCACGGCGATGGCGCGCATCCCCGTGACCCGTCAGCAAGCGCGCATCGATGTCCCCGGCGCGGCGCTCACCGCGGTCGGAATGGGCCTGTCAGTGCTGGGTTTTGAGCAGGCGCCGAGCTGGGGCTGGCGCAACCCCGGCACCTGGGCGTGCATCGTCGGCGGCCTGCTGGTGCTCGTGGCGTTCGTGCGGTTCGAAGCGCATACCGAAAGCCCGCTGATCCAGGTGCGCATCTTTCGCGACCGGGCGTTCGTCATCGACAACGCGGTCCTGCTGCTGTCGATGATCGCGTTCGTACCGGTGTTCTTCTTCGCCGCGGTCTACTCGCAGGTCTCGCTGGGCTACAACGCCAGCAACGCCGGCCTGTATCTGCTGGTGTTCTTCGCCGGTTTCGCGCCGGCCGCGCAGGTCGGTGGTCGCATGCTGGACGCGCGTGGCGCGAAGCGACCCGTGGTGCTCGGATGCGCCCTCTCGACGGTCGGATTCGCCTTGTGGGCAAGCCATCTGAACCAGCTGAGCCTGGGCGCGCAGTGGATTTACATCGTGATGGCGGGTGCCGGCATCGGCCTGCTGCTCGGCCCCGCGAGCACCGATGCCGTCAATCGCTCCTTCGGCACGTCCTACGGCGAGGTCACGGGCATCACCCAGACGGTCCGCAATTACGGCTCCGCCCTGGGTATCGCGGTGCTCGGGACGTTGCTGTCGACGGTGCTGGCCAGCCGCTTGCACACGTCGCTCGGCGCGCTGGGGCTGACCAGACCCGAGATCGACTCGATCGCTCACGCCGCCGGTTCGGCGACTCCCGGCACCGGCGGCGCGGCTGCCCCGCCGGCGTTGCAGGCGAAGATAACCGACGCGATCAGCCATGGGTTTGCCTCGGCTACTGCTGCAGTTCTGTACGGCATGGCCGCGGCGCTGGCGCTGGCTTTCGTGGTCGCGTTGCGCCATCCCGGCGGCCGTCCGGGGCAGACCGAGGAGGTCGACCTGCGTCAGCAGCAGGGCGCCACGAGCGCCGCGGATCCCCGTCCGGCAGTGTGAGACGGCGGTGTGAGGGGGCACACACCTCGAACCGCTAGCCGACTGCTTGCAATCGTTAGCACCCACGCATAGTGTCGGTGTTGCAGGACGAGAGGAGGTCGGCATTCATGCCCAACTTGAACGTTCCCAGTTTGAATGTCCCCGGTCTCTCGAGTTCTTCCATCAAAGAGATCTCGGTCAGGGGTCTGGGCGATTACATCCGCGAGCAGCGGCGTAGCGCGCAGATCTCGTTGCGGCAGCTGGCCCGTCAGGCAGGTGTCAGCAATCCGTACCTGAGCCAGATCGAGCGGGGATTGCGCAAGCCCTCCGCCGAGATCCTGCAGCAGATCGCCAAGGCATTGCGCATTTCCGCCGAGGCGCTCTACGTGCAGGCCGGAATCCTGGAGGAGCGCGAGGGCACCGAGCTCGCGCAGGCGCTGTTGTACGACCCGCACCTCACCGAGCGGCAGAAGCAGGTGCTGATCGAGATCTACGACTCTTTCCGCAAGGAGAACGAGTCACGCACCGCTGCCGAGCTCGCCGAGGAGATGGCGGCCGCTGAAGGTGTCGACATCGCCGTGTCCGACAAGCCGGTGCTGTCGATGGTCGAGCCCCCGTCGTCCCCTGCTCACCCGGCGCCGCGTCGCGGCGCCAAGCCAGCCTCGGGCTGATCCCGAGGGCGGCCTCGCCGCAAGAGATAGCAGTCCGTCGTCGTCCGGCGCCACCGCAAACGCGCTGAGACGCCAGCGATAAGTCCGCAATCGTCCCGATAATCCAGGAGGCACACCATGGCTACTGCCAAGACCACCACTACCCGAACTCGTTCCACCGCTACCGCTTCGACGCGGGCCCGCACCACCAAGGCGGCTCCCGTCAAGGCGACTGTCGACGCCACCGCGGTCGTCGACCTCGATCGGGTCCGCAAGCCGTTCTACGCGTACGTCGGTGTTGCCGACCTCGCGGTCGAGAAGCTGCGCGAGCTGCCGTCGTTCTACAGCCACGGCGTCACCACGGCTCAGGCCCAGATGAACCAGGCCCGCGGCTCCGTGAAGAACCTTCCGGAGAGCGTCCGCGAGCAGCTCGAGACCCTTCCGAACCAGCTGCAGGCCCTGCCGGCCAAGGCCCGCGGCACCTACGCCGATCTGGTCAAGCGCGGGCACAAGCTGGTGACCTCGGTCCGCAACAGCCCCAGCACCAAGGCCGCTGTCGAGCAGGCCAAGACCGCTCGTGCGCAGGCCAAGGGCGCCGCGACCTCCATGCGTCGCGCCGCCGGCGCGGTCGAGAAGGCCGTCGAGTCCAACGCCGCCAAGGTCGGCTGATCCTCGGCTGACCGTCGCATCGCGGCGGTCAGCCACCCCAAAGCAAGGCTCCCGGGACTGAACTTCCGTCCCGGGAGCCTGTTTTTGTTGCCTGGCAACGGGGCGACGGCCGCGGTGGGAGGGTCGCTCGCATGCGTATCGAACTCGTGCTCGGGGACATCACGGCGGAGCAGACCGACGCGGTCGTCAATGCCGCGAACTCCGGCCTGCTGGGCGGCGGCGGGGTCGACGGTGCGCTGCTGCGGGCGGGCGGTGCGGCGCAGCTCGACGGCCGGCGTCGGTTGCGCGATCGCATCGGCCGGCTGGCCACCGGATCCGCGGCAGCCAGCGAGCCCGGCGCTCTCGCTGCTCGCCATCTCATCCATGTCGTCGGACCGGTCCATGGCGGCGGCAGCGGAGAGCAATTGCACTCGTGCTACACGTCGGCGCTGGCCGTCGCCGACGAGCTCGGTGCTCGCAGCGTCGCCTTTCCTGCCGTCAGCACGGGCGTCTACGGATGGCCCCTCGACGACGCGGCCCGGATCGCCACCGCAGCGGTCGCGGGCGCGCAGACGAGCGTCGAACATGTGAGGTTCGTGCTCTTCAGCCAGGAGGCGTTCGACGCGTTCGCGGCAGCACTGGGGAGCGGGCCGGCCAGCGAACGGTGATCTCCCCCAGCCGCCAACGATCCCGGCGCCCGATCACCGGCCAGCCCTGGCCCTGAAGCGCTTCGGCCATGGCGATCCATCGCTGACGCGGGCCGAACACGCCAAGGTTCGCGGCGGCGGCCCAGTTCTCGTCCAGCGCGGTCAGCAAGGCGTGCACCGGCTCGCCCGGCACGTTGCGCGCGATCAACGCCTTCGGGAGCCGCTCCGCCAGGTCCGATGGCCGGCCCAGAGTGGACAGATGGGCCGCCAGCGTCAACGAGACGGGCCGGCCCGCTTCGACCAGCAGCCAGCACGCCCGGCGGCCGATCTCGTCGCAGGTGCCGTCGATGACCGTCGCCCCGCTCGCGCACATGGCCGACCACGCGGCGGGCACCGCGCCCTCGTCGTACTGACGCAGCACGTTCATCGCTCGCACGATGGTGGGTGAGGTCCCGGCCAGCTCGAACCCGCCGCGGGCGAAGCGGAGGCGCGGCTCTTCGGCGGCCGGCAGGGCGGCCGCGACCCGCTCCGGATCGATCTCGAGGCCCAACACCTGCGCTGCCGGGTAACGCTGCTGCACCCGGTGTGCGAGTTCGACGGTGGTCACCGGCGTCGCGCCGAAGCCGAGGTCGACGACGAGTGGTTGGACGGCCGCACGCAGCTGCGGGCCGAGGGCCCACAGCAGCCAGCGGTCGACGCGCCGCAGCCGGTTGGGGGCGGTCGTGCCGCGGGTGGCAATCCCCAGCGCTCGAGCACGTCCGGCAGCAAATCGCCCGGCGCGGGAAGTAACCGGCACCCCCGCGAGGTTAGGCCTGCTGGCAGAATCCACGTGTGCCTTCGGCGTCAGCCGGGCGACCGAGTGCTGCGGAGGTGTTCCCCGGTGGCTGTGCGCCGCACCGCGCGCGGGACCCTCACCCCGCTCCCCGGCCGGCCGCCGGCACCTTTCGCCGCCGCCCTGCAGCGCGTGGCGATGCTGTCGGTTCACACCTCGCCGCTGGATCAGCCCGGCACCGGCGATGCCGGCGGCATGAACGTCTACATCGTCGAGCTCTCCCGTCAGCTGGCGATGCGGGGCGTCGAGGTGGAGATCTTCACCCGCGCCACGAGCAGCGATCTGCCGCCGGCGGTTCCGCTCGCGCCAGGAGTGCTGGTGCGCCACATCACGGCCGGTCCGTTCGAGGGGCTGCGCAAGGACGATCTGCCCGCCCAGCTGTGCGCGTTCACCGCCGGGGTCATGCGGGTCGAAGCAGCGCACGAGCCCGGCTATTACGACGCGGTGCACTCGCACTACTGGCTTTCCGGGCAGGTCGGCTGGGTGGCTGCCGAGCGCTGGGCGGTCCCGCTCGTCCACACGGCTCACACGCTGGCGAAGGTCAAGAACGCTGCGCTGGCCGAGGGTGACGCTCCCGAGCCCGCCGCTCGCGTCATCGGTGAGCAGCAGGTGGTCGACGCGTCCACCCGGCTCATCGCCAACACGCCCGCCGAGGCCGCCCAGCTCGCGCAGCTCTATTCCGCGGCTCCCGACAGCATCGACGTCGTGGCTCCCGGGGTGGATCTGGAGGTCTTCCGGCCGGGCGAGGCTTCTACCGCGCGAACCCGGCTCGGGGTGCCTCCTCATGCGGCGGTGCTGCTGTTCGTCGGGCGCCTGCAGCCGCTGAAGGCGCCCGACGTGCTGCTGCGGTCCGCTGCCGAGATGCTGGCGCGTGACCCTTCGCTGCGCGAGCGCCTCGTGGTCGCCATCGTCGGCGGGCCCAGCGGCTCCGGGCTCGATCATCCGCAGGCCTTGCAGGAACTGGCCGTACTCGCTCGGCATCGCCGATGTCGTCCGCTTCGAGCCCCCGGCACCCCAGGAGCGGCTCGCCGACTGGTATCGCGCCGCTACCGCCGTCGTCGTCCCCAGCCACAACGAGAGCTTCGGGCTCGTCGCCCTCGAGGCCCAGGCCTGCGGGACCCCCGTCATTGCTGCCGCCGTCGGTGGCTTGCGAACGGCCGTTCGTGACGGCATCAGCGGCTTGCTCGTCGACGGCCACGACCCTGCGGACTACGCCACCGCAGCCGGCCGTCTCATCGCCGCGCCGGCCTACCGCGCCCGGCTTTCGACCGGTGCCGTCGCCCATGCGGGCGCCTTCGGGTGGGCGGCGACGGCCGGTGGTGTGTTGGACTCCTATCTGGCGGCGGTTTCGGAGACCGACGCTGCCCTGCTGGCCGCACTGGCCTGACGGGGCGCCTTCCGGCAGAGGACTCGAAGGACAGGGGCGTAACCGACTGTGCCGAGCGCGTTGACCGCCGAGGAACGCCTGCGTCTGGACCGCGTGATCGAGCGAGACGCTCAAGGACCTGGAGCTCACCTACGACCATCCGTCGAACGGCGCGTTCCTGGTCACGCTGCCGGGTGAGCACCGGCTCGCCACGATGACCTGGCTCGTCGTGCAGGACTTCAGCCTGCTGGTCGAGGCGTTCTTCATGCGCAAGCCCGAGGACGACCCGGCCGCCGTGCACGCCTGGCTGCTGGCGCGCAACGCGCACATGTACGGGCTCGCGTTCTCCATCGATCAGCTCGGCGACGTGTACATCGTCGGCAAGCTGCCGCTGTCGGCCGTCGAGCCGGACGAGATCGACCGCCTGCTCGGCTGCATGCTGCGCTACTCCGACGACGGGTTCGACACGGCTGTCGCGCTCGGATACGAGAACTCGATCCGCCGCGAATGGGCCTGGCGCGTCAAGCGCGGGGAGAGCACGGCGAACCTCCAGCCGCCGTTTGCCGGAAGGTTCGCCGGGGACGAACCGGCGCATACGGGAAGAATGGCGCCATGGCGACCCTTCTCCTGCTCCGTCACGGCCAGAGCGAGTGGAACCGGAGCAACCAGTTCACCGGCTGGGTCGACGTCGCCCTCTCCGAGCAGGGTCTGCGGGAGGCGCGCCGCGGCGGTGAGCTGATGCGCGAAAAGGGCGTGCTACCGGACGTTTTGCACACCAGTCTGCTGACCCGCGCGATCCACACGGCGACGCTGGCGCTGGAGGAGTGCGGGCGCCAGTGGCTTCCGGTGCGCCGCTCGTGGCGGCTGAACGAGCGTCACTACGGGGCACTGCAGGGGCTGGACAAGGCTGCCACCAAAGAGAAGTTCGGGGACGAGAAGTTCATGCTGTGGCGCCGTTCCTACGACACGCCGCCGCCGGAGATCGAGGACGGTCAGCCCAGCGGGGTCGACGAGCGTTACGCCGATCTCGCGCCCGACGTCATCCCGCGCACCGAGTGCCTCAAGGACGTGCTCGAGCGGATGCTGCCGTACTGGTACGACGGCATCGTGCCGGACCTGCGAGCCGGTCGCACGACCCTCGTCGTAGCGCACGGCAACTCGCTGCGGGCACTGGTCAAGCATCTCGACGGGATCAGCGACGACGACATCGCCGGCTTGAACATCCCGACCGGGATCCCGCTGCGGTACGAGCTCGACTCAGACCTTCGCGTCATCGAGTCGGCTTACCTGGATCCTGACGCCGCGGCGGCCGGCGCGGCCGCGGTGAAGGACCAGGGTTCGCACTAGCCCGGCTCAGGCCTCGGTGAGCGGCAGCAGGGCCACCGGCCCTCCGCTCGCCATGCGGGCGTCGCAGTGTTGGCGAAGGACGACGTAGGCGGCGTCGCCGATCAGCTCGCGCAATTCGGACTCGTACGTCGCGACGACCGGCTCGCGGCCCGCCGCGTGGGCGCTGCTGGACGACGAGCACCACCACGAGAGGTCGGCGCCGCCCTCCCCCCAGGAGCTGCGGGCGAATTCGCTGATCGTGGTGCGCCCCTGCCCGTCGCCGAGGTCTTCCCACTCCCGGCGCACCGGCACCTGCCAGCACACCTCGGGCTTGGTGACCATGAAGTGCTCGCCGACTCGCTCGGCGAGGTGATGCAGGGCGCAGCCGTAGGTGTCTCCCGGCGTGCGGTTGAAGAACACGCAGACGTCGTCGACCACGGCGGTCTTGCGCGCCGGCTCGCCGTCGAGCTCGTCGTTGATCGCGATCTTCTTGGTGCCGTGGCGTTCCCACAGGTCCGGGGTGAGCTTCTTGGCCCAGGACTTGACGCGCTTTTCATCGGCGGTGTCGACGAAATACGCACCATGGGTGCAGCACGCATCCTCGGGATGGGCGGCGTTGATGCCGGGGCAACCGCGGCCGAAGATGCATGTCCAGGTGGACAGCAGCCAGGTGAGGTCGGCCCGGATCTCATGCTCGGGGTCATCGGGATCGGGGAACGTCAGCCACTCGCGCGGGCTGCTCGGCGCTGCCGGGGTCACGAGCGCGACCGTACCTAAGCAATTGCCGACGCGCCGGGTTGCCCGCAGCAAGCATCGAGCGCACCGCCGCGCATACGCTGACTCCCCGTGCGCCTCGGAGTCTTGGACGTGGGCTCCAACACCGTCCACCTGCTCGTGGTCGACGCCCATCCGGGCGCGGCCCCGCTGCCCGCGGCAAGTGTGAAAACGCCGTTGGGGCTGGCAGAACTCGTTCTTGCGGACGGCACTCTAGGTGCCGACGGCGCGGCCCGCCTGTGCGAGACGGTGGAGAACGCCCGCAAGGAGGCCGACGCGCTCGGCGTCGAGGAGCTGCTGGCGTTCGCGACCTCCGCCGTGCGCGACGCCGGTGACAGCGACGCGGTGCTTGCGGAGGTGCGCCGCCGGACCGGTGTCGATCTGCAGGTGCTGAGCGGCGATGACGAGGCGAAGCTGACGTTCCTCGCGGTGCGGCGCTGGTTCGGGTGGAGTGCGGGTCGGCTGCTGGCCCTCGACATCGGCGGCGGCTCGTTCGAGGTCGCCGCCGGCGAGGACGAGGACCCTGACGTGGCTGCGTCGCTGCCGCTCGGCGCCAGCCGCCTGACGCGGGACTGGCTGCGTAACGATCCCCCCAAGCGCAGCGAGATGGCCGCCCTGCGCAAGTACGCGAAGGCCCAACTCGCCCCGCTGGTGAAGGATCTTTACGAGCTGGGCGAGCCCAATCGCGTCGTCGCCACCAGTAAGTCGTTCCGCTCTCTCGCTCGCATCGCCGGCGCGGCCCCCTACAGCAAGGGCCAATACGTGAGCCGCTCGCTCACCGCCCCCGACCTCGATGCCGTGGCGGCCCGGCTCTCCAAACTGCCGGCGGCGGAGCGCGCCATGCTGCCGGGGGTCTCGCCGAGCCGGGCGCAGCAGCTGCTGGCCGCGGCCCTGGTCGCGTCGGAGGCGATGGACCTGCTCGGCGTCACGCAGGTGGAGATCTGCCCGTGGGCGTTACGCGAAGGGCTGATCCTTCGCAAGTTGGATCATCTGCCTGCCGAATAGGCTGTGGTGGTGAGCGGCGACGGCGTGATCGCCCGGGTGCCCTCGGCGAAGGTGGCCCTGTCCACCGCGTCGACGTATCCCGAGTCGACCGCGAGCGCGTTCGAAATCGCCTCCCGGCTGGGCTATGACGGGGTCGAGGTCATGGTCTGGACCGACCCGGTGAGCCAGGACATCGACGCCCTGCGCCGGCTGTCGGACTATCACCAGATACCGATCCTGGCGATCCACTCGCCCTGCCTGATCATCACCCAGCGGGTCTGGGGGACCGACCCGTGGGGCAAGCTGCAGAAGGCGCAGGCCGCGGCTGAGAAGCTCGGGGCATCGACCGTCGTCGTGCATCCGCCGTTTCGCTGGCAACGCGACTACGCGCGGGAGTTCATCTCCGGCATCGCGACGATGGCCGGCGAGACCGACGTGCGGTTCGCGGTGGAGAACATGTTCCCGCTGCGCGCCCGGGGACGCACGATCGTGCCGTACGCCCCCGACTACTCGCCGGTGGACCAGGACTTCAGCCACGTCACCCTCGATCTGTCACACACCGCCGTCTCGCAGTCCGACGCGCTGGCGATGGCGACCACGCTCGGCGAGCGGCTGGCCCACGTCCACATGGCCGACGGTTCGGGGACGGCGAAGGACGAGCACCTCGTCCCCGGCCGCGGTACGCAGCCGTGCGCCGAGCTGCTCGAGCGGCTCGCCGAGACGGGCTACACCGGCCTCGTGGTGGTGGAAGTCAACACCCGCAAGGCCGAGTCCCGGGCCGATCGCGAGGCCGATCTTGCCGAGGCGCTCGCCTTCACCCGGCTGAACATGGCGGCACCGGCGGACTTCGCCGACGTCCGCCGCCGCGCCTGAGGGCGCTGAGGCAGGACCCGGCCCGTGCCCTCGCTCTTCGATCCCCTGGTGGATTTCTACGACGCGGCCCGGCCGGAGTACCCCGACGCCCATTTCGCCACCCTGGCGGCCCTCACCAGGCCGTTGAACGGCGCGCGGGTGGTCGAGGTGGGAGCCGGGACCGGGATCGCCACGCGGGCCATGCGCCGCCGCGGCGCGACCGTGCTGCCGGTCGACCACGGCGCGGCGATGCTGCGCCGGCTCCAGGAGCGTGGCGCCGAATTCCCCACCGCCGTGCAGGCCGATGCCCATCGACTCCCGGTACGCGCCGGGTGGGCCGACCTCGTCTGCTACGCCCAGGCCTGGCACTGGACGGATCCGCAGCGCGCGACCGCTGAAGCCGTGCGGGTGCTGCGGACGGGTGGCGCGCTCGCGGTCTGGTGGAACCTCGTGGAGTCCGATGGACTGGACTGGCTGGAGCGTCAGCAGGCGCGGATCCGCGCGGCCAATCCGGCGTGGGACGGCAACGCCAACCATCGCCGGGGCTGGCGAGCGGAGTTCGAATCCTTCGGCTGTTCGGTGCAGACGGCGGCCACTCCGTGGGTACGCGTGCTCGCGCTGGAGGATTACCTGCTGTGGATGCGGTCGAAGTCGTACGTCGCCGCCATCGAGCCCGGGCCGCGGGAGGAATTCATGGCCGCTGAGCGGGCATCCTTGATGCAGGCATTTCCGGACGGGCAGATCATCGAGCCTTTCGTCACGGAGCTCTATGTCGTTCGTCCGTTGGCGCCGGGAAAAGTCGGGAGAGACTGAACGCATGCGCATCGCCATCCTCGGGGCCGGAAAGATCGGCGAGGCGCTGCTGTCCGGGCTCCTGCGCGCCGGACGACCGCCGGGTGAGCTGTGCTTCGCCGAGCAGTACGCCGAGCGTGCTGCCGAGATCGCCGGCCGCTATGGCGTCGAGGGAGTCTCGAGCGTTGCGGCAGCTGAAAGCGCCGACGTGGTGGTCATCGCGGTCAAGCCGCCCGACGTCGGCGCGCTGGCGTCCGAGATCGGCCCCGCGCTGCGACCCCAGGCACTGGTGGTGAGTGTCGCGGCCGGAATCTCGACGGCGTTCCTGGAAGGGCAGCTGCCGGCCGGCAGCCGGGTCGTTCGGGTCATGCCCAACACCCCGATGCTGGTGGGTGAGGGGATGTCGGCGATCGCGGCAGGCACCCATGCGGACCCTGATGACCTCGCGCGAGCCGAGGAACTGCTCGCTGCCGTCGGCACGGTGGTACGGCTGCCCGAATCGCAGCTCGACGCCGTCACCGCCCTTTCCGGCAGCGGTCCCGCTTACGTCTTCCTGCTCGCCGAAGCCATGATCGACGCCGGTGTGCTCGTCGGTCTCGCCCGCCCGGTCGCCACCCGGCTGGCGGTGCAGACGATCCTGGGTTCGGCGGTGATGCTGCGCGACAGCGGCGATTCGGCGACGCAGTTGCGCGAGGCGGTCACCTCACCCGGCGGGACGACGGCGGCGGCGCTGCGCCGACTCGAGGACCGGGGTTTGCGCGCAGCGTTCAGTGACGCGCTCGAAGCCGCCCGCGACCGCTCCCGCGAGCTGGCAGGCGGCACGTGATGGTCGCCCCGGCCCCGGCACCAACGGTCGAGGTCGTGTGGGACGAGCAGCTCACCGCGTACGACCACGGCGAGGGCCATCCGCTGCGCCCGGTGCGGCTCGAGTTGACGATGGCGCTCGCCCGCCAGGTCGGCGTGCTCGACCGGCTGGGCATCACGTTCCGGTCGCCGGTCATGGCCAGCGACGACCTGCTCGGTCTGGTGCACGACCCGCTGTACGTCGGCTTCGTCCGCCGCGTACGCCCCGACCAGCTCGTCAACGCGGCGGGCCGGCACTTCGGCTTCGGCAGTGCCGACAACCCGATCTTCGCGCGCATGCACGAGGCTTCGGCGCTCGTGAGCGGCGCCTCGATGACGGCGGCAGCGGCGGTGTGGGAGGGCCGCGCCGACCGGGCGGTGAACCTCTCGGGCGGCCTGCACCACGCGATGCGCGATCACGCGAGCGGCTTCTGCGTCTACGACGATCCCGCCGTCGCCATTGCCTGGCTGCTGGCGGCCGGGGCCGAGCGCGTCGCGTACGTCGACGTCGATGTCCACCATGGCGACGGCGTGCAGGCGGCCTTCTACGGTGACCCACGCGTGCTGACGATCAGCCTCCACGAGAGCGGCCGCACGCTCTTTCCGGGCACCGGATTTGCCTCCGAGATCGGCAGCGGCGAGGCGGCCGGGTACGCGGTGAATGTCGCCCTTCCGGCGGGTACCGGTGATGCCGGATGGCTGCGCGCTTTCGAGGCGGTCGTGCCGCCGATTCTTCAGGCTTACCAGCCACAAATCATGGTGACCCAGCACGGCTGCGACACCCACCGGCTCGATCCGCTGGCCCACCTGACGTGCACCGTCGACGGCCAGCGCACCACGTATCACCGGCTGGCCGAGCTCGCAGAGAGCTGCGCCGGCGGCAAGTGGGTGGCCGTTGGAGGCGGCGGCTACGAGGTGGGCCAGGTCGTGCCGCGGGCGTGGACCCATCTGCTCGCGGAGCTCACCGGTGCCCCAGTCAACGGCGTGACCCCGAGCGACTGGCAGCAGGAGGTCGTGGCGCGCGTCGGCGGCCCGGCACCCGGCAATCTCACCGATCTTGAAGGCGCCGGCGAGACCCCGGTGGTACGTGGTGCGCCGTGGGAGGGTTCCACCGGCACACCGCTGGACGAATCGATCGAGGCCACCCGCCGAGCTGTCTTCCCCTTTCACGGTCTCCAGCCGTGACCCGCTCCGGCGGCGGGCTGCCACCGCAACGTCCTGACCGACTGGATCACGGAGAGTTACCGGGTGGTGGCCCCCAAATCCCTGGTGGCCAAGCTGACCTGCGCTGACGAGTAGGCTCGCCAACAGGCTGGTCGCAAACGAAGGGTCACTCGTGGGTTCCGTAATCAAGAAGCGTCGTAAGCGCATGGCGAAGAAGAAGCACCGCAAGCTGCTGAAGAAGACCCGCGTTCAGCGTCGTAACAAGAAGTAGCTGACTCCCGCCGCCGGGAGAAGGGGACCGATGGCTCGCCGCGTACTCATCACCGGGGTGGCCCGCCACCTCGGGGGGCGGCTGGCGCAGATCCTCGCGGCATCGCCCGATGTCGAGGTCGTCGTAGGAGTCGATACGACCGCGCCCCGGGCTGATCTCGGTCACACCGAGTTCGTCCGGGCCGACATCCGCAATCCGATCATTGCCAAGGTGCTCAGCACCGAGCGCATCGACACGGTCGTGCACATGAATCTCATCGCGACCCCCGAGCGCGCCGGCGGGCGTACGGCGATGAAAGAGATCAACGTCATCGGCACCATGCAGTTGCTCGCGGCGTGCCAGAAGGCGCCGCTCGTGCGCCGGCTCGTGGTGAAGTCGTCGACCGCGATCTATGGCTCCTCCTCACGCGATCCGGCGCTGTTCACCGAGGAATCGCCGTCCCGCGGCGGGGCTTCCGGCTTCGCGAAGGATGCGGTCGAGGTCGAGGGCTACGTGCGCGGCTTCGGCCGCAGGCGCCCTGACGTGGCGCTCAGCGTGCTGCGCTTCACCAACTTCATCGGCCCTCAGCCTCGACAGCTCGCTGACGCGTTACCTCTCGCTGCCCGTGGTGCCGACGGTGCTCGGCTACGACCCGCGCATCCAGCTCTGCCACGAGGACGACGCTCTGGAAGTGCTGCGGCGCGCCGCCCTGGGCGATCACTCCGGCGTCGTCAACGTCGGGGGCGAGGGCCAGATCCTGCTGTCGCAGGCGATCCGCAGGGCCGGCCGGCTCTGGGTGGCGGTGCCGCCGCCGGCCGTCACGATCACCGGGGATCTGCTTCGGCGGGCGAAGCTGGTCGACGTGTCCCCGGAGCAGATCCGCTTTCTCGAGCACGGCCGCGTCGCTGACGTCAGCCGGTTGCGCGAGGTGTTCGGCTACGAGCCGCGCTACACGACCGTCGAGGCGTTCGACGACTGGGTGGCGTCCGCGGGGCTGCGGATCATCGACCCCGATGCGGTGGCGCTGGCCGAGCGGACCGCCTTCGGGCTGCTGCGCCGCGTACACGCGCAGTTCGAGCGGGTGCTGTCGCATGTCTGAGGCGCGCATCATCCCGATCGCCGGCGCCGGCGGAAGCTCGCGTCGTCGCGCGGCGTCCAAGAACTCCACGCCGGCGGAAGCAGAAGTGGCTCCGGAGCACGAAGGCGGAGCAGCCTCGCCCCGAGTCGGAGTGGGAGCAGAAGCTCGCCGGGGCACTGGCCTTCCTGCGCCGCCGCATCACCGGCGATTACGAGGTCGATGATTTCGGCTTCGATCCCGACCTGAGCGACCACCTGCTCGCCGCCCCGTTCCGCCCGCTCTACAACAAATGGTTCCGGGTCGAGATGCGGGGCCTGGAAAACGTGCCCGACGAGGGAAGCGCGCTCGTCGTCGGCAACCATTCGGGCACCCTGCCGCTCGACGCCGTGATGACCTCGCTGGGCCTGCTCGATCATCACCCCGCCCACCGCCACCTGCGGCTGCTCGCGGCCGACCTCGTCTTCGCCACACCCTTCCTGGCCCCGCTCGCGCGCAAGGCCGGAAACACGCTGGCCTGCAACGAAGATGCCGAGCGCCTGCTCAACGGCGGGGAGCTCGTCGGCGTCTTCCCGGAGGGTTTCAAGGGGATCGGCAAACCCTTCAGCGAGCGCTACAAGCTGCAGCGCTTCGGCCGGGGCGGCTTCGTGTCGGCAGCTCTGCGCACGGGTGCCCCGATCGTGCCGGTGTCGATCGTCGGCGCCGAAGAGATCTACCCGATGATCGCTAACGTCAAGTCGCTCGCGCGGGCGTTCGGCCTCCCGTACGTCCCGGTGACCCCGCTCTTTCCCGCCCTCGGTCCGCTCGGGCTGGTGCCGCTGCCGTCGAAGTGGATCATCGAGTTCGGCGAGCCGATCGACACCGCCCGCCTCGGCGCTGCCGCGGCTGATGACCCGATGCTGGTCTTCGACCTCACCGACCAGGTCCGCGAGACGATCCAGCAGAACCTCTACCAGTTGCTGATGTCGCGCCGCTCGGTCTTCTTCTGAGCCGCGTAAAACTGGGTTTTGTGCGCTAACCGCGACGGTTGAGGTCGATTACCCAGTTTTGACGCTCCAGCGAGCGGCTAGCGGGCGAGCTTTTCAGTCGCGACGCGACCGAGCCGTTGCGCGTGGCGGCAAAGACCATGTCGGCGGTCGAGCGTCCGCCCTGCGGCCACCGGATCGTCACGGGAAGCGGGTCGCCCCAGCCGGTGATGGTGCGCTTGAGCTGCTGCGGGTAGCTGTGGCCGGCGTGACGGCGGCGCAGCGCCACTCCAGCCACCACCCCGCCCGCGACGGCGCCGATCCCCGCGGCGGTCGGAACCCCCACCCTGGCGGCCTTACGCGCGGTGCGGAAATCGCGGATCTCCCACCCGTGCTCCCGGGCGGCCTTCTTCAGGTCGGGGTCGGGGTTGATCGCCACCGCACGGCCCGTGGTCGAGAGCATGGGCACGTCGTTGATCGAGTCGCTGTAGGCGGTGCAACGGGACAGGTCGAGCCCTTCCCGTTCAGCCAGCGCGCGGACGGCTTCCGCCTTTGCGGGGCCGTGGAGCGGGACGCCGATGAGATGGCCGGTGTAGCGGCCGTCTTTCGTCTCGGCGACCGTTCCCAGCGCGCCGGTGAGCCCGAGCCGGCGGGCGATGATCGACGCGAGCTCCACCGGGGTCGCGGTCACCAGCCATACCCGCTGCCCAGCGTCCAGATGCTGCTGCGCGATGGCGCGGGTCGGCCCCCAGATCCGGTCGGCCATCAGCTCGTCGTAGATCTCCTCGCCGAGCCGGACGATCTCCTCGACCTCACGCCCGGCGACGAAGGCCAGCGCGGCCTCCCGCGCGTCAGCCATCCCTTCCGGGCTCTCCTGGCCGCCCACCCGAAACGCGATCTGCTTCCACGCGAACCGTGCGAGGTCGCGGCTGTGGAAGAAGCCCCGGGACGCCAGGCCGCGCGCGAAGTGGAAGATCGACGCGCCCTGCATCATCGTGTTGTCGACGTCGAAAAAGGCCGCAGCGGTCTCATCCGGCGGCACCGCCAGGGCGGCCTCGACCTCGGCAGCTGCTGCCGCGGCCTCGCCCGCCACGATCGCGGGTTCGCGCGCGTCACTCCTGCGGAGCAGTGGCGCCATGGTGGTGCGGACCTCCCCGAGCCGCGCTGCGCGGTAGCCGTCGCTTCAGCGTAGCGGGGACTGCCGGGGAAGCGAGCCGGCCGACAGGCGCGGCAGGGGGTCGGGCCAGGACGGCAGCAGAGGCGGCAGCGACGATGGATCGCTCGCAACTGCCGTCGGGAACCGGCCGTCGGCAAGGGTGCCGACGGCAACGGTGGCGGCTGGTGGCGTCCCGGTCACTGCCGCCGGCGGCGAGGCCGGCAACGGCGACGAGGACGCCGGCGGGGTTGCGACCGCTGCGGAGGCGGGGTTGAGCGGGAAGGGCGGGGCGTCCCGGCGTGCCGGCGAGCTCATCGGTCCGGTCGCCGCCGGCGCCGGGCTGCGGGCCTGAGCCGGTGGGTGCCTCGGCGACGCCGCCGCCGACGGGCCGGCAGCGGTGCCCCGGGCTTCGGCGGGAGCGTCAGAGAATGCGCCGCCGCCACGACCCCACCGCCGGCGAGGCTGAAGCCGATCCCGATCGCGGCGAGCCTGATACCGCCGCCCCTGGGCCGCCGTGGGCGTCTGGAGCGCGGCCGCGTCTTCGGCTGGGACGCGAGAAGCAGGGCCTCGTCGATGAGGCGTTGCCGGAGCTGACGCTGGAATTCCAGCCGGGGCACCGCAGACGTCCCCAGTGCGGTCCCGAGCCCGCGCAGGGCAGGTGCGAGCGAGAGTTGTTGCGAGTCTGTGGATGGTCGCCTTGATCGCGTTGGGATGCTCGGTCGTTTCAGCACGGTCACGGTGACATCACAGGAGGCGCCATCACGCGACTCCCTTCCCCCGATGGCAGGTAATTGCCTGCTGGGAAAAGAAACGAGCGTCCGCGTTGGGAGATACGCCCCGCGTTGTCCTAATTGTGAGTGAGCTGAATCCGTCCCGCTGCGCCGGCCAACCCGGCGGTCGGCTGATCGACCTGCGGGTTAGCGCACCGAGTCTTCGGGCAGCAGCCGGGCGAGGGCCCGCACCGCCCGGTATTGGAGTGCCTTGATGGCGCCGTCATTCTTGCCCATTGCGAGCGCCGTCTCGTTCACCGACAATCCCTGCAGAAAGCGCAGCACAATGCACTCCTGCTGCTCCGGGTTCAGCTTCTTGACGGCGGAAAGCAGCGTGGCATTGGTGAGCGAGTCGAGCACCAGACTTTCCGGACCATCGGTGGTCTGGGCGGGCCCGCTTTCGAGAATGTCCTCGGTGGTGATCTCGAGCCGGTACCGGCCCGACTTGAAATGGTCGGCGATCAGGTTGCGGGCGATCGTCACCAGCCAGGCCGCGAAGTCGCGACCCTGCCAGGTGAAGCTGTCGATCCGGCGCAGGGCCCGCAGGAAGGTCTCGCTGACGAGGTCTTCGGCGAGGGTCGGGCTTCCGACGCGGTAGTAGATGTAGCGGTAGACCAGGTCGACGTAGCGGTCATACAGCAGGCCGAACGCCTCGGGTTCGCCCGACTGCGAGCGGGCGACCAGGTCAGCGACCGTCGGATCCGGAGCGGCGAGCTCCGCCGTGGCGGGGATCTCGGCGGTGGCGGTCGCCGTCCCGCCGCCCTGCCGCGGCGGCCCAGCGTTACGCGTGGCCGAGGGGCTGGGGCGAGGCGAGGGCCGCGGCCCCAGTCCGGGCGTCGGAACGCGGCGCGGGTCGGCGCGAAAGCGGATCAGCTCGGCGCGCAGCAGCGCGAAGTCGAGCAGCTCCGCCTGCTGCCGGACCGCCGGGCGGCTCACTCGGCGCCTTCCCTTTCGTCAGGGGTCAAGCGGCGGCCGCGTCGATAAGACTCGGCTGGCATGAATCCCCCGGGGCGAGAAGGCGAACGACGTCCTGCGTTTGGTCCCGCAGCACCTTACGTGAGCGACACGACAGACTGCGAGAGGCAGATTCCCCGACCCGTGTGCTTATAACCCCGCTGAAACGTCGTACTTACGATTCTTGCGGGTGATCTGCCGGCGCCCGGATCATCAGGGATCAACCTCGGGATGCTCACCGCGTTGTCCCTGACGTGTCGGACAGTAGATTTTTGCGTGGGCGGACGAGTCTCGGTCGTAGGTGGCGGCCTCGCGCCGCCGCACTGACGAACCTGGGGAGTTGGCGCCGCGTGAGCGATCCGGTCGATCCCGCCGCGGGCGGCGATCTGGCGTCGAACCCCTCCGACCTGTCCAACGTCGCTGATCTCGTTCGCCTCGCGGCGCGCCGTCGCGCCGAGCACGCCGCGCTGGTCGGCGCCCATGGGAGCACCTCGTGGGGTGAACTCGACGCTGACGTCGATCGGATGGCGTCGGCCCTGCGCGGAAAGGGTCTGGTCTCCGGTGACCGGGTCGCCATGGTGCTGGGCAATGTCGTGGAGTTCGCCGTCACCTATTACGGCGCGCTACGGGCTGGACTCGTGGTCGTCCCGGTCAACCCCGCCTACACGGCGCGCGAGATGGCACATCTGCTCAGCGACAGCGGCGCGCGTCTCGCCGTCGTGGCCGGTCCGTATCTGAGTGCGCTGACGCAGGCCCGCGCCTCCTGCCCGGCGCTGGAGACCGTGGTCGCTGTCGGCGGCGAACCGGCCGCGGGGGTGCTGAGTTACGCCGATCTGCTCGCGCAGGCACCGTCAGAGCCGGCCCGGACCGCGGGAGCCGGCGAGGACCTCGCCGTACTGCTTTACACGTCGGGCACGACCGGCACCCCCAAGGGCGCCATGCTCACCCATCGGGCCTTGCTCGCCGATCTGCGGCATGTCGGCGCCATCGCCCCGCCGGTGGTCTCGTCCGATGACGTGGTGCTGCTGGTGCTGCCGCTCTTTCACGTCTTCGGGCTGAACAGCGGGCTCGGGATGGTGGCGGCGGCAGGCGCCACCGGCGTGCTCGTCGAGCGCTTCGACCCCAGCGAGACGCTCGAAGTGATCATGCGGCGCGGGGTCTCGGTCGTGCTCGGTGCGCCTCCGGTGTTCGTGGCCTGGTCGATGCTCCCGCAGGTGAGCGACGCGTTCGCCGGGCTGCGACTGGCGGTCTCGGGTGCGGCTCCGCTGGCCCCGGACGTCGTGCGTCGCCTGCTCGACCTGACGGGGCGCTACGTCTTCGAGGGTTACGGGCTCACCGAGGCGGCTCCTACCGTCACCAGCACGCTCATGAGCGAGGTGCCCAAGCCCGGCTCCGTGGGCCGTCCGGTGCCCGGCGTGCAGGTGCGGCTGCTGGACTCGTCCGGTGCGGTCGTCGAGGCCGACGACCCGGGCGAGATCGCCATCCGCGGTGACAACCTCTTCAGCGGTTACTGGCCCGACGGCCATGACGGTCCCGATGAGCAGGGCTGGTGGCGCACCGCCGACCTGGCGATCGAACGCGACGGCGGTGACCTCCAACTCGTCGACCGGCGTCCCGAGCTGATCCTGGTCAGCGGCTTCAACGTGTATCCGCGTGAGGTCGAGGACGTGCTGCTCACCCATCCCGACATCGTCGAGGCGGCCGTCTTCGGCATTCCGCACCCTTACACCGGTGATGCGGTCAAGGCGCTGATCGTGGTCCGCCCGGGCGCAACGCTCTCGGTGGATGACGTCCTGGCTCACGCCGGGCGGTCGCTGGCCCGTTTCAAGAGCCCGACGGCAGTGGAGTTCGTCCCGGCCTTGCCGCACACGAGCGCGGGTCCGATGGGCAAGGTGGCGAAAGCCCGGCTTCGCGAGATGGGCCTGGGCGACGCGGCGGACGAGTCCGTCCCGACTCCAGGCAGCTGAACGGTGCCGGACTCGCGGATCGTGCTGCTGAGCAGGACCGGCTGCCACCTGTGTGACGACGCGCGCGGCGTGCTGGCAGCCGTCGCCGACGAACTGGGCGTCGGCTGGGTCGAGCGCGACGTCGACGCCGATGCCGCTCTCGCCGACGAGTACGGCGACCGGGTGCCCGTGGTGTTGCTCGACGGGGCCGAGCATTGCTATTGGAGGGTCGACGGGGTGCGGCTTCGCGCGGCACTTGCCGGTCAGCGCCGCTGGTGAGCGGCGCCCCGCGAGCAATTTGTGAAAGTGTTCACGAGCTCTTATGGTGAGAGGGTCGTCAGGGCCGGCAGGCTCTCGTTTGGGGCCGAGGAGCTGCATTGGTGCAGGCCAGCGTCCCGGTACATCGGCTGCGTGCCGATCGGGCGGATCGTCGCGGGATCCCGGAAGCCACCGTCGCACGCCTTCCGCTGTACCTGCGCGTCCTGATCGACCTCGCTGACAGCGGCGTCACCTGCGTCTCGTCCGAAGACCTGGCAGCCGGTGCCGGGGTCACCAGCGCGAAGGTGCGCAAGGACCTCAGCCAGCTCGGCTCCTACGGCACCCGCGGGGTCGGCTACGAGGTCGACTGCCTGTGCGAGGAGATCAGCCGCGAGCTGGGAGTCACCCAGCACCGGGCGGTGGCGATCGTCGGCATCGGCAACCTCGGCCACGCCCTCGCCGGCTACGGCGGCTTCACTGCACGCGGGTTTCGCATCGCCGGTCTGTTCGACGCCGATCCGGCCCGCTCGGGTGAGCTGGTGGCCGGCCTGCGGGTGCGCCCGATGGACGATCTCGAGCCGGTCGTCGCGAGCGAGCAGGTCAGCATCGGGGTGATCGCCACTCCCGCCTGCGCCGCGCAGCAGGTGTGTGACCGGCTGGTCGCTTGCGGGGTGACGAGCGTGCTGAACTTCGCCTCCACCGTGCTCGCGGTGCCCTCAGGCGTCGACGTGCGCAAGGTCGACCTCGCCGTCGAGCTGCAGATCCTGTCCTTCCACGAGACCCGTAAGTCGCGTGCCGCTGTGACAGCCGTGGCCGCAGCGGCGGGAACGGCGGCCGTCTCGTGAGCCTGCTGGCGATCGGCCTGAACCACCGCAGCGCATCGCCGGAGCTTCTCGAGCGCGCCGCCGTGAGCCCCGAAGACGTGCCGAAGGTGCTGCATGACCTGCTTGCGGGCGAGCACATCAGCGAAGCGGTGCTGCTGACCACGTGCAACCGGGTCGAGGTCTACGCCGAGACGGCCACCTTCCACGGCGGCGTCACCGAGGTCGGCGAGGTGCTGGCCCGCACCGCCGGGCTGCCGTTCGAGGAGCTGCACCGCAGCCTGTACGTCCACCACGAGGCGCGCGCCGTCCAGCACCTGTTCTCCGTGGCCTGCGGGCTCGATTCGATGCTGGTCGGCGAGGCGCAGATCCTCGGGCAGGTGCGGCAGGCGTACAAGATCGGTCGCGATGAGGCCAGTGCCGGTCGTGGCCTGTCGGAGCTGATGCGTGAGGCGTTGCGGGTCGGCAAGCGCGCGCACGCCGAGACCGGGATCGACACCGCTGCGGCCTCCCTCGTCGGGGTGGGCCTGCGGGTCGCCGCCGACGCCCTCAACACCAGGCCGGCGTTCGACCTCGCCGTGGCACCGCTGGAGGGGGCGCGCGTCGTGCTCGTCGGCGCCGGTTCCACCGGCGCTCTGGCCGGCACCCTGCTGCGCAGAGGTGGGGTCGGGCAGCTCGTCATCGCCAACCGTTCCCTGGAGCGCGCCCGGCGACTCGCCTCCAAGCTCGACGGCCGGGCGATCGGCCTGGACTCGCTGGACAACGAGCTCCGCGAGGCCGATCTGGTCGTCACGGCGACGGGCGCCACCCTGCCGGTGATCAGCGCCGAGGCCGTCTCGCGCGCGCTGGCCGATCGCGGCGATCGCGGTCTGGTCCTGCTGGATCTCGGCCTCCCGCGTGACGTCGACCTCGCCGCTCGCGAGCTGCCCGGCGTCAGCCTGATCGACCTGGAGACCCTTCGCTCCGCGCTTGCCGGTTCCGACGTGGTCACCGATGTCGATGCGGTACGCGCTCTCGTGGCCGACGAGGTCGCGTCCTACCTCGATCGCCAGCGCGCCCTGCGCGTCGCTCCCACCGTGGCGGCCCTGCGCGCGCGGGCGGCTGAGATGGTGGCGAGCGAGCTCGACCGGCTGTCGGCCCGGCTGCCCACGCTGTCGGATCGTGAGCGTGCCGAGGTCGCCAGCACCGTGCGCCGGGTGGTCGAGAAGCTGCTGCACGCCCCGACGGTGCGGGTGAAGGAGCTGGCGGAGAGTCCCGGCGGCGACCGCTACGCCGAGGCGCTGCACGAACTCTTCGAACTCGATCCCCGCAAGGCCCAGGCGGTGTCGTCGCCGGGGCTCGACGAGTTGCCCGGCACGACCGGCACGACCGGCACGACCGGGCCCGCCGGCCCGACCAGCGGTGGGCTTCGGTGACCGCAGCCCTTCGGGTGGGCACCCGGCGGTCAGCACTCGCTCTGGCGCAGTCGGCAGCGATCGCCAAGCAGCTGTCCGATGCCCTCGAGCGGCCCGTCGAGCTGGTCGAGGTCGTGACCGAGGGCGATCGTTCGACCGCGGCGATCAGCCGGCTCGGGGGGACCGGAGTCTTCGTGACGGCGCTGCGCGAGGCGTTGCTCGCCGGCCGGGTCGACGTCGCCGTGCACTCGTTGAAGGACCTGCCCACCGCCCCGGCTCCGGGGATCGCCCTCGCCGCGGTGCCGCTGCGGGAGGACCCGCGCGACGCGCTCGTCTGCCCTGCCGGATTCACGCTCGGCGAGCTGTCCCCGGGCTCCCGCATCGGGACCGGGTCACCCCGTCGCACCGCTCAGCTGCATGCGCTCGGATACGGGTTCGACCTCGTGCCGATCCGCGGCAACGTCGACACCCGCATCCGCAAGGCGGCCGAAGGCGAGGTCGACGCCGTTGTCCTGGCCCGCGCCGGCCTGGCGCGGCTCGACCGGCTGGGCGACATCACCGAGGTGCTCGACCCGCTGCAGATGCTGCCGGCTCCCGGGCAGGGGGCGCTCGCCGTCGAGTGCCGCGGGGCCGACGAGAACCTGCGCCGCGAGATCGAAGCGGCGCTGGAGGATCCGGCGAGCCGGATGGCGGTGGCGGCGGAGCGCGCGTTGCTCGCGGCGCTTGAGGCGGGCTGCACGGCTCCCGTCGGTGCGCTCGCCGATACCGTCGAGCCTGATCCCGATGACGAGCCCGGCGCTGCGGTGAATGGCGTCGGTGAGATCTACCTGCGCGGGGTGGCTGCCGCGGTCGACGGATCGTCGATCCTTCGGCTGTCCGCCACCGGCTCCCCTCGAGACCCTGAGGCACTCGGGCGCCGGCTTGCAGCCGACCTGCTCGACGCCGGTGCCGCTGAACTAGTAAGGACGAATGCATGAGCCCCACCGCTTCACCACCGGCGTCACACTCGAAGCCCTCCCGGGGCTCTCACCAGATCGCGCCGGTGATCCTGCTGGGCACCGGGCCCGGCGATCCTGACCTGCTGACCGTCCGCGCCGCCCGCGCGCTCGCCGAGGCCGACTTGGTGATCGCCGGGGACGAGGTGCCGGCCGAGCTGCTGCGTGACCTCGCCGCCGAGGTCGTCACGGTCACCGTTGACCAGGACGCGTCCAAGGAGATGGTGAGCCGGGCGCGGGCCGGGCTTCGCGTCGTGCGCGTGCACTCCGGTGACCCGTTCGACTCTCCCCGTGCCGTGCGCGAGGCGACGGCCTTGCACCGGGCCAAGGTCGGTTTCGAGATCGCCCCGGGGATCCCGATGGCGTCGGGAGTCAGCACGTATGCGGGAATCTCGCTCGGGACGACCCACACGGTGGCGGTGGTGGGCGACGGTGAGGATCCCGACTGGGCGGCGCTCGCGTCAGTACCCGGCACGCTCGTCCTCTCGCTGGCCACGTTCGGTGAGGCGGGCAAGGCCGCCGCAGCGCTGATCGAGCACGGCCGCCGAGCGGACCAGCCGATCGCGGTCGCCATCGAGGGGACCACCAACAAGCAGACCACCGTCGTCAGCACCCTCGAGCAGGTCGAGGCCGAGTGCGCCGCGCTGGCGACCGCTCGCAACCGGGCCGGTTCACCCATCGACGGTCGGGCCGTCGCGATCATCGGTGCCGCGGTCAAGGCGCGCGAAAAGCTTTCGTGGTGGGAGACCCGCGCCCTGTTCGGCTGGACCGTGCTCGTACCGCGCACTCGCGAGCAGGCCGGCACGTTGTCGGAGATGCTCCGCGCCCACGGGGCATCCCCGCTGGAAGTGCCGACCATCGCGGTCGAGCAGCCGCGCACCCCGGCGCCGATGGAGCGCGCGGTGAAGGGCCTGATCAGCGGGCGTTACCAGTGGATCGCGTTCACCTCCACCAACGCGGTGAAGGCGGTACGCGAGCGCTTCGAGGAGTACGGCCTGGACGCGAGGGCGTTCGCCGGGGTCCGGGTGGCCGCGGTCGGTGAGGTGACCGCGGAGGCGCTCATCGCCTGGGGCATCACCCCGGAGCTGGTGCCGTCGGGTGCCCAGTCGAGCGAGGGCCTGCTGGCGGACTGGCCGCCCTACGACGACGTGCTCGACCCGATCGACCGGGTGCTGCTGCCCCGCGCTGACATCGCGACCGAGACGCTGGTGGCCGGGCTCCAGGAGCTGGGTTGGCAGGTGGACGACGTCACCGCGTACCGCACGGTGCGCGCTGCGCCGCCGCCCGCGCCGATCCGCGAGGCCCTCAAGGGCGGCGGGGTCGACGCGGTGTTGTTCACCTCGTCCTCGACCGTGCGCAATCTTGTAGGCATCGCGGGCAAGCCGCACGAATCGACCGTCATCGCGGTCATCGGTCCCGCTACCGCGCAGGCCGTCCGCGATCAGGGGCTGCGGGTCGACGTCGAGTCGAGCGAGCCCAGCGTGCCCGCGCTGGTCGCGGCCCTCGCAGAATTCGCGCTGGCCAAGCGGGCGCAGGCGGCGGAGGATGCCGCGAACGGGGCGAAGGTCGTGACCCTTCCGAAGGGACGGCGCAAGAGGTGAGCACAGGGCCGGGGGTGCCGCCGCCGTTCCCGACCAGCCGCCCGCGCCGGCTGCGCCGCACGCCCGCGCTGCGCCGGCTCACTGCGGGCCTGCGGATCGACCCGGCGGAGCTCGTCCTGCCGATGTTCGTCAAGGAAGGCATCAGCGAGCCGGTGCCGATCAGCTCCATGCCCGGGGTCGTCCAGCACACCCGCGAGTCGCTGCGGAAGGCGGCGGTCGAGGCGGTCGGCGCGGGCGTCGGCGGTCTGATCCTCTTTGGAATCCCGGAGCACAAGGACGCGTGGGGATCGTCCGCGGACGATCCGCAGGGCATCGTCCAGCTGGCGTTACGCGACCTGGCGAGCGAGGTCGGCGACCAGACCGTCCTCATGGCCGACCTGTGCCTCGACGAGTACACCGACCACGGCCATTGCGGCGTGCTGACCAGCCAGGGGCGAGGTCGACAACGACGCCACGCTCGCGCGTTACGCCTCGATCGCCGGAGCTCAGGCTGAAGCCGGGGTCCACGTGGTCGCCCCGAGCGGGATGATGGACGGCCAGGTTGCTGCGATCCGCGCCGGGCTCGATGACGTCGGCGCCCGCGAGGTCGCGGTGCTGGCCTACTCGGTCAAGTACGCCAGCGCGTTCTACGGCCCCTTCCGTGAGGCCGCGGAGTGCGCGCCGCAGTTCGGCGACCGGGCGTCCTACCAGCAGGATCCGGCCCGCTCGGTCGACGAGGCCTTGCGCGAGGTGGCGCTCGATCTGGCCGAGGGTGCCGACGCGGTGATGGTGAAGCCGGCCCTCGCCTACCTGGACGTCGTGCGGGCGGTGCGCGAGGCGGTCGACGTGCCGCTGGCGGCGTATCAGGTGAGCGGCGAGTACGCGATGGTCGAGGCGGCCGCCGCTGCGGGGTGGCTCGATCGCGAGCGCACGATCATGGAGACGCTCACTGCCGTGCGCCGGGCGGGCGCCGACATCGTTCTGACCTACTGGGCGGCGGAGGTCGCGCGGCTGCTGAGCCGCTGATCACCGGCAAGGTTGCCTGGGCCACAGTGCGCCCGACGGGCTGACACCCGCACCGTTCGGCGCGATCCTGGATTGGTGCTGACGGTGCTGGCCCTGTGCCTGGCGCTGCTTGCCCCGACGGTCGTTCTCGGGGCGATCTTCGCGCTGCCGAAGTGGGTTGCTGCCGCCGGTGAGGCGCGCCGCCGCCGGTTGCGCCGCCTCGGCAAGCTGGTGACGCCACCGGGCCCGCCCCTGGAGCGACTTGCTGCCGACTTGCGCCGGCTGCGGATCCAGCGGATGGATCAGGCCCGTTCGCGCGTTCAGCGCGAGGGCGCCAGGCTCGCGTACGAAGACGTCATCCGCCAGACGGCCGCCGCGCTCGGCATCGCCCACGATCTGGACGGCACCAAGGACCGCTTCAGCCGGGAGGTCGAGCTGCTGCGCATCGAGCAGGCGCTGCTCGACGCCGGGCTCGTCCTCGCCTGACCGTCCCCGCCGGTGGCTCCGCTGTCGGCGAAGGGCCCGGCCGCGACGTGACCTTTTACCTGCTCCGACCGTTCTCTCATCGTGGAGCCTGTCGCTAGGCCCACAGAGAGACGAGCCGGCGGGAGGACCGATGTCGCGCCCTGCAGACGCGTCCCTCACCCCGGAGTCAGACGAGCCGCTGCCGTACGTGACCGCCGCTTTCGGCGGCGGGGGTCCCTTCGGGATCGCGTACGCGTTCGGCATCGTCGACGAGCTGATCGAGGCCGGCCTCTCGCTGACGGGCAGCCAATTGCTCGGGACCTCGGCCGGCTCGTGGGTGGCGGCGTGCCTGGCGACCGGTACGCCCTTCGAGACGCTCTGCGCTCTCCCGCCGGTCCGGGTGCCGAACCTGCGTCCGGGAAAGCTGCAGTCCATCGCCGAGCACGTGCTCGGCGACGCCCGCTCGCCGCTGGTTCGGGCGAGCGCGGTCCGCGTCTCCACCGGCCGCCGCGTCCTGCTCAGCGGTGCCGACTTCCGCCTCGCCGACCTGGTCGCCGCGTCGTCGGCGGTGCCGACCCTCTTCGCGCCGGCGCACCTGCTGGGCCGCCGCTACGTCGATGGCGGGGTCCGGTCGATGGTGTCGGCCGATCAGGCGCCCGCCGCCCGGCACCTGCTCGTCGTCGCCCCGATCGCCGGGCCGATGTTCGGCCGGGCGGGACGCCTCATGGAGGCGCTGCTGAACCGCGAGATCGGCCGCTGGGAGCGCATGAGCGGCGGGACCGTGCATCTCATCCGGCCCAACAGGGCTATCGCCGGCCTCGCCAAGACCCCGCTCGACCTCTTCGACAACGCCCTGGCCAGAGCCGTCTACCCGCTCGCCCGCCGGCAGGCCCGGCAGCTGCTGGACAGCCGGGACGCGCTCGCCGGGCTCGTCGGCGGAGATCTGCCGGCTGCTGCCTGACGCGCCCGGCCGGCTCACCTGAAAAGATCGGTGGGTGACCGCTAGCGAGGATCTTTTCGCCCGTGCCCTGCGGGTTGTCCCCGGCGGGGTGAACTCTCCGGTCCGGGCCTTCCGCGCGGTCGGCGGCACCCCGCGTTTCATGACCTCCGGTGCGGGCGCGTACCTGACCGATGCCGACGGCAAGCGGTACGTCGATCTGGTGTGCTCGTGGGGGCCGATGATCCTGGGCCACGCCCATCCGGGCGTCGTCAAGGCGCTTGCCGATGCCGCCTCCCGCGGGACGTCGTTCGGTACGCCCGACCCCCGGTGAGGTCGAGCTTGCCGAGCTGATCGTGGAGCGGGTCGGCCCGCCGCTGGAGTCGGTACGCCTGGTCAACTCCGGCACCGAGGCCACCATGAGCGCCATCCGGCTGGCCCGCGGAGCCACCGGGCGCGCCAAGGTGGTCAAGTTCGCCGGCTGCTACCACGGTCACGTCGACGCGCTGCTGGCCTCGGCCGGGTCCGGCGTCGCGACGCTCGGGCTGCCCGACACGCCGGGCGTCACCGGAGCGACGGCCGCCGACACGATCGTGCTGCCCTACAACGACCTCGACGATGGCCCAGGCAGCGTTCGAGGAGTACGGCAGCGAGATCGCGTGCGTCATCACCGAAGCCGCGGCCGCCAACATGGGAGTGGTCGCCCCCCAGCACGGTTTCGTCGAGGGCCTGCGCGCGCTGTGCGACCGCCACGGAGCCCTGCTGATCAGCGACGAGGTGATGACGGGCTTTCGGGTCAGTGCCCGCGGCTGGTACGGGTTGCCGACGGCCGGCCCCCATCACGAGCCGGCCCGGCGGTCGTCCCCGACCTGTTCACGTTCGGCAAGGTGATGGGTGGCGGCCTGCCCGCGGCGGCGTTCGGCGGCAGCCGGGAGCTGATGTCCCTGCTCGCCCCGCTCGGGCCCGTCTACCAGGCCGGCACGCTCTCGGGGAACCCGCTCGCCGTCGCCGCCGGGCTCGCCACGCTGCGCGCCTGCACGCCCGAGGTCTACGCGGCGGTGGATGCCAGCTCGGCGCGGGTGGCGCAGCTCGCGTCCCAAGCGCTGACCGAGCAAGGGGTCGTGCATCACGTCGGCCGTGCGGGCAGCCTGTTCAGCATCTTCTTCACCGACGGTGTCGTGACCGACTACGCGACAGCGCAGCGCCAGAACGTGGCCCGCTTCGCCGCGTTCTTCCACTCGATGCTCGACGCGGGCGTCTACCTGCCGCCGAGTGCGTACGAGGCGTGGTTCACCTCGGCGGCCCACGACGACGAGGCGCTCGAACGCATCGCGTCCGCGCTGCCTGCGGCGGCCAAGGCGGCGGCTGCCGTACCGGAGCGGGTGGGCGACCTGCCCCACAGCGGCGCGTCCGACGCGGGCCAGCAGGCGTGAGCGCCCGTACGGTCGTCCATCTCGTGCGCCACGGCGAGGTCTACAACCCGACCAAGGTGCTCTACGGCCGCCTTCCGGGCTTCCGGCTGTCGGAGACCGGTCTCGCCCAAGCCGAGGTGGTCGCGAAGTTCCTCACCGGACGCGACATCGTCAAGGTGATCTCCTCGCCGCTGGAGCGCGCGCAGCAAACCGCGGCGCCGCTGGCCAGGGAGTACGGGCTCGAGGTCGAGATCGACCCGCGGATCATCGAGAGCAGCAACTACTTCGAGGGCGGGGTCGTCGAACCCGGACCCGGCATCCTGCGCCACCCCCAGCATTGGCACGCGCTGCGTAACCCGTTCAAGCCCTCGTGGGGCGAGCCGTACAAGACGGTCGCCGCCCGGGTCACGGCCGCGGTCGACGACGCCCGCGAGGCCGCTCACGGACACGAGGTCGTGCTGGTCAGCCACCAGCTTCCGGTCTTCGTCACCCGCCGCATGGCAGAAGGCCGGCCGATGTGGCATCGCCCGGATCGTCGTCAGTGCGCCCTGGCATCGGTGACCTCGCTGGTCTACGACGAGACCATGGGCGGCGGCGAGCTGGCGTACGTCCGTTACTGCGAGCCCAACGGGCCCGGAATCAACAAGCAGGGCTCGGTGGGCGCCTGACGCGCCGGCGGGCTCTCGACCGGGCCATACTTGCCAGCGTGCCTGACCTGCCGCCCGGGGCGGCGCGGACCCAGCGCAAAGTGCGTCAGGCCTCGGCAGAGCTGGCTCGCGAGGCGCTCGGGCGGATGGAAGTCGAGCTGCCCTTCTTCGTCGAGCTCCCGGCGGATCAGCGCGCGGGAATCGGGCTGGTCGTCCAGGCGGGCCTGTCGGCGTTCAGCTCCTGGCTCGAACGGGCCGACGCCGGCCCGGAGGTCGGGGCTGGCGTGTTCGCCGTCGCGCCGCGGGAGCTGGTGCGTGCCGTCAGCCTGCAGCACACCGTCGACATGGTCCGCCTCGCCGTCGACGTGGTGGAGGAGCGCGTCGCCAGTCTCGCAGAGCCCGAAACCGTGCACTGGCTACGCGAGGCCGTCCTGCGCTACTCGCGGGAGCTGGCATTCGCGGCCGCTCAGGTCTACGCCGCGGCGGCGGAAGTGCGCGGCGCCTGGGATGCGCGGCTCGAGGCGCTCGTGATCGATGGTCTCGTCCGCGGGTCCACCGGCGAAGTCGGATCACCGCTCGGTGACTCGGTGCTCGGCCGGGCCGCGGCGCTCGGCTGGCGCAGCACCGAGCGGGTCGTCGCCATGGCCGGGCGCGCTCCCGCGGGGGATCCCGAGCCCAGTCTGGTCGCGTTGCATCGCGTCGCCCGCGACATCGGCGCCGACCTGCTGGCCGGCGTCCACGGCAAGGCGTTGATCAGCCTGGTAGGAGCGGTCGGCGATCCCCGGCCGCTGCTCGGTGAACTGCTGGTCTGCTACGGCGAGGGCCCGGTCGTGGTGGGACCGGTGGTGCTCGGCCTGGCGCAAGCGACGGTCTCGGCCCAGGCGGCGCTCGGCGGGCTGCGGGTCGCCGCCGCCTGGCCGTCAGCGCCCCGCCCGGTGTCGGCGCGCGCGCTGCTGGGCGAGCGGGCGCTGGCCGGCGAGCAGGCGGCCGCCGAGGAGTTGGTCGAGACCGTCTACGTGCCCCTCGCCGAGGCCGGTGGGGAGTTGCTCACCACAGTCGCCGCCTACATCGAGGGGACAGGAAGTATCGACGGCGCCGCCCGGTTACTGTTCGTGCACGCCAATACGGTGCGGTATCGGCTGCGGCGCGTGACCGAGCTCACGGGCCTGTCAGCGACCGACCCGAGGGACGGATTCCTCTTGCATGTCGCCCTTGTTCAGGGCCGGTTGCGATCGGCGGCAGCTTTGTAAAAAGAATCAGGCGATTGTGCGAAACCTACAAACGCGCGTGAGCGACTTGGTTCGAGCCGTCAACGCAGTTACCCGTCAGTCACCAGGAGGCTAGAAGTCGTGCTCGCCGTCGTTGCTCCCGGACAGGGATCCCAAACGCCCGGAATGTTGACCCCGTGGCTCGATCATCCCGTCGCCGCAGCCGTCCTGCGCGACGCCTCAGCGGTGACCGGTCTTGACCTGATCGCGCTCGGTACGACCGGTAGCGCAGACGAGATCCGTGACACGGCCGTCGCCCAGCCGCTGCTGACGGCGCTGGCCCTGGCGACGGCGGCCGCGCTCGAGCTCGGCCCCTCCGACGTTGATGTCGTTGCTGGTCACAGCATCGGCGAGCTGCCCGCGTCGGTGCTGGCCGGCGTCCTGCGCCCGACCGACGCGCTCCGGCTTTCGCGAGAGCGCGGCGCGGCGATGGCTGCGGCCTGCGCAGCGTCGCCCACGGGCATGACGGCCGTGCTCGGCGGTGACCCCGACGAGCTGGATGAGCTGCTCGCGCGGCTCGGATTGATCGCGGCGAACCGCAACGGCGCCGGCCAGACGGTCGTCGCCGGCTCGCTCTCGGCGCTCGCCGAGCTGGCTGACGGCCCCCCGTCCAAGGCGCGGCTGCGGCCGCTGCCGGTGGCCGGTGCGTTCCACACCTCGGCGATGGAGCCGGCCCGCGTGGCGCTCCAGACCGCTGTCATCGGGCTGTCGGTCAACGACCCCGGGCCGCGGCTGCTGTCGAACGCCGACGGGGCGGTCGTCTCCACGGGCGCCGAGAAGGTCGCCCGGCTCGTCGCCCAGGTCGCGGCGCCGGTGCGCTGGGATCTCTGCCAGCAGACGATGGCCGCACTCGGGGTGACGGCCCTGCTCGAGCTGGCGCCGGGAGGCACCCTGACCGGGCTTGCCAAGCGGACCCTGCCCGGCGTCGAGACCTTCGCGGTCAAGACCCCGGACGACCTGGCCGCCGCCCGCGGGCTGCTCGCGTCACGCAGCGGAGCGGCTCCGGAAGCGGCTCCGCCGTTCCGCCTTGTGGTCGCCCCGCAGGGCGGCACGTTCGACGCTATTGATCTCAATGAAGGCTCAGTGTTACCTGCCGGTGCCATGCTCGGCAGCGTGCGTAGCTCACGCGCTGAGCATCCGGTGACCCTGCCGGCCGGCGGCGTCCTGGTGGAGTGGCTCGCGTCCGACGGCGATCCGGTGGCAGCCGGGCAGCCGCTGGTGCGCCTGAGCCCGTCCGGCAGCGACAGCCTCGACGCTCATGTGCCCCAGCCGGCCGGAGGAATGGCATGAGCGACAAGTCCGCGGGCCCAGCGATTCTCGGGCTCGGCGCCTACCGCCCCACGGCGCGGCTCACCAACGCCGATCTCGTCGCCCGGCTGGACACCAGTGACGAATGGATCGTGCGTCGCACCGGAATTTCCGAGCGCCGCGTGGCCGGACCCGATGACACGCTCGTGGCGATGGGGGTCGACGCCGGCGCGAAAGCCCTTGCTGCTGCTGGGGTTCAAGCCGGCGACGTCGATCTCGTGATCACCGCTTCGTGCACCTCGCAGACGCCGATCCCGGGCATCGGCCCGCGTATCGCCGCAGGGGTGGGCGCGAGCCAGGCCGGCGCGTTCGACCTCAACGCGGGCTGCGCCGGCTTCTGCTACGCGCTATCGATGGCTGCCGACGCGGTACGGGCGGGCAATGCCAGGCGCGCCCTCGTGGTCGCCACCGAGCGGCTGACCGACTGGGTCGACGCCGATGACCGCGGGATGGCGATCCTTTTCGGCGACGCGGCGGGTGCGGCGCTCGTCGGCGTGCCGGACACCGCGAGCGAGGGCGGGATCGGTCCGGTGGCGTGGGGAAGCGACGGAACCGCGGCCCACGTCATCGAGGTCCGTCAGCGTCCCGACGGCCGGTCGTTCATGGAGATGGAAGGTTCCGCGGTCTTCCGCTGGGCGACCACCCAACTGGTGCCCGTCGCCCGGCGCGCCTGCGACCAGGCGGGAGTCGCACCGGAGGAGCTTTCCGCCATCGTGCTGCACCAGGCCAACCTGCGCATCACCGAATCGATCGCCCGCAGCCTCGGTGCACCGCAGGCCATCCTCGCCCGCGACATCGTCGACGCCGGCAACACCTCCGCCGCATCCGTCCCGCTGGCGCTCTCCCGGCTCGTCGACGAGGGCCAGGTCGGCAGCGGCGATCGCGTGCTGCTCTTCGCGTTCGGAGCCGGGCTGACCTACGCCGGCCAAGTCGTTCGGCTGCCCTGACCGCAGGGTCGCCGGCAAGCAATCCCAGCAAGCCCATCCATCAAGGAGGACGTACATGACGCAGCAGGACATCCTGGCTGGTCTCGCCGAGATCGTGAACGAGATCGCCGGCATCGAGCCCGGCGAGGTGGAGCTCGACAAGTCGTTCATCGACGACCTCGACCTCGACTCGCTGACCATGGTCGAGGTCGCCACGTCGGCCGAGGACAAGTTCGGCGTCCGCATCCCGGACGAGAACCTCAAGGACCTGAAGACGGTTCGTGACGCCGTCGACTTCATCGAGAAGGCCGGGGTCGCAGCCTGATGGCCGCCGCCGATACCCGCACCGCGCCTCGCTCGGCCGGTGCCGGTGAGGACATCGTGGTCACGGGCATCGGCGCGTTGACCCCTCTGGGCTCCGATGCTCCCAGCCTGTGGCAGGGGCTGCTGTCCGCCGCCAACGGGGCCCGTACGTTGCCCGACTGGCCCGAGGACATGCCGGTCAGGTTCGCGGCTCAGCTGTCGGACGAGGCAGAGGCCAAGCTCAACGCCGAGGTTCCGGCCCACCAGCGCCGCAAGCTCGACCGGGTCCAGCAGATCGCGCTCGTCGCGGCACGTGAGGCCTGGGCCGACGCCGGGTCACCGGAGATCGATCCGGAACGCCTCGGCGTGTGCGTGACCTCGGGCATCGGCGGGCTCACCACGATCCTCACGCAGCACGACACGATGCGGGAGCGTGGTGCCAGCCGCGTCAGCCCGCACACGGTCCCGATGCTGATGCCGAACGGGCCGGGCGCCGCGATCGGGTTGGAGCTGAAGGCGAGAGCAGGGGTGCACGTCCCGGTCTCGGCCTGTGCCTCGGGCTCGGAGGGGCTCGCTTTCGCCCTCGACATGATCCGGGCGGGCCGCGCCGACATGGTCGT
The DNA here is from genome assembly GCA_963762695.1 of uncultured Actinomycetota bacterium. Classification (GTDB taxonomy): domain Bacteria; phylum Actinomycetota; class Actinomycetes; order Frankiales; family Frankiaceae; genus DATAZK01. Next base: position 512,179 of record CAVXLW010000003.1, read on the forward strand.
GGCCGGCGGGTCGGAAGCGGTCATCCACCCGCTGCCGATCGCCGCGTTCGCCTCGATGCGGGCACTGTCGACCCGCAACGACGAGCCCGGCGCGGCTTCCCGGCCCTATGACAAGGCACGGGACGGCTTCGTCATGGGTGAGGGCGCCGGCATCCTCGTGCTCGAACGGGCCTCCGACGCTCGCGCTCGGGGAGCCAAGATCTACGGCGTGCTGGCGGGTGCCGGCATGACGTCCGACGCGCACGACGTGGTCGCTCCGGAGACCACCGGCGCCGGCGCCTCGCGAGCCCTCGCCATGGCACTGCGTGACGCGGGGCTGGCCCCGGAGGACATCGCCCACATCAACGCCCACGCCACCTCGACCCCACAGGGTGACGTGGCCGAGGCGCTGGCCATGCGCCGGGCGCTGGGCTCCGCGATGGACTCGGTCATCGTCTCGGCGACCAAGGGATGCACCGGCCACCTGCTCGGCGCCGCCGGTGCGGTCGAGGCGATCGCCACGCTGCTCGCCCTGCGCGACCGGCTCGCCCCGCCCACCCGCAACCTGGATGACCCCGACGATGCCGTCGACCTCGATGTGGCCCGGCTCGATCCGCGGCCGTTGCGTTCGGGACCGCTTGCCGCGGCCTCGAACTCCTTCGGCTTCGGCGGGCACAACGTTTCACTCGCCTTCCGGAGTAGCTGATATGACGGCACTTGCCGCCTCCCCCCAGTCCGACCTTTCCGTCGCGCCCCCGCGTGACCCCAGCGACGTCAGCGATCCGCGTGACCCGATGGCGCGAATCGAGCGGCTCGGTGTGATCACCGAGGTGCTGAACGACGACGACGGCGTGGTGGTTGCCGCGCTCGTCGCCGACGGCGTGCCGATGATCGCGTTTGCGACCGACCCGCGCCGCCAGGGCGGGGCGATGGGCACCAAGGGCTGCGACGCGCTGTACCAGGCGTACGAGGTGGCCGTCGCGCGCGGCTGCCCGGTCGTCGGCATCTGGCACAGCGGCGGGGCTCGGCTGACCGAGGGCGTCGACTCGCTGCACGGCGTGGGTCGCGTCTTCGCCGCCATGACGCTGGCCAGCGGCAAGATCCCGCAACTGTCGCTGGTGCTGGGCCCGGCTGCGGGCGGTGCCGCGTACGGTCCGGCGCTCACCGACGTCGTGATCATGGGTCCGGAGGGACGCATCTTCGTCACCGGTCCGGATGTCGTGCGCAGCGTCACCGGCGAGGACGTCGACATGGCGCGCCTCGGCGGTCCGGAGCCGCACGGTCGCAGCAGCGGCCTGGCGTCGGTGGTCGCCGCGACGGACGACGAGGCCTACGCGGCGACCCGCCGCATCGCTGCGTTGCTGGCGGGTCCCAAGGTCGCCACGCCCGTCGTCGACCGCGCGCTCGCCGGCTTCCTGCCCGACCGGCCGGCCCGTGCGTACGACGTGAAGCCTTTGATTGCAGCGATTCTCGACGAGGCGCCGACCGAGCTGCACGGCAAGTGGGCACCCAACCTGGTGACCGCGCTCGGCACCCTCGGCGGGCGCACCGTCGGGGTGCTGGCCAACAACCCGCTGCGCCTCGGCGGCTGCCTCGATGCGGCCGCGGGGGACAAGGCCGCGCGCTTCGTGCGCATGTGCGACGCGTTCGGGGTCCCGCTGCTGGTCGTCGTCGACGTTCCCGGCTACCTACCGGGCACCGGTCAGGAGTGGAACGGCGTCGTGCGTCGCGGCGCGAAACTGCTGCACGCGTTCGCCGCCGCTTCGGTGCCGCGGATCACGCTCGTGACGCGCAAGGCGTACGGCGGCGCCTACATCGCGATGAACAGCCGGGCGCTCGGCGCCACACACGTGATGGCGTGGCCCAACGCGCAGGTCGACGTGATGGGCGCGGTCGCGGCGGTGCGCATCCTGCACCGCCGGAAGATCGCGGCGGTGCCGGATGAGGAGAAGCCGCTCCTGGAGGCCAAGCTCGCGGAGGAGCACCTCGCCGCGTCGGGTGGGCTCAGCCGCGCCATCGAGGGCGGCATGGTCGACGAGATCATCGAGCCCGACCTCACCCGCACCCGGCTCGCCGCGTTGCTCACCGAGCATCCGTCCGACCGTGGCACGCACGGAAACATCCCGCTCTGATGGGCTTGCTCGACGGCAAGCGGCTTCTCGTCACGGGCGTTCTCACCGAGGCCTCGATCGCGTTCACGGTGGCGCAGCTGGCGCAGGAGCAGGGGGCGGAGGTCGTGCTCACCGGCTTCGGCCGGGGGCTGCGCATCACCGAGCGGATCGCCAAGCGGCTGCCGGAGAAGGCACCGGTCATCGAGCTGGACGTCACCAGCGAAGATCACCTCTCGCTGCTGCCGGAGCGGCTCAAAGAGCACGTCCAGGGACTGGACGGGGTGCTGCACGCGATCGCGTTCGCGCCGGAATCCGCGCTCGGCGGCAATTTCATGACGACGGGCTGGCCTGACGTGGCGACGGCCATGCACGTCTCGGCGTTCTCGCTGGCCTCACTGACCCGGGCGGTGCTGCCGATGCTGACGCCGGGATCGGGCGTCGTCGGCCTGGACTTCGACGCGACCGTCGCCTGGCCCGCGTACGACTGGATGGGCGTCGCCAAGGCGGGGCTGGAATCGACCGCCCGCTACCTCGCCCGCGACCTCGGCCCCCGGCAGATCCGGGTGAACCTGGTGGCCGCCGGCCCGCTGCGCACCATCGCCGCGAAGTCGATCGCCGGGTTCGACACGTTCGAGGAGGTCTGGGGCCAGCGCGCGCCGCTCGGCTGGGACGTCAGCGACAGCGGTCCCGCTGCCCGCGCCTGCATCGCGCTGCTCTCGGACTGGTTTCCCGCCACCACCGGCGAGATCATCCACGCTGACGGAGGGGTGCACGCCGTCGGCGCGTGACGGTTATCCACAGGTGAGCCGGTTATCCGCCAGGTCCCGGGCTCGGACGACGTGAGGTCGCCGCCGATCCGGCGATCGTCAGCGTCGAGTGCTCCGAGCCCAGATCCCGGAACGTGCCGGTCTGGCGTACGGCATCTTCAGCGACTCGGCAAGCTCGCCGGGCTCGGCCGGCGTCAGCGCTCGATCGTGGGTGGTCGCCGGAGATTGACTGGCTCGGTGAGCGAATGGCACGTGTCGCGAGACCGGACCGACCGTTCCAGCGCGGCGCCACCCGGCACCAGCTCGCGCAACGCCAGGGCCTCGACGCGCGCTGGCTCGCGGAAGAAGGCTGGCTCGGTGCTGCGGTTCCACCGTCGCAGTGACATCCGCCTGACCGCCCTGAGTACGTGGTGAACGAGATCGCGCCGTGGCGCTCGCTCGCTGGGCCTTCCGAATCGCCTGACAATTCGTGGCGATCGAAGTGGTCTTTCAGCGCCACCGCAGGCGTTATCTTCGCGAGGCTCGCCCGGGTGCGGAGGGCCGTGCAAAGTGTGCACAGCTTCCCGTGAGCGGATTCCGAGATTCAGCGAGCAACCCTGCTCTCAGGTGGCTGGGTCATACTGACTCGTGCCCCATCGTCGACGCGGCTTTGCTGCCGCCGCCGCCGGATTGGGGCTAGTCGTCGGTGTGGTCGCGGGTTGTTCGGGCTCGGAAAGCGCCGCGGGCGACAGCACGCGATTCGTGCAGGTCAAGCCCGGCTACTCCGAGGTGTCGCTGACCAAGCGCAAGGCCGCCCCTGACCTTGGCGGCAGCACCCTGACCAAGAGTCAGTTCTCGCTCGCGTCCCTGCGCGGCAAGGTCGTCGTGGTCAACTTCTGGGGTTCGTGGTGTGCCCCGTGCCGGGCCGAGTCGGCCGCGCTCGTGCAGGTTGCCGGTGCCACGGCGAGCCAGGGGGTCACCTTCGTCGGGGTGGACGAGCGTGACACCAGGACCGACGCGCTGTCCTTCGTCCGCGGTCACGGGGTCACGTATCCGAGCGTGTTCGACGCTGACGGCTCGCTGGCGGCCGCCTGGCCGGCCGCGTCGGGCCCGCCGTACACGTTCATCATCGACCGTCAGGGCCGCATCGCCGCCCGCTTCCTCGGCGGCGTCACCCCCGACGAGCTGCAGTCGGCCGTACTCAAGGTCTCGGCCGAGGCGTGAGCGCCGGCTCCTTCGTCACCGACGGCCCGCTGATCCTGGCGGTGCCGGTCGCCGCGCTCGCCGGGCTCGTGTCCTTCGCCTCGCCCTGCGTGCTTCCGCTGGTGCCCGGCTATCTGTCCTACGTCGCCGGGCTCACCGGGTCCGAGCTGGCGGAAAAGGTCCCGGCCACGCCGGCGGCTCAGCGCGAAAAGGTCTCTGAAGGCGACACCATGGTGCGCGTCGAGGCGCCGACAGCCGTCCGCCGCCGGAGCCGGGTCGTCGCGGGCGCGCTGCTCTTCGTGCTCGGGTTCACGGTCATCTTCATCGCCTACGGGGCAGCGTTCGGCTCGCTGGGCACGGCGCTGCGCCGCCATGAGCGCGGTATCGAGCAGGTGCTCGGCGTCGTCACCATCGTGATGGGGCTGGCGTTCGCCGGCGTGTTCTCCCGGTTCATGGTGGCCAACCGGCAATGGAAGCCGCGCTGGATGCCGACCCGGGGGCTCGCGGGCGCGCCGCTGCTGGGGGCGCTGTTCGGGCTCGGGTGGACGCCCTGCCTCGGCCCGACCCTCGCGGCCGTCCAAGGCCTCGCGCTGAACAGCGCCACGGCCGGTCGCGGCGCGACCCTCTCGGCCGCGTACTGCCTCGGTCTGGGCATCCCCTTCGTGCTCGTGGCCGTCGGCATGCGGGCGGGCCTCGGTGCGCTCGCCGTCGTGCGCCGCCACACCCGCGTGGTGATGGTCATCGGGGGCCTGCTGCTCATCGTCACCGGGTTGCTCGAGGTCACCGGCGAGTGGAACCACCTGGTCATCCAGCTACGCGCGCACTTGCCCGGCTTCAGCGAGACGCCGCTGTGAGCTCGCTGACCCGGCTGGAAGCCCCCGAGCTGCTTTCCACCCAGCCGGTGGACCCCAACGAGCGCCCGTCCCCCGGAGGCCGGCGCCGCCCGCTCGCGCCCTTCGTCCGCGCCTGGCGGCAGCTGACCAGCATGCGTACGGCGCTGCTGCTGCTCTTCCTGCTCGCGCTCGCCGCCGTCCCGGGTTCGCTGCTCCCGCAGCGCAGCGTCGATCCCACCCTCGTCGACCTCTATATCGCCCGGCACCCCAAGCTCGGGCCGTTCCTCGACCGGCTGTACGGGTTCGACGTCTTCGGCGCCCCCTGGTTCGCGGCCATCTACGCGCTGCTGTTCGTCTCGCTGATCGGTTGCCTGATCCCGCGGGTGCGGATGCACGCGCGCGCCCTGCTGCGCCGCCCGCCGAAGGCACCCGCCCATCCCGCGCGGCTGTCCTCCGGCATCCGTTTCGAGACCGCGGCCACACCGGAGCAGGTCCTCGAGGCCGGACGCCTGGTGCTGCGCGGCCGGCGCTTCCGGGTGGCGACCGACGCGGGCTCGGTCAGCGCCGAGAAGGGCTACCTGCGCGAGACCGGCAACCTGCTCTTCCACGTCTCGCTGGTGATCCTGCTGGCCGGGATCGCGGTCGGCGGCCTGTTCGGCTACACCGGCAAGGTGGTGGTGACCGACGGCGAGGGCTTCACCAACACGCTCGTGCAGTACGACAGCTTCAACCACGGCGGCCTGGTCAAGACCGATCAGCTCGCACCGTTCTCCTTCCAGCTGACCGATTTCCAGGCCGAGTACCAGCCCGACGCCACCCCCAAGACGTATCGGGCCTACGTGACGCTGACGACGAAGCCCGGCGCCAGGCCGACCAAGCACGTCATCCGGGTGAACGATCCGCTCAAGATCGGCGAGGCGAAGGTCTACCTGATCAACCACGGCTACTCGCCGCACGTCGTGTTGAAGGACAAGAACGGCAACGCGGTGTACGACGCCTACGTCCCGTGCATCGCCAATGACATCAGGTACCTCACGTCGAACTGCGTGTTCAAGATTCCCGACACCGGTCTTCCACCGGTCGGCCCGCTGAAGAAGCCCCAGCAGATCGGGGTCGAGGCCGGGCTGGTCCCGACCTTCTCCGAGACGAACTTCCAGAGTTCGGTGTTCCCGGCGCTGCTGAACCCGCGGCTGGCCGGCGTCCAGATCTACCTCGGCGACCTGGGGATCGACGCAGGCACACCGCAGAACGTGTACGTGCTCGACACCAGCAAGATGAAGCTGCTGAAGGTCAAGGGGCCCGGCGGCTCCAACCCACCGCTGCTGAGCCCGTTCAACAAGAGTGCCGACAGCGTCACCGGCCTGCCGGGCGGGCTCACGCTCACCGTCGACAACGTCCGCAGCTACGCGGTTTTCTCCGTCAAGTACGACCCGGGCAAGGGTCTCGTGCTCTGGGCGGCGATCGCGATGCTGACCGGCCTGATCGGCTCGTTGCTGATCCGTCGCCGCCGGGTGTGGATCAGGGCCGACACCACACGCGATCCAGGACAAGCGGGTCGTACTGTGGTGGAGATCGGCGGGCTCGCCCGCACCGGAAATCTGACCGCAGAATTTGACGATCTTGTCCGCCGGGTTCGTGCCCGGCTGCCGGAGCAGGGGTAAGGGGCCAGATGGCTGGGCTGTCGAACGACTTGTTCGTCGTCACGGTGATGGCGTACGCGATCGCCATGGTGGCGTTCGCGTTCGACCTGGCGTTCCGGCGCACCCCGAGCAAGGTGATCCGGGCAGTGGTCAGCCTCCCGAGCGAGCAGGCCGCGGAGCAGAGGGTCCTCGTCGGGGCGGGCGCCTCGGTGGCTCAGCCGCCGGCGCCCCCGTCGCCTCCGGCGCCGTCCGTCGAGGTGGCCACCACTCCCGAGAGCGGCTACGGCCGGGCCGGTCGCATCGCGGTCGGTGCCACGCTGCTGGGCTGGCTCGCCCACCTGGCCACGATCGTCACTCGCGGTTTCGCGGCCCACCGGGTGCCGTGGGGCAACATGTACGAGTTCTCGACCGTCGTGGCGTTCATCGTCGTGACGGCCTTCCTCGTGCTGCTGGCCCGCCAGAAGGTCCGCTGGCTCGGCGTCTTCGTCCTGGTGCCGGTCGTGCTGTACCTGGGCCTGGCGGGCACCGTCCTCTACGTCAAGGCCGGTCCGCTCGTCCCGGCGCTGAACTCGTACTGGCTGAAGATCCACGTGGTCGCCGCCATGAGCGCGACGGCGATGTTCTTCGTCAGCGGCATCGTCGCGCTGCTGTACCTGGCGAAGATGCGCCGCCCGGCCGGGGCGCTGCTCTCCCGGCTGCCCGACGCCGCCTCGCTCGACCGGCTCACCTATGGCCTGGTGGCCTTCGCGTTCCCGATCTGGACGTTCGCGATCATGGCCGGGGCGATCTGGGCCGAGGCCGCGTGGGGGCGCTACTGGGGTTGGGACCCCAAGGAGACCTGGTCGTTCATCACCTGGGTGATCTACGCGGCATACCTGCACTCACGGGCGACCGCGGGCTGGAAGGGCAAGCGGGCCGCCTGGTTCGCGGTCGCGGCGTTCGGCGCGCTGATCATCAACTACTACGTGGTCAACACGTTCATCGTCGGCCTGCACAGCTACGCGGGAATCAAGTAGCCCGCGGCCAGGCGGCGCCCGGTCAGCTGACCGTCCATGACGCCGCGATGAAGTCGCCGGCTGCTGTGGCCCGCGCGGCCGTCCCCGCCGTCACCGTGACGACGAAGATGTCCTTCTTTTCCGCCAGGTAGAACTGGCGGCCGTAGACCGTCCCGGCGCCGGACGGGGTGATCGAGTACTCGATCTGCTCGGCCGGCTGCCCGCCGACTTTGGTGTCGGTGAAGCGGATGTTCTTGGCGCCGACGTTGGTCAGCGACGAGCGCACCTGGCCGACGAAGACGGAGCTCTGGATCTGCGTCGGATCCGATGGCGCCTCACCCGACAGCTTGATGACGCCGACGTTGTCGGACACGCCGCCGATCGGCGGGTGGAACGCGATCATGATCGTGGTGTTCTTGAGGCGCGTTTCGGAATCGCTGACCTGCTGGGCGACCCCGCTGCCGGTACCGAGAACGGCCGGAAACCTTGCTGCCGCCTGCGCCGGAGTGGTCGCGATCACGTAGCCCACCGGCATCGTCAGGGATACCCCGGTAGCGGCGTCGTGGAAGTCGCGAAGCCCCCCGGTGCTGGTGGACGCGCTCGCGGACGAGAACGGACTGGTGGCGGAAGCGGACGCCGCCGGCGAGGAGTCGGTGGCGGACGGGGTCGCCGAACTGGCCGTCGAAGCCGAGGGGCTGGCGATGCTGCCGCCACCGCTCGAGGATCCGCACCCGGCGGCGAGCGTGATCGCGAGCAGACCTCCCGCGACGGTTGCCGGTCGTCCGGTCCGAACGCGTTCGCCCAGTGGCGGTGCGGTCATGAGGTTCAGCTCCTCGAGGCGTGCGGGCAGCCGGAGGGGCTGCGCTCCGGCAGCGGCATCCGGCGGATGGTGAAGATTCGATGTGATCAGAGAGCCAGTGTCCCTCAGCGTCCTGTCAGCGCACCTCACGGACGCGCGGCAGGAGACGCGGTTTCGGGCAGACTGCAGATGTGGCGAGCTACCCCGACCTGCGCGACTTCGTCACGCGGCTCGACCGCAGTCACGAGCTGCGGCGCATCACAGCAGAGGTCGATCCGCATCTCGAGGTCAGCGAGATCGTGCAGCGGGTGGTGCGGGCCGGCGGCCCGGCGCTGCTCTTCGAGAACGTGCGTGGCTCCGATCTTCCCCTCGCGCTGAACCTTTTCGGCAGCGAACGCCGGATGGCCATGGCGCTCGGTGTCGAGCGGCTCGATGACATCGGCGATCAGATCGCGGGACTGCTCAAACCCGAGCTCCCGGTGGGTTTCGGGGGACTTCGCGAAGCCTTCGGCAAGCTCGGTGCGCTGCGTTCGGCCCCTCCCAGGACGGTGGCCGAGGGTTCGTGCCAGGAGGTCGTGCTGCGCGGCGCCGACGTCGACCTGGGGTTGCTTCCCGGCATCCAGGCCTGGCCCGATGACGGCGGCATCTTCTTGAACCTCGGGCTCACCCATACGCGCCACCCCGAGACCGGCGCCCGCAATCTGGGCATGTACCGCTTGCAGCAGCACGACTCCCGCACGGTCGGGCTGCACTGGCAGATCCACAAGGACTCCAACGCCCATCACGCGGTGGCGGAGCGGCGCGGCGAGCGCCTGCCGGTCGCGATCGCGTTCGGGTGCGAGCCCGCGGTGACGTACGCGGCCAGCGCCCCGCTGCCGGCGGAGATCGACGAGTACCTGTTCGCCGGGTTCCTCGCGGGCCGCCGCATCGAGCTCGTCGACTGCCTGACGGTCCCGCTGAAGGTGCCGGCGCACGCGAGCGTCGTGCTCGAAGGATGGCTCGAACCCGGGGCGCGTCATCCGGAGGGCCCGTTCGGCGACCACACCGGCTTCTACACCCCTGTGGAGCCCTTCCCGGCGCTGACCGTCGAGTGCATGACCATGCAGGCACCCACCTCTAATCCGATCTTCCAGACGATCGTCGTCGGCCGCCCGCCGCAGGAGGACGCCTGGATCGGCAAGGCGACCGAGCGCATCTTCCTGCCGCTGATCCGGATGACCCTGCCCGAGCTCGTCGACTACGACCTTCCTGTCGCGGGCGGCTTCCACAACTGCGTGATCGCGTCGATCGACAAGCGCTTCCCCAAGCACGCGCAGAAGGTGATGAACGCCATCTGGGGCGCGGGCCTGATGTCGCTCGCGAAGCTGATCATCGTGGTCGATGCCGACTGCGACGTCCACGACTACACCGAGGTCGCGTGGCGCGCGTTCGGCAATGTCGACTACGCCCATGACCTGCTGGCCACGTCGGGACCCGTCGATCATCTCGACCATGGCTCCTACCAGCAGTTCTGGGGAGGCAAAATCGGTATCGACGCGACCCGCAAGTGGCCGGAGGAGGGCTACACGCGCGGTTGGCCACCCGAGGCGGTCATGTCACCGGAGGTGTCCGAGACCGTCGACCGGCGCTGGAAGGAGTACGGGCTGTGACCACCGCCGTGCCGCCCGCGGCACCGCCCATGGGAGTGCCGGCGCCCCACCCGGCGCGCGCGTTCCTGCGGCTGGTGATGATCGAGCATTCGGTCTTCGCGCTGCCGTTCGCCTACCTCGCGGCCCTGTACGCGGGCTTCAGCGTGAACGGGTCGGTGCACTGGCGGGCGATCATCCTCGTCACCATCGCCATGGTCGCGGCGCGCACGTTCGCCATGGCGGTGAACCGGATCGTCGACCGCAGCCTCGACGCGCGTAACCCCCGCACCGCCAAGCGCGAACTGGTCACCGGGACGGTCTCGGTGCGTACGGCCGCGGTTGGCGCCGCGGTCGCCCTCGCGATCTTCCTCACGGCCGCCGGCCTGCTGTCTCTCCTGTGCCTGGCGCTCGCCCCGATCGCCCTGGTGCTGTTCGTGATCTACCCGTACGGCAAGCGCTTCACGTGGCTCTGTCACGGGCTGCTCGGTCTGGCCCAGGCGGTCGGCCCGATCGGGGCCTGGATCGGGGTGACCGGACACTGGTCGTGGACGCCGGTGCTGCTCGGTCTGGCCGTCGGGCTCTGGATCGGCGGCTTCGACCTCATCTACGCGCTGCAGGACATCGAGTCCGACCGGTCCGAGGGGGTCTACTCGCTGCCGGCGCGTTTCGGGCCGGTGGTGGCGCTGCGTACGGCGGTGGGCACGCATGTCGTCACGCTGGGCCTGTTCGCCGCTTTCGGTGCCGTCGTGCACGCCGGCGCCTGGTGGTGGGTGGGGCTGGCGTTCGTGGCCATCGCTTTCGGCTACGAGCACAGCCTGGTCAAGCCGAACGACCTGTCGAAGGTGAACCGGGCCTTCTTCACCGCCAACGGTGTCGTCGGCATCGCGCTGTTCGCCTTCGGGCTCATCGACCTGCTTGCGCGGGGGCTCGGCGCTTGATGCCGCCGCTCGACGGTGCCCTCAACGGCGCCCTCGACCGTGCGCTCGGCGAGGGCCTCGGTGAGCAGGTGGGGGTCGGGCCGCATCCGCAGCCATGGCCTGCGGATCCGCGCCTGGATCCCGAACTGCTGGCCGGCGGCGACAGGCGCAACGTGATCGACCGTTACCGCTACTGGTCGATGGACGCCATCATCGCCGACCTCGACAGCCGGCGGATGCCCTTTCACGTCGCCGTCGAGAACTGGCAGCACGACCTCAATATCGGGACCGTCGTGCGCAACGCCAACGCCTTCCTTGCCGAAGCGGTACACATCGTGGGGCTGCGCCGGTGGAACCGCCGGGGCGCCATGGTCACCGATCGCTACCAGCACATCCTTCATCACGACACGGTGGACGATCTCGCCGCCTGGGCGCAGGCCGCGCAGCTCCCGCTGATCGGCATCGACCTCCTGCCGGGCAGCGAGCCGTTGCCCGCGTGGCCGCTGCCGCGCCGGTGCGTGCTGCTGTTCGGGCAGGAGGGTCCCGGACTGTCGCCGGCCGCCCGGGAGCGCTGCTCGGTGGTGCTGCACATCCCGCAGTTCGGCTCCACGCGGTCGATCAACGCGGGGGTCGCCAGCGGTATCGCGATGTACGAATATTGCCGTCGTTACGCGCCTTTCACGGGCGTTCCCTTGGGTCCGAACGGCCCATCGGAGCTCAAGACTGAGTAGCCTTGTCCCGACACCACAAGAGCTTGCCGATCCGATCCATGGCCCCCGGACCCAAAAAAGTGGCTTCGAGCCACCTCACGCCGTGAGGCGACCTGGCGGGTCGGCGCACAGGGCCCCGGGCACTCGTGCTCGGGGCCTTCGTGTGTGCGGGCGCGGTGTGTGCGGGCGCGGCTAATCCGGGGCTTTGGTGCTCTTGCGACTGTTGCGCTCGGCGAGGCGCGGATAGCGCTCGCGGTGGTCGGGCTCGGCGTCGGCGAGCGCGGCTCGAAGCAGCTGCAGGGCGTTACGGGACAGCGCCTCGGCTTCCAGGTCGTTCAGCCCCAGATCGGCGCCTACGGCCCCGGAACCTTCCCCGTAGCCGTAGGTGGTCATCACGGCGGCGCGCTCGGCCGAGGGCAGCTGCGCGAGAGCCCCTTCGAGCCGGTCCAGCAGCTCGGAGTCGGGCGTCCCGGCGTCCACCGCCGCCACGTCTTCCAGCAGCACTGCGGCGAGCGGACGCAGCCGCGGCGGGCGGTCGCGAGCAGGCTGTCGCCCGCGGCCAGGTCCGGATGTCACCCTTTCATGGTGCCCGTTGCCGCCCGTTCTGGCGAAATCGCCTCCCCGCCGCGTGCTGAGCGCGCGCCGATCTGGGTCGTCGCGGGAGCTCCCGGATCGGGGAAGTCCACCGTCGCGGACGCGCTGCTGGCTGCCTTCCGCGAAGCTGGTCTCGCGGTGCCGGCGCTCATCGACAAGGACACGGTCTACGGCGATTTCGTGGCGGCGACGCTGGCCGCGGCAGGACGTGCTCCTGACGAGCGGGAGGGCGACTGGTATGACGCGCACGTCAAGCGTCACGAGTACGCCGGCCTGACGGCGACCGCTCGGGAGATCAGCTCCCGCGGATGCGCTGTCCTGCTGTGCGCGCCGTTCACCGAGCAGATCCGCGTGCCGCAGCGCTGGGAGCGCTGGGTCGACGAGCTCGGCGGCGGGCGCGTCGCACTCGTTTACGTGCGTTCCGACGCCGAAACGCTCGCGACCCGGCTTGCTACCAGGGCGTCGCCACGCGACGGCGGCAAGCGCACCGATTTCGCCGCTTTCGTGCGCCGTATGCAGCCCGACGTCAGCCCTCCCGTACCGCACCACGAGATCGACAATCGGCCCGGCGCACCCGATCTGAGCGAGCAGGTGCGCCGGCTTCTCGATGCGTAGCGGGCGCGGACGGGGGAGAGAGTCAGAGCGCCTGGATGGGTTGGGTCGGGGTCGGCTGGCCGGTGTCGACGGCGGGCCGGCCGTTGATGATCACCTGCGCGGTCCACTGGTAGCCGTCCCACCAGCGTGCCTCGCAGCGGCCGTCGGGATCGGCGTAGAAGCCGGCCGGGAACGCCGGCGGCGCAGCGGGGATCGCGGGCGACCGGACGGGTTCGGGCAGCGGTGGCGGCGGAGGGGGAGCGAACCGCTCGGCGGCGGTGCCCACCGGCAGCCAGAGCGTCTCGGGCTCCAGCGCCTTGCGGAAGTCGTGCTGGCAGCGCTGGCAGGTGCGAAGCGCCGGCTCGTCGCGCCGCTCGCCGCAGTTCGGGCAGAAGACGACGAGGCGCTCCTCCGCGTCGAGCCCCTGACACCGCGGGCAGACGTAGTCGGGGTCCATCTTCACCAGCGGGAGGATCCGGCCGACCAGGATGAAGGGGCTGACTCCCGACCTGGAGATGCTCGCGCCGAGGAAGCCGGTCAGGCCCTTGATCTTGCGGTTGCGCTCGACCAGCCGCTGGTAGTCGGGGTTCACGACCTTCTCGTGCCGGCACGTGGTGCAGCTCTGGAGCGTGCGCAGCGGCAGCGCGTCGCGGAGGCGGGCCTGTTCGCTGAGGAACGTGATGACGGGCTTGTCGGCCTCGCTGATCTGGATGACCGGCACCAGGCCCGGCGCGCTGGAATCCAGGAACCGCTCGATCTCGCCGACGACCCGCTCGACGTCGGCAGCCAGCGCCGGCGGCATCGACCCGGGGACGCGGGAGATGAGCAGCGCGACGGTGAGCATGCCCTGCACGCGCATCGCATCGAGGATCGCTTCGGCGTCGGGCGCGGCGATGACCACCTGCGGGCCGGCGGGCTTGTCAGGAGCGCTACCGCCGAGCCACTGATCGACGCGCTGGGCCGCCTTCTGGCCCGCGTTGCCGCTCGCGACGTTCGTCCGCTCCAGCAGCCCGATGTCGCCCGCGGTGCTGGTGAACACGGGCGGGGTCAGCAACACGTCGGGATCGACCGCACGCAGGCTCGCGTCGAGCGCCTGCGCGATCTCGGTGAAGAGGTCGGCGTAGGTGCGGTTCTGCCCCCAGGCCTTGCCGCCCGGAGCACGCCACCGGTCGAACAGGCCGGCGGTCACGATGGTCGTCCCGGCCTCGGTGGCGAGCTCGATCTTGATGCCGATCGGCGACTTCTTGGGCTGCAGCGCCCCCGCGGCGAGCTGCGATCCGCGCTTGCCCTCGAGGCTCGTCAGGCGCTCGGCGGTCAGCTCGAACCGCTGGTCGCGCAGGGTTTTCGTGAGGGCGGTCCGCACGGTCGCCACTGGGGCAGCGACCGTGCGAACCAGCTCCATTCGTGCGAACGGCATGGCGGCGGCCGCTCTTTCAGGACTCGTCGTACGAGGCGTCTGCGCTTGCCTGGTCGGTCCAGCTCGACGCCGTGTCGGCGTAGTCCGACGCCGTCTCGGCGTAATTGGAGGCGCCGTCGGCGTAGTTGGCGGCATCAGCGAAGTCGGTCTGCGCGCTCTCGTAGTCACCCGAGGAGAGCGCGTCGAGGCCGGCCTGCTGGTAGCTGTCGGCCGAGTCGGACCATTCGTTGGCGCTGGCCTGGTTCCAGTTCGACCAGTCCGCGTTGCTCGCGGCGTTGTCCAGATCGGTGGATACGTCACCGGTGCCGGTGATGACGTCGTCGAAGGATTGGAAGTTCGCGTCACTGGCCGCGGCGGTGTCTTCAGCGCTGCTGTCGAGCGCGGCGGCCGCTGTGCTGTCGACAGCGCTGGTGTCAGTGCTGGTGTAGTCGTCCCACGTTTCTGACATGGCTTCCCCTTGCCCCGTTGGCCGCCCGCCCGGAACGGGTGAGCTGACAGTGACAACTGCCCGTCAGAATCTCGCGTTCCACCGCCCGATGTCGGGAGAACGACAGACTTCGCGGAGTTACACCGGCAGCTGCTCGCGGGTGTCCGCGCTAGGAGCACCACCGGCACCGTGGCGAGCGCGCCGCCGCGCCTGCAGGCCGAGGCCGACGCCGATCAGCGTGAGGACGACTCCCGTACCGCCGATCACGGACGGCAGCGTGACCTTGGCGAGGGTGATCTTGTCAGCGCGCCCCTTGGCGAACGAAGCCAGATCGGCGATCGAGGCCGGGACCTGCGAGTACGTGATGTTGAAGATCTTGCTGCGCGGCGGGTTCTTCACAAGCTTGCCGATCAGCTCGGCCGCGGACTGGATCACGGCGTTCTTCGCGTACTGCGGCTTGTTGAGGATGGTCTGGATGCGCCCGATGCCCTGGATGTCGGGGGTGGCGTAGAGCGTCTGGTTGATCTGCTCGAGGCCGACGATGGCGCCCGTCTTGGGTTCGACGAGGAAGCTGGTGTGGACGTCGATCGTGTACTTCAGCGGGACGTTCTGCGCGAGGAGCGCCGTCGCCGCCGAGCGGTCGGCGGCGGCGAGGCTGGGCAGGACCGCGCTCTCGAGCAGCGCCGGATCAGCACCCAGCGCCTTCAGCTGCGCGGCGGCCTGGGCGGGGGTCAGCGACTTCGGGATGCCTTGCGACGCGAGCTGGTCGATGTAGTAGGCCTGCGCCGGCGCGCCCGGCCATCGATCCTTGATAGCGGTAGAGGGTCACGCCGGCCTGCTTCACCGAGGCCGGTCTTGGTGAAGGCGTACGAGACACCCGACTCGTTCTTCCAGACCTGGTACGGACCGTTGCCGGAGCTGAACGGAAGGTTGACCGAGTACGCCGGCGAGCGGTCGATCTTGTTGCTCGGGGTGTACGCCCAGGCGCGGTCGTCGGCGACGTCCTTCAGCGACTTGCGGTCAAGGACGTACCGCTGCTGCAGGTCCTGCGGCTTGAGGTTGCCGATCTGCTCGACATCGTTCTCAGCGACCACCGCGCGGCTGCCGTCGGTCTCGATCACATGCAGGTTGCGCTGGATGTCCAGCGGCAGCTTCTGAGGGGTCGCGAGCGGCGCGGCTGAAGCCGGGTCGATGTAGAGGGTGAACGTGCCCCGGGCGTGCGCGGTCTTGTTCAGCGGGCCGCCGGGATATTTCACGGCGAGCGCCGGCAGGGCGTACACCGCGATCACTCCGAGCACGATGAACAGGACACCGAGGCCGATGAGGACTTTCTCGAGACGGCGCATTTCAGGCCACCTTCAACCCTTCTCGCTGAACGCGTGAGCTGACATTTGCCCTGCAAGCGATCAAGGTGTTGCTTACGCGCCCGAGTACCCATGACACGCGCTCTCGCCGCCGGTATCCCGGGCGCCCCTCTAGAGTCAGGGGAAACTGCCCGGCGGCGATCGGTACCTTCCTCACTGGGAGCCGAGACCTGCGACCGTAGGGGTCGGGACGAAAGTCGTGAGGGGGAGCCGGTGGCCGACGGTCCTCTCATCGTGCAGTCCGACAAGACGGTGTTGCTGGAGACCGACCACGAGCTCGCCGACGAGGCGCGGGCTGCGCTGGCGCCCTTCGCCGAGCTCGAGCGCGCTCCCGAGCACGTCCATACCTATCGCATCACCAACCTGGCACTGTGGAACGCGCGGGCCGCCGGCCACGACGCCGAGCAGGCCGTCGACGTGCTGATGCGTTACTCGCGCTTTCCGGTGCCCCACGCGCTGCTGGTCGACGTCGCCGACACGATGGACCGCTTCGGCCGGCTCCGGCTCGAGGCCTCTCCGGTGCACGGCCTGGTGCTGCACGCCCTCGACCGCGCGGTGCTGGAAGAGGTGGTGCGATCGAAGAAGATCCAGCCGCTGCTCGGCGCCCGGGTCGATGACGACACCGTCGTCGTCCATGCGGCCGAGCGGGGCCGGATCAAGCAGGCGCTGCTGCGGGTCGGCTGGCCCGCGGAGGATCTCGCCGGCTACGTCGACGGTGAGGCCCACCCCATCTCGCTGCGCGAGGAGGGGTGGTCGATGCGGGCCTACCAGCGCGAGGCGGTCGAGGGCTTCTGGGCCGGCGGGTCGGGAGTGATCGTGCTTCCGTCGGGCGCCGGGAAGACGATCGTCGGTGCGGCGGCGATGGCGAAGGCCGGCGCCACCACGCTGATCCTGGTGACCAACACCGTCGCCGGCCGCCAGTGGCGCCGTGAGCTGCTGGCACGCACCTCGCTGACCGAGGACGAGATCGGGGAGTACTCCGGCGAGCGCAAGGAGGTACGCCCCGTCACGATCGCGACCTACCAGGTGATGACCACCCGCAGGAAGGGCGAGCACCTGCATCTGGGCCTGTTCTCGGCCCGCGAGTGGGGCCTGGTCATCTACGACGAGGTGCACCTGCTGCCGGCGCCGGTCTTCCGGATGACGGCCGACATCCAGTCGCGCCGGCGGCTCGGGCTGACCGCGACCCTGGTGCGCGAGGACGGCCGCGAGGGCGATGTCTTCAGCCTGATCGGCCCCAAGCGCTACGACGCACCCTGGCGTGACATCGAGGCTCAGGGCTGGATCGCGCCGGCGCTCTGCACCGAGGTGCGCGTCACGCTCACCGATGACGAGCGAATGAATTACGCGGTCAGCGAGCCCGAAGATCGCTATCGCGTCTGCGCGACCGCCGCGTCCAAGCGTTTCGTCGTGAAGACCCTGGTCGAGCGGCACAAGGACGACCGGGTGCTGGTGATCGGCGCGTACCTCTCCCAGCTCGGCGAGTTCGGCGAGCTGCTGGACGCCCCGGTGATCCAGGGGTCGACGACGAACAAGGAACGCGAGCGGCTGTTCGAGGAGTTCCGCAACGGCGCGCTGAAGGTGCTGGTCGTCAGCAAGGTGGCCAACGTGTCCATCGACCTTCCCGAGGCGGGCGTCGCGATTCAGGTCTGCGGCACGTTCGGCTCGCGGCAGGAGGAGGCGCAGCGGCTCGGACGCGTGCTGCGCCCAAAGGCCGATGGCCGGCCCGCGCACTTCTACACGGTGATCTCGCGCGACACCCTCGATCAGGAGTACGCCGCGCACCGCCAGCGGTTTCTTGCCGAGCAGGGTTACTCGTACACGATCGTCGACTCCGACGATCTGAGCCTCGAGGGCTGAGATGGGCAGTTCGTTCTTTCTCTCCGAGGAGCTGCAGGGCTACCTGAGGTCGAGCATGACCCCGCTCGACGACGTCCTCGCCGACCTTCGCGACGAGACCGAGAAGAGTTTGCGTGATGTCGCGCAAATGCAGATCGCTCCGGAGCAAGGTGCTTTCCTGACGACGCTCGCTTCCGTCGATGGGAGCGCGTCGCATCATCGAGGTCGGCACCTTCACCGGCTACAGCGCGCTCTGCCTCGCCCGCGGCATGCGCACTCGGGGGTCGCCTGCAGTGCTTCGACGTGAGCGACGAGTGGACGTCGATCGCCCGCCGCTACTGGGATCGCGCCGGGGTCGGCCGACCGTATCGAGCTCACTCTCGGCCCGGCAGCCGAATCGCTCGCCGCACTCCCGCTGGACCCCGTGGTGGACCTGGCATTCCTGGACGCCGACAAGGTCAGCAACCCGCAGTACGTCGAATTGCTGCTGCCCCGGCTGCGTCCCGGCGGCCTGCTGCTGCTGGACAACACGTTGCGCAACGGAACCGTGCTGCCCTCGTATCCGGCGACGGATCAGGGAACGCTCGTGACCATCGAGTTGAACAAGGCGCTGGCGGTCGACCCGCGCGTCGAGGTCGTGATGCTGCCGATCGCCGACGGGCTCACCCTCGCCCGTAAGCGCTGACTTGCGCTCACAGCGAGCGCCGGCCGCTCAGCGCAGGATGCCGGTGTGGCCAAGGGAGTAGCGGCCGGGTTGGGGCCAGACGGCAAGGCCGTGCGGCTCGGTGCCGACCGGGATGCGGGCGACCAGCTTGCCGGTGGTCGTGTCGATGCCGTAGACCTCGTTGTTGCGCCGGCCCGGACAGCCACAAGGTCTTGCCGTCGGGGAGACCCCGCCCATGTCAGGGGTGCTCGGCGCGGGGATCGGCCAGGTGGCGATGACCTTGCGGGTGGCGAAGTCGATGACGCTGACCGAACCCTGGTCGCGGGGCCCTCCGCGGTTGGACACGTACAGCACGTGGGCGTTGCGGCTCGGGTAGAGCCCGTGCGCCTCGGGGCCGGTCGGGATGAAGCCGATCTGCTTGAAGGTGTCGCCGTCGATCAGGTGGACGCCGTTCTGGTCCATGTCGGAGACGTACCAGACCTTGCCGGCCGGATCGATCTTGATGTCCTGCGGCATGCCGCCGACGTTGAGATACCCGAGCACCTTCTGCTGCGCGGTGTCGACCTTCACCAGCGCGCCGCCGAACTCGCAGGTGGCGATGAAGTAGGAGCCGTCGGCGGAGAAGTCGATGTGGTTGACCCCGGCGCAGCCCGGCACGTCGAGCGCATGCTGCAAGGCGAAGGTGTGCGGATCGGAGAAGTCCAGCTTCTTCTCCGCCTCCGCGACGACGATGGCGAACTTTCCGTCGGGCGTGAAGTACATGTTGTACGGGTCGGAGACGGGGATGTTGGGACCTTCGGGCTTCCCGGTGAGCGGGCTGATGGGGGTCAGCGAATTGCCGTGCTCGTCGTTGGCCGAGTACAGCGTCTTCAGGTCCCAGGCCGGGATGACGTGCTGCGACCCGGGTGCCGTGGCGAACGTGTCGATGACCTTCTTGGCGACCGGGTCGATGACGGAGACGGTGCCGTCACCGTGGTTGGGCACGTAGATCCGGTACGGGACCCCCCGGGTCGCCGCCGTGAACATGCCTGCCTCGTCATGGGCGTAGACGTCGCCGATGGCCGGGCCGTTGCCGATGACGGCGGTAGTGGATCGATGGCGCCGGGATCGAGGGGAGCACTCGTCGCGGGCATCGACATCGGCATGCTCGCGCTGGGACTCGCCCCGGCCGCGGGTTTGCCGCTCGAGCCGCAGGCCGCCGTGAACGCCGTGAGCATGGTCACGAGCGCCGATTGCCGGCGGCCAGCGGAGCGCTTCATCGACCGCTCAGCCTGCCATGCCGGCCGCGGGCGCGAGGTCACCGGCGCGGCAGCCGTCGTTCGGCGCCGGCTCAGCCCGTGGTGCTGCCGCTGCCCCGGTGCTTGTGCCGCAGCCGGGAAGCTCCCGACCTCACCGGCCGGCGGTGCCGTGATCCCGGAGGTGTCGGTATTGCCGAAGTCGTACAGGTCGACCGTGATGGTGAACGAGACCGGCCCGGCCGACGCTGGCGGCGCTGGAGCTCGGGAGACCGGGCTTGATCGTCACCGCGAAGCGGCGGGCCAGCCCGTTGCTGTCCAGGTAGACGTCCTCCGGAATGGTGCTGGCTGCCCAGTGTCTTGGCGAACTGCGTCGAGGGCTGGACGCGTCGGCGCCCGCTGGCCTTGATGGCCTTGGCGAGGTCGACCTCCGCGCGGTAGTGGGTGGTCTGCACGCCGCGGATCTGGGCGGTGCCCACCTTGGTGACGCTGTCGCTGACGCCGCGCAGCGTGCTGAGGAGCTGGGTGGGATCCTGCCTGGCTGAGTTCAGCCCGGTGGTGCCGCTGGCGCTGAAGTCGGAGGCGTTGAACTTGACCCAGGGCTTGCCGCCGGTCACGCTTCGCTCGGCCGCCGGGAGCTTCAGGTAGATGTCCTTACCGATGACGCGCTCTTCGATGGTGCCGCTGATCCCGGCGGCAGCGGGCAGACTGCAGGGTCAGCTGGAACTTCTTGCCGGCGAAGTCGGCGATGCCGTCACCGCCGAACGAGAGATTCTGCCCGGCGACCGACCCGTTGAAGTCGAGCCGGATCTTGGCGTTCTTGGCCGCGAAGGTCTTGTCGACCGAGCCGGCGAGCAGCGCCTGCACGGACCCGCCGGGCGCGCCGCTCGGGATGACGCGTCGCTGCTGCCACCGCTGCTGCCGCAGCCGGCGATGAGGGCGGTCGCCGACTGCCGCGATCGCGAGTCGCGGTAGCCCTGAGCTGAACGCATCTGGTCACTCCGTTGCTGGTGGCCGGCAGTCGGTCGACGGAGCGCGTGGCAAGCCACATCCCCCGTACACATGAAACTACGACAAGCGTGACTATGCGGTTCGTCAGCCGCGACCGACAGGGAAGCCAAAGGGGCGGCCTCCCCTGAAGGAAGCCGCCCCACTGGTGATGAACGGGTTGAACGGTCGTGCGAACTACTGATCCGAGGATCAGAAGTCCATGTCACCGCCGCCCGGCATGCCGCCGCCGGGCATGCCGGCGCCGGCCTTCTCCGGCTTGTCAGCGATGACCGCCTCGGTGGTGAGGAACAGGCCGGCGATCGACGCTGCGTTCTGCAGCGCGGAGCGCGTGACCTTGGCCGGCTCGATGATGCCGGTCTCCACCATGTCGACGTACTCACCGGTGGCGGCGTTGAGGCCCCAACCGGCCTTAGGCCGCGCACCTTCTCGACCACAACTCCGCCTTCGAGGCCGGCGTTGACGGCGATCTGCTTGAGCGGAGCCTCGAGCGCGAGCCGGACGATGTTGGCACCAGTGGCCTCGTCGCCGACCAGGTCGAGCTTCTCGAACGCGCTGACGCTGGCGAGGATCAGCGCGACCCCACCACCCGGCAGCACACCCTCCTCGACGGCCGCCTTCGCGTTGCGAACGGCGTCCTCGATGCGGTGCTTGCGCTCCTTGAGCTCCACCTCGGTGGCAGCGCCGACCTTGATGACCGCAACGCCGCCGGCCAGCTTGGCCAGCCGCTCCTGCAGCTTCTCGCGGTCGTAGTCGCTGTCGCTCTTCTCGATCTCGGCGCGGATCTGGTTGACCCGGCCGTTGATCTGGTCGGTGTCGCCGGCGCCCTCGACGATGGTGGTCTCGTCCTTGTTGATGACCACCTTGCGAGCGCGGCCCAGCAGGTCGAGGGTCGGCGTTCTCGAGCTTGAGACCGACCTCCTCGCTGATGACCTGGCCACCGGTCAGGATCGCGATGTCCTGCAGCATGGCCTTGCGACGGTCACCGAAGCCGGGAGCCTTCACCGCAGCGCTCTTGAACGTGCCGCGGATCTTGTTGACGACCAGGGTGGCGAGCGCCTCGCCCTCGGCGTCCTCAGCGATGATCGCCAGCGGCTTGCCGGACTGCATGACCTTCTCCAACAGCGGGAGCAGGTCCTTCACGGACGAGATCTTGCTGTTGACGATCAGGAGGTACGGGTCGTCGAGCACGGCTTCCATGCGCTCGGGGTCGGTGACGAAGTAGGGCGAGATGTAGCCCTTGTCGAAGCGCATTCCCTCGGTGAGCTCGAGCTCGAGGCCGAAGGTGTTGCTCTCCTCGACGGTGATGACGCCTTCCTTGCCGACCTTGTCCATCGCCTCGGCGATGATCTCGCCGACGGTGGTGTCAGCAGCGGAGATCGAGGCGGTGGCAGCGATCTGCTCCTTGGTCTCGACGTCCTTGGAGAGCTTGGACAGCTCCTCGGAGACGCGCTCGACGGCAGCCTCGATGCCCTTCTTCAGGCCCATCGGGTTAGCGCCGGCGGCAACGTTGCGCAGACCCTCCTTGACGAGCGCCTGGGCGAGCACGGTGGCGGTGGTGGTGCCGTCACCGGCTACGTCGTCGGTCTTCTTGGCGACCTCTTTGACGAGCTCGGCGCCGATCTTCTCGTAGGGGTCCTCGAGCTCGATCTCCTTGGCGATGCTCACACCGTCGTTGGTGATCGTGGGGGCGCCCCACTTCTTGTCCAGCACGACGTTGCGGCCCTTGGGGCCGAGCGTCACCTTGACCGCGTCGGCCAGCTGGTTCATCCCGCGCTCGAGGCCGCGACGGGCCTCTTCATCGAACGCGATGATTTTCGGCATGTGGTTGTTCCCTCCAGCAGATGGACGGGCCCAGTGGATAAGTGCCGTTAGCCAGCCGCTCTTGACGCCCGCGACGGACGTCCGGGAGCGTCGCATTTGAGCGCCACTCGGCCTCGTCCTGAGGCGGCCTGGCACTCGACACCTTCGAGTGCCAGTCCATTTTTAGCACTCGACCCTGTCGAGTGCAAGACAGTGCGTCGGCTGCCCGAAGCCGGTCCGGCACGCTACCTTTCTCGCGACACGCCGACGGGAAGGGCACGATCATGGTGATCGCCGCTGGGCTCTCCGACCTGCTCAAACCCTCCGTCCCGCAATGGGCCGGGGTCGCGATCTCGGTGGGGGCGGCCGTGGTCTGCGCCTTGCTCGCGCTGACGGTGGTGCGCATCGGGCGGGCCATCGGCGGCGTGGTGGGCTTCGGGGCGGGCGCGGTCGGCGGGCGCGAGCCTGCTTCCCTGGGTCGCCGGCTCCACCAGTGCGGGGATCTCGGGGACGTTGAATCTCAAGCTGGATGCCTGGAAGAAGTTCGACGGGATGGCGATCAACAACGTCCATGTCTGGACGGGAGTGGGCCCCCGCTCGCTGCTGTGGGGGATCCCGCTGGTCGTCGCCGCCGGATTGATGCTGATCCTGGGTGTGCTGCCGGGGAAGGCCTGCCTGCTCGCCGTCATCCCGGCGCTGCTGGTGCCCTGGTCGATCGTGTACGCGACCCAGATCGAGAAGGACAAGCTGCCGGTTCACAACCTCGGGGTCGGCGCCTGGACCGCCCTCGGAGGCTCGGCGATCGTGCTGCTTGCCGTGATCGTGCGCGCGCTGCAGTCCGGTGGAAGACGCAACGTCCAGCAGCCGGCGTACAGCCCGCAGTTCGCCGGCCAGTACGGACAACAGCCGCAGTACGCCGCCGCCGGGTTACGGCCAGCCCGCCTACGGGCAGCAGCCCGGCGTACGGCCAGCAGCCGTACGGTCAGCCCGCTTACGAGCCGCCTTCGTACGGCCAGCCTTCGTACGAGCAGCCTTCATACGGCCAGCCTGCCTACGGGCAGCCGCAGGGCTACGGGCACGGTGGCTACAACGCGCCGACCGAAGAGCAGGCCGCGCAGGATCAGGCGCCCGAGGATCCGCCGGCCAACGACGGCGCGACGCAGATCATCGAGTCACCGTTCCGCCAGCAGCCGCCCCGGTAAGCGGGCGCCTGCGCTACGCGAGCAGTCCGGGAACCGCCTGGTTGAGCGCCGCCTCGAACGCGTCGTAAGTCGGTTCGATGCAGACCGTGGGGCCGCTGGTGGGTGCCATGGCGTCGATCGTCTTCAGGCCGTCGCCGGTGTTGAACAGCACCGTCTCGGCGGCCGGGTCGAGCGCGCCCTCGCGCAGCAGCCGCTGCAGGGTGGCGACCGTGACCCCGCCCGCCGTCTCGGCGAACACGCCCTCGGTCTGGGCCAGCAGGCGGATCCCCTCGACGACCGCTTCGTCGGTGACGTCACGGATCGCGCCGCCGGTGCGGCGGGCGACGTCCAGCGCGTACGGGCCGTCGGCCGGGTTGCCGATGGCGAGTGACTTGGCGATGGTGTTGGGCCGCACCGGGGTGACCGTGTCGTGACCGGCGGCGAAGGCGGCAGCCACGGGGTTGCAGCCCTCGGCCTGGGCCCCGAACACGCGATAGGGAGTCGGCTCGATCAATCCGAGGCGTCCGAGCTCGCCGAACGCCTTGTCGACCTTCGTCAGCAGCGAGCCCGAGGCGATCGGCACCACGATCTGCTCCGGCAGCCGCCAGCCGAGCTGCTCGGCGACCTCGTAACCCAGCGTCTTGGAGCCCTCGGCGTAGAACGGCCGCACGTTGACGTTGACGAACGCCCACTCCTGCTCGCCCGCGATCTCGCTGCAGAGCCGGTTCACGTCGTCATAGGAGCCCTGCACGGCGACGAGCGTGGGTCCGTAGACGGCGGTGGAGACGGTCTTGCCCGCCTCGAGGTCGTGGGGGATGAGCACGACGGCTCCGAGCCCGGCGCTGGCCGCGTGGGCGGCGACGGACTGCGCGAGGTTGCCGGTAGAGGCGCAGGCGACGGTGGTGAAGCCGAGCTGGCGGGCGGCGGACAGGGCGACGCTGACGACGCGGTCCTTGAAGGAGTGGGTGGGGTTGGCGCTGTCGTCCTTGATCCAGAGCGACTTCATGCCGAGGGCGGCGGCGAGCCGATCAGCGCGGCGCAGCGGGGTCCAGCCGGCGCCGAGACTGACGCGGGTGGCGGGATCGTGGCCCGCGGGGAGCAGACCCACGTAGCGCCAGAGGTCCTGTGGCCCGGCCTCGATCGATGCGCGGGTGACCCGGCGCAGCAGGTCCTCGTCGTAGCCGATCTCCAGCGGGGCGAAGCACTGCGCGCAGACGTGGACGGCAGCGAGCTCGTAGGTGGCCGAACAGTTGCGACACTTCAGGTGGGTCGCCGGATTGTCGGCAACTATCACCGGCGCATCGAGCAGCGTGGTCATGCGGAAAGAGCCTCCTCATCGTTCCCGCCTGTCTGGCGGGCCGGCATTGGCACCTGCCTTCTGGCGCGGATCCGCATGACGCGTGATCGCCAGATAGGTGGTTGCCGGGGCTTCAGCGGGCCGGTCCCTCTGCCCCTCGAGATGAGCAACACATTCAGTTGTGTCCTGCAGCAGCCAGGATAGCTGACCGTGACACCTCCTCGTCAGGGATTACACCCGTCCGGCGTACGCGTGATCTACTCCGACCTCGACGGCACCATGGTCGGTCCCCGGGGTTGCTTCTTGCGCACCGAGGACGAAGCCATCTCGCTGGAGCCGGCCCGCGCTCTAGCCGACCTGCTCGAAGCGGGGGTGGTGCTCGTGCTCGTCAGCGGCCGTTCACAGCCGCAGTTGCTCGAGGCGTCGGGGATCTTCGGCGCGGACGGCTACATCGCGGAACTCGGCGCGATGGTCGCCTGGGACCGGGGGCGGGGGCGCCACCTGCTTCGCGGAGCGATGCCCGAGGAGTACGACGCCATCCCGGCTGACCTCGTCGAAGGGATGCTGCACCGGTTCGCGGGCCGGCTCGAGTTCCACGATCCCTGGCATCTCGGGCACGAGCTCGACGTGATGCTGCGCGGGCAGGCCGACGTCGCCGAGGTCAACGCCTGGCTCGCCGGGCAGGGCGCGCCGTGGGTGCGCCTGCACGACAACGGCATGCTCCCGGCGCGCCCGACGCCGGGTCTCGACATCGACGTGTTGCACGTCTACCACCTGGTGCCGGATGGCATCGACAAGGGCCGGGCGGTCGCATATGACCTCGCCCGGCGGGGATTGCGTCCCGAGCACGCCGTCGCCATCGGCGACAGTGCCAGCGATCTCGTGATGGCCCCGCAGGTCGGCCGCTTCCACCTGGTGTCCAACGGCGCGCGCTCCGCCCCGGTGCGCGCGCTGGCCGAGGCGACCCCGAACGTCGTCATCGAGGAGCAGGCGCTCGGCCTCGGCTGGGCCTCCGCCGTCCGCTCCGCGCTCCGCTTTCATGATCAGGTGTGGGTCGCGTTCGCGTTCGCGAGTTGGGTGAGGCGCAGGGCGGCGTCGGGGTCGCCGGCGGCATCGTCGGAGGCCAGGCGCTGCACGATGCGGGACAGCTCGCGCTGCTCCCGGGTCGATTTGGTGGCGTCGAGGAAGACGTGGCGGACGCTCGGGAAGCTGGCGTGAGCTCCTGCTCGATCTCGGTGCTGACGCGTTCGATCCGTTGGGAGTCCAGCCCGTCCACGAAGTCGACGCGCATGGCCACGAGCACGTCGTCGGGGGAGAGCTGCATCGTCAGCAGTTCGAGCACGGCGTCGACCTCGGCGTGCCGGCCGACCACGTGCTGGATGTCGAGGCGCAGCTCCGGATCGGCGGATTCCCCGATCAGCAGGCCCTTGGTGTCGCGTCCGAGTGCGTACGCAACCCAGGCCAGCAGCACGCCGATCGTGATGGAGGCGGCGGCGTCATAGACCGCTGAGCCGGTCGCCTGATGGAGCCCGATGCCCAGCGCGGCGAGCAGGATCCCGATCACCGCGGCGCCGTCCTCGCTGGCCACCGCCTTCACCGTCGGGTCGTTGCTGCGGCGTAGGTGGCTCACGAAGGTGCGGCCGCGTTCGCGGGCCTCGTCGCGCACCTGCCCCAGCGCGCGCAGCAGGGAGGCGCCTTCCAGCACGAAGGCGACCGCCAGCACCACGTACGTCAGCGTGAACTCGGCAGCGTCAGGCTGTTTGTGGTGGGTCAGCAGCGAGCTGACGCCTTGCAGGACGGAGAAGCCGGCGCCCGTCACGAAGATCCCGACGGCGGCGAGCAACGTCCAGAAGAACCGCTCCTTGCCATAGCCGAAGGGGTGCACGGAGTCGGCGGGCCGCGCGGCCCTGCGCAGTGAGGTGAGCAGGAAGATCTGGTTGAGAGTGTCGGCCCAGGAGTGCGCGGCCTCGGCGAGCATGGCGCTGGACAGCGTGATGACGCCGACGATCGTCTTCGCGATGGCAATGATCAGGTTGGCGCTGAAGGCCAGGAGCACGGTGGAGCGGCTCTCGGAACCTGATTGCTGCGCAGGCTCTCCCTCCGCCGTCATAGCCGGTTGCCTACCCGGCACTACGCTGCGTACTCATGACAGGCAGGGGTCGTGGGCCAAGCGCGACGGTGCTCGTCGCGTCGAACCGTGGCCCGCTGTCCTACCTCGCCGATGAGCGCGGCCGGCTGACCGCCCGGCGCGGCGGCGGAGGCATGATCAGCGCCCTCGAGGGTCACCGGCAACCCGTCACCTGGGTGTGCGCGGCGCTGACGGACGGCGACCGCGCGGCGGTGCGGGCTTCGCGGGACGGCCGGCTGCCGGCGCCTCCCGATGCGAGCGGCGGCGGTGAGCAGATCGTCCGGATGCTGGAGCTCGATCGGGTGATCTTCGACCGCGCCTACAACGCCGTCGCGAACCGCACCCTGTGGTTCATCTCCCACCTGCTCTTCGATACGGCCAGCGCCCCGACCTTCGGGCGCGTCTGGGCCGGTGACTGGGCGGCCTACGAGGAGTACTGCGCCTGCTTCGCGCGGGCGCTCGCCGAGGATGCCGCTCCCGATGCCAAGGTCCTGATCCAGGACTACCACCTCGTCCTTGCCCCGCGGATGCTCCGTGACCTGCGCCCGCAGCTGCGGATCTCGCACTTCACCCACACGCCATGGGCCGGCCCGGACTACTTCAGGATGCTTCCGGACGCCGTCGCGCGTCAGATCCTGCGCGGGATGCTCGGCGCCGATCTGCTCGGATTCCACTGCAAACGTTGGGCGGACGCTTTTCTCGCCTGCTGCGACGCCGTGCTGAACGCGTCGGTCGCGGGCGATGAGGTGAGCTTCGAAGGGCGGACGACGCGGGTATCGGTCACGCCGCTCGGCGTCGACGGCGACGAGCTGCGCCGCCGCGCCGAGGCGGCTGACGTCGCGAGCCGGATGCAGCTGCTGAGCGAGCAGGTCGAGGGGCGCCGGCTGCTCCTGCGCATCGACCGGACCGAACTGTCGAAGAACATCGTCCGCGGGCTCGAGTCGTACCGGGAGCTGCTGCGGATGCACCCGGAGGTGCACGGCGAGGTGGTCCATCTGGCGTTCGCCTACCCGAGCCGGCATGACCTTCCCGAGTACCGCGAGTACACCGCGGCGGTGCAGCGGATGGCGTCCGACATCAGCGAGGAGTTCGGACGTCCGGGCTGGGAACCGGTGCACCTGGAGGTGAGCGATGACTTCCCGCGCTCGCTCGCTGCCTACGCCATGGCTGACGTGCTGGTGGTGAACCCGGTGCGCGACGGGATGAACCTGGTCGCCAAGGAAGGCCCGGTGCTTTCCCAGCGTGATCTGGCGCTGGTGCTTTCCCGGGAGGCGGGCGCGGTGGCCGAGCTGGGCGAGGACGCCCTCGTGGTCAATCCGTACGACGTCATCCAGACCAGCGAGGCGATGTGGGACGCGTTGCAGATGCCCGGTGACGAGCGCGCGGAGCGTTGCCGGCGGCTGGCGAGCGCCGCGGTGGCCATGCCGCCGTCGCGCTGGTTCACCACGCAACTCGACGCGCTCTGAGGGCCGGTACCTAGCTCAGACGTTCGGCGAGCTCGCGCAGGAAGGCGACCACTGCCGGGGGGCCGTCGAGGAGCAGATCCGCCCGCTCACGCAGGCCGGTGACCTCAGCCGAGTCGCTGACGATCCCGATGCCCGGAATGCCTTCCTCGCGTAGCTGGTCCAGGGCGTCGAACGCCGGAAGGTCGCCGAGGTCGTCGCCGATGAACAGCACGACTTCCGACGCGCGCTCGCGGGTGAAGCGCAGGAGCGCGCCGCCTTTCTCGTAGCCGGGCGGGCGCAGCTCGAGCGCGTTGCGGGCCGGATGCGGTTCGAGGCCCGCTCGCTCGGCGATGGCGTCGAGGCGGGGCCGTAATGCGGCCAGGACGCCATCGGGGTCGGCGGTCAGCCGCGTGTGCACGACCAGCGCCTGCCCCTTGTCTTCGACCGAAACACCGTGCGGCGTCTGGGAATCCTCCACCAGCGCGGCGAGCTCCCGGCGCGCGCCGGCGACCCCGGGCAGCGCCGGCGGGGACGACAGCTGATCGGTATGGCCGTCCCAGCGCTCGAGCCCGTACTGGGCGAGCACGGTGATCAGATGCCGTGCCGGATGCCGGCGCAGGCCGGTCAGCTCCAGGAGTTGCCCGGCGGGCCGGCCGCTGATGAGCACGACGGCCCCGACCCGCTCAGCCAGCGAACCGACCGCTTCCAGCGCACCGGGTGCCGGCGTCGCTTCCTCGGGGCGCTGGGCGATGGTCGAGAGCGTGCCGTCGTAGTCGAGCGCGGCCAGGGACGCCCGCGGGCGCGCGAGGAGGGCGGCCAAGCCCTCGCGGCCGGGCGCGGTCGTCGGCTCGGGAAGCTCAGTGGTCATGGGACAGCACGAGAACGAGTGTGCCCGCCGTGCCGAGCCAGGCGGGGGCCGGCGAGATCGTCGCGGCTCCGCTGAGCTCGGCGAGGGTCCTGGCCTGGTTGCGGATCCCCGGCGCGTAGTAGACGGCCGTCCCCACCGCCGGCGCCGGCGGCGAGCTGAGGTTGCCGATCGATGCGACGTTCACCCCGCGCAGCCGAAGGGCCGTCGCCGTGCGGCCGGCCAGGCCGCTCACCCCCGACGCGTTGAAGACGACGACCGGCGCGGTCAGTGGGGCCAGCGGCGACGGGCGCGCGGTCGGGCCGGCCGTACGCGTGGGACGCGTGGGGCGCGGAGTCGCCATCGCGGCGGCCGGGGCCGAGGCTCCGGGGCTGGCGCCGAGATGAAGCGAGGGGACCGTCTGGGACAGCGGCTGCGTCGCCGGCCGGCCGACAACCCGGAACAGGCCGATGGCAGCGACGACGGTGGCCGCCACCAGACACGCGGGCAAGACGTACCGCAGCAGCCGCAGAGCCGCGGCGGGGACGCGGATGCCCCGCATGGCTCCGCTAGACCGGCCGTCCCAATCGGCGGGCGGAGCGTGCTCGCTCTCGCTGGAGCCGCAGCCGCTGCAGGCGCTTGACGAGCATGGGGTCGGCACGCAGCGCCGCGGGACGGTCGATCAGCCCGTTCAGCAGCTGGTAGTAGCGGGTGGACGAGAGTCCGAACCGGTCGGCGACCGCTTGCTCCTTGGCGCCTGCCAGGCGCCACCACTGGCGTTCGAAATCGAGGATCTCCGCCTCGCGGGCAGTCAGCTCGTCGGCGTCGCCCTGGGCGGGAGAGGTCGGGGCAGGCTTGGCCGGCACCGAGGACACTGAAGCTTTGGCATGCGTGCCGATGCTGGCGGCGGGATTGACCACGCGACACCTCCCTGGTGCGACGTTGGAATTACACCTGTGTCATTACTACCACGGGGAGCCGTCGCCAACCTGTGGGCGCGCACGTCACGGATACAGCCCCCGGATGCGGTGGGCCTCTGCGACACGGCCGACGGCGATGATCTGAGCCGCGCTACGCAGGCTGACGTCGTGTTCGGCGGCCGCGTTGAGCACGTCCTTATAGGTGCGGTGCATGACTTTGGCGAGCTTGTCATTGACCTCGGGCTCGTCCCAGAAGTACGCCTGCAGGTCCTGCACCCACTCGAAGTAGGAGACCGCGACGCCGCCGGCGTTGGCCAGGATGTCGGGGACCACCGTGATCCCCCGGTCGGCGAGGATCGCGTCAGCGTTCGGCGTGGTCGGCCCGTTGGCGCCCTCCACGATGATCTTGGCGCGCACGCTGTCGGCGTTTTCGGAGGTGATGACGCCGTCGAAGGCCGCGGGCACCAGGACGTCGACGTCCAACGCGAGCAGCTCCTCGTTGCTGATGACATCGCCCGCGACGCCGGCTGCCGTGACGGACTCGGCCCCCTCCTCTCGGGCTCTCATCAACGCCGGGATGTCGACGCCGAGGCTGTTGTGCACGCCGCCGCCGATGTCGGAGACGGCCACCACGCGGCATCCCGCCTCGTGCAGGAACAGGGCTGCCAGGGCGCCGACCTTGCCGAAGCCCTGCACCGCGACGGTCACTTCGTCCGGCTGCTTGCCGGCGGTGCGCAGCGCGTCCAGCGTGATGAACTCGACCCCGCGAGAGGTCGCGCCGGTTCGGCCGTGGCTGCCGCCGAGGCTGATCGGCTTGCCGGTGACGGCCCCGGTCACCGTGTAGCCGGTCTGCACCGAGACGGTGTCCATGAACCAGGCCATGGTCTGCTCGTCGGTGCCGACGTCCGGCGCCGGGATGTCACGCTCGGGCCCGATGATCGGCAGGATCTCGCTCGCGTAGCGCCGCGTCATGCGCTCGAGTTCAACCGCCGACAGCGCATGCGGGTCGACGGTGATGCCGCCCTTCGAGCCGCCGTAGGGCAGCCCGATGAGCGCGCATTTCCACGTCATCCACATGGCCAGCGCGGTGACTTCGCTCAGGTCGGTGTTGGGGTGGTAGCGCAGACCGCCCTTGGCCGGCCCGCGGGTCAGGCTGTGCTGGACCCGGTAGCCGATGAGCACCTCGAGCCGGCCGTCGTCGCGTGTCAGCGGAACGCTGACGGTCATCGAGCGGCGCGGGGTCGCCAGCATCTGATGCATGCCGTCGTCGAGGTGGAGGTGTCGGGCCGCTTCGGCGAGCTGCGTCAGGGCGGAATCCCACGCGGACTGGCTGTGCACTTCAGTGCTCACGACGGCAACCTAGCCGTTCATCCACAGGAATCGGAGCCTTGCGCCGATCATGTCCGCGGCGCGCCACGGTGGCCGGGCTGCGAGAATGTGGGGATGCGCCTCCCGCCCGGTTCCTCGTGAGCGGGCTGCTCGATCCCGACGCGATCGACGCCTACGGCACGGGGCGCAGCTCACCCCTCCTGCCGGGATTCGCACTGGTGCACGCCGACCTGCACAACCACACCCGCCTCTCGGACGGCCGCGGCGATCCTCGTCTCGCGTTCGACTCGATGCGGGCCGCCGGCCTGGACGCGGCCGCCATCACCGACCACACCAACCTGCCCGGGCCATGGGGCGGCGGCCTCGACGACGAGGGGTGGTCGGAGCTGGAGGAGCTCGCCGCGAGGAGCAATCGCGACGGCGAGTTCGTGGCCATTCGCGGGTTCGAGTGGTCGCACCCGCTGCTCGGCCACATCAACGTCTGGGACAGCCCGGCGTGGATCGCGCCCGTGCACCCCACGGCCGAAGACCTGCCACGCCTCTACGACTGGCTCGAGTCATCGCAGAGCGCCGAAGCGCTCACCTCGTTCAACCATCCTGGCTCGCGCGGCACCGTGCTGCGCTTCGGGAACTTCGCGTTACGCCTCGGGCTGGCGCCGCGGATGGTCGGGTTGGAGATGTTCAACAAGACCGACGACTACCTGCTCGCTTTCGAACGCGGCGGCGTCTCGCCGCTCGTCCAATGCCTCGACGCGGGCTGGCGTCCGGGCCTGATCGGCGTGACCGACGAGCACGGCAAGGACTGGGGCCATCCCGAGGGCAAGGGCCGTACCGGGCTGTACGTGCGCGAGCTCAGCCGGGCCGGTGTGCGTGAGGCGATGGCGGCCCGGCGCTCGTTCGCCGCGCGGGTCAAGGGACTGCGGCTCGCTGCGACGCTCGGCGGTGCGTTCATGGGGCAGCCGCTCCGCCGGCCCGTGCAGCCGGGGACGCAGCCGCTGAGGGTCGACCTCGACCTCGGCCCACTGGCGTCGGGCATGGAGCTGTCGGTGCAGGTGCTGCGCTGGGCAGCGGTGACGCCGGTGGTCGAGGAGGTGGCGCGGGTCGAGTCCGGGGCAGGCCTGCTCGAGGTGGGTGTCGAGATCGACCCCGACGAGCCGTGGGTGGTGCTGCGCGTCAGCGACCCCCACTCGCCGGCCGGCTGGGGCGTCCCGCGGGCCTACGGTTCGCTCGGCCGTAGCGTGGCGTACGCCAGCCCCTGGTGGATCGCCCCGGATTAGCCGGCAAGCACGGTGACGGTGTGGATCGCCAGCCCGGCCAGGGCGCCGACCACGGTGCCGTTGATGCGGATGAATTGCAGGTCGCGTCCCACCTGAAGTTCGATGCGGCGCGAGGCCTCGGCGGCGTCCCAGCGGGCGATGGTGTCGGAGATGACGGTGGCCACCTCACCGCTGTAGGCACCGGCGGCGTGCGCGGTGGCATCGGCCAGGTATCCGTCGACCTTCTCCTGCAGCACGAGGTCGGACGCGAGCCGGTGGCCCAGGTCGACGAGCCCGCTGACGGTGCGCCGGCGCAGCTCGCCGTTCTCGTCGTCGATGGCTTCGAGCAGCAGGCGGCGCGCCGTCGACCACACCGATGAGACACCCTCGCGCACGTCGGGATGGTTGATCAGCCGTTCCTTCAGCAGTTCCACCCGGTGGATCGTGTAGGGATCGGTCCGCAGGTCCTCGGCGATGCGGCTGAGCAGGTTGTCGACCGCGAGCCGCAGCGGATGCGACGGGTCGGCCTGCACCTCCCGGACAAAGCGCAGCGCCTCCCGGTAGGCCCGGCCGGCGACGGCGTCGTCGAGGAACTTCGGCGACCAGGCGGGCGCCTGCTCCGCGACGATCGAGATGACCGTCTCGCGGTTGGCGAGCAGCCATCCGTGCGCCTCGTCCACGGCCAGGTCGACGAGCCGGTGATGCGTCCCGTCCTCGACGATCTGGCCGAGCAGCCGCCCGAGCGGTGGACCCCAGGCAAGTGCGGCCACCCGGCGCAGGATCGACGTTTCGAGCACGGCCGTGACGTCCTCGTCGCGCAGCACCCGGATCGCTGCGCGGGTCACGGTCGCCAGCTCGTTGCCGACCCGGCGCGGCATGCAGCGGATCGGCCAGCCAGGAGCCGACCCGGGCAGCGACCCGGGCCCGGATCATCTTGTCGCGCACCACGGTCGCGGACAGGAAGTTGGAGGCGACGAACGATTCGAGGCTGCGCCCGAGCGCGTCCTTGCGATTCGGGATGATCGCCGTGTGCGGGATCGGCAGCCCGAGCGGCGAGCGGAAGAGCGCCGTCACCGCGAACCAGTCGGCAAGCCCGCCCACCATGGCAGCTTCGGCGCCGGCATTGACGAAGCCGAGGGTGCCGCCGTGATGGCGGGTGAGCGCGAACGTGATGACGGCCACGACGAGCAGGCTCGCGGCGTAGCCCTTCATGCGGCGCAGGTCGCGGCGCCTGCCGAGCTCGTCAGGGTTCAGCACGGCCGCGGGCACACCCGGATCCTGCCTGAGGAACTAGCGAATTCGCCCACTAACGTCAGCGGCTATGGCTGCCTCGAACGAAACGACGGACCCGGATCCGGCGCGCACGCTGGCCGAAGCGCGCCGGCTGGCCGACGAGCTGCGGCGCATCATCAACCGGCTGGCGCTGGTGCGTCCTCCCGCGGAGGACTCGGCGGCAGCTGCTGACGCCGCCGCGCAGTTCGCCGACCGGCTCGAGCAGATGCGCCAGCGGGCCGGGCTGTGGGAGGTCAGCGAGTCAGGGGTCGAGCCGCGCGACTTCGTCGAGCACAGCCCGCTGTCGGGCCGCTCCAATCCGCTCGCCCCGCCGATCATCGTCGACGAACCCGGCCGAGGCGAAGCCGTGTCGGGATGGGTGACGTTCGGCGCCGCGTACGAGGGCCCGCCCGGTCACGTGCACGGCGGGCTGGTGGCGGCCATGTTCGACGAGTTGCTCGGCTTCGCCCAGCAGACCACCGGTTTCACCGGCCGCTTGACCGTCCACTACCGCCGGCCGACCCCGCTGCATCAACGGTTGCGGATCCGGGCCTGGCCCGAGGGTGAGGACGGGCGCAAACGCATCATCAAGGGCACCTGCCACCTCGGCGAGACGCTGCTGTCGGAGGCCGAGGGTCTGTTCATCGCCCCGCGCGACGGCGACTACAAGGCCGTGCTGGGGCTCAACTGAAAAATCCGCCGGCGCTGTGGACTACTCCGACCGCTCCTCTTCGTGTCGAGCGATCTCGGCCTGCGCCGACAGGTCGTTCTGGTAGTTCGCGCTGACGACGCGGGCGCTGTCGGCCGACGCCTCGTGATGGGTGCGATAGCGCCAGGCCTGATTGCTCGCCTTGCGGCGGGCGCGCCGGCGCAGCGCGACGACGAGGGTGGTTGCCGGGACCGTCGCGAGGGCCAGGCCGGTCTCCGCGAGCCGGCTGCCCGCGTAGCGACCCACTCGTGACAAAGGGGTCGTCATGGGGTGATTGTTCCCGGATTTGGCATCTCATGCCGAATCGGCAATGCCAGGGCGACGCGCTCGCTACGAGCGGGCCGAGCAGACTAGTCGGCGGGGCCGCTGGAGAGGGTCACCTGAGCGCTCTGGCCCTCGCCGTACTCGTCGCTCCAGCCGACCGTGACGAGCTGGCCGGGCTTGGACTGCGCGAGGATCGCGGTGAGCGCGTCTGCTGACGTGACGGCCTCACCGTTCAGCGACGTGATGATGTCGCCCGGCTCGATGCCCGCACCCGCGGCGGGGGAGTTGGCGTTGGTGGAGATCACCTCGGCTCCGCCGGAGTTCGTCCCCGGGTTGACGGCCTGCACCTGGATCCCGAGGTAGCCGCGGCCGGTGCTCTGAGTGCCGCCGGCTTGGCTGATCCGGGCGGCGATCTTCAACGCCCTATTGATCGGGATGGCGAATCCGAAGGTGGGCCGGCCCGAGTGGAAGCTCGCTGCCGACGCCGCGGTGTCCATGCCGATGACCTTGCCGCCCGGTTGGCGAGCGGGCCGCCCGAGTCGCCCGCCATGATCGGGGCCTGCACCTCGATCATCCCGGAGAGCTGCTCGGAGCTGGCCCCGCTCTGGTCGCTGGCGGTGATCGAGCGGTTGGTGTCGGTCACGTTGCCTGTGACGATGCTCAGGGTGCCGGAGCCGCCCGCATTCCCGATACCGACGACCGGCTGGCCCGTCGTGACGGTGTCGGAGTCGCCCAGCGGAATCGTCGCCAGCCCGCTGGCGCCGACCAGCTGGAGCACCGCCACGTCCTGGCTGACGTCGGTGCCGACGACGTGGGCGACGTAGCGCTGCTGGGTGCCGGAGACGGTGACGGTGATGTAGGTCGCCCCGTCGATCACGTGGTTGTTGGTGAGGATCTCGCCCGTCGGGCTGAGCACCATCCCGGTGCCGGCCGCCTCCGCGTTCTGGTAGCCGAGCTGGGAGTCGATGACCACCACGCCTGGCTCGCACGAGACCTGCCACCTCCGGGACGCTGAGGACCGGGGCGGGTGCAGCGCTCTTGCGCGGGGCGGGCGAGGACGGGAGGGGGTGGTTCGTCGCCGACGTGTTAGCGGCCGGGGGGATGATGCCCGCGAGTCCGGTGGTGAGCGTCCCGCTGTGATGGTCGAGGACGACGCTCCCGCCGGCGATGGCGACTGTCAGAGCGGCGGCACCGGCGATCACCGCCGCCAGCAGCCTGCCGGGTCGCGGGCCCGTCGCGCGGGGACGGGGGCTCAGGTCGATGAGCGGGGAGGTGTGCCACGAACCGGAGGCGTCGGCGCCGTGGATGCCCCGTGAGCTCCACCAGTCGCCGTGCTCCGTCATGCCACCTGTCCTTGCTGCTGCCGCGCCGGCCGCCCGGGCGGCTTCCTGATCCAACCCCACGTCACGGCTATCCCGCTGAAAGGCCCGGGAACGTGTTCGCTCTTTATTAACCCCCACGTACCTGCCCGCGTAACGTTCGACGCCGTGACCTTCACCCTGTTGGCCCGCTTGCGCCGTTCCCGCCTCACCCTGGTGGCGGCCGCGATCGTGGTGGCCCCCGGCGTTCTGGCAGCCTGCGGATCCAGCTCGGCGTCCTCCAAGGCCGTGCCATCGAGCAGCCCCACCCTGCCCTCCACGGCGGGAGCCGGGCACTCGTTCTACGTCTCACTGGGTGACAGCTATGGCGCCGGGTACCAGCCGGCCGCCAACGGCTCGACCGGGGTCACGAGCACCAACGGGTTCGCCTACCAGCTGGCGGCGAAGGCGACGGTGAACGGCAAGCGGCTCACGCTGGTGAACTTCGCCTGCGCCGGTGCCACCACCGCTTCGGTCCTGAAGGCTGACGGTTGCCGTCCCGACCGGCTGGGCCCGGGAGCGGTCAACTACCCCACGCAGACCCAGGCCAAGGCGGCGGCCGCGTTCATCAGCGCCCACCGGGCCGACGTCGGGCTCATCACCGTCTCCATCGGCGGCAACGACATCACCAGTTGCGCCCGCGCCAAGAACACGGCGGCCGTCATCTCGTGCGTGTCCGATTCGCTGGCGACGGCAAAGGCCAACCTGCACACGCTGCTCACCGAGCTGCGCGCGGCCGCCGGGCCTGATGTGCGCATCGTCGGGATCACCTATCCCGACGTCATTCTCGGCCAGTACGTCTCCAAGACCGCGACAGGTCAGCACGCTGGCTTCGCTGTCGGTGACCGCGTTCAAGTCGCTCATCAATCCCGCGCTCAAATCCCAGTACGACGCGGCGGGGGCCACGTTCATCGACGTGACTGCCGCGACGGACGCCTACGTGCCGTTCTCGCAGACGACCACGCTGGCCCCCTACGGCAGCGTGCCGGTCGCGGTCGCGAAGGTGTGCGAGCTGACCTATTACTGCCAGTTCCACGACATCCACCCGCACACCGACGGCTACGCGCTGATCGCCGACCTCATCCGCAAGAGCCTGCCGGCCTGATCACTCCACCAGCGGCGCGAGCAGCTCGGTGAGCTGCTCGCTCTCGATCAGGAAACCGTCGTGCCCGTAAGGGGAATGCACGATCTGCAACGCGCCCGCTCCGGCAATTCCGGACGCCAGCCGCTCCTGCTGCTCGAGCGGGTAGAGCCGGTCACTGTCGATGCCGGCGACGACCGTGCGAGCCGTGATCGTCGCGAGCGCCGCCTCGAGTCCGCCTCGGCCGCGACCCAGCTCGTGGCCGTTCATCGTCTCGGTGAGCGCGATGTAGCTGCCTGCGTCGAAACGGTGCGCCAGCTTGTCGCCGTGGTGGTCGAGGTAGGACTCGACCTGCCAGCGGCCCCCGTCGAGAGGGTCGACCGCGTCCTGCCCGCTGCGACCGAAACGCGTCTCCAACTCATCGGCACTGCGGTACGTGAGATGGGCGATCCGGCGGGCGACCCCGAGCCCGGCATGGGGTCCCTGCCCGGGAGCGGCGTCGTGGTAATCGCCGCCGGCCCAGGCCGGATCAGCCCGGATAGCCGCGATCTGCGTCGCGGAGAAGCCGATCTGATCCGCGCTCGCCTGGCCGGTGGACGCGACGACGCCGAGCCGTTCGACCCGCTCCGGGGCCGACACCGCCCACTCGAGCGCGCGCATCCCGCCCATCGAGCCGCCGAGCACCAGGTGCCAGCGGGTGATGCCGAGCAGATCGGCCAGGCGCCGTCTCGACGCTCACCTGGTCCCGCACCGTCGTGCGCGGCCACCGGCTGCCCCAGGGTGCGCCGCCCGGGCCCGGTGAGGCGGGGCCGGTCGTTCCCTGGCAGCCGCCGAGCACGTTGGGGCACACGATCCAGTGCCGTGCCGGATCGATCAGCTTGCCGGGCCCGATGAGGCCGTCCCACCAGCCCGGCGTCGGGTGGCCCGGCTCGACCCGGCCCGTCGCGTGGGAATCGCCGGTGAGCGCGTGCATCACCAGCACCGCGTTGCTGATCGTCCCGTCGTCGCCGACGCGACGGAGCGCCCCAGGTCTCGTAGGCGACGCGCACCGCCGGGAGCGCGCCGCCCCGCTCGAGCCGCAGCGGCCCGACGTCGACGAACTGTCGCCGCCCGACGGGATCGCCCTCCCGCCAGGCGCCGCTGGCGGGAGGGACGGGTGCTGGGGCAGGTTGGGTCGCCACCGCCGCCTAGATCACCTTCGACGCGCGGAACCCGGCTTCGAGGTCGGCCTTCAGGTCCTCCAGGCCTTCGACGCCGACCGACAGCCGGATCAGGCCCGGGGTGACGCCGGAAGCAGCCTGCTCGTCGTCGGCGAGCTGTGAGTGGGTGGTGCTCGCCGGGTGGATGATCAGGCTCCGGACGTCACCGATGTTGGCGAGGTGGCTGAACAGCTCGACCGCGTCGACGAAACGCTTGCCCGCTTCGATGCCCCCGCGAAGCTCGAACGACACGATGGCGCCTGCGCCGCCGGGCATGTAGCGCTGCTGGTTGGCGTGCCAGGGGCTGGAAGGCAGGCCGGCGTAGTGCACGACTTCCACCTCGTCGCGCCCGGACAGCCACTCGGCCAGCGCCTGCGCGTTGGAGGTGTGGCGCTCCATCCGCAGCGACAGCGTCTCGACGCCCTGGATGAGCAGGAACGCCGAGAACGGCGAGATCGCCGGGCCCATGTCACGCAGGTACTGCACGCGCAGCTTGGCGGCGAAGGAGCCGGGACCGAGCATCGGCCAGTACTGCAGGCCGTGGTAGCTCGGGTCGGGCTCGTGGAACTGCGGGTGCTGCGCGGCATGAACGCCGAAGTCGAACGTGCCGCCGTCGACGACGACGCCGCCGATGGTGGTGCCGTGGCCGCCGAGGAACTTCGTCGCGCTGTGCAGCACGATGTCGGCGCCGTGCTCGATCGGGCGCAGCAGGTACGGGGTGGGCACCGTGTTGTCGACCACCAGCGGGACGCCGGCCTCGTGGGCCACATCGGCGACGCCGCGCACGTCCAGCACGTTGCTGCGCGGATTGCCGAGCGTCTCGGCGAAGAACAGCCTGGTGCGGTCGGTCGCCGCGGCGCGCCACTCGTCGAGGTCGTCGGGGTCGTCGACGAACGTGACGTCGATGCCCAGCTTGGGGAACGTGTAGTGCAGCAGGTTGTAGGTGCCGCCGTAGAGCGAGGCGCTGGAGACGATGTGGTCGCCGGCACTCGCCAGCGTCAGGAAGGTCAGCGTCTCCGCGGCCTGGCCGCTGGCCACGGCGACGGCCGCCACCCCGCCCTCGAGCGCGGCAATCCGCTGCTCGAGCACGTCCTGCGTCGGGTTCATGATCCGCGTGTAGATGTTGCCCGGCTCGGCCAGGCCGAAGAGATCGGCCGCGTGCTGGGTGTCGCGGAAGGTGAACGACGTCGTCTGGTAGATCGGGGTCGCCCGCGCGTTGGTGGTCGGATCCGGGCTCGCCCCAGCGTGAACCTGCTTGGTCTCGAACGACCAGGCCGCGGTGTCGGGCTCGTGCGGCGCAGGGACCGGTGTGGTGTCGGGGGCGTCAGTGGTCATGCGGGTGTCTCCATCTGATCCGGGTGGTCGGGCGTCGGGCCGCTGGGTGCGATCGGACCCGCTGGCCGCCGGTGACCGGTGCGCTTGTCGCCAGCCTGTCAAAGCTCGCCGCGCTTAGCCAGCGCGATACAGATGGCGTGCGAGCCCGCAGCGCAGGAGCAGCGGGTGCGGTGTCGTCGCCTCACGTTAACATCCTGAATTCGATGGAGTAAGTGGTGTTTGGCGGGACAATCCTTGCCCGGCGTGGAGCGGCGGCTGACATGGTGGCGGGGTGACCCAAGCCGCAGGTGCCGGGAGTCTGGTCCCAGGACTGGTCTGCGCGCTCGGGGCGGCGACCTGTTACGGCGCCGGGCCTCTCGTCCAGGCGCTGGCAGCGCGGCGGACCGAGACCGGAAGGGGGCTCGGGCTCGGGCTGCTGACCCGGCTGGTACGCAACAAGCTCTGGCTGGCCGGCGTGGGCGCGGATCTCGGCGGTTTCGGTTTCGAGGCGGTCGCCCTGGCCCTCGCTCCCGCGGCGTTCGTCACCCCGCTCTTGCTGTTCGACATGGTCGTGCTGGGTCTGCTGGCGACCCGTGTCGTGCATGAGCGGCTGTCGCGACTCGGGGTCGCCGGCATCGCGGCGATCCTGACCGGCGGTGTGCTGCTGACGGCCGCGTTCGCGACCTCGCATCACGGGGTGGGGCGCCAGGCGACCCTCGGGGAGCAGTTCGTGCTGGTGGGGGTCGTCGTGCTGGCCGCTGCTGGGGCGTTCGTCGCCGGCCGTCGGCCACCCGGCGGTGTCACCGCGGCGTTGCTGGGCGGTGCTTCCGGTATCGCGTACGCGATGGCCACGCTCTGCACTCGCCAGATCAGCCTCTCGCTTCGCGACCACAACGTCTGGCACCAGCTGCTGACGCCGGCCCCCTACCTGCTGGCCGTTGCCGCGCTGCTGTCGCTCAGCCTGCTCTCGCGCGCGCTGCAAGCCGGGGCCGCGGTCGTTGCGGTGCCGGTGACCAGCGCGTTCGCCGCGCTGCTCCCGGCGGTCGCCGGGCTGGCGGTGTTCGGGGAACCGGTGCCTCGGGGCGGCGCGCTCGTCGCGTTCATCGCGGCCCTGCCGCTTCTGGTGGCCGGGCTCGTCCTCCTCGCCCGCCAGGGCACCGTAGGCGAGATCTTCGCTGCCGAGGCGGGCGGCGCACCCGGCGGCGCTGAGCCCGCCGTCAGTTCCGTGGTTTGAGCCCGTCCCGCAGCAGGTCGGCCAGGTCCTGCATCGGATCCCCGCGGAACGTGCCGGCGAGGCTCTTGGCGTTACTGACGTCGACCAGGCCCGTGACTGCCGAGAAGACGATCCAGACGACGGCCGGCGGATCGAGGCCGGCCTGGATCGAGCCGTCCTGCATCCCTTCCTGCAGCACGCGCTCCCAGATGGCCGCGCAGGCGTTTCTCGCATTGACGAGCGGGGCCAACTCAGGGGTCAGCGCGACGTGTCGGGTGTCCCGCGAGATGCTGAGGTATTCATTCCCGTAGCGGCTCGTGTCGTTGGCCGCCACTCGCACCATCGATAGGAACCGTGACAATCCGTCGCTGGGTTGGGTCGCAGCGCGCTGCAAATTGTCAATGAACACTGTGTAAAATCTTTCGCCCACTGCCAGCAGCAGGTCATCTTTGCTGGCGAAGTGGTTGTAGAGCGCTGCGACGGACGAGCCGTGCGCCTTCGCGATGTCGCGCATCGAGACACCGTGGAAGCCTTGCTCGGCGAAGCGCTCAGCAGCGACATCGATGATGGCGTCGCGCCGGCTGTGGTTGGGCGGTCGGTCCGTCGGGACGAGATGGGTTGAACTCACGCCTGATACAACCGCGTGCCGGCGCCCGAGAGTCCGGTATCGGGGACTTATCTGGTGTTTATTTCTTGCGAAAGCATGAAGGCCCGGTCCGCAAATCGGACCGGGCCTTCACATGTTGCATTCATGACGGTCAGTACCGGTAATGCTCGCTCTTGTAGGGGCCGGCCACGTCGACGCCGATGTATTCGGCTTGCGCTTTGGTGAGCGTCGTGAGCTTGGCTCCCAGCGCGTCGAGATGCAGCCGGGCGACCTTCTCATCAAGGTGCTTGGGCAGCGTGTAGACCTTGTTCTCGTACTGGTCGGTCTTGGTCAGCACCTCGATCTGGGCGATCACCTGGTTGGTGAACGAGGTCGACATCACGAAGCTCGGGTGTCCGGTGGCGTTGCCGAGATTGAGCAACCGGCCCTCTGACAGCACGATGATCGAGTGGCCGTCGGCGAACACCCACTCGTCGACCTGCGGCTTGACCCGGACGCGCTCGATGCCGGGGGTTTTCGCCAGCCCCGCCATGTCGATCTCGTTGTCGAAGTGGCCGATGTTGCCCACGATCGCCTGGTGCTTCATCTTCGCCATGTGCTCGGCGGTGATGATGTCCTTGTTGCCGGTCGTGGTGATGAAGATGTCAGCCGTGCCGACGACGTCATCGAGGCGCACGA
The DNA here is from genome assembly GCA_963762695.1 of uncultured Actinomycetota bacterium. Classification (GTDB taxonomy): domain Bacteria; phylum Actinomycetota; class Actinomycetes; order Frankiales; family Frankiaceae; genus DATAZK01. The sequence goes on from CAVXLW010000003.1 coordinate 554,780, forward strand.
CCTGCAGCCCGTCCATCGCCGCCTGCAGCGCGCAGATCGGGTCGATCTCGGTGACCAGCACCCGGGCGCCCTGGCCGCGTAGCGACTCGGCAGAGCCCTTGCCCACGTCGCCGTAGCCGCAGACGACCGCGACCTTGCCGCCGATCATGACGTCGGTGCCGCGGTTGATGCCGTCGATCAGCGAGTGGCGCACGCCGTACTTGTTGTCGAACTTGGATTTGGTGACCGAGTCGTTGACGTTGATCGCCGGAAAGAGCAGCGTGCCGCCACGCTCGAACTCATAAAGCCGGTGCACGCCGGTAGTGGTCTCCTCGGTGACGCCCTTGATGTCCTGGCTCGCCCGGGTGAAGCGGGTCGGGTCGTCGGCGATCGAGCGACGCAGCGTCTCGAGGATGACGCCGTACTCCTCGGGGTCGTTCTCGTCAGGCTGCGGCACGGCGCCGGCGGCCTCGAACTCGACGCCCATGTGAACGAGCAGGGTGGCGTCGCCGCCGTCGTCGACGATCGCGTCAGGACCCTTGCCGTCCGGCCAGGTCAGCATGCGGTCGGTGCACCACCAGTACTCCTCCAGCGTCTCGCCCTTCCAGGCGTAGACCGGGACGCCCTGCGGGTTCTCCGGGGTGCCACCCGGTCCGACGACGATGGCTGCCGCCGCGTGGTCCTGGGTGGAGAAGATGTTGCAGCTGACCCAGCGCACGTCGGCGCCGAGGGCGGTGAGCGTCTCGATGAGCACGGCCGTCTGGATGGTCATGTGAAGGCTGCCCGCCACGCGCTTGCCGGCGAGCGGCTTGGCCTTGCCGTACTCCTCGCGCAGGGCCATCAAGCCGGGCATCTCGTGCTCCGCGAGCTGGATCTCCTTGCGGCCGAATGCGGCGAGCGAGAGGTCGGCGACCTTGAAGTCGCTCACACTCCCCGCCGAGTCGGCCGTCAGATCGGCTACGGGAACGGGTGTGGTGTCGCGCATCAGGGCTTCTCCTTGAGAGGGATCGAGCGGCTGGTCGGTTCGGAGCGGGCTTCTGGCATCACGGTGGTCGCGGGGCTGGGAATGGTCGTACTGATCGGAGTCGGGCAGCGGCGCCATCTCGTCGGCGAGCTTGCGGTAGAGCGACGCGCGCTCCGGCGCGGCTACCCGGTGAACGGCACCGAACCAGGCGTCGAGGGCCTGGGCGAGCTCGGGGTCGGTGCGCTGGCGCAGCTCGAACGCGACATCGGTCAGGCCGATGTCAAAGCGCTCCACGATCGCGCGCAGATCGCGGAGCCGCTGGATCTGGACGGGGGCGTACACCCGATGGCCACCCTGGGTGCGCATCGGCCGGATCAGCCCGCTGCTCTCCAGGTACCTCAGCATGCGAGGGGACCATCCGGTGGTCTCGCTTGCTTGCTGAATGGTCTGCGACGTCATTGCGGGTCAACTTATCACGACCGTGTCAAGTTCGGTCGTTGCGACTTGCTCAGCGGGTTGCGGTGCGGCTCCGAACCTTGCCGACCACTCCGTTGACCACCTCGGTCACCTTGGCCCGGGTCGCTGGATCGCTCGCCTTGGCTTTGGCCTGGGAGGCGAGCTGCCGGCCGCGGGGGCTGTCGAGGAATTTCTTCGCCTGCGCGAACGCCGCGCCGGCGAGCGCTGCACGGGAAAGGAGTCGGGGCATGAGGACATCCTTCCCCAGGCCTGCCTTCTGCAACGGCGTCAGAGTCAGGATCACACCACGAAGGGACTCCCGGACACGAGTGACGGCCCGCGCTCGAGCCCCCGGTCCGGATCGAACGGACGACCTGCCGCTTACAAGGCGGCTGCTCTGGCCACTGAGCTACGGGGGCGGACCTCCCATCGTAGGGATGCGCCGCCTTCCGCCGGCCCGATGCGGACGCGCCGGCCGTGATCACACCGAGGCGGCCGTGGGCACCTCCGTCACAGCTACGTCTTGCGGTGCCGGGGCTCGCACGACCTTCTCGACCGCGAAAGCGATCACGACCACCCCGATCGCCATGACGACGGCAGCCCAGGCGAACCCGCTCGTATAGCCCTCGGTCACCTTCACCGGATAGGTCGGGCTGCTGAACGTCAGGCCGCGGACGTAGGACACGGCGATGGTGGTGAAGACGGCGATCCCGAGCGCGCCGCCGATCTGCTGAACGGCGTTCTGCACACCCGACGCCAGGCTCGCGTTTTCGCCCGACACCTCATGCAGTGAGGCATTCGTGATGGCGGGGAAGCAGAGACCCGCCCCGACGGCAAGCAAGATCATGCTGGGGAGCACGTCGGCGGCGTAACCCGAGTGGATCGTGAGCCGGCTGAGCAGGCCGAGCGCCACGGAACACGTCGCGAAGCCCACGAGGAGCAGCCATTTCGCACCGACCCGCGGCAGCAGGCCGGTGCCGAGCCCGATAGCGACCGAGATGGTGACGCCGAACGGCAGGTAAGCGAGGCCGGTGCGCAGCGGCGACCAGTGCAGCACTTGCTGCAGGAACAGCGTCTGCAGGTAGAAGTAGGCGAAGAAGCCGCTGCTGAAGAAGATCGTCACGCCGTTCGTGGCCACCCGAGTGCGATTGGAGAAGAAGCTGAGCGGCACCAGCGGATCACGCACGCCGCGCTCGATCAGCACGAACGTGGTCAGCAACGCCACGCCGACGATCAGCGACGCGATCACCAGGCCCGAGCTCCAGGAGGTCTGACCGCCGCGCAGGATTCCGTACACGATCGCTACGAGACCGAGGGTCCCGGTGAGCGCACCGGCCACGTCAGGACGTGCCCGGGTGACGGTCGGGTCGACCGGCAGCCGCTGAGCCCGGCTCTCGTCGACCAGTCGCGGGACCACGGCCAGGGCGAACGCCGCGACGGGGATGTTGATCAGGAAGATCCAGCGCCAGCTACCGGGTCCGATGTTGACGAGCAGCCCGGAGATGACCGTGCCGAGAGTGCCGCCGAGCCCGGCGATCCCACCCCAGATGCCCAGCGCCTTGGTGCGCTCGCGCGGATCCGGAAACAGCAGGGCGACCAGGCCCAACGCCGCCGGCGCGGCGAGCGCCTCGCCGCTGCCCTGGATGAACCGGCTGGTGACGAGCATCGCCGGATCCTGGGCGAGCCCGCACGTGATCGAGGCCGCGCCGAAGATCGCCACACCGATCAGGAACAGCCGCTTGCGACCCACCAGATCGGACAGCCGCCCGCCGAGCAGCAGCAAGCCGCCGGCGGTGAGGACGTAGCCGTCGACTACCCAGGCCAGCCCGGTGGGGCCGAACTTCAGGTCCTTCTGGATGTTGGGCAGCGCAACGTTCACCACCGTCACGTCGAGGATCAGCATGAACTGAACCAGCGCGAGCACGGCAAGCGCCTTCCACCTGCGCGGATCGGCCACCTGCGCGGCGCGGAGCTGAGTCATGGTCTGCCTCTCTCGAACATGGGTGCAGCATTTCAGCGGGGTCCGACAGAAACGAGAGAATTTCGCCCGCCGATGAACAGTCGTCGTATGGCACGACGAATAACCGACGCTCGGCGGGACACCAAATGAGCGGTTGGTGACCCACGCCACACCGCTCAGAAGAGAACGGCAGGCTCCTCGGGAAGGTCGGGGGCAGCGGGCAGCATCAGGTGCGCACCCTTGTCACGGACCTGCCCGAGGCCTCGCCCGACGCGGTGATGGTCCAGCGCCGGGTAGCCGATGCTGCACACGGTGTCGAGCACTCCCTGCGGGTCGCTGCCGTCGCTGCCCAGCCACTCGTCCATGAACGAGTCGGGGACGACGAGCGGCGCCCGGTCGTGCAGCCAGGCGAGCTCCGGCGGTGCCGGGCGGGTCAGCACCGACGCGCTCGCCACCGGCGCCCCGCCATCGGGCGGATGCCAACGCGCCCAGACCCCGGCCAGCCACAGCGGGCGCTCGTCAGCACGCTTCACGAGGTGCGGGATCCGGCCCCGCTCGCCGACCTGCCACTCATACCAGGCATCGGCGGGCAAGAGGCAGCGAGAGGTGCGGATCGCGCGCCGGTACGAGGGCTTCTCGGCGACGGTCTCCACGCGCGCGTTGATCATCCGGGCCGCTCCCTGCGGCCCCTTCGACCACGGCGGGATCAACCCCCAGACGTGACGGCGCAGGAGCCGCTGACCGTCCGGCGCCAGCAGCACGCGTACCCGATCGGTCGGGGCGACGTTGGCCGACCTCACCGGGTCAGGACCGTCGTCCTGCTCCGGGCCGGTCTCGTCGGCGGCGCCGGTCGAGAAGCACCAGATCGGCCGTGTCACGCATCGATGCGTAGCGGCCACACATGCTGCGGATGCTAGTCAGCAGTCGACCAGCACCCCGCGGATCGCATGCCGGCCGCGCAGGGGCAGGCGCCGCACCACGACCTCGCGCGGGCGCATGAGCACGACTGTCCAGCGAGTGAGCTTGAGGAAGGCTGTCTCGAACGCGAAATGGTCGGCGTCGTAAGCCATCACGGAGCCGTCGTCGTAGATCACCCAGTGCGTCACGCCGCCAGCATGGCGGGTGGCTGCGACAGTCCGGGGCTAGCCCCGCTCGGCGACCTGGCGCTCGCGAAGATGACCGTCGATCTTGCGTTTGATGCGCTGCAAGGCGTTGTCGACCGACTTCGTCCGCCGGCTGAGGATCTCGGCGATCTCGACGTAGCTGCGGCCCTCGACGTACATCCGCAGCACCTCGACCTCGAGGTCGGACAGCGCGTCGTCGACATAGGCCTGCAGGTCGCGTACGCGCTCGGCGCTGGTCACCCGCTCGGCGGGGTCGTGCTCGGGCGAGGCGGGAAGGACGTCGCCCAGTACCCGCTCGCTGTCGTCGTCATCGCCGACGCTCCGGGAGAACGACACGTAGCTGTTCAGCGGCCCGTGCTTGTAACGGGTGGCCGACTTCACCGCGGTGATCAGCTGGCGGGTCACGCAGAGTTCGGCGAACCCGCGAAATGACATCTGCTCGGCGCTGTCGTAATCACGGATGGCTTTGAAGAGTCCGATCATGCCTTCTTGAACGACATCCTGGTCATCACCGCCCACCAGGAAGTACGAGCGCGCTTTGGCGCGCACGAAGGGGCGATAGCGGGTGAGCAGCGTGGCCTCGGCTGAAGCGGCATCCTCGCTACCGGTTTGCGCCGCCGCGGCTAGCTCCTCGTCGCTGGGGCGCATCGGGGCTCTCCTTGGACATCGTTCGGATGCCTGGAGAACGAGGAGCAGATCTGGACGTTACGGGCAGTACCACGATTGATCTGCAGAAATTGTGCTGAAAAGGAAGCGGGTCACCCGCGCCGGCGGGCGATCTCGGCCAGCGCGACCCCTGCGGCGACACCGGCGTTGAGCGATTCCACCGGCCCGGCCATCGGGATCCGCACCCGAACCCGGCACGCTTCGGCGACCAGCCGGGAAAGCCCGCGTCCCTCCGAGCCGATGACCAGCACCATCGGGTCGAGCGCGGCCGCGAGATCGCTCAGCACGATCGGGCCGTCGGCGGCCAGCCCGACGATCGTCAGCCCGGCCTTGTCGTAGGCGATCAGCGTGCGGGAGAGATTGGTGGCCCGCGCGACCCGCAGTCGCGCCAGGGCGCCGGCGCTCGCTTTCCAGGCGGAGGCGCTCACCCCGGCCGCGCGGCGCTCGGGCACGACCACCCCGTGAGCGCCGAACGCGGCAGCGGAGCGCACGACCGAGCCAAGGTTTCGCGGGTCGGTCACGCCGTCGAGGGCGACGATGAGCGCCGGCTTGGCGCTGCCTGCCGCCGGGATCAGATCGTCGGGATGGGCGTACTCGTAGGGCGGGACGGCCAGCCCGATGCCCTGGTGAGGGGCGCCGCCCGACAGTCGCTCCAGATCTGCGGGCGGCACGTCAGCGATCGGGATTCCTTGCGCCGCGGCGAGCCGGCGGGCTTCGGCGATGCGCGCGTCGCCGGGCCCGGCGACGATCAGCAGCCGGGTAGCCGGCACCGCCGCCCGCAGCGCCTCGACCACCGGATTGCGCCCGACGACAACCTCGTCGCCGGCCTTGCCTTCCCCGCGACGCGCACCTGCGGAGTGCCCGACAGACCGGCGCGCTGCGGCGGCCGCCCGGCGCTGCGCGGGATGCCCCGGGCGGTCGGAGGCGGGGGGCGTGGGTCCCTTGCCCGCCAGCTTGCGCCGGCCGTAGCCACCGGTGCCCTTCGATGCGCCCTTGCCCGGCATCAGCGGGCCAGCTCCCAGCGCTGGCCCTGAGGGGTGTCCTCGACGGCGATGCCCGCGGCCGCCAACTCGTCGCGGATGGCGTCGGAGGTGGCCCAGTCCTTCGCGCGCCTGGCCTCGGCCCGCCGCTCCAGCGCGGCGGCCACCAGATGGTCGACGACCGGCTGCAGTTCGCCGCCGTCACCCGACGGCCACTGGCTGATCGGATCGAGCCCGAGCGTCGTCGAGCATGCGGCGTACCAGGGCGTACTCCCGCTTCGGTTCGTCGTGGCTGCTGTTGCCCGCTGTCACGGCCTCGTGCACGACGGCCAGGGCGCGAGGGGTCGCCAGATCGTCGTTCATGGCATCGGAGAAGGCTTGCCACAGCGGGTCGTCGTCGGCAGCGCCCTCGGGCGAAAGAGTGTTGTGGCGGAGCACGAAGCCCTCGAGTTTCTCGTATGCGGCGGAGGATTCCGCCAGCCGGTCGGCTCCGTATTCGATCGCCGACCGGTAGTGCGCCGCGAGCAGGTAATAGCGCAGCGCTTGCGGGCGCGTCACGCGCAGTACGTCGTCGACCAGGAACGTATTGCCCAGCGACTTCGACATCTTCTCGCCGCCACTGACATTCAGCAGCCCATGGTGCATCCAGTAGCGCGCCATCTCGGCGTCGCGCTCGAAATCGAAGCCGCAGTCTGTTTGCGCGCGCTCGTTCTCGTGATGCGGAAACACCAGATCGAGCCCGCCGCCGTGGATGTCGAACTGCGCGCCGAGGTACTTGGCCGCCATCGACGAGCATTCCAGATGCCAGCCCGGCCGGCCCGGACCCCACGGGGTCGGCCACGTGGGCTCGCCAGGCTTTTCAGCTTTCCAGAGCGCGAAGTCGCGTGGGTCGCGCTTGCCGCCCTCGTTCTCCGCGCTCGGCTGCACCGCGTCGGGCTTCTGACCGGAGAGGCCGCCGTAGCCGGGGAAGGACTCGACGGAGAACCAGACGCTGCCGCCGGCCGCGTACGCGTGACCCCGCTCGATCAGGCGCTGCATCAGCTCGATCATCTCGGGGACGTGTCCGGTCGCCCGCGGCTCGACGGTCGGGGGGAGGACGCCGACAGCTTCGTAGCTGCGGTTGAACTCGCGGGTGAAGCGCTCGGCGAGGGCGAACGGCGACTCGCCCGCGAGGTTCGCATTGATGATGATCTTGTCGTCGATATCGGTGACGTTGCGGACGAGTGTGACCTCGAGGCCGCTTTCCGTGAGCCAGCGTCGCAGCACGTCAACGACCACCGCGCCGCGCAGGTGACCGACATGGGGCGAGGACTGGACCGTCGGGCCGCACAGGTAGATGCCGACGTGCCCAGCGGTGATGGGCTCGAAGGGCCGCACCCGCCGGGTGCGTGTGTCGTACAGCACGAGCCCCACCTCGGCGATCTTACCGACCGCCGCCTCGGCCCCGTTGCCAGGAATTTCGGCTGTGGACGGCGAAGAACGATCGACAGCGGGAACGCACACCGGCGAGCCCTTGCGCCGGCCGGATTACGGTCCGCCATGACTGCACCCGATGAAGGGAACGCCCACGATGTTGCGTCTCACCGGCCTACGCGCCGCCGCGGCCACCGTCCTCGCGGTCGGCATGACCGTTCTCACGCTCGGAGCCTGCACGGCAGGTGGCGCCGCCCCGTACCCGGTGAACTACTCCTTCACCGCGGCGATCGCCTACACGCTGACGCACTACGGCCAGCCGCCCCGCGGCGCCGAACAACTGGGCCTGCAAGCCGACCGCTGCCCACCCGGATCCGGTGGTGCTGGTGCACGGCACCTTCGGCAACATGACCGATTCGTGGGAGGCGCTCTCCCCGCTCCTGGCGAATGCCGGCTACTGCGTCTACGCGCTGAACTACGGCGGCTCCTCGCCCGGTAACCCGATCCAGGCGACGGGCCCGATCGAGACGTCGGCGCGGCAGTTGTCGGCATTCGTCGACAAGGTGCTTGCTTCCACCGGCGCCCGCAAGGTCGACATCGTCGGGCACTCGCAGGGCGGCATGATGCCCCGCTACTACATCCGCTTCCTCGGCGGCGCGGCCAAGGTCGACACGCTGGTCGGGCTCGCGCCGAGCAATCACGGCACGACCCTGTTCGGCCTCACCACGCTGGAGGCGGCCTTCGGCGCCGGCGGCTCGCTGCCGGGGTGCGCCGCCTGCGGTGAGCAGATGGCCGGATCAGCCTTCCTGACCAAGCTCAACGCCGGACACGAGACCGAGCCCGGAGTGCGCTACACCGTCATCGAGACCAGGTACGACGAGGTGGTCACGCCGTACACGAGCGCCTTTCTGGCGCCCGGGCCGAACGTGCGCAACGTGACGCTGCAGGACGGCTGCCCGAGCGATCTGGGCGATCACCTGGCGATCATTTACGACCGGCGGGCTCTCGCGTACACGATGAACGCCCTTGATCCCGCCCATCCGGTGGCGGTCCCCTGCACGCTGGTGCTGCCCGGAAACGGCGGCATGATCCGCCGCTAACGCCGCCGCCAGCGGTTGGTCGAGCGCATGGGCTCGCGACCCGCCGACCACCGCGCACACCGCCGCGATCAGCGCGGCTCCGAACGCCCCCACCGCGCCGCCGCCGTGGCGGAACGATGCGCCCAGGACCGCCTCGAGGACGAGCACGGCGGCGCCGCCGGCGGCGAACACCAGGCTGGCGAGCATCCAGGGGCGACGAAGCGGCAGCCGGACGACGAACGGCCGTGCGGTGGCCGGGATCGCCTTCCAGGACTGCGCGCCGATCAGGGCGATGATCAGCGCGCCGAAGATCGGGGCCAGCGTGCCCGACGAAGGCAGCCCTCCGAGCGGGATGTCGGTGCCTGACTGGCCGCGGTTATCGGTCAGCGCCGAGGCCACCCAGGTGGTGATCCACAGCGCGAGCGTCACGCGCTGCACCAGCTTCCAGGCGGTGACCTCCACGTTGCGACGCGCCACTGCCATCCGCGGGTCGTGCGCCGCCGCGGCGGTGAAGCCCGAGAGCGCCTCGCCCGTGCGCCCCTGCTGCAGCCGGAGGACGGCCAGATTGTTCATTGCTGCCGCGTTGGCCGGGTCCATCGCGAGCACCTGCCGGTACGCGGCTTCGGCCTGGCGCGTCCATCCCAGCTTGCGGGCCGTGTCGGCGACGACGAGATGACATTCCGGCTCGTTCGGGTCCAGCGTGACGGCAGCCAGCGCCTCGTCGTAAGCCGCGCGACGCATCTCCGGCAGATTGGCCATGGATTGCGCGAGCTGCACACGCACGATCGGCAGGTGCGGGGCGAGGCGCACCGCCTCCCGCGCCTCGGTGACCGCCTCCGCCGGACGGTTCAGGTTGACGAGTGCCACGCTGGCCAGGCGATGCGACCACTCCTCGGTGGGATCGAGACCGGCCGCGCGGCGGGCTGCCTCCAGCGCTTCGTCGGGCCGCTCGAGTTGGAGCATCGCCTGGGCGCGCAGGCACCAGAGCCGGTCATCGTGCGGGGCGGTGGCCAGGGCCCGGTCGAGATGGCGCAGGGCTTCGTCAGGCCGCCGCAGATCCAGGGCCGCCTTCGCGCGATGAAGCGCGCTCGCGAAGCTCGCGTCGTCACTCACACCAGACGGCGTTTCTTCAGATAGGCCAGCAGGTCGTCGTAGGTGCCGCTTTCGTTGGCGAATTGGGCGACGTTGCGCGCGATCTCCAGCCACGGCCCGGTCGACGGGCGGATCTCGGAGATCGCGGCCTGCAGATCGTCCTGGCGGATCCCGCGGACCTGACCGCTGCGGATGCTGTCGGCCATCGCCCGCTCCGCGGCGGTCTCGCAGACATGGGCGAGATCGGCACCGGAGTAGCCCTCGGTGCGCTTGGCGAGCGGTTTGAAGTCGACGTTCTCCACCGGCCGGGAGCGCAGGTGCAGGCGCAGCACAGCGCGCCGGGCCTCCTCGTCGGGGGAAGCACCAGGAGCATCCGGTCGAAACGGCCGGGTCGGCGCAGGGCGCTGTCGACGTCCCACGGGTGGTTCGTGGCGGCGAGGACGAAGACCCCGTCGTTGCTGTCGTCGGCGCCGTCGAGCTCGGAAAGGAGCGCTTGCACGACGCTGCGAAGGCCGCTGCCGCGCAGGTCGGTGCGCTTGTGGCCGATCGCGTCGACCTCGTCCAGAAAGAGCACGCACGGCGCGTTCCGGCGTGCGGTGTCGAAGATCGCCCGCAGCTTGCGCTCGCTCTCCCCGATGTACATGTCGAGCACGTCGACCAGGCTGACCGGATAGAAGCGGGCGCCGAGCTCGCCCGCTACCGCCCGGGCAATGAACGTCTTGCCGCATCCCGGGGGACCGTAGAGCAGCAGGCCACCGCGAAGGCTCTTGCCGTACAGCCGGCGTAGCTCGGGATTGCGCATCGGCATCAGGAACGCGCTCTCCAGCCGCTCCTTCACCTGCTGCATCCCTGCGACATCGGCGAGCCGGACGCCGGCCTGTTCCACCTCACCGGGTGCGACCGCAGCTGCCCCGTCGATGTCGCCTCCGTCGACGAACATGGGCGGCACGACACCCTCGAACGCCTTCTCGGCCTCAGACCAGTCGAAGGGCGTGTTGAGGTTGTCGGCAGGTGCCCCGGCCAGCGCATCCGTGGGGATCGGTGCGGCCTTCTGCGGCGGAGCCGCCGTTTCCGGCGCCGCCGGTCCCGCAGCCAGTGCTGCCGCCGCGGCTGCCATCAGTGCCTGGGCCGCGGCGTTATCGGGATCAGCGCGCACGACGGTGGCTGCCTCGGTGAGCGCCTCGACCGGCTGGCCGGCGCGCAGCAAGAGCTCCCCGTAGTGCAGGCGGAGAGGCAGATCGTCCGGTGCCGCAGCAACCGCGGCAGCGAGGCTCGCAAGCAGCGGATCCGGCACGGAGTCCATGGTGCCGGATGGGACGCAGCAGTGCTGCCGGTGGGCAGCTAGGAGATCGCTGTGACGAGCGCCGTCGCGATGGCTGCCAGCCCCTCGCTGCGCCCGGTGAATCCGAGGCCGTCGGTGGTCGTCGCCGACAGCGTCACGGGCGCGCCCGCAGCCTCGGACAGGACGCGTTGGGCTTCCTCACGTCGCGCTCCGAGACGCGGTTTCGTGCCGATGAGCTGGATCGCGACGTTGCCGACCGCGAAGCCGCCATCCCCCAGCAAGCGGACGGTTTCGCCGAGCAGTACGACGCCAGCGGCCCCGGCCCAGCGCGGATCCGACGTGCCGAACACGCTCCCCAGGTCGCCGAGGCCGGACGCCGAAAGCAGCGCGTCGCAGGCGGCGTGGGCGGCGACGTCACCGTCGGAGTGGCCTGCCAGTCCAGGAACCTCCGGCCAGAGCAGACCGGCGACCCAGCACGGGCGCCCCTCTTCGTAAGCGTGGACGTCGACGCCGATCGCCGACGCGGGAATTCGAGCTCATGTCAGCTGACCGGCCTGGGCGGCGAGCAGCGCTTCGGCGCGCGCGAAGTCGTCCGGCCTGGTGATCTTGAAAGCGTCAGCGGCGCCAGGGATGACGAGTACCGGCTCGCCTAGCAGCTCGACCAGTCCCGCGTCGTCGGTGATGCTCGCCCCCTGCTGCGCATGTGCGCGCTCCAGCACCGAACGCCGGAAGCCCTGCGGGGTCTGGATCGCGCGCAGTGTTTCCCGCGGCGGTGTCTCATGCACGATGCCGTCAGCCCCGACGCGCTTGACGGTGTCGTCGACCGCAACGCCAGGTACGACAGCCGGTGCTCCGCCGAGGACGGCAGCCGCGACGGCCTCGATGAGCGCGACCGGCGCCAGCGGTCTCGCCGCGTCGTGCACCAGGACGACGTCGACCTCGGGGGGCAGCACATCCAGGGCGGCGCGCACCGACTCCTGCCGGGTCGCGCCACCGGTCACGGTGACGACGGAGAGCTCCTGGGCGATCTCGTCCTCACAGCCGGCCGGCACGGCGACCACGACAGTCTCGACACCTGCTGCCGCCCGGAGTCGAGAAACGGCATGGAAAAGCAAACTGCGCCCGGCAAGCAGGCGCAGTGCTTTCGGATCTCCCGGGCCGAGCCGAACACCGCTGCCGGCGGCCGGCACCAGCGCCGCGACGGTCAGCTGGCGAGCACCTCGTCGAGCATGGCCTCGGCCTTGTCCTCATTGGTGCCCTCGGCGAGAGCGAGCTCGCTCACGAGGATCTGACGAGCCTTGGAGAGCATGCGCTTCTCGCCGGCGGACAGCCCGCGCTCGCGATCACGGCGCCACAGATCGCGAACGACCTCAGCCACCTTGTTGACGTCGCCTGAGGCGAGCTTCTCGATGTTCGCCTTGTAACGGCGCGACCAGTTCGTGGGCTCTTCGGTGTGCGGCGCGCGCAACACCTCGAAGACCCGCTCGAGGCCGTCCTGGCCGACGACGTCACGCACGCCGACCAGCTCGACATTGTCTGCAGGGACCCGGACCGTCAGATCGCCTTGAGCGACCTTGAGGACGAGGTAGCTGCGCTCCTGGCCCTTGATGACGCGGGTTTCGATTGCTTCGATCAGTGCTGCACCATGATGTGGATAAACCACAGTCTCACCGACAGTGAACGCCATAAGTGTGCTGTCCCTTCCGCCTGTCCATAAGGATAACAGGTCCATCCGCGCAGGTCACAGGCTTGACAGCAGCGCCTGAGCGTGCAGCGGGCGCGTGATGGGCCGTACGGGTGAGCCGGGAAGTTCGCAGGAGGCGACGCGATGGGTGACGACCGTCGCCAGGAAGCTGCGGAAGTTTGTCCTCCTGGGGTGCCCCAATCGCATTCTTCGGAGCACCATGGGAGATGTGGCACACGCTGACGACGATGACGGCTTCTCGGGCCGCTTCGATCCGAGCGATGATTTGCTGCACATTGTCGTTCCCGATGACCTTCGTGAGCTCGACGCCGAAGTCGCCGCATACCGCCGTGAGCTCGAGGCGGCTCGGCGCTCCGAGCGCCGCCAGCGCTGGCGTCACCGCTTCACCCCGTCGTGGGCCCGAGGCGGCCTCCCGAGTCCGATCTTCACGGCGGTCCTGCTCGTCATTGCGACCACCGGCTTGCTGCTGAGCGTCTTCGCGCCGGTGAGCCAGGAGCGTTCTCGTCAGACGGTCATCAGCCCGTTGGCGCACCCCAAGCAGGCGCCGGGCACGGTGGGCGGCCTGCTGCCTGACGTCCAGCTGGTCACCTCCGACCAGAGCTTCAACACGCGCACCATCCGACCCGCGGTCTTCATCCTCGTTCCTGCGGGCTGCAAGTGCGTAGATCAGATCGGCGAGATCGCCGGGCAGGTCAACGAGGTGCCGCCCGCCCCGTACATGGTGATCGTCTCGCAGGGCAAGGACACCACGTCGGCCACCCTGGCGAATGCCGTGGACAACGGTCGCGGGCCCACCGGGGTGCGCGATCCGAACGGCGTGCTGGCGCAGACGTATCACGCGTCCACGACGGCGCCCACCCTGCTGCTGGTGAAGGGTGACGGCACCCTCGACCCGGCTCGCCCCACGTTTTCCACTCAGGCGACCGTCTCGAGAGCGCTCTCGCCCAGCTCCACTACTGACGCGCGTTGACCCCGGCCGTGCGGCAGCAGGACGCGAAGGTCGAGGGCGATGTGCACCGCCACCGGCAGCAGCAGGCTGCCGGTCACCGCGTACGCCTCAGCGAACCCGTAGCCGATGATGCCGGCGACGAGCGCGGTGCCGGTGCCCTGATACAGATGGCTGATCCCGAACGCGAGGGCTGACACGAGTGCCGCCGACTGCACCGACCACCCGAGGGCTCCCGTCACGTACAGCATCAGGAAGCCGCGGTAGAGCAACTCCTCGACCATGCCCGCGGTGAGCGCGAGCACGAGATAGCGCCGCCGCTCGAGGCGGGTGCGCGGGAGCAGGCTCTGCGTGCGACCGGCCGGCGGTCCAGCGGCCAGCACGGCCAGCGCCGTCGCGGTCGCGATCACCAGCACGCCATCCGCGAGCCATCCCACACCGTTCCCGACCTCCGCCCTGGGGGCGCGCAGCCCGAGCTGCGACAGGGACACCTTCGCCAGCCCCGCGGTCGCGATCGCGATGCCCGCCAGCAGCCAGAGCCGGCTGGTCGCCTGCCGGTAGACGGCCGCCCGCCGCCCGGGGTCAAGCAGCCGGCGTTCGAGCTCCCGCCGCGCCGGCAGGCCGGCCAGCGGCACTCCCAGCACGAGATAGGCCGCGAACACGCCGGCGACCACCGTCACCACCGGCGGCCGATCCCACACGGGGGCCATTGTCCCCGCCCGGCAGCGCGACCAAGCCACGGATGACAAGCTCAGCGGATGTCGGACAGCCAGCGAGCCGGCAGCCTGCCGCGCGTCAGCGGGCTCCTGCTGGCGTCCTCGCATCCCGAGCCGGCCGCGGCGGTGACGGCCGTGTCGGCGGCGCTCGCGGCGAGCGCCGGTCGGAGCGCGTGGGGAGTGGTCGCCGTGGCGGCCGCCGTCGCGGCGGGCCAGCTGTCGGTCGGCTGGTGCAACGACTACGTCGACCGCGAGCGCGACGCCGTTTCCGGCCGCCCTGACAAGCCGGTCGCCAGGGGGGACGTCTCGCCGGAACTCGTGCGCTGGGCGGCGGGGATCGCCCTCGTCGCCGTCGTCCCGCTCTCACTGCTGTCGGGGTGGCGCGCCACGCTGGTGCACTGCGCTGCCGTCGGGCTGGCCTGGGCCTACGACCTCGGGCTGAAAGCCACTGCATGGTCGGTGGTGCCGTACACCGTCGCGTTCGGACTGCTGCCCGTCTTCGTGGTGCTGGGGCTTCCGGGAGCGCCCTTGCCGCCCTGGTGGGCGCCGGTGGCCGGCGCCTTACTCGGGGCCGGCGCGCATTTCGCGAACACCCTGCCCGACCTTGCCGACGACCTCGCGACGGGCGTGCGGGGACTGCCCCACGTGATCGGAGCGCCGACGTCTCGGATCCTTGCGGCGGTCCTGCTGCTGGGCGCGTCGGCGGTCCTTGCCTTCGGCCCGGGGCTGCCGCGGTCGGTGCACTTCGGCCGTGCTGGTGGCTGCGGCGCTGGTGGTGGCCGGGGTGTTGCTCGCCGCGGGCAGCATTCTGGGGCGCCGCCCGGGATCGCGCGCACCCTTCCGTGCCACGATGCTCCTGGCACTGGTAGATGTGGTGTTGTTGGTCGCACGCGGCCGGGCTTTGGCCTGAGCCCGCTGGCGTGGACTAGTTTCTGGGAGCTTCGTTGTCGCCCGACCCTGCATGCCGAGGAGGCCGCTCCACGTGACCGCCACCAGCCGCTCCGGGCGGCGGATCGCCTGTGTGGCGCTCCTTGCGGCCATCCCGCTCACCGCGTGTGCTGCCGGATACCAGGCGGAGACCTCGCGCGAGCGGACGACGCTCACCAGCGTCACCGCAGCCAAGGGCTACCTGACGCTTCGCAACATCTTCTTCGTGGGTCCCGCGTCGTCGGGTGAAGATCTGCCGCTTTACCTGGCGATCTTCAACGGCGGTACGGCCAACGACAAGCTGCTGAGCGTCAGCTCCTCGGCCAGCTCCAGGCGGGTTCGTCCCCACGAGCAACGCGATCAACGCCAACGGCCAGCTCTTCTACAACCAGGGCGACGGTTCCGTCCCGGAGCTCACCGGCATGAAGGGCCTCGTGCGGGTGGGGCAGACCGTCACCGTGACCCTCACCTTCCAGCAGGCGGGCGAGCTCACCATCGACGTTCCCATCGAGGCGGCGACGCCGGGGCTTTCCGCACCGTCTCCGATCGCGACCGCGACGCCCGCCGCCTCGACCCCGGCCAGCGCGTCCGCCAGCCCCTGAGCGTTTTCCACAGCTCATCGGCCCGGTCGCGTTTCCAGCCGGGTTCTGTCGGGGGTCGGCTTTAGGTTTCGTGCATGGCAGGCCGCAGTCTCACCTCGCGCTATCGGTGCACGGAATGTTCGGCTGAGTCGCTGAAGTGGCTGGGGCGCTGTGGTTCCTGCCAGGCCTGGGGGACGGTCGAGGAGCTGGCGCCGCGCGCCGCCTCACGAGGTCTGGGTGGGCGCTCCGGGGCGGTCGCGCGTCAGGTGGTCACGGCGGCTTTGCCGATCACCGAGGTTCCGGCGGGTACGGCGCGGTCGTGGCCCTCGGGCCTCTCGGAGTTCGACCGGGTGCTGGGCGGTGGGCTGGTCCCCGGCGCCGTCGTGCTGCTGGCGGGTGAGCCCGGGGTCGGCAAATCCACCCTGCTGCTCGCCGTTGCGGCGAGGGCGGCCCGCAGCGGACGGCGCGTGCTCGTCGTCACGGGCGAGGAGACCGCAGCGCAGGTGCAGAGTCGGGCCGCCCGCATCGATGCGCTCGCCGAGACGCTGTATCTGGCTGCCGAGACGGATCTCGGCGCGCTCGGTCACGCATGTCGAGCAAGTGGAGCCCAGCCTGCTCATCGTCGACTCGGTGCAGACGATCTCGGTGGCCGAGGTCGATGGCGTGCCGGGAGGCGTCACCCAGGTGCGTGAGGTCTCGAGCGCGCTCGTGTCCGTCGCCAAGTCGCGCGGGATCGCGACCCTGCTCGTCGGTCATGTCACCAAAGACGGATCGGTCGCCGGACCGCGCACCCTCGAGCATCTGGTCGATGTGGTGCTGGCGGTCGAGGGCGAGCGGGCCACTCCGCTGCGCATGGTGCGGGCCGTCAAGAATCGCTACGGCCCGACTGATGAGGTGGGCTGCTTCCGGCTCGACGGTGACGGCCTGGCCGATCTGCCCGATCCGAGCGGGCTCTTCCTGTCCCGCGCGCACGGGCATCCGGGGGCGGAGTCGATGGCCCCGCCCGGCACCTGCGTGACGGTGACGCTCGAAGGTCGCCGGCCGCTGGTGGCGGAAGTGCAGGCGCTGGTGGCCCCACCGGCGGGGGCGCATCCGCGAAGGGCGGTCGCGGGGCTGGATCAGGCGCGGCTGTCGATGGTGCTGGCGGTGCTGGAGACCCGGCTGAACGTGAAGCTTGCGATCATGGACGTGTACGCCTCCACCGTGGGTGGCGTGCGCATCACCGAGCCTGCCGCCGATCTCGCGGCGGCGCTGGCTGTGTTGAGCGTGGCGTCCCGCCTCCCGCTTCCGGCAGATCTGATCGCGCTGGGTGAGGTCGGGCTGGCCGGTGACGTGCGCCCGTGCCAGGGGATCGAACGCCGGCTGCAGGCCGCCGCTCGCCTGGGCTTCCGGCGAGCCATCGTGCCCGCGGGCTACCCCGGCTCCTCCATCGCCGTGCCCGACTCGATGGTCGTCGCCGAAGCCGGAGATCTGCAGGGCGTCGTGGCGGCCTTGCGCCGCTTCCTCGCCGACCCTCCTCGTGCGGGTGGCCGCTCCTCCGCGGGGAAGGCGGGTGCCCTCGATCCCGAGCAGCTGGAGGCCCAGGTTCTGGCGCTGCGTCCCGCGTAACCGCTCTTTCGGCGCCGGGGCGGGAGCCGTTGTCAAATCGTGATGTATTTCAGGGCTCCTTTGCCTTTCGGACCCCGCAAAATTCGCCCTTTTCCGACAGTCGGCACCTTAGGATCAGGTACAGATCGACCATTTGCGAGGGAGACCGATGGCTGCCGCCGCCGGCGAGGATGTCCTGCGGTCCGTACTGGCTGCCATGGCTCCGGGCACCCAGTTACGTGACGGGCTGGAACGGATCCTGCGGGGAAATACCGGCGGGCTGATCGTTCTGGGCTTTGACCGCACGGTGGAATCGCTGTCCACCGGAGGGTTCGAGCTCGATGTCGAATTCTCGGCGACGCGGCTTCGGGAGCTGTCGAAAATGGATGGCGCGGTGGTGCTCTCCACCGACGGCACGCGTATCCAGCGCGCAAACGTCCATCTGGTGCCCGACCCGACGATCTTCACCGACGAGCAGGGCACACGACACCGGACGGCAGAGCGGGTGGCGAAGCAGACCGGCTACCCGGTGATCTCGGTGAGCCAGTCGATGCGGATCATCGCCCTTTACGTGCAGGGCCGGCGCTACGTCCTGGACGATTCGGCGGCCATCCTCTCGCGCGCCAATCAGGCGCTGGCCACCCTCGAGCGCTACAAGCTGCGCCTCGACGAGGTCGCGGGCACGCTCTCGGCGCTGGAGATCGAGGATCTGGTCACGGTGCGCGACGCGGTGGCCGTCTCCCAGCGGCTGGAGATGGTGCTGCGGATCTCCGAGGAGATCGGCGGTTACGTGGTCGAGCTCGGCAGCGACGGCCGGTTGCTGTCCTTGCAGCTCGAGGAACTGATGGCGGGCGTGGAGCAGGAGCGCGAGCTGATCGTCCGCGACTACCTGCCGTCGGGTGGGCGGCGCGCGCGCACCGCTGACACCGTGCTGGCCGAGCTGTCGGCCGTCAACGCGACGGATCTGCTCGACATGACCGTGCTGGCCCGGATCATGGGCTATCCCGGGGGTGCGGATGTCCTCGAGACGCCGGTCAACCCGCGGGGCTACCGGTTGCTCGCCAAGGTGCCGCGTCTTCCCCGGCTGGTGGTCGACCGGCTCGTCGACCATTTCGGCAGCCTGCAGAAGCTGCTCGCCGCGACGATCGACGATTTGCAGGCGGTCGACGGCGTCGGCGAGACCCGGGCCAGGTCGGTCCGGGAAGGGCTCTCGCGGCTTGCCGAGTCGAGCATCCTCGAGCGTTACGTCTGACGGCTGGCGGCCTCGGCGAGCCCGACGACGTCGACCAGCGGCACCATAGCCCCCTCGACCCGCAGCAGGCCCTCGACGTACTCGGGGAGTGCCGCTGGACGTGATCCCAGCGCCTCCGGCTGTGGTCTCCCCGCAGCAGAGGCGTCGTCGTCGAGTTCGAGCAGGCCGTCCACCCCGTCGCAGGCGACGCCGACCGCGTGCTCGGGCCAACCGGCGGCGAGCACCAGCACGTCGCCGGACTCCTTGGCCCCGACCTCGTGCGTGCGCGTCTCGTAGATCGCGACGGAGGTCTCCTGCACGTCGAGCACCCCGGCGAGCGCGCCTGGCGACCCGGGCAGGCGGCGCAGACCGCGCAGCCGGACGACGGCTCGTACCGCATCAAGTCGGACGAGGTACTGCTCACCGGCAGCGTGAAAGGCCAGTACGCGCATGGGTGTCACCTCGAGACGATCTCGTCGGATTCCAGCGGGTCGGAACGATTGCCCTGATTGCTCAGCGAGCCACGAGCGAGCTGCTGGCACATCGCGGCGAGGTCCTCGACGCGACGCCCGCCGAGCTCGTTCGCCCGCTCATGAGGCAGCCGGCGCGACAGGGCCTGCGCCGCCGCTCCGTACGCGCGAGCCGCCTCGGCTCCGTGACCGAGCCGTCCGAGGACGACCGCGAGCAGGAACTGGGCGAATCCCGACGCCGGGTCGAGGTAGGCGGCGCGGCGCAGCGCGATCAGCGCCTGGGCGTCCTCCCCGATCTCGACGAGGGCAAGGCCGTGAAGGTAATGCAGCTGCGCCGACAGCGGCTGCTCGACGACGTGGCGAGCAGCCAGCTCGGCGGCAGCGGTGTACGCCCCCGCGCCCAGCGCATCGCGCACCTCGGCAAGCGGATCGGGGCGTGCGCTGGGGGCGGCGAGCGGGCGGCGCAGCGGCGGCGGCCGGCGAACCGCGACCGGCTCGGGAGGACGCCGGCGGTAGAGGAACGCGTCGTCGTGGCGGACCAGCTCGAAGCCGTCGTAGAGTCGCCACAGCGTCTCGCTGTGCCCGAGCAGCAGCCAGCCCCCGGGGACCAGCGAGGTGTGGATGCCGTCGACGACGTCCAGCATCTGGTGCCGGTCGAAATAGATCAGCACGTTGCGGCACAGCACGAGATCGAGCCGCGCGGCCGGCGGCGGGTCGCAGGTGAGGTTGTGCTGGCGGAGCTCGACCATGCTGCGCAGCTGCTCGCCGACCCGCCAGCCGCTGCCGTCGCGTACGAAATAGCGCAGCAGGTCCTCGTCGTCCAGCAGGCTGACAGCACGGGCTCCGTAGCGCCCCTCGCGCGCCGCAGCCAGCGCCGCGCTGTTGATGTCGGTGCCGATGACCTTCACATCCCAGCCCTTGCCCCCGTCCGGGAGCAGCTTGGCCAGCAGCAGCGCGACGGTGTACGGCTCCTCGCCGGTGGAACAGCCGGCGCACCAGATCCGGATGCGGTGATCGCCGCGTGCGAGCAGCGAGGGCAGCACCAGCTCGGCGAGCGCGCGTATCTGCGGCGGGTTGCGGGCGAAGTACGTCTCGCCGATCGTCAGACCTTCGATGAGGGTCTGCAGCTCCGACGGGTCACTCTGGAGTCGGGTCAGGTACGGCTCGGGTCCGTCGATCCCGAGCTGGGCACAGCGCCCGCGCACCAGCGTGGCAAGCACGCTGCGGCGGGTCTGGTCGACCACGAGCCCGCAGGTGGCCCGGACCAGCCGCGCGACGTCGTGCAGCGCCGAGTCGTGATCGAGGCGGGTCACGGCGCTCATCGCGCCACCCGGTGGGCCGGCTCGCCGGTGGGACGCTCGCTGGCCGCGGCGTCGACGAGGTGCTCGAGCGCAGCGGCGATCTCCGGCAGCGGGAGGACGCGATCCACCACGCCCGCCGCGATCGCAGCCCGCGGCATGCCGTAGATCGCCGACGTGCTCTCGTCCTGGGCGATGGTGGCGGCGCCGGCGGTGCGCAGCGCGGTCATGCCGCTGGCGCCATCGCGTCCCATCCCGGTCAGCAGGACTCCGACCGCGTGCGGGCCCATGCTCGACGCGACACTGGCGAACGCGCGGTCAACCGACGGGATGTGGTGCGCCCCCGGCAGCGGTGCTTCACAGCGCAGGCGACCCGCGGCCGGTGCGTCGGCCGCTTCGATGATCGAGTCGACGTCGCCCGGGCAGATCACGACCTCGCCAGGGAGCAGCAGGTCGCCATCCTGGCCCAGGTGGACGGGCATCGGGCAGCAGGTGTCCAGCCATCCGGCCAGCCCGGAAAGGAACCCGGCGGGCATGTGCTGCACGACGACGACCGCCGCCGCGAGGCCGCGCGGCAGGCTCGACAGCAGCGCGCCCAGCGCGCTCGGCCCTCCCGTGGAGGCACCGACGATGACGAGCGGGATCTCGCTGCGCGGGGCAGGCGAGGGCTTCACGAGGCGGCCTCGCGGATGGCGGATGACCCGGATGCGCGACGCGAGCAGCAGGCAGGCCCGCAGCTCCTCGCCGCCGTCGCTGCCGATGGCGTGCTGCACAGAGCGGATGATCACGTCGACCGCTCCAGCGGCACGCAACTCGGCCTGGGTCTGGGGCCCCGTGAGGTGCTCATCGCCGTAGATCACCACCGGAACCGGGTGCGTTGCCATCAGTTCCGCGAGAGCGGGCAGCACGCCGTTGGGCAGGTCGGGGTCGAGCACGACGGCCGTCGGCCGCAGCCGCGTCGCCTGGCTCAGCAGGTCGGAACGGGTACGAGCCTCGCCGAGCACCGCGAACCGAGGATCGTGGGAAAGGATGGTGCGAACCCCGCGGCGCGTCTGCGCCGAACCGCCCGCGACCAGGACGCCGACATCGCCGGCTTCCGGTGCAGAGCGCAGGGAGGGGGTGAACACGGGTTCCACGCTCATTTCAGCTTGCCGCACTGATCGAGAAACGCCACGTCGAGTGTCGCCACGCCCAGCCCAAAGTCCACGCGCCTCCTTTGCTGGCAAACATCGGAGGATCGGCGTCACACCTTGAGCTGTCCGGGCCCTCTGACGTGCGGGTGTACACGCCGTCTGGCAGGGTTCGGGAGGTGCCGAACGCCGAGCCGGAGCTGGCGGCTGACCCTTTCGAAGGGCTGCGCGAGTGGTACGCCGCGCAGGCCCGTGACCTTCCCTGGCGCCGGGCGGGCGTCACCGCGTGGGAGGTCCTCGTCAGCGAGATCATGCTGCAGCAGACGCCGGTGGCTCGCGTGCTTCCGGCGTATCACCGCTGGATCGAGCGTTGGCCCAGGCCGGCGGCGCTGGCGGCGTCCCCGGCAGGGGAGGCGGTACGCGAGTGGGGACGCCTCGGCTATCCGCGGAGGGCCCTGCGGCTGCACGCGGCAGCGGTCGCCTGTGTCGAGCAGTACGGCGGTGAGGTACCCGCCAGCCCCCAGCAATTGCGGGCGCTGCCCGGGGTCGGGAGCTACACGGCCGCAGCGGTAGCGGCTTTCGCCTACGGGATGCGCATCGCGGTCGTCGACACCAATGTCCGGCGGGTGGTCGCGCGGTGGTTGCTCGGGCTCCCGGCCGCGCACTCGATCCCGGACGCCCGCTTGATGGATCTGCTGCCCGACGATCCGGCGACGGCCGTCACCACCTCGATCGCGCTCATGGAACTCGGCGCCTTGGTCTGCGTCAGCCGCGGGCCGCGTTGCGTTTCCTGCCCGCTGGCGGCGAGCTGCCGCTGGCTCGCTGCGGGGGCGCCGACCGCTGAGGAGGCGGGCGTCCGCACGCGCCGGTCGCAGGGCTACGAGGGGACCGATCGTCAGGTGCGGGGGCGCCTGCTCGCGGTGCTGCGCGCGGCCGAGGATGCGGTCGAAGCGTCAGCGCTGGAGGGCAGCTGGCCCGACCCCGAGCAGCGTGAGCGTGCGCTTGCCAGCTTGCTCGACGACGGGCTCGTGGTCGCGGTCCCGGGTGGCTATGGCCTGCCCGGCTAGCGAGACGTCAGGAGCGGTGCAGCAGCGCCGCGTAGAGGGTGAGACCGGGACCGAACGCCATTGCCACCACCGGGCCCGGCTCGGGCGGCAGCTGCTCGAGCACCATGAGTACGGTCGCGGAGGAGCAATTGCCGTTGGCGTCGAGGATCGCGTACGAGGGCGCCATCGCGGAGGGCGTCAGCTGCAGCTGCTCCTCGACGACCTCGAGGATGCGCCGGCCGCCCGGGTGCACCGCCCAGCCCGTCACGTCGGCCGGGGTCAGTCCGTGCGGTGCCAGCAGCCGATCGCGCACGACGGCGCCCACATGGCGAGCGAGCACCGACGGCACCTGAGGCGAGAGGCCCATGCGGAAGCCGAGGTCGGTGATGTCCCAGGTCATGTGGTCGGCGGTGGAGTGGTCGGCGACGGCCACCATGTCGACGAAGCCGAGCCCGCCGGTCGCCGCTTCCCCGTCCGAGGGCTGCAGCACGATGGCGGCGGCCGCATCGGAGAACAGCGCGTGGGCCACCATCTGCGAGGCGTCTTCGGTGGCCGGCTGGATGTGCAGCGACGTCAGCTCGACGCACAGCAGCACTGCGGGCCGGCGGCGGGCCACCACGAAATCGGCGACGGCCCCCAGTGCCGGGAGTGCCGCGTAGCAACCCATGTGACCGACCATCAAGCGCTGCACGGTGGGGTCCATCCCCATGTCGCGAGCCAGCACCAGGTCGAGGCCGGGCGTGCTGTAGCCGGTGCACGACGCGACGGTGAACAGGCCGATGTCGGACGGATCCAGCTCAGCCGCGGCCAGCGCGTGACCCAGCGCCGCCTTGCCGAGCCGCGGCGCCTCGTCGACGAAACGCGCCATGCGGCGCCCGGTGCTCCAGGACGAGACATCCTCGACCCGCGGATCGGCTACGCCGTGGCGCATGGTGATCGCGGACGAGGCGAAGATCCGTTCGGCGAGCGGATCGCCGCCGTAGTGGGCCCGGAAGAAGTCCTTCCAGAGCCCGGCCTGATCCATGGGCTCCGGGACCGCCGAGCCGTAACCGGTGACAACCGCACTCATGCGTCCCCCCTACCCCCGGCCACATGGTCGAAGACCCGCGCTCGAATTCGCTGCGCTCAGCCGAGTCGCGATCTCCTCCACCAAAGCAATGATCCCCGCCGCAGGCCGTCTCACGGCCGGGGCGGGGATCACCACTTGGCGAATAGGTCTACTTGACGAGACCGACCGGCGGGGTGTCGGGCAGCGCCGGCGGCTTGGGTTCACCGCGGAACGTGAGCTGGCGCTCCTCGCCCTCGCCCTCGCAGTCGACGACCACGATCTCGCCCGGTGAAAGCTCGCCGAACAGGATCTTCTCGCTCATGATGTCTTCCAGCTCGCGCTGGATCGTGCGCCGCAGCGGCCGGGCGCCGAGCATCGGGTCGTAACCCTTGTCGGCGAGCAGCGCCTTGGCGGCCGGGGTGAGCTCGAGGCCCATGTCCTTGTTCTTCAACGCGCCATCGACCCGGGCCAGCATGAGGTCGACGATCTCGACGATCTCGTCCTTCGTGAGCTGGTGGAAGACGATGATGTCGTCGATCCGGTTGAGGAACTCGGGGCGGAAGTGCTGCTTGAGCTCGTCCTGGACCTTGGCCTTCATCCGGTCGTAGTCGATCGCGGCCCCGCCGGTGGTGAAACCGATCCCGGGACCCTTGGAGATGTCACGGGTACCGAGGTTGGAGGTCATGATGATCACGGTGTTCTTGAAGTCCACCTGACGGCCCTGGGAGTCGGTCAGGCGACCGTCTTCCAGGATCTGCAGCAGCGTGTTGAAGACGTCGGGGTGGGCCTTCTCGACCTCGTCGAACAGCACCACCGAGAACGGCTTGCGCCGCACCCGCTCGGTGAGCTGGCCACCCTCCTCGTAGCCCACGTATCCGGGCGGTGAACCCACCAGCCGGGAGACCGTGTGCTTTTCCATGTACTCGGACATGTCGAGGTGGATGAGCGCGTCTTCGTCGCCGAACAGGAACGCCGCCAGCGTCTTGGAGAGCTCGGTCTTACCGACACCGGACGGGCCGGCGAAGATGAACGAGCCACCGGGGCGCTTCGGGTCCTTCAAGCCCGCCCGGGTACGCCGGATGGCCTGCGAGACCGCCTTGACCGCCTGAGCCTGGCCGATGACGCGCTTGTGCAGCTCGTCCTCCATGCGCAGGAGCCGGCTGGTCTCCGCCTCGGTGAGCTTGAAGACGGGGATGCCGGTCCAGATGGCCAGCACCTCAGCGATCTGCTCGTCATCGACCTCGGCGATGACGTCCATGTCGCCGGCCTTCCACTCCTTCTCCCGCTGCGCCTTCTCGGTGAGCAGGGTCTTCTCGCGGTCGCGCAGGGAGGCGGCCTTCTCGAAGTCCTGCGCGTCGATCGCGGACTCCTTCTCCTTGCGGACGCCGGCGATCTTCTCGTCGAACTCGCGAAGGTCCGGCGGAGCGGTCATCCGGCGGATGCGCATCCGGGAGCCGGCCTCGTCGATCAGGTCGATCGCCTTGTCCGGCAGGAAACGGTCGCTGATGTAGCGGTCGGCCAGGGTGGCGGCCGCCACCAGCGCGCCATCGGTGATGGAGATCCGGTGGTGGGCCTCGTAGCGGTCACGCAGACCCTTGAGGATCTCGATGGTGTGCGCGACGTTGGGCTCCGGGACCTGGATGGGCTGGAACCGGCGCTCGAGCGCGGCGTCTTTCTCCAGGTGCTTGCGGTACTCATCGAGCGTGGTGGCCCCGATGGTCTGCAGCTCGCCGCGGGCGAGCATCGGCTTGAGGATGCTCGCCGCGTCGATCGCGCCTT
Source organism: uncultured Actinomycetota bacterium (assembly GCA_963762695.1). Lineage (GTDB taxonomy): Bacteria > Actinomycetota > Actinomycetes > Frankiales > Frankiaceae > DATAZK01. The sequence goes on from CAVXLW010000003.1 coordinate 580,239, forward strand.
CGGCCGCACCCGCACCCACGAGCGTGTGCAGCTCGTCGATGAACAGGATGATGTCGCCGCGAGTGCGAATCTCCTTGAGCACCTTCTTCAGGCGCTCCTCGAAGTCACCGCGGTAGCGGCTGCCGGCGACGAGCGCGCCGAGGTCGAGCGTGTAGAGGTGCTTGTCCTTGAGGGTCTCGGGCACCTCGCCCTTGACGATCGCCTGGGCCAGGCCCTCGACGACCGCCGTCTTGCCCACGCCCGGCTCCCCGATCAGCACCGGGTTGTTCTTGGTGCGCCGCGACAGCACCTGCATCACGCGCTCGATTTCCTTCTCGCGCCCGATGACCGGGTCGAGCTTGCCCTCGCGGGCGGCGGTGGTGAGGTTGCGGCCGAACTGGTCGAGCACGAGCGAGCTCGACGGGGCACCCTCGGCCGGACCGCCGGCGGCGGCCGGCTCGCCCTTGCCCTGGTAGCCCGAGAGCAGCTGGATGACCTGCTGGCGGACGCGACCGAGGTCAGCCCCCAGCTTGACGAGGACCTGGGCGGCGACGCCCTCGCCCTCGCGGATCAGGCCCAGCAGGATGTGCTCGGTCCCGATGTAGTTGTGACCGAGCTGCAGCGCCTCGCGCAAGGACAGCTCGAGCACCTTCTTGGCCCGCGGAGTGAACGGAATGTGGCCGCTGGGAGCCTGCTGCCCCTGGCCGATGATCTCCTCGACCTGGCTGCGGACAGCCTCCAGCGAAATGCCGAGCGACTCGAGCGCCTTCGCGGCGACGCCCTCGCCCTCGTGAATCAGACCCAGCAGGATGTGCTCGGTCCCGATGTAGTTGTGGTTGAGCATCCGGGCTTCTTCTTGCGCCAGGACGACGACCCGCCGGGCCCTGTCGGTGAACCTCTCGAACATGTTGTGCTCCTTCGAGCGAGGCGACCGCCCCGCCAGCTCGTGCTGCCGACGGCCTGCTCGCATGCTAGCCCCGTGCTCGTCCTCGCAAGGTCTCGCGAAGCCCCCATCGGCGGTGACAGGGTCGTACATAGCGGTGAGGCGGGCCTGCTGTGACAGGTCCTTCCCCACTCAACCTCATTTCGCGCCCCGACTGTTCCCCGGATGGGGTTGGCGGGGAGCTTTCGCTCATAGCGAAGGCGCAGTTCAGTGCGCGGCCCGATACGCCTCGACGATCTCGGCGGCGACGCGGCCGCGGTCGTTGACGGCATAACCGTTGTCACGGGCCCAGGAGCGGACCGACGCGGCGTCGAGCTTGCTTGCCGCGAGGACGGGCTTGGCAGCGCTCCGGCGACGCGCGAAGCCGCGGCCGAGGGTCGGGCGGCGGCTGTGGGCCACGTACTCGGCGAGGGACTTGCGGAGCAGCTCCGCATTTGGGGTGGAGAGGTCGATCTCGTACGCGGTGCCATCGAGACCGAAGATCACGGTTTCATCCGCGGACGAACCGTCGATGTCGTCGATGAGCAGAACCTGGGTGCGCTGGGCCATCGGTGAAAGCTCTTTCTGCGGGCTGGGTGTGGGGTCGGAGAAGAAACCCCGTCAAATGAGGCAAATGGAATGACGGGGCTTTCAGTGGCACGGGGAGAGGTTGTTACCGACGGTAACTCTACCGAATCACTCGTCCCGAGTGAGCGGGAAGGCGAGCACCTCTCGAATGCTGCTTGCTCCGGTAAGGACCATCAGTAAACGTTCAATGCCCACCCCGACACCGCCGGTGGGCGGCATCGCGTGCTCCAGCGCCCGCAGGAAATCGGTGTCGAGTCGCATCGCTTCCGGATCGCCTCCCGCGGCGAGCAGCGACTGCTCGGTGAGCCGTGCCCGCTGTTCCACCGGGTCGACGAGTTCGGTGTACCCGGTGCCGAGCTCGCGGCCGAACACCACCAGGTCCCAGCGTTCGGTGAGGCGCGGGTCGGAGCGGTGCTGGCGCACCAGCGGCGACACCTCCACCGGAAAGTCCCGGAAGAAGGTGGGTTCCATGGTCTGCCCCTCGACCAGCTGCTCGTAGAGCTCGAGCAGCACCTGGCCGCCGTTCCACTCCGGCTTGAGCGCGACATGGGCGGCCTGCGCGAGCCGGCGCAGTTCCTCGACGGGGGTGTCGATGGTGACCTGCTCGCCGAGCGCGGTCGAGACCGCGTCGTGCACGGTGATGTGCCGCCAGGGCTTTCCGAGGTCGAGTTCCCCGCCCTTGCCGTCGGCGACGATGCGGCTGCCGAGCGCATCAGCGGACTCGAGCACCAGCTGTTCGGTGACCTCGGCCATCACGTCGTAGTCGGTATAGGTCGCGTAGAACTCGAGCATCGTGAATTCGGGATTGTGCGAGGTGTCGACGCCCTCGTTACGGAAATTGCGGCCGATCTCGTAAACCTGCTCTATGCCACCGACGACGAGACGCTTGAGATAGAGCTCCAACGCGATGCGCAGGGACAGATCGATTCCCAGGGCATTGGAGTGGGTGGCGAACGGGCGCGCCGCCGCTCCGCCGTGAATCGCCTGCAGGACCGGCGTCTCGACCTCGACATAGCCCCGCCCGCGCAGGCCGGCCCGTAACGAAGCCAGAACCGTGTCGCGGGCAAGGACGAAGCCGCGGGCCTCCGGATTGACGATCAGGTCGACGTACCGCTGGCGTACGCGAGCCTCCAGGTCGGCCAGGCCCTTGTGCTTGTCGGGAAGCGGGCGCAGCGACTTGCTCGTCAGCGCCCAACTCGACGCGCGGACCGTCAGCTCGCCCCGCCGGGTCGTCACCACCTCGCCGGTCACGCCGACGTGGTCGCCGAGGTCGACGTCGGACTTCCAGGCCGCGAGCGCGTCCTGACCCGTCGCGTCAGCGGTGAGCATGATCTGCATCCGCTCGCCGCTTTCCTGCAGGGTCGCGAAGATCAGCTTGCCGGTGTTGCGGTTGAGCACCACCCGGCCGGTGATCCCGACGATCTCGCCGGTCTGGGTGTCGGGCTCGAGAGCGGGGAAGCGGGCACGCAACTCGGCCAGCGAGGTCGTGCGCGGGTAGCCGGCCGGGTAGGGGTCGATCCCTGACGCCCGGATGCGGTCGAGCTTCTCGCGCCGGATCCGTAGCTGTTCCGGCAGGTCCTGCTGCTCGTCCGCGCGCTCATCGGTCACGAGAGCGAGGCTATCGGCCGGGCAGGGGACCGCCGGGTTCCAGCCGGCGGGTCAGCCGCGGGGCCAGTTGACCTCACGCTTCTCTATGAAGGCCCGCATGCCCTCGACCATCTCGCCGGTGCCGATGGAGCGGCGCATGAGATCGGTGTCGTGGGCCGGCAGCCGTGAGTTCAGCTCGCGTTTGATGGCCGCCCGGGCCAGCGGTCCCGTGTTGGCGATGGCGGCGAGGGCGCGCTCGGTCTCGGCGTCGAGGTCGGCATGGGGGACGACCTTGCCGACGATCCCCATCACCAGCGCCTCGGCGGCGCTGATCTCCTCGGCGGTGAAGAACAGGTAGCGCGCCCGGGCGATGCCGACCGCTTCGGCCAGCCGCGCCGCCATGAACGGGTCGGGGATGCCGCGCAGCAACTCGGGGACGCGAAACCGGGCCTGGTCGGAGGCGATCACGACGTCGCAGTGCAGCACCAGATCCATGCCGCCGGCGATGCACAGGCCGTTGATCTTCGCGACCCACAGCTTGTTGCAGCGCTCGATGTGGCGGAACGGGAAGTGGTCGGTCGGATCCCATTCGGTTTCGAGGGCTGAAACATCCTCGGCGTTGCCGGCCATGTCGCCGCCGGCGCCGAACCACTTGTCGGTGCCGGTCAGGCAGACCGCGTCGAGCTCGGGCTGCTGGTCGGCCCAGATCGCCGCCCGCTTCAGGCCGCGGTACATGTCCTGGGTGTAGGCGTTGCGCCGCTCGGGGCGGTTGACCCGCAGGTGCAGGACGCGTCCGCGGACTTCGGTGAGCAGGAACCGGCTCCCGAGATCGGGGGCGGTGATGACGGGAACGACTGAATCGAACGGACCGATGGAATCGGTCATGCGAGCTTGTACAGCGCGGCCGCGGTGTCGTGCAGCACCTTGCGCGTCACGTCCTCGGGAAGATGAGCGAAGACGCGCTCGGCGAACTCGCGCGGACGCTGCGCCGGGGTGCGCGGCCCGGGGTGCTGGCAGGTGGGGTGCGGGTAGTCGGTCTCGAAAAGGATGTTGTCCGGAAAGCGGTGGATGGCGTCGAGCGCCGTCTGCTCCTCGAACCAGAAGCAGCCGTAGATCTGGCGCTGGAAGTACTCGCTCGGCAGCAGGTCGTACTCGGGGTGCTCGTCGAGGACGCCGCCGCCCTTCCACTGCCAGTCGAACGTCTCCATGGCCGCCGGGAGCCAGCCGACGCCGGACTCGACCGACACGAACTTCAGGTCGGGGAAGCGATGGCAGACGCCGCCGAAGATCAGGTCGGCGACCGAGCGCATGTTGTCCATGAAGATCAGCGACGAGACCTTGGCGAAGTTCGTCATCCAGCCCATGTCCGCCGCGTCGACGAACTGGGTGCCCATCGACCCGCCGCCGACGTGGAAGTTCACCGGGACGCCGGCGTCCTGGGCCGCGGCCCAGATCGGGTCCCAGTGGGGGTGGGCCAGCGGCGGCTGGCCGTAGTCCTGCGGCTGGTTGCAGAAGTTGATCGCCCGGTGCCCCTTTTCAACACAGCGACGCAGCTCGTCGATGGCGAGGTCGACGTCCCAGAACGGGAGCGCGGTGATGGCGATGAGCCGGTCAGGCGCGACGCTGCACCAGTCGGACAGGAAGTCGTTGTAGGCCTGCACGCACTGGATGACGAGCTCGCGGTCACCGAGGCGCAGGAAGTAGCCGTTGCCGAAGCCGCCGACGTTGGGGTAGAGCACCTGCGCGTCGATGCCCTCGCGCGTCGAGGAACGCAAGGCGGGCTTTCGGGTCGTACATCGCCGGATCGATGTCGTCGTAGGTCTCCGGGATCGACGCCGGCATCACGCCGTTGTGGCCGGCCATCGAGTGGTAGCCGGGCGCGCCGAGCCGCTCGCCGCCGGCCATCCAGGTGTCACGGCCGTCGATCCGCTCGATGTGCGGGACCTCGTCGTGCCGGCTGGCGGGCAGACGCGCGGTCCAGACGTCCGGGGGTTCGGTCAGGTGGGTGTCGACGTCGATCACGGGCATGCGGTCGAAGAGGTCAGTCGCCATGTGGTGCGCTCCTTGTGCGTGCGGTCAGAGTCCGGCCGGCCAGGTCCCGATGACGCCTGCTGCGTCCAGGGTCTTGAGCTCGTCTTCGCTGCATCCGAGGCGGCCGCCGAGGATGTCGACGTTGTGCTCGCCGAGCACGGGCGCCGGCCGCCGGATCCAGCGTTCGACGCCGGTGGCGCGCCACGGCAGCCCGGCCACCGGATGGGTGCCGACCACGGGATGGGCGACCGGCTCGTAGAACCCGCGTGCGTTCAGCTGCGGGTGATCGCTCGCGCGCCGCGGATCGGTGGCGGGCGCGGCGGGGACACCGGCAGCGACGAGGAGCCCGACCGCCTCGGGGAGCTCCAGCGGTGCCGCCCAGGCGGCGATCGCCGCGTCCAGGCGGTCGTGGTGGCGCCGCCGGCCGGCGAGGTCGCGTAGCTCCGGATCGGTCGCGAGCTCGGGGTGGTCGATGACGTCGGCGAGGCGCTGCCACTGCTCGTCGGTAGCGGCGGAGACGGCCAGCCATTGCTCGGTGCCGGCACACGCGTACAGACCCTGCGGCGCCGCTGCCGGGCTGCGGTTGCCGTCACGCGCGACGCGATTGCCGTAGGCCGTCCACTCCAGCACCGGCTCTGCCGCGACGTTCAGCGCCGCCTCGAACATCGGCGCCTCCACGAGGCAGCCCACGCCGGTACGGTCGCGTCGCTCCAGGCCCACGAGTGCGCTGAAGGCGGCGTGCAGGCCACCGTTGGGGTCGCACGGCCCGCGCTGGATCCGCGGCTGGTCATCGGCGAAACCGGTGAGCCAGGCGAGCCCGGTGATCTGTTCCATCGTCTGCGCGAAGCCGGGACGGTCGCGCCAGGGGCCGCTCAGCCCGAACGCGGGCATCCGCACCAGGACGGCGCGCGGGTTCGCCGCATGGATGACGTCCCAGCCGAGGTCGAACGTCTCCAGCACGCGGGGCGTGTAGTTCTCGACCACGAGGTCGGCCTGCTCGATGAGGCGCAGGACGAGCGCGCGGCCCTGCTCGGTACCCAGGTCGAGCGTCACGTCGGACTTGTTGGTGTTCGACTGCAGGAAGAACCCGCTGTACTCCCACCACTGCTCCTTGCCGACGAACATGCCGCCGGTCATGCGCATCCCGTCCATGCGCCGGATGGATTCGACGTGGATGACGTCGGCACCGAGCGCGGCGAGCAGCCCGGTGGCGGACGGGCCTGCCCACCATGCCGTGAGGTCGACGACCGTCACGCCGTCCAGCGGACGCGTCCGGGTCGGTCCCGCGCCGGCTCGCGGCTTCCGGCTGATCACGGACCCGTCGTGCTGCCCGATCGAGGGGGCGGCAGTCGGGGCAGGCGCGGCTTCGCCATCGATGCTCCACGGCCGGCGAGGCATCGTGAACGTGCCGGTGGGGTCGCTGACGAAGACGCCGCGGGCGATCGCCTGCTCGACCTCGAGGACGGACGCGCCGTCCGAGACCGGCGCGACGGGGATCCGCAGCAGCGCAGCCCGATCGACGATCTCCGCCGTCGAATGCCGGGTCGTCCACTCCCGGACGAGCGCGTTCCATTCATCGGCGCGTTCCTGGCGCGTCGCGATCCGCCACCATTCGCCCTCCAGCAGATCGGGGCGCTCGATCAGCAGGCAGAAGGAGTCGAACTGCTCGCGGGTATTGGTGTTGAACCCGACCCAGCCGTCGGCCGTCGGCTCGATCGACGGGAGCTCGACGGTGCGGGCAGGTTTGGTGAGCGGCGGCCGGCCGGCGAGGTTTGCGGACAGGTCGGCGAAGTTGTTGCCGGTGAGGTTGGCGACCTCGCACAGCGAGACGTCGAGCAGATCCCCGATGCCCGAGCGGGTGAGCCGGCGAGCCGACGCGAGCGCACCGACGGCCGCGTAGGCACCGGCGACCCATTCGACGATCCGCCCGCCCATCTGGAACGGGGGCCGGTCGGCGGTGCCGCGGATCGCGACGGCGCCGGCGTCGGCCTGCACGGTGAACTCGGTGGCCGGCCGGGCCGCGTAGGGGCCGGTCAGCCCATAGGGGGTGAGCGACACGACCACCAGGTCGGGGTGCGCGGAGGCGATCTCGTCCGCGGTGCCGTACGGCGTGTGGTCCGGAGGTGAGCAGGACGTCCGCGCCGGCGAGGAGTGCGGCCGACGCGTCCGTCACCGAACGCTGACCGTGGCGCAGGAAGCGGAAGAGCGCGCCGTCCTCACCGGCGGGCAGCCGGCGGTCCCAGCTCCAGCGGCGCATCGGCGTGCCGCCGGCCGGCTCCAGCAGCGTCACGCTCGCTCCCGCGCCGGCGAAGAGCTTCGCGCAGTAGGCACCGGCGAGCGAAGTCGACGCGTCGAGCACCACAAGACCCGTCAGCTCTGACACGAGCAACAACGTATTACCCGGCGTCGGCCGTGCCACGGGCCGTCGAATCTGCAACGGGAATGACCCAGCCGATCCTCAAACCCGGCGTGTCCTGAGGACACGCCGTCTGCCCTGGCGTTCCCGTCGACATTTCGACGGCGCGGCCCGCCCCGACCGCCCCCCGGCGCCCGTGCTGACGGTGCCCTCGCTCGGCCTGCCGGTGCTCGTCATGCCAGATATCCCGTCACGAAAGGCAATTCGCCGTCGTGGTGGCTCCGTTGAAGTGCGGTCCCATCGGCTCCGGGCGAACCCGAACGCCGGGATCGCCCTCGATATCCAGGACGTAGCCGTCCTCGACGGGCCAGTTGCGTCGCCGCTCATGCCGAGCGAGTCCAGGATGCGAGCCGGTCGATGGGTTGCACATCGAGTCGGCCGCGAGCGCGATCATCGGCTACAGCCATGGCTACCTTCCGTCGTCGAAGCCAAGGCCGACGTGTCGATCGGACGCCACCGGAGTCGCTCGGCACGGTGAAATGAGCGCTGGTGCTCAGGTCCCTGAACGGGCGCTGGCGGGGCCGTGCGGCGGCAGCGAAGACGTCAACGATGCAAGGACGACGATGTCGTCCAGGTAGCTGCCGGTGCTGGCGTCGAACGGGCCTCCGCACGTGATGAGCCGGAGGGCTGCGCGGTTGGTATTGCCGTAAACGAGTTGCGTGGGGAAGGCCGACTTGTGGTAGCGGCGCACGTCCGTGACCGTGAAGATGGCGACGCTGCTGTCGGCGCGTGAGATGCGCACGGCGTCGCCCCGGTGCAGGCCACCGAGCCGGTAGAAGACCGAGGGGCCTTCGGCCGCCGAGTCGACGTGACCGGCGATCACGGCCGGCCCAGGGCTCCCGGTGTGGGGGAGTACTTGTACCAACCCGCTGTGTTGTAGGTCGGGCCCGGTGGAGGTACTTCCATGGCGCCGTCAGCGGTGCGACCTAGCTGGAGCAGCGGGGACTGCACGTTGATGGCAGGGATCGTAATGGCCAGCGGGATGGAGGCCGCCAACACCGGGCCGACGGTTGTCGCAGTTGCCGCCGGGGTGGTCGGGGTGGTCGGCCGCACGATGGCTGCGGGCGATGGTGGTGCAGACAAGGCCGGCTCGGGAGCGTGGTGTTGAGTCATCACCACCACCGCGATGGCCGTTGCTCCGCCTAGCGCGAGAACGCCGGTAGCCACCGTGGCGATGAGGCCACGGTGGCGAGCGATGAGTGACCGGCGAAACACGCGCAGGCGGGCTCGATCAGCGGCCGCGGGTGGACCGTCGACGGAGACCGGCGCTCAATCCGGCCGCGATGAACAGGCTCGCTCCGACGAGCAGGAGCCCGGCGTGCTGGAATCGGGAAGTGCTTCCGCCGCCGGTCCCGACACCGCCGACGGGAACGAGCAGAACCTGCTGAGTCGTCGGCGCCGCGCCCCCCGGCAGGGTTCCGGACGGTGTCGTGGGTGTCGGTGTCACGAGCGTTCCCGCCGCGGTGGGAGTCGCCGTGGCGGGCGGAGTGGTCGTGGGTGCTGTGGTAGGCCCTCCGAACGGAGCATTGGTGACGTCGGTGTCATTGCTGAGACTGGCGGTGCAGGTGAGGAACGAACCTCCCCCGGTGGCGGTCCCGTTGCACTGGTTGACGATGACCGGAAGTGCTGCCGTCACGGTGGAATCCGTCGTCATGGAGCACGTGATTGCGCCGCCACCACCGGTAACCGAACCATTGCACTGGGTGACAGTGGCACCGGTGGTGCTGGCCGGGAGGCAGCCGGTGGTTAACGTTCCACCACCGGTACCCGAGCCAACGCACTGATTCAAGGTTGCCGGTGTGACGGCCGAGGTGGAGGGACTGATGTGATTTCGGATGACGACGTGACAGATGACCACGGCGGCTGACAGCGTTGCCGATCCATTGCATTGCGCCACATTCGTCACGACATCGGTCGAGGTGGATGAGGGGGCCGTACCGGTGCAGGGATTCAGCGTGCATACGAGTGAGACCGAGGTCCGGGAACTCGTGACACCGTTGACGACGTAGTTGTCCACGGTCACGGTGCAGGTGATGGTGTTCTCGGCGCCGAGAGGGCCGGAAAGTCTGTCGTTGCACTGAGCGATGCCGACGTTTGCGGCCTCTGCCGAGGAGGGCGCCAGGATTCCGATCATCGAGAACGCGATGAGCAGCGCCCCCAGGATCATGAGAATGGGACGCCAGTCCGGGTGCCGGGCGGAGACGGTTCCACGCACAGGGGGGAGGGGGCCTTCAGCGGCTGCTCCGCGAACCAAGCTCATGCGTGCCATGCGGCACCTCCATGGGTTCGACAACCTGCGAAAAAAAGGGAATTGGCGGGCAATTGGCGGATAAGTAAGAAAAAGCCGAAACCGGCAGCGCGTCAGCGCTGAACCTGGGACTAGAGCCATACCGGCAGCTTCGGGGGAACTGTAGAGCGTTATTGCTCGGATGGCGAGCCAGCTGAACGGCGTTTTCGATCGCGCCGGAATATCTGCCGCAATTTCGGTCTGCCGCGAGCGGCCACGGGGGCCAAAATTGGCAGCATCGGCACCCTGAACTGAAAGCGCTGCAGCACGCGAACTGCGGCGCTCGCAAGACCGCAGGACGGGCAGGCGCGGCGGCGCTCAGCTCAGGTAAATCGACCGAACGCGCGCTAATTCCGCGGCATTGGGTGTCGGGTAGGCGCCGCTGATGGCAGCGTGCATGACACCCACATCGTCGTGGCCAAGGCCCAAGGCGTGTCCGAATTCGTGCGTCACAACCTCCAGCGTTTGCCAGCCGTCCATCTTGGGGCTGGTGGCGAGCTGGATCGTCACCGTTTCGGGCCCGGTGGCCACCGGACGCCAGGTCAGGCCGACCCGATTGCCGCCCAGCGAACCGACTTCGGTGAAGCGCACGCAGTTGGTGGCAGCAGCGCACGTGCCGAAGGTGACCGGAACATGCCAGCTGCTGACTGCCTGCCTGATCGGCCACGACGAGGTGGTGTCGTCCTCGACGATGATGTGCGGGTAGTGAGCGGCCTGATGGGCCAAAGGGCTGCCCCAGGTCACCGTTCCTGCGTAGCCCGTTGCGAGTCCGGAGCAGCCGGCGCTCACCGCCGCCGCGATGGCTAACACTCCGGTGAGGATGAGGTGGCGCTTCATGGTGCTCCGCAAACGTCATGGCGCAGATCAACCGAGCCAGCGAACGCGGATGCGCGCAGCGGCGAGGTCGGAACCGACGGCCGTCACCCAAAGGGAGGAGGCGAAGTCGATCACTCAAGAAGGCTGCACGACGTGCGGCAGGTGCCACGGTGCGACGAACCAGGGTTGTCTCGAAGTGACTATGGGCCTTGGCGTCAAAGAGATAACGGGCCCAGAACCGGAAATGGTGCGTCCTGGGAATGTGACGTTTGGTACGCAAGCGGGTGCCCACCTGCCCAGCTCTACCCCGCCCAGCCCTTGAGTCCGGCTGCGCAGGTGTCGACGTCCTGGGCATGCGGGGTATCGGTGCAAGCTGGGGCGGGTCGTCCGATGTCCGAACCCGTCCCGCCGACTCGTCAGCGGCTTTGGCAATGGCGAGGACCGATGAGTTGACGGGTCCGGGTAACCGTCGCCACGGCAACCTGCTGGTGGCGATGACAGCAGCCGCGCCCCACTAGCTGCCGCCAGACCTGACCGGTCTGGATAGGCGGGCGGCTTGATGGCCCGAACCTGCGTTCAACGAGCATGGTGGGAAGGATTCATGGGAACGGCCAGGCTCCATTTCGCCGAGGACGAGCGGCTTGCCGCGCTGCGTTCCTACGAAATCCTGGATACCGCGCCGGACCCGGTTCTAGACAGGCCGGCTGCCCTGGCGGCACACGCGTGCGGCACTCCCATGGCCGCCGTGGTGTTAGTCGACGCCGACCGGCAGTGGCTCAAAGCAACCGTGGGGCTCGGCGCGCTGAAGCAGACCCCCCGGGCGTGGTCGTTCACCTCGGATGCGGTCGCGGCCGGCGCTCCGCTCGTCATCACTGATGCCCGTGACCATCCCCGCTATGCCGACAACCCGCTGGTCACCGGGGAACCGGGCGCTCGTGCCTTCGCCGGCGTGCCCTTGATCGGCCTGGACGGACTGCCGCTCGGCGCGTTGTGCGTCATCGACCGGGAGCCGCGGACGTTCGACGCCCAGGCGCTGGAACTGCTTGCCGTGTTGGCGGATCGGGTCGTCAGGCTGCTGGAAGCCCGCCGGCGTCCCGACGAGCGGGATGGTGTGAACGCTGCGGTCTCGCGCACCGCTGCCCGGCGGCAGCGAAGGCAGCAACGGGACGCCGGCGGGTCGGCCGGGAGGCGCCTTCAGACGGTCGGATCCATCTGCCTCGCCGTGCGAGCTGTCCGGCGCAGCTCGACGCTAGCGTCGCGTCAGGCCAGCTGCCCTGTCACGAAGGGGAGCCCGGCGTGGTTGACGATGCCCGGCGGCGCTGCGACCACGCTCGGAATGGCGTTCACGGCAGGCATTGCCGTCGTGGTGGCACCATCGAAATGCTCGCCCATCGGCGCCAGCGTGACGCGCACACTGGGGTCGCCCTCGATCTCGAGCACGTAGCCGTCCTCGACCGGCCAGTTCGGTGTCATGTCGTTGCCGACCTTCCACACGAAGCGGCACTCGATCACCGAGCGGCCGGCGCTCATCCCGCAGAGCACTCCTTTGAAACCGGCGATGCGTCCCGCCCCGATGGTCATGAATCCGAAGTCCTGAGTGGCATTCGCGGCCCCGAACTCCGCCTCGAAGCGGATCTCGTCCAGGTCGACCCCGAGCGCCCGCGCCAGCACCCGGATCTGCTCCTTGAACGACCCGCAGTTGGCCTCGATCATCGCCGGCGCCTGCGGGTCGTCGACGGGCCGGTCGATGCTCATCGCGCGAAACATCTGCTCGTTCGCGTAGCCACTCATGTCCAGTGATTCCAGGATGGACAGCCGATCGATCCGGCGGCACATCGCGCTCGCCGCGAGCGCGACCATGGGCGCGTGGCCGGGATAGATGCCGGTCACGTAGAGCGATGACCGGCCGCGCGACGCGGCGTCCGTGATGCGCTGGTGGGCAGCGGCGCCATAGCCTTCTCCGGCCAGCATGTACATCGTCGTGACGACGTTGACTCCCGCCTCGAGGATCCGCACCACGTGATCGACATCGGGCCGGTAAGGCAGGTACGACACGCAGTCCGGGCGCAGCGCCAGCAGCGCCTCGATGTCGTCGGTGGCCGCCAACCCGATCGGCGGCAGGCCCGCCAGCGTCCCGACGTCGCGTCCCACCTTGTCCGGCGGAGTACGCGTAGCACCCGACCAGTTCGAGACCGGGATGGCTGAGAATGCCGCGCACGGCGGCCCGGCCGGTCTTGCCGGTGGTCCACTGCACGACCCGCAGCGCCGTCACAGCGCCTGCCGATCGGGGATCCGGGTGGAGGTTTCCTGCGCCGCGCGCCAGACGTTGGTGACCGCATCGCGCGGAAGATCGAGCGAGCCGCGCGCGATGACGCCGTCGGCGAGCCGTGAGAAGCAGACCGGACCGGCGGGCAGCTGGTCGTAGAGCGCTGCCGCGACCTCCTCGGGCGGGCTCGGATCCATGAGCCTGGCGCGGATCTGATCGAGCAGGTCATCGGAGTCGGTACGCCCGCACAGCTGCGGGTCGAGCGTTTCCTTGAAGGCGTTGTAGTTCGGCGATGCCGTGGGGCCGACGAAGATCGTGTTGACGTGGACGCCCGCGTCGCCGAGCTCGGCCCAGAGGGTCTCTCCGAGGATCCACTCGAAGGCCTTGCCGGCGTTGTAGGTCCCGAAGTTCACCGAGCCGCAGATCCCGCCGTTGGAGCTGACGATGCCGATCCCGCCGCGCCCGCGGTCCACCATCGGTCTGGCGAAGAGGTTGCACAGGACGACGGGCGTCGCGCAGTTGACGGCGACGCTCAGGAGCTGACGGTCGAGCGGAACATCGAGGAAGCGCCCGGCGGGTGCGACCGCCGCGTTGTATACGAACAGGCCCACCTCGAGCCCCTCGATCGCCCGGGCCACCGTCTCGCCGATGTCGGGACTCGCCAGGTCGGCGCTGAGCGTGCGGACCTCGACGCCGTGCAAAGCGCGCACCTCGGCGGCGGTCGCCGTGAGCACCTCCTGGCCGCGGGCGATCAGCAGCACGTTCAACCCGCGGGCGGCCGCTTCCAGGGAGAATGCCCGCCCGATGCCCATCGAGGCTCCGGCGATGCACGCCCATGGTCCGTACCGCTCGGCGAAGTCCATCTCTGCCCTCCGTGCTCGCTCCCGGCTGCGCTGCCGGAGCGGTCCGCCAGCCTCCGATGTCTAGCACGCACGTTCTGCGCCGCCGGCCGACAGCGGCCTGGGCCTCGCGGCGCGGACCCTGATCCTCCTCCCTAGCTGAATTTGCGGGATTCCGAAATACGCGTGAAGTACACCGGAATATGAAGAGCCACTAAAGGGCGGATGAGCGATGCGTCACCTCGCCGTCGCCCTAATTGCCCGTGAGTCAGGTTTTCGGTGCGGAAATTCCTCAGCCGGCCTTTCCGCCGGCGATCGCCTGCACTGCTGCGACGATCGCGGATTCGGCTGACGGCTTGTCCAGACCCAGAGAGGTCAACGTTCCCTCGCCGCCCTCCTGCTCCAGCAGTGCCAGCAGGATGTGCTCGGTCCCGATGTAGTTGTGACCGAGGCGCAAGGCTTCGCGAAAGGTGAGTTCGAGCGCCTTCTTGGCGCGAGCGTCGAACGGGATGAGCGCGGGAAGGCTTTCGCTGGGCGCCGGAAGCCGGCTGGTCGCGCTCTCGCGTACCGAGTCCAGCGAAACACCCTGCTCCACAAGGGTTTTGGCGGCAATCGTGGCAGGCTCGCTGAGCAGTCCCAGTATCAGGTGCTCCGGGCGGATCTCGGCCTGGCCGGTCTCGCGGGCGGCGTTCTGGGAGGCCACGACGACATTGCGGGCGCGCGGGGTGAAGCGGTTGAAGCCCTGCTCCATGTCGAGTTCGACGGTCTCCTTGGGGACGAAGCGCTTCTGCGCGGCCTGCTTGCTGACACCCATGGCCCGGCCGATGTCGGTCCACGAGGCGCCAGAGCGGCGGGCCTGGTCGACGAAGTGGCCGATGAGGTGATCGGCGACCTCGCCGAGATGGTCGGCCGCGAGCACGGCGTCCGACAGCTGATCGAGGGTGTCCTCGTGGACGATCTTGATCGCGCGGATCAGGTCGTCGAGGCGGACGGTGCTGGTGATCTGGGTGGGTTCGACCATGCGTCAACCTTAGGTTGACGATCCGAAATCCGTCAACCCCGAGTTGACGATCTGCGGGAGTGCGCGGTTGTCGGCACGCTTCCCGGAGCACCTGAGGGGCAACGATGCGGGTCACCGCAATGGCGTAGCGCGCGCGGCTTTCGGCCGAATCGATTTGTCCCGAACCTGGCTCTCTGACCTGCAGTAACGCGACCAGAGTCCCGGACCAGAGGTCCAACCGGCTCAATCTGCCTTGCTCCTCACCCGAAGCACTAAGGGACGCAAGCCCACCGATTTTGGAGCTCTCATGCACTTGTCGCTTCGAAGCGCCGGCAGTCTGAAGCGCGCAACCGCGACTGCCATGACCGTCGCTCTCGCGGCCGGCGGCCTGCTGATGTCCGCCTGCACGCCACAGAGCGTGGGGTACAAGGTCGTTTCCGGCACCATCAAGGGATCCGACGGCAAGATGGTCGACGTCCTGATGGGTTTCGACGCCATCGACGGCTACGGCCGCAAGGTCGACCTCGGCGGCGCGCGCGTCGGCTACAGCGAGATCCAGCGGCTGAATCACTGCCTGCCCGCGAGCGGTTCCACCTCGACCAAGAAGTGCAAAGGCACCGGCTACACGCCGACCTACCGCTGGTCGGTCCTGCTGCCGCCGAGCGTCACCCGGCTCTACATCGAGGTCTACCCGAAGGACCCGACTCCGACCTACTGGCTCAACAACTACCGCGGGTACACCGGCCCGGCAGCGGGCACCACGGACGTGCGGACCTACGGCGAGACCTACAAGCGTGACCTGCCGGTGCGCGGCTCCATGAGCAACGTTTCGATCGTGCTGCCCAAGGTCTGCGGCCTGCGCGGCGGCACCACCGGCAGCATCGCCGGCCACATCAGCGGCTGGCCCTACGGCCGCGTCGGTAGCGTCAATGCCTGGTCGATGGCTCCGAACACCCTTGCCACACAGGGTTTCGCGACGGGTGCCCGGGTTGACGCCTTCGGCAACTACCGCATCGACCGGCTGCAGAGCGGCCAGCGTTACGGGCTCATCGCCGGAACCGTCGGCTTCTCCCGCAACGTCGTCAACCTCACTAACAGCCTCACCAACGCAACGCTGATCCCGGGTGCCTGCGCGGTGAAGGGATACAACTTCTGACCCGATCCCCGTTCGCTGCCGCGACGGCTCAGAGCTGACACCTCAGCGCTGGGCCGTCGTTGGCGTGAGGCGCCTTCAGGTATTGCGCTCGAAGACCAGCCTCAGCCCGATGAGCGTGAGGTCGGGCTCGTGGTGGTCGAGGGTCTCGCTGACCGGGACGACGAGCGGGGCGAGGCCCCCGGTGGCGATGACGGTGGGCGGGGCGCCGAGCTCGGCGGCGATGCGGCGTACCAGACCGTCGACCTGGCCGGCGACCCCGTAGACCATCCCGCTCTGCAGCGCCTCGACGGTCGATTTCCCGATGGGGGAGCGGGGTTCGACGAGCTCGACCTTCCGCAATTGGGCGGCGCGCGCGGCGAGCGCGTCGAGGGAGATCTCGATGCCCGGCGCCAGCGCCCCGCCCAGGAACTCGCCTCGTTCGCTGACGACGTCGAAGTTCGTGGAGGTGCCGAAGTCCACGACGATGCAGGGGCCGCCGTAGAGGTGATGGGCGGCCAGCGTGTTCATGATGCGGTCGGCCCCCACCTCCTTCGGGTTGTCCATCAGGATCGGCACTCCGGTGCGGATGCCGGGCTCGACCACGACGTGATCCATCCCCGGATACCAGCGCTCGCACATGCGGCGCACCTCGCGAAGCTGCGAGGGCACGGTGGAGCAGACCGCGATGCCATCGACCGGGACGCTCTCCAGCAGCCCGCGGTAGAGCAGCGCCAGCTCGTCCGACGTCGCCCTGGCGTCGGTGCGCACCCGCCACGAGTCGACGAGCTTCTCGCCTGCGAAGACGCCCAGGACGGTGTTGGTGTTGCCGATGTCGACGGTGAGCAGCATCAGGTCCCCGAAGGATCGCCGCGAAGGTCCATACCGAGATCGAGTATCGGTGCCGAATGGGTCAGCGCACCGACGGCCAGATAGGTGACGCCCGTCGCCGCGACGTCGTGAGCCGTATCGAGGGTGAGCCCGCCCGAGGCTTCGAGCAGCGTCGCGGGCGGCGCCAGCTCGACGCACGCCCGCAGGTCGGCCAGTGACATGTTGTCCAGCAGGATCAGGTCGGCACCGGCCGCGATCGCCTCGCGCACCTGGTCGACGGTGTCGCACTCGACCTCGACGGTGACGGCGGGAAACGCCTCGCGGACGGCCCGGAAGGCCGCGGCCACGCCTCCGGCCGCCGCGACGTGATTGTCCTTGACCAGCGCGGCATCCCACAGGCCCATCCGGTGGTTGACACCGCCGCCGCAGCGCACCGCGTACTTCTCCAGCGCGCGCAGCCCGGGGGTCGTCTTACGGGTGTCCCGGATGCGCGCGCCGGTGCCGGCGACGGCGTCGACCCAGCGCGCGGTGAGGGTGGCGATTCCCGAGAGGTGGCACAGCAGGTTGAGCATCGTGCGCTCGACGGTCAGCAGCCGCCGGACCGGGCCTTCGGCGGTCAGCACGACGTCGCCGGGCTGCACCCGGTCGCCGTCACGCGCGACGATCGTGACGTTTGCGCCTGCCCGCGCAAACACGAGGGCGGCCACCTCGAGTCCCGCGACCACCCCTGCTGCCCGCGTGCGAACGTCGGCAATCCCCTGCAGCTCAAGGGGAATCGTCGCGCTGCTCGTCACGTCGACGGCCGTCACGCTGGGATCGCCTTCGCCGAGATCCTCGGCCAGCGCCCGGTCGACGACGCCCGCGACGAGCGCCGGGTCGAGTCCGGCACCGCTCGCCGTCGTCATGACGCGACCGGCCGGTAGTCGGTGGCGAGCGCCCCGTCCACCGTGAGGTGCGTGAGAAGATGACCGCGGAAAGCCTCGTCGGCCTCGGGGAAATCCTCGCGCCAGTGACAGCCGCGGGTCTCGCGCCGGATGGTCGCGGCGGCGACGAGCGCGCTCGCGACTAGGTGCGCGTTGGTGGCTTCCCATGCCTCGGTGCTCACGGCCTCGCTCGCTCGCCGGCCCAGCTCGCCGAGCGACTTCGCGGCCGCTTCGAGGCTCGCTGCGCTGCGCAGCACGCCCGCGCCGTCGGTCATCGCCGTCGTGAGCTCGCGCAAGGTTCCCGCAGCCAGCACCCCGCGCGGACCCTCCGGCTCCACGGGCTCGCTTCGGACGGGCAGGGTGGACGGCAGGGCATCGCCGATACGAGCCGCGAAGACCAGCCCTTCGAGCAGGCTGTTGGACGCGAGCCGGTTGGCCCCGTGCACGCCCGTACATGCCACCTCGCCGCACGCGTAGAACCCCGGGATCGGCCCGGTCGGGCCGGCGACCTGGCCATTGTCGTCAGTGCGCACGCCGCCTGACGCGTAATGCGCGGCCGGGGTGACCGGGATCGGGTCGACCACCGGGTCGATGCCGTGGCTGCGGCAGGTGGCGACGATGGTCGGGAAGCGCGCGAGCAGCACGTCGGCGCCGAGGCCGCGGGCGTCGAGAAAGAGATGGTCGGTGCCGGTGCGCGACATGACGCGCGACATCTGCTTGGTGACGATGTCGCGCGGCGCGAGATCGCGTAACGGATGGCCGTCCTCGGGCATGACCCGCGCCCCGCTCGCGTCGATCAGCACGGCGCCCTCGCCGCGGACCGCTTCGCTGACGAGCGGCTGCTGGCCAAGAGCGGCACCGCCGAGCCACAGCGCCGTCGGGTGGAACTGGACGAACTCGAGATCGGCGACCACGGCCCCGGCGCGCAGGGCCAGGGCCACGCCGTCGCCGGTGGAGACGGGCGGGTTGGTGGTGCTGGCGAAGATCTGACCGAGGCCTCCGGTCGCCAGCACGACGGCGCGCGCCAGCACCGCACCCACGCCGTCGCGGCTGCCCTCGCCGAGCACGTGCAGGGTCAGGCCGGCGACGGGGGCCGGACCGTCTCCGCTCGAAGGCGCCCGCAGCAGATCGAGCACCAGCGCGTGTTCGATGACCTCGACCTCGGGATCGGCCCGCACCGCGGCGATGAGGGCGCGTTCCACCTCCAGGCCGGTCGCGTCACCCCCCGCATGCACCACGCGGTGACGCGAGTGGCCGCCTTCTCGCGTCAGGGCGAAGTCGGTGCTTCCCGCTGCCCGATCGAACGCGGCCCCGAGTGCTGCCAACTCACGCACCCGCGCCGGCCCCTCGGTCACCAGCAAGCGCACGGCGGCCTCGTCGCAGATACCGACGCCGGCCGTGAGGGTGTCGCGCAGGTGCTGCTCCGGGTCGTCCTCGGGGCCGAGCGCCGCAGCGATCCCGCCCTGCGCCCAGCGCGTGGAGCCGGTGTCGAGCAGCGCCTTGGTGACGACCATGACCGACAGGCCGGCGCCGCGCGCGTGCAACACCGCGGCCAATCCGGCGACTCCCGATCCGACGACGACGACGTCAGCTGTCCGCGTCCAACCCGGCGAGGGCGCGGCGAGCCTGCCGGCGAGCGGGTTCACCAGCCTGGCGCTACGGGTGAGGTGCTCGCCAGGGTGTCGCCGCGCGTCAGGCCGGCCATCGCTTCCGCCGGGTCGTGCCCCGTGCCGCTGATCCGGTTGTCGGCGTCGACGAAGACCACCCGGGGCTGGAAGGTGCGCGCCTCGGCCGTCTCCATGATCCCGTAGGCGATCAGGATGACCAGGTCACCCGGGTGTACCAGGCGGGCGGCGGCGCCGTTGATGCCGATGATGCCGCTGCCGCGCGGACCGGTGATGACGTACGTCTCGAGCCGGGCGCCGTTGGTGATGTCGACGACGGCGACCTGCTCGCCGGGGAGCAGGTCGGCGGCCTCCATGAGATCCTCGTCGACCGTGACCGAACCGACGTAATGCAGATCGGCCTGCGTCACGGTCGCGCGGTGGATCTTCGACTTCAGCATCGTGCGCTGCATCTAGGCCACCCCGAGCGTGAGAGCAGTGTTGTCGATGAGGCGAATCGGACCCGCCGGCCCCGCAATGATCCCGGCGACCAGCAGTCGCGCGGGGCCGCTGGTGGCGTCATCGAGCGTAACCGGGTCGACGAGGTCGAGGCGATCGACTTTCACCTCAGGATGGGCGGCGAACGCCTGGCGGGCTGCGTCGAGCACCGCATCGCGCCCCCGGGCGGCCACCTCGGCACCTGCGGCCAGCGCTTCGGACAGGGCCAGCGCGGTCGGCCGCTGCTCCTCGCTGAGGTAACGGTTGCGGCTCGACATCGCCAGCCCGTCGTCCTCGCGCCAGGTCGGCACCCCGACGATCGTCACCGGCATGTCGAGATCCCCGACCATCCGCTCGATGAGCGTGAGTTGCTGGAAATCCTTCTCACCGAAGTACGCGCGCTGCGGACGGGTGAGGTTCAGCATCTTGTGCACGACCGTCAGCACGCCGGCGAAATGGCCGGGGCGGCTGGCACCTTCCAGCATCGCGCCGCCCGGCCCCGGGTCGACGCGGACCAGCGGCGGCCCTCCCGGATAGACCACGTCAGGGGTCGGAGCGAAGACCAGGCTCGCTCCGGCCCGGGCGCACAGTTCGAGGTCGGCGCCGAGCGTGCGGGGATAGCGGTCGAGGTCTTCGCCGGCGCCGAACTGCAGCGGGTTGACGAAGATCGTCACCATCACGCTGCCGAACGTCGCCGCCTCGCGGATCAGCGACGCGTGGCCCTCGTGCAGCGCTCCCATCGTCATGACGAGCCCGATCGGCCCGCGCAGTTTCGCGCGCTCCCGAGCCAGCTCCTCGCGACTTTGCGCGACCGGGACCTGAGCGACAGCCCCGCGCCGTTTCGAGGTGGCGCCGAGGGCCGTCATGAGGTGGCGCGCCGGACGCGAGCGGGACGGTCGACCACCACGGGCGCCGGGGTCGGGCCGTGAAGGATGGGCCAGAGCTCGGGCGCCGGCTCGAGCAGCCGGTCGGCCGTCGCCAGTGCCAGCCCGCGGTAGAGCGGCGACTGCGTGGGGGTGTGCTCATCGAGGGCACGCAGGTGACCGGCCACGGCGTCGGCGTCTCCGCGCGCCACCGGGCCTGTGAGCGCGGCGTCGCCCTGCTCGAGCGTGCGCTCCAGGGCCGCGGACAGCAGCGGGCGCAGCACGGCGGAGGGGTCGCTGGCGCCGGTGGCGCGCACGATGTCGAGTGCTGACGCCACGAGCGTCACGAGATGGTTGGCGCCATGCGCGAGCCCTGCGTGCCAGAGCGGGCGCAGCTCCTCAGGAACGGCGACGGGGGTGCCACCCAGCTCGTCGACGAGCCATTCGGCGACGGGCCAGTGGCGACCGAGCGCCGTCACCCCGTACGCGACTCCGGGCAGCCGGGGCAGGTCAGCAGCGGTGCCGCCGAACGTCTGCGCGGGATGCACGGCGAGGGTGATGGCGCCGGCGCGCGCGACCGGCCCGAGCACCCCCAGCCCATAGCGTCCGGACGTGTGCGCCACGACCTGGCGGGCGTGCAGCGCGCCAGAAGCAACGAGGTCGAGCACCGGACCCGCCGGGTCGCCGAGGACGTCGTCGGGCAGCGACAGGATCACGAGCGAACTCGCGCGTGCCACCTCATGCGGCTCCAGGACCGCCACGTCAGGCAGCAGCTGTGCGACGCGATCGCGTCCAGCCGCCGTGCGGACGCTCACCCCGACCACGTGGTGGCCGGCGCGGTGCAGGGCCGCGGCAAGCACGGCACCCACCCGGCCGGCCCCGATCACGCCGACGCGAACCTCGCCCGGCTTCGGGCGTGCGCCATCGGCGCAAGGGGAAGTAGTCAAGGCCGTTCCAGTCCTCCAGGGGTACCGGACGTACGAGAGCAGGCTAACCCGGTTTGTGGGCTTCGTGTTACCCCTGGATGTCAGCAGATAGGCCGGTTGTGCCCTTCGTCACATCCGCGCCGCCCAACGGCCACCCGCCGACACCTGAGCGTCAGCTACCGGCCTTGATCAGATCGGCGTCGGAGGAGAAGACCTCGCCGATCAGGATGCGGCCCTGCTTCAGCGCGCCACGCGTGAGTGCGCCGTCGTAGTCCAGCGGCTTCAGGTCGATCGTGATGCCGTAGGTCTTCTTGATGGCGTCGGCGCAGAAGACGTTCTGCGGGCAGTTGGCTCCGGCGCCGAACGTGATGCCGGTGGTGCCGCACTTGGAGGCGACATCCGACATCGAGGTGAGCGAGTACTTGTCGGCGGTCGCTTTGGTGACGGCGAAGGCGTTCTCATCGGTCGCCGCGGCAGGGTCGAGCACGGTGAAACCGGCCTTGTCGGCGAGGGTCTTCAGCGACGCGACGGTCTTGGTGATGTCGGAGCTGGAGGTGTCGGCGACCCCTTGCTTCTTGGCCAGGAAGCTGTTCAGGCTGGCCGCGTACTCGGGCACCACCTGGATCTGGTTCTTCTCCAGCGCGGGCTCGAGCAGGTCGCGCGTGCCGACGGTCTGCACCGAGGCGCTGTAGCCGGCCTTGGCGAGCACGTCCTTGTAGATCTCGCCGAGGGTCTCGGACTCCGCGAAGTTCTGCGTCCCGATGACGATCTTGCCGGAGCCGCCCGACAGCCCGTCGCCGAGCTTCTGCGCGGCGACGAACGCCGACGCGACCGACGTCGGCTTCTGGTTGGCACCGGTCTGGCGGTTGAGCCCGGTGAGGGCGTCCTGGCTGAGGGCCTTGCTGACGGCGTCGAGCGCGTCGGTCAGCGGCGCCTTGTCGACGCTCTTGTTCACCGCCGGGATGATGTTGTCGCTCGCCTGGGAGTGCTTGTCGTCAGCGAGCACGACCAGTTCGTTGCCGGCGACGGGCTGGCAGACGTTGGCCTTGGCGGGAACGTTGCTCGGTGCCGTGACCGATGTGCCGGTGGTGTTCTTCTTGCTGTCGCTGCATGCCGCCAGCACCGGAACGGCGGCGATGAGCGCTGCCACGGCACAAGCTTTCACTACGCGGGACGAACTGGCCATCTGAGTATCTCCTGGGAGGTGTTCAGGCGCCCGCGTCGTCCAACCCGACGGCAGATATGGCGCAACCGCGCGGATAACGCTAGCCGACCTCTGCCCCAACGCGAGGCACCCGGGCACTTCGACGTCGAATTGTGATCACTCTCGAGCGAAGTGGCGCGGGGGTGAGTCTTCGCTGTATGAGGGCCAGCAGGACGTCGATGACGATGGCCAGAATGCCGATTACCACCGCTGCCCCGAGCACCATCCCTTGCCCGACCCTGCCGGCTGCCTGCCCGAGTTGGATCAGTTTGCCCAGCGTGTCGGTGCCGACGAAGGACGCGATCGTCGCGGTGGCGAAGGTCTGCAGGGTCGAACTGCGCACGCCGGCAAAGATCAGCGGCACGGACAGCGGCAGCTCGACGCGGCGCAGGACCGACCATTGGCTCATTCCGAGCCCGCGCGCTGCCTCCACTGCCTCGGGCTCCACCGTCGAAACTCCCGCCCACGCATTGGTGAGCATCGGAGGAACGGCGAATATGGCCAGCGAAATGATGGCGGTCTTCTTCGAGACGCCGAAGGTGGGAAATTCGGCGAGCAGGTAGAGCAGGCCGAGCGTCGGGACGGCGCGGGTCGCGTTGGCCAGCAGGGTGACGAGCGGACCGCCGCGCCGGAAGTGCCCGAGGGCGATCCCGATCGGAAGGCTGACAGCCGCCGCGAGGACCATGGAGATCGCGGTGACCTCAAGATGCGATGCCGCCAGGTGGATCACGCCGTTGGATCCCCGGTAGTTGGCCTGGTCGTCCAGCCAGCTGACACCCTCGCCGATCAGGCTCATGGGCGGGCCCTTTGCCAGGGGGTCACGAGCCGTTGCACGATCAGCAGCAGCAGGTCGGCGACCACCGCGAGGGCGATGATCAGCACCAGCGACACCAGGATCTGCGCGTAGATGTCGCGCTGGAACCCATCGTTCAACAGGGTTCCCAGGCCGCCCTGGTTGATCAGGCCACCGATGGTCAGCAGGGCGATGGTCGAGACGGTAGTGACGCGCAGCCCCGCGAGGATGGCGGGAAGGGCGAGCGGCAGGCGGACCTTCAGCGCCAGTTCGCGCCGGCCGTACCCCAGCCCTCTGGCAGCTTCGACAGCTTCTTCAGGCACCCCGTCGAAACCGACCAGGATGTTGCGAATGAGCAACAGCTGGGCATAGGCGACGAGGGCGATCACCACCGGGGTGGCATGGCCAATGCCCAGATAGGGCTGTAGGAGCACGAAAAGCGCCAGGGACGGAATCGTGTAGATGATGCCGAGCGAGGCCATGATTGCGGCCCGCAACCAGCGCTTCCAGACCGCGAGGGCCGTGAGCGGAATGGCGACGAGCATCGCGATGCCGAGCGCTGTCGCGGTCAAGCTGATGTGCTGATAGAGCGCGTGCTGGATGTCGCCGCTATAGGTTCGAAGATAATCGCCGCAAATCCAGGCGTGGGAATCAGCCAGGCAGCTCCCCGCGGCGAGAGAGGTCACGGTGTGGACACTAGTGTGAACGTCGGGATAACACTCGATGAGGTCGCGAAGACCTATCCGGGTCCTGACGGCGGCACCGCGGCCGTCCACGCGCTCTCGATGCAGATCCCCGCCGGGCAATTGGTGGCCCTTGTCGGGCCGAGCGGTTGTGGCAAGACCACCACGTTGAAGATGATCAACCGGCTGATCGAGCCGACCTCCGGGCGCATTCTGCTCGGTGAGGACGACGTGACCGACGTCAATCCCGTCCAGCTGCGGCGCCGCATCGGTTACGTCATCCAAAACGTGGGGCTCTTCCCGCATCTGAGCGTCGCGGCGAATGTCGCGACCGTTCCGCGGCTGCTCGGCTGGGACAAGAAGCGTCAACGCGACCGGGCGAACGAGCTGCTCGAACTCGTCGGCCTCGACCCGAAGACCTTCGCCAAGCGCTACCCGGCGCAGCTCTCGGGTGGGCAGCGCCAGCGGGTGGGAGTGGCTCGGGCGCTCGGTGCCGATCCGCCCGTGCTGCTGATGGATGAGCCGTTCTCGGCGATCGACCCGATCGCGCGCACCCGGCTGCAGGACGAGTTCCTGCGCGTCCAGCGCGAGGTCCGCAAGACGATCGTCTTCGTCACGCACGACCTCGACGAGGCGGTCCGGCTGGCTGACCGGATCGCGATCTTCCGCCAGGGCGGCTACCTCGAGCAGTACGACACCCCGGCGGAGCTGCTGGGCGCACCCGCCAGCCCGTTCGTCACCGATTTCGTCGGCGGCCAGCGTGGGCTACGCCGGCTTTCCGTCACGCCCATCGACCGGGCGGACCTGGAGCCGGTGCTGACGCTGGACGGCCCCGAGGTCGCGCTGTCGGGAACGCTGCAGGATGCGATGGCCGCATTGCTCACCGATGACGGTGGACAGGTGCGCGTGGTGGACGAAAGCGGAGCATCGGTGGGGATCCTGACGGTCGAGGGGGTGCACACCGCCCTGCGGCGCAGCGTCCGCGAGACCGAGGGCACGCCGACCCCGTCGCCCGTCGTCGAGTGAGCTAGGGCAGGATCGCAGACGCCCGCCAGCGTTGCGACCGGAAGGCGCTCCCGAGATGCTCACGCCGTTCGATGACTTCCCGATCCACCCGTCCGCCGACCCGATCGCTCACCCCGCGCTCGGCCGACCCCAACCACTACGACCGCTACTGGTTCAACGGCCAGGCGAAGGACGGCTCGTTCTTCCTTGCCGGGGCGATGGGCCATTACCCCGTGCGCGGCGTCATCGACGGGGCCTTCTCGGTGGTCTACGAGGGCGTCGAGCACTCGGTGTACGCGTCAGGCTTCATGCCGCTGGACCGCTCGACGGCGGTAGGGCCGATCAGCATCGAGGTGCCGGAGCCGATGCGCACCGTGCGCCTGGTGGCCGACCGTAACGCCACGGGCCTCGGCGCCGACCTCACCTTCCGGGCCCGCACCGTCGCCATCGAGGAACCCCGGCAACGTCTCGTCGGGCCTGACGGCGTGCTCGGGATGGACCACACCCGGCTGACCCAGTGGGGGAGCTGGGAGGGAACGATCTGGATCGACGGCACCGACCATCGACGTCGACCCGGCGCAGACGATCGCCACCCGTGACCGGTCGTGGGGCATGCGTCCGGTCGGCCAGCAGTTGCAGACCCAGCGCCAGCAGCGGTTGCCGCAGGTCTTCTGGCACTGGCTGCCGCTGCACTTCGACAACTTCTGCACCCACATGGCGCTGCACGAGCGCACCCACGGCGACCGCTGGCTCGAGGCCGCCATGATCGTCCCGCTGCTCGAGCCCGGCGCCGCCGCCTGTGGCTACGACCCGGCGACGCACCTGACCGACCTCGCGTACGACATCAAGTGGGAGCCGGGTCGCCGCGAGATGGCCAGCGCCACGTTCTTCGCGAACCGGCCCGATGGCAGCGAAGTGCGTATCGACCTGGAAAAGCTCTACACGTTCCGGATGCGCGGAATCGGCTACAGCCACCCGCACTGGTCGCACGGCAGCGCCCACGGCGAGCTCGAGGTCGGCCGCGAGGACATCGCTCTCGACGACTTCGATCCTCTCGACATCTCCAGCCTGCACCTGCAGAACATCGTCCGCGCCACCATGGACGGCCAGGTGGGTCACGGGGTGCTCGAGCAGATCGTCCTCGGTGACCACGAGCCCACCGGCATGCGGGCTTCACCGACGGCTGGACCCCCACCGCCTGACCCGGCCGCCGCGCCGTCACCTCCCGCGCCGCCGCCCTTGCCCTTTCCGCTGTCCCTGGGCGCGCAAAACTGAGTTATCGACGCCAAGACCGCTGGTTAAGGTGCATTTCTGAGTTCTGACGCACCCCGGACGACGGGGCCTGTGGATAACTTGCGGCGGCCACGCTATGTCACGGCAGGCTCATGACACATGAGAGCTGTGCAGGCCATCCCGTGTCACTGCGCGCGGTTCTCGACGAGCAAGAGGGCGCGATGACGACGGTCCAGGCGCGCGAGGCAGGTCTGACCCAGCGGCAATTGCAGACGCTCATCGGGCATGGCTGGACGCGGCTCACGAGGGGTGTCTACCTCGAGCCGCGCCCTGCTGATCCGTTCCGGGCGTCGGTGCGGGGCGCGCTCCTGGCGTGCCCCCACGCAGCGGTGTGCGGGGTGACAGCCGGGCGAATACACGAGCTCTGGGGGCTCCCGCGGTGGACCCCGGCTGAGCAACCCCACCTCCTGCTTCCCGCAGGGCGTACGTACAACGCGCGCCGGGGCATTCGGCTGCACAACGGACTCCTGGCAGGGGAATCGAAATTGGTACGGCGGA
This sequence comes from uncultured Actinomycetota bacterium, assembly GCA_963762695.1. Lineage (GTDB taxonomy): Bacteria > Actinomycetota > Actinomycetes > Frankiales > Frankiaceae > DATAZK01. Next base: position 607,223 of record CAVXLW010000003.1, read on the forward strand.
TTCCGACCACCAACCTCGAGCGAACGGCTACCGACCTGACTCGCACGCTCTCGTTGGACGACCTCGTCTGTCTCCTCGATCGTGCCCTCGGTCTCGGCTGGCGGCCTGAAGCCAGTTCAGCCCGCAGGACCCGGAAGCTCCTCGCCGCGCTCTCGCTTGCAGACGCACGCTCGGAGTCCCCGCTGGAGACGCTGCTGCGGCTGCTGCTGGTCCGTGCCGGGCTGCCATCCGGAGGCACTGCAGCATCGAGTGCTCGACGGAAACGGGCGCGTTCTGGCGCGGCTCGACATGGCGTGGCCGAGCGTCGGTCTCGCCGTCGAGGCTGACGGACGCGAGTATCACGACGAGCCTCACGGCGCTATATCGCGATCGTGATCGCGCCAACGATCGTCGTCCTGGAGGGGCTGGCGCATCCTGCGCTTCACCTGGGCCGATCTTGTGGGCCGTCCGGCATGGGTCATCGCCAGAATCCGGCCGCGCAATAACTGGGTAATCGACGCTAAGAGCGCCGCTTAGCGCTCGATTACTGGGTTTTGCGCACCCACTGGGGCGGGGCACCCAGGGGGTGGGACGGCCGGGACGGGGGCTAGCCCGGGAGGTGGCGGAAGATCGGGCGCGGCAGCAGGCGGAAGCCGGCGAAGACGGGGCCGAGCAGGCGGGGGACGTGGATGGCTTCGCGGCCCTTGCGGACGGCTTCGGCGACGGCGGCGCCGACGACCTCGGGCGTGGTGGCGAAGGGGGCGCTTTCCATGTGGCTGGTCATCTTCGTGTGCACGAAGCCGGGGCGCACGACGAGCAGGTGGGCGCCGGATCCGGCGAGGCTGGACTGCACGCCCTCGGCCAGCGCGTCGAGGCCGGCTTTCGAGGCGCCGTAGACGTAGTTGGCGCGCCGCCCGCGCAGGCCCGGCGACCGAGGAGAAGACGATGATCGTCCCGTGCCCTTGGGTGCGCAGGCGCTCCGCCGCCGGGAGCATGGCAGCGGCGACGCCCACCAGGTTGAGGTCAGGATGTCGATGGCGTGGTCGACGTCGGCCTCGGCCTGCGCCTGGTCGCCGAGGATCCCGGCGGCGACGAGCACCAGGTCGATGTCGCCCAGCACGCTCAGCGGCGGCCGCGACGACCTGGGGCCCGCTGGCGGGATGCGCCGCGTCCCACGCCAGCGTGCATCACCGTCGGCCGCGCCGCCGCCCGAGGTGGGGACCTGGACTGCCGCCATGCGCCTGCCTCGTCGCGTCCGGCGAGCACCACCTTCGCGCCCGGACGCAGGTCGAGCGCGGCGAGGGTCGCCAGCGCGAGCTCGGACGTGCCGCCGAGCACGAGCGCGGTCTGGACGCCGCCGAGCGCGTCGTTCATGTGAGCCCCAACCTTCGAGAGAGATCGCTGTGCAGGACGCCGCCCGGGTCGAGGGCCGCCCGTTCGGCCCGCCACTCGTCGAGCCGCGGGTACATCGCGCGCCAGCAGGTCCGGCCGCAGCCGGCTGTCCTTGGAAAGGTAGACGCGACCGCCTGCCTCGACGACCACGCTCGTCCAGCCCGTCGAGCAGCGGCCCGAGCCCGGCAGCGCGGCGGGGACGTCGACGGTGAGGGTCCAGCCCGGCATGCGGGAACGACAGCGGCCCCGGGTTGCCCGGGCCGAAGCGCTTCAGCACGGTCAGGAACGACGGGCAGCGCGCCGCGGCCAGCCGGCCCAGCGCGTCGCGCACCGTCTGCTCGGCGCCGAGCGGCACCGCGAACTGGTACTGGATGAAGCCCGGCCGACCGTAGATCCGGTTCCACTCGAGCACCCCGTCCAGCGGGTGGAAGAAGTACGGGATGCTCTCGTAGCCGGTGTGCTGACGCGGCGCCTTGCGAAACCAGACCTCGTTGAACGCGCGCACCGTGCTCGGTACGCAGCAGCCCGTTCGGCACCCAGGGCGGCGCGGCCAGCTTCGGTGAGGGTGCGTACGCGAGTGGTGCCTTGCCGCCGCTTGGCCGGCAGCTCGTCGACGGCGGCGTAATCGCCCCGGGTGAGCACCGCGCGTCCCATCGCGCCGCCGGTCGTCGAGCGAGTCGATCCAGGCGACCGAGTAGCGGTACTCGTCGTCGCGCTCGGACATGCGCTGCATGCAGTCGTCGAGGTCGGCGGCGCGCTCGGTGTCGACCCGCAGGATACGCCGAGTCGATGCGGCGCAGCCGGACGGTCGCGGTCAGCACGATCCCGGTCAGCCCCATGCCGCCGGCGGTCGCCCAGAAAGCGCCGGCGGTATCGGGGGAATCCGGGCGCAGCGACGCGGGTCTCACCGGACGCCAGCAGCAGCGTCAGCTCGAGTCGACGTGCTGGCAGAACGAGCCTTCCAGGTGGTGGTTCTTGCCGTGGATGTCGCTGCCGATCGCCCCGCCGACCGTCACGTAGCGCGTGCCTGGCGTCACCGGCACGAAGTAGCCGAGCGGGCACGAGCATGCGCATCAGCGCGTCGAGCGAGATGCCCGCGTCGACGGTGATCGTCGCCTCGCGTCCGGTCGGCTGCATCGCCTTCGTCGAAGTGGTGCACGCGGTTCAAGCCGGTGAGGTCGAGCACCGTGCCGCCGGCGTTCTGCGCCGCGTCGCCGTAGGCGCGGCCGAGCCCGCGGGCGATGCACCCCGCGACCGGCGCTCGCGTCCGGCGGCGAGCGCGGCAGGACCTCATCGGCCGTCGTCGGGCGGCAGACCTCGGCGCGGGTGGCCGCGGTCATCCCCCAGCCCGTCAGCAGTTCGCTGGGCTCATTTCAGGTAGACGCCGAGCACGAACGTGAAGATCCAGGCCAGCCCGGTGATCAGCAGCGGCGGGTCGCCGAGCACGGCCTCTTCGGGCGCGCCGCCGTGGCCGCGCTCGAGCAGCAGCTGGTAGCGCAGCAGCCCGAAGGTCACCGGCACGATCGACAGCTGCGACCACGGCCCGTTGTGCAGGTCGACCCGCTCGAAGGCCCACAGGCAGTACGCGAGCAGGGTGACCGCCGCCGAGAGCTCGCGGGTCTGGCGCAGGTACGCGATCGGGTACGCCTCGAGGATCCGCCGGTGCGCAGGCCGCGTCCTCACCGAACTCGGTGGCCTCGGCGGTGCGCTTGCCGGCCACCATGTAGAGCGAGCCGAACGACGCGACGATCAGGAACCACTGGCACACCTTGACGTCGGTCGCCGCCGCGCCGGCGATCGGGCCGCAGCAGGAATCCGGCGGCGACCAGCATCATCTCCAGCACCGGGACGTGCTTGAGCCAGGTCGAGTACGAGAACGTCAGGATGACGTAGCCGCCGAGGACGACCGCGAGCTTCCAGGACGCGAGCAGCCCGCCGGCGGTGATGCTGGCGGCGACCAGCACGATGCCGAGCACGCGGGCGAACATCACCGGCACGATGCCGGCCGCGATCGGGCGGTAGCGCTTCTTCGGGTGGCGCCGGTCGGACTCGACGTCGGCCGCGTCGTTGATCAGGTAGCCGCCGGACGCGCAGAGGCTGAAGGTGATGACGGCGACGATCGGTGTGCCACAGCACCGTGCCGTGGCGTGAGCACGCCGGCCGCGGCGGGTGCGGCGGGGACCAGCACGCTCTTGATCCACTGCTTGGGCCGCAGCGCCTTGAGCAGACCCCATCGCGAAGCTCGGGCGTGGGTGCGCTCGCTTCGGCCGGGATCGGGTCTTTCGCCGGGGTGACGGTCATGCTCATGCGCCGACAACCGCGACGGGCTCAGAGAAGATACGCAGCTCCAGGCGTCACGGGCGGGCCGCTCGTCAGGGCCGCAGGTAGAAGGCGACGAAGTCGCGGCTCTGGGGCGAGAAGTAGTGGTCGGGGCCCTTGGACTGGGTTGGCCGCGACACGTGGCTCTGCACCTGGCCGCCGTCGTGGGTGAAGTAGTAGCCGATGCTCCAGTCGTAGTTGATGTCGAGCTCCATGCCGCGCACGACGCCGGCCGACTTCAGCAGCTGGCCGAGCGAGCAGACCGAGACCGCCGGGCTGTTGACGAAGATCAGCGATCCGTCGGCGCGGACGCCGAGCGCGGTGCGCGGGACGTAGGCGTCGTTTCCGACGGTGTAGCCCCAGATCGGCGAGCTGTCGCTGCTGCACGTCGGGTTGACGTTGCCGCCGTCGACCAGCAGGTCGAGGTTCTGCCGCACGCTGCGGACGTTGGGCGACATGGCGACGTCGCGTCCCCACTGCCCCACCGTCGCGGTGCCGTCCTTGTAGATGACCAGCGATGCAGCGCCGACGCGCAGCGGGCTCCGGCCGCGCGGCCGTCGTCGTAGTAGCCGCCGCGGTTGCCCACCTGGCCGTTGTTGGTGCGGAAACCGCCGGGGAACGCGGCAGCGACGGTCTTGGCCAGCTCAGGCGTGATCTACGGCGGGGTGGGCCAGGTGCCGCCGGGGTCGCCCGACGGGATGCCCTCGTGCAGCCGGCCGGAGAGCAGCTTCGGGTCGAGCCACATCAGCGCCGCGTAGTACGAGGTGTGAACCGCGTCAGGGCGCACGTAGGTCAGCTGGATCGCCGGCAGGCCCTTGTTGACCACGACGGTCTGCCACTTGCCCTCGTTCGGGCAGCCCCTGGCCGGCCAGCAGGACGGGCTGGCTCCGGCAGCGTCGAGTGCGCGATGCCCGGGACCGGCTTCTTCACGGGTGACTTGTCGCCGGCGACGGTCGGGATGCCGCCCTTGATCGTGCCGCCGGTCTTGGGCTTGTTCTGCGAGTACTGCACCTGCTCGAGCCAGGTGACGAGCGAGCCGAGGTGGTGATCGCGTCCCCACTCCGCGACACGCTGCGCGAGACGCTGTCGTTGCCGGGACGGGTGAGGTAGCCGCCGACCGAGTAGCCGACGATGCCGATGAACATCAGCGCGACCAGCGCGAGCACCTGCAGGACCCGGATGACGGGGTGGCGCCGGCGACGGAAGCGGGCGAACCGGCGGCGCGGGGGAGGCCCGGAGGCGAAGGTGGCGTCGGACGCGAGGCGGAACGTGGCAGCACCGGAGCAGTCGTGGACTTCGGGGCATCCGGTGCGGTGGCGTCAGCGGATTCGGCAGCTGCCTTTTCGAGCGTCACAGTCGGGGCTTCGGGCCGGTCAGACCGGTCGGTCGCTGGGAGCACGGACTTCCTTCGGCGCGTGTCGTAGGTGGATGAGTGCCACCGCTGGCTGCGGGCGCGGCGGCCGCGGCAGCGTGCGCTGGGTCCCTCAGGGTAACGGGCGGAGGGTGTCGATTCGGGTGTGACGCTCGGGGGTTCACGACCGGTCGCTGGCGGCATCCCTGCTCCAGCCAGAGGGCCGCAGCCAGCAACAGCCGCCCCGGACGCGATCCCCAGAGACGACGTGATGGTGTCGGCTCCGGCGACCGCCGGCTGGTTACCCCGCGGGGCCGTGTAGAGCAGTACCCCAGCCCAGGCGCCGGCTACCACCGCACCGGCAATGCTGCTGGCCCGGGCCAGGGCGGCGTACCTGGCGACGGTGATCGGCATGATCGCTTTGGTGCCCGGCCGGCCGGCCAGGCGGGCACGTACGCCGCGGCCGAGCTCGCCCTCCACCAGGGCGACGATCGCGACAGACAGCACCGGCGTCCGTGGCAGCGCTGAGGTGAGCGAGCCCAGGTAGTACAGCGCGCATCAGGAGATAGCTCACGACCAGGGCAAGCGCGCCGGCGATCACCAGGCCGCGAGGACGGGTCGGGTTCACAGCACCAGTCGATCGCCGGTCCGCTGCACCCCACCCAGGCCCACGTCGTTGCAGCAGGTCAGCGACTCGCCCGTGACGCGGGATGACGGCCTCGGGAGCCACGTCCAGCCACGGTGCCAGCACGAACGTGCGATACGCGGCCCGGGGATGCGGCAAAGTCAGCTCGGGCGTGTCCAGCACCATCCCGCCGACGTCGAGCAGGTCGACGTCGAGCGTGCGCGGCCCCCACCGCTCGGCGCGCACCCGGTCGCGGGCGGCCTCGACCGCCTGGGCCTGTCGCAGCAGCCGTACCGGGTCGCTGGCCGCGACCAGCACGACCGCGTTCAGGTACGGGCCCTGCTCCGGCCCGCCGACCGGCGCCGTCTCATACACCGGCGAGACCGCCAGCGGGGCGAGCAGGTCGACCGCGGCCTGCAGGTGCTCGAGCCGGTCGGCGATATTCGAGCCGAGCCCGAGGGCGGCGACGGCATCCGAGCGCACGCGTCACCGACACGTCGTCGAACGCGAGCGGGATCGGGTGCCTGCGGCTTGTGGACGCGTACCGACGAGCGCCGTACCCCGGGGATGCTCTGGCAGACCGCGAGGAGCCGCTGGGCGAGCGTCTCGATCAGATCGACCGGCTCACCGGCGACGACGGCGGCGAGACGCTCGGCGAGGGTGCCGTAGTCCGCGGTGAGGGCGAGGTCGTCGCGGGCTGGGTCGGCGACCTCGAGGGTCGCGTCGACGAGGAAGTCCTGCCCGTCGCGACGCTCGTGCTCGAAGCACGCCGTGAAACCCGCGAATCCGCAGGCCACGCAGCCGGATCTCAGCCATCGAGCCCCTCACGCACGCGCCGCCAGGCTGCGGCGACCCGCACGGCGTCGGCGCTCGCGCGCACCGCATGGACCCGTACCGCCCAGGCGCCGTGCTCGGCTGCCAGCGCGGTGGTGGCGATCGTGGCGGCGTCGCGCCGGTCGACCGGGCGCGGGTGGCCCGCCGGATCGGCGAGCAGGTGGCCCAGGAACGACTTGCGGCTGGTCCCGACCAGCAACGGGCGTCCGAGCCGGTGCAGCCGGTCCAGCGAGGCCAGCAGCGCCCAGTTGTGCTCGCCGTTCTTGGCGAAACCGATGCCCGGATCGAGGATCAGCGCGTCGGTAGGGATGCCGGCCGCCTCGGCGGCGCGCAGCCGCTGCTCCAGTTCCGCACATACCTCGGCCACCACGTCGGTGTACCGGGCGCGCGCCTGCATGTCCAAACTCGGTCCGCGCCCATGCATCAGGACGTACGGCACCCGGCGCTGCGCGACCAGCGCGAACATCTCCGGGTCGCTGCCCCCGGTCACGTCGTTGACCAGGCACGCGCCGGCATCGAGGGCGGCTGCGGCCACCTCGGCGCGGCTGGTGTCGACGCTCACCAGCGCGCCTGCTGCGGCGAGTTCGCTCACGACGGGCAGCACGCGTCGCAGCTCCTCCGCGGGGGTGACGCGAGCCGCTCCGGGGCGGGTCGATTCGCCGCCCACGTCGATCAGGTCGGCGCCCGCAGCGAGCATCGCGACCCCCGCGCCGCTGGCCTCGCCCGGATCGGCATACACGCCGCCGTCGGAGAACGAATCGGGGGTGACGTTGATGACGCCCATCACCAGCGTGCGACCGGCTGGCGGGACGCCCAGCACGCCGGGCGGGCGGGGTCACGTCCTGCCGCTCCTACTCGAGCCTGGCTCGTCGTCGCGGCGAGCGGTCTGCGCCGGGCGCCGCATGCTGAGCTTCGGCCACACGATGAACGCCTCGGCCTCCAGCATCGCGATCGCGATGCGTGGCAGGTCGCGCCCACTCGGATAGCAGACGAAGCGTGGCTCCCAGATCGGGCGGAACTTGGCGTTGAACCGGTACAGCGAATCGATCTGGAACCAGCGTGACAGGAATACCAGGATCCCGCGCCAGGCCTTCAGGATCGGCCCGGCGCCGAGCTTCTCCCCGCGCTCCAGCGCCGAGCGGAAGACCGCGAAGTTCAGCGACACCTTCTCGACGCCCAGGCCAGGGGCCTCGCGCAGGGCCGAGACGATCAGGAACTCGTTGATGCCGTTCTCCGCGTCGCGATCGCGGCGCATGAGGTCCAGCGACAGCCCGTCGTCTCCCCAGGGCACGAAATGCAGGAAGCCGCGCAGCCGGTTCTCGGCGTCGAACGCCATGACGGCCGCGCAGGCGGCATCGGACGGGTCACCGAAACGGCCCAGCGCCATCGAGAACCCGCGCTCGGTCTCGCTTCCGCGCCAGGCCGCCGCCTGGTCACGCAGCTGGACCCGCTCGGCGGCGGTGATGTCGCCCGACCGGCACACCCGCACCGTGTAGCCGGCCCGCTCCGGGCGCCCGCATGCCTGGCGCACGTTGCGCATCGCCCTGCCGTCGAGCGAGAAGTCGGACAGCTCGACCACGGCCTCGTCGCCGAACTCCAGCGCCGAGAGGCCGCCGACCCTCGAGTACACCGTGCCGCCCGCTTCGCTGCAGCCGATGACCGCGGGGGTCCAGGCGTGCTCGTCCGCGAGCTGCATGAACTCCTTGATGGCGCCCGGCCAGGCCTCCGGGTCGCCGAGCGGATCGCCGCTGGCCAGCAGCACGCCGGAGAGCACCCGGTACGCGATCGCCGCCTTCCCCGAGGGTGACCACACGACGCTCTTGTCGCGTCGCAGCGCGAAGTAGCCCAGCGAATCGCGCCCGCCGTGAGGACCCTCGAGCAACGCGCGCATCCGGGTCTCGTCGTCGGCGGTCAACATCGCGCGCGGCTCCGGCGGGCGCAGGGCGAGGTACACGATGGTGAGGGCAGTGAGCAGGCCGAGGCCACCCAGTACCCGGGCGACGAGGTCGTCGGTGCCGTCGCTGGTGAAGTGGATGGGGCCGTCGATGCCGATGAGCCCGCGCAAGACGTGCTCGGCCTGGGCGGAGAACGGATGGGGATCGAGCATCCGGTCGGTGCGCAACTGCAGCAGGATGAGCCCGAGCACGATGCTCCCGGCGATCATGCCGAGCCCGTACCAGACGGCCCTCCAGCGCGTGGTCGGGTCGCCCTTGGCGTAGAAGTCGCGGCGATACAGGACGAGGGTCAGCAGCAGCAGGAACGCGACCACCGACTCCACGATGTCGTGGCCCTTGACCACGTGCGAGACCGTCGAGGCCGCCAGCAGCAGGACCGTGGCGCGCCAGGCGCGACGCTTGCGGCGTCGCAGCGCTCGGGCGAGCAGGACCAGCAGGATTCCGAAGACGAGCGTCAGGGCCGCCGCGCTGTGAGCGAGGGCTCCGGGCAGCACGTGGTTCACGCCCCGCGCCCGCGAGCGCAGCCCGGGGGTGATCGCGGAAAGGATGTCGAGCAGGCCCGCCAGGAACGTCAGGAATGCGGCCAGGGCCGGTATTCGCCGGTGGCGGCGCGCGAAGTAGGAGACGGCAGGCGCCTCTTCAGGCGCAGCCTTTCCCGGCCGGTCCGGCTTCGAAGGTCCCCCAGGGCCGGCGGGCGCGGGGGCAGCGATGCTTTCGCCGTCTCAGACCTCCGGGTGCTGCTCTTTTCTGGCGTCTTCATGTGGCGCGAGGGCCAGCGTGATTGTCGGCCCGGATCCGGGATGCCCAGCACCATTTGCTGCATCTTCCCCGGTCAGCGTGAGGACAAAATGAGGCTCATGGCCTCGCTGCGGGTGGCGACCGAGGTGCGGAACTGCCCGCGCACCGCCGAGGTGACCGTCAGCGAGCCGGGCTTGCGGACCCCGCGTATCGACATGCACAGGTGCTCGGCCTGCACGACCACGATGACGCCCTCGGGTGAAAGGCAGCTTTCCAGCGAGTCGGCGATCTGGGTGGTCAGCCGCTCCTGGACCTGTGGCCGGCGGGCGAAGACCTCGACCAGCCGGGCCAGCTTGGACAGCCCGGTGATCTGCCCGGACTCGTTCGGGATGTAGCCGACCGAGGCGGTGCCCATGAACGGAAGGAGGTGATGCTCGCAGAACGACGCGAAGCTGATGTCGCGCACCAGCACCATCTCGTCGTGACCCTCGTCGAAGATCGTCGTGAGGACCTCGGACGGATCCTGCTGCAGCCCCTCGAAGGACTCCTTGTACGCGCGGGCGACCCGTCCCGGTGTCTTGAGCAGCCCTTCGCGTTCCGGATCCTCACCGATCGCCAGGAGCAACTCGCGAATGGCCGCCTCGGCCCGCTCGCTGTCGAAAGGTGCCTTCGCCGCCGGCTTCGGTGCCGCGCTGGTCACAAATTCCTCCGGGTGGGAGCGTGCGGATCGCTGGCACTGATCGTGCCAGAGAAGGCCCATCGCAGCTCCGAGCGCCGCGAGGCCCTGCAAACACAGGACGGCGCCCCGCGTGAGGGAGCGCCGACCTGAATCGAGCGGTGGCCGGTCAGCCCGAGGGCGGCCCCGAGCCGTAGCTGGTGCTCTCGCCCGAGGGCTCTTTGGTGAGCCTGGGCCGATGCGCGTGGCCCGCGCCGTTGGTCCCGTTGGTGGCCGGCACGGTGGCGCCGCTCGCCGCGAGGGCTGCCGTCTCGGTCGGGGTCAGCACCGGCGGACGCTCGGACGGGCGCCGGCGGCCGGTGCCGTTCCAGGAGCCCCGGCTGGGGAGCTTGCGCACCGGAGCGAAGACTTCGAGGACCTCGTCCTTGGTGAGCGTCTCCTGGTCCATCAGCCGCAGCACCAGGTCGTCCAGCACGTCGCGGTACTGCACGAGCACTTCGAACGCCTCGTCGTGAGCCGCCTCGATGAGCCGGCGGACCTCCTCGTCGATGCGCGCAGCGACCTCTTCGGAGTAGTCGCGCTGGTGGCCCATGTCGCGACCGAGGAACACCTCGCCGGAGTCCTGGCCGAACTTCAGCGCGCCCAGCGAGTCGCTCATCCCGTACTGGGTGACCATCGCGCGGCTGATCGCCGTCGCCTTCTCGATGTCGTCGGACGCTCCGGTGGTCGGCTCGTGGAAGACGAGCTCCTCCGCCGTGCGCCCGCCGAGCAGGATGGCCAGCCGGTTCAGCATCTCCGAGCGGGTCTGCAGGTACTTGTCCTCTTCGGGCAGCTGCATGGTGTAACCGAGCGCCCGCCCGCGCGGAAGGATCGTCACCTTGTGCACCGGGTCGGTGTTGGGCAGCGCGTGGGCGACCAGCGCGTGGCCACCCTCGTGGTAGGCGATGATCTTCTTCTCGGAGTCGCTCATCGCCCGGGTCTTGCGCTCCGGGCCGGCCACCACGCGGTCGATGCTCTCCTCGAGCGCTGCCATGTCGACGAGCTGCTTGTCCTGGCGTGCGGTCAGCAGCGCCGCCTCGTTGAGGACGTTTGCCAGGTCAGCACCGGTGAAGCCAGGGGTGCGCCGGGCGATCACCGCGAGGTCGACGTCCGCGGAGATCGGCTTGCCCTTCGCGTGAACGGCGCAGGATGCCCTTGCGTCCTTCCAGGTCAGGCCGGTCGACGACGATCTGGCGGTCGAAGCGGCCCGGACGCAGCAGCGCCGGGTCGAGGATGTCGGGACGGTTGGTGGCCGCGATCATGATGACGCCGGTCTTGGCGTCGAAGCCGTCCATCTCGACGAGCAGCTGGTTCAGCGTCTGCTCGCGCTCGTCGTGGCCACCGCCGAGGCCCTGCGCCGCGGTGACGGCCGACGGCGTCGATCTCATCGACGAAGATGATGGCCGGCGCATTGGTCTTGGCCTGCTCGAACAGGTCGCGTACCCGGCTGGCACCGACACCGACGAACATCTCGACGAAGTCGGATCCGGAGATCGAGTAGAACGGCACCCCCGCCTCACCGGCGACCGCGCGAGCGAGCAGCGTCTTGCCGGTTCCGGGCGGCCCGTACAGCAGAACGCCCTTGGGGATCTTGGCGCCGACCGCCTGGAACTTGGCCGGGTTGGAGAGGAACTCCTTGATCTCGTAGAGCTCCTCGATCGCCTCGTCGGCGCCGGCGACGTCAGCGAACGTGGTCTTCGGCGTGTCCTTGCTGACCAGCTTCGCCTTGGACTTGCCGAAGTTCATGACCCGGCTGCCGCCGCCCTGCATCGAGTTCATGAAGAACAGCAGCAGCCCGACGACCAGCAGGATCGGCAGGAAGTTCAGCGCTACCGAGAGCAGCACGTTGCTGTGGTCGACGGTGACGCTGTAATTGATGTTGTTCTTGTTGAGATCAGTGGCGAGCGGCAAGGCCTGCTGGGTGGCGAACGACGCCTGGTACTTGCTGCCGTCCTTCATCGTGATCTGGATGATCTGCTTGCTGTCCTTGATCGACGCCGACTGCACGACAGGCGGCTTGGAGTCGATCTGATGCTGGATGAAGTTCAGATCTTTGTTCTTGTAGGCGCTGGTGCCGCTGAACACATTGCTGACGAAAAGCAGCACGAGAAGCGCGAGCAGTGCCCAAGGCACCCAGCCGCGGATGAGTCGCTTGCGGTTCAATCCCTGTAGGGCGCCCGGGCGCGGCGCCCTTCCTCCTGACCTCTCGTCTGCCCGGCAGGGCTCGTGCTTCAAGCGTGCTAGTTAGCGTAACGCCCACATGAGACTCACGAACTCGGCCAACCCATGGAACGAATCGGCTGGCAGCGGTGTTCCGCCAGCGATTCGGCCGTTCCGGACGTGACGAGCGTCATCGCCCCCGTTCGATGGCCTCCGGGGTGAGGGTGCCCACGTAGGGGAGGGTGCGGTAACGCTCTCCGTAGTCCAGGCCGTATCCCACGACGAACGCGCTCGGGATGTCGAAGCCCACGTAGCGCACCTCGAGCGACACCTTCAGCGCCTCCGGCTTGCGCAGCAGGGCGACGACCTCGACGGAGGCGGGTTGGCGGCTGCGCAGGTTGCGGATCAGCCAGGAAAGTGTCAGGCCGGAATCGATGATGTCCTCGACGACCAGCACGTGGACGCCCTCGATCGAGCGGTCGAGGTCCTTGAGGATGCGCACGACTCCCGAGGAACTGGTGGACGAGCCGTACGAGCTGACCGCCATGAATTCCAGCGTCGTGTCGATGGTCAGCGCCCGCGACAGATCCGCCATGATCATCGCCGCGCCCTTGAGGACGCCGACCAGCAGCACCGTCTGGCCCGCGTAGTCACGGTCGATCAGCGCGGCCAGCTCGGCGACCTTCTCGGCGATCGCCTCCTGGGTGATCAGGACCTCGGCAATGTCCGGGTGTGGCGGGCGGGCGCCGGTGACCTGGTGGTCTGTGGCTACCGAACCGCCGGTGATGAGCTCCGTCATGCCCGCATCTGCCTCGCCTGTCAATGGTCGGATCGCCGGCCGCTGGAGAATCTGCTGCTCCGGCGGGCTCCTGTCGGTGCACTCAAGGTGATTGTCCCATTGCGGCGCTCGGCTTGGACACCGCCGGGCAGGCTAAGCGGTCCCTGGCCCTTCCACGCAGTCACCAAGCCGTCGAGGGCGGCGACGTGAGCGGCAGACAGGTCGGTGGGCGGGCAGCCGGCGTCGAGCGCCGCGGCGCGTAGCACCCGGGTGCGGACGGCGGTGGCGAGCGCAGCCAGGCCCCGGACGCCGAGCGTTCCCGGGGGCACCGAGGTGGCTCCCGCATCCGTGCTGTAGCCAGCGGCCAGCGCGTCGAGCGCGTCAGCGTCGGCGCGCAAGAGGTCCGCGCTGCGCGCCAGGGACTCGGCGATCCCCGGGCCGAGGGCGCTCTCCAGCAGCGGGAGTACCCGCATGCGCACCCGGCTGCGGGCGAACGCCGGGTCGGAGTTCGCCGGGTCGTCCCAGGTGGGGATTCCCGCCCGGACGCAGCTGTCGCGCACGAGTTCGCGGCGCAATCTCAGGAGCGGCCGGCGCCAGAGCCCGTCGCGCGCCGCCATCGCGGCGAGCGAACGCGCCCCGCTCCCGCGGGCAAGGCGCAGCAGGACGGTCTCGGCCTGGTCGTCGAGCGTGTGGCCGAGCAGGATCGCGGCGGCGCCCTGCTGCTCAGCCAGCTCGAGCAGGGCCCGGCGCCTGGCGTCGCGCGCATCGCCCTCCGAGCGCGCCGCCGGCGCATCGAGAACGACCGCAGGCGCCAGCCCGAGCCCCTCCGCGACCTCGACGGCACCGCGCGCCAGCGCTGCCGACTGCGCACTCCAGTGCTGGTCGGCGCAGGCGAAGCCGGCCCGCAGCCCGGCGCGGGGAGCGACGAATGCCGCCGCTGCGGCGAGGGCCGTCGAATCGGGCCCTCCCGATCCGGCCACCAGGATCCGCTCTCCGGCAGCGAGATCGGCGAGCGACGTGCGCACCGCCAGCCTAACGGCGGCGACGGATGCCGGAGGGCCAGCCACGGCGAGATCAGGCGGCGGGTGTCAGCCCGAGAACCCGGGTCAGCCACGCCTCGGGGGCGGCCAGCTCGGCCCGGGTCGGCAAGGTCTGTGGCGATTCCCAGACGGTGTTGAACCCGCTCACTCCGACCCGCTCGACGACGGCTCGTACGAAGGCCCCACCCTGCCGGTACTGCTGCATCTTCAGGTCCAGACCGAGCAGCCGGCGCACGACGCGATCGAGCGGGGAGCCGCCGTCGCGGCGCCTTTCGAAACGCTCGCGAATGGCCTTGACGCTCGGGACGACGCTCGGTCCGACCGCGTCCATGACCTGGTCGGCATGGCCCTCCAGCAGCGTCATGAGGGCCTGGAGCCGGTCCACGACGACCCGCTGCTCGGGGGTCTGGAGCAACTCGAGGATGCTCGCGCCCTCGCGGCGACGCATCGTTCCGGCGGCGGCCCGCAACCGGGCGGCAAATGCCGTGGGGTCGAGGTCGGTCACGTCGGCGAAGGTCGCCAGCTCGCTCTCGAGATGGTCGCGAAGCCAGGGCACGGCCGTGAACTGCACCCGGTGGGTCTGCTCGATGAAGGCAGACCCACATCCGGAAGTCGCGCGGCGAGACATCGAGCCGGCGCTCGACGTCGGCGATGTTGGGCGCCACGAGCAGCAACCGGCCGCCTGCCGCTTGCGCATCACCGTCGCCGAAGACCTCGTACTGACCGAGGACCTTGCTCGACAGGTAGGCCAGCAGCCCGCCGACCTGCACGCCCGAAACCCGCCGGCCCGCGGCGCCCGCCAGCCGCCCGGTCTGCTTGTCCTCGAGCTTGCTCAAGAGGGGGCGCGACATGATCCGAAGGCCCGCGACGTTGGCTCCGATCCAGTCATTGCGGTCGACGACGGCGACTGGTGCTGGCGCACCCGACGGCACCAGCTTGGTGTAGTCGACGACGTGTCCCTCGGCGTCCGCCGCGAGCACGCGTAGCTGCGCGACAACGGCGTCAGCCGCCTCCGCCGCCAGCGCCGGACCGGGCCGCGCCAACCGGCGCCCGGTGGAGCTCGCGAGGTCCCAGTCGACCAGCTCTCCAGGCATGCGCCGAGGGTACGTCCGAGCTCATCGGCAGCCGCACCCTGCCAGCGTGGCGGCTATCCGGTCGAGCGCCGCCTCGCCCGCTCCGCGCGCCGGCGCCGGCGCGAGAGCGGCGAAGATCAGCAGCCTCCCGTTCGCGGTCGTGACAAGGCCCGCCAGCGCGGAGACGCCGTTCAGCCATCCCGTTTTCGCTCTGACGTGCCCGAGCCCGCCCGGCGCGTCGGAGGTGAAGCGCAGCGCGAGAGTTCCGGTGAAGCCGGCGATCGGGAGGGCTGCCGGCAGCGGACGCAGCTGCGGGTAGGGGCCGACCGCCGCCTGCCGGAGCAGGGTCGTGAGCGCGGCTGGAGCGATGGCGTCGGTACGCGAGAGGCCGCTCGCGTCCGAGATGGTCTGGCCGGCCGGAAGGCCGAGCCGCCGTGCCACCCGACCGAGGGCTTCCGCCACGCCCGCGAAGGTCGGCGGCAGCCCGCTGCGGATCGCGACCTGGCGTCCGAGACCTTCGGCAAGATCGGCGTCGCTGTAGTTCAGCATCCGCTCGACCAGCGCGGAGACGGGCGGACTCGCCACGGATGCGATCAGCCGGGCACCTGCGGGAACCGTGCCGACGATGGCGGGACCTGTGCGGACCCCCGCGGAGGCGAGCGCGTCGTGGAAGGTCTGAGCCGCGGCGAGGACCGGGTCGTCGTGGCGTCCGATCTGCAGCAGACCCGGCTCGAAGCGTCCCTCGTCCACTTCGAGCGAGCGCACGCGCGCCACCTCGCCCTCCACCAGGTAGTACGCCGGCCAGCCGGGTGCGAGGTCCGGCCCGCCGTACGCCGATCCCACCCCGACGACGTGGCCTACCCGGTCGCCACCTGAGAGGGGAGCGCGCAACACTGCGGGCGAGTGCGGCCAGGTCGGCCGCCGCCGGATATCCGGTGACCAGCGGCTGGGTGGTGAGCGTGGGGTCGCCGCCGCCGACCAGGTAAAGGTCCGGACCGTCGGCGAGCACGCGCGTGGTCAGGCGCGCCTGCGGGCCGAGCACGAGCAGCGCGCTCGCGGCGGTGAGCAGTTTCTGCGTCGACGCGGGCGTGGCCGGAATCTGGCCGCGCCGATCGAACAGGACTTCTCCGCTCTGCGCGTCGATCACCTCGATGTGGGGATCGGCACCCAGACCCGGATCGGAAACCGGGCCGGCCAGGGCGCGGGCGACCCCTGCTGCGGTGGGGACCGGCGCAGCGGGGGGAAGCGCGGCCAGGACCGGCGCGGCGCAGGCGTGGCGGGATCTGCGGAGGGCTCGCGCGTGAGTGCCAGCACCGTGGCCACGAGGGTGCCGATCGCAACACCGCTCTTCACAGTGTTTGCGGCGGCTGGCACGTACGGGAGACTAGGTGGGGGCGGGGGCGCTGAAGGCACAGGTTGAACCCCGTGACACCAAAGGCGACAGCAACGGAGGTCCGCGTGGAGTTCGACGTGTTCATCGAGATCCCCCGCGGTACCCGCAACAAGTACGAGATGGACCACGAGACGGGGCGGCTGCGGCTGGACCGCATGCTCTTCACCGCGACCCGGTACCCGTCGGACTACGGCTTCATCGAAGGGACGCTGGGCGGCGACGGCGATCCGCTCGACGCGCTGGTGCTGCTCGACGAGGCGACCTTCCCCGGTTGCCTGATCCTGTGCCGGACCATCGGCATGTTCCGGATGACGGACGAGAAGGGTCCGGACGAGAAGGTGCTGTGCATCCCGGTGGCCGACATCCGCCGCGAGCACATCCGCGACATCCGCCACGTTCCCGAGTTCGAGCGGTTGGAGATCCAGCACTTTTTCGAGGTCTACAAGGACCTCGAACCCGGCAAGTCCGTCGAGGGCGCTGATTGGGTTGGCCGCGCCGAAGCCGAGGCCGAGATCCAGGCCAGCCGCGAGCGATTGCTGGAGCACGAGCGAGAGCGTGCGGCAGCGGCGGAGGCCGCCATCCAGGGCTGAGTGGACCGCCGAATTCGTCCCAATTGCGTAAGCGCAATGGCCTAGCTGTATTAGCCATACCGCTGGGCCTTAGGTTCCGTGGCGCTCACGTAATTGTCGCCCGCGGTCGAAGGATGCCGGAGTGACTGCTGGCGTGACGTCGGGAGCGGCGGCAGCCCTTCTCGCTAGGGAGCAGGCCGATGCGGGTTCTGGTGGTGGACGATGACCCCGTCTGCCGGCTGACCCTGGATGCGATGGTGCGTTCGCTCGGGCATGACTCCCTCGTCGCGTCCGACGGCGCGGAGGCCTGGCGCCTGCTGCAGAGCGAGCGGGTGGACGTCCTCTTGGCCGATCGCGACATGCCGGTGCTCGACGGCCTGCAGCTGTGCCGGAAGGTGCGGGCGGAGCCCGCGAGCCGGCACGTCTACATCATCGTGGCGACGAGCTTCGGTTCGGTCGAGCACGCACGCGAGGGCATGCGCGCGGGAGCCGACGACTACCTGGTCAAGCCGACGCTGCTGAACGATCTCGAACTGCGCCTGATCGTCGCCGAACGGGTGGCGGCACTGCACCGCCAGACCGTTCAGACCCACGAGGCGCTCCGCACGCTGGCGCGCCGGGATCCGCTGACCGGACTCGGCAACCGGCGGTCGCTGTCCGAGGACCTCGAGGTGGTCACGGACCGGATGCGCCGCTACGGCCACCGCTGCTCGGTGGCGATGCTCGACATCGACAATTTCAAGGCCTACAACGACGAGTACGGCCACCAGCGCGGCGACGAGGTGCTGCAGTCGGTGGCGCGCGCTCTGCTCGAGCTTTCGCGCGTCGGCGACGCGTACTACCGCTACGGCGGCGAGGAATTCCTCTGCATCTTCCCGGAGCAGTCGGCTGCGGGCGCCCTCGCGGCAGTGGAGCGCCTGCGCGCCGGCGTCGCTGAGTTGGCGCTGCCGCATCGCACTGCCGTGCAGGGCGGCATCGTCACGCTGAGCGCCGGGATCGCCGAGATCGATCCCGACCTGGCCGACCCGCACGAGGCCGTCGGAGCGGCGGACCGCGCCATGTACGAGGCCAAGCGACTCGGCCGCGACCGGGTCGAGGTGGCCGCACCCGTCTCTCGCATGTACGGCTTGGGCGGGTGACCTCACCCGGCAGCACCACCCCGCCGCCCTCCGCTGCGCTGAGCGCGGTCGTGCTGGACAGCCTGGAGGTGATGGCCGTCCTTACGGACGGGGCAGGCCGGGTGCTGCTCGCCAACCGTTGCGCGAGGGACTGCTTTCCCGCTCTCGTCCCCGGACACGTGCTGACCCCCACGCCGCGAGCGGGCGACTGCCGCGAGATCGCCGTCGAGGATCCGGCCGGCAGCCGACCGCGACTCACGCGGCGCACGAAGGCGATCGGCGACGGGCACGGCGTCCCCGGTGCGCTGCTGACGACGTTCGAGCCGGGCGGCGTCGGTGACCGCGAGCACGAGGACGCGGTCGCGGCCACGAAAGCGAAGTCGGCGTTCCTGGCGACGATGAGCCACGAGATCCGCACCCCGTTGAGCGCCGTCATCGGAAATGACGAGCCTGCTTCTCGATACCGAACTCGACGCCGAGCAGCGTGAATTCGTGGAGATCATGCGCAGCAGCGGCGAGGCATTATTGCTTATCACGAATGAGGTGTTGGATTTCTCTAAAATCGAGTCGGGTGTGGTCGAACTCGACAACCACCTTTTCGAGCTTCGTGAATGTGTGGAATCGGCACTGACTCTTTTCGCCTTGCCGTCGGGAAAAAAGGGCGTCAAGCTGATCGCCCGGCTCGACGCCGGCTGCCCGAGCGCGTGCTCGGCGACGCCGCGAGATTTCGTCAGGTGATCGTCAACCTCGCCGGCAATGCCGTGAAGTTCACCGAACGTGGCGAGGTCACCGTTCTGGTCAGCAGCGAACGGCTGACAACCGACCCCGCTGGTCCGTTACGCCTGCGGGTCGCCGTGCGCGACACCGGTGTCGGCATCCCGGCCGACCGGCTCGACCGGCTCTTCACCCCCTTCCAGCAGGCCGACTCCTCCACGACCAGGCGCTACGGCGGCACCGGGCTGGGTCTGGTGATCGCGCGCCGGTTCGCCGAAGCTCTGGGCGGCTCGGTGGAGGTCGAAAGCCGGGAGGGCGCGGGCACGACGTTCACCTTCACCTCGGTCCTGCCGGGCGCCGACGACTCCGAGCCCGCGCCGCCAGATGGCCCGCTGCAGGGGGCGTCGGCTCTGGTCCTGCTGGAGAATTCGACGGAAGCGGCGGCGGCGTGTGACCTCATGAGTCGCTGGGGCATGTCGTGGCGCGTCGCCACCAGTGCCGCGCATGCCGTGCAGCTCGCCTCGCAAGGACATTCCTTCGACCTCGCCATCGTCGACGCGAGTGTCGGCGGCGAGGACAGCTTCGCGATCGGCACGGCGCTGCGCCAGGCACCGGCCGGTCGCCCGCTCGGGCTGGTGCTCCTGGCAGCGGTGCAGTCGCGCTTCGGCGATCGCCATCACGAACTCTTCCGGGCCCGTCTGAATCGGCCGGTGAGGGCCGTGGCGCTCAGACAGGCGCTGCTTCAGGCCTTGGGGTCGGCGACCTCCTCCGCGCCGGCAGCAGCGGGACCCGTACCGGAACGGCCCCTGCGCCTGTTGCTGGCAGAAGATGACGCCGTCAACCAGAAGGTGGGCGCTCTGCTGCTGCGCAAGCTCGGTCATCAGGTCGACATCGCCTCCAACGGTCACGAGACCGTCGACGCGGTGCATCGGCGGCCTTACGACGTCGTGCTGATGGACATGCAGATGCCAGGCATGGACGGTCTCGAGGCGACCCGGCGGATCCGCCGGGGAACGCCCGCCGGCGGACAGCCGCACATCGTGGCCATGACCGCGAGCGTCAGGATCGAGGATCAGGAGGCGTGCCGGCTGGCCGGTATGGATGGTTACCTGACCAAACCCGTGCACCAGGGGGAGCTCGGCGCTCTGCTTGCCGACGTGCAGCCGCCCGAGCACCAGCCGCTCGACCGGCAGGTCCTCGACGGCCTGTTCGACGCGATGGGCGGCGATGCCGACGCACTCCGTGACGAACTGATCGACGCGTACCTGCGGCAAGGAGGGGTGCGGCTGCCCGCCATCCGGGAGGGGCTCGCTCGCGGTCATCGTGGCGCGGTCGCTACCGCTGCCCATGCCCTACGGTCGGGAAGCGCCCAGCTGGGTGCCCGGCGGCTGGCGTGGCTGCTGAGCCGGCTGGAGGACGAGGCGCGTTCGACCGCTCCCCGTGTGCAGGAACCGGTCGACCTCCAGGCGACCTTCCGGCTGGTCCAGGCCGAGTACGTCCGGGTGTGCTCCGAGCTCTCCCGCTGGCAGGGCACCGGAGCCGGCTCATGAAGGCGGGCGGATGACCGGAAGGCTCAAGCAACTGCCGGAATGGTGGATGGTGATGGTTGCCTGCCGCAGCTGCGTTCCGGTCGCGAGTGGCTCGCCGGCGCCGAGGTTTCGCGCGTAACGCGGGTGTGCCCCGCTGCTCACCTGCAGCCGTATCCGGTGGCCCGCGGCGAAGCGGTGCGCGCTCGGCCAGAGCTGCAGGCGAACCGTGCGCCGGCCGTCGGGTCCGGGCAGGGGACGCTCGGGAGTCAGCCGGGTCATCCGATCACAGACGTTCCAGGAACGCCCCTGCTGGTCCACATCACACAACCGGGCGAAGACGTCGTGATGGCCGTTGTCGGCGCTCACCTCGAGCTGGACCCCGACGGCGCCGGCGATCTCGAAGGCCTCCCCGAGCGCCGCGCTGGTGTAGGTGAGGACGTCGGGGCGTTGCTCATGCTCGGCGTTGTCGAGGACCGGCCGGCGCGCGGTGAGCGTCGGCCCGGCGATGGCCGGCGTGGGAGCGGCCGGATTGAAGGTGAACGAGGCGCGGTCGTCATCGGGGACGGTCCGGCGCGTGTCGTGGCGCAGCAGCCCGCTCACGCTCAGCTGCCAGTGTTCCTCGCGGGTGGGCGGCGGCCAGGCCGGCAGATCACGCCAGCCCCCACCGCCGGAAGCGTCGCCCGTGACGAAGATCCGGACCGGCTGCGCCCGGCTCGGCGGGTCGCCCAGCAGGCGCTCGCGCAGGAATCTGATCGTGGTCGCGGGGATGGATCGCCCGTGGCCCAACGAGGCGTGCGCCCAGGGCCCGATCGTCAGCTCGGGGGCGTTGCCGGCGGCCACCAGCACCGCGTAGTCGCGCAGCATCCATGGAAGGAAGAGGTCATTCCAGCCGGTCAGCATCGAGACCGGCATGCCGAGCTCGCCGAGCGCGTCGCGGTGTGATTGCTGACGCCAGTAGTCCGTGTCAGGCGAGGGGTTGGCCAGCCAGTCCTGATACCAGCCGATGGTGCGCCCACTGGCCAGGCGATCACCGGTTGCCAGGGGAAGGGCCTCCAGCGCCCGGTCCAGCTCCCGGCGGCGGGTCGCGAGCCGGAGCCGGCCGCCCCGCCGCGAGCGCAGGCTCATCATCCGGGCCCAGCCGAGGCTGCCCGACAGGGTGATGCTGCCGGTGGCGAAGGTCGGCTCGCCCAGGTCGGCCATCGTGACCGACAGCGCCATGGCTGCGATGTCAGCTCCCGGCGCCGTCGCGGTGGCGTATTGCGTGTAGCCGAGGTAGCTCATCCCGGCGGTCGCGATCGTTCCGTTGCACCAGGGCTGCTCGCGCAGCCAGCGCACCGTCGCGACCCCGTCGCGCTGCTCGTTGGCCTCCGGTACGAATTCGCCGCTGGAGCCGCCCGTCCCGCGACAGCTCTGCAGGAAGACCTGGAATCCGCGCTCGGCGATCACCCGGCCGTACAGCGCGGCGAGAACCCCGCGGCGTCCGTAGGGGCTGCGGATCAGCACGGCAGGGGGTGCGTCGGCGCCGAGACGCAGCGGCCGCGGCGCGTAGTGATCGGCGAGCAGGATCACCCCGTCGTCCATCGGCACGGCCACGTCGCGGCGGATGCTCAGGTCGCGGGTCAGCGGCGCCGGCAGTGCGAAGGCGCGCGAGAGCACCCGGCTCGTGACCGCGCTCCATCCCGCGGGCGGCATCCTCACCGGCTGGACGCTAGCCGGGGTCTGCTGGTACGCGCGCTTCGGTCAGGCGGGCGAGTTCGATCTGCTCGCCGATCCAGGCGTCGATGCGGGTCCAGACGCCTCTGAGCCAGTCCTCCCGGGTCGCGTCGTCGTCGGGGAGCTCGGCGGCGGCTTCGCGCCACCAGACCAGCCGCAGGTGGGCCCGTAGTGGCAGGGCGTTCCAGATGCTGACGATGTCGAGCAGCTCGTCGTGTCCGGTGTGGGTGAAGACGACGACATCCGCGCCGGGTGCGGCACGCAGGGCCGCCAGCGTGCCGGAGGGCTTGGGGGGCAGCACGTGAGGCATCCGCGCGGCTTGTGCTGCTTCCGCCCGCCGGCCGCGGCGACGCAGCCCGGCGACGGCCAGCCGGTGCCGGGTCGGCGTCCAGTCGCCACCCTCGGGATAGAGCAGCAATGCATCATGTTCCTGCAGGTCAGCAGCGACTTCGGCGATGGCGCGCGCCGCTTGCCCCGCAGGACCCTTGCCCGGCGCGATGAAGCGCCCGCCGATCCGGCTGATCAGCACGTCGAAGGAGGGATCGAGGCGCAGTTGGGCCTTCAGCACGATCCGGGGACGCCGCTCGTAGCGCGTGAGCAGCAGGTGGACCAGCACGAAGGAGGCTCCTGGGCCCGCATGCCGGGCGAGGACAAGCAGGGGGCGGGCGGCTGCCATGCGGGTGGCGTCGTCAGGGTGGGTGACCGGCTCGTCGACTTTGAGCCGGAAGCGGAACACGAAGCCGGCGACCGCGACGAGGGCGGCGAGGAAACGGCGCAGCAGCGCCAGGTGCCAGCGCAGCTGCCGCTCGGTGTCCAGGCGGGCCCCGAAGCCCGACCCGATCCACAGCACCAGGCACGCCAGTAGGCACGCCGTCTCCCCGAAGAGGTAGACGACCGCGAAAGCCCATACCCGCGGGAGCCGCCACCGCACCCGCCGGCGGCGCACCGCGATCACCACCAGCGCGCAGATGGCCTGGCCGACCGTGACGACCGGCAGCAACACCAGCGCCACCAGCGCGAGTACGGGCATCAGCGGCGCGATCAACAGCCGTCTCACGATCCACGGAGGTACCGGCAGGGCCTTCATCCGCCAGGGCCCGAGTCGCCTGCAGCGCCGCTCAGACCGAGAACCTCCAGGTAGCGGGTCGTGGCGTCGTGGGCGCGTTTGATGCGCGTGCGGACGCTGCGACTGTCCCGGTAGCGCAAGGTGGCCAACGGAGTCTCCTCGTCGCCGGCCGGCAGCACATGCACCTGCACTCCGGGCGGGATGTTCGCCAGGTCGGTCACGAAACGGTGCCGGCGCGCAACTTCGAAGGCGACGAGTCCCACCTCCCAGGGCCATCTGGGAACCGCCAGCGGGCGTTCGATCCGTCCGACATGAAGGACGAAGATCCGGCGCGCACCGAGCGTCACCGCCCGCCCCAGCGGCAGGCTGTCGACCAGACCGCCATCGAGGTAGTGCTCCCCGTCGATCAGGACGGGCGGGAGCAAGCCGGGCACCGCGCACGAAGCCAGCACGGCATCGCTGACCAGGCCTTTGTCGAACCAGCGGGCCTTGGCAGACTCGATGCTCACGGCCACGCACTGGAAGGGAACCGGCAGGTCCTCGATGAGCTGTCCTGGGGACTGCTCCTCGATCAGCGCCCGGAGGCGGGTGTTGGTGTGAAGGTGGGTACGCGAGCGGGCGAGGGTGCGCACCTGCCCGAGCAGCGAGCTGGCGAAGATGTCGTCGGTGCCGAGCGCCAACCAGAGTTCGGTGAGCCGGCGAACGGTCTCTGCCGTGGGCGCCGCCGCGATCGCCGCCCCGTTGAGCGCCCCGACCGACGTGCCGAGCACGAGGTCGGGGCCGATCCCGGCCTCGGTCAGTGCCTGCAGCATTCCCACCTCGGCTGCGCCGAGCAGGCCTCCACCTCCCAACACGAAAGCGGTCGGCCCCACCCCGGACTCCGGGGCGGCCGCTGGCTCATCAGGCGGTGGCAAGGGCGGGTCCTTCGGCTGGTTGACGGCGGGGAAGCGGCAGCTGGAGGCCGAATTCGAGGAATCTTCCGGCGGCCTATCAGCGACACCGCAGCTGGTGATCGCGTTTAGCCTTCCGGACGGGATTTCTGGCGACTCTTGCCTCGGGGACGGGTGATTCTGCGAAGAATAGGCAGGAAACGCGGTCGGACTTTCGTAGTGTTCCTGACGGACACGTGACCGACCGATACCGGTATCCACTGCGTTGGAGTGTTGAAACGATGCGTCGAGCACGTCGAATTGCAGCGCTTACCGCGGCAGGTGCCGTCATAGCTGTGGGGGCGGTGGCCTGCACGCCGCCGGCGAATCCCCCGATCGACACGCCCGGCACGATCGCCAATGTCGTGCCCTTCGCCGGCACGCCGAACTTCACCGGCCCGCCCCCGCCGCCGGGAGGCTTCGGCACCCAGGTCACGTCCGTTGCCCAGGTGGGCAGCCTGATGGTCGCCGGCGGCAACTTCACGATGGTCAACAGCGCAGCCCGGCCGTTCCTCGCTGCCTGGACCGGCCCGGCCGGCGCGGTCGACACCGCGCTTCCCGCGGCCGGATCGGTACCCGACGGTGAGGTCGACGCCATCGAGCCGACCCAGGGCCGCACCGGCTTCTACGCGGCGGGTCACTTCAGCCATGTGGGCACCGGCCCGTCAGCTGTCGCCACGAACGTCGCCCTCTACGCGATCGCGACCGGCGCCCGGGTCACCACCTTCAAGCCCGTCATCGCCGACGGCACCATCAACACCATGCAGCTGGTGGGCCAGCACTTGCTGCTCGGCGGGTACTTCAGCCGCATCGACGGCGTGGCGCGTCAGGGTCTCGCCTCCGTCAACTATGCGACGGGAGCGCTCGAGCCCTTCTTCAACATCCAGCTCAACGGACATCACAACGTCGCCAACCCGATCGGCCAGGTCGGCGCGATCAGCATGGCGGTCTCACCCGACGGTTCGCGCGTGATGGTGATCGGCAACTTCACTAACGTGAAGGACTCGGTCAACGGCAAGACCGGCTACGCCCGTGACCAGATCGTCAACATCCGGATGAGCACCGCGCTCCCGACGGTCGACCCCAACTGGTCAACCCCGGCGTTCACCAACAAGTGCGACGCCGCGCACTTCGACTCCTACGTCCAGCAGGTCCAATGGTCGCCGGACGGCAGTTTCTTCATGGTCGTCGATGCCGGTGGTTACGTCGGGGGCAGCCTCCAGGCGTGCGACTCCGCGGTTCGCTTCAACGCCTCCTCGACCGGCCTGAACGTGGCGCCGGCGTGGGTCGCCTTCACCGGCAAGGACTCGCTCTACTCCGTGGCGGTCACCTCCGCCGCCGTCTACGTCGGTGGTCACCAGCGGTGGATGAACAACCCGTTCGGTCAGGACAACGCGAAGGCCGGCGCCGTCCCGCGTCCGGGCCTTGCGGCGCTCGACCCGGCCAACGGCGTCCCGCTGGCGTGGAACCCGGGTCGCAACCCCCGCGGTCACGGTGCTGACGTGATCTACGGAACGCGTACCGGGATCTGGGTCGGCAGCGACACCAACTTCATCGGTGACGGCACCTACGAGCACGATGAGCTGGCGTTCTTCCCCTACGTGGGTGGTAGCACGCCCGCCGCCAACGTCGTCGGCGGTGCCACCCAGATCTGGAAGGCCGGCAGCTGGAACAGCTCGGCCGTCAAGACGGTGTCGGCCAACAGCTTCAACCCCGCCACAGGTGCGGGCCGGGCGATTTCGACGCCGAGTAGCGGCGGCATCGACTGGAGCACGGTGCGTGGCGCGTTCATGCTGAACGGGCGCATTTACTACGGCAAGACCGACGGCACCTTCAACTACCGGACGTTCAGCCCGGCCAACCACACGACGCCGTTCGGTCCGGAAGCCAAGATCGACCCGTACAATGACCCGTCCTGGAGCACCGTGCTCAACGGCTCGGGCGGCACGTATCAGGGTGCGACGACGAGCTTCTACGCCGAGATCCCCAGCGTCACCGGCATGTTCTACGCGAACCGGTCGATCTACTACACGCTCGCGGGTGACAACCGGCTGTTCCGGCGGTCGTTCTCGCCCGGCACGGCGGCCTCGCCGACCAGCGGCCAGGTCGTCGGCGGAGTGATCAGCCCGTTGCGCGTGACCGTGACGGACTCTGCGCACGGCGGCCTGGTGGACTTCACCAACGCCGGCGGCATGTGGATCGCCAACGGCCACCTCTGGCTCGCGTCGAGGAATTCCGGCGTGCTCTACGAGGCGAACTGGAACGGCGTCGGTGTCACCAGCCGTGCGGTCCGGCCGGTCGCCAACCCGAACCCCAACGCCGGAGGCACCACGTGGGCTGCGCCGGGAGTCTTCGTCGCCCAGTAACGGCAGACGGCACTAGCTTGTCGGGGCATGGCTGCCTCGCCGCGTCCGAGTGACCGCACTGACCGCCCGTACGACTTGGTGGTCGTCGGCGCCACCGGGTTCACCGGAGGGCTGACGGCCGAGTACCTGGCCAAACACGCTCCCGAGGGCATGCGCTGGGCGCTGGCAGGGCGCAACCGGGCCAAGCTCGAGTCGGTACGCGACCGGCTGGATGCGACGACCGAGCCCGACCTGCTGGATGTCGATGTCAACGAGCCGTCGTCCGTGCGGGCGGTGGCCGGGTCCGCGGGGGTGCTCGTCACGACCGTCGGCCCCTACCTGCAGTACGGCGAGCCGTTCGTGGCGGCGTGCGCGGCGGCCGGAACCGACTACGTCGACCTGACGGGTGAGCCCGAATTCGTCGACCGGATGTATCTCGCGCATCACGAGACGGCGGAGCGCAGCGGGGCGCGGATCGTGCACGCCTGCGGGTTCGACTCGATCCCGCATGACCTCGGCGCCCAGTTCACCGTCGAGCAGTTGCCCGAAGATGGTCCCATCACCGTGCATGGGTACGTCACCGCCGGTGGCCGCCCGTCAGGAGGAACGTTCGCGTCCAGCGTCGGGGCGATGTCGCGGCTGCGTCAGGCGAGCGCAGCTCACAAGCAGCGTCGAGCCGCTGAGCCAGCTCCGGTGGACGGCCGCCGGGTGCGTGCCGTGGCGGGCCGTCCTGGCTTCGACAAGCGGATCGGTCGCTGGGTGCTGCCGATGCCGACGATCGACCCGCAGATCGTCGTGCGGTCAGCCGCCGCCCTCGCGCGATACGGCCCGGACTTCAGCTACACCCATTGCGCCGAGTTCAAGAACCCGGTCGTCGCGGCGGCGACGGTCACCGGCATCGGCGCTTTCGTGGCCATCGCTCAGCTGCCCCCGGCGCGGCCGATCTTGTTGAAAGCGCTGCCCGCCGGAAGGGGTCCCTCGCCCGAGCAGATCGAGAAGTCGTGGTTTCGGGTCCGGTTCATCGGTGAGGGCGGTGGCAAGCGGGTCGAGGCTCAGGTCAGCGGTGGTGACCCGGGCTATGGCGAGACGTCGAAGATGCTGGCGGAATCGGCGTTGTGCCTGGCGTTCGACGAGCTGCCGGCGACCGCCGGGATGGTGACGACGGCCGTCGCCATGGGCCCGGTGCTGCGCCGGCGCCTGGTCGCGCAGGGGATCGACTTCTCCGTCACATCCGGCTGACACGCGCCGGCGGCGCCGCGCCGATCACAGCTCCAGCGCCAGCAAGGGCGTTCCGTTGCTGCTGGTGATCTGGATGCTGCGCAGCGAGGAGTCGGGCAGCGCGGTGCCACTGGTGAACTTCGTGTGCCGGCCCGGCGCCACCGTCCACGTCCCGAGGCTGTGCCGCGTGCCGTCCTTCGCGACGACCGTCAGCGCGTAGGAGACCGCGCTCGAGCTGCTGGTCGAGCTGCTGGTCGAGGTGCCGGCTGCTGCGTAGTAGTCGCAGTCGAGGCTGATGCGGGTTCCCCAGCTGGTGCTCGTGACGTCGGCGGTGGCCCGCAGCGGTGTGCTGGTGAGTGCGGTGAGTGCCACCGGATGCCCACCGTTTCCGGTGCTGCCTGCGGGCCAGACAGCGACGAGGAGGGCCACCAGAGAGGCGACGGCGAGGCCGGAGATCCCGGCGGACAGCCAGCGCTCGCGACGCCGCCGGACGCCGGCCCGTCGAAGCAGGCCCGGCAGCAGCGTGGCCGGCACTGCGCCGGGGTCCAGGTCGGACTGGAGGGCGTCGCTGAGGTCGTCGGTGCCGACAGCGGCCAGCAGCCCCGCCGTCGGCCGCAGCTGGGCGACGCGCTCCCGGCAGGCCTCGCACGAGCTCAGGTGAGCTTCGAAGGCGGCGAGGTCGTCATCGGACAGCAGCCCCATGACGTAGGCGGCGTCGTCGTGCTCGAACGGATCGGGCTGCGTCATGCCGCTCCTCCCATCTCGTTGATGGCGGCCCGCAGCGCGTGCAGGGCGTAATGCGTACGCGACTTGATCGTTCCCTCCGCAACTCCGAGCGAGCGGGCGGCCTCGGAAACGCTCCGGCCGCGGAAGTAGCACTCGAGCAGCACCTCACGATGCTCGCTGGACAGCTTGCGGACGGCGGCGAGGACGAGCTGACGGTCGGCGAACTGCTCCGCGGCGTCGGCGACGGCGATCTCGGGCACCTCGTCGGTGACGACTTCCGGGCGCCGGCGCGCGGCGCGCCAGTCGTCGATGACGATCCGCTTCGCGACGGTGTAGAGCCAGCGGCGCGAGGTGGACGGGTCGGCGACGGCCTCGGGATTGCGCCAGGCGCGCAGCAAGGTCTCCTGCACGACGTCCTGGGCGCGTATCCGATCCCCGTGCAGCAGCCCGGTGACGTACGACCACAACGCCGCTGCGTGCTCGTCGTGGAGGGCTCGCAGCAGCTCCCGGTCACGGGCGCCCACCGCCACGGCGGTCATGATGCTCCGCCGGCCGCGCGCAGTGACCAGCGGGCAGTTCGCATATCCCCACAGACGCTCGGCAGGCACGGCGGGTTCAGCCTCGCCGAAGTGATGCACACCACTTTCTTCGGTTGAACCGCATTCGCCGACTCGGCGTCTTCCCCGGTGCAGGGCACTTGCGCTGCGCTGATGAACGCTGATGAACGCGGAAGGAAAGGACCCCCGCCATGCCTGCCCACCGAATGCTCGGATCGCCCGTCCTGCGGGTCGCGGTGCCGGTCGCGACGATCGCGCTCGCGGCGGCCGCCTGCGGATCGAGCTCGAGCGCGAAGACCACGCCGGCCGCCGCTGCCGGTAAAGCGACCGGCGCCGCCGGATCGTCGGTCACCCTCGATACCAAGAGCGGCAGCGCCGGCACCTATCTGACCGACGGCTCCGGCAAGTCGTTGTACGAGTTCGCCTCGGACACCGCCTCCAAGTCCACCTGCATCGGTGCGTGCGTCAGCGCTTGGCCGCCCCTCACCTCGAGCTCTGCTGCCATGGCCGGGAGCGGGGTGAACGCCGGAAACATCGGGACGCTCACCCGCTCCGACGGCAGCAAGCAGGTCACCTACCAGGGCCACCCGCTCTACTACTTCGCCGGCGACACCGCCGCCGGCCAGACCAACGGCCAGGGCAGCACCGCCTTCGGCGCCAAGTGGTGGCTGCTGAGCCCGGCCGGCGCGGCGATCACGACGTCGACCAGCTCGTCGGGCGGTAGCGGCGGGGGTTCCGCGTACTGATGGAGTGCGTTCTGCCAGGTACGGCACGTTTTCGCCCGTTGACGCTTGGAATCATCCATATCGGGGACGAGCCAGGTCTCGACTAGGCGGCAGCGTTGCCGCACCTTGGAGGCTCCCCAATGATCACGCTTGGTGTGATCCTGCTCGTCATCGGCTTCATCGCCAGCGTCCCGGTGCTCTGGACGATCGGCCTCATCCTGGTGGTCGCCGGCCTCATCCTGGCCCTGCTCGGATCTGCCGGCCGTGCCGTCGGTGGTCGCCGTCACTACTACTGAGCCGACCGCGCAGCTGCGGCGGCGCCCTTCCGGTCAGCCGGCGGGCGCCGCGCAGCTGGTGGCGTACGTGCAGTCGTTGAAGGCGGTCTGCGGAACGGGCTCGGGTCGGACGGGGTCGCGAGCACCTGACCGTTACCGCTCACGAGCTGCATCGCCTCGCTGCCGGAGAGGTTGGCCGCCGGCGCCATTCGCCGTGGTGCCCGAGAAGTGCACCGTCGACAGCTTCGGCATCGCGGACAGCCCGGTCCCGCTCGTCCCGATCTGCAAGGGCGTCTCGTTGATCCATTCCGCGCTTCCCATGGTCGACGGGTAGGGCGTGGTGGTCGACCAGCTCTGGCCGGTCGAAAGGTTCCTGATGGAGATGGCCCACACCGCCGGCAGCGTCTGGCTGATCGACACCGCGATCGTGTTGCCGGGCGCGACGGGCAGCGACACCGGCGTCGACGGCACCGGAATGAGCTCGTACCAGGCGGAGTAGGACGCCCTCCCGCTCGCGTCGACGTCCTGCTCGGTGCCGGCCTGGATCAGCGTCTCATCGGTGACCGCGCAGGAGGTCTCGAGACAACCGCCGCCGATGCCCACCCAAGTCGCGGACGACTCGGCCTCTCCTGCCTTGTTCTGCGTCGCCGTCGGCACCGTCCAGGTGCCGGTGATCGAGGTGAAGAGCGTGCCCTTCTCCAACGCGCCCTGGTTGTAGCCCGACCAGTTGTTGGACTGCGTCATGTTGAACGCGGTGTGCGGGGCGACCAGTTGCAGCAGGCCCACGCGATGCGACGGTGCCGCGGCTCCGGCCGGTGACGCCGCCCCTAGTCCAACCGCCGCCAACGCTGCTGCCCCGAACGCCAACCGCTGCGCTGCTCGCATGTTCCGCCCCCTCGTCGGTCGATACGCCATCAACGAGGACGAAGCTGACAGGTGACGGGCCAAGGCCCGGGGCGCTTCAGCCCTGCGCCTGGACCGCCGTCATCATGCGCGCGCCTTCCATCGGGTTGTAGACGTCCTCCTCGTAGCACCAGCGCCCGTCGCCCGCGTAGCAGAGGATCGTGACGACCGGGAACTGGAAGGGCGTCCCGCCACCCGGCGGCAGGAACCGGTTGAGGATGTAGCTGTAGACGACGTCGTCCTCGATCGCGTAGTGCACGACCGGGAAGTCCATGTTCGCCGCCGGTCCCGTCATCACCGATTTGATCCAGGTACGGATGGCCGGCTGCCCGCGCATGACCCCGTAGTGGTGCTCGACGTAGATCGCGTCATCGGTGAACTGGTCGGCCCACTTGTCCCAGTTGCCGCTGCTGGCGGCCTCCGCCGAGACCAGCTGGTAGTCCGCGAACGCCTCCTCGACCTCGCTGCGGGGGGCGCCGGTGGGCCGGCGCACCTCTTCGATCAGCGAATCGAAGCCGTGTTCAGGGACGGAACCGCCGGCCACGCCGGGAATCTCGCCGGGAATTTCGGTGCCTGTCATGTGGGGCCTTTCTCTGCTGGGGGCGCATTAGGGGGTCATGTCGAGGTGGCTGCGAAGCCGTCGGCGGCGGCAACGACCCGCAGAGCAATGTCTTCCTCGCCGTGCGCGTCGGCACCGCTGACGCCGATGGCCCCCACCCGCTCGCCGCTACGGAAGATCGGGATGCCGCCGCGGCCGAGGAAGTAATTGCCCTGTGCCACGAAGCTGTGGGCGAAGGCCGGCCGCTCCCTATAGAGCTCTTCGAGGCTCGACGTCGGCACCGAAAACGCTGCAGACGTACGGGCTTTGGCGATGGCGAAGTCGGCGCTGAACCGCGGCGCCGGGCTCATGCGGTGGAAGGCGACCAGGCTGCCCGCGTCGTCCACGACAGCAACGCTGATGCTCACGGATCGCGATTGCGCTTCACCCACGGCGGCCGTGACAAGCGCTGCTGCTGCCGCTGCGTCGATCGACGTCACGAGCCCTCCTTGGTTGTTCCGAGGATCATGCCCTGCCGCCCGGGCGAAGCCTGAAGGGGGCTGCCGCCATCGGATCGCTAACGCAAAAGGAGTATTCAGCGGGCCCCCTGATCCACCGAATATGAGGCTTATGTCGGCAATTCCTGGCTGGTATTCCGATCCTGTGGGATCGGCTGATCTTCGATATTGGGACGGCCAGAGTTGGAGTGCGGCGACGATGCCGGCGCCGCGTCAGGCACCCGTGATGCAGCAGGCGGCGGTGGTGGTCGCGACACCGCCTGCGACCGGGTTCGCGCCCTACGCCGTCTCGGAGTACTCGCGGCGGCTGCCCTACCCGCCGCTGACGGGCACTCCCGTGAGGCGCCGGCGCAGTCTCCCCACGCTGCGCATCATCGTCGCCGTGCTGCTGGCCGCCATCTCGGTCACCGTGGCGGTCTTCAAGGTGCAGGACGACAACGCCACCAGGAACGCCGTGAACCACACGTCGATTCAGTTCCCCGCCACCGTCGCGGGGTTGAACAAGATCACGGGCGCGGAGGCGGTCAAGCTCACCTCGATCGCGACCGAGGAATCCGGCAACTGCTCCTGCGGAGCGCTCTACCAGACGGCGGGCTACACGCTGGCCGACGGATCTCCGCGGGCCATCGTCGTCATCGCCAAGCTGCCCGTGGGGAGCGATCTCAACGCCGCCCTCGCCGCCGAGGAGAGGGGATTCGACAACTCCGCCGGAGGCGCCGGGTCAGCCACGGTCTTCTCCAACGTCGCGGCCGGCTCGTTGGGCGGCCGTATGCAGTGCGGCAACAGAATGATCGCGACCGTGCCCGCGACGGTGTGCATGTTCGCCGACCGCGGGGCCGCCGGCTCTGTCCTTCTCTACGACCGCGATGATGGCGCGGCCGCGCAGGACCTGGCGCTCGTGCAGCAGTTGCGCGCCGCCATCGAGATCCGGACCTGAGGCGCCGACGCGCCTAAGCGCTGGCGGCCAGTCTCACGCCGCCCCCGTCGCGCTTGGCCTCATACATCGCGGAATCGGCGCGGCGCAGCAGATCGTCGGCGGCCCACTCGCCGCGCGCCACCTTCCGAGCGGAGTTGAGCGACGTGAGCACGCCCACGCTCGCTCCTACGACGGCTTCCCCGAACCCCGTGTCGATGGGGTGCTGCAGGCTGTCGCGGATCCGGTAGCCGAGGGCTTCGGCGTCCACGTCGCCGATGCCGTGGCAGACGACGACGAATTCATCGCCGCCGACGCGAGCCACGATGTCGCTGTCGCGGACGACCTGGCTGAGGCGGCGGGTGACCTCCCGCAGGATTTCATCGCCGGCGCGATGGCCCCAGGTGTCGTTGACGAGCTTGAAGCGGTCGAGATCGATGACGAACAACGCGAGCGGTTCTGCTGGTTGCTGGTCGTCTGGATGCTCGCCGTTCGACAGGTGACTCATCAGGAGGCTGCGGTTCGCGGCGCCGGTGAGGTGGTCGTGCTCCACCTGGTAGAGCAGGGCCGATTCGGCCATCTCGCGTGCGCGGACGACCACGTAGAAGCGGACGACGACGGTGACGGAAACCACGAAGCCCGCCACGAGGGAGGGGATGAGGTTCAGCGCACCCTTCGACGGAATGGCGCTGACGACCGACACGGTGCACAGCGACGTCCCGAGCAGGATGACGCGCCAGCGATCGATGCGCGGCTGTGCCTCGATGGTCCGGCGGGTGAGCTCGA
This sequence comes from uncultured Actinomycetota bacterium, assembly GCA_963762695.1. Taxonomy (GTDB): domain Bacteria; phylum Actinomycetota; class Actinomycetes; order Frankiales; family Frankiaceae; genus DATAZK01. Next base: position 640,717 of record CAVXLW010000003.1, read on the forward strand.
GGCGTCCGGGATGGACCGCCGCCGCGCCGAGGAACCCGTTGACGACGAGGAGAGCGCCATCAAGGTGGGCGGAGTCGAAACCCTTGGCAACTACGGGAAGAATGGCCTGTACGACATCCAGCGGCAGGGTGAGGCCGAGGCAGGCGATGAACAGCAGGCTCGCCATGCCGCGCCGTCCCGGCGAGAGCACCAGCGTCAGCGCCAGCGCGAAGATCGCCACGTCTCCCAGGGGATAGAAAACGTTCACGACGTTGGCCAGGACGGAGGCTTGCGCGTCCATCGACGGCGCGATGATCAGGTGCCAGGCTCCGATGCCCGCCGCGGCGCTGACCGCCAGCACGTCGAGCCGGATCTCGCGCCGCAGCGGTGCGGGCAGTCCCCGCGCCCGGATCATGCTGATGACCGCCGCGATCAGCAGCGGGTAGGACGCGATCCAGAACAGATCCTGCGGCCCGACGTCGGGGTTGATGCCGACGAGCGCGAGAGCTCGCTGTGTGGCGTCGCCGGCGAGCCAGCAACTGGCCGCGAGCGACGCGAGCAGCCAGGGCTTGCGGAGGGGCGCGGCCAGCCAGGTGGTGCCGCGCCACATCGCCGCCACGATGATGGCCAGCCCGGCCAGGTACGTGGGCCCAGCAGCGGGACCTGACGGGTCGACACTGGTCGGGATCGCCAGCAGAACCGACGCGCAGATCACGGCTACCGAGGCGCGGCGACCGTCCATGCGACGCGCCCTCATGGCATAGGCATCGGCGGTTTCGAGGGGTGGGCCGACGGCCATCCGGGTCAGTGCGGCCCCCCGATCGGCCGTCTTTGGTCCCTGCCCTGCCCTACTGTGGGTGCCCATCTATTCGCCCGGACCGGCGGTGGATCTCCGACGAGGCGAGGCTTGCGTGGAACCTGCCGCAGGGGCAGGCCTGCGACGCGGGCCGCATCGGGCTGGGGTCCTCGCGGCCCTCGCGGGGATCGTCGTCGGGCGTTCGGCTTGGGAGCTTGCAGCGGCTCTTCCCACGGCGCGGGTTCACCGCATCGCAACAGCTCGCCGTCGGCGAGGCTTCTCCCCGAAATCGCCCGGCTCTCCGGGATCGGAGTGACCTGGCTGCCTCAGGGCTTCATCGCTGAGGCGCCGAGCATCACGGTCACTGGGGGCCGGGCGTCGGCGGTTCAGGACTTCCGCGGTGAAGCCGGTGCCGCGCCCGCGCACCGACTGACGCTGCGGGTCGATCGCGGAAGCGCGCTTGCTCCGAGCCTGGCCACCGGAAAGAGCGTCTCCGTCTCCTCGACGACCATCCGGGGACACGACGTCCGGGTGGCGACGGTCGGTGCCGATTCTCCAGCGATACCAGGCGATCTGTACTCGCTTGACTGGACGGAGGCCTCGGGAGTGCAGCTGGAGGTCACGGCGTCTTTCGGCGCGACACTGGCCGACGCGAAACGGCTTGCGGCGGGGTTGGTTTTCCATGCCTCCGACGTCGCCATCGCCACCCCGGCGGACGAGGCCGCTGTTCGCCGCAGCTACGTCGACGCCTTCGCCTGGGGCGGCCCAGCCGCGACGGTCCTCGGTGCCGTGGAAAATGGTGCCTCGCTCGCCCACACGTTGGCGTTGCTGAAAGAACGCGCACCCGAGGTCGCTCGCTCGGCTCACCTCACGGTTCGATCCGTGACTTTCAGCGATGCGCGTCATGCCACCGTCAGCTACTCGCTGACGTTCTCGAAGCCGGGCTCTGGGAACGCCGTCCAGGGTCAGCAGCTGGCGGTCAAGATCGGGGGCCAGTGGAAGGTCTCCGAGCAGGGGTACTGCAGCGTCGTCAAGTTGACCGGCGTTGCCTGCCCGGGATAGGCGCCTCGCGTACTCAAGCGTCCTGCTGGCCCTGGCTCCAGACGCGCTCCACGGTCGTGTGCAGGAGTGACGCTTTCGGATAGCCGGCGTAGGCCGCGAAGTGGGTGACGAACTCGCGCAGCTCGTCGATCGTGATGTCACCGGACGAGAGCGCTCCGCGGACGTGGACCGCGAGCGCGTCGCCGATGCCGGCGGCCGCGACGCAGCTCAGGGAGATCCAGCGGCGCTCCTTGCGGGTGAGGCCCGGACGGTTCCACACCTCCGCGAAGACCTGATCGACCATCACCTCCATGAATGGCCCTTGCACCTGCGGCGCGGGGAACCCGCTCACCTCGGTGAGCATCTCTATCCCTTGCGCACGGCGGGCCGGGTCGAACGTCGAGTCGCTCACGGTGCCTCCTCCCCTGATCGGTTGCTGCTCGCCCGATCATGGCCGGTCCACGAGAGACGTGCGCGGGCCGCTCAGCCTTCGCTGGGGCTGCGCTCCGGCAGGTGCTGCGAGGCCCATCCCGCGAGTTCGGTCAGGATCGGCTTCAGCGCCGAACCGGCGGCCGTGAGCCGGTAGCTCACGCCGGGGGGACGGGCGTCGGTCACCGTGCGCTCGACCAGGCCGGCGTGGGCGAGCTCCGACAGCCGGTCCGACAGGACCGAATCGGTGATCGCGCCGACCGACCTCCGCAGCTCGGCGAATCCCGCGCCATCGGGCGTCAGCGTGCCGAGGATCAGTCCATTCCAGCGCTTGCCCAGCAGCCCGAACGCGGCCACCAGCGCCGCGTCGCACTGGCTGTGATCTGCGGTGGGGACGGATTTCGTGCCCGCCGCCGCGCTCGTTTCGGCTGCCACGGGCTTCACACGCGCATCCTAACGAGCCCGCTCAGCCGAAACGGCGGTTAGCCGAATCACGGCCGGGCGCTTGCCATCCCCTTGATACTAGTATTTAACTAGCACCAAGCTTAGAGCTAGCAGCCACTTGCAAAGGGGATATCAGCATGACCCTGTTTCGTCTGGACGCGAGCATCCGCACCGAAGGCTCGCACAGCCGCGAGATCGCCGACTTGGTCGAAGGCGAGTGGCGGGCGGAGAACCCGCAGGCCCGGATCATCCGCCGTCACGTCGGCACCGAGCCGGTCCCGGCTACGGCCTGGGGTGCTGCGGTGAGCGCCGCCGGCCTCGATCGCGGCGAGCTCACCGAGGAGCAGGGCGCGGCCGTCGCACTCGCCGCCTCGGAAGTCGATGCCCTGCTGCTCGCCGACGCTGCGCTCTTTGCCGTCCCGATCTACAACTTCGGCGTCTCCCAGCACTTCAAGAGCTGGGTCGATCTCGTCATCACGGATCCCCGGATGGCACCCGCGGGCGCCCCTGCGACGGCAGGAATGCCCGCCGTCCTCGTCACCGTGCGCGGCGGCAGCTACGCAGCGGGGACCCCGCGCGAGGGTTGGGATCACGCGACCGGCTGGATGCGCCGGATCCTGGAAGACGTCTGGCAGTTGGATCTGCGGGTGGTGGAACGCGAATTCACGCTCGTGGGAGTCAACCCGGCTCTTGACGCCTTCACCGACCTCGCCGCCGACATGCGACGAGAGGCGGAGGACGTTGCCCGCCGGCACGGGCGTGCGCTCGGGGTCGCACGGGCCGCGGCTTGATGGGTCGTGGTCGAGGAGGCCATAGGCGCCGGGGCACGATCAGCCGGTGGCCGATCGTGCCCCAGGGTCCGGAGGGGAGATTTCGTTGCGGGATCACACGGCCCAGCGCTCGCCCAGCACCTCGCCGAGCTTCGCGCGCTCGAACAGCCGGCGGCGCGAGGCTTCGACCAGGGTTGCCGCCTGGCTCGCGAGGCTGCCGACCAGCTGACCGCCCTGCTTGACGATCGACCCGTCGGCGATCACGGTGTCGACGTCGGACGGGCCGGCGTTGAGCACGATCGTGGTGACGGCATCGTTGAGCGGGGAAAGGTGCGGCTTGCTCACGTCGATCAGCACCAGATCCGCTCGCTTGCCGGGTGAGATCGTGCCGATGCGGTCGCTCATGTTCCACGCGGCGGCGCCGGCGACGGTGGCAAACCGCAGGACGTCGCGGTGGTCGAGATCCACGGTCATCGGCGGTTCGTCGCGCTGGAGGGCCGCAGCGTTGGCACGTGCCCGTTCGGCCGCGAGCGCTACGCGCATCTCGCTGAACAGGTCGGTGCCGGTGCCCGCAATCGTGTCGGTGCCGAGGGCCGGCAACAGCCCGTGCTCGAGAGCCCGGCCGGTCACCGGAAACGTCGCCATGGCCATCGACATGTCCACCGTCGGGCATGGAGTGATGGAGCCGCCGGTAGCAGCGATCCGGGCCAGGTCGGTGCCGGAGAACTGGGCGCCGTGGGCGTGGTGCACGTCGGGGCCGAGAATGTCGAGCTTGTCGAGCGTCTCGATGGTGCGGTACTTCGCCAGATAGCCCGGCATGCCCGAGTGGATGCTGATCGGCAGCCCGAGATCGCGGGCGAGCAGGAAGTCGTACTCGGTCACCTCGAGTGTCGAGAACTCCGGACCGCGTAGCGCGAGCCCCATGGTGACCCGGGCGGCGTCGTCGGACAGGGCCTCGGCGCGCATGCGCCGCACGTCTGCCGGATGGCGCTCGGTGCTCTCGGCGAACCACTTCATGACGCCTTCCCCGACGGGCGGGCCGTAGAGGAACAACCCCCGGATGCCGGAGTCCTGAAGCGCACGGACGTTCTCGTCCGCATGCGCGGGCGTCGTGACGATGTGGGACCAGTCAGCCACGGTGGTGATGCCTGCGTTCAACGCCTGGAGGCAGCCCCACAGGACACCCGCGTACACGTCGTCAGGGTCGTACTTGTCGACCAGCCCGGCGAGCACGATGCCGAAATATCCGCCGAGCGAGACCTTCCCGCCGGCGCCCCCGATCGCCCCCTGCCAGACGTGGCGGTGCGAGTCGACGAGGCCGGGGATCACCACCTTGCCGGTGGCGTCCAGCACCGTCGTTTCGCCACCACCCGCCTTGCCGGCTTCGGCCTCGAGGTCGACGCCCACGGCGATGATGGCGTTGCCCTCGATGAGGATGTCGCCGTGTGGCAGGTCACCGATCGCGTCGTCGAGGGTGATGACGTGGGCGTTGCGGATCAGCGTGCGAGACATGGAGCCTCCGTTCGGGGACGGCGTGCGCGGCACGCCTGGCTGGGTGAGGGAACGTCTTCGCGGCTGCTGCTGGGGAGGCGTCCCAGGAACGATGATTGCGAGGAGATTTATCGCTGTCCAACATGAGAGTTGGATAGCGTAATCATGATCTGAGATAGTGCCCGGGTGGAGACGCGCAAGCTCGAGACGTTCCTCGCGGTGGCGGAGACCCGCAGCTTCACCAAAGCGGCGCAGAAGCTGCGGGTGGTGCAATCGGGCGTCTCGACGGCGGTGCGGCTGCTCGAGCGTGAGCTGGGCGCGGCGCTCTTCGACCGGACCACGCAACGGGTCGAGCTGACGGAGGCCGGCAAGGCGCTCGTGCCCGAAGCGCGGCGCGTGCTCGCTGCCGTGCATGACGCCCGGCTCGCCGTGAAAGAGGTCGGCACCGGCCTGCGGGGCACGCTTCGGCTCGGAATCCTCTACGGCATCACCCCGGAGCCCGTGCGCAAGACGCTCGCGCAATTTCGCAGCAGCTTCCCTGACGTGGAGATCCAGCTGAGCGGGCCAGGGTCCGCCGGCTCAGCCGACCACATCGACCGGGTGCGTGAGGGGATCCTGGACCTCGCCGTCGTCATCACGATCGGCTCCCTGTCCGGGATCAGCCTTCACGCGTTGCTGAACGAGCAGGTGCTGCTCGCTTGCCCGCCAGAGCATCCGCTCAGCGGGCAGCCGGCCGTGGACCTCGCGGAGGTCGTCGACGAGCCGGTGATCGACTTCCCGCTGGGTTGGGGGGTGCGCAGCGCGGTGGACCGGGCGTTCTCCGCGGCCGGTTTGCTGCAGCGCCGCACCACGTTTCAGATGAACGACATGGCGACGATGCTCGAGCTCGTCCGGCTCGGGATGGGCATTGCATTCGTTCCGGGATCGGTGGCGGGGCAGGCGACCGACCTGCATTTCCTGCGCGTACGGCGGCATCCTCCGAGCTATCAGATCGCCCTGGCGGCTCCGCGGGCGCGCGCGATCACGCCCGTCGCGGAGCAGTTCCTGCACATCGCTGTCGGCGGGACGTCGAACGGCTGCTGAGCCGGAGGCGGGGATTGAACCCGCGACCTATCGCTTACGAGGCGATTGCTCTGCCACTGAGCTACTCCGGCATGGCGACTGCGCACCTGACCGCGCGGCGCTCATCAAGGATGCCACAGCCCGCCCCGCGCGCACGATCAGCAGCTCAGGCGTGCGTGGCGATCCACTGGGCGGCGCGGAAGTGGGCGGTGATCTGGTTCGCGTTCACCGAGGCCGGTAGCTCCACGGTCAGCACCGTCATGTGCGGGTAGGCGATGTTGGCCCAGGTCGTCGCCGAGCCGTGGTAGTGCGTCGTCTCGATGTACGGCTCGCCCGAGAGCTGGGCGTATCCCAGCCCGGCGAGGAGGTTGCCGCCGTCGAAGTCGATGATGTTCATCGCCTGGTGGTAGCTGAGAAAGACGGTCGGCTTGATCGTGTTGATCAGCGTGTAGATGGCGCGGGACTCGGGCTCGGAGAGCGGTCCCGGGCCGGGGTAGTAGACGTAGCCCGGTGAACCGTTCGGCTGCCACCCGGGGAAGTTGCGGTTCAGGTCGACCAGGTGAGCGTTCTGCCGGGTGCCCGCCGCCGTGCCGTCCGGGTTCGGATAGGCGACCAGGTAGTACGCGAGCCCGGCAGGTGGCGCGACCGCGCTCAACGCCGTCAGCACCGGTACTCCGGCGCACTCGTTGCCGTGGATGCAGCCGAGGACGAGAACCTTGCGGGCCGCGTTGGGGTTGCCGATGATCTCCAGGTTGATCGGCCGGCCGCGCACCGAGGTCCCGATCGTGCGTTCCGTCACCGGGAACGGGAACAGCGCGTTCATCGTGGCGGCGTCGACGGCACCCGTGGCCTTCAGGTGGTGGGCGGTCTGCCAACGCGAGACGGCGGTCGCCGTGCTGCTGCCGTACACGCCGTTGACGGGCACGCCCAGCGCGCGCTGGATGCGCTGCACGGTGACGCCGGTGGTACCGATCTGGGCGATGGGGGCACAGCCCGCCGCGAGCAGGCTCACGGCGATCGCGATTGCGGCGACCGGGCCGAGGGCTGCGACCGCTCGAGCACGCCGGGCGAGGCGACGGGCGGGTGCGAGGACGCTCATGGGTACCTGTCGGCGGGTAGCCAGCCGGGTGTGAGCGATCAGGCGTGACCCTCGAGGAACCGGCGCGCTCCCTCGGAGATGGCGTGGGCGATGCGTGCCCGTCCGGCGCTCGAACTGAGGATCGCTGCGTCCGTCGCGTTGCGCATGTTGCCGCATTCGATGAGGACCTTCGGGACCTTGCTGAGGTTCAGGCCGCCGAGGTCGGAGCGTTCGACGATGCCGCCCCCGTCCCCGACGTAGGACGCGGTCGGGATTCCCGTGTCGGCTGCGTAGGTGTACTTCAGCACCCAGGCGAGCCAGACGGACCGGCCGTAGATGCCGCTGGTGAGCCCCGGGAGCGAGGCCGGCCGGATCACGTGGAAGCCGCGGACGTTCGCGGGCGCCCCATCGGCGTGGACCGAGATGGCGACGTCGGCGCGGGCGGCATTGCCGATGGCGGCACGCTGGTCGATGCACGGCCCGACGCCGGTGTCGTTCGTGCGGGTGAGGACGACGCGGGCACCCTGGGCGGCCAGCTCGATCGTCACCCGGTCGACCACGTCCATCGTGAACGTGTGCTCGGCGTAGCCGGCGTTGGTCGCCGTGCCGGTGGTGTCGCACGCCTTCCACGCGTTGCCGATCCACACCAGCCGGTTGATCGCGGCTGGAAAGGCCCAGTTGGCGCCGTTGTGACCGGCATCGAGCACGACGACCTTGCCGGCAAGCGGACCCGTTCCACAGGCGGACAGGCCCAGCGACGCGAACGCCAAGGCAGCGATGAGCCCGATCAGGCGCAGTGAGCGCGGCAGTGTCACGTGACCCATGGTCGCATCGGGATGCTCCGGCCGTGTCGCCTTGTTGCACCCGGCAAAAGGTCGGCAGCGCTTGGAGGTTCGGTGAAGGTCGAAATCTGGTCGGACGTCGTCTGCCCGTGGTGCTACATCGGCAAGCGGCGGTTCGAGGCGGCGCTTGCGCAGTTCCCTCATCGCGACGACGTCGAGGTCGAGTGGAAGGCCTTCGAGCTCGACCCGAACTCCGTGAGCGGCACCGCGCACGAGGGTGATTACGCGGGCAGGCTCGCACGCAAGTACGGCATGGACGTCGCCCAGGCGCGGCAGATGCTCGACTCGATGACGGCAGCTGCTGCTGCCGAGGGCCTCGACTTCCACTTCGAACGCGCGGTACGGGCCAACACCGTCGACGCGCATCAGCTGATCCACCTCGCCGGCCTGCGCGGCGTGCAGGACGCGGTCAAGGAGCGGTTGCTGCGCGCGTACTTCACCGAAGGCGAGGCCGTCGCCGATCGCGAGACCCTCGTCAGGCTCGGGGCGGAAGCGGGGCTGGACGCCGACGAAGTACGCGCCGCGCTCGACGGGCAGACCTACCTTGCGAACGTTCGTCATGACGAGCAGGAGGCGACTGCGTTCGGGATCAGCGGGGTGCCGTTCTTCGTGATCGACCGTAAATACGGGGTTTCTGGGGCCCAGCCGCCCGCCGCACTGCTGCAGGTGCTGGAGCAGGCATGGGTCGAGAGCCACCCGATTCCGACACTCCTGACCGTCGGTGCGGACGGCATCGACGGGGATGTCTGCGGACCCGACGGTTGCCCGGTCTGACCGGTCGCCGACCCGCCTGACGCCAAGGCCCGCGCACCGCTACGCTTCACCCCCATGACCACTGGGGGTATGGCCGCAGAGGAGGCGAAACACGGTTCCGCCGAGGTGCAGTCGGCCACCCTGCTCGTCGCCGAGGACGACGAAGGCTCGAGGCTCGCGCTGGCTCGCAGTCTCGAGCGCTACGGCTACCGGGTCATCGAAGCCTCCGACGGAGAGCTGGCGCTTCATCTCTTCCAGTCCAACCCCAGCATCGATCTCGTGGTGCTCGACATCGGCTTGCCGCGCCTCGACGGGTTCGCGGTGCTCTCGCGGCTGCGTCAGCTCAGCGACGTGCCGGTCATCATGCTCACCGGCCGCGGCGAGGAGGTCGATCGCGTCGTCGGGCTCGAACTCGGCGCCGACGACTATGTGCTGAAGCCCTATTCGCTACGGGAACTCGTCGCTCGCGTACGCGCTCGGCTGCGGCGCCGGCCCGGTGGTGAAGAGCGTCGCCCCGCCGGTGCCGAGCCCATCGTCTACGGCGACCTGACGATCGACCCGAGGGCGCGGGAGATCCACATCGGTGGCGAGAAGATCGACCTGACCGCTCGTGAATACGAGCTTTTCGCCTTCCTGGCGCGCCATCCGCGCGAGGTGTTCAGCCGCGAGGAATTGCTCGAACACGTGTGGGGTACGCGCTTTCAGGACCCGGCGACCGTCACCGAGCACATCCGGCGGGTCCGGGCGAAGATCGAAAAGCATCCGCCGACCCGCAAGGTGCTCACCACCCTGCGCGGGATGGGCTACCGCTTCGACCCCTGACCATGATCAACGCGCCCATGATCATGGAAAACGCATGATCATCGGGCTCAGAGCAAGATCATGGGAGCGTTGATCTTGAGTCGTGGGCCTGACGCGAGCCGCAGACGGAGGCGCGGGAGCAGGAGGTGCGCCGGCCGCCGTCCTCGAGGCGCACCACGACCTGATCGCGCGGCACGTCATGGTTCACGACGCGACCGCGACCTTCCTCGGTGTCCACGGTCTCGCCGACGGCCGGCGCCGTCGCCTTGAACTGCAGGTAGAGCGGGTGCTCGTACTTCAGGCAGCACATGAGCTTGCCGCAGGCGCCGCTGATCTTGAGCGGGTTGAGGGGCAGGTCCTGGTCCTTGGCCATCCGGACGCTGACCGGCTCGAAGTCCTTGAGGAACGTCGAGCAGCACAGGTCGCGTCCGCACGGCCCGATGCCGCCCTGCACGCGGGCCTCGTCGCGGGCGGTGAGCTGGCGCAGTTCGACCCGGCCGGACAGGGTGCGGGACATGTCGCGCACGAGCTGGCGGAAGTCGATGCGGTGGGCGGCGGTGAAGTAGACGGTGTAGCGGTTGGCCGTGGTGACGAAGTCGACGGCGACGATCTTCATCTCCAGGCCGAGCTCGCGCGCCAGCCGCTTGGCGGCCACCCGTGCCTGGGCGCGTTTCTTGCGGGCCTCGGCCGTGCGCTCGATATCGGCTTCGGTGGCCATGCCGGCGAGGACCGGAAGCCCGCCGACGGGATCGCTGACGTACTCCGGAGCCCACACGCACTCCGCGACCTCCGGGCCCTCGTCGGTCGGCACCAGGACCAGGTCGCCGACCTTGGGCTCGAGCGTCCCCGGGTCCAGGTAGTACAGCTTCCCGTTCCGGTCGAACGACACCGCGCACATCCGGGTCACGTTGCTTACCTCCGGGCGGCAGCCTAGTCCGCAGGCGCTACGCGGTCAGCCCAGGTCAGCTCTGCAGCTGTGACTCAGCAGGTCGGGTGTTGCAGCGTGACCGCCAGCGACTCGACCGCGAGCTGCGGCGCGACCCCCGTGTACTCGATGAGCGACCGCCGGCAGGCGAGCACCGCTTCGATCCGGGCGAGGGTCTGCTCGGGACGGCTGCCGCGGGCCGCGGTTTCCATGGCCGTGCGCTGATCGTCGTGGATCGCCTCGACCTCGGCGCCCACCTGGATCGCGAGCACGTCGCGATACCAGGCCACCAGATCGATCAGGGCCAGGTCGAGAACGTCACGGATTCCCCGGTTGGCCCGCGACTTCTGGCGCTTCTGCAGGTCCTTCACCGCTCCGGCCGCGCCGCGCACCTTGACCGCACCGGAGGCGGCACGTCCCGCCGATGGCTTGCTGCCGGTGCGCCCACCGGACAGGACCGCCTCCAGCGAGGCGAGCTCGGCGAGGTCACGGTCGGCGAACGACGCACCGGACTCCTCGACCGCTGCCTCGTAGAGATCGGCGGCCGCAGCGATCGCGTCAGCGACCCCGGCGAGCCGGGTGGGGAGCCGGAGCACATCGGCGCGGCGGGAGCGGGCCGCCTCATCGGTGGCCAGCCGGCGAGCGCGTCCGAGATGCCCCTGGGACGCGCGGGCAGCGAAGGCGGCGATCGCGGGGTCGATGCCCTCGCCGACCAGCGCGTGGGTCAGGTCAGCACTCGAGGGCACCCGCAGCCGCACCTTCCGGCACCGCGACGCGGTCGTCAGGAGCATGTCGGCCGGTGACGGCGCGCACAGCAGGATGACCGTGCGCTCGGGGGGCTCCTCGAGCGTCTTCAGGAAGGTGTTCTCGGCCTCGTCGGTGAACCGGTCGGCATCCTCGACGATCATCACGCGCCAGTGGCCGACGGTCGGCCGGGTGGCGGCCTTGCGGACCAGGTCCTTCGCGTCGTCGATGCCGATCGAGAGACCCTCGGGGGAGACGATGACGAGGTCGGCGTGCACGCGCGAGAGCACCGCCTCGCAGCCGGGGCAGTGACCGCAGCCGGAACGCGTCTCGCATTGCAGGGCGGCGGCGAACGCGAGTGCCACGACCGAGCGCCCCGATCCCGCCGGGCCGGTGATCAGCCAGCTCTGGCTCATGCCGTGACCGGCCGCCGCTTCGGCCAGCTCACCGACGACGTGATGCTGGCCGGTCAGCCCGGCCCACACCCCGCCGAGAGGTGCGGTGGTCACTGCCGTCACGCCTCCTCCAGCGGTATGCGAAGCAGCCCGAAAACGGCCGCCCGCACGGCATCCGCCACCTGGTCGGGAGCACCCGACGCGTCGATCACGCCGTAGCGCCCGGGCTCGGCTTTCGCCAGTTGTAGGAAACCAGCTCGGACGCGCTCGTGAAAGTCGATTGCCTCGGCTTCCAGCCGGTCGGCCCGCCCGCTGCGCCCGCGCGCCCGGCGCAGCCCGTCCTCGGCCGGCAGGTCGAGCACCAGCGTCAGGTGAGGCAGCAGGCCCCCGGTCGCCCAGCGCGAGGTGCGGATGACCTCCTCGACGTCGAGCCCGCGACCGAAGCCCTGGTAGGCGATCGAGGAATCGATGTAGCGATCGGTCAGGACGATGGCTCCGCGGGTGAGCGCCGGCATCACGACGTGGGCCACGTGCTCGGCCCGGTCAGCGGCGTAGAGCAGCGCTTCGGTCTGCGCGGTGACGACCGTGGCGGGGTCGAGCAGCAGCCGGCGAAGCTGGGCCCCGACCGGCGAGTCGCCGGGTTCGTAGGTGACGACGACCTCATAACCGCGCCCGGCCAGCGCGTCAGCCAGGATCCGGAGCTGGGTCGTCTTGCCGGTGCCCTCGCCGCCCTCGAAGGCGAAGAACCGCCCCGGGGTCGCGGTCCCGCTCACGACTTGCGCGCGCGGGCCGCTTTCGTCGCCTTCTTGGCGGGCGCCCGGGTGGTTCGGCGAGCCTTCGCCGGCGCCGGGCCACGGGCGCGCCGATCGGCCAGCAGCTCGCTGGCGCGGGCCGCGGTGATCTCCTCGATCGAATCGCCCTTGCGCAGGCTCGCGTTGGTCTCGCCGTCGGTGACGTACGGGCCGAAGCGGCCCTCGCGGATCACCATCGGCTTGTTGCTCACCGGGTCGTCACCGAGCTCGCGCAGCGGCGGCGCGGCGGCGGCCCGGCCGCGCAGCTTCGGGGTGGCGAGCAGCGCCAGCGCCTCGTCGAGGGTGACCGTGAGCAGCTGTGACTCGGTGGCGAGCGAACGCGATTCGCTGCCCCGCTTGACGTAAGGCCCGTAGCGCCCGTTCTGGGCCGTGACCGGCTCGCCCTTGTCGGGGTCGGTGCCGAGCGTGCGCGGCAGCGTCAGCAGCGGCAGGACCTCGTCGAGGGTGACCGTCGCCGGATCCATGTCCTTGAACAGGCTCGCCCGGGTCAGCGTCGGCGCCGCCGCCTTCGCCTTGCCGTTCTTGGCGCCTGCGGCGACGGGTTCGGCGGGCACGCCGCGCTCGATGTACGGCCCGTAGCGTCCGATCTTGAGCGTGACCGGCTCGCCGGTGCTCGGGTCGATGCCGAGCTCGCGGTCACCGCTCGGCTGCGCCAGCAGTTCCAGGGCGCGCTCGACGGTCAGCTCGTCCGGCGCCAGATCTTCGGGGACGCTGGCCCGGGCGGTGTCCTCGCCGCTGCCCACCGAGAGGTACGGCCCGTAGCGTCCGACCCGCACCATGATCGGCTGGCCGTCTGAGGTCTCGCCGATCGGGATCGAGTTGACCTCGCGGGCGTCGATGTCGGCGAGCCGGCTCTCGACCATGCGCTTGAGGCCACCCGCGCGGGCCATGCCGCCCTCGCGTCCCTCGTCGCTGCCGAAGTAGAAGCGGGTGAGCCACTCGGCGCGATCACGCGAGCCGGCGGCGATCTCGTCCAGATCGTCTTCGACGCTGCTGGTGAACTGGTAGTCGACGAGGCGCCCGAAATGCTCCTCGAGCAGGTTGACGACCGCGAACGCGATCCAGGTGGGCACCAGGGCGCTGCCCTTACGCCACGCGTAGCCACGGTCGACGATCGTGCCGAGGATGGTGGCGTAGGTGCTCGGGCGGCCGATGCCGAGCTCTTCCATCGTCTTGACCAGGCTGGCTTCGGTGAAGCGCGCCGGGGGCGAGGTGGTGTGGCCGCGGGGGGTGAGCTCGCGGGTGGTGAGCCGGTCGCCCTCGTGCACCGGCGGCAGCCGGCGCTCGCGGTCCTCGAGCTCGGCGTCGGGGTCGTCGCTGCCCTCGACGTAGGCCCGCAGGAAGCCGGGGAACGTGATCACCTTGCCGGACGCCTGGAAGACGGCGTCGCTGCCCTCGTCGGGACCCGAGCCGACGCGCGCCGCCAGCCGGACGCGTCGCGCTGGTACCGGTCGCGTCAGCCATCTGGCTCGCGACCGTGCGCTGCCAGATCAGCTCGTACAGCCGGAACTCGTCGCCGTTGAGCTGGCCGCCGAGCTGCCCGGGCGTGCGGAACGAGTCGCCGGCGGGGCGGATGGCCTCGTGGGCCTCCTGGGCGTTCTTGACCTTGCGGGTGTAGCTGCGCGGCTTCTCCGGGACGTACTCGGGACCGTAGAGCTGGCGGGCCTGGGTGCGGGCCGCGGCGATCGCCGTCTCCGACAGCGAGGTCGAGTCGGTACGCATATAAGTGATGTAGCCGTTCTCGTACAGCCGCTGCGCGATCTGCATCGTGCGCTGGCTGGAGAAGCGCAGCTTGCGCCCGGCCTCCTGCTGCAGCGTGCTCGTCATGAACGGGGCGTAGGGCGAGCGCCGGTACGGACGCTCCTCCACTCCCGCGACGGCGAAGCCGGAATTGGCCAGGCCCTCCACCAGAGCCCGCGCGCCGGTCTCGTCGAGCTGGCGGACGTCCGGCGTTGGTGAGGTTTCCGGTGGAGTCGAAGTCGCGGCCCGTGGCGACGCGCGCGCCGGCCACCGAGACCAGGGTGGCCGGGAGCGGGATGCTCTCGTCGGATGCGGCGGTGAAGACGCCGTCGATGTCCCAGTAGCCGGCGGCCCGGAACTTCATCCGCGCCTTCTCGCGCTCCACCAGGATGCGGGTCGCGACGCTCTGGACCCGGCCGGCCGAGAGCTTCGGCATGACCTTCTTCCACAGCACCGGCGAGACTTCGTAGCCGTAGAGCCGGTCGAGGATGCGCCGCGTCTCCTGGGCGTCGACCAGCCGCTCGTCGATCTCGCGCGGGTTGTCGACCGCCTGGCGGATCGCCTGCGGGGTGATCTCGTGGAAGACCATCCGGCGGACCGGTACGCGCGGCTTCAGCGTCTGCAGCAGGTGCCAGGCGATGGCCTCGCCCTCGCGGTCCTCATCCGTCGCGAGGTAGAGCTCGGTGGCGTCTTTCAGGAGCGCCTTGAGCTTGGCGACCTGTGCCTTCTTGTCGGCGGTGACGATGTAGAGCGGCTCGAACCCGTTGTCGACGTCCACGCCGAGCCGGGACCACGGCTGCGACTTGACTGCTGCGGGGATGTCAGCGGCATTACGCGGCAGGTCGCGGATGTGACCGATGCTCGACTCGACGAGATAGCCGTCGCCGAGGTAGCCGGCGATGGTGCGCGCCTTCGCCGGGGATTCCACGATGACCAGGCGCACCCCGCCGGCGGAGCTGCCGTTGGCGCCACTGGCGTCATCGGTCGGCTCAGTCGGCTGGGACTTTGCGCGCGGCGGCACGGCTTCCTCGATTCTGCGATCAGTCGGTGATCTGGCGGCGGAGAGGCGGACATGGCAGCAGCCGGCCGGAAATGAATTCCAAGGCCTCTGCGGCGTCAATGTACGGGGCGGGGATGACTATTCCCGGTTGAGGTGGGTCACCTGCGCGCCGGTACTAGGACAAATCGTAACGGTCGGCTCCACGGCGATGGGCGTTTTGAGGCTGTTGGAGACGTAGCACTCGCGGTGGGCGACCTGGCAAAGGTGAAGGATGCGGGCCTGCGTGACCGGCCGCTCAGAGCCGGCGGAAACGGTGATCTGCGGGCGCAGCGTGATTTTTGTCAACGCATCATCGGGCATCTCACCTGCACCTTCGTCCCGATAGTCGATGACGTCGATACGCGCCCGCGCCGCTACCGCCAGGAAGGACAGCAGCTGGCACGACGCGGCCGCCAGCACCAGCAATTCCTCGGGGTTCAGGCAGGCCGGGTCTCCGCGAAAGGCCGCATCGGACGACAGCGCCACGACGTAGCCGGCTTGGCTGACCCCGGCGTGGCGCCGGTCGTAGTTCTCGTATCCGACTCCCGTCGAACCCGACCACGCGACGGTGGCGCAGTACGTGTGCATGACGTCAGCGAAACACGAAAGGGGCCGCCATCCGAATTGGATGACGGCCCCTTCGCGTTGTGGCCGGTTAGACCGGAACGGACGTCGCCGCAGGAGTTGTCGCACCGGGCGCACCCGGTCCGCCGGTCTCCATGAGCGCGCTGCCGCGACGCTTGCTGTTCCAGATGACCCCGACCAGGACGACCACTGCCACCAGGGCGATGGCGATGCGGATCGGATTGCTCTGGTCCTTGCCGACCGAGAACTTGACGACGGCCGGCACGATCAGCAGCGAGACCAGGTTCATCACCTTGATCAGCGGGTTGATGGCCGGGCCGGCGGTGTCCTTGAACGGGTCGCCGATGGTGTCACCGATGACGGTCGCCTCGTGGACGGCCGAGCCCTTGCCGCCGTAGGCGCCGTCCTCGACCATCTTCTTGGCGTTGTCCCAGGCCCCACCGGAGTTGGACAGGAACACCGCCATGAGCACGCCGCCGGCAATGGCGCCTCCGAGATAGGCACCGAGCGGGGCGTAGCCGAGCCCGAAACCGACCGCGATCGGCGCGAGTACGGCGAGCGTGCCCGGGGTGATCAGCTCACGCAGCGAGTCGCGGGTACAGATGTCGACGACGCGTCCGTAGTCCGGAAGCTCCGTGCCGTCCATGATCCCGGGCTTGGTGCGGAACTGCTCCCGGACCTCGAACACGACCCGGCCGGCTGCGCGGGACACCGCATTGATGGCCAGGCCGCTGAACAGGAAGACGACCGCGGCGCCGATGATCAGACCGACCAGCGCGTCCGGATAGGAGATGTCGAGCCCGCGGGCCGTCGTCGCCCCCGATTTGGCGACCTCGGTCGCCACGGTTTCGGTGAACGACCCGAACAGCGCCGTGGCCGCCAGCACGGCCGTGGCGATGGCGATGCCCTTGGTGATGGCCTTCGTCGTGTTGCCGACGGCGTCGAGGTCGGTGAGGACGCGGGCGCCCTTCTCGTCGATGTCGCCGCTCATCTCAGCGATGCCCTGCGCGTTGTCGCTGACCGGGCCGAAGGTGTCCATCGAGACGATGACGCCGACCGTGGTCAGCAACCCGGTGCCGGCGATGGCGACGGCGAACAGCGACACCAGCACCGATCCCATGCCGAGCAGGTACGCGCCGTAGACACCCGCACCGATGAGCAGGGCCGAGTAGACCGCGGACTCGAGGCCGACGCTGATGCCGGAGAGCACGGTGGTGGCCGGTCCGGTGAGCGCAGATTCGACGATGCTGCGGACCGGCTTGCGCCGGGTCTCGGTGAAGTAGCCGGTGAGCAACTGGATCGCTCCCGCCAGCACCAGGCCGATGAGCACCGCAACGAAGGCGATGATCTGCGGATTGCCCTTGGCGTCAGGTACGGAGCTGCCGACCAGCTTGCTGAACTTGCTGGGCAGGTAGGTGAAGCACGACGATCGCGGCGCCGACCGCCGAGACACCCGGCGCTGACGAAGAATCCGCGGTTGATCGCGGTCAGGGCGTTGTGGTCGCTGGAACGCGGGTTGGTCGCGAAGATGCCGACGACAGCGGTGATGACCCCGACCATCGGAATAGCCAGCGGGAAGACCAGGCCCTTGGAGCCGAAGGCCTCCTTGCCGAGGATCAGCGCGGCCACCAGGGTGACGGCGTAGGACTCGAAGAGGTCGGCGGCCATACCGGCACAGTCACCGACGTTGTCACCGACGTTGTCGGCGATGGTCGCGGCATTACGGGGGTCGTCCTCGGGGATGCCGGCCTCGACCTTGCCGACCAGGTCGGCGCCGACGTCAGCGGCCTTGGTGAAGATGCCGCCGCCGACCCGCATGAACATGGCCAGCAGGGCCGCGCCGAAGCCGAAGCCTTCGAGGACCTGCGGAGCGTCCTTCTTGAAGATCAGGACGACGAGCGAGGCGCCGAGCAGGCCGAGACCGACGGTGAGCATTCCGACAGCGCCGCCGGTGCGGAACGCGATGCGCATGGCCCGCGTCTCGCCTTCGTTCTGCGCCGCCGCGGCCACGCGGACGTTGCCGCGGACGGCAAGCCCCATGCCCGAGAAGCCGACCGTGAAGGACGCGAGGGCCCCCACGATGAAGAAGAGAGAGCGTCCGATCCTTGAGGCGGTGTTGTCGGCCGGCAGGACGAGCAGGATCAGTGGGATGATCACCACGAACACCGCGAGGGTCTTCGCCTGGCGGCGCAGGAACGCCTGCGCACCCTCCTGGACGGCGAGCGCAATCTGTTGCATGCGCGGGGTCCCGGGATCAGCGGCGAGTACCTCGCGCATAAGTACGAATGCGACTCCGAGCGCCAGAATGGCGATCACACCGATCACTGCAACGAAGCCCTTTTGGCCTCCTGTCAGCGACAAGGAGTCGCTCACCCCTGCGGCGAGCGGCGACATACATCCTCCAGATCTGCGTCGGCGCGCAGCCCAACGCGGCTGGAAGGCCGCGATCGGATGCAACGCCGGGCCCCGGTCGATTCCCGGGCCTTATATGGACATGCGAGCAACGGCCACAATCACTTGGGCCGCAGAATGGATGAAGTGTAACGCCAGCGCAACGTTGGGCCGCCCGCTTCGGCTGGACGTCAGCCAAACTGCCGCTGTACGGCGTCCGTTAGTTGCCTGTCAGAGCGCGACGATGGGCCAGCGCATGGTCACGACGGTGCCGCCGGGCGCATCGGGCCCGGCGCGGTCCTCGACCGACATGTCGTCGACCAGCCCGGCGATCATGGCCAGCCCCAGCCGCGGGGCCAGGCTGGACACGTCGACCGCGCGCTCGAGGTAGGCCGGTTCCTGAGCTGAGCTGGCGGCCGCTTCCAGCAGGTTGGCCGCTTCTTCAGCGACGGCGTCGCCGCCGTCCGAGCCGTCGATCGCCGCCTCACCGGAGGCCGGTAGCAGCGCCCCCGCGGGCCCGCTGTCGTAGACGGAGATCTCGAGGACGTCGTAGTCGTCGCGGAACTGCACGATGATCGGCTCGGTGATGCCCTCCGAGCGGTGCACGGTGACGGCTCGCGAGCACGCCTCGCCGACGGCAAGCTTCACCTCGTCGATGAGCACGGCATCAAGGCCCATGCGTCGGCTGAGGGCCGCGGCGACGAGCCGGGCGGTGCGCACGTTGATCGGCAATGCGCTGATGTGGAGCTCGACCTTGGGCATAGTGACCGCGAAACCGTCTGGGGGCTCGAAGGATTAACGACTGGGGGACGGCAGGAGCAACGGTCAGTCGCCGGCCGACAGGGCCTCGGCGACCGACGCGTGGATCGGGAACACCTTGGTCAGGCCGGTGATCCGGAAGATCTTCAGGATCCGCTCCTGGGTGCACACCAGGCGCAGCGTCCCCTCGTGAGCCCGCACCCGCTTCAGGCCACCGACGAGAACTCCCAGCCCGGTGGAGTCGAGGAAGTCGACGCCCTCCATGTCGACGATCAGGTGGTAGGCACCGCTGGAGACCAGGTCGATCAGCTGCTCGCGGAGCTTGGGTGCGGTGTAGACATCGATCTCGCCGCCCACCTTGACGATCTTGTGGTCTCCCTCGTCGTAGGTGCTGAGAGACAAATCCACGGTGCTCCTCCAGAGGTCGGATGCCGGGCGCGCCATTCGCGTGGTGCCGGCAGTCAGTTCTTACCTTGTCACGGCGGAAATATCCGAGCCAGCGGCAGCTGATTGCGCGGATCCAGCCGGCCACCGGCCCCGCCGATCGCCGGTGGCTCATAGATTTCAGGGTGTGGACGACGGCGGCCTGCTTCGTCGTCTGACCCTCGACAGCCGGCGAGCCAGCGCGGTGACGCATGTGCAGGCGCTGGCGGCCAGGCCCGGGCGCACGGCCGACTGGCCGGAGTGGGCTGACCCGCTGCTGGTGCGCCGGTGGGTCGGCCGCGGGATCGACCGCCCCTGGGTCCATCAGGTGGAGGTTGCCGAGCACGCACACGCGGGTCGCTCGGTGGTGATCTCCACGGGAACGGCTTCCGGGAAATCGCTCGGCTACCTGCTGCCGGTGCTGACGCGACTGCTCGCTGAGCCGGCCGCGCGGGCGATCTACCTCGCGCCCACGAAGGCGCTCGCCCGCGACCAGCTCAGCGCCGTCCGCGCGCTGACCCTCACCGGGATCCGGGCCGCGGCCTACGACGGCGACACCCCTCGGGAGGAACGCGATTGGGCCCGCGCCCACGCGAATTACGTGCTGAGCAACCCTGATCTGCTCTCGGCGAGCCTGCTGCCCCAGCACGCGAGGTGGGGCACGTTTCTGCGCGGGTTGCGGTACGTGGTGATCGACGAATGCCACCACTACCGGGGTGTCTTCGGCTCGCACGTGGCGCAGGTGCTCCGCCGGCTGCGCCGGGTGTGCGCCCGCTACGGAGCCGACCCGGTGTTCATCCTTGCGTCGGCCACGGTCGCCGATCCCGCGAGCACCGCGACCGGGCTCACCGGCGCTGCGGTCGAGGTGGTCGATGACGACGCGTCGGCACGCGGCGCGCTGACCTTCGCGCTCTACGAGCCGCCGCTTTCCCTGCTGCGCGGCGAGCACGGGGCGCCGGTACGCAAATCGGCGCTGTCGGAGACGTCGGAACTGCTCGCCGACCTGGTGGCCGAAGGGGTGCCGACGCTCGCCTTCGTCCGCAGCCGCAGGGCCGCGGAGACGACGGCGCTCTCGGCGCGACGCGAGCTGATGGCCGTGGGAGGAGGTGAGGGCCGCGCCGCCGCAAGGCGGGTGGCCGCCTATCGCGCGGGCTACCTGCCCGAGGAGCGCCGGGCGCTCGAAGCGAAGCTGCGCGCAGGCGAGATCCTCGGGCTGGCCGCGACGAATGCGCTGGAACTCGGCATCGACGTCAGCGGGCTCGATGCGGTGCTGCTCGCCGGATTCCCGGGAACGCTGGCCTCGCTCTGGCAGCAGGCCGGCCGCGCCGGAAGGCGCGGCGGCGAGGCGCTGGCGATCCTGATCGCCCGCGACGATCCGCTGGACACCTATCTCGTGCACCATCCGGAGGCGGTGTTCGGCCGCCCGGTCGAGGCCGCCGTGCTCGATCCCGACAATCCCTATGTGCTGGAGCCCCACCTCGAGTGCGCCGCTTCCGAACTTCCGCTCCGCGAAGCCGACCTGGAGCTCTTCGGACCGGCCAGCGCGCTGGTGGTGGCTGATCTGGAACGCCGCGGCCGGCTCCGCAAGCGTCCCGGCGGCTGGTACTGGACCGCGCGTGAGCGACCCACCGTCGACCTTCGCGGCACCGGCGGGACACCGGTCGCGGTCGTCGAGGAAGCCACCGGCCGGCTGCTCGGCACCGTCGACCGCGGCAGCGCCCACACCCAGGTGCATCCCGGCGCGCTGTACCTGCACCAGGGCGAGGCCTTCGTGGTCGGGACGCTCGACGAGATCGAGGGATGCGCCCTGGTCGAGCCGGCCGATGTCGACTGGACGACCACCGCCCGCACCCTGACGGACCTGCGGATCGTGGAGGAGTTGCGGCGACGCCAGGCCGGGCCGCTCACCATCTGTTTCGGCACCGTCGACGTCACCAGCCAGGTCGTGGGCTACCAGCGGCGCCGGATCGCCAGCGGGGAGGTGCTCGGCGAGGAGGCTCTCGATCTGCCACCACGCGACCTGCGGACCCGTGCCGTCTGGTATCTCGTGCCACCGGGGATGCTGGAGCGCGCCGAGCTCGCCGAGGCCGACGTCCCCGGTGCCGTCCACGCCGCCGAGCACGCGGCGATCGGCCTGCTGCCGCTCTGGGCGACGTGCGACCGCTGGGACATCGGCGGGGTCTCCACCGCTCTGCATCCCGACACCGGGGAGACGACCGTCTTCGTCTACGACGGGGCGCCCGGCGGCGCCGGATTCGCCGAACGTGGATTCCAACGGGTGGACGGCTGGCTGGAGGCGACGAAGGCCGCGATCGACGCCTGCGAGTGCCGCTCGGGCTGCCCGTCGTGCGTGCAATCGCCCAAGTGCGGAAACGGCAACGAACCGCTCGACAAGGCCGGCGCCTCGAGGCTGCTGGCGCAGGTGCTGGCGGCGCTCGCCGGTCACTGAGCTTCCTGCGGTCCGGCGCGGGCAACCGCCGCGGCCGGCGTCGGACGGCTGACGCTCACCGTGACCCCGACCGCATCGCCGGTGACCGAGCAGCCGGCGAGTGACGCGCCGTTGGCGGACGCGGCCACACCTGCGGCCGCGCAGGGCGACGGGTCGCCGCGGGCGAGCGCTTGCGCTCCCGCGAGCGCCGCCAGATCGGCGGCGGTCTCTGCCCGCTGACGGGCCAGCCCTGCCCGCCCGGACTCCAGCCACAGGCCTCCGACGGCGCAGCACGCCATCACACCTGCGAGCACGAGCACTGTCGCCGAACCGCGCTCGCTGTCGCGCCGGGCCCGGGCTAGGGATCCTGCTCGGCGAGCGACGTGGCGGAAGCGGATACCTCCGGCCCGGAGAGCAGCGAGGACAGGCCGCCGGGAACCGGAACGGTCACGCGCACCCGGACCGTCACCTGGCTGCCGGCTCGCTGGATGCCGACCTCGGCCCCGGCGGGCAGGGCGGCCGCGATCGCGCGGTGGATCATCCCGTCGGGATCGCCGCGTGCCGCCGCGCGTGCCCCGGCGCGGGCGGCATCCTGGCAGCGCGCCTGCAGCGCCACCGCTGACTGCATCCAGATGCTGACCGCGATGATCAGCATCAGCGTCGGGAGCGCGAGGGCGAGCTCGGCGGTCACCGAACCGTTCTCGTCCCGCCGGCGGCGAAGGCGCGATCGCGTCACGGCGCCAGGTTGAGCGCACGCGACACCACCGACTGCAGCAGGCTGTGGACCTCACCGCTGTGGACCACGACCCACAGCACGCCGGCGAACCCGCACGCCGCCAACGTGCCGACCGCATACTCGGCGGTCGACATCCCCGCCTCGTCGCGCGGCAGCCGGTGCCGTCGACGGTTCGCTGCGCGCCAGCCATTGATCATGTGTTCCTCCCGGGGTCAGCTCGATGTCTCGACGTTCCTCGCGAGGCGGCTGCCGTGCGTCGCTCAATCGGTGGCGGTGAATCCCCTCGAGAAATCCCCAGCGGCCGCATTCACCTTGACCGAGGCGCTCATCGCGGCAGCAGCCCGGCGCCGAGACCGACGATCGAGGGAACGACGGCGAGGACCAGGAACGCCGGCAACATGCACAGCCCGAGCGGAAGCGCCGATAGCACGGCGACGCGATGGGCCTTGGCCAGCCGCTCGAACTGCTCGTCGGCGCGCAGCTGGGCGGCCGCTCCGATCAGTTGCTCGCTCATCGCGCTACCGGTTTGCGAGCTCCGGCGAAACACGCCCGCGATCGGCGCCAGGGGGCCGACCTCGGGCAGCGCCTCCTCAGCGGGAGCGCCTGCGGCAAGCGCGTCAGCAGCCGTCGTCAGCGCCTCTCCGAGCGCACCCGGAACGTGAGTCCCCGCGGCCTCCAAGGCGGCCGCTGGGGTGGCGCCCGCGTCCAGGCATGCCGCCACCAGCTCGGTCGCGAAGGCGCTGACGCGCACCGGTTGCGGCCCGGCGGCGCGAGCGGCGAGCCGTTTCAGCAGGACCCGGCTGACGACGAAAACCGCCGGCCCGGCAGCGATTCCGAGGGGCCGGCCCAGCAGCAAAGCGGCGGCAGCGCCCGCGATGGCGCTGGCGGCGGTGAGGGCCGACGGTCTCGAGACCGCCGGTGTACGACGGGGCGAGCCGGGGTGAACCACGGCGCACCGAAGGCGGCGCACGGCGGACTCCCGGGTGGAGGCACGCAGCACCGTGAGAGCCGCCAGCAGCAGGAGCCCGGCTGACACCAGGCGCGAGTCAGGCACCCGCAGCGGCTGCCAGTCGTTCCAGCCAGGCGAGTCCGGCGAGATCGAGCGCGACGCCGACCACGAGGCAGGCCTGCCCGACACCGGTCGTGAGGAGCACGCGCAGGGAACCTGATCCGGAGAGCTGTCCGAGGACGGCTCCGGCGAGCGGGAGTACGGCGAGCAACCGGGCACTGGAGCGGGCTGACGCGAGCGCCGCGTCCGCCTCCCGCTCGACGCGCAGCTCGGCTGCCGCTGCCTCGGCGAGCCGCCCCACGGGTGCGGCCAGGCTGCTTCCGCTGCGCTGGCAGACCGACCACGCGGCCGCCAGCGCGGCAGCCGAGGTCCCCGCGGCGGCGTCGGCGCGCAGCACCTCAGCGGGATCGGCTCCGAGCGCATCGCCGGCCGCTGCGTCGAGCATCCGGCGACGCAGGCCGCCGGCCGCCCCCGGGGACCCGGCGGCCATGCGCAGGGCGGCCGCCGGTGGCTGGCCGCCGAGCAGCTCGGCAGCGAGCGCCCGAAGCGCGGCCAGATCTTGCACCCGGAGGGCGCGCGCCTCCCGCCGGCGTCGTGCTGCCCGAGCGCGGCGGACGAGCACGTAACCGGTCAGGGCGGCGACGACGGCCGGCACCGGTCCGGTGAGGGCGGCGAGTACGCCGGTGGTTACCGCTCCCGCTGCCCACCGGCTCCGGGTACTCGTGAGAGCCCGACGCCAGGGCGTCGACGAGCGCTGACCGCCCGACGCCAGCCTCCCGCCGGGCGACCGCGACCCGGTCAGCAACCACGCGGTGCAGCTGGCGAGCGCCGCCGCCGCGGCCAGCCGCGGGTCGATGATCACGACGTCTCCAGCGCGGCGGGGATCCGGCCGGTGCTTTCCAGCAAGGCTCTCAGCAAGGGGGATCCGGCGCCTGCCACGACCTGCGCGTGGCCTCCGGCCCAGCGCAACGCGGTGACCGCTCGGACCAGGTCGCCGTCGCCGCGTTCGAGCACGGCAATCTCGGCGACGCGCCGGAAACCGTCGCGCCCGCGTTCCAGATGCACGGCCACGCGCAGTGCTGACGCGAGCAGGCTGTGGGCGGCCGCCCGGGGCAGGCCCGCGAGCATCGCCAGGGCCTCGACCCGCGCGGGCACATCGGCTACTCCGTTGGCGTGCAGGGTGGTGAGCCCCCCGTCGTGGCCGGTGTTTGCGGCGACGAGCATGTCGAGCAGTTCGGCACCGCGGACCTCGCCGACGATGACCCGGTCGGGACGCATCCGCAGCGCCTGACGCACCAGCTCCCGCAGCGTGATCTCGCCGGCGCCTTCGACGTTGGGCGGACGCGCTTGCAGCCGCACGACGTGGGGATGGTCGATCGTCAGCTCGGAAGTGTCTTCGACGACCAGGATCCGCTCACCGGGATCGGAGCGTGCGAGCAGCGCGCCCAGCAGCGTCGTCTTTCCGGTGCCCGCGCCGCCGGTGATGACGAACGCGAGCCGGGCCGCGATCAGCGCCTCGAGTACCTCGTCGAAGGCCGGGTGCAGGCTGCCGGCGGCGACGAGCCGGGCCAGGTCGAGCCCGCTCGCGCGGTGGATGCGCAGCGAGAGATGGACTCCGGACACCGCGACCGGTGGTAGCGCCGCGTGCAGGCGGACCCCACCCTCGAGGCGGGCATCGACGAACGGGCTGCCGGTGTCGAGCCGGCGTCCGGCCGCTGAGGCGAGGCGGACGGCGAGGCGGCGCACCTCGTCGTCGCTGGGGAAGGTCAGTGGCTCGCGTACCAGGCCGTGACCACGGTCGGTCCAGACCTCTCGCGGGCCGTTGACGAGCACGTCGGTCACGGCGGGATCGCGCAGCAAGCCGGCCAGCGGCCCCGCCGATGCCGTCACGCGGCGGCTCGGGACTCGGACGCGGTCAGCTCATCGAGCAGGCGAGCGCACAGCCGCACGAGGGGCCCGCGCGGCTGTCCGGGAGGAACGCCGCGCTCGTAGTCGCGGGCCAGCCCGGGTTCCACGCGGAGCGCCCCGGCGACGGGGAGGGCGAGCGAGCGGGCGATCGTCTGGAGGGACAGGCCGCTCGGGGCCGGGCCGCGCACGACAGCCTGCACGTCGCTCGCGATGAGCCGCAGCGCGCTTGCCAGCTGCGCTCCAGCAGCGATCGCGCGGACCTGCGCCGGCACCACCAGGTAGGTCCGCACGGCCGTCGACAGCGCCGCCGCCGAGGTCGGGTCGAGGCTGCGCGGCAGGTCGACCACAACGAGCCCGCAGCGGCGCCGGCCCTCGTCGAGCACCCGCCGCATGGCGTCAGCGGTGATCGTCACCGGCTGGTCGCGATCCGGCGCCAGCAGGTGCAGGCCGGCGCGGACGGGCAGCCGGTCGACGAAGCCGCTGCGCCAGCGAGCGCCCGGGGCCTCGGGCAGAAGCTGCGCCCAACGGTCCCCGGCTGCTGATTCCAGTCCCAGCGCCAGATCGATGCCGCCTCCGAAGGGATCGGCGTCGACCAGGAGCGTGGGGGTGCCCCGCGCGGCGGAGGTGCGGGCCAGCGCGGCCGCGAGCGTCGTCGCCCCCGCCGCCTCCCTGCCCGCCCATGACGCCCAGCACCGGCGCCAGCACTCCTGCCGCCGCTGCCCGCTCGCCCAGCAGCCCGACGAGCCAGCCGGATGCCGAGGGGAGAACCGCGACGTGGTCAGCCCCGACGTCAGCAGCGAGCTCCCACAGCCGATCACCGGCGGAGCCGACGACGACGACGCGGGAGCGCCGCGGCAGCCCGATCGCCGCCGCGGCGAGTTCAGCGCCCAGCAGCACCAGCGAGGCACCCTGCCATGCGCGTCGCAACGCCTCGGGATCGGCGGCGACAAGCGGCGGCGAGCCGGTGAGGTCGCACAAGCCGGAGCAGCTCTTCGAGCAGCGCCGGATCGGACGTCACGACGAGGGGACGGGCGGCTGGTAGGAGCGGTCGGGGCGCCGGCTGGGAGGTCACGCGTGGCACTTTCGCCGAAGTGTCCTGTGGACGGAGCGCTCCGTCCACAGGCCGGCTGTGCTACGCGGCCCACGAGAGGCGTGCCGGCACGACGACGGCCCCCGCGCGGGGGGATGGCGGGGGCCGTCTGCGAGTCACGCCCAGGGGGGGCGGGCGAGGCTCGGTCCCGGGGGCGGCATTGCCGCACGCCCGCGTGGTGAATACCCGTCGCCGCCCGGACGGAAACGGCGAGCGGACAACTGGCGACGCGACCGCTAGCCGCGAGCGAGCGCCTCGCAGATCGCCAGCGAATCGCGGGCCCCCAGCTCGATGGCGTGGCAGCAGTGGGCGACCCACTCCGCGAGCCCGTCGGCGTCGCCCGAGGCGTAGCCCTGCGATGCGGTCGCGTACTCGTCACGAAGCTCGACGTGACCCACATCGGGTGCGGTCAGCGCCTTCGGGTCCAGGCCGCGCGCCAGCAGGACGAGCCGGGCCGCGCCCCGCGCCACCACTCCGTTCGCCTGCTCAAACGGCGCGAGCGTGAGCAGCTCTCCGTGCACGACCGCGGAGACGACGGCGGCCGGCGCCTTCGTCGGCTGGGCCAGGAGCTCGGCGAGCGCCCCGAGGCGCCGGGCCATGGCCGCGGCGTCATCCCCGGCCCGCGGACGCCCGAGCAGCTCCGGCGTCGTGAGGTCGGCGGCGGCGAGGACGTGCAGCCGCGCGAGTACCTGCCGCGGGGCCCGGATGAACGTCTCGCGCAGGCCCCCGAGCTGCGCGCGGACACTCGGAGGGCTCCTTGCACCACGGGATCGGTGCTGCCCCTCGCTGCGCAGCTGTTCCAGCGGGATGTCGACGCCGTCCAGCGCTGCAGAGGCCCGAGCCGAGCGCAACCCCGCCTCGACCGAGACCTCCGCGCTCTGTCGGCGCAGGACGCGCGAGGTCAGCAGCCGGTCGACGGCGGCGCGCGCGCTGCAGCCGGCTGCGACCTCCGCCACGCGGGGGAGCTGGGCCAGCACGGCAAGCGGGTCGTCAGGCACGACCGGCGACGCTACCCACGATCATCATCCGATGTCGGCCGCCATGATCGGCGGTAGCCTCCCGGGTGCGAGTGTGAGATCAGCAGCGGTGGGCAGGCGTTTCTCGAACCGCAAAATGCCGTTACGCGCCGCGGCGGAGTGGATCATCATTGGCGGGGCGAGCACCAACCTCGAAGGAGAATCCGGTGGCGATATCGGCGCACACCCGGCCGTCGGCCGCGAGTTCTGGCGGTGCCCACAACGGCCATGGCGGGTCAGGTTCCGCCGAGGCGACGATCGGCGAGCTCGTCGCGACGGCCTCGCGAGACGTCTCCCTGCTGATCCGCCAGGAGGTGGAGCTGGCCAAGACCGAGATGAAGGCGGCAGCCACCAGCGCGTCGCTCGGCGCCGCCTTTCTCGGAGGCGCCGGATTCCTTGGATTTTTCGCTTTTTTCGCGATCACGATCGCGGCCGGCGAGGGTCTTCACGCCGCCGGGATCGGCCGCGCGTACTCGTTCCTGATCGTCACCGGGGCTTACCTGATCGTCGCCGGGCTGCTGGCGCTTTTCGCCGTCTGCTCGCCTGAAGAAGGTCGGGCCGCCCAAGCGCGCGATCCAGACCGTCAAGGACGATGTCGCCTGGATCAAGCACCCGACCGTCGCCCCGACGACCAAGATCGAACGCCACTAGCCACCGCACGCGCTCATGTCCGTCGAGCCCACGAGCGTCCTGCTGCCCGGCCCCTGGGCTCACCGGGACGTCTCGACGAACGGCACCCGGCTGCACATCGCGGAGGCCGGCAGCGGCCCGCTTGTCCTTCTGGTGCACGGGTTTCCGGAGTTCTGGTGGTCCTGGCGTCATCAGCTGACCGCACTCGCCGACGCCGGGTATCACGCTGTCGCCTGCGATCTGCGGGGTTACGGGGCCAGCGACAAGCCCCCGCGCGGCTACGACATCTTCACTCTCG
Source organism: uncultured Actinomycetota bacterium (assembly GCA_963762695.1). Lineage (GTDB taxonomy): Bacteria > Actinomycetota > Actinomycetes > Frankiales > Frankiaceae > DATAZK01. Next base: position 669,131 of record CAVXLW010000003.1, read on the forward strand.
CGTCCGACCTGGCGGGCCTGATCCGTGCGCTCGGCGAGCGCCAGGCCGTGCTGGTGGGGCAGGATTGCGGCGGCTTCCTGGCGTGGGCGACGGCGGTGCTGCACCCGCGAGGTCGTGCGCCGGCTCGTGGTCGTGGGCGCGCCGCATCCCTTGCGCATGCGGCAGGCGATCTTCGGCGAGCTCTCCAGCCAGCTGCGCGCGAGCGGCTACCTGCTCGAATTTCAGCTGCCGTGGCGGCCCGAGCGCGAGCTGGTACGCGACGATGCCGCGCTCGTCGCTGACCTGATGCGGCGATGGGCCGGGCCGGGCTTTCCCGACCCGCAGACGGAGGCACGCGCCCGCAAGGCGATGCAGATCCCGGGCGTCGCGCACAGCTCGATGGAGTACTACCGCTGGGTCTTCCGCTCGATGTTCCGTCCCGACGGCTGGCGAATGCTGCGCGACATGCACGAGCTGGTCACGCGCGCCGACCCTGCAACTGCACGGCCTGCTGGATACGTGCGTGCTGCCCGTCGACGGCGAAGGGATCAGGCGAGTACGTCGGCCGCTCCCTATAGCTGGCGAGCTATCGCGGGGTCGGCCACTTTCCCGCACGAGGAGGCGCCCGGATGCGTTCAACTCCGAACTCCTGAGCTGGCTGGAGTGAGCCGGGCGGCGCGCGATCGCGACGGCGCGGGGCGGCCGCTGAACGCCCGTCCCCGTGATGAGCTCGGGCGACCGTTGCCTTACGGGTCGCCCGCGGCGGATCGGCGGATCTGGAGCCGGCGCTGCTGGAGCGGGGAGCCAGCGACGCTGCTGGCGGATGCCCAGCGCATGCTCGACGCCGACCGTCCCTTCCAGGCCCACGAGCTGCTGGAAGCCGGGTGGAAGCGGGCACCCCGAGAACGAGCGTCCGCTATGGCGTGCTCTGGCCCAGCTCGCGGTTGGACTCACGCAGCCCGACGCGGCAACGAGCCTGGGGCGCAGGCACTTTTGCCCGGGCGCGGCGCGAGTTCGAGGCCTGGGCGGCCGGCCGGTCCCGCACGGCATCGATGTGGCGGGCCTGGCCGCAGCCGCGCGTCAGTGGCAGGAGAGCCAGCAATGTAGGCGATTGCGCTGACCGCTGGCCCGGCTAGGCGGCCGGGTTCTGCTCCTGCGCGGCGCGCTCGAGACCGTCGAAGAAACGGGCCGCGATCGCGGTGAAGGCGCTGGCAGCTGCTCGGGGATGTCTTCCTGCGAGTCCAGCGAGAAGTCGACGTTGGACTCGCCCGGACCCGCCGAGATGACGCGTAGCGCGCCCGACGGGCGGCATGCCGTCGATAATGAGTCGAACTGCGAGATGTACGCGGTCGGGGTCCGCCGCGGTGCCGCCGTGGTGACCTCGATGCCGCGCGCGCGATCGGGCCGAGTGTCAGAACGCCCGTCACCTGACCCGGCCGGGTCTCGGTCAGGATGGTATCGGGCAGGAAGTCGGCGGCGGCGGGACCGGTGATCAGCAGCACGCCGACGCCGGGTCTCCGACGATGACGCGACTTGCGGACAAGCTGGTGGCCATCAGCGCTCCTCAGCGACTGGGCCTCAATATACCGTGACCGCTAACAATTGCAACCATTGAGCAAGCGAGTTGTCCGGAAATGCGGGGTCAGTCGCAGCCTCCGGGTGCTGACCCCCGCCGTCGCCGCCTGCCCCGGCCGGGCGTCGGATGCGACCTCTCCGGAGGTCAGCGCGTAGCCGGTGTCCGGGTCATCCGTGGCTGCAGCGAAAACGACCCCGTACACCTGACCTGCCGGAGTAAGGAGCGGGCCGCCGGAATTGCCGGGCCGCACCGCAGCGCGCAGGCCGTAGATCTCGCGATCAACCGTGGACCGGGAGTAGATGTCCACGCCGCGGGCGGTGATCCGATCGCGGACCCGTGCGGAGACCGCGGTGAAGGGGCCGTTCTCGGGATAGCCGATGACGATGGCCGAGTCCCCCGCGGAGGCGGTTCCGTCGCGAACGCCAGGGGACCGCGCGCAGGCCGGGGACGTAAAGCACGGCGACATCGCGTCTGGGATCGAAAAGCACTGTGGTTGCAGCGAGTTCGGCGCCGTCGACCTCGACGCTGGGATGCGGGACGCCGGCGACGACGTGTGCATTGGTCATGACGTGCTGCGGCGCGTACACGAATCCGCTGCCCTCGATGGACTTCTGGCATGACGGGGGCGTCGCCGTTGACCTTCAGGATGCTCGGACGGACCAGCTGGACGACCGGGCTGCTGGCGAGCGCCGGGTCCGGCGGGCGGGTCGGCACGATGGTGTCGCCGCCGAGACCGGCGAAGACCTGCGGGAAACCCTGCTGCTCGACCAGCCGGAGGAAGTTGGCGAACAGCTGGCGGGCGTTGTCGGGAACCAGCGTGTCGACCGCCTGGATGACCGCGCTGCCATGAACCTGGCTTCGTAATGACTCGTACGGCGAGCGGTTCACAGCGGTCGCCATGAGCCAGGCCACCAGGAGCACCGAGATCCCCGAGACGACGGCGCCGCCCACGGAATCCACCGCCTGAGCCGGCCGCCAGTGGATCCGGGTTCGTAGGGCCGCGGCCACTGCAGAGGCGATCAGCTGGCCGAGGGCCGCGCCCAGGAACACCACGACGATGCCGGTCACCGGGGAGCGCTTGCCGTTGCCGATGAGGCTGCTGATCGAGGGAGCGAGCTTGGCCCCGAGGATCGCGCCGCCCAGAAAGCCGATGAACGACATCACGCCGACGATGAAGCCCTGGCGGTAGCCGGAAATGCCGAACGCGACGACGGCCAGCAGCAGGACCCAGTCCAGGAGGTCAAACACCGTCGTCCTCGGCAGGCTGCGGCAACTCGTTGACGGGGCCGGGGGTCCACGGCTGCTCCCAGCCGCCGAGCTTGATCAGCCGGTCGAGCAGCCCAGCCGTGAATCCCCACACCAGCATCCCCCGCACGTTGAACGCGGGTCCTACCCATCCGAGGGATGGCGCACCCGCTGGCGGCTCGCGGGATCGGCCAGCTCCGCGATCGGCACCCGCTCGACTTCGGCCACTTCCTGGACGTCGACCGGTCGGACCGGATGCGGATCGCGCCAGTACGCGAGCACCGGCGTCACCACGAATCCGGTCACCGGGATGAAGAGTTCCGGCAGCTCCGCGACGATCTCGACGGAGGCGGGGTCGATGCCCGACCTCCTCCTGTGCCTCGCGTAACGCCGCGTCCGACGGCACCGGCGTCCCCGGGGTCGATGGCACCGCCGGGAAACGCCGGCTGCCCGGCGTGGGAGCGCAGCGTCGCAGCGCGTTCGATCAGCAGCACGTCGGGCCCCGCGGGGCCTTCGGCAAAGAGCATCAGGACGGCGGCGGGGCGCCCGCCGGTAGCCGGCGGCAGGAAGCGGGTGATCTCCTCTGCCCTGACCACGCGAGCCCCCGCGGCGAGGCGGGCTAGGCTCGTCCGGCAGCGTCGCCGCGCCGGAATCGGATTCCGACGTGCTCAGGAGGCCTCCTCCACGTCGCGGCGCACGAGCTTGAGGGCGACCTCGTGCTCGGTCGGCCCGAGCCCGTAGGACGGGCAATCGCGGCTCACCCCGCACGCGCCGCACGCCGGCTTGCGGGAGTGGCAGATCCGGCGGCCATGAAAGATCAGCCGGTCGCTCATGATGGTCCACTCCTTGCGGGGGATCAGAGCGGCGAGGTCGGATTCCACCTTGACCGGGTCCTCCTGCCCGGTGAGCTTCATGCGCCGCGCGAGCCGCCCGACGTGGGTGTCGACCGTGATCCCGGGAACGCCGAAGGCGTGACCGAGAACGACGTTTGCGGTCTTGCGCCCGACACCCGGAAGCTTGACGAGATCGTCGAGCCGACCGGGTACCTGACCCCCGTGACGCTCCGTGAGCGCGGCCCCCAGTCCCATCAGCGATTGGGCCTTCGCTCCGAAAGAATCCGAGGGGCCGCAGAAGGTTCCTCCAGCTCGGTCCTTTCGGCCCCCGCGTAGGCGGCGGCATCCGGGTAGCGGGCGAAAAGCCCCGGGGTGTTCTCGTTGACCCTTTTGTCGGTGGTCTGGGCCGAAAGAATGGTCGCGACCAGCAGTTCCAGCGGGGTGGTGAAGTTCAGCGCGCAGCGCGCATCGGGGTGCAGGACGCCGAGCTCCCGGACGATGCGGCGCGCACGCCGGGTTAGGGCCAGCGGTGACTCGTCGCGGTCCGTCACAGCAGCAGCGTACGGGGCTCAAGGGATTGGGTTTTCGCTCCGACCTTCTAGGTAAGTCGCCGCCTTGGAAGTGCCCCGGTCGGCACGGCGTGAGCGACGCGAGGAGATACCGGTGATTGATCAACTGGAGGATCCGCCCGCGCGGAGAAACGGCGCATGCAGGCCGAGTCGCGTGCGGCCCGGGCGGCGGCCCGCGCGGCAGCCCGCGCCATCCCCCGCAGCGGGCCGCGGAGCTCTCGCATCTCAGCCTCGACGAGCTCCGGGCCTACCGCAGCATGCTCGCCGCGGAAGAGGATCGGGTCTCCTACTGGCGGCGGATCATCCAGGCGCGGCTCGACACCGTCCGGATGGTCGAGGGCGTGCGCACCGTCGACGCGACGGCGCTGAAGCCGGTGCTGTCCTCGGCACGGGTCGGGCGCGGGCGCTCCGCTCTGGTGCGGGTGGTCCCATCGACGACATCCCTCCGCTGCCCGATCTGGAACGGTTGTGGGAAGCGGTGCACGACGCGACCGGCCCCGAGGAGCAGAAGGAGCTCGAGGCCGACCTCGAACGCGCCGAGCGCGACCTTTCCGAGTACCGCCAAGCACTGCACCGGCGGATCGCGACGGCCAGCGAGGAACTCATCGCGCGCTACCGCGACCATCCGCTCGACTGCTTGAGCGCGCTGCCGGTGTGAGCAGTGCTGCCGGGGTGAGGCAGTGCTACCGGGGTGAGGGAGTGTGGTGCTGTCGCCGCTGGCGACCATTATCCGTCCGATATCGGGGCATAACAGGCGATACTCGGGAACTCACGGGGGGATCAGTGGAGTATCTGACGCGGGGGCTGGCATGCTGACTGGCGTGGAAGACCTGCTGGGACGCATGCCGGTCTTCGCGGGCCTGTCCGACGAGGCGCGCGGAGCCCTTGCCGGGCGCCTGTCCCGCCGCCCTGAGCGGCGAAGCTCTGTCGTGTTCGAGGAGGGCGAGCCGGGCGACCGGGTGTTCCTCATCCTCGCGGGCAAGGTGAAGATCAGCCGTCGTTCCACGGACGGCCGCGAAAACCTGCTGGCCGTTCTCGGCCCCGGCGACATCTTCGGCGAGCTCTCGCTCTTTGACCCCGGCCCCCGTACCGCGACGGCCACCGCGCTGACCGATGTGGAGCTCGCGTCGCTCGAGCACTCGGCGCTGAAGCCCTGGCTCACCGACCGGCCGGAGGCCGCCGAGCTCCTGCTGCGCGTGCTGGCCCGCCGGCTGCGCCGAACCAACGAGGCCATGGGCGACCTGGTGTTCACCGATGTCCCGGGACGGGTGGCCAAGCAGCTGCTCGACCTTGCCGACCGCTTCGGCGTTCCGGGGACCTCCGGTGCCGTGCGCGTGGAGCACGGGCTCACCCAGGAAGAGCTCGCCCAGCTCGTCGGCGCCTCCCGCGAGACGGTCAACAAATCGCTCGCCGACTTCGCGACGCGCGGCTGGCTGCGGCTCGACAGCCGGGCCGTGATCCTGCTCGACCGCGATCGGCTAGCGCGCCGGGCCCGCTGAGCTCTCGGCCTGGCTCGAAGTCCCGCTCGTCGCGTCAGCGAGCGCGGCGATCAGCCGGCGCGTCTGTGCCTCTTCGCTACGCGATTGCGTCGCGACGGCGATGTCGAGCGCCTGCAGGTAGGCGTCCTCGGCCCTGACGTCATCGCCGTTCGCGTGCAGCGCCGTCCCGAGCGCGCGAAACGCGAGCACCCGGCTGCGGACGTCTTCAGCAGGGGTGGCGACCGCTTCCCGCGCCACCTCGAGGGCCTCGGCCGGCCGTCCGGCGTCGACCAGCGAGCCGGCCAGGTGTGCGAGGGCCTGCCGGCGGGGGAAGAGCAGCGTGCTTCCCGGCGCGGCGGCGAGCACCTCGCGCAGCCGGCGTACGGCCTCCTCGGGTTCGCCGCGCGCTCGCCGCACCTGCGCGTCGAGCACCGCCACACCGAGCGCGGCGTGCGGTTCGAGGTCGAGGCGCACCAGGACGCCGAGCGCCTGGCGGGCCTTCATCGCGGCCTCGTCGACATTGCCCATCTCCAGGTGCGCCAGGCCGGCCCCGGTGTAGGCGAACGCGGCGTTGAGCGCGTGGTCGCCGGCGTCAGCGCTCTCCAGCGCGGCCTCGAACAGGCGCAGCGCCTCGGCCGGATCGCCGGCGGCACGGGCGGCTGCCGCCGACGCGATCAGGGCGAACGAGCGTCCCCAATCGTCACCGGCATCGGTCAGGGCTTCGGTGGCGAGCTTGGCCTCCTGCTGGGCGGCCTGGACGTCACCGAGCTCGGCAGCGGCCAGCGCGTCGATGGTGCGGCACATGGAGACGCCCCAGTTCTCGGCGAGCGACTCGGCCAGCGGGATGAGGGCGCGCGCCGTCGCCCGGCCGTCGGCCAGCCTCCCCTGCAGGACGCGCACGAGCGCCTCGGTGCCGGCGCACCAGGCGAGCCCGCCGGTGTCGTCGAGCTCGCCGAACAGCTCGGCGGCGTCGGCGAGTGCCTGGTCGGCGGCGGCGTAATCGCCGCGGGTGGTGGCCGACCAGGCGAGGTGTTCCAGCGCCCACGCAGCGCCGCGACCGTCACCGGCCGCGCGCGCCAGCTCGAGCGCGTGGCTGAAGCGCTCCTCGGCGCGGCGCAGCCGGCCCGCGTAATAGTCGACGAGGCCGAGCTGCCTGACCGCCGAGGACATCCACCGCTGGTTGCCGGCGGCTCGCGCCTCGGTGAGCGCGGTCGTCAGCGTCTCGACGGCTTCGGCGTCGCGGCCTTGCTTCTGGCGCAGCTCGCCGAGCACGACGAGCACCGCGAGCCGCAGCTCCCCGGTGGCGCCTTCGACGGCCGGACCGATCTCCGCCTCGGCCTCGTCGAGCCGGCGCAGCGACGCCAGCGCCGTGGCCGAGGTCATCCGGCGCGAGATCACGAGATCCTTGGGCTGGTCGGCCTCACCCAGCCGGACGGCCCGGGCCAGCAGCTCGGCGGAGCTGCGGTACTCATCGCGCGAGCGGGCCATCTGGCCCAGGCGGACCAAGGCCGCGTAGCCGACGAAACGCACTTCGCGTACCGGATCGTCGGCGGGCAGGCGCATCGACTTGGCCAGCTCCAGGGCCTGCTCCGCCTGCGCGCCCACGAACGGATCGACCTGGTGGGTGCTGCCGACCCGGGCGCCCCGCTCGGCAGCCCACTGGGCGGCGCGCGCGTGACGGCGCGCCCGGTCGGCCTTCGGCAGGCTGCCGTAGGCCACGTCGCGCGCCATCGGATGGGTGAAGGTCCACCAGATCTCGCCCTTGTTGGGCGGGTGGACGAGCTGGCGCGCGGTCAGCTCGGTCAGGGCGGCCTGGACTTCTTCGGTGCTGCGCTGATCGACGACGCCCAGGGCTTCCGCCGCGAAGCGCAGGCCGAGCACCGAGGCGGCGCGCAGCACCGACTTGGACGTCGGGTCGAGCCCGTCGATACGCGCGGCGAGCACGGCCTGCACGGCCGCCGGGAGCGCGTCGGCGGGCAGCGGTCCTGATGCGACCCAGGAGTCACCTTCCCGCTGCAGCAGCCCCCGGTCGACGAGCAGGTGCAGCAGCTCGGCGAGGAAGTACGGGTTGCCCTGGGCGCGGCTGAGCAGTGCCGAGCGCAGGGGGTCGGCGAGGTCACCGCCGCCCAGGTACGCCCGCAGCAGCCGGTGTGCGGTGCTCTCGTCCAGCGGGTCGAGCATCACCTGGCGCGGCGACGGGAGATCGGCGATGATCTCCGGCTCGCGTCCGATGAGCACCAGCAGGATGGGGCCTCGAAGCCGCTTGGCCACCTCGCCGATGGCCTCGAGCAGGACGTCGCTCGCCCACTGCAGATCGTCGATGACGACGAGCAGCGGACCTTCCACCGCCAGGGCACGCAGCAGGGTGGCCGTCGCGTCGAGCACCCCGTCACGGCCATGGGGATCGGCCGGTGAGCCGTCGCGCGAGCCGCTGCCGTCGACGTCGTGCTCGATCCCGAGCAGGTGCAGCAGCCGGTCGGCGAGCGCCCCCGGGACCCACAGCGAGGGTGCCGGGTTGTCGAGGCGGGCAAGCGTGCGGTGGACGCGCTCGACGGCCACCTCGGGCTCGTCCTCGTCGGTGATCCCGCACGCGGTCCGGACCAGCTCGACGAGCGGCGCCAGGTGGCGGCCTTCGCCGTAGGGCATGGCGCGGCCGAGCAGCACCCGCCCGTCAGGGATCTCGCCGGCGAAGCGGACCAGCTCGCCGACGGTGCGGGTCTTGCCGACCCCCGCCTCGCCGCTGACATAGATCGTCGCGGGGCTGCCGCTCTCGGTGACGTCAAGACTTGCGCCGACGAGGCGGGCGACTTCGGTCTCGCGTCCGACGAACGGGGCCTCGTCTCCCAGGCCGAGCTGGCCGGCGCTCGTCGGGCGCAGCGCGACCAGCTCGTACGCGGCGACCGGCTCGCGTTTCCCCTTCAGCCGCAGCGGCTGCAGCGCGCGCCAGGACGCCAGGGTCATCGTCGCGACCGCGGTGTCGCGGCCCGCGTAGATCGAGCCGACGGAGGCGGCATCCGACAGCCGGGACGCGGTGTTGACGGTGTCGCCGACCACGGTGTAGGCGAGGGCCGCCTGCACGCCCGCGAGCACCTCGCCGGTGTTGAGCCCGACCCGCAACCCGAGACGCCTGCCGCCGCCGAGCTCGTCGGCGATCAGCCGGCTCACCTCGTGCTGCATGTTGACGGCCGCGCGCACCGCCCGTTCCGCGTCGTCCTCGTGAGCGGTGGGGGCGCCGAAGACGGCCATGATCCCGTCGCCGGTCAGCTTGTCGACGTGACCACCGACCTCGACGACCACCCGGGCCAGGGCGGCGAGCACCCGGTCGGTGACCTCGCCGACGCGTTCGGGATCGAGGTCCTCCGCCCAGGCGGTGAAGTCGGAGAGATCACCGAAGAGCACCGTGACGACCCGGCGCTCGGCCGATTCGTCGACGCGCTCGGTCGTCAGTGGCATGCCGCAGACGTGGCAGAAGCGCGCGTTAGCCACGGTCGGGGTCGAGCAGGTGGGGCAGCGCAGCGGTCCGGTGGATGCCGTCGGTAATCCGGCGGGTGGCGGAGAAGTCATCGCGGTCAGCCGGGGGGCTCGCCGGTGAGCACCAGGCTGGCCTCGGCCATGCGCGCGGCGAGCTCGTTGGCCGGAGTGGGAGTGAGATCGAGCCGGTCGGCGAGCGCCGGGTTCTGCTTGACCAGGTGGTCGAGCTGGGCGTGCACCGAAAGCTCGGCGGCGGGCCACAGCACTTCGGGCACGTCGACGTAGACGATCTCGACGACCTCGCGCGGGGTGTGTGCCCCGCCGGCGACCGCCTTGGCGACCTGTGACAACCGCTCGGCCCGGTGCGCCAGGTACTCCTCGGCGACCCGACCGGCGCTCGGCAGCTCGGGGCCATGGCCGGGAAGCACGGCAGCATCGCCGTACTCGCGCAGCGTCTTCAGGCTCTCGAGGTAGGGGCCGAGCTCGCCGTCAGGCCACGCGACGACGGTGGTGCCGCGGCCCAGGATGGTGTCTCCGGTGAGCACGGCGTTGTCGTCAGGCAGGTAGAACGACAGCGAATCGGCCGAGTGGCCGGGCGTGCTGATCACCTCGAGATGCACGCCGCACTGGTGGAAGGAATCGCCCGCCTGCAGCGGCTCCCCGAACTGGCGGTCGAGCGCGAGGACGGGCGCCCCGGTGAGTTCCGCGAGCCGCGCCGATCCGCCGCTGTGATCGGGATGGCCGTGCGTGAGCAGGATCAGCTCGACGGCGCCGACAGCTGCGACCGTGGCGAGGTGGGACTCGTCGGGCGGCCCGGCGTCGATCACGATGTAGCCGGTCGCGTCAGCACCGCGCAGCATCCAGGTGTTGGTGCCCTCGAGGGTCATCGGACTCGGGTTGGGCGCGAGCATCACCGACGCGGCGGGGGTCACGGCACGCAGGGCCGTCGCCGGGACAGGGCCGTCGCCGGCGGGTGTCGTGGTCACGAGTCGTACCCCTTCTCATGGGGGAGCAGGAGCTCCATCTGATCGCCGTCGATCACCACGCGCGGGAGCACCGGAGCGATGACGCGGCTCGACGCGGACGCGAGCGCCTCCGCGGCGGTAGCGAACTCCGCCAGGTCACGAAGGGTCGAGATGGTCGGCGGGAGCATCGGCAGCTCGCCCCGGTCGAAGCGGCTGATGGCTTCCTGCGGGGTCAGCCACATCGTGGCGTCGGCCTCGCCGCCCACATCACGGGTGTGCTGGCCGGCGGGCAGGGCGGCGACGAAGAACCGGGTGTCGTAGCGCCGCGGCTCGATCTCCGGGGTGATCCAGTGTGCCCACGGGCGTAGCAAATCGGCGCGCAGGGCCAGCCCGCGCCGCTTCAGCAGCCCCTGCAGGCTCTCGCGCCGCTCGATGAGGGCAACCCGTTCGGCCTCCCACTCGGGGCCGGAGACGTCGACGATGTCGCCCGGACCCTCGCCGGCGAGCAGTACTCCCGACTCCTCGAACGTCTCGCGCACGGCGGCGCAGACCAGTCCATGAGCAAGCGCCGCATCCGCGCTGAGCAGCTCCGCCCAGTCCTGCGGATGCGGGCCGTGCCACCGGGCGTGATCATCGGCATCGGCGGGATCGACGCGGCCGCCCGGGAAGACGTGCATGCCCGCCGCGAACGCCATCGACTCGACCCGGCGCAGCAGATACGCCTCCAGACCGCGCTCGGTATCGCGCAGGAGAACGATCGTGGCCGCATCGCGAGTGGGGGGCGGCGGCGCGTCGATTCGCTCACGCAAGGTGGCCAGCATCTCGCCAGGGAGGCGCCCACCAGCCATTTCAGTCATGCCGGGAGAATAATCGTGAGCTGAGACACTTTATTCCGCGAGCGCGGCGACGATCTCGACCTCCACCGGGGCGCCGAGGGGCAGTGCGGCCACTCCGACGGCGCTGCGGGCACTGCGCCCGGACTCGCCGAAGACGTCGGCGAGCAGCTTGCTGGCCCCGTCGACGATCCCGGGCTGGCCGGTGAAACCGGGGGCGCTCGCGACGAATCCGACCACCTTCACGATCCGCGCGATGGCGTCGACCCCGCGTGGCCCGGCCACGGAGGCGACCGCCGCGATCGCGTTGAGCGCGCAGATCCTCGCCAGTCCCGCCGCGTCGTCGGGGTCGACGATGTCGGCGCCGCTGGTGGCTCCGACCAGCCCCGTGCGCGGCAGCTTGCCGTCCACCATCGGCAGCTGGCCGCTGCTCCACACGAGCCCGCCGTGAGCGACGGCCGGTACATAGGCGGCCAGCGGCGCGGTCACCGACGGGAGGCTGATCCCCAGTTCCTTGAGCCGCTCCGACGGGGTCACTGCTGCTCGAGCGGCCGCTTGAGATAGGCGACCAGCTGCTCGCCGGTCGGTCCGGGCAGGACGGTGACCAGCTCGTAGCCCTGATCGCCCCAGCTGTCCAAGATCTGCTTCGTGGCGTGCGAAAGCAGCGGGACCGTGACGTACTCCCACTTCTGCATGGCCTCAGCCTAGGGGGTGACGCGGGGCACGCCTGGAAGGCGGTTCACCGGTACCTACGCGCGGGTAGCGTCCTGATCGTGGAGCGCCCCAAGGCGCATCCCTTCCGGGATGTGCGCCTGCACGTCGTCACCGGCAAGGGCGGCACCGGCAAGTCGACGGTCGCCGGCGCCCTGGCGATCGCACTGGCTGCGGGCGGGCGCCGGGTGTTGCTCACCGAGGTCGAGGGCCGGCAGGGCATCGCGCAGCTCTTCGACTGCCCGCCGCTGCCGTACGAGGAGCGCAAGGTGGCCTCGGCGCCCGGCGGCGGTGAGGTCTACGCGCTGTCGATCGACCCCGAGGACGCGCTGCTCGACTACCTCGAGCTCTTCTACGGGATGAAGCGGGCCGGCCGGGCGCTCAAGCGTTTCGGCGTCGTCGACTTCGCCACGACCATCGCCCCCGGCATGCGTGACGTGCTGCTGACCGGCAAGGTCAAGGAGGCGGTCACGCGTAACGCCAAGCGCGACAAGAACAAGCTGATCTACGACGCCGTCGTGATGGACGCGCCGCCCACCGGCCGGATCACGCGCTTCCTCAACGTCACGGCCGAGGTACGCGAACTCGCCCGCACCGGCCCGGTCCGCGGGCAGGCGGAGAGCGTCATCGCGCTGCTGAAGTCCAAGCAGACCGCCGTCCACATCGTGACGATCCTGGAGGAGATGCCGGTTCAGGAGACCGTCGACGGGGCCTCTGAGCTGCGCGCCGCGGGCCTGCCGGTGGGCGCGGTCGTGGTCAACATGGCGCGCACCCCGCTGCTCGACGCCGGCGCGCAGAAGGCCGCACTGGCCGGCAAGCTCGACGTGAGCCTGCTCGCCGCCGGGCTGAAGCGGGCGTCGTACAAGGTGAAGGACAGCCAGGTGGCGGCGATGGTCGAGGAGACCGCCGAGCACGCCGAGCGCGTCGCCCTGGAGTCACGCGAGCGCAAGGATCTGGCGGCGCTCGGCCTGCCGGTCGTCGAGCTTCCGCTGCTGCCGGACTCGGTCGATCTCGGCGGCCTCTACCGGCTGGCCGACGTCATGCGCGCGCAGGGGATGGTCGGATGAGCTCGCCGAAGTCGGTGCCGCGGCTCGAGATCGACACCGTCCTCGACACCGCGCGGATCATCGTGTGCTGCGGCTCGGGTGGGGTCGGGAAGACGACGACGGCCGCGGCTCTCGCGCTGCGGGCGGCCGAGCGCGGACGGTCGGTCGTCGTGCTCACCATCGATCCCGCTCGCCGGCTCGCGCAGTCGATGGGGCTGACCGAGCTGGACAACGTTCCCCGCAAGGTCAAAGGCGTCGACGAGGCCGAGGGTGGCCATCTCGACGCGATGATGCTGGACATGAAGCGGACGTTCGACGAGATCGTCCTCGCCCACTCCACCCCGGAGCGCGCCCAGAAGATCCTGGAGAACCCCTTCTACCAGTCGCTCTCGTCGTCGTTCTCCGGCACGCAGGAGTACATGGCGATGGAGAAGCTGGGGCAGCTGAAGGACAACGGCAAGTGGGAGCTGGTCGTCGTCGACACCCCGCCGACCCGCTCGGCGCTCGATTTCCTCGACGCCCCGCAGAGCCTGGCCCGCTTCCTCGACGGCCGGCTGCTGCGGCTGCTGGTCGCACCGGCCAAGGCGGGTGGCCGCGCCTATATGAAGGTGCTGTCGGCCGGCTTCCTGACCTTCGCCCGCATCTTCACCAAGATCATCGGCGCTCAGACGCTGCAGGACGTCAGCCAGTTCGTGGCGGCGCTGGAGACCATGTTCGGCGGCTTCCGGCAGCGTGCCGAGGAAACCTATCGGCTGCTCGCGGCGCCGGGCACGGCGTTCGTGGTGGTGTCGGCGCCCGAGCCTGCCGCCCTGCGGGAGGCGTCCTACTTCGTCGACCGGCTGGCCGAAGACAAGATGCCGCTGGCCGGGCTGGTGCTGAACCGCGTGACCCGCAGCAAGGCTCCGGAGCTGCCCGCCGAGCGGGCGCTGGCGGCAGCCGAGGAGCTCGAGGCGTCCGACTCCGATCGGCTCGCCGCCTCGGTGCTACGCGTTCACGCCGAGCGGGTGGCGATGGCGACCCGGCAGCGCAGGCTCGCCGAGCGCTTCACCCGAGCCCACCCCGAGGTGCCGCAGGCGGAGATCACCGCGCTTGCCGGCGACGTCCACGATCTCGAGGGACTGCGCGCGGTCGCCGCGGAATTGGCAGCAGGCTCGCTGCCGCTACGGGACGCCGGCTAGCCGTCCCATCGGTCTAGTCAGCCGACAGCGCGCCCGAGCGCTTCGGCGCGCGCCGTCTCCAGCAGGAGACGCCAGGACAGGACCTCGGGACGGCGACGCAGAAGAGCGCGACGCTCACGCTCTGTCATCCCTCCCCAGACGCCGAACTCGACGCGATTGTCCAGAGCGTCAGCCAGACACTCGGTGCGCACAACGCATCCGAAGCAGCGGGTCTTGGCCCGGTTCTGGGCGGCACCCTGGACGAAAAGCTCGTCAGGGTCGGTATCGCGGCAGGCCGCGCGGGTGGTCCAGTCACTCTCCGTGCGATTTCCCACCGTCAGTCCGGTGCGGGAAGGGGCGGGTGACAGAGCGGTGATCGTCATGGTGTGCGTTGGGTGCTTCCTGCGTATGAGCCCGGGTCCAGGGAGCTCTTGAAAGCGGCGTGTCGGCGGACCTGTCACCGACCGTGTTCAAGCTATGAAGCTCTAACGGTCCGTAACAGACTCGAAGTGACGATTCGCGGCCTAGCCCTTGTGGGCCATATGCCAGCGGGATTGCCCGCGTGAATTGGGCGCGCGTTGATGCATATGAACCTGGGATGTGCTTGTGAGTTAGCCCTCGGGGCTCTCAGAAGCTTCCCTGCATAGCCTTTCGTGAGACTATGCCGGTCATATCTCTCCACGATCGGTGGAGGCCGGGGCTGGGCTGAAGCGCACGACCGCAGTCCCGCCGGCCCCCTGTACTCACCCGCCATGGCGCCGCCCGCCACCTCCGGAAAGAGCCTTCGCAGCCCGTGAGCACAACCAGCACTCCCCCGAACAGCGAGCAGTCGGGCCTGGCCGCTTTGCCGGGTATGTCCGAGCACCAGCGCCATCACCGGCCGTCGAAGCTGCTGGCGATCCTGGTGCTCTCCGTGGTCGCCGGCTTGCTGATGGCGGTGCTCGCGCTGCCGCTCATCGGCGGCATCGGGGTGGGCGCGAAGGCGAGCGCCGACTTCTTCGACAACCTTCCTACGCAGCTAGTGGTGCCTCCCTTGCCGCAGCGGTCGATCATTCTCGCCGCCGACGGCAGCAAGATCGCGACGTTGCACGGGCCCGAGGACCGGGTCTCGATCCCGTTCTCCGACATCCCGGTGCCGATGCGTCATGCGATCGTCGCGATCGAGGACCGGCGCTTCTACGAGCACCACGGGGTGGACTACAAGGGCATCATCCGGGCCGCGCTGACCAACCAGGAGAGCGGCAGCGTCACCCAGGGTGGATCGACGTTGACCCAGCAGTACGTGAAGAACGTGCTGCTCGAGTCGGCCACGACTCCGGCGGAGCGCAAGGCGGCGACCGACCGTTCGGTGCAGCGCAAGCTTCGCGAGGCGAGATACGCGTTATCTCTCGAGCGCAAGCTCACGAAAGATCAAATTCTCACCAACTATCTCAACATCGCCAACTTCGGCGACGGTGCATATGGCGTAGAGGCGGCCGCCGAGCACTACTTCGGCATCCACGCGAAGCAACTGAACGTCGTCCAGTCGGCGACCCTGGCCGGGATCGTGAACGCCCCGACGGCGTATGACCCCAAGCTGCACCCGAAGGCGTCGATCGACCGGCGCAATCTCGTCCTCTCGCAAATGGTCGTCGCCAAATACATGAACAAGGCGACCGAGAAGTTCGCCAAGTCATTCCCGCTGGGCCTGAGCACTGCCTACAAGCGGACAGCCGATGGATGCGAGGCGGCTGGGAGCGCCGCTTACTTCTGTGACTACGTGCGTACGACGCTGCTGAACGACCCGAAGTTCGGCGCCACGTACGAGGACCGCCAGCGCCGCCTCTTCGAAGGCGGGCTGACCATCAAGACCTCGATCGACCCCAAGGTGCAGGCCGCAGCTCAGGAGGCGGTCGACACCGTGGTTCCTCCGGGCGGGCGTATCGCCACCGCCGATGTGGTCCTGCAACCCGGTACCGGCAACGTGCTCGCCATGGCGATCAACCGGGTCTACGGCGATACGACCGACCACTTGCCGGTCTACGGCACAGTCAAGGGCAAGCACGTGGAGAGCAAGGACCGGGTCCACACCAAGTTCAATTACGCCACCGCTCCCGCCTTCCAGGCCGGGTCGACGTTCAAGCTGTTCACGCTGGCAGCCGCGTTGGAAAAGGGCTTGTCGACCGCCACCACGTTCAACTCGCCGGCTTGCATTTATCTGGCCAATTTCGCCACGGAAACCCGCTGAACCCGGGCGCCAATTGCGTCTCGGACACGCCCGGGGTGACCGCCCCTCCGGGAGTGGGCTACTCCAACGCCGGTGATAGCGAGGCGTGCACCTGCAACATGGTCAACGCCACCGTCGGGTCGGTGAACACCTACTTCGTGCAGCTGGAGAAGAAGGTCGGCGTGCCCGCGGTGCGTGACATGGCGCAGCGGCTCGGCGTGCAGTCGCCATCACTGAAGGGCCGAGCCGCTCTGGTCGGCTCACTCACGCTGGGATCGCGTGAAGTGAGTCCGCTCGATATGGCGACCGCCTACGCCACGGTTGCGGCGCAAGGTTTGCGCTGCTATCCGAAGCCAGTGCTGTCGATGACCGTGGGCGGTAAGCCCGTGTCCTACACCGGACCGCCCAAATGCCAGCAGGTGCTCAAGGCTGGCATCGCCAACACGGTGACCAGCATGCTCGAGGGCGTCATTCCACGGCAGGCGGCACTGGTGCAGCCAACGGCCAGATCGGCCGGCCGGCAGCGGGTAAGACCGGTACCACCGACCAGCACTACGACGCTTGGTTCGACGGCTACATCCCTCAGCTGGCGGCGGCGGTATGGGTCGGCGACGGCCGTAACCCGACGCTGTACCCGATGGAGTACCCCGGCTACATCGCCCCAGGGCAGACGGTGAGCACCGTTCCGGACGGCACGGTGGTCGGCGGGGTGCAGCAAGGCATGGTCTTCGGTGGCGACCTGCCCACCAGAGTCTGGGCGGCCACGCTCCGCGCGGCCTCCGCCAACCTGCCGATCATCGACTTCCCGCCGGCCGACTTGTCCGTCGAGCAGGGCGTGAGCGCCCTGGTGCCGAACGTGGCCGGGATGGACGTTGCGTCGGCGACGGCGGCCCTTTCCGCCGCTGGCTTCACGCCAATCGATGGCGGGGGCGCGGCCAGCGGCAACACGCCTGGCACCGTCGCATTTACGACGCCCGCCGGTGGTTTCCAGGCGCCGCAGGGGAGCGGGGTCACGATCTTCACGTCGACCGGCCTCCCGCCGCCGCCGCCGACCAAGGCGCCGGTCACCAAGAAGCCGGTGGCGAAGACGCCCGTCGTCAAGCCCTCGGTGAAAGTGAAGGCGCCCAAGCATTAGCGGGCGTTGATCCGTGCACACAGGGCAAACTGGGCGGATGGGAACGGCCAGGGTGCCCAAGCTGCTAGGCGCCGCCTCCGTCGCTGGTGCCTGCGCCCTGGCGTACGGCGTGGGTTATGAGCGCAACGCGTTCACCCTGCGCCGGATCGAGGTCCCGGTGCTCGCGACGGGTGCCGCGCCGCTGCGCGTGCTGCACCTGTCGGATCTGCACATGCTCGATCGCCAGCGTGCCAAGCAGGAGTGGATACGCGACCTGGGACGCCTGCTGCCCGATCTGGTCGTGCTCACCGGTGACGTGCTCTCGGGCGCCGACGCCGGGCCTTCGGTGCTGCGGGCGCTCGCGCCGCTGCTCGATCGCCCCGGCATCTTCGTGCCGGGCAACAACGACTACTTCGAGCCCACGTTCAAGAACCCGCTGCGCTACTTGACCGGCAGCCGCAGCGATCCCACCGGCGCACCGATCGACTGGCCGGCCTTCGCCCGCGAGCTGGTCGCCGCCGGGTGGCAGGACATGACCAACGTGCGGGCCGATCTGAAGGTCTCCGGACGTGTCATCGACGTCCGCGGGGTCGACGATCCCTATCTCGGACGCGACCGGCTCGACGCGGTCAGCGGGCGCGCCGACCCGTCAGCCGACCTGCGGCTCGGCATCGCCCACGCACCGCAGCCCCGCGTCATCGACGCCTACACGGCCGACGGCGTCGAGCTGCTGCTGGCCGGTCACACGCACGGCGGCCAGGTGTGCCTGCCGGGCTTCGGCCCCCTCGTGACCAACTGCGGCATCGACCGCGCCCGTGCTCGGGGGCTGTCGCGCTACGGCGCCAGCGGCAACGAGGCCTGGCTGCACGTGTCAGCCGGGCTCGGCACCTCGCCCTACGCGCCGGTCCGGTTTGCCTGCCGTCCGGAAGCGAGCCTGCTGACCTTGACCGCGGCACGCTAGACTTCCCAGGGGCCACGGGGTGTGGCGCAGCTTGGTAGCGCGCTTCGTTCGGGACGAAGAGGCCGCAGGTTCAAATCCTGTCACCCCGACCATGTGATCTCTTGGGACTGGTTCTCTCGGGACTGGTTCTCTCGGGACATCGTGAGCCGATGGTTCCGTCACAATGTCGACCGAAGCGGAAAGCTGCCACGGCGTTTCGTCGAGACACGCCCGGGTTTGAAGGTCGTCTGCGCTACTCCGGTATCAAATTCGGTGGCTTTGCTCGCGTCTTGCCGGAAAGGGTCTGGTGCCGTCGTGGGAGTTCGCTCGTTGAGGGCACGTGTTGCGCGCCCATTCGTAGTCGCATTGATCGGTGTGAGCGTGCTCGGCTTTGCCGGCGCTTGTACACCGAAGCCGCCCGAGGTGACGTACACGTACTCGATTCGAACGATCGGACCGGTCACGACGCCCGTGCAGCAGTTCGCGGCGGAGGCGGCGCGGATCTACGGCGATGGCCGTGGCTGGGGCGATTGGGGCAAGATCGCGTTCAAGCGGGTGCCCAGCGGTGGCCAGTTCACCCTGTGGCTGGCGACACCGGACTGGGTGCCGCGCTTCAGCTCGGTGTGTGACACCACCTGGAACTGCACCGTGGGCAACAACGTCATCGCCAACGAAGCCCGCTGGAAGTACGGGTCACCGACCGGGCTCCGGCTGAGCTTGCCCGACTACCACGCGTTGATCATCAACCACGAAACCGGTCACTGGTTGGGGCTGGCGCATCGCGGCTGTCCAGCTTGGGGTGCCCCCGCGCCGGTGATGATGCAGCAGTCCATCTACTTGGGCGGCTGCCGGCCGAACCCGTGGCCGACGCCGGCCGAGATCGCGTCTGTCCTGCAGCTTCATCACCTGCTCGCCCTCCGCGTGACCTCCGGCGGCGTCGAGTAGAACCGATACGCGCGGGTGGGGAAGCGGTGTCACTGTGGGCGGTCGGGCGAGTCAGCCATCGTTCCCCGGAGGCGGCTGCTGCGCCTGAGCGCGCCGCAGCTCCCGCGCTCTCTCGCGCCCACCGCCCAGCAGGTCGTGCAGCTCTCGTTCATCGGGCGGACGCGCCGCGCCCTTCGGCTGCTCGGGACCGTGCGAAACGGTCAGCATCAGGTGGTGAACGGGGGTGTACGCGAGCCGGCCGGCGGCCGGTGACCACTCCTCCGTGAGGCCCGCTTTGACCACAGCGTTGACCGTCGGCGGGTGGCTGATCCTCAGCACCGCCTCCAGGCGAGGAAGCTTCACCAGGACCACATCCGGAATCCGCAGGCGCCTCAGCAGCCGCTGCTCCCACGGGCCGTCGTAATGCTCCTCGAGTCCGACCCGCAGGTCGTGCAGGGTCTTGACCCCGAAGGCGTAGCCGACCCACCACAGCAAGGCCGCGATCGGCGAAAGGGCAATGACCCCAGGGGTTTTCACGGCGATTCCGAAGCCGATGCCGGCCGTCGAAGCGACCGCGAACACCAACGCCACCAGGCCGATCCGCGATCTCGACCGCAGGATCCGGCGGGAGGCCTCGGTGAGCGGCTGCCGGGTGGTCACGCAGGCGTCATCCTCACCGGGATATGGCGATAGCCATTGATGAAATTCGATCGCAGCCGGATCGGCTCACCCGTGAGCTCGATCGCGGGAAACGCCGGGAGCAACTCCTCGAACAGCACCCGCGCCTCGAGCCTGGCCAGGTGCGCACCCAGGCAGAAATGCTCGGCGAATCCGAAGGACAGGTGACGGTTGGGGCTGCGGTGGATGTCGAAGCGCTGCGGATCGCTGAAGGCCGTCTCGTCGCGGTTGGCTGACGTGTAATACATGGCGACCTTCTGGCCGGCAGCGATGGGCACGCCGGCCAGTTCGGTGTCAGCCGTGGCCGTGCGTCGCATGTAGTGAACGGGGTTCGCCCAGCGCAGCATCTCCTCCACGGCCCCCGCGATCAGCGACGGATCGGCCCGCAACTCAGCGAGCTGCTGCGGATGCTGAAGCAGCGCCAATAGTCCCGATGAGGTCAGGGTTTTCGTGGTGTCGTTGCCGGCCCCGACGAGCTGCACGAAGAAGCTCGCGAAATCCATGTCGGTCAGCTGCCGGCCGTTGAAAGTCTCCTGCAGCAGCACGGTGGTGACATCTGCCCTGGGCTCCTGGGTTCGCCGCTCCGCCGCGAAATTCATGGCGTAGCCGGCGAGTTCGAGCATCGACCCGCGGTCACCCTCGTCGGCAGCGACGTCAGGATCCTGGCTCGCCAGCATGCGTTCGGAAAGCTGATGGACGTAAGGCCAGTCCTGCTTGGGCAGCCCCATCAATTGACCCATGACCCGTGACGGCATCAGAGCAGTGACGCCGTGGACGAATTCGAGCTCCGGGCCGATCTCCCGCGCGTGCGCCATGATGTCGCGCGCGATGACCCGGACCTGGCCCTCGAGCTCGCCGATGACGCGCGGCTTGAAGCTCGGCACGAGCGGCTTGCGGTAGCCGGTGTGACGCGGCGGGTCCATCACCACGAGCATGTCGCGTGACATCTCCAGCGCCTCGGGAGTCCCGTCCTCCAGTGTGATGCCGCCTTCGCTGGCGGAGAACAGGTTCGGCTCGCGCGAGACCCGCAGGACCTCGTCGTAGCTGAGCACCGCGAAGAAGCCGGGCTCTCCCTGCATCGGCTGCCAGCTCACCGGTGACGTTCGGCGCAGCTCAGCAAGCAGCTCATGCGGCGGGCCCTCGGCGAAGAGCTCCGGGTCCGCGAGGCTGCCACGGGCCTCGGCGAGTTCGACCATGAAGGTTGTATAGACCCCTGCCGGCGTGGCTCACCCGCTGCCCTCACGCTTTGGGTGCCGGCACCTCGGGTCGCCGGGGAAGGGGCAGGGAAGCAGGGCCGGCCGGCCTCGGGATCGCCTCCGTGGTGCCAGGTGCGGCCAGCAGTTCGCGGGCGCGATCGAGAGGCACCGGACGCGACCAGTAGTAGCCCTGCCCGTAACGGCAGTGCGCGCCGGCGAGCCAGTGCGCCTGCTCGGCTTGCTCGACACCTTCGGCGACGGTGGTCAGGCTCATCGACTCGCTCATGGCCAGGATCGCTTCGGTGAGCGCCGCGTCGCTGCGGTCGGTCACGATCTGATCGACGAACGCCTTGTCGACCTTCAGCACGTCGACCGGGAGGTTGCGCAGATACGCGAGTGAGCTGTATCCGGTGCCGAAATCATCAATGGCGATGCGGATTTTGCGCTCACGCAGCTCGGCCAGCCGCTCGCTGATGACATGGATGTCCTGGAGCACCACGCTCTCGGTGATCTCCAGCGTGAGCTGGCGCGGGGGCAAGCCGGTCTCGGCAAGAATCGCGAACACCTCGCCCGTGAAGTCGGTGCGGCCGAGTTGCTGGCTCGCGACGTTCACCGCCATGTACAGCTCCGGGTTCCCGTCGAACAGGGCGATCGCGGCGCGGCACGCGGACCGCAGGACCCAGCTGCCGAGGGCGTGGATGAGACCGGTCTGCTCGGCGATCGGGATGAACGCTGCGGGCGCGATCAGTCCGCGTTCGGGATGCTGCCAGCGCACCAGCGCCTCGAAGCCGGCGATCTCTCCGGTCGACAGGTCGATTGTCGGCTGGAAGTGCAGGACCAGCTCGTCCTGGCGGATCGCACGCTGCAGGTCGAAACGTAACGCGAGCCGTTCCAGCGCTTCGGTGTGCAGCCGCTCTTCGTAGACCGCGATCGTGCCCTTGCCGCGGTCCTTCGCCAGATACATCGCGACGTCGGCGTTGCGCAGACGCGTCGATCCCGGTGAGCTCGCCAGGAACGGCGCTGGCGATGCCGATGCTCGCGCGCACGTTGATGCTGTGGCCGTCGACGATCACCGGTTCGGCGAGCGCTGCCAGCAGTTCCTGTGCGATGTCCTGCGCTTGCGGCAATTGCGCACTCTCGAGCAGGATGGCGAACTCGTCGCCGCCGAGGCGGGCAACGGTGTCACCGGAGCGCACCGCATGCGTCGCGCGCCGGCCGACCTCGATGAGTACCTCGTCGCCGACGCCGTGTCCCAGGCTGTCATTGACGTTCTTGAACTCGTCGAGGTCGCAGAAGAGGACGCAGAGCGCCATCGTGTGCGATCCGCGTGGCTCCAGTGCATGGGAGAGCCGGTCGGAGAACAGCTGCCGATTCGCCAAGCCGGTCAGCGGATCGTGGAACGCCTGATGGGTCAGCTGGGTCTCGAGATCGACCCGGGCGGTGATGTCGCGGACGGTGATGACCAGGCCCTTCACCGCCGGGTCAGCCATCAGGTTGGTGACCGTTCCCTCGACGTGCAGCAGGCGTCCGTCCGCGTGGCGCATCCGTACCTGCAGCGGCCGGTCCTCGCCTTCGCCGACGGCGCTCAGCTGGCGCAGGAACACCTCACGATCCTCCGGCGCGACGAGATCGAGGCAGCGCGTCCCGAGCAAGGTGTCCGCGTCCCTTCCGAGCACGGACGACGCCGACGCCGTCACGAAGGTCGCCTCCGCGTCAAGCCCGCACACGAGGACGACGTCAGCAGAGTTGCGGACGAGCGCCGCCAGGCGTTGCTCGCCCTCCGCCCGCAGCTGCTCGGCCGTGAACTGCTCCTGCAGCGCGCGGTGCCGCGAGACGAGCCGGCGAAACCACATCATCCAGCCGAACGACGCGAGGATCAGCAGACCGGCGTAGATCAGCATCGCTTCCACGTCGAGCCGGTGCTGGCGGGCCTTCAGGGTCGCGGCAAGTTTCGTGACGGGCTGGGCCACGTCGGCTTTGGACAGGCCCAGCGAGCGCAATCGCGCGATGGCCGCGGCGTGCTCCTGCGCAGTCGTTTCCCCCTGCAGCGACGCCACCACGATTCGCTCCGCGCGCACCGGGTCCGCCCGTTGATAGACCGCGGTCAGCAATCCGAATTCCGCGACGACGACCAGGATCGTCCCGAGGATCGTCAGCGGCGCGCGCCACCACGGGTTCGTAGGTGCGCCTGATGAATCCCCCCGAAAAGTCACCAAAGCGACATCGGCACGCCAGCTGCCCGGCTGAACGCGGCACCCGGCCACTGACGTGCGCGGGGTCACCCGCCGGCAGTACAGTTCCGCCATGTACGACCTGAGGATCAACGGCGGCACGATCGTCGACGGCACCGGCCGGCCGCGCTTTGTCGGCGACGTCGCGATCACCGATGGCGTCATCACTGCGGTGGGCCCTGACCTCGTGGGTGAGGCCGCCGAGGTGATCGACGCGACGGGCAAGGTCGTCGCCCCCGGGTTCGTCGACATCCACACGCACTACGACGGTCAGGCCACCTGGGATCCGGTGCTGGAACCGTCGGCGTCCCACGGCGTGACGACGGTCGTGGCCGGCAATTGCGGGGTCGGTTTCGCGCCCGTGCGGCCGGGTCAGGAGTCGTGGCTCGTCGAGCTGATGGAAGGCGTCGAGGACATCCCCGGCACCGCGCTGCACGAGGGAATCCAGTGGGAGTGGGAGACCTTCCCCGAGTACCTCGATGCGCTCGACCGTCGCGAGTACGCGATGGACATCGCCGCGTTCCTGCCCCATGCTCCGCTGCGCGTCTACGTGATGGGTCAGCGCGGCGCCGACAACCAGAGCGCCACCCCCGAGGACATCGCCGAGATGGCGCGCCACGTCAGGGAAGCGATTGCGGCTGGCGCTGTGGGGTTTTCGACGTCCCGCTCGCTGAACCACAAGTCGCTCGACGGCGAGCTGGTGCCCGGCACGTTCGCCGGCGGCTGATGAGCTCATCGGGCTCGCCCAGGCCGTCGTCGATGCGGGCGGGGGCCTCTTCGAGGTCGTCCCGACGGGGGAGACGGGCGGCGACGCCGACCAGATCCTCGGCGAGGTCGCCCTGATGGGCAAGGTCTCGCAGGCGACGGGACTTCCGCTCTCGTTCCTGCTCGTGCAAGCCCGCGACGCGCCCGACCTCTGGCGTCGCCAGCTCGAGCTGGTCGAGGAGGCGATCGCCGCCGGGGCGAAGCTGACCCCGCAGGTGGCCGCGCGTCCCGGCGGGATGCTGCTCGGCCTTGCCAGCTATCACGGCTTGATGCGGCGCCCGACGTTTCGCGCGCTGGAGGATTCGTTGCCGCTCGACCAGCTGGCGGCCGAGCTGCGCAAGCCGGAGGTCAAGGCCGCGATCCTGGCCGAGAGCGACCTGCCGCCCGACCCCAAGCGCCAGTTCGAGACCCTCACCGAGTCGACCCCGTACATGTTCGAGCGCATCTACGTCATGGGTGACCCGCCGGACTACGAGCCGACGGCCGACATGTCGATCGCCGGGATCGCGGCGGCTACCGGTAAGGACCCCTGGGAGGTGCTCTACGACCAGCTGGCCGCGGGCACGCTCCTGCTGGGCGCGTTCCTCAACTACGGCGAGGGTTCCCACGACGCGCTGCGCGAGATGATTGCCCACCAGGACACCGTGATCGGGCTGTCGGACGGCGGCGCCCACGTCAAGATGATCTGCGACGCGTCGATGCCGACCTTCCTGCTCACGCACTGGGCTCGCGACCGCTCGCGGGGTGAGACGCTCCCGCTCGAGCTGGTCATCGCCAAGCAGGCGGCGGGCACGGCGGCGGCTGTGGGGCTGCACGACCGGGGCACGCTCGAGCCGGGCAAGAAGGCCGACCTCAACGTCATCGATCTCGAGCGGCTCACGCTGCACGCGCCGCGCTCGGTGGCCGACCTCCCCGCAGGAGGCCGCCGGATCCTGCAGGACGCGAGTGGCTACGAAGCCACGATCGTCAGCGGGGTCATCACGCGACGCCGGGATCAGGACACCGGCGCGCGCCCCGGGCGCCTCGTGAGGGGACCGCGAAGCGCGGCCATGGCCTCCTAGCAACCGTGGCCGTGGCCGCGGCCTCCCGACGCGTGCGGTCGGCCGGTTGAATTTCTCGCGTCCATTTCCTGTGAAACCTGTGACGTTGCGACGGCGCATGGTGCCGTCGGCTCACCGACCGTCATGATCAACTGATCGCGGCCAGGCGCGTTCAGTTCCGATTTCTGGAACGGATGGCAGGTCGGAGTTCTGCATTCGGCGTGCAGGCTGCCGGGTTCGTCACCTCCCTGCAATCACGCAGCGTAGCGCCGGATTGAACGCGCTGGACTGCCCCTTTTCCGGTTCGGTCGGTGATTGCCCCCATAAACGCTTCAGTCAGGCTCCCCAGGTCCGATCGGGTAAGGGTGGCTGCTCAACCGAGGGGCCGCTCTCGTCGCTGGTCCACCGGGGCTCGGCCTGTTCCGAGAGGTACTCGATGCGCAAGCTCGTCCGCCGTTTCTTATTGATCGCCGTGGCTGCGGCCATCGGTCTTGTCAGTGCTGCCTGTTCTCCCTTGGGGTCGACCGGGCCGATGTCCGGTCCCTACGCGAAGACGATCTGGGGACCTGACGTCTCGAACTACCAGCACCCCTTCGGCGCTGCCATCAACTGGTCCTCGGTGCGCGCTCAGGGTGCCCGCTTCGCCTTCGTGAAGGAGAGCGAGGGCAACTTCTACGTCAACCCGTACGCGAGCGCTGACATCCACGGCGCGCGGGCTGCGGGCCTGTATGTCGCGCCGTACCACTTCGGCCGTCCGCGCCTGCCGATCTCGACCGCCGCATCGGACGCGCGCCTGTTCGCCGCCCAGATCGGCAACGTGCGGCTCGCCGGCTACCTGCCGCCGGTGCTCGACATCGAGACCAACGGCGGACTCTCGCCGGCCAACGTCACCGCCTGGACCCGTACCTTCCTGACCACGCTGCAGACGGCGATCGGGCGTCCCCCGATGATCTACAGCGGCTCCTGGTTCTGGCGCGCCTACATGGGTAATCCGACCGGCTTCTCCCAGTGGAACGTCTGGATCGCGGACTACGAGCCGGCCAACACCGGGCCGACGCTGTTCGGCGACTTCAAGTACTCGACGTTCTGGCAGTACAGCAGCACCGCCAAGGTCTCCGGCATCGTCGACGCGGTCGACGCGAGCTGGTTCCACGGCTCGCTGACTCAGCTCAGCCAGCTGGCCTACGTGCCGACCACAGCGAGCGCCCAGTCCACGAGCCAGGTCCACCAGATGCTGGTCCAGCAGCCGAGCCCGGGCTCGACATCGAGCTCCGGTGGATTGACCGGATCGCAGATGGCACAGAACCCCGCGACGGTGGGCGCCACCCGCTGAGGATTCCGCAAGAGCACTGACGGGAGGTATGTCAGGCGGCGTTGATGCCGCCTGACATGCTGCCGTCATGACCGCAGATCCGCCGGTGCTCGACGAGCTCGGCTTCTACACGCTGGCCGGTTCCCCTGACTCCGCCCGTGAGCTGATCGATGAGGTGCGCGACGGGGAGCGGCTCGGCTTCGGCAGCGTCTTCATCTCCGAGCGCTACAACCGCAAGGAGATCGCGACGCTCTCGGGCGCGGCCGGTGCGGTCAGCGACCGCATCACCATCACCACCGCCGCGACCAACCACAACACGCGTCATCCCATGGTCACCGCTGCCATCGCGCGCACCATGCAGAGCCTCACCGGCGGCCGCTTCGTGCTCGGGCTCGGCCGGGGCATCGTCCCGATGCAGGACGCGTACGGGATGTCGCACATCACGACCGCCCAGCTGGAGGATTTCGCGGGCCTCATGCGGAGGCTCTTTCGCGGCGAGGCGATCATCGGTCACGACGGACCCGCCGGGAAATACCCCGTGCTGCACCTCGATGCGTCGCTGGACGAGTACCTGCCGATGGGGATCGTGGCCTTCGGCAAGAACACCCTGGAGCTGGCCGGCCGCTGCTTTGACGAGGTCGTGCTGCATACGTACTTCACCGACGAGACGACCGCTCGCTGCGTCAAGACGGTGAAGGACGCGGCCGAGAAGGCCGGTCGTGACCCGGCGTCGGTACGCGTGTGGTCCTGCTTCGCCACCATCGGCGACCACATCCCGTACGAGAAGCGGCTGATGAAGTCGGTCGGGCGGCTGGGCACCTACCTGCAGGGCTACGGCGACCTGCTGGTACGCACGAACGGCTGGGACCACGCCGTCCTCGACCGCTTCCTCGCCGATGACGTCGTCAAGAGCGTGCGCGGCCTCGACGTCGTCGGGACCACCGAGCAGCTCGAACATGTCGCCACGCTGATTCCTGCAGGAGTGGCTGGCGCCGAGCGCGACCGGTACCCCGGCGCAATGCGTCGAGGCGGTCAAGGGCCAGCTCGCGCTCGGTTGCGACGGCGTCATCATGCACGGTGCCAGCCCGGCCGAGCTGGAGCCGATCGTCGCCGCGTACCGCGCTGCTTAGCAGCCCGCTGCCGCTTCAGTGGTGGTAGCGGGACAAGAAGTTCCACAGCGCCGCGTTGCCGTCGAGGTTCCAGGCGCCGTCGTGCAGCTTCGGCCAGTCATGCACGCCGGTCTTGACGATGGTCACCGAGACGGTGACGGGCGAGAAGCGGGCAGGTTCGGTCGTCGAGTTCGGGAACGAGCACAGGCACCAGTCGGGCGTGACTGACAGGAACGTCGAGCCGGGCGGAACCCCGCCGCGGTAGGGAACGACCGGATCCAGCGCGCCGTGCAGGTGCTTCCAGATCGGCCGGGCACACGTCGTCCCGAGGTAGGGCCCGGCGACGGACCCCGCCGCAGCGAAGACGGAAGGTGCGTCGCAGATGGCGCGCAGGGCCATCATCCCGCCGTTGGAAAGCCCGATGACGTAGACCCGGCGCGGGTCGATCTTCGTTTTCTTCGCCACGGCGGTCACGACGTCGCGCAGGTACCTGACGTCGTCGGCGGTGCTGGCGCCGCAGCAGTCACCGGCATTCCAGGCCCGAAGCGTGCTGACGGTGTCGTGGGGGCTGCTTCCCTCGACGAACTCGCTCGCGAAGTGGGCGCGCTCCTGCATGAGAGTGCCGCCCGGCAGGTGAGTCGGGGTGGGGCCCGCAGTGCGGGCTCACCGTCGGGCTCGGGCTCACCGTCGGAACGGGACTCGGCGCCGTCGGGACGTGCGGGGCGACGTGCGCATCCGGATACGCGACGACGAAGCCGTGGGAGTCGGCGAAGGCGTCCAGTCCCGTGTCCTTCTCGAACTGGGAGCCGGTCGAGCCGAGCCCGTGCAGCGCCAGCACGAGCGGACGCGCGGTGGTCGAGGCGGTGTAGTGCACCGAGACGCGCAGGCCGTCGACCACCAGGCCCGACTCCACCACGTTGGCGGGCGTGCATCCGACCGCCGTGATCGCGATGAGCACGGGCAGTAGCGCCAGCGCAGTGCGCAGTCGCGTGAGGCCCATGGGTAGGTTTTCGGCGTTTTCGCCCGTTCGCTGGAGGCGAAATGCCCAGGATCACAGGCGCAGGAGCTGCGGGCGGCCCACGCGGAGGCGGGTTAGATGAGGCATGGAGATCTGGTTCAACCCGTCGTGCTCGAAGTGCCGGATCGCGGGCCAGGAATTGGCTGACGCCGGCCTCGATGTCCCGCAGCGCCGCTACCTCGACGACGTCCCGTCCGCCGCTGAACTGTCCGACGTGCTCGACCGGCTCGGCATGCAGCCGTGGGAGATCACCCGCACCGCCGAGGCGGTCGCGAAGGAGCTCGGCATGAGTTCGTGGTCGCGAACGCCGGCCGACCGCGAGCGCTGGATCGAGACGATGGTCGCCCATCCCAAGCTGATCCAGCGCCCGATCGTGCTGCTCGACGACGGCCGCGCGGTCGTGGCCCGCACTCCCGAGGCGATCCAGGAAGTCATCGCCGCGAACAGCTAGGGGGCCATCTACGCCGGCCGGCGTGCCCTGACCGCCGGCGGGCGGCGGTCAGCCGTCGTAGTTGTAGAAGAAACTCTTCTCCTCGTAGCGGTCCTTGATGCGCCAGCCCTTGTCGGTACGGACGAAGGTGTCGCGGTACCAGAGGCCGCAGATGAAGACGTGGGGCTGCTTGCCCTCGCCCTTGTCGATCACCATCGGGTTGTGGCAGATCGTCTTGCCGCGAGCGAGGTCGGGACCGTCGAAGTCGAGCTTCGTCGTCGCGACCATGTGCTGGAAGCTCGAGAACATCGGCATCGCCTTGATCAGGAAATCCTTGGTCTCGGTGAGATTGCCGGTGCTGCCGCCCATTTCGGTGTAGTCGATATGGGCATCCTCGGTGAAGACGTCATCGAGCGCGTCCCAATTGCGGCTGTCGATCGCGTGGCTGTAGCTGGTCAACAGGTCCTGGATCTCCATCCGATCGGAGATCTCCTGCAGCGTCAAAGTCATCGGCGCATCCTCCTTGCTGGGGTTCTGGATGGCAATCCTGGCAGGATCGCCACTGTGACAAACCTGCAGACCGAACACTCGGGGGGGCCCAACAAGCCAGAACTGTGGGAACACCGCTTCCGGGCTGCGCGAGTGAGCCTGCCGGATTGGGCGTGGGACGCGCCCGACCGGGGGGTGGCGCTCAGCAACGCCGGCGGCACCTTCGAGATCTACGCGTTCGACGCGGCAGCCGCGCGCGCCGACGATGCCCCCGGCGCGGGGCTGCGCCAGGTCACCGATCGCGAGCAGGGAACGCTGCACGGGACCATCACGCCGGACGGCCAGGACATCTGGTGGTTCGCCGACACCGACGGCGACGAGTTCGGCGTCTGGAAGGTGCAGCCCTGGGACGGCACCGGCGAGGCGCGTCCGGTGTCCGAGGCGCTGAAACCCGGGTGGCCGGCCGGGCTGGCCATCGCTCGTGACGGCACCGCCTACGTGGGTCGCAGCGACGACGAGGGCACCGAGATCTGGCGCGTCCCCACCGCCGGGGAGCCGGCGCTGATCTACTCCCACGAGCAGGACGCGAGCGTCGGCGACGTCACCGACGACGGCCTGCTCATCTCCATCAGCCATTCCGAGCACGGCGACAACCGCCATCCCGCACTGCGCATCGTCACCCCGGACGGCGCCGCCGTCGCCGACCTCTGGGACGGCGCCGGAAAGGGGCTGGATTCGCTGGGCTTCGCACCCGACCGGCCCGTCCTGCTGGTCGGGCACGAGCGGCGCGGACGCGCGGAACTGCTGCTCTGGGACCTGACGAAGCCGGCCTCCGGCACGCCGGTGACCGAGCTCGCCATCGACCTGACCGGCGAGTTGGACGCCTCCTGGTACGTCGAAGGCGACGCGTTGCTGCTGGAACGCGGCGAGCGCGCCCGGTCAGAACTCTTCCGCGCCGAACTCGCCGGGCTCGACCTGGAGGCGGGCCGGCCGGTGACGCCGGTGGTCAACTCGATCGCCACCCCGCCCGGAGTGATTGCGGGCGCGACCACCCGTCCCGGCGCGGACATCTGGCTGTCCTGGACCTCCGGCGCTCACCCGCCTCGCATCCGCGACCTCGCCGACCGCATCGTGGTTCGCGCCCCTGGACCTCCTCCGCCCGGCGGCGCGCCGTTCCGCGATGTCACGGTCGAGACCCCGGCCGGCCCGCTGCACGCGCTGCTTGCCGTCCCGCCCGGCGCCGGGCCCCATCCGGCGGTCTTCGACATTCACGGTGGTCCCAACGCTCAGGATGAGGACGCGTTCTCGGCGCGCTCGTCGGCCTTCGTCGACGCGGGTTTCGCCGTGGTGCTCGTGAACTACCGCGGCTCGACCGGCTACGGCAGCGCCTGGCGCGATGCGAACGAGACGGACGTCGGCTTCATCGAGCTCGCCGATGTCGCCGCCGTGCGGGCCGCGCTCGTCGCCGACGGGACGCTCGATCCGACGCGTACGGCAGTGACCGGAGGGTCGTGGGGCGGCTACCTTGCGCTGCTCGCTGCGGGCACCCAGCCCGACCTCTGGGCGGCCGTCATCGCGATCGTCCCGGTGGCCGATTACGTCGCCGAGTACGAGGACGAGATGGAGCCGCTGCGCGCGTTCGACCGGGCGTTGCTGGGCGGAAGCCCGGAGGAGGTGCCGGAGAAGTATCACCGGGCGTCGCCCCTGACCTATGCGGCCGCGGTGAAGGCTCCGCTGCTG
Source organism: uncultured Actinomycetota bacterium (assembly GCA_963762695.1). GTDB lineage: Bacteria > Actinomycetota > Actinomycetes > Frankiales > Frankiaceae > DATAZK01. Next base: position 700,186 of record CAVXLW010000003.1, read on the forward strand.
GTCATGGCCGGTTTGAACGACCCCCGCTGCCCCATCCGGCAGGTGCAGAACTACCTGCACAAGCTGGAGGAGTTGGGCACCCCGTACGAGCTCTACACCTACGAAGCGGGGCACGGCGCGCTCGTCACGGAGGAGCGGATTCACCAGATGAAATTGGAGCTCGGCCATCTCACACGTCATGTACCCACCGCGGCGAGAGCCGTGTAACGTTTTATTTGGCCGCTGTCGCTGGGCGGCGCTCGCGCACATCCAGTGACACTGACGGTGAGCTCCTTCGCCCGAGCCGCCTGACGTAAGGCCCGGGGCGCTCAACACGTGGGCCTCGCGCATCAGTTCAGGGAGAGTTCGTGGCACAGGGCACCGTCAAATGGTTCAACGCCGACAAGGGCTTCGGCTTCATCTCCGTCGATGGTGGCGGCGCTGACGTCTTCGTCCACTGGAAGGCCATTCAGGCCGATGGCTTCAAGAGCCTCGATGAGGGCCAGCGGGTGGAGTTCGAGATCGGCCAGACCCCCAAGGGGCCGCAGGCCGAGGTCGTTCGCCCGATCTGACTCATCCGGTTCGAGCGTCAGGTCACTGACACACCGATAGCGGCGCGTAGCTGTTCCCGCCGGAACAGCTACGCGCCGCTTCGGCGTTGTTGGGGGGTATGTGGTTCAACTCGCGTACCAAGCTCGAATTAGCTACTCCTGAGACGGCGCTTCCCGGCCGTTCCAGCCGCATGCCCGTCCCCGCGCGTCACTTCGTGCTGGGCACCCCGCTCGACGCGCCGGTCCCGCCCGGGTTCGACGAGGTGATCCTCGGCCTCGGCTGCTTCTGGGGTGCCGAGCGCATGTTCTACCGGCTCGACGGCGGCTACTCCACCGAGGTCGGCTACGCCGGCGGCATCACGCCCAACCCGACCTACGAAGAGGTCTGCAGCGGGCGCACCGCGCACACCGAGGCCGTCCGGGTCGTCTTCGACCCGTCCAAGATCTCGCTCACCGAGATCCTGCGCGTCTTCTGGGAGGGACACGACCCGACCCAGGGGATGCGCCAGGGCAACGACGTCGGCACCCAGTACCGGTCGGCGATCTACACCAACAGCGCCGAGCAGCTGGCGTCAGCCGAGGCGACCCGTGACGCCTACGCCGCCACGCTGGAGGCCGCCGGGTTCGGCCCGATCACGACCGAGATCGCGCCTGCCGGCGACTTCTTCCCGGCGGAGGACTACCACCAGCAGTACCTGGCCAAGGTGCCGAACGGCTACTGCGGCATCGGCGGTACGGGCGTGAGCTGCCCCGTCGGCGTCGCGGCCTTCGAGGGCTGACCATGATCAACGCGCCCATGATCATGGTCTGAGCCGGATGATCACGGCTATTCCAAGATCATGGGCGCGTTGATCTTGAGAAGGCGGCGGCGCCGGATCTGACGTGCTGTCAGACTCGGTGCCGCTTCGCGTTGTAGCCTCCCCAAAAGACGCCGTAATCATGGCGCCCTGGGGAGGCCTTTCGTGAAGACACCAGGCATCGACCTGACCGACCTTGATCGCTTTCAGCGCGGCGAGCATCACGAGATGTTCCGCCGGCTGCGTGCCGAGGAACCCGTTGCGTGGCACGACCTGCCCGACGCCAAGGGCTTCTGGAACGTCGTGACCCATCCCGACGTCACCCTGGTCAACCGCGATTCGGGGCTGTTCTCCTCCGAGAAGGAGAACGTCGTCGGGTTCTACAACCCTGACGAGCTGCCCGAGCAGGGCGGCGACCTTCGCGGGGTCATGCTGCTGGTGACCGATCCGCCCAAGCACACGCGCTACCGCAAGCTGGTCAACAAGGGCTTCACCCCGCGCATGATCGGCCTGCTCGAGCAGTACCTCTCGCACCGCACCACGGTGATCATCGACGAGGTCATCGAGAAGGGGTCCTGCGACTTCGTCACCGACCTCGCCGCCGAGCTGCCGCTGCAGGCGATCGCCGAGATCATGGGCGTGCCGCAGGAAGACCGCAAGCTGCTGTTCGACTGGTCCAACCGCATGATCGGGATCGATGACCCCGAGTACGGCGGCACCGAAGACAACATGACGGCGATGACCGAGCTGTACATGTACGTGAACCAGCTCGCCGCGCAGCGCAAGGTCGACCCGCGCGACGACATCGTCACCAAGCTGATCAACTCCGAGATCGACGGCGACAAGCTGTCGGACGCCGAGTTCGAGTTCTTCATGCTGCTGCTGACGGTTGCCGGTAACGAGACCACGCGTAACACCACCGCGTGGGGCATGCACGCGCTGATGCAGAACCCCGACCAGTACAAGCTGCTTGTCGACAACCCCGAGCTGCTGGACGGTGCGGTCGAAGAGGTGCTGCGCTGGGCCTCGCCGGTGCTGCACTTCCGGCGTACCGCCTCCACTGACACGGTGATCAACGGTCAGGAGATCAAGAAGGACGACAAGGTCGTCATGTGGTACATCTCCGCCAACCGTGACGAGAACGTCTTCGAAGACCCGTTCCGCTTCGACATCACTCGCACGCCCAACGAGCACGTCGCCTTCGGCGGCGGCGGCACGCACTTCTGCCTGGGTGCCAACCTGGCTCGTGCCGAGCTGCGGATCCTGTTCGCCGAACTTCTTCAGCGCATCCCCGACATGAAGATGACCGCCGAGCCCGACATCCTGCGCTCGAACTTCATCGGCGGGGTCAAGCACCTGCCGGTCGCATTCACGCCTGGCAAGCGGCGGATGGAGTCGTCCTCGCTGGCTCAGGTCTGACGAAGCGCTAAAGGGCGGCCGCGACGTCGGTCAGTGTGAAGTCGCCGCCCTTGAACAGCAGTGGTTGGCCGGTGGCGCGGGCCAGCGCGTAGGAAAAGCAGTCGCCGAAGTTCAGTCCCGCCGGGGGATGAGCGCCCCCGTATCCAAGATCACCGGGGCAGTCCGCGGTCGTCATAGAGCAGGTCGCCGTGCTCCGCGCTGCGGTACGGCTCCACCCACCGGCCGGCCGCGTCGCGGGCGAGTGCCCGGAGCCGCTCGGCCCTCTCGGCGGCCGCGTCCGGCTTGCTCGCTGCCACCCGGGACAGCCGCTCGCGCCACGCCACGGTGACCGCTCCGGTCAGGCTTTCATCCGTCGCCACGGCGAGTCCGCGTGCGACGAGCGATCAGCTGCTACGAGCTCGGCGATCTGCAGCGTGTTGAGGGCTGCGCCCTTGCGGAGGTTGTCGCCGCAGACGAACAGCTCCAGGACGCGGGGGTCGTCGAGGCCCCGGCGGATCCGTCCGACGTACGTCGGGTCGGTGCCGACGACGTCAGCCGGTGTCGGGTACAGCCCCAGCTCCAAGTCATCGATGACCTCGACGCCGGGAGCGGCGGCCAGCAGCTCGCGGGCGCCTTGTGCCGTCACCTCTCGCTCGAAAGTGGCGTGCACGGCGAGCGAGTGGGTCGTCATCACCGGCACGCGCACGCAGGTGGCGGCGACGCGCAGGTCGGGCAGGCCGAGGATCTTGCGGGACTCGTTGCGCACCTTCAGTTCCTCGCTGGTCCAGCCGTCAGCCTTCGGCGAGCCGGCGACCGGGATGACGTTGAGGACGAGCGGCGCCGGAAAGGCGCCGAGCTCACCGACGGCCTTGCGGACGTCACCGGCGACGGTGCCCAGGCCCTGCCCGGCGACGGCCGAGAGCTGCGCCTCGAGCGTGTCGATACCGGCCTGGCCGGCGCCGGAGGCGGCCTGGTAGCTCGCCACGACGAGCTCGGTGAGCCCGTACGCCCGGTGCAGCGCGCCGATCGCGACGATCATCGACAGGGTTGTGCAATTCGGGTTGGCAATGATTCCGCGCGGACGGCGGAACGCGTCGTCGGGGTTGACCTCGGGCACCACCAGCGGCACGTCGGGGTCCATCCGGAAAGCGCCGGAGTTGTCGACCGCGACGGCACCTCGCGCGGCGGCGATCGGCGCCCAGACGGCAGAGATCTCGTCGGGCACGTCGAAGACGGCGAAGTCGGCCCCGTCGAAAACCTCGGGAGCGAGCGCGAGCGTCTCCAGCTCCGTGCCGCGGACCGGGAGCAGCTTGCCGGCGCTGCGGGCCGACGCGATCAGCCGGATCTCGCCCCAGACGTCTTCCCGCTCGGTGATCAGCTCGCGCATCACGGTGCCTACCGCGCCGGTGGCGCCGACGACCGCGAGGGTGGGCTTGCGGTTGGTGCTCACCGGCCGCTACCTCCGTAGACGACGGCCTCCTCGCCGCTGCCGAGCTCGAACGCGTCATGCACGGCGCGCACGGCCGCGTCGAGTTCGGTGTCGCGGCAGACCACGCTGATCCGGATCTCCGAGGTGGAGATGATCTCGATGTTGACCCCGGCATCGCCGAGCGCGCCGAAGAAGCGCGCGCTGACCCCGGGATGGCTCTTCATGCCGGCGCCGATGAGCGAGACCTTGCCGATGTGCTCGTCGAAGAGCGTCTTCTCGAAGCCGATCTCGCTCCTTCACCCGCTCCAGCGCCGCGACGGCCGCGGGCGCATCGGACTTCGGGGCGGTGAAGGTGATGTCAGTGCGCCCGGTCGTCGCATGTGCGGTGACCTGGACGACCATGTCGATGTTGACCCCGGCCTCGGCGACGGTGCGGAAGACGGCGGCGGCCAGGCCCGGCTTGTCAGGGCATCCGACGACGGTCACCTTCGCTTCGCTGCGATCGTGAGCCACCCCGCGGATGATTGCCTGCTCCACGTCCTCGCCTTCCTGCTCATTCGAGACGATCGTGCCGGGCTTGCCCGAGAACGACGACCTCACATGTATGGGCACCTCGTAGCGCCGCGCGTACTCGACGCACCGCAGCATCAGCACCTTCGCGCCGCTCGCCGCCATCTCGAGCATTTCCTCGTAGCTGAGCGTCTTGAGCTGCTTGGCGTCAGGCACGATCCGCGGATCGGCGCTGAAGACGCCGTCGACATCGGTGTAGATCTCGCAGACGCTGGCCTCGAGCGCGGCGGCCAGCGCGACGGCGGTGGTGTCGGAGCCGCCGCGGCCGAGCGTGGTGATGTCCTTGGTGTCCTGGCTGACGCCCTGGAAACCGGCGACGATCGCGATCGCCCCGTCGTCGAGGGCGGCCCGGATACGGCCCGGCGTGACGTCGATGATGCGCGCCCGGCCGTGCACGGAGTCGGTGATGACGCCTGCCTGCGAGCCGGTGAACGACCGCGCCTCGGCGCCCAGATTGGCGATCGCCATCGCCAGCAGCGCCATGCTGATGCGCTCGCCCGAGGTGAGCAGCATGTCGAGCTCGCGCGGCGGCGGGACCGGGCTGATCTGCTGCGCGAGGTCGAGCAGCTCATCGGTGGTATCGCCCATGGCGGAGACGACGACCACCACGTCGTTGCCCGCCCGCTTGGTGGCGACGATGCGTTCGGCGACGCGCTTGACCCGTTCCGCGTCTTGCACGGACGATCCGCCGTACTTCTGAACGATGAGCGCCACGTGATCCAGAGTATCGGCGGTGACCCAGGGAGAACCTCTGGTTAAACGGCGCGCTGCAGCCGCGGAGCCCCGGCTGAGCAGGGTCGCCGCGATCGTCGCCAGGCCGATCCCGGCGAGCACCTCATGCGGGATCCGATGCGGCGCCTCGCGCTGCAGCCACTTGTGGAAGTCGTCGAAACGCGCCGGCCAGGGGCTACGACCAGCGAAATGTTCACCGATCTTGTCGGTGTCGGGCAGGCACGCGCCGAACATCCCCGCCAGCACGCCGAGCCGGCGCTCCTTGCCCGCGAGTGCGGTGCAGGCCGCCATCATGCCGAGACCGAGAATCCCGTCACGTCGGGCGGCGGTGATCGGGAAGTAACCGACGACACCCCAGTGCGGCATGTTGTCCATCGCCAGGTGGCTCGCGAACCCCGCGATCGCCGCCCGCTTCGGGGGCAGCCGTGACCCGATGGCTGCACCGGCGAGCACGTGGTTGGTGATGAACAATCGGGCCTCCAGCTCGGGACAGCGGCTCTCGCCGATCCTAGTTGAGTGTGTGACCTGCAGGTTTTGCTGGGCGCCAGCTGGTCGCCGCGTGGTTGTCACCATCATGGGCTAGACAGAGCAGGTGAGGTTGGCCTTGGTACGGGTGCTGCTGCTGGCTGCGCTCCTGACGGCCTGCAGCGCCCACGCGCCGCCGGTCCCCAGCCCGCGGGCGTCGGCTCCCAGCGCGCACGACTTCCTTTTCGACGTCGGAGACGGTCAGGTCAGCGTTCACGTGCCGGCCCACCCGACCGGCATCGGTGTCGTGGTGCTGCACGGCTTCCTGGAAACCGTGGCGATCCCCGTGACACAAGGGTGGTCCGCATCTTCCGACCGCCATGGTTTCGTCGCGATCTATCCCGGACGCGGCTACTCCTGGAATGCGGGGCTGTGCTGCGACTCCGCCTCGGCCGCCAAGCGTGACGACGTGAGCTGGCTCGTCACCGCCATCGACACTGCCCGTTCCCGATACGGCCTGAAGACGATCTACCTGGCCGGCAACAGCAACGGCGGAATGATGGTCGAGCGTTTGCTGGCCGAACGGCCGACGGTGAGCAATCGCTTTGCCGTCTGGGCGGCCGCCCCCGAGATGCCCGTCGCCGGGTACTGGTCGGGGTACGGCGCCCTCTTCGCCGGAACCGACGATCTGGTGATCTCCAGAAAAGGTGGACGGGTCGTGATCGGCGGGGTGCCTGTCGTGATACGTCCGGCGGCAAGCACGGGCCGCTGGCTGAAGGGTGCTCATCTGAGCCAGACGATCCTCCCCGGCCAGGGTCACGCGCCGCCTTCCGACTGGCCAGAACTAGCCTGGGCTGCTCTGAGTCGCTGAGCACGACTGTCCTCGAGCGTGCGCGACGGCGAGCAGCAAGCCGGTCACGCCCGGATGGAGGCAGCGATGACGATCCGGGTGACCCGCTTGCGGCGCCAGTACTACAGCGCGCCCCTGCTGGTGTTCCTGGACGGGCGGCCGGTGGGTCGGCTGGCTCCGAGCCACTCCGGCGACATCCGGGGCAATGGCCGCGCCCAGGAACTCATGGTCAAGTGCGAAGGTTTCGCCGACAGCCCCCCACTCTCGGTGATCGACCCTGGCGGGAACCTCCTGCTCGGGGTCCTCGTCACCTACGAAAAGCAGCGCAAGCTCTTCGCCCGGGCGACCAAGAACCTTCATGTGGAGGTCATGGGGCCGCCGATCAGTCGAACTGTGGAGGATCTGGGAGAAGGCTGAACGGCGCAGCCGGCCGTCGGCTGGCTGGCCGATCAGGGGATTGCCGCCGATTCCGACACTGGAAGTGGTCAATCCATGAAGGACAGGTCCGGTGTTGGCGGGGCGAGCCAGCGGACCTACGAGAGAACGGCGAGGGTCGCGGATGAATACGCCGGGGCGCACCGTCACTAGCTGGTGGGACTGCCACAACAATGCCTTCTACCTGGAGAGATTGGTTCGCGGTAGCGCCGAGCAGGAGCCCCCGAAAACTCTTTCCGAGGAAAGGCCTGAGCCCACTCTCGGCTTGCTCTGGCGGCCGATCTCGTTTCCCAAATCCGCCGCAGCAAAGGCCCGGGAAGCGCGCGGTGACGCGGTTCCGCGGCCCCGCGAAGGGGCAGGTGGCGCCGGGTCTTCGCGGTCCGGCCGGGGCATTCGACGACGTCGCGATCCCATCTGAGCGGCGTTATTAACCTGTCCGGTTCGCCGGACCTTCTCACGGCAATCTGACGGGGAATCAACTTTCCGGCATTGTTGCCGACTGGAGCGGGTGCGCAACCTCCCGTCGGCGCTGCGCTGGAGTCGCCGGCTTTCGCTCAGCGCACGATTCGGCCTGCTCAGCGCGGCTTTGGTGGCGCTACTGGGAGTAGCGCTCGGAAGCTGGAGCGCCGACCGTATCCGGCGCACCAACGTCGATGAAGCGGTCCGCCTGATCGGCTACACGAACGCGACGACGCTCTACACGCTCTCGCATCTGGACAGAGCCGATATCCCTCATAATCAGGATATTCAGACCGGTCTCGGCAAGCTGATGATCGACGCCAGCATTCACTCGAAGCGACTCGTCGGCTTGATCGTGTGGAACGCCTCGCGCCGGGTGGTCTACGCGTCCGCGCCGCTGACGAACCTGCGAGGTACATCCTCCGGAAGGCCTTGCCTCGGCCTTCGCCGGACAGACCCACACTCGCCTGATCTCGAGTGCTGACGCGCGCACGTATCCGGGGCTGCACGCCATCATCGCGGGCTCGGGCCCGGTATTGCAGATCGTTTCTCCGGAGTCGACGGACGCCGGCACTCCGCGCGCGGCGCTGCAGTCGCTCGTGCCCTGGCGTCCGGTGGAGAGCAACATCCGTCACCAGACGATGGTCATGAGCGCCGCGCTGCTCGGTGGACTCTTCGTGTTCTGGCTTGCGCTCTTCCGGCTGGTGACCCACGCGTCGACGACGCCTTCGCGAGCAGGCCGACCACAACCACAACCTCGCCAATCACGATCCGCTCACGGGGCTGCCGAATCGCGAGCTCCTGCGCCGCCGCACGCTGGCGGCCATCAAGCGGGCGAACCGTTCCGGTCGGCGGGTGGCGCTGCTGCTCTTCGACCTCGACCGGTTCAAGGAGATCAACGACACTCTCGGCCACCACCATGGCGACCTGCTGCTGCAGGAGATCGGCCCGCGGCTGGCCGCCGTGCATGCGCGAGGGCGACTGCATCGCCCGGCTCGGCGGTGACGAGTTCGTCGTCCTGCTGCCTGACGTTGCCGATGCCGTACACGCGCAGACGCTCGGCCGGCGCATCCGCGGCCGAGCTCGCCGCTCCGTTCGTGCTCGAGGGGGCCAGCCTCGACGTCGAGGCCAGCATCGGCATCGCCGTCACACCGGAGCACGGCACCGATTTCGAGGCCCTGCTGCAGCACGCGGACGTCGCCATGTACGTCGCGAAGAAGGCGCATCTCGGGGCTGTCGGTGTACGACCGGGTGCTCGACGAGCACAGCCCGACTGCGCCTGGCGCTGATCTCCGAGCTGCGCGCCGCCCTCGCCGACCCGCGCCAGTTCGTCCTGCACTACCAGCCCAAGCTCGACATGCAGACCGGCAAGCTCACCGGCTTCGAGGCGCTCGTGCGCTGGCAGCACCCGAAGCGCGGGCTGCTGGTGCCGGACGAGTTCATCCCTGACGCCGAGCGCACCGGCATGATCCGCACCCTCACCGATCTCGTGCTTTCCGAAGGCCGTCCGCCAGGCAGCGTCGTGGAAGCAGGCCGGTGTGACGCGCCGGTCGCGGTCAACCTCTCGACCCGCTGCCTGCTCGATCCGCAGCTCCCCGACGACGTCGCCGCGCTGCTCTCGGCGCACGGCATCGCCGGCAGCGAGCTCGACCTGGAGATCACCGAAAGCGCGATCATGGCCGATCCGGAGCGGGCCCACGAGATCCTCACCCGGCTGGTGGCGCTCGGCATCGGGATCTCGATCGACGACTTCGGCACCGGCTACTCGTCGATGGCTCACCTGAAGCGGCTCCCGATCGACCAGATCAAGATCGACAAATCCTTCGTCATCGACCTCGTCGACAACCCGAGCGACGCGGCGATCGTGCGCTCCATGGTCGACCTGGCGCGCGGACCTCGGGCTCGGCGGTCGTCGCCGAGGGCGTCGAGACCGAGGAGACCTGGAGCCACCTGCGCGAGCTCGGCTGCACGAGCGGCGCAGGGCTACTACCTGTCGCGCCCGCTGCCCGCCGGCGAGGTGCTTGGCTGGGTGCGCGACTACCGCGCGCGGCCGGCGATTCCCGCGGCGCGCGCTGCCCGCGCCGGCTCGGGCCCGCGTTGAGGCTCAGGCGTCGAGCAGCCGCCGCCCGGAGAACGCGCGGCCGAGGGTGACCTCGTCGGCGTACTCGAGATCGCCGCCGACCGGCAGGCCGCTGGCCGAGCCGGCTCACGCGGATCCCGAGGGGCGTGATCAGGCGGCCGAGGTAGGTGGCCGTCGCCTCGCCCTCGAGATTGGGGTCGGTCGCGAGGATGACCTCGGTGACGGTGCCGTCGGCAAGGCGCATGAGCAGCTCGCGCATCCGCAGGTCTTCCGGGCCGATGCCGTCGATCGGGCTGATGGCGCCGCCGAGCACGTGGTAGCGGCCACGGAACTCGCGGGTGCGCTCGACCGCGACGACATCCTTGGACTCCTCGACCACGCAGATGATCGCCGGGTCGCGGCGCGGATCGGCGCAGATCCGGCAGGTCTCGTCGGACGCGACATTGCCGCAGATCGAGCAGAACCGGACCTTGTCCTTGACCTCGGTCAGGGTGTGGGCGAGCCGCGCGCACGTCGTCGGGATCGGCGGCCAGCAGGTGGAACGCGATGCGCTGGGCGCTCTTCGGCCCGATCCCCGGCAGCCGGCCGAGCTCGTCGATCAGATCCTGGATCGCACCCTCGTACACGCGTGAAGCCGTGCCTAGAAGCCCGAGGCCGGGCAGGCCGCCGGCGGCGCCGGCGAGCGGGCCGAGCGTGTCCTGCTGCAGCTGCTCCGCGGCTTCCTGAGCGGCGCCGGACGGCCGCCACCACCAGGTCGCCGAGGGTCTCGGCGTCGTCCGGGATCGACCGCCTTCGGGTCGATGATGACGCTCACGATCTCGCCGGTGCCGGTGACCGTCGCCGTGACGAGCCCGCCGCCGGCGCTGCCCTCGACCTCGGCGTCGGCCAGCTCCGCCTGGGCCGCCTCCATCTGGGCCTGCATCTGCTGGGCCTGCTTCATCAGCTGCTGGATGTTGGGCTGCTGCCCCCGAGCGGCATGCCACGCGGGTTGGCCATGCGCGCAGCGTACGTCTGCCGGCGCGGCTAGCTGGTCTCCCGCTCGTCGACGATTCGCGCGCCGAGCGCCTCCATCGCGAACGCGACGGGGTCGCGGCCGCCCGGGCCGCGCTCGCCCGTCTGCCGACGCTGATCGACCTGGTCGGCGGCTCATCGGTCAGGTCGACGTCATCCGGGGCATGCTGACCGGGCCGTCGGGAAGGCGAGCGTCGGACGTCGACGCGGGCAGGGTTGGCCGGCGACTTGTGGACGACCCTGACCTTCCAGCTGCCCCCGAAGCGGTCGACTGAGCGCCGTCGCGTAGCAGGCGTCTCGGCGGTGCCCGGCCTCCTGGAAGTTGCGTCGCGTTGGCCGGCGTGAATGCGAGCACCAGCTCGGCTGCCGCGGACCGCCACGGGCTGCCCCTGAGCGAGCAGCGCGCCGGCCGTGCGAAATCCGGGGGCGCGTCCGGCGGCGATCGCGGTCGAGCAGATCGGGCCAGCGCGGACGACGCTCGCGAGGGTCACGTCGCCGGCAGCCGGGCGCCTGCGGGGTCGCGGCCGGCGGCGCTCGGCGCGGCCGCGGCTGCGCGGGCTCCGCGGGCGCAGCTCGCGGGGCTGGCCCGGGGCGGCCAGCGCCGGCCAGGCTGTCAGCTCGGGGGCCGGCTTTGCGGGGCGGGCGGGCGCGGCCGGGGCGGGCGGGCTCGCGGGGGCTGTGGCGCAGCGGCCGGCGGCGCGGGACGGCTGGGTGGCTGCGTGGCGCTCGGGGCGCGGCGGGCGCCGCCTCGGCGCACCGATGCGGGCGAGCTGACGCTCCAGCCGCTCCAGGCGCACCTGCAGCGCCGTCGGGATCGGCGCTGGCACCGGGCAGCAGCACGCGGGCGAGCACCAGCTCGAGCATCAGCCGCGGGCTGATCGTGTCGCGCATCTCTACCAGGCCGTCGTGCATCAGGTCGGCGGCTCGTGACAGCTCGGAGGCGCCCATCCGGCCGGCCTGCGAGCGCATCCGCTCGATCTGATCGGGCGCGTACTCGGCGAGCAGCCCGCGATCCGGCGCGTCCGGAACGGTCTGCAGCATCAGCAGATCGCGTACGCGCTCCAGCAGGTCCATGGCGAAGCGGCGCGGATCGTGGCCGGTAGCCATCACCTGCTCGACGACCGAGAACGCGCCGGCGGCAGCCTTCGGCAGCCAGCGCTTCCACCGCGTCATCGAGCACCGACGGCGTCGGACAGCCCGAGCAGCGCGGCGGCGTGCGCGGCGGTGAGACCGTCGGGCCCGGCGCCGGCCAGCAGCTGGTCGAGCACCGAGAGGCTGTCGCGCACCGACCCGGCTCCGGCGCGCACGACGAGCGGCAGCACGGCCGGCTCGACCTCGGCGCCCTCGTCGACGCAGACCTTGGCGAGGAACTCGCGCAGGAGCGCCGGCGGGACGAGGCGGAACGGCGTAGTGGTGGGTGCGCGAGCGGATCGTCTGCAGCACCTTCTCCGGCTCGGTGGTGGCGAAGACGAATTTCAGGTGTGGCGGCGGCTCTTCGACCAGCTTGAGCAGGGCGTTGAACGCGTCAGAGGTGATCTGGTGCGCCTCGTCGATGATGTAGACCTTGAAACGGGCCGACGCCGGCATGAAGATCGCCCGCTCGCGGATCTCCCGCGCGTCGTCGATGCCGCGGTGGCTCGCGGCGTCGATCTCGATGACGTCCATCGACGAGCCGGCCCGGATCGCGGTGCAGTGCTCGCAGACCCCGCACGGGGTCGGCGTGGGGCCGGTGACGCAGTTCAGCGACGCGGCCAGGATGCGCGCGCTCGACGTCTTGCCGCAGCCGCGTGGACCGCTGAACAGGAACGCATGGTGCAGCCGGCCGGATGCGAGCGCGGCGCCCAGCGCGTCAGTCACGTGTTCTTGCCCCACGACCTGCGCAAACGTGCGAGGGCGGATCCGGTTGTAGAGCGCCTGGGACAAGCGAAGCCTTCCGAGCCGAACGGCGGGACCCCCCGCGCACCCGCCAGAGCCTGCTTACCCTTGCTGCCTTCCGGCCCTGGGGGAGTTCACGGGGTAACGCCGCGCGAGGGGTCTGCGGCCACGATACCGGCCGGCACCGACAGAAAGACAGTCAGTCAAACCGGCACTGCACGCCGAACCGATACGCTCGCTCGCGGAGGATTCGCATAGTGGCCTAGTGCGCACGCTTGGAAAGCGTGTTGGGGGAAACCCCTCGCGAGTTCGAATCTCGCATCCTCCGCCGCCTCGCCTTCGCGGCCAAAACCACGTTTTAGCCGTTCTCAGGCTGATAACGACCAAAACCACGTTTTGGCCGCCCTCCCAGGGGTTTGGCGCGGCTCACAGGTGAGCGCTCGGCGGGTCACCGGGGATCTGCCGATGCTCGACCTAGCCTGCCGGGGTGCGCCTCGTAGCCGGACCGTTCGCCGCTTTCGCCTTGCTGCTGGCGATCGCCGGGGCGGCCAAGGCGATCCGGCCGTTGAACACGTCGCGGGCGCTGCGCGCAGCCGGACTTCCGTCGAGCGCCGGCCTGGTGCGCCTGCTCGGCGCCGGCGAGGCCGTGCTCGCGGTCGTCGCGCTCGCCGTCGCCGGGCCGATCCCCGCCGCCCTCATCGCCCTCTCGTACGCGAGCTTCGCGGCCTTCGTGGGCTACGCGAAAGGCCGCGGCCTCGCCATCAGCTCCTGCGGGTGCTTCGGCAAGCCCGACACCCCGCCGACCAACGCGCACATCGTCGTCAACGCCGGCGCCGCGCTGCTCGCTGCGCATCGCGGCCATCGCGCCCGGACGCTCGCCGCTGGGTCAGCTCGCCCACTCACCCGGTGCCGGCGTGCCGTTCGTCGCGCTGGTGCTCGTCATCGCGGCGCTCGGCTACCTGGCGCTCGCCGAGTGGCCCCGCCTGGTCGCTGTCCTTCGCCTGAACCCGTCACGTGAGGCGCGCATATGAGCAAGCAGCTATGAGCGGTTTCCTGACGTCGGTCGTCGACAAGGCGGCCGGCGTTCTTTCCAGTCGCGGCACCCGGCGCAGCTTCCTGGCCGGCACGGCGGTGGTCGGCTCGGCGATGGTGGTGTCGCCGAAGAAGTACCTGACCGAACCGGTCAGCGCGATCACCACGATCTGCGGTCCGGCGTCGACCGCTGCCGGCGGTTACACCGCCTTCTGCTGCTCGATCTACCGCGGCGAGAACAAGTGCCCGCCCGGCACGTTCGTCGGCGGCTGGTGGCGGGCCGACGGTTCGAGCTACTGCTGCTCGGGCGGGCGTCCCGGTTCGCGCTACTACATCGACTGCCAGGCCGACTGCAAGAGCTGCTCCAACGGCTGCGGGCCGTTCTGCTCGGAGAGCTGCTGGAACTGCCGGCCGCATGCGGCGACCGGAAGCTGCGACCAGCGTCGCGTCTGCCAGAACGTCTTCCGTTACGGCCAGTGCAACACCCAGATCGGCTGCAGCGGGCCGGTCGCCTGCCGGGTCGTCACGTGCGTGCCGCCGTACCTGATCTTCCCGTCGTGCGGGCGCACCACGCTGTTCGACAACACCACCGCCAACCACACCGCGCCCTGCCTCGAGTGGAGCTTGCGCATGACCGGCCTTGTCATCGCCGAAGCCGTCGCGATCGCGTTGCTCGGCCTGCTCGTCGCGGGCCTGCTGCGCAGCCACGCCGAGATCCTGCGGGCGCTGCACGACCTCGGGGGCGGTGCAGAGCATTCCCACGGTGCACCCGCCGCCGCCAGCACCGCCAAGGTCGTTTCCGAGCTCGATTTCCCCGGCGTACGCGAAGGAATCGCACCGCCGCGATCTGTCGATGTGACCGACGCCGCCCTGCGCGTCGCCGACATCTCCGGGCTCACCCCGTGGGACGAGTCGATCGCCGTCGGCGTCTCCAGCGACGAGAGCCGGAGCCTCGTGGCCTTCCTGTCGACCGGCTGCGGCACCTGCGCCGGATTCTGGGACGAGCTGAACCAGCCCGGCGGCGCCCGGCTCCCGGCAGACACCCGGCTGGTCGTCGTCACCAAGGGTGAGGACGAGGAGAGCATCTCGGCCCTGCGCCGGATCGCCCCGCAGGACGCGTCGGTCGATCATGTCGTCGCAGGCCTGGGCCGATTACCAGGTGCCCGGCTCCCCGTACTTCCTGCTGGTCGAGGGCGGGCGCGTCACCGGCGAAGGCTCCGGCAGCACCTGGCAGCAGGTGCGAGCGTTGCTCGGGCAGGCGTCCGACGACAACGAGGTGCGCCGCGCGCGCAAGGGCGCGTCACGGTGGCCTGAACGGTCGTGACCGTGCCGACCGCATCGACAGCGAGCTCGCCGCCGCCGGGATCCTGCCCGGCCACCCGAGCCTCTATCCGGATGCGGAGTAAAGCGCCCGGTGTCGGTTGCCGTCCTGCTGGCAGGGCTCGCTGTGGCTGCGGTCGCGGCGGTGCGCTCGACGTGGTCGCCTTGAGGCGAGTCGATGCTGACCAGCATCACTCCGCTCGGGGAGCGGGGACGACGGCGGCGGTGGAGCCTGACCACCGCGTGGTACCTGCTGGGTTCGACGGCAGGGGGAGCGGCGCTCGGGGCGATCGCGGGCGCCTTCGCGACGGCCGCTGGGCAGCTGTCGCTCGCCCCGCGGGTGCTCGTCGTCATCGCCGCGCTGGCGTGCGCAGCGGCGGCCTTGGCAGACGCGCGACAGATCCGGCTGCCGTCGTGGCGGCGTCAGGTCGACGAGGACTGGCTGCAGCGCTACCGGGGCTGGGTGGTGGGCGGCGGCTTCGGCATCCAGCTCGGCTTCGGCCTGGTGACGATCGTCTCGAGCGCGTCGGTCTACGCGGCGCTGGCGCTGGCGGTGCTCACCGGGTCGTTCTGGGGCGCGGTGGCCATCGGGACCACCTTCGGCCTGGTGCGGGCGTTGCCGTTGCTGACGGTCCGCGGAGTGCGCACGGGCGAGGCGCTCGCGGCCTTGCATCGCCGGGTCAACGTCATCGCTCCGCGCGCTCGCACGGTGACGGTGACGGTCCTGGCGGCGGGAGCGCTCGCGCTGGCCGCGGCGGGTGCGGCGTGATCGAGGCAGCCGGCTTCTGTACAGCCAGGACAGCCAGGAGGGCACGCGCATGAAACTGGCTCACCAGGGACTGGCCGTCACGACCCCTCGCGGTTGGGACGCGCGCATCTTCAAGCGCCAGGCGCTCGCCGGCGAGGTCACGCTTCCCGTGCTGCACGCGGCCGACTTCCCGCTTCCGGCCGTGCGCGGTGACTACGGGGGCGGCGCGGTCGAGATCATGGGTCCCGACCACGTGTTCCTCGCGCTGATCGAGTTCGACCAGTCCGAGGCGACCACCCCGCTGTTCGGCCACGAGCGGCCCAGCCGGATCACCTCGGGGGAATTCGGACCCGACCGCCTCCAGCGCGCGCTGCCCGGCCAGGCGGGCGCGCAGTTCTTCTTCTCCGAGCGTGGACGCCCCTTCTGCCTCTACGTCGTCATCGGCAGCTATGACGGCCGCACGACGCTCGTGCCCCGCGCCAACGGAATCTTCCAGACCATGGAGGTGAACTGATGCCGACCCGACGGCAGCTCATAGGGGAAGCGCCGCGGGTATCGGCGCGGCCGCGCTGCTGACGTCGTGCACCCCGCCGCCGCCCGCCGCCGCCCCCAAGCGATACGCGACCCTCTACCGGACTCTCAATGGCTACCGGCGCGATCTGTTGCTCTGGGACCCCAACGGCAAGAACCCTCAGAACATCGTGCAGAGCGTCTTCGGCCGCCCGGCGTGGTTCGCCGACGGCCTTCACCTGTGCGTCTCGCGCGGAGCCCGAGATGACAGCGAGGGCACTTGGGCGCTCTGGCTGTGCCGGGTCGACGGCACGTTGCTGCACCCGATCACCAGCCCGAGCATCGGCGTCGCCGATCTGGATCCGTGTGTCGGTTCGGACGGGCAGACCATCGCGTTCAGCCGCGACACCATCGGCTTCGGCGCGGGCCAGGGGATCTGGATGGTGCAGGCGACCGGGCAGGGCCTGCATCCGGTGCCCGGTGCGGCCGGCGGCATCTCCCCGAGCCTGAGCAGCAACCTGACGGCGATCGTCTACGCGGCCGCCGACGGGATCCGGCGCATCCCGGCGGCTGGGGGGACCCCGTTCCTCATCGCCCGCGCCGCGTTCCCGTGGCAGTACACGCAGCCGACCTGGTCGCAGACGGGCAACAAGGTCGCCTTCATCCGTCACGACTCCGCCGCGGCCGCTTCACTGTGCTACGTGGCCGGGTTCGGCGGTCCGGTGTCGGTACTGACGTCCTCACCCGCCGGTATCGAGTGCCCGACCTGGGGCAAGGACGGTGCGACGCTGAACTACGCGCGCTTCAGCGGCTTCGGCGCCGAGGGCCGCAGCGCCACCGACGTCTACCGGCAGGTGATCGGCGGTCCGGCGATCAAGATCTTCCGGCCGCCGGGTCCGCCGGCGACCGACCTGTCGACGCTGCCCTGAGCTGCCCTTTGTTCCCGCAGGGTGATTCTGGGGCTGATGTCTGGCCGGTGACGCCCTAGTTTTGGCTCCCGGGCTCCAGCACGATCGACCTATGACGGAACAGTTGGACCTGCTTCGCGAGCTGCAACCCGCCGCTGAGGCTGCCCTCGAACGTCACCTGCGGCTGGCCAAGGAGTGGATGCCGCACGAGTACGTGCCCTGGGGTCAGGCCCGTGATTTCGCAGAGACGCCCTGGGATCCGAGCCAGTCGTCGCTGTCACCGATCGCGCAGGTCGCGTTCGAGGTCAACCTGCTCACCGAGGACAACCTGCCGAGCTACCACCGCGAGATCGTCTCCGCCTTCGGTCGCGACGGCGCCTGGGGCACCTGGGTGCACCGCTGGACCGCCGAGGAGGGTCGCCACTCGCTCTGCATGCGCGACTACCTGCTCGTCACCCGCGGCGTCGACCCGGTCGAGCTCGAGCGCGGCCGGATGCGTCAGGTCGAGCAGTCCTACGACAGCGCCGCTGACGGGATCGGCAAGACTCAGCTCGAGGTCATCGCGTACGTCAGCTTCCAGGAGCTCGCGACCCGGATCAGCCATCGCAACACCGGCGTCTACACCGAGGACCCGGCCGCCGAGCGGCTGCTCGCGCGGGTGGCGGCCGATGAGAACCTGCACATGATCTTCTACCGCGACCTGATGGCGGCGGCGCTGGAGCTCGATCCGTCGGCTGCTGTGCAGGCGATCGCGAAGGAGGTCATCGGCTTCCAGATGCCCGGCACCGGGATCAAGGATTTCGACCGCAAGGCCCGCCAGATCGCCAAGGCCGGGATCTACGACCTGCGCATCCACCACGACGAGGTGGTCTGGCCGCTGCTGCGCAAGTGGGGCGTCTTCGAGCTCGAAGGATTGGACGGGCCGGCCGAGGCCGCGCGCGTGGAGCTGCGCGGCTTCCTCGATGCGCTGGACGGGCTGGCAACTCGCTACGAGGAGCGCCGGCGGGTTAGCGCCGAACGTGCATTGCTGGCAGGCTGAGCGTATGAGTCGCGGATGAGCGCAGCCCCGCTTCCGGGCTCTTCCGGACTGCCGCTCAAGCCGCGGCTGCGCGGCCACCTGCACCAGTGGGCGGCGGCGACCTTCTTCGTCGCGGGGATCGTGCTCATCGCGCTGGCCCACGGCCCGCGCGCGCGTATCGCCGCGATCATCTACGCGGTAGCCGTCTGCCTGCTCTACGGCACCAGCGCGCTGTATCACCGGCGCACCTGGCAGCCCAAGGCCAGAGCCATCATGCGACGGCTCGACCACTCGATGATCCTGGTGCTGATCGCCGGCACCTACACGCCGTTCGCCCTGCTGCTGCTGCACGGGAGCACGAGTACGGCGGTGCTGGCGCTCGCCTGGGGCGGCGCGCTCGCCGGGATCGCGCTGCGAATGCTGTGGATTTCGGCTCCGCGCTGGGCAGTGATCCCGCCGTACCTGATCGTGGGCTGGATCGCGGTCTTCGTCATGCCCGAGTTGCTGCACGCGGGTGGGGTGGCGACGGTGGTGCTGGTCGCCGGCGGTGGCCTGATCTACAGCCTGGGCGCCATCGTCTACGCCACCAAGCGTCCCGATCCGTGGCCCCGGACCTTCGGCTATCACGAGGTTTTTCACTCATGACGATCCTGGCCGGCGTGATGATGTACGTCGCGATCAGCTTCGCCGTCTACCGCTGAGCGAGCCGTTCTGCGAGGAGCGTCGAGACCCGCGGGACCACCTCGGCGAGTGCCGCGAGCTGATCGCGGATCTCCTCGGGCGTGATCCCCGGGACGTGCAGCCGGATGTTCAGCCCGTCGCAGCCGGCCGCGATCACGGTCTCCACGAGCATCTCGGCGAGTTCGGCCGGGTCGGCGCTGGAGAGCACCGCGTCGTCGGCCCAGTGGCTCTGCGCCGACTGGGCGGCGTACGTGCGGTAGAGGTCGACCTGCTGGTCGAGCCGGCTGCGCGGGGGCGGGCCGACCCAGGCGCGCCGCACCATGAGCGCGGCAGCGGGAGCACCGGCCTCGCGATAGGTGTCGGTGAGCATCCGGCAACGCTCGATGGTCGAGAGCGAATCGAAGAGCAGCCCGGCGCCGGCAGCCGCGGCCCGTCGCACCGCGGCCGGACTCATGGCGGCGCTCATCACCGGCACGGGAGCCTCGCGGCAGCCGGCGACGGCAGCGTCGCCCGCCAGGTCGCCTGGGTCGCGGCCGGAGAGCGCATCGGCGACGCGGTTCAGGCCACTGGCGAACCGCTGGACCAGACCGTCCTTGGTGGTGTCCAGGATGTCGAAGTCGGCCTGCAGCGAACCGGTGGCGACCCCGAGCCCCACGCGTCCGGGGAACCGGGCGGCGAGCCACGCGGCCTCTTCGATGACCAGCGCGACCGGACGCAGCGGCAGCAGCAGCGGGCAGGCCGCCGCCCACCCGCTGGGCATCGCGTCGAGCAACCACCCGGCCACCTGCAGCGGGTTGGGCAGGTAGCCGCCGAAGCCGCCGTGGTGCTCGCTGGTCATCATCCCGTCGAAGCCCGGCCTCGCGTCCGAGCACGGCCTGGGCGCGCATCTCGGCGATGAGGTCGACGGCGTTCAGCGCGTGCGGATAGAGGCGCAGGGAGACCGATCCGGGCGCGAGTGGTGCTGGAGTGATCGTCACAGTCCGGTGAACCTTCCGCCATCGACGACGAGGGTCTGGCCGGTGACGTAGCGGGCGCCGTCGCCGAGCAGGAACGTCAGCACCGGCGCGATGTCCAGGAAAGGGTCACCGACCCGCCCGAGCGGCACCAGCTGGCGCAGCCGCGGCTCCAGCTCCGGATTGGACTCGAACGCGCGGTGCAGCGCGGGTGTCACGGCCAGCGGGGAGACCGCGGTGACGTTGACGCCGTTCGGACCCTCCTCCAGCGCCAGACTTTTCGCGAAGCCGCGCAAAGCGCCTTTGACCGTGCCGTACGCAGGCAGCGTGGAGCTTCCTTCCATCGCGGCAGGCGAGGTCATCAGCACCAGCCGGCCGCGCCGCTCGCGCAGGTGCGGCAGTGCCGCTTTCGCGCAGTTGAAGGCGCCGTTCACCGAGACGGCCAGGTGCTCGTCGAGCACCGCGGGGTCGAGATCGGCGAGGGAGGTGACGACGCTGGAGTGGCGGCTGGTCGCGTTGTGCACCAGCCCGTCGAGGCCGCCGAAGCGCGAAACCGCCGCTGCTACGGCGTGTTGCATGTCAGCGAGCGAGCCGACGTCGGCCTGGACGTAGTACGCGCTTCCCCCGGACTTCGTGATCGCGTCGGCGGTCTGCTCGCCGTTGCTGCCCAGCGACGTGACGACGACGTGAGCGCCCGCGTCGGCGCAGGCCTGGCACACCGCCCGCCCGATCCCGGCCCCGCCACCGGTCACCAGCACCACGCGGTCCTGCAGCGCGCTCAT
Organism: uncultured Actinomycetota bacterium; assembly: GCA_963762695.1. Taxonomy (GTDB): domain Bacteria; phylum Actinomycetota; class Actinomycetes; order Frankiales; family Frankiaceae; genus DATAZK01. The sequence goes on from CAVXLW010000003.1 coordinate 720,769, forward strand.
GCCGGCATCCAGACGCCGCCGTCGACCGCGATCGTCGCTCCCGTCACCGCGGTCCAGGGTGGTGACGCGAGTGCGGCGATGATCCCGGCCGCCTCGCCGGCATCGGTGGGTGCCGGCAACGTCGCGGCGGGGCAGTCCGGGGCGATCGAGCGAGCCTTCGGCGCCGGCCAGGGCAGCGGCCGGCAGGGCGACGGCGTTGACCGTGATCCGGCGGGTGCCGAACTCGCGTGCCGCCACCTTGACCAGCGAGCGCACCCCCTCCGCCGCGGTGCTCCAGCCGGTCAGGCCGGCCGAGCCACGGCTGGACAGCGTGGGCACGAGCGCGACGATCGCGCCGCCGGCGCCACCGTCCTCGAAGGCGTCACCGGCAGCCTGAAAGGCCGCGATCGCGTCGCGAATGGGCTGGGCGGCCACCGTGTCCCAGCCGGGCGCGTCGTACTCCGTGATCGGGGTCGGGCCTGCTGCCGGACCGGGGTCGGGAGCGAAGACCACGAGCCTCGGGCGGCCGGAGGCGACCAGCTGCGCGGCGAGTTCCGCACGGCGCGCCGGGTGCGAGGACGACGACGTCGGCACCGCCCTTCCGGAGGCCGGCTGCCACCTGCGCCGCCGGCCCGTCCGGACCGCCGATCACCGCGGCCGTCAGGCTCACTCCTGCCGCCCGGCCAGCCGCTCGCGCAGCGCGTCGTCATGCAGGAAGACCGGCAGGTTGTCCTCTCCGACGAACGGGGGCCGGGCGGTCGCTCCACCGTCGACAGCGAGCACCTGACCGGTGATCCACCCGGCGAGATCCGACAGCAGGAACGTGACCGCGCCGGCGATGTCGTCGGCGAGCCCGCGCCGTCCGAGCGGGACCGCGGCGCGCTCGGCGGGCGTGTCGGGCGGCGGGTTGGGGTTGTTCTTCAGGCTTCTCGGGGTGCGCACGGTGCCCGGTGCGACGGCGTTGATCCGGATCCCGGCAGCTCCCCATTCGAGGGCCGCGGTGCGTACCAGCGACATCAGCGCGGCTTTCGCCGCCGCGTAGGGGGCGCCGAACGGCATCGAGCTGAGCCCGGCGATCGACGACAGCGCCACGATGCTCCCGCCGCGCCGCAGTTCACGCAGCCGACGGGCTGCCGCGGTGCTCGTCAGGAACATGGAGCGCAGGTTCAGGTCCATGAGCTCGTCGAAGACGGCGGGGTCCATCTCCGTGAGCGGCTCCCAGGGCGCCGAGAGCATGCCGCCCGCGACGTGCACGAGCCCGTAGAACTCCTCACCCGCTGCGGCGATGGCGCGCTCGACGTCCTGCGGGTCACGCGCGTTGCCGACCACGGCGGGGTGCGGGCGGGAGTCGACGCCGGTCGTGGCGGCGCTGAAGTCGTCGAGAGCCTCGGCGCTGATGTCGACACCGACGACCAGGGCGCCCGCGGCGGCCAGCATCCCGCTGATGGCCGTGCCGATGCCCCCGCCGCCGGCGCCCGCGACGACCACGGTGCGACCCGACATGTCCAGCAACGCGGCAGGAGAGGGCACGGGCGAAAGGTATCGAAGTGGAACCAGCGCGCCGTCACAGGGCAGGCTTAGGGGGTGCGCTACGTGATTCTGGGAGCCGGAGCCGTCGGTGGATGCATCGCCGGGTTGCTGCGATTGCAAGGTTCTGACGTGACCGTCCTGGCCCGCGGGGAGCATGCCCGCGTCATGAAGGCCGACGGGTTGACCCTCGCGACGCCTGAGGGCAACCATCAGATCGAGCTTGACGTGGCGGCGTCGCCATCCGAGCTGTCGCTGCGTGCGGACGACGTCCTGATGCTCGCGACCAAGACCCAGCACACCGAGGCGCTGCTCGGCGACATCGCCGCGCTGCCCGTCTCGAACGGCAGCAGCGCCGCCGAGTGCCTGCCGGTCGTGTGTGCCCAGAACGGCGTCGAGAACGAACGCCTGGCGTTGCGTCGATTCCAGCGGGTCTACGGCATCTGCGTGATGCTGCCGGCCCAGCATCTGGAGCCGGGGCGGGTCGAGGCGCAGGGCAGCCCGCATCCCGGGATGCTCGACATCGGCTGCTATCCCAGCGGGGTGGATGCGCTCGCCGAGGAGGTGGCGATCGACCTTTCGGCCGCCCGATTCCTGTCGGTAGCCCGCGCCGAGGTGATGCGCTGGAAGTACGCAAAACTGCTGCGAAACCTGGGGAATTCGATCGAGGCGCTGACCGGACATGACCAGGACGAGGCCGGCCAGAAGCTGGTGCGCGAGCTGGTGCAACGCGTCGATGCCGAGGGCCGGGCCGTGCTGGAGGCAGCCGGCATCGACGTGGTCGGCAACGACGAGTGGAAGGCGTACCGGCGTGATCAGGTGCAGCTCGTCGCGGTCGAGGGACGCGAGCGCGGCGGCGGCTCGTCGTGGCAGAGCGCCAACCGCGGCACCGGCTCGATCGAGGCCGACTTCCTCAACGGCGAGATCGGGTTGCTCGGTCGCCTGCACGGCATCGCGACTCCGCTGAACGACCTGCTGCAGCGCGAAGCGAACGCGTTGGTACGCGAGCGGCGCCCGGCCGGCAGCGTGGCACCGGGCGAACTGCTGGCCAAGGCCGGCCTCTACGCTCGCGTAGGACCCGGAGCACGCTCGAGCGGCGTCAGTCTTACGCGGCGGCGCGGGTCGCGCGCGGGAAGGGGGAAATTGCTCTGGCGCAATGGGACAGTTCTGCCCACTGCGCGCAACTCCCGCTTCGGCGATGCTGATCTCGCAAGACGCCCACTGACCTGGACAAGGAGCCATCGCGTGTCTGACCCCAGCCCTCTCATCTCGCGTCGAGGCGCGCTCCTCGGGCTCGGCGGCATCGGCCTGCTGCTGGGCTGCTCGTCCGGCGCCACCAAAACCGTCGCCCGGGCTTCAGGCTCTGCCGCGGCTTCGCCGAAAGGCACGGTCGCCCGCGGCCAGACGGTGGCCCTCGGCGGCCCGCACGTCGCTGCTGCGGGCCAGGTCTCGAAGTCCGACGCCGCCCGCTTCGGGCCGCTGGCCAATGGTCAGTGGCGAGGCGGCTGGCGCGACACCAAAGGACGCTCCGGCACGTCCGACGTCGCCATCACCATCAACCCGCTGACCCTCAAAGCGAAGGCGACCGTCGACTTCCAGGGTCCGATCCTCGGCGGCGATTCGTTGGCGCCGGTGACGTACGACGTCGACTTGCTCTCGTACGCCAAGGACGCCCCCAGCTGGTTCGTGCGCTCCCCGCAGCTCGGCGATGTGACGGCGACGGCAGAGGGCGGTGTCTCCCTGACGGGCTCTTGCACCAAGATCCCCGGTCATGCCGACATCGGCGACATCGAGGTCAAGGGCACCCGGCTGGGTGGACGGGTCGACGGTCGCTACACGATCAACATGAAGGACGGCAGCACCACGACCGGCACGATCGCCTGGGGCCACGGCTCCACCCGAGCACAGCCGCACGACCCGGCGGACAACGCCCAGAACTCGATCAGCGACATTTTCAACGGTGACTACGCCGCCAGCTTCGGGAGCGCCAAGTTGTTGACGGCGGCGATGGGCCGTCCCACGCTGGCGGCGCTGGCCAACGGCGGCAAGATCTATTACGCGCCAGGCATCGACGTCTCGAACGCGCAGGCAATGACCGCAGACGGCAACCTGGTGGTGCAGTACTCGATCTACCGGGGCAGCGCCGCGGACGTCGCGAAGTACTGGCAGACGAACTACCCGCACACCAATCCCATCCCCGGACCCTGGACCGAAGCCATCGTCTTCAACGGCGTCCCCCCGATCTACGCCTACTCCGGCGGCCGGGTGCTGCAAATCTCCGTCGGGCCGACGGTGAACGCCAAGGGCGCACCCCTCGGACCCGGGGAGACGATGAACCTCACCCTCGCGCTGGCCAAGGCCCTCATGCCGGAGCTCAACAAGCGCTGACATCGGCCTCGGCGGCCGCGTTTGGCACGCTACTCAGACGTGAGCGAAACGGTGCGGCCGGGCGATATGGCACCGGGATCGGGGCGCGCGATAACGGTTCATAGGCGTTCTGCCCGAACTGGTGGCAGTAAATACCGGGCCTCTGACCCCCGCATCTACTGCCACCGACCCAAACCTGGCGGCCACGCGAAGCGCGCAGCTTGCCGGATACATCGCGCGGCCGAAGCGAGCGCCTCGCGTGCGTGGCTTGCCGACTGTCCTGCCAGGGTCGGCCCTATACACACAATCCGATGTCCCCCGGGGAGGTGGGAACTATACCAGGGGATACGCGGAATCCGCTGTAGCGGCGCGGTTCTTACATCGGATTGCGTGTACGCCCGAAAAATGGTCGACGGCCTGAGCACATCGGATTGCGTGTACGGACGGAGCCGCCCGCCGGATTTAGACACCCAGTATCGATGCGTACTGCTTAGAACAACGAGAGCATTGTAGCGCATCGAGAGTTTCTGCAGGGTCGGCCCTATACACACAATCCGATGTCCCCGGGGAGGTGGGAACTATTTAGGGGATACACGCAATCCGCTGTAGCGGCGCGGTTCTTACATCGGATTGCGTGTACGCCCGAAAAATGGTCGACGGCCTGAGCACATCGGATTGCGTGTACGGACGGAGCCGCCCGCCGGATTTAGACACCCAGGAACAACGCTTCCTGCCGAGATCAACAAGCGCTGAGCAGCGCTTCGGCAGTCGCCGGTATCAGCCGTTCGGACGCCTAAGCCGCCGAGATGGAGCGGGCGAAGCGTTCGGCCCACTCGGCGAGGTAGTCGGTCAGCTCCGGCGGGCCGAGCACGGAGAAGCGGCGGCTGTCAGCCCGCGCGCCGCTGCCGTCCGGACGACAGCCCGTTCGCCGCGTCGGCCACCTGCGCGCCTGCCGCAGCCAGCGCCTCACCGCGCAACCGGTCGGCCGGAGCGACGAGCAGGACCGCGGCGGCGGGCAGGCTGAAGGGTGGGCGACCGTCCCACACCGGCGCCCCCACGGCGATGGTCGAGGTGTACTCCGTGTCGACGACGTAGTAGCCGCGCTCGCGGATCAGCTCGATCCCCTCATCGGTCATGGCGTCGGGGCCCAGCAGCCGGTCGCGGGTGGACGCATCGCAGAAAGCCAGGAAATCGCCGCCTTCGGTGATGCTGGCCAGGTAGCCGATCGGGATCGTGCCGCGCAGCGTCTGCGTGCTCTCGACCGCGTCGACCACCGTGAAAGCGTCGCCCTCGACCGCCCACAGGGTGATGGTCTCGCCGGTCTCGGCGGCGAGGTCGTGCAGCACCGGGTGGGCACGATCGCGCAGCGCTCCCGCGTAGCGGCCGCCGACCACCAGCGACTGCGGTCCGAGCCGCCACCCGCCGGCCCGCCGATCCTGCTGCAGCCAACCCTGATGTCCGAGGGTGACGAGGATGCGCTGCACGGCGTTCTTGTCGAGCGCGAGGTCCCGCGCCAGGGCGCTGCCGCTGATCGGCTGGCTGTCGGCGACGGCGGCAAGCACGCGCAGCGCCTTTTCCACGGTGGTCAGCCGGGCGACCGCCATGGGGAACCTCCTCATCTGCGTCGGCTATTGCGCCGCCCCGCGTTGACCGGGGCGTGTGGCGCTCGTTACCGTATCGAAGAATGAGCATGTAGCTCGAATAGTGATACAGGGGACCGCATGGGTCGGCTCGACGGCAAGGTTGCGCTCGTCACGGGTGGCGCCAATGGCATCGGCCTGGCCTGCGTCCAGCGCTTCGCGCAGGAAGGCGCGCGCGTCGTCATCGCGGATGTCCTCGACGATCCCGGCGAGTCCGCCGCCGTCGACCTGCGCGGCGAGGGCCACGAGGCGATCTTCGTCCACCTGGACGCGGCGTCCCCGGCAGACAACGAGGCCGCCGTCGTGGCGGCGGCCCGTGACTTCGGCCGCCTCGACATCCTCGTGACGGCGGCCGGCATCTCCTTCGCCGGATACACCAGCGGAGATGACAGCCGCGGGCGAGAGATCACCGCTGCCGGCGCCACCGTCACTCCGGCGACCGCATTCCTGCACACCCCGGTCGAGCAGTGGCAGCCCGTGCTGGACGTGAACCTGACCGGCACGATGCTCGCGGTGCAGGCCGCCGGCAAGCAGATGGTGAGCCAGGGTGGGGGCGCCATCGTCACCATCGCTTCGATCGCGGCTCTTGCCGGCGAGGCCGGTTCGCTCGCGTATTCGGTGTCGAAGGCGGGTGTCTGGATGCTGACGAAGATGGCGGCGACGGCGCTCGCCGGTGAAGGCGTCCGCGTCAACGCGATCGGCCCCGGCTACATCGACACCAACATGACGAAGATCATCGCCACTATCCCGGACTTCTCCCAGAAACTGATCGACCAGATCCCGATGCGCCGGTTCGGGTCGCCCCCCGAGATCGCCAACGTGGCGCTCTTCCTCGCCAGCGACGAGGCGTCGTACGTCACCGGTGAGCTCTTCATCGCCGACGGCGGGTTCTACACCCACTGATGGAACCCGTGCCCGCAACCTCGATCTCGATGGGTGAATCGTTCACCTATCAGGCCAAGCGCGACCCGGATCGGGTGGCGATCATTTGCGGCGACGAGACCATCACCCGAAAAGCGCTGGAAGCAAAGGCGAATCGGGCGGCCCGCGCATTCGCCGAGCTCGGTGTCGGCCATGGCGATCTCGTCACCATCGCCCTGCCGAACGGCATCGACTTCTATGTCGCGGTCGCCGCCGCCTGGAAGCTCGGTGCCACGCCCGCGCCGCTCTCCTACCGGCTGCCGGACATCGAACGTAACGCGATCATCGAGCTGGCCCAGCCCGCGCTCGTCGTCGGCGTCGACCCCGCTCGCGTCACCGGCCGCCCCGCGCTCGCGCCCGGCTGGCAGCCGCCGCTGGAGCTCGCGGACGACCCGCTGCCGAGCGCCGTCTCGCCGTCGTGGGTGGCACTCGCCTCCGGTGGCAGCACCGGGCGTCCCAAGCTCATCGTCAACGCCCGCCCGGCGACGGTCGACCCGACCGCGCCGATCACCGGGATGCAGGTCGACGGGGTCCAGTTGGTGCCCGGCCCGCTCTACCACAACGGGCCCTTCACCTTCTCCTTCAACGGCCTGTTCACCGGCTCGACCATCGTGCTGATGGAGCGCTTCGACGCCGCAAGCGTCCTCGAACTCATCGAAAAGCACCGTGTTGACTGGATTTTTGCGGTGCCGACGATGCTTCGTCGGATCTTCCAGCTTCCGCCGGAGGTGCGCGAGAGCGCCGATCTCTCCTCGCTGCGGCTCATCTTCAGCAGCGGCTCGCCCTGGCCGGCGTGGCTGAAGGAGGAGTACCTCCAGTGGATCGGGCCCGACCGGATCCTCGAGGTCTACGGCGGCACCGAGCAGAACGGCTCGACCGTCATCACGGGACGCGAGTCACTGGAACGTCCCGGTTCAGTGGGCAGGCCGATGCCCGGCCATGGGCTGCGCATCCTCGATCCCGAGACGGGAGCCGAACTGGCGCCGCTGGAGATCGGTGAGGTCTTCTTCTCGGTGCCCGGCGGACCCGGTTCCACGTACCGCTACCTCGGGGCCGAATCCAAGGTGCGTGACGGCTGGGAGACCCTCGGAGATCTGGGTTATCTCGACGCCGACGGCTACCTCTACCTCGTCGACCGGCGCACCGATCTGGTCGTCAGCGGCGGCGCCAACATCTATCCGGCCGAGGTGGAAGCTGCGCTCGAACGCCACCCCCACGTGCGCTCGGCGGCCGTCGTCGGGCTGCCGGACGACGATCTCGGCAACCGGGTCCACGCGATCGTCGATGTCGGGCACGCCCCGCCCGAGCACCATCCCGACCATGAGATCTTGCGTATCCACTTGCGCGAGCACTTGGCGCCGTACAAGGTTCCCCGCACGTTCGAGTTCGTGACCCACCCGCTGCGCGACGATGCCGGCAAGGTCCGGCGCAGCGCGCTGCGAGAGGCCCGACTTACAGCCCCACCGCCGACTTCCAGCAGTCCAGCAACCAAGGAGATCCCGTGACCACTGCCCTCACCGCCCCCCAGGCCGTTCACGTCGGCGCCGACGACCTGCCGTTCGTCGACATCGGCGGCGGAAACATGCTGAAGGTCCTGCAGGTCCGGGAGTCCGAAGGACTCTGGATCATCGAGAACATCTTCCAGGCCGGCTTCGAGGTCGAGACCCACCGCCACACCGGCCCGGTCTACGGCTACACCCAGTCGGGCGCCTGGAAGTACAAGGAGTACGACTACGTGAACCGCGCCGGCTCGTTCCTCTACGAGCCCGCCGGCTCGATCCACACCCTCACGTGCATCGAGGACAACACGCGCGTCTGGTTCCAGATGTACGGCGTCAACATCAACCTCGACGCGGCCGGCAACATCACCGGCATCGCCGACGGCGCCGGAACGCTGTCGCACTACCTCGCGATCTGCGAGGCCAACGGCCTGCCCCGTCCCAACGTCGTCACGGACTGAACATGACCACCACCTCGCCGAAGATCGATATCTACGCTCCCGAGACCTACCTCGAGGCACCGCCGCACGAGCTCTTCGCGGAGCTGCGCCGCACCCAGCCGGTCTTCTGGCAGGACATCCCCGACCAGCCCGGCTACTGGGCGGTGCTCAAGCACAAGGACGTCGAGACGGTCGCCCGCAACCCCAACCTCTACTCGGCCACCGAGGGCGGGGTCGTGCTCGAGGACCTGTACGGCGAGCAGCTGGAGAACATGCGCGGCATGTTGCTGGCGATGGACCCGCCGCGGCACAACGACTACCGGCGGCCCATGGTCAAGCGCTTCGTCCCGAAGGTGATGGAGGAGCTGGAGGACCGGATCCGGACCATCACCCGCGAGATCCTCGATGACGCCGACGGCGACGTGGACTTCGTGCAGGACGTGACCTCGTCACTGCCCACCCGGGTGATCGGCGAGCTGGTCGGCCTGCCGGAGGAGGACTGGGAGCGCGTCCACCACATGGCCGAGCTGAACACGCACGGCCAGGACCCGGACTACATGCCTGACGGCGACGGGATCAACCCCGGCTCCGGCAGCATGGACATGGCGATCTACGGGATGCAGCACGCCGCGCGCTGGCGTACCCAGGAGCCCAAAGACGACCTGACGTCCTACATCCTGCAGACCGAGTTCGGCGGCAAGCTGATGACCGACCTCGACTTCGGGGTCTTCTTCGTGCAGCTCGTCACCGCGGGGCAGGACACCACGCAGACGATGCTCGCCTCCGGCCTGCACACCCTCCTGCTGCACCCCGAGCAGCTGGCGGAGCTGCGCGCCGATCGCAGCCTCATCCCCGGCGCCGTCGAGGAGATCCTGCGCTACTCCAACCCGCTGCACTACTTCCGCCGGACGGCGACGGCCGACACCGTGCTCAACGGGCAGGCGATCAAGGCCGGCGACAAGGTCGCGATGTACTACACCTCGGCCAACCGTGACGAGGACGTCTTCACCGATCCGCAGACGTTCGACATCCACCGCCGGCCCAACCCGCACCTGTCGTTCGGCATCGCCCAGCACTTCTGCCTGGGGGTGCACCTGGCGCGGCTCGAAGGCCGGGTCTTCTTCGAGGAACTGCTCGACACGTTCCCGACGATCGAGCTGAACGGCCCGGCCGTACGCACCCGGTCAAACCTGAACAACGCACTCAAGAGGCTGCCGATCAGGCTGGCTCGTTGACGGTCTCCTGCTCGGGGGCCGGCTGCGCATGCGTTAGCGGTGTCTTTGCTGCCGGAGACGGCTCCGAGGAACGCGAGGGGATGTCGGCCTCAAAGCCGCGTATGCCGGTCAGAAGAAGGGCGGCGAACGCGGCCACAGCGAGGACAGCGAGCAGCGCGAGGCCGGTCCACAGCACGCCCACGGGCCAGGTGGACCAGACCGAGAACGCATCCCAGGCTTGCCGCAAAGTGCCACCGATAGGCCGCCACCAACGGTTGACGGCGAGGTGCGCGGTCTCAGCCTGGATTCCGAGGCCGGCGATGAGCAGGAGCAGGGGGCTCCAGCGGCCGACCTTTCGGGGCAGGCAAGCACAACCAACGCCGATGATGACCGCGACGCCGGTGAAGCCGACGTAAAGGTAGCGGCCTGCCAGCGCCGCCACGTGGTGAGTCTGTAGGTAGTCGTGCGTGACCTTGCCGACGACCAGCAGATAGGTGGTCACGGTCGGCCACAGCAGGGCTAGCAAGGCGAGCCGCCGTCCCGGTGAGCGCAGTAGTCCGATGATGCCGATGCAGGCGGCGACGACGGTGGCGACGATGACGAGGCGCCAGGGCGTGTTGACCTCGGACCAGCCGATGGAGCCCCACCAGCGCCACAGCACCATTTGGGTGGCTTCCCGCAGGAATTCCCAGTTGCGGTGACCGATGTCATTACCCGGTGAGAGGCCGTGCACAGGCGGCAGGGTGCTGCCGTAGCGGATCTCGTTGACGACATACCACCAGCACCCGATAGCAATCCCGACCCCGGCTGAGAGGCCGAGAAGGGCACCGATCCGGCGGTCCGGCAGCCAGCTTCGCAGCCGGCCGCCGAACGATGGTGGGTGGGCGCGAGCACGCACGGCTTGCCAGCGTTCACGCAGCCATGGAGCTGTGTAGACGAGGATGACCAGCGGGATCAGCAGCAGGGCGAAGGCTTTGGTCCAGAGGGCAATCGCGAGCCAGATTCCGGTCCACAGCGCGCAGGATCTGGTCCGGTCGCCGCGCATGGCGCAGGTCAAGCCGAGCATGATCGCCGCGCCGCTGAGGGTGAGCAAGTTGTCGTTGTTGATGCTGGCCCCGATTTGGGCGAGCGAGGGCACGGCGAGCGGGACGACCGACGCGGCGATGCCTGCCAGCCGCTTGCCAGTGAACCGCCACGCCGTGGCCCAGCAAAGCAGTGGTAGCCAGACCATGAGCAGCGCCGACAGCAGCCGCATCGTGGAGACGGCAATGTCCCAGCGCCATCCCGCTGCCCCGCCGAGGCGTAGCAGCGCAGCCTCATACCAGTAGTAGCCCGGCGGGTGCTGCGGGATCTGCTGGATGTATCGGGCCGAGGTGCCATGCAATTTGGCGGCGTTCTCCCACGTCGGCCGGATATGGCGGCCTTGCGCGTACTGAGGTGGCAGGGTGCCGACGCTGCCGTCTAGCGTGTGCGTGAAGACTCGGGCAGTCGGCGACAGGTAATAAGCGCCGACCCCTTCTGGGGTAAGCGAAGCGGTCGCTGCTGACGGCCACCCGCGGCCCTCCTCGAGCCGCATGACCGCGTCGGCGTGCTCTTTCTCGTCCGGCGAATGATACAAAGGCGCCAACACCGACCAGCCCGCCAAGATCAGCGCGAATAGCGCGGTTATCAGCCACACCTGGCGCGGAGCACGGCGGATGAGCTGCCAAGGCCTCAATTCGTCAGGCGAATCGGAAACCCGTGTCGAATTGGCCGAGGATCGGGAGCCTCGGCGCTGAGCGAACCCATGACATCGTGCCACGTTGCCTCAAATGCAGACTCGTTCCTCGGTCAATTACTTTCTCATGTTAGGCGAATCCGTGCTTCAGGAGGTTTCCCCACTCTGATGCGGATGGATTTCGCTAGAGCAGATGTGTTCGACGCGGCACACTCGTCAAGGGCCTTGGTCGGCTGAGGTCGCCCTTCACTGATCCCCTGCCCCGGTAGCGTGACCGTGTGTGGGCAGGCGTCGGCGGTTGCTTGGCGCCCTGCTGACCGCCGCACTGGCCGCGCCGGTGGTGACGGCCTGCGGCGGCGGGGGCAAGTCCGCCGCGCAAGAGGTCATCGTCCCGGCGGCGTACAAGTCCTACTTCCAGGTGGCGTCGCGGCGCTGTCCCGGAGTGCTCACCCCGCCGGGCATGGCGGCCATGGCGTACGTCGAGAGCCGCTTCGATCCGCAGGCCGAGTCGGGCAACGGTGCCGAGGGCCTGATGCAGATCCTGCCGTCGGTGTTCCGCCAGTACGGGATCGACGCCAACGGCGACGGCAAGCGCGACATCTTCACTGCAGCCGATTCCGTCGCGACGTCGGCGGTCTACACTTGCAAGCTCGCGGCCCTCGTGCGGTCGATCCCGGGCGATCAGGTCGCGCTGCGCCTCGCGGCCTACAACGCCGGGATCGGCGCCGTGACGAGGTATCACGGGGTGCCGCCCTACCCCGAGACTCAGGACTACATCGCCCAGGTGAAGCTCTGGACGGCCCGCTTTGCGCCGCAGTTCGCCTCGCCCTCTCCTTAGCTCCGGCCGTCACGCAGTTCCCGGAAAGTGCCGGTCAACTATCATCGGGTAAGTGACAGCCGCCAGAATCTCGCGCCTTCGGCGTATCTGGCTGGCCGGATTCATCGCGCTAGGGCTGTTTACGTTCGGAATCGTTCCCCATGCGTCCTCGGAAAACGCGGCGCGAATCCCTCATGCGCCCGTCGCCGCGGCCGGGTCGCACCCCGATCAGGTCGTGCTCACCCGCACGCCGGCGCCGTCCCTCGCCACGCTGAAAACCCCTGCTACCTCTGGGGATCTGGGCTTGGGCGTGGCGCTGCTGGGCCTCGGCGGCTGGCTGCTTGCCGCGCGCCCCAGCCGCCGCCGGGCGCTGCCCACCCTGCGCTTGGGCCCGCGCCTTTCCCGCGCGCCGCCACTCGCTGCCTGATCACTGACGGCCGCTGAGGCCGAAAATTTCGAGCAGCGCACCTTTGCTGTCCTCGAACACATGCGCGACTGGAAATTCTTGGTCGCGCGTCCATCCGGTTCGCCGCGCCGCGCACAGTCGCGCGCTCTTGGCGACCCTCATTTCTTCAGGAGTGAATGGCTTTGAGTACACATTTCGAGTGGATGCGCATCGGTCTCGCGATAGGACTGATGACGCTGGCGTTTGTGGTTTTGCCGATGTACTTCCTGTGGCATGACAAGCGTGTGAGCGAGCGCGCCGCAGGACGCCAGCCAGACGAAACGTCGAGCGGCTAGGCTGGCGCGTGGACGGGCACGGCTACGCCGTTCTCTCCGAGATCGGGGCGGTTCTGCTCGCCCTCGGCATCCTCGGCCGCTTCGCCGGGCGGCTGGGGGTCTCGCCGATCCCGCTCTACCTGCTCGGCGGGCTGGCCTTCGGCCACGGCGGCGTGCTGGCGCTGTCGGCGAGCTCGGAGTTCATCAGTACCGGCGCGCAGATCGGCGTCCTGCTCCTGCTGCTCACCCTCGGGCTGGAGTACTCCGCCGATCAGCTGGTGGCCAACCTGCGTACCAACGCGGGGGCCGGGGCCGTCGACCTGGTGCTGGGTGCAGCACCGGGGGCGGTCGCCGGCCTGGTGCTCGGTTGGGGACTGCCGGGATCGCTGGCGATGGCGGGCATCACGGCAGTGTCGTCGTCCGGGATCATCTCCAAGGTCATCGCCGATCTCGGACGCCGGGCCAACCCGGAGACCCCGGTCGTGGTGTCGATCCTGGTGCTCGAGGACCTCGCCATGGCGATCTACCTCCCGGTGCTGACGGCGGTGCTGGCCGAGGCGGGTGTCGTCCGGGGTGTGGTCACGGTGGCTGTCGCGGTCGGCACCGTCGCGGTGGTGTTGCTGGTGGCCACCCGGTGGAGCTATTTCGTCAGCCGGGCGGTGTCACATCCCGGCCCGCACAGCGCGGCGGAGCGGGAGACGCTCTTGTTGCGCGTGCTCGGGATCACGCTGCTGGTGGCGGGGCTGGCCGAGCAGTTGCAGGTCTCGGCTGCGGTCGGGGCGTTCCTCGTCGGGATCGCACTGGTGGGCCCCGTGGCGGAGGTCGCTCGGAAGGTGCTCGCTCCGCTGCGTGATCTGTTCGCCGCCGTGTTCTTCGTCTTCTTCGGATTGGAGACCGATCCGACGGCGATACCGCCGGTGCTGCTGGCGGCTTTGCGTCCTGGCCGTGCTCTCGGCCGGGGGAAAGGTGGCGACCGGCTGGTGGGCGGCGCGCCGGCGGGGGATCGACCTGGCCGGCCGGGTGCGAGCCGGGGCGACGCTCATCTCGCACGGAGAGTTCTCCATCGTGATCGCCGGGCTGGCCGTCAGCAGCGGCCAGCCCGCCCGTCTCGGTGCCCTCGCGGCCGGCTACGTCCTGCTGCTCGCCGTCGTCGGGCCGCTCGCCGCAAGGGCGGCCGACTCCCTGTCGGAAAGGCTCGTCAGGCTAGATTCCGGACATGCGACTGGGCGTCTTCATCGGCGACGCGAGCGGGCTGCGCACCGACGTGGCGACCCTGCTCGCCAACGCCCGGGAGGCTGAGCGGCTCGGCTTCGCGACGGGATGGCTGCCCCACATCCCGTGGAGCCTGGACGCGCTGACCGCGGTCGCGCTCGCGGGGCAGGTGACGTCACGGCTCGAGCTGGGCACCGCCGTGGTGCCGACGTATCCGCGCCACCCGATCACCATGGCCCAGCAGGCGCTCACGGCGCAGGCGGCCAGTGGCGGGCGGGCCGTGCTCGGCATCGGGCCGTCGCATCCCGTCGTGATCGAAGCCATGCACGGGCTCGCCTACACGGCGCCCGCCCGCCACACCGGCGAATATGTCGATGTGCTGAAGCTGGCGTTCCACGGCACCGGACACGTCAGCCATCAGGGGGAGTTCTTCCAGGTCCAGACGATGTTCGAGGTGCCGGGCGCGAAGCAATTGCCGGTACTGGTCGCGGCGCTTGCACCGCTGATGCTGCGGATGGCCGGCACCAAGGCCGACGGCACCATCACCTACTGGGCGAACGAGCGGGCCATCGCCGAGCACGTCGTCCCGACCATCGCCGGGGCGGCCGCCGTGGCCGGACGCCCGGCGCCGCGGGTCGTGGCGGGCATCCCGGTGGCGGTGGTGAGCGACGTCGACGCGGCCAAGACCCGCGCTGCCACCCTCTTCGCCGGCTACAACGCCATTCCCGCCTACCAGCGCATCCGGGGCGAGGGCGGCGACCCTGAGCTGCCCGACATCGCCGTCATCGGCGACGAGAAGACCGTCGAGGCCCGGCTGCGGGCGTACGCCGACGCGGGCGCGACCGACCTGGCCGCTGCCGTGCTCGGCCTCGACCCCGACCGGGAGGCCTCGATGCAACGCACCATGAACCTGCTCGCCCACCTGGCCCCGGAGCTGGCGCGATGACGACCACCCGCGACTGGGGACCCTCTCGCCACGAGGAGCGCGCCGAGCTGCTCGGCTACAAGGTCGAGGCGAACGATCATGGCGGCAGCACCGGGCACTGGCGTCCGGCCCCCTTCATGTCCAACTCGCAGGGCCGGGTCCACGGCGGCCTGGTCGGCACGATCATCGACGACATCGCCGCGATCGCCCTGCGTTCCGCGGACCCGACGATCGCCACCTCCTCGACGGTCTCCATGCACATCGATTACCTCAGGCCGCTGGTGATCGGCGCCGACTACATCTGTACGGGCGACGTCCTGCGGATCGGAGGGCGGCTCGCGGTGGCCGACGCCCGGATCGTCGACTCCGATGGCCAGCTCAGCGTGCGTGGCAGTGCGACGTTTGCGATCAGCCGGATTTCTTGAGGGTTCTTGGAGTCCGGTCACACATTTTTCACATCATGTCGGCCGAGGATGGCCCTTGTGAGAGTTCTTGTGGTCGAAGACGAGATGCGGATGGCGGCCCTGTTGAAGCGGGGCCTTGAGGAAGAGGGCTACGCCGTCGACGTCGCCGGTGACGGTCAGGACGCGCTTTTCCGCGGCACCCAGGTCGGCTATGACGCGATCGTGCTGGACGCGATGCTCCCGCTCCTCGACGGCTTCGAGGTGTGCCGCGAGCTGCGCTCCCGCCAGCGGTGGTCGCCGGTCCTGATGCTCACCGCACGCGACGGGGTGGGCGATCGCGTGCGCGGCCTCGATGCCGGCGCCGACGACTACCTGGTCAAGCCGTTCGCGTTCGCTGAGCTCGCCGCTCGGCTGCGGGCCCTCCTGCGGCGCGGTGCGGGGGAGCGTCCCACCGTGCTGGAGGTCGGTGACCTGCGGCTCGACCCGGCGATGCACTCGGTGACCCGAGCGGGCGTGGAGATCGAGCTGACCGCCAAGGAGTTCGCGCTCCTGGAACTCCTGATGCGCCATCCCGGCCAGGTCTTGACGCGCACGCGCATCCTGGAACACGTATGGGACTTCGCGTTCGACCCGGTGAGCAATGTCGTCGACCAGTACGTGGCGTATCTGCGCCGCAAGATCGACCGCCCGTTCGGTCGCGAGGACCTCGAGACCGTGCGTGGTACCGGCTACCGGCTGCGAGCGTCGGCCGCCGCGATGTCCTGACCTCACGACCCGTGGGTAGTGGGTCGTGAAGCGCTTGGCTCCCCGGGGCGTCAGGGCTCGGCTGTGCCTGGCATTCACCCTGACGGCCGCCGTCGTCGCGCTCGGAGGCGCGCTGCTCTTCCTGCACGTCGTGCGCGTCGGTCTGGCGAACAACCTGGACAACAATCTCGAGGCCAGGGCCCAGACCATCGCCGGGGTGCTGGACGGCACCGCGCCGCCCCGGCTGCCCGATCCGCTGCTCATCGACCCGTCCACGCGGGCCATCGCCCAGGACACGGTCGAGACGTTCGCCGTGGTGCGCCGTCCGGACGGGACGATCCTGACCGCGAGCGGGGCTCCGGCGCCCCATCTGGAGTTGCCGGCGCAGCTGCTGCGGCTGCGGGACGGTGCGCTCGCGCGGACCACGGTCAACGTGGGCGACCAGCCGTACCGGGTGGCGGCGCTGGCAGTGAAACGGCCGGACGGGATCTGGCTCGCTCTCGCGCGGAACGTCCCGGCGCTCCAACGACGAGGCGCTGCATGATCTGGGCAACGCGCTGTTCGTGGCGCTCCCGGTGCTCGTGCTGATGGTGGCGCTGGGTGCCTGGGTGCTCGCCGGGGCGGCGCTGCGTCCCGTCGAACGGATGCGGCGCGACGCGGCAGCACACGGCGGCACCGGAGGCGAACGCCTGGAGGTGCCGCCCACCGGCGACGAGCTCGCCCGGCTCGCGGTCACCCTCAACGAGCTGCTCGGACGGCTCGGCTCCAGCCTCGCGCGCCAGCAGGATCTCGTCGCGGATGCCGGCCACGAGTTGCGCACGCCGCTGGCCGTGCTGCGTACCGAACTCGAACTGGCGAGCCGGCCGGGGCGTACTCACGAGGAGCTCACCGACGCCGTCGAGCATGCCGCGCTGGAGGTGGACCGGCTGTCCCAGCTCGCCGAAGACCTGCTCTTCCTGGCGCGCGCCGACAGCAACGGCCCGCTGGTACGCCCGCAGCCGACGGATCTTGCCGGGGTGCTGCAGGCGGCGGTGCGTTCCGCCCGGGCATCGGCCGACGTCGCCGGGGTGGCGCTCCGCGCCGACGTGGGTCCCGAGCTGTTCGCCGTCATCGATGCGTCGGCGATCCGCCGGGCGGTCGACAACCTGCTGGCCAATGCCATCGAGTACGCCTCCGGAAGCGCCGGCCGCTCGCTGGTGCAGCTGTCCGCCGCCTACGGAGACGACCTGCACACGCTCACCATCGCCGTCGAGGACACCGGGCCGGGATTCCCGGCCGAGTTCCTGCCCCACGCGTTCGACCGCTTCCGGCGGGCCGATCCGGCGCGTACGCACAACCACGGCCAGCGCGGTGCCGGGCTCGGGCTTGCCGTCGTCCGCGAGATCGCCGAAGCCCACGGGGGCCGCGCCGACGCGTGCAACGTTCCCGGCGGGGGAGCGCGGGTCTCGCTGACGATTCCGCAGCCGATCGCCGCCGGCCACGGGGTGCCCCGGGTGGGCGCCAGCCTGTGACACCCACGCATCCCTGAGGTTCAGCGTGTAGACCTGCAGGAGTGTTGCTCGCCCTCACCAGCGCCATCTCCGGCCCGGTCGACCGCTCCGACACCGGCTTCAACCCGTTCGGCATCATCGCGCTCGGGGTCGGCGTGCTCGTGTTGATCATCCTGCTGATCACGTTCCGGCGTCGCTGACAGCCAAGGGACAGAACTACCCACCCGCGATCCGGCAGTTTCACCCCTGTTCGGCGCCCGCGGTGGTGATCGACGCTGACATGGCACACGTTCTCTCATTCACGCGAGAAAGCGGGAACCATGACAAGCCTCAGAGCGGTCTCGGCACGCATCACATTCGGAGCAGCGATCGCCACAATCGCAGCTGTGACAGCCGGATGCGGGTCATCCGCCAAGGGCCCCGCCGCCGCGGCAGCGACCGGTGGACCTGCGAGCGCCTCCCTCTCGGCGAGCGTCTCGTCCGGAGCCCCCGCGTCGCCCACATCAACTCCCTCGTCCGCGGGGACGGTCGCCCTTCCGGCGCCCTGCACGCTCCTGACCATCGCGGACGTCGAGCCACTGTTCGGCACGACCGCGCTGCAGACCACTCCGACCAACGGTCTGGCTCGCGGAGTCGCGGAATGCAGCTTCAATCTCAGCGTCGGGGTGCAGGCGAAGACCGTCAGCGTCCAGACTCACACGGACTTCCCGGATGACCTCAGCTACGTCTTCCCGAACCAGGGGACGACACAGGTGCCCGGTCTCGGCTACCCGGCCGTCCTGCAGAGCACGAACAACCACGGCAGCAACACCACGAACCAGAGCACGATCACGGTGAAGCTCGGCACCAACGCCCTGGAAGTCCACGTCGAGTGGTACACCGACCCGGTCAACAACGCCTTCCTGACTCAGCTCACCAAAGCAGCGCTCGCGCGCCTGCGGGGCTGAGCTAAGGTCCGAAGGCGCGCCCCATCATGTTGCGGGCGGTCGTCACTAGGGAGTGACATGACACTCACCGCCTTTTCTGCCGACTCCCACATCACCGAGCCCGGCGACTGCTACCTCCCGTACATCGATCCCGCCTACCGCGATCGCGCACCGGTGGCGATCACCAGCGACGTGATGGGCGCGGCGATGTCGATCGACAACGGGCGCTCGGTGATCCCGTACGGCATGGTCGCGGCGGCAGGACGCACCTGGGATCAGATCGGCCCGACGGTCTACGTCGGCTGGGACGAGTTGCACCCGGGCGGCTGGGATGCCAAGGCCCGCCTCGTCGAGCAGGACCGCGACGGGGTCGGCGCCGAGGTGCTCTATCCGTCGGTCGGCATGCTGCTGTGCAATCACCCCGACGTCGACTACAAGAAAGCCTGCTTCGACGCGTACAACCAGTGGCTCAGCCAGTTCGTCTCGGTCGATCCGCAGCGGCTGATCGGCCTCGGGCAGACGGCACTGCGCAGTGTCGACGAGGGCATCGCCGACCTCGAGCGCATCGCGGCCATGGGGTTGCGCGGAGTGATGCTCCCCGGATTCGCCGGGTGTTACGACGGCAGTGGCCGCGAGGGCGATTACGACGACCCGATCTGGGACCCGTTCTGGCGCGCGGCCGTAGCGCTGAAGCTGCCGCTCTCGTTCCACATCCTCACCGGCAGCGGCAATCTCGCCGAGGGGGCATTCCGCGGGCCGAAGATGAACAGCTTCCTCGGCATCATCCGGGGCTGCCAGGACATCATCGGCACCATGATCTTCGGCGGGGTCTTCGACCGGGTGCCGGATCTGTCGGTCGTCTGCACCGAGGCGGATGCCGGCTGGGTGCCGCACTGGATGTATCGCGCCGACCACGCCGTCGAGCGCCATCGCAACTGGCTCGGGTCGGGCAACCTGCAACGCAAGCCCAGCGAGTACTTCCGCGAGCACGTCTACGTGACTTTCCAAGATGATTGGGTGGCCTTCCAGACCGCTCACCTGATGAATGCGCAGCGCCTGCTCTGGGCCAGCGACCACCCGCATTCGGACTCGACGTTCCCGGATTCGCAGCAGGTCCTGGCCGAGCAGACCGCGCACCTTTCGGCGCAGACGCGCGATGACATCATCTGGCGCAATTGCGCTGCCCTGTATGGAATGAGCGAGAGCGGGAGCCTGGCATGAGCGAACTGGTGATCAAGGGCGGGACGGTCATCGACGGCACCGGGGCGCCGGGTGTGCTCGCCGATGTCGCCATCGACGGCGGGCGTATCACCGCGATCGGCACTGGGCTGTCAGGTGATCGCGAGCTCGACGCGACGGGCCACGTCGTCGCTCCCGGATTCATCGACATCCACACGCATTACGACGCCCAGGTCTTCTGGGACCCGTCCCTCACCCCGTCGTGCTTCCACGGGGTGACGACGATCGTCGCCGGCAACTGCGGGTTCTCCATCGCCCCGACCCGCCCCGAGCACCACAGCCTCATCGCGCGCACGCTCGAGAACGTCGAAGACATGGACGTCGCCACCCTCGAGGCCGGTGTCCCCTGGGATTTCTCGACGTTTCCCGAGTATCTGGCCTCGGTGGAGAGCCACGGGATGGGGCTGAACTTCGCCGCGTACATCGGCCACACCGCCCTTCGGCTTTTCGTCATGGGCGACGAGGCGTACGAGCGGGCCGCGACTGCTGAAGAGATCACCCGCATGCAGGAGGTGGTGCGCGAGGCGATGCAAGCGGGCGCCGCCGGTTTCGCGACCAGCTTCGCCCCCACCCACCGCGGCGTGGACGGCAAGCCGGTGCCGAGCCGCTTCGCCGAGCGCGCCGAGATCGAGGCGCTGCTCGAAGCGGTGGGTGAGGTCGGCCTCGGGATCGCCGCCTTCACCCCGGGCGAGCAACTGGGGGTCGCCGACCTCTACAAGCTGCAGCCGAAGATAGGTGTGCCGTTCACGTATACGGCGCTGATGACGATGCCGTCGGGTGCGCACAGGGCGATGCTCGAGCTGAACCGGCAAGGATGGTCGGACGGCGCGCAGGTCTGGCCACAGGTCTCGCCGCGCCCGTTGCAGTTCTCGATGTCGCTCGCCGAACCCTTCACGCTCAACGTGAATCCGAAGTTCGCCGAGCTGATGTCCGCCGGCCTTCCCGAGCGTCGCGAGGCGTACGCCGATCCAGCGTGGCGGAAGGAGACGTTGGTGGCCTGGGAGACCGGGCAGCAGTTCGGGCGCCCGCGCTGGGACACCTACGTTTTCGCCGAATCCGCGGCACATCCCGACCTTGCCGGGCGCCGCCTGCGTGAGGTCGCCGAAGAGCGTGCCGTGGAGCCGTTCGACCTCTTGCTGGACACCGCCCTCGACGAGCCCGACCTCAGCCTCCGGGTCGCCTGCATCCTGGCCAACGACGACGTCGACGAGCTCTACACGGTGCTCACCGAGGCGGGCTGCACGCTCGGCCTCTCGGACGCCGGCGCTCACGTCGGCCAGCTCTGCGACGCCCCGCAGGCCACCGACTACCTCGGCAATTGGGTCCGTGATCGCTCACTGACCAGCCTCGAGGCCGCCGTCCAGCGGCTGACCTCGCGCCAGGCCGACATCCTCGGCCTCGCCGACCGTGGCCGGCTGATCCCGGGTGCGTGCGCCGACGTGGTGGTCTTCGATCCGGCGACCGTCGGCCCGGGTCCGGTTCGCCGGGTCGCCGACTTCCCCACCGGTTCGGAGCGGCTCACCGCCGACGCGCCGACCGGGGTCCGTCACGTCCTGGTCAACGGCACGCCGATTCGGGTGGATGGCGTTCAGGATCTTTCGGTGCGGCCCGGCCAGCTCGCCCGGCCGTCGGCTCGCGTCTGACCCTCTCACGCCAAAAGTTCGAGGAAACCTACGGTTTTGGCCTCGCAAACGTAGGTTTCCTCGAATTTTCTGCGGGCTCTGCCGCGTCGCTCAGGCGAACGCCGGGATGACGTGCTTTCCCATCAGCTCGATGGTCTGCATGACGGCCTCGTGCGGGATGCTGTACGGGTTCATCAGGCAGAAGACGACGTCGCAGCCGGTAGCCTCGTAGGCCTTGAACATCTCGATCGCGCGGTCGGGGTCGCCGGCGACGCAAGCGTTCGTCTCGACGAGATACTCCATCGTCAGCATGTCGACGAGGCCTTCCTCGACGCGCCGCGCACTCTGCTGCAGGTACTCGAACGAGCCGAGGGCCTGCTTCTCCTCCTCCAGCCACTGCGCGACCGAGGCGATGATGCGGGCGCCGTGCTTGGGGTACCACTCGAAAGATTCCCTTGCTATTGCGATGGATTCCTCGGTGGTGGGGGCGACGTTCACCATCGTGAAGCTGGCCGCCTGGTTGTTGATGAACTTGCCCGCCGGCTTCGTGCACTCGGCGATGCCCTCGCGGTAGACGTCGATCCGCTTCTTCAGCTCCTCCGGCGGGGTGCCGACCGCGAAGGAGAGCAGGCCGATACCCATCTGCCCGACCAGCTTGTGGGTCTCGAGGCTTCCGGTGGCGCCCCAGATCGGCGGGTGCGGCTTCTGCAACGGCTTGGGCAGCACCCGGCGCTTGGGCATCGACCAGTGCTTGCCGCTGAACTCGTACTCGTCGTTGGTCCAGCATCCGACGATGTGGTCGATCGCCTCTTGCCACATCTCACGGGTCTCGCTCGGATGGATGCCGAAACCTTCGAGTTCGGCGCGCGTCGACGAGCGGCCGGTGCCGAATTCCACGCGCCCGTCGGAGATGAGGTCGAGCACCGCGGCCGATTCCGCCGAGCGCACCGGATGGTTGTAGGGCTTGGGGGTGAGCCGCACGCCGTAGCCCAGTCGCATCCGCTCGGTACGCGCGGCGATGGCGCCGTAGAGCACCTCGGGGTTCGAGCAGTGCGAGTACTCCTCGAGGAAGTGGTGCTCGACAGTCCAGAAGGAGTCGAAGCCCATCTTCTCGCCGAACACGGCCTCCTCGATGACGGCCTTGTACGCCCGGTGCTCGGACTCCTCGTCCCAGGGACGCGGCACCGGAATCTCATAGAACATCGCGAATTTCATGGCGTCCTCAGGCGTAGGTCCAGCCGGGGACCTTGACCCCGGGATCACGTTCCAGGCATTGCACGTCGAACCAGATCGGCAGCAGGTATTTCACGTAGAACGCGTGCACGGTCAGCGTCGGGTTGACCAGATCCTCGTACTCCTTGATGAGCACGCGGTCATCGTGCTGCTGGAACTCCTTGCATCTGGCGAGCAGTGCATCGACCTCTTCGCGGGTGTCCTGCAGCAGGCCCAGGTGGTCATAGCCGGGGGAGGACAGCGGTTTCTTGTACTCGGCCAGCAGGATGAAGGAATTCGTGTACGGGTCCACCTGCAGCAGGTGGCAGTCCTGGTTGACCACCGTCGTGTCGAGCCCGGTCCAGCCGAAAACGCTGCCGTAGAACTCGTCGACCTCTTTGCGCATCTCGGTGGTGAGTGAGCCGATCGGAACGGTCAGTTCCATGTGGTTGAAACGCATCATGGTGATCTCCCGGGTGGGTGCGGCGCCACCTGTGTTTGTAGTGCACCGCCTACTCGGGCCACGCATTGGCCCCATCCGCGCCCGACAAGACGCATGGCCGCCGGCGTGATGCCGACGGCCATGCGTGTTACGGGGGTGGAGCGGGTACTGCGTCAGATCGCCTCGACCGGGGCCGGGGTGCTGGAGCCCAGCTTCGGCAGCACCTCGGCGTCGCGCGGGGTGCGGCGCAGGTGCCAGAAGCCCAGAGCGGCCAGGAGGAGCAGGACGCCGGCGGCGACGAAGGAAACGACGGCCGCGATCCCGGCGATCATGCCCATCGTGGAGAAGGCGTAGGCGTTCAGCAGCAGACCGCGCAGCGTGGTGCCCTTGAAGACGGTCGCGACCTTGGCCTGCAACGCGGCGTCCTTCGGGTTGGCCTGTGCCTCAGTCGACAGCTGCGAATACGTCTTCCCGCCGCCGATTTCGTTCAGGTGAACGGCGATGAAATGGTTGGCGTAAGCCGCGGCCTCGGGGCCGGTCAGCAGCTGCTTGCCCGCGTACTTGTTCAGGTACGGGCCAATTTCCTTGGATGCCAGCGCGGCATTTCCCGTGGGCGGGAAATAAATCTGCTGCTGGGCGAGTTGGGTGCGGACCTCGTGGTTGACGAAGGTGTTTGCCCAGGTGAGTAGGCCACCAGCGATGAGCAGAACGACGGCGATCGCGATTCCGCCCACCGTCAGCAGCGCGTCAAAAGTCTTGCGGCGCATCGGACCATCCCTTTTTCGTTCTCATCCGCCCGTTGCGGAGAGCTCGCTATTAGATTCGGGGAAAATGCGTTTCCGGGGACGGGACCTTAGACCCAACGCTGCGACAACTAGGTCCTGGCAAATGCGGGACCCTTCCGGGCTGTGAAGTGCGCGGCGGATCCTAGATACTGGGGCCATGGCGGATGTGCGGGAGGCCCTGGAGCAGGCGGTGGCGGCAGCAACGAAGGCGCCGTCGGTGCACAACACGCAGCCGTGGCGGTTTCGGATCGATGGCGACGGAGTGGCGTGTTTCGCTGACTTCAGCCGCCAACTGCCGGTGCTGGACCCGACCCGCCGCCAGTTGTACGTCTCCTGCGGGGCGGCGCTGCATCACCTGACCGTCGCGCTGCGCGCCGCCGGCTACGACAGCGCCATCGAGTACGCCGGTGACGCGGAGCCCGCCGGAGACGCGGCGGTGCCGATCGCGACCGTGCAGGTCAGCCTCGGGCCGCCGGCCAGCGCTGCGGATGTCGCCCTCGCGGCAGCCATCAACGAACGCCACACCCAGCGCGAACCCTTCGCCGACCGCAAGGTCGAGCACGCTGCCCTGGCCCGGCTCAGGCACGCCGCCGAGACCCAAGGTGCCTGGCTGGCCATCCTGGACTCGCGCGAAGACCAGATCACCCTCGCCGTCCTGCTCAACCATGCTGACCAGGCCGAGCTGTCCAACCCCGACTACCAGCGCGAACTGCACAACTGGCGGCGCACCGAACCCGCCACCGACGGCATCCCGACCAGCGCACTGCCCGAAGCCGGCGAACGCCACACCGAAGTCCCCGTCCGCGACTTCACCGCCGGCGACCCCGATCCCGACCAGCCCACCACCAACCCCGCCGCCACCCCCCGCGACGAACGGCCCGCCCTGCTCATCCTCGGCACCGACGCCGACAGCCCCACCCAGTGGCTGCACGCCGGCCAGGCCCTCTCCGCCCTGCTGCTGGACGCCACCACCGCCGGGCTACGCGCGTCCATGCTCGGCCAGGTCATCGACCTGCCCGCCACCAGGGCCCAGCTGCGCACCCTGCTCCGCCTCATCGGCGAACCGCAGATGGTGCTGCGCATCGGCTACGGACCCGCCGCCCCCGCCACCCCACGGCGGCCCCTCACCGAGATCCTCAGCGAGTCGAACTAGTCGAGGAGCACGGCCGAGACCGGCCGGCGCGGGGTCACCGGCGGCATCGCCTCTGCCGGATACCCGAGCCTCAGCACCAGCTGGGGGACGGCGAATCCCGCCGGCATCGGCTGGAGCAGGTCGGCGAGGTCTTCCCGTAGCCCGGGGACCTCGGTCGGCTGGTTGACGTAACCCAGGGCGAGTCCACTCTCCTGCGCCGCCAGCGAGAGATGCAGCAGGGCACGTCCGGTCTCGAGCCAGTCGGTAGAGGTGTCGGCGCGGCTGAGGAGAACGGCGATCAGCGGATCGCCTTCCGGACCGGCCGGGCCGTGCGTCTCGGGCCGGCCGGGTAGTGGACGGCCTTGGGCGAAGTCGCGTTGCACGATGGGCGCACCGGCCGACTGCTCGCTCGTCCGCTGCCAGTTGGCTGCCGGAACGCCGTCGCTCGTCCGCTCGTCGAGCCTGGTCCAGTCGCGGGTTTCGCGGTCGACCTCGGTGGTGTCGGAAAGTTCGATCGCTGCCTGCACGACCAGGTGTTCGACGGCACGCCAGCGCTTGTCCAGCACCAGCTGCAGGCGGCACTCGTCCTCGACCGAATCCATGAGCTCGTCGCGGAGCGTCGGTGGTACCTGCTCCTTGGTCATCCCGCCGCGGTAGGTTCGCCGGCTTCGCAGCTCGGGGAGCAGGTGGGTGGACCGGGGGTCGCCGGCGCCGAGGTCGCTCACCCGGACCCGGGCCAGGCACGCGTCACCCCCCTCGGCAGGAAGCAGTTGCACGCGGGGCTCGAGCCCGCAGCTGCGCAGCCCGATCTCGAAGGCAGCGAGTGCCGCGCCGCAGCTGATGACGAGCTGGCGGTGCGCCGGGTCGAGGGCCGGGAGCTCCCGGATCGGATCGAGCAGCAGATCGACGAACGGCGCAGGGGCGTCGGTGATGCGCAATCGCCAGGGCTGCGTGTTGTGGATGCTCGGCGCGACCATCGCGGCATGAAGCGCGAAGCGCAGCCGGTAGGCGACCGGCAAGCCGGCCGTGGGTGGGCTGCTCAGAGCCACGAACGGGTCGTCGGACAGATTCGGGGTCACCGACTCCCTGGGCGAGGTCTCTGGCGTGGCCACCCTTTGATACAAGCCCAGAAACGCCCGATCTGGCGAGAGGCTTTGGTCCCCCGGCCCAGGTCAGCGTGGCCGCCGGCGTCCCGCAGGGGGTTCTTTGCGTCCCGGTCGATTGTGGCTTTGGTCCCCGGAACCCGGGGCTGCTCTGGCTGCACACTGACTTCATGGACGAGTCAGTGACGGTCTTCCTCGTCGACGACCACGAAGTTGTCCGCCAGGGCCTGCGCACACTGCTCGAAGACGCCGGCCTGACGATCGTGGGCGAGGCGGCCACGGCCGCCGAGGCGGTGCCGCGCATCATCGCGACCCGGCCGCAGGTAGCCGTCCTTGACGTGCAGCTCCCCGATGGCACCGGCATCGACGTCTGCCGCGAGGTCCGCTCCCGGATCCCTGGCACCGCATGCCTGATGCTCACCAGCTATGACGACGACGAAGCCCTGTTCGCCGCCATCATGGCGGGAGCTGCCGGATACCTGCTCAAGCAGATCCGCGGCCTTCAGCTCGTCGATTCGGTGCGGCGGGCCGCCAATGGCGAGTCGTTGCTGGATCCGAAGGTCACCGCGCGCGTCCTGGAACGGCTGCGGTCCGGTCCCAAGCAGGACCCGCGACTCGCGTCGCTCACCGATCAGGAGCACCGCATCCTCGACCTGATCGCCGAGGGCCTCACCAACCGCCAGATCGGTACCCGGCTCGGGCTGGCAGAGAAGACGGTCAAGAACTACGTCTCGAGCCTGCTGGCCAAGATCGGGATGCGAAGCCGCACGCAGGCTGCCCTGTACGTCGCGACCAGCCGGGCCTCCTGACGCCGCCGCTCATCTCCCTCGCCGGACATCCGAGGGAAGTCACCGCCGTTCGACATACTGAGGGAGTGTCATTCGATCTCGGAGCGGTGCTCGCGGCACGGCACGGTGAGAACTACGCGCTGCACGAAAAGCACCTGAACCATCAGCTGGCGCGCGTGCTGAAGACGATCGGCTTCGATCGCTTCTATGTCCGCGGCGAAGGTTGCTACCTGTTCGACGCCGAGGGCGATCGTTACCTGGATCTGCTTTCCGGCTTCGGGGTTTACGCCCTCGGGCGCAGCCATCCGGCGTTCAAGGCGGCGCTGCACCAGGCCCTCGACCTCGATCTGCCCAACATGGTGCAGATGGACTGCGCGCTGCTGCCGGGCCTGCTCGCCGAGCAGCTCCTGGCGCGCTGCGGCGAGGAGATCAGCCGCGTGTTCTTCTGCAATTCCGGCGCCGAGGCGATCGAATCGGCCATCAAATTCGCCCGGCAGGCGACCGGCCGTCCCCGCATCCTTCACGCCGACCACGCCTTTCACGGGCTCACGACCGGCGCGCTGGCGCTGAACGGCGGGGCCGAGTTCAAGGAGGGATTCGGTGAACTGCTGCCGGGCAGCGAGTCGGTGCCGTTCGGCGACCTCGCCGCGCTGCACAAGGCACTGCGTGAAGCGCGATGTCGCCGCCTTCATCGTGGAGCCGATCCAGGGCAAGGGCGTCTACGAGGCGTCACCGCAGTACTGGCACGAGGCGCAGGCGCTGTGCCGCAAGTACAGGACCCTGCTGGTGATGGACGAGGTGCAGACCGGCCTCGGACGCACCGGGAAGTTCTTCTGCTACGAGCACTGGGGTCTGCACCCCGACATCATCACCGTCTCCAAGGCACTGTCCGGCGGCTACGTGCCCGGTCGGCGCGATGCTGACGACGGAGCGCGTGTGGTCGTCGGTATTCAGCTCGCTGGAGAAGGCGATGAAGCACTCGACGACTTTCGGGCGTAACCAGCTGGCGATGGTGGCCGGGCTGGCGACCCTGGCGGCGTTCGAGGACGAGCACATCGTCGAGCGCGCCGCGCCAGACGGGGGAGGCGTTTCGCGTCGCGCTGGCTCCGCTCGTCGAGCGCTACGAGATGCTCCATGAGGTACGCGGCAAGGGGCTGATGATCGGCCTGCAGTTCGGCGAGCCGCAGTCGCGCGCCCTGCGCCGCCGGTTCAACGCGCTGGAGCACCTTCGCCCGGCGGTGTTCTCGCAGCTGATGGTCGTGCCGCTCTTTCACCGGCACCGGATCCTCACGCAGGTGGCGGCGGACAACGTGAACATCGTCAAGCTGCTCCCGCCGCTGATCTGCGGGCAGCAGGAGATCGACTACTTCGTCGACGCGCTCGATGACGTCTTGGGCGATGCGCACAACGGCTCCGGGTTGCTCCTGGAATTCGGCCGCACGATGGTGAAAGGGCGCGTTGCGGCGACCGGGACGGGCGCGTCCCGAGGCGCCGTATCCGACGTAGCACCCGGGGTCAGCGTCTCCGGATGAGCCTTCGATCGAAGCCGGCGATCGGGTGGTCGTGTCGGGGGCGGCCGGCTTCATCGGTGCGGCGGTGGTGCGGGCGCTGCTGGCCCGCGATGCGCGGGTCGTGGCGCTCGTCGAGCCCGGCGCCGACGAGCAGAACCTCGACGGGCTCGACGTCGAGCGGATCTGCGTCGATGTCAGGGATGCGGACGCGGTGAACGCGGCCTGCCGGGACGCGCGGTTCGTCTTCCACCTCGCGGCGATGTACCGGTTCTGGGCGCGGCGACCGCAGGACTTCTACGACGTCAACGTCGGCGGCACGCTGAATGTGCTTGCGGGCGGCTCGCGCCGCCTCCTGCGAGCGGGTCATCTACACCAGCACGGTCGGGGTGCTCGGGCTCGACGGCGCGGCTGCGGGCCGGGCCGCCGACGAGACGTCGCTACGCCGACATCGCGCACCTCTTCGGCCTCTACAAGCGGACGAAATACGTTGCAGAACATGAGGTTTTGCGGGAGGCGGCGCAGGGCGCGCCGGTCTCGCTGGTGCTGCCGACCTTCCCGCTCGGCCCCGGGGACCGCCGTCCGACGCCGACCGGAAAGGTCGTCGTCGAGTTCCTCAACGGGCGGATGCCGGCCTTCGTCGACACGACGTTCAACGTGGTCCACGTCGACGATCTCGCCGCCGGGCACCTGCTCGCGCTCGAGCGCGGGCGGGTCGGGCGCAGCTACATCGTCGGCGGCGAAAACCTGCCGATGCGCGAATTCCTCGCAGCGCTGGCGAAGTCGACCGGACTGCCCGCCCCGACCAAGCTGGTCCCGCGCGGCGTGGCGCTGTCCGTCGGGGCGCTCTCTCAGCTCGTCGAGGGAAGGATCCTGCGCCGCGAGCCGAGCGTCGCGCTCGAGGCCGCCCGCATGTCGACGACCAACATGATGTTCAGCGACGCGCGGGCGCGCAGCGAGCTCGGCTACCTCCCGCGACCGGCCACGCAGGCGATTGCCGAGTCGGCGCGCTGGTTCGTCGAAAATGGCTACGTCGACGGCAAAAGGCTCTGGGAAAATAAGCCTTTCCGGCTAGCTTCCAGCAGCTTGGTGCGGCTACCAGCCCACCGCGCCATGGCGGTCGACGAAAGTGCCGGTCGGTCCATCCGGGCCGATGGTCGCCATCTCCACGATGGCGTCGGTGCCTTCGGCGATGGTCTGCGTGCCGCGGTAGCCGTTGAACTCGGTGGCGGTGAAGCCCGGATCGGCCGCGTTGATCCGGATGTGGGGCAGGGCTTTCGCGTATTGGGTGGTGAGCATGGTCATCGCCGCTTTCGATGCCGAGTACAGCGGTAGCGCGCTGCGGGACTGGACCCGGTCAGGGTCATGGGTGCGCTCGAACGAGCCCGAACTGCTGCCCACGTTGACGATGACCGGCGATCGCGATTTCTCCAGCAGCGGCAGGAATTCATGGAAGACGCGCACGATCGCGAAGACGTTCGTGTCGAAGACTTCGAGGGCGTGGGCGCTCGTGATGTCACGCGCTGAGTGGTACGGGCCGGGGATGCCGGCGTTGTTGATGAGCACGTCGAGGCGTCCCTCGCGGCGGTCGATGTCCGCAGCTGCTTCACGGACGGAGGCGTCATCGGTGACGTCGAGCTGAACGAACCGGGCGCCGAGCTCGCCGGCGGCCGCCTCGCCCGTTTTCGCGTCGCGTGCGCCGAGATAGACGGTGTGCCCGAGCTCGTGCAGACGTCGTGCTGTCTCGCGTCCCAGGCCGCGGGTCGCCCCGGTGACGAGCGTGACTCTTCCTTCATTCATGGGGGATCCAGCCCTCGGTGACGGTCTGCAGCCAACCTTCGACTTGCGCCGCGTCCTCCGGGGGTCCGGCGACGATCACCACCTCGTCGAGGCCGAGGTCTTCCAGCCGGCTCCGATCGGCGGGCGTCACGCCGAGCAGCGCGACGGCGGTGCGCAGCTGACCGGGGTCGCGACCGCGGTCCGCGCACAACCTGCGCAATGTCGCCAGGCGCTCGGCCGTCTCGTCGAGGCTCAGGTAGAAGCCGTACCAGCCGTCCCCGGTCAGTGCTGCCCGCCGCAGTGCCGCGTCGCCGTTCCCGCCGATGACGATCGGGATGCGGCGGTCGTGCACCGGGCGCGGGTTCACGCGGATGCCCTCGAATCTCACGTGCGTGCCGTGAAAGGTCGCCACGTCGTCGCGCCAGAGCGTGCGCATGGCGTCGATGTATTCGTCCATCCGGCGCCCGCGCCCGGCGAACGGCACCCCGAGCGCCGCGAATTCCTCTGCCGACCATCCGACGCCCACCCCCAGGCAGAGGCGTCCGCCGGAAAGCACGTCGATGGATGCGGTCTGCTTGGCGACCAGCACGGGGTTGTGCTCGGGCAGCAGCATGATGCCGGTCGCCAGCCGGATCCGGCTGGTGGCTGCAGCGGCGAAGCTCAGCGCGACGAGTGGATCGAGCCAGTCGGCGTCGGCCGGGACGGCGATGCGCCCGTCGTCGGAGTACGGGTAGCGCGACGCGGGCTCATCGACCATGACGACGTGCTCGCCCGCCCAGAGGGTCGCCACGCCGGCGGACTCAGCGCAGCGGGCCACCGCGTCGATGACGTCCCGCCGCGCTCCTGCGCCGATACCCAGTGCGTGAAGCCCCAATTGCATCGGCGTAGGCATCCTCTCAGCCGATCAGCACACCCTCGACGGGCTCAGTGTCCAGCGGACCACGCTTGACGAGCAAGAACGTCACCACAGCACCGACGGCGAAGATGATCGCCGCCGCATCGAACGCGGTCGTGTACGAGCGCAGGCTAGCCTGTGCCGCGCTGGCCAGGCTCGGGGTGTGACTACCGAGGTAGCTGCTCGCGGCATCGGCGGCCAGCGTCGACAGCAGCGCCGTGCCGATGGAGCCGCCGACCTGCTGGCCGATGTTGACCATCGCCGAGGCGACGCCGGCGTCGTGCGGGAGGACCCCGCTGGTCGAGGCATTGATCGCCGCGGAGAACATCAGCCCCAGGCCCAGCCCCACGATGACGAGGCCGGGGAGCACGCCCCCGAAGTAGCCGCTGTCGACCTGCAACCGGCCGAGCGTGACCATCCCGGCAGCGGCGATGACCAACCCGATCGTCATCGACGGCCGCGGGCCGAATCGGTTGAGCAGGTAGGTGCCGAGGCTGACGGTCGTCGCCGTCATCGCGAGGATCATCGGGATGAAGCCCAGGCCGGTCATCACCGGGCTGAACCCGAGCGTCTGCGACATGTAGTAGCTGAGGAAGAGGAACACGGCGAACAAGCCCGCGCCGACGATTCCGATGCTCAGGAACGCGCCGCCGCGGGTGCGGTCAGCAACGACCCGGATCGGCAGCAGCGGGTGGCGCACCCGGGACTCGATGACGGCGAACGCGACCAGCAAGAGCGCGCCGGCGATCAGCGGGACCAGGGTGGTCGGGCTGCTCCAGCCCCCGGTCTCGGCGTGACCCAGCCCGTAGACGATGCCGACCAGGCCGGCCGTGGCCGAGACCGAGCCCGGGATGTCGAGCTTGGGCCGGTCAGCCACCGGCTCGTGGCGCGGGATCAGCACCAGCGCGCCGGCGACCGTGACGGCTGCCATGACCAGGTTGACGTAGAGGCACCAGCGCCAGGAGAAGTACTCGGTCAGCACCCCGCCGAGCAGCAGTCCGATCGCGCCGCCGGTTCCGGCGACCGCGCCGAAGATGGCGAACGCTTTCGCCCGCTCCTTGGGCTCGCTGTAGGTCGTACTGAGCAGGGCCAGGATCGACGGTGCCAGCAGCGCGCCGAAGGCTCCCTGCGCCGCACGCGCGATGACCAGCATGGCGAAGCCGGTGGCTGCGCCGCCGACGGCCGACGCCACGGCGAAACCGACCAGGCCGATCAGCAGCGTCGTGCGCCGGCCGAAGAGGTCGGAGAGCTTGCCCCCGAGCAGCAGCAGGCTGCCGAAGCTCAGCGAGTACGCCGTGACGATCCATTGCCGGTTGGCGGTGCCGAAATGCAGCGCCTTCTGAGCGCTCGGAAGCGCGATGTTCACGACGGTGGCATCCAGCACGATCATCAGCTGCGCGAGCAGCAGGATCACCAGAATGGGGCCGCGCCGCGGGGCTGAATCCTCGGAGCTCATTCGCCTCGATGATTTGGCCCCATGCGTGGCTGTATGCGTGCTCATGTGATCTCCGACTCATATCTGGACGTCTCATGTCCACTATCGACACTAAGGCAACCGGACATGAGTCGTCCAGTTGCGAGCTATGATCGGAGCTGTGACAACGCACACAGCGGTGGTGCGCCCGCTGCGGGCTGACGCCGAGCGCAACCGGGCGAAGATCCTCGAAGCGGCTGCCGATGTCTTCGCGAGCGCGGGACTCGAGGCGACGCTTCATGACGTGGCGGCACGGGCCGGCGTGGGCGTCGGGACGGTCTACCGCCGCTTCCCCGACAAGGAAGCGCTTCTCGGGGCGCTGTTCGACGACAAGTTGCGCGCGGTCATCGAGGTGGCCCAGCGCGCCACGCGGGAGCCCGACTCGTGGGTCGCGCTGGTCGGATTCCTGCGCGCGCTCACCCAAATGCAGTCGGAGAACCGCGGCCTGCACGAGGTGCTGAACGGCAGCGAGTACTGCCAGGAGCGGGTCGCCGAGGCGCGCGATGCCTTCGCGCCGCTGGTCGAGCAGCTTCTCGGGCGGGCGCAGGCTGACGGTTACGTTCGCGCGGATCTCGAGCCGTCGGATCTGACCGTGATCCTGCTGATGCTGAACGCCATCGCGCTCTTCAGCCATGACGCGCGGCCCGACCTGTGGGAGCGCCAGCTCGATCTCGTGCTCGAAGGTGTGCGGGCGCGTAACGGGCAGGCGCCGCTTTCGCGCCCGGCGCTCACCGATGACGAGTTGATGCGGGCAACCCAGGGCTGGCAGCGCCTGCGCCGCTAGCCCTCACACCGGGACCCCGCCGGATCCTGCTACTCGGGAGGCTGCGAGGTCGTGAGTTTGGAGCCCTCGAGGTCGATGTCGGGCAGCGCGCGGTCGAGCCATTTCGGCAGGCTCCAGGAGGCGCGTCCGATGACCGCGAGCACGGCGGGCACGAACGTCATGCGGACGATGAACGCATCGACCAGGACTCCGAACGCGAGCGCGAGACCGAGGGACTTGATGACCGCGTTGTCACCGAAGATGAACGAGCCGAAGACCGAGAACATGATGAGCGCGGCGGCCGTGACGACCCGTGCGCTGTTGCGCATGCCGCTGTTGATGGCGGCCTTGGCATCGCCGTGATGCACGAAGTCCTCGCGGACCCGTGACACCAGGAAGACCTGGTAGTCCATGGCCAGTCCGAAGAGGATGCCGACCACCAGGATCGGCAGGAAGCTGACGATCGGCGCGGGCGTCTCGACCTTGAACAGGCTGCCGAGGTGGCCCTCCTGGAACACCCACACGGTGAGACCGAACGACGCCCCGATGGACAGCAGGAAGCCGATGACCGCCTTGAGCGGCACGAGCAGCGAGCGAAACACCAGCAACAGCAGCAGAAGTGCCAGCCCGACGATGACGACGAGGAACTCCGGCAAGGCTGAGCCGAGCTTGTTCGAGACGTCGATGTTCGTGGCCGTGGGCCCGGTCACGTACGCGTCGATGCCGGTCTGCTCGCGGACCTTCGCCGCCCCTGCCCGCAGCTGCGCGACCAGATTGTTGGTCGCGGCCGAACTCGGCGCCGAGCGCGGGATCACGTTGACGATGACGACATTGCCCTTGGGGTTGGGGATGGGCTGGGAAACCTGAGCGACATCAGGGGATTTCTCGATCTGCGGCAGCGCGCCGGTGACCAGCTTGAGCGTGTCGGTGTGACCCGGCGCGTAGACGACGAGAGTGAGCGGGCCGTTGAAGCCGACCCCGAAGCCCTGGCTGAGCAGGTCGTACGCGCGGCGTTCGGTGGTGGATTTCGGCTTGCTCCCGTCATCCGGCAGCCCGAGCTTGAGGTGCAGGGTGGGCCAGGCGATGACGAGAATCCCGGCGGCGACGACGACGAGCGTCACCCATGGCTTGGCGGTCACCAGCCTCGACCAGCGCTCGCCCCCGACGGTGTGGCCCGGGCCTTCGTGGCGCTCGTGGCGGCGGGTCAGGAAGCCGATGCGGCCCTTGTTGAGGCGCGGACCGAGCACCGCGAGCACCGCGGGCAGCATCGTCAGCGCCAGCAGCACCACGCAGACAACCGTGCCGGCGGCGGCCAGACCCATCACGGTCAGGAAGGGGATACCGACGACGCTGAGCGCAGCAAGCGCAATGACCACGGTGAGGCCCGCGAAGACGACCGCTCCGCCGGCGGTGGCCGTGGCGAGCTTGATCGAGTCGTCGTATCCGACCCCTTCACGCACTTGCTGGCGATGGCGCGACAGGATGAAAAGCGTGTAGTCGATGCCGACCGCCAGGCCCAGCATCAGGGCCAGGGTCGGCGCGGTGGAACTCAGCGAGATGACACCGGACAGCGCATGGATCGCGAGCAAACCGACGGCTACCCCGAGGATGCCGGTGAGCAGCGGGAGCCCGGCCGATACGAGAGTGCCGAACGTGATGGTGAGGACGAAGAACGCGATGATGATGCCGTAGAGGTCGTTGTTGCCCTCCTTGGTCGTGGTCGAGATGACGCCGCCCGAGTACTCGACCTCGAGGCCGGCTCTCGCCGCCGGAGCCGCGGCCGCCTCGAGCGCATTCCTGGCCTGCTGCGTGATCTTGTCGACCGACACGGCGTATTGCACGGTGACGAACGCGATCCGCTGGTCCTTGCTGACGTCCGCCGCCGTCAGCGGCGCCACGAACTTGACCTGAGGCGCCTTCGCGATCTTCGCGAGCGCGGTCTGCCCGATCTTCACGTATTGCGGCTCGGTGACCTTGTGCCCGGCGGGTGCAGCCACCACGATCCGCGCGGTCGCGCCGCCGGTGCCGGGGAACTCCTTGGCCAGAACATCCAGCGCCCGCTGGGATTCCGTGCCCGGAATGGTGAAGGCGTCGGAAGTCGCTCCGTGGAAGGCACTCGCCAGGGCGGCCAGCGCGACGATGATGACGATCCACCCGCCGATAACCGCCCAGCGCCTGCGCACGCTCCAGGACGCGAGCCGGTAGAGCAGTCCAGTCATGTGCAGTCCCTCCGCCGACGGTCGAATCACGCTAACGGAGCCGTTGCGGGTCGCCGGTGTCGGCTCGCGGCGATCGGCGTCGCGGCGCAGCTTCACCGCGTCAGCCCTTTGAATGCGGCGGACGCGGAAGTTGTCAGCGTCCCCGTGCCCGATCAGTCGCGAGCCATCGCGCCCAGCAGATTCCAGCGCAGCGCGCCGGTGAAGTCGCGGAGTCGCTCGGCGAAGCCGTAGTCCTCCGCAAGTTCCGCGGCCGCAACCGCCCGTCGCAGGTCGTTGTCGTGCTTGGCCAGCACCACCGAGAAATCACGGCGCATCGGGCCGAGCGCGTCATAGCCGTACGAACGGTAGATACGCGGGAAGAGCGGCTTGTAGAGCCTGATCCGCTCGTGCAGCCCGCTCGAGTGCGACATCGGATTCTTGTGCCGCGCCTTGATGTAGTCGGGCAGCAGGTCGGAGAAGGTCTCGCGCACGATCCACTTCTCGTAGCCGTCGCGCACCTTCATCTCCAGCGGGATGCGCATCGACAGCAGCAGCATCTGCACATCGAGGAAGGGCACCCGTGCCTCGACCCCCACCCCCATGCTGGTCCGGTCGACGCGCTGCAGTTCGGTACGGCTGAGGTGGCGAATCTTGTGCAGGAACAGGTTTCTACGGTCGGCGTCGGGCACCTGGGCGTACATGTCGTAGCCGCCGAAGAGCTCGTCCGACCCGTCGCCGGTGAGCACGACCTTGATGCCCCGCTCGTGGACGCGCTCGAAGACCTTCAGCGAGACGACGGCGTTGATGACGTCGCCGTACTCGGTCGCCTCCGACCGGAAGATGGCCCGGCGCACGTCGCGCAGCGAGATGTCGCGCGGACGCAGGCTGATGACTTCGTGCGGCACGCCGAGGTCCTGGGCGAGCCGGCTTGCGTAAGCGACGTCCTCGCTGCCTTTGGTGCCGACCGTGAAGGCGTGGACGTCGGGATGCATCTCGCGGGCTCGCAGCAACGTCAGCGACGAGTCGAGGCCGCCCGAGAGGATCACGGCGACCGGCAGATCGGTGTCGACGCGCAGCCGCACCGACTCCTCGAAGGTGCGGCGCAGCGCGTCCTTGGCCTCGTCGACGTCAGCGAGAACCGGCTCGCCTTCGCCCAGGCGCAGCAGGTCGATGTACGGGCGCAGCACCGGATCGGCGTCGGCGCGGCCGCGTCCGATGTGGCCCGGCGGCACCTCGTGGATCCGGGCGCCCAGCGACGTGAGCGACTTGACCTCCGACGCGACGTGCAGGCGTCCGTGCGCCCGTGCCCAGTAGAGCGGCTTCACGCCCGCCGGGTCGCGGGCGAGCAGCACCGTGCCGGTCGTGCGGTCGAGGACGGCAAAGGCGAACTCGCCGCGGAACTCGAGCATCGCGTCGTCACCCCACGCGAGCAGCGCCTCGAGCACGATCTCGGTGTCGGACTCCGACCGCTGCGCGTGGCCCTGCTCCTGCAGTCGGCGGCGTAGCTCCTGATGGTTGAAGACCTCGCCGTTGTAGCAGAGCGCCCAGCGCCCGTCGGGTGACGTCCATGGCTGGACAGCGCGGTCACGGTCGACGATGCGCAGTCGTGACGTCGCGAGTAGGGCGGTATCGCTGCGGTCGGTCTCCAGGACCTCGCCGCGGCTGCGGATCCCGTCCACCATGCGCTCGAACGTGCCGGCTTCAGCGCCCGCTCCCGGCCCGACCAGCAACGCGATCCCGCACATCAGCGGGTCCTGGCGGGCGGGACCGGCCGGACCGGGGAAATGCCAGACAGGCTGTAGCGGGTCACCGCGTGCGGCGCCAGGCAGACGTGCCAGGCGCGGCCTTCGTCGATGACGTTCAGCACGCCCGAATCGGAGTAGTCCAGCAACACGTCGCGCAGCGCCTCACGGGCTCCGAAGCGTTCGAACCAGGCCAGTTCGACGTCGGCGGCCCAGCCCTGGCAATGCGCGCTCGGGAGCAGCGCCGTGAATCCCAGGGTGCGCAACCGGCGCTGGTGCGCCACGCTGCGCACGATGCTGTTGACCCACAAGCGCGGGGTGCCTTCGGGGGCGTCCAGCGCCAGCCGATCGGCCATCTCGTTCAGCACGGCGATGAGTTCCGGACGGGCCAGCCGGCACGACAGCCCGGGTCCGCGCGGCTCGCGGTCGGGCCGCAGCCGCTGCACCACGAAGTCGCGCCCCCGCCGCAACAGCCGGTCGGAGCCGATCCCGAAGCCGAAACGCACCTGACCCGTCGCGCGCATCGGGCGCAGGTCGAGCAGGTCCAGCGAGGTGTTGATGGCGACGTCATCGGCAAAACCGGGGGAGCGCGACCACCACGCGACGTCGATCTGCTGCAGCAGCACGATCCGCATCACCGAGACCGCATCGCTCGCGTTGGACGCGATCGACGGGGTGAAGCTCGTGTACTCCCCGAGCGCTTGCTCGATGATCCGGTCGCCCCCGCCGGGCACCTGCTCGATGACCCATCGCACCTCGTCGTCCTCCAGCCAGCGGGCGAGCTGGCGTGCGATGTCGGACGTGGTCATGCTCGATGCCCAACGCGTCAGCCCACTCATGAGCTGCTCCAGCGAGGCCCGGTAGCCGCTCGTGGCGATACGTGGACTCACGTCCGCCGCGGCACGGGTCACCACCCCCACCCTAGGCAGGCGGGCGCGTAGATCAATTCGCAACGCCGATGAGCCGAACCCGAAATCTTCCACGCCGATCAGCAGTTTCGGGTGCCTCCTGCCCTGCACCGCTAGGCGACCCCGGATGCCGCGATCGCGAGCAGATCGCGGGCCGGCCCCGGGGGTAGCCGCGACCCTCCCGCCCATACCGCGTGCAGCCGGCGAACCAGCGGAAGGTCCGCGACGGGTACGGCAGCCAGCCGCCGCTCCCTGATGTCGTCCTCGACGGCGAGCGAGGAGAGCACGGCCGGGCCGAGGTTGGCCCTGACGGCCTCCTTGACGGAGGTTGCCGTCGCGAACTCCATGGCCGGTGCTGCGATCTCGGTCTCGGGTCCGAGCTCGGCCCGCAGGGCCGCCTCCAGGAAACCGCGGGTTCCGGAGCCGGGTTCGCGGGCGACCAGCGCAACGCCCGCGAGGGCCCGGGCGGTGATGGGGCGCCGACGGCGGGCCCAGGGATGCTGGACGGGCACCACCAGGACGAGGCGATCGGTACCGATGAGGCGCCGGCGCAGATCCGCGGGTACCCGGGGCCCTTCCACGAAGCCGAGATCGATGGCGTGCCCGCGGGCCAACTCGACCACGGTCTCGCTGTTGGTGGCAGTCAGCGTGACACTGGGCGCCGGATTTCCGGGAGTTGCCCGGGTCCGCAGCGTGACGAGCCAGCCGGGCAGCAGGTGCTCGGCGATGGTCATGCTCGCCGCCAGGCGCAATCGGGCGGCACCGGCGTGGCGCAGCGCGGCGGCCCCGTCGTCCAGTTCCGTGGCAGCGCGCACGACCCGGCCGGCCCAGGCGGCGAGCGCCCGACCCGCGTCAGTCAACGTCGCGCCCGCCGGATGACGGTCGAGCACGGTGAGCCCGACCTGGGCCTCGAGGCGGCGCAGTCGCGCGCTCGCGGCCTGCTGGGAGATCCCGTGAACGCGGGCAGCCGCCCCGATGCTGCCGGTATTCGCCACGTCCAGCAGCAACTCGAGAGCTGTCAGGTCGGGGACGTGGCTGCTCAGCATGGCCGAAGCGTACGACCCACAAGCACAGGTTGTGACCTCACAGATCCGCGACAGCTACCGCCGCCGGTGACCGTGACAGAGCCTCGACACATGGACGTCGCCACTCTCACGCCGCCGACCGGACTCGATGCGCCGCCGCCGCCGGCCCCTCGCGCCGGGTCGTTCCTGCACGCTCTCGAGGACCGCCGGCTGGCGCTGGCCCGCATCGGCCCCAACTGGTTCGGCAGCGTCATGGGAACCTCGATCGTCGCGACCGCCGCTGTCACCGTCCCCCTCCAGCTACCGGGTCAGCGCCTGCTGGCGGAGGTGGTGTGGATCCTGGCCGGGCTGCTGCTTTCGGGCGTCGTGGGTGCCACCGCAGCGCACTGGGCACGATTTCCGGAAAGGGCCCGCGCGCACGCGTGGGATCCCGTCATGGCCCACTTCTACGGCACTGTGCCCATGGGGTTCCTGGCGTTCGGCGCGGCCACGCTCGTGGCCGGTCGTGGCCTCATCGGCGTCCGCGCCGCCGTCGATATCGACTGGGTGCTCTGGCTGCTCGGGACGGCGCTGGGGCTGCTGAGCGCAGTCGCTCTCCCGTACCTCACATTCACCCGTCACGACGTC
This sequence comes from uncultured Actinomycetota bacterium, assembly GCA_963762695.1. GTDB lineage: Bacteria > Actinomycetota > Actinomycetes > Frankiales > Frankiaceae > DATAZK01. Next base: position 760,553 of record CAVXLW010000003.1, read on the forward strand.
GCCGAGGACGGCGCCTTCGCCGGCTGGCTGCTTCCCGTCGTGCCGCCGATGGTCAGTGCCGCCACGGGCGCCGCCCTGATTCCGCACGCTCCTGCGGGACAGGCCCGGCTGGTGCTGCTCGAATCCTGCTACGCCATGTTCGGTATGAGCCTGCTGGCCAGCCTCGTCATCATCACGCTGCTGTGGGGGCGGCTGGCCCGCTTCAAGGTGGGTGCCGCAGCCGCCGTTCCCAGCCTCTGGATCGTGCTCGGGCCGCTCGGACAGTCGATCACCGCGGTCAACGCGCTCGGGACCCAGGCCGGACGCGCTGGGCTGGCGGCCCCGTACCCGGCGGCCGCGCGTGCCTTCGGACTGTTCTACGGCTTGCCGGTGTGGGGTTTCGCGATGCTCTGGGCCTCGGTTGCCCTAGCGATCACCGTTCGAACGGCGCGGCGGGGCCTGCCGTTCAGCCTCACCTGGTGGTCATTCACGTTCCCCGTGGGCACGGTGGTGACGGGCACGGCCGCGCTGGCGGTCGTCACGCAGAGCCCGCTGTTGCGTGGTGCCGCCACCGCCTTCTTCGTCGGCCTGCTCGTCGCCTGGCTGACGGTCGCCGCTCGCACGACCCGCGGTGTCTGGTCGGGACGGCTGCTGCGGTGAAGGCACTCAGGCGGCGGAGCCGGCCTGCCAGTCGTTCCAGGGCATGTTCCAGACGCCGCCGGTGCCGTTGCCGTCCCACTCCATCGGCCTTCCGGTGCCGGTCGTGTCGACGACGTCACCGACCATGCTGTTGCCGTACAGCCATTCGGCATTCGCCAGCGAGATGTTGACGCAGCCGTGCGAGACGTCGATCGATCCTTGCGCCCATTCCGACCATGGGGCGCCGTGGATGTACTCGCCGGACCAGGTCAGTCGCATCGCGTACGGCACGATCTCGTCGTAGGAACCGGCACCGGTGATACCGACCGTCGCGGAGTTCATCCGTACCGTCCGCTGGATGCTCATGATGGTCTTGATGCCGCTTCGCGTGACCCAGGTGCCGATGTGCTGGCCGAGGCTCACCGCAATGGTGCGGATCAGCACCCCGTCGCGGTAGACGCCCATCTGGTGCGTCGTGTCATCGATCTTCAGGATCTGGGACCGGCCGATGGTGAAGGCCGAACTGGTGTCGATCGCGCCGAAGGTCGCCGGCCCGGCCTGCACTCCGGCCAGGTCGGCGTGGATCGCCACGCTCGTCTGCGCCGGCCAGTAGTTCTGCGGGCGGTATTCGGCTCGGGTGCTGGAGAACCAGTGCCAGCCGGCGGGCCCGATCGGGCGACTGGTGGTGACAGTCATCGCGTGCTGGACGGCTACCCGGTTGGTGACGGGCGTGTCGAACGTGACGGTGATCGGCTGCCCGATGCCCACGGTCTCGCCGGCGGAGGGACTGACCGTGGCGTGCAGTACGTGCTCCGCGGGCAGCGTGTGGACGGTCAGCGTGGACAGGACGGTCCCGCCCGGACCGGTCGCCGACGCGGCCAGGGTGAACGTCTCGCCGGGCGGCAACGCCCGGGTGACCAGGCCGTTCGTCGCAAGCAGACTGCCGGACTGGTCCTTCACCAGGAGTGCTTTCACGGTCCCTGAAGTGGCCGACGCCTTCACCACCGTGCCCGGGGGCAACTGCGCGCCGTCTGCGGCTGACCAGGTCAGGTGGGGTGCGGCCGGTTTCGGTTGCACGGTCGGCGCTGGGGACGCGGTGGGGCTGGACACGCCGCAGCCGGCCAGCATGAGTGCACCTGCAAGCCCGGCGAGCAGCGTGAAGCGACGCATGGTCTCCTATCGACCGTTGGCGCGTTTCTTTCGCCCCTGAAGGTAGGCGCCGATCCTGGGAACCGGCCGGACGCTGCCGGCTCCGCTCCGCTACCGGCCCTTGAACTGCGGGGCGCGCTTCTCGATGAAGGCCAGCGGCCCCTCGCGGGCGTCCTCGGACGACATGACCTGCGCCCCGTACTTCTGCTCGATCGGGAACGCCTCGGAATCGGGAAGGCACTCGGTCTCGCGCAGGGTCGCCGCGATCGCCTTCACCGCGACCGGGCCGTTTGCGGCGATCCGGCCGGCGAGCTCCTTCGCCTTGGTCATGCGCCTGGCCGTCGGCAACGACGTAGTTGATGAGCCCGACCTCGTAGGCCCGCTGGGCGGTGATGTCGTCGCCCGTCAGCAACATCTCGGCGGCGACGGCGTAACCGATCTGGCGGCGCAGCCGGACGGCCGATCCCATCATCGGAAACAGGCCGCGCTGCACCTCGGTGACCCCGAAGACCGCGCTCTCACCGGCGACGCGCAGGGTGGTGCCCTGCAGGATCTCGGTGCCGCCGGCCCGGGCGAAACCCTCGGCGGCCAGGATGATCGGCTTGGTCGGCACATCGGTCTTCAGCCAGCCGCGGGGGATCAGCGTCGGATCCTCACGCGTGCGGGCAATCCACTCGTTGGCCGGCTCCGGCTGCCTGAGCAGGCCGATCTCGACCAGGTCCATGCCGGCGCAGAAGGTGGATCCCACACCGGTGAGGATCGCGACGCGCAGCTCGTCATCCGCGTCGAGCAGCCGCCAGGCGTCGGCCAGCAGGCACATCATGTGGCAGTTGATGGCGTTGCGCTTCTCCGGCCGGTTCAGCGTCACGACGAGGATGTGACCGTCTCGCTCGACGAGGACGGGTGAATCGGGCACAACGCCTCCTTGGATACCGGTGATCAGAGCGAGCCTAACCACCGCGGATCCGCCGGCGGCGTCACACCTTGAGCGGGCGGTGTCCCCAGAAGCTCGGCTTGGTGATCTGGTAGGTGCCCGCTGTCGCCGGGTCGGCGACTTTCAAGCCGCCCCACCCGATCTCGACCATGAACCCGTCAGGGGTCACGCAGTAGAACGAGATCATGTGGTCGTTGGTGTGCCGCCCGAGGCCCATCACCACCGGAATGCCCGCGTCGACGCAGCGATCCTGCGCGTACCCCACGTCGTCGATCGTGGCGACCTCGACCATGAAATGCACGAGCAGTCCGGGCATCCCGAGACCCGCGGCGAACGCGAGCGTGTGATGGCGCGGATTGCACCCGAGGAAGGCCATCGACATGCCGGGTACCTGCCACGTGTTGCGGCAATGGAAGCCGAGGACGTCGCGATAGAAATCGATCTCCGCCCCGGCGTCGGGCACGTTGATGACGACGTGACCCATTCCCATGTCGCCGGTGACGAAGGAGGACACGAGCGGGGTCACCACCGGGGCGTGCGTCAGCACCGGGCCGTAGCAGACTTCGATGGGCGCTCCCGCCGGGTCGGTGAAGCGGGCGAATCCGCTGACCTGGCGCTGCGCGGCTTCCTGGGCTGAGCCGAACGACACCTCGACTCCGGCCTTCTCCACCGCCTCCACGACCGCGGCGAGGTCACGATCGTCGCCGACCTCGTAGCCGATCGCCTCGACTCCTGGCTCGCTTCCGGCGACGATCGCCAGCCGGTAAGGGTAGGAATCCCAGCAGTACTGCTGGCTTCCGGCCGGACCGTCCACCGGCATGAAGCCCAGGACGTCCCTGGCGAACGGCTTCCACGCGTCGAGGTGTGGACTGCGGATCCGCAAGTACCCCAGCGAGAGTATGGACATGACCGCCTCTTACCCCTTGTCCCGCAGCAGGAAGGACAGGACGACGCTCTCGAACTCGTCCTTGCGCTCGATCATCGCCCAGTGACCGCAGTCGTAGAACACGTGCAGCTCGCACCGCGGGATGAAACGCATCGGGCCCAGCGCTCCGTCCAGCGGCGTCACCCGATCGTCGCGCCCCCACGTCAGCAGCGTGGGCGCCTGGATCTTCGGGAGCATGGCGAGCCCGGCCGGATTGCCTGCCAGCAAGCGGAAGTTCGCCAGCAGTTGCTGGTTGTACATGCGGCGGATCCCGTCGAGCGCGGCCGGATCGGTCGCCTGCTCCCAGCGCAACTGCACGAAGTCGTCCGTGATCAGCGCGGTGTCGTAGACCATCGACTCCATCCACTTGACGAGCCGATCGCGGGTCGGGTTGTCGACGAATTCGACCAGCAGCTTGATGCCTTCGGGCGGGCTGGCGCTGAACAGCGGGACGCCGACTCCGCCCAGCGTGACCAGCCGGCTGACGCGGTCCGGGTGCAGGGCGGCGAGCTGCGCTCCGACGCCCCCGCCCATCGAGTTGCCCACAATCGGAACGGCTCCGAGGCCGAGCCCGTCAAGGAAGGAGACCACCGCGCCCGGAGCCGCCATGACCGGGTTCGCTTCGGGTGAGTAGCTGCGCCCGAAGCCGGGGAAATCCAAGGCCAGCACCCGAAAGTGGGCGCTGAAGGCCTCGAGGTTTCCGCGATAGTTCGCCCAGGCGCTGACGCCCGGCCCGGAGCCGTGGAGCAGGAGCAGCGGCGGCCCGTCACCGGCCTCGTGGTAGTGCACCTTGCCTTCGGCGGTGTCGAGGTAGCGACTGGTTTCCTCAAACGTCAGTTCCGGCACGAGCCATCCCTTTCCCCAGCGGCCAAGGTGTCAGATGAGCGGCAGCAGGCCGGCACTGTGCTCGAGTCCCATCTCGGTGAGAGCGGCGGCGTGGTAGATGTCGCCCGGGACGTGGATCGCGTGTTGCAGCCCCACGTGAGCGTCGCGCCAGAAGCGCTGCATGACGTTGGCCTTGCGCGCCGCGTTGCCGCCCGAGCGCTGGAAGATCTGGTCGGCCGCGGCGACGGCGCGCCAGGCACAGCGCACCTGATTGCGCCGCAGGATCGCCCGCTCCTCGAACGTGACGGACTCGCCCGCCTCGAGCTTGTCGTGCATCCGGCTGATGCCGTCGATGAGCTGAACCCGCGAGGCGGCGATGTCGGCGGCCGCCTCCGAGATCGCGTACAGGGAGTACGGATCGTCCTTCAGCTTGCGGCCGGCGGCGGAGGTGCGACTGCGCTGATAGTCCAGATGCGCGTCCAGCGCACCTTCGCAGATTCCGATCACCGCGCTGGTGATCCCCAGCGGCAGGATCGACCAGAACGGGAGCTTGTAGACGGCTTCGCTGCGGCCGGCACGTTCCGCAGCCAGCGCGCCGGCGCTCACGTCTTCCGCGTTGATCGTGCGATAGCTGGGGATGAACGCGCCCTCGACGACGATGTCCTTGCTGCCGGTCCCGCACAGTCCGATGACGTCCCAGGAGTCCGGGACGATCGTGTAGTCCTTGCGCGGCAGCACGACGTGCAGCACCGTGAACGGTTGCGCGAGCCCGCCCTTCCCGTCGCCGACGAGCGCGCCGAGGAAGACCCAGTCACAGTGATCGGTGCCGGAGGAGAACTGCCAGTGCCCGTTCAGCAGGTACCCGCCATCGACTGGATTCGCCACACCCGTCGGCACGTACGGCGACGCGATCCAGGTATCCGGGTCGTCGCCCCAGACCTCGTCCTGCAGCCGGTGATCCATCAGCGCCAGCTCCCAGGGATGCACTCCGCCGACGCCGCACACCCACCCGGTCGAGCCGCATGCCTTGGACACCGCCATGACGGCCTCGGCGAAGTCGCGCGGGTGCGCCGCATAGCCGCCGTACTCCGGGGGCTGGAGTAGCCGCATCACCCCGGCCTCACGGACGACGCGCACGCTCTCGCCGGACAAGCGGCCGAGGGACTCCGTCTCACCGGCTACCTTGCGGAGCCGGTCGGAGAGTTCCTCGACGCGCCGCACCACCTCATGGACCACGGACGACCTCCACACCACCGATCCGGCGCCGCCGGGAGACCGCGGCGCACCGGCAGGCTAGCGCCACCGCCTACCCGCGTCCCGATCACCCCGGCTCCTTCCAGGAGGTTGACTCACGTCATGGACACCGCACCCGGATCAGGCGACCGTCATTTCGGTGAGGAAGGCGGGCGCCTCTCCTACGGCTCCTACCTGCGGCTGCCGCAGTTGCTCGACACGCTGGCGCCGCAGAGCGAGCACCACGACGAGCCGCTGTTCATCACCGTGCATCAGGTCTACGAGCTGTGGTTCCGGCTGCTCCTGCACGAGGTCGAGGGGGCACGCGCCGCCCTCTTCGCCTCCGATCTGCGCCGCTGCCGGCACCTGCTCCATCGCGTCCATGCGATCGAACGCGTGCTGATCGAGCAGATCGCCGTCCTGGAGACGATGACCCCGCAGGACTTCCTGGCCTTCCGCGAGTTGCTCTCGCCGGCGAGCGGCTTCCAGTCGGTGCAGTTCCGCGAGCTCGAATTCCTTTCGGGCCTGAAGGATCCTGCCTTCGCGGGACGGCTGCGGGCGGCGTCGGACTTGGAGCGCGAGCGGCTGTCGCGTCGACTCGCCGAACCCAGCCTGTGGGACGCCTTTGTCGCCGCGCTCGGCGAGCGGGGAGTAGCCGGCGACCTCGACGGGCTGGCGCGGATCGCGGTCGAGCCTGCCCTCGGCCCGCTCTGGGACGTCGCCGAGGATCTGCTGGGCCACGACGAGAACGCCGCCCTCTGGCGAGCTCGCCACGTCACCATGGTCGAGCGGCAGATCGGCGGCAAGCCGGGCACCGGAGGCTCCTCCGGCGCCCCGTACCTGCGTGGCCGCCTCGACGTGCGCTACTACCCCTTGCTCTGGGAGGTCCGCAGCCGGTTGTGAACGCGGAACTAGCTGCGTAGATACGTGATCTCGGATTCGCTGAAGGTCATCTCAGCACGACGTGCAACTTCAAGTCGACTCGAAGTCAAGCGGTCAGCGGTTATGCCTGTTCTTGGTCGCCGGGGCGGCAGGCGTTACATCCCGAGCCCACGCGGGCACCCACCGCTGCGCATCGGGGCGCTTGCCACGGCTCGCGACGTGGTCGACGAGCGTGGCGAGCGCCGGGTGGGCGTTGTCCTCGTGCCAGATCAACGAGTGGGGGTAGACCGGGGCCGGATCCGGATGGGGATGCGGCGCAGGTCGTAGTGATCGGGCCACAGGTAGCGGGTGTGCTCGCCGGCGAGGTTCGCGAGCGTCGATGACTCGGCGAGCACGTCGAGGAGATGCTCGGTGCCGAAGTGGGGCCCCACCCGCTCGATCGTGAGCCCGAACGCGTCGGCGAGGTCGTCGTAGTAGAGGTCCCATTCGCTGGCCTGGAGCATGCCGGGCATCCAGATACGCCGGCCGACCAGCTCGGCGAGCGTCACCGAGCGGGCGCCGGCGAGCGGATGGGACGGCCCCACGAGCAGCTGATGACCGTCGTCCACCGCTGCAATTGCTGAGATTTCGGGGGGCAGGAGCGAGGCCGGGGAACCGACCGCCCGGAACGAGGCGTCGATGGTCCCCGCTTGGAGGGCGGCGATGGCAGCCCGGGCACTGTCGACGATGGTCACGAGGTCCAGCTCGACATCGGGGTGGGCGCGGTGGAAGTCGCGCAGCACCGCAGCGGGCGCGGTCCGGTAGCTGAGCACGTCGACGCGCAGGGCGCGGCGCCCGGCCCGCACCGAGTTGGCGGCCCGCTGCTCGACCCGTAGCAGCTCGCGGGCGTGCGGGAGGAGGGCCTGGCCGTCGATGGTGAGCTGGGTCCCGCCGGCGGTGCGGCTGAACAGCCGGACGCCGAGGTCGCTCTCCAGCGCGGCGAGCCGTTTGGATACGGCCTGCTGGCTGATGCCGAGGCGGGCGGCGGCGAGCTGGAACTGCCCCTCGTCGGCGACCGTGACGAAGGCCCGGACCCCTTCCACGTTCCATGCCGACACCGTAGCGGCTCGACAACCGATGGTTGTGCCGCCCGCGCAGGTTGTTGTTTGCTTGTAGGGAACTCCATCGCTGTAATGGCCCGATGCACACCCGGAGGTTGACGGGACCGGCCCTGGGGCGGCAGTTCGGCTGGCTGTGGACGGCGTACGCGGTCAGCGCCTACGGCTCGGGGCTGGGGTTCGGGGCGTTCCCGCTGATCGCCGTGCTGGTGTTGCATGCCGGCCCCGCTCAGGTGTCGGCGCTGGCCGCGGTGGGGCCGGCGGTGGGCGCGCTGATCGCAGTGCCGCTCGCGCCATGGGTGGAGTTTCACCGCAAGCGTCCGGTGATGATCGCGATGGACCTGGCGCGCTTCGCGGCCATGATGACGATCCCGATCGCCTACGCCTTCGGCCGGCTCAGCTTCGTGCAGTTGCTGGCCGTCTCGGCCGTCGTCGCCGCAGCCAAGATCGCCTTCAACGCGGCCAGCGGCGCCTTCCTCAAGGCCCTCGTCCGACCAGCTGACCTGCTCGTGGCCAACGCGCGGTTCGAGTCGACGAACTGGAGTTCCATCGCGGTCGGACCGCCGCTGGGCGGCGCGGCGATCGGCTTGTTCGGGCCGGTCACCACGGTGGTGGCGGACGCGGTCAGCTACCTGCTCTCGGCGCGGGCATCACGGCGATCGGCCGCGAGGAGCACCCCCGCAGCGTTCGAACGAGCCGGCTCCGGGCCGGCGAGCTGCTCGACGGCTGGCGGCACATCCTCTCCCATCCTGGACTGCGCGCGCTCTATCTCAACAAGCTGCTCGTCAGCGGGCTGATCATGGCCACCGAGCCGCTGCTGGCCGTGCTCCTGCTCGGCCAGCTCGGGATTCGCGCCCTGGCAGTACGGCCTCGCCTTCGCCGCCCCTTGCGTCGGTGGGCTCGATCGGGTCGCGGCTGGCCGCGCCGTGTCGTGGCCCGCTACGGCCGGCAGCGGGTCTTTCGGATCGTCGGCACGCTGCGCGCCGTCTGGCTGATCGGCCTGGCCTTCATCCGGCCGGGCGTCATCGGCCTGGTGACGGTGATGGCGGTCGAGCTCGCGATCATCGTCTGCATGAGCCTGTACAGCCCGGTGCTCGCCACCTACCGGCTCGAACAGACTCCCAAGGACCGCGTCGCCCGCACCCTGTCGGCCTGGTCGATCGGCACGCAGCGCGTCGATCGCGATCTGCACCGCGCTCGGCGGACTGCTGGCCGGCGCGACCAGCCCGCGCACGGCGCTCACGGTCGTCGGGCTGCTCATCCTCGCCAGCCCGCTGCTGCTGCCGCGTCGCGAACACACGGTGCCGGTGCCCGCGGCTCAATTCGAGGCGTCAGGTCGCTCCTCGTAGGTCATGGTGAGGCGCACCTTGCGTCAGCCGCCAACCGTCGGGAGTTCGCACCGCTTCGTTGTCGTAGAAGCCGACGACCAGCCAGCGGTTGCGATGTGGTGGCGCCACCTCAGGGGGCAGCCAGTGCTGGGCCTGGACGTGCGCCCGGATCGAGGCGGCGTCGCCGTCGACGTGAATTCGATGGTTGGTGATCGAGTGGTGCGTCGCTTGCCAATCAGCGAAGAACGTCCGCTGCCGCTGCATGAACGCGTCGCGCTCGACCTCCATCGGTGGACCCGAGCCGACACTCTCGAAGTCGCAGAGCACCCGATCGGTGAACACTGTCGTCGGCAGCTCGTCGAAGTCCTTCGTGTCGGCGATCGACGCGTAGCGGGCCATCAACTCCACGAGTTCCTCGCGGTCAGTCGGGCCCGCCATCGGCGCAGCGTAACAAGCACACGAGGGGCAACGACGGCGCCCGGTGGGGGACCCGACCGACACCGTCGAAACCGGCCCTGCCGAAACCGACCCTGCCGAAACCGACCCTGCCGACTGCCCGTTCTAGCCGTGTGCTCCCATGCGGCAGACGCGGGACACACGCCCCGGACGCGGCTACTCGTTCGCAGGGTTGAGGCGCGCGATCTGGGCGTGGAGGTAGCGCTGCTGCTGGAGGTTGGTGGCTCTGCGCGCAGCGGCTTGATAGCCGGCGAGCGCGCCTTGCTCGTCGCCGGCCAATTCGAGCAGGTGGGCGCGTACGGCGTGAACGCGCCTGTCGTTGTTGACTCTCGGGTCGTCGTCGAGTGCCGCGAGCAGTCGGAGCCCGGCGCTGGGATCGCCTGCCATGGCGACGGCCGCGGCGTGGTTGAGCGCGACCACGGGCCCGGGGTCTATCTGCCGCAGCACCTCATACAGGGCGACGATCTGCGGCCAGTCGGTGGCGTCGGCGGTCGGGGCTTCGTCATGGATGGCGGCGATGGCCGCCTGCAACTGGTAGGGGCCGACCGGGCCGCGCGGAAGGGCCTCGCTGATGAGGGCGACCCCTTCGGCGATGGCTTCGCTGTCCCAGCGGCCGCGATCCTGTTCGGCCATGGGGATGAGGGTGCCGTCAGGTCCGGTACGGGAGCGGTGCCGCGCGTGGATGAGCAGCATCAGCGCGAGCAGTCCCGTCGCCTCGCTGTCCTTGGGCAGCGCCCGGTGAACCAGGCGGGCGAGGCGGATTGCCTCGGTGCTGAGTTCGATGCGTTGCAGGTCCGGTCCGAGGGTGCCGGCATAGCCCTCGTTGAACACCAGGTACAGGACGCGCAGCACGGCGTCGAGCCGGCCGGCGTCGCCGGGGTAGGCCGGCATGCCGAACGGGATGCCACTGGCCTGGATTGACCGTTTCGCTCGGGTGATCCGCCGGGTCACCGCGTCTTCACTGACCAGTAGCGCACGGGCGATCTCGGCGGTGGTGAGGCCCGCGACCGCGCGCAGGGTGAGCGCGATCTGGGAGGTGACGGGTAGTGCCGGATGGCAGCACAGGAGCAGCAGGATCAGGCTGTCGTCCGAGTCGCTGAGCCGGGGTTCGTCGGCGGGGTCGGGCTCGCTTTCAGCCAGGGTCCACTGAGCGACGGTGCCTTCGCGGCGACGGCGGGATTGCTCGGATCTGAGCAGGTCGGTCAGTCGCCGACCGGCTACCGCGATCAGCCACCCTTTGGGGTTGTCCGGCAGTCCGTCGCGTGGCCATTGGACCGCGGCGGCCAGCAGCGCCTCCTGAACCGCATCTTCTGCAATGTCGAAATGGCCGAAGCGGCGCACCAGAGCGCCGAGGACCTGCGGCGTCAGCTGACGCAGCAGGTCCTCGAGTTCGGCACCGATCACGAAGCGGTCAGCCTTCGAAGTCCGGCTGGTGTTCGTCGATGGGACGCACGTCCGCATAGGCCCGCGCTCGCACGTGATCGGGACCGGGGCATTCCGCAAGCCGCCGCGCGATTTCGGTCGCCCGATCGAAGCTGTCGCATTCGACGACCCAATAGCCGGCGAGCACTTCTTCGGCTTCGGCGTACGGGCCGTCGCTCACCACTGGAACGCCGCCGCGCAGCTGAACGCGGCGGGTGTGGACGGGTGCGCTCAGCCCGCGTGTCTCCACGAGTTCCCCGAGTTCACCAACTCGGCGTTGAGCTTCTCCATAAAAGCGCCGAGTGCGGCGAAGTCTTCACCCGTCCAGGCCGGAACGTCGCCGGGTTTCCCCGTCATCGCGTCGTAGTCCTGCTGCGCCCCGAAGGTCATGATCATGTACTTCATCGCGTATCCCCTCCATCCAGCGCCCGGCTGGCGCCATGCACCCGTGACGTCGGAGCAGGGCGGCCGGATCGGACATCGACTGTGCGCCTCACCCGCAGCAATCTAGATCTTGCGGACGTCGCAGCTCGGAGCCGTTACTCTCCGTGAATGCCGGAAGACGAAGCCACGCAAGCGATTCCTCGGATCGGACGGCGTGGTTTCATCGCCGGGGCGGTGGCCAGTGCCGGTGCCGCGCTCGTCCTCCCGGCGATGGGGTCCGAGGCACAGGCGGCAGATGTCGCCGCCCCACCGCCGCCGTCCGACCTGCCGCCCGATGCCCGGTCCCTCGTGCCGATTCCGACCAGCAGGGTCACGCTTGCGCTTTCCAAGCTCGACGGCATCGTCGCTGACATCCGCAGGCGCACGGGCGTTCCGGGGCTTGCCGTGGCGGTCGTTCATCAAGGCAAGCTGCGTTACGCCAAGGGTTTCGGTACGCGCAACCTGCGCACCGGCTTGCCGGTCACCCCCGACACGGTCTTCCAGCTCGCCTCCGTGTCGAAGTCGCTCGCCGGCGCAGTCGTGGCCAGCATCGTCGGCAACCCGCACAACAAGGTCGGCTGGAGCGACCCGATCGTGAAGTACCTGCCGGACTTCGCGCTCTCCGATCCTTACGTCACGGCCAACGTCACGCTCGCCGACATGCTCTCGCACCGCAGCGGCCTGCCCGGTGCGGCAGGCGACTTGCTGGAAGACCTCGGCTACCACCGGGACCACATCCTGAACCGGCTGCGGCTCGAGCCGCTCTCACCCTTCCGGGGCCAGTACGCCTACTCGAACTTCGGCTACACCACCGGTGGCGTCGCGGCTGCCGCGGCCATCGGGAAGGAATGGGCCGACGCCGCCGCGCACCTGCTCTTCACGCCGCTGGGCATGAACTCGACGAGCTATCGCCACTCCGATTTCCTCAGCCAGCCCAACCGAACCGCTATGCACGTGCGGCGTAACGGCACGTGGCTCCAGGAGTTCAGCCGCAACGCCGACCAGGAGGCTCCGGCGGGCGGGGCCAATTCCAGCGTCCTCGACCTCGCCAAGTGGATGAAGATGGAGCTCGCGGTCGGTTCGTGGAGGGGCAAGCCGTTCATCGACCCGGCGGCGATACGCGAGACCTGGCTTCCACACTCGCTGTCGAGCCTTCCCAGTCTCTTCTACAGCCGCAGCGGTTTCTACGGCCTCGGTACCGACGTCAGCAACGACGCCACCGGCCGGCTACGGGTCAGCCATTCCGGCGCGTTCTTCCAAGGGGCGGCCACGAACTACGTGCTGCTTCCGGCGGAAGGGCTCGGCATCGTCGTGCTCACCAATGGCATGCCGGTCGGCGTACCCGAGTCGATCACCGCGTCCTTCCTCGACTACGTCGAGGCGGGCTCTCCAGCTCGACTGGCTCGCCGGCTACGGCAGGCTCTTCGCAGCGGCCCTCGCCAACCACAGCGAACTTGCCGGCAAGAAGCCGCCGCGCAATGCCAAGCCCGCGCATCCGAACGCCTTCTACACCGGCACCTACCGGAACGCCTTCTACGGGCCGATCCGCGTCGTCGCCCGCAACGGCAAACTGCACCTACGCATCGGACCCAACCCGAACGACTACCCCCTCACGCACTGGGACGGCGATCTCTTCTCCTTCGAACCCACCGGTGAGAACGCGGTCGGCATCACCGCCGCGACGTTTCACCCGGGCGGCGGCAGCGCGAGCGGCGTCACGTTGGAGTACTACAACGCCGACGGGCTGGGGACTTTCATTCGCTGACGCGCCAACTGGCGACGACGACCGCTGCGTGCGGCGAAGGCGTCAACTGCGGCCAGCACTTCTTGCGCGCGCCAGACCCGGTCTCGTTGCCGGCTTGAAGGCGTGAGGATTCCTGCGTCGATCAACGGCGCAACTGCTCGATACACATGCTGCGGCAGGATGCCTATCTCGTGGCTGACCAGACCAACGTTGATAACCGGGTGGCGCAGCAGCAGGTCGGCTACCCGCCAGGACGCAGCGTCTCGCCGGGCACGGATGCGGTCTTCCCATTCGGCGCGGATCGCTCGCAAGTCACTTACCAAGGTCCGCCCGTTGTTCACTGCGGAGTAGGACGCGTCGGCGACGCGTAGCACGATTGCTTCGGCGTCGCCTGCTCGATATGACGTGAGCGAGGCGAAGTAGTCGTCGATCTCTACCAGCAGCCCGGCAGAGATCGGGACGGTGACGTTGCGCGTCAATCCCTTGCCGCGGAGCATCCCGTGCATCAGTGCCCGGCCGGTGCGGCCGTTGCCATCTGGGAACGGGTGGATGGTCTCGAACTGCGCATGTGCGAGGGCAGCATGTGCCAGGACAGGGATGTCATCACGATCGATGAACGCGACGAGATCGTCGATGAGCGCGGGAACGCGGGTGTGGTGCGGCGCGACATACGCAGCCCCATGCGGACCCAGGTGCGATCCGCCTACCCAGACTTGTTCCTCCCGCCACCGTCCCGCAATGTCGGGTTGCACATGGCGCAGCAACGCGTCGTGCATGTCGAGGATGGATTGCGAAGTGAGGTCGTTCGACAAAGCCAGAGCGGCCGACATCGCCGCCACATTGCCGATCACTTGCTGTGCGTTTGAGCCCGTCCGTTCTCCGATTTCCGCCTCTCCGATCGCCCGGGCGGATGCCGTCAGGTTTTCGATCTGCGAACTGGCGGCCGATTCAGAACGTAGGAGCACAGCGGAGAAGGGTGCGATCTCACCGCCCAGTTCTGCGTCGAACCGGGCTACCTCGTTCGCAGCGTCCGTGGACGTCGAGAGGGTGTCAGGCGACAAGGTAACGGACGCCTTCTGGATGTACGCGGGGATGGCCGCTCGGTACGGCCCTTGATGCCGCCGCAGCTGCGAGCGCGATGCCGCGCCGGGCTGGTATCGGCTCGTCCATGGCAGTTCCTCGTACGCGACGGCAGGCCACGGGGAACCCTCGATCACAGCGCTCATGAGGCCACCTCATCTGGTGCAGCGCAGAACCACTGTTACCAGATAATAGCAGAAGTGGTAATAACTGCGGCTCAGCGTGCCGCCACGGTGCGGCCGGACCAGAAGCGTTTCAGTCCACGCATCGGACGTAGCCAGGCCTTTAGCCGGCTGAGGTCTACAGGAAAGCTCCGACCCAGCGATCAAGATTCGGCGCCGAGGTTCTCCTCTGAATCCAGCGCGGAGTACAGCGGCCGCAGGAAGTCCACGAGTTTCCTCCCGCCGAGCGCGACATCCGGCTCGGGCAGCTGTCGCAGCAGCAGGTCCGGTGGGAGCGACGGCTGCACGGGCAGCGGCGGGAGCTGGCCGAGGGACCAGAAACCGGGAGCCTCGAAGGGTGCGAGGTCCAGGAGGGCGGCAGCCGACCCGGTGACGGAGGGCGCCCCCTCGACCGGGTGGTCGATGCTCGCCGTCACCGGTCGGCCGGATCGCAGCTCCCGCAGCCGCTTGAGCAGGGCCTGGCGCTCCCGGCCGCGCCACTGCAGGATCAGGAAGGGATCGTCGTCGAACCGTTCGGCGAGCAGGTAGAACGTCGCCGAGAGGTGCTTGCAGGGCACCTCCCGGTCGGGGCAGGAACACACCATGACGAGATCCCGGGCGCGCTGCGGGAACAGCGGCGCACCCGCCTCAGCGAAGACCTCCTCGAGCTCCGCCGGGAATTCACCGGCGAGCAGCTGAGCGCTGTGGATCGCCTGCTCGGCGAGCACGATCTCAACCTTGGTCCACACCAGCTCATCGAACGGTTCGAGCCGCACGCTGACCTGGTACGGCGTGCGCCGCGAGCCCTGCACGCGCGAGGTGACCACTCCGGTCGCCACGTCGATGTCGAGCACCTGGCCCTTGCGGGCGTAGTTCTTCCCACGGGTGAGCCGGGTGCCGAGCGCGAAGGACTCCAGCACCTCGACGAAGCGACGGGACCACCAGTGCTCCCCGATCGCGCCGCGGGAGCTGCGGGCACGAAGCCCCCCTTCGACCGCCAATGGCCGGGAGGGCGGGAAGGAATCGAACCGCCGCCGAGCGGGGCTCACTCCACCACCGCCCCGGCCTCGAGCCGGAAGAGGTCGCGCAGTTGGGCCGTGGACAGCTCCGTCAGCCAGCCCTCTCCGGTTCCCACGACGCTCGCGGCGAGCCCCCGCTTGTCCGAGATCATGGCGGCGATCTTCTCCTCCAGCGTGCCGGCGCACATCAGCTTGCGGACCTGCACGGAGCGGGTCTGTCCGATCCGGAAGGCCCGGTCGGTTGCCTGGTCCTCCACCGCGGGGTTCCACCACCGGTCGACGTGGATGACGTGATTCGCGGCAGTGAGCGTCAGTCCGGTCCCGCCGGCTTTCAGTGACAGCACGAAGAGCGGCGGTCCCGCAGCGCTGTCCTGGAAACGGGCGACCATCGTGTCGCGGTCCGCTTTCGCGACCCCGCCGTGCAGGAAGAGCACCTCGCGACCGAAACGCGCGGTCAGCCGGGCCGACAGCAGCCGCCCGAAATCGGCGTACTGAGTGAACAGCAGCGCCTTCTCCCCGGACGCGAGGATCTCCTCCACGGTTTCCTCGAGCCGGGCCAGTTTTCCGGACCGGCCGCCGAGCTGGCTGCCGTCCTTGAGGAATTGCGCCGGGTGGTTGCACACCTGCTTGAGTTTGGTCATCGTCGCGAGAACCAGTCCGCGGCGCTCGATACCGGTCGTGGACGCGATCCGGTCGAGCATGTCGACCACCACAGCCTGGTACAGGGCCGCCTGCTCGGCGGTCAGCGTGCAGACGACGTCCATCTCGACCTTCTCCGGGAGGTCGGTGATGATCGAGGCGTCGGTCTTCAGCCGGCGCAGCACGAAAGGCTGCGTGACGGTGCGCAGCCGCGCCGCGGCCTCGCTGTCGCCGTGCCGCTCGATCGGCACGCGCGTACCGCTGCTTGAAGGCGCTCGCGTCCCCGAGCAGACCTGGATCGGCGAATTCCATCAGTGACCACAGATCCGCCAGCCGGTTCTCGACCGGTGTGCCGGTGACCGCGAAACGTCGGGGTGCCGGCAGCGCCCGCGCCGCGGTCGCGGCCTTGGTCGCCGCGTTCTTCACGGCTTGCGCCTCGTCGAGGACGACCCGGTGCCAGGCCACTTTCGCGAGAGCCGCCGCGTCACGGACCAGCAGCGAGTAGGTCGTGACGACCAGATCGGCATTCGCGACGGCTCGTTCGAAGGTTTTCCCGCGGGCCCGTTCGGCGCCGTGATGGACGTGGACGCGCAGCTGAGGGGTGAATTTCGCCGCTTCGCGCTGCCAGTTGCCGACCAGCGACATCGGGCACACCAGGAGCGTGGGACCTGCGGCCCCGCTGACACCCTGCTGGAAGAGCGCGAGCAGCTGGACGGTCTTGCCGAGACCCATGTCGTCGGCCAGCACGCCGCCGAGGCCAGCCGACTCGAGGAAGGATAGCCACGCGAGCCCGCGTTCCTGGTACGGCCGCAGGCTGCCCACGAATCCGTCCGGAGCGGTCATCGGCGTCAGCCGGTGGTCGTTGTCACCGGACAGCAGATCGCCCAGCCAACCGTCCGCGTGCACGCCGGTCACCGGCAGCCCGGCGGGCCCCGGCTCGTCGCCCGCCAGCGCGCGGAAGACGTCAGCCACGCTCATCCTGCCCGTACGGCGGCTGCGCCTGCTCAGGTACGACCAGGCTTGCCGCAGCCGGTCGGGATCGACCTGCAGCCACTGGCCGCGGACCCGGACCAGCGGCTGCTGGGCCTCGACCAGATCGGCGATCTCCCGGTCGGTGAGCGTCTCCGCGCCGACCGCGAGCTGCCACTCGAAGGTCGCGATGCTCTCCTGGCCGATGCCGGCGGCGCCGGCGACCATGCCGGGCTGGCCCGGCGTCGAGACCCTCAGCTTGGCGCCGAGCTGCGCCGTTCCCTGCGTCCACCAGCTCGGAAGCAGTACGCCGAATCCGGCCGCGAGCAGCAGCGGTGCGGTCTCGGTGAGCAGCGCGTGCGCGCCCGCCGTGTCGAGGTCGAGCGACGCCGGCCGGGCGGTGCGCAGCGCCATTGCCAGCGCCGGGTAGAGCCGCACGGCGCGACCGAGCTCGGCGAGCAGCGTCTCCTGCGGATCGGCGACGTGCCGGGCGAGCGAACGCAGCGAGGCCCCGGCCCGCCAGACCCGCGTGGCGTCGACGACGAGGCTGGGTTCGTCGGCGGCCTGTAGTCCGAAATCGAGCCGCCAGTCCTGCTCGGGCGTGCCGCCCTCGGACGGGGTCGGCTCGACGAGCCGGAAGTACGCGCGTACCGCGCCCGTGGACGTGACGTCCCGCTGCCAGTCGACCAAGGCTCCGGCCAACGCGGCCGCCTCGCCCGGCGCGGCGTCGAAGCTCCGGTCAGTGCCGCGCAGGCTGTCCCGCCAGCTCGTACGGGCCCGCCGGTGCGGCGCCCGACCTATCAGCGATCTGACGCCGGCGTCGACCAACGCGTCGGTGGCTGCCGCCAGCTGCGACGCGTCCGCCGCGGCTGAATCGCCGGCCAGCACCCCCGGGGCGGCAACGACGGCGGCGCGCAGCCATCCGGCGTCCGCGCCTGTGACCACGGGACGCCACAGTGCGAGCGCCTCACCGTCACCACCGGTGACGACTGCAGGGAGCACCCGGCCCCGGCTCGCCAAGTCGAGCGCGAACTCGGCAAGGCCGCTGAGCAGCCGCAGGTCAGCGCCGAAGGACGCCACAGCGGACTCCTCCAGCTGCAGCGGCGTGCCCGTTTCTCCGCTTCGCGCAGACAGCAGCAGCTGGAGTGCCGTGTCCGGGTCGATCCGCAGAGTCGGCACCCGCCAGATCGTCGGCGGCCCCTCCGCGGCGGCCGGGGCATCGCTGCCGAGGGCGGCGCGGGCCGCCAGGAGCTCCGGCGAGCATGCGGGCCCGCGGGCAGTTCCGGGGAGCGGAATCTCCGCCGGACCGGGCGGGTCCGCGATCGTTTCAAGTGCCAGGATCTTGGCGAGCTCGTCAGCGGCGAGCGCGAAGGGGTGGGTCTGGACGCGCGGCCGGCGGCCGGGTCGACGCGGAACCTCGTGCGGCGCCGTGGCATCCTCGGCCCAAAGGGTCAGGTGGCCTCCCGCCGGAGCTGCGGTCCACCCGCCGTGGATCACGATCACGACGTTCTTCTCCCCTTGCTCGGTCGTCGACGGCCGGGATCACGACCACGGGGAAGCGGTGGGCAATATCGTAGCGGCCGCAATGCAGTCCGCCGCCGTTCCCAGGGACCGGCACAGGCCGAATCTCTGCACATCACAAACCGAGAGGCGAGAGTGCGCCGAGAGCACACCACACCGACTGACGCGTGAGGCGTCGCTGGATCGAGGCTTCCAGATCGTGCGGGACCGATGTGGGTGCTCGTTTCCGTCATCGGCTGTCCCGCTTGCTCAGCCAGCGCTGGGTTACGCCGGCGGCCGTGGTCAACGAACCGGCCGCCCGCCTTCGAGGTAGTGCGTGCGCGACCGGTCCTTGATCGCCGCTGCGACCCGGCGGCGCACGGGTCCGCTGAGCAATTGCAGCGCCCGGTCGACACCGGCCAAGCGGTAGGCGGAAATCTCGTCCTCCTGCAGCACGATGTCGGCCAGCCTGGCGTCTTTGAAGACACCGCAGTCGAACAGGAACCGCATCCCTCCGGGCCGACCCGGACGCGGTCGCAGGTAATCCACGCAAGCGAGGCGGCCATGACGAACGTGCAGCCCGCATTCCTCGCGTGCCTCGCGCTGGCAGGCTTCCCAAGGGCTTTCGCCATCCGCCTCGATGACGCCACCGGGAATGGTCCAGCCCGACTTGTAGGTGGGCTTGAGGATCAGCAACCGGTCTTTTCGATCCCAGACGAGCGCGCCGGCCGAGGCCGGGATCCGCGGCAGTATCCAGTCGGCGGGTGACGAGTCTTCGGTTTTGGACCCGATACCGCGATCCCCGGACACGCGACGGACGCTAGCAGCCGACCTGCGCCCCGCTTACGCGCCGACCCAGCGGCCGGAGTTGGGAGAGTGGCAAGGATCAGCCGAAGGCCAATTCCAGCCGCGGTTGCGGTCCGCCCCACCCGCTCATGAAGTCAGCCCAGCCGTGCTCGGTGACCAATAGCAGATCGCCGACGAAGGCATCGACGAGATGCCCGCAGTAGCGCCAAGCGTTCATGCAGGCGGCTTCGGCCGGCCCGAATACGGCGAGCCCGCGCCGTGCGCTGATCGTCATCACTGAATGGCGTGGGGGTTCTCCCGGTTGCCGCATCGGCACCGCCAGTCTGCGCAGATACCCCGCCAGGATGTCGGGGCCGTCATACGGACCCAGGCGGCGCGAATGCTCGCCGTCGAGGCGGACGGTCCGGAGGACTTGCTGATCGCCTGGCGGGTCGTGGACCAGCGCAAGCAGCATGTCGCCGGCAGCCAGCGGACGATCGGCGAGTACAGCGGTCAGCACTCGGCTCGGGTCGCGGTACTCGTAAGGGCGTAGCTCCACGCTGCGCAGCTTGCATCAGTTGCGCTGGACACGGCGGACGCTGTCCACAGCAGCCCGAGCCTGTGGACAACCAAGAACGCATCGGGTGCGCCTGCGCCAGAGTCGGCGTCATTGTCGCGGACCCTGGAGGAGCCTTGGGTTACACAACCGATTTCATAGGTCATGTCGAGTGCGATCCGCCGCTTAACGCAGCCGAGCAGATGTACTTGCTTGCGTTCGCGTCGAGTCGCCGGTATCGCCGGCCTGGTGGGCCCTACGAGGTGCCTGGTAACCCGGCCGCTGAGCGAGATGTGAGGCCTGCGGATCCGGCTGCCTACAACTCCGTGGGGCCCGGCCAGCCGTCGCTGTGGTGCGGTTGGCAACCGTCCTGGGACGGTCGTTGCCTGGCGTACGACGGCGTCGAGAAGTTCTACGGCGCCGCAGAGTGGATGGCCTACCTCATCGACCATTTCCTGCGGCCGGGTGCTTCAGCGAAGAATTCTGCTGCGTCATGGTTTGAGGGCTTTACGTTCGACCATCAGCTGAACGGCATCGTTGCCGCCTGCCGGCGCGACACGCACGGTCTGTTCCTCATCGAGGTCGCCGACAACGTGGTGCGCGAACACCCGCTCCTGCTTTCGCGCTCACGACCGGAGGCAGCGGGTCTGCTTCCCTACGAGGCTGCGATCGACGAGTTGGACTGCACGCCGGGTCCGGCGTTGAGGGCCCGTGAGTGAAGGGCAGCAGGTTGGGAGTGATCTTCCGGACGTCGACGAGTCCAGGTCCGGCAGGACAGACCGGTGACGATGCCATCGATCCAACGAGCGCTACGGGCGCGCTACGCAAATGCTACGGTCGTGACGTGGCCACGCGCATCCCTCAACGAGAGCTCCGGAACGACAACGCGGACATCCTCAACAGGGTCGAGGCGGGGGAGAGCTTCGTCGTGACCCGGAACGGAGTCCCCGTGGCTGATGTCGTCCCCCACGTGCATCAGAACGGGCCGCCGATGTTTCCGAAGACCAGGGACCTCCTGGCGCAGCGGCGGGCGGCCAACAGCCTCATGCCGGACCGTGAGGCGTGGCTTCGCGACATTCGCGACGTCAGCCACGTCGTCGACGACGACCCTCTCAACAGCCGTGCCTGAGCACGCCCTGGCCTTACTCGATACCTCCTGCGTCATCGAGCTCCCGGAGGAGCTGGAGGAGTTGGCCGACGCGGCTACCGTCAGCACGCTCACCATCGCCGAACTCGCTTACGGAATTCACCATGACGACCCCCTCGTCGCCGCTGTCCGAGAAGCGCGCTACCGGGAAGTGCTCAATGAGTTCGACCCCGTTCCCATACTCCGCTCGTGCCGCTCACCTGTATGGAGCGATCGCTGCGTCGGTCAGCAAGTCAGGAAGAAGTCCTCGGCCGCGACGCATCGACCTGATGCTCGCCTCTGTCGCGGCGGACATCGGTGCGGTACTCGTCACCAGGAACGCGGCCGACTTTGCCGGCGTCGGAGACATCGCCCGCGTGATCGCCGTTTAGCTCAGGCGGAAGCGACGCGTACTGCGTGCACGGAACGGCCGGCGGCAAGGGCAACGGCGGAGGGAGTAAGCAGTGTTACGGAAGCGGCGAGGTCTTCTGCTCTTCCCGGAGGGCAGCCAGCACTCGCACGACGTGCTCCTGGCCCTCGTACACCTGGCGCAGCAGCCACAGGCGCAGGAAGCGCGCCAGCGAGGCGAAGATGAACAGTGCTGCGCCTATGACGCTCAAGGCGAGCATGGTGATCGCGAGAATGATCTCGGATTGGATATTGCGCGGGTCGGATTCATTTGTGGACGACTGGTAGACGATGAATGCCACCACGACGCCGACGATCATCAGCACGAGACCGAGACCCTGCAGTGCACTGTCGCGCCGGCCGCGGTTGGTCTTGACCTTCAGCTCGGCGACGTCCGCCTTGAACTGGTCGATGCGGTTATCGGTCAACGTTCCTCACGTCCCTAGATAAGCAGCGGACAACTGCGATTCGATGGCGTCCGGTGTGCCGATCTCCGTCACGCGGCCTTGCAGCATGATGGCGGCGATGTCGGCGATCGTCAGCACGACGCGCGCGAATTGCTCCACGAGCAGGACGGAGATGCCCTCTTCCACGAGCTGCGCCACGACGTCGTACAGCGACTTGACGACGAGCGGCGCGAGCCCCATGGACAGCTCGTCGATGAGCAGGATGGCCGGCGATGTCCCGAGTGCCCTTGCCAGCGCGAGCATCTGCTGCTCGCCGCCCGACAGCGTGCCCGCCAATTGCTTGTGTCGCTCACCCAATCTGGGAAAGCGCGTGAAGGCCGCCTCTTCCAGCGAGCGGAGGGAAACGCCGAGCCTGGTGGCGAGCCAGAGGTTCTCCCGCACCGTGAGGTTCGGAAAGATGCCGCGTCCTTCCGGGACGGTGCAGACGCCGAGTCGGGCGAGGTCTTCGGCGGACGCTCCGGTGACGTCACGACCCGCGAGCCGCAACTCTCCGCGGGTCGGCGTCATGAGGCCCGCGCACACTTTCAATGTCGTCGATTTCCCGCCACCGTTGGGGCCGAGGAGCGCGACCGTCGCGCCGGCGGGTACGGCGAAGTTGACACCGTGCAAGACCTCGATCGGCCCGTAGGCGGCGTGTACTCCGACCAGTTCCAGCAGCGGCGGCGGCTGCTCGACCGCATCCGGTGAGTTGCTCACGCGGCGCCCTCGGCGGCTCCGAGGTAGGCGTCGATCACCGCTGGGTCATTGCGGATGTGCTCCGGCGTACCAACGGAAATGATGCGGCCGTAGTCCAGGACGTGGATGGTCGAGCACACCTGCATCACGAGCGACATGTCGTGCTCGACAAGGCAGATCGCGAGCTCGTCGGTGGCGGCGAGCCGGCGCAGCAGTTCGCCGAATTCCTCGGTCTCGCTCTCCGTCTGCCCTGATGCCGGCTCATCCAGCAGCACGACTTGCGGCCGGGTCATCAGCGAGCGGGCAAGCTCCACTCGCCGGGCCGTTCCGGTGGCAAGCTCGGTGATGTCGCGATGGGCGACCGAGGTGAGGCCGACCGTCTCGATGACCTCGTCAGCGCGGGCGTTGACATCGACGCGATCGCTGAACTTGGCGGCATTGCGGATCTGCCCCGCCACCCGGACGTTGTCCCGCACGTCGAGCGAGGTGAACAGCTCAAGGCGCTGGAAGGTGCGCGAAAGTCCCTTGCGCGCTCGCTTGTAAGGCGCGAGGCGGGTGACGTCCTCGCCGCCCAGCAGCACACGGCCGCCCTGCGGGCGCAGGAGCCCGGTGACGACGTTGAAAAGCGTGGTCTTCCCGGCGCCGTTCGGCCCGATGAGCCCGGTCACCGAGCCCTTCTCGACGGCTATCGATACGTCGCGAAGCGCCACATTGCCACCGAACTGAACGGTGACGTCAGCAGTCTCGAGAAGCGGCACCTCAGTCTCCCGCCGCCGCTGTGACCGGGCCGGTGGCTGAAGCGATGGCCGGCAGGGCGACGGCCATCGCAGACGTCTTGCCGGTGGGAGCCGGGATGCCGAGGCGATCGTCCAGTTCCGCAAGGATTTCCGGCGTCATCGGTACGTCGATGCCGACCAGTTCCAGCGGGACGTCGAGCGCGGACGTGCGTTTCACTTCTTCGGTCTTGAACGCCCGCGGCATGAGCATGCGCGCGATGGTCGGCCACAGCAGCACCATCAAAAGCGTGCCGGCGACGAACCACCAGTTGCTGATCGCGCCGTTGTCGGCGAGGACGTAGATGCCGATCTCGATGCCGACGCCGAGCGCAATCATCGGCTTGGCTTTCGCCAGCGGCCTGAAGCCGTTCATGATGTCGCTGACGAAACCGCTGGGATTCTTGCCGAGTCCAACGCCGACGATCGCCGGAAGGACAGTCGTGAAGGTCGCCAGCCAGGCGAACATGCCGTTCAGGCTGCCGTGGTCGGCGCCGACCTTGCCGAACGTGTTCTGGATCGCCACGTATGCGACACCAACGAGCAAGCCACCGGTGAACGCCCCGCTGACGTAGCCGATGCCGGCAATCACCACCGACATCACGATGCCCAGACTGCTGAAGATGGTGAAGCTGTTGATGTCGACACTGACCAACGCGGCCGACAGCAGGGCGCCGCCAAGGCCGGCGATGCCGGCGGACAGCATGAAGACACCGAGCTTGAGCCGGATCGGGTTCTGTCCCAGGGTCGCTGAGGCGGCCGGGCTGTCCTTCATGGCGATGAGACGCTGGCCGAAGCCGCTTCGCCGCAGCATCACGATGAGCACGCCGAGCACGGCGAAAAGCACCGTCAGGAACATGAGGAACGTTCCGGGCCTGCGGGCGTCGATCGGGCCGATCTTCGGCGCCGGAACGTTCAGCGATCCATTCGTGAAGATGGTGAACTTCTGCCCGAACCAGCTGTGCTGGGTGCTGTCTTCCAAGAGCATGTGCGAGACGAACACGCCGAACGCCATGGTGCCCAGCGCGAGATACAGCCCGCGTAATCGCAGCGCCGGCAGCGCGACCAGCCCGCCGACGAGGGCACAGACCAGGAAGGCCGCGACCAGTCCCCAGATGGTCATATAGCTGTTGACGTTCGATCCGGCGATGCCGACGTGGAAGGCGATGATGGCGCCGATGGCCCCGAAAGCCAACGGTGCCAGGTTCAGTTCCCCGGCGTAGCCGGTCAGCGGAACGAGCGAGAGAGAAACGAGGGCAAAGCCCAGACCGATGTTCATGTCGTTCAGGGCGGTCGCTGCCATGAGCCGGCGCAGCAGGTACATGCCGACGATGAGGATGACGGCCCACAGCAGAGCCTGCCGCACCGACGGCACGTGGAACCGTTCCCTGACTCGTATCACGCTGGCACCGCGCAGGCGATCCGACGGCAGCAGCAGCAACGCGATGAACAGCAGGATCATCGACAGCGACTCACGGAAATGCGACACCAGCGGGGTATTTCCGAGGTAGCCCACCACGTAGTTGTCAGCCAGCCCGATGATGACGGCGCCGGCGAACGTCCGCGGAACGCTGCGCAGGCGTCCGAAGACCGCTGCCGCGAACGCATCGATGACCAGCAGCGTCAGCTGGTTCGGGTCGAGGGACCCCCCGAGGATCGGCGTGATGAGGATCCCGGCGAGCGCTGCCAGGAACGCACCGAGCGCCCACGAGAAGGTCGCCAGCTGCAGCGGCTTGCCGCCGTTGAGCCGCAGCAGGTCCGGGTCATCGACAACGCCTCGCATCGCCACGCCGATGTAGCTGCGCGTGAAGAGGAAGCGCAGTCCGAGCGCGATCGCCACGGCGCAGCCGAGCGCGATGAACTCGTGGTAGGTCACCTTGCTGCCGAAGATGGAGACCGAGTTGTCGCTGCCGAAGAAGTAGTCCAGACGGCGCGGGGTCAGCGGGTTCCAGATCCAGTTGGCAAGTGGTACCGCGCCGATCGTCAGGGCGATCGTGACGGTGATTTTCGTTATTTCTGAGGTGTTTCGCAGCCCCCGCATGATGCCGACGTCCAGGATCGCGCCAAGCAGGGGTGCGAAGACGAACAGCACGATGAGCAGTGCCAGGGGG
The DNA here is from genome assembly GCA_963762695.1 of uncultured Actinomycetota bacterium. GTDB lineage: Bacteria > Actinomycetota > Actinomycetes > Frankiales > Frankiaceae > DATAZK01. The sequence goes on from CAVXLW010000003.1 coordinate 785,859, forward strand.
GCCGGCAGGTGCCAGCCCACCCGGAACTGCCAGTAGATGTAGGCCGACAGCATCGCTATCGCGCCGTGCGCGAAGTTGAAGATGCCGGACGTGGTGTAGGTGAGAACCAGGCCAGAGGCGGCGATGCCGTAGACACCACCGAGGATCAATCCAAGCAGCGTGTACTGCAGGAAGAGCATCAGACCGCCTCTGGCCCCAGCGTCAGGACTGCGGCTTGATGATGCTCGGTGTCAGGAACGTCGTCGCGATTCGATCGGAGTTCAGCGCGACCCCCCAAAGCGACTGCGGCACAGGCTGGATGTAGTCACTCTGGCAGTCGAACGTGCCCACCTTGGTCGGGTACTCGCGCGCGAACGTGGTGCCCGTCAGCTTGACGAGGACGCCGCAGGACGGAGGCTTGTTGTTGCCCGGGTCCGTGGGGGCGTGCATGCCGCCACCGGTCCAGCTGTGCACCTGCGACAGCTTGTTCACCATGCACTGGCGGGTCAGCGTCGAACCGCAGGCCTTGGCCTCCGTCGCCCACAGCAGGAACGAGGAGACGGCCTGCTCCCCGAGCTGGCTGTACGAACCACCGTCAGCCTTGACGATGTCGATGTACTGCTTCACCGCCGGCACGTCGTTCGCCTCCTCGAGCGGGATGTAGGCCGAGCGGATGTGTGAGTTGTTGGCGTAGCCGTTGGTGTTGGCGGCAGAGAACTGGGCGCTGTAGAGGTTGGTCTCCATCAGCAGTTGCGGGTTGTAGTTCAGCTGGTGCATCGCGGTCAGGAAGTTGTTGATGACAGGCCCGGGGCTGACGTTGATCATCAGCAACTTGGCGCCGCAGTTCTTCAGTTTCTGCACGAAAGGCTTGTAGTCGGACTCGCCGAAGTAGTTGATGGTCACGTCGCAACCCGCTGACACGAAGCCGGCCGTCTTCATGGCGGCTACGTCCTTCTCCAGCGAGGTGTGGGCGGCCTCCAGCGTCGAGTCCATGAGGGCGTACTTCTTCACCGCGTCCGGGTAGAGCTTTGCCATCTCGTAGTACGACGAGGCCGGCTGGAAGTCCGCCGGGTTCGGCACGCCCTGGTACTGCATCGGCCCGTTGGCGAACGCCGCCAGCACCGAGTAACCCTCGACGGTGACCATGTTGCACTTCACGCGGGTGCCTTCGGCCGAACCGTCGGCAGCAAAGCCTTCGCCGACCAGCATGAAGTCCTTGGTGCACGCTGTCGTCATAACGTTGTTTGCCAACGTGATCTTCGCGTCGTAGAAGTCGCCGACGAGCTTGCGGCCGTTGATGCCGCCCTGATCGTTGCACCACTTGATGAATGCCTTGACCGAGTCGCCCATCTCCTTGTTCAGGCCGGGTGACTGGGCGAAGCCGCGATCGTCGCCGTAGCCGATCTCGATCGATGAGTTGGTGATGCCGCGGTCTGTCGCGCCGGTCGCGCTGCCAGGGCCGCAAGGCGACGCGAGTGTGCCGAACTTGGTGCCGCCGCCTGCAGACGCGCTGGCTGGGCTGGAGGATCCTCCGTTCGGGGCTGTCGATGCCGGCGGGTTAGAGCCTCGCCCGCTGCTTCCGCAAGCGGCAAGGGCCAACACCACAGCGGTGGCCAAGCCGACCAGACCAACTACACGGCCGTTTCGCACAGCCCCTCCAATGTGTTCCGGGTCACACGGTGCGGCAGACGGTACCGCACCCGCCGTGTGGGAGGGGAGGTTTCGGAAGAGGACGTTTCGAAGTCGTTACCGAAGCAAAGTTACTGGCACGTAAAGGAACTCGCGTCGTTCCGGCCCAAAAGGTGGCAGACTGCAACGGTTCTACCCGGGCCGAGCAGCAGATGCTGATCGCCGAGCAATTTGTTGGCCGGACGATCCAATACCGCGATCCTGCCAGTGGCCCGTGACCGACTCAGGTTGGGTCGAGCTTGAGATAGCGCCGTTGTTGCGTCGCGTCCCGGCCACCACAAAGCGTGAGCGTCCAACTCTCCGGAGCCCCCGGCGAGCGGGAGATGTGCGGCACCAACACCGGTGTGCACTCCGCAGCGGACTTCAAAGGCAAGACCCTCGGCGTCACCGACCTCGGCTCGGGAACCGACGAACTCACCCAGTTCATGGCCGCTCAGAAGGGGATCGGGCACAAGCAGAACCTTCACCAATACCTTCGCGGTGAAAGCAGACCAGCTCGAAGGACTCACCACCACCACCACCACGACGACTCCTGCCGGCGCCGACGGCTGACGTCGAGGAAGCCACGTTCGCAGCACCGCGATCGACCAGCTGCCGCCGGCGGCCCGTGCAAAGGCAGGGCCGCCGGCGGCGATCACTTCACGTGATGGTCTCCAACCACCGTGCTCGCTGCGCTGCGACGTGGCCACTACGAAATCGGCACCGGCGAACCGCTACAAGATCGGTTATGGGTGGCATTCAACGACCGCGCGCGAGCCTTCTAGAACTGGCCCCGACGAGCCCGTCGTACCGTCGACCCAACAACGCAACGGAGCCCCCGCGGTGATCGCGCTACGCGAAGTACTGAGATCGCGTGGCCGATCAGGTTTCGTTCGCCGGTTGCTTGTAGGTGCGACCGTCGATCGTGGTGGTGAGCGTGCCGGTGGCCTGGAAAATGTTGGTCTCGATGTTGATTGTCAGGTGGAAGCCGCCGGGACTGGTCTGTTTGGTGCCGTGGGCGTAGCCGGTTTGGACGAGGTCGGAGTTCCAGTCGATCTTGCTGACCAGTGAGCTCGGGAACGTGCCGGTGACGCTTTCGGTGCCGTTGAGGAAGTACGCGCCGTCGTCGGAGAAGTTCGTGTAGCGGACAGAGACGCTTTGCACGAGTGCGTGGTCGGCGGTGTCGGTGATGTGCACGGCGGCGCTGCCGGACGCCGTTCCTTTCAGCGTGTATGAGCCGGTGGGCACGATCGTCCGGTTCGGGATTGGGCCACCGGGTACGTAGGGGGTTCCCCAGGGGACGTCATCGGAGATGGGTGCAACAGGCCGCACTGGTAAGGGTTTGCGGCTGGTGAAGCGCGCCAGCATCATGCGCGCGGTTCGGCCGCCAGGTTCGGTTGAGGTTTCGCAGCGGAGTGGGTTGGTACCGCCGCAGGCCGGCGGCATGGCGAGCGCCTGCCAGTAGACGGCCGCTGTGCCATCAGGTGACCACCGTGGGTCGGCTTCACCGTTCCAGTTGGGGTCGCAGATGCTGCCTGGTTTGGAGATGTCGGCCGGGTTGGGGCAGGCGTTGATCTGCTGGCCCTGGTAGCTGCCGCGGTCGCTGTAGCGGTCGATGAGATAGGGCTCGAAGAAGCGCCGTGCGCCGTTGTTGCGCACCGACGAAACGGCGGCCGTCGTCACCTGATCTGTCAGCGGCGGTACTCCGCGCATGGCAGACATGAACAGTTGCCGGCCGGAGCCACGGGTATCCATGGCGATGGTCCAGCCGCCGTCTGGGGACATGTCGATCGGGTCGGTGTATTCGGGGTTGCTGGTGAGCCGTCGGACCTTTCCGGTCGTGAGGTTGGCGGCGAAGACGTCGATGTTGTCGGACTCGTCGGGTGATCCGATGTAGGCGACTTCCGTTCCGTCTTTGGAGAATCCGCGCAGTTCGCCGACAGACTGCGCGCCCGTGTTGAGCACGAGCCGGCTCGGGTCCTTCGGGTCGACGTAGAGCGGCTGCTTGTCGGGGGCCGGGTCATAGAGCCGGGTGACCTTAGTCAGGTCGTAGCGCGGCGCGAGCGGAAGTCCGGTCTTCGGCGCCGGGTTGAAGGTCAGCCGCCCGAGGTAGGCGAATTGGCCGACTCCGTCCTTGTCGAACTTGATGGCGTTGAACCCGAGATGGACGTTGTCGGGATTCAGCCGCAGTTCGCGGATGAAGCCGCCCTTGCCCGATCCGTCGGCGGTGGTGTTGAACCGGATGGGATAGACGTGCATACGCGCGGGCGTACACGACGTCGAGTCCAGCAAATACGGGGAGCAGTCGAAGATGTTGGTGCCGGCGAGGATGCGCTTGCCGTCGGCGAACGGCTGCGGGTAGTCCATCGCGCTGCCGCGCCCGACCTGGTTGGCCGCGGGTATGCCGCACGAGAGGCACTTCCAGGCGGAGTCGTTTGGGAACTTTGTGCCGTCGGCCTTTACGACGATGAGTTGCAGCCCGGAGTAGATGCTGGCCGGATCTGGTGCCTTCGGTGCGCCGGCGAAGGTGAGGTCCGCGGAAACCTCGTGGCCGCCCGGCAGAAACCCGCCTGACTGCAAGCCGACCGCTTTGTCTGTGCAGCCCGTGCGCTGCGGATTGACCGCTGCCGTACACGAGCCCGTCGCGTCCGAGGCGACCGGAGGAAGCGGGAGTTCGGTGACGGTGATCGGCTCGGGTTTGGGTGCAGGTGGATTGTCGCGCACCTCGGGTAGCACGATCTGCTGCTCAGCTTTCGGCGATGCAGACGAGCCGGCCGGGGAGGGCTTAGCAGAGCCGGAGCAGGCTGCTGCCGCAATGGTCATCACGGCGAGCAGAACAAGCACGCGGGAAGCGCGCATCACGATGCCTCCTGACCCTCGCTGCGAGGACGTTAGCGAGACAATAGAACTATTGTTTACGCAGACGCAAGTACTACTTCCATGTCCGAGAGGAACGTTCTCGGTTGGCTGGCTCAGCGCCTGTCAGGGCCGGCCCCACTTATTGTTTGAGCGTGGCAAGCCAGCCGAGAGACCGGGCGAAGACGCGGGAGCGCATCCTCGACGAGGCGTTCCAGCTCTTCGTGAGCGTCGGCTTTGCGGGTACGACGCTCAGTGAGGTTGAACGTCGGGTAGGGCTCAAGGTCGGCACCGGCAGCCTGTATCACCACTTCCGGTCCAAGGACGAGCTACTTCTAGCGGCGGTAGAACGTGAGGTGCGGCGCTGCGCGGAGGCGGTCAGCGCAGAACGGGCAGCGACGACCTGGCCGGAAGACCCGCGAGAACAGCTGACGCTGGCGGCACAGTTGACGCTGAACAACGTCCGTCGCTTCTATCCGCTCTTCCGGCTCGTCCAAGCCGAGGGTGATCGAGTTCGCGAACTTCGCTCAGCTTTGACGGCCGCGCTCATTGGTTCCGGTGCGCTCGGCTCATGGGCCGATGACCCGGCGCGACTCGTCACCATCACCGCGATCGCCGGCTACCACCTCTTCGAGCAACTGAACAACGACACATTTCACGTCGCTTCCGAACACGAGTTCATCGCCGCCCTGGTCTCCATCACCCCAGCAGCTCGGCCGCCCGGAGTTGACGAGGACACCTACACCCGCCTCAGCCGCGCTCGAGGCGGCGAATGAAGAAGAATAGGAAACATATGACTGTTCATGAAGTCGACTGCGTGCTCGAGAGCATGGATTCTGTCCTCGCCTTGTTAAGCGAAATCGACGAGCCCGACTGGCGGGTCCAGTCCCTTTGTCCAGCGTGGAAGGTTCGCCAGGTCGTCGCACACCTTGACGGCATTGAAGAAGCGCTCAGCGGCTGGCGACCCGCAGGGGAAGCGCCAGCCCCGTTCGAGATTGGCGGGAGGGTCGTGAACGAGGTCGACGACTGGTCACCGGACCGTCTACTGAGCCGGCTCCGCACCGTACTGGGCGGCCGCCGGAGCGAGTTGCTCGCGGCAGACCCAGTCCTGTTCGACGAGCTGTCGTGGACCCCGGTCGGTGTCCAGACCTACGGCCGGTTTATGGCAATCCGCAACTTCGACTTCTGGGTCCACGAACAAGACATCCGCGTCCCGCTCGGACGCCCCGGGCACACCAGCGGACCGGCCGCCGAACTGGCCTTGGACGAGGTGCGCCGCAGCTTCGGATACATCGTGGGCAAACGTGCTGCCATCCCCGACGGTTGCAGTGTGCTGGTCGAGCTTCACGGACCGATCGAGGCCCAACTCGCAGCAGTCGTCGATGGACGTGCCCGCGTCGTGGACGGCCTCGACCACCCGGACGCGATCGTCCGTACCGACTTTCTCACCTTCATGCTCCTAGCCTGTGGAAGAAGCGACCCCGAAACGCACTTGTCGAGCGGCAGCATCGAGCTTCGAGGCAACAGAGAACTCGCCGCACAGCTCGCCCGAAACCTCCGCTTCACGATGTGACCCCACAAAGGTGGCTCTCTGAGGCATTGGGTCAGTTGATTGAACCATTGCAGACCCGATTCTCTGGCTGCGCCTAGGGGGCTTACAGCCGGGCAAACAGGTGTTGTTCCGTTTGCTGCGAACCGCCGTCCTCAGTTCGTGAGACGACCTCGCCCTTTGTCATGGGGTTGATGGGCTCAGGTCGTCGGGGTCATCACGTTCCGCGGACTGCCAGGCAGGCTGCCGCGCTTGCGGAACGATCGGGTTGGCGACTGCTGGCACTCTCGAAGCCGCCCACCGGCCACGCAAGCGGGAGTATGGCGACCAGCTCCCACCGGCCTGCCGGAGCCGTACCGGCGCGTACTTACGGGTCCGGCTCGGCAGTGCCGCGCCGGTGAACAGCACTGCGGCGCCCACGGCAATGTTGGCGACGAATGTCCCCGGGTCGACGCCGGTGCCGAGCACCTGGGGAATCAGCGCGATGGCCAAAGCTGGCGGATGGAGACCGCCCGCCAGCGCGAAGGTGAGCAGCACGGCCGCGACCGCCAGCAGCCCGCTGCCCCAGGCGGTAGGCACATGCGCCATAGCAAGGGCGCCTTCAGCGGCAGCGAAGACAAGTACGGCCCAGTGCCGCAGCCCCGCCAACGCTGACGCGCCACTCATTGTCTGCTCGATCGTCGCGACGATCATCGGCGGAGCGACCGCGGCTGCGGCCAGTCCCAGAACCGGCCATGCCACGAGAACCCACAGCACGGCGACGGCCCAAACCACGGTCATCACCGCCGCCGGCAGCCGACCTTCCGCCGCTTTCGCCTCGGCCGGGTACCCGTCGGCGCCGCGAGTGCGAGACCGTTCAAGCCCGCTGATCACGGCCAGCAGCCCGCACAGCCCGAGCACTGTAAGCGGAAACATCCAGCTCCGGACATCGAAAACGACCGGGAACACTCCTGCCGACACCGACGGGGCCAGCCGTGACGCCACCAGTTGCAGGCCCAGCACCGCAAGGGAGATCGCGAGAATGACGCCGACCGGACGCGAAAATCCAGCGCCGGCGATGGCGACTCCCACCGCGGCAAAGGCGGGCGGCACCAGCGCCAGCTTCAACGAGGACCGGCTCCAGCCCGGAAGGCGCAGCGCCAGCACGCCAAAAGCGATGGCTGCTGCCTCCGGAAAGATGAAGCCTGTGTCGCCGGTAGCCGTCGACAGCACCAGCATCGGCGCGACGGTGACGTAGACCAGCGGCCAGCGCCGCCGACTAGCGACCGCCCGACGGAATTCGGCACCCACCCGCCCCTGCCGGCTCACCACCCGGCGCCCCAAGAATCCACACCCCCCAGCATCTCGGGCCCGAACCGATCCCTCAACCGCTAGCCGATAACCCGCCCAAGGTGATTGGAATCAGTCGTCTGATGCGACGGTCCGGCGATCCGATGTCGAGTTCGGACGTGCCGGGGATGCGGATCTAACGGCCCGGCCCGGCGCGGCGTGGTCAGGCTGGTCGGGTGGAGACGAGTGCCGCGTAGGCGACGATGTTCGATTCATAGCTGTGGGCGGCCGTGTTGAAGGTCCCGCCGCAGGTGATCAGACGCAGCCCGGCATAGTCGAGGTTGCCGTAAACCTGTTGAGTGGGGAATGCGGCCTTCTTGTATTGGACGACACGTTGGACCTCGAAGGTCGCGACGACGCCATCTGCTCTGGTGACGACGATTCGGTCGCGTTGCTGGAGCGCGCCCAGCTTGAAGAAGACGCCGGGCCCGTACGCGGCGGAATCGACATGGCCGATGATCGTGGCCGGACCGAGCTGACCCGGAGTGAGTGACACGGTCAGCCAATAGGCGTGAGAGTCCTTCACCAGCGGCGGGGTGGCGATTTCTCCGCTGCTGTCGAGCCCGATTCGCTTCAGCATGCTGTCGATGTGGATAGCCGGTACCTGCAGGCGGATCGGCACCGAGCTCGGCAGGACCGGTCCGGGCGGCGGGTCAGGAGCTTCAGCCACCGTCGCCGGTCGGCGCCCTTGTCCCATCTTAAATGCGATTTTTCGCTTCTGCCGCGTGGTCGGCCGGAGCTCGGCCCTCAAGCCGGAAGCGTGCAGACCGAGTAATACTTCATGAATCGGTCAAAGGTTGCTGTCGCCACGCTGACGGCTCTCTCCGTTGGCGCCCTGACGCTGTCGGCTTGCTCGTCCGGTGCTGCCGGGACACATGCGTCCACGAAGACGCCGGCTCCCGCTTCGACGGCTCGGGTCGTCAGTAGTTCCGCCGGATGGACGGCGTACGTCACCAACGCCGAGGACAACGGAAAGTCGCCGGGTGTGGGTTCGGTTTTTCCGATCAATCTCAAAGACGGCAAGCCTGGAGCGCCCATTGAGGTCGGGCAAGGCGCCGGCACGAATGACCTGATCATCTCGTCCGACGGCAAGACCGGCTATGTGTCGAACGAAGGAACCAACAGTGTGGCCAGCGTTGATCTCACCACCGGGAAGATCGGACACCCGGTCGGAGTGGGCTCCGAACCGGTTGCCCTCGCCTTCGTGCCGAAGTCGCATGAGCAGTGGGCGTGGGTAGCGAACTACGGAAACAAGACCGTCACCACCGTGAATCTGGCCACCGGCAAGGTCGGCCAGACGATTTCCATCCCCTATGCCGGCCCCAACACGGTCGCGTTCACCCCGGACGGCAAGTTCTGCTACGTGGCGAACTGGGGGACCAATAAGGATCCCGGAAATACCGTCACCCCGATTGAGGTCCTCGACGGTGGCTCCGCCGGCCGGGTGTTGCCCTCGATCAAGGTCGGCTTGCATCCCAACTGGATCGCTGTCACCGCTGATGGCCGCACTGCGTTTGTGGAGAACAAGGGCAGCAACTCGATCACACCGATCTCCGTGGCTGACCGGACGGCTGGAGCGGCTATCCCGCTGCCCGGTCCCCCCATCGAAATGCAGATAAGCCCTGACGGCCGCACTGCTTACGTGGCGATCGCCGGCAGCGGGCCTGAGGTCGATGAGGTCGTCCCCCTGGATCTCACCGTCACGCCGGCCAAGGCCGGTCCTGCCATCAAGCTGCCCGCCAACACCCAGCCCCATTGGATCGCTTTCACCCCCGATGGCAAAACTGCCTACGTGGTCGGCAACGGCAACGGCACAGTGACAGCCGTCGACGTCGCGACGAACACCGCTGGCAGTCCGACACATGTGACACCCGACCCGGATGCAGACCTGCTCGCTATCGCCATCGTGGCGACTCGGAGCTGAGTCCGGCCCGCGGCAGTCCCCGGACACGCTTCGGGTGGTAGCTGGTTTCGTGCAACGGCACCGGATCGGACCGTGAGTAGCCATGGACGCCGGTCGACGCCCTGGCGCTGGACCAAAACCGCCTTCATACGGTGGGCCGTCGGGGACTCGAACCCCGAACCCGCGGATTAAAAGACCCCCAAGCATCATGACGATCTCTCCCGGCGTCTGCCGCAAAATGTCGAAAGCGCTGGTCAGCGGCTCATTGTCGTGTCTATCGCTGACGGCCCCTCCCGGCCGCTTATCGCGCGTCCGTGCACACGGGCGTGCACACAACAATGAGGAGTCGACCATGGCAGACATTGTTGTTCGGCGGGCCGTCCGGGAGCTGTGTGGTTGCGGGAAGAGTCCCGGCCGACAGGCCCGCCTCGAGGACACGACGAACGGACAGCGGTGGGTGTGCGCGGACTGCGTCATAGACCGTCGTCAGCTCCACCTGAGATCGGCCGTCCAAACCCTTGAAAGCATGCAGACCCTTGAACGCGAGCACGCCGACGACGGCGACCTGGACCCGGAACAGCGATCGAGAGCAGACGGAGTTGCCCGGGGCATAGGGCTTGCGCTTGCCCTGCTGCATGCGCCCAGTCAGTAAGGTGGGCGGCCGCGCATCCTCCACACATGCAGTGACCATCTATCTACAGCCATCGGGTCCGCCCGGTTGCGGTGATTCACTAGCAGTACTCATGATTCTTGCGACGTGAGCGCTACCTTCCACAACCTGGGGAAAGCAAGATGCCAGATTACCGCCCATTCCCGTCCTTCGCCGAATGGGACGTTCAGGCCGTACCGGTCGACATCCTCGAGCGATACGCAGAACTGCTCAGCCAGTCAAAATCGGCCGCAGGCGAAGATGCCCTAAAGGCCGCGGTTGAGATTGCGACACGTTCGGCCGCCGTCGATACAGGTGCGATTGAAGGCCTGTACCAGGTGGACCGTGGATTTACGTACACGGTCGCTACGCAAGCGGCGGCATGGCAAGCCGTCGCAGATGAACGCGGTGAGGGAATTCGTACCGCCATAGAAGACGCTTTGCGCGGCTACGAATTCGTGCTTGACCTAGCAACGCAAGCAGCGCCGCTATCGGAGGCGTACATCCGGGAACTCCACCAACTTCTCTGTGCAAGTCAGGAAACGCATCGTGTCCTGACCGACCAGGGGTATCAAGAGCAGCCGTTGTCAAAAGGGCAGTATAAGAAATATCCGAACAACCCCATGCGGCCGGATGGGACTCGACACGAGTACGCCCCAGTGATCGATGTTCCTGTCGAGATGGCGAGGCTTCTCACCGAGCTACGGAGTGACGCTTTCGCCAGCGCCTCCCCGGTGGTACAGGCGGCCTACGCCCACTACGCTTTCGTGTGCATCCACCCGTTCGCAGACGGAAATGGCCGGGTTTCTCGAGCACTGGCGTCGATATTTCTTTATCGAAGCCCCGGCGTACCGCTCGTCATTTTTGCCGATCAGAGGGGGGAGTATTTCGCTTGTCTTGAAGCGGCTGACGCGGATAATCCAGCCGAATTCGTTGCATTCCTGTTGCAGAGGACAATCGATACGATCGAGCTAGTTCGGCTGCAGATGTCTGGACGGCGGTACCCATCAGCGGCAGACTCGCTCGCCAAACTTAGGGCCTCACTCGAGCAGGCGAGCACTCCTCGGTCGTCACCGGAGGTTCAGGCCGGCGTTGCTCGGCTCCAAGCGCTTATTGCTGACGAGTTCCAAAGGCAGCTTGGCGCGCTCGATTTGCCTCCGGGAGCAACGGTGCAAATCGGGTTCAGCGAAGGACCGCCCCGCGCCATGCCGAACGGGTACCGCGTCTCCGAAGGGGCGCGGAACAATGTGACCGGTCTAAACCTCGAAAGCCCGTTCGTGCATGTCTTTCAGAGCCACTCGGTACTGCTCGCAGAGCCCGATTTCGACGGAGCGCAGTTTCTCGTTGTTACCCGTGACAGGGGCCAGCCTCTCGAGATCCAGCTTTCTGAAGTCGACCCCGTCATAACCGAGCTGTTGAAGAACAAGCTACGGACATGGGTCGGCCTGAGGATCGACGATCTCGTCGCCTCCTTTGGTGCCGCGTACGAACAGGGGCTCCGGGGTCTGGGAAGGCTTGGGTAGCGCGCGAGGCATCGACGGGTCTCGGCCGATGCCTGTGCTGGCGCGCCGCCGTATGGAACGTTCCACTGAAAAGCGCGCGCGAGGGAAGGCGGGGCGTGAGCACGGCTGAGATTGACGGCATCCCTTTGCTGCGCCAAGAGTCGGTGGCCGGCGGCGCCTTTCGGCTCGACCGCCAGGCGGCCAGCGGCGGCCAATACGCATTCGAGGGCGGTTGGTCGATTGAGCTAGGTGCCGGGGGCACAACGTGCGTAGTTCGCGGGGCCGCGGTCCGGGACTACGGGCCGGTGCTCGGATCCGCGCTCCGCGCAGTAGCGCGCGGGCTGGACCTGCTCGCTCTGTCCGGTGGCCCGGTCTTCGGTCTTGATCGAGCCGTGGAAGAGCACATCATCTTCTGGCCCGTCGACGGCAACCTACGAATCGCTTGGACTGCTACTCACCGGACTCGTATTACTGGTACGGCAGCAGCAGGCGCAGCGGGAAAGGGATCGGCCAAGATCCAAAACTTGATTCCCCGCCATTATCCCGGGTTAAGCCATTTTCGGGCCTCCGAGCTGGCGGCTGACCTTCGCGACTCCTTTCGTCATGCCTATCTCGCGCTCGAGGCGGTACTGGACACGATCTATCCCCAGGCGGGTCAGCTCGAGGGTGAGTGGATCGAGAATGCCCTCGCTGAAGCCGCCAAGATCTCGCCCTTGGATCAGTTCGGACCTGGAGTGGCCGAGGCTCATCGCGTCGGAGTCGCGTGCCAGCGCTGGTATCACGAAGGTCGCCGCGTCGCTTTCCATTCGAAGCCCTCTCGAGGCCTCAGCGAGGTTCTGTTGCCCGAGGCATACGAGGCGCTGCTAATTCGTAAGGAGGAGTTGCTCAGTTATTACGCCTCGCTCATGAGCCGACTCGCCGGGGGTCGCCTCTCGAATGCGGGAGTAAGCACCTACGGGTTCGAAGGCGCTTTGAACGCATTCGATGCCAATGATCTTGGAGTCGTCGCTGAGGACGACTCAGACCCTCCGGTCCTGGGCGAGTTCTCTCCCGCGTTGAGGGAACCTCATGCGGGTACGCCCACCGGGCAGGGCACGTTCCTTGCGCGAAGCGTCGCGGTCCCGGCGTCGCGGCGGGTGGCGGCCTGGACGATGGGGCCTCGTGGCTCGTGGTACTGGCGAGTCGAGTCTGAAGGCGGCGTCTTGACGCTCGGCGAGGATGACCGGCTGAGCATCCGATTACGCGAGATCCGCGCTTCGGCCGGGTTCGCCTATCGCTTCCTCAGCTGACTAGCCGGGTACTGGCATGCGTGCGAGACGACGGTGGGGAGAGGCCGCGGGCCTCGTCACCGGGCAGCTGGCGCCATCGGATTACATATCCCCTGGCCTCTGCAAACGTGCAGTTCAGAGCGGTGGTGTGCACGGAGTGAGCACGTGAGCTCAGGAGCCGGCTGTCGCGCGGTAGTTGGCTTAGTCAGCCTTGGCCCGGCTGGCGAACTCCTCCCTGCGAGAACCTGCCTAGCCAGGCGGGGCTGTTGGCTAAGATGCGCGGTATGCGGCTACATGCCCCCTACTGAGTAGAGGACGTGGGCGCAGCGCTCGCCCTCTCGCAATCCGATGCGCTCAGGCCGTCGCCCCTTCTCTCGGGCGCAGAGGCAATCCGATGTAAGAACCCACCGCTACGACGGATTGCTGGTATCCACGGTGGCGGCTCTCACGATCGTCGCATGCTGTTATTTGCTGTGGACCAGCTTCGCCAACACGGGTGTGAGCAGATGCGACCTCGGCGGATCGTGCGTCGTCGCAGACGGGAGAACTGATGAGACTCGAAGGACGAGTCGCGGTGATCACAGGTGCCGGGCAGGGCATCGGTCGAGGCATCGCGCGCCGATTCGCACGCGAAGGATGCAGGGTTGTTGTTGCCGAATTCGATGAAAGAAGCGGCGACCGCACGGCATCAGAACTGAGCAGCCTCGGAGGCGAAGGCGTGTTCGTACGCACCGATGTCACGATTAAGGCTGAGGCCCAAGCCTGTGTGCAAGCTGCTGTGGACAACTGGGGCAGAGTCGACGTGCTCGTGAATAACGCGTACACGGGACGAGCAGGCAAGCGACTGCGGTTTGAATGGAAGCACGATGACGACCTGCGTCGAGACTTCGAGCTCAATGCCATGGCCGCGTTTTGGACGATGCGCGCGGCCTTCCCTCATATGAAGGCCCGGCAAGCGGGGTCGATCATCAACATCTGCTCGCTCAATGGCGTGAACGCGCACATGTTCACCTTGGAGTACAACGTCAGCAAGGAAGCGTTGAGGACCCTTACCCGCACGGCAGCAGTGGAATGGGGACGCCACAACATCCGATGCAACGTCATCTGCCCCGGGGCACTTACCGAAGCGTCGCAACGCCGACGCGAGCAGGACCCAGAGATGTTCGACCGGATGCTCGAGTCGAATCCCATGCGCAGATTCGGCGATCCGGAGAGCGACATCGGTGGCGCGGCCCTTCTCCTCGCCAGTGACGACGCCGGCTACATCACCGGTAACACGCTCATGGTGGGAGGCGGAACGCACATCAACGGCGTGCCCTGGAGCATGAGTCTTCCTGACGCAATAGAGGACATGGATTGACATCCCTGTAGGTATTGCTGCTACTGCAGATCCGGACCCTGTCCTTCGTTGCCGGGGCGGACAGGATTAATGCTGCCGTATCGCACAATTCGAGGCCGAAGCGGTTGCTAGGGTCGAGACCCGGCCCTGTCTTCGACCGGGGTCGTTGAAGGAGGTTCGGGCATGCGAGAATGCGTCGAGGAGCACGGCAGGCGAGCCCGGGTCGTGTCGATGGCCGGGGTCGGCTGATGGTGGAACTCGACCTCGCCGAGCTGGCCGACCGGATCGCCATCCGTCGGCTGGTGGACGACTATGCCCGGGCGGCCGATCGCGTCGATGGCCCTGGGGCGGGCGCGTGCTTCGCGCCTGACGGCGTGCTGCGGACCCGTAACCGCGGCCAGACCGAGGCGTTTCGTATGCGCACCGGCCCCGAGGAGATCTCGGCCGCGTTCGCTGGACTCTCCCGCTACGCGGTCACGTTGCACGTGGTGGCCAACCATTACGTGCAACTCGATGGCGATACCGGCACGGGAGAGACCTACTGCTTGGCCCATCACATTCACGATGCAGAGGATGGCAGCGGAGAGCTCGATTACGTGATGGCTATCCGCTATCTCGACCGATTCCGCCGCATCGAAAGCGGGTGGCGCTTCGCCGAGCGCGAGCTCGTCGTCGAGTTCACCGAGGACCGTCCCGTCATTGGGCCCTGAACCCTGCTGTCTGCCACCTTCTGGAGATGTACCTGCGTTCCGACGGCCTTTCTGTCGTTCCAGACGCTTTCTACGAGGCGCTCTTGAGAAAGTTGCTCATGCGGAGCCGGTTGGACTCTTCTGACATCGTGACGAAGGGGGTGTTCTGCATCTCCGCCGTAAGGACCAGGTCCATGTGATCGAAGACGGTGGCATTGATGAACCGCTTGGTCATGGATACGGCGGCCCCAGCGCACTCGGCGATCTCGCGGCGACCGGCGTAGACCTCCTCCTGGAGGGTCGCGCCGGTAAAGACTTCGCAGACCATGCCTAGCTCCTTGGCCTTCGATCGCCGGAATCTTGCGTCCGGTCAGGAAGAGTTCTTTCGCTTTGTAGGGGCCGACCATGCTCGGCAGGAACAGGAGCGTTCCGAGCTCCGGTGGGAAGCCGAGCTTGAGGAAGTTCGGCCAGAAGGTAGCGGACTCGGCGGCATACACCAGGTCGCAGGCAACGGTAGCGCGAAGCCACCGGCGACCGCCCACCCCTCGACCATGGCGATGATCGGCTTGTTCATCGTCGTCATCGTCCTCGTGAGGGTGAACCCTTGCAGCCAGTCCTGGCGCGCGCGTCGATCGAGCGCTCGGCGGGAGTTGCCGGCACCGACGTTCAGGTCTGCTCCTGAGGAGAAGTTCCCTCCGGCTCCGGTCAGCACAATCACCCGGACCTTCGCGATCTGACCTCGTACGTGCGGAATAGGTCGATCAGCCTTGCCCACGTTTCGGGTAGAAAGGAGTTGATCTTCGTCGGCCGGTTCAGCGTGATCGTCGCGACACCGTTGTCGCGATGTGGTCAGGATGTCGTCCGCATGTGGCACCTCCGGCTGACGGAGGAACGGGCCTCCGGGGTTCGACTTCTTTGTTTTAGGGATCTCGGTCAGGCGATGACGCCGTCGGCGCTGAGTCTCTCGAGCGGCAGGGCCATTCGGAGCTCAGCGAGTATCTCGACGGTGTGCTCGCCGAGCGTGGGTCCTCCAGTCCCGACGGAAGCAGGCGTGCCCTCGAAGCCGCCGGATGTCTCGGTAGTCGCGTTCGACCCGCGACCGGATGATCACGTTCGACGAACATGCCGACGGTGCGGGCGTGTTCGTCCTCAGGAAGATCTTCCGGGTTCACGACCATGGCGAAGGGAAGCCGGTTGGTGTGGAAGAGCCCGGTGGCTTCGGCCTGGGTGAGGTCGCTGCCATAGCGTAGCACATGTCCATCAGCGCGGCGCGAGCTCGGGGTGCTGTTTGCGCTGGTCCCGCGTGGCGACGCGTGGGTCCTGGATGAG
The DNA here is from genome assembly GCA_963762695.1 of uncultured Actinomycetota bacterium. Taxonomy (GTDB): domain Bacteria; phylum Actinomycetota; class Actinomycetes; order Frankiales; family Frankiaceae; genus DATAZK01. The sequence goes on from CAVXLW010000003.1 coordinate 801,919, forward strand.
ATCGACGTCGAGCGCTTTGCACATCCGCATGAAGTCACTGTCGCTCGTGGGGACTATGATTCCCCAGCCATCGACGAACCGCATGGGTTGAAATCCTCCGACGACCCGTGGAGTCCCGTGTCCGTCGCTGTCAAGGAGCACCTCGTTTCCTGCGGAGTCCATCCAAAGGAAGGACACGACAGCATCGGCCATGGGAACTTGGACGTGCTGGCCCCCGTCTCCGCGCTCTCGCGCGAACAGCGCCGCGGTGATCGCTTGGCAGGCATAGAGCGCGGCGACCTTGTCCGCGAGAGCTTGACGAAGGAACACGGCGGGCCCTCTCTGTCGGCCCTGCCTGATTCAGGCGATGCCGCCATAGGCCTGAATCGCCGTGTCGTAGGCACTGCGATCGCGGTAGGGGCCCACGGGGCCGTACCCCGACACGGAGACGTAGATGAGGGCCTCATTCGTCCTTCGAGGTCGCTGTAGCCGAGGCCGAGGCTGTCCATCACTCCCGTCCGGAAGTTCTGGACCACCACGTCTGCGTCCGCCACCAACATGCGCGCTATCTCAATGCCCTCTGGTCGCGAAAGATCGAGCGCGATAGATCGCTTGCCACGGTTGCACATCAAGAACAAGGCACTCATCCCGTTGACAGACACCCCAAGCCAGCGCGCGATGTCACCGATGCCCGGGCGTTCGACCTTCACGACCGACGCGCCCTGGTCGGCGAGCAAGGCCACCGCGTAGGGAGCGCTCACAGCCACCGAGAAGTCGACGACTTTGATCCCGCGCAGGGGCGGTCCCTTCAGACTCAATTCACCTGCCGCTGCGCGACCGGGTCCTTCTCCGGAGTCCTCGGGGCGTTGCGTCATCAGGACCGTGGCCTTTGAAGGTGCCGATTGAAGAAGCGAGCGAGCCGAAGATCTCGCGAGTCACGACATGCGGCAGCAGTTCGGGGTGCGACGTGCCAGTGGTCCGTCATCAACATCGAGGGACTCCCCAACTAGCGATGGCGACGACGAGCGGGAGCCACCGCGCTCCAGGTAGTACCTTAACGCACTATTCGATACGGCACAATTCCAAGACTGCCCCGGGGACGGTCCGCGTAATCTCCATCTCCAGCTGCGTACGTCCGATGAATCCGGAGTGGGCGCGAACGATGACCGACGGGCACCATTAGTTCACTGAGCTAGTCCTGGAGATCGGAATCTCACATGGCGAACCAGCGCGAGAAAAGTCGGCCCAAGGTCCGCGTCCCCGCGAGTCCCGGCAACCAACAGCGCCTGGAAGCTCGCATACGAGAGATGGCGAGTCCGCGAAACGCCAGGCTCCTGTCACTGTTCATATATGTAGAGGGTGCCGGTCGGCATGCGGACGCTTTGGTGAACCGGGTCGTTCAGCAGTGGGAGCTCGACAGCGCGCAGCTCAGCGTGCTCTTCGCGCTGTGGGGTGCGCCGCCGCCCCATCGCCAGTCACCGACGGTGCTGCACCGTCAGCTCATTCAGAGCCCCAGCGGGGTGAGCCACACCCTTCGCCGGTTGACGAACGCTGGACTGACCAGGCGCATTCGCGACCCCAAGGATGCCCGGTCCTGGCATGTCGAGCTGACACCGGCCGGCGTGGAGGTCGCCCGATCCGCCATTGATGACCTGATGTCGAACCTCGCCGAGGTATTTCAAGGCCTCACGAAGACGCAGCTCGAGCGCCTTGCCGATGCGCAGCGAACAATCATTGAGCTGCTGGCCGCATCCGAACTCGCCTACCCGGCATCATCGAGGATGCCCCCCGTGCCGCACCTGCCGCTGACGGATCAAAAGCCTGAGCCGCCCTTGCTGTCTCGCCGGGATGGTGCTTTAGGGGACTCCGGCTGCATCCGGCAGCCTGCGCAAGACGAGGAACTTCCAGCCGGTCTCGCGATGGCCCACCGCGCAGAATTGACTGCGCACGCCTATAGGTGCGTGCGCACTGTGCGCGCTGACGCCGCACACAGCGCCGAGCACACCTAGCGCGCGATCGACCGCGCATGCGCGCTATGCGTGGTCATGTGGCTCTGGGTTCTCCGGCAAACGCCATGCCAAAGTGCCGCGATCGCCGATTCTGATCTTGTCCGCGAGGCCGCGCTCGACGAGGGTGGCGCAAGCGTCTTGGATAGTTCGACCCTTTAGGGGCCAGCCCATACCGGCCACCTCATCACCTATCTGAACTCGAGTCTTGAGTTCCGTAGTCAAAAGCGCGAGGACGCGCCGCGCCGCCGGGGTCAGGCCGTGAGTAGATGAGTCAGAGCCGCTTTCCTCGTCGGCGAGGACCTCAACCGCATAATTCAGCGGCGCCGCTAGGTCGTCGGGGTCGTCAGACCAGATCCGCCGGCGGATTCGCAGGCTGGTGTCGGGAATTTCGCCACCGATCATCTCAATGGCTAGATCCACAGCCGTGGCGCCATCGCTGTCTTTGGCGCGCTGTTCAACATCAGCCGTCACAAGGACCCGTCCCCAAGCGCCCGGGCCAACGCCAGTGATCTGCTTCGCCCCCCGGGAGCCGCCAGTCTTCTTGAAGTGGGTCACCACGAGCAGTGCGGCTCCTGCCTTCTGGCAGACGTGCTGCAGTCCCTCGAGAGTTTCCCCCATGGCATACAGGTCCGACCCGTTCGCACCGCGGGCGGCCAGATAAAGGGGGTCAAGGATCACCAGTCTTGCCGGGTGGTTGGTGAGCTCACCCGCGACCGCCCGAAGGTGTTCTGGGTTGGTGAGGTGCGGCACCCGGCACAGAACTCGCAAGTCGAGCTGCTCCACCTGCAGTGAGCGCGCACGAGCGATTGCGCGGAGGCGGCGCAGCAGATTGCGTTCGCCCCCTTCACCGGCGAGCAGTAGAACCGCGCCGGGCAACTCACAGTCGTACACGGTGAGCCAGGGGGTGCCGCTGGCGACACTGACGGCCGCGTCACCGGCGGCCCAGGACTTTCCAGCCTTGTCCTCCGCGGCGAGCACGCCATAGGCGTCAGCAGGCCAGATTCCGCGCCAAAGCCAGCTGGGCGGTCCCTGCGCGTCAATTCTGGCAGCGATGTCGGCTATGGATTCGAAGCGCAGCTGGAGCCCGGCTGAGTCAGCGTCGTAGTTAGGCGGATCCGGAAGCCGAGCATCGTCGAGCTCGACGATCACGGGGAGCTCACGCGAGTACGCGCATGATCGATAGCAGCGAACTCCCGGCTGACCAAATACTGGAGGTCGTCGAGCGCGGAGGTGCCAGCGGCCTGTTCGAAGCGGATTCCGGCCTCGGCAATGCGCCTTCGAAGTGCAGCCTCGCGCAGCGCGCCAAGAAGGTAGCCGAACTGGCCTGTGGGAGGTGCATCGCCGAACAGTTCGACGAGCCAAAGGCCGGGTGAGGTGGACGGCGACCAGGATGACACTGTGCCGCGCCGACGCAGCTCGGCCAGCACTGCGTACGGATCTGGGTCTACGCCCGCGTCAATGACCGCCCGAATCGCCTCCAGTGTGTCTCGGGCTCTCGGCAACGTGAGCAGGTTGTCGATGTCTCGACCGGCCAACTCGTCGCGCGCCTGATCGCTCGTCATCGACAGAAGGCAGCCGAGCCACGCCCGCTCCGTCTCCGGCACGCCAATCGGCGGTTCAGGAACGCGAGCTGCCGCGGGATGACCCCGGGTGTTTGAGGTGCTTTCAACGTGCTCGTTTGCGTGGTTCACTCAAGATCTCCGAAGCCTTATAGCGGGTCGTATCGGATTCGACGGCGGCGGCTCGTGCGGAGCCGCCGCCGCCTCATGCCAGGGCAGCCCGAGGTACTCGCACAACCGGCTGGTGATGATTACGTAGCGGTGCCCCAGCTGAGTGACAAACGGAAGTTCGCCGCGGGCAGCCAGCTCGTAGGCCTTCCCGCGACCGATCGGAAAGGCTTGCGAAAGCCATGGCCACATCGGGACCGCAGCTGGCCACTCGCGGGGGTCAGAGCCCGCTTCAGCGGACCCTCTCGCGATGTCGCTAGGCATGACGGCGATCCATGCCTTCAGCTGCGCGGGCGGAGAGCTCGGTTAGCCAGGTTTCAACGTCGGCGGCGCTGTACAAGACTCGACGACCGACAAGGAAGCCGCGAGGTCCGTAACCGATGTGACGCCAGTAACGGACCGTCGAGGGGGAGGTCCGCACTCGTTGCGCCACATCCGCCGTCGTCATGAGATCGTCCAGCATCATGCTCCTTCCGCAGTCGATGCCATGCGGAAACAGTAGCGTTGGTGGGCGCTTGACGGTCGCAAGAAACGCAGTAGATAATTTGCGAATGTCGCAGTCAAACCTTCAGACGGAGGCAGAAGCCAACTTCGTCCAGCACATGCGCGAGGAGCGGGAGAAGCGTCGGTGGACCCAAGAGCGCTTGGCCCGGGAGCTACGCCACCGCACGCGAGTCGCCCTGCATCCAACCGGGATCGCGAGGCTCGAGACGGGGGATAAGCGACTTCTTCTGAAGGAGGCCGTTGCCATCGCCGACACGCTTGGGTTAACGCTCCAGGAGATGGTTGAGCCGGGTGATCCCGAGGCCCGACTGAGAGCCGAGGTCGCCGATATGTGGACTCGTCTCCTGCGAGGAGGCGAATCGGTCGAAGCGGCAGTCGCGGATTTCGCAGAGCTTGTCTCCGAAGCGGAGGCGCTCGAACCCGACGCGCGACGTTTCGCAGCAGAAAGCACTAGCCCTGAGCCGGACAACGATTCGTGGGGACAGGGCTTTCTCGAACTGCTCAGGTCCGCCAGACGCACCAGGCGCGGGCTTTCGAAAGCGTTTGAGGGGGCCCGCTAATGGCTGGCTCATTCTTCCGTCGCTGCGGCTGCCGCGACGAGAAGGGCAAGCAACTGGGCGCGAAGTGCCCGAAGCTTGGAAACAAAGGTCACGGGGTTTGGGCGTTTGCCGTCGATCTGCCGCCAGGGCCGGACGGGAAGCGGCGGCAGCATCGTCGTGGTGGCTTCTCAACGAAGAAGGAGGCCGAGAAGGCGGCTGAGAAGATCACCGGTCGGGCCAGCAACGGACAAGTAGTCGACGACAAGCAGACCGTCGCAGAGTGGCTAAACACATGGCTGGCGTCAAAGCGGAACCTTCGCGCCACCACGGCTCGGTCCTACACGGCGCACATCGAGAACTGGCTCGTCCCGCAGCTCGGCCACTTTGCCCTCGAGAAGCTCCGCCCGGCCGACATCCACGCCGCCTATCTCGCGATCGAAGCGGCCAAGCCACCGAAGGGTCGTCGCAAGGTTGGCCCTGCGACCGTTCGGCGCATCCACGCCACATTGCGAGCCGCTCTGTCCACGGCAGTGAAGCAGCAGCGCCTGCCCTACAACCCGGCGTTGCACGTAGAGCTGCCGGAGGCGAGGCGGCCCAAGGTCCAGCCTTGGGAAGCAGAAGAGCTCGGCCGCTTCCTCGACGAGATCAGCGCGGACCGGCTTTCGGCGCTGTACGAACTCGCCGCCATGTCGGGGCTGCGCCGCGGTGAGCTGTGCGGGCTTCGCTGGTCCGACTGCGACCTCGACCGTCGGGTGATCACCGTTCGGCAGCAGCTGGTGCAGCTCGGTCACGCCACACAGTTTGGGCGGCCCAAGACTGCGTCGGGCGAGGATCGAAAGGTCGACCTCGACGCTGGCACTGTCGGCGTTCTGCTGGCGCACCAGCTGCAGCAGCAGGCTGAGCGAGCTACTTGGGGCGATGCCTATGTCGATCAGGACCTCGTGTTCGCTAAGGAGAACGGCGAGCCGCTTCACCCCGAGTACGCCACACGCCACTTCCAGTACCTGGCGCGCAAGGCTGGCCTTCGCCAGGTGCGGCTGCATGATCTGCGCCACGGATCGGCGTCGCTTCAGCTTGCCGCTGGAATACCGATTGCGGTCGTCTCAAAGCGGCTTGGGCACAGCTCAATTGCGATCACGAGCGACACCTACAGCCACCTGCTCGACGGCGTGGGTAGCGCCGCCGCCGAGGCCGCCGCAGCGCTCGTGCCCAGGACCGCTCGCCGAGCCGCCGTGCACACAATGTGCACACGGACTCAACAGGACCCTGCTGTCGAGCTCGAACTGGACGACAATCCGCAGGTCAACACGGTGGGCCGTCGGGGGCTCGAACCCCGAACCCGCGGATTAAAAGTCCGCTGCTCTGCCTGTTGAGCTAACGGCCCAGGGGATCTTGAAACAAGACCCGCCGCGCAACAGTGTGCCAGCAAAGCCAGCAGGCGATGTCGCCGGTCAGTGGACGATCCCGAAGAGGTCGCTGCAGAGCTTTCCCTCGAGCTGGGCGTACTGCAGCTGCTGGGCCTGCGTCCCTTGCGGTAGCGGACTGCCGGCGCCGCCGATGATCGGCAGCTTGGTGGCGTCGTCAGCGGTGGAGACGCTGCAGTACACGCTGCCCTTCAGCGCCGAGATCGTGGGATAGCCGGCGTTCGAACCCCAGACCGCCTTTTCGCCGACGCCGCTCAGGGGCGTCGTCACTCCGCCGCCGACGCTGACGCTCTGGCCGCCCGCGCTGAACGTGCCGGTCATGTCTTCCTTGTAACGCCCGGCGGCATCGGCACCGGTCTGGAAGATGACCGTGAGGTTGCTGTCGGCGATCGCGTTGCCCGGGAGCAGGAATGTGCAACCACCGAGGCGGTTGTCCACCACGCCGGATGTGAGGGTGGGAACGATCAGCGGCTGGGCATCCGCCACCGGCAGCTTCGCGCAGAGCGCGTCGGTCGGGAGGCCGGGAATGGTGGCGCCGCCGCCACCACCGCCAGCGCTGCCCGTGCTCTTGGTCGACGTCTTGGTCGTGCTGCTACTGGCCTTCTTGCTTGAGCCGCCGCACGCGGTGACGCCGAGCGCCAAGCTGCCGATGACCGTGCAAACGAGGGTGACGCGAGAGGTCTGCGGAAGTTCGTGGGTGCGCATCGTCAACCCTCTCCGGTCGCGTGAGTCTGGCATCACCACGCAAGCCCACGGCCGTAACGTCTGCGTAATGCCGTGGCCCGGGACCGTGAGTCAGGGGACGAGCACGGGTCGATCGGCCCAGCGAAACAGGTGGGCCAGCTGCGGTTCGACGATCGAGCAGGGCATTTCAGGGTCGAACCAGCGGTCGACGCCGGTCCAGTGATACGGGCTGCGCATGTACGCGACGCGCAGGCCGGCGATGTCGGCGTACTCCTGCTCCCAGACGTGCGTCCACCGCCCGTCGACGCCTCGGGACGCACCCGGCTGAGCGACCAGCTGCGGATCTCGGGGATGTGGTCCGGCATTGCCTGCAGGGAGCGTTCGAAGCGCTCCATGTCGAGCGGCGGCGTGCCCTCGCGCACCGTCAGTGCCAGCGTGCGCTTGATCCGCGCACCGGGTAACGCGCGATAGACCGACGCGACGGGTGGAGCCTCAAGATCTCGGTCGATGACACGCAGGTCGCGCTGAGCAGTTCCGCCGGCGACGGCGAGCGGAGTCGAGTCCGCAGGTCCCACACGGCATCGCTGCCGCCGACGCTGCCCGGCAAGTTCGCCCCGGCGCTACCGGCCGGGACTGCATCGGCGGCCGCCAGCCAGGCCTGGACAGCTCTCCGGCGGCGCGGCGGGTTGAAACGAGACCAGCAGCACCCAACGGTTCATCGACGCGATGCCGGCGTCCTCGAGCACGCGCCGATTGCGGCTGATGGCCAGCCGGTCGGTCGCTTCCCAGAAGTCCGTGACGGCAGCGTCAACCCTGCCCCGGGAGGCAAAAAACCCTTCTACCGTCGCGACTTTCCACTGGATGACGACGACGGCCTGCTCCGGATCCTCGGTGAAGCCGCGCCACGCAGCGCAAGTTGAAGCCCCCGCCCGCCGGCACCGGGCAGGTAGTCCAGGCGCCAGCGTTCGAGCCAGGCGTCTACCGCCGCGACGGGAAGCACCACCTCGTCCAGGATGGTGACCGGGGCGGGTCCGGAACTCACGCGGCGGCTTCCAGCAGCACGGCGCGAAAACGCCGGATCTGCTCGGGAAGTCGTTGCAGATCAGCAGGTTTCGTGACCCGGGGGCGAGTGATGATCGCGGGTCGCCCCGGCGTCGAGGTAGCGCCGCATCCACGCCGACATCCAGCTCGCGCTGCGGGATCGAGCTGCCGGGCCAGACGCAGATCTCGATGTCATCGCCCGGAGCGCCCGGCGGCCTCGGCGCTCTGGCGCAGCAGGTCGGCGCCGCGTGCCAATTCATCCGGGACCGATGGTGTAGGGAAACCAGCCGTCGGCGATGCGGCCCGCGCGGCGGATCGCGGGCCCGGAGTTGCCACCGAGGATGATCGGGACCTCTCCGCCGGTCGGGCTCAGGGTCAGGTGGACGTCACGGAAGCTCACGGTGCTCCCTCGTACGTCGCCGGATCATCCGCCCACAGCGCCCGCATCGCGCCGACGCACTCCTCCAAACGCTCCCCGCGACCCTCGAACGGGACCCCGACGGCGGCGTACTCCTCGCGCTGCCATCCGATTCCGAGCCCCAGCAGGAACCTGCCTGCCTGACAGCAGATCCAGCGTCGCGACGCGTTTGGCGAGCACAGCCGGGCTGTGCAGCGGCGCGACGACGACACACGTTCCCAGCCGCAATCGCTCGGTCGTCGCCGCGAGGTGGGACAGCACCTCCAGCGGGTCGGGCATCGGGACCGCCGCCCGGCGCGGAAGGCATGCGGCCGTCCGCGGAGTAGGGGTAGTTCGGCTCGTACGACGCGGCAACGACGACGTGCTCCACCGCCCACACCGACTCGACGCCCTCGGCTTCGAGGATGTCGGCGAACGCGCGGAGCAGGGGCGAGGACACGAGTCCGGGTCCGAAGGGAAGCAGCATGCCCAGCTTGGGGGAGAGACCGTCCGGCATGGCCCGACGTTCCCACAACCAAGCCGAGGAGTCAGGCGGCTGCCTTGGCGAGCGAACCGTTCATCCGGCGCAGTGCCCGATGCAGCTTGTGGAAGCTGCCCACGGGCTCCAGGAACATCAACGGGCAGGCGCCGGCGACGACGTCGAGTCCGTGGTCGTTGCAGAAGCGCAGCGCCTCATCGTTGACGGCGCCGGGACCGGCTCCCTTGAACAGCCACACGCGCGGGATCCCGGCTTCCACGCAGTCGCGCACGACGTCGAGGGCACCGGCTCCTCGGGACCATCACGATCACGCCGTCGACGGCGTCCGGCATCGCGCGCAGATCCGGATAGCAGCGGTCTGCCGGCGACGCTGATCTCCCGCGGATGGACGGCGACCGCGTCGATGCCGTGATCAGTGAGGGCCTGCACGATGGTGCGTCCGAAATTCTTGGGCCCGTTCGACGCGCCCACAACGGCGATGCGGCCGGCTGGCAGAAACGCCTTGGCTTGCGCTGGATCGATCATCGAGCTCACCTCAGCTCCACCGTAGGAACGCCGCAGGTCACCGACCAGAGACTTAGGTCACGCGAAGCCGAAATTGGCATGCGTCGACGGGAAAACTGTTCGACCCGGCCATCACGGAACGAAAGGGTGAGGCCATGACGCGTGCCCGAAGCCCAGATCGACGTTCGCCTGCTGCGCGATGACGATGTCGCCGCGGTGGAGGAGATGTCCTCGCGTGCGATCGATGAGATGGACCACCAGTTCGGGCTGGCCGTGCAGGAGCGCGATCAGGCCCGGATCGACATGGCGCAGCTGCGGATCCGTCACCTTGCCGAGACCGATCCGGAAGGCAGCGTCGTGGCCGAGCGCGACGGTGAGATCGTCGGCGTCGGCCTGGCACTTCGCCGCGGATCGTTGTGGTTTCTGTCGCTCATGGCAGTGCGCGGAGACCTGCAGGGCACCGGGATCGGCCGCCGCCTGATCGACGCGACTCTCGAGTACGGCAAGGACTGCCCGCTCGGCATGATCTGCGCTTCGCCAGACCCTCGCGCGTTGCGTCGCTACGGCCGCGCCGGATTCGCCTTGCACGCGGGTTTCGAGGCGGCAGGCCGGCCCGATCGTGCCGAATTACCCGGAAGTCTGGGCGTGCGAGAAGGTGATTGGGAGCGCGAGCCGAGCTGGTCCAGACGTTGGCGGCCGAGTGTCGCGGCGAGCCTTACGGTCCCGATCTGGACTTCGCGCGGCGCCGCGGATGCAGGCTGCTCGTCCGCGACGGATCAGCGCCGCAGGATCGGGCGTGGGCCTGCTGCGCGGCGATCACGTGGCGATGATCGCCGGTGCGTCCGACGATTCGGCGCGCCGGCTGCTCTGGGCGGCCCTCGCCGAAACCGCCGGCGTGGCGAGCGTCTCCTATCTGGGCGGCAATCAGCAGTGGGCGATCGAGGTCGCGCTTGCTGCCCGGCTGAGGCTGAAACCGGTCGACACGTTGTGCGTCAGGGGGATGGCGGCCCCGGCGCCGTACTTGCCGTCGGTGTCTTCGGTTGACGAGGCCGCCATCCGTGGGAAGGTGATGGGTTGAGCTCGAACTAAGGAAGGAGCGGAGATGACGACCAAGGCGCAGGCCGTCGCGACGGTGGCTTCCTGGGACGAGAACGCCTACGACGAGGTGGAAGGCACTCCGAAGACCTCGAAGGCCAGCATCAAGTACAGCTACGACGGCGACATCGCCGGCGAGAGCGTGGCCGAGTTGCTCATGGTCTACGTGGGTGAGGAAGCCGAGTACGTCGGTCTCGAGCGGGTGACGGCCACCGTCGGCGGGCGCAAAGGCACGTTCGTCACCTCAGCGGTCGGCGCGTTCAAGGGCGGCGTCGCGAGCTCGAGCTGGAACGTCGTCCCGGGCTCGGGCACCGGCGAGACTTCGCCGGGCTGACCGGCAAAGGCACTTTCGAGGCGCCGAGCGGCAACAAGGGGAAGGTCGCGTTCGACTACGAACTCTGGGTAAACGGATCAGCCGCGATCGGGATCCGTGAGGTAGGCGACGAGCCGGGCATGGCGGCGCTCGGCGAGCCGCCCGCCCACGGCATGGCCGATGACGAACGCCGCGAAGGCCATGGCGCAGCAGATCAGCGCGCCGAGATCGAGAACTCGCGTGACGTCAGCAGCCCGAGGTGTGAACGCGATCCATGGCGGGTCAGCAGCAACGCCGGCGCCAGCACGACGCCGCAGACGACCGGCACGAAGTTGTACGGCGTGAGGACGAGCAGCACCCAGCGCACGAGCGAGCCCGGGGAGTGGTGGCGCTGCGCCCAGCGCCACCGCAGCGAGCGCGGGTGATACGGAAACAGGATCCCGACCCAGGCGCTGACGCCGAGCACGCCGAAGGGCATCGCGAGGATCACGGCCGTGATGGCGACGGTGTCGAAGTGGTGGTGGTTGTGACGTGCCGATGACGACGGCGATGGCCGCGCAGAGGGGCGCGGAAAGGATCCACAGCGCCAGGCTCTTCGCGTAGAGGAACCGCTGGAACGCCCGCCCGTCGCCGAGTGCGGCGAGCGCACCCGCGGCATCACCGCCGAGCATGTTGGTCGAGGGGACGTCCGACAGCATCCACGACTCCAGCACGATCGGAAACGCGAGCGCGCCGTGGATCGAGAAGAGCCAGTCGCGTAGCGAATCGGGCAGCAGGAACCAGCCGCCGCACATGAGCAACGCGTTAGCCGCCAGGATCAGCGGGACCTCGGCCGGCGGGCGAAAGCAGCGCTTCAGCTCCACGACGACGGCTTCCCACAGGCCCTGCGGCGGCGCTGGGGTCAGGCCGGCGCCCAGCTCCGGAGCCGCCGTCTGCTGGGTCACCTCTCCCATAGTGCGGGAAGCGCCTGACAAATTCCCCGTCATTTCCTGGGGGTTACGCCGCTCAGGTGAGGGCGCTGTTCACCAGCTGGCGAAGCTGAGAGCGCAAGGGATGGCTGCTCGAGGGGAGCAGCTGGGTGAAGAAGTGGGCGGTGATCTCCTCGGCGGGATCGACCCAGAAGGCCGTGCTGGCGGCGCCGCCCCAATAGAACTCGCCGCGGCTGGACAGCGTCTTCGCCGGCCTCGGGTCGAGGACGACGGCGAAGCCGAGACCGAAGCCGACGCCCTCGAACGTCGTCTCGGCGAACCCGCCGGTGGACAGCGCTCCGAGGTCGGCGTCACCCGGCAGGTGATTCCCGGTCATGAACCGCACGGTGCGTGAGGAGAGCACGCGTACCCCGTCCAGCTCGCCGCCGCGCAGGAGCATCCGGGTGAAGCGCTCGTAGTCCGCCGCGGTCGAAAGCAGCCCGCCGCCGCCCGACAGCATGCGCGGCGGGGCAAGCGCAGCCTTGCCGAAGGCGTCGAGGCGAACCGCCTTACCGGTCGCCGGATCCGGCGTGTACAGCGCCGCCAGCCGCGCCCCGTCGGCTGATTGCGGGTCGGCCCACCAGCGGGTGTCGGACATCCCCAGCGGCTTCGTGATCCGATCAGCGATCGCGTCGTCGAGCGACTGGCCGGACCAGATCTCCACCAGGCGCCCGAGCACGTCGGTGGCGACGGAATAACCCCATGCGCTCCCCGGCTGGAACAGCAGCGGCAGCCGGGCCCACGCGTCGCACGCGCCGGCGAGATCGATCCCCGCCGGCGAGCCCCACTCGTAACCCGACGCCCGGTAGATCGCATCCACCACGGACGTATTCAGGAAGCCGTACGTCAGGCCCGACGTGTGCGAGAGCAGGTGCCAGACGCGCACCGGCTCGATCGCGGGCACGGTGTAGGGCTTGGTCGCCGAACCCTTCTCGTACACCCGCACGTCGGCAAAGGCCGGGATCCAGCGGCTCACCTCGTCGGTCAGCTCGAAGTGGCCCTCTTCCCACAGGCTCATCGCGGCGACGGACGTGATCGGCTTGGTCATCGAGTAGATGCGCCAGAGCGTGTCGGCCTCCACCGGCAGCCCCGCCTCGGCGTCGCGATGGCCGTAGACGCTCGCATGAGCGATCTGACCGCCGCGCGTCACCACGATCTGCCATCCGGCGAGCAGCCCGTCGTCCACGTACCGGGCGAAGTGCCGGTCGATTCTGGCCAGCCGCGCGGGGTCGAGGCCGAGCGACGCGGGATCTGCGGTCACGTCCGACATGCCCGTCATCGTGGCATGCAGCAGGTAGCCTGCGGCGCGCTGCTACTAGTGGGTAGGAGCAGCCGAACTTCGAAGGGGCGAGCAATGGCGCTCGGACGCAAGGCCCTGATCATCCTGTCTGGCGTGGCCCTGGGGCTCACCGCCTGCTCGGCGAGCACGACAGGGCCCAGCGGAGGGGCAGCCGCCAGCTCCGCGGCGCCCCAGGCGGCCATCAACGTCCTGGACATCCTCCCGGCCGGGCAACTCCACAGGGCCGAGCCAGACGGCGATGTACGACGCGATGAACACGATCGATCCGAGTTCGTTGACCGACGGTCAGCTCAGCACCTACTACAAGGCTGCGCCGCTCGACCCGGCCCCGGGCACCGTCGTCAAGACCGAGAATCCCAAGCCCGGCGTCACCATCAAGCGCGACAAGTACGGCGTGCCCTACGTCTACGGCACGACGGACGACGACACCGCCTACGGTGCGGGATACGCGGGCACCGAGGACCGCATGTTCGTCATGGACGCGCTGCGCTACGCGGGTTCCGGACGCTATTCCGAGCTGCTGGGAGCGAGCAAGGACAACATCGCTCAGGACGCCGCGCTGCTGCGGCAGGCCGACTACACGCCTGCTGAAGCCAACGCGCAGCTCGACGCGCTCGCCAAGGCCAGCCCGCAGGGCAAGGAGCTGGTCGGCCGCCTCGACGCCTTCGTCGCGGGGGTCAACGCCGCCCGCAAGGCGATGTGCCCGATCGTCACCGCGCCGAGCTGCCCCACTCCCTACCGGCTGCTCAAGCTCACCCCGACCCCGTACACCCGCGCCGACGTCGTCTACGCGGGCGCGCTGATCGGCGGGATCTACGGCAAGGGCGGCGGCCAGGAGGCGCAGAACGCGCTCTTCCTGCGCCAGCTGCAGAACAAGCTCGGCGCCGACCTCGGCCGCAAGGTGCTGGCCGACCTGCAGGATCCGCTGGACCCGAGCGCGGTCGTGACCGATCCGGGCCAGCAGCCCGAGGGGCAGCCGGGCCCGATCGATCCGGCTGCGGTGGCGCTGCCCGATCTCCCCGGCGGCAACGTCAAGATTGCCGCGGGCACGGGCGGCATCCCCACCAGCGCCACCCCGCCATCAGGGGCCGGTGCGGGCGGCGGCAGCACGCTGCTCGACTCCCTGCAGATGCCGGCACACATGAGCAACGCCATGCTCGTCGCCGGCAGCCACACCACCACCGGTCATCCCATCGCGGTCATGGGTCCGCAGACCGGCTACCAGGCGCCCAACTTCTGGGACGAGATCGCCCTGCACGGACCGCACTACGACGCCCGCGGGGTCGCGTTCGCCAACCTGCAGTTCGCCGTCCTGATCGGCCACGGCAAGAGCTACGCCTGGTCGGCCACGAGCTCCTCCGGTGACGTCGTCGACACCGTCCTGGACAAGCTCTGCAACACCGACGGCAGCAAGGCGACCATCAACTCGACCGCCTACCTCAACGGAAGCACGTGCGAGCCGATGACCGGCACGCCGCACCAGATCCACGACAGCACGGGGAAGGTCGTGGCGACCCTGCCCGACATGAGGACGCGCCACGGGATCGTGCAGTACCGCACGACCGCTGACGGCACTCCGGTCGCGGTCGTCAGCGAGCGTTCGACCTACAACCACGAAGTCGATTCGGTGCATCGGCTTCGAGCAGATGAACGATCCCAACGCCATTCACAGCGCCAAGGACTTCGTCGACGCCTTCAGCAAGGTGAACTTCACGTTCAACTGGTTCTACATCGACACCCGCGACATCGCGACGTACTCCTCCGGGGCGTTGCCGATCCGCGCCAAGGGCGTCGACCCGGACCTCCCGCGCTGGGGCGACGCGAAATGGGACTGGACCGGCTTCCTGCCGACCGACCAGCATCCGCAGGTGATCGATCCGCCGTCGGGCTACATCGTCAACTGGAACAACAAGCCCTCGGTCGGCACCTACTCCGCCGACGACGAGTGGGGCTGGGGTCCGGTGCAACGGGTGCTGGCGCTACGCGACCGGATCCAGGCGTCCATCAACGCCGGAAAGCTGAGCCCGGCCACGCTCGCGGGCGACATGATCGGCGGGGCGACGGTGGACATCCGCGGTGCCTACATCCTCAAGGACATGCTGGCGATGGTCGGTGACGATCCGGCGCTCAAGCCGTACACGCGATCTGCTGAAGTCGTGGATGGATTCCGGGGCCCATCGGGTCGACCGGGCCCGCACCGGCGCCTACTCCGACCAGTCGGCGATCGCGCTCATGGACGCGTGGTACCCGCTCGTCGCGAAGGAGGTCCTGCAGCCGCGGATCGGGTCGCTGGTCAACAGCATCCCCACCAGCCTCGACAACCTTCCCAACCGCAACAGCGGCTCGTCGTTCGACAACGTGGGCTCCTACGAGTGGGTCACCAAGGACCTCGAGTCGGTGCTCGGTGAGCACGTCGACGGCGCCATGTCGCAGGAGTACTGCGGCAAGGGCGACCTCGCGACGTGCCGCGCCGACATCCGCAAGACCCTGCAGGCCGCTGTCGACGCCCTCGGCGGCCAGCAGCACACCACCGACCCGGCGAAGTGGACCTACGACAAGACCCTCGACGACATCCACTTCCAGTACGTGGGCGAGACCGTCAAGCCGATCGACTGGCAGAACCGGCCGACGTTCCAGCAGGTCGTCGGCTGACGGCTGACAGCGCGCTGACAGTAATTGGTGCGCGCGATGACAGTGGTCGCTGTCAATCTGCATGCATGCGATACGCAGTAGAAGCAGAAGGCCTGGTCAAGCGATTCGGGACGACGGTGGCGCTCGACGGCGTCGACCTTGCCGTCGCCGAGGGCAGCGTGCTGGGCGTGCTCGGCCCCAACGGCGCCGGCAAGACGACGGCCGTCCGGATCCTCGCCACGCTGCTCGCGCCTGACGCGGGAAGCGCCCGGGTGCTCGGGCACGACGTCCTGCGCGAGGGCGTGAAGGTCCGCCGCCAGATCGGGCTCACCGGTCAGTACGCGTCGGTCGACGAGGACCTCACCGGCACCGAGAACCTCGTGCTGATCGGACGCTTGCTCGACCTCCCGCGCCGCGATGCCCGCTCGCGCGCCAAGGAACTGCTGGCGAGCTTCGACCTCACCGAGGCCGCCGACAAGCCGGCCAAGCACTACTCCGGTGGCATGCGCCGCCGGCTCGACCTCGCCGCGAGCCTCGTCGGGCGTCCGGCCGTCATGTACCTCGACGAGCCGACCACGGGCCTCGACCCGTCCAAGCGCGAGGACATGTGGCAGCTCGTACGCGGGCTGGTGGCCGACGGCACGACCGTGCTGCTCACCACCCAGTACCTGGACGAGGCCGACGCGCTGGCCGACGAGATCGCCGTCATCGACCACGGCAAGGTCATCGCGTCGGGCACGCCGGCCGAGCTCAAGCACGTCGTCGGCGGGCAGACGATCGAGGTCCGCCCGCTCGACCCCGGCGACCTGCCGGCCGTCGCCGCGATCCTCGACACCATCAGCACCGGGCGTACCGAATCGCCGGCCCGCGGGGTGCTGAGCGTGCCGGTGGCGGGCGACGCAGCCCTGGCCGATGTGGCCGTCCGGCTCGCCGCCGAGGGCATCCCGGTCGCCGAGTTCTCGCTGCGGCTGCCGAGCCTCGACGAGGTCTTCTTCTCCCTCACCGGGCGTCACGAGACGCCCGAATCTTCAGACAGTGCAAGGGAGAACGCGGCATGAGTACCCTCACCGCCCCCGACAGGGCGCCGAACGCGTCCGCCATCCCGGCGGCCCCGCTCGGGTCGCCCTACGGCGGACGCGACGGGCTGCGAGCCTCGGCGCAGCACGTGCTGACGCTCGCCGGCCGCACCATCACCAAGATCCGGCGGACGCCGGAGCAGCTCGTCGACGCGACGCTGCAGCCGATCCTCTTCGTGGTCCTGTTCGTCTACCTCTTCGGCGCCGCCGTCGCCGGATCGCGTCACGACTACACCGAGTTCGTCATCCCGTCGATCATGGCGCAGACGCTCCTGTTCGCGTCGATGACCATCGGCGTCAACCTCAACACCGACATCAAGAAGGGCGTCTTCGACCGCTTCCGGAGCCTGCCCATCGCCCGCTCGGCGCCGCTGATCGGGGCGGTGCTCGGCGAGCTGGTCCGCTTCGTGGTCGGGGCCTGCTTCGTCGTCGGCTTCGGCTACCTCATCGGCTTCCGGGTGCACACCAATGCGCTCGAGGCGATCGCCGCGGTGCTGCTGGTGCTGCTCTTCGCGCTCAGCGTCTGCTGGGTCTCGGTCTTCATCGGCATGCTGGTGCGCGAGCCGGGCGCCGTGCAGGGCTTCGGCTTCCTGCTGATGTTCCCGCTCACGTTCGGCAGCACGACCTTCGTCAAGGCGGCGACGCTGCCGGGCTGGCTGCAGGCCTGGGTGCACGTCAACCCGGTGACGCATCTGGTCGAGGCGGCGCGCGGGCTGATGCTCGGCGGGCCGGTCGCGTGGCCGGTCGTCCAGAGCCTGCTGTGGTGTCTGGGGATTGCCGGCGTCTTCATGCCGCTGGCGATCCGGGCTTATCGCCGCAAGGTCTGAACGCGGCTCGTCCGACGGGAACCATCTGAAAACGTGTCGCCTTCGGGCGTCGTTCAGGCGGCAACCGACCGGATTAAGGCAGAACGCATGTTCACCCTGGTAGTCGTGGGGCTGCTCGGCGGCCTGATCACGAGCCTTTCGCCGTGCATCCTGCCGGTGCTGCCGATCGTGCTCACCGCCGGGATGACCAGCGCGACCGAGGACGGTCAGCGGGCCAGGCGGCCGCTGCTGGTCGTCGCCGGCCTCGTCGCCAGTTTCAGCCTGGCGACGCTCTTCGGCTCGCTCCTGCTCAGCTCGCTCGACCTGCCGCAGGACACCCTGCGCGACGCCGGGATCGCGGTGCTGCTGCTGGTCGGACTCGGGCTGCTGATCCCCAAGCTCGGTGACCTGCTCGAGCGGCCCTTCGCCCGGCTGCAACGCCGGGCGGTCCGGCCCGGCAGCCAGGGACTCGGCCTGGGTCTGGCCCTCGGCCTGGTCTTCGTGCCATGCGCGGGTCCGGTGCTTGCTGCCATCGCGGTGGTCGGGGCCACGCACCGGGTGGGTATCGGCGCTTTCGTCCTGACGCTCGCGTTCGCCATCGGGATCGGCCTGCCGCTGCTGGCCTTCGCCCTTGCCGGAGCCCAGGCCGGCAAGCGGATCGGGGTGTTCCGGCGCCGGATGCGAGAGGTGCGGCTCGGCGGCGGAGTGCTGATGATCGCCGTTGCGCTCGCGATCGCGTTCAACCTCACCGACGGCCTGCAGCGGCTCGTCCCCGGCTACACCAGCACCCTGCAGAACAAGATCGAGAACAACGCTTCGGCGCAGCAGCAGCTGCACAAGCTGACGTCGACGGCCAAGGGCGTCCCGATGATGCTGACGACGTGCCAGGAAGGGGCGAGCACCCTGCGCAACTGCGGGCCCGCGCCCGACTTCGCCGGCATCAGCGCCTGGCTGAACACCCCGGACGGCAAGCCGCTGTCGCTCGCGTCCTTGAAGGGCCACGTCGTCCTGCTCGACTTCTGGACCTACAGCTGCATCAACTGCCAGCGCACCCTGCCCCACCTCGAGGCCTGGTACCGGGCCTACCGAGCGGCAGGCTTCGAGGTCGTCGGCGTGCACACCCCGGAGTTCGCCTTCGAGCACGTGACCTCGAACGTCACGGCGGCGGCCCGCTCGCTCGGCGTCAAGTACCCGATCGCGATCGACAACGGCTACGACACCTGGAACGCCTACAACAACCAGTACTGGCCGGCCGAATACCTCATCGACGCCACCGGCACCATCCGCCACATCGTCTTCGGCGAGGGCGACTACTCCAGCACCGAGAAGCTGATCCGCCAGTTGCTCACCGAGGCCCATCCGGCGACCCGGCTGACCAAAGACACCGGGGTGGCCGACATGACCCCGACCGAGCCGCAGACGGCCGAGTCCTACGTCGGCTACGAGCAGTCGCAGAACGCCGCGCAGTCACTGGTGCAGGACCGGAACGTCAACTATCAGCTGCCGCGCGCGATCGAGCCGGACACGTTCGCTCTCGGCGGCCACTGGAAGGACGGCGCCCAGCAAGCCACCGCCGGCACCGGCGCCGAACTCGCCATCAACTACCAGGGCAAGGCGATCTATCTGGTGCTCGGCGGGCAGGGCGAGGTCACCGTCGACGTCGGCGGCCGAACGCGCACGATCAAGGTCTCGGGGGTGCCGCGGCTCTACACGCTGAACCAGACCTCCAAGAGCGAGCGTCACGTCCTCAGGCTCACCGCGTCGCCCGGGATCCAGGCGTACGACTTCACGTTCGGCTAGCGCGCCGCTCAGCCGCGCGGGGCGAGGCCGGCAGGGCGGTGCTAGCGGCGGGCGGCGACGTAGAACGTGGACTGCTCGTCACCCGGAACGCGCACCTGATAGCCGGCCGCTTTCACCGTCTTCAGCGCCAGCGTAAACAGGTCGGACTC
Source organism: uncultured Actinomycetota bacterium (assembly GCA_963762695.1). Lineage (GTDB taxonomy): Bacteria > Actinomycetota > Actinomycetes > Frankiales > Frankiaceae > DATAZK01. The sequence goes on from CAVXLW010000003.1 coordinate 821,364, forward strand.
GTTCGGCGGGGCCTGGGCGTCGGCGAACACCATGACCTCATCGGGCCCGTTCGGGCTGACGTGGATGCCCTCGCGGGTACTGGATGCGGGGAGAAGCCCGGCCCGGCGAAGACAAGCCGAAACCGTGGGCGCAGAGAGTGTCACGCCTTCACCATCCTCTATCGCGCGTGCGGGTGGGGGACCGACGGTGAAACTGGTCCGGAGAACTGGCCCTGGATCAGGGTAATGGCGTCGGCTCGCGGCATCGCCCGAGCCGCCGCGAGCTCGCGTCCGGCGGCCTCGGGCTCAAGGCCGGCGGCCTCGCGGGCGGCGGAGATCAGGACCGCTGCCCGGGGGTCGCTGAGGTCGGGAGTGCCGCGTATCGCGTCAGCGGCACCGAGAAGCCGCAGGGCCAGGACAGGCTGCCCCGACGCGAGCACCAGTTCGGCGAGCTTGACGCCGGCGAGCGCGACGATCGGCATGTCGTGGGATCCGATCGCCAGCTCCCAGGAGGTGGCCAGGTGCTCGAAGGCCTCGTCGAGCTCGCCCAGGATCTGCTCGAGGTCGGCGAGGGCGCAGTACATCGAGGCAAGCGCCTGCGGTGCGACGTTCTGGACCGTCTTGGCGCGCTCGATGGCCTCGAGGGTGAAGTCACGCCCCGCAAGGGTGTCGCCGTCCCGGGCCAGCTGCTGGGCGATCGCGAAGTCGGTCATCAGCAGGATGGAGAACGCGCCGCGGTCCAGGGCGAGCTCGCGCGCCCGCCGCAGCGCCGCGCCGGCCCGCTGCGGCTCGCCATGGCGTTCGAGCGCGATGGCGCTGCGCAGCAGCAGGTACGCGACGTCGTCAACGGAGCCGAGCTCCTCGAGCAGCTCGACGGCCTCCTGGTAGCGCTCGACGGCTGAGGCCAGCTCGCCGTCGAGCACGGCGACTGCCGCCGCCGTCGCCAGCGCCATCGCGATACCCCAGCGATCACCCGCTTCGCGAAAGCCTTCGAGCGCCAGGGCGCTGGATTCCCGAACGCCGGCCATGTCACCCGAGTTCTCGGCGATGAGCCCGCGCACGAGTTGCAACGCGGCTCGGGCCCACGGGTCGGGATGGTTCATCTGACGGTCGATGGCCGCCATCGCCGTGCGCTCGTCGCCGACGATGAGCGCCAGGCCCGGCTCGAGCATGGCGACCAGCGGATGCGGGCCGAGTTCAGCGCTCGACGTGAGGCCGGCCAGCAGCCTTTCGGCCCGTTCCCGGTGCTCCACCGGGTCGGTCGCGCTTCCGATGAGGCTGAACGACCAGCCGACCAGGGCGAGGGCGGCGCCGGGATGCTGCGTCGCCCCCGGCAGGTCGATGATCTGCCCCAGCCAGGTACGCGCCTCGACGTCGCCGCCGATCAGGTGCCAGTACCAGGCCAGCGCCGCGCCGAGTCGCACCGCCGTCGCGACGTCGGGGGTGTCGATGCTGAAACGCAACGCGGCATTGAGGTTCTCGCGTTCGGCGCTCAGCCGGTGCACGTAAGCCATCTGCTCGGGCCTGCGCAGGCGAGGCTCGGCGTCCTCCGCCAGGGCGCAGAAGTAGTCGGCATGGGCGGCACGTACGTCATCGGTGCGCCCCTGCGCGGTGAGCTGCTCGGTGCCGTACTCGCGCAGCGTCTCGAGCATCCGCCAGCGCAGGGCATTGCCGCTGACGGGCTGCAGGATCGACTTGTCGGCCAGGGTGACCAGCAGTTCCAGGGTGTCGTCGTAGCTCGCACCGCTGACCGCCATGGCGCTTTCGACGGTCATCCCGCCGTGGAAGACGGCCAGTGATTCGGCCAGCCGGCGCTCGTCGTCGGTGAGCAGTTCCCAGCTCCAGGCGACGACGGAGCGCAGGGTCTGATGGCGCGCGACAGCGGTGCGGCTGCCACCGGTCAGGAGCCGGAAGCGGTCAGCAAGCCGCGCCGCGACGACGTCGACCGGAAGGGTGCGCAGCCGCGCCGCGGCGAGCTCGATGGCGAGCGGCAGGCCGTCGAGCCGCCGGCAGATCTCGACCACGGGCGCGACCGTGTGCTCGTCCACCTCGAACCCGGGGCGGACGGCTTGGGCGCGGTCGGCGAACAGCCGCACCGACGCGAAGTCGAGGGCGCGCGCGGCGGTGAGCCCGTACGTGGGCATCGCCAGCGGCAGCACCGGGCACAGCGCCTCCCCGAAGATCGCCAGCGGCTCGCGGCTGGTGGCCAGGATCCGCAGTTGCGGGCAGTGGGTGAGCAGGTGATCGGCGACGCGAGCGGCGGCCTCGACGAGGTGCTCGCAATTGTCCAGCACGAGCAGCAGCCGGCGACCGGAAAGCAGGTCGACGAGCCGGCCGAGCGCATCCCGGTCGGTGGTGGACAGGGAGTCGAGCAGGTTCGTCTCGCGCGCCGAGAGGGCGCCGAGGATGGCAGCCGGAAGGTCGTCCGGATCGTTGACGGGTGCCAGCTCCACCAGCCAGACGCCCGCCGGCGCGTCGCTCGCTGCCCGGGCGGCGGCGATGGCGAGCCGGGTCTTGCCCGCACCGCCCGGTCCGGTGAGCGTGACGAGCCTGCCCTCGCCCATGAGGTGCTGCAGCCGGTCGAGTTCCTCGGCGCGACCGACAAAGCTGGTGATCGCCGTCGGCAGGTTGTTGCGGAGCGGTTCCTTGGACGCGGCGGTCGAGCCCACCAGGACCGACTGCCGTGCCGCCGCCAGCTCCGGCGACGGGTCGAGCCCGAGTTCCTCGACGAGGGCGGTACTGGTGCGGTCATAGGCCGCGAGCGCGTCAGCCTGGCGTCCGGCCGCCGCGAGGGCGCGGACGAGCTGCGCGGCTGCTCTTTCGCGTAGCGGATCCGCTCCTACCAGCACCTCGAGCTCCGGGACGAGTTCGGCGCCGCGGCCGAGGAGCAGCACCGCCTCGCGGCAGTCCTCCTGCGCCGCCAGATGCAGCTGCTCGAGGTGGCTGATGGAGGGCCGGGTGAAGGCGGCCCCGTCGACGTCGGCGAGCGGGACGCCGCGCCACAAGGCGCCCGCCTGGTCCAGCAGCGCAGCCGCGGCGCTCGCGTCGCCCCGGCGAAGCGCGCCCCGGCCTTCAGCGACGAGCCGTTCGAAGCGGGTCGCATCGACCTCGTCGGCGGCGATCGCCAACCGGTAGCCCGAGGCGGATGACTGCAGCGTCGAAGGCGCGGGCAAGAGCCGGCGCAGCCGGGAGACCAATGATTGCAGCGCATTCAGCGGGTCGGCAGGGGCCGACCCGCCCTCGCCTTCCCACAGATCGTCTACCAGGGCCGGAGCACTCACCCAGCGGCCCGGCTCCAGGGCGAGGCGCACGAAGAGCGCGCGCAGCCGGCTGCCGCCGATGACCACCGGCCGGCCGTCGTGCTCCACGACAAGCGGGCCCAGCAGGGCGACATGCACCTGGCCAGTGTCTCAGCCCTGTCGGCGGCTGCGGGCGCCTCGTTGCGACCCGCCTGACGACGTGTCAGGATCTGCCACATACTCTGGCTTGCGACCCACGTCACACTCGCCCGCCGACTTCGAAGGGGCACTCCGTGACCCGCGACTTGAATGACAGCACCGACTCCACCGTGAACGAGCGCTACATCGTCATCTCCGCCGATTGCCACGCCGGGGCTGACGTCCAGGGCTACCGGCCCTTTCTGGAGAGCCGATGGCACGACGAGTTCGACGCCTGGGCGGCGTCGTACCAGGTGCCCTACGAGGACCTGCTCGGCGACAAGGGGGCGCGTAACTGGGACTCCGAGCGCCGCCTGGCCGATCTGGAATCCGACGGCATCGTCGCGGAGGTCGTCTTCCCCAACACGGTGCCGCCGTTCTTCCCGAAGGTCGCGCTGACCACCCAGCCGCCGGCGGCGAATGCCGGTGACTCGACGCGCCGCTGGGCCGGGCTCCAGGCCCATAACCGCTGGCTCGCCGACTTCTGCCGGCAGGCTCCGGGCCGGCGCGCCGGTATCGCGCAGATCATGCTGCAGGACATCGACGCCGCGGTCGCCGAGGTGCGGTGGGCCCACGAGAACGGCCTTCGCGGCGGCGTGCTGCTACCCGGGACCCCACCCGGAAGCGGGCTGCCGCCGTTGCACGACATCGAGTACTACGAGCCGCTCTGGGCCGTCTGCGAAGAGCTCGGCATGCCGCTGAACCACCACTCCGGCAGCGCCGCGCCGCCGATGGGCCCGACCAACGTCGACCAGGTGGTCTTCCTGCTCGAGGTGACGTGGTGGGCCCACCGCGCGCTCACCGCGCTGATCACGTCCGGTGCCCTGGAACGCCATCCGAACCTGCAGCTGGTCTTCACCGAGCAGGGCACCGCATGGATCCCGGCGGAGCTCGCTCGGCTGGACTACTTCTTCGACCGGATGGCCACCGCCGTCGGCTCGCAGGAGCACGTGTGGGGCGCTCCGGTCGTCTCCCGGCTCTCGCTCAAACCCAGCGAGTACTGGGCGCGCCAGTGCCATGTCGGCGCCAGCTTCATGCGGGCGGATGAGGCCAAGCTGCGCGGCGCGGTCGGCGTCGACAAGATCATGTGGGGCAGCGACTACCCGCACAAGGAAGCCAGCTTCCCGTTCTCGCGCGAGGCGATCCGGCTGGCGTTCGCCGACTGCACGCCTGCCGAAGCCGCGGCGATCCTGGGCGGAAATGCCGCTGCGCTCTACGGTTTCGACCTTGCCGCGCTGGCGCCGCATGCGGCCCGGGTCGGCCCAAAGGTCGAGGAAGTCGCGCGTCCGCTGACCGTCGGCGAGGTGCCGCAGGAGGCTGAACGCTGCCCCGCCTTTGTCGGTTTCACCGGCGCAGCCTGATGAATTCGAATCCCTCGGAGAGGCAGCTCGTGGATCCCTACCTGATCATCACGTCCGACAGTCATGCGGGGCTGCCCACCGCGGCGTACCGCCCGTACCTGGAGAGCAAGTACCACGCGGCGTTCGACCAGTTCCTGTCCGAGCGCGGCATCGCCCTGGAGGAGATGACCAACCTCGGCGTGCGCAACAGCGACTTCGCCGACTCCTGGTACGCCGAGCACGGCGACGCGCTGAACGCCGGGTGGGACGCCCTCAAGCGCGACCAGGAACTCGATGCCGAGGGCATCTGCGGCGAGGTCATCTTCCCTGACGCGGATGCTGTCGAATCGCGTACCTGCGCACCGTTCGGCACCGGGCTCGGACTGTCCGGCGACACCGATCCCGAACTCGGGATGGCCGGAGCCCGGGCCCACAACCGGTGGCTCGCCGAGCTTTGCCAGCACGCCCCCGAACGGCGCTGCGGTGCGGCACTCATCCCCATCACGGCCGAGCTCGACGACGTGCTTGCCGAGATCCGGCGCAGCAAGGAAGACGGCCTCGGCGCGGTGATGATCCCCGCGATGTGGATGCACGGAAAGCCTTACCACGACAGGCATTACGACCCCGTCTGGGCGCTGTGCGAAGAGCTGCAGATGCCGGTGATGACCCACAGCGGCCCGAGCGATCGCGACCAGTACGGCGACCATCTCGGCATCTACGTCACCGAGGTGACGTGGTGGCCGGCGCGGCCGATGTGGTTCCTGCTCTGGTCGGGCGCCTTCGAACGTTTCCCCGGATTGCGGTTCGGCGTCACCGAAGCCGGCGCCTGGTGGATGCCGGGCCTGCTGTGGTTCTGGGACCGGCTCTATCTCGGCCAGAAGGGCTCGGAGAAGCTCGGCGCGAAGCCGTTCGGCGACAACGTGCTGATGCGCCCGAGCGAGTACTTCGACCGCAACTGTTTCATCGGCGCGTCCAACACCAAGCGCCGCGAGATCGGGATGCGCTACGAGATCGGGGTCGACAATCTCTTGTGGGGCAGCGACTTCCCGCATCCCGAGGGCACCTGGCCGAGCTCGCGCGAGTGGCTGAAGAAGACCTACCACGACATCCCGATCGACGAGACGCGCCGCATGCTCGGGCTGGCGGCGGCGGAGATCTTCGGCTTCGACACCGCCGCGCTGCGCCCACTCGCCGACAAGATCGGGCCGACGCCCGCCGAGCTCGGCCAGCTCGACGGCGACCCGACCGGTGCCGACCTCGTCGCCAAGTGGGCGAAGACCAAAGAGGTCGGACGCCATTGGCTCACCGGACACGACTTCGCGTTCATCGACCTCTGAGAGGACCAGACCATGACCGTTCGGTACGGGCGCCGCGACGTGCAGCGCAACCGCGAGATCGAAGCCACCTCGGGAAAGGGTGGGCTGATCTGGTGCCAGGCCGTCACCGCGCTGTGGGAGACCGATCCCGATGTGGTGGCTGCGGTGCTGCCGCCGCCGCTCTCACCGGCTGAGCGTCCCCTGGTACGGCTGACGCTGACCGTCGTGGAAATGCCGGGGATTCCCGCCTTCGGCGCGGGCTGGCTCGGAGTCGCCGCGATGCACGGTGACGTGCCCGGTGAGTACCCGATCTTCATGCCGATGACGACGGAGCAGTCGGTCATCGGGGGCCGCGAGACCTACGGCGAGCCGAAGAAGATCGCCGAGGTCTGGGCGCGCCGCGACGGCAACGCGATCGAGGCGGGGATCAGCCGGATGGGCTTCCCGCTCGTCGAGGTTCGCGGCACCGTGACCGACACGCGGGAGCCGTACGAGCTCGACAAGCGCGACTTCTGGTTCAAGGTGCTGCCGTCGGCAGAACGTCCGGGCGAGCTCGACGGCGACCCGCTGCTGGTCTACGGCGAGAAGCACGAGCAGGCCCGCGTGCACGAGGGCATCGACGGCACGGTCGTCCTCAAGGACTCCCCGCTGGACCCGATCGCCGATCTGGCAATCGTGACGCTGGTCGACCTGAACTGGACCGAGCGCGCCTCCACCCAGGTCGGACGCACCATCGGTCCGGTGCCGGCCGCGGACTTCGCGCCGTACCTGCATCGCGCTACGACGACCTTTCGGTGCTCGGCAAGAAGTCGTAGCGTCCGTTCGGCCCGGCTGTCAACCCTTTGGCCATCCCCGGCGGTTAGTAGAGGCAGGCGCACATTAGTCGCCGTTGCCATCAGCCGGAGTAAGCCATGTTGAAGCGAATTCTGGGAACCGCGGTAGTGGCGGGCGGGGTCATTGCTGCGCTCAGCGGGTGTGAGGTCACACAGATCAGTTGGGCCAATCACTTCTATATCGTGAGCAGTGCTTGCGCGCCGGCGCCGCTTACCGCCGGTGCGACGACCCTGCACAATGGCGCCGGATTCATCGGCACTCCCGGCACCTTGGCGGCACCAGCGTCCTGCTCGGCAAGGTCTTCTACGGCTGATCTCACCCATGACGGAATCCAGGATGCAGCGGTATTCCTGAATTGCCACGACACCATTGGCGGCAATCACAACGGCTCCGAAATTCAGATTTTCACGAGAAACTCGCAACCGGTTCAGCGGCTCGTGGCACCCAACCGGCAACTCCCGGGTACCATTTTTTCGCCTTACTTCATTGACAACGAAATCGAGATCGTCAAGAACACGCTCTATACGGGTGTCGAGAGCTTCCTTCCGGCTGACCCGCACGCTGGTCCATCAGTGCACGAGACCTACCGGTGGGACTGGAACGGACACTCGTTCACTCCGGTTCTCGTGCAGTCGGCCGTGAAATAGTCGGCTCGCTTTCCGCTCCATTGTCAACTTTTCCTGCACTCCAGACGATTAATACGAGCGAGGTGAGAGGGTGCTGCGGCCGTGAGCGAGTCGGACGAAGCGTTTCGCGAATTCGTCGTGAACGGTTCCGCCGGGCTGCTTCGCACTGCCTGGATGCTCACCGGTGACCGGACTCTTGCCGAAGATCTGCTGCAGACCGCGTTGGCGCGAACCTGGCCGCATTGGGCGCGAATTTCTCAGGATGGCGCGCCGGCCGCCTACGTCCGCACGGTCATGGTTCGCACGTACGCGTCCTGGAAGGGCCGGCGCTGGTGCGGCGAGTTGCCGTCGGAGCAGTTGCCCGATCGCGCCGCTGAGGACGGCGCCTATGACTCGGCTGACGAACGCGACCGGCTTACCCGGGCGCTCGCGGATCTGCCACGGCAACAACGAGCTGTGGTGGTCCTCAGGTACTACCTCGACCTTTCCGAGCAGCAGGCGGCCGACGTCCTCGGTTGCTCCGTCGGATCCGTGAAAACCCAAGCTTCCCGGGGGCTGGCGCGCCTTCGCGCCATGTCCGCTGTCCGGCCTGCCAGGGAGTGTGACCCGCAATGACCGACGACTTGCGACGCGAGCCTCCGCGAACTGCCGCCCGCGCTGGACGTCCCCGCGGACTTCTACGACCGCGTCACGACCCAGGCTCGGCACCGCCAACGCGTCATCCGGGCCGGTTCCGCCGGGCTGGCAGCCGTGGTGGTGGCTGCGGTGGTCGCTGTCAGCGTGAGCCCTTTCCGGCACGTCGTCCACGGCACGTCTGGTGCCCGTGACCCCGCCTCCGTCGCCGTCGTCGTTGCCGAGTCCAGCAGCGACAACGACGCCGAGTGCTCCCTCGACGTCGCCCACCGCACCGCCATCTGCAGCCCCGTCGGCGTCGACGGTGACCTTGGGCGGCGCACGCTTGACGCTGCCTGCCGGGTGGGTCGCCGTTGCGGTGGCGGCGCCGGCAAACAGTCAGCCGATCGTGCCGACCTGGTGCCTGATGCCGCGGCTGGCCCGGCGCCCAGTTCACAAGACGCGGCGGGTTGCTCGATTGCTTTCAGTGCCGTGCCTTCCGGTTCGGCGACGCCGCAGATGTCGGTGGATACCCCCGGCGGTCTGGTGGGCAACCCGGAGTACTGCGACCCGGCTCAGTCGCAGACAGTCAGTCTGGTCGGCTATCAGGACAGCCAACTCGGCGCCCGTTTCGCGGACTATCGCATCTGGCTGTATGTGTGCGCGGACGGCAGCCGCTGGCCGGTCGAGCAGTACGTGGCCGACAACGCCCCGGGCTACGTCTTGTACTCCTCGCACGCCACCGCCGCGGTGCATGCGGTGCTGACGGGAATCGCCCAGACAGCGCAGTTGCCAGCGATCACTGCGCCGCTGCGGCTGTCTGACCTCGGCATCGTCCGCACCGTGACCGCCGGCGCCGGCGGCTACCAGATCACGGTCGATCGGGTCGTGCGCGGCACCTCCGGGCTCATCAACAACAACCCGCAGACCTATCCCTATGACGTTCCGGCCGCCGCGGTCCTGCCCGGTCAGTCGCTGAAGGTCGGCGATCTCGTCGAACTCGCGACGAACGGCACCACCGTCACCCACCTGCAGGTCGACCCGTCCTGACCGATGGTGCCGCCTCCTCGAGCCGGGGTCAGGCGACGTCGATCGGGTTCAGCAGGTAGATCTGCGGCGCCCCGTCGAGGGCGTCTCCTGCACCCGCGAAGGCCGCGCCGAGGTGCGGCGACTTCATGTGCTCGTTGAGGTCCTCCTGCGAGGCCCACGTCTCGAGGTTGACGAGCGTGCCCGGCGCGCCCTGGGCCTCGAAGAGGTCGTAGCGGATGCAGCCCTTGTCCTTGCGGCTCGGGCCGATGATCGAGCTCATGGCCTCCTTGACGACGGCTTCCTTGCCCTCCTTGGCCTTGATGACGGCAACGACATGCAGTTCTGCCACGGGCTTCTCCCTGATCTGTTACTGGGTCTGGTGCTGATCTGAACAGGCGGGCAGGCTACCGGCGTACCCTGCTCGCCAGAACAGTGGATGGCTCGTGAGGCTGAGGAGTCCGGATGACGATCACCGAAAGCGCCAAGCAGACCCACGCCGTGGTGAGCGACGGCCTGCCCGGGCAGAACCTGCGGATGCCGCTGCCGCCGACGTTCGACAGCGTCGAAGAAGAGCGGATGCATCGCAAGGTGCGCCTGGCCGCCGCCTTCCGGATGTTCAGCAAGGCCGGCCTCGACGAGGGCGTCGCGGGGCACATCACGGTGCGCGACCCGGAGTATCCCGACTCCTACTGGGTGAACCCGTTCGGCCATCACTTCGGCCTCATGCGCCAGAGCGATCTGGTACGCGTCAACCACGCCGGCGAGGTGGTCGAGGGTGACCGTGCGGTCAACGGCGCCGCCGTCGCGATCCACTGCGCCGTGCACGCGGCCCGGCCTGACGTGATCGCCGCTGCGCATGCCCACGGCCCGTACGGCAAGACGCTCTCCGCGCTCGACATGACCGTCGAGCCGCTGACCCAGGATGCTTGCGCCTTCTACAACGACATCGGCCGCCACGACAACTTCACGGGCGTCGTGCTCGACCCCGAGGAAGGCCAGCGCATCGGAGTCGCGCTCGGCAAGAACAAGGCCGTCATCCTCGCCAACCACGGCATGCTGACCGTCGGCGAGACCGTCGACAGTGCCGCCTGGTGGTTCCTCACTCTCGAGCGCACGTCGCAGTCGCAGCTGATGGCCTACGCAGCGGGCAAGCCGCGGCAGATCAACCACGAAGCCGCCGTGGCGACCTACAAGCAGGTGGGTTACGAGCTTGCGGGCTGGTTCCAGTTCCAGCCGATCTTCGACAAGATCTTCAAGGACAACCCGGACATCGTCGAGTAGTTCCGGCCAATGCTGGGATTTGGCGCGCCGCCGCGCTAACGTCCCGGCATGGCGCGCTGGCGGGACGGTCACGGCAAGGCTCTTCGCGACTACCCGCAGCCGACGGTCGCGGTCGATGTGGCCGTCCTGACGGTGCCCTCACCGCTGTCGGAGGATTCGCAGCTGCACCTGCTGCTGCACCGGCGGGCCGACGGTTTCGCCACCGGCAACTGGGCCCTGCCGGCGACCGTCGTCCACAAGCGTGAGCGCCTGGCGAAAGCGGCCGAGCGGGCGCTGATGATCAAGGCCGGTGTCTCCGACGTGACGCCGACCCAGCTGCACGTGTTCGACGATCCCGATCGCGACGGGCGCGGCTGGGTGATGTCGGTCGCGCATGCGGCACTCGTGGCGTACGAACCGCTTGCCGCGGCCATCGGGCAGAGCGCCGACGTGACGCTCGTCCCGGTCGAGGAAGGGCTGGCCAGGTTGCCCGACCGGCAGCGCCGGCTGCCCTTCGACCACGAGCGCGCGGTCGAGCTCGCGACGCAGTGGGCAGCCCGGCAGTATGCGGCGGCGCCCGATCCGTCCGGCCTGCTCGCGGCGCCTTTCACGCTCACCCAGCTGCGCCAGCTGCATCAGGCGGTCGAGGGCCGCCTCTGGCAGAAGGACGTCTTTCGCCGTCGGGTCGACGGGACCCTGCAGGACGTGGGCGCCCGCACCGTGGTGACAACCGGGCGTCCGGCCGCGCTGCTGCAGCGGCGCGTCAGCTGACGCTCAGCTCACCGTCCAGGCGGCGCTGGCGCAGGGGGCGTCCCAAAGCGCTGTGAGCTGCGCGTCCAGCGGCGTGACGGTGAGCGAGAAGCCCACCATCCCCAGCGACGTGACCAGCGAGGCCGCCATCGAGCGGCTGACGCGTAGGCCCGCTTCTTGCAGGTGACGCACCGCGTAGCCGTGGACGGCCGAGAGCTCGAGCCCGGCGATCCCCCCGAGGCCGTTCGTGTAGAGCAGCACCTCGGCCCCGAGGGCCGGCAGATCACGGCGGCCGGCCAGCAGCGCGTCGCACATCCGGGCCACGAGGTGGTCTGCGCGCTGCGCGTCTGAACGCTCGCGTCCGGCCTCGCCGTGGATGCCGACGCCGAACTCCTGCTCGCCCGCCGCGAGCGTGATCGCCGCGACCCCGCCCGACGGCAGTGTCACCCCCGAAACCGAGACCCCGATGGATCGGGTGGCTCCGGCGACGCGCCGGCCGAGGGCAGCGAGCGCCGTGAGGTCGGCACCCGCTTCGGCGGCGGCACCGCACATCTTCTCGACGACGATGGTTCCCGCCACGCCGCGCCGGCCGACGCCCTCTTCCTCGTCCACCTGCTCGCCGGTGTCCTCGAGAGCGATGCCGTCCAGCGCGATGTCGTCGGCGACGAGCACGGTCTCGACCCGGTGCCCGTCGCGCCTCGCGAGGTCGGCGCCGAGACGGAAGTTCAGGACATCGCCGGTGTAGTTCTTCACGATCATCAGCACGCCGTCACCGCTGTCGACGGACGCGATCGCCGCGTGCACCGCATGGGCGCTCGGGCTGGCGAAGACCTCGCCGGGGCAGGCCGCTGCGAGCAGTCCCGGGCCGATCAACCCGGCGTGCATCGGCTCGTGGCCGGAACCACCTCCGGAGATCAGCGCGACGAGACCGCCCCGGGGAGCGTCGGCTCGCGCCACGAAGCGCGGCTGGTAGGACGCGCGCAGCTGCCCGCCGCCGGCCGCGATCAGCCCGGCGACGGCGTCGTCCACGAGGCGATCCGGGTCGGCGACGATGTGGCCCGGGCTCGCCGCTGCGGCCGCTTCCGGCGCCGCCCCTTGCTCCACCGGGAGCTCGCCGTTTGCGGGTGAGAGCGCGGCCGCGATGAGGTCGGCCACCGCCTGCGCGCCCGCGTCGACGTGGCCCACCCCGCCGCCCGGGACGTAGCTCGCCCGGCCGCGGCGCGCCGTCATGCCGGCTGTGGCGGCGGCCCCCTGGTCGGCTGCTGCCGCCGGATCTGCGCCGGCCTCCAGTGCGTGGACGGCCGGCAGCAGCGCGTCCAGGAGCGTGCGGTCGCCGGCCTGCGCGCCGCCGATCTCCGCGATCCCGTCCGCCGCCGCACGCAGGGCTGCTGCCGGCCCGCGCCCGACAGCATCCGCCGCACGCAGCAGGCCGGTTCCCCAGAGCGGGCCGGTCGTCCCGCCGACGGAGGCGACAGCATGGGCGGCGGCCAGCAGGACCTCGCCATCACCATCGGAAGCGTCGGCGTCCGCCAGAGCCGCCAGCACCAGGCGTCCGGCGCGGGCCAGGATCGCACCGAAGTCCCCGTCGCCGGCCGCCGCGTCAAGCTCGCCGTAGCGGGCCTCCCCGGAGACGGCGACGCTCGCTGCCGCGGTCAGCCGCTCGCGTAGAGACGCCACGGGCTCAGGTCTTCCGCAGCGCGTTGGCCACCTTGTCGCAGGCGCCCTGGTCGTTGGCCGAGAAGACCACGTTGAGCTTGGCCGACTTGGCCGGTGGATAGAGCAACGCGCGCAGTTCCAGGACGTAGCCACCGCCGACCAGGGCTCGCGCGTAGCCGTTGTTCACCACGCTGGCCTTGTCGACGATTTCCCCGTATTTCGCGGTCGACTGGAAGGTCACCGTGCATCCCGATCCCGCCTTGCCCGTCACGACCTTCGTCGCCCGGTCGACTTTGTCGATCACGGGACCGACCACGGCACAGCCGCCGCGTCCGAGCTGGACCACTTCCTGCCCGGCCGTCACCTTCAGCGAGCTGGGCGCGCCCGGATTGGTCGACGTGCATTGGAAGGTCGCGACGAGCTGGCGCACCTCCAGCGGGTTGGCGGTCTGCTTGGTGCCGTCGCCGCCGCTGACCGCGAGGATCAGGATCACGACCGCGATGACGACGACCACTACCGCGCCGGCGATGATGGCCAGCCGGCGGTTGCCGCGCGGACGCCTGCGCGGCGCGGGCTGGGTGGCGGTGTCGCCCTTCGTCAGCTCGGGACGCGTTTGCGCGCGGGTCGGAGGCGGCAGCTCGCGACCAGGAGGCTCGGCGGACATTCCCTCGGGCGGCTCGGTCACAGGCACATCCTCCAGCATGAAAGGCTCTGCGGCATGTATACGGTCGCCGGTGCTCGCGAGGTGCTTGCCGCGCTGCTGCCCACCCTCGATCAGATCGTGGCGCTACGGGCCGATACCGCCGAGTTGGCCGCCGCCGTCACCTCGGGCGCCGCGACCACGCTGGGCGGCACCCCGGAATTCAAGGCGGCGCAGGCCCGGCTCGACGAGCTCATCACCGACCTGCAGCAGCAGGACGTCCAGGTGAAAGGGCTCGCGCCGCTGCTGCTGGACTTCCCGTCCGAGATCGACGGCGTGCCGGTGTTGCTGTGCTGGCTCGAGGGCGACCGGGCGCTGAACTGGTATCACCGCACCGACCTCGGCTTCGCCGGACGGCGCCCGCTCTAGTCCAGCGCCGTCCGCACGAAGGAGTCGAACAGCCGGTACGCGGCCTCGGCAGCCGCTGGAGCCAGCCGCTCGGTCGCCGCGGTGACCGCCGCCCGATCCAGCTCGGCACCTCCCCGCTCTTTCAACTGGATCTCGCGCTCGTCGAGCCAGCCCGGGAGCATGGCCGGGGTGAACTCGGGGTGGAACTGCACGCCCAGGCAGCGCCCGACGCGAAACGCCTGCGGGCACAGCGGGCTGCGGGCCAGTTCCTCGGCGCCGTCGGGGACGGTGAAGACGTCGTCGTGGAAGGAGAACCAGGGCCCGGCACCGACCACCCCGTGGTGGCCGGGGGAGGGCTCGATGTCGGTCCACCCGAACTCCGAGTACGGGCCTCGCGTCACCGTGCCGCCGAGCGCCCGGCTGAGTTGCTGGCCGCCGAAGCAGACCCCGAGGATCGCGGTCCCGGACGCGTGCAGCCCGCGTATCCACTCGCGTTCACGCGGGATCCAGGGCTTGCTCTCGTCGTAGGCCGCCTGCGCCGAACCGAGCACCGCGACGATCTCGCCGGGCAGCGGGTCGGGCAGCACCGCGTCCACCGCGGCGTCAGCGGTGCGCAGGGTCACCCCGCGCTCGAGGGCCCAGGGAATGAGATGACCGGTCTGGGTGCCGGCGATGTCGGCGGCCACGTCGTGCGAAACGATCAGCATGCGCAGCGCGTTGGGGGACGAGCGAGCCACCGGATCCGCCTTTCTGCGCTTGCGCCACTAACCTGAGCAGCGCTGTGCTTGTCACCCTCGACGCCGTCTCGCGAACCCGGGGCACCACGCTGCTTCTGGACCGGGTGTCGCTGGGGATCGACGACCGCGATCGTATCGGTGTCGTCGGCAGAAACGGCGCCGGTAAGAGCACTCTTGCGAGGGTTATCGCCGGGCAGGAAGCGCCCGATACGGGACGCGTCGCGGCGCGTGCCGGAATCCGCGTCTCGCTGCTGACGCAGGACGACTCGCTGCCTGACGCGACGGTCGGTGAGCTGCTGCTTTCCGGCCTGGCCGAGCACGAGTGGGCAGGCAACGCCGCCGCCCGCGAGGTGCTCGACGGGCTGGGGCTGCGGCACCGGCTCGACACGCAGCTGTCGGTCATGTCGGGCGGCGAGCGGCGGCGCGCTGCCCTGGGCGCCCTGCTGGTCGCCGATGCGATCGAGGGCACCGACCTGCTGATGCTGGACGAGCCGACCAACCACCTCGATGTAGAGGGAGTCGACTGGCTGGCCCAGCACCTGCGCGGACGCCGCGGGGCGCTGCTCGTCGTCACCCACGACCGCTGGTTCCTGGACGCGGTCTGCGAGACGACGTGGGAGGTCGGCGGCGGCACGGTCGCGTCCTACGACGGTGGCTACGCGGCCTACGTGCTGGCGAAGGCCGAGCGCGATCGGACGGCTGCGGTCACCGAGTCGCGCCGGCGCAACCTGCGTCCGCAAGGAGCTCGCCTGGCTGCGCCGCGGTCCGCCGGCCCGCACGTCCAAGCCGCGCTTTCGCATCGATGCGGCCAACGCGCTCATCGCCGACGAGCCTCCGCCGCGCGAGTCGATGCTGCTGCGCCGCACCGCTGCCGCCCGCCTCGGCAAGTCGGTCTACGACGTCGAGGACGTCACGATGGCGTACGGCGGGCGCGTGCTGCTCGGCGACGTCACCTGGCGCGTCGGCCCGGGCGACCGTTTCGGGCTCATCGGGGTCAACGGCGCCGGCAAGAGCACTCTGCTGCGCCTGCTGGACGGGCGGATCGAGCCCCAGTCGGGGCAGGTGAAAGTCGGCGCGACCGTGCGCCCGGCTTACCTCACCCAGGACGTCGCCGAGCTCGACCCGCAGCTGCGCGTGCTGCAGGCCGTCGAAGAGACCGGCAACGTCCTCGCGACGGTCGATCCCCGGGCGGGTGCGGGCAGCGGGCGCGAGCTCACGGCCGGCCAGCTGCTGGAATCGTTCGGCTTCCCGACCGCACGCCAGTGGACACGTGTCGGTGACCTGTCGGGCGGCGAGCGCCGGCGGCTGCAGATCCTGCGGCTGCTGCTCGGCGGTGCCAACGTGCTGCTGCTCGACGAGCCCACCAACGATCTCGACATCGACACCCTGCAGGCGCTCGAGGACGTGCTCGACACCTGGCCCGGTTCGCTGATCGTGGTCAGCCACGACCGCTGGTTCCTCGAGCGGGTCACCGACACCATCGTCGCGCTGACCGGCGACGGGCGGCTGGCGGCGCTGCCCGGCGGGGTGGACGAATACCTCGAGATCCGCAAGCGCACGGCGGCGGCAGCCCCGGCAGGCGCCCCGGCGAAGCGGGCCGGGGACACCCGCGCCGCCGAGCGGCAGCGCAACAAGGAGATGCAGCGCCTGGAGCGGGCGTTGGAACGGCTCGATCGGCGGGAACGGCAGTTGCACGAGCAGCTCGCCGCTGCGGCGACCGATGCGCAAGAGGTGCTGCGGCTCGACGCGGATCTGCGCGTCGTGCTCGGGGAGAAGGCCGAGGCTGAGGAAGGCTGGCTGCTGCTGGCCACCAGCGAGGGGGACGAATGATGAGCGACATCTCCGATGTGACAGACATCGACCTTTCGGCGGACGCGTTCTGGGCGCAGCCGCTCGAAGGCCGCTACGACGCGTTCCGGCGGCTACGCGCCACCCCGGGTCTCACGTACTACGACGCGCCCGATCCGCGCAGCGCGATGATCGACCCCAACGCCAGCTACTACGCCGTCGTGCGGCACGCCGACATCAAGGCGGCGAGCGCGAACCCCGAAGCCTTCTCCTCCGCTGCCGGGGCGACGTCCATCCCCGACCTGCCGCCCGAGTTCCTCGAGTTCTTCGGCTCGATGATCAACATGGACGCGCCGCGCCACGTGCGGCTGCGCCGGATCGTCTCGCAGGCGTTCACCCCCCGGATGATGAGCCGGATCGAGGCCGACGTCGCCGATGTAGCCCGCAAGGTGGTGTCACGGCTGGCGGAGGGTGCGGGGGCCGACGGCAAGGAGTTCGACTTCGTCTCGGAGGTCGCCGCGCCGCTGCCGCTGACCGTCATCTGCCACCTGATGGGCGTGCCCGACAGCGAGGCCGAGCGCGTCTTCCGGTGCTCGAACGTCATCCTCGGTGCCGGCGACGCCGAGTACGTGCCCGAAGGCGGCGACCTCGGTGCCGTGCTGCTGGCCGCCGGGGCGGAGCTGGCGGAACTGGTCTCCGAGCTGTGCCGGCAGCGTCGCGCCTCGCCGACGGGTGACCTGGTGACCGCGCTTGCAGCCGCCGAGGTCGAGGGGGAGCGGCTGACCGATGCGGAGATCGCGTCGTTCTTCGTGCTGCTGTCGGTCGCCGGCAACGAGACCACCCGTAATGCGCTCAGCCATGCGCTCGTAGGGCTCACCGAGCGGCAGGACCAGCGCGCGTTCTGGCTCAGTGACTTCGAGGCGCTGGCACCGGGCGCTGTCGAGGAGATCGTGCGGTGGTCCAGCCCTGTCATCTGGATGCGCCGCACGGTGCTGACGGAGACCGCAGAGCTCGGCGGCCAGCAGTTGAAGCAGGGCGATCGGGTGCTGCTGTACTACGCGTCGGGCAACCGCGACGAGACGCGTCTTCGACGACCCGGAGGCTTTCGACCTGCGGCGCACACCCAATCCGCACCTCGGTTTCGGCGGCGCCGGGCCGCACTACTGCCTCGGTGCCCACCTGGCCCGCCGCGAGATCACCGTCCTGTATCGCGAGCTTTTGCAGCGCTTTCCCGCGGTCCGGGCGACGGCCGAGCCGGTGCGGCTCGCGTCGAGTTTCGTCAACGGCATCAAGCACCTGCCGGCGTCACTGCACGATTAGCGAATTTCGGCTGACGCTCGCCACGATCTTGGATAGCTTTCGATCACCGGGGCTCGAGCAGGATGGTCCAGGTGGGTGCTCGCGCTTGGGTACCGGGGACTGCTCGGGCGGCGGCTGTTCCATCGAGCGAACAGGATGACCGGTGCCCCCTCGCCAGCGCCAAGATCCGGGCTCTGCCCGCGGCTGGTCGCTGGACGCCTCGCGCACCTCTGCGGGTCAGGCGCTCGTGCGGGCGAGCGGCGAGTTCGACCTCGCCGCCGTCGATGACGTGCATCGCGTCGTCGGCCGTGCCGCGGCTGAACTCGAGCCGCCGCCGGTCGTGGTGATCGACCTCTCGCAGGTCACGTTCCTCGACGCGGCGATGCTCGGCGCGCTGGTGACCGAGCGCCAGGCGCTGCGCGCGGCCGGCGGTGACCTGCTGCTCACCGGCGTCAGCCGATGGGTGATGCGCATCATCGAGATCTGCGGGCTGCGCGAGACACTCGGGATCTGAGCCGAAGATCTGCCCGGCGACCGTCAGGGGTTCAGCAGCACCTTGACCGTGCCGTCCAGCTTCTTCTGGAACCGGTCGTACGCGAGCGGCGCCTGCGCCAGCGGGACCCGGTGCGTGGCGAACGTGTCGACGCCGAGCGGATCGTCGTCGGTGAGCAGCGGGAGGATCTGCGGCACCCAGCGCTGGACATTGGCCTGGCCCATGCGCAGCTGGATCTGCTTGTCGAAAAGCACCAGCATCGGCAGCGGATCGGCCATGCCCCCGTACACACCGCTCAGGGAGATCGTGCCGCCGCGCCGGACGATGTCGATGGCTGCGCGCAGCGCGGCGAGCCGGTCGGTGCCGGCCGTCTGCATCATCTTGCGGGCGAGGGAATCGGGCAGCAGCCCGGCCGCGTCGTGGGCGAACTTTCCGGCGCGCCCACCGTGCGCCTCCATGCCGACGGCGTCGATCACGGAGTCGGGGCCGCGACCGCCGGTCAGCTCGCGGATCGCGTCACCGAGACCCTCACCGAGGGCGCCGACGTCGAGCACCTCGTTGCCGCGGGAGCGCACCCTGGCCAGCCGGTCGGCGACCAGATCGACACCGATGACCCGGTGTCCGCGAAGGCCGGCGATGCGGGTGGCCATGTCGCCGATGGGTCCGAGGCCGAGGACGACGACCGTCCCCCCGTCAGGAATTGCCGCGTACTCGACGGCCTGCCAGGCGGTGGGCAGCACGTCGGAGAGGTAGACGAAGCGCTCGTCAGAGGGCCCGTCCGGCACCTTGATGGACGTGTTCTGGGCCTGCGGCACACGCAGGAACTCGGCCTGCCCACCGGGCACCGCGCCGTACAGGCTGCTGTAGCCGAACAGGGCGGCGCCCGAGTTGAACTCCCGTACCTGCGTCGTCTCGCATTGGGTCTGCAGGCCCGCGTCGCACATGAAGCAATGACCGCAGGAGATCTGGAACGGCATGACGACCCGGTCGCCGGCACGCACGTGGGTGATCTCGGCGCCGACCTCCTCGACGACGCCGATGCTTTCGTGGCCGAGCACGTCGCCCGGCGTCATGAACGGGCCGAGCACCTCATACAGGTGAAGGTCGGACCCGCAGATGCCGGTCGTGGTGACCCGCACCAGGATGTCGGTCGGTTCCTTGATGATCGGGTCGATGACGTCCTCGACCCGCACATCGCGCTTGCCCTGCCACGTCACGGCCTTCATGACGAGCGCTTACCCGCGACCGGACGCTCCAACCGGGGCCGGAAGCCCGTACGCCAGCGCTCCGTCACGGCCGACGCTGAAGTACTCGACGCCGACGGGGACCACCGGCTGATCGGCCTGCAACGCGACGGCGACCTTGTTCGCGGCGTTACGGGTCAGGTCCAGCACGACTTCGACGGTCTCTTCAGGACTGAACGCGGCGCGCACCTGATCGACGAGCCCGGCGGGGTAGGCCGCGGGTTGCCAGAGGATGGCGTCGGTCAACCGCAGGGCCACCTTGTAACGCTCGTCCAGGTCGGACGTCTCGTAGAAATCGATCTTGTCGAAGGTGCTCTCGTCGGCGCCGCCCTTGATGGCGGCGACCTCCCGGCGGGACTGGCAGATCCGGCAGTTGTGGGCGCGGGCGCCGCGCAGCCGGATCAGCTCGGTGGTGACCGGGTCGAGCGCGTCCAGCGAGGCGACGTCGGTGAGGAACCGGTCGAGCGCCGGCCACAGGTCGGGCGGTTCGGCTCCCGGGATCTGGCCCGGGTCGGGCGCCGGCGTGCTGCTCGCCGGTTCGCCGAACAGCTGGGTCATCGCGGCGCGGAAGCGGAAATCGAAATCACGGACGTACAGCGCCTGGAAGAACGGGTAGCTGCGCGCGCCCAGCGCGCTGAAGACGCCGTCGCGCTGGGCATCGGTGAGCTCCGCGACGTTGATGATGAACTGCTCGATCGCTTCCGCGCACGAACGTTCGGTATCGGTGCTCGGGGAATGGTTCGTCGCCCCGCCACCGAGGATGACGTCTATCCGGTCCTGAATCAGAGCAAGCATGGCGGCGTCGACGGCGACGGAGGCCTCGTTGCTGAGGACCTCCCAGTCCTTGAACGCGGTCGGCGCCATGGTGCGGGCTGAGGGCAGGGGATCCCAGCGCATGGTGAAACTCTTCTCGCAGTGCGGTGCTTAGCGGACGGGTTCGGAACGTACACCGCCCCGGCACCCATTCGCCATGATTACCCGTAGAAATGCAGGGAATTGGGAGCCGGAATGAATGTTGGCGCGGGGGACGAATTGCGGGGCCGTCGCGTCACGCTGGTGCCCACCAGCGACGGGCACATCGCCGACTTGCTGCGGATTCGTTACACGTCTGAGGTTCGGGCGCGGTGGGGCGAAACACCCGAGGAGCCGAACTGGCCGTTCGACGAGCCCGAAATCACGCCTTTCACCGTTTTTCTGGACGACGCGATCGCGGGTTTCATCCAGTACGGCGAGGAGGAGACGCCGTCCTACCGGCACGCGTCGATCGACATCTTCCTCGACCCTTCCGTGCACGGGCAGGGCATCGGCCGCGACGCCATCAGGACCCTCGCGCATCACCTGATCCACGAGCGGGGTCATCACCGGATCGTCATCGACCCCGCGGTCGAGAACCGCGCTGCCATCAGGTGCTACGCGTCAGTGGGATTCCGCCCGGTCGGCGTCATGCGGCGCTACGAACGCGACGCCGACGGAAACGGCTGGCACGACGGCCTGCTGATGGACCTGCTGGCCGAGGAGCTCTCGCCGCAGCCCTAGCCGGACTCCAGCCGGGATCGCTCAGATACCCATCGTGCCGGCGACCACGGGGCCGACCCGCAGGCCGTTGCAGCCCGGCAGCGTAACGACCACCTGCTGAGAGTGCGTCTCGCCGGGGGGCGTGACGAGCAGCTTCGGGTACGACACGCAGGTCGTCGCGGTGCCGACGGGCACGTCGCTGCCCTGCACCGGGGCCGATGCCGTCTGACCCGGCGCCAGGCTGATCGCCGACGGTGGCCCGACGTGGGTGAACGGCGTGCGCACGGCCTGTGTGACCTGCTGCCCGGCCGCGTTCAGACCGGCGACGCCCGGATAGCCCTGCAGGCTGCACGTGCGCTGGCTGATGTTCTTGAACAGGACCGGGACCGTGATCGACCCGGCGGCGCCGTTGCTCTGGCCCGGGGTCACCGACAGTTCCGAGAGCCGGCAGTAGATCGCCGGTTCGACCGGGGTCGGCGTCGGGGTGGGGGTCGTGGTGGGCGTCGGGGTCGCCGTCGCGCTCGGCGTGGGGGTCGGCGTGGGGCTGGCGGAGGCGCTCGTCGTCGGGCTCGGTGAGGGCGGCGTCTGCTTCGAGGACGACGAGCATCCGGCGACGGCGAGGCTCACCCCGACGGCGAGCACCAGGGCAGCGGGACGGGTCAGTGCGCGCCATTGCTTCACCCTTTGTGGATACCGCGCTTTTGTGTGGTGGGCCCGCACGCCACGCGATCGTGACCGGACGGTGATCAACCCCGATTCGGCGAACGTAGGGTCTGCCCGTGGAGGCGGACTCCGGCGATCGAGATGCCGGCGAACTCGCAACGTGGCTGTCGGCCTTTCGGGCCTCGCTGCATGACGGCGACCCGGTCGACGTTCCGTGCGACGGGTGCACGGCGTGCTGCCGCTCGGGCAAGCTGATCCCGGTCGAGCCCGATGAAGCTGACGTCCTGGAGCACATCGCTGCTGACTGTCTCTTGCCGATGCCGGGCCAGCTCAGCCGCCGCGTCCTGAAGCATGACGAGTCCGGGCGCTGCTCCCAGCTGACGCCCGAGGGATGTTCGGTTTACGCGCATCGCCCGCGCGCCTGCCGGATGTATGACTGCCGCATCTTCGCGGCGACCGGCGTGCGGCCGGACAGCCCGCTCGTCGCCGAACGCGTCCAGCGGTGGCGTTTCAGCTACGCTTCGCCGGCTTCCCGCGAGCGTCACGCGGCCGTGCGGATGGCCGCCGTCGCCCTCGGATTTCCCGGCGGCCTTTCCTCGCCGATCAGCCCGACCCAGCACGCCCTCGACGCGATCGAGGGCGCCGATGAGGTTGGCGGCTGATCGCTCAACAGGCCGGATTCCCCGGAGCGTGGCAGAGTGGCGCCGATTCGCGCCGCTCGATGAGGGAGTCGGAATGGACCTGAAGACGGAGTACCGGTTCGAGGCGGATGCCGAGGCGGTCTTTGCGATGTTCAGCGACCCGGAATATCAGCGGCAGAAGCTGGTCGACGCCGGACACACCCACGTCGAGGTCGTCGAGTGCGGGCTCGCGGAGGACGGGAAGACGTTCCGGATCGTCACGCGGCGCACCGTCGCGGTCGACGTGCCGGGCGTGCTCAAGAGGGTGCTGACACCGACGAACACGGTCACCCAGACCGACGAGTGGGGCGAGGGCACGAAGGGTGGGCGCACGGGGACGTGGAAGGTCGACATCAAGGGCGTGCCGATCCACCTGTCCGGGACCATGCAGCTCAAGGCCGCCAAGTCGGGGTGCGTGGAGACGATCTCCGGGGCGGCGAAAGCGTCCCTGCCGCTCGTCGGCGGCAAGCTCGAGAAGCTCGCCGCGGGCAACTTCAACGAGTCGACCGCGCAGGAGCAGGACTTCAGCAATCGCTGGCTCGCCGGGGCGGTGTGAGCGGAAGGGGACGGCTCGGTCAGAGGTCGTTGCCGGCGTAGGACTGGTTGAAGCTCTTGTTGACCAGCGGGAAGTCCGGGACGATCGTCTCCGCGAGCGCGACGGGCAGTGCCGGCCAGTTGAACCAGGACGGGTCGACCGGCTTCACGCGAGTCAGCACCCCGTTGCGGTCGATTTCGACGCGCGTGGCGATGGTGCCGCGCCAGCCCTCGACGAGTCCGATCCCTGACGCGGGTTTCCCCGGCCCGCGCTCCCCGACAGCCGCCTCGATCGTGAGCCCTTCGACGTGTTCGAGCAGCTCGCGGATGAGGCCGACCGACTGGGCGAACTCGCCGCGCCGGACCTGGTAGCGGGCGAGCACGTCAGCCGCGTCGTGGACGACGGGGGTGACGGTGACCGGGGCTGCGGGATGGTCGGCCCGGGCGTCGACCCCGATGCCGGAGGCGCGGGCGACGTAGCCCAGACACCCGATCTCGCGTGCGCTCTCGGCGGTGAGCACGGCGGTGCCCGAGAAGCGGTCGTTCACGACCGCGTGGCTCACGGTGAGCTCGGCGAGTTCCTCGACGTCCGCGGCTATGGCAGCGAGCCGATCGGGGTCGGGCAGTGTCCTGACCGCTACGCGCCCGGGGCTGATGGCGCCGCGCAGCAGGCGGTGACCGGTGACTTCGGCGTTCAGCCGCAGCAGCGTCTCCCGGATGCGCAGGGCGTGAGCGTTGGCGATGCCGTAACCGACGTCGTTGGCCATCGCCCCGAGGTCGGCGATGTGGTTGTAGAGCCGTTCGAGTTCGAGGAGGACGCCGCGCAGCGCGCGGCCACTGTCGGGCAGCTGCAATCGCAGGGCATCTTCCACGGCCGAGCAGTAGGCGAGGCCGTGCCCGATCGAGGTGTCGCCGCAGATGCGTTCGGCCAGGGCTGTGCCCTCGATGGCCGGGCGTCCTTCGAAGAGTTTCTCGACTCCGCGGTGCACGAACCACAACCGGGCCTTGAGCTTGAGGATCGTCTCCCCGACGACGGAGAAGCGGAAGTGGCCGGGTTCGATCAGCCCGGCGTGCACCGGTCCCACGGGGATCTCGTACGTGCCG
This sequence comes from uncultured Actinomycetota bacterium, assembly GCA_963762695.1. GTDB lineage: Bacteria > Actinomycetota > Actinomycetes > Frankiales > Frankiaceae > DATAZK01. The sequence goes on from CAVXLW010000003.1 coordinate 845,308, forward strand.
GGGCCTTCGACAGTCAGGAACGGGAAGGGGTCGGTGGCGGTGAACGGTGGCGGCGGGCCCGCGTCGTGCAGCATCGGATACCAGCCTTTGGGCCAGTGCCCGTGGCGGACCAGCCGGCGGGGCAGCGGGTGATCGACGGGGGTGATGCCGAACAGGTCGTGCATCTCCCGCTCGAAACGACTCGCGGGGAACGACACCCCGGCCAGGGTCGGCACCCTCGGATCGGCGGCCGGCACCCGCACGGTCAGCTCGGTCCGTACGTCGCCAGGTGCTGTCAGCAGGTAGACGATGCGCCGCTCGGCACCGTCATCGTGGGCCGCGACCAGGGCAAGCCGGTTCCCCTCGCCCAGTAACCGGGCGACGGTGGCGGGAAGGGCAGCGGTGCCGACCTCGTGCTGTTGGCGTGGCCGGCATCGTCAGAGCCCACCGGACAAGAGCGAGCCGCGCGCTGGTCAGCACGTGAGCGAGCGGCCCCGCGCTGACCCCGAGCGCGAGGCAGGCCGCGATGCCGGCGACGAGCGGGAGGGCCGCTGCCGGGGAGAGCGTGAGAGCGGGAGAGCTGTCCCCCGCGGTGCCCAGGAGCATGGAGCTTCCGTGACGCGCGAGGGCGGCGAACGCGATCAGGATGAACAGGAACGCGATCGCGAGCGGCCACGCCAGATGAGCGGCGCCGAGCCCGCGCGCCATGCCGATCTCGCTGGCGAACAAGGCGAACGGGGGGAGTCCGAGCAGCGCGATGAGACCGCCGGCAAAGGCGGCGCCGAGTACCGGGCTGCGGCGCAGTACCCCGCGCACGTCGGCGATCTCGGTCGAGTGGTGGGCGTGCTGAAGGTGGCCGGCAGCAAGGAACAGCACGCTCTTGCCGAGGCCGTGTGCCAGCACGTGGAGCAGGAGGGCGGCCAGGGCCAGGGTCGTGCCGGCGGCAGCGGCGACGGCAATGAGGCCCATGTGTTCGAGCGAGGAGTAGGCGAGCATGCGTTTGTAATCGCGTTGGGCGACCAGCAGCGAGGCAGCGATCAGCAGCGTCAGCAGTCCGAGCGTCAGCAGGCCGACGCGCATGAAAGTGATGCCGAGAGCGGCGTCGACGATGGCTTTGATGCGCAGGAGCACGGAGAAGGCGACGGACAGGAGCACGCCGCTCATCAGCGCGGAGATGGGGGCGGGGGCCTGGCTGTGGGCATCGGCGAGCCAGGTGTGAAACGGCGCGAGGCCGACCTTGGTGCCGAAGCCGAGCAGCAGCAGGCCGGCAGCAAGGCGGGTGACACCCGGGTCCAGCTGGTGTGCCCGGGCGGCCAGCACGTTGAAGTCGAGCGCGTGGCCTCCCGGAGCGGCGTGCAGGCTGGCGAAGTACAGCAACACGGTGCCGAGGAAGGCGAGAGTGATGCCGACCGAGCAGATCACGACGTACTTCCAGGTCGCCTCCAGCGAGGCGCGGGTGCGCCGGTGTCCGACCAGGAGCGCGGTGGAAACCGTCGTCGCCTCGACAGCGACCCACACGACTCCGAGGTTGTTGGCCAGCACCGCCAGCGACATCGACGCGACGAACGTGTTGATCAGCGCGCCGTACAGCCGGGTGCGGGCCGGGGTGGTCTCACCCGCGCCGAGCTCGGTGGCCAGGTAGCCGATGCTGGCCCAGCTCGCCAGAGTGGCGACGGCCCCGATGACGATCAGCATCACCGCGGCGACCGCGTCGCCTCGGAGCAGATGGCCGCCGAGGTAGACCGGCGCGTGGACGGCGCGGGTGCTGAGCAGCGCGCCGCTGACGGCGACCGCGACGCTTGCCAGCACGGTGGCGCCCGCCGTCGTGCGTCGCCAGCCGAACACCGCCACCAGCAGCGCGGCGCAGAGCGGTGCCATCAACGGCAGCAGGAGCATGACCGTCGTCATCAGTCGTGCAACTGCCTGAGCTGGTCGAGATCGGTCCCGCCGAACTTGATCCGCATGCGGCCGGTGAGCACCTGCAGGATGAGGACGGCGAGCAGGATGTCGATCGAGGCGCCGAGCTCGACGATGAGCGGGAACCCGGCCGTGATGAGAAACGCGAGGGCAGCGATGCCGTTGTCCAGCACGACGAATCCCATGACTTGCGTCAGCGCGCGGCGGCGGGTGACCAGGATGAACAGTCCGGTCAACACGACCGCAATCGCCACCGGCGCCGCGCGGGTGGCCGGTGACGGATCGAGGGCCACGATGGGCCGGCTGACGGCGTAGGCGAGGCCGGTCAGCAGCGCGACGGCAAGCAGCGACGCGGTCGCGTTCACGAAGGACTCGCCGTCGCCAGGCGGTGCCTCGACCGGCAGCACCCGGCGGATCAGCCAGGGCAGCAGCCCACCACGCAGGAGCAGGACGCCGCCGCCGACGCACGTGAGGGTCACGTCGCCCAGGTGCGTTCCGATGATGACGGGGATCGCGGCCAGCGCCACGCCTTGCAGCGCCAGCAGCCGGACGAGGGTCCGAACGTGCCGTCGCCACACGGCGAGGACGGCGAGCAGCAGGAGCGCCCCCACGGCGAGGTCCAGCGCGGTCCGGTAGGTCGATGCGCTCATCGGGGCCTCACGCCCCCGAGCCCGTGAGGAAGTACGACGTCGTGACCGCGAGCAAGCCGAGCACGAAGGAACCGGCGAGCAGTTCCGGCACCCGGAACAGCCGCAGTTTGGCGATGAATACTTCGCCGGCACCGAGCGCGACCGCGACGACGACGACCTTGACGGCGATGGCGAGTGTCGCCACCAGCAGCGTCAGGGCACTCGGGTGCAGGCCCGCGATGCCGAAGGGCACGAAGAGATTCACCAGCAGGGTCAGCAGCACGGTCAGCCGCATCGCCGCCGCCCACTCGATCACGGCGAGCTGCGGGCCGGCGTACTCGAGCACCATGGCTTCGTGGATCATCGTCAGCTCGAGATGAGTCGCTGGATTGTCGACCGGAAGGCGTCCGCTCTCGGCCAGGATGACGATGCTGAGCGCTACCGCCGCGAGGGCTGCGGCCGGGGTGGCGACGCTCGCCGGGTGGTGCGCGACCGCTCCGACGATGGCCGCCAGGCTGGAAGAGTGCACCGGAATCGACAGCCCGAAGACGGCCATGAGGATGGCCGGCTCGGCCAGCGCGGCGATCATCGTTTCCCGGCTGGCGCCCATGCCGCCGAACGCGGTGCCGGTGTCGAGGCCGGCGAGCGCCAGCGCGACGGTGCCGAGCAGCAGCAGGCCCACGACGGCGAAGAGGTCCCCGGCTCTGTCCAACGGCGAACCGGTCGTGACCCCGGGCACGATGACGGCGATGACCAGCGTGCTGGCGGCGATCAGGACAGGGGCCGCGGTGAAGATGATCGTGGTGCCGTCGGGGCGGATGCGCTGCTTTCCCAGCAGCTTTCGCAGGTCTCGCCACGGCTGCAGGACACCGCTGCCGGCGCGGCCCTCGAGCCTGGCGCGGACCTGGCGGGTGATCCCGACGACGATCGGCGCGCCGGCAGCAACGAGGACGAGTTGCAGGGCAGCCCCCGCTGCGCCGCCGACAGTGAGCGCGCTCATCGGGCCACCACGAGCATGACGACCAGGCCGATCGCCCCGTAGCCGAGGTAGACATGGACGCTGCCGGTGTGGCCCCGGCGCACGACGTCCGCCATTGCCATGACCGCCCGCACGACCGGCTCGTACAGCCGGCGCTCGACGACGTCGACGATGACCGAGCGATAGGTGACCTTCCCGACGAGGTAGCGCGACTCGCTCAGGTGGGAGACATCGACGTCGGTGTCCGGGCGCAGCACGTCGTCGAACACCCGCTGCAGCGGCTCGGCGAACGACGATGACGTGTACTGCATGCGTGGGGTCAACTCCGGGCCGCCGCAGCCCCACAACGCGGCGCCTTTCGCGGCCGGCCGGCGCCGGGCTCCCCAGCCCGTGACAGCGACGGTGAGGAGCGTCGCGACGGCCAATGCCGCGGCGAGCAGTGCCGGCGACAACGAACCGGCGATGCCCGGAAGGTGGAGCAACGTCCCGAGCCGCGGTGGCTGCTGCCCGGAGGTTGCCGGAAGGTCGGCAAGGACGTGCGTGAGCGTGCGGCTGAGGATCGCCGGAGCGACGGCGAGCACGGCGCATCCGGCGGCAGCGATCGCGGCACCGGCCAGCATCGGCAGCCCGACTTCGTGCGCACCCGCGGCGTCGTCGCTACGCGGTCGGGCGAGGAAGCCGACACCGAACGCCTTGACCATCGCGGCAACGCCCAGACCGGCGGTGAGCGCGACCGCGCCGACCGCGAGCGGCATGACCAGCGCGAGCATCACACCGCCGGCCGGCAGCGTATGGATGAGCCCCTGCAGCAGCAGCCATTCGCTGACGAAACCCGCGCCGAACGGCAGGCCCGACGCGCCGAGCGCGGCGATGCCGAAAAGCACCGTGGTGGCGGGCATCCGCTTGGCCAGGCCTCCGAGCCGGTCGAGGTCGCGCAGCCCGGTGGCCGCCAGCACGGACCCTGCGCTCAGGAAACCGAGCGTCTTGAACCCGGCATGGTTGGCGACGTGCAGGAGCGCGGCGATCATCGCCACCTGCGCCGCCGGACGGTCGTGCGCCGCGGAGAGCAGCATGGCGGCGCCGATCCCGATCGTGATCAGACCCATGTTCTCGCTGGTGGAAAACGCCAGGAGGCGCTTGAGGTCGTTCGCCACCGAGGCCTGCAAGCACCGCGTAGACGGCGGTCACCGCCCCGACCAGGACGAGGACCAGACCCCACCAGCGCGGCCCGGGACCGAGCAGTGCCACGTCGACGCGCAGCACCCCGTAGATACCCATGTTGACCATGGCGGCGCTGAGCAGCGCTGACACCGGACTCGGCGCCTCGGGATGCGCGCGGGCCAGCCAGGCGTGCAGCGGCAGCAGCCCGGCCTTCGACCCGAAACCCACGAACGACAGCAGGAAGATGGCCGCTCGGGTAGCCGGGGGCAGCGTGGCGGCGGCGTGACCCATGCCGGCGAACAGCTCGGTGTGCGTGCTCGCGGCGAAGACCACCAGCGCCAGCACGATGGCCAGGAACCCGAGCTGCGTCATGACCGCGTAGGTCAGGCCCGCCTGTCGGGTCTCGGCTCGGCGATGCTCGGTCAGCACGAGCATCAGCGAGGTGAGGGCCATCAGTTCCCACAGCGCGAGGAACGTCGTCACGGACGCTGCGAGGGGCAGCAACAGCATCGCCGTAACAAAGAGCCGGCATCGTCGCCAGCGGGACCCGCGAATTCTCCAGGTGCCCGAAGTACCCGGGCGAGTAGACCCCGACCGCCACCGCGACCGCGCCCGTCACGAGCACGAACAGCCCCGAGGTCGCGTCGCCGGCGACCGTCACCCCGGCCAGGGGAATGAGCCAGCCCAGATGCACCGGGGCCAGGCCCGAGCCGATGACCAGCACCCCGAGCGCGACACCCGACCCCCCGAGCACCGCGGTCAGCACGCCCGACACCGCCGCCCGCAACCGCGCGGGGGAAAGCAGGACCGCGAGGCAAGCGGCAAGGCCCCCGCCGGCTACGACGGCGGCAAGGTGCGCGGCAGTCATCGCCCCGCGACCCGCCTCAGCGCGTTGATGATCTGGTCGGGAGTTGGCGGGCAGCCGGGCACCTCGAGATCGACCGGGACGATGTCGCGCACCGCCCCCTCGACCCCGGGACCTCCAGCGAAGACCCCGCAGTCCCGTGCGCAGTCGCCGATGGCGATCACGACCTTCGGCTCTGGCGTCGCGGCGTATGTCGCCCGAAGGGCCGCGCTCATGTTGCGCGTGACGACGCCGGTGACCATGAGCCCGTCGGCATGCCGCGGCGACGCCACCAGCCGTACCCCATAGCGCTCCGCGTCGTAGACCGGCGAGAAGCAGCCGGAAATCTCGATTTCGCAGCCGTTGCACGATCCCGCATCGACGTGGCGCAGGGCGAGCGACCCGCGAAGACCCAGGCTCGCAGGGAGCGGCTCTGGAAGATCGGGCGCCGGTTCCGCCGCCTTCCCGACGCGCCGGATCCGGGCCAGCATCCCCACGTCAACGCCTCCGGCGGCGAGGCGGCGCAGGCGCGTCCTGGGCCGCGAGAGCCGCGTCAGCTTCGAGGCCGCGGAGCATGTCCACCTGCTCGTTCAGCCGCGCGGTCAGGAAGCGTCGCGCCACGGCGAACAGCTCGGCCAGCTCAGGTGAGCTCAGCGAGTAGAAGACGTTGTTTCCCTGCCGACGCGTGTTCACCAAGCCGAACCGGCGCAACACGGCCAGCTGCTGCGACAGGTTGGAAGCTTCGATCCCGATCTGCGTCATCAGCTCGGCGACCGACATCTCCCCGGTGCTCAGGAGCTCCAGGGCGCGCACCCGAGTCGGGTGACCGAGCGTTTTGAAGAACTCCGCCTTCAGCTCGTAGAGCGGGGTCATCGGCAGTACCTCCTTCACTCGCGGCCAGGCTACATGAAGAATTCTTCATACTGCGAGAGTCATTATTCCTATATGTGAAGAACTGGAGGTATCGCTTGGCGATCTGGAAGCCGGCGAAGGGACTATGCGCAGCGGCTCGACGACGGGTGGACGAACGCACTGGCGATCGTCGATCGCTCTGCCTCACGGTTCGTGGCACAGGTCGCCAGCGCGGTCGCCCATTGGCTGCGATGTGGTCTATGGGGATTCACTTGACTCGACCTACAGCCAGCTAGAACGACAGCGAAGAACTCCCGATGGTTTCGTCAAACAGGTTCAATACCGCGCGCCATGCCCGTGCCTCATGCGCCGGATGATGGCCGACTCCGGGAACCGTCGCGTCGGTGTGGGTGGTCGCGCCGGTGACCTTCCCGTCGGCATCGCGCGGGGCGGCCCAGAACGCGTGTTGGGCTCCGCCGTAGAGGTCGGCTAACCAGTCGATGCCTGCAGCTTGGAGCGTGGCACCGAAGGTGAGCACCTGTTCGGGAGTGCAGATCGGGTCCTCTGTACCTGTGCAGAGCAGGAACGTGCCGGTTGCCTTCGTCCAGTCTTCAGGACGGGCGGCCGAGAGGCCCGGGTGTACAGCCGCAAGGGCTTTGAAGGGCACGCCGTCCTTGGCGAGTTCGAGCACGATCGTGCCGCCGGCGCCGTAGCCGAGCGCGCCAAGCCGGCTGCTGTCGACGCCGGGCGTTGCGAGCAACAGATCCAGCGCGGCCCGGCCGACGGCCCGCATTCGATCGGGGTCGGCCAGCAGCGGCATCACCCGGGCCAGCATCGCTTCCGGATCTCCGAAGTACGTTCTGCCGGCGTGGTAATCCATCGCCAAAGCGACGTAGCCGCGCTCGGCCAGTTGATCCGTGCGACCGCGTTGATATGCCTCGAGGCCGATTCCGTCGTGACCGATCAGCACGGCGGGCCAGGGTCCCTGTCCGCTCGGCAGCGCCAGGTGGGCGGTCATCGTTAAACCGTCGATGTCGTAAGTGATTTCGCGCGTTTCGGTCACCGGATCGACGCTAATGATCCCGTGCCGTTGCCGGGAGGGGTGTCCGCTCTCGGCAAAAGTGAACTTGTGATCTCCCTCGCGCACCTGATTCTCGCGATATCGGTGGCCTTTGCACAGCGGTGCTGCTCTCCATGTGCAATCTGCGGAGCATCAACTCGTTCGCGATCCGTCGCCGTCTTGACGACGACGGCCGATATTCCGTGCGCGCGAGCCCCGCCTGCCTACGAATCCCGCGATACCCCTTGGCCTCGGCGGGGGATACCGCGACGATGATGGTTCACTTGCGGTGTCTCTGAGCAGGTCCAAGGACGTTCAGCTGATCTAACGGCGGCCCGCCGCGCAGAACGAGGCGAGCGGCCCGGTCCGCCAGCACCCAACCTCCCGCAGCGGTCGACGCTGCCGCCGGACACCTGGCAGCGGGTCGAGACGACCCGCCACCGGCCTCGAACTGCCTTCCGACTTTCGTCGGAAGCCCCTGGTTGGCTGGCTGGCGGGCCTTGAACAGTTAACTCATCCGCCCTGGTGAGGCGGGGCGGATTTCGGTCGGCAAACCATCGGCTTGCACACGAAGCCGCCGAAGTCTGCACACGTCGCTGCTCCCCGGGAGTGAAGCGGCGACCTCTGCCCGTGATGAAGGGAAATCGCCGCCTGCATGGACGCCAGCGGCTCATCACGGCCGGCGGTTTGGCACGGTTCAATGCGCGGTGCGTGTTCGTCGCCGTGTCCGTGTTCGTCGCCGTGTTCATGTGCAAGCCTGCTGATAGCACCGGTTGTGCGCTTGGGGGCCAGCGACCCGGTTAGCTGCTGGTAGCGGGACCGCAGACCGCGGCGACCAGGGCTGCGACCCGGGTCGGGATCTGCGGGTCGGCCCTGACCTGCCGGCTGCCTGCTGCGGCGGCGGTGCCGAACAGGTCGGTGAGCAGCGTGCGAGCCTGGGCGGGGGTGCCGGTGGAGGGCCAGTCGCCGGGTGTGACACCGAGTGCGCGGGCCGCCTCCAGTAGCCGCCAGACGTCGACGGCGTCCTTGGCTTCGGCCCGGCCTGCGTAGCCGAAGGCTTTTAGCGCAAGGGCCGGCAACACCGAGGGCAGCCGCGCGGTGAATGTCAGCGACTGACCGTCGGACAGGTTGATGTCCAGTTCAAGATCGACCGGTGTGACACCCAGCGCGTAGGACAGACCCGGGATCTCATCGACTACGAGTTCTCCGTGGGCCCGGTTGGTCTGCAGCCGGCTGGTGTAGGACGGGGCGAGCACGTCCACGGTGAGGGTCCGTCCGGAATCGTCGGTGCGGGTGAACCGGTTCGCGGCCCCTTCCGGTAGTCGGCCTCGATGGCGGCAGCCAGGTCGGCAAGGTCAGCCAGGGCGAGGTAGCCGGCGTCCTGCGCCCGGGAGGTGGCGGCCACTGTCAGCCTGACGGTCACAGCCGCGCCTGATCCTTGAGCCGGGTCCGCCAGTGGGCGGCCGCTTCGGCGGCGTCGGGGCCGGCGGCACGGGTCAGGTCGTACAGCACTTGCAGACCGTCGGCGAAACGGACGGGGAGCCCGCCGGGGCGCGGTTGCGGGTCGGCGGCGGGGTGCAGAGCGACTGCCGGGTCTTTTGCGACGATGAGGACGGTGGTGGCCTGCTCGGGGGCGGAAGCAGACCAGTCCGGCGCTGGTCAGGTCAGCTCCTTGGGCGGCGTAGAGAACAAGCTGCCCGGGACGGCGCCACGGGGCGATCAGGTCGGCGGCGATGTCACCGGACACGGCGGGCAGCAGGCTGGCTCGGCGGCTGGCAGCCGACCGGTCACCGCCGAGTTGGGACAGGACGGCGGGCAGCTGTTTGGCGGGGGCATCCAGCCCGTACCAGTAGGTGACGAGGCCGCCCGGCCCCGGATAGTGGGCCAGCCACCAGTCGCACAGCGGGTCCCAATCATGGGCGGCCCAGCCGCCTGGGGCGCGGTAGGCAAGGCCGTCAGCGGCGAGGCGGCTCAGCACCTGTGACACCCGCGGCTGGGTGACGCCCGCCTCGGCCGCGAGTCTGGCTTGGGTAGTAGCCGGCTGCTGCAGCAACAGCCTGGCCACGGTGAAGGTGGAGTAGCCGGGCCGCCCCCGCAGCGCTGCTGCCTTCATGACCGTCGCTGCGGCGGGTAGCTCGAGGGTCACGTTGTCGGTGAACCGGATCCAGCCGGTGCCGTCCGCGTCGACCAGTGACCAGCCGGCTTGGCGGTAGCGTTCACGCGCGGCGTCCGACGGGCGGATGTCAACGAGGAGTCGTTGGCCGGTCGGGTGAGCTTGGGGGTCAGGCAGGTGGCGGCGGCCGCTGGCGACCGGCAGCGTTACTTCATGGCCTTGCCAGCTGAGCTGGACGTGACGGGCGTCGATAGCCACCACCGCCACCCCGGCATCGGCTAGCGTCTGGGTCCAGCCCACCCGAAACAACCCCTATAAGTAACTGCCGCCGGAAACTGCCTTTACTTATAGTGCCTGGGTGTCGCTTGGCCGGCGAAGGTAGGACGCCCATACCCAGACGATGCCGCGATGGATGGCTGCCGCGTTGCATAACCGGCGTTCCCGGCGAGCCTGAGGCTTCAGGGCCAGGGACTCTGCCACCGCACTGACGCACATAGCGGACTGCCGGCTGGACTCCACCGCCGCACTTGGACGGTTGTGTCAACCTTTTCGCCGGGCTCGGTGTCTCAACTGGCGTGCGAGAGGTCCGACGGAGATGAGCGTCTCGACAGCTGCGTCGGACAACGAGTTCACCTCGTTCGTCCGTCAGAAGGGGCTGTCGCTCGCCCGGCTGGCGACGCTGCTGGCCGGGAGCCGGCTCGCTGGCGAAGACCTCTTGCAAGGGGTGCTGGAAAAGACGTACCTGCGCTGGTCTCGCTCCGGCGGAATCGAAGATCCCGAATCGTATGTCCGGGCGGCGCTGGCGAACTCGGCACGCAACTCGTGGCGCCGGCGGGCTCGTCATCCCGAACGGTTGATGAGCCATCCCCCTGATGCGACGGCCGTCGGCAGCGATGCCACCGTGGTCGAGCGGCAGGTGCTACTCGCCGCGCTGTCGCGGCTGTCGGCTCAACAGCGGGCCGTGATCGTCCTGCGGTACTTCGAGGACCTGAGCGAGCCCACCGTCGCCGGCCTGCTCGGCTGCAGTACCGGCACCGTGAAGAAGCAGGCCTCGCGGGCCTTGATGCGCCTGCGAGCCGACCGACATCTGACTGCCAGGTTCGATGATCTGCAGGAGTGGGCGCATGATTGACCAGCAGCTCAGCCGCATGCTCACCTCGGCCGTCGCCGACGTGCAGGTGGCCCCCGAGCTCCCCGAGATCGTGATCGGCGCAGCACGCCGTCGCCGACGGCGCCGGAAGGTACTCGCGGCCGGGTTCGTGGTGGCCCTGGCCGGCGTGGGCGCCGGGGTAGCGATCTCCACAGCAGGAACCGAAGGCGGTGGCGGACCCTATGCGACGATCAAACCACTGGGGGGAGGCACCCCTGTGCTCGGCGTCGCCCACTCCGCTCTGCCCGAAAAACCGGTTCTGCTGCTCGGTGCAGGCCTTCCCGGCGAAGGCGTCTGGCAGACGGTCGTGGTCAACAAGGGCCTGCCCGCGGTGCAGCTCACCTACGTGAGACCCGACCTGCAGCATCCATCCCCGTCCGCCGCGCTGATGTGGCTCGACCCCAAGCTGCTCTCCGGCAGGCTGCACGAAGGCATCCCCTCCGGTGACCCGGGCGGGGCCTGGCCCACACCGTCCTACCTCACGCCTCAGCTGGCCAGGACGGTCGCCGCCGCGTTCCCCGGCGGCTTCCGCACCAACGGCAGCCCGGTCGGCAACCGCGGCGGCTACTACGACGAAGGCAAGATCGCCGAGCCACTCCGGGTCGGAGCTGCGTCGCTGGTGATCTACCAGGATGGCACGGCGACCGTCGGCCAGTGGGGCCGCGACGTGACGATGTCCGCAAACGTGCGCAGCGTCCGACAGAACCTCGACCTGCTCGTCGACAACGGCCAGGTCGACCCGTCCTGCTCCAACAACACCTATCCGAAGTGGGGTTACACCGTTGGAAACAGCGCCTACGTGGCGCGCACCGCGATCGGCGTCCGCGGAGACGGCACGCTGATTTTCGTAAACAGCCCGGCCGTGTCGGTGTGCTCGCTCGGCCAGCTGCTGAAGTCAGCCGGCGTCGTGCGCGGCATGGAGCTCGACATCAACTACGACTGGAGCATCGGCTACTACTTCACCCACGAGGACGGCCAGGTGCAGTCACACACGTCGCGGCCGACCCAGTCAAAAGGCCCCGACTACTACTTCTCGCCTCAGAGCCGCGACTTCGTCGCCTTCTACCTACGGCCGTAGTGTCGCCACTTAGGCTGGCCAGACATGCCGTCGGGTTCGCCGCGATCGGCTTGGCGGTCATCATGACGGGCTGCGCCTCCAGTCACGATGGCCCGAGGGTCAGCAGTGTCAGGCGTACCCCGACGACACCGGTCGCAGGAGCTCACGTCCAGGCCCTCACCTCGCCGATCGTGCTCGCCTAGGGCGACCTAAGGCTCGACCCGGCCGGCCCACCGCCGCCGACCATAGCCAGCCCACGACGTCTACTGGCCTCTGACGTCCCAGTTCCTACGGGGGGGCCAACCGCCCCCACGCAACTGTTCTACGGGGCGTTCACCCACGACACCGCCGATCTCGTTGGAGTCACCTGCTGCGGGCAGCATCTCCCGGTCGCCTACGACCACCGTCTTGCCGTATGGATCGTGGACCATTTCTCCGTCACCGAAGGCGGAAAGGCGGTCGCCATTGCGGCTTACAACGCTGTCGATCCGACCACCGCTCGGCGGCTGTTCAACTTCACCATCGACGGACCCCCGCAGCCACCGTCCCCCCCGGTCGCAGACGACGAGTGGGTTTCGCTTCGCTTGAGCCATGGATTCATCAGCGAGACCCTGAACCGCGGGTAAGGAACCCGCTCCCCAGGGGCAGCTACTTCCGTGCATTGTTCAGGCGCAACACTGTGGAAGGCCCCTGGCTGGCTGGCTGGCGGTGGAGGTGGGATTTGAACCCACGGAGGTGTTGCCACCTCACACGCTTTCGAGGCGTGCGCGCTCGGCCACTACGCGACTCCACCGCGATGGAGCCTACCGGGGACGACGATCAGCGAAGAAATCGGTCAGGAGGGCCGAACATTCCTGCTCGCGGACACCGCCGATGACCTCGGGACGCCAGTTCAGCCGGCGATCGCGGACGACGTCCCAGAGCGAACCGGCGGCACCCGCTTTCGGGTCGGCCGCACCGTAGACGATCCGGTCGACCCGGGCGAGCACGGCGGCGCCGGCGCACATCGTGCAGGGCTCCAGCGTCACCACCAGCGTCAGCCCGGTCAGTCGCCAGGAGCCCGTCGCAGCGGATGCGGCTCGAAGCGCCAGGACCTCGGCGTGCGCGGTCGGATCCTGCCGGGCCTCGCGAGCATTGCGGCCGGCAGCGACGACCGACCCCGCCGCGTCGACGATCGTCGCCCCCACCGGCACGTCGCCGGTATCGAGCGCGCGCCGGGCCTCCTCGAGTGCCGGGCCCATCCAGCGCTCGTAGGACCCCGGTGAAGCGGACAGCTCAGGCGCCGCGCAACTCGTCGAGCACGTCGAGGCAGCCGGCGCGCTCGCACAGGGCGGCGACGACATCGCTCGGGAGCGCGCCTTCCTCGGCGCACAGCTCGACGAGCACGTCGCCCGGGGTGCCGAGATCGGCGAGGAGGTCGGGATCGCCGATGGGCTCGGCGTCGGGGCGGCCGGCCGTGTCCTCGTCGTCCTCGTCCTCCTCCGGGGGCAGGACGGGGAGAGCGTCACCGAACAGCCGCTCCGCGAGGGTCGAGCTCGCGAGTACCCGGCTGTCGGAAAGGAAGATCTTCGGGTCCTGGAGCGTCTCGGCGGTCACCCGCAGGATGCCCAGCCACTCGTCGTCCTCCTCGACGTAGACGACAGTCACGTCCTTGTCGTTGCCCGAATCGAAGTCGTCGAGCTGGTCGATCAGGTCATCCAGCGTCTCCACGTCATCGAGGTCGACGTCTTGAGCACTCCAACTCGCCCCCGTCCGGCTGAGGGCCACGGCGCTGTGCACTCGGATCTCCCTTCCGCGCGGCCTCTTGGCGGTGCGAGTCGTCGGTGGTGATCAACATTAGTCAAACAGGGCGCTGCTGCCGCGCTACCCACGGCCGCGGATTCTCGAACCCCTGGCGGCCTCATCGCCGCCCGGCTCGCCCGATGCACCTAGGTGTAGCGGGGTTGCGCGCCTTGCGCTGGTAATTCAAGCGAAGAGCACGGCGTTTTGGCCATAACGTCTCCCAGCGTGGCCGACGCGCTCCCCGCTCTCCAGCGCCGGCTGATCCTTCGTGATGCGCTCGGCATCGGTATCGCGACCGGGCTGTACGCCCTTTCGTTCGGTGCGGTTTCGGTTGCCGCCGGCCTCAGCGTGCTGCAGACGTGCGCCCTGTCGCTGCTGATGTTCAGCGGCGCGAGCCAGTACGCGTTCGTGGCGCTTGCGTCGAACGGCGCGGCGGCGATCGCCACCGCGGCACTGCTCGGAGCGCGCAACGGGCTCTACGGCTTGCGGCTTTCCGGGCTGCTGCGGGTGCACGGCCCGCGGCGCGTCGTGTCCGCTCAGCTGGTGATCGACGAGTCGACGGCCATGGCCATCGCTCGCGAGCCCGAGGGGGAGCCTGCTTCGCGACTCGCCTTCTACGCCACCGGCGCCGCCATCTACCTGCTCTGGAACAGCCTGACACTGGTCGGGGCGGTCGCCGCCGGCGCGCTTCCCGATCCCCGCAAGTTCGGTCTCGACGCCGTCGCCCCGGCGGCCTTTCTCGCCCTGCTCGCGCCCCGGCTACGCGGCCGCGGTCCACTGGCCATCGCGGCGGCTGCCGGCGTCATCGCCTTGGTCCTGACGCCGTTCGTCCCGGCCGGCGTGCCTGTGCTGGCAGCAGCCGCAGCGGCCGCGGCGTCGCTCGTCTTCCGGGGAGCTACGCCGTGAGCTGGACGGTGGTGCTCATCGCGTCGGCCAGCTGTTACCTGCTGAAGCTGGCGGGCCTGTCGGTGCCGTCACGGTGGCTCGGTGACCAGCGGGTGCAGCGGCTGGCGACGGCGCTTCCGATCGCCCTGCTCACGGCCCTCATCGCGCTGCAGACCTGGACGTCCGGACAGCATCTCGTGATCGACGCCCGCACCGGCGGGCTGGCCGTCGGGGCAGTCGCCGTGCTCCTGCGGGCGCCCTTCATCGTCGTCGTGGCGCTGGCGGCGCTCACGGCCGCGCTGCTGCGTCTGATGTGAGACAAGCGGCGCGTCGAGCCGGCGATGGCGTCTACCCTTTTCGCCATGGCCTCCGCGGTGAGCGACGACGTGCCGCAGCCCGGGGCTGACGCGCCGCCCGAGCGGCCGCCCACGCGGGTCATCACCCTGCATCGGCGCCTGACCCCGCGCAGGATCGTCATCACGGTGCTGGTTCTGGTCGCGATAGGCCTGCTCGCCTGGGTCTTCTTCGGGATCGGCCTGGGCCACCTGCTGGAGAAGATCCTGCACCTGCCGGCCTGGCTGATCTTGCTGCTGGTCTTCCTGCTGCCCGGCCTGGAGGCCTCCATCTTCCTCGGGGTCTTCTTCCCGGGTGAGGTGGCGGTACTGCTGGGGGGAGTGGCGGCGTCCCAGGGCTCGGTGTCCATTGCGCTGGTCGTCATCGCCGCTTGCCTCGGGGCGGTGCTCGGGGATCAGGTGGGCTACCTCGTCGGCCGCGAGTGGGGCGAGCAGGTCCTACGCAAGATCCCGGACCGGCTGCTCGACGAGGACCGGCTGCAGAAGGGCCGGGTGTACATCCGGCGCATGGGCGCCAAGGGCGTGATCCTCGGCCGGTGGACGGCCGCGTTGCGCGCCCTGGTGCCAGGGCTCGCCGGCATGTCCCACATGTCCTATCCGCGCTTCCTCGTCGCCAACGTTTTCGGCGGGGTCGGCTGGGCCACCCTCGTCGCGGTAGTGGGCTACCTGGCGGGCAACAGCTACAAGAAGGTCGAGTCGGCGCTCGGCAGCGTCTCCTACGTCCTGCTCGGGCTCATCGTCGTCGGCTTCATCGCCTGGCATGTCATCCGGCGGCGAAGGGAACGCGCCGCGGTGGAGTAGCCGCCTCGAAGCTGTGGAAAACCCGTCGAGACGTTCGCCGACCGGGTTAGCGTGGAATCAGCCGATTGCTCGCATGACGACCCCGCAAGAACCATTCGGCGCGACCGATAGACGGTTCGTCGCGGGTTCGGCTGGGCACCCGTCAGGTCGAAGGGCTGGAGTCCGGCGGCGGCACTGTCGTTGGGAGTCGGGGAGGTGCGGGGTGACGATCGACGGCCGCCACGCGGGCAAGGCCCCCGCCCCGCCGCGACCGACGCCTCATCCCGGCCCCGCACCCCAGGACCGTTCATCGCGGCCCGACCCCGCTGGGCGCCGTCGGCTCCGGCGCCCGAGCCGGCAGTCCACTGTCGCGCTGCTGACGGCCGCGGCACTGGCCGTCGTCGGAAGCATCGCCGGCGTCGCCGTCAAGAACCACAAGAGCCCCCCGTCGATCACTTCCTTCCCGCTGGGCAAGAGCTCCGCCGCTCCCGGCACGGATGCGCAGTTCGGCACCAGGGACCCGCTGACCACATCCACCGGGGCGCCCGTCGCGTCGCGTCGCCCCGTTGCCGCCGTTCCGGTCATCGCTCCCTTGCGCAACCGGGTGGACCCTGACCTTTTCCTGTCCTCGCCCACCACCGTCACGCCGGCCCAGATCGCCGCGGTGACCCGCGCCACCGGCGCTACCCGCCTGCTGCAGGTCGACTTCGCCCAGGTCAAGCTCGGCGGCGGCATCACGACGGCCGTCGGGGTCGACCCGTCCAGCTTCCGCGACTACACACCCGACAACACCGCTCCCGTCGATGCCCTCTGGCAGCGGGTCGCGAGTGGCGACGCGGCGATCGCCCATGCGGTCGCGGCCGCGCTGGGGATCAGGCTCGGCGGCCACGCGAAGGTGGGCCGCGTCGTGCAGCGCGATGTGCGCGTGGGCGCCTTCGCCACGACGAGACTTCCGGGCGTGGGCGTCGTCGTCGATCGCACCAAGTCGGCGTCACTCGGGCTGATCCGCGGGGCGGCGCTCATCATGGCGCTGCCTGCCGGGGCCGACCCGCTGGTGGCGCTGAGTGCGGCGCAGCTGGTCATGCCGAAGGCCAAGGTCGAGGCGCTGCGCTACTCGGTTCAGTCCGGGGTGTCCGGCGGCTCGGCGCCGAGCGGTCCGAAGGTCCCCGGTGGGGTCCCCATTTACGGCAATGGGTGGACCCTGCCGCTTCCCCTGGGCTCGTTCACCGTCAGCCAGCTGTTCCACGACCCTGGTACTGGCGGCACCCACCCCGGTGTCGACCTGGCGGCACCGTTCGGCACCCCGATCTACGCGGCGTCGGAAGGTGACGTCCTCTATTGGGGGCCGGCGCAGGGCTTCGGCAACTGGATCGTCCTGCAGCATCCCGGCGGCATTCAGACGGTCTACGGGCACATGCGTTTCGATGAGCTTCTGATCGGGCCCACCGCCCACGTGGCGGCGGGACAATTGATTGCCCGCGTCGGCACCGAAGGCGAGTCCACCGGGCCGCACCTGCACTTCGAGGTGCACGTCGACAACATGCGGGTCGATCCGGTGGTGTGGCTCCGAGCCCACGGGGTCACCGAGATCCAGGACTTCGACGGCTTCCACTGACCCGGTCGGCCTCTGGCAGGCTAGGCACGATGCCCGTCTCGCCTGCTCGCGCTCCGGCGCTTTCGCTTCGCGCGCGCCTCGCGCTCTCGCTGGAGCGCGCCACCTCGGCCACCTCGCGCAGGCTCGGCCGCGGTTCGGGCGAGATGATCGGCGGCAAGGTGGCGCTGACCACGCACCCCGGGGTGCTGGGCGAGATCGCCCGCGGCCGCTCGCTCGCGTGCGTCAGCGGCACGAACGGCAAGACCACCACCACCCGGCTGCTCGCCGCCGCGCTCGGAACGGCAGGTCCCGTCGCCAGCAACTCCGGCGGGGCCAACATGGGCCCGGGAGTGCTGCATGCGCTCGCCCGGCGCCCGTATGCGCCGGCGGGGGCGCTCGAGGTTGATGAGATCTGGCTGCCGAAGGTGGCCCGGGAGGTGCAGCCGCAGGCTGTTGTCCTGCTCAACGTCACCCGCGATCAGCTCGATCGGTCCAACGAGACGCGCCGCATCGCCGGGATGTGGCGGGAGCTCGGCGGCGAGCTGGCGGGGTGCACCGCCGTCGCGAACGCCGATGACCCGCTCGTCACCTACGCGGCGCTGGGATTCGGCGCGCAGATCTGGGTGGCCGCCGGGCAGAACTGGACTGCTGACGCGATGGTCTGTCCCGCCTGCGGGCAGCTCCTGGAACGCGGCGAGCCGTTCGGCTGGCGGTGTGGCCATTGCGACCTGCACCGGCCCGATCCCGATGTCGAAGTCGTCGAGGCAGCAGCGGTGCGCTGGCGGGGCACCCGGATGGACGTGCCGCTCGCGTTGCCGGGCCGGGTGAACGTCGGCAACGCCGCCCATGCCGCTGCGGCGGCGGAACTGCTCGGTATCACGCCAGCCGCGTCGTTTGCGGCGATGGCGTCGGTAGAGGCGGTCCAGGGCCGCTACTCCGAGGCGGTGCTCGCTCCGGGTCGCCGTGGCCGGATGCTGCTCGCCAAGAACCCGGCCGGATGGGTCGAGATGCTCGAACTGCTCGACAGCGAGCCCGGTCGTCCCGTCATCATCGACTTCAACAGCCGCACCGCCGACGGACGCGATCCGTCCTGGCTCTGGGACGTCCCGTTCGAGCGGCTACGCGGGCGCCAGGTCCTCGTCACCGGCGAGCGGCGGGAGGATGTCGGCGTGCGCCTCGCCTACGCCGACGTGGCGCACCGCCTGTACCCGACCGCGGAGGCTGCCGCCGCTGACGCCCCCGAGGGGGTGCTCGACGTCGTCGCCAACTACACGGCGTTTCGTGACCTGCTGGTGCGCACGAACGGAACGCCGCGATGAGCCCGCGGAGCACCGAGTCGGCGACGCGGATCGCCCTCGTCTACCCCGAGCTGCTCGGTACCTACGGCGACGGCGGCAATGCGCAGGTCCTGGCCACCCGGCTGCGCTGGCGGGGGCTCGAGGCCGAGGTGGTCCCGGTCCCGGCCGGTGCTGCGCTTCCCGAGCAGTGCGACCTCTACCTGCTCGGCGGCGGGGAGGACGAGCCCCAGGTGCTGGCCGTCGACGGGCTCCGCGAGGGACGCCGGCTGGTGCGCGCCGTCGAGCAGGGTGCCGTCGCGCTCGCCGTCTGTGCCGGATTCCAGATCGTCGGGGAGAGCTTTCCCGGCTCCGACGGACGCCAGCACGACGGGGTGGGACTGCTGGCGGTCGAGACCCGGCGGAGCTTCGCGGGGCCGGGAGAGCCCGTTCCGCCGCGGGCGGTCGGCGACATCGTGGTCGACCCCGATCCGGCGCTGGAGCTGCCGCCCCTGCTCGGCTACGAGAATCACGGCGGCCGGACCCGTCCTCTCGAGGGAGCGGCCGGCAAGCCGCTCGGAATCGTGCGGCGCGGCGTCGGCAACGGCACTGCCGACCGCGCCGAAGGCTGGGTGACCGAGCGGGTCATCGCGACCTACCTGCACGGCCCGGTGCTCGCCCAGAATCCGGCGCTCGCTGACCTGCTGCTGCGCTGGGTGCACCCTGACCTGCCCGACCTCGATGGGCCGGCCGAGGCGGCAGTGCTGCGAGCCGCCCGGATGCGCGCCCTCGGCGTCTGACTCAGGTGTCGACGACGAGGGTGAACGGCCCGTCGTTGACCAGGCTGACCGCCATCTGCGCGCCGAAGACGCCGGTGGCGACGCTCGCACCGAGGTGGTGCAGGCGTTCGACCACGGCGTCCACGAGCGGCTCCGCGACCGCGCCGGGCGCCGCGGCGTTCCAGGACGGCCGGCGGCCCTTTCGGGTGTCGGCGTAGAGCGTGAACTGGCTGATCACCAGCAACGGAGCGGCGAGGTCCTGTGCCGAGCGCTCACCGTCGAGGATCCGCAGCGTGTAGATCTTGGCGGCTAGCGCGTTGGCCTGCTCGACGGTGTCGTCCACCTTCACGCCGACCAGCACCAGCAGACCCGGTCCGATCTCACCGACCACCGATCCGCCCACCTCGACGCTGGCCGAACGCACTCGCTGGATGACCGCCCGCATGCTCGCAGTCTGTCGTGCCGAAAATTGTCGGCGGCTCGTCCTACGTTCCTCGTGTGCGATTCCTTCACACCTCCGACTGGCATCTGGGCCGTTCGCTGCACCGCGCTGACCTGCGGGAAGCGCAGGCGGCGTTCCTTGATGCGCTGGTGGGCACGGTGCGCTCTGAGAAGATTGATGCCGTCCTGGTCTGCGGCGATGTCTACGACCGGGCGGTGCCCTCGCTCGATGCCGTCCAGCTTTGTGAGGATGGGCTGGTCAGGCTGCGCGAGGCGGGTGCGCGCGTCATCGTCGTCAGCGGCAATCACGATTCGGCCACCCGGCTGGGATTCAGCTCGACGTTGGTGGATGCGTCCGGTGTGCATCTGCGCACCGATCCGGGGCGTGTCGGGTCGCCGCTGCTGGTTGCTGACGCGGCCGGCGAGGTCGCGATCTACGCGTTGCCCTATCTCGAGCCCGAGTCCGCACGGATGTTGTTGCCGGCGGATCCACAGGCCCCCCAGGCACCGATAGGTCGAGGTCATGCCGGCGTCCTTGCGCGGGCCATGGCCTGCGTGCGTGCGGATCGCGCAGCCCGCGGGCTGCCGCGCGCCGTCGTCATGGGTCACGCCTGGGTCGCCGGGGGAGCGGCCAGTGAGAGCGAGCGCGACATCTCGGTCGGCGGTGTCGGCCAGGTGGGGGCGGGGCTGTTCGACGGCGTCGATTACGTGGCGCTCGGCCATCTGCACGCGCCGCAGACACTCAGCGAGGCGGTGCGTTACAGCGGCTCGCCTCTTGCCTACTCGTTCGGCGAGGCCGGGCATCGGAAGGGAAGCTGGCTCGTCGATCTGGACGGTCGGGGGCGAGTGAGCGCGGAGTTCGTGCCGTCGCCCATCGCGCGCCAGCTTTCGAGCATCCGCGGCCGGCTCGAGGAGCTGCTGACCGATCCCGCGCTCAGCGCTGTCGAAGATCACTACCTGTCCGTGGTGCTCACCGACGCCGCCCGGCCGGCGGATCCGATGAGCCGGCTCCGGCGCCGGTTCAGCCAGGTGCTGCTGCTGGATCACCAGCCGGAAGGAGCCGTGACGGTGCCGGGTAGCTACCGCACCCGGCTGGCCGGCCGTGACGATCTCTCGGTGGCTCGTGACTTCGTGACCCATGTGCGGGGCACCGCCCCGGATCCCGACGAGGACCGCTTGCTGGCCGAGGCGTTCGAGGTCCTCGGCCGGCGCCTGCGGGATGTGGCCTGAGATGCGGCCGCATCGCTTGGAGCTCACCGCGTTCGGTTCGTTCGCCGACCGCGTGGTCATCGATTTCGACCGGCTGGGGCAGGGCGGGCTGTTCCTGATGCATGGCGAGACGGGCGCCGGTAAGACCACCGTGCTCGATGGCCTGTCGTTCGCTCTCTACGGTCGCGTGCCGGGAGTGCGCGGTGTCGGCCGGTTGCGTTCTGACCATGCGGCCGCAGACACGCGTACGGTCGTGCGGCTCGAGGTCACCATCGCCGGTCGCAGGCTGCGGATCACCCGCACCCCCGCGCAAGAGCGGCCCAAGCGCCGCGGCACCGGAGCCACGACCGAGCCGGCGGCCGTTGCTCTCGAGGAGTGGGGCCCCTCAGCGGGCGGCGAGTGGTGGCCCCGCTCCACCCGGGTCGGCGAGGTCGACCTCGAACTGTCGGATCTGCTCGGCATGTCGGCCGAGCAGTTCCACCAGGTGGTGCTGCTTCCCCAGGGCCAGTTCGCGAAGTTCCTGCACAGCGATGCGAGCGAGCGCACCGCGCTGCTGCAACGCCTGTTCGGCACCGATCGGTTCCGCAAGATCGAAGACTGGCTGGGCGAGCAGCGGCGCCGCTCGAAAGACGCGCTCGAGCAGGCCCACCACGGCGTGCGGCGGCTCATTGCCCGCGCCGCCCAAGCGTGCGGTGAGGCCGAGCCCGACCCAAGCGAAGAGCCCGGCCTGGAATGGCTGGCAGCACGTCTCGAGGCGGCCCAGGAGGCTGCCGCGTCCGCCGGCGCGGCTGCCGAGGCCGCCCGCGCGCAGCAGGCCCAAGCGCAGGCGGCGCATGCGGGCGCGCTCGATCTCGCCAGGCGGCAGCAGCGCAAGACCGCGGTGCTCGCCCGTCAGCGCGCCCTGACGGGTGGCGCTGCTGCCGTTGCCCGCGCCGAGGCCGAGCTCGAGGCGGCCCGGCGGGCGGCGGCGGTCGATGCGGCGTTGCGCGAGCACACGCGTCGCACCGCCGGCGTCGAGCAAGCCCGCCGGCTGCGCGAGGCGGCCTTCGGCACGCTCCCGCAAGAGTGGGCCGCGGCGCCCGCCGCGAAGCTGCGCGCGGCGGCCGCCGACGGGCGGGAGACCCTCGGGCGCCTGACGGAAGCGAGCGAGCTCGAACGCGCGTCAGCGGAGACGGCGCTGGAGCACAGCGCCGCATCTCGTGCTGTGAAGGGTGCCGATGCGCGCCTCGCCGAGCTGACGCCGCTGGTGGAGCAAGCGCCGGAGCACCAAGCTGCCCTGCGGGCTCGCCTCACGCTGGCCCGGCAGGCTGCGGTCGAGCTCCCGGTCGCCCAGCAGGCCGCGCGAAACGCCGAGCAGGCTCTGGCGGCCGCCACGCTGCGCGATGCGCGCACCGCTGACGTGGCACGGCTGTCTGTGGAGCACCTGCAGGGCCGGGAGGCTGCCGTCGCGCGCCGGGAGGCGTTCACCACACTGCGAAACGACCGGATCGACGGGATGATCGCCGAGCTGGCGGCGGCCCTGGTCGACGGCGATCCCTGCCCGGTCTGCGGCGCCATCGAGCATCCCGACCCCTCCGAGGTGCGGGGCCGCAAGCTGTCCCCGTCCGATGAGGAAGCTGCGGCGCGCGCTTCGGACGAAGCGCAGGAGCAGGTGAGAGTGCTCGGCCAGCGGTTGGCCTCCGTCCAGGCCGAACTCGACGGAGCGCTGGGGCGCCTGCGCGAGTTGCGCCGCGAGGGAGCCGCGTTCGAGCAGTTGCAGGCCGAGCACCACGAGTGCGCGGGCGCTGTCGCGCGTCTCGGTCGTGACGCCGCCACGCTGGCCGCTGCCGAGGCGGAGCTGGCGGCCGCCGAGCGAGAGCTGGCCGAGCGACGCGAGGAGATGGTCCGGCTGCAGGCCGCACGCGCTTCGGCGCTCCAGCAGCAGGCGAGCGCGGCGGAGCGCGGTGAGCAGTTGCAGGCCCGGTTGCGGGGGCTGCTGGCCGGGGAGCCTGACGTGGCGACCGCGCGCAGCAAGACGGCAGGCCTGATCGAGGCGGTCGAGGCGGCGCTCGCCGCCGACGCCGCCCTGAGGGAGGCCGAGAAGGAATGCGCCGCCGCCGCGCAGTCGGCCGGGCAGGCGGCACTCGAAGCCGGCTTCGCCGACGTGGCAGCGGCGCGGGCGGCCGTGCGAGACGAGCGGGCGCTGGCCTCGCTCGAGGCGTCGGTGGTTGCCGCGCAGAAGGAAGCGGCGGCCGTTGCCGAGCTCCTGGCCGACCCGGAGCTCGACGTCTCCCTCGAGGTCAGCGCGCCGGTGGAGGAAAAGGCGGCACACGCTCGAGCGGCGCTGGCCGCGGGGCGGCAGGCGGAGCAGCACCTGGCTACGGCCACCCAGCGCGTGGAGCAGCTCGTGCTCCTGCAGCGGGAGCTGGAGCAGGCGCTGCTCGCCATCGTGCCCGTCGAGCAGGCCGCCGCGCGGGCGAAGGAGCTTGCCGACCTCGCCTCAGGTGGGGGTGGTAACCGGCTCAACATGCCGCTTTCCGCCTACGTGCTCGCGGCCAGGCTGGAAGAGGTGGCCGAGGTGGCGAGTGGTCGCCTGCGGGCCATGACCCAGGGCCGGTACACCCTGATCCACAGCGACGCGCGGGCCGGCAATGCGCGATCGGGGCTGCGCCTGATGGTCTCGGATGCCTGGACCGGTCAGGACCGCGATACGTCGACACTGTCGGGGGGCGAGACTTTCCTGGCCAGTCTGGCGCTGGCGCTGGGGCTGGCCGAGGTCGTCACCGCCGCCGCGGGAGGAGCGCCGCTGGACGCGCTGTTCATCGACGAAGGCTTCGGCTCCCTGGACGAGGAAACCCTCGATGAGGTGCTCGACGTGCTCGATGGGCTACGCGAGGGCGGTCGCCTGGTCGGCATCGTCAGCCACGTCCCGCACTTGCGTGACCGGATCCCGAGCCGGCTGCGCGTCAGCAAGGGGACCTCGGGCAGCACCGTGGCCCTTCATGACGGCAGCGGTGGGGAGGACGAGCCACTGCCGCCCGGCGACGACCCGGTGATCACGCTTGGCGCGCCGCTGGTCCCGGCGCCGGAATCGGCGTTCGCCGGTGAGCCGGAGCAGCTGGCGCTGCTCGGAGCGGAGTGAGCGGCGGGGTGGCTCAGCGACCGGTGCGTAGCCGGTAGAGCGCGAAACGCAGGCGTTTCCAGAGCGACGGGTTCACGGGGGCGGCGACGGGCGTTTCGAGCCGGCGCTGGACGTTGCGGCCGTGGGCCGACAGCTCGTGGATCGATGAGCTGCGCGCCCACGAGAGGTCGAATTCCCGATCCAGCTCCGGGTCCGCGGTGGGTCGTTGATCGTCGTGCACATCTCAATAAACCTCCCGCTGACCGGTCCCGTCCCGGGCGGCAACTGTGAGTTTGCTGAGAGGTTGGGGGCGGCCTTTGATATGCTTGCCGATAAGCAAATAAAAAATCCCCGGAGGTTGCCGTGCCATCAGCGCCCGCCCGTCCGGCTCCCACCCGCACCAACGCTCCACTTCCCGTCGGTGATCACGACACCGTCGGACGCCTGCAGTTTGCGCTCGCCCGCAGCTCACGGCTCCTGCGTGAGACCGCCACCGGTGGTCTCACCCCCACCCAGCTCGCTGTCCTCGGCGTCCTGCTGCGCGAAGGTCCCCGCCAGCTCACCGAGCTCGCCGCCGTCGAGCGGATCAACCCGACCCTGCTCAGCCGGGTCGTCGGCCGTCTCGAAGACGACGGACTGGTCAAGCGCTCTACGCAGGAGCAGGACCGCCGCTCCTACCAGGTCAGCATCACCGACGCCGGCCGTGCGCTCGCCGAGGGTCTGCGCCACGAGCGGTGCATGGCACTTGCCGAGCGGCTCGCCGGGATCGACCCGGCGCACGCCGAGACCCTCTTCGCCGCCCTGCCCGCCCTCGAGGCACTAGCCGATCAGCTGGCCGCCGACCGGAAAGATTGATGAGCACCCCCACCTCAGAAGCCCCGCAGGAGCTGGCGCCGCCCGTTGCGCCCGCCGGCACCCGCCGCGCCGCCACCTTCGCCGCGCTGTCCAATCAGAACTTCCGCCGCTTCTTCTACGGCCAGGCCGTCTCCATGATCGGCACCTGGATGCAGTCGGTGGCCCAGTCCTGGCTCGTGCTCGAGCTCACTGGCTCGGGCACCGCGCTCGGCCTGGTCATCGCCCTGCAGACCCTCCCCGTGCTGTTCCTCGCGCCGTACGCCGGGCTGATCGCCGATCGCGTCGACAAGCGCCGGTTGCTCGTCGCCACCCAGACCACCATGGCAATCCTGGCGCTCCTGCTCGGAGTCCTCACGGTCACCGGCAGCGTCAAGTTGTGGATCGTCTACCTCCTGGCGGTCGCCCTCGGCACCGCCAATGCCGTCGACAACCCGACCCGTCAGGCCTTCGTCCTCGAGATGGTCGGTCCCACTCACCTGCGCAACGCCGTGACCCTCAACTCGGTGCTGGTCAACGCCGCCCGCGCGATCGGTCCCGCCATCGCGGGGACCTTGATCGCCACCATCGGCGTCGGCGTCTGCTTCCTGGTCAACGCCGGCACGTTCGTCGCCGTCATCGCGGCGCTCGCCACGCTCGACCGCAGCGCGCTGCGCCCCTCGCCGCCCGCTCCTCGCGCCCGCGGCCAGCTGCGTGAGGGATTCGCGTACGTGCGCCGCACGCCTTCGCTCGTGGTCCCGCTCGGGATGATGGCCGTGATCGGCATGCTGGCCTACGAGTTCCAGGTGGTGTTGCCGGTCGTCGCGCGCTCGACCTACCACGGCGGCGCCCAGGCCTACGGTTTCCTGACCGCTGCCATGGGCCTCGGCGCGGTCATCGGGGGCCTCGGCGTCGCGTCCCGCTCGTTCACCGGCACCCGCGCGCTCGTCTGGTCGGCGGCCATCTTCGGCGGGGTGATCCTGCTGGCGGCTGCAGCCCCCAACCTCGCCCTCGCCTGCGTCGCCATGGCTCTTGTCGGCGCCGGCAGCGTCGGTTTCCTCGCTATCGGCAATGCGACGCTGCAGCTGTCCGCGTCGCCCATGATGCGCGGACGCGTCATGGCGCTGTGGGCGGTGGCGTTCCTCGGTTCGACCCCGATCGGCGGCCCGATCGCCGGCTACGTCAGCCAGCATTTCGGCGGACGCGCCGGGCTGATCCTCGGCGGGATCTCGTGCCTGGTCGCGGCGGTGGGCGGCTGGTACGTGCTACGCCGTGCAGCCACCCGGTCGGATGGCGGCGCACGGGCCACCTTGAGCGCCCCGGAGCAGGCACCGGTCGCTGCCTGACCGGTCGCTTCCCCGAGTTGCTGCCCTCACAACGGGCGGCCAGGCAGGATGCGGGAGTGCGAACTCCGTGGGTGGTGGGCGTCTCCGGTGCCTCCGGGACCCCTTACGCCCGGTCGGTGTTGCGCGGCCTGCTGGCCGCCGGCGAGCCCGTTGACCTCGTGGTGAGCCGCGCTGCCCGCCTGACGATGCTGGACGAGACGGGCGTGGCCTGGCGCGATGACCCCGACCACGTCGCTCGCTGGCTGGGCGAATGCGGCGATGTCCGGCTGTGGCCGGCGGTGGATCTGGCGGCCGGACCCTCGAGTGGTTCCTACCCGGCGCGCGGCATGATCGTCGTCCCCGCCTCCACCGAGGCCGTTGCGAGCATCGCGCTCGGGTTGTCCAAGGACCTGCTGCAGCGCGCCGCTGCCGTGACGCTGAAGGAAGCGCGTCCGCTGGTCGTGGTACCCCGCGAGATGCCGCTCGCCCGTCCGACCCTCGTGCATCTGCTGGCCCTGCATGACGCGGGCGCGATCGTGGCTCCGGCCAGCCCCGGCTTCTACGCGGGCGCCCGGGACGCGGAGGCGCTGGCCGACTTCGTGGCCGCCAAGGTGCTGGATGCCGTCGGCGTCGCCCATCAGCTCATGCAGCGCTGGACGGGTCAGCTCGGCGCAGCCCGCAGCCAGTCCGACTAATCTGCCAAGGGTGGATCAGCGCCTCAAGGACGAGCTCGCCAGCAAGGTCGAATCCGGGGAGCGGCTCAGCCGCGCGGATGGTGAGGCCCTCTACGCCTGTGATGACCTGGCCTGGTTGGGCGGTCTGGCTCACGGGGTGCGCACCAAGCTCAACGGCGACCGCGTGTTCTTCAACGTCAACCGTCACCTGAATCTCACGAACGTCTGCAACGCGTCCTGCGCGTACTGCTCGTTCCAGCGCAAGCCGGGTGAGAAGGACGCGTACACGATGCGCGTCGAAGAAGCGGTCCGGCTGGCGAAGGAGATGGAGCCGGCGGGGATTACCGAGCTGCACATCGTCAACGGCCTGCACCCCACCCTGCCCTGGCGCTACTACCCGCGCGTGCTCAAGGAGCTGAAGGCGGCACTCCCCACGGTGGCCCTGAAGGCGTTCACCGCGACGGAGATCCACTGGTTCGAGAAGATCAGTGGCCTGTCGGCCGACGAGGTGCTCGACGAGCTGATCGAGGCCGGCCTGGAGTCGCTCACCGGCGGCGGCGCCGAGATCTTCGACTGGGAGATCCGCCAGCAGATCGTCGACCACGACACCCACTGGGAGGACTGGTCGCGCATCCACCGCCTCGCACACCAGAAGGGGCTGCGCACCCCCTGCACCATGCTCTACGGGCACATCGAGGAGCCGCGCCACCGCGTCGACCACGTGCTGCGGCTGCGTGAATTGCAGGACGAGACCGGCGGCTTCACCGTCTTCATCCCGTTGCGCTACCAGCACGACGCCGTCGGCGATCCGCGCAACCGGTTACAGGACCGCACCACGATGGCGACCGGCGCCGAGGCGCTGAAGACCTTCGCGGTCAGCCGCCTGCTGTTCGACAACATCCCCCACGTGAAGAACTTTTGGGTCATGCACGGCCTGGAGACGGCGTCGCTCTCGCTCTCGTTCGGCGCCGACGACCTCGACGGCAGCGTCGTCGAGTACAAGATCACTCACGATGCCGACGGCTTCGGCACCCCCAACACGATGAGCCGGGAGAACCTGCTGGACTTCATCCGTGAGGCGGGCTTCCGGCCGGTGGAGCGCGACACCCGCTATGGCACGATCCGCGAATACGACGGACCAGCCAGGCCTGCAGAGTCTTCAGCGGCGATCGCGTGAGCCGGGCAGGGAGCGCGCCGCCGGGGATCGGCTCGATCACGGCGCTGGCATTCGTGGTCGTGCTGGTACCCGCCGTCGTCGTGGCGTCCCTGCTGAGCGCCTTCGGCGCCGCTCTCGCTGTGGCCTGCATGCTCGGCCTGCTCACGGCCTTCATCGGAATGGCTGCCTATCCGCGGGTGCTCAAGCGCCTCGGCTGGCTGCCGGGGACCCCGGAAAAGGCGAGTGACCGCGCATGAGTAAGCGGCCGCCTTCGATCACCCGCACCTACGCCGGCTATCTGGGGATCCGGCTGGTGCTGTTTGCTGCCGCACTCGTGATCTGCATCGTGCTCGGCATGAACGGGATCTTGGCGGTGGTCGTCGCGCTGCTGGTCAGCGGTGTCGTCGCCTATCCGCTAGCCCGCCGCCAGCGCGATGACATCGCCCGCGCCTTCCAGCAGCGCCGAGGCGGCCGGTAGCAGCATGCCGCACTGGGTTCCTTCCTGGCAGCTTGCGGTCACGGTTGCGGGCTGCGTCGGGGCGGTCTCGGTGGCGCTGCGGATCTGGGTGCGTGGCAAGACCGGCACGCGCGAGCGCCGGGTGGCTCTCGGCGGGCTGATCGGCTGGCAGGCCGCGGTGCTCGTCGCGGCGTACGGGCTCTGGCAGTTCACCGGCTCCCACGCCCTCATCGGCACCAGTGACGGTGTCGAGCGCGGCCGTCGCCTCTGGAACTTCGAACGCCAGCTGCACTTGCCGAGCGAGGCCTCGTTCCAGCGCCTCTTCCTGCCCCATCACACGTTCGTCCGCTTCCTGAACCTGTACTACGTGGGGGCGCACTACAACGTGCTGCTGCTGATGCTCGGCTGGCTGATCTGGCGCCACCGCGACCGTTACGCCGAGGCCCGCACCGTCATCCTCCTCGCGACCTTCGCGTGCCTTGCGGTCCAGGTGATCCCCGTCGCGCCGCCCCGGCTCATCGGCGGCCACGGCATCGTCGACACGCCCTTGCTCTACGGGCAATCGGTGTACGGGCCGATCGGTCAGGGCTTCAGCGACCAGTACTCGGCCATGCCGTCGGTACACATCGCGTGGTCCTCGGCGGTCGCGTTCTTCATCTGGCGCTCGACCAAGAGCCGGTGGCGCTACATCGGCGTCGCGCACGCGCTGCTGACCTGGACGGTCGTCGTCGCCACCGGAAACCACTACTGGCTCGACGGCATCGTCGCGATCCTGATCCTCGCGCTCTCCTTCTGGACGGTGCGCCTGGGCACCTACCTGCGAGGCCAGGTGACACAGTGGCTGCCGTGGACCCCCGCCCCCGCCGGCGCCGCGGTGCCGGCCTTGGTCTCGCTCTCGTCGCCGCCGTACTTGTCGCCGGATGCGGCAGCGACGGCCACTCGGTCGACCGACCTGCAGGCGGCCCCAGCGTCGCCACCACCCAACCGCTGACCGGCCTGCCGCTGACGGCCGGCTCCGCAGCTGCCCAGCGCCCGGCGCTTTTCGTCA
This sequence comes from uncultured Actinomycetota bacterium, assembly GCA_963762695.1. Taxonomy (GTDB): domain Bacteria; phylum Actinomycetota; class Actinomycetes; order Frankiales; family Frankiaceae; genus DATAZK01. Next base: position 874,737 of record CAVXLW010000003.1, read on the forward strand.
AGATCGAAAATGCTCCACAGGCACGGCCGCAGACCGGGCTCGACAAGGCCGACGTCGTCTACGAAGCGATCGCTGAGGGCGGCATCACGCGCTTCGCCGCCATCTTCCAGAGCACCGACCCGGGCGATCTCGGCCCGGTGCGATCGGTGCGTACGCAAGACCCTGACATTGCCGCGCCGCTGCACGGGATCGCCGCGTTCTCCGGTGGGGTCGCGCCCATCGTCAACGACCTCTCGACCGTCGCCCAGAGCCTGTCCGCGGATGCGAGCGTCGCCGCGTCGGCGTATCACCGCACGGCCGACCGGGTGGCGCCCCACAATCTCTACGCCACCGCGTCCAAGCTCTGGGCGCTCGCGGCCGCGCCGTTCAACGTCGCCCCGCAGCCGCTCTTCCAGTACGGCGCGATGCCCGCGGGCGCGACCCCTGCCGCGGCAGTCGACGTGCCGATGTCAGGCGTCGCCGATGTGCGCTGGGCCTGGGACGGCAAGGCCTGGCGGCGTAGTCAGGGCGGCGTGCCGTTCACCGTCACCGGCAGCGGGCAGATCGGCCCGGCGAACGTGATCGTGCAGTTCGTCCAGATCGCCGGCGCCGGCTACCGGGATGTGGCGGGCACCCCGGTCCCGGCCACCGTCGTCATCGGCACCGGAAAGGTGCAGGTGCTGCGCGGCGGCAAGGTCATCACAGGTACGTGGGCCAAAGCCGGCCGCTTCGATGTCACGCACTTCACCACCGCCTCCGGCCAGCCCCTGACGCTGCAGCCCGGACGCACCTGGGTCGAGCTGGTCCCGAACACCGCGACCGTGACCGTCACCCCATAACGAGCTGGGTCGATGGTGCGGGCGGTAACGTCCAGGAAAATGAGCGCAAACGGGCAGCAGCGTGAGGTTCCGCAGCGTCCCCGGGTGGGCCACATCCAGTTCCTGAACTGCTTGCCGCTCTACTGGGGGCTGGTCCGCAGCGGCGCGCTGCTGGACGTCGTCCTCACCAAGGACACCCCTGACCGGTTGAACGATGCGCTCGTCGCCGGTGATCTCGACATCGGCCCGATCAGCCTGGTCGAGTACCTGCGTCATGCCGACGAGCTGGTCGTCCTGCCCGATCTCGCCGTCGGCTCCGACGGCCCGGTCCTCTCGGTGGTCATGGTCAGCACCGTGCCCATGGAGGAGATCCGCAGCGTCGCCCTCGGGTCCACCTCGCGTACCAGCGTGCTGCTGGCGCGGCTGCTGCTGGAACAGACGCACGGGTTGTCGCCCTCGTACACGGTGATGCCGCCCGACCTGGGCGCGATGCTGCGCGAATGCGACGCGGCGGTGGTGATCGGTGACACGGCGCTTCGGGCGACGTTCATCGACGGTCCGCGGCTGGGCCTTTCGGTGCTCGATCTCGGCGCCGCCTGGCACGAGATGTCGGGCTTGCCGATGGTGTTCGCGCTCTGGGCCGCCCGCCGGGACTACGCCGAGCGCCATCCCCAGCAGGTCCAGCAGGTGGCGGGGGCTTTTCGGGCCAGCCTCGACCTCGCCCTCTCCCAGGTGGACGAGGTCGCGCGGGACGCGGCCCGGTGGGAAGCGTTCGATCCCGAACTGCTCGCGCGCTACTTCACGACGCTGGATTTCCGGCTCGGCGACCGCCAGCAGCAGGGAATCCGTGAATTTGCCAAGCGCGCGGCTGCGGCCGGCGAGGTGCCTTTGCTCCCCGAAATCCGGTTCGCGCCGGTCTGAATGAGCCCACGTGGCCAGCAAAAATCGCTCGAATTGACCAGGGCCACGAACGGTACGTTTCGGTACAACTAGTCATGTGACCATCGCCCCGCCAGCGCCGGTGCGGGTGCTGGTGGCCGATGACAGTGTGGGCGTGCGGGAGCTGCTGGTCCTGCTGCTCAACATGGAGGACGACTTCACGGTCGTCGGCCAGGCCCGTGACGGCGTCGATGCGATCGAGCTCGCCGAGAGCCTGCAGCCCGATCTGGTGATCCTCGACGTCTCGATGCCCCGCCTCGACGGGATCGAGGCGCTGCCGCAGGTCCGCGCGGTCTGTCCCCGCTCGCAGGTGGTGATCTTCAGCGGCGATTCCGACACCACCCTGGAGTCCGAGGCGCGCGCCGCAGGTGCCGCGGCCGTCATCGCCAAGGACATGGGTGCCACCACGCTCGTCGAGAAGCTGAGCGCGCTGTTCGTGCGCCGACGCATCGACGAGCTGCCCGCCACCGGCTGATCGGCCCGGCCTGCGCTCCTCTGCCTGCGCTAGGGCGAGTCGAGCTCGAAGACGTACTCCACGTCGCGGGTCAGGCGTGCCAGCACGTGAGGCGGCAGGATGGATGCGTCGGCGGGATCGTCTGACAGCGGGTTCACCTGCGTGGCGAATGCCGCCGCAGCAGCGCGTTTCGCATCGCGTACGTCATCGGGCAGCAGCACCCGGCGCGCCTGCCACCAGGGGACGCGCGGGTCACCGGGCTCCGCCCAGTGCCACATCCAGATCGGGTACGCGAGCATCCGGGCCGTCGCGCCGGCGGCGGTGATCGCAGCGGCCCCCGCGGCGGCGTGGTCGGGGTGCCCGTCGCCCGTCCAGGGGGCGATGCACCAAGCGGGTCCGCGCTCGGCGTTCTGGGCGAGGATGCGCATCACCGCGGCGGTGATGTCGGCGCCATAGGACTCGGCCCTTCGGACGCCGCCATCGGGCATCCGCAGCCGCACGACTGACGCGGGCTTCAGGCCCAGGAGCGAGAGCGCGTCCTCACTCTCGCTGATCCGGCGGGCCGCGAGCGCGCGGGGAGTCAGGGTCGGCGATCCGGGGTGGGAGCCCTCGCCGTCGGTGACCGCGACGATGTGAACCGCGGTGCCGGTGCGGGCGAGCAGCGTCATCAGCCCGCCCACGCCCAGCACCTCGTCGTCGGGATGGGGCGCGATCACGACCGCGGTCGCCGGCGGCGCGGGCATGCGCAGCTTGGGGCGGCCGGCCAGCTCGGGCCAACCCTGCCAGGCCTGCTCGGGAGTCCCCTCGCCGGACAGGTCGACCATGCCGTGCCACCTCCTCCCTCGTACGATCGGTGGGTGAGCCTCGCTGATGTCTTGGACCACGCTGCCGGTGGAGGGCGGATCGATGCCGCCCAGGCGCTCGACCTCTACCAGCACGCTCCCTTCCATGAGCTCGGAGCGGCCGCCGATGCCGTCCGTCGCCGCAAGTTCGCGGGCACCGAGCACATCGCGACGTACCTGATCGACCGCAATATCAACTACACCAACGTTTGCGTCACCGCGTGCCGTTTCTGTGCCTTCTACCGGCCGCCGAAGTCGGAAGAGGGCTGGGTGCGCAGCATCGACGACATCGTCGAACGCTGCCGGGAGGCAGTGGAACTGGGTGCGACGCAAATCATGCTGCAGGGCGGCCACCACCCGGAATTCGGGATCGAGCGGTACGAGGCGATGTTCTCGGCCATCAAGGGAGCTTTCCCGCAGCTGGCGCTGCACTCACTCGGAGCGTCGGAAGTCGTGCACATCGGCCGCGTGAGCGGGCTGGAGCACGACGAGGTGATCCGCCGCCTCGCCGCGTCGGGGCTCGACAGCTTCGCCGGCGCCGGCGCCGAGATCCTGGTCGCGCGGCCGCGGACGGCGATCGCTCCTCTGAAGGAGAGCGGCGAGACCTGGCTCTCGGTCATGGAGACCGCCCATGGCCTGGGCGTCGAGTCCACGGCGACCTTCATGATGGGCACCGGCGAGAGCGACGCGGAGCGTATCGAGCACCTGCGGATGATCCGTGACGTGCAGGACCGCACCGGCGGGTTCCGTTCCTTCATCCCGTGGACGTACCAGTCCGAGAACAACCACCTCGGCGATATCGCTCACGCGTCGATCTACGAGTACCTACGCCTGGTCGCGGTCGCCCGGCTCTACTTCGACAACATCCAGCACCTGCAGGGCTCGTGGCTGACGACCGGCAAGACCGCCGGCCAGCTCACCCTGCACATGGGCGCCGACGACCTCGGCTCGGTGATGCTCGAGGAGAACGTCGTCTCCTCCGCCGGCGCGAAGCACCGCACCAACCGCCTCGAGCTGCTCCAGCTGATCCGCACCGCCGGCCGCGTCCCGGCGCAGCGCGACACGCTGTACAACCACCTCATCGTCCACGACGACCCGGCCAACGACCCCGTCGACGACCGCGTCCGCTCCCACGTGAGTTCCACCGCGCTCCAGCTCACCCCCGCGTGACCGCTTAGCCCGTCGCGTAAGCACCACAGCGCGTCAGAGCGTGCTCTGGGTCTTACGCGAGCGCTCTCCGGAACTGATCGACGACCTTGGGACCATCGATGCGCACGGCGAGGCTCGGGAAGCGCAGCAGACCCACGCCTGCGATCAGCAATTCGTTGGAGCGCTCCATGTCGTCCCAATAGCTGCGCACGGCCAGATGGACGGCGCCGTCGACCTCGAACGCGACCCGCTTCCCATTCGGTCCCGTGACGTAGCCGTCCAGGTATCGCCGGCGCCCCGCAGCATCGTGCCTGATGACCTGAAGGGCAGTGACATCCAGGCCGTGACGACGGCAGAGCCGGCCGATATCGATCTCCGACAGCGCCTGTGCGCCGCCAGCGATGTCGTGAAGGGTGCTGAGCATCAGCGGCCGATGTCGGATCGGGCCGCTCTTTTCCAGCGCGGCGAGCAGGCGGGGTGCGCTCGTCAGTCGCTGCTGGACGACGGCGGCAAGGATCCCTGCACAGGCGCGGGGACTCCCGCACCAGCTCGCCGCGTCGAGTGCGGAGCGTTCGACGTTTGTCCGCGTCGGGGACCCAACCAGCGCCAGTCGGTAAGCCTCGTCGCGCCGGGTTTGATGTACCTCAACCGGTACGCCCGCGATCTCTCGCACCGCTCCGCCCGCCGGCACCAGCAGCTGTATTCGCGGCGCCTCCCAGCCCTTGAGCCCGGCGACTTCGAGCGAGGTGCGCCCTGCCAGGGCGGCGCGAGTGCCCGCCGACAGAACGGCCGCCCAGCGGCGCTGCTCGGCTGTCAGCGGGCCGTTGTGCAACGCGACCACCACCGGGCCGACCGCCTGCCATCTCCCCGACGCCAGCCGTGAGGCAGTGCCCGACCGCGTCACCCCACACGACCGCAGCTGGCGTCGATGCGCGATCTGAGCTTGTGTCTCGGCGAGCGCCTCGAGCGACTCGTGCATCCGGCAAGCGAACACGCCGTGAGGCTGGTCGACGCCGTTTTCCACAGGTGCTGACGCTTGCCGGCTCGCGTAAGACCCACAGCACGTCAGAGCGTGCACGAGGTCTTACGCGACGAACTGAGAAGCTGGGGGCATGCACGTTCACGTGGCGCCCTGGGTGGTGCCGATCGCCGGGCCGCCGATCCGCGACGGCGGTGTGCTGGTCGACCAGGGCCGGATCGTCGCCGTCGGGGCGGCGCAGGAGCTGCAGGGACGGGCGAGCGGCGTCAGCGAGCATGCCGGGGTCCTGCTGCCGGGCCTGGTCAACGCCCACGCGCACCTGCAGTACGGCCCTTCGTTCGCGGATCTCGCGGGTGGCGGGCAGGCGTTTCCCGACTGGCTGCTGCAGATGAACCAGCGGCGGGCGACCATGAGTGACGAGAGCTGGCGCGCCGAGGTGGCGAGCAGCTGGGCGATGGCGTACGCGAGTGGCACGGTCGCCGTGGCAGACATCGTCACCAACGTCTGCGCCCTGGACGTCGACGTTCCGGGCGTGCGCTACCTCGAGTCCGTGGCCATCGCCAGCACTGCCTGGCCCGCCGAGCATCAGCGACTCGAGCCCGTCCTCGCCGGGCACGACCACACCGGGCTCTCGCCGCACACGCTGTACACGATCGGCACCGCCGTCCTGCAGGGCTCGATCGGGCTGGCCCGCCAGTCCCGCCGCCGCCTGCACCCCCACCTCGCCGAAACCGCCGACGAGGAGCAGTTCGTACGCCATGGCGACGGGCCCTTGGCGGTCTGGGAGTTCGCGGCCGAGTTGCGCGGCTCCGGCTCGGGCCGCTCGCCGGCCGAGTACCTGGACTCTCTCGGGGGACTGGGTGACGACGTCCACGTCGCGCATGGCACCCACCTGAGCCAGGCCGACCGCGCGCTCCTGCGATCGCGCGGCACCGCCGTCGCGCTCTGCGCCCGCTCCAACGCGATCCTCGGCGCGGGCGTCCCGCCTGTTGCGGCGCTGCTTCGCGAGGGAAGCCCCATCGCGATAGGCACCGATTCGCTGGCCTCCACCCCCGACCTCGATCTGCTCGCAGAGGCCCGCGCGCTCGCCGCGGCCGCCACCGACCAGGGCTACGGGGAGGCTGATCTGGCGGCCAGGATCCTGTACGCCTGCACAGCCGGCGGCGCCTACGCGATCGGCCGGCCCGACCTGGGTGTCCTCGCTCCAGGGGCGACCGCTGCGCTGGCCCACGTCACCGTCGATGACCTCGCCGCCGCCGACATCGTCACGGAGATCATGCTCACCGGACGCGCGGAACCCGTCCGCGCGCAGGCACACTCGATCACGTGACGCGAGCGGCGCTGGACAAGCAGCCCGCCGAGGTCGCCGCCATGTTCGACGCGGTTGCCCGGCGCTACGACGTCACCAACACGATCCTCTCGCTCGGCCAGGATCGGCTCTGGCGGCAGGCGACCCGCCGCGCCCTCGTGCCGATGCCGGGCGAGCGCATTCTCGATCTCGCAGCAGGAACCGCCGTCAGCAGCGCTCCGCTGGCCAAGGCCGGCGCCCACGTCGTCGCCGCCGACTTCAGCCTCGGCATGCTCGGGGCCGCCCCGCGTCGCGAAGGCGTCGAACTGGTCGCCGCCGATGGTCTGGCCCTGCCGTTCGCTGAGGCCAGCTTCGATGCCGCGACGATCTCCTTCGGCCTGCGCAACGTCGCCGATCCGGTGCGGTGCCTGGCCGAGCTGCGCCGGGTGGTCCGGCCCGGGGGACGCCTGGTCGTCTGCGAGTTCTCCCGGCCGGTCTGGGCGCCGTTTCGCACGGTCTACGTCGAGTACCTGATGCGGGCGCTCCCGACGGTCGCCCGGGCCGTCTCCAGCAGCCCAGACGCCTACGTCTACCTGGCCGAATCCATCCGGGCCTGGCCGGACCAGGCGGCGCTCGCCGGGTTGCTGGAGCAGGCCGGCTGGGGCGATGTCGGATGGCGCAACCTGACGGGCGGAATCGTTGCCCTCCACCGCGGGACGGCACCCCCGCCGGGGCCCGCCGCGACATCCCCGTCCCCAGCCGCGACACGAGCCCAAATCGCCACTTAGACTCATCCACAGCCGCTCGTGAAGAAATTCACAAGCGCACGAAACAATCCCACCCGCCGCAGACTCGAGCTCCGTATCGCGAAGGAAGCACCCGGCATGCCGCAGCTCTCGCCGCCTTCACAGCGGCACCTGGAGCAGGACGCCGACGTCATCGTCGTCGGCGCCGGCCCCGGGGGAGCCACTGCGGCAGCGCATCTCGCGCGGGCCGGTGTGCGGGTGCTGCTGCTGGAGAAGACGACCTTCCCGCGCGAGAAGGTCTGCGGTGACGGGCTCACCCCACGCGCCGTGAAGAGCCTGCTCGCCCTCGGCATCGACACCGCGGAATGGCCGCAGAACAAGGGCCTTCGCATCTTCGGCGGCAAGCATCAGCTCGAGCTCGACTGGCCCGATCTGGCCAGCTTCCCCTCCTACGGGCTGGTGCGCCCGCGTATCGACTTCGACGAGGTCCTCGCGCGCACCGCGCAGAAGTCCGGAGCGATCCTGCGGGAGGCCACCACGGTCTCGGGCCCGTTGCGCGATGAGGCCACCGGCCGCATCGTCGGCGTCACGATCAAGGACGGCACCAGCCTGCGTGCCCCGATCGTCCTGGCGGCCGATGGCGTCAGCGCGCGTACCGCCTTGGGTGCCGGCATCGGCAAGCGCGACGATCGGCCTCTGGGCGTGGCTGTCCGGGGCTACCTCACCTCGCCCGCCCGCAGCAATGATCCGTACCTGGAGTCGCACCTGGAGCTCTGGGACGGCCCGCGCGGTGAGGGGCGACTGCTGCCCGGCTACGGCTGGGTTTTCGGGGTGGGTGACGGCACGGTCAACGTCGGGCTCGGCATCCTCAACACCTCCGAGGCCTTCGGCAACGTCGACTACAAGGACCTCTTGCGCCGTTGGCTGAGCAACGTCCCCGATCTCGCCGGTGTCGACCTGGTCGGTCCGGTGCGCGGCGGCGCGCTGCCCATGGGCTTCAACCGCCAGCCGCACTACCGCGACGGGCTGCTGCTCATCGGCGACGCGGCGGGCGCGGTGAATCCCTTCAACGGCGAGGGAATCGCGTACGCGATGGAGACCGCGGAGACCGCTGCCGACATCGTGATCCAGGCGCTGGCCAGGCCCGCCGGACCGGCCCGCGAGCAGGCGTTGATGGCCTATCCCGCAGCGTTGGCCGCCCGTTACGGCGGGTACTTCACGCTCGGGCGCTGGTTCGTGAGCCTCATCGGCCACCCACAGGTGATGAGCTTGGCCACCAAGTACGGCTTGCCGCGGCCGACCCTGATGCGCTTCACCCTAAAGTTGCTGGCGAACCTCACCGACCCGCGCGGCGGCGATGCGTTCGATCGGCTGATCAATGGCCTGAGCAGGGTGGCGCCCGCCGCATGACGCCAGCCCGCGTAGGCTCGACCTGCTTCGGAACAGGCAAGTAAAAGCCTTCCCCCAGATACGTCAGACCGCCACCAGACCCGACTTCACAGCGATCGATCGGAAGGAGACCGAGTGCTCAGGGCCTATCTGCCGATCCTGTTTCTCGGCCTGCTGGCATTCGGCTTTGCCGCTTTTTCGATCGTGACGGGGATGATCGTCGGACCCAAGCGCTACAACAGGGCCAAGCTCGAGGCGTACGAGTGCGGCATCGAGCCGGCTCCTCAGGGGCCGGGCTCCGGGCGCTTTCCGATCAAGTTCTATCTGACGGCGATGCTCTTCATCGTCTTCGACATCGAAGTGATCTTCCTCTACCCCTGGGCCGTCAGCTTCGGGAGCCTCGGCGTCTTCGGGCTGGTCGAGATGATCATCTTCTTGTTGACGGTGTTCGTCGCCTACTCATACGTGTGGCGCCGGGGAGGTCTCGAGTGGGATTAGAAGAGAAGCTGCCCGACGGGATCATCCTGGCTTCGGTCGAGGGGCTGGCGAATTGGGCGCGCACGTCCTCGCTCTGGCCGGCGACCTTCGGCCTGGCCTGCTGCGCGATCGAGATGATGGCCACCGGCGCCGGCCGCTACGACCTGGCCCGCTTCGGTATGGAGGTCTTCCGGCCCAGCCCGCGCCAGGCCGATCTGATGATCGTCGCCGGCCGGGTCAGCCAGAAGATGGCGCCGGTGCTGCGCCAGATCTACGACCAGATGGCCGAGCCCAAGTGGGTCATCGCGATGGGTGTCTGCGCGAGCTCCGGCGGGATGTTCAACAACTACGCGATCGTGCAGGGCGTCGACCACGTCGTCCCGGTCGACATGTACCTGCCGGGCTGCCCGCCGCGGCCGGAGATGCTGATGGACGCGATCCTGAAGCTGCACGACAAGATCCGCGCCACCCCGCTCGGCCCCAACCGCGTGAAGGCCATCGAGCGCAAGGGGCTGCCGATCGTTCCCTACGAGAAGCCCGCCGACTTCGCGGTGCGCGAGCGCGAAGAGGCCGAGGAGCGCACGGCGCGCGCCGGTGGTCCTGGAGCCGCCCGATGAGCGAACTCGAGCCGACGGGCGCCGGGGATTTCCCCGGCGAGCAGCCCGTCCAGCGCAAGGGCATGTTCGGGGTCACGGGTCCCGGCGACACGTCCGGCTACGGCGGGCTGGTGCGGCCGCTGCCGATCGTGGCGAGCAGTACCCGCCCGTTCGACGAGAGCAACGAGGCGATCTACACCTCGCTCGAGCGCGCCTTCCCGCAGCTCGGTGACGCCGTCGAGCGCGTCGTCGTGCAGCACGGTGAGATGACGATCTACGTCCGCCGTGAGCATCTGCTCGAGGTCGCCCAGACCCTGCGCGATGCGCCCGAGCTGCGCTTCGAGCTGCTGAGCTCGGTGTCGGGGGTCGACTATCTCGGCATCGACCCGACCGGCCGGCGGCTGCACTCCGTCTACCACCTGCTGTCGATGACCCACCGCCGCCGGGTGCGGCTCGAGGTCTCGGTGACGGTCGAGGATCCCCACGTCCCGTCGCTCACCTCGATCTACCCCACTGCCGACTGGCAGGAGCGCGAGACCTGGGACTTCTTCGGCATCGTCTACGACGGCCATCACGGGCTGACCCGGATCATGATGCCGGACGACTGGGAGGGCCATCCCCAGCGCAAGGACTACCCGCTCGGCGGCGTGCCCGTGGAGTACAAGGGCGCCGAGATCCCGCCGCCCGATCAGCGCAGGAGCTACGCGTGACGCACCATCGACGACGGCTTTAGCGGCTACGCGGGCGTCACCGAGACCACCGAAGGCCGCGTCTACACCGTGACGGGCGGCGACTGGGACGAGGTCGTCGGCGGCCGTACCGAGGAATCGCCCGAAGAGCGCATCGTCGTCAACATGGGGCCCCAGCACCCCTCGACCCACGGCGTGCTGCGCCTGGTGCTGGAGCTCGAAGGCGAGACGGTCACCGAATCCCGTGTCGTCATCGGCTACCTGCACACCGGCATCGAGAAGAACACCGAGTTCCGCACCTGGACCCAGGGCGTCACGTTCGTCACGCGGATGGATTACCTGTCGCCGTTCTTCAACGAGACGGCCTACTGCCTCGGCGTCGAGAAGCTGCTCGGCGTCACCGAGCAGATCCCGCAGCGTGCCACCCACATCCGCGTCCTGCTGATGGAGTTGCAGCGCATCAGCTCACACCTGGTGTGGCTGGCGACCGGCGGCATGGAGATCGGCGCGCTCTCGGCCATGCTCTACGGCTTCCGTGAGCGCGAGGTGATCCTCGACCTCTTCGAGCTCATCACCGGGCTGCGCATGAACCACGCGTTCATCCGTCCCGGCGGCGTCGCGCAGGATCTGCCGCCAGACGCGGTGGGCAAGATCCGCGAGTTCCTCGAGTACATGCCCAAGAAGCTCAAGGACTACGAGAACCTGCTGACGGGCCAGCCGATCTGGCAGCGCCGGCTGCAGGGTGTCGGCTTTCTCGACGCCGCCGGATGCCTGGCACTCGGCGTCACCGGGCCGATCCTGCGCTCGGCCGGGCTGCCCTGGGATCTGCGCAAGACCGAGCCGTACTGCGGCTACGAGACCTACGACTTCGACGTGCCGACCTCCCTCGACGGTGACTGCTGGGCCCGCTACCTCGTACGTATGGAAGAGATGCGGGAGTCACTGAAGATCATCGAGCAGGTGCTCGATCGTCTCGAACCCGGCCCGGTCATGATCGCCGACAAGAAGATCGCCTGGCCCGCGCAGCTCGCTCTCGGGCCTGACGGCATGGGCAATTCGCTCGAGCACATCCGCAAGATCATGGGCACCTCGATGGAGTCCCTGATCCATCACTTCAAGCTCGTGACGGAGGGCTTCCACGTGCCGGCCGGACAGGTCTACGCACCCGTCGAGTCGCCGCGCGGCGAACTCGGCTACCACATGGTCAGCGATGGCGGCACCCGGCCGTACCGGGTCCACGTCCGGGAGCCATCGTTCGTCAACCTGCAGTCCACGCCGGCGCTCACCGAGGGCGCGCTCATCGCTGACGTCATCGCCGCCGTCGCGTCGATCGACCCGGTGATGGGTGGGGTCGACCGATGAGCCTGTCCGAGCAGACGCGGGCCGCCGCGGCCGAGATCATCGCGCGCTATCCCGAGGGCCGCTCGCGCAGCGCCCTGCTCCCGATGCTTCATCTGGTGCAGGCCGAGGAGGGCTACGTCACCCCGCAGGGCATCGCGTTCTGCGCCGAGACGCTCGGCCTGACCAAGGCCGAGGTCGGCGCGGTCGCCACCTTCTACACGATGTACAAGCGGCGGCCGGTCGGCGAGTACCTGGTGTCGGTGTGCACCAACCTGTCCTGCCAGATCCTGGGCGGCGAAGACGTCTTCACCCGGGTCTCGGAGAGGCTCGGCGTGCACCACAACGAGACCACCGAGGACGGCACGTTCACCCTGGAACACGCCGAGTGCCTCGCGGCGTGCGACTTCGCGCCGGTGGTCACCGTCAACTACGAGTTCTTCGACAACGTCACGCCTGACAGCGCCGAGGAGCTGATCGACGCGCTGTCCGCAGGCGAACGTCCGCTGCCCACCCGCGGCGCCCCGCTGTGCTCCTTCAAGGAGATCAGCCGCCAGCTCGCCGGTTTCCGCGACCCGCGTCCCGAGGCCGTCGGCGCCGGCAGCGCGCACCCGGAGCCTTCGACCTCGCCGGACTCGCGGGGCACCGAGAGCAAGAAGGCCATCCGCAAGGCGAAGCCGACGCCGCAGGCCGGCATCCCACGCTCCGAGGGTGAGTACGAGGTCGTCGACCCGGAGGCCACGGCCGATCCGGGAGAGCTCGCCGCCTCCGAACCGCCTGCGGATCCTGAAGCTTTCGCGCCCACCAACCTTCCTCAAGATCGGAAGTCGGCCAACTCATGACCACCCCGGTGATGACCTACCGCTGGGCCGAGCCCGAGTCGTGGACCCTCGCGACCTACGAGCGCACCGAGGGCTACGCGGCCCTGCGCACCGCGTTGACCATGGAGCCTGACGCGATCATCGCGATGGTCAAGGACGCGGGGTTGCGAGGCCGCGGCGGCGCCGGCTTCCCGACCGGCATGAAGTGGGGCTTCATCCCGCAGGGTGACGGCAAGCCGCACTACCTCGTCGTGAATGCCGACGAGGGCGAGCCCGGCACCTGCAAGGACGCGCCGCTGATGATGGCCGATCCGCACTCGCTGATCGAGGGCATCGTCATCGCCTCGTTCGCGGTGCGCTGCCATCACGCGTTCATCTACCTGCGCGGTGAGCTCGTCCATGCGGGCCGCCGCTTGCAGGCCGCCATCGACGAGGCCTACGCAGCCGGCTACCTCGGCGACAACATCCTCGGCAGCGGTTTCGACCTGAAGCTCACCCTTCATCGGGGCGCCGGCGCGTACATCTGCGGCGAGGAGACGGCACTGCTGGACTCGCTCGAGGGCTATCGCGGCCAGCCCCGGCTGCGCCCACCGTTCCCGGCCACCCACGGGCTCTACCAGTCGCCGACGGTGGTCAACAACGTCGAGTCGATCGCCACGGTGCCGTGGATCATCCGCAAGGGCGTCGAGTGGTTTCGCTCGATGGGTACGGAGAAGTCGCCCGGGCCGAAGATGGTGTCGATCAGCGGCCATGTCGAGAAGCCCGGCCAGTACGAGGTCCCGCTCGGCACCACGCTTCGCACTTTGCTCGACATGGCCGGCGGGATGCGCGGCGGCGCCAAGCTCAAGGCCTGGACCCCGGGCGGTTCGAGCACGCCCCTGCTGACCGATCAGCACCTCGACACCCCTATGGACTTCGAGGGCGTCCAGGCGGCCGGTTCCCTGCTGGGGACAGCGGCGGTCATGGTCATGGACGAGTCGGTCTGCATGGTGAAGACCTGCCTGCGGCTGACGGAGTTCTACGCCCACGAGTCGTGCGGAAAATGCACACCCTGCCGGGAGGGCACGTACTGGATGGTGCAGATCCTGGCGCGGCTCGAATCGGGGGTCGGCTCGGCCGAGGATCTCGACACCCTGCTCGACACCTGCGACAACATCTTCGGCCGGGCGTTCTGCGCGCTCGGTGACGGCGCCACCAGCCCGATCGTCTCGGGTATCCAGTACTTCCGCGACGAGTTCGTCGCGCATTACGAATCCGGCGGATGTCCGTTCGCGGCCGCCGGTGACGCCGGTGACTCAGTACTTGTCGGTGCGGGAGCCCACTGATGACCGTGACCCCCGCAGACACCGATCTGCTGACCCTGACGATCGACGGCATCCAGGTGAGCGTGCCGAAGGGCACCCTCATCATCCGGGCTGCCGAGCAGGTGGGCGTGCAGATCCCGCGGTTCTGCGACCACCCGCTGCTCGATCCGATCGGCGCGTGCCGGCAGTGCATCGTCGAGGTCGAGGGTCAGCGCAAGCCCGTCGCGTCCTGCACCACGACCGTGACCGCCGACATGGTCGTGAAGACGCAGCACACCTCGGCTGTCGCCGACAAGGCCCAGCACGGCCAGATGGAAATGCTGCTGATCAACCACCCGCTCGACTGCCCGATCTGCGACAAGGGCGGCGAGTGCCCGCTGCAGAACCAGGCGATGTCGAACGGTCGGGCCGAGTCGCGCTTTCACGAGATCAAGCGCACCTACGAGAAGCCGATCCCGATCTCCAGCGAGGTGCTGCTCGACCGCGAGCGCTGCGTGTTGTGTGCACGATGCACGCGTTTCTCGCTGCAGGTCGCGGGTGACCCGTTCATCGAACTCTTCGAGCGCGGCGCCCTCGAGCAGGTCGCGATCGACCCCGACGAGCCGTTCCAGTCCTACTTCTCCTCCAACGTCGTGCAGATCTGCCCGGTCGGCGCGCTCACCGGCGCCAGCTACCGGTTCCAGGCCCGGCCGTTCGACCTCGTCAGCTCGCCGGGGGTGTGCGAGCACTGCGCCTCCGGCTGCTCGCAGCGCAACGACCACCGCCGCGGCCGGGTGTTGCGCCGGATGGCCGGTGAGGACCCCGAGGTCAACGAGGAGTGGAACTGTGACAAGGGCCGGTGGGCGTTCGAGTACACCCGCCAGGCCGACCGGCTGACCACCCCGCTGATCCGTGACCGCGAGACCGGTGAGCAGCACCAGGCTTCCTGGGCCGAGGCGCTGTCGTACGCGTCCCGCGGGCTCGCCGAGTGCGTCGCGCGCCACGGCGCCGCGGTGCTCGCGGGCGGCCGTCACACCGTCGAGGACTCCTACGCCTACGCCAAGTTCGCCCGCGAGGTGCTCGGCACCGGTGACATGGACTTCCGGGCCCGGCCGTCCTCCGCCGAAGAGGCGGCCTTCCTGCGCTCCCACGTGATCGGGCGGACGCCTGCGGGAAGCCTCCAGGGCGTCACCTACGGCGATCTGGAGAAGGCCGGCACCGTGCTGCTCGTGGCTTTCGAGCCCGAGGAGGAGTCGCCGATCGTCTTCCTGCGGCTGCGCAAGGCCGCGCGCAAGTCCGGCCTGAAGGTCGTCTCCGTGGGCCCGTTCACCACCCCGAGCGTCGTGAAGACGTTCGGCTCGCTGGTGCGTTGCCCACCCGGCCAGGAGCCCGCCGCCCTCGACGCGATCAACTTGCCCGAAGGTGCGATCGTGCTGGTCGGCGAGCGGCTCGCGAGCGTGGCCGGTGGCTTCTCCGCCGTCGCGCGCCTCGCCGAGCGGACCGGCGCCCGGGTGGCCTGGGTGCCGCGCCGCGCCGGTGAGCGCGGGGCCCTGGAGGCGGGTCTGCTGCCCGAGCCCGGCGCCCGCGATCTGCCGGAAATCCTCGACGCCGCCTACGAGGGTCGCATCGACGGCCTGGTCGTCGGCGGCATCGACCCGGCCGACCTGCCTGACCCGGCTGCGGCGCGTGAGGCCCTGTCCCGCGTGCCGTTCCTGGTCTCGCTCGAGCTGCGGCACTCGGCGGTCACGGAGCTCGCCGACGTGGTCTTTCCTGTCGCCGCGGCCGTGGAGAAGGCCGGTACGTTCGTCGACTGGGAGGGCCGGGAGCGTCCGTTCGCGGCCGCCCTGCCCGACGTGACGACCATGACCGACCTGCGCGTGCTCCACACCCTGGCGGCCGAGATGGGCGTGGCGCTCGCGCTTCCCGGCGTCGAGCAGGCCCGGTCGGAGCTGCTCGGTGCGGCCGCCTCGCGCAACGGGTCGCATCCGGCCCCTGCCGTCGCTGCCGCCGAGCCGCGCGAGCTGGGCCCTGGCGAGGCGATCCTCGCCACCTGGTCGTGGCTGCTGGACGATGGCCGCATGCAGGACGGCGAGCCGCACCTGGCCGGCACCCGCAAGCTGCCCCGCCTGCACCTCTCGGAAGCCACGGCGGCGGCCATCGGCGCCGGCCCCGGCGACCTCGTGAAGGTGGGCTCCGGCACCGCCGAGGCGGGCTCGATCATCCTTCCGCTCGTCGTAGCCGACCTGCCTGACGGCGTGGTCTGGCTGCCGACCTCGAGTCCCGGCTCGCACGTGCGCGAGCAGCTCGGGGCGGCGCACGGCGATGTCGTGCGGGTGGCCGTGCACGCCGCTGCTACCAGCCAGGGGGTCTCGTCTTGAGCGTTCAGGCGTCCACCTTCGACGTGCCACCCGATCTGACGAGCTTCGGTCACGAGATCTGGTGGGTCATCCTCGTCAAGGTCGTCGTGGTCTTCCTGATCCTCGTGCTGATGACGCTGTTCACGATCGTCGCCGAGCGCATCGTGGTGGCGCGCATGCAGCAGCGCGTCGGCCCTAACCGGGTCGGCCCGCGGGGATCCCTGCAGTCGCTGGCTGACGGCGTCAAGCTGATGTTGAAGGAAGACATCATCCCGGCGATCGTCGACAAGCCGGTCTACATCCTGGCGCCGATCATCTCGGCGGTGCCGGCGTTCCTGGCGTTCAGCGTCGTCCCCTTCGGGCCCAACGTGTCGATCGGCGGTCACCACACCGCGCTGCAGCTGACCGACCTGCCCGTCGGCGTGCTCTTCATCCTCGCGATGTCCTCGCTCGGCGTGTACGGGATCATCCTGTCCGGCTGGTCGAGCGGCTCGACGTATCCGCTCCTGGGGTCGCTGCGCTCGGCGGCGCAGGTGATCTCGTACGAGGTCGGGATGGGCCTGGCGCTCGTGCCGGTCTTCATCTACTCCGGCACGCTGTCCACCAGCGGGGTCGTCGCCAGCCAGGAAGATCACTGGTACGTCTGGTCGCTGCCGGTCTCGTTCGTCATCTACGTGATCTGCATGGTCGGTGAGACCAACCGGGCGCCCTTCGACCTGCCCGAGGCGGAGTCGGAGCTGGTCGGCGGCTTTCACACGGAGTACTCGTCGATCAAGTTCGCACTCTTCTTCCTCGCCGAGTACGTCAACATGGTCACCGTCTCGGCACTGGCGACCACGCTGTTCCTCGGCGGATGGCGGCCCATCTGGCCGCTGAGTCTCTGGCACGGGGCGAGCTCGGGCTACTACCCGATGATCTGGTTCATCATCAAGGTGCTCGCGTTCCTGTTCCTGTACATCTGGCTGCGCGGGACCCTGCCCCGGCTGCGGTACGACCAGTTCATGCGCTTCGGCTGGAAGCGGCTGATCCCCACCGCGGTGCTCTGGATCATGATCGTGGCGACCTTCCGCACCATCTTCGACACCGTCAGCTCCAATCACCGCACCCCGTGGTTCGTCGGCGTCGGCATCGGCCTGGGCGTGGTGTTCCTGATCTTGATGATCGATCCGGGCGGACGCGCGCGCCGAGAACGTGAAGACGCCGAGGAGCGCGAGAAGGTGGCGTCGGCGCCCACGCTGGACGCCATACCCTGGCCCCCCAGACCCGAGGGCGTTCCGCGCGTGCTCGCCGTCGCTGTCTCCGGCGCTGCCTCGGGCAGCGTCTCCGGAGCGGGCGGTGGCTCCTCGTGGCCCACCAGCCCGCCGCCCAGCGAACCACCGCCTTCCACCGGATCGGAGGACGACGCCTGATGAGCAGCATCTTCGATCCCATCAAGGGCTTCGGTGTCACCTTCGGGACGATGTTCAAGAAGGTCACCACCGAGCTCTATCCCGAGGTCAAGAAGCCCACCGCGCCGCGCTATCACGGGCGCCACGTGCTGAACCGCCACGACGACGGCCTCGAGAAGTGCGTCGGCTGCGAGCTGTGCGCCTGGGCCTGCCCCGCCGACGCGATCTACGTCGAGGGCGCCGACAACGAAGAGGGCGCCCGCTACTCACCCGGCGAGCGCTACGGCGCGGTGTACCAGATCAACTACCTGCGCTGCATCTTCTGCGGGCTGTGCATCGAGGCGTGCCCCACCCGCGCGCTGACCATGTCCAACGAGTACGAGCTCGCCGATGACAACCGGCAGGACCTGATCTTCACGAAGGAGCAGTTGCTCGCGCCGCTGCGCCCCGGCATGGAACGTCCGCCTCACGCGATGCGTCTGGGTGACGACGAGCGGTCCTACTACACGCGCGAGTCGCACTACCGGCCGGTGCCGCCGGCCGATCCCGGCGAGGCCTACGACCAGAAGCCGGAGTTCCTCTTCTACGCCCCGCAGTCGGTCCCCGACGGTGCTCCTCAGCCGGTCCCCGACGGTGCTCCTCAGGGCTCGCCGGATGGTGCGTCGTGACCACCGGGCTGATCGTCGCCGAGGCGTTCCACCGGACGTCCACCGCCGAGGCAGTGATCTTCTGGATGCTGGCGCCTGTCGCGGTCGCGGCAGCGTTCGGGATGGTGCTCTCCCGCAACGCCGTTCATGCCGCGCTGTGGCTGGTGCTGGTCATGTTCTGCCTGGCGGTCTTCTACGTCGTCGAGGACGCACCCTTCCTGGGGTTGGTCCAGGTCATCGTCTACGCCGGCGCGATCATGGTGCTGTTCCTGTTCGTGATCATGCTGATAGGCGTGGATTTCTCCGATTCCTTGGTGGAGACCCTCCGCGGTCAGCGGCCGGCCGCGATCCTGCTCGGGCTCGGCTTCGCCGGGATGCTGATCTTCCCGATCGCGCGCACCATCGCCAAGCCTTCGGCGGCGGGCCTGGGCGACGACGGCTTCAACGGCAACGTCAACTCCATCGCCAAGCTGCTGTTCACCACCTACGTGTGGCCGTTCGAAGTCGTGTCGGCGCTGCTGATCGTGGCTGCCGTCGGCGCGATGGTGCTCGGCCACCGCGAGCAGCTCGGCCGGCGCACCCAGCGCGAGCGCTCGATCTCGCGCACCCGCGGGCTCGACGGTCCGGTCACCACGCTGCCTGGCCCCGGTGTCTATGCCCGGCATGACGCGGTCGACCGGCCGGCGCTGCTGCCCGACGGCAGTGCCGCGCGCAACAGCGTCTCCGCGCAGTACCAGGAGACCATCGACGACCGGCTCCCCGAGGAGCATCAGGAGCTGGCTGCGCTCCGCGAGAGCGAGCGGCAGGCCGGACTTCCCGCCGGTGCGGGACGGGCAGGTGAGGGCGAATGAACCCGGGCAATTACCTCTTGCTGGCAGCGGCGCTGTTCAGCATCGGCACGGTCGGGGTGCTGCTGCGGCGCAACGCGATCGTCGTCTTCATGTCGATCGAGCTGATGCTCAACGCGGCCAACCTGACGCTGGTGACCTTCTCCCGGATGAAGGGCACCCTCGACGGCCAGGTCATCGCGTTCTTCGTGATGGTCGTCGCAGCGGCCGAGGTCGTCGTCGGGCTGGCCATCATCCTGACGATCTTCCGTACGCGCCAGAGCGCCTCGGTCGACGACACCAACCTGCTGAAGTACTGACCGGACCATGACCAACCAGCCGACGATCGAAGGCGAGAGAACCGTCGTGAGAGCCCGGTGACCCACCTCCTGGCTGCCCCGAGCGTTGTGCACTACGCCAGCGCCACCGGCAGTTTCAAGCTGCTCTGGCTGCTGCTGCTCTTCCCGCTGATCGGTGCTGCCGTGCTGCTGCTCGGCGGAAAGCGCACCGACAAGTGGGGCCATTACTTCGCGGTCGCGATGGCTGTCATCGTTCGTCATCGGCCTGGTCCTGTTCTTCGCGCTGAAGGGCCGGGCCGGCGACTGCCGCTCCGTCGATCAGCACCTGTTCAGCTGGATCCCGGTGAACGGGTTCCAGGTCGACGCCGGGCTGCTGCTCGACCAGCTGTCGAGTGTCTTCGTGCTGCTGATCACCGGCGTCGGCAGCCTGATCCACATCTACTCGCTCGGCTACATGGCTCACGACCCGGGCCGCCGGCGCTTCTTCGCCTACATGAACCTGTTCCTCGCGTCGATGCTGCTGCTCGTCCTGGGCAACTCCTACCTCTCGCTCTACGTCGGGCTGGGAGATGGTCGGCCTGTCGTCCTACCTGCTCATCCAGTTCTGGGTGCACAAGCCGGAGGCGGCGACCGCCGCCAACAAGGCGTTCTTCTTCAACCGGGTCGGTGACGTCGGCCTGTCGATCGCGATCATGCTGATGTTCGCGACCGTCGGCAGCACCAGCTTCGCCAGCGTCTTCGGTGCCGCCGGCGGCTCGCTGACCAAGGACACGATGACCGGCATGGGGCTGCTGCTCCTGCTCGGCGCCTGCGGCAAGTCCGGCCAGTTCCCGCTGCAGGGCTGGCTGCCCGACGCCATGGAGGGTCCGACCCCGGTGTCGGCGCTGATCCACGCCGCGACGATGGTGACCGCGGGCGTGTACCTGATCGCCCGGTCCAACCCGATCTTCGACGGCGCGCCGGCCGCCCGCACGGTCGTACTGATCATCGGCGTCATCACGCTGCTGTACGGCTGCATCGTCGGCTGTGCCTACGACGACATCAAGAAGGTCTTCGCGTACTCGACCGTCAGCCAGATCGGCTACATGTTCGTGGCGGTCGGCCTCGGCCCCGCCGGTTACGCGCTGGGCATCCTGCACCTGCTGGCCACGGCTTCTTCAAGGCCGGGCTCTTCCTCGGGGCCGGCTCGGTCATGCATGCCATGGATGACACGGTCGACGCGCGCCGCTTCGGCGGTCTGTGGAAGGTCATGCCCATCACCTGGGTGACGACCGGGCTCGGCTACCTGGCGATCATCGGCTGCCCGCCGTTCTCGGGGTTCTGGACGAAGGACAAGATCATCGAGGCCGCGTTCGACAAGGGCGGGACGAGCGGCGCCCTGGTCGGAACCGCCGCGCTGCTCGGCGCCGGGCTGACCGCGTTCTACATGACCCGGATCTTCGTCATGACGTTCCACGGCAAGCGCCGCTGGAAGCCCGAATTCCACCCGCACGAGTCGCCGAAGATGATGACCATCCCGATGATGGTCCTGGCGGTGGGCTCGGTCTTCGCGGGCGGGTTGCTCGTGCTCGGCGCCGGCCTGCAGCACTGGCTGAGCCCGGTGCTCGGCAAGTCGGCGGAGCAGGGGGTCCACACCATCTCGCCGGTCGTGCTGACCTTGCTCACGCTGCTGGTGGTCATCGGCGGGGTCGCGGGCGGTCTGCTTGCGTTACCAGCTGCGTCCGGTGCCGGTGCTGGCCCCGAGCCAGGTCACCCCGGTCACCCGCGCCGCGCGGGCCAACCTCTACACCGACGCCGCCAACGAGGCGATCTTCATGCGTCCCGGCCAGTGGCTGACCCGGATGCTGGTCTTCGTCGACAACAACGGCATCGACGGAGCCGTCCGCAGCGCTGGCCGCGGGGATCGGTGGTCTGTCCGGACGATTGCGACGGACCCAGACCGGCTTCGTGCGCTCGTACGCCCTGTCCATGCTCGGGGGGGCCGTGCTCATCGCCGGCGCCCTCCTGCTCGTGCGGATCGGATGAGCAGCGACATGCCCTGGTCTGACGATCCTGCTGATCATCCCGCTCGGCGGCGCGCTGGTCGTCGCGCTGCTGCCCAAGACCAACCCGCTGCTCGCCAAGCAGACCGCGCTGTTCTTCTCGCTCGTCGAACTCGCGTTCACCGATCGCGATGGTCATCGACTTCAAGAAGAATAAGACCGGCTACCAGTTCTTCCAGAAGTACGACTGGATCAAGGCGTTCGGCGTCCACTACGAGGTCGGCGTCGACGGCATCGCCCTGGTGCTGATCGCGCTCGCCGCGTTGCTGGTGCCGGTCGTGCTGATCGCCTCATGGGACGAGGTCGACGAGGTCGCCGCCACCGGCCGCCGTTCGGTCGGCGGCTACTTCGCGCTGATCCTCGCGCTGCAGGCGGGCATGGTCGGGGTCTTCGCCTCGCTCGACGTGTTCCTGTTCTACGTGTTCTTCGAGGTCATCCTGATCCCGATGTACTTCATCATCGGCAGTTACGGCGGCCCGCAGCGCGCGTACGCGTCGGTGAAGTTCTTGCTCTACAGCCTGTTCGGCGGGCTCATCATGCTCGCCGCGGTCATCGGGCTGTACGTCGTCTCGACCCAGCACGGCGCCGGCACGTTCGACTTCGTGAGCCTGCGCGGCATGCCCATCTCGGGCGGCGTGGAGAAGTTGCTCTTCCTCGGCTTCTTCCTGGCGTTCGCGATCAAGGCGCCACTGTTTCCGTTCCACACCTGGCTGCCCGACGCCGGTGCCGAGGCACCCATCGGCGGCGCGGTGCTGCTGGTCGGCGTGCTGGACAAGATCGGCACGTTCGGCCTGATCCGCTACTGCATCCCGCTGTTCCCCAACGCCTCGCGCTACTTCGCGCCGCTGGTGCTGGCGCTGGCGGTCGTCGGCATCTTCTACGGCGCGCTGCTCGCGATCGGTCAGCGCGACATGAAGCGGCTGGTCTCCTACACCTCGCTCGCCCACTTCGGCTTCATCGCCTTCGGGACGTACGCGCTGACCTCTCAGGGCGGCACGGGCGCAGTGCTCTACATGGTCAACCACGGGCTGTCGACCGGCGCGCTGTTCCTGTGCGTCGGCTTCCTGATCGCCCGTCGCGGCACCCGCGACGTCGACGGCTACCGCGGCATGTTCCAGGTCACCCCGATGCTCGCCGGCGTCATGCTGCTCGCCGGCCTGTCGGCGCTGTCGCTTCCCGGACTGTCGACCTTCGTCAGCGAGTTCCTCGTGCTGGTCGGCACGTTCACCCGCTACCGGGCGCTGGCGATCGTCGCCACGGTCGGCATCGTGCTCGCCGCGATCTACGTCCTGTACCTCATCCAGCGCACGATGACCGGCCCGCGTCCGGCCTGGGCCAACGCTGACGCCGCGGGATGCAGCCGGAAGGTGAAGGCGGCCCCCGTACGCCGTCGCGCCGGCGGAGATCGGCGCCGGTGCGGGCGTGCACGGCCCGAACGATCCCGACCCGTCGCTGCGGGAACCGGTGACCCCGGGCGGGGTTCGCCGCCGCGGTCCGGTGAAGGACCTGTCGGTGCGGGAAGCGATCGCGGTCGCCCCGCTGCTGTTCCTGATCGTCGTGATGGGGGTCTACCCGAAGCCGATGCTCGACATCATCCGGCCGGCCGTCAACGCCACCCTGCAAGACGTCCACCGCGGTGATCCCGCGCCCACTGCCGTCTCGAGCGGAGCCCACCGATGACCCCGCTGCTCCTGGCGGCCCCTGTCAAGATCAAGACGCCGTCGCTCCAGTACGGCGCTCTCTCGCCGATGCTGATCGTCTTCGGCGTCGCGCTGGCCGGGGTGCTCGTCGAGGCGTTCCTGCCGAACAAGTACCGCCGCACCGTGCAGCCGTTCCTCGCGATCGCTCGGCTTCGCGGCCGCGCTGGTGGCGGTCGGCGCTGCTGCACGGCAAGCGTGAGCTGCTGGCGGCCGGCGCGGTCGCGCTCGACGGTCCGGCGCTGTTCCTCGAAGGCACCATCCTCGCGCTGGCCATCGCTTCGGTGATGCTGGTCGCCGAGCCGCGGGTCGGCTCGCTGGTGGCGCGGGCCGCCGTGGTGCCGGGCAGTGTCGGCGCGCGGGCTCAGCAGACCAGCGCCGAATTGCAGACCGAGGCGTATCCGCTGATGTCGTTCGCCGTCGCCGGCATGATGCTGTTCGCCGCGTCGAACACGCTGCTCGTCATGTTCGTCGCGCTGGAGATCCTCTCGCTGCCGCTGTACCTGCTGGCCGGCCTGGCCCGGCGGCGCCGGCTGCTGTCGCAGGAAGCGGCGCTCAAGTACTTCCTGCTCGGCGCGTTCTCGTCGGCGTTCTTCATCTACGGCGTCGCGCTCGTCTACGGCTACGCGGGCACCGTGTCGCTCGGCGGCATCGCCAGCGCGACCAGCGTCACCGGGCGCAACGACATCCTGCTGTACCTGGGCCTCGGGCTGCTCGGCGTCGGGCTGTTCTTCAAGATCGGTGCGGCGCCGTTCCACGCCTGGACGCCCGACGTCTACCAGGGTGCGCCGACCCCGGTGACGGCCTTCATGGCGGCCGGCACCAAGGTCGCCGCGTTCGGCGCGCTGATCCGGGTGCTGTACGTCAGCTTCGGTCCGCTGCGCTGGGACTGGCGCCCGATCGTCTGGGGCATCGCGATCCTGACCATGGCCGTCGGCGCGATCGTGGCCATCACCCAGCGCGACGTGAAGCGGATGCTGGCGTACTCGGCGATCGCCCACGCCGGCTTCATCCTGGTCGGCGTCGCGTCCTCCAGCACGGCCGGCATCTCCAGCTCGATGTTCTACCTGGTGACCTACGGCTTCACGACCATCGCGGCGTTCGGCATCGTGACGATGGTGCGTTCCGGCGATGCGGAGGCCAACGACCTGTCGTCCTGGCAGGGCCTCGGGAAGCGCTCGCCCGCGCTGGCCGGCACGTTCGCCTTCCTGCTGCTCGCCCTCGCCGGCATTCCGCTCACGAGCGGATTCACCGGGAAGTTCGCCGTTTTCCAAGCCGCCGAGCGCGGCGGCGCGGTCGCGCTCGTGGTCGTCGGGCTGGTGGCGAGCGCGATCGCGGCGTTCTTCTATGTACGGGTGATCGTCCTGATGTTCTTCAGCGAGCCGGCGGCCGACGGGCCCGTCATCGTTCGCCCGAGCGTGCTGACCTACGGCGCCATCGGCATCGGCACGGCGGTCACGCTTGTGCTCGGCGTGGCGCCGCAGCCGCTGCTGGATCTCGCCAATCACGCAGCCCAGCTCGGTTTCATCCGCTAGTCGTGGCTCCCATGGCGCCACCCCTGCGGGCGAGCCTGCCAGGGCTGGATCTGCTCGATCCGGCGCTGGAGGAGTCGATCCGGCGCGGGCTCGGCGCGGTCGAGGATCTGCTCCGCACGTCGATCCGGAGCAACTATCCGTTCGTCACCGAGACCTCCCGCCATCTGGTCGAGGCGGGGGGCAAGCGATTCCGACCGCTGGTCGTGCTGCTCGCTGCGGGCTTCGGCGATCCGGAGGCGCCGGCGGTCGTGCCGGCGGCCGTCGCCATCGAGCTGACCCACCTGTCGACGCTGTACCACGACGACGTCATGGATGAGGCCGTGCTGCGCCGCGGCGCCGTGTCGGCCAATGCGCGTTGGACGAATTCGATCGCGATCCTCACCGGCGACTTCCTCTTCGCCCGGCGCCTCGGAGATCACCGCCGATCTCGGCACCGAGGCGACGCGCATCCTGGCGCAGACGATCGCGGTGCTGTGCGAGGGACAGATCCGCGAGACGGTCGGGCCCGGGTCCGGCGATCCCATCGCGCACTACCGTCAGGTCGTCGCGGAGAAGACCGGCTCGCTGATCGCGACGTCCGGCAAGCTCGGTGCGCTGCTGTCCGGAGCCTCCCCGAGAGTGGTCGCGGCCCTGACTTCCTACGGCGACCGGATCGGCGCCGCCTTCCAGATCTCCGACGACCTGCTGGACATCACCAGCCCGTCGGGCGAATCCGGCAAGACACCGGGCACCGACCTTCGCGAAGGCATCCGCACGCTGCCCGTGCTGCTCGCCGAGCAGGACGGCTTGGCGCTGCCCGACGACCTCTCCGATGACGCCGTGCTCGCCGTCAGCGCTGCAATCGCTGCGTGGCTCGTCCGCGATCGAGCGCGCCCGCGAGGAACTGATCGCCGAAGCTGCCGGCGCGCGGGCCCAACTCGACGGATTGCCCGACGTCCCCGCCCGCGGAGCGCTCGAAGTGCTCTGCGACTACGTGGTGACCCGCACCGGCTGACCCGCTGCTCGGGCGCTGCTCGGTACTGACGTCCCAGGTGTCGCCGCTGTGCAGCAGGGCCATGAGGTCGCCCTGGCCTTGCTTCTGCTTCGCCGTAGCCAGCTGCTCGCTCATCAGCTCGTCGTAGCTCGGGCGGTCGACGTCACGGAAGACGCCGATCGGTGTGACGCCCGTCAACCGCGAGAGTGCGAACGCGGTGGTGGGGTCATCGAGCGACGGATCGTGAACGAGCACGCCCGGGTCGGTCGCGTTGCACAGCTCCAACCCTCCGGTCGCGCTGCGCCGCACTCCCTGACTGAGGTCGGCGCCGAACACCATGGGCTGGCCGGCCTCGAGGCGCAGGCCCG
The DNA here is from genome assembly GCA_963762695.1 of uncultured Actinomycetota bacterium. GTDB lineage: Bacteria > Actinomycetota > Actinomycetes > Frankiales > Frankiaceae > DATAZK01. Next base: position 900,657 of record CAVXLW010000003.1, read on the forward strand.
AGTCGTCGCGGGTGTCCTTGTCCTTCAGCAGATCGAAGGCGCCGTCGTTGAAGATGTTGCAGTTCTGGTAGATCTCCACCAGGGCCGTGCCCGGGTGGTCGTTCGCCGCCCGCAGCACCGACGTGAGGTGGGCACGGTCGGAGTCGATCGAGCGCGCGACGAAGGTGGCCTCGGCGCCGATCGCCAGGGAAACCGGGTTGAACGGGCGGTCGAGCGAGCCCATCGGCGTCGACTTGGTGATCTTGCCCTGCTCGGAGGTGGGCGAGTACTGGCCCTTGGTGAGGCCGTAGATCTGGTTGTTGAAGAGCAGGATCTTCAGGTTGACGTTGCGGCGCAGGGCGTGGATCAGGTGGTTGCCGCCGATCGAGAGCGCGTCGCCGTCGCCGGTGACGACCCAGACCGACAGGTCAGGACGCGAGGTGGCCAGACCGGTCGCGATCGCCGGCGCACGCCCGTGGATCGAGTGCATGCCGTAGGTCTCGACGTAGTACGGGAATCGCGAGGAGCAGCCGATTCCACTGATGAACACGATGTTTTCGCGCTTGACGCCGATCTCGGGCAGGAAGCCCTGCACCGTGGCCAGGATCGCGTAATCACCGCAGCCGGGGCACCAGCGCACGTCCTGATCGGACGTGAACTCCTTGCGGGTCTGCTTCTCCTCCGCTTTCGGGACGAGTTCAAGCAGGCGGTTCATCGGGCTCATACAACGGCTCCTTCGGAGTCGGTCGCGGTGATGCGCCCGGACTCGATGACGTCGCGGATCACGTCGGCCAGTTCGGCGGCCTTGAACGGAAGTCCGCGTACCCGGTCGTAGCTGATGGCATCGACCAGGAAGCGGGCACGGATGAGCAGGGCGAGCTGACCCAGGTTCATCTCCGGGATCAGCACCTTCTCGTAGCGGCGGAGCACCTCACCGGTGTTGGCCGGGAAGGGATGCAGGTGGCGCAGGTGAGCCGTGGCCACGGACTGTCCACCGGCGCGTACCCGGCGGGCACCCGCGGCGATCGGGCCGTAGGTGGAGCCCCATCCCAGCACGAGCACGGTCGCGTCGCCGTCCGGGTCGTCGACCTCCAGCGGCGGGATGTCGTTGGCGATGCCGTCGATCTTGGCCGCGCGCAGGCGGGTCATGTGCTCGTGGTTCTCGGGGGAGTAGGAGATCCCGCCGCTGCCGTCGGCCTTCTCCAGACCGCCGATGCGGTGCTCCAGGCCCGCGGTGCCCGGCACGGCCCAGGGACGCGCGAGCGTCTCCGGGTCGCGAAGGTAGGGCCAGAAATCGCCCGAACCGTCAGGAGCGTTGGCCTCGGTGGCGAACTGGACCGTGAGGTCGGGCAACTCGTCCTGGGTCGGCAGCTTCCACGGCTCCGAGCCGTTGGCGAGGTAACCGTCGGACAGCAGGATCACCGGGGTGCGGTACTTGGTGGCCAGCCGGGCGGCCTCGATCGCGGCGTAGAAGCAGTCCGACGGCGAGCGCGGAGCGACCACCGGCAGCGGGGCTTCGCCATTGCGTCCGAACAACGCCTGCAGCAGGTCAGCCTGCTCGGTCTTGGTCGGCAGGCCGGTGGACGGGCCGCCGCGCTGGATGTCGCAGACCAGCAGCGGCAGCTCGAGCGTGATCGCCAGGCCCACGGCTTCGGACTTCAGGCAGACGCCCGGCCCGGAGGTGGTCGTCACGCCCAGCGCGCCGCCGAAGGCAGCACCCAGCGCCGCGCCGATGCCGGCGATCTCGTCCTCGGCCTGGAACGTGCGTACGCCGAAGTGCTTGTGCCGCGACAGCTCGTGAAGGATGTCGGACGCCGGGGTGATCGGGTACGAGCCGAGGAAGAGCGGCAGCTTGGTCAGCTGCGAGGCGGCGATCAGCCCGTACGACAGCGCCATGTTTCCGCTGATGTTGCGGTAAGTGCCGGGCTCCATCTTCGCCGGCGCGACCTCGTAGGTGACCGAGAACGACTCGGTGGTCTCGCCGTACGCGTGCCCGGCCTTGAAGGCGCGGATATTGGCGTCGGCGATCTCGGGGCGCTTGGCGAACTTGCCCTTCAGCCACGCCTCGGTGCCGTCGATCGGACGGTGATACAGCCAGCTCATCAGGCCGAGCGCGAACATGTTCTTCGCCCGCTCGGCCTCCTTCTTGTTGACCCCGTCGACCGCGCCGACGGCCTCGATGGTGAGGGAGGTCAGCGGCACCCGGTGGACCCGGAACTCATCCAGCGAGCCGTCGTCGAGCGGGTTGACCGCGTAGCCGGCCTTCTTCAGGTTGCCGGGGGTGAACGCGTCCTGGTTGACCACCAGGTCATTGCCGCGCGGCAGGTCCTTGATGTTGGAGCGCAGTGCCGCCGGGTTCATCGCGACGAGCACGTTGGGCGCATCGCCGGGGGTCAGGATGTCGTGATCGGAGAAATGCAACTGGAAGCCGGAGACGCCGGCGGGCGAGCCGGCTGGTGCTCGGATCTCGGCGGGAAAGTCGGGCAGGGTCGACAAGTCGTTACCGAACGACGCGGTCTCAGAGGTGAACCGTTCGCCCGTGAGCTGCATGCCGTCGCCGGAGTCGCCCGCGAAGCGGATGACGACCCGGTCGATCTGCCGGACCTCCTTGCCGCGGACCTGCGCGGACACCTCGGTCATGCTGGAATCGCCCCCTAGGCAGAGTTACTCGAATGTTACGGGAGCCAGCAGCGGGACTAGGAGCAGATCGCGACTCGGCTGAGCGCAACGAAGCCGAGCGCGGGTCTGTGACCATGAACGTGGACTGGCAAGCGTAGGAACCTGTTCTAAAAACTCATATCACCCCAGGCTTGTCCTACGGTGCCCGACGCCCCAACGTGAGGGGAACGAACGCGGCCGCCGCCGCCGTTGAACAGATGTGAACGGGCTGGGAGTGTGGCCTGGCCGGCGAGCATGGCGAGATCGGAGCGGGCGGGATGCGTAATCACCACAACGGACTGCGGACAGCTGTCCTGCTGGGTCTGCTGTCGGCGCTGATCTTGGTGGCCGGGCGGATCTTCGGCGGCACCCAGGGCTTGGTCATCGCGCTCGTGGTTGCGCTGGGGATCAACGGTTTCTCCTACTTTTACAGCGACAAGCTGGCGCTGCGATCGATGCGCGCGTATCCGGTGAGCCAGGCCGAGCAGCCCAGGTTGTACGCGATCGTCGGCGAGCTGGCGACCCGTGCGCGCATCCCGATGCCGCGCCTGTACCTCTCGCCGACCCAGCAGCCGAATGCGTTCGCCACCGGCCGCAATCCGCGTCACGCGGCGGTGTGCTGCACCGAGGGAATCCTGCGGATGATGGACGAGCGTGAGTTGCGTGGCGTCCTTGCTCACGAGCTCTCCCACGTCACGAATCGCGACATCCTGATCTCGTCGGTGGCGGGCGCGCTCGCGAGCGTCATCACGTTCCTGGCCAATTTCGCCCAGTTTGCAGCACTTTTCGGATTTGGTGGACGCAACGACGAAGAGGGCGGCGCCAACTTCCTCGAGCTGATCCTGCTGATCATCCTCGGACCCATCGCCGCCGCGGTGGTGCAGCTGGCGGTCAGCCGGTCGCGGGAGTACCAGGCCGATCAGTCCGGCGCTCAGCTGTCGGGCGATCCGCTCGGGCTCGCGTCAGCGCTGTACAAGCTCGAGGCGGGCACCGCGCAGCTACCGTTGCCGGACACCGCCCGGCTGGCGCCGACGAGTTCGCTGATGATTGCCAACCCCTTCCGTCGCGGGACGTTCGGCGTCGGCAACCTGTTCTCCACGCACCCGCCGATGGACGAGCGCATCCGCCGCCTCCAGGAGATGGCGCAAGCGGGCGGAGCCGGAGCAGGCGGCTACGTCCCCCGATAGCTACCCTGAGTTGCCGTGACCCAAGATCTCGCCGCCGGCTCGCGCGACGCGTGCGCCACCGAGGTCGATCCGGACGCGTGCGACGCCAACAAGATCGGCACTCGGCCGCCACGTACCCGAGCCTGGCGCGACGGGCAGGTCGTCGCCGAAGGGTTCCCGGTCTCTGACGTCAGCCAACGTCTCCAGGCGGGCGAGATCGTCTGGCTGGACCTTTGCTCGCCGATGAAGAGCGAGCTGCACATCATCGCTGACGAGCTGAACCTGCACATGCTGTCGGTGGAAGACGCGGTGAGCACGCACCAGCGCGCCAAGCTCGACCGCTACGCCGATTACCTCTTCCTGAATGCGTACGACGTCGCACTGGACATGGACAGCGGGCAGCTGCGGACATCGGAAATGTCAGCGTTCATCACGAAATCGGCGCTCGTCACGGTGCAGGACGACACCCGCTTCGACGTCGACGCTCTGGTCGACCGGTGGGACTCGAGCCTGGACCTGGCCGGCAACGGAGTCGCATTCCTGCTCCACGGGCTGCTCGATCTGCTGGTGGACAACCACTTCGCAGCCGTGCAGTCGCTCGACGACGGCATCGAGGAACTCGAAGACATGCTCTTCGACGATCGGCCCCGCGATCCGGAGGTGCAGCGGCGCAGCTTCGAGATGCGCAAGAGCCTCGTCTCGCTGCGCCGGGTCGTGCTGCCGATGCGCGAGGTCGTCAACACGCTGCTGCGGCGCGACCTGCATGTCGTGTCGGACGAGATGGCCCCGTATTTCCAGGACGTCTACGACCACGTCCTGCGTGCCGCTGAATGGACCGAGAGCCTGCGCGATCTCGTCACCACGATCCTCGAGACCAACCTGACCATCCAGGGCAACCGGCTCAACCTGATCATGAAGAAGCTGACCGGCTGGGCGGCGGTCATCGCGGTGCCGACGGCGATCACCGGCTTCTACGGCCAGAACGTCCCGTATCCAGGATTCGGACGCGAGTGGGGCTTCGTCGTCAGCGTGCTGATTCTGGTCGGCACCGCCGGCGCGATCTGGTACGGCTTCAAGCGTCGCGACTGGCTCTGACCCCGGCCGCGATCGCCTGACTCAGCGGTAGTTGACGAACTGCAGCGCCACGTCGAAGTCGCTGTCCTTCAGCAGGGCGATGACAGTCTGAAGGTCGTCGCGCTTCTTGCCGGAGACCCGTAACTGGTCACCCTGGATCTGCGCCTGGACGCCCTTGGGTCCCTCAGCGCGGATCTTCTTGGCGATCGCCTTGGCTTTGTCGTCCGGGATGCCTTGCTGGATCGAGGCGGAGATGCGGTACTCCTTGCCCGACACCTGCGGCTCGCCATGCTCGAGCGCCTTGAGCGAGATGCCGCGTTTGATCAGCTTCTCCTTGAAGACGTCGAGCACCGCGCTCGCCCGCTCCTCGGCGTTGGCCTTGATCAGGACACCGAGCTCGCCGGACCACTCGATCGAGGCTCCCACCCCGCGGAAGTCGTAGCGCTGGGCGACCTCCTTCGAGGCCTGGTTCAGCGCGTTGTCGACCTCTTGGCGGTCGATCTTGCTGACGACGTCGAACGAGGGATCAGCCACGGAAACTCCTCCAGGCCTGTCACCCCGCCTCATTCGCTAGGCTGGGCGATCACGGCAGGTTGCCCGAGTGGTCAAAGGGAGCGGTCTGTAAAACCGCCGGCTCAGCCTACGTTGGTTCGAACCCAACACCTGCCACGAGGCGGATACCCCTGCTCGCCGTTCGTACGGCTTCGGCGGGGCCCGCCATTTCCCCCGGGGGCCGGAGCCCCCGGACCCCGCGAGGCGGATACCCCTGCTCGCCGTTCGTACGGCTTCGGCGGGGCCCGCCATTCCCCCCGGGGGCCGGACCCCCGGACCCCGCGAGGCGGATACCCCTGCTCGCCGTTCGTACGGCTTCGGCGGGGCCCGCCATTTCCCCCGGGGGCCGGGCCCCCGGACCCCGCGAGCGGATACCCCTGCTCGCCGTTCGTACGGCTTCGGCGGGGCCCGCCATTTCCCCCGGGGGCCGGGCCCCCGGACCCCGCGAGCGGATACCCCTGCTCGCCGTTCGTACGGCTTCGGCGGGGCCCGCCATTTCCCCCCGGGGGCCGGGCCCCCGGACCCCGCGAGCGGATCCCCCTGCTCGCGCGGATACCCCTGCTCGCCCACAGGGGCCGCGGCAGCACGTAGATCGGCCGAATGAGGGACCACGGATCACCCGCTCGGGTGACTTGTCCGATGGGCCGAATGGACGAAGACACCTTCAGCTTCGCAGCTCAGAAAGAGCTCCGATCCGCCAAGAGCCCGCGTTACCTGGAGGTCCACATGACCGTCGCCCTGCGCCCCGCCACCGTCAAAATGCTGATCATTGCGGCCGGTGTGCTGCTCGGTCTGCTGGCCATCGCACTGATGGTGATGCCTCAGACGCACCCCGCGCACGGTGTCGTGCTCGGAGCGAAGGCGCACTTCGTGGGCACGATGCACTTCGTGGGCAAGATGCACCCGCTCGGTGTGCTCTGGCACTGATTTCGCTGAGCTCGCTGAGCCGCCCACCGGCTCGGCGCGACTCAACAGCTTCTCCCTGAGACGGGTCGCAGGACTACGGCAAGCACGTATTTGCCTGGCCTGCGGCCCGTCTTACTTGCTTGAGGGCCAAACGGGTGCGACGTTGTGGATGTTGAAGGCCGGGCCGGCGCCGGTAGAGGAAGTGCCGACACGGCCATTCCAGCTCCGCCACTGGGAGGCGCATGCCGCCAGCCGAGGTGCCGCCGACAGAGAAACGGCGTCGATCTGACGACGTCCGGCGCCTTGCTGTGCTCCTGGCCGCACTTGTCGTGTGCGCGGTGGGCCTTTGGGTGCCGCTGTTGCGGTCGCATCCCGCTGGTTCGCTCAGCGCGTGGATGTCGGCCTGGCACGGGACCGTGCTCGCGATCGGCTTCATCGTCCTCGAGGGGGCGCAGGCCCATGTCGAGGTGCGCCGGCAGACGTTCTCCATCACGCTTTCCGAAGCGCCGCTCGTCGTAGGGCTCGCGCTCACCTCGCCGCTGGTGCTCCTGCTCGCGCGCGGTCTGGCGATGGTGGTCTCGGAGATCCAGCACCGGGTCGTCGGGGTCAAGGCCGCGGTCAACATCGCCCTCGTCAGCATCGAGAGCGGCGTCGCCCTGCTGCTCTTTCGCGCCCTGCACGTCGGCGCCATCACCCACCCGGGCAGCTGGCCGGCCGTCTATCTCGCAATCTTCGTGGCCGACACCGTCAGCGCGCTGTTCGTCGCGCTGGCGATCACGCTGACGCAAGGCCGTCCGTCGCGCCGCGACCTCGCGCTGTTCCTGCCGCCCTACGTCATCGGCGGGCTGCTGTCGGCGTCACTTGGCCTGCTCGCCGTCATCGCCTTGCGCGCCGAGCCCGGCGCCGGCGCCCTCCTGGCGATGGTGGGGCTGCTCGTGCTGCTCTCCTATCGGGCTTACGCGGCCCTGTCCCGGCGCCACGCCACCTTGAGCGAGGTCAACGCCTTCGCCCAGCGCGTGGTCGGCGCCTCGGGTGGCGGCGAGCTGGTGAGCCTGCTCCTGCGTGACGTCACCAGGCTGCTCGCCGCCGACAGCGCGGTGCTCTGGCTTCGCGAACCACCGCCCGACGTGGCGCCGGTGCTGCGGTTCTCGGTCGACGCCGATGGTGAGCCCGTCGCCGTCGACCACGAGCGCCCCGATCTCGCCGCGAGGGCCGATGCGGGCAAGTCGGTGCTGATCGCGCGCGGCGATGAGGATCCGCTCCTGACGGGCGAAGGCATTCGTGATGCGGTGCAGGTGCCACTGCCCGGCGGCGAGCGCGCCATGGGAATGCTCGAGGTGCGCGACCGGCTCGGTGACACCTCGACGTTCGGCGATGACGACACCCGGCTGGCTGAAGCTCTGGCCGCTCACGTCGCGACCGCTCTGCAGAACGACCGGCTCCTGGAGCGGTCCGTCTACGACGCCACCCACGACGCGCTGACCGGGCTGCCCAACCGAGGGCTGCTGACCCACCGGCTGTCCGAGGTGCTCGCCGCCGGGCCGGCCGCCGTCTTGATCGTCGACCTCGACCGCTTCGGCCAGATCAACGACACCCTGGGCGGCGCGAGCGGCGATGAGGTGCTGATCCAGGTGGCGCAGCGGCTGGTGGCCCACGCGCCCGCGGGCGCCACCGTGTCGCGCGTCGGCAACGACGAGTTCGGGATGCTGCTGCCCGGTGTCGAGGAGGTCGGCGAGTCGCTGGCGCTGGCCCAGACCGTCCGGGAAGCGCTGCTCGAGCCCGTGCACGTCTCCGGCCTGGCGCTGGACGGAAGTGGTGCGGTCGGGGTCGCGGTCTCCCCGCTGCACGGCCGCGACGCCCAGCTGCTGCTGCGCCGCGCCGAGGCGGCGTTGCGGCTCGCGAAGGGCGGCGAGCCGCCGGTCCAGTCGTGGCGCGCCAGCCTGGATTCGACCGACCCCCGCCGGCTGGCCCTCATCGGCGAGCTCCGCCGGGCGCTCGAACGCGACGAGCTCGTCCTGCACTACCAGCCGAAGGTCGCCCTGCAAGCCGGTCCCGGCCGCGACAAGGCGGCAGGTGCCGTCACCGGGGTCGAGGCGCTGGTGCGCTGGCAGCACCCGGTCGAGGACCTGCTGCACGCCGACGAGTTCCTGCCCATGGCCGAGCGCACCGGGCTGATAGTCCCGCTGACGGCCGTCGTCATGCGGCTGGCTCTCTCGCAGTGTCGGGCGTGGCTGGACGCGGGGCGCCGTATCCCGGTGGCGGTCAATCTCTCGGTACGCGGCCTGCTCGATCCGCAGCTGCCGGCCACCATCGCGCGGCTGCTCACCACGTACGACCTGCCCAGCGACCTGCTGACCTTGGAGATCACCGAGAGCTCGGTCATGCGCGACGTGCCGCGCGCCCTGCCGGTACTCGAGCGGCTGGCGCGCTCCGGGATCTCGCTGTCGGTCGACGACTTCGGCACCGGCTACTCCTCGCTCGCCTACCTGCGCCGCCTCCCGGTCAGCGAGGTGAAGATCGACAAGTCGTTCGTGCAGGACATGGCGGTCGATGAGAGCGATGCAGCGATCGTCGAGACGATTCTCGGGCTGGCGCGCCACCTTCAGCTGCGCGTCGTGGCCGAGGGAGTCGAGGACGAGCGCACCCGTGACCGGCTCGCCTCGATGGGCTGCGACATCGCTCAGGGGTATCTGTTCAGCCGGCCGTTGCCGGCCGAAAGGTTCACGACCTGGCTTGCGATGCGCGAGCAACCGTTACGCCGTGGGCCGATCAGGCTGGTGGGAGGCTGAGTCGGCCGAGGCGAGCCGGGCGCAGGGATCGCGTACAGCCCGAACGTGTACGCTGGCCTGCGGCATCATGCCCCTTTAGCTCAGTCGGCAGAGCGTCTCCATGGTAAGGAGAAGGTCTACGGTTCGATTCCGTAAAGGGGCTCGAAGCGCCGGTGCTCCGGCTGCCCGGCGGAGTAGCTCAGTTAGGCAGAGCAAGCGGCTCATAATCGCTGTGTCGCCGGTTCAAATCCGGCCTCCGCTACCGGATCGCAAGCGGGTCAAAATCTGGCCCGACCACGAGCAAGACGCGAGTAAGAAGAAGGTGTTCCCGTGGCCAAGGCCACTGACGTCCGACCCAAGATCACGATGGCGTGTCAGGTGTGCAAGCACCGCAACTACATCACCAAGAAGAACCGGCGAAACGATCCTGATCGTCTCGACCTGAAGAAGTACTGCCCGAACTGCAACGACCACACCGAGCACCGCGAGACGCGGTAGCGAAGGGGCGAGCATGTCGCTCAACCGGGCCTTCATCGGCCGGGAGTACTCGTTCGAGACGCCTTTCGAGGTGGGCCGCGAGCTCATCCGTCATTTCGCGTCGGCGATCGGCGATGCCAACCCGATCTATCACGACGTCGCAGGCGGCCAAGGCGGCCGGGCATCGCGATCTCGTAGCACCGCCCACGTTCCTGACCACGCTGGGATTCCGGCGCGGCTCCGGTCCGGTGGGCGATCCCGACCTCGGTCTGGATTACAGCCTCGTCGTGCACGGAGAGCAGAAGTTCGTGCTGCACCGGCCCGTCTACGCCGGCGACGCGCTCGTCGGGCGCAGCAAGGTCGCTGACATCCGTGACATCGGGCGTAACGAGGCCCTGATCATGGAGACGAACATCTACGCCGCCGACGGCGAGCACGTCGCCACCGCGACGATGACGACGATCTCGCGCGGCACCGCCGCCCCGAAGGAGGGCTGAGCCGTGGCCGTCAGCTACGACGACGTCGAGGTCGGCACCGAGATCGCCGCCCAGACCTACGGGGTCACCCGCGGCCAGCTCGTGCAATATGCGGGGGCGTCCGGGGACTTCAACATCATCCACTGGAACGAGCGGTTCGCGAAGGCGGTCGGGCTTCCTGACGTCATCGCTCACGGCATGTTCACCATGGCTACCGCCGCCCGGCTGGTGACCGACTGGGTCGGTGACCCGGCGGCCGTCGTCGAGTACGGCGTGCGGTTCTCCTCGATGGTCCCGGTCCCCGACGACGACAAGGGCACGTCCCTGGTCGTCTCCGGCACGGTCGAAGAGAAGCTGGAAGGCAAGCGCGTCAGCATCGCGCTCACCGCCCGGGTAGGCGGCGCTGACGGGGCGAAGGTGCTCACCCAGGCGCGCGCCGTCGTTCAGCTCTCCTGATTTCTCACCGCTTCCAGCAGGGTTCTCGCGGCCGAGGGGGACGCGGGGTCGCGATCGCCGGCGCTGCCGCGCTCGCCACCCTCGGGGCATGCGGTAGCGCGAGACCGCAGACAGCCCCGAGCCCTCAGCCATCGCGTACCCGGTCACCGTCGCCTTCGGTGGCGGCGACCTCCAGCGCAGCCTCGTCCTGCCCGGCTTCCTATCTGCCGCCCGATCCGCACCGGCCGCAGGTGACGCTGAGTTTCACGCTCGCGGCCGACCACCGGACCGTGACCGGCCACGAGCGCGTGGTCTTCACTCCCGACCGGCCGATCTCCGAACTCGTCTACCGGCTGTGGCCCAACGGACGCGACCACTTCCTCGGCGGTTCGCTGACGGTCTCCAAGGCCGAGATCTCCGGCCAGGTCGTCGCTGAGCAGCTCGCCTCTGCAGGCGGACGGCCGGGGACGCCAGGGCACCTTGCTGACGCTGCCCCTCGGACGGACCCTGCCCAGCGGGCAATCCGTGACCAGCGACCTCGATTTCACGTTGCGGCTGCCGCCCTCGTTCATCGATCGCCTCGGTTCCGACGGGCAGACCGCGTGGTGGGCGACCGCCGCGCCGCTGCTCGCCTGGGTCGACGGGGTCGGCTGGGTACGCACGCCCGGCAGCAGCACCCCGGCGGAGATGGCGGTCAGCGAAGACGCGCAGCTCGACCTCACCGTCGTCGCGCCGGCCGCCGATACGGTCCTCGCCAACGGCGTGGGTGACCCGCCGGTGAGTGCCGGGCCCGGGCGTCGCAGCTGGCACTTCACGTCACCCAACGCGCGGGATGTCGCCGTCGCTGTGGGCCGCTTTCAGGTCCTCACGGCGAACGTGCAGACGCCGGACGGCCCGGTGAAGGTTCGCATCGGACGGGCGCCCAAGGTCGACCTGTCCAACCAGCAGGTGCTCGAGCAGGTCAATCACGCCTTGCCGTTGCTGGTGCGCCACCTCGGGCCGTACCCGTTCACGTCTCTGACCCTCGTGTCGCTGCCCGACCTCGGCGGGACCGGCATCGAATATCCCGGCCTGACGTTCCTCGGCCAGGACGGCGACCAGTCCGTCACGACCCATGAGCTGGCGCACATGTGGTTCTACGGGCTCGTCGGGTGACGACCAGGAGCTGCACCCGTGGATGGACGAGGCCTTCGCCACAGCTGTCGAGCAGATCGTCGATGACGAGCTCTTCGGTGGCACCGCCACCGTCGGCGGCTCGGCGACGGGCGGTGCCGACCCGCGTCCGCGTCGACCTGCCCGTGTCAGCCTTCGAGCACGACCTGCCCGGCTACAACACCGTCGTCTACTTCAAGGGCGCCGACGCGCTCATCGCCGCGCGCCAGGCGTCCGGAGCGGCGAAGTTCGATGCCGCGCTGCGCTGCTACGTGAAGGCGTTCGCCTGGAAAGTGGCCTACCCGGCCGACTTCGCCCATGCCATGCGCTCGCTACCCAAGGCGATCGCCATCCTGCGCAACGCCGGTGCGATCCGCTAATCGCGCGTGAGCACCTCGTGCAGCCGCCGCACGCCCTCGGCAGCGTCCTCGTCGCTGAGCGCGTACGACATCCGGAACGCCCCGGGCGCGCCGAAGGCCTCGCCCGGGAACGACCGCCACCCCGACCTCTTCGAGCACGATCGCCGCGAGCTCAGCCGAGGTCTCGGCCTTGCGGCCGGCGATCGGCTTGCCGAGCAACTCCGACACGTCGGGGTAGCAGTAGAACGCCCCTTCGGGCAGCGGGCAGGTGACGCCCGGGATCGCCGACAGCCCGGCGTGCATGGCACGGCGCCGGCGGTCGAAGGCGGTGCGCATCTCGTGGACCGCGGAGAGGTCGCCGCTGACCGCAGCGAGCGCGGCCGCCTGAGCGACGTTGGAGACGTTGGAGGTGGCGTGCGACTGCAGGTTGGTCGCGGCGCCGACGACGTCAGCCGGGCCGATCAGCCATCCGACCCGCCATCCGGTCATCGCGTAGGTCTTGGCGACCCCGTTGACGACGACGCACCGGTCGGCGAGGACGGCTGCCAGCACCGGCACGGAGCTGAACCGGGCGCCGCCATAGACGAGGTGCTCGTAGATCTCGTCCGTGACGACCCAGATCCCGGCGTCGACGGCCCAGCGGCCGATCGCCGTGAGCTCCTCCGGCGTGTAGACGGCGCCGGTCGGGTTGGACGGGCTGACCACCAGCAGCACCTTGGTGCGCGGGGTGCGCGCCGCGTCGAGCTGCTCGATGGTGACCTTGTAGCCGGCCGCCGCCCCGGTCGAGCACCGGAACCGTGACGCCGCCCGCCAGGTGGATCGACTCCGGGTAGGTGGTCCAGTACGGAGCCGGGACGATGACCTCGTCGCCCGGGTCGAGCAGCGTGGCGAACGCCTCGTAGACGGCCTGCTTGCCGCCGTTGGTGACGAGCACCTGCGACGCCTCGATCTGCGTAGCCGGAGTCGCGCTTGGTCTTCTCGGCGATGGCCTGGCGCAGCTCGGGCAGCCCCGCCGTCGGCGTGTAGTGGTGCATCTTCGGGTCACGGCAGGCCTTCTCGGCGGCGGCGACGATGTGCTCGGGCGTGGGGAAGTCGGGCTCGCCCGCACCGAAGCCGATGACGTCGCGTCCGGCCGCCTTCAGCGCCTTCGCGGTGGCATCGACCGCCAGCGTGGCCGAGGGGGCGATACCGCCGATACGGGCGGAGATGCGCGGAGCGTGAAGACATGTCCTTCATGCTGTCACGCAAACGGCCGATCGACTCCATGGATTGATTGCTCGCAAACGGCGTGGTTTTCAAGCGCCGGAGTGAGCGGCCGCCGCAGGCGCGGCGCGTACACTGGCGCGGGGTAGCAGTCGGGCCTAGCGTCAGCGCGCCCGTCTGTCCCTGAAGGGGCGTAGCTCAATTTGGCAGAGTCCCGGTCTCCAAAACCGGTTGTTGCAGGTTCAAGTCCTGTCGCCCCTGCCAGGTGGGCCGTGATGGGGTCGGCTGGGTGAGTACGGGTTCGGTTCAGCAAGCGAGAAGGCGTCGAGCAATCCCCGGGTGGGGCAGGAGCGGAGGGTCATGTCGACCGAAACGCATGAGCCTGCCGTTGCCGTAGAACCGGCAGCGGGTGGTCGAGGCGCTCCGCCGCGTCGCCCCAACATCTGGCGTCGCACGGTGCAGTACTACCGCGAAATCGTCAGCGAGCTGCGCAAGGTCATCTGGCCCGGGCGCAACGAGCTGTTCACCTACAGCGTGGTCGTGCTGGTTTTTGTCGTTGTCGTGACCGCCATCGTGGCGACCCTGGATTACGGGCTCACCCGCGCGGTGCTGGGCATTTTCGGTTAAGGAGCGTTTTGTCGTCTCAGTACGAGCCATCCGAGCAGGAGGAAGCCGTGGACCGGCTCGATCCCATCGAGATGCTCGAATCCGATCAGGTGGCCTCCAGCGAAGCCGGCCAGCAGCCCGAGGAGGGTGAGCTGGGTGACGGCATCACCGGCGTCGACGAGGGCCCCGGCTACATCGGGCAGTCCGCTGCCGACGATGCGGCCAATGCTGCCGAGCAGGCCGCGCCCGTTGCCGCCCCAGCTCCCGATGAGGACGAGGATCCGGTGGTCTCGTTCCGCCGCGAGCTCGAATCGCTGCCGGGGGACTGGTACGTGCTGCACACCTACGCCGGCTATGAGGGCCGGGTGAAAGCCAACCTGGAGCAGCGCATCCAGAGCCTCAACATGGAGGACTACATCTTCCAGATCGAGGTGCCCACCGAAGAGGTCATCCAGATCAAGGGCGGTAAGAAGCAGACCGTCCAGCAGAAGAAGTACCCGGGCTACGTCTACGTCCGGATGGATCTGGTCGACGAGTCGTGGGGCGCTGTGCGCAACACGCCTAACGTCACCGGGTTCGTCGGCCTCACCAACAAGCCGTCGCCGCTGCGCATGGACGAGATCGTCGGGATCCTGGCCCCGGCGCAGGAGAAGAAGAAGGTCGAGGCGCCCAAGGCTCAGGAGTACGAGATCGGCGAATCGGTCACCGTCATGGACGGGCCGTTCGCCACGCTTCCGGCCACCATCAGCGAGGTCAACCTCGACGCCCAGCGCCTCAAGGTGCTGGTGTCGATCTTCGGCCGGGAAACCCCGGTCGAGTTGCAGTTCAACCAGGTCGCGAAGATCTAGCCCGCCCGTCATCCAGCCGTTTCATCGTTCAAGCAAAGGTTCCTCGATATGCCTCCCAAAGCGAAAAAAATCGCGGCTGTCATCAAGCTGCAGATCCAGGCGGGTGCCGCCACCCCGGCCCCGCCGGTGGGTCCGGCGCTCGGTCAGCACGGCGTCAACATCATGGAGTTCGTCAAGCAGTACAACGCGGCGACGGAATCCCAGCGCGGCAACGTCGTTCCGGTCGAGATCTCGGTGTTCGAGGATCGCTCGTTCACCTTCATCACCAAGACGCCTCCGGCGGCCCGCCTGATCCTCAAGGCAGCTGGGCTCGACAAGGGTTCCGCGGTGCCGCACAAGACGAAGGTCGGCTCGCTCACCCGGGCGCAGGTGCGCGAGATCGCCACCACCAAGCTTCCTGACCTCAACGCCAATGACGTCGACGCCGCCGAGAAGATCATCGCCGGCACCGCGCGCTCGATGGGCATCACCGTCACCGACTAGCTGTTGCACCACCTGTTGCAAACGGTGCGAGCGCAGTTCGCGCCGTCCGACGTGGGAGGGCCACTCGGTCCGTCCGTACCACTGCTGTAAGGAATTTCGATGAAGCGAAGCAAGACCTACCGCGCTGCCGCCGAGAAGATCGACCCGGAGCGCATCTACACCCCGCTCGAGGCCGTCCGGCTGGCGAAGGAGACGAGTCCGACCAAGTTCGACGCGACTGTCGAGGTCGCGCTGAGGCTCGGGGTCGACCCTCGCAAGGCTGACCAGATGGTGCGCGGCACCGTCAACCTGCCTCACGGCACCGGCAAGTCGCCGCGCGTTGCCGTCTTCGCCAGTGGCGCCAAGGCCGAGGAGGCCACGGCTGCCGGTGCTGACATCGTCGGCAGCGATGATCTCGTCGCCCAGATCCAGGGCGGCTTCCTGGACTTCGACGCGGCCGTCGCGACCCCTGACCAGATGGCCAAGGTCGGGCGCATCGCCCGCATCCTCGGTCCTCGTGGCCTGATGCCCAACCCGAAGACCGGCACCGTGACCATGGACATCACCCGCGCCGTCGGTGACATCAAGGGCGGCAAGATCAACTTCCGGGTCGACAAGCAGGCCAACCTGCACCTGGTGATCGGCAAGGCCAGCTTCACCGAGGAGCAGCTCGCCGAGAACTACGCGGCAGTGCTGGACGAGATCCTGCGGGCCAAGCCGTCGGCGGCCAAGGGTCGCTACCTGAAGAAGATCACCTTCAGCACGACCATGGGTCCCGGCGTGCCGGTCGACCCCAACCGCACCAAGAGCGTCGCCACCGACGCTGTCGTCTGACTCCTGCGGCCGCGTCCCAAATGCGCTGGTAGGATGACCACAGTTCCAGATTTGCACCACACCCAAGACCGCCGGTTGCTGCTTCGGCAGCTGTAAAAGCCCTCGGGCTGGCCTGCGCAGGAGTGGCGAGAGGGTTTCTTGATCCTCTGAGCCCTTTGCGCGTGCCTGCTCGTGGCTGTCGGCCCGAGCGAAGGAGCGCGATGGCGAGATCTGACAAAGACGCTGCAGTCGCCGACATCGCTGATGCGTTCCGCGGATCGTCTGCCGCCGTACTCACCGAGTACCGCGGGCTCACCGTCAGCCAGCTGACCGAGCTACGGCGATCCATGGGCGATTCGGCGCGTTACGCGATCGTCAAGAACACCCTCACCAAGATCGCTGCCAAGCAGGCCGGGCTCACCGGGCTGGACGAGATGCTCACCGGTCCGACGGCCGTGGCGTTCATCTCCGGCGATCCCGTCGAGGCGGCCAAGGGGCTGCGCGATTTCTCGCGTACCAACCCGCTGCTCATCATCAAGGGCGGGGTACTCGACGGCAACCCGATCTCGGCTGATGAGATCCGCCGGCTCGCTGACCTGGAGTCGCGCGAGGTGCTGCTGGCCAAGCTGGCCGGCGCGATGAACGCCTCGCTGTCCAACGCGGTCAGCCTGTTCGCGGCCCCGCTCGCTCAGGCCGCGCGCCTGATCGAGGCGTTGCGTCAGAAGCGTGAGGCCGAGGGACCGGCCGAGCCTGCTGTCGCACCCGACACCGAAACCGCCACCGCTGAATCGGCTGACCCGGCTCCCGCCGAGGCTGCCGCCGCTGACCCGACCCCTGCCACCGAAGAGGACTGAACACCAATGGCAAAGATGAGCACCGACGACCTGCTCGAGACCTTCAAAGAGATGACCCTGCTCGAGCTCTCCGAGTTCGTGAAGCAGTTCGAGGACACCTTCGGTGTCACCGCTGCTGCTCCGGTAGCCCTCGCGGCCGCACCCGGTGCCGGCGGCGGCGCTGCTGAGGCCCCCGCTGCTGAGGAGCAGGACGAGTTCGACGTCATCCTCGAGGCGGCCGGTGACAAGAAGATCCAGGTCATCAAGGAGGTGCGCACGCTCACCAGCCTCGGCCTGAAGGAGGCCAAGGACCTGGTCGACGGCGCTCCCAAGCCCGTCCTTGAGCGCGTGGCCAAGGAGGCGGCCGAGAAGGCGAAGGCGGCCCTCGAAGGCGCCGGCGCCACGGTCACCCTCAAGTAGTTCGCCCCAAGATCCACCCTGCCCGGCGCGTCCGGGCAGTGACTCCACCAGGCGGCCATCCACCCTCGCGGGTGGGTGGCCGCTTTGTCGTCCCCGATAATTACCTCCTTATCCGGATATATGGCTCGAAGGCCTACCGCGTAGTAACGACCCCGGGTTTGCGAATCGGCTATCCGGGTCACAAACCCGCGAGCACTCTCCGGGCAGCGGCAGGTTCGGGCGTAACCGGCGTCACTCATCAGGGCTCTCCTCGTTGAGGAGAGCAGGACGCCCGCGGCCGAAAGGTGCTGCCAGGGGCAATCGGTGAGGAGAACTGCGTGGGCGTCGAGGTCAAGGTCGAGAACCTGACCAAGCGGTTCGGGAAGCAGACCATCTGGGAGAACGTCTCCCTGACTCTGCCCGCCGGTGAGATCTCCGTACTGCTCGGCCCGTCGGGCACCGGGAAGTCAGTCTTCCTCAAGCATCTCGTCGGGCTGCTGAAGCCCAACGCCGGACACATCTGGATCGAAGGCCGCGACGTCTGCAACATCCCGGAGTCGCAGCTGTATGAGACTCGCAAGCTCTTCGGCGTCCTCTTCCAGGACGGCGCGCTCTTCGGCTCGCAGAACCTGTTCGACAACATCGCCTTCCCGCTGCGCGAGCACACGAAGAAGGGCGAGGCGGAGATCAAGCGGATCGTCCTGGAGAAGATGAACCTGGTCGGCCTGTCCGGCGCCGAATCCAAGCTGCCGGGTGAGATCTCGGGCGGCATGCGCAAGCGCGCCGGCCTCGCCCGGGCGCTGGTGCTCGACCCGCAGATCCTGCTCTTCGACGAGCCCGACTCCGGCCTCGATCCGGTCCGCACGTCCTATCTCGACCAGCTCATCGTCGACCTCAACGCCCAGACCGGCGCGACCTGCCTGATCGTCACTCACAACATCAACACCGCCCGCAGCGTGCCGGACAACATCGGGCTGCTGTATCGCCGCCACCTTGCGATGTTCGGGCCGCGTTCGGATCTGCTGACCAGCGAGGAGCCGGTCGTCCTGCAGTTCATGAACGGACGCAAGCAGGGACCGATCGGGATGTCGGAGGAGAAGGACGCGGCCGAACTGGCCGCCGAGGCGGACGCCGGGTACGAGGACGCCGAGCTGCCTCCGATCGAACCCCAGATGCTCCCCTCCTGGCCGCTGGTCCGGCCTTCGATGTCATCACCGCACGGAAGCCACGCGTTTCTTCGTGACGGTTCGCGCCGGGCTGACATCCCGTTCGGCTCGATCTTCGGCGAGGACGGGCTGGAGCCCTCGGACGAGCCGCCGGCGCGCGCGATGAGCGTCGAGGACTTCCGTGCCCAGGCGCGCGCGGACGCACCGTCGGCTCGCCGCCCCACCGGCCTTCGCCGCCGCCCGCCCCGAGCACGTCCGATGCGCCAACCCAGCAGATCGCCCGTCCCGCCCCGTCCGCGCCGCCCGTCGCCCGCAGGCCCAGTCCCCAGGGCCGGCCGTCACCCGTGGCCGGCCGGCCGCGCCCGACGCCTGACGGGCGCGCGGAACGCCCCCGGCCGACCCCCTTCCCGAGCCCGCCCTCGAGCAACGGGCATCCGGCCAAGACCGATTCGGCGAACGGCGATGCGGTGAACGGTGACCCGGCCGAGGCCGCCCGCAGCCCGCGCAGGGGCGTGCTGGCCGGCTGGCGTGCCAGTCGCACCAGCCGTGGAGATCGTGAATGAGCTATCCCGCATTCGTCGCGAGGCCGATGAAGCCGGTCGGCGAGATGTTCGCGCTCTTCCTGGACACGATCCGGGCGCTTCCCAAGCGGCCGTTCCAGTGGCGGGAGTTCATCGACCAGGCCTGGTTCGTGGCGAGCGTGACGATCTTGCCGACAATGCTGGTCTCGATCCCTTTCGGTGCGGTCATCGCGCTGCAGCTCGGCAATCTCGCTGCCCAGATCGGCGCCCAGTCCTACACGGGCGCCGCGGCGGTGCTCGCGATCGTGCGCGAGGCAGGTCCGATCGTCACGGCGCTGCTGATCGCGGGTGCCGGTGGCTCGGCGATCTGTGCGGACCTCGGCAGCCGCAAGATCCGCGACGAGATCGACGCCATGGAGGTGCTCGGCATTTCGCCGATCCAGCGCCTCGTGGTGCCGCGCGTGCTCGCTTGCGTCTCGTCGCCGCGCTGCTGAACGGCCTGGTTTCGGTGGTCGGAGTGGTCGGCGGCTACTTCTTCAACGTGATCCTCCAACACGGCACGCCAGGCGCGTATCTCGCGTCGTTCCAGGCGTTTGCGCAGCTGCCGGACCTCTATGTCGGTGAGGCCAAGGCCATCATCTTCGGTTTGCTGGCCGCGCTCGTCGCGGCCTACAAGGGGCTGAACGCCGGAGGCGGCCCGAAGGGCGTCGGCGACGCGGTCAACCAGTCGGTCGTGATCACTTTCATGATGCTGTTCCTGACGAACTACATCATCAGCGCCATCTACTTCCAGGTCATCCCCCCGAAGGGGCTCTAGGTGACGGCAACGATTTCTGCCGCCCCGGGCCGCGCCCTTCGCAGCGCCACCGGGCTGGCGAAGAAGCCTCTGGATGCGCTCGACGACCTCGGGGGTCAGCTCTCCTTCTACGGCCGCGCGCTCGGCTGGTCGCCGAAGACGCTGCGCCGCTACAAGAAGGAGGTCATCCGGCTGCTCGCCGACGTGACCCTCGGATCGGGTGGGCTCGCCCTGATCGGCGGCACCGTCGGCGTCATCGCGTTCCTGTGCTTCTTCACCGGAACCGAGGTCGGCCTGCAGGGCTATCTCGCGCTGGATCAACTCGGAACGTCGGCGTTCACCGGCTTCATCTCGGCCTACTTCAACACTCGTGAGATCGCGCCCCTCGTGGCCGGTCTGGCACTGGCGGCCACGGTGGGATGCGGGTTCACCGCTCAGCTCGGCGCCATGCGCGTGTCGGAGGAGATCGACGCCCTCGAGGTCATGGGCGTGCCGAGCGTTCCCTATCTGGTGACGACGCGGATCATCGCCGCTCTCGTCGCCGTCGTGCCGCTGTACTTCTTCGGCCTGCTGATGTCCTACCTCGCGACGCGCACCATCGTCACCTGGCAGTTCAAGCAGTCGACGGGTACCTACGACCACTACTTCCACATCTTCCTGCCGCCCGGCGACATCTTCTGGTCGCTGGCGAAAGTGGTGATCTTCGCGATCATCATCGTGCTGATCCATTGCTACTACGGCTATTACGCGACGGGCGGGCCGGCCGGTGTCGGCACCGCCGTGGGCCGGGCGATCCGGACCTCTCTCGTGGCGATCAACGTCGTCGACTTCTTCCTCAGCCTCGCGATCTGGGGAGCCACGGCGACCGTGCGGATCGCGGGGTAGCGGGGTGGTCTTTCTCGTCCCGCCGCCACTGGCGAAGATGGCTCTGGGCACCAAGCGCAAGGCGCAGGGGGTCCTCTTCCTGATGGTCGTGGCGTTCCTGGTCTGGCTGTCGGCAGCGTTCTACAACAAGACGTTCATCACGGTCACGCCGGTGACGCTGAAGACCAGCCACATCGGCACGCAGCTCGCGCTCGGTGCCGACGTGAAGCTGCGCGGGATCATCGTGGGCGATGTTCGCAAGGTCAGCACCACCGGTGACGGCGCCACCATCAAGCTCGCGCTGCAGCCCGCGAAGGCCAAGCTGATCCCGCAGGATGTCGTCGCCCGGATCCTGCCCAAGACCCTCTTCGGCCAGAAGTTCGTCGACCTCGTCATCCCGACACCGACCACGGCCGGGCAGTCCTCGCTGCATTCGGGAAGCGTCATCAACGAGGATCACTCGCGCAACGCCATCGAGGTCGAGCAGGTCCTCAACAACATCCTCCCGGTGATAGACGCCGTCAGCCCCCAGCAGCTGAACGTGACCCTCACCAACCTGGCGAACGCGCTCGAAGGCCGGGGCGACGAGCTCGGCCAGAATCTGGTCAATCTCGACGATTACCTGCGCCGGTTCAACACGCATCTGCCCTCGTTCACCACCGACATCTCCGAGCTCGCCAGCGTCGCCGACAGCTACAGCAAGGCAGCGCCGGATCTGTTGCATTTCCTGGAGAACAGCGCCTTCACGAGCCAGACGGTGACGGCCAAGCAGAACACGCTGCTGCAGTTCCTGCGCGACACCACGAGCTTCTCCGACACGGCCACCGGGGTACTCACCGACAACGAAACCCACCTGATCCAGCTGGGTCAGGTCTCGGCGCCGATCCTCAGCGAGCTCGCGAGCCGCGGCGGCAACATCGCCCAGACCATCGACGGTCTCGCGGAGATCGCACCCAAGCTGCGCGAGGTCTTCGGGACCGGCAGCAACAAGAACTGGCTGCACATCTCACTGATCCCGGTCAGTCCCAAAGGTGCCTACACCGCACCGAACGACTGCCCGAAGTACATCAACAAGGAGGGCAGCCAGTACGGCCCGAACTGCGGTGTGGGATCGGCGGCCGGCAGCGCCGACAACGGTTCCGCCACTGCTCTTGCAGCCCTGGGCCCGGCACCGGCCGCCGACGCCGGAACGTCGGCGGACGTCGTCGGTTCGCCGGCCGAGCAGAAGCTCATCGCCTCGATCGTCGGGACGGTCACCCAGCACCAGGCGAGCACCAGCCTGAGCGATGAGAGCGTGGCCGATCTGCTGCTCGGCCCGATCCTGCGCGGCACGACGGTGACATCGCCATGAGCTACAAGGCCTCGCTGATCAAGCTGATCGTCTTCATCATCGTCACGCTGTTCCTGACGCTGACCCTGGCGCAGACGATCGGCAACATCAGCTTCGATGCCGAAAGCAGCTACAAGGCCAGATTCACCGACGCCACAGGGCTTTTCGGGGGCAACGACGTTCGGATCGCGGGCGTGAAGGTCGGTACCGTGACCGGTGTCAAGCTCGTCGACAAGAGGTACGCCGAGGTCTCCTTCAAGGTGAAGAAGGGCGTCAAGCTCTACACCACGACCAAGGCGCGCATTCGCTACCTGAACCTCATCGGCGGCCGCTTCCTCGCTCTGGATGACGCGGTGACGAACTCGCCGCCGCCGGTGCTGAAGCCGCACGGGGAAATCCCGGTCACGCAGACCACACCGGCGCTCGATCTCACGGTCCTGTTCAACGGTTTCAAGCCACTGTTCCAGGCGCTGAACCCGGCAGACGTGAACAGGCTGGCGTTCGAAATCGTCCAGACGCTGCAGGGCGAAGGCGGCACGCTCAACGAGCTGCTGATCCACACCGCGTCGCTCACCAACACGATCGCCGATCGCGACGCGGTGATCGGCGACGTCATCAACAATCTCAACACCGTTCTCGGCACGGTGGACCAGCGGGACAACCAACTCGATCAGCTCATCGTGCAGTTGCAGCGCCTCTTCGGCGGTCTCGCGCAGGATCGGCAGGCGATCGGCGACTCGCTCGTCAACATCGACAACCTGGCCAGTGACTTCAGCGGCCTGCTCGCCGACGCGCGTCCTCCCCTCGCGGGCGACATCACTCAGCTCAACACCGTCACCGCGCAGCTGGCGAGCCAGAAGGCTGCGCTTGCCCAGAAGCTGCAGCAGATTCCGCAGACGCTGAACGCCGTCGGCCGCACCGCCACCTACGGCTCGTGGTTCAACTTCTTCCTCTGCAAGGCAGACGTCAAGGTCAGCGGGACATTGATTGGTGCCACCACCCCCTCGGTCCAGAACGGTGACGGGGTGTGCAACGGATGAAGCCCTTCCGCGAACGCAATCCCGTCCCGATCGGGCTGGCCGGGGTGGCCTTCCTCGCCCTCTTCGGCGTCCTCGCCTTCCAGGCGCAGAACCTGCCGTTCTTCAACGGTGGCGGCAAGATCTACCGCGCGGACTTCACCGAAGCGGCGAACCTGAAGAAGACCAACGAGGTACGCGTCGCCGGCGTGAAAGTCGGCACCGTCACCAGCGTCGGACTCGAGGGCGACCACGTGCTCGTCAAGTTCCGCGTGCGGGACGGGGTCTCGCTCGGTTCGCTGACGAAGGCGTCCATCAGGATCAAGACGCTGGTGGGTGCCGAGTTCCTGTCGCTCGATCCCGAAGGCGACGGCAAGCTCAGTCCCGGTACGGCGATCCCGGTCTCGCGGACGACGCCTCCCTTCGACGTCGTCCCCGCGTTCCAGGATCTCGCGACGACCGTCGACCACATCGACACCGCGCAGCTGACCAAGGCGCTGGACGTGCTGTCGGCGGACTTCGCAGACACCGCACCCAACGTGAAGCAGACCCTCTCCGGCCTGTCGCGACTGTCGACCACCATCGCCAGCCGCGACCAGCAGCTGCAGACCCTGCTCGCCCACGCCAAGGGCGTCACCGGGGTACTGGCCGGACGCGACAAGGAGTTGCAGCAGCTGCTGGTCAGCACCGACCAGGTACTCCAGGTGCTCAACGAGCGGCGTCAGGTCATCACCGAACTGCTGAACAACACCTCGACCCTCGCGAAGCAGCTGACCGGGCTCGTGGTCGACAACCGGGCGGCCATCAACCCGGCGCTCTCGCACCTGAAGACGGTCATCGACACGCTGAACGCCAACCAGGCCGCGATCTACCGCACCTTGCAGCTCGCCGGCCCCTTCGTGCGGATCTTCAGCAACACCATCGGCAACGGCAAGTGGTTCGACACGTACGTCGCGAACCTCGGGCCTTTCGCTGCTCAGGTGAAGCTGCCGCCGAGCCTGCTCGGCGGGACCTCCGGCATCACCGGACTGCTGGGGGGTCATTGATGCAGAACCCCTCCAAGTACCTCAAGCCCATCGCCGGCGTGGTCGCGGCGCTGCTCGTGGTGGTCGCGGCGATCACCGTGCTCACCTCGGGTGCGCCGCACAAGACCGTCACGGCTCACTTCACCCGGGCGACCGGCCTTTACAAGGGCTCGGGTGTGCGCGTGCTCGGGGTGCTCGTCGGCACGATCACGTCGATCAAGCCCGAGGGCACGACGGTCGCCGTCAAGATGAGCTACAACGCCAAGCAGCGCATCCCCGCCAACGCCTCGGCATTCATCATCCCGCCGTCGCTGGTCTCCGACCGTTACGTGCAACTGGGCCCGGTGTACCGGGGTGGTCCGGTCATGGCGAACAACGCGCAGATCCCGGTCGCGCGCACCGAAGCACCCGTCGAACTCTCGACGCTGCTGCAGAGCATCGATGACCTTTCGGTCGCCCTCGGGCCCAACGGCGCCAACAAGTCCGGCGCCCTCTCGCGGCTGTTGTCAGTCAGCGCCGACAACCTTCGCGGCAACGGCTCGCAGATCAACTCCACCATCAAGAACGTCGCAGCCCTCGTCGGCACGCTCGCCGACAACAAGACCAACCTCACCGGCACCATCAACAACCTGGCGACATTCACGAACGCCTTGCAGCAAAGTGACGGCGCCGTCCGAACGCTGACGAACGACCTGTCGACCGTGTCGGGACAGCTGGACGGTGACCGCGCCAGCCTGGCGAGCGCCCTGCGCAACCTGTCTCTGGCGCTGGGAGACGTCGCCCAACTCGTCCACGACAACCGTTCGGTACTCACGTCCGACATCTCCGGCCTGACCCAGATCACCAAGACGATCACCAGCCAGCAGACCTCGCTCACCGAGCTGCTCGACGACGCCCCGCTGGCCCTGCAGAACCTGAACAACTCCTACGACCCGAGCTCGCAGTCGCTGCGCACCAAGAACGACTTCGAGATGACCAACAACCCGACGCTCTACCTGTGCCAGGTCGTCGCATCCCTGGCACAGAATCCCAACGTCTGCAACAGCGATCAGCCCCTCGGCAAGGTCCTGACGACTGTCGGCGGGCTCGTCGGCACCGTGACGGGAGCCTCCAAGTGAGGCGGGTCAGGCGGGCTGCCGTCGCCGGGATCACGGCGCTGCTCGGCGGCGCGCTGCTCGCGTCGTGCAACGGCATCGCCGGCATGTCGCTGCCCGGCGGGAGCGCGACCGGCGGGAAGGTCTACCACGTCAAGATCGAGTTCAACGACGTCCTCGACCTGGTCCCGCAGGCGGCCGTGCGGGTGGACGACGTGCCCGTGGGCGACGTCGAGAAGATCAGCCTCGACGGCTTCCACGCGCTGGTGACGGTCCGGCTGAAGGACAGCGTGAAGCTCCCCAGGAACGCCCACGCCGAGCTGCGCAGCACGTCGCTGCTGGGAGAGAAGTTCGTCGCGATCGCGCCGCCGACCAGCCCCACGAAGCCGGTCGGGACGCTGGCCAACGGTGACGTCATCCCGCTCGCCGACACCGGGCGCAACCCCGAGTTCGAGGAGGTGTTCACCGCCCTCTCCGCGCTGCTGAATGGCGGCGGCGTCGCCCAGATCCAGACCATCTCGGTCGAGCTCTCCAACGCGCTTTCCGGACGCGAGTCACAGGTCAAGGATGTGCTCACCCAGCTGACCACTCTCGTCACCTCGCTGGATGCCAACAAGCAATCGATCGTGCGGGCGCTGAACTCCGTCGACGCGCTTGCCCGCAAGCTGGCCCAGCAGAAGGGCACCATCGCCAGGGCGCTCGACGACATCCCGTCGGCGCTGAAGGTGCTGGCAGATCAGCGCGCCGACCTGACGAAGGTGCTCACCAGCCTGTCGCGGCTCGGCGGCATCGGGTCGACCGTGATCCGGGCGACGCGGGACAACACGGTCGCGAGCCTGCGCTCCCTGGAGCCGGTGCTCGCCAATCTCGTCGCTGCCAAGTCCAACATCGTCAACTCGCTGGAACTGCTGCTGAACTTCCCCTTCCCGGCGTCGTCCGTGAACGGCGTCCACGGTGACTACGCGGGCCTCTACGCCAGCGTCGACCTGAACATCACCGATCTCATCGCCGGGTTGACCGGCCCGACCTCGCCGACGCCGACCTGCCCGAGTGGCACGGTCCAGCTGCCGATCGCCGGCTGCCTTCCGCTCGGCGGAGGCACCACGACAGTGCCCAAGCTGCCGACGCTGCCCAAGCTGCCCCTGACCGGCACTCCCGGCACCACGAGTGGTGGTACGAGCGGCGGCGGCTCGGGCGGCGGGCTGCTCGGCGGCCTCCTGGGTAATGGGGCGAGCTACCAGCACAGCAACGACTACACCCAGCTGATGCTCGCGGGAGCGGCCACATGATCGCCCGCACCGTGAAGATCCAGCTCGCCGTGTTCGCTGCGCTGGCCGCGATAGCCCTCCTGATCACCGGCGTCAACTACGTCGGCCTGAACAAGGACCTCTGGTCCAAGCCGTTCACCGTCAAGGCGCATTTCGCGTCGTCCGGCGGCATCTTCACCAACGCCGAGGTCACCTACCGCGGAGTGACCGTCGGCCGGGTCGGCACGCTGCATCTGACGAGGGACGGCGTGATCGTCGACCTCAAGATCGACAAGGGCGAGAAGGTGCCGGCGCGCACCCATGCCCAGGTCGAAGAGCTGTCGGCGGTGGGCGAGCAGTACGTCGACCTGCGCCCCTACACCGACTCCGGGCCATATCTGAAGAACGGTGACGCGATCTCGCTGGCCAATACGAGCGTGCCGGTCGACGTGAACACGGTGCTGGTCGACCTGGACAACCTGGTGAAGTCGGTCCCGCAGAACGCACTTTCCACGACCGTCGGGGAGTTGGGCAAGGCGTTCGACAACGCCGGACCGTCGCTGCAGGCGCTGCTGGACCGCGGCAACGAGGTCATCAAGTCCTTCCAGGGAAACCTCGCGCAGACGATCTCGCTGATCGAGGATGCGAAGACGGTCCTGAAGACCCAGATCGATGTCTCCGGGGCGTTCCAGTCGTTCGCGAGCAACATCGCGGCGGTCTCGGACACGCTGCGTTCGAGTGATCCGGACATCCGGCGACTGCTCGACAACGGGGTCCTGTCCGCCACGCAGCTCGACGGCCTGCTCAAAGACAACCGAGGCAATCTCGGGCCGTTGCTGGCCAACCTGGTGACCCTGGGCCAGATCCAGGTCGCCCGCCTGCCCGGCCTCGACGAGTTGCTCACCCTCTATCCCCGCGTGCTGTCGGCGGGCGAGCGCGTCGTGCAGGATCCGTCGAAGGGGGCCCGCTTCGGCTTGGACCTCGAGCAGTTCCCGGTCTGCACGAAGGGTTACGCTCCCGCGTCGACCCAGCACCTGCCGGACGGCAGCGCGGCCCAGAACAACCGGGCAATGCCGCTGGGCTACAGCTGCACGGAGCCGACGAGCAGTGCCATCGACGTCAAGGGCTCGCGCAACGCACCGCGCCCGCCCGGTGACACGACCGATCCTGCACTCGGCGGCTACGCCTACGGCCAGGCCTCTTACGTGGGATCGGCCAACGGCAAAATCGTCGACGGCGCGGCCTACGACCCCAGCAGCGGATTGGTTTCCGGCCCCAACGGCCAGCAGTACCTCATGGGCGCCGACGGCGGCCAGGCCGAGGTACTCGGGTCCAATTCGTGGAAATACCTGCTCCTAGCACCACTGACCTCGTGATCGCCCAGTGATGAACCCGTGAGGACTCCCATGACTGCAGAACCCGACCAGGCGACCGCCTCCCGGCGGTCGGGCCTCGCGAAGCTGCGCGGCACTCCGGTGCTCGATCGGCCAGAACCGGCCGACGGCGATGTCGAGCCCGTCGACGCGATCGTTGCTCCGGGCGGGACCGCGCCGCCGGGCGGGACCGCGACAGTCGTGCCCGCGACGACCGTCGACCTGCTCAAGCGCTCGCTGCCGGGCGAGTCGCCTCAGCCTCCTCGCCCCGATCGCCGGCTGCGGCGAGCCGTCGTGGCGCTCGCAGTCGTGGCCGCGCTGCTGTTGACCGGCGTGCTCCTGCTCGGCGACCGGCTCACGGGGGGCTCCAAGTCCTCGGGTGCCGCGGCAGGCTCCTCGTCCGCGAGCGGCGCGACGAGTGACTCCGCGGATCATCTGGCGGCGCTGCGGGCCGCGCACGACTTCGCGGTGTCGTTCTTCACCTATGACTACCGAAACGTCAACGCCTACTTCCGGCGCGTCGAGGCCGCCTCGACCGGCTCGTTCAAGTCGGACTTCGTCTCCAAGGAGGGGACCCTGAAGACCGTCCTCGCGAGCCTGAAGACGGTGGCGACCGGCCAGGTCCCTGACGGCGGCGCAGGCATCTTCGCCCTGTCGGACGGCAAGGCCGTGGCTTTCGTGGCTGCCAACCTCAACGCCACCAACGCCGTCACCAAGAACGGCCAGAAGCGCTACCGGGTCAAGCTCTCGCTGCAGAAGGTGAAGGGCGCCTGGCTGGTCTCCGACTTCGAGGAGGTGCTCTGAGATGGCCGACGCCCTGGTGGTCAGCACCACCCCGCGCCGCGACTCGCCCGGCCTGCGGCGGACATTCACTGCACTGGTATGCCTGGTCGTGGCACTCGTGGCGCTCCTCGTCGTCGAGCTGGTACGAGGACCTGCCCGTAGCGGCACCCAGTCGCTGAGCACCGGCGCGGCGTCTGCGGCGTCCGATCCGGCGAGCGTCACCAACGCCGCCCTGCAGGAAGCGATCGATGAGGGCCCGACCCTGTTCAGCTACGACTACCGAACCCTGGACAAGGACCTCGCGGCCGCGCGCGCCGTCACCACCGGCGCGTTCACCGCGCAGTTCGACTCGGTCAGCGTGCCGGCGGTGAAGCCGCTCGCGGTGAAGTACAAGGTCATCGTGTCGGCGAAGGTGCTCGCGGCGACGGTCGTGGACAACAGCAACCTCAAGCAGATCAAGGTGATGCTCTTCCTCGATCAGGTCGTGAAGAACTCGCAGCTGGCGGCTCCGCGGCTGGACGCGAACCGCACCATCCTCACGATGGTCCCGCTCGGGAAGGGATGGAAGGTCGCCGGCGTCAGCGCGATCTGATTGCGGATCAGCGCTCCACCCCGAGCCCGGGCGCTGGAATCCAGGGACTGGCCGAGCGCGTTGGGCCTTCCGGGAGCCCGTCCGGCAGCGGACAGTCACCGGACCCGTGGGAACATTTCACCCTAGCGGGCGTTGTCAAGCGGTAGTGGACACTTCTCACGATTTTGGCTACACTTCTCGTTTGCGCTGCTTTCCTGCTGACCCGTCTTGACACGGGTCGTTCAGCATGCCCGGCACCGCGCCTGTCCGCCATCAGCCCGTCACTCGTCGCCAACCAGCCCCCCCCTGCAAGGCCAGCTTCATCGCACGTCGCTTGCCCCGCCTTCGACCCGCCGGAGGATGTTCGAAGCAGCGCCGATCGCCCAGGCGATCGCCGGGCCGCCCCAATTGGTGCGGCACCTCTCGCGCAGGTGTACCCGCTCGGCCGGATTTCCGGTCGGGCAGCTCTGCGTGCCCGCATTCCGGTGCGGTCTCCGCTCTGCACGTCCCCGTTCCCGCGTTCTAGCTCTTCTCGATAACCGCACACCGTCCTGAACCAGGCTTTGGAAGGATTCCATTGGCCGCCCGCACCGCGTCCCGCATTTCGTTCGCCAAGATCAAGGAGCCGCTCGAGGTTCCATCTCTGTTGGCTCTTCAGACCCAGTCGTTCGACGCTCTCGTAGGAAACGAGGCCTGGCAGGCCCGTGTCCAGGCGGCTGTCGACGCGGGTCGCACCGATGTCCCCATGACGAGCGGCCTCGAGGATGTCTTCGAGGAAATCAGCCCGATCGAGGACTTCCAAGGGACTATGTCCCTGTCTTTCCGGGATCACCGCTTCGAGCCGCCGAAGTACACGCTCGAAGAGTGCAAAGACAAGGACATGACGTTCTCGGCGCCGATGTTCGTCACGGCCGAGTTCATCAACAACACCACTGGTGAGATCAAGAGCCAGACGGTGTTCATGGGCGACTTCCCGCTCATGACCCCGAAGGGCACGTTCGTCATTAACGGCACCGAGCGTGTCGTCGTCTCCCAGCTGGTGCGTAGCCCCGGCGTCTACTTCGAGCGCACTGCTGACAAGACGTCCGACAAGGACCTCTACAGCTGCAAGATGATCCCGAGCCGCGGCGCGTGGCTCGAATTCGAGGTCGACAAGCGCGACACCGTCGGCGTCCGCATCGACCGCAAGCGCCGCCAGGGCGTCACCGTCCTGCTCAAGGCCCTCGGCTGGGACGACGCCAGGATCCTCGAGCGCTTCGGCGACTACGAGTCGATGCGCACCACGCTGGAGAAGGATCACCTCGCAGGCCAGGACGAGGCGCTGCTCGACATCTACCGCAAGCTGCGTCCGGGCGAGCCGCCCACGCGGGAGAGCGCGCAGACCCTGCTCGACAACCTCTTCTTCAACCCCAAGCGCTACGACCTGGCCAAGGTCGGCCGCTACAAGCTGAACAAGAAGCTCGGGCTGAGCCTGCCGACGGATGCCGGCACCCTCACCGAGGACGACATCGTCTCCACCATCGAGTACGTCGTGAAGCTCCACCAGGCCGGTGGGGTCAGCTT
>CAVXLW010000004.1:0-680969 GCA_963762695.1 uncultured Actinomycetota bacterium
AGCCTGAACGCCCGCTACCGCCGGGCGATCAAGGCCCGCGGCCACTTTCCCGAACGAGCAGGCCGCGTTGAAATGTCTCTACCTCGTCACCAGATCGTTGGACCCCACCGGGGTCGGCCGGGCACGATGGACCATGCGGTGGAAGCCGGCGCTCAACGCGTTCGCGATCACCTTCGCAGACCGCTTCCCGGCGGCTGAGACCTACTGAGGAAACCGCCGGAAACACCGTTAGCGAGATAGTCCCCACAGAGGGGAACCGATAGCGGACGCATCTCGCGAGTCGGCGGGGTCATGCGGGTGATGACTTCGGGGGTTGAGGGCAGCCCCGTTCGGGGTGAGGCTTGGTCGGTGGATTTCCTTGATGTTGAACGGGACCTGCGGTTGCTGAGTGCGGCGTGCTATCGCGGGGATGGCGCTGAGGTCGTTCGGGTGCTTACCGGTCGTGATCCCGGGGTGCTGCTCCAGCAGGCCGGGGACGGCGTCGTGGTGGCGCTGATGGTCGGGACTGCTGGTGCCAATGGGTTGGCGCAGGACCTGATCGGCCGGCTGGCTGACCGGGGCTGGGAGGGCGATGCCGAGTTGGCCGAGCAGTTGACGGCGCTGACCGGGGGACCCCCGACCGGCCGGCGGGCGGCGCCGGCGGGGCTGGACGAGTTGGCCGATCTGCTGGAAGGCGGGCTCGAGCACGGTTTCGGCGGGCTGCTGGACCTGACTACCGGTGCGTGCTGGCCGGAGGCGGTCGTGGAGGACTGGGGCGGCGATGAGCAGGACGCGCCGAGGCCGGATCGTGACCCGGATCGTTGGCTTGGGGTGCCGAACGTTGGGTCGCGGGAGGGTTGGCGTGACATGGCCGACTTCATCGGAACCCTCGATGACCGGATGGTGGCCGACCGGCTCACCGACGCGATCGACGGTCGTGGCGCGTTTTCCCGATTCCGCCGCGAACTCGACCGTCACCCTGAGTTGATCGGCCGCTGGCAGGCATTCAGCGCTGAGTGCCGGGTCGGACGAGCCCGTTCCTGGCTTGCCTCGGCGGGCTACGACGCCCTCCCGCCGATCCACTGACACCGAGGCGGCGGAGCCGATCCGCGAGGTACCGCTAGCGGCGGTTGCGCCGTGGCGTCGCTGCGCTGATCGTGCCGGTGGCGATCATCCCGATCGCCGTCCTGGAATGTCACGGAGGTGCATCGTGAACGAGCAGCCTGTTTTCACACCTGAACCGTTGTCGACGACCGTGCTGCCGGTCGGGGTGGTTCCGCTGCGGCTGGCGGCCGCGAGCTACCTGGCGCGGTTCACCGGAGCCACGCGACGGGCATATGAGCTGGACCTGCGGGCCTTCATGGATTGGTGCGCCACGATGGGGGTTGACCCGCTGACGGCGAGCAGGCCGATGGTCGAGCTGTACGTGCGGTGGATGCAGGAGACCCGCCGCTACGCGCCAGCGACGGTGGCACGCCGGCTGTCGACGGTTAGGGCTTCTACCGCACGCTGGTGATCGACGGGATGCTGGCGGCCAGCCCCGCCGAGTACGTCCGCCGGCCCCGCCGACCAACCGAATCACCCACGCTGGGGCTGACGCACCTGCAGTTCGAGGCGATGCTGGTCCACTCCCGCCGAGCCGGCCCCACCCCGCACGCGGTGATCGTGCTGCTCGGCCTGCTCGGTCTACGGGTCAGCGAAGCCTGCGCCGTGAGCCTGGAGGACCTCGGCTTCGAGCATGGGCATCGCGTCGTCCTCGTGCGCGGCAAAGGCGGCACCCGCACCCTGATGCCGCTCCCGCCCGCCGTTGCACGAGCCTTGGATGCCGCCGCTGGCGACCGGGTCACCGGCCCCATCCTGCGGACCCGCACCGGAGCCCGCATGGACCGCCACGCCGCCGCCCGCGTCGTGCGCCGCACCGCGAAGGCCGCGGGCATCGCACAGCGGGTGCATCCGCACGTCCTCCGCCACGCTTTCGTCACCACGTTGCTCGACGCGGGCGTCGCGCTACGAGACGTGCAGATCGCCGCCCGCCATGCCGACCCACGGACCACCACCCGCTACGACCGGGCCCGCCGCAACCTCGACCGGCACGCCGTCTACATCCTCGCGGCCTACCTTGCGGACGCCAGCTAGCCCACGCGCCAACCGCCGTGGGCCCCTCGGCATCGCGAGATGCGTCCGCTATCGGCACTTCTGCGCGCTATCGTCAATCTCCGCCAGACGCGCCAACCTGCATGGGACTGACATGAGCGCGACGCCGCCCAGCGACTATTTGCGCTCTCCGGTCGGCGTGGCCGTGTCGCCTGATGGCACGCCCTCCCCCCTCTCTCGCCCCCCCCCTCGGACGTGCCCCGAGTGATCAGCCGGAGTTCGCCACGACCATGCCGATAACTGCCCCGGCTCCGAACCCCCCCCCCCTCCGCCCTCCCCCCCTCCCTCCCCCCCTAAAGCGTGGCCTTTGCGGTACCGACGCTCACGGGAAGGCCGCTATCTCCTCCTTCCCCCCCCCCCCCCCCCTCCCCCCCCCCCCTTCCCCCCCCCTCCCCCCCTCCCTCCCCCCCCCCCCTCACCCTTCACGGCGGTGTACGGCTGATGCCGGAGTTCGCGTCCCTCCCCCCCCCCCCCCTGCACGCGCCGCACGTCGCAGTACGTGTATCGGTCGCGACCGACGACGCTGACCCCAACGGGGGTGGTGTCCGTGTACCTCGCGTCCACAGCCGAGCCCTCCCCCGAGGACCGCAGCCGGAGACCCCCCCTCCCCCCCCCCTCCAATCGAGAGCCAGCGATCGTAAGTCACGCGACTTCGGCGCCCTCGAGCCGCTGAGAACCACCCGATAGTGCCGGATACCGCGCGCTCCGCAGTTCGGAACTGACGCGCCAAGCAAACAACCACGCCGCTGACTACGCACGCATCTGCCGCCGACAGCGCACGCATCCGCTGCCGTGCGCGTGAACGCCGACGCTCGCGGAGAACGGGTGGTCATGTTAGCCTGACCAACGTGACCACACACAACGTGGCGGACGCCAAGGCGCACCTGTCGCAACTACTCGATGCGGCGCTGAAGGGCGAGGACGTCATCGTCGCGCGTGCCGGCAAGCCGCTGGTCCGGCTCGTGCCGGTGAACACGCCCGCCGCTCGCGTTCTGGGGTTCCTCGACCTGCCCTCGCCCGATGAGCGCTTCGATCCGCTCGACGAGACCGAACTCGCTGCCTGGTCGTGACGATCCTGCTGCTGGACACCCACGCCTACGTGTGGGCCCTTACCGCCCCCGACCGACTGTCCCGTCGCGCCCGGACCGCGATAGAGGCACCGAGCAATGCCGTGCTCGTCTCCGCCGCGACCGCGTGGGAGATGGCGATCAAGCACCGTGCCGGCAAGTGGCCGGAAGCCGAAATCCTGCTGGCCCAGCACGCCGACCTCACGAGCAGACTCGGTGCGCAGTCGCTCGACATCTCGGCCGCCGACGCGATCCGCGCGGGGAACCTCGACTGGGACCATTCCGATCCGTTCGACCGGATGCTTGCCGCCCAGTCACTCCTCCACCAAGCCGCGCTGGTGACCCGCGACGCAGCGTTCGGCCACCTGCGCGGACTGACCATCATCTGGTGACGAGGCGGCGCCGGGCCAGAGCAGAGCGCGCCAGCCACGCCGGGACAACATCCGCTCTTGCCGCGTGGCGGGGCAGAAGCCGCGCCTGCTGTTGAGCCGCGCTCAGACCACGTGAGGGCCTGATCGGGCGGTCGTCAGGTCGGCTCTGGCCATCCCCCACTTTTCGTAATACGATTTTGGGGTGGTGAGCGAGCGGCAGATCCAGGAGTGGGCCGACGAGGCCGAAGCCGGCTATGACGTCGACGAACTCAAGCGTCGGGGGCGCGGACGACCCGGGCGTGGAGCCGCACCCATGCAGGTCGTGGCAGTGCGGCTGACCGCCGACGAACTCGACGCCCTCGACGCGGCAGCCGCGAAGAACCACATGAGCCGGTCGGAGGCCATCCGCGCCGCGCTGGCGCAGTTGTCTGCGTGAAGGTCCACCCAAGCGCCCTCAAGCACGGGGTCGAGGAACCCGACGCCGTCCAGGCTGCCGAATGGTCACTGTGGATCGAGCCCCTCGACGATGACGGCCCACCGCACCGAGAACTACGGCTCGGCTTCGACACCGGGGCGCGCCTGCTGGAAATCGTCGTCCTGATCTTCGAGGACGGAGCTGAGTTAGTCATCCACGCGATGCCATGCCGCAAGAAGTACCTCGACTTGCTGCCCTGACCGCACGCACTCATCTGCCGCGACGGGATCGGCCCGCCTCGGTGGCGAGACCGGTGGCGGTGGGAGCACGACACAAGTACGCGCGCCGGGCAGCGCCGATGAGAACTGGCCTCGCTCGTCGTCAGAAGGGCATGAGCCGTATCACCGTCCAGACGCATGTCACCCTCGACGGCGTCATCGAGTCGCCGCCCGAGGCACTGCTCCCGTACATGAGCGATGAAGGACGGCAGGCCACCCTCGAGCTCGCGCTCGCCTCTGACGCGCTCCTGCTCGGACGGGTGACGTGGCAGCAACTCGCTCCAGCATGGCGCGAGCAGACCGGTGCGATGGCCGAGCGGTTCAACGCCATGCCGAAGTACGTGGTGACCTCGATGCTGCGCTCTGCTGACGAATGGAGCAACTCCGAACTGGTCACCTACGGCGAGGTCGCGGCTCTGCGTGAACAGCTTGACCTGCTCTCGTACGGGTGTGGGGCGCTCGCCCGTGGCCTGCTGCGCGACCGGCTCCTCGACGAGCTGCACCTCAACATGACGCCGGTCGTCGCAGGTCGCGGAAGGCGCCTGTTCGACGAGCCCTCGGAGTTGCTGGCCTTCGAGCTCGCCGACAGCCGCACCTACCCGACCGGCGCCGTCCGTCTGGTCATCCGGCCGGGCCGGGCGCAGGACCGCACGGCAGTGCGTTGAATCCTGCTTCCGCCGTGAGCGTCCGCTGATGGCGCTACGCCCTGATGCCACCCGCCCCCAATGCAGGCGCTAGCGCACCAGCCCCGCGAACCGGCGAGCGGAGAGCCGCAGGCGGTCTGACGCGTCCGCACATGCCGCCTTCAGGGTGACTTGGTCACGAGCCGAAACGTCGCTGCAGATCGGCGTAACCGATCGCGCCGTCGAGGAAGCCAAGCGTTCCAGAGTCGTGCAGCTCTCGGCCGGCCCGCTCCAACGTGCTGAGCGCGGCTCGGGCCAAGCTGCCTCCCAGGCTGACCCGCTTGACGCCCAGCGAGAAGAGCGTGGGCGCATCGATGGTGTTCGCCAGTCCTGCCACCACGTTCAGGGGGCCGGGGATGGCAGCTGCGAGCCGGCGAATCGTGTCCTGTTCGACGACGCCTGGCACGAAGACGCAGTCAGCTCCCGCTTCGAGGTAGCGCACCGCGCGCTGGACCGTCTCGGCGAAGACGTCCCCCTTCGCGCCGGCGAAGTACGTATCAGTGCGGGCGTTCAGCACGAAGCTGCCGCTCGGTGCCGCAGCCCGGGCAGCCGCGATGCGGTCGACGGCCTCCTCGATCCCGAACAGCCCGCTCGTTCCGGCGTCCTCGAGATTGGCGCCCACCGCCCCGAGCGCCATGGCCCGGGCCACGGTGCGACCGACGTCGTCGGGTGTGTCTCCGTATCCGGATTCGAGGTCCGCGGTCACCGGCACGCCGACTGCGCTCACGATGCTAGCGACGTGCTCGAGCATCGCGTCGCCGTCCAGCGTTCCTCCGTCCGGGACTCCGCAGGACCAGGCGATGCCCGCACTCGTCGTGGCGATGGCCGGGAAACCGACATGCTCCAGGATGCGGGCGGAGCCGGCGTCCCAGGCGTTGGGGAGGACGAAGCCGGGACCGGCGTGCAGGGCGAGAAGTGCTTCTGCCTTGTCGGTCGACGGTCCGGCGATCACGAGGCGACCCCGGCGACCTCAGCGAAGGATGCACCGCCCGAGATCGCGACGTACCCGGGTCCCCGGTCGAAGAGCACCTCCACCAGGGCCGGCCGCGGTGCACGTGTGGCATCCGTTGCTGCCGCGTCGTGCAGCAGCAAGTCGTGGTCCAACTCTCTGGTGAACACCGACCCATCATCATTGATCTCCAGTGCGCCGGGTCGGTGGGCGAGTACCCCGGTCGGGTCGGCAAGGGCGGCGAAGAGCTTGCCGACGATCCGCAGGCATGGTTTCTGCCTGCCCTGCTTGAGGATCTGCCGCCGCACCGCCTGCTCGAACCGACCCGCGCCGAGGCGTCGGGTGCGGTCCAGGTCGCCGCCGTCACGCTCGATGACCACGACCAGCGCCGCGGCCCAGGTCTGGGATTTGAACGGCTGCTGCGCTGTCTCGAGCGCGGCCGGCCACACACACTCCAGCAGCGCGCGGATCTGCTGGACCTGGCCGACCATCTCCACGACCAGCTGCTCGCGGCGGGCGCCGAGGTGCCGCAGCCGGCCCCAGGTCTCATCGACCGGCTCGGGCACGTAGCAGCGCAACTGGGCGGTCAACCGGGCGATCAGGACAGCGTCTTTCTCGTCGGTCTTGTCGCAGGTGAGGTCCTCGCTTCGCCGAGCCCACGACGTCAGCATTGGCTGCACACACACGAGCGGCATGCCGCGGTCTGCTGCGAGTTGACCGAGCACCCGCCACCGGTGCCCGGTCGGTTCGCACGCCACCGTCACCCCGCCCCAGCCCTTCGCGGTCGCCCGCTCCCTGGCCCAATCCAAAGCGGCACCGAGATCCCAGGCCCGGCACCGGAACGTCTTACGCGCCAGCACCTTCGAGTCATGATCGCTGACTACGACCATCTGCTTCTTATCCGCAAGATCGATCCCGACGATCGCGTTGGTCACCGGCACCAACTCGCGAAGCCGGCCAAGTCTCGCGTTCCTGTTGCGGTCACCCCGGGACACACCATTACCGTTACTCATGAACGTCCTCCTTCTGCGATGGGACACCAAGCCCGCAAAGCGCATCAGGGGGACGTTCCTACGTCCAGACCCAGCAGGCAGAACGTCTTTCTATGCCGCGAGTCACGCTTCTGCCGAGCCGCGGTTGTCGACGGGAGAGGCCGATGCCTCGCCCTCCGACCGGCAACGCCCGGCGCTACCTGCTGTCCGGCCACTTCAGGATGCGAGGGTTGCGCCAGTCGCTGTTATCGATGACAACATCCGCGATGTCCAGTGGCGAGGCAGTGTCGCGATACAACGCCTGGCCCGGCAGGTAGCGCTGCTCGTACCGGCGACGCACCGCAGCTTCATCGCCGAACAACTCGCGGTCGCGCACCTGGGCACGGCAGATCGTGACCGCCTCGGGAACGTCCAAGTAGACGCGCAGGTCCCACGCGGCGACAAGTTCTGGGCGGAGCAGGAACACGCCGTCGAACAGCAGCGCGGCGTCCGCCGGGACGTGCTTTGCCACCTTGGGCGGCCTGTCGCTGTGGTCGTCGAAGCCGACCATGTGCAGGCGTGAAGCCCCGCTACGGAAGGGGTCGAGGAGCTCGCGCACCAGCGCGTCCACGTTGAAGGAGTCCAGAAAGTAACCCTCGGGCGAAACATCCCCGCGCCGTAGCCGCACCTCGCGCGGGTTGTGCCAGCCGTCCACCGACGCTCTGAGCGTTGGACGAGACATGTGTTCGGCGACGGCGTCAGCGACGGTCGTCTTGCCCGCTGCGTCCGGCCCGTCGAAGGCGACGAGGACGCGCTCGCCTGGAAGGTCCTCGACGAGTCCGGCCAGACGCTCGACGACCGTCACGGGCGCGATGCTAGTGGTGTGTCTCAGTTTTGATTGACTGCTCGGAGGGCGACTCGTCCGCGGGCGACCTTGGCGAGGATTTCGTCGGCGGTCGCGGTCCACACGAATGGCTTGGGGTCGCTGTTGTGGGCGTCGAGGTAGGCCTCGATGGCAGTGATCAGGTCTGGCACTGAGTGGAACACCCCGCGGCGTAGGGCTTTGTCTGTCAGCTCGCGGAACCAGCCTGACGAGGTTCAACCACGACGATGAGGTCGGGGTGAAGTGGAGGTGGAATCTCGGGTGTTTGGCCAGCCAGGCTTGGACATTCGGGTGCTTGTGGGTCGCGTAGTTGTCCAGAATCAGGTGCACCTGCAGGCCGGCGGGGACCTCGGCGTCGATGCCTTGAGGAACTTCAAGAACTCGCTGTGACGGTGTTGGGCAGACACGAACCGATGACCCAGCCGGTCAACACGTCCAGTGCCGCGAACAAGGTGGTGGTCCCGTTCCGCTTGTAGTCATGGGTGATTGTCGCCGCCCTGCCCTTGACCATCGGCAGCGACGGCTGAGTCCGGTCCAGGGCTTGGACCGAGGACTTCTCATCCATGCACAACACGATCGACTGCACGGGCGGGTGCAGATAAAACCGACCACGTCGATGAGCTTGTCCTCGAACCGCGGGTCGTTGGAAAGCTTGAAGGTCTTGACCAGATGTGGCTTGAGTCCGCGTGCGGACCAGACCCGCTGCACCGTGTCCTTAGAGACCCCGACCCGCTTGGCCATCGTGCGGGTACTCCAGTGCGTTTTCCCAGCAGGGGTGGTGTTCTGGGTCAGATCCACGATCTGATCGATCACCTCCTGAGGGATCGTCGCCTTGCGACCACGACCCTCGGCAACCTTCGCGAACTTCGTCAGCCCCTGCCCCTCGAAACGGGTCCGCCACGACCGCACCGTCATCGCCTACCCCGACAACCGACGCGATCCGCGTGTTCGCGACACCCTCGGCAGCCAACAACAGCACCCGGGCTTGCTGCACCTCCCGATGTGCCGCCGTCCGAGAGACCGACAACGCCTCCAGCACCTGTCGTTGCCCCTCAGAGACCACCAAAGCCGCCGCAGCCCTCGTCATGGACCAAGAATAGATCAACCCACCTAGCTATTGGCGAAACCTAGATGCGGCCAGACCCCCCGCATACTTGGGGCGGACACCCGCGCGAGCTCGCGCCATGGCGACGCTCACACATGCCGCTGTCCGCGCGGTCTTGCCGATGAGTGCACTTGGGAATCGCCGTCGATACGGTCTGCCCGTGAGAGCCGACCAGAGTCCCGGGCCTGCGAATTTGACCGAACTGCAGCGAGTTGCGGGACCGACGCCGCCGTGGCTGGCTTCACTCGTCCAACCCGAGATTGGCGGCGGCAAGCTCAGTTCAAGCCAGCTCGCCGAACTGGATGCAACGCCGGCTCAGCGTGACAGCGGACGCAAGAACGTGCAGATCGCGGCCCTCCACGCCGACCCGCGCACGACTATGCGTTACGACCGGGCGCGCAACAACCTCGGGCCGGAGCCCGAACGACATCCTCGCCGCGTACCTGGCATCCGGCACCTGACGCGCTCCGATGCCGCCCTACGCTTGCCCGGTTCCCTCCGAGTCCGACTGTTGTCTTATGACAGTAGGTAAAGCAGACAGCTCGGAGGCCGCGGCCGAGGAAGGTCCGCTGCCGTCTCCCGTCGAATTCCGTCTCGATGCCACCTCAGGTGTGCCGACGTACTTGCAGCTCGTGCAACAGGTCGAACACGCGCTCAGATTGGGCTACCTGAAGCCGGGCGATCAGCTGCCGAAGGTCCGGGATGTGGTCGCCTCACTGGCGATCAACCCGAACACGGTGCTCAAGGCCTACCGCGAGCTGGAAACGAAAGGGCTCACCGTCGGACGACCCGGCCAGGGCACGTTCATCGAGACGACGCTCAGCCAGATCGCCCTTCCCGAGCTGACCACCCTGCGGCGAACGCTGGTCAGCTGGGTGGCATCCGCCGACACAGCCGGGTTGGACGAAGACGGCATCGTCGCACTTTTCACCAGCGCGCTGCGCGACTTCTATGAACGTGCCGGCGGCTCCAGCGCCCGCGCCGATACGTCGCGCGGCAGGCGAAAGGGCATCGCGTGAACGCCATCGAAGCCAGCGGGCTCGGCAAGCGCTACGGCGACACCTGGGCGCTACGCGAGTGCACGCTGGCGATCCCAGCGGGTCACGTCGTCGCGCTCGTCGGTCCGAACGGGGCGGGCAAGAGCACGTTCTTGAACCTCGCGGTGGGTCTCGCGACGCCTTCCGCAGGCCAGATCACGCTGCTCGACGGGCAGCCGGCCGGATGCTCGGCAGCGTTGGACGGCATCGCTTTCGTTGCCCAGGACACGCCGCTGTACAAGAACTTTTCGGCTGCTGACATGGTGCACCTGACCCGCAACCTGAACCGGCGTTTCGACGAGAAATTCGCCGTGGCCAGGCTCGCTGAACTAGGAATCCCGCTCAAGCGAAAGTCGGGAAGGCTGTCCGGCGGCCAGCAGGCACAGCTTGCCCTCACCCTGGCTCTCGCCCGCCGCCCGCAACTGCTCATTCTTGACGAGCCGGTGGCAAGCCTGGACCCGATCGCCCGTCACGACTTCATGGCCACCGTGCTGACCGCCGCTGCCGATGAAGGCCTGTCGGTACTGCTGTCCTCGCACGTGATAGCCGAACTCGAACGCGTCGCCGATTACCTGATCCTGCTCGGCCAAGGCCGGGTGCAAATCGCCGGCGAAGTCGACGACCTGCTCGCCGGCCACCGCGTGCTCACCGGTCCCGCCGCGGAGGCAGACACCTACTCCGACCGGCCGGTGGTACACGTGCGACGCGGTCATACCCAAGCCCACCTTGTCGTCCGCGCCCCAGCAAACGATCCCGTGCCGCCCGGCTGGGAGGCGCATTCCGTCGGCCTGGAAGAGCTCACCCTCGCCTACCTTCGCGAGCCCGACAGCACAGCACTTCTCCGTCCGGTACGTGCCCTGACCGATGCACGCCCAGAGGCAGCGCGATGACGACACTGACCACGCCGAACCCACGTGCCCGCTCCGACGACCCCACCCCGCTCCCTCCACTGCCATGGCGCCGGATGTCCTGGGTCACCTGGCGGCAACACCGCGCGGCGCTCACCGGGGTGACCGTCATGCTCGGCGCCATCGCCGGCTATCTGTGGCTCGCGGGTCTCCGGATCCACCACAGCTACGCTGCGGTAACGGCCTGCCATCCAGCAAGCTCCGAGGCCTGCACCGAAATCATCACAGGCTTCACCGGCACCTACGATCACACGGCGACGCTCGTCCCCGCGCTGCTGCAGGTGCTGCCCGCTCTGATCGGCGCGTTCGTCGGAGCGCCAATTCTCGCCCGCGAACTCGAAACAGGCACCTTCCGCTACGCCTGGACCCAAGGCTTCGGAAGGTCGCGCTGGGCACTGGCAAAACTGGTCCCCGTCGCGGTCGCGCTGACCCTCGCGTCAGGCGCGTTCAGCCTGCTTTTCGCCTGGTACTACCGGCCTTTCATCGCCGACGGACAAAGCGGTCCGCTCACCGGCATCGTCTTCAACCTGCGCGGCATTGCCTTCGCCGCCTGGACATTGACGGCATTCGCCATCGGCACCTTCGCCGGCATCCTCGTTCGCCGCGTGGTCCCGGCCATCGTCGCCACCCTGGCCGCCTATGCTGCGCTCGCCGCCGCCGCCGGCCTCTTTCTGCGCCGGCACTACCTCACACCG
This sequence comes from uncultured Actinomycetota bacterium, assembly GCA_963762695.1. Classification (GTDB taxonomy): domain Bacteria; phylum Actinomycetota; class Actinomycetes; order Frankiales; family Frankiaceae; genus DATAZK01. The sequence continues at coordinate 11,496 of CAVXLW010000004.1, forward strand.
CTCGTCACCGACAGCGTTCACCTACCGGTCTCGACATGGGTCATGAGCCAGTGGTGGACCAAGAACGGCACTTTCGCGTTCAGCGGCCGGCCGCCCATCGACATCTTCCAGCGATACTGCCCGCCATCCGTGATCGGCCCAGGCAAGCCGTCGTCACAAGGCATCGCATCGTGCCTGACCCAGCACGGCTACACCCAGTGGACCAAATACCAGCCGGCCAGCCGATTCTGGCCCTTCCAATGGATCGAAAGCAGCTGGCTGCTCGTGCTGTCAGTCATGCTCCTCACCGCCACCATTTGGCTGGTGCACCGGCGCGCCGCCTGAGCCCCGGCGGACCTCGACGTCGACGTCGTGGCCGCGGGTGCGAGCCGCAGCGGCGGTGATCCCGCGGTCCGCCAGGACCAGCCACGGGGTGTCCCTGGCCCAGCCTGTGGATGAGGTTGTGGGGTACCGGTGGAAAACCCTGTGGTTGCAGGGGATAACCGGGTCCGTTCGGTGGGAAACGCCGAGGGTCGAAACAATTGACGGACTATGACGCTCTGCCACTTGCGCGGGGTGTCCCGCAGCCGGTAGAACTCTGTTTGTCGCCAGCGGCGGACAGGCCCGGGAGAGATCCGGGGTCGCTCGGGAGAAGTCCCGGGTCGCTTGTCAGGGGTCGGGTAACCGGCTGCTGAGAGGTGGTGTTTCGAGGCCGGTGGCTGGTTGGGCAACGCACGCTGAGCCGAGTGATCGGTGATGTGGTGCAGCCTGACAGAGTGGGCTCCCTCCATCTCATACATGGAGGGAGCCCACTTCTTTTTCTATTCTGCCCGGCTCAATGCATCGATCGCTGACGACACGCCCTGACCCCTTGCCTCGCCGACCGGTCTTCGTTTCGGCGCAGACCGACGATGCGGGCGGGTGGGTGACCGAGCTGTGCGACCGGGTGGTCGAGCCCCTGCGCGAGCTGGACTGACGCCTCCCACCTGAAACGAGCGAACCCCGTTCGGTGCGTTCTCCCGCGTGGGGAGCGCACCGAACGGGGTTCGAGCCGGCAGGGGAGCGGGTCAGTAGCTCAGGCTGATACCGACCTGACGCCAGAACCACCATGCCGGGGTGGTCAGGACCACCGTCCGGATGTGTGTCCCGCGGCTCAGGTAGCCGCAGACGGTGGCAGCGCGAGCCCGGGCAACCAGGTAGTCGACCAGCGGGATGCCGGTGAGGTCCGATCCGCCCAGGCACGTCATGGAGCGCACCCCGTCCAGGCGGGACCGCAGGGAGTTCAGGTAGCCGACCTCGGCGGGGGTGAAGGCAGCCGAGACCGGCCCGAAGACGACCGTATGCGGTGCCGTCACCGAGGCCTTCACCACCGAACTCACGCCCTGCGCATGCAGCACGGTCGGGTTGGCGTGCTGCCAGACGTTTGCGGCGATCCGGACCTGGTACCCGCCGACGGCCGGCGAGAGGAAGTGGCCGAGTGCGTTCAGCTGCATCGGCACCTGCACCGCCCGCGGTGAGCCGCCACGGACCGTCGTACTTCCGCTGCCCACGACATAGGAATGTCCGCCGTAGACGAAGTAGCCGGTCACGTCACACCGGCTCACTGCGCCGACCGTCACAGCACACGTCACCGGGACGGTCGTGGCGTCGTTGGCGAGCACGACCCGGGAGGGCGCCGTCGCCGATGCGACCACCCCGTTGGTCACGCTCGCGGAGTAAGCGGCGTCACCGCTCTGCCCGTACCCGTCGGTGACGCGGAAGGTGACCGGCTGCGCCGCGCCGGTGAAGCCCGGGACCGGCGTGAACGTCAGCAGCCCACGCGTGGGATCGACGCTGTACGTGCCTTGACCGCCGACGGAGACGGAGGTGACGGGTGAACCTCCCGACAGGAGGTGGACGGAATCACCGACCGGCAAGCTGATCTGCTGATGCTGCTCCGCTCCGTAGCTCCCGGTGCTCGTCAGTGGTGCGGGGGCCGGCGCCGGCGGTTTCGTGACGGTTGCGGTGTACGTCGCGTCGCCGGTGCGTAGGGCGCTGTCCGTCACGCGGTAGGTGACAGGGGTCGCGGTTCCGCTGAATCCGTAGCTCGGGACGAAGGAGATCGCGTTGGTGTCAGGGTCGACGGAGTAGCTCCCCTGGCCGGGGACGGTGAGCGTCGTGACGGCGTTGCCGTTGCCGTCGACGAGCCGGACCGAATCTCCGGACGGCACTGCGAGCTCAGGGCTCTGCGAAGCCGTACCGACGCCGGTGGACGTCAGATTGGCAGGCGTCGGGGCGCCGACCCACTCGAGGACGATCTCGCCGTTGCCGCCGGGACTGAAGCTGGAGCCGGTGCCGATACCCGCCTCGTACTGCGCCTCGGTGACGCCCGGGGGCTGAGCCGCGTCGAAGATGAAGTTGCCCGAGGCACCTACCGTCGTAACGCCGTCGACGACGGCGGGTGCGACGAAGCCGGAGCCGCCGCCGCCGGAGCCGCCGTACAACAGGTCCGGGGGCGCACTCGAATCGCTGCAGGCACCTCCGCCGCCGCCGCGGTAACCACCGCCGCCGCCGCCCCCGGAAGCACTCATTGGGTCGCCCGTGCTGTCGGCGCCTTGGCCTCCGGTGAAATCGCTACCGGCTTGCCCGCTCATCATGCAGACGGCGCCGGGGTCCGGTTCACCGCCGGAGCCGCCGGCATCCTGCCCGCCCCCGCCGCCGTTTCGCAGCATGATGGAGGGAACGGAAAGCCCTGCGGTACCGCCTCCGGCGCCCCCACCGGCGTTCCCGACGCCCGCGAGAGCGTTGTCGCTGGCGCCAGCTCCGCCGCCACCCCCACCGGCGACGAGAAGGGGAGAGGCCGTGCCCGGGGAGGCGAAGATGCCCGACATGCCTCCTCCACCACCGCCGGTGCCGGACGGGCTCCCCGGTCCGAAACCGGCGGCACCTCCGCCGCCGTACGCCGGGACGGTGGCGGCGTTTGGCCCACCCGCGCCGACCACGAGCCTGAGGTTGTCACCCGGAGTTACCGAGAGCGTGCCGACCGTGAAACCACCCGAACCGCCCGCGTTCTGCTCGCTCATGGGGGAGGGCTCGGGGCCGCCCCCGCCGGCGCCCCACAGCTTTGCCCGGACCGCCGTGACCCCCGGCGGCACGACAAATGTCTGATCACCCCCGGTCGTGTCGTAGCGCATGCAGACGGTGTACGGCGCATCCGCTGTGCACGCGGTCGTCGCGACGGGATATGCGGCCGCCGGTCCGGCCGCGGCCAGCGGGACGACCACCAAAGTCGTCAGACCTACGGTCGCGCCGACGATGCCGGTACAGATTCTGCGGGTGGTGTTCAACGTGAGCCCTCCGATGTGGATGTCAGCTCACCTCCTTCGGCCGAAGTCGTCGTCAGGAATCACCCTGGAGAGCTAATAAGCCGCATCGGCGGACGTTTCGCGATGCAACCCCGCCAACCAGCCCCTGCTTCACGGGCACCCCAGTTCCGCGTTGTGTACGGCGCTGGCAATCCCGGGTGACTCGCTGCCTTGTCCGGCCACGATCTACGGGAACATCGCGGGCTATCCAGCCGTGGCCGTGATCTCCGATCACTTGATCACCGTGCGCTCCGGAAGCCCGCCCGCAGGCGCTGTTCCTGCGTACGCCGGATCGAAGCTGCTGTTCCGGTTCGGCAGCGAGCTCACGATCGGCTTGGCCGGCCAGCCCTGAGCACCTGCTGTACGCCCGCCCGGGCGAGCTGCTGACCCGGCTCGCGTCCGATCGCCCAGGACTCGCGGCGCTGCACTCTCCAGGCGCCCGACTCGCGGCCGAGGGTCCACCGGCTCAAGGACTGGCGCCACACGCTGCGCCCCGCCTCGTCGGCGACGTACACGGTGGCGTAGCCGGTCGCCGTCGCGGCATCTCCGGTGACGTGAACGGTGAACGGACCCATCACGTGCGCGCAGCCGGGAAGGATCGCCTGGTGGGCTTCGCTGGTGACGATGCCGCGCAGCTCCTCGCGTCCGCGCAGGGTCACGTTGTCGTCGATGGTGACGAGGGCGTCCGGGGCGTAGAGGTCGGCGCAGCCGTCGGGATCGTCGCCGTCGACCGCGAACCCGTAGGAGGTGAGCAGCCGGGTGACGGCAAGCTCGTCCTCGACCGCCTGCAAACGAGCCGCCAGGCGCTCCACGGTCGCCTCGAGATCGCTCATGGGCTCAGAAGGGACTGGGCAGCCGGTCGATCGGCACGGCGATGAGGGTCGACGCGTCGGCCGCGCACGCCTCGCGCAGCACCTCCGGAAGCTTGGCGATGTCGTCGACCCGCCGGCTCTCGACCCCGAACGCCGAGGCGAGCTTTGCCCAGTCGGGGTTTTGCAGCCGGGTGCCGAGCTCGCGGCCGCCGAACTTCTCCTGCTGGTCACGGTTGGAGTTGCCGTAGGCGCCGTCGTCGAAGACCACCGTCACGGTGTTGATGCCGTGCTGGACCGCCGTCGCCATCTCGTTGGAGGCGAAGAGGAAGCCGCCGTCGCCGACCACCGTGACGACCGGCCGGTCGGGCTGCGCGACCTTGACCCCGAGCGCGGCGGGATAGCCGAAGCCGAGGGTGCCCATGTAGGACGTGCTCAGGTACGTCCGCGGCGCGTAGACCGGATACGCCATGTGGCACGCGTACGCGACGGTCGCGGTGTCGCAAACCAGGATCCCGTCCTCCGGCATGCCCTGGCGTAACGCCTCGACGATGCGAAATTGCGGACCGATCGCGTGCAGCTCGGCGAGGACCGCGGAGCGTACGGCCCGCCCTTCTTCGGCCCGGGACGGCCGGCCAGGAAGTGCGCCGAGCAGATCGTGCAACGCTTCCAGGCTGAGCCGGGCGTCACCGGGCACGGCGACACTGACGGGGGAGTTGCGGCCGATCTGCTCGGCGTCGGCATCGATGTGGATCAGCGTCTGGCCGGGTTGCAGGCCGAAGCCCTGCATCCGGGTACCCACGGCAAGGACGACGTCAGCGGAGTCCAGCACCGGGCGCAGCCGCTTGTTCACCCACATCGTGCCGACCGACAGCGGGTTGCGGTCATCGATGGCGCCCTTGCCCTCGCGGCTGGTGACGACCAACGCCTGCAGCTTCTCGGCCAAGGCGGTCAGGGCAGGGCCGGCAGCGCCGAGCACGACCCCGCCGCCCGCGATGATGAGCGGGCTCGACGATCCGGCCAGCAACTCGGCCGCCTTCGCCAGCTCGCTCTCGGCGGGCACGACCGGCTGACGTTTCGCGGCCTCGAGCAGGGGGCCGGCGGTCTGCTCGGCGAACGCCTCGGGCGGGATCTCGATCTCGGTGGGGCGCGGGCGCCCGGAATTCATCTGGACGAAGGCCTCGTGCACTCCGGCGGCGATCCCGTCGGCCTCGGTGATGCGCTCGGCCCACTTCGTGATCGGACGGACGATGTCGAGCTGGTCGTGCACGTCGTGCAGCAGGCCGAGATCGCGGCCGATGCCGTGGCGGTTAACCTGCCCGGAGACCAGCAGCACCGGCGAGGAGCAGGCATGGGCGGTGGCCAGGCCCGAGGCCGCGTTGTAGACGCCCACGCCCGGCACCACCATCGCGACACCCGGCTGCCCGCCCGCCCTCGCGTAGCCATCGGCCATGTACGTGGTCGCCTGCTCGTGACGGGTCACGATGTAGCGGATCTCGGGAACGTCGACGAGCGCATCGAGCGCCGACATCAGCTGATCGCCCGGCAATCCGAAGATGACCTCCACGCCCTCGGCGCGCAGCTGGCGCGCCAACGCGTCGCCGCCGGACATCGTTGCTGGGAGTGGGGTTCGGGGTGGGGCTGCCGTCACTTGAATATTGTATCTATGCTGAACTTCGACCAACAGGGAGGCCGCCGATGACGACGGCTACCGGGCTGCGCGTCCAGCGCCAGGCAGGATCGCTCGGCGCGATCATCGAGGGCGTCGACCTCACCCAGCCGATGGACGAGGCACTTTTCGAGGCGCTGCATGAGGCCTTCCTCGCCCACCACATCATCTGCGTCCGCGGGCAATCGGCCATGACCGAGGCGGATCAGCTCGCGTTCTCGGCCCGCTGGGGACGGATCTCGATCCACCCCTACGTCCCGTCGATCGAGGGCTACCCCGGGCTGATGCGGATCTACGATCCCAATCCCGTCACCCAGACCTGGCACTCCGACACCACCCACGCCGCCAAGCCGCCGGCGATCACAGTGCTGCTGGCCCGCACCATTCCGCCTTATGGCGGCGACACGATGTGGTCCAACGTCAGCCGCGTCTACGAGGAGCTCTCGCCGGGCCTGCGGGCGACGCTCGACGGGCTCAAGGCGGTCCACCAGGGGACGGAGCTCGCGGCCTCCGCGGGGCTGGACTCCGAAGCGGTACGCACCGTCCACCCGGTCATCCGCACCCACCCCGAGACGGGCAAGCGCTCCCTTTTCGTGAACGGCAATTACACGACCCGCTTCGACGGCTGGACCCCCGAAGACAGCGCGCCGCTGCTCGAATACCTCTACGCCCAGGTCGGCCGTCCGGAGTACGTCTACCGGCACAAGTGGCAGGTGGGCGATCTGGTGATGTGGGACAACCGGTGCACGCAGCACGCGGTCGTCGGTGACACCGGCGGCGCCGAGCGCACGTTGCACCGCGTCACCATCGAAGGCGACGTGCCGGTCTGATGGCTGACGACGCAGTCCTGGTTTCGTCGGACGACCTTCGTGCCGGTCTCGCGGGCATCCTGCGTGGTCACGGGGTGCCGCCCGAGCAGGCCGAGGTCGTCGCGGGTCTATTGGTCGAGGCTGATCTGCGGGGGGTCGATTCGCACGGCGCCCATCTGATGTCGATGTACGCGACCCGCTTGGCGGCGGGGGAGATCAAGCCGTCCACGACCATCGGCACCATTTCCGACGACGGCTCGACCGTCCACCTGGACGGTGGGCTCGGTTTCGGGCAGATCGCGGGGTTGGAGGCGGCGCGACTGGTCGCCGAGCGTGCGGCTGCGCACGGCGTCGCGACGGTCGCCGTGCGCGAGAGCACCCATCTGGGCGCGCTCGGTGCTTACACCTCGCGCGTGGCCGAGGCCGGCTACATCTGCCTGTGCGTGCAGAACGGCCCGACCTTCGTGCCGCCCTTCGGCGGGATCACGGCGCTCTTCTCGACGAACCCGCTCTCCTACGCGATCCCGGCTGGCTCCGAGCCGGTCATCGTCTACGACATCGCGACGACAGCGGTCGCCGGCAACAAGGTGCTGCTGGCGAAAAAGCGTGGCGACAAGACGATCCCGGCGGGCTGGGCCGCTGACGATCAGGGGCGCCCGACGACCGATACGGCGGCCGCGTCCGTCCGGCATCTGCAGTGGTTCGGTGGCCACAAGGGCTTCGGGCTCGCTTTGCTGGTCGAGTTGCTCGCCGGTGTGCTTGCCGGCAGCTCCTTCGGGACGACCGAGCGCACCGCGTCGCCGCTGCACGGCGATGTTCGCGTCGCCAAGGGTTTCGTGCTCATCGCGATCGACCCGGCGCGCTTCATGCCGCTCGCCGACTTCCGGGCGAGTGTCGACACGCTCATCCGGGAGATCCGCGAAGGCGACCGCGCGCCGGGGGTCGAGCGCATCTGGCTGCCGGGGGAGCCCGAGCATGTCCGCAGCCTCGAACGCGCGCGCGAGGGCATCCCGCTGCCGGTGCCGCTCCTGGATGAACTCGACCGCCTTGCCGCTGACGTCGGGGCGGCGGCTATCGCGCGGACCGGCTAGTCCGGGAGGATTCCCCGCGACTTGAAAAGGGTGACGACCAGGTCGCCCTGGCGGCGCATCATCTTCGCGTACTCGGCCGAGGCACGCTCGCCGTCGCCGCGCTTGATACCGCGCACGATCGCGGCGGTCCCTTGCTTTTCGACCTCCACCGAACCGGGGACGAGATCGAAGAAGTTGCCGGGGACGATGCCGGCGAGGGCCGTCAGCACCGCCGGCAGCCGCGGCGAGCGGGCCATCTCGATGACCGCCCGGTGGAAGGCTTGATTGAGCCGCCAGGCGCTCTGCGGATCCTGTGCCGCGGCCACGCGCTTCTGCAGATCCGTCAGGTGGGCCAGCTCCTGCGTGGAGTGCCGCTTCGCCGCGCGGGCGGCCGCGAAACCGTAGACGTGGCCGTAAAGCTCGTAGTGGTCGCGCACCACCGACTCATCCAGCGAGCTGATGAAGGCGCCGCGATGGGGCTTGATCGTGACCCAGCCCTCGCGCTCGAGGCTCAGCAGCGCCTCGCGTACCGGAACGCGGCTGAGGCCCAGTACCTCGGCGATCGCGTCCTGCGGGACCCGATCGCCCTGGCGCAGCACGCCGTCGAAGATCAGCCGCCGGATGTAGAGCGCCGCGTGGGCGCCACTGCTGCGCCGGGAGATCTCGTCAGGCGCCGGAAGCGCACTCGCTAAAGGAGTTTCCGCTGCTGCCGCCGCCCGAGCCATCCGCAAATCTTATCTTGGATAAAACGTTGAAAGCCTCGCCACCGCCCGTGATCAACGCGCCCATGATCTCGAGTGCCTGTTGATCCGCTACACCTGGCCAGGAGGGGTCCTGCGAGGTCGCGGTCGTCACCTGGGGCTGGCGGCCGGTGCGCAGCGGCGAGAGCGGCGCGTCGACGAGCAGGAAGCGGTGGAAGTCCCTGGCCTGTCCGAAGGTCGACTGGCGATAGGTGCGGAAGGGGCCGGGCGCGCGCTCGGCCGCCTCCAACTGGCCCCACTGCTCCCAGGTGGGAACCGCCCACAGCAGGAACGCCTCCGACTCGTTCACCATGGCGGTCTCCCAGGCGCCGATGAGCTTCCAGCCGTGCTCGCCGTAGAGCGACTGGCCGCGCTCGGCGACCTCCTCGAGGTAGCTGCCGGCGCGTCCGGGCTCGACCGAGACCTGCTCGTGCGCGTAGACCTCGGCCTGCACCCCGTCGGCGCACAGTTCCTCGATGGTCGAGGTCCAGGGCGCGGGCACGAGCACGCGGTCGTCACCGCGGCGGCGGTAGTTCGCGGCCTCCGCCCACCACTTGGCGAGCTTGGGATCCTGCAGGCCCGGGTGGTTGAACTCGTGGCGGAAGGAGGTGGCGAGACCCTCGAAACCCTGCTCCTCCCACAGGTTGACCACCTGCGGCCACCCGCGGGTCGTGCCGACCACGCCCCAGACGCCGTAGCACAACTGCTGGCGCTCGGCCTGGGCGATCGGGCTCCAGTTGGCCGTCATGTGGTGCATGTACCTGGCCCGGTTGTGCCCGAGGATGTCGATGAACTCGTGGATGTACACCCGGTCGTTGATGGTCGCGTCCTTTCGGCGTCCTACACTCTGAACTCAATCCTTTATCAAAAATGCACGGCCGTCTGTCAGGGAGGGGTGCCGGCATGTCGGCAGACGTCCTGGCTTCGGAGCAGAGCCGCGACACCGACCGGGCGGATACGCCCAACCTCGGGGCGCATCCCGCCGCTGGTCGACGTCGACGCCCACATCGTCGAGCCGCCCGAGGTCTGGTCGAGCCGGCTGCCGGCCAAGTACCGCGAGATCGGCCCGCACGTCGAGTACCACCCGACCGGCACCCCCAAGCTCGCCGGCGGCACCTACATCGAGGAGCCCGGCACCGAAGGCCCTGATGTCGCCTGGTGGTGCTACGAGGACCACAAGTACTCGGTGAAGCGGCTCATCGCCGCCGCCGGCTATCCGGCGGACGACATCAGCTTCGCCGGGCATCACGTTCGAGCAGATGCGCCCGGGCTGCTGGAAGCAGCAGGACCGGCTTGCCGACATGGACCTCAACGGCGTCCAGGCCCAGCTCTGCTACCCGAACTACCCGCGCTTCGCGGGCCAGATCTTCCTGTACGGCAAGGACCGTGAGCTGGCTCTGCTGTGCGTGCGGGCCTACAACGACTGGATGGTCGAGGAGTGGTGCGCCGGATCCGGTGGCCGGCTGGTGCCGCTGTGCCTGGTGCCGCTCTGGGACGCCGAACTCGCCGCGCAGGAGGTGCGTCGCAACGCCGCTCGCGGGGTGCGCGCTGTCGCCTTCTCCGAGCTGCCCGCCTATCTCGGGCTGCCGAGCCCGCATTCGGGGTACTGGGACCCGTTCTTCCGTGCCTGCGAGGAGACGCGCACGGTGGTCTGCATGCACATCGGCTCGGGCACCAAGACCCCGCAGGCCTCGCCCGACGCGCCCGACGCCGTCGCCGCGAGCATCATCTTCGGCAACTCCGCGGCCAGCATGGCCGACTTCCTGTTCTCCGGCGTCTTCATCCGCTTCCCCGGGCTGAAGGTGCTCTACGCCGAGTGCCAGATCGGCTGGATCCCCTACCTGCTCGAGCGTCTGGACGACGTCTGGGACACCCACCGCGGCTGGAGCGGCTCGCAGACCCACGTCCCGCAGCCGCCGTCCACGTACTACCGTGACCACGTCTGCAGCTGCTTCTTCAAGGACGCGGTCGGCGTGCGGATGCTCGACCTCGTCGGCGAGGACAACGTCATGTTCGAGACGGACTACCCGCATCAGGACGGCACCTGGCCGTACTCGCGCCAGGCCGCGGCCGAGCAGTTCGGCATGCTGACCGACACGCAGGTCCACAAGCTGGCGCGCGGGAACGCGATCTCGCTGTTCGGCCTCGCTCTCCCCGAGCACTGAGCCGGAGCGATCGTGCTGGATCGAACTTTGCTCGCGCCGCATGCCGTCCGTGAGTGGGCTGCGAAAACCCCTGATGCGCTTGCGGTCGTCCACGTCGACGGTGACCAGCTGTCTTATGCCGATCTGCTCGCCGACAGCCGGCTGTGGGCGACGTGCCTGCGCCGGCTCGGGGTCGCGGCCGGCTCTCACGTCGCGACCCTGCTGCCCAACATCCTCGAGGCCCACCGCACGATGCTGGCGCTCGGTTGGCTGCGGGCGGTCGAGGTCCCGCTCAACACTGCGTATGTCGGGGAGATCCTGCGCCACGCGCTGACCCTTTCCGAGGCGACCACGCTCGTCACGACAAGAGCCTTGCTGCCACAGGTGAATGCCATCGCGAACGAGCTGCCGATGCTGCGCACGGTGCTGCTGGTCGACGGTCCCGAGGAGGTCGAGGGCCCGCTGCCGACCGTGTCGCTGCCTGCGGAACTCGCAGCCACCACGGCGGAATCCGACTTCGAAGGCCCCGAAGTCACCGACGTCTCGACGCTGATGTTCACCTCGGGAACCACTGGGCCGTCCAAGGCGGTCATCACCCCGTGGGGGCTCACGTACCAGATGTGGTCGTGGGTGCCTGACGACATGCTCGCCCCCGGCGAGGCGCTCTACTCGGCGATGTCGCTGGTCCACAACTCGGGACGTTCGGGCTTCAGCTACGTGCTCTCTCGCGGCGCCTGCCTGGTGACGCGGGACAAGTTCAGCGCGACGAGCGTGTGGGACGAGGTGCGCCGCTTCGGGTGCGTCGCGCTCGCTCTGGTCGGCCCGCTCACCGCGCTGCTCTACTCCGCACCGCCCCGTGACGACGATGCCGACAACCCCGTCCGCAGCGTCATCCTCGGCCCGATGATCCGGCAGATCGCCGACTTCGAGCGGCGCTTCGGCGTGCAGGTCGCCATCTGCTACGGCCAGACCGAGATCGGCGCACCCGTCACCTCCGGCTGGGACCACGGGCCGTGGGAGGCCTGCGGCAAGCGGCGGCTGACCTGGCCGCACCACGAGGTCCGCATCGTCGACGAGAACGACGAGCCGCTCCCAGCCGGTCAGGTCGGCGAGATGGTCGTGCGCAGCGACGAGCCAGGTGCGCTGAACCTCGGCTACTACGGGATGCCCGACCGCACCGCCGAAGCCTGGCGCGGCGGGTGGTTTCACACCGGCGACGCGTTCCGGGAAGACGGCGAGGGCAACTTCTACTTCGTCGACCGGATGAACGACGCGATCCGCCGCCGTGGCGAGAACATCTCCTCCTTCGAGGTCGAGGCGGCCGTCGCGCAGCATCCCGCCGTACGCGAGTGCGCGGCGATCGGGGTGCGCACCGAGTTCGGTGACGACGAGGTGATGGCGGTCGTCATCGTCGACGACCCCGCCTTCGAGCCCGGCGACCTGCTGACGTTCCTCGCCGGCAGGCTGCCGAAGTTCATGCTGCCGCGCTACGTGAACGTCGTCGCCGACCTGCCGCGCAACGCCACCACCGGACGCGTCCGCAAGAGCGAGCTGCGCCGAGCCGGCATCACCCCGGGCACCTGGGACTCGTCGGCGAACCCGGCGACCTGATTGCGTTAGCGTTCCCGCATGTACGTCTGCATCTGTCTGGCCGTCACCGCGGCCGAGATAGAGAGCGTCATCGAGTCCGGCGCCAAGTCGACGAAGAAGGTCGGCGCGCGGTGCGGGGCGGGCACGTCGTGCGGCAAGTGCAAGAACAGCATCCGGCGCATCATCGACGCCAAGCGTGAGGCGGGAGGACGCCGGTGACCATTCCTCGTATGCCGCCTTCGGGGCAGGTACCAGTCGTCCTGGCCAGCGTGCAGCGGGTGCCGGACTACGACCGCTGGGAGTCGATGCTCGAGGGGGTCACCGACCGGATGCGCGAGCTGGGCGTCATGCGGCGCTGGGCCTACCGGTCGCTGGCCGATCCCACCGAGGTGTTCTCCGGGGTGCTGGTGAGTAGCGCGGAGCAGGCCATGGCGATGATGCGCAGCCGGCAGATGACCGACTGGATCATGCGCACGGGCGTCGAGGAGGTGCCGCCGTTCTTCGTGGGCGCCCGGGTCGCCTCGTTCGACCTGACCGACGGGCAGCGGGTGGACGGGCAGTTCGTCGTCGCCTCGATCCACACCGTGCGCGACTTCGACGGCTGGATGACGATGGTCGACACCGACCGGCCCTGGATGGTCGACGGCGGCACCCGCCATGTCTGGCTCTACCGGGCGATCGACGATCCGGGCGAGGTGATGGGCATGATGTCGCTGCGTTCGGAGGCTGCTGCCCGCTCGCTGCTGGAAGGCGGGCTCACCCGCGAGTCGTGGTTCGACGTGTCGGGCATCGGCGTTCACCCACCCGTCTTCATCGGCCGGCGGACCCAGCTCGTGGATTTCGACGAGAGCCTGCCTGCCGTCGACTGACGGGGCGGGTTAGGTTGTTGCCTTCCGCGGAGAGGACACCTTCATGGCGCAGAGCAAGGTCGTCGCATCGCTCAACGGACTGCTCATGACCGAGCTGACGGCCATCAACCAGTACTTCCTGCATTACATGATGTGCAAGAGCTGGAGCCTGCCCCGGCTCGCGCAGAGCTTCAAGGACGCGTCGTACGAGGAGATGCGCGACGCCGAGAAGCTCGCCGAGCGCATCCTCGATCTGAACGGATTGCCGAATTTCCAGCGCCTCGGATCGTTCGGGGTCGGCGAGACGGCCTTCGAGCAGCTGCGGCTGGCGCTGGAGCTCGAAGAGGGAGCGGTCAGCCAGCTCACCGAGGCCATCGTCACCGTCGAAGCGGAAGCCGACCTGGCGACGGCGACGCTGCTGCGTGAGCTCATCGTCGAGGAAGCCAAGCAGGTCGCGTGGCTTTCGGCCCAGCTCGAGCTGGTGGAGAGAATCGGCGAGCAGAACTACCTCACGCTGCAGGCCCAGGTCTGACGCCTACGCCAGTGCCTCGCGTGGGACCTGCGTGGTGAGGCAGAACGGATGGCCCGCCGGGTCGAACAGGATGCGCCGCAGGTGGGGCGCGGGCTGAAATTCCGAGCTGCGAGCGCCCAGGCGCAGCGCCTCGGCGAACGCCGCCTCGAGGTCGGTCACGGCCAGGTCGAGATGCATCTGCTTGGGTACCTCGTCGGTCGGCCAGGTCGGCGCCATGTAATCGGCGACCTGCATCGCGGCGAGCCACATCCAGTCGGTACGCACGGCCACGGTCGTCGGGCTGGTGTACTTCACCTCGCCGCCGAGCATCGCGGCCCAGAACTCACCAAGCGCCTGCGGTTCGGCGCAGTCGAGCGTCACGAAGACGACCTGGGCGACAGCCATGGGACGAAGCTAGCGATCAGGCGCCGCCGGTGACCCGCAGCATCGCGTTGCGCTCGACGGCACCTTCGGTCAGCGGCGCCTGAGCCGGTGCCTCCGGCTGCTCGGTGACCTGCTCGTCCAGCGGGACGTGCACCGACGCCTCGAGCTCGTCCAGCGACGCCGAATACTTCCCGGTCTGCTGACCCTCGGCGTGCGTGGTCTTCTTCAGGTGAACCCGAGCGTGCTGCTTCATGCCGTCCCCGCCCCGTTAATCAGATGAGCTCAGGTGATCTCGATGTCGTCCCACTCGACGTCGGTGCACATGCGGTGGAACTCCGGGCCGTACCAGGGGGCGTTCATCTGCAGCCGGCCGAACTCGTTGACGTAGTAGTTCTTCTCGGGCGCGCCCTCCTCCTGCAGCAGGAGCAGCTGGCTGCCGCTTCGATGTCGAGCGCCTCGTTGTAGCGCTCGTAGGCCTCGCTGCTTGACCTCGATCGGCGACTTGCCCTCTTCGATCATCCGGACGATGAGCTTGGCGATGTAGCGCCGACCAGACACTGGTACCAGATCGGCAGGCCGGTGCCGCCCGAGAGCGGGCTGCGAGTTCGGCCCGTAGAGCATGAACATGTTGGGGAAGTTGGGCACCATCATGCTCAGGTACGCGCGGGGGCCGTCCTTCGACCAGAAGTCGTGGACGCTCAGCACCGCCCTTGCCGATGTAGTCGGCCGGCCACAGGTACTTGATGATCTCGAAGCCGGTCGCCGTGACGATCGACGTCGACCTCGCGCACCGTGCCGTCGCCGGTCTCGATGCCCTTCGGTGTGAGGCGCGCGATGGGGTCGGTGACCAGCTCGACGTTGTCGCGGGTGAGCGACTGGTACCAGCCGTTGTCGACGACCGGGCGCCGCGAGAAGGGCGCGTAGTCGGGGATCAGCTTGTCGATCAGGTCCTGCCGGCCGTCGGTCTGGGCCTTGATGTAGGCGGTGAGGTCATCGCGCATCTTGTCGTTCAGCGGGTTGAACGTGACCGCCCTGCGCCTTCCACTCCTCGTCGGGATCGAGGAAGCGGTGGGTCTGGAAGAGCGCGGCGATGGCCATGTAGCGCCACCAGTTCCAGTAGCCCGGGAAGTTGTCGAGCAGCCAGCGGATCTCGGGCTCGACGGGCTCGCCGTACTTGTGGCCGCGGGCTGATCCACTGCGGGGTGCGCTGGAAGACGTAGACCTGCTCGGCTTCCGCGGCGATCGGGGCGAGCAGCTGGACGCCGGTCGAGCCGTTGCCGACGACGGCGATGCGCTTGCCGGTGAGCGTCGAAGTCGGCGGGCCAGCGGGCCGGGTGCAGCATCGAGCCCCTCGAAGCTCTCCTCGCCCTCGAAATGCGGGTAGTTCGGGTTGGTGAAGGCGCCGACCGCGTTGACCATGACGTTGGCCTCGTAGGTCTCGACGCCCGTCGGGGGAGTCGGCCTCGATCACCCAGACCTTGCGGTCCTCGTCGAACGCGGCGCTGCTTCAGCGTTGCGGCCGAACTGCATGTTCGTCGCACATCGCCGTACTTCTCCGCGATGTGGTTCGAGGTACTCTGCGCACCTCGGCGCCGCGGCCGAAGTACTCACTCCACGGGTAGTTCTTCTCGAACGCGAACTCGTAGGTGATCGAGATGGTGTCGACCCGGACGTCGGGGTAGCGGTTGACGCTCCAGGTGCCGCCGGCCTCGGGCTGGCGGTCGAGGATCACGTACGGGATGCCGAGCAGCTCGAGCTGCAGGCCCATCGCGAGGCCGCTCCAACCGCTGCCGACGACGACGACCTGGAAACCCTCGGGAAGCGGCGGCTTGCTCGTCGGTCCAGCTCGATGCGTCCAGGGGAACTCCTTGAACGCGGCCAGATCGCGACGCGCCTCGAACTCGAGGTCGCCCATCTCCTCGGCGGTGGCCATGTTCATCAGCTTGCGCAGCTCGGCCTCCGGCGGTTCCTGGGGCATGCCGGGGCCGGCGTTCTCCTCCAGCCAGGCGGCTGCCTTCGAGATCAGCAGCTCGCGCTGCGCGTCATCGAGGTTGATCGCCATCGGAAGGGCTGTCGATCTCGGGGTCGTGCGTCGCTGCGTAGAGCGCCACGCGTACCGCGTTGAGGTCGGCGAGCTCGACGCTCCGCCGAATGAAGGCTGAATCAACCGCCGGTTTCATGCAGTTCTTTCCCTCGATTGGAGCGTGTTTCCGCCGGCACAGACCTGTGCCGACGGTGGGGGATGCTGGCTACCCTGCTAAGCAGTAAATACGAAGCGCCTGCCGGGCAGCTGAGTGGGTCTGACGCCACGTCAGACGTTCGTATATACGACCTTGCAGTCGGATTCTAGAACACGTTCTCGAAGCGGGTGGCGTCCGTCAAGCGAAAGTGAGCGGGTCTCACGCGTGATACACTTGTTGAGTGGAATCGGTAAATGTGCGCGAGCTGCGTAACCACGGCGGCGAGGTGCTGGATCGGGTTGCCCGCGGGGAATCGATGATCGTCACTCGTGATGGCGCCGAGGTCGCTGAGCTCAGGCCCCGGCGGCGGCGAAGCCCTTCCCCCGCAGACCTGATAGCCAGACGCCGGTTGCTTCCCCGGGTCGATCCTGACGCGTTGCGTCGCGACATCGACGACCTGCTGGATGCAGGACTGTGAGTCCCACTCCAGGACGCGGGATGCTCGACACGTCAACCGTGATCCTGCTGGGACGGATCACCGATCCGGATCAGCTGCCCGACGATTCAGTGGTGAGCGCCGTGACGCTCGCTGAGCTTTCCGTCGGGCCGCACCTGGCGAAGACGTCCCGCGACCGCGCTGCGCGTCAGGCGCACCTGCAGCAAGCGGAAGCCGACTTCGAGACGATTCCTTTCGACGCTGCCGCGGCGAGGGCCTTCGGGCGAGTGGCGGCATCCTTACGTCGAGCGGGCCGCAAGCCGGCCGCCCGGGCCTACGATGCGCTCATCGCAGCGACGGCGATCGCCAACGATCTGCCGCTCTACACCTGCAATCCGGCCGACTTCCAAGGCATCGAGGAGCTCAGGGTTGCGCCCGTGCCGCATCCGGATCGGGGCTAGTCCGGGCTAGTCCTCGTCAGGCAAACGCGCGCTGCAGCACCCGGCCGAGTAGCGAGAGCGCGGCGGGATAGGCCTGCTCGGACGGATGGGCGAAGCCGACGATCAGGCCCTGCCGCGTGGGCTGCGCCTCGTGCCAGTGCTTGGTCGCACCTTCGAGCGTCAGTCCCTCATCGGCCGCGAGCCCGATCAGGTCTTCCTCGCCCGGGCCGTCGTCGGGCAGCCTGATCAATGCGGAGAGCCCGGCCGAGACGCCGACGATCAGCGGTGCGCCGACCCGTTCGAGCATGGCATGCAGCATGTCGCGGCGGCGGCGGTAGCGCAGCCGCATCGTGCGGATGTGGCGGTCGTACGCGTGACTGTTGATGAATTCGGTGAGCGTCAGCTGCGAAAGCGCGTCAGTGCTCAGCGCGGAGTACATCTTCGCCTCCACGACCGGCGCGACCAGGCGCTCCGGGACCACCATCCACCCCAGCCGCAGGCCCGGCCCGAGGGTCTTGGATGCCGAACCGATGTACACGACGTGATCGGCGGCGGTGCCTTGCAGGGCGCCGATCGGCTGGCGGTCGTAGCGGAACTCGCCGTCGTAGTCGTCCTCGATCACCAGGCCGCCGGTGCGCCGTGCCCAGCTGGTGAAGGCCCGGCGGCGCGTCGAGTGCATCGTGACGCCGGTCGGGTACTGGTGGGCCGGGGTCACGAGAGCGGTCTGCGCCTCCTCGAGCGCCTCGCTACCGGGCCCGTGGCGGTCGACGGGAAGCGCGACGATGCGGTGCCCGGCGTGGCGGAGCAGGTCGCGATGGAACCGAAATCCCGGATTCTCCAGGGCACATACCCCATGGCCGCCGGCAAACTGCGCGGTGGCCAGCAGGAAGACGGCCTGGGTGGTGCCGGAGGTGATGACGATCTGCTCCGGCCGGGCCTGCACGCCGCGGGTGCGGCCGAGATACGCGGCGAGCGCGGTGCGCAACTCGATCCGCCCCTGCACGTCGCCGTAGCCGAAGGCGCTGGCCGGGGAACGGGTCAGCGCGATGCGGGAGGCCTTGAGCCAGGCGCCGACCGGGAAGGAGTTCACGTCGGGCGTGCCCGGGCGCAGATCCAGCCTGTTGCGAAGGGCCCGGCGACGATCGTCGGCGGGAGCAGGAACGGGACCGAGATCGGCGACCTGGGTGCCTGAGCCCTGCTGCGTCACGAGGTAGCCCTCGGCAGCCAGCTGGTCATACGCCGCCGTCACCGTTCCGCGGGAAAGGCCCAGGTCAGCAGCGAGGGCACGGGACGACGGCAGGGCGGTGCCGGCGGTCAGGCGGCGCTCCTGGATGGCGCTTCGCAGGCCCTCTTCCAGCTTGGCGCGGCGGAGCTGGCCGGTGCCCTCGACGTGCAGATCGAGACCGCTACTGGTCCAAGAATTCGGCACGCGATTGGACCTTACTAGTGATCCACGATTGGTCCAGCGTATTTGTCATGGAGGAGCTGACCCGACCCGACGACACCTTCGTCCCGGCCAAGCGGCTGGCCGTCGACTCCCTCGCGCCGGCGGCCACCAAGGCCCTGAACGCGCTCGATGCTGCGGTACGCCGGTCCAGCATCGAGCCGGGCCTGCTGGATCTGGTGCGCCTACGCGCGTCGCAGCTCAACGGTTGCGCCTTCTGCGTCGACGTCCACAGCCGCGACGCCCTTGCCGTCGGCCAGACCGAACGCCGGCTCCTCACGTTCGCCGCCTGGCGTGAGACCCCGCTGTTCACCCACCGCGAGCGCGCGGCGCTCGAACTCACCGAAGCCGTCACCCGGCTCGCCGACCATCCGGTATCCGACAAGGTCTTCGACACGGCTGCGGCGTATTTCCCTGACACCGAACTTGCCCAGCTGATCTGGAACATCGCCGTCATCAACACCTGGAACCGGCTGGGCGCGGTCGCCCGGCCCTGGGCACTCGCCTGAGCCGCGAACCCCCTTGCGCGAAAGAGGTTCTGACATGTCTTGCACCACCGGCGACGTGCTCGCCCGCCGCCTTCCGGGACGCGACGGGCTGCGGCTGGTGCCGCCCCGCCCGCCTGACATGCGTCCCGGCTGGTGCGGCGTGGCCGACGCTGTCGTCCTGCCCCTGCAGCGTGCGCCGAGGGCGCCCCAAGCCGAACAGGCAGTGCCGGTGGCCGCGCTCAACCCGGAGTCGCTGGACCTGCCGTGCGAGCTGAACGACGGCGACATGTGGTTCGCCGAGTCTCCGGCCGACCTCGAGCGGGCCAAGGCGCTGTGCGTCGACTGCCCGGTCAGGACGGCCTGCCTCGCCGGCGCGGTCGAGCGTCGCGAACCGGCCGGGGTCTGGGGCGGTGAGATCTTCGACAACGGCAGGATCCTGCCGCGCAAGCGTCCTCGCGGTCGGCCCCGCAAGGACAGGGCCGCCTGAGCTACTCGGGCCTCACGAACTGGTGAGGATGACGAGCCGCTGGGTGGCACGCGTCATCGCGACATAGCGGTCGACCGCCCCTTCGATGCCGTCGCCGAACTCCTCGGGGTCGACGAGGATGACGAGGTCGAACTCGAGTCCCTTGGCCAGCTCCGGGGTGAGCGAGCGCACGCGTGAAGTCGCCGCGAAGTCTGGATCGCCGATGACGCAGGCGACTCCCTCACCGTGAGCGGCGAGCCACTCGGCGAGGACCGACGGCAGCTGCGCTACCGAACCGCGGGTGACGGGGATGCCAGTGGTGCGGATCGAGGTCGGCACGTTGGCGTCCGGGATGGCGACCCTGATGACCGGTTCGGCCTCGGTCATGACTTCCGCGGGAGTGCGGTAGTTGATGCGAAGCGACGCTTGGTTGATCTGGCGGAAGCCGACCCGCTCGAGGCGTTCCTGCCATGACTCGGTGAAACCGTGCCGGGCCTGGGCGCGGTCACCGACGACGGTCAGGCTCCGGGACGGGCAGCGCAGCAGGAGCATCTGCCATTGCGCATCCGTCAGCTCCTGAGCCTCGTCCACGACGATGTGCGCGAACGGGCCCGCCAGCACGTTCTGCACGTCGCCGCCGCGATCTGCCGCGGGCCGCGTGCTCTCGTCGACCAGCACGTTGCGGAAGTCCTCGCCGCCCAGCATCGACAGCAGGCCCATGCCGTACTCGTCGTCGGCGTGCTCGAGCAGGTTGCCGATCACCTCCCCGCGGTCGGCCCGTTCGGCAGCGATGGCGGCTTCCTGCCGGCGCTTGCGCCGCGGGGTCTCGGGGTCGCCGAGGCGTTGGCGCGCGGCGTCGAGCAGCGGAAGGTCCGGCAGCGTCCAGTCCTTGGTGTGGGGACGTTGCAGGCGCTGGATCTCCTCGGAGGTGAGCCAGGGTGCGCACTTGTGCAAGTACGCGGGCACCGACCAGAGGTCGGCGACGAGATCGGCGGCGTCGATCAGCGGCCAGGCGGCGTTGAACCTGGTGACCAGTTCGGCGTTCTGCAGCACCGACTTCCGAAAAAGCTCCAGCGAGGTGTCGGCGGTGTCAGTCGCGCTTTCGTGCTTGTCCAGGAGGATTCTCAGCAGCTCCTCCCAGATCTGATCGCGTGCCTCGTTGTGCGGGGTGGCGGGGTCTGGCGCCTCGAAGGCCTCGGCCCAATCGTCAGCGCTGAGCCAGAGGTCGGACCATGGCGTCGTTACCGCCAGGACTTTTGCGGGTGGCTCTTCGTAGAAGCGGACGGCCTCCTCGATGGCGTGGACCAGCCTCGCGGACGACTTCAGGCGGGCCACGACGGGATCGCTCTCGGGTAGGGCCGCCGCTCCCTCGGCGACCAGGTCGAGCAGGGTCGCGGTCTTCACGTCCTCCTCGCCCAGGTTGGGCAGCACGTCGGCGACGTACGCGAGGTAGGGCTGATGCGGGCCGATGAAGAGCACGCCGCCCTGCCGGCGACCGAGGCGAGGCTCGGAGTACAGCAGGTAGGCCGCGCGGTGCAGGGCGACGACGGTCTTGCCGGTCCCCGGTCCGCCGTCCACCACGAGCGCGCCGCGCGATCCTGCCCGGATGATGGCGTCCTGGTTGGACTGGATGGTGGCGAGCACGTCGCGCATCCGGCTCGTGCGATTGCTGCCCAGGCTGGCGATGAACGCGGACTGATCGTCGAGCGCGGCGCGTCCCTCGAGGTCGTTCGGGTCGAACACCTCGTCCCAGTAGTCGCTGACACGCCCCGCGGTCCAGCGGTACCGTCGCCGGCTCGCGAGGCCCATCGGATTGGCATGCGTAGCACCGAAAAACGGCTCCGCAGCGGGGGAACGCCAGTCGAGCAGCAGCCGGCGGCCGGTGCTGTCGGTCAGGCCGAATCGTCCGACGTACACGGGCTCTTCGGGGCCGTTGTACACCATCTGTCCCAGGCACAAGTCCAGGCCGAAGCGGCGTAAAGCGCGCAGGCGCGTGGTGAGCCGGTGGACTTGCATGTCACGGTCCATCGCCTCCTGGCCGCTCCCGCCCGGGGCCCGGCGTTCGGCCTCGAGGCGGTCCCGTCAGGTCGGCGATCGTCTCGTGCAGCGTCTGCGCTACCGCCGCAAAATGGCGCTCGTCGGCGGCGATGAGCTTCGGGTCGGCTTTTGCTGCCAGGTGGTCAGGAAGGTGGAAGGCGCTGGACGGGGTGGCGGTCGGTGGCACCAACGCGGGCAAATTCAGGACTCCGTTTCCGCAGGTTTCGGGCTCGGCCAGCGATTGTGCGGCACCACCCGGGTCTTGCGGCAAGCCCCCATGTGCGCTATAGCTTGAAAGTGGAGGGAAGCCCTGGAGCCCCTCCACCTTCTCGCTCTTCCGTCAGGTGCCCTTGTAGTTGAGCACCTGCTGGAGCGTGTGCTCGACCTCTACGAGATCCCGCTGGTCGGCCATCACCTGGTCGATGTCCTTGTACGCCGAGGGAATCTCATCGAGCAAGGCCTCGGCGCGTCCGGAAAGCCAGGTCTTGCCGGCCATCTGCGACGCGAGATCGGCTGCGCTGAAAAGCTTCCTGGCCTTGGTCCGGCTGAAGCGCCGTCCCGCACCGTGCGAGCACGAGTTGTAGCTGCGCTCGTTGCCCTTTCCGCGCACGATGTACGAGCGTGTCCCCATCGAACCCGGGATGACCCCGCGGTCGTCAGGGCCCGCTTTGATGGCACCTTTGCGCGTGATCCAGACGTCCCGCCCGCCGTGGCGCTCGGACCGCGTGAAGTTGTGATGGCAGTTGATCCGGGTCTTTTCGGTGCCGGTGCCGACGAAGGCGAAGAAGCTCGCGAGCGCGTCGTCCATCATTGCCACACGATTGGCCATCGCGTAGTCCTGCGCCCAGAGCATGTCGCTCAGGTACGCCTCGAACTCCGGCGTCCCTTGCAGGAAGTACGCGAGATCAGGGTCCTCCAGCGTGAGCGCCGCCTCCTTCGCCTTGGTGCGGGCGAGGCGGATGTGGCTCTGGGCAAGCTCGTTGCCGATGCCGCGACTTCCCGAATGCAGCACGATCCAGACCACGTCTCGCTCATCGAGGCAGACCTCGAAGAAGTGGTTGCCCGAGCCGAGCGAGCCGAACTGCACGAGCGCCTTGGCCTCCTGGCGCGAGGTGAGCTCCACGCGGCCGGCGTTCCCGGCCATCCATGCCTCGGACTTCTTCGACGCGCGCTCGTGACCGCGCCCGACGCCGGCGGGGACGACCTCTTCGACGCGAAAGAGGAAGGGTTGCAGGTCATCCGGGAGACTTGCCGCCGGCAGGTCGGTCTCTACAGCGATCATGCCGCAGCCGATGTCGACCCCGACGGCGGCCGGGATCACCGCGCCGGCAGTGGGAATGACCGAACCGACCGTCGCGCCGATACCCACGTGAGCATCGGGCATGAGGGCGACATGGCCCGCGATGATGGGAAGCCGGCTGGCCTTCAGGGCCTGCTGCAGGGTGGCGTCGTCGATCTCGCTGGCCCAGCTCCAGAGCGTGTCGCTCACGTGGGTAGGCATGGGGGTGGACGGTAGCCCCGGTTTGCCGAAGCCGCAGCAGGTTTTCCTAGCGGTAGGTGATCAGCGCCCGGTCATCCTCGAAGTGCGCGTGGTCGTTGAAGGTCAGCAGGACGGTGCCGCTTCGC
Organism: uncultured Actinomycetota bacterium; assembly: GCA_963762695.1. Classification (GTDB taxonomy): domain Bacteria; phylum Actinomycetota; class Actinomycetes; order Frankiales; family Frankiaceae; genus DATAZK01. The sequence continues at coordinate 34,510 of CAVXLW010000004.1, forward strand.
CCGACGGTCACCTTGGTGAGGCTGGCATTGACGACGATGCGCGCGAATTCCGGCCAGCGCTGGACCGGCAGGCCGAGCAGATGAGCGGTCATCACGGAGATGGGGCCACCGGAGGACACGGCAAGGGTGGCGCCGGGGAGGGTGACCATGTCGTCGAGCGCCGCGAGGCAGCGCCCGATGAAGCCATCGTGGCTCTCGCCGCCGGCCGGCGGCTCGTCGCTCTCGGCCCAGCGGGCGATGGCTTCATCGAGTGTCGACTGGAACTGTCGCGCGGCCTCGGGGGTTTTGGCGGCTTCGGCGGCCGCACCGGGCTGGCCCATCAGGAGCCCGACGCTGTCGTACTCGTCGAGCCGCTCGTCGGTCCGGAGCGTCGACGCGTCGATGCCGAGTCCGCCCATCGCTTCGAGTGCGGTGTCGCGCTGGCGCTCGAGCTTGCCGCAGATGACGCGCTCGATCGACAGGTCGGCATGGCTCAGCCGCTCACCGGCGAGGCGCGCCTGGCGATGGCCGAGCGGTGAGAGCTGGTCGTAATTGCTCGAACCGAGCGACGCCTGCCCGTGGCGCAGCAGCAAAAGGACGCCCATGAGGCCAACCTACCGGCGACCGGAGATCTGCTGGATGACCCAGCCCCTTGCCGTCGGGCTCGGTGAAGGGGTTGGGGGGCCTACTACGGCAACACGTGGGGAGTCACGTTGCACATGCTTACGTGCGCCGTCGGCAGACCGCACCCGATGGCCGCCCACCCGACTCCACCGCCGTGTCGCGGGCATGTGGCACGTCCGGTCACAGATGACACGATGCGGCGCATGACGACTCCCCGCCCTCAATGTGAGCGGGAACGCGTTCCCTCAGGTGTGCTCGCTGCGTACGGCATTCGGGGTGCCGTTCGTGACCTGGCCGGCGGGCAGGGCACCAGCGGGGTGGCCGGTGGTCTGGTCCTCAAGCCGGGCGCTGACATCGATGTGACCACGTGGCTGGCCCGCCTCTGCGCCCATGTCGAGCAGTTGGGCTTCCAACTGCCGGCACCGGTCTCGGCGGGCGACGGCCGTCTCGTCGTCGACGGGTGGTCGGCGACGACCTACGTCGAGGGCAGTCCTGTGGATAAGAGCGACAGGTCCGCCGCAGCTTGGTTGCCGGTGCTCGAGGCCGGTCGCGCCTTCCACCGGGCAGTACGCCATGAGCCGCGTCCGGCGTTCCTCGAGACACGAACGCATCGGTGGGCAGAGGGCGACCGGGCCGCGTGGGGCAATGCGCCGCACAGGCCGCAGCCGCGGTCGGCGCGGCTGATTCACCGCCTCGCAAGGCACGTCGTTGATGAACGTCTCGCCGGTCAGCTCGTTCATGGTGACCTGTCGGGCAACGTACTGCTCTGCACCGGCCGCGCACCGGCGGTGATCGACGTATCGCCGTACTGGCGCCCAGCCGCATACGCGGACGCCGTAGTCGTCGTCGACGCGTTGCTCTGGTGGGAGTCCGACCCTCAGCTCCTCGACCTCGGGTGGCCTGGGGCTCTCGACGGTCGCGTTTGGATGTCGTTGCTCGCCCGCGCGTTCACCTTCCGACTACTGGCGTTCGACGCCTCGGGGCCAGCCTCTGCCAAGGTCGACGAGGAGTTCGCCCGTTTCGACAGGGTCGCGCAACTCCTCGAAGCGCGATAGAGCTGGTAACCCCAGGTTCGGCGGGTGTCGGTGGCGGCCCAACTTGTCCTGCCGAACACCCGACGTGTTGTCGCGCTCGGAGCTGGATGGGTGAATCCGGTTCGTTGACTCCGCCCGGCAGATCCGTCGCGAACGGGGCGACACCTTCCCTGATGGCGTTTCGGCAGACGCAGCCACCAGACCTCAGCCCGACGAAGCGGACTCCCAGCGCAGCACGATTTCCCCCTCATCTTGTGGCACCTCGAATCCCTCGAGGTAGGTCAGCATCTGAGCCTCCGTGATGCTGAAGGCCGCGTTGGCGTCGAAGCGCTCGGACCGGCGAGTCAGGCGCTCGCGCAACGTCGCGACGTCCACGTCCAAATAGACCAGGTCCCACTGACATCCGTGTCCGGCGATGAGGGCCTTGTATCGGTCCCGTGTCCCGCGGTTCCAGAAGCTGAAGTCGATGACTACCGGAGACCGGTCACGCATGAGACCCACCAACTCGGCGCGCAGTACCTGCTCGGCGGTCTCCTGGTGGCCCTTGTACTCGGAAGGCCGGTAGTCCAGCCCGAACCGGCCAAATCGGCGCCAGATCTCCTCGTCGATGGACAGGCGGGTGAAACCGTGGCTCTCCAACTGCTGGGCGTAGGTGGTTTTGCCCGCACCGGCCACCCCGCAGAGCAACCGAACGAGCCCTGAGCGCGGTTCGTCGCTCAGCGGCGACCCGGACACCTGCCTGAAGGACACGTGTGCCATCGTGCCGGACACGTCCCGCGGCGCATCAGGACGACAGTCGGGAACGTGCGTGAACCCCGCCCATGACTTGCCCACGCATCCGCTGACGGCGCTCATGCGTAACGTCACCCCCACCTGTTGCCGTAGTGGGGGCCAGTACGGCAACGGGTGGGGGTAAGTGGTGACAAGTCCGTTGGCTTCACCCGCGACGGACCGTTCGGCAGGTCGGCGCGGCGTCTACTGCGGATGAGCCGACCGGATGACCGTCGATCCCGCGCTGTTGGTGAGGCGACTGGGCGCCCGAGACGAGCGGCTGCCATCATGTGGCATGCCCGAATCCCAGGCGGCGGAGGCCGTGACGGAAGGTCCTCTCGCCGGCGTACGCGTTGTCGAACTCGGGATGTGGGTGGCGGGCCCCGGGGCGGGTGGGATCCTCGCCGACTGGGGTGCTGACGTCATCAAGATCGAGTCGCCGAGCGGGGATCCGGCACGCTCCTTCGGCGCGATGATGGGCATCGACAACGGCAGCAACCCGCCCTTCGATCTGGACAATCGTTCCAAGCGCAGCATCGTGGTCGACTTGGGGACGGAGGCGGGCCAAGCGCTCGTCGCCGAGCTCATCGCCGGGGCCGACGTTTTCCTCACCAACATTCGCGTCGAGGCGCTCGCGAAGGTCGGCCTCGGTCACGAGGAGCTCACCGCTCGCCATCCCGGTCTCGTCTACGCGCTCGTCACCGGATACGGCATGGATGGCGACGAGGTCAACAAGCGGGCGTACGACATTGCCGCCTTCTGGGCGCGTTCGGGAATCGCCGACGCGCTCACCCCCGCCGGAGGCGACCTGCCGTTCCAGCGCGGAGGCATGGGTGACCACTCCGTCGCCATGACGGCGGCGGCGATGGTGAGCGCGGCGCTCGTGAGCAGAAACCGCACAGGCAAAGGACAATTCGTCACCACGTCGCTGCTGCGTCAGGGGGCGTACACCATCGGCTTCGACGTGAACATCGCCATCATGTTCGGCTACCGGGTCGCGCTCGGCAACCGGCGGAAGATGGGCAATCCCGCCATCAACAACTACACCGCGGGAGACGGAAGGCGCTTCTGGATCGTGGGTCTGGAAGCCGAGCGGCACTGGCCGCCGCTCGCGCGCGCCGTCGGCCGGCCCGAGTGGCTGACCGACCCGCGATTCTCGACGGCGGCTGCCCGCTTTGAACATGCCGAGGAGCTGATTGCCGAGATCGACGCCATCTTCGCCACCCGCTCGCTCGAGGAGTGGAAGCCCATCTTCGAGTCCGAGCCCGACTTCTTCTGGTCGCCGGTCAACTCGATCGGTGACCTCGTCGTCGACCCGCAGTTCCTGGCAGCGGGAGGGCTGGTGAGCGTGCCCGACGAGCAGGGCGGCACCTTGATGCTGGCCACCCCCGTCGATTACTACGGCACCCCCGCAGGCCCGCGCTTCCGGGCACCGACGCAAGGCGAGCACACCCGCGAGGTGCTCGCCGAAACCGGCCGCACCGACAAGGAAATCGACGCGATGATCGAGGCAGGAGTCGTGCACTAGCGCCGTGGCCGTGATCAAAAGTGTGGTGGCCGAACTCGGCATCGAGTCCGAGGTACATGAGGGCCTTGTCATCGGGCGTTCCGAGGTGGTGCAGGAAGCGTGCGTGCCCGGCACCGACATCCTGCGCACGTCGGTCATCGGCACCTGGGCCGACGTCATCGCCGGGATCATCGCCGGCTACGCGATCGATCCGCGCATCCCGCTGACGCTCGACCTCGAGGTGCACATCATCAACCCGGCTCGCGTCGGTATGCAGATCAGTTCCGAGGCGACGCCGGTGAAGATCGGCCGCACGGTGACGGTGTGCGAGGCGGCCTTCCGCGAGGAGAAGACCGGAGAGCCCCTCGCCGTGTCGATCTGCTCCTTCATCGCCTCGCCCGATCCGTCCCATGTCTTCCCCGGCGGTTTCCCCTTGCTGGATGGGATGAATCAACGCCTGACGCAACCGCTGGCCGAAAGGATCGGCAGCCGCACCATCGGACCCGGCCTGGTCGAGGTGCCGCACCGCCCTGACGGGCTCAACGCCTCGGGCGCGATCCAGGGCGGCCTGGTGGCGTTCGCCGCGGAGGAGGCCGCGCTGTCACTGAGCGAGCAGCCGGCGATCGTCGAATCGCTGAATCTTCGTTATCTACGGCCTTTTTCGATGGGTCCGGCGCGGGCCGTAGCCAGCCGCGACGGCGCCACCTCGATCGTGCGGTTGACCGACGTCGGCGCCGGCAAGCTCGGCGCGATCGCGACCATCAGGCTCGGCCCGGTCAGGTGAGCGCGTCGAAAAAGAATCGTTGCGCGTTGCCGTACAGATAGTTGTCGAGAACCTCGGACGGCAGGTCGAGCTTGGAGGCCTCGGTGATGGTCCGGGTGATGGACAGCACCGGCGCATCGGACGCGAAGATGATTTTCGTCTTGCCTCGGGCACGCATGTAGTGCAGCAGGCTCTCGGGCAGGTATTTCGGCGCCCACGCTGACGTCATCAGGTGCAGGTTCGGATACTTGATCATCAGCCGGATCGCCGTGTCCCACCAGGGATCGGCGCCGTGAATCAGGCAGAGCTTCAACTCCGGGAACCGGACGCAGACCCGGTCGTGGTAGATCGGGTTCTGCACCTCGCCGGGGATCGGCGGTCCGGGAAGGCCGGCGTTCATGCACAGCGGAAGTTCGAGCTCGCAGCACTTGGTGTAGAGCGGGAAGTAGACCGCGTTGTCCGGCGCGTACATGCCGTCGCCCCAGAACGACGGGCCGACCGACGTCGACACGACCGGATGGTCCGCGACGAAGGACGTGAGCATCCGCAGGGAAGGCATCGGGCGCAGCAGATCCAAGCCTCCGACCGTCAGCGCGAAGCGGTCAGGCCGCGCCTCGGCGAACTTGATGGCCGAGGAATGCGGCTCCTTCACATTGGCGGTCAGCACGGCACGCTCGACGCCGTTCGCGTCCATCTCCTCGAGGACCTGCGACAGCTCCCACTTGCCGAAGATCGAGTCGCCTTGCTTGAAGTACTCGTTCTTCACCCGGAACATCCAGTCGGGCTGCTCCTGGTCGCCGAAGTGGACGTTGACCAGGCAGTCGTGGGCCCGGGGGACAGTCGGCATGGGGCAGGGCTCCTTTGCTGAGAATCCGCACGCTAGGTGGTAACGAGATTCACTGTCAAACGACAGTCACGCTCCGCAGGACCGCGTCGACCGAGGCAATGCAGAGGTGTCAGACTGCGCGGTATGACGAGCCCCCTCGGTATCGATGCCTTCCTCTCGACGCTTGAGCTCCACCCGTCACGGGAGGGCCATTACCGCGCCGGCAACATCGCGACCGGAGGCGCGGTCGTCTTCGGCGGCCAGCTCCTCGCGCAGAGCATCATCGCGGCGCTGCGCCACGAGCCCGGCAAGTACGTCAAGACGATCCAGACCGTCTTCGCCCGCGGCGGCTCGATGGATCACGATGTCGAGCTCGCGGTCGATGTCATGCATTCCGGACGTGCATTCGCCAGCAGCACGGTGACCATCTCGCAGGGAGAGCGACTGTGCTGCCGCTCGCTCGTGTTGCTCACCTCCGAAGAGCCCGACCTGATCCGCCACGGCGACCCGATGCCCGAGGTGGTGGCGCCGGAGCAGGCGATCCCCGGCGGTCATGCGGAAGGCATCTGGGAGGTGCGCGTCGTCGACGGTCTTGACGTGAGCGACCCCGATACGGTCGCGCCCCCCGAGCTCAACGTCTGGACGCGTTTCGTGGGCGCGCCTGATGACAAGGACATCGGGCAGGCGCTACTGGCGTTCGCGACCGATGGCTTCCTGATCGGCACGGCCATGCTGCCGCATCCGGGCGTCGGCCAGTCGCAGGCGCACGTGTCGCTGTCCACCGGCGTCGTCGGCCACACGCTCACGTTCCACGAGCCGGTCAACGCCGGCGATTGGATGTTGCTCGCCAACCGCAGCCCGTATGCCGGCCGCGGTCGGGCGTACGGCTCGGCAAACGTCTACACGCAGGACGGTGCTCTCGTGGCTTCCTTCGTCCAGGACGACATGATTCGCTCCGCGCCGGCCGGGCGCCCGCCTTCGGCGCTGTAGCCCGAGAACCGCTAGCGCAGCCGCCACTTCGGGCGCTGGCCGGACTCGAAGCGGGCCTGGCCGGCCTTGAAGGTCTCGGCGTCCGACCCGATGCGCGTGAAGAGGTTGGCCAGCTCGATGCCTTGATGGCGGGAGACTTCGAGCGCGGTCCATAAGGCGCGCATCGTCCCCTGGATCGCAAGGGGAGGTGAATCGGCGATGACCCGTGCCGCCCAGGCGGCCCGTTCGCGGAGTTCGTCACGGGGGACCACTTCGGTCACCAGGCCGATCTCGCGGGCGCGCTCGGCGGACATGCGCTCGTCGGAGCCGAGCAGCGACATGCGCATGATCTCCTGGAACGGCATCTTGCGCAGCATCTGGATCGGTTCGAAAGCCGCCGTCATGCCGTACGTGACGTGCGGGTCGAAGAAGGTGGCGTCGTCCGCGGCGATGATGAACTCGACCTCGCCGAGCATGTAGAACGCGCCGCCGCAGGCGATGCCCTGCACGGCCGCGATGACGGGCTTCCAGCAGTCCATGCTCTTCGGGCCGATGTCACGGCCCGGATCGTCATACATCCACGGGGTCGGGTAGCCGGGATAATTGCCCGCGGCCATACCGTCGGTGTTCGACTCCGAATGCGACTCGACACGGTCGATCCCGGTGCAGAAGGACTTGCCCTCACCGGTCAGGACGATGCAGCGCACGTCGTTGTCGTAGCGGAAGCCGTGCCACACCTCGTGCAACTCGTCCTGCATCTGCTGGTTGACCGCATTCAGTACCTGCGGGCGGTTGAGCGAGACCCAGGCGATGCCATCGCTCTTTTCGACCAGCAGCGTTTCGTAGGTTGCCATGCCTGCGAACTCTAGGAGACCCGTGCGATACAACTGCACGGTGACGGTCTGGGAGCTTGTCGAGCGCGCCGCGGCCGAGCGGCCGCACGAAGTGGTGGTCGCCGACGGGCACGGCCGCGCGCTCACTAACGCGGCGTTTCGTGAGGAGGCCGAGCGCGCCGCTGCGGGCCTGCAAGCACTGGGAATTGCGCCCGGCGAGGTCGTCTCATGGCAGCTGCCGACGACGCTGGAGGCGATGCTGCTGCTCGTCGCGTGTGCCCGCCTCGGCGTGGTGCAGAACCCGATCATTCCCGTGCTGCGCGAGCGAGAAGTCGCTCTGATCTGCGAGCAGGTCAGCCCGTCGCTGATGCTCGTCCCGGAGGTCTGGCGCCACTTCCGGCACGGCGACATGGCACGCGCCCTCGGCCCGCAGGTCTTCGCGATGGACCTGGAAACGCCGCCAGGACCGGCGATGCGGCTCCCGTCCGGCGACCCCGCGGCGCTCCCGCCACCGCCCACCACGGCCGACGAGTGCCGCTGGATCTACTACTCCTCGGGGACGACGTCCGTCCCCAAGGGCGCCCGTCACACCGACACTTCGGTCATCAACTCCTCGCACGGCAGCGTCGACGCGTTCGGGTTCCACAGCGGTGACGTTTACCCGATCGCCTGGCCGGTCTCTCACATCGGCGGCATCGCCATGCTCATCTCGGTACTGCGCGCGGGCGGCACCCTCGTGCTGTTCGAGGCGTTCGATCCGGTGACGACACCCGAGCGGATGGCCGAGCACAACCCGACGATCCTGGGCTCGGCGATCCCGTTCTTCCAGGCCTATCTCGCCGCCCAGCAGCGCCATGGTGAGCAGCGGCTGTTTCCCTCGTTGCGGGTCTGTGTCGGCGGCGGCGCACCGATTCCCCGGGAGATCAGCCGCGAGGTGAGCGAGCAGCTTCACGTGGCTGGTATCGCGAGTTCGTGGGGTCTCACCGAGTTCCCGGTCGCCACCTCCGAGACCGTGGACGACGACAATCTCGCCAGCACGGTCGGCCGGCCGACCCGCGGGGTGCAGGTGCGCGTGGTCGACGGCGAGTTGCGCCTCAAGGGCCCGCAATGCTTCCTGGGCTACGTGGACTCTTCACTCGATGCCGCGGCGTTCGACGAGGACGGCTGGTTTCGTACCGGCGATCTCGGTTTCGTCGGCGACGATGGCCGGGTGCGGATCGAGGGTCGCCTGAAGGACGTCATCATCCGTAACGCCGAGAACATCTCCGCCTCCGAGATCGAAGAGCTCCTGCTGACCCATCCGGCGATCGCCGACGTCGCCGTGGTCGGCGTGCCCGACCCGCGCACTGGCGAGCGGGTCTGCGCGGTCGTCGTCGCCGAGCCGGGCCGGACCGTCGCGCTGCCCGACATCCTCGAGTTCTGCGTGGCGGCCGGGCTGGCGCGTTACAAGTGTCCCGAGCGGGTCGAGATCGTCGACGCGCTACCTCGCAACGCAATGGGCAAGATCCTGAAGAACCAGCTGCAAGCGGCACTCCGCTGAGGGGGTAGCGTCGCTTTCCAGACGTCGACACAAGGGATTGCTGAATGGCCGAAAAGGACGACGACGGCTGGGCCGAGCGCCTGCGGGCTGAGCTTCGCAGCTGGCTGCAGGAGAACTGGGATCCTGCGCTCGAGGTCGCGCGCTGGTGGCAGCGGGTGGCCGACGCCGGGTGGACCTCCGCGCACTTCCCGGCCGACAAGGGCGGGATGGGCCTGCCTTCGCAGGCAACAGGCATCGTCCGCGATGAGTTCACCAGGTTCGGCGCGCTGGCGCCGCCCGGCGGCCTCGGGATGCTCATGGCCGCGCCGACCATTCTCACCCACGGCACGCCCGAGCAGATCGCCCGCTTCGTACCGCCGATCCTCAACGGCAGCATCGCCTGGTGTCAGCTGTTCAGCGAGCCCGGTGCCGGATCCGACCTCGCCGGGCTCACCACTCGCGCCAGGCGCGAGGGCGACAAGTTCATCATCAACGGTCAGAAGGTCTGGAGCAGCGGGGCGCTGCAGTCCGACTACGGCATGCTGCTGGCGCGTACCGACTTCGATGTCCCCAAGCACGCCGGCATCTCCTGGTTCGCCTTCTCCCTCAACCAGCCCGGCGTCGACGTGCGGCCGCTGCGGGAGATGACCGGCCAGGCCATGTTCAACGAGGTGTTCTTCGACGACGCCGTGGTAGCCGCCGAAGACCTGATCGGCGGCGAGGGCAACGGCTGGGCCGTCACCCAGACCACGCTGTTCTACGAGCGGGTCGGCATCGGCGCCGGCGGCTCCTTCGGCCGGGCGCCTAACGCGGGCGTCAAGAACGCGATCTTCACCCAGCCCAGCGCGGGAGAAGCGGCGAAGGCCTTCGCGACCCCTTCCGGACCCGCGACGGTCGCCCTTCCCGACCTCATCGCCCTGGCTCATGAGCAGGGCCGCGCGCAGGACCCGGTCATCCGCGAGAAGCTCGCCACGCTCGCCTGCTACACCGATACCGGGCGCTGGACCGCGCGGCGCTCCGTCGTCGCCGACGACCCCGCGACGGCCAACCGCCTCGCGCTGCTCGGCAAGGTCGCGCAGACCCGCATCGTCAAGCTTGCCGCGGAGATCGGGATGGACCTGCTGGGCCCGGAGGCGATGCTCTGGCCGCCCGACGGTCCTGACGGGGGCCGGTTCTCGGAGTACTTCGCCTTCTCCAGCGCGTCGTCCATCTACGGCGGCACCGACCAGATCCAGCGCAACGTCATCTCCGAGCGGGTCCTCGGCCTTCCCCGGGAGGCCGGACCCAGCAAGACCGCGCCCTATCGCGAAGTTCTCGAGAGCCAGCGGGCCAACGCCGAGAGGGCGGCGCGATGAGCTTCGTGACCACCGACGAGCAGAAGGCGTTGCGCCAGACCGTCCGGTCGTTCCTGGAGAGCAAGTCCGACGAGGCCGCGGTACGCGCTGCGATGGTTTCCGAGCTCGGGTTCGACCGCGGGCTGTGGGATCAGCTGGCCGGCCAGCTCGGCCTCGCCGGGCTGGCGATTCCCGAGGAGTACGGCGGCAGCGGCTCGTCGATGAGCGACCTGGCTGTCGTCATGTCAGAGCTCGGACGATTCCTGGTCTGCAGCCCGTATCTCGCGAGCGCCGTCATGGCGGCGAACGCCCTCGTCGAGTCCGGCGACAAGCAGGCCTGCCTGGCCTACCTTCCGCGGCTCGCGTCGGGGGAGCTCCTTGCCGCCCTCGCGGTGAATGAGCAGACCGTCCGAGCTGGCACCTGGCGCCGACCGCACCTCGGCGCGAACCGAGCGGCAATGACTGGAAGGTCACCGGCGAGAAGAGTTACGTCGTCTCAGGACTTGCGGCTGACCTTCTCGTCGTCTCGGCCACGACCTCGAACGGTCCCAGCCTTTTCGTGATCGATGCGGCGCACGACTCGGTGCAACGCACCGCGCTCTCGGTCATGGATCTGACCCGTCATCAGGCCCGCATCCGCTTCACGCAAACCCCCGCCACGCTCCTCGGCGAGGCCGGCGGGGCAGGCAGAGTGCTTGCCCGGGTGGCGGAAAAGGCCGTCGTGGCGCTCGCCAGCGAGCAGTCCGGCGCGGCCGAGCGCTGCCTGGAGATGAGCGTCGACTATGCCAAGACCCGCTTCCAATTCGGCCGCCAGATCGGGTCGTTCCAGGCCATCAAGCACCTGTGTGCCGACATGCTGCTGGAGGTCGAGGCCGCCAAATCCGCAGCTCTGTACGCGGCGGAGCAGGCCGATGAGGCCAGCGCGGAGGCCACCCGCTCGGCGCACCTGGCGGCGGCCTACTGCGCCGATGCCTTCATGAAGGTCGCCGCCGACAACGTCCAGATCCACGGCGGCATCGGCTTCACCTGGGAGTTCGCCGCGCAGCTCTACTACAAGCGGGCCAAGTCCTCCCAGGTGCTGCTGGGGACGCCCGGCTACCACCGGGACAAGCTCGCGGTCTGCTCGGGGCTTTAATAGCGGCACGTCAACCGGAGGTCACGAATGGCAACAGGGGCAGCACGGGTCGCGCCGGAGATCGCCGAGCGGGTACGCCTCGCTGACGGGCATTTCTACACGGGGGAGACGCACGACGTCTATGCCGCGCTACGGCGCGACGCCCCCGTGTACCGCGACCCGTCGAGCGGGCTGTTCGGGGTCATGACGTACGACCTCGTCGAGTACGTCAGTACCCACACCGGAACGTTCAGCAGTGCCAACGGATCCCGGCCCTACATCGGCAACATCAACCACATGATCGACATGGACAACCCGGCGCACCAGAAGCGGCGCAGCCTCGTGAGCAAGGGCTTCACGCCGCGCCGGATCGCCGAGCACGAGCCGCGGCTCCGCCAGCTCTGCGACGACATCTTCGACACGATCTGCGAGCGCGGGTCGGCCGATTTCGTGCGTGACGTCGCCGCGCAGCTTCCGCTCATCGTCATCGCCGACATGCTGGGGATCTTGCCCGAGGACCGCCACGACGTCCTCATGTGGAGCGAGGACATGCTGAGCGCCGAGCTGCCGGAGGGAAATCGTCCGCTGGACGCCGACGAGCTTGCGCTGCGCCGGGCGACCGGGGCGATGGGGGCCTATCACGAGTGGGCGTCGCGCGTCGTCGCGCAGCGGCGGGCCGAGCCGGGTGACGACCTGATCAGCATCCTGGTCAATGCCGAGATCGACGGGGCGCGCCTCACCGACGAGGACATCATCAGCGAGACCTTGCTCATCCTCATCGGCGGCGACGAGACGACCCGCCACGTCATCGCCGGTGGTATCGAGCAGCTGCTGCTCCACCCCGAGCACTGGGATCGGCTGAAGGCCGATCGCAGCGGCATCCGGCTCGCGGTCGAGGAGATGCTGCGCTGGGTCTCACCCATCAAGAACATGAACCGCACCGTCACCGGTGACTGCGAGCTCGGCGGTCAGGAGCTGCACGCCGGAGACCAGCTTCTGTTGATGTATGAGTCGGCCAACTTCGACGAGCAGCACTTCGACGACCCGGAGACGTTCCGGCCCACTCGCGAGCCCAACGACCACTACGCCTTCGGGGTCGGCTCGCACTTCTGCCTCGGCTCCAACCTCGCCCGGATGGAACTGCGCGTGCTGCTCGACCGGGTACTCGATCGCATGCCCGATCTCGCGCTCGCCAACGACGGCCCGCTCGAGCGGCGCCCCAACTTCTTCATCAGCGGCATCGAACACATGCCGGTCACCTTCGCGCCGTCCGCTCCGCTCGGCGACGGGAAGCTGGTGACGGCCTAACCAGCCGAGCGCGCGTGCCGGCCGAGGATGGTCGGCAGGTCGAGGAACGTCCGGATCCCTGGGCCGTCGCCGAAAAGCGCATGGCCGATACGGTTCCCGCCTCGGTGCCTCGTATTCGTCTCCTAATTCAGGTCCGGGGTCCGCGAGTCGCGGCCCGAACGCAGCAGCGTGCCAGGCCGTTCGTCGGTCAGCTTCCCGTCGCGGACGATGGCGTGGCCGTTGACGAAGACCTGTTCGATGCCGTCGGCCTCGGCGTACAAACGCCCTGCGCCGCCTGGAACATCGAAGCGCATCGCCACCTCGTGGGAGGCGACGGTGTCGGGATCGAGGACGACGAGATCGGCCCAGGCTCCTTGCTCGACACGTCCGCGATCGACCAGCCCGTACAGGTCGGCTTGGACCGCGGTCATCAGGTGCACTGCCTCTTCCAAGCTGATGAGCTGACGGCGCCTGACGGCCTCGCTGAGCAGGACGGTCGCATAGTTGAACGACGCCAGGAGGTCGAGGTGGGCTCCCGCGTCAGAGGCGCCGATGACCGCACGCGAATCGCGCCAGATCTCCACCCGCGCCCGCCAGTCGTCGTCGGTCTCGGGAGCTGCGGGGCTGCCGAAGCTCGTGAGCATCTCGTCGGCGACGGCGATGTCGCACAGCACGTCCCAGTCGTCGCGGCCCTGCTCAGCCGCGATCTCACCCACCGTGCGTCCCACGTACTGCCGATTCTCCTCGGCGACGACGTCGTAGATGGTCTTGTTCGACCAGTTGGCCAAGCCGCGAATCGGGTTGTTCTCCTGCTGCGCCAGCTCGTTCAGGTGACGGCGCGCCGCGACATCCCGGAACAGGCGCAGCTTCTCGTCGCGGGGGAGCAGCATCGCCTCCTCCCATCCCGGCATCGCGTCAAGGATGAACCCGGAGGCGAGCGAGAGGCGCAGCCCGAAATTCATGGGGATCGTCAGCGCGACAACCTTGCCGCCGCGGGAGCGGGCGACGTCACCGGCGCGCAGCTTGTCCCGGGCCTGCTCGGCGTTGCTGGCCATGACCGTCAGGATGTTCCAGTTCAGCGGCCGTCCGGCGGTGGCCGACATGTCGGCCATGAGCTCCACGGCCCAGTCATCGAAAGGCCCGACCATGGGGATGAACTCGAGAGAGGTGCCGGGGTGCTCGCCTGTCACCTTGCACAGCGCGAGCAACTCCTCCCTGGTGGCGTAGCGCGAGGGCACCATCTGGCGGTCGGCATCGTTGTGCGTTCGCGCCCACGACGAGGAGAAGCCGAAGCCGCCCGCGTCCAGACCGTCGTGCAGCAGGCGCTGCATGGCGGCGAGCTCCTCAGCAGTGGACGGCCGCCCGGTCGCCTCGCTTCCCATCACGATGCGCCGGATCGCGGAGTGACCGACCATGAAGCCGGCGTTCACGCCCAGCGTGGTCTTCTCGACGGCGTCGAGGTACTCGCCGGTCGTGGTCCACGACCAGGGGACGCCGTCGCGCAAGGACTCGAGCGGCATGCCCTCCACCCGGGCGAGCATCCGCATCAGGTACTCGCCATCGCTCGGATCGGCGGACAGCGGCGCGATCGTGAATCCGCAGTTGCCCCCGATCACGGTCGTCACCCCGTGCAGCGGCGACGGGGTCAGCGCCGACTCCCAGAACACCTGCGCATCGAAGTGGGTGTGGACGTCGATGAACCCCGGCGTGATGACCTTGCCGGTCGCGTCGACGGTGGTCACCGCCTCGTCGGTGATCTCGCCGATGGCCACGATGCGGCCGTCCTTGACCCCGACGTCCGCACGCCGGCGGGGCGACCCCGACCCGTCGACGACGGTGCCTCCGGTCAGCAGCAGGTCGAGCATGGCAACCTCCCGAGCATGCGGTCCTGGCGCCGCGAGCTGACACCGGCGGCTCCGCTCAGGCTAGGACATGGCGATGATGAGGCGTCCAGTGCGTTGGCTTGCGGAGGTTGGCAGATGAATCTCGTCCTGGTGCACGGCAGCGGATTCGACGCGTCGTGCTGGGATCCGCTGCTGCCCTATCTGCGGACGACGGCCATCACGGTCGACCTACCGGGACGTGGATCGCGTCCAGCCGACTTGTCGACGGTCGGGTTGGACGACTTCGCTGCTGCGGTCGCCGAGGACATCGTGGCGACGGGGTGGGATCGGGTCGTGCTCGTCGGACATTCGCTGGCCGGGCTGACGATTCCGCGCGTAGCGGGCCTGCTCCCGGAGGTCATCGGGCGGCTGGTCTTCGTCTCGAGCAACGTGCCCGCCCACGGGCAGAGCTGCCTGGACACCCTGGACACCGCGCTCGCCGACGGCGTGCGGGCCAACATCGCCGGCAACGGCGGGGTGTCACCGGTGCTCGAACGCGAGATGTCGGTGGGCCTGTACGGCAACGATCTCGACGACGACCAGCTCGCCTGGATGCTCGCGCACAGCCTCCCGGAGGCGGGCCGGGTGCTGCTGGATCCGTGCGACCTCAGCGGGCTCGCGTACCCGATCCCGCGCACCTGGATCAGGCTCACCCGTGACCAGGCCGGAACGGTCGAGATGCAGAACCAGTTCATCGCCAACCTGGGAGGCGCTGAGGTGATCGACCTCGACTCCGGCCACATGGCGATGATCAGTCAGCCGGCCGCACTCGCCGCCATCTTGGACGAAGTCGCCGCCGCCTCGTGAGATGACGATTTGTGAGCAGCCGTAGGCCCCGAAATTCCGGGACCTTGTGCCCCTGCCCGGCGCCGCCTTACTTGATTCGCTGACTTGTGTTCATCTCCGAATCGGTGGCGCTCGTCGTGCCCATGGCCGTGGCGCAGCACCGGTTGCTGGAGTACCTACAGGTCGGCGACCTGGATTCGCTCGCGTCAGCCGCCTACCAGGAGGGCGCCTCCATCCTTGCCAGGGCCGGGATCGGCGGACTGGCAAAAACCGTGCGGATACAGAGTGTTCCTGCATACCAGCGGGGTTCGACGACGGTGATGCCGATCCGTTGGATAGCTACCGGTGCGCTGAGTGGCGCCTTCCCGGTGCTCGACGCCAACCTCGAACTGAGCGCCACCGAGGAGGGGACCGAGCTGCTCGTCGTCGGTTCCTACCGGCCGCCGTTCGGGGCGCTCGGGGTGGCGGTGGATCGGCTGGTCATGCACGCCGTGGCGCAAGCCACGATACGAAGCTTCACGGCGCAGCTCACCGATGTCGCTGCCGGGATGCATCCCGCCGTCGCCAGGCGCAGGCAACGGGATCGGGAGTCCGACGCGGAGGGCGATCTCGGTACCTGATCCCAGCCGGAGAGCAGCGTGACAGTATCGCCAGCTACGCCGGTGAGGCGTCGGTGATCGGCGAGAGGAAGACGCTGTGAAGTACTGGGTGACCTACCCGATCGCGGGCGGCAGCTACGACGCCGAACTCGTGAGCGGGGCGGCGATCGCGCGCTTCACGCGGGCGGCCGAGGCGGCCGGATTCGACGGGATCGGCTTCACCGACCATCCTGCACCGTCGGACAAGTGGCTGCGGTCGGGTGGTCACGACGCGCTCGATCCCTTTGCCGCGCTCGCGTTCGCCGCAGCGAACTCGCAGCGGCTGCAGTTGATCCCCAACATCGTCGTGCTGCCCTACCGCAATCCCTTTCTGGTGGCGAAGCTTTCGGCCACGCTGGACGCGCTGTCCGGCGGACGTTTCGTGCTGTCGACCGCGCTGGGATACCTGCGGTCGGAGTACCGCTCCCTCGGCGTCGACTACCAGGCGCGCAACGAGTTGTTCGACGAGGCGCTCGAGGTCCTGCGCGGGGTCTGGACCACCGATGCATTCGCCTTCGAAGGCACCGGCTATACGGCATCAGGTGTTTCGGCCAACCCCAAGCCTGGCCACATCCCTATCTGGCTCGGCGGCAACAGCCAGCGCACCCGCCGTCGGGTGGCCGAGCACGCTGACGGCTGGAATCCCTTCCCGGCCTCGGAGACCATGGCGCAGACCACGGGTTCGGTGCGCCTGGAAACCGTCGATGACCTGTCGACGATGCTCGACTACCTGTGGCAGAAGGTCGATGAGGCCGGTCGCGAGCGCTCGGCCATCGACGTGGCCTTCACAGCCGCACACGGCGACGTGGCGTCAGCGGACTTCGACGCCGGGCGCCACCTCGACCTGCTCGGCGAGCTGAGCGGTCTGGGCGTGACGTGGAACGGCGTCAGCGTGCCCGGCGATTCGACCGAGCACGCCCTGGAATCCCTGGCCGAGTATGGCGAAACCGTGATCGCGCCTTCGCGGAAGTGACGTGGCTGCGTAGCTCCGCACGGCTAGGGCGCGGCCAGGATGTAGCCGCCGTGCTCGGGGTGGTGATACCAGCCGCTGCCGGCCTGCGTGCCTCCGTCGACGTGCAGCGTCTGCCCGGTGACGTAGGACGAAAGCTGTGATGCCAGGAAGACGGCGGCGCCGGCCATCTCGTCCACGTGCCCGGCGCGGCCCAGCGGCACCATGCCATTGCCCAGCCGGGACTGCTGGTCCGGTGACCGTGCCGACAGCTCGGCGATGCCTTCGGTCATCGTGAAGTCGGGCGCGAGGGCGTTGACTCGGATCCCGTACGGCGCTAACTCGAGCGCCGCCGTCTTGGTGAAGTTGATGACGCCGGCCTTGGCGGCGGCGTAGGCAGCGTAGCCCGGTGCCGCGCGGACGCCCTCGATCGACGTGACGCTCATGATGCTGCCGGCCACCTTGGCCTCCACCATCCAGCGGGCCACCTGACGCGTGCACACCATGACGTGGCGCAGGTTCGCCCGGTACAGCGCGTCGAACCCGTTGCTGCTGGTCTCCAGGAGCGGCTTGTTGAAGGTGCCGCCGGCGTTGTTGACCAGGATGTCGATGCGGCCGAAGCGTTCGAGGGTGGCGGCGAGCGCGTCGTCCACGGCCTGGTCGTCGCGCACGTCGGTGGTGAGCCCGAGGCCCTCCACCGCGTCCGCCGCTGCGGCGGCGGTGTCAGCGTCGCGTTCCCAGATCGCGATCCGGGCACCGAACGCGTGCAGGCCTTCGGCGATGCCGCGGCCGATTCCCGCGCCGCCACCGGTCACGATCGCGACCTGGCCGTCGAGCCGCGCCGCCGTTGAGGAGAGAGTCACACCGCGATCATCTGCGGTTCGGCGAACGCGAGCAACGCGGCCCGGTCCGCAGGCAGCACGAAGCCGGCCTTGATGGCTGCATCGGCGTCCGCGTCGTAGCGCTGCAGGTAGTCGGCGTGTGAGGGGTAGAGCTGCGCGAGTTGCGCGGCGGTGACGGGTTTCGTCGAGCCGACCAGAAGGCAGATCGTCGACGGGTTCGGGCTGGGCGCGCCCGACAGCGTCGCCACCGGGACATCCACCGGGGCGTGCGGATCCCGCCTTGGCCACGATGTGCATCGGCCCGTTGTTGATGGGGTATCCGCAGCCGAGCGACGCGGCATTGGCGCCCACCAGGTGGACGTCGGCATGCGACGGCGCCGGCCAGTCAACAGAGACCCTGCTCTTATCGCCGAGATGCACGGTATCGCTGACGATAACGACGTTTGCGTGCCGCGTCGACGGCGTGCCAGGTAACGGTCCCGGCGCCGGGCGAGCCGCTCGCCTTCCACAGTCGCTGACCTGCGAGGCATCCGCCAACCAGTAGCCGCGCGGCCCCCGAAACCCCGGTGGCTATGCTCGCGTGAGCCCAGAGCCGGGCAAGAACACACAGATGGGGAGCTCGCCCGTGACCTCGCTCGTACCCCAGCAGCTGCTCGAGCAGGCCGTCGCTGAGACCGGCTTCGACGACTTCGGGCCTGAAACTTTCCGCGAGGGGCTCGAGGCCTACTGCCACTCGGCCGCCACCGAGGCCCAGCTGAACGAGCTCGGCGACATGGCGGTCGGGGCCTTCGTGACGGAGATGCTGCGGCGCCGCCTCAAGCTCATCAACTGGGCCAGCACCCATCCGCAGGTACGCGCGGAGCGCATCGACGCCCCGATCATCGTGGTCGGCCTCTTTCGCGCCGGCACCACGCTGCTGAGCTACCTGCTCGACCAGGACCCGGCAAACCGTTCGCTGCTGAACTGGGAAGCCGCCGACAACGTCCCGCCGCCGAGCCCGCAGACCTGGCGATCGGGTGAGCGGGTCGACGCGGCACGCGCCGTGGCAGCGATGACCGCGCAGATGAATCCCGACATCGACAAGGTTCATCACGAGGAAGCCGACGGGCCTACCGAGTGCATCACCGTGATGGCCCAGGACTGGAAGAGCCTGATGTGGGAGACGTTGGCCAACGTCCCCAGCTACGGCGAGTGGCTGCTTTCGGCCGACCATCACTCCGCGTACGCGCATCACAAGCTTGCCCTGCAGATCCTGCAGTCCGACGGCGTCGGTGGCCACTGGGCGCTGAAGTCACCGCACCACGCCATCGCGCTGGATGAGCTCAGCGACACCTACCCCGACGCCACCTTCGTGATGCTGCACCGCGATCCGGTGGTGGTCGCCGCGTCGAGTTGCAGCCTGATCCGCACGTTGAGCAAGAGTTTCACCGACGCCGATCACAGCGTCTACATCGCCCGGCATTGGTCGGACATCCTCGAAGCCTGCATCGATCGGGTCGAGGACTTCCGCATCCGCCATCCCTCGCAGCGCTTCGTCGACGTGCCCTACGCGCAGCTGTTGACCGATCCGCTCGCGTCCATGAGGACCATCTACGAAGGTGCCGGCCGGGAGCTCGCCCCCGAAGCGGCGGCGGCGATGGCGGGCTACGTCGAAGCCCACCCGAAGGGCAAGTTCGGAAGGCACTCGTACGCGCTGGACGAGCTCGGCCTCGACGGCGACGCGCTGGCCGAGCGTTTCGGTGACTACATCAAGCGCCACGATGTCGCCCGCGAGTCGATCTAGCAGACCTTCCCGCCGGTGCTGCTCCGTCCGGGTGAACGGCGGTGGCGCGCATCGGCGGCGACGAGTTCCTCATCGCCGGACGGTCACCGGGCGATCAGGGTTCGCTGTTGGGGTTCGCTGAGCGGCTTCACCAAGCGGTCGGAGGTTCCCTGCTCCCGACCGACGCCGGACCCCTTCCGTTGCACTGCAGCATCGGCATCAGCCTTTCCGATGCGGCTGACGACGTGCAATCCCTGGTGGCCAAGGCCGATCGCGCCCTCTATCGCGACAAGCAGCGGCGCAGGCGCCACCGGGCGACGTCACGTGTCGCTCGTCCCTGACTGCACGGGTACCGGTAGCAAACCCGCATGCTGCGGGTCGATCACCTCGCCGAAGAGGGGCCAGACCACCTCCGACAGTTGGGTGACCAGCGCAAGCAGCAGGTCGTCGGCCGACAGGATTCCCACCACCGCACCGGCGTCCATGACGGGCAATCTGCGAAACTTGTGTCCCTCCAGCGCCTTCGTCGCCGCTGAGATGTCCTCGTTGACGTCGACGGTGACGGGATCCGTCGTCATGGCACTGTCGATGCGGGCGTCCGGAGGCAGCCCGGCGGCGAGCCCGCTCACCACGACATCCCGATCGGTGACGATGCCGGTGAGCCGGCCGCGATCGACGACCAGCAAGGCGCCGACTCCTGCCTCCTCCATCAGCTTGGCGGCGCTCATCAGCGAGGCCTCCGGGGCGATGGCGACGACGGGCTTTCTCATCAGATCTGCGATACGCATCTTGGCTCCCTTCACGCGTTGCGGGTGGCCCGAGAAGGCCAGGCTGCTCTTGCATCCAGCGCTGCGCCAGAGTCGAGAGGGTGGCTACGGGCAGGACCTTGGTCCACCAGCGGACGGTCCGGGGTCGTACCCGCTCAGGACAGAAACCCCTTGATTCCATGGCGTTTTTGGGTCTTTCGTCCCTCGCCCGCCTGGTACGTGTGGAGGATGCTGGTCTCAGGTGTCGCGATGATGGCGGCGCCTGGATGACTCGTCGGGCGTGATGCTGGAGACGGGGAGTGATGGCCATGATGCAGGCCGGGCACGAGAAGAGCGCGAAGAAGGTCGGCCCCCTCGTCGTGGTCGGGGTGGATGGTTCTGACGGATCGAAGGACGCCCTCCGGTGGGCAGCGAAGTACGCCCAAACTTGCGGGGCCCACATCCGTGCGGTGATCGCGTGGCATTGGCCGATTTCTCTCGTGGTCGCCTTGCCGGTGACCGAGCTCGTCGACCCGTTGGACGAGGCGTTGAAGACGATCAACGCTGCGGTCGCCGATGCTCTTGGAGACGCAAGCACGGCTGATCTCGAGGCGAAGGCCTACTACGGTGCTGCGGTGCCGGTACTCCTTGCAGAGGCGGTGCACGCCAGCTTGCTGGTCGTCGGCAGCCGCGGCCATGGAGGCTTTCACGGACTCCTGCTCGGCTCGACCGGCGAGCACTGCGTGCGTCACGCCCCGTGCCCGGTCGTCGTCGTCAGGCCGGCAGATGTCCAGGAAAGGGGGGCATCGTGACCAAGGGGAGCGTGACCCCAAGGACCGCGGCGAGGTCGACGCCGCTGGCGATCGCCCGGCACATCGTGAGCGAGGCGCACCGCGAGCGCGTCCGCTTGCGCCGGCTCCGGCCGAGACGTACCTCAGCCGCTCCGCAAGAGCCGGCATCGCCGGTCCGCAGCGATTCTCCTTTGCGCGTCCTGGTGGGCGTCGATCATTCGGACAGCTCGCGCCGGGCGCTGCGGTGGGCGGCTCGCGAGGCGGCTCAGCACCACGGTCGTCTGACGGTCTGCTGGATCGGGACCGTGCCGCTGTCGGCGCCCGACGGGCAGGCTGACGCGAGCTCCGCCCGCGGATTCGGTGACTCGATCGACGACGAACTTGCCGCTGCCGTCGCGGAGACGGCACCGGATCTCGATCCGGCGCGCCAGCAGATCCTCGTTCTCGGGCCGCGGCTGCAGGAGTTGCTCGAGCTTGCCCGAAGCTGCGATCTGCTCGTCATGGCACGGCCGCAGGAGCGCTACTTCGCCGTCCTGCCAAGTGCGGCGGTGACGCGGCGCTTGCTGAGCCAGGCAGGCTGCCCGGTCCTGCTCGTCCCTTGAGCCTGGGAGCTGCGATGCCCTCGCCCCCGCCGGTTCTGCCGCGTCGCGCCATCGAGCGAATGATGAAAGGTCGGCCATGCACGCACATGTAGGAGACGTCATTCTCGTCGACAGCCAGAGTGTCGGGCGGACGTCGAGACACGGCCGGATCGAGGAAATCCTCGGTAGCGCGGAGGGAACGCACTACCTCGTCAGGTGGAGTGACGGTCAGCAGACCTTCTACTACCCCGGCCCCGATGGTCACGTCGTCGGTGCGACGGACGTGGCGGATGCCGAGGCGGTGAAGCCGCCGCGCCGGCTCAATCTCGGCGGCTCGGTCAGCACGATCATGTCCACACCGGCGCCGCGGGCGGGCGCCCACGACACCCTGCGCGAGCTTGCCGTCCGGCTGGCGGACTCCGGGCCGGGCGCGTTGATGGTGTTCGAGGGCGATCAGCTCACGGGCATCGTCTCCGCCCGGGACATCGTGGTTTCGCTCGCTGCCGGTGCTGATCCCGACGAGGTGTGGGCCGCTGACGTGGCACCCGAGGACCTCGTCTGGGCCTCACCCGACGACAGCATCGTGCAGGCGGCCGATGTCATGAACCGGCGAGGGATTCACCACCTGCCGGTGCGTGGCGACGGCTCGGTCGCCGGGATGGTGTCGGCGGGTGATGTCTTGGCCGCGGTCGTGGGCAACCGGGTCGGCTGAGCGCTGGGGGAGGCTGGAGCCTCAGCCGGTGCGCGTCAGGGCGCTCCAGCCCGGCGTGGACCGGGTGCTGCCCTCGGCGCTTACTGCCAGGCCTTCATAGCCGTCGAGGGACTCGATCCAGTCCAGCGCCTCGGTGCCCATCGCGAAGGCCGCGGTCGCGTAGGCATCGACCAACGTGAGCCGGCGCCCGACGACCGTGACACCGGCCAGCCCGACCGGTGCTGCACGGCGGTGCGGATCGACGATGTGGGCACCGCGCTCGGCGATGCCTGACGTCGCGACGGCGAGATCCCGGCCGGTCACCACCGTGAGCACCCGCTTGCCGTTGTGCGGGTCCGAGATGCCGACGCGCCATGGCTGGCCGGGTGTCGTCTCGCCTTCCAGCTGGATGTCGCCGCCGCCGTTGACGGCATGATTGCCCGATCCGTGGGCCGCGAGCAGGTCACTCGCACGCTCGATCGCCCAACCCTTCACCATCCCCGAGGGGTCCAACCGGCCGTCGGCCCGGATCGAGAAATAGCCTTTGCTCTTCAACGAGACTTGCTCGCAGAGCGCGAAGACCTCCTGCACCTGCGCCGAGCATTCGGGCAGCGACAGCTCGCCGCGGGCCAGCCGGCTCACGACACTGTCGTCGCGGTACGTGCTGAAGGTGGCGTCGACCTCGTGCAGCCACGCGACCGCTTCCGCCAGTGCCGTCGTCCACTCGCCGGGGTCGCGGACGTCGAAGGAGAAGACCGTCCCCATGCAGTGCTCGACGTGGACCGTCCGAGGGGTGGCCGTCACCGGTCGGCTACTTCAGCTTGTCGAGCGCGCTCTGCAGGGACTGGGCGTATCCGTCGCTGGTGTAGGTGGCGCCGGACACGATGTCGATGCTCGCGCTTCCCGCGGCCAGCGTCTCCTGGTTCAGCTGGGGGATCGCGTAGCTGTTGATCTCCTGGTCCCGGGGGGTGTTCTGGGGGTAGACGATCGCGTCGACGCTGGTGATCTTCCCGTTCACAGCGGTGATCTTCACCTGGACCGGGCCGTATCGCGTGTCGGCCGCATCGCCGGTGACGGTCTTGGTGCCGGTAGTCGATCCGGTGCCGGTCGAGCCGCTGGTGCCCGAGGTCCCGGAGCTACCGGACGACGTGCTACCGGACGACGTGCTACCGGACGACGTGCTGCCGGACGAGCTTCCCGCCGTGCCCGAGGCGCCCGCCGAGCTGACCGTAGGTTTGGTGACCGGCGGGGCCGACTGGGACTTGAAGCCCAGCAGCAGCACCAGTAAAGCCACGGTGCTGGTGACGGCGAGAATGATGCGGCGCATGGAAGTTTCCGAACTCTCCTCTGTCAGGAACTGACGGTTGGGGTGGTCAGAACGTGAACGATTCGGTGTGGATCTGGTGGCGCGGCACGCCCAGCGAGCGCAGGGCCCGCACGACGCTCTCCTCCATGGCGTCCGGTCCGCAGACGTAGATGTCGTTGTCGGCGAGGCCCGGGATGCGTCCCAGCCACGCCGCCGAGAGCGGATCGCCGCCGAGCTTCGCCCGGGATCCGACGATGATGTCGAGTTTGGCGTGCCGCGCCGCCGCGATCGCTTCGAGTTCGCGGCGGAACAGCACCTCCTTGGGATTGCTCTCGCGGTAGATCAGCGCCAGCTCACCGGGCCACGCCCAGATCGACTCGTACATCGCGCGCAGCGGGGTGATCCCGATCCCGGCCGCGATCAGCAGGACGCGACGCTGGGTGCGGCGCTGCCCGGTGAACGTGCCGTAAGGACCCTCGGCGAAGACGCGGGTGCCGGGTCGCAGCCGGCTCAGCGCCTTGCTGTGGTCACCGAGATACTTGACGGTGAAACGCATCATCCGCGGGTCGGCAGGGGCCGAGAGCGAGTACGGATTCGATGCCCACCACATGCCCTTGGTGAGGAAGCGCCAGCGGAAGAACTGGCCAGGCTGCGCGGCCAGCTCGGCGAGATGCCTTCCGGTGACCAGCACCGAGACCGCGTTACGCGACTCCTTCACCACCGACACCACCCGTAGCTGGTGACGGGAGTTCTTCACCAGCGGCACCAGGATTCGGTACCAGACCAGGGAGCCGAAGACGGCGACGTACAGCACCGCCCAGAAGACGCGGGCGGTGCCGTTGCCCAAGAATTCGGCGCCGACCGCGAACTGGTGGCTGAACGCCAGCGCGATCGCCAGGTAGGTGTAGAAGTGCAGGTAGTACCAGGTCTCGTAGGCGAGCTTGCGCCGTGCCGCGCGCATCGAACTGATCCCGACGCCGACGAAGAGCAGCCCGGCGACGCTGCCCGCAAGCACGTCCGGATAGCTGCGCAGCAGCGTCCAGCTCTGGTGGACGACGTTGGTGTGTGCGGTGATCGCGTAGCCCCACGTGATCAGCAGGCCGTGGGTGACGATCAGGCTGACCGTGTACCGGCCACCCATCGAGTGCCAGCGGGCCAGCCGGTCGGCGCCGAGACCGTTCTCCAGCGGTGGCAGCCGTGCCATGAGGGCGACGAGCACCACGACCGTGTAGCCGGCGAGCAATCCGGTGATGCGCCCGGCACTGGTGACCCAGTCGCCGAAGCCGGAGACGTAGGGAGTGTTGACCCACCACAGGCCCACGGTCGCGACGGCTCCGGCAGCGATCAGCCCCAGGACGGTAGCGGGATCCGCGCGCGCGAGGCGCGGAGCGGGCGCGAGCTGAGACGGCCGCTGGACCCCGGGACCCTCAGCGGGTGCGGGACGAAAGGGCAGGCCTGCCGCAGGGGCAGCAGGTGCGAGCGCCGACTCCATAGGCAGACTGTCGGCGGGCCGGCTCTGCAATGGATGGGGAATTGCTATGGGTGAGCTGTGAATCCTCCCGATGTCAGGCCCGATCCGCCCGGTCTGTAGAAAGAGGCCATGAAGGCACCGGCGGAACTGTTCGATCTGACTGGCAAGGTCGCTCTGGTCACCGGCGGGAGCCGGGGAATCGGGCGGGCCGTGGCGGAAGGCTTGGCCGTGGCCGGAGCCGACGTCGTCATCGCCAGCCGCAAGCTCGCCGGGTGCGAGCAGGCCGCCCGCGAGATCGAGGCGGCGACGGGACGGCGCGCCCTCGGGGTCTCCTGCCATGTCGGCAAGTGGGAGGAGTGCGACCAGCTCGTCGACACCGTCTACCGCGAGTTCGGCAGGTGCGATGTGCTGGTGAACAACGCCGGCATGTCACCGCTCTACGACGGGCTCCCCTCGGTCACCCGCGAGCTCTACGACAAGGTGCATGCCGTCAATGCGAGCGGCCCGTTCCGGCTGTGCGCGCTCATCGGGACGCGCATGGCCGAGGGCGCCGGCGGCTCGATCATCAACGTCACCACCGCGGGCTCCTGGCGTCCCGACGTGACCGACCTGCCCTACGCGATGGCCAAGGCGGGCCTCAACGCGCTCACCCTGGGCCTCGCCGGTGCCTGGGCGCCGAAGGTGCGGGCCAACCTCGTGCTGCCCGGCGCGTTCGACACCGACATCGCCGCCGCCTGGTCGCCGGGCGCCAAGGAGCGCGCTGCCGAGATGAACCCGATGAAGCGCATCGGGGTGCCTGACGACCTGGCGTCGGTCTGCCTGTTCCTCGCCAGCGACGCCTCCGGCTACGTCAACGGGGCGCAGATCCTGGTTGACGGCGGGCTCTTCCGAACCCTCTAGGCGCCTTTCGTCAGCAAGGGCAGGTGGGCGACGCCGCGCACGTTGCTGGAGACGTGGCGCACCGCGCGCGACTCATCGACCGCGAAGTCCGGGAAACGCATGAGCAGTTCCTCGAACGCCACCCGCATCTCCAGCCGTGCGAGGTGGGCGCCGATGCAGCGGTGGATACCGAAACCGAAGTAGATGGTGGACGGATCGCTCTCGCGGCTGATGTCGAAACGGTCCGGATCGGGGTAGGCGCGCGGGTCGCGTAGCGCCGCTGCCGTCGCGAGCATGACCCGGGACCCCTGCGGGATCGTCACCCCGTGCAGGGTGATGTCCTCGGTCGACAGCCGGCCCTGCAGCTGCGACGGGGGGTCGTAGCGCAGCACCTCGTCCGCGGCTGCGCCCGAGCGCGAGAGGTCTGACGCGAGCAGCCGGCGCTGGTCCGGAAACGAGGTGAAGGCCATGGTGCCGTTGGGAATTCCCTTTGCCACCGTCTCGTGGCCGGCAAACGCGATCTCCTGGAACCGGATGGCCACCTCGGCGGCGTCGAGCTTGCGGGTGCGCGTGCCCTCGTCGTTGTCGTCGACCTCGGTGTTCATGATCACGCTGATGATGTCGTCGCGCGGATTCGTCTCGCGCTCGACCACCAGCCCATGGAAGATCTCGAAGATCCGGATCTGTGCCAGCATCTGCTTTTCCGCGAGCCCCGGATCGTCGGTGCGGGCCAGGGTCTGGTCGGCGAGTTCGTGGATCTCGTCGCGGAGGCCGTGCGGGATGTTCAGCAATTCGCTGATGACGTTGAGCGGCAATTGCAGGGCGAATTGCTCCGCCACGTCGAACTCGGGCTCGCCGACGAAGGGATCGAGCAATTCGCGGCAGCGCTCACGGATGTAGGGCTCGAGGGCGTTGATGCGCCGCGGGGTGAAGACCTTGCCGATCACCTTGCGGTGCCAGCGATGCTCGGGCGGGTCCTTGGCGATGAGCAGCGGCCCGGTCTGCTCGGGTGGCATCTTCTCGATGGTCGGCCCGGCCGTGCTGGAGTAGCGGGCGAAGTCGTTGTGCGCCGCCATCACGTCGGCATGGCGCGACAGCAGCCAGAAGTCGAGCTTCTCGTTGCGGTAGACCGGCGCTTCCTCCCGCAGCCGCGCGAACGTCGGGTACGGGTCGCAGAAGGTGTCGTAGTCGTACGGGTCGTACTCCAGTGGCGCCGTAGCGGTGGTCATGGGGCGGGCGACCTTTCTGCGTCGTTTCTCAGCCGGCCGTGATGGCGCGCTCGGGGCAGCTCGCGGCCGCGCGTCGCACCGCGTCTTCGAGCCCGGCCGGGACGTCGGGTGAGTGCACCTCGGAGTAGCCGTCGTCGTTGAGGATGAAGAGCTCGGGGCAGATCGTGGTGCAGACGCCGTGCCCGCGGCAGCCGTCATCGTCGATCGAGACCCTCATCGGCTCCCTCTCACAGGTCGCGGTCAGGAGCCGCGGTGAACTCCAGGTGCAGCTCGCGCACCCCGCGCAGGATGAAGGTCGGCAGGTACTTGTAGCGACGGGCGCCCGCGGGTCCGTGGACCGACTCGGCGAGGCGGATGTCGGTGGTGCGGTCCAGCAGCCGCTCGATCGACGCGCGTGCCTCGGCTCGGGCCAGCGGGGCGCCCGGGCAGGTGTGAACGCCGCGCCCGAAGGCGACGTGATGACGAGCGTTGGTGCGCGTGACGTCGAAGGTGGCCGGGGCATCGAAGTGGCGCGGATCGCGGTTGGCCGCGCCGTTCAGCAGCATCAGGGTCGCGCCGGCGGGCACCTCGACCCCGCCGACCGTGACCGGTACTCGCGAGAGCCGGAAGTCGCCTTTGATGGGACTCTCGAGGCGCAACGTCTCCTCGATGAAGTTGGGGATGCGGTCACGCTCGCGCCGCAGCAGCTGCTGCAGCTCGGGCTGCTCGCCGAGAATCAGCAGCGCCGAGCTCAGCAGCCGGACGGTCGTCTCCTGCCCGGCCGAGAAGACGTTCGCCGCGACCCGCACGACATCGCCGACCTCCGGCAGTGACCCGTCTGGGAAGGTCGCCGCGGCCAGCCCGCCGAGCACGTCAGGACGTGGCTCGCGCCGGCGCTCCTCGATGTAGGTGGCGAAGCGGTCGTAGAGGAACTGCAGCGGATGGTGCTCGAGGGCGCGGTCGCCGGTCATCCCGATCCCCGCCTGCGAGCGCGGGCGGTGGCTGACCCCGTCGACGAACTCCTGCTGATCCGCCTCCGGCACGCCGAGCAGATCCGCGATCACCAGCAGGCTGAACGGTCCGGCGAACTCGGCGATGAAGTCGCCCTCGCCGCGCGCCAGCAGCGGATCGAGCAGCCGGTCGGCCAGCTGCCACATCACCGCCTCGTTCTCCTTCAGGCGCTTGGGCGTGATGAGCCGCATCAGCAACGCTCGATGCCGGGTGTGCACCGGCGGGTCGAGCGACGGGAGCTGGTCGCTCATCGGCAGCTCGTCGCGATGCTCGTCGATCAGCGCGCTGACGTCAGCACCCTCGAGCGGCACCGGGAAGCCCGGAAACGGCCCCGTGGTCGCGATACACGAGGAGAAGCGCTCGGTGTCGCCGAGCACCTCGACCGCCTCGTCGTATCCGGTGACCATGACGACCCCGTGGTGAGGCTCGCGGGAGACCGGACACTTCGCCCGCAGCGACTCGTAGTACGGGTAGGGGTCGGCAACAAGCTCATCGCCGCGGAAGAAGTCGATTCCCTCGAAGTCGTCCATCGCTTGCCAACCCTCTGGGATATCGACGTCGATGTCAATATCCATCCGGTCTCAACCGCCGGCCATCGCACCCACGACGCGCAACGGTTGCACCCCCTCCGCGACCGCAGCAGGCAGCGCGGCATCGGGGGAGTCATGAGAGAGGTCTTCTCCGCAGGCGAAGAAGCGCACGAAGGGCCGCCGGCGCCCGCTGGTCGCGTCCCGGATCGTTCCGCGAAGCACCGGGTAGCGCTCCTCGAGCGCGTCCAGGACGGCGCGCTGCGTCGGCGCGGCGTCCAGCATCACGTCACGCTCGCACTTGGCAAGATCGCGGAGGTGCGCCGGAAGCACGACCCGGATCATGGCCGGCCCCTCACAGCGTCTGCACCTCCACCGACAGGACGGCCGGCAGGTCGCGCACGATGGGTGACCAGCTGTCGCCGGAGTCGGCCGAGGCGTACACCTGACCGCCGGTGGTGCCGAAGTAGACGCCGCATTCGGGCAGGGTGTCGATGGCCATCGCGTCGCGTAGGACGTTCACGTAGCAGTCCCGCTGCGGCAGGCCGCTGGTGAGTGCTTCCCACTCGTCGCCACCCGTGCGACTGCGGTAGACGCGCAGCTTGCCTTCCGGAGGGAAGTGGTGGGAGTCGCTCGTGATCGGTACGACGTAGACGGTCTCGGGCTCGTGCGCGTGGACGGTGATCGGAAAGCCGAAGTCGCTGGGCAGGTTGCCGCTCACCTCGTGCCAGTTGTCGCCGGCGTCGTCGCTGCGCATGACGTCCCAGTGCTTCTGCATGTACAGGGTTTCCGGGCGCGACGGATGCATCGCGAGGTTGTGGACGCAATGGCCGACTTCTGCCGCCGGCGACGGGATGCCGTCGGACAGCAGACCCTTGTTGACCGGCTGCCAGGTCAGCCCGCCATCCTCGGAGCGAAAGACCCCGGCTGCGGAGATGGCGACGAAGATCCGGTCGGGGGTGCGCGGATCGAGAATGATCGTGTGCAGGCACATGCCGCCGGCACCGGGCTGCCATTGCGGCCCCGAGCCCTGCTCGCGCAGCCCGGCGAGCTCGTGCCAGGTCTGCGCACCGTCGGTCGACCGGAACAGCGCGGCATCCTCGACTCCGGCGTAAACGGTGTCGCGGTCGAGGGGAGACGGTTCCAGGTGCCATACCCGGGCGAACTCCCACGGGTGCGGGGTGCCGTCGTACCACTGGTGGGTTCCGGGCACCCCCTCGTAGGTGAAGTCCTTCCCGGCCGGCTCCCAGGTGCGGCCGCCGTCATCGGAACGCTGGATGAGCTGGCCGAACCAGCCGGTCGATTGCGACGCGTACAGCCGATCGGGGTCGAGCGGCGAGCCTGCTACGTGGTAGACCTCCCAGCCGGGAAAGTGCGGCCCGCTGACCTCCCAGCTGCGTCGCGCGCCGTCCGAGGTCAGCACGAACGCGCCCTTGCGGGTGCCCACCAGAACCCTCACCGTGCTCATACGTGCTCTGCTCCTTCGGTCGACCGGATCCGGTGACTGGGCAGACGTCCGGCCGCGCCCGAACTCATCGGCCCGTGGACCGGTTCGCTGCTGGATTACGCGCCAGGCTCCACCACGACCCTGATCGCGCCGGAGGACTTGTCGCCGGCAACCCGGAAGGCCTCGGCGCCGCGTACGGCCTTCATCGCGACCGCCCAGGCGCGTTCACGGGAATGCCATTCTCTTCAGGGTGTATTGGATTGACGCTCATGGGAACGTTATTCTGCGCTCCGGGCGATGGGAGGTGCAATGGCATGGGACTTCGAGCGCGGGGGACTCGGCGTCAGCAACGTGGCGCCGCTCGCTCAGCCGGTTCCCGGTGCCCGCGTCACGGCTCGGCGGCTCGACCAGAGCGTGGCAGATCTGTGACTGCCGGCTGCCACGAAACGGCCCGCGCGGTGGGCTCGCCGGGCAGGTCAGAGTCCCTGATGGGTGGCCTCGGGGCGATGTACCGACCGTTCCGAATGAACCTTGACTTCGACGTCAAAAAAACTGTAACTTCACTCACACGCTCGACCCCGGAGGCGCCCAGGCCGGGTCCGGTACCGCTGCAATCAACGGCTTCACCGTTCGCAAGGGAGCGATGGTTGACGACTCACGAAGCGGTGCCCGCCGTGACCGGTCCCTGCGTCACCGCGCGCGTCAGCCACTAGGACCCGGAGAGCGTTGACCCAGGTGTCGCACGTCGCCCAGGGGGCTCCTGCTGACAGCGGATCCGGCGCAGAGGAGAAGCCATGCTGCAATACGTTCTAGCGGGACTGGCGCTCGGGTCCATCTACGCGATCGCAGCGTCCGCGCTCGTCGTCACCTTCGTCTCCTCAGGCGTGCTGAACTTCGCGTTCGGCTCGATGGCCTTCGTCGTCGCGCGGGTCTACTACTGGCTCAATTCGCAGCACCACATGTCGACCATCGGCGCCGGCCTGCTGTCGATCCTGGTGCTCGCGCCACTGATGGGCATCCTGCTGTACGCGGTGCTGTTCCGGTTTGTCCGGGGCAAGTCGACCCTCATCAAGCTGGTGACCACCATCGGCCTGTCGGTCGCGCTGCCGCCGATCTGCGATCTCATCTTCGGGACCCAGACCATCACGTCGGCGCCGGGTCTCGGTTCGCTGAACGACAAGCCGTACAAGTTCCTCGGCGCTGCCGTCACCACCGACCAGGTGCTCATCTACGGCTTCCTGCTGCTGATCCTCATCGCCGGCACGCTCGTGCTGCAGTTCACCGATATCGGCCTGCGGGTGCGCGCGATGGTCGACTCCGAGGCGATGACCTCGCTGTCGGGTACCAGCCCCAACCGGGTGTCGGTCGGCGTCTGGGCCGTCAGCGCGACACTCGCCGGTCTCGCCGGGGTGCTGGTGGCCCCCGCGAACGGGCTCTCGCCGACGGGCATGACGACGTTGATGGCCGCAGCGTTCGCCGCCGTGGTGGTCGCCCGGCTCCGCTCCCTTCCCGGAGCGGTCGCCGCCGCGCTGGCGATGGGCATCGTCACCGACGTCATCCAGAAGTACCTGCCGCCCAACAGTTCCTTCACCGCGGCCATCATCCCGAGCATCCCGTTCGCTTTCATCGCCGTGGCCCTGATCGTCCAGTCGATCGGCTCGCGCACGATCGACGAGTCGGCCGGCGTGGGCGGTCCGCTGGACAAGGCCATCCGGCCGGCCAACATCGACACCGAAGACGCGACCGCGTCCACCGAGGCGCAGACGTTGTGGGAGCGCGGCCTCAGCCTGCTGCCCTTGGCGGCAGTGGCGCTGTTGCCCCTCATCTTCAGCGGTTCGGCGTACTGGCTGGGGCTGACCGCGCTCGGCATGTGCTACGGCATCACGTTCCTCACGTTCACGATCGTGACCGGTGAGGGCGGCATGCTCTGGCTCTCACAGATCATCTTCGCCGGGGTGGGCGCGCTCGGGGCGCCGCAGTTCGCCATGAGCTGGCATATCCCGATATTGCTGGCCATCGTCGTCGCCGCCGTGGTCGCCGCGATCGGTGGCGCCATCATCGGCGTGCTCACGATTCGCCTCGGCGATCTCTACGTGGCCCTCGCCACCCTGACGTTCGGGCTGCTCGTCGAGACGCTCGTCTTCACCCGCGAGCGCTTCCTGCAGGGCGGCCTCGGCGTGGTCGTGACCCGCCCGACCTTCGCGACCGGCGACCTGGCTTTCTCCTACCTGTCCCTCGGAGCGTTCCTCATCCTGGCGATCCTCACCTGGAACCTGCGGCGCTCCACCAGCGGCCTGGCGCTTCGCGCGGTGCGTGACAGCCCGTCGGCGTCCCGCACGATCGGGCTCAGCATCGTCCAGGTGAAGATCCTCGTCAGCACGCTCGGGGCCTTCACCGCGGCGATCGGCGGCGGCTTCCTGGCCATGGAGACGCTGACGGCCCAGCCGGCGTCCTATGCCACCTTCCTCGGGCTGGTCTGGCTCGCGGTGGTGGTCACGCTGGGGGTGCGCTCGGTGACGGCCGCGGCGCTCGCCGGGATGGCGTTCACGCTGTTCCAAGGCGTCCTGACGACCTACGTGCCCGTTCGCTGGGGCGAGCTTCCACAGATCCTCTTCGGCCTCGGTGCCATCGGCGTGGCGCGCAGTCCCGAAGGCGCCGTCCTGCACACCGGCAGGCAGGTGCGCGGGCTGCTCGGCAAGATCCTGCCGAGCGCCGGTGGGGCCGACAGGCTGTCCCCGCTGGCGCTGGATGAAGTGCGGCTCGACGCCCCGGCCACCCGCCCGGAAAGCCCTGCTACTGCTGGCGTTCCGGCCGACGCGAACGCCGGCGCCTCCGCCTCGATGATCAAGGCAAAGCCATGAACGGCCAGACCCGGCTCGAATGCGTCGGGGTGACGGTGCGCTTCGGCGGGCTGGTCGCAGTCCGCGAGGTCAGCCTCGCCCTCCCACCGGCCAGCATCGTCGGTCTGGTCGGTCCTAACGGAGCGGGCAAGAGCACCCTGTTCGCCGTGCTTTCCGGGCTGCTGCGTCCGACATCGGGCCGGGTATTGCTCGACGGCGCGGACATCACCGACACCCGTCCTCAGCTGCGGGCCGCCCAAGGTCTGGCCCGCACGTTCCAGCACCCGGAACTCTTCGTCGGGATGTCGATCCGCGACCACCTCGTCATCGCGCATCGGGCCAAGCACGCCAAAGGGCGGATCCTGTCCGACGTCTTCACCATGGGCAGCCTTCGCCCGGCGCCCAAGGCGGAGACCGAGACCATCGACGAGCTGATCGAGCTGCTCGGGCTGACCGGGATCGCGAATCGTTCCGCGGTCGGGCTGCCGCTCGGTGTCGCCCGGCTGGTGGAGCTCGGCCGCGCGCTCGCCGCCACGCCCCGGGTGCTGCTGCTGGACGAGCCGTCCTCGGGGTTGGACTCGGCGGAAACCCAGCGTTTCGAGGCGGTCTTGCGCCGGGTGGCGAAAGAGCGTGACATCTCGGTGCTGCTCGTCGAGCACGACGTCGAGCTCGTCATGCGGCTGTGCAGCACGGTCAACGTGCTGGACTTCGGCGCGCTGCTGGCGAGCGGAACCCCCGCAGAGGTGCGCGGCAATCCTGCGGTACGCGCGGCCTATCTCGGTCAGGAACTGGCGGTCGAGGCCACGTCCGCTGATCCGGCGGCGCTGCAGGAGGAGCCGGTCCTGTCCCGGGTGCAGGAGCGCCCGGCCGAGCCCGCTGCTGCGCCCGCCGCGGCGGTGAAAGGTCCGCTGCTGACGGTCGACAACCTGTCGGTTCGCTACGGCGATGCGATCGCTCTGAACGGCGTCTCCTTCAGCCTCAGCGAGGGCCGGGCCCTTGCCGTCCTGGGCGCCAACGGTGCGGGCAAGAGCAGCCTGGCTCGCGCGATTTCCGGACTGGTGCCCGCCTCCGGCGGCCGCGTCGAGTTCGCCGGGAGAAACGTCACCAAGCGTTCCCCGCACCGCATCCGGCGCCTGGGACTGGTCCATCTCCCTGAAGGGCGCGGAGTTTTCCGCGGCCTGTCGGTCATGGACAACCTGCGGATGGCGGCCGGGACGCTCGACGGCCGGCGCGCCCGTCGCGAGTCGGTCGAGCTTGCGCTCGAGATCTTCCCCGGGCTCGCGTCGCGCCGCGGTCAGACGGCCGGGCTGCTCTCGGGCGGCGAGCAGCAGATGCTCTCGCTGGCCCGGGCATTGGCTACCGCACCCAAGCTGATCATCGCCGACGAGATGTCGCTCGGACTCGCTCCGCTCGTCGTCGACCTGGTCTTCGATGGCCTGGTCCGGGCTCGCACCGCAGGCGTCACGGTCATCATGATCGAGCAATACGTTCACCGAGCACTGGGTTTTGCTGACGATTGCCTGGTGCTGCAACGCGGCGGGATCGCGTGGCAGGGCTCGGCCCAGGACGCGCACGGCGAAGTCGTCCGCCACTACCTCGGCGATGCGATGACGGCCACGGCGGCCGCGTCGTAACCACCAGCCCTGAAGAGTTTCGGCACATCCATCACACAGGCGGGGAGCTCCATGAGCCACAGTAGGAAGACAGCGGTGGTCGTCACCGCAGCGGCGCTGCTTGCGGTCGCTGCGTGCGGCTCCTCGTCCAAAGGCGGTGGCGCAGGCGCCCCGACGGGCGCGGTGTCCACGAGCGCGGGTGGTGGCAGCAGTACTGCACCCGCGAGCAACAAGACCGTCACCGTGGGCGTTCTGGCCGACTTCACCGGTCCCGCGGCGTCGGGCAACAAGACCGTCACCGACGGGGTGAAAGCCGGGGTGGTGTATGCGGCTCGTAACGGGTTCACCATCAAATACATCCTGGCTGACACGGCGACCAACCCGGCGACGGCACTGTCCGCGGCGCAGAAGCTGGTGACGCAGGATCACGTCTCCATCGTCATCGCGCACTCGGCCATCACGTTCGCCGCGTCGACGTACCTGACCGCTCATGGTGTCGCGGTGATCGGAGCCGGCGAGGACGGTCCTGAGTGGACCAAGTCCAAGAACATGTTCTCGGTCTTCGGCGCGCTGCACACCACGAAGGTCTCGGACACGCTCGGCAAGTTCTACAAGATGCAGGGCGTGACGACCGTCGGCGCTGTGGGCTACAGCATCTCGCCGCTGTCGTCGGAGAGCGCGAAAGCCTCGATCGCCTCGGCAGAATCGGTCGGCCTGAAGAAGGGCTATCTGAACGCGAGTTTCGCCTTCGGTAGCACGGACGTGCAGCCGATTGTGCTGGCCATGAAGTCCGCCGGTGTCGACGGGTTCACCGCGACCACCGACCCCAACACGGCCTTCGCGCTGGTGACCGGGATGAAGCAAGCGGGAGTCAACTACAAGGTCGCCATCTTCGCCACCGGCTACGGCGGTGACCTGACCCAGGCCGGTCCGGGCGCGCTCAACGCGGCGCAGGGGGTCTACTTCTCGCTCGGCTACGAGCCGGTCGAGATGAACACCACTGCCACCAAGCAGTTCGAGAGCGACCTGACGGCCGCGGGCGTCAAGGGCAAGCCGACCTACGCCGACTACAACGGCTACACCTCGATCGGCCTGCTGGTGCGGGCCCTCAAGGCGAACGGCGGCAGCACCAAGGCCTCCGACGTGATCTCGGCGCTGTCGAACATCCACGACTGGGACGCGCTGGGATTGTTCGGCACGCATCGGCTCGACATCAACGACCGCGACAACCTCGTCGGCGGCACCGACAACTGTTCCTGGATCACCAAGCTCAACGGGTCGAACTTCGAACTGGTGCCCAACGCCGACCCGATCTGCGGCAAGACCCTCAGTGTGACGGTGTCTGCCTCCTCGTGAGGCAGCTCTGACCCGAGGCTCCGGGGGGATGGGTGCCGGAGGCGGCCAGCGCGTGCTGGCCGCCTCCGGCGTCTACGCTGACGCTCGGGGTGAGGCGAACTCATGACTGATGCGGATGACAGCGGTGGGCCCGAGGTCCTGTTCGAGGTGGATGGCGATGGTGTCGCACTCGTTACGCTGAACCGCCCTGAGCGTCGCAACGGCTGGACCCCGGCGCTGGAAGCACAGTTCTTCGCCGTGCTCGAGCGGCTCGACGCCGACCCTGCGGTGCGCGTCGTCGTCGTGACCGGCGCCGGGAAGACCTTCTGCCCCGGCATGGACACCAGCCGTCTCGAAGAGATCGCCGGCACCGAGCTGGACCTTCGCGGGCGCCGCCCGCCCGCGCATCTGTGGCGCTTTCGCAAGCCGATGATCGCGGCGATCAACGGTGCGTGCGCGGGGATCGGGCTCGTCCTTGCGCTCGCCTGCGATATCCGCTTCGCGGCCGAGAAGGCCCGCTTCTCCACGGCTTTTGCGCGCCGCGGGCTGGCCGGCGAATACGGCGCGACGTGGCTGCTGCCCAGAGTCGTCGGCATGGGCCCCGCCACAGACTTGCTGCTGTCGGCGCGCGTCATCGATGCGCATGAGGCGCTGAGCATGGGCCTGGTCAGCGCCGTCGTCTCCGGACCCGACGACGTGGTGACGGCGGCGATCGAGTACGCGCGCGACATGGCTCGCCATTGCGCGCCGACGTCGCTGGCGATGCTGCGCCATCAGTTGCAGGCCGATTCCCAGACCGATTTCGCGACGGCACTGTCGTCGGCGTACCGCGCGATGGACGCGGCGGTCGCGGGGGAATCGTTCCGGGAAGGGCTCGACAGCTTCGTCGAAGGCCGCCCGCCGGCCTTTCCCGGGCTGCCCGGCGATTATCGTCCCGAGCTCATCACCGGCCGTCGGCTACCCGAGGTCGACCACGATCCAGCGGGTTAGCGGGCCCGGCGTTGCTGCATGGCGTCGACCGCATCCCAGTGTGCCTCGGCGATCCAGAGCTTGGCGAAGGTGTCGGCGGCTTCGGCTTCGAGATCCTGATGCGTTGCCGGGGCGGCCGCCGCGATGACGGACTTCACCGCCCGTGTCGTACCTGGCGCGGTAGCGGCCAGCCGCGCCGCCAGCGCCCGCCACTCGTCGTCGAACGAGGCGCGCGGGACGACGATGTCGACCAGACCGATGTCGCGGGCGGCGGGTGCGTCGTAGAGCTCGCCGGTCGCGATGGCCAGCAGCGCGGGTCCCCGGCCGATCCGCTGGACGAGCCGCTCGGCGCCGCCCCAGGCGGGCATGATGGCTAGCGAGACCTGGTTGAAGCCGATCTTCACGTCATCGGCCGCGAGCCGGATGTCGGCCGCGATCGCGACCTCCGCACCCCCGCCGAGCGCATGCCCGTTGAGGGCCGCGATGACCGGCAGCGGGAAGGAAGCGACCCGGTCGAGCAGCCGGCGCACCAGCCGGGCCATGGCCACCGCGTCGTCATGGGTGCGGACCGCGGCGAGCTCCTTGAGATCACCGCCGGAGACGAACGCGCGGTCGCCGCTGCCGCGGATGACCAGCACGGCGGCGTCAGACGCCTGCACCTCGTCCAGGGCGGCGCCGAACTCGGCGACCGTCGTGAATCCGATGGCGTTGCGTACGGATGGGCGGTCGACGGTGAGGACCGCGACCCCCGCGTCGATCCGGACCTTGACGCCTTCGGCGCGCTCCTGCTCAGCCACAGCTAGCAGAATAGCCCTCTCAAGTTCTGAGACGAACATATCCGCAGCAGGCGCCGCAGATTACTTCCCACGGAGAGGGTGTTTGTCGCATACTCGGGGGATGGACGAGGAGGTGCGCAGCGAGGCGGGCCTGCCCCTCGCGGTCAGTTACGGCCCCGCGGATCTCCCTCCGGCCGAGGCGCTGCCGCCGCCCGGCGAGTTCCCTTTCACCCGTGGCAATTTCCCGCTCGGTTATCGCGGTCGTTCGTGGACCATCCGGCAGTACTCGGGGTTCGGAACCGCTGAGGAGTCGAACGAGCGCTACCGCTACCTGCTCGCGCAGGGGGGCACGGGGCTCTCGGTGGCCCTCGATCTGCCGACCCAGTGCGGCTACGACTCCGACCACCCCGATGTCGAGGAGGAGGTCGGCCGGGTCGGCGTCGCGCTCGACACCCTCGCTGATGCCGAGGTCCTCTTCGATCAGATCCCGCTCGATGCGGTCAGCACCAGCTTCACCATCAACGGTACGGCCGCGATCCTGCTCGCGTTCTACGTGGCGGCGGGGGAGAAGCAGGGCGTGCCGCGGGCCAAGCTGCGCGGCACGATCCAGAACGACATCCTCAAGGAGTACGTCAGCCGCGGCACCTGGATCTGGCCGCCGCGGCCGTCGCTTCGGCTCATCGCCGACACGATCGAGTTCTGCGCCCAGGAAGTCCCGCGTTTCAACGCGATTTCCGTGGCGGGCGCGCATTTTCGCGACGCGGGAGCCAATGCAGCGCAGGAGATGGCGTTCACGCTCATGGACGGCATCACCTACTGCGACGAGGTCATCTCGCGCGGACGGATGACGATCGACGAGTTCGCCCCGCAGGTCTCGTTCTTCTTCTACACGCATGGCGACTTCTTCGAGGAGATCGCGAAGTACCGGGCCGGCCGGCGGCGCTGGGCACGGATCGTGCGCGAGCGGTATGGCGCGAAGGACGACCGTTCCTGCATGTTCCGGGTGGGCTGCGTGGCGGGCGGGGCGTCGCTCTATGCACCGCAGGCGCACAACAACATCGTCCGCATCGCGTACGAAGCGATGGCTTCCGTGCTCGGCGGGGTGCAATCGATGTTCACCGCCGCGTGGGACGAGCCGTTCGCGTTGCCGAGCGAGGAATCCGCCACCCTCGCGCTTCGGACCCAGCAGGTGCTCGCTAACGAGACGGGCGTGACCCGGGTCGCAGACCCGCTCGGGGGGTCGTACTACGTCGAGGCCCTGACCGATGCCATGGAGGCAAAAGTCATGGCCATCATGGACGATCTGGAAAAGCGCGGCGGGATGGTCGAGGCGGTCGAGCAGGGTTACCTGCACCGGCTTATCGCTGACGAGGCGTACCGGGTGCAGGAGCTGCTGAGCACCGGGGAGCGGCCGATCGTCGGGGTCAACACCTTCGTGACCGACGAGCAGACGCCGGAGACCGAGAGTTACGAGTTCGACGAGAAGGGCCGCGCGCGCCAG
Organism: uncultured Actinomycetota bacterium; assembly: GCA_963762695.1. Lineage (GTDB taxonomy): Bacteria > Actinomycetota > Actinomycetes > Frankiales > Frankiaceae > DATAZK01. The sequence continues at coordinate 73,622 of CAVXLW010000004.1, forward strand.
CTCGAGCGGCTCGCCGAGGTCAAGCGAACCCGTTCCAGTGCTGAGGTATCGCGGACTCTGGCGGAGCTTTCGGCTGCTGCCGGACGCGACGACGACAACCTGATGCCGCGCCTGATCGACTGTGCGAAGGCGTACTGCACGGTGGGGGAGATGGTCGACGTGCTCAAGGCGCAGTGGGGCGAGTTCCAGCAGCCGACGGTCTTCTAGATGCCGATACGCGTGCTCGTCGCCAAGCCCGGTCTCGATGGACACGACCGGGGCGCGAAGCTCGTCGCACGTGCCCTGCGCGACGCCGGCTTCGAGGTCATCTATCTCGGCATTCGCCAGCGTCCTGAGGTGATTGCGGCCGTCGCGGTGCAGGAGGACGTCGACATCGTCGGCCTCAGCATCCTCAGCGGCGCTCACCTGGCCCTGACTCGCAAGACGGTCGAGGCGTTGCGCGCTGCCGGCGGCGACGAGGTACGGGTCGTCGTCGGCGGAACCATCCCGCAGCGTGACGTGCCCAAGCTCGAAGAAGCCGGTGCCATCGGGGTTTTCCCGACGGGAACGCCGCTGGAGCGGGTCGTCGAGGACCTACGGGGCCTGGCTGGAGCGCCCGCCCCGTCCTAGTCGTCGTTGCGGTAGACCTGGCCGCCCTTCATGACGAACCGGACGTCTTCGGTGACGGTGATGTCGGTCAGCGGGTCGCCGGGGACGGCGATGATGTCGGCGAGCAGGCCGGCTTCGAGGCGGCCACGATCGTCGACGCTGATGAGCTCGGCGGCACCGAGGGTCGCCGCCTGGATCGACTGGAGCGGGGTCATGCCGCGGTCGACCATGGCCCAGAGTTCCTTGGCGTTCTGGCCGTGGGGCACGGCGGGCGCATCGGTGCCGCAGGCGATCTTCACGCCGGCTGCGATCGCTTTCCCCAGCATTCGCCGCGCTTTCGGGAAGACCTCGGCGGCCTTGGCCTGCAGCTCCGGTGCGGCGCGCGAGATGTCGAGCCCTTCGGACAGGTAGCTCGTCGGCACCAGGAACGTGCCGTGCTCCACCATGAGCGCGATGGTCTCGTCGGTGGCGAGCGAGCCGTGCTCGATGCAGTCGACGCCGGCCCGGATGCAGGCGCGGATGCCCGCATCGCCGTGCGCGTGCGCGGCCACCTTGATGCCCGCGCGATGCGCCTCGTCGACGATGGCCGCCAGTTCCTCGTCGGAGTACTGCTGCGCGCCCGCTTCGCCGCTGTGCGACATGACGCCGCCGGAGGCTGAGATCTTGATGACGCGAGCGCCATACTTCAGCTGGTAACGCACGGCTTTGCGGACCTCGGGCACTCCGTTGGCGATGCCCTCTTCGACGCTGAGCGCCATGATGCCCGGACCCAGCCGATCGAACATCGTCGGGTCGAGGTGACCGCCGGTGGGCGTGATGGCATGCCCGGCAGGAACGATCCGCGGGCCCTCGATCCAACCCAGGTCGACCGCGCGGGAGAGGGCGACGTCGAGCAGCACCCCACCCGTCCGCACGAACAGCCCGAGGTTGCGGACGGTGGTGAAGCCGGCCTGCAGCGTGGTCCGGCAGTTGACGGTGGCCCGCAGGGTCTTGAAGGCCGGATCGTCCTGGACGTCGGCGCGCCGGTTGCCGCCCGACGGGCCGCCCATGAGCATGTTGATTTCCATGTCCATCAGGCCGGGCAGGAGGGTCAGCTCTCCGAGGTCGATGACGACGGCATCGGGCGGGACCGAGGACGGTGACACCTGCGTGATGCGCTCGCCTTCGACGAGCAGCGCGCCGGGCTCGACGTACTCGCCGGTGACGACATCGAGCATTCGCCTGGCACGAAGCAAGACCGGCGGGCCGGGGGGCGGAGGCGGCTTTGCCATCGAGCGCTCCTTCGTCAGGGCTTGAGGTCGAGAACGCAATCCACGGAGGACGCGCCGCTGTCGGGCACCCGCGGCTGGCGCCACACCTCGACCGGGAACGACACCGTCATCAGGGAGTAGTACATCCAGATCAGCCGGCTCGCGTCGGCGGGCAGCGCGTAGAGGTCGAACTGATCCAGGAACGCGACGGCGTCGTCGAGCCGGGGAGGGCGGCGTCGTAGAAGGACTCGAGCTCCTCCATCGAGCTCGCGAGGCGCTTGGCGAAGCGCTCCCGCTCCGTCGGCAAGGACCAGGCCGCATAGGGCTCCAGGTCGGCAAAGGCCGGTGGCAGGGTGGCCATGAGACGTCTCCTCGGATCAGGACGCGACGGAGGGGCGCAGTGGAGTCGCCCCGGGCCGGCCGCTCTGGTAGTCGTCGACATAGCGACGTGCCGTCGTGTGCAGGTGGCGCAGCAGGACTTCCTGGTCGTTCAAGGGGAATTCGGTGACCGCCCGTGATTCGAGCATCGTCTGCGTCGCTTCCAGCGTGTTGCCGTCCTGCAGCGCGTACTCCTTGAACGTGACCGCCGCGAGCTCCTGCGCCAGCCGCTCGCGCGAGCTCTTCGGCGGCACGAAATACAGGCCACCCTCGAAGATGTGCGTGTTGTAGGAGGTCGGCCAGTAGTGGTAAGTCAGGTACCAGTTGGGCGCCCAGAGCAGGATCATGAAGTTCGGGAAGAAGACGAAGGAGTCGACGCCCCACGCGGGGCTACGCGCCGGGTTGACGCCGGGCGGCAGCTCGAAGTCGATCGGCCGGTCCCAGGGGCCGAACAGGCCGCTGCGCACCTTGCGCTCGATCGGCTTCACCATGGTCTCGTCCTTGGGCGGTGACATGCCGCCCCACGACGAGACCATCGAGTGCGGGCCGTCGATCTGGTAGCTGAGCGCCTCGTAGCCGTAGCTGGAGAGCTTGCGCGATTCTTCGGCCACGGCCTGCTTCGCGTGCAGCACGGGTGCGTGGTAGAACTCCGCGAACGCATCGATGAACAGCTTCCAGTTGGCGCCCACCTCGGCGCGGAATTTGGTCACCTGCGTCATCTCGTGGAACGGGTACCCGGCCAGGCCGGCTCCGAGACCGCCCAGGTATTCGGCGAGCGGCGTGCTGTCGGAGCTATCCAGGTTGACGAAGATGAACCCCTCCCACACCTCCGCCCGCACCGGCGCCAGCCCGAACTTCGATTTGTCGAGGTCGAAGAACTCCGACTCCTGCTGCACGAAGGTGAGGTCGCCGGCGAGGCCGTAGCGCCAGCCGTGGTACTTGCAGGTGAACTGCCGGCACGTACCGGCCGTCTCCTCGGCGGGAAAGTCGTTCCACACCAGCTTGTTTCCGCGATGCCGGCAGATGTTGTGGTAGGCCCGCACCTCACCGTCGGTGTCGCGCACGATGACGACCGACGTGCGCGCCGCGTCGAGCTCCTTGGTGAAGTAGCTGCCCTTGCGCGGCAGCTGCTCGACGCGCCCGACATTCAGCCAGGTGCGGCGAAAGATGGCGTCACGCTCGAGCTCGTAGTGCTCCGGCGAGATCGAATCCTCGTACGAGACGGGGGACGTGTCGAGCTTGAAGTGCTCGGTCCAGGAGCCCTCGGCGGGCTTGGCGAAGTGAGCCATCCGAACTTCCCTTCACTGGGTCTGCCGGAAACTGGGTCTGCCGGAACACGCTCGTTGTCGGAAATGATAGCGCACGTCTCTCAATATGAGAATGGCTTTCTCATCCGCTGCGGACGAACGGAAAGATGCGGGTGAAGTCGGCCCCTGGCGAATGCTCGGCGAACCGATCCCAGACGTCTGCCGTGACCTCGCCGATGCGTGCCGGCCCACCGGTTTCACCGACCGCTGCGAGGTAGAGGCGCAGGTCCTTGGACATCAACGAGTTGGCGAAGCCCGCCGCGTATTGCCCGGTGAGCACGTGATTCGGGAACTTGTCCTGGGTGGCCGCGCTACGCCCGCTGGAGACGTTGAGCACCCCCAGCATTGTCGCCATGTCCAGGCCGTTGGCCAGCCCGAACGCGACCGCCTCGCTGGTTGCTGCAAGCGCCGTCGCCGAGAGGAAATTGTTGGCCAGCTTGAGCGCTTGTGCGGCGCCCGGCTTGTCGCTGACGTGGTGGATGCGGTCGCTGAGCCCGCGGAGGACCGGCTGCACGACGTCGAGGGCGTCACCCCGCCCCGCACACATCACGGCGAGCGTGCGGTCGCGGGCGCCGGCGACCCCGCCGGACACCGGAGCTTCGATGTAGCGCAGGCCGCTTTCCTCGAGGAGCGCCGCCATGGAACGCGCCGCTGCGACACCGATCGTGGAGGTGTCGATGACGTGGGTGACGCGTCGCGAGGGAGCGTTCACGAGCTGGCCTGCGACGAGCCCGACGGCGGCGGCGTCGGGAAGGCTGAGCACCATCATCTCGGCTCCGGCAGCGACCCCCTCCACCGACTCCAGGTAGCTGGCTCCGTCGGGCGTTCGCGCGGGCCCGGCGAGGTCATGGGCGAGCACGGCGAAGCCGGCGGTCACGAGGTTCGACGCCAGGGCGTGGCCCATGTTTCCCAGCCCCACGAAACCGACCTCGCGGGCGCTCACGGCTGCGGCGCTCCATCCTGTGGTGCGCGCCGGGCGGCACGCACCGCCAGCAGGTTGCGCCGTGCCGCAATGCCTGCCGGTGCGCCGCAGTACGCCGCGAGCTGGAAGAGCAGCTCGTCGATCTCCTCGTCGGTGACGCCCGTCTGCGAAGCGGCGCCCGCGTGCAGGCGGAACTCGTCCATGCGTCCGAGCGCGGCCGTCATGGCCATCACCAGCAGGCTCCGGTCACGCGTGGACAGTGCCCCGCCGCGGGCCCAGACTCCCCAGGCCATCGAGGTGATGTAGTCCTGGAACTGCGCGGCAACGGGGTCGGGATCGGCGCTGACGCTGTCGACATAGGCGTCGCCGAGCATGGCCCGGCGCAGTGCGCGGGCGGCCAGCAGCTCATCGCTTTCAGGCATGACTCTCCCGAGGTCGGGGTGGCTCAGTCGGTGCGCGGCGGGATCGCGGGCCCCGACGCGGGATCCAGCTCCGGATCGAGCTCCACGCCGAGGCTGTTGAACGCCATCGCGAGCGTGGTGTAGGTGCCGACGACGAAGAGAACTTCCAGCATTTGCTTCACATCGAGGTGTGCGGCGAGCCGCTTCCACGTCTCGTCGCTGATGCGGAAATCGTCGAGGAGCTCATCCGTGGCCGTGAGGAGATCGGCTTCCAACTCCGACCATTCAGCGCTCGCCGCGCCGCGCGTCACCGCCTCGATCTCTTCGGCAGTGATGCCGTAGCGCTTCGCCAGGCGGATGTGCTGGACCCACTCGTACTGCGCCTTCGCCCGCCAGGCGACGCGCAGCACCACGAGCTCGCGATGGCGTGGATCCAGGGCTGGGCGCTGGAGCAGTTGCGCGTTGTAGCTCAGCCACGGTCCGGTCAGCGCCGGGTGATGCATGAACGTGGTGATGGCGTTCGGTGGCCGCATCGCATCGGGCCCCGTCGAAAGAAACCGTGCCTTCACCCCCTCCGGCAGGCCTGAGCCGATGGCGCCGCGGACGTCGTCGTCCCAGAGTTCGCGCGGCAGGGGAGCGATTCGCGGACCGCTCACAGGTACCAGCCACCGTTGACGTTGATGGCCTGGCCCGTGATGTAGCCGGCGTCTTCCGAGCACAGGAAGCCGACGGCCGCCGCGATGTCCTGCGGGGTCCCGGCGCGGCGTACGGGGGTCCGCGCGATGACCGCATTGAGGTCGGGCAGGTTGCCGCTCGCCTCGGCGCGACGGGCCATCGGGGTGTCGATGAAGCCGGGCGGAACGGTGTTGACCGTGATGCCGTGCGGAGCGAGTTCGAGCGCGAGCGACTTGGTCAGCCCGATGACCCCGCCCTTGGACGCGACGTAGTGGGCCATCCGCGCCGCGCCGGATTGCGCGCTGGAGGAGGAGATGGTCACGATGCGCCCCCACCGGCTCGCCAGCATGTCGGGAACGACTGCCTGCAGGCAGTGGAAGGTGCCGCTGAGGTTCACCGCGATCATCCGGTCCCACGCCTCGGCGGTGATCTCGGTGAACTTGCTGAACTCGTCGATGCCCGCGCTCGTCACGATGATCTCGATCGGCCCGTGTTCGGCGCGCACCCGCTCCATTGCCGCGTCGATCGCCGCCCGGTCGGCGACGTCGACTTCGGCCGCCATGACCTGCGCTCCGCCGGCGCGAAGCTTGGCCGCGGCCTCCTCCGCCGCATCTCCGGCGCGGTCGAGCAGAGCGACGTGGTGGCCGGCCTCTGCCAACCGTTCGCCGATCGCCAGGCCCATGCCTGAGGCAGCTCCCGTGACCACTGCCACTCGACTCATTTCTTCTCCTCCGCAGGCGCCCGTGTTCAGCCGAGTATCGACCATGCGGCGAATATTGCAACGGTCCCTCTCAAACACGAGAACGAGATTGCCGACCGGGTCCGACGCGGGCTAAAGTCGGCGCAGGCAACCGGCGGGAGAAGACACGTGAGGATCGGCCTGCAGACCGGCCCGGAGCGCGGGCGCTATCGCGAGAAGGTGGCCCGGCTGATCGCCGGAGCGCAGGCGGCGGAGGATGCGGGCTTCGAGACGGTATGGGTGCCGCAGATTCCCGATGAGTTCGACGCGCTCACGGCGCTGGCGCTGATGGGAAATTCCACGTCCCGGATCGAGTTGGGTTCTGCGGTCGTGCCGGTCCAGAGCCGCCACCCGGTCGCGATGGCCCAGCAGGCGCTGTCGACGCAGGCGGCCTGTGACGGACGTTTGACGCTGGGGCTCGGCCCCTCCCATCACTGGATCGTCAAGGACATGTTCGGCCTCCCCTACGAACGGCCGGCCGCACTCATGCGCGACTATGTGGACGTGCTCGAAACCGCGCTCGCCGGTCCCGGGCCGGTCGACGTCGAAAACGAGTCCTACCGCGTGCACAACCCGCTCGACATCACCGATCTCCTGACCCCGATCCTCATTGCCGCGCTCGGCCCGGTGATGCTGAGACTGGCGGGGGAGCGCACGGCCGGAACCATCCTCTGGATGGCCGACGAGCGGGCGATCGGGGAGCACATCGTCCCGAACATCACCAAAGCTGCTGAAGCGGCGGGGCGGCCGGCGCCGCGCGTCGTGGCCGGGGTGCCGGTGACGCTGTGCCGCAGCGAGGACGTCGACGCGGTGCGTTCCTGGGCCAACACGGCACTGGGGCATGCCGAGTACTCGCCGAACTACCAGCGCCTGCTGGAGCAAGGTGACTCCAGCGATGTCGGTGACATGTGCGCCGCCGGAGACGAAGCCGCCGTGCTGGATCGGCTCCGCAGCTTCCGCGACGCGGGCACGACCGATCTCGCGGCCCGGGTGCTGCCCTACGGCAGCGACCGGGCCTCACGCGTCGCCTCGCGCGAGCGCACCGAACACTTCCTCGCATCCGTCGCCGCCGAGCTATGACGGGACCGCTGAACGGGCTGCGGATCCTCGAGGTCGGCCACATCCTCGCGGGCCCGTTCGCCGGGATGCTGCTCGCTGACATGGGCGCTGACGTCATCAAGGTCGAGTCGGCGGAGGGCGACCTTTCGCGTCAAGTGGGATCGCAGTACGTCGGCGATCACAACGTCTACTTCGCCAGCATCAACCGCAACAAGCGCAGCGTTCACATCGATCTGGCGAGTGCGCAGGGCCAGGCGCAGCTGGGTGAACTGGCCACGACCGCCGACGCGCTGATCGTCAACATGCGGCCGTCGACGATTCGCAAGCTGGGACTGGATTACGAGTCCCTGAGGCGCTTCAACCCGAAGATCGTCTGTGTCGCGGTGACCGGGTACGGGCTGGACGGCCCGGCCGCCGAGCGGCCCGCGTTCGACTACATCATCCAGGCCGACACCGGAATCGCGGCGATGTGTGGCGAGCCCGACGCGGCGCCGACGCTCGCCGGGTACTCGATCGTCGACAATTCCTCGTCCATCATGGCGGCGCTCGCGCTGCTGGCAAAAGTGCATGAGGGCAAGGGCGGCCAGGTCGACGTGTCACTGTTCGACGTGATGCTCGCCCAGCTGAACTACAAGGCGGCGGCCTACCTCAACGGCGGTGTCGTGCCGCCGCGCAGCCACCTCGGCGCCCACAGTTTCTACGTTCCGGCGCAGTTGTTCGAAACGGCGTCCGGCTACCTCGCACTGTTCGTCACGCATGACGAGTTCTGGCGCCGGCTCTGCGCCGAGATCGGCTGCCCGGAATGGGCGAACGATCCACGTTTTGCCACGATGCATGACCGCTTCGACAACCGCGTGGAACTCATCGCCGGCCTGTCGGCACTGTTGAAGGAGGCCACCGCGGTCGAGTGGGAGCGGCGGTTTCAGCCGCTCGGGATTCCGGCGGGGGCAGCTGTCACGTTGGAGGCCGTGCTCGACGGCGAATTTCTGCGTTCGCGTGGCCTGGTCACTGTCTGTGGAGACCGACGGCGGCCCCTTGCATGTGCTCGCAAGCCCGATACGTTTCGATGGTCAGCGGGGCGAGTACCGCCCGCCGCCGCGATTGCACGAGCACACTGACTCGGTGCTCGGGCAGAAGTGAGTGTGTGAGTCAATGTCAGCAAGCTCGTCGAAGTAGCGAAAGGTGTAAAGCTATGTCCACGGCGCAGTCCACGGAGCAGTCCATCTGGCACGAGGATCGGCTGCTGATCGACGGCGAGCTCGTCGCCGCGGAGAACGGCAAGACGTACGAGACGATCTCGCCGTCCACCGAGAAGGTGCTGGGCACGGCAGCTGACGCGAGCCTTGCTGACACCCGCCGCGCCATCGCTGCCGCCCGCCGCGCGTTCGACACCACCGACTGGTCGCGCGATCCGGCGTTCCGTGCGCGTTGCCTGCACCAGCTCCATCAGGCGCTGCTGGACAACGTCGAGAACCTGCGCCCGATCCTGGTGCATGAGGTCGGCGCGCCCGTCTCGAGCACCAGCGGGCCTCAGCTGGAGATGCCGATCGGCATCATCGGGTGGTACGCCGATCTGCTCGACACCTACGAGTTCACCGAGGATCTGGGCAATCGCGAGGCCTTCGGTATGGTGAGCCACCGGTGGGTCGAGAAGGAAGCAGCCGGCGTCGTCGCCGCGATCATCGCCTACAACTACCCGGTCCAGCTGGCGCTCGCGAAGCTCGGCCCGGCGCTGGCGGCGGGGTGCACGGTCGTGCTGAAGGGCGCCCCGGACACGCCGTGGGCCTCGCTCGCGCTCGGCAAGCTGATCGCCGAGAACACCGACATCCCCGCCGGCGTCGTCAACGTGCTCACGTCGTCGGACAACGAGGTCGGCGTCGAGTTGACGACCAACCCTGACGTCGACGTCATCACCTTCACCGGATCCACGCCCGTCGGGCGCGCGATCATGGCTGCGGCAAGCCCGACGCTCAAGCGCGTCTTCCTCGAGCTCGGTGGCAAGTCCGCGGCAGTCATGCTCGACGACGCCGACCCGGCGATGCCGGCGATGATGTGCGCGTTCGCCGCGACCTCGCACAGCGGGCAGGGCTGCGCCATCACGTCGCGGCTGGTCGTGCCGCGCGCGCAGTACGACGACGTCGTCGACCTGACCCGCCAGATGATGTCCGGTATCGCCTACGGCGACCCGACGGATCCGGCCAACATGATGGGCCCGCTGATCAACGCCCGCCAGCGCGAGAAGGTCGCCGGCTACGTGGATCGCGCGCTGGCTGACGGTGCCAAGGCCGTCCTCGGTGGGCGGATCCCCGAGCATCTGCCCACGGGCTACTACTACGAGCCGACCATCATCGTCGGCGCCGACGAGAACTCCGCCATTGCTCAGGAAGAGCTCTTCGGGCCGGTCCTGGTGGTACTGCCGCACGACGGCGACGACGATGCCATTCGCGTCGCCAACAACTCCATCTTCGGACTGTCGGGTGCGGTGATGTCAGCCGATAACGACCGGGCGCTTCGCGTCGCACGTCGCATCCGCACCGGAACGGTCAGCGTCAACGGCGGCATGTACTACGGTCCCGACTCGCCGTTCGGTGGCTACAAGCAGTCGGGCATGGGGCGCGAGATGGGTGCTGCGAGCATGGACGAGTTCCTGGAGCGCAAGACCCTGGCCGAGCTGGTTCAGTGACCTACCGCGTGGTGCAATGGGCCACCGGAAACATCGGTGGCCGCGCGCTGCGCGAGGTGATCCGCCACCCTGATCTGGAACTTGTCGGGGTGCTGGTCTACGACCCTGACAAGGCCGGGGTCGACGCCGGCGTGTTGTGCGGCGAGAAGCCGGCCGGCATCACGGCGACGACGGACCCGGCTGACATCCAGGCGTTGGGTGCGGATTGCGTGCTGTACATGCCGCGCACGTTCGACGTCGACATCGTTGTCGGCTTGCTCGGTTCGGGGACCAACATCGTCACCACGCGCGGTGAGGTCTTCGGTGGTGGGCGCAAGCTCAGCTCGGACGATCGCGAGAAGATCGTCGAGGCGTGCAAGCGCGGTAACTCGTCGATCTTCGCGACCGGCAGCAGTCCCGGATTCATCAGTGATTCCTTGCCTTTGGCGCTGATCTCGCTCGCTCGCCGGGTCGATTCGGTGACCATCGACGAGTACGCCAACCTCTCCCGCCGCAACTCCCCGCACCTGCTGTTCGAGCAGATGGGATTCGGGCGTTCGCTGGACTCCTACGACGGGCGACGGGCGGCCTTCCTGGTGGGGGAGTTCGGGCCGGCGCTCGAACCCCTGGCGGAAGCTGCCGGTCACGTCATCGCCCGCTGGGAGAGCGTCGGGGAAGCGGCGGCCGCGCGGGTCACGACGATGCTGGCGGCGGGGGAGTTGGCGGCCGGAACGGTCGGCGCGCAACGCAACATCCTCATCGGCTATGCCGGCGACGTGGAACGGGTGCGGTTCACCGCCAACTGGTACTGCACCGAAGACGTCGAGGCCGATTGGGATTTGCGGCCGACCGGCTGGCGGGTACGCGTCCGCAGCGATGCGCCGCTGGACGTCGAACTGCCCTTCCCGGTGACGCTGGACGAGATGGGTGCGACGACGCCGGGTTACACCGCCAACCGTCCGGTGAACGCGGTGCCGTTCGTCTGCCAGGCACGGCCGGGGATTGTCTCGGTACACGACCTGCCGCCGATCACGCCCGCGGGGCCGGTCGGCGCCGCACTGCGCGAGTAGCCCGGGGATGGCGGCCGCGATGCTCATCGTCACCGGGTCGTCCGGCGTCGGGAAGACGAGCATCAGTAATCGCGTCAGCGCTTCGTTCGACCTCGGGGTTAGGGTCCCGATCGACGACGTGGAGCGACTGATCGTCGCCGGTCGTGTCGCGCAATCCGCGCCGAGTGCGGGACATCAAAACCATGTGGTCGGCGGCGCGGTCTTCGCCGCGGCGATGCAGTTTGCGTTGGGTGGCTACACCACCCTGATCGACGGAGTCATCTTTCCGGACGTCCTGCCGGCGCTCGTCAGCGCCTGCGAATCGCATGGCGTCGAACTGCACTACGCGGTGCTGCGCGCCGAGTTCGAGGTGTGTCTGGTGCGTGCCAGGCAAAGGAACGCGGAGTGCGGCTTCGAGACCGACGTCGGCGCGCTGCGGGCGCTATGGGAGCGGTTCGCTGAGGTGGGGGATTTCGAGGAGCACGTGGTCGACGCTTCGAACGCGGCCGAGGTCGTGGCAACAGCCGTTCTTGCGAGCTACGAAGGCGGACGGCTTCGGGTGCTCCCTCGGTAGCGGTTACCGCCGCACATAGGGCTGAAGCTCCAGTGGTAGCTGTGCCCTTGGCACGGTCCAGAGTCGCTGGGAAAGCATCAGCTGGGATGAGGACGCGACCGCGTCCGTTGTCCTGATGCCGGGGATCGAGCGGGCTGTGACCGGAGCGCCCGTTTCCACGCCCGATCCGTCGTTGCAAGGCGTCGTCCTGCCGGTGAGCACGGCGGCTGTCGTGCTGATGGGGGCGGCGCCGCGACCCGCGGTGTACCGGATGCCGTTGACAACGATGACGAACGCGCTCGACGCCGATGTTCCGCCGCCGGCCGTCCGACCGCGAAGGCGACGGCGCCGGGCGAACAACCCGTCGCCAAGGACGTGCAGAGGATCACGAGGGTCATCGATGTACGCGTTCGGCTCACGTGCAGATGAGACGCACACCTGGCCGCCGGGGTTGTGGCAGGAGGTCGAAACTCGGGCTTGCGACTGTGGATATGACGAGTTAATCCACAGTAAGAAAAGGCCTTCCCGCCTGGATATTTATTGCGTAGAGTCGCACGCATGTTCGATGGTGATCTGGTGGCTGAAGTGGCGCAGGTGCATGCGTCTCTTGCCCGGATCGCTGCTGCCATCGACACCGGAACGTCCGGTCCCGCCGCGGATGAGTTGTTGTCCGAATTGCTGGCGGTCGGCCGTCAGGTGGACCTGGGTTTGTGCCGGGCAGTGGAGCGGGTGGATCGCACCGGTCAGTCATGCGCCGATGGGGTGGCGTCCACGACGGCGTTCGTGCGCCGCAAAGTCAATGAGCGCGGCGAGTGGGTCTCCAAACGGGTGGCGGTCGGGCGGGCGCTGGCGGAGCGGCTGCCGTTCGCGTCGAAGGGATGGGAAGCCGGCTATTTGGGGCTGGAGCATGTGTCGGTCATCGACCATGCCACCCGTCAGTTGGAAGACTCGGAGCTCGTCGCCGAGATCGACCGGATCCTGACCGAAGCCGCCGCCGACGGATTGGACCCGACGGATCTGTCCCGCCTCGCCGATCAGATCCGCGCCCAGTCGGTGCCGGATGAGGCGTCGGCGAAAGCGAAACGGCAACATCGTGATCAGAGCCTGCAGGCCTCGACCACGCTCGATGGCATGGTGCACGTGTCGGGCTTGCTGGATCCGGAAGCCGGTGCCGCGTTCAAGCAGGCGCTCGGGTTCTTCACCCCCGACCCGCCCTCGCCGCAGGAGGTGCTGGCCGACCCCAGCCTGTTTCAGCCGATCGCCTACCGCCGGGCGTTGGGCCTGTCGCAAATGGCCCGTCATGCCCTGGCCCATGCCGAAGGCTGCAACGGTGCAGGCGGCACCCGCGACACCGTGATCATCGGCGTCGGGCTCGACGTCCTCGAGACCGGTATCGGGGTGGGTGCGGTCGCCGGTGGGCCGACCCTCGGCGCCGGAGCGCTGCGCCGGTTGGCGTGCGACGCCGATGTCATCCCTGCCGTCCTCGGCGCCGACTCTGAGATCCTCGATCTCGGCCGGCGGGCCCGTCTCGCCAACGCCGCTCTGCGCGCTGCGGTGATCACCCGTGATGGCGGCTGCATCTTTCCCGGCTGCCAAAGGCCGCCGTCCTGGTGCGAGTGCCATCATCGCCAGCACTGGGTCAACGGCGGTGAGACGTCGCTGGAAAATCTTGATCTCGTTTGCCTGCGTCATCACCACCTGATGCACGAAGGCGGCTGGCGGCTCACCGTCGACAACGACCTCCACCGCACAGCGTGGTTTCACCCACCTGATGGCGGTACGGCACTCAAAGGCGAACGCAGACCGCTGATCCCACGCCAGTACCGGACGTAGGTCGATGGCTTTTTGACGAATGCCCCATCAGTTGACTCGATTACGCCGCCGCGTGGTCTGATGTGCGTCGAAACGAAGCTAGGGGTAACGATGACCGAAGATGTCACTGCAGACGCCGAAAGCCCAGCAACCGCAGCACCGGACAGCCCGCTTGCGATGGACCCGGAGATGTCGCGGCATCCGCAGCCCACGTACAAGCTGATGCGCGATCTCGAGCCGATCTTCCGGGTCGAGCCGGCGGGCGTCATCGTGACCAGGCACGCTGACATCGAGCAGATCTTCAAGACACCCGAGATCTTCTCCTCGGCCATGTCTGCAGCGCCGCTGGGCAATATCCGCCCGCTCATCCCGCTTCAGATCGACCTGCCCGAGCACCGCATGTACCGCAAGATCCTGCAGCCGCTTTTCTCGCCGCAGCGGATGAACGCGCTTCACGATCCGGTGACCGCGCTGGTGAACGAGCTCATCGACAAGTTCATCGAGGACGACGAGATCGACTTCTCGACGCAGTTCTCGGTGCCGTTCCCTTCTCAGGTCTTCCTGACGTTGCTGGGCCTACCAATGGATGAGCTGCCCCGCTTCCTCGTCATGAAGGACGGCATCATCAGGCCGCAGGACGCCGTGGGCAAACCGACCGGACATCCCGACGTCGTGGCCTATCAGCGCAAGACCGCCGACTCGATCTACGAGTACTTCGACGACGTGCTGGCCGAGCGCCGGCGGCAGCCCAAGGACGACATCCTGAGCCAGTTCCTGGTGACGGAGGTGGAGGGCGATCGCCTGACCCACGAGGCGATCGTCGACATCTGCTTCCTGTTCCTGATCGCCGGGTTGGACACGGTTTCGGCCTCGCTCGACTGCTTTTTCCGCTACCTCGCCGAGGAACCCGATCAGCGCCGCCGGCTGGTTGCCGAGCCCGGCCTGGTTCCGCGGGCGGTCGAGGAGCTGCTGCGCTGGGAGACGCCGGTGATCGCGGTGCCGCGGATCGCCGCGCAGGACACCGAGCTCAGCGGATGCCCCATCAGCAAGGGCGAGCACGTGATGGTCCTGATCGGCTCGGCCAATACCGATGAGAGCGAGCTGCCCGATGCCGACGACGTCCAGCTCGATCGTGAGGTGAACCGCCACCTCGCGTTCGGCGGGGGTATTCATCGCTGCCTGGGTTCTCACCTGGCGCGCCTCGAGCTTCGCGTCGCGCTACGCGAATGGCATGCCCGGATTCCCGACTACCGGATCCCGCCTGGGGTCGAGCTCGTGTTCACGCCGGGGGTGCGATCGACCACCACCTTCCCCATGCAACTGCGCGAAAGCGCCTGAGCGGGAGCCAAAGTGCCTGAGAGGGAGTGGTGAGCTGACAGGCCGAGATCACAAGCCCAGCAGCCCGCGTTGCACGATCAGCGCTGCTGCGTCGATCACCCTGCTGGAACGGACCTGGCTGCCGAACGCGTCGAGCAGCGCGACCATGACCACGGCTTCGGCTTCGACATCCCCGAAGCCGCGGGGCCGAAGGAAAGCGGCCACCCGCCGGCGGCCCCAGTCGATGGCAGGGGCAGCGTCGGCGCCGATCGACGCGTCCTGGGCCTGGGCGTCGACCCACACCCGGATCATGGCCGCCTCGTGCAGGTGACTGGCGTTGTAGACCTTGAGCCAGCGCCGGAGTGCGGTGGCGCTGCCATCGATGCTGTCTGGTGACCCGACGACGGGCATGCCGGCGAAGGCCGACCCCAGCGGGCGCATCGCTTCCAGGACGAGCACGTGGGCGAGATCGTTCTTGTTCTTGAAGTACTGGTAGAAGGTCCCGTGTGAAACGCCTGCGGCGAGGGCGATGTCGTCGATGCGCGCACCGGCGTATCCGCGGCTGACGAACACCTCGCGGCCGGCCGCCAGCAGGGTTTCCACGGTCGGACCGGACGTCTCGCCGCGGTGGGGGTCGAGCCCGCCGCGGGCGAGGATCTCGGCGGTCGACGGCGGGAATCCCAGGTGCGGAACGGTGCCTGCCGGTGGCTCGTGCACGTTGACGTCGTCGAGGCGGCCGAACAGCGCCCGGTGGAAGACGTCGGCCAGGGCCTCCTCGATCCGGCCCCGGGGATACGCCTTGGGCGCGGCGCCGCGAAGCATGCCGCCGAGCTGAAAAGTCCGCGCGAGGCAGCCCAGCAGCAGCGCGATCAAGGCGTTCAGCTCGCGCGGCGGCGGCGTGAGGGCCGTCAGTCGCGCGCGGATGAGGGCGATGTTCTGCTCGCCCTCGCGCGACCCCAGCGCGGCGACGGCTTCGGTCCCCGCCGCTGCCGTCCCGAAAGCGTTGAACACCGGCCCGTACCGCTGGTAGATCCCGGCCTCGCGGGCGATCCAGGCGCGCAGGCTGTCGCGGCCTTGGCCGTCGGGGGTCAAAGGATCGATCGCCTCGACCGACTCGCGTACCTCCGCCGCCACCGCCCCGGCCAGGCGGTAGAAGACGTCTTCCTTGCCCGAGAAGTACTGGTAGAACGACACCCTCGAGCAGCCCGCCAGCCGGGTGATGCGGTCGACGCTGCAGCGGTGATAGCCCTCGTCACGCAGGACTTGCAGCGCCGCGTCGAGGATGCGTTGCTGCGTGCGCTGACCCCGCGGGCCGACGGTGGGATTGTCGGAGAACGGGGCCCGGCGCACGACCGGTCCCGAGGTGGTCATGGCGCGCAGATCAGGGAGCCGTCGAGGCCGGCTAGCCGTCGGCGCGGGCTTTGTCCTTGACCGACGGCACGATCGGGGGTGCCGTGCGCCAGTTCGGGATGCCGGCGTCTTCCTTGGCGACCGGCCAGCCATCCTCGTTCACCCAGGCCCAGTGAGCGTGGTTCAACTCGTGGAGGGTGAAGCAGGCGTTCAGCGAGTTGTAGAAGCCCATGTTGTCGACCGTCTGGTTGACCGACTCCTTGATGAGCAGGGACGCCATGGTCGGCACGGCGGCGACCCGCCGGGCGAGTTCGACGGTGCGATCCAGCATCGCGTCGTCGGGGAAGATCTTGCTCACCATGCCGAGCCCGTAGGCCTCTTCGGCGCTCACCGAGTCGCCGGTCAGCAGGAGTTCCTTGGCCTTGCGCGGCCCGAACTCCCACGGGTGGCCGAAGTACTCGACGCCGCACATGCCCAGACGGGTGCCGACCACGTCGGCGAAGTTGGCGGTCTCGGCGGCCACGATGAGGTCACACGCCCACAGCAGCATCAGCCCGGCGGCGTACACGTCGCCGTGTGCCATGCCGATGGTGATCTTGCGCAGGTTGCGCCAGCGGCGGGTGTTCTCGAAGAAGTAGTGCCATTCCTGCAGCATCAGGTTCTCGGCGCCGAGCCGGGTGCCGCCATTGATCTTCATGGTCGGGTGCTGGTTGGGCCCGGGCATGCGCTCCTCGAGCGACTTCTTGGAGCCCAGGTCGTGTCCGGAGGAGAACATCGAGCCGGTGCCTCCGAGGATCACCACGCGCACCTCGTCGTCGGCCTCCGCGGCCAGGAAGGCGTCGTTGAGCTCGACGAGCAGCCCGCGACTCTGGGCGTTGCGCTGATCAGGCCGGTTCAACATGATCCGAACAATTCGTCCCTCATCGAGCGACTCGTAGGTGACGAACTCGTAGTCGGGCATGGCGCTCCTCGTGACCGGGATTCTGGTTTGAGACTGACACTAGCGTGCGTGGTAGCTTGCCCTGACACTAGTGTTAGTTCGGCATGCTGGCGCTGGCTTCAGGGTCAGCGCGGTAGGGGTCAGGTCGTCCACCGAGCGTCGTCCACCGAGCGGAGTCAGGCATGAACCTGAATGACATGGTTCTCGTCAGCGTTGACGATCATGTGGTCGAGCCGCCCCATCTGTTCGAGGGCAGGCTCCCTGCCCGGTACGCGGATCTGGCGCCGCAATTCGTGACGCGTGCTGATGGCACGAATGCCTGGGTCTACGAGGGTTCCGAGATCGCCAACGTCGCCCTGAACGCCGTCGCCGGGCGGCCGGCCGAGGAGTACGGCATGGAGCCGACCTCCTTCGCCGAGTTGCGCGCGGGCTGCTACGACATCGACGAGCGCGTCAAGGACATGGACGCCAACGGCGTGCTGGGTTCACTGTGCTTCCCGTCGTTCCCGCAGTTCTGCGGCCAGCTCTTCGCGCGCACCGAGGACAAGGACGTCGCCCTCGCGATGGTCCGGGCCTACAACGACTGGCACATCGACGACTGGTGCGGCACGCATCCCGGGCGCTTCATCCCGTGCTCGCTTCCCGCGATCTGGGACCCGCAGGTGCTGGCCGACGAGGTCCGCCGTACCGCACGCAAGGGGGCTCACGCGGTCACCTTCTCGGAGAACCCGAGCAAGCTGGGCTGGCCGAGCTTCCACACCGACCACTGGGACCCGTTCTTCCAGGCCTGCAGCGACGAGGGGGTCGTCGTGTGCCTGCACATCGGGTCGTCGTCGCAGCTCGTCATCACCAGCCCCGACGCGCCGATCGACTGCCTGATCACGCTGACCCCGATCAACATCGTGCAGGCCGCTACCGACCTCGTGTGGTCGCCCGTGCTGCGCAAGTTCCCCGACCTGAAGGTGGCGCTCTCCGAGGGCGGCATCGGCTGGATCCCGTACTTCCTCGAGCGGGTCGACTACAACTACGGCCGACACCGCGCGTGGACCGGTCAGGACTTCGGCACCAAGCTGCCGAGCGAGGTCTTCAACGAGCACGTGCTGACGTGCTTCATCGACGACCGCTTCGGGATCGCCAGCCGCGAGTTCCTCAACATGGACCACGTGATGTGGGAGTGCGACTACCCGCACTCGGACTCGACCTGGCCCTTCGCGCCCGAGACGCTGAGCGAAAACCTCGTCGGCGTCTCGGATTTCGACGTCGAGCGCATCACTCACCTGAACGCGATGAAGCACTTCAGCTACGACCCGTTCACCGTGCTCGGCGGGCGGGAGAACTGCACGGTCGGCGCGCTGCGGACGCGAGCGGCGGGGCATGACGTATCGATCCGCTCCACCAACGCGAAGTCGGTCGGGCAGCACGCCACGCGCTCGGTCGACCTCGCCGTCCCCCGCTGAACACACCCAGGCTCGATAGATAGTGGGTAGCTGGAGGAGCATTCCGGCGATGTGCGCCGCTACGGCGGAGCGTTTCGCCGATCGGCCGGCGGTCGTCGACGGCGAGACCCGGCTCTCGCACGCCGAACTGTTCGCTGCGGCTCGCACGTTCGGCGGGGCGCTCGTGGAGTCGGGGGTGCGGCCGGGCGACCGGGTCGCGATCTGGACGTTCAACAGCGCGCAGTGGATCGTCGCCGCGCTAGGGCTTTTTCAGGTCGGCGCGACGCTGGTGCCCGATCAACACCCGCTTCAAAGGCCTTGAGGCGTCGGACATCTTGCGCCGGAGCCGGGCCCGGGTGCTCGTGACGACCACCGACTTCCTCGGCACCGATTACGTCGGCATGCTCGCGGGCGCCGGCGTGGCGCTGCCCCATCTCGAGACCGTCGTGGTGGCGAGCGGCCCGGCACGTGAGGGCACGATCTCGTGGGCCGATTTCATGGCCACGGCCGATGCCGCGGCGCTCACCGAAGTCGACCGGCGGCGCGATGCGGTGGGCCCGGACGATCCGTCCGACATCCTGTTCACCTCGGGCACGACCGGCGTCCCCAAAGGCGTCGTGATGACTCACGCCCGGACCCTCTGCGTGGCCACGGACTGGGTGGCGATGACCGGTATCACCGATGCCGATCGCTACCTGATGGTCAACCCGTACTTCCACATGTTCGGGCTGAAGGCGGGGATCCTCGCGTGCGTCGCAAGCGGGGCGACGATGCTGCCGGAGCCGGTGTTCGATGTCGATCGGGTGCTTGCTCGCGTCGCCGCCGAGAAGGTGACCGTCCTTCCCGGCCCGCCCACGCTCTACCAGTCGATCCTCGACCATCCCTCGCGCGAGCAGTTCGACCTGTCGAGCCTGCGGATCGCGGTCACGGGAGCCGCCGACATCCCGGTCCAGCTGGTGCGCCGGGTCTATGCCGAGCTGCCCTTCTCGATGCTGGTCTCCGGCTACGGGCTCACCGAGGCGGGCACGGCCAGCGGCACCTCGCCCGGCGACGACGAGGAGACGGTGGCCACCACCGTCGGCCGGCTGCGGCCCGGCTTCGAGATCCGGCTCGTCGACTCCTCGGGGGCAGAGGTGCCCAGCGGAGAGGCCGGGGAGATCCTGCTGCGGGGCGGCAGCGTGATGTCGCATTACCTCGATGACGACGAGGCTTCCGCGGCGACCCTCTCGCCCGAGGGCTGGCTGCGCACCGGCGACATCGGCACGGTCGATTCCCTTGGCCTGCTGCGCATCGTGGGCCGGGCCAAGGACATGTTCATCGTCGGCGGCTTCAACGCCTACCCCGCCGAGATCGAGAACGCGCTGCGCCGCCACCCGCAGATCCGCGACGCGGCTGTCATCGGCATCGCCGACGCGCGGCTGGGGGAGGTGGGCATGGCTTTCGTCGTGCTCGCGCCGGGGGCGTCCGTCACCGGGCCGGACATCATCGCCTGGAGCCGCGAGCAGATGGCGAACTACAAGGTTCCGCGTGCCGTCGAGCTCATCGCGGAGCTACCGCTGAACGCCACCGGCAAGGTCGAGAAGCAGCAGTTGCGGGCCCGCGCGGCGCAGGCGTGAACCCGGTACTAGCCGGCTGCACCGGGCTGTTTGGCGCGCGCCAGCAACCCGCGCGCGATGACCAGGCGCTGGATCTCGTTCGTTCCCTCACCGATCACCATGAGCGGCGCGTCGCGGTAGTAGCGCTCGATGGGGAACTCGGTGGTGTAGCCGACCCCGCCGTGGATCCGCATCGCCTCGGTCGCCAGCTCGAGCGCCGTCTCGCTGGCGAAGAGCTTGGCCATGCCGGCCTCGACGTCGCAGCGCAGCCCGGCGGCCTTGCGCTCGGCGGCGCTGCGGGTCAGCAGGCGGGACGCTTCCAGCCGGGTGGCCATGTCGGCGAGCTTCAGCTGGATCGCCTGGTGCTCGGCGATCGGCTTGCCCATCGTGGTGCGCACCTGGGCGTAGGCGAGGGCGGCCTCGAAGGCGGCCCGGGCGACCCCGACCGCCCGGGCGGCGATGTTGATCCGGCCGATCTCGAGCACGCTCAGGATCTGGGGAAGGCCGCGCCCCGGCTCGCCGAGCAGGTTGGCGACCGGGATCCGGTGGTCGGTGTAGGCCATCTCGACGGTCTCGACGCCCTTGTAGCCCAGCTTGCCGATGTGACGGCTGACCGCGATCCCCTCGAAACGCGAGCCCGGCTCCTTCTCGACGATCAGCGCGCTGATGCCCTCGCTGGTGCGGGCCGCCAGCGCGACGATGCTGGCGCGCTCGCCGTTCGTCACCCAGGCCTTGGTGCCGTTGAGCAGGAATTCCTCGCCGTCGCGCTCGGCCTTGCAGGAGATGTTGCGGGTGTCGCTGCCGGCGTCGGGCTCCGACAGCGAGAGCGCCCCGCGCCGCTCGCCCGTCGCCATGCCCGGCAGCCAGCGCTGCTTCTGCTCCTCGGTGCCGTGCAGCATGATGAGCGTCGCGGCCATCGTGTGGGTGTTGACGATGCCGGTGAGGCTCATCCAGCCGGCGGCCAGCTCCTCGATCACGCCGATGTACGTCAGCAGATCCAGACCGAGCCCGCCGTACTCCTCGGCAATCGTCACCCCGAAGAGCCCGAGATCGCGCATCCCCGCGACGATCTCCTCCGGGTACGCGTCAGCCCGCTCGAGCTCGGCGACGCGCGGAACCACCTCGCGCGTGACGAAGCGCCGGACGTTGTCGATGATCTCCTGCCGGAGCTCGGGATCGGTCGCCGTTGGGCTCTCGTGGACCACGGCGGAAACATAACACGCGCATTGTGTTGACCACGATCTCAGATCGGAGAACAATGTTTCCGGTGGGTTTGGCGGACGGTCGGCTCCGGATGGCGCGAGGGCTGGAAGAAGCCGCCCGCCGGTTCGCCGGCCATGACGCCCTGCGCTTCGGGGATCAGCACCTCACGTACGGCGAGCTTGATCGGCTCAGCAACGCTTTCGCCGGCGTGCTGAAAGCCCGTGGGGTCGCCGCCGGCCAGCGGGTGGCGGTGATGACCTCCAACCGTCCCGAGTTCGTCGTCGCCGTCTACGCCGTCAGCAAGCTCAATGCCGCCGCCGTGCTCATCAGCCCGGCGTGGAAAGCCCGCGAGGTGGGCCACGCGCTGGACATCACGGCCGCGGCGTACGCGATCGCTGATGCCACCACCGCGCCGCTGCTCGCCGAGACGTTGGGATCGGGGCGGGTGTATGACCTCGACGCGGCGCCGATCCTCGGGGGCGCTCTCGAGGAAGCCGATGCGCCGCCCGATCCCGGCCCGGTGCGCGACAGCGACGAGGCCGTGCTCGTCTTCAGTTCCGGCACGACCGGGCTGCCGAAGGCGGTACGCCACACCCACGCGTCCATCTGCGCCGGCACGACGCACTGGGTGGTGTCGCTCGGCCTCGGGCCGCACGACCGCTTCCAGGTCGCCACCCCGCCGTCGCACATCCTCGGCCTGCTGAACCTGCTCGCCGCGGCCGAGGCCGGCGCGACGGTCCGGCTGCATCCCCGCTTCGACCTGGACGAGGTGCTGCGCCGCATCGAGCAGGAGCGGGTGACGCTGGAGATGGCGGTCGCGCCGATCGCGCTCGCCATGGCCAACCATCCGCGCCTGTCGGACTACGACCTGTCCTCGCTGCGCTACATCATGTGGGGCGCGACCCCGGTCACCCAGAGCGTCGCCGAGACGGTGACGGCGCGCTCGGGGGTGCGGTGGCTGTGCGGGTACGGCGCGAGCGAGGTGCCGGTGATCGCCGTCAATCCGGTACGCGAGCCGGACAGGTGGCGGCTCGACTCCGCGGGCCTGCCGCCCGAAGGCATCGAGCTGCGGGTGGCCGATCTCGGCACCGGGAAGGTGCTCGCTGCGGGCGAGAGGGGCGAGATCCAGATCCGCGGCGCCTCGGTGATGGCGGGATATCTGCCCGAGGAGGCGAACGCTGATGCCTTCGCCGACGGGTGGTACCGCACCGGCGACGTCGGATGGCTCGAGCCCGAGGGCTGGGTCCACCTCACCGACCGCTCCAAGGAAATGATCAAGGTCAAGGGCTTCCAGGTGGCGCCCGCCGAGATCGAGGCGGTGCTGCACGGCCATCCCGCCGTGCGGGACTGCGCCGTCTTCGGGGTGCCTGACGAGAGCGCGGGCGAGATGCCGGTGGCCGCGGTCGCGCTGGACCCGGATGTCCCTGTCACCACTGAGGAATTGAAGCAGCTGGTGGCCGATACGCTCGCCGGTTACAAGCGGCTGCGCGAGGTCGTGGTGGTCGCGGAGATACCCCGCCTGCCGTCGGGCAAGGTGCTGCGCCGCACGCTGCGCGACACCTGGGCGCCGGTGCCGTAGATGGACGTCCGGCTTTCGCCCGAGCAGCGCGCCCTGCGCGAGTCGGCGCGCGTGCTCGTGGAGCGGCTGTGCGCGCGGTCGGTGCACGACCTCGACGACCCGGAGCGGTCGCGCAGACTCGCCGCCGCCGTCGCGGCGTCCGGCTGGCGGGAGTTGCGCGGGGCCGATCCTGAATCGACCGCCGGGGCGCCGTTCGCGTCAGCGGTCGAGGTGGCGATCGTGGCCGAGGAACTCGGCCGGGGGGCGGCCGATGCGGCGTTGCTGGGCCCGACCCTCGCGGCCGAGTTGCGGCGGCTGGCGCAGGCGCCCGCGGCTGCGGGTCAGGAGACGGTCGCGCTCGCCGCCGACCTGTCGGCGCTCGCTGTCCTGGGGGAGTCGGCTGTCGCGGCCGATGCGGCGGGTGCCACGAGCGCGCTGGCACTGGCCCGCGCGGACGGACGGCTACGAACTGGTCGAGGTACCGCTCCCGGCGGGGGGAGACGCGGGGGTCGATCTCACCCGCGCGTTCCGGGCCTTCGAGCTTCCGGGGTCCAGGGAGGGCGTGGGCGGTCGGCTGCTCACGGAGGACGACCTCATTCGCTGGGCTGCGCTCGGCCTGGCGGTCACGTCGGCGGAGCTGGTGGGCGTGATGGAAGGCGCCATCGGGCTGGGGCGTGATTACGCCGGCACGCGTCAGCAATTCGGGGTCGCCGTCGGGTCTTTCCAGGCGGTGCAGCACCTGCTGGCCGACGCCCTGGTGGCCAAGGAGGGCTCGCGCAGCATCGCGTTGCATGCCGCCTGGGCTGTCGACGCGCTCGCGCCCGCCGAGGCACTGGCAGCGGGCGCCGCGGCCAAGGCGTATGCCGCTCGCGCGGCGCGCAGGGTGTGCGAGACGGTCATCCAGGTGCACGGCGGCATCGGCAACACGTGGGAGTGCTTCGCCCACGTCTTCCTGCGGCGGGCGCTGGCCTCGAGCGATGTGCTCGGCGGCGTCGGCCCCAACCTCGGTCGCGTGCTCGCCGCGCGGGGCCTCGGTTTACCCGGATCCTGACGGGCGAGAGTATGGGCGAACACCCCTGACTCGTAAGGAGCCGACCATGAGCGGGAACGACCCGTTTGCGGGACTGCCCGAGGTCCCGTCGTTTCGCGTCACGAGCAGCACGGTCACGGACGGGAGCCCGTTCCCCCCAGCGCAGATGTCCGGGCTCTTCGGGGTGCCGGGCGGCCAGGACGTCTCGCCGCAGCTGTCCTGGGAGGGCGCCCCCGAAGGCACCCAGGGCTACGCGGTCACCGTCTACGACCCCGACGCCCCGACGATGTCAGGCTTCTGGCACTGGGTGGTCGTCGACATCCCCGCGTCGGTCACCTCGCTGCCCGAGAACGCCGGCCTTCCGGGCGGCCCTGACCTGCCGGCGGGCGCCTTCCAGCTGCGCAACGACGCGGGTTCCCAGCGCTTCATCGGCGCTGCGCCGCCGGCCGGGCATGGGGCTCACCGGTACTTCATCACCGTCCACGCGCTGGACGTCGCCAATCTCGGCGTCCCGGCCGACGCCAGCCCGGCGTTCTTCGGCTTCAACCTGCTCGGCCACATCCTGGGCCGCGCGACGATCGTCACCACCGCGGAGATCAGCGCCTAAAGGGGGCCTAAAGGGGGAGCAGCTCCGGGACGTCGCGGGTGCGCAGGAGGCCTGCGCCGATCTCGCGGGTGAGCACGCTGCCGGCGCCGAGCAGCTGATCGAGCACGAGGGTCCGGCGCACGTACTGGTGCAGCGGGTGATCCGTGGTGTAGCCCATGCCGCCGAGCACCTGCTGGGCATGCTTGCCCACGGTGCGCGCGGTGGTGCCGGCGACGGCCTTCGCGAGGGTCGCGGCCAGCTCCCCGGTTTCCTCCCAGCTCGCGTCGGCGCATGCCTGCGCGGCCTCGATGGCGAGCAGGCTGTCGGCGAGGCGATGACGCACCGCCTGGAAACTCGAGATGGGACGGCCGAACTGGACGCGTTGCAGGGCATGCTCGCGGGCGAGCCGCAGCATCGTGCGGCACGCTCCCACGATCTGGTACGCGAGTGCCACCCGCCCCGCGGCGACGGCAGCGGCCCAGTCGGCGGCCACCGGTGACAGCTCGCCCAGCGGCAGGTTGGCGGTCACCTGGACCAGTCCCAGCGCGGGATCCATTCCGGCGAGGGAACGCAGGTCCAGATCATCGGCCGGGATGGTGGCCGCCACGGGTTCGCCGCCGTCCCAGGCGACCGCGAATCCATGCTTCAGCGCACCGATCGCCAGGCCCTGCACGAGCAGCCGGTCACCGGCGACGGTGGCCGCGGGAGCCCATTTCCCCAATGGCGGCAGCACAATGGCCACCCCCGGCGTGACCCCCAGGCTGTCCACCAGTACCGCGTTCAACGCTGACGACGTGACATTGGCCGCGCCCTGCAAGTCGAAGAGCAGCGACACCGCGTCGCGGGTGTCGTCGGTCAGCGCGTCGGGCCAGCCGAGCTCGTCGAGCGCCGCATCCAGGGCTGCTCCGGTGTGCTGCCCGGTCGCCTGCTGCAGGCTCTGGGCGAAGAGCTTGCGGTCGTCGGTGTCCATCAGCTCTCCATCAGCGATCGGGTCCCAGGTCGAGCAGCCGGCGCGCGATGACGTTGCGCTGGATCTCGCCGGTCCCGCCGTAGATGGTCGCCGCCCGCGAATACAAGTACTCGACGCGCCATTCCCGGCCTTCGGGGTCGTCATCGAGCAGCACTCGTTCGGGGAGGGCCTCGGCGGCCAGGTCGAAGACCGCCTGCTCGGCGGTCGCCAGCAGGACCTTGTCGACGGAGGTCTCGGCGGCGAGCGTTTCCCCGGCCGCCATGCGGTACTGGGTCTGGCGTGAGCGCGCGCGAAACGCGTACAGCTGGGCGAACGCCGAACCCACGGCTTCGGCGGTCAACTGCCCCTCGCTCACGTCCGCGAGCAGGGCACGCAATCGCTGGTGCAAGAACGCTCCGCGGTGCCAGAGCGCGGTGCTGCGCTCGTACGGGAGCAGCCCCATCGCGATCGACCAGCCCTGGTCGACCTCGCCGAGGGTGCGGTCGAAAGGCACCACGACGTCGTCGAAGAAGACCTCGGAGAACTCGGGGACGCCGTTCATCGTCTCCAGCGGACGCACCGTGATGCCCGGGGTGTCCATGTCGACGAACAGTGCGGTGATGCCTCGGTGCGCGGAGTCCGGGGCGCCGGTGCGGGTGAGCAGGATGCAGCGGTCGGCGTACTGGGCGAAGCTGGTCCAGACCTTCTGGCCGTTGACCCGCCAGGCGCCGTCGGTGAGGGTCGCCCGGCATTGCAGCGCAGCCAGGTTGCTTCCGGTGCCGGGCTCGGAGAAGCCCTGACACCAGGTCTCGTCGCCGCGCAGCAGGCGCGGCACCATCGTCGCCGCAAGTTCGGCCGGCGCGTAGTCGATCATGGTCGGGGCGAGCACCTCGGTCATGCAGTACACGCCCGGTTCGACGAGCCCGCGGCCCGTGAGCGCCTCTCCGAGGTAGGCCCGCAGGATGCTCGAGCCGCCGAGCCCGCCGACCCGCTCCGGCCACCCCCAGCGCATGAAACCCGCGTCGAACGCGAGCCTTTTCACCTTGGCCAGCTGGGCCATGTGCCCGTCCAGCGAGGTCGGATCGGAGCCGGTCGGCGAGAGCTGGGCGGCATGCGCGTCGAGCCAGCCGTCCAGCGCCGGACGGAAGGCGGCGAGGTCCATGCCGGCTAGTTTCCCCCCGGCTGGGACCGGGGGATCGGCCGGCGCGGGTCGTGCTCCTTGCCGGCGTCGCGCGCGCCGCTGCGCCGCAGGAAGGTCATCGACCGCGTGTGCAGCCGCCAGCCTTGCCCGGTACGCCGGTAGGTGTCGGTGTAGTAGCCGATGCGCATGTCGTGGTTGCTCTGGTCGACGAAGCACAGGGTCTGGAAACCAGTGCCCTCGTCGGCGCTCAGGTCGAGCGCGGGCGTGCCGGTCATGAACAGGCCCTTGGGTGCGGCCTCGACGAGCACGGGGAATTCCTCGAGCGTGTAGGCCGAGCCGAACGCGCTGTAGGTGCCGTCGGCGGTGAAGACGTCGATGACGGCAGCCACGTCGTTACGCGTCATGGCGACCGAGTAGCGCGCGAGCAGTTGTTCGACCTCGAGGATGTCGGCGAGCGGGGTGCTTTCCACCACGGCACGAGCGTCCTTCATCTGTCAGCACCCTCCTCAGTCGTCATGCCTCAGTCGTCATACCCGTAGCGCACCCGCACCGCCGGCGGATCCGGCACCGCCTGGCAGGTCAGGATCCAGCCCTCGGCCACCTCGTCGTCGGTCAGCGCGTTGTTCGCCAGCATCTGCGCCGTCCCCGAAAGCAGCCGGCCCATGCAGGTGGCACAGTCTCCCGCCTCGCACGAGGACGGGGGCGTCAGCCCCAGCTGGCGGGCCGTCTGCAGGATCGTCGTCCCCGCCCGGTGGGTGGTCGACTGCACCTTGCCGTCGAGCTCGATCTCGACCTGCGTGGGTGCCGAGGCCCCGGCAACGGGCGGCGCTGCTTCCGGTTCCGGGGTGAGGTCGGCCGGAGTGAAGCGTTCGATGTGGATACGCGCCGGCTCGATTCCATGCCCGTGAAGCGTCGTCTCGACCAGCTCCATGAAGGGGCCGGGGCCGCAGATGAAGACTTCGGGGCCGGGCGATGCTGCCGCGTGGCGACGAATCGTTGCGGCCTCGACGAATCCGCCTGTCGCGTCGAAGTGATGGACGACCTCCAGCCGGCCGGGGTGACGCTCGGCAAGCGCGTCGAGCCCGGCGGCAAAGATGGTGCTCTCCCGGTCGCGGTTCGCGTACAGCAGCCGCACTCGCCGGGTCGTGGTCGCCAGGGCGGTCTTCAGCAGCGAGTACACCGGCGTGATTCCGCTGCCGCCCGCGTAGGCCAGCACGTCTGCAGGGTCGGGATCGCCGCCGGGTCCGAGGCAGAACACGCCTGCGGGGCAGGTGGATTCGAGCGTGTCGCCTGCCGCCAGCGCGTCGGCGATCCAGTTCGACACCAGCCCGCCGGCGACCCGTTTGATGGTTACCGCCAGCTCCCCGTCCACCTCGGGGGAGGACGACATCGAGTACGAGCGTAGGTGCCGGCGGCCGTCGATGCTCACCCGGAACGTCAGGAACTGGCCGGCGTCGTAGCGGAACGCGTCGTTGAGCTCGGCGGGCACGTCAAGCACGAGCGTGACCGCTTCCGCGGTCTCGTTGATGACACGGCGGATCCGCAGGGCGTGGAAACCGCGGGAAACCGGGTCGCGGCTGCCGCTGCGCCGGGGCTGCGACCCGACGGAGACGGACCCAGCTGAGACGCCCATAATCGGAAAAGATAATATGATTCTCCGAACCTGGCAACGCCAACGCCACGGCTGCGCCGGCGAGAAGAGGGTTCTCGACACACCAGGGTGTTACCGCGCTGTTACGAGTACGGCGCTCTCCACCGCGAGTACCCTCGGCGGCATGGCGAAGAACGAGTCCGCGGCAGTCGATCGGTCGGCTCCCGGCGCCTCCCGGCGCGAGCTGGCTGTCGCGCGCGTGCTGGACCCCGCCCGGGCCCGCGCCGAGACCCGGATCCAGCGCTTCCTGGATGCCGCACTCGAGCTCATGACCGCCAGTCCCGACCGGGAGTTCACCGTCCAGGAGGTGGTGGAGCGTTCCGGTCAGTCGCTACGCAGCTTTTACCAGTATTTCGAGGGTAAGTACGAGCTGCTCGTGGCGCTTTTCGAGGACTCGGTGCGCTCCACCGCCGAGACCCTCCGCGAGCTGGTCCACGAGGAGAGCGATCCGCTGGGCCGGCTGCACCGGTTCGCGATCGAGTACTACCGGCTGTGCCGCCCGGCGACCAAGGGCCGCGCAGCGAAGAAGGGGCCGACAGCGCTTGCCCAGTTCGCCCAGCAGCTGCTCACCGACCACCCGCAGGAGGCGTCGCGGGCGTTCGTGCCATTGCTGAGCCTGCTGGAGGAGCTGCTCGACGACGCTGCACAGGCGGGCGCCATCCGCTCCGGGTTGCGCCATGATCGGGTGGCTGGCGTCATCCTGCAGGCCATCATGTTCAACGCGTTCACCACCACGATCAGCGCGAGCTCGAGCCGTCCCAGCCGCGGCGATGCGGCCGAGGAGCTGTGGGACTTCCTGCTGCACGGCGTCAGCGCCTGACGCGGCTACCCCTCAGAGCGTGAACGAGTAACCACCGTTGACCGGGATGGTCTGCCCGGTCATCCACGACCCGCGCGGGCTGACGAGCATCGCGATGGCCCAGGCCGCATCGTCCGGATCGCCGGGCCGGCGGATGAGATAGCCCGACATGAGGGCCTTCTGCTGCTCGACTTTCGTGGGGTCGTCCCACAGCCCCGCGCTCAGCGGGGTGCGCATGGTGCCGAGCGCGATGTTGTTGACGGTGACGCCGTAGCGGGCCACCTCCCGGGCGATACCGCGGCTGAAGCCGGCCGCTCCGGCCTTGGCCGCGCAGTAGGCCGCCATCTGCGCTTCACCGACGCGGGCTGCATCGGAGACCACGGTGACCACGCGCCCCCACTGCGCCTCGATCATCCCCGGGAGCGCCGCGTGGACGCAGTTCATCGCGCCGTAGAGGTTCACGTCGAGGTACTTCGCCCAGTCGGCCGGGGTCGTCGCGATGAACGGCGCCATCCCGCCCCAGCCCTCGGCGCCCGCGTTACCCGCGTTGTTCACGAGGATGTCGACTCCGCCCGCCCCCTTGATCGCGGCGTGGACCCCGGCGAAATCGGTGACGTCGAAGGCCAGCTCCGACGCCTTTCCTCCGCCGGCAATGATCGAATCGGCGACCGCTTGCGCCCGGTCTGCTACCAGATCGTTGACGAGCACCTCGGCGCCTGCCGCGGCCAGCATCCGGGCGATGCCCTCACCGACTCCCTGGCCCGATCCCGTGACGAGTGCCCGCTTGCCGCTCAAGCCGAAATCGATGCTCATGACACGACCTTGTCCGCTCGCAACGCTGCGATCTCCTCCGGGGTGTAACCGGCGGCGGCGAGCGCCGCGTCGGTGTCGGCGCCGAGCGCGGGGGGATCGGTGAGGCCGTGAGAGGCCGCATCCCCGTCGTCGTCGCCGTAGCGGAGGGGGTTGGCAAGTACCTGAACGCCCGAGCCGGCGAGCGCGACCAGGCTGCGGCGCGAGGTGAATGCCGGATCGCCGAGCAGATCGGCGACCTCGTTGACCGGCCCGACCCCGCCGGCATAACCAGGATGCTCACACCAGTGGGCGGCCGGTCTGGTCGCGAAAGCCTCGGCTATCCGGGCGATCGCCGAAGCATCGGCGCTCATGCTCACGCGCAGCTCGGCCAGCTCCGGCGTCTGCAGCGCCTCCGTCAGCGCCGCCCAGGAGCGGGGTTCGGTGGCGGCGACGCTGACCTGCCGGCCGTCGGAGCAGGTGTAGACATTGCGTCCGGCCATGGTGCCCCAGCCGGGTGCCGGGGCATTGGCCTCGAGTGCGAAGTTCTCGCCCAGAGCCCACATCGCGCTGTCGGCCATGTTGGCGTCGAGCCGCGATCCCTTACCGGTGGTCCTCGCTTCGACGACCGCGGCGAGGATCCCGACGGCGGCCAGGCTCGCCGCCAGCGGCACCGCGATCGTGACGCCGGGAGTTGACGGCCCAGCCGGGCTATCAGCGAGCAGGCCCAGCATCCCGGCGTAGCCGAGGTAGGTGATGTCGTGCCCCGCGGCCTGGGCGAGCGGGCCGTGGTCGCCGAAGCCGGTGATCGAGCACCACACGATCCGCGGGTTGGCCGCGCTCATCACCCCGTAGCCCACGCCGAGCTGATCGAGCTGCCCCGGCCGGTGTGACTCGACGACGACCTCCGATCCCTCGACCAGCCGCGTCAAAACGCTTGCAGCGCCAGGGCTTTTCAGGTTCAGCACGAGGGAGCGCTTGCCGCGGTTCAGGGCGGTGTGGGTGGCGTTGAAGTCGGAGATGGCGACGTGGCGCAGCCCGTCGCCGGCGCCCGGCCCCTCGACCTTCAGTACGTCGGCGCCGAGATCGGCGAGCAGCTGGGTGCAGAACGCGCCCGGGTACATCCGCGAGAGGTCGAGCACCTTGACGCCGGCGAGCGGCCCTCGGCTCAGGTCCGCGCTCACTGGTCGACCACCATCGCGGCGATGTGCTCACGGTGCCCGACGCGTCGCCGTACGCGTACTCCAGCCGCTTGGCGCGTTTGTAGAAGAAGTGCGCCTCGTGCTCCCAGGTGTAACCGATGCCGCCGTGGAACTGGATCATCGCGGCAGTCGCCTCCCGGGCGGTGTCGGAGGCTTTCGCCTTGGCGACGGATACGGCCAGACGCGCGTCGCGCGCGCCCGTGTCGATCGCGTGCGCGGCGTACAGGACGGTGTGCTCGGCCATCGTCACGGCGACCGCGAGGTCGGCGAGCGCGTGTTTGAGGGCCTGGAACGAGCCGACCGGGACGCCGAACTGCACCCGTTCCTGGTCGTAGCGGACGGTTCGCGTCAGTGCCTCGCGGGCGATGCCGGTCAGATCCGCCGCGGCGAGCACGGCTGCGCGGTCCAGCAGCGCGCCGAGCGTCTCCGCGCTGGACCCGGCCAGCCGCTCGGCCGCGGCACTGGACAGGTCGACGTCCGCCAGTCGCGTCGTGCGATCCAGCGTCGGGACCGGCTTCACGTGCACGCCGCCGGACTCCGGGTCGACGATCCAGAGCCCGCCGTCGCGACTCGCCGCGATGACGGCGTCGGCTGCCGCGCCGTACTCCACGGCTGGTGCCCGCCCGGTCAGCCGCTCGCCCTGGGCGGCGAACGCCGCCCCGGCGGGCACCAGTCATTGCCCGCGCTGCGCAAGCGCCGTCGTCAGGCACACCTCCCCGGCGGCGACCCGGGGCAGCCAGGCCTGCTGCTGCTCGTGGCTGCCGGCCAGCCGGATCGCCTCGGCCGCCAGCACCGTCGCGGTGTACGCCCGGGTACCGCACCCGCGCCCAGGCACCGCACGATAACCGCGGCATCGAGCAATCCGAGGCCGAGGCCGTCGTACTCCTCGGGAACGAGCACCGCGAGCCAGCCCTGCTCGCCGAGGGCCTTCCAGAGCTCCGCGGGATTGCCGCTCGCCGCCGGGTCGTCGTACACCTGGCGGACGGCCGCCAGGTCGAACTTGCCGCGCAGGTAGGAGCGCACCGCGTCCTGCAGGGCGCGCTGCTCGTCGCTCAGGGTGAACTCCACGCGGCTCCTGACCTATCGCTGATTCAACGCGGCAGGCCGAGCACGCGCTCGGCGACGATGTTGCGCTGCACCTGCGACGAGCCGCCCCAGATGGTCTCCGAACGTGACCACAGCGCGCTTTCCTGCAGCGGGAAGAGCTCGCCGTACGTGCCGTCGTCGGTACGTGCCGTCCAGCCGTCGGCGCCCACGACGTCCAGGTAGAGCTCGCCGATGTCCTGGTGCGTCTCGCTCCACTGCAGCTTGGTCATCGACGATTCGAAGCCGAGTTCCTCGCCCCGCTCGACCTTGGTGAGGATGTGCAGCGAGTGCAGCTTCAGCGCTTCGAGTTCGACGACGGCCTGCGCGATCTTCTGGCGGATCATCGGGTCCTGCGCGGCGGTGCCGGAACCGCGCCGCGTGCGCCTGGCGATGTCGACGATCTCGCCGAGCTCGCGGCGGAACGTCTCGTAGTAGCCCAACGCGGAGGCGCCGCGCTCGAACGAGAGCAGCAGCATCGCGACGTTCCAGCCGCCGCCGATCTCGCCGAGCACCTGGTCGGCCGGCACCCGGGCGTCGGTGAGGAATACCTCGCCGAAGTGTTGCTTGCCGGTCAGCTGTTTCAGGGGCCGGATGTCGACACCGGGCTGGTGCAGGTCGATCAGCAGCATGGTGATGCCGTGATGTTTCTTCGCCTCGCCGTCCGGGGTCGCGGTGCGGACGAGCGCGAACATCTTGTCGGCGTGCAGCGCGTTGCTGGTCCAGACCTTCTGGCCGTTGACGACGAACTCCTCGCCCTGCCGCTCGCCGCGCGTCGTCAGCGCCGCGAGGTCGGAGCCCGCCCCGGCTCGGAGAATCCCTGGCACCAGATGACGTCGTTGCGCAGCAGGGCGGGGATGATCTCGCGCTTCTGCTCGTCGCTGCCGATGGCCATGACGGTCGGGGCCAGGAAGGTCAGCCCCAGGTTGTTCACGGTCTGCGGGGCGCGCGCCCGGGCCATCTCCTCGTCGTAGATCGCCTTCTGCGCGGGGGTGCCCCCGCGACCGCCGTACTCGGTGGGCCAGTGGATGCCGGCCCAGCCGGCCAGCGCCTTGTCCCGCTCCCACTGGCGCCGCAGCTCGAATCCTTCGTCGAGCGTCTTGGCAGCCCAGAACTCGTCGGTACGCCACTCGGCGGGCAGGTGGTCATCGAGCCAGGCCCGGAACTCCTGCCGGAACTGCTCGTCGGCCGCGCTGTGGGAGAGGTCCACGATGGGGACGATAGCGCCCCTTTGCGGGCAGTCTCCAATATTGACGCCAGCGTCAAAAAGCCGCTAACGTGACCGCATGGAACGCAGGTGCGACTTCCCGGTCTTCGACGCCGACAACCACTTCTACGAGACCAAAGACGCGTTCACCCGCCATCTCCCGGACCGGTACAAGAGCGCGATCGACTACGTCGAGGTGCGCGGCCGCACGAAGATCGCCCTGCGCGGCACGATCAGCGAGTACATCCCGAACCCGACCTTCGACGTCGTCGCGCGTCCCGGGGCGCAGGAGGAGTACTTCCGTAACGGCAATCCGGAGGGCAAGTCCTACCGCGAGATCATCGGCGATCCGATGCGTGCGCTCCCCGCGTTCCGCGAGCCGGGGCCGCGTTTGGAGCTGATGGACGAGCTCGGCGTCGACCGGACGCTGATGTTCCCGACGCTCGCGAGCCTGCTCGAGGAGCGCCTGCGCGACGATCCTGACCTGATCCACGTCGTCATCCACTCGCTGAACCAGTGGATGCACGACGTGTGGTCGTTCAACTACGAGGACCGCATCTTCAGCACCCCGGTCATCAGCCTGCCGGTCGTCGAGAAAGCGCTCGAGGAGCTGCAGTGGGTGATCGAGCGCGGCGCGCGGACGGTGCTGGTTCGTCCGGCGCCGGTGCCGGGCTACCGCGGCTCGCGCTCGTTCGGCTTCCCGGAGTTCGACCCGTTCTGGCAGGCCTGCGTCGACAACGACATCCTGGTGTCGATGCACGCCTCCGACAGCGGCTACTCGCGCTACCAGGCTGACTGGACCGGCCCGTCGGAGATGCTCCCGTTCAAGCCCGACCCGTTCCGGTACATGACGATGGGCCACCGTCCGATCGAGGACTCGGCGTCGGCGCTGGTCTGCGGCGGCGTACTCACCCGCTTCCCCGAGCTCAAGATCGCCATGATCGAGAACGGCGGCGACTGGGTGGTGCCGCTGCTCGAGCACTTCGCCGACACCTATCGCAAGATGCCGCACGGGTTCGACGAGGACCCGGTCGTCGCGTTCAAGCGCAACGTCTACATCAGCCCGTTCCACGAGGACAACATCGAGAAGCTGGTCGCCGCGATCGGCGCCGACCACGTCCTCTTCGGCTCGGACTACCCGCACCCCGAAGGGCCTCGCCGAGCCCTGCAGCTACCTCGATCACCTGCCGCCGAACATGCCGGCGGATCAGATCGAGGCGATCATGGGCGGCAATCTCGGCCGGCTGATGCGGGTGCCGGTCGCCGTCTGAGACGCGGTCCTACGGCGTCGGCGCGGGTGCGGCCGGGCGGGGGGTGACGGTCACCGAGGGGATGCTGGTCCCGGCTCCCGAACGGGCGATGTAGTCGATCGCCCGGACCAGCTCCTCGACCTCGAGGAGCGTGCCGGTGATGTAGTTGCGCGAGATCCAGGTCGGGTAGAACTCGGCGGCGATCTCCGGGTCCCAGGCATTCGGGAAGCCGGTCATCGAGTCGCCCTCGCCGCCCGCGCAGTCACCGACGACGACGCGGGTGAAGCCGATCTGCGGATGCTCTGCCCGCCACGCCTCGACGAGCTTGTCCAGCGCCGCCTTGCTGACCGCGTACGCGCCGAGACCGGGCCACGGCGGGGTCTGTGAGGCGCTGATCGAGGAGAGGTAGGCGGCGACTCCGGACGAAGCGGTGAGGTGGGGGACTGCTGCCGCCGTGACGAGAGCAGCCCCGATGACGTTGGTGTCGAACGCGCGCCGCCAGGTCTCGGCGTCGATATCGGTCAGCCGGTTCAGGATGCCGATACCGGTGGAGTAGACGAGCGCATCGATGCCGCCCAGGCCCTCGGCGGCTGCGGTGATCGCGGCCTGGCAAGAGGCCTGATCGGTCACGTCACAGGCGATCGCCAGCGCGCCCGGCCCGGCCTCCTTCGCGGCGTCGACGAGCATGTCGTGGCGCCGGGCCAGCAGTGCCACCTGGGCGCCGCGCTCGGCGAGCCCGACCCCGATGCACCGGCCCAATCCACTCGACGCACCCACGATCACCACGCGCATCCGGAGCTCCTTCGATTTCTTACGCCGACGCGCGGCGGGTGCGGGTCTTCTTGGGGACGACCTCGACGATCCCGAGCGCGTTCGAGAACAGCCGGCTGAGCTGTTCGACCGCCTCGTCGAAGTCGAACTCGTGGGTGTGCTCGACCAGCCAGAGCTCCGGGAAGCGCTGGGTCATCGCGCCGAGCGCGGCGATCGCCAGGTCGGGGTCGAGCTTGGGGTCGGCCAGGCCGCGCAGCTGCAACTGGCGTATCGAATCGGCGATCTGCTGCTGCGAGCGCTCCCGCTGCTCGGCGCGCACCGCGCGCACGTGGTCGTCGTAGCGCGAGACCTGCTCGATGATGCCCATGATGGGCGCCTCGTTGCGGTAGCTCACCAGGTGGCGCCGGATGCCTTCGCGGATCCGCTCGCGCGGGGTCGCAGTGGACTCCGGGTCGAAGATGACCGCGTCGACGGGGGCTTCGAGCTCGTCCTCGATCGCCTTGGCGACCTCGCGGAAGATCTGCTCTTTGGAATCGAAGTAGTGGTAGAACGACCCGTGCGAAAGGCCGGCCCGCTCGGCGATGTCGGAGATGCGCGCCTCGAGGAAGCCGTCCTTCTCGAACACCGCCTTGGCCGCTTCCAGCAACCGGCTGCGGGTCTGCGCCCCCTTGCGTGAGCGCGGCCCGCTCGCCTTCTCGCCATCGACCTGCGCAGCTGCCGTCAAGGTCAGCACCCCTTCTTGCGAGCCTGTCACAGATGGATCTTCTAACCGCTACAGCGGGCCAAAGCCACTGGTCACTCTACTGATCAGACCCCGTCACGCTGCAGTAACAGCACTCCTGACGGCGTGCCGCCACCTGACGTCACGACCGCGGTCTTCGCATTCGCGACCTGGCGCTCGCCCGCCTCCCGCCGCAATTGGGTGACGGCTTCGTAGATGAAGCCGTAGCCGTGGGTGCGTCCCTCCGAGAGCTGCCCGCCGTGCGGATTGACCGGCAACTCGCCATCGAGCGCGATCCGGCGTCCCTTGTCCAGCCAGTCCTGCGCCTCGCCGTAGCCCGCAGAATCCCAGCGCTTCCAGCCACGAAATGGCGTTGAACGAGAAGCCGTCGTAGAGCAGCGCCAGGTCGACGTCGGCGGGGCGCAGCGCGCTTCGGCTCCACAGGTGCGCCGACTGCCCGAGCACCTGCGGCTCGTGCGTGATGGTGCCCTGCTCCCAGGAGACGCGTTCGAGGATCTGGGTGCCCACCGACTCGATGCGGATGGCGGGGTGGGGCAGGTCGCCGGCGACCGAAGCGTCGGAGACGATGACGGCGATCGAGGCATCGCACGGGATGTCGCAGTCGTAGAGGCCGAAGGGTGTCGACACCATCCGGGCCGCCAGGTAGTCGTCCATCGTCATCGGCTCGCGATAGATGGCGACGGGATTGCGCCCCGCGTTGGTACGCCCGTTGACCGCGATCATGCCGAGCATCTCGCGCGTCGCGCCGTAGCGGTGGAAGTACTGGTTGGCGTTCATCGCGATCCAGTTGGCGGCCGACATCGCCCCGTACGGGGCGCGCCATTCCATCAGCGGCCCGGAAACCCGGCCCGGCGCGTGACCGAGACCCAGCTGGCGGTACGTGGACTCCCAGACCGTACGGAAGCACAGCACATGCCGGCACAGCCCCGACGCGACGGCCATCATCGCCGCAATCACCGAGCCGCCCGGCCCGGGGAGATCGCCGCCGCCGTTGTGCCAGGTCGGGTGGATGCGCAGCGCTTCCTCGACGGCGGTGACCCCGCCCTCGCTCATGCCGGCGCCGGTCATGCCGGGATAGGTCGAGAGCCCGTCGATGTCCTCCAGCGTGAGCCCGGCGTCGGCCACCGCAGCGAGCGCCGCGTCGATCGTCAGCGAGAGCGGGTCGACCATGAGCCGGCGGCCGAGCTTCGAACGCCCGATCCCGGAAAGGACGGAGCGGTGCTCGAAGCGGTCGGACGTGACCGGCGGGCGCGGGGCCGGCAGGCGTACTTCGGCGATGCGGTCCGGGGTGTCCGCCCCGCCGGTGGGCGTGAACAGCGGCAGGTAAACCTCGCCGTGCTGCTCGAACGTGACCTCGACCTGCTGGTCGACGTGCACATCTACGGGCTCGCAGCCGACGATGTTCGTCGTCAGCCGGACATCGGGATCCTCCTCGAGGGCGACATTGGCGATGACGTACGGGGGAGCGAGGTCGAAGTCGGGCAGGAACGGCTGGACGTTGACGGTGACGCCGACGACCGTGGCGCGTCCCGACATCTCCACCGGCGCCGAGGCGCGGCTTCGGCACCGCGGGCAGATCGGCACCGGTGGATGCACCAGCCGGCCGCAGTCGGAGCAGCCCTGGATGCGCAGCTTGCCGTCGGCACCGGAACGCCAGAACCACTCGTTGGCCGGGGTCAACTCGGGGAGAGGCCTCATGCCGTTCCTTCGCCTTCATCACTAGCATCGGAGTCGACGTCGATGTTAAAACTAACTGTCGAAACTAACGCAGCCGCCCGGGCAGTCAAGCCGGCCGTGGAGCTCGTCGGAGGTACTGCATGACCGCAGTGATGCAAGGCGTCCGCATTCTCGAGGTCGCCGAGCACACGTTCGTGCCCGCGGCGTCGGCCCTGATGGCTGACTGGGGCGCCGAGGTCATCAAGATCGAACACGTCGAGCGCGGCGATGCCATGCGCGGGCTGGCGTCCACCGGCGTCGCGGATGTCCCGGCGGATGTGCACATCCTGCTCGAGCATTCCAACCGCGGGAAGAAGAGCCTCGGCCTCGACCTGACGAGCGATGACGGCCTGGAAATCCTGCACAAGCTCATCGCGACGTCCGACATCTTCCTGACCAACAAGCTCCCGGGCGTGCGCAAGAAGCTGAAGATCGGCCTCGAGGAGGTTCGCGCCCATAACCCGCAGATCATCTACGTACGTGGCACCGGCCAGGGGGAGCGGGGTCCGGATGCCGACAAGGGCTCCTACGACGCGCTCGCCTTCTGGGCCCGTTCGGGTGTGGCGATGGGCGTGATGAAGGAGGACTACACCGAGGTCCCGGTGCCCCCGGCCCCCGGGTTCGGAGACTCGATCGGCGCGATGACGATCGCCGGCGGGATGATGGGCGCGCTCTTTCACCGCGAGCGCACGGGCGAGGCCACCGTCGTCGACGTCTCGCTGCTCGGCACCGGGATGTGGGCGATGGGGCAGGCATTCGGGCTCTCGCTGCTGCTCGGCATGCCGTGGCGGCCGCCGCCCGCCTCCGCCATGCGCAGCAACCCGCTGGTACGCAATTACCTCACCAAGGACGGCCATTGGCTCGCGCTGTGCTGCCTGCAGGCCGGCAAGTACTGGGCGCCGATGGCGCAGGCGATCGGGCAGCCGGAACTGGCGACCGACGAGCGGTTCTCCACTCATGAGACGCTGATGGCGAATTCCGCCGCCGCCCAGGAGATCCTGCGAAACGCCTTTGGCGAGCGGCCGCTGGAGGAGTGGCGGGTCGCGCTCGCCGACTTCACCGGCCAGTGGACCGTCGTGCAGGACACCCAGCTCGCGGCGGTCGATCCGCAGGCGATCGCCAACGGGTACGTCCAGGAATGCACCACCGCCGCCGGGGTGAACTTCCAACTCACCGCCGCTCCCGTGCAGTTCGACGAGGAGCCGCCCAAGCCCATCCGGGCGCCGCTGTTCAACGAGCACGGCGACGCGATCCTCGCCGAGCTCGGCCTGGACTGGGACACGGTCGTCGACCTCAAGGTCCGCGGCGTTGTCGCCTGACCCTCGCCCGACCCCTATCCACGTGCAAAACCTCAACGATTCCAGGAGAACTGCGATGGGCGCCTTCGACGCGTTTCGGTACGACGGCAAGCGAGTGCTCGTGGTGGGTGGCGCCACCGGGATGGGCGCGGCGACGGCGGAGCTGGTGCAGGACGCCGGCGCCGAGGTCGTGGTCATGGACTACGCCGACGTGAACCTGCCCGGGGCGAAGGCCATCAAGGTCAACCTTTCCGACCCGGCCTCGATCGACCGGGCCGTCGACGAGTGCGGCGGGCCGATCCACGCGCTCTTCTCCTGCGCAGGTGTCGCCGACGGCACGCCCGGCATCGAAAAGATCAACTTCCTCGGTCACCGGCGGCTGATCGACCGGATGATGGCCGCCGGGATGCTCCCGCGCGGCTCCTCGATCGGCTTCATCTCCTCAGCCGCGGGTCTGGGCTGGGAGGTCCACCTGCCGGAGCTGGTCGAGTACCTGAGCATCGACGACTGGGACGCCGCGTCGCAGTGGGCGCACGACCACAACCACGCCGACTACTACTGGAGCAAGCAGACGGTCTGCGCCTACGTCGCCCGCCAGGCGATGCCGTTCCTGAAGGACGGCGTGCGTATCAACGCGATCTGCCCGGGGCCCACCGACACCCCGCTGGCCCAGGCCAACAAGGACATGTGGCTCGGCTTCGGGTCGGACTACCGCGCCGACGTGGGCATCGAGGCGGCAACTCCGATGGAGCAGGCGTTCCCGCTCGTCTACCTGTGCAGCGACGCCGGGCGGGCGGCCAACGGCATCATCATGGTGACCGACTCCGGCTACTTCGCCGCAGGTAACACCGAGGTGTATCCGGCGGCCACCCCGATCGTGAAATTCCTGCTGGGCAAGGCCTAGTTGGCAGCAGAGTCAGCAGGGCCCTACCCGACGCACATGGGAAACAGTGCGCCCGCGCACATGGGAAACAGTGCGCCCGCGCACATCGTCCACGAACTCGGCTTCGACCTCGGCCGGGTGGGCGAGGAGATCCGCGGGTCGGCGCCGATCGTCGCCGAGATGTACGCGCCGGGGACGACCACCGTGCGCGCGTCCATCTTTGCGACGTGGACGGACATCGCGGCGGGCTACCTGGCGCTCGACGCGTTTGCCCCGCGGGTGCCGACCACGCTGGAGCTCGATGTGCACCTGCACCAGCACACCGGTGAGTTCAGCGAGATGCGGGCGGTGGCGCGGCTCATCAAATCCGGCCGCTCGGTGATGGTGGCAATGGTCGATTTCACCGACGAGACCGGCAGAAACGTCGCGTTCGGCACCGCCTCGTTCATGCCGGTGCCCGATGCAAGCATGCGCATTCCGCCGGAGCATGAGGCCTTCCGTGCTGAACGCCGTCCACCGGGGCGGCTGCGACAGCCCTTCGCCGAACGTGCCGGCTGCGTGCGCCAGCGCCCGGGAGTGGCGGTGCTGCCGCGTAGCGAAGACGGGTTGAACAGCTCCAAGACCGTCAACGGCGGGCTGATCGCGCTCGCGGTCGAGGAGGCCGTGCTCTCTGCGACCCCCGGAGCCGCAGGGATATCGGTGTCGTCGCTGGCGATGCGCTACCTGCGACCGGTGCGCATCGGACCGGCCATCGCCACGGCGGTGGTGAGCGACGGGCTCGGCCGGGTCGAGGTCCGCGACGGTGGCAGCGACGACCGCCTCGCCGTTTACGCCATCACGAGAACGGCGAGCGCTGCGGGTGCGGCAAGCGAGGGCGCCGCCGCCTAATTGCGGCGGGCGCTCGAGGCGCTGCGCGGGATGTCGCGGAACGGCAGGCTCGGGTCGTGCGAGCGCTCGCGGGGCATACCGAGCACGCGCTCGCTGATGACGTTACGAGCCATCTCCGTCGTTCCGCCGCCGATGCAGGACGTCTGCCGCATCAGGAAGGTGACTCCGGATTCGGCGGCCGCACCGTCGTCGTCGCTCCACGCTCCGCCGATGGCGCCGGCGATCTCGAAGCTGATGGTCGACGTGCGCGCGTTGGCGATGCCATGGAAGAGCCGGCCGATCGCGGCGGCCTGGTCAGACATCTGCCCGCTCGTGACGAGCCGGCCGACCCGCCGGTTGAGCTGCTGGCCGACGAGGTCGATGGTGCGCGCCTCGCCGATCAGGTCGCGCACTGCGGGATCCTCGAGCCGGCCCGCATCGCGCGCGACCTCGACCAGCCCGGGCGCGGTTCCGCCGTCGAGTCGGGTGCCTGTCGGGACCGTCACGTAGGACGAGTTGGCCAGCATCCGCTCGTGGAACATCCACCGGACGCCGACCGTCCACCCGCCGTCGACCTCGCCGATGCGGTCGGTGTCGGGCACCCGCACGTCAGTGAGGAACTCCTGGCAGAACTCCTTGTTGCCGTTGAGCATTTCGATGCGGCTGACGGTGACGCCCGGCTGGCGGATCGGCAGGATGAAGACGGTCAGCCCGCGGTGCTTGGGCACATCCCAGTTGGTACGCGCGAGGCAGAGCCCCCAGTCGGCGTACCAGGCTCCGGTGGTCCAGATCTTCGAGCCGTTGAGCACCCAGTCGTCCTCGTCGCGGACGGCAGTGGTGAGCGCGCCGGCAACATCGGACCCGCCGCTGGGCTCCGACAGGAACTGCATCCAGACTTCCTCGCCCTTGAAGATGGCGGGCAGGTGAGCCTTCTTCTGCTCCTCGGTGCCGAAGTCGAGCAGCACGGCCGCGCACGGGGAGAAGGTCGGGATCTGGATGTGCGCGGGGTACTCGTAGCCGCCGAGCTCCTCGTTGAGCGCGCGCTGGTGGTCAGCGGTGAGCCCCTGGCCGCCGTACTCGCACGGGAAGGCGACACCGGCCAAGCCGGCGTCGAACATCTTGCGCTGGATCGCCCGGTCGTGCTCGAGGTCGAGGCGCTCCTGCTCCTCGCTGAAGTTCAGCAGGCTCGGACCGCTCTTCTCGTCGGGGCCGAGCCGGCGCAGGTTGGCCTGGATCCAGGTGCGGGCTCGCTGCCGGAAATCCTCGACGGATTCGAGAGTTTCGGCGCTCATGCGGGGTCCTTCCCGGCCGCAGCGACGAGATTGGCCGCGAGGCGTTGACGGTGCTCGGGTGGGGTGCCGTAAAGCGCCCGGTTGATGGTGACGCGACGCAGGTACAGGTGCACGTCGTGCTCGAAGGTCACGCCGATCCCGCCGTGCATCTGCACGCAGTCCTGCAGCAGTTCCGTGCTGTGGTCGCCGATGAACGCCTTGGCGGCACTGACCAGATCCGCCGCCTCCGCCGACCCGGCGTCGAACGCCACGGCCGCCGCGTCATTGACGGCATGGCTCGCCTGCAACCACGACAGCATGTCGGCGAAGCGGTGCTTGATCTCCTGATACGACGCGAGCGGCCGGCCGAACGAGTAGCGGTCGAACGCCCACGCCACGGTCATGTCGAACGCCGACTGCATCGCGCCGACGGCCTCGGCATTG
The DNA here is from genome assembly GCA_963762695.1 of uncultured Actinomycetota bacterium. Taxonomy (GTDB): domain Bacteria; phylum Actinomycetota; class Actinomycetes; order Frankiales; family Frankiaceae; genus DATAZK01. The sequence continues at coordinate 116,095 of CAVXLW010000004.1, forward strand.
TGGGCGACGACCGCGATCTGCAGCTGTCGCTCCACCTGAGCGTCAGCGCCGCCGACCTCGCCCACGAGCGCGTCGAGGGGGAGCCGGACGTCGTCGAACCGGACCGCGCTGAAGCGCCGGGTCAGGTCGACCGAACCCATCGGGCTGATCGTGACCCCCGGGGTATCCGCCGGCACGAGAACCTGCGTGAGCCCGGCGTCGGAGCGACCGGTGACGAGCAGGTGGCCGGCCTGACCGGCCGATTCCACGGGGCGCTTCTGGCCATCGAGGACGGCCTCCTCGCCCTCCACGCGAACCGACAGGCGCACCCCGTCGAGGGCGACGCTCGTGTCGCGCTCGGCAATCGCCCAGGACGCGACCGACTCGCCGGACATCAGGCTCTCCAGCACCTCGGGATGCGATCCGGTACCGCTCAGTGCGGCCGCCACGATGTTCACCGGCACCAGCGGGCCCGGCGCGGCGTGCTGGCCGAATTCGTGAGCGATGAGCGTGAGATCGGTGAGCCCACCACCGCTGATCGTGCCGCCACCGAGCTCTTCACCGACGAGCAGCGAGGCCCAGCCGAGCTCCGCGCCGCGGCGCCAGTAATCCGGGCGATATCCCGCCGGATCGTCGCGCAGCGCGCGCACCGCATCGATCGGGACCTGGCTCTCGAGGAACTTGGCAGTGGTCTGGCGGAAGAACTCCTGATCCGAGCTCAGGTCCAAGAGCATGGCGGCAGCCTACGCTGCTATTTGGGCTCGGTGCAATTATCGCCGCGTGACACGGGCTATCGCTCCCGGATTTGCCTATGCTCTCGGTTCAACGCCGAGTATGACAGGGTTGAATTCCAGGGACCGATTCAGGAGCGAGAGGTGCCTCGGGTGAGCAAGAGCGAAGGGATCGACAAGGCGGCTCCCCGCCGGTCTGCCCTCTCGCAGGAACGCTCCCGCGACACCCGTCGCAAGCTCATCCGCACGGCGCTGGAGATCTGGAACGAGCGCGGCTTCGAGACGGCCTTCGAGTCCACCACCGCCGAGGAGATCGCTCGCGCGGCCGGGGTCAGCAAGGGCACGTTCTACTTCCACTTCGCCCACAAGGAAGACATCCTGCTCGAGATGCCGTGGGCCACGGCCGAGATCATGATCGACGAGGCCGAGCACGCGATGGGGTTCGGCGAGGCGACTCCCGATCTCGTCGAGCAACTCATGACGTCGCTGGCCCGCCGGGTGTCGCGCGCCCCGCGGGCGGCCTTGCTGCTCGTCGTCAGCCACTGGTCGCGGCTGATGCACGCGGGGGCTCCTCCCGAGGGCGCGCGCGGCTTCCGGGTCGCCTTCGAGGCGGTCCTGCGTTACGCGATCGAGCGTGGCGATCTGCCGGCCGGTGTCGACGTCGAGGAGGTCGCCGCGTTGCTGCAGGCGGCCACCATGGACACGCTCGTCGCCTGGGCGGCCACCACGCAGACCCCTTCGGCGCTGCGGCGCCGGTTGTGCCGCCGGGCCGACATCGTGCTGTGCGGCGCTGCCGCTTCCTTCGGCCGCGCAGCGCCTTTCCACACCGCCTTGACCAGCCGCACCGACCGCAAGCTCGACCAGAGCGCGTAAGGGGTTCCATGGCAAAGCTCGTGTACGCCGCGATCGCGTCGCTCGACGGCTACACGATCGACGAGAGCGGAAGCTTCGAATGGGCCGCGCCCGACGCCGAGGTGCACGCCTTCGTCAACGAGGTCGAGCGCGGGTTCGGCACCTACCTCTACGGGCGCCGGATGTACGAGACGATGCGCTTCTGGGAGACCGTCGACGCGACGGACGAGCCACCCGTGATCGGCGACTTCGCGGAGCTCTGGCGCGCCGCGCAGAAGGTCGTGTACTCGCGAACCCTTACCGCCGTCTCCAGCGCCCGGACCCGGATCGAGCCGGAGTTCGACCCCGAGGCGGTACGCCGGCTGATCGAGGCGTCGCCGCATGACGTGTCGATCGGTGGTCCGGAGCTGGCGGCCCAGGCGATCGCAGCCGGCCTGGTCGAGGAGATCCGGCTGTTCCTCACGCCTGTGACGGTCGGAGGCGGCACTCCGGCGCTGCCCCACGGGGTGCGTACGGATCTCGAACTGCTGGCGCTCGACCGCTTCCGGGGCGGCGTCGTCCACCTGCACTACCGCGTGCGCCCCGAGCCTGAAAAGCGAATCTGACCAAGCCCAAACTAAGCCCAACTGTGGCCCAACTATGCCCGACTATGGCCGGTGCGATACTCCTCGCACCGGTCAGCCAAAGGAGTCCGAGTGTCGGTCCTGAGCGAAGTGTCTGACGTCTACTACGACCCCTACGACTTCACGATCGACAGCGATCCGTACCCGGTCTGGAAGCGGATGCGCGATGAGGCGCCGCTGTACTTCAACGCGAAGTACGACTTCCACGCCCTCACCCGCTTCGAGGACGTCGAGCCCTGCCTGACCGACTGGGATACCTACCGCTCCGGTCACGGCACCGTGCTGGAGATGATCCGGGCCAACATCGAGATCCCGTCGGGGGCGATCCTGTTCGAAGATCCGCCGCTGCACGACGTGCACCGCGGGGTCATGAGGCGCGTCTTCACCCCGCGCAAGATGGACGCGATCGAGCCCAAGGTGCGCGAGTTCTGCCGGCGCTCGCTCGATCCGCTCGTCGGCAGCGGCCGTTTCGATTTCATCCACGACCTCGGTGCCCAGATGCCGATGCGCACGATCGGCTACCTGCTCGGCATCCCCGAGCAGGACCAGGAAGCGATCCGGTCACGCCTCGACGAGGGCCTGACCCTCAAGGAGGGCGAGGAGCCGATCGCGCACGACCAGCAGGGCGGGATGGACCTGTTCGGCAGCTACATCGACTGGCGAATCGAGCATCCGTCCGACGACATCATGACCGACCTGCTGACGGCGGAGTTCGTCGACGAGACCGGCACCCAGCGGCGCCTGACGCGGGGCGAGGTGATGGCTTACGTCCAGCTGCTCGCCGGCGCCGGCAACGAGACCACGACGCGGCTCATCGGCTGGGCGGGAAAGGTGCTGGCAGAAAACCCCGACCAGCGCCGCGAACTCGTCGCCGATCCCTCGCTGATTCCCAACGCGGTCGAGGAACTCTTGCGCTACGAGGCGCCGTCACCGGTGCAGGCGCGCTACGTCAGCCGCGACGTCGAGCACTACGGGACGACGATCTCCGAGGGCAGCATCATGCTGCTGCTCAACGGTTCCGCGAACCGCGATGAGCGCCACTTCCCCGACCCGGATCGTTTCGACATCCACCGCAATGTCGGGCGCCATCTGGCCTTCGGCTATGGCGTGCACTTCTGCCTCGGCGCCGCGCTGGCGCGCCTCGAGGGGCGGGTGGCGCTGGAAGAGGTGCTGAAGCGCTTCCCGGAGTGGGAGGTCGACTGGGACAACGCCGTGCAGGCACGCACCTCGACGGTGCGCGGCTGGGAGTCGTTGCCCGTGACGGTCTAGCCGAGAACCCGCTGCGCCCAGGCCGTCAGCTGGGGTGCCAGCAGGTGCCAGCGACCGAAGAGGCTGCCGTCGCCGGCCAGGCGCGCCTGCCCGCGTTCGATCCACTCCCGGTCGCCCCACGGCGGCTCGACCAGCTCGGTGTTGGGCAGCAGCGCGGCCAGTGACTCCGAGGTGGCGCGCGTGTGGTGGACGTCGCTCTTGCCGCTGCGGAAGACGAGCGCCGGCAGGCTGACCTTTCGGGCGTCGGCATCGGGAAGGCCGGGGATCAGCTCGTCGCCGCATGCGCAGTACGCGCCCATCCAGCGCTCCATCGTGGCGAGGAATTCCTGCGGGTCCTGATCGAGGAAAAGCTGGCGGTTGTGCGGGTTGCGCTCGAGCACCTCGACCCAGTCGGGGATCTCCAGGACGGCTTCCATCCCGCCGTTCCACGCGGCGATCAGCGATTCGGAGCAGTAGTGCACGCCGAGGCTCATGAGGCCGTAGACGCCGCCGCTGATCCACCACATCGCGAGCGCGGAGGCGACCTCGGGATGGCGTGCCGCGGTGAGCAGCGAGACGCGTGAACCGCCCGAGCCGCCGATGATGACCGCCGGCGCCAGGTCGAGCTCCTGGAGCAGCCCGGCGAGAACGTCGGCCTGCATCGCCGATTCCGACGTGCCGGTGAAGCAGACGTCGGACGCGCCGCAATTGGGCCGGTCCCAGACGAGCACCTGGTGGCCCTCTTCGGCGATCGCCTGGGCGAGCTCGCGGACCCCGGGGTAGTCCTTGCTGAACCGACCGCCGGGAGTGATGACCCACGGATGTCCCTCGCGGCTCAGCTCGCCGATGAGGTCGTAGGAGACCCGCAGGCCGTCAACCATTGCAATCGCCATCGGGCAATTCTAATGTCGACGTCTATGTTAAACAATGAGCTGGTCGTCGATGCGGACTCGCACTGGTCCGAGCCCGCCGATCTGTTCACCAGCCGCGCCCCTGCCCAGTACCGCGATCGCGTTCCCCACGTGGAGCTGGTCGACGGCGAGCGCACGTGGGTGTTCGACGGCAAAGCGGTCGGCCGCTTCAGCGCCGGCGGTGTCATCGCCCGCGACGGCACCAAGGAGAGCTCGTATCACGCGCTCTTCGAGTGGACGATCGACGAGGTCCACCAGGGCGCGTACGACCCCAAGGTCCGTCTCGAGGTGCTCGACGAGTGCGGCATCGACGCGCAGATCATCTTCCCGAGCACGCTCGGCCTCGGCGGTCAGGGGCTCGGCGCCGGTGACGATCCGGTCATCACCCGGCTCGCCGTCGAGATCTACAACGACGCGATGGCCGAGATCCAGGCCGAGTCGAACAACCGGCTGCTGCCACTGCCGCTGATGCCGGCCTGGAACATCGACGAATGCGTCCGCGAGGCGCAGCGGGTCGCCGCGCTCGGCGCGCGGGGCGTCAACATGACGTCGGACCCCGATGACCTCGGTGCGCCCGACCTCGCCAGCCAGGCCTGGGATCCGTTCTGGGAAGTCTGCAGCGATCTGCAGCTGCCGGTGCACTTCCACATCGGGGCGAGCGTCACGGCGATGACGTTCTTCGGCAAGTACCCGTGGGCGTCGCACCCCATGAACACCCAGCTCGCCATCGGCGGCACGCTGCTGTTCATCGGCAACGCCCGGGTCGTCACCAACCTCATCCTGTCGGGCGTCTTCGACCGCCATCCCGGCCTGAAAACCGTCTCGGTGGAAAGCGGTGTCGGGTGGATCCCGTTCATCCTCGAAGCGCTGGACTACGAGATGGCCGAGAATGCTCCGCAGGAGCTGGCTCAGATGTCGAAGCTGCCGTCGGAGTACTTCAAGAGCAACATCTACGCGACGTTCTGGTTCGAGAACGCCCGCAACAAGCTGCCCGATCTGATCGAGTCGGTAGGCGAGGACAACATCCTCTTCGAGACCGACTTCCCGCACCCGACATGCCTGTATCCGAGCCCGCTGGAGACGGTGAAGGCGAAGATGGCGACCCTGCCCGACGTGACCCGCCGCAAGATCATGGGCGAGAACGCGCGGAAGCTCTACCGGCTCTAGGGGAGCGCCGGCGATGGATCAGAAAGCGTCTTCCGGCGGGGTCGTGGCGACGACCTTGGGCGCCGGCCGCCAGAAGGTGAGGAGCAGCGCCGCCGCGCCGCCGATCCCGGCCGCGAAGCACAGCCCGGTGGCGAGCCATCCGGGCGGGTCGAAGATGCCGATCGCGTGATCGATCGACCACTGGCCGCCGCCCAGGCACGAGAGCGCCAGGCCGCAGATCGTCAGCGTCATCACGTACTCGTAGCCCTCGCCGGGCCGGAAGATGAAGAAGCCGTTCTTCCTGTGATTGGTGATCCAGGCGACGAGCATCACGCCGACGACGCCCGCACCCCCGAGCGGGGTCAGAAAGCCGATGACGAGCAGCCCGCCCGCACCCAGCTCGGTGAGGCTCGCGGTCCAGGCATGCAGCCAGCCCGGCTTCATCCCGAGGCTCTCGAACCAGCGGCCGGTGCCCGCGATCTTGCCGCCGCCGAAGATGTGGTTGTACCCGTGGGCGATGAAAACGATGCCGACGATGACGCGCAGCATGAAAAGGCCCAGATCCACCGGTGACGACGTCAAGACATACCTCCGAGAGTTCGGGCGTTCGGCGACGATCGTGCCACGGATGGGGCGAGCGGCGTCGTAGGGGCTGTCGCCGGGTGCGCCCGGTGCGGCTGGATTCGAGGCGGCCTGCGCCATGATGACGCGGTGAGCGCGCTGGAGCTGTTCGACCTCAGCGGCCGGGTGGCCGTGGTGACGGGTGCGTCGTCGGGACTGGGCGAGGCGGTCGCGCGCGGGCTGGCCGAGGCCGGCGCGAAGGTGGCCGTCATCGCGCGCCGCCAGGACCGGTTGGAGGCGCTGGCCAGGGAGATCGGCGGATGTGCCGTCGCCGGCGACCTGCTCGCCCCGGATGAGCTGGATCAGCTGGTGCCGCGGGTCGTCTCGGCGCTCGGGCCGCCGGAGATCCTCGTCAATGCGGCCGGCGCCATCGTCAGCCACGACCGTGCCGAGGACGAGTCGCCGGACGCCATCGCCCAGACGCTGAACCTGAATCTGGTGGCCCCTTTTCGGCTCAGCCAGCAGGTGTTTCCGCACATGGTCGCGGCCGGTCGCGGGTCGATCGTGCACGTCTCGTCGATCAGCGGCCTGGTCGGCATTCCGGGAATCCCGCAGGCGTCGTACGCCGCGAGCAAGGCCGGACTTTCCGGGCTGACCAGCGAGCTGGCCGTGCAATGGGCCCGGCACTCGATCCGGGTCAACACGCTCGCGCCCGGCTTCTTCCGCAGCGAGATCACCGGCGCGCTCTACGACACCGAGCGCGGGAGCGCCTGGCTCGAACGCCACACCCCCCTGCCGATGCAGGGGAGCGCCGGCGATTTCCTGGGCGCGGTCCTGTGGCTGGTCAGCGACGCCGGCCGCTACGTCACCGGCCAGACCATCGCGGTCGACGGTGGATGGACGGCCCGCTGATGGACGGCCGGTGATGGACTACGACATGGGCGAGGGCGTGGCAGCGCTGCGCCAGGAGTTACGCGGTCTGGTGAAGGAGCACCTCCCGCCGGACTTTCTCGGAGCGTTCACCGATGACCCCCGGGATCTGGGGACGGCACAGGCATTTTGCCGGCTGCTCGCCGAGCGCGGGCTGCTCTGCCCGGCCTGGCCGGAAGAGTTCGGCGGGCGCGACGCGTCGCTCTGGGAGCAGACGGCGGTGCGCGAGGAGATGTGGGCCCACCACGAGCCGCGCGGCGCGCAGTACATGGGGGTCAACTGGGTCGGGCCGACCATCATGCGCCACGGCAGCGCCGAGCAGCAGCGACGCCACCTGCCGCCGATCGCCCGCGGCGAGGTCATCTGGTGTCAGGGGTTCAGCGAGCCGGGCGCCGGATCCGACCTGGCGTCGCTGCGCACGGCCGCGCGTCCCGATGGCGACGGCTGGGCCGTCTCCGGGCAGAAGATCTGGACCTCGTACGCGTCGATGGCGCAATGGTGCTTCCTGCTGGCACGCACGTCTCGTGGGGCGAAAAAGCAGCAGGGGCTGAGTATTTTCCTCATCCCCATGGACGCCCCGGGCATCGAGGTCCGCCCGATCCGCAGCATGCTCGGCCCGCATCACCTCAACGAGGTGTTCTTCGACGAGGTCCGGGTGACGCCGGCCGACGTGCTCGGCACGGTCGACGAGGGCTGGACCGTCGTGAAGGAGGTGCTCGCGTTCGAGCGCGTCGGGATCGCGCGTTACGCCCGGTGCGAGCGGCTGCTCTCCGAAGCCCCTTCCGTCCTGGGCGATGCCTGGGAAACCCTTCCCACGGAGCTGCGCGGCCGCTGGGCGCGGATGCTGGTGCATTGCCGCCGGGCGCGGCTGCTCGCGTATCGGGTGGTGGCCTTGCAGGGCAGCGGCCGGATCCGGGCCGAGGACGCGGCCGCGTATCGCATCGCCGTCACCAGGCTCGACCAGGACAGCGCGGAAGCCCTCATGGACATCGCGGTTTACGCCGATCAGCAGGACGACGCGGCGGCCCGATTCGTGCGGGCCGCGGCGGATCACCATCGCTATTCGGTCTCCTCGACGGTTGCTTCCGGCAGCATCGAGATGCAGCGGATCACGTTGGCCCGGGCCCTGCTGGCGGCGACATGAACATCGAGCTGAGCGAGGAGGCTCGCGAGTTCGGAGCCGCGGCGCGCAAGGCGCTGGAGACGGCGGGTGGGGATCAGCTCGTCCAGCACGCGGAAGCCGATCCGGGCTCGCGCGCCGCGCTGGTCGAAGCGACCCTGGCGGGGCTCGGGGCGTGGGAGCTCGATCCGCGCCGCGGTGCGGACGAGCTCGAAGCCGCCGCTGCCCTGTGCCGGAGCGCTGGGTGGTGGGCGATCGCGTATCCGGTGGCGGAGCGCCTGTGCCGGCCGCGCGAGCTGGACTGCGACGGGTTGCTGGTCGTCTCGGCGCACGCGCCGGCGGCTGCCGTCGACGGGCTCGATCTGCGCTGGGCGGCCGTGACGCTCGAGGGCCGGCGCAGCTGGGCGGTTGCTCGCCGAAGTGCTGCGGCGCCGAGGAAATCGGCGTTCGTCGCCGCGCTGGATCTCCAGCCGCTCGATGAGGTGTCGCCGGGCGAGGTCGCGCTCGGCCTGGTACTGCCGTGCTGGACGCTGCTCGGCATGCTGGACCGCGCCCTTGCCCTCACCCGGACGTACGTGAGGGAGCGCGAGCAGTTCGGGCAGCCGCTGTCGGCGTTTCAAGGCGTGCAGTTCCAGCTGACCGACGCCGAAGTGGAGCGGGCCGGGGTAGCGGAGCTGGCGTTGTATGCGTTGTGGAGCCTGGAGAGCGCTCGCAGTGAAGCGCTCGAGGACGCCCTCGCGCTCAGGCTCGCCGCCATCGAAGCGGCGGAGGTCGTCTTCCGGGTGTGCCATCAGTTGCACGGCGCCATGGGCTTCTGTGACGAGAGCACGCTGTCGTGGGTATCGCGCTACAGCCAGCCGCTGCGGCGGCTTCCCATGTCCCTGACCGAGACCCGTGACGCGCTGACCCGGCTGCTCGGAAGTCATGCGCTGACCGGCCTTTTCCTCGATCCCCGGCAGTGAGGTGAGCGATGGCGTACGAGCTCCCTGACGAGATCCGCGTCGAGGTGGATGGCCCCATCCGCACCGTCGTGCTGAACCGTCCCGACGCGCTCAATGCCGCGAACGCCGGGCTGCACTGGGGCCTGGCTAATGTCTGGCGCCAGCTCTCGGCTGACTCCGCTGCCCGGGTCGTCATCCTCACCGGCGCCGGCCGCAGCTTCAGCGCGGGCGGTGATCTGGACTGGATCTCCACGTTTCTCGACGACCCCGTCGCGCGCTACGAGAGCCTTCGCGAAGGTGCTCAGATCATTGAGGAAATGCTGCGTTTCCCGCTGCCCGTGATCGCCGCGGTGAACGGCCCGGCGGTCGGCCTGGGCTGCAGCGTCGCGGTGCTGTGCGACATCGTGCTCATGTCCCAAGACGCGTACTTCGCCGACCCGCACATCGCCGCCGGCCTGGTGGCGGGCGACGGGGGAGCCGCCTTCTGGCCGCTGCTCACACCGATCCTGCGCTCGCGCGAGTTCCTGTTCACCGGTGACCGGATCCCGGCGGCAACGGCAGTGGAGATCGGGCTTGCCAGCCGCACGTGCGCGCCTACGGAGTTGATGAGCGAAGCACGCGCGCTCGCCGGCCGGCTGGCGCAATTGCCGGTCCCAGCCTTGCAGGGCACCAAGCGCGTCCTCAACATGCACCTGCAGGGCCTGAGCGCGGTGCTGCAGGCGGGGCTCGCGGCGGAAGAGGTCTCGATGCGCAGCGATGAGCACCGCAGCCGCCTGTCGCGGCTGCGCCGAAAGAGCCGCTAGCGATGGATGTCTCCAGCGATCTCGAGGAGTTCCGTGCCGAGGTGCGTGGCTGGTGCGGCGCGCACCTGCCCGCCGACTGGCGGCGCCGCCAGACCGGTGTCCCGGACGCGGAGTTCGTCGCGTTTCAGCAGGCCTGGTTTCAGGAGTTACGCGCTGCCGGCTACGCCGTCCCGCACTGGCCACGGGAGTGGGGCGGCGGCATGTCCACCGCCCGGCAGGTGGTGCTGTATCAGGAGCTGGCGGCCTGCGACGCACCCCGGCTGGTGCTGGCCTTCGTCTCGATCCATCATGCGGCCGCGACGCTCCTGGCGGCAGGCACCGACGCGCAGCGTCAGCGTCACCTGCCCGCCATTCTCGACGGTGAGATCTGGGTGCAGGGCTTCTCCGAGCCGGACGCGGGTTCTGACCTGGCGAGCCTTTCGGCGAGCGCCCGCCGCGACGGCGACGACTTCGTCGTCAACGGGCAGAAGCTCTGGGCCAGCGGGGCGCTGCAGGCCGACTGGTGCCTGCTGCTCGCGCGCAGCGACCCGAATGCGCCCAAGCGGCAAGGGATTTCCTACTTCCTGCTGGACATGGGTACGCCCGGGATCGACGTCAGGCCGATCCGTAACGCCATCGGCGACGCGCACTTCTGCGAGATCTTTCTCAGCGACGTGAGGATCCCCGCCGCGAATCTGATCGGTGCCGAGAACGCCGGCTGGCAGGCGGCGCAAGCGACGCTCAGCGCCGAGCGCGGCCTGACGATGCTCGAGCTCGCCGAACGCCTGGGCAACGCCGGCTTCCGCTGGCTGGTCGAGGCGTGCGCGCAGCCCTCGTGGGAGGGGATCCGGCCCCTGGAACAGCCCATGGTGCAAGATCGGCTGGCTGCCCTGGAGACCGATCTGACCGGGCTCCGGGCGCTGTGCCGCGGGCTCGTCGATCGTCACGAGGCAGGCACGGCCGGCCCGGCGGACGCGTCGATCGTCAAGCTCTACTACAGCGAACTGCTGCAGCGCATGACGGATTTCGGTGCCGAGGTGGTTGGTCTCGGCGGCCAGACCGCGCTGCGCAAGCCGCTGTCGAGCGGGTGGGAATCCGGTGCGTGGGTGCTGGATTTCGTCGGCTCCTGGGAGTGGACGATTCCCGGCGGCAGCAGCGAGATCCAGCGCACCATCATCGGCGAGCGCGGTCTCGGGTTGCCGCGGGAACCGGCTGCATGAGCGCCGAGCTGCTCGAATTCCGCAGCGTCGCGCGCCAAATGCTGGGCGCCCCGGTCGAGTGGGGCCGGATGGCCGAGGCGGGTTGGCTCGGCCTGGAGGTGCCCGACGACCTCGGGGGCAGCGGGGTCACCTTTGCCGAAGTCGCCGTGATCCTGCAGGAGATGGGACGCGCGGCGGCGCCCGGCCCGTACCTCAGCACCGTCGCGCTCGGGGTCGGCGCGCTGAACCTGCTCGACGCGCCAGGCGCGGGCGAGCTGTTGGCCGCGATCGGTGCGGGGGAGTTGCGCGTTGCCGTTGCCCTGCCGGCGGGCGACGCCACGGACCTTGCGTTCCGGCTCGTCCGCGAGGGTGGCGACCTGCGGCTGGAAGGCCGCGCGGAGTTCGTCCTCGATGCGGCTCAGGCCGACCGGCTCCTCGTCGCTGCCGTCGATCCGGACGGTGAGCCGGTGATGGTGCTCGCAGCTACGGGTGTGCAGTTGACCGAGCAATCGGTGGTCGACGGCACCCGCTCCTTCGCGTCGCTCTCAGCAGCGTCAGCACCCGTAAACCCCGACGCCGTATGGCATTTTCGAGCCGATCCCGAGCGCAGCATGCGAGGCCTGCTTGATCGCGGAGCGCTCGCCGTCGCCTGCGACAGCGTGGGCGTCGCCGAAGCCATGCTCGACGCGACGGTCGCGTACGTCGGCGTCCGCCAGCAGTTCGGACGCCCCATCGGCTCGTTCCAGGCGGTCAAACACGCCTGCGCCGACATGCTCGTGCAGCTCACGATCGGCCGTGAACTGCTCGCTGCCGGAGTGCAGGCGACCGTGAGTCAGGACCCGCAAGCGTGGGTCGCCGTCTCGATGGCCAAGTCCTCCCTCGGCGCTCTCGCCGTCGATGTCGCCGGCAAGGCGATGCAACTGCACGGCGGCTATGGCTACACCTGGGAAAGTGGCGTGCACGTCTATCTCAAGCGAGCCATCCTCAATCGGGCGCTCTTCGGCTCACCGACGGCGCACCGGGCGCGGCTCGCCACTCGCTACGCCTAGTCCTGTTCCGCGAGGCCGGACACTCACTTCGCGGCAGATCTACGCATCTGGCAGACGGCGGCGTCCGTGATGGGTCAGGATCGCTGGCGTCGCGTCCCCCCGGGCCAGAGGAGTCCTGCCATGACCGATCGCGTGGATCTTGTTCGAAGCGCCTACGAGGCATTCGCCAATGGAGACATTCCCAAGGTCGCGTCGATGCTCGCCGAGACGGAGTGGCACGAGGCCAAGGGGATGCCGTACGGCGGCGTGTTCAACGGCGCCGACGAGATCTTCGGCAACGTGCTCGGCCCGATCGCGCAAGACGTCGAGGGTTTCCAGGTGACTCCGCAGGAGATCCTGCCGGTGGGGGACGACCGTGTGATCAGCCTCGGCCAGTACACGGGCAAGGGCGCCAACGGCCCGGTTGACGTGCGGTACGCGCACTTGTGGACGGTCCGCGACGAGAAGGTCGTCAGGTTCGAGCAGTTCGCGGACACGAAGCTGTTCGGCGAGGCCGTGGGCAAGTAGCTCAATAGGGCAAGTCCTTCGAAAGCACTCCGCGGTAATCGGGCTCAGGCGTCACGGTGAACCGCACGGCGTCGACAGTCTCCAGTCCGAGCATGAGTGCCTTCGCGATGCGATGCATGCCGTCCATCACCCGTCCCTCGGCGGCCAGGATCACCGGGAACGACAGGTTGGCGTCGTTCATCAGTCGCACGTGTTCGACCACCGCCCGAACGGTCGCCGGCTGCCCGTCCTTGAACCAGTAGTCGGCGTCCAACTCGTCGATCGCCGTTAGCGGCAGCTCGATAACGGGCAGCCCGGCCGACAGTTGGATGAGCCTGTCGACGTCCCAGGCGTCCAGCCCGTCGGGGCCGGGCCAGAAGTTGTACTGCTTACGCATCAACAACCACGCCTATCGTGCGACCGGCTCAGCTGAGGGTGATGGCCCGCTCCGGGCAGTTGCTCGCCGCCTCCCGAGCCTTGGCTTCGAACGCTGCCGGCACCTCGGGCGACGGCACGAAGGAGTGGCCCTCGTCGTCGATGGAGAAGACCTCGGGGCAGATGTCCCAGCACCGCGCGTGACCCTGGCACGTCTCGGGATCGACGTGAACCTGCATCAGGGAATGACAGCGACCGGGATCCCGTGCCGCATCAGGCGCGCGGCGATGCGGCGGGCGCCCAAGCCCGGGAACGATCCGATGCCGCTGAGCACCACCAGATCGGCCCGCTCACGGCGAGCCAGCCGGAGGAGGTCGCGCGAGGATTCGCAGGTCTGCTCGGACACGCGGAGGGCGATGCCATCGCCGGAGCAGAACTCACGTGCGCTGTCGATGAGACTCTGGCGCAGAGCGGCGCGATCGACGCGGGGAAACTCCGTCGCCACGAGCGCGCAGAGCTGTCCGGCGTCCGGCACGTGCTGCCAGGGACCCGCCTGGGTGACCAGCTCGAGCACCGGAATCTGCCGGGAGCGCGCGTAACCGACGGCCCACGCGAGCGCCCGCCACGACCGCTCGGACCCGTCGAGCACCACCAGCGTGCGAGGACGCAGGTCGAGCGCCGCCGATGTGACGTGCGTCTCAGGATCGAGCATGTCGACAATGTAAACCAGCGGGCTGCCTCCCGGAAGCCAATCCTTCACGTTGCCCTGTCGCGGTCGGCCGGTCGGTGGGCTACGGTCTGCCTGACCAGGCAAACTGAACCGGCTGAGCGCTCGGGGGACGAGGCACGATCATGGGTGGCAACGCGGCAAAGCTCTGTCTGGTGTTGCTGCCGGCTCCGGGCACGACCTGATGATCACCGAGCCCGACGCCGTCACGAGCGCACTGCTTGAAGTCGCCGCGACTCCCGCGGCGGTGGGGTAGCGGCGATGACCTCGTCGTTGCAGGGAATGCTGGACGTCTTCGATGTCCGGCCCGTCGGCGAGGGTCGCTTCACCGGCTCCAATGACTACGGCGAGCGTGACATCGTCGACGCCAGCCAGGTGCTGGCGCAGGCGATCGTCGCGGCGACGAAAACCGTTGCCGGCGCGGGCGAAAAGGTCGTGCGGCGGGCGAGCGGCGTCTTCTGCCGGCCGGTCATCGGCAAGGACGCCGTCGACTTCACGGTCGACGTCGTCCAGAACGGGCGCACCTTCGCCACGGCGGTGGTCACCGCGGCCCAGCACGACCGCACGCGCGCCGTCGTCACCGTGCTGCTCGACGTGCCGAGCGCCGATGTCGTGCGCCATCCCGTGCAACCGCCCGACAGCTCGCCGGACGAGGCGATCGCGCACTCGATGCCGATGATCGGCCGCGAGCTCAGGCTGGTCGGCCTGACCGATCCGAACGATCCCGACGAGGTGGGTCCGCCGCGCATCCAAGCGTGGCTGCGCTACGACCAGACCCCGGCACGCGACGACCTGGCCCGCGCGCTGCTGGCGCACTTCACCGGCCACCTGTCGATCTCGACCACTCTGCGGGCCCATGCCGGCGTCGGTACCGCCCAGGCGCACAAGACGCTCTCGACGGGCGTCATCGCCATCGACATCAGCTTTCACGACCCGATCGGCTGGGACGGCTGGATCCGCTACGACCATGAGAGCACCTCGGTGGGTGCGGGGATGAGCTACGTGCGAGGCCAGATTTGCGACGAGTCCGGCCGGTTGCTCGCGTCGTTCACGCAGGACGGGCTGATCCGCCACTTCGAGGGCGCGTCGGGCGCGCAGGCGATCGACGAGCGCTCCCGGCTCTGACGGCGCCCGAACGGCTTAGGCCAACCCGAGTTCGCGGCTGATCAGCATGAGCTGCACCTCGCTCGTTCCCTCGCCGATCTCGAGCACCTTCGAATCGCGGTAGTGACGCGCGACCGGGTACTCGTTCATGAAGCCGTACCCGCCGTGGATCTGCGTGGCGTCGCGGGCGTTGTCCATCGCGGCTTCGGAGGCGACGAGCTTGGCGATCGCGGCTTCGGTCTTGAACGGCTTGCCGGCCAGCAATCGCGAGGCGGCGTCGTAGTACGCGGTGCGGGCGACATGGGTGCGCGCCTGCATGCGGGCGATCTTGAACGCGACGGCCTGGTTGGTCGCGATGGCACGCCCGAACGCGTGGCGTTCCTTGGCGTAGCGCACGCTCTCGTCGACGCAACCTTGCGCGGCGCCGACCGCGAGGGCGGCAATGGCGATGCGGCCCTCGTCGAGGATGTGCAGGAAGTTGGCGTAGCCCCGGCCGCGCCCGCCGAGCAGGTTCTCTTCGGGGATGTGCACGTCGGCCAGCGTGAGCGGGTGGGTGTCGGAGGCGTGCCATCCGACCTTGCTGTACGGGGGCCCGGCGGTGAAGCCGGGCGTCGGGACGGGCACCAGAAACGTGCTGATCTCCCGCGCGGGAGAGCCGTGCGCCGGGGTGGCGGTCAGGGCGGTGACCGTCACGAGCCGGGTGATGTCGGTGCCGCTGTTGGTGATGAAAGCCTTGCTGCCGTTGAGGATCCACTCGCCATCGGCGAGTACCGCGGTGGTCCGCGTGCCGCCGGCGTCGCTGCCCGCTTCCGGCTCGGTCAGCCCGAACGCGCCCAGCGACTGGCCCGAGCACAGTTCCGGAAGCCAGCGTCGCTTCTGGGCTTCGGTACCGAACCGGTAGACCGGCATCGCCCCGAGCGAGCAGCCGGCTTCCAGCGTGATGGCGACCGACTGATCGACCCGGGCCAGCTCCTCGATCGCCAGGCAGAGCGCGAAGTAGTCGCCGCCCATGCCGCCGTACTCCTCGGGAAACGGCAGGCCGAACAGGCCCATCTCGCCCATCTGCCGCACCACGTCGTACGGGAAGGTCCGGGTCTCGTCGTGATGCGCGGACACCGGAGCGACGACCTCGCGGGCGAACTGCTCGACCGTCGTGCGCAGCGACTGCTGCTCGTCGGTCAAGGCGGTGTCAGGCATCAGCGACTCTCCTCGGTGTCCTTCGCGTACTTCGTCGCGAGGGCTTGCACGGTGCGCGACGGGCTGGGCCGGCCGAGCTGCTCGGCCATCCAGAGGCTGGTACGGGTGAGTGCGTCCAGATCGACCCCGGTGTCGATGCCGAGCCCGTTCAGCTGCCAGAGCAGGTCTTCGGTGGCGAGGTTGCCGGTCGCGCTCTCGGCGTAAGGGCAGCCGCCGAGCCCACCGGCCGACGCATCGACGGTGGTGATGCCGTGACTGAGCGCGGTCAGCGTGTTGGCGAGCGCCTGGCCGTACGTGTCGTGGAAGTGCACCGCGACGCGGTCGAGCCCGATCCCGGCGGCGGTCAGCGCGTCGAGAAGGTCGATCACGGCGTTGGGCGTGGCGACGCCGATGGTGTCTCCCAGGCTGAGTTCGCCGATGCCTTGCTCGAGGAGTTCGAGCGCGGGTGCGACGACCTGCTGCGGCGCCACCGGGCCTTCCCAGGGATCGCCGAAGCACATGCTGAGATAGCCGCGCACGGCGACGCCGGCTTCGCGCGCCCGCGCTACCACCGGGCGAAACATCTGCAGCGATTCGGCGATCGAGCGGTTGAGGTTGCGCTGCGCGAACGTCTCGGTGGCGCTCCCGAAGACGGCTACCTCTTTCACCCCGCACGCGAGCGCCCGGTCCAGACCCCGTTCGTTGGGGACCAGCACCGGTGCGCGAACGCCGAGCGGGCCGAGCAGCTCGATGAGCTCGGCGGCATCGGCCAGTTGGGGGACCCACTTCGGGTGCACGAAGCTCGTGAGCTCGACGGCCGGCAGCCCGGCAGCGATGAGCCGGCGGATGAACTCCGCTTTGATCGCCGTCGGCACCGTGGACTGCTCGTTCTGCAAGCCGTCACGCGCGCCGACCTCGTAGATCGTGACGCTGCTCGGGAGTGCTGTCATCTCGAGCCACCTTATAAGCGCGCGCTACCGCAAGCCCGGGTCGCTCGGGTGGGGCGAAAGCGGCAGCACCTCGTCGGTGCGCCAGACGCGCAGCGGCATCGACGTCAGGACGCGGTCGAGCTCGGCGTCGTCGGCCGCCGAGAATAGCCCCAGCGAGCGCCACTCGCCCGGGGCGAGAGGTGGCCGCCAGAGGCGCAGCAGGTGGCCCTGGTCAGCCAGCTCGCGGGAGTGTGCGGCCTCCCGGGCCCGCATGTCGGCGACCGCCTCGTCCGTCGTGCCCGCCGGGACGTGGGTCGTCATCGTGACGAGGTACTCCATGTGGGGGTGATACCACCCCTGCGCCAGTTTGCGAACAGCGTTGCCATTCGCGCGACGGTGGGCTTCTCTTAGGTCATGAACTTTCAGGAGTTCCACACCCGCGAGGTGCCCAGGTTGCTCGCCGCTGGTCAGGGCATTGCTGCTGCCCGGGAGATCGGCGAGGGGCGCAGCCTGGCGCTGCTCTCGCCCGGCGGACAGGCCTACACCTACCGCGCGATCCGGGGCGATCTCGTCCTCGAAGAAGGCGACAGTGGCGACGCCGCAATCGAGCTGGCCGAGGATGCGTTCGAGGACCTGCTGAGCGAGGCGTGGTCGGTTTTCGGGCTGCTCTACGGCGACCGGGTCACGGTGCACCGCGGGGATTTCGGCGCGTTTGCCAGGTGGGAGGCCCCGCTGCAGGCCCTCTGGTTCGACCGTCCGATCTACAGCGCCGATACCGTCGCCGCGCTGCACGACCTCGACATCACGCGCGAGTTCACCCTGGCCGACGACGACGGGGAACTGCGCAGCTTCCTCGCGACCGCCGGATTCCTTGTCCTGCGTGGGGTTTTCAGCGCCGACGAGATCGCCGCCTGCAACGCGATCGTGGCCGATCAGCTCGCCAAGGGGGCCCCGGGTGACGGGCGGTCGTGGTGGGCGACGCGCGCCGACGGCCAGGAGGTGTGCTGCCGGCTCACCTACCTCGCCCAGCGCTCACCCGTCATGGCCGAGCTCGCGGCTGACCCGCGGCTCGCGCGCCTCGCCGCGATCGCCGACCCGCGCATGATGGCGTGCACCGACCGGCTCGACGGGATGAGCGTCGTCATCAAGAATCCGGACGTCGTCGCCGGCCTGTCCGACCTGCCGTGGCATCGCGACTGCGGCGTCGGTGGCCATCGTGTGCTGTGCCCGGGCCTCAACATCGGGATCCAGCTCGACCGGGCTGACGCGCAGAACGGCCAGCTGCACTTCCTGGCCGGTTCCCATCACCACGCCGCCCAGCAGACGTTGCCGCCGCTCGATGATCTGCCGACGCTCGCCGTCGACGCCGAGCCCGGTGACGTCACCGTCCACTTCAGCCACGTGCTGCACGCCGCCCCGGCGCCGTCGTCGCCGACCGCCGGTCGCAAGGCGCTCTACGTCGGCTTCCACCTTCCCGAGGCGTTCGACGTGGTCGGCGCCGGCGAGGCGTACAACGACGTGCTGGTCAAGCGCGATGCGGGGCGGGTGAAGTCACCGGACGAGGTGATGGCCGGCTGAGCCAGAGCGTTACCTGCGCTCCGCCACGTAGATGACCGACGCCGTCGCCACGACCGCCCCGTCGACCGTCACCTCGCCGGTGGCGTAGGACTTGCGGCCCTCACCGCCGGTGTAGCGCGCGGCGATGTCGGCGCTCGTTCCGATCGGGACGGCGCCGCGCAGCGACACGTCCAGCGCGACCGTCATCCCGCCCGCGCCCGCGGCCCGGATGGCGATGCCGGTGACCTCGTCCAGCACGCCCGCCAGGACGCTGCCGTGGACCCGTCCCGGGGAGCCGCCGTGACGAGCACCGAACGTGCACCGCGCCGTCACCTCGACGGCCACCGGCTCTGTTCCGGGCGCCGGCTCGGTCGGCCGGTGGATCCATTCCAGCGGCGGACTCTGCGGATTGAGCCGCCCCGAACCCGCCTGCGTCAGGCTCTCGATGCGCCCGTCGGGATGACGTACCAGGAGCAAATGTTCCTGGCGCTGCTGGGCATTCAGCTCGCGGGTGACGTCGGCGATGCGCGCGGCGGCGGCGGCTCGGGCCTCGGCCGGCGCGTCGGTGAGCACGACCGCATCGATCAGCTCGCGGGTGCGCTCGACGAGTTCGTACGCCTCCGACGGGATCGTCGAAGCGTGCGGCAGTTGATCGCCGAGCAGCTCGGCCAGCCGCGATGCGGAGACGGGTTCGGGGCCCTCGCTCACTTCGGCGCGAAGCGCTGGCCCGCGTCGAGCCTGATGCACTGCCCGTTCAGCATCGCGTTGTCGACGATCGCGACGACGAGCTTGCCGTACTCCTCCGGGCGGCCCAGCCGCTTCGGGAAGGCGGCATCGCGCACCAGGTCAGCGGCCATCTGGTCGGGGATGCCCTTGGTGATGCCGGTGGAGAACAGGCTCGGCGCGATCGCGAGCACGCGGATGCCCAGCGAGCCGAGGTCGCGCGCCATCGTCAGGCACATCCCGGCGATCGCGGCCTTCGCGGCCGTGTAGGCGACCTGGCCGATCTGGCCCTCGAACGCCGCGATCGAGGCGGTGTTGATGATGACGCCGCGCTCGTCGTCCTCGGGCTCGTTGCGGCTCATGTGGTCAGCGGCCAGCCGGCTGATGTTGAAGGTCGCGACGGTGTTCAGGTCCAGGACGCTGCGGAAGCTCTCGAGGTCGTGCGGGCCGCTCTTGGACAGGGTGCGCTTGGCGATGCCGCCGCCGGCCGTCGTCACGGTGATGTGCAGCCCGCCCATCTCCTCGAATGCGGCCGCGAGGACCTGCTCGGTACCGGCGAAGTCCGTCACATCGCACTCGTGGAAGGCGGCTCCGAAGGACTTCGCGACGTCGGCGCCGCCCGATCCCGGCCGGTCGAGCACGGTGACGATGGCGCCCCGCTCGGCGAGCATCTGGGCACTTGCCCGGCCCATTCCCGAAGCTCCGCCGATCACGATGGCCTTCTTGCCGCTGATCTCCACGCTGAGGTCTCTTTCCGTTCGCCGGTGCACGGGTCGATGTCGACCTGAAAATACAGGTCCGTATATAAACGGCAGCCATGACGGTCGAGGTGCACGTGCAGGGCCGGGTCCTGGTCGCGACGATCTCGCGGGAAGCCAAGCGCAACGCGCTCAATCCCGACATCACGGCACCGCTCGATGCCGCCATGAACCGGCTGGAGGACGACCCCGAGCTGTGGTGCGGGATCCTCACCGGTGGCAAGAACGTCTTCTCGGCCGGTGCCGACCTGAGTATCGGTCCGGGCCCGCCGACCGAGCGCGGCGGCCTCGTCGGGCTCATCACCCGCCACCGCACCAAGCCGCTCATCGCTGCCGTGGAGGGGCTTGCGCTGGGCGGCGGGGTGGAGCTCGTGCTGTGCTGCGATCTGGTGGTCGCGTCGCGGACGGCGTACTTCGGGCTTCCCGAGGTCAAGCGTGGCCTGATGCCCGACTTCGGCGGTGCGTTCCGGATCAGCCGGGCTCTCCCGCTCAACGTCGCCCGCGAGATGTTGCTGACGGGGGAGAACCTGCCCGCCGAACGCGCGGAGCGGCTCGGCTTCGTCAACCTGCTCACCGAGCCGGGAGCAGCGCTCGAGGGTGCCATGACTCTTGCGGAGCGGATCTGCCACAACGCGCCGCTCGCCGTCCGCGAGGCGATGGGCATCGTCAACCACGGCGTGCTCGATCACGACGAGGACGCCTGGGCGCGCAGCGATGCGGCGCACGCCCGGCTGGTGGCGACCGAGGACGTCAAGGAGGGCCTCAGCGCGTTCTTCGAGAAGCGGACCCCGCAGTGGAAAGGACGCTGATCTCAGACTTTCGCTGATTCGCGCGCGACGCCGTACGCGCTGACGTAGCCGGCGAACCGGTCGGCGAGCTCGCCCGCATCGAGGCCGAGCTCGTCGAGCCGGTAGCGATGGCGTCCGAACTCGCCCTGCGGATGGCTGCTGACGTAGCCGGCCATGGCGGCGGCGGTTTCAGGTTCGAGGGTGCGGCCGGCCCCGTCGTAGATCGTGCGCACCGCACCGAGCGGATCGCGTACCAGATCGGCGTAGTGCACGTCGATGAACGGGTGGCCCGGGTGGGCGGCGCGAAAGTCCGCCACCCGGGTCAGGGATCGGTCGAGGACATCGGTCCAGTGCGCGGCGAGGTAAGCCGTGTGGTCGGCGTCGGAGAAGGATCCGCTGAGCGTGCCGAGCAGGCTGCAGCACGACGCGGCGACGACGGATGGGTCGCGGTGCAGCAGCACGAACGTGGCGTCCGGATAGATGTCGCGCATCGCTTCGAGGGCCAG
Organism: uncultured Actinomycetota bacterium; assembly: GCA_963762695.1. GTDB lineage: Bacteria > Actinomycetota > Actinomycetes > Frankiales > Frankiaceae > DATAZK01. Next base: position 137,296 of record CAVXLW010000004.1, read on the forward strand.
CGCATGGTGAGGCGATTTGAGCACCCACCGCCCGCGGACCCCGCCCGATTGCAGGATTTGCAGCACGAGTCGGTGGTGGCGGTACGCGGAACGGTGGTCGGTCTTGGCGAGCCACTCGCCGTAGGCCGGGACGTTGGCGATCGTCTCCCAGAGCAGGCTCTTGAAGTCCTGCGACATCACGGCGACGCATTCGGTGGGGCCGTCCGGCTCCTCGTGGTGCATCGCGTCGAGCTTCGGGTTGAGCCGTGCTGCCATGCCCGCCTGGGCCCGGGCTGCTTCCAGGCGCGGACCGGCGCGATGCTCGCCGGGGGCCGCAGGAGGGATGCTGTCGGAGGACTCCCAGCCCAGCAGCGAGCGGTTGGCCGGGTCCTGGTCGAGCAGGTAGCTCAGCAGCGTCGTGCCGGCGCGGAAGAGGCCGACCACGACGATCGGGGCTTCGATCGCATCGCCGGCGACTGCCGGATGGCGCGTGGCCCAGTCGATGACGCGCAGCCGGCGGCTCAGGTTGTCGGTGATGAGGCTGGGGAGGGCGACGGCTGCCGAGGGCGTTCAGCTGGGCCTGCTCGGCGAGCGAGGAGCAGTAGACCTCGAGCCCTTCGCGGAACTCGGGTGGTCCGAAGTCGTCCAGTCCTGTCGCTTCGACCGCGGCGTCCAGCAGCCGCTCCGGATCGAGAAGCGCACCCGGGGCGGCGGCGGCATTCATGGCGGCACCATACTCAGGCCGGTACCGGACGAAGGGGAGCCAGGTGACGAGCTCATCGGAGCAGGCGTTCGAAGGGCTGCTCGAGGCCGTTCGCGACTGCGGACGCATGGTGCGGGGCCGACGCGGCGCGGCGATCGATGCGGACAGCCAGGCCGACGGCTACCGCTACGCGCTCGAACTCCTGCGGCTGGCCATCGATTTCTACTGCGACCAGGACTGGAGCCGGCCGCGCTTCATCCCGTTCAGCAGCCCGCTGCGCAACCACACCGGCGACCTGCCGATCAGGCGCATCCAGGGCGGCGCAAACCCCGATGCTTACTACGATTTCGCTGTCATCGACCCGCGGCGCACCTACCGGATCAGTGGCGTACGCGGCAACGGCTGCTACCTCAGCTTCAGCTTCTCCGGCGGAAAGGACGGTGCCTGGCCCGACCGCACCGTGACGACGCTGAACGACACCGCGATGACGTTCGGGCCGGGCGGGGAGTTCGAGTTCGTCGTCGGGCCTGGCGTCACGGCTGGTCCTGATTCGGTGCCGACCGAGCCCGACATGTGCTCGGTCATTGTCCGGCAGTACTTCAAGGTCCCTCCGGCGCAGCGCCGGCTGACCACGCTGCGATATCGGCGTCGAGCCCGACCCGGCGCTGGACCGACCGGGGCCGGTGGAGCGCACCGATGACGCGACTTTCGCCCGGAGCCTGCGGGCCGCCGCCGCGTTCGTGCGCGGGACCGATGACCATTGGCCCTTCCCCGAACGGTCCGGGACGGATCGTGGTTCTCCGAACCGCTCGGCTACACCGGCGACGCGGGCGCGCTCGGCACGACCGACAACTGCTACTGCATGGGTCGCTGGGATGTCCGCCAGGGCGAGGAACTCGTCATCACCACGATGCCGGTCGCCTGCCGGTACTGGAGCCTGCAGCTCTGGAACCATTGGGGCCAGTCGCTGACGCTCGTTGTCGACGACGGTAACCACGGCGAGCTGATCGTCAACGATGCGACCGCCCAGCGCGCCGGCGACGGGTCGGTCACCATTGTCATCGGGGCCGCGAAGCCTGCGGAGCCCAACTGGCTCAACACGTTCGGCTGGGATCGCGGGACGATGATCTTCCGCTACATGTTTCCCGAGACCAAGCCGGCGCGACCGGAAGTCACCATACGCAGCAAGGGGATCTGATGAGTGGAGTCGTTGTCACCGGAGGCGCGTCGGGCATCGGGCTGGCGTGCGCCGAAGTGCTCATGGCGGAAGGACGCCAGGTCTGCCTGTGGGACCTGCAGCCGAGCGTCGTCGATACTGCCGCGAGGCTCGGCGTTCCGGGTCGTCAGCTCGACGTCACGGATGAGGCCGCCGTCGCCGAGGCGGTCGAGGCAGCGGCAGCTGCCTGCGACGGCATCGACGGGCTGGTGCACGCGGCGGGCGTCGTGCGGGTGGAATCGCTCGGCAGCCTGACAGCCGACTTGTGGGACGCCGTCCTCGACGTGAACTTGCGCGCGTATCCACTGCTGACGCAGGCGATGTTGCCGCACCTGCGCGCCGCGAAGGACGCGGCCATCGTGGGTATCAGCTCGATCGAAGGCCTGGTCGGTCAGGCTGCCATCCCCGCGTATTGCGCCTCGAAGGCCGGGCTGCTCGGAGCGACCCGCTCGATGGCGGCTCAGCTCGGGCCGGAGGGCATCCGGGTCAACGCCGTCTGCCCGGGCTTCATCGAAACCCCGATGCTGGCACCGGCTTTGCAGGGCCCGAGCGGGCGCGAGAACTTCGAGAAGGCCTCACCACTCGGACGCCTGGGTCAGCCGGTCGAGATCGGCTCACGCGGTCGCGTTCCTGCTGAGCCCGAAGGCGTCCTTCATCACGGGGACGCATCTGGTGGTCGACGGCGGGCAACATCTCCGTCGAATCACTGACCGGCATCAGCCCTGGCGTCCCAGCATCGAGGCGACGATCGGGCTCGGCTCCGCGGGCTGCCAGGCCTTGTACGCCTGGCCGCGCGGCTCGGGCCACTCGAGGTCGATGTCGACTCTCGTCTGCGGCTGGTCGGCTCCCGCCAGCACGCGCAGGGCCGTCGTCAGCACGAGCCGTTGGACGGCGCGATCGCCGGGCCTGCCGAAGGGATGCCCGAACGGGAACTCGACGCCGACGACCCGCGGGGTCAGCAGGTCTGAGGCGGTCTGCGGCATCATCGTCACCACGCACGTCGGGATGCCCGCCGCTTCGATTCGCCGTGCCAGCACGGGCACGTTTCGACAGCAGTCCGGTCAAACGGGCGCGAGGATCACGCCGTCGGCACCCTCGTCGCGCAAGCGTTCCACGATGGCGGGAGCGGTCTGGGCGCGCCACGTTTCCAGTCCCGCCTGCTGGTAACCCATGACCGAGAAGTGCGAGCGGGCAGCCGCTTTCACGATTCCTTCCGCTGCGAGGTCGTTCAGCACGTCAAGCGGCAGCGCGACGTTGCGGTCGGCGAGCGTGTCGGCGTTGTTCACATGCAGGTGGCTCATCGCGAGTGCGCGGTCGCCGAGGTCACTCGGAATGACCCGGTGAGTCGGGTCGCCCCACGTGGGCTCGCGGCGTTCTCGGTCGAGATCGAACGGCTCCTGCTCGGGTGGCAGCGAAAGGCCCGCCGAGGACAGCAACGCGATCGTCGCGTCGGCAAGCCTCGGCTCGAACGGCGCCCACACGACGTCGTGCTCGTCCTCGAGCGGCCCGACGTTGTCATACAGCGGCACGAAACTGCGGGGCAGGAAGCGGAAGCTGTCTACGCGCACGCCCTGCAATCTAGTCCGTTGCCGTGGAGGTTTCTCGTGTCGCTTCGAACGTAGCGACCGGGCGATGGTCTTCCGGTTCGACGTCGTAGGGGTGGCCGGTCGGGCTGGTCCAGGTGACGCCGCCGTTGGATGGGTTGGCGCTCAGCCTCCAGCCGCCCTTGTGTTTGACCTTGTGGTGGCTCGCGCACATCGGGCGTAGGTTGTCACGGTCGGTCCGGCCGCCGGCGGGGTCACCGGGCCGGAAAGGCTCGCGATGCTCAACCTCGCAGCGATGGGCTGCCCGGTTACAGGTGGGGAACGCGCAGCTGCGGTCGCGGGTTCTGACGAACCGGGCCAGCGCCTCGCTCGGCCGATAGCGGGTGTCACCAAGGTCGAGCAGCGCGCCGGTCATCGGGTCGAGGACCATGCGGCGCCAGCGGCCGTCAGCGGCGAGGGTGCGGGCCAGCGGCGCCGGGAGCGGACCGTAGCCGGCGAGCTCACCGGGATTGTCGGCCAACCCGAGCAGGGTGGGCAGGTCAATCGTCACGTTTACCGCGGCTGGCCTGGGGGCCGGGGCGCCGCCGACCACGAGGTCGATGAGGGCGTCGGCGCGCAACGCGGCGATCGGGAGGTAGGCGTCACTACCGGGCGGCGGACCGGCAGCTTTGTGGCGTTGGGCGATGGCTTCTGCTGCCTCGTAGACGGTCATCACGTCGGTGGCGGAGGCGATGAGTCGGAGCTCGGCCATCCCGTCGTCCAGCGGCCACCATCGCAGGCTCCGGTCGGCATGTGCCTTGCGAGCCCGATCAGCCGCGGACTCCGGGTCGGCGGCGACGACCGCCCGCTTCAAGCACCGCCGCAGCCTTCCGACCGTCTGATGTCTGGCCCGGCCCAGCACACGCTCGGCGACCCATCGCCCCTTCTCCACCGTGAGCCACTTGGTGGCGTCGACAATCGCCTCGGCATGGAGATAGGTGAGGTCGCCGGCGGCGAGGGCCGCTTGCACCATGGGTAGCTCGCGGGTGAGGCGCCGCGCCGTTTCCAGCCAGTCAGCGGCTTTGCTGTCGGGCATCCGCAGTGCGGTACCGATCTCCGCGTGCGCCGCCCGCAGCGGCATGTCGGCCGGGTCCTTCGGATCCAGCCACACCTTCGCGGCCGCCTCGACCGCATCACCCACCGCCGCCAGCACCGACTGCAGGCACGACGCCACCCACGACGACTGACGCTGCCAGGCGATCAGCAGATCCACCCGCGCCGAATCACTCAACCCGCGTGGGTCGATAGCAGCGAGGGCCTCCACACAAGCGGGCCCCGGCGGGGCGATCAGTGCCGCAGCGGACATCCCAGCGGGCGTCAGTGTCTCGAACATGCGTTCGATGCTATCAGAAGTGCTACGCCGAATCATCTTTATTCACAGGCGAATCGAGCGTGGCGTGACCATTTCACGTACCAGGGCCGGAGAGACGAATGTCTGGCAGTGTGACGGGGGCTTGCCGAGTGGTCGACAGCTTCGTCACGCCGAAGGCAGACGCCCTGACCTGCTGGACGTAGATGCCCAGACCGGCCGCGGAGTCGCGTATCAGGAGGGCGAAGATGGCGTTCGATGGTGCTGTCGCCAGAACGGTCGGAGCCTGATGCGGATCGCTGCTGACGCGAACGACGGTGCCCGATCGCTGGGCGCCTGCCGGACTGCAATACCGGGCGGCGTAGAGGCCTGAGAGGGTCCACTGCACGGGACCGAACCTGGAGTTCGAGCATCCGACAGTCCCCAGCACTGTTGGGGCGGTTGGACCACCCCCGAGGTCGTCGACATGACGTGCACCGCCGGAGAGTCGCTGTTGACGTTCACCGCCAGTTGAGAACCGTCCGGCGACAGCGCCATGATGACAGTGCGTTGGCCAGCAGCGAGCAGGAAATGTCGGTCCTTGTCGTGCACCAGGTCGTGGACGTAGATGACGTCACGATCGGAACTGCCGTCCTGGCCGCCTTCCAGCGCGTAGGCAAACGTCGTGCCGTCGGCGCTGAGCGTGAGGCCGTAGATGCGCCCGTCTCGGGTCGCCAGCGAGTCGAACTGGTTGGTCCGCAGGTCGATGACCACGACATGATTGACGCCATATCCGGCGGGATAGGGCTCTCCGTCGTCCTGCAACTGCCTGCTGGCGCCGTACACCTTGTTGCCGTCGGGCGAGAGGATCATCGGCGAGATCGGTGCCCACGTGGTGGCGTTGACTCGACCCCGTGGAAGTATCCGCATCATCCGGCCATCGAAGACCCGCACGATCACCGGCTGACCGTCGGACCTGACGGCCGGAAAGTAATCGGCCGGCGAGTAGCCGAACCCGGTCTTCTGGAGCGGAGCACTCGGACGGCTCGGAGCGGTGGGCGTCGTGGTCGAGTGGTAGCTGCGTCCGAGCCAGCTGACACCGAGCACGATCAGCAGCACGGCAGCGGCGGTGGCGACGACGCCGAGGGCGGAAGAGACCCGGCGCCGTCGCGGCGAGCTCTTGCGATGAAGGGCGCGGCGCAGGTCGGCCAGGCTGCTGTCGGGGCGGCCGAATTCCCCGGCGGTACGGGCGTTCAGCGCCTCGGAAAGCAGCCGTTCGAGGTCGCCGTCGCGCTCGTTGAGGTGCTGGCTCATCGGTGGTGCCTCCCGTCGGGGGACGGGTCGCCAAGGACTCGGCGTAGCGCCGCCATGCCGCGGTGGGCGCTGGATTTGACGCCGCCGATGGAGATGCCGACAGCGTCTGCGGTCTCTCGCTCGGTGAGGTCGCTGAAGTAGCGGAGCACCAGGATCTCGCGCTGCCGACGCGGGAGGGTCCGCAACGCGTCGATCAGGGCGCGATGATCCTCCAGCATCAGCACTTCATCCTCCGGGCTTCGGGTAGGGCCGGCATGCGGGAACCGCGCTGCGCGACGAACCCGTCGTGCGCGCAGCCGATCCCGCGAGCCGTTCACGACCGCCCGGCGCAGGTAGGCCTGGGCCGCGTTCGGATCCCGCAAGTCGGGCCAGCGGCGAAGGGTCGCCAGGAAGGCGTCCTGGACCACCTCTTCGGCGCTTTCGCGCTGATCGATCAGCGCGATGGCCAGGCGTACCAGTGGAACGTAGTGACGGGCGTGTAGCTCGGCGATCGCGTCCACGACTATCGGGAAGGGTTCAGGCAGGGCGGGATCGGCCGGAATGGACGCAGCGGCAATCGCGCGACTCACAGTCTGGCTCACCTTCCTCGCTTGCCTTGGCCCGGCCAATCCTGGCGCCTGGTACGCGTGGTCTCCGGTGCATAGACGACCTTCGAGCTGAATGGTTGCAGCCCAGCGGCAACTTTCGCGTCACAGCCTGCAGGCGGCAACCTTCGTCCGGCGCTGCCGTCTATCGCGGCTGTGAGAATCCATCGCCGGGTCCCTGGAGCAAAGCTTGCGGTGGCCGTGGCGGCGGCCTCTGCCGGGCTACGCCTGATCATGCTCTGGCGGCAAGGGGGCGTGTTCAGCGACATCGAGTACGACGACGGCGTCCACCTCGGCAGCTCCCTGCTCCTTGCCCACGGTCACGTGCTGTACCGGGATCAAGTCTTCTTGCATCCCCCGGGAATCAGCCTGTTGTTGCTGCCGGTTTCCTGGGCTTCCGCTTGGCTGGGGCAGCCGACTGCCTTCGCCTTGACCCGACTTGCCACCGTGGTGGCGTCGGGTGCCGTAGCCGGACTGGTCACGTTCATTGTCAGGCGTACCGCTTCGTCGCGTCGAGCCTTGCTGGCGGGCGCGTTCTGCGGCGCCTTCGCGCCCAGCATCGTCGCGGGATCGACGCTGATGCTGGAGCCCTGGCTGGGGCTTTTCGGCCTGCTCGCCATCGAGCGACTGACCCGTCGCTCGGCTCGCAGCCTCGACATCACTCTTGCCGGTGGCTACCTCGGGATCGCGACAATGATCAAGGCATGGGGAGTGATTCCCCTCGTCGGCGTCGTCATCTGGCTGCTGTGCGAGCGTCGCGGCACCGTAGTGCCCAGGCTGCTGACGGCGGCAACCGCCGGCATCGCGCTGCTGATCTTCCCGTTCGCCGTTCTCGGCGGTGGCCGGTTGTTTCACGACACCGTGTGGACGCAGTTGCGCCGCCCGCCTGATGGCGTGCAGGGAATGCTGGCTCGAACCGCCGTCGTGCTCGGCCTCGACGGCCAGCTCTCAGCAGGACGGCAGCTACTGGTGGTGCTGATCCTGATCGGCCTTGCCGTCCTGATGTGGCGGGCGTTGTTCACGCCCGGGCTCGCAAGATGCGCTGCGATCGTCCTCGGAATCGCTCTTCCAATCTTCGCGAACGGGCCGTCATTCTTCTTTCACTACGGGGATTTCTTCACGCCGTGGCTCGCACTCCTGATCGCCACCCAACCCCGGTTTCGAATGAGCGGATCGCCCGCTCTTGCCGTGGTGGTCGTGATCGCCTTGCTGTGCCAATCCACCGGCCTCATCGAGCGACAAAAGGCCGCGGACATGAACGTTTCCCTGTTGCAGCGACTCGTCGGGCGACACGCATGCGTCGTGTCCGATCAAGCGAGCCTGCTGCTGCTGGCAGGCGCATTCGATCGGCGGGGTTGTCCGGGCTGGCTCGATCCGCGGGGTGCGGCGCTCGCGGAGCTGGACGGGCGGGAGATGGCCGACTTCTACCCTGGCGGCTTCCAGCGACTCCCACGCTGGCAGGCCGAATACCGCACGCTCATGGCACGCGCCGATGTGCTGATCCTGACCGGCTCGCCATGCAGGCACCCGGAATGGACCATGGCCACCTGCCACTGGGTGGAGCTACATTTCCGTCGTATCGCTGGAGTCGGTCATGCCGGACCGGCCAGGGTCCCTGTAGAGGTGTGGCGTCATCGAGCAACCTAGAACGGTGTTATGGCGTCCAACAGGCATGGCGACCCGTGTGAGGTTCGGTGCCCTGCTCAGCGCTGCAAGCATCGTCGTCAGCCTCCTCGCCGGCTGCGGCCAAGCGGCCAAGCCCAGCACTCTCGTGCCGTCGGCAAGCGTTCAGGCCAAGAAATCGGCGGTGACCTGGCAGCACCAGCCGCCCGGCAAGGCGGCGGGGGAAGCAGCCGCCCAGGCGTTGCTGGAGTCCGTCGTGCTTCCACCCGGCGCGCAGCGGCTCACGACCAGTCCGGGTCCGGCCTTTGATCAGCCGTCGTCGCGGGCCGTCAACGACAACTTCATCGACCACCACAGCTGGTGGAAGGTGGCCCTGAGTCCTGACGAGTTGATGGCATATCTGCGCAGCCACGTGCCCGCAGGACTGACAGTCAGCGGATACGGCAGCGGCACCAACGCAACGGGCCGGCAGACAAGCCAGTCGCTGTCCTTCGGCCCGACAGCGCCGTCTGCGGGACGGCCGGCGCTGCAGTTCACCCTCGCGGAGGCCGGCGGTCGAACCTCGTGGCTCCGCGTCGATGGTCAGGCGATCTGGTACCCGCCGCGGCCGGCCGCCGAGACCGCTCCCTCCGAAGGCGTCGTCACCATCCGCCTGTCGAGCGGTCCGACCCGCCAGATCACCGATCCGGCTGCGGTGCGCCGGCTCGCGACCGAGTTCAACCGGCTGATCCGCACGACGCCGGGCGTGTCCACCGGGTTGGCCTGCCTCCCCAACGAGCCCACGCTGTCGCTCGCGTTCACCAAGACCGGTGCGCTGCAGCCCAGCGTCGTCGCAAGCACCTCTGGCTGCAGCGTGAGATGGAGCGTGCACAGTCCCAGCGGTGCGCTGCCCGCTCTCGACGGCGGAGCCGACCTGCGCAACGACGCGCTTCGGCTGCTCGGACTCACCGAAGCCGCGCTGTCGCCTCCGCCGCCGACCGGCTGACCCGCAAGCAATGTTTCGCCGCTGCGAGCGTTCTACCTGCCGGCGGCGCGCACGAGCTGGTCGAGCTTCTGCGCCCACCCTTCGAGGTGGCCGTCGAATGCGTCGGGCGGCAGATCGCGGTGCACGAGATCAACGATCGTGTCAGGCCCGTCAGCGGTCAGCGTGACCTCCACCGTGGTCGACCCGGGCGCAAGACTGTCTCTGCCCGCGACGCCCCAGGTGAAGACGACCCGTCGCGGCGGGTCGACCTCCTGGTACTCGCCCGCGAACGGACGTGTCGTTGAAGTCGAGCGCGAACAGCCCGCCCGGCTCGGGATGCAGTTCGGCCGAGTCGCCGAGCCACTGGATCAGCAGTGCCGGGTCGGTGAAGTAGGGGAAGACAACGGCCGGCGACGCGCCGATCCGCACGCTCGCTGTCAACGGCTGGGGCTCGGTCACGACTTTCGACCCGCTTCCTTCGGCTTCGCCGACTTCTTCTGCTGATCCTGCTCGACGACGGACTTCAGCCGCTCCAACGCCGCCGGCCACAGCTCCGACAGCATCTCGCGCACCGGGTCGAGGGCCTGCGGGTCGAGCGCGTACAGCCGGCGGGTGCCGTCGCGCCGCTCGCTGACGAGGCCGGCTCTGGCGAGCACCTGGAGGTGATGGCTGACTGCCTGCTGCGTGGCGTCGAAGTGTGACGCGATCTGTCCAGCGGCCAGCTCGCCGCCGCGCACGAGCCGAAGGATCTGACGACGTTGCGGATCGGCGAGTGCTCGAAGTACGGCGCCCGTCGGGTCATCAGCACCGGGTGACCCGAGGGCCGCACTCGTGCGAGCTGGGGCCATGACCGCAAGGATCTCAGACGGCGCTCGAAGACTCGCAGACGGCGCGCCAGGTCCTCGCGGCGGGCGAGGTCAGCTGCCGACCGGTTCGGATTTCCGACGCCGGTCTCGACGTAAGCGCGAAGGCTCTGGATGAAGTGATCCCAGCCGCTCTTGCAGTCGGTGAAGCACTCGAGCCGTGGCGTCAACCCGGCGTGGCGGAAGCGCAATTCGGTGCCACCGTCAGGCCGGCCCTCGAGGTCGAAGTGCAACGTCGTGCCGACCCAGTCCTGCTGGATGCACGACGTGCACGTCCAGCGGACCCCAGCCCCGCGCTCGGCCGCCTCGACCCGCATCGCGGCCGTCGACTCGGGTCCGAAGTCGAAGGTCAGTTCCCCGCCGGCAAGCCCATTGCCTGTCGCCGGAGTCCACCATGCGGTGAGGCCGTCGATCGTCGTCAGCGCCGCGAAGACGGCATCCGGTGACGCTGCCAGCGCCAGCTCCGATGCGTAGTCCTGGTCCAGTTCGTCGGTCATGTCTTCACCTTACTCTCTTGGGTCCGTGGGCACTCCACAGAGGGTACTTGTACAAGTAGATCCTTGTATATACGGATCCAGATGTTGTCCAGAGCTGAATCTGCGAGACTGTCGAGATGGAATCCACGGGCTGGTGCTGCCTGCGGGCGCGGTCGTGCTGCAGGTCGCGGAGGACTGGTGCGAGCTCTGGCTCGGCGACGCGAGGGCACAGGCGCGATACGCGCCGCAGTTCCCGGGTCCGCACGTCGAGCGCGTCTCACCGGGACACCTGGTCGCCTCGGCTGTCGCTCCCGACGGCGGGTACGTGGTGCTCTGGCGTTGGTATGACGCAGTGGTCATCGGCCACGAGGCGACGGGCCAGGTGCGATTGTGGGAGCCGGCGCACGGCGAGGTCCTGGCTAGCCCGCGGCCTTCGTACGTGCGCCAGAATCCGGGTTGCCGGGTGTACGCGTCGGCGGGGTTGCCGGGCGCCGACTGGTGGGTCGCGAGTGCCGTAGGCGGCTCGCCGCAGGGCGCGATGGTGGAGTTGGACGCCGTAACGGCGCTGTACACCAGCAACGGCCTGTGGGGCGCAGCGCTGGCGTTACAGGATTGAGCCCGACCTCGTTAGATCGCCCGGGCAGCGATGGCGACGTGCGGCCGGATCGTGCCGTCACGCGGCCGTTGCAGGCGTTCCACTTCGGCGAATCCCGCGGCGGTAAGGCGCTTGCTGAATTCCGCAACAGGCCACCGGTAGGCGCTGATCACCTTGTGGTCGAAGGCGCTGATCTCGTCGCCCTCGAAGAAGCCCACGATCAGCCGCCATCGCGTGCCATCGCTGACCGCAGGCCGGCCAGCACGTCGTCGATGTCGGCAGGCGCGATGTGGATGAGCGAGTACCAGGCGAGGATTCCGGACAGGGAGTGCGGGGGCCGCGCCTCGCTTGCGAGGGACCCGACCTCGAACCGGGCGTCGGGGTGGGTCGCTCTGGCGTGACTGATGAACTCGGGCACCAGATCGACGCCCGTCACGTGGACTCCCGCGTCGTGCAGGTATCCCGTCAGGTGGCCAGGGCCGCACCCGAGATCGACGACCGCACCCGTCTGGTGACCGAGATGCCGGCGGATGAGGTCGAGGTCATCCGCGTGCACGCTCTCGAGAGAGCCGAAGGTCGCGATGTACAGCGCGGAAAGCGCGGCGTAGGCCCTTTTGACCTCGATATCGGTCATTGTCGAAAGGTAGTCGGGTCGCACTCGCCGACCATCTTTGCAACCTTGATGCCTCCGGAGAGTGGTGGCGCTCGGGGGTCACCGAGCGCTCAATCCTGACGATCAGGCAACCTTCGCGTGATCGGCTGCATCTATTGGGTGTGCGGGCGGAAGGGGTGGGATGAACGCGCCGCAGGAGGAGCGGTTTCGGGCCTGGGCAGCCCCGAGGATTGGCCGCCTGCATCGTGCGGCCTACCTGCTGTGCGGCGACTGGCATGAGGCAGAAGAGCTGGTTCAAGATGCCCTCGCCCGCTCCTTCGCTCACTGGGGTCGCGTGGAAGCGAGCAGCAACGCTGACGCTTACGTCCGCAAGATCCTGGTCAACGAGGCCAAGCAGCGCTGGCGGCGCAACCGCAAGCCTCCTGCTGGCATCGAGCAGGGCGCGGTCAGCGTTCCTGACGGGGCACTGGAACGCGCCGTACGCGCCGAGCTGATGGAAGCTCTTCGCCGACTGCCCACCCGGCAGCGGGCGGCTGTCGTCCTGCGCTACTTCGAGCAGCTCTCCGAAGTCGAGACGGCGGAAGCGCTCGGCTGCTCGGTCGGCACGGTGAAAAGCACAACCCACCGAGCCGTCGCCGCACTACGACTCATCCTCACCTCGGAGGTAGACCAATGATGACCGATCCGCTCTCCCAGGCATTGGATGAGGCCAGCAGCAAACAGCCATACGTGCCCGACATCGGGGAGGCCGTACGCCGGGGACGACGCCTCCAAACCAAGCGCAGGCGCATCACGGTCGGCGCGGCCACGCTCGCCACCGCGGCCGTCGTCACCGTCGTCCTGGTCGCGCTCCCAGGCTCGTCTGATCAGAACGCCAGCATCACACCCGCGCCGGCGACCTCCTCGACCTCGGCGTCCCCAACGCCATCGACCTCCGTCACGACCGCCACGCCGACGCCTCCGCCAGCGTCGCCACGAACCCCCGCCGACCCGATGTTGGTGCAGCAGGTCACCAACCTGCCTGCCTCCCTGTTCGCCGCCATCCCGCCCGGCACTGACATCGGCGGCCTACCGAAGATCCACGGACCGGCGTTGGTGGCAGACGGCAAGCCCGTCGTGTTCTTTGACGGTGCCGAATACTCCCCCTTCTCCGCCGCAGAGCGCTGGCCGCTGATCATTGCCTTGTCCCGCTTCGGTACTTGGTCCTCGCTGAGCACGCTCACGTCCTCCAGTACCGACGTGCCTGCCAACATCGCCACGTTCAGCTTCTACGGGGCGAGCTACACCAGCCCCTATCTGACGTTCCAGTCAGTCGAAACCGCCACCAATCAGCCACGAGGCAACATCTACGAGCCGCTGCAAACACCATCCCCGGACGAGGCCGCTCTCATCAACGAGTACGACCATCAAGGCGCGGTTCCGTTCATCGACATCGGCAACTCCTACGGCATTGTCGGGTCCACCTACAACTACGCCGTGCTCCAGGGCAAGACCCCCGACCAGATCGCCGCTGCGCTCTCGGACCCGACCAACGTCATCAGCAAGAGTGTCATCGGCTCCGCGAACGCGCTCACCGCCGCGATCTGCGACATCACCGGCCACCAGCCAGTGGCGGTCTGCAATGCCCCACCACTTGCTGGGGCTAGCGGATGATCTCGAATGCCATCTGCTGGGTGCGCACCCTTCGTGCTCGGCGACCATGGGCGAGTTGGAGGTCCACGGTCAGAGCCCACTCAACACCTCGAACATTGCGTGCGAGCTGCCAGGCTCGTCGGCAGAGTCCCCTTTATTTGCTCAGGTTCTCAGCGGTTTGTGGCGCGGGTGATGTGTTTGAAGAGTCCCGGACGGATGCGAGTGCGTACGCCTTTTGCCCATGGCTCGTCCAGCTCGGCGATATCCAGCGCTGCGACGTTGTTGAGCAGCATGCCGAACGCGAGGAACGACTTCACCGTCACCGGATCCAATCCCGCCGTACCGGCCACCGTGTCCCACAGGCGCGCGAGCCGGGTGCGCACCAATTCGCGTACCTCATCATCGCCGCACGCGGCAAACCCCTGCAGTTGCAACAGAAGTGTGGTGCGGTCCGCCAGCATCGCGTAGTACTGCCCGCCCATCAGCGTGAGCGCGTCCAGGCCGTGGGCGCCTTTCGCGGCACCCGACATCCCATCGCTGAACCGGTCGAAAGCTGCGCCGACGAGCTCGGTGAAGAGCGCCTTCTTGGTCCCGAACATCCGGAAGATGTAGGCCTGCGTGATGCCCGCCTTGCGGGCTATCGCTTCGATCGACGCCCCATGAAGTCCATGGTCCGCGAACTCGGCTGCAGCGATTCCCAGCACCTGGGAGCGGCGTTCGAGTCCGCTCATCCGCGTCGTCACGATGATCAGGTTACTAGTTACTAACTACTTACTTGTAGGGTGTCGTCGTGGCCGATGACACCTGGGCCGGGCTGGCCGACAAGTTCGCCGACGACGCGTATGCCACGGTGAAGGGTCAGGTGCGTACGTATGTGATGCACCACCAGCTGCTCGAGCACCTGCCGGAGGCGCCGGCGAGCGTGCTCGATGTCGGCGGCGGCGCGGGTCATCAGTCGTTTCCGCTCGCCGAGGCCGGCTACGAGGTGACGCTGCTGGACCCGTCGCCCGCGATGCTGGACAAGGCGCGGGGGAGGCTGCAGCAGCTCTCGGCGGAGGCCCAGCGTCGCGTCACCTTCGTGCAGGCCGACGGGGAACGCGCGGAAGAGGCGGTCGGCGGCCGGCGCTTCGACGCCGTGCTGTGCCACGGCGTCCTTGGCTATCTCGCGGATCCGGAGCCGATGGTGGACCAGCTGTGCCGCTGCGTCTGCGCTGCCGGCGTCGTCTCGATCATGACCGCGAATGCGCACGCAAGCGCCGTGCGGCCGGCTCTGGAACGGCGCTGGGACGACGCGCTCGCCGCGTTCGACGCCAGGACCGAGATCGGGGTGCTGGGGGTTGCGGGCCGGGCTGACACGGTCGAGGAGCTCAGCGAGCTCATGCGCCGACGAGGTGTGAAACCTCAGCGCTGGTACGGGGTTTGGCTCTTCGTCGACTGGCTCGAGTTCAGCGGGGCGGAGTTGGATCCTCGCGATCGCGAGCAGGTCGCGAAGACGTGCGCCGTCGAACTCGAAGCCGGCAGGCGCGATCCCTACCGCGGGCTCAGTCGCGTCTTTCACCTGGTGGGACGCCACGGTCCGGGCTGACGCAAGGCGGTGCCGCGATACTGGACACATGACCGATGACGCGAGCCCATTCTCGATCATGTGCGAGATCGAGCCGGCGACGACCCCTGACCTGCGCCGGGTGCGCCGCCAGATCGTCGCGTTCGATGGCGTCACCGACCTCTTCCTGATCCCGGACAATCACATCGGCCGAGCGACCGTCTCCAGCATCGCGGTCGCCCGCGAGGTGGCCGATCTCGGCGGGCAGGCCATCGCGTGCGTCAACAGCCGCGACCGCAACCTGCTCGGCTTCCGGCGCGATCTGCTGACTGCCGCCGCCTACGGGGTGCGCGACTTCCTGTTCGTCCGCGGCGACGATCCGGCGGTCGGCTCGCGTTCAGACCTCACCGTGCGCCAGATGCTCGCCGAGGCTCGGGCCTATCCCGATGCGGAGTTCTCTCTGGGGGTCACGGTGCGCTGCGGCAGCATCGTCCCCGCGTGGAAGTACGACGCCGATTTCTGGCTCGTACAAGCGTGTTTCGACCTCGACAAGCTCATCGCGTGGCGCCGCACGCTGGACTACACGGGGCGCGTCTTCGCCGGGGTGCTCGTGATGGCCAGCGCGAAGATGGCGTCGCGTATCGCGTCGGACCTGCCGGAGATCGACGTGCCGGCCGACCTCATCGACGCCCTCGAGCATGACGGCGACGCCGGCGTGCGTCGCGCCCTGGAGCTGGTCAAGGAAGCCAAGGATTGCGGCGCCTTCGACGGTGTCCACCTCGTCCCCGTCGGCCGCTACCAGCAGGTCGCCAACCTCATGGGTAGTAGCAGGTCCGCTGCTTCGGACTGAACGTTTCTTGCGGCGGGCGCGATGAGTCCGAGCCGGCGCCTGCGTCGTATCAGGCAATGCATCGTTCGAGCCGGAGGAGACGGTGATGGGAAAAGTCATTGCGTCAGCATCGATGTCGCTGGACGGTTACATCGCCAAGAGCGACAACACCATCGGCCGCCTCTTCGATTGGTTGGGCAACGGTGAGGTCGAGATCCCCACAGCAAGCGAGGGCCTCACGTTCCATATGAGCCCGCAGAGCGCCGAGTACTGGCAGCGGTGGGTGTCGGCGCTCGGCGCCTTGGTATGCGGCAGGACGCTGTTCGACTTCACTGATGGCTGGGGCGGGCGGCACACTATGGACGTTCCGGTCGTGGTCGTGACTCATCAGCTGCCGACCGCCTGGATCGAGGCTCACCCGGACGCGCCGTTTCATTTCGTCACCGATGGCGTCGAGGCAGCGGTGGCGAAAGCACAGGAGCTGGCGGGGGATCGCATCGTGGCGGTAGCCGCCGGCATCATTGCCGGGCAGTGCCTGGAACTCGGGCTGCTCGACGAGGTCGCCGTGGATCTGGTGCCGGTCGTGATGGGCGGTGGCCGCCCGTTCTTCGGCGAGGTGTCGGTCGCAGATGCCCCGCTCGGCGACCCGACGGTCGTGGTCCAGGGAGATCGCGTGCCACACCTGCTGTTTCCGGCGAAGCGCGAGGGATGAGACGCGTGCGGTCATAGCAGAGCCGCGCATCTCGCGGCGATGATCGGGTTATGGCGACGAGCGTCTCCGAAATGGAACTGGCCGACTGGCGGCGCCGCGTCGGTGCGCTCTACGCCGAGGTGCGCTCAGCGCCGTCACCCGAGGAGGGCCACGCGCTCTGGCGGGCCGGTCGAGACGCGCTGTTTCGCCACCATCCGCAAAGCCCACTGGCGGCGGGCGATCCGTTACGTGACACCGGTCTTCCGCTCTGGCCCTACGACCCGGCGCTGCGCTTCGAGCTCCCGCTCGAGCCGGTCTCCGACACCATCGAGCTGAACGTGCCGACGGGCGGCGACGGCACGACCGTGATGCGGCTGGTCGCAACGGTGGCGATCCCTGCGCCGGTTTCCGCCCGCGTCGATGTGTGGTGGCTGAAGCAATACGCGGGTGGCTTGTTCGTGCCGCTGCGGGACGGGACGGCGGGGGACTCGTCCTACGGGGGCGGTCGGTACCTGCTCGACACGGCGAAGGGTGTGGACCTGGGTGGAACCGGCACCAGCCTCGTGCTCGACCTGAACTTCCTCTACCACCCGTCGTGCCGTTACTCGCCGGAGTGGGTATGCCCGCTGGCCCCGCAGGGCAACACCATCGCCGCCCGCGTCGAGGCGGGCGAGCGGCTGCCTGCAGGCTAACTCTCGAGGTGATGCTGCAGGGCCGCGAGCACCGGCAGCCAGGTGTCCTCGGCTTCCTCGTCGGTATCGGCGGCGGCGGGGTCGGTCTCGTCGATCTGGAGCCGGATCGTCGAGCCCGCGGGAGACGGGCGGACCTGCCACGTCACGTACGTCGGCAAGTCATCGGGTCCGGCCGCCAGGTAGTACGACAGGCGGCACGGCCGCTCGGCGTGCATCACCTGACCGGTCAGGGTGTGGTGCTCGTGGCGGAACTCGATCTCGGCCTCGACTTCCCACGACGAGTGCGCGGCCAGCCCGTAGAGGTACGCGCGGGTCTGCTCCGGCTGGGTGAGCGCCTGCCATACCCGGTGGGGCTCAGCGGTGGTCGAGCAGGTGAACTGCTGATGTCCCCTCATCGTGCGGGGGATGGGCCCGGCCTGCATGTGCTCGCTCCCTCGGTTTCGAGGGGGGAACGATAACGCGGCTGCACCCGCTCTGAGGGGCGAATATGAAAGCTAGATGTTTTCCAGCCGGAAGCCGGTCAGCAGCCGTCGGATCCGGCTGCCGGGAGGCTGTCGCCCGCCGCTGCGGACGCCGCCCTGTTCAGCAGGGCGATCGTCGCCGAGCCGAACGGCGAGGAGTACGACGTGGAGGGCAGGCAGCCGCCCTGATGCAGGCCGCCGATGACACCGAGCACGTTGGAGCCCTGGATGAACGGGGCTCCGCTGCTGCCGGCGACGTAGCCGCCGCAGTCGAACGTGGTGTACGCGCCCGTGCGGTACGCCGTCGCGAGGCAGGTGAACGGCCGGCCGCCGACGCCGGCCGCGTAGGCGGGCACCTGCATCTCACCGAGAGTGGCCGGAGTCGCGATGAGTCGGTTGCCTCCGGTGACCTGCTGCACCTGCAGGTAAGTCCCGAAGATCTGGTCGGGCGCCACCTTCAGGATCGCCACGTCGTCCAGCGGGTTGCGCGTGCTGAGCCAGGCAGGATCCGCATACGCCGCGATGACCGTCCAGCGGCCGTAGGGTTCGCTGCCGTCGACCGAGCCAGGCACGAACGACATCCCGCGACCGGTACCCGACAGGCAGTGGGCAGCGGTGATCAGCAGGTTCTGGCTGCTGCTGGAAACGACGCTGGCGGTGCAGCCATGGAAGGCCGTCGCCCCGAAGTACAGGGGTCCGGTGGTCGGCACGCTCCCCACCGGGAAGGCGGTGGGTGAGGCGGCCGGGGTGCAGGCGGCAACGGTGAGCGCGGCCACGGCGGTGACACCGGCAGCAGCGGCTCTGCTCGCCCACCTGTGCACGGCCCATACCTACCACACGAGTCTGCGGATGCCTGCTCACGCCGGGCCGGGCGAGGCGGCCGTCGCGAGTTGTTCAGCAGGTCAGCGGTTCAGCGGCATGGGCAGGAAATTGCTGAGGAATTCCAGCGCTTTCGGCAGCCCGATCCGCCACACGTTGAAGTTGTGCCCGCCGGTGGGGATCACGTCGAAGGTCACCGGTAGCAGCGGCGCATGCAGTTTCACCAGATGCCGGAAGGTCTTCTCCTGGGCTATCGCGAACGGATCCTGGCCTGACGCGAAGACGTACAGCGGGGGAGCCGTGGGTGCGGCGTGCGTCACCCACCAGTCCGGGGAGTTGCGCCGCAGCGCGGTCTTGCTTCCCGCGTAGAGGCGCGTGGTGCCGGGATCCTGAGCAGGCTGGAAGTAGCCGGAGAGGCTGGCCGCCGCGGCGTAGCGGTCGGGATGGTGGCTCGCCAGGTTGACCGCGCAGAAGCCTCCGGTGGAGTAGCCGGCGATACCCCAGGTGCGTCCGGGAAGCGTGCGGAAGCTGGCGTTCACGTCGTCGACGACGTCGCTGGTCAGGTACGTCTCGTCGCGCTGCCCGTGCACCGCGTTCACGCATTCGGTGAAGACGCTGTGCGTGGTGACCTCGGGCAGGACGGCGATGACCGGTGGGATGCGCCGGGCTCGGATCTCCTGGTCCAGCAGACCGGCAAGTCCGAGCTGATGCAGGTAGTTCGGAGGGCCTCCGGGCTGGCCGGGGAGCAGCTCCATGACCGGGAACCGCAGGCTCGCGGGCTGGTCGAAATACGCGGCCGGAAGATAGACGTAGCCATGGCGCACGATTCCGCTGCGCGAGCCCCACAGGCGCACGGCCAGCACGGTTCCGCGGCCCTGGCGCGCCGCTGCTCGCGCCTGCGGCTGCCAGTCGGTGGCCAGCACATCAAGGCGCGCATGGGTGCGGTCCTCGGGGTAGTGCGGCGCGACGGTCTTCTGCTGGGCGGATCCCCAGATGTCGGAGAAGCTCGCGTAAAAACCCTCTTGTTTGTTGAGGTAGACGAAGGCGACCAGGGCTCCGGCGCAGGAGATGAGCACGATCCCGGTGCCTCGCCCGAGCAGCCGGACCTGCGCCGGCCACCGGTTCCAGGCGAGCGCGATGCTCAGGTCGAGGGTCACGGTGAGCACGGTGAGCAGCGCGAAGAACAGCATGCCGCGCAAGTCGTAGGACACTCCGGCCAGCGCCGCGACGGCGGCCACCACCAGCTCGGCGGCCAGCACGACGAGGACGACTCGCAGCAGGTCGCGCGGTCGCCGGCGCGGCGGTGCCGGCGGTGGATATTCCACCGGGGTCCGGCGCGCCGGGATCCCGGCTCTCGCCGGCGCCGGATGACGCGGGCGAGGGGGCTCCGGCGCCTGCAACTGCGGATGTTCGGTGCTCATGTCACGCTTGCTCAGACAACCTGAGCCCAGTAGGCGGTCACCGCGGCCGCCACCCCGGCGAGGCCGAACGCCCAGGCGCCGAGCACGATTCGCGACGGCCGGCGCGACAGCAGGATCAGCGCGGCTATGGCGTAGGTGTCGGAGAACATCCGCAGATCGCTGGAACTCGACCACACGGCCACCGACAGGCAGCAGGCGAAGGCCACGCCCAGCACGAGGGCGATGCTCCAGGGCTCATCCGGCGGCTGCGCTGAAACCTGCTGCGGCGCGCGGGACTCACGTCGTGCCAGTCGCGTCACAACGACGGCGACCGCGGCGAGGACGATCAGCGCGAGGATCGTCAGCTCGACCGCGTGCAAGCTGGCCTCGAAAGGACGGCGCTCGGCGATGCGTCTCCAGCTCGACCACGCCTGCACCAGGCCGCGCAGCGGCGACTGCGAGTTCGACCCCGCATCGCTCGTCAGCGGCAGTTGGCCCGTCACGCCGCGGCAGATCAGTTGCCAGCCGGCGAACACGAATAGGGGTACTGCCCAGGCAAGATCGAGCCGGCCCATCCGTCGCCGCAGCAGCTGCGGCAACCGCCAGAGGGCTACGGCTACCACGGCGACGACGGCGGTCTCGCGGGTCAGCACGGCAAGGCTCAGCGCCGCCGTGGCCCAGCCGGCCCGGCCGCGTCGCAACGCCAGGAAGCCGGCGACGACGAGCAGCACTTCCAAGGGTTCGGCGAGGTCGAAGTCGATGCTGAAGAGCAGGCCGGGCCAGCAGATCAGCAGACCCCAGCCCCAGGCCAAGCCGTTCGCGCGGGCCTGGGCGGCCCCTATCGCCGCGAGCCCGGCCAGCGAACCGATGCCCACCAGCAGGAGCGCGGTCGGTACCAGCACCGTCTGGCCACCGAAGGACAGCAGCCAGGCGACAAGGGGATAGCCGATGCGCCCCAGCCGAAAGGCGTTGTCCAGCCGGATTCCCGGGGCATGCAGGTGCAGGTCGAAGGGATTCTGGGCGAGCCGATACATGAACTGGCCGTCATAGCCGCTGCCGGCGTGCACGGGAACGCCCGCCGGCAGGTGTGCGGGATTGCCGTAGGTACGGCCCGCGTCGATGAGGAATCCGGGCGCCCCGTGGCCGAGATTGATGATCCTGGCGAACGCCGCCGTGCCGGCGACGACGGCGATGACGGCGGCGGCGAGCCACGGAGCAGCGGTGTTCTGGCGACCCCGGAGCGGCACCCAGGTCTGGCGGTTGGTCCCGGTCACGGCCCGCTGCACCAGCGTCGGCACAGTGGCCTCCCTACTCGATCCTCGTCACCGGCAGGAGCCCTCCTTACGTCCAGCGTGCATCAGATCCGTGTTGCGAAGGTGAGACGCGCCACGCCCTTTGGTGTTTGCCCCCATTTCGGGTGACAGGGCGGTGAGCGGACGCCCGTTCTTCATGTTCCATGGCCAGAGTCCCCGTCATGAAGGGCTTTGCTGTGAGAACACGTTGGCGATGGGGTTTTGCCGCCGGGATGCTGGCGGTGTCAGCGGCCGCTTGTGCGGCGAGCCCGCCGACCGTGCCCGTGACTGCGGCGCGCCCCTGTGTCGGCGCCGCGCCGCGGGCGACCTACAGCCACGTCGTTGTGGTGTTCATGGAGAACAGGTCGTTCAGCCAGATCATCGGGAGTAAGTCGGCGCCGTATCTGAACAGCCTGGCTCATGCGTGTGGGGTCGCCAGCCAGTACCACGGGGTCACTTACCCGTCGTTGCCGAACTATCTCGCCGTGACCTCGGGATCGTTCTACGGCATCAAGGACGACAACTTGCCGGCCTCGCACCCCATCAAGGCGGCCAGCATCTTCAGCCAGACCACGTCCTGGCAGTCCTTGTCGGAGTCGATGCCGACGAACTGCGACAAGTCCAACGCGTATCCGTACATGGTGAAGCACAACCCCGCCCCGTACTACGTGCCCGTGGCGGCGGCCTGCCGGACGCAGAACGTGCCCTTGCCGAACGCCCCGACATTCGCCGCGCGCTACACGTTCGTGACCCCCAACATGCTCCACGACATGCACGACGGCACTGTCGCGCAAGGCGATGCCTGGCTGAAGACGTTCGTCCCGAAGGTGGTCAATTCCGCTGGATATCGGACGGGCTCGACCATCCTGCTCATCGTCTGGGACACCGATGACCGCACGGCCGGCAACCGAGCGCCCGCGATTGTCGTTGCGCCGCAGGTGAAACCGGGCACGACGAGCGCCGTTTCGTTCACCCATTACTCGCTGCTGCGCCTCAGCGAGGAGACGCTCGGCCTGCCGCTGCTGGGTAACGCGCGTACGGCCGTCTCGATGCGTGCGGCCTTTCACCTCTGATCAACTCTGACTCGTCGGGTCAGCGGGCCACGCCGCCGATGTCGTTCGTGGCTCTCGTGGCGGCCGCGAGGACTTTCTCGCCGAGGGCATTGATCTCCCGGACGCTCAGGTCATGGCTCGGCCCGAGCAGCATGACCGATGCGCCGACTTCTCCGGCGCCGCCGTCAGCGCCGTCCGCCGGCTGAAACACCGGAGCCGACAGCTGAGTGAGCCGTATCGAACCCTGCGGGTCGAGCTCTGACGCCAGGTACTCGCTATGGGTCACGACGCGGATGGCGTCGTCGCGAACCTGCCTGTGATCACCGGCGGGTTGATCGCCGATCAAGTGCTCCAGGGCCGTCGCCAACTCGGGCTGGCGGCCGGGGGAGACGGTGATGCTGTAGCCGCGGCGGCGCACGGCAGCGAGCGCCTCGTGGTAACGGATGATCTCCGCCGGCGTGAGCGGCGGGTCGGCGCGTTGCAGCCAGGACTGCACCTGCGCGGCGTCCTCCCAGGCGACGAAGGTGGCGCCGAAGGGCGGTACCAGCGCGATGGCATCACCCGACCGGGGCCGGATTCCGAACGGCGGCCCGAAGTCGTAGACACTCGCCACCCGCGTCTGGGTGCCATCGCGAATTGTCACTGCCACGACGTAGGACTGCGACCGGGCCAACGCCTCCGCGTGCACCCCGGCCGCCCGCAGCGCCGGGTTGGCAGCGCGGGCGGCGTCCCCCAGAACGATGCCCGCCTGGCCGAGCTCGTAGCGCAGGGCGGCGTCGCGCCGGACGAAGCCGCGCTCGGCCAGTCCGAGCAGCAGCGAGTTGCAGGTGGCTCGGGGGATGCCGACGAGACGGGCGAGCTCGGTCACCGTGAACGGCCTCGTCGGGTTCGCCGCCAGCGCCATGAGCACGTCGGCGGCACGGATCACGGCCGGCGACGGCGCAAGAGGCATGACGAAATACTAGCGTTGGTGACAGCAATTCGGCGCGCTGCTATGGTCGCGCGGTGACTTCGGGCTGGGCCGTGGAGGCCGACCGCAGCGTGTGCATCGGCTCCGGCGCCTGCGCGTTTGCCCTCCCTGACGTCTTCGACGTCGACGACACCGGCGGCGTCGTGCTGGTGGGGCCGGTGGTCACCGGCGACGAGCGGGTGGTCGAGGCGGTCGCGGGGTGCCCGACCGGGGCGCTCAAGCTGATCAAAGGTGACGCATGACGGAACTGGTGCTCGACCGGGACCGCTTGCGGTCCCTGTTCGACCTCCGTAGCGACGTGTATGCCTCGCGGGGAGGCACGTTCGAGACCGACCCTTACCCGACGTTCCAGCGCCTGCGCGAAACCGGTCCGGTGCATCCGGGGGCGCCGCACGAGGCGCTCGGCTGGACCGGTGACGTCTTCTTCCAAGGCCTGCCGTATCCCGACCGACCGCACTTCTCGGCGTATGACTACGACACGTGTGCCCGCGTCCTGCAGGACGACCAGGACTTCGTCACCAACGTGCCTGCGCTGCCAGGCGAGCCGCAGATGCCCGATGCCGCGATCTTGTTCATGGACGGTGCGCGTCACCGGCGCTATCGAAAGCTGGTCCAGCCGTCCTTCGTGCCGGGCAAGGCCGTCTGGTGGCTCGACAACTGGATCCGCGGCACGGTGACGAGCCTCATCGACGGGTTCGTCGCTGACGGCCGCGCCGATCTCAACGCCGAGTTCTGCGCCCCCATCCCGCTGCTGACCATCACCGGCAGCTTCGGCATCACGATCTCCGAAGCGCTCGACGTGCGTGCCGCTGTGACCTCTGACGGGCGGGACACGGCCACGCTGGCGCGACTGCTGATTCCGACGATCGCGGCCCGCCGTGAGCAGCCCGCCGACGATCTGATCAGCGTCCTGGTCCAGGCCGAGGTCACCGACGAGGACGGGCGACTGCATCGCCTCGCCGATACGGAAGTGCTCTCGTTCGCGTTCCTCTTGCTTGCGGCGGGCTCGGGAACGACGTGGAAGCAGCTGGGGCTGACGATCGTCGCGCTGCTCAACCATCCGGAGGCTCTCGCCGCCGCGCGGCAGGATCGTGCTTTCCTGCGCGGGGCCGTCGAGGAATCGCTGCGGTGGATGCCGACGGATCCGGTCTTCGCGCGCTTCGTGGCGCGTGACACGGCGCTCGGTGGGGTCGAGCTGCCGGCCGGATCGGTCATCCACGCTTGCCTGGCAGCGGCGAACCGCGATCCGTCACGGTGGGAGCAGCCCGACGATTTCGATCCGTTCCGGCCCGTCAAGGCCCATCTCGGCTTCGGTTTCGGCCCGCACACCTGCCTCGGCGCTCACGTCGCCCGCATGGAAATCACCCACGGCGTCGGGGCTTTGCTCGACCGGCTGCCCGGGTTGCGGCTGGATCCCGGCCGTCCCGCGCCGCGCATCATCGGGCTGTACGAGCGCGGGCCCGACACGGTTCCGGTGACTTTCGGGGTCGTGGCGTGAGGCTGTCGTGAGGCTGCTCGAGGGCAAGACCTGTGTGGTCACCGGCGCCGGGTCGGGCGTCGGTCGCTCGTCGGCGATGCTGTTCGCCGAGCACGGCGCTCGCGTCGTCGCCGGTGACGTGCGCGACGAGTGGACAGCCGACACCGTCGCCCTCGTGGAAAAGGCCGGTGGCACGGCGCTTGCGGTGCATTGCGACGTGTCGAAGGAAGCCGAGGTCGAAGCGCTGATCGCGGCAGCCGTCGAGCATTTCGGCCGGCTCGACGTCATGCACAACAACGCGGGCGTCAGCACCCCCCGGCCCGGCCTGACCTTCACCGAGCACACTCAGGACGACTGGGACCGGTTGCTCGGCATCAACCTGATGGGCATGGTCTACGGCTGCAAGCACGCGGTCCTGCAGTTCCGGCGCCAGGCCGCGGCGGGCGCCGGCGGCGGGGTCATCGTCAACACCGGATCGGTCGCCGGAATGGTCGGCTTCGGCGGCGTTCCCTACGGGGTGAGCAAGGCGGGCGGCATCCTGCTGACGAAGTCGCTGGCGATGGAGGTCGCCAAGGAAGGCATACGCATCAACGCGATCGCGCCGGCCACGTTGCTCACCAACTTCGGGCGCGACGAGCGCGAGGCGTTCGCGCCGCGCAGCGATGAGGAGCTCGAACTGTGGGGCTCGTTCGTCCCCACCGGGCGCGCGAGCACACCGGAGGACTGCGCCAACGCGGTGCTGTTCCTCGCGTCTGAGCTTTCGGCCAACACCACCGGCGCGATCGTCCCCGTCGACGGGGGATATCTCGCCCGATGAATGCGTATGCAGGGAGAGCTGATGACTGATCTGGTAGCGGCACGGCAGCCGTTCATCGATGGCGAGTGGGTCCGCGGCGCCGGCGAGGCGGTGCAGGTGCAATCTCCCGCCACCGGCGAGGTCATCGCGAGCGTCGAGGGAGCCTCGGCCGAGCAGGTGCAGGCGGCCATCGCCGCGGCCCGGCGGGCGTTCGACGAGGGACCCTGGCCGACGCTCGCGCCCGCCGAACGCGTCCGGGTGATCGAGCGCTTCGGCGACGCGCTCGAGGCCCGGCGCGGCGTGCTCATCGAAACGGTCATCGAGGAGGCCGGCTGTCCCCGGACGGTCACCGAGCTCACCCAGGTCGGTATGGCGATCTCCAGCGTGCGCGAGCTCGCCGACCTCTATGCCCGAATGCCCGACTGGGAGTACAACGAGGTCCCGCTCGGCGACCACTTCGTGGGCTCTGCGGTGCGCCTGTCGGTCCGGCGCTACGAGGCTGCCGGCGTCGTCGCCGCCATCACCCCCTACAACTTCCCGCTCATCACCAACGTGTGGAAGGTGATCCCCGCGCTGCTCGCGGGATGCACGGTCGTGCTGCGTCCGAGCCCGTTGACGCCGCTCGAGGCGACGGTGTTCGGCGAAGCGGCGCAAGAGGCCGGCCTGCCGCCCGGAGTGCTCAATGTCGTGGTGGAGCAAGGCAATGACGGCGCGGTCCTGCTGACCACGCACCGCGATGTCGACGTGGTGTCGTTCACCGGGTCGACCACCGTCGGGCGGGCTGTCGCGACCCAGGCAGCGGCAACGCTGAAGCGCGTCATCCTCGAACTCGGGGGCAAGAGCGTGGCGCTGCACCTGCCTGATGCGTTCGACGCGGGTATCGGCGGGGCGGTCGGCGCGGCTCTCACCGTGTTCGCGGCGCACTCCGGCCAGGGCTGCGCCTTGCAGACGCGGGTGCTCGTTCCCGAGGAGCGGCGCGCCGAGGTCGTCGACGCGATCGCCGCAGCCGCAGGCACTTTGACGATCGGCCCTCCGACCGAGAGGTCGACGATGGTAGGGCCGCTGATCTCCGAGCAGCAGCGCCACCGGGTCGACGAGCTCGTGCAGCGCTCGGTCGCCGCCGGCGCGCGCCTTGCCGCGGGTGGCCGTAGCCGTGGAGGGCCCCGGCTGGTTCTACGAGCCGACCGTCCTCGACGCGCCCGATCCCGCGAACCCGGGTAACCAGCGCGAGTTCTTCGGGCCGGTGCTCTCGGTGCTCGGCTACCGCGACATCGACGACGCCGTCCGCATCGCCAACGCCACCGAATACGGCCTGTCCAACGGCGTTTACACCGGCGATCTCGCGCTCGGGATGAGCGTCGCCGAGCGGCTGCGCAGCGGGACCGTCCAGGTGAACACCGGCATGGCCGCGGGCTACACGCCGATGGGCGGCTACAAGCAGAGCGGCTACGGACGTGAGCGCGGCGCCGCCGGCATCCGCGCCTTCCAGGAACTCAAGCATGTGGTGGTGGGCAGCCGATGAGCGAGCCGGGATACACGCCACCCGATCTCACATTGGTCGGTGACGAGCACGTCAAGCGCTACCTGCAGACCGGCGGAACCGTCGGCCATGAATGGAGCGGGGTGCACACGCTGGTGCTGACCACGACCGGCCGCAAGTCCGGAAAACCCCGCCGATCGGCCATGATCTACGGCCAGGACGGCGACTCGTACGTGGTCATCGCCAGCCAGGGCGGGGCACCCACGCACCCGAACTGGTACCACAACCTCACGGCGGATCCGGACGTCGAACTTCAGGTCGGGCCCGAGAGTTTCGCGGCGCGGGCCCACACGGCAGAAGGCGCCGAACGTGACCGGCTGTGGGAGCTGATGACGGGGATCTGGCCCAATTTCAACGTCTACCAGACCCGTACCGACCGCACGATCCCGGTCGTCGTCCTCGAACGGATCTCATGAGCGTCCTCGTTCCGGAAACTCTCGAGACATTGCAGTCACCGGCCTGGCTCACGGCAGCGCTCGCGCCGCGCTTCCCGGGTATCGAGGTCACCGGCGTCACGCCCGGGCCGGTCATCAGCCGGGTCGCCACCAATGCCCGCTTCACCATCGAATGCGCGGGAGGAGTGCCCGAGGGGCTGTCGCCGAACCTGTGCGGGAAGGGCTACTTCACCGAGGTGGGCAAGGCCTTCCGGCAGGTCGGCGAGCCGGAGGCGTACTTCTACCGCGACGTCGCCTCGCAGACCGGCATGCGGGTGCTGACGAGCGTCTACGCCGACGTCGATCCCGTCACCCGCCACGGCGTCATCATCACCGAGGACGTCGTGCCGCACGGTGCGGTCTTCCTCGATGCGCTGAGCGACTACACGCCCGAGCAGGCGGCCGAGAGCCTCTCCGAGCTCGCCAAGCTGCATGCGGCCACCTGGGAAAACCCCAGCTACACCAAGGCGAGTTGGCTCGATTCGCGGCTGGAGAGCTACCTGCTGCACCGCGGGGTCAAGGACGTCCTGTTCAACTTCGGCGGGCCGATCGGCGCCGGCGTACCCGAGGAGGTACGCGACGCGCAGCGCCTCGTCGACGCGCTGCACACCCTCGCCGCCGATGCTCCGGTGGAGAGCCCGTGGGCCGTGATCCACGGCGACGCGCACGTCGGCAACCTGTATGTCGACGGCACCGGCCGGCCCTCGTTCGTCGA
Source organism: uncultured Actinomycetota bacterium (assembly GCA_963762695.1). Classification (GTDB taxonomy): domain Bacteria; phylum Actinomycetota; class Actinomycetes; order Frankiales; family Frankiaceae; genus DATAZK01. The sequence continues at coordinate 165,440 of CAVXLW010000004.1, forward strand.
CTGGCAGATCGTGCAACGCGGGCCCTGGTATCTCGACGTCGGCTACCACCTCGCGTCGGCGCTGACCATCGAGGACCGTCGTCGATCCGAACAGGACCTGATCCGCCACTACCTGGACGAGCTTGCCGCCGGCGGCGTGGACGTCCCGTCCTGGGACGAGGCGTGGCGCGGGGTCCGGCGCGGCATCATCTACGGGTTCTTCCTGTGGGGCATCACGCTGAAGGTGGACCCGCCCATCACCACGATGCTGCTGACCCGGCTCGGGACCGCAGCAGCGGACCACGACGCGTACTCGGCGATCGAGGGCTTGTCGTGAGCTCGATCGAGGACCGCTGGCTGCGGCTGGAACCGATCAAGATCGGCTGGCACGGTATGGAGTGGGCGCGCTTCGAGCGCGAGATCCGCATGGCGTTCGACGAGGCCATCGAGCGGAGGGTGCTCGACCGGCGTTACGAGTTCCTCTTCGAAGCCGATGCCGGCCTTCCGCAAGGAACGGCCAAAGGCGGACTCGACTCCTACCACCGGCTGGTCGACGCCGGCTGCCTTGCCGTTGTCGGGGCGAACTACACCGACTCGGCGCTGGCGCTCACCGACGCCGTCAACGAGGCGCGGGTGCCGCTGCTGAGCATGTGCGGCACCGACGGTTTCCACGGCGAGTACTGCTTCCGGATGGGCAACGGAGACGTCGGCGACGAGCCCGCGCTCATCGTCAACTGGCTGATACGCAACGGGCATCGGCGTATCGCGGTCGTCAGCCCGGTCTCGCCCATCGGCGAGGAGTACTTCCGCTACTTCCGCCAGGAGTGCCGGCGGATGGGCGTGTCCATGGCGGCCATCGAGTCGGTCACCAACACCACGAGCACCGAGGAACTCGCCGCGAAGTTCGCTGCGCTGCGCACGGCGAATGCCGATGCGCTGGTCTGGCTGGGCTACGGCGGGCTGGTCGTCTCCAACACGGTGCGCCTCGCGCTGGACGCGATCGGCTGGGATCCGCCGCGCATCATGACCACCGCTTTCATGCAGTACATCTGGGGATTCGAGCAGCTCGAAGGCTGGGTCGGCATCGACCAGTGGTGCCCGCAGAACCCTCGGATGCACCGCTTCCACGAGCGCTTCGTGGCCCGCTACGGCGAGGAGCCGTGGATGTGGCCCAATGCGATCCCCGGGCTCGCGTACGACATGGCTGCGGCGATCGTGGAGGGACTGCACCGGGCGCCGGTGCTGACCCCTCAGGGCGTCAAGGAGGGCCTGGAGCGGATCCGCTTCATGCCGGCCGTCACCGGCGGCCCGAACACGCACATCGCCGCCGGACCGTTCGATCACCAGATGTTCAAGGGCGACTGGCTGCACTACGGACGCGTCCGCGCTGGAAAGCTCGAATTCGCAGGGCTTTTCGAGCCCACCGACGACTACTGAGGATCGCGCATGCTGCCAGAGTCGACCCGCCTGCTGTCCGCCGATGACCACCTGATCGAGCCTCGCCACCTCTGGGTCGACCGGGTGCCCGAGGCATACCGCGAGGGGTGCCCGCGCATCGTCGAGGTCGAGGGGCGTGAGGCCTGGCTGTATGAGGACGAGCTCACCTACATCCCCATGGGCTCGTGCCGGCCGCTTCCCGGCTTCGACGAGGCGGGCTACCCCCCGGCGCCCGGGACGGCTCGCTACGACGAGATCCGGCCTGGTTGCTACGACCCGGTGCAACGGCTGCGGGACATGGACCTCGACGGGGTGTACGGGCAGCTCTGCTTCCCGAACTACGCGCGCTTCGCCGGTCACCGCTTCTTCCTGAACGTCAAGGATCCGGGTCTGGGTCTGGCGTGCCTGCGCACGTACAACGACTACCTGCTCGACGAGTGGTGCGCGACCGACCCGGCCCGGCTGTACGGGGCCGCCATCCTGCCGCTCAACGACCTGGACGCGACGCTGGCCGAGTTGCGCCGGGTGCTCGACAAGGGCGCCAAGGCGATCGCGTTCTCGGAGAACCCGACCGTGCTCGGGCTGCCGTCGGTGCACACCGACCACTGGGATGCGTTGTGGGCCATGGTGAGTGACGCCCAGATCCCGGTCTGCATGCACATCGGCAGCTCGTCCAAGCTCGTCACCACGTCAGCCGATGCCCCGCCGACGGTGCTGGTCTCGCTCAACGGCGTGAACTCCATGATGGCCGGGGTCGACTGGCTCCTGTCGGGCATTCTCGAGCGCTTCCCGGGCATCAAGGTGATCCTGTCCGAGGGCGGCGCAGGCTGGATTCCGTACATCCTCGAACGGGCCGACAAAGCCTTCTACGACAAGCGCATCCAGCCGAATGCGGCCATCGGGCAGACGTCCAAGGGCGGCACGATCCCGCCGAGCCAGCTCTTCCGCGAGCACATGTACGTGTGCCTGGTCGACGAGTACTTCGCGCTGCGCTCGCTGGGTGACATCCCGGTCGACAACCTGCTGTGGGAAGGCGACTACCCGCACGGCGACGGCCTGTGGCCCAACAACCATCGCTACCTGGAAAAGGCGCTCGCGAACGTGCCGGACGCGGACGCCGCCAAGATTGCCGGGGGCAACCTGGCGAAGCTGCTTTCGGTATGAGCTACGACCTGCTGGAGGGCGTGCGCGTCGTCGAACTGTCGATGTACGCGCTCGTTCCCTCGGCGGCTGCGGTGCTTGCCGACTGGGGCGCTGACGTCATCAAGGTCGTGCCGGTCAAGGTCGCCGATCCGATGTGGGGCAACCCGATCGCCGGGCTGCCCGACAAAGACGTCGGCGTGGCCTTCATGTGGGAGCTGCTGAACCGTGGCAAGCGCTGCATCGGCCTTGATGTCTCCACCGACGAGGGCCGCCAGCTCCTGTTCGACCTCGTCGCGCAGGCCGACGTGTTCGTCACCAACCTGCTGCCCGGCGCCCGCAAGAGGTTTCGCATCGATCCCGGCGACCTCGCCGCCGCCAACCCTGCCCTGATCTACGGGCGGGCCAGCGGTCACGGGTCCGAGGGCCCGGAACGTGACGCCGGGGGCTTCGACCACACCGACTTCTGGGCGCGCACCGGCATCGCTCACGCCGCCAGCATGGTGGCCGGAGAGTTCATCCCGCAGCCGGGACCGGCGCTCGGCGACCTCGCCGGGGGAGGGTTCCTGGCGGGCGCGATCGCCGCCGCGCTCTACCGGCGCACCCGGACCGGCCAGGGCTCGGTCGTCGACGTCTCGCTGCTGTCGTCAGGGATGTGGGTAGGTGCGCCTGCGGTCATGGCGAGCCTGCTGTACGGCGTCGACACGATTCCGCGGATGAGCCACCGGAACCTGCCCAACCCGCTGGTCGCCGCCTACACGACCCGTGACGGCCGCCAGATCTACCTGGCGGGCATCGTGACCGAGGGCCACTTCGAGAACTTCTGCGAGACCATCGAGCGCAAGGACCTGCTCGAGGATGCGCGCTTCGCCACGGGTACCGAGCGCCTCGCACACGCTCGCGAGTGCATCGAGCTGCTCGACGAGATCTTCGCCTCGCGTGATCTGGCGGACTGGGTCGTGATGCTGCAGGCGCTGACGACACCATGGACCGTCGTGCAGACCGCTGCCGAAGCCGCGAATGATCCGCAGGTGCTCGCCAACGGCTTCATCGCTGATGTCGAGGGTCGCTGTCCGGTGGTACGCAGCCCCGCCCAATTCGACGAGCTGAGGCCTGCTCTGCAACGCGCGCCGCAGCACGGGGAGCATACCGAGGAGGTGCTGCTGGAGCTCGGCCGCAGCTGGGACGACATCGCCGCGTTGAAGTCGGCTGACGCGATCTCCTAGCGGTTGCCGGCTTGGCGGTGAACAGGCACGATCAGCGCAGCCGGTAGAGGTCCTCGCCGGCGTTTGGCACGACGAGGGTGTCAGGATCGCTGGCCCACGCGCCGATGTCGATCGTCGCCGGGTCCCGGTAGTCCAGGTTGACCGCTCGGGTGAGGGCTTCGGGGATGCCCGTCGCCAGCGTCACGGTGACCCGGTGGCGCTCGCCGAGTACTTCGTCGTACGTCCCGGCACCGGACAGGTGCGTCGAGTGGGCGAGGTCGCCCCAATGCAGGCCGGAGAAACGGTCCCATTGCTTGAGGAAGTAATCGCGGCAGTGGTAGCCGATCTGCTCGATGGCCGGATGGGTCGTCGCGACCGCGCGGATGTGCGGCGCGTACAGCACGACCTCGCCGCCATCGGCCACGATCGGCTCGACCTTGTAGAAGCCCTTGGCGCCGGTCCACATGTCGTCGTACTTCTCCGGCACGATCGACAGCACGCGCTTCACCGGGTGGTCGAGGTAACGGATATGGGTCTGGGCGGAGACGTCCGCGGCAGCTGCCCAGGCCTCCTGGGGGTCGCCGAACGCGATGGAATGCAGGGAATGGGGGCCCGGCGCCGTCACGACGCACAACGCCAGCCGCTCGCCGGGCACCATCGCAGCGGCCTCGTCGATCAGGGCCCTGACCGGCGTGATGCCGCGGGTGCCGATGATGCCGGCGCTCGTGATGAGCGCGCCGAGCCAGTGCGACAGGTCGATCAGCTCGCGGCCGGAAACGCCGGGAAACAGGTACTTGTTACCGCCGGAGAAGCCGACCACCTCATGCGGGAAGACCGGCCCGACGATCAGCGTCACGTCATGCTCGAGCACGGCCCGGTTGATGCGTACCCGCGCTGCGTGGTGCAGCATCCCGCCTGACAGCTCGGCGATCCGGTCAGCGGACAGCGTCCCGACTTCGGCGAACGTCAACGGATCCCACCAGGCGTGGCTGAGGATCGAGGTCTGCGGGTAGCGAGAGGATGGGTCGCCCGCCAGGTAGCCGAGATGAGCGGCGAGGGCATCCTCGCTCATGGCGCCGTGCGTGCCGAGCGCGACGAGCACGGTCAGCCGGCTCACCCGGCCGTGCAGCGCCCCGTGCACCGCCCCGAGCAGCAGCGGCAGCGGGCAGCTGCGGGTCGCGTCGGGAACGAGCACGCAGACGCTGCGGCCATCCAGCTCAGCTCCGGCCAGCTGCGCCCGGACGAACCGGTCGATGCCGTCGTCGGACAGCACCGTCTGCGGGCCGCCCAGCTGAGCGAGTGGCACGAGCCCTCCGGTTGCGTCAGCGCCGGACCGTGGCGAAACGGCCGATTTGCGTCTGCGGCGCAGAACAGAAACAGTACGCCGGTGGAAGCTGGCGAGGCGGGACTGCGACTGGAGCCGGACCGGCTGTTTCCCGCAGACCCGGTCGTGCGGGGCATCGCACGCCGGCTGTACGAGGAGGTGCGCGACCTTCCGCTGATCTGCCCTCATGGCCACGTCGATCCTCACATCCTGCTGACAGACGCGCCGTTCGCCGATCCGGCGACGCTGCTGGTGACTCCTGACCACTACGTGACCCGGCTGCTGCACGCCGATGGCGTCGCACTCGAAGACCTCGGCGTCGGGCAGGGCCCGCTGACCGAGCCGGCGGCCCGGCGGGCGTGGCGGCTGCTTTGCGAGCACTGGCGGGTCTTTCGCGGCACGCCGGTGCGCTACTGGCTCGAGGCCGAGCTGGCCGACATCTTCGGGCTGAGCGAACGCCCTTCGGCAGCGTCCGCTGACCGGCTCTTCGACGCGCTGTCAGCCCGGCTGGAGGATCCCGCCTTCCGCCCGCGGGCGCTGTACGAACGGTTTCGGCATCTCGGTACTCGCGACCACGGACGATCCCGCTTCGGACCTGTCCGCGCATACGGCGTTGCGCGCCGACCCGACCTGGCACGGCCGGGTCATCCCGACCTTCCGTCCCGACCGCTACCTGGAGCCGGTCGAGCCGGGCTGGCGCGAGGCCCTGACGCGACTCGAACACGCCTCCGGCGTGGACGTCGGCGACTATGCCGGCTACCTGGCGGCCCTCGAGGAACGCCGCCGGTACTTCATCGCCCACGGCGCCGTTTCGGCCGACCACAGCCACGCCGACGCGCGTACCGACCCGCTCGAACCGGCGGAAGCGGCCCGCCTCTACCGCGCCGCGCGGGCCGGTGAGGCGACGGCGGGCGAATGCGTCGCGTTCCGCCGTCACATGGTGCTGGAGATGGCGCGGATGTCGTGTGACGACGGCCTGGTGATGACCCTGCATCCCGGCGTGCGTCGACACCACCATCGTGCGACCTACGAGCGGTTCGGCGCCGACACCGGCTCCGACATCCCGATCCGGGTCGAGTTCACCGAGGCGCTCCGGCCGTTGCTCGAACCGCTACGGCACCCATCCCGGATTCCATCTCGTCGTCTTCACCCTGGATGAGACGGTGTGGTCTCGCGAGCTCGCCCCGCTGGCCGGTTTCTACCCGTCGCTGTTCATCGGCGTGCCGTGGTGGTTTCTCGACGCTCCTGATGCGATGCGGCGCTTCCGGGCGGCGGTCACCGAGACGGCAGGCCTGTCGCGTACCTCCGGATTCGTCGATGACACCAGGGCTTTCTGCTCCATTCCAGCGCGCCACGACATGGCGCGGCGGGTCGACGTCGGTTACCTGGCGGGCCTGGTGGCCGAGCATCGGCTCGATGCGGACGAGGCGGCGCAGACCGCGCTCGATCTCGTCTCCGGCCAGCCCAGCCGGGTGTTCAAGTTGTGACAGCCGTCCGCCTGTCGCGCTCGGGCGGTTCGCCGCCGCCGGTGCGGCTCGTCCATCTCGGCCTGGGCAACTTCTTTCGCGCCCACCAGGCCTGGTACACCCAGCATTCCCCGGACGCCGCCGAGTGGGGCTACGCGGCGTTCGCCGGTCGCGGGCCCGGGCTGGCCGCCCGCCTTGCGGGGCAGGACGGGCTCTACACCACCGTCACCCGGGCGGCTGAGGGCGATCGGTTCGAGGTGGTCGGCAGCCTGGCTGCGGCGCACCCGGCGGATGACCATCCGGCGTGGCTCGGCTACTTCAGCTCGCCGCTGGTGAGCGTCGTGACGACGACCATCACCGAGGCCGGCTACGTGCGCCGCCCCGATGGCGCGCTCGACACGAAAGACCAGCAATTGCAGGCGGATATTGCCGTGTTACGAGCGGATCCGGAGGGGCTGGTCCGCACCGCTCCGGCTCGGCTCGTCGCGGGTCTGGCCGCGCGCCGGCGTGCCGATGCCGGTCCGCTGGCGCTCGTGCCCTGCGACAACATGGCGGGCAACGGGGACGCCGCCTCTCGCGTGATACGCGAGCTCGCCGAGCTCCTCGACCCCGCGCTCGCGCGGTGGATCGCCGAATCCATCTCCTTCGTCACGACGGAGGTCGATCGCATCACCCCGCGGCCGGCGCCCGAAGACGCCGCCGCCGTGCTGGCCGGCACCGGCCGCAGGGACGACTGCCCGGTCGTCACCGAACCCTTCACCGAATGGACATTGAGCGGCGAGTTCCCGGCCGGGAGGCCGGGCTGGGAGGGCGCCGGCGCCGTCTTCACCGCCGACGTCGCGCCCTTCGAGCACCGCAAGCTCTGGATGCTGAACGGCGCCCACTCGCTGCTCGCCTATGCCGGTTCCCTGCGCGGTCACCTGACCGTCGCTGACGCCATCGCCGACGATTCCTGCCGTGCCTGGGTCGAGCAATGGTGGTCGGAGGCGGCGCGGCACCTGCCGCAGGAAGCGGCTGAGCTGGATGCGTACCGACGCGCGCTGCTCGCCCGCTTCACCAACCCGCGCATCCGCCACCAGCTGGCGCAGATCGCCGCCGACGGCTCGCAGAAGTTGCCGATCCGGATCCTGCCGGTGCTTCGCCAAGAGCGGGCCGAGGGCCGGATTCCCCTTGCCGGCACGCGCATTCTTGCGTCGTGGATCTGCCATCTGCGAGGGATGGGCGCGCCGGTGTCGGATGTGCGAGCGACGGCCTTGGTGGCAGCGGCTTCCGGCCCGATAGCCACCGCCGCCGCGCGCGTCCTCGCTGAACTCGACCCCGCACTGGCCGACGACGAGGCGGTGCTCGCCGCCGTCGTCGGGCAGGTCCAGCGCTTCTGCGCTGGACCGGTGGGTTCAGCTCGGGCGGCCGATGCTTAGCTTGTCAGTCATGCGGCTCGATCCGACCCCGTTCACATTCACCGGCGCGGACGGGATCACGCTGCGCGGCGATCGCCGCGGTCCGGCGCAGGCACCTGCCGTGGTCTTCCTGCACGGCGGGGGACAGACCCGCTATTCCTGGGGCGGCACCGCGTCGGCAGTGGCCGAACACGGCTTCCAGGCCGTCACGCTGGATGCGCGCGGCCACGGTGAGTCGGACTGGTCGCCCGACGGTGACTACCGGCTCAGCGCCTTCGCCCGCGACCTCGATGCCGCGCTTGCCGGGCTCCCGGCGAACCCGGTGGTCGTCGGTGCCTCCCTCGGTGGGCTGACGTCGATCCTGCTGGCCGGGGAACTGCATCCGGGAGTTCTCGCGCGGGCTGGTGCTCGTCGACATCGTCCCGGACATGGAGCAGGGCGGCGCCGACCGTATCCAGGCGTTCATGGCCGAGAACGTGAAGGACGGCTTCGCCTCGCTCGAGGATGTCGCCGATGCGATCGCCGCCTACAACCCGCACCGGCCGCGCCCGTCCGACCTCTCGGGTCTGCGCAAGAACCTGCGCGAGCGCGACGGCCGCTGGTACTGGCACTGGGACCCGGTGTTCATCGGCGGCGCCGCAGATCTGGGACCCAACGAGATCACCGACGTGGTCCGGCTCGACGCGGCCGTTTCGGAGATCGAACGCGGCGACGTCCCGCTGCTGCTCGTTCGCGGCCGGGCAAGTGATCTGGTGAGCGAGGCCAAGGCCGAGCAGTTCCTCAGCAAGCATCCCAAGGCGCAGTTCGCCGACGTGTCCGGAGCCGGGCACATGGTCGCCGGCGATCGCAACGACGCTTTCACCGACGCTGTCGTGAGTTTCCTGCGGGCGTGATGAGCGAGTGTCGGCACGCCGATGAGGCCGCCCGGTGAGATGGTGCGCGCGTCCTGTCCGTTGCCGATCGGAGCGCGATCGATGAAGTACGCGAGGAAACTGACCCTTGCCGCGGCGGGAGTCGCCGTGGCGGTGAGCACCACAGCAGGCTGCGGTGACCACGTCACCGGACCGCACTATTGGCAGACGGTGCTGACACACACCGTCAAGAGTGTGCCCGCGGGCAACAACACCGTGATCGTCTACGACACCTTGAAGGGCCGGCTGATCGGAGCCGGAGGCAGCCAGCTCGCCAGCACCCTCGTTCTCGAGTCGTGCAACCGAAAGTACGTCGGCGGGGTTCTGGTACAGGACTACAACTGCACGACGGTGGTCAACACCGGCGACCGCGCTTACGTGTTCGGTGGCCACGCGAACGGGATCCTCGGAGAACTCCCCTCGCTCGCGTCCCCGCATCCGATGGGGGCGCTGTTCCTCACCGCGCTCGGGGCTCCACCCCCGTCGCCGCTGCCGAACCCGTTCTACGCCCAGGTGTACATCCAGCTCGCCGCGCCGGCTCCGTGACCGGCTAAGCGTCCTCCTGGATGAGTCCAGCGGTCGCGGGTGACGCGACAAGATGCTTCATCACCTTGCCGGTCGCGTTACGGGGCAGCGGCTCGGTGCGGATCTCGAACTCGGCCGGGATCTTGTAGTACGCGAGCGTCTGCGTGCAGAACTCACGGATCTCGTCCGCGGTGAGCGTGGCTTCGGACCGGATGACGACGACCGCCTTGGGCTGGTGGCCGAACTCGGGATCCTCGATGGCGAAGACGGCTGACTCGAGCACGTCGGGGTGCTCGTCGATGCGGTACTCGATCTCGGCGGGGTAGATGTTCTCGCCGCCGCGGATGATGAGGTCCTGCCGGCGCGACACGATGAACAGGGCGCCGTCGCGGTAGCGGCCGAAGTCGCCGGTGCGCACCCAGCGGCCGGGCAGCAGGGTCTGCGCGGTCGCCTGCTCGTTCCTCCAGTAGCCGATCATCGACGCGGGCCCGCGCATCTCGATGTTGCCTTCGGCACCCGGTGGTACGACGTTGCCTTCGTCGTCGGTGATGCGCACCTCGTTCGTCGGCAGCACGGTGCCGACAGTGTCCGGCGCGACGCGCAGCATCCAGTTCGGCGCCCAGCTGATGAGCCCGCTCTCGGTGGAGCCGTAGCCGGTGGACATCGTGCCGGCCAGGTGCGGGAAGGCGGCCTCGACGCGGCGGATGAGCTCAGGGGTGGTTGCCGAGCCGCCGACGGAGATCTGCTTGATCTGATCGGGGGACAGCGATCGCGTCTCGGGGGCGTCGATCAGGCGCGAGACGTGCGTGGTGGCGCCGCCCCAGATCGAGATGTCCTCCTCCCGGGTCAGCGCCACGACCCTGGCCGGGTCGAAGCGGCCCACCGGCCACACGCTCTTGATGCCGCTCATCACGGAGCTGACGGCGCTGCTCATGCCCGACACGTGAAACAGCGGGAACGGAGCCAGCCGGGTCGGTGGCGGGCCGGCCGGGGCGGTGCGTCCCGATGCCGCGAGCCCCAGGCCGCCGAGGAAGCTCTGCAGCATCAGGTATGCAATCACCGAGCGATGCGAGAGCACGGCAGCTTTGGGCCGCCCGGTCGTGCCGCTGGTGAAGATGAGGATGAACGGGTCGTCCTCGTCGATCGCGACGGACGGCAGGGGCGCGTCGAGGTCGTCGAGAAAGGCGGCGAAGTCCCGCTCGACCACGATCGTCGGCAGGCCGGGATCGCCGTCCATCCGGGCGAGGCGCTTCTCGTCGATGATGAGCAGCGAGGGCTCGGAAAGGTCCAGCGCGTAACGCATCTCGCTGCCCGTGGCCCAGCCGTTCATCGCCACGATGACGATGCCCGAACTGGCCGCCGCCCAGAACGTCAGGAGCCACTCGGGGCAGTTCGCCGCGCAGATCGCGACCCGATCACCCTTGGCCAGCCCGTAGCGCTCGCGCAGCGCCTTGGCGACCGAGGCGGCGTGGCGTTGCAGCTGCGCGTGCGTGAAACGCCGGCCGCCCTCGAAGACGTAGCAGTCGGCGTCGCCGAAGCGGCTCGACGCGGTGAGCACCTCGCGCAGGGAGCGTTGCCGGGTACGGAAGACATCCATCGGCTGGCCGAGCACGTCTTCACGGGTCACCTCGAACGGGCCGGCGGCGGTGAGCCGCGGGATGGCCTCGAGCTGCTGGACGAACCGGGGGTCGCCGGTCAGCGGATCAGTGCTCTGATCAGTCATGTTGCTCGCCGGACTCGCGTTTCATACCGAGCATTCTGCGATTGCCCTCCGGCGCCTCGGTCAGCGGGGCAGGGCAGGGTGATATGACAACAGGACCCGGGGATTCACGCCGCACCGCCGCAGGCGTGAGATTGAGGAGACGCAGCTGATGCAGTTCCACGTGTTCCTTCCCCAGATGCGAATGTCGTTCGACGACATCATCGAGCGAGCGCGGGCCGCCGAAGCCGCCGGGTTCGGGGGCATCGCGGGGATGGACCATCTGGCGCCGCCGCTCGCCGAGAACACCCCGATGTACTCCTCGATGGTCACCAACACGTGGATCGCCGCTCACACCGAGCGGCTCACGATCAGCTCGCTGGTGCTGTGCGACTCCTTCCGGCTGCCGGCGGTGCTGGCCAACGAAGCCGTCTCGATCGACCATGCCTCGCGGGGTCGCTACGAGCTCGGCATCGGCTGGGGATCGGTCCCGACCGAGTTCACGGTGTACGGCGTCGGTTCCACCGAGCCGCGCCGCCGGGTGGCGCGGCTGCGCGAGTCGCTGGAAGTGATGACCCGGCTGTGGGCCGGCGAGACCCTCGACTACGAGGGCGAGTTCCATCACCTGCAGGGGGCGCGTCAGGCGGCCGTTCCGCTGGAGCGCATACCGATCGTCATCGGTGGCACCGGCCCGAAAACCCTTGCGCTGGTGAGGGATTACGCGGACTGGTGGAATGTGCACGTCGGCGCGATCGACCGGGTGCAGGAGCTGCGCTCGCAGGTCGGCGATGCCCGACTGTCGATCCAGCAGATGGTCGCGTACATCCCCGACGAGGCCAGCCGCGCCGGGATCACCGAGCTCGCGTTGAAACGGTTCGGGCGCTCGAAGCCGATCATCGGCACCGCCCCGGAGCTCATCGAGCACTACAGCGCGCTGGCCGAGCAAGGGATCGAACGGGTGTACACCTGGTTCTGCGACTTCGCGGCGCCCGAGTCGCTCGCCGGGTTCGGCGAGGAAGTCATCCGGGGGGATGAGTTGACATGGATGGCCTGACGGGGCGGCTGGAGAACAAGGTCGCGTTCATCACGGGAGCCGCTCGCGGGCAGGGCCGGGCTCATGCGATCCGGCTGGCGAGCGAGGGTGCTGACGTCATCCTGTCCGACATCTGCGGGCCGGTGAGCGACGTCGCGACCCAGCGGCCGTCGGCGCTCGATGAGCTCGAGCAGACCGTGAAAGCGGTCGAGGCTCTCGGGCGCCGGGTCGTCTGGGATCAGGTCGACGTGCGTGACCTGGCGGCGATGTGCGCGCTTGCCGACCGCGGCGCGGCGGAACTGGGCCACATCGACGTCGTGGTGGGCAATGCGGCAATCCTGATCTGGGCGAAGACGCACGAGCTCACCCCGCAGCAGTGGCAGGACGTCATCGACGTCAACCTCACGGGCGTGTGGCACACGGTGCAGTGCACGCTGCCGCACCTGCTGCGGCAGCCCGCCGGTGGTTCGATCATCCTGACGAGCTCGTTCGCGGCCCTGAAGGGCACCCCGTTCACGATCTCCTACACGGCCGCCAAGTACGGCATTATCGGCATCGCGAAGTCGATCGCCCACGAATACGGCGATTTCAACATCCGCGCCAACACCGTTCACCCGTGCGGGGTCAACACCGTGATGGGCACCGAGGCGGGCGGGCTGATGGAGCTTGTCGGCGAACGTGCCGCCACGGTCGGGCCGCTGTTCATGAACACGCTGCCGGTCTCGGTCATCGAGCCCGAAGACGTGTCGGCGACGGTCGCGTGGCTCGCGAGCGATGACTCGAAATACGTGACCGGTGCGCAGATCCCGGTCGACGCCGGAGCCGGCGATCGCTGATCTGCATTGAAAAGCCCTGATTCCACGACGTTTTTGCCGCGGCCTGGCGGCTCGCGCTTCGCACTGCACGATCTCGGCGGCGAGGGGCGGCCCGTCCTGATCTGTCATGCCACGGGGTTCTGCGGCCGTGCCTACGAGCCGCTGGCGCGCGTGCTCGCGGATCGCTTTCACGTCTGGGCTCTCGACATGCCCGGGCACGGGGATTCCGATGACCCGCCCGGCGGTGACTTCTCGTGGGGGCTCATGGTGAGCGATGTCGCCGCCGCCACCCGGGCGATCGCGTCTGAACCGCTGGCCTGCGTCGTGGGGCATTCGATGGGCGGTGCCGTCGCGTTGCAGGCAGCTGCCGACGATCCCGGGCTGTTCGCCGCGGCGTACCTGTTCGAGCCGATCGTCTCCCAGCCGTCGGAGGCCGCCCGGCGCACCGGCAACAATCCGATGGCTGAGGGTGCCCGGCGCCGCCAAGCCACCTTCGCCTCGAAACCCGAGGCGCTCTGGCGCTACGCGACCCGCCGGCCGATGCACGAGCTCAGCGCCGGCTCGCTGGCGGCGTACGTGGAACACGGCTTCCGGGACAACCTCGACGGGACGGTCGCGCTGAAGTGCACCCCCGAGAACGAAGCCCGCACCTTCGAGTCCAGCGTCGCGATCACCACGGCGAGTGTGAAGGCCGCGACGCTGCCCACCCTGGTGGTCACCGGGGCGACCTCGGCGCTGGCGTCGATGGGGCAGCCGGTGGTGGACGCGTTGCCTCGGGCCGAGCTTCGGATCCACCGCCATCTCGGTCACTTCGGGCCGCTGCAGGGCCCCGAGATCATCGGCGACGAGATCGCCGCCCACGCTGGCGCGTGAGTCGCTAGCGCAGCAGGTACGTGACGTGACCGTCGTCGTCGGTCGTCAGGGTGACCTCGCGGCCGACGAGCGACGGCTGACCGGCGAGCTCGGCGGGAAGGCCCGGGTCGCCGGCCTTCGCGCCGATGCGCCTGCCGCCCGGAAGGGTCACGATGACGGGCGCGGCGACGGGACCGGTGCCCGTGTCGTGCAGCACCGTCGAGGCGACGACGACCGCGACCCCATCGGCGGTTTCCGCGGTACTCACCTCGTTCTCGGTGTGCTTGCCGAGGTCGCGCACCTCGCACGGGCCGCCGGCCGTCGCGTAGATGCCGAGCGCGAAATCGGTCAGCATGCCCCCGAGCGACACGGCGCCGCCCAGCATGCCCGGATGGGCGCGCAGATCTTCGACCAGGCAGGCGATTCCATGGATCGAGTACGAGGCGCCGGGACCCCCGAAGTAGGGCAAGCCGCCGCTCGCCGTGCGCGGCCGCGGGTCATCCGGGCCGATCCCGAGCGCGTTCGACGCCACCTTCACGGCCGCGGGAAAGCACGAGTAGAGGTCGAACGCGGCGACGTCGTTCAGGTCGATGCCGGACGCGTCCTGCGCGACCTCCACGATGCGCTCGAGGGCGGTCGAGCGGTGGAAGACCGGGCGCCCTGACGGGGAGACGGCCTCGCTCCCGCGCACGATCGTGAGCGGACGGACGGCCGTCGTGTCTTCGGGCGCTGCGGCGATCACGAGCGCGCCGGCGAGGTCGACAGTGGGGAACGAGCACATCAGCTTCGTGTACGGCTCGGCGACCAGGCGATTCTGCGGCGTCGGCGCGCCGATCTCGGCAGCGTTGCGCGGGCTCGGAAACCACGCCAGGTCAGGCCTTTTCGCGGCCGCCTCGGTGAGGGGGGCGAGGAGCCGGCCGAGGGCTTCACGGTGGGTCGCCGGATCCATGCCCGGCTCCAGCGCGCTCTCCACCAGGGCGAAGTACGCGCTGGGCATCCCGGCTCCGGCAGCCATCTCCGGCACGTGCGCGTAATACAGGTGACGCGAGTCGCGCAGGCCGTCGATCATCGGCCCCGAACCCTGCGACCACCGTGACGTCGGGGGAGCGGGCGGCGCGATCCCCGCCCGGATGGCGCGCCGCACCGACGCGTCAGCGATACCCCCGACGATCAGGACGGCGTCCAACTCCCCGTCGATGATCGCCTGGCAGGCCTGCGCGATCAGGTGCTGCGGCGCGGCGCCGGTATAGCCGGTGACCTTGCGAAGGCCCGGCGGCAGATCGAGCCGCTCGGCGAGCATCAGGCTCGGATCGTCGGGACTGTAGACCGAGAGCGGCGTGGCGAGTACGGCACCGACGCGATGGGCCGGGATGGCGGCGTCATCCAGCGCGAGGCGGGCGGCCGCCTCGAGCAGCTCCATCGGATGGACGATGCGCTCGTCGTCCTTGTTGGCCACCTGGCCGATGCCCGCGATGACGGGGATTCGGCGCCTACCTGCCACAAATGCTGGGATCTCAGTCGATTTCGTCACGATGTTCGGACATTAACAGCCGAGCCTTTCCCGCAGCGCGGCGGCTGCGGCGGGCCACTCGTCGTCGGTCATCGCATACTGCACCGTGTCGCGCCAGGTGCCGTCACGCCGTAGCCGGTGCTTGCGCAGCACGCCTTCCTTCCGCGCCCCGAGACGTTCGATCGCGGCCTGGGAGCGATCGTTCCTGATGTCGGTGTGCCAGACGACGCGCACCGCCGCGAGGGTCTCGAACGCATGGGTCAGCAGCAGCAGCTTCGACTCCGCGTTGTGACCCGACCCCCACCACTCGCGTCCGAACCAGGTATGACCGATGGCGATGCCGCGCGAGACCGGATTGATCTCGTAGTACGAGGTGCTGCCGATGAAGACGCCTGTGGCCACGTCGAACTGGGCGTACGGGAGCCGCTCGCCGCGCGCCCGGGCGGCCAGCGCGGCCAGGATATGGGAGCGCGCGTCATCGAGGCTTTCGGGAGGGGCCAAGGTGCCGCGCGGAGGCGTCATCCACCGGAAGACCTCTTCCGCTGCCTGCGGGTTCCCGGCGGCGGCGAGGTAGGCGGGCGCATCCTCGATCGTCAACGGCTGCAGCCGGATCCGGCGGCCGGTGAGGATCGGCATCGAGTACCAGGCCGCAGACCACGCGTCGTCGGACATGCCTCGATCATGCCCACGCCCGCAGGGGCGCCGTCGAGTGAGTTTCCCAGCTCGACCACGTGCGCGGAGGACCTTGGCCTCTGGCTGGGTCTCGCGTGCGGGTGTTACGTGATCCTGGAGGCCGTAGCCATGGGCGACGTGAACATCGACGGGGTGTACCTGTACTGGCTCCCGCTCGGAGCCGGTGGGAAGGTCGTACCACGCAGCGGACGGCTCTACGAGACGTGCGCCGCACGGCGGCAGCACCGGGATCCGCAGCCGCTCTTCCACTCCGCGCTGGACGTGGTGGACAACGGCATTTCACACGTCATCGAAATGGCGCCGGTGTGGAGTCTGCGCGTGCCGGATCGGGGTGTCGTCGTCGAAGGGCCGGTTGCTGCGGCGTGGCTCGGGCGCTGGAGGGCTTTCCGGTACGAGGTCCGCTGCTGGGCCGGCGGCCGGATCCCTGACGCGGATGAGGCGGTCGACAGTCCCGTGCTCCTGTCCGACAGCACCGAGATCGGCGGGACCGTCCTCGCGCTGGTGCCCGAAGTTCCAGCGCTCACCTGGGGACGTGACGAGCTGGGCGTCGCAGACATGTGGAATTCCAACTCGCTCATCGCGTGGCTGCTGGGGAGTGCGGGTCTGGAGGCGAGCCACATCCGCCCTCCGCGCGGCGGTCGTGCTCCAGGATGGGACGCGGGCGTGCGGCTGGCGCTTCGGCAAGGGATTCAGGTATGACTCGAGCCAGCTGGCCGTGTGCGGGGCTGACCCTGAGCCGAAGACTTCGATAATTTGCGCGGTTTTCGGTGGCCCTGGCGTGCCTAACTCGAAGTATTCGGTGCGGCGGTGGGCTTGGGGCGGCGCGGGTCATGCGGGTTGCCGGCGTCGGCGGCGCCGCTGCGGCGCAGGAAGGTCATCCGGCGGGTCGCGAGGCGCCAGCCGTTCCCGGTGCGGCGGTAGGTGTCGGTGTACCAGCCCATGCGCATGTGGTGGTTGGTCTGGTCGATGAACAGCAGCGGCACCTCACCGGACCCGCTGTCACCATTGACGGACAGGACCGGCTCGCCGGTGAGGAACAACCCCTTCGGGGCGGCCGCCACGAGATCGGGCCAGTCCGAGAGACCGTAGGTCTCGCCGAACGCGCTGTAGGTCCCGTCCGCAGTGAAGACGTTTTCCATGATGTGGTGGATGTCGCCCTTGGTCATGTTGAGCGCGAAGGTGGCGCACAGCTGGCCGAGCTCGACGGCATCGTCGACGGACACGTTCATGGGCTGGGAGATCTCCTTCGGACGCGGGAATTACGACGGCGGCAGGCCGAGCAGCCGGGTGGCGATGAGGTTCTTCTGGATCTGCTCGGTGCCGCCCATGACGCTCTGCGCGCGGCTGTAGAGGTACGTGCTCAGCATCGTCGGGTCGCTGCCGTCGTACGCCGCGCCGGCGACGGCGAGCGCCGCCTGCCCGACGGACTGCTCGACCCAGGTCATCAGCACCTTGTCGATCGAACCCTCCGAGCCGTGCTGGAGCCCCTCGAGCCGGTCGGACAGCCGCTCGCTGACCAGATGCGCGAGCATGTCGGATTCGACGATGGCCCAGGCCAGGTCGCGGCGCTGCTCGTCATCGAGGCGGGGCCTGGTCCGGGCGATCTCCACCAGTTCGTTGACGGTCTTGCGGTAGCGGCTCGCGTTGCCGAGCTCCTGCGGCTCGCGCTCGTGGCTCAGCACGGTCATGGCGATCCGCCATCCCTCGCCGGGTTCGCCGATCATGTTCTCTGCTGGAACCACCGCGCGGTCGAAATGCACCTCGCCGAACTCGCGCGTGATGCCGTTGATCATCTTCAGCGGACGCTGCTCGATGCCCGGCTGGTCCATCCGCACCGCGAACGCCGTCAAACCCTTGTGCTTCGGCGCTTCCGCATCGGTGCGCGCCAGCAGGAAGCACCATTGCGCAAGGTCGGAGTAGCTGGTCCACACCTTCTGGCCGGTGATGACGTACTCGTCGCCGTCGAGTTCGGCGCGCGTGCGCAGCGACGCCAGATCGGAGCCGGCGCCGGGCTCGCTGAATCCCTGACACCACCGGTCGTTGCCGTTGATGAGCCCGGGCAGGAAGCGCCGCTTGATGTCGTCGGACGCGTGGGTCAGCACGGCTTGCACCAGGTAGCCCAGGCTCGGCCGGGGCGGCGCACCAGCGCGCGCCAGTTCCTCGTCGACGATGACGTCATAGACGCTGGGCATGCCGTGGCCGCCGTACTCCTTCGGCCAGCTGAGACCGAAGAACCCGGCGCCGTGGAGCGAGCGGTGCCATTCCGGCTGCTTCTCCCAGTATTCATCGGAGGTCGACGACGGTGGCAGGTGCGGGTTGTTGCCCTCGAGCCACGCCCGCAAGCGGGTCCGAAACTGCGCCTCCTGCGGCGAATCGCGAAAGTCCACTAGCGCACACCTCCAAGCTCAGCAGGCTCCACCAACGGCGGCGAGCAAATGCTTCTGGACCTTGCCGGAAGCCGTCGCCGGCAGGCTGTCGACGACGACCCAACGCTTCGGAACCTTGTACGACGCCAGCCGCTCGCGGCTGAACTGCTCGACCGGCGCCACATCCGGATCAGCACCGTCACGCAATTGCATCACCGCCACCACCGACTCTCCCCAGCGCGCGTCAGGCATGCCGATGACGGCGACGTTCGCCACTGCCGGATGCTCACCGATCACCGCCTCGATCTCGACCGGGTACACGTTCACCCCGCCTGTCACGATCATCTCCTTCAGCCGTCCGGTCACGCGCAGGTACCCGCGCTCGTCCATCGATACCAGGTCACCGGTGCGTAGCCAGCCGTCACGATCGAGCGCCGCAGCTGTCTGCTCGGGTTCGTCCAAATAGCCTGCCATCACGCCGATTCCGCGCACGTGAAGCTCGCCGATCTCGCCGGCGGGGACGACGACACCCCGCTCGGGATCGACGACGCGCCCTTCGAGATGAGGCAGCAATCGCCCGACCGTGGTGGCCTTGTCGGCCGGATCGTCGTCGGGAAACGTCTGCGAGATGTAGCCGCACGTCTCGGTCTGACCGAAGATGATCGTGGTCTTCACCCCGAGCCGGCGCTCGAGGTCGCGGACCAGCTTTACCGGCACCATCGACCCGCCGCACGACAGCGCTCGCAGCGACGACAGCTTGCGCCGCTCGAAGGTCGGATGCGCCATCACGTCCTGCAGCATCGTCGGGACACCGACGGTATGGGTCGCCCGCTCGCTTTCGAGCAGTTCCAATTGCAGTCCGGCATCGAACCGGGTGACCAGCACGTTCGTCGCGAGCGCCTGGACCACCATGAAGCTGACCACCTGCCCGCCGACGTGATACAGCGGGATCGTGCTGACGTAGACGTCGCCCGCGCCGATGTCGAAGCGCTCGCCGGACAGGCGCGCCGCATTGGTCAGCCCGCGGTGGGTCAGCATCACACCCTTGGGCGCGCCGGTGGTGCCCGACGTGAACACCAGCTGTGCCACGTCGTCCGGATGCGGCAGCTGGAGCTCGCCTTGCCGGACCGGTTCGATCAGGCGCCGGCCATTCCTCGAACGAGATCAGCTCGCGTAGCCCGGGCAGTCGGGGTGCGAGCTCGGCGAGCAGTGCGGCAAGGTCGCTGTCGCGGTACCGGGGAGGAAAACAGCTGCAGCTGCACCGGATGTCGGCCAGGATGTGCTCGATCTCCCGCGCGCGCAAGAGCGGGTTCATCGGCACCAGTACCAGCCCCGCCATCGCTGCGGCGAAGGTCAGCAGGTAGGACTCGGGCGTGCTCGGCGCGAGCACCGCGAGACGCTCACCGGGGGAGAAGCGTGCCGCCAGGCCCCGCGCGACCGCCTCGGCCTCGGCCGCCACCTGGGCGTAGGTGCGCCGGCGGCGCCGCCCGGGATCCGCGGTGCCCGCCACCACCGCGACGCGGTCCGGTGCCCGCGTCACGGGCGTCGCAAGGATGCTCGCGATCGTCGTGTCCAAGGGCTCGTTCAAGGCTGCTGCGGCGGTTGCGCCAGGTAGCTCTCGAGCGTCGCGTGGAAATGGCGGATCCGGCTCTCCTGATACCGCGAAAGCGTCAGCGCCGACCGCACCGACGCCCGCAAGCCCTTCTGGATACGTTCGAACCGTGCCGTGTCCTGATTGAAGACGCGGCCGAGCGCACCGAATTCGGGAACGTCGGCCCAGTCCTCGCCGGGGCCGAGGTAACGGGTCGGCGCGGGATCGGGCGGGGTTCGCCCTCGGGTGGCGGTTCGAGCTTCATGATGTCCATGACGCATGAGTCCGGGTCGTGACCGTTGGGCCGGAACCGGTAGGCGAACGGGGTGAGAAACCCAGCCCACGGCATGAAATTCGGGAAAAGGAAATACTCGATGCCATCGAGCGCCTCGGCATCGGTGAGGTCGGAGTAGTCGCGCCCGGTGCGGGAACGCAGTGAGCCGCGAACGCGCTCGCCGAGTATCGCTCGCGGGTTCTGCCCAGGCGGGATCGTCGAGGTCGGCGCGCTCGCCGAGCATCGCCTTGAGGATCTCGCCGTCCTCGACATCCTCGAGATGCTCGCTCGCGACGCCGACCGCGGTGATCATCCGGCTCACGTGGGAGCCGTACACGTCGTACTCCGACAGCGAGTCGGCCGCGGTCTTCAGCAACTGCGGGTGGACCGCCATCGTGTGGTAGGCCTCGATGAACGCCTCGAGCGCCACCTTCCAGTTGCACGGCAGTACCTGCACGGCGTGGGCGGCGAGGTAACGGTCCTCCAAGGGCCACGCGTCGAAGTGCCCCGGCAGGTCCTGCAGGTACTCCCGCAGTGGCGCTGCCGAGCGGTCGAGGTTGACGAAGACGAACCCGCCCCAGGTGTCGACCTGCGCCTCGGGGAGGCCGGTAGGACGCGGGATCGAGGTCGGGGAAGTCCCACGCGCACGGGATCTCGCGCAGCGATCCGTCGATGTTCCAGGTGAATCCGTGGAACGGGCAGCGCAACTGGCGCACGTGTCCCGGCTTGGTGCGCAGCTGGGTTCCGCGGTGCAGGCAGGAGTTGTGAAACGCGTGGATCTCCGTCTCGGTCGTGCGGATGACGATGAGCGACGCATCGCCGATCTCGTACACGATCGAATCGCCGACGGCGGCAAGCTGCTCCTCACGACAGGCCATCTGCCACACGCGGCTCCAGACCCGCTCGATCTCGAGCCGGTGCATGCCCGGGTCGAAGTAGCAGGACGGGGGGATCTGCGCCGGCTCCAGCGCTCCTGCTGACGTGACCCGAAGGCTCGGCGGCACCGGGCGAGTCTCCGCATCCAACAGCCCCTGGTAGAAGTCCTGACCGCGGGCGACGTCTTCAGTGGTCATGCTCGGAGTCCTTCGCTCGCGCGCGCTCGCGTCCGGACTTGCTCAACCGGAAGTCCGGCGGCATCGCGTCGTCGTTGGCTTTGACCGCGTTGTTCAGGCCACCCTTGTAGACGTCGGACGTGAGCATCAGATCCTGGTCGTCCGGCCGTACCCGGTGGCCCAGCGACTCGAGCTGCGCGGTCAGCAGGCTGCCCAGGTATTCGCCCTGGTACTGCTTCATCATCTGGAAGAAGGACTTCTGCATCACGACGGCGTCGATCGGGCGCGAGCGCGAGCAGGCGCCGGCATACTTCGCGACCTCGTCCTCGAGCTGATCGCGGGGGACGACGCTGTTGACGAAGTTGCAGTCGTGCATCTCGTCCGCGCTGAACGGGCGTCCGGTGAAGACCATCTCCTGGAACCGCCGGATGCCCATCGTCATGGCCCACGCCCACATCCGCGGACCCCAGCCGACATAGCGGAACGCGGGATGGCCGAAGAGCGCATCGTCTGCGGCGATCACCAGGTCGGCGTCGGCCGCCTGGTAGAAGTGCCAGCCGTAGCAGTAGCCCTTCGCCTCGACGATGCTGATCTTCTTGAACTCGGCGAGCGTGCGGCAGCCGGAGCGCGCATCGGCGTACCACTGCGGCAGCGTGGCGGAGCCGCGGTAGGAACGCGGCGGCGGAAACGTCACGTCCTCGCCTTCGAGGCCGAGTTCGGCCGCCAGGGCGGCATCCGGGTCCTGCTCCTGAAGGGCGGCCAGCTCCGGCAGGTCGGCGCCGGTGCCGAAGTCGTCGCCGACACCGCGGACGACGAGCACCTTCACGTCGTCGTCCACGTTGGCCATGTGGAGCAGTTTCGCGTAGCGCAGCCGGGCCCCGATCGTCACGGCGTTCAACCGATCGGGGCGGTTGAACGTGATCGTGGCGATCCGGGTCGAGCGGTCCTTGCTGTAGAGGACGAGCTCCTCGGGCGGCGGGACGGGCTCAGCCATTCGCCGGCAGACCGAGGAAGTCGAGCACGTTGTGACTGACGATGCGCGCGGCCTGATCGGGCCCGACCGCGTCGACCACCGCCTCGACGACCCGCTCCGAGTAGCCGAAAGTGCTTTCGTTGTGGGGGTAGTCGGAGGACCACATCACGCGTTCGGGTCCGAGCCGCTCGACCATCTCCAGGCCCAGCGGATCGAGCATGAAGGCCGAGTACATGTGGTGGTCCCAGTAGTAGCGGATGTCGTGCTCGATGTCGGCGTCGAGCATGTGGCGGAACGAGACGAGCATGTGCTCGGCATCCTGGATGGCCGGCAGTACCCAGTTGATGCCGCCCTCGAACCAGCCGACGCGCAGGCCGGGGTGGCGGTCGAGCAGCCCGCCGATCACGTAGCGGGCGAACATCTCGCGGAAGGGGGCCGCCTGGTGAACCATGCTCACCGCGAGCCCGTTGTGCGAGCACGGTGAGGAGATCGGGCCCTCGCCGATGTGGTGGGAGACCGGGAGCCCCGACTCCTCGATCGCGTCCCACACGGGTGCCATGCGATCGCTGTTGAAGTCGATCGGCTGGCCATCAGGATGGTTGCCGGGCTTGAGCGGGAGCCAGAAGGTCCGTACCCCCAGCGCGGCGGCTTCGCTCACGCTGCGCTTGGCGCCGTCGGCGTCCCACCAGTTGACGAGCCCGACGCCGTAGAAGGTGCCGCCCGAGCGCTCCTGCAACTCGGCGAGGTACTCGTTGTAGACGCGGAAGGTCAGGTCGCGGATCTCGTAGTCGGGATAGCCCATCATCCCGAGCAGCGCGTTGGGAAACGCGAGTTCCCGCGTCACGCCGTCGGCCGCCAGTTCCGCCCGTCGCGCTTGCAGGCCTCCGGTACTCGAGCCCTCCATCGGGTCGTACTGCATCAGGACATTCCCGAAGGCGGGCGGGAGCATGTTCTTGCCGCCGAAGCCCAGGGTCCACGCGCCGTTCTCGAAGAAGACCCGCGGCGCGCGCTCTTTCAGGGCGGCGGGAAACCGCTCGTAGAAGATGTCTTCGCTGAGGGAGATGTGGTTGTCGGCGGAGAACACCTCCGTGCCGGGCGGCAAGGTGTGAGCGGCTGCGGCAAACCCGTGCCGATCCTTGGGTGCACCGAGCCCCTCGCTCGGGTAGATGACGCTGACGCCGCCGCGGGCCCGGGTCTGCTGCATTTCGTCGCTTCCCTTCTTCGCCTCGAGCGAAGGATGGTGTGCGTCCGACGCACCGAAATTTAATTCGACGTCGTAACGTCTGTCAATATCGGTTCAGCGGGTCTCGGGCTCCGGGAAGAGCAGCCGCTTCATCGACCGGGCGACGAGTTCGATCCAGAACCCGTCACCCGCTTCGTGGTAGGCCGTGATCGGCGGGCGATCGCCGCCGAAGCCGATCAGCACCACGTTGGTCAGCCCGCTGCGCACGAGCGCGGCCGAGGCCGCCGGCACGTCATCGACCCAATAGCCGATGTGGTGCGCGCGGGTGGAGCCGTTGGTGGTGTACAGCGTCCCCGGAACCGACTGCACCAGTTCCACATGATGCGGCCCCTCGGCCGAGATCGCATAGCGGGTCACGACGGAAGACGCATCCTCGGCGGCCTGCAACGCGACCTTGCCGCCGCCCTCCAGCCAGGTCAGGCCGAGTAGGGCGCCGAACTCCTGCTTCGCCGTCTCGAGGTCGTCGACCACGATGCCGGTGTGGAAGAGGTCGTCGTGGTGCAGCGGGCTGCTGTCGGTCATGGGCTCGAGCAGGGGATCAGTCATGGCTGCGGCGGCCTGCTCTTCGGGTAGGACATGGACAGCAGTTCCACGAATTGCCCATCCGGGTCACGGATCAGCAGTGCCAGACCCAGATCCGAGCTCTCGACGATCTCGCCGCCGCACTCGACCGCGCGGGCCGCGGTGGCGCGAATGTCGTCGACGGAGATCGACAGGTGGCTGAGCCCCGTTTCGTCCATCGACCGTTGCCGGCGGGTCACCTTCGCCTCGGGAGCGCCGTAGTGGATGAGCTCGAGGAAGCATTCGCCGAGCGTCAGGTAACAGGTCTGCACGCCGAGCGGGGGCGCGAGCCCAAGCAGCTTTGCCGTGGCCGCGTCCACCGGCGCATCCTCGTACCAGAGCCGAAATCCCAGCACGTTCTCGTAGAACTGCTTGGACCGCTGCAGGTCGCCGACGACGAGGCCGATGTGGTTGAACACGGGCATGCGCTGCATCCCTCTTCCGATCGTTGACACTATTTCGGTGTCAAACTAATCTCACGCCACGGCTCGGAGCATAACGAAGTCTCCGGTGCTCACGCGCGACGGCGGGAGGACGATCATCGACATCCCGAGGCAGCCGAATCCCCGGCGCATGTTCGACGAGCGGGGCGCCCGGCTGCGAGCCGCGATGGCGGATTCCGAGGTCGATGCGCTCGTCCTGCTGGTGAACGGAAACGTGAGTTACGCGACCGGCGCGACCTGGCCGCTGAGCGACGCCGGCCGCGCCAACATCGAGCGCCCCGTCGCGGTCGTGGTCTCCGGCGATCCGATGCCGCACCTGTTCGCCCGGCTGCCCGCTGCCGAGGTCAGCGCGCTCCCGCTCGACGCCGAACACCTGCACGATCCGATGTATCTGGAGTTCGACGAGGGCGTCGAGAAGTTCGTGAAGGTCCTCGCCGATCTGGTGCCGGCGCAGGCCACCCTCGCGGTCGACGACCTGACCGGCGCGATGCACCGCAGCCGCGGGGAGCTCTTTCGTGAGTGGCCGCCCCGGCCGGCGAGTGATGTCCTCGGCGCCGCCCGGCTCGTCAAGACCCCCGACGAGCTCGCGACCATCCGTCACGCCCTGTGGATCAACGAGCAGGCGATGGCGGAGGTGCAGTCCCAGCTCGCTCCCGGGAAGCGGCAGACCGATCTCACCGGGCTGTTCGTGCGCCGCGTCTTCGAACTCGGTGCCCTGGCCAACGGGCTCGACCCGATCTGGCAGGTGATGCCCCGACATCGCAGCGATCTGCCGTGGACCGTGCACGGGGACATCCCCTGCCCGCTGCTGACGACCGAGCGCGTACTGGCCGCCGGTGACGTGCTGTGGGTCGACACCGGAATCCTCTACGGCGGCTATCACTCCGACTTCGGGCGCACCTGGATCGTGGGTCAGGAACCGTCCGCCCGCCAGCAGGAGCAGTACCACCGGTGGCAGGAGATCAGCGACGCGGCCACGAACGTCATGAAGGCCGGCGCCACCGGTGCCGACCTGACGGCGGCCGCGATGGCGGTCTGCGGAGGCCGGCGCTCGTGGATGCCGCACTTCTACCTCGGCCACGGGCTCGGGCTCGACGCCGCCGAGATGCCCTTCATCGGCACCGATCTCGGTGATGACTTCGACGCCCAGTTCGTCCTCGCCGAAGGCATGATCCTGGTGATCGAGCCGATCATCTGGGACGAGGGTTACAGCGGCTACCGGTCGGAGAACGTCTTCGTCGTCACCGCGGACGGCTGCCAGAACCTCAGCGACTACCCGTACGACCCGTATCCCGTTCACGGGAGCCTCGATGGCGACTGAGGTCCTGCCCGACGAGCGGGCCCTGCGTTTCGGTCGCCGCGAACGGGCGCTGGCGGCCATGGCGGAGCACGACCTCGACGCGCTCGTGCTGGGTCGGCCCGCCAACGTCCGCTACGTCGCCGGTGTTCCGCTGCTCTGGAACGCGGGGGCCCGCCCGTTCGGTCCCGGCTGCGTGCTGCTGCGATCCGGTGACATCTATCTGCTGACCACCTGGGACGAGGGGGTTCCCGACGAGATCCCGCACGACCACCTCTACGGGATCACCTGGAATCCGCTGAACCTGGTGTCGGTGTTGCAGAAGATCGGTGCGGAGCATCAGCCCCGTCGCGTCGGTACGGATGCGCTCTCGCCGCTGTTCGCCAAGCTGCTCCCGACCGCTTTCCCGGGCGCTGACATCGTCGACGGCGAGCCCGCGCTCCGGAAGGCGCGGGTGGTCAAGACCGACGCCGAGATCGCTGCGATCCAGGTCTCCATCGCCGTCGCGGAAGCCGGCCTCGCGACAGCGGTCGCCGCCCTTTCGCCCGGCGCCGGCAGACGTGACATCGCGGGCCTGTTCATGGAAGCCATCGCCACTCGCGGGGTGACGATTCCCGCGACCCAGAACGTCGTACGGATCGTCTCGAGGCGGCCGGGTGCGGATGGCGATCGGATCGAGGCGGGCGACCTCGTGGCGTTCGACGCGGGCGTCGTCGCGGGCGGCTACACCGGGGAGGTGGCGCGTACCCATCTCGCCGGTGAGGCGAACGGCAGTGCCCAGCGCGTGCAAAGCCTTTACCGGCGGTGGGACGATCTGTGGGACCGGCTGCTCGGCGCCTGCACGCCCGGCGCACGGGGGAGCGCGCTGCTCGCGGCGTACGAGGCCGCGGGCGAGGAACTGCCCGCCGAGCCCGTCGCCCGCGGGCTGGGTCTCGGCCTGGATGAGCCGGTGGTCCTGCGCGATCTCCCGGCTACGGCTGCCGCGCAGCGACTGGAACCCGGCACCGTCCTCTACCTCACCGCGCGGGTCGCGGACAGCGCGCTCGGCGAAGTGATCGGGAGCGAGGCGGTGGTCATCACGGCGACGGGGCCGCAGGTGCTGACGTCCAGCCCGTTCTGGCACCGTTAGCGGTGGCTGAATCCATCCCGTCGCCGCTCGATCACTATCGCATCGTCGACCTCTCCACCGGGATCGCCGGCGCGTACTGCACCAGGCTGCTGGCTGACGGCGGTGCCGAGGTCATCAAGGTCGAGGATCCGGAGGGCGACCCTTTGCGGCGCTGGTCGGCCTCGGGCGCCGCGATCGCGTCCGGCGCCGACGGCGCGCTCTTCAGCTTCCTCGCGTGCTCGAAGCAGAGTGTGGTCGCGGATGTCGACGCCGTCGCCGAAATGCTGCCGGCAGCGGATGCGGTGGTGTGGTCGGAGGGTTCACGCCTGGCGAGCAATCCGTCCCTGACGCCCGCGGCGATCCACCGTGACCACCCGCACCTGACCGTCACCGCGATCTCGCCGTTCGGCCTCGACGGACCGTGGTCCGGCAAGCCGGCAACGGAGTTCACGCTCCAGGCCTGGTCGGGCGGGACCATAGGGCTCGGCCGCGGGTCGCCGGATCGCCCACCGGTCTCCGTCGGCGGCCGGGTCGGCGAATGGCTGAGCGGCGTGTACGCGGCCATCGGCACGCTCGCGTCGCGCGCCCGAAGTCTGGCTGACGGCGCAGGGGATCTCGTCGATGTCTCGATGCTCGAGGTCCTTGCGCTGTGCCTCACGTACTACCCGGTCAGCTTCTTCGACATTTCCGGCCGGCCCTACCGCTCGGTGCGCTCGGTGCCCACCCCGGGAGTGGAAACGGCGCGTGACGGGTTCGTCGGCCTCGGGACCGGGACGGGGCAGCAATGGGCCGACTTCTGCGTCATGGTCGGGCATCCGGAGTGGGGCGAGAATCCCGCGCTGCGCGCCGACCGCACGAGCATCGCCTCCGACATTCATGACTGGATGGCCGGTCACTCCATCGCCGAGATCATGGAGCTGGCGACGGCCTTCCGGATTCCCTGCGCGCCGGTCGGCAACGGCGCCACGGTTCCCTCGACCGGGCATTTCCGGGCGCGGGGCGCTTTCGTGCAGAACCCGCGCGACGGGTTCCTTCAGCCCAACCACCCCTACCGCATTTCGCCGGCACTGCTCCGCTCGCCCGGGCCTGCCCCGAGGCTGGGTGAACACACCGGCGCGAGCCGCCCGCAGCGGACCAACTCACCGGGAACGGCCGCTGTCGAGGACGTGCGCCCGCTGCCGTTCGCCGGCCTGCGGGTCCTCGACATGACGGCGTTCTGGGCCGGACCCGTGTGCACCCACATCCTGGCGATGCTGGGCGCGGAGGTCATCCATCTCGAATCGCCCTCCCGGGTGGACGGCACGCGCCTGCTGGCGGGCCTGCCCTTCTCCGAAGACCGGTACTGGGAGCGCTCAGGCATCTTTTCGGGCCTGAACACCAACAAGAAGAGCGTGACACTCGACCTCGCCGACGAGCGAGGACGGCAGGCATTGCGAGACCTGCTCGCCACCTGCGATGTGGTCGTGGAGAACTACACCCCGCGCGTCCTCGAGCAACTCGGGCTGGACTACGCCGGCGTGAAGGCGATCCGTCCCGACATCGTGATGGTGCGCATGCCCGGCTTCGGGCTGGCCGGTCCCTGGCGCGACAACGCCGCCTTCGCGTTTGTCATCGAGGACGCGTCGGGCCTGACCTGGCTCACCGGCTATCCCGACGCGAACCCGCATTCCCCTTACGGCGTCGGCGATCCCAACGCCGGATTGCACGCCCTCGTCGGCCTGCTGCTGGCGCTGGAGCGCCGCCGGAGCACCGGGGAAGGCGCGCTGGTCGAAGCCGCCATGACCGACGCGGCGATCAGCATCGCGGCAGAGCAGTTCGTCGAATACTCCGCGTACGGCGCTCTGCTGTCGCGCGACGGCAACGGCGGCCCGGCGGCCGCACCGCAGAACGTGTACCGGACCCGAGACCAGGGTGACGGCGAGGCGTGGGTGGCGATCGCGGTGGCCACCGAAACGCAATGGGCGGCGCTACGAGACGTGCTCGGCCCAGCCGCCCGGGCGATGGATCCCACGCTGCTCTCGATCGACGCGCGTCACCAGCAGCGGGAGCGCATCGACGGCCCGCTCGCTGCCTGGTGCGGTGAGCGCAGCAGCGACGAGATCGTGACGCAGTTGTGGGATGCGGGGATACCGGTGGCCAAGGTCTTGCAGCCGCACCAGCAGGTCGAGCTGGCGCAGCTGCAGTTCCGCGGATTCTTCGAAACGGTCGAGCATCCGGTCACCGGCAAGGCGAGGCACAGCACCGTGCCCATGCGATTCTCCACGGGGCCCGAGCGATTGCACCTGCGGCACGCGCCACTGCTCGGTGAGCACACCAGGGACATCCTCGCGTCGCTCGGCATGCCCTTCACCGCCATCGACGCGCTCGAGGACGACCAGGTGATCGGCACGATCCCGACGGCGGCCTCATGAAGATCGGCCCCTCATATATTGGATCGATGTCGCGGCTTGAGTACGACCCCATCGATGCCTCGCACCGGTACTGGCTGGCGCAGGGCTGGGAAGACTCGGCCGACGGCGTGGGGGTCGTCATCTCGCTCATGCGCGGCTGGCAGATCCTGCTCACCCGCGCCAACACTCTGCTGCGCCCGCTGGGCCTGACGTTCGCCCGCTACCAGGTGCTGGGACTGCTTCGCAGCAGCCGGCCGCTGACTCTGGGCCAGGTCGGCACCAGCCTCTGGGTCACGCCGGGCACCGTCACCAGCTCGGTCGACCGCCTGGAGGCAAGCGGCCTGATCCGCCGCTTTCCGCATCCGAGTGACGGCCGTACGGTGCTGGCCGAGATCACCCCGCCGGGGCGGCGGCTGTTCGACAAAGCCGTGAAAACGTTGAACAAAGAGCTGTTCTCGACGCTGCCGCTCTCGCCGGAGGAATCGTCGCTCCTGGTCGATCTGATTGGCAAGATACGGGCCGAAGCCGGCGATCAGGTCGTGCACGAGGAGTCCTGACGCGCCTGGCGGCGCGGTGGGCTAGGCCGGCTTGACGCGCAGCGGTGGCCGCCCGGCAGCGGTGCCTCCATCCACCGGGAGTACCACCCCGGTCACCTGCGCCGACCAATCGCTGGCCAGGTACAGGGCGGCGTAGGCGACATCCTCGGGCTGCCCGCGGCGGGGGAGCGGCTGGTTGGCCTCGATCACCGGGCCCATGTCGTAGCTCGTCATGGCCGTGGCGATGTGGGCCGGCGCGACGGCGTTCACCCGGATCAGGTACCTGCCGAGTTCGACCGCGTTGGACTTCGTGACATGGATGAGGGCGGCCTTGGCGGCGCGGTAGGAGGTCACGCCGGCGCCTGCGTTGATCCCGCCGATCGAGGAGATGTTGATGATCGACCCGCCGCCGTGGGCCTTCATGTGGCGCGCCGCGCGTTGGGTGCCCAGCATGGCGCCCTTGAGATTCACGCTCATGATCTGCTCGAAGTCGCTGAAGTCGTCGTGCAGGAAAGCGCCGAGCGAGCCCCCGATCCCCGCGTTGTTGCACATGACATGAAGCCCTCCGAAGCGGGCGACCGCGAAGTCGACCAGCGCCTGCACCTGATCGGGATCCGAGACGTCGGCCCTCTGGAAGGCCGCCGCGCCGCCGAGCGCGCCGGCGACGCGCTCGCCGCCCTCCGCGTCGACATCCGCGACGACGACGCAGGCCCCGCACGCCGTGAAGAGCTCAGCAGTGGCCCGGCCGATGCCAATGGCCGCGCCCGTGACGATCGCGACCTTGCCGGCGAGTAGGTCGTTCATAGGCCAGACGCTAGCCCGATCGCCCGCGTCGGCGAAACACTTTGACGTCGGAATATCTCGGTGTAGGTTCACGCCGTGAGCGACCTTTCGGCGCGCAATTTCTTCAAGGACCGTGAGGTCCAGGACGATCCCTACGCCTACTACGAGGCGCTCCGCGAGCAGTCGCCGATCTGGCAGGAGCCGCACTTCGGGGTCTTCATGGTGACGGGGTACGACGAGGCCCGCACCGTGTACGGCGCTCCGGAGACCTTCTCCTCGTGCAACAACGTGGCCGGCCCGTTCCAGCGCTTCCCGGTGCCCTTCGAGGGCGACGACGTCAGCGACATCATCGAGAAATACCGCGACCAGTTGGCGTTCAGCGATCAGCTGCCGACCTTCGATCCGCCCAAGCACGCGGCCCATCGCGCCCTGATGATGCGGCTGCTCACACCGCGCCGGATGCGGGAGAACGAGGAGTTCATGTGGCGCCTGGCTGACCTTCAGCTGGGCGAGTTCCTCGCCGCTGGGGGGGAGTTCATTCACGGCTTCGCCGAACCGTTCACCGCGTCGGTCATCGCCGATCTCGAGGGCGTGCCCGAGGCCGATCACGGCCTGTTCCGCGAGCACTTCGGGGCCCCGTCGGCCCAGAACCAGCAGCAGCCGCTCGCGTTCCTCTACGACGCGTTCACCTCCTACATCGAGGATCGCCGCCAGGCGCCGGGCGCCGACATCATGACCGAGATGGCGAGCGCCAAGTATCCCGACGGCTCGACCCCCGACGTCAAGGACGTCGCGCTGCTGGCCGCCAACCTCTTCGCCGGCGGGCAGGAAACCACCGTCCGGCTGCTGTCGTTCGCGCTGCGCATCATCGGTGACGATCCCGAGTTGCAGGCCTTCTTACGCAAGGACCGCGAGCGCATCCCCGGCTTCATCGAGGAGACGCTGCGCTACGAGAGCCCGCTGCGCAGCCAGTTCCGGATGGCGCGCCGGCGTACCAGCGTCGCCGGGGTCGTGCTGCCGGCCGGGAGCACGCTGCTGCTGCTGCCCGGCGCGGCGAACCGCGATCCGCGTGCCTTCCCGAACCCCCACACGTTCGATCCCGAACGCCAGGACGCCCGCAACCACCTGACGTTCGGCCATGGCATCCACCACTGCGCGGGTGCTCACCTGGCGCGGGCCGAGGGCAAGGTAGCGATCAACCGGTTGCTCGACCTCACCTCGGACATCCGGATCGCGGAGAGCGTTCACGGCCCGGCGGGCGACCGGCATTACGAGTACCTGCCGACGTTTTTCCTGCGCGGGCTGCTGCGCCTCACGGTCGAGTTCGACCCCGCCCGCGCACCGGTCAGCTGACCGGGACCGGTTCGGTGCGCTCGAGCAGCGGGCCGACCATCATCGCGAAGAGTTCGTCGCTGGCGTAGATCCGCTCCCCGGCCAGCAAGCCGTCGGGGCCGAACAGCAGGATGCCGACGATGTCGAAGCGCCGCCTGCCGTCCGGCCCGTCCATGAACATCTGGTACTCCTGGCCGAGCCCCTCGTCGGTCACCCATTCCGCGCGCAGCGTGTAACCCGCGATCCGGTGCGCGAAGTTGGCGAAGAAGTGCTCGTAGTACGCCCGGGCGTTGTCGCGACCCTTGAGCAGCCGCCCCATCGGTAGCAGTTCGTACACCGGGTCGGGACCAAGGGTGTTCATGGTGGCTTCCATGTCCCCCGCACCCTCGGCCTCGGCGTGCGCCCGGGCCGTCGCAATGTTGATCTCGCGCAAGCTCTCGCGATCGCTCATGGCCTCATGATGAGTCGTCGGGACCCGGGCCCCGTCTCCGGGTCCCGACGCGCGATCAAGGCGAGCTAGCCGCGGACCACCTTCGTGGTCACGTTGCTGTAGCTGTTGCTCGCCAGGCCCTGCGCGTTGACGGTCTTGCTGAGCCAGATCCCGATCGCGTTGTTCGAGATCTTGTTGCCGGTGATGACCATCGAGACCCGCGGCACCGAAAAGACGGCGATGGCGGTGGTCTTGAAGTCGGTGACCGGAGGTCCGTCGTAGCCGTCGCCGCCGACGTTGTTACGACCGAAGACGTTGTCGATGACCTTGTTGCCGTTGACGTCCTCGCCGCCGGGGTGGTGAGCGTGAATCGTGAAGCCGGCCAGGCCGTTGCCGGCCGTGTAGTTGCCCGTCACCAGGTTGTTGTAGGCGGCGGAGCCGGGGCCGGATCCGAAGATGCCGATGCCCGAACCGCTGCCACCACCGCCGAATTGCGGCGGCGCAAGGGCGGTGCCGTTGCGCAGCGAGGTGTTTCCGACGATCACGTTGTCATACAGCCCACCGTTGCTCGGGTTGCGCTTGGTGACCACGAACGTCTTGGGATTGAAGGTGACAGCGTTGCTCGCGTGCGAGGCCAGCACGATGCCGCATTCGGTCTTGTTGTCGGTGACGAGGTTGTTGACGAGGTAGTTGCGGAAGTTGGGCCCGTAGTCATCGGTGAGCAGGATGCCGTCGGCGTTGCCGACGACGCGGGAGTAGCTCACCGTGGACCACGACACGACATTCAGGTGGATGCCGCCGCCGCAGTCGCCCGGGTACTTGCACTTGCCGTTCTCCGTGCCGTTGAAGCCCTTGTCGTTGGACAGGGCGTTCACGTGGTCGACGCGGATGTCGCTCAAGACGCGTCCGGGCGGGAGCAGTGCCGCGTCGGGCTGGGTGTCGACGCCGGCGAGCAGGCCTTCGCCGTTGGCGTTCTTGAGGGTCAGCCCGCTGACGGCAACGTGCGAGGAGGTGATCCAGATGGCGTTCTCCAGGCCGGCGGCGTTGATGGTGGCGCCGTATCCGATCACCCGAAGCGGCTTTCTGATCTGGACGTCTTCGTGGTAGGTGCCGGGGCAGACGATGACGGTGCCCCACGCCGGCGTCGCCGCGACACCTGCCTTGATGCTCGCGTATTTGGCCGAACCGCAGCCATGGCCGGAGTTGGTGCTCTTGCCCGTCGTCGAGACATAGGTGGTCGTTGGTGGGCCAGCGGTGGCGACCGCTGGTGCCGTGACACTCAGCGCGACTCCCGCCGACACGGCGAAGGCGCCGAACTTCCATTTCTGCATTGAAATGCCCACCTTTCTCCCCCCTGGCCACGCCCGGCGCGCCGCCCGCGCAGCACCGTCCCACAAGGTGAGCGGTTGCGGAGCCGAATGTCATTAATGTGAAGACGCGGTGAAAGCGCCCGCAAAATTCGGCTTTATTCGGCCATAGCGGGTTTCTTAACGCACCCGTCCGCGCACCTCGCCGAAGCCGATCCGCTCACCGTCAGGGCCGGGCGCCGTCGCCGAGATGACGACCTCGTCGCCGTCCTCGAGGAAGGTGCGGGTCGCGCCGCGCGCCAGCGTGAGGGGCTGCCGGCCGGCCCAGGTGAGCTCCATCAGAGACCCGTACTGATCACGTTCGGGCCCACTGACGGTCCCGGACGCGAAGAGGTCTCCGGTGCGGACGTTCGCGCCGTTGACCGTCAGATGCGCGAGCTGCTGGGGCGCCGTCCAGTACATCTCGCGAAAGGGTGGCGTGGAGATCTGCTGCCCGTTGAGGCTGACCGAGAGCGTGATGTCGAGGCCCCAGTGGCAGTCCGCGTCATCGAGATAGCCGAGCACCTCAGGATCGCGTTTCGGCGGGGCGACGCGGGCTGCTTCGAGCGCGGCCAGCGGCACCACCCACGGTGAGACGGAGGTCAGGAAGGACTTGCCCAGCAGGGGTCCGAGCGGCGTGTACTCCCAGGCCTGGATGTCACGCGCCGACCAGTCGTTGACCAGGCAGACGCCGAAGACGTGGGACGGGAATCCTCCACCGGCAGCGGGTGTCCGGGCTCGGATCCGACACCGACCACGAACCCGACTTCCGCCTCGAAATCCAGCCGCCGGCTCGGCGCCGAACGGGGCAAGCGCCTCGGCCGGGAAGGCGCTGGCCGCGCGGGCGCAGCACCGGAGTGCCCGAGACGCGCACCGTTCCGGACCGGCCGTGGTAGCCGACGGGAAGGTGCCGCCAGTTCGGATGCAGCGGCGGTTGCCCCGGGCGCAGGAGGCGGCCGAGGTTCGTCGCGTGGTGCTCGCTGGAGTAGAAGTCGACATAGTCGGCGACCTCGAACGGCAGCTGCAACCGGGCCTCGGCCAGCGGGGTGAGGAGCGGTTCGAGCAGCGGCCGGTACGCCCGTCGCTGAGCCAGGCGGTCAGGCAGGCGCGGAAGTCGCTCCCAGATCGCCGGGCCGGACGCCATGAACGGGTTGAGGGCGGCGACCGGCAGAGCATCGCGTAGGGAAGTGCGCTGGGCGGCGGCCAGCGCCGCGGCGTCGAGCACGAAATCGCCGATGGCCACACCGATCCGCGGGCGCTGCTGATCCTCGACGGTGGCGAAGACGCCGTACGGCAGGTTGCCGAGCGGAAACGGCGAGCCGGGCCGGGACCGCACACCCACGACTCACATCGGCGTCACGGCCGTGACGCGACCACGACCAGGCGTAGCCCGGGTCGTCGCAGCCGCCGCCGGCCGCGCCGAGTCCCAGCGGCCGGAACGTATCGACCATGACGGCGAGCTCGTCGAAGTAGTCGACGCCGATACTGCCCTCGTAGGCGCCCGGGCTGGGGACCGTGGCGTGTGGCCCGCCGGGTGCAGCGAGACCGATCCCGGCCCGATCCCCGATCCCTTGCGCGCCTCGTAGTTGCCCGCGCAGTAGAAGATGACCTCGTCGCTGTCGACGTTCGAGTGGTAGTACGGCGCCGGGATCGACAGCGGGTGATAGTCCACCTTGCGCGGCACGAAGTTGCAGACGACGAAACCGTCGCCTTCGAAGACCTGATGGACGGGCGGCGGCTGATGCACCCGTCCGGTGAGCGGCTCGAAGTCGGCGACGTTGAGCGCGTACGGGTACAGGCAGCCGTCCCAGCCGACGACGTCGAACGGATGGGTCGCGTGCGTCATCACGCTGCCGGCCACCGATGCCCCGCGTGCCGGCCGTGGCCCGATGCTTGACGTAGACCTCGACATCGTCCTCGCCGTCGCACAGCAACGGCTCGGTCGGCGCCGCGCAGGTCCCGCTCGCAGTACGGGGCCGTCTCCAGATGCTGGCCGTGCTGGACAGGTAGCGCTCGGCGGGCCGATATGGCTGTTGGCCTCGATGCAGTACGCCCGCAGCGGCCCGCCTCCCTCGGGCAAATCCAGCGATGCGTGGTGCCGCGGGGCAGGATGCACGTAGTCGCCCTTGCCGGCGGGCGAGCGCACCGAAGGCCGTCTCGACGATCGCGCTGCCCCGCCTCGATGAAGACGCACTCGTCGCCCGCCGCGTTGCGGTAGTAGCGGCGAGGTCTCGCCGGCAGCGACGTAGGAGATGCCGCACGTCGCCGTTGCCGAGCACCATCCGCCGGCCGGTGACGACATCGGCGCTCTTCCACGTCCTCGCCCGGGAAGAGCTCGTGCAGCCGCAGATGCCGGGGCAGCAGCGGCTGGTTCGCCGCCGTGGACGGTGTCGGGCAGGTCCCAGGGCCGGGCGGCGGCGATCGGCGGCGGGCGGGATGGCGGTGATAGAGCAGCGAGGAGTCGGAGGAAAACCCTTGCTCGCCCATCAGTTCCTCGTAGCAGCAGCCTCCCGGCGGCATCGCGGTGCTGGGTGTGGCGCTTGGGCGGGATGCTGCCGACGGCGCGGTAGTAGGTCATAGGTTGCCGCGCCGTTCCTGCTCCTGCTCGACCGCTTCGAAGAGAGCCTTGAAGTTGCCCTTGCCGAAGCCCTGCGAGCCGTGCCGTTCGATGAGCTCGTAGAAGACGGTCGGCCGGTCCTGCACCGGCTTGGTGAAGATCTGCAGCAGGTAGCCCTCGTCGTCACGGTCGACCAGGATCGCCCGCCGCTGCAGCTCCTCGACCGGCACGCGGACCTCGCCGATCCGGGCGCGCAGCGCCGGGTCGTCGTAGTAGGAGTCCGGGGTGTCGAGGAAGACCATGCCGGCGGCTCGCATGTCGTCGACCGATCGCAGGATGTCGTGGGTTTCCAGGGCAATGTGCTGCACGCCGGGGCCGTCGTAGAACTGCAGGTACTCATCGATCTGCGAGCGTTTGCGGGCCGGCGGCCGGCTCGTTGAGCGGGAACTTCACCCGGCGGTCGCCGTCGGCGGCCACCTTGGACATCAGCGCCGAGTAGTTGGTGGCGATGTCGTCGCCGACGAACTCGGCCATCAGCGAGAATCCCATGACCCGGCGGTAGAACTCGACCCACTCGTCCATCCGCCCGAGCTCGACGTTGCCGACCACATGGTCGACGCGCGAAACCGCGGCGTGCGCGGGGGAGTCACCATCGGCAGCGCCGTCGACGTATCCCGGCAGGTACACCCCGCTGTAAGCGCTGCGCTCCACGAAGGTGTGACGGGTCTCGCCGAACGTCGCGATGGCTGCGGTGACGACCTTGCCGGTCTCGTCCTCGTGCATCTCGGGTTCAGCGACCCCGTCGGGCGCCGCGAGCGACCGCGATTTCGTAGGCCCGCTGGGCGTCCGGGACGCGCAGCGCGATGTCGACCACCCCGTCCCCGTGACGGGCGATGTGCTCGCCGAGCGGGGTGCCGGCGTGGACCGGTGCGGAGACGACGAAACGCGCGCTGCCCGACTCGAGGACATACGACGCCATGTCGCGCGAGCCCGTCTCCGGGACCCTGGTACGCGCTCACCCGCATCCCGAAGACGCTGGAGTAGAAATGCGCCGCCTGGCGGGCGTTTCCGACCGCGAAGTGGATCGCGTCGATGCCGTCGAGCGGGAAGTCCTGATGCTGGACTGGTCAGCGCTCATGCGGGAACCCTTCTTTCGCGCAGCTCGCGGATGGAGTCGTCGGTGCAGCGGGAGAAGAAGCCGCCGATCTCGTCCTCGACGTGCTCGAAGGAGCGAGCCGCGTACAGCACCGGCTGGTAGGTGGTGATGTCGTATTCGGCGCGTCCCATGGCGGCGACGTCGAAGGGACGCGCCTTCATGGCCGGGTAGGTCAGGTAGCACCGAGCTCGCCGTAGGAGGACAGGATCCCGGCGCCGTAGACCTTCAGTGCGCCGTCCTCGTGCAGCACGCCGAACTCGAGGCTGAACCAGAAGACCCGGGAGACGAACTCCAGCGCCTCGGCCGATTCCACCCGCCGGGCCGCTTCTCCGGCTGCTCGGTAGAGCGCCGCATAGCGCTCGTTCGCCAGGCAATTGGCGTGGCCGACGACCTCATGGATGACGTCGGGCTCGGGGGTGTAGAGCGGCACCGAGTGGTGGCGCACGTACTGCGTGGAATGGAAGCGGCCGTCAGCCAGGCTCTCGTAGAAGTCGCGCAGGGGGACCAGCCCGGCCGC
Source organism: uncultured Actinomycetota bacterium (assembly GCA_963762695.1). Taxonomy (GTDB): domain Bacteria; phylum Actinomycetota; class Actinomycetes; order Frankiales; family Frankiaceae; genus DATAZK01. The sequence goes on from CAVXLW010000004.1 coordinate 203,381, forward strand.
CGGGACGTAGCGAAATCCGCTGAGCGGCTCGAGGAGCGAGGTCACTTCGGCGAGCTGTGGGATGCGATCGCTCGGCAGTCCCGAGCCGTGCTTTTCCGGCCAGGAACGCGCGCAGGCATGGCGGCGGTGCAGCGGGTCGAGCTCGTCCGCGACCTTGCGCCAGACCGCGTGCTCGACTTCGTCATACGGCGCATCCGGAGGCGGGGTATCAGGGCTGCCAGCGCAGTGCGAGCGTCGCGATCGCGTTGCGCCGCGCCCGGTAGGCGGGGTCGGACGCTCCCGGGTGAGCGGCCCCGAGCTGGACTTCCGCCTGCCCGTCCGAGTTCTGCAGGACGGGCGTGTAGGTCTGCCGGTCATCCCTCAAGGCGCGAACCTCCTGGACAGCACGACAGCAGAACGATCCAGGTATGGCAACGCTGACTCACGCCACGTGGCCATAATTGGCAGTTTGCGTCCACCCGGACTCCGGAAAGGCTGGACAGAATGTCCATCGATCTGCTCGACGAGCAGCTACTCCTGCTGCTGCGCGAACGTCCGCGCATCGGTCTGGTGGAGGCGGCGCGGGTGCTCGGGGTAGCGCGCGGGACGGTTCAGGCGCGGCTGGACAAGCTCCAGCGCAGCGGCGTCGTCACCGGCTTCGGACCCGACCTGGACCTGCAGCGGCTGGGCTTCCCGATCCTCGCATTCGTCACGATCGAGCTGCAGCAGGGACGGCTGGAAGAGGCGATTGCGGTGCTGCGCGACGTGCCCGAAGTCATCGAAGTGCACGGCACGACGGGACCGGAAGACCTGCTGTGCCGGGTCGTCACCCGCGACACCGAGCACTTGCAGCGCGTGCTCGGCCGCATCCTCGCCTCGCACGCGGTGCAGCGCACCAGCACTCACATCGTGCTCACCGAGCAGATCGCCTACCGGACGGGGCCGGCCCTCGGCCTGGCGGCTCGCGGCCAGGCGTGACGGTGCAGACTGGGCCGATGTCGGCGGCACAGCACGAGTATCTGAAGGCGATCCGCACCGAGGGCGAGACCCTGCTGGCCGACGTCGGCGCAGCGCCTCACGCGGCCGTGCCGAGCTGCCCGGGCTGGGACACCCTCGCTCTCGCCCGCCACATCGGCCGGATCTGGCACTACGTCAGCCGGCAGGCCCGCTCGCTCGAACCGCTCGATGCCGGCGGAGCACCCGCCGATGGTGAGGATCCGCTGGTCTGGGCGGCTGATGGCCTCACCGCACTCCTGCTGACCCTCAGCGAAACCACCCCGCAGTCCGAGTGCTGGAACTGGGCTCGCAGCGAAGCCAACACGGCCGCCTTCTGGTACCGGCGGATGGCTCAGGAGACCGCGATGCACCGCTGGGACGCCGATTCGGCCGGCCGATCAGGCGGCGATCCGGCGCCGATCACCGCGCTGGCTGGCCGCCGACGGCATCGACGAGGTCATGACGATGTGGCTGCCGCGTCGCCGTGGTCAGGCGAAGGAAGAGATCGTCGGCACCGCACACGTGCACGCCTCAGACCCGAGTGACGGGCACCCGTCCGAGTGGTTCCTCGAGCTCGGCCCGCAGGGCAAGGTGACCTACCGCTACGCCCACGAGAAGGGCGACGCCGTGCTGCGCGGCGCGTCCAGCGACATCTTGCTCCGCCTGTGGCAACGGCCTTCGGAGGTGGACGAATTCGGTGACGAGACGGTCCGTTCCGCGCTTCGCGCCGAGTAGCCGCTAGCCCGCTTTCAGCGCCGCGGCAGCGGCAGCCAGCACGGCGAGCTCGTCGACCAGATAACCGGCCAGCGCGTCGACGTCGGGGACCAGCTCGCGGCACGCCACGAGCCCGAAGTGCAGCTGGCCCAGATAGCCGACGAGAGTGATGTTCAGGCCCTGGCCGTCGGTGAGCACCGAGACCGGGTACTGCGCAAGCAGTTTCGCGCCGCCCAGATACACCGGCACATTGGGGCCGGGGACGTTGGAGATGCAGACGTTGAACGGCGGCAGGCGGTGCAGCACGCCGGTGGCGAACATGACCCGGGCGGCCCGGGCGACGAGGGCCGGCGGCGCGAAATCGCTGATGTCGTCGACCAGTCCCTGCGGGATCGTGGCGAGCTGCGACTTTGCGACGCGGGTCGCCTCGTGCACGACGGTGAGGCGCTCGGCCGGGTCGTCGACGTGGGTGGGAAGCGCGGCGAGCATCGCCGACACCTTGTTGCCGAGCGCGCCCTTGCTCGCGTCATCGCGGACCGAGACCGGGATCATCGCGACCAGCGGGAGGTAGGGCAGCGCGTCGTGCTCGGTGAGCCACCGGCGCAGCGCGCCCGCGCACATCGCCATGACCACGTCATTGACCGAGACGCCGTAGGCATTCTTCACGACCTTGACCGTCGCCAGGTCGACGCTGCGGAACGCGCACCGGCGATGGGCCGTGATGGGCTTGTTGAACGGGGTTGCCGGCGCGCGTCCGGGCCGCGTCGCGATGACCCCGCCGTCGCCGTGGCCGAGTCCGAGGATGCCGCCGATGACCGGGCGCAGGGCGGGGGCGAGCGTCGGCACCGCGCGCACGAGGTCGGCGGCGACGCGGGCCACCTGCACGGGCTTGTAGGCCAGGCGGGCCGTCGCACGAACCGTGAGCCGGGCCCGGCTGGGCGCGCGCGCCGGCCGGAAGCCCGCGTCTTCAGGTAGCTCGCGTCCTTCGGGGGAGAGGTCGAGCAGCACGGTCAGCAGTTCCGCGCCGGAGGCGCCGTCGATCGCCGCGTGGTGCACCTTGGTGTAGACCGCCACCCGACCCTTGGCGAGCCCGGTGATGAGGTACATCTCCCACAGCGGCCGCCGCCGATCCAGCGGGCGGGCATGCAACCGGCCCACCTGCTCGGCGAGTTGCGCATCGGAGCCCGGCCGGGGAAGGCCCACCTCGCGGATGTGGTACTCGATGTCGAACGCGGGATCATCGACCCAGTACGGCTGGTCGAGCCCGAGCGGCACATCGAGCAGCTTGCGTCGCATCACCGGAACCAGCGGCAGCCGCTGTGCCAGCAGCTCGGTCACGCTCGCGAGCGTCAACGGCCGCGGCGCGGCACTCGGATCGAGCAGGCAGACGCCGCCCACATGCCCTGTGGACACTGGGGATTCCAGCGCCAGGAACGACGCGTCGAGGCCCGTGAGCTGCTGCATGACTGGGTCTTCCTTAACGCCGAGGGAGTCCGGGGTAGAGCCGGCGCAAGGGCGCGGGCGGGCGGAAGGGCTGGCGCTGCAGGGGTTCGCGGGGCTGTGCCAGCCGGTCGGCGAGCAGCCAGAGCGTCGCCGGATCGATCCCGAAGCCGACGTGTGCGCATCGCACCTCGACGTTCTCGTGCAGTGCCGATTCCGGCTCGATGCACGACTGCCACGCCACGACCCCGTCGCGACGCGAGTAGACCGCGGTCGAGGGCACCGGGATCGGCTCGGCCACTTGCTCGCGGGTCGGCATCCGCGCCGCGTCGTGCAGATGCGCGCGGCGCGCAAACACCGGGTCTGCCCGGCTCTGGCGCGGGTCGACCAGGCGGAAAGGGCTGCCGAGCGTGATGACCTGGCGGACCTGGTCGGGATGGAGCCGGGCGAGCTCGCGGGCGTAGATACCGCCGAGACTCCAGCCGATGACCGAGACCGGCTGGCCCGTACGCCCGGCCAGCGTGTCGAGCACGTCGACCATCCCGTCGAGAATCGCCCGGCTCGGCCCGATGTTGCGCCCGAGCCGCCAGCCCCACGCCTCGTGGCCGAGGTGGCGCAGGTAACGGCGCATCACGTGGGTGCTCGGATCACCGGCCAGCAAACCGGGAAGCACGAGCGCGCCATGGGCTTGCCCGCGCGGGGCGAGGCTGAGCCAGGGCATCGCCAGCGGCAGCGCGCCCAGCCGCAACCCGCCGCGCAGGCCCTCCGTCAAGCCGAGTCCGAGCGACGGCGGCCGTGCCGGGTCGCGCTGGTCGTCGGGGTCCCGCCGCGATCGGAGAACGCACCTGCGCCAGCGACCCTCATACGCGCCACTCCCGTCGTCCGTCGGGCTCCGGCGAGCAGCCTAGCCCTCTCGCCTCGGGTCAGTGCTCGACGTCGCGCCAGGTGCGGGTGGCCGAAGCCGCTCTAATGGCGTCGACGACGGCCTGGTTGGCGACGCCATCGGCGAATGTCGGCACGGGTGGATCAGCCGACACCGGCACGCCGCGGATGCGATCGCGCAGCGTGGCGTAGAGGCGGGTGTAGGGGTCGAGGTCGATGCCCATCGAGTGCCACATGTCGTACGTGGTGTGCAGCAGTTCGGACGGCGGCGGCGAGGGCGGCGCCGGAGTGAGGTCGTCCGGCGCCGGAACGACCGCGCGGGCCCGAGCCGTCGTCGACCCACACCTCTTCGCCCTGCAGCCACGCGGCACCCGAAGCCCCGACCACCTTGGTCGCGACGACGAACTGCCCTGGCATGGCGCAGGACCCATGCAGCAGCACGTTGGCCCCGCCGGCGAGACGCAGCTGCACCGTGTAGGTGTCGTCGGCGGTCATGTCGAGTGGCGAAAGCGTCGACAGCGTCGCCGAAACCGCCTCGATCTCGCCCATCGTCACGCGGATCTGATCGATGACGTGGGTGGCGTGAGCTCCGAGCCATCCGCCGCCCTGACCCGCGTCACGCCACCAGTCGGGGATGACCGCATCCGGGTCGTTGAGCGAGGGCATCTGCAAGAGGAAGAGGCCGAACGCCGGCGTGCCGATGACACCGGCGCGCACCGTGCGCGTCAGCAGCCCCTGCCCGGCGGCGTAGCGGAACTCGGTCCCGATCATGTGGACGACGCCGGCCGCCTCGGCGGCGGCGAGCATCTGCCGCGCCTCGGCCAGATCGCGGGCGAAGGGCTTCTCGCACATCACGTGCTTGCCCGCTTTGACGGCGTCGAGCACGATCGGGCCGTGCGTGTGCGGCGGGGTCGCCACGGCCACGATGTCGATGTCGGGATCGGCGAAGGTCTGCGCCCAGTTGGTCGACGGCCGCGGGATGCCGAACATCGCCGCCCGGCTGGCCGCCTTCTCCGCGTCGCGCCCGATCAGCGCCTGCACCTCGATACCGGCGGCCTGCAATGCCCGTACATGCGTCAGCACCCCGAACCCGGTGCCGACCACCGCCGCCGTCAGCGTCCGCTCTGTGCTCACGCGCTCCGCCCTCCTGTTCGACGCGTGATCACCCGCGTCCCGTGCAATGCTGAGGCTATGCCGGGGCGACGCGCGCTAGAGCTCACCAGTGAAGAAATCGTGCGCGCCGCATTGGAGATTTTCGAGGCCGACGGTCTGCCCGGCGTCAGCATGCGCACCGTCGCTGCGCGCCTGGGCGTCTCCCCGGTGCCGGTCTACAAGCGGGTCGGCAACAAGGACGCGCTGCTCGACGCGATGGCCGATTTCCTGCTCGCCGATGCCGTTCCTGCGCTGCGTCCCGGCATCGACTGGCGTGATTACGCGATCGACTGGGCGACGGCGCTGCGCGACCGCCTCGGTGGCACCTCCGACACGTCGCTGCTGATCGGCGGCCGCCGCTCGGCGTACGTGACGGCGTCCAAACCCTTGGTGGCCGTGCTGCAGGCGGGCGGTTTCGCGGAGGACGCGGCCGTGCAGGCCTGCCGCCTGCTGATCTGGGCGGTGGCCGGATTCGTGGTTGTCGAGACGCGGCGCACCGACGCCCCGGCGCGCAAGGGCGGGCGTTCGCGGCCCGGCAGCGACCCGCACGGCATCTCGGGCGCTGAGGCTGATGAGCTCTTCCAGTTGCATTTGCGGCTGCTCGTCGGCGGGCTGGAACCCGAGACGCCGCGTGCCCGGCCGCGCCGCGCCGCGGGCGACGAGCCGGCCCCCGGTGCGCCGCGGCTGACACCGGTGACTAGCTCTCCGGTATCGCGTCGAGAATCTCGGCGAAGCGGGTGGCGATGGTCGGCCGCAGGTCGCTGTGGGAGATGACCCAGAAGCGGTCGTTCTTGATGGCGTCGACCACCATGGCGGCGACCTCGTCGGGCTCCTTGCCCTCGGGACCGGTGAATCCCGACCGGATGTAGAGCCGCATGTTCTCGGCGTCCTCGGTGCGGCTTTCCGTCCCCAGCTCGGTGGGCCGGTTGCGCTCGGCCTCCATCACGGAGGTGTTGGTCATGCCGGGGCACAGCACGCTGACCCCGATCGGTGAGCCGGCCATGGCCAGCTCGGCGCGCAGCGTCTCCGATACCGAGACCACCCCCACCTTGGCGACCGCGTACGGACCGATGTAGGGCACGCCGCTGAACAGGCCCGCCGCCGAGGAGGTGCTGACGATGTGGGCCGGCGTGCCCTGGCGTTTCATGATGGGCAGGAAGGTGTGGATGCCGTAGATGACGCCCCACAGATCGACGTCGAGCACCCAGCGCCAGTCCTCCAAGGTCTGGTTGTCCAGGGTGTTGAAGGTCGAGATTCCCGCGTTGTTGCAGAGGATGTCGACCTTGCCGAAGCGCTCGAGTGTGGCCTTGGCGAGCGCCTCGACGTCAGCAAGCTTCGAGACGTCGGTGCGCACCGTGAGGGTGCCCTCGGGCAGCGAGGCGGCGGCCTTCTGCAGCGCCGCCTCCTCGATGTCGGCGATCACGACCCGGCAACCTTCAGACGCGAAGGCGTGGGCGAGCCCCAGCCCGATCCCGCTCGCTCCACCCGTGACGACGGCGACCTGATCGGTCAAGGTCTGCATCCGAAACCTCCTGCGGTATAAGGGATCCGGCGAACTGCGACTGCCGCGATCGGTGGTGTTCCGTGGTCAGTATGAGCCATGTCGGATCAGGTGAAGCTCGACACCGTCACGGTGTTCTTCGGGTCGCAGTTGTAGAGCCCGTTGTCCGGCGAGGTGATCTTCTTGTCGTAGACCCAGCCGTTGGGCGTGAGCCGGATGACCAGCCAGCAATTGCTGGGCTTGCTGTTGGTCGGGCTCGTGGAGACCGGCGGGGTGAGGCCGCCGCCCGTCCAGTCGGTGTGCGAGCCGGCCTTCTGCAGCACGCACGCGGAGGTCAGGTCGGCGCCGCATTGCGTTGCCGACAGGGCGAAGAGCGACCAGGCGCTGTAGGCCTCGGCGGTGTACTCGGTGAAGCGCGGGTTGGCGACGGCCGAGGTCAGCTGCTGCTTGATCTGGGCGAGGATCGGGAACTGGTCGCTGAGCTCGAACGGCAAGTGCGAAAGTCCCACGTACGTCGGGGGATAGGTGCCCAGCGACTTCGCCGCCTGCACCGTCTGCGGGGTGTAGAACTGCGAGGTGTAGTAGATGAACTGTGGCGTCCAGCTGATGTCCTTCATCGCCTGGATCTCCGGCGCGATGCTCTGGCCCTCGAACTCGTACAGGCCGATGGTGCCGGTTCCCTTCAGCTGCTCCATGTACGGCCGGTAGTTGTTGACGAGTGCCGGCTTCTCCTGGATGGCGGTGACCTTCACGCCGTTGTCGGTCAGGGCCTGGGCGGTGCGCTTGCCGATCGGGACGAGCGTCGCCAGGTTGCTGCTGCCGACGCCCATGCCCTTCTTCGCGTCCGGATACGCATTCAGCAGCAGGCGCAGCGGCCCGTAGCCGAACTGGGTCGGGTCGGACGGGAGCGCCTTCACCTGCAGCCCCGCGTTCGCCGCGGCCACCGATACGTCGTACCCGGGGATCTGCGCGAGCTTGCAGGCCAGCCGAGGCTTCACGCCCGGATCATCGATCGCGTTACCGCCGCCGACGAGCATGAAGTCCTTCTGGCACGCGCTGGTCATGGCCTGGCCGACGTTGAAGAGCTTGGCGTCCCACTTGTCGATGATGATCTTGCGGCCGTTGATGCCACCAGCTGCGTTGCACCACTTGGAGAAGCCGTCGGCGGCGTCGAAGAATTCCTGCTCGAGGCCGGGCGCGGCGGTGTTGCCCGGGTCGGCCAGCACGCCGATGCGGATCTCGGTGTTGCTGATACCGCGACCGGTGGGCCCGCTCGGAGTCCCCGGTCCGCAGATTGCCTTCAGCGTGCCGAAGTCGCCCTTGCCCGGCGCTGCCGAACTCGACGCGCTGCTCGCCGGGCTGCTGCTCGAGGGCGTACTCGCGCTTCCGCCTCCGGACGAGGACCGGCCACAGCCGGCGGTCACGAGCCCCAGCACCGCGACGGCGCTCACCGCAGCGATCCGGGTCAACGGGTGACGAGCGTTCACCATGGACTCCTCGGGTGGAAGCAGGGAGTCCGGGACCGGTCCCCTGAGCGACGGCAAGCGGCCGTAGATTACGGTGTGATTAATCAGAAGCGCAAGGGGCCGCGCCGAGCCTTCGGTGCGATGCCTAGGGTGGCTTCATGAACGTGCTCGTGACCGGAGCGTCATCCGGCATCGGTGCGGCGACGGCTCTAGCATTCGCGTCCGCCGGCCATCGCGTCGGCGTGTGCGCGCGTCGCCGTGACCGTCTCGACGAGGTGGCCGAAGCCTGCGGGCCCGGCACCCGGTCCTGGGTCGCCGACCTGTCCGACCTCGAAGCGCTCGACGGCTTTCGCAGCGACGGTGGACGACGCGTTCGGCGGCCTCGACGTGCTCGTGAACAACGCCGGAGTGCCCAAGCGCCGGCGCGTGCAGGCGATGTCGGGGCTGGACGCCGAGAGCGTCATGGCGATGAACTACTTCTCGCCGGTGCGGCTCACCCTCGCCTTCCTGCCCCGCATGATCGCGCGCGGGAGTGGCGAGATCATCAACGTCTCCTCGATGGGCGTGCACTCGGCCGCGTTCGGGGTCGGGGCGTATGCAGCGTCGAAGGCCGCGCTCGAGATGTTCACCGAATCGCTCTACCTCGAACTCACGACGACCGGCGTCCGCGCGCGCCTGTTCGTCCCCGGCACCACGCGTACCGAATTCAGCGACGACAAGCCCGACAACGAGCCGGCGATGAGGCGCGACCCCAAGGCTGCGGCGGCGGAGGAGGTGGCGGCGGCGCTCGTCGCGTCGGTCGGGCGCGACGAGTTCGTCAGCTATGCCACCGAGCGCGACGCGAAGACGGCAGCCGCCAAGGCGGCGGACCCCAATGCGTTCCTGGCCAATGCGAAGCAGGCGCTCAGCGCGTTCCTCTAGCGGCGCTGGATCAGCGAGCTGTTCGAGGCCACGGCGCAGACCCCGCTGCGGTCATGCAACTGCGCCTGCGAGACGCCGATGCCGCTGGTCAGCCCGAGCCGGCTCTCGCCCACCACGGCGATCCAGTCGTCGCGCGGCGGACGTACCAGATGCAGGTTGAGGTCCGGGTTGATGCCGGTGATCCGGTGGGCGTCGAAGGTCGCCCCGATCAGGTTGGTGAAGTCGGCGGCGACGCTCAGCTTCTGCAGCGGCGACGGTGCTCTCTCCGGGAACCAGCGGTTCGTTGAGGCGTACCCAGGTGGCGTGGACCCCTTCCGGCCCGCCCGGGCGCGGGAAGCGGCGCAGCTCGATGGCGTCGAGGAAGCCGGGAAGTCCGGCAATCCCGTGCAGCCACGTCGCTTCCAGTTCCTCGGCCCAGGGCAGTTCCGGGCCGGGGTCGGCGGCGTCGAGCATGCCGGGTAAGTCGCTGAGATCGTCGTCGCGCAGGCGCAGCGCGCGGGTGCGCGCGTGCTCCACGTCGCCGACCCGCAGCACGGCATCGACCACCTGGATCTTCTTGCCCTCGCGCACGATTTCGGCACTCACCGTGAGCCGCGGCCCGATGGGCACCGGCCGGAAGAGGTCGTGCGTCAGCCGCGTCACGCTCATCGGCACAAGCGTCGGGGTCTGCTCCACCGCCCGCGCCAGGAGGGCCTGCACCGGCCCGCCGTGCTGATGCTCCGGGTTCCACCCGCCCTGCGTGCGAAGCGTCGCGACGTAGCCTTCGCCGTCCGGGAAATAGAGCGCCCTGTCGTCGTCCATCTCCCTCAATTCAGCCAAACCGCTCCCACTCTGTAGCCGGGGAAGACGCGGCGCAGGTCGTCGAGGGTGACGTTGCCGACGACGTCGACGGCGTCGGGCGTGTACTTCGGGGTGAGGCGGCCGCCGAAGAGCCGCACCGCCGACTCCAGCGGCCCGGTGAAGGTGGCGGTGGACGCGGCGGGGTTGCCCGTGGCGCTCGTGAGGCGCACCCGATCCTGGACGTGCAGGGCGTAGCCGGCGTCGCGCAGATCGATGACGGAGGGTGCCGCGAGCGCGTCGGCCTTGCCGGTGAAGCCGAGCAGGAAGCCGAGGCCACCGGCGAAATGCTCGGCGAGGACGGCAGCGGTCGACGCGTCGATGACGGCGGCGGGGTCCAGCCCCACGCGCACGTCCCACCCGTGCTGCGCGGCCTCGTTCAGCCGCATCGCCAGCACCGAGCCCAGCGGCAGTGGGTCGGGGAGGAAGCCGAGGTCGATCGTGATGCTCGCGCGCTGCTCGGGTGACAGCACTTCGAGCGCCGCCACGAGGGCCTCGTCACTGGCGACGTAACCGCTGGCCTGCTCCGCAGGCGCCATCGCGTTCCAGCGGTCCCAGACCTGCTGGTTGAAGTCGTCGGGCGGGGGAGGGCTGCCGTCGAAGGTGGCCTGGTAGCCGGCGAGGGCGATCTGCGCCCCGCTGCCCAGGTGAGACAAGACCTGCGCCGCGGTCCATTCCGAGGCGCCGGACGGGCCGGAGAGCTCGGACTCCGAGAGCCGGCGGACTATGGCAGCGAGGGCGTCGTGCTCGGCCCGCAGGGCTGCGATCGTGCGGTCGGTCAAGCTGCTGTCGTTCAAAGACGTCATGTTGGGGTCAGCAACTCGCGTGACGCAGTTCTTCCGATCTCGCCCAGAAGGAGTCCGATGATCAACCACCAGGTGCGCTTGGCGTCCCGGCCCGTCGGCCTGCCGACCGACGCGAACTGGGAATTCACCGAAGAAGAGGTCGCCCCTCCCGGTGAGGGCGAGTTCGTTGTCAAGATCAGCCACATCTCGCTCGACCCGGCGATGCGCGGCTGGATGAACGCCGGACGGTCCTACATCGCGCCGGTCGAGGTCGGTGACGTGATGCGGGCCGGCACCGTCGGGCAGGTCGTGCAGTCGGCCCATCCCGGCTTCGCCGTGGGCGATGAGGTGTACGGCGCCTTCGGCGTCCAGGAGTACGCGACCTCTGACGGCGCCGGGGTCCAGCAGATCGACTCCTCGCGGGTGCCGCTGACGACCTACCTCGCCGCGCTCGGGCTGCCGGGCATGACGGCGTACTTCGGCCTGCTCGACACCGGCGAGCTGGCCGACGGCGAGACGGTCGTCGTCTCAGGTGCCGCAGGAGCCGTCGGGAGCCTGGTCGGGCAGATCGCGAAGATCAAGGGCTGCCGGGTGGTCGGCATCGCCGGCGGGCCCGCCAAGTGCGCCTGGCTCACCGACGAGCTCGGCTTCGACGCCGCTATCGACTACCACGCGCAGAACGTCGCGAAGGAGCTGCGCGCCTTGTGCCCCCAGGGCATCGACGTCTACTTCGACAACGTGGGCGGCGAGATCCTCGACGCCGCTCTGACCCGCCTGGCCCGCGGGGCGCGCATCGTGATCTGCGGCGCGGTGTCGCAGTACAACGCGACCACCGCAGTGCAGGGACCGGCGAACTACCTGTCGCTGCTGGTGTTTCGGGCCTCGATGAAAGGCATGGTCGTGTTCGACTACGCCGATCGCTACGGAGAGGCGGCAGTGCAGCTGGCCGGCTGGCTGGCCGACGGGCGGCTGATCTCGCGTGAGGACGTCGTCACCGGTGACATCCGCGCGTTTCCCGAGACCCTGCTGAGGCTCTTCAAGGGGGAGAACACCGGAAAGCTGGTGCTGGCACTGGACAGCTGAGGGCACTCAGCGCAGCGTCGCCCCGCCGTCGACGCTGAACACCTGGCCGGTGATCCAGGACGCGTCGTCGGAAGCCAGGAAGGCGACCATCGCGGCGATGTCGTCGGGGGTACCGAGGCGGGCGCTGCGGGTGACGCCGAGGGCCATGTCGCGAAAGGCCGGATCGAGTGACTCGCGGATGGTGTCGGTGAGCACCAGACCCGGCGCCACCGCATTCGCCCGGATGCCCTGCTTGCCCCAGCGGCTCGCGATGTGGCGCACGAGCCCGCCGAGCCCGCTCTTCGCCATGGCATACGCGGGCCGCTCCGGCTCGCCCGCGAACGCCGCCGCCGAGCTGGTGAAGACCAGCGCACCGGATCCGCGCTCGAGCAGCTTCGGGATGGCGTGACGTGCGCACAGCAGGTGACCCCGCAGGTTCACGGCAATCGTGCGGTCGAACGCGTCGAGGGGGATCGACGCGGCGTCGCTGTCCTGCCCGATCGTCTCGGGTGAGAGATCGGCGGCGTTGGCGTGCAGCACGTCGAGGCCGCCGAACTGCTCGACCGTCAGTGCCACCGCGGCGGCCACCGACTCCTCCGATCGCAGATCGATGGGTGTCGACCGGGCCGTGCCGCCCGCACTCCGGATGCTCTCGGCGACCTCGGCGGCCGCGTCGGCATTCAGGTCAGCGACGACGACGGCCGCGCCCTCCTCCCCGAGCCGCATGGACGTGGCGGTGCCGATCCCACCGGCCCCGCCTGCCACCAGTACGACGCGGCCGCTCAGACCTCGCATCTAGGATCGCGCTCCCTTCCTGCTCCGCTTGGATGTAGCCGGCTTGGATGTAGCCGGCTTTGGATGTAGCCGGCTCGGAGGCAGCCGGCTGCTTGCCGGCGACCTGGTGGCGGATTCCGGCGGCGAACAGCTCGATGAGCCCGTCGAATGCTGCGTCGGGATCGGCCACCCAGTCGATGGTCTGCACGAGCTCCAGGCTCACGAAGCCGTGGACCAGCGCGGCCAGCTGAGCCGTCGCGACGGGTAGCTCCTCGTCGCCGAGCCCGAACGAGGCGAGTACCGCGTAGCCGGCCTCACCCACCCGCCGGCCCTCGCGCCGGGTGTCCTCGTCGCCCGTCAGCGATCCTTGCGCGAGGTAGCGCGCGGAGTGCTCCTGGGCGAACGAGCGATACGCGTTGGTGAGGGCGTGCAACCCCTCGAGCCCGGACTTGCCCATCACTGCCGCGCGTACCGCATCCGAAAGCTCCACGAGCATGCGGGAGCGCAGCGCCCGCCGGAGCGCATCGAGGCTTTCGACGTGGCGATAGAGGGAAGGGGCGCGTACGCCGAGGTCGGCGGCGAGTGCCGCCATGGTCAGGCTCTCCCAGCCGCTCGCGGCCACCAGACGCTCGGCAGCGGTGAGCACCTGATCCGGGTCGAGCCGCTCGACGCGGGCGGTGACCATCCGATCCTCCCCAGAAAGGCCGAGCGACTGACCCCTTGCAAATTCGCTACGGATCGTAGCAGGATGCGCTGCTACTGGTCGTAGCTCTGGGGCTACTGGTGTTTTCTCGAAGGGCGGAGCTCGTGTCAAGACGCCGTTGTCTTGCAATCGCAGTGCTCGCAGTCACGGTGGCGATCGGCGGCACGGCCGCCTGCGGTCGCAGCAGCGGATCGAAAGCGGTGGCTTCCTCGGCGCCATCGAAGTCCGCGTCGGCAAGCTCGTCGGCAAGCGCCTCACCGGCTCCCGGCCCCGGGGACTTCGGGACCCTGAAAGCCATCTGCGGTCCCGGAAACGCCACAGGAGCCACGGCGCGCGGCGTAACCGACACCGAGATCCACGTCAGCACGATGGGCGATCCGGGCAACACCGTGATCCCCGGTGCCGGGCAGGAGTCCTTCGACGTCGGCCAGGCCTTCGTCGATTGGTGCAATGCCGCCGGCGGTATCAACGGCCGCAAGATCGTGCTGACGAAGCGCGACGCCAAGCTCTTCAACGTTGCCGCCCAGGTGATCAACGCGTGCCAGACGGACTTCATGCTCGTCGGCAATGCCAACCCGCTCGACTCGGCGGCCGTCAAACCTCGGCTCGCCTGCAACATGGCGCAGATTCCGGCCTATGCGAGCTCGCCGGAAGCCGCCGCAGCGGGCCAGCAGGTCGTGATCGACAGTTCGGTACCGCAGGTCGCCGCCGGAGCCTGGCGGGCGCTGGCGAAGGCGTATCCCGCGGCTTTCCAGGCGATCTCGATGATCACGGTCAACGGAGGCGGGCTCGATACCTTCGCCGAGCGCCAGCAGGACGCGCTGACGTCGATCGGCTTCAAGGTCGTGAACTTCCAGAAGGCCCCGATCACGGGACCCTCCAACTGGAGGCCCTACGCGGAGAACGCGTCACAGAGCGGGGCCAAGGCGATCATCACCCTCTCGCCGGAGATCAGCGCCTTCGTCCGCTCCCTTGACGACATCGGCTACAAGCCGCAGGTGCTCCCGCTCGGTGTGCAGAACTACAACGCCAGCACGATCGCCCTTGCCAAGAGCGGCATCCTGCCGCCGACGTACGTGAGCACGACGTACTGGCCGTTCGAGGCAGCCGGCCAGAGCGCCGCCGTCCGTCAGGAGGTCGCCCTCATCAAGACGACCAGCAAGCTCGCCCCCGATTTCGCCCACCAGCAGGCGCTCGACGCCTGGCTGCTGTGGGCGGTGGCCGCGAAGGCTTGCGGCTCCAACCTGACCGGCGCCTGCGTCATCCAGCAGGCCGGCGACCAGAAGGGGTGGACCGGCGGCGGGATCATCGCGCCGGTTGACACGCACGTGGGCCCGGGCGTGCTGTCGCAGTGCTTCACGCTGCTGAAGGCGACCCCGACCGGGTTCGTGCTCGCACCCGAAATCACCAAGCCCAACAAGGACATTTTCAACTGCGACCCGGCCAACGTGGTCACGGTCAAGAACACTCACACCGGGAGCTGAAATGACGGAGCAGATGGCGCGATCTCTGGACGGCCGGGTGGCGCTCGTCACCGGCGCCAGCAAGAACATCGGCAAGGGCATGGCGCTCGAGGTCGCGGCGGCCGGCGCGCTGACCTACGTCACCGCGCGCACGCTCGACGACGCTCCGGGAGCGATCGGCAGCCTGCACCAGACCGTCGCCGAGATCGAGCAGGCGGGCGGAAAGGCGGTGCGCGCTGGCCTGTGACCACACCGACGATGCCAACGTCGAGGCCGTCTTCGAGCGGATCCGCGAGGACAGCGGGCGCCTCGACCTCCTCGTCAACGTCGCCTCGCCGGACTTCTCGGAGATGGTCGGCGTGCCGTTCTGGGAGATCCCGTTCCGGCACATCAGCGCCTGCCTCGACGTCGGCCCGCGCTCGGACTACGTGACGACCGCGCTCGCCGCGCGAATGATGGTGCCGCAGGGGGCGGGGTCGTCATCAACATCTCCTCGCACGGGGCGAAACAGCACCTGCTGTCGGTGCCTTACGGGGTCGGCAAGGGCGCCATCGACAAGCTCACCCAGGACACCGCGACCGAGCTTCGCGCCCACGGCGTCGCCGTGGTCTCGCTGTGGCCCGGGCTGGTGCTCACCGAGGGGCTGCTGGCGAATGCGGAGGTGGCCGAGGACGGCACCCGCACGTTGCACGGCCTTGACATCAGCTTCGGCGAGACCCCCAAGTTCAACGGCCGGGCCGTGGTGGCGCTCGCGTCCGACCCGAAGATCATGGAGCGCTCCGGCGGCTCGTACTGGTCGAGCGGGCTTGCCCGCGAGTACGGCTTCGCCGAGGACGACGGCCACCTGCCGCCCGAGATCGAAGGCATCCGACCATCATGTCGGCCGACGACGTCCCGGACTACTGGCGCGGCGTCGAGCGCTACGTCCCCTGACACGTCCTGAAAATGCTGAGCAATTGAAAGGGAATGCATGAGCGAACGTCTTGTCCTCATCTCCGCCGACGGCCACGCCGGCCCGCCGATCGCCGACTTCCGGCCCTACGTGGAGAAGGCGTGGCTGGAGGAGTTCGATCGCTTCGTCGTCGCCCGCGAGCAGTGGCGCGCCGAGCGCAACCGCTCCATGGGCCTTCCCGAGGACGGCGAGCTGGTGCACGCCCTCTTCGGTGAAGCGATGGTCGACATGTACACCGGCCAGGAAGCGATCGCCCGCGGCGGCCTGCAAGGTGTCTACGACTCCGAGGTGCGCAACCGCGAACTCGAGGGCGAGGGCATCGTCGCCGAAGTGCTGTTCCCCGACTTCCAGAACAGCAACGAGCCACCCTGGGGCGCGGCGTTCCCTTTCCCTGACTCCACGCCGCAGCTTCGCCAGGCCGGCGCCCGCATCTTCAACCGCTGGCTGGCCGATTTCTGCAGCCAGCTGCCGGGCCGGCGGGCGGGCGTGGGCATCGTCCAGCCGCACGACATCGACGCCGCCGTCAGTGACGTGTACGGGCTGCGCAAGGCCGGCCTCGCGAGCGTGATGCTGCCGACCGGCGACTTCCAGCTGCCCTCCTACCACGACACCTGCTACGACCCGCTCTGGGCGGCCTGCGTCGAGACCGGGCTGCCGGTGACCATCCACTCGGGCGGCACCCCGTGGGAGGGTTACGGCTCGTACGCGATGTGGGTGACGAAATTCGAGTTCATGTGGTGGGCCCGGCGGCCTCTGCGCGAGTTGATCCTCGGCGGCGTCTTCGAGCGTTTCCCCGACCTGCGGGTGGCGTTCACCGAGCAGGGCGCCGACTGGATTCCCTCGATGCTGCAACGTCTCGACGAGCAGTACGAATCGCCCTTCGAGCGTGGCATCACCGAGAAGCTGACGCTCTCACCGAGCGGCTACTGGGCCAGAAACTGTTACGTGGGCGCCTCGTTCATGAGCCGCGCCGAATGCGACGTGCGAGACCAGATCGGCGTCAGCCGCATCATGTGGGGCGCCGACTACCCGCACATCGAGGGCACCTGGCCGCATTCGCAGGACGCTCTCCGCGAGGCGTGCAACGGCTGCACGGCCGAGGAGATCCGGCTGATGGCCAGCGAAACGGCGGCCGACGTCTACGGTTTCGACATCGCGGGACTGCAGCCACATGCCGATCGGGTCGGGCCGACGCTGGAATCGCTCGTCACGCCCCTTGCACCAGCCCCCGCCACGTATCCCGAGGTCGACTACGCGCTGGGCAAGGTCAGCGGCATGGAATCCGGGCGGCGGCTGATGGCGGCCCTGCTCGGTTGACGGTCGGTCGAGCGGGCGGCTGTAGAGGAATCCCTGCTGCCAGGCGACGCCGATGCGGTTCCCCACCTGAGCGGTCTGCATCCGAGGTCGGCCTCGTCACTCCGTCCGGCCCCGCCAGTACTCGATGCGGTGATGGTCCGGCGTGAACCCGTGGCGCACGCCCCACAGCACCGCCTGGGTTCGGCTGGCGACCCCGATCTTGCGGTAGACGTTGCGGATATAGGACTTCACCGTGTTAGGGCTGAGGAAGGTCAGCTCCGCTACCTCGGCGTTGGATCGGCCTTGCGTGATGAGCGCCAGGATCTCCGACTCGCGGTCGGTCAGGCCCTCGCCGCGTCCCGGCCAGTCGAGGCCGACCGAGCCGCCGGTCCTTGCCCGGCGCCTCGCTCACGACGATCTCGCCGGCATGCACCGCTTCGAGCGCGGCGACGAGTTCGCGCGCCGGCAGCGTCTTGGACAGGTAGCCGTGCGCGCCCGAGATCGCGGGCCGCGCGACGAGGTCGGGATGGAAGTTCCAGGTGTAGACGACGACGCGACTGGGCCCGCGGGTTGGCGACCAGCATGCCGATCGATCGCGGGTCGGACTCCGGCTTGGGCGAACGAGTCGTACAGCACAATGTCGACCGCATCTTCGACCGGGGTGTTCGCATCGATCTCAGCGACGAGGATGCGATCGCGGTATCGGTCGAACATGGCGGCCACCCCGGTGAGCACCACGTCGTAGTCGTCGACGAGCGCGACCTTGATGGGGCCGCTCGATTCCGGTGAGGCCATGGCCGGTGACGATAAACCTACCTAGGGGTGTACCGCCATCTCCTTTGGGGTGGTTCGCTCGAGTTCCGGAATGCGAACAGGGTAGAGCGGAGGAATTCGTGGAGCACCGAGACGACCTGAGCAAGCTGCTGCTCGACGGCTTGCCCCCCGGCGAACGCGAGCACGTCATCAACGTCATCAAGCAGGGCGACGCCGAGAAGCTGCGTCGCAAGCGTGCGGAGAAGTCGATACCGGCTCAAGACGGCGACCACGAGAGCGATTACGCCGACGCCGAGGAGGAATCGGAGTCGAGTCTCGGACTGAGCGCGAAACCTCGTTCGCGGCGGCAGCGCCAGGCCCCGCGATCGTGGCAAGATGCGCCCCGGGCGATCCGTGAGCCCACCGGCCAGGAGGGCTCGTGGTTGACACCGTGACTGACACAGACAGCGACGCGCTGGCGCTGTCCGACCGGCTCGATGCCGACTACGGCGCCAAGGTCCTGGCGGTCGAACCCGGCGGGGCGGATTACGTCCCGCTCGCCGAACGCCACGGCAGGCCCAGCCAGCTCCTCTGGACCTGGATGTCGCCGAACATGGAATTCGCGACCGTCTTCGTCGGCGTCCTCGGCGTGCAGGTCTTCGGGCTGACGTTCACCTCGGCCATCGTGGCCCTGGTGCTGGGCACCGCGACGGGGTCGATCACCCACGGGCTGCTCTCCGCGAGCGGTCCCAGCCGCGGGGTGCCACAGCTGGTCGCGAGCCGGATTCCCTTTGGCTGGTGGGGAAACGCGTTGCCCGCCGGCCTGAACTCCGTCACGGCAGGGATCGGCTGGTTCGCCGTCAACAGCGTCAGTGGCGCGTTCGCGCTGAACGCGTTGCTGCACTGGCCGAAGGCGCTTTGCCTGACGATCGTCGTCGTGGCCCAGATCGCGATCGCGTTCTTCGGGCACAACCTGCTGCAGGCCTTCGAGCGCTGGCTCTTCCCGGTGCTCGGTATCGCCTTCCTGCTCGCGGCCATCGAGATCTTCACCAAGGTCGGCCCGTCCAAGGGCGGCGGTGGCAGCGGCGGCTTCCTGCTGACGTTCGGGGCCGCGTTCGGCTACGCCGTCGGCTGGAATCCCTTTGCCAGCGACTACACGCGCTACCTCCCGCCGACCGCGAGCAGGGTGCGCACGGGACTGTTCGCCGGCCTCGGGGTCTTCCTCTCGTGCGCGGCGCTGGAGATCGTCGGAGCGGCATCGGCGACCATCGCCGGCGGATCGTCCGCCAATCCGACCGTGGCGTTCACCAGTCACCTGCCGACCGGGATCGCCGATTTCACCTTGCTGGCCATCGCCGTCGGGGCGGTCTGCGCGAACGCGATGAACGTCTACTCCGGAGCCATGTCGTTCCTGGCGCTGGGCTTCAACCTGCCGCTGCGCCTTCGCCGGGCCATCTCGGCACTGGGCTTCGGGCTGATCGGCTTCGTGCTCGCCCTTTTCGGCCTGCACGACGCCGGCACCAAGTACGAGAACTTCCTGCTGATCATCGCGTACTGGATCGCGCCGTGGCTTGCGGTCGTGCTCATCGACCAGTTCCTGCGACGCGGCCAGCACAGCGCGGCCCTGCTGTTCGACCGCCACCACAACCCCTTTGCGGGCGCGATCGCCATCGTCGTCGGCATGGCCGTGTCGATCCCGCTCTTCAGCAACCAGACGGAGTTCGTCGGGGTGCTCGCCAAGCATCATCCGGCGCTGGGCGACATCACCTTCGAGGTCGGCTTCGCGGTCACGGCCATCGTCTACGTGCTGCTGCGGCCGTTCGCCGAAGCACGTCGCGCGCCCGCCTGAGGCCTGTCAGCCGACGGCGCAGGACAGATCGTCCAGGCCGAGCATGGCCGAGAAGCGGCCCATCAGGCTCATCGTGCACAGCAGCGCCAGCTCGACGATCTGCCGGTCGTCGAAGTTCGCCCGCAACGCCGCGCTGTCACTCTCGTCGACGCTGAGATGGTCGGTGCCGAACTTGAGCGCGAAGCGCACGGCCGCGCGTTCGGCGTCGGTGAAGGGCGCGTCGTGCGCGTCGTCGACGAGCAACCTCGGGATCGACTCCACGAGCGCCTCGTCCATGCCCTCGGCGACCGCGGCGGGATGGCGCCCGGCCAGGCACACCTGGCAGCGCGTCGTGTTGGCGATCGCGAGCCGCACGAGTTCGGTGACGCGGGCGCCCAGGTGGTTGTCCATGCGCGAGGCCAGGTAGGCGCTGTTGTAAGCCTCGAAAAGCGGCTCGGCATGGGCCATGACGCGGGTGAACTCCGCGAGCCCCTGCCGTCCGGCCTTCTCGGCTTGCTCGGACTGGCGGCGCATGCCGGGCGAGAGCAGCGCGGGATCCATGGCCGTGACGAGCTCGGGCATGGCAGGAGTCTAGGCGCCGCCCCGAAAGCCCCACGCCCTGTGCCAGGATCCCGCCCATGCAATTGCGACCTTTCGGCACCCTGACCATCAAGACCGATCCGGATGGGCTCTTCATGCTCGGCGAGACCTCGGTCGGGCGGCGGATCATCCAGGAATTCCTCTCCGTCACCTTCGAGGGCGACCGCTTGCGCGGCGTCATGACCGGCAAGGCCGGCGCCGACTGGCTGACGATCGACGCCGACGGCCACGCCACCATGGACATCAAGGTGGTGCTCGAGACCGACGACGGCGCGAAGGTCTTCGTCATGCTCGACGGCCGGGCGCACTGGCCCGAGCAGCTGGGCCAGGGAACGATCTACTCGACCGCCCGGTTCGAGTCGGGCGACGAGAAGTACCGCTGGGTCAACCACCTGCCGCTGGTGTCGCGGGGGTCCGTCGTCGAGGGTCGGGCCGTCGCGCACGAGATCTTCGAGATGGTCTAGGGGAGGGTCGTCCCGGCCACGCAGGCCCGCTGGTGCTCACGGTCGGGCCGGGTCTGCAGCCGACGTGGCGCCGGCGTCCCGGGCGTTTGCGGAGATCGCGGGCTGGGTCGGCAGGATCAGGGTGAACCGGCTCCCGCGGCCGACCGTGCTTTCGAGCTCGATCCAGCCCCCGAGGGCCTGCGCGTAGCGTCGGGCGATCGACAGGCCCAGACCCGCGCCGCCGGCCGTCCGGTCCCGGGCCCGGTCGAGGCGGTAGAAGCGGTCGAAGATCCGCTCCTGCTCCTGTGCGGGGATGCCCGGACCGGTGTCTCTGACGGCTATCTGGACGCGGCCCCGGTGACGCCGGACGTCGACAGCCACCTGCCCGCCGGCGCCTGTGGCGCGTAGCGCGTTGGTGACGAAGTTCGACACCACCGTCTCGACCAGGTGCGGATCAGTGTGGAGCGTGCTGTGCTCGACGGAGGCGCGCAACTGGATCTGTTTCGTGGCTGCGAGGGCGGTGAACCGGTCGACGAGGCTCTCGGCAAGCGCACCGACATCGGTGGGTACCAGCTCGGGCGTCAGGTCGGGTCTGGTCACCGCGCGCAGATCGTCAAGGAGGCGGGCCATCCTGGCTGTCTCATGGGAGACGATCTCCCGGGTGTCCAGGTCGTCCGACTCGTCGAACGTGCCGTCGACCAGTGCCTCGGCGAGCCCTGCCACGATCTGGAACGGGGTGGCGATCTCGTGCGCGACGTCGGTGAGAAACTGGCGCTGCTCGTGGTCGGTGTCGGCCAACCGATCGGCCATCGAGTTCAGCGCGTGGCCCAGGGCCGCCGTCTCGGCCGGGCCACTCTCGGAAAGGCGCACGGAGAAGTCTCCCGCAGACAGTCGCCCGGCGGCGTGGCTCGCCTGTTCCAGCGTGCGCCGGATCCGGCCGGTCCCGCGCCAGGTGACGACCACACCCGCCAGCCCGACCAGGAGCAGGACGCCCGCAGTGATCCCGGTCAGCGTCAGGGACAGGCTCGTGTCCGGCTCGACGGGGGCAGTGACAGTGACGGTGCCCCCGGACCCAGCCACGGTGACGGTCTCCTTCCGCCCGTTCGTCGGCTCGCCGAGTGTGAACGTCGCGCTGGACGCGCGGACGATGACGCGCTCGTCTGAGAAGAACCCCTGCTGGGCTCGCGCGGACGCCAGCGACAGGCCATGCCCGAGCTGGGCCGCCAGACTCTTTGCCGTCTCGGAGGCCTCCTGGCGCGCCAGCACCGCTTGCTGGCCGCCGGTCAGGCCCTCGAAGACCCAGAAGGTGCCCGCAAGGGCGAGGACGCCGACCAGGGCAAGCCCGCCGACCGCCGTGACCGCCAGTGTTTGAACCCGCCAGCGCCGACGAGGGGTCACGGCATCTCAAGTCGGTAGCCGACGCCCCGCAGGGTGCCCACGGAGACGGCGTCCCCGAGCTTGCGGCGGAGACCGCTGAGGTGGACGTCGACCGTCTTGGCCGAGACGTAGCTGGTGCCCCAAGCCCGGTCCAGCAGCTGCTCACGGGTCCGGACCCGCCCGGGGGTCTCCATCAGGGCTGCCAGCAGGTCGAACTCGCGCCGGGTCAGGTCGAGCTCTCCGTCATCCACCCAGGCGCGGCGCGAGTCCAGGTCTGCTCGGACCCGCCCCACCGTCAGCATGCGGGCCGGCAGGGGCTGTTCGCTGCCGGGGCGGCGTAGCCGGGCCCGCACCCGCGCCACCAGCTCGGGCATCGAGAACGGCTTGGTGACGTAGTCGTCGGCACCGAGCTCGAGTCCGGCGACCCGGGCCGACTCCTCCCCTTTCCCGGTGAGCAGGATCACCGGGATGTCGGAGCTGATCCGAAGCTGGCGCACGAACTCGAAACCGTCGACCTGAGGCATCATCACGTCCACGACCGCCAGGTCGACCGGCTGGGCGGCCAGCTGCCGCAGAGCCGCCGCCCCATCCTTGGCCTCGACCACTCGGTAGCCCTCACGCTCAAGGTAGCGGCGCAGCAGCAGCCGGATGCCGGGCTCGTCGTCGACGACGAGCACCACTCGCTGACGGTCCATCTCGGGGCTGTTCACGATAACGTCCGCGTCCGAGCCGGCCAAGGTTGATCATGAAGAGTCAGCGAGCGGCTGCTCAGACGTGGGCCATGCGCCTCTTGTCGCTGACCGGCTCGACGGGGCTCGTCGCGTTCGCTGCCACCCGACCCTCGACACCCGTCGCCGCAACCTGGAGCACGGACGGGTCCTGCGCCACTGGTCGGTCCGTATCCGGGTGCTTGAGCATGATCCACAGCGGCAGTCCGACGGTAAAGCCGAACATGACTACGGCCAGCGGGATATTCAACGCGATCCAATTCATATTCTCGCGGCGATGTGCTCGGGTAGGTCATCGCCACTCTTTCCTCCTGGATCTAGGCTCGCCTCGCAGCGTTACAGAACAGTTAGGAGACAGCATGGCCAGGCAAGCAAGTCATAGCCGGTAAATCGTGCCTCCAACCGGCCTTGAGCCTGATCGGTGTGAGCCCGGTTGTCGCTTGGCCGCTCGGCACGGCCCCGGTCACGGTCTGGGTCACCGGGCAAGCCACAGGCGTGCGAGCCTTCGATTGTGGCTCGCTGACTGTGCTGCCAGGGTCGGCCCCACACGCAATCCGATGTGCCCGGGGAGGGGGGGATTGTTTGGGGATACACGCAATCCGATGTAGCGGTGCGGTTCGTACTAGCAGTGAGTATCCAGCGCAGCCAACGAATTAACGGGCCAGATCGGAAGTTCTAACCAGTCACCCCGCGCAGCGGTAGCCCAGCAGCCGCGTACACCTCGTCGATGATGCGCATGGTGGTGACGGCATCCTCAGCCGGTGTGAGGCTCGGTTCGCCGCGCAGGACCGACGCGGCGAAGGCGCGCAACTGAGCGGTATAGGTCGCCTCGCCGCGTACCCGCTCGCGGCGGGTCTTGCCGTCGACCTTCAACGTCAGCAAGTGGAAGTACTGCGGCGCGACGAAGTTGAAGACGTGCATCGAGCCGCGGTCGCCCACCACCTTTGCCGACATGTTCAGCACTCGCCTGGACCACATCGACGTTTCCAGGTGTCCGCGCACCCCGTCAGGAAAGCGGAAGTCTGCACTCATGGCACGGTCGACCTTGGGGGAGCGCAGCAGCGCCGATGCCGAGAGCACCTCGGGCTCGCCGGTTCCCAATAGCCGCAGGCAATGCAGGGTGTAGCAGCCGGCGTCCATCATGGCGCCGCCGGCGAGGTCGTAGTCGTAACGGATGTCGCTGAACTTGGGCAGCGGGAAGCACATCGACGTGCGGATCTCGCGGATGGTGCCGAGCTCGCCGCTGTGGCTGATGTCGCGCATCCGTTCGGCGAGCGGGTGGTAGCGGTAGTGGAAGGCCTCGGTGACGACGACCCCCGCCCGCGCCGCTGCGTCGGCGACTTCGCGGGCCTCAGAAGCGTTGGCCGTGAAGGGCTTTTCGCACAGGACGTGCTTTCCCGCTGCGATGGCGCGCAGGGTCCACTCGGCGTGCAACCCGTTGGGTAGCGGGTTGTAGATCGCGTCTATCTCGGGATCGGCGATCAGCGCTTCGTACGAAGCGTGAGCCCGCGCGATGCCGTGCTTGGCGGCATAGGCCTGGGCGCGCTGCGGATCGCGCGCGGCGATCGCGACCACTTCCACCTCGTCGACGGCCCGCGCCGGCTTCACCATCGCCGCTGCGGCGATCTTGGCGGCGCCGAGGATGCCGATCCGCACCCGCTCCGGTGAGCTCATTCGATCTGCAACTCGTCACCGTCGACGGTGACCGTCCCGCGTCGCAGCGGCCAGGCCTTGGTGAGCGCGACGAACGAGGCGCCGAGCCCCGGGATCTTCGCGAAGACGCCCTGCGGGCCCCGCACCATGCGTCCGGACGTGACGTCGTACTTCGCCTGGTGCCAGGGGCAGACCAGGCAACCGTCGGTGTCGATGCTGCCCCCGGCGAGGTCGGCGCGCAGGTGGCGGCACCGGCGGCTGACGGCGAAGTAGTCACCGTTGTTACCGACCGCGTAGCCGGCCGAACCGGTGACGGTTCCCTCCGGAACGTCGGCCTTCGGTACTCGACTCGTCATCGCACGCCCCCTGGTGGCAGTTCCGGACGGGTGCATCCTGGCACACCCGGCGGCATTCGGTGAGGTCCCGTGCGCCGGAGCGTCAGCGGGCGCCCTCCCACACCAGACGCTGCGCTGCGCCCGGGTCGTTGACGGTCGCGCTCACCAGGTCGAACCGGCGCGTCGTGCGGTCCGCGCCGTAGGGTGCCCACCCGGGCGAGCCGGTCTTCACGAAGGCCACCCAGGCGCCGTGCATCTCGTCGGCGAGCGACTGCGGCGGCGCGGCACCTGCGAGCGGCTCCGCCAGCGGGTCATCGAGATTGTCGAAGACGAAGCCGACCTCGAGCGCGTGGCAGGCGCCCAGGCGTCCGTCGAACTGCGGCGACGGCCAGCAGAATTCGTAGACGAACGTGTCGGCGCCCCTCGCCTGCCGCGCCTCGGCGACGCGGATCGCCGGGATGCGGAAGAACCAGTCGCCGACCGCCGCCATCATCAGCTCGCCGGGCGTCGCGTCCGGCCGCGCTGCCCGGTAGGACGCGATCACCGTTTCCGGATCGCCGCCCACCATCGCGACGGCACCGGCGAGCAACGCGTCGTCGATGAAGTCCACCGCCCCGGAGGGCACCAGGAACAGCGCGTACTCGTCGGCATTGCTCCCGGTGAGCACGTCGACCCCGGAGCCCGCGCCCTGGGCGATCGCGTCGATCGGCCGGGCCGGGAGGATGGCGCCGTCGACCACCGGCTCGAAGAGCATCAGGTTGCGCGTCAGCTCGCCCCACTTCGCCGGGTCGGGCTGCGCGTTGACACTCGCGGCAAGCGCCTGCTGGGCAGCGACGAACGTCTCCATGGGTACGGCGGCGAAGCCTTCCACGGTCGCCTCGACGCCGAGCTGCTCGGCCAGCGCGGCCGTCACCTTGGCCGCCGTCTCCCTCGTCAGGACATGGTGCCCGGCGCCGCTCTGCGCGACAGCGCGCTGGAACAGACCCTCCGCCGCCGGCATCGAGAGCAGCGTCGTGACGCTCATGCCGCCGGCCGATTCGCCGGCAATCGTCACCGCGTCGGGATCGCCTCCGAAGGCGGCGATGTTCTCGCGAACCCAGCGCAGCGCGGCGATCTGGTCGAGCATCCCGCGGTTGGCGGGGGCGTCTTCCAGGAGAAGGAAGCCGTCGGCGGCGAGGCGGTAATTGATGGCGACGCAGACCACGCCGTCACGGGCGAAGCGGCTGCCGTCGTAACCGCCGACCGCATTGCTGCCGTTGGTGAAGCCGCCGCCGTGGATCCAGACCAGGACCGGGCGCCGCTCCCCGTCGATCGCCGGGGTCCACACGTTCAGGTTCAGGCATTCCTCGCCCGGGATCCGGGGCTCGGGCAACAGTGCCTCGAGGATGTCGGGATACGGCCCGGCGGGGCAGGTCGGCCCGTATTCGAGCGCCTCGCGAATGCCGTCCCATCCGGGGGCCGGCTGCGGCGCGGCGAACCGGTTGGGCCCGAAAGGTGCTGCTGCGTAAGGGATTGCCTTGAACGACAGCACGCCGTCCTTCTCTGCGCCCCGCACCTGTCCCTGGGCAATCGTGACGACCGGATCCATCGCGTCCTCCATACCTGGGTGCTCCGCTTGGCTGGGATGGTGTCACGGGCACCGGCTATGTCGGGAAGCGCGCCCTTTTCGCCGGCTCGAGCAGGCCTGACTCGACGGTTGCGGTCAGCGCTTGGGCGGCAGCGTCCTCGCGTAGCTGACGCCGAGGGCCGCCCAGCGTTCGAGGTCCGCCTCCTGCCGCACGCCGGCGGGGTCGATCCGGAGCCAGCCGTCCATGGGCCGCCCGCGCATCTCGAACGGCGAGGCGTGCTTCTCCCGTAGCAGTTCCTCGGTCCGGGCGGGGTCGACCCGCAGCATCAGGCCGCCCTGGCGGCTCACGGTGACCGCCATGTGTCCGTTGATCATGAACGTGAGCCCGCCGAACATCTTCCTCTCGCTCAGCCCCTGCTCCGGTTCCAGCAGGTCACGCACGCGGTAGGCGAGGTCCTCGTCGTAGGCCATAGCCGACGTTATCGCGGAGATTTCCGATCACGGTCAACCTTTTGGGGCCGCTCGGAGTCTGTATAGCTGTGAGCATTCGCAGGCGTGCCGATTCGCCTGACCTCGTGCTCGCTCCACCTTCGGATTTCGAGGAGTTCGTACGGGAGCGCGCCACCAGCCTGCTGCGGCTGGCGGTGCTGCTCACGGGTGACGTCTCGGCCGGCGAGGACCTCCTGCAGGCCGCGCTGGAGAGGGTCTACGCGCGCTGGTCGGCGCGGCCATCGTCCGGACAACCCTGATGCCTACACGCGCACGGTGATGGTCCACGGCGCTCGTCGTTTGTGGAGGCGGCGCTCTGCCGATCGCGAGTTCCTCGTCTCCGAGCCGCCGGAGACGGCGATGGGCGATGACGGCGGCGACGACCTGCTCCGCGTCGCGCTGCTCCATGTGCTCGCGACCCTGCCGCTGCGCCAGCGTGCCGTCATCGCCCTGCGCTACCTCGAAGATCGCAGCGAGGCGGAGACGGCGTCCATTCTCGGCTGCTCGGTCGGCACCGTGAAGACGCATGCCCACCGCGCCCTGCGGCGGCTGCGCGACGAGCCGATGCTCGCCGGCTACCTGAGTCCTCTTGCGAACCCTGTCATGGAGGCGTGATGGCTGCTCCCGTCGCGGACGTCCAGCAACTCCTGGAACGGTCGCTGAAGGACTTGCACGCGCCGTCCGACCTCGCGCAGCGGGTCATCGCTTGCGGCGAGCGCGCTCGCCGCCGGCGTCGTCTCTCGACCGGAGTGGGTGCCGTCGTGCTCACCGCGGCGGCGGTCGTCGCCGCCTGGGCGACCTTGGACACCAGCCCGGAAGCCAGGCCGGTGACGGTCGTTCCCGCGACACCGGAGCCTGCCTCGGGTGAGCTGATCCCGGAGGCGCAGCGCAAGCCCGCGCCCGAACTCGCCGGGACGACGATCGAAGGCAAGCCTTTCGCTGCCAACTTCGCCAAGCAGCCCATCGCCAACCAGCCGGCGGCCCTCACCGTCGTGAACTTCTGCGGCTCCTGGAGCGCACCGTGCCGTGCGGAGGCACCGGCCCTCACGCCTACGGTTCACCTCGGGCACGCTCCGAGCCGCCTGGACGGAGTCACCAGCTACGTCGGTGTCGATGAGCGCGACACCCTGGAGAACGCCCGCAGCTACGCTCGGTCGCTCGCGATCAGCTATCCGATCGTCTTCGACGGTGACGGCGCGCTCGGCCGGGCGTGGCATCCCCGTGCCCGTGGGGTCCCCGTCACCTTCGTCGTCGACGGGGACGGCCTCATCGCGGCTCGATTCGATGGCGCCGTCACCCGAAGCGAATTAGCGCGGGTGATCGACGCGCTGGAGCTCGAAGCTCGTGGAGGTTCCTACCCGAAGGGCGAGTTCACCTCCGGGTTGCACAGCGCAGCGGTGCGTGGACGCACGTTGACCATCGCCTGGGGCAACGGCCGCTGCGGCGACGACACTGTGCTGGCGGAGCTGCCGGTGGAGGTCCGGGTGCGGGAAAACGTGCGTGCTGTCCATGTCGAGATGATCACTCGGTTGAATCCGGCTGACCTCGCTCAGCAAAAGGCTCACCACATCAACGGTTGTCTCGGGGTCGGCGTCATTTCGCGGTCGAGCGTCACCCTTGCTGCCCCGCTCGGCAATCGCGTCCTGCTCGACGGCACCACGGGCGTGCCTCTCCCCGTGCGCACCACCGGACCTTGATCAACGCGCCCATGATCATGGTTTGGGGCCCCTCAAACCGCGCAAACCATGATCATGGGCGCGTTGATCTTGAAACAGGTGCGAGCAGGAAGACGGGGATCAGCGCGGCGGCGGCGAAGCCGGAGACCAGCAGCGGCACCGTGCCCTGCTTGCCCCAGGCGAGCCCGGCCCAGAGGCCGGCCACGAGGATCGCGCCGCCCGTCAGTCCCTGGTAGAACCCCTGACCCCGGCCCTGCAAGGTGGGGGGCACGAGTCCGGCGATCCAGGCCTTGCCCACCCCGTCGGTCGCGGCGGTGAAACCGCCGTAGATCAGCAGGATCGGCCAGATCGATGCGCGGCTGTGCACCAACCCGAGGCCGACGTAGGCGACCGCGAAGCAGGCGAGCCCGACGGCGAACACCCGCCGCGGGCCGAGGCGATCGGCCAGCGCGCCGAACGGGTAGCTCAGCAGCGCGTAGACCGCGTTGTAGGCGGCGTACGCGAGGACGACGAACGCGAGCGAGTGGCTCACGTCCGACACCCGCAGGAGCAGCAGGGCGTCCGGGAAGTTGATCAGGCTGAACGCGACCAGCAGGGTGACGGTGCGCCGGTAGGGGGGCGGCAGTCGTTCGGTGGACACCGGCGCCCGGCCTTCCCGGGGTGCCGGCGGCCGGCTCGCCTCGCTCACGAAGCGCACCAGCAGCACGCTCAGCACGGCCGGCACGACCGCTACGACCAGCAGCGGCCGGATGTGGTGGTGGAAGAGTTCGTACCCGGCGAGCCCGAGCAGCGGACCCACGACAGCCCCGGACGTGTCCGCGAACCGGTGGAAGCCGAAGACCCGGCCGCGATGCTCCGGCGCCACGCCGACCATCAGCAACGCGTCACGCGGCGCCCCCCGCACCCCCTTGCCGAACCGGTCGACCACCCGCCCGGCCAGCACCGTCGGCCATACACCGGCGACCGAGATCAGCAGCTTCCCCACGGCGGCGAGCCCGTAGCCGAACGCGATCAGCGGGCGCTTGGCACGACGATCGGCGAGCCGGCCGGCGACGAGCTTGGTGAGGCTCGCGGCCCCTTCCGCGAGGCCTTCGATCACGCCGACCACGGCTGCCGGGGCGCCCAGGGTCACGGTCAGGAAGATCGGCAGGATCGGGTACAGCAGTTCGCTGGCCGCGTCCTGCAAGAAGCTGACGCCCGAGAGCACCTTCAGGTTGTGGGTGAGGAACGCCCTGCTTCCCGATGGCGCCACCCGGCGATCGTTTCAGGAAAGGGTGTGATCAGGAACGCCGCCCGGCCGAGCGCAGCCGCTCACTGTCCAGCCACTGCTGGACGAGCGAATGGTCACCAGGCGGGCCAGGCGTGAGATAGGCGACCAGGCCCTCCCACCTGCCACCGCGCCGGCGCCACTCCAGCAGCAAGCCGGGCCGGCGCTCACCGGCTTCGATGACCCAGCAATGACACGCCCCCGCAGGCGGCCGCTGACCCCCTGAAATTCCGGCAGCACCGCTACGCTCGGCCAGGGTCAGCCCGCGCTCGCGGGCTCCCATTCCGCCGGCCATCGCGTCATCGTCTCACAGGGCGAACGTCTGTTCGACCCGGAGGTAACGATTTGGCGAGTCGGATAATTCACAGCAGACACGCCGCGCCCGGCCAAAAGGTCTTCGGCGCGCAGAGAAGAAAGTGATCTGATGCAGCGCGTTCGAGGCCTCGACGGGCTGCGCGCGCTTGCGGTCATGGCCGTCTTGCTCTACCACGCTGACTGGAAGAGCGTCCCCGGTGGCTTCCTCGGGGTCGACGTCTTCTTCGTCCTCTCCGGCTACCTCATCACCTCGCTGCTGCTCCGCGAGTGGCAGGGCATCGGGCGGGCTGAACTTCCGCAGCTTCTACGCGCCCGCGCCCGCCGGCTGCTGCCGGGCCTGGTGCGGGCTGCTCGTCGGGGTGTGCGCGGCCGCGCTGCTCTTCGCCCCCGACGCGGTGGCCGGCCTGCGCCGCCAGCGTCATCCCGTCCGCCGCGTACTACCTGAACTGGTCGTCGATCTACAGCCACACGTCCTATTTCCAGCAGACCGGACGGCCGCCGCTGCTGCTGCACCTGTGGTCGCTCGCGGTGGAGGAGCAGTTCTACCTGATCTGGCCGGTCGTGGTGCTGCTGGTGCTGCGCCGGCATCGGGGCAAGCGCGGGCGGCGGATGCTGCGGACGGTCGCGCTCATCGGCGCGCTGCTTTCGGCGGCCTGGATGGCGTTCCTCGCCGCGCGCCACGGCTTCCCGGTTCCCAACGATCCCTCCCGCGACTACTACGGCACCGACACCCACGCGAGCGGTCTCATGCTCGGCTCGGCGCTCGCCTGCATCTGGCCGCTCGGGGCGCTGCCGCGGCTGACCCGAAACGAGCGCTACGCGCTCGACGTCGCCGGCGGTGCTGCGGTGCTCTGGCTGCTGTGGATCTTTCACAGCGCGAGCGAATTCTCGTACTGGCTCTACCGCGGCGGTTTCCTGTTCTACTCGGCGGTCGCCGTCGTCGCCGTTGCCGCCATCGCCCACCCGGAGTGCCGGCTCGGACGGGTCATGGCCGTGCAGCCGATCCGCTGGATCGGTGAGCGCAGCTACGGGATCTACCTGTGGCACTGGCCGATCTTCATGCTCACCCGGCCCACGCTCGACATCGGCGTGACCGGCACCGGAAACCTGATCCTTCGGCTCACGCTTACCGCCATGGCCGCCGAACTCTCCTGGCGCCTGCTCGAGCAGCCCGTCCGTCACGGCGCGCTCGGCCGGATGCTGGCGGCCTGGCGGGCGCTTCGCGAGCGGCGGGCCGAGCGACAGCCAGCGCACGCTGGCCCGCAGTTCCGTGAGTTTCCTGGTGGCCTCGGTCCTGGTGCTGTCCTTCCTGGCCGTCGACCGGCGGTCCCGCCGCGACGGAGGCGAGCGTCGACACGCCGCCGCCTCCCGCCGGCTCGTCGCCGGCGGGCGCGGGCGCCGAGCCCGTCCGGCACGCTCGCCCGCAAGGTCGGGGCGGCCACGTTGCCAACGGCACCGACCGCCGCGCCCACCACCCATCCCAGCGCCTCCACCCACGTCCCCCCGGCCGGTCACACCCAGGCGCCGCCCCGCGAATCGCGGTGACGCCGCGGTGACGGCCTGGGGTGACTCGGTGATGCTCGGCGCGCGCTACGGGCTGGCCTTCGACATCCCCGGGCGTCTTCGTCGACGCGGTCGTCGGGCGGCAGGCCGGGTCGCTGCCCGTCAGGGCTGGCGCAGCTGCGTGCCGATCGGCGAACTCGGCCCCAAGGTCGTCATCCATGTCGGCGACAACGGCCTGTTCCTGCGCAGCTCGCTCGACAACGCGCTCACGAGCTCTCCGATCGCCACCGGGTCGTCCTGGTGACGATCCGGGTGCCGCGCCGCTGGCAGGACCCGGTCAACAGCCTGCTCGAGGTCGGTCGCTGCAGCCCATCACAACGTCGTGATCGCCGACTGGTACCGGCTTCCGCCGGACATCCCGAGTACTTCGTGAAGGACGGCGTGCACCTCACCAGCCCCGGCATCGCCGCGTTCGCCGGGCTCATCGCCCACGCCCTCGCCTGAGGGCCGTCACTGAAAGGCACCTGCGACAATCCCGCGGTGGTGACGACTGCTCCTGCGCGCGTGCCGCGGCAGGCGGTGATCGTCTTCATCGGACTGCAGCTGGCGATGGTGATGTCGTCGCTGGACGGCACGATCGTCGCCACCGCGCTGCCGACGCATCACCCAGGACGTCGGCGGCTTCTCGCGGGTGACGTGGGTGGCCACGGCATACCTGCTCGCGCAGGTGGTCTCGATGCCGCTGTACGGCAAGCTCGGCGACCAGCTCGGCCGTAAGCGGGTGCTGCTGTCGGCGGTGGTGCTCTTCATCATCGGCTCGATGGCCTGCGGGCTCGCGCAGACGATGAACGAGCTGCTGGTCGCCCGCTTCGTGCAGGGCATCGGCGGCGGCGGGCTCGGCGCCGTCGCCATGGCGGTGACCGCCGACATCATCCCGGCCAAGCAACTCGGCCGGTGGATGGGCTATCAGGGCGTCGCGTTCGCCGTCGCGAGCGTGCTCGGCCCGGTGCTCGGCGGGGTGTTCGTCGCAGCACCTGAGCTGGCGCTGGGCGTTCTACATCAACCTGCCCGTCGGCGCCCTAGCCATCGCGCTCATCTCGACGCAGCTGCGCGTCCCGTACCGCCGCCATGTCGCACTCGCTGGACTGGCCGGGCGCCGTCCTGATCATGCTGACGCCTGGGCGCGTTCACCGTGCTGGCGAGCACGGCGGTACCGACTTCGGCTGGACGTCCGGCGAGGGGCTCGGGTTCGCGGTCGTCGTCGTGGCGTCGGCCGTCGGTTTCATCGATTCGCGAGCGGCGGCGCGCCGAGCCGGTGCTGCCGCTGCGCCTGTTCGCCGACCCGGTGATCCGCGGCAACGTCGGGGTCAACCTGACCAGCGGCCTGCTGCTGTTCTGCGGCATCTACTTCGTGCCGCTGTACATGCAGGAGGTCCACGGCTCACGCCCGACGGCGTCGGGCCTGGTGCTGGTCCCGGTGATGTTCGGCGCCGCGTTCGGCACGATGGTCTCCGGGCCGCCGGGTCGAGCGGGGCGGGCGGATCAAGCCTTGGCCGATCGCGGGTGCGGTGTGCGCGATGGCCGGGATGGCGCTGCTCTCGCATGCTGACCCGCAGCACCCCGACGGTCCTGGTGGCGTTGTTCGTGCTGCTGGTCGGGCTCGGGGCGGGCTTCATGATGCAGCCCTCGCTGCTCGCCGTGCAGAACGCCGCCCCCTCGTCCGACCTCGGCACGGCGACGTCGACCGGGCTGCTCTTTCGCATGCTCGGGTCGACGATCGGCGTGCCCGATCTTCGGCGGGCTCATCAACGGCCGGCTCGGCGACGGGCCGCGCAACCCGACGACCTTCGCCCACGCGCTGACACCCGGTCTTCACTCGCCGCGATGTTCGTCGCGGTGCTGGCGCTGGCCTTCGCCGTGCCCGTGCCCGAGCGGGCCTTGCGCGAAAGCATCAGCGAGCACCTGGGTACCGAAGGGGTGCTCGCCGAACCGGTCGTCTGAACGGGCGCTCGCGCGTTACCTACTGGCGGGTACCTAGGATCGGCTGATGGCGATCGGGATTGCAGACGAGCATGTCCAACTGGCGGCGGTGGCGTCCAGCTTCATGAAGCGGCACGGCGAGCGCGCGTCAGCCCGCGTGGCGCTGGAGGCGGAAGCCGAGGAACTGCCGGAATTCTGGGACGATCTGCGCGAGCTCGGCTGGCTGGGCCTGCACCTTCCCGAGGAGTACGGCGGCTCGGGCTACGGGCTCGAGGAGCTCGCGGTCGTCGTCGAGCAGCTCGGGCGCGCGATCGCGGCCGGCCCGTACGTCCCCTGCGTCATCGCCGGGGCCGTGATCGCCGGCGCCGGTTCCGACGAGCTCAAGCAGCGGCTGCTGCCCGGGCTGGCAGACGGCTCGTTGCTCGCCGGTGTCGCGGCTCGACAGTCAGCTCGAGGTGCGCGACGCAAGCGTGAGTGGGCTCGGTCGAGGCGGTCGTCGGCGGCGGACTGGCGGGGGTGTTCGTGCTGGCCGCCGGTGACGACGTGGTGATCGTCGACGCGAGTGCGTCCGGCGTGCAGACCGCAGCGCTGAAGAACCTCGACCCGTCGCGCCGCTCGGTGCAGCTGACCCTCGACGCCACCCCGGCCGAGGTGCTGCCCGGAGCCGGGCGGCTGCTGCTCGATGTCTCCCGGCTGGTCTTCGCGGCCGAGGCGGTCGGCATGGCCCAGGCGTGCGTCGAGCTGGCGAGCGAGTACGCCCGAACCCGCACCCAGTTCGGACGCGTCATCGCCATGTTCCAGGCGGTCAAGCACCACTGCGCCAACATGGCCGTCGCCGCTGAGCTCGCGACCGCCGCGACGTGGGACGCCGGACGCGCGTCGGTCGTCGGCGGCGACGAGTTCTCCTACGCCGCCGCCTCAGCCGCTGCGCTCGCGCTTCCCGCCGCCGACCTCTGCGCGAACCTGAACACCCAGGTGCACGGCGGCATCGGCATCACCTGGGAGCACGACGCCCACCTCTACGTGCGCCGGGCGACGGTGCTCGAGTCGCTCCTGGACTCCGAAGCCGCGGCGGCCGACGTGGTCCGGCTCTATCGCAATGGGGTGCGGCTGACCCGCTCGGTCGACCTGCCGCCGGAGGCCGAAGGGATCCGCGACGAGGTCAAGCAGATCGTCGCACGGGTCAAGGAGCTCGACGAGGATGCCCGACGTACCGCGCTCGTCGACACCGGCTACGCGGTGCCGTCCTGGCCGAAGCCGTGGGGACGCGACGCCGGCCCGATCGAGCAGCTGGTCATCGAGGAGGAGTTCAAGGCGGCGGGCATCAAGCGTCCGAGCTACAACATCACCGGATGGGTCATCCTGACCCTCGTCCAGCACGCGACGCCCGATCAGGTGGCGCGCTGGGTGCGGCCGGCGCTGGATCAGGAGCTCATCTGGTGCCAGCTCTTCAGCGAGCCGGAGGCCGGCTCTGACGCCGCCGGCATCAAGACCCGTGCGATCAAGGTCGACGGCGGCTGGACCATCAACGGGCAGAAGGTCTGGACGAGCGGCGCGCACCTGGCGCGCTACGGGTTCGCGACCGTGCGCACGAATCCGGATGCCCCGAAGCACCAGGGCATCACCACGATGGTCATCGACATGAAGGCGCCGGGCGTCACGGTCCGCCCGCTGAAGATGACCACCGGCGCGTCGGAGTTCAACGAGATCTTCTTCGACGACGTCTTCGTCCCCGACGACGACGTGGTCGGCCCGATCGACGGCGGCTGGACGGTCGCGCGCGCCACCCTCGGCAACGAGAGCGTCAGCATCGGCGGCGGCCAGGGGGCGATGGCCGTCCCGCTCGAACTGCTGCTCGATTCCTTCGACAAGCGGCCGCAGCGGCTGCCGGGCGGCGCGGGCCGGGTCGGGCGCCACATCGCGCGTTCGGACGCCTCGGAGGCGCTGAACCTGCGCAGCGTGCACCGGGCGGTGGCGGGGAGCGGGCCGGGGCCGGAAGGCGCCATGACCAAGCTGCTGCTGTCGGAGAACCTGCACGAGGCGTCGGCGATCCTGGTCGCGACGACCGGCCCGGCCGGGGTGTTCCTCGACGGCGCCGGACTGATCGACGGCAACCTCGCGCTGATGCACCGCGGCATGTCGATCGCGGGCGGCACGTCGGAGATCAAGCGCAACCAGATCGGCGAGCGCATCCTCGGCCTGCCGCGCGACCCGCTCATCAACTGACGGCGATCGGGACTGAGGTCGGGTCGGTTACGGCGGGGCGCTACGGTGACTGTTCTCAGATGAGTCCCGGACGGGCGGATCGGCGGAGGGCAGATGGCGGAGCTGGCATCGCGCGCGAAATTCAACGAGCTGATCGACGTGCTGCAGAAGGCGGCGACACCTGGGTGGTGCCGGGGCCGGGCATGGACGACGCCGATGTGGCCGAGGGTTTTCGCAACCTCACCCACATCCTGCAGAGCGCGTTGTACTCGCATCAGGAGTTCGATCCTGAGCGGCCGGTCTTCAACCGGATCGTCTCGCCGACCCGTAGCTTCACCGGCGACAACTCCGACGCGATGTACTTCGAGACGCCCGTCGCGCCCGGCCGCGAATACATCGTGACGGGCAACCTCGCCGGTGCCGTCTACACCTCGTTCACGATGGAGTCGGGAGCCGCCGAGGGCGCCTACGCCACCAAGACCTCCGGCGTGCTTCGCGATGACTACATGGACATCGACGCCGACGGCAATTACGAGATCCGTCTCGGCGGACCGCCCGCGGAGCGCAACTGGCTCGGCATCCCCGACGACGGCGGCCGCATCACGACCCGCCACTACTTCGAGTGGCCGCACTCGGCGTCGGCGTCGCAGACGTTGCACGTGCCGCTCAGCATCCGCGTCATCGATCCGCCGCCGCCGCCCGGGCCGCTGGGACGACGCCCGGGTCGCGGCCGCGCTGCAGCGCGTCATCACCCACGTCTACGACAAGACCATCGGCCAGCCGCCGCGCCCGCCGGGACCGCCGGCGCCCTTCGTCTCGATCGTGCCCAACGAGTTCCCGACCCCGCAGCTGCCGGGCGACATGGCGTTCGCGGCGTTCGATGCCGCCTACTCCATGGCTCCCTACCTGATCGGGCCGGACGAGGCGCTGGTCATCACGGGCCGCTGGCCGGAGTGCCGCTTCGCTAACGTGTGCCTGTGGAACCGGTGGTCGCAGATGTATGACTACGTGAACCGCC
Source organism: uncultured Actinomycetota bacterium (assembly GCA_963762695.1). Classification (GTDB taxonomy): domain Bacteria; phylum Actinomycetota; class Actinomycetes; order Frankiales; family Frankiaceae; genus DATAZK01. Next base: position 240,041 of record CAVXLW010000004.1, read on the forward strand.
AGGTGAGCCGCAACCGCGCCAACACCACGTTGGAGGCTGACGGCAGCTTCCGGATGATCCTCGCGCATTCCGACCCGGGGCTGCCGAACTGGATCGATACCGAGGGCCGCGCGCTGGGCACCGTCTTCTGGCGCTTCTTCCTGCCCGAGGGGCCGATCGAGACGCCGAAGGCGGAGGTCGTGAAGTTCGCCGAGTTGGCGCGCGGCTGAGATGGCGATCCCCACCCAGCGCGATCCCGCAGCGACCCGCGAGGCCCTGCGCCGTTGGCTGTCCGGCAAGCTCGAGGGCGCCGAGGATCTCGAGATTTCCGAGCTCTCCGCACCGGCCGCGACCGGCTTCTCGAACGAGACGATCCTGTTCGACGCGAAGTGGACCGAAGCCGGGCGCAAGTGCGAGCAGGAGTTCGTGCTGCGCGTAAAGCCCAGTGGCTACACGGTTTTCCTGGAGTCGGAGTTCGAGGCGCAGTACGAGGTCATGAAGACGCTGTACGAGCGCAGCGACGTGACGATCCCGAAGATCTGGTGGTATGAGACGGATCCGGCCACGCTCGGAGCCGACTTCTACGCGATGAGCCGCGTGCACGGCCGCACCCCGCCGGATACCCCGCCGTATCACGTCGGTGGTTGGGTGGCCGAAATCTCGCCTGCCGAGCGCGAGAAGCTGTGGTGGAGCGGCATCGAGAACATGTCGCGCATCCATCGCGTCGACTACCGCGCGCTGGGTTTCGACACCCTCTTCGATCGTCCGGCCCGCGGGGCGCTGGGTCTGGAGCAGCAGCTCGCCGTACTACGAGGAGTACTTCGACTGGGCGCAGGCCGGTCGCAGCGTCCCGATCGCCGAGCAGACCCGCGAGTGGGTCTCCGCCAACCGGCCGGCGGCGACCGAGCTGGGCCTGGTCTGGGGCGATTCGCGCGCCGGCAACATGATTTTCAACCACGACAACGAGTGCGCCGCCGTCCTCGACTGGGAGATGGCGACCATCGGACCCGCCGAAGAAGACCTCGGTTGGTGGCTGTTCCTCGACAGCTTCCACAGCCAGGGAACGGGCGTGCCACGACTTCCGGGCTTCCCCTCCCATGAGGAGACCGAGGCGCGTTACGCCGAGCTGCTCGGCCGGCCCCTGCAGGACATGCACTACTGGAAGGTCTTCGCCGGCTACCGGTTTGCGGTGGTGATGATGCGCATCACCGGCCTGACCGAGGAGATGGGCCTCGTCGAGCGCGGGGGATCGACCGAGTACGCCCAGAACAACGGGGTGACGCGGGTGCTCGCGTCACTGCTCGACCTGCCGAGTCCCGGCGAACCTGCCGCCCCCGGCAGTTACTAATAAGAGGAGAGAAAGATGATCCGCTTCAGCGTGCTGTACCCGTCCGGTGAGGGCTCGACCTTCGACAAGGACTACTACGTCAGCACTCACGTCCCGCTCGCAGTGAAGAACTGGGGGCTCGACCCGTCGGCCGCTTCGATCGACATCGGCATCAACGGTCCGTACGTCGCCGCCGTGCACTTCCTGTTCGCGGACAACGACGCGCTGGGCGCGGCGCTGGGTTCACCCGGCACCGGTGAGGTCATGGCCGACATGGCCAACTACACCAACATCCAGCCGGTCATCCAGACCAGCGAGGTCGTCAGCTAGAGCCGTACTGACTGCTGTGGTCGGCGCGGTCTACTCGGCCGCGCTGATCACCAGCCCGGGCAGCTCGCCGGTGAGCTTGCCGCCCGTCTGCACCGGCACGCCGGCGACGATCGTCGCGCGGTAGCCGCCCTCGGGCCGGCGTAGCCGCGCGCCGTCGCCGGGCAGGTCGTGGACGAACTCGTCGTCGTCGTAGTGCAATTCCTCGAGCGCGAAGACCACGAGGTCGGCGTGGTTGCCCGGGGCGATGACCCCGCGGCCGGTGAAGCCGAAGACCTCGGCCTGCCGTCCGGTCAGCTCGTATACCGCTTGCTCGAGGGTGAAATCGCCGCGCTCGCGGACGTGCCGGGTGAGCACCAGCGTGGTGTCGCCGGACGCGCACAGCATCTGCATGTGGGCGCCCGCGTCGGAGGAGCTGACGAGCACCGCGGGATCGGTGAGCGTGCGCGCGACCCCGTCGACATCGGCATTGGAGACGCCGACGGCGACCACTCCGGGGTGGCAGTCGTTGGCCGCGACGAAGTCGGCGAAGACGTCGGACGGATGGCCCCCGCGCTCGTCGACGAGTTCGGCGAGCGTGCGTCCGAGCCAGGGCTGGTTGGCTGCGCCGGTGACCTCGACGAAGCGCACCTTCTCCAGCCGGCGGTGGGGGAACAGCGACTTCTCGGTGGCGTCCCACTCCTCACGGGCTGCAGCGCGCCACACCGGGTCTTCCAGGAGTTGAGCCTTGCCGGCGCCGCGGGCAGCGATGACCTTGTGCCAACCCTGGGGCATCGACATGAACATCATCGAGGAATCCCAGTTGAGCCGGAAATCGACGGTGCGCGGCGAGAGCTGCGGGTAGAACCCGATGCCTTCGCTCTTGAGCTTGCGGGCGAGATCGATCCAGCGCTGGGTGCCGGCCGGGTTGCTGTCGGTGTAGGTGAAGCCGGTCCAGGTGAGCGGGATGCCGCGGGCACCGCAGCGCCGGGCGAGGTCTTCGAGCAGCACTTCCGGCTTGTCGCCGAGCAGGCCCGGGACCACCTCCACGAGGCCGTGACCGGCGCGCTGGATGACGTCGAAGAGCGCGTCGAACTCCTCCATGTCAGCCGCCCGTGACGGAACCGGCCGGCCTTCCTTGTCGCTGTCCAGGAATGACGTGGAAAGCCCCCACGCGCCGGCTTCCATCGCCTCCTCGAAGAGCGCGGCGATCTGCCGACGTTCGTCGGGGGTCGCAGCGCGGGTCCAGGCGTCGTCGCCCATCACCGCGAGGCGCAGCGGGCTGTGGCCGACGAGGGCGGCGAGGTTGATCCCGGTGCCGACCGCATTCACCGCATCGCGGTAGCCGTCGTAATTGCTCCACGTCCACGGCACCTCGTCATCGAACAGGTGGCGCGGAACGTCTTCGATATAGGCGAACAGATCGGAGATCTGGCCGCGCGTCTCGGGCGATGCCGGGTAGAGCGACAGGCTGCAATTTCCGACCAGCATCGTGGTGACGCCGTGCAGCGGATCGGGGTCGAGGCGGGGGTCCCAGAACACCTGCGGATCGGTGTGGGCATGGGTGTCGATGAAGCCCGGGGTGACGACCGCGCCGCGGGCGTCGATCTCCCGCTCGCCCTCAGGCGTGAGGTCGGGACCGACCTCGGTGATGCGGCCGTCGCGGATGCGCACATCCGCGCGGCGGCGGGGTGCGCCGGTGCCGTCGATGACGTCGCCGCCGCGGATCAGCAAGCTCTCGGGTGACATGCGCAGACCTTCCCTAGGACGCGAGCACGTAGTCCGCGTAGGACTTGCGGATCTTGACGACCTTGGGTAGCGCGACCGCCATGCAGTAGCCCTGGCCAGGGTTCTTGGCGAAGAAATCCTGGTGGTACTCCTCGGCGTCGAACCAGGGGCCGAGAGGGGCGATCTCGGTGACGATGTCGCCGTCCCAGTACCCCGACGCGCGGTCGCGTGCTGCTTCGAAGAGCGCCTTCTGCGCGTCGTCGGCGTAGAACATCGCGGAGCGGTACTGGGTGCCGACATCGTTGCCCTGCCGGTTGAGCTGGCGCGGGTCGTGCAGGGTGAAGAAGACGTCGAGGATGACTTCCGGCGGGATCACCGTCTCGTCGAAGATGACCTTGACCGACTCCGCGTGACCCGTGCGGCCGGTCGTGACGTCGTGATACGTCGGCTTGTCGGTGTGGCCGCCGGTGTAACCGGAGACGACGTCCTGCACTCCCTTGAGCGTGCGGTAGACCGCGTCGAGACACCAGAAACAGCCGCCGGCCAGCACGTAGGTCTGCATGCGCATCAGCGTAGACCGGCGGCCTGCGCCACCTCCCGGTACGCCTCGGCCAGCGCGGCGAGCGAGGAGTGCGCGTTGAGGCCGCTGGGATTCGGGACGACCCAGAGCTGCGCCCCGCCGAGGGTTTCGCGCTGCTTCCCGGCGGCAGCTTTCGGTCGCCCGTACGCAGTGCGGTAGGCGGTGATCCCGAGAACCGCGACGACGGGAACGCCGAGTTCGGCGACGCGCGCTTGCAGCCGGCGTCCGCCTTCCAGCAGCTCGGCCTTGGTCAGCTCATCGGCGCGAGCGGTGGCACGGGCGACGAGATTGGTGATTCCGATGCCGCGCTCGAGGAGGTACTCGCGGTCCTCCTCGGTATAGCCGGCAGACGCGTCAAGGGGCCGGTCGATGATCCCGGCGGCCAGCAGGGCCGGGTAGAAACGGTTGCCCCGCCGGCTGAAATGCGCCTGCGTCGCCGCGGTCCAGAGCCCGGGATTGATCCCCACGAACAGCAGCCGGGTCGACGGGCCCAGCAGGTCGGGCAGCGTCGCGTCGCGATACGACTCGAGCTCTGCTCTGGTGAATCCCACGCCGCGCACGGTAATCAACAGTCAGTGCCTTCACGGTTACGTTCGACTGCTGTCAATGGTCTCGCGGATGATGTCAGCGTGGCCGGCGTGCCGAGCGGTCTCCTCGATCATGTGTAGCGCCACCCACCGCAGGTTCCCTGCTATCTCGGGCCATGCGCACGGTGCGTCCAGATCAACCGTCCTGAGGATCTCCTGCGATGCAGCGATCTGCTCTCGATAAAACGCGACAACCGTTTCGACGGTGTCGTCGCCGGTGAGCCTAAAGGCGTTCTCGTCCTGCGGCTGCACTTGCGGCCAGCCTTCCGCGAAGCTGCGGCCGGCAACGACGACCTGGAACCAGCGGCGCTCCCAGATCGCCGAGTGTTTGACCAAGCTCAGTAGCGACAGTGAACTCGCGGTCGGCGCTCGTCCGGCGTCTTCGTCAGACGACTCCGTGCAGCTTCTCGATCAATGCGTCACGCTGCATGTCAAGAAATTCGCACAGGCCTGCGCGTTCGGTCTCGGCGTACACCCAGGCAGGATGTCCGGTCGGCGTTCGCCCTGGCAAGTTCCCGAACCTTTCCCGGCGTGAACCGGCAGTCCGCGCTCCGCAACTACGTGAGCTAAATATCGGTGGCTGTGCTGGCGGTTCCTGTTAGGCTCGAACACATGATCGAAGCGGAGTTCGGGGCGAAAGCGGCGCAGGCGCATGCGCTGCTCGCCGAACTCGCCGCCTTCGTCTCTTCTGATATGTCGGCCGCGTTGGCGGTCGAGGTCCTGCCGGAGGTGCTCGCTGGGGTGCGGCAGGCTGATCTGTTGACGTGCCGGCTGATCGAGCGGGCTGACCGGTCGGGCTTCTACGCCACGGATGGGGCCGCGTCGACGCAGGCGTACGTCCGTCAGCTGTCCGGTGAGTCCGATGGCGTGGGTGTCCAAGCGGGTGCAGGTCGGCCGGGCGCTGGCCGACCGGATGCCGGTCACCGCGAAAGCGTTTCAAGCCGGTGACCTGGGCCTGGATCATGCTCATGTGATCGTGCAGGCGACGAAGGATCTGCAGCCGATCTCGCTGCCGATCTGGAAGCGTTCCTGGCCCAGCAGGCGACGCCGCTCACCCCACGGCAGCTACGGATCGTCGCCGAAGAACTCGTCGCCGCCGCAGCGCCGGAAGAATCCGCGGATGCGGCGGCACGCAAACGCGCGGCGCAGCAGCTGCACCTGTCCGAAACGTTGGGTGGGATGTGGCGCCTCGATGGCCATTTCGACGCCGAAGCCGGCCTGATCATCTCCAAAGCCCTCACCGAATTCCTCCGGCGTCCTGATCCGGAAGGTGACCTGCTCACCGAATCGATCGGCTCCCGCCGCGCCGAAGCCCTCGTCCAAATGGCCCGCCATGCCACCGCCCACGCCGAGAGTCCTGCAACGGCCAAGGTGGTGGCCGGCACACCGTCATCGTCGCCTGTCCGACCAGGTCCTGCGTGACGGGACAGGTACCGCCGGCACCCCCGAAGGGCAACGCCTCCCCGCCGCAGCCGTCCGGCGGATGGCCTGTGATGCCGGGATCATCCCCGCCGTCTTCGGAGCCGACTCCGAAATCCTCGACCTCGGCCGCCTCACCCGCCACATCCCCACCGGACTACGCCACTTCCTCATCGCCCGTGACGGCGGCTGCACCTGGCCGGGATGTGACCGGCCACCCTCATTTACCGAAGCTCATCACCGTCAAGAATGGCTACGCGACCAAGGCAAAACCGAACCCGAAAATCTCGATCTCCTCTGCGTTCATCATCACCACCGAGTGCATGAGGGCGGCTGGGACATGACCATCGGCGACGACCCCGACCGCACCCCCTGGTTCTGGCCACCCGACGGCCGACCACCCCTCCAAGGCCACCGCCGACCACTCCTCCGCAAGCCCGGCCAAACACCCAGACGCACCTGAGGTCTGGAGGATCCGCTATCCAGCTCAGCATCGGCAGCCGGCGCTGAGGCGACTCGAGCGCGACCATCTTCCGAACCCGGCTGGACCGAGGCCTGGACCCTTTCGCCCACCGCCCATCCCGGGTCGCGCGGCGGCGTCATGCCGACGGGCCGCGGTCATACCTCCAGCTAGGTTGAGTTCGTGGGGGATGAGGAGACGGTCGGGCCGGGCCGCGGGTGCCTCTGGATCGCCATTGCCACCCTCCTGCTTGTGGTGCTCGGCGCCCTGATTGCTTACGGGATCGCCTTCGCGCACGGACTGAACCACCTCACCTGGTGACCATCGCCCGACTTCGCCGGTCGCGTTCAGCCGTTGGTTCCTGTCGTACCCCGCCCGTACGTTCCGGGCATGACAACGGTGACTGCAGATGAAGGCCTGCCGCCCGAGCCTGACGAGATCATGACCCGGATCGGTCAGGCGCTGGCAATGGCGCAGCAGCGACGGCGGGAGGAGGCTCGCGCGGCCTTCTCCGAGATCTGGGCGGAGATCGGTGTTGACGGCGATCCGCTCCACCGGTGCGCGCTTGCCCACCACATGGCCGATGTCCAGGACGATCCGCGTGACGAGCTGGCCTGGGATCTGCGCGCGCTGGCGGCGGTGGAGTCCCTCACTGACGATCGGGCTGCGGCTGCTGGGGTTTCTGGTCCGGTAGCCGGGTTCTACCCGTCTCTTCACCTCAACCTCGGGGAGGACTACCGCAAGCTCGGCGATCACGTCCAAGCCCGCCGCCACCTCGATCTCGGCAGGCAGGCCGCCTCGTTCCTCGGCGAGGATCCTTACGGCTCGATGATCAAGGCGGGGCTCGACGGACTGGCGGTGCGCCTGACGTCCGCCACGTAGCCGAATCACCCGGTCGCGTCGGTCCGTCCGGCGCTTGAGGGCGATGACGCGCCGGCCCGCGCCCGGGCGGCCTGACCGATGAGGTGATCGCGCTCGGCGACGTCCGTGGCCAGGTGGGCGGCCTCGGCATAGGCAGCGGCGGCGCTGGGAAGGTCGCCGCCCAGCTCGTGCAGGTGGCCGCGGACGGCATGCCAGCGGTGGCGGCCGCCGATCACGTCACGCAGCCGGTCGGACTCGCGTAACCCCGCGGCAGCGCCGAGAACGTGGCCGACGGCGACCGCCCGCGCGAGCACGGCGGCAGGATCCTGGCGCACCGGGTCGGCGCTCAGGGCGACGAGGTCGTCGTACCAGGAAAGGATCTGCCACCAGTCGGTCTCCCCGGCGCTGGCCGCGTCGTCGTGCAGGGCGGCGATCGCCGCCTCGATCTGGTAGCGGCCGATCTGCTGAAGAGCCAGCGCTGACTGCAGGACACGCACGCCCTCGGCGATCTCGCGGGTGTCCCAGAGGCTGCGGTCCTGTCGATCGAGCGTGACGATCCGGCCCTGTGAATCACGTCGGGCGGGAAGTCGAGCGTGGTTGAGGAGCATCAGCGCGAGCAGGCCGCGCGCTTCCGGCTCCTCGGTGGCGAGGGTGAGCTGGCGGGTGAGCCGGATCGCCTCCGCTGCAAGGTCGTGCCGGCCCGCGTGGCCGGCGGTGTAGACGAGGTAGAGCACGCGCAGCACGACGGCAAGGTCACCAGGCCGGTCCAGCCGGCGCCCCGAAAGGACGCGTTTGGCCCGGCTGATCCGCTGCGCCATCGTCGCCTCTGGAAGGTAGAAGGCATCGGCGATCTCGCGGGTGGTGAGGCCGCCGACGGCGCGCAGGGTCAGTGCCACCTGGGCAGCGGGGGAGAGGTCGGGATGGCAGCAGCAGAAGAGCAGGAAGAGGGTGTCGTCGCCCTCCTCGGTGGCGCCGGGCAGTGGCTGCCCGTACGTCGCATCTTCGCGGCGCTGCCGGGCGGCTTCGCTGCGGCGAGCGTCGACGAGCCGGCGGGTCGCGACCGTCGCCAGCCAGGCGCGCGGGTCGCGTGGCGGGTGTTCGGGCCACCCGCGGAACGCCTCCAGCAGCGCCTCCTGCAGCGCGTCCTCGGCGGCATCGAAGTCCTCGCCGCGCCGGACCAGATCAGCGAGCACCCGCGGGACGAGGGCGCGCAGCGCGCCCCGTCCCACAGCTGGCCCGGGTCGTCGGTCATGGCGGCTCAGTCGCCTGCGGGTCCGTGGGACATGACCTCCCGGACGTCGATCCACTCGTGCAGCGGCGTACCGCCCGGGCCCGGCTCGGAGGAGATGTGGGCCGCGATCTCGAGCGCGCGTTCGTAGGAATCGACGTCGATCAGGTACCAGCCCGCCACGAGATCACTGGTCTCCGGTAACGGGCCGTCGGTGATGACGGGCGCGGCGTCCTCGCCGCCGTAGCGCACCCAGGTCTGCGCCGGCGTGAGCGCCTGCACGCCGATCAACTCACCGCTCTCCTCGAGCAGCTCGTTGACGTGCCGCAGGAACGCGAAGTGCGCCTCGACGTCCTCGGGAGCCCACTGGTCCATCGGCGGGAAAGGGTGGTGCGGCTCGGGGCCACCGCGGTAGTGCTTGAGGAGCAGGTACTTGGCCATGGTGTTCTCCTGGTGTCGTGGGCCGGCGGCCGATGTCGGTTGCGGCCTTCACCTGGTGAGCGGAGCCGGTCAGCGCTTTTCGACAGGCAATCACTGAGTCGGCGGCAAAATTTGCCCTGATCAGCCCGAGCTCGCCCCCATGCGAGGGGCACGCGCGGCCGGCACCAGCCGCGAGAGCGCCAGTGCCACCTCACGCGCCCATGCCGCGCTCACCCCGTCCGGGGTGGCTGCAGCCTGGCCGCCCTCGACCGAAAGCTGTGCGTTGGAGCCGTCGAGATGAATCCTTCTGACGCCGGCCATGTGGGTAGTTGCCGGCGCGCTCTCGTCGCGGGCAACCACCACGGAGGCGACGCCGACTCCGCGGCTCGCCAGTCCGCGGAACGGATCCAGGCCGGCGTCGGCGGTGCGGGCATCGGCAATCACCAGTCGCCGCAGTGGAAATGGTCGCCGGTTCACCGTGGCCCGATCCACTTCGGCCATCAGTTCGGAGACCAAGCGCCGGGAACCGGGAAGGTCTGCCGACCAGAGCGGGTGCGCTCCACGGCTCTTGGTGTGGGGCAGCAGTGACAGCCATGACCAGGTCAGCGGGTCGTCGCTAGGAAGCGCGACCACGAGTTCCAGCTCGTCGGGTGCCAGCAGGCAGACGGCCTGGCCGATCAGCCAACGCACGAGCGCGTCGGCAAGCAGGCAATCGCCGGTCACCAGGATCGGCTCGCCGGCAAGCAAATCGAGGCTGAGCGGAGCAGCGGGCCGGGCCGCAGTGCCCTTGCGGCGTTTGGCGGCCGGTTCCGACGTGGTGCCGACCCGCAGGTTCAACGCGTCAGCGTCGGCGCTGCTGCGTTCCCAAAGGCCAGGTGCGCGATCGACGGCACGCACCCAGAGCTGCGCAGCGTCGGGGGATTGCAGTCGGCAGCCGCTGCACGTCGTCGTCGCGCATCGGCGGCAGTTCGCCGGAACGGCGAAACCTCTTCCCGCTGCTCGCGGCTGGCGTCACGGCTGCGCGCAGATGTCGAACGATGCTCACCGGGCGTCCGTCGTCGCTCGTGCGACCTTGCGTCAGCGGACGATGGGGCAGCACGGTCAGCTGCGACGCCCCGGCCGCGATCCAAGCCCCTTCCTCGATCGGCCGGGTGGACGTTACCGGCAGACCTTCCACGACGGTGCCGTTCACCGAACCCTCATCGCTCAGCAGAACCTGGCCACTGGGATTGACGTCCAGCACGAAATGGCGCCGCGACAGGAAGCGGTCGGGCACCTGAGCGTCCGCCGCCTCGCTGCGCCCCACCACGTAGCGACGTGGGGTCAGTGGGATCCGCAGTCCCGAGCACGGCCCGGCGACGACGACCAGATCGCGCACCGGTGTCGGCGCCGGCAGCGTGGTCGTGGCATCACCGGCGCGCGCAGCAGCCACCTCGTGCGGTGCGTCCAGCGCGACCTTGAGCGCGGCGGCGAACTGAGCGCAGCTCTCAAAGCGATCAGCGGGATCCTTTGCCAGTGCGCGGGCCAGGACGGCGTCGGTCGCGCGCGGCAGATTCGGTTCGCGCGAGGTCGCGGGCGGCGGTGCTGTTTCCAGATGGGCTTTGAGCATCGCCGGCTGCATCAGGTCGCCGAACGGGAGCCCGCCGGTCAGGCATTCGAAGGCCATGCAGCCCAGCGAGTACTGATCAGCGCGGCCATCGACGCGACCGCCGAGGATCTGTTCGGGCGCGATGTATCCGACGGTGCCGAGAAGCGAATGCGCTTCGGTGAGGGTCGTCGTCGCCTTCTGCAGCCGGGTGATGCCGAAGTCGGTGAGATAGACCCGCCACGGCTCGCCATCGGGGGTCTGCACGAGCACGTTCTCCGGCTTGACGTCGCGATGCACGAGATCGCTCGCGTGCGCGGCGTCGAGCGCTTCGGCGACAGCGGTGACGACGCGGATGGCGTCCGGCAACGGAAGGCGCGCCGCGGATATTCGCTGGCGCAGGTCGCCTCCGACGATGTACTCGCTGGCGATGAACATCCGTCCCGCGACCTCGCCTGCCGTGTACACCGTGACGATCGCCGGGTGCCGTACCCGGGCCGCGAGATGAGCTTCCCGCAGGAAACGTTCGCGGAAGGTCGGGTCGTCGGCGAACTCCGAACGCAGCAGCTTGACCGCGTCGAGCCGGCGCAGCACCTCGTGGCGGGCGAGGTAGACCTCCCCCATGCCGCCCCGGGCCAGCAGTCGTTCCACTTGATAGCCGGCGAACCGGGCCCCGGGATCGAGCACGCGTCGAGCTTGCCCTAGTTCGTAGGGCTGCTCGCCTCTTTTGGCTGAAACGCCGCCATGCTCCCGCGCACAACGCGCGCCCCACGCGCGCCCGGAGTTCTCACATTTCCCCTGCGCGGCCCCTTTCTTCTCCTTACTGTGATCAATAAGAAATAGGGGGAAGTATGCAGGAGGCTCAGCTTAGGGCTGACCGGATACTCGGATGCCGAGGAAATCGGTCGCGGCGGCTTCGGCGTCGTCTATCGCGCGCGCCAGGTATCCCTGGATCGCCTGGTTGCCATCAAAGTCCTGCCGTCGGCGACCATGGGCGAGCAGACGCGCAAGCGTTTCGAACGCGAATGCCGGGCCATGGCGGCGCTCGCCGACCATCCCAACATCGTCTCTATTTTCGAGCACGGCATTGCCGAAGAATCCCGGCGTCCCTTCATCGTCATGGAGTACGTCTCGGGCGGGTCGTTGGCGGCCCGGGGTGTCATCGAGTGGGAGCGGGCGCTGGAGATCGGCGTCAAGTTGTGCGGCGCGCTCGAGACTGCTCATCGGGCGGGCATCCTGCATCGCGACCTCAAGCCGGAGAACGTCCTCGTCTCCGCATTCGGTCAGGTGATGCTCGCCGACTTCGGTGTCGCCAAGGTGCAGGACAGCTCCGAGACCCCGACCGGCAACATCACCGCCAGCATCCTGCATGCGGCCCCTGAGCTCCTGACTGGTCAGCGGCCCGAAATCGCGACCGATGTGTACTCGCTGGCGTCCACCATCTACTCGCTTCATCCTGGGCCGGGCACCTTTCGCCCGTCCGGACGAGGAGTCGCTGGCGCCGCTCATCACGAGGATCTGCCTCGAGCCCCCGCCCGATCTCACCTCGATGGGGATACCGGCGCCGGTGGCGTCGCTGCTGGAGCGTGGTCTGGCCAAGGAGCCCGGACAGCGTTTCGAATCAGCGCTCGAATTCGGTCAGGCCATGCAGCACGCGCAGCGCTCCCTCGGCCTGCCCGTCACGGAGATGCACGTCGCTGCTGACGTCGCCGTCGCGACCGACCTCACCACGGTTCCGCGGCAACGCCCTCCTGAGGTGTTCCAGCCTGATGCGACCACGGCGGCACGCAAGCTCACCCCGGCTGAACTCGTCGTCAGCGGCGGCGGCGCTACCACTGCTGTCGGCGGTCGCGGCGGCGCAGGATCGCCGCGCCGGCGTTCCCGACGGCTGCTCGCCACGCTGACGGCGCTCGTCGTCCTCGCGTTTGCCTGTAGCGGAATCCTGATCGCCAACCTCACCGGTGATACCCGCAAGACCTCGGCCGACTCTGTCATTCCCACCTCGCCCTCCTCGTCGGCGTCGCAGTCCGCCGGCGCGGTCAGTGGCGCCGCCAAGGGCAAAGGCAGTACGAAGACCGGCACCACGTCCGGGGGCAGCACCTCATCCGGTGGGACGAGCACCGATGCTGGGGGCACTGGCGGCAGCTACTCCGGCGGCGGAAGCACCGACGGAGGCGGGACCGGAACGGTCGCGGGCACAGGCACCACCGGAGGGGACCGCCACGCGCCCCAAGACCACCGGCGGAACTACGAAGGGGACCACCACGACCGGCGGGAGCAGCGGCCCCGTCATCGGCGACCCGGGCCCGTCAACCACGGCGCCCAAGACCACCAAGACGACCAGTGCCCCGGCGCTGGTCTTCGTCGACCACGCACCGTCGCTGTTCGCCTCGAACCAGACGAGCAACGAGACCGCCGGGGTCGACGTCACCTTCAGCGCGAGTGATCCGGACGCAGGGGACCACGCGTCGGTGTCCGTCTCGGGACTCCCGGCCGGGCTGTCGGCAAGCAACGGGCACGTCACGGGGGCCGTGTCGCATTTCGTGGCGAACGGTACGGCGAACCGCAACAACATCGCGGCGTCCAACTTCTCGGTGACCGTGACGGCAACCGATACTCACGGCAAGTCGACGTCGCGGGCCATCACCTGGACTGTGCGCGACACAGCCCGCACGATGCCGAACTACATCGGGCAGTTCGGCTGCGGCGGCTGCGGCGGACTGCCTGACGTCAATGCGATCTCGACCCCGGTCTTCGACTGCGCGTACGACCCGAACGGCGACAATCAGCTCATCTGGCGCCAGAGCGTCGCCCCTGGAGCAGTGATCCTCTGGGGTCAGAGCATCGAGTACTGGTACGGCAAGAACGACACCACGTGCCCGCACGTCGCCAAGGGTTGGTGACCGGCCCGGCACGGGAGTCCGGTGCGAGGGGACGGAATCCACCTCGTAAGGTTCGCCCATGACCGTGACCTCATGGGACGACTTCCCCGTCCACCAGTCTTCCGACTGGATCGCGCACCCCGCCACCAGCGACCGCAACTTCTATGACCGCTACTACTTCAACTGCTTCGACACCGGCGGCGAGTACATCGCGATCATGGGCCTGGGCCAGTACCCGAACCTCGGGGTGACCGATGCGTTCGTGACCGTCCGCCTCGGCGACGAGCAGCACGTCGTCCGCGCGTCGCGGCCGTTGACCGACCGGGCCGACATCTCGGTCGGACCGTTTCGCATCGAGGTCATCGAGCCGCTGAAGAAGCTGCGGTTCGTGGCCGAGCCGACCGAGCACACCGTCGCGATGGACCTCACCTGGGAGGGTGTCGGGCCTGCCGTCGCGGAGCCCAACCAGTTCATCCGCCATGGCTCGCGGGTCATGTTCGACACCCAGCGCCTCGCGCAGATGGGGTCCTGGAGCGGGACGTCAATGTCGCCGGCCGCGACCTCACGGTCGACCCGGCGACGACGTGGGGATCGCGTGACCGCTCCTGGGGCGTGCGTCCGGTCGGGGAGAAGGAGCCCGACGGCATCCGGCAGGGCGCGAACGTCATGGGCGGCGGGATGTGGAGCTACTTCCCGATGCGCTTCGAGGACCACTCGATCTACTACATCTGCTCCGAGCGCGCCGATGGCGTCCGCACGCTCGAGCAGGCCGAGCGGGTCTGGCTCGACGGCCGCATCGAGCAGCTCGGCCGCACCGAGCACGACCATGAATTCGAGCCGGGCATCCGGCTGCTGACCGGCTCGACGATCAGCTTCCCCGACGCCGGTATCGAGATCCGCGCTACTCCGCTGCTGGCCAACTTCCTGGCCGTCGGCACCGGTTACGGGCTCGAGCCCGACTGGCGCCACGGCATGTACCAGGGTCCCGACCCCGTGACGCAAGGCATCGTCTACCAGGTGCCGGAGATCCGTCAGCTCGGCGCGTACGCGGTCGTCGATCATGCCGCGAAGTTCGAGTACGAGGGCCACATCGGCTTCGGCCTCTACGAGCATTCCTTCAGCGGGGCCATGCCGCGGTACGGGCTGGAGTAGGCGTGCCGACGCTGGAGGAGATGGTCGTCCCGGCGACGGCAGCCGTCGTCACCGTCGAGATGCAGCGCGGGGTGATCGGCGACCGGGTCGAGGACAACACGCTCAAGAAGGCCGTCGAGGCGAAGGGCATCATCCCGGCGGCGCAGCGGCTCGTCATGGCCGCTCGCGCCGCGGGGGTGCGGGTCGTGCACGCGACGGTCTCGCTGCGTGCCGATCGCGCCGCACTCACCATCAACAACGCGATGATGGCGATGTCGGTGAAGAACCCCAACCAGGTGCTGGAAGGTTCGGAGTACGCCGAGCTGATCCCGGAGCTCGGCCCCGAGCCGCAGGACATCGTCTGCAACCGGATCCACGGGCTCACCCCGTTCACCGGAACCGAGCTCGACCCGATCCTGCGCAACCTCGGAACGCGCACGATCATCCCGGTCGGGGTCTCGGTCAACGAGGCACTGCTCGGCACCTGCCTCACGGCTGCTGATCTCGGCTACCAGATCGCGTTGCCGGTCGATGCGATCGCCGGGGTGCCGGCCGACTATGCGGATGCGGTCGTGCTGAACACCCTGGCGCTCATCGCCCGGCGCACCACGGTGGACGACGTGATTGCCAGTTGGAAGGGCTGAGATGGACGCCGTGATGATCACCGGCGCTACCGGGCTCATCGGGGCCAACGTCTGCAAACTCCTGACGGCACAAGGGCGCCGGGTGCGCGCGCTGGTCCGCCCGGGAAGCGAGACCGAGCCGCTGGCGGCCCTCGGCGTCGAGCTCATCGAGGGCGACATCACCTCCTACGACGACGTTGCGCGCGCGGCCGAGGGAGCGAGCGCCATCGTCAATTCCGCCGCGCTGCTCGGTGGTGCGGTCCAGGACGGGGAGGCGTCGCGGGCCACCAACTACATGGGTTCGCTGCACTGCTACGACGCGGCGGCCGTGAACGGTGCACGTGTGGTGGAGATTGCCACCACGACGTTCCTCAAGCACGACAGGCCGCTGACGGAGCATCCCGAAATCGTCGACAACATCCCTGACGATCCGTACAGCGTCTCCAAGGCGGCGGCCTTCCGCGCCGGCATGGAACGTGCCGCCGGTGGCCAGGATCTGCTTTTCGTCATACCTGGCGGCACTTTCGGGCCTTCCCCCTGCCCGGGACGGGCGATGGGCTCGACGAGTTTCAACCGGCTGGTGGCTGCGGGGATCCGCGGCCGGGTCGCCGACTACGTGAGCTATCCGGTGCCGTGGGTGCGCGCCCAAGACGTCGCGAGCGTGGTCGTGGCATCCGTGGACAAGGGGCTGGCGGGGGAGGCCTACCTCGCCTTCGGCCATGAGGACGCGATGACCACGGCGGCCTTCCTGAATGCCGCGTGCGAGTCGGCCGAGGTGGCCCACCGCGTCGCCGAGGTCACTATCGACCCGGACGATCCGGCGGCGACCCAGCGCTACGGCGACACTCTCGTCGAGCTGGCGCAGCGGCGATTTCCGGTGCCGTGGTTCGACAACTCGTACACGCGCGAGCGGCTCGGCTACGCGCCGGTTCCGCTCCGCGACGCGATGGACGAGACCGTCGGCTGGCTGCGCTCCATCGGCCGGATCTGAAGGGGCTCAGCCGAGCCGGACCACGGTGCGGCCCATGGTCTCGCGGCGCTCCTGACGCTCCATAGCTTCGGGGAGGTCGTCGAACGAGATCTCCGAGGTGACGACCGTGCGCACCTTTCCGGCGCGCATCAGCTCGAGGATCTGGCGGTGGGCGTGCAGCCCGTCGCTGCGCGAGGGCCAGTTCAGCCCGCCCGTCAGCCGCAGCGCGAGCGGATCAGGGGTGTATGCCAGGCAGACCCCGAGCAGGGAGAAGTTGCCGTAGATCGCGGGCTGCATCAGGATCGGTGCCCCGTCATTGGTGATGTCCTCGGCGTAGCCGACGATGAGCTGGCGGCCGTGCAAACCCATGCAGCGAAACGTTTCTGTCGTCACCGCATCCGCCGACGCTGTCGAGCGCCACGTCGACACCGCCGCCGAACGTCGCATCCAGCACCGCCTGGGCGAAATCCGTCCGCGCGGTAGTCGATCGCGACGTCGGCGCCGAGTTCGCGGCAGAACGCGACCTTCTCCGGGCCGCCCGCCGTGGCGATGACCGTCGCTCCCAGCGCCTTGCCGAGCTGGATCGCTGCCGACCCCACCCCGCCCGCGCCGGCATGCACCAGCAGCGTCTCGCCCGGCTGCAGCCGGGCCCGCTCGACGAGGCTGAACCAGCTGAGATGGAAGGGGTAGTGCAGCGCGGCGCCCTGGGCATCATCGAGCCAGTCGGGGATCAGCATCGCGCTCGTGGCATCGACGACCGAGTACTCGGCAAACCCTCCTTGCGCGCCTACCGGGATGCCCACGATGCGCCGCCCGACGAGGTACTCCGAGCCCGGCCCGGCGCTCTCCACCACGCCCATCGACTCCATGCCCGGGATGAACGGCGGCTGCAGCGGGACGACCGACCAGCGCCCGCGGACGATGTCGGTGTCGTTGAGGTTCACGCAGAAAGCCGACACCTTGACGCGCACCTCGCCCGGCCCGGGCTCGCGTACCGACACCGTCTGGCGTTCCAGCACCTTGGTCGGGTCGCCGTGCGCCGTCGCCATCCACGCGTCCGCCTTGAGCTCCGTCATGCCGCCCAGTGTCTCTCCGGGCCCGCGCTCGGTGAGACTGGGGTGGTGCACGCGACTGAGGCCTCAGCCGAACGCTTGCTGCGCCGGCCGCTGCCCTTCGCCGCGGGCGGCGCGCGCCACAAGGTAGGCGTGCGTGCCGTCGAGCCGGCCGGCTGGCTCGAGCTGACCGGAGCTGATGTGGCGGGCCAGCTCGCCGAGAAGCGGCGGGTTTTCGACGCCCACCGGGGCGCGGTGCTGGCGGCGCTGCCCGGCTCGCAGGACGCCTGCACGCGAACTGCTCGAACTGGTTCGCGAAGTCGCGGCTGCGCCAGGCGTGGGCGTCCCGGCCGGCTGCCATCCGCTCGAGGAGGCCGGCCGTTTGGTACCCGAGGACTTCTGCGTGCACCTGCCCGATCCGCAGAGCGGCGCGCCGACGCTCGTCGCCGGCTGCGTCGCCTTCCCCAACCGCTGGACGCTCGCCGACAAGCTGGGCCGGCCCGTGACCGCCGTCCATGCGCCCGTGCCGGAGTACGCGCCGCAGCTCGGCCGGCCCGTCGAGCGCCTGATGGACCGGCTGGTGGCCGGCCGCATCCTCGAGCGTTCGAACTGGGGTGTGGTCGGCGACGGCGAACTCTTCGCGCCGCTGCCCACCGCGGCTCGTCGCCCGGATTGGCAGGGGATCGGAGCGCAGCGCTGGCTGCGCATCGAACGTCAGACGCTGCGACGCCTTCCGCAGACGGGCGCGGTGGTCTTCACCATCCGCACGCTGCTCGGACCGCTGGAGATGCTCCGGGACGACCCTGCTGCTGCGGCCCTTCTGGCAGCGGCGATACGCGAGCTTCCGGAGGACGTCGCCCGCTACAAGCTCGGCCCGCCTGCCGGCGAGAGCCGCACTGCTGGAGTGGCTCGCCGGAATCTGACCTGCTGGCGGGCAGCTCGCCCGGCTGATGCAGCGCGACGCGAACCGGTGTCCGCGGCGCCGGATCCCGCCTCCGGCGACAGGTCGTGCTGTGATGGCTGCGGATCTGCAGCGAAGCCGGAGGTGTGATGGGCCCCATCGATCGGCGTCAGGCGCTGCTGGGCGCCGGCGCTGCGGCCATTGGCGCGCTCGCCGCCTGCGGGACGTCGGGAGGCAAGGCGATCGCCCCGGTCGCGAGCAGCGGGTCCAAGACGCCGAAGGCCCCGGCGGCGAAGCGGCGCGCCCTGACGCTCACCGCCGAGGAGAACTCCAAGAAGGGCGATCCGCGCTGGCGGATCGACCGGGTCGGCGGCCTGCACGAGATCGAAGGCTGGGCCGACCGCACCAGCGTGAAGCCGGGGGAGCAGGTCGGGCTGCACATCTCGACGACCGCTGCGACCTACCGAGTGACCGCGATTCGTACCGGCTGGTACGCCGGGTGCCAAGGTCGCCAGGTATGGCGCTCGGGGACGCTCAAGGGCCAGGTCGGGGCGCAGCCGCGGATCATCGCGCCGACGAACACGGTGGTGACGGACTGGCCGGTCGCGCTGACGGTCGACACCAGCGGGTGGGTCCCGGGCTTCTACAGCTTCCGGCTCGACGCCGACACGGGCGGGCAGCGCTATATCCCGCTGACCGTCAGATCAGGCGACGCCCACGGCAAGATCGTCCTGATCAACGGCGACACCACCTGGCAGGCCTACAACGTCTACGGCGGCTACAGCCTCTACATGGGGCCCAACGGCGCGTACGCGACGCGGGCCAAGGCCGTCACTTTCGACCGTCCCTACGGTGGCAACGAGGGCGCCCAGGGCGACAGCGAGTTCCAGGCGAATCTGCTGCCGTTGCTGACGCTGGTGGAGCGGCTCGGCCTACCCGCCGAGTACCTGAGCGACACCGATCTGCACCACGATCCGCATGCCCTCGACGGCGCGCTCGCCGTGCTCACGCCCGGCCACGACGAGTACTACTCCACGCAGATGCGCGACCGCTTGCAGGCACGCTCGCGACAAGGGGACCAATCTCGCCTTCCTCGGCGCCAACGCGATCTATCGGCATATCCGGCTCGACTCCACCGACGTCGGCGCGAACCGGCTCGAGATCTGCTACAAGGAGCCTCAGGAAGATCCGCTCTACGGCCGCGACAACGCCGAAGTCACCGGTCAGTGGCGCTACGCCCCCGATCCGCGACCCGAGAGCGTCCTCACCGGCGTGTTCTACGAGTCCAATCCGGTGAAGGCCGACATGGTCGTTCGCAACCCCGGCCACTGGCTCCTTGCCGGGACCGGTGTCGTGGAAGGGACGCGGCTGCCGGGCCTCGTCGGCGCGGAGTACGACCGGGTGAATCTGTCGGTGCCGACCCCGCGCCCGATCGAGGTGCTGGCGCGCTCGCCGCTGGTGTGCAACGGCCGGTCCAGCTACTCCGACATGGCGTACTACACGACGCCGAGCGGTGCCGGCGTGCTGTCGACGGGTACCAATTGGTGGATCAACGCGATGGCCGGCGCGTCGGGACTCGAATGCCACCGCTTCACCTACGCCGTCACCACGAACATGTTGCGGGCGTTCATGAACGGCCCGGCCGGACGCCAGCATCCCGCCGTGGACAATCTGGCGGCGCTGGGCTCCTGACCCGCTGCCGAGCTGGTGGTGGGATTCACGGGGCCGGCATTCGGGCTACGTTTGGTGAATGCCTGAGCACATCCGGGCCTCTGACGCTGACCGCGAGGCCGTCGTCGAGCGGCTCAGCCGCTCGTTCGCTCAGGGCCGGCTGACCGCGGACGAGTTCGACGAGCGGGTGGCGCAGGCCTGGGCGGCCCGCACCGATCGCCGAGCTGGCGGCGCTCATCCGCGACCTTCCGGGAGGACTGTGGTAGGCGCGTGACCGTTCGCCGGAACGGGTTGCTGGCCGGTGGCGGTGTCTGCCGCCGGACGCGCTGCGGCTCCCGCCGCCGCTTCGAAGAAGCGCAGCAGTTCCACCGGGAAGGGCATCACGAGGGTGCTGTTCTTCTCGGCGGCCACCTCGACCACGGTCTGCAGCAGCCGGAGCTGCAATGCGCCCGGGGTGGCCTCCATGGCCGCTGCGGCCTGCGCCAGCTTCGTCGACGCCTGGAACTCGCCGTCGGCACCGATCACCCGGGCCCGGCGCTCGCGCTCGGCCTCGGCCTGGCGCGACATCGACCGGCGCATGCCCTCGGGCAGCGAGATGTCCTTCACCTCGACGCGGTCGATGTGGATGCCCCACTCCTCGGTCGGCGCGTCGATGACGCCCTTGAGCTCGCCGTTGATGTGGTCGCGATCGGAGAGCAAGGTGTCCAGGTCAGCCCGGCCGATCACCGAACGCAGTGAGGTCTGCGAGACCTGCGAGGTGGCCAGGAGGTAGTTCTCGACGTTGATGACGGCCTTCACGGGGTCGACCACGCGGAAGTAGACCACCGCGTCGACCCCGACGGTGACGTTGTCCTTCGTGATGGCGCCCTGCGAAGGCACGTTCAACACCACGGTCTGGATCGAGACCTTGGTCATCCGGTCGAGGATCGGGATCATCAGCGCGAGGCCGGGCTGGCGTAGCTCCGGAAGCAGGCGCCCGAGGCGCAGGACCACGCCTCGCTGGTATTGCTGGACCTGTCGCAGGCTCAGGCTGGTGGAGATCAGTCCGACGGCGACCAGGATGATCATGACAGTGAGGAGGACGGTCATCTGAGTGACTCCTTAGAGGAGCAGGGCCCCGCCCGATCCAAGCTACGCCTAGTGACTGGCGGGGGCCTGCGCAAAATCCTTGCTGCGGATGGTCAGGAAACAGATGACCGCCGCCGCCAGCGCCAGCACCGCGCCCACGAGCAGGATCCGGTTGAGCGCCGTGGTGAAAGCCGTCTTGGTGATGAGCTCGGCCGGTCCGCGCAATGCCGGTGGGAGGCGCGAAATGGCCTGGCCGGCCTGACCGCCCTGAATGGCCGACGCCAGCTGCCCGCCGTGACCGGCAAGGCCCGGCACCACGGCCACATGGTGCAGCACCGACGCCTTCACCTGGCTGGAGAACAGGCTGCCCAGCAGGGCGATTCCAGTCGCGATACCCACCTGGCGGAACGTCGAGTTGATGCCGGATGCCATCCCGGCCTGCTGCGGCTGCACCACGCCCACCGCGGTGGACGCGAGCGGCGGGTTGACCATTCCGATCCCCGCCCCGGCCACGATCATCCCGGGGAGCAGATGCGTCCATTGCGATGACACGTCGAGCCCGCGCATGAGCAGCAGACCGAAGCCGACCAGGAGCAGGCCGGGGCCGATCAGGAAGCGGATCGGCACGTGCGAGGTGAGCCGCCCGGCGATGGTGGAGGTCGCCAGGATGCCGCCGGAAATCACCAGCAGCCGCAGGCCGGTGGCAAAGGGACTGAACCCGAGGATGTCCTGCACGTACAGGACCAGATAGAGCAGCAACGAGAAGATCGACGCGCTCAGCGAGAACGCGGCCACCGCGCCGCCGCTGAAGGTCGGCAGCCGGAAGAGTTTCAGGTCGAACATCGGCTGCCGGCCGTGCCTCTCGGCGAGGACGAAGAGCACCAGCAGCACGCCGGCAGCGATCAGGCAGGTGAGCACCCGGGTGTCGGTGAACGAGCGCTGGTTGGACTCGATGAGCCCGTAGACCAGGCTGGCGAGCGCCAGGGTGAAGAGCACGAAACCGACCCAGTCGGGCCGGCGGGCGCGCGGTGGCTTGGATTCGGACACCTTCGTGACGGTGATGCCCACGGCGACGATGCCGACGGGCAGGTTCACGAAGAAGATCCAGCGCCACGACAGGCCCGATGTGAGCGCGCCGCCGAGCAGCGGCCCGATAGCCACGGCAAGTCCGGTGATCGCACCCCAGATCCCGAACGCGACCCCGCGGTCCTTGCCGCGGAAGGCGTCGGCCAGCAAGGCCAGCGACACCGAGAACATGATGGCGCCGCCGATGCCCTGCAGGCCGCGGGAAAGTTGCAGCAGCAGGGTGCTCTGCGCGACCCCGCACAGCAGGGAGGCGAGAGTGAAACCGGCGAGCCCGACGACGTACAGCAGCTTGCGGCCGTAGAGATCGGCCAGGCTCCCCG
Source organism: uncultured Actinomycetota bacterium (assembly GCA_963762695.1). Classification (GTDB taxonomy): domain Bacteria; phylum Actinomycetota; class Actinomycetes; order Frankiales; family Frankiaceae; genus DATAZK01. The sequence goes on from CAVXLW010000004.1 coordinate 262,225, forward strand.
CGGTCAGCAGCAGCGCGGCAAGGGTGAGCGCATACGCGTCGACCACCCACTGCAAGCCCGAGAAGCTCGAGCGCAGCGAGGACTGGATATCAGGCAGGGCGACGTTGACGATCGTGACGTCGAGCAAGAGCATGAAAGTGCCCAGGCAGACGGCGACCAGCGTCCACCACTTCGTGTCGCCCTCCACCGCGTCTGCGGACGGCGGGGTGGGCGGTGGGGTGGGCGCCGGTGTCGGGGGGACGTGCTCAGCATCGGCGGCGTCGCCGTCGCCAGGTGTTCGCCGGTGAGATCCGACGTAAGCCATCGTGACTCCGATCCCGCTGTAGGGCCGCTGCTCTCATCTTGAGGCTCTCACCTTGAGGTTATGAGCGACGCCGGGCGAGGGCACCTCGCCGGGACAGCTCACTTATTACGCACGACTTCACGGAATGTCGAAACGTTTCTTCAGCGGATGGCGGGAGATACTCGTCAGGAAAGCATGACAGCCGAGACACTGCAGTCTTGGGAGGGCGCTGTGAATTCAGCAGCCGGCACATCGTCGAGTTCGATCGCAAATACTGAGCTCAAAAACAATGAGCTGATCTGCACGACGGCGCTGTGCGGCCGGACTGCGGTCGCACGGGTGTCGTGGCGCGCCCATCCGCAGGCGTTGCCGTTCTGCCGGAGCTGCGCTGACCGGCTGGCCTCGCACGGAGACACGGTGAGCCCGCTCCCATCCGCCGCGTAACCGGCACGCGCCCTTGCTCAGACGGCTCGCAGGAGCGTCAGAGGGTCGAGATGATCGAGTGCTGCGCTGACGTCACCACGGAGGTCGGCTGACCTGGCGGGGTTGTACAGCGGTCCGGTCCCGTCGGTGAGCAGCAGGTTGGCCATCGCGACACCGCGCACGTTGACCGAACCGCCCGCCCGCAGTGCCCCGACCAGCCTGCGGATCCCCGCCTCGGCAGCTCGAACCTGCTGGGACTGCAGCGGAATGCGGGCGGGCCTGCCGTGTCGGGGCCGGGCGCTGCGGGCCAGCACCAGCTCCCAGTCCCCGGCCAGGGCACGGCGGGCGCGGGGTGACGCCAGCATCTCGGCACGGACCAGGCGCAGCCGCGCAGTGTCCGGGGCGCGGCCCTCGGCGAGCTCCGTATCGAGCGTGAGCGAGCGCGCCCTCGCTGCCAGCCGGTCCCACGGACGGCGCCGGCGGGCAGTGATGCGCAGCGGGTCGCTCGACGCGGCGATCAGCAGCGGTGACGGCGAGAGGGTGTGCCACAGAGCCATGACAAAAGCTTGCCCGTTCAGCCGTCGATCTGACAGTGGCATGATTGTCATCGTGCGTGCAATAACGGCCAATTTCCCGTCGGCGGGTCCGGCCCTTTCTGCTGGTGCAGCACCTTCTCCCGGCTCGGCCGGCCCTCGGGTGGCGATTCTCGCTTACGACGGGCTGGCGTTGCTCGAATTCGCCGTCGCCTGTGAGGTTTTCGGCGACCCGGATCCGGCGACGGGCCGGCCCAGGTATGAGGTCTTCGTGTGCGGAGCGGAAAGGGGTGAGGTGACCGTCGGCACCGGCCTGCGGCTGCGCGTCCCGTTCGGGCTGGGCATGGTCGCCCGGGCACACACGCTGGTCGTCCCACCCTGTGACGACCCGCGCGGTGTGCCCCCACAGGTGCTGGCGGTCATCCGCCGCGCCCATGCCCGGGGGACCCGCATCATCTCCCTGTGCACCGGTGCCGCGATCCTCGCCGAGGCCGGCATCCTCGACGGCCGCCGGGCCACCACGCACTGGGGGCAGTCGCAAGAGATGGCCCGCCGGTTCCCAGCCGTGACGATCGACCCGGGTGTGCTCTACGTCGACGAGGGCGACATCCTCACCTCAGCCGGCAGCGCGGCGAGCATCGATCTGTGCCTGCACGTCGTCCGGCAGGATCTCGGTGCCGAGGTCGCCGGTCGCATCGCGCGGGAACTGGTGGTCCCGCCGTTTCGTGAGGGCGGCCAGGCGCAGTACATCGAGACGCCGGTGCCCGAGCCTGACGACGGCGATCTGTTTGCCGAAACGGTGGCGTGGGTGCAGGGCCATCTCGACCAGCCCGTCACGGTCGAGGACCTGGCCCGCCGCTCGGCGATGAGCCGGCGCACGTTTGCGCGCCGGTTCGCGGCGAGCACCGGCACCACGCCCTACCAGTGGCTGCTGCGCCAGCGGCTGCAGCGCGCCCAGCAGCTGCTCGAAACGACCGACCTCGCGATCGACATCGTCGCCGCGCACAGCGGCTTTCAGAATGCGGGCAACCTCCGCAAGCATTTCCACGCCGTCCTGCGCACGAGCCCGCAGGCCTATCGCCGCACCTTCCGATCCGGGTCCCGGCCGCAGACTCTGGCGGGCTGAGGTCGCGTAGCCGCGAGAGATCGTTCGGATCCTTCGGACCGAAGTCCTTGATCGTGAGCAATTCCGGTCGACATTTCGGCTATGGGGGCGACAGGGGTCCGCGCTCGGCGGGCGAGCGACGACCCTGCCGGTGCCGCCGCGGCGGGCCGGCGGTTCTTGCTGCGCTGGCGTCCGGAACAGCCGAGCGGCGTCGGCCAGCTCCTCGTCTTCGCGGTCGGACTCCTGGTCTGTGCGACGGCCCCGCTGCTGGTCCGTACCGATCGCGAATGGCTGACCCTGGGCCTGGCCGCGGGGGCCATGGCGGCCATCCTCGCGGTCAGCTTCCTCGTCCCATGGCAGGCCGTCAGGCGTGAATGGACGCTGGCGTTCCCGCTCAGCATCTTCGCGGCGATCGCGGCCCTCAGCACCGGCGGACATCGGCTGGGCGCGCCCTATGGCGGGGTCTTCGTGCTCTGCTTCGCCTACACCGGCCTCACCCAGTCGGCCCGGGTCAATCTCGTCCTCGTGCCTCCCGCGGTCGCGGCCTACCTCGCTGCGCAGGACGACTGGTCGGCGGCCGTCGGCATCCGGGTGATCATCGTGATCTCGGTCTGGATGCTGCTGTCGCAACTGCTGCGCGCGATGACGGGGCGCAACGACGCGTTGACCGAGGCGCTGCGGGCTTCGGCCCACACCGACCCGCTGACCGGCCTGGCCAACCGGCGGGGCCTGGATCTGGAACTGAGCCGGGCCCGCGACGGGGACACCCTCGTCCTGTGCGATCTCGACCATTTCAAGAATTTCAACGACGAGCACGGCCATCTTGCGGGGGACCGACTGCTGCGCGACTTCGGACTCCTGGTGCGCGCCATGCTGCGCGAGAACGACATCGCCGCCCGCTTCGGCGGTGAGGAATTCGCCTTGCTGCTCCCGGCGACCGATCCCGAGCAGGGAAAGGTTCTGCTGAGCCGGCTGCGCGAGAAGTGGGTGCTGCTCCAGCCGGATGTGACTTTCTCGGCCGGGCTCGCCGCCTGGGTCGCCTCGGACGCTCCTGACGTCACGATCGACGCCGCGGACCAGGCGCTCTACGCGGCCAAGGAACACGGGCGCAACCGCGACCGCGTGGCCTGGAAGCACGCCCCCGCCGGCGCGTTAAATGACAGTGTCATCATCGAAGCTGGCCGCTGCGAGTGACGCTGCGGCGATCAGCTGGCAGCAGTCGCGAAAAGGGGCTTTTTGATGCGCGCGTGGCAGGTACAGGGCAAGGGTGAGCCGCGAGACGTGCTCCGGCTGGTGGACCTTCCGGCACCGGAGCCCGGGCCTGGGCAGATGAGGATCGCGGTGACGGCGGCCGGCCTGGGGCTGCCCGACGTCTTCATGTGCCGCGACATGTACCCGTTGACCCCGCCGCTGCCGTTCACCTCAGGGCAGGAGGCCGCCGGCGTCGTGACGGCGGTAGGCGAAGGCGTGGACGTGGCCATCGGGACCCGCGTCATGTCGGTGACGCTGTTCTACGAGGGTCACGGCTCCTTTGCCGAGGAGTGCCTGGTGCCTGCGGCCAACGCGTTTGCGATCCCGGGAGGGCTCAGCGACGAGGAAGCCGCCGGCTTCTGGATCCCGCACATGACCGGATGGGTCGGTCTCGTCCACCGGGGGCAGCTGGCCAAGGACGAGGTGCTCGTCGTGCTGGGGGCCGCTGGTGGCAGCGGGATCGCGGCCGTTCAGCTCGGCAAGGCGCTCGGCGCCAGGGTGATCGCGGTCGTGAGTGATGACAAGCGGGCCGCCTTCTGCCGGCAGCTCGGGGCTGACGTCGCCCTCAACCTCAACGAACCCGATTTCCTGACCGCGCTCGACGCGGCCACGCTCGGTCACGGTGTGGACGTCATCTACGACCCGGTCGGCGGTGAGCTCGCCGAAACCGTCGCGGCGAAGCTGACCCGCGGCGGCCGGCTGCTGTGCATCGGCTTCGCCAGCGGCCGGTGGCCCAAGTTCGAGACGCACGAGCTGGTGATCACCAACCGCTCACTGGTGGGCGTCATCGCCGGCGGCTACTCGCGCCAGGAGCTCGATGAGATGCACGCCGGGCTCTCGGGGCTGATCCGCGACGGCCGGCTCAAGAATGCCGTGACCGAGCGCGTGCCGTTCGGCGAGCTGCCTTCGGCGCTGCAGCGGATGGGTGATCGGCAGGTCGTCGGCAAGCTGGTGCTGGTGCCCTGAGATCCGGGCAGCTCTCGCCGGTCAGCGTGACGGGCGGTCGCCACGCAGCTCGAACGTGAGCCGGGCGAGCCAGAAGCGCATGAACGCGGAGAACGAGTAGCGCACGAATCCCGCGCCTCCGGCGACCGTGATGCTGATGCCGAGGATCGCGATGGTGAGCGCGTCGTTCTGGGTGAGCGAGCTGGTGGTGCCATGGGAGATGACGTAGCCGATGACGCTCACGGCGATCCCGACGACCATCACGACGAGGCTCACCCAGAGCAGGAGTGAGTCGCGACCGCCGGTGGCCTTGGCGTCACTCACCACTTGCAGGGCTGCCGCGTCTTCGCCGCCGGCCCCTGCTGCCGGGGTGGCGTCGGCGTTCGTGGACATGGCAGTCACCTCTGCATCGATTCGGATCTGGAATGTGGGTCGGTCGGCACGTAATGAAACACAGTTCTATCTCGCGGGCAACCAGCCTCCCACGGGGGGAGCCTCGGGACGCGCACATTCACCACTTTGCGCCGGCCGCCTTTCGCTCAGCCGCTCTGGGCGGTCATGCCCCCGTCGACGGCGATGACCGCGCCGTTGACGAACGATGCGTCGGGAGCGCAGAGGGCGGCCACCATGAAAGCGATCTCCTCAGCCCGCGCGTAGCGCCCCACCGGGATGTGGCGGCGGGCGAAGACGTCACGGTGGGGCTCGGGGATCCCGGCGGTCATGCCGGTGACCGTCGCGCCGGGGCAGACGCAATTGGCCGTGACGCCGTCACGTCCGAACTCGACCGCGAGCGAGCGGGTGAAGCCCAGCAGCCCGTGTTTGGAGACGGTGTAAGGCATCGATCCGCGGCTCGCGGTCAGTGCCTCGGTCGAGGCGATGTTGACGATGCGGCCGGCCCCGGAGGCCTTCAGGTCGGCCAGGCATTCGCGCACCATCAGCATGGCGCCGGTGAGGTTCACCGCGACCGTCTGCTCCCAGGTCTCGAGGAAACCGTCACCGTCCAACGGCCCGCCCGCGGGGATCCCGGCGGCATTCACGACGATGTCGATCGGACCGAGTTCGCGTCGCACCGCGGTGACGGCGCGCGACACGGAATCCGCGCTGCTCACATCCACCTGGTAGCGCTGGCCGTCGGCGATGTCGGAGACGGCGATGTCGAAGACCGCGACCGCGACACCTTGCGCGGACAGCAGGGCCGCGGCCGCCTCACCGATCCCGCTGGCGCCCCCGGTCACGATCGCCACCCGGCCCATGGCCCTCAACGTAGCGCCATCGCGCCAGGGGGAGTTCGAACGCCATGCCGCGCGATGGCAAGCTCGGTCCATGTATCCCGGCACGTTTGCGACAAGCACTCCGGACAAGGACGCGATCGTCATGGGTTCCGGTCAGCGGGTGAGCTACCGGGAGCTCGATGAGCGTTCGCTGCGCCTCGCGCAGTTGCTCCACTCGCGCGGCTTGCGCGCCGGCGATCACCTCGCCCTCTTCGCGGAGAACCACCCGCGCTACTACGAGGTCTACTGGGCCGCGCTGCGCTCGGGGCTGTACCTCACGGCGGTCAACCGGCATCTGAAAGCCGAGGAGGCCGCGTACCTGGTGAACGACTCCGGATCGACCGTCGTCATCACCACGGCATCGCTCGCCAAGGTGGCGGCCGAGATGCTCGAACATGTTCCGAACTGCCCGACCCGCTTCATGATGGACGGTGCCTTAGCCGGCTTCGAGAGCTACGAGGACGCCATCGCGCGACACCCGGCGCAACCGCTGGCGCAGCAGCCGCGTGGTGAGGTGATGCTCTACTCGTCGGGCACGACCGGGCAGCCCAAGGGCATCAAACGGCCGCTGTCAGGGCTGATGATGGGCGACCCGGCAGCGGTGGGGACCTCGGTCCTGGAGCGGCATCTGCTGGGTATGGACGAGAGCAGCGTCTATCTGTGCCCGGCGCCGCTGTATCACTCGGCCGGATTGCAGTGGTCGGCCGGCGTCCACGAACTCGGCGGCACGCTCGTCATCCTCGAACGCTTCGACGCCGAGAACTTCCTGGCGGTCGTGGAACGTGAGCGGGTCACGCATGTTCAGGTCGTCCCGACGATGATGGTGCGCCTGCTCAAACTCGACGAGGCGACCCGCAACAAGTACGACATCAGCAGCCTGCGCGGGATCATCCACGCGGCCGCGCCTTGCCCGGTCGACGTCAAGCGCCGGATGATCGAGTGGCTCGGCCCGATCATCCACGAGTACTACGCGGCGACCGAGGGCAACGGCCTGACCTACATCACGCCGCAGCAGTGGCTGGAGCATCCGGGATCGGTCGGCAAGCCGTTGACCGGGATCCTGCACATCTGCGATGAGACCGGCACCGAACTCGCGCCGGGCGAGCCCGGTCTCGTGTACTTCGAGCAGCCGACGATGACCTGGGAGTACCACAACGAGCCGGAGAAGACCCGCGGCACCCGCCATCCCGACCACGACAACTGGGCGGCTCTCGGCGACGTCGGCTACGTCGACTCCGACGGTTACCTGTTTCTCACCGACCGGCGCGCGTTCACCATCATTTCCGGTGGCGTGAACATCTATCCGGCCGAGATCGAGTCGTGTCTGGTGGGCTTTCCCGGCGTGCTCGACGCGGCGGTCTTCGGCCTGCCCGACCCCGAGATGGGGGAGTACGTGCACGCGGTGGTGCAGCTGGACAGCGGCGTGCCGGCGAGCCCGGAGCTTGCCGAGGAGCTGCGCGAGTACGTCCGGGTGAGCCTGGCCGGCTACAAGGTGCCGCGCCGGGTCGACTTCCGCGCCGAGCTTCCACGCTCGGCCAACGGCAAGCTGTACAAGGGCCCGCTACGCGAGGAATACCTGCAGGCACTCAAGGTCTAGTGTCTTCCCATGGATACAGCCCAGGACACCGTGGGAATCGTCTGCGCGCTGCCGCAGCCACGCCTTCCCGCTGCCGACGTCAATCCTGCGGTGCACGGCGGCGCGCGGCCGCTGTTCGAGCAGTTCGGTCACGCCCCGGGACTCATCGAGGGATGGCTGGCCTGGTATCAGCCCCTGGTGACCGCGGGCATCGTGGAGACGCGCACCAAGGAGCTCGTCCGGCTGGCGATCGCCCGGCGCACCGGGTGCCACATGTGCCAGAACAGCCGCAACGGCGATCCGTCCGGCACGGGGCCGGCGGTCCCGCCGGCCGATGCCGATGCCGTGCTCGCCGACGACTGGAGCCGCTGCACCGACGCCGAGCGCGTCGCGCTGGAGTACACGGTCGCGTTCTGGGATGACCACATGTCGGTCAGCGACGATGCGATCAATCGCGTGATCGAGGCTTACGGCCGTGACGGTTTCCTCGAGATCGCCCTTGCCGTCGCTCAGTTCAGCGGTATGGGCAAGCTCTTTCACACCCTCGGCATCGCCGCGGCGGCGCCTGCCGGGTAGGCGGTCGTCAGCTGCCCTTGGCGCCGCTTCGGATCGCGCCGGCGGGCGCCCTTCACCGGCGGCGGCGGCAGGGTGAGCCCGTTGGCCTGCAACGCCGATTCCGTCGCCTCGACCACCGATTCCAAGACCCTGACCCGGGCCCACCGCTTGTTGTCCCCCTCGACGATCGTCCACGGCGCAGCGGGGTGATCGGTCTGCTCGAGCATGTCCTCGACCGCCCGCTCGTAAGCCTTGCGCTTGCGGCGATTGCGCCAGTCCTCATCGGTGAGCTTCCACCGGCGCAGCGGGTCCTTCTCGCGGCTCTCGAAGCGGCGTAGCTGCTCGTCCTCCGACAGGTGCATCCAGAACTTGACCAGCACCATGCCCTCGGCGGCGAGCGTCTCCTCGAACTCGCGGATCTCCCGAAAAGCCCGTCCCCATTGCTCTTTCGTGGCGAAGCGCTCGACCCGCTCGACCAGCACCCGGCCGTACCAGGACCGGTCGAAGACGGCCATCCCGCCCCAGCCGGGCAGCGCGGGCCAGAAGCGCCACAGGAAGTGGTGACGCTTCTCGTCATAGGTGGGCGCGGCGAACTGCGCGACGCGCACGTGGCGCGGGTCGAGCGGTTCCACCAGGCGCTTGATGCAGCCGCCCTTGCCCGACGCGTCCCACCCCTCGAAGACCACGCACAGCGGTGGTCCCAGCTGCCCGCTCTCGCCGATGAGCCCGCCGCCGAGCAGCCGCAGCTGGAGCAGGCGCTGCTGCGCGACCCCGAGCCGGCGAGCCTCCTCGGCGGCGGTCAGCCGCAGCGAGAGGTCGAGTCCATCCAGACGCCCCATGCCCGCACCGTAGCTTGACCGGGTGCGGTGGTGACTGACACGGTGGCCGCCGACCATGATGGCAAGCAGGATTTCCTCAGGGGGACCGGGTGGCTGATCTAGCAGGCAGGACCGTCGTGCTTTCCGGCGTCGGCGTGGGGCTGGGCCGTGAGACGGCTCTGGTGGCGGCGCGCGAAGGCGGCAATGTCGTCCTCGGCGCGCGTACCGAGTCGGTCCTGGAATCGGTGGCCAAGGATGTCGAGGCGGCCGGCGGCAAGGTGGCCTACCGCCGGTGCGACATCAGCAAGCCCGAGGATTGCCAGGCGCTCATCGATCTCGCGCTGGAACGCTTCGGTCAGATCGACGGGCTGGTCAACATCGCCGCGTTCGACTCGCTCTTCGGTGGGCTCGAAGCGGCCGAGGCGGATTTCAGTGACTGGAAGGCGATGTTCGACGTGAACATCTTCGGCTCGCTCACCCTCACCCGCTGCGCGCTCCCGGCGCTCGAGGCGTCAAACGGTTCGGTCGTTTTCGTCTCCTCGCAGACCCAGCACCACCCGCCGCATCAGGCGCTGCAGATGGCTTACGCGGCCTCCAAGTCGGCGCTGACGGGCGCGATGCGCCACCTCGCTCAAGAGATCGGCCCCCGCGGGATCCGGGTGAACGAGGTGGCTCCCGGCTGGATGTGGGGACCGCCCGTCGAGGGCTACGTGAAGATCCTCGCCTCCAGCGCCGGTATCACGCCCGAGGAGCAGCTCGAGCAGATGACCGCCCACATGCCGCTGCGACGGATGGCGACCGACGGCGAGGTCGCCGAGGCGCTGGTGTTCTTCGCCTCGCCGCGCAGCAATGGCATCACCGGTCAGACGCTGCTCATCAACGCCGGCGAGATCGTGAAATAGCTCAGGTTGAGCTGCCTACTTCGGGTACTCGACGAGCTCGCAGCCGACCCCGTCGGGATCAGCGATGAAGAACATCTTGGCGTTGTAGCGGGTGTCGCCGAGGTCGACGTCGAAAATCGGGGTCGGGCTGTAGCCCGCGTCGATGGCTGTCCGGCGGGCGGCTTCGAGGTCGGGCACCGCGAACGACAGGCCGGTCAGGCCCATGGTCGCCGGCTTTGAGGTACGCGCTTCGTCCAGCCGCTCGATGGTGTGCAGCCGGTAGCCGCCGGCATCGATGAACGTCGAGCGGATCCGTACCCCGCTGCGTCCGAACATCGCGTCCAGCGCGGGAGATTCGATCTCCATGTCGCGCTCGACCCCGGCGCCGAAGATGTCGCGGTAGAAGCGGATCGTCGCGTCGGTATCGGCCACGTTGTGAATCAAATGGCTCGGGGTCACCCGGAGTCCGGTGTCGAGCGGCGCGAGGTCGGGCTTGGCGATGCTCATGGCTGCTCCAGGGATCGGGTGGGCGTGAGCCTAGCGAGCAGCCGAAGACGTTCACTCATATGGGTGATTTCGCCCTCGACACCCCTTTCAATGAGGGCCGGCGCCCCGGCGCGGGGTGACGCTCGTTGCGACGCCAAGTCTCGGGGGAACAGGAGGGATCAGACAGATGCGCTGCACACGTCCTACAGCAAAAGCATTCCGTACGTTGCTGGTGACTACAGCCGGGATCGGCTGTGCCGTCTCCTGCGCCGCCTCGTCATCCCGAGTCGGGCTGCACAGCTTGGGGTGGGCCGATACGAACCGCCCGGTTCAGATCAGCGCCCAACGCTCCGTGGCAGTGGCCTTCACGCCCGCCCGGGACGGCCAGATCGACGCGGTGAACCTGGTGGCGAGCCGTTACCGCGGGCAGCCCGTGGGGCTGCTGGCCTACGTGGTCACGCCTGACGATCCCAGCACCGGCGCCCCGGCCAAGCCCGTCGCGGCGCCGGCCGGAACCGAGCCGGGTTGCTCGGGGCTCGGTGACGGACGCGGCATTGTCCGCGACGCCCCGGGCGCTGACGATCGAGGGAAACGCTTGCCCGGTGCAGGCCGGCCACACCTACTGGATTCAGTTGGCGACTGTTCTCGGCGCGGCGGATCTGTATCCGCGCCAGGCTACCGCAACCCAAGCAGCGGGCACGATGCTCAGCCGCCCTGCACCGGGTGCCTCCTGGGAGCGAGCCGTCGTGACGGGTGGACTCGAAGTCTCACCCGTCACGCACCCGGTGGCTCGCTAGCCAGGAAGCCGGAAGGCAGCGGGGCTCAGTCGGCCGGACCGGAGCCGAGCGTGACCGTTGCCGTGTGGCTCTGCCCTGCGCTGTCGACCCAGCCGATCGTCACCGACTGGCCGGGCTGGTAGCTCTCCATCGCGGTCGACAGGCCCGTCGCACTGGAGACGGTCTGCCCGTTGAGCGAGGTGATGGTGTCGCCCGCCTGCAGGCCGGCCTGCTCTGCCGCCGATCCGTTCACGGTGCCGGAGATCGTCGCTCCGCTGGCGCTGAACTGGCCGCTCGCACCCTCGGACGCGAGCTGCACGCCGAGGAAGCCGGGGGCTCCGATGTGGATCGTCGAGGTCGCGTTGCCGGACTCGATCTGGTCAGCGATGGCGGTTGCTTTGGCGATCGGGATGGCGAAACCGGTGGTGTTACCGCTCGCCGACTGGCTGGACGCCGCGGTGTCGATGCCGATGACGGTGCCGTTGGCTGCGTAGAGCGGGCCTCCGGAGTCACCGGCCTGGATGTCGGCGTTGATCTCGATCATCCCGGTGAGGTTCTCGGCATTGCCGCCGCCTTGGTCGCTAGCGGTGATCGACTGGTTGAGTGCGATCACGGAGCCGGTCGCCGAACTCGGTGTCCCACCGGTGCCGCCCGCGTTGCCGACGGCGGTGACCGTGTTGCCGACCGCCACCTTCGAGGAGTCGCCGAGCTTGGCCGTCGCCAGCCCGGAGGCGCCGGTCAGTTGCAGCACGGCGACATCGTCGGTCGGGTCGTCGCCGACCACCGTGGCCTTATAGGTCTTTCCGGTGCTGACGACGGTGACGGAGATGCTCGTCGACCCGTTGATCACGTGGTTGTTGGTGAGGATCTCGCCGCTGGACGTCAGCACGATGCCGGTGCCCGCCGCCTGCTCGGCGCCGTAGTCGATGACCGTGTTGATGTCGACGACCCCGACCTGCTGGGCGGCGGTGGCCTGGCCGGTCGTGGTGGTGGAGCCGCTGCCGGCCGATCCGCTGCCGCTGCTCCTACCGTTGCCGTCGCCGTACCAGGACGGGAAGTCGTTACCGGTGGAGGAATTGCCCTGGCCCGGGTTGAAGGCCGACACGGCCTGCGGGTTGGAATTGGCGTGCGAGACGGCGACGGCGGTGAAGCCGCCTGCCATCACGACCCCGGCGGTGGCCGCGGCGATCGCGATCAGCCGGCGCCGGTGGCGCTGGGCCGGTGGGCGCGGCCCAGCAGGTCCCATCGGGGTGCCCGGAGCTCCCGGGTTCGGCATCCACCACACCGGCTGCTGCGGGTAACCTGCGGGCGGCTGCTGGGGAGCCGGACCCTGGCCTGACGGAGGTCCGAACGCCGGACCGGGGCCGTAGTGCGGCTGGCCGTACCAGGTGGCATAGGGATCGCCTGCCGGGTGGGGTTCGAAAGGATTCGGCGTCTGCCCCGCTTGGTCGGCCACGATGAACACCTCTGTCGTCTCGGTTCGCGCGTCTGCTTGCCTCGCTATTCATGAGACGCCCCGAACCAAGGCACACCCTTTGAGGTTGCTGGGAGCGTCCTGGGAACCTGTAGGTCAGCTGTCGGCCTGCTGACACACGAACGCAACCTCGTACCCAAACAGCTGCCTTAGTGGCAGGATCCCGCTCGTGGATGTCCAGCTGCGTCACTCGCCCTCCTTCACGGTTGCCCGCTGCACGCTCCGGGGCGGTGAGCAGTTACGTGTCGAAGGCGGCGCGATGATCGCGCACAGCGCCGGAGTGCTGCTCGAAGCGAAGGCTCAGGGCGGCGTCATGCAGGGCCTCAAACGCAGCGTGCTGGGCGGCGGGTCGTTCTTCGTGACCACCTATACCGCGCCCGCGCAGGGCGGGTGGGTCGACGTGGCGGGCGTGCTCCCGGGTGACACCGTCTCGATCGACGTCACCCCGCAGCAGCCGTTCTTCCTGCGCCGAGGTAGCTGGATCGCCAATTCCGACGGCGTCGAGATCGACACCAAGTGGGGCGGCATGGCCAACCTGTTCGGCGGCGAGGGCGGCTTCGGGTTCCGCGCCAGCGGCACCGGTCAGGCGCTGGTGAGCATCTACGGTGCGGTCGACATCATCGACCTGGAGCCCGGCGAGACTGTCACGATCGACACCGGCCACGTCGTCGCGTACGCGCTCGACATCAACTTCCAGATGCGCCGGGCGGTGCAGGGCCGCTCGATCCAGTCGCTGAAATCGGGCGAGGGCTGGGTCTTCGACTTCCACGGCCCGGGTCGCGTGCTCCTGCAGTCCCGCAATCCGGAGGCGTTTGCGCACTGGGTCGGCGAGGCGGCGCCGGGGGAAACGCCCCGCCAGGGCATCGGAGGCCTCGGCGGCAGCGGCGGCGGCGCCGGGATCGGCCGCTTCTTCAACTAGTCCAGCTTCAACTAGTTCAGCGCTCGGGCGTCAGAGGCCGAGGATCGAGCCCAGCGCGCCGAGCGAGGGCAGCGTGACCGGCGGGAACTTCGCCCAGGAAGAACCAGCAGTCGGAGCGGGCTGGTGCGCGCCGCTGCCGGTGGCGGCAATCACGGCCAGTCCAACGGCCAGCACGGCAACCAGCGCGGCGGATACGCAAGCGGCAGCGAGCTTCTTCATCGGCGCGTCACTCCTCGTGCGGGACCGGCGAAACACCGGTCTGATGACAGACAGGGCGGATCGCCCCGAAATGTCTATCGACGCGTCGGGCCAGGGTTGAGTGCCTAAAACGAACTATTCGGGCGGGCCGGTCCGTAGCCCGCTGCCGTAGCCGGCTCTGCGAAGCACTGAGCGGAAGAGTTGGCGCACCGCTTCCTGGAGTGCGCGCCTACTTGGCGCGCGGGCGGCGGGTCTGCGGGTCGCGGCCGACGAGCCAGGCCAGTGCCAGCACCGCCACGGACCAGAGCAGGGGATGCACGAACAGCCCGAGAACCGCTGCCACCAGGATCAGCAGCGTGCAAACGGTCAAGTCGCGGGTCACAGTCCAAGTGTGAGGGCCTCACGCGTGAGCCAGATGTGTCGCACATGCAGCGCGGGTGTTGAGTGCTGCACCTCACCTGGCCGTACGGGACAGTCCCGAATATGCGCTGCCGTCATTGCTGAACCCGCCCGAGCGGTGGGTCCAGGCCGTCGCATGCGGCGTGATGACCGCTGCGGCGCCGAGACCGATGGCGAGCGAGATCGCCACGGCCGCCCCGCGCACGAAGCGGCGTCGCGACGCAGGATCGCCCGGGATCGGGCGTACTTCCTGCCAGGAGGCGAGGGCGGCCTCGCGCAAGTGGCCGAGCACGTGGATGGTCATGGCCCCGATCCAGAGGATGAAGCTCGCCTTGTGGGCCAGCAGGAGCAGCCCGACATGCCCGGGCTTGACGGCGAGCAGGCCCAGGCCGGTGCCGAGCACCGCGACGCTGGTGAGGATCACCACGGGACCGAGCAGCCGCAGGACGACGTGAGGCGGCCCCTTGCGTACGTACGCGCTCCGTCCCGTGTAGTACCTCGTGAAGCGGTAGCCGGTGCTGGCGGTCTTCAACAACACCGGCCCCAGCAGCGCGATCCCCACGAAGATGTGCCACGTGATCAGCCCGCGAATGCTGAGGATCGTGAGGCCTTCGAGGGCGAGCAGGCCGATCAGGAGCACGCCGGTGACGCTCGTGAGCCGGCTGTTGCCCTCGACTCCCGGATCGGCGGGCGCGGCGGTACGGATGTCGGCGCGGATGCCGGCGCGTCCCAGCTGGTAGGTCACCGTTCCTCCAGTCGTAGAGCGAGGGTCGGGCACGCCTTCACGGCCCGGCGCGCATGGGTCAGGTGGGCCGCGAGGATGTCGGCGTCGGGCAGCAACGGGTATCCCCAGTCGTCAAGGGTCACGGCTTCGGGGAACAGCTCGGCGCACAGGCCGTGTCCCGTGCACGCAATCGGATCGACACGCAGCCGCTGGCCGCTGCCGCGGCTCACGGCAAAACTCCAGCAGGCGCAAGGTGTTCGGCGGGCAGCGGGCACACCGCGCGGCGGTTTCCGGGTGCCGAGCATTGGCCACGTGCGTGCAGGGTCACCTCACCGTGGAAGGTGCGCAGCGCGCTCGTGACGAAGCGGGCCGTCCCGTCGGGGTGATGGCAGGCGCCGCGCCCGGTCACCTCACGCGTCCACCGGTCGAGCTGGCGGTGGCCGGCGGAGGAGAGTCGTCCGCGGGTCAGCACTTCGAAAGCGCCGGCGATGGCGGGCAGGCCGAAGCGGCACGGTCCGCATTGACCGGCGGATTGGTCGGCGAGCCAGCTCACGACGCGCGAGGCCTCCTGCAGCGGGCAGACGCTCGCGGGCAGTGCGATCAGCACGCCCGCGCCGAGTGCTCCGCCGATGCCGGCCAGCCCGGCGCGGGAGAGCCGGAGGTCGGCGCCCAGCTCCGGCGTCACCCAGCCGCCGAAGTAGCCGCCGATCAGGTAGCCCGAGACGGGTTCGCTGAGGCCGCCGCACATGTCCACCGCGTCTCCCAGCCGGGTGCCGGTCTCGATCTCGAGCACACCCGGCGAGGCCACGGCGCCCGATACGGTCAGCAGCCTGGTTCCCGGCTCCGCCTTGGTGCCGGCAGCAGTGAACCAGCCGGCGCCGTACCGCGCGATCAATCCCAGGTGGGCCAGCGTCTCGACGTTGTTGACCAGCGTCGGGCGGCCCTCGACCCCGCGTTGATCGGGGCGCGGCGGCCGGGTCGTGGGCAGCCCCACGCCCTTGTTGAGCCACTGGACCAGCGCCGACTCCTCGCTGGCCACGTAAGCGGCGGGAACCGTCGCGATCTCGATCGGACACGGGTCGACCCGCGCCGAGCGGCGCTGCGCAAGCGCCGCCTGCAACCGCTCTCCGACACCGCTGCCTTCATGCAGGCACAGCACCGCGCGGCCGGCGCCGACGACCGTCGCCGCCGCCGAGATGCCGTCCAGCACCAGATGCGGCAGGCAGGCCAGCAGCAGCAGGTCCTTGCTGCTGGCGGGCTCGCCTTCGGCGCCGTTCGCCACGACCACGGGCGGGCGGGGGGAGCGCGATCGTGCGACCGAGGCGAGCTTGCGGGCGGTCGGGAAGCCGGCCCCGCCGCGCCCGGTGAGCCCCGACGCCTCGACCTCGCGCAGGATGCTCTCGCCGCTCTGGTTGTCCGGAGCGCCGTGCACGGCGAGGTGTTGCTGCCAGCTCAGCGCTCCACCGTCGGCGGGCAAACCGGCGAGGAGCCGGGGGAGTGCGACGCTCATGCCGGTCGTCCTCGAAGCTGACCGGTGATGGCGCCGGATCCGCCGTCGATGTTCAGGTCCAGGTTCAGCACGAGCGTCTGCCCACCTCTCGTCACCTGGCAGGTGAGCCGCTGCCCGTCGAGGGTCGTGAGACTGCCGTTCCAGACACCCCCTGATCCGCTGGGTGTGAAGGCGACCCCGCTGCCGGTTTCGGTGACGCCCCCGCCGGCGGAGGGCTGGCCGGTGATCACGATTTTCAGCGCTGCCGCCAGCCCGCCGCTCGCGGTCATGTCGAGGGTGACGCGCACCTGCCCCGATGCGTCGGGCTGGCTCTGGCTGAGCTGGCCGGAGAGCTGGTCGGAGAAGGGCTGCGTGACGCTCGGTGCACTGCTGGCCGGTGGTGCCGTCGCGGCGGCCGGTTTCCCCAGCAGCGACGCGGGCGTTCCGGCCTTGCGCGCCCAGCCCGGTTGCAAGGGGCCGGCCTGCACCCATCCCGTCAGCACGGTGATGCTGACGATGGCCAGCCCGCCGGCCGACAGCCGCAATCGCCGATGCGCCGGCCAGCCGGCGACGAGGCGCACCCCCAGCGCCACGATGACGCTGAGCACGCAGGCGATCGTCAACACCAGTACCCACGGGATTTTCGTGTCGCTGCCGGTCCCCAGGCCGTGCACGACGGCGCTCAGCCAGCTCGCGTACGCCGCCCAGTGCACGGCTCGCCAGCGGCGATGGCCCAGCCGGGTGCGCAGCAGGCTGGTGACGAGGACGGCGAGCAGCAGATCGAGGCTGAGCGCGCCGAATCCGAGCCAGACGGGGCGATAGCTGGACTTCAGCGGGATCACCGCATCCAGCCAGCTGAGGGGGGCGTAGCTGTCCAGGACCGCCACCGCGATGTGGAAGACCAGCACCACCATCACGAACAGCGAGACGTTGCGATGCAGGGCTGCGATGAGGAAGCGCGGCCAGCGCGGGCCGGAAAACCTGATGGTGGTGACGATTCCGAGCACCACGCTCGCGGTGAGCAGGACCAGGCAGACCAAGCCGCTGCCCCTGGTCAGGTACCAGAGGAGCTTGGAGGCGTGGGCGGTCCCGGCGGCGGCGACCGTCACGTCACGAGCCGCCGGAGGTGACGACCGGCGGGTTGTTGACCGGGTTCACCTGCTGCGGGACCTGCTGCTGCACTGGAGTCTGCTGCTCACTGGAGCCACCGTCATCGGTGGTCACGCTGCCGCTGGTGGTGGACTGCCCGACTGACGTGCTGGTCGTCTGCGGCGCCTTGTGTCCTGGAAGGGCCGCCGCGACCCCGGCTGACGCCACTCCGATCGCGGCGACACTGGCGACCACCATGCCCGTGTTCATCGAGCGCAGCCGCAGCAGAGCGGCGTCTCGCTGGGCTCGTGGTGACGACATCGGAGATCTCCTGCCTGGCTCGGTTCTACCGGGTGCGTATCCAGCATCGCTGGCAGGCCGTTAAGAACCTTCCAAGAAGAGCTGTGCGCGCCATGCGAATGGCGAATGGCCGTGGCGAGTGGGTGCCGGCGCCGGCCATGCCTACCTTTACGGGTGTGAGCCCGCTTCCCGACGCGACGCCCGGAGGGGCGCTGCGGCTGCTGCTCGTCGAGGACGACGCGGCGATTGCGCTGCCGCTGCAGGAGGGTCTGACCCGCGCGGGCTATCTGGTGGATCGGGTGAGCACGGGAGCCGCTGCCGTCGCCGCCGAACCCGCCGATGTCATCCTGCTCGACCTCGGTCTGCCCGACCTCGACGGCAGATCGGTGTGCGCGCAGCTGCGCCGCCGCAGCGAAGCGGTGATCATCGTGGTGACCGCCCGCAGCGAGGAGTCCGAGCGGGTGGGTGCGCTCGACATGGGCGCCGACGACTACGTGGTCAAACCCTTCGGTTTCGCTGAGCTTCTCGCGCGCATCCGGGCCAACCTGCGGCGGGCGCAGCCCGGCACGGGAGCGCATGTGCGCAGCGGTCCGTTGCTGATCGACACCCGCACCCGGGAGGTGAGCGTGTCGGGCCGCGTGGTCAGCCTGACGGCCAAGGAGTACGACCTGCTGCTGTGCCTGGCTGAAGATCCGGGACGGGTGTATTCGCGTCAGCAGATCCTCGAACGCGCGTGGGACGCGCACGCGTATGGACCCACGAAGGCGCTGGACGTGCACGTCGCGTCGCTGCGTCGCAAGCTCGCCATCCCGGGCCTGATCGAGACCGTGTACGGGGTGGGTTTTCGCCTGCAGCCCGACGCCGAGGCTGATGACCGACGCGAGCCGGCCGGGTGACCCGTCGCATCCTGGCGGCCCTGGTGGGGTTGACCGCCGTCCTGCTGGCCGGGGTCGTGGTCCCGCTCGGCGCGTTCGCCGCTCATCACGATGAGCAGGTGTTCGTCGAGCGCGCGGAAGCGGCGACGCTCGCCCTCGCCAGCCAGGCCGAGGAACGCCTCGCCGACAAGGGCGAAGGCGGTGCGTCGACGGTCGTCACGGTGCGCGATCCGGGTGACCGGTTCAGCCTGGTCGATCCGGGCGGGCGGGCGGTCCCCGGCATCACCAACACGGTTCCGATCACCGCGTCTGACCGCACCGCCGCCGCGCTCGGGCAGCGCAGCGAACACTGGACCGACGATCCGGCCCGCTTCACCGTCGTGCTTCCGGTGACCAGTTCCGGTCGCGTCGTGGGGGTGATCGCACTGTCGCGTTCGGCGGAGCCGCTGAACGACGAGCAGACCCGGCTCTGGCTCGGCCTGACCGCCGCCGGGACCGCAGCGCTCGCGGCGGCGGCACTGCTGGCTCTCGCGCTGGCCCGCTGGGTCGGACGGCCGCTGCGGCGCCTGGAGACGGCTGCCGACAGATTCGGCGAGGGCTCGCTGTCCTCGAGGGCGACCACCGGATCCGGGCCCGTGGAGATCCGGCAGCTCGCCACGACCTTCAATCAGATGGCCGGCCGGTTGGAGAGCCTGCTGGCGAGCCAGCGCAACGTCCTCGCCGACGTGAGCCACCAGTTGCGCACCCCGCTCGCTGCCCTTCGCCTGCGCCTGGAACTCATGCATCAGGACGCGACCCCGGCGCAGGAAAATGATCTGGACGGCCTCCTGGAGGAGGTCACCAGGCTCTCGCATCTCGTGGACGGGCTGCTGGCCGTGGCCCGAGCGGAGAACACCACTCCGGCGCCGCGCACCATCGATGTCGCTGCCGTGACGTCGGGCCGCGTCGAGGCCTGGACACCGGTCGCCGACGACAGCCGTCTGACGCTGTCCCTCACCACCGCACCGGCCTTCGCCCTTGCCACCCCGGGGCATCTGGAGCAGATCCTCGACAACTTGCTGGCCAACGCGATCGAAGCCACCCCGGAGGGCGGCCGGATCACCGTGGCCGTGACCTCCGCCGGATCGGTGGTAAGCGTGGCGGTCGCCGACACCGGCCCGGGAATGTCGGCGGCAGCCCGCGAGCAAGCGCTGCACCGGTTCTGGAGCGAGAGCCCAGCCGGCACCGGGGCCCCCGCCGACAGGCATGGCAGTGGCCTGGGGCTGGCGATCGTCGACCGGCTGGTGACTGTGGATCAGGGATCGCTCCGCTTGGATGCGGGCAGCGACGGCGGACTGGTCGCCGTGATCGAGCTCCCCGTCTCACGTGAGCGGCATCCGGCGTCTGACCCATCCCGGCCCTGACGACGGCCAATGGATCGAATGCGCGATTGCTCGAGGGGCGCTGGGTGTAGGTTGCCGCCACCGCGTGGGCCTGAACCCGGAGACGAAGGGGCGGCGCATGACGACGGTGATCAGCAGGCGACCCGGTGCCGAGCACCGTGCCCTCGCCGCGACGGCGGTGTTGCTGGTCGGCGCAGCGGTCGCCGTCGGCCTGGGGGTCTACGCCAAGGAGCACACGGCGGCCGGCCGGCCGATCTTCACCCTCGGCTTCTCGGGAATGCTGCAGTTCAAGACCTGGCTCGCCACCATCGTCCTCGCGCTGTTGCTGGTGCAATTGCTGACCGCCTCGTGGATGTGGGGCCATCTTCCGGGGGTCGGCCCGGCTTCATCCCGCGTCGCCTTGGCGCATCGCTGGAGCGGGACGCTCGCCTTCGTCGTGAGCCTGCCCGTCGCCTTCCACTGCCTCTGGGCGCTGGGCTTTGGCACCACTTCCAGCCGGGTCATCGTGCACAGCGTGGCCGGGTGCGTCTTCTACGGTGCGTACGCGTCGAAGATGCTCGCCCTGCGCGTGCGGGGGCTGTCCGGATGGACGCTTCCCGCGCTCGGTGGGACGGTCTTCGCTGGTTTTGTGCTCGGCGTGGCTGACTGCTGCGCTCTGGTTCTTCACCCGCAGCGGACTTCCCCTGACCTGACCGACGCCCGGGAGGAGTGCGACCGTGTCACCCCAGCTGATTTCCCGCCGCTCGACGCTCACGGGCCTCGCGGTGTCCGTGGTCGGCGGGGTGGCCGGCTACGCCTTCGCCCGTAACAGCAGCGCCGCCAAGCACAAGAGCGACACGACGGCGGCCAACGCCTACGGTGCGTCGCCGCCGCGCACGACGGGCGGTGGCGGGACTGGTGGCAGCGCCGGCACCGTGCTGGCGCCCGTGTCGCAGGTGCCCGCCGGGGGCGGCGTGATCCTGTCCAAGAGCAAGATCGTCCTGACCAAGGGTACGGACGGGACGATCCACGGTTTCTCCGCCGTCTGCACCCACCAGGGCTGCACGGTCAACAACATCAGCGGCGGGGTCATCAGCTGCCCGTGTCACGGCAGCCGGTTCGACGCGCAGACCGGCGCTGTCGTCGGCGGTCCGGCCCCTGCTCCGTTGCCCAAGATCGCGGTCGTCGTGCGCGGCACTGACGTGTACACCACCTGAGGAGAAGGCGATGCGCTTCTGGCTGGTTCTTCCCACCCTGGTGTGGCTGCTCGCCGCGGGTTTCGCGATCGGCGCGCTGATTGCCCTGTCCTGATCCCTACGGGCAGGGGCGAGGGCCACTACGCGCAACGTCAGGCATTTGGGTGAACCGCAGATTGGTGACCCGCTAGATTTCCCGGGTGAACTCGCCGCTGACCGATCTGGCGCTGATCGCCGTGGCGGCGGTGCTGGCTCCGGTGCTCGCCCTGCTGACGGGCCGGCTGGCGGTGCCCGGCGTGGTCATCGAGATCCTCCTCGGGGTGCTGCTCGGTCCGTCCGTGCTCGGCTGGGCGCAGACGGACGACATCGTGAGCGCGTTTTCCGAATTCGGCCTGGCAATGCTGATGTTCCTGGCCGGTTACGAGCTCGACTTGACGGTGGTGAGGGGTCGCCCGCTGGCGCTGGCCGCTACGAGTTGGGGAGTCTCGCTGGGACTCGCCTCGGTCGTCGGAGGTGTCATTGTGCTGGCGGGCCACCGTCACGGGGAGATCGTGACCGGGCTGGCGCTCAGCACGACCGCGCTTGCCACGCTGCTGCCGATCCTGCATGACAGCGGCCTGCTCGAGACGCCACTGGGACGCCATGTCATGGCCGTCGGGAGCATCGGCGAATTCGGGCCGATCGTGCTTGTCGCACTCGTGCTCGGGGGGCAGAACCCGGGTGTCACGAGCGTGCTGCTGCTGGTTTTCGCCGTGCTCGCGGTGGGGTCGGCCATCGTCGCCAACCGCCCCTGGCATGTGCGGATCCGCCGGATCCTCAAGCGCGGCCTGCATGCGAGTTCGCAGCTGCCCATCCGGCTGTGCATGCTGTTGATCGCGGCCATGGTGCTGCTCGCGAGCCATCTGGGCCTGGACATCCTGCTGGGGTCTTTCGCTGCCGGCCTGGTGGTGCGGGTGGGGGTGTCGCACCTCGACGACGAGGTGCATCTGGCCATCTTTCGCGGGAAACTCGAAGCCATCGGTTTCGGATTCGTGGTGCCCATCTTCTTCGTGGTCAGCGGCATCAACCTCGATCTCGGGGCCTTCCACCGCCATCCGGTCGACCTGGTCTACATCCCGCTGTTCTTCGTGCTGCTGCTGGTGGTCCGCGGACTGCCGGTGCTGGTCTGCTACCGCCACGAGCTGGATCCGTACCAGCGCGTCGGGCTGGCGCTGATGGCCGCTACGGGCCTACCGCTCATCGTCGTCGTCGCGACACTTGGCGTGGCCGACGGTTTCGTCTCGACCGGCCACGCGGCAGCTCTCGTCACCGCAGGCATGCTCTCGGTGCTCATCTTCCCGACGCTGAGCCTGCGGGTGCTCAAACGCGGGAACGCTGCCCGAGGCCTCGACCCAGTGCCGGCTCCCGACGACCTCTAGGGCCAGTCGCCGCGCACTTGCGTCCGCAGAGTTCGCCCGTAGTGCACGTGCAAGTGGTTGACATCGCGCGGCCGAAGCGCGCGCCTCGCGTGGAGTGGCTCGCCCACTGTGCTGCCGGGGTGGGCCCCACACGCAATCCGCAGTAGCGCCGCGGTTCTTACATCGGATTGCGTGTACGGACAGGGCGCACAGGGGTCGGGCTACAAACGGTGCCGATACCGCGATCGCTCAGGTGCGTCTGGGTGTTTGGCCGGGCTTGCGGAGTAGTGGTCGGCGGTGGCCTTGGAGGGGTGGTCGTCCGTCGGGTGGCCAGAACCAGGGGGTGCGGTCGGGGTCGTCGCCGATGGTCATGTCCCAGCCGCCCTCATGCACTCGGTGGTGATGGTGCGTGCAGAGGAGATCGAGATTTTCGGGTTCGGTTTTGCCTTGGTCGCGTAGCCATTCTTGACGGTGATGAGCTTCGGTAAATGAGGGTGGCCGGTCACAGCCTGGCCAGGTGCAGCCGCCGTCACGGGCGATGAGGAAGTGGCGTAGGCCGGTGGGGATGTGGCGGGTGAGACGTCCGAGGTCGAGGATTTCGGAGTCGGCTCCGAAGACGGCGGGGATGATCCCGGCATCACACGCCATCCGCCGGACGGCTGCGGCGGGTAGGCGTTGCCCGTCGGGGGTTCCGGCGGTACCTGTCCCGTCACGCAGGACCTGTTCGGACAGGCCGACGATGACGGTGTGCCGGCCACCACCCTGGCCGTTGCAGGATTCGGCGTGGGCGGTGGCATGGCGGGCCATTTGGACGAGGGCTTCGGCGCGGCGGGAGCCGATCGATTCGGTGAGCAGGTCACCTTCCGGATCAGGACGCCGGAGGAATTCGGCGAGGGCTTTGGAGATGATCAGGCCGGCTTCGGCGTCGAAATGGCCATCGAGGCGCCACATCCCACCCAACGTTTCGGACAGGTGCAGCTGCTGCGCCGCGCGTTTGCGTGCCGCAGCATCCGCCGATTCCTCCGGCGCTGCGGCGGCGAGCAGTTCTTCGGCGACGATCCGTAGCTGCCGTGGGGTGAGCGGCGTCGCCTGCTGCGCCAGGAACGCTTCCAGATCGGCAGCGAGATCTGACTGCAGATCCTTCGTCGCCTGCACAATCACATGAGCATGATCCAGGCCGAGATCACCGGCTTGAAACGCTTTGGCGGTGACCGGCATCCGGTCCGCCAGCGCCCGGCCGACCTGCACCCGCTTGGACACCCACCCGTCGGACTCACCGGAAAGCTGCCGCACGTACGCCCGCGTCGACGCGGCCCCATCCGTGGCGTAGAAGCCCGACCGGTCAGCCCGCTCGATCAGCCGGCACGTCAACAGATCAGCCTGCCGCACCCCAGCGAGCACCTCCGGCAGGACCTCGACCGCCAACGCGGCCGACATATCAGAACAAACGAAGGCGGCGAGTTCGGCGAGCAGCGCATGCGCCTGCGCCGCTTTCGCTCCGAACTCCGCTTCGATCATGTGTTCGAGCCTAGCCTGAAACCTCCAGCTCAACAAGCCTATTTACGAGACTCCAAGGTCGACCTCGACGTCATAGCGACCACCGTTCGACGGGCTCAGATGAACGTCCCCGGCGCGCTCGAGCAGCGCCAGCGAGGCCCGGTTGTCAGCGGCGACGTGGGTAATGAGTCGGTCCACTCCAGGGGGCCGGCGCCGGATCAGCTCGTCCAGTAATGCCCTGCCGATACCGCGACGGCGCCAGGCGTCGTCGACGGTGACAGCGATGTCGGCGGCCGAAGGATCGTCGCGCAGCCGCACGATCCGGCCGATTCCCACCGCGCGGTCGGGGCCATCGTCGGGGAAGACCACCAGTACCAGCGCCACGTGGTTGACCCCGTCCACCTCGTCGACGAGCCGCCGCAGCATGTCCACCGACAGGTCGCTCACCCCCGACAGGAACCGGCTGTAGCGCGCCTCGGGTGACAGGTGGCGGTAGTTCTCCCGCAGGCCACGGGCGTCATTGGGGGACAGCGCCCACACCATGGCCGGGGTGCCGTCAGGCAGTTGCAGCTCCGCCGCGGGGGCACCCTCGTGTGCGGACACGATCCCGATGATGGCCCCTCGGGTGATACTGGCACGCGCACCCGAGGCATGAAGGGCAGGAATTCATGGGCGAGACGCATCTGGGACGCAAGGCTGAGCAGGCGGCACGGCGCGGTGGCGCGCTGACGTTCGAAGGCGAAACCTTCCACGCGGCAACGCTCTTCGAGCGTTCTCGCAGGCTCGCGGGTGGGCTTCACGCGGCAGGACTGGAGGCCGGCGATCGCGTCGTCATCATGATGGCGAATTGCCCCGAGGTCGGCATGACTTACAACGCGTGCTGGTGGGGCGGCCTGGTCGCGACCCCGCTGATCTTCCTCGCGAGCACCCCCGAACTGGCCCACGTGCTCTCCGACTCCGGCGCGAAGGCGTTCGTGACGACGCCCGAATTCGTCGGCAAGCTCGCTGACACCGGCCTGCAGGTCCCGACCTTCGTCGTCGGCGAGGACTCCTTCGCGGCCCTGGAGGCGCACGAACCCGTGCCGCTCACGGACCGCGCCGACACCGATCTCGCCGCGTTGCTTTACACCGGCGGGACGACCGGCCGTTCCAAAGGCGTCATGCTCTCGCACGCCAACCTTTACGGCACCGGCGTCAACGTGTCCCAGACCCGCAAGCACACGGGGGAGGACTACGACAGCCTGCTGACCGCGCTGCCGCTGGCTCATGCGTACGGGCTGCTGGTGACCATCGCCGGGATGTTCGCGGACCGGCCGCCGCGGGCCGTGCTGCAGCGCTGGTTCGACCCGGTGTCGTTCCTCGACCTCGCCCAGAAGCACGACATCGAGGCGATTTCCGTGGTGCCGTCGATGCTGCAGATGCTGCTCGCGACCCCGCTCGAGGAACGGGACCTCGGGGCCCTGCGCATCGTCACCTCCGGAGGCGCGCCGCTGCCGTCGGCGATCCAGTCGGAGTGGGAGCAGCGAGTGCCGTCGTCGATCGTGCTCGAGGGCTACGGGCTGACCGAGAGCTCGGCCCTGGTGACCTCGTCCAACCGGGAGGCACGGCGCAGCGGCTCGGTCGGCAAGCCGGTCGCCAACGTCGAGGTCAAGATCTTCGACCTCGAGGGGCGAGAGTTGCCGGTCGGGGAGGACGGCGAGATCTGCGTGCGCGGCGCGACGGTCATGGCCGGCTACTGGCACTCTCCCGAGCAGACGGCCTCCACCGTGCGGGACGGCTGGCTGCACACCGGCGACGTCGGTCACTTCGACGCCGACGGCTTCCTGTTCGTGGTCGACCGGATGAAAGACCTCATCATCCGCGGGGGTTTCAACGTCTATCCCCGCGATGTCGAGGATGCGCTGATGACCCATCCCGCGGTGACCCAGGCGGCCGTGGTCGGCCGGCCGGACGAGCGCCACGGGGAGGAGATCGTGGCCGTCGTCGCCTTGGCGCCGGAGGCCGAGGTGACCGGGCCAGAACTGGTGGACTATGCCCGCGAGCGCCTCGGCCGGTACAAGTACCCGCGGGCCATCCGGATCGTGCCGGCGGTTCCGCTCACGAGCGTCGGCAAGACCGACCGCAAGGCGGTGCGCCAGTTGCTGGCCGAGGACGGCTGAAGCTCACGTGCCGCTGACGCTGACCAGATTCCGCGGGTCGCAGTTGTAGGGCCCGCGGTTGGGCTGCGTGACCTTCTTGTCGTAAACAAACCCTTGCGGCGTCAGGCGAACCAGCAGCACGCAGTCGGATTCGGTTTGCTTGCCGGGGATCGTGGAGTTGGGGGGGAAGAGGCCGCCGGCATCCCAGTCGGTGTGCGATCCGGCCTTCGCGAGAATGCATTGCGGTGTGAGGTCGGCACCGCAATCGGTGGCCGACTTGGCCCACAGCGTCCAGGCGTTGAACCCGAGTCCGGTGAACGAGGTGAACTTCGGGTTGGCGACCCCCGCGTTCATGATGCTGCGGATCTGCTGCAACACCGGGTACTGGTCGACCAGCTCGGCGGGCAGCGCGCCGAGAGCAACATAGGACGGCGGGAAGGGCACCGTCTTCGCCGCTTGCACGGATTTGGGGTCGTAGAACTGAATGCTCCACAGCACGAACGAGGGCTGGTAGCCGATGTCGCGCATGGCATTGACCTCGGGGGTCGGATCCTGCGACGCGATTTCGTTGTACGCCTTGGCTCCTGAGGTGCGCAGCTGCTCCATGTAGGGCCGGAAGTTGGTGACGAAGGTCGGCTTCTCCTGCACCGTCGTCACCTTGTAGCCGAGCGATTCCCAGGCCTGCTTGGCATAGCGGCCCTGCGGGCTCAGCGAGGCGACATTGCTGCTGCCGATCCCGAGCCCTTGCTTGGACGCCGGAAACGCATCGGCCAGCAGCCGCAGGCCGCCGACCCCGTAGTGCTTGGGTGAGTTGCTGGTCGGCTGCACCTGCAGCGGGGCAAGGCCCGCGTCGGGTGAGACGTCCAGCGCCGGGATCTGGGCGAGCTTGCACGCGAGCCGCGGCTTCACGTCCACCGCGTCGAAGGCGTTGCCTCCGCCCACGAGCATGAATTCCTTCGCGCACGCCGAGATGATCTGCGACGCGCCGTTGAAGAGTTTCGCGTCGTAGTTGTCGACGACGATCTTGCGGCCGTTGATGCCGCCGGCCGCGTTGCACCACTTCGTGAAGGCCTTCGCGACGTCGAAGTACTCCTGCTCGAGTCCGGGCGTGATGCTCGACCCGGGGTCGCCGAACGTCCCCACGTGGATCGTCGTGCCGGACAGGCCGCGGCCCGTCAGCGGCGCCGGATTGCCGGGCCCGCAGATCCTTCCGAGGTCGCCGAACGTGCCTGCCGGGACCGGGGACGCAGCCGAAGCCGATGACTGCTTCGCCGCATTCGGCAGGGGGGTGGCGGACGGGCCCGACGAGCGTCCGCACGCCGCCAGCACCACGGCGCCGCAGACGGCGATCGTCCCGGTGACAGATCGCTGCCGGCGAGTGCGGATCCATGGCATAGGGGGTTTCTACGCCCTTTTGTCAGCTCCGGCCCAACCGTGTGGTGGCTACCCCGCCGTGCCCCTCACCAATCCGCCGAGCTGCCTGCGCAGGACCACGAAATGCAGATCGCCGCGGCGGGGCAGGCCGGCTCGCTCGTCGGCGTACGGAAAGGGCCGGGTTTCGCCGGTCAGCTCATACCCCCGCCGCTGATACCAGGCGATCAGCTCGGTGCGCTGAGCGATCACCGTCATCTCCATCGCCGCGACCCGCCATTGGTCGACCGCGGTCGCTTCGGCCGCTGCCAGCAGCGCCCTGCCGAGCCCGGCGTTCTGCACATCCGGGCGCACCGCGAACGAGCCGAAATATGCCAGCCCCGCCGGCCGTCGCTCGATCTGGCAGCAGCCGACGAGCACGTCGGCTGGTGATTCCCCGGTGGTGGCGATCAGAATCCGGACGTCGTCGCGGGCCAGCGCCTGCGCGACAGCCTCGAGATCCGTGCGCTGCCCGTCGAGGATGTCGGCCTCGGTGGTCCAGCCTCGCTTGCTGCCCGGGCCACGGTAGGCCGACTCGATGAGATCGGTGATGCGCTGGGCGTCTGCCATCGATGCCGGCCGGATGTCCACCGGCGCCATTCTGGACGACGCCTCCTTCAGCGACTGACGGGCTCGTCAAGCGCGGGAGCCGGCGCAGCGGCGAAGTCCGCTCCGTCACCGCTGGGAAAGAGCCTCAGCGCCGCCCCCAGCAGCACGGTCGGCGCGTCACCCTCGAGGGGGCCCTCGATCTCGATCCACCAGAATGCCCCGTAGCGCCCGGTGCGAGTCAGCCGGCGACCGGCGGGGGAGCCCGCGACCTCACCGGCGGCGGCCGCCGCGACTGCCGACAGCTGCAGCTCCCAGCCGGGAAGCGAGATCGCCAGGGTCACCACCGCTGCCTGGACCTGGCCGCGCAACGGGTGGCTCGTGGCGGCCAGGACGGGCGGCGCAGCGGCGGCGAGCCGGCTGGCCTGCTCGGCGAGCTCACGCTCGTGGGCGGCGGTCGCGCGCCTGGCGAGCCTCCGCCAGGCGCGCCGTGAGCCCATGACCCGTTGGAACTCGGCGCGTTGCGGACCCGAAGTGGCGGAACGGGTGCTCATGCTGACTCCTGGGAGGTTCCGTCCAGGTTATTACGGACGCTCGTCCGTAATAATTGAACCGGTGCTACCGGGAGGGCAACCGATTTTTGCCGGATTTCCCATGAACACCTGGGTTTGTTGGTACGTTTCTAGGTGTACGGACGTCCATGTTCCTTGTCAAGGAGTTTTTGATGGCTGAAGCGGCGCCGGATGGCCGGCGGGTCAGGGGAGACGCCAACCGGGCGCGCGTCCTGCGCCTCGCCGCCGACATGGCGAGCGAGGAGGGTCTCGAGGGACTCACCTTGAGCCGCCTCGCCCACGACCTGGGGATCAGCCGGAGCAACGTCCACGCGCTGTTCGGAGGCAGCAAGCAGGAGCTGCAACTGGCGACCGTGGCCGCGGCACGCACCCGCTTCATCGAAGCGGTCGTGCAGCCCGTGGTCGGCCGCCCTCCCGGGCTCGAGCGGCTCCGGGCGCTGCTCGATTCCTGGTGTGACTACATCGCGGACGATGTCTTCGTCGGTGGCTGCTTCGTGTTGCACGGGCTCTTCGAGTTCGGCCGGCGTCCCGGCCCGGTGCGTGACGCCCTGGTCTCGGCTCAGCAGGAGTGGACGGCGTTGCTGGCCCGTCACCTGCAGCTCGCCATCGACTACGGCGAACTGATCGTGCCCGACCCCGATCAGTTGCTGTTCGAGCTCGACGCGGCCCTGGTCGGAGCCAACGCGACGCGCCTGTCCGGTGACCCGAAAGGCCCCGACTACGGGCGCCGTGCGGTCCTGCGCGCGCTCGATCGGCATCGTCCGGCCGCAGGGTCCGCTACGCGGCCAGCTGCCAGTTGAGTGATCATCGCGAGCTGCCGGTGCTCCGCGGCGACACCGAGCTCCACCGAGCGGTCAGCGCTGCCCGCGGATGAAGACCGGCGGGCGTCGCTCCCCGAACGCCTTGACGGCCTCCAGATGGTCGGCACTGCGAAACGTCACGGCCTCCATCGCGAGCGCCATCTCATAGATCCGGTCGACCCGCTCCTCGAGGTCCTTGTTGACCAGGCGCTTGTTGAACCGCAGCGCGAGCGCCGCGCCTTGGGCCAGCCGATGGGCCATGGCCATCGCCTGTTCGAGCACCTCGCTCTCGGGGACCGAGTGGTTGACGAGCCCGATCTGCTCGGCCTGGGGGCCGGTCAGCAGGTCGCCGGTGAACAGGTACTCCTTGGCCCGGTTGGCGCCGATCAGCATGGGCCAGAGCACGACCCCGCCGTCGGCCGCGACCAGACCCACCTGCACGTGCGGATCGCCGATACGCGCGGTGTCGGAGATGAAGGTGATGTCGCAGAAGAGCCCCAGGGTGGCGCCGAGGCCGATCGCGTCACCGTTGATGGCAGCGATCATCGGCTGGCGGATCGCGAGGATCGCCCGGGCCATGGCGACCGAATCGACGAACAGCTGGGAGAAGCCGTCGTCGTAGCCGGCGTCGTTGTTCTCGGCCATCTGCTTGAAGTCGCCGCCGGCGCAGAAACCCTTCCCGGCGCCCGTGACGACGACGACCTCGGCCTCGGTGTCGGCGGCGATGCGCTTGTACAGCTCGGTGAGCTCGACGTGCATGACGTCGTTGATCGCGTTACGGCGATCCGGGCGATCGAGGGTCACCAGCAGGACGCCCTTGTCGTCCAGCTCGGTCTTGATGGTCGACAGCCCGTACCGGTTCATGAACCTGATATTAAATCCATGTTGTGACGCGGGTGGAGACGGGTGCCCGCGCGGCGTTGGGAGCCGATCGGCCGAGCTTCGGTTGCGTCGCCCCGGCTACCCGCGCTGACGTGGTCACCCTGCAGGATGCCGGGGCCCGCTCGCTGTGGGTCGGCGGTCACGTCGCCTCGCGAAACCCCAGCCCCGAAGCGCTGTCGTGGCTGGCCCGGCTCTGCGAACAGGTCGATGACCGGACGCTGATCGGGACGGCTGTCCTGCTGCTCCCGCTCTATCCGCCGGCGATCGTCGCCAAGATGATCGCCGACCTGGACAACGTCACGGGTGGGCGTGTCGCTCTCGGGGTCGGCGTCGGCGGTGAGTACCCGGGCGAGTTCGAGGCCGCCCAGGTACCGCTCGCCGGGCGCGGCGAGCGGATGGACGAGGCGATCGCCCTGCTGCGCCGGCTCTGGACGGGGGAGGAGATCAGCTGGGAGGGCCCGCTCTTTGCGATGAACAAGGTGCGCATCCATCCCGCTCCCGCGCAGCCGGGCGGGCCTCCGATCGTGGTCGCCGGACGCCGGCCGGTGGCGATGCGCCGGGCCGCCCGCCTGGCCGACGGCTGGATGCCGTACCTGTTCTCCGCCCGCCGCTACGCCGCATCGGTCGCGACCGTGCGCGCGGAGGCCGAGGCGATCGGGCGCTCGCTGGACGGATTCGGCTGGCTCGCCTACCTGCCGATCAGCGTGGACGACGACGGTGCCCTCGCCCGTCAGCGGGCGGCGGCCTTTCTCGGTGGCACGTACCAGCAGGACTTCGACGCGATGCTCGACCGGGTCGCCGTCACCGGCACGCCGGACGATGTCGTCCGCACGTTGCAGGAGTACGTCGACGCGGGCGCGCGCCACCTGATCCTGCTGCCGGCCGTGCGCGAGAACGGCACCGCGATGCTGACCCGAGTCCTGACCGAGATCGCGCCGCAGGTGACGCTCTCCCATGCCTAGCTGCCGTCAGTCGTCGAAGCCCTCGCGCCACGGGCCGGCGATGTGACCGCCGTCGACCACGAGCGAGGAGCCCGTGCAGTAGGAGCTCTCGTCGCCGGCGAAGAAGAGCACGGCGTAGGCGATCTCGAGCGGCGTGCCGGCGCGCGGGATGGGCTGGCGAGCCATGAGCCGGTCGAGCCGCGCTCGTATTTCGGCGGGCGCGCGGGCCACCATCGGCGTCTCGATCACCCCGGGATGGACGGCGTTGACGCGGATGCCACGCCCGCCGGCCTCGAGCGCGACGGTGCGGGTGAGCCCGGTGACGGCGTACTTGCTCGCGACGTAGGACGCCATCCCGGCGGTGCCGACGAGCCCGTCGATCGACGACGTGTTCACGATCGAACCCGACTGCTGCGCTTTCATCACGGGCATCACGGCCCGGATGCCGTTCCAGACGCCGGTGAGGTTCACGTCGAGGGTGAAGCGGTGGTCGTCGGCCGTCTCGTCCTCGATCCGGCGCGGCGGAATCCCTATCCCGGCGTTGTTGACCAGTACGTCGAGCCGGCCGAACGCGCTGGTGCAGGCATCGACGGCCGCCCGCCACTGCGCCTCGTCTCGGACGTCCAGGCCGTGCCAGGCGGCACTTTCACCGAGCTCGGAGGCGACCGCCCGGCCCTCGGCCTCGAGGACGTCGGTCACGAGCACGCAAGCCCCTTCGGCCACGAAGAGCCGGGCGATCGCCTCGCCCTGTCCGCGTGCCGCCCCCGTGACCAGCGCAACTTTTCCCACAAGCCGCTCACCCACGGATGCCTCCCTGCCGTCGGGCTGTCACAGTGACAGCAGGGAACCTAACCAAGCACAGTGCCCGCGAACTGAAGGGCCCGCGATCGGACTGGGAGCTGATGGACCTTTCACTCGACGAGATGACGCAGGCCGCCGTCGACGCCGTCAATGCGGTGTGCGTCGGGCAGTCACCGCCCGGCAGGCCGTCCTGGGCCCGCGACGCCGAGCCGCTCGGTCACGATCCGAAGCTCTGGGCGGAACTGTGCGCGATCGGCCTGCCCGGTCTCGCCGTCCCCGAGGAGCAGGGCGGTGGCGGGGCTGACCTGCTGGCGTTGACGGCCGTCGCCCAGCAGCTCGGGACGGTCCTGGCGCCGGCGCCGTTCAACGAGCACGCGGTCGCGGTCCGGTTGCTGGCCCGGCTCGCGCCCCACCATCCCGATCTCGAAGCGGCCGTCTCGGGCGAGCTGATCGTCACGCTGGCGCCTCGCGTTACCGCCGGCGTGGGGCTGGTCGTGCCGGCCGGTGCGGTCGCCGATCTCGTCATCGGCTGTGACTTCGACGAGCTCGTCGTGGTGCGCTCGGAGCCGCCGCGCGAAGCGCTGCCCAATCAGGGCAACCTGCCGATCGCCGACCGCGATCTGCGCTCCGGACAGCGGGTGGTCCTGGCTACCGGCCTGGCCGCACCGGAAGCTCTTGCTGAGGCGAACGACGAGTGGCGCACGCTCGTCGCCGCCTGGCTCGCCGGGCTTTCCAACGGCGCGCTCGACGTAGCGGTGCGATGGGTGAAGGACCGCCAGCAGTTCGGCGTGCCGATCGGCTCGTTCCAGGCCGTCGCCCATGGCCTCGCCGACATCCCCGGACAGGTCGACGGCGCGACCCTGCTGGCGCGCGAGGCGGCGTGGAGCCTCGCGAGCGGGCTCCGCTCGACCACCGGTGCAAGCGGCGCCGAACTCGCCCTGATGGCGCTGCTCTTCGCGTCCGACGCGGCACGCGAGGCCACCGCAAAACTCGTGCAGTACCACGGGGGTCTCGGGGTCGCCGAGGAGCACGACGCGCAGCTGTTCTATCGCCGGGCCAGGGCGTATCCGCTCGTGACCGGCGCGCGGCGGCTGCAGCTTCGCGAGCTCGGCACCGCAGTGCTGGCAGCATTTCCCGAGGGGGACGCGTGACGGATTTCCGGCAGGACGAGGACGTCGCGGCGTTCGCCGGTGAGGTACGCGATTTCCTGGATGCTCACCTCACCGACCAGATGCGCCGCACCATGCACGACACCGGCACCGTTCACGTCCCGCAATTGCACCGCGACATGGCCGGCCACGGGTGGTTGGCGACGGCGACCGCCGGCGCGAAGGGGGCCGCCGTCTCCCACGCGATGGCGGCACTTTTCCGGGAGCTGGAGCTGGCTGACGCGCCCTACCACGGGCTGTCGATCACGATGATCGTCATCGGCGTGGTCGAGCAGCTCGGGTCGGACGAGCTGAAGGCGCGCGTCATCCCGCAGCTGCTGGCGGGGGAGACGATCGCGGTGCTCGGGTACTCCGAGCCCGGCTCGGGTTCTGACGTCTTCGCCGCCCGCACGCGCGCCGTTCCCGTCGACGAGGCCCATACCGCCTGGCGCATCAACGGCCAGAAGATGTGGACGACCCTCGCGCAGGAAGCCGGTTACGTCCTGCTGCTGACCCGCACCGACACCGAGCGCCCCAAGCATCTCGGGCTGACCATGTTCCTGGTGCCGCTGGACACCCCGGGCATCACGATCCAGCCGATCTACACGATTGCCGACGAGCGCACGAACGTCGTCTTCTACGACGACGTCGAGATACCGGACTACTGCCGGCTCGGCGAGATCAACGAGGGCGGGCGCGTCATGGCCGCCGCGCTCTCGGTCGAGCGCGGGGTCATGGGCGGCACCGCGATGATCGAGCCGCTCGTGAAGAACGCCGCGCGCTGGGCGAGCACGCCCGGCCCCGACGGCACCCGGCCGGCCGACGATCCGGTCGTTCTCGAGGCCATCGCCCGGGCGCGTATCGATGCCGAGGTGGCCTTCCTGCTCACTCAGCGCACCGCCGAACTGGGCGCCTCGGGCCAGTCGCCGGCGACCGCGGGAAGCATCGCGAAACACTTTGCGACGATGGCCTATCAGCGGGCGGCGCACGAGTTCCAAGAGGTGGCCGGGGTGGCCGGAGTGCTGCGCCACGACGCCCGTGGCGGCCTGGCTCCCGTGGCTCACGGCGAGGTCGAACGCGCCGTCCGGCATTCGGCGGTCACCACGATCCAGGGCGGCACGACCGAGATCCAGCGCAACCACATCGCCCAGCACCGGCTCGGCCTGCCGCGCACCAAGCACGCTTGACCCCCGTGCACGAGGGCCCCGGCCTCGGCGCTGCGGCCGAAGCCTTCCGCGCCGAGGTGTGCGGCTGGATGACCGAGCAGCTGAGCCCGCAACGTACGGCCGGGCATGACAATCCGCGTGACCGCACCGGGCTCGCCGAGTCGTTCGAGCGCGCTCTGCAGCGGGAGGCGGGCCGGCGCGGCTGGCTCGCCATCAGCGTCCCGGAGCAGTTCAGCGGCGGTGGCCGTCCGGCTGATTTCGCCGCGGCCTTCGGCTACGAAGCGGCTTACCACGACGCGCCGCTGATCGATACCGCGATCGTGCTCGCGGGCGCGCCGGTGATCGCGTTCGGTGATGACCAGCAGCGGGCCCGGCTGCTGCCGCGGATGGTCTCCGGCGAGATCGAGATGTGCATCGCCTACACCGAACCGGAAGCCGGCAACGACCTCGCCGCCTTGACGAGTACGGCGACGGCGCTGCCGGGTGGTGGCTACCGGCTCCGCGGGCGCAAGACGCTGCTCACCGGCGCCGACAAGGCCGACGTGTGCCTGACGATCGCGCGCACCGACCCGGCCGTCGGGGCCCGCCGCGGATCCAGCATGTTCCTGGTCGACATGCGCCAGCCCGGAGTACGGGTGATCGCGCAACGCACGATGGTCGGCTACGACCTGTTCGAGATCGTCTTCGATGACGTGACGTTGCCCGCCGACGCGCTTCTCGGCGAACCCGGCGGGGGCTGGCGCCAGCTCGCGTACGCGGTCGAGCAGGAGCGCAACGGAATCTTCAACCTCGGTTGGTGCCAGCGGCTTTTCGACGAGATCCAGGCCTTCACCCGCGAGGGATCGGTGGGCAGCCGGCTCATCGACGACCCGGTGGTGGCCGACCGGCTGGCGCAGCTCTGGGTGGAGCTTCAGGTCGGGCGGCGCAGTGCGATGAAGCTGGTCGCCGAGGAGCTCAGCGGGACGCGCAGCAGCGTGACGGCGTCCGCCGCCAAGGTGGTGCTGACCGAGCTCGCCCAGCGCCTCGCCCAGTTCGGCACCGAGCTCGCCGGGCCGTTGGCGGCGGTGAACGGCACGCTGTTCGGCCCAGCGATGCCTGGCGTCCCCGCGAACGGCCGCTTCGGGTACGAGTACCTCTTCCGCTTCGACGGCACCATCGGCGTCGGCGCCAACGAGGTCCATCGCGCCGGGATTGCGGCGCTGGCGCTGGGGGTCCGGGCCGAGCGGGCGCGCAGCTGATGGCGGCCCTCGACCTGCTCGCCGACGCCGACGCCGACCCCGTCCGCGCTGCAGCACGCGGCGCGCTGGCCGGCTGGGAGCTGACCCGGCTGGCGGCGGTCCAGAGCTCGTCGTGGGGGTATCAGGAGGCGGTCTGGAAGGCGTTCCGGCGCCGGATCGGACCGCGGCTGTCCGAGCCCGAGGCCGTGATCGTCGCGGTGGAGGAGCTGGGTGCCGCGCGATGCCCGTTGCCGGTGCATGCGGGTCTGATCCAGCCGCTGGCGGCCGCGCTCGCACTGGCGGCGCCCGGAGGCCGCATCCGGCAGGCCATCCTCGACAGCGGCGATCGCTACGCGCTGGTCCGTCCCGGGCCGGAAGGCATTTTCGCCGAGCGCGAGGACGGTCAGTGGCGCCTGTCCGGCCGCACGCGTCAGGTCACCTACGGCGACAGCGTCGACTTCCTGCTAGTACCCGCCTACTACGGGTCGTCCCGGGCCTTGCTCGCGGTCGTCCCCGCGCGTGCTTCCGGGGTGCAACGGATCACCTATCCCACGATGAGCGTCGACCGGCTCACCGAGTTCACTCTGGAAGGCGCGCCCGTTGCTGGTGAGCCGGTGCTGTCGGGAGTCCCGGAGGCGCTCGTGGCGGCCGATCTGCTGGGCGGCATCGCTATCTGCGCGGAGCTGGTCGGCATGAGCGCCCGGCTGCTCGAGATGACGGCGGGCCGGGTGAAGTCCCGGCGGGCCTTCGGTGCGCCGCTCGCCGCTCTGCAGGGGGTGCAACTGCGCGTCGCCGACATGTACCTGGACTTCGTCGCGGCTCGCGCGGCCGTCATCGAGGCCGCGGAGCTGCTGGTCGCCGGTACCGCCGACTCGGCGCGGGTGGTTGCGGGAATCACCGAGGCCCAGCTCACCGCGACCTCGTCGGCGCTGGCGATCAGCGCCGGGGCGCACCAGCTGTGCGGCGGCTGGGGGCTGCTCGACGAGGCGGGCCTGCACCACTACACGCGGGCGATCAAGGCGGCGGAGAACCAGCTCGGATCCCCCCGCGAGTGCCGCACAGCCATCGCGCGATACCTCAGGGACCGACCGTCAGAGATCTGATGATGTATACAAAATGGACTTCCCCGCGACCTGGTGACCGGCCAGCGGAGGCGCGGGTGCACGATGGTCCCCGCGGGGAACGGATCGCGAGCGAGGAGGCGTCATGAGTGCGGTGCCGGCCGAGGATCTCATTCTCATCAGCGTCGACGACCACATCTGCGAGCCGGAGGACATG
This sequence comes from uncultured Actinomycetota bacterium, assembly GCA_963762695.1. Classification (GTDB taxonomy): domain Bacteria; phylum Actinomycetota; class Actinomycetes; order Frankiales; family Frankiaceae; genus DATAZK01. The sequence goes on from CAVXLW010000004.1 coordinate 298,945, forward strand.
TTCACCCGGCACGTGCCGGCGCGCTGGCTGGATCAGGCGCCGCACGTCGTCGAGGAGGGCGACGGCGTCCAGCAGTGGTACTACGGCAACGTCCGCGGTCGCAATCTCGGCCTGAACGCCGTCGCCGGCAAGCCCCGCGAGTACTTCAACATCGACGCCTCGCGCTACGACCAGATGCGCCCCGGCTGCTACAACGTCGACGAGCGGGTGCGTGACATGAGCGCCGGCGGCCAGCTCGCCGGGCTGAACTTTCCGAACTTCACCGGCTTCTCCGGCCAGGTGCTGAACCAGGGCCCCGATCGTGACCTGAACCTGGTGATGATCCAGGCCTACAACGACTGGCATGTCGACGAGTGGTGCGGCGCTTACCCTGACCGCTTCATCCCGTGCGGCATCCTGCCGCTTTTCGACGTGCAGCTCGCTGCAGCCGAGCTGCGCCGGCTGGCCGCCAAGGGCTGCCACGCGGTGACGTTCTCGGAGAACCCGGAAGCGCTGTCGATGCCGTCGATCCACACCCGGCACTGGGATCCGCTGTACGAGGCGGCGTGCGAGGAAGGCACGATCCTGTGCCTGCACGTCGGCAGCGCCTCGCGCTCGTCGGCGTCGATGACCAGTAGCGACGCTCCCGCCAGCGTGGCGATGAACCTCTCGCCGATCATGTCGACGTTCTCGATGGTCGAGCTGATCTGGGCCGACATGTGGGAGCGCTTCCCGAGCCTGCGCTTCTCGCTGACCGAGGGCGACATCGGCTGGATCCCGTACTTCCTCTGGCGTGCCGAGCACACCCACAAGCGCCACGGCGGCTGGACGCAGGCCACCTTCCCCAAGGGTTACAGCGGTCCGACCGACGTGTTCAACAAGCACTTCCTCTCCTGCTTCATCGCCGACCGGGTCGGGGTGAAGCTGCTGGACGAGTTCGACCCCGGCACCGTCTGCTGGGAGTCCGACTTCCCGCATTCGGACAGCAACTGGCCCAACGCGCCGGAGGAGCTCAGCGCGCTCTTCGACTCCAACGGGATCGACGCGCCGGTGCTCAACAAGGTCACCCACGAGAACGCGATGCGCCACTACCAGTTCGACCCGTTCAAGACGCGCGCCCGCGAGAAGTGCACCGCGGGGGCGCTGCGGGCCGAGGCGCCCGACGTGGATGTCGTGACCCGTGTCGGCAAGCTGGCCAGCGACCATGACCTGGAAGCCTGGCGCACGATGACCCAGCGCGCCCGCATCCCGGCCGGCCGGTAGCCGCTCTCCATGGATCTGGGGTTGGCGGGCGCGACCGCGCTCGTTCAGGGCGGCACGCAAGGGATGGGCCGCGCGGCGGCGGAATGCTTCGCGGCCGACGGTGCCAAGGTGGCGGTGCTGGCGCGTACCCGGGCCGATCTCGATGCCACCACGTCGCGGCTGCTGGAGCTGGGCGCGCCCGAGGCGATCGGGCTGCAGGCCGACATCACCGACAACGCTTCGGTCGTCGCGGCGTTCGCGTCGCTGGCCGCCCGCTGGCCGACGCTCAACATCCTCGTCAACGCGACCGGTCCCACCGCCATCGGCAACTTCGACGAGCTGAGCGACGACGACTGGTTCTCCGCGTTCGACATCGGCGCGATGGGCATGGTGCGTTGCATCCGCGCCGCCCTGCCGATGATGCGGGCGGCGGAGTGGGGCCGGATCGTCAACCTCTCCGCCCACTCGACCAAGCGGCAGAGCCCAGGCCTCATCGCATACACCGCCGCCAAGGCGATCGTCACGAGCATCACCAAGAACCTCTCGCAGCATCTCGCCGCGGAGGAGATCCTCGTCAACACCGTCTCCCCGGGCACGTACGCCACCGAGTCGTTGAAGACGTGGGCGCGCGGGGCGGGGATCGACCCCGACGATCTGTACGCCATCATGGACGGGATCAAGGAGCACTTCGGGCATCCGGCGCAGCTGCCACGCGCCGGCGATCCGGCGGAGATCGGTGCGGTCATCGCGTTCGTGGCCTCACCACGCAACACCTACATGACAGGCGCAAACGTCAATGTCGACGGGGGGTCGGACTTCTGCTGACCAACGCATCGCGCGGGCGACGCCCGTGCATCGTCGGGGTGCACAACACCCGTCAGGCCCGGCGGCTGGAAGGCGAGACGTCCCGCTCGCTGAACGTGGCCGCGACGCAAGCCGCGCTCGCTGACGCCGGGCTCACGCTGGCCGATGTCGACGGCGTCAGCGCCGGGGCCGACGGCGCGTCCCTCATCTACGACTTCCGGCTCGGCCCGGCATGGATGGGCATGCAGTTCGGCGTCAACATGGTGCTCGAGGCGGCCACCGCCATCGCCGCCGGACTGGCCGAGGTCGTGCTGCTCGTGACGTCGGAAGCGGGCGTCTACACCGAGCGCGCTTCGACGGCGCCCTGGACCCGGCCGGGACACGAATTCGTCATTCCCTGGGGGCTGTTCACCGCCGCCGAGTTCGCTCTCGTCGCGCGCCGCCACATGCACATGTACGGCACGACGCCCGAGCAGCTCGCCCGGGTGGCGGCCACCATCCGCAACAACGGCCACGCCAATCCCGAGGCGGTCTATCACGGGCGCGGGCCCTTCACCCCGGAGGACATTCTCGCCTCGCGCATGGTCGCCGACCCGTTCCACATCCTCGACTGCTCGACGACGAGCGAGGGTGGCTGCGCCCTCGTCCTGACCACCGAGGAGCGGGCTCGTGATCTGCCCAAGCAGGCGGTCGGCGTGCTCGGTGGCGCCACCGAGTACTTCGGGCCGGCCTACCGGTTCCCGCCGAAATGGGATCTGGCCGGACGCTCCGGAGTCCATTCCAACGGGCTGATCGGAAAGCGCAGCGCCGACCGTGCGTTTGCGATGGCCGATCTCACCCGTGCCGATGTCGACGTGCTGGAGTTCTACGACCCGTTCTCCTTCGAGATCATCCGCCAGCTCGAGGCCTTGGGATTCTGCGGTCCGGGCGAGGGCGGGGCGTTCGTGCAGGACGGTCACATCGACATCACCGGCAGCCATCCGATCACCACCGATGGCGGGACGATGTCGTTCAGCCATGCGGGGGCGAACGTGCAGATGCTTCAGCGGGTGATTCGCGGGGTGCAGCAGGTGCGCGGCGAGTGCGTGAGCGGCCAGGTGCCCGGGGCGCGCACGGCGATGTGCACGAGTGCCGGCGCCGGCGCGCTCTTTCACATGGTGGCGCTGCTTGGGGCGGTGGACTGATGGCGCTGCTGACCCCGCAGTCCGGGCCGCTTCCGGTGGGTGCGCACGGTCCGGATTCGGAGCCCTTCTGGGAGGGCGCGAAGGAGGGCGAGCTGCGCTTCGTGCGCTGCAGCGCCTGCGGTCAGCCCGACTTCCCGGCCGCGCCGCATTGCCGCAACTGCCTGGCCGACGCGCTGGAGTGGCAGGTGAGCAGCGGCCGCGGAACGCTCTACAGCTACACGATCGTCTGGCGCCCGGTGACCCCTGATTTCACGGTTCCGTACGCGCCTGCCGTGGTCGATCTCGACGAGGGCTACTCCATGATGACCAACCTCGTCGGGCTCGACACCGACGACGTCCGGATCGACATGAGGGTCGTCGTCCAGTTCGCGGCCTTGGCCGGCGGACTGACGCTGCCGTACTTCCGGCCGCTCGGCGCCGCGGGAGCTGAAGGTGCCTGACGGTGGCTGAGAGCGAGCTCCCGCTCGCGCATCTGCGGGTGCTGGAGATCGCCACCGAGATCGCCGGGCCGTACGCGGCAAAGCTCTTCGCTGACGCCGGAGCGGATGTCGTCAAGGTCGAGCCGCCCGCAGGGGATCCGATGCGTCGCCACACCGCCGGAGGTGCTTTGGCAGCAGGCGATTCGGCGCTGTTCGCGTTCCTGAACACGTCGAAGCGCTCGGTCGTGGGGACGGCGGATGACCCTGAGATCATGGAACTTGCGGCTGCGGCGGATGTCGTCATCGTCGACGCTGGGGTGTCGCCCGACGCCGTGAGCCGGCTGCGCGGGGCGCGCGAGGCGAGCGTCGTCGTGGCCGTCACGCCGTTCGGACTGACGGGACCGAGTGCGGGGGAGCCCGCGACGGAATTCACCCTGCAGGCGCGTTGCGGTTCGACCGGCGGGCGCGGGCTGGCCGACCGGATCCCGCTGGCAGCGGGTGGCCGGTTGGGGGAGTGGATCGCCGGCGCCTACGCCGCTGTTGCCGGCGCGGCGTACGCCCGGCGTGCCCGCGAGCACGGCGTCGGCGAGATGGTCGACGTCTCGCTGCTGGAGAGCATGGTCATCACGATGGGTGGCCTCGGAGTCGTGGCCGCCCAGATCATGGGTGCCGGTCCCGGCCGGTCGCTGGAATTGCCGTCGATCGAAGCGACAGCCGACGGTTACGTGGGCTACTGCACCATCACCGGCCAGCAGTTCCAGGACTTCCTGGTGATGATCGAGCGTCCGGAGTGGCTCGGGCGATGCCGACCTGGCGTCGTTCGCCGGCCGCCAGCGGCGGCGCGAGGAGTTCACCGCCGCGGTCCGCGAATGGACCGGCCGGCGCACGACCGCGGAGATCATCGAACTCGCGTCGGCCATGCGTATCCCCGTGGCGCCGATCGGCTCGCCCGACACCATCACGCCATCGACCATTTCGTCCAGCGCGGCGTCTTCGTCGCCAACCCCGCGGCTTCGTGCAGCCCCGACCGCCGTACCGCATTCAGGGCGGGCGGTTGCGCGAGTTCGCAGCGGCGCCGGCTCTCGGGGAGCACACGGGGACGGTGGCCTGGACTGCGCGTCAGGCTCCTGCCGTCACGGGCACGGTCGCCCACCCGCTGGCCGACATCCGGGTCATGGACTTCACCGCCTTCTGGGCCGGCCCGGCGGGCAGCCTGGTGCTCGGCTCGCTCGGCGCCGACGTGGTGAAGGTCGAGGGGCTCAAACGTCCCGACGGCATGCGGTTCGCCGGGGCCAAGCCGCCGACGGTCGACCACTGGTGGGAGACCGGATCCATCTTCCTCGCCGTCAACGAGAACAAGCGCGACGTGACGCTTGAGCTCGGCACCGCCGAGGGTGACGCGCTGGCGCGCCGGCTGCTCGGCTCCTGCGATGTGGTGATGGAGAACTTCTCGCCGCGCGTCATGACCAATCTCGGGATGGACTGGGACACCGTCGCGGCGGTCAACCCTGACGCGCTGATGGTGCGGATGCCCGCGTTCGGCCTCGACGGTCCGTGGCGTGACCGGGTGGGCTTCGCCCAGACCATGGAGCAGGTCAGCGGGATGGCCTGGCTGACCGGCGAAGCGCGACGGCGCGCCGGTGATCCCGCGCGGGGCGTGCGACCCGATCGCCGGCCTGCATGCTGCGTTCGCCACCATCGTCGGGCTCGAGCACCGGCGGCGTACCGGCTCCGGCGCGCTGGTCGAGGTGACGATGGTCGAGGCGGCGCTGAACGTCGCCGCGCAGATGGTCATCGAGCATTCCGCGTACGGACGCACATTGATGCGCGACGGCAACCGCGGGCCCATGGCGGCGCCGCAAGGTGTGTATCGCAGTGCCGGGGACGACTGCTGGGTGGCCGTCGCGGTGACGTCGGACGAGCAATGGGCGGCGCTGTGCGCGGCGATGGGTGCTGCCGGGCTCCTCGCCGGAGGGCGTCGCGGGGACGCTGACGCCATCGACGCCGTGATCGAAGCCTGGACGTCGCAGCGCTCTGCTCGTGAGGCTGCAGAAGACCTGCAATCGTTGGGGATTGCGGCTTCGCCCGTCATCCCCTCGGCCGAGCTGCTGCACGATCCGCAGCTGCAGGCGCGCGGGTTCTTCGAGGAGCTCGACCACCCGTATGTCGGCAAGACCCTGTGGCCGGGGATGCCGATCGTGCTCGGCATCCCCGGACATCATTGGCTACGCGGGGTCGCGCCCACGCTCGGCCAGCACAACGGCGAGATCCTCGGCGAGCTGCTCGGTCTGGACGCGGCAGAGCTGGCCACCCTGGAAGCCGGGGGGATCATCGGGACCCGGCCGGCAGGTCTCTGAGCCCTCCCGCACCGTGCGAGCCGGCTACAGGTAGGTCTTCACCGGCAGGACGTTGTTCGCCTCGCAGTTGAACGAGCCCTGGTTCGGCGCGGTGACGTCCTTGGCGTAGACGAAGCCCTTCGGCGTCATCTGGACGATGGTGATGCAGGGGTTGGCGGCAGCATCGGCCTTGGTGGAGTGCGGCGCGTACAGGCCGCCGGCGTCCCAGTCGGTGTGGTCAGCTGCCTTCTGCAGGATGCAGTCCTGGGTCAGGTTCGCGCCGCAGTCCGTGGCCGACTGAGCCCATAGCGTCCAGGCGCTCATCGCCGACAGCGTGAACTCCGTGAGCTTGGCGCCGGGCACGGCCGACTTGACGATTTCCTCGGTCTGCGCCAGCACCGGGTACTGGCTCTTCAGCTCGAACGGCAGCGCCGGGAACTGGATGTAGCTCGGCTGGAACGTCTTCGCCGCCGCGGCGGCCTGAACGCCCTGCGGGCCGTAGAACTGCACGCTGTACACGACGAAGGACGGGCTCCACCCGGTGTTCTTCATCGCCTGGATCACCGGCGACGGGTCCTGAGCCGTCTCGAGGTACAGCGCCTTGGCGCCGGAGGCCTTGCACTGCTCCATGTACGGCCGGAAGTTGTCGACCTGCGCCGGCGGCTCCTGGTAGTTCGCCACCTTGATGCCGAGCTTCTGCAGGTACTCCTGCGTACGCAGACCGACCGGCTTGAGCGAGGCCAGGTTGCTGCCGAGGACGCAGACGCCGGCGGTCTTGACTTCCGGGTACTTGTTCACGAGCAGCCGGAGCGCGCCGTTGTTGATCTGATCGGAGGGGTTCGGCGACGGCTGCGCCTGCAACGCGGCAGTTGATGCCTCCGGCGACACCACGTAGGACGGGATCTGGCCGAGCTTGCAGCCGAGGCGCACCTTGACGCCGGTCGCGTCGAGCGCGTTGCCATTGCCGACCAGCATGAAGTCCTTCAGACAGGCGTTGGTCATGACCTGGCCGACGTTGAAGAGCTTGGCGTCCCACTTGTCGATGACGACCTGGCGGCCGTTGATGCCTCCGGCGGCGTTGCACCATTTCGCGAAGCCCTCGGCGGTGTCGAAGAACTCCTGCTCGAGCCCGGGGGCTACGGCCGCGCCCGGGTCGGCGGTGACGCCGATGCGGATCTGGGTCGCGGTGAGGCCCCGGGCCGTGGTGCTACCCGGCGTGCCCTTGCCGCAGATGGCCTTCAGGGTTCCGAAGTCGCCGGCACCCGCGCTGCTCGCCGAAGCGCTAGGGGCAGCTGACGAGGTCCCGCTCGTCGGGGTGGTCTGGCCACCGCTCTTGGACGAGCGCCCGCAGCCCACCAGGGCGACCGGAATCAGCAGGATGGCGGCCACCGCCAGCGAGGCAGGGCGACGCGTGCGAGTGGTCTTGCTCCGCAACATGCGAACTCCGGTCTGTCGGCCCCAAGAAGTGAGTGGCGCCACATTAGAACGCCGTTACCGTACGCGTGACCCAGAACACACATTTGAGGGATGTTTTTTGATCTCAGCCTTGGGTTGCTCGAGTCGCCGGCGTGCCGCCCCGCGAATGGCGTCGGCGACGAGGTCGAGCGACGGCGAGCGCAGCTTCCACTGCTGCCAGTGCAGCGCGATCGGGCTGGCTCCCGCCGGATCCAGCTCGACCAGTGCCCCGGACTGCTCATGCGAACGAGCCTGCAGATCCGGCACCATGCCCCAGCCGAGGCCGAGCCTGACCGCGGTAAGGAAGTCGGCGGACGACGGCACGTAATGCCGGGGCGGATCGAGCGGGCGACGGGAGCGCCGTCGCAGGTACCGGTGCTGCAGGTCGTCCTTGCGGTCGAAGACGACGACCGGCGCGACAGCCAGTGCCGCGGCGCTCACCCCGTCGCCGAACCAGCGCGCCGCGAAGGCCGGCGCCGCCATGCACCGGTAACGCATCCTCCCGAGCGGGCTCGACGAGCAGCCCGGGACCGGTTCTGCCTCGGAGGTGATGGCCGCCATGGCGGTGCCCTCGCGCAGCAACGCGCTCGTGTGAGCCTGATCCTCGCGGTAGATGTCGAAGCACAGCGAACCGGCCAGCGGGGCGAGCGCCTCGAGCACCCACGTCGCCAGCGAATCCGCATTGATGGCGAGCGGAATCGTCGTCGGGAGGCTCTCGCCGTCGAGTTCGCGCTGCGCATCAGCGGTGAGTAACGCGACCTGCCGGGCCAGGCGCAGCAGCGGCTCGCCGGACGGCGTGACCCGCACCGGTTTGCTGCGCACCAGCAGCACACGTCCGGCCGCCTGCTCGAGCGCTTTCAGCCGCTGGCTCACCGCCGAGGGGGTGACGTGCAGCGCCCGGGCGGCGCCCTCCAGCGTGCCTTCGGAAACGGCGGCGCTCAGCGCGGCCAGCTGCGACAGGTCGAAGTCCATATTCAGAGATACTAATGATCGTTCAGAAACATCAGCTTCACTCAAGGCTGTTCCCGACCTAGCGTCGGAGCGTGACCTGGTCGCCGTTCCTCGCCGCGGCCTTCTCGGGACTCGGCCTCGGCCTGTCGCTCATCGTCGTCATCGGGGCGCAGAATGCCTTTGTCCTGAGGCAGGGTCTGAGCGGGCAGCACGTGCGGCTGGTCGTGACCGTGTGCACGCTTTCCGACGTGCTGCTGATCGCCGCCGGGGTCCTCGGGGCCGGTGCGGTGCTGACGCGCTTGCCGGGACTGCTGACCGGTGTGCGCATCGCCGGGGGAGCTTTCCTGCTGGGCTACGGGATCCTGGCCGCCCGGCGCGCGTGGCGACCCTCGGCGTTGCTGGCGGAGGAGTCGCACGCGCGCACCGGTTTCGCCGCCACTGCCGCCACGTGCCTCGCACTGACCTGGCTCAACCCGCACGTCTACCTCGACACCGTCGTGCTGCTCGGCGCCATCGCCAATACCCATCACGGCCAGCGGTGGCCGTTCGCCGCGGGAGCCGCGCTGGCGAGCACCGTGTGGTTCGCCGGGCTCGGCTACGGCGCCCGCTTGCTCCGACCGGTCTTCGCCCGCCCGGCGGCGTGGCGCATTCTCGACGCCGTCATCGCCGTCGTGATGCTTGCCCTCGGCACGTTGCTGATCGTCCGTTCCTAGGGCTTGCCGGCTCCGGGCACCTCGACCGGCACGGCGACGATCTTCGCCTTCCGCCGGGTGGTCGCTCCTTCGCGTCGCCAGTCATCGGTCACGCAGGCAAGCAGGGTCCGGCGGTCGGAGCCGCCGAGCACCGCCGCGACGACGGTCGCGCCGTCGAACTCGACGGTCTGCACGACCTCGCCGCCCGGCAGGACGCGGATCAGCCGCTTGGCGATCGGATCGGCCGACCAGACCGCGCCCTCGCTGTCCAGGCAGATGCCGTCCGGGGGCGAGATCCGAAAGCCGGCTGCCGGCGGCAGGTCGGCGAAGGTGCGCTGCCCGGAAAGGGTGCCGTCGGCCGCGACGTCGAACGCCGTGATGCGCCCCCGCGCACTCTCGCCGACGTAAAGGGTCTTCTCGTCGGGGGTGAGGATGTGGCCGTTGGGGGCACCGAGGTCGTCGGCGGCGCAGCTCGGCTCACCGCTCGGGGTCACCATGAGCGTCTGCCCGGGGACGCTGTGATCGGGATGCTCATCGAAGATGCGAGCGCCCATGTCGCCGACGTACGCGGTGCCGTCAGCACGCACGATCATGTCGTTCAGCGACCCCCTGGCGAGCCCGGAGCAGTCGGCGTGCTCGCTGATCGTGCCGCTCGCGTCGACCCTCAGCAGCCGTCCACTCTCCATGGCCACGACGAGCAGCGAACCATCGGGCAGCCAGCCGAGCCCTGAGGGGGAGTCCTCGAAGTCGGCGACGATCGTGTCGCTCTTCACCCCGATCGCCGGCCCGCTCTCGTCGAGCGTCACCCGGTGCACCTGGCGGCCGTGGATGTCACTGAACCAGAGCTCGCCGTCATGCCAGCGTGGACCTTCGCTGAAGGCCAGGCCGTCGATCAGGGTCTGATGCGTCGCGCTCACACGTCTTGATACACCGGCGACGCGAGACCGGTTTCATCGGGAAGCGGCCGACTTGCGATGCTGTTGCCACAGGAGAACTAAGTCAGCTCACTTTGCGAGGAGTACTCATGACCCTTTCCGCCGGCGACAAGATCCCCGATGTCGAGGTCCGCACCATGGGCGAGGAAGGGCCGAAGCCGGTACGCACCGGTGATGTGCTCGGCAAGGGCAAGGTCGTGCTCTTCGCGGTTCCCGGCGCCTTCACGCCCGGATGCTCGCGTATCCACCTGCCGGGCTTCGTCCAGCAGGCGAAGGAGGTCACGGACAAGGGCGTCGACACGATCGCCTGCATCGCGGTCAACGACGCGTTCGTGATGGACGCCTGGGGCAAGGACCAGCAGGTGGGCGACTCGATCGTGATGCTCGCCGATGGCAACGGTGAATTCACCCAGGCGATGGGCCTGGTGATGGACGGCACCGGGATCGGCCTCGGGATGCGCTCGAAGCGCTACGCCGCGATCATCGACAACGGCGTCATCACGAGTCTCGACGTCGAGACCGCACCCGGGGTCGACGTCAGCTCGTGCGCGGCGGTGCTGACCCGCCTCTAGCGGTCAGCCCTCCCGGCGGGGCGAGGGCACCGTTGCGGGCCGGCCCAGGTCGTAGTGCACGCGCTCGACCACGACGCCGCGCTCGTTCGCAGCGATCAGCCTGGCCTCGTCGAGGGGCAGTCCGGTGATCACCTCGGTGTCGTCGGCTTTCTTGATGACGTGCACCTCATAGGTGGAATACACGGTTTGCCTCCAAGGTCGCGTTACAGCAATGTCTGCTCTTATGCCTGCACTCTTCAGAGTCGGCGCGGATCGGCGTCCGAACCAGGGGCCGGGACGTCCGGCTTGAAGGGCAATAGGTCCCGAGCGATACGGTCCGGGGCGCACCGAGGAGGGGAGGCGAGGGTGGCGGAGTTCGCAGCGCGGCGCGTCGTCACGGGTTTCGGTCCTGACGGGAAACCGGCATTTCTTTCCGACGGCGTGCCGCCCGACACGGTCTCCTCTCCCATGGGCCACGGGCTCTCGGAGGTGCTGTGGCTGCAGGCGCCCGCCGCCGCGGCGACCGATGGAGGCGAACCGCCCGCGGGCGCGCGGGGCATGTTCCCCCCTCGCGGTGCGACGGCGGCCCGGCTGATCCGCTTCCCCGGTTATCCCGCCGGAACACCGGTGGACGACACCTGGCTGCGCGTGCCCGATGAGGATCCCGGGCGGCCCGGCTGGCACCGCAGCGAGACGCTCGACCTCATGGTGATCATCGAGGGGGATCTCATCCTCGGGCTGGAGGACGGCGAGTATCCCCTGGGCGCAGGAGCGGCCGTCATCCAGCGCGGGACCATGCACCGATGGCGTGTCGTCGGTGAGCAGCCGTGCACGTTCCTGTCGGTGTTGATCGCACCGGATCCCGCCGCCGGCCCGCCGGCCGCTGAGGTCGTCGCTCCCGAGGTCGCCGCTCGCGAACCTGCCCCTGACGTCCGGCCCCTGCTGCTCGTCACCGGTACGGGTGCCGACGGTCGCTCCCGGTGCGCCGCGCTGGGCGCGCCCGGGCTGCAGGTGCTCCCGGCAGCGCCGGGTGGCACCGCGCTGCACGACTACTGGCAGACGGGCGGTCCGGTGGGTGACGTCGCGCAGGGCGGCGACGTCCCCGCGCCCTGGCAGCTCGAGCCGGCCGGACGGGGCTTCGCGTTCCGCCGGGTCGACTTTGCGGCGGGTGAGGGTGGGGCGGGCGAGCCGTTCCTGCACACCACCGAGACGATCGACGTCGATGTCGTGCTCAGCGGCGCCCTGGAGATGCGACTCGGCGCGCAGGGGCCGACGACCACGCTGAACAAGGGCGACGTCCTCATCCAGCGCGCCACGCCGCACAGCTGGCGGGCGGTCGGGGACGAGCCGGCGACGCTGGTCTCGGTGATGATCGGGTTGCCCGCTCGATAAACCTCTCGCACCCGCAGGTCATACGCGAGAAAAGTCCGGTTTAGCCGATACCCTGGCAGCTGGCCGACGTCCCAGGCGTGCAGGAGTCTGCTCTTGAGCCAGCTGGTCGCTCCGGCGCGGGTACCGGTCCGCACGAATGCCGCCGCGGCTGCGCGCTCCCGTTCATCCCGGATCGCGGGTCTCGACGGCCTGCGCGCGGTGGCTGTCCTCGGCGTCCTGCTCTATCACGCGGGTGTCGCGTGGATCCCCGGCGGGTTGCTGGGCGTCGACGTCTTCTTTGTGATCTCCGGCTTCCTGATCACTACGCTGCTGCTGGACGAGCGAGCCCGCACCGGACGCACCGCGCTGCGCGCCTTCTGGACGCGCCGGCTGCGACGGTTGCTGCCCGCTCTCGTCGCGATGCTCGTGTTCGTCAGCGTCGTCTGGGGTCTGGTACTGAAGGACGACACGGGCAGCCTGCGCCACGATGTGCTGTTCGCCTTCGGCTACAGCGCCAACTGGTGGTTCGCCTTCTCCGGGCAGGGCTACTTCCACCTGCTGAGCGCGCCGTCGCCGGTGCTGCACACCTGGTCGCTGGCGGTCGAGGAGCAGTTCTACCTCATCTGGCCCATCGCCGTCGCCGCGCTGCTGTCACGCGGCCGTCGCGTCGGACGGTGGGCGGCCGGCGGCGCCGCGGTAGCCGCCATCGCCACGCTCGTGCAGTCGCTGGCCGGGGTCTGGACCGACCGGCTCTACTACGGCACCGACACCCGCGCGGTTCCCCTGCTCGTCGGCGCCGCGTTCGGGGCCTGGTACTTCCGGCACCGCCGGACCTTGACCCTGACCCCCCGCAACCGGGCGGGGCTGCTGGGTGCAGGGCTGCTCGCGATCGGAGCGGTCGGCTGGGCGTTCGCCCGGGTCAGCGGGCAATCCGCCCTTCTCTACCGCGGTGGGTTCCTGTTGCTCGCGATCGCAGTCTCGGTGCTGATCGTGGCCGTGGCCGCCGACCCGCAGGGCGCGCTCGCCCGCGCGCTGGACTGCCCTCCGCTGCGCTACCTCGGCACCATTTCCTACGGTCTCTACCTGTGGCACTGGCCGCTCTTCCTGCTGGTCAACCACGCCCGCACCGGGCTGTCCGGCACCGCGTTGCTCGCGACCCGGCTGGCCTTAGCCTTCACGGTGGCGGCGGTCAGCTACGAGTACCTCGAACTTCCCATCCGGCGCGGCGGTTTTCACCTTCCGCGACCCCGGCTGACCGCACCGATCGCGCTCGCCGCGGTGGTCGGGGTGCTGCTGGCCGCGACCCCGACGCGGGCGGACCTGCCGGCCCTGGCGGACATCGCCAGCCAGCGCGTCTCCGCCGGCACCCGGATCGGTTCGAAGCTGGCTCCGCAGGCTCCCGTCGGCACTACGCGCGTGCTGTTCGTCGGCGACAGCCTGGCACTCACCCTCGCCGACGGGCTGTCGGTCGACGAGGTGCCGTACAAGGTTCATCTGGACAACGCCGGTCTGCTCGGCTGCGGCGTCTCCCAGGAGAACCGCCGGCTGCAGGGTCAGTTCAACGCGGCGCCCGCGTACTGCGCGACCTGGCCGCAGGAGCGGGCCCAGACCGTCGCTGCCGACCATCCCGATCTCGTCGCCCTCCTGGTCGGGCGCTGGGAGGTGCTCGACACCTATCACGACGGCAACTGGGAACACGTGGGCCAGCCCGATTTCGACGCCTACGTGTCCAGCGAGCTCGACCGGGCCATCGATGTGCTGTCGTCCACCGGAGCGCCCGTGGCCCTGCTGACGATGCCCTGCGTCGCCCCGGCCGAGAGCCCCGACGGTTCCCCCTACCCGGAGGATGATCCGGCTCGGGTCGTTCGCTTCAACCAGCTACTGGCCGAGGCGCACGCGCGCCATCCGAAGACGAGCCGGCTGGTCGATCTCAACGCCATGGTTTGCCCTGGAGGCCACTACACCAGCACTCTGGACGGCGTGACGATCCGCACCAGCGACGGGGTGCATTTCCCGACGACCGGGGTTGCGCCCGTCGCGGCGCGGCTGCTGCCCCAGCTTCGGGCCCTGTCGGTGGCGGCGGTACGAGCACGGCAGGCGTCCCGGCCGACGCCATGATCTCGCGCCGGCTCCTCGCGCTGACCGCCACTGCGGCGGTCCTCGTGGGGAGTGGCTGCTCCAGTTCCTCGCCTCCCGCCGGCTCCACTCCCGCGGTCTCCGCCACGCCCTCGCTGACGCTGCGGCTGCCGGCGAGTGACGCGCGCGAGATCCTGCTGCCCGCGAGCGACGCAGGCGTCGACGGCAACCTTCGGCTCACGCCGCTCGGCATCGAGTGCGGCATCACCTACCAGATCGGGACGCATGCCGAGATCGACTATTCGGGGCAGCTCTGCCGGCTGCATCTCGCCGTGCAGAACCTCGACAAGTCGGTGCACTCGTTCGAGACCACGGCGCAGCGCCTCGTCGACCGTGACGGGCTGGCGAAGGCGCCCGACTACCAGGCGATGGACGTCGCGCGTCAGGTCGATCCGGTGCAGCTCGGCGGCAACGACACCGCGATCGTGACGCTGTACTTCAACCTCGCAAAAGGCAAGGTTCCCAAGGAGATCCAGCTGCACGGCGACCACGACACGACGGGTATCGGGACCACCGTCACCGCACCGCACCTGCCGCACGGGCTCGTCGTGCCGATCCCGCGCCAGGCGCTGTACAAGCCGAACCCGATCTAGGGGTTGGATGCTGCTGTGACCGTGAACGAGGGGACGCTGCTGTCGGGCCAGGTCGCGATCGTCACAGGCGCGGGTCCGGGCATGGGCCGCAGCATCGCCTTGCGGTTCGCCGCCCACGGTGCCCGGGTGGTGCTCGGTGCCCGCAACCGCAACCGGCTGGAAGATCTGGTGGACGAGATCCGGGGTGGTCGGGGGTGAGGCGCATGCCGTCGCCTGCGACATCGCCGATCCGGTGTCGTGCGCGGCGATTGTCGAGCAGGCGGCGGAACGCTTCGGGCGCCTCGATGTGCTCGTGCAGAACGGTCATCACGAGGGGGATTGGAGCCCCGCCGCTAGCGCCGACCCCGACGAGTGGCGCCGCATCATGGACATCAACTTCTTCGGCGCGCTGCAGCTGGTGCAGGCAGCCGTGCCGGTGATGGAGCGCGGTGGTGGGGGCGCCATCGTGCTCGTCAACTCCGGCGCCGCCGTGCGCTTCCCGGCGAACATGGGGGCGTACTCGACGTCCAAGGCGGCGCTCGCCGCACTCACCCGCACGCTCGGGCTCGAACTCGGCCCCCAGCAGATCCGGGTGAACGGCATCTTTCTCGGACCGGTCGCGGGCGAGAATCTCTACCGCCTGGGGCGCGGCGCTGCCGAGGCCGCGGGTCAGACGCTGGAGCAGTGGATCGACACCAAGGCGACCGAGATCCCGCTCGGCCACCTGCCGACGCCGGACGAGTGCGCCGGCTCGGTGCTCTTCCTGAGTTCCTCGCTGTCAGCCCCCGTGACCGGCCAGCACCTCGCGGTCAACGGGGGTCAGTGGTTGTCGTAGTGGCTACCAGATGAGTGGGGTCGCGGGGCGCACCAGGCTCGGCGGGCGGACCAGCGGCAGGTCGAGATGCGTCTTGATGCCCGGCAGATGCGGCGACGACGGCCGGGATCGCGTTGATGGCGTTCATGGCCGTCCAGATACGCCCCCAGTAGCCCTCGTCGCCGGTCGGGTGCTTGGACGTCGGCTCGAATTCCAGCTTCATCGACGGGACGCCCTCGATGATGACCGAGTACTTCACGGTGCCGTAGCCCCAATTGGGGTCGAGGTCGTCGTCCATCTTCCAGAAACTGCGAAAGACGATGACCGGCGCGCCGCCCGACCACGTGATCCACTCGTGGCGCATGCCGCCGACGGTCCCCTTCGGGATGTGGCCGCTGCGCACCTCCAGATCGCGCTTGGCGACGGCGACGTCGAACTCCGTCGTCATCTCATCGACCGTCACCCCCAGGCCGTCGGCCAGCAGCAGCATCGACTCCCGGAAGATCGTCTCCATGGTGCGGATCAGGGGACTGTGATCGGCTCGGGCTTCATCGGGATCGCGTCCGAAACCGAGCCCCTCGAAGTTCATCTTGGGCGAGGGGTGCGGCGCGAGATCGGCGACTTCCTGCACGATCACCTTGTCGACGCGAGTGCACAGCCGCGAGGTCACCAGCGGCAGCAGATCCCCTGAGAATCCAGGATGAATGCCCGCGCCGAACAGCGACGTGCCGCCCTCGGCGCACGCCTGCGCGAGCTGCTCCTGCACCGCCGGGTCGAGCGCCTTCGGGTAGACGAAACCCACGGGCGTCACGATGTTCTTGCCCGATCGCAGGATCCGCGCCATGTCGGCGACGTCGGCGTAGAGCGGCGCATAGTTCACCACGTCAGCCGGGGTCGCGATGATGTCGTCGATGCTGCGGGTGGCCTTGATGCCGACCGGGGCTATCCCGGCCAGCTCGCCGGCGTCCTTGCCGTCCTTGTCCTGCGCCGTCACGAGGACACCGACCAGGTCGAACTGCGGGTTGTCGACGAAGTGGCGGATGGAGATCTGACCGATCGAGCCGGTCGCCCACTGGATGACGCGGTAGCTGTCTGCGCTCATGACCGGCACCGTAGTTGGTGGCGCTCAGAAGCGGCCGCTTTCAGGATCTGGCGCGTCGGCGGGCGCCATACTGTCGGTGCATCTTGACGGGGGTTCGCCGCCTCGGTAAACCACTCGCCGGGGCACGCAGCCCCGCCGGCCTCGAGTCGGTCGGACGACTACTGGCGCGCAGGAGGCGAAAGCTGTGGAGCGGTCAGCGGGAATCGATCTGATGCGGCGGGCGGTCGACATCGGCCTTCGCATGTGGCCTGAGATGGCCGATGGCTACATGGAAGTTCCGCTGGACTATTTCACCGATCCCGTCTGGTTCGCGAAAGAACGCGCGCTGTTCGAGACCCAGCCGCTCGCCTTGATCGCCTCGTGCGAGATCGCGAATCCACACGACTATGTCGTCCGCAACGCGGTGGGTCGCTCGATCCTGCTGACCCGCGATGCGGACGGCGTGGCGCACGCGTTCCTCAACTACTGCCGGCACCGCGGCGCGGAGCCGGCGTGCGGGTCCGGCAATCGCCGGCACTTCTCGTGCCCGTACCACGCCTGGGTTTACGACACCAAAGGCGCCCTCGTGAACATGCCGCTGCGGGACCGCCACGACAACCTCGACCTGTCGCAGTTCGGGCTCGTCGAGCTACCGAGCGAAGAGCGCCATGGTTTCGTCTGGGCCATCCTCACCCGGGATCAACCCATCGACGTGGCCGCCCATCTCGGTCCGCTCGATGTCGAGATCGGCCGCCTCGGCTGTGCGGATATGCGCTACTACCCCTCTCACGAGGAAGCCGCGATCAGCGCGAACTGGAAGTCCGTTGCCGAGGGCTTGCTCGAGGGCATCCACGTGCCGATCGTGCATGCGAAGACCTTCAACCTGAATCCGCAAGCACAGAACGTCGACCTCGCGTTCTACGACGGATTTGGCCCGCACGTGCGTTGGGGACTGGGACTGTTCGACAACGAAGGCGCGGCGCTGCTGAGCCGCATGCCCGAATCGCAATGGAACCCGGAAGAGTCCATCGGCTGCATCTGGCTGCTTTCGCCGGGTCTGCTGCTCGCCAACGAGCTGTACGGCATCATCTACGCCACGTTGACCCCGGGCAGCCGGCCCGGCGAGTCCTACTTTCGATACGGCTGGCTCAGCCCCGTGAATGAGGCACCGGAAGGGCTACCCGGGCCTGAGGACCTGGCGGACCGGGCCAGGCGGGCTGTCCACGAGGATCTCGTGGTCTGGCAGGGCTGCGGCCGCGGACTCGCCCGCGGGCAACATGGATACGAGCTGATCGGCCCTAATGAGAAGGGTCTCCAGCTCTTCCACGAAGGGCTCGCCAGAGAGACCGGGTATACCGGGCTGCGATATCGCTGAACGTCGGCCTGGAGAACGAGCAGCTCAGTCACTTATTTGGATACCGCGCCGGCGGCGTGTTGATCCCGTCGAGGTGGATCGGTCCGCTGCGATCGCGTAACGCCGGAGCACCGACGCCGCTGCGGACGCTGACGATTTCCGACGCGATGGACAGCGCGATCTCTCCCGGAGTGCGGGCGCCGATGTCCAAGCCGGCCGGCCCGTGGATCGTCGCGATCGCCGCATCGGTCACCCCGCGCTCGCGCAGCCATCCCGTCCGCGCCGCCTGGGTACGCCGTGAGCCCAGGGCTCCGATATAGCCGGGAGCCGTTTCCAGTGCTGCCGCGAGCACCGGCCCGTCGACCTCACGATCGTGCGTGAGGACGACGAGCGCGTCACCGGCGCCGAGTGACTCGATGGCAGCCACCGCGCTCGTCACGTCGCCGACCACCTCCGGCTCCCACTCCAGCACCCGGGCCGTGGCTTCAAGCGCCGCCGCGAGCAGGCCGTCCCCGACGATGACGAGCCGGCTGGCCGGCCACAGCGCGGTCACCAGACTCTCGCGTCCCGGCTCCAGCTTCAGCACCGTGGCCGCGCGGGCGCCGCGTCCGAACCACTGCACAGCGCGCGGATCCGGCGGGATCGCGAGCTCGTCGGCCAGCGAGCGGCGGCTGAACCAGGTGGTCGGGTAGTCGCCGGCCAGCTCGGTGACGACGCACACCGCCCCCCGGGCGGCCAGGGCCTCCCACGCCGGGAGCGGGATGTCACTCGCCGGCTGCAGCAGCACCCGCGCGCGGCCGCCGCAGGACAAGCCTGCCGAGGCGGCATCCTGGTCGCTGATCGTGAGCAGGTGCACCGTGGCGGGAAGGTCGCGGGTCAGCGCGTCGGCGAGCAGCGGTGCGAGCGCTGGGCTCGCGGCGCCGCCGAGGACCTCACCCACCGTGCCCCTCGCCGCAACCGCCAGTGCGTCCTGCGGCCACCGCGAGCTGAATCCCTCGACCTCGATCGTGCGGACGAGAACAGTGCGCTCGTGAGCCCGTAGCCAGACGAGGACGCGCTCGGCAATGTCGAACACGCTTCTCCCTTCCTACTTTTTCGAACTGTGCCCCCGGCAGCGAACGTCCTCGCTAGATTGCCCCCAGCTGTCAGCTGCCCCCAGCTCCTCACGCCTTCCGCAAGGAGAATGCCATGGCCGCTCCCATCGTCGACCAACTGCGCGCGAGCCTGTCGGGGGAGGTCATCGCTCCCTCCGATCCCGGCTACGACGCCGCTCGGGCCATCTTCAATTCCATGATCGACATCCGGCCGGCAGCTATCGCCCGGCCGAACGACGCGTCCGAGGTCGCCCAGGCACTTCGTCTCGCGCGCGAGGCCGGCCTGCCCATCTCGGTGCGCGGGGGCGGCCATGGGGTCGCCGGCACCTCGCTGTGTGAGGGCGTCGTCATCGACCTCGCCGGGATGCGTCAGGTCACCGTCGATCCGGCGGCGCGCACCGCGACGGTCGGCGGGGGCGGCACCTGGGGCGACATCGACACGGCGACGCAGCAGCACCAGCTCGCGACCCCCGGTGGCCGGGTGACGCACACCGGCATCGGCGGGCTGACTCTCGGCGGCGGGCAGGGCTGGCTCTCGCCCAAGCACGGGCTCTCGTGCGACAACCTGATCGCCGCGGAGGTCGTGACGGCAGACGGTCGGGTCGTGACCGCGAGCAAGGAGGAGAATCCCGAGCTGCTGTGGGGACTTCGCGGGGGTGGCGGCAACTTCGGTGCCGTCACGAAATTCACCTTCCGCCTGCACCCCGTCGGCCCGGTCTTCCAGGGCGGCCTGCTGGTCCATCCGCTCGAACGCGCCGCCGAACTCGCTGCCCTGTATGAGGATTTCGTGGCGAACAACCCCGCCTTCGGCGGTGCCATGGTCTTCATGTCGGCGCCGCCCGCACCGGGCATCCCGGAAGAGGCGGTCGGCATGCCGATCGTCTCGATCGTCGCCGCCTGGTTCGACAGCGATCTCGAGGCGGGGGAGCGGGCGCTCAAGCCGCTACGCGAATTCGGGCCGCCGCTGGTCGACCTGGTCGGCCCCATGCCTTACGTGGCGCTCCAGTCGATGATCGACGAGGGAAACGCGCCCGGCTTCCGTAACCACTGGAGTGCGAGCTACACCGACTCGCTGCCGGCGACTCTGATCGCCGACACCATGGCCGCGACCGCCGCCAAACCGTCGGTCATGTCCACGGTCATCGTCGCTCAGATGGGCGGCGCCGCGGGCGAGGTGGGCGAGGACGACACCGCATTTCCCAACCGCAACGCCACCTGGCTCTTCCACCCCCTCGCGATGTGGAGTGATCCGGCTGACGACGCGGCGAATCGCGACTGGGCCCGCGGCCTGAACGCCAAGGCCGCGCCGCATGCGGTGACCGGCACGTATCTGAACCTCGACGCCGACGCCGACGACACCCGTATCAAGTGGGCTTTCGGCGAGCAGAAGTTCGGCCGGCTCGCGGCGCTGAAGCAGGCCTGGGATCCGGACAACGTCTTCGACCACCACGTTCACATCCCGCCCAGCGCCAAGCTGGTCGGCCGCTAGCCCGGCTAGCTGCGGTCGTAGCGCGTCGGCGGGTAGGGGTGCTTGTCGGTGAGCGGGTAGCGCTCGCCTTCGGACTCTTCCCGCCGGATCTCGGCTGCGGCCTCCTGGTTCGCTTCGTCCTCGGCGGGGTCGTAGGGCATCGCTTCGTCGGCGGCGGGCGGTACGTCGGCGGGGTCGAACGGCTCGAGCCCGGCGTCGACCCGCTCCTGCTCGGTGCGACGCGCCAGAGCGTCGTCATCGGGGTGGGCTCCGGCGCCGCCGTGCTCTCGCCGATCGCGTCGCACCTCTGGCTCGAACTGCTCTGGCTCGAACTGCTCTGGCTCGAACTGCTCCGACATGGGTCCTCCCGGGGCCGGTCTGCTCCGCACAACCGTAATGCGGAAGGGGCGTCTCGTCACATTCGCCCGGTCCGTCCCGGCGTCAGGAGAAGAAGTGCGTCTTCGGTCGTTC
Organism: uncultured Actinomycetota bacterium; assembly: GCA_963762695.1. Taxonomy (GTDB): domain Bacteria; phylum Actinomycetota; class Actinomycetes; order Frankiales; family Frankiaceae; genus DATAZK01. The sequence continues at coordinate 319,854 of CAVXLW010000004.1, forward strand.
GAGCCGCTTGCCGTCGAGGATCACGTCGACCTTCTCGTTGTAGAAGGCGATCATTCCCGCAATCGGTAGCAGCTGGCGGGTCGGGAAGTCGTAGGACCACGCCAGGTCGGGGATCACCGACTCGCCGCTGCGGACCGACCAGTAGCCGCTCGTCTTCCCCTTGTACGGGCAGCTGGTGACCGTGTCGCTCGGCAGCAGCGCGTCGAAATTCACCTCGGTGCGGTTGAGGTAGTAGCGGGTCGGCAGGCCGGTCTCGAACACCATCACGGGGGAGGCGGATTCGGCCAGCTCGATGCCGTCGAGTTCGACCCGTACCTTGCGCGTGGAGCGCAGCGCGTCCACGCGCGTATAGGGATTGCGCGGGTGGACGAAGACCTCCTCGTCCTCCTCATACCAGGCGTCGAGCGCCGCCCAGTCGAAGCGCACGGTGTCGGCCAACTCGGCGACGACCTCACCGGTGTGCAGCCGGGCGGCACCCGGTCGCGTGACCCCACCGGCGCGGAGCCCGAACGAGGAGACGGTGCCGCGCCGTGACGGATGGGACTTCTGCTCGTCAACGAGTGCCTCGGGACGGATGTCGGCCCGCGGCACGTAGTACTGCGGGTAGTTCGGCCACTCCCAGACGTAGAGAGCGCGGGTGGTGTCGAACACGGTGATCGCACCGAGGCTGCCGCGCACCCGCCGCGGCACCGGCTCCACGTGGTTCACCGGCACGATCATCTGTGGGTAGTCAGCCACGAAAGCTCCTTCGATGCTCAGAATTCGGTCGCTGGTGCAGCCCGGGCCGGCCTTCGCGGCCACTCCCATCCCCGCGGCCGCGCCGCGACGAGCTTTGCCGCGCGGGCCGCCGGGCCCGCCACCGCCGACTGCAAACGCCTTGCGGCGTCGAGATGATCGGCCGTCCAGATCATGCGCACGGCGGTGGCGCTCGCGTGACCGTCCTCGTCGGCCAGGTCGTGGCGTACGGCATCGATCAGCCGCCTGTCGGCGACCGGGTCGTGTGGCAGCGGGTCGCGCACGGAGCGGCCCGTGGTGAGGCTGCCGGCGAGGTCGTCGTACCAGGCGCGGACGAGTTCGCTGGTCGAGATCAGCTCCTGACGGGCGGCCGACCGATCACCGACCGAGGTCCCCTGCTCCCGCTGCCAGAGGTCGAGCACCGCGTCGCCGCCGAGGCGCAGGCCCGCGACGGCCGTCACCAGCCGGGTCACTTCGGCGAGGGGTAAGGGTTTCTCGCCGCGCTCGGCGAGGTAGCTGCGGAACGCGTCGTCGAGCCGGCGGCCGGCGGCCGCTGCCCGGATGGCGTCGTCGGTGGGAGCGGGTGCCGCGGGGCTGGTGGCATCGCAGCGCAGCATGCCGAAGCTGACCGCGTTGGCGAGATATCTCGACGTGTCGGTGTAGGCCTCGGAAAGCGCCTGGCGCAAAGCGGAGCCCGCGCCGCGCGGCCAGAACAGCGCGCCCACCAGAAGGCTGATGCCGCAGCCGATCGCGATGTCCTCGACCCGCAGCAGGCCGACGCGCCACCCGGCCGGCGCGATGATGTTGTAGAGGATCACGAGCGTCAAGGTGAACGCGGCCTGGCCCGCAGCGAAAGAGACGGCGGCCGGCGCCACTCCGGCGAGCAGGATGGCGACCGGCAGCAGGAACCACAGGACCGTCTGGTTGGTGCCGACCAGGTCGATGACGGCCGCGCCGATGACGAAACCGGCGACGGTGCCGAGCAAACCGCGTAGCACGTTCTGGCCGGTGTTGAGCGCGTTGGAGCGCAGCACCGACAGCATGCCCAGCACGACCCAGAACGCGTGCTGCACGCCGCTGAGGTTGGCGATGAGCACTGCCAGGCCGAGGCCGACCGCTCCGCGCACGCTGTTGTGCAGCCACACCGAATGCGGGTCCACGTGCGCGGCCGCTCTTTCCTGCGCGGCCGAGACCGTTCCCGACAACCCCTCCGGCTGGCGTCCGAGCAGCCGCTGCCACCAGGTGCGACGCTCGGCGCCGTCCAGCAGCTCGACGTTGCCGCCGATCAGGGAGACCGCGAAGCTCAGCTCCTGGGCGCGAAAGCTCGGATCCAGTGACGTGATGACCTCGGTGACGCCGCCCTCGAGCTCGACCGCTCCGCCGGCGGGCACCCGCCGCACCGGCAGCTCCGCGGTGGCGTTGTGCTCCATCGCGGTGAGTGCCCGGTCGAGCCCGGCGAGCGACGCGCGTAACTCGTCGGCGCGACTGGTGCCGGGGCTGGAGTTCTCCAGGACGGCGCTCGCCTCGTCCAGCACCTCGGCGGCGCAGCGTTTCACCGCACACGAGGCACGGTTGACCGAGACGCCCGGCACCGGATGCCCTGACGCGAGCACCATGTGCAGCCAGTTCAACTCGTCCACCAGCCGCACGACCGTGCGGGCCGCGGTCGACAGCCCCGTCGGCCGGTACGGCGTTGCCAGGAAGGTCTTCTGCAGCCCGCTGAGCGCGTCCTCGGTCTGTTGGAAGATGGCGTCGTGCTCGGCCTCCGATGGCGCGCCCGGCTCCTTCAGGAGGTAGGCGATGTCGGCCCGGAGCCGGGCGGCGAGTGCGCGGCACGCGGCCGCCGCGGGACCGCGAAGCGGATGGCGCACCGGCGCGGGCCAGAGCAGCGCGATGGCCGGCAGGCTCGCCGCCGACGCCAGCGCCCATCCGGCCAGCCGGTCGGGAATGGCCGAGTTCGGCGCCTTCACGGTGATGGGCAGGATGAGGGAGAGCAGCAGCGCGGTCGTGGCGCCGGCAAGCACCGAACTGACGACGCCGACGAACAGCGCGCCGAAGCCGATGACGGCCATGGTCACCGCGCCGAGCCAGGCCGAGCGTGACGTCAGCGTGCCGATGCAGATGAAGACGGCGCCCACCACCGCCAGGCCGGCCTGAGCCTGCAGGCGATCGCGCATCGGGCCGCCGAAATCCACCAGGAGCAGCATCGCGAACGAGCCGAAGGCCGCGAATGTCGCGATATCGGCGTTGGCCAACACCTTGTCACCCAGGGCGAACAGGCCCGGCATCACGATTGCCGTACGCCCCCCGCGCCGCAGCGCCGCCAGACCGAGGTCGCGCCGGGCGAGCCACGCCCATGGATGCGTCGGCATCACCCCCCGGAATCTAGACTGGCGCTGCCTACCCCGGCGAGGGGGATTCGCGTACTGACCGGACGGAAGTGAGCAGCGTGACCGACGTGATTCAGGCCAGCGCCCAGCCGCCGCAGGAGCGCCGGTTGGTGACCGCCGTACCGGGGCCGAAATCGCTGGCACTTGCTTGACCCGCCGCGCGGCGGCGGTCGCCCGCGGCGTATCGACCACGCTGCCGGTCTTCATCGAGCGGGCCGGCGGGGGAGTGCTGGTCGACGTCGACGGCAATTCGCTCATCGACTTCGGCTCCGGCATCGCCGTCGTGAGCGTCGGCAACGCGGCGGAGCGGGTGGTCGCCGGCGTGCGCGAGCAGGTGGACGCGTTCACCCACACCTGCTTCATGGTCACGCCGTACGAGGGCTACGTCGCGGTGTGCGAGGAGCTCGCCCGGCTCACCCCGGGCACGCACGAGAAGCGTTCGGCGCTGTTCAACTCCGGGTCCGAGGCGGTCGAGAACGCGGTCAAGATCGCCCGGCTCGCCACCGGGCGGCAGGCGGTCGTCGCGTTCGACCACGCGTACCACGGGCGCACCAACCTGACGATGGCGCTGACCGCGAAGAACATGCCGTACAAGAACGGCTTCGGGCCGTTCGCGCCGGAGATCTACCGGATGCCGATGGCCTACCCCTTCCGCTGGCCGACCGGGCCCGAGCATTGCGGCGAGGAGGCTGCCGAGCGAGGCGATCGCGGCGATCGACAGCGCAGATCGGCGCGGCGAACCTGGCGTGCATCGTGATCGAGCCGATCCAGGGCGAGGGCGGGTTCATCGTGCCGGGCGAGGGCTTCCTGCCGCGGCTCGCCGAGTACTGCCGCGCCACACGGCATCGTCTTCATCGCCGACGAGATCCAGACCGGCTTCGCGCGCACCGGCGACTGGTTCGCCTGCGAGCACGAGGGTGTCGTGCCCGACCTCATCACGACGGCGAAGGGCATCGCCGGCGGGTTGCCGCTCGCTGCCGTCACCGGCCGCGCCGATCTGATGGACAGCGTGCACGTCGGCGGCCTGGGCGGCACCTACGGCGGCAATCCGGTCGCCTGCGCCGCCGCGCTCGGGCGCGATCCGGACCATCGAGGAGGAGGATCTCGCTCGGTGCCGCGCGCCGGCACATCGGCGAGCAGTATGTCGTCGCGGCTCGCCGCCTTGCAGCGCGCAGCATCCGGTCGATCGGCGACGTCCGCGGCCGCGGCGCGATGCAGGCGGTCGAGCTCGTCGCAGCCGGGCACCATCGACCCCGAACCCCGCCGCGGCACAGGCGGTCGCGAAGGCCTGCCACGCCGCCGGGCTCGTCGTGCTCACCTGCGGTACGTACGGCAACGTGCTGCGTTTCCTGCCGCCGCTGGTGATGGCCGACCACCTTCTCGACGAGGGCTTGGCGATCATCGAGAAGGCGTTCGCCGGGCTCGGGGCGGCATAGCAGCTCACGTGACCCATAGCCAACCGCGCGTGCTGGTGGTAGAGGACGATCCGGAGATGCAGCGCGCGCTCGCGCTCAACCTCACGGCCCGCGGGTTCGAGGTGATGACCGTGGCCGACGGCACGGCTGCACTCAACGAGGCGGCGTCCGGCTCGCCTGATGTCATCGTTCTCGACATGGGCCTGCCCGACCTTGACGGCATGGACATCATCCGGGCCATTCGCGGCTACACCCGGACCCCGATCGTGGTGCTCTCAGGTCGCACTGGCAGCGGCGACAAGGTCGACGCGCTCGAGGCCGGCGCCGACGACTACGTGACGAAACCCTTTGACGTCAACGAACTCGTGGCCCGCCTGCGCGCCGCGACCCGGCGGGCCGCGCCCGGTGAGAGCGAGGCGCTGATCCGCATCGGGACGGTGACGGTCAACCTGGACGCGAAGACCGTCGAGCGTCCGGCCGCTGACGGCACGGTGGAACGTATCGCGCTCACCCCGACCGAATGGCATCTGCTGGAAGCCCTCGTGACCCATCCGGGCCGGCTGATGAGCCAGCCCGTGCTGCTCGCGCAGATGCGTGGCGGGCAGGAGGGCTACACCGACAGCAGCTATCTGCGTATCTACATCGCTCAACTGCGGCGCAAGCTGGAACCTGAGCCGAGCCGCCCGCGCCACTTCTTGACCGAGCCCGGCATGGGCTACCGGTTCCAGCCCTAGCGCGTACTCAGTCCCAGCGGATCGGGAGCCGCTCGAGGCCGTAAATCCCTTGGATGGTGCCGAATTCGGGCTCGCCGGTCCAGGCGCAGCCTCGGCATGCGCGGCGCCAGGTAGGCGAGCGCCTCCTGCAGTTCGGCGCGCGCCAGGTTGGCCCCGACGCAGTAGTGGATGCCGGCGCCGAAGGTCAGCACGCGGGCGGGCTTGACGCTCGCCGGCGAGGTCGAAGGCTGCGGGCGCTCGGACGCGCCGGTCGCGGTTGGCGCTGAACGCGCAGACCATCAGCACCGTCCCCTGCGGGAAGGTGACGCCGTCGTAGCTCGACGTCCGCGACGAGCAGGCGCGCGGTGAACGGCGTGATCGGCTCGAAGCGCAGCGCCTCCTCGACCGCGCGCGGCACCAGGCGCTGCGGGTCGGCGCGCAGCGAGCTCCCACTGCTCGGGCGCCCCGGCGAGCAGCCGCAGCCAGTGGGCGAGATGGCTCTGCGTCGTGTCGACGCCGCCGACGAGGATGTTGAGCACGAGGTTCTCCAGCTCGACGTCGCTGAGCCGGTCGCCGTCCTCCTCCGCCGCGATCAGCGTGCTGATCAGGTCGTCGCCGGGGTCTTGCGGCGGCGCGTCGAGCAGCGCCCGGCACCCAGTCGTAGAACTCGCCGACCGCGCTGCTCGATGCGCCAGCGCTCGGGGTCCAGGCGATCGGGCGTCGAACTGGCGCTGGATCCAGTTGGACCAGTCGTGCAGCCGCGGCGCGTCCGCTCAGCGGCGCGCCCATGACCGGGCGATCGTCAGCGCCGGGTAGGGCTTGCGCGAACGCCTCGACCAACTCGCAGCGCCCGTCGGCCTCGACCCTGCGCCCAGAGCTCCTCCAGGAACCCGCGCATCGCCGGTCGGTAGCGGTCGACCGCCCGCGGGCGCCAGGGCCGGGTTGACCAGGCTGCGCAGCCGGCGATGCGCGTCGCCGTTGATGTTGATGATGTTGCGGGTGACCTGCTCGTGCAGCGGGCCGTCGGTCGATGCCGAACAGCTCGGCGATCGGACGCCGGGGAAACGCCGCCTCGCGGTGCGCAGGAAGTACTCGCCGGCGTCGCGGTCGAGGGTGCAGTAACCGAGCGGGGTGCGGGCCAGCCACGAGCGCCGGGCCAGCCCGGTCATCACCTCGTGGAACTGCTCGCCGTGCAGCCCGGTGTCGGTGGTGTCGAAATCCGGAAGCTGGAGCTCGCTGGCGTGGACCACGGCAGCGCACCGTATCAGGGCCGCGTGATCGGCGCGTTCGGGCTCGTGCCATGGTGGCCCCATGCAGGCATGGCGTGTACACGGGTTCGGCGAACCCGGGGATCAGTTCGTTCTCGATGAGGTGCCCGAGCCGAAGCCGGCAGATTTCGCCGGGCTCGGGATGGACCTCGGAGGCTGGGTGCCGCTGCAGCCCGGGGCGCAGCCGTTCACCGACTGGGTGCTGATGAAGATGTCGGCGGCGGCGCTGGCACTGCCCGACGTCACGATGGCGCGCGGCACCTACCCGGTTCCCGTGCTGCGGCCCTACATCTCCGGGCAGGAGGGCGTCGGCGTTGTCATCGAGGCCTCGCCGGGACGCCAGGACATGCTCGGCAAGCGAGTGGCCGCCGTGTGTATCCAGCCGTGGGGGAGTCTCGCGCCGATCGCGGTCGGGATCTCCTCGATCTTCCCGGTGCCCGACGCGCTGAGTGACGAGGATGCCGCCGGCTTCATGATCGCGGCGCATACGGCGTATCACGCGGCCATCCGGCGCGGCGGGGTGAGAGTCGGGCGAGACGGTGCTCGTGACCGGTGCCGCCGGGGGTATCGGCTCGGCGGCGATCCAGCTGTGCGTGGCTGCCGGTGCGCGGGTGCTCGCCATGGTCGGGGGCCAGGAGAAAGCCGATTTCGTACGCGAGCTGGGCGCCGAGCCGATCGACCACCAGAGCCAGGACGTGGTCGCCGAAGCCCGCCGCCTCACCAACGGTGAAGGCGTGAACGCGATCGTCGACCCGGTGCAGGGAGAGGGGGCGGCGGTGCTTCGCGGCGCGCTCGGTCCCGATGGCCGCCACATGCTCTGCGGCCACGCCGGCGGTCTCTGCCCGCACGACCCGAACTTCTACCTGTTCAACCACACGCTCGTCGGCGTGACCCTCGGCGGCTACTCGCGTCCGCGCATGACCGAGATCCACGCCGAGACACAGGGGGTCCTGGACGAGCTCACCGCCGCGGGCACATACCGTCCCCTCGTCACCCGCATCGTCGACTTCGCCGACGTCCCCAGGCGGTCACCGACCTGGCCCAGCGCCGCACCATGGGGCGGGTCGTGGTGCGCATCAACCCGAGCTGAATGCCCTGCATTTGCAGCTCTTTCCGACCCGGTTCTTGTCGGTGGTGGTCGGTAGCGTTTTGCCATGAATCCGGTCTCCGCGTTGCCTGTCCATCCCTCCGAGCCGTCGCTTTCTCCTGACTCGTTGGCGGATCTCACCAACGAGGAGGTGGAGGACGCGTTGACGACGTGGGCGGGTCGGATTGCTGCCGGTGAGGCGCGGCTGATGGCGTATATCGGCGAGTTCGATGAACGCCGCGGCTGGGCGGTGCACGGGATCTTGTCGTGCGCGCATTGGTTGTCGTGGCGGCTCGGGATGGGCCGAACGCGGCGGGTGAGCGGGTGCGGGTGGCCCGGGCATTGCGTCAGCTGCCGGAGACGTCGGCTGCGTTTGCCGCCGGGCAGCTGTCGTTCACGCAGGTGCGGGCCATCAGCCGGGTCGCGACGGCCGAGGATGAGCAGAGCTACATCGGGATGGCCCGCCATGCCACCGGCGGGCAGCTCGAGCGGCTGGTGGGCGGGGTACGCCGGGCCCGCAAGCTGCTCCAGCGACGCAAGGCAGCCGAGGCCGGGGAGCCGAAGGTGGAGCGGATCCGGGTGTTCACCCGCTATGACGATGACGGCGAGCTGTGCATCACGATCCGGGCCGGAGCCGCCGATGGTGCGATCCTGCTCGCCGCCGGTCGAAGCTGCCCGCTCCGACCTCGACGCGACGAGCGAGCCGGATCTTTCCGCGGAAAGTTCGGATGGGCCCGGGCAGGCGACGCGGGGCGACGGGCTGCTGCGGCTCTGCCGCGCCTACCTGGCCGATCGGGTGGTCGCGCATCCTGGCCGGGCCCGCCGTGACCGTTCCCAGCTCACCGTGCAGATCGACCCGGTCTCGGGCTGGTCACGGCTGCCCGACGGTGAACTCCTGCCACCCGGCGCCTTGGACCTGACCGTCCATGACGCCGGCCGCGAACGACGTCATCCCAGCCAGCCGTTACGGGATCTGCTCGGCGTGGTCGACGGTGAACGCTGCCGCTACCCCTCCTGCACCCGGCGCCGCAAACTGCACGCCCATCACGTGATCGAGTGGGACGACGGTGGGCGTACCGACCTGGCGAACATGGTGCTCCTGTGCTCCCGGCACCACCACGCCGTGATCCACGCCGGCGGTTTCCGGCTCACCCTGCATCCGGCCACCCGTGCGTTGACCGTCACCACCGCCACCGGCGAGGCCGTCCCGCATCGGCACCAGTGGCCCTTCCGGCCCGCCGAACACCTCGACCCCGACGCCACCATCGACGCCGCCACCCTGCCACCCCACGCCGGCGACAAGCTCGACCTGCACTACGCCGTCGAAGTCCTCATGCAACACGCCGCCTAGCACTCGTTGACGAGCGGGACGACCCGTTCGGCGAAGGCGTCGAACTGCTCGAGGTACTCGGCGAGCGTGCGGCCGCGAAACTTCAGGTGCATGACGGTGGCGCCGGCGGCACGGGCGGCGCGGATCTGCGCGGCCAGCGGCTCGGCGCCGTAGTGCTGGATCGGCTTCAGCGCCTCCCGCGGCGCTCCCGTCAGATGCGCGGCGCCCGGCATGTAGCCGATGTCGATCGGAGCATCGGCGCGCCCGTGCGCGGCGGCGGAGGCCCGGATCGCCTCGACGATTTCCCCATACTGCGTAAGGGGATTCCCCATCGGGAGGTACCCGTCACCGAACTGCCCGGTGCGCCGCCAGGCGGCGCGGGAGCTGCCGCCGATCCACGTCGTCAGCGTTCCGCTCGCGGGCGCCGGGCCGACCCCGACCGGGCCGTACCGGTAGCGCTTGCCGGTGAACGACGCGAAGGGCTCGCGAAAGACGCTCGAGAGCGCATCGAGCGTCTCGTCCAACAGGGCGCCCCGCTCCTGGAAAGGGGTCCCGAGCGCCGCGAACTCGCCCTCGAGATGGCCGGCGCCGACCCCGAGGATGACCCGGCCACCCGACAGGTGATCGAGCGTGGCGAACGCGCTCGCCGTCTGCAACGGATGGCGGTGGCCGGCCACCCAGACCTCCGAAAGCAGCCGCACGGATCGGGTCTGAGCCGCCAGGAATCCCAGCGTCGCGATGGGGTCGTACCAGGTCGTCGACATCTGCGCCGCGCTCTCCCCGCCCGGGATCGCGACGTGGTCGCACACGCCCACGAACGCATGCCCCGTGGCTTCCGCATGCTGCGCCACGGCCACCAGATCGGCGACGGTGGCCGCGTCCTCCCACGGATCGACCTGGAAGCGGGTCAACGTCTGGATCGGCAGCTGCAGGCCGTAGGCCCAGCCGCCCGCGGGAACGAGGGGCGCCATCGCCCCACTCTTACAGCGGTATAGGTTTCCGGCTATGGCTGAAAAACGTCCGGTGGCATTGGTGACCGGGGCTTCCCGGGGCATCGGGAAGTCCGCCGCGGTGAACCTTGCCAAGGCCGGCTACGACGTCGCAGTGTCGGCGCGCACGATCCACGAGGGCGAAGGCCGCCACGTCGACGGGACGGTCCTGCCCGGCTCGCTCGACACCACGGTCGCCGAGATCGAGGCCGAGGGCGCACGGGCGTTCAGCGTCCGGATGGACGTGCTCGACCACCAGTCGCTGGTCGACGGGGTCGCTGCCACCGTCGAGCATTTCGGTGGTATCGACGTGCTCGTCAACAATGGCATCTACCAGGGCACCGGCACGATGGTCCCGTTCCTGGACGTCGACTTCGACGACATGCGCAAGATCTTCGAGGGAAACGTCTTCGGTCAGCTCGTCCTGATCCGCGAAGTGCTGCCGCTGATGATCGAGCGCGGCGGCGGCACGATCATGAACATGATCTCGGCGACGGCCTACCGCGACCCGCCCGGAAAGATCGGCGCGGGCGGTTGGGGCATGGTCTACGCGATGTCCAAGGCGGCGTTCGCCCGGGTCGCGCCGATGCTCGAGGTCGAGCACGGCGATCAGGGCATCCGGGCGTTCAGCATCGACCCCGGCTACGTCGTCACCGAGACGGCTGAGGCTCGCGGGACAGGCGCTGCGTTCTCGGAGCACTTCGCCGTCGCGACCCCGCCGGTCATCGGTGTCGCCATCGCCTGGCTCGCCACCAGTCCGGAGTCGGAAGAGCTCCGCGGCCAGATCGTGCTGGCCCAGCGCGAGACCAAGCGCCGCGGGCTGCTGCCCGGCTGGCCGCCCGCCGACTGGGTCAATCCCGAGAAGAAGGCCAAGTCCGCGTAAACCCGTAAGTTCGGTCCCGTGATCGAGCTGCGGGCCGACTGTTCGCGCTGCTTCGGCCTGTGCTGCGTCGCTCCCGGGTTCAGCAAGTCGGCCGACTTCGCCTTCAGCAAGAAGGCCGGGCAGCCGTGCCGCCAGCTGCAGGACGATTTCGGGTGCCGGATCCACCCCACGCTGCGCGCCGAGGGCTTTCCCGGCTGCGTGGTCTACGACTGCTTCGGCGCCGGGCAGCACGTCGCGCAGCACACGTTCGGCGGCGTCTCGTGGCGCGAGCAGCCGGCCGGTGCCGATCGGATGTTCGAGGTCTTCGCCGTCATGCGGCAGCTGCACGAATTGTTGTGGCTGCTCGAAGAAGCATCCTCGCTCGCCGCCGCGCGACCCCTCGCGGTCGAGATCGCGGCCGTGCAGCAGCAGACGGAGCAGCTGGCCGACGGCGACCCCGATGCCTTGTGCGCGCTGGACATCGGAGCCCATCGCGATGCCGTCAACGTCGTGCTGCGCCGCGCCAGCGAGCTGGTTCGGGCCCCGACGGGCGGCGCCAACCTGCGCGGCGCGTCCTTGCTCGGAGCCGACCTGCGTGCGGTGAACCTGCGCTTCGCCGACGTCACGGGCGCCGATCTGCGCGCCGCCGACGCTGCCGGGGTCGATCTCAGCGAGACGCTCTTCCTCAGCCAGTCGCAAGTGGACGCGATGAACGGCGACGGCGAGACTCAGCTGCCGCCGCAGCGCACCCGGCCATCGCACTGGAGGCGCTGATGGTCATGGGACGCCGGCCGGGGGTCGCGACCGCGAGCTGGGCCATCACCGCCGTCGACGTGGTCGGCCTGGGCGGCGCGTTTGCCGCCGCCATCGTCCGCATCCCGCTGCGGGCGCCGTGGCGTGGCCCGCGCAACCCCGTCCGCAACGTCGCCGTCGCGTCGACCCGCGAATTCCTGCGCTCGCTGATCGGCTACGTCACGTCGCTGCCGATCGACGAGTTCCGCTCGCTCGAGGTCATGCTCGACGACATCAGCCGTGCCGTCCTCCCGCCGTTCGTGTCGGCGCAGGGCGTGAGCATGACCCGCCAGGAGATCGGCGGCGTCCCCGGCATCTGGTTCCGGCTGCGCGACACCGAGCCGGTGGCGCGCATCGTCTACCTGCATGGCGGGGGCTACATCGGCACGTCACCCACCATGTACGCGCTCTTCATGTCGCACCTCGCGCGCGTCACGGGATGCGAGGTCTTCGCCGCCGACTACCGGCTTGCGCCCGAGTTCCCCTATCCCGCCGCCACCGACGACATCATCTCGGTGATCACGGATCTGCACGCGATCCACGACGTCGACGACAGCCACCTGCCGCTGTTCATCGCCGGCGACTCGGGCGGCGGCGGGCTCGCCGGCAGCGTGCTGAACGCGGAGGCGATGCAGGGAAGCATGCGCCCGGCGGCGGTCGTGCTCTTCTCCCCGGAGGTCAGCCTGGCGCTGAAAGAGCCTTCTGTCGCAGCCAACGCGCAGCTCGACATCTTGCCGTGGAACGTGCCCAGCAACCCGTACCTGCACGGCGTCGACCCCGACGACGCGGGCGTCTCGATCCTCACCCAGGACCTCTCGCGGTGGCCGCCGACCTTCGTCGCGTACGGGCGCGATGAGATCTTCCGCGACGCGATCCGCACGTTCGTGGACAGGCTCACCGACGCCGGCAACCTCTGCGAGGCGTACGAGGCCGAGGGCATGTTCCACGTCTTCCCGTTCCTGTTGCCCTGGGCACGCGAGAGCCGGCAGGTCTATGACCGGGTCGGCGAGTTCCTCGCCCGGGTCAGGCAGGAGTGCGGGTAGCCAGCGCCAGCCCGTTGTCGCGCATCACCAGGCGGCACTCGTCGTCGCTGAAGTTGAAGTTCTTCAGGTCCTTGATGTAGCTGCCCGGATCTTCGAGGCCCTCGGCGTGCGGGTAGTCCGAACCCATCAGCATCCGGTCGACGCCGACGAGATCCTTCAGCCCGGCGAGGTCGTCCTCGTAGAACGGCGACACCCAGACGTGGCGCTTGAAGGTCTCGCGCGGGTCCTCCGGGTACAGGTAGGGCACCTGGCCGTAGGACTTCTTGAGCTTGTCGTAGAGGTGGAAGACCCAGTCGGACCCGGTCTCGATGACCGCCACCCGCAGGTTCGGGTACTTGTGGAAGTGCCCGTGAGCGAGCAGGTTGCCCAGGGTGTCCTGGGTCGCGTTGGGTGAGGCGATCCCGCGGAAGGCGTTGGCCCGGAACGACTCGGTGTGCCCGCCCTCGCCCCAGTCGACGAGGTAGTTGCTGTAGCGGCTGTCGCCGCCGTGGTAGAGCACCGTGATGCCGGAGTCGTTGGCCAGCTGCCAGAAACCGTCGAACATCGGGTCGGCGGGGGACTTGCCGCCGGACGGGGTCATGACCGGGCCGGGCACCATGACGATGAACCGGGCGTCACGCTCGAGGGCCAGTTTCAGCTGGGACACCGCGTTGTCCGGGTCGACCAGCGTGATGTACGGCGCGGCGAAGATGCGCTCCTGGTACGCGAAGCCCCAGTCCTCGTGCATCCACTCGTTGAACGAGCGGAACGCCGCCAGCATCGCAGGGACGTCGTTGATGAGCGCCTGCTCCATGCCGACGCCGAGGGTCGGCAGGAAGATCGCGCCGCCCATCCCTTGGGAGTCCATCAGCGCGATGCGCGCGTCACGGTCGCGGTAGGCGGGGGAGATCGGGTCGAGCTCGCCGAACAGCTCGCGGGTGTCCTGGCCCTTGGGGTTGCGGCCGCGGAAGTACTCGTCCAGCGCGCCCGGCTTGGAGACCGGATCGAACTGGGGGTTGGGGATGAAGTGGTTGATGGCGCCGCCGACGAGCAGCCGCTCCTTGCCGTTGACGGTGGCCCACTGCATCGTGCGCTTGGCGTACTGCGGCTCGATGTGCCGGGTGAACGCGTCCTTGGCCTCGTAGTAGTGGTTGTCGCAGTCGAAGTACGAGAAGTTCAGGTTGCTCATGGGGGGCTCCTTCTTGCGGTCGAGGGGAGTCTAGAACCCCGTTTCTCAGAACGCCATGAACCCTCCGCCGTCGACCATCAGCGTCTGGCCGGTGACGTAGCGGGAGAGGTCGCTGGCCAGGAACACCGCGACCGGTCCGATGTCGGCTTCGGGCTCGCCGATGCGCCGCAGAGGGGTCCGGTTGACCAGCAGCCCGTCGGTGAAGACCGGGCTGGTCTTGGCGACGACCTCCATCGCCGGCGTCATCGCGACCGGGCCGATGCCGTTCACCCGGATGCCGAGCGGACCCCACTCGCGGGCCAGGCTCTTGAGCAGCCCGCGCTGGGCGGCCTTCACCATCCCGTACGCCGGCAGGTACGGGCTGCCCTCGACCCCGGCCGCCGATGTCAGCAGGATCAGCGATCCCTGCCGGTCACGCAGCTGCGGGAAAGCCGCGCGGGCGCACAGGTAGGAGCCGCGCACCGCGGTGGACACCATCGCCTGCCACACGTCGTCCGGCACGTCACGGATGCCGCGTGGCGGCCCGACCGGAGCCAGCGCGTTGTGCACCATGCAGTCGAGCCCACCGAAGCGATCGATCGTCGCCGCGACGGCAGCCTCGACGTCGGACGCGTCCCCGACATCGCAGCGGATCGACAGTGCCGCCCCGCCGCGATCCTCGATCTGCTTGGCGACGACGTCACCGGTCTCGGTACGGCGCGCGGCGATGACGACGTTGGCCCCGTGCTCGGCGCAGGCGAGCGCGATGCCCATGCCGACCCCGCCTCCGGCGCCGGTGACGATGACCGTGCGCCCGGCCAGCAGCCCTGACAATTGCGGTGCGCCCATCACAGTCCCATCCAGATGCCGCCGTCAGCGACGATCGTGCCCGCCGTGACGAAGTGCGCCTCGGCCTGCCCGATCAGCGCGACGAGTGGCGCGAGATCGCCGGCCGGATCACCGGATCGTCCGAACGCGGGAGTGGAAAGGGTCGTCGCTCCCGTGACGGTCTTCGCGTCGTCGGGGGGCATCCACAGCGCGTTGGCGGTCGCAATCGTGTTGACCGTGACGCCTTCCGTGCCGAGCTGGCGGCCGCATCCCTTGGCCAGCACCCGGATCCCTTCCGCGACCGACGCGAGCATCGAGTAGTCGGCGGCGCCGGACATGCCGATCGTCGGTACCAGGAAGAGCAGGGACCCCTGGGTTTTCAGCAGTAACGGGATGGCCTGGCGGGCCAGCCACCACGCGCCCGACAGCGCCGCTTCGCAGCCGTCGGCCCACGCCTGCTCGTCCAGCGACAGGAAGGCGGCCGCGCTCATCACCGCCTCGGGCATCCAGGCGTGCACCACCTGGTCGATCCCGCCGAGCTCGGCCTCGGCGGCGGCAAGCGCCTCCGCGACTGCGGGTTCGGAGCCGAAGCCGTCGGTGATCCGCTGCAGCTTGCCGCCGGCGGCCGAGAGGCATCAGCGATGGCGGCGGCCGAGGGTGAGGCCCCGGTGAGAACGACGCGGCGGCCTTCGAGCGAGCGCATGACCGCAACATAGCGGCCGGGTGGCAGGGCTACTCGACCCCACCTGGTGCGTCAGCGTCGCGGGCGATCTGGTATCCGGTGACGATCGTGGCCGCGATATGCCAGCACCACGTTGTGCTCCCCGGAGGCCCAGGGAGCGAGCCCGAGCGTGTCGATGTGGGCGAGCCGTGCCTCGTCCATGACGGGCTCGCAGGGGCCGGTGACCACCACACTCCAGCCGCGTCGCGCCGAGCGGTCGACCTCGTCGACCTCGAACGCCACGATGGTCCGCGGAGCTTTGCGGGCCAGCCGGGAGGTCTCGCTGGTACGCAGGAAGACGTGACCGTCGTCGTAGGCGTAGTTCACCGGGGTCACGGCCGGCAGGCCGCCGTCGGTGTAGACGACGCGTCCGACTTCATGGCCGGTCAGTAGCCGAAGGCTCTCGGTCGTGCCGAGCGCCACAAGTGTCGCCGTCTCCATTTGCCGAGTATTGGCCCTGTATCGCCGCAGCGGACCGGGCCTTCAGTCCCGATTCGGGCGGTCCAACATCGCGGCGAGAAGGTGCGGCATCCGGCTGCGTCTCGCCCTCCCGGGTCTGCCCTCCGGCGGCCAGGAACGCGCGCATCGGCGCCTGCTGAAGCCCCTGCGAGAGCAGATCGGCCAGGGCGTCGGACTCGGCCACGAGGGCCGGCTGCAACGACGAGAGCGACACGTCGACCACTCGCTTGACGGCGGCGATGGACGCCCTGGGCATCCGGGCGATCCGCTCGGCGAGCGCGGTTCCCGCAGCCTCGAGGTCGGCGACCGGCACCAGCCAGTCCAGCCATCCGATCTCGAGCGCCTCCTGCGCCTCGACGTCGCGCCCGCTCAGCAGGATGTCCAGCGCCCGGGCCCGGCCGACCAGCCGCGGCCACCGGGCCGTGCCGCCCGCGCCGGGAAGGATGCCCATGGCCACCTCGGGCTGGCCGATGACGCTGCGGGGCGAGCCCATCCGCAGATCGAGCGCCGAGAGGAACTCACAGCCTCCGCCGCGTGCTGCGCCGTCGAGCAGTCCGATCGTCACCAGCGGTCCGCGATGAGAGCCGCTCGAAGACGGCCGCCGCGGCGTTCGGTTCGGTCACCGGCGCGTAGTGACCAGCAGGGATCCTGAGGATCTGCTCGACGTCGCCGTGCATCAGGAAGAAGTCCGGGTCGGCGCTGCGAAACAGCAGGACCCGGACGTCAGGGTTGGCTTCGGTGCTCTCCAGGACCTCGATCAGTGCGGCGATGAACGCGCCGTCGACGAGATTGGTGGGCGGGTGATCGATCGTGACGGTGGCGACACCGGCACTGATCGAGGTCCGGAGGAGCATGGCCCCAGTGTGTCTGAGGGGGTCAGGCGCCTACAGCGGGCCCTGAGTTCGGCAGGGTGATCGTCTTGTACTCCAGGTAGGCCTGCAGTCCCTCGGGGCCGAGCTCGCGGCCCAGACCCGACTGCTTGAACCCGCCGAACGGGGCGGCGAAGTCCATCGGCGACATGTTGTTCACCGCGACGGTGCCGGTACGCAGCCGGCGGGCGACGTCGGTGGCCAGGCCCACGTCCTCGCCGTACACCGCGCCGGACAGGCCGTAGGTGGTGTCGTTGGCGATGCGCACGGCGTCGTCGGGACCGTCGTAGGAGATGACCGACAGCACCGGACCGAAGATCTCCTCCTCGGCGATGGTCATGTGGTTGTCGACATCGGCGAAGACCGTCGGCGAGACGAACCACCCGCGGTCCTGATCGGACGGGCGTCCGCCACCGGTGACGACCCGGGCGCCCTGCTCCTTGCCCTTCTCGATGTAGCCGAGGACCCGCTCGCGCTGGCGGTTGGCGACCAGCGGGCCGATCTCGGTGGTGGCGTCGAGGGCGCTGCCGACCTTGAGCGCACCGACCTTGGCGGCCAGAGCATCGACAACCTCGGCGTAGCGCCCCTTCGGTGCCAGGATCCGGGTCTGCGCGATGCAGGCCTGGCCGTTGTTCATCAGCCCGTTGGAGACGATGTGGCCGAGGGCGGCATCGAGGTCGGCGTCTTCGAGCACGACGGCGGCGGACTTGCCGCCGAGTTCGAGGGTGACGCGGCGCAGGTCCTGCGCGCACAGAGCGGCGATGTGGCGGCCGGCAGCTCCCGACCCGGTGAAGGAGATCTTGTCGACGCCCGGGTGGGTGACCAGGTGCTCGCTCGTCTCACGGCCGGCGGTGACGATGTTCAGCACACCTGCCGGGAGGCCGATCTCGGTGGCGACCTCGGCGAGCAGGTAGGAGTCCAGCGCGGTCTCGGGGGACGGCTTGAGCACCACGGTGCAGCCGGCGATCAGCGCCGGGGCGAGCTTGAGAGCCGTGACGAACAGCGGCACGTTCCACGGGACGATGGCGCCGACGACGCCGACGGCCTCACGGCGCACGAGCACGGGGCCCATGACGCCCTTGCGCTCTTCCTCGAACGGGAAGTCAGCGCCCATGCCGCCGTAGTAGTCCATGACCATCGTGGCGGCGAAGACCTGCATCATCACCGAGCTCGACACCGGGCAGCCGGTCTCGGTCGAGATGACCTCGGCGAACTCCTGGTAACGCGCCTGGATGCCCTTGGAAAGCTGCTGCAGCATCTCGGCCCGCTCGAGCGGGGACGTCTTGCCCCAGGGGCCGGAATCAAAGGCCTGGCGGGCGGCCGCGACGGCGCGGTCGATGTCGCCGGTGGTGGCTTCGGGCGCGCGGCCGGCGATCTCCTCGGTCGACGCGTTGATGACGTCGATCGTCCCGTTGCCGAGAGGGGCGACGAGCTCTCCGCCGATGAACAGTTTGTCGTAAACCTGCACGTTTACTCCTGCGTCAGACTCTGTTTCGCCCAAGCCGGGCCCTGTCTTGCTACCTCACAATAAGGCTGCCGTCACCCCGTGACGTATACGTCACCCTGCAGGGGTCCTGGGAACGCGCGACGCCGCCGATCTGCGCCGGTTCCGGACGGGGCCGGACGGAATCGACCCGTCTGACGTCGAAGGTCGTGAACAGCCTGGTGACGATGGCGATCATCGCGGACAGGGAGAACGGCTGGGCCGGGCAGGTGTGGCGGCCGTGACCGAAGGCCGTCACCAGCTCCGGCGCAGGGAGCTCATCGGCGTCCGCCAGCCGCAGCCGTCGCCAGTGATCCGGGTCCCAGTGATCGAGTCCCGGGCCGGCGGTCGTGTTGGTCAGTGGAAGCAGGGTGGCGATCGTGACGCCGGGTTCGACCTCGAGCACGGTGTCCTCGGCATCACCGGTCGGCAGCTGGACCGGCTGCAGCACGTAGCGACTCATGATGGAGCGCTGCGCGAGACGGGTCGATTCCAGGACGCATTGCTCGGCACGCTCATGGTCGAGGCCGATGATCCGGTCCTGCTCGGCGGGATGTTCCAGCAGATCGACGATCGCCCAGCCGAGTGCGGCGAACAGGTTCGACATGGAGGCGATGTGCAGCAGCGCGACGTCGTAACCCACCCCGACGCGGCGGGCTTCCTCCGGCTCGCCGGACCATTGCTCGGCAATGCGGGCGAAGAGCGGATGCCCGCCGGGGCCCTCCGGGCTGTCGAGTGCCTGTCCGACGACCTCGGTGACCACCCTCAGCGCCGCGATCTCCGCGGCCTTGCCGGACGCGGCCACCGCCGCCATCGCGTCGGGATGCACGAAAGCCTCGGCGCCGTCGAGCACGTCGAAAGCCGCGACCAGACGCTCGAAATTCGGGCCACGGTCGGAGCCGGGCCCGCCCCATGTCGCCAGCCCGACGCGATGGCCGAGCCGGCGGGTGAAGGCGAAGACGTCGAACGTGCCGGTGCTGCCCAGCTCGTTCACGGTCAGGTCGAGAGCCCTTTCGACGCTTGCCAGCTGGGCGATGCGGTCGTCCCGCCCGAACAGGTCGTGAGGGAGCGTACGGCGGCCGCCGAACACCTCGTCCGGAAGCTTGCGGCGCAGCATCCGCCAGTCGGCGACCCCCTTGCTGGCGGCGGCTTCCGGCAAGCCGTAGAAGGCGGCGACGCCGGCGGGGGAGAAGGTGAACAGGTAACGATCCGGGCCGCTGTCTACGAGGAACGTGTCGCCGTAGGTCTCGCGTGCCAGGGCGAGGGCTGCCACCGGATCGTCGACCTCGGCGTCCCAGGGCAGGGCGACACCGGCGGCCCGGGCGGGTTCCGGGATGACGGCGGGGCGCGGGCTCACGCCGATCCGGTGCCCTCGAGCACGCGCTTCGCGCTCGTGATGGACTCGCGGGCGAAGTCGTTGCTGCCGAGTTCGGCGAGCAGGCCAGGGTTGAAGACCTCCGTGGCGAAGAACGGGCGCGCGCCGATCTGGCGCAACGTCTCGACCAGCGGGGGGAAGTCGACGACGCCCTTGCCCGGGAACCGGCGGCCGGCCATCGCCTCCATCATGTCGGTCGCGTCGCCCGGGGCTGCGTCGCACAGCTGCACGTAGCCGATGCGATCGCCCGGAATGCTTGCCAGCAAAGGCAGATTCGGCCCTCCCGGCTGGCGCTGCCAATGCCAGGCATCGAGCAGGATTCCGGCGTCCGGGCCGAGCGGCTCCACGAGCGACCAGGCCGTCGCGAGGTCGGGGATCCCCGTCCACGGCAGGAATTCGACGCAGGTGCGGGCGCCGGCATCGCGGGCATGGGCGACGACCACGGCCAGGTTGTCGCGCGCCCGGTCGAGGTCGTCGAGCGTCGGCTCCAGGCAGATCGCCATCACGATCGACGCGCCCACCGCGGCGGCAGCTTCGGCGATCTGCCGGCCGTCGCGATCGGCAGCGGCACTGTCGCCCTGAGCCCAGTTCGAGGCGGCCTCCACCACTTCGGTGCGCAGGCCGGAGGCCTTCAGCCAGCGGGCGGCAGGCTCGAGCCCGCCCAGCACGTCGAAATGGAGCGTCCAGGTGGACGCCGCCGAGGCGCCGGCCTGCAGGGACGCGTCCACGGCGGCGCGCACCTCATCGCCGGTGGGGCTCATGAAGTCGGCCATCAGCGACGCCGGGCACATTCCCACGCTGTCGTACTGCTCGTGTTGCTCGGTAGTCATGGCACGGGAATGTAGGCCACCGCCCGTTCTTGGCAGACTGCAGGCATGAGCGCCCTGTCGCGGGTCCGCTGGTTCGCCCGTCACGGCCTGGCCGGCGCGCTGCTGCGCCGCGAGGCCCGGCGCGGAAGCTTGGACGCGCGGCTGATGACCGATGCGGCGCTGCGCGCGGATCCGTTCGCGACCTACGACGCGATCCGCGAGCGAGGGCTGGTCAGCAAGGGTCCGTTCGGCCTCGTCACCGCGAGCCACAGCGTGTGCGCCAACCTGCTGCGCAGCGACGCGTTCGGGGTGGGGCTGCGCCCGGAATCGTTGCCGGCGCCGATCGGCCTGCTGCTGCGGGCAGCCGCGCGAGGCGCGGTGGCGACCCCGGTCGATCCGCCGTCGATGCTGGCCGTCGATCCGCCCGTCCACACGCGGTATCGCCGGCTCGTCAGCCGGGTGTTCACCGCCCGGGCCATGGAGGCCTTGCGGCCACGGATCGAGCTGCTGGCCGCCGAGCTGCTCGACGAGATGGCGGCAGGTGCTGCCGATACGGGCGACGCCGTGGAGCTCGTCCGCAACTACGCGGCGCGGCTTCCGGTCACGGTCATCGCCGAGATCCTCGGGGTTCCGCTGGCGATGCGCGAGCAGTTCCTGTCGTGGGGCAACGGCGCCGCGGTCACGCTCGACATCGGGATCAGCTACGCGGAGTTCCGGCGCTCCGAACACGATCTGACGGCCATGCGCAGCTGGATGCTGGGCCACTTCGGCGAGCTTCGTCGCAGCCCGGGCGACGATCTGCTCAGCCAGCTGGTCGCGGTCAAGGACGACCGCGACGGCATGCTGTCGGAGGACGAGCTCGCCGCCACCGCCATGCTGCTGCTCGGCGCCGGCTTCGAGACCACCGTCAACCTCATCGGCAACGGCACCGTTGCTCTCGTCGCCCATCCCGAGCAGCTGGAGCAGCTGCGGGGCGACGCGGCGCTCTGGCCCAACGCCGTCGAAGAGGTGCTGCGCTACGACTCGCCGGTCCAGCGCACGGCTCGGGTCGCGATGGCACCGACCCGGCTCGCCGGATCAGCGTTGGGGACGGGCCAGCTCGTCGTCGCGCTGATCGGCGGCGCCAACCGCGACCCGGCCGTCTTCGATGACCCGCACCGCTTCGATGTCAGCCGCGCTAACGCCCGCGAGCACCTCGCGTTCTCCGCCGGCGTGCACTACTGCCTCGGCGCCGCGCTCGCCCGTCTCGAAGGCGAGATCGGATTGCGCACGCTCTTCGAACGGTTCCCCGACCTCTCCCTCGCGGGTCCACCGACCCGCCGCGGCACGCGAGTGCTGCGCGGCTACGACGAGATTCTCGTGAGCCGGTCGACTACTGCCGCGCCGGTTTCCGGTAGCTGACCGGGTCTCGTCCCCCAAGGGACGAAGTGCCTTTTCACCTTGCCCATAACCCGGCCGATCCACTAAGCGTGGCTGCCAATCGGCGGTGACTGTGCGCAGCGCCGGCCGAGGGGAAATCCGTGCGACGGATCCCGATACTTCGATGGGCCGGCGCGACAGCTGCTGTGCTCGCGTTCAGCAGTGTGGCGTTGACCGCCTGCACGCCCGCTCCCAATCCTTCGCGAGGCAACTGGCAGCCTCCCGGTGCAGCACTGGTTCGCCTTGCTCGCCCGGTGTCCGGGGTGAACCAGGACGGGCTGCTCATCCGCGAGCGCGATTCAGGTCGTCTCGTCCCGGCCACCTTGCTCTGCAAGAGCGGTGACTCGGACGTCGACTGCAGCGGCAGCCGGATCAGCAGCATCTGGGTCCTGCCGACCCAAGCATTGGTCTTCGGCCAGTACTACCGAATCTCGTTTGCCGCCCGCCTCTTGGACGCTCAGCATCGCCCTCCCATCACTGGCAATGCGGACTTCCGAGCTGGGAAGCGTGCTGAGGACCAGGGCTCGGCCGCCATGTACACGTGGGCGGCACGCGGAAACCCGGGCGCGTGGGGTGGTTCCTACGTGGTCGAGTCGATGAAGCAGGCCCGCGCATCCCTCACGTTCACCGGTCGGTCGGTGACTGTCTGGACGGCGACCAGTCCAACGGGTGGTCTGATGGACGTCTACATCGACCGCAGGCTGCGGCGAACGATCGACACCTATTCAGCCCGCACCCGCTTTCGGGTACCCGTGACCGCCGGCGGCCTGACGCCGTCGGGCCATCGGCTGGACGTGGTCGTCCGTGGCTCCAGAGGTTCGAGCTCGTCCCGGGGGACCGATGTCGTGATCGACGGCGTCTCCTCGCAAAGCGGCAGCCTGCCCAACCCGGCGTTCGAGTACGGGTGGGGAACGGCCATCGGTTCCGCGTATTCCAGCGGAATGGCTTCCGTCTCAGTGACGTCCGGGGCAACGGTCAGCCTCGTCTTTCGGGAACCAGCATCGACGTCGCGACCTTCCTCGGCCCCTTCAGCGGCAAGTACCGCGCGTTCATGGACGGAAAACGAATCGGTGACTTCAGCGACGGTTCCTCATTCGTACGGGTGGTCAGCCGACACTTCGTCGCCAAAGGCGACGTGCTCCACCGAATCAGGCTCACCGTGTTGGGACTGCACACGGCCGGCTCCATCGCGCCCGGAGTCTTCGTGGACTACTGGCAACTTCCGCCTTCGCAAGGGGCACCCGTGCTGAACCTGACCCCGCATGTCGCCACCACCGGACCCAACACCGAGCCGGCCGATCCAGGGCTGAGCCGGTTGGCGGAGACCCCTTCGTCGGTTCCCGTGCCTCCGACCGCTAGCGCCCCCGCCGCAGCTGGTATCTCAGGAACGACACCATGAGGGTCCTCGACCGTCGCCGCCGCGCGACCGGAATAGCCATGGCTCTCGTCACTGGAGCGTCGGCGCTGGTGCTGGGTAGCGCAGGACCCGCGCAGGCGTCCTGCGGGACCCTGACCAAAAGTCGATACTCTGGCACGCTCGAGCGGTGATGACGGCCGGGCGGTCAACGCGATGGTGGGCTTCACGTTCGTCGATGAGCTTGGCTCCGGCTGGACCTGCGGGGTTGCCGGCTCCCGGGCGATGCTTATGGGCGGGTATTTCATTTGAACGCCGCCGTCGTGGACACTGGGACGACACCTACGACCCGCACAGCAGCCGTTTTTCATTGGAAACATCCTTTCCGGGGTGAAGAAGTCTGGGTCGAGACCTATCCCAAGACCCCGAGGGGCGACGTCCTACCGTCACTACGCCGGCGTCTACCGACGGCCGTGGCCCCCGGCACGACGAACCTGAAGCTGACACTTCCGGTCACCTGCGCTGCGGGTGGGCGCAGCGGCGCCATTGTGGCAAGTGTTTTCGTGCGCGGGCGTAGGTGTCGCCGACCTGGGTGGGCTATTGGAGTCGAGACGACTACCAGCAACCAGATGGGATACGCGCTCAGCGGCGGGGCTCCTGGCGGATTTGTCAGCCCTCCGCTGGCCAGCGCTCTGGGCGCCTATGGCAAACCGCAGACCTATCGGGTCGCGATCTTCTACAGGGGACCGACCTACTGGCGCACCGGGTTGCCCGTATACGCCTGCAAGACAACCCACGTTCGCATCAACGAGTAGTCGGGCCACGGAACTGCCGTCGCTTTCCCCTAACCGACGATGCGTGGAGGCGTCGGTGAGCTCGCGATGATGTCAGTCAGCGAGGTGTCGATATCCGTGCGCCATTCACGGAATCGCTGCTCGTCGATGTCGTGTGTGAAGATGGCGAACTTTCCCTCGGTGATCGCGTCACACACCATGACGCCGACCTCCTCGGGGTCCTTCGGGTCGAGCATTCGGGTGGCAGGTAGAACCATTCCGCCCGGCGGTCATCGGGACTCCCGAGACGCGTACCGACTCGGCGAGGTTGGTCGTGATGAGTCCGGGGCAGAGCACCGAGACCCCGATGCCCTGCGGCGCAGCGAGCGCGCGAGGACTTCGGAGTAGCCGTAGGCGGCGAACTTCGAGGTGATGTAGGCGCCGCGTCCCAGGTGTAGGCCCACGTGCCGGCGACCGAGGCGGTGTTGACGACGTAGCCGCTGCCGCGCTGGCCCGTCTCGAAGGCGAGATCGGGCTGCGCACGCTCTTCGAACGGTTCCAGACCTCTCCCTCGCGGGCTCACCGACCCGCCGCGCCGTGAGCCCGCGCGTGTAGCGGTCCAGTTTCATCAAAGTCACACGATCTTCATATGTTTGCGGTTACGGTCAGTCGCCACCACGGTGTCTGGTCGGGGGAAACCAATGACAGCGACAATGTTCGGTCCGTACACGATCGAAGAGTTGATCGCGGAAGGCGCCAGCGTCACGGTGTGGCGCGCGCGCCACGTCGAACTCGGGCGGCTGGTGGCGATCAAGGCGCTGTCGGTGGGGCTGCGTGCCGATGCGGCTGCGGTTTCCCAGTTGCGTTCGGAAGCGCGCCGGCTGTCAGAGCTGGACGATCCGCACATTGTTGCGGTCTATGACTTTGTCGACGATGCGGATCGCCCGTACCTGGTGACGGAGTGGGTTGCCGGGCAGACGCTTCGCGAGCTGCTCGACGTGGTGGGGCAGCTGAAGCCGGAGCAGTCGCTGGGCGTGCTCGCGGCGCGTTGCAGGGACTCGCGTACGCCCACGATCGTGGGCTCGTTCACGGCGATGTCTCGCTTTCAATCTGATTGTCGACGAGAGCGGTACGACAAAGCTCATCGACTTCGGGTTGGCGGCGCCCAGCGGCGCGCCAGGAGTTTCGGGACGCCGGCCTACCTCAGTCCGGAGGCGGCATCGGGCGATCCGCTGACGCCGGCCAGTGACGTCTACTCGGCGGCCGCGGTGCTGTACCAGCTGCTTTCGGGTGCGCCGCCGTTTCCCGCGGCGACGTTCTGGCCACCATCCGCGCGCACCGTGAGGAGCCGGCGCCGGCGCTTCGCGACCATGGCACCGAGTTGGCCGATCTGCTGGACCGCGCGCTGCGCAAGCAACCTTCCGAGCGTCCGGCGGACGCCGCCGCATTCCTCGCCGAGCTGGAGGCGGCTGCTCTGTCGCGTTACGGGGCGGCCTGGCTGTCAGCGGCTTCCGTCGCGGGTCTCACCGGGATGGGAGTCGCTGGAGGAACGGCGGCCATGGTCGCCGGCGTCGGTACCGGTGGTTCGGCGGCCACGGCAGCCGCAGGAACCGAGACCGTCAGCGCGCTGGCGACGGCGACGGCAGAGACGGGCGGGGCACCGGCCGGCGGAGTGCTCCAAACGGGTCGGCGGGCCGGGCGCGTCAGGAATGCGCTCGCGTGCGCGCCCGGTCGTCGCCGGCGGGGTCGGCGTCGTCGTCGTGGCGGCCGCCGTCACCACCGCTGTCGTCGCGACCGCCGCGAAGCCGAAGCCGCCCCCGCCGGATGTCGTGCTGCTGGCCTCCTCACCCCTCGGGTCGTTCGGCGCGACGGGCGCGATCACCTCGACGACGGACCCGAAACTGAAAGCGGGCAAGGTCGGTACCTTCCCCTGGACCATCACCGAGAAGTGCACGGCTACGGCATGCACTGCCGTCGTCAAAGCACCCGGTAGCACCTTTACGTTCAAGTACGCCGGCGACGCGTTCACCTCGACCACGACAGAACAATCGCGTGTCGCCTGCGTGCTTCCCAACGGCACGAAGGTCGCCGGCTCCACGGCGCTTGAGCACCATTCGGTCGTCTGGACACTGCGGGTGATACGCCGCGAGCCCGCCACCAAAGACGGGCCCGGAAGGGCACTCGACCTGTCCGGCACCGCACTGGAAACCACGACGTACAGCGACCTACGGGCAACTGCGAGGACAATGTGGGCAAGAAAGTGACGACGTACTCCTACACGGTTCATCGCAAGGGTTGAGGGGCCTCTTCCGCCCCGCGCGGCTACGAGACGATACGGCTGCTCGGCAGCGGCGGCTTCGGCGAGGTCGTCCTGGCGCGTCACGTTGCCCTGGATCGTCTGGTGGCCATCAAGTTCTGCGGCGCGAGGCTCTCGCCGACCCTGACGCCCTGAACCGATTTCGGCGTGAAGCCATCGTCCTCGCCGGCCTGGAGGATCCCACCGTGGTGCGCGTGCACGACGTCCGGTTCACCGACGCCGAGCCGTCCATCATCATGGAGTACGTCCCCGGCGAGCCGCTCGATGCCCTGCTCGAGCAGCGCTTGCTGACGGGGATACTGTCGGAAGAGCTCGTCATCCTGCGCGATGTGGCGACCGCGCTGGAAACCGCTGCCGCCAAAGGGATCGCTCACCGGGACGTCAAGCCGGCCAACGTCTTCGTGCTTCCGGACGGTCATGGGAAGCTCGGCGATTTCGGCCTCGCTCGCATCGCCACCAACCAGAACATCTTCCGCACCGCCACCGACACCATCGGCGGCACGCCGGCCTATCTGCCGCCCGAGGTGGCCATGGGTACCAGCGAGCCCGACAGCCGATCGGACACCTACAGCTTCGCGGTGATGGCACGAGATGCTGACCGGCCGGCTACCGTTCGAGAACCGCGGATCATGGGTCTCATCGCGGCGCATGCCAGGAACCTGTCCGTACCCGAATCAGTTCCGGTCCGGCTTTCCCCGCACGGCGTCGGCGGCACTGATGTCCGCCTTGGACAAACAGCCGGAGCGTCGACCAAGGCCCAGCGAACTCGTCGCCGTGCTGTCCGCCGTGCCCGAGTCTCAGTGGCCGGCCACCGTTCGACAACCTACCCGCGACGCTCACGACCGCACCGTCCGCGTCGCCACCATCCCACGCCGCACCACCCGCGCCGCCGGGCGGGCCACCCCGAAAGGGTCGGCGGATCCCCAGGAGAAGAATCCTCGCAGCGGCAGCTGTTTTCGTCGGGGGGATCGGTGCGCTGCTGGCAGTGCTCCTGGGGACCGGGAGCCCGAAGCCCCTCCAATGGCTGTCGCGGATGTTTCGGTGCATGCCTCCTCGGGTGTCGGCGAGTGCCCACGAGCGAACTGGACGTTTGTCGCCTACGTCAGCCTCAACGGCTCATCCGGGAAGCTGACGGTGCGCTCGCCGGCTGCGTCCGGACGGGCGACCCAACAACGCAGCAGACCTTGCAGGTGCGCTCCGGTGAACGGACGGCACGTGTCGAGTTGCGCTTCGCCGTCAGCGGATCGCGACCCCTGCAGGGTGCGGCGACGCTCCAGATACTGGATCCCGCGCACCGGCAGGCATCCTCGGGGCCGATCAGCTACACGTGTCCAGCCGGTTAGCCCACAATGCGCGGAGGCGTCGGTGAGCTCGCGATGACGCCTGCCAGCGAGGCGTCGATATCCGTGCGCCATTCACGGAATCGCTGCTCGTCGATGTCGTGGGTGAAGATGGCGAACTTTCCCTCGGTGATCGCGTCACACACCATGACGCCGACGTCCTCGGGGTCCTTCGGGTCGAGCATCTCCGGTGGCAGGTAGAACCATTCCGCCTGGCGGTCATCGGGGACTCCCGAGACGCGTACCGACTCGGCGAGGTTGGTCGTGATGAGCCCGGGGCAGAGCACCGAGACCCCGATGCCTTGCGGGCGCAGCGATCGCGCGAGGACTTCGGAGTAGCCGTACGCGGCGAACTTCGACGTGATGTAGGGAGCTGCGTCCCAGGTGTAGGCCCAGGTGCCGGCGACCGAGGCGGTGTTGACGACGTAGCCGCTGCCGCGCTCGAGCATCGCCGGCACGAAGGCCCGCACCCCGCGCACCAGGCCGAGCACGTTGATGTGCAGGATCCACTCCCAGTCGGCCATCTCGACCCGTTCCGGCGGGCCCATCACGGCGACTCCGGCGTTGTTGCAGAGGATGTCGACGCGCCCGAACCGCTCGAACGCCTCATCGCGCAAGCGCTCCACATCGGCGTCTTTGGACACGTCGCAGCTGACCCCGATCACCTCGCGGCCAAGGGCTTTCACTTCACCGACCACCTCGGCAAGGCGGGTCTGGTGGATGTCGGCGAGCACCAGGTCGGCGCCGCGGCGGGCGAGTTCGAGCGCGATGCCGCGGCCGATGCCGCTCGCACTGCCCGTGACGAGCGCGATCTTGCCCTCGAAGTTGCCGTCGAACAGGGGGCCGGACATCAGGTGAGTCCCTTCTCGGTGAGGAATGCCTCGACGGTCTCGCCGATGTAGTCGCAGTCGTCGTCGTCCAGCGAGTGGTTGTTGGGCAGGATCAGCCCGTACTCCATGACGCGGTCGGCATGGGGCAGTCCACCTTGCGGCTGGCGGAACGGATGATCGCGGAAGGCCGGCTGGCGAGCGGCGTTGCCGGTCCAGACCATCCGGGTGTCGATGCCGTGAGCTTCCATCCACTGCTGGAATTGCGCTCGGCGGATGCCGGCCTCCGGCTTGATGATCGTGGGGAACATGTGCCACCCGGTCTCGATGCCTTCGGTGAGCCGGGGAAGCGTGAAGTGCTGTGGCCAGCGGGCGAAGTGCGAGCTGGTGCGCTCGAAATTGCGCTGGCGGCGCTTGAGGTTCTCGCCGAGCTTGTCCAGCTGCACGAGGCCGAACGCGGCCGACAGCTCCGAGGGCTCGAAGTTCCAGCCGAGCTCGTCGAAGATGAACAGGTTGTCGTATTCGAGGTCGCCGTCGATGGTGCTGAAGAAGCGGCGCTCGTGGCCCTTCTTGGATCCGAAGAGCTGCACTTCGGAGCGGCGTCCCCAGCGGCGGAAGAGCAGCGCCCGATCGGCCAGCTCGTCGTCGTCGAAGCAGACCATGCCACCGGTGCCGGCGGCGGTGATGATGTGGGACAGGGCGAAGCTGGTGAGGCTGATGTCGGCCCGGGCACCGGTGGGCGTGCCGCGAAGGGTGAGCCCGAGGGCGTCGCAGGAGTCCTCGATGACGGCGCAGGCCGTGACGGTCGGCGATGCTCCCGGATGCGGTCCCAGTCGGGCGCGTTGCCGATCAGGTTGGGAGCCAGGATCGCCTTGGTGCGCGGGCCGATCATCTCCTCGATCGCGTCGACGTCGATCTGGAAGGTGTCGGGAGTGACATCGACGAACGCCGGCACGATGCCCTTGCGCATCATCGGCGCGATGTCGGTCGAGAAGGTGACGGCCGAGGTGACGATCTCGTCGCCCGGCTCCAGGTCGAGCACCTCGATCGCGAGGTAGAGCGCCGAGCTCCCGGAGTTGCACATGACGCCGCGCCGCTTGCCGAACAGCTCGGCGACCCGGCGCTCCATCGCCTTGACGTTGCGGCCGATGCGCAGCGCGGTCGGCCCGCCGCGCAGCACCTCGACGACGGCCTCGATCTCCCGCTCGTCGTGGACCGAGCCCGCGTAATCGATCTTCCGGTCCGCCACCGGCACCTCCCTCGTGTCTGCGGGTCCGACTCTGACAGATGGCTGCGCGCCGCGGACAGCAGACCCGGCGCTGCGGACCTGGCGAGCGGGGGATACCTTGCCTCGGTCGGCAGCGCTGCCGGGTCGCGGGCATTTGTTGAAGGAGAACCATGGGACGCTGGACGCGGGATGAGCTCGAGGACGCATTCGCCAATTTCCAGGAGGTGGCGCTTGCGGCGGGCAGTTCGGGGGACTGGAACCCATGGGCTGACCTGTTCACCGAGGACGCGACGTACGTCGAGTCGAACTACGGGCGCATGGGTGGCCGGGAGGCGATCCGCAAGTGGATCACCGAGACGATGACCACCGCGCCGGTCGACCAGATGATCCATTTCCCGATCGAGTGGTACATGATCGACACCGACCGCGGGTGGATCACCTGCCAGGTGTGGAACCGGATGGCGGACCCCGGCGACGGCAGCATCCACCAGGCGTACAACTTCACGCTGTTGAAGTACGCGGGCAACAACCTCTGGTCCTACGAGGAGGACATCTATGACCCCAAGCACTTCCAGGCGATGATGACTGGCTGGTTCGCGGCCAAGAAGGCGCTGGGTTCCTGAGTGGACATCGTCGGGGCATCGGCAATCGTCACGGGCGGCGCTTCGGGGCTCGGTGAAGCGACGGCCAGGCTGCTGGCCAGGCGCGGAGCCAAGGTGGTGATCGCCGATCTGCAGGACGAGCAGGGGGTGGCGCTCGCCGAGGAGATCGGCGGCGCCTACACCCACACCGACGTCACCAACACCGACACCGTCATCGCCGCGGTGGAGGAGGCGAAGGAGCTCGGTGCCCTGCGGGTGCTGGTGAATTGCGCCGGCATCGGCAGCGCGATGCGCACGGTCGGGCGGCAGCCGTCGTACGAGACCGCCTTCGATCTCGACGTCTTCACCAAGGTCATCGGGATCAACCTCATCGGCACGTTCAACTGCATCCGGCTCGCGGCGACGGCGATGGCGGGCAACGAGCCGCAGGCCGACGGCGAGCGCGGCGCGATCCTGAACACGGCGTCGCTGGCGGCGTTCGAGGGCCAGATCGGGCAGGCCGCCTACTCGGCGTCCAAGGGCGGCGTCGTGGGCCTGACCGTGCCGGTCGCCCGCGACCTGTCGGTCATCGGGGTGCGGGTCAACTGCATAGCGCCGGGACTGATCGACACCCCCATCTACGGCACCGGTGAGGCATCGGAAGAGTTCAAGAACAAGCTGAAGCGCGACGTGCTCTTCCCCGACCGGCTCGGCACCGCCGACGAGTTCGCCTCGCTCGCGCTCGAGCTCATCACTAACAGCTACATGAATGCCGAGACGATCCGGATCGACGGCGGCGCGCGGCTGCAGCCGAAGTAGGGAGCCGGCTACCGGCCGGCTTCCGCGACCAGCCGCCAGGTCTCGCCGTCGGCCTCGATCCGTCCGGCGGTCGGCCCGCCGAAGTGCGTGCCGATGACGAGCGCCCGGTCCTGCTCGCGCTCGGCGAGGAACAGGCGACGCGTCTTGGCGGCCATGGGGGAGTCGCTGTCGGCCGGGGCGCCGATCTCCGGCTCGGCGAACTGGATCGGGTGATGGGCCATGTCGCCGGTGATGACAGCGCGCTCGCCGGCGCTCTCGATGACCACGCTCACGTGGCCGGGCGTGTGACCCGGGGTCGGAACGAGCCGTACCTGCGGGCAGATCTGGTGGTCGACCTCGACCAGGTCGGCCGCGCCCGACTCCACCACCGGACGCACCGTGTCGCCGACGTTGCTGTAATCGCCGTCGGTGACCGACCAGTGCTCCCACTCGACGCGACCGATGAGGTACCGCGCGTTGGTGAACGTGACGACCCATTCGCCGTCCACGAGGCGCGTGTTCCAGCCGACATGGTCGAAGTGCAGGTGGGTGCAGACGACCGTGTCGATGTCCTCGATCGCGTAGCCGGCGGCGGCGAGCGAGGTGATGAACGTGCTCTCGGCCGGCGGGAAGACCAGCCCCTCGCGCAGGTTGCCGACGCACGTGTCGACCAGGATGCGCCGCTCTCCGGTGTCGATGACCAGACCGTGGATCGACAGCCGGCAGAGCCCGTCGTCGTCGAGGAAGTCTGGCTTCAGCCACGCGTGACGACCAGCCGCCTCGGCAGGCACGTCCTGGAGCAGCCCGTTGAGCGGGATGGGGAGTTCGTGCTCGACCACCTTGGTGACCCGCACGTCGCCGATCGTCCATTGCATGGGGCGAACGTACTGGCTCCCGCTCTCGCCATCGGAGGCGGCCGGTGGTTGGGTGACCCCCATGGCTCTGTTCGATCCCGCGCTGCTGCAGTACGTCGACGAGCAGCGGACGTCCAACAGCAACGTCATGGAAGCGACCTCGGCGCTGGGCTCGATCGACACGAGCACGCCCGAAGGGCTCGCGTGGATTCGTGACGCGATGAAGCCGGGCGGGCTCTTCGGCTTCCAGACGTTCGACTTCCCGGTGGTTCGCGAGATCCCCGGCCCGGCGGGGCCGATCCCGATTCGGGTGCTGACGCCCGACACCGTGACCGGGGTCTACCTGCACTACCACGGCGGCGGGATGACGATGGGCTCCGCGCTGTCGATGGACGCGCGCAGCTGGCAGCTCGCCCAGGCGTGCAACGTCGCGGTCGTCAGCGTCGACTATCGCCTCGCGCCCGAGCACCCGTTCCCGGCCGGCCCGGACGACGCCGAGGCCGCCGCACTTTGGCTCATCGACCAGGCGCAGGCCGAGTTCGGTACCGACCGGCTGCTCGTCGGCGGCGAGTCGGCGGGTGCCTACCTGTCGCTGCTGACGATGGTGCGGCTACGCGATCGCCTGGGCGCCCGTCCGCCGTTCGCGGGAGTCGACCTGTGCTACGGGGTCTACGACTGGGGCGGCACCCCGAGCGCCAAGCAGATGGTCGGCAAGGTGCCCTACGCGACGGGTGACGGCGTCAACCGCCGGCACTACCTGCCGGGCCGCAGTCTCGAGCAAGCACGCGACCCGGCAGTCTCGCCGCTGTGGGCGCCGCTGCACGACCTCCCGCCATGTCTGCTCACCGTGGGGACGGCGGACTGGCTCCTCGACGACTCGACGTTCGTGGCCGCCCGCTTGGAGGCCGCCGGTTCGCCCGTCGAGCTCGCGGTCTACCCGGAGGGGCCGCACGGCGTCGAGTCCGCGCCGACGGTGCTGGGCAAGATGGCCCGCGATCGGCTGTACGCGTTTCTGCGTGAGTGCGTGAGCGGCTAAGAGGGCAGCCGGATCACCGCACGCTGGTGGGTGCCTTCGCTGACCCGTCCGCGCGGCCCGGTGACCTCGACCCCGAAGGTCAGCTTGCGTCCTTCGATGGTCAGCAGCTCCGCGCTGATGTCGATGCTCTCGCCCTGCATCACCGCCGCTTCATGGCTGACGCACACGTGCGTGCCGACTGTCGTCTCGCCGGGGTCGACGTGCTCGGCCGTCACGCCGAAGCACGCCCACTCGATGAGCCCGATCATCGACGGGGTCGCCAGCACCGCGTTGACCGCATGGTCGGTCGTGCGGTCGGCCGTCACCTCGAAGCTCATCCGGTTGGTGAGCCCGGTGACGAGCGTGTCTTTCACGACGTGGCGGCCGGGGGAGGGGTGACCTCGAGCGCCGTCTCCGCGACGAGCCGCTCGATCTCGGCCTCGTCCATGCCGAGCAGATCGCGGCACACCTCGCGGGTGTGCTCGCCGACCCACGGCGCCTTGGCGATGTGCACCGGTGACATCCGCGAGCCGTAGAACCCGGGGCCGTCGAAGGCCATCTTCTCGCCGACGACTCCCGGCTGGTCGATCTCCACCTTGAAGCCGCGGGCGAGGTAGTGCTCGTTGGTGATGGATTCCAGGGCGGTGAGCATCTCGCCGGCAGGGACGCCGGCCTTCTGCAGCAGGCCGGCGACGTGCTCGCGGGTCTGGCTCCTGGTCCACTTGCGCAAGCCCTGCTCGACCTCATCGACCCGCGCCGCCCGTCCGGCCGCCGTCGAGAACTCAGCATTCACAGCCCATTCGGGCGATCCCATCACCGAAACCAGCGCCGCCCAGTCGGCGTCGTCGCGGCAGGTGATGGCGACCCACTGCTCCTCGCCGGCGCAGGGGAACAGGCCCCACGGCGTCCCGCGGTCGCGGCGGTTTCCGGTGGCCCGCACCGTGCCCGGCTCGAGCGCTTCCTTGGTCAGCAGGTCACCAACGATCCCGAGGGTCGCCTCGACCTGGGCGACCTCGACGTGCGCGCCCTGGCCGCCGCCGCGGCGCCGCCCGAGCAGGCCGGCCACGATGCCGAGTGCCCCCAGCCGCCCGCACAGGTGGTCGGGAAAGATCGACATGCCGCCGGCCGGCTCGTCCTGATCGTCGTAGTTCCAGAGCATCTCGATGCCGCCGGCGGCGCGCGTGCTCGGCCCGTAGCCCCGGAATTGCGCCCAGGGTCCGCGCGAGCCCATCAGCTGGCTGGAGAGCATGACCAGCCCCGGGTTGACCGCTTTCAACGCCTCGTAGCCCAGCCCGAGCTGGTCCATCACGCCGGTCGAGTTGTTCTCTACGAGCGCGTCGCATTTGGCGATCAGCTGCTTGAGGACGCGGTTGCCGTCGGGGTGCTTGGCATTCGCCCCGAAGCCGAGCTTGGACCGGCTGGAAGAGGCGAAGGACGGCGACATCTCCCCGCCCGTCGCGAGCCGGATGAAGTCCGGGTAGCTGCGGCTCTCGACCTTCAGGACCTCGGCTCCGTACTCGGCAAGCATCCGTCCGACCTCGACCCCGACGCCGCCGATGCCGAAGTCGGCGACCCGCAGGCCGGTGAGCGGAAGTCCGACCGCCGTGTTCCCGGAAGAGGCCCGCTGCTCGCCCAGATCCGCGAAGACCTCCGCCGTGTGCTGCCCGACCGCCGGCGGTCCGACGACCGGCCCTGCCCGGTGCCCGTCGAGCTCGAAAAAGCCTGCCGGGACAGGGCCGCGCAGGCCGCCGCCGAGGTCGACGTCGACCAGCGACCCGCGCACCTTGAAGTGCTCGTTACGCAGCACGTCGGCGGCCGTGGCGAGCGGCGTGCAGACGATGCCGCGCTGCTGGGCCTCCGCCGCGATGTCGTCCATCGTGCGGCCTTCGAAGAGCTCCTCGATGAGCGGGTTGATGACGGCGGCCTGGATGCCGAGGCGCCCGGGAAGGGTGTCGAGCGAGGGGTCCTGCAGGTACTCCGGCTCGCCGAGCCAGGCCCGCATCGCGCGCCACTGCCGCGGCGCCAGGATGACCACGCGGACGTAGCCGTCGGCGCACTTCAGCGATGGCCACACCGGGCCGCGCCGGTGCGTATCTCCGGCGAGTTGTCGCCTGCTGCCCGGCGGATGTAGTTGTTCGACATCGACCAGTCGCCCATGTTGGCGATGGCCTCGTTCACCGAGCAGTCGAGCACCTGGCCGCCGCCCGGGCCGTCAGGGTCGTTCTCCCGCTGCCAGAGGGCTGCGAGTGTCGCGAAGGCGAACGTGACCCCCGCGCCGTCATCGGCGAAGCAGGCCGGCGGCGTCAGCGGATCCTTCTCGGGAGTGCCCGCCTTGAACGCGATGGTGCCGGTCGCGGTGAGCACGCTGTCGGTGGCGAGCCGGCCCGACCACGGCCCGGTGAGCCCGTACGCGGTGATCGAGGTGACGACGAGGTGCGGGTGGCGCGCGGCCAGCTCGTAAGCGTCGAGCCCGACTCCGGCCTCGCTCGACTGCACGAGCGCGTCGCTGTGCGCCAGCAGCTCGTGGAGCCGCTCGAGCCCCTCGGCGGTGTCGAGGTCCAGCGCGACGCTCTTCTTGCCGGCGTTGCGGACCGCGAAGAACAGGCTCGTGCTGGCATACAACGGCGCGAGCCCGCGGGCGCTGGAGCCTTCGGGCGGCTCGACCTTGATGACCTCGGCGCCGAGGTCACCGAGCAGCCGGGCGCAGAGCTCGCCGCGGTCGACGGTCAGGTCAACGATGCGAAAACCGGACAGGGGAGCATTCACCGCCTGATGGTGCCATGAGGCCGCCACTCCGGCTTCAAGCAGGCTGCCGCCGGATCGTCCCGAGCGGGGTTGTAGGTTTCCTAGGCAACCCATCCCGCCCTAGGGAGACAGCTTTGGTTCACGTCACAGAGATGACCATCAAGTTCCCGTACCGACGCTCGCTCGGTCCGGTGCTCGGTGCGTTCATGACCGCGCTCACCGAGCAGCGGATCATCGGTATTCGCAATGGTTCATCGGTTCTCGTCCCGCCGCTCGAGTGGGATCCCGCCACCGGCGCCGAGCTCAGCCATGACTTCGTCGATGTCGGCCCGGCCGGCACCGTCGTGGATTGGACATGGGTCGCCGAGCCCACGTCGCAGCATCCGCTGGACAAGCCGTTCGCGTTCGCGCTCGTCAAGCTCGACGGCGCCGACACCGCGCTGATGCATGCGGTCGACGCCGGCTCGATCGACGCGATGTCGACGGGCATGAGGGTCGCCCCGCGGTGGAAGGCCGAGCGCATCGGCCACATCACCGACATCGAGGCGTTCGTCCCCGGCGAGAGCGCGCAGACCAACGACGGGCCGAGTGCGGCCGAGCCGGTCACGATGATGGAGTACGACGCCGAGATCGCGTATCGGATCCCCGTCACGCCCAACGTGGAGCGTGCCGAAGAGGCCGGGAGGCACAGCCGGTTCCTCGGCCTGCGCTGCCCGATCTGCAGCCGCACGTACACCGGCGGCCGCGGGTTCTGCCCGATCGACGCGATCGAGCTGACCACCGAGCACGAGGTGGATCTGCCGCAGACCGGCGTGGTCACGAACTACACGATCATCACCCCGACGCAGTACCCGGGGCAGACCGCGACCGAGCCGTTCTCGCGGGCGCATGTGTGGCTCGACGACACCGATGTGGTGCTGGGCTACCAGACGCTGATCGACGTGCCGAACGATCAGATCCGGATCGGTCTGCGAGTGAAGGCGATCTGGGACGAGTCCGGGACCGCCAGCCGGGACAACCCGCGGGCCGAGGGCGGCCTCATCGGCTTCCAGCCGACCGGCGAGCCCGACTCCACCGAACCCGATCTCGCCAACAAACTGAACTGAGGACGGCCGATAGTGATCACAGCACCCGATGACATCGCGATCATCGGCTGGAGCATCTCGCCGATGGTGCGCAACACCGACAAGACCGAAGCTCAGATGCTCAACGACGTCGTGAGCGGTGCGGTCAAGGACGCCGGCATCACCCGGGCAGAGGTCGACTTCACCTGCGCCGGCAGCTGCGACTACGTGGCCGGCCAGGCGTTCTCGTTCGTGCAGAACATCGACGCCGTCGGCGCGTGGCCGCCCAAGCGCGACAGCCATGTCGAGATGGACGGCGCCTGGGCCCTCTACGAGGCGTGGTTGCGGCTGCAGATGGACGACATCGACGTCGCGCTGGCCATGGGCTCGGGGCGGTCCTCGACCGCCGATCCGGCGCTCATCTACTCGATGGAGATGGACCCCTATTACCTGGCGCCGCTGGGCGCCGATGCCGTCACCTTCGCCGGGTTGCAGGCGCGTGCCCTCCTCGAGGCAGGCGTCGTGACCGAGCGCCAGATGGCGGAGGTCGCGGCCCGGACCCGCAAGGACGGCAAGAGCCGCTCCTACAACCAGGTGACCGGCGACTACGACGTCGACGCGTTACTGGCGGAGGACTACGTGCGCGCGCCGCTGCGCCGCCACGACCTCCCGC
This sequence comes from uncultured Actinomycetota bacterium, assembly GCA_963762695.1. Lineage (GTDB taxonomy): Bacteria > Actinomycetota > Actinomycetes > Frankiales > Frankiaceae > DATAZK01. The sequence goes on from CAVXLW010000004.1 coordinate 357,157, forward strand.
CGATCACCGACGGTGCCTGCGCGCTCGATCATCGCCCGCGCCGACAAGGCCCGGGAGCTGTGCGAAAACCCCGTCTGGATCAGGGGTTTCGCGCACTACAGCGAGCTGCACTACCCGGGGATGCGCGACCTGACGACGTCGAACTCGACGACGCTCGCGGCCAAGGCGGCGGGCATCGAGGAGGGGCCGATCGAGGTCGCCGAGATCCAGTCGGCGTTCACCCACGAGGAGCCGCTGCTCGTCTCGGCGCTCGGGCTCGGCAGCGACACCGTCGTCAATCCCTCGGGCGGGCCGCAGTCGTCGAACCCCATCATGGCCACCGGCCTGGTGCGGATCTCCGAAGCGGCCGGGCAGATCCGCGACAACGGAAAGTCCCGCACGCTAGCCCATTCGACGTCCGGTCCCTGCCTGCAGCAGAACCTGGTCTGCATCCTTGAAGGTGGCAAGAACTGATGGCTCACCAACCCTGCGCAATCGTCGGCGTCGGCCAGACCCAGCACAAGACCCGCCGCTGGGACGTCTCGCTCGGCGGCCTGGTCCGCGAAGCGGCGTCGCGCGCGCTGGAAGACGCCCAGATGGACTGGTCGGACATCGACGCGGTCGTCGTCGGCAAGGCGCCTGACCTCTTCGAGGGCGTCATGAAGCCGGAGCTGTACCTGTCCGACGCGCTGGGCGCGACGGGCAAGCCGATGTTCCGGGTCCACACCGCCGGTTCCGTCGGCGGCACCACCGGCATCGTCGCGGCCCACCATGTCGAGACCGGCCGGCACAAGCGGGTGCTGGCGGTCGCGTATCAGAAGCAGTCCGAGGGCAATGCGCAGTTCGCGCTCGGCTCCGGCCGCGGCTTCTCGCTCGGCGCGGGTGGGGCGTTCGCCCCGTACATGCGCAGCTACATGTACCGCACCGGCGCGCCCTCCGAGATCGGCCCGATGGTCGCGGTCAAGGACCGGCTGAACGCGCTGAAGAACCCGTACGCCCACCTCAAGCTGCAGGACATCAGCATGGAGAAAGTGCTGGCGTCACCGATGATGTGGGACCCGGTCCGCTTCCTCGAATCCTGCCCGTCGTCGGACGGCGCCTGCGCGGTGGTCTTCACCGACCAGGAGGGCGGCGAGGCTGCGGCCAAGGCCGGCCGCCCGCCCGCGTGGGTGCTCGCGACCGCGGTGCGCTCGGAGCCCTCGCAGTTCCCGGGTCGTGACCCGGTGGCGCCGCAGGGTGCCGCAGACTGCGCGGCTGACGTCTACCAGCAGGCGGGGATCACCCGCCCGCTCGAGCAGATCGACTGCGCCGAGCTCTACGTGCCGTTCAGCTGGTATGAGCCGATGTGGCTCGAGGGTCACCACATCGCCGAGAAGGGCGAGGGCTGGAAGATGGTCCAGCGCGGTGACACCGCGCTGGGCGGGGCGTTCCCGGTCAACATGTCCGGCGGCGTGCTCTCGTCCAACCCCATCGGTGCCTCCGGCCTGCTGCGGTTCGCCGAAGTGGCGCTGCAGGTGCGCGGGATGGCCGGGGAGCACCAGGTCGAGGGCGCGAAGGTCGGGCTCGGCCAGGCCTATGGCGCGGCGGCGCAGTACTTCAGCATGTTCGTCGTCGCGAACAGCTTGAATCCGTTCAACTGACGCGTCGCACTGCGGCGGTTGGCTGATCGGCAGTTGGTTGATTGGATTACGCTGTAATCCAATCAACCGGAGGGCGGCGCCATGGCCTGGGGTTTCGAGGCTGACCCGGAGCTCGAAGAGCAGTTGCAGTGGATGCGCGAGTTCATCGACACCGAGCTGATCCCGCTCGAGCCGATCCTTCGCGAGCTGCCGGCTACGGAGTGGGCGGTCGTCAAGCGGCACCTGCAGGATCGGGTGAAGGCGCAGGGATTGTGGGGCGCCTTCCTCGATCCGAAGCTCGGCGGTCCCGGCTTCGGTCAGCTGAAGCTGGCGCTGATGTCGGAGATCATCGGCCGCTGCATGTACTCCATGACGATCTTCGGGGTGCAGGCGCCCGACAGCGGCAACATGGAGTTGCTCGCCCACGGCGCCACCGACGAGCAGAAGGAGCGCTGGCTCTGGCCCAACCTGCGCGGTGAGATCACGAGTGCCTTCTCGCTCACCGAGCCTTTCGTCGCCGGTGCCGATCCGACCGTCGTCACCACGACGGCGGTGAAGGACGGTGACGAGTGGGTCATCAACGGCCACAAGTGGTTCACCACGAATGCATCGTCGGCCGACATCATCCTGGTCTTCGCCGAGACCAATCCTGAGGGCCGGCCGCACAAACACGCGTCGATCTTCATCGTGCCCGCCGGTGCGCCCGGGATGGACGTGGTGCGCGACATCGGCACCATGGCCCACCCCGAGCCCGAGTTCGGCCGCCCCGGCAACCACGCCGAGGTCGTCTTCCGCGACTGCCGGGTGCCCGCCGACCACCTCATCGGCGCGCCCGGAGACGGTTTCGTGCTGGCACAGCAGCGCCTCGGCGGTGGCCGGATCCATCACTCCATGCGCTGGCTCGGGCAGGCGCAGCGCTCGCTCGACATCATGTGCGAGCGCGCCGTCTCGCGGTCGTCGCACGGCAAGCTGCTCGGCCAGCACCAGATGGTGCAGGACTACATCGCCCTGTCACACATGGAGATCCAGGCCGCCCGGCTGCTGACGTTCCAGACCGCCTGGAAGATGGACAAGTACGGGGCCTCGGCCGTGCGCTCTGAACTCGGCATGATCAAGGCCCACGTCTCCAAGGTCGTGCTCGCCGTCCTCGACCGCACCATCCAGGTGTGCGGCGCGCTCGGCTACTCCAGCGACCTGCCGGTCGAGGAGTGGTACCGGGGAACGCGTTTCGGCCCGATCGGCGACGGTCCCGACGAGCTGCACAAGTCGGTGCTCGCCCGCACGTTGCTCAAGAAGTACAAGCCTGTCGAGGGCTGGCCGTCCGAGCACATCCCGAGCCGGCGTCCCGCCGCCGAGGCCAAGTGGGGGGAGCTGCGGGCTGCCGCGGGGGTGCAATGAGCACCCCTTACGCGGCCGTCTTCTTCGACTTCGCCGGCACCCTGTTCAGCGACCGCGACCTGCGCGACGTGCACCTGGCGCAGCTGCATTTCGTGGCTGACGCGATCGGCGTGCAGGGGACTGACTCCGAGCTGCGGGCGGCGTACCGGGCGGGGATGGGCGTCGCGTATCGAGCTGTCGCGTCGGCGCCGTCCTACCTGCATTCCGACCTGTTCCGCACGGCGTTCGTCGCGATGGCCGAGCAGCTCGGGGGATCGCTCGAGCCGGCGGCCGCCGACGAGGCGGTGCAACGGCAGTACGCCGCCACCATCGACGGTGCGCGGCTGCGCCCCGACTGCCTGCCGACCCTGCGCCGGCTGCGTGCCGACGGGCTACACCTGCAGATCGTCTCGAACATCGACGACGAGCTGATGCACCCGCTGGCCGAGCGGCTCGGTATCGCCACCGCGTTCGACGTGCTCACCAGCTCCGAGGAGGCGGGCGCGTGCAAGCCCGATCCGGCGATCTACCGTTACGCGCTGGGCAAGGCCGGGCTCGCTCCCGATCAGGTGCTCTTCGTCGGCGACTCGACCGCCCACGACATCGAGGGGCCGGCCGCGGCCGGGCATGCGTACCGCCTGGCTGGTGACCGACGGCAAGGGCAGCGCGCCCGACCCGGCGCCCGACCACGTCATCGAGACGCTCGGCCAGGTCTGGGAAATCACGGCGAAGGCTGGGTGTCCTGATGACCGAAGAGTCCGAAAGCACCCTGGGGTTGCAGGGCTTTCTCGATGAGCGGCTCGGTGACTCGAAACCGATCGCTGTCGACGCCATGCGCGGCGGGGGCTCGTGCGAGATCTTCTCGGTCTCGCGCGGGGGTGCGGAATGGGTGCTGCGCCGGGCACCGCGCCATGCCAGCTCGCAGACCGCCCACGACGTGCTGCGCGAATTCCGGATCCTCGACGCCATCAAGGACGAGCCGGTGGCGATCGCCCGGCCGATCCTGTCCTGCGACGACCCCGCCGTGTTCGGGGCGCCCTTCTACGTGATGGACCGGGTCGACGGCATGCCGATTCGTGACCGGCTTCCGCAGGCCTGGGCGAGCGTCCCGGAGCAGCACGGGCAGGCGCTCGAGCAACTGATCGACGCCCTCGTCGCCGTCCATGCCGTCGACTGGAAGGCGTGCGGCCTCGGCGACCTGGCCCACCATTCGCAGAACTACCTCAAGCGCCAGGTCTCTCGCTGGATCGCCCAGCTGCATTCGTACGGCGGCCGCGAGCTTGCGGTCGCCGAGCAGCTCGCCGGCTGGCTGGAAGCCACCAGCCCGCCCGACCAGCCGCCCGCGCTCTTCCACGGTGACTACAAGCTCGACAACGTGCTCTACGCCGACCGGTTGCCGGTGCAATTGCTGGCGATCGTCGACTGGGAGATGTCGTCGATCGGCGATCCACTCGTCGACCTGGCATGGGCGCTGATCTTCCATCCCGGACCCGAGGGCACCATGCGGCTCGGCACCGCCAAGGAGCCGCGCTTCGACCCCGCGTTCCTGCCCGGCAAGGCGCAGCTCGTGGAGCGTTACGCGGTCGCGTCCGGCCGCGACATCTCAGCGATCGGCTGGTACGACGTCTTCTCCCGCTGGAAGCTGGCCATCGCGCTCGAGGGCAGCTACGCCAAGTTCTTGCGCGGCGAGTCGAGCAAGCCGATCCACGAGTATTTCGGCGCGCAAGCCGACCTGCTGCTGGCCAGTGCCACACGAGATTGCATCGGAGGACAGTTGAGCATCCCCACGCTTCGGGCTGACGGAAAAGTCGTCGTGGTGACCGGAGCCAGCAAGGGCCTGGGCCGGGCGATGGCGCTCGGCTTCGCCGAAGCGGGCGCCGATGTCGTCGTCACCAGTCGAAAGCTCGCGCCCTGCCAGGCGGTCGCGGAGGAGATCAGGGCGATGGGCCGGCGCAGCCTCGCCGTCGCGTGCCACGTCGGGGGACTGGGACGCCTGCGAGGTCCTGATCGCCGAGGCCGTCGGCGCATTCGGCCGGCATCGACGTGCTCATCAACAACGCGGGGATCGCGCCGGTGCCGCCATCGCTCGCGGGCGTCACGAGCGAACTGTTCGACAAGACGATCGGCGTGAATCTCAAGGGCCCGCTGCGGCTGACGGCGCTCGCCGCCGAGCACATGCAGCCCGGAGGCGCCGTCATCAACATCAGCTCGAAGGCCTCGACGCATCCCTCGCCGTTCACGGTTGTCTACGCGGCAGCCAAGGCCGGGTTGAACGCGCTCACCGCCGCGGCCGGGCAGGAGTACGGGCCGCGGGGGATCCGGGTCAACGGCATCATCTGCGGCACGTTCGACACCGACAGCCTGCGCTCGTCGCTGCCGACCGAGCAGGCGGCTGTCGAGGCGGCCTCGCGGGTGAGCGTCCGGCGCATCGCCCATGCCGACGAGATCGTGGGCACGGCCCTGTTCCTGGCCAGCGACGCGTCGTCGTACGTGAACGGCGAGATGATCGTGCTGGACGGCGGTTGATGCCGCCCATACCCAGACTCGCCGGCGACATCAACCCGGCCTGGCTCAACGAGGTGCTGCCGAGCGTCACCCCGTGCTGTCGTCACCAACGTCGAAGTCGTAGAGCGGCACGAAGTCACCAACGCCCATGCCCGCATGCGGCTGGAGTATGCCGTTAGGCCAGCGCGCCGCCGACGATGTTCGCCAAGCTCCCACCGACTGATCCTTCCCGGCGCGGGACCATCATCGCGACCGGCATGGGGCCGCGCGAGGTGCTGTTCTACGCGAACCTCGCGCCCCAGCTTTCACTCCGGGTGCCCATGACTCACGCCGCCGTCACCACGGACGAAGGGGATTTCGCGCTCCTGCTCGAAGACCTGAGCGCGGCGGGTGCGAGGTATCGGACGGGACGTGGGGGATCACCCCCGATGCCGCGGCGGGTGCATTCAAGGCTCTCGCCGAGATGCACGTGCGCTTCGAGGATCCGGCGCGCCGCGCCGCAGAAGCGCCGTGGGTCGCGCGTCTCCCGCCCGTCGAATACTTACGGCGCCCCGATGCTGCGTTACGGGATCGAGAACCATCGCGATCGACTGTCCGACGCGTTCGTCGAGATCGCCGAGATCTACATCGCGAAACATGAGCAATTGCAGGCGCTTTGGCATGAAGGTCCGCACACCGTCATCCATGGTGACACGCACATCGGGAATTTGTTCATGGACGGCGCGCGTGTGGGATTTCTCGACTGGGGAATCATCAACCTGAATACGCCGATGCGCGAGGTCAGCTACTTCCTCACCATGGCGATGAACCCGGACGAGCGGCGCTCGAGCGAACACGATCTGCTGCGCCACTACCTCGACGCGCGGCGCGTGTTCGGGGGAACGGACATCAGCTGGAACGACGCCTGGCTGGCCCATCGCGTCCACGCCGCCTACACCGTGCCGGCCTGCTGCCAGGTCGTCACGTTTCCCGCTGATGCGTCAGAGCGGCGGCGGGTCTTTGCCGACGCGTTCCTGGCTCGTTCGCTCGCGGCGCTCGACGATCTGGACGCGCGGGGCGCGCTCCGCGAGGCGGGTGGGCTCTAGCGGGCGAGCGGCCACCGCTTGCGCACGAGCGCCTTGAACATGACCGATCCGACCGCCTGGCGCTCCGCGAGCCGCCATTCGTTCCGGTCGGCAAAATTGGGCCGGGTCTGACCTTCCGAGCGCCGGCCGGTGACTGCCGCCCGTATCAGAAGCGCCACCGGGACGGCGAAAGCGACAGCGCCGAGCGGCCCGGCGAGGATCGTCACGACCGCCGCCGCGACGAACGCCAGCAACGCATCGACGCTCGCGCCCACCGAGCGCCAGAAGTCGGCGTTGCCCGCGAACGGTTCCGGGGCGTCGGAGGTCCAGGCGGTCACCCTTGACCTATCGGCCCGCCCGCCGGGGTGCCTGTAGCTAGTTCGGGAGGCCGAGGATCTGGGCCGCCTGCTCGCAGGTGGCGACGGGGCGTCCCTCGGCTTGGCAGAGTGCGACGGCTTCGGTGACGAGGTCGACGTTGGCGGGCCGGCGGTCGCCGCCGTAGAACTCCAGTCCGAGGTGCAGGTGACCGCCGCGGCGCAGCGCGAGCTTGGCGATCTCGTGCCTGCCGAGGTCGCCACCGACGCACGAGACCGCCCACTCCAGCCCGGTGCCGTCGAGCATCTCCAGGTACGCCTCCAGACCAGCGGCGGTCGGAGGCAGGCCGAAAGGTGCGCCCGTCAGACCCTGATCGGTCGAGAGGTACAGCTTGACCATCGTCCCGGCCGGGAGCCGGCCCGCCTCGTGCCATGCCAGCGTCGCCCGCAGAAAACCCGGCTCGTAGATCGCCAGGCTCGGGCCGAGGTGCAGCTTCTCGTGCAACTCGAAGATCTCGCCGATGCGGTCGAAGGAATTGGAGTAGACGAATGCTCCGGTGAGCCGGCCGTCCTCGGCCCGGCGGCCGAAGTTGAGCGACCCCGGGTCGAGCAGCCCGACGCGTAGACCCTTGGCGGCCATGGGCGCGAGGTGGCCGAAGCTGAGCGCGCCCGCACCGAAGTTCACCGTCGGGTAGAGCAGGGCATCGGGACGCTTCTCCCACACCGGCTGGAACGCTTCGAGGTAGCGCTCGGCGACCTCGACGTCGGGGCCACCCACCGGGTTGCAGTGGGCATGGATGATGGACGCGCCCGCCTCGATGCAGGCGAGCGCGTCCGCGGCGATCTCATCCGCGGAGATGGGGACATGGGGGTTGCGCTCCTTGGGAGTCGCCCCGTTGATGGCTGCCTCGATGATGACCGGGGCCGGTGAAGATTCTTGAGCCATGCCTGTCCTCCATCCTGTGCGGTTACGGGCGCGCCGACCTCAGCGGCGCTGGAACTGCGGGGTGCGCTTCTCGGCGAAAGCCTTCGGGCCTTCCTTGGCGTCCTGCGAGGCGAACACGGCGACCGCGCGCTCGCGCTCGTTGGCGAAGCCCTCGGCCTCGGTCATACCGCTGGTCTCACGGATCGTGGCGAGGATCGCCTCGACGGCGAGCGGGCCGTTGGCGCAGATCTGGGCGGCGATCTCCTTGGCCTTCGCGAGCGCCTGTCCCTCGCGGACGACATGGCCCACCAGCCCGAGCGAGAGCGCCTCGGCCGCTGAGATGTGCTTACCGGTGAGGAGGATCTCGGCGGCGGCGGTGTAACCGATCTGGCGCGGCAGCCGCACTGCCGAGCCCATCATCGGATACAGCGACCAGCGCGCTTCCGAGACGCCGAACTTGGCTGTCTCGCTCGCGACGCGGATGTCGGTGCCGAGCAGGATCTCGGTGCCGCCGGCAATCGCGACGCCTTCGACGGCCGCGATGATCGGCTTCTTCGGGCGCCCGGTCTTCAGGAAGCCGCGCGAGGCGATGTCGGGGTCGTCCTTGAAGCGCTGGGCGAGCGCGGCGGCGTGCGGGTCGTCCGGGTCGCCGGCCATGGCGCGCAGGTCGGCTCCGGAGGAGAAGTTGCCTCCCGCGCCCGTGAGGATGATGCAGCGAACCTCGTCGTCCTCGCTGGCCGCGGCGCACGCGTCGGCGATCAGCAGCAGCATCGTGCCGGTGAACGCGTTCATTCGCGCCGGCCGGTTCAGGGTCAGGATCAGGAGCGGGCCTTCACGCTCGATGATGACGGGGTCATCTGCAGCCACGGCTGAAGTCACCAGTGCCCACTTCCTTATTTCGTCTGAGTGGTTGGTGTTGGGAGGATTCCGGTAGGTGTTCCAGCAGCGAAGGATGGCATGCGCGCTGACGGCGATGTCCTCCGGTGTGGTCGCGACGTCCGAGACCGACAGCCGCATCGCCCGCCGGCCATGCCACGTCGTGCCGCCGGCCCAGCAGGTGCCGTCGCGCTGGACCGCGGCGATGACGGCGTCCGTGGTGGCGTCGTCGTCGAAGTGGACGAGGGCCTGGTTCAACACGACGGGCGCGAGCACCTGCGCGCCTTCGGCCGCGAGCAAGGTGGCGAATTGCCCGGCCAGCTCGCAGGTGTCGTCGACGATGTCGGCGATCCCGGAGCGCCCGCGCGCGGCGAGGATGGCCCACGTCTCGATCCCGCGCGCCCGCTGCGACATCTGCACGCCGAGATGCATCAGCGCGCGTCCCGAATCGCCCATCAGGTAGGCGGCGTCGGCCGCGAACGAGCGCCGCAGATCCTCCTCGCGCGCGCAGATCGCGATCCCCGAGTCGTAGGGCGCGTTCAGCCACTTGTGCGCATCGGTGGCCCACGAATCAGCCAGTTCGACGCCTTCGACGAGGTGGCGGAGCCGCTGAGAGGCCGCCGCCCACAGCCCGAACGCGCCGTCGATGTGCACCCAGGCTCCGGCCCGGCGGGCGCGGGGGATCAGGGCGGCGAACGGATCGCTGTGGCCGGTGTTCACGTTGCCGGCCTGCAGGAGCACGATCGTGCGCTCGTCGACCTCCGGGAACTCCTCCGCCCGCAGCCGTCCCGAGGAATCGGTGGGGACGAGGGTGAGCGCTTCGGTCCCGATCCCCGCCATGTGCAACGCCTTCAGCGCTGAGACGTGCACCTCCGCCGTCGTCACGACGCGCAGCGCGGGGGCTCCGGTCAGCCCCTGGCGCAAGGTGTCCCATCCCGCCCGGTGCAGCAGCGCGTCACGGGCGGCCAGCACGCACGTGAGGTTGGCGACGGTCGCTCCGGCGCAGAACGTCGCGGTCGCGTCGGATGCCAGCCCCAGGAGCTCGCAGACCCAGCGCCCGGCGATCGCGTCGAGATGGGTGCCGACCGGCGACATGACGGGCGTGCCGACGTTCTGATCCCACGCCGCCGCCAGGGCGCCCGCGCCGGTCGCCGCCGGATCCGTCCCACCGACGACGAAGCCGAAGTAGCGCCCGTGAGTGGTGTCGACGGCAGCCGGCGAGCCGAATTCGTCCAGCAATTGCAGTACTGCCCGCGGCGACGTGGGTCCCGGTGGCAGCTCATCGCTGAACTTCTCGAGCCCGGCGAGGCTCGCCTCGGACGGGAACACGGGGCGCTGCGCGGTCACCGCCGATATAGGCCGCTGCTCGCTCGGCCGCGTCGAGCAGGACCTCGGCGGCGTCCCGTCCTCGCATGCTCCCGCTCAGGGTGCGACCGCCGCCATGTCGGTCATCCCGGTGGGCAGGTGGCGTCCGACCGTGCCGTGCTCGAAGACGCCGAACCCCTGCTGCCCGTCGAGCGTTGCCCGGGCCAGGTGGTCGGTGCCGCCCCAGGGGATGCGCGCGACGGTCTGCGGGTCGGTGAAGTCAAAGGTGCGGCCGTTGGTCCACGACTCGCCCATCCACATCCCGTGGCTCCAGCCGTCGCCGGCTCCGTAGCCGCAGCCGAAATGCAGCGGGACGCCGGTGAGGCACTCGATCTCGAGGTCGAGCGGGCGCCGGTCCACCGTCTTCAGGTGCAGCGTGGCCCCGGTGGGGATGCGGGTGCCCGGCTGGTAGCGGATGTCGAGCTCCGGCCAGCCCAACTGCTCCATCTTGCGGCCCGTCGCGCTGGGCCAGACGCGTACCGCGTAGTTCAGCGTCCGGAAGCCGTCGCCGTCCTCCTCGACCATGAAGTGCACGGCGAAGTCCTCGAACTTGATGGGGATCCACACCCACCAGATGCCTGGCTCACGGTCGGACGGGCGCCCCGCCGGCTCCGCTTCACCCACGGGGCGGATGCCCCAGGAACGGTCGCGGGTCGCCGTCCAGGTCTGCGGGTCGACCGCGAGGGTGGCCCCGTCGACGCGGATCTCGCCCTCCCAGGTGCCGACCTGCGCGTAACGGCAGCCCTCGAGGGTCACCTTGCCGGTGGGGCCGCCGAACTTCACGTGCTGCGGCTCGCGCATGGGCTCGTACTCGGAGCGGAAGGTGAGGTCGAAACCGACGCCGTGCTCGTCACCGTCGCAGCGCAGGTGCAGCTCCCGGAACGGCTCCACGACCTCGAGCCGGTACGGGCCGACCTGCTGCTTCAACTTGTCCGCCGGGCGGATGCCCGACGTCTGCACGCTCCACTGCTTGTCGCCGCGGCGCACCGAGGCGAACGCGTCGATCACACCGAGGTTGGGGTACACGCCGAGCCCGGTCAGCATCTCGGTCTCGCCGGAGTGCTGCAGCGCCTGGTAGATGCACCGGTCGTAGGCATTACGGTCGCTGGTCGCCACGTAGGCCATCGACATCGGCACCTGGTGGATCGGGTGCTCGTCGAGCGGGTCGAGCTCCATCAAACGGGTCCTCTCGAGGGAGCCTGCGGTCGCGTCCGCCCGATTCTTCACCCGGCGCCTGCCCGCGCGAGGGGAGGGGTCGGTCAGACGCGGAACGTGCTCGAGCGTGGTGCACGCCAGGGCCTTCGGATCCTGGTTGGGCGCCGGCAGCTTCGGCGGCTCCAGGAAGGCGGGCGGGCCGGTCAGGTCGATCGAGTCGAGTAGGTTGCTGGCCGCCGAATCGCGATAGGTCAGCGCGGGCAGGTTCCACTTGGTCTCGACGAGCTTGAGGATCGAGGTGTGGTCGTGCACCACGTGCGAGACGTAGTTGCGGCGCGCACGCGGTGACACGATGACGGCCGGTACCCGGAAGCCGTAGCGGTCGTAGCCGCCGGGCTGCTTCTGCGGGGCGATGTCGGGCGCGATCGAGTCGGGCGCGATCGCGGCGGGCGGCCGGACGTGGTCGTAGTAGCCGCCGTGCTCGTCGTAGCACCAGATGAGCAGCGTCTTCGGCCACGCCGGCCCTTGCATCACCGCATTGATGACGCTCGCTGCAAACGCCTCTCCCACCAGGATGTTCTGCGGGTTCTCCTCCGAGCTCTTCTCGAAGTCGGGATCGACGATGGAGTACGAGGGCAGCGTGCCCGCCGCCGCGTCCTTGAAGAACTCCGACACCGGCACGAGCTTGTCGGGATTCTGCTGATGGATCCCGTTGACCAGCAGGCAGGTGGCGAGCGAGGAGAAATAGTTCTTCCAGGTGATCGAGTGCTGGTTGAGCCGCTCGAAGATGGTGCCGTTCGGCGGCCCGGGGGCGGTGACGCTGGACAGCCGGTTGTCGACCAGCCCGTATGCGGTGCCCGCGAGCAGGAAACGGCGGTTCGGATAGGTCTGGGCCAGCACCGAGGAGAAGTAGCGGTCGGCGAGCGGGAAGGTCTTCGCCAGCCCGTAGTAGAACGGCAGATCCTGCTCCTGCCAGTAGCCCATCGCGACCGGCCCGCTGTCGCTGCGCACGAAGCCGTCGACCCGACCGCCGTCGTACTGGATGTGGCTGGCGTCCCAGCTCTGGCTCGGCTGCCTGGACAGCTGGCAGGTGGAGGCCAGGTGGAAGGCCCGCACCGAACGTCCTGACGCGTCGCGGTTGGCGGCGGTCGGACGTCCGGAGCCATCAAGGGTGAAGCCGTCACCGCGGCGCAGCATGCCGAGGTAGTTGTCGTAGGAATGGTTCTCCATCATCAGCACGACGATGTGCTCGATCTCGGGCAGCGTGTCAGTGCCGGCCGGGAGCTTGGGGTTGGGGAGCGAGCCGGGGCGCGGCGGCTGCGAAGGGAGCGCGCTCGGACTCAGCGAGGGCGATGGTGAGGCACTGCGGGAACGGGCCGGCGCCGGATTTCCCGAACTGCTGCCGCACGCCGCCGCTCCGAACGCGATGAGGCCACTGGCCAGCACGCCCCGGCGGGTGAGGCTGGATCCAGCCGATCCGGTAGTCACAGCGGGCAGCCTAACTCCCGGCAGGTGGCCGGTGGATGAACGCGCGTACACCCTGAAGGGAGGTCAAGGAGTCCACCAGCATCTCCGATAACAGTCCGGTGACCGCCGACCGAAGCACCGCCCGGCAGCGAGACGAGGCTCTGCGCGCGCTGCTGGACAACCGTCACGCCCTGTTCACCGCGCTCTCCGACGACGGCTTCCGCATCGCGCTCCCGGCCGAGATCGGCGTCGGCGAATCGCAGGTCATCGCCCCGCCCCGGGACCGGGCCACCATCATCGACGTGCTCGCACCGGCCGAGGCGATGAAGGTCGTCACCGCCTGGGAGAGTGCTGATGTCGCCGGCATCGCGTTCGCCGAGGTGCGCGCGCGCCACGAGCCCGAGCGCCTGCTCACCCTCACGATGATCGACATGCGGCACCGCTTCGGGGTGTGGATCGCCTCGCTCAGCCCGGCGGAAACCACCACAGCGCAAGCCCGTTTCGCCGATGACCTGGCAGGTGCGCTCGCGACCTCCGTGCGACCGCGCACCGCGACCATGCGCAAGTCCGAGCACGCCGTCATCCTCGACATCGACGATCGGGCGAGCCGCATGCTCGGCTGGGCGCCGGGCCAGATGGCCGGCAAGCGTTCCACCGAGTTCTTGCACCCGGACGACCACGAGCGGGCCATCGTGGCGTGGCTCGACCTGCTGGCGAAGAAGGGCTCGCAACGAGTACGCTCACGGCACCGCTGCGCCGACGGCAGCTGGCTCTGGATCGAGACCGAGCACAGCTTCCTGCCTGCGGAGAGCGAGGGTGAGAAAGCGACGGTGCTTGCCGAGCTCACCGACATCTCCGATGAGATGAAGGCGCACGAGGATCTCGGCAGGCGCGAGAGGCTTTTCCGGCGCCTCGCCGAATCGCTGCCGCTCGGGGTGCTGCAGATCGACGCCGATCGCGGCCTGCTGTACGTCAACGAGCGCCTCGCCCGCATCGTGGGTGCCGACGCGCCGCCGACGCTCGCTGAGATCGTGGCCGCGGTGGACGCTCCCAGCCGGCCGGCCTTCGACGCGGCGCTCGAGGCCGCCTTGCACCGCGGGCTCGACGGCGAGCTCGAGGTGACCCTGAACGCTGCTATCGGGCGGCGAGCGTCGCACCCTTTCGGTGAACGTCATTTCCCTCGGCCAGGGCGAAGGTGTGCCCGGCGCGCTCTGCTGCTTCACCGACATCACCGAAAGTGCCCGGCTGCGCGAGGAACTGCGTGCCAAGGCGAGCTACGACACGCTCACCGGTTGCCACAACCGGGCGACCGTGATGGCGTTCTTGAGCGAGCACCTCGCGACGGGCAACCGCGCTGCCGCGATCTTCGTCGACCTCGACAACTTCAAGCCCATCAACGACGAGTTCGGCCACGAAGCCGGCGATGAGTTGCTGGTGCACATTGCCCAGCGGCTGCAGGGCATCGGTGACTCCCGCGGCATGACCGGACGGCTCGGCGGCGACGAGTTCCTGATCGTCGTGACGGGTTGAGCACCGAGCCCGAGGCCGTCGCGTTCGCGGATGCGGTCGGTGAGCTGGTACGTGAGCCGGTCGCCCTCGCCGACATGACAGTCATCCCGAGCGCGAGCGTGGGCGTCGCCCTCTCGCGGCCGGATGAGGACGCACGCTCGCTCATCAAGCGGGCGGACGCGGCCATGTATCTGGCCAAGGCGCGCGGCCGCAGGCAGCGGGGCGAGCCGACGAGCCCGCCCTGCCTCACCCGCGGGAAGCTACTCCTAGAGCGTGATGATGATCCGGCCGGTCGTGTCGCGATGGCCCATCGCCGCGATGGCCTGAGGAATCTCCTCGAACGGGCTCTGGCGGCCGATGACCGTGCGGACCTTCTTGCTGCGGATGAGCTCGACGACGTTGTCGTTGATCTGCTGGCCCAGCTCGCGCGGCAGGAAGTTGAAGCCCATCATCTGCTTGACGATCGTGGCCGTCTCCGGTGCCGCGTAGGACATCAGAACCCCGCCGAGCTGGATGTTCGCGGCCATCACCTTGCGCGGGATGATGAACGGTTCGTCGGCCTTGGTCTTGTCCCCGGCGAAGCCCATCATCACCAGGCGTCCGTCGTAGGCCACACATTTGAGGGTCTGTTCGAAGATGCCGGCGACCACGTTGTCGAAGACCACGTCGACCCCGCGGTTGCCGGTCTCGGCGAGCACGACCTCGGCGAAGTCCTGCTCCTTGTAGTTGATGGCGACGTCAGCGCCGAGCTCGCGGCACAGTTCGAGCTTCTCCGGCGAACCGGCGGTGGCGAAGACGCGCGCGCCGGCATTCGCCGCGAGTTGCACCGCGGCCGAGCCGGCGCCGCCCGCCGCCGCGTGGATGAGCACGCTCTCACCGGCTTTGAGCTTGCCGCGCTCGAACAGGCCGAGCCACGCGAGATGGAACGGGAAGAAGATCGCCGCCGCATCGGGCAGCGGGATGTCGTCGGGCATCTCGAACATCGAGACGGTGCCGCAGATCGTGTACTCGGCGTAGCCGCCTGTGGCCCCGTTGGTGGTCGAGACCACCCGCTTGCCCAGCCACTCCTCGGCGCCTGCGCCTGCCGCGTCGACGACGCCCATGACCTCCATGCCGGGGATGCACGGCAGCGGCGGGATCACCATCATGTTGCCGCCGGTGATGCGCTCGAGATCGTTGAGGTTCAAGGGGATCGCCTGCACCTTGACCCGGACCTCGCCCGGTCCCGGCTCGGGGATCGGGATGGTGTCCAGTTGCAGGACGTCGAGGGGCTGACCCCACTCGTGGACCCGCCAGGCCCGCATGGTCTCGCTCATTTTCTGCACCTCGTTATTTCGGTCATTTCGGGTTCATCGGGGTCGGTTGTCTACTCGGGAGCGAGCTGGAGCTGCTCGATGTAGTCCTTGAGGTCACGGCGGACCGCCTCGGGATCGATGCCGTACTCCTCGGGCGTGTACGCGTGGATCCCGTGCTTGCCCTTGGGGTTGTCGGCGATGAACGCCTTCATCCGGGCGGCGCCCTCGTCGGTCATCGGAAGGTCCAGCGCCTGGTAGATGTCGCTGATGACGGCGAACTGGTCGGCCACGAAATCCTGGAAGTGCATGTCGTAGAAGATGGCGTCGGGATACTCCTGGGCGGCCCGCACCGCCAGCGCGTGGTCGATCGCCCGGCCCAGGCGCGGGGTCCAGTCGCGGGCGACCTCGAAGCGATCCACGTCGTCGCTTCCGCTGGAACGCACCAGTGACGTGAGGCTCGCGTACGAGGTCACCGACTTCACCGGATCGCGATGGGTGAAGACGATCCGCGCGTCGGGGTAGGTCCGCAGCAGGTGCTCCAGCCCCCAGAGATGGGCGCCGGTCTTGAGCACCCAACGGTCGCGCTGCGGGGCCCGCCATTGCAGGTGTTGCAGCTGCTGGTGATGGAAGTCGTAGACGTGTGACCAGTCGGCCTCGAGGTCGACCCAGTCCTGGTAGCTCGGCACCCGGAACTGGTTGTGGAACAAGGGCGTGCACATCGCTTCGCCCATCATCACGACGCACTCCTGCGAGAGCTCAGCGCCCATCGGGTGCATCGCCTTGAACTGGCGGTCTCGCTCGGTTTCGGTCTCGGGGGTCGGCAGCAGCGACGCGGTCAGCGCGATACGCGGATCGGTGTGGAACGTCTCGGCGGCCGGCGGCGGCGACGGGAACGTCACCTCCCACGTGAGCGGGGCGCGGCTGTCGGGGTCCTGGGCGAGGATGTCGTGCAGGATCGTCGTGCCGGTGCGCGGGAAGCCGATGATGAAGACCGGCCGCACGATCTGCTGCTCGGCGATCTCGGGGTAGAGCTTGCGGTCGTTGACGTAGTTGAGCCGGTTGACGGTGTGCAGCAGGGCGCGCTCGCGGGCGATGAGGCGTCCGGTTTCGTTCAGCCGCGCCTCGTTCTCCAGCGAGTCCAGGAACAGGCCCAGCGGCTCCAGGAAGGGGCCGTCGCCGAAGTCGTCAAGGCCCCCAGTACGTCGCGCGCCCTCGGCCACGAAAGCCTCGACGGTGAAGCGGTCCAGCTCGGGACGCTCGGCGCTCATGAGCGCAAGCTAGCGCATGGCTGACACCCGTCACGCACCGGTTAGCGTGATCTCGTGACGATCAGGCCGGCTCCGGTGCGGGCGCGGTCTGGCCGGCCGCGATGAAGGCGCGTGCCTTGGCCGTCTTGACCGCTTCCGTGAGGCTGTCGATGTCGTAGGCGCCGTAGTGCCGCCGGCCGTTGATGAAGAACGTCGGCGTTCCGGACACCGATGACAGGCTCGCCGAATCGAGGTCGTCGGCCACCCGCGAGGCGTTGGCGTGACGCTTCAACTCTTCCTTGAAGCGGTCGGTGTCGAGCCCGAGTTCGCCGGCGTAGCTCACCAGATCCGACAGCTTCAGGTGGTCCTGGCGGGTCAGCAGCAGATCGTGCATCTCCCAGAACTTGCCTTGATTGGCAGCCGCTTCGGACGCCTCGGCGGCCAGCTGCGCCTGGGGGTGTACGTCGTGCAGCGGGAGGTGCCGCCAGACGTAGCGGATCTCCAGATGGTCGGCGAGCAGTTCGCGCACGATCGGTTCGGCCTGCCCGCAGTACGGGCATTCGAAGTCGCCGTACTCGACGAGCGTGATGAGCGACTCGCGGGGACCGCGGATGTGGTCGTAGTCAGGATCCACGGGGGTCGCGAGATCGACGATGGTTTCCGCGGTGCCCAGCAAGGCTCGCGCGCGCATCTCCGCCGGCAACAGCGACGTGACCCGGAAGACGGTCCACGACAGGATGGCCGCGGCGAGCGCCGCCGTCAGGACGCCGAGTTTGGCCTCGCGCAGCTCGTCGCCCTTGAAGGCGAGGGAGGCGATGAGGATCGAGACCGTGAAGCCGATCCCGGCAATGGCGCCGGCGCCGGCGGTCGACGCCCAGCCGACCGGCAGCGCGATCCGGCCCCGGCTCAGCCTGGTCACCAGCCAGGCCGCACTCACCATGCCGAGCGGCTTGCCCACCACGTACCCGACGATGATGCCGAGCGTGATCGGTGACGTGTACGCCTTGGACAGGAACTTGCCGTCGATCGCGATCCCGGCGTTCGCGAGGGCGAAGAGGGGCACGATCAGGTAGCTGGTCCACGGGTGGTAGAGCTGCTGCAGCCGGTCGTTGAACGAGAGTGTCGCGTCCAGCCCGGCGCGCGCTTCACGGGCGAGTTCGGGCGTGGGCTGTTCGCGGAAGAGCCGGAAAAGGCCCGTGGCGCGTTCGAGTTCGTCACGGTTAGGGGCGTACGCGTATGTCAGCAGGCCCATGGCGAGGCCGACGACGACCGGGTCGATCCCGGAGTGGAAAAGGGCCACCCACGTGGCCAGGCCGAGCAGCGCGTAGACGAGTCCGTAGCGCACGTTGACCGCTCGCGCGACGAGGATGATCGCGAAGAAGAGAACGGCGAACATCAGCGGGCGCATCGACACGTGCTTGCTGTACGCCACGGCGATCACGAGCAGTGCGACGAGGTCGTCGACCACGGAGACGGTGAGCAGGAAAAGCCTTACCCGGTCGGGGATCCGGCGCCCCACGACGGCGAGCAGCCCGAGCGCGAAGGCGGTGTCGGTCGACATCGCCACTCCCCAGCCGTGGCGCGACGCGTGCCCCGCATTGATCGCCAGGAAGATGAGGATCGGCAGCATCATGCCGCCGAGGCCGGCGGTCACGGGCAGCACGACTCGGCGCCGCTCGCGCAGCTCCCCGAGGTCGAACTCGCGGCGCGCTTCAAGGCCCACCACGAAGAAGAAGAACGTCATGAGGCCGCTGTTGATCCAGCCCCGCAGGTCCTGCGTGACGCCCGAGGAACTGAGGCGGACCGACAGGATCGTGGACCACGTCCGGTCGTAGGAACCGGCGTCGGCATTGGCCCAGACGAGCGCGGCGAGGGTGCCCGCGAGCAGGATCGCCGCGCTGCCCGATTCGGTGCTGAGGAAGACGCGCAGCGGCGTCACCTTGCTCTGGGTCCACGCGGTGCGGCCGGAGAATGCTCCGCTCTCGGCGACCGTCTCGTCGGTCACTGCGTCGCCGCGACCCTGGCCGGGTGGACAGGAGCGGCCCGGATCACCCGCTCGGCGCCGGCGTAGACGTTCATGGTCTCGCCGCGCAGGAAGCCGACCAGAGTCATGCCCACCTCCGCCGCCAGGTCCGCGGCAAGGGACGAGGGCGCCGAGACCGCAGCGAGCAGCGGGACCCCGGCCATGAATGCCTTCTGGGTGAGTTCGAACGACGCCCGGCCACTGACCATCAGCAGCCGTCCTCTCGCCGGTACCTCGCCCGCCGAGAGCGCCCACCCCAGCACCTTGTCCACCGCGTTGTGACGACCCACGTCCTCGCGGGCGCACAGCAGGTTTCCGGCGTCGTCGAACAGGCCGGCCGCGTGCAGCCCGCCGGTCCGCTCGAAGGTCGCCTGCTCGCGTCGCAGCGCGTCGGGCAGGGCGGCCAGGAGCTGAGGGGTCACCCGCAGCGGGTCGCCGCTCACGTCGAACGCGCTGCGCCGGCGGACGGCGTCGATGCCCGCGGCGCCGCAGAGTCCACAGGAAGAGGTGGTGACGAAGGCGCGCTCCACGCTCGGATCGGGCGGCTCGACCTCCTCGGCGAGCACGATGTCCAGGACGTTGTAGGTCTGCCGCCCGTCGGCGTCGGTGCCCGCGCAGTAGCGCATGGTCTTGATGTCACCGGCGGCCCGCACCACGCCCTCGGCGAGCAGGAAGCCGGCGGCCAGCTCCATGTCGGAGCCGGGGGTGCGCATGGTGATGGTCAGCGGCCGCCCGTCGACCCGCAGCTCCAGCGGCTCCTCGACCGTGAGCGTCTCCACGCGCCGGACGGCCGGCTCCTCGGTGCTGGAGATCCGCACGACGGGGCGCCGCGAAGTAATGCGTCCCATGCCTCAAGCATGCCCTGGTTTCGGCCGGGGATACAGCCTGGGTCCGGCGGGCTGTCCAAGCGCGTAGGCGATGTAGAAGTATTTGGACCAGGGTCCGCTGTCCGGGCCTCCCGAGCTGCCGCAAAGCCCAAGGAGACGCCACATGGAATCCACGAAGACCCTCCTGATCATCGGCGGCGGGCTGGCCGGCGCCAAGGCCGCCGAAGGAGCTCGGGAGGCCGGGTTCGAAGGGCGGATCGTGCTGGTCGGCGAGGAGGCGCGCCACCCGTACGAGCGGCCGCCGCTGTCCAAGGACATCCTGCGCGCGGAGAAGGAGCCCGACTCCTCGCAGGTCCACGAGAGCGGGTATTACGCCGCAGCACGCGATCGAGCTCATCACCGGCGACGCGATCACGTCGCTGGACGCCGGGGCCAAGCGGGCACAGCTGGCGAGCGGCGAATCGATCGCGTTCGACGCGGCCGTGCTGGCGACGGGCGCAGCTCCGCGGCCCCTCACGCTGCCGGGGGCGGAGCTTTCCGGCGTGCACTACCTGCGCACCGTCGAGGATTCGGTCGCCCTGCACCAGGCGATCACGAAGGCGTCGCGGGTCGCGGTGATCGGTGCGGGCTGGATCGGCTCGGAGGTCGCCGCCTCGGCCCGGCAGATGGGTGCGGACGTCGTCCTGATCGAACCGCTCGAGGTGCCGCTTCATCGGGTCCTCGGGTCGCAGGTGGGCGGCGTGTTCGGCCAGCTGCACTCCGACCACGGGGTCGCCATGCGCCTCGGCGTCGGCGTCGAGAGGCTGCAGGGCGGCTCGGCGGTCGAGCAGGTGGTCCTTGCCGATGGACGGGTGGAGGCGGCTGACGTCGTCGTGGCCGGTATCGGGGTGACGCCCCGTATCGAACTCGCCGAAGCGGCGGGGCTGACGATCGACAATCTTGCCGGGGGCGTCGTCGTCGACCAGAACCTGCAGACTTCGGCCGCCGGGATCTTCGCCGCCGGTGACATCGCCAGTGCCTTCCACCCGCACTACCAGCGTCACCTGCGCATCGAGCACTGGGCCAATGCGCTGAATCAGGGGGCTGCGGCGGGATCCAACGCCGTCTCCGACCCCAAGCCCTACACCCGGCTGCCGTACTTCTTCTCCGACCAGTACGACCTCGGCCTGGAGTACGTGGGTTACGCGACCGCCGAGGACGCCGAGGTCGTCATCCGCGGCGACGCCGGCAAGCGCGAGTTCATCGCCTTCTACCACCGGGGCGGGCTCGTCACGGCGGCGATGAACGTCAACATCTGGGACGTCGTCGAGGATCTGCGGGCCATCATCACGGCCGGCAAAGCCGGTCGATCCCGCGCGGCTGGCCGACCCGGGGGTACCGCTCGGCGAGCTCGCGTCGTGACGCTGCCTCGAGCGGGCAGACCCGCCCGACCTGGCCGGGAAGGGATTTCTCGGGACCTAAGTAAGTACCGATGGGGTAGATAGGCGCTGCTCGGAAGCGGCCCAGACCCGACAGGGTAGAAGGAGCCGCAGTTTGCGGCGATAACTACTACTCCAGCAGGGGTTTTGCCGCCGATGCAGACCACCACCACAGGCACGGGCACCCCGACCGTCGGTGTACTCCGCGAGAGCGCGCCCGGCGAGCGACGAGTTGCCCTTTCGCCCGACGGAGTCGGGCGCGTCATCTCTCTCGGTTACGCGGTCACCGTGCAAACCGGTGCCGGTGAAGGCAGCTGGTTCGACGACGCCTCCTACGTCGCGGCCGGCGCGGCGATTGCGGAGGCCGGTGACGTCCTCTCCGGATCCGACATCGTGCTCTGCGTCCAGCCCCCGGACGCCGAGCAGCAGGACCGGCTGCTGCCGGACTCGACCCTGATCGGGCTGTTGCACTTGCGTGCTGACCCTGCCCTGGCGCGGCGGCTGGCCGACGCCAAGGTGACGGCGCTCAGCCTCGACGGCCTCCCGCGGCTGCTGAGCAGCGCGCAATCCATGGATGTCCTTTCGTCCCAGGCGAATGCGGCCGGCTACAAGGCCGCTCTCGTCGCCGCCGAGGCGTTCTCCGGCTACTTCCCGATGCTCATGACAGCGGCCGGGACGATGCGTCCGGCCAAGGTGCTGGTGCTCGGCGCGGGCGTGGCCGGACTGCAGGCGATCGGCACCGCACGCCGGCTCGGCGCGGTCGTCACCGGTTACGACGTTCGCGAGGCGGCACGCGATGAGGTGCTCTCCACGGGCGCGACGTTCCTCGACCTCGGCGCCGAAGCCGGATCCGTCTCGGCCGGCGGCACCGGTGGCTACGCCCGCGAGCTCACCGCGGACGAGCGCGCCGCCCAGCAGGCGGCGATGAGCAAGGCGATCGCGAACTTCGACGTCGTCATCACCACCGCGCAGGTGCCGGGGCGGCGACCGCCCGTACTCGTCCGCGCCGACGCCGTGGCGGCCCTCGCCCCCGGATCCGTCGTCGTCGACCTCGCTGCCGGTGCTCAGGGCGGCAACGTCGAGGACATCGTCCCCGACACCACGATCGTCACCGCCAACGGCGTGACGCTCATCGGCGCCGGCAACCTGCCGTCCTCGATGTCGCACGCCGCCTCATCCGCGTTCTCCCGCAATGTCTCGTCACTGCTGGCACACCTGACCACCGACGGCGCCTTCACGCTCGACACCGCCGACGAGATCACCGCCGGGCTGCTCGTCACCCGCGACGGCGAGATCGTCCACCCCGCCGTTCAGGCGGCCCTCGCCGCAGAAAGCGAAGGAGTCCGATGACCCCGCTGCTGTTCGCCGACATCACGATTTTCGTACTGAGCCTGCTGGTCGGTTTCGAGGTCATCACCAAGGTGCCGGCCACGCTGCACACGCCCTTGATGTCAGGCTCCAACGCCATCCACGGCGTGGTCGTCGTCGGCGTCATGGTGCTGGCGGCCCTGGCCAACACGCCGTTCGGCTACGTCGTCGTGTTCATCGCCGCGGTCTTCGCCGCCATGAACGTCGTCGGCGGATACGTCGTCACCGACCGCATGTTGCAGATGTTCCGGACAGCTCGGCGGGACGTGCCCGCACCCAGGGGGAGCGAGCAGTGAGCAACTTCGAGACGTTCATCCACACGGCGTACCTCGTCGCGGCGGTCTGCTTCGTCGCCGGCCTGCACCTGATGAACTCGCCCGCCTCGGCGCGGCGGGGCAACCAGCTGTCCGCCGCCGGGATGGTGCTGGCTTTCGTCACGACGGTCGTGCTGCTCGCCCACGATCACGTCATGACCGCCGCGGCGACGGTCGTGCTCACGTGCGGTCTGATCGTCGGCAGCCTGCTGGGTGGGATCACCGCACGGCGCATCCAGATGACCTCCATGCCACAACTGGTCAGCCTCTTCAACGCGGTCGGCGGCGGCGCGGCAGCTCTCATCGCTGCCGGGGATGCCGTCTCCCACGTCGGCTCGAAGCCCCTGTCCCAGCTTCCGATCAGCACCACGCTCGCCACCACGCTGGACCTCATCATCGGCGGCGTCACCTTCTCCGGATCGCTCGTCGCCGGAGGCAAGCTGGCCGGCCACATCCCCGGCCGTCCCATCAGTTTCCGCGGCGGGCGCGCGCTCAACCTGACGCTCGCGATCGTTGCCGCGGCCACCGCGATCACCTACGTCGCGGGCTACGGCGGCGTGCCGGTGCTCGTCGTGCTGACGCTCGCCGCCATCGGCCTGGGCATCCTGGCGACCATCCCGATCGGCGGGGCCGACATGCCCGTCGTCATCTCGCTGCTGAACGCGTTCACCGGAAGCGCCGTCGCGATGGCCGGGTTCGTCGTCGACAGCATCCCGCTCATCATCGCCGGCGCGCTGGTCTCCGCCGCCGGTGGCATCCTCACCAAGCTCATGGCCGACGCCATGAACCGCTCGCTCGTCAGCATCATCGCGGGCGGCTTCGGCACCGGAGACGAGCAGGCGAGCGGCCCGGTCGGCGCCGGCGGGACCATTCGCGAGGTCACGGTCGACGACGCCGCGCTGCAACTCGCGTATGCCCGCAAGGTCGTCATCGTGCCGGGCTACGGCCTGGCCGCGGCGCAGGCGCAGCACCAGTGCGTCGAGCTCGGGCAGGCGCTCATCGACCACGGGGTCGAGGTCAGTTACGGCATCCACCCGGTCGCCGGACGCATGCCCGGGCACATGAATGTCCTGCTGGCTGAGGCGAATGCGCCCTACCCGCTGCTGCGCGACCTGGAAGAGATCAACCCGGAGTTCAAGGAGACGGATGTGGTGCTGGTCGTCGGCGCCAATGACGTCACCAACCCGGCGGCCCGCCGACCCGGAAACCCCGTCTCAGGCATGCCGATTCTCGATGTCGACCGCGCCCGCAGCGTCATCGTCATCAAGCGCTCGATGGGGCACGGCTACGCGGGCGTCGACAACGAGCTCTACACCAACCCCAAGACCGCGATGCTCTTCGGGGACGCCAAGGTGGCGCTCAACGCGTTGCACGCGGGCCTGGGCGCCTACGTCTGAGGAGCGTCGACCCGGACCGCGATCTCCTCGCCCAGCTTGGCGCCGCGCAGCAGCCGCAGCCCGTCGCCGCTCCAGAAGCGGCCGGGGTCATACCAGCTCGCCTCCCGGTCGGCCGGCAGCAGGCCCATCGCCACGTAGGTCAGGGCGACGATCTCGGCGCAGTACGCCGTCTCCAGGCTGGCTTCCTCGCTCGCGCCGGTGCCCTGGCGGCTCAGCCGGATCCGGGCGGCGCGGCTCTTCAGCCACCCGCCGGCCAGGCTCGCCATCGACGGGAACGGCGTGCCGTCCAGCCGGCTGACGGTGCGTAACGCCGCGTCTTCCATGTCGGGGGTGACGGGTGGTTCGAGCGGTCGCAGCCAGCCGCGCTGCCCGTACTTGACCGACCATGTCGTGACGGCCGCTGACAGGTCGTGCAGCTGCGCGCCTCGGGTGTGCTCGCCGGTCCAGACGTCAGGCAGCGAGCGGCCGAGTTCCGCATGCCACATCAGCGGCGGAAGGTCGTCGATCGCGATCGTCATGCCGACGTGGTTGACGGGGGAGTTGGTGGTGATGCGGATGGCGCGGTCGGCGGCGCTGTACCCGCGGAAGAGCCAGAGGTCACCGGTGCGCGTCAGCGCGCTGGCTTCGGCCAGGCTCAGCCCGTTGTCCGACACTCGGCTAGCGTAGTGGGATGCGCTGGTGGAAACGGCTCGGGTGGAAATGGCTCGGGCTGGCGGGAGTGGCCGGGGTCGCGGCCGGGAGCGTGGCGATCGCGCGGGAGCAGCAGCGCCGCAACTCCTACACGCCCGATGAGATCCGCTCGCGGCTGCGTGCCCGGGTCGAGGGATCCTGAGCCGGCCCGGTGAGCCCGCTCGCGTCGCCGGTCATCGACACGCACACGCATGTCGTCTCACCGGATCGCGCGCGCTTCCCGCTGCAAACGCCTGACTTTCCGGCCGATTGGGTACGCGAGAGCCCGGTCGCGGCCGACGGGCTGCTGGCGGCGCTGGATGCCGGCGGGGTGCGCGGGGCGGTGCTGGTGCAGGCCAAAGGTGCCTACGGCTTCGACAATTCTTACCTCGCCGAGGCTCGCGCGCTTGATCCCGGGCGGCTGGTGAACGCCGCGGTCATCGACCTCGCCGCGGCCGACCGGGAGGCGATGCTCCGTCATTGGTGCCAGGAGCGGTCCATCCTGGGATTGCGGGTGTTCAACATCCCGCCGGCCGCTCCTGATTGGCTACGCGATCCCTCCCTGCTGCCGGTGCTGCGGATGGCCGGCGAACTCGGCGCGCGGCTCAGCGCCTGCGTGCTGGCGCCCGACCTGCCGGCGATCGGGGGACTGCTGGCCGCGCTTCCCGGCGTGCCGATCGCCGTCGACCATTGCGGTTTCGTGGAGCTTGCCGAGGGCACCAGCTCGCCTTCCGCGCGGGCGCTGACCGCGTTGGCGCGGTATGACAACGTGCGGCTGAAGGTGACGACCACGATGCTGAGCATGGCCGAGCACGCGGGGATGGCGGCCGCTGATGTCGTCGAGTGGCTCGCCGAGCAGTTCGGCGCCGAACGGCTTGATGTGGGGCAGCGACTACCCTCAGCACCACTCCGAGCCCTATCCCGAGATCGTGGAGTACGGTCGCCACGCGTGTGCGCGGCTGTCCGCGCCGGAACAGGCCCGCTTCCTGGGTGGGACGGCGCTCGAGCTGTGGCCGGAGTTGATCGCATGACTGACACGACGGGCAACACCCCGCAAGGGCCCTGGACGCTCATGGTCTCCCGGGAGGACCTTTCCCGGACCTTCCTGACGGAAGAGCCCGGGCTGCCCCTGAACGATGGTCAGGCCCGGCTCGCGGTACGCCGCGTGGGCATGACGGCCAACAACGTGACGTATGCCGTGCTGGGCGAATCCTTCCGCTACTGGGACTTCTTTCCGGCGGGGCCCGGCCTCGGCATCGTGCCGCTGTGGGGCTTTGCGGAGGTGGTGGAGAGCCGGGCGTCAGGGGTGGACGTCGGTGGCCGCTACTACGGTTACCTGCCGTCGGCGAGCCACCTCGTCGTGCAGCCGGGACGCGTCGACCCGCGTGGCTTCGCCGACGCGACCCCGCACCGGTACAACCTGCCGTCGCCGTACAACGCCTACTCCTCGACCACCGGCGACCCCGCGTACGACCCGGCGCAGGAAGACCTGCTGGTGCTCTTCCGGCCGCTGTTCTACACCTCGTTCATGCTGGCGGATCAGCTGCAGGACAACGACTTCTTCGGCGCCGAGGTGCTGGCGTTCTCCTCGGCCTCCAGCAAGACCGCCTACAGCACGGCGCATCTGCTGCGGGGGACCGGGCGGCGGGTGGTCGGGCTGACGTCCGCCGCCAACGTCGACTTCACCGCGAGCCTCGGGGTGTACGACGAGGTGCTGTCCTACGACGATGTGAGCGCGCTCGACCCCGCCGTGCCCACCGCGTACCTCGACGTGTCCGGCAGCCCGCAGGTCGCGTCGGCGGTGCGCGCCCGGCTGGGCGCGAGTCTGGTGCGCGAGGTCATCATCGGTGTCACCTCGCAGCAGCAGTCCGGGAGCAAGGGCGCCCTGCTGTTCTTCGCGCCCGACCAGATGCGCAAGCGGGTCGAGGACTGGGGACGCGAGGGCCTCGACCGCGCCCTCGCCCAGGCCTGGCACCAGTTCGTCCCGGCCGCCGCAGGGTGGGTCGACGTCGTCACGTCGCACGGTCCGCGGGAGCTCGAACGCGTGTGGCTCGAGGTGCTCGCCGGGCAGGCCGCTCCCCGCACCGGCCACATCATCGTGCTGTGAACTACAGCGCGCGCTCCGGATCCGCTCGGGGTGTTGATGATCGATCCGACGGCGCGCGTCGATGGCCTTCTTCACGCCGTCAGATCGGTGTCATCGGGCTGTACATGGTTGCATGCGTCGTTGGCCCACAAGACCCTCAGCCGAGGCGCGCTCCGGAGCTGATCAGGGCGCCGGTGCGGTCGTAGACAGAGGCCTTGGCCAGGATGAGGGCCTCGCTCGCACCGCGGTAGTGGTGCCCGCAGAGCAGCAGTTCTGCCGGCCGCGAGCCGGTCACCGGACGGGGGTATCACCACCCGAACGGCGGGACGGGAAGGGCAGCAGCAGGCCACGTCGAGCAGCCATGCCGGCTCGACCTGGCTGAGGCTGTTGTCGGGGGGGTCGACGTCGTGCGCCGAAACCGGGGCGTTCTGCTGCGGGATGCCTTTGTGCTGGCGCATGCCTTCAGCCTCGTCCCTATGGGCCGCCCGCCCCAGAGACTGAAGCTCCAGGGCCTCGGGGCGATGGCCTCGGGGCGACGGGACCGAAGACCCGGCCGCCGGCCAGGCGACGGGGGTCAGCCTGCCGGCTGGTCCAGATCAACGATGCGGCGGCGGTTGAGGGCGTCTTTGGCGAGACGTTCCACCAGCATGGGCACGAACTTGCGAACCTTGGCGTCGTCGAACGTGTGGACCGAGGTGGCTACCACGTCTCGCACCACGGTCTCACTGACCGTCGGGTATCGCTCCAGCAAACGGGTGACCACGCGCTCGAGCTCGCGCGGCTCATCGATCTGAGCATCGGGCCTGCTCGACGGGGCAGCCGACGGGGAAGTCGACGGGGAACTGGTCGTGGTCGCCATGGCTGCGCATCCGCTCCTCTTCCTAGGGCTCCAGCCTTCCCCATTCGAAGGCCCCCCGACCAGGGCAGAAAGTCACGTCGTCGTCTACGGTGGGCAGCCAAGGTGGCGGGAAGCGGCGTGGGAGGCGTATCGGTGGGCGAGGCCTTGGTCCGGTGTGAGGTCGCCGACGGGGTGGCCACGATCTTGCTGGATTCCCCGCACAACCGCAATGCCCTCTCGCGGCGGCTGCTCCGCGACCTGGCTGGTGCCGTTGACGTCGCCGCGAAGCATCCCGATGCCCGGGTCATCGTGCTGACCGGCGCGGGAACGGTGTTCTGCTCCGGGGCCGATCTGAAGGAGCAGCGCGAGGCCAACGAGAGCGCCGGCAATGCTCAGCCCAGCGACGCTCAGCCCATCAACGAGCTGCCGGCGATCCTGATGGCGCTGTGGAACTGCCCGCAGCCGGTCGTGTGCCGGCTCAACGGTCCGGCGCGCGCGGGTGGCGTGGGACTGCTGGCGTCGTGCGACCTGGTCGTGGCGCCGCCGGAGGTCACCTTCTCCTTCACCGAGGTGCGGCTCGGCCTGGTGCCGGCGATCATCACGGTGCCGCTGCTTCGTCGCATCGCGCCGCAGGCCCTGCACCGGCTTTTCCTGACGGCGGAGGTGTTCTCGGCCCAGCGGGCACAGGAGATCGGCCTGGTCGACTTCGTCGCCGCGGCAGGGGAACTCGACGCGGAGGTGGCCCGTGTCGTCGGCATGCTCGCGCGCGGCGGCCCGCAGGCGCTGGAGCTGACCAAGCGGCTGGTCCCCGAGATCCGCTCGCTGCCGCCCGATGACGCCTTCGCCCGGCTCACCACACTGTCGGCGGAGCGGTTCGCTTCGGCCGAGGGCCGCGAGGGCATGCGCGCGTTTGCCGAGAAACGCGACCCCTCATGGGTGCCCACTGTTTAGCGCCGATCCAGGAGCCTCATGGTCCAGTTCACCGAAGAACACCACGCGTTCCGCACGATGGTGCGGGGCGTCGTCGAGCGTGAGATAGCCCCCCACGTCGATGAATGGGAGCGGGCCGGGGTGTTCCCGGCCCACGATCTCTTCCCCCGGCTCGGCGAGCTCGGCCTGCTGGGCCTGGAGTACGACCCGGCCTACGGCGGCCAGGGCGCCGACCATCTGTTCACCGTCATCCTCTGTGAAGAACTGGCCGGCTCCGGCTGCGGCGGGGTGCCGATGGCCATCGGCGTGCAGACGATGATGGCCACCCCGTCCCTGGCGACGTTCGGTTCCGAGGAGCTCAAGCAGCGCTACCTGGTCCCCGCGATTCGCGGCGAGATGGTGGCCGCCATCGGGGTGACGGAGCCCGACGCCGGGTCTGACGTCGCCGCGATCCGCACCAGGGCCGTACGCGATGGTGACGAGTGGGTCATCAACGGCCGCAAGCTCTACATCACCAACGGGCTGCAGGCCGACTGGGTCTGCCTGCTGGCGCGCACGTCCGACGCTCCGGAAGGCGCGCCACGTCACCGCGGGATGAGCCAGCTCATCGTCCCCACCGACACGCCCGGCTTCCGGGTGTCCCGCAAGCTCGACAAGCTCGGCCAGCGTTCCTCGGATACCGCAGAGCTGGCCCTTGATGACGTGCGCATCCCGGTGACCAACACGATCGGGACCGAAGGCCGCGGATTTCAGCAGCAGATGGCGCAGTTCGTCGTCGAGCGCATGTTCGCGGCCTACACCGCCGTCGGCTCCCAGCAGCGCGCGCTGGACCGGACCCGCGACTACCTGAAGCAGCGCACGACCTTCGGGCAGCCGCTGATCGCCAACCAGTACATCGCCTTTCGGCTCGCCGAGCTCGCCGCCGAGGTGGATCTGCTACGCCAGTACAACTACGCGACGGCTGAGGCGTACATGCGCGGGGACAACACCACGCGGCAGGCGACCATCGCCAAGCTCAAGGCGGGCCGGCTGTCTCGTGAGGTGGCCGACGCCTGCATGCAGTTCCACGGCGGCATCGGCTACATGGAGGAGACGTGGACCTCGCGCTTCTTCCGCGACTCACGGCTCACGTCCATCGGCGGCGGCGCCGACGAGGTCATGCTGCAGGTGCTGGCCGCGATCGACGGTTTCACGCCGTGAGCCGCGCCGCACTCGTCGCCTCGCTGCTCGACGATCTGGTCGCGGAGTCGGCGGATCTCGAGGCGCGCGTGGCGCAGCTGCCCGCTGCGGCCTGGCTGACACCCACGCCCGCGGACGGCTGGGACATCCGTGACACCATCACGCATCTGCACCAGACCGACGTCGACGCGTTGCTCGCGCTGTCGGATCCGGCGGGGTTCGCGCGTCTTCATCGACGGGGTGCGTGCCGCTGAGTCCGACCCGGGACAGCTGGGTCACGTCGAGTCGAGCGTCGCCGCGGGGAGAAGGGCGGATCCCCAGCAATTGCTGGATGTTTGGCGCGCTGACCGGGAGCGGCTCGTCGCCGCGCTCGGTGCGGCGGCGGACGGGGCCCGGGTTCCGTGGTTCGGGCCGGCGATGAGCGTTGCGTCCTTCATCACCGCGCGCCTCATGGAAACGTGGGCTCACGGGCAGGACGTGGTGGATGCGCTGGGCCAGAGCCGGGAAGCAACGCCACGGCTGCGCCATGTCGCTGAGATCGGTGTGCGGGCGCGACCGTTCGCGTATGCCATCAACGGGCTGCAGATGCCGGAACAGCCGGTGTACGTGGAGCTTGCGGCACCCGGCGGTGAGGTGTGGACCTGGGGGCCGGCTGATGCGGCAGACACCGTCACCGGATCGGCGCTGGACTTCTGCCTGCTGGTGACCCAGCGCCGCCATCGCGACGATGTCGACCTGACTGTCACCGGCGAGGCCGCCGCGCAGTGGATGGGGATCGCGCAGGCTTACGCCGGTGCGGCCGGCAGTGGCCGCCGGCCGCGCGGCGGGGGGCGTGGCTGATGGCGTCACCGCTGATCGTCGCCAACTGCTCGGGTTTCTACGGCGACCGCCTCTCGGCCATGCGCGAGCAACTCGACGGCGGTCCCGTCGACGTCATCTGCGGTGACTATCTCGCCGAGCTGACGATGCTCATCCTGGGGCGGCAGAAGGCCAAGGACGCTTCCGCCGGATACGCCCGGACGTTCCTGCGCCAGCTCGAGGAATGCCTGGCCGATGCGCTCGAGCGCGGCGTGCGCATCGTCTCCAATGCAGGCGGGCTCAATCCGGCCGGATTGGCTGATGCGGTACGGGAACTCGCGGCGCGGCTCGGGCTTGCGGTGCGGGTCGCGACGGTGGCGGGCGACGATCTGATCGAGCCGTGGGAGACGCTGGTCGCCACCGGCCGCCTGGTGGGCGGAGAGGCGCCGCCGCGCGAGGGCGTGAACGCACCCGCCGCCGGAAGCGTGCCCCTGACGGCCAACGCGTATCTCGGCTGCGGCGGGATCGTGCGGGCACTGCAGGCGGGGGCGCAGATCGTCGTGACGGGTCGGGTGACCGACGCGAGCCTCGTCGTGGGACCCGCGATGTGGCATCACGGCTGGAGCTTTCACGATCTCGACGCGCTCGCGGGCGCCACCGTCGCCGGGCACCTGCTGGAATGTGGCGCCCAGACCACGGGCGGCAATTTCAGCTTGTACGCCGACCTGCTCGGACGCACCCGGCGCCGACCCCGGGATGCTCGACCGGGTGGGCTTCCCGCTCGCTGAAGTGGCCGCCGACGGCAGCTGTGTCATCACCAAACATCCGGGCACCGGGGGAGCGGTCACCATCGCGACGGTGACCGAGCAGCTGCTGTACGAGTGCACTGGAATCGCTTACGGCGGACCGGATGTGGTCAGCCGCTTCGACACCGTGAGTCTGTCGCAGGACGCGCCGGATCGGGTGTCGGTGCGGGGGGCGCGCGGTGAAGCACCCGGCCCGTGGCTCAAGGTGTCGACGAATCGCATCGGCGGCTTCCGCACGAGCATGATCGTGCCGCTCACGGGGCTCGACATCGAGCGCAAGGCTCACTTGCTGCAACGCCAGCTCGCCGAGGCCCTCGAGGCTGCCGGCGAGGTGACGGTCACGCTCGCGCGCACCGACCGGCCCGACGCCGGCACCGCCGAGCAGGCCAGCGCCCTGCTGCATTTCACCGTCAAGGACAGCGATCCGTCCAAGGTCGGGCGCTCCTTCTCCGGTCCTGTCGTGGCGAGCGCTTTGTCCAGCATTCCAGGGTTCTTCGTCACGTCGCCCCCCTCGGACGCGCAGCCCTTCGGGGTCTACGCGCCGGCCTGGGTGCTCCGCGACGACGTGCCCGAAGTCGTCGCCGTCGACGGCGACCCGGTGGCGCCGCAGCCGCGATCTGCGCCCACGCCCGCCGCCACCCCGCCGCGCGCGACGGCGAGTCCGAGTGCCGACCTGAGCCTCCCGACGCGCCGCGTGCCGCTGGGGGTGCTCGCCGGAGCCCGCAGCGGCGACAAGGGCGGATCGTGCACCCTGGGCGTCTACGCGCGTACCGACGCCGCCTATGAGTGGCTGGCCGGGTACCTGACCTGCGGGCGCCTGCAGGAGTTGCTGCCCGAGACGGCCTCGCTCGAGGTCACCCGCGAGGAGTTGGCCAACGTGCGCGCGGTGCTCTTCCAGCTTCCCGGCTTGCTCGGGCAGGGCGTGGCGGCGGCGACCCGCTTCGACCCGCAGGCCAAGGCGGTCGGTGAGTGGCTGCGCTCGCGCCACGTCGACGCGCCGGTCGCGTTGCTCGACGATCCGGCGAGTGTGGGTCCGGGCCGTCCGGTGGAGGGACGTTCGTGAGCGTCCTGACGAGCCGCTTCGTGGCCAACGAGGCGACGGTGGCAAACCGCGCATCCCTGCTGGAAATGCTGGCGCAGCTGGAGCAGGAGCTCGCCAGGGTCAACGGCGGGGGCGGGGAGAAGTACGTCGAGCGTCATCGGGCGCGCGGCAAGTTGCCGGCCCGCGAACGCATCGAGTTGCTGCTCGACCGCGACAGCCCGTTCCTCGAGTTGAGCCCTTTCGCCGCGTGGGGGACGGCGTTTCCGGTGGGCGCCGGATCCGTGACGGGCATCGGCGTGGTCGAGGGCGTCGAGGTGATGATCAACGCCAACGACCCGACCGTCCGCGGCGGCACCACCAACCCGTACACCCTGCGAAAGCTCGGCCGCGCCCATGACATCGCACGCGAGAATCGCCTGCCGTACGTGAGTTTCGTCGAGTCCGGCGGTGCCGACCTGCCGACCCAGTCGGAGATCTTCATTCCGGGCGGCCGCGGTTTCCGTGACCTGACGACGCTCTCGGCCGCGGGCATCCCGACCGTCGCGCTCGTCTTCGGCAACTCGACCGCGGGCGGCGCGTACATCCCGGGCATGAGTGACTACGCCGTCATGGTCGAGGGGCAGGCGAAGGTGTTTCTCGCCGGGCCGCCGCTGGTGAAGATGGCGACGGGGGAGGACGCCGACGACGAGTCGCTCGGCGGGGCAGGCATGCACGCCCGGCTCTCGGGTAGCGCCGACTACCTCGCCACGGACGAGGTCGACGCGCTGCGGCTCGGTCGCCAGATCATTCGAAACCTCAACTGGCGCAAGCATGGCCGCGGGCCGAGCCGGCCGGTGGATCCGCCCGTCTACGACGAGGAGGAGTTGCTCGACCTTGCTCCCGCTGACCTCCGGATTCCGGTGGATCCGCGGGAGATCATCGCGCGGATCGCTGACGGGAGTCGCTTCGACGAGCACAAGCCGCTCTACGGCACGTCGCTCGTGACGGGCTGGGCCAGCATCCACGGATATCCGCTGGGGATCCTGGCCAATGCGCGCGGCGTGCTCTTTCGCGAGGAGTCGGAAAAGGCCGCCCAATTCATCCAGCTCGCCAACCAGAGCGACACCCCGCTGCTCTTCCTGCAGAACACGACCGGCTACATGGTCGGGACCGAATACGAGCAGGGCGGCATCATCAAGGCCGGGTCGCAGATGATCAACGCCGTGTCCAACAGCAAGGTCCCGCATCTGACGGTCACGCTCGGGGCCTCGTACGGCGCGGGCAATTACGGCATGTGCGGGCGGGCGTACGGTCCGCGCTTCCTTTTCACCTGGCCCAATGCGAAGAGTGCGGTCATGGGCCCGGCGCAACTGGCGGGGGTGCTCGACATCGTGGGCCGCCAGAGCGCGGCGGCCCGCGGCCTGCCCTACGACGAGGAAGCGGCCGCGGGAATGCGGGCGGCCGTCGAGGAACAGATCGAGGCCGAGTCGCTCGCCCTCTTCCTGTCCGCCCGGCTGTACGACGACGGCATCATTGACCCGCGCGACACCCGGACCGTGCTCGGGATGGCGTTGTCGGTCATCGACTCCGAGGAAATCCGCGGCGTTCACGAGGGTTTCGGGGTGTTCCGGCTGTGAGGGCCGTGCTGGTGGCCAACCGCGGCGAGATCGCCCGGCGCATCTTCCGCAGCGCCGCGGCAAGAGGCCTGCGCACCGTTGCCGTGTTCAGCGACGCTGACGCCGAGGCGCCGTTCGTCCGCGAGGCGGACCTTGCGGTGCGCCTGCCCGGCACTGCCCCGGCCGACACCTACCTGCGCGGCGATCTCGTCATCGCGGCCGCACTTCGGGTGGGCGCCGACGGCGTGCACCCCGGGTACGGCTTCCTCTCGGAGAATGCCGGCTTCGCTCGTGACGTGGTTGCTGCCGGTTTGACCTGGATCGGACCGCCGGCGTCGGCAATCGAGGCGATGGGTTCCAAGCCGGCGGCGAAGGCCTTGATGGCAGCGGCGGGAGTGCCCACGGCGCCGTCCGCCGAGGTCGCTGGACTCGACGAGGACGCCTTGCTCGCTGCCGCCGATAGCGTCGGATTCCCCCTGCTGGTCAAGGCTTCTCACGGCGGTGGCGGGCGCGGGATGCGGGTCGTCGCGTCACGCGCGGAGTTGGTCGAGGCCGTCGCAGCGGCGGGTCGCGAGGCTGCCTCGGCGTTCGGTGACGGCGCCGTCTTCCTCGAGCGGCTCATCCGGCCCGCGCGGCACATCGAGGTGCAGATCTTCGGTGACCGGCACGGCACGGTCGTCGCGCTGCACGAGCGGGAGTGCTCGATCCAGCGGCGCCATCAGAAGGTGCTCGAGGAGGCCCCGTCGCCTGCGGTGGACGGGCCCTTGCGGGCCAGGCTGTCAGCGGCGGCGGTGCGGGCCGGTGAGGCGATCGGCTACACGGGGGCCGGGACGGTGGAGTTCCTGCTCGCGCCCGATGGCGAGTTCTACTTCCTGGAGATGAACACCCGGCTGCAGGTCGAGCATCCGGTGACGGAGGCGATCACCGGGCTCGATCTGGTCGATCTGCAGTTCGCCGTCGCCGAAGGCCAGGCGTTGCCGACTACCGCGCGCGAGCCGGCCTTGGCCGGTGCCGCCGTCGAGGTGCGCTTGTATGCCGAAGATCCCGGGCGCGATTGGTTGCCGCAGGCCGGCCGGCTGGACACGTTTGCCATCGAGCACCAGGCGGCGTTCGGCAGCGTCCGAGGCGTGCGGCTCGATGCCGGCGTCGAATCCTGCGACACCATAGGCGTTTCCTACGATCCGATGCTGGCGAAGGTCATCGCCTGGGCGCCGGACCGATCGGCGGCCGGCGCCTTGCTCGCGTCGGCCCTGCGCCGGGCGGAGATCAGCGGCGTCATCACCAATCGCGATCTGCTGGTGCGGGTCCTGGAGTCGCCCGCGTGGCTGGCCGGTGACACCGACATCGACTTCTTCGAGCGCATCGGACTTGACGGGCTGGCGCGGTCTCTCGTCGGGGAGGACGTGCGACCGCAGTACGCGCTTGCCGCGGCGCTGGGCCAGGCCGCGCTGCGCCGCGCCGAGGCCCCGGTTCTCGGTGGCTTGCCGGCGGGCTGGCGCAACAATCCGAGCCTGCCGCAGACGGTGCGCTATCGCTTCGGCGGCGCCGAGCTCGAGGTGCAGTACGGCTACTCGCGAGGGGGGCTGTCCGCTCGCGTCGACGATGCGCAGGTCGCGGCCTCGGTGCTGAAGGCTGAGCCGGTCGCGCCCGATCGGGTGGCCGTCGTGCTCGAAGCCGATCTCGTGCGGCGGGCGTACTCGGTCCATGTGGTTAGTGCGGAAACCAGTGCCGCCGCAGGGCCGGTCGGACGTGTGCACGTGGCCGGGCCGGAGGGTGGGGTGACCTTCGAGGAGGTGGCGCGCTTCCCCGAGCCCTCCGCGGCCGTGATCCCTGGCTCGCTCACCGCGGCCATGCCCGGTTCGGTGGTGCGGGTGCTGGTGGGTGAGGGCGATGTGGTCACGGCCGGGCAGCCCATCGTCGTTCTCGAGGCCATGAAGATGGAGCACACCGTAGCGGCGCCTGCCGCGGGAACGGTGACCTCCGTGGCCGTTGCGGTCGGCGCGCAGGTGGAGACCGGGAGCCTGCTGGCGGTCGTGGGGGAGTAGCGAGTGGGCATCGCGGGATGCGGCGCGCCGCCGACGCTCGGCAGGGGAGCAGCGCTAGTTTGCGCGCGTGCCCTTCGCACCGGGTGACTTCGTCGAGCGACTCGACGGGTACGGCACGGCCCGCTTCGGGCGGATCGTCGGCCCGATCCGCCAGGATGGCGACAGCTGGTACGTCAGCATCGGGGAGGGGATCACGTATGGCGACTACGGCGTGAACCTTCGCCCGCTGCTCGACGAGCAATCCTCATCACGGGGCAGCGGCTGACCATGGTTGCTGCTGGTTGAGCGCCTCTCGCGAGGGAGCTTCGACGTCGCGAGAGGCGCTCGGCTCACCGATTCTGTCGCACCCAAGATGTGAAAATTATGGGGCCTGACTGAACGTCAGGTAGCTCACGTCACTGAGCCCTGGCTCCAAGCCCTTGGCGCGAGCGTGCAAGGCTGACCAATGGCTTTGCGGGCGTTGCGGGACACAGTGGTCGAGCCGTACGAGGGTGCACCGTACGAGTGGGACTCCGCGGTCGCCGAGTTCGCGGTGGACCCGAAGGCGTCCGCCAACGCGCGGGTCGTGGACCTCGACCGGGCGCCGCGCTCGTCAACGGGGAAGGTCGAGTTCGAGGCCGACCTGCGGCTGCTGCGCCCTACCGGCGAGGGCAACGGCAAGCTGCTGTTCGTCGTGGCTAACCGGGGGCTGCTCGGCGGCGTCCCGTTCAGCATGGACGCGCCACTGCAGTTCGGCCCTTCGGAGAAGCTGCATCCCGGCGACGGGCATTTGCTCGCGCAGGGCTGGACGATCGCGTGGTGCGGGTGGCAGTGGGACGTCACCCGCGGGCCCGGGGTCGTCGGGCTGCAGGCCCCGCTCGCCGATGTCGAGCCGGGCTGGGTGCGCGTCGAGTTCAAGCCTGACGCCGATCAGCCCGACCACCCGCTGTCGGACAGCATGCTGATCTTCACGTTTGCCGACTACCCGACCGCCGATCTGCACGACCCCGAAGCGATGCTCGCCGTCCGCGTCGCGCCTGACGACGATCCGGTGCCGATCGACCGCGCGCGATGGCGTTTCACCGATGACAGGACCGTCGCTCTCGACGGCGGATTCCAGGCCTTCCACTGGTACACGCTCACGTACCGCACCAGCCTCTGCCCGGTCACCGGTACCGGCCTGCTCGCGGTGCGCGACGCCGTCAGCCACCTGCGTCGCGAAGGCGACTTCACCCACGCCTACGGCTACGGCGTCTCCCAATCAGGCCGGCTGCTGCGGCAATTGCTGTACGAGGCGCGCAATCTCGATGAGGAGGGCGAGGTCGTCTTCGACGGCGTCTTCGCGCACATCGCCGGCGGCCGGCGAGGTGAGTTCAATCATCGTTACGCGCAGCCCTCGCTCACCCACGTCATCGGTTTCTCCAACCTGCCGCCCTACGACACCAGCGCCCTGCTCGCGCACCAGCGCGCGGCCGGCGGTGTTCCCAAGCTGCTGCTGACCAATACGTCCTGGGAGTACTGGCGCGGCGACGGCGCGCTGGTGCACATCGATCCCGACACCGGCGCCGATCTCCCGCCCGATCCAGACGCGCGTG
This sequence comes from uncultured Actinomycetota bacterium, assembly GCA_963762695.1. GTDB lineage: Bacteria > Actinomycetota > Actinomycetes > Frankiales > Frankiaceae > DATAZK01. The sequence goes on from CAVXLW010000004.1 coordinate 394,763, forward strand.
CCTACCTGCTCGCCGGCACCGACCACCTCGGCGGCTTCTCCGTCAAGGACCTGATGCCGACCGCGAACCCGGTTCACACCCATGACACGAGCCCGATCCTGCGGGCCCTTTTCGCCGCACTCGTCGAGTGGGTCGAGGAGGGCACCGAACCGCCGCCGCAGGCCGTTCCGGCCCATGCCGACGGCACGGCAGCGACACGGGAGGAGGTCCTCGCGGCCTTCAAAGCCTGCGGGGCGCACCTGCCGGACGTCACGAAGCTCAACGTCACGCGCGAGGTCGATCTCGGCCCCGACGCGAGCCGGGGGATCGGGCGCTGGCCGCTGCGGCTCGGCATGGCCAAGCCCGCCATCGTTTCCGCAGTCGACGCCGACGGCAACGAGCGGGCCGGCATCGCGCTTCCCGTCGTCGCCGTACCGGTCGCGTCCTACACCGGCTGGAACCCGCGCCGTCCGGAGCCCGGACTGCCCGATGTGCTCTACGAATTCGTCGGCAGCCGGTTCCCGCTGCTCAGCGGACGCGCGCCCGCACCACGCGAGGACTACGAGCGCGGCGTCCGCGCCGCAGCAGCCGACCTCGTCAGCCGCCGGTTGCTGCTCGCGATCGACATCGAGCGCACGGTCCGTGAAGCGCTTGCGGTCTACGACAGCGTGACGAACTGGACCTCGCGCGGCTGCTCGGCCGCCGCCGCCCGGCCGGCCAGGTAGCCGAACGTCAGCGCGGGGCCGATCGTCCCGCCGCCGCCGGGGTAGGCCCGGCCGAAGACGCAGGCCGACGCGTTGCCCGCGGCGAACAGGCCGGGAATCACGCCGTCCGCACCGAGCACCCGGCCGCCCGCGTCGATCCGCGCCCCGCCGTTGGTGCCGATCGTCCCGTTGATCAGCTCGACGGCGTAGAACGGCGCCTTGGCGACCGGACGCATGCAGGCCTCCGGGGTCGGGCCGCCGGTCATGAACGCTTCCCACCAGAACGTGCCGCGATGGAAGTCCGGATCCTCGCCGGCGGCGACGTTCGCGTTCCAGCGCTCGACGGTCGCCTCGAGCCGCTCGGGAGCTGCCCCGATCTTGTCGGCGAGCTCGCCGATCGTCGACGCCGTGTGGATCCAGTCGGGGGTGGGCTGGCCGGGAAGCACGCTCGGGAGCACCACTGCCGTGTCCCTGACGCGCTGGTCGAAGACGATCCAGGTGGGAGGCCGGTTCGGGAAGTCGACGGCGACCGGGTCGTACGTGGCCATCGCCTTCGGCAGATCCTGGTAGGTCGCGCCCTCGTTGACGAAGCGATCGCCGTAGCGGTTGACGATCATCACGCCCGGCATGCTGCGGATCGACGCCATCTGCGGCACCGCTCGGCCGTCGATCTCGAAGCCGGGCTCGAGCAGCGCCGGCTGGCCCCAGAACGACATCATGTTGGCCAGCTGCGCGCCGGCCTCCATCGCCATCCGGTGGCCGTCGCCCTCGTTGTGCGGCGGGCTCAGCGGCATGATGTCCTGGCCGATGAAGCCGGCGACCATCTGCTTGTTCCACTCGAAGCCGCCGCTCGCGAGGACGACCCCGCGGCGTGCCCCGATGAGCTCATCACCCGCAGCCCCGGACACGCGCACCCCGATGACGGCCCCGTCGACGACGACGAGTTCTCGGGCGGCGGTACCGGTCTGAACGGCGACTTCGCGGTCGAGCAAGCCTTTGAACAGCGAGGCCGCCAGCGCGGCCCCGAGCACCCGGGTGTCGCTGTCCTGGCGCTGCTGCGCGAGGTTGGCATCCGGCAGGTCGCGTCCGGTCAGGAACTTGCCGCCCTCCTCCATCGTCAGCCAGGGCAGGTGCGGCCCGGTGCGCACGCGTGAGGCCCACTCGCCGAGTTCCTTCCGGGCGTCGAACGGCACCGGCTCGATCGAGCGTCCCTCCGGCTTCCCGCCGGGCTGATCGGCGTAGTAGTCGGAAAAGCCCGGAGGCGCCGACATCTTCAGCGGGGTCTTGGTCTCGAGGTAGTCGAGCATCTCGGCGGCGGTGTCGACGTAGGTCTCGATCAGCGCCGGGTCGGGTTCGGTGCCGAGCGAGAGGCGGCGGATGTACGTGATCGCCTCGTCGCGGGTGTCGGTCACGCCGAGGTCGGCGAGGTGCTTGTTCAGCGGGATCCACGGCATGCCACCGGAGACGGCGGTCGTCCCGCCGAACAGGTCGGACTTCTCCAGCAGCAGCACCTCGGCGCCGCCGTCGTGCGCGAGAGTCGCGGCGGTCAGGCCTGCGGCGCCGGAGCCGAGAACGACGACATCGACCACCTTGTCCCAGGCGGCTGGGCGGCTCGTGATCATATGTTCCTCCAACAGGCAGGACGCGACGCGGGGATTAGTGCGCGAGGCTAACCCGCGCCGCCCGGCGAGGTCGACAACAGGGGTGCATTCGATGAAGTTCTGGCAGGCAGTGGCGTTCTTGGAAACCGACCAGCTGCTGGAGGTGGCGCAGGCGGCCGACCGGCTCGGGTTCGACACGATCACCGTGTCCGACCACGTGTTCTCGCCCAAGGACCGCAGGTCCAAGTACCCGTACACGCCGACCGGCGAGCCGTTCTGGTCGGCCGAGACGCCCTGGCCCGACCCGTGGGTGCTGATCAGTGCGATGGCGGCCGTGACGACCCGGCTGAAGTTCTCCACGAACGTCTACATCGCTCCCGCCCGCGACCTGTTCACCGTCGCCAAGCTCGTCTCGTCGGCGTCGGTGATCTCGGGGGGACGCGTGTCGCTGGGCGCGGCTGCGGGCTGGTGCCTCGAGGAGTTCGAGGCCGCCGGACAGGACTTCCACAACCGCGGCAAGCGGCTGAACGAGATGATGGTGGCGCTGCGGGCGCTGTGGCAGGGCGGGTTCCAGGAGTTTCACGGCACCTACTACGACTTCGAACCGCTGCAGATCTCACCCGTCCCGCCGGCGCCGATCCCGATCTACATCGGCGGTGACTCCGAGCCGGCCCTGCGCCGCGCCGCGACCCTCGCCGACGGGTGGATCGGCAACGCCTACACCCCGGAAGATGCTGACGCCGTCCTCGACCGGTTGCACGGGCACCTCAAGGCCGCCGGACGCACCATCGACGGCTTCGAGACGGTCATGGCGCTCTACGCCGAACCCACGCCCGACATCCTGCGCCGCTTCGAGGACCGCGGGGTGACGTCACTGATGTGTGCTCCGTGGATGGTCGCGCAGACCAGCGACGGGAACTTCACCTCACCCGTCAAGGACAAGATCGACGCGATGGAGGCGTTCGCGGAGAAGGTCATCGGCAAGGTCTAAAGCCGCTCACCGCCGGCTGTTTTATGCCGCCAGGTCCCGATCGAAACTGGGTCACGATCACGATCACGGTCACAGGCGTACGTCACGAGGACGTCCGTAAGGACCCACTCGCATCTGCGGCGGGCTCGGCAAGCCCTCCTCAGAAGGCTGGTCGACCAGGGCGATAAGGGCTTCTGCGCTCCCGCTCAGGCGTCTGGCCCTCGCCGTCGTTTGGAAATGCCGCCGCCGGGCGCAGCAGCGTCAGTCAGGCTCGTATGACCCCGGGAATGCGCTGATGTGGGCCCCCCTTGAGGTAGTCGCCGTCGTGTTCGTGACGCTCGGTCCACAGAAGTAGGCGAGGAACCTCCGCCCACCCGGCGCGGACCAGTTCGGGTGTCCAATGGTCGTCTCCGTCGCCCGCGTAACCCTCGAAGACCTCAGCTGCGGCCGCCCGCGTGACGGCTTCAAGCTCGTCAGGGTTTCGCGGCTGCCGGAATATGAATTCCCCGTAGTCCTCGTCGGGCCCGCCGTAGAGAACGTTCGACGGGGCTTCGTCACGACCGCACCAGCACGTATCGGTCGTGCCGGTGTAGATGGGGCCAGGGACGTTGAGCCAGCACTTGTGGGGCCATCGAACCCAATTGCCTTGATCTGACGCGCCGAGGGGACCGGAGCGCGGTGGCGACAGCGTGCCGCTCAGACTCCAATCCACCAGAGCCACACTGCCACTGGCGGGCGAGCTGTTGCAGGAGTTACGCCCGATAGCCGGTTACATCGCGCCGCGGAAGCGCCCTGGAATGGCATCCGCGCGGTTAGCCGTGCATAACGAAGTAGTCACCGTCTCCGTGGCCCGCCAAGACAGTCATATGAGGCGGGGCAGGGCGTACGTGGCGAACAAGAAGGGCCAACCAAGCCAGCGGCAAGGCGTAGTCATACGCTCCGAAGTCAGCGCTGTCGGACGCCAGCCTGGCGAACTCGGTGAGCGCCTGCGAGTGCCAGCGTTCGGCCCGCCATACGACGCGAGTTGGGAAGTTGTTCGCGTCGAGGTCGGCGAAGGCGACCGGGTCCACGAAGCGCCGTGACCCGTCGTCTTCCAATCCAAGCCAGAGCGCGTTGACGTTTGTCCAATCATGAGGGACGGAGGTCCACTGCGAGGTCACGTCCGCGACTGCGTGCAGGGGGTCGAACGGCTGCCAGCGTTCGTCGGGCATCTCCAGCCTCGCTCCCAACTCAACCCAGGAGGGGAGCGTCTCGCCGCGAACAACCAGTTCGCTCACCACGCCAAAACGCTCCGCGGCCTCCATCACAAATCATTTGTCTCACGGTGACCGATGCGCCCGGTGGCCGGATACATCGCGCGGCCGAAGTGCGCGCCTCGCGTGCAGTGGCTCGCCGACTTGTGCTGCCAGGATCGGCCCCATACACGCAATCCGATGTCCCCGGGAGGTGGGGATTATTTTGGGGATACATGCAATCCGATGTAGCGACGCGGTTCTTACATCGGATTGCGTGTACACCCGAAAAAGCGGTCGACGGCCTGAGCACAGCGGATTGCGTGTACGGACACAGCGCGCCCCGCGGGGTGGTTGTCCCGCATCACCGATGGCGGGTTGCGCGCAGAGTGCCGGTTGCCGAGCGCCCTGTAGCGGCACTTCTGCGCGCCAGGTATCGGATCCGCGCTCAGCATCAACGGCACATGCTGTACAGCGTCACCTGGCTGGTCTTGCCCGCCGTAATGTGCACGGTCTGCGAAACATCTGGCGGTGAGCTCACGGTGTACTTGCCGGAGGGCAGAGTCAGGGAGAACGGGAACGGGTCGCGGTAGGCAGCCTCGCCTTGGGCGTGCAGCGTCCGCAGAGCGACACGCTGTCCGCGATCGTTGGTGACCTCCACAGGTAGATCGATGCTGAGCGCGGCTATCACCGATGGGGCTAAGACGTCTCCAAAGCATGGCCTCGCGCTGCCAGTCAACGTGCCGAACGTGACGGCAGGTGTGGGAGTCGGCTTGCTGCCCGATCCGGCGCAGGCAACGGCCAGCGTCGCGATGGTCCACCCTGCGACCCCGAGCCCTAGCCTTCGTCCCCGCTTCACTCTTGTCGCACCCCGTTCTCGCATGTCGCCGTGTTGGACGCTCAGGGGACGGTGATGGTTGCACGGTGCCGGTCCGTGGCGCAGATTTCAACGACATGGTCGCCCTGACGGGCCGATTTTGGAACGCGCATAGTGATGCTCCTAGGGCCGTCAAGTGGCGATTTCGCGTGGGAGGTAGGCGTAGAGCTCGCGGGCGGTGTATCGCTTGAGGCAGCGCATGATTTCGCGTTTAGACAGGCCTTCTTTGAGTCGTCGTTCGACGTAGCGGCGGGTGTCGGGGTGGCTGGACATGCGGGTCATGACGATGCGCAAGAGGGCTGCGTTGGCCGACCGGTCACCGCCGCGGTGTAGCCGATGGCGGGTGTGGGTTTTGCCGCTGGTGGCGGGTATCGGTGCCACGCCGCAGAGCCGGGCGAAGGTGGCTTCGCTGCGTAGCCGGCCAGGGTTGTCGCCGGCGGCGACCAGCAGCGCGGAAGCGGTGTCGGGGCCGACGCCGTAGCGGGCGACGAGGTCGGGTGCTTCCTTGACGACGAGCGGTTTGATGAGCCCGTCGAGGTCGGCGATCTCTGCCTGCAGGGCAAGTGCCCGGCGGGCGAGCAGCCGCAACGTCCGCTTCGTCATCGCTGTCACGTCGGTTCCAGTGCCGGGTCGCAGCGCCGCGCAGCCGGCGACCAGTTGGTCACGGGAACGGCCACGCAGTTGCTCACGCAGGTCGGGTGGGGCGGTGCAGACCAGGCTGTGCAGCTGGTTGATGGCCTGGGTGCGGGCCTTGTTCGCGCTGATCCGGGCGACCCGCAGAACCCTTATCGCCTCGACGTTTCCGTCGCGGGTCTTGGCGGCGCCGTTGGCGGTCCCTGCCTGCACCGCGCGGGCAGCAGCGACTGCGTCGAGGGTGTCGGACTTCCCGGTCTTTCGTCGTTCTTGCCGGTTGGGCCGGTCGACCTCGAGCACCTCGACTCCGGCGGTCAGCAGGTGGCGGGTGAGCCCGGCGCCGTAGCTTCCGGTGCCTTCCACCCGACCGTCTGCACTTGCCCGAAGCTGCGCAGCCACCTAAGCAGCTGTCGGTAACCGGCCGGGGTTGCGGGAAACGACTTCGTGCCCAGCAGGCCGCCGCGTTCATCCAACGCAGCGGCGACATGCACATCGAGGTGGGTGTCGACACCACCGACCACAGTTGCCATTCTGTCCATGCCAATCCCTTTCGCAGAGGCGTGGCACCGCGCCGATCGGGACGGCGGACAGGACAGCAACGGGCCTGTGCGGCAGGCTCCTAGTAGTCACTCCGCCCAACCGGTCGGTGTCGGGTGAGTGACCTGAGCCGGGCCGACGGATCATTATCAAGACAACCCGAAGGCGTCAGCCGGAACACGATGAGTCAGACCCGGCCAGGACACTCACCCGAACCCTCCCACGGCCCCCATCTGCAGCCGCCGGAAGAACCACCCTCATCCTTGCTGCCGGCTATCGCGCGGTTGCCGTGATGACAGACGGCGATCCCGGTGCTGGTGACTACTGACGATTTCCGTCCGGGTCTCAGGTGCGTCGGGGTGTTTGGCCGGGCTTGCGTAGGAGGGGTTGGCGGTGGCCTTGGAGGGGTGGTCGGCCGTCGGGTGGCCAGAACCAGGGGGTGTGGTCGGGGTCGTCGCCGATGGTCATGTCCCAGCCGCCCTCATGCACTTTGTGGTGATGGTGCGTGCAGAGGAGATCGAGATTGTCAGGTTCGGTTTTGCCTTGGTCGCGTAGCCATTCTTCGCGGTGATGAGCTTCAGTCCAGGAGGCCGGACGGTCGCAGCCTGGCCAGGTGCAGCCGCCGTCGCGGGCGATGAGGAAGTGGCGTAGTCCGGTGGGGATGTGGCGGGTGAGGCGGCCGAGGTCGAGGATTTCGGAGTCGGCTCCGAAGACGGCGGGGATGATCCCGGCATCACACGCCATCCGCCGGACGGCTGCGGCGGGGAGGCGTTGCCCTTCGGGGGTGCCGGCGGTACCTGTCCCGTCACGCAGGACCTGTTCGGACAGGCCGACGATGACGGTGTGCCGGCCACCACCCTGGCCGTTGCAGGATTCGGCGTGGGCGGTGGCATGGCGGGCCATTTGGACGAGGGCTTCGGCGCGGCGGGAGCCGATCGATTCGGTGAGCAGGTCACCTTCGGGATCGGCCTTGCGGAGGAATTCGGTGAGGGTTTTGGAGATGATCAGGCCCGCTTCGGCGTCGAAATGGCCATCGAGGCGCCACATCCCGCCCAACGTTTCGGACAGGTGCAGCTGCTGCGCCGCGCGTTTGCGTGCCGCCTGATCCGCGGACTCTTCCGGCGCTGCGGCGGCGACGAGTTCTTCGGCGACGATCCGTAGCTGCCGCGGTGTCAACGGCGTCGCCTGCTGGGCCAGGAACGCTTCCAGATCGGCGGCGAGATCTGACTGCAGATCCTTCGTCGCCTGCACAATCACATGAGCATGATCCAGTCCCAGGTCACCGGCTTGAAACGCTTTGGCGGTGACCGGCATCCGGTCGGTCAGCGCCCGGCCGACCTGCACCCGCTTGGACACCCACCCGTCGGACTCACCGGATAGCTGCCGCACGTACGCCCGCGTCGACGCGGCCCCATCCGTGGCGTAGAAGCCCGACCGGTCAGCCCGCTCGATCAGCCGGCACGTCAACAGATCAGCCTGCCGCACCCCAGCCAGCACCTCCGGCAGGACCTCGACCGCCAACGCGGCCGACGTATCAGAAGAAACGAAGGCGGCGAGTTCGGCGAGCAGCGCATGCGCCTGCGCCGCTTTCGCTCCGAACTCCGCTCCGATCATGTGTTCGAGCCTAGCCTGAAACCTCCAGCACAGCCAGCCTATTTCGAGCCCTGATGTCGCCGCGCGCCGTTGAGGGACGAGGCCTAACGATGAGATCTGCTTCGCCCCGGCGTCTACCCCGAAACAGCATGACCTCGACCGGATGGAGCCGCCTGAATGAGCGTCCAGACCCCTTCTCCTCTCGCGCCTGACCTTGCCCCCGCCGCCGAGCGCCTCGCCGATCTCCTCCTCGCCGTCCCGGACGACCTGCTGGGCGCACCGAGCCCGTGTTCGGACTACACCCTGGGCGATCTGCTGGATCACGTCGGCGGGTTCGCGGTCGGCTTCGCCGGCGCCGCCAGGAAGGCGGCCGGGGACGCCGCCGACGCGCCGCCCGGCCCCGGTGATGCGTCGCATCTCGAGGACGGCTGGCGCACCCGGATCGCTCGCGATCTGCGCGCCATGGCCGCTGCCTGGAACGATCCGCAGGCCTGGACCGGGACGACCAAGCTCGCCGGCATCGAACTGCCCGCACCAGCCGCCGGGATCTTCGGGCTGGACGAGCTGGTGGTGCACGGCTGGGACGTCGCGCGCGCCAGCCGGCAGCCCTACGACTGCGACCCGGCGTCGCTCGAAGCACTCATGAGCTTCGTGGCGCTCGACTCGCCGATGGGGCAAATGGCCCGCAGCAACGGCATTTTCGCGCCGCCCGTCGAGGTCCCTGACGACAGCCCGCTGCTCGATCGCGTCATTGCTCTGACGGGCCGTGACCCCGGTTGGTGACGAACGCGTCGATCATCTCGAGCAGGTGATCCGCAGCGGCGGTGCGAGGCCGCTGGCTCGACGTCGCCACCGAAAGCGTCCACAGCAGGTCGGCGCCCGGAACCTCGATCGCCCGTAGCTGGGGGTCGGCGGGGACGGCGAAGTCCGGCAGCATCGCCACACCCAGCCCATGCCGTACGAACTGCGCCCCGGTGGCGATGTCGACGGCTTCGAGCGTCACCTGCCGCTGCACGCCGCGGCTGGCGAAGGCGCGATCGGTGAGGACGCGATTGCCGTAGCCCAGCGGGAAATCGACGAACGACTCGTGGGCCAGCTGCTCGAGCTGCACCTCGTGCTCGCCTGCGAGCCGGTGGTCGGAGCGCACCACCAGGACCAGGCGGGCCGAGACGAGGTCGCGCACCGACAGGGCCGCCGGCGCCGGGCCGGGGAGCGACACGAAGGCCACGTCGAGCGTGCCGTCGAGCAGCGCTCGGGCGAGTCCGGCAGAGCCGCTGGGAGCAGCCCGCACCTGCAGCGTGACGCCCGGATGCTGCTCGTGAAAGGCGCCGAGCAGAGCGGGAACGTCGACGAGTCCGATCGAGATCATCGTTCCGATGCGCAGTGTTCCCCGCAGGCCACCGTGCACCTCGTGGACGGCGTCGTAGGCGGCTTGCGCGGCACCCAGCGTCGCCCGGGCGCGGGGGAGCAGGGCCGCGCCGGCATCGGTCAGCCGGATCCGCTTGGACGTGCGCTCCAGCAGCACCGCTCCGACGTCGGCCTCCAGCGACTTCACGGCCGCCGAGACAGCCGACTGAACGACGTGCAACCGTCCGGCGGCTCGGGTAAAGCTCTGCTCGTCGGCAACGGCGACGAAGCAGCGCAATTGACGCAGTTCCATAAGCAAGTATCGCGATGGGTGATGCTTGCTAGCAAGAATCCTCGTTGGACGTGATACATGCTGGGTTGCAAGCTGAAGTGGTGTCTTTGACGTCCACTCTTGACCCCGACTCCCAGGAGCGCACCTCGCCGCGGCAGGTCCGCTTCGGTCGCGCTTTCTGGATCGTCGCATCGATCTTCGCGATCTCGATGGCGTTCACCACGGTCCCGACTCCGCTCTACATCCTCTACCAGCACCGTGACGGCTTCTCGTCGTTTCACGTCACGCTGATCTACGCCAGTTACGCGCTCGGGGTCATCGCCAGCCTCTTCCTGGCAGGTCACGTCTCGGACTGGCTCGGCCGGCGCACGGTGCTGGTGCCGGCGGTGCTGCTGGAAGCCCTCTCTGCGGTGCTCTTCCTGGTGTGGCGCAGCGAAGCGGGGCTGCTGGTGGCGCGGTTCGTCTCGGGCGTCGGGGTCGGGGCGTTGACCGCCACGGCGACGGCGTATCTCACCGAGTTGAACCACCGCGACCGTCCCGAAGCCGGCCGCGGACGCGCTGATCTCGTCGCCACCGCCGCCAACATCGGAGGCCTCGGCCTGGGCGCGTTCGTGTCGGGCGTGCTGGCGCAGTTCGTCCACGGCCCCCTGACGATCCCCTACGTCGTCTTCCTGGTCCTCATCGTCGCCGCGGCCCTCGCCTTGCGCGCCGTGCCGGAGACCGTGGACATCCCGTTGCACAAGCCGCGCTACCGCCCGCAGCGCGTCTCGGTGCAATCGCGCCACGTCTCCCGTTACGCCGCCATCACCGCGGGCGGGTTCGCCTCCTTCGCCGTCTTCGGACTCTTCACCTCGCTCGCGCCCAGCTTCATCGGCGGGACGCTCGGGCATCCGGCGCGAATCCTGGCCGGCGTCGTGGTGCTGCTGGTGTTCGGTGCCGCGGCCCTCGTGCAGAGCCTGCTGGCCACCGCGGGGCCGGGACGCCAGGTCGTGATCGGTCTGGTGACCATGGCGGTCAGCCTCCCGCTGCTCGCCGTCTCGGTCTGGTTTCCCGACCTCGCGCTCTTCCTCATCGGCGGGACGATCGCCGGAGCCGGGGCAGGCGTGCTGTTTCGCGGCTGCGTGTCGACTGTGGCGGGGATGGCCGATCCGCAGCACCGCGGCGAGGCGCTCGCCGGGCTGTTCCTGATGGCGTACGCGGGCCTGACGGTCCCGGTCATCGGCCTCGGCATCGCGGTGCAGCACTTCCAGCCGCGCACCAGCCTGCTGGGCTTCGCGGCCCTGATCCTCGCCGTGATCGTCGGGGTCGGCGCCTGGCTCGCGCGTCTCGACAGGAGAGGGACCCCGCAGTCAGACTCGGTGCATGAGCACTGATCTGGCTGAGCGCGAGGCCGAGCGCGAACGCATCCGGCGGCGGCACCTGCGGCCGGCGGGGGAGCGGCCCGCCTCGTCAGCCGATCCGCTCGGTGAGATGTACGGAACGCCTGTCCTCTAAGGCTTTTGGGGCCTCAGCTGCGCGTCGAGGAACTCCTTGACGCGATCGAGCGCGGCTCGCGTCGGATGGCCGGGCTCGTCGACCAGATCGACCGTGAGCACCGAATGCGCCCGGGGCTTGATGGCGTTCGGGTTGCCTTTCGAGGAGTCGATCTCGATCCCCTCGAACGCGTCACCGAAGGTGTCGCGCAGGGTCTGGAAACGTTCGGGCGGGCAGGCCATGTCGCCGGTGAAGCGCAGCCCCAGCAGGCACAGTCCTGACGCGGTGCGTTCCTTGACAGCGGTGACATCGGCCGGGTCCAGCCCGATGCCCCTCTTGCGCTTTCCGCCGAGCGGAAGCGGCAGCGACGGCTGGCTCATCACCGGTGCCAGCACGGAGGGGTCGACCGCCATCGCGAGCGCGAAGCCTCCGGTGAAGCACATCCCGATCGCGCCCACACCGGGGCCGCCGCACTCGGCGTGAGCCCGGGAGGCCAATGCGCGTAACCAGTGGGCGACGGGGCTGGTGCGATCGGCGAGCACGGCGAACTCGCGGGCCACGCAGGCGCGCGGGAACGAGCGCGCGATCTCACCGGTGGTCGCCTCCTTGCCGGGCCGGCCGAACAGCGACGGCAGGTAGACGGTGTAGCCGTCATCGATCAGCCGCTGGGCGAACTCGACGACGCCGGGGTGGATGCCGGGAATCTCCGGGATGACGACGATGGCGGGCCCGCTGCCGGCCTTGAAGACCTGATGCGTGAGCCCGTCATGTACGAACGCGAAATCCTCGAACCCGTCGATGGTCGCGTGTCCTGGTTGTTCCGTCATGACGGTGATCTTTACACCGCCGGGGGACAGCAGGCTCAGCCGGTGAACGGCACCGCCGGATGCAGGTCCTCGGCGAACACCGCGTCGGCTTGCGCACGAGTGAGCTTGTGGGTGGCCACCAGCCGGTCGAGCACGTGGTGCTGGCGCGAGCGGGCGAGGGTCAGGTGCTCCGTCGGGTCATAGGCCGTGGGCGCGTTCACCAGCCCGGCGAGCAGGCTCGCCTGCCCCCACGAAAGCTGATTCGCGTCCAGCCCGAAGTAGACCCGCGACGCCTTCTCCACTCCCCAGGCGCCGTGCCCGAAGTACGCGGCGTCCAGGTACATCGCGAGGATCTGGCGCTTGGAGTAGTTGTCGTCGAGCTTGAGCGCGAGCATCGCCTCTTGCACCGTCGGCCAGACGCCGTGGTGCTCGCCCGAGTACAGCAGCTTGGCGAGCTGCGCGTCGAGGGTGGCTCCCTGCAGCGTGCCTTGCGTGACGAAGGTGTAGAGCCCGCGCGCGATGCTCTGTGGATCCAGCCCGTGGTGGGAGTAGAAGCGGCTGTCCTCGGTCGCGATGAGCGCTTCGCTGACGCGCTTCGGCGGCGCTCCTTGGTCGCTGATCCCGCCGTGGCCGGCCACGATGGCGGCGGTGCGGGCCTGGGCGTCGGAGACGCCAGGGGTGAGGTTCCAGATCGTTACGAACGCCACGACGAGCACCAGCAGGAGTGCGAGCAGCGACAGCAGGGTCCGCTTGACCCATCGATGCCGCCGAAACCAGTGGCGTAGCCGAGTCCAGCGTCCCGGCCGCTGCGCGCCGACGACCGGCAGGCCCGGGTGCGTGGGCTGCTGGGCGAGGGTGTCGTAGCTGGGCATGTCTTCCGAGGAGAGCACGCGCAGCTGTGAATTCGGCGTGAGCGCGATCCGGGGAGCTATTTGAACCGGAAGTGGACGAAGACCCGGCCGAAGTTGTCCGAGTCCTTCTCGACCCGGTGATACAGCGCCTTGATCTCCTTCTGGTCGAGAAAGCGCAGCACGTGCTTCTTCAACTGGCCGGAGCCCTTGCCGGGGATGATCTCGACGGTCTTCACCTTCTTGGTGAGCGCCTCGTCGATGACCGCACGCAACGCCCGGTCGATCTCGCCGCCGTGGTTGTAGATGTCGTGCAGGTCCAGCTTCAGCTTCACTCTCGGGTCACCCGGCCGGGTTGTCCTCGTCGATGACGTGGATGGCTGATTCCTCGGCGGAGTCGGCGCCGCCGTCGTAGCCGACATCGGTGGCGACGAGTTCGGACTCGTCGTCCTCGCCCAGGCCCTCGTTCTCGGCGACCAGGCGACCGGCGGGGCGGGCGGTGCCGTAGTCGGGGACCGCCGCCTCCTGATAGGGGTCGACATCCGGCTCTTCCTCGGCGAGCAGCTGATCGAGCGTCTCGCCTTCGCGCTCCTCGGCGAGCGTGGTGCCGAAGCGCTCCCCGGCCGAGTAGCCGTCGCCGGCGTCGATGCCCGCATCGAGCGGGTCGTCGCCCGGGCCGCCGACGGGGCCTTCGAGGGTGTCGGACGCGTCGAGCACACCGTCGTCTTCGAGCTGGGCATCAATCGAATCGGACTCGAACTGCTCTTCTGTCATGCCAGGCAGTCTGCCATTTACGGCAAACCCCCGCGGTCCCAAGCCGTTGTCCATCCGGAGGCTGTCACGCCTGGGCCGGGGCTATTCGTCCGACGCGGTCATCTCGGCAAGCGCTTGCTGCGCGTCGGCGTCGGCGTCGGCGACGGCCTGGCCGGCTTGCGCGTCCGCCGCCCGCGCCTTGTCGCGGGCCTGCTTCGCTTTCTTGCGCTCGGTTTCGGCCTGCTGCACGGCGGCTTTCGCCTCAGCGGCGGCGGCCTCCGCGCGCTCGAGTCCGGCTTCTGCGTGCTCGAGCGCGCTCGAGGCCTGCCGCTGCGCGGTGCGCGCCTCGCGGAGAGCGGCCTGGGCGCGTTCGATCCGGGCCCGGCGCCGGCGCTCCTCGAGCTCGTCGCGGGGCTGCGCCGCTTTGGCCGCCGGCTGGGGTGCTGACACGGTGATGGTGCCGCCGAAGCCGATGTGTTCCAGGGCGGTGACCAGCTGCCCGGCAATCAGCTGGTCGGCGAGATCCTCGTCGGCCAGGGCCGCCCGCAACGTGGCGTCGAGCCCGCGTTCGGTCGCTTCGGACATGGCGTGGCCGGCTGCTTTCGCGAGTGAGCGGCCCTGCGCGACCAGTGCCGCGATGACGCGATTCTGCTGCTGGGAAAGGGTTTTGAGCTGCTCACGCTCCAGGGTGGCCGTGGCCGCGCGCAGCCCAGCGCCCAGCTCGCGAAGCCCGGTGATCTCCTCCGGGTGCTGACGAACCAGCTGATTGGCGATCCAGGCAGCCGCGGTGGGCTTGGCGAGGGCATGGATACTGCCGGCGAGTTCACGGTCGCCCGCTGCCCGGGCGCGCTTCTCCGCCTCCGTCCGCGCGGCCACGAATTCGCCCGGCGCCAGCCCGTAGAGCTCGGTGGCCGTGCTCTCCAGATCCACGCCTGCCCGTGCCTTTCCGTGAATCGGGACCAAAGTCCCGACGGCGTTGGCGGGCACGCTACCTGGCGGTGGCCGGGCACCCGCGGCATCGCCGCTGGTCGCGCACTCCCGTCCGGCGTTGCCGCGGCTCGCCGAGGGTCCCGAATCGGCGGGCACGAGGTCCTACGGAGGGGGACGTTTGCCACCCGCCGCCGCACCGACCCGGCCCCTAGCGTGGCAATTGTCAACATTTCCGACGTACAGCTGACGGGAGCACACGGGCAATGAGCGGACCGCCGCGCGATGTGACCCCCCTGCCCGATCTGCTGCACCGCCATCTCGGCGCCGCCCCCGTGCAGCAGCGCCGTCCCGTCTATCTCGACCTGCTTCCGCCCTGCAACTCTGGCTGCCCCGCGGGCGAGAACATCCAGGCCTGGCTGGCCCTGGCCATGGCCGGCCGGCACGAGCAGGCCTGGCGCGAGCTCACCAAGGACAACCCGCTGCCGGCCATCCACGGCCGGGTCTGCTACCACCCGTGCGAATCGGTCTGCAACCGCGCGAATCTCGACAGTGCCGTCTCGATCCATTCGGTCGAGCGATTCCTGGGTGACCTCGCGATCGAGAGCGGCTGGAGCTTCGACATCCCGCCGCAGCCGTCCGGCAAGCGGGTTCTCGTCATCGGCGCCGGACCGAGCGGGCTGTCGGCCGCGTATCACCTCGGCCGGCTCGGCCACGAGGTCGAGATCCGCGACGCGGGCAGCGAGCCCGGCGGCATGATGCGCTACGGGATTCCGGCCTACCGGATGCCCCGCGACGTCCTGGACGCCGAGATCGCCCGCATCGCCGCGATGGGCGTGCGCCTGGTGTGCGACCACCGGGTTACTGACCTGGCGGCCGAGCGCAGCGACGGCGGCTTCGACGCGGTGTTCGTCGCGATCGGCGCCCACCTGTCCAAGCGGGTCGACGTGCCCTCGCGTGATGCCGGCCCGATCATCGACGCGGTCAGCTTCCTGCGCGGCGTGGCCTCCGGCGAGACGCCTGAGCTCGGCAAGCGGGTCGCCGTGTACGGCGGTGGCAATACGGCGATGGACGCGGCACGGGTCGCCCGCCGGCTCGGCGCCGAGGAGACGGTCATCGTCTACCGCCGCACTCGCGAGCAGATGCCGGCCCATGAGCAGGAGGCCGCCGACGCCGAGAGCGAAGGCGTGCGTATCAACTGGCTGCGCACCATCACCGCCTTCGACGGCCCGCAGCTTCAGGTCGAAGCGATGGAGCTCGACGATTCCGGTTTCCCCCAGCCGACCGGCCGGATGGAGACGCTCGCCGCCGACACCGTCATCCTCGCGCTCGGCCAGGACAGCGACACCGACTTCCTGAAGGCTCTTGACGGCGTCGAGGTCGCACGCGACGGCGTCGTGAAGGTCTCCGCGACGATGATGACCGGCTGCCCGGGAGTCTTCGCCGGCGGTGACATGGTGCCCAGCGAGCGCACCGTGACGGTCGGCGTCGGCCACGGCAAGAAGGCCGCCCTCCAGATCGATGCCTGGCTGGCGGGGCGGCCCGCCGCCGCCAGGCCCAAGCATCCGGTGGCGACGTTCGACAAGCTGCATCTCTGGTACTTCGGCGACGCGGCTGTTCGCCGCCAGCCCGAACTCTCGCCGCAGGACCGCGTGCAGGGTTTCGCGGAAGTGGTGGGCGGGCTGTCCGCCGCGGCCGCAACTTACGAGGCGGGCCGGTGCCTGTCGTGCGGCAACTGCTTCGAGTGCGACGGGTGCCTGGGCGCCTGCCCGGAGGATGCCGTCATCAAGCTCGGCGAGGGCCATCGCTACCGCTTCGACTACGACCGTTGCACCGGCTGCGGCGCCTGCTACGACCAGTGCCCGGTCCATGCCATTGAAATGGATCTTGTGACGCAAGACGACAGGATCGAGGAGCTGCCGTGACCCGGGCGACGGTGGATGGAAACGAGGCGGCCGTATCGGTCGCGTACCGGCTCAACGAGGTCTGCTGCATCTACCCGATCACCCCGTCCTCTCCCATGGCGGAGCTGGCTGACGAGTGGTCGAGTCAGGACCGGCCCAACGTGTGGGGGACCGTGCCCTCGGTCATCGAGATGCAGAGTGAGGGCGGCGCGGCCGGTGCCCTGCACGGGTCGCTGCAGAGCGGGGCGCTGGCGACGACGTTCACCGCGTCGCAGGGGCTGCTGCTGATGATCCCCAACATGTACAAGATCGCCGGCGAGCTCACCTCTGCGGTGATTCACGTGGCGGCGCGATCCCTCGCGGCGCAGGGACTTTCGATCTTCGGCGACCACTCCGACGTGATGGCCGTGCGCCAGACCGGCTTCGCGCTGCTGGCGGCCGCGTCGGTGCAGGAGGCCCACGACCTCGCCCTTGTCTCCCAGGCGGCGACGCTGCGTACCCGGGTTCCCTTCGTGCACTTCTTCGACGGGTTTCGCACCTCGCACGAGCTGAACACCATCGAGCTGCTCGACGACGACGATCTGCGCGCCCTCGTACCCGAAGAATTGGTGCAGGCCCACCGCGGGCGATCACTTTCTCCCGAGCGGCCGTTCATCCGCGGTACGGCGCAGAACCCCGACATCTACTTCCAGGCCCGCGAGACGGTCAACCCGTTCTACGCGAGAACCCCCGAAATCGTTCAGGATCTGATGACGGCGCTCGGGGATCGGACGGGGCGGCGTCTTTCCATCGTCGACTACGTGGGCCATCCCGAAGCCGAGCGCGTTCTCGTCGCCATGGGCTCCGGGGCCGAGACGATCGCCGAGACCGTCCACGCCCTCGTGGAGCTCGGCGAGAAGGTCGGCGTGGCGATCGTGCGGCTGTACCGGCCGTTCCCGGCCCAGGCGCTGCTCGACGTGCTCCCCGCGTCGGTGCGCAGCATCGGCGTGCTGGACCGGACCAAGGAGCCGGGCTCCATCGGGGAGCCGCTCTACCTCGATGTCGTCGCCGCCCTGACGGAAGCGGTCGCCGACGGCGAGCGCGCGATGCCCCGCGTCTGCGGCGGCCGATATGGCCTGTCGTCCAAGGAGTTCACGCCCGCCATGGTCGCCGGGGTGTTCGCCGAACTGCTGCGCGACAAGCCCCGGCGCCGGTTCACCATCGGCATCGACGACGACGTCTCGGGCTCCAGCCTCAGCTACGACCCGGCGTTCGACATCGAGGCACCTGACACGGTGCGGGCCGTGTTCTACGGGCTGGGCTCCGACGGCACCGTCGGGGCGAACAAGAACACGATCAAGATCCTCGGTGCTGAGCCGGATCTGCATGCGCAGGGCTACTTCGTCTACGACTCGAAGAAGTCGGGCTCGCAGACGGTCTCGCACCTGCGTTTCGGCCCGCGCCCGATCCATGCGGCGTACCTGGTGTCACACGCCAGCTTCATCGGCTGTCACCAGTTCGGGCTGCTCGATCAGCTCGACGTGCTCGGCCGGGCAGCCCGCGGGGCGACGCTGCTGCTGAACTGCCGCTACTCGCCCGATGTCGTATGGGACGCGCTCTCGCGGCCGGTGCAGGAGCAGATCCTCGCCAAGGAGATCGACGTCTACGCGATCGACGCCGGGCGCATCGCGCGCGACGCGGGCCTGGCCGGGCGCACGAATACCGTGCTGCAGACGTGCTTTTTCGCCATCTCCGGCGTCCTGCCGCCCGAGCAGGCGATCGCGCGCATCAAGGAGTCGATCGCCAAGACCTATGGCAAGCGCGGCGCCGACGTGGTGGCGCGCAACCAGGCCGCCGTCGACCGCACGCTCGAGGTGCTGCACCGCATCAAGGTGCCCGATCAGGTGACAGCCACCCGCGACCTTCCCCTGGTGGTGCCGGCGCAGGCGCCGGAATTCGTCCAGCACGTCACCGCCGAGATGATGGCCGGGCGGGGCGACGCCCTGCCGGTCAGCGCCCTTCCGGTGGACGGCACCTATCCCACCGGCACCGCCGCCTACGAGAAGCGCAACATCTCCGAACTGGTCGCGGTATGGGAGGGCGACGACTGCATCCAGTGCGGCAATTGCAGCTTCGTCTGCCCGCACAGCGTCATCCGCTCCAAGTACTACGACGGCGCCGAACTGGCTGACGCGCCGCAGGATTTCCATTCCGCGCCGCTCGATGCCGCAGGCCTTCCCGACGCGCGCTACACCTTGCAGGTGTACGTCGAGGACTGCACCGGCTGCGGCCTGTGCGTCGAGGCCTGCCCGGTCGTCGTGCCGGCCGCTCCCGGGGTGACAGCCCCCACCGGGTCCACCGTGTCGACCAAGGCCATCAACCTCGGGCCGCGCGAACCCCTCGTCGAAGCCGAACGCGAGAACGTCGCGTTCTTCGAGACGCTTCCGGTCAACGACCGCTCGTGGGTCGACTTCGGCACCGTGCGCGGCACCCAGTTCCTGGAGCCCCTTTTCGAGTTCTCCGGCGCCTGCGCCGGGTGCGGCGAAACCCCTTACGTCAAGCTGCTTTCGCAGCTGTTCGGTGACCGGCTGATGGTCGCCAACGCGACCGGCTGCTCGTCGATCTACGGCGGCAACCTGCCGACGACGCCGTGGACCAGCAACGCCGAAGGTCGCGGGCCCGCGTGGTCGAACTCGCTGTTCGAGGACAACGCCGAATTCGGGCTGGGCTTCCGGCTGGCTGCCGACGCTCATGTCGAACTCGCCCGGCGCCGACTCGGCGAGCTTCGTGACGCCATCGGCGCGAGACCTCGTCGATGAGATCCTGGCCGCCCCGCAGGTACGCGAGTCGGAGCTGCGGACCCAGCGCGATCGCGTCGCCGAGCTCAAGCGCCGCCTCGCCGGTATCGACGGTCCGGCCGCCGCAGACCTGTCCAGCGTCGTGGACCATCTGGTGCGCCGCAGCGTGTGGATCGTCGGCGGCGACGGTTGGGCCTACGACATCGGCTCGGGTGGCCTCGACCACGTTCTTGCGAGCGGTCGCAACGTCAACGTGCTCGTGCTCGACACCGAGGTCTACTCCAACACCGGAGGTCAGTCCTCCAAGTCGACCCCGCTCGGTGCCGTCGCCAAGTTCGCCAACGCCGGCAAGTCCGTCGCCAAGAAAGACGTGGCGCTGCAGGCGATGGCATACGGGAACGTCTACGTCGCGCGCGTGGCGATGGGCGCCGATCCGCAGCAGACGCTGCACGCCTTCCGCGAGGCCGAGGCCTACGACGGCCCGTCGCTCATCATCGCCTACAGCCACTGCATCGCCCATGGCATCGAGATGAGCTCCGGGCTCGATCAGCAGTACCGCGCGGTCGCCAGCGGGCACTGGCCGCTCGTGCGCTACGACCCGGTGGTGCGCGCGGCAGGGGAGAACCCGTTCCTGCTCGATTCCCCCCGGCCGCGGATCTCGCTCGCGGACTACCGGTACCGGGAGTTGCGCTTCCGCACGCCTGCGCCAACTCCGATCCCGAGGAAGCCGAGCGGCTGCTGGGGCTGGCCGAGCAGGAGGTCGTGCGGCGCTGGGACGTCTACGAGGACATGGCGGGCCGCACCGCCCAGGACTTCCCCGAGGACTCCCGGAAGGCGACGTGATGGACCTGCAGACGACGTATCTCGGATTGGACACTGCGCAACCCGATCATCGCGTCGTCGTCGCCGCTTTCGCAGAGCGTCGAAGGCGTACGGCGGCTGGCGGGCGGCGGGAGTCGGCGCGGTCGTGCTCTACTCGCTGTTCGAGGAGCAGGTGCGCCGCGAGGCCGAGCGCGACGCCTGGCTCGCCGATGCGGGCACCGAGAGCTTCGGCGAGTCACTCTCCTACTTCCCGGCCACCGCCGAAGGGGATCCGGGTCCGCGGCGCTACCTGAGCCTGCTGGAGCGGTCGGTGCGCGCCGTCGACGTGCCGGTCATCGCCAGCCTGAACGGCATCACGCCGGGCAGCTGGGCGGGCTACGCCCAGGCCATGGAAGACGCGGGCGCCAGCGCGATCGAGCTCAACATCTACTACCTCCCGGGCGACCCGAAGATCTCCGGCCGTGAGGTGGAGCGCCGTCACGTCGATGTGCTGCGGGTGGTCAAGGACGCGGTTGCGGTGCCGATCGCGGTGAAGCTGAGCCCGCTACTTCAGCTCCATGGGGGAGATGGCGTGGCTGCTCGACGACGCCGGGGCTGATGGGCTGGTGCTCTTCAACCGGTTCATGCAGCGCGACATCGACTGCGAGAAGGTCACCCTCGTCCCGAATGTGACACTGTCCAGCCCGGCCGAAGCGCGGCTGCCGCGCACCTGGATTTCGCTGCTGTACGGGCGCATCGGGGCCTCACTGGCCGCCACGACGGGGGTCGAGGACGCCGGCGACGTCGTCAAGTACCTGCTCGCCGGTGCTGATGTGGTGATGACGACGTCAGCTCTGCTGCGCCACGGGCCGGAGCACGCCGCGGTGCTGCTCGACGGGCTCTCGGAATGGATGCGGCGCAAGGGATTCGCCTCGGTCGCCGATTTCCGTGGCCTGCTCGCCGCACCGCGGGGCGCCGAGCAGGCGGGCCAGGAACGCAGCGACTACGTCAGCGCCATGACCCATGCCAACGAGGGCGCTTACGGTCCGTGGTCCGGCATCTGAGCGCCGAACAGGTCGGCGAGAAGCTCATCGAGGATCCCGGCGGTGCGCTCCCGGATCACATCGTCGGCGTTCTCCAGGTAGTCGTCAGCCACGATGACGAGCGGGATGTCGGGCAGCCCGTGAATGCGAGCGAGCGTGCGGGCCGCCGAGGCGAAGGGCGCCGTCACGAAGGTCACCGTGGGGATGCCCAGCTCCTCGAGCCGTACCGAGTCGAGCAAACTGCCCGACGTGCAGGAGCCTCATTTGGCGAGGCCGTTGATGACCCCGTCGTATTCGAGGAACTGCGCGATCATGTCGGGCTCGGCCGGGCGGGAGAGCACCGGCTTGATCTCACGATGTACCTGCAGCGGGCCGAGCCGCTCCCGTAACGACGCCTCGAGCACGCGGGTGTAGCCCGGGAAGTGCGGGCCGGTCAGGTGCTCGCCTTCGTTGCTCAGGAAGCCGATCCGCCGGACTTCCTTGCCGCCGCCGGCAGTCCAGCGGCGCGGCGCGAGCCGGCGTTCGACGGCGAGTTCCTGACCCCGCGGATCGATCAGCTGCATCAGGAGCTCTCCTTGGCTGGAAGCGGTTCCGGAAGGGCTCGGGTGACGGCGAAGCCACCGAGGTTGCCCCACGACGGGAAAGACCGCAGCCGAGGGGATGCTGTCGGCGCCGGTCACGATCACGTGGATGTCGCCCGGCGACCAGGTCACCGGCACGCGGGTCTCGGGATCGCTCTGATCCACCCAGTCGGGCCACCATTCGTAGCGCGAGGCAGCATCGACAGCGGGGGAGCCGTCGACGTTCAGCCGGATGTCGCCGAGGCGGCGGCGGGCGGTCTGCCACAGGTGCGACTGGATGCTCTCGCGCGTCCACCCCTGCTGCGCCAGGGTGCGCGCCATCGACGGGGTGAACGCCACCAGCATCTCGCCCATGGTGTGGGTGTTGTTGTTGCCGCGCGTGCACATCTGGTCGGCGACGGTCGACAGCCACTGTCTCACCGATGTGCGGGTTGCCCGACGTCGTGAAACCCCACGGGTTGGTGATCTGCGGCGCCTCGCAGGCGAACACCGTGACGGCGCCGTGCGGGGCGGGCACCCCGCGGGCATCGTGCAACGCCGGCCAGGGCGTGGCGGGGCTCTCGGCGACGCAGTAGCTGAGCCGTCCGGGATGGCCGAAGATCTCCTGCACCGGCTCGCGCGGGCGGCCGCCGCCCACGTTCCAGACGACCAGCTTCACCGCCCGCCCGATGGCGACGTTCGCCCGCACCCCGCCGCCGCTCATCACCGACTCGGCGGTGGCCATCCCCAGCCGCTGCACCGCCGATCCGGAGACGATGACCAGCGGCCAGCACGGGTGCGTGGTGGCGATGACCCCGGCCATGTTGAACCGCGGCTCCTGCATGGCTTCCAGGGCGGCGAGCACGACCGGCAGGTGCTCGGGCAGGCAGCCGGCCATCGCAGCATTGGCGGCGACGTCGAGCACCGTCGCGGTGCGCCCGCTCGGCGGGATGATGCCGACGATGTCGTCGCCGGCACGCCCGCTGCCGGCGACGAGCCGTTCGACGATGTCGCGGCTGGGCGGGAACGTCGGAAGGCCATCGGTGAGGCCGAGGCGGTAGCTGAGCTCGGGCCAGTCAGCGGGATCGATCTCGGCGGGGAATGCGGGTAACACGGCACTCCTGACGTCGCCGGTCATCGCAGGCTCACCCGTCCTTGGTATCAGCAGGCCGGAGGAGGCCGCCAACCGACCCTCTGCGCCTGGGCCGCCGCTGCCAGCTGGGAGGTCACTCCGAGCTTCGTGAGAACTCCGCGGATCTGCGTGCGCACCGTCGCCTCGCTGACGAACCAGGCCGACGCGATCGCCTCGCATCCCTGCCCGTCCATCAGCGCCGCCAGCACCTGCGACTCGCGGACGGTCAGCGTCTCGAACGCAGCGAACTCCCGGCGCTGGCGAGCCCGCCAGGCACGCAACTCGGTGAGCATCGCGTGCCGCTCGCACTCGCTGATGACGGGCCGTCCAGCGGCGATGGCGATGACCGTGTCGACGAGCGTGTCGTACGGGGTGCTCTTGGGCAGCACGCCGGCAGCGCCCTGCTCGAGGCAGCTCGCCAGCCGGGGCCGGTCGCCGCTCCCGCTCACCACCAGGATCTGCGCGCCGCGCTCGCGAAGCGGGCCCACGAGACCGAGGCCGTCGCCGACGTTGCCGCCGAGATCGAGGTCCAGCAGCACGAGGGTGGGCGCTGACTCCGCGACGATGTCGAGGATGCCGGTCACCGAATCCAGCGCGGCGACCGTGACGGCAAAACCTTCGGCCGTGAGCGCGAGCGAGAGGCTGGGCGAGCAGCTGGTGGTCCTCGACGATGAGGACGCGTCCGCGGGCTTGAAGATCATCAGTTCTGTTGGTGACGAAGCGGGCGATGGTTGGTTCGCTGACAGTCATGTGCGGTGTCCTCTCCCCGGTGCGGGTTGCGGTGGCCGTCACGCCTGCTCTCCTGGGCGGTGCGCTGGTGCGGGCGTTGGATGCGGGCGGTATCGCCTCGGTGGACATCTCTGAGGTGGCGAGAAGTGCTGCAACGACGGATGATTGCCTAAGTTTCGATGTCGCCGTGGTCACGCCGGGGCGCGAGGCTGAGGTCAGGGCCGGACTCGTGCTTCGGTTGCGCGGGGAGGGCGGGCATCGTGATGAAGCGCCCGCCGCCGAACCCACTCGAGTCACCAGCGGAACGGTCGTCGAGGTCGACGGTCTCGACGACATCTGCCGGGCTCTGCGTCGGCTCGGCGTGGGCGACGGGCAGTTCGAGCATGAAGCAGGCCCCGCCGGCGGCACCTGACCGCAGCACGAGCGAGCCCTGCTGCTCGGCCATCAGCCGCCGGCTGACGAACAGGCCGAGGCCGGTCCCCTCCACGCCGTGCGACGTGCTACCGCGGACCCCACGCTCGAAGATCGACGCGCGCTCACGCTCGGGAATGCCCGGGCCGCTGTCCTCGACCTGTATGCAGACCCGCCCGTCGCGCTCGCTCGCGTGAATGGTGACCACGCTGCCGGGGGCGTACCGGCGCGCATTGACCAGCAGATTCTGCACGACGGCGGCGGTGTCGACCGGGCGGCCGTGCACCGCGAGATCATCGTCGTGCAAGAGGATTTCGCTGCCTAGACTGGACTCCGTCGCCACGAGCGGGCCGAGCAGATCCCTCAGCCGGAAATCGCAGAGCGGATGGCTGATCGTGGGATCGACGAGGCCCTCGAGCCGCCCGAGCTCCTTGGTGAGCGCGTCGACGAGGGTGGCCTTGGTGCGCTCGTCGAGCCGGGCGGAATAGCGGTGCAAGGTGCCATTGGCACAGCGGATCGCGGCGAGAGCTGAGCGCACGTCGTGCAGCTGCTCCTGCCGGCGGTCGCGCTCGCCGGCGATGCGGTCTTCGCTGGCCCGCAGATCGACCGAGAGGCGAAGCAGGCTGCGATCCTGCTGGCGCAGTATCTCGATCAGGTCTCGCCCCGAACCGGCAAGCGCCACCCCGGCGGCGATGAGCATCAGCGTGCCTGCCGGAAACATCCACGTCCTGGCCTCCAGAACGGAGGCGATCCGCAAGGCCTCCTGTGCGCCGATGCCCAGCATCGCAACGCCCGGCCACACTGCCAGCCGGACGCGGAAGGCAAGCAGCGCGAACCAGCTTCCGACGGTGAGCCAGGCGATGGTGACCGTCACCTCCATGGTCAGGAAGAGCGCGGTCTGCCCGCCCGGGCCCGTGGCCCCCCAGAGCACGGCGAACACCGCGTAGAGGCAGGCGGCGAGGCCGATCGACTCGGTGAGCAGGCGCGTCGGGTGCAGCGTGGAAACGACGTCCGGGCTCAGCAAGGTCCGGGCCGCCAGCGTGAGGGCGCTGAGGGCGATGGCGGCGCGTGCCAGCGGTGCCGTCAGGCCCATCTCGTGACCGTCGGGGAGCAGCACGCCTACGAGGGGCAGCGGGACGGTGAGCAGGCCGTAGGCGGCGAAACACCCGCCGATGTAAGCCGAGCGCGCGTACCCGAGCAGCCGCCAGCCGACCAGGCACAGCAGGCCGGTGCACGCGAGCAGGCAGCTCGCGAGGACCTGGGTTCCGGTGTAGATCTCGCGTGGCAGCGCCCGGTCGCCGACGTAGGCCGCCAGCAGCGGGAGCCCCAGGGCAACGGCGGCGACCAGGTTTCCCGCGAGCAACAACTTCGGGACGCTGTATGAAGCTGCCAGATTCGGAGAACGGCGCCTGCGGTCCATCCCCTGATATGCAGGACTGCGTCGATCTCCCCCGAGCACAAAACTGAATGTAAGCATTTCGGCAAGGCGAGAAAAGCGTTTGCGACAAATTGCCGGAAATAGCTGAACTGCTACCGCCAATGCGGTGAATCAGGCCCCGCCGAGCGGGTGAATCTACTTGCCGGCGACGGCGACGGTCGCCTCTGGTGCGGTGGTGGGCCGCGGGACGGAACGCGGCCGGCGCGCCCGCCGAGCCGTGGGGTGGACCTCGCTGTGGACCCCGCTGTGGACAGCGGTGAGGTCCAGGACGGGCTCCGGGCACCATTCCGGAGCAGTCAGAAAGCCTGGAGCTGCGCCTGCTGCCGGGAAGCACAGGCCCCACAGCAGGATCAGGCCGAGGAGCGCGGTCACCACGGAGCCGATCCCGGCGGGTTGCTGCAGGTAGACGACGACGAAGCCGGCAAAGGGGAGGCCGGCGATGACGGTGCCGCGCACCTGGGCGGGCCGGATGTCCCAGACGTCGGGGGTGCGGTTCGCATCGCCTTTGGTGTGGATGAGCCCGGTGTTGGTGACGTCGGTGATCCGGTGGGTCACGACGTCTGTGGTCAGTGCCGAGTGGCGGAAGGTGATGACCTCGCCCGGGTGGTAGCTGCCGTGGGCGGGCGCGTCGATCACGAGCGCACCGGGCTTGTAGGTCGGGGACATGGAACCCGGTATGAACGACATAGGCGCGGTGGCCGCTGTGCCAAAGAACCACACCACGGCGCTCACTATCGCCACGAGCGCCAGGCGAGTGATTCGCTAGCGAGATCCGTCGCGCCACCCGCACGGATTTGCCTTTCTCGGAATGTCATTCGGAGATGTCGTCAGTGGCGGGCAACCCCCAGGCTGCCCGCCACCGACGGATTTCTTCAATCAGGAGAGCGGCGGTTGAACGGGTTGTCGGGAGCGAATGCCGTGCTGGGTCGCAACGATCTGGTACGGGGCGACCGTGGCAAGGGCCGGCAGCCTGAAACCGGACCGGTCAGCAGCGGCGTGAAGCCGAAGGTGATCGATCGCAGTTCCGGTCTGACCATAGGTCAGGCCGCTGCTGAGCAGGATGGCGTTGGCGGGCGCGCAGAACGGAACGGTCGTGGTGTCCGTGGGGCTGGTCGGCTGCAGGTTGCTGCCGCCGTGGCCGTTGGCGTCGATGGCGCAACTGGTGCCGGTGTGGCGGGGCGCTGCGCCGGGGGAGCTCAGGTTGTAAGAGGTGAAGCTGCCGGCCGGTGAGCTGACGGCGAGATGACCATAGCGACCGAGAGCACCCGCCGAGCAGGGTCGTCGGGGTTGCCAGTGAAGGCGACTGACGGGTTGTGGCACGTTGGCCGTCGTGGTCGGGAAGACCAGCCAGATGTCTTCGGCGCCAGTGCCGAGAGCCTGGTAGCTGATGGTCTGGTCCTGGTACTGGCCAGGCAGCAGGTTCGTGAAGTTGAACGTGCCATCGTAGCCGGGCGTGATATCGACCTTGACCGATCCGGTCGATGCCTGGATCGCGCCGGTCGTGGCTGTCAGTGAAGTACGCGCCGGTGCTGGTCGCGGCGAAGCCGACCAGCGCGGCCGAAGCGCCGAGCGCCCCGACGAAGCCCGCGACGCGGACTGCCCGAGATTTCCTCATGAACTACCCCCGAAATAGATGCCCGCACCCTGACGGCGGGTCATGACCAAATGGTCGCGAGAAGGGGCACGTCCGGCATCGTCGAAATTGATGAGTCTGAGCAGCAAGCGGAAGCGCGCCGTGGCGCCGGTGGACCTAGCCGGAGACGGCGAGATCGCTGAGGTACGCGGCGGCGATGGCGTAGGCGATGGCGGCCGAGCAGACCGGATCGAAGTCCGGCCGCCGGTGCCCGACGAGGGAGACGAGCTCATGGTGCACGATCGAGCTGCCGTGCAGCCAGCGGTGGAATTCGCCATCGGCTGCCGGGTTCGGGTGGCCTTCGCGTAACTGGTCACGAAGGGCGAGCAGCCTGGGCTCGCGGGTGGCAAGTTCCTCGAAGGCGACGCCGGATGGCAGCTCGCTCAAGTGCTCGAGCAGGTCGAAGCGGGCCCGCTGGGCCGGTTCTTCCGTCGCTACGGGTTGGCCGCTCGCCGCGGCGGAGAGCAGCCGGACGGCCCGGTGACGCCAGCGGCTTTCCAGGTGCTCGCCGTTGACCCGCAACAGCTGGGCGGCTTCGGCGAGGGGGCGGTGCCACCGCCGGGACTCGCCGGCGACCTGTCGTAGCTGCGCGGCCGCCTTCTCGTCCTCGAGGCCGCTGCGGGCAAGAGTCTCCGCCAGCTCCGCGATTCGCGTCGCGTGCTCGGTGAGCACCGCGAAACGCGGCGACGTGGCGTCCCGCGACGGAAGGTCGAGGTGCATGGCCACGGCTACCTCAGGCCGATGGTGCGCAGCGTCGGGTTCTCGAAGAAGTCGTTGTTCACGCCGACCCACTTGGTGGCGTCGAAGGCCCGGTACTCCGTGCGGTACCACAGGGGGATCAGCGCCAGATCCTGACCGATCGCGATCTGCTCGGCGCTGCGGTAGTCCGCGGCCCGCCGGGACGCGTCGGGCTCGGCGAGTCCGGCGGCGAGCAGCTGATCGACCTTCGGGTTGCCGTAGTAGCTGTAGTTGTCTCCGGGGTTTCCCGCCGGCTGGGTGCCGAGCAGGGGGGACAGGAAGTCCCAGGAGGTCGGGTAGTCGGCGATCCAGCCGTCGCGGAAGAGCCCTGACGCCTTGGGGTCAGCCTCGTTCTGCAGGGACTCCTTGAAAGGCTCGGGTTTGAGGTCGACCTTCCATCCGAGCACCGAGTTCAGCTCGCCGCCGATCGCCTGGATCCAGCCCTCGACGCCACCACCCGTGCTGTACGTGATGCTCACCTTGCTGCCCGGCGGCAAGCCGGCAAGCTTGGCCGCTGCGCGCGCCTTCGCCGGGTCCTGCTTGGCGCACGAGCCGCACACTCCGGGCTGATACGTGCCCTGGGCGGCGAACGCGGGCGAGATGAGCGAGGTCGCCACCGTCACCGAATTCTTCAGCACGCCATTGACGATCGCGTTGCGGTCGATGGCGTAGGAGACCGCCTGCCGCGCCGCCACCGAGTTCAGGGGTGCGTTGCGGACGTTGGTCAGCAGGTAGTTGACCCCCCACGAGGGGTACTTGATGAAGCCGGATGCATCGCGGGAGGCCCGGTAGTAGCGGTTGGCCGCGGATTGCAGATCGTCAGGCATGACACGCGCGTAGTCGAAGTCGCCATGCACCAGGCCGGCGTACTCGAAGTGGGAATCGCTGCTGTAGATGGTCAGCTCGACCTTGCTCAGCAACGGCTCCGGGCCATCGGTGTAGCGCGGGTTGCGTAGCAGGGTGATGCTCTTGTCGTGCTGCCACGGCCCGGCCAGCATGAACGGCCCGTTGCCGATGGGCATGTCGTTGTAGGACGCATTGGCGGCGCTGCCGGCCTCGGGCGGGACCGGGCTGAACACCGGCTGCGTGGTCTTCAGGTCGAACTCGCAGTCCGGCGCGGTGAGTTTGATCGTGAGCCGCAGCCCATCGGCCTTCACGCCGGTGAAGCCGGTTGCCTTGTTGGCCTGCAAGGCATCGAATCCCTCGATGCCGGCCATGTGGTAGGCCTCGTCGGAGGCGGCCTTGCCGATGGCGGCGCGTGTCATGCCGCGGCGGATCGACTCGGCGTTGACCACCTCGCCGTTGGAGAAACGCTGGCCCGGCTTGAGATCGAAGGTCCACTGCGTGCAGGTCGCATTGCGGGAGTAGCCGGCGGCGAGCTGCTTCTGGAGCTTGCCGGAGGGGTCCACCGTGAGCAGCGTGTCGAAGATGTTCTTCGTGACGAGCTGACCTTCGGACTCCTGCGCGTTGTAAGGGTCGATGGCGACCGGTTCGCCGATGGCCATCCGGAACGTGCCGCCCGGCTTGCCGACCCGGTTGTCGCGGGCACTTGCCGGCAGCGTCTGCAGGCTCACGCCCGGATGGGCGCCGGCACGGCCGGGGGCCTTGTCGGCGCCGGCGCACGAGACGGCGGTGGACGCGACGGCGAGGATGAGGACGGCCAGTGCCGGCTTCCTGGCTGCGGGCACGAGATCCTCCTAGGGCTGCCCGGAGAGCACAGGGCAGCACGATTTCCCTATCCGTATCGGGTGCACCGGTGCCCCGATCAACCGGTGCGGGACCATCGACTACCCGTTCGGAGCCGTCATCCCGGCACGGGAGGACCTTCTGCTCAGTGCAGAGTGGTTACGGCGGCGCGACTGCCGATGCCTGAACGATGTTGCGATGCGGCAGAATGCCGTTATCGGCGTCGCTGCCTGGCTTGGCGCCGGCCTCAGTGCCTGCCCGGAGGTCCGCATTGGCTGAGTCCGTGCCCACATCAGCGCCCACATCAGCGCCCACATCAGTCGTCGTCGGCATCATCTATCCCACCGACTGGGAGACGCGCCCGCGCGAGCTGCTCGAGGCCGACCTGCAGCAACTCGCCGCCCTCGATCCGCGGATCGAGGTGCTCGAGGCGCGGTATCTGGAAACCTCCGAGCTGCGCGGGCAACGCGGCGCCGATCCGACCTCCGACCTGCGCCACCTTGCTCCTTCGCTCACCCAGGAGCAGCGGGAGGCCTTCGCGCGGGTCGAGGTCGTCGTCGCCATGGATCTGCCCTTCGATGTGGGCGATCTCGCCCCGCGGCTGCGCTGGGTGCAGGGGATGGGCGCCGGGGTCAGCCAGCTCGCGTCGGCGGGCCTGGCCGATGCCGGAATCCGGCTGACGACGGCGGCGGGTGTCAACGCCGTCTCCATCAGCGAGTTCGTCATCGCGCGGTTGCTGCAGATGTGGAAGCGGCTGCCCGAGATCGACGCGAAGGCGTCCGCACATGACTGGGAGCCGACCTACGGGCGCGAGGTCGCCGGGCCTGACGCTCGGCGTCGCCGGCCTCGGCGCCATCGGCCGCGAGGTGGCCCGCCGCGGTCGGGCGCTGGGCATGACCGTGCTCGCCCAGCGGCGCTCGGCCCGCCCGGGCGACGTCGACCCAGACGTGGATGAGCTCTTCGGGCCAGGCGGCCTGCCGGAGGTCTTGCGCCGCAGCGACGCCGTGGTCGCGGCGCTGCCCGAAACTGCCGACACCGTCGACCTTTTCGACGCCAAGCTCTTCGCCGAGATGCGTCCCGGTTCGCTCTTCGTCAACGTCGGCCGGGGCAGCGCGGTGGTCGAACCGGCGCTGATCGAGGCGCTGCAGTCCGGCCATCTCGCCGGTGCTGCCATCGACGTCGCCCGCAGCGAGCCGCTGCCGCCGCAATCGCCGCTGTGGGAGGCGCCGAACCTGCTCATCTCCCCGCACAGCGCCACGGCGCCGGCCAAGTTCTGGTCCAACCTGCACGAGCTCTTCCGCGACAACCTGGGCCGCTACCTGCGCGGCGAGCGCCTTCGCAACGAGGTCGACGCCCGGGTCGGCGGCTGACGTGGCGGCCGACGCAGCCGGCGTGGTGGCAGGTGGGCCGGCTGTGGCGCGCGCTGTCGCCCGGTCGCTGTCGGGCCGGGTCGCCGCGGCCACCCAGGAGGTCGAGCAACTGGTGGAGGCGACGTACCGGATCGTTTCGCGCGACGGTGCGGTCGATCCTCGGGTACGCGACATCCTGCTCGAGGCGGGCCTGTCGACCCAGGTGTTCTACCGCCATTTCCGGTCCAAGGACGACTTGCTGCTCGTGCTTCTGGACGACGGCCGGCGCCGCCTCGCCGACTACCTGACCCATCGCATCGCGAAGGCCCGCACCCCGGCGGCGCGGTTACGGGCCTGGATCGAGGGCATGCTCGCGCAGGCGGCCGATCCGCAAGCCGCCGCCCGCACCCGGCCCTTCCTGACCGGGCTGCCCCGCCTGCGCGAGGCGTTCCCGCGCGAGCACGCGGAATCCGAGGCCGTCCTCGTGGGCTTGCTCGCGGCCGTCATCGAAGACGGCGCCGCGGTCGGCCTGATGAGCAGCGCTGACCCGACCCGCGACGCCCAGGTCATCTACGCGATGACGCTGGGGACGATGGAGGCGCACCTGTTCGCGCGCACCGCGCCGACCCGCAGCGAGACGGCCCACCTGGTGGAATTCGCGCTGCGGGCGCTGCGGGTCCAGAGCCCGGGAGCTCAGTCCTTGAGCTCGACGATGATCTCGTAGAACGGGACCTCGCCGACGTTGTGGGCGCGCTCGCGGCCACCCTTGCCGGCGAAGATGACCAGCCCGTTGGCGACCTCGCCCTCGACGTAGCTCTCTCCGCCCCACGGGCCGCCCGAGTCGGGCTCGAACTCGCCGGCGACCTTGTCGCCCTCGATCTGGATCATCACGTAGTCGTGCTTGTGCTCGTGGAGCGCCTCGCGCTGCCCGGGGGCCAGGCGCAGCTCCCACACGCGTACCCGCTCGTTCTCGAACAGCAGCTTGGAGCCGACGCGCTCGACCCCCTGGGGAATGTCCAGTCCGGCGACGACAGGTGTGGTGGTCACACGCCCTCCTTGGTGATACGAGACTCCTGGGTCATAGCAGACTCCTCCTTGACGAGCGCCTCGACGATCAGCCGGCGCTGCAGTTGATTGGTCGCGGGCGTGCGCGGTAGCTCGCTCACCACGCGCAGGGCCCGCGGATGCTTGAAAGCCGCGAGCTTTCCGATGCACCGTTCGCGGGCGGCGGCGAGCGACGGCGGCGCGTCACCCTTCTGCGCGACGACGACGGCGCAGACGATCTCGCCCCACGTCGTCGTCCGGCAAGCCGACGATCGCCACCTCCGCCGCGCCGGGAAGGCCTGGCAAGGACGTCCTCGACCTCGCTCGGGACCACCGATTCCCCGCCGGTACGGATGACGTCGTGAGCGCGTCCCACGATGCTGAGATATCCCTCGTCGTCGACGGCCGCCAGATCGCCGGTGCGATACCAGCCGTCCTGCAGCGCACGCGCGGTCGCGTCGGGATTTCCGTAGTAGCCGTCGAACAGCAGCGGACCGCGTGACGCACAGCTCGCCGTTGCCGGGGTCGATCCGCGCCTCGGTGGCCTGGCTGGGCAACCCGCAGCTGCCGGGCTTGCGGAACACGTCGTCGCCGGTGAGGGAGGCGACGTTACCGGCCTCCGTGGACCCGTAGAAGATGCGAATCCAGGCATTGGGGCAGGCTTTGGCGATCGCCGCAAGCAGCGGCGGCGGGGTTGCCGAGGTACCGCTGTCGGCCAGGCGTATCGAGGGCAGCTGCCCGCCTTCCTCCTCCAGCGTGTCGAGTACCCGCTGCCAGACGGCCGGCATCGCGTTCAGCCGGCTCGCCTCGTGACGGCGGACCGCGGAGCAGATCGCCGGCCCCTCCGGACGTGGCACGTAGACAACCGCATCACGGGCCTGCCATTGCTGCAGGGAGATGGTCCAGGCGCCCATGTGGAAGAGCGGGAAGATGCAGACCATCACGCCGCGCGGCTCTTCCTGGGAGCCCGGGTGGCTGCGCAGGTAGTTGACGCGGTGGGACAGCATGACGCCCTTGGGCGGGCCCGGTACTGCCCGAGGTGAAGAACAGCACGTGCGTGTCGGATTCTTCGGCCGCGTCCTGGAAGACCCCGGCGTGCGGGTCGGCCTCGGCGGTGATCTCCTCCAGCGTCATGACGCGGAACTCGACGGCAGGCAGCATTCCCGCGGCCGGGTTGTCGGAGTCGAGGATCAGCAGGGAGGGCTCGGCCACCGACATGACCCGCAGCGCCTCCTCGGGTCCGAGGTTCGCCGGCAACGGGCAGTAGACCGCGCCCATCCGGGCGAGAGCCGCGAACAGCGGCACCACCTCGAGCCGGGTGCCGGTCCAGCACACCACCCGATCGCCGCGGCGGATCCCGCGGCGCGACAGTGCATGGGCAAGCGCATCGGCCTGCCGGTCGATTTCGGCGAAGGTCAGGGCCTCGTCGCCGAGGACGGCCGCGGTGCGGTGTGGAACCGCGCGAGCGGCGTTGCGAAAGACCGTGCCGATCGTCAGGCCAGCCACGTCAGGAGGCCTCGACATCTTTGAGGACGCCCATCGCATGCACCGCTTGCACCTTGTCGGTCAGGTAATCAGGCGCCTCGGTGGTCTCGATGAACCAACCGGTCGGGCACATCGTGAGGATCTCGACGAACGAGAATCCCAGCCGTTGCTGCTGAACCTGCAGCGCGCGCTGGATCATCTTCTTGGTGCGGTTGACGTTCACGTGGCTGTTGACGGCGCCGCGGGCAACATAGGCCACGCCTTCCAACCCGGCCAGCAGATTGCTCATCAGGATCGGATAGCCGTGCGCTTCGGCGTCGCGGCCGTCGAGCGTGTTCTTGGTGCGCTGGCCGAGCACGGTGGTGGCGGTCATGTGGCCGCCGGTCTCACCGAAAACCCCGTTGTTCAACATGAAACAGGTGACCTGCTCGCCGCGGGCCGCAGCGTGGACGACCTCTTGCAGTCCCTCGTTGACCATGTCGCCGTCGCCCTGAACGGTGAAGACGAGCAGATCCGGCCGGGTGCGCTTGACGCCGGTGGCGAGTGAGGGTGCCCGGCCGTGCAGGGCCTGCAGCACCTCGCAGTCCAGATTGTTGGAAAACGCGGTGTAGCAGCCGATGCCGAAGACGGCGACCGCCTTGGCGATGGCGTCGGCCTCGGCGACGGCCTCCAGGATGGAGCGCATCGCGATCGGCTCGCCGCATCCCGGACACAGGTGATGGGCCCCGACCTCGATCAGGTCGGGGGTGAAGTCGTGGATGAGCCGCGAGGCGCGCTGCGGCGGCTCGGCGGTCGGCAGGATGGGCAGCATCCGGCGCTGGGCCGCAGGGCTCGTCGGGCCGGCATCCGTGGTCATGCGGCACCCCTTTCACCTGAAGCGGCCGAGCTGGACAGGACTTTCGCGATCCGGTCGGCCAGCAGTCCGACCTCGAGGTCGGGCGCGATGCCGAAGCCGGAGCTGTCCATCGACAGGCCGCCGATGAAGGTCACGGGAGCGCGGCCCAGGACGGCAAGCCTGACGTCGTCGACCATCTGTCCCTGATTGTTCTCGTAGACCGCGAGGGCCCGGCAGCCCTCGGCGATCTCGGCAATTGCCTTGCTGGGAAAGGGGACCAGCGTGATCGGACGGGCGAAGCCGACGCGTTCACCGGACTCGCGGAGCTTGCGCACCGCATCACGGATGAAGCGGGCGGGGGTGCCGAAGGCGACGACGACGACGTCAGCGTCGTCGCACCAGAGCGTCTCGATCCGCGGCGGCTCGCCGGCCAGCATGGCCTCGGTGGCGGCCACGCCCCCGGCGTAGTGCTCGGAAAGGTCGTAGCCGACGCCCTCGCGCTGCTTGCTGCTGCCCAGCGAGGAGACGAGCTTGGCCTGGCCGGTGCCGCCGCTCTCGCCGGTCAGCGCCCACGGCGGCCGGGGCGGCAGCTCCCGTAGCGGTGGAAGCTCGACGGACTGGTAGGTGTGGGCGAGGAAGTAATCGCCGAACAGCTGCACCGGATTGCGCCAGCGCAGGGTCATGTCGACCGCGTCGGACGCCAGCGTGACCGCCTCGGTGACGTCGGCCGGGGCCAGCACCAGATGGCGGTAATCGCCGTGGCCACCGCCGCGGGTGGACTGCCAGTAATCACCCTGGGCCCGGGCCATGTTGATGACCACGAGGGGCAGCCGGGCCAGCGTGATCTCCGACAGCGATTCCTGCATGAGCGAGAGGCCCTGCCCGGTGGAACCGGTGGCAGCGATGGTGCCGGTGGCGGCGGCACCCCACGCCATGCCGACGGCCTCCAGCTCGCTCTCGGCATTCATGCACACCCCGCCGACCGGCGGCAGCCGGCGCGCCATGTGTTCCAGCACCTCGGTGAACGGGGTCATCGGGTAGCCGGCGAAGAATCGCACCCCGGCCGCGACGAGCGCCCCCGCGATCGCCTCCGAACCTTCCATCAGTTCCATGTCAGGCTCCCGGCGCCGCAGGGGCGGGGTCGATGGGCATCGCTTCGAGCTCGACCGGTTCGTCGTAGCGATAGACCTGGAAGACGAAATCCGGGCAGATGGCCGTGCACGCCTGGCAGGCGATGCAGCCGGCGAACAGTTCCGGATAGCGGTAGCCGCGACTGTTGGTCGCCGTTTCGGTCATCACGAGCACGCGCGGCGGGCAGGCGTCGATGCACAGCTCGCAACCTTTGCAGGCCTCGACATCGATGACCAGGGTGCCGCGGGTGAGGACCCGGTCGGTGCTCACCGCTGCGCCTGCGCCGCGGCTGCCGGTGCGGTGGGCCAGGCGGCTTCCATGACGCCATATCCCGCCGCCGCTTCGGCGCCGGCCTGCAAGGCACGCTCATTGCTCGCCACGTGCTGGCGGCGGTAGCTGGGGAGGGCCTCGGGCAACGTCTGCACCAACTCCTCGATCTGCAGGATCTGCGTCACCGCCGCGTAGGCGCCGAGCGCCACCATCGTCGCAGCAGCGGGGGAGCCGAGCTCGATCGCCAGCTCCGACGCCGGTATCGCGGCCGTACGCACCCCGCCCGCGACCGGGGGGAGCAGCTCCGGTGTGACGACGCTGGTGTTCAGCACCAGGATGCTGCCGTCGTGTAGCCGGCCCAGCGTCGCCGCGGCGAATTCGTGATGCATGACGAGCGCCGACCAGGCGGTGCCCACCATCGGCGGCGCCTGCACCGGCTCCTGGCCGATGATCAGGGTGGCGTCGGTGTTGCCGCCCCGCATCATGCCGCCGTAGCTGCCGAACAGCTGGGCGTGGCGCCCGAACCGGGTGGCGGCCTTGGCCAGCAACTGCGCAGCGAGCTGGACCCCCTGGCCGCCGATTCCCGTCATGAGCAGCTCACGCTCCACGCGGCTCGCCTCTCATGATCGAATCAACGTTTTGACTTTCTCAGAACGTTGTTCTAGCACGCCGGCGCCGGAGGGTCCAGCACGCGACTGCCACCGGTTTCGGTGGGAGCGCTAGAGACCGGCGAGACTGACCGGGAAGCCCGCCAAGGAGCGCGGCCGCCCGAGGTGGAAGCCCTGGGCCCACGGCACGCCGATGATGCGCAGCATGTCGAGCTCCGCCTGCTCCTCGACGCCCTCGGCGATGACAACAGCGCCGACGTCCCTGGCGAAGGCCAGCAGCGCGCTCGCGAGTGCCCGTTGCCCGCTGTTGCGGTGGATCCCGCGGACCAAAGACATGTCCAGCTTGATGATGTCGGGCCCGAGCGTCACCAGGTGGCGAAAGCCCGCGTAGCCCGATCCGAGGTCGTCGGCTGCCAGCCGGGCGCCGTAGCCACGGGCTGCTGCCAGCGTGCGCTGCAGTGCCGAGTAGTCCTCGATGGGAACGTGCTCGGTGAGTTCGATGACGACCCGCGAGCAGTCCTCGGGCGGGCACAGCTCGCGTTCGACCGCGTGCAGGATCGTTGCCGGCGACATGTTGATGGCCAGGAACGTGTCGGCCGGGAGCTTGTCGAGGTGGGCCAGCAGGGTCTCGGCAGCGAGCCACTCGAGCTCGGTCCCGAGGCCCACATCGAAAGCCTCGGCGAACCGGCGCTCGGGGGAGGGACCCTTGTCCTCGAAGCGTGACAACCCCTCGTGGCCCACGATCTGCAACGTGTTCACATCGACGACCGGCTGGTACACCGGGAGGATGCGGTGCTCGCGCAGTACGGCCTGGGTGCGTTCGCGGCGCTGGACGCGGTCGGTCCAGCGCCGCCCGAGCTCGTGCGGCGCCGGCTCCGCAGACTGGCGCAGCGCGCCCAGCAGCCGCCGCGTCTGCAGCAGATTGGCAATGCGCAGCGTCGCTTCGACGGCGTCGACCGGCTTGGTGAGGTAGTCCTGTGCCCCCTGGCCCAGCACGCGGTCGCGGGCCTCGGCGGTGGAATCGGCGGTGAGCACGAGCACCGGCAGGTAGCTGCCCGCAGCGAACCGCTGGATCTGGGTCAGCACGGTATGGCCGTCCACGTGGGGCATGTGCAGATCGAGCAGTACCAGGTCCGGATCTTCCTCCACCAGGCGGCGCGGCACCCGCCGGGCATCGGTCTCGCTGTGGACACGGTGCATACCCTGCTCGCGCAGCAGCGCCGCCATCAGCGCGCAATTGCTGGCATTGTCGTCGACGACGAGGACGCTCATGCCGTTGTAGATCGCCAGCTGCCCGGTCATGGCGCGGCGCCCGGCGGCCGGCGGGTGACCCCGTCGAGGTATTCCAGGACCTGATCGATGTCGAACGGCTTGGTGAGATAGCCGGACGCGCCCGAATCGCGGAGCCGGTGGGCGAGGCCCGCGCTCGCGTCTGCGGTGAGGACGACCACGGGAGTCCGTGCGGTCGACGGCAGCGAGCGGATCGCTCGCAGCACCTGATGTCCGCTCAGGTCGGGCAGATGCAGATCGAGCAGGATCAGATCGGGCTGGTGGGCCTCGGCCAGTTCCACGCCCAGCGAGCCGAGCGCGGCGTGCACCAGCTTCCACTCGGGGCGCAGCTTGATCAGGTGCTCGACGACCCGGACGTTGGGCGCGTTGTCCTCGATGTAGAGCAGCGTCGCCGGGGCCAGTCCGGGGTCGGCGAGCCCGGCGGCGTCAGCGCTGACGGGGTGTGTCCGGTCGGGCGCGTGGGCCTGGACGCTCTCGAGGGTGACGCTGAAAGTCGATCCCTCGCCCGGGCGTGAGTCGACCGCGATCGTGCCGCCCATCATCTCGGTCAGTGATCTGGTGAGGGCGAGCCCGATCCCGGTGCCGTCGACCGCGCTGGCTTCGGCGCCCAGCCGGTCGAACGGGGTGAACAGCCGCCACATCATCCCCGGGTCGATGCCGGGCCCGTCGTCGCGAACGCCGAGTGCCACGTGCCCGCTGTCGGCATGCCAGCCGAGCCAGACATGCCCGCCGGGGCGGTTGTACTTGATGGCGTTCGACAGCAGGTTCAGCAGGATCTGGCGCAGCCGCTGGCGGTCGGCGAGGACGTGACAGTCGTCCGGGTCGCCTGACGTGTCACCCGAGAGCGAGAGCGACACTTCGGCGGCATCGGCGAGGGGCCGCATCAGCTCGAGCGTTTCGCGCACGACGCCGGCGACGGGAACAGGTTCGCTGCTGATGGACATCTCGCCGGACTCGATGCGGGCGATGTCGAGGACGTCGTTGATGAGATCGAGAAGGTGGCGGCCGCCCTTCACGATGTGGCCGATCGCTTCGGCATGCTCGGTGTCGCCGAGTTGGCGCGAGAGCAACTGCCCGAACCCGAGTACGGCGTTCAGCGGCGTGCGCAACTCGTGGCTCATCCGCGAGAGGAACTGGTTCTTCGCATCATTGGCCGCTTGCGCGGCCGCCACGGCGTCCCGCAGCGCCTGCTCGATCTGCCGCTGGCTGCTGACATCGCGCACCGCTGCGACGACGAGTGCGTCCTCGCCCGTTCCACCCGCCTGGTCCGCGGAAAGGCTGACCTCGACCGGGAAGACCGAGCCGTCCTTGCGCCGCGCCGACAACGACAGCCCGGCTCCCATCGGCCGCTGCCGCGGGGCCGCGGTGAACTTCTCCCGGTGTGCCACGTGGCCCGCTCTCGCGGCCTCGGGCAGCAACATCTCCACCGGGAAGCCGACCATCTCCTCACGCGCGTAACCGAAGATGAGGCTTGCCTGGACATTCACTATGGCGATGCGGCCGGACCCGTCGACGCAGACGATGGCATCAGGGGCCGCCTCCAGCAGCGAGCGGAACCGGGCGTCACTGCGCTCGTCGTCACTGACGGGGCGCGAGATCGAGGCCATCCCGACGACCTGCCCGCGGCGATCGCGCACCGGCGACATCGACATGACGACGTCGATCGGGGTGCCGTCCACGCGCATCCGGGTGCAGTGGATGGCGCTTTCCGACAACCCGTCAGCCACCCGGGCATGTCGGGCCCGCTCGCCTGCCAGCGCCTCGGCCGGGATCATTTCCTCGATATTGCGGCCGAGCATCATCTGCGGCGGATGGCCGTAGATCCGCTCAGCGCCTTCGTTCCACTCGGTCACGATGCCGGTCAACGTCTTCGCGATCACCGCATCCTGCGACGAGCGCACAATGGCCGCCAGCGCCGAATCCTGCGGGTCCGTCGCGGTTCTCGGCCGGTTGCGAAGCAGCGTCCAGGCGCGTCCTGAACCCGCGACTTGCGTCTGCTCCATGCGCGTGTGCCTCCTGGCGGGCTGGTCATCGCAGGCACGATGACGCTTCCGGCACCCGTCCGGACCCCCGATCGCCTGTGGTCGCTAATGCGTTCGTGTCCTCTAGGAAAGCTGGAGACGGCGGCAATCTGACAGGGTCCAAAGTCACACGCGTGCATTACCAAGCGTATTCAGCGGAATCCTGTGCGTCATTTCGATAATGCGCTGGATTCCGTAGTTACGACTGCGCGTCGCTGGACAGTTACCGAGGGTGCTAGCGGGGATCGCCGTGAGCCACGAGAACCGGACACTTCGCGTGCTCCGTGCACGCGGTGCTCACCGAGCCCAGCAGCAGGCCGGCGAATCCGCCGTGCCCGCGGCTTCCCACGATGAGCAGGTCGGCACCGTCGCTCGCCTCGAGCAGGACGTAGGACGCCCGCCCCTCTCGCACGCTGCAGACCAGGCCGGCGGGCCGCTCGCTGCCGAACACCTCGTCGACGGCGGCCTCGAGCGCCTTCGCGGCATCGAGATCCGGACGCCAGTCGCTCGGCAAGGCCACGCCCCAGCCGTAGCTCGACGGCCATTCCCACGAGGTGACGGCCTCGATCTGACCGCCGAAGACCGGTTGCAGCCGCGCCGCCCAGCGCAGCGCCGACTTCGATGACTGCGAACCGTCAACGCCCACGACGATCCGGCGTGCACCTGACACGGATGCTGGAGTCGATTCTGTTGTCATATGTCTAGGCTCCAACCGGCCGGTGACCTGCGATACGGACGAGATTCCCGCCGCTCACCGACCTTGGTCCCGCCTGCCGGTCCTGCCCGCCGATCCGGCACCCGCTGCCTTACGCTGCGTGGACCCGTTCCTAGCAGTGAGGTGTCGCCGCGGATGCCCGGATCCGGCCTGGACAGGGTCAGACGCCTGCACCTGCTGACGGCGGTGCTGCCGATCTCGCGCCGGCAACTGCCGGCCGAATTGCTGGCCGGGCTCACCTTGGCAGCCCTCGGGATTCCGGAAGTGCTGGGCTACGCGAGCATCGCGCGAATGCCTGTCGTCACAGGGCTCTACACGATGTTGTTGCCGATGGCGATCTTCGCCGTCCTCGGTTCGTCGCGTCACCTCGTGGTCGCCGCGGACTCGGCGACGGCTGCCATCCTCGCCGCGGGGGTGGCGGGCGTCGCCGCTCCTGGAACGCACCGCTATGCCCAGCTGGTGGGACTCGTCGCGCTCATGGCCGGGGTGCTGCTGCTGGTCGCGAGGCTGGTGCGGCTCGGGTTTCTGGCGAACTTCCTTTCGCGCACAGTGCTCATCGGATTCCTCACGGGCGTGGGGATCTCGGTCGCGATCGGCCAGCTGCCGCAGCTGCTCGGCGTCCGCGTGTCGGCGACGCAAACCTTGCCGGTCCTCGGCTCGACGGTCCGCCGGCTCGGGACCGCGTCACTGGCGACCGTGGCGGTGTCAGCAGCAGTCGTGCTGACCGTGCTGCTCACCCGGCGTCTCGCCAAGCGCGTCCCCGGCGCACTCATCGCCGTCGTCGCCGCGATCGTGCTCAGCCAGACGCTGCATTTCGACCGCCACGGCATCCGGGTCCTCGGAGCTGTTCCCAGCGGGTTCCCGGCCTTCACCGCGCCTGCCGTGGGGATCCACGACATCGGCGCGCTGTTCGCGACGGCCAGCTCGATCTTCCTGGTGATCCTGGCGCAGAGCTCGGCGACCTCGCGGGCGTACGCGGTGCGCTACGACGAGGATCTCGACGACGACCAGGAGCTGCTCGGGCTCTCGGCGGCCAACATCGTGGCCGGCTTCAACGGGACCTTCGTGGTCAATGGCAGCCCGACCAAGACCGAGATGGTCGACGGGGCCGGCGGGCGTACCCAGCTCTCGCAGCTGGCCACCTGCGTCGTGGTGCTCGCCGTGCTGCTGCTGCTCACCAGCCCGCTGGGCCACCTTCCGCTGGCGGTCCTGGCCGCCGTGGTCTTCATCATCGGCATCAATCTGGTCGACGTGGGCGGGCTGCGCCGGCTGCTTGCCGTCCGCGTCGGGGAATTCGTGCTGGCGGTCCTGACGGCGATCGCGGTCATCACCCTCGGCGTCGAGCAGGGCCTCGCCGCTGCCGTCATCGCTTCGGTCGTGGTGCACCTGCGCCACAGCTACAACCCCACCACCTCGGTGCTCATCAAGGATGACCACGACCACTGGCACAACGCCCCCGTCACCCCCGACCAGCGCAGCGTCGGGGGGCTGGTCGTCTATCGGTTCCCGTCCAATCCCTACTACGCGAACAGCCACCGGCTCGCCCAGGACCTCAGGGGCTTTGCGGATTCGGCGGTGCCGCTCGACTGGCTGTGCCTGGACTGCGCAGGCATCGCCGACATCGACTTCACGGCGGCCGAGATCTTGCGGCGGTTGCTACCGAAATCTGCCCGGTTCGTGGTGTCTGCCGTCTCGCCGGGCGTGCGGGAGCAGCTGATCCGCTACCGGCTGCTGGTCGACCCCGACGCCGATGTCTACCCCACGCCCGGCGCCGTACTCGAGGCCTACGAGGCCGCCGGTGGCCGGCAGGCCCACCAGTAGCGTGCTGGCATGGAACCGGCGCTTGCTCGAGAGCGCTTCGCCGCGGCCCGGGTAGCCCGGCTCGCGACGGCCGACGCCATCGGCCGGCCACATCTGGTGCCGATCGTCTTCGCGGTGGACGGTGACACGGTCTACAGCGCCGTGGACGCCAAACCCAAGCGCAGCACCGCTTTACGACGGCTGGCGAACGTCAGGGTCAACCCGGCGGTGGCGCTCCTCGTCGACCACTACGACGAGGACTGGACGACCCTGTGGTGGGTGCGCGCCGATGGGCGTGCCCGGGTGCTGGATGCGCACGAGGCGCAGGCCCGGCGAGGCGTCGAGTTGCTCGCCGGGCGCTACCCGCAACATCGACTCGAATTGCCCCGCGGGCCGGTGCTGGTGGTCGCGGTCGAGCGCTGGTCGGGCTGGACAGGCTAGTCCAGCCGGGGCTCGTCGTCGGCGAGATCGAGCTCGACGCCGATCTGCCTGGCGGCGCGGTGGTCCATGTCGAACTCGTCCCACAAACCCTGCTCGTCGCCCTGCTCGGCCTCGACGTCGTGCAGCGACCCAACACCGTCTTGCTCGAGACAGCGCAGGCCGAACAGATCCGTCAGGGGCTCCTGGGGTTCGAGGATCGGAATCTCAGCCATGACGCCATTCTGATCCGCGTGCCCATGCGGACTAGGGACTTTGGTGCCGGTCCAACGTGTCTTGCATCACCCTGGCGGGACGCTATTCGGTGTAGGTGCTGATGCCGGCGAGCCGCCGCGGCGGCCGGAGGTCATCGTGAGGCAAATTCCCCTGCGGCGACGGCGAATTCCCCGCCGGTTCCTGTCCCACTCGCGGTAGCCACTGCAGCCAGCGCGGCAGGTACCAGTTGCGCTCGCCGAGCATCACCATTGCTGCCGGGAGCAGCACGGTTCGCACGATGGTCGCGTCGACGAGCACGGCGACCCCGAGCCCGACGCCCGCCTGCTTGATGGAGACCTGCGAGAGGGTGGCGAAGATGGCGAACACCGCGACCATCACCGCGGCAGCACTCGTGATGACTCCGGCCGTGGCGCGGATGCCCTCCCGGATCGCCGTCGCGTTGTTCATCCCCCGATCGTGATTCTCCTTGATCCGGCTGAGGATGAAGACGTGGTAGTCCATCGACAACCCGAAAAGCAGCGCGAAGAGGAAGAGCGGCAGCCAGTTCGCGATCGAGCCGGTGGAGGTGAATCCGAGGATGCCCTGCGCCCACGAGTGCTGGAAGACGAGCACCAGCACGCCGTACGCGGCGGCCACCGACAGCAGGTTGAGCGCGATCGCCAGCAGCGGCACGACGAGTGAGCGGAAGGCGAACAGCAGCAGCAGGAAGGCGAGTGCCAGCACGAAGCCGGTCACCAGCGGCAGGGCGTGACGCAGCTGGGCGCTGGAGTCGACCGACTGCGCGGTCTGGCCGGTCACACCCACCCAGCCGGCGCCCGAGCCGGCGAACGCTGCGGGCACGATCTCATGCCGCAACGTGGTGAGCGCCCGGATGGAGACCCCGTCGGTGCCGTTGCCGATCAGGCCGACGCTGGCGACGGCGACGGTATGCGACGGGTTCACCTCGACGGTGAAGGGCGCCCGCGCCTCGCCGCTCGCGAGGGCCTGCTTCTGCAGTGTTTGCAGCGCTTTCGCCACCGGGGCAGACGTGACGTCAGGTGCCTGGACAACGATCTTCGCTGGGCCCGCCCCACCGGGGAACGCCTGCTGGATGCGGGCGTAGGTCTGCATGATGGGCAAGCCCGGCGGGAATGTCGGTGGCCCCGGGACTGGCGGTACGCATCCCGAGAGCCGGAATCGCCAGCGCCGCAAGGGCAATCACCGCGAGAGCCGCCGAAAGCGCCGGCCGGTGCAGCACGCGGCCGAGGACGGCGTCCCAGCGGCCGCGGGTGTCGCCGGGATAGTCGAGGGTTGCGCTCGCAGCGGCCTGGCGGCGCCGCGACCAGAGCCGCCCGCGGTCGACGCGGTCGCCGAGCAGGGACAGCAGCGCGGGCAGCACCGAGACCGAGCCTGCTACCGCCACCAGGACGACGAGGATCGTGGCCTCGGCGACGGCGGAGAAGGTGGAGTCGCCCGCCAGGAACATGCCTGCCATGGCGACGACGACGGTCAGGCCCGAGATCAGCACCGATCGGCCCGAAGTTGCCGCGGCTGTCGCCAGCGCCTGCTGGGGCGAGCGTCCGCTGCGCCGTTCCTCGCGCTCGCGGCGCAGGTAGAACAGCGAGTAGTCGACGCCTACGGCCATGCCGACCAGGAGCATGACGGTGGACGCGGTCTGGTTGGTGTGGATGAGCTTGCTCAGGGGGGCCAGCAGCCCGGCGGCGGCCAGGAACGCGGTGAAGGCCAGCCCGACCGGCAGCAGCGCGGCGACGAGCGCGCCGAAAGCGAAGAACAGGATGACCAGCGTGATCGGCAGCGAGAGCACCTCGGCGCGGCTCAGGTCG
Organism: uncultured Actinomycetota bacterium; assembly: GCA_963762695.1. GTDB lineage: Bacteria > Actinomycetota > Actinomycetes > Frankiales > Frankiaceae > DATAZK01. Next base: position 439,212 of record CAVXLW010000004.1, read on the forward strand.
CCGCCGAGCGCCTTGTTCAGCGACTTGCTGGCGCTCGCGTCACCGAACTCCTCGATGCGCATTCCCGGATGTGCTTGCTGGGAGCGCGTGACGGCGGCGAGGACGGGTCCGATCCGCGAATCAGCAGTGTCACTGTCTCCCTTGACGGAGAACCGGATCAGCGCCGAATGCCCGTCGCTGGTCGTGGCGCCGGCTCCGGCGGGCGTCAGCGGTGAACGCATGTCCTGCACCAGCCCGGTGGCCGCGAGTTGATCGACGGTGCCGTTAACCGCCGCCCGAAACGCGGGTGCGTTGACGGTGAGGGTCCTGGACTGCACCAGCACCACTTCCGACGCGTGGGCGTCGAACCCGGCTGCGTGCAGCACGCGATCGGCGCGACCCGACTCGCCCGGCTCGCCTGCCGGGCCCTTGGTCTGCGTCGTACCTACCGCGTTGCCGATGGCGATCGCCGCGAATACGAAGATGAGCCACAGGCCGACCGCCGCCCAGCGGTGGCGGGCGCTCCAGGCACCGGCGGCGCCGGCCAGATTGCGCATGTTTCGAGGCGGGTGCGCCATCGCAGAAAGTCCCTTCGCATCGATTCACGGGGATGGCCGGACCCTCGGATCCGGCGCGCTTTCGACGCTAGGAACGCGGCTCATCCCGGTCACTCCGGCGGCCCCACGAGCGCTACGGGGGCTAGCCCCACCCCGGATCCGTCAGGTAACCGGATAGGCCGCCGGGGCGCTCGCTGACTAACGTTGTTCACGTCATCCACCGCGGTCAGCAGGAGGAGGTTAGCTGCGATGAGCGTCGTCCGGGGCCTGCTTCGCCTGGTGATGCCGGTGACCGATCTGGTGGTCGCCGTCGTCGGGTTCACCGTGGTCGTCGTGGGTCTCACCGTCTCGCTGAGCACGCTTCCGGCGTTCCTGCTCGGGCTTCCGCTGTTCATCGTGTTCGGCTTCCTGTGCCGCGCGCTCGCCGGCCTGGAACGCCGCCGGATACAGCTCTTCCTGGGGATCGCGATCCCGGGCGTGCCGGGGCCGGCCAAGGGCTTTCGCGGCCAGTTCGTCCATGGACCGACCTGGCGCGCCATGGGCTACTTCCTCGTGCATTTCCTGCTCGGCATGGTCACGTTCACGGTGGTCGTCTCGGCCTGGGCTACTTCCGCGGCGATGATGTCCATGCCGTTCTGGCTGCATCACGTGCCGAGCCGGCGGGCCGATGCGTGGCTGCTCACCGTGACCGACCAGCGCACCGCCTGGCTGCTGGCGGCCGCCGGGTTGCTCGTCGCGGGTATCGCCGCGCTGCTGACGTACGGGCTCACCGGCCTCGAAGGGGCGCTGGCCCGGGCGCTGCTCGGCCCGACAGCCCGCGACCTCGAGCGCCAGGTCGATCAGTTACGTGACAGCCGCAGCCGCGTGGTGGATTCGGTGGACGCCGAGCGCCGGCGGATCGAACGCGACCTGCACGATGGCGCCCAGCAGCGACTGGTGGCCGTGGCGATGAATCTCGGCAGGGCGCGCTCGCACTACGACGACGATCCCGACACGGCGCGCCAACTGCTGGACGAGGCCCATCGCGATGCCAAGCAGGCGCTGGCGGAATTGCGCGACCTGGCGCGCGGCATCCATCCCGCGGTGCTCACCGATCGCGGGCTTGATGCGGCCCTGTCGGGTCTCGCGGGACGTTGCCCGGTGCCGGTGAAGGTGAGCGTGGCAGTCGAGCCGCGCTGCACCCCGACCATCGAGGCGATCGCGTATTTCGTGGTGAGCGAGGCGCTGGCGAATATCGCCAAGCATGCGCAGGCCTCGCGGGCGGCGGTGAGCGTTCATCGCCGCGGTGAGCGACTGCTGGTCGAGGTGACCGACGACGGGATCGGTGGGGCGGATGCCGATCGCGGCAGCGGTATCGCGGGGCTACGCGATCGCGTAGCAGGAGTGGACGGCACGCTGGAGGTCATCAGCCCCGCCGGTGGCCCGACGACATTGAAGGTGGACTTGCCATGCGGGTCGTGATTGCCGAGGATTCGGCGCTGCTGCGGGAGGGACTTTCTCGGCTTCTTGTCGAGGCGCACTTCGACGTCGTCGCGGCGGTCAGCGACGGCGAGTCGGCCATTCGTGCCGTCGCCGAACACCAGCCTGACATCGCGGTCCTCGACGTGCGCATGCCGCCGACGTTCACCGACGAGGGGCTGCGCGCCGCGCTGGTCATGCGCAGCCAGTGGCCGACGGTCGCCGTCATGGTGTTCTCGCAGTACGTCGAGGAGCGCTACGCGACCGAACTGCTTGCCGGCCAGACTCGTGGCGTCGGCTACCTGTTGAAGGACCGGGTGGCTGACGTGGAGGAGTTCATCGACGCCCTGCACCGCGTCGGCGAGGGCGGCACGGTGCTCGACCCCGACGTCGTCGCTCAACTGCTGGCGCGCAGCCGCCATGGGGATCCGCTGGCACGCCTGACCGCCCGCGAGCGCGAGGTGCTCGCGCTCATGGCAGAAGGGCGTTCCAACGCTGCCATTGCCGGGGCTCTCGTCGTCGGTGAGGGGGCGGTCGAAAAGCACGTCACCAACATCTTCGCCAAGCTCGACCTGCTTCCCGCGGACTCCGATCATCGCCGGGTGCTGGCCGTCTTGCGCTACCTCGAGAGCTGAGGAATGCCTGCCATGGCTGATTTTCGAGCGACACCGGGTCGCGTCGTCACGCTGGTGATCGGCCTGCCGCTGATGCTGGCGGGCGTGGGATGGAGTGCCTTCGCGTTGGTAGGGGTGTTGGCGCGCACCAGCGAGCATCATCACGCGAGCTATGCCTGGTCCGGGGGGAACGTCACGCTCAACGTCGGCGACGGTGACGCGCTGATCCGCACGGCCGACACCCGCGCCGTCGAGGTGGACTACACCGAGCATTACGAGTTCAAACGACCAACGGTGGCCGCCTCGTCCTCGGCCGGCGGCCTGTCGCTGACCAGTCACTGCGACAGCGGCATCCTCGGGCGGAACTGCTCCATCAACTACGTCATCACGATTCCGAAGCAGGCCGGGCTACGGCTTCACCTCGGAGACGGAAACGTGAACCTGCAAGGAGTCGCCGGGTCGGTAGTGATAAAGGCGCGTGACGGTGAAATCGACGGCTCGGGCCTGCTGTCCAAGACCGTTCAGGTCTCCTCGGGCGATGGCGGCATCCATATGCAATGGGCTGCCGCTCCGTCGAGCGTGGCACTGAGCATGGGGGACGGGAACATCGACCTCACCGTCCCCAGCGGTAGCGGCCCGTACGCGATCCGCCAGTCCGGCTCGGGCGGGTCGGACATCACGGTTGCCACCGATCCGAACGCCGCGCGCACCATGGTGCTACGCAACGGCGATGGCAGCATTCACGTCGGGTACGGCGGCTGAGCGGCGCTTCGTTCGAGCCAGCGGGTGCGACTCAGGTGCGTCTGGGGGTCTGGCCGGGCTTGCGGAGTAGCGGTTGGCGGTGGCCTTGCAGGGGTGGTCGTCCGTCGGGTGGCCAGAACCAGGGGGTGCGGTCGGGGTCGTCACCGATGGTCATGTCCCAGCCACCCTCATGCACTTTGTGATGATGATGCACGCAGAGGAGATCGAGATTCTCTCGCTCTGTTTTGCCTTGGTCGCGTAGCCATTCTTCGCGGTGATGAGCTTCAGTCCAGGAGGCCGGACGGTCGCAGCCGGGCCAGGTGCAGCCGCCGTCGCGGGCGATGAGGAAGTGGCGTAGTCCGGTGGGGATGTGGCGGGTGAGGCGGCCGAGGTCGAGGATTTCGGAGTCGGCTCCGAAGACGGCGGGGATGATCCCGGCATCACACGCCATCCGCCGGACGGCTGCGGCGGGTAGGCGTTGCCCGTCGGGGGTTCCGGCGGTGCCCAGCCCGTCACGCAGGACCTGGTCGGACAGGCCGACGATGACGGTGTGCCGGCCACCACCCTGGCCGTTGCAGGATTCGGCGTGGGCGGTGGCATGGCGGGCCATCTGGACGAGGGCTTCGGCGCGGCGCGAGCCGATCGATTCGGTGAGCAGGTCACCTTCGGGGTCGGCCTTGCGGAGGAATTCGGCGAGGGTTTTGGAGATGATCAGGCCCGCTTCGGCGTCGAAATGGCCATCGAGGCGCCACATCCCGCCCAACGTTTCGGACAGGTGCAGCTGCTGCGCCGCCCGTTTGCGTGCCGCCTGATCCGCGGACTCTTCCGGCGCGGCGGCGGCGACCAGTTCTTCGGCGACGATCCGCAGCTGCCGCGGCGTGAGCGGCGTCGCCTGCTGCGCCAGGAACGCTTCCAGATCGGCGGCAAGATCGTGCTGGAGATCCTTCGTCGCCTGCACAATCACATGAGCATGATCCAGTCCCAGATCACCGGCTTCGAACGCTTTGGCGGTGACCGGCATCCGGTCCGTCAGCGCCCGGCCGACCTGCACCCGCTTGGACACCCACCCGTCGGACTCACCGGATAGCTGCCGCACGTACGCCCGCGTCGACGCGGCCCCATCCGTGGCGTAGAAGCCCGAACGGTCAGCCCGCTCGATCAGCCGGCACGTCAACAGATCAGCCTGCCGCACCCCAGCCAGCACCTCCGGCAGGACCTCGACCGCCAACGCGGCCGACGTATCAGAAGAAACGAAGGCGGCGAGTTCGGCGGCAAGCGCAGCGAACTCCGCCGCTTTCGCTCCGAACTCCGCTTCGATCACGTGTTCGAGTCTAGCCGAAAACATCCAGCACAGCCAGCGTATTTCGAAGCTCAGCGGCTATCAGACCGACCGCCTGACGTATCCGCGCTCACGCCCATTCCACCGCCGGCCTCGTCTTTGCCGAAGCCCGGGCCGCTGCCGAGTTTGGTGCGGACACCTCGCGGGCTCGCCGTGACGACGGCGTTTCGGGTTAGCTCGAGCGCCGCAGTATCCGGCACGGCCGGGGGAGCGGCGGCCGCGGTGTGGCGTAGTGGCGTAGCCGGCGGGTCCCTCAGGCGCAATCCGCGCCGGGTCCCGTCCAAGCAGCAGATCCTCGAACGCGAGGCAGTAGGACTTCGGCGGCAGGGTGAACGCGGGGGGATACGTGCTACGACCACCACAGTTCACCCCGAGTTCCGACACGCGCAAATCGCCTTGACTGGCGCACAAGATCAGGGCTCGTTAGCCTGCTTTCACCGCGCCGGGGGCTACGCGGCCGTCAATCCGCGTACGGAGGGGCAGGTAGCCGGGTGATGAGCGCTATGGGCCGCAGGCTGGCGGCAGAATTCGTCGGAACGTTCTGGTTGGTGCTGGGTGGCTGCGGAAGTGCCGTGATTGCAGCGGCTTTCCCCAATGTCGGTATCGGTTTGCTGGGTGTTGCGCTCGCGTTCGGGTTGACGGTCTTGACCATGGCCTACGCTTTCGGTCACGTCTCCGGTGGCCATTTCAACCCCGCTGTCACGGTGGGGCTGTGGCTCGGCGGCCGCTTCAACGCCCGCGATGTGCTGCCCTACATCGTGACTCAGGTGGTCGCCGGCATTGCCGCCGCCGGCGTCCTGCTGGCCATCGCCGAGGGCAAGCCGGGGTTCTCGGTCAAGCACGACGGCCTCGCCGCCAACGGGTACGGCAAGCACTCGCCCGGTGGCTACAACCTGGGCTCGGGACTGCTCACCGAAATCATCATGACCATGGCGTTTCTCATCGTCATCCTGGCGGTCACCGGCCGCGGGGCACCGGCCGGCTTCGGGCCGCTGGCGATCGGCCTGGCGCTGACCCTCATCCATCTCATCAGCATCCCGGTGACGAACACCTCGGTGAATCCGGCGCGCTCGACCGGACCGGCGATCTTCGCGCAGAACGGGGCATTGGGCCAGCTCTGGTTGTTCTGGGTGGCGCCACTGGTCGGCGCGGCCATCGCCGGCATCGGCTTCCGCTACATCTTCGAGGACAAGCGACCGCTGGCGTCGGAGGCCCGCGGCCCGCGCGACCCGCAGGTCGCCTGACCGACTGATGACATCCCCACGTACCGCGAGAGCTTTCTTCGGACTCAACGCCCTCGTCGTCCTCGTGGGGATGATCATCCAACTCGTGCTCTCGTACGGCCTGAAAGGCAGCCAGTTCCACTCGCCCGGATCGCGCATCTTCAACGTTTTCTGCTACTTCACGGTGTGGTCCAACCTCACCGTCGGCGTGACGACCGGACTGCTCGCTGTGCGCTTGGACCGCTCGTCGGAAGTGTTCCGGGTCTTCCGGCTGGCCGGGCTGCTGTCCATCACGATCACCTTCGTGCTGTTTCACATTGCCCTGGCGCATCTGCAGGAATTGCAGGGCTCGGCGAAGGTGGCGGACCAGTTGCTCCATACGGTCAGTCCGATCCTGGCGTTACTCGGCTGGCTGACCTTCGGTCCGCGCGGCACGCTGACCCCGCGGGTCGTGCTGCTCTCGCTGCTGTTTGCGCTCACGTGGATGGTCTTCGCACTCATCCGGGGTCCGATCGTGGACTTCTACGCCTACCCGTTCGCCGATCCGCGGCGGATCGGTTACTTCCGGGTCGCGGTCAACGCGGTCGGTGTGGGTGCGCTCTGGCTGGCGCTCGGAACGCTGGCGCGGTACGCCGATCGTTTCCTGCCATCACGGCGTGTTCGCGGGGCACCCGTCGAGGTGACTCCCTGAGCCCTGCAGCCGTCAGCTGTAGTGGGCCGTGGCGACCCGGGTCGAGGCCAGCCACGTGATGTGACCGTGCTGGAAATTGCTCTGCCGCCCGCCGGGCACGGAGAACTCGTCCGTGGTGGGCAGCCCGAGGCGTCCGCGCTCGTGGCCCAGCCTGGCCCACAGGATCCGGATCGCGCCGTTGACCTCATGCGGTCCGGTGGCCGGGCTCCAGAGCATCTCGGCGTTGGAGAAGATGTTGTAGCGGGAGCCGGGCACGCCCCCCGGGCTCTCATCCGTGAGCGGGAAGCCGAGGAATCCGGTCGCGCCGCCGAGGGCGAGCCAGTGCGCCCGGATCTGGCCGAGGACCTCGAACGCTCCGTGCGCCGCCGTCCAGTAGAGCGACGAACCGCCGGTCCCGCTGAAGTTCTGGTACGTGCCGCCGGTGGTGCTGATCTCGTCGGTGGTCGGAAAGCCGAGGTAGCCCACGGAGCCGTGCAGGGCGCGGTAGCGCGCCAGCATCGCCCCCCGTACGGCGTGAGCCCCGGTGGCGGCGGAGTAGTAGATGTTGCCGTTCCGGTAGTTGCGGCCCTGGCCGCCGGTCACCGCGTAGACCGGTGAGGTGGCAGCACCCAGGGAGCTGGTGGCGCCGCCGAGCGTGGCGTAGTACGCGTCGATCGGGTTGGGCGGTGGGGTCGCGACCGGCGGCTTGCGTGGGCGTGGGGGTGGGAGTCGGCGTGGGCGCCGGCGTGTTCGCCGCCGTGCCGGCGAACGCCAGCAGTTGGGCCTGTGACCCGTTGAAGACGTCGGCATCGCCCGGGAAGGTGCCGTGGTCGTTGTACTGCCAGATCGACTGGTAGGACCAGCCGGCCGGCATGACACCCACCGTGCTCGCATAGCGGGCGATGAACAGCGGGTTGGTGCTGCCGAAGGTGGCGTTGGAGCCGGTGCAGGTGTTCCACCAGTCCGCAGTGCTGTAGATGACCGGGTAGCGCGTGGTCAGCGCGTGGACGGTGTTGGAGAAGTCCCGGATCCACGAGACCATCTGCGCCGGCGTCAGGCCGTAGCAGGTCGAGGCGCCGTAGGGGTTGTACTCGACATCGAGCATCGGCGGGAGCGTGTGACCGTCGGGCGACCATCCGCCGCCGTGGGCCACGAAGTACCGCGCCTGCGTCGCGCCGCTCGAGCGGTCCGGCAGCGCGAAGTGGTAGGCACCGCGGATCATGCCGACGGCGTACGAACCGTTGTACTGCTGGGTGAAGTAGGAGTTCTGGTAGGTGGTGGACTCGGTGGCCTTGATGTAGACGAAGGCGGCGCCGAGGCTCTTCGTCTTGGCCCAGTCGACGTTGCCCTGGTAATTGCTGACGTCCATGCCGTAGGGCTGCGCGACGACCGCGTTCGAGCCGAGGGTGACCTTCGGCGTCATGACGCCTGAACCGAGGGCGGCAGGATCATGAGCCCGGATGGTGGAACCGAGCGAATCGCTGTCGGGATGCGTGATCGGCGCGAGCACCGGGGAGGCTGCGGCGGGCGTGGCGGCTGCGAGCGGCGCGAGCCCGAATGCCAGGGCGCCGCTCACCAGCAAGGTGCCGGTCACGGCCGACCACCGCCGGGCCGCCAAGATTGCGCTCACGTCTCGCCTCACCCTTTTGTCGCAGCCTGTCGCTGAGCTGAACAGGCGTGTCGGTTAAGGGCATCGGCCCCGCGAAAGGCGTCCTTGACGACACGAGAGGGTGGGCCGGCAGGAAATACTCCCGGGAGTGTTGGTCATACCGGCCGGGACTGATGCAAGATCCCCACGTGGACTGGCATTGGCTGTTCGGCAGCTATCACGACGAGATCGTGAGGTCGGGCAAGCAGCCCCTGCTGCTCCTGCTCCTCGGGCTGATCGGGGGCTTCGTCTTCATCCGCACGAGCACCCGCATGATCCGGGCGCAGGTCAAGTGGTGGCCGGGCAACGTGTCGGCCGGCGGGATCCACCTGCACCACGAGGTCTTCGGCGTGCTGATCATGCTGATCTCGGGGGCGGCCACCTTCGCGATCTCGAGCGTGCATCCCTGGCGCGACATCCTGGCCGTCGCGTTCGGCATCGGTGCCGGCCTGGTGCTCGACGAGTTCGCGTTGCTGCTGCGCCTGAAAGACGTCTACTGGACCAAGGAAGGGCGCACGTCCATAGATGCGGTCATCGTGACCGTTCTGATCATCGTGCTGCTGCTGGTGCGGGCCGTACCGTTCGGCGCCAGCGATCCGAGGCCGGGCGAGTTCTCGGCCCGCTGGTTCGTGGTGGCGATCGTCGTGGTCAACGCCTGCCTGACCCTGGTGACCGCCCTGAAGGGCAAGCCCTGGCTCGCGTTCTTCAGCACGTTCGCCACGGTCGTGGGACTGATCGGGGCACTCCGCATGGCCACTCCTGACAGCCCCTGGGCGCGCCGCCGGTACAGCGCCGACAAGTGCGAGACAGCCACCCGGCGGGCGGCTCCGTGGAAACGGCGCAAGAACCGGCTCGTCAGCCTGATCGGCGGCAAGCCCTCACCCGTGCCCGCTCCCGCTGCGGCCCACCTGGCTACCCATCCCGACCCCACGGCGGGCCATCACTCCGCTGCGCCATCGGCCACCCCTTCCGGCGCGGCAAAAACCGGGTGAGCGGCATCGTCGGGCATTGCTAACGCACGGAACCCGGTTCCGGACCGCGTGAGGTGGATGCTCGCGGGCTGAGCGCGGTGGGCTAGCGTGCGGCCCCATGGACGCCAACGACACGACCCACGAGGCCGGTAACGACGCCAACGCCGACCGGCCGGCCCGGCCGCTGCGGACCGTGCTCTTCGCCGCCGGAGACGATCGCGACGAGGTGCACGCGGCGCTGCAGTCGGGTGCCGACTCGGTCGTGATCGACCTCGAGGAGCCGCGCACGCCCTGCACCGAGCAGGTGCGCGAGACGGCTCGCCGGCTCACCCGGGAGACGATCGACGGCCTTGCCGCGGAGCCGGGTACGCCGCTGGTTTTCGCGCGGATCCAGCCGCCCTCTACCGGCCAGTCGTTGAAGGATCTGCGAGCCGTCATGGGTTCGGCGCTCGCCGGGATCCTGCTGCCCAAGGTGCAGGGACCTGCTGACGTGCATGCTGCCGATGCGCTGCTGACGAACATGGAAGGCGACCTCGGCCTGCCACTCGGCTCTAACGTCATCTACCCGATTCTCGAGACGTCGCAGGCGATCCGGCAGGCGTACGAGATCGCCATGGCCTCACCGCGGGTGCGCTACATGGGCGGCGCGATCTCGCGCTTCGGCGACATCCACCAGGCCGTCGGGTTTCGCTGGAGCGCGGAAGGGACCGAGACGCTCTTCTTGCGTTCCAAGGTCCTCATGGACGCGCGAGCCGCCGGGATCCGCTACCCGATCAGCGGCATGTGGGGCGGCGCCGTCGATGACACCGATGGGCTGCGCCGCTGGGCGACGCACCTGCGTGACCTCGGCTACTACGGGATGATGATCGGCAACCCGGCGCACGTCGCACTGGTGCACGAGGTGTTCAGCCCGACGCGTGAGGAGCTCACGTATTGGTCCGACCTCGACCGGCTCGCCGCCGAAGCCGAGGCGCGCGGCAGCGGCTCGGTCGTCTACGGCGAGGCGAACCAGGGGGAGGGTCACGTCGTGCACATCGCGCACGTCGGTTCAGCCCGCAAGAACCTCGAATGGGCCCGCGCGCTCGGTGTGATCTAGCGGGCAACGCGAGCTAGCGCGTGCCGAAACCGTAGAGCCGCAGGGCGTTTCCGGCGATGATCTGGTCGCGTTCCCAGGTCGGCACGGTCGCGTAATCGGCGTCGATCGTGCGCCAGCTGTCGGGCCAGTCGCTGCCCGAATGCGGGAAGTCGCTGGACCACATGAGCCGGTCGACACCGATCCGGTGCCGGTTCATGACCGCGTAATGGTCGGTGAGATAGGTGAAGTGGAAGTGGCGGCGGATGACCTCGCTCGGCAGCGGCTTCAGCCGGGTGTCGCGCGCCGTTGCCCTCCGCCGGAAGCGGTTGTCGAGCTGCTCCTTGACGTAGGGCACCCAGCCCGCGTCGACCTCGACCATCGCGACATCCAGGTCCGGCACCCGATCGAAGACGCCGGAGTTCAGGAACTGCACCATGATCGTGGGCGCCTGCAAGAAGCGCAGGTCGGCCGCGGCTCGCCCGGCCGTGATGCGGCCCGGGGCGTAGACGTCCTCGGGCGGCTCGTCGACCAGCCCCACATGTATGTGGGCCGGCAGCCGCGCGGCGACCAGCGCGTGCCAGACCGGCGTCGTCGGCATCCGAGAGGTCCCGGTCACCGTGCGGGAAGAGGCCCAGGAGGGCGCCCACGACACCGGGACGCCCGGCCAGCCGCTCGATCTCTGCGACGGCCTGCTCCACGCCGCGGTTGGGCAGCAGGATGATCGCCCCGAGCCGCGCCGGGTCGTGGGCGCAGTACTCGACGAGCCAGTCGTTGTAGGCCCGCACCATCAGCAGGTGAAGGGCGGGATCCTGGTGGGTGATGACGATCTGCGACAGCCGCGGGGTGGGATAGAAGACGGCCGCGTCGACCAGGTCGGCATCCATCTCCTCCAGCCGGCGCGCCGGGTCGTAACCGCCGGGGGAGATGTCCTCGAAGCGCACCCAGGCCTTGCGCTCGAAGCGCGAGAATGTGGCGGCCGCATTCAACCCGAAGTTGATCGGGTCCTTGACGCCTTCGGCGACCCACGCGTCGCCTTCCTCGAACCGCTGCAGGTGCGGCACCCGATCGCGCTCCTTGGCGGGCACGCGTGAGGTCCACAGATCGGGTGGCTCGTTCACGTGGGTGTCGGCATCGACCAGGCGGTAATCCGGGACGCTGCCGGTCGGCTTCATGACCACAATCATTACATGCTTTGATGGCCCCGGCATGCTGGGTCCACACGACGTCGGGCGGTGACGGATGAGCTCCCTGCGGTATCTCGCGCTGAACGGCAGCCTCGGCACCGGCTTCAAGGAGACGTCGCTGCAGCGGGCGCTCGAAGGCCCGCTCGACTTCATCGCTGCCGACTCCGGCTCCACCGACGGCGGCCCGTACTACCTCGGCACCGGTGAGTGGATCTGGGCGCGTGAGGCGTACGAGCGCGATCTGCGGCTCGGCCTGCTCGCTGCCCGAAAGGCGGGCGTGCCGCTCATCATCGGCTCGTGCGGCGGCGGTGGCGGCGACGCGGCGGTCGACCGTTACGTGGGCCTGGTGCGCGACATCGTGCGCCAGGCGGGTATCGGGGTGCGGGTCGCGACCATTCATTGCGAGCCCGATCGGGAGTGGCTCGCCGGCAAGTACCGGGCCGGGGATCTGCGCGAGTTGCCGGGCGCGCCGCCCATCGACGAGCAGACCTTCAGCGCGCCCGGCCATATCGTGGCGATGGCCGGAGCCGAGCCCATCCAGGAAGCGATCGAGGCGGGCGCCGATGTGGTGCTGGCGGGACGCACCAGCGACGCCGCGCTGTTCGCCGCGATCCCGCTGGCCCGGGGTTTCGATCCGGGCGCGGTCTGGAACGCCGCGAAGATCATCGAGTGCGGATCGGCCGCAGCCGAGAACCGTTCCGGCCAGGATTGCCTCGCCTGCACGTTCGACGATGACGGTTTCGTGCTGGAGCCGCTGGACCCGGCGCTGCGCTGCACCCCGCGCAGCGTCGCCGCCCACACCCTGTACGAGACCGCCGATCCCTACCGCCTGGTGCAGCCGTCGGGCACGCTCGACGCGCGCGATGCGACCTACACCGCGCTCGACGAGCGTCGCACCCGGGTCGTCGGCGGCACGTTCACCCCGGCCGCCGAGTACACCGCGAAACTCGAAGGGGCCGCGCCGGTCGGGTTCCTGTCTTCGTTCTGGGGCTCGACCCGCGACCCGATGATCCTGGCGCAGCTCGACTCCTGGATCGCCGCGCTGACGGCCCACACGCGCCAGCGGCTCGCGAGCGCTTTCGGTGATGACACGTACGACCTTCGCCTCACCGTCTACGGTGCCAACGCCACCACCGGCGAGCCGATGGAGGCGATCCCGCGCGAGGCCGTGCTCTCGTTCGATGTCCTCGCCGAGACCCAGGAGGCGGCATCGGCGATGGCCCGCGCTGCCTACCACGTCGCGCTGCACTGGCCGATCAAGGAATGGAGCGGCTCGATCACCACGTTCGCGCATCCCTACAGCCGGCCGGTGATCGACCGCGGGCCGGTGTTCCGGTTCACGCTGAATCATGCGGTGGTGCTTGATGAATCCGAACGCCGGTCGGTCTTCCGGATGAACCTGCAGGACGTGCGATGACGCCCCCGCTCACGACCCCGCTGCCGGCGGCGACGGCCGAAGGGCTCGAGCACGTCCGGCGCAACTTCCGGCTGATCCGCAGCAAGGACGCCGGGCCCTTCATGCTGACCATCGACCTGTTCTTCGCCGACGCATCGGTGCACGAGGCCTTTCGAGCCAGCGGGGTGCTGGGCGAGAGCGTCATCGCGCAGCTTTTCCGGGTGCCGCCGGAGGAGGTGGCCAGCTATGACATGGCTGAGATCTCGGCGATGAAGCTGAGCTTTCCGCGGCCGATCGTCAGCGGCGACTTCGGTGACACCGACATCACCGGTGGCCAGCAGTACGCGGTCCTGATCGAGTACCTGGCGGCCCTGGAGTACGGCCCTGACGGGAGACCACGATGACGCACCTGCAGACCCACTCACTGACAGCGGCCCAGATCCGCCGCGAGCTCGGCCATCCGATCGTCGACGCCGACGGTCACTTCATGGAGCTCTGGCCGATGGTCAACGACGAGATCGTCTCCTATCTGGAGGAGTCCGGGGGTGCGGCGCTGCGCGAGAGGTTCCTTGCCAGCGCGTCGAACACGCTCGACACCGCCGTCTTTCCCGCCGACCGGACGACACCCGACATCGTGCGGGCGTGGCGCGCGATGCCGTCATGGTGGGGCAATCCGGTGTCCGACAGCTACGACCGCGCCACTGCTCATGTTCCGCGGCTGATGTACGAGCGGCTGGATGAGTTCGGGATCGACTACATGCTCGCGTATCCCTCCTGGTCGCTCGGGATGCTCGACGGCCGCGACGACGAGCTGCGCGCCCCGGTCCTGCGGGCCCTGAACCGTTACACCTCCAGGCTTTTCACCCCCTACGCCGATCGGCTCTCCTCCGCTGCCCTGATCCCCATGAACACCCCCGAGGAAGCCATCGGCGAGCTGCGCTACGCGGTGCAGGAGCTGGGCTTCAAGTCGGTCGTCATCGCCGGCCACGCGATCCGCAAGCTCACCGACGATCCGCGCGATCAGGCGTACCGGCTCGACACCTTCGGCCTCGACAGTGCCTACGATTACGACCCGTTCTGGGCCGCCTGCGTCGAGCTCGGCATCACGCCGGTGACGCACAGCAGCCTGCAGTCACACCGCAGCACCCGCTCGATCACCAACTACTCCTTCAACCACATCGGCGGGCTCGCGGTCAGCCACTACGAGCTCGCGAAATCCCTCGTGATGGGAGGGGTTTTCACGCGTTTCCCCACCTTGCGCTTCGGCTTCCTCGAGGGCGGGGTGGCGTGGGCGGTGAGCCTGCTGGCCGACCTGATCGGCCATTGGGACAAGCGCAACGCCGAGGCGATCACCAGCCTCGACCCGGCGATCCTCGACGTCGACGCGCTGCTCGCAACCATCGGCGAGTACGGCGACGATTCTGTGCAGGCCAATCTCGGGCGGCTGCGGGAGCACTTCTCGCGTACGCCCGGGCGGCCCGAGCACCTGGACGATTTCGCGGCTGCGAACTTCCGGTCCGTCGCCGACATCATCGCCGTCTTCAGCGAGCGCCTGTACTTCGGCTGCGAGGCCGACGACCCGCTGGTCGGGTGGGCGACCCGCACCACCGTCAAGCACCGGCCGGTGCGGCTGCGTCCCATCCTCGGCACCGACATCTCGCACTGGGATGCGCCGGTCATGAACGAGGTCCTCGTCGAAGCCTTCGAACTGGTCACCGACAAGGTGCTCGATGCCGACGACTTCCGGGCGTTCACGTTCGAGAACCCGGTCTCGCTGCACACCGCGGCGAACAAGGACTTCTTTCACGGCACCGTGCTCGAGCAGGCGGTCGCCGCGATCTGAGAGCCGAAAACCCTTATAAGGACTGGGTTTTCCACGAGACGTCAGTGGCGCGCACCCGGGCGCCACGCTTGCGCACCTGATAGATCTGCGGGTTGCCGACGTGTGCGCGCAGCAGCTTCTCGGCGAGTTCGGCGTCGCCCGCCTCGATCGCATCAGCGATGGCGACGTGCTCGTGCAGGCCCTGCTCGCGAAGCTGCGAACCGGGCGCCTCGTGCGCGTGGGTCACGCGATACGTCCACGCCTCGCTCTGGGTGGCCCACAAACGCTCGAGCGCTCCCGCGACCAGGATGAGCGTCGCGTTGCCACAGCCGTCGATGATCTCGCTGTGGAACTGGCGCGCCCAGCGCTCCATCTCCACGGCATCCTCGATGTGGGCGAGGGATTCGCTGATCGCCCGGCGCAGCGCGGGAACGACGGACCTGGCGCGATCCTTGCGCCGGGCGCACATCCCCGCGCACACGGTCACGAGCTGGGTCAGCGCTTGCGCCAGGTCGGCGGCCGGCGTCTCGGAGGCCTGCAGCACCAGGCCCAGCATGTACGCGGCGGCGTCCGGTTTGGGCCGGTGCACCTCGGCTCCTCCGACGCTTCCGCGCCGGACCGTGATGAGCCTTTCGTTCTCGAGGATCCGCAGGGCTTCCCGGATCGACGGGGGACTCACGCTGAACTCCTCCACCAGCCGGTCCAGCGGTGGCAGGTGACCCCCGTCGGGCAACGTGCCGTCGACGATGCGCTCGCGTAGTTGCGCGGCTACCAGCTCGGCCAGCCGCGGTTGTCGCACGAGAGAGATTGTCGCAGCTGGGAGAGGCGGCTCGGAGGCGATGAGTCCGGCGATGGCGGGACGTCTACCGGTAAATGGGGTAGGCCCAGGGCCGCATGCTGTGAAACCCTGGGGCCGCATATCCCGCCACATCGGGTAGCGCGCGATCGATGAGAGGCGTAGCTGAATGAGCCTGGCAGTCACCGGCCGGTCCGTCGCTGAGCTCGAGCAGTACCGCACCGAGCTGCGGGGATACTGCTACCGGATGCTGGGATCGGCGTTCGATGCCGATGATGCCGTCCAGGAAGCCCTGGTGAAGGCGTGGCAGGGCCTCGAGAAGTTCGAGGGTCGCTCGTCGCTGCGTTCGTGGCTGTATCGCATCGCCACGAACGTCTGCCTGGACACCCTGCGCAGCCGCGAGCGGCGTGCCCTTCCGATGGACCTGTCGAGCCCCGTCCCGTCCACCACCATGCCCGGCGATCCGCTGCCGGAGGCCACCTGGGTCGAGCCGATGCCCGACGGCGACGTCATCCCGCTGGACGGCGATCCGGCGCAGCGCGCGGTCTTCCAGGACACGGTGCGGCTGGCCTTCATCGCGGCCCTGCAGGCTCTGCCCCCGCGCCAGCGCGCGGTGCTCATCTTGCGTGAGGTGCTCTGCTGGCAGGCGTCCGAAGTCGCCGAGTTGCTCGACACCAGCGTGGCCTCGGTGAACAGCGCGCTCCAGCGGGCCCGGGCGACGCTGAGTGCGGCCGACCGGTCCGATGCCGACCGTCCCGAGCAGCTCTCGGCGCAGGACAACGAGCTGCTCGCTCGCTACGTCAAGGCTTTCGAGGCCTATGACATCCCGGCGCTCGTCACCCTGCTGCACGAAGACGCGAGCATCTCGATGCCGCCGCTGGCGCTCTGGCTCAAGGGACGCGAAGACGTGGCCGGCTGGTACGTCGGCTTCGGGATCGGCTGCCAGGGTTCGCGGCTGGTGCCTGCTCCGGCTAGCGGGACGGCGAACGGTATGCCTGCGTTCGGCCAGTACCGGGTCAATCCGGAGGGCGGCTGGCTGCCCTGGTCGCTGCAGGTCGTCGAGCTCTCAGCCGGGAAGATCGTCCACATCCACCACTTCCTCGACACCACCCTCTTCGCCCGGTTCGGCCTGCCCGCCGCGCTCTAGCTCGAGGGTGATGACGCCGGCCAGCCCGGTCAGAGCCAGCAGGCCCGGCAGGTCGCCGCACGCGGAGGTGACGCGAAGGGCCGTGTGTCGCCGGCTTGCCATCAGAGCGATCCGGGCGAGCAGGTCGAGCACGCTCAGATCGGCAAAGCCCTGCACGCGGCACACGATGCACACCGGATCGCGTTCGACGAGCTGAGCTTGCAGCCGCTCGCACAGTCCGAGCGCGCGGGCGCGGCTGACCGGCCCGTGCACCCGTACGACGACCACCTCAGCCGCCCCGTCGCCACTCATCCTTCTGGTGACGCCCTGGCCTCGGCGAACTCATCGCCAGGACGCCCTCAGACGCGACCCAACTGCGCCACGTCGTGGCCTCCGGCATCCAGCAGGACGAGCATGCTCCCGTCGAGGCCGGCTCGGCGGGCCTGACTCACCCAGGAGCCCACCGGGAAGCCGGCACAGCCGATGAGGGTGCTCGGGCCGGCCGTGGTCACGAGGGAGCCCCCCGGCCCGATCCGCCAGCGGCCACCCTGCGCGTTGCACCCGTCCGAGCCGGACCACGAACCGTCGGCCGCGAACGTCACGAAAGAGCTGGGGGGCTGCGCTTGCCCCGGCGTCTGCATGGTCCCGGGAGGGGGAATCGGTTCCCAGCGTCCGAGGATCGTCTTCGCCGTCGCGGGCGTTTGCTCCCCGGGCAGCGGCGGGCCCGTGGCCAGCCGGGCGCGCAACTGCCTGAGATCGGGCTGAAGCTCGATCCCGTGGCCGTGCCAGAGCCGGGCTACCACATGACCGGCGTCGTCCAGGAGATTTCGGGTGCTCCCGCTGACGGTGAACGCGGCGGCGGCTGTGAGCCATGACGGAGCGGGACCACGCGCGTTGGTGGAGCATGAGCCCGGCCCGCCATCGATTTCCGCCAGGAACATGCCGATGGCGTTGGCGGTCCAGGTGCCGATCCAGGTACCGCATTGGGTCGTCAGGGTGAGCTCGTCGCCGATGCGCAGGTGGTACGGCGTGGGCTTGCCTGCGGGGGTGAGGACGTTCCAGGAGCCGACCAGCAGCAGTGGATCGAACGTCTGAGGCGCAGTGCTCGTGGCCGGCGCCGGCGAGGTGGGCGCTGCTGATGGCCCCTGCTTGCTGCTTGCGCAAGCCGTCGAGACGAGGACGGTCGCGAGGCCTGCGACACCCCAGGCGCGCATTCGCATAACCGTAGGACGCGCGAACCCGTCCCGCGGTTGCGCCGAGCGCTCAGGAGGTCGCGACCGCAGGCACGGGAGGTGAGCTTTCGCTCGCGGCCGCGCTCGGGCTGGGGGAGTCGGTCGGGCTGGGTGCCATGGAGGGCGTAGGTGTGGGGCTGGGCGTCGGGGTCGGGCTTACTGATCGGAGGGCTCGTCTGCTTGGGTGAAGGCGGGGGAGTCGGCTTCGCCGTGGGTTTCACCGACGGGTGCGGTGCCGGCTTGTGTACCACTGGTTTGTGCGGCTTCTTGACCGCCTTCTTGACCGCCTTCTTCGCCGGCTTCTTGTGCGCCTTCGACAGACTGGCCAGGTAACGGGCGATGTCGGCTGCGACCGAGGAGAGGTTCTGTCCGCCGTAGGCGTCGCGTGTAGCCGAGCACGACGAGGACGTAGTCCAGCGAGTGGTTGTAGGAGAGCACCGCTCGCTCGGCCGCTGCCGGAGTGCGCAGATCGCCACCCGACGCGCAGAGGTAATCCGCGGCCGCGAGGGCGGCGTCGAACATGTTCTCCGGGTCGCGGATCCTGTCGCCGTTGCCGTCCCTGCCGTCGGCAGCCCACGTGGACGGGATGAACTGCATCGGGCCCACCGCGCGGTCCCAGCGGGTGTCGCCGTCCAGGCGTCCCCCATCGGTGTCGGCAATGGCGGCATTGCCACCGGAGCCGTCCAGTACCGGACCGAGGATGGTGGGTCGGACCTCCCCGCCGGTACCGGGCCTGCTGCCGCCGTTCTGACCGTGATCGGACTCGACCCGGCCGATGCCGGCAACGAGCGTCCACGGGATGTTGCATCCGGGATTCGTACTGCTCGCGAAGTACGCCCCCCGCTGGTAGGCCGCGAGGGCGACGGCAGGGATGTCGGCGACCGATCCGCCGACCACGATCGATGCCGCAGGCGTTCCGGCCTTCCCCTTGCCGGACTGCAGAGCCTGCAGGGTGCGGCGCAGCGCCGGGTCTTTCGCCATCCGCCGGGCCAGCTCCAAGCCGCCGGCATCGGTACCGCGATGCACGACGGTAGCGGCGGCGGTGATGCTGGCGGTCGAACCTGCGGAGGCGACGTCGCGGCTCACCGCCTTGGTGGGAGGTGGCACGGGGGCGGGAGCGCTGGCCGGCAGGTTCGACGGTAGGGCGGCGGCGAGCATCCCGGCGACTGCCAGAAGTGCCACCCCGCGGGGGCGTAACCGTCGCTTCGGGCGCCGGCGAACCCGGAAGAGGATGGCCGGTGGGGAGGCGGGTGGTGGATTCACGTCCCCGTCTACATCGGCCTCACGATGGGTGACGGCAAGGGGCCAAATGCCCACGCAACGGTGTGAAATGCCGCACCCGGGCAGGGCTGGTGATCAGCGTGCGCGCGCGACCACCCGCGCCGGAGCGTCGGCATGCTGCTCGGGGGAGCCCGATGCAACGACGATGCGCTCCGGTCGCCGGCCGGCGACGGCTGCAGCGAGCGAGAGCGCGATGACGATGGCGCCGTACACCGTCGCGGTGGGACGCAGCCCGTACGACGGCACGGCGAGTCCGGCCAGCACTGCTGAGCCGCCGAACGCGAGGTAGCTGACCACGTAGAGCGAGGCGAACAGCTCCGCGCGCTGCTGCGGGGTCGCGATGCTCGCCACGGCTGCGAACGCGCCGACGAAGCCGCTCCCGAATCCCCACCCCGTGACCACGAGCCCGGCGAAGAACAGCCCGGTCCATTCCGTGCCGAGCGCGGCAAGTACCAGTGCGACTCCCGCCACGAGCACCAGCGCCCCGTGCACCATGGTCGGCCGCGGCGCCCAGCTTCTGGTGAGCACCGACCCGGCGGCCCCGAACCCGGCAACCGCCGTCACGACGAGCCCGCCCACCAGGTGGTTGCGCGCCCCGAACACGCCTGCTGCCAGCGAGGGTCCCAGCGACAAGACGAGTCCCCCTACGGCCCAGGTGGCGATCAGCACCGGCGCCATCGCGCGGAAGGTGCTGCGCGCCTGCGCGGGCACGCTCGCCCTCGGCTGCAGGGAACGCAGCGAGCCCGCGCGCCGGCCGACCGTCTCGGGCACCAGGGTCAGCGCCACCAGCAGGGCACCGAAGAGCACGCTCAGCGACGCGAAGACCAGCACCCGGGGAGCGGGCGCGTACTGCACGAGCGCCCCCGAGGTCAGGGCGCCGATGGCGAGACCGGCCGAGGGTGCAGCGGTGTTGACCGCGGCGGCGAGCGACGGCCGCTCCGGCGGTGCGAGGTCGGCCACGCCGGCGCTGAGCGCCCCCGCGGCAGCCCCCGTCGCCACGCCTTGCACTGCTCGCGCGACGAGCAGCCAGCCGACCCCGTCGGCGTAGACGAAGGCGGCCATCGACAGCAGTTCGATGACGAGGGCGCCGGCCAGCACCCGGCGGCGTCCCAGGAAGTCGGACAGGCCGCCTGCGGTGAGCAGCGTGAGGAGCAGGGCGCCTGCGTAGACCGCGAAGATCAGGGTGAGCGTGACGGCGGAGAAGTGCCAGCGGGCCTGGTAGACGAGGTAGAGCGGGGTGGGCACGCTGGATGCCGCGAAAAACGTGACGAGCGTGGCGGCGAGCACCCAGAAGCCGCGTCGGCGGCGGGCCGAGAATGTCATCCGGACTCCCAACGGTTCGATTCTCGTGGAACCGTTGTAGGCAACCAGATTGTTCCAAGAGAGTCGAACTCTTTATCGGCAAGGTCGTATGCTGCCGGCGTGGAACTGCAACACCCCGCCGTCGGCGATCTCGATCTCGCCGCGGTCCTGTTCGCGCTGAGCGACCCCGCCCGGTTGGCGATCGTGCGTCAGATCGCGCTGCCGGGGGTGGTGTCGACGTGCCAGTCCGTCGGGATGGACATGCCCAAGTCCACCCGCTCCCATCACCTGAAGGTGCTGCGAGAGGCCGGGGTGACGCGTGCCGTGCCGCGCGGACGCGAGCGCGTGCTCACGCTTCGCCGCGACGAGCTGGACTTGCGCTGGCCGGGATTGCTGTCCGCCGTGCTCGAAGAGCGGCCCGCGGTCAGCTCGACCTGAGCCACCGGGCATCCAAGGGGACTTACTCGCGATGCAGCGGGATCGTCCACTCGATCCGGGTACCGCCCTCACCGGGTTTCACCGGCGAGACGATGGCGAAGGAGCCGCCGAGCTCCTCGGCGCGGGCGCGCATGTTGCCGAGGCCGCTGATGCGCGACGGATCGCCGACGCCCTTGCCGTTGTCGGTGATCGAAACGGCGAGGTTCTTGCCGTCGGCGGCCGAGAGGATCACCGACACGCTCGAGGCACCCGCATGCCGCGCGGCGTTGGCGAGCGCTTCGCGCACGACGGCCGCGACGTGGTCGACGATCTCGCTGTCCAGCAGAGCATCGAGCGGGCCCTCGAAGCGCAGGTCGGGGGCGAAGCCCAGGGCGCCCGTCGCGTCACGGACGATGCCCATGACCCGGGCCTGGGTTCCGGTCTCGCGATGGCGCTGCAGCGCGAAGATGGTCTGGCGAATCGCCTGGATGGTGTCGTCGAGCTGATCGGTGTACTGCGTGAGGCGCTGGCGGGTCTCGGGTTCCGCTGTGCGCGACGCGAGCCCGGTCAGCCCGAGACCTGCCGCGAAGAGCCGCTGGATGACGTGGTCGTGAAGGTCGCGCGCGATGCGGTCGCGGTCCTCCAGCAACGAGAGCCGGCGCCGTGCCTCCTGCGCATGTGCCAGCTTGAGGGCGACGCCTGCGTGGTCGGCGAAGCCTTCGATCATGTCCTGCTCGTCGGTGTCGAACGGGCGCCTTCCCCGCGTGCGGCTCAGCGCCAGCACGCCCGGCATGCCTTCGCCGGTGTCCGGCAGCCGGACCAGCAGGCCCGCGCCGTCGGGAACGCCGGCGGCACCGTAGGACTGCTCGGTCGCGCGCACGTCGGCGACGACCAGGTCGCGTCCGTCGACCAGCGCCTTGCCCGCCAGTGACCTGTCGATCGGGACCAGCGTGCCCAGCAGGCCGGCGGCACCTGTCCCATCAGCCGCGGCGACGAGCAGCTCGTCGGTCCCGGCGACCTGGAGCAGGATCGCGGCGAAGTCGGCCTCGCCCACTTCCCGGGCCCGTTCTGTGATCATGGGAAGTGGATCGGAGTCACCCGCCAGCAGTTCCCGCGAGATCTCGGCGGCCGCTGTCTGCCAGCGCTGACGGCGCTGCTCGAGCTCATAGAGCCGGGCGTTGTCGATGGCCACACCCGCGGCGGACGCGAGCGCGGTGAGCAGCTCCTCGTCCTCGGCGGTGAAGGCCGGCTGCTGGATCTTTTCCGTCAGGTAGAGATTGCCGAAGACCTGCTCGCCGACGCGGACGGGCACTCCGAGAAAGCTCTTCATCGGCGGGTGATTCGCCGGGAAGCCGACGGCCTGGGGATGCTCGTTGAGCTCGGCGAGACGCAGCGGCCGCGGGTCGGAGATGAGCAATCCCAGGATGCCCTTTCCCCGCGGGTACGGGCCGATGGCCTCGATCGTCTTGGCATCCAGGCCGACGGTGATGAACTCCGAGAGCAGCCGGTCGGGACCGATCACCCCGAGCGCCCCGTAGCGGGCGCCGACCAGGTCGCAGGCGGACTGCACGACCCGCTGCAGCAGGACCGGCAGGCTGAGGTCGGAAGAGATGGCCCGGGTGGCGGCCAGCAGCCCGCGCAGCCGACCCTGGGTGCTCATGACGTCCTGGGCGCGCTCGACGAGCTGTTCGAGAAGGTCGTCGAGCTCCAGGCGGGCGATCTGCGGAAAGGTGACGTCAGCTGGCCGCGAGGCGGGAGTTGACGGCTCGTCTTCAGACGCCACGGCGTCCTCGCGCTCCTGGGCCGCGGAAATATCGCTCACGGCTGGCTCGCCTTCCGGCTGGGGATTCGGGCCGAGACCGGCTTCGGCTCCCTGGGTCACGATCAATTCCTTCCGCCGTGCGCACGGCCCCTCTCCTGTCCGCAGCCAGTCTCCTCCACAAAACCGCCAAGCGGGGCACTGATCACTTCGGCTGAGGGGTGAAGTTTGTGCTGACCGTAATAATTTGGCCACTGTCCGCGGCCGGAGTCCGGCGAATCAGGACGAAACGGCAGGGACCTTGGGCCTTACCAGCAGTTCCGCTCGGCCCTGCCCCGCGTGGGTGTCCAGCGCCCAATCTGAGAAGGGGGGCCGATAAGGGGACCAGACTGGAGCTTTCATGCGGATCGTGGTGGGGGTCGACGGGTCGCCTGGTGCCCAGAAGGCGCTGGAGTGGGCGGTCGCCGAGGGCCGGGTCCGGGGCGTCGGGGTCACCGCGCTGCTCGCGTACGGCTACTACGGCCGGCCGTTCGAGGTACAGGCTCGCGTGACGGGCTTCGAACCTGAGCAGCTGGACGACGCGGCCCGCGCAGTTCTCAAGCAGGCCGTCGCCGCGCTCGCGCCCGGGTCATCCGCCGGTGAGGTCATCGAGCGCGTCAGCGACAGCGAGCCCGTGGATGCCTTGCTCGACGAAGCGAAGGCCGATGACCTGTTGGTGGTGGGTGCCCGCGGGCTGGGTCCGGTACGGCGGCTGCTGCTGGGTTCGGTGAGCGTGCACTGCACGCGGTACGCGTCCGGACCGACGGTCATCGTCCGCGATCGTCCAGAGGCGCCGGCGTCGGGGCCGCAAGCCCTTCCGGTGGTGGTCGGCATCGACGGTTCGCCTGCGTCGGTGAGCGCCCTGCACTGGGCAGCCGAACACGCCCGCCGCCGTGGATTGCCGCTGGAGGTGGTGCACGTGTGGCCGCGTTCAGAGACCCAGCCCGCCGAGGTCGAGGATTTGTTCCAGGTGTCGAAGCAGCGGGATCAGCATCGAGGCGAGATCGAGCGTCTGATCGAGAGTGCGGTCTACACCGGCGGGCGCGGCGGCGTCACCGTCCGCTTTCTCGAGGGCAATCCGGTGGAGGTGCTTCTCGAGGCGGCGGAGACCGCCTCCCTCCTGGTCGTCGGTTCGCGCGGGCAGGGCGGGATCGCCCGCCTCCTGCTGGGCTCCACGAGCGCCGCCTGCCTGCTGCACGCCCCCTGCAACGTGGCGGTCGTACCGCAGCCCAACGGGGCGTCGTGATGGAGAAGACGGCCGGCGAGCATGAGGAAAGCCCGGTGCCCGCGGCCTCGTCGCCCGGTCGCCAGCGCGAGCACGTCGTCGTCGGGGTGCAGGGAGATGACGCGTCCCTGGAGGCGCTGCGCTGGGCCGCGCGCCACGCGCACTTCACCGGCGGTGAGATCGAGGCGCTGATGGCCTGGGAACTGGCCGAGCCGCCGCGTCACCTGACCGGGGATCTGCAGGAGGTGGCGCAGGCCGTCATCAGCGATCTGCGCTGGGCGCTGGAGACGATCGTGGACCGTAGCGAGATCGCTGCCACACCGGGGATCCGGGTCAGCACGACCATCGTGACGGCGCCGGCCAAGGTGGCAATGGCCGATGCGGTGGAGCGGGCAGATCTGCTCGTGCTGGGTTCCGTCCATCACGCCGCCGCGCTCTCCGCGCTTTCCGTCAGCCGTCAGGTGGCTGCCTCCGCCGGCTGCCCGGTGGCGCTGGTGCCGGTTCGCGAGGCGCCGCTGCTGCCGGAGCCCCGCGGTGCCGGCGATTGCCTCGTCGTGGGGATGGATGGCTCGCCCCAGTCGCTGGACGCTTTCAGGTGGGCGTGCGGTGAGGCCGCCCGCCGGGGATTGCCCTTGCGCGTCGTGGTGGTCAGCCCCACCGAGACGGTTCTGGACACGGTGACCCGGACGGTCGCGGCGCGGCTTCGGATGCGGCCGACGGTCGCGATCACGCTCCTGACCCGGGCCGGGGATCCGGGGCCCGTGCTGATCGAGGAGTCGAAGGGGTGCGAGGCGCTGATCCTGGGCCAGCACGGCAGCGGCACCATTCGCCGCCGGCTTCCCTCACTGGGCAGTGTCAGCCGCTGGTGTGTCGCGCACCTCGTCAGCCCGGTGGTGGTGGTGCCCCGCCGGCCGCGGCGAGCCCGTCAAGATAAGAGCTGAGCTCGGCAGCCACGATCTTGTGCTCGGGGTCCCACGGTGGTTCTTCGTCGATACGCGCGTTCCAGCCCTGGCCCGCGATGAGGTCAGCCGTCAGGTATAGGGGCCCGGATCCGGTGTGGAGCGCGCATCGCAACACGGGGTAGAGCTGCTTCGCAGGCGGTCCGAGACCGGCGAGATGAGCGATGCCGGCAGCTGCGGTATCGGCTTGCTGGGCACTGAGGCCGCCGTGCTTGATGGCGGAGTGGGTCGCGTCACCCGCGGCGAAGATCCGCCCGCCCGCGTTGCGCACTCGGCAGTACTGGTCGATGTCGAGGAAGCGATGGCGCGCATCGCCGGGAATGCCGGGCACGTCGGGTCCGGTGATGCGCTGCAGCGTCACGGTGCGCTGCGGAAGCAGTTCGATCCCTGACGGGCCCAGTGTCAGGTGCCCCGGCCCGGTCATGCTGGCGCTGGTCCCGCAATAGAGCGCGACACCGGCGGCCTCCAGCAGTTGGGTGATGCGGCTGGTGACCTCGCTGCCGAAGACCGCGAGCGGTCCCGGGGCGGGGGTGGCAAAGGAGATGTTCACGTGCCGCGACTGCTCGGCAGCGCGCTGGGCGGTCAGCAAGGCCAGCTCATACAGCGGAAGCGGCCAGCTCGGACCTTCCGGGACGACGAAGGCGAGGTCGGTCAGTCGTCCGCCCTCGATGTCCTCCACGATCTGGCGGTACATGCCGGCGCCGTGACGGCTGGTGAACGCATCCATGAAGGGGCTCGTCGGGGACAGCCGCCCGCCCGGTGCGAGCAGCAGGGCGTCGTAGGAAATGCTCCGGCCGCTGGTGGTGAACACCGCGCCCGCGTGGCGGTCGACCCAGCCGAGGGACTCCGGCTCCCACTCCGCCCCTGCGTCGGCGGCGATGCGATCGAGCGGGAATCGCCGGGCCTGGCGCGCCCCGAAGGGTTCGGCGACGGCGAGCGGCCGGTAGTCCAGATGCGTTTGCGGACTGAGCAGAACGATGTCGAGTCGCTCGCCCGCCAGCCGGCGCAGCCGAAGCAACCCCTCGACCCCGGCGATACCCGCTCCACAGATGACGACTCTGAAACGCTCCATCGCGACCCCCTAGGGGTGTCCTGAGGAACTTGAGGAGGGCAGTCCGACCCGGATCGCGGGTCAGTCGAAGTACGCGAGTGTCGTGGGTGGGATGTCTTCCGGGTTCAGGGCGAACCCGCGTTCGCGGGCCCAGGAGGCGGCATCGGCGGCTTCGACGTAGCGGATCTCGAACGCCTCGCCGTCAGCGACGTGCGGGTCGGCGCTGATGCCGAACCCGTCGCCACCGGAGCTCATGAACATGCTTCCAGAAAACCACGCTGCCAGGGGTGTCGAGCATGGGAAAAGGTCCCCTGGCAGGCGCCATTGCGCCCCTGCCGACGGCCTTGGGGCACAGGGACGTTTGGCCCTTCCACCAGCCCCTTGCGGCTGATGTGCTCGAAAGGGTCAAACGACCGCGAATGAGAACCGCACGAGATGCTGAGGATCGCGAATGAGCGCACGCATTGCCATCAACGGATTCGGCCGGATCGGGCGCAGCTTCCTGCGTATCGCTGCTGATCGCGGACTCGACGTGGTGGCTGTCAACGATCTGATGACCCCCGCCACCCTGGCTCACCTGCTGGCGTTCGACTCCACCTACGGGCGCTTTCCGGGTGAGGTCGAGGTGGGCGAGCAGGCTCTGGTCGTGAACGGCACGAAGATCGCCGTCACGGCGGTCAGCGACCCCGCCGCGCTGGACTGGGGGGCATTGGGGGTCGACGTCGTGGTCGAGTCGACCGGGCGGTTCAGCAAGCGGGAGGACGCTGCCGCTCACCTGAAGGCGGGCGCGCGCAAGGCGATCATCTCCGCGCCGGGCAAGAACGCCGACCTGACGGTGGTCATGGGCATCAACGACGGGGAGTACGACCAGGCGCGACACGACGTCATCTCCAACGCCTCCTGCACGACCAACTGCGTGGCGCCGATGGCCAAGGTGCTGCACGACAACTTCGGCCTGGAGAAGGCGCTGATGACCACCATCCACGCCTACACCGGCGACCAGTCGCTGCTCGACGGCCCGCACAAGGACCTGCACCGGGCGCGCTCCGCGGCCGTCAACATCATTCCCACCTCGACGGGTGCGGCGCGGACCACGGGCGTCGTCATCAAGGAGCTCGAGGGGCGCCTCGACGGCCTCGCGGTCCGGGTGCCGGTGCAGGACGGTTCGCTGACCGACCTCACCGCCGTGCTCTCGCGCGATGTCACGGCCGACGAGGTCAACGCCGCCTTCAAGGAGGCCGCGGCGACGGGCTCGCTCTCCCGGGTGCTGCGCTACAACACGGCGCCGCTGGTCTCCTCGGACATCATCGGCGACCCGTCCTCGTGCGTCTTCGATGCCGGCCTCACCCTCGCCGACGGGCAGCTGGTGAAGGTGTTCGGCTGGTATGACAACGAGTTCGGCTACACCTCGCGGCTGGCGGATCTGGTCGAGCTCGTGGGGGAGAGGCTGTAGGTAGCGGTACGGTCGTCGCTCGAGCTGGAGAGGGAAGCCATGGATGGTGCCGGGCGCCGGCGCGCTGTCGCGCTGTTTCCGTTGTCGAAGATGGCGGAGGCCGCCCAGGCGGGCGGGCCGATGGCCGATGAGCTGATCCGGCATGTGGTGACGGTGGCGGCGGTGGCCCCGTCGGTCTACAACACCCAGCCCTGGCGGTTCCGCACCGACGGCTACGTGATCGACCTGTTCGCCGATCGCACCCGTCAGCTGCACTACATGGACGCCCCCGGGCGGTTGCTCGCCCTCTCGTGCGGCGCCGCGTTGCACCACCTGCGGCTCGCGATCCGCGGTCTCGGCCGCGACGTCGAGGTCCGGCTGCTTCCCGACGCGGCCGACCCCGACCACCTCGCCCGGGTGATCCCCGGGCCGGTTGACTCCCGCGCGCCGACGGCCGGGGAATGGGCGCTGCTGCAGGCGGTCTGGGAGCGCCGCTCGTATCGGGACACGTTCGTCTCACAACGCCTTTCGCGGGGTCTCGTCGTGGATCTGGAGGCGGCGGTCGCGGCCGAAGGATGTGAGTTGCGGGCCGTCGAGCGGCCGGGTGAGCGTGCGGATGTCGCCCGGCTGGTGGCCGACGCCGATCGCGAGTTCGCCGCTGATGAGAAGGCCCAGCAGGAGCTGCGCGACTGGAGCCGCTGGGAGGAGGCTTCAGCCCCGGGGACGCGGCTGCAGGACGGGATCCCGCGCTCGGCTGTGGCGCGGGGGAGCATGGCGTCCGAGGGCGTCTTCCGCCAGCGCGACTTCGATGTCGACGGCAGCGTGACCGCCGAGGGCGAACCCGCAGAGATGGCTGAGCAGTCACCGGAAAACCCTGACGTGGCAGCGCTTTTCACGCCTGGTGACGATCCGGCCGACTGGCTGGCCGCCGGCGCGGCGCTCTCGGCTCTGCTGCTGACGGGCACCTGCGCAGGAGCCGCGGCAAGCTTGCTGAATCAGCCGCTGGATCGGGCGGTTCCCCGGGTGCGGGTCAACGAGGTGCTGCACGTGCCGGGCTTCGTGCAGGTGCTCCTGCGCCTGGGCTATCCGGGTCCCGAGGCCCGTCACTTCGTCACCCCGCGCCGCCCGGTCGAGGACATCCTGACCTTGGGCTGACCTTCGTTAGCCCGATCGCTGCAGTCGGGCGATCGCCCGTTCGCGAGCGCGCCACCCCCGAAAGTCCCAGTGGTTGCAGGGAATTCGACTCATGCGCAACCGCCTGTCGTCAGCGACAGTGAGGGCAGGGTGCTCATCCCTGTGGCCGACAGGAGACGCGCGTGCGGCACGTGAGGCGGATCGTCGTCGGCGTCGACGGTTCCGACGCGGCGCTGGCGGCGGCGCGATGGGCGCTTCACGAGGCGCACCGCAGCGGTGCGACGCTTACAGTGGTTCATGCCTGGCAGGGCGCGTACCCGCTACCGAGCTACTCGCCGCTGAAGCTCGACGACATGGCGGCCTTCGTCGATGCCGCTCAGCAAACCCTGGACCTGGTCGTCGAGCGGCTGCGCGCCGAGCCCGAAGCGGCGGCTGTCGATCTCGACCCCATCCTGATCCCCGGTCCGGCCGGAGCGGTGCTCGTCGACGAATCGACCGACGCCGACATGCTCGTGCTCGGGAGCCATGGAGACGGGGCGTGCGGGCGTGTGGTGCTCGGGTCGGTCAGCGCCTACTGCATTCACCATGCGACGTGCTCGACGCTGATCGTGCCTTCACCGCCGCTGGCCGAGCATCGCCGGGAGTGGCTGGCGCTCGTCTCGGCGCAACAGGCGCGCCCGACGCGCCCGAGCGAGCGTCCTGGCGGCAAGCCCGCCAACGGCGGCGCCGCTCTGGCGTTAAGGTCGGCGGCGAGGCAAGGTGAGGCGCGACACCGAACGGGAGGCGGCCATGGCTTTGCAGTCGGTCCCCATTCCGATTCTGTCGCCTGAGCTTCTTCGAGACATCCTGGGCGATCGGCGTCTGCAGCTCCTCGAGGACGAGGGTGAGACGGTCCGCGACGCGCTCGGCACCCGGATGGTGCTGAACGTCAATTCCACGGCCAGTGGCGGCGGGGTCGCGGAGATGCTGCACACGCTGCTGGGCTACGCGCGCGGCAGCGGGCTCGACGTGCGCTGGATGGTTCCCGAGGCGCCGCCTGAATTCTTCACGTTCACCAAGCGGCTGCACCACATGCTGCACGGGGTGGACACCGGGGTCTCCCTCGAGGGCCCTGACCGCGAGATGTACGACGAGGTCATGCGCCACCAGGTGGTGGACCTGAAATCGGCCGTGCGCCATGGCGATGTCGTGATCCTGCACGACCCTCAGACCGCCGGCCTGGCACTGCCTCTGATGGCGGCGGGCGCGCGCGTCGCGTGGCGGTGTCATGTCGGTTCTGCCGAGCCCAACGCCGCCACCGAGCGCGCGTGGGAGTTCCTGCACTCCTACCTGACGGGCGTACCGACGGTCATCAGCCGCACGGCCTACCTGCCTTCCTGGGTGGATCAGCGGATTTCGGTGGAGATCGCGCCGTCGATCGATCCGCTCTCGCCCAAGAACATTCAGCTGACCCCGGAGTTCTCGCGCGGCATCCTGCAGGCCGCCGGGCTCCTCGCCGACAGCGGTCAGTCGCAGGCGTTGACGTTCTCGCATCGGGACGGTTCGCGGGGGCGCGTGGAGCGCACGGCCGACATCCTGCAGTCCGGCCCGCCCCCTCCGGCGGATGCGAATCTCGTCGTGCAGATCTCGCGCTGGGATCCGCTGAAGGACATGGGCGGCGTGATGGCCGCGTTCGCCGACTACGTGATGCCGCGCGTCGACTGTCATCTGCTGCTGGCCGGTCCCAACGTCACCTCGGTCACCGACGACCCGGAAGGTGCTGTGGTCCTGCAGCAGTGCATGGCGCAATGGGCTGCGCTGCCGTCGGCCGCCCGCGAGCGCGTCCACCTGGCGTGCCTGCCGATGAAGGACGCAGACGAAAACGCGTTGCTCGTCAACGCGCTGCAGCGCGAAGCCAGCGTGGTCGTCCAGAAGAGCCTGGCTGAGGGCTTCGGCTTGACGGTGACCGAGGCCATGTGGAAAGGGAGTCCGGTCGTCGCCACCCGCGTGGGCGGGATCGAGTCACAGATCATCTCGGGCGACAACGGCATCCTGGTTGACGACCCGCGCGATCTGGCCGCGGTGGGAGACGCCATCTGCACCCTGCTCGAGGACCCTCGCGCCGCGGCAGAAATGGGCCAGCGGGCGCAGCAATCGGTGAGCGACCGCTTCCTGCCTGACCGCCATCTCGAGCAGTGGGCCGACCTGGTGTTGCGGCTGCTGCGCACCGATCCCCACGGCACGCCGCACCCAGGTCCGAAACCTCCCGAGCAGCAGCCGCAATAGTGGCCGAGCCTTCGGTGACGACGATCGAAGCGGAGGTTGCCCCACCGCGTGTCGTGGTGCTGCGCGATGGCACTCTCGGGGTCATCAGGGAACTCGTCGCCGAGGACCGGGACGCGCTGCTCGAACTGCACGAGAGCTTGTCACCGCGCACCTTGTACCTGCGTTTCTTCAGTGCTTCCAAGCTCTCTGCGGGTCGTTACGTCACCCGGCTGGTGCGTCCGGGAACGGGTGACCATGGCGCCGTGGTCATGCAGGTGCAGGGTCGGCTCGTGGGCGTGGCCGCCTACGAGTGCATCGAGGAGGACCTGACCCCCGTCGCGTCCGAAGGGCTCGCGGAGATCGCGTTTCTGGTCGCTGACGACCAGCACGGTCGGGGGATCGGCACGCTGCTGATGGAGCATCTCGCGGCGCTCGCCCGGCGCCGTGACATCACGCAGTTCGTGGCGGAGACGCTTCCGGACAACGCGGTCATGCTCGACGTCTTCAAGGAAGCCGGCTACGCGGTGACGTTTCGCCGCTCGCTGGACACCGTGCAGGTTTCGGTCGACCTCACGCCCGGGCCCAACGTGCTCAGCGCGCTCGATCATCGCGAGCGGGCCGCCACGTGCGCCAACCTCATGCCCTTGCTGCGGCCGCGTTCGGTCGCTGTCGCAGGTGCCAGCTCCCGCCCGAGGAGCATGGGCGGCGCGGTTCTCACCAACCTGTTGCAGGCGGGATTCGGCGGTGAGATCTATCCGATCGTCGCGGGTTCGCGACCGCGACCGCGACCGATCCACGGGCTGGCGGCGTATGCGCGGCTGGCCGACGTTCCGGGGCCGGTCGATCTGCTCGTCGTGGCCGAACCTGCCGAGGCGACCCTGGCCGTCATCGATGATTGCCTGGCAGCCCAGGTGAAGGCGATGGTCGTGCTCTCACCAGGATTCTCCGAGATCGGGCCCGAGGGCGCCGAGCTGGAGGCGCAACTGCTGGCGCGGGCCCGCCATGCGGGGGTACGGGTGGTCGGCCCGAACTGTCTCGGGGTGACCTCGACGGCGCCGGGAGTGTCCCTGGCCGCGACCTACGCGCCGCACCTTCCGCTGCCGGGGCGGGTCGGCGTGCTCACGCAATCAGGTGGGCTGGGGATCGCGCTGCTCGAACACACCCGCCGGGCGGGAATCGGGCTGTCGAGCTTCGTCTCGGTCGGCAACAAGGCCGACGTCAGCGGCAACGATCTGCTGTCCTGGTGGGACGACGATCCGGCGACCGACATCGCCGTGCTGTACCTGGAGTCGTTCGGTAATCCACGCAAGTTCGCCCGGCTCGCCCGCCATGTCTCCAGGCACAAGCCGGTGGTGGCGATCAAAGCGGGGCGGACCGTGGTGGGCTCGCGCGCCGCCCGCTCGCGCACCGCATCAGCGGCCGCCGAGCCGGCCCGTTCGGTCGCGGCACTGTTCCGTCAGGCCGGGGTCATCAACGTCGATCATGTCGGCGAGCTCGTGGACGTCGTGACGCTGCTGTCGACCCAGCCGCTTCCGGCCGGACCAGGGATCGCGATCGTCGGAAACACCGGGGGGCCGGGCATTCTCGCCGCCGATGCGGCGTCGGAATTCGGGCTGGCGGTACCGGTGCTCAGCGAGCAGGTGCAGGCGCGGCTGCGGGAGGTGCTGCCGGCGGGAGCGGCCGTCGCCAATCCCGTCGACACGCATGCGAGCGCGACGGCGGAGCAGTTCCGGGCAGCCGTCACGGCGGTCCTCGGCGATCCCGGTGTGGACTCGCTGCTGGCGATCATCACTCCGACCCCGCACACCCCGCGCGCGGAGCTGACCGCCGCGCTGGCTGCCGCCGCCGAGACGGCGAGGAAACCCGTTCTGGTGACCGAGATCGGCTCCGACACCGTCGCCGGCGTGCTTCCGGGCGACGACCCGGATGCCCGGAGCATCCCGGCTTACGCCTTTCCGGAGACAGCGATTCGCGCGTTGTCCCGGGCGTGCGAGTACCGCACATTCCGGGACCGTCCCACCGGCACGGTGCCGGAGTTCGCGGACATCAACCCGGCCGCCGCGGCTGCCATCATCAGCGACGCTCTGCTGGAGTCACCCGAGGGCGGATGGCTCGACCCCGGCGAGGTCGAGAGCTTGCTTGCGGCCTACGGGGTGCAGTGCCTTCCCAGCCGGCTCGCCACCACCGCAAGATCCGCGGGCAAGGCCGCGCTTGAACTCGGGATGCCGGTCGTGCTGAAGGCCGTCGGGCCCGAACTCGTGCGCAAGAGCGACATCGGCGGCGTGCGGCTCCGGCTGCGCTCGGAGGGCGCCGTGCGCAAGGCCTACTCGGCCATGCAGCATGCGATCGGCAAGCGGATGTGGGGTGCGCTGATCCAGCCGATGGCGCCGGCCGGGGTGGAGACGCTCGTCGGTGTCACGGCGGATCCGTCGTTCGGCCCGCTGGTCACGTTCGGACTCGGCGGCCTGTGGTCGGATCTCATGGCTGACCAGGCGTTTCGCCTTGTTCCGCTGACCGATGTCGACGCCCGGGAACTTGTGACGGCGGTACGCATGGCGCCACTGCTCGACGGCTACCGCGGCAGTCCGGCGTGCGACATCGACGCGCTGGTCCAGCTGCTGCTTCGCGTCGGCCGGCTGGCCGACAACCATCCTGAACTGGTGACCCTCACGCTCAACCCCGTGGTCGCCCTTCCGCGCGGGCTTGCGGTGCTGGACGCCAAGGCTCGGATCGCGCCGCGAGAGGCCGAACGGGATGTCTATTCACGTCAACTGCGGTGATGCGTGTAGTTTTTCCCCCATCCGCTTGCCGAAAGGGTCCCTGGGGGCCTGGCTCGGCCGGTGACCGGGTGGAGAGGACTCCAGGCATGGCCGACGACGTCACCGTGTTCCTTGTCGATGACCACGAAGTGGTCCGTCAGGGTCTCAGAACGCTGCTGGAGGAATCCGGCCTGAAGGTCGTGGGCGAGGCCTCTACGGCAGCGGAGGCGGTGCCGCGCGTTCTCGCGACCCGGCCCAACGTGGCGGTGCTCGACGTCCAGCTCCCCGACGGCACCGGGATCGATGTCTGCCGTGAGATCCGCTCCCGGTTGCCCGAGACGGCCTGCCTGATGCTCACCAGCTTCGACGACGACGAGGCCCTGTTCGCCGCCATCATGGCCGGGGCAGCGGGCTACCTGCTGAAGCAGATCCGCGGGCTGCAGCTGGTGGAGGCGGTGCAGCGGGTTTCGAAGGGTGAATCGCTGCTCGACCCCAAGGTCACCACCCGCGTGCTCGAGCGGCTGCGCTCCGGTCCCAAGCAGGACCCGAGGCTGGCATCGCTCACCGATCAGGAGCGCCGCATCCTCGACCTGATCGCCGAAGGTCTCACCAACCGGCAGATCGGCTCCCGGCTGGGCCTCGCGGAGAAGACGGTCAAGAACTACGTCTCGAGCCTGCTGGCCAAGATCGGGATGCGCAGCCGCACCCAGGCTGCCCTCTACGTCGCGGGCGGCAAGACCCCCAGCTGAAACGGCCGCGGCGGCACAGCCAGGGTCACACCGCCTCGTGGGCTCCGTGGTGTCGGACCACGACGACGGGGCACGTCGCGTAGCGGGTGCAGTGCTCGCTCACCGAGCCCAGCAGCAGCCCGGTGAAGCCGCCATGTCCCCGGCTGCCCACGACCAGCAGCGCCGCTCCATGGGACTCCTCGACCAGGACCGCCGACGCGGGGCCACCGACGACCTGCGACGTGACGGGACAGCCCGGATCGGCCCCGAGCACCTCGCTCAGGATGGCTTCCAGCGTGTCGTGCGTCTCGGCCATCGGGTCGAAGTCCTCAGGCATGGGCAACGCCCCGACCAGCGAGACCGGCCAGTGCCAGGCGCTGACGACCTTCAAAGGTGCTCCGGTGAGGCGGGCGTAATTGGCGGCCCAGCGCAGGGCGTCCTTGGAGGCGGGTGAGCCGTCCACGCCGACAACGACGGGTGCTGTCGCCGGGTCGGGTGCGGGTGCTGACATGCGTTCAACCTAGTCCCCGGTCAGGCCTCCCCTTTACCCGTGTTCGCCAGGTAGCCCGGTGGACCTAAGTCCCTGCCAGAGCGACGAAAGCCTGACATTCCCGGGGTGCCTCGTCCGCGACAGTGGGACGAGCGACACGAGGTCGCGCTCTGCATGCCAAACGGAGGTCGGCTCGTGCACGCCCTTGACGTTGCGCGGTGGCAGTTCGGCATCACGACCGTCTACCACTTCCTGTTCGTGCCGTTGACAATCGGGCTGGTCTTCGTCGTCGCGGGGTATCACACCGCGTGGTATCGCACGCGCAAGCCCGAGTACCTGCGCGTCACACGATTTCTCGGGAAGCTCTTCCTGATCAACTTCGCCATCGGCGTCGTCACCGGGATCGTGCAGGAGTTCCAGTTCGGCATGAACTGGTCGGCCTACTCGCGCTTCGTCGGCGACATCTTCGGTGCCCCCCTCGCGATGGAGGGCCTGCTCGCGTTCTTCCTGGAGTCGACTTTCCTGGGTCTGTGGATCTTCGGTTGGGACAAGCTTCCCAAGAAGCTGCACCTGGCGTCGATCTGGGCCGCGGCGATCGGCACGCTGCTGTCGGCGTTCTTCATCCTGGCGGCGAACTCGTGGATGCAGCACCCGGTGGGCTTCAAGATCGACGTCGCCAAGCACCGCGCCGAACTCACCAGCATTTGGGCCGTTCTCGGAAACTCGACGCTCTGGGTGACCTTCCCGCACGTCATCTTCGGCGCGTTCGTCACGGCCGGCGTTTTCGTGCTGGCGGTGAGCGCCTGGCAGCTGGGGCGTAAGCGGGACACGGCGATCTTCCGTCCTGTCGCGAAGGTGGCGCTCGCCATCACGCTCGTCGCCTCGATCGGCACTGCCGTGTCGGGCGACATCCAGGGCAAGATCATGACCACCCAGCAGCCGATGAAGATGGCCGCTGCGGAAGCGCTCTACAACACCCAGCAGCCGGCGTCGTTCTCGCTGTTCACCGTCGGAAGTCTCAACGGCAGCAAGGAAGTCTTCTCGATCCGGGTGCCGCGGCTGCTGTCCTTCCTGGCGACCGGTTCCTTCAACGGCAAGGTCGACGGCATCAATCAGGTGCAGGCACAGGAGGTCGCGAAGTTCGGCGCGGGCAACTACCGGCCCAACATCCCCATCACCTACTGGTCTTTCCGGCTGATGATCGGGTTCGGAATGCTGGCAGCACTCGTCTCGGTGCTCGGCCTGTGGCTCATGCGTCGCCGCCGGCTGCCGACCTCGAAGTGGTTCTACCGGATAGCGGTCATCTCGGTGGCGACCCCTTTCCTGGCCAACAGCTTCGCGTGGATCTTCACCGAGATGGGCCGCCAGCCCTGGGTCGTCTACGGGGTCATGACTACGGAGCAGGGGGTTTCGGGCACCTCG
This sequence comes from uncultured Actinomycetota bacterium, assembly GCA_963762695.1. GTDB lineage: Bacteria > Actinomycetota > Actinomycetes > Frankiales > Frankiaceae > DATAZK01. Next base: position 475,285 of record CAVXLW010000004.1, read on the forward strand.
CTGGCCTCAGCCCTCATCAGCCTGATCGTCTTCACCCTGCTGTACGGGGTGCTCGCGGTCGTGAACCTGCGGCTGATGCTGCGCTACATCCGCAAGGGACCCGATCCGCTGCCCGAGGACCACGACCAGGTCTCTCCCGACGTGCCCGAGCCAGCACTGGCTTTCTCTTACTAGGCAGAGGCTGACTGACATGCACCTGACAACGGTCTGGTTCCTACTGATCGCCGTGCTGTGGGGCGGCTACTTCTTCCTCGAGGGATTCGACTTCGGGGTCGGCATCCTGCTGCCGGTTCTGGGCCGTCACCCCGACGACCGGATGGCGATGCTGCGCTCGATCGGCCCGCTGTGGGACGGCAACGAGGTCTGGGTGCTCGTCGCCGGCGGCGCGACCTTCGCCGCCTTCCCGGAGTGGTACGCGACCCTCTTCTCCGGTTTCTACCTGGCGTTGCTGCTGATTCTGGTCGGCCTGATCCTGCGCGGGATCGCGATCGAGTACCGCAACAAGTCCGATGACCCGGTCTGGCGGCAGCGCTGGGACGTGGTCATCGTCATCGGCAGCGCGCTGCCGGCCCTGCTGTGGGGCGTGGCGTTCGCCAACATCGTGCACGGTGTCCCGATCGATGCGAACCGCCACTTCACCGGCAACCTGCTGACCCTGCTGCACCCGTATGCGCTGCTCGGTGGCCTGGTCACGCTCTCGCTCTTCACCTTGCACGGCGCGCTCTTCCTGGCCCTGAAGACCGACGGCAACATCAGGCATGCCGCCCGCCGGTTCGCCACCAGGTTCGGGGTCGTGGCGGTCGTGCTCGCCGCGGCGTTCCTGATCTGGACGCAGGTCGACACCGGTAAGGCAGCGACCGACGTCACCGCGGTGCTTGCCGCCGTCGCCCTCCTCGGTGCGCTGTATGCGAACCTGAAAGGCCGTGAAGGCTGGGCTTTTGCCGCCACGGGCCTGGTGCTGCTGCTGGCCGTCGGGACGCTGTTCGGCAACCTGTGGCCCAACGTGATGCCCTCGACGACCAGTGACGCCTTCAGCCTCACGGTGCGCAACGCGTCGTCCTCGCCGTACACGCTCGGGGTGATGAGCTGGGTCGCCCTGTTCGCCACGCCCATCGTGCTGCTGTACGAAGGCTGGAGCTACTGGGTGTTCCGCAAGCGGGTCACGGGTCATGTGGTGACCAGCGGATCGGCGTGAGGGCGCTCGACCCACGCCTGGTTCGCCAGGCCGGAGCGGCGCGGGCGTTCATGGCTGGCGCCGTGGTGAGCGGGCTCGTCATGACGGGTCTGGTGCTGGCGCAAGCCGGCCTGCTGGCCCACGTCATTGCCCATGCCTCACAAGGGATCCGGCCGCTGCGGGTCAGCCTGGTCGTGCTCGCGGTGGTGCTCCTGGCGCGCGCCGCGGTGGCGTACGGAGGCGAGGCGCTGGCGCTGCGGGCCGCCGCCAAGACGAAGTCGCAGCTGCGACGTAAGCTGCTGCGCCACATCCTCTCGCTGGGCCCCCAATGGCTGGGCCGGCGCAGCCACGGCGAGCTCGTCGCGCTGGCCGGGCGTGGGCTCGACGCCCTCGACCCGTACTTCGCGCGCTATCTGCCACAGCTGGTGCTGTCGGCGATCGTGCCCGTCGCCGTGCTGGCCCGCATCGCCGGTTCGGATGTCGCGTCAGCCGTCACCATCGGCGTCACCCTGCCGCTCATCCCCATCTTCATGGCGCTGATCGGCTGGCACACCCAAGCGCGTACCGAGCGGCAATGGAAGCTCCTGACCCGCTTGGCGGGCCATTTCCTCGATGTGGTCGAGGGATTGCCGACCCTGAAGGTCTTCGGTCGTGCCAAGGCGCAAGCCCAGACCATCCGGCGGGTGACCGAGCAGCACCGCCAGGCCACGATGGCCACGCTGCGCATCACGTTCCTGTCCTCGCTCGTCCTGGAACTCATCGCCACGCTGTCCACCGCTCTGGTGGCGGTCGAGGTCGGACTGCGCCTGCTCGCGGGCAACCTGGGCTACGAGTCGGCGCTGCTGGTCCTGCTGCTCGCTCCCGAGGTCTACCTTCCGCTGCGCGCCGTCGGAAGCCAGTTCCACGCGGCTGCCGAGGGGGTCGCCGCCGCCGCCGACGTGCTCGACGTGCTCGACGAGGAGCTGCCCGGGGCCGCTCACCGGCCCGGTGCGGATGTCGCACCGCGGATCGATCTGCGCAGCCAGCCCATCCACTTCGACAAGGTGACCGTGCGGTATCCGGACCGCAGCGAGCCGGCCCTCGACGGGCTCTGCGCGCGCATCCTGCCGGGGGAGCACGTCGCGATCGTCGGCCCGAGCGGCGCGGGCAAGAGCACGCTGCTTTCGCTCCTGCTCGGCTTCAACCAGCCGACCGAGGGTGCGGTGCGCATCGGTGACGTCGACCTCCCGGAACTCGGTGCCGACGCGATGGCCCGGGTACGTCGTCAGCTGGCCTGGGTGCCGCAGAACGCGCACCTGTTCGCCGGCAGCATGGCTGACAACATCCGTCTCGGCGAGCCGGACGCGAGCCTCGCGGAGATCAGCTGGGCGGCCGAGCAGGCAGGCCTCTCGGCCCTGCTCGCCGAGCTTCCCGACGGCCTCGATTCCCCCGTCGGGGAAAGGGGTTCCCAGCTTTCCACCGGTCAGCGTCAGCGGGTCGCCATCGCCCGGGCGCTCGTGCGCGATCCCGCCGTGCTGCTGATGGACGAGCCGGGTGCTCACCTCGATGCGGCTACCGCCGGCGAGGTCATCCAGAGCATCAGCGGGGCAGGCGGGTTCGGGGAGCGCCGCACCCTGATCGTCGTCACGCACGACCCGGTGTGGGCGGCCGGAGCAGATCGCGTGCTGCGGCTCGCGGGCGGTCGGCTGGCCGAGGATCGCGTGCTGCTGCCGAGCGGGTCAGGGGTCCTGACATGAGTCTCGCGCTGGATCCTGGTGCGGCAGCGAGTTCCCCGCTGCGCCGGATGCTCGCACTCGCGCGGCCGCTGCGCGCGACTCTCGTCGTAGCCGTCGTCTCCGGGGTCCTCGGTGTGGGCTGCGGGGTCGCGCTCCTGGGCGTCTCGGGATTTCTGATCGCCCGCGCGTCAGAGCACCCGAACGAAGCGGCGCTCGCGGTGGCCGTGGTCGGCGTCCGCACGTTCGGCATCGGCCGCGGGATCTTCCGCTACGTAGAGCGGCTTTCCAGTCATGATGCGGCCTTCCGGGTCCTGGCCGACCTTCGCGTGTCGGTCTACGAGCGCCTCGCGCGCATCGCCGGCTCGGGATACCGCCAGCTGCGTGGCGGCGACCTCGTCTCGCGCCTGGTGTCGGACGTCGACGGCGTGCAGGAGGTGTTCGTACGCGGGCTCACCCCGCCGTTGGTCGCGGTGGGCGTCGGTGCCGGCGCGGTCATTGCCGCCGCGGCCGTCTTCAGCCCGGCGGGTGCCGCGCTGGCGGTCGGGCTGTTGTGTGCGGGAGTGGCGGTGCCGTGGGTGGCCACGCTGCTCGCTCAGCGGGCGGACGCCCGGCTGGCCGCCGCCCGCGGAGAGCTGACCGCACGTGCCGGCGATCTGGTCGCCGGCGCGCCGGAGCTGCTGGCCTTCGGTGCCGATGCGGCAGCTCTCGCCTCCTTCGATGACGCCGACGACCGGCTCACCCGCCTCACCCGGCGTTCCGCCGTGGTGTCGGCGGTCAGCTCGGGCCTCAGCACGCTCGTGCTCGGTGCCACGGTGTGGGGGATGCTCCTGCTGTCGGTCGCCGCGCAGTCGCACGGTCACCTCAGCCGGGTGGCGCTGGCGGCCGTCGTGCTCACCGGACTCGCCGCCTTCGAGGCGACGGGCCCCCTCAGCGCGGCCGCCCAACAGCTGGCGGCCGCCCGGGCCAGCGCGCAGCGCATCTTCGAGGTGATCGACCTTCCCGACCCAGTGACCGAGCCGGCGGATCCGCTGCCCGTCCCGACCGGAGCAGTGCATCTGCAGGTGGCCGATGCCCGGTTGCGTTACGCCCCGGACGGACCCTTCGCCCTCGACGGTTTCAGCCTTGACCTGCCCGCCGGCCGCCACGTCGCCCTGCTGGGCCGCTCGGGCGCGGGCAAGAGCACGCTCGTGACCGCTCTGACCCGGATGCGCGATCTGGACGGCGGCGACATCACCCTGAACAGCGTCTCCGTCTCGCGTTTCGCCAGCGACGACGTGCGCCGCGTCGTCGGCGGCTGCCTCGCCGACCCCTACCTGTTCGACTCCACGATCCGCGAGAACATCCGGCTGGCCCGGCCCGATGCGTCGCAAGAGGACCTCGACGGTGTCGCCGAACGCGTCCGGCTGCTGGGCTGGATCCACTCGCTTCCCCTCGGATGGGACACGCCTGTCGGGACCCACGGATCTTCCGTGTCGGGCGGGCAACGCCAGCGGATCGCGCTGGCCCGGGCGCTGCTCGCCGATCCGGCGGTGCTGATCCTGGACGAGCCGACGGCACACCTCGATCAGGCCACCGGCGACGCGCTCATGGACGACGTCCGCCGCGCCACGCGAGGGCGCACGCTGCTGCTGATCACCCACGATCGCCGCCACGCGGCCGGCTTCGACGAGGTCGTCGAACTGGCCGCCGGCCGGCGCATCAGCTAGGGCCTACAGGTAGGCGGCCGCCTCGAAGAAATCCGGAAGGGCGCCCGGGCTCAGCTGCCGCCCCGAGATGAAGTGCGGGATGATGCGTATCCAGTGCTCGTGCTCTCCGGGAGCCCAGGGCCTCGGCGCGGCCGCCTTCGTACGGTCGAGCACCTCCTCGCCGTGGGCGGGAGTGACCTCCTCGGCCAGCCCTTTCACCAGGACGCTCCACCCGGCGTGGGTCACCTCATCGATGTGGTCGACCTCGAACGTGATGTTCGCGTGCCGGGCGTAGGCGCTCTTGGTGCCCTCGCCCGTCCGGATGACGATCACGTCGTGGTCGAGCGCGTAATTCACCGGGAAGATGAGGGGGTAGTGCTCGGCGATCACGCCCAGCCGGCCTACCTTCCGGGTCGCCAGCAAGGCCAGGCATTCCGTGTGCGAGAGCTCCAGCAGCTTCGGCTCAGCGGGATTCGCTGTCATCGTCGCACCTCTTTTCCCTTCGTCGTTCCCCTTCGTCGTTCCCCTTCGTCGCCGCCCGGTCGGCTATTCGATGTACACCGAGTCGATGGCGCCCGGATGCAACTCCAGCCGCCGCCCGATGACCCGCTCGGCATGGATGCGCAGCACCCGGAACGGCCCGTCCTCACGCCATGGCTCGACCAGTTTCTGTGCCCGCTCGACCTCGGCCGGCTCGACAACCTCTGCTGCCGGACCGCTGACCAGCACGGTCCACCCGGCGTGGACGGCCGGCTCGAACTCATCGCCCTGAAACGTCAGCTCCGGAAGTCGCGCTGCCGCAGCGAGAATCGTGCTGCTGGAGGTGCGCACCACGATGGCATCGCCATCGACCGCGCAATTGAGCGGGAAAACCATCACCCGCTCGCCCTCGACCCACGCCACCCTGCCGACGTCCAGGCCGGCCAGCAAGCCGAGGCAGGTCTCCCGGTCGAGGTCGATCAGGCCGTCATCGTCGACGCCCTCGATTCCCGGGTCGTGGATCACCTTTTCAGCATCCGCCGGACGGGGGTCGGCAACGAGGGCCTTTGGCCCTGCCTACCACGACATAACTCCTGAAATCGGCGCGGTGCTCGCGGTTAGCATGACGGGTCCATGACGTCTCTCTGGGCCGTCGTCACGTGCGGGGAGGGCCGATGGCGACCGGACGTGAGGGCGAGCAGCACGGCCGGATCCTGCGCCGGATCAGCACCCCGATGAACGGCGAGGGACGCGACGGCGTCACCGCGCTGCTGGTCGGTCACGACGTGCACGCCGCCAGCCAGGAAGCGGTCCGCTTCACCGCGGATCTCGCTGTCCGCATCGGCGCGTATCTGCACGTGGTGCACGTGGTCGACCTGGCAGACACCCCGATCGACGCGGACTCCGCCGAGTGGGACGACAAGGCCCGGGTGGCCATGGAGGCGCTCCACGACGACGCGCGCTCGCTGCTGGAGGGGTTCGACATCGGCTGGACTTACCACGCCTGCCACGGCGATCCGGCGGAGCTGCTGGCTCGCGTCGCCGAGGAGCACGGGGTGCTGCTCGTCGCGGTCGGTGCCACCAGACGCAACCTCGCGCGCCGGCTCATGGAAGGTGGTTCGGTGTCGCGGCGGCTGCTGCGCCGCCACACGCTGCCAGTGCTCGTCGTCCCGGCGCCGCCTGCGCAGCCGAAGGCTTAGAACTCCAGCACCAGCCTCCCTCGCGTGCCGCCCGCCTCCAACCGGCGGTGGGCTTCCGCGGCTTTCTCGGCGGGATAGGCGGCCGCGACGCGCAGGGTGAGCTGCCCGTCCTCCACCTGCCGGCGTAACGCGTCCAGCTGATCCCAGGCCGTCAGGTAGTCGCGCACCCAGATGTCGTGGACGGTGATCGCGCGCCCGGGATCGCCCTGCTGCCCGCGGACGACCGCGATCGCGCCGCCGTCGCGCACCGCGCCGAACGTGCTCTCGCCCGTGATGGCACCGTCGGCGAGCGCGTCGACGCCGCTCGGATAGAGCTCGCGTACCCGGCCGGCGAAGCCCTCGCCGCGCTCGAGCACGACGTCGGCGCCCAGCTCCTCGACCAGCCGGCGGTCGGCTTCGGAGGCATCGGCGACGACGTGCAGGCCGTCGGCCTTCGCGAGCTGGACGACGTAGCCGCCGTAGCAACCGGCGGCGCCGGTAACGGCGAGCGTCTGGCCGGGCGAGAGGCCGAGCCGGTCAAGGCTGAGCCGGGCGGTGAGCCCGTTCATCGGCAACGTCGATGCTTCGGCGTGACTGGTGCCGGCCGGGGCCTGGGTGACCGATCGGCCGGGCAGTACCACGCAGCTCGCGTAGGCCCCGTGGCTTCCCGACGGCTGCACGATGGCCATCACCCGATCGCCCACGGCCAGGTGCGTCGACTCCCGCACCGATCTCGTCGACCACGCCCGCGGCGTCCATGCCAGGCACGTACGGCGGCGGGCCTTTCTTGGCCTGCGCGGCCGCGAAGGCGCCGTTGCGCTGGTAGGTGTCGGTCGGGTTGACCGTCGCCGCATGTACGCGTACGCGTACCTCGCCGGGACCGGCGTGGACCTCCGGCAGCTCGACCATCTCCAGGGCGTCCGGGCCGCCGTGCTGGACTATTCCGACTGCGCGCATGGAGTCAGCAAATCACCGGCGCGTAGTCGTGGTGCGCCTGGCCCGCGCGAGTCCTAGCCGCTGGGCCCGAACCGTTCGACGCGCACGCTTTGGGCCGGCACGCCCTCGGCCACCAGCAGCGAGCTCGCGGCCTCGGCGAACGAATGCGAGCCGCAGACGTAGCACGTGGCACCGGCGGGAATCAGCGGGTGCAGTTCGGAGGCGGCGAGCCTGCCCCGGGGGCGGCCGGCGGCCGAGTCCTCCCGGGTCAGCACGATGAGGGCGCCGGCGGCTTCCAGCTCGTCGGCATAAGGAAGGTCAGCGCGCGTCCGAGCCGAAACCGCCAGCCGTAGCAGGCTTTCCTGGCCAACGTGGGCGGCGTGGCGGAGCATCGACATCAGCGGTACGACGCCCGATCCGCCGCCGAGCCCGAGTGCCTGGACGTCGCCGTTCCACACGAACCACCCTCCGATGGGCCCACGGATGTCCAGCTCGTCACCGGGCTGCACGACATCGGCGAGGAACGTTGACACCTCACCGTCCTCGAGCCGCTCGACGTAGAACTCCAGCAGCGGATCAGACGCCGGTGACGCCAGCGAGTACGAGCGCTGGGCGACGTAGCCGTCCTCGGCCGTCAGCCGGATCGTGTAGTGCTGGCCGGGAAGGTGATCGACCCGGTCGGGCACTTCCAGCCGCAGGATCACCGCGTGCGCATTGGGGTGGATGACCTCACGCACCGTGGCCCGGCGCATGCCGCCTGCGGGCGCCCGCACCCCTGACCCACCCGGCTGGATCAGCGGTTGGATCAGCGGTTCAGTCACCCTGATACCGCTGCTCGCGCCACGGGTCGCCGAGGTCGTGGTAGCCGTTGCGCTCCCAGAAGCCCTGCTCGTCGTGGTCGAGCAGGGTCAGCCGGGTGACCCACTTCGCGCTCTTCCAGAAGTACAGGTGCGGCACCAGCAGCCGGACCGGACCGCCGTGGTCGGCGGGCAACGGCTTGCCCTCATGCGTCCAGACGATCCACGCCTGCCCGTTTCGGATGTGCTCGAGCGGCAGGTTCGTGGTGTAGCCGGTCGTCGACGTGGCGAGCACGTGGGTCGCCTGCGGGAGTGGCTGCACCACGTCGAGCAGGAGGTCGACGCTCACCCCGCCGAAGCTCGTGTCGAACTTCGACCAGGTCGTGACGCAGTGGATGTCACCGCGGTACTCCGACTGCGGCAGCGCGTGCATGTCCTGCCACGTCCAGGTGTGGGTGCTGGCGACGAGCCCGTCGACGGTCATCGTCCAGTTCTCGGGAACCAGGTGCGGGGTGACCTCCGCCGTCAGGACCGGGAAGTCACTGCCGACGTCGTACTGGCCCGGTGGCAGTCGGGGGTCGCGCTCGGTGTGGCGCCGGCCGAGGAATCCGCGCGTGGGTCCGGTCATCGTCCGATCGTGGCATGCCTCGCCGAGTCCGCACAGGGGAGTTGAGAGAGTTGGCGACCGCGAATAGCGCAGCGCGTGGTGTCGGTGACAGCACAGACTCGTCGCCGGCGCGCATCGCCGCGCATCGGTGACGCGGGACAACCGCCCCGCGGGTGCCCGCTGTCCGTACACGCAATCCGATGTGCTCAGGCCATCGACCGTTTTTCGGGCGTACACGCAATCCGATGTAGGAACCGCGCCGCTACAACGGATTGCATGTATCCCCTAAATAATTCCCACCTTGCCGGGGACATCGGATTGTGCGTATAGGGCCGCCCCTGGCAGCACAGTCGGTGAGCCACTGCACGCGAGGCGCGCGCTTCGGGACCGGCATATCTACACTTCTGCGCGCTTCCGTCTGCGGCGCCGGGCGGAAAGGCGAGTGCGTTGGCGAAACAGACCCTGGGGTCATGCTCCGAGGGCGTCGGCTTGCGTCAGGAGGGGCGTTGGCTGATGTGACCTTCGCACATCCTCTGACGCCAAAAGCCATGAGATGTGCTGCCAGACGGTCTCGACCTCACCCGAGAGAAGGCTCGGCACAGTGATGTTCAAGTCGTACAGGAGTCGGAATCTTTACCCCGTAAGGAGTATTTCCTCGGCGGCAATTTGAACGATACTGGGAGGACCGTCATGTTTCGCTCCCGGGGGTTTGTGTGCTGAAATTTGCGGCCGTTGGCATCGCGGCCGTCGTTGTCGCGGGAGGAGGCGCCGTCGCGTGTGCACCTGCCACGACCGCCGCCCCGTCATGTGCGGGGCATAAGGCGACGATGGTTGTGGGGACGACTTCACCGTCGATCGTGAACGGTACGTCGGGCAATGATGTCATCGCTGTCACCGGCGGCATCCATACCGTCAACGGCGGCGCGGGCAACGACTTCATCTGTGCCGACTCGCTCGGATCTACACTCATCGGCGGCGCGGGCAACGACACGCTCATCGGCGGTGCCGGTAACGACAAGCTGATCGGCGGCACCGGCCGCGACACGTTGAATGGCGGCGGTGGCGTCAACCGTTGCGATCTTGACCGGACTGACGCGTCGACCCGTGACTGCGTGTTCGACATGACGCCGCCGGCGTTGACCTCGTTTCAGGTCTTGACGCCCCGCATCGACATCACGAACGGGCAGACGGAACTGCGCGTCGAGGCGAACGCCACCGATGACATCAGCGGCGTCAACGACATCACGATCCAGTTCTGCGACCCGAAAGGCAACCAAGACCCGATCCTGCCGGAGACGTTGACCCTGACCTCCGGCACAGCTCGGGACGGTGTGTGGGACGGCACCTTTCACCTGTCCGCCTACATGCCCGGCGGCGTCTACACGGTCTGCGACGTCAACCTCATGGACAAAGCCACCAACGCCAGCTATCTGTCCAGTCACAGCAGCGCCGGGGTCAGCGCGTTACCCGCCGGCACGTACGCGTTCACCGTCATCAACGACAAGGCCGACACCACCCCGCCGGCCATCTCAGACGTCACCGTCAGCTCCCGCTCGCCCGACGTCACAAGCGCTCCGGTCACCGTCACCACCGACTTCACCGTTACGGAAGACGGAAGCGGCGTCGATCTGGTGATGTTCGGGCTCTACGAGGACCTCACAAGTACGCAAAACGGCCTGATCGATGGCCAAGAGCAGCTAGCACAACCGGTGCTGGTAACGCCTTCAGCAACTGGAGCAGGCGGAAGCGGCCGCTACGAGGCGACCGTCACGCTCCCGGTCGGATCCGCACCCGGCAGCTGGCACGTCGGGATCTTCGCCCGCGACAAGCTCATGAACGACAGTGCCGTGCAAGTCCCGATCAATGTGATCGACCACAACCCGATCACGTCGAACCCGCAGCTCGTCTCGTTGTCCCGTACAGCCGGTGCTGACGTGCGAACCCAGACCTACACCGCGCATGTGACTTCGGCCCGAGCCCCCGTCACCGAGCTTGACATGCAAGTCACGAGCGCCGACATTCAGCAGTTCGCCAACGGCTACTTCACCCTCGTCAGCGGAACCGCTCTCGATGGGGTATGGACCGCCACGGTCCAGCTCCCCACGAATGCTGAAGCCGGAACGTGGTCGGTGGCGGAGGTGTCGATCCACGACTCGCTCGGGACCCCGATTCCCGTCCTCAGTCCTGCTGTGAACGGCGGCGACTTCACCGTCAGCTGACGATCGTCGCGTCGAGGAAGGCGAGCGCGACAATCATCCGTGCTGCCGGTCGGAGTGGCGCCGCACGAAGGTCGCGGCCAGGGCGGGTCGCTCAGGGTCGCGGGAGCCGGGAGCGCATTGAGAAGTCAATAGCGATGATCAGTGGGACCAGTGCGACGAAAGAGAGCGCGAGGACCCACCCGGACGTCGCGCCCGCCAGTCGGGGCACAGTTTCGACCAAGATGAATAAGCCGATCATGATCTCCGACCAGGCCCACGGTTGCCAGCGCACCCGATTACGCAGCCAGGGGAAGAACACCTGCTCTCGCTTGAGAGCCATCAGTCCCGTTGCCACCGCGACCAACCCGACGGCGAAGGCCACCCAAGTGATTGCGGACATAACTCATTGTCGCCCTTTCAACGGGGCACCTTGAACACACCCTCGCCTCACCCTGCATTGCCAGGCCGCTGAGTGAGCGCGAACGGCACCTCTGCGTTCAGCGCGAACCGGCGGCAGTAAATGCCGGGGTTCTCGCACCTGGATTTGCTGCCACCGGCGGACAACTTCGCCGGTGCCGTCCGCTCGGCAACGGCGACGACGTCAAGCCCTCGGTCTGGCAGCTTCGGCTCCGCCGAGCGAGCTGCCTTCACCGCGCGGACGATCTCCCAGACGTCGGGGCCACCGACGACAGTTGCACGGCGGCCGGCCGGACCGTCCCGGAACAGGATGCCGGGGTGCCACGTGCTGCCGAATGGGGAGACGCGGTGCGTTACCGGGCGGCGAGGCCGGCCAACACGTTGCGAAACCAGGATGCCGAGAGCGTGGGCGCGCCGGGCACTTTGGCCCGGTCGTCCCAGCTGCGCAGGAGCACCGCTTGCGGCCACCACGGGTGGGCCTGCCAGGTCGCCACTTCAGCGGCCGAAGCGGGCCCGTCCTGCGCCCGCAGGGAGCGCCGGCTCGCCTCCGAAAGGGTCTGCAGGTAGCCCTCCTCGACCGCGACGAGGTACCGCTTGGCGGCCACGTGATGCGCGACGAGCCGGGCGACCTCCTCGCCGAGAACCGGCAGCAGGAACGCCGCCGCGGCCCTCTCGTGGCTGCGGCGCGGTGCTGCCGCCTGCACCCACGGGGTGTAGCCGATGTCGTGCAGCAACGCGGCCGCGACGAGTTCGTCGCCGGCGCCGGCGCCGACCGCCAGCGTCGCGCATTGCAGGGCGTGGGCCCGCTGGCTGACCGGCTCGCCGCCGTAGGGCAGGTCCTCCATGCCGTCGATGAGCGACAGCAGCTCGTCGGCGATGTCGAGTGCATCGGCGCGCAGGCCCTCACGTGCAGGCCTGGATCTCGAGGCTGAGGCCGGGATCGTCAGGATGACGTTGCGGTCCTCGGGTCGCCCGGCGCCCGATCCGCACTCGTCGGCGATCGCGTCGCGGGTCTGCCAGTCGTTCGCCGCGAGTTCCCGGGAGAGCGAGGCGAGCGTCAGCGGATCGTCGCGACCGGGAGCCGGCTGGGCCGGGGCGGCCGTGTCGAACACGGTGCAGGCGATCGCCAGGGTGCCGTCAGGCGCCTCGAGCAGCTCGACGACGCGCGACTGCTGCGGCCAGTCGATGTGGCTCGCGGTGGTGACCTGCCAGAAGCCGATCTCCCCGTCGGGCCGGCACACCGGGGTCACCCGATGACGATGGGTGTGACCGTTCACCCACAGCACCACGCACGGGTGCTGGAGCAGCATCTGAGTCAGCTCGTCCCCGAGCACCCGCCGCTGACCGGCGGGCGCACGGTCGTTGACCATCGTCTCCACCGGGTGATGGCTGAAGAGCACGACAAGGCGGCCGTCGGCGGCGGCGAGCTGGGATTGCAGCCACGACAGCTGCGCGAGGTCGAGCGAGCCCTGCCAGCCGCCATGGGGATCCACCGTGTCCAGCACGATGACGCGTACCCGCTCGCCGATGTCGCAGGCGTAGTAGCAGATTCCGGCGACGAGATTCTCCTGGCGGTAGCCGTGCCCGGCGGGCCGGCCGGCAGAGTCCAGATGTGCCGACAGATGCTGGGTTTTCGCGACCAGCCGCCGCTCGCGGATCGGGGGTGACCGTCATGGCCGCGCCGCCGAGCAGCTCGGCGAGGGCGCTCACCTCCGTGTCCTCCAACCGCGCGAGAACATCCGGCGGATCAAGGGTTGGCGGGGGAGTGAGCAGCTTGTGGCGGCCGGTCGCGATGTGCTCGAGGTCGGCGCTCGCCGGGATCGTGCCCTGCAGCTGGTTGTCGTGGTTGCCGTAGACCGAAAGCCACGGAACGCGAAACCCGCTCGCCTGGAAGGGACGGCGGGCCGCGTCGAGCACATGCGGCGCGGTGGGGAATCCGTAGCGGGTGCGGGGCAGGTCGGCGATCTCGCCGCGCGGGTGCCAGTACCGGGGGTCGCCGCTGGAGGCGACGCCTTCGTAGCGGTCCGGGTCGCCCGAGTCCGGCGTGACCAGCCGGCCGTCGAGGAGGCCGAGGAAGGTCTGCAGCTCGTTGTGCTGAGCGTTGTCGGTGAGATCGCCGGTGACGACGGCGAAGTCGACCGGCGCGCCGCTCACCGGACCGCGGGTGATCGCGTTCGCCGCCTGCACCATGGCCTCGACGACGTGAGCGGTGAACAGTTCCTGCGGGCGGTAGGTGCCGACCGTGCGGGTCTCGTCGGGCGGGACGAGATCGGGATCGGCGTACCGGTCGAGCAGCTCGACCCGGGCCGGTGACTGCGAGTCCATGACATGGGTGTCGGAGAGCTGGATGAACACCAGAACCGGCCGGCTGCCGGGGGCAAGGGCCGGGTCGGCCGGCGGCTGATGGGGTTCACCGGGTGCTTCGCGCAGCAGCCGGTAGCCTCCCGGCCCCTCCGGCCCCGGGAGCAGGCGCCTTTCTGCAGTGCTCATGCGCCGTCCGTGACCAGCACCGAATCTGCCGTCACCGTCACCTCGACCGGGTCACCGAGCGCCAGCGATCCGGCGCTCACGCTCGGGACGTCGACGCGGACGCTGACCTCTTCCGACAGCATCACCAGTACCCGGGTGACGGACCCGAGGAAGGTCTTGCCGGACACGATGCCGGCGCCCCCGCGGGCCGCCGCGAGCGCGAGGCCCTCCGGGCGTACCAATGCGGTGACCCGGTCACCGGTGCGGCGATCCCCGCGGTCGCGCACGCTCACGTTGCGGCCGAGCACCTGCGCGCCGTCGGTGCTCAGCACTGCGGGCACGTGGTTCATCGTGCCGACGAACTCGGCGACGAACGCCGTCGCGGGATGGGCGTAGAGCTCATCCGGAGGGGCGATCTGCTCGAGCTGCCCTTGCCGCATGACGCCGACCCGGTCGGCCATCGACAGCGCCTCTTCCTGGTCGTGCGTGACGAACAGGGTGGTCGTCCCGAGGCGCAGCTGGACCGAACGGATGAGGTCGCGCAGCTGCAGCCGCACCTTGGCGTCCAGCGCGGAAAGCGGCTCGTCCAGCAGCAGGACGCGGGGCTCGATCGCGAGCGCCCGGGCGAGCGCGACGCGCTGCTGCTGGCCGCCGGAAAGCTGGTGCGGGTACTGGGACGCCTGAGGTGCGAGGCCGACGATGTCGAGCAACTCGTCCGCGCTCTTGCGGCGGGCGGCTGCGGGATGGCGCCGCACCCGAAGCCCGAAGGCCACGTTGTCGCGCGCCGTCATCGTCGGAAAGAGGCTGTAGCTCTGGAAAACCATGCCCATTCCGCGACGCTGGGCGGCCAGGCGCGAGAGGTCCTCGCCGTCGACGAAGACTTCCCCGGAGTCGGGCTTCTCGAAGCCGGCGAGCACGCGTAGCGCCGTGGTCTTGCCGCAGCCGGACGGTCCGAGCAGCGCGACCAACTCGCCGGGCGCGATCGTCAGCGACAGGCCGTCCAGTGCGAGGGTCGCGCCGAAGCGGCGGTGCAGGTCGCGCAGTTCGACCAGCGCACCACCCGCCTTCGTGGTGGCGGCGGACGCCGGCGCGATCGGGTGGCCGTCCGTGACCGTCAACTCGGAGCGGGTGCCTGTCGGGTTGGTGGTCATGCGATATCTCCCGGGTCTGCAGGGTTCTTGACGCGCCGTGCCCGTCGCACGTCGAGCGCGGACAGCAAGAGCAGGAGCGCCCACGTGAGGACAAGGGCGAGCAGGGAGACGGCGACCGACACCCGGGCGTCGTCCTGATCGAACGCGACCACCCAGACCGGGAACGTCTGGTACTGATCCAGGCTCGCGAGGGTGAACTCGCCGAGCACGAGCGCCGCCGTCAGCACGGTCGCGGACATCACGGCGGAGCGCAGGTTCGGCAGCACGACCCGCATGAGCGTGCTGACCCAGCCCGAGCCGAGCGAGCGCGCCGCGTCGACCAGCGTTCGCAGGTCGATGGCGGCCAGGCCCGCATCCAGCGAGCGGTAGGCGAACGGCAGCGCCAGCACGACGTACTCCAGCGCGAGCAGGTACGGGGTGGCCTTCAGACGCATCGGCGCCACCTGCAGCACGCCGACGATCAGCACGACGGGAGGAATCACAATGGGCAGTAGGCAGATCGCCTCGACGACGCGGCGCAGCCGGGGCAGCCGCAGATGCAGGTAGACCACCGTCGGCACCAGCAGCACCAGCGTGATCGCGACCGTCACGCCGGCGAGCTTGCAGTGACAGGCTCAGCGCATCGGTGAATCCCGGCTGATGCGTGATGCCGCGATAGGCGGACGCCGTCGTGTGGCCGTCGGTCCCGCGAATGGTGAAACGCACTGCGGCGTAAAGCGGAAGCAGGAAGTAGCCGGCGGCGAGCAGCAGCACGATCCAGCGCCAGTAGGCCGGCCGGGACTTGACGCGAGTGCCGGCAACGGGTTCGGGTCCCGGTGAGGTCAGCGAGTGGGGACCGGCGTAGTCGGCTACCGCAGCCATCGCGAGGCCCTTCGCTGCAGCAGGACGTAGACCACCATGACGGCGCCGACGATGACGATCATCCCGAGCCCCAGGGCCTTGCCGACGTTCTCCTGGCCCGAGATCACGTTGCCGGACAGGAAGGATCCGATCTGGATCGGGGTCAGCGCGACGCTGCCACTGGTGAGCGCTTGGGCCGTCGCGTAGGCCGAGAACCCGCTACCGAACAGCAGCAGTACGGCGCCGAGCACGGACGGCGCGAGCACCGGCAGGCCGACGAGGCGCCAGTACGTCCACGACCCGGCGCCGAGCCCGTGGGCAGCCTCGCGCCAGGCCGGCCGGAGCCCCTCCAGCGCGGGCGTGATCACCAGCACCATCAGGGGAATCTGGAAGTACATGTACACGATCGCGATGCCGCTGAACGTGTAGAGGTTGAAGCCGTGCTCGTAGGGGTTGAGCCCGATGGCGTTCAGCCATTTCGTCGCGACGCCCGTGGTGCCGAGCGTGGCGATGAACAGGAAGGCCAGGGGCACGCCGCCGAAATTCGCGAAGACGCCGGAGGCCGTCGTGACCGCGCGGCGCAGGACCTTC
Organism: uncultured Actinomycetota bacterium; assembly: GCA_963762695.1. Classification (GTDB taxonomy): domain Bacteria; phylum Actinomycetota; class Actinomycetes; order Frankiales; family Frankiaceae; genus DATAZK01. Next base: position 491,523 of record CAVXLW010000004.1, read on the forward strand.
CCGCGGGGAGCGGTGTGGACCGCGTACGCGATGACGAGCCCGAGGATGCCGGGCACCACCGAGGTCAGGACGGCCAGCTCGAGGCTGGTGACGAAACCGGTGCGGTAGACGCCCTTCGTCGCGATGCTGAGGTTGTGCAGCGTCGCCCCGCCGGTGGGGGCCGAGAACGCTCCGATGGCGATGGCCAGCGTCGGCAATCCCAGGAACAGCAGGGCATACAGCGCGAAGGGCAGCAGCCCGGCTGCCGGGCGCAGGGCCGAAGCCACGCGTCCGGCAGCCGACTGCTTGCGGTCGATCGTGAGTGCTGTCACGGCAGATCGGGGATCAGGCCGTCAGGAACCGACCGTCGCGGCCCACTTCTGGGCCACGAGAGCCTTCGCCGTGGTCTGCTGGTCGATCGAGGGGAACGTGATGGCCCCCGACGGCGCCTGCGGCAGTGCGGCGAGCGCGGTCTTGTCGACCGTGCCGTCCTTGATCAGCGTGTCGAGTTCGATCGGGCGCGCCTTGCCCTGCAGCCAGAGGTTCTGACCCTCGGCGGAGTAGAGGAATTCCTCCCACAACCGGGCTGCGGCAGGATGCGGCGCGGTCTTGTTGATGGCCTGGACGTAGTAGTCCGCGTAGTGACCGTCCGACGGGATGACGACCTTCCAGGACGGCACCTGCTTGGCCGCTTCCGACGCCTCCAGGTAGTCCCACCAGATCAGCACCGGGCGTCTGGCCGCTCTGCACGGTCGCCGGCCCGCCCGTCACCGGCACGAAGTTGCCGGCCTTGTGCAGCTTGCCGAAGTAGTCCAGGCCCGGCTGGATGTTGTCGAACGAGCCGCCGTTGGCGAGCGAGGCGGCATAGACCGCGGCGAAGGCGGCGCCGGCCTTGGTCGGGTCGCCGTTGATGGCCACCTTGTTCTTGAACTCGGGCTTCAGCAGATCGGCGAAGCTGGTCGGCGGACGGTGATCTTCGACGAGTCGTAGCCGATGGCGACATAGCCTCCGTAGTCGGAGTACCAGGTCCCGTCGCCGGCCTTGGAGTTGCCGGCGATGCTGTCCCACGTCGCGACCTTGTAGGGGGCGAGCAGCCCGGCCTGCTGCGCGGTGACACCGAAGGATCGGCCCATGTCGAGCACGTCGGGCGCCCGGCTCTGGCCCTTCAGCTGCTTGACGGCGTTGATCTCGTCCTGGCTGCTGCCATCGGGGTTGGCGCTGTTGATCTTGATGCCGTACTTCTGGCTGAAGGTCTTCATGATCGTGCCGTAGTTCGCCCAGTCGGCGGGCAGGGTGATGACGTTCAGCTGCCCTTCCTTCTTGGCGTCGGCGACGAGCTTGTCGATCCCGCCGACGGAGGCGACGGCCGTCGCGTTGACGGCGGTGGACCCGGTCGACGGCGAACCGGTCTTGCTGCTTGAGCAGGCGGCTGACCACCACGACGGCGGTCAATGTGGCGGCCGTGGCGACCGCTTTGCGCGAGCGAATCACGCTGTACTCCTCCCGTGGGCCGATCCCGGCCCTGCGCGCTCATTCACTCAGCGCGAGGTGTCCGCTCACCGCCTTCGACGTGACGGTGCGGAGACCATCAGATGCACACCGGACGGCGCCCGAGCGACGCCTCTGCAAAGGGAAGGTGACAGCCGGCGAACAGGTCTTTGATGGCCGGTGAACGCGGCAGCTCAGCGACTGTCGAGCAGCGGCAGGAGCTCTGCTACCGAAGCAAGAATGTGCGTGGCGCCGCCGGCGCGCAGGCGGGGTGCGTCGTCGGCTCCGGTGAGCACCCCGCAGCGCAGGCGCACTCCTGCCCGGCGGCCGGTTTCCATGTCGGATGCGGTGTCGCCGGCGACGGCCACCTCGTCGACGCCGCGCGGCGCCGAGCCGCAGCATCGCGGTCCAGAGCAGGTCCGGAAAGGGCCTGCCGCGCCCGGCGTCGGCCGGTGAGAGCGCCAGGTCTGCCGCTCGTTCCCAGCCCAGCTGCTTCAGCAACAGGTCGCGGGTGGCAGGTGAAAAGCCCGTCGTCAGGCAGGTTTTGACGCCGGCGGCGCGCAGCTGCGTCGAGCAGCGCCTCGCGCGCCGGCGAATGGGCGAGACGCGTCCGGCGAGCACGGCCTTCTCGTAGGCCCGCTCGAACACGGCTGTCGCCTGCACCGCTGCCGGCTCGGTGCCGAGCACCCGGCGGAAGACCTCGATCTTCGACTGGCCCATCGTCCGGGCCACGATCTGATCGGCCGCGAGGTACTCGCCGGAGCCGGCTCTGAACGCCGGCGTCGGCCAGCGCCTCGTGGAAGGCGTCCATCACGACGCCGTCATCGGAGATGGTGGTGCCGGCCATGTCGAGCGCGACCAGCCCGATCGGCGGTCTCCTGACGGTCATGAAAGGGCGGCGAACGTCTCCGCCGCGATGGCGGGGGAGCAGGTCATGCCCTTGCCTCCCGGGCCGGTCACCAGGAGCACGCCGGGCGCCAATTCGCTGCGGTGATAGGGATTGCCGTCGGTCGTCTCGCTGTAGACCCCGGCCCAGCGCCGCGTGGTGGGCGGCAACCGGCGCCCGAGCAGCGCTTCGGCGGAGGCTCGCAGGTGGTCGTAGGGCGCCTCTTCCACGTCGAACGCGAACGGCTCGGCATAGGCATGCGTATCGCCGATCGTGAGCTCCCCGCCGGCCCGCTGCACCATGAGCAGCTGACTTTTCCACGCTGCACCGGTGGCGTTCTGCGGCGCGAGATGTCGGCGGGCCGGCAGCTCGTACGCCGGGTAGTAGCGCAGCGAGTCACCGTCGGCGACGGAGGTGGTGAGCCGCTCCGGGAGCGGCGCGGTTTGCAGCATCTGCAGGCGAACCCGCCGAAGTGGCTGCGGCCCGTTGTGTGCGGCCACCCCGCGATGCGCGGCGCCGGTGCAGCAGATGACGACGTCGGCGCTGTGCCATTCGCCGTACCCGTCGCGTATCCCCTGGGGGCGTACCTCGACCGCCTCCGTGCCGGGATTCCAGCGGTAGCGGGGACTCGTGCGCAGGTACTCCCGGATCGCCGCCGGTACCTGCCGGGGCTCGACGATCGCGTCGCGGCGGCAATACAGGCCGCCGGCGGATGTCCCGCGCAACGCCGGGTTCAGGGCGCGCACCCCCGCCGGGTCGAGCAGCCGGTAACCCCGCTCGGCGGCGTCCGGCAGGCTCGCGGCTTCCTTCATGACGAGCAACTCGTCCTCGGTGCGCGCGACCGTCAGCGAGCCTTCGGCCCGCAGCCCGACCGCCGGAATCCGTGAGGCGACCTGGGCCCACATGTCCCGCGCCCTTTGGGCGAGTTGCAGCTCCGCGCCCGGCGCGCGGCCGCCGACCCACACCAGCCCGAAGTTGCGCACCGACGCCCCGCGGGCCGCCGGCTCGCGTTCCAGATGCACGATCTGATGCCCCGCGTCGTGTGCCCAGAGCGCGTGCATGGCGCCGAGCACCCCGCCACCGACCACGATGACTCTCATGAGCCTTGATTAGAAGGGTCACACCACTGCGGCAGCCAAACGCCAGGCGCCGAATACATGACGCTCAGGTGAAGGCCTGCACCTGGGAGACCCGCCGGATCAGCCGACGGTGGCGTGCATCTCCCAGACGAGGATCTCGGCGGGCTCGGTCGCGGTGACGCGCTGGCCGCCGGCGGCGGTGAAGCGCACCGCGTCGCCCTCGGCGAGCGGTCCGGCGCCTTCGAGCGTGACCGCGCCGCGAGGCACGAACAGGTGCAGGTACGGCGCCTCGGGCAGCTCGACGCTCTGGCCGGCCTCCAAGCGGGCGGCATGGAGCGCGGCGTACTTGTTGTGGATGCGGATCGCGGCGGCCCCGTCGTGCTTGCTCATTCCTGACGCCACGGGCACCAGCGAGCCCGACAGCAGCTCGCCGTCGATCTCCAGCTGCTCGTAGCCAGGGGCCACGCCGCCCTCGTCGGGCAGGACCCACATCTGCACGAAGTGAACGGGCTCGGAGTGCTCGGGCCCGCCCGAGACGCGCCAGGAATCGTTCTTCTCCGAGTGCAGGATTCCGGTGCCCGCGCTCATCCGCTGGGCGAGTCCCGGGTAGATGACACCGGACGTGCCGGTCGAGTCCTGATGCACCAGCGAGCCCGACAGCACCCAAGTGACGATCTCCATGTCGCGATGGGGATGCGTCTCGAACCCGGTGCCCGGGTCGACCCGGTCGTCGTTGTTCACCAGCAGCAGACCGTGGTGGGTGTTGGCAGCGTCGTAGTGGCTGCCGAAGGAGAACGAGTGCTTGGAATCAAGCCACGAGATCTTCGTCTTCGGCCGCTCGCCGGTGGGACGAACGTCGATCCGAGGGGTCAGCAACGAGCTGGTCACGACGGTGGCCTCCTTGTCAGATCCCGGCACTGCCCGCGACCCTGACGAGGCGCGAGCAGTGCCGAGCGCGAACTCAAGCGTTCTTGATCGCAGAGATCTCGAACTCGAGGGTGATCTTGTCGCTCACGAGGACGCCACCGGTCTCGAGGGCGGCGTTGAAGTTGACGCCGAAGTCCTTGCGGTTGATGACGACGGAGCCCTCGAAGCCGACCCGGGAGTTACCGAACGGGTCCTGTGCGGCGCCCTGGTACTCGAAGGGGATCGTCACGCTCTTGGTGACGCCCTTGACGGTCAGGTCACCGGTGAGCTCGAAGTTCTCGTCGTCGACCTGGCGGGCACCGGTCGACACGAAGGTGATCTCCGGGAACTCGTCCATGGAGAAGAAGTCATTGCTGCGCAAGTGCTCATCACGCTGGGGCTGGCGGGTGTCGATGCTCTTGACCTGGATGGTCACGTTCGCCGAGGAGCTGGCCGGGTTGTCGCCATCGAGGACGGCGGTGCCGACGAAGTCGTTGAACGCACCGCGAACCTTGGTCACCATGGCGTGGCGAGCGACGAATCCGATGCGGCTGTGGGCAGGGTCTAGCGTGTAGGTGCCGGTCAGAGCGGTGAGGTTGTGGGTAGCGGTGGTCATGGTCCGATCCTCCTTGGGAAGAAACTAAGTGGATGACGTGTCATCTAGTAGCGTAGAACATACATGACGCATCATCAATTCCCGGGGGTGTGAGCCGCATGAGCGACATCTGGCTCAGCGCACCCGAGCAGCGCGCCTGGCGCGCGTTCCTCGGCCTGCATCGCGAACTCAATGCTCGGCTCAACCGTCAGTTGCAGGCCGAGTCCCAGCTTTCGCTGTCGGACTACGAAGTCCTCGTCGTGCTGAGCGAGGCCGATCAAGGACGCCTGCGCCCGTTCGAGCTCTGCGACTTCCTGCAGTGGGAGCAGAGCCGGCTCTCGCATCACATCCGCCGCATGGAGAGTCGCGGCCTGGTGACGCGGGAGGGCTGCACGGGCGATGGTCGCGGCGCCTTCGTGGTGCTGAGCCCCGTGGGTCGCGCGGCGATCGAAGCCGCGGCACCGTCTCACGCTGCCGCGGTGCGCAGCCTGCTCTTCGAGGCGATGACCGAGGAGCAGGTGGCGGTGCTGGAAGAGGTCTTCACCCGGGCCCTTCAGGAGATGGGCGCGACGAGTTGCGAGCGGGCCGCGGCGGCCGCCGCAACCTCAGTCGAGGGCTGAGTCGGTCTCCTCGACCACGACGTCGGTGGGTGCGTTGTGCACGGCCGGTACGTGGCCGAGCCGTCCTGACTCGAAGTCCTGGAAGGCCTGGGCGATCTCGGCCTTCGTGTTCATGACGAACGGTCCCGCCCAGGCGATGGGCTCGCGGATCGGCCGGCCGCCGAGCAGCAACACCTCCATGGTCGGGCTGTGACCGTCCTGCTCGGCGTCCGCGGTGACCGTGATCGCGTCACCGCTGCCGAACACCGCGAGTTGCCCGCGGTGCAGGGGACGCTGGACTGCTCCGGCTGAGCCGCGTCCGGCGAGCACGTACGCGAGGGCGTTGAACTGTGCCGGCCACGGAAGCGTGAGCCGGGCGCCGGGGCTGATCGTGGCGTGGATCATCGTGATGGGTGTGTACGTCGAGCCGGGGCCCTGATGCCCGGCGACATCACCGGCGATCACCCGCACCAGCGCGCCGCCGTCGTCGGATGACAGCAGGAGCACCCGCTCGGGCTCGAGGTCCTGGTAGCGCGGGGGGACCCACTTCTGCGCCTTCGGCAGGTTCACCCAGAGCTGCAGGCCGTGGAACCGGCCGCCGGACGCGACGACGTGCTCGGGCGGCGTCTCGATGTGCAGGATGCCTTGCCCGGCGGTCATCCACTGGGTGCCGCCGTCGGTGATCAGGCCGCCGCCGCCCTGGGAATCGTTGTGCTGCAGCAGGCCGTCCATCATGTACGTGACCGTCTCGAAGCCGCGGTGGGGATGCCACGCCGTGCCCTTGGGCTCGCCCGGACCGTAGTCGACCTCGCCCATCTGGTCGAGGTGGATGAACGGGTCGAGCGCTGCCAGATCGACTCCGGCGAACGCGCGGAACACCGGGAATCCCTCACCCTCGAAGCCGCGCGGAGCCGTCGTCACGGATTCGACCGGACGCTGGCGGGCACCGGATGCCGGGACGGCGATCGTGGGAAGCACGCTCAGGTCGTCAACAGTGATCGCTGGCACGGTGCCTCATCTCCTGGGAGTCCTGCCGGCATTTTGCCGCGCTGGCAGCTCAAGCGCTTTGCGGCGCCCGCGCATTCCTTCAAGGGTCCGGGATCGGTCCCGCGGCGCGCCGGTGGGCAGCCGCTCTCCTGGCACCGCATGAGGCAGAGTGAGGGGGTGGTCGCGGTGCGGGTGGTCCTGGCGGTGGACGGCAATTCGCTGGTGCATCGGGCGTATCACGCTGCCGCCTCCTCCGCGTCGGCGCTGAGTTCCGCGCAGGAGCCGGTGTGGGCGGTGCGCGGGCTGATCACTCAGATCGTCGCCGCCGTCGAGCGGGTCGATGCCGATGCCGTGGTCGTGGGTTTCGACGACCCGCTCGCGAGCGTCCGGCGCGAGCGGTGGCCGCAGTACAAGATGCAGCGCGGTGAGAAGGCCCAGTGTCTCGTCGATCAGCTCGGCCTCGCCGCGCGGCGGCTGCAGGAGCTGGGTATCGCGGTGGTCGTGCCGCCCGGTTTCGAGGCGGATGACGTGCTGGCGTCGGTGGCGGCGAAGGCCCGCTCCTGCCAGGCCCGCACGGTCATCATGACGTCCGACCGCGACGCGTTCGCGCTCATCGACGACCACACCAGCGTGCTTCGGATCATCAACGGCGGCGTCGATGCCTCTCCGGTGCTCACCGCTGCGCGACTGCCGCTGATGCTCGGGATCAGCGGTTGGCAGTACCGCGACTATGCAGCCCTGCGGGGTGACGCGTCCGACAACCTTCCCGGAGTGCGCGGCATCGGTCCGAAGACGGCGGCAAAGCTGCTTGCCGCACTCGGCTCGGCGCGGGCGGCGTTCGATGACCTCGCGCAGGACGGCGGGCGGGTGGTCGCGGCGATCGGGGCGGCGGCAGCCCGCCGGCTCGCGGCGCCCGAGGCCCGCCCGGCCTGGGAGCTGAACTGTGACGTCATGGCGATGCACGCCGACGTCGCACCGGAGTTGGACTTTGCCGCGGGCAGCCCCGGGGTGCTCCCGCTGGAGGCCGAGCGGGTGCGGGCGGTGTACGCCTCCGTCGGGCTGATCTACAGCGCCCCGGCGGCGCTGCGCGTGCTGGCTGACGCCGGCGCGGAGACCGAGCGCACCGTCGACCTGGTCGCCGCCGAGGCACGCGAGCCCGAGCCCGCCGAGGCGCCGCACTGGTACTCGCGGCCGCAACGTTTCCCGCGGCTGGCCGCCCGCCCGGCCGAGCCGGTGATGCAGCAGCTGTCGCTCTTCGCATGACTTCGCCTGTCGTATGACGCAGCGCCACCAGAAGCCCGCTGATCGGTTCAACCAGAAGGTCGCCGTCAGCGTCGTGTTCGTCGCGGCGATGTTCATGAACATCATCGACATCACGATCGTCAACGTGGCGCTGCCGTCGATGGCCCGGGAGTTGCACGCGTCGGGCACCTCGGTGAGTGCCGTCGCGGTTGCGTATCTCGTCGCCCTGGCCGTCGTGATCCCGGCGTCGGGCTGGCTCGGCGACCGCTTCGGCCACCGCCGCATCCTGCTGCTCGCCATCGTCGTCTTCACGCTCGCGTCGGCCCTGTGCGGGCTGGCCCAGAACCTGCTGCAGATCGTGCTCTTCCGGATCCTGCAGGGAGTCGGGGGCGGCATGCTCACGCCCGTCGGGATGGCCCTGCTGTACCGGACGTTTCCGCCGTCCGAGCGGGTACGTGCCGCCAGCATCCTGACGGTTCCCACGACGCTCGCCCCCGCCCTCGGGCCGGTGCTCGGCGGCGTGCTCGTCACGGGACTCTCGTGGCGCTGGGTCTTCCTCGTCAACCTGCCGATCGGGGCGGCGGCACTAGTCTTCGGGCTGATCTTCCTGGCCGATCAGGAGTCCGATCCGGCCGGCCGCTTCGACGTCGTCGGCTTCGTCCTGTCGGGTGTGGGCTTCGCCGCGCTGATGTTCGGGGTGAGCGAGGGCGGCCAGCGGGGATGGGGGAAGCCGTCGATCATCGCGGCGCTCGCCGTCGGAGTGGTGCTGCTCACCGTGCTGCTGCGCCAGCAGTTTCGGGTGCGCGAGCCCCTGCTCGCGCTTCGGCTGTTCGGCAACCGGCTTTTCCGCTCGACCTCGGCCGTCCTGTTCGTCTCGACGGCCGGATTCCTCGGCATCCTCTACACGGTCGCGCTGTTCTTCCAGGACGGGCTCGGGCTCTCCGCCCTCTCCTCGGGGTTGTCGACGTTTCCCGAAGCTTTCGGCGTCATGATCGGCGCTCAGGTGGTGAGCCGGCTGCTCTACCAGCCGATCGGACCGCGCCGCATCATGGTCGGCGGGCTTGCCGCGCTCGGCGGCACCATGCTGCTGATGACGATGATTTCCAGCCGCTCGGAGCTCTGGCAGATGCGGGGGCTGATGTTCGTGCTCGGCTACTGCATGGCCCACGTGATGGTGCCGTCGCAGGCGGCCAGCATGGCCCAGATCGACCGCGCCAGCACCGGGCGGGCGTCGACGTTGTTCAACGCGGTCCGCCAGCTGGGCAGTGCCACCGGGATCGCCGTGCTGTCGACCGTGCTCTCGGCCGTCGGCTTCACCGTGACTCGCGCGCTCCCCGGCAGCCGATCAGCGCCCGATCTTGCCGCGTACCACTGGGCTTTCGCGGTCGCGGCGATCTTCGCTTTCGCCGGCGCGGTGCTCGCGTTGAGCATCCACGATGTCGACGCCGACTCCACGCGCCCGGCGCGGCATTCGCCGCAGGAGCCGGCGCCTGCCGCCGTCGGGGCATAAAGCCCTCACTGAGTGTGTCCCTATTGCGCTTCAGCCTTGGTGGGCCGGTGGCGATGAGGAAGCGTGTATCCGACGGATCTGACGGATGAGCAGTGGATGCTGCTGGAACCGCTGGTCTGCCCGGCGGGATAAGCGCGGCCGCCGCTTCACCGGCGACATCCGTCGTGTCATGGACGGTGTCTTGTACGTGTCGCAAGACGGCGGCCAGTGGCGCTGCTTGCCGACCGAGTTCGGTCCGTGGACGCGGGTGTGGTCGCAGTTTCGCCGCTGGTCACGCAACGGGACGTGGCCCCGGCTGCTGGCAGCGCTGCGCCGGCTGGTGCGCGCGAAGGCCGGCCGGACGGAGGCGACGCCGTCGATGGTGGTGATCGACACCCATCTGGCCCGCGGGGCATCGAACGGTGGCCGCACGTTCCACGACCGCGGCGGTCCGGACGGTATGACGAACGGAGCGAAGGCGGACCCGCGCCGTGGAAGGGCGTCACGGGCGTGCCGCTCGTTGCCCGTGGCCGCGTGGGGGGGAGCTTGCGGTTGGCGGGTGATGGCCGTTACTCAGGCGCACCAGTAGGACCCCACCCGTGACAGCCAGGACAACGACGGCGAGGGTGAGGAACGCGCCGAGCCTGCGCGGCTTGGGTTCTGCGGGCAAGCCGCACCGGCATTCGCAGGGCGGCCTCGCGCTTGAGCCGCTCGCGGCGCTGGTCGATGGTGTCGAGCGGATCCAACCGGCCCAGCTGATCCGGCGGAGCCGGCCGATCGAGCTCCGCGAGGCTTTTCACCATGTGCCGGCGCCGGCGCCGCGGTCCCCGGCCGAGCATGAAGCTGACGGTAACAGTCCGTAACCGGCGCCGCAGGCTGTTGGCGGGATTGGAGGGCTTTGCGGCTGCTCACCCGGGGGTGAGCGACGAGTCCCTGAGCGGCACTGCCCGCCGGGCGCTCTTGGCAAGCCGCGCAGCACGAGCGCGGTCCTGCATCCACGCCGGCAGGTGGTCACCCGGCATCGGCTCGGCCAGGTAGTAGCCCTGGGCGAGCTGGCATCCATAGCGGGCGAGCTGCTGCCAGACGTCGGGCGTCTCGACGCCTTGGGCGACGACGCTGAGGCCGAGGTTTCTGGCGAGCTCGATGCAGGAGCGGACGATAGCCGCATTCGTCGAACCCTCGGCCATGTCGGTTACGAGGGAAGAGTCGATCTTGATCTGGTGGATCGGCAGTCGCGTCAGGTGGCCTAGGGCGGAGATCCCGGAGCCGAAGCCGTCCAGGGCGAGCCTGACCCCCAGCGCGTCCAGCGCGCCGAGAACGGTGATCGCGCGGCCTGCGTCGGTGAGGATCACGCTCTCGCTGATCTCGAACTCCAGCATGCCGGCCTCGACGTCGCGGGCCTCGAGCAGCGCGGCGACCCGCGCCGGGAACGACGCATCGAGCAGGCAGGAGGCCGAGACGTTGACCGATACCCCGAGCTGCAGTCCTTGCGACGCCCAGGTGCGTATCTGCTCCAGAACGGCGTCGATGACGAGATCGGTGAGGGCCAGGATCAGCCTGGTGCGCTCGGCCACGGGAAGGAAGTCAGCCGGCATCAGCACACCCAGCGTCGGATGCTGCCAGCGCAGCAGGGCCTCGACCCCGTGCACGACGCCCGAGTGCACATCGGCCTTCGGTTGATACGCGAGCCGGAACTGGGCCGGGTCGTGGACGGCAGCGCGCAGCGACTCGTGCAGGGGTCGCTGCCTGGGCCGTTCGGACTCGGCTTCCGCGGAGTAGGCCGCGAAGCCGCTGCCGGACTTCTTCGCGCGGTACATGCCGGTGTCGGCGTGGTGCAGGAGCGTCTCGCCGTCGCTACCGTGCTCGGGGCTGACGGCAATGCCGATGCTGGCGTCCACATCGAGCGTGACGGAGTCGAGGTGGAAAGGCTCCGCCAGGGCTTCCAGCAAACGCACGGCAGTGGCCTCCGCTTCGTCCGCACTCTTGAGAGTCGGCAGCACCACGACGAACTCGTCGCCGCCGAGCCTGGCCACGACATCGCCCTCGCGGAGCACCGCCGTCAGGCGTGGCCCGATCTGCTGCAGGAGCAGATCGCCGCAATGGTGGCCGAAGACGTCGTTGACTTCCTTGAAGTGATCGAGGTCGAAGAGCAGCAACCCGACGTGCTCTCCCGAACGTTCGCTGATCTTCAACGCCTGGCCGAGCTGCTCCTCGAGCAGGGTTCGGTTGGGCAGGCCGGTGAGCGGATCGTGAGAGGCGAGCGTCCAGTTCTCGCGGGACTGGGCGCGCAGCCGGCGCGAGGCGGTGAGCACCAGGCGCATCACGCCGAGCCACAGCGCCAGCAGCCCGGCCAGCACCAGCAGCAGCATCTGATGGGTTTCGCGGTCGATGAGCTGCTGGATCGGCTGCCAAGGTTGGTAGAGCACGACAGCGGCCACCACGTGGTTCTTCAGGTCGGCGGGCGCGAAGATCTCCAGCAGCGGGCCGATCTTGCGCAGGCTGCTGCGTTCCGTGGCATCAGGAACGCCGGCCAGCGGATGCGTCACGATCGTCGTCGAGACCTGTCCGTGAAGCGCGGCCGTCACTTGCGGGCGTACGGTCTCCAACTTGCCCAGGCGGGCCGGTTCGGCGGCATAAACGACGATTCCGGGCGTGATCCAGGCCGTCGCGCCGACGAACTTGCCGGTGGCGACGGAAGCCTTCATCAACCGGGTGGTCTCGGCGAGCTGGGCGGGCGTGATGAGGACCGACTGGTCCGCAGGGACGTCCAGCGCGTTCAGGCTCAGGCTCAGCGAGTACTCGGCGGTGTCGCGGGCGTGGTCGATGTTGGTGGTGCGAATGAAGTTGGTCAACCATCCGGTCAGAACGACCCCGAGGAGCCCCGCGAAGATCGCGCTGACGACGCCGAATCGAAGCAGCAGTGATTCACGGCGCAGCCGCGCCGAGCGTCGTCGTCGACACTTCACCTGAGCGGTGTCGTCATCCCTGAGCAGCTGGGCGACATCCGCGGCGGGTGACCTTGCCCACGCCGCTGGTTACTGCGGTCTCTCGGCCAGCAATCGCCGGTGCAACTCCGCCGTCAGGGCGTGAATGGAGCGGGTGATCTCGGTGTTCGTCTTCAGCTCGAGCTCCTGCTCGTTGAAGTCGTGGTCGGCCTTCGCCTGCTGAAAAGCAGCCTGACGATTCTGCCCGATCATCACGAACGTCGACAGGAAGATGGCCTCCAGCGACACCACGAGCGTCAGCGTGGGCCATGGGCTCTTCTCGATCGCCACCATCCAGACCACGAAGATCAGGGCGTGGATGTAGACGAAATTCATCGATCCCGCGAAGGCCGTGATCGCGTCGGCAATCCGCAGTTGCACGTTGGCAGCCCGGTGCTTCTGTTGCGCGACGACGACCGGATGCCGGCGCGCTGGAGCTTGGGCGGTGGTAGACATGCCGCCCACTCTGGCGCAGGGTGCCGGCACCCCGCACCCTCAATGGCCACCCACACCGGGGATGGGCCTCCGGTGTGAGTGGCCGGCGGTTGTCATTCCCTGCCCCGATCCGTTTGGAACCGGGGTGGACGCACAAGTGCGAAACGGGTTAGCGGACGGCCAGCTCCAGCAATGAGCGGTCACTGCCCGGCGCCCCGATCAGGCACACGCCGAGCGGCAGCCCGAACGCCCGTGCCAGCGGCAGGCTCAGCCCGGGTGCGCCGCAGATGCTGGCGACGCAGTTCAGCCGGAGCGTCGCGGGCCGGATCGGGGCGAGCTCCTCCGGAGTGGCGGCGAGCGGGGTCGCCGGCCCCGCGGCGGAGGGCATCAGCAGCACCGTCGGCGGGTCGGTCAGCACCCGCGTCAGCGCCTCACGCAATTGCGCGCGGCGCGCCTCGGCGGCGTCGCGGTCGGCGGCGCTCACCGCACCCCCCATCGCGAACCGGGCCTCGCACTCCGGGGAAAGCGCGCCCGGGTGAGCGGCGATCCAGGCGCCCCGCTCGCGGTGCGCCTCGGCGGACTGCACGGTGCGGAACGTCGAGAGCCAGGTGTCGAGATCTGCGCCCGGGAGCGGTAGCGACTCCAGCGCGAATCCGAGCCGTCCGGCCAGCCGCGCAGCGGCCGCCGCAAATGCCGTCCACACAGCGGGAGCCACCGCCTGCTCCGCGTCGGCGAGCAGGGCCAACCGCTTCGGCGCCGCAGCGGCATCTGCGGGGAGCAGGACGTCGCCCACTCGCCGTGCGGTCACCGCATCGGCGGCAAGCCACCCGACGGTGTCGAAGCTCGGTGCGAGGGCGACGACGCCTTCGGCGCTGACGCTGCCGTGCGTCGGTCGCAGCCCCACCAGACCGCAGTAGGACGACGGCACCCGGATCGATCCGCCGGTGTCGGTGCCGAGCCCGAAGGGCACCAGCCCGCCCGCCACCGCTGCGGCCGTGCCACTCGACGAGCCGCCCGCCGCGCACGAAGGCGCCGCGGCGTTGTGCGGGATGCCGTAGTGCGCGTTGCGTCCTTCCAGGCTGTACGCGAACTCGTCCGTGTGACTCTTACCGATGCAGGTGGCGCCCGCCGCGGCCAGGCGCGTGACGGCGGCGGCCGACCTTCGGGCGGGCTCCGCCTCGGCGAGCCAGGTGGGATTGCCGGCACCGGTGCGGTGCGCGGCCACGTCGAACAAGTCTTTCGCGACAAACGTGAGGCCCTCCAGCGGGCCGCCTCCGGCTCCGGGCAGGAGCAGCTGGGGCCCGACGCGCAGGGAGCCGAGCGCGGCGTCGCTGACCGCACTCATAGGGTCCACGATAGATCCGGGCAGTGAGGGGACACGGCCGGTGAGGGGAGCGAGATGGAACTCGATCAGGCACTGACAACAACGCGAACGGTGCGCAAGCGTCTCGACCTCTCCCGTCCGGTGGAGCGCGGCGTGGTCGAGGAGTGCCTGTCGCTGGCGTTGCAGGCGCCGAACGGATCCAACCGACAGCTATGGCGCTGGATCCTCATCGATGACCCTGCCCTGCGGACGCAGGTCGCCGAGATCTACCGCGCCGGGCTCGACGGATACGCGGCCTCCGGGGTGTCGGCCGACAAGCCGGTGGTCGCCGATCGCAGCTCACCCGAGGTCATCCGGATGTCGGCCTCGGTGATGCATCTGCGTGATCACCTCGAGCAGGTACCGGTGCTCGTGCTGCCGCTACTGGCCGGCCGGACCGATGACGCCAGCGTCTTCTACCAGGCGAGCATGTGGGGCTCGGTCATCCCGGCGGTGTGGAGCTTCATGCTGGCGCTCCGCTCGCGGGGGATGGGCAGCGCGTGGACGACGATCCACCTTCACAAGGAGGCAGAAATGGCGCAGCTGCTGGGGATTCCGCCGTCCTACACCCAGGTCGGGCTCTTCCCGGTCGCGTACACGATCGGCACCGACTTCGGGCTCGCGAGCCGGCGCCCGCTGCGTGAGGTCGCGTCGTGGAACGGCTTCGGCGCTGAGGAGGTGGGGAGCTGATGCCCGCCTACACCGAACGCGAGCAGGCGAACATCGACACCGTCACGCGAATGTTCGAGGCCGGGCGCGAGCTCGACCGCGCCACGCTGTTCGCCGACGACGCCGTCTGGTGGAACGGCTTGCCGCTGCTGCCCGGCATGGTGGGGGAGACCGAGCACAAGGGCATCGCCGAGATCACCAAGATCTTGCGCGGTTCCGGGCAGCGTCACGGCAATTCCGGCATCGACTCGTATGACCTCGCCACCAACCGCTTCACCGATGTGCTGGTGCTCGCCGACGGCGACTACGTGGTGCGCCAGCACACCCAGCACTCGACGACCCTGGGCGGGCAGCCGTATCGCAACGTGTACTGCTTCGTCTTCCGCTTCGACGCAGGCGGGAAGATCGCGTACCTCACCGAGCACTGGAACACCTGGCACGCCCACAACGTGCTGTTCAACAACTTCGCGATGGAACCGGCGCATCCACTCGGGGAGTCCTGATGGCTGTCACCGTGGCCCGGCACGGCGCCGTGAGCCTGGTGTCGCTGGAGCGCCCCGAGGTGCGCAACGCGGTCGACGGTGAGCACGCCCAGGCCCTGCATGACGCCTTCGTGGCGTTCGACGCCGATGCCGATGCCGCTGTGGCAGTGCTGCACGGAGCCGGCGGCGCGTTCTGCGCCGGCGCCGACCTGAAAGCGGTGGCAGCGGGCACGATGCCGGTCTGGCCGCCGGGTGAAGGGCGCGGCCCCATGGGGCCGACCCGCCTCGCTCTCGGCAAGCCGGTCATCGCCGCAGTAGAAGGCCCGGCCGTCGCCGGGGGGCTGGAACTGGCTCTCTGGTGTGATCTTCGGGTCGCCGATCCCGGCGCCGTGTTCGGGGTGTACTGCCGGCGCTGGGGAGTGCCGCTCATCGACGGCGGGACGGTCCGGCTGCCACGCCTGATCGGGCAGTCGCGCGCGCTGGACCTGATCCTGACCGGACGCGGGGTGGGCGCCGCCGAGGCCCTGGCGATGGGCTTGGTGAACCGGGTCAGTGCCGCTGGCCGGGTGCTCGCGGAGGCGATGGAGCTGGCCGCGGAGCTGGCCGCGTTTCCGCAGACCTGCCTGCGGGAGGACCGGCTGTCGCTCTACGACCAGGCGGGGCTCGAGCTCGGCGCGGCCATGGCCCTCGAGTGGGGGCACGGGATGCGCTCGCTGTCGACCGACAGCCTGGCCGGTGCTGCGCGGTTCGCCGCCGGCGAGGGGCGCCACGGGAGCTTCTCCGGCTGATCGCTCAGCGGGCGGCGGCCACGAACCAGGGCCCGTCGAGCAGTACCCGCCCGCCGATCTCGGCAGCGAGCTGCGGCCCGGTCAGGTAGCGCTTGTAGACCTCGTGACGCGACCCGTCGTTGAGGATGCGCTCCTGCCACTGCTCGCCGGCGACGCCCTCCCGCCGTGCGGAGTCGATGACGACCAGCTCACCGGCGACGCGCTCCGCCTCGGTGAGAAAGCGCGCCTGCTCCTGCGGTGGGAGATGGCCGTAGAAGTGGCCGGTGAGGACGCGGTCGAAGGCTCTGTCGGGGAAGGGGAGTGCGAGCGCGTCGCCCACCATTGCCACCCCCTCGGGAAGGCGGGATTGGGCGACGGCCACCATGGCCGGGCTCTGGTCGAGGCCGATCACGAGGCCCGAAAGGTGGCGGGTCAGGAAGCCGCTGCCGCAGGCGACGTCGAGGGTGCGCGCCGCCGACAATGCGCTGACCAGGGCGACGAGCTCGGCCACCGCCTCGTGCCACCCGGGCCGATCGCGCTCGGCGAAACGCCCCTCGCCGGTGTACCAGTCGTCATATTCGCCGGCGCGCTGGTCGTAGTACCTGGCCGTATCGCGGTCGCGGGCAAATGCTGGCAAACGCGTCGTCATGTCCTCATTCTTGCGGGTGTGCGCGTGCCGAACGAGCGGTTTATGACCGCCCCGGGCTTTTCAGCCCCAGCTCGCCGACCATCCGGCGCAGCTGGAAGTCGAAGTGTGCCGGGTAATCGTGGATGACGTTGTGAAGGTGGCCGAACAGCTCGAAGCTGATGACGCCGATGAGCTCGACGTAACCCATGGCGACCCGCGCCACCTGATGGGCGGAGAGGTCGGGCGCTGCCTGCTCGCCGAGCGCGCTGAGGTCGGCCCGCAGGGCCTTGGGCATGGGCGCCTCCGGCACCGGGTCGTGGAGCCGGCCTGCCGCCGCGCAGTCGTTGACAATCTTCAGCAGCAGCAGGGGAATGCGAGCCGCGGGATCGATGGTGTCGAGCGGGGCCTGGTAGCCCGGAACCGGGCTGCCGTAGATGAGCGCGAACTCCTGAGGGTGCGCGGTCGCCCACTCCCGCACGGCCCGGGCGGTCGCCATCCACCGGCCCGCTGCGTCAGCGCGCCGCACGGCCGACTCGTCGAGTTCGGCCGCGGCGCCCACCGCGTCGTAGGCGTCGACGATCAGCGCCGTGAGCAGATCGTCCCGGCTCGGGAAATACCGGTAGACCGCCGAGGACGCCATGCTCAGCTCCCGGGCTACCGCGCGCAGCGAGAGCGCCGCGGCGCCGACCTCGGCCAGCTGCTCGCGGGCCACGCTCTTGATCTCGCGGGTGAGCTCGGCACGCACCCGGGCGCGCGCGCCGAGCGGTGCGCTGAGGACCGTCATGGACTTCACTATGCACTCATCTGAGATCAGCGACAAGAATCGAGAGCGCTGCTCTTGACAAGTGTCGCAGGCGGGCGCAGAGTGACACCGAACCGAGAGCACCGCTCTCGAATTGAGAGCAGAGGACTCGAAATGACCGAGACGCGCTACCTGGAGCCCGGCTGGTTCACCCGCAACGTCTTCAATCGCGGCGTGCGCCGGCTCACCCGGATGGGTATCAGTGTGATGGGTTCACGGGAGCTGCGGGTGCAGGGTCGCAAGAGCGGTCAGTGGCGCAGCAATCCCGTCAACCTGCTCACATTCGATGGTCACCAGTACCTGGTCTCACCCCGCGGCGTCACCCAGTGGGTGCGCAACCTGCGGGC
Source organism: uncultured Actinomycetota bacterium (assembly GCA_963762695.1). Lineage (GTDB taxonomy): Bacteria > Actinomycetota > Actinomycetes > Frankiales > Frankiaceae > DATAZK01. The sequence continues at coordinate 509,250 of CAVXLW010000004.1, forward strand.
GGCCGGTACCGGCGAGCTTCGCGTCGGACGCAAGGTGCAGGCCTTCCGCGGTGAGGAGCTGGCTGACGACGTCAAGGCGCCGGTCATTCGCGAGTACTTGCGCAAATGGAAGTGGGAGGTCGGCGCGTTCTTCCAGGGGATCGATGCGAACAGTTCCGACGCGGATCTTGCCGCGATCGCCGACGGATTCCCGGTCTTCCGGGTGCTGAGCTAGCGGTTCTTGCCCTCGGTGAACACGCCGTACAGCATGATCGCAAGCAGCAGTCCCATCAGGGTGAAGAACGTGATGTACGCACCGGCCATCGCAGCTCGCCTCCTGGCCTGAGCCGATCCGTGTCAGGCGCGGACCGTCACCTCGATGGTAGTCGCGGATCAGGCGGGCTGGCGGTGCCGACGGCACACCAGGCTGATCTCGTCGAGCAGTTCGGCGGGCGTGGGATTGGTCAGCAGCCGGGCGCCGGATCGCCGTGCGGCGTCGCGTAGCAGCGCGCTCGGCGAACTTCGGGTCGTCGCCAGCAAGGGCAGGTCGGGCAGTACCCGTGAGATGCCCTCGAGTTCCGCCGGGTCGGGATCGGTGAGCACGGCGACATCCGCGAGCCGGCTACCGGTCTTGGGGACCACGACGAGGTGCACCGCCGCTGAGAGTTCGCCGGCCAGTTGTGACACGCTTTGGCCGGCGGAGGGATTCAGCCACACATCGATCAGCGGTCGGGTCGGGTGGCCGTGATCGTGCTTGCCGCTGAACATGTCTGAAGGATCAGCTCCGCGACTGTGGCCCCACTGTGCTGGCTCTGTGCGCAGGCCGCGAAACGCGTGCCGGCAAGGAGTGCACCCGGCGCCATTGCGCCGGGTCAGGTACCCGCTTTCGCCACGACCCGCTCGAGTTCCAGCTGCATCTCGTAGCCGAGCAGTTGGGCGATGTCGAGCAGGCCGGGGCAGTCGATCGCGGCTTGCGCCCATCCACGCGCGGTGTCGACGTCAGGGGGATGGTGCAGCGAGCCGACGGACGTGGCGCGCTCGGCGCGTTCGAAAGCCTCGGGGTCGAAGCGGTCGCCGTCGCGGTGCAGTCCGGCCCGGGACAGCGCACGGTGGCTGGCCTCTCCGAAACCGGCCTGGACGAAGACGTTGCCGCCGATGCTGTGGGTGGGTTCGGCGTCCTTGACCGCCGTGACCCGCCCCGGCCAGCCGAGCAGGGGAGCCAGCCGGTCGAGCACCGTGGTGGGATCGCGGCGCACCTCCTCGTTGCGCACCACGAAGATGGGGAGCTGGGTACGCGTCGCCGTGCGCAGCGCATCGATGTAGATGTCGCGCCACTCCCGCAGAGCGAGCCAGAGGGGCTGACCGGTCGCGCCGAGCGCGGACATCGCGTAGGACAACGGCGATCGGGTTGTGAGCAGCACGACGACGCGGGCGCCACTGGGATCGCGTCCGTTCAACGAGGTCTGCAGCCAGGCGGGAAGCTTGGAGCCCTCGACCACGATCGGTGCCCCCACACGGTCCCTGACATGAGTGAGTGCCCTTTGCGGGGTGGCCTGCTCGATCTCGCGGACGAAGCCCTCGGTCCACAGCTCGCAGGCCACTCCGGCGCCGGCGCACCGCAGGCAGCCGACAGGGTCGGCGAACAGGCCGTAGGTGTCGACGTAATGCGGGAGGCGGCCGAGCTCACCTGCGTAGCAGGCGCCGAAATTGGCCGCGAGCAGGCCACCCAGATGCGTCGTGCCCGAGTAGGCGGTGCCGACGAGATAGACGTCCAGCGGCGCTGCCTCGGCGACAGCCTGCTCACGGCGTCCCAGCCATCCGATCGACAATCCCGTCACCCCACCAATGGCTTTGGAAGCTGGGCGCCGGCGAACTCCACCCGCGCATCATGCGGGCCAAATCTTAAGACAACCTGAATAACAGCTCGCGGGAACCCGGATTTCACCCGGTTGTCAGGAGCCTCCGGAAGTGGCGACCGGTGCCTGCTGAACGGGAGCGGTGTAGGTCGTCGTTGGTGCCGTTGTCGTCGGGGCCGTGGTTGGTGTTGCCGTGCTGGGTGCTGCGGACGGCGTTGCCGCCGTCGCGGCGGCCGCCGGTGCGGCACTTGGCGTCGCGGTGCCGGCGGTAGCGGTCGGCTGGGCACTGGTTCCGGTGGAAGCGGCGCTGCGCTTGGCGTCGGTGTCGTGGCGGGCGAGTATCGCGACCCCGCCTGCTCCAACGGTGGCGAACGCGGCCAGGCCTGCCGTGACGGCGGTGACCTGGCGCCGGCCTCTGTGGCGGATCGTCATGTCCTGAGCCTCGGAGAACGGCCTGTCCGCACGCTGTGCCCGGCCGCAGAGGTGCCTATGGGGCGGGCAGCAGCCGGGGGATACGTTCCGGGAAACCCCGGCTGTACCTGGCGCCCACGGAGCTGATGAATGAAGCCTCTGCACGGAATCCGCGTGCTGGACGTGACCACGTTTCTGGCCGGTCCGCTGGCCACCCGGACCCTCGCAGACCTCGGCGCCGACGTGCTGAAGGTCGAGCCGCCCGCGGGTGACCCGACCCGCGCCGGCTGGAAGGGCGGCCCGGATCCGTCCTTCTACTGGCGGGCGCTGCACGGCGGAAGGCGCTCCGTTGTCCTGGACCTGGGCAGTGCGGCGGACAAGGCGGAGTTCTTGCGGCTGGCGGCCGATGCCGATGTCGTCCTGGAGAACATGCGGCCCGGAGTCACGGCCAAATTCGGGATCGACGGCCCGTCGCTGCGCGCCCGGTTCCCGCGGCTGGTCACGTGTGCCATCACGGGTTTTGACGCCGGCGATCCGCTGGCCGGCATCTCGGCGACGGACGGCCCGGTGCAGGCCTGGATCGGAGCGGTCGAGCTGATGGAGACCTGGAGCGGGACGGCGCTGCCGATGCCGGTCCAGATGGGCGATGTGGCCGGGGGCGCGGTTGCGGCGCAGGGGGTGCTCGCCGCGCTCGTGGCCCGGTCGAACACCGGCGTCGGCGCGCACGTGCAGGTCAGCCTGGCCAGCGCGCTGCGGCAATGGATGGCTGTGACCGACCGGATGGGGACGTTGCGCTCACCGGCGACGCTGGTGCTGACCGGTAGCGATGGCGTGCGGTTCCTCGTGCAGACTCCGATGCGCTTCGCCGCGGTCCTGCTCGACCTGCTCGAGCTGGACCCGGCGACCCCGCGCGAGGAGATCGCCGCGGCGGCGGCGCGGGCCACGGCCTCCGAGCCCGCTTCGGTGTGGCTCGAACGGCTCTGGGCGGCGGGGATACCGGCAGCGCCGGTGCGTCCGCTCGATAATGACGTACCGCCGCCGCCGTGGGTGATCGACGGCGAGCCTTTCCTGCCGGCGGGTCCGCCGCCGGCCCTGGGCGCCAACAACGGTGAGGGTTGGCTGTGAAGCGGGTGATGCGGGGATGGTCGATCGTGCGCCACGGTGCCCCTGCTGACGTCCTGGAGTTCGGCGAGCTCGCCGTCCCGGACCCCGAGCCGGGCACGGTGACGCTGCGGGTCGGTGCGACCGCGTTGAACCTTCCCGATGAGCGGCTGTGCCGGGGCACCTATCAAATGCGTCCCGACGTCCCCTTCACCCCGGGCTTCGAGGCTTCCGGATACGTCGACACGGTGGGCGAAGGCGTGGACCCCGCTCTCGTCGGGCGTCACGTCGTCGGAGTGGCCGGACCGCCGAGGGGGGCGCTGGCCGAGTTCGCGCAGATCCGCAGTACTGGACTGTACGAGATGCCGGATGAGGTCGCCGACGGTGACGCGGCGGCCATGCTGATCCCCTTCACGACCGGGCACCTCGCGCTGCACCGGCGTGGCCGGTTGCGGGCGGGGGAGACGCTGCTGGTGCACGCGGGCGCCGGTGGGGTGGGCTCGGCCGCGATCCAGCTCGGCGTCATCGCGGGGGCCCAGGTGATCGCGACGGCGGGCGGCCCGGACAAGGTGGCGCTCTGCCGTGAACTGGGCGCTCACGTCGCCATCGACTACCGCGACCTCGACGTGAAGGGGCTGATCGCCGCGGTGCAGGAGGCAACCGAGGGTCGCGGGGTCGATGTCGTCTACGACTCGGTGGGCGGTGACGTGCTTCACGCGTCCCGGCGGGTGATGGCCCGCGAGGGGCGGCTGCTGATCGTCGGCTTCGCCAGCGGCGAGCTGGCCGACCTGCCCACCAACCATGCGCTTTACCGCAATTACGACGTGGTCGGGGTCTACTTCGGGGGCTACAGCGGGCCCGAGGATGCCGGCTACCGCCGCGAGATGTGGCAGGAGCTGCTGGGCTACGCCAGGGACGGCCTGATCCGGCCCGTCATCGACCGCGAACTACCGCTCGACGGCGATGTCCCAGGTGCCCTGACCGACCTCGCGGAACGGCGCACGGTGGGAAAGGTGGTGATCCAAGTCAGCAAATCCAGTACGCACGCTGTCAGCCAGCCCATAGTCTCTGGCCCATGAGCCTGACGTTGAAGCGTGGCACCTCGTGGTGGGAGACCTACGCCCGGTGCGTGGACGTGGCCCCGGAAGCGTTCGACTCCGACCGGCTGCGCAACCTCGTGCACGGCGAATGGCGGCGGGTGGGCACGCCTGGTGACCATGTCACCCCGGTCGACGGCACCCCGATCCCCGGGCCGCCGCGTATCGACTTCGACTCCGCGGTCGAGGCCGTCGCCGCCGCGTGCCAGGAGCATCGCGATTGGGCGAAGGTGAGCCTGGATGAGCGCCAGCTGCGGGTCACCGAAGCGGTTGATGCGCTGACCGCCCATCGGGATCTGCTGGCCCTGCTGCTGGTCTGGGAGATCGGCAAGCCGTGGCGGCTCGCCTGCGCCGACGTGGACCGCGCCCTGGACGGCGTGCGCTGGTACGTCGGCGAGATCGAGCGCCAGCTGACCGATCGCGACGGCCACCTGCGCACGCCGCTTCCCGGCCCGGTCTCCAACATTGCGAGCTGGAACTATCCGATGAGCGTGCAGGTGCACGCCGAGCTCGTGCAGCTGCTGGCCGGCAACGCGGTGGTCGCCAAGACCCCGAGCCAGGGCGGTTTCCACTGCCTCACGCTGGCGCACGCGCTGATGCGTCGCTCGGGACTGCCCGTCACGCTGGTGTCGGGGCAGGGCGCCTCGCTCGGCGAGGCATTGATCCGCAGCGAGGGTCTCGGCGCGCTGGCCTTCGTCGGCGGGCGGTCGAACGGGCGCAAGGCCGCTGTGGCGCTCGCCGACACCGGCCGCCGCCACTTTCTCGAGCAGGAAGGCCTCAACAGCTGGGGCATCTGGGATTTCAGCGACTGGGACCAGCTGGCCGCTCACCTGCGCAAGGGCTTCGAATATGCCAAGCAGCGCTGCACGGCCTATCCGCGGTACGTGGTGCAGCGCCGGCTGATGCCCGCGTTCCTGGAGATGTACCTGCCGGTGGTGAAGGCGATCAAGTTCGGTCATCCGCTGGCGGTCGAGCGCGCCGACGACCCGATGCCCGAGCTGGACTACGGGCCGGTCATCCACGCGACCAAGGCCAGTGATCTGGCCGATGCCTATGACGAGGCGCTGCGCGGTCACGGCATCCCGATCTATCGCGGCAGAGTCAGCGACGGCAGCTTCCTCGACGGCCAGGACACGTCGGCGTATGTCGCGCCGTCGTGCGTGCTGCAGCCGCCGGCGTCCTGGTCGCTGCACCATGCCGAACCGTTCGGCCCGCTCGACTCCATCGTCGTCGTCGACACCGAGTCCGAACTGCTGGCCGCCATGAACGCCAGCAACGGCTCGCTGGTCGGGAGCATCGCCACGGATGACCCGGAGTTCGGCGCGCGCATCGCCGAGCAGACGATGGCGTTCAAGGTCGGGGTCAACAAGCCGCGCAGCCGGGGAGACCGCGAAGAGGTCTTCGGCGGGATGGGCGAATCCTGGAAGGGCGCGTTCGTCGGCGGCGACCTGCTGGTGCAAGCCGTCACGATGGGCCCGGAGGGCCAGAAGGAACGGCTGCACGGCAACTTCCCGGGCTACTCGAGCTATCCCGGCCGCTTCTGACCGGTGGCGCTCAGGGCTCCAGGACGACCTTGATGGCCCCGGACGACCGATCTGCGGCGGTGGCAAAGGCTTGCGGCGCCTGATCGAGGGGAAAGCGGTGGGTGATCATCGCGCTCGCGACTTCCGGCATGGCGGCGAGCAAGCGCGCGGACTCCTGCATGTCGGTGGTGCCGCCTGCTGGATCGAGGGTGGTGGTGCCCGGCCCGTGCATCGTGGCCGTCACTATCACCGCCTCCTTCGAGGCGAAGAACATCGGGAACTGGACCGGTTCCCACTGGCTGGAGACGATGACCAGGGTGCCGCCCGGGCGTAGCAGCTCGAAGGAGCGCGCGATGGATTCCGTGGTGCCTGCGGCGTCGACCACGACGTCGTAATCGACCCCCTCGAGGGGCTGTCCGGCACCTAGCGAGGCGGCGGCCGCACGCTGCCGCTCATGGCGGGCAGACACGTCGACCCGGCAGCCCAGGAAACGGGCGACCGAGACCGCGCCGAGGCCGATGCTTCCCGCGCCGACGACAGCGACGCGATCCGTGGCCGTCACGTCGGCCCGGCGCAATGCGTGCACGGAGCACGCAATCGGCTCGACCAGGCAGGCGTCGCGTTCGGTGAGCCCGGCCGGAAGGCGGACGATGTTGCGCGGATCGACCAGGATCCGGTCGGCCATGCCGCCCTCGGGACCCACCCCGTAGATGCGCGAGTTGCCGGTGCGGCATTGCTGGGGTTCGTTCGCCAGGCAACGGTCGCACGTCCCGCAGGGCACCAGCGGCCAGACCGTCACCTGCGTGCCGTCCTCGAGGTGGCCACCGATCTCGTGGCCGAGCGTGAACGGCAGCGCGCCCCACTCCATCATGTGCAGGTCGGATCCGCAGATGCCGGAGGAGACGACCTGGACCACCACCAGCCCGTCGCGTTCACCTTCGGGCACCTGCTGCACCTCGATACCGGCCGCTGTGTGGCGAACGGCCCGCATGGTCGCGGGAAGGCCGGTCACATCACGGCTTTCGCGTCGCGCAGCGCCTCGATCTGATCGCCCATCCCGAACTCGGTGAGGATCTCGTCGGTGTGCTCGCCGAGCCCCGGTGCCGGGCCGCCGAGCGCGGCCGGGGTGGCGCTGAAGCGCGCCGGATGGCGGGGGAGGCGCACCTGGCCAGCGATCGGATGCTGCGACTGCTCGAAGAGCCCGATCGCGACGGCATGCGGATCGCGGGTGAGCTCGTCGGCGCTCAGGATCATGGCGAACGGGACGCGCTCGGCTTCGAAATTCGCCGTCGCCTGGGCGGTGGTCATGTTGGCGGCCATCGCGTAGCACATGTCCATGATCGGCTCCATCACGTCGCGATGCTTGATGCGCTCGGCGATGGTGGCGACGCGCGGGTCGTCGTAGCCGGAAACCCCGAGCCCGCGGCACATCCCGGCGAAGTCGTGATCCGACGTCGGGGTGACGATGCCCCACCCGTCGAGGAAACGCATCGGGCGAAAGCCGGCGACGAAGCTGGAATTCATCGAGTGGTCGGAGTCCAGGAGCACCTCGTTGGCAGCTGCGTCCGCCCACAGGAAGGAGACGACCGCGTCGGTCATCGACAGCTCGACATGCTGGCCACCCCCGCCGCGCTCCCGTTTCAGCAACGCCGCAGCGATCGCCTGGCTCGCAAAGAGCGCGGTGATCTTGTCGGCGGCCGTCTGGCGCAGGAAGACCGGTACCCCGTCGTACGGGTCGGCCTGGTTCATCGCGAGCCCGCCGTAGGCCTGGATGACGGTGTCGTAGGCGCTGCGGTCGCGGTACGGGCCCAGCGCTTCCGAAGCCCGACAGCGAGGCGTAGACGACGCCGGGATTGACTGCCTTGACGTCCTCGTAGCCCAGCCCCAGCTTGTCCATGACGCCCGGACGGTAGTTCTGCAGGAAGACGTCGCACTCGGCGGCGAGCCGCTTGACGACCGCGACTCCCTCCGGCTTGCTGAGATCGGCGACGATCGAGCGCTTGCCGCGGTTGCAGACCAGGTACAGCGAGCTCATCCCGTTGACCGCGACTCCGACCCAGCGTCCGATGTCGCCGATGCCGGGCCGCTCGACCTTGATGACGTCGGCCCCCTGGTCGGCCATCAGCGCCGCCGCGTAGGGACCGGTCAGCGCGATCGACAGGTCGAGCACGCGGATCCCGCTCATCGGTCCGGCGGTACTTGCCCCGGGCGGCACTCATTCCACGAACTCCTTCTGGGTGCGCGGGCGACCGAGCGGACCGCTGTAGGCGAGGCCGTACCCGGGAGGGGAGGCGAAAACGGGGACGGTGACGCTCGCCCGGGCCTTCAGCCACGAGTCGATGAGCAGGTCCTCGGCGGCGTAGTCGAACGGGTCGGTCAGCACCATCTCCTCGGTGCCGCCGAGCAAGGGACGGTTGTCGGCGAGCCAGCGCGCTGTGCGTTTCGTCGCCTCACGGGCCGGCACCACGTCGCGAAAGCCGAGCTGGCGATGCAGCAGCGAGAGGTCGAGCACGCGGTGCGTGGGCAGCGGCTGGGCGAGCAGCGGCCAGGCCGGCACGGCGATGTCGTAGGGCATCGAGATCAGCTCGAGTTCGGCGCCGAGGGCCTCGGCGCACAGCTCGATCATCTGGCGGACGGTCAGCACTTCCTCGTCGCCGATGTTGAAGATGGTGCCCGCGGAGCGCTCCGGATGTTCGATGGCCAGCAGCAGGGCGGCAGCCGCGTTCTCGGTGTAGCCCTGGTGATGCAGGGTGAGCCCCTCATCCGCGATGATCATGCGATCACGACCGTCGAGGATCCGGCGCACCGGCAGCCACTCGCGGGGGACCGGCTGCAACGGGCCGTAGAGGTAGGGGTAGCGGAAATGCGCCGCCCCGGGATGGGCCGCGAAGACCGCCTCCTCGGTGCGCACGATGCGGTAGCCCTTGGAGTCGACGTCGGGGTCGGAGACGAGCTCGGCGTCCTCCCGGCGCGGCACCGGAAGCCCAGCCGGGTCGTACTGCCAGGGATCGGTCCAGCCGCGGTAGGCCGGACGCCGCCGACGGAGACGAAATGCTCGCACCGGCCGGCCGTCAGGGCGGCGATCCGGCGCAGCCGCCCGTACATCGCCACCACGACGTCCCAGGTCGTGCCCGCGAGGGCGGCGGAGAGCGAGTCCTCGTCGTAGGGGTCGGCATGAAGGTGGGCGACCGCCTGCGGGGTCTCGGGATGCTCATGCCACCCGCGGTGCAGGATCGTCACCTCATGGCCGCGGGCTCACCAGCCCCTTGACGATCGGCAGGCCGGTCGGCCCGGTGCCACCGATGACGAGAATCCTCACGAGCCGGGGTTCCTCCTGACGGGCTTTCGCTGACGCGCCGTTCTATCACTTTGCCGCCCGGGCGCGGTCGGCATTAGCGCCAACAGGCCTTCGATCCGAGTCCGGCACTCGTCCGGCACTTCGACGATCTTGGTCCTGCTCGTGGCACCGCTGACCAATCGAGTGTCGCTGCGGGCGATCGCGAGCGCTTTGGCGAGCGCCCGCAGCGCCGCCTCGGTCGCGCGCCCGTCGATGGCCCGCTCGCTCACCTTCACGACGAGCGCGCCGTCATGCGAGCCGCCCACCGAGGTGCGGCTCGCACCCGGTCGCACGCGCAGCGAGACCTTCACCGTCAAGGGACGACGGTGACGGGCCAGCGGGCGGCGCGTACCAGATGCAGGGCGAGGGAGCCCACGATGCGATGTCCCGCCTGGGTGGAAGCCCCGACGATGACGGCGTCGGCGCGCAGCTCCTCGGCCAGCGCCACGACCTCGTTGAACGGCGTCCCCTCGCGCTCGTAGAAGGATGCCTCGAGGTCGAGGCGTGCGGACTGCTCCTTGATCGAATCGCGCAGCTCCGCCGCGGTCATGCGGTTCGCCTCGGCCATCGCCGGTAGCGCGCCGGGGACCGAGCGCGCGAAACCTCCCACGCTGTGGACGAAGAGCACGGCAAGCTGCGAACCCTGCCGGCGGGCCAGGCCGGCGGCGTAGGCACCGGCGCGCAACGACGTCTCGGAACCGTCGACCGCAGCGATGATCAACGAGGGACCATCGGTGCCCAGCTCGAACACCCCCTGAACATAGGCCACTGGCCGTTTAGCGCCCGCCCATACGGTCAGGCATGTGCACATGCGTCGCGATTCGAGCCCGGATGCGGTGGTCATCGGTGCCGGGCACAACGGTCTGGTCGCGGCAAACCTGCTCGCTGACGCGGGCTGGGAGGTCGTGGTCTGCGAGGCGACGCCCCACGCCGGGGGAGCCGTGCGCTCCGGTGAGGTGACCGCCCCGGGGTATCAGTCGGATCTGTTCAGCGCGTTCTACCCGCTGTCGGCGGCGTCGCCGGTCCTGGCGGCCCTGGATCTCGCGGCGTACGGATTGCGTTGGAGTCACGCCCCGTCGGTGCTGGCACACGTCTTCCCGGACGATCGCTGCGCCGTGCTGTCGCGGGATCGGGGGCGCACCGCCGAGTCGCTCGCCGGCTTTCACGAGTCCGACGCCCAAGCGTGGCTGGCGCTGTGCGAGCAGTGGGACGAGATCGAAGGTCTCGTCCTCGACGCGCTGTTTCGCCCGTTCCCGCCGGTGATGGCGACCCAGCGGTTGGTGCGGCGGATCGGGCTGGCCCGGGCGCTTCGGCTGGCCCGGCTCGCCGCGTTGCCGGTGCGCCGCTTCGGCGAGGAGACGTTTCGGGGCGAGGGCGGGCCGATGCTGCTCGCGGGCAACGCGCTGCATGCCGATCTCTCGCCGGACGCCGCCGGCAGTGCGGTGTACGGCTGGCTCCTGACCATGCTGGGCCAGACGCGGGGATTCCCGGTGCCCCAAGGGGGTTCCGGGCGCCTCACTGATGCGCTTGTGGCCCGCTTGCAGGCGCGCGGCGGGGCCATCCGGTTGAGCAGCGCGGTGCGCCGGGTCCGGGTGGCGGGCGCGGCGGCGACGGGTGTGGAGCTCCTCTCGGGAGAGATCCTCAGCGCCCGGCGCGCGGTGCTGGCCGACGTTCCGGCTCCGCATCTCTACGGCGAGCTCGTCGATGCCGATCTGCTGCCCCGCAGGCTCCTGGCGGACCTGGAACGATTCCAGTGGGACGCGGCGACGCTGAAGATCGACTGGGCACTGTCGGGGCCGGTGCCCTGGAATGCTGCGGGGGCTCGAGGTGCGGGGACCGTACATCTGGGCGTCGACCTCGACGGCCTGTCTGACTACGCCAACGACCTGTCCACCCAGCGCGACCCGCAGCGGCCGTTCCTGCTCATCGGCCAGATGACCACCAGCGACCCGTCCCGGTCACCGGCAGGCACGGAATCGGCCTGGGGATACACGCATTTGCCGCGCGCAGCGGCCGGTGACGGGGATCGTGTGGCGCGTCAGGTCGACCGGGTGAGCGAAACGCTGGAACGTCACGCGCCGGGTTTCTCGCGGCTCGTCGTCGGATCGAGCGTGCAGACGCCGTCCGTGCTGCAGCAGCAGAATCCGGCTCTCGTCGGTGGTGCCATCAACGGCGGCACCGCGCAGCTGCATCAGCAACTGGTCTTCAGGCCCGTGCCCGGCCTCGGCGGCGCGGCCACGGTCATCGACCGGCTCTTCCTTGCGGGCTCCTCCGCACATCCGGGAGGAGGGGTCCACGGCGGGCCGGGATCCAATGCCGCGCGGGCCGCGCTCGCCCGATCCGGCGCGCTGGGTGGGCTCAAGCGCTCCGTGACCGGGCAGCTGCTGCGCAGGATCTACGCCTAGCGAGTCAGCGCGTCTTCTGCGGAGCGTGGGCCTTGACGAGCGCCTCGGCGCTGCGGATGAGCTCGGCCGAGGACAGCCGGCGCGAGACCAGCTCCGTCAGCATGTTGGTCCCGAGCAGGAGCGCGACGCAGCCGGAGATGATGACCAGCACGAGCGCGGTTGCCAGCAGTATCGCCATCGTGACTCCTTCCGTGCGGACCGGGCGGGACGGTAAGGCTTCTCCTATAAGAATCGGCCTCTGCTGGCGTATCTGGTGGCTTCTGCCGGGTGCTCTCCGGCCTTTCTGGCGGGGCTTTCGGCCCTGTCCTGCGTCCGATGTCACAGTGAGCGCATGGACTTTGCCGAGTCGCCCGAGCACGGGATGCTGCGCAGCGCCGTCTCGCAGGTCGTCGCCGGCTTCGGGCACGAGTACTTCGCCCGGCAAGTGCGCGCCGAGGGCCACACCCACGAGCTCTGGCAGGCGCTCGGCGAGGCCGGCTTCATCGGGGTGAACCTGCCCGAGGAGTACGGGGGCGGCGGTCAGGGCATCGCCGAGCTGGCCATCGTCACCGAGGAAACCGCCGCGGGCGGGTGTCCCCTCCTGCTGCTGCTCGTCTCTTCGGCGATCTGCGGCGAGATCCTCAAGAAGTACGGCTCGGCGCAGCAGCAGCAACGCTGGCTTCCCGCGCTGGCCGCCGGCACCGATCGCATGGTCTTCGCCATCACCGAGCCCGAGGCCGGCTCCAACACCCACAACATCTCGACGCGGGCGGAGCGCGATGGCGGTAGCTGGCGGCTGTCGGGCAACAAGTACTACATCTCCGGGGTGGACGAGGCGAGCACGATGCTCGTCGTCGCTCGCACCGGCCAGGATCGCGAAGGTCGGGCCGAGCTGTCGCTCTTCGTCGTCGACACCGACAGCGCCGGGCTGCACCGCACCCACATTCCGGTGGAGGTGGGCATTCCCGAGCGCCAGTTCCAGGTCTATCTCGACGACGTGCACGTCGACGCCGACCGGCTGGTCGGCGGGGTCGGGGCTGGGCTGCGCGCGCTGTTCACCGGGCTGAATCCAGAACGGATCACCGGTGCTGCGATCGCCAACGGCATCGGTCGTTACGCACTAGCCAAGGCCTCCCGGTACGGACGCGAGCGGCAGGTCTGGTCGGTCCCGATCGGTGCCCACCAAGGCATCGCGCACCCGCTGGCGACAGCGGCCATCGAGCTCGAGCTCGCGCGGCTGATGACAGCGAAGGCGGCGTGGATGCACGACGCCGGCCTGGACGCGGGGGAAGCGTCGAACATGGCGAAGTTCGCGGCAGGTGAGGCCTCACTGGCCGCGCTCGATTCGGCGATCCAGGCCCACGGCGGCAACGGGATGGCGTCCGAATACGGCCTCGCCGACCTGTGGGGCCTCGTGCGGCTGCTGCGCATCGCGCCCGTGAGTCGCGAGATGGTGCTCAACTACGTCGCCCAGCACACCCTCGGGCTCCCGCGGTCGTACTGAATCAGGATTCGTCGATCAGCCGGGCGAGGGCGGCGGCGAGGCGACGGCTGTCTGCCGGCAGGTCTGCGGGCTGGCGCGCGCCGGCGAGTTCGGCGGGGGAGGTCTGGACCTGGATCAGGTGGGAGACAGCCAGCCCGCGTAGGGCGTGGAACACGAGCGTGACCGTCGCCTCGTCGGCCTTCGGCCCGATGGCAAGCCGGATCAGGCTGATGAGCTGCGCCGAGACCCGCCGGTCGACGTCGACGAGCGCGGCGGCGGTCTCGATGGACGTCTCGGGGTTGTGTGCGAGGTTCAGCACGATCTGCAACGCGGCCAGGTAGCGCGGGCGCGCGTACTGACGCGAGAGCAGGGCGGCCAATCGTTCGAGTCGTTCGGCGGTGGTCCCGGTGCCGATGTCAGCGGATTGCAGCAGGTGCTCGAAGTCCCGGTCGGAGACCTCGAGGGCGGCGAGCATGAGCCGCTCCCGGGTGCCGAAGTAGTACTGGATCGCACCCCACGTCATGCCGGCGCGGCGGGCGATCTCGTTGCTGCTCGCCCGGTAGAAGCCGCGTTCGAGGATGCAGTCGAGCGCCGCCTCGACGATGCGCTGGTGCGTGCTGTCGGGTGGTGCTGAAAGTGCTGGTGGCATGGGACTTTCAGACGCCTGGGGGAGTCGTCGGATCGCCCGGCGACCAGACGGACACCGCGCCCCGGGCGACCAGGTCGGCAATCTCTTCGGCGGTGTAACCGTTCTCGCGCAGGATCTCGGCCGTGTGCTGCCCGACGATCGGGGTCGGGCGATCGAGGGCCAACGGCGTATCGGAGAGGTCGACGCCGAGGCCGTACTGCTCGAGCTGTCCCACGTGCGGATGATCCCAGCTGACGGTCCAGCGCCGGTCCTTCAACTCCTGGTCGTCGAACACGTTCAGCGCGTAGGTGGTCGAGCTGATCTCGCACGGAACGCCTGCCCCGTCGAGGATCTCGAACCACTTCTCCGCGGGTGCGGTGAGGAACGCCGACTCGAGCGCCGCCGCGCGTTCGGCATCGGAGGCAGCCGGTAGACCGGCTTCCGGCAGCACGCCGGCGAGCGCCTGCCAGTGCTTCGGGCTCGCCAGCGCGAGGCAGAGCCAGCCGTCGGCCGTCTCGTACAGCCGGTAGCCGGCGCCGAGCCCGAGTTGGTCACGGTCCAGGCGCGGCCGGTCCGGCTCGGTGCCGTCGGCGCGCAGGTAGGTGTAGGACGTGTTCAGTAACGCGGCGTAGGAGATGGAGGTGTCGACGAACTGCCCCTCGCCCGTGCGGTCGCGGTGATAGAGGGCCTGCACGACGCCGAGCGCGGAGAGGAACCCGTTGCCGGTGTCGCCCAGGCTGGTGCGCGCCCAGATCGGCTTGCCGCCGTCGCTGACCCCGCCGTCCTCCCAGCTGATGCCGCCGAGGGCGGCGCCGGTCTGGTCGTTTCCGGGCATCAGGTCGCGCGGGCCGTGCTCGAATCCCCGCGTGTGGCAGTAGATGATGCTCGGGTTGAGCGCTTTCAGCGACTCGTAGTCGACTCCGAGCCGGATCGCCGCGTCGTAACGCATGTTGTGGTGCACGACGTCGCACTGCTCGACGAGGCGCCGCAAGATGTCCATGCCCTCAGGGGTTTTCAGGTTGACGGCGAGGCTGCGCTTGTTGCGGTTGGACGTCAGCGCGATGTGGTTCAGCTGCCAGTAGACGTCGTGGAGCGCATTCACCTTGATGACGTCGGCGCCGAGGTCGGCCAGCACCTGCGCACCGAACGGGCCGGCGATGGCGAGCCCGAGGTCGAGCACCTTGACGCCCGCCAGAGGCGGCTTTCCCGACGCGTCGGCAGGCGGCGGGTCGGCCGGTGACGTGTAAGCGGCAGCCGCGGCCTGCGCCTCGCGCAGCACCGCAGCGGTGTCGGCACCGAGCGCGGGCGCGGGACCCTTCGGCCTGCCGTCGCTCGTCTCGAGCCGGTACGTGCTCCCGACCATCCGTAGGGTTCCCTCGTCGGGGTCGGCGATCTCGGCCACGATGCCGTCGTCACTCCAGAACGGATCGGCGAACGCCTCGGCGGGGGAGCGCACCGGCTGCATCGGAGAGCCGAACTCGGCGGCCAGCTTCACCCAGTCCTCACTCGGGAACTTCGCGAGTGCCTCGACCAGCTGCGGCCAGTAGTAGTAGACGACGACGAGGTTCTCCGGGCTGGTGCCGATGCGGTCAGGGTCATCGCGGTGGGTGGCACCCGGGTCCGGCATCGTGAGCTCGTCACCCTCGGACGCAGCCAGCAGGAAGCGCGGATTCGCCACCCAGTTGTGCACCCAGCGGCCGTCCGCGCACTTCCAGATGCCGAAGATCGGCGCGCGCCCGTCGAAGATCCAGGTCTGGTACAGCGGGGCCTCGGGATCGGTGACACGCTGCCAGCCGCCGATGGTGACGGCCAGAACTCCTTGCAGCAGTGAGGTTTCGACCCACTGGCCGCGGCCGGTGTGCTCGCGGGCGCGCAGTGCCGCGTTGATCCCGACGCCGGCGAGGAAGCTCGCTCCCAGGCTCGGCCAGAACGAGGCGGAGAAGAGCGGGCCCTCGCGCTCGGGACCTTCCTGCGCGCCGGGGGGCACCTCGTAGTCGATGACGGGGCGGCCCGCAAGCCGGTCGATGGCACCGCCGGGGAAGCCACGCTTCTCCCAGTGCAGCCCGGTGCGGGCGGCGACCAGCGCGTCCCAGGCCGGGCGCTGCTCGTCGCGGGTGCCGCGACCGTAGCCGGTGATGGAGCAGTAGATGAGCCGCGGGTTGCGCGCGGAGAGGGCCGCGTAGTCGATGCCGAGCTCGGTGGTGACGCCGGGCCGGAAGCTCTCGATGAGGATGTCGGCGGTGCCGGCCAGAGCGAGCAGAGCCTCGCGTCCTTCATCGGTCGTGAGATCGAGTTCGGCGCTGCGCTTGCCGCGGTTCCACACCCGCCACGACGGCTGGGCACGCCCCGGATCCCCGCCTGGGCGCTCGATCTTCGTCACCTGCGCGCCATGGTCGGCCAGCAGCATCGCGGCCATCGGGCCGGCAATGCCGGTGCTCAGATCAAGGACTTTCACGCCGTCCAGCACTGCACTCATCTGTGTCTCCCGTCTCAGCCGCGGCCGAGGAGCAGGGCGCTGCGGCCTGACGCCGACAGCACGTGATCCACCGTGTCCAACTGGTTCGCCGCCGTGCCGCGCAGCTGGCGGACGGCTTCGAGAATGCTGTTCAGCCCGTGGATGTAGGCCTCGCCGAGCAGGCCGCCGTGGGTATTGACCGGCAACGCGCCGGACAGGCCGATGTTGCCTTCGGCGATGAAGTCGCGTGCCTCGCCAGGGCCGCAGAAGCCGAACGCCTCGAGCTGCATGAAGACGACGGGGCTGAAGTTCTCGTACAGCATGGCGGCGCTGACGTCCTCGGGCGTGAGGCCCGAGTCGCGCCAGAGCTGAGCGCCGGTGAGGGTGAACTCGGGGCTGCTCGAGACGTCGGGGTGGTAGTAGTCGTAGATCATTGAGCCGCCGAGGACTTCTCCTTGAGCCGCCGCGAGAATCTTGACCCCGCCGTGCGGCGCCGCCCGCGCCCGCTCCGGGCTCGTGACGACGATCGCCACGCCTCCGTCGCTCTCCTGGCAGCAGTCGAGCAGGCGCAGCACCGGCTCGACGATCCACCGCGAGCTCTGGTGGTCCTCGAGGGTGATCGGCTGCTGGTAGAACCAGGCGTCGGGATTGGTGGCCGCGTGCCGGCGGGCGACGACGCTGTAGCTGCCGAGGTCCTCATTCGTGACGCCGTACTTGTGCATGTACTGCTGAAAGGTCAGGGCATACGCCTGGGCCGGGGTGCGCAGGCCGAACGGAGCGGAGTAGTTCTCCGCCTTTGACCGCAGACCGGCTGCCGGCATCCCGAAGCGCCGGCCGGAGCGCTCGTTGAAGGCCCGGTAGACCAGTACCGCCTTGCTCATCCCGCTGGCGACGGCCATGGCGGCGTGCATGACCGTCGCGCAGGCGCCGGCGCCGCCGTTCGTCGTGCGCGAGAAGTACGTCAGCTCGCGCACCCCGAGGCAGTTCATCAGTTCGAGCTCGTCGTTGGTGTCGAGCGTGAAGGTGACCATGCCGTCGATGTCGGCGGGTGCGAGCCCGGCGTCGCGGATGGCGGCGAGCGATGCTTCGGAGGCGAGCTGGAGCTCGGAACGCCCGGAGTTCTTGGAGTATTCGGTGTGGCCGATACCGGCGATGGCGGCCTTGCTCGTGACGGCCGGATCCATCACGCCACCTGACTGTCGGCCGACAGCGGGCGGCCTTGCGGCAGGATGACCCCGTCGCCGACGTCGTGCATGAAGATCTCGACGCGTGCGTCGTTCACGGATTCACCGAGCCGGAAGTCGTGCAGGTTCACCACCAGGCGTGCGCCTTCGGTGGTCTCGACGAGCGCGATGAGCTGTTCGTCGCCTTCCGCCACCGGTGGGTGGCGCGGGATGATCCAGCTGATGACCGTCGCCCGGCAGTCGGAGGCGACCGTGTGCCACTCCAGCGAGTGGCAGTTCCCGCACATCGGGCGCGGTGGGTGGCGCATCGTCTGGCATGCGGAGCAGTGCTGCAGCAGGAGCTCGCCGGCGGCGATCCCGTCCCAGTAGTGACGGTCGTCGGTGGTCGGCTGCGGAGCGAGGACGGGCTTCACCGGCGTTAGCATTGCGGTCACTATGCGCGCCGTCAAGCGGCCTCGCCCTCGCGATCGGCGGGTATCCAGCGTCCGAAGGGCGTGCTAGCTTGCTCTAGACCTAGTGCTCGCTATGTTGTGGAGATGCCGATGACCGTCACCCATCAGGAGCGCCTGATCTCGGCCGACTCGCACGTGAAGGTCACTCACGAGCAGATCAAGGCCAACCTCGACCCGCGCTTCCACCAGGCCTACGACGACGCCGTCGCCGCGTTCGCGCAGCGCATGTCGCGCGGCGCCGGCGCAGCCAACGCGGCCGGCGCGGCGATGCAGGGGGCCCAGGGCAATGCCGCGTTCAACGACCCGGGCTACGGCGACCCCGTCGCGCGGCTGGCCGCGATGGACGCCGACGGCGTCTACGCCGAGGTCCTGTACTCCGAGGTGAGCGCCTTCCGGTACCTGTCCGACATGAAGGAGGGCCAGACGGAGTCGGTACGCGCGTTCAACGACGTGCTGTCGGCCTTCGCCGCGCCCGACCCCAAGCGGCTGATCGTCTCCTACCAGGTGCCGATCCACGACATCGACCTCGCGATGGCCGAGGTGCGCCGGGTCGTCGCGCTCGACGCGAAATCCCTTCAGCTGCCGGTGTTTCCGAGCGAGTTCGGGCTGCCGGAGTACTTCGACGCGCGCTACGAGCCGCTCTTCGAACTCATCCAGGAGACCGGCCTGCCGATCTGCTGCCACATCGGGCTGAACACCAACCTCGACGATCTCATGCGCCGCGACCCGACGCCCAACAAGGGCGTCATGGTGCCGGTGACGGGCCTGCTGACGGCTGAGGCGTTCGGCATGTGGATCATGGGCGGGGTCTTCGAGAAGTTCCCGCGCTTGAAGGTGGTCTTCGTCGAGCCGGGGTTGGCGTGGGTGGCGTGGTGGCTGCACATCGTCGACGACATGATGCTCCGCCAGGGCTACCAGTTCCCCGCGATCACCCGGCTGCCCAGCAGCTACTTCAAGAGCAACGTCTACCTCACGTTCATCGAGGAACGCATCGCGCTGGAACGCCTGCGCGACCTCATCGGCGTCGAGAACATCATGTGGTCCAGCGACTTCCCGCACCCGGTCACCAGCTGGCCCAACTCCCGCCGGATCGTCGAGGAGCAGCTCGAGGGCGTGCCCGCCGACGAGCGCGAGCTCATCGTCGCCGGCAACGCCGCCCGGGTCTGGAACCTCTAGCCCCTTGGTCATGCGGTGGTGCGGCGCAAGGTGACGGCGGCGAGGGCGAGGGCGACCGCGACGCAGCCGGTGATGATGACGGCGTCGCGGGCGTAGATGCCGCCGAGCTCGGAATGGACGGCGGCGCGCTGGAGGGCCTCGACCGCGTAGGACAGCGGCATGACATCCGACAGCCAGCGCAGCACGGTCGCCATCTGCTCGCGGGCTCGGAACAGCCCGCAGAGGAACAGCTGCGGAAACACGAC
The DNA here is from genome assembly GCA_963762695.1 of uncultured Actinomycetota bacterium. Taxonomy (GTDB): domain Bacteria; phylum Actinomycetota; class Actinomycetes; order Frankiales; family Frankiaceae; genus DATAZK01. The sequence goes on from CAVXLW010000004.1 coordinate 528,561, forward strand.
CAGCGGCAGGAACTGGATCGCCTGGAACTCGGTGTGGGCGAACGCGCTCGCGAACAGCCCGAGCGCGACGCCGAGCAGCGCGTCGAGCGCGGTGACGAGCAGCAGCCCGGCGAAGCTGCCCTTCACGTCGAGCCCGAGGCCCGTCGAGACGGCGATGACCACCAGCACCTGCGCGACGGCTACCGCGCCGAAGGCGATCGCGTAGCCCGTCAGCAGATCGAGCTTGTGCATCGGGGTCGTCAGCAGCCGCTCCAACGTGCCGAGCGTGCGTTCGCGCAGCGTGGTGATCGAGGTGACGAGGAACATCAAGGTGAACGGGAAGATGGCGAGCAGTGCCGGCGCGAGGATGTTGAACTCGGCCTTGGAGTCGAAGACGTAGCGCAGCAGCACCATCAACACCGACGGGACGATCAGCAGCAGCGCGACCGTGCGCGGATCGTGCCGTAGCTGGCGCAGGACGCGCTGGGCGGTGGCGAGTGTCATCGACAGGTTCATGCGCTCGCTCCGGCCTTGCGCAGCAGATGCAGGAACGCGCTGTCGAGATCCTTGGTGCCGGTGCGTTCCTTCAGCGATGCCGGGGTCTCATGGGCGAGCAACTGCCCCCCGCGCATCAGGAGCAAGGTGTCGCAGCGTTCCGCCTCGTCCATGACGTGACTCGACACAAGCAGCGTCATCCCCTGCGTCGCCAGCCGGGTGAAAAGCTCCCACAACTGTTCGCGGAGCACCGGATCGAGCCCGACGGTCGGTTCGTCGAGGACGAGCAACCGCGGCGTGCCGAGCAGGGCGACGGCGAGGCTGACCCGCGATCGTTCACCGCCGGACAGCGTTGCCGGTGAGGCTCTTCACGTGCGCCGCCAGGTCGACCTCGTCGATCACGCGGGTCACGTCGGAGGCGGGGGCCTGCAGGACCGCCGCGAAGTAGCGGATGTTTTCCAGCACCGTCAGGTCGAGGTAGACCGATGCGCCTTGCGAGGCGTAGCCCACCTGGGTGCGCAGCGCGCGGATCGCCGGCCGGCCGGCCGAGCACCTGCAGCGACCCGCTGCGGATCCGCTGCACGCCGATGGCCGAGCGCATCAGCGTCGTCTTGCCGCAGCCGCTCGGCCCGAGCAGCCCGGTGACCGTCGCCTCGCGGCACCTCGAACGAAAGGTCGCGACAGCACCGTTCTCTTGCCGCGGAACACCACCAGGTCGCGGGCAACGACGGCGGTGCCACTCATAATTGCGCTCCTGACATGATGTGCGGTGTCATGACTGAATCTGAACCGGTGACAGGATCATTTCGCTGGCACGACGGCATCAGCCCGCAGGAGCGTCGCACACTGCTCGCGCTTCCGGAGGGACAGACGGTCTGGCTTACCGGCCTGTCGGGCTCGGGGAAGTCCTCGGTCGCGGTGGCGGTCGAGCGGGCGCTGCTCGAAGCCGGCCGGCCCGCCATCATTCTCGACGGCGACAACCTGCGCCATGGCCTCAATAGTGACCTCGGGCTGTCCGCCGAGGATCGCGCGGAGAATGTGCGCCGGGTCGGTGAGGTCGCCAAGCTCTTCGCCGGCGTCGGGTGGGTCGTGATGGTGCCGGTGATCAGTCCGTACCTGGCCGATCGCGACAAGGTGCGGGCCAGCCACGAGGCGGGTGCGCTGACGTTCTCGGAGATCTACGTCGACACCCCGCTCGAGGTCTGCAAGATCGCGTGATCCCAAGGGTCTGTACGCGAAGGCCGAGGCGGGTGAGTTGACCGGGATGACCGGGATCGACGCCCCTTACGAAGCACCCGCTGATCCGGAGTTGCACCTCGACGGCACCGCGGAAATGGGCTCGCTCGTGGGGCAGGTGCTGGCGCTGATCGACGAGGGGAAGCAGTGATCCGGTGACCGTCACCTATCTGCCGGATCAGGCCGAGCTGCCTGACGAGTCGCCGGAAGCCATGTTCGACTTGCTGGAGGCCCGCGGGCTTGGCGACGGGCTGCCGGTCGTCGCGCCGACTCCCGCGCGGGTCGACGCGATGCTGGAGCACGCGACCGGCGATCCGGACGAGGTGCTCTTCACCCTCCAGCCGCGTTCGGGAGTCCTCACGCGCAGGGTCGCCGCCATCAACGCGGTGCTCGCCGGTTGCCCGCCGGCGACCTTCCCGGTCGTGCTGACGGCGCTGCGCGCGCTCGCCCAGCCCGGAGGTGAACCTGCGAGGGGTCAACGCCACGACGCATCTCGTCGCGCCGATGATCCTCGTGCACGGCGACGATCGCCCAGGAGGCCGGATTCACCGGCGGCGTCGGGTGTTTCGGCCCCGGCAACCGGGCCAATGCGACGGTCGGCCGGGCGCGTGCGGCTGGCCATGCTCCACGTCGCCGGCGCCAAGCCCGGCTTCGGTGACGCGGCCACCCACGGCCAGCCCGCGAAGTACACGTTCTGCGCGGCCGAGAACCTTGCGGAGTCGCCCTGGGGCAGCTTCGCGCGCAGCCGCGGGGTGACGGCGCCGAGCGCGGTGACCGTCCACTGCGGCGAGGGTCCGCACAACGTGCACGACGCCGAAGCGGCCGGTGAACCCGGGCTGATCCTGGACAAGATCGCGTCAGCCATGACCTCGCTCGGCATGAACAACGCGCCGATCAGCCAGGGGGAGTTCTTCATCGTCCTGGGACCCGAGCACGCCGCGAGCATCGGCGCAGCGGGCCATGTCCCGCGAGGACGTCTCGTCCTACCTCTTCGACCGGGCCCGGATGCCCGCGTCCGTCTTCCGTCGCCACTTCGAGGAGCTCGCCTGGGCGCGGTGGATGAAGACCGTCCCGATGACCATCTGCTGCCGATGACCGGCGAGCCGGGCAACATCAAGGTCGTGGTCGCGGGCGGGCCCGGCAAGCATTCACTCGTCGTTCCCTCGTGGGGGATGACCCGCAGCGTCACGTTGCCCGTGGAGGGCTGACTCTTGACGACCGTCTACCTGCCCGACTCCGAGCCGCGCCCCGAGATCTCCGAGCTCGCACCGTCGCCGGGATCGCTGGCCGGGCTGCGCATCGGAGTGCTCGACAACGGCAAGCCCAACGCCGGTTTCGTCCTCGCGTACGCGGCGAAGCAACTGGCCGCCGAGACCGGCGCGCAGGTCACGCTCGTCACCAAGAAGGGCCCGTACGGGATGTCGGCCAACGCGGCGATCCCCATGGCCCGCGACATCTTCAGCCGGTTGCTGGAGGAGACCGACATCGTGCTCACCGGGATGGCCGATTGCGGCAGCTGCACCGCCTATTCGGTGTCCGACGCGATCGAGCTGGAGAAGGCCGGCAAGCCCGCTGTCGTGGTGACCACCACCCGCTTCGAGCCCATCGCCGTCACGCTGTCGGCGAGCTTCGGCTTGGCTGACGTCCGCAAGCTGGTGTTGCCGCATCCGGTCGGCGGGACCGACGAGCCGACCCTGCGCGAGTGGGTCGACGCGGCCACGTCGCGCTGTCGTCTCGCTGCTGACCACCGGCGCCCGTGACGCATCGCGATCGACCTTTCCGGTCAGGGCGCGCTCGTCACCGGATCCGGCGCGGGAATCGGCCGCGAGATCGCCCGCTGGCTCGCCCGGGCCGGGGCTGCGGTCGTCGTGCACGACATCCGGCGCGAGAAGGCGGAAGGCGTCGTCGCGGAGATCGAGGCCGAAGGCGGCCGGGCGCACGCCGTCATCGCCGACGCGCGTGATGACGACGCTCTCGCGGCGATGGTGGAGGAGTCGGCGGCGCTGCTCGGGCGGCTCGACGTCGCGGTCAACAACGTCGGCAATTACGCGAGCCAGAAGCCGGGCCCGTTCGTGACCCTCGACGGCGCGCACTGGCGCGATCTGGTGAACCAGAACCTCATCGTCACGGCACTTTCCGGCGCTGCCGAAGCGCGGGTGATGCTGCGCGGCGGGCGTCCCGGGCTGATCGTCAACATCACCTCGGGGGAGACGACCCGCCCCTCGCCGCGGATGTCGGCGTACGGCGCCTCGAAGGCGGCCATCAACCACCTCACGCAGTCGATGGCCGTCGAGCTCGGCCCGAGCGGCATCAGGGTCATCGCGATCGCCCCGGGGACCACGCTCACCGAGACGATCGCGCCGGTCTTCGACGACGAGCACATGGCGGCTCTCGTCGCGGCGACGCCGTTGCAGCGCATGACCGAGCACGACGAGCTCGCCCGCCTCGTCGTCTTCCTCGCCAGCGACCTCGCCCGCTGCGTCACCGGTCAGGTCATCCTGGCCGACGCCGGCGCGTTCCTTTCCCGGAGCCGGCCGCAGAACAAGATGTGACGCGGCCTATCTCCAGCCGGCGGCCTCGGCGCTCACGAGGTTGACCAGATCGCCCAGGGCGATGTTGAAGTCCAGCACGTGCAATCCCCAGGTCGGGCCGAGCGTCTGCACCAGCGACACCCGCTTGCCGGGAACGCCCGGATGAGGCTCGTCGATCTGCAGCCATGAGGCGCCGCCGGTGTCCTTGCAGGTGCCGGTGACCTGGCCCGGATAGGCGACGAAACCGGTCGCGTACTTGGGCAGGGTGCCGCGCCCTTGGGCGGCGAGGTGGGTGCCAAGGGTGGCGGTCGGCAGGTAGGGGTGCAGCGGCGCGGTGCCACCGGTGAGCGCGGCGGGGTTCACACAGAGCACTTGCATCTGCGGCTGCGACTCACTGCTGCCGAGACGGATTGCCCGCGACGCGCGTCCGAAGAAGGCGCCCGGCGGCGGGGTGGTGGCGAACGAGCTGTAGGCGACGACGCAGCCGTGCTGGGAGTCCGTGCGGCACGCCGGGATGTTGTGCAGGTCTCCACCGACGTCCTTGCCCTGCGGCACCAGCAGGTTGCCGCCGAGGGCGATGGCGGAGACCAGCCTCGCGCGCTCGGCCGGGCTGCGGTCGACCTCGGTCTGCAAGAGCGAGATGACCTGCCCGGCGCCCTGCGAGTGGCCGAGGAGCACGACCCCGCGACCGTCGTTGTAGTGGTCCAGATAGTCGTGCCACGCGGAGACGACGTCAGCGGTCGACTGCGCGATGAGCGCCGGCGGGATGGGCTTGCCGTTCAGTTCCTGCGCCAGGCCGAAGAGCGTGATCTGCCGGTACGCGGGCACGAAGAGCCGGCACACCGACTGGAAGCGGGCCACCTGCGCGCGCGTCGTCGCGATCGAGGCCTGCTCCGGTGCCAGCGGTGAGGCGACGGTCTTCGCCTGCGAGGCGGTCGGATAGACGTAGAAGCAGTCGATCTTCGGATCCTTGGCCGGGGTGAACGGCTGGACGGAGGTGGCTCCGTTCGGCTGTACGACGGTGGCGGAAAGGCCGCCGGTGCAAGGGTTGTCGGGCATTCCGGGCCTGCAGACCCAGACGGTCGGATGCTCGACGGGAAGGGTGAAGCCCGAGCTTGCTGAGGAATGGGGGCTCGGCGTCGCGGCGGATGCGGGTTTGCCGGGCGAGCTCGAGCAACCGGCGAGCGTCGCGGCGACGGCGAACGCCGTGACCGCGCTGACCCGAAGCCGGGCGCCGCTGCCCTTCATCACCTCACTAGACCTGACGTTGGGTGAGCCTGCAAGCACGGTCAGGCAAGGGGACCTATTCGTCGCCAAATTTACTTCACAGAATTCCCGATGTGCCCCTCTGAGCTGGCGTTCCGCTGGTAGACTCGCACACATGTTCGAGGGTGATCTGCTGGCTGACGCGGCGCAGTTCGCCGTGCTCGGGCAGCGGATCGCCGCCGCCGTCACAGCCGATACCGGCGGGGCCTTGGCCGCCGATGCGTTGACCGAGGTGCTCGCCGCCGTACGGGCCGGGGAGCTCGCGACGTGCCGGCTCGTGCAGCGGGTCGACCGCAGCGGCGAGTTCGGTGTCGACGGGTCCGCGTCGTCGGTGGCGTATCTGCGCAACGTGTCGGGGGAGGCGAACGGGTGGGCGTCCGAACGCGTGCTGCTGGGCCGGGCCCTTGCCGACCGGATGCCCGCCACCGCCGCTGCCTGGGAAGCCGGTGACATTGGCCTCGGGCAGCTTCGGTGATTCGCAAAGCGGTGGCCACGCTGGAGGACGATCTCGCCGCCGACATCGAACAGGCGCTGGCCGAAGCGGCGCCGCACATCACCCAAGCCCAGCTCGCTGATCTGGCGCAGGTGGTCAAGGCTGCGGCCGCACCGGAAGATGCTGAGGCGGCGGCGAAGAAAAACCATGCCAACCAGAGTCTGAGCATCTCCAAGACGTTTGACGGCATGTACCGCGTCGACGGCTGGCTCGACACGAAGCCGGCGCCGAGATCGCCGCCACCATCGAAGCGCTGCTACGCAAACGCGATCCCAACCTTTCCCCGTTCGAGGACCCGATCGGTAAACGCCGCGCCGAAGCGCTGCTGCAAATGGCCCGTCACGCGATGAACCATGCCGACCACTGCAACAGCAACCCTGGCACCGGCACCAGCAGCAGCCGGCGCAGTCTGATCGTCGCCACCACCCTGGAAGCGTTGCAGTCCGGGATCGGCGCCGCCGACATCCAAGGCCACGGCATCCTCACCGCGGGAGCGGCCCGCCGCCTCGCCTGCGACAGCGGCATCATCCCCGCCGTGCTTGGCGGCGAGTCGGAAATCCTCGACCTGGGCACCCCCAACCGGCTCGCGACCCCCCTCATGCGCCGCCACCTCGCCCTGCGTGACGGCGGATGCCTGTTCCCCGGCTGCGACCGGCCCCCCGCCTGCACCGAAGCCCACCACCGGCTGCACTGGATCGACGGCGGCCCCACCACCGAACAAAACCTCGACTCCTACTGCCTTTTCCACCACCACCTCGTCCACGAAGGCGGCTGGACCTACACGATCATCGACACCAACACCCTGAAATTCTTCCCACCCGACGGCGGACCCCCACTCACCAGCAAACGCCGCCCATTCCTCCAACCCGACCTCAACCAGCGCCTGCACCCCGAACCCGCCGTCCACATCGAAACACCCAGCAGAACATGAGAAATCAGCGCGCCTTGCCTCGGAGGATGCGAGTGCGACTGTCGATTCTCCAGGCCATTGAGCCGTCGCCAAGGCGACTTAGCGCCTGAGCAAGCAACCCTTCGCGCGTGCTCCGAATTCGCTCGGGGTCCGGCAATAGCGGGCGTATCGCTGGCGCACCAGCTTGCAGGCGACAGCCGCGCCCAAGGACGTCGTACCCCCGCACTAGTGGAGCGGGGGCTACTTGGGTGGGCAGGTGAGTGTCACGCCGGGTCGCTGAATGGAGTTGCAGTAGCTGGATTCGCTGACCCTCCACGCTCCACCGACGACGACGGCCGTTGCTTGTCCCGTCTGGCTCACTGGACCGCCTTGGTACTGAAAGGTGAGGGTGTAGTCGACAAGGGCGTGATTCGGGTCCAGGAAGGTCACCGTTCCAGTGGTGATCTTTGTGGTGCGCACCGTGTCGGGGAGTTGCCTGGTGAGTTCGGATAGGACTGGCGCGAGCTTGGCGCCGTTCTCGATCGTCTCCAGCCTGATTGTTGCGGGTTCGGTTCCGGTGTAGGCATTCTGGAAAGTCGCCCGGATCTGGATGACTGCATCGGCTACGCTGCCGGCTGGCGCTGGTGCGGGACCGATCACCAGGCCGTCCGCCACGCGCATGAGTTCCGGGATAGTCGGGCCGAGGAGCCCGATGGTCAGGCCATGCTTCTCGACCCACAACATCGTCGTCTCTGCGCCACTTCTGTCGGTCAGGAGAAGCGCGGGATGCCCGCGAACGGTGCCTCGCTTGAGGGTTCCGCCAGTGACCACATTGTCCTTGGCGAATGTGTCGAGGTTCAGGTCCGACCCGCGTTGGACTGCAACGCTGAGCCTTCCGACGACCCGGCCGTTGACAGAGCTTTGGAAAATGCGCTGGACCGCACCATTCATTCCTATGAGCGAGCCGTAGTCCGGACTGTATGGCAGAGCCCGGAACCCTTCGGGTAGCCACGTGACATCCACTCCGTCGACCGAGGCGAGCACCGCCGCTGGAGATTTCGTCGGTGGGGAGGTGGCCGGCACCAGACGACTGACCCCAGACGAGCTCGTGCCCGTCGCGATGGGGACTACAACGGCGACCGCGATCCCGGTGGCCGCAACGAGGCTGACTCCGGCGAGCCGTCGACGCCGGAGTGAACGGGATCGCCGCATGACCCTGTCCGCCAGATCAGTGGGGGCGTGAAGACTTTCGACGGCGGCGGCGAGCTGGGTTGCGATGTTAGTGGGCATTGTGTCACTCCTGCACAAGGTCAAATGGCGTGCCGGTGAGCTGAAAGTCGCTACGAAGGCGTTGCAGGCCTCGGGAGCAGTGGGCCTTGACGGTGCCGACGCTGCACCCAAGCAGCCGGGCGACCTCGGCCTCGTCCTGGTCAGCGAAATAGCGCAGAACGATCACGGCTCGCTGCTGACGGGTCAGCCCGGCCAGGGCCTCCAGCAGCGAATGGCGGACCAGCATCCTGTCCTGGCCCCCAAACACGGGGGCGTCGGGCAGGTCATCAACGACCTGTTCGCGGCGGCGCAGTCGCAGGCGCCAGTGGCTTCGCGCGGCATTGACCAGCGATTGGCGAACGTATGCCTCGGGCGTTGCTATCGCTTCCAGGCGATCCCATCGGCGGTAGGTCTTCTCAAGGACCATTTGCAGCAGGTCTTCCCCATCGCTGGGGTCGCCCGTCAGCAGCGCTGCCAATCGGTACAGGCTCGTTCCGCGCGCCTGGACGAAGGCGGAGAACTGATCATCCCTCGCCGTCGTCAAGCTCCACCGCCTGGATCGAGGATGTTGTCACGAATAGGTAGACCACTATCAAGGCCCAAAGGTTGAGACCGCGAGCAAGATTCTTTGTGATGCGGTTGTGGAATCGGCCGAAGCTGTCCTGGTACGAGAATCGGCTAGGTCGCTGTCGCTGGCGTTGAGAGGCAGCGGCCGAGGATGAGACCATCGAGACCAAAGCCGATCGGATGCTCACCATTTCCTCCCCTACGAGGACGAGCGCGATGACGCGCGGATGTGCCGCTACCGGGCGCTCCGCAACCGGCATTCTCGGGCGGTTTCGCCGGGCAGGATTTGGCCCGTGGGTGATGACGCACCTACCGGCACTGATGCCATGCACCGATCCGGTCGACCGCCGCAGCCGCCGGCTTCATGGGCACGCATCCGGTGGATTTGAGCGGCGTCGCCGAGTTGTGGGACGACGCTTCATGCCGCGTGCGGAGTTCGTCTGGCTGGTCGCCGAGCCATTAGGGACCAACGTCTCTTGCTGTGACGGCGGCCCCGGTCAACGCTTATGGAGTTAAACCCGAGCCTCAGCACCTGGCGAGGGGAATGGAATCATGAAGCGTCCCCGGGTCCTCGCTGCCTGTGTGTTGCTCGCGAGCCCACTGGTGCTGTCGACGGTTGCATGTGACCCTCCGAGGCCCTACGTCAGCTGCGGCTCTATTGGAACCATCCCGCAAAGCGACGCGGGTGTGTGGGACATCAAGGCGCACAACACCACTTGCGCGACGGCACGTGACATGGCCCTGAGTTGGCATCAACACTCAGGTCAACGTCCCTTCACGTGGAAAGTCGGCTGGAGCTGCACCGGCCCCATGCACCTGGAACGCCCGCTCGGCAATGACGTGTGGTGCAACGGACCTGGCGGCGGCGTCGTCACGTTCGTCAACGTCGGCTGAGCCGCAGGCGCGTAAGTGATGCCACTAGCGGGCGCTTCGAGGTCGCGCTGCAATCGGGCGTTTCTCCTCCGGCTCCCTCTCAGGTGGAGGCGAGCTCCCCGGGCACGGCGATCACATCGACCAGGGCGCCGTTACGCCAGACGGTGATCTCGACCCGCTTGCCGATCGCGTCGGCCACCATGAGCCGCTGGAGCTCCCCGCTGCTGGCCGCCGGTGTCCCGCCGACCGCGACGAGCAGATCCCCAGCCTTCAGACCGGCGTCGTCGGCCGGGCTGCCGGAAACGATCTGCGCGACGCGAAGCCCGCTCTTGCGTCCCGTCCGGGCGACGAGCGGGGGCGGGAGCGGAGCCTGAGCACCCGCGATGCCGAGCCACGCACGGCGCACCCGGCCGTCGGTCATCAGCGCGCCGATGATGCGCTGCGTCGTGTCGTTGACCGGTACCGCGAGTCCGAGACCGACCCCGGCGACGGCGGTGTTGATCCCGACCACCCGGCCGCGGCTGTCGGCGAGAGCGCCGCCGCTGTTGCCCGGGTTGAGCGCCGCGTCGGTCTGCACGACGTCGTCGACGATGCGGCCGGCGCGAGTCGGGAGCGAGCGTCCGAGCGCGCTGACGATGCCGGCCGTGACACTGCCCGACAGCCCGAGCGGGTTGCCGAGCGCCACGACGAGCTGGCCGACCCGCAGCGTCGTCGCGTCGCCGAGATGGACCGGCGGGGGAGTGCCGCCGAGCGCGCGCAGCACCGCGAGGTCGCTCAGCGGATCGCTGCCGACGACGTTGAAGCGCGAGCTCTCGCCGTCGGTGAACGAAGCGGTCCCGCCGTCGGCGCCTTCGACGACGTGGGCGCTGGTGAGCAGGTGGCCGTCCGGTGTGAGGACGACCGCGCTCCCGGCGCCCTCGCCGCGCCGCCCGCGTACGCGCAGGCTGGCCACGCTCGGGAGCACGCTCTCGGCGACGTCCACGACGATGCGCGAGTAAGCGTCCAGGGGCTCTTCGATCGGCACAGCGAGCACAACCGCCGGACGCCCCGAAGCGTGCCCTGATTTCGCTCTTGGCGGACCCGCCGAGCGTTCACTGAACCGGTGTTCATCGCACCAGGTTTGTGATTCACTGCGCAACGTGGCGGCCAGCGAGGAACCCAAGAACCGGTACGCAGAGCGGATGTTTCCCGCCCCGATCGATCACGGGATCGCTCGCGAGGACCGGGCGGTAGCCAGTGTCGAATCGGGGGTCGACACTGCCGAGCTCGGGTCCTGGCAGAACGACCTCTGGTACCAGGGCGGCGGCCGCATCGGGGAGAAGGCGGTCGAGTCGATCGTCGTCTACCCGCCGACCCGCGGGGTTACCACGCAGGGCGATCCGTTCGAGCCGGTCAAGATCGGGATCCTGGTCGACATGGACATCGGCCAGCTGCTGGCCGACTGGGTCGACGCGACGATCCTGGCCCTCGAGGACGCGCTCAACGAGGGTGTCTACGACCGTCCCGTCGAGATCATCACCGTCGACGCGCGAGGGCTGCCGCGGGAGAACTACCGCAAGGTCCGCGAGGGCTACCTGAAGCTGGTGGAAGCGGGCTGCGTTGTCATCGCCGGACCGATGATCTCCGACAATGCGGTGAACCTGCGCGATCTCATCAACGAGACCGGCGTCGCGTGCCTGGCCTGGACCGGCGCGGTGCGCTACTTCGGCGAGTACTGCTTCACCGTCGCGAACGGCGACATCCCGTCGGAGTCGACGATGGGCGCCAACTGGTGCCGCCAGAACGGCTACACCAAGGTCGGCTTCTTCTGGGAGCGCGGCTCCTCCGGTGAGGACTACGCGGGCTACTTCCGCGTCGCGGCGCAGAACGCGGGCGTCGAGATCCTGCGCGAGGTCTCGCTCGGGCCCAACCCGCGAAACTTCCAGGAGAGCGTCGCCGCCATGCGCGAAGCGGGCGCCGAAGCCATCGTCTACATGGGCTACGGCTACTCGACGTTCAACTTCGCCAAGGCGTTCAAGGCACTCGACTGGGACCCGCCGCGCTTCATGGGTACGGCGTTCATGTTCTATTCGAACTCCAACGCCTGGGCCGAGGGACTCGAGGGCTGGCACGGAGTCGACCAGCTCGGTGAAGACGGCACCAACCCCAATTACGAGGCCATGCTCGAGCGGTTCACCAAGCGCTTCGGCCGCACGTCCCGCAACGTCGTCGTCGCGCTCTCCTACGACACCGCCCGCGCGGCCATCCAGGGCATCGCGAACGCGTCCATCGCCATCCCGGCGGAGGTCAAGCTCGGCCTCGAGCGGATCAAGTGGATGCCCTGCACCAACGGTGGTCCGGCCACGTATCTCACGTTCGCCGCGTACGACCACCGCGGCTACAAGGGTGACTTCCTCACCATCCGCGAGCTACGCGGTGGAGAGCTGCATTTCCGCGGCTACTACCGTCCCCAGTGGCCTTCCAACACCGACTCGCCGTTGCTCGGCGACTGACCGCGACACGACGACGGAAGCGAGATCACGATGGGCAAGCTCGAGGGCAAGGTGGCCTTCATCACCGGCGCGGCGCGCGGGCAGGGACGCAGTCACGCGATCCGGCTGGCGCAGGAAGGCGCCGACATCATCGCTGTCGACATCTGCGAGACGTTCGGCAGCATGAACTACCCGCTGGCCACGCCCGAGGATCTGGCGCAGACCGTCAAGGAGGTCGAGGCCGAGGGCCGGCGCATCATCGCCCGCAAGGGCGACGTGCGGGTCAAGTCCGAGTTGCAGGCGGTCGTCGACGAGGGCATCTCCGAGTTCGGCCGCCTCGACATCGTCGTCGCCAACGCCGGGGTCACCGCCATGAAGGACCCGACCCTGCTGCAGAGTTTCGTCGACGGGGTCGACGTGGATCTCGTGGGCGTGCTGCACACGGTCGGGGTCTCGCTGCCGCACCTTTCGGCCGGCGCCTCGATCATCGTGACGGGCTCGACCGCCGGGATGATGAAGGGCCTCATGGACAACCCGGCGCTGGGCGGCGGCGGCTCCGGCTACGCCTGGTCCAAGCAGACGATCTTCCGCTACGTGGAGGTCTTCGCGCTGCAGCTGGCGCCGCACATGATCCGGCTCAATGGGATCCATCCGACCAACTGCGACACGCAGCTGCTGCACAACGAGGACGTCTACAAGGCCTTCCGCCCCGACGTCCCGCACCCCACGCGCGAGGACGCGATGCTCGCCTTCCCGGCGATGCAGGCGATGCCGATCCCGTTCATCGACCCGATCGACATCAGCCACCTCGTCGCGTTTCTCGCCAGCGACGAGTCGCGCTACCTCACGGGCATGAACATCCGGGTCGACGCGGGTGCCATGCTCAAGGGCGAATCTGTCGTCTGATTCGTTCGCTCACAAGGCGAAGGGTCCCTTGCCCATCTGGTCGCGCACCGTGACGACCGGGGGGTTGGTGAGCGTGCGGCGCTGCCAGTTCGCGCCGTCGACCACCAGGGTGTGGCCGGAGATGAAGCGCGCGTACGGGGAGGCGAGGAACGTCGCCGCCCAGCCGAGCTCGCGCAGCCGGCCCACCCGCAGCGCCGGCTGGCAGACGTCCTTGTCGTTGGTGCGCGAGAGGTTGCCCTTGATGTCGGCGGTCATGTCCTCGTGCGGGAACAGGCCCGGCACGAGGCCGTTGACCGCGATCCCGTACGGGCCCCACTCGACGGCGAGCGTCTCGACCATGTTCTTCACGCCCGCCTTGGCCGCGGCCGAGTGAGCGAAACCGGGACCGCCGGTCCAGGCGTAGGACGCGCCGACGTTGACGATCGAGCCGGGTGTCTGCGCGGCCAGGTGGCGGCGGGCGAACTCGCGGGCGCAGAAGAACGTCCCGTTCAGCGTGATGTCGACGACGGTGCGCCAGGCATTGGGCGACATGTCCTCCGCCGGCACCGGGAAGTTCGCGGCGGCATTGTTGATGAGTACGCCGGGCAGCCCGAACGCCTCCTCGGCACGGTCGAAAGCTGCGGCGATCTGCTCGGGGTCGCGGATGTCGCAGCCGACCGTCAGCACCTTGCCGCCGAGCGCCTCGATCGCCGCCTGGCCGTCCGCCAGGTGCTCGGGCTTGCGGCTGGCGATCACGATGGAGGCTCCCAGCCGGCTGAACTCCGCGGCGATCGCCTTGCCCAGTCCCGTACCGGCTCCCGTGACGAAGACGGTCTCGCCTTCATACGTACCGGGCGGCATTGCGCTCGCGCCGAGTTCCGGGGGTTCGGGCAGTCCTTGCGCCATGCGGAGCGCCTCCTAGCAGCTGATGTCAGAGATGAGAGGTTGGGAGAATGGACGTTCGCCTGAGCCACGAGCAGGAGCTGATCTCGGCTACTGCTGCCCGGCTCGGCGCCCAGCATGCCATCACGGGGATACGCGACCTGCCGCCCACCCCGGAGCAGTCCGCAAGTACGTGGGATGCGCTTGCCCGGGCCGGACTGCTCGGCATCGGCGCCGGCGTCGACACGCAGGGGGACAGCGGCGCTGCGGTGGCGGCTGCGCTCGTCGCTGAGCGGCTGGCGGAGGCGCTGTGCCCGGCGCCCTATGTCGGGCAGGGAATCCTGGCGCCGGCGCTGCTGGCGGCCACGGGTGCGGCGTCCGACGCCGAAGCGGTAGCCGCCGGGGAGCTGCGCTGTTGCGTGCTGCTGACCGCCGACCTGACACGTTTCGCGAGCCCCGACGAGCCGGCCGTCGCCTTCGACGCGCTCGGTGCCAGCCACGGACTCACGGTCGACGCCGCCGGCGTGCTGCGCCGGCATCTGCTCTCACGCGCTCGCGCCCGGCCGACCCTGGACCGCACCCGCGTCGCGATGGTCGGGGTGGTCGGCGACCCCGGGGAACTGCTCGGCGTGCACGCTCTCGACACCCCCGATCGCGATCGGCTGACCGCGCTGGCGATGACAGTCCTCGCCGCCGACCAGCTCGGGCTCTGCCAGCGGGCACTCGCCATGGCCGTGCAGTACGCCGGAGAGCGGCGGCAGTTCGGCCGGGTCATCGGCGCCAATCAGGCGCTGGCTCACCTGCTGGCCGATGGAGCCGTGCTCGTGGAAGCGTGCCGCAGCACGGTCTGGCATGCGGCCTGGGCGGTGGACGCACTCGGCACGGTCAAAGCGGCCGGCGCGCGCGACGCCGCGACCCAGGCGAAAGCCTTCTGCAGCAAGTCGGCCCGGGAAGTCGTCGAGATCGCGTTGCAGGCTCACGGCGGCATCGCGGTGACGTGGGAGCATCCGCTGCACCTGCTGCTGCGCCGGGTGATGTTCGACGGCGAGACCTTCGGCGCTCCACGGGTGCTGCACGCGGCAATCGCCGAGCGGCGGCTGGCGAATCCCGTCGTCGTATCGACTCCGTCGTCGAGTACCGAGGAGCCGGCGGGGCTGAGCTTCGCCGATTCCCCGCTGGAAGCCGATTTCCGCCAGCGGGTACGCGAGTGGCTCAGCGCCAACGCTCCCGGTCCGCTGCCGCCCGACGGCGACGAGCGTATGGCGGCGATGCACGTCTGGCACCGCGATCTGGCCGCGGCAGGATTCGTCGGCGTCTCGTTCCCGAGCGAGTTCGGCGGTCACGGCCACTCGCTGCTCTACGACGCGATCGTCAACGACGAGCTGGCGGCGGCGGGGGCACCGCCCGGGCCGGCGTTCAACCACATCGCCAATGCCATCAGGCTTTTCGGCACCGACGAGCAGAAGCGTGAGCACCTTCCCGGCCTGCTGGACTGCACGGTGCACTGGTGTCAGGGATTCAGCGAGCCCGGCGCCGGCTCCGACCTCGCATCGCTGACGACGCGGGGCGTCCTGACGACTCTCGATGACGGGAGCGCCGCCTATCGCATCGACGGCCAGAAACTCTGGACGAGCGAAGCGGTGTGGGCCGACTGGTGCCTGCTGCTCCTGCGCACCGAAACTGGTGACACAGCGGGGCGCCAGCACCAGCAGTTGTCGATGCTGATGGTGCCGATGGCGACGCCGGGCATCGAGTGCCGCCCGGTGCGCACCGCCTACGATTCCAGCGAATTCGCCGAGGTCTTCTACACCGGCGCGATGGTGCCGGCGGCGCTGCGGCTGGGCGCGGCAGGCCAGGGCTGGGAGATCGCCATGGCGTTGCTGGGCTTCGAGCGTGGCCCCGCCGACATGGGCTGGACCGCCCGGCTGCGCCGGATGCTCACGCTCGCCGAAGCCCGCATCCGTGACGGCAGCGCCGCCGCGGATGCGGGCGTCAGGGAGCGGCTGGCCGAGGCCTGGGTGGAGCTGGAAACCCTGCGGCTGCAGGTGTTACGCAGCACCTGCCGCCGGCTGGATGGGAGCGCCCCGGGCCCGGAAGGCTCGCTCGACAAGCTGCTGATGACGCGTGCCGAGCAGTTGCTGAACCATGCCTTGCTCGACCTCGCCGGCCCGGAGGGGGTGCTCGGTGAGGGCGAGCTGTGGGCCAATTACATCTGGTCGCGCGCCCAGGCCATCTTCGGCGGAAGCCGCCAGATCCAGCGCGACATCGTCGCCCAGCGGGTGCTGGGTCTGCCGCGCCCGGGTCACTAGCGCTACTTGCCCGCCAGTGTCGAGCCGGTCTCCAGCAGCGACTTGAGGTCGCTGAGCACCCAGGCGTGACCGCCGCCGCCGCCCTGACCGGAGTCCTCCAGCGCACCGGAGACCACCGCCGCGGTGGCGGGAGCGCCGGTGACGTCGTGGGTGACGGTCACCGAGCAGGCGCGCTCGTCGATCGGCTTGATCTCCCACGTGACGCGGGTGAATCCTTCCGCCTCGATGGTCGGGTCCATCCGCAGCCGCCAGGTGAGCGCGAGCTTGCGCGGAGGGTCGGCCTCGATGACCTCACCGTCGACGACGACGTCGGGGCAGGGGAAGCCGGCCGCGGCCGCGCCGGCCTTGAACTCCTCGTTGGCCAGCACCTCGTACCTGGCGCCCGGGCGCAGGTCGTAGTGGGCGTAGCCGGTGTAGCCATAGCGGTTGGTCCACTCGGGATCGGTGATGGCCTGCCAGATCGCCTCGGGCGTCGCCTTGATGTAGACGCGGTAGACCTGGGTGGTGGTGGCCTGCTCGGTCAGGATGGCTGAGGGGGCTGTGGTCATGACGGCTTCTCCAGTTCGTCCTTGAGGTCCAGGAGCATCGAGACGCGGTGCTCGGTGTACTTGTCGATCCACCGGTTGTGGATCTGGCGGATGGGCACCGGATTGAGGAAGTGCAGCTTTTCCCGCCCGGATCGGCGGGTCACGACGAGCCCGGCTTCTTCGAGCGTCTTCAGGTGCTTCATGACCCCGAAGCGTGACATCGAAAGCCCGGACTCCAGCTCGGTCAGCGTGCGGCCGTCACGCTCGAAGAGCAGGTCCAGCAGGAAGCGGCGAGTCGGATCCGCCAGCGCGCGGAACGCGCTGTCGAGCTCCTCGTCGTTGTCCACGCGCTCAAGATAGGTGACCAAAAGGTCACATGTCAACTCCCGGCAGACACCGGGAGTGCGCCGCCGCGACGCGTGAGCGGCCGGCGTTCCCAGCGTCCCTAGCGGGAGGTGTTGCCGAGGTCGACGACGAACTGGGCGCCCGTGCTGAAGCGCGACTCGTCACCGGCGAGCCACGCGACCATGTTGGTGACGGCCTCCGGCTCGAGGAAGTCATAGGGCAACGTGTTCATGTAGGTCGGTCCGACCGTCAGCGCGACCGAGGGCAGCAGCGACGGAAGCGTGGGGCCCGAGACCATCAGCGTGCGGACGCCCACCGGATGCACCGTGTTGACGCGGATGTCGTACTCGCCGAGCTCGAGCGCGAAGGTGCGGGCCAGCCCGACCAGGCCGTGCTTGGACGCCGAGTAGTGCGCGACGAACGGGGTGCCTTTGCGCCCGGCGGCGCTGCTGATCACGATGATCGAACCGCCGTTGCCGGCCGCGATCATCGCCGGCACGGCCGCCTTCAGCGTGTAGAAGACCCCGGTCAGGTTGACGTCGATGACGTCCTTCCACTGCTCGGGAGTGAGCTCCCAGGCCTTGCCCGCCGACATCACGCCCGCATTCGCGACCACGATGTCGAGCCGGCCGAACTCGGCGATCGCGTCATCCACCAGAGTCTGGAGCGCCGGCAGATCGCGCACATCGGCCTGGCGCGCCAGCACCCGGCGCCCGGCCTTCTCCACCAGCCGCGCCGTCTCCTCGAGCTCCTCGACGGTCGCGGCCGGGTAGTCGGTCGTCTCGAAGCCGGCGCAGACGTCGCACAGCACGAGATCGGCGCCGTCAGCGGCCAGCCGCAGCGCGTGCGAACGTCCCTGACCGCGGGCGGCGCCGGTGATGAGCGCGACGCGTCCGGTGAGATCACTCATGGGTTCACCTCAGGAAAAAGGGAGCTCGGGAAGGGTTTCTGACAGGGCGTCAACTTACCGTGCCCTCGTTGCTTGACCGGGGTAAGCATCTGGGATTGGTTTGACGGCATGAGTTCGGCTCTGGCTGCTGTGAATCCGGCTGTGAATCCCATGGTCTCGACCAACTGGGTCGAAGGCGTGCCCTATGACGCGTTCGCCCAGCTGCGCCGCGAGCCCGGCCCGGTCAAGCTGACCGGTCCCGGTGAGCGGGTCTACTGGTCGCTGGTGCGCCACGCCGACGTCGTCGCCGCCTCGCGTAACCCGGAGATCTTCTCCAACGAGCCCGACCCGTTCACCGTGCGCGGCAACGACCCGGCCGCGCCGAGCCTGCCGCTGCTCATCAACCTCGATCCACCCGAGCACACCCGGCGCCGGCAGCTGGTCAACAAGGGCTTCACGCCGCGCCGCATCACCCGCCTCACCGACCGGATCCGCGAGGTCGTCGACGAGCAGTTGCAGCGCGTGTCGGGCATGCCGACCTTCGACTTCGTCACCGACCTCGCCGTCGAGCTGCCGCTGCAAGTCATCGCCGAGCTGCTCGGGATCCCGCCGCAGGACCGGGCGAAGGTGTTCTCCTGGACCGAGCAGATGATGAGCGGCGACGACACCGAATTCGCCAACAGCCAGGAAGAGATCATGGCCGCGCTCGGTGCCATGTACGGCTACTCCGAGAATCTGTGCGCCGAGCGCCGCGAGACCCCGGGCACTGATCTGATGTCGGCGCTGCTGTCGGCCGAGCTCGACGGCGAGCAGCTCTCGCAGCTCGACCTGAACCTGTTCTTCATGCTCCTGCACAACGCGGGCAGCGAGACCACCCGCAACCTGGTGACCGGCGGGGTGATCGCCCTCCTGCAGCACCCGGAGCAGCTCGAGCTGTTACGCGCCGAACCTGCCAGAATCCCCGTGGCCATTGAGGAACTGCTGCGCTGGGTGACCCCGGTGACCCATTTCGCGCGCACCGTCACCCGGGAGACCGAGGTGGCCGGGCAGCGGGTGGCGCCGGGGGAGCAGGTGCTGCTCTGGTACACCTCCGCCAACCGCGACGAGGCGGCGTTCGACGCCCCCGACACGCTCGATGTCACGCGCGATCCCAACCCTCACGTGGCGTTCGGATCGGGTGGTCCGCATTTCTGCCTGGGAGCTCACCTGGCGCGGCTGGAGGCGATCTGCCTGTTCGAGGCGCTGATCGATCAGCTGCCGCAGCTCGCGATCGACGGCCCGGTGCAGCGGCTGCAGTCGCACTTCATCAACGGGGTCAAGCACCTTCCGCTGCGGTGGGAAACGTCCCGGTAGCCACCGTCAGCAGCGGGGTCAGGATGTCGGCCGGCAACGGTCGGGAGAACAGGAATCCCTGCGCGAAGTCGCACCCGAGGTCGATGAGCGTCTGCAATTGGGAAGGCTTCTCCACACCCTCGGCGACGACCTTCAGGCCGAGCGTGTGGGCGAGGTTGACGATGCCGGCCACCATCGCGTCGTCGTCGCGCGTCTCGCCGAGCGACTCCACGAACGTGCGGTCGATCTTCACCCCCGTCACGGGGAAGCGGCGCAGGTAGGACAGCGACGAGTAGCCGGTGCCGAAGTCGTCGACCGAGATGCCGACACCGAGGTTGCGCAGCCGGGTCAGGGTCTGGGCGGCGAGCTCCGGGTCGTCCATCAGCGCGCTCTCGGTGATCTCGAGGGTGAGTGCTGACGCGGGCAGGTTCCTGGCGGCAAGCAGTTCGCTGACGCGGTCGGCGACATGCGGGTCGGCGAGCTGGCGCGGTGAGAGGTTCACCGACATCACCAGGTCGGGAACGCCGGCGCTGGCGCGCCAGTCGGCGACCTGTTGGGTGGCGCGGGTGAGCATGAGCCGGCCCAGGGGAGCGATGAGCCCGGTCTCCTCGGCGATCGGGATGAACACCGTCGGCGGGACCGGTCCGCGCCGCGGATGCGTCCAGCGGGCCAGCGCCTCGACGGCTGTCGTGCGCATTCCCTCCAACTCGACGATCGGCTGGTAGGCCGGCGAGAGCTCGCCCGCATCGAGCCCGTGGCGCAGGTCCTCCTCGAGCGCGAGCCGGTCGACGGCGCGGCGGCGGAAGCGCTCGTCGAACGTCGCGAGCCGGTTGCGGCCGTGCTGCTTGGCGTAGTACATGGCGACGTCGGCATCGCGCAGCACGTCCGTGGCGCCGACGTTCGTGCGCCCGCGCACGCCATGCCCGGCGCCCGGCTCGGTCACGACGATGCCGATGCTGCAGGTGACGACGAGGTCGCGGCGCAGGATGCGCACGGGCTCGCAGAGCCGGGAGAGCAGGCCGCCGGCGAGCGCCTGCATACCCGTGACCGTGGCGTCGGGTACCACCAGCACGAACTCGTCCCCGGCGAGCCGGCCGACGGTGCTCCGCGGCGGCGCTTCGTAGGCGAGACGACGGGCGATCGTGCGAAGGACGGCGTCGCCGGCGTCATGGCCGAGCGAGTCGTTGACCATCTTGAACCGGTCGAGGTCGATGAACAGCACCCCGACCGGCATGTCCGGGGTCCGCAACAGGTCGCTGATGGTCTCCAGGACGAGGTTGCGGTTCGCCAGGCCGGTCGCGTGGTCGTGGCGAGCCTCGAAGCGTAGGAGTTCGGCGGCGGCGTGCCGGTCGGTGACGTCGCGCAGGCACATCACGACCGGGAACGGGCCGTCGCCGCTCTCGGTGGGCAGGGCCCGGATCGACACCGACAGGTACGTGCGGCTGCCGTCCGGCCGCTGCAGCGACGCGGTGAACGCCGGCCGCGCCGTGCCCAGCTGCCGGGCCTCCTCGAGGCCGATCATCTCCGGGTTCAGCGGCCGGCCGTCCTCGTCCATCAACTCGGTCACGGCGCAGAAGTGCTCGCCGACCAGGGTCGCTTTCGCCAGCAGCAGGAGCGCGGCAGGGTTCGCCGTCTCGACGCGATCGTCGACGTCGATGATCAGCAAGCCCTCGTCCAGCGCGGCGACGGCGGCGGAGTAGCGCGCGTCGGCCTGCTGGCGGATCTGCTCGGCCCGGCGCCGCTCGCTCACGTCGGCGGAGATCAGCACGCTGCCGCTGACGGCGCCGGCGGAGTCGCGGATGTCGGCGATCGACACCACCACGTGGACCGCGGAGCCGTCGCGGCGGCGGTGCGTCAGCTCGGCACGGGTGCCGCGGGCCATGGCGAGGACGTTGTCGCCGGACGCCTCACCCCCGAGCAGGGCGTCGATCGGGAGCCCGACGGCGTCGCCGGCGTCCCAGCCGTAGAGCGCCGCGGCGGCCGGGTTCCAGCTGCTGATCCGGCCCTGCACGTCGAGCGCGATGATCGCGTCCGAGACGTGCTGGATGAGGTTGGCCGACAGCCGCAGGCTGGACTCGGCGGCCTTCTGATCGGTGAGGTCGCGCAGGATCGCCTGGAACGCGGGCTTGTCGGCCCAGCGGGTACGGACCGACGTGGATTCGACGACGACCGTCGTGCCGTCGACCCGCTGCAGGATCGCTTCGGCCGGTTCGGTGTAGGTGTCGGATTCCTTCATCGCGGCGATGCGCTCGAGCATCCCGGCGCGCGACTCGGGGGCGACGAACGTCAGGATGGGACGCCCGATCAGGTCGTTCACCGACTCTGCGCGCACGATGTCGACGGCCGCCCGGTTGGCGAAGACGATCTCGCCGTCGCAGTGCACGACGATCGCGTCAGGACTCAGCTCGACCAGCAGGCGGTAGCGGTCGCGCAGCTCGGAAGGGGTGCTGTCGACGTTCGCGTTCGTGATGTCGGTGACCGTGCCGCCGAGCACCGGCGCGGTCGCGCGGTAGCCCGCCATCCACTGGGCGTGGATCGTGAAACGCCGATCGGCGCGGCGGGGCTGCCGCAGCGTGTGCTCGAGGTCGATGACCTCGCCGGGGCAGCGGGGCGCGAGCAGGATCGGGTCCAGCAGCTGGCGCAGCGCCGCCTGGATGTCCTCGGGGCCGGCCGCGGGCATGCCCAGAACCGCGCGCATCGGCTCGTGCCAGCGCAGTTCCTGCGAGCCCGGGCTCCACTCCCACGACGCAGTCTCGGGTGCACCATCCGGTCCCGCGGCGTGGCCGCGATGGCGTTGGGTGGGGAGCGCGCCTGGTGAGGGCATGTCACCCACAGGCACCAGCACCGCTCACCCTTCGTCGTCCTTTTGCTTCCTTTCTCATTTCGGCAGGTTCTGCCCCCTAGTGAAACGTGACGGACCGGTGAATCGTGGGAAGGCATATGACCGGTATGGGCCCCCACAGGCGGCCCTCGGGACGTGGGGGAACGCGCTGATCGTCACGAAGACGCCGGCCGCGCGGCTGGGTGTGGCGATGTCGGCCGGTCGGCTGCGCTGCCCGGGATGCGACGGCACGCTGCGGCCCTGGGGGTACGCGCGGCGCCGCTGGGTTCGCGACCGTGGCCGCTACCAGCGGTTTCGTCCCCGGCGGGCGCGCTGTACAGCGTGCCGGCGTACCCATGTGGTGCTGCCGGACCGGATGCTGCTGCGCCGCCTCGACCGGGTCGAGGTGATCGGTGCCGCCCTCACATCCGCGGCCGCCGGGGTGGGGGTCCGCACCATCAGCCGCCGTCTCGGCCTGCCACCGACGACCGTGCGGGGCTGGATCAGACGGTTCGCTCACCGCCGGTGGTGCGCCCCCACCGCCCTCCCCGGCGCCGTCCTCGCACTGCCTGAGTTGTCCGGATCCGCGAGCCCCGGCGCGTCCTGGCGCCGGCTCAACTGCGAGTCGCACGGTCAATTCCTGAGCTAGGGCGCGCATCGGCAGCGCGAAACAGGGCCGCGGGACGGTCACGGGGGCTGATTCGGTGCTCGTTCGTGCTCTCCCGGCAGGCCCGTGGACGGTCGGCGGGCCGCTCGCGGGAAGCCGCAACACGAGTGCGCCCCGGCGCGATCCTGCGTCGTCGCCGTGGGCCCGCCGACGCGGACAAGGGGAGCGGCGAGCCATCCGGGAACGTCCGCCCACATCCGCTGAAGGAGCCGTATGAGCAGCAGGTCCGGGATACGCGAGCCCATCGATTTCGCCGGGATCGGAGCGGTCACGGCCTACGGCTGGGGACGCGATCCGTTGATCAACGGCCTGCTGTCCGGCGTCAGCGCGGTGCTGCCGCACGACGGGTACGAGTGGAGCCCGGGCGCGAAGGCGAACGTCGCTCTGGTGGCCGACGGGGGCAGCCTTCCGACGGGCCGAGCCGGTTCGCCCGCGCCATGCGCGCCGCCGCTCGCGAGGCCGTGGCCGACGCTCTCGGCCGCGGCTGGACCCCGGGACCGGCCGTCGGGCTGGTGCACAGCGTCGTGCTCGGCGAGGTCGACCTGTGGCGCGACTTCTACGGGACGGACGAGGGCCGGCTGCCCGTGCGTCGCTATCTGGCGCTGATGCCCTCGACCCCGATGTCGACACTCATGCAGGAGTTCGGCTTCCACGGCCCGGCGATGAACGTCTCCGCGATGTGCGCCTCCGGCAACGCCGGCCTGCTCACCGCATCGGCCTGGCTCGACGGTGGGCTGGCCAGCGACGTGCTCGTCATCTCCACCGACATCTCCTGCACGTCCGAGAACGTGCTGCACTTTCGCAACCTGGGCGTCGCCATCACCGATGTCGACCCCGAGGACGCGTGCCGGCCCTTCCAGGAGGGCAGTCAGGGCTTTCTGATGGGCGAGGCTTCCGTCGGCTTCCTGCTGACGCGCTCGTCGTCCCGGCCGTACGGCCGGTTGCTCGGCGGCAGCATGTCGCACGACGCCCATCACGTGACGTCGATCGAGCCCAGCCGCACCCAGGTCCGGCGCTGCT
Organism: uncultured Actinomycetota bacterium; assembly: GCA_963762695.1. Taxonomy (GTDB): domain Bacteria; phylum Actinomycetota; class Actinomycetes; order Frankiales; family Frankiaceae; genus DATAZK01. The sequence goes on from CAVXLW010000004.1 coordinate 552,307, forward strand.
ACACCGACGCGCTGCGCAGTGCCGGGAAGCTGCCCGCCGACATCGCGTATCTGAATGCGCATGGTCCGGGGACCAGCCAGTGCGACGCGACCGAGGCGGACATGCTCGACACGCTGCTCACCGGGGCTGACGTGTTCTCGGTCAAGCCGCTCGCCGGTCACTGCCAGGCGGCCGCGGCGGCGGTGGAGGTGGCCGCCAGCCTGCTCGGGTTCGAGCGTGGGGTCGTGCCCGCCCCGCGGCGACGGGCGTCCGGCCATCCCCGGCTGCTCGATGGGGTGAGCCCGCTGCGCGAGGGGGCGACGTTGAAGTCGTCGATCGGCATGGGTGGGCACAACTCGGCGGTCGTCATCGAGCCGCGCTGACCGCGCACCCCCAGCGCGCATCCTCACGGGAGCCGCACGTCAAGATGGGCCACTGGCCGGACAGCTCGGGTTCCGGCTCCCGTGAGGAGAAGCGATGCTCAGCCCGCTCGACGAGACGCTGCATCATCAACTGCCGACCACGTTCGACCATGCGGGGACGAGCGACCCCCGGTTCTTCGACCGCTACTGGTTCGCGATCTATGACCCCGAGGGATCCGAGCCGGCGATCAATACGGGCCTGTGCACGTACCTGAACATGAACGTGATCGACGGTTACGCGGCGCTGATCGAAGCGGGCAAGCAGCACAACGTCCGGGTCAGCAGCGCGCTGCGGCCGGCGCTGTTCACGTCCGATCCCTTCGTGTCGGAGAGTGGGCCGCTGAGGGTCTCGATCCTGGAGCCGTTCCGGCGGCTACGCCTGGAGCTCGCGCCCAACGAGAGCGGCCTCGCGTTCGACATGGAGTGGAAGGCACAGATCGCGCCCCACGAGGAGATCCCGAGCTGGAGCCGGCTGCGCGGCCGGGTGAACCAGAACTACATGCGTTACAACCAGTCCGGCTCCGTCGATGGCTGGGTCGAGCTCGGCGGCAAGCGGCGCGAGATGAGGAACTGGTGGGGCGGGCGCGACCACTCGTTCGGTATCCGCACTGACGTGGCGGGCGGCGAGCCGGTCACGGGCGACGAGGACATGCGCACGGCGCGCGGCGGCTTTCTCTGGACCTGGCTCACCTGGGGCGCGCCTGACATGGGCGGGCACATCCAGCTGCACGAGATCGAAGACGGCACGAAAACCCATGCGGAAGCAGGTATTCGCTGGGCCGACGGCAGCTCGGTCTCCGCGTCCGACGTGGATCTGGAGTTCGACGTCTACCCGGGCACGCGGCGCTTCTCGCGCGGCACCTGGCTGGCGCACACCCCGGCGGGGACCTACCGCTTCGAGATGCTGCCGATCACCCGGTCGCTGTCGATGCTCGGGCTCGGCTACTCGATGGGCTACGCCGACCGCCGGGGTTTCGGGGTCTGGCGCGGCCAGCAGCCCCTCGAGCACGACGTGTACGACGTCTCCCATGACGAGGACGTGGTGCTGCCCGACGGCACGGTCGAGCGCCCCTATCACCGCGATTGCGCGGTGCGCCTCGACATCCACACCCCGGACGGTCGCGTGATCCGCGGTGCCGGGCATGCGGCCCTGATCCCGACGGGCAACCTGCCGCGGCGCGGTCTCACGTGAGCGGACCGCTCGCCCCGTCGCCGCTGGAGGACACCGCCGGGCTCGCCGGGTGGCTCGAAGGCGCGCTCGGGGTGTCGCGCTTGCAGATCGAGAGCACCTCGGGGGCGGAGCTGAACGGGGCCTCCAACGACACCATGATGGTGCGCGCGTCGTGGCTTTCGGGCGGGGTCGCCGGATCGGGCGGGTTCGTCGTGCGGCGCCCGCCCCACGGCCCGGGGCTGTATCACCGTTACGACCTGGCCGGCCAGTACGCCACCATGAAGGCGCTCGCGGACACTGACGTGCCGGTACCGCCGCTGGTGGGCTACGAGCCCGATCCGTCCTTGCTGGGCGCACCTTTTTACGTCATGCGCGAGGTAGCCGGGGACGCGCCGCCCGACCTGCCGCCGTACACCCAGGTGGGGTGGGTACTCGGGCTCACCCCGGCGGAGCAGACCCGCCTCTACATCACGTCGATCGCGATGCTGGCGCGCATCCACCGGCTCGACGCCGCCTCGTTGGCCTTGGACCATCTGGGGCCGGGGTCGGGCTGCTTCGGCTTCCACGAGCAGCTGATGAGCGCGCTGCGCTGGTATGAGTGGGCCGTGACGGGCCAGCCGAACCCGGTGCTCGACGCGACCCTCTCGTGGCTGATCGACCACGAGCCGGCGCCGGGGCCGGAAGGACTCAACTGGGGCGACTCGCGTATCGGCAACATGCTCTACGTCGACCTCGAACCCGTCTGCGTCCTGGACTGGGAGATGGCCGCCATCGGGCCTCCCGAGGTCGACCTCGGCTGGTGGCTGTTCATGAACCGCTTCCACTCCGTCGGCATGGAAAACCCCACGATCCCAGGCTTTCCCGACGACGCCACGACCGTCGCCATGTGGGAGGACGCCGCCGGCCGCGACGCCCGCGACATCAGCTACTACGACGTCTTCGCCGGCTTCCGCTTCGGCATCATCGTGCTACGCGCCGCCCGCCGGATGGTCGAGGCGGGCCGGCTCGCTCCGGAGCAGAGCTACGAGCGCGTCAACGGTGCCACCCTGCTGCTCGCCGACATGCTGGGGCTGCCGACGCCCACCTGATGCTCGCGGCAGCCTTTGGTACTTGACCGGACCAAGACGACCAGTGATGTGGCAGCCTGGCGGCGTGAGGGACAGGCGGAGCCGGCGGGCAAGGTCCTCAGCGGCGTTCCTGGCGGTGGCGGCGGCGGATGTGGCGCTGGCGGCGAGCGGGAGCAGGAAGGCCGGGCGGGCGCGGTGGGTCACGAAGCCGCTCCTGATGCCGACGCTGCTGATCGGGCGCGATCGGCTGACGCAGCGGGCGCTGGCGCTCGGGGGAGTGGGCGATGTCGCGTTGCTCAGCGGCGGCCAGGAGGCCTTCACGGCCGGCCTGGGCGCGTTCCTGGCCGGGCATGTCGCGTGGATCCAGGCGTTACGCCAGCGCTCCGGCACAGGGCTCGTCCGCCGAAACCCGGTGCTCGTGCTGCCGTATCTCGCCGCCTGGACCGGGCTGAACGCGTATCTCTGGCCGCACACCGGACGCGACCGCTACCCGGTACTTGCCTACAGCACGGCGCTCGCGGCGATGGCCGTCACCGCGCTCGACACCGGACGGCCCGCGACGGCGGCCGGCGGCGTGCTCTTTCTGACCACCGATTCGCTGCTGGCGCTGGACAGATTCGCCGGCATCGAACTGCCGCGTCACGAAGGATGGGTGATGGCTACGTACGCGGCCGCGCAGGGTTTGCTTGCAGCCTGAAGCGCACCGTGCTTCCCGGCGCAGCCTGCGCGGCGTGGCGCAGATCGCCTTCCAGCGCGACGGCGATGACCGGGTACCCGCCGGTCGTCGGATGGTCGGCGAGCAGCAGCACCGGGAGCCCGCTCGGCGGCACCTGCAGCGCGCCGGTCACCATCCCTTCCGGCGCCAGCTCACCCGGGCGGCGTCGCTGCAGCGGGATGCCGGTCAGGCGCAGGCCGACGCGACTGCTTGCCGGGTCCACCGTCCAGGCGGCAGATCCCAGCAGTTCCAGCGCTTCCGGACCGAACCAGTCGTCGCCCGGCCCGGGGACGAGCCTGATGACGGGCGCAGCCTCCACCGTGGGAAACGCGACCCCGTCGGCGGCGGGCACGGCGCCGGATATGTCGCCCCCGACAGGGAGCTGCTGACCCGCCTGGAGCGCGGGTGGTCCGAGCCCGCTCAGCAGGTCGGTCGACCGGCTGCCGAGCACCGGCTCCACCGCGATCCCGCCGCGAAGGGCGATGTAGCTGCGCAGCCCGGACGCGACCCGGCCGACCGTCAGCCGCTCGCCATCACGCAGCAGGAAGGAGGCGTGGTGGTCGACGGCTTGACCGTCGATGCTCACCGGCCCCGGAGCTCCCGTGACAGCGACCGTCGTCGCGGCCCCGCGAAGCAGCAGCGCCGGTCCGCTCCCGGTCGTCTCCAGCACCGCCGCACTCTCGTGGTTGCCCACGAGCCGGTTCGCCAGCCGGGCCGCGGGCGCATCGAGATACCCGGACGGCGGGACTCCGAGATGGGCGCGCCCGGGGCGTCCCGCGTCCTGCACGGTGGTCAGCAGCCCACCGTCGACGACGTCGATGAGGGCGCTCATGGCACCGGCACGAAGCGCACCCGGGTGCCGGGAGCGATCAGCGCCGGTGGCTCGCGTGAGGCGTCGAAGACGACCGCCTCGGTCGAGCCGAGCAGGTGCCAGCCGCCGGGGCTCGCCCGCGGATAGACCGCGCTGAAGGCGTCGGCGATCGCGACCGAGCCAGGCGGTACGCGGGGGCGGGGGCTGCCGCGCCGCGGCAGTCGCAGCGCGACGTCGAGCCCTGACAGGTACGCGAATCCCGGCGCGAAGCCGGTGAACGCCGCCTCGTACTCCACGGCGCTGTGGCGCGCCACGACCTCAGCGACGTCCAGCCCGGTCGCTTCGGCGACTGCTGGAAGGTCCGGCCCGTCGTAGCGCGTCGCAATCTCCACAGCCGGCCCCGGCGCCGCCGCCGCAACGGCAGGCGTGAGCTCGGGCAAGGAAGCCAGAAACCGTTGCAGATCAAGGGGGTCGGCGGCCAGCACGAGCACCGTGGCCGCGCCCGGAACCACATCCGTGAGCCTGATCCCCCTCCGGTCGGCGAGCTCCCGCACCGCCGCAGCCGTCCCCGCCGCCGCAGGCCCGCAGTCGAGCACGGCAGCCCGCTCGCCCGCTGCCCGCACCGCCCGCACGGTCACGTGAAGGACGCCGCCTCGGTGCCCGCCGCGAGCAACGCCTCGCGCGTCCGGCGCGCCAGATCGAGGGCCGCCGGGTTGTCACCGTGCAGGCAGAGCGACGCGACGGCACCGGAAGCAGCCAGCCGCACCGCATTCGCCGCCACCTCGGCGGGGTCGGACAGCACGCTGCCGGGCGCGGTCCGCGGGGCCAGGCGTCCGCTGTCGGTGTAGCGCCGGTCGGGATAGCCCTCGGCCGCCGTGGGCGCTCCGGCTTCGGCAGCGACCGCCAGCAGCACCGAATCGGGCAGGCCGAGCAGCGGCAGCGTCGGGTCGTACACCCAGGTGGCGGCCACCAGGGCCGAGGCGTGCTCCGGGTCGTCCGCGACCTTGTTGTACAGCGCCCCGTGAGCCTTCACGTAGCTGACGCGTGTGCCGGCGGCCCGGGCCATCCCGTCCAGCCCGGCGATCTGATACGTGATCTCGTCACGCAATTCGGCCGGATCGACGGCCAGGTACCGGCGGCCGAAGCCGGCCAGGTCCCGATAGCTGACGTGAGCGCCGATCCGCACGCCGAGCTCAGCCGCCCGCGCGCACACCCGCCGCATGGTCGAGGGATCGCCGGCGTGGAACCCACACGCGACGTTGGCGCTCGTCACCAGTTCCAGCAGCGCCGCGTCGTCGGCCATGCGCCAGGCGCCGAAGCCCTCGCCGAGGTCGGCGTTCAGGTCGATCGACGGCATGGTCTCAGGCTAGAACACAACCCGGGCCGCGATGAGGGCCTCGATCTCGGACTCGTCGCGCCCGTGCTCGGCCAGGATCTCGCGGGTGTGCTCGGCCAGCCGCGGAGGGCGGAAGCGTGGCCCGGCCGGGGTGCCGTGGAAGTCGGCGGGCGTGGCGACCATCAAGACGCCGTCCTTCTCGTCCGGCACCGTGACGATGCCGCCGGCCGCGAAGAACTGCGGGTCGACGAGCAGGTCGTTGACCGAATTGACCGGTGACCAGATGAAGTCCGGATCGGCCTCGAAGATCGGCGCCCACTCCTGCAGCGGCCTCTCGGCAAAGATCGCGTCGAGCAGGCCGATCAGCTCGCCGGCGTTGTCGCGCCGTCCCACGGCCGTGTCGAAGCGCGGGTCGGTCAGCCATTCCGGATGGCCGACGGCGTGGGCCAGCGGCGGCCAGTGCCGCTCGGCCTCGAGACCGACGATCCAGAAGCGGCGCCCGTCGCCGGCGGTGTAGTTGTTCATCGCCGGGTTGCCCATGGTCCGCCGGTTGCCGATCTGGATGTTGTAGCCCCACATCAGGGCGACGTTCACGTCGAAGCCGATGGTGTACGCGCCCTGGCGGAGCAGCGAGGTGGAGACGAACTGGCCCTCGCCGGTGCGCTCGCGGTGCACCAGTGCGGCGCTGATCATCGCCGCCGCCGTCATCGCGACGGAGTGATCGCCCATGCCGCCGCGCTGGAAGGGGAGGTCGCCGCCGGATGGGGCCAGCGCGTCGGCGATGCCCGAACGTGCCCAGTAGGCGGCGATGTCGTACGCCCGCCGATTCGCGTCGTCGCCCTCCGTGCCGTAGCCGGTGATGATCCCGTACACCAGCCGTGGGTTACGCGCGCAGGCGACCTCCGAGGCGAGCCCGACGCGCTCGAGGGCGTCCATCCGGATGTTGGTGAGGAAGACGTCGGCACCGGCCACCAGCTCCTGCGCCAGCAGACGCCCCGCGTCGGTGGACAGGTCGATGGCGATGCTGCGCTTGGACCGGTTGTCGAGATCGAACGGCGGGTTGGTGACGCCGTCGCCGCCGATCATCCCGCCGAACGAGCGGGCCGGGTCACCCGCCGGTGGCTCGATCTTGATGACGTCGGCTCCCCAGTCGGCGAGGATGCCGCCGGCGCCCGGCCCTGCCACCCACATGCCCAGCTCGACCACCCGGATACCGGCGAGCGGTCCGCCGGTCGCGCGCTCTCCTGCTGTCTCCTCGGTGGTGCTCATGCGGTGGCGGCCTTTCCGGCGGTCGGGGTGGGGAACGTCAGCTCCAGCGTCGCCGGTCCGCGCACCTCGGCGGACGGTCGCCTGCTGACTCCCGTGACGTCCCACTCCGGCATCACGCTCATGAGTTCCTCGAGGACGACGCGACCCTCCAGCCGGGAGAGCGCGGCGCCGAGGCAGAAGTGCATCCCGTGCCCGAGGGCAATGTGGCGGATGCCTGCGGGAGGTGGCCGTTCGATGTCGAACGTGCCCGGGTCGGGGTAGCGCTCGGGGTCACGGTTGGCGGCGCCGTAACGCAACTGCACCCGGCTGCCGGCCGGGATGACGGTGTCGCCGAACGGCGCGTCGGCGGTCGTCACCCGGGCCAGGCCCTGCACGGGCGCGTCGAACCGGAACACCTCTTCGACCGCGGCGGCAGCAAGCTCGGGATGCGCGGCCAGCAGCCGGCGCTGCGTGGGATGCGAGGCCAGCGCCAGCACCGCATTGCCGATCAGGTTGGTGGTGGTCTCGGTGCCGGCCACGATGAGCGCGAACGCGAACCCGACCACTTCCGCCGTGGTCATCGGGCGGCCGCCGACCTCGGACGCGAGCAGGTCGGTCAGCAGGTCATCGCGCGGCTCGCGCTGCCGGTCGGCCACGGCCGCGGCGAAGTACCCGGCGACCGCGAGGCCGCCCTCCCGGGCCCGCTCGACCGTGGCGGCATCACGGGCGTCCTGGTGTACCAGCGCGTCAGCCCACTCGCGGAACTGGGCGCGCTCGGCGGGTGCGACCCCGAGCAGGTCACCGACCACGATGATCGGCAACGGGATCGCGAGCTCGGCCATCAGCTCGCAGGAGCCGCGGCCGATGAACGCGGCAAGGTGCTCGCGCGCCAGCGCCCGCACCCGCGGCTCGAATGCCGCGATCGCCCGCGGCGTGAAGCGCTTGCTGGCCACCGCGCGTAGCTGATCGTGCTCGGGATTCTCGAGCGTGAAGATGTTGCGTGCCGGGTTGGCACGGCTCTTGCCGATGTCGATGCCTTGCGCCGAGGTGAACAGCAGCGCGTCGCTCGCCGCCGCCAGCACGTCGTTCCAGCGCAGCAGGAACCAGCAGTCCAGCTCGGCGTTGTAGGCCGGGCCCGACGCCCGCAGCCGGTCGTACACCGGATACGGGTCGTCGATGACCGCCGGGTCGTAGGGGTCGAACGGCACCCCTCAGCCGATGGCGATGGGATTGACCGGGCTGCCGGTGCCGCCGGTCACCAGCATCGGTGCGACGACGAAGAGCGCCGAGTAGCACTTGTCGGCCGCCATCGGAGCCAGCTGCAGGTGCTCGACGAGCGGGATCCCGAGCTTCACGAGCAGCTCGATGTGCACCGCCAGGAAGCGGTCGTCATCGAACGGGATGCACTCGATCGCCGCGTTGTCGGCGCCGACCGCGGCCAGCTCGTTGTCACGGATGAAGTCGACGCACGACAGCGAGAGCCCCGGCTGCGCGAACGGCGCCGGCTCGCCCGCAGCGGTCACCCGGGCGAACAGGTCGAGCCATCCGGTGCGTACCAGCAGCGCGTCACCCGGCTGCACGGAAACCCCTTGCGCCGCAAGGCATTCCTCGATCTCGGTGCCGCTGATCCGGTAGCCCGGCTCCAGGCATTCGACACCCATGTGACCGGCGAGGTCGGCGAGCACCGCATGGGCCGCGAAGCCGCCGGTCTTCTCGATGCCGCAATGACCGGCGCCGCCCTGGGAGGCGAAGGAGTCCTTGGAGAAGCCGTTGTACATCTGGCCGTCGGAGTAGACGTGGCAGAGCGCGTCGACGTGGGTGCCGTTGTGCGCCGGGATCACGAGCGTGTCCTCGTTGGCGCCGAGTCCGCTCGGGGCGCCGAACGCGGCGAAGTTGCCCTCATCGGTCTGGCTGGTCAGCGTGAGCCGCTGCGGGGCGCCGCGGTAGTCGAACACCGGCACGCCGCTGCGCTGCACGGGCAGCCCGAGGTTGTAGACCTTGCCGGTGCGGCAGGCCTGGGTCGCGCGCAGCACCACCTCGGGGGTGAGCAGGTTGAGCGCGCCGCGCTCGTCGGCGTCGCCCCAGCGTCCCCAGTTGCCGGTGCGCGTTGCTTCTGTAGCGGTCATCAGTCAGCCTTTCTGTGTCTCTGAGGGTTCCAGCGCGTCAGCGGTTGAGGGTGCCGAGGTCGACCGGGATCTGCGCGCCGGTCAGGTAGCGCGCGTCGTCGCTGGCGAGAAAAGCCACGACCGCGGAGACGGCCTCGGGCTTCATCGATTCGTGCGGCAGCGTGTTCATGAAGACCGGGCCGAGCGTGGTGGCCTTGGCCTGGATCATCTGGAAAAGCCCGTTGACGTTCATCATTTCGGTCTCGACGCCCGCGGGATGGATGCTGTTGACGCGGATGTCGTACTCGCCGAGCTCGTTCGCCAGGCCGCGGGTGATGCCGACGACGCCGTGCTTCGCCGCCGTGTAGGCCAGCGTGAACGGCTGGCCCTTCAGGCCGGCCGACGAGCTCGTCAGGATGATCGAGCCGCCCTTCTTGGCCCGGATCATGTGCGGCACGGTCGCCCGGACGGTGTGGAAGACGCCCGTCAGGTTGATGTCGATGAGCTCGTTCCAGGCCTCGGTGGACAGCTCCCACGCGTTGCCCCAGGACAGGATGCCGGCGTTGGCGACGACGATGTCGATGCCGCCGAGCTCGCTCACCGCCTGGTCCGCCAGCGACTCGAGCGCACCGAGATCGCGGACGTCGGCCTGGCGCGAGATGACGCGCCGGCCCGTCTTCTCCACGAGGCGCACCGTCTCGGCGAGGTCGTCCGGTGTCGCGGGGGCGACCCCGTTCGTCGCGACGCGGCCGCAGATGTCGGAGATGACGACGTCGGCGCCTTCCTCGGCCAGCCGGACGGCATGCGTGCGGCCCTGCCCCCGCGCAGCCCCCGTGATGAAGGCCACCCGGCCTGATAAACGCCCCATGGAAGCTGCCGCCCTTTCGATTCCGCTGCCAACTGAATACCGGCTGAATGCTGCCCGACACCGACGTGATGTGATGCGCCTGCCAGCGGCGGCAGCGTACCGCGCCCGCCGGACCGGCTCGTACTTGACGTGGCGTCAGGTCACTGCGACGGTGTTCGACGCTGAGACCGTGCGTTCGCATATGCGAACCAATGTGAGGCAGGTGAGCGTGACCCGTACCGATGACTCGCCGGTTCCCGACTTCCCGGGACGGCTGCGCCTGGACGGCAAGGGCGTGGTGGTGGTCGGCGCCGGCGCCGGGATCGGACGCCAGACCGCGCACGCGCTCGCGCAATGCGGGGCCCGCATCGTCTGCGTCGATCTGGAGCAGGACCTCGCCGCCGAGATCGCCGCCGAGACAGGCGGAATCGCGTGGGCGGGCGATGCCACCGAGCGCTCGGAGATGGAGCGGTTGGTACGCGATTCGGTCGCCGCGCTCGGCAAGGTCGACGCGGTCGTCGACATCATCGGGATGTCGCGTTACGGAGCGCTCGTCGACATGGACGACGACGAGTGGGACTGGCACTTTCGCATCGTCCTGCGCCACGCGCAGCTGATCACCCAGCTCTTCGGAAAGTTGCTGGCCGAGACCGGCGGTGGCTCCATGGCGTTCGTCGCGTCGGTCTCCGGGCTGACCGGCGCTCCGATGCACGCGGCCTACGGCGCGGCCAAGGCCGGGCTGATGTCGCTGGTGCGTTCCGTCGCCGTCGAGCTCGGGCCTTCGGGAGTGCGCACCAATGCGATCGCTCCCGGCGTCGTCTGGACCCCACGGGTGTCGGCCTACCTCGGCGAGGCGGGCAAGGAGCGCAACGCCGAGAACGCCCCGCTGCACCGGGTGGCGCAGACCGCCGACATCGCCGGCCCGTTGCTCTTCCTCGTCAGCGACCTGTCGTCGTACGTCAACGGCCAGACCCTGACCGTCGACGGCGGCGTCGGCGTCAAGTTCCCCTACCCCTTGCCGGAAGGGGTCTGACGTGTTGCTCGAAGCCGCCCTCAGGGGCGCCGCCTGGCCGGGCAACGAGACGACCCCGTATCCGCGTTCGGATCCGGCCGATGACCGCCTCCCCGGCGACACCTGGGGCACCGCGCAGATTCCGGTCGGGGTGCGGCTCGAACTGATCGGTGACGCCTCAGGCCTCGAGATCGACTACACCTGCGCCACCGGCGATCTCGGCTACCGCGGCGAAGGTGCAGGGACGCGTTTCAGCGCCTGGCGCGGCGACACCGAACTGTCGAGCGCGGCCGCGGCCGTCTCGGGCGGCACCGCCCAGCTCGAGCTGAGCGGGTCCGCCGGCGACGTCATCACCGTCTATCTCCCTGAGGGGATGAAGCCGACGCTGCGGGCGGTACGCGCCACCGGAGGGTCGCTCGAGGCGGCGCCCGCCGGGCCGCGCTGGCTGGCCTACGGCGACTCGCTCACCGAGGGCTGGATCGCGACCGGTCCGGCCTCCTGCTGGCCCGCGGTCGCCGCGCGCCGCCACGGTCTCGACCTCGTGAACCTCGGCTATGCGGGCTCGTGTCGCGGTGAGCTCGCCTCGGCCGAGCAGATGTCCAAGCTGCCGGCCGACGTCATCTCGCTCGCCTACGGCACCAACTGCTGGACCCGCATCCCGCACAGCACCGCCCTGCTGGCCGCCAACGTGCGGGCGTTCCTGTCGATCCTGCGTGAGGGTCATCCCGAGACGCCCATCGTCATCTCGAGTCCGGTGATCCGTCCCGACGCCGAATCCACCCCCAACCGGCTCGGCGCGACACTCGCCGACCTGCGTGCCGAGATCGAGGAGTTCGCCGGCAATCCAGGGGCGGCGGGACCCATCGAGCTGGTGCGCGGCCTGCCATTATTGCGCGGCGATCAACTACCCGACGGCGTCCACCCCGGCGACGAGGGTCACGCCATCATGGCCGACGCCATCGGGGGAGCGGTGGCTGGTGCCGCTGCGCGTGCGGCAGGTGGAAAAGCTCGGTGACGCGGGGCAATCCCAGCGTCGAGCGCGCCGCGAGCGTCCTCGCTCTGCTGAGCGCCGATCCCGGCCGCGGCTTCACGCTTGCCGAGATCGTCCGGCAGACCGAGCTCTCGAAGGCGACCTGCCACGCGCTGCTGGCGTCGCTCACCTCGGCGCGTTGGCTGCTGCGTTACCCGACGGGTCCGAGCTACCGGCTCGGCCCCGGGCTCATCGCTCTGGGGGAGGCGGCGCGCCAGGGCTATCCGGAGCTGCCTTACGCTCAGGAGAAGATGCGTGAGTTGGGCACGGAACTCGGTCTCGAGTGCATGGCGAGTGCCGTCGTCGGATCCGAGATCGTCATCCTCGCCAAGAGCGGGGTGCCCGCCCCGCTGTCGCTGACCGCCGCCATCGGTCAGCGCATCCCGCTCGTGCCGCCGCTCGCGACGGTCTTCTTCGCGTGGTCGCAAGAGGCGACCGTCGAGGCGGCCTTCACTCCCTGGACGTCAGGGCCGAGCCGGCTCACCGACAGCTACCGGCGCGGGCTTCGGGCCGTGCACGATCGTGGTTACGCGATGGGGCTGGAGAATCCGGTCCGCGAGCGGCTCGGTCGCACGCTGGCCGCCCAACTCGCCCGCGGTCAGGTGGCGACCCCCGAGGCGGCGCGGCTCGTCGGAGACCTGACCGACGAGGACTATCAGCTCATCGAGCTCGAACCCGGCGAGACGTACTGGCTGGCCTATCTCGCCGCTCCGATCTTTGATGCAAACGGGCGCGTCACCCTCGCGCTGACCCTGGTGGGCTTCCCGAGCGCGCTGCAGGGCGAGGAGGTCCACCGGTACGGCAAGCTGCTGCGCGCGGCGGCCGACGAGGTCACGGCAGCGGTCCACGGCCGGCCACCGGCCGGCCATCGGGTGTTCGCCACCAAGGAGGCCGTTCGATGAGTCCCGCCGCAGGGTTTGCCGATGCGTTCGCGCTCGACGATCAGGTCGCCGTCGTCACCGGAGCGGGCAGCGGCATCGGAGCGGCCTCGGCCAAGCTGCTGGCCCGGGCGGGCGCGATCGTGATGTGCGCCGACCGCAACGCCGACGGTGCGAAGGTCACCGCCGACGAGATCGCCGCGGCCGGCGGCAACGCCACCCCGTGCGAGATCGACGTCACTGATCGCGATGCCGTCTTCGAGCTGGCGGCGGAGGTCTCGGGGCAGCACGACCGGCTCGACATCTGGTGCAACATCGCCGGCGTCATCAACCAGGTGCTTGTCGCCGACATGAGCGACGAGCAGTTCGACGCGGTCTTCGACGTCAACTTCCGCGGGGCGATGTACGGCTGCCAGGCGGCCGTGGCGGCGATGACTCCCGCCGGGACTGGATCAATTATCAACATGTCGTCCTCGGCGATCGACGTCCCGGCAGCGGGGATCGCGGCGTATGCCGTCAGCAAGTCGGCACTGGCACAGCTGACCCACACGCTGGCCTTGGAGGTCGGACCGCTCGGGATCAGGGTCAATGCTGTGGCGCCCGGGTTCACGCTCACCGGCATGACCTCGCGGCACTTCCTCAACGAGGACGGCAGCATCGATCCGGAGCGCCGTGACGCGGTGCTCGGGCCGATGGCCGCGCAGTCCCCGCTGGGCATTGTCGGCGAACCTGCGGACATCGCGCTGACGGTGCTCTACCTTGCCGGGAAGGCGGCACGTTTTGTCACGGGTCAGGTATTGCGCACAAACGGCGGCGTTGCTATGCCATGGTGACTTCCTACGCGATCTGACTCGCCGTCAGGTTGACCGGGCGGCGAACAAACAAGCACCACATACCCCACAGCACCGATACCCATCGAATCCCGAACCACGACAGACCACAAGCGAACAGAGAGGCCGCCATGGAGTTCGGCATCTTCATCCAGGGCTACACGCCGGCGTTTCGTCGCGAAGGCAACCCCGACGCCGAGTACGACTCGTTCGCGTATGACATCGCGGCGGTCGAGGCGGCCGACAAGGCAGGCTTCAAGTACGTCTGGGCCTCCGAGCACCACTTCCTCGACGAGTACTCCCACTTGTCGGCCAACGAGGTGCTCCTGGGCTACCTGGCCGCCACCACCGAGCGCATCCACCTCGGGTCGGGCATCTTCAACCCGCTGCCTCAGGTGAACCACCCGGCGAAGGTGGCCGAGAAGGTCGCGATGCTCGACCACCTGTCGAACGGCCGGTTCGAGTTCGGTACCGGGCGCGGGGCGGGCAGTCACGAGATCCTCGGATTCCTTCCGGACATGAAGGATCTGTCGGGCACCCGCGAGATCTGGGAAGACGTGATCGGCGAATTCCCGAAGATGTGGATGCAGGACACGTACGAGGGCTACGAGGGGAAGTTCTGGAGCCTGCCGCCGCGCAAGATCCTGCCCAAGCCGCGCCACAAGCCGCACCCGGCGATGTGGTACGCCGCGGGAAACCCGTCGTCGTATGAGATGGCCGCCCGCAAGGGACTGGGAGTGCTCGGGTTCTCGGTGGGTGACTTCGCGAGCGCGGAGAAGGCGGTCGCGTCCTACAAGAAGGCGGTCGCAGACGCCGAGCCGATCGGTGCCTTCGTCAACGACAACCTGATGTGCTGCCTCGCCGCATACGTGGCCGAGGATCGCGACGAGGCCTACCGCTCGTACGTCGAGGCGCGTCCGAACTATCTGGTGTCAAACGTCTTCCGCTACCACGACACCTTCCCGCACCCCGAGCACGTGCCCACCTGGCCGGAGCGGATCCCCGAGCCGACGATGGCCGACATCCCGTCCTATCTCGAGGCCGGAGCGCTGCTGCTCGGCAATCCCGACGATGCGCTGCAGCAGGCGAAGACGTGGGAGTCGATCGGGGTCGATCAACTCGTGTTCGGCGTCGGTCCCGCGCCGATCGAGGAGACCATCCGCACGATCGAACTGCTCGGCAAGTACGTGATCCCCAAGATCGATACCGACCCCGAGCACCGCACGACGGCCTTTCGCCGCGCGGCTGCCGCCTCCTGACGGACGGATGATGACCTCACCCACTGGCCCTACCGGCGCTCCCGCTCCGGTGCTCGAAGCCTCGTCCATCGGCAAGAAGTTCGGTGGCGTGACCGCTCTCGACGATGTGACCATCTCTGTCACGCGCGGCGAGATCTGCGGGCTGATCGGTCCCAACGGCGCGGGCAAGACCACGCTCTTCGACGTCATCTCCGGCGTCCAGCAGGCCACCACCGGACGGGTCAGCTTCGACGGGACCGACATCTCCCGGCGCACCGCCACCTGGCGCTCGCGCCACGGGCTGCGCCGCACCTTCCAGAAGCAGCAGCCCTTCAGCCACCTCACCGTCGAGGACAACCTGATGGTTGCCGTGGAGTGGCGCGGTGGCGGCGGCGGGGTCGTCGCCGATCTGCTGCGCTCGCCGTTGCGCAAGCGCGTGGAGCATCACCGCCGCGAGCAGGTCCGTGAGGCGCTTGACGTCTTCGGGCTTTCCAAGCTCGCGCGAGAGCGCGCCGGCCGGCTGACCATCGGCCAGATCCGCCTGCTCGAGATGGCCCGGGCGACCGTCGACAAGCCGCAGGTGATGCTGCTGGACGAGCCCACGTCAGGACTGGACGAGACCGAGATCGGCTACCTGGCGAATGCTCTTGACCGCATTCGCGACGAGCAGTCGTGCGCCGTGCTGCTCGTCGAGCACGACATGAGTTTCGTGATGCGCGAGTGCAGCCGGGTCGTGGTGCTGAACCTCGGCCGCCGCCTCGCGGAAGGTACCCCTGACGAGATCCGTCGCGATCCTGACGTCACCGCCGCCTACCTCGGATCGAGCGCCGCATGACCAAGCTCCTGACCTTCGTCCTCTCAGGCATCGTGACCGGTGGCCTCTACGCCATCCTGTCGTCCGGCCTGGTGCTGACGTATCAGGTGGCGGGAGTGTTCAACTTCGCCCACGGCGCCACGGCTTTCATCTCCGCGCTGACGTTCTTCGAGCTGAACAGCTTCGCCCACTGGCCGATCGTGCCCGCCGCACTGGTGACGATCCTCGTCTTCGCCCCTCTGCTCGGGATGGCGCTCGACGTGATCATGCTGCGAAAGCTCTCCAGAGCGGGGATCACGGCGCAGATCGTGGCGACCGTGGGGTTGTCGATCGCCTTACCCGCCGCCGGCCTGTTCATCGTCGACGAGGCCAACCTGAAGCCGACGACCAATCAGACGACCCCGCCCGGGATCGGTCCCGACCCGGCCAAGTCCTGGCATCTGACCAAGCTCGTCTCCTTCGATACCAACCAGCTGGCGATCCTCTCTGCGGCCGCTTTCACCGCGGTGTTGCTCTGGATCCTGGTGCGGCGCACCGCGCTCGGCCTGCAGATGCGCGCCTGCGTCGACCGGCGTGACCTGGCCTCCCTGCGGGGTGTGGATCCAGGCCGCTCGTCGCTGATCTCCTCGATGCTGTCGACGACGCTCGCGGGACTGGCAGGTGTGCTGGGCGCCCCGATCCTTTCGATCAACGTGCCCAACAACTACACCGAAGCCATGCTCGTCTCGGCGGCGGCTGCGGTGTTCGCCCGCTTCACGAGCATCCCGCTGGCGTTTGCGTTCGGTCTGGGTCTGGGTGTGGCGCAAAACCTCATCGCCGGCTACATCACCCCGCACGTGGGCCTCACCGGATTGTCCAGCGCGGCGCCGTACATCCTCATCTTCATCGGCTTGCTGCTGCTGAATGCCACCCGAGGCAGACGCGCGGGTTCGGTGTCCGACGAGAAGACGCGCGGGTTCGACATCAACCTCTTGCCGGCCTGGCGCCGGATCTGGCCGTGGACCGCAGCGACGCTCGTGCTGGTCATCTGGCTCTTCGAAACGAGTTCGGCCTGGCTGGGCTTCACGACCGCCGGACTGTGCCTGGCTCCCGTCTTCGTGTCGCTGGTCGTGGTGACCGGTATCGGCGGCATGGTCAGCCTGGCGCAGGCCACGTTCGTCACGGGAGCCGGATTGTCGGCGGGCCTGCTGCTGAGCCAGCATCATCACTTCCTGTTCAGCAGCAACTGGCCGTTCATCTGGGCGCTGATCTTCGGCGTCGTGATCGCCGCGGCGATGGGAGCGATCGTCTCGCTGCCGTCGCTGCGATTGGGCGGCTTGCCGCTCGCGCTGTCGACCCTGGCGCTCGCGTTCATCGCCGACGTCGTCGTCTTCCAGGTCCAGAAGCTCAGCAACCAGGAGGGCGGCGGCTGGATCTACCCGCGTCCGAAGTGGTTCGGGATCAGTTTCGACAGCCTGACCAAGTCGGGCAATCGCAATTACGCCTTGCTCGTGCTGGCGATCGTGCTGCTGGTGGTCTGGCTGGTGCACAACCTCGAGCGCTCGCCCTCCGGCCGGGCGATGCTCGCTGTTCGCTCGTCGCCGGTCGCGGCTGAGGCATCCGGGGTGAACACCGCCCGGCAGAAGTTCGCGCTGTTCACGATCTCCGCGGCGATGGCCGGGCTCGGCGGGGTCCTCTACGGCGCCTACAGCGGCAACGTCACCAACGGAGACCATCCCGCGACCGAGGGACTGGTCTGGCTGGCAGTCGTGGTCGCGTTCGGCGTGCGCAAGCCCGGGGGAGCGGTCATGGCGGCGCTCGTCTACGGGATGGGCCCGCACTTCTTCGACCAATACATCACCCATTCGCAGTACCTGCCGACGATGCTCTTCGGGCTCGGCGGCATCGGGCTGGCGAAGAACCCTGACGGCTGGCTCACCGATACGGCGGAGTCGTTCCGCCAGCTGGGACGCAAGTTCGCGGCCAGGCGGGCCGCGGCGGCGGTACCGGCAGCAGCCACGGCAGCGGCTGGTACATCGGCTCCGGCCGAGGCGCCCGTCGTCCCGGCAGCGCGCGTGGATGCGCCTTCGGCGAAGACCGTCGATGTGACTGCCCCTGGTGCCGAGGACGGCCTGCCTTCCGCGGCGCTGCTGCAGGTGCGGGGGCTGCGTGCCGGTTACGACGGCGTCGAGGTGCTGCACGGCATCGACTTCGACGTCCACGCCGGCTCGATCGTGGCGGTGCTCGGGCCCAACGGCGCCGGCAAGACGACGCTGTGCTCGGTCATCACCGGGCTCGTCCCGACCGACTCGGGGACGGTGATCCTCGACGGGGTCGAGCTGCACGGGCGCCCGGCCCACAAGCGTTCGCGCGACGGGCTGGTGCTCGCACCCGAGTCGCGGGGAATCTTCGCCGGCCTGACGGTGGAGGAGAACCTGCGTCTCGTGCTCGACGCCGACCAGCGCGCGGTCGTCTACAACCGCTTCCCGGTGCTGCGCGAGCGGCGCAAGCTGGCGGCCGGTGTGCTGTCGGGCGGCGAGCAGCAGATGCTGACGCTCGCGCCCTTGCTCGCGAAGCCGCCGCGCGTGCTGATCGCCGACGAGCCCTCGCTCGGCCTGGCACCCCTCGTCATCGAGCAGGTGATGGAGGTCCTCAAGGAGATCGCCGCCACCGGCTGCGCGGTGCTGCTGGTGGAGGAGAAGCTGCACGGCATCGCTCACGTTGCCGAGCGCGTCATCGCACTCGACCTCGGACGCGTCGCGTGGGTCCGCGACGCTTCGGAGGTCAACGCTGCGGCATTGGCGGCGACGTATCTCGGCATTGACCGGGATCTGGCGGCCGAGGTGGAGGAGGCTGCTGACGCTGACGCCGCTTCGGTGCACGGCGCGTGAGCGCCAGAGCGCAAGCGCTCACAAGGATGTGGACCAGCCGGATGGGCCGGCTGGCCAGTAAGGGCGACGATGCCCGACATGGAGGCACGATGAGAAACAGAAGGACGGCGTTGGTGGCGCTGGGCGCCTCCTTGGCGCTGGTGCTCGCCGCCTGTGGCAGCAGTTCCAAGGGCGGGGGAAACGCCACCGCCTAGTTCCGGTGCGCCGGCGTCAGGCAGCGGCGGAGGCAACTCCGATCCTGCTGCGGGCTTCACCAGCACGTCGATCACGATCGAGGGCGACGTCGACAAGACCAGCGCCTCCGGCCAGTCCGAAGCGCTCGCCGAGCTCGGCGCCAAGGCGCGCTTCGCGCGGGCAAACGCCGAGGGCGGCGTCAACGGCCGCAAGATCAACTACCTCGGCTCGGCCGACAACAAGCTCGACCCGGCCCAGGACCTCCCGACGGTGAAGAAGATCGTCGAGCAGGACAAGGCGTTCGCCATCGTGCCCATGGTCAGCCCGGTGCTCGCCGCCGGTGGCACGTACCTGGTGAACAACAAGGTTCCGTTCTACGGCTGGGGCATCACGCCGGCGTTCTGCAACAACACGGTCGGCTTCGGCTACACCGGCTGCCTCGTGCCGCTGACCGAAGACCGACGAGGTTTCGACCGCGTCCGCAGGTCTGGTCGAGAAGTTGCTCGGCATCAAGGACGGCACCGGCAAGACCGTGGCGCTGATCTCCGAGGATGACGTGGCCGGCCAGTTCGGTATCAAGGTCATCGAGGCCGCGTTCGTTGCTGACCACTGGAAGGTCACCTACTCGAAGTCGATCCTTCCCTCGACCAGCCCGACGACGGACTTCTCGCCGTACTCGCAGGCCATCCTCACGTCCAACGGCGGTAAGGCTCCTGACGTCATGTTCCACGTCACGACCGTGCCGAACGCCGAAGGTCTGACCAAGGCGCTGACCCACGCGGGCTTCAAGGGCATCCAGATGAACGCGGTCACCTACGACCCGGCGTTCCTCAAGGGTGCTGCTGGCGACCGACCTGGACAAGGAGTACGTCTTCATCCAGTACAGCGCGTTCGAAGACGAACACGCCGGCAACCCAGCAGATGCTGAAGGACGTGCAGGCCGTGGCCCCGAGCCAGAAGGCGCTCACGCAGGACATCGCGATCGGGTACTACTCGGCCGATATCTTCCTGCATCACCTGCAGAAGGCCGGCAAGACCCTCAGCCGCGCGGCTTCCTGGCGGCGGCGAACGACGGTTCGACGTACAACGTGCCGGGCGGTATCGGGCCGATCAGCTTCCCGTCCGACCACCAGAACAGCGTGGCCTGTGGCTCGCTGGTGCAGATCGACAGTGGCAAGTACGTGGAGAAGGTTCCGCTGACCTGCTTCAAGAACGTTCCCCTTTCCGTTCTTGGAAAGTGACCGTTCGCGGTACCACGCTCCACCAGCCGCCGGCCGGGATCTCCCGGCCGGCGGCTGCATTTTCCGGCCCGGAATCAGGCGAGGAGGCACAGCATGGACGACATCGAGGCCATCAAGCAGCTGAAGGCGCGCTACTTCCGGTTGATGGACACCAAGGACTGGGACGGGATGGCGCAGGTCTTCGCGCCCGACGTGGAGATCGACATGACCGGCGAGGACGGCACCGTGCATCACGGGGTCGCGCGACTTCATGCCGTACCTGCGTACGAACATCGAGCCGGTCATCACCGTCCATCACGGGCACATGCCCGAGATCACGCTGCTGAGCGACACCACCGCCCGCGGGATCTGGGCGATGGAGGACAAGCTCTGGTGGCCCGAGGGATCACCGCTAGTGCACCTGCACGGCTACGGGCATTACCACGAGACGTATGAGAAGAGTCGACGGGACATGGCGGATCAAGACGCTGAAGCTGACGCGCCTGCACCGTCAACTGGTGACGGCCACAGTCGGCGGGTGACTCAGCCGGCTAGAGCGCCCATCGCGCGCAGCCGCTCCTGGCAGTCCCGCCAGGTGGTCTCGAGGATCTCGCGTACCGGCAGCACCTCGGTGATGCGTCCGGCGACCTGACCGCTCATCGCGTACGCGGCGTTCATCTCACCGCCGAAGTAGAGCTTCATCAGGCCTTCGAGCGCGAGCGGCGGTGCGACATCCGCGCGCTCGGCCCCGCTCGACAGGTCGGTGCGCAGGGTGCGCATGGCCGGCTTGGCGTAACGGTTGACGACGACGGTGTCGGTCTCCGCGGCGGCGAGCACGGCCTGCTTCCAGTTGTCGTGGACCGGGGACTCGGCGGCGGTCAGCATGCGGGTGCCCATCTGGACGCCCTCGGCGCCGAGCGTGAACGCGGCCGCCATCGAGATGCCGTCGCTGATACCGCCGGCCGACACGATGGGAACGTCCCGGATTTGTTGGACCGCCGCGGCGATCAGCGGCACCAGCACCATCGTGGAGGCGCCGTTGGGGTTCTTGAAGCCGCCGCCCTCGACGCCTTCGATGACGAGCCCGTCGACCCCGGCGGCGATCGCCTTCAAGCGCACCGCGCAGCGTCGGAACGACGTGAAATACCGTGATGCCAGCGGCTTTCAGGCCGGGGACCATGACGGCCGGGTCACCGGCCGAGGTCGTCACGAAGCGCACGCCGTGCTCGGCGACGAAGTCCACCATCGACGGGTCGCGCGTCATCAGCTGCGCGATGTTCACGCCCCACGGCTTGTCGGTGAGGTCGCGCATCTTCTTGATCTCGAGCTTGACCTCCTCGAGCCGGCCGGAGGAGGTCTCCACGATGCCCATGCCGCCGGCGTTCGAGACCGCTGAGGCGAGTTGGGCGCGCGCGATGTAACCCATCGGCGCCTGGATGATGGGAATGTCGATGCCGAGCAGGTCGGCAACGCGGCTGGGCACACCCGCCATGTCGGGTCAGCTCCCCGTCTCGCTGAGGTCGCCCGACCAGAGGGTGTGGAACGTGCCCCCGCGGTCGGTGCGGTGATAGGTGTGGGCGCCGAAGTAGTCACGCAGCCCCTGGATGAGCGCGGCCGGCAGGCGCTCGGCGCGTACGGCGTCGTAGTAGGCGAGCGAGGAGGAGAAGGCGGGGGTCGGCACGCCCGACAGCGCGGCGTCAGCGACCACCCGGCGCCACGACGGCACGGCCTTGCCGACGATGTCGGTGAAGTAGTCATCGCCCAGCAGCAGCGGCAGGTTCGCGTCGCGCTCGTACGCCTCGGTGATCCGGTTCAGGAAGCGGGCGCGGATGATGCAGCCGCCGCGCCAGATCCGCGCCATCGCGCCGCTGTCGATGTTCCAGCCGAACTCCTCGCTGGCGGCGGCGATCTGGTCGAAACCTTGCGAGTACGCCACGACTTTTGACGCGTAGAGCGCCTGCCGCACGTCGTCGATGTAGGCGTCGCGATCGCTCACCGGGGGAGGCGCCTCGCTGCCGGCAAGCACGCCCTGCGCGGCCTTGCGCTGCTTCACGCCGCCCGACAGGGCGCGGGCGAACGTCGCCTCCGCGATGCCGGTGATGGGCACCCCGAGATCGAGCGCGTTCTGCACCGTCCAGCGTCCGGTGCCCTTCTGCTCGGCCTGGTCGAGCACGATGTCCACGAACGGCTTGCCGGTGGCGGCATCGACGTGGGCGAGCACCTTCGCGGTGATCTCGATGAGGAACGATTCCAGGTCGCCCTCGTTCCACTCCTGGAAGATCTTCGCCAGCTCCTGCGCCGACGCGCCGAGGCGCTGGCGCATCAGGTCGTACGCCTCGGCGATGAGCTGCATGTCGGCGTACTCGATGCCGTTGTGCACCATCTTCACGAAGTGGCCGGCGCCGTCGGGGCCGACGTGCACGCAGCAGGGCGTCTCGTCGACCTGGGCGGCGATCGATTCGAAGATGGGCCCGAGCTTGCGGTAGGCCTCGTCCGAACCGCCCGGCATGATGCTCGGCCCGTTGAGCGCGCCCTCCTCGCCGCCGGAGACGCCGGCGCCCACGAAGTTCAGCTGCCGCTCCTTGAGGGCCGCCTCGCGCCGGCGGGTGTCGGTGAAATGCGCGTTGCCGCAGTCGATGACGATGTCGCCCGGCTCGAGCAGCGGCACCAGCTCATCGACCACCGCGTCGGTCGGGTCACCGGCCTTGACCATGATGATGATCGCCCGCGGCTTGGCGAGCGAGGCGACGAAATCCTCGATGGTCTCGCTGGGGATGAAGGTGCCTTCGCTGCCGTGCTCGTCGACGAGCGACTTGGTACGCGCGTACGTCCGGTTGTGCAGCGCGACCTTGTGGCCGTGGTGGGCCAGGTTGCGGGCGAGGTTGCGACCCATCACCGCGAGACCGGTGACTCCGATGTCGGCGAGCTGTTCAGGCATGTCAGGAGTGTTGCATCCCTGGACGATGGGGGCAGCTCTAGGGCGTGGGCAGCCAGGAAACGTGGCCGGCCAGCTCCGCGTAGCCAACGAAAGCGACGGTGTCCATCAGCGTGTGAGCGATGATGAACGGCATCACCCGCTTCCACCGCAGGAAGAGCCAGCCGAAGATCAGGCCCATCGCGAAGTTGGCCGCGAAGCCGCCGAAGCCCTGGTAGAGGTGGTAGCTCCCGCGTACCGCCGCGGCGACCACCAGAGCACGGGGCCAGTTCCACCCGAGCTGGCTGAGCCGGCGGATCAGGTAGCCGAGCACCAGCACTTCCTCGACCGTGCCGTTCTGCGCCGCCGACAGGATCAGCACGGGGATGCGCCACCAGACCTTCGGCAGGTCCTCGGGGACGACCGTGAGGTTCGCTCCCGAGGCGTGCGCGATCAGGTAGAACGCCAGCCCGGCTCCACCGACCGCCGCTGCCACCATCGCGCCGCGCGCCGCATCCCAGCGCGGCTGGCGGAAGTCGGCCCCGATGTCGTGCAGGCTCTCGTCCGACCGCATCAGGAAGTGCGCCACCAGCAGCACCGGGACGAGCCCGAACGCGATGCCCGTCAGCTGCAGCGCCAGGTCGAGCCACGGGCGTCCGGGTGCCTGAGAACCGTTCAGCAGGGCGGTCTGCGCCCGTAGCGCCTTGCCGTTGGTGAGGTCGGCGAGCAGGTGCAGCAGGGCGTTGACCCCGGACGCGCCCAGCGACAGGCCGAAGACCAGCCAGACCTCCTGCACCAGCCAGCGGCGCGGGATCTGGGGCGCCTCGATCTCGTCGCTGGTCCCCGTCGCCACCCCATGAGTATCCGGGACTTCGCTCGGAGCCGGCCGAGTGCCGCCGCAAGTCGGGCTGGTCGGCGAGAACCGAGGTCGCGTGCCGAGCATTCAGACCGAGCTATGGGTCGGCCGCCCTGCGTTCGCTATCCCCTGCTACGAGCGTGCTTTCGGTGCAGCGGAGCTCCATCGGGTCGGCGAAGGCGACGACATCGTGGCGCAGCTGGCGAGAAGCGCCCTGCAACGGCACTTCGGCGCCGCCGATAGTCCGGTCTGTGATCCGGCGCTACTTGTCAGGCGATTCCATGCCGCCCGCGTCGAGAAGTGCGTGAGAGACCACGCGCAGGGCGACGCCAGAGGCCAGCAGCCGATCGGCTTGACCTGAGGTAGGTCCGACAAGCGAGGCCGCCTCCTGTCGTAGGGCCCCGAATGCGGCGAAGTGCGGGCTGTCGGGGCTTGTGGGAGGGCCGCCCGGCACCGGGAAGGGCATTGGGGGCAACGTCTGCTCGGCGCGACGTCGAAGGTCACGAAGCGCGGGAAGCCGAGCCGCGAGGAACTCGAACGCCTCGCCCCGTGGTGAGTCGAGCAGCTCACGCTGCTGTTGGTAGGCGGCAAGCTCATCAGCAGTCGCGGGGACGACCGGTGCTCCAGTGGCAGCGGCAGTAAGCACTGCACGGATACGTGCCGCTGGCCAATCCGTTCCCCGTGTGCTCATCCGGGCAGCAATGCGATGGCTACTTTGCTGCCGGGCAGAGCCCTGAGCTCCCGCACAATCTGCTCTTCAGGCACGTCTTCCTTCATGCGATCGAACGCCAGAGAAGCGGCCTTATCCGCATCGGCGAACCAGCGACGAATCCCCATCGGCAGAGCATCGCCTTCGTGACACGGAGAGCCAAGCAAACGCCCCGCGAACCGCCGGCGGCTGAAAGCGCGCTGCCGGCTATGGCGCGGTTGCTGTGATGACAAAACGGCGATCCCGGTGCTGGTGAACTACTGACGATTTCTGTTCGGAGTCACGTGCGTCTGGGTGTCTGTCCGGGTTTGCGGAGGAGGGGTCGGCGGTGGCCTTGCAGGGGTGGTCGGCCGTCGGGTGGCCAGAACCAGGGGGTGCGGTCGGGGTCGTCACCGATGGTCATGTCCCAGCCACCCTCGTGGACTTTGTGATGGTGGTGAGGGCAGAGGAGATCGAGATTCTCAGGTTCTGTTTTGCCTTGGTCGCTTAGCCATTCTTGACGGTGATGGGCTTCGGTCCAGGACGCCGGCCGGTCACAGCCGGGCCAGACACATCCGCCGTCACGGGCGACGAGGAAATGCCTGAGCCCGGTGGGGATGTGGCGGGTGAGACGTCCGAGGTCGAGGATTTCGGAATCGGAGCCGAAGACGGCGGGGATGATCCCGGCATCACACGCCATCCGCCGCACCGCCGCAGCGGGTAGGCGTTGCCCTTCGGGGGTGCCGGCGGTACCCAGCCCGTCACGCAGAGTCTGTTCGGACAGGCCGACGATGACGGTGTGCCGGCCGCCGCCCTGGCCGTTGCAGGATTCGGCGTGGGCGGTGGCATGCCGGGCCATCTGCACAAAAGCTTCGGCCCGTCGGCTGCCGATCGATTCGGTGAGCAGGTCACCTTCCGGATCAGGCTTGCGGAGGAATTCGGTGATGGCTTTGGAGATGATCAGCCCGGCTTCGGCGTCGAAATGCCCATCCAGGCGCCACATCCCGCCCAACGTTTCGGACAGGTGCAGCTGCTGCGCCGCGCGTTTGCGTGCCGCCGCATCCGCGGACTCTTCCGGCGCTGCGGCGGCGACGAGTTCTTCGGCGACGACCCGTAGCTGCCGTGGGGTCAGCGGCGTCG
Source organism: uncultured Actinomycetota bacterium (assembly GCA_963762695.1). GTDB lineage: Bacteria > Actinomycetota > Actinomycetes > Frankiales > Frankiaceae > DATAZK01. Next base: position 577,672 of record CAVXLW010000004.1, read on the forward strand.
CCTGCTGAGCCAGGAACGCTTCCAGATCGGCGGCGAGATCGGACTGCAGATCACGCGTGGCCTGCTGGATCACATGGGCGTGATCGAGGCCGAGGTCGCCGGCTTCGAACGCTTTCGCGGTGACCGGCATCCGGTCGGCCAGCGCCCGGCCGACCTGCACCCGCTTGGACACCCACCCGTCGGACTCACCGGAAAGCTGGCGCACGTACGCCTGCGTCGACGCCGCCCCATCCGTGGCATAGAAACCGGAACGGTCAGCCCGCTCGATCAGCCGGCACGTCAGCAGATCAGCCTGCCGAACCCCAGCCAGCACCTCCGGCAGGACCTCGACCGCCAGAACGGCCGACGTATCGGAGGAGACGAAGGCGGCGAGTTCGGCGAGCAGCGCATGCGCCTGCGCTGCTTTCGCTCCGAACTCCGCCTCGATCATGCGTTCGATCCTAACAGGGAACGAGCAGCTCAGCGAACCTATTTACGTGCGAGTTCCGTGCGAAGAACGCCGGACCTCCAAGGTCTCCGGCCGCCGTGAACAGGCGTGGCCGGGCCACTCGGCGACGGTGTGCGAATGTGTGTCCCGTGACGGGAGACGGGCCGCTGCTGGCGGCCGACGAGTGGTTCGTTCATCAGATCGTCGAGACCCAGGCGTATGTCGCGCAGGCAGACCGTTCCTGGACCGAGAAGGTCTGCGCGATGGCGGCGGCGCGGGACGGGTCGCTGCAGGTCGGCTTCGGGGTCGGGAAATACACCAACCGCAACGTTTTCGACGGCTACGCGAGCGTCTCGCGCGGCAAGGAGCAGTGGACCGTCCGGGCGAGCCGGCGGCTGGCGGACGCTCCGGGTGAGCTCGGTGCCGGGCCACTCGCGTACGACATCGTGGAGCCGCTGAAGCGCATCCGGTTCTCGTGCCTGCCCGAGGCGGGGGAGAAGCTTCCGGTGCCGATCGCGTTCGACTGGACTTTCACGACGGTCGCGGCTCCGGTGCTCGAAGCGCGTGACCACACGCGGGCGCGCGGCGGCTTCCGGCTCGACACCGAACTGCTGCGCTACCACCAGTCTGGCCTCGCCGAGGGCTGGGTCGAGGTGGACGGCGAGCGCACGGAGATCACCACCGACGGTTGGTTCAGCACACGTGACCACTCGTGGGGTGTGCGCCATGACGTCGGGCTACCGGCGACCGACCTCGAACCCTCGCACGGGCTCGGCAACGGGGTGGCGTTCCGCTTCTCCTGGTCGCCGATGGTGCTCCAGCGCGCCGACGGCAGCTACTACGCGATGCACCACCAGTACCGGGAGACGAGCGCGTTCGGCTATCAGGAGCGCCGGTTCGAAGGCACGGTCGAGGAGCCCGACGGCAGCGTCCTTCCCATGGCGGCGCTGGAACCGGTGCTGCGCTACGACACCAGGAACCGCCGCATCCTCGGCGGCACGCTGAACTTCACGATGGCCGACGGCTCGGCCCGGCCGGTCACGGTGGAGGCGCTCGGCGACACCGGCGTGCACCTCGGCCTCGGGCTCTACTTCGGTCTGGACGGCCACCACCACGGCGAGTGGCGCGGGGCGCTGCACGTCGACGGTGAGCACATCCACGACTGCACCGACCCCGTCGTCGCGCCCCGCATTCACCAGATTCGCGACGCGGTGATGCGCGTGAGCGATCCGGTCGGCGGCGGCACCGGCTGGTGCAACATGCAGACGATGATCGTCGGCGCCTGGCCGGAGCTCGGCCTGACGGAGGAGACGTCCTTCATCTAGTAACGCAAACCGGCAGTGTGAAAGTGGCCGCGGTTCACCAGCGGGGCGGTACAGTCCCCAATGCCCCGTCTGTTTGCGGGGTGACGCAGAGCGCAGCGAAGCCGGTGTGATCCCGGCGCTGTCCCGCAACGGTGATGCCCCCTCGGGGGACGAGCCCGGACGCCTGTCCTGCGTGAGACGACTGTCCTCGGAGGAAGGGCGGCGCGTCTCGGCGCTCCGGCGCCGCGGCGGGCGCGTTCCAGGCTCCCCGCCTGATGAAGGAATCCTGTGCACGCCATCCGTCCCGCGCGCCGCCTTACCGCCCTGCTGGTCCCGTGCCTGCTCGCCGTGGGCCTGTCCGGCTGCGGCTCCTCGTCGTCCGGCTCCTCGACGTCCGGCTCTTCGAAGCCCAGCGTCTCCACCGCCTCGACGGCTTCCGGGGGCTTCCCCGCGACCGTCACCGTCGCCGGGGTCACGGTCCGGGTGGCCCACCGGCCGACCACGATCGTGTCCCTCTCGCCGACCTCGACCGAGATGCTCTACGCGGTCGATGCCGGCGAGCAGGTCAAGGCCGTCGACGAGTATTCGACGTACCCGCCGCAGGCGCCTCGCACCAAGCTGTCCGGCACGCAGCCGAACGTCGAGGCGCTGATCGCCGAGCACCCGGACCTCGTCGTCATCGACGCCAATCGGGGTGGACTGGTCAAGCGGCTGGCGGCGCTGTCGGTGCCCGTCCTGGTGCTGCCCGCCGCTGCCACGCTCGATGACGTCTACTCCGAGATCAGCGCGCTCGGCACCGTGACCGGTCATGCGGCGCAGGCCCGCCAGGAGAACGATCGGCTGCGTGGCCAGATCCAGCGCATCCTGGCCGCGTCGCACACGAAGACGTCCGCCTCGTACTACTACGAGCTGGACCCGACGTACTACACCGTCACGTCGACGACCTTCGTCGGTCAGCTGTTCAAGCTGCTCGGGCTGCACAGCATCGCCGACGCCGCGTCCGGGGCGTCAGCGAGCGGCGGTTATCCGCAACTGTCAGCGGAGTTCATCGTCAAGGCCAACCCCGACTACGTCTTCCTCGCCGACAGCCTGTGCTGCAAGGCCACCGCAGCGTCAGTGGCTGCCCGCCCGGGCTGGTCGGTGATCGCGGCCGTCAAGGAGCACCACGTGGTCCCGCTGAACGACGACATCGCCTCGCGCTGGGGCCCGCGGATCGTCGACCTGCTGCAGACCGTCGCGGACGCGGTGGCGGGAAAGTCCGCGGGGAACTGAGCCATGCGCGCGCTGCCCCTGGGATTCGTCGCCCTCGCGGGCGCGGCGCTCGTCGCGGTCTCCGTGGGACCGGCCGCCATCCCCTTCTCGACCGTGCTGCAGATCATGGCGGATCATCTGCCGCTGCTTCCCCACCGGCCGGTGCCCTCGCTCGACGCCGACATCCTGTGGCTGGTACGGCTGCCGCGGGTCGTGCTCGCCGGGCTGGTCGGCGCGATGCTGGCCGGTGCCGGGGCGTCCTACCAGGGTGTGTTCCGTAATCCGCTGGCCGACCCGTACCTGCTCGGCATCGCCGCCGGGGCCGGCCTCGGTGCCACGATCGTGATCATCTCAGGCGGCGCCGCGCAGGCGCTCCCGCCGGTCGCCTTCGTCGGCGGCGTCGCGGCGGTGGCGGTCACGTACGCCCTGGGCACCTCCCGGCACGCCGCGGCGCCGGGCATCGCGGGCGGCACCGGGTCGATCCTGCTCGCCGGGATTGCCGTCGCAGCCCTGCTCACTGCAGTGCAGACGTACCTGCAACAGCGCCATATCGACACCGTGCAGAACGTGTACTCGTGGATCCTCGGCCGGCTCACGCTGGCCTCCTGGTCGGACGTCGTCACGATCCTGCCGTACGTCACGGTGGCCGCGCTGATCCTGCTCGCCCACTCCCGCCAGCTCGACGTGCTGCGCGTGGGAGAGGTGGAGGCCGCCAGCCTCGGTCTGGACACCGTGCGACTGCGCCTGGTCGTGGTGGCCGCCGCGACGCTGGGCACCGCGGCGGCGGTCGCGGTCAGCGGCCTGATCGGCTTCGTCGGGATCATCGTGCCGCACGCCGTGCGGCTCACTGCCGGTGCCGGTTACCGGCTGCTGCTGCCGCTGTCGATGGTGCTCGGCGCGGCGTTCTTGATCTTGGCAGACCTGGCCGCGCGTACCGTGCAGGCGCCCGCCGAGGTGCCGCTCGGCGTGGTGACCGCGTGTATCGGGGCGCCGTTCTTCCTGTTCGTCCTGCGCTCCCGCCGGACTGCGGAGCAGCTGTCGTGATCACCGTCGAGGGGTTGAGCCTGACGCTGGGCGGCGCGCCCGTACTGAGGGACGTGTCCTTCTCGGTCGGCACCGGGCAGTGGCTGGGGCTCGTCGGACCGAACGGCGCCGGCAAGACCAGCCTGCTGCGCTGCCTCGCCCATCAGGTCCGCCATCAGGGACACGTCCGGCTCGGCGATCAGGACGTCCGGGGCCTGTCGCGCCGCGAGCTTGCGCGGCTCGTCGCGTACGTCCCGCAACGGCCGGTCTTCCCGCCGGACATGACGGTGACCGAGTACGTGCTACTCGGGCGGACGCCGTACTTGGGGTACCTGGGTTCTCCGCGGACCGCCGACCGCCGGTTGTGCACGCAACTGCTGGACCGGCTCCTGCTCGGCGGGCTGTCCGAGCGTCGGCTGGGCGGCCTGTCCGGCGGGGAACTGCAACGGCTGGTGCTCGCCCGGGCGCTGGCCCAGCAGGCCCCGATCTTGCTGCTCGACGAGCCGACCAGCGCGCTGGATATGGGCCGCCGACTTGATGCCTTGGAGCTCGTCGACGATCTGCGCCGCGAGCGAGAGCTCACCGTGGTCAGTGCTGTCCACGACCTCACCCTGGCCGGACAGTTCTCGGACCTGATCGCGCTGATGGCTGCCGGCGGCATCGTCGCATTGGGCCCGCCCCGAGAGGTGCTCCGCGTCGACCGGCTCACCTCGGTCTTCGGCGCCGGCGTCGATGTGCTCGTCGACGGGGGAGAGCTCATCATCGTCTCCCGCCGTGGCCGGATGGCTGCCGCGCCCGGCGACGGCACCGACGGGAAGCGACCTCGAAATCGGTTTGATTCCAGCCTTTCTGCTGACGACGGCCCGGCCACCACGTAGGCCGCGCCAGATCAGAGGCCGGCGCGCTCCGCGGCGGCCACGGCGTTGCGGAACAGCATGGCGACCGTGGTCGGGCCGACCCCACCGACGCTGGGGGTGATGGCTCCGGCGACGCGCTCGCAGGACTCGTCGACGTCGGGCAGCAGGCGCCTGCCCTCGTAGCGCACCCCGCCGCCGATGACGTCGGCGCCGGGCTTGACGTGCTCGGGCTGGATGATGCCCGGCACGCCCGCGGCGGCGATGAGGATGTCGGCCCGCCGGGTGTAGCGGGGCCAGTCGGTGACCCCGGTGTGCACGACGGTGACCGCCGCGTTCGCGGTCGGGCGCTTCTGCGCGAGCATGATCGGCGAGGGGGCGGCCGAGCGTGGCGCCGCGGCCCAGGATCACGACCTCACGCCCGGCGACGGGGATCTCGTAGAACGCGAGCAGCGCCTCGATCCCGCCGGGCGTGCAGGGCAGCGGCCCGGGCAGCCCGAGCGAGAGCCGCCCGACGTTGAGCGGGTGCATGCCGTCGACGTCCTTGTCGGGATCCATCGATGCGAGCGCGGCGTCGTAGTCGAGGTGGCTCGGGAACGGGGTGCTGTACCAGCAGCCCGTGCACAGCCGGGTCGTCGTTGAACGTGGCGATGACCGCGATCAGGTCTCCTGCGTCGATGAGGCCGGCAGGTGCTGGTGGGGCGAGTCGAAGCCGAGCTCTTCGGCCTGGCGCTGCTTGACCCGGATGTAGCCGGCGCTGGCGTCGTCGTCGCCGACGAGGATGGTCGCCAGGCTCGGCGTCACGCCGTGTTCGCGAAGCTTCGCGGCCCGGTTGGCCACCTCAGCCAGTACCGCCTCGGCGACGGGCTTGCCGGGCAGCAGGCGTGCGGTGGTCACGGGAGCGGAGTCGGCCATGACTGGCATTCTGCCGCAGCGGTAAAGTCGGCGACGCGCGTATCACATTCCAGGAACGCCGTCCCACATCGTAGGAATCGTTATGACCGAGTGCGTTCAGCCGCTACGGGAACCGAGCTCCCGCCGTCGCTGGGTGATGCTCGCGGTCAGCATGGCGGCGCAGGGGGCAAGCGCGCTGTACGCCAACGGTGCCGCGTTCCTCATCCCGGTGCTGCATGACGGACGCCACCTCAGCCTCGCGAGCGCCGGGGTGCTGGTGGCGATGCCGACGCTCGGATTCGTCCTGACCCTCATCGCCTGGGGCGCCCTGGTCGACCGGATCGGGGAGCGCCGGGTACTGGTGAGCGGGCTGCTGATCACGGCGGTTGCCGCGGCGGGCGCGGCCCTTTCCAGCGCGTACGTGGTCATCGGAGGGTTCCTGTTGCTGGGCGGGATGGCGGCGGCGAGTACCAACGCGGCGAGCGGGCGCGTGGTCATCGGCTGGTTCCCGCCGCAGCGGCGCGGCTTTGCCATGGGAATCCGGCAGATGGCGCAGCCGCTCGGGGTGGGCCTGGCGGCGTTGACGATCCCGCGACTCGCGGCAGCCCACGGGCTCGGCGGAGCGTTGGCGCTGCCGGCAGCCACCGCCGGTCTGATGGCGCGTGACGTGCGCCGCGCTGATCACGGACCCGCCGCGGGTCTCGCGTGCCGAGGCGCCTGCAGAGGCGCTCGCGAACCCCTACCGCGCGAGTTCGCTGCTGTGGCGCATCCATGGGGTCTCGGTGTTGCTGGTCGTCCCGCAATTCGTGGTGTGGACGTACGGGCTGGTCTGGCTCATCAGCGACCGCGGATGGTCGGCCGGTTCGGCAGGCGTGCTCATCACTGCGGCGCAGTTGCTCGGCGCCGCCGGAAGGATGGCGGCCGGAGCCTGGTCGGACCGGCTGGGCAGCCGCATGAAGCCGCTGCGCGGCGTCGCAGCGGCGGCAGCAGTGGTGATGCTCGCGCTGGCGTTCGCCGACTGGCTCGACTCTCCGGCGGCTGTCGTGCTGCTCGTCCTGGCGACCGTGGTGAGCGTGGCCGACAACGGTCTGGCCTTCACGTCGGTGGCGGAGATCGGCGGCCCGTTCTGGGGCGGGCGGGCCATGGGGGCGCAGAACACCGCCCAGTTCCTGGCCGCTTCGGCGGTGCCGCCCGTGCTCGGGGCGCTCATCGCCGCTGTCGGCTACCCGCTGGCATTTGCTCTGACGGCCGTGCTTCCGGCGATCGCCGTGCCGATCGTGCCGGTGGCGATCGAACGCTCAGGCGTGGGTGTGTAAGTGGTGATCGCTTAAGGACTAACGTTTGGGGCAGGACGATCCAGTCCGCCGAATCTTCACGAGGGAGCATTGCCCGTGGCGACCTACACGCTGCCTGACCTGCCGTACGACTACGCGGCGCTCGAACCGCACATCAGCGGCGAAATCATCGAGTTGCATCACGACAAGCACCATGCCGCCTACGTCAAGGGCGCGAACGACACGCTCGAGAAGCTGGCCGCGGCCCGCGACAAGGGCGACTTCGGCGCCATCGTCGGACTGGAGAAGACCTTCGCCTTCCACCTGTCCGGCCACACCCTGCACACGCTCTACTGGCAGAACCTGTCCGGCGACGGCGGCGACAAGCCCGACGGCGCCCTCGCCGCCGCCATCGACAGCCGACTTCGGCAGCTTCGACGGCTTCAAGGGGCAGCTCACCCAGGCCACCGCGACCACGCAGGGCTCGGGCTGGGGCGTGCTGTCCTACGACAGCCTCGGCAAGCGGCTCACGGTCCAGCAGGTCTACGACCACCAGGGCAACGTCGGCATCGGCACACACCCCGCTGCTGGTGTTCGACGCCTGGGAGCACGCCTTCTACCTGCAGTACAAGAACGTGAAGCCGGACTACGTCAACGCGTTGTGGAACATCGTCAACTGGGCCGATGTCGCGGCCCGCTACGACGCCATCAGCAAGGCCGGCATCACCGTCTAGCTCAGCCCCGCTTCGCCCAACCGCGGTGCGCATCCTTATGGAGGCGCGCCGCGGTCTTGGCTGCCCCAGACCCCGGCTCCTGGTGCCCGTCGCCCCAGCTCCGACCCGGTTTTGTCGGTGGTGGTCGGTAGCGTTTCGCTATGAATCCGGTCTCCGCGTTGCCTGTCCATCCCTCCGAGCCGTCGCTTACTCCCGACGCGCTTGGCGGAGCTGTCCAACGAGGAGGTGGAGGACGGCGTTGACGACGTGGGCGGGTCGGATTGCTGCCGGTGAGGCGCGGCTGATGGCGTATATCGGCGAGTTCGATGAACGCCGCGCGTGGGCGGTGGACGGGATCTTGTCGTGCGCGCATTGGTTGTCGTGGCGGCTCGGGATGGGGCCGAACGCGGCGGGTGAGCGGGTGCGGGTGGCCCGGGCGTTGCGTCAGCTTCCGGAGACGTCGCGGCGTTTGCCGACGGCCGGCTGTCGTTCACCCAGGTGCGGGCGATCAGCCGGGTCGCGACGGCCGAGGATGAGCAGGGCTACATCGGGATGGCCCGCCATGCCACCGGCGAGCAACTCGAACGGCTGGTGGCGGCGGGCAACGCCGGGCCCGCAAACTCCGCAGCCACGCAGGCGCCGAAGCCGAGCCGAGGCAGCCGGAGCCGGAGCGGATCCGGGTGTTCAGCCGCTACGACGATGACGGCGAACTGTGCATCACCATCCGGGCCGGCGCCGCCGACGGTGCGATCCTGCTCGCCGCGGTCGAAGCCGCCCGCACCGACCTCGAGCGACGAGCGAGCCGGATCTTTCCGCGGAAAGATCCGACGCACCCGGGCAGGCGACGCGCGGCGACGGGGTACTGCGGCTTTGCCGCGCCTACCTGGACCGTCGGGCCGCCGCGCATCCGGGCCGGGCCCGGCGGGACCGTTCACAGCTGACCGTGCAGATCGACCCGCTCTCGGGCTGGTCGCGGCTGCCCGATGGCGAGTTCCTGCCACCCGGCAGCCTTGGACCTGACCGTCCATGACGCCGGCCGGATCGACGTCATCCCAGCCAGCCGTTACGGGATCTGCTCGGCGCGGTCGACGGTGAACGCTGCCGCTACCCGTCCTGCACCCGGCGCCGCAAACTGCACGCCCACCACCTCATCGACTGGGCCAAAGGCGGACGCACCGATCTGGCGAATCTGATTCTCTTGTGCGCGCGGCACCACGAAACCGTCGTGCACGGCGAAGGGTTCCGGCTCACCCTCAACCCGGTCACCCGCGCGCTGACCGTCACCACCGCCGCCGGCCAGCCCGTCCCGCATCGCCACCGAGTGGCCCTGGCGGCCCGCCGAACACCTCGACCCCGACAGCCGGATCGACGCCGACACCCTGCCACCCGACGGCGTCGACAAACTCGACCTGCACTACGCCGTCGGCGTCCTCATGCAACACGCCGCCTAAAGCCTTTCGCCCGTGGCTACCGCACGTTGACCGCGACGATCCCGGCCAGGTTGCCGATGTAGGCCCGGCCCGTGTCCAGCGCGGGTGTCGCGAACCGGCTCAGCGGGCCGACGGCCATCGAGGTACGCACCCCGCCGGTCGTCGGGTCGAGCAGGTACAGCCGGCCGGTCGCCTGCGAGGTGGCCAGCACCGCGTTGCCGTAGACGACGGGCGCCCCGGGGATGCCGGACGGCCTGCCAGCGGAGCCGTGATGCTGCCGTTCGCGGCGATGTCCGCGCGGCGCACGCCGGCGCGTGCACGGCAGGAAGACGGTCGAGCCGGAGACGGCCGCCCCGCCGTACGCGTCGCACCCGTTGGCGCGCTGCTCACCTGGCCACCGATGCCACCGAGATGCGACAGGCGCAGCACGTAGACAACGCCGCGCTTGCCGGACTGCACGACATAGCCGTTGCTGGTGACTGCCGGCCCGGCCGAGCCGAGGTCGAGGTCGGCGGCGTTGTCGGCGGCCCAGGTCGCCGGGGCGAAACGGTCGATGGAACGTGAGGCCGGCGTTCAGGCGGACGACCGAGTCGCTGCCGTCGTACGCGCCGCCGGTCGACGCGCCGTTTCCGCTGGCGACCAGGATGCTGCCGTCGGGCAGGACGGTCGGGCCCGGCGGGGTCCAGATGCCGGCCTCGCGGGAGGTCGGGATCGCGTACGACAGCTTGCGCGCCCGTGCAGGTCGGTGCGCGCGTGGAGACGAGCGAGCCGATGTAGTTGCCGCAGTCACCGCCGAGCCCGCCGAACGGGACGATGATACGCGGTCGCCGTCGAGCGCGAGCGCGCCGCGCTGCTGGTGGGCCGCATCGTTGCCCGTCGGCGGGATCACCCGGCGGGCGAGAAGGCCCCGGTGTCGGCGTTGATGGACGCGAGCAGGTGCTGCACCGCGCCGTTCACGAGCGTCTCGGCGACGGCGAAGACCCGGTCGTCGCCGGTCGTAGACCGGCGTGCCGGTGATGCCGAGCGGGTCGATGTTGCCGCACGGCGCGCCGCGGGACGAGAGGTCGGACAGGCGGACCGGGGCGGCGATGTGCGCTCGCCACCGCAGCGCCCCGGAGGCGGTGAACGCGTAGACCGAGCCGGCCTCGGTGGCGACGTAAACGTGCCGTTGTTCACGATCGGCGACGCGTACACGGCGCCGTCGAGCGGTGTGACCAGGCCGGCGTCAGGCTGCGGGCGCTGCTGGCGCTGCCCAGCAGCCCGGTGCGGCCGCCGTTGGCGTGGTAGGTCGGCCAGTTGCAGGCCGCCAGAGCCATCAGGGTCAGGAGCGCCAGGAGGGTGAGGACGGCGGACGGGCGGATGGCCCGGCGACGAGGCATTCGCGGAGTATGCGCCGGGCGGGCCGATGATCGCAGGCCTGATTGACTCTCTGAAATGAGCGGGTCAACGGGTGACGGCGGCGGATGTCGAGGCGGCCGCCGAGAAGGCTGTCGGGCGTGGTGGCACCGTCGCCCCTGCAGCGCAACGCCCGGCTGTCGGCCGCCACTGGTGCCGACGTGTCTACCTCAAGCGCGAGGACCTGCAGCCGGTGCGCAGCTACAAGGTGCGCGGCGCCTACAACCTGATGGCCCAGCTCCCGCCGGAGCAGCGCGCCGCCGGGGTGGTGTGCGCGAGCGCCGGCAACCACGCGCAGGGGGTGGCGCTGTCCTGCCAGCTGCTCGGGATCCGCGGGCACGGTGTACCTGCCGCGCACCACCCCGCGGCAGAAGCGTGACCGGATCGCCGAGCTCGGACGCGGCCAGCTGACGATCGAACTTGTCGGCGACACCTACGACGACGCGAGCCTGGAGGCCGTCGCGTACGCCGCCGTCGACCGATGCGGTGCTCATCCCCGCGTTCGACGATCCGCGCACCATCGCCGGGCAGGGCACGGTGGTCTCGGAACTCACCTGCCAGCTCGGCGTCGCTGCCCGACGTGCTGGTGCTTCCGGTAGGAGGCGGGGGACTGCTGGCGGGAGCGGTCGCCTGGCTGTCCGGTCAGGCCGGCGCGCGCCCGGCTCGTCGGCGCGGAACCGGCGGGCGCGCCGAGCATGACGGCGGCGCTCGCCGCGGGTCATCCGGTGCGCGCTGGAGCACATCGACAGTTCGTCGACGGGGCCGCCGTGCGGCGGGTCGGCGACCACACGTTTGCAACGTCCGCGAGCAGCGGGGTCGAGATGCACAGCGTCGCCGAGGGGCGCGATCTGCAGCGAGATGCTCGACGCTGTACCAGGTCGACGGGCATCATCGCCGAGCCGGCGGGCGCACTCGCGTCAGCGGCGCTCGACCAGCTCGGACCGCTCGCCGGCTGCCGCGTCGTCTGCGTCCTGTCCGGCGGCAACAACGACGTCTCGCGCTATCCCGAGGTCGTCGAGCGCTCGCTCGTCTTCGAGGGGCTCAAGCACTACTTCCTGATCACGTTTCCCGCAGGAGCCCGGGCGCGCTGCGCCGCTTCCTCGATCATGCGCTCGGCCCCGACGACGACATCATGCTCTTCGAGTACGTCAAGCGCTCCAGCCGCGAGACCGGGCCCGCGCTCGTCGGCATCGAACTCGCCCGCCGCACCGACCTCGAGCCGCTGCTCTCACGCCTGGCCGAGCTGCCGCTCGTCGGTCGAGCCGATCACTCCCGAGCAGGCGGCGTTCCGCTTCCTGGTTTAGCCGCAGGGCCGTTCCGCGCGGCGCGGCGATGTGCGAGGGTTCCAGGTGGACCCGCAACGGGCAGCAGACATCATCGAGATCCAGCAACTGGCCGTCGGTTACGTGGTCGGCATCGACCGGCGCGACGCCGACATGATCGCCGCGCTCTTCGTCCCCGACGTCGACTGCGGCCATTGGGGCACCGGGCCCGAGGCGTTCCGAACGCATGTACCTGGAGAACGACAGCACCTTCGGCGTCAGCATCCATCAGGCGACCAACCATCTCGTCACCGTCGAGAGCGACGAGCGCGCGAGCGGCATCTGCTACCTCACTGCCGAGCAGCAGCAGCACGACGGCTCGCTGGGCGCGCCTCGCCGGCGCGTACGAGGACCGTTACGAGCGATCGACGGGCGCTGGCTCTTCCGCGCACGCAAGCTGCTCTTCTGGTACCGCGAAGCGCGGATGCCCCACCGGCCGGCGCGACCCCACCTACCGCACCTTCTCCAAGTGGCCGACGCTGCCGGGCGCCTGGCCGACCTGGGAGAAGTTCTGGGCTGACGTCCACGAGGCTCTACGGGCCCGAGCCGCGCATCCATCCCGGTGTCAAGCGCTCGCAGCAGGCGGCCGGTTCGTGACCGCGGTGGCATGCCATGCGTTTCTCCTTCTCCTTGCCGGTCCTGCGCGACGAGAGCTCGCGCGATCCGTTCGGCGAGACGTTCGCGCTGGCGCAGGAGGCGGAGCAGGCCGGCTTCGACACCGCGACCATCGGCCACCACCACTTCATGCCGGGAAACCTCAGCGATCCGCTGACGTTCCTGGCGACGGTCGCCGCGCGCACCAGCACCCTTCGCGTCGGCACCGGCATCTTCCAGCTGCCGGTGCACAACCCGATCCGGGTGGCCGAGCAGGTCGCCACGATCGACCAGATCTCGGCCGGGCGCATCTCGCTGGGTGTCGGGCTCGGGCTGGTGGCCGCTGGAGTACCAGGTGCACGGCTCGGACATCAAGACCCGGGGCGCGCGCATGGAGGAAGCGCTCACCATCCTGAAGCTGGTGTGGGAGAACGAGAACACCGCGTTCGACGGGCGGTTCTACAGCTTCCCGGAGCTGACGGTCCACCCGCGTCCCGTGCAGCGCCCGCACCCGCCGCTGTGGGTCGCGGGCGTCGCTGATGCGGCCGTGGAGCGGGCGGCCCGGCTCGGTGACGCGTGGCTCTGCGGGCCGGTGCAGTCGCTGGCAAAAGCCCAGTCCTGCCTGGAGGTTTACCGCGCGGCGTGCGCGAAGGCCGGGCGCGGCGATGACTGGATCCTGCGGCGCTACGCCTGGCTCGGCAGCGACGGCCGGCAGGTGCGCGAGGAGGTGCTGCCCGCCTACGTCGGCGGTCTGATGGAGCACTGGCGCGAGTCCGTGGAGGACGAGGACCGAGAAGGAGCTCTTCGCCCGTATCGACGCGGGCGAGGCGGTGAGCCCCGAGGAGATCGCCGCCGACCGGCTGCTGTGGGGCGATCCGGACGACGTCATCGGCCAGGTCCAGCGCTACCGGGACACCACCGGCGCGACCCACGTCCACGCGGCTTTCGGCGCCGGGCTGCCGGCGCACAGCGGCCCGTCGACGATGGGCGGCTTCGCCGAGCTGCGTGACATGATCCGGCTGTTCGGGCGCGAGGTCATCTCCGCCTTCCCCACCGGCTGAAACGATGCTAGGGAGAGCGTCGATGCGTGCGGAATTCACCCAGGTTGCCGAGAAGGTCAACAACTGGGGGCGTTGGGGCGCCGATGACGAGCGGGGGACGCTGAACTTCGTCACGCCCGAGGTGGTCAAGGCGGCCATGGGTTCGGTGCGCAGCGGGCGATCGTTCGCGCTGGCGATCCCGCTGTCGTCCGACGGGCCGCAGATCGGCATGATCCCCGGCCGCATCAATCCGCTGAAGACGATGCTCGCCATCAACGATCCGATGACCGGCAACATCGACGAGTTCTGCACGAGCGACGACTCGGTCGTGATGGGGCTGCAGGCGGGCACCCACTGGGATTCGCTGGCCCACGCGACGTACTCCAACCGCATCTACAACGGCGCGCCGATCAGCTCGCTGTCGACCCGCGGCGCCGCCAAGTGCGGCATCGACAAGGTCGGCCCGCTCGTCTCGCGCGGCGTGCTGCTCGACGTGGCCCGCGCCAAGGGGGTCGACCGGCTCGACCCCGGATACGCGCTGACTCGCCGCCGATCTCGACGCCGCCGCCGAGTTGGGCAAGGTCACGGTGCGCTCCGGCGACATCGTGCTGGTGCGCACCGGGCAGATCCAGCTGCTGCACGCCGGCGACAAGATGGGCTACACGTTCCCGTCGCCGGGATTCTCGATGCAGACGGCGCCGTGGCTGCACGCGCACGAGGTCGCCGCCGTGGCCAACGACACCATCGTCTTCGAGGTCTTTCCCGGTGAGTACGAGGACCTCCCGCTGCCGGTGCACCTGCTGCACCTGGTCGAGATGGGCCTGGGCAGGGGCAGAACTGGGACCTCGAAGCGCTCGCGGCCGACTGCGCCGAGGACGGCCAGTACGACTTCCTGCTGACGGCCACGCCCGAGCCTTTCGTCGCCGGCCTCGGGGCTCCGGTCGCGCCGGTGGCGGTGAAGTGATGAGCGATGGAATGAGGCGACGCTGGACACCCGGTCGTCACGCGACGACCCCGAGAGCGGGCGGTTCGAGATGGCCGTGGACGGCGAGCTCGCGGGCTTCGCGTAGTATCACCGCGTCGGCGACAACCTCGACTTCACCCACACCGAGATCGACGACCGGTTCGAAGGTCAGGGGCTGGGTTCGACGCTGATTCGCGCCGCGTTGGAGGCCGCCCGCGAGCGCGGCATGGGCGTGCTGCCACACTGCCCGTTTGTGAGAAGTTTCATCGAGCGTCATCAGGAGTACCTCGACCTGGTGCCGGCTGCTGCGGCGCCGCCAGTTCGGGCTCGGCGCGTGACCACGCACGAGGGTCCGCCCGGCTACCGCGAGCTGCTCGTCAAGCAGGAGATCCGTGACGCGCACTCGCGGTACTGCCGGGCGATGGACCGGCGCGACGAACCGCTGGCGGCGTCGATCTGGCACGACGACGGGACCGCGGACTACGGCGACATCTTCAAGGGCACCGGCGCCGGCTTTGCCGCATGGGTGACCGAGACCCACGGCAATTTCGCCCGCCACAGCCACCAGATCAC
This sequence comes from uncultured Actinomycetota bacterium, assembly GCA_963762695.1. Lineage (GTDB taxonomy): Bacteria > Actinomycetota > Actinomycetes > Frankiales > Frankiaceae > DATAZK01. The sequence continues at coordinate 592,730 of CAVXLW010000004.1, forward strand.
CAACGTCCTCATCGAGGTCGGATCTTCGGGGGAGGAGGCGGTCAGCGAGGCCTACGTGACCGTCGCGCTCTGGACACCCCCGGCGCCATGGGCTCCGTCACGCAGGTGACCTCCCGCGGTCGCTACCTGGACCAGTGGGCTCGTCGCGACGGGCGCTGGGGCATCGCCGCACCGGCACTACGTCGAGGACTTCACCACCGGTCAGCAGCTGTCCTCCGACGAGGTGTACCCCGCCAGCCGCGACAGCCGCCGTGACCCCGATGACCCGTCCTACGCGCTGTTCGCCGAGTTTTCCTAGCTGCCACCGGAGGATTGATGCCCAGCCTGGAAGAGCTCCTCACACCCGCCGAGACGGTCGTGCTCACCGTCGAGATGCAGCGCGGGGTCATCGGCGATCAGGTCACGGCCTTCGGCGGGGGAGCGCTGGTGGAGGCGGTGAAGCAGGCGGGCAGCATCGAGGCGACCCAGCGGCTGGTCCGGGCGGCTCGCGGCGCCGGGCGCGCGCGTCGTGCACGCCACCATCAGCCTGCGCGCCGACCGGGCCGGAATCGCGCGCAACAACCGGATGATGGCCGCGATCCTGCGCCAGCCCGACCAGATGCTCGAGGGCACGCCCGGCGACCGAGCTGATCCCCGAGCTGGAGTGCAGCCCCGCCGACATCATCATGAACCGGGTGCACGGGCTGACCCCGTTCGGCGGCACGGAGCTCGACGCGGTGCTGCGCAACATGGGTACGAAAACCCTTGTCCCGGTGGGGGTTTCGGTGAACGTCGCCATCATGGGGACCTGCCTGGCCGCCTGCGACCTCGGGTACCAGATCGTGCTCCCGACCGATGCCGTAGTCGGGCGTGCCCGAGAGTTACGCGGCAGACGCGATCACCAACACGCTCAGCTACCTGTCGACGCTGTCCACGGTGGACGACATCATCGCCGTCTGGTCTTGACATCCCGGCGAGCCCGCGTGACATCGTCCGCGAGCGGCTGGCGCGCCAGTATCTCGCGGGCGAGCGCTTCACCGATCCGGGCACGGCGGTCGGCTGGTTCGGTGCGGTGCAGTCGCAGGACTTCGCGGGCAGCGCGTGGGGCATCGCCCAGCGGTGTGCCGACCTGGACGAGGTGGGCTTTCGGGCCGCCTTCGATTCCGGCGCCCTGGTGCGTACGCACGTGCTCCGGCCGACCTGGCACCTGGTCGCGCCGGCAGACCTGCGCTGGATGCAGGCGCTCACGGCACGCCGGGTGCACGCGGCGAACGCGCCGTATTACCGGCGGACCGAGCTGGAGCCGGCCACCCTTTCCCGCGCGGCTGACCTCATCGCCGGCGCACTCACCGGGGGCCGACAGCTCACCCGCGCCGAGCTCGCGTCGGCGCTGGCGGCCGGGGGTGTGCCGGCGGCCGGGCTGCGACTCGGGCTGATCGTGATGTGGTGCGAGCTCGAGGCGCTGATCTGCAGCGGCGCGATGCGCGGGCGTCAGCACACGTATGCCCTGGTCGACGAGCGCCTCCCGGCGGCTCCTGCGCTCGAGCCCGACGAGGCACTGGGCGAGCTCGCCCGCCGCTACTTCGCCAGCCACGGCCCGGCGAACGTGGGCGACTTCGCCTGGTGGTCGGGGCTGACCAAGAGCGAAGCCGCCCGCGCCGTCGACATCGCGGGCGAAACCCCCGACCCCGCCGCGCGCAGCGGGCCCGGCCCCCGCGGTGCACCTGCTGCCGAACTTCGACGAGTACGTCGTCGCGTATCAGGATCGTTCGCCGCTCTTCCCCACCGCAGCGATGGCGCGCGACCTCGCCGGCATGAACGTCCTTGCCTCGGCCGTCGTGATGCATCGCGGACGCATCGCCGGAGGGTGGAAGCGCACGATCGAGGGCAGCCGGGTGCGCCTCACCGTCAGCCTGCGCACGACGCTGAGCCAGACTGCGCAGCGCGCGCTGGAGTCGGCCGCTCGCCGCTACGCACACTTTCTCGGCAAGCCGCTGGCGTTGGAGTCGGGCAGGATCGACGCGTGAGCGCGCTGCACATCCGGGGCACAGCCCTTCCCGAGGGACGCCACGTCGAGCTGTGGCTCGTCGACGGCAGGATCACCTACGAGCCCGTCGCCGGTGCGCAGACCGTCGCCGAGGGCTGGATCCTGCCGGGGATGGTCGACGCCCATTGCCACATCGGCCTCGATGCCGGCGGCGCGGTCGACCGGGACACGCAGGAGCGGCAGGCGATCGCCGAGCGCGATGCGGGAGTGTTGCTGGCCCGCGACTGCGGGGTGCCGTCCGACACCCGCTGGATCGACGGGCGCGCCGACTTGCCGCGCATCATCCGGGCGGGCCGCCACGTCGCCCTACCCAAGCGCTACATCCGCAACTTCGGGGTCGAGGTGCAGCCGGAGTTTCTGGTCGAGACGGTCAGCGAGCAGGCGGCGCGCGGCGACGGGTGGGTGAAGATCGTCGGTGACTGGATCGACCGGGAAGCCGGCGACCTGCGCCCGTGCTGGCCGACCGACGTGCTCGCGAGTGCCGTCGCGGCGGCGCATGCGGCGGGTGCCCGCGTGACGACGCACGTGTTCGGCGAGGACGGGGTCGCCCAGGCGGTCGAGGTGGGGATGGACTGCGTCGAGCACGCCACCGGATTGTCCGGCGAGCTCATGGACGTGATGGCGCAGCGGAAGATCGCGATCGTCCCGACGCTGATCAACATCGCCAACTTCCCCACGATCGCCGCGCAGGCCGACCGCTTCCCGGTCTATGCCGAACACATGCGGCGGCTGCACCGCGGCGTCGCGGCGATGGTGGCCGCGGCCCATGAGGCGGGCATCCCCATCTACGCCGGCACCGACGCCGGTGGCGCGCTCGAGCACGGCCGCATCGCCGACGAGATCGCGGCCCTCATCGCCGCCGGGCTGCCGGCGAGCGACGCGATCGGGGCGGCGAGTTGGCGGGCCCGGGAGTGGCTCGGCGTCGACGATTCGCTGGCCGAAGCCGCGCCCGCCGAGCGTGTCGATCTGGTCCTGTTCGACGCCGACCCCCGCGAGCAGCCCGCCGTGCTGGCCCATCCACGCCACGTCATCCTGCGCGGCGTCCTGCTCTAGGGCTGGTCCAGAGCTCATTGATTGACGCAACAATCTGGCGCCAGGAGTGGTCGTTCGCGCAATTTGTCCCGGCAGAGGGCAAGTCTCCCGGAATTGCCACTGCGGCAGTCAATTTCACGGAACCGTGTTCGAACCTGATCTTCGCGACGGAATACAGGGGCGTACGACGATGCCGCTGCGGATACCCCCGAGTAACTTTCGAAAATTGCTGCACTAATCCTGAAGTTCACCCAAAAATCATTTGACATGATCGTCCGTTGTGCCTTTGACCCGCGACGTCGCTGCCGCCCGGGGCCTGCGACGGTCCCGAGTCGGATCGTCCCGCTTGCCCGGCGCGCGTCCGGCTCGCCGGATTACCAGGCGGTATTCCGGCTGATTTGTGAGCATCGACGGGCTGGTTTTCGGCTCGCCTGAGCTGAAAACTCGGGGGCTTTGGGTCGCGGTATTCGTCGAGTGTGTCCCCGGTGTTAGCGGTGAATCCCGTTGGTCTTTTCCGAAGCATTGCCGGAACTCCACCCCGAGGGGTGCGGAGGCCGGCGAGCCGTCCAGCACGCCGGGTCCGGCGCCAGGGGGCTCCTATCGGTGCAGGTCATCAACGTCTTTCGGACTTCAGTGAGGCCGCGCTGGGAGCAGCGCTGTGCCGACCACGGATCTGTTACCCCGCCATGAAGCCTTGGACACGGATTGATAACTATTGCCCTGCACCCCGTTGGGTTCCGGCGCCACGAAAATTATGTTTGGCGCCCGGCGCATTGGCGAAGGACAGTTGCTAATGTTCCCGCTGGCATTCTCTCCAGGAAGCAGAAGGTGTCCGGTCCGTCTGCAGAGCAGAACCGTCCATGTGAAGGAAGTTGCTGATGAACGTGTCACGTCGGGCTCCACGGCGAGCATGGACGTTGGGCTGCACAGCCCTCGCAGGGTCGCTGGCGCTGGCCGCCTGCGGCAGCTCAAGCGGCGGGGGTAGCACCACGCCCGGAGCCACCACCAGCGGCAAGGTGGGCGGGACCTTGAAGGTTCTCGTCGGCACCGCGCCTGACAGCCTTGATCCGGGCTTCGGCTACACGACGCAGGCGATCGAGGCCGACAACATGGTCTACACGCCGCTGCTGACCTACGCGTTCAAGGAAGGTACGGCTGGCACGGTGCTGCAGCCCGGCCTCGCCAGCGAGCTGCCGACGGTCTCCTCCGACCGGCTCACGTACACCGTGAAGCTGCGCTCGGGCATCACCTACTCCGACGGCACCGCGGTGAAGGCCTCGGACTTCACCCACGCGATCGAGCGTTCGATCAAGATCAGCTGGGGTGGCAAGTCGTTCTTCACCGGCTACATCGCGGGCGCGGCTGCCTACGACGCCGGCAAGGCCACGTCGATCAGCGGTATCACCACCGATGACGCGACCGGCACGATCACCATCAAGCTGACCCAGCCCTACGGCGCGTTCGACAACCTGCTGGCCTTCCCGGCCAGCGCTCCGATCCCGTCGACCACGCCCATGAAGGTGCTGTCGAACAACCCGCCGATCGGCGTCGGGCCGTACAAGTTCAGCAAGGTCGTTCCCAACGCGTCCTACACGCTGGTGAAGAACGCGTCGTTCGCCGGCTTCAAGATCCCTGACATCCCGACCGGCTTCGTCGACACGGTTCAGGTCACGGTCAACAGCAACACCCAGACCGAGGCGCAGCAGGTGCTGGACAACAGCGCTGACGTCTTCGACCCGGGCGACACGATTCCGGCCAGCCTGCTGAGCCAGGTGCAGGCCCAGAAGAGCCGCTACACGAAGGAACCGCTGGCCTCGACCTACTACTTCTTCATGAACACCAAGGTCGCGCCGTTCAACAACGTCGACGCCCGCAAGGCCGTCGACATGGCCATCGACCGCACGGCACTCTCGCGGCTGTCCAGCGGATCGCTGACCCCCGGCTGCTACTTCCTGCCTCCGCCCATCACCGGTCACGTCAATGGTGACTGCCCCTTCGGGCCGGCCGACGCGGTTCCGTCCGCCGCCACCATCGCCAAGGCGAAGAAGCTGATCTCCGACGCCGGCCTGGCCGGCAGCAAGGTCACGGTGTGGAGTGAGACCCGCAGCCCTCGTCAGGAGTACTGCGCCTACCTGGCCGACCTGCTCAACAAGCTGGGCTTCAAGGCCTCGCTGAAGGTCATCCAGGACTCGGTGTACTTCCAGACGATCGGTAACCAGAGCCTGTACCCCCAGATCGGTTTCGCCGACTGGAGCCAGGACTTCCCGAACCCGTCGGACTTCTACCTGCTGCTGTCCAAGGCCGGTATCCAGGCGGTCAACAGCGAGAACTTCGGCAACGTGAACGACCCGAAGATCGAGAGTCAGCTGGCCACCCTCCAGCAGGTACCGGCGGCGCAGCTGTCCTCGTCCACCAGCGGCTGGCAGTCCGTCGACAAGTACGTCGCGTCCCAGGCATATGTCGCGGTGTACGGGTATGAGACGGCGCCGAAGTTCACCTCGACGCGGGTCAACTTCGACTCGGCGGTCTTCAACCCGGTGAACTACCTGGAGTTCTCTACCGTCTCCCTCAAGTAGAGCCGGGGGATGGCAGATGTGGCGGTGGTGCCTGTCGAAGCGGCAGGCACCACCAGCAACACGCACGAGGCGGGGCCGCTGGGGATCGCTCTCCGGCGGCTTCGTCGTAACAAGCTCGCGCTGTTCTTCGGAAGCCTCTTCCTGCTCATCGTGATCGTCTGCGCGCTGGCGCCGGTGTACGCGAACGACATCGCGCATACGGGTCCCAACTCCCAGCACATCAGCGAGGTCATCAAGGTCGGCGGCAAGTCGGAGAACGTCGTGAGCCTGACCGGCGTCCCCATCGGACCTACCTGGCACTCGAAGTTCTTGCTGGGAGCTGACCCGAGTGGGCGTGACATCGCGGTCCGGGTGCTCTACGGCGGGCGCAACTCGCTCGAGATCGGCTTGCTGGCCACGCGTCATCACGATGGTCGGCGCGGTGATCCTGGGGGTCGCCGCCGGCTTCTTCCGAGGCTGGACGGACACGGTCATCTCGCGGCTGCTGGACCTGATCTGGGCCTATCCCGCGCTGCTGCTCGGCGTCGCGCTCGGCGTGAGCCTTGCGGTCGGCGGCCTCGACATCGGGCCGCTCCACATCCAGGGCGGGTCGAACCTGCTGCCGGCGCTGGTGATCGGGGTCGTCTACATCCCCTACGTCGCGAGACCGCTGCGCGGCGAGGTGCTCACCCTGCGCGAACGCGAGTTCGTCGATGCCGCCCGCACGCTCGGATACGGCCGGCTGCGCATCATCGTCAGCGAGGTGCTGCCCAACCTGTTCTCGACCCTCATCGTGTTCTTCGCACTGCAGCTCGCCCAGTCGATCGTGCTCGAGGCGAGCCTGTCCTTCCTCGGGGCGGGCGTGCAGCCGCCGAACCCTTCGTGGGGAACGATGCTGGCCGACGGCGTCAATCAGGTGACCAGCGCTCCACACCTGACGCTCGTGCCCGGCGTCATGCTCGTGCTGGCCGTGCTGGCCGTGAACATCTTCGGTGACGGACTGCGCCAGGCGTTCGATCCGCGCGCCCGCATCCGGACGGAGCACTGACCGTGGGCCTCTCAGGATTCATCGCCCGCCGGCTGGCGTCGGCAGTCGTCGTGCTCTTTCTGGTGAGCGTGCTGACGTTCCTCATCTTCGTCGCCATCCCGAACGGCGATCCGGCGCTGCGCCTCGCCGGCCGGACCGCCACCGCGGCCGACATCGCCTCGGTGCGCCACTCGTTCGGCTTCGACAAGCCGATCTGGGTGCAGTACTGGAAGATCATGCAGCAGATCTTCAACGGCTCCATCCAGAGCTACACCCAGCATGTGACGGTGTTCTCCCAGATCAAGCGCGGCCTTCCGGCCACCTTCTCGCTGGCGATCGGAGCGGCGATCATCTGGATGATCGTGGGCGTGGTGTTCGGGGTGATCGGCGCGCTGCGCGCCGGGAAGGCTGCCGACGTCACCATCACGACCGTGAGCTTCATCGGGATCTCGGCGCCGCCGTTCGTTGTCGGTGCGCTACTGCTGTACTTCTTCACCTTCAAATCCAAGGTCTTTCCGGCCGGCGGGTACGTCCCGCTCACCAGCGACCCGTACCAGTGGTTCCTTCATCTTGTGTTGCCGTGGCTCACCCTCGCGGTCCTCTACATCGGGGTCTACGCGCAGGTGCTGCGTTCCAGCGTGCTCGAGGCGCTGACGACCGACGCGGTGCGCACGGCCCGCGCCAAGGGCCTGTCCGGCCGGCGGGTCCTCATCAAGCACGTGCTGCGGGTATCGCTGATCCCGATCGTCTCGCTCTGGGGTTTGGACTTCGCCGCCGTGATCGGCGGTTCGACGCTCATCGTCGAAGTGGTCTTCAACCTCAACGGGATCGGCCAGTACGCCGCGCAATCGGTGCGCTCGCTGGACGTGCCACCGGTGCTGGTGGTCACGCTGCTCGGGGCGTTCTTCGTCATCCTCATGAACGCGATCGTCGACATCCTGTACGCCGTGCTCGACCCGCGCATCCGGGTGGCCGCCTCATGAGCACGCCCCCGGAGACCGTCCTCGAGGTCACGAACCTTCGCGTCGGATTTCGTACCGAGTCCGGCCTGATCCAAGCAGTCGACGACGTGTCGTTCTCGCTGCGACGCGGCGAAGTGCTCTCGATCGTGGGAGAGTCCGGATCGGGCAAGTCGGTGAGCGCGATGACGCTCATGGGGCTCACCCGATCGCCCAACGCCACGATCTCCGGCAGGGCCGTGCTTTCCGACGGCACCGACCTGCTGAACGCCGACGAGGAGCACATGCGACGCGTGCGCGGGGCACGTATCGCGATGATCTTCCAGGACCCGATGAGCGCGCTCACCGCCGTGTACCGGGTGGGAGACCAGATCGCCGAGCAGATCCTCGCTCACGAGAAGGTGAGCAAGCAGGCCGCCCGTGCCCGTGCGGTCGACCTGCTCGGCCGGGTCGGCATTCCCCGACGCCAAGGAACGGGCGCGCGCCTACCCACACGAGTTCTCCGGCGGCATGCGGCAGCGGGTCATGATCGCCATGGCGCTGTCCTGTTCGCCCGAGATCCTCATTGCCGACGAGCCGACGACCGCGTTGGACGTGACGATTCAGGCGCAGATCCTCGAAGAGATCGAGGATCTGCGGGCCGAGACCGGGGTCGCCGTGCTGCTGATCACGCACGACCTCGGGGTGGTCGCCGAGGTGGCCGACCGGGTGGTGGTCATGTACGCCGGCCGCGTCGTGGAAGAGGCGCAGCTTCGCGAGCTCTTCAAGGATCCGCTGCATCCCTACACCTGGGGACTGCTCGGTTCGGTGCCGCGCGTGGATCTGGAGCGGCCGGCCCGGTTGCCGACCATCTCCGGTTCCCCGCCGTCGCTGCTGCGACTGCCGCCGGGATGTCACTTCATCACCCGCTGCCCGCACCGGATGGCGATCTGCGAGGTCGAGCCCGAGTTGCGCACGATGGCCCCGGAGGGTGGCCATCCCGACCGCTGCCACCTCGATCTCGAAGCCAAGCGGCGGCTGCGGGTGGTCGACGGAGCCATCGGGCTGCCCCGCATGAACGAGGGCGTGACCCCATGACCGACCCCTTCGTCAAGCAGGCCCCCGCCGAGCCGGAGCCCGTCCGGCAGGAGTCGACCCCGCTGCTGGAGATCGAGCATCTGAGTGTGCACTTCCCCGTGCGCGCCGGGGCTTTCGGGCGATCCAAGGAGTACGTACGCGCGGTCGACGACGTCACGCTGACGCTCAAGCGCGGGCGAGACGCTCGGTCTGGTGGGGGAGTCGGGCTGCGGCAAGACGACCCTGGCGCGCACCGTGGTGCGGCTGAACGATCCGACCCACGGAAGCATCCGCTTCCGCGGCAACGACGTGACCCGCAGTCGTAACCGTGCCCTGCGCCCTTTCCGGCGCGAGGTGCAGATGGTGTTCCAGGACCCGCAAGCGTCTCTGAACCCGCGCAAGCGCGTCGTGCAGATCGTCAGCGCCGGGCTGCGGCTGCGCGGGGTCGACCGCGCTCACCAGCGCGGCCGGGTGAAGGAACTGCTGGCTCAGGTGGGCCTCGATCCCGACCACGCCCAGCGCTATCCGCACGAGTTCTCCGGCGGTCAGCGCCAGCGCATCGGCATCTCCCGCGCTCTTGCCGCCGAGCCCAAGCTCATCATCCTCGACGAGCCCGTGTCTGCACTTGACGTGTCGGTGCAGGCCCAGGTCGTGAACCTGCTCGACGACCTGCAGGACAACCTCGGCCTGTCCTACATCTTCGTGGCCCACGACCTCAGCGTGGTGCGTCACGTCTCCGACCGGATCGCGGTCATGTATCTCGGCAAGATCGTGGAACTGTCCGCGGCCGAGTCGCTGTACGCCCGGCCGCGCCATCCCTACACGGCCAGCCTGCTCGACGCGATCCCGATCCCGGATCCCGATCTCGCCCGCCAGGGCAAGCAGCGCATCACCCGCGGCGAGCCACCGAGCCCCACGAACCCGCCGCCGGGCTGCCGTTTCAGCTCGCGGTGCCGGTTCGCCACCGACATCTGCCATGAGGTCGAGCCGCCGCTCGCGCGCTATCCCGACGGGGACCTCGCCGCCTGCCACCACCCGCTCAACACCAGCGAGAGCGAGCGCGCCGGGGCAGTGCGCTCCGAGGCCAGCCCTGTGGCGTCGGCGCCGGACCTCGTGCTCACCCCGTCGCGCGCGGACTAGGTCGAAAAGCGCCGCCGTCAGTCCAGCTCGGGGCCGATCGCGCCGCCCGGGTCACGGCCGGTGGCCGCGACCTCCTTCAGCTCCACGAAGATGACGTGAGTGTCGGTGTCGCCGATGTTGTGCCCGGAATGCTGCTGGGCGGGTAGCCAGCCGGTGAGGCCGGCCATCATCTCCACGTCGCGGCTGGCACCGTTCTGCGAGTTCAGCCGCCGCCGGAACGCCGTCAACGTGTACATCACGCTGTCCGGATGCTCATGAGGCGTCGTCTGCTCGCCCGGCCTGTCGTAGTACTCCAGGACCCTCACGCGATCGTTCTCGAAGACAACCTTGTAGAGGTCGGGATTGGTGACAACCGGGTCAAGACTCACGCGTGCCTCCAGGGGGTTCGGCCGTCGTGTCCGGGAGTGTGTCATCCGGATGCCGTGCTGCGCGGCGGGAGCGACTTTCTCCGCTGATCGCAGCGGCGTAACGTCCCCTCATGGACGCGACCTCAGAAACCCCCACCTGGCGCGGCGTCAATCACCTCGCCCTGGTCACTCCTGACATGGATGCCACGGTCCGCTTCTGGCACGGGGTGCTGGGCGCCCGGCTGGTCGCCACGCTCGGCACCCCGAGCTTCCGGCACTACTTCTTCGAGGTCGGCACAGGTAACACGGTCGCCTTCTTCGAGTACGCCGACCAGCCGCTGGATTCCTATGCCAAGCCGGCGGGTGTGCCCTATCCCAAGGCGTCGCAGTTCGACCACCTGTCGCTCAACCTGCCCGACGAGGACGCGCTCCTGCGGCTGCGTGAACGGCTCAAGAGCAACGACTGCGAGGTCACCGACGTGGTCGACCACGGCTTCATCCGGTCCATCTACTTCAGCGATCCGCACGGCATGGCGCTCGAGGCGTCCTGGTGGACCCTCGATGCGACCGGCCGACCCGCCGACTACGGGGATCGCCGCCTGTTCGCCGATGACAATCCGGTGGCCGCCGTCGCGGAGCTGCGTGACTCCGGCACCCTCGACCACACCGTCGCCACCCACCTCGTTCCCGGCATCGTCGAAGACGTCTACCGCACTGACGTCTGACCACGTTGCAACGCACGATTCCGCAGCTGCTGATCGACGCTGCTTCCCGCACGCCCGATCGCGTCTGGCTGCGCACCGACGAGGGGCAGCTGACTTTCGCGGAGACGGCCGGGGAAGTGGGGGGCGGCGCGGCGCGGCTGGCCCAGCAGGGAGTCGGTCACGGCGACCTCGTCATGCTCACCGCGCGCAACACGCCGCCGTACCTGCTGGCCTGGCTGGCGATCAGCGCCCTCGGTGCGATCGCCGTCTCGGTGAACCCGGCGAGCACCGGAGCCGAGCTCGCCGGGCTGATCGAGCAGACGCGGCCGAAGCTGGTCATCACCGACAGCGAACTGCGGCACCACTTCCTCGCCTCAGGCGTGCCCCTGGTTGACGTCGACGCTCTCGGCGGCGATCGCGCGGAGGTGCCGACCGATCAGGTGACGGCGGACGACGTCGCGCTGCTCATCCCGACCTCGGGCACCACCGGGCGTTCCAAGCTCGTCATGCAGACCCACCGCGCGTACACCATGGCGGGCGAGGGTTTCCCGTTCTGGATGGAGCTCGACGAGAGCGACCGCCTGATGACGTCGCTGCCGCTCTTCCACGTGAACGCCCCCGCGTATTCGGTGCTCGGTTCGCTCGCCTGCGGCGCCGGGCTCGTGCTCCTGCCGCGCTTTTCCGCCAATGACTTCATCGGCGCGGCGCGCCGTCACGGGGCCACGGAGTTCAACGCCATCGGCGCGATGCTCGAGATACTCATGCGCCAGCCGGAGCGGCCTGACGACGCGGACAATCCGCTGCGCCGCGTCTACACCGGTCCGGCGCCCGATCGTGAGCGGCACCTGCAGATCGAGGAGCGCTTCGGGCTGCAGATCGTCTGCGGCTACGGGATGAGCGAGAGCCCGTTCGGCCTGATCTGGCCGCACGGCACCCGCCTGTACGGCACGCTCGGGACGATCCGGCAGCATCCGACGCTGGGTGTCGTCAATGAGGGCAAGGTCGTCGATGACCAGGGAAACCCCGTGGTTGCAGGGGAAATCGGCGAGCTGCTGATGCGCAACCCGACGGTGACGCCCGGCTACTGGGGCATGCCCGAGGAGACGGCGGCCGCCATCACCGCCGACGGCTGGCTGCACACGGGCGATCTGGTCACCTGCGATGAAGCGGGGGTCTACACGTTCATCTCGCGCAAGAAGGAGGTGCTGCGCCGCCGCGGGGAGAACCTCTCGCCGGCCGAGGTCGAGGAGGCGATCGCCTCGCACCCCGCCGTCGTCGAGTGCGCGGTGGTCGGGGTGCCTTCCGACCTTTCGGAGGAGGAGATCAAGGCATTCGTCGTGCTGCGCGATGACGCTGATGGCGCGACAGACTTTTCCGCGTTACGCGAATGGGCGGCCCAGCGGCTGTCGCGGTTCAAGGTGCCGCGATACTGGCAGCGGCTCGACGCGCTGCCCCGCACCCCGACCCAGCGCGTCGCCAAGCATCGGTTGCCTGCCGGACATCCGGAGGGCGAGTTCGACACCCAGCTCCCAGCGAAAGGCTCCGGCAGTGGCTGATCCGCGCTACCCGACGTCGATCGGCCATTCCGATGCCGACTCGATCACGCTGCTCGGGCGCGATGTCGCCGGCGAGCTCATGGGCCGGATCAGCTTCGGCGAGCTGGCCTTCTGGCTGGTGGCCGGCCGCCGTCCGACCCCCGGGCAGCTGCGGGTCTTCGAAGCCGTGCTCGTCGCGCTGGCCGACCACGGGCTCACGCCGTCTGCCATCGCGGCCCGGTTGACGCTCACCGGCGCTCCCGAGTCGATGCAGGGTGCGCTCGCCGCCGGACTGCTCGGCGGCGGCTCGCGTTTCCTTGGCGTCACGGAGGATTCCGGGCGCTGGCTGGCGGAAGCGCTCGCCGGATGCGAAGGGGCGCTGCCGGTGGACGACGCCGGATGGGACGCGCTCGCGGCGACGGCCGTACGCCGCCAGCGGGAGGCGCGCAAGCTGCTGCCGGGGCTGGGCCATCCGGTGCACAAGGTGGCCGATCCCCGCACGCCCGTGATCTACCGGATCGCCGAGGAGAGCGGCACGCTCGGGCCGCACCTGCAGCTGTTCGCCGCCGTCGGTCGCGTGCACCCGGCGATTGTCGGCCGCACCCTCGTGCTGAACGGTGCGGGCGTGTGCGGCGCCGCGCTGGCCGACCTCGGCTTCCCGCCCGACACCTTGCGGGGGCTGGCGCTGCTGGCGCGCACGGCCGGGCTGCTCGGCCATCTCGCTGAGGAGCAACGTCAGCCGATCGGCGATGCCATTTACGCCGACGTTGATAGGGCGGCCGACTACCGGCCGATGCCTTGAGGAAGCGGGTCCTCGCTGGCGCGGCCTGCGCCGGCGCGATGCTCGTTTCGGCCTGCAGTTCCTCGGGTTCCGGGCGGGCGGCACCGTCCGGAGCGTCCTCGACGTCGGCGTCGCACTCCCCGGCCGTCGTGGCTGTCCGACCCTCAGCCGGCTGCCGGGCGACGGGGGCGGCTGCCCGTCCGGGCCAGGTGACGCTGCCGTTCGCCGCCGCCGGTGACACCGGCACGTACATCCGCCACCTGCCGCCGAGCTACAACGGCCAGATCCCACTGCCGGTGGTGCTCGATCTGCATGGCTACAGCGAGCCGGCCTCGATCCAAGCCCTGGTCTCCGCGCTCGGCGCGTACGGTGACGCGCACCATTTCATCACCCTGACCCCGCAGACCACCGGGCCGGTGCCGCTGTGGAACACCGATCTGAAGGGCAAGGACGTCGCGTTCCTCGGCGCGCTGCTGGACCGAGCCGAGCAGACGTTGTGCATCGATACCTCCCGTGTCTACGTGACCGGCTACTCCAACGGCGCGTTCATGACGTCCGCCATGGCATGCGCGTTCTCCTCGCGCATCGCGGCCGTCGCGCCCGTCGCCGGGATCCAGGAGATCAGCGGTTGCTCGTTCGCGCGCCCGGTGCCGGTGGTGGCCTTCCACGGCACGGCTGACGAGTTCGTTCCCTACAACGGCGGGGTCGGCTCGGCGGCGCTGAAGCTGCCGGCACCCGACGGTTCCGGTAAGCGGCTCGGCCAACTCGGTGCCGGCAAGCTGAAGCTCGGACCCGGCGCACCGCAGGCCACCACCGCCTGGGCAAAGCGCAATGGTTGCAACACGAAGCCGACCGCCAAGGCGATTGCCGCCGATGTGACGCTCATCAGCTACGCGTGCCCCCCGGACGCGACGGTCGAGCTGTACCGGGTGACCGGCGGCGGACATGCGTGGCCCGGTAGCCCTGTCGACCGCAGCCTGTCGAAGGTCGTCGGGCATGTCACGTTCTCCATCTCCGCGAACGCCATCATGTGGGCGTTCTTCCAGGCCCATCCGCTGCCTGCGTTGTAGACCTCAGTCCACCCAGAGATCCTCGAAGATCCCGCGCGCCTCGATCAGCTTGTCGATGTCGCTGTCGGCATAGCCGTAGGAGTGCATGATCTCGCGGGTGTGCTGGCCGCAGATCGGCGGCGGTGCCCACACCCGGCTCGGGGTGGCCGAGAAGTTCATGGTCGTGCCGAAGTTCTCGAACCAGCCGAGCTTGGGATGCTGGTGGCGCACGACGAGGCCCTTGGCCCACATCTCGGGGTCGTCGAACACGTGCAGCGGGAAGTCGTCGTCGCAGATCTCTACCGGAACGCCTGCGGCGTCGAGGGTTTCGAATGCCTCCCGGGAGCTGCGCCCCGCGAACCACGACTCGAGCGATTCCACCGGCGTCACGTCACCGAGAGCGCGCCGATGCTGTTCGGTGATGGCGGCCAGGCAGACCCAGCCGTCGCCCGTCTCGTACAGCCGGTAGTACGGGCTGAGGCCGAGTTGCATCGCATCGAGCCGCGGCTTGGGCAGGCTCGTTCCGTCCTGCTTGACCGCGGTCATCGACGCCACGAGCAAGCCGGCGTTCAGGATCGAGGTGTCGACAGTCTGCGCCTCACCGGTGCGCCGGCGGTGATACAGCGCCTGGATGACGCCGATGGCCGAGAAGAACCCGTTGCCCGTATCGCCCAGCGACGTGAGGCTCCAGAACGGCGCGCCGCCCTCGTGGCACCCGCCGTCCTCGTGCGTCACACCGGCGAGCGAGCAGCCCGTCTGGTCGTTACCGGGAGAGTCCGAACGCGGGCCGCGATCGAAGCCGCGGGTGTGGCAGTAGATGATGTCGGGGTTCACCGCGCGCAGTGATTGCTCGTCACAATGCAACCGCCGCATGGCATCCCGGCGCATGTTCGAATGCACGACGTCGGCCTTCGCGACGAGCGTGCGGAACACCTCGAGCCCTTCCGGGGTCTTCAGATCGATGCCGATGCTGCGCTTGTTGCGGTTGGCCCCGTAGGCGATGTGCGACGCGTGCCACCACGGGTCGCGCCAGGTATTGATCTTGATGACGTCGGCGCCGAGGTCGGCCAGCACCTGCGCGCCGAAGGGTCCGGCGACGGCAAAGCCCAGGTCCAGCACGGTGATTCCGGCCAGCGGGCCGACCAGCGCGGGTGGGTCCGGCACCGCCGGCACGGTGATCTCGCGAGGTGTCTCGGTGACGACCTCAGCGGTGTGCTCTCCGACGGCGGGCACCGGCCGCTGCACCCGGCCCGGCGTGCGGCTCAGCCCGTACAGGATCCCGGCCTGCCGCAGCGAACCGTACTCGGGATGCGCGACGTCCAGCACTGCCCCTTCGGCTTCCAGAGCCGGGTCGAACAACGCCTCCTCGGGCGTGCGTACCGGCTGCAGTGGCACGCCCGCCTGGCGCGCCACCTCCACCCACTCATGGCTCGGGAAGCGGGCGAAGGCCTCGGCCATCAGCGGGTGGTAATAGGCCAGCACGGCAATGTTTTCCGGGTCCTGCGGGATGCGGGCCGGGTCATCGCGAACGCGCGCGACGTCGCCGCGAAATTCCAGCGTGTCACCCTCGGCGCTGGCCAGCACGAAGGCCGGGTTGGGCACCCACTGCTGCACCCAGCGCCCGTCGGAGCAGCGGAACATCCCCTTGGTCGCGCGCTGGTCGTAGACCCACGACCGCAAGCCGGTCGCGTCAGGGTGTTCCATGCGCTGCCACTTGGACGCGGTGGACGAGAAAGCCGCTTGCAGCAAGGAGGTTTCGACGTGCTGGCCGCGCCCGGTCAGCAGCCGGGCGTAGAGCGCGGCGTTGATCGCGGTGGTGGCCATGAACGCCGTCGACATGCTGAGCCATGGCGTGTAGGTGAGGATGGGCCCGCTGCGCGGCGAGCCGGGCGCCATGCCGTCAGGGATCTCCAGGTCCTCGAGATACGGGGGTTCGCCGTGCATGCGCGGGATCGCGCCGCCGAGGTGTCCGCGCTGCTCGTGCAGGATGCCGAGGCGGGCGGCGACGAGGGCGTCGTAGCCGGGCCGGTCACGGTGGCCGTCATGCGGCCCGTACGCGGTGATCGAGCAGTGCACGAGCGCGGGGTTGCGCGCCGACAGCGTCGCGAAGTCGATGCCCAGGCGCGCGGTGGTACCCGGCGAGAAGCTCTCCAGGACCACGTCGGCGGTGTCCACCAGCGCCAGGAACGCGTCGCGTTCGGCCGCCACCTGCAGGTCCAGCACCGCGCTGCGGCGCCCGCGCAGCCACACGTCATAGCCGGGGTTGCCGCGCATCGGGTCGCCGCCGGGGGGCTCCACCTTGATGACGTCGGCTCCGTGGTCGGCCAGCAGCATGCCGGCGATGGGCCCGGCGACTCCGGACGACAGGTCGAGCACGCGGACGCCTTCGAGCACGCTGGCCATGGACAGCTCCCTTGTTCGGGTCAGGGTCGGGTCAGGATCGCGCCAGTGCGGCTGGCGGTGACGAGAATCGTGCGGGCCTCGGGGATCTGGTTGACGGCGTTGCCGCGCAACTGTTGCACGGCCTCCAGGACGAGGTTCAGGCCGTGGATGTAGCCCTCGCCGATGAGCCCGCCGTTGGTGTTGGTCGGCAGCGCGCCGTCGGGGCCGAGCGCGCCGCTCGCGACGAAGTCCTTCGCCTCACCCCGCCCGCAAAAGCCCAGCGCTTCCAGCTGCATCAGCAGGATGGGGGAGAAGGCGTCGTAGATCATGGCGACGTCGATGTCCTCGCGGCGAAAGCCGGTCCGGTCGAACAGCCGCCGGGCCAGCGCGACGGAGCCGTCCATCACCGACAGGTCCGGGCGGTAGTGGTCGGAGGCGATCTCGGCCTCGAAGAGCCCGGCTCCCGCGGCCGCGCCGATGATGACCGGCGGGTGCGGGAGGTCGGCGGCCCGCTCCGCCCGGGTGATGACGAGCGCCACCGCGCCGTCGGTCTCCTGGCAGCAATCCAGCAAATGCATCGAGGGCTCGGCGATCCAGCGTGAGGCCTGATGGTCCTCGAGGGTCATCGGCCGCTGGTAGCCCCACGCGGCCGGATTCCTGGCTGCATACGCCCGCAGTTGCACCACCGCGCGTCCGAAATCCTCGCTGTGCACGCCGTATTCATGCATGTAGCGGGTCGCGTTCAACGCCATCCACGAGGCCGGGGTCAGCACGCCGTGCGGCATCGCCCACTGCATCGAGGTGGTGCCCGAATGGGCGGAGGTCGGGCTCGGTGCGGTCTTGGCGCCGCCGAATCGCGTAGCCCCCGATCGGGCCCGGATCGCCCGGTACGCGACGACGACGTCAGCTGCTCCGGAGGCCACCGCGCTGGCGGCATGCATCAGCGTCCCCATGGAACCGCCGCCGCCGTAAGGGATCCGCGAGGAGAAGCCGATCTCCTGGATGCCGACCGAGCGCACCAGCTCGGTCTCCTCGACCGGGTCGATGGTGTAGCTGACGAGACCGTCGACGTCAGCCGGCTGCAAACCCGCGTCCTGCAACGCGGCGACGATCGCCTCGCACGCCAGCTGCAGCTCGCTGCGTCCGGCCTGGCGGGAGAACTCGGTGAAGCCGACGCCGATGATGGCGCTACCGACGGCGGCACTCATGCTGATTCTGATCCGCAGCGGAACACCGGCACGGCCATGCCGCCGGACGTGGGGGCGAAGTCGGCCGCGAGCGGCATGCCGATCCTGATGTCATCCGGTGCGATGCCGACCAGTTCCGAGAGCAGCCGGACGCCCTCTTCGAGATCCACCAGCGCGGCGAGCACCGGGTAATCGAACGCCGGGTTCTGCGGATGGTGCAGGACCGCGTAGCTGTACAGCGTGCCGCGCCCGGACAGCGTCACGAGCTCGATGGCCAGCGACCGGCACTGCGGGCACATCGGGCGCGGGGGATGGCGCAGGGTGCCGCAATCGCCGCAGCGCTGGGCCATCAGCTTGCCCTCGGCAGCCCCTTCCCAGTAGAACGCGTTGTCATCGGTCACGATCGGGGCCGGCCGGCGGGCCGGGGCAGCTCGCTTGCACCGGCTAAACATAGTACCTAGTATGACTTCGGCGGAAGAGGCGCGACGAAAGGCATCGACGATGACCCGCTTGATCTCAGCCGATTCGCACGTCGCGGTCAGCCTCGACAAGATTCGCGAGCGCGTGCCGAGCAGCCTGCACAAGGCGTTCGACGACGCGATTGCCGAGCAGGCCCGCATCGACGAGCAGATGCGCGGCGGACGCAAGCTCTCCCTCGGTGACTTCGACCTCGACGCGTTCAAGGACCCGGGCTACCACGATCCGGTCGCGCGCCTCGCGGCGATGGATCGCGACGGGGTCGACGCGGAGGTGCTCTACTCCGAGGTCAGCGCGTTCCGCGCGTTCGGCCTGGTGAAGGGGGACTGGCGGCCGATCAGCCGGGCGTTCACCGACTACCTCAGCGAGTTCGCCGCCCACGATCCGAAGCGCCTGGTGCTCTCCTACCAGGTGCCGATCATCGATATCGACTACGCGGTCGCCGAGGTCGAGCGGCTCGCCGCCCTCGGTGCCCGCTCGGTGCACCTGCCGAACTGGCCCAGCGAGTTCGGCCTGCCCGACTATCACGACGAGCGCTACCACCCGCTGTGGGGCGTGCTGTCGGAGACCGGCATCTCGATCAGCCACCACCTGGGCAACCGCGCCTCGCTCTACGACGTCTTCCAGCGCGATCCCACCCCGCAGGCCGGCATCTTCACGTCGCTGCCGTCGCTCGCGCTCGCCGAGGTCGTCGCGTGGTGGATCCTCACCGGCACCCTCGAGCGCTTCCCGAAGCTGAAAATCGTCTTCGTCGAGCCGAGCCTGTACTGGATACCGGGGTTCCTCGCCGGCCTCGACCGCAAGGCCGAGCGCGGCTACCGGTTCCCGGGTGTGAAGCTGCGCCCGAGCGAGTACTTCCATCGCAACATGGCGTGCACCTTCATGGACGACGAGGTCGGGCTCAGCCAGCGCCATCTCGTCGGCATCGAAAACATCCTGTGGTCCACGGACTTTCCGCACCCCGCGACCACCTGGCCGAACTCGCGGGAGATCGTCGACCGCCAGTTCGCCGGGATCCCTGACGCCGAGCGCGAGCTCATCACGGCCGGCAATTCCGCCCGGATCTACGGCCTTTGATGGCGGTACGCCGCACCCACACCACCGCCGCGGGACTGGCGGCCACCATCGTCGAACCCGATGGTGAGCGCAACGGAAGGGTGCTCTACTGCCTGCCCGGCGGCGGGATGTCGCGGCGCTACTTCGACCTCGACGCGCCGGGCTACAGCATGGCCGAACACCTTGCGGCGCAAGGGTTTGTGGTCGCCGCGATCGACCACCCGGGTGTGGGTGACAGCCCGCCGCCCGACGATCCCTGGACGCTTACCCCCGATGTCGTGGCAGATGCCGATGCGGCCGCGGTCTTCGAATTGGATCGTCGGCTCGGCGGGATCCCCATCGGCGTCGGGCATTCGATGGGCGGCATGCTGACGGTGACGGTCCAGGCGCGGCAGCGTCCGTACGCGGGGCTCGGCCTGCTGGGCTACGCGCACAGCGACCATTACGAGCTGACCGCACTGGCCGGTTACCTCTCGGAGGAGGAACGCGCGATCGTCGGCGACCAGGACGCCATCGCCGCCCGCCTGGTCGACCTGGCCAAGGCCCGCTTCGGGATCGCGCGTCCCAAGGGCAGCACGGCGCGTTCGGACTTCCTGCTCGCAGGGATGCCCGTGCCCGAGGAAGCGCTGGCGGCGATGGACCGGTGCGCGTCGCACATGCTGGCGATCTGCGGGCTCGGCTCGATGCTCAAATGCACCGCGCCTGACGTGAAGCTCATCGACGTGCCGGTCTTCGTGGGCTACGGGGAGCGTGACATCACCGGCAACGCCCGGGCGACCGGCGACGCGCTCGCCGGCTGCCCGGACATCTCGCTGTTCGAACTGGCCGGCGCGGGCCACAACCACAATGTCGCGCCCAACCGCACCGACCTCTGGGATCGGCTCGCGGTCTGGGCGAGCACGGTCGTGCGGGAGTGGCCCTAACCGACCGGGATGCCCCGCCGCTCGGCCTCGGCCTGGATCGCGGCGGCGACGCCCTCGATGAGCAGCCGGCGCGGCACCGTGTCATCGGTCAGGTCGGCGATGTGGGCCGAGATGATGCCGCCCTGCAGGTAGCCGCGCAGGGTCAGGAAGGCAAAGCGGACGAGGTCGGTGTCGCGCGCCGCCGCGCCGAGCGCGCCCTCGAAGAGCGGCTGCCACGCCCGGGTGAGCTTGGTGCCGTGAGCGGCGACCGCGCGCCGGGTCTCGGCCGAGGTCTTGGGGTTGTGGCTGAGGTCCAGCAGGATCTGCAACTGCACCAGGTGCTCGGGGGCGCCGTAATGCGCGGCCAGCACGTCGAACACCCGGGTCAGCCGCTCCTGCAAGGACTTTCCCGACACGTCGGCGCTCGCCATGTGCGCCTCCATCGTCGCCCAGCGGTCGTTCAGCACCGCCAGCAGCAGGCCCTCGCGGGTCCCGAACTGGTGCTGGATGACGCCCCAGGTGACCCCGGCCCGGCGGGCGATCTCGTTGGAGCTGGCCTGGTAGTACCCGAGCTGCAGGATGCACTCGCTGGCAGCATCCAGGACGCGCTTGGCCGTCAGCTCGCCGTCGGTGCGGCGACGCCGGCCGGCGGTCCCAATGGGCTCAGTCGGCTCAGTGGACTCAGTGGGCTCGAGCATCGTGCGGTGAGCGTACCGACGCGGTCCAACCGCGCGCGGCTACTCGACGGTGCGGGCGAGGATGCCGAGCGTGGCGCGCAGGGCGGCTTCGGGGATGACCGGGAAGATGCCGGCGTCGCGGTAGGGCTCGGAGATCTCGCTCCAGTCGTAGTACGACGTGACGAGCGTGCCGATCTCGCTGGGTTCGAGCCGGTAGCCGTAGAGGTGCTTGATCGGCGGTTGGATGGCGCCCGAGATCGTCCACTCGATGAGGGCGTCGGGCTCGAACTTCGTGATGATGACGGTGACGTCGTACTTGCCCATGGGGTAGTCGTTGAGCGATTCGCGGTCCATGTGCACCACGAACTCGTCGCCGACGGCCGTCACCGGATCGCCCTCGGCCGACTGCAGCATCCCCGAACTGTCGATGGTGACGTGACCGCGCGGATCGGAGAGCACCGCGAACACCGCCGGCGGGCTCGCCGCGATCTGCCGCGCGACCTCGAACCGCTCAGTCGAAGGCTCAGTCGAAGACAATGACGCCTCTGATGTTCTTGCCGTCACGCATGTCCTGATACCCCTGGTTCAGCTCGTCCAGCGAGTACGTGCGGGTGACCATGCCGTCGAGGTCGAGCTGGCCGCCGCGGTAGAGCCGGGCGAGCTGCGGGATGTCGAGGCGCGGGTTGGCCGACCCGAAGATGGAGCCGATCAGCTGCTTCTCCCAGAGCGTCAGCTCGAAGAAGTTGGCCGTCACCTCCATCTCGGTCCACGGGTGGATGTTGGTGATGACGACCTTGCCGCGCTTGGCGGCCAGGCTCAGCAGCCCGGCCACCTCGGAGCCATGGCCGACGCTCGTCGTGGAGATCACCTGGTTGCACATGCGCCCGGCGGTCGCGTCGCGGATGAGCTCGACGGCATCGGCGACGCTCGCGGCGGTGTGGGTGGCGCCGAACGCCTTGGCGCTGTCGCGCTTGAACGCGACCGGGTCGATCGCGAAGATCTTCTCCGCCCCGGCGAGGCGCGCGCCCTGGACCGCCGCGGAGCCGAGCCCGCCGACGCCGACGACGGCGACCGCGTCGCCCGGCCCTACCCCGCCCGCGTAGACGGCTGAGCCCCAGCCCGTGGTGACCCCGCAGCCGAGCAGGCAGGCCTTGTCGAGCGGGATGTCGGCGTCGATCTTCACCGCCGACGCGACATTCACCACGGTGTGCTCGGCGAAGGTGCCGAGCAGGCACATGGTGTGGATGTCCTGGCCGTCGAGGTGATGGCGGGCGGTGCCGTCGGAGATCTGGAAGCCGCCGAGGTAGGCGCCGAGGTCGCACAGGTTCTGCTGGCCGGCCGCACACGAGGGGCAGCGCCCGCAGCTGGGCAGGAAGCTGAACACGACGTGGTCGCCGACCGCGAGTTCGGTGACGCCCGGGCCGATCGCCTCGACCCGCCCGGCGCCTTCATGGCCGCCGATGATGGGAAAGCCCGTCGGCATGTCGCCGGTGACCGAGTGCTCGTCGGAGTGGCACAGGCCGGTCGCCGCCAGCTTCACCAGCACCTCGCCGGCCTTGGGCGGATCGAGCTCGATCGTCTCGATCTTCCACGGGGTGTTGCTCTCGTAAAGGACTGCGGCGCGGGTCTGCACCCGGTCAGGCTACCGGGGTCGCTTGAGGCGCCGGCCGGATGGGGTCGGCCAGGGCGAGCAGGCCTGCGCAGGCGAGCCGGACGCCGTTCTCGATCTTGCGGTAGGCGTCTTCGGGGGAGTCGCGGCCGGCGCGCCACATGATGATGGCGTTCAGCCAGACCGAGCCGATGACGAAGCTGATGTTCTCGAACGCGTCCTGGTCGGGCTCGGGACCGAGGAACATGCGCAGGACCTGATTCGTGCGCACCGACATCGCGTTCATCGCCTCGCTGGCGTACGGATCGCGCGAGCCGGCCACGTAGACCATCAGGTCGGCGTAGCTGGGGTAGCGGTGGAAGCCGCGCATCCCGCGGTGCATGAAATCGACGACGCGGTCGACCCGCTGACCGTCGCCGACGAAACGGGGCGGCTCGGCGAGCATCCGGTCGGTGAGCCTGGCGTGCCACTCCACGAGCGCCGAGGCGAGCAGGTGCTCCTTGGAGGCGAAGTAGCGGTAGGTGGTGCCCAGAGCGACGCCGGAACGCTCGGCCACCAGCTTCATCTGCACGTTGTCGATGCCGCGCTCGAGCGCCAGCTGCATCACGGCAGCCAGCAACGCGTCACGCCGCTGCAGCTGACGGTCGGTCATGCTCTCGACCGGCTGGGGAGCGGCCACCACTCGAGCCATCCCCAGAGCGTAACGAGAAGCGGCCCGGGTCACGGCCGGAACGCGCCACACGGCACACTCCGTTGCGTGGCTTTCTTCACGATGCGCTTCGACCTGCGCAATCCTGCCTTCGCCGGAGTCCCGATCGCCGACCGTTACGCGGCCGCTCTGGAGATGACCGAGTACGCCGACCGCAACGGCTTCCTCATGGTGATCATCTCCGAGCACCACGGCTCGCCCGACGGCTACCTGCCGAGCGCGCTTCCGTTCGCGGCCGCCGTCGCGGCCCGCACCAAGAACGTGCGCATCCTGGTCGCCGCGCTCGTCTCGTCGTTCCACGACCCGCTGAAGGTCGCCGAGGACGCGGCGGTGATCGATGCGATCTCCGGCGGCCGGCTCGACCTCGTCGTCACGAATGGTTATGTCCAGAGCGAGTTCGACATGTTCGGCGTGCCGCTGAACAAGCGGGCGGCGCGCACCACCGAGCTGCTCGAGACCTTGCAGAAAGCGTTCACCGGCAAGCCGTTCAGCTACCGCGGGCGCACCGTGCAGGTGACCCCGGCGCCGGTGAACCCCGGCGGCCCGCCGCTGCAGCTCGGCGGCAGCTCGAAGCCCGCAGCCCAGCGGGCGGCGCGGATGAACGCCGGCTTCATGCCCTCGGGCGAGGAGATCTGGGAGCACTACCGCGCCGAGGTCATCGAGCTGGGACGCGACGACCCGGGCCCCTACCTGGGCGGCGACACGAGCTTCTTCCACGTCGCCGAGGACGTGGAGCGCGGTTGGGAGCAGATCGGCCCGTACGCGATGCACGAGGCGAACGCGTACGGCCAGTGGATGGTTGAGGCCGGCATCGGCAGCGAGGGTGGCTACACGACGTTCGAGAACCTCGACCAGCTGAAGGCGACCGGCCAGTACCGGGTCATCACGCCGCAGGAGCTCATCGACGAGCTCAAGGCGGGCGGCCCGTTCGCCGCCGCCTTGCTGCACCCGATGATGGGCGGGATCCCGCCGGCGGTGGCCTGGGAGAGCCTGCGGCTCATCGAAGAGGTCGTCATTCCGGCCGTGAAGTAGCCGCAAGCGCAGAATGAGAACGGCATACTCGTTTTCAGTCCCCGTTTCCCGCCCGACCTTGAGGTGTTCATGAGCGCAGAGCTGCGCGGTTTCGATGCCGACAACCACTACTACGAGGCGCTCGACGCCTTCACCCGGCACATCGAGCCCGCGTTCGCCAAGCGCTGCATGCAGTGGGCGACCGTCGACGGCAAGACCCGGCTGCTCGTCGGCGGCAAGATCAGCCGCTTCCTGGCCAACCCCACCTTCCACCAGCTCTCCGCCCCCGGCAGCCTGGAGGACTACTTCCGCGGCAAGAACGCTTCGGGCGCGAGCGTGGTCGAGCTCTTCGGTGAGCTCGAGCCGTGCCGCCCGGAGTACCGCGATCGCGACGCGCGCCTGCGCGTGATGGACGAGCAGCGCCTCGACGGCGCCTTCTTCTTCCCGACCCTGGGCGTCGGCATGGAGCAGACGCTGAAGAACGACCTGCCGGCTGCGGCGGCCGCGTTCCGCGCGTTCAACCGCTGGATGGACGAGGACTGGGGCTTTCACTACCAGGAGCGCATCTTCGCGGCGCCCTACCTGTCGCTCAGCGACTCGGCCAACGCCGTCAGCGAGTTGCAGTGGGCGCTCGGGCGCGGCGCCCGCGTCGTCGTCATGCAGGCCGGTCCGGTGAAGACCGAGGTGGGTTACCGCTCGCCGGCCGACCCGATGTTCGAGCCGTTCTGGGCCGCGCTGGAGGAGTCGGGCATCACGCTCGCCTACCACTCCGGCGACACCGCCTACAGCGAGATCCTGCCGATGTGGGGCGAGGACGCTCAGCTCAACGCTCACGGCAGCACCACGATGCGCGCGCTGACCTCAGCCGTTCCCATTGCCGACACGCTGGCCGCACTCATCGCCGACGGCGTCTTCGGCCGTCACCCGGGCCTGCGCGTCGCCACCATCGAGAGCGGATCGCAGTGGGTCGCGCAGCTGTTCAAGACGCTGGGCAAGCACGCCGGCCAGGCGCCCGGGCGCTACCCCGAGCACCCGCACGACGTCTTCCGCCGCAACGTCTGGGTCGCGCCGTTCTACGAGGACGACCTGGCGGCCCTGAAGGAGCAGATCGGCGTCGACCGGATCATGCTGGGCTCCGACTGGCCGCACACCGAAGGCCTTGCCGAACCGCTGGCCTTCGTCAAGGATCTCGAGCGCGACGGCTACACCGAGGCCGAGCAGCAGGCGGTGCTGCACGATAACGCGGCAGCTCTCGTACGGCCCGCCTGACCCCGGTCGCGGGGCGTCGCTTCAGGTCGCGGCCGGAGGTATATACATTATGGCCTTCGGTAGCCGCAGCGAAGGGGCCGACGTCGCATGCTCGAGTTCAACCCGTACGACTACGAGACGTTTCGCGACCCGTATCCCACGTATCGCCGGCTGCGTGACGAGTGCCCGGTCTACCACAACGAGCAGCTGAACTTCTGGTCGCTCGCGCGCTTCGCTGACGTGCTCGCCGCCCACAACGACTGGGAGCGCTTCTCCAGCACGGGCGGGGTGACCATCGAGGGCACGGAGAAGGACAGCCCGTTCCTGATCGTGAAGGATCCGCCCGAGCACCGCTGGCACCGCAAGATCATCGGCAAGGTCTTCACCCCGCGCCGCATCATGGAGCTCGAGCCCTACATCCGATTGCGCTGCGCCGAGCTGCTCGACCGGTTCAGGGGCGAGGAAGAGTTCGACGTTGCCGAGGCGTTCGCGGTCCAGCTGCCGCTCGACGTGATCAGCGAGCTGCTGAACATCCCGCACGAGCTGCGCAACGAGATCCACGTGCAGTCCGACCGGGTCTCCCAGCGCGGCGACGAGGTCGATCTCGATGAGGTGATCGGCGGTAGCGCGAGCCTGTTCGAGCTCTACCTCGGGCTGATCCAGGAGCGTCGCAAGCACCCGATCGACGACATCATCAACATCCTGCTCGAGACCGAGGTGATCGACGACGAGGACGGCACCACGACCCGACGGATGTCTGACGACGAGGCCGCGTTCCGCTTCCTGGAGCTGGGTTTCGCGGGCCACGAGACGGTCGCCAAGGGCATCCCCAACGGCGCTATCGCGTTCACGAACTTCCCGGACGAGAAGGCCCGGCTGGCGGCCGATCCGTCGTTGTCGCCGGCGGCTGCCGAGGAGATCCTGCGCTTTGATCCGCCGTCGCAGCTGCAGGGCCGGACGACGACCACCGACGTGACCCTGCACGGCGTGACCATCCCGGCCGGCGAGAAGGTCATGCTCATCACCGGTTCGGCGACCCGCGACGAGCGGGCGTATCCCGACCCCGATCGCTTCGACCTGCGCCGCGAAGCGGACCCGTCGACCATGTTCTTCGGCTACGGCATCCACCGCTGCCTCGGCGCTCACCTCGCCCGACTCGAGATCCGCATCGCGTTCGAGGAGATCCTGGCGCGGTGGCCGAACTTCGCGGTCGACGAGTCGCGTGCCGTGCGGCACGTGACGAGCAACGTCCGGGGCGTGCAAGGGCTGCCGCTGCTGACGGCAGGGGCCGCCTGATGGCGCGTGCCCCGCGCGCGGCATCGGTCGTGACGACGCTGCCGGTTGCCGACGTCGACTCCGCCAGCCGTGGCCATCGGCGCAGCAGCGGCGACCTGGTCGCCGAGCACATCCGCCGCCTCATCTTCGAGGGCTCGCTCCAGCAGGGCGACCATCTACGCCAGGACGAGATCGCCGCCGAGCTCGGCGTATCGCGCATCCCGGTCCGTGAGGCCGTCATCGCGCTCGACCGCGAGGGCTGGCTGATGATCGAGCCGCACCGCGGCGCTTTCGTGCACGGGCTCGACGAGGACGCGGTCCATGACCATTACGACGTCTTCGGCCTCATCTTCGGGCTGACGGCGCAGCGTGCCACCGACCGCGCGAGTGATGAGGCGATCGCCGATCTGGTCGCCGCGCACCGGCAGCTGAAGCAGGCCACCGACCCCGAATCGTTTCGCGTCGCCAACAACGACTACCTGCGCCAGCTCTTCGCGATGGCGGCATCCCCGCGGCTGGCGTCGCTCTCACGGCTGCTGCGCAACATCGTCCCCGGCAACTTCTTCGAAGCCGTGCCCGGCGCGATGGCCCATCAGAAGCGCGGGCTGGCCGCGGTCACCAAAGCGGTGCGCGCACGCGACGGCGCCCTTGCCGAGCGCGAGTGCCGCACGATGATGGCCCGCCAGGGCGATGCCGTCGTCGCCCTGCTGGCCACCCGACACCTCGTGCGGCCCTCGGCATGACCACCACACCGCCCAAGCCCGGCAAGCCCCCGGCGACCATCACCGACGAGGCCGTCGCCGTCCTGCGCTCGCGCATCGGCATTCCCGAGCCGCATCCGCAGCCGCCGCACTACCGCCGGCCCGGCATCGACGCGTTCCGCAACACCGCCGATCGCCTACGGGGATGACAACCCGCTCTGGTGCGAGCCCGACTACGCCGCGAAGACCCGGTGGGAGGGTCCGATCGCGTCGCCGGTGCTCGTCGGCGGCGACACCCTCATCGGCGAGGACGAGGTGCCGCGGGTACCCGAGGAGCACCGCGAGCTGATGAAGGGCGATCCGCTGCGCGGGGTGCACGCGTTCTACGCCGCAAGCGCTCGCGAATGGTGGGCGCCGCTGCGTCCCGAGCAGCGGATCTGGCGCCGCAACGCGCTCGTCGGCATCCACGACAAGGCGAGCGAGTTCGCCGAGCGGGCGATCCACGAATGGACCGGTCAGGTCTTCGCCACCGATGACGGCACGCTGCTGTCGGGCCAGTACCGGATGATGGCCCGCACCGAACGCACCAAGGCCCGTGAACGCGGCAAGTACGCGAAGGTCGAACCGCAGGTCTACACCGACGAGCAGATCGCCGAGATCGACGCGCAGTACGCGATCGAGGGCCCGCGCGGGGCCGAGCCGCGGTGGTGGGAGGACGTCAGCGAAGGCGACCCGATCGGCCCGATGGTGAAGGGGCCGCTTCAGGTCACCGACATGATCTGCTGGCACGTCGGCATGGGCATGGGCCTGTACGGCATCAAACCGTTGCGCCTCGGCGCTCGCGTCCGGGCCCGGATCCCGCGCTTCTACCACCGCGACGAGTACAACGTCCCCGACGTGATGCAGCGCGTGCACTGGGACCCCGAGTTCGCCAAGCGCGCCGGCCAGCCGACGACCTACGACTACGGCCGGATGCGTGAGACCTGGCTGATCCACGCCTGCACCGACTGGATGGGTGACGACGCCTGGCTGTGGAAGCTCGACTGCGAGTTCCGGGCGTTCAACTACGTCGGTGACACCCAGTGGATTCGCGGTGAGGTCACCCGCAAGTATCTCGCCGAGGGTGGGCGGCCGGCGGTGGACATCGACATCAGCGCGACCAACCAGCGCGGCGTCGTCACCACTCCGGGTCACGCGACGATCCTGCTGCCCAGCCGTGAGCACGGGCCGGTGCGCCTGCCCGATCCGCCGGGCGGTCACGGCTCCGGCCTCAGCGCCGCGCTCGACGCCATCATCGAGAGGTTCAAGGACCAGTGAGCGCGTACGAATCGCGCCCCGGGTTGAACGTCCTGCTCGAGGACGGGGTGCTGCGCCTGACCCTCGCCCGGCCCGAGAAGCGCAACGCCCTCGACGACGTGATGATGAGCGGGCTCATCGACGCACTCGATGCGGCCGGACGCGACGAGTCGGTCCGCGTCATCGCCCTGCCGCGGAGGGGGAGCACTTCTGCAGCGGCGCCGACGTGGTCGCCCGCAACGCGCGTGGTGGCGAGGAGAAGCGCCCGCGCGCCGGCAGCATCCAGCGCCGGTTGCCGTCGCAGGCGCACCGGCTGATCCCGTTGCTGAAGACCGTGCAGACGCCCGTGGTGTGCGCCGTGCAGGGATGGGCGGCCGGCATCGGGCTGGCGATGGCGCTCGCCGCGGATGTCACGATCGCCGCCGAGGACGCGCGCTTCTGGGCGCCGTTCTGCGAGCGCGGGCTTCACCCCTGACAGCGGTGTCTCATGGATGCTGCCGCGCCGGATCGGTGAGGTGCGGGCGCGGCAGATGCTCTTGCTGGGCCGGGTGCTCTCGGGGGTCGAGGCGGCCGAGTGGCAGCTGATCGACCACGCCGTCCCGCCCGAGGAACTGGCGACGTCGGCGGCGACGCATGGTCGACCGGCTCGCGCGGTCGGCGACGGTCGCAGTCGGGCTGGCGAAGTGGCTGATGGCGTCGGGGCAATCGGCGACGCTGGACGAGGCCCTGCGCAACGAGGCTTTTGCCATGGAGCTGTCCTCGCGCAGCGAGGACTTCCGCGAGGGCATGGCCGCCTTCACCGGCAAGCGCGCGGCCCGGTTCGAGGGACGATGAGATGGCACCGAGCGTTCGCGGCTGGCGGTCGACGCCGAGACGCCGCGCGACGAACTCGTCGCCGCCGTCCGCGCCTGGATCGCCGAGTACGTTCCGGTGGCCTGGCGTGAGGCCGCTGCCGGCGGCACCCGGGCGATCCGCGCCGTGCGCTCGCGCGCCGACTACGAGGCCTGGTACCCGGTGTTCGGCCGCTCCGGCCTCGTCGCGCCGACGTGGCCGGTCGCGTACGAGGGCCTGGACCTGCCGGCCGCCGCGGCGCGGCTGGTCGAAGGCGGAGCTGCGGCCCTACAACCTGGGCCGGCTGAACCCGCTCGGGCATCCACAACGCGGCTCCCGCGCTGTTCGCCCACGGCACCGAAGAGCAGCGGCTGCGCTTCCTGCCGCCGATCGTGCGGGCCGAGGAGATCTGGTGCCAGCTCTTCAGCGAGCCCGGCGCCGGTTCCGACCTGGCGTCACTGTCGACGCGCGCGGTCCTCGACGGCGACGAGTGGGTCGTCACCGGCCAAAAGGTCTGGACCACCTGGGGTTTTGCCGCTGACTTCGCCGTGATGCTCGCGCGTACCGACCCGGATGTGCCGAAGCGAAACGGGCTCACGTACTTCCTGATCGACCTGCATCAGCCGGGCGTCGACATCCGGCCGCTGCGCCACATCACGGGCGAGGTCGACTTCTGCGAGGTCTTCCTCGACGGCGCGCGGATCCCTGATGCGCAAAGGGTCGGCGGGGTCAACGACGGGTGGCGGATCGCCGGCGCGACGCTGTCGGGCGAGCGGCAGATGGTGTCAGGGTCGGGCTCGGGCGGGGTGGATCGCATCGGCGGCGGGGGTATCGCCAGCCTCATCGCCCTTGCCCGCCGGATCAGCGAGTGGGACGCCCGGGCGGCTGGGACGACCCGGTCGTGCGCCAGGAACTGATGACGCTCTATTGCGAGGACGCCATCCGCGGCTGGACGAACTCGCGGGTGCGGGCACGCTGCGCGCCGGCCGGGCGCCGGGCGCGGAAAGTTCGGTGGGCAAGGTCGCCTCGGGGTCGCTGAACCAGCGCACCCAGATGCTCGCGACCGACCTGCTCGGGGCGTACGCGACCGGCTGGGTCGCCGAGGAGGCGCGAGTACGCCGACGCCCTGCCGTACGAGGTGAAGGGCATGCTGCGCAGCCGGGCCAACACCATCGAGGGCGGCACCACCGAGGTCAACAAGAACATCCTCGCCGAGCGCGTGCTGGGCCTGCCCCGCGAGCCCGACCCGTGGCATGGCAGGCCCTGGCGCGAAGTTCCCCGTAGCTGATGGGGATTTCGGCGTTCCAGACCCTGGCGGTGTCGCGTTCGGGGCCGGTGGGCTGGCTGGTGTTCAACCGTCCCGACGCCGGCAATGCGATGGACGCGACGATGCTGGCCGAGCTGGAGACGGCGTGGCTGGAACTCGACGCCGATCCCGAGGTGCGGGTCATCGTCAACACCGGCGAGGGGCGGGCCTTCCAGACCGGTCTCGACGTCGTGCAGCTCGCTCGCCGGCCGGAGGCGCTGCGCGAGCAGTCGCGCCGCACCAAGCGTGCCGAGCTGAAGCTGACCGCCTGGCACAACGGCGTCAGCAAGCCCGTCATCGCCGCCGTCAACGGCGTGTGTGCCGGGGGAGGGCTGCACTTCATCGCCGACGCCGACATCGTGATCGCCGCGTCCAGCGCGAGCTTCCTCGACCCGCACGTGTCGGTCGGGCAGGTGAGCGCGTACGAGACGATCGGGCTGGCACGCAAGGTCGCGTTCGAGCCCGTGCTGCGCATGGCGCTGGTCGGCAGCCGCGAACGGCTCTCGGCGCAGCGGGCCTACGATCTCGGCCTGATCTCCCAGGTGGTCGATCCGCCTGAGGGGTTACGCGAGCAGGCGCAGGCGCTGGCCGAGCTGGTGGCCGATCACGAACCGGCCGAGCTGGCGCGGCGCAAACGCGCGCTCTGGGACGCGCTGGAGCTGGGATTGAGCGCTTCCTATCGGAAGATGTTGACGAGAGAGACGGAAGCAATATGAGCGACGGTTACGGGGCGTACGAGACGCTGAAGCTGGAGCGCCAGGGCGGCGTCGGGTGGCTCATCAACAACCGCCCCGAGGCGCTCAACGCGATGAACGCCCTGATGCGCGACGAGTTCGCCCAGGCGTGGATCGAGCTGGACCGCGACCCCGCGGTGCGCGTCATCGTGCACACCGGTGAGGGACGCGCGTTCCAGACCGGGGTCGACGTCGCCGAGCTGGCGAGCGACGGGATCGGGATGGAGCGATACCGGGAGTCGGCGTCGACCTTCGACCTGCATTTCACCTCCTGGCACCAGCGGGTCGCCAAGCCGGTCATCACGGCGGTGAACGGGCTCTGCGCGGGCGGCGCGTTCCACTGGGTCGCCGACGCCGACATCGTGATCGCCGCGTCCGACGCGCAGTTCTTCGACCCTCACGTGTCGGTCGGGCAGGTGGTCGCCATGGAGGCGATCGGGCTGATGCGCAAGATGCCTTTCGAGGCCGTCATGCGGATGGCTCTCGTCGGACGGCATGAGCGGATGTCGGCGGAGCGGGCGTATCAGCTCGGGATGATCTCGCAGGTCGTCGACCCGCCGGAGAATCTTCGCGCCGAAGCGCAGACTCTCGCGGAGAAGATCGCGCGTAACTCGCCCGCTGCGATGCTCGCCTCCAAGCGGGCGCTCTGGGGAGCCCTCGAGATGGGCCTCACCGATGCCTGCCGCGAGGGCGCGCAGGATCTGGTCTCGATGTGGGGCCATCCCGATCAGGAGGAAGGGCCGCAGGCGTTCGCGGCCAAGCGCGAAGCCGAGTGGTTGCCGCTGGACGCGGAGAAGACGGCCGGCACCGGACCCGGACCACGCTGATGGCCAGCCTGCTCGAGCTGCTCGAGGAGCGTCCCGGCGACGCCGAGACGATCGCCGTGTACGCGGGGGAGCGGGAGGTGTCGCGGGCGGCGTTGCGGGCGGCCGCGCGGGACCTCGCCGCCACCCTCACTGCTGCGGGCGTGAAGCCGGGGCAGCCGGTGGCGGTCATGCTCGAGAACGGTCCCGAGGTCGTCGCCGCGATGTTCGGGGTCTGGTACGCGGGCGCGGTGTACGTGCCGATCAACCCGCGCGTCACCCCGTCCGAACTCGAGCATTACCTGACGGCGACACGTCCGGCGTTGCTCATCGCCCGGCAGGCGCCCGCGGACGTGTCGGTGCCCGCCGTTATCGCGGGTGAGCTCGCGTGGACCCCGCCGCCGGTTCCCGCGGCGGAAGTCCCGGCGCACGAGGGTGACATCGCGCTGGTGCAGTGGACGTCGGGAACGACCGGGCGCCCGAAGCCGGTCCTGTTGCGCCACAGCGGTTTTCTGAAGCTGCTGGAGCCGGTGCTGAAGAAGCTGCTCGGCGCGGGCAGCGACACGATCGCCGAGCGCAAGGCGCCGATGCCCAACCTCATCCCGACCTCGATGGCGCTGTCGGCCGGGATCTACAACGTGCTCTTCGCCTTCCGCGTCGGCGCCGCCGCGATCCTCATGGAGCGCTTCGACCCGATCACCTTCGCCGAGCTTGTGCCGCGCTTCCAGCTGCGCTCGACGGTGCTGCCGCCGGCGGCGATGACGATGCTGTGCGACACCCCGGAAGTGACGACGCTCGCACCGCTGAAGTACGTGCGCAGCATCAGCGCCCCGCTGTCTCCGCTGCAGGCGCGCCGGTTCCGCGACAAGTTCGGCGTGACCGTCCTGAACTGCTACGGCCAGACCGAGATCGGCGGCGAGATCATCGGCTGGAACGCCGCCGATTCCCGCGCGTACGGCGAGGAGAAGCTCGGCTCGATCGGGCGTCCGCACGAGGGCGTCGAGGTTCGCATCGAGGAATCGTCGGGGGAGTTGCACGTGCGCACGCCGGCCACAGCTGCCGGCTACGCCGACGGCGGACCGCTGGGCGATCGCGTCACCGCCGACGGCTGGTTTCGCACCGGTGACGTCGCCCGCATCGACCCGGAGGGCTTCCTCTGGATCGAGGGCCGCGTCTCCGACATGATCAACCGCGGCGGCCTGAAGGTCTTTCCCGGCGAGGTTGAGGAAGTCCTGCGGCTCGACCCCAGCGGTCGCCGATGTGGCGGTGGTCGCCGCGCCCGACGAGCGGCTCGGCGAGGTGCCGTGGGCGTTCGTCGTTCCTGCCGTGCTGGGTGCGGAGCTCGATGGGGAGGCGCTCGCCGCGCAGGCCCGGGAACGCCTGGCACCGTTCAAGATTCCGGTGCGCTTCGTCGCCGTGGCAGAGCTCCCGCGTAACGAAGCCGGCAAGGTGCTGCACCGCGAGCTGCTCGCTCTCGCCGGCTGAGCGGCCGAGCGGGGGTGATGTGATGCGCTGGATCGGGCTCGTGCCGGGCACGGCGCTGCTGGTGTTCACCGTGACCAGCATCGTCGGGATGCTCCTGATGCCCCGCGCGACGGCGAACCGGCTGAGCACCATGGTTTCGCGAGCCGTGCTGCGCGTATTCGACGTGCTCACCGCTCGCATCCACGACTTTGAGACGCGTGACCGGATTCGCGCGGCCGCGCCCCCGACCTTTCTGATCGCGGTGCTCACGGTGTGGCTCTCGTTCGCCGTGCTCGGCTGGGGCCTTTTCATGTGGCCGTTCACCACCGACTCGTTCGCCGGCGCGCTGCGCCTTTCCGGCTCGTCGGTGTTCACCCTCGGGTTTGACGTCCCGGCTCGCGCGTTGCCGACGGCGATCGTGTTCCCGGCAGCCGCGAGCGGCCTGGTGATCATCGCGCTGCAGATCGCCTACCTGCCGTCGCTGTACGCCGCCTTCAATCGGCGCGAGACCCTCGTGACGCTGCTGGAGACCGAAGCCGGGTCGCCCGCCTGGGGACCCGAGATCCTCGCGCGGTACCAGCTGATCAAGAGCACTACGCAACTGGCGCGGCTGTATGACCAGTGGACCGAGTGGGCCGCCGACCTGTCGGAGAGCCACACCTCCTACCGCACCCTGGTCTACTTCCGGTCACCCGAGCCCATGCGTTCGTGGCTGATCGCGCTGCTGGCTGTGCTCGACGCCGCCGCTCTGCACCTGGCGATCTGCCCGCAGTCGGTGCCCGCCGAGGCTCGGCTCCTGATGCGCATGGGTTACCTCACCCTGCGCAAGATCGCCGCCGCGAGCCGCATCACTGTGAACGACGACCCGCAACCGAGCGACCCGATCCTGCTCACCCGGGCGGAATTCGACGCTGCGGTGGCGCACGTCGTCGACGCCGGTTGGGTGCCCGAGCGTGATCTCGACGAGGCGTGGAAGCACTTTCACGGCTGGCGGGTGAACTACGAGACCGCCGCGTACGGGCTCGCCTACCACCTCGACGTCGTGCCGGCGCTCTGGAGCGGGCCGCGCCGTGACACGACGACGGGATGGATGCCGCGGCGCCCGATCGACCGGATCCCGGCGGTCGAGGACTGAGCGTTCAGCCGATCAGCGGCCGGCCATCGCGCGCAACTCGTACTTGAGCACCTTGCCGGTCGCGTTGAGCGGCAGGGCCTCGACCACGCGCACCGCCCGCGGCACCTTGTAGTTGGCCATCCGCTCGCGGCACCACGCGAGGAACGCGTCGGCGTCGAGCGATTCGCCCGGCCGCAGCACCACGAAGGCCATGCCGACCTCGCCGAGCCGCTCGTCCGGCACGCCGACGACAGCCGCCTGGGAGATGGCGGGATGGCCGAGGATGGCGTTCTCGATCTCCACCGGGTAGGCGTTGAAGCCGCCGACGATGAACATGTCCTTGATGCGGTCGGTGATGCGCAGGTTGCCGGCCTCGTCGAGCACGCCGACATCGCCGGTGTGCAACCAGCCGTCGGCGTCGATGGCTTCGGCGGTGGCGGCGGGGTCGCCGAAGTAGCCCTTCATCACCTGATAGCCGCGCACCAGGACCTCGCCCGGCTCGCCCGCC
The DNA here is from genome assembly GCA_963762695.1 of uncultured Actinomycetota bacterium. Lineage (GTDB taxonomy): Bacteria > Actinomycetota > Actinomycetes > Frankiales > Frankiaceae > DATAZK01. Next base: position 628,231 of record CAVXLW010000004.1, read on the forward strand.
GGCAGCTGCTCGCCGGACGCCGAGACGACGCAGACCTCGCCGCCGGGGATCGCCCGCCCGCACGTCGTCGCGATGATGACGGGATCGTCGTCGTGGCGGCACATCGTCGCGGTACCAGTGGTTTCGGTGAGGCCGTAGCCGGTGACGACCGAGGCGAACTTCAGCTCGGTGCGCAGCCGTTCGACGAGTTCGACCGGCACGGCCGCCGCACCCGTGACGGCCAGCCGCAGCGAGCTCGTGTCGTATTCGCTCGCGGTCCGCCGTGAGCAGCGTCTGGAAGATGGCAGGCGGGCCGGGGAGCATCGTGATGCGCTCCTTGGCGACCCGCGCCATCACCGACGGCGCGTCGAACACCGGGTGCGGCACGATGACCGCGCCCGTCAGGAAACACGCCAGCACACCGGATTTCAGCCCGGCGGTGTGGAAGAACGGGTACGCGATCAGGTAGCGGTCACCGGCGCGCAGGCCGACGACCTCCGACCAGCTGGTGTACGTACGCGTGCTGGCCCCGTGAGTGAGCATCGCGCCCTTGGGCTTACCGGTGGTGCCGGACGTGAAGATGATGTCGGACAGGTCGTCCGGGCCCAGCGCGTCAGAACGCGCTTTCACCGCGGCCGGCAACACCGCGTCGGCGCGCATCAGGAACGCGGGAAAGCTCGTCGCGTCAGCCCGGTCGGGACCGGCGAGGACGACGATTCCTTCGAGCCCGTCGACCTTTTCGCGCTTGAGCTGCTCGACATAGTCGGTGCCGAGGAAGTCGGTGACGGTGAACAGGAAGCGCGCCTCGGACGTGTTCAGGACGTGCGCCGCCTCGGCCGCCTTGAAGCGGCTGTTGATCGGCACGAGCACGCCGCCGGCGGCGTAGAGGCCGAAGGCGGCGACGATCCAGCGCGCGCTGTTCGGCGCCCAGATCGCGGCGCGGTCGCCGGGCTGCAGCCCCGACGCGACGAAGGCACGCGCCGCCTCGTCGATGCGCTCGGCAAGCTGGCTGAAGGAGAAGCGGATGTCGCCGTCGACGAGGGCTTCGGCGTCGGGCCACAGCCGCGCCGCCCGGGCCACCGCGGCGGGGATCGTCGGCGGAATCTCTGCCGGGAAATCACCGACGGTCGGCGCGCTCACAGCCGGCCCGTCCGCAGCTCTTCCGGTACCCAAGCGGGCGAGCGCTTGTCGCGGAACGCTTCCCAGCCCTCGCGCGCCTCGGGACCGAAGACGCTCGCGTCCATGGTCATGCGGTCGTACTGGCCGTAGGACTGCGAGATGACCCGCTTCACTTGCATCCGCGCCTCCGGTGCGCCGCGCATGCAGTCCTGCAGCACCTCGAGCGCCGCGGGTTGCAATTGGTCGTGGGGGGCGACGCGTGACACCAGGCCCCATTCCGCGGCTTCGGCGGCCGTCACGCGGCGGCCGGTGAACAGCATGTCCTTGGCGCGCGCCGGGCCGATCTGCGCGGGCAGGTAGCTCGCGTAGCCGGTGTCGGCGATGCCGCGGTAGATCTCCGGCGCCCGGAAGACCGCCCGGTCGCTGGCGACGGCCACGTCCGACATGATCGCGATGAGCAGCCCGCCGCCCTGGCAGATCCCGTTGACGGCGCTGACGATCGGCTTGCGCGAATAGCGGACGGCATCGAACGGGGTGTTGTCCATGCCGAGCAGCTTCGGCGCGCCCCAGTCGTCGATCTGGCTGCCGCCCAGATCGCCGCCGGGGATGAAGACGTCATCGATTCCGGTGATCAGCAGCCCGGAGAGGGCGGGATCGGCGTTCACCCGGTCGATCGCGTAACGGATGCCGAAATACATGGCGCAGGTCAGGGCATTGCGGGCTTCGGGCCGGTCGACGGTCAGGACGGCATGCGAGCCCCGGCGTTCGAACCGCAGGTACGGAGTGCCTAACCAGTCACCTTCCGGAGGACGAGCCACGCGGCAATGGTAGACAATATGAAGAACTTGATCGTCTTCACCGGTTCTTTTCACGCTGCACACGCGAAAGTGGGTCGTACGGATGGGTCTGCTCGACGGCAAGGTCGCCATCGTCACGGGAGCGGGGCACGGCATCGGCCGCGGCCACGCGCTGGAGCTGGCCCGCCAGGGCGCCAAGGTGGTGGTCAACGACCTCGGCGGTTCGGTGCGCGGCGAGGGCACCGGACGTGCCGCTGACGACACCGTCGCGCTGATCGAGAAGGCCGGTGGCACCGCCGTCAGCAATTACGCCGACGTCTCCAACCACCAGCAGGCCGGCGAGCTCGTCCAGCAGGCCGTCGACGCGTTCGGCAAGCTCGACATCGTGATCAACAACGCGGGCATCGTGCGCGACGCGGCGATCTGGAACATGCCCGAGGGTGACTTCGACGCGGTCATGGCCGTTCACGTCAAGGGCACCTGGAACGTCTCGCACCACGCCGCCAAGTACTGGCGCGCGCAGGCCAAGGCGGGCGCGACCTTCACCGGCCGCATCATCAACACCACGTCGGGCGCGGGCCTCGGGGGCAACTTCGGGCAGACCAGCTACGCCACGGCGAAGGCCGCGATCGTCGGCCTCACGCTCACCCTCGCGCTCGAGCTCTACAAGATGGGGGTCACGGTCAACGCGATCGGCCCGGCCGGGCTCACCCGTATCACCGCCTCGATCCCCGGCGCGGGCGACGCCTTCGAGCCCGACGCGCTCGGCGGGCGACGAGTACCACCCGATGGACCCGGCCGGCAGCTCGCCGCTCGCCGCCTGGCTCGCCAGCGACGACGCGCAGTACGTCACCGGTCAGGTCATCCGTTGCCTGGACGACCGCATCATCTGGATGAAGGGCTGGACCGAGCGCAAGACCGTCCACTCGGGCGAGAAGCGCTGGGTGGCCGAGGAACTGCCGTCGATCATGGCTCAGGAGATCTTCGAGACGCGCCACCCGGGCCTGCGTTTCAGCGCCAGCTGACGCTCTGCACCCATTCACTACGCCGTGGCTACCGTCTGGTCGCTGGTCGATGACCGCGCGGCGGCCACCCCCGACCTGGAAATGCTCGTCGACGAGCACGGCCGGTCGCTGACGTTCCAGCAGTTTCACTACGCTGCCGAACGCGCCGCGGCCGGCCTGCTGGAGTTGGGTATCGGGCCCGGTTCTCGGGTCGTCTGGCAGCTGACGACCCGGTTCGAAACCCTCGTGCTGACGGCGGCCCTGTGCCGCCTCGGCGCCGTGCAGATCCCGGTGCTGCCGATCTACCGCGGCCGGGAGATCGCGTTCGTGCTGGCGCAGACCGAGGCGGCGCATCTGCTGGTGGCGCCGCGGTGGCGGGACATCGACCTCGCCGAGGTCGCTGCGGCGGCGGCGAAGGAGACCGGCGCGCAGCTCACCGTCATCGACGGTGCGCTGCCCGAAGGCGATCCGGCGCGGCTTCCGCCGCCGCCGTCCCGCGACGACGAGGTGCGCTGGATCTTCTACACCTCCGGGACGACCGCCGATCCCAAGGGCGCGATGCACACCGACATCTCGGCGAGTGCCGGCGGGGCGGCGATGGCGAGCGGCCTGGAGATCACCCCGGCCGACCGGATCGCCATGGTCTTCCCGATCGCCCATATCGGCGGCTGCGCGGTGTGGTTCACCTGCAGCCTGCTGTGCGGGGCGACGCTGGTGTTCACCGAGTACGTCGAGCCCGATGCGGTGTGCGAGTTGCTGCGCACCCAGCGGGTGACCATCGCCGGTACCGGGCCGGCGCATCACGCGATGTACATCGCGGCTCAGCGGGCGCATCCCGAGACGCCGTACTTCCCTGACGTGCGCGTCTACACCAGCGGGGGAGCGGCCAAACCGCCGAGCCACTTCGCGATGATCGCCCGGGAACTCGGCCGCCCGGTCCACTCCTCCTACGGGCTGACCGAGGCGCCGATCCTCACCTGCACCCGCCCTGACGATCCGGATGACGTCCTCGCGGGTTCGGAGGGACGCGCGAATGACGGCGTCGAGATGCGCATCGTCGACGGCGAGGTCCGGGTCAAGGGACCGCAGGTGATGCGCGGCTACCTCGACTCGTCCCTGGATGCGGACGCGTTCGACGCCGACGGCTGGCTGCGCAGCGGCGACCTCGGAACGCTCGACGCCACCGGCAATCTCACCATCACGGGCCGCATCAAGGACGTCATCATCCGCAAGGGGGAGACCTTCAGCGCGCGCGAGGTGGAGGACCTGCTCATCACCGCCCCGGGTGTCGCGGATGTGGCCGTAGTCGGGCTTCCGCATCCGGTGCTCGGCGAGCAGGCGTGCGCGTGCGTCGTCGCGGTTGATCCCTCGAATCCGCCGACCCTCGAGGCGTTGACAGCCCACCTGGCCGAGCAGGGACTCATGCGTCAGAAATGGCCGGAACGCCTGCAATTGCTGGACTCTTTGCCCTACAACCTGGCCGGCAAGGTCATCAAGGCCGACCTGCGGGCGCTCGTCGGCTGATCCTGACAAGAGGCTTTTTTGGCTCCTCACGATCCCGCCGTGTCGGTGTGGTCGGCGATGAGGCGTTCGATGATGTCGGTGACGGCGGTGGTGGCTTCGTCGTAGGTCTTGGCGGCGGCGCGGGCGCGGGCTTGTGCCACGGCGGCCGCGTGGGTTTCGGCGAGTTCGGCGAGCTGAGGGAAGCCGGTGAAGGAAGCGATGGGGGCGAGGATGTCGGCGAGGAACCCGATCGAGGCAGCGACCGCCTGCCGCGCCCCGTTGCCGGTCAACCGGGCCCGCATCGCCTCCGGCTCGTCCTGCCACCGCATCGCCCGGATCGTCGTCAGTGCGCCCTGGCATCGGTGACCTCGCTGGTCTAGGCCGCGACGAAGTGTCACCAGGTGCCGTGCTACGGCATGCTACGGTAAGAGCGGAGGTATCGATGGAGTCGGTAAGCCAACGGGAGATGCGGAACAAGTCCGGTGAGCTGCTCAGACGGGTCGCCGCTGGTGAATCCGTTCTCGTGACGAACAATGGTGTGCCGGCCGCCGTCCTGGTCCCTGTCGGTGCAGATGCTCGCTCCCGACTGGTCGCCACCGGACGCCTGCGGGTCGGGGCGGGGCTTGATCTGACAGCACTGCCTGCCCGAGTGCGGGCCCCACGGCTGACGGCGGACCTGCTGGAAGAAGATCGCGGGTCGTGACCTACGCAGACACCTCTGCTCTGGTCAAGCTGCTGGTCGAGGAGCCCGAGAGCGCGGCGCTGGCGGCATACCTGTCAGCCGTGCCGGACCGAACCACCTCGAGCGAGCTGACAATCGCTGAGCTCACCCGCACCGTCGCGCGAGCCGAAGGCGACACCGCCGCGGTCAGCCTGCTGCTTGGTCAAGTCGACCTTCTTTCGGTCGACGAGCCCGCGCTGTGGCGTGCGGGACGGCTGCCTTCCCCGCCGGGAACGTTCCTGCGCACCGCCGACGCGATCCATCTGGTGGCCGCAATGGAGCTCGGCGAGACGGAGTTCCTGACCTACGACCGACGGCAGGCTCAGGCGGCTGCCGAGCGCGGGTTCACCGTCGTCACTCCAGCCCGACCCACTGGTTGGTACCTGTCCAGCTGACGCTCCCATCCAGCCGCACGCAAATCTGGGCCAGCGCCTGCCGGCCACGGTCGTCGAACACCGCCCCCGCCGCGGTGGACCGGTCGATGAGCAGTTCCACTGCTTCGGTGGCTTCGGCCAAGGGCGGGACCGCTCGTACTCGTTCGGCGGCGATGCCTAACGGTTCGCGGCTGGTGGCCAGTACCCGTACCGCCGCTGCCGTCGCGGTCAGCCGCTCCACGAACCGCGCGACGGGGGACAGGACGTGCTCGCAGTTGTCGACGATCAGCAGCAGCCGCTTGCCCCGCAGGCGACCGACGAGTGTTGTGGCCAGCGGCTCGCCGGTCTGGGCCCGCACGCCCACGGCCTCGGCGATGGTGGACAGCACCATTTCGTCGCCGCACTGTCCAGCGACCGTAGTGTCGGGAAGTCGCCGCCGCCGACCCGCCACACGTGTTCAGTCTGGGCGAGATCGCGTAGCCGATGCTCACCCAGATCGTGCAGGTCCTCACGGCCACGGATGAGTTCGAGCGTTGCGGCGCTTCAGACGATCTGCCCACCATGAGCGATGCCCATCAGCCGGGCGCAGCGGTTCAACGTCGACCCGAAATAGTCCCTGTCACGCAGCTCGGCCTCACCGGTAGGCAAGGCCATCCGCACCGGCAACACCTCCACCAACCAGCCGGAGTTGGGCATCGATCGCCGCCTCGATCGCATCCGACGCTGAGGAGAACACGTCAAGCACCCGTCACCGGTGTGCTTGAACAGCTGGCCCCGCCGCTTACCGATCACCTCGCGGAGGACCTCGGCGTGCTCGGCCAACCGGGCCCGCATCGCCTCCGGCTCGTCCTGCCACCGACCCGTCGAAGCCTCAATGTCGGTGAACAGAAACGTCACCGTTCCCGACGGAGGGTTCTCCACCCGACCACCCTCCCACGAAGATCAGGCAAACGGGTTCGACCAGCGGGCACCACCGGCCCACCTATTCGTGCCTGACGACATCGACAGAGATCTCCACCGCCGCAGCCGTTCCCGTGTTCTCGAGCCAGTGAACGGTGTTGCGGTCCTCAGGCCAGCCAACGCCAGGGCCGTAGTCCGTGGCGGTTCCATCTCGATGGTCGGTGATCGTTCCTTGCAGCACGTAGACGATCCCGGGTCTGCCCTTGTGGTCGTGGACCGGGCCGAAGACTCCTCCCGGTTCGATGGTCACCGTCCGCATCCGAAGCTGGCGGCCTTCCATGCCCTGGATCTCGGGGCCGAGATCAACTGTCGCCAGCACCTCGACCGTGACACCCTTCGTCTCCGGCGCCCTCAGTTCTTCACTCATCGTGGGATCCTCTCCGTGTGGTCGGCCTACCGTCACTGTCGGCACCGGATCGTTGGCGCGCTGCGGCGTCGGCTCAGGGAGCCGAACCCCAGGCGACGAGTGGGCCGGCGGCGTCGATGAGCGCGGCGGTCGGCGCGTAGTCGATGGGCACCTCGAGAACGGTGACGCCGGGCGCGGCCAGAGCGGCGGCGGCGCGCTCGCGATGGTCGGCCGCGTCGGCGAGGGAACCCGCGGCTCCCCAGATCTCGACGACGAAAGACAGTCCTTGCTCGCGGGCGCGCTCGATCAGGGCAGCCGCCGCAGGGCCGAGCGAATCGACCACCGCCAGTGCCGAACCTCCGCCGGACGCGATGAGGAACGCCCGCGCCACGGCCGCCCCGGCGTGCGCGGCGGCGGGAATGGCGACGCTGCCCAACCGGGTGGTCGGCACCGTGCGCCCGATCCACCATCCGGCCGGGCCCGGTTCCGCGCAGACGATTCCGTCCGCACCCAGCACGCCCGCCACGTCGGCGGCGGCGCGCGCCGGGTTCAGCGGCGCGCCTTCGAGCTTGTAGAGCGGTTGCGCGATGTCCCACAGCACCTGGAAGAGTTCGGGCTGCGGGGGAGGCGTCGGCGGCGACCCCCAGCTCGGCCGCACGCGCGGCGCGACCGCTAGCAACTCGCTCGGTGTCACGCTGCGCCAGCCCGGCGCCGACTCCTCGATTCCCGCACCCCGCAGCAGCGCCGCCGGGCACTCATCGGTGTCGACGCCCACGACGAGCACCGCGGCATCGGGACGCGCTCCCGCGAGCGCCAGGTCGCGTTCCTGCAGGCAGCCGGTACCAAGGTGATACGGGCTGTCCCAGCGGAAGATCCCCTTGGCGGTGAACGCGTTCAGTACGCCGAGGCCGGTGCGCTCGGCGAAGGTCGCCAGCTCCGCCGCGTGACCCTCGCGCACGACCGCGCCGCCGGCGAGCACGAAGTCGGCCACGAACGTCTCGTCGAGAGCGAGTGGCTGCACGGTCAACGGCGTGCCTCCGGGACCGTCGATCGCGGCCGCCGCTTCCGCCAGCAAGGCCTCGAGTTCTGCGTCGATGGGCTGCACGGACCCGTCCCCTCTTCATAAGTGCGTTGGCGCTAGCATCGCCTAGAACCGCAAATAGAACCCGGTTATAACCGCGACGAGGAGGACGCCTTGCAGCTGTCGGACACGGCCGAAGAGGCAGCGTTCCGCGCGGAGGCTCGTGAATGGCTCTCCGCTCACGCGCCGGCGTTCGAGGAGCAGGGCCGGGCGGTCGCTGCTGCGGGACTGGTGGCGGATACGCCCGAGGCGTACGGGAAGATCGAGCGCGCGAGCCACGACGCGGCCCGCGACTGGCAGGCAGAGCTGCACCGCGGCGGCTGGGCCGGCATCGCGTGGCCGAAGAAGTTCGGCGGCCGTGGCGGAAGTCCGATCCAGACGGCGATCTTCGCCGAGGAGCAGGCACGTTTCACGGTGTCGAACGGGCCGCTGATGGTGTCGATCAACATGGTCGGCCCGACCCTCATGGCCCACGGCACCGAGCAGCAGCAGGCCGATCACCTCGAAAAGATCATCAGCGGCCAGGAGATCTGGTGCCAGCTCTACAGCGAGCCCGGCGCCGGCTCCGACCTCGCGTCGCTGCGCACCCGCGCCGTCCTCGACGGCGACGAGTGGGTCGTCAACGGGCAGAAGGTCTGGAACTCCAGCGCCCGCGCCGCTGACTGGGCGATCCTGCTCGCCCGCACCGACACCGACGTCCCCAAGCACCGCGGGATCACGTACTTCATCGTCGACATGCGCACCCCCGGCATCGACGTGCGCCCGCTGCGGCAGGCGAGCGGCGCCTACCACTTCAACGAGGTCTTCCTCGACGAGGTGCGCATCCCGAAGGAAAACGTGCTGGGTGAGGTCGGCGACGGCTGGAACGTCGCCCGCACCACCCTCGCCAACGAGCGGGCCATGATCGGCGGCGGCGGCAGCCGCGGCCAGGTGCCGGCCCTCATCGAACTCGCCCGCAAGTCCGGCCGCAGCAGCGATCCCGTCATCCGGCAGGGGATTGCCGAGGTGGCCACCCGCGACGCGATCCTGCGCTACCTCGGGCTGCGCGCCCGCACCGCGCTGTCCAAGGGCGTGCCGCCGGGGCCCGAGGCGTCCGTGATGAAGCTGCTCGTCGGCCAGTACATGACGGCGGCCTCGGATCTGGGGCTGCAGATCGAAGGCGCGGCGGGAATGCTCGCCGGCAAGGACGCACCCTCCAATGGCGACTGGCAGCTGGCCCGCAACAGCGTCTGGACCGTGAAGATCGGCGGCGGCACCGACGAGATCCAGCGCAACGTGCTCGCCGAGCGCATCCTCGGCCTGCCCCGCGAGCAGCAGGTCGATCGCGACACCCCGTTCCGTGACCTGCTCGGTCGCGGCTGACATCAGGAGCTCTCCGATGGCGATGCCCACGAACGTCCCGATCATCGACACGATGATCGGCTTCCCGATGCGGGATGTCGCCGAGACGTACGCCTTCATCACGCGTCAGACCAAGGACGCCGAGTCCAAGAACGAGTTCTCCTTCCCGGCGCAGTACATGTTCAAGGACGTGCCGCACGAGTACCACGGCACCGAGGACCCCATCTCGGTGACCCTCGAGCAGATGGACAAGTACAACATCGAGTACGGGATGATCGGCGTCGGTGAGGACGGCGGCGACGGCGAGCGCGCGATCCGCCAGCACCCCGACCGGTTCATCCCGAGCCTCGGGGTCGATCCCAACGACGGCGTCGATGCGCTGCGCGCGATGGTCAAGAACTACGAGAAGTACGGGATCCGCTCGGTGAGCATGTTCCCGGCCGGCACCTTCCCGCAGGTAGCCATCAACGACAAGAAGATGTACCCGATCTACGCGAAGGCCTGCGAGCTCGACATCCCGGTCTTCTGCTGCGCCGGCATTCCGGGGCCGCGGCTGAAGTTCGCGCCGCAGAAGGTCGAGCTCATCGACGAGGTCATGTACGACTTCCCGGAGCTCACCTTCGTCACCCGCCACGGCTGCCAGCCCTGGACCGAGCTTGCCGTCAAGCTGATGCTGAAATGGCCCGGCCTGCACTACTCGACGAGCGCCTTCGCTCCCAAGCACTACGACGAGAAGATCATCGCCTACGCCAACTCCCGCGGCGCCGACAAGATCATCTACGCCGGCTACTACCCGATGGGCCTGTCGATGGAGCGCATCATGACCGACATGCCGAAGGTGGGCTTCAAGGACGAGGTGTGGCCGAAGTTCCTGCGCGGCAACGCCGCTCGCGTCCTCAAGCTGGACCAGGGGTGACGGCGCCGGTCACCCTGGTCTGGACCGGTGCTGACGCGCTTGCCCCCGAGGTGCGCGAGCGCCTCATGGGTCCCGGCGGCCCCTTCGAGATCGTCGTGGAGAACGTGCTCGGGGCGCCCGCTGAGGTGTTCGCCCAGCGCCCCCGCAACCTGCGTGAGGTGATCGAGCGCGCCGGGCGCAACCATGCCGACAAGGTCTTCCTGGTCTCGCCGGAGGGCGAAGAGATCACCTACGCCGACGCGGTGGCCCGCATCGCCCGCGTGGCCGACACGCTGGCTCGCGAGTACGGGGTCGGCAAGGGCGACCGGGTCGGCCTGGCGTCGGCCAACACCGTCGAGTACATCCTGTGCTACTGGGCGACCCTCGCTCTCGGAGCGATCCTGTCCAACTTCAACGGCTGGTGGACCACCCCAGAGTTGGCGCACGGCATCGAGCTCAGCGAGCCCGTCGTCGTGCTGGCCGACGCGCGCCGCCTGGAACTGCTGGAGAAACTGCCGGCCCCCGAGCAGCTCGACAGCTGGCCGCCGCTGGTGCCGATGCAGACCGCGGCCGCCGCGGGGCTCACGCCCGATGGCCCCGACATTCCGCTGCCGACGATCCCGATCGACGAGGACGACCCGGCCACAATCTTGTTCACCAGCGGGACCACCGGGCGTTCCAAGGGCGCGGTGAACACCCATCGCAACTGGATCCACTTCGCCCTGTGCAACACCGCCGCGGGCGCCATCGGGATGGCGGCCGCCGGCGTATCCCCTGATGTCGCCGCGAAAGCCCCGCAGCCATCGGCTATTTTCGCCGCGCCGATCTTCCACATCTCGGGCAGCGGGCCGCTGACCAACGCGCCCGCCAGCGGGATGAAACTGGTGCTGCCCCCTCCCGGCCGCTGGGACGAGACGGTGACGCTCGAGCTGGTGCAGAAGCACCGGATCACCACGCTCAGCGGCGTTCCCACCCAGTTCTGGCGGATCCTGCAGCACCCCGAGATCGACCAGTACGACCTGTCCAGCGTCCAGACGATCGGGGGCGGGGGAGCCGTGTTCCCGCCGGAACTGGCCCGGTTGATGTGGTCCACGCTGCCGGCCGTGGGCGCCGGGCAGGGCTACGGCATGACGGAAACCGTGGGGATGGGCTCACGGCTCGGCGGGCCGGCGTTCAAGGCGCGTCCGGAGACCGTCGGTACGTGTCAGATCACGATGAAGGTCCAGGTGCGCGATCCCGCCGGCAACGTGCTGCCCGCCGGAGAGATCGGCGAGGTTTACATCTGGGGCGCCGGCGTCTTTCGCGGCTACTGGAACAACCCGGAGGCGACGGCGGCCGTCCTCGACGAGCAGCGCTGGTACAAGACCGGCGACTTCGGCCGCACCGACGGGGAGTTCCTCACGCTCGAGAGCCGGATGCGCGACCTCATCATCCGCGGCGGCGAGAACATCTACCCGATCGAGATCGAGAACCGGCTCGTAGAGCATCCCGAGATCGCCGACGCCGCCGTGATCGGGGTCGACCACCAGACGCTCGGTCAGGAAGTGAAGGCGTTCATCGTCGCCGCGCCGGGCTGCAGCCCGTCCGCCGACGACATCCGCCGTTTCGTGGGCGAGGCGCTGGCGGCCTTCAAGGTGCCGGCGTATGTGGTCTTTCGCGACTCGCTGCCCTACAACGCGACCGGCAAGCTCCTCAAGCGCGAGCTCGAGGAGCAGGACCGCGCCGCGTCGACCTAAGGCTCAGACCCCGATGCGCTGAGCGAGCAGCTCGCGGTGATAGGTCGGGTCGCCGAAGAACAGCTGCGAGCTCTTGGCGCGCTTGAAGTACAGGTGTGCCGGGTGCTCCCAGGTGAAGCCGATTCCCCCGTGGATCTGGATGTTTTCGGCCGCGCAGTGCACGTAGGCGTCGGAGCAGTACGCCTTTGCCAGGCTGGCGACGGTGGGCAGCTCGTCGTTGAGTTCGGAGCCCGCCCAGAGCCCGTAGTACGCCGCTGACTTGGCCGACTCGACCTCGACCAGCATGTCGGCGCACTTGTGCTTGATGGCCTGGAACGAGCCGATGGGACGGCCGAACTGCACGCGCACTTTGGCGTAGTCGACCGACATCTCCAGCACCCGCTGGGCACCGCCGACCTGCTCGGCCGCCAGCGCCACGGCGGCTAGGTCGAGCACCTGCGAAAGCACCGGCCACGCCGCACCCTCGGTGCCGACCAGACGCGCGGGTGTGGCGTCGAACGTGAGCCGGGCCTGCTTGCGGGTCTGGTCCATGGTCGCCAGCGGCGTGCGCACCAGCCCGGCCGCATCGCCGTCGACCGCGAAAATGCTGACGCCTGACGCGGTGCGGGCCGCGACCAGTACGAGATCGGCGAGGTGGCCGTCGAGCACGAACATCTTGGTGCCGGTGAGGGTCCAGGCGTCGCCGTTCTGCGCAGCGGTCAGTTGCACGCCCGACTCGTCCCAGCGCCCGTCTTCCTCGGTGAGCGCGAGCGTCGCGATCTGCTCGCCGCTTGCGAGGCCCGGCAGGTACTGCTCCTTCGCGGCGTCATCCCCGGACAGCAGCAGGGTGTTGGCGGCGAGGACGCAGGTAGCGAAGTACGGGGCGCACAGCAGCGCGCGGCCCATCTCCTCGATCACCACACCGAGCTCGAGGAAGGTGAAGCCCGAGCCGCCGTACTCCTCCGGAATGGCCAGCCCCTGCAGGCCGAGCTGCTCGCCCATCTGCTGCCAGAGCTTGGGCTCGTAGCCTTCGGTGGTGTCCATCAGCCGGCGAACCTCGCTCTCCGGCGACTTGTCCTCCAGGAAGCTGCGTACGGTACGGCGCAGCTCCTCCTGCTCGTCGCTGAAAGCGAAGTCCATGGACGTCATCCTAGGGCGGCGGCCGGCGCCGCGATGACCCGGCCCGTGAGCGTCTGCGCGCGAGCGGTCGAGTTGCCACCGCTGACGTCCGCCGACGTCGTGCGACTGGCTGCCGTGTTGCCCACACCCGTTGTGCTGGCGGGTGAATGGACCGCCGGCGAGATCGTCGTGGCGGCAGATCCGACCACTGTGGTCATCGACTCCGCCGATCCGTTCGGATTGCTCGACGATGCGCCCGCCCTCGGCCGGGAGGGTGTCGGCGGCGGATGGTTCGGGTGGTTCGGTTTCGAGCCCGGAAGGAGCGCGTTCGCCTTCTACCCGAACGTGCTGCGCTACGCCGGCGGGCAGTGGTGGGACGAGGCGTTACTCGGCCTGCTCGACGACGCCGAACTCGAGCGGCGCCGTCAAGCTCTGGTGGAGGCGTTACGCGAGCCGCCCGCGCCGCTCGCGTACCGGCTGGGTCCGGTCACCCCGAGCCGATCGCTCCCCGCCCACGCCGCAGCCGTGGAGCGCTGCATCCAGCACATCCGGGCCGGCGAGATCTATCAGGCCAACATCTGCCTGACGCTGCAGGCGACCTTCGAGGGAGACGCCGGCGGGCTCGCCGCCGACCTGCTCTCGGACCTCGCGCCCCGCTACGGGGCTTATCTGGGTATCGGTGCCACTCGCGTCGCCAGTGCGTCGCCCGAACTCTTCTTGCGCCGCAACGGAAGTCACGTGCTCACCCAGCCGATCAAGGGGACCCGTCCACGCGGCGATGCCGACGCCGGCGCCGAGGCCGAGCGGCTCGCCGGATCGGACAAGGACCGCGCCGAGAACGTGATGATCGTCGACCTGATGCGCAACGACCTGTCCCGCGTCGCGGCGGTCGGGTCGGTCGCCGTGAGCGGGCTGCTGGACGTGGTGCCCGCGCCCGGGGTCTGGCATCTCGTCAGCGGCGTCGAGGCACGGCTGCGCGAGGGGATCACGGACGGCGAACTGCTGCGCGCTGCCTTCCCGCCCGGGTCGGTGAGCGGGGTCCCGAAGGCGCGTTCCATCGAAGTCATCGCCGAACTCGAAGACGGGCCGCGCGGGGTCTACACCGGCGCCATCGGCTATGTCAGCCCGGCCGCCGGCGCTGAGTTCAGCGTCGCGATACGCACCGTCCAGATCCAGGACGACGCGCTGCGCCTCGGGGTCGGCGGAGGCATCACCGTCGACTCCACTCCCGTGCAGGAGTGGTGGGAATGCTTCGACAAGGCCTGGCCGCTGCTGCGCGCCGTGGGCGGCCAGGTGGAGGATCGCGACGCGCTCCGGCCACCGGCCGATCCGCGCGCCACGAGCGGCGTCCTCGACACCTGCCTCGTCCGCGCCGGCGAACCCGTCGAGCGGGCCGAGCATCTGGCCCGGCTGGAACGCTCGCTCTACGAGCTCTACCAGCTCCCCATGCCGGCCCAGGCCACCCGAGCGTTGACGAGTGGGCGCGACTCCGGAGTGGCGTGGGAGCGGCAACGAGTCGATGTCTCACCGGCGGGAGCGGTGCGCATCTCCCGCAGCCAGGTTCCTGCACCCGTCGCCGTCGACCAGCAGGAGGGCGCTGACGCTGTGGTCGTCGCCGCGGCCACCGGCTTCGGACCGCACAAGTGGTGCGATCGCGCGCAGCAGGCGGCGCTGGAAGACGCCCATCCCGGCAAGGTGGTGATCCTCGCCGACCACGACGGCCTGCTCGAAACCACCCGCGCCAACGTGATCGGCATTGCCCATGGCCGCCTCGTCACCCCTGCGCTCGACGGCCGGATCCTTCCCGGCGTCACCCGCACCACGCTGCTGGAAATCGCCCGCGACGTCGGGATCGAGTTCGCGCTGGAGCCGCTGGACCCGGCGCGGATGCACGCCTTGGCGACCGTCAGTTCGGTCGCGGGGATGCGCTGGATCCGCTGCCTCGAGACCGCCAACGGCCTGCTGCGCTGGGACGGTCCGGACGCGTTGCTGGCCGAGCTCTCGCGCCGCCTCGTCCACCGCTGGTCGCACGGCGCTACGGTCCGAGGGTGAACACCAAGGTCTACACGCACGAGTTCATCGACATCCGCGGTGCGATGCGCCCGCAGTACATGCACCACATGACGGCCAACTGGAGCCCGATCGCGCAGGAGGAGCGGCACCAGTTGTGCTTCGGCGTCTGGGGGGTCATCGGCACCACCGACCGCTGGCCACGCGTCATCAACATGTGGGAGGAGGACGGCTTTCCCGGACTCGCCAGAGGCCTCGGTCACGAGACCGGCCGTCCGAACATGCAGGACGCCAAGCTCGAGAAGTGGTGGAGCGAGGCGGCCGGCTACCGCAAGGGCGGCTTCGACCGGGTGATGATTCCCGCGCCGTGGACGCGCACGATCGAGGAACTGACCGCCGACGGGGTGCGCGGCGCGGTGTACGCCCACGAGATGGTGACGGTCGCCCCTGGCACTGCGGCGGACTTCCTGGAACTCGTCCGCGCGCAGATGCTGCCCGCCTACGCGGGGGCCGGGTTCGAGCTCGTCAGCGCGATGCGCACCTCGATGATCGACGAGTCGGAATGCCTGCTGATCTGGGCCATTCCGACGTGGGACGCGTGGGCCGACTTCGAGTTGCAGATCAACGATCCCGACGCCAAGAGCCCGCTGCGGGATTGGCAGCAGACGCTCTACACGCGCAGCTCGAAGTTTCGCCGGTTCCTGATGCTGGACGCACCTCTGTCACCGCTGCGGATCGGGCGGCAGCCCGCGCGTTCGGACCGGATCGATTCCTGGGACGAGGGGTGAGCCTGCCGCTCGAGGGACTCCTGGTTGTCGGCATCGAGCAGGCGGTCGCCGCGCCGCTGGCGACGCGCCACCTGGCAGACCTGGGCGCTCGCGTCGTCAAGATCGAGAATCCCCGCGGCGGCGACTTCGCGCGTGACTACGACGCGGCGGTGAACGGCATCGCCGCCCACTTCGTCTGGTGCAACCGAGGCAAGGAATCGCTGACGGTCGACCTGCGCAGCGAGGCCGGCGCGGAGGTGATGGAGCTCCTGCTGGCACGGGCGGATGTGCTCGTGCAGAACCTCGCACCCGGTGCGGCGGCGCGGCGCGGCCTCGCGGCGGCTCAGGTCGTGGAGCGCTACCCGCGGCTCATCGCCGTCGACATCTCCGGCTATGGCGAGGGCGGCCCGCTTCAGCAGCGCCGCGCCTACGACCTGCTGGTGCAGTCGGAATCGGGCTCGTGCTCGATCACCGGTCGGCCGGGGGCACCGGCCAAGCCCGGCGTCCCGCTCGCCGACATCGGCGGCGCCATGTACACGTTCTCCAGCGTGCTGGCTGCGCTCTACGAGCGTGAGCGCACCGGCTGCGGCGCGGCGATCTCGGTCGCCCTTTTCGATGCCGCCACCGAATGGATGGGCTACCCGCTGCACTACACGATGGGCACCGGGATCGAGCAGGAGCCACAGGGGGTCGGTTCGCCGGCCGTGGCGCCCTATGCCTCGTTCGTCACCGGCGACGGGGAAACCATCGTGCTGGGCACCACGAACGATGCGGAGTGGCAGCGCCTCGCGACCGTGGCCCTCGAACGGCCCGATCTGGCCGCGGAACCGGCCTATGCGAGCAACGCCCAGCGCGTCGCCCGCCGCCACGAACTCGATCCCGTCATCGCCGAATGGGCTGCCACGCTCACGGCGACGGCCATCGAGGCAAAGCTTGACGAAGCCGGGATCGGGCACGCCAAGCTGAACGGCGTCCAGGACCTCATCGACCATCCGCAGCTCGCCGAGCGGCAGCGCTGGACGCGGGTCGGCTCGCCGGCGGGGGAGGTCGACGCGGTGCTGCCGCCGCCGATCTCGCCGCAGTGGGACTTCACGCTCGGGCCGGTGCCGGCGCTCGGGGAACATACTGACGCGGTGCTCGGCTGGCTCGGACTGGACAATGAGCGCATCGCCCGACTCCACCAGGAAGGTGTGGTGTGAAGAGCAGCGGCGAGGCCTATCACCGGCGCATCACGCTGCGCCCGTCCGTGCTCGCTGACGGGAACGGTCGCATTGAAGCCCACATGCAGGACCACGTGCACCACATGAAGGTGGTCGTCACGCACGCGGACGGGCGGATCATCTCGGCGGTGCCATCGGGCATCCGGTTGCCATGGGACATGTGCCCGTTCGGGATCGCCGGCGTCACCCGCACCGCCGGCATGACTGTCGCGCAGGCCCGTGAGGGGCTCGGATGGCCCGGAGGGCGAACCGCGAACTGCGTGCACATGGTCGACCTCGCCCGGGTCGCGCTGGCCCACGTGGACGACACCGAAGAGTCCGTCTACGCCGTCACCGTGACGCCCGCGCTGGCCGAGGTGCGCGACGCCCGGGTCGAGCGCAACGGCGAGCCTGTACTGCAGTGGACGCTGGAGGGTGACCGGCTGATCGGCGACGAACCCTTCAACGGTCATACGCTGCGCGCCGCGGATTTCGTGGGCTGGCGGGGAAAGCTCGACCCGCACCTGCGCGAGCCCGCGACCATCCTGCGCCGCGCCTGCCACATCGCGCCGAGCCGCGACATCAACCTCGACGGCATGCGCGTGGCAGCCGAGAGCATCAACGCCGACGGGTCCTGCTACACCCTGCAGCCCGACGTCATCGACCACGCCCATCGCCAGCGGGGCACGTTTCGGATCGAGCTCACCGACGCCGATCAGGGCGAGCGCTAGGTTGCCTTCGTGGCTCTCCTTTCTTTCTCCCATGTCGGTATCTGCGTCAGCGACCTCGCCGCCTCCCGGCGGTTCTACGAGAACGTGCTCGGCTTCAAGCACCTCTTCGATGCCGATCTCGGCCCCGAGATCGAGCGCACGATGGAGGTGCCTGGCTGTGAGTTCACGTCCTGCCTCATCGCCCGTGAAGACCTGCGCATCGAGCTGATCGGCTACCGGCAACCCGCTGTCAGCGGCGACGGTTCGCGGCGGCCGATGAACCTGCTCGGCCTCACCCACCTGTGCTTCCGGGTCGAGGCCGCCGACGAGCTGGCCGAGCTCGCGGAGGCCAACGGCGGCGCGTTTCACCGCCAGACGCTCACCGAGCTTCCGGCTACGGCGACGGCGGGAAGGCCATCGTGAGCGTGCACCTCACCGACCCGGACGGCACGCGTATCGAGTGCATCGTGAATCAGCCCGACCTTGCCGAGGTCGCCAAGGGCCTGTTCGCCTGACGCCTACGCGATCGTCACTCGATCATCAGCGGGCGCTTCTCGACCGCGACGACGCGAACCTCCCGGCGCTTGAAGCGCCACGTCCCTTCCGTCCTGACGTACCCGTCGACGTAGCGGATGTGGAGCACGCGGTCGCGGCGCTCGCCCTCGGGTCCCTCGATGTGATGGGCGATGCAGCCGACCAGTCCGGTGGCCGTGTCGCCATCGATCTCGGCGCTCACGTTGGCGATCACATGCATGGTCGACCAGTAGCGTGACAGGCTCGCCATCGCCGCCGCGATCTCGGTCCGGCCGTTGCGGACCGCCGTGGGATCGGCGCCCGGATTGAGTGCCACGATCAGGGTCGCGTCCTCGGTGAACAGTCCGGCGACGCGATCGGGCTCACCCTGATCGCAGAAGCTCGCGTAGCTCTCGACCAGGTTGCGCAGCACCGCCCGGTCGAGCAGCTCCTGCAGGGCCGCGGGGGAGGGACCGGAAGGTGTGGTAGACACCTCACCTTCTTACCGGACGACGTTCGAAGGACGGGAGCGGCTTGTGCGCGTGCTCGTGACGGGTGCGACCGGGTTCGTCGGCTCGCACACCGTCTCGGCGCTGCACGCCGCGGGCCACCGGGTGACGTTGCTCGCCCGTTCCGTGGAGCGGGCCCGCGGCGATGCTCGAAGCGCGCGGGACTTGCCGTCGCCGATTTCTCACTCGTGCGCGGCGACATCCTCGACCCCGTGGCCGTGCGGGCGGCGCTGACCGGCTGCGACGCCGTGGTGCACGCTGCCGCGGTGGTCGGGATCGACGGCGCCAAGGCCGCCCGGGCCCGCGAGACCAACGAACGCGGCGCCCGCCACGTCCTCGGCGCCGCCGTCGAACGGGGACTCGACCCGATCGTGCACGTCTCCAGCATCAGCGCGCTGTTTCATCCGGGTGGCCCGGTGCTGCTGACGGCGCAGTCGCCGGTCGCGCCGGCCACCAGCCCGTATGCGGCGTCCAAGGCGGCCTGCGAGCGATACGCGCGCGAGCTGCAGGCCGGCGGCGCCCCGGTGGTGTGCGTCTATCCCGGCGGCATCCTCGGCCCCGAGGATCCGAGCGGCTCCGAGGCGATGCGCGGCGCCATCATCTGGCGGCGGCTCACGATGGTCCGCCTCGACAGCGGCTACCTGCTCGTCGACGTCCGCGACATCGCCGACGTCATCGCCGCGACGCTGGTCCCGGGCCGAGGACCGCGGCGCTACCTCGCCGGTCACCACTATGTCCCCTGGACCGAGCTCTGCGACCTTGTCGCCGAGGTGACCGGCCGTCGCGTGCACCGGCTGCCCATGACCGGTCCGGTGCTGTGCCGGCTCGGTCGCGGCGGTGATCTGGTGCGCAAGGTGATCCCGTTCAGCTTCCCGCTCAGCCGGGAGGCGATGGAGGCGGCATCGATGATGGTGCCGATGGACGATCAGGAGACCGTCGACGACCTCGGGATCGCCTTCCGCCCGGCGCGCGAGACGCTGCGTGACGCCTATCAGTGGCTCTACGACAGTGGCCGCCTCCCGGCGCGGCTGGTGCCCGCGCTCGCCGCGCAGCGATGAGTCGGACCGCCCGCCGGTTCGTGGCAGCCCGGCAATGTGATGCCGGGCGGCCCTTGGTGTTCTTTCGGGTAGGAAGACGATCCGGTTTCCCTGCGATCCGGCCAGTCGCAGGCAGCGGATTGGCTGCCTGACGGAAATATGGGTGGCGGTCCTCGGGCACCGGATCGTTTGCGTCGCACGAGGCATATCGCAAGAGGCGTAGGCCAACCGGGGAGCAGCAAACTACGCTCAGTCAGGTGTCCGCCGAGCCAGCTGATCAGCTCCGGCGCCGGGTTCCGCGTACCGACGCCGTGCTGGCCGATCCCGCGCTGATCGACGCGGCAGAACGGCTGGGACGGGAGACGGTCAAGGCGGCGGTTCGCCAGGCCCAGGAGCGGGTGCGCGCAGGGGAGCTGGACCCAGCGCTGGCGGCAGTCGTGAACGAGGCCC
Source organism: uncultured Actinomycetota bacterium (assembly GCA_963762695.1). Classification (GTDB taxonomy): domain Bacteria; phylum Actinomycetota; class Actinomycetes; order Frankiales; family Frankiaceae; genus DATAZK01. Next base: position 648,380 of record CAVXLW010000004.1, read on the forward strand.
AACGGCTGCTCCCGGAGTCCGCGACGAGCCTGCGTGAGGTGCTGAACGCGACCGGCGTGGTGCTGCACACGAACATCGGCCGGGCGCCGCTCTCGCCCGCTGCGGTGCAAGCACTCGGCCGGGCCGCGGGAACCGTCGACATCGAGTTCGACCTGGCGACGGGCTCCCGCGCGCGGCGCGGCCGCGCGACCCTGGAGGCGCTTGCTCAAGCCCTGCCCGATGCCGGTGACGTGGCGGTGGTCAACAACGGCGCGGCGGCCCTGTTGCTGGGCATCACGGTGCTGGCCGCGGGGCGGGAGGTCATCGTCAGCCGCGGCGAACTCGTCGAGATCGGTGACGGCTTCCGGCTGCCCGACCTGCTTGTCGCGACCGGGGCGCGGCTTCGCGAGGTCGGTACCACCAACCGCACGGCGCTTCGCGACTACTCGGACGCGATCGGGCCCGAGACCGGTTGCATCCTGAAGGTTCATCCGTCGAACTTCCGGATCAGCGGCTTCACCGCAGACGTCGACGTCGCCGACCTCGCGCGACTCGGTCCGCCCGTCGTAGTGGATGTGGGCAGCGGCCTTCTCGAGCCCGACCCGCTGCTACCCGACGAGCCGGCCATGAGCACGGCGCTGCGCGCCGGCGCCGGATTGGTGACCGCCAGTGGTGACAAGCTCCTCGGCGGCCCGCAGGCGGGGATTCTCGCGGGCACGGCGGATCTCGTGCAGCGCTGCCGGCGCGCCCCACTGGCCCGCGCGTTGCGGGTCGACAAGTTGACGCTTGCTGCCCTCGAGGCGACCTTGCGTACGCCGCCGACCCCGACCTGGCAGTCCTTGCACGCCTCAGCCGATGAGTTGCGCGCCCGGGTGCTCAAGCTCGCTGCCGACGCGGGCGGGGGCGAGCCGGTGGAAAGCGCCGGTGCCGTCGGCGGGGGCGGCGCTCCCGGGCTCGAACTTCCCGGCTGGGCGCTCGCGCTTCCCGAGCGCTGCGCCGAACTGCTGCGCTCCGGCACCCCGCCGGTGATCGCCCGGGTGCACGCCGGCCGCTGCCTGGTCGACCCGCGCGCGGTGCCTGCCGAGCGCGACAGCGACCTCGCCGCCGCAGTCCGGGTCGCCCTCGCTGCCCTGAATCGCCTTTAGATGCACGTCATTGCGACCGCCGGCCACGTCGATCACGGGAAGTCGACGCTGGTGCGCGCGCTCACCGGGATGGAGCCCGACCGGCTCGAGGAGGAGCGCCGGCGCGGGCTGACGATCGAGCTCGGCTACGCCTGGACCACCCTGCAGGCGGGCGACGAACCCCTGGCGTTCGTGGATGTTCCGGGCCATCACCGGTTCCTGCGCACCATGCTCGCCGGCGTCGGGCCGGTGCCGGCGGCGCTGCTGGTGGTGGCCGCCGACGGCGGCTGGGAGGCGCAGACCGGCGAGCACGTTGCCGCTCTCGACGCCCTCGGCGTCGAGCACGGCCTGGTCGCCGTGACGCGCAGCGATCTCGCCGATCCCGATCCGGTGCGCAAGGACGTCCTGGAGCGGCTGCGCGGGACGTCTCTAGGCGCCACCTCCAGTGCTACAAAAACCCTTGAGGCCATTGCGGTTTCCGGCCGTACCGGGGAGGGCCTGCCCGAGCTGCGGGAGGCGCTACGGCGGCTCGTCGCCCGGCTCCCGAAGCCGGTCACCACCGGCCGGGTCCGGCTCTGGGTCGACCGGGCCTTCACGATCGGCGGCGCGGGCACCGTCGTCACGGCGACGCTCGGGGCGGGCACCATCCGGCTCGGTGATGAACTCGAACTCGCCGGCGTGAACGGTTCCCGGCGCGTCCACGTACGCGGCTTGCAGGCCCTGGGGGGACCGGAGAGCGAGGTCGGGGCCGTCGCACGGGTGGCGCTGAACCTGCGCGGCACCGCGCTGTCGGAGGTCGCCCGCGGCGACGCCTTGCTCACCCCGGGCGCCGATCTGCTCACCACGTTCGCCGACGTCGCCGCGGGTGACGACACCGACCTCACCGGCCTCGCGCCCGATCTGGTGCTGCACCTGGGTGCGGCGAGCGTGCCCGTGCGAGTCCGCCCACTCGGGGAGCGATTCGCGCGGCTGATGCTGGGGTGGCCGCTGCCGCTGCGCCGCGGCGACCGGGCGCTGCTGCGCGATCCGGGACGCCAGAGCGTCGTTGCTGCGGTCACCGTCGCCGACATCGATCCGCCGTCCCTCGAGCGCCGGGGTGCCGCCGCCGCGCGTGCCGGAGAACTCGCGACGGGGCTCGACGCCGTCGCCGAGGTCGCGCGGCGCGGCACCGCCTCGCGCGGCCTGCTCGAACAGCTCGGCGTGCTCCCGGTGACGGCACCGTTGCCGTCCGGCCTGCGCGAGGTCAACGGCCGGCTGGTCACCGCGGACGCGTGGCGCGACTGGACCGGGCGGCTGCGCCGGGCCGTGGAGTCGTTCACGGCCACCGACCCTCTCGCCGGCGGGTTGCCCACCGCCGCGGCGGCCGAGCAACTCGGCCTCGCCGACATCCGCCTGATCGAGCCGCTGGCCATCGCGGCTGGGTTGCGCATGCACAGCGGGCGGGTGACCCCAGCCGCGACCGCAGCCCTTCCGCCGGCGGCGCAGGCGGCCTACGAGAGCATCGCCACCCGCCTTCGCGCGCGCCCCTTCGATGCCCCCGACGCCAACGAACTGGCCGCCGCCGGTATGACGGTCCCGATCCTCGCCGCCGCCGTCAGGCAAGGCCTGCTGCTACGGCTGTCGACCCCGTCGGCACCCGTCGTGCTGCTTCCGGACGCTCCCGATCAGGCGGTGCGGCTGCTCGCCGAGTTGCCCGCGCCGTTCACGGTGAGCGACGCTCGCGGCGCACTCGAGACCAGTCGGCGCGTGGCGGTGCCCCTGCTCGAACATCTCGACGCGACGCGCCGCACCCGCCGGGTCGACGCGACCGGCCGGGTCGTGCTCTAGGCGTCACTACCCGTCAATGGCGAGCGCCGCGATGCGCTCGCGGTGCTCGGAGGCCGAGCCGTACGCGTACTCCTGACGCTTGGCACGCTTGAAGAAGAAGTGCGCGTCGTGCTCCCACGTGTAGCCGATGCCGCCGTGGAACTGGATCATCGCCGCGGTGACGTCACGGGCTGCGTCACTCGCCTTGGCTTTGGCGACGCTGACGGCGAGGCCGGCATCGTCGCGTCCGGTATCGATCGCGTAGGCCGCGTAAAGCACGGCGTGCTCGGCCATCGTCACCGCGATGTGCAGATCCGCCAGCGTGTGCTTCAGGATCTGGAACGACCCCACGGCCTTGCCGAACTGCACCCGCTCCTTGTCGTACGCGACCGTGCGGGTCAGCGCCTCGCGGGCGATCCCGGCAAGGTCGGCGGCGGTGAGCACGGTCGCTCGGGCCAGCACCTCAGTGATGGCAGCCGAATCGAGCTCGAGGCCCGCTCCGGTCACCTCCACGCGAGCGAGCCGGGTGGTGCGGTCCAGCACGGCCACAGGGGTCACGGTGTACGCGTCAGGCTCGAAAAGCGCGAGCTTGCCGTCCTGCACGGCCACCAGAGCATCCGCGACAGCGGCGTACTCCACCGGCAGCGACAGGTCGGGCGCGAACGCCACCTTCACCTCGCCGGACGCGATGCGCTCCAGCCACTTCGCCGCGTCGGGCACGTCAGACCCGCCCAGCCGCAATGCCTCGCCCGCGACGACGGTCGGCAACCAGGGCCCCGGCGCCACCCCGCCGCCGAGGCATCTGCTCAGCACCGCGGCGTCCAGCACGCCGAGCCCGAGTCCCTCGGCATCTTCGGGGACCATGACCGCCAGCCAGCCGTGCTCGCCGTAGGCCTGCCAGAGCGCCTGCGGGATCCCGTCGCCGGAGGGGTCGTCGTAGACCTCGCGGACGGCGGAGGTGGGGAAGCGGTCGGCGAGGTACTCGCGTACCGAATCCTGCAGCGCGCGCTGCTCGTCAGTGAGAGCGAAGAACACCGGGCTGCCTTCCTACCGGGGGAGGCCGAGCACGTGCTCGGCCACGATGTTGCGCTGCACCTGCGACGAGCCGCCCCAGATGGTTTCCGACCGTGACCACAGGAACAGTTCGGTCAGCGGGTCGAGCTCGGAGGTGGGCAGGCCGGGGATCTGCTGGCCGGCGTAACCCATGACGTCCATGTAGATCTCGCCGAGATCCTGATGCGTCTCCGACCACTGCAGCTTGGTCATCGACGACTCGAAGCCCAGCTGCTCGCCCTGCTCGACCTTGGTCAGGATGTGCCAGGAGTGCAGGCGCAGCGTCTCGAGGTTGACGAGCGCATCGGCGAGGCGCTGGCGCAGTGCCGGGTCCTTGCTGCGCCCGGTGTCGCGGGCGACCTTGGCGATCTGCTTCCCACTCCGCGCGGAAGCGGGTGTACTGCCCGATCGCCGACGAGCCGCGCTCGAACGAGAGCAGCAGCATCGCGACGTTCCAGCCGGCACCGACCTCGCCGAGCACGGCTTCCTTGGGAACCTTCACGTCGGTGAGGAAGACCTCGCCGAACTCCTCGTTGCCGGTCATCTGCTTCAGCGGGCGGGCGTCGACCCCGTCGGCGTGCATGTCGATCAGCAGCATCGAGATGCCGCGGTGGCGCTGCGATTGCGGGTCGGTGCGCACGAGCGCGAACATCCGGTCGGCGTGCAGCGCGTTGGTGGTCCAGACCTTCTGCCCGTTGACGACCCAGTGGTCGCCCTCGTCGGTCGCCCGGGTGGTGAGGGCTGGCGAGGTCGGAGCCGGCACCCGGCTCGGAGAAGCCCTGACACCAGATGACCTCGTTGTGCAGCATCGGCTTGATGATGTCGCGCTTCTGGGCATCCGAGCCGATCGCCATGACGGTGGGGCCGAGGAAGGTCAGGCCGAGCGTGTTCACCGTCACCGGGGCGTCGGCGCGGGCCATCTCCTCGTCGTAGATGGCCTTCTGCGTGGGCGTGCCGCCGCGGCCGCCGTACTCCTTGGGCCAGTTGATGCCGGCGTAGCCCTCGCGGGCCTTGTTGGCCTCCCACTCGCGACGCAGCTCGAACGATTGCGCCGGCGACTGGCGCATCCAGAACTCGCTGGTGCGCCACTCGGCGGGCACGTTGGCCTCGAGCCAGGCCCGGAATTCGGTACGGAAGTCGGCGTCGGCGGCGCTGTCGCTGAGGTCCACCGGTGGATCGTATGCAGGGACGTTGCGCAGAAGCTACTTGCCGGTAATGACGGCCTCGTACAGCGCCACCGTCTGCTCGGCGATAGCCCGCCAGCTGAATTCGGCGGTCGCCCGCCGGCGCCCGGCGCGGCCCATCTCGGCGGCGAGGCCCGGGTCGTCCAGCAGCCGGTTCACGGCATCTGCCAGCGCTTTCGGCTCCGCCGGCGGTACCAGCAGGCCCGTGACGCCGTCGTCGACCACCTCCGGGATGCCGCCGACCGCGCTCGCCACCACAGGCGTCGCGCAGGCCATCGCCTCCAGGTTGACGATCCCGAGCGGCTCGTAGACCGACGGGCAGATGAACGCGGCAGCATGGCTCAGCAGCTGGATGACGGACGCCCGCGGCAGCATCTCGGGCACCCAGAAGACGCCGGAGCGGCCGTCCCGCAGGGTCGCGAGCAGCGCGTCGACCTCGGCCCCGAGCTCCGGCGTCTCGGCCGGACCGGCGAGCAGCACGACCTGCGCCTCGCGGACGGAACGCGGCGGCCGCCTCGAGCAGTACCGACAGGCCCTTCTGGCGGGTGACCCGGCCGAGGAAGACGACGTAGGGGCGGTCGCGGGCGATCCCGAGCGACTCGACGATGCCGGTCTCCGGGTCGGGTTGATACGTGCTGGTGTCGATCCCGTTGTAGATCACTTCGATGCGGCGGGGATCGATGTCGGGGTAGGCCTTGCGGATATCGGCGCGCATGCCGCGGGAGACGGCGATGACCCGGTCGGCATCCTGCAGGCCGGCGCGCTCGCTCCAGGACGACAGCGCGTAGCCACCGCCGAGCTGCTCGGCCTTCCAGGGACGCAGCGGCTCCAGCGAGTGCGTCGTCGCGACATGGGGAATGCCGTGCAGCAGTCCGGCGAGGTGGCCCGCGAGATTGGCGTACCAGGTGTGCGAATGCACCACGTCGGCGGCGCCGATGGCTGCCGCGATCTCGAGATCGACTCCTAGCACCCCGACAGCAGCGTTGGCCGAAGCCAGCTCGGGAAGCGGTGGGTGGCCGTGGACCAGGGGCCGCCCCGGCTCCCGGGCGCCGGCGGGAGCGCGGGTACCGAAGCAGTGGACGTCGACCTCGACCAGCCTCGCCAGTTCCGCGGCGAGGTACTCGACGTGGACGCCCGCGCCGCCGTAGACGTCGGGCGGGTACTCGCGGGTCAGCAGCGCGACACGCATGCCCGCACCCTATGGGCTGGGCCCGCGCGAGCCCAGTCGTGACTAGGTGAGCCCCGACCCGCCCGATGGCCCTATGCTGCGCAGCGTGAAGGCACCCAGCGTGCTCGGCATCGTCCTGGCGGGCGGTGAGGGTAAGCGGCTGTCCCCGCTCACGCTCGACCGCGCAAAACCGGCAGTGCCCTTCGGCGGCATCTACCGCCTGGTCGACTTCGTGCTGTCGAACCTGGTGAACGGCGGCTACCTGAAGCTGGCGGTGCTCACCCAGTACAAGAGCCACAGCCTCGACCGTCACATCACCACGACCTGGCGGATGTCGCAGCTGCTCGGCAACTACATCACGTCGGTCCCGGCGCAGCAGCGCCTCGGCCCCCGCTGGTTCTCCGGCTCGGCCGATGCCATCTTCCAGTCGTTGAACCTCATCTACGACGAGGACCCCGACTACGTGGTGGTGTTCGGCGCCGACCACGTCTACCGGATGGACCCGCGGCAGATGGTGCGACCAGCACATCCGCAGCGGCGCGGGGGTCACCGTGGCCGGAATCCGCATCCCGCGGTCGGAGGCCGCGCGTTCGGGGTCATCTCGACCGCAGCGGACGGCCGCACCATCGAGCGAGTTCCTGGAGAAGCCGACCGACCCGCCCGGGCTGGCGGACGCGCCGGATCAGGTGTTCGCGTCGATGGGCAACTACGTCTTCACCACCAGCGTGCTGCTCGACGCGCTGCGCCGCGATTCGAAGTCGGAGGACTCGCGTCACGACATGGGCGGCGACATCGTCCCGATGCTCACCTCCCAGCAGCAGGCCGAGGTCTACGACTTCCGCGACAACGACGTGCCCGGCGTCGAGGAGCGCGAGCGGGGCTACTGGCGTGATGTCGGAACCCTCGACGCGTACTACGAGGCGCACCAGGACCTGATCTCGGTCACGCCGACGTTCAGCCTTTACAACCGGGACTGGCCGATCCTCACCAATCCCGGGAGCCTGCCGCCGGCGAAGGTGGTGAACGGCGGCTCGGTGCCCGATTCGTTGATCGGTCCCGGGGTCATCGTGAGCGGATCGCAGGTGCACGCTTCCGTGCTGTCACCTGGGGTGCGGGTTCATGACGGCTCGTGGGTCGAGGGCAGCGTGCTCGCTCACGGTGCCGTCGTCGGTCCCGGCGCCGTCGTGCGCCGGGCCATCCTGGACAAGAACGTCGTCATCGGCGCCGGGCAGCGGGTAGGCGTCGACCGCGAGCACGACCTGGCTCGCGGGGCGACGGTCTCCGCCGGTGGGATCACCGTGTACGGCAAGGGCGTCCGGATCGGGTGAGGACCAGAACGGGGTGGGAGCGCAGATGGAGGTGCTCACCAGCCGGCTGCTGATCACGCCGGCCGATCCGGTGGCGAGCCGGCGGTTCTACGGTGAGGTGCTGGGGCTGGCCGTCGCGCGCGAATTCGGGCCGCCGGAGCATCAGGGGATCGTCTACTTCGCGGGCGGCGGCTTCCTCGAGCTCTCCGGGCAGGCGCCGCCCGGCGTCCCCGCTCCGATGCTTCGGCTGTGGCTGCAGGTTCGTGACGCGGCGGCTGAGCACGCGCGGCTGCAGCAGCTGGTGCGCGCGGGGGAGTTGGACTCCGCGGCGCTGGTCCGTGAGCCCAAGCTCGAACCGTGGGGGCTGATCGAGATGTGGCTACGCGACCCGGACGGCATGGCCGTCGCCCTCGTCGAGGTGCCCGCCGAGCACCCCCTGCGGCGGGATCCGCGCGATTGATCAGGTCGTGGTTTCGGACGGGTCCCGAATGTAAAGATCACTGCCATGGACGGCTACCTGTTCTTCGACTCCGTCACGCCCGAGACCCGCAGCGCGCTCTTCGAGATGGTCGAGGACGAGCTGCTGCGGCTGGCGGCCGTCACGGTCTCCGGAAGCGTCGCGGCATTCGCGGCGTACACCGCCCCCGACGTGCGTTCGGCCTACGCACTGGTCGAGGCGGTCGCGGAGACGGTCGGACGCCCGTCGGCGCGCCTGCTCGCGGTGGCGGGGGCACAGGGAGCGGCTGCCGCGGGCCCCGGCACCACCCGTTTCGAGGGGGAGCGCGCGGTCGCTCTGGCCTTGCTGAGGGTGCCGCTTTCGCGCGCCGAGGACGTCGCCACCCTGGCGGGGCGGATCGGTGACGCTCGTGCTGCTGTCGTGCTCGGCGGCGCTGTGACGGTCCTGGTCGAGGTCGACGGTGCGTCGCTCGAGGACCTGGAGCCCAAGCTGGCGGACGTGCTCGCCGTCGCCGGTGACGCCGAGACCGAGGTTCTCGTGACGGCGAGCGAGCTCGGGGTCGGCTGGGGCGGCCCGGCCGGCTAGCTTTCCGAACCGGCGCGTCAGTCGGTCGCTTCGCCCGCCAGCCCGTGGGCGAGCATGTCGAGCCCGTTCTTCACCAGCCCCGGCACCGAACCCGCGGCCGAGTCGAAGCCTTCGCCGATCATGCCGCCCGCTTGATGGCGCGCGGCAATGCCGGTGGCGATCACGGCCAGCTTGAAGTAGCCGAAGGCCAGATACCAGGGCAGGGCAGTGATGTCGCGCCCGGACCGCTCGGCGTAACGGCGGAAAACCTCGATGCGGGAGGGGAATCCGGGCTCGAGCGTGACCCGCGCGGTGAGCTGATGCGATCCGGCGGGAGCGTTGCGGTCACCCCAGTAGACGCCGATCAGGCCGACGTCGGCCAGCGGATCGCCCAGCGTGGAGAGCTCCCAGTCGAGCACCGCCAGGATCCGGCCCGGGTCCTTGGGATCGAGCATGGTGTTGTCGAGCCGGAAGTCCCCGTGAACCAGGGTGGTCTCGCGTTGCTCGGGCAGCTGGGCGGAGAGCTCGGAGGCGAGCCGGTCGAGATCGTCCAGCAGGCCGCCTTCGTTGGCGACGGCCGCTTTCGTGGCCTCCCATTGAGCGGTCCAGCGCCGGATCTGGCGGGCGAGGTAGCCCTCGGTCCGCCCGTAGCCCTCAAGGGCGCCGGTGATGGGCACCCGGTGGATGGCGATCAGAGTGTCGACGAGCGTGTCGGCGATCCGCGAGCGTTCCGCGGGGGAGTCCGCGTAACCCTCGGGCACGGTGTCGCGGACGATGAGCCCGTTCACCTTCTCCATCACGTAGAACGGTGCGCCCACCACCGCGACATCGGTGCACAGGTGATACACGATCGGCACCGGAACGTCGGTGTCCTGCAGTGCCGAGAGCACCCGGTGCTCGCGCACCATGTCGTGAGCTGTGGGCAGCACGGCGGCCAGCGGCGGCCGGCGCAGCACGACCTCGCCGGCCTTGCTGGAGATGACGTAGGTCAGGTTGCTCTTGCCGCCGGCGACGAGTTCCACCTGGCAATCGTTCCAGCCGTCGTCGCCCAGCACCCGCGCGAGGTAGGGGCCGACGATCTCCGGCGGCGCGCCCCGGCGCGGGTCGTCCTGCACTGGGCTGCTCGCGTCGCTCATTCGAAGAGTCCTTCCGGAAGCTGGCCGGTGAAGCCCTCGGCCCGGGGCCCGGGGACGCCGCGGAACGCATAGGGTTCGGCCTCGCGTCCGGGCTGGATCGGCCACACCGCACCCGGCGGCCCATCGAAGGCCCGCAGCACGACGGCGGCCACCTCGTCGGCCGTCAGCAGCGGGAAGTTGGCCTGCTGGAACTTGTGCAGATCACGGGCGATGATGGCGGTGTCGGCGAATCCCGGCGCGATCGCGGCCAGCGTGATGCCTTCTGCCGCAAGGGGAATCGCCGCCGAGCGGACCAGCCCCACGACCGCGTGTTTGGTGAGGCCGTAGACGGGTGTCGGGGGAGTGGGCACGAGCCCGGCAAGGCTCGCGGTGGCGACGATCGAGCCGCCGCCCGCGCGCCGCAGCGCGGGCACCGCGGCTTGCAGGCCGAAGAACACCCCGTCGATGTTGACCGACACCATCTTGCGGTAGACGGCGTATGGGATGCGCTCGACAGGCCCTTCCAGCAGGCCGATGCCGGCGTTCAGCATCACGAGGTCGAGCCGGCCGAACGAGCCCTCCGCGGCCTCGACGGCAGCGAGCGATGCGCCCGGATCGCTGACGTCAGTGGTGACGAACAGCCCGTCGAGTTCCTTGGCGAGCCGCGGGCCGTTGTCGGTGTCGACGTCGGCAATGACGACGCGATCGCCGCGCGCCGCGCACGCCCTGGCAACGGCCGCTCCGATTCCTCCGGCAGCACCGGTGACGAGGGCGACGCGGGCCGGCTTGCCGGTGCTCATGACGCCACCGGCGCCGCGTCGAGCAGCGCTGCCGCCAGCTCCGCGCGCTGGGCGCGGCCGGTGCCCTCGAACGAGTTGATCCACTGCGCGCGCTTGTAATAGCGGTGCAGGATGTGCTCGTAGGTGAAGCCGATCCCGCCGTGCACCTGGATCGCTTTCTCGCAGGCGAGCACCGCGGCCTCGCCGGCGGCGGATTTGGCTGCGGCACAAGCCATGTCAGCGCTCTCGTCGTCGGCGGAGACGGCCCAGGCGGCCCACGTCGCGAGCGAGCGCGCCAGGCTGAGGGCGGTGAAGATGTCAGCGATCTGGTGGCTCACGGCCTGATACGTGCCGATGATGCGGCCGAACTGCTGGCGCGCCTTCGCATGCGCGGCCGCCAGATCGAGTGCGGCTTGGGCCACTCCGACGGCCTCTGCTGCCAGCGCCGCGAAGGCGCGGCGGCGGATCAGCGGCAGCAGGTCGAGGTCGCCGACCCGCTCGCCAGGGGTGTCGTCCAGTGTCAGGTCTGCCAGCGGGCGCAGCCGGTCGACGGTCGAGAGCGGGTGCACCTCGGCGGCCGAGACCTCGACGGCGTAGAGCCCGTCGGCCGCGACGACGACCACCCGCTCGGCCAGCGCCAGATCGGGCACCAGCCGCTTCACGCCGGTCAGCCGGCCTGCGCGGTCAGCCGTCGTCGTCCAGTGCGTGGAAGTCAGCAGGGGCGAGGCGTCCTCCGCCCAGGCCAGGGTCGCGGGCTGTTCGGACACCAGCGCCGGCCGGGTGAAGGCCACCGTCGCCACGTAGGGCACCGGCAGCAGCCCGCGTCCGGCCTCCTCGAAAAGCACTGCCTCATCGAGGAAATCCTCGAGATCGAGCCAGCCCAGCTCGCCGAGCGACGCCCAGATCTTCGCTGCGCCGGCGTCGGCCCGGGCGGCGGGGTCGGTCTCGGCGAGCGCGACGACGTGCTCGGCCGGGACCTTGTCGGTCAGGTACTCGCGCGCCGCCGCGCGCAGCATCTCCTGCTCGGGGGAGAAGGCGAAGTCCACGTGAAGTCCTTTGTTCGCGGGGGGAAACAGCCGTTGGAAAGGAGGGCAGGCTCTCAGCGCGACTTGGGAAGCCCGACGACGCGCTCGGCGATGATGTTGCGCAGGATCTCCGACGTGCCCGCCTCGATCGTGTTGCCGCGGCTGCGCAGTTGCTCGTACTGCCAGTAGCCGTCCCAGACGCCGCCGACGCCGTCGAGTTGCGAGGCGAGCCCCTCGATCGACAGCGCCAGCTTCGTGATGCGCTGGTTGGCCTCGCTCCAGTGCAGCTTGGCGACGGAGCCTTCCGGCCCGGGCACGCCCGTCTTCACCAAGGACGTCAGCGAGGAGTAGTTCGTGTAGCGCAGCGACTGCAGGTCGATCCACGACTGCGCGACAGCGTCGCGGATGACGGGATCGTCCGCCGCGCGCGAGCCGTCGGAGTTCTTCAGCTGCGCCAGCGCGATCAACTTGTCGACCGCCACTTCCAGCCGGGCCGTGAGCGCGAAGCCGAGCGTGCCCCGCTCGTGCAGCAGCGTGGTCATGGCGACTTTCCAGCCGTCGCCCGGGTTGCCGAGGATGCTTGCCTTCGGCACCCGGACGTCGGAGAAGAAGATCTCGTTGAATTCCGGGTCGCCGGTGATCTGGCGTAGCGGCCGCACCTCGACACCGGGCGCCTTCATGTCGACCAGCAGGTAGGACAGGCCGGCATGTTTGGGCGCCTCACGATCGGTGCGGACCACGAGGATGCACCAGTCGGCGATGTGCGCCCACGACGACCAGACCTTCTGCCCGTTGACGACCCACTCCTCGCCGTCGAGTTCGGCGTAGGTACGCGCTCCGCCGAGGTCGGACCCGCTGCCCGGCTCGCTGAAGCCCTGGCACCACACCTCATCGCCGCGCAGCAGCGGCTTGAGGTAGCGCGCCTTCTGCTCGTGGGTGCCCCAGGCGATGATCGTCGGCCCGGCCATGCCCAGCCCGATCCCGCCCAGGTGCGGCGGCGCCCCGGCGCGAGCGCTCTCCTCGAGGAAGATGCCCTGGAACGTGTGACCGAGACCGCGGCCGCCGTACTCGGTCGGCCAGGTGATGCCCACGTACCCCGCGTCATAGAGCTGGCCGCTCCACTCGCGCAGGAATTCCTCGTCGTAATTGCCGACGTGGGGCGGCCGCTCTGCCCAGTCAGCGGGGAGGTTGTCGCGCAGCCAGGTGCGTAGCTCCGCACGGAACGCGGCTTCTTCGGCAGTGTCACGGAAGTCCACGGATGCCGACCGTACTCGCTGCCCTTGATCAACGCTCCCCTGATCATGGTGTGAGCCGGATGATCACGCTTATTCCATGGTCATGGGCGCGTTGATCATGAAGGCGGCGGTACGTTGCCGGGCATGGACTTCGCTCTCAGCGCCGAGGCAACGGACTATCTCGGCCGGCTCCAGGCCTTCATGGACGACTCGATCTACCCCGCCGAGCCGGTGTACGAGGCGTGGCTGCGCTCGCAGCCGCACGGGAGCCACGCGTTCCCGCCGATCCTCGACGAGCTGAAGGCCGAGGCCCGCAAGCGCGGGCTGTGGAACCTCTTCCTGCCGGGCCAGGGCCACCCGCTGAGCGTGCTGGACTACGCGTCGCTGGCCGAGCTCACCGGCCGCAGCGTCGACCTGGCTCCCGAGGCGATCAACTGCTCGGCGCCCGACACCGGAAACATGGAAGTCCTGCACCTGTTCGGCACCCAGGAGCAGAAGGACCGCTGGCTGGCCCCGCTCCTCGAGGGGACGATCCGCTCGGCGTTCGCCATGACCGAGCCCGACGTCGCCAGCTCTGACGCCACCAACATCCGCACCAGCATCGACGCACGACGACGCCACCGGCGAGTGGGTCATCAACGGACGCAAGTGGTGGACCTCCGGGGCCGGCGGCGAGCGCTGCAAGATCCTCATCGTCATGGGCAAGACCGACCCGTCGGCCTCGCCGCATCGCCAGCAGTCCATGGTCCTGGTGCCGCTGGACACGCCCGGAGTCAGCATCGTCGGCGACCTCGAGGTCTTCGGCTACATCGACCGGGAGAGCCACAGCGAGGTGCTGTTCGAGAACGTGCGGGTGCCCACGTCGAACATCATCGCCGAGCCCCGGCGACGGCTTCATGATCGCGCAGGCGCGCCTTGGTCCCGGCCGGATCCACCACTGCATGCGCGCTCTCGGGATGGCCGAGCGGGCAATCGACATGATGGTCGCGCGTGCCGGCTCCCGCATGGCGTTCGGCGGCCCGCTCTCCGATCAGGGCGTCGTCCAGCAGCAGATCGCCGAGTCACGCCTGGAGATCGAGCAGGCCCGGCTGCTGGTGCTCAAGGCCGCCTGGATGATCGACAACGTCGGGGCCAAGGGCGCCCGCACCGAGATCGCCGCCATCAAGGTGGCCGCGCCGCGGGCGGCCCTCAGCGTGCTCGACCGGGCGATCCAGATCCACGGCGGCGGCGGGGTCAGCCAGAACTTCCCGCTCGCCTCGATGTGGGCTCACGGCCGCACGCTGCGGCTCGCCGACGGTCCCGATGAGGTGCACCTGCGCACGATGGCGCGCCGCGAGCTGGGCCGGGTGCTCGGGAAACACTGAGCCCAGGCCCACCGGCCGCGCACTCGGGGGTGGGGCACGGCCGGTGGGGGCTCTTGGCGGACGGACCGCGTGGGTGCCTCACTCACAGTGAAACATCGCAACGCAATAAGTATCTACCAACGCGCCATGAGACGCTGTGACTCACCGTCAGCTGCCGTCACGACGCTCAGCGGCGTCAGCGGCGAGCGGCCTTGAGCGCAGCGAGTTGCGGCGTCGGTGAGCCCGTTTGCCTGCAGCCAGCCGGCGGCCCCGCCGTCGCGATCGTCGAGTGCCGCCAGGACGTCGGTCATCGTCTGCGGGTCGGCAGACATGTCCTGGTTCGACGCGAGCCGGTGTAGTTCGCGTAGGTCGACATCCGGCGCAGGCGCCCACCGACGCGCTCGAGCCGCTCGTTGGTCAGGGCGAAGTCGGTGACGATCGCGTCACGCTCGACGCCGACGGCGTCCAGCACGAGCGCGGCCAGCACGCCGGTGCGGTCCTTGCCGGCGGCGCAGTGGAAAAGCGCGGGCGGACCCTCGGGGTCGGCCATCAGCTGTACCGCGGCGACCACCCGGTCACCCGCGTACTTCAGGTAGCCCAGATAGTGCTCGACGCGGTCCTGCTCGCGGCGCTCGGCCACGATGACCTGGCGCTTGCCGGTCATCCGAGGGCATGAGCAGCTCATCGGGCATGAACGGCAGGTTCGCGTAGCGGATCGGCTCGTCGGCGAGCGGGCCGCGGCCCTCGGACGTCGCCTCCATGGGAGTGCGCAGGTCGATGACCGTCTTCAGGCCCGAGCTTGCGGAAGAGCTCCACGTCTTCATGGGTGAGTTCCTGCAGCGTGTCGCCGCGGAAGAAGACGCCGCTGCGGGTGACCCCGCCTGCTGCCAGCGGGAGGCCGCCGAGGTCGCGGATGTTCTCGGCGCCGGTCAGAGGCAGCCAGCGGTTGTCACTCATGCATGCGACACTAGGGGACGCTCCACGCCCGGTTGACGGGCAGGCAACCCGCAGCTGAACGAGACGTGCGATGACCCGAGTGCTAACCTTTAGCAAGGCTAACGATCTGGTTCGGACGGAGTCCCGCCAGGAGAACGTCGGCCCAGTTTGAAAGGATCGGAGGAGCGCCCCGATCGGCGCGCGGCGACGAGGAGGACGACGGGATGGCGAGGTCAACGTGGACAGTGCGGGTAGCCGGGGCGAGCTGAAGGTCGGCGAGCGCAGATACGCGATCCGCCGCCTGGCTGCGGTGGCACGGTGCGGACACGCTGCCGTTCAGCCTCAAGGTCCTGCTGGAGAACCTGTTGCGCACCGAGGACGGCGCCAATATCACTGCCGAGCACATCCGCGCCCTCGCGGACTGGGATCCGGCGGCCGACCCCGAGCCAGGAGATCCAGTTCACGCCGGCGCGCGTGATCATGCAGGACTTCACCGGCGTCCCATGCATCGTCGACCTCGCGGCCATGCGCGAGGCGATGCGTGATCTGGGTGGTGATCCTTCGAAGATCAACCCGCTGGCGCCGGCCGAGCTGGTCATCGACCACAGCGTCATCGCCGACTTCTTCGGCACCGCCGATTCCTTCAGCCGTAATGTCGAGCTCGAGTACCAGCGCAACCGCGAGCGCTACCAGTTCCTGCGCTGGGGTCAGGGCGCGTTCGACAACTTCGCCGTCGTCCCGCCCGGCACCGGCATCGTCCATCAGGTCAACATCGAGCACCTGGCGCGCGTGGTGTTCGTGGATGAGCAGGGGTTCGCGTATCCGGACACGCTCGTCGGCACCGACAGCCACACCACGATGGTCAACGGCCTGGGCGTGCTCGGCTGGGGCGTCGGCGGTATCGAGGCCGAGGCCGCCATGCTCGGCCAGCCGGTGAGCATGCTCATCCCGAAGGTCGTCGGTTTCAAGCTGACGGGGGAGAGCCCGGCCGGCACCACCGCCACCGACCTCGTGCTGACCGTCACGGAAATGCTGCGCCGCAAGGGCGTCGTCGGCTCGTTCGTCGAGTTCTACGGCGAGGGGGTGGCCGCCGTGCCGCTCGCCAACCGGGCGACCATCGGCAACATGAGCCCCGAGTACGGCTCCACCTGCGCGATCTTCCCGATCGACGACGAGACGCTCGCCTACCTGCGCTTCACCGGCCGCTCCGAGGAGCAGGTCGCGCTTGTCGAGGCGTATGCCAAGGAGCAGGGCCTCTGGCACGACCCGAGCCGCGAGGCGCGCTACTCCGAGACCCTCGAACTCGACCTGTCGACCATCGAGCCCTCGCTCGCCGGCCCGAAGCGCCCGCAGGACCGGGTGCCCCTGGCTCGGGCCAAGAACGGGTTCCGCACCGTCTTGCGCGACTACGTCGAGCATGACGCGGAGAACGGCGGGCTCGACGAGGCCTCCCAGGAGTCTTTCCCGGCCAGTGACCCGATGGCGGCGTTCGAGAGCAAGGCCTCCGACGCGCCGGTGGTCTGCAGCAATGTCGGCGAAGTGGGCGAGCGCGCGAGCAACCCCGTATCGATCAACCTCGACGGCACCCCCTGCAAGATCGACCACGGCGCTGTCGTCATCGCGGCGATCACCTCGTGCACCAACACCTCCAACCCGCAGGTGATGATCGGCGCGGCGCTGCTGGCGAAGAAGGCCGTCGAGCGCGGCCTCTCGCGCAAGCCATGGGTGAAGACCACCCTCGCCCCGGGAAGCAAGGTTGTCGTCGACTACTACGAGCGCAGCGGGCTCACCCCGTATCTGGACAAGCTCGGCTTCAACCTCGTCGGCTACGGCTGCACCACCTGCATCGGCAACTCCGGGCCGCTGCAGCCCGAGATCTCCGCCGCCGTCAGCGAGGGCGATCTCGCCGTCGTTTCCGTGCTTTCCGGCAACCGCAACTTCGAGGGCCGCATCAATCCCGACGTCAAGATGAACTATCTCGCGTCGCCTCCGCTGGTGGTTGCGTACGCGCTCGCCGGGACGATGGATCTCGACATCACCACCGAGCCGCTGGGCATCGGGTCCGACGGCGAGCCGGTCTACCTGGCCGACCTCTGGCCGACGGAGAAGGAGATCGCCGACGTCATCGGCGACGCGATCCGGTCCGACATGTTCGCCCGCGACTACGCCGATGTCTTCGCCGGCGACGAGCGCTGGCAGGGCCTTCCGCTGGGCGACTCGGGGCCGGAGGCGTTCTCCTGGGACGACGCTTCGACCTACGTCCGCAAGCCCCCGTATTTCGAGGGCATGCAGCGCGAGCCGGCGCCCGTCGCCGACATCGTGGGCGCCCGGGTGCTCGCCATGCTCGGCGACAGCGTCACCACCGACCACATCAGCCCGGCAGGCTCGATCAAGCGCGATTCGCCGGCCGGCAGGTACCTCGCCGACAACGGCGTCGACGCCAAGGACTTCAACTCCTACGGTTCGCGCCGGGGCAACCACGAGGTGATGATCCGCGGCACCTTCGCCAACATCCGGCTGCGCAACCAGCTGGCCCCCGGCACCGAGGGCGGAGTCACGCGCCACCTGCCGGACGGCGAGCAGACCTCGATCTACGACGCGGCGCAGCAGTACGCGTCCGACGGCGTCCCGCTCGTCGTGCTGGCCGGCAAGGAGTACGGCTCAGGCTCCTCGCGCGACTGGGCCGCCAAGGGCACCGCGCTGCTGGGCGTGCGGGCCGTGATCGCCGAGTCCTACGAGCGCATCCACCGCTCCAACCTCATCGGGATGGGCGTGCTGCCGCTGCAGTACCCGCAGGGCGAGTCCCGCGAGACGCTGGGCCTGACCGGCGAGGAGGAGTTCACGATCCGCGGGCTGTCCGAGGTGAGCGACGAGACGGCGACCATCGCGGGTGCAGGCGGGAGAGAAGAGCGTTCGACGCCGTCGTGCGCATCGACACCCCCGGCGAGGCGGAGTATTTCCGCCACGGCGGCATCCTGCCCTACGTGTTGCGCTCGCTGCTCGAGCGGTGAGCGATCGCCGGCGCGCGACATCATCTCGACCGGCTGCAGCGCTGCGCGCATCGCCCCGGAGGCGGGGACGCTGCTGGCCGCCGGCCAGGCTGACGTCAAGGTGGCGGCACCAAGACGTCGCCCACCGACGTCGTGACGGCGATGGACCGCGCGTCGGAGGAGCTCGATCGTCGGGCTGCTCGACGAGTTCCGCCCCGGCGACGGATTGCTTGCCGAGGAAGGTTCGTCGCGGCCGTCGGACACCGGGGTGGAGTGGGTCATTGATCCGCTCGACGGCACCGTCAACTACCTCTACGGCCTGCCGTTGTGGTCCGTCTCGGTGGCGGTGCGGGAAGTCGGCGCCGGCGACCAGTCACTGGTGGGAGTCGTCCACGCCCCGGTGCTGGCCTGACGTGGATCGGCGCGCGTGGGCAGCGGTGCCTATCGCGATGGGGTGCGCCTGCGGCGGCTCAGCCGTCACGGCGTTGGATCGGGCGTTGGTCGGGACGGGGTTCGGCTACGCGCGGAGCGTCGCGGACGCGGCAGGCCGAGGTCGTGGGCCGCGTGCTGTCCGCGGGTCCGTGACATGCGCAGGCTCGGCTCGGCAGCGATCGACCTCTGCCTGATCGCCGAAGGCGCGCTCGATGCCTACTTCGAGCAGGGCCTGCAAACCCGTGGGACGGCGCCGCCGGATACCTCATCGCGCGCGAGGCGGGGATCATCGTCACCGGTCTCGACGGCGCCCCGCCGGGATCATCGGCTCACCGTCGCCGCGCCCGCTGCCATCCATGCCGAGCTGCGTCGCGCTTGCTGTCCGAGGAGCCCCGCGCCGATCGCGACTGAGGTGGCCTGACCGGCCGGCGGCCCGCCGGGTCAGTCGATGCGGCGCAGCTCTTTCGGCGTACCAGCCGGCGTTGTGGACGTACGCGTCACGTCCGTGGCTGATCATCGCCGGGCTTGACGAGCCGGGCTTGATCTTGGCCGGAATGCCGAGCGCCTGCGCGCCGGTCGGCACCTCCATGCCGCCCGGGACGACCGCGCCCGCGCCGACGACGGAACCGGTTCGCACCAGCGCCCGATGCAGCACGACCGACCCGCTGCCGACGAGCGCGAAGTCCTCGATCGTGCAGCCTTCCAGATGCGCCAGGTGGCCGATCACGCAGTCGTTGCCGACGATCGTCGGGAAGTTCGGCGTGCAGTGGATGACCGTGCCGTCCTGGATGGACGTGCGCGCGCCGATCCGGATGTGGCCGTGGTCGCCGCGCAGCACGGCGGTGGGCCAGACGCTCGACTCCGCGCCGATGGTGACGTCGCCGATGAGCACCGCCGTCGGGGTGGACGAAGGCGGTCGGGTCAATCATGGGTTCGCGGTCTCCGAGGGCGTAGAGGGCCACGCGCCCATCCTGCCCGCAACTGCGCCGCACCCCGCAGCGAGTGGTCAGCGCCCGTGCTGGGCCTGTCAAGCCGCAGAAACAGGTGGTGGCCGATGCCGGCCGCCGGAAAGAGGTCAGCGGCACCGGAAGGTTGAAGCGCTGCCGGGTGATCGACTTGGCCCGGGTGAACTCGCGTAGCCCATCAGCCCCGTGGATGCGCCCGAAGCCGGATTCGCCGATCCCGCCGAAAGGGAGCTCCGGCACGGTGGCGAACGCGATCACCGAGTTGACCGACGTCATGCCGGTACGCATCCGGCGAGCCAGCTCCATGGCCCGCGCCTTGCCGAAGACCGCGCCGGCCAAGCCCGTAGCCCGTCGCATTGGACTGTTCGACCGCCTCATCGCCGTCTCGAACCTTGGTGACGGTCAGCGTGGGCCCGAACGTCTCTTCGGTGATGGCGGACGCGTCGATGCGGGCACGTCGACGAGCACCACCGGGTCGACGTACGGGGGCTCGGATGCTGTCGCGGCCGCCGACGACGGCGCGGCCGCCGGCGTCGAGTCGCCTCGTTGACGTGCCGCTCGATGATCTCGAGCTGGACGGGCATGGTGATCGGGCCCGTACGATTTCCCCGCCTCGACGTCGCTGGCCCGGGTCGTCAATTCGCGGACGAACGCGTCGTAGTTGCGCTCGGTCACGTAGACGCGTTCGATGCCGATGCAGGTCTGGCCGGCGTTGCTCATCGCGCCCCATAGCGCGGCGTCGGCGGCCGCGCCACGTCGGCGTCATCGTCGACGATCATGGCGTCCTTGCCGCCGCATTCCATCAGCACCGGCGTGAGGTTCTCGGCGCAGGTGGCCATCACCTTGCGCCCGGTTGCGGCGCTGCCGGTGAAGGCGAGCTTGTCGATGTGGGCCCGGCAGAGCGCGGCGCCGGTCTCGCCGAGGCCCGGTGACCACCTGGAAGACCGGCGGTCCGGTGACGGCGTCGGCGAACGATCTCCGCGAGCCAGGCGCCGACGCCGGGGGTGTATTCGCTCGGGCTTGAACACCACCGCGTTGCCTGCGGCGAGCGCGTAAGCGATCGAGCCCATCGGGGTGAAGACGGGGTAGTTCCACGGTCCGATGACGCCGATGACGCCGAGCGGCGGGTACTCGAGGGTGGACGCCTGGTTCGCCGCCAGCATCCCGGAGCTGACCTTGTGCGGCGCCGAGCACCTTGGGGGCCGCCTTCGCCGCCCAGGCGAGATGGTCGATCGTCGAGCATGATCTCCAGGACGGCATCGGCTTTGGGCTTGCCGTTCTCCTGGTGGACGAGATCGGCGAGCTCCTCGGCGCGCCGGGCGAGGGACCGCCTCCAGGCGACGAGACGCGAGCGGCGGCCGTCGAAGCCGAGCTCGGCCCACCACTCCGCGGCTTCCCGGGCCCGGCCGACCGCCGCGTCGACCTCGTCCCGATCAGCGATCGGGTAGGACGCCAGCACCTCACCGGTGGCGGGGTCCAGCGAGTCGAAGGTGGCGGCCTGCCCTCGCGATGCGACCTGGGGTCAGTGGCGGCGGACATCGGGTCTCCTCGGCGAGCTTCGGGTAACGGGGCAAGGTCGGCGGGCGGGCGCAAAGCTGGCGGCTAGAGGGACGGACGGCGCTCGGTCCAGTCTGCGGCGCGCTGCATTTGGGCGGCCAGCGCAATAAGCATGCGCTCTTTGCCGGGAAGCGCGACGAGCTGAACGGCGAGCGGCAGTCCGTCCGGTGTCCAGCCGGCGGGCACCGACGCTGCGGGAAGCCTGCGACGTTCCAGGGCGTGGTGTACGCGCTTCGCATCGACGAGCGGAAGGCGGTGACCACGGGCCGGCGGCTGCGAAAGTGCGCCGCGGGGTCGGCGGGGCTCGGAAGGGCGGGGGTCATCAGGACGTCAGCGTGAGCAAAGATCTGCTCGGTGACAGCGGCCGACCACGCTCGCCGCGCTGCCGTGCGCGCTCGACCTGTTCCAAAGAGACGTGGCGGCCCAGCATCGCGGGAAAGCTCGCCGCCGGTGCCAGTAGCTGCGGGTCGACCAGGCGGACGGCACTGTCGCGGGCACTTCGCAGGTAACGCGGGACGAACGCCGGTGACAGCAGGCCGTACGCCGGCTCCGTGTCGCGACCACATGGCCCAGGGCGCCGAGGCGCTGGGCCGTCGGTCCAGCGCCTCTCACACGAGGCCGCCAGCCGGACCGGAAACGCGGGCCGGCGACTCACGGCGATCCCCAGCGGTTCGGGAGCGGCCGCGCAGCCGCGGCGTAGCCGGACGTAGCGCAGACCGCATCAAGGAGCAGTGCGGTATCGGCGACCCCGCGGGTCAGGAAGCCGAGCGCCGACAGGCCGTGCCAGCCGGAACGTTCCGGACCCTCCGGCAGCAGGCCCGGGGGTCGGTTTGAGCCCGAAGAGGCCGCACGACGCGGCGGGGATGCGGATGGAGCCGCCACCGTCGCTGGCTGTCGCCGCAGGGATCAGCCCGGCGGCGACCGCAGCGGCCGACCCACTCGATGAACCGCCGCCGTGCGGCTGGTGTCCTACGGGTTGCGTGCCGGGCCGTACGGGTGCAGCGCCAGCTCGGGCATCGTCGTGACGCCGAGGATCAGGCAACCTGCGGTGCGCAGCCGCTGACGAGATCCGCGTCACGGGCTGCCGGTGGCTCGGGCGATCGCGTGCCGTGGCGGCCGGCGAGACCGCGACGGAGACGCTGTTCTTGACGGCGACCGGTATGCCGAGCAGCGGGCGCTCGTCACCGTCGGCCCGCGCCTGGTCAGCGGCGGCCGCCTCCTCGCAGGACCGCCCCGCGGCGGATCTCGACGAACGCGTGCAACTGCGGGTCGAGCTGATCGATGCGGGCCAGCAGTTCGGTGACCAGTGCGACGCTCGTCAGCGTGCCGCGGCTGAGCCGCTCCGCGAGTCCGCCGACGCCGGCGAAGGCGATCGTTTCGACGGCGTTGCCGTGGGTGGCCATGGCTCAGGCGGCGTCGTCAGAAGCGGACTTCTGCGGCCGACTTGCCCTTCTTCTCGGCCTTGATCAGGCCCGGAGGCAGCTCGCCGCGGGCGCGCACCCAGGCTGCGGCTGCCGTCCGCTCGACGAGCAGCCGCACCAGCCCGACGACGATCCCGGAAAGCGCCGCCCACAGGATGGCCTGGCGCAGTGGCACCTGCGGGGAGCTCGGATTCTCCGGCGGCGCCTCGCCGATGCCGGCCTGGTAGACCCGCTCAGCGGCCTTGCGCGTCGCCGTGGCAGCAGCAGCGGCCGATGCCCCGCCCATGAGCTTCCAGCCCAGCTTGTCCACCGCGTTAGCCATGGCGTGCCTCCTTCTTGCCGCTCGGGCCCGAGGCGCTGTCGGCTGCGAGTAGCAAGGTACCCACGGAGCGGTTTCCACGCACCCGCCGATTGCGCCCCTGCAGAGACGGTTTCGGTCCGGTAGGTGAGTAGCGTTTGCGGCCATGAGCCTGCAGGTCCGCGTCAAGCGGCTGGATGCGCAGCTGCCGCTGCCGGCATATGCCCATCCCGGTGACGCCGGAGCCGATCTGGTGACGGCCGTCGACGTCGAGCTGGCGCCGGGGGAGCGGGCCGTGCTTCCCACCGGGATCGCGATCGCCCTGCCGCCGGGTTACGCGGCCTTCGTCCATCCCCGCAGTGGCCTGGCGGCCCGTCACGGCGCCTGGCTCGTCAACGCGCCGGGAACGATCGACAGCGGCTACCGCGGTGAGATCCAGGTGGTGCTGTGCAACGGCGATCTGCGCGAGACACTGCGCTTGCGTCGCGGAGATCGCATCGCCCAGCTGGTCATCCAAGCGGTCGAGACGGCGATATTCACCGAGGTGGACGAGCTGCCGGAGAGCGTGAGAGCGGCCGGCGGATTCGGTTCCACCGGCGGGTTCGGCAGCGCATCACAAGAGGTCAAGGGAGACAGCGGTGTTCCGGCGTAAGGGCAAGGGCGCTCAGGCAGACGACGCATCGGTCGCCACTGGGTCGCCGGTCGAGGAGTCGAGCGACGAGGCCACTGACGAGGCCACTGACGGGGCGGCTGACCCGGCGACCACAGAGGCATCGGCTGATGCGCCGGTCCGCGTGGCGGTCGATCTCGAGAACGGCCCGTACGACGTGGACGACGCTCCTGCTGATGAGATCCCGCGCATCGATCTCGGATCGCTGCGGGTACCCATGATCGACGGTCTCGAGGTTCGCCTCGATGTGGACCAGCAGACCGGGGAGCCGGCGCAGCTGGTGCTGGCCGACGGCGAGAGCATGCTGCAGCTGGCCGGATTCGCCGCGCCGCGCAACAGCGGGATCTGGGACCTGGTGCGCGGCGAGATCGCCGAGTCCCTGGTGGCGGCGGGCGGGGCCGCGGAGGAGGTCGACGGCGCGCTCGGCACGGAGCTCGCGGCGAACATCCCCACCGGGGAGCCGGGAGGGGCGCTCGCCCCGGCTCGTTTCATCGGCGTCGACCGGCCGCGGTGGTTCCTGCGCGGCCTGCTCTCGGGCCCTGCCGCACTCGATCGGCAGGCCGCTGCCCGGCTGGAGTTCGCGTTCCGGGGCACCGTCGTCGTGCGGGGCAAGGACGCGATGCCCAGCCGCGACCCGCTGCCGCTGAAGCTGCCCGCGGAGGCCATGCAGGTCGCCCAGGAGGCCCGGAGGCGGCGAGGGGGGCGCCCCTGCGCTCGAGCAGCTCGAGCCGGGTCCCACGATCACCGAAACCCGATAGCGACCCGATAGCAGCCGCGCCAGAGGTCCCGGTCACAGTGACCCGTACGGGGCATGGACAGTGGGTCACATGAGGGCACACTTAGGCCGGAGCAAGCGTTGTATGTCGTACACGTGAGTAGCGAGTGGGCCGAGAGGAGGTGCGGCGGTGTCACAAGAGGGATGGTTGCGCCGGCGTCTTCAGCGGCTGACCGCTGACGAGAACGAGCTCGAGGCGCAGCAGCTGCAGCGTCAGGTCGAGGTCGTCGGCGCCGAGAAGGTGTCGTCGTGCCGCGAGCGTGACAGCGTCTGCGTCGCCGGAACGATCCGCTCCGTCACGCTGAAGTCCCTGGCCGGAGCCCCGAGTCTGGAGGCCGACGTCTACGACGGGTCGGGCAGCGTGGTCGCGGTCTTCCTGGGCCGGCGGCGCATCCCCGGCATCGAGGCCGGCCGCTCGATCGTGCTGCACGGGCGGCTCACGTCGCAGGATCACCGCCAGACCATCTTCAACCCCCGCTATGAGCTGATTTGCGAGGGAGCAAAGTCGGCGTGACCGACGCTCGGGCGGAGGGCGAGGAGCAATCCGCCGAAGCCGTCGATGCCCCCGCCCCCGGCGAGGGGGAGCACGGCGCGCCGCGTGTCATGACGTCCACGCTGCTGTCCGACGCGATCGGCGGGCCCCGCGGGATCCTCGACACCGGGATTCCGGCGATCGTCTTCGTCGTGGTCAACGCGGCCACCAGCCTGACCCCGGCCATCTTTGCCGCGCTCGGATTCGGCGTGCTGCTGGTCGCCTTCCGGCTGGTCCGCCGGCAACCGGTGCAGCAGGCGCTGGCAGGTTTTGTCGGCATCGGGATTGCCGCGTTCGTCGCCTCGCGGACCCACAGCGCCAAGGGGTTCTTCCTGCCGGGGATCCTCTCCCAGGCCGCGTTGACGGTTGTCGCGGTCGTCTCGCTCGTCATCCGCAAGCCCTACATCGGCTTTGTCATGGCCGCGATCGATCAGCGCTTCGCCCACTGGCGGGAGACGCCCCAGCTGCTGCGCGCGATGAACCGGGCGACGATGATCTGGGGTTTCGTCTTCGCCTTCCGTGCCGTGGTGCAGGGGCTGCTGTATCTGGCAGACCGCCCCGGATGGCTGGCGGCCGTGCAGCTCGCGCAGGGCTGGCCGCTGTTCGCCGCCGCCCTGGCAGCCACCTACGCGCTGGCTCGACGGGCCGTGGCGGCGGCGGAGGCGACGAGCGGCGCCGCACCCGCTGAGCCCGTCGCCACGCAGCACATCGCGCCCTGAGACCATCCCGTGATGGCGTCACCATTCGTCGAGCTCGACGTCGAGGGCATCCCTGTGAAGGTGACCAACCCCGACAAGGTTTACTTCAGCGCTCGCGGCGAGACCAAGCTGCATCTCGTCGAGTACGTGATGGCCGTGTCCGACGGGCTGGTGCGGGCGCTGCGCGAGCGGCCATGCGTGCTCAAGCGGCATCCGGACGGATCGGATGCCGCGCCGATCTACCAGAAGCGCGTTCCCGCCAAGCGTCCGGAGTGGATCCAGACGGCTCGAGTGGACTTCCCGAGCGGGCGCCATGCCGACGAGCTATGTGTCACGAATGCGGCGGCGACCGTCTGGGCGACCAACCTCGGGACGCTGGACTTCCATCCTTGGCCGTCGCGTCGCTCCGCCACCGAACTTCCCGACGAGCTTCGCATCGACCTCGACCCGCAGCCGGGAACGGGCTGGTCACACGTCGTCGAGACGGCTCACGAGGTCAACGCGGTGCTCACCGAGCTCGGGCTCGTGGGATGGCCGAAGACCAGTGGCAGCAAGGGCATCCACATCTACGTGCGAGTGCCGGCCGAGCACGGCTTCACCGCCGCTCGCCGCGCCGCGCTCGCTCTGGGCCGGGCCGTCGAGCAGCGCCGGCCCGATCTCGCGACCACCGCCTGGTGGAAGGAGGAGCGGGGTGAGCGCGTCTTCGTGGACTACAACCGGATGGCGCGCGACCAGACAATCGCCTCGGCCTACAGCGTGCGCGCCCGTCCTACCGCCACCGTCTCCGCGCCGCTGACGTGGGACGAGGTTTCCGACGCCGAGATCGAGGACTTCACCATCGCGACGATGCCGGCCCGCTTCGCCCGGCTCGGGGACGTCCACGCCGCGATCGACGATCCCGCGACGGTGGGCTCGCTGGAACCATTGCTCGAGCTGGCCGACCGGGACGAGCGTGACCGCGGGCTGGCCGACGCGCCGTATCCGCCGCAGTTCCCGAAGATGCCGGGGGAGCCCAAGCGCGTCCAGCCCTCGCGGGCGAAACGGGAGTAGCGGTACCGTCACGGGCGTGCACGCTGCCGTGTGGCCCTTCACCGTGGCCGCGGTGCTGATCGTGCTGCTTCCCGGCCCTGACACTCTCGTGGTCGTGCGCAACATCCTGTTCGGTGGACGCCGCCAGGGAGCCCTCACGGCCCTGGGCAACGTCTGCGGGCTGGCCATCTGGGTGTGCATAGCCACCTTCGGCCTCGCGGCGGCGCTGCGCGCCAGCCAGGTGGGCTACGACGTCCTTCGCCTCGTCGGCGCGACCTATCTGATCTGGCTCGGGATCGCTGCACTGCGTTCGCGGCGCGCCGGGCTGGAGGTCACGCCGGGTCGCAGCGGGCTGCTCGGCAGCGGCTTCTCCGCCGGCATCCTGACCAACCTGCTCAACCCAAAGGTCGGCGTCTTCTTCGTCTCGTTCCTTCCGGGTTTCATCCCGCGCCATCACGGGGTCGCTGCCGCGTCGCTGCTGCTCGGCAGCATCTTCCTGGTCCTCACGGCCATCTACTGGATCGTGCTGCTGGTCCTGGCCGGCAAGGTCACTGCCTGGATGAACCGGCCCGCGGTGCGCCGGCGGCTCTCCGTGCTCACCGGAGTGGTCCTCGTCGGTTTCGGTCTGCGGCTCGCCACCGAATCCTGAGCTGCATCCCGCGGCACCCGGAGGCGTCCCTTCCCACATCGGGGGCTGCGGGAAGGGACGCTGCCCATCAACATCGCAAGGTCGCGGGGCGCTTGTCGTCCCCCAAGTGGGTGCACATTTTGCGGTGATGTGTCAGTTCAGAGGCTCCGGATGGGTGACTCGGGCCAGCATCTCGCGCAGGGTCGTGCGGGCCGTCACGGCCAGATAGCGTCCCCGCCCGTCGGTGTTGCGTTCGCAGCCGCCGATCGCAGACGGCCTGACTTCCAGACCGAGGATCTGGGCCGCTCGGTCGGCGAGCAACCGGTGCCCGAGCACCGATGGGTGCACCCGGTCGGGACGCAACAAGCGGCCCGCCAGGTCGCTGCCGTCCACGATCTCGCCACCCACCTCGGCGACCACAGCGACAAGGAGGCGGTTGGCTTCGGCGGTCGCCGCGCGCCGCACCGGCGAGGAACCGGGAAAGCGGCGAACAACTGGGCGCGGATGGTGCCGGGTCGTCGCCTTGGCATGAAAGGCCGAGGCGAATCTTGTGTCGACCGGCGGGCTGGTGCCGGTGCTGGCGTTGGCTGAGCGGGCGGTTTGCGAGCCCTGGTTGATGATCACGTGACTGTGCCGACGGACAAGGGTGCGCACGCCGGGTCGAAAGTCGTCGCGCTGGTCGCGGGGATGGTGGCCGGGGCGGACAGCATTGAGGATTTGGACCTGCTGCGGCACGGCGGGATGGACCGGTTGTTCACCGGCCTGTACGCACCTTCGACGCTCGGGTCGTTTCTGCGGTCCTTCGCGTTCGGGCACGTCCGCCAGCTCGACTCCGTCGCCGCCCGGCTGGTGGCCGATCTTGCGGCGCGGACACCGGTGCTGCCCGACGTGGCGCGGATCGCCTACCTCGATGTCGATGACACGATCCGGGCGGCCTACGGCTACGCCAAGCAGGGCGCCGGCTACGGCTACTCCGGCGTCAAAGGACTGAACGCGCTGATCGCCGTGCTGTCGGCCCCGGCCAGCGCGCCGGTGATTGTGGCGACCCGGCTGCGCAAAGGGTCGGCCAACTCCGCGCGTGGTGCTGGCCGCCTGGTCGCCCACGCCCTCAAGACCAGCCGCGGCTGCGGCGCGAGCGGCCTGCTGATCGTGCGCGCCGACTCGGCGTTCTACGGTCGTGACGTCGTCGCCGCCATCAGCCGCGCGAAGGCCCGGTTCTCCATCACCGCCCGCCAGGACGCTGCGGTGAAGCGGGCGATCGCCGGCATCGGTGAGGATGCGTGGACGGCGATCCGCTACCCGCACGCCGTGTTCGACGAGCAGCTACGGCAGTGGGTCAGCGACGCCGAGGTCGCCGAAGTCGAGTTCACGGCGTTCGCCTCCCGTGGCCGCAAGCACGCCGTCACCGCCCGGTTGATCGTGCGCCGGATCCGCGACCAGAACCCCGACCACGTCGTGGCCGACGCCCAGGGTGAGCTGTTCCCGGCCTGGCGTCACCACGCCGTGTTCACGAACTCGCCGCTGGTGATGCTGCAGGCCGAGGCCGGCCACCGCCGCCACGCCATCATCGAGCAAGTCATCGCCGACCTGAAGAACGGGCCGCTCGCGCACCTGCCCTCCGGGCGGTTCAACGCCAACGGCGCCTGGCTCGTGCTGGCCGCGATGGCGTTCAACCTGACCCGCGCCACCGGCGCGCTCGCGTCGCCGTTTCATGCTCGAGCGACCACCGCGACGATCCGCCGTCAGCTGATCAACGTCCCCGCCCGACCGGTCCGCTCCGCCCGGCGCATCCACCTACGGCTACCGACGAACTGGCCCTGGGCCGACGCCTGGCTCGACCTGTTCACCAACGCACTCGGACCACCAGTCGCAACCGCAGCCTGACCACCGGCCCCACGGCCACGACCAGCGATCAGCGGAAGAGCCGGGCAGACCGGCGGCCCAGCCACGCCTGCACCGCGTTCAACCGAACACAAGATCAACAAGGCTCACGCGCAATTCGGTTCGGTTGCATCCAGGTGCAGCAACTGACGTAGCGCCGAACCAATTCAGCGCTGCGAACACGACCCTCCCTACGGGCCGATCCAGCCCACTGAGGAAGCGGCAAGGTCGTCGAGCCAGAACGGTCCTTGGTTCTTGGCTTGCTGAGTGGCGCCGAAGGCCACCGAGTTGATTGTTCCGCCGGTGTTGATTCCTGATTTGCTGAGTGTTGCGGTGGGCGTCGTGGAGTTGGGATTCGTGTAGAGGCGCAACTCGTAGGCGCCATCGGTCGCGCTGCCAGTGGCGTCCAGTTCGATCCGGAACCACGCGTTGAGCGGGACGCTCGTCGTTGTCGTCTGATCGACGGTGGTTCCGTTCACGAGAACGGAGAGTTTCCCGCCGGTGGTGACGCGGACCCCGACCCGGCTGGTGAAGCTGCCGGACATGAAGCTCAGTGGGACAATTTGGGTCCCGGAGAAACTGGTGAGGTACAGGTACTCGCGGGCGTAGAACGGACCTGATGATGCTGTTGGCGTCAGGCTGGTCGTCCACTTCAGAGATGCCGCAGCTGTTGTTGAACCGGTGGCGAACTCTGCTGCCAGTGTTCCGGCGTAGGCGTGGGTGCTGTCGTAGATCTGCGTCGTGCCTGCTCCGCCTGCGACACCGGCGTTCGCGTCCCATTTGTCAGCTGAGCCCGGATCCGAGGTGGTGATCGTGTTCCCGTTGGTGCCGGCCTCGAAATCGGCGGTGAGCGCGGTTGGCGGCGAGGTGGTGTAGGTGTATTGGTCGTTGGCGTTTGTGGGGCTGGTGCCACTGGGGTTGGTCACCGTGATGTCGACCGTTCCGGTGCCTGCCGGTGCGGTGGCGGTGATCGTGGTGGCGCTGTTGACCGTGAACGCCGTCGCGGCCGTCGTCCCGAACTTGACTGCGGACGCACCCGTGAAATCGGTGCCCGAGATCGTCACCGACGTGCCACCGGCAGCCGGCCCGGATGCCGGGCTCAACCCGGTGACGGTCGGGGTCGATGCTGCGGTATAGGTGTATTGGTCGTTGGCGTTCGTGGGGCTGGTACCCCCGGGGTTGGTCACCGTGACGTCGACCGTTCCGGTGCCTGCCGGTGCGGTGGCAGTGATCGAGGTGGCGCTGTTGACCGTGAAACTCGTCGCCGCCGTCGTCCCGAACTTGACCGCGGACGCAGTGGTGAAGCCGGTGCCCGAGATCGTCACCGTCGTCCCACCGGCAGCCGGCCCGGACGCCGGGCTCAACCCCGTAACCGTCGGTGCCATTGCGGGGACAACGTAGGTGTACTGGTCGGCGGGGGTGGCGGCGCTGGTACCACCGGGGGTGGTCACCGTGACGTCGACCGTTCCGGTGCCTGCCGGTGCGGTGGCGGTGATCGTGGTGGCGTTTGTGACCGTGAACGCCGTCGCGGCCGTCGTCCCGAACTTGACCGCGGACGCACCCGTGAAGTCGGTGCCCGAGATCGTCACCGACGTCCCACCCGCAACCGGCCCGGACGCCGGGCTCAACCCGGCAATCGTCGGACTCGACGGCGATGGGCTAGTGGCCGCAGAGGCTGAAGCGTTGTCGAGCCAGAACGGTCCTTGGTTCTTGGCTTGCTGAGTGGCGCCGAAGGCCACCGAGTTGATTGTTCCGCCGGTGTTGATTCCTGATTTGCTGAGTGTTGCGGTGGGCGTCGTGGAGTTGGGATTCGTGTAGAGGCGCAACTCGTAGGCGCCATCGGTCGCGCTGCCAGTGGCGTCCAGTTCGATCCGGAACCACGCGTTGAGCGGGACGCTCGTCGTTGTCGTCTGATCGACGGTGGTTCCGTTCACGAGAACGGAGAGTTTCCCGCCGGTGGTGACGCGGACCCCGACCCGGCTGGTGAAGCTGCCGGACATGAAGCTCAGTGGGACAATTTGGGTCCCGGAGAAACTGGTGAGGTACAGGTACTCGCGGGCGTAGAACGGACCTGATGATGCTGTTGGCGTCAGGCTGGTCGTCCACTTCAGAGATGCCGCAGCTGTTGTTGAACCGGTGGCGAACTCTGCTGCCAGTGTTCCGGCGTAGGCGTGGGTGCTGTCGTAGATCTGCGTCGTGCCTGCTCCGCCTGCGACACCGGCGTTCGCGTCCCATTTGTCAGCTGAGCCCGGATCCGAGGTGGTGATCGTGTTCCCGTTGGTGCCGGCCTCGAAATCGGCGGTGAGCGCGGTTGGCGGCGAGGTGGTGTAGGTGTATTGGTCGTTGGCGTTTGTGGGGCTGGTGCCACTGGGGTTGGTCACCGTGATGTCGACCGTTCCGGTGCCTGCCGGTGCGGTGGCGGTGATCGTGGTGGCGCTGTTGACCGTGAACGCCGTCGCGGCCGTCGTCCCGAACTTGACTGCGGACGCACCCGTGAAATCGGTGCCCGAGATCGTCACCGACGTGCCACCGGCAGCCGGCCCGGATGCCGGGCTCAACCCGGTGACGGTCGGGGTCGATGCTGCGGTATAGGTGTATTGGTCGTTGGCGTTCGTGGGGCTGGTACCCCCGGGGTTGGTCACCGTGACGTCGACCGTTCCGGTGCCTGCCGGTGCGGTGGCAGTGATCGAGGTGGCGCTGTTGACCGTGAAACTCGTCGCCGCCGTCGTCCCGAACTTGACCGCGGACGCAGTGGTGAAGCCGGTGCCCGAGATCGTCACCGTCGTCCCACCGGCAGCCGGCCCGGACGCCGGGCTCAACCCCGTAACCGTCGGTGCCATTGCGGGGACAACGTAGGTGTACTG
The DNA here is from genome assembly GCA_963762695.1 of uncultured Actinomycetota bacterium. Taxonomy (GTDB): domain Bacteria; phylum Actinomycetota; class Actinomycetes; order Frankiales; family Frankiaceae; genus DATAZK01. The sequence continues at coordinate 680,195 of CAVXLW010000004.1, forward strand.
GTCGGCGGGGGTGGCGGCGCTGGTACCACCGGGGGTGGTCACCGTGACGTCGACCGTTCCGGTGCCTGCCGGTGCGGTGGCGGTGATCGTGGTGGCGTTTGTGACCGTGAACGCCGTCGCGGCCGTCGTCCCGAACTTGACCGCGGACGCACCCGTGAAGTCGGTGCCCGAGATCGTCACCGACGTCCCACCCGCAACCGGCCCGGACGCCGGGCTCAACCCGGCAATCGTCGGACTCGACGGCGATGGGCTAGTGGCCGCAGAGGCTGAAGCGTTGTCGAGCCAGAACGGTCCTTGGTTCTTGGCTTGCTGAGTGGCGCCGAAGGCCACCGAGTTGATTGTTCCGCCGGTGTTGATTCCTGATTTGCTGAGTGTTGCGGTGGGCGTCGTGGAGTTGGGATTCGTGTAGAGGCGCAACTCGTAGGCGCCATCGGTCGCGCTGCCAGTGGCGTCCAGTTCGATCCGGAACCACGCGTTGAGCGGGACGCTCGTCGTTGTCGTCTGATCGACGGTGGTTCCGTTCACGAGAACGGAGAGTTTCCCGCCGGTGGTGACGCGGACCCCGACCCGGCTGGTGAAGCTGCCGGACATGAAGCTCAGTGGGACAATTTGGGTCCCGGAGAAACTGGTGAGGTACAGGTACTCGCGGGCGTAGAACGGACCTGATGATGCTGTTGGCGTCAGGCTGGTCGTCCACTTCAGAGATGCCGCAGCTGTTGTTGAACCGGTGGCGAACTCTGCTGCCAGTGTTCCGGCGTAGGCGTGGGTGCTGTCG
>CAVXLW010000005.1:0-280776 GCA_963762695.1 uncultured Actinomycetota bacterium
GTAACAACAGGCGCCACAAGCCTTGTTACCGAAGGCGGCGGCTATTACGGCTCTTTGACCTTCGGTGCCGACGGCTACCTCTACGCAGGTGGCGGCAGCACCGCGGTGAGGCGCTTCGACCCGATTACCGGCGCCGCCACCGACGTGTGGACTCCGCCGTTAGGCAGAGCCAGCAACATGGATGACGTGGTGGGTATCGCTGCCGATGCCTCCGGCCTCTGGGTCGCCCATAACCAGGTCGGCGACCTAAACGGCGACGAAGACCTTCACCTGGCGCACGTGTCATACGGCGGTCAGACCATCACCGATTGGGAAATCAACACCAACATCGCTTACTCGACCTTGGGCATCGTGTCCGCCGGCGACTCGATCTACCTCAGCTGGTCGTCTAGCGCGGGCGACGGAACTGCGTTGCCGACGGTGTTGTATCGGATCGTCAAGCAAACCGGTGAGCGCAGTGTCGTGGCCGGGGGATCGATCGTCACCTCCACCGACATCGACGGCACCGGCGCCCAGGCCGGCTTTGCTCCGGTACACGCCATGGCCAGTGACGGGGTCAACCTCTACACCATCGACGACCATCTGCTGCGGGCGATCATCGCCACTCCGGAACCGGACCCGACCATCTCGACGGTGCCCACCGCCGCCGAACTGATCGGCGGCAGTGATCCTTCGAGCATTCAGGCATGTGCTTGCGCCGGCGACCCGGTACAACTCGCTTCCGGCATCTTCACCGAATCAGCGACGGACCTGTCGATCGCCGGCCGTGGGCCGGGACTGTCGTTCACCCGCAGCTATGATTCCTCTCAGGCGGCCGCGAACGGCCGGCTGGGCTACGGCTGGACCGACAACCTCGACATGGCCCTGACCGTCGACAGCAGCGGCGGGGCGACCAACGGTCAGGTGACCATCCGTCAGGAGAACGGTAGCCAGGTCGTCTTCCAGCCAGATGGCACCGGCAACTACACCGCACCGTCGCGCGTCCTCGCCACCCTCAAACAAAACCCCGATGGCAGCTGGACCTTCACCCGCGAAAACCGGACCCGCTACACCTTCGACACCAACGGCCGTTTCACCGCCATCACCGACCTCAACGGCAACACCATCACCCTGGCCTACAACGGCTCGGGCCTGCTGACCACCGCTACGAACCCGGCCGGCCGGCAACTGACCTTCGGCTACACCGACGCTGCGAACCCCAGCAACGTCACCACGATCACCGACTCCTCAGGTCGCAGCGTGCAGTACGGCTACGACAGCAACGGTGATCTGCACACCGTCACCGACGTCAACGGCAACGTCACCACTCTGGGCTACGACAGCGCCCATCAGCTGACCACCATCAAGGATCCGCGTAACAACACCACCACCAACACCTACGACCCGACCAGCGGGCAGGTCACCGTCCAGCAAGACCGCCGCGGCCACAACACCAACTTCACCTACAGCGCCCCTAACGCTGCCGGCTACAGCACCACCACCGTCACCGACCCCGACGGCAACGAAACCGACTACCAGTACCAGGGCAGCCTGCTGATGTCCGTCACCAAAGCAGCCGGCACCTCGCAAGCGGCGACCACGAGCTACACCTACGACCCGGCGACCCTCGGCAAGGCAACCGTTACCGACCCGAACGGTCACGTCAGCCGCTACAGCTACGACTCCAACGGCAACGTGCTGGCAGCCACCGACGGGCTCGGGCGCTCCACCAGTTACAGCTACGACAGTCTCGGCGACGTTCTCACGGTCACCGACCCGAACGGTGTCACCACCACCAACAGCTACGACTCCCACGGCAACCAGCTGACCACCAGCACTCCCACGGGCGTCGGTGGCGCCGTGCGCACGGTGACGTATCACCGCGACGATCCCAGCCATCCCGGCGACGTCACGTCCATCACCGACGCCCGAGGAAAGACCACTCACTTCACGTTCGACACCTACGGGCAGCTGACCGCCACCAGCGATCCGCTCGGTAACCAGACGACCTACAGCTACACCTGCAGCCCGACCGGTCCCCGCTGCCGGTCGAACATCGGCCTGGCCTACAGCAAAACCCAGCCCGACGGCAACGCCGCCGGCGCCAACCCGGCCGGCTACACCACCCACTACGCCTACAACGACGCCGGACAGCTGACCCAAACCACCGACGCGCTCGGCAACATCACCAAGACGGAGTACGACGCCGACGGCAACAAGTGGAAAGTCACCGACGCGTCGAACAACCAGACGGTCTTTAGCTACGACGAGAACAACAACCTGACCAACGTGGTCAGCCCCACGGCTACCGGTACTTCCACGGTCAGTCACGTCTACGATCCGGCGAACCTGCTCATCACGACCATCGGCGCCGACGGGCAGACCACCACCTACGGCTACGACAGCCTGGGTCGCAAGACCAGCATTGTCGATCCGCTTGGCAACGCCTCCGGCGCTTCACCAGCCACCACCGCCGCGCACACCACAACTCTCAGCTACGACCCGGCCGGAAACCTGCTGTCCACCTCACGGCCGGACCCATCCGGCAGCGGAACGCTCACCACCACGCAAACGTTCGACGCCGCTAACCAGCTCATCTCTGCCACCGACCCGGACGGTCACACCACCCGCTACAGCTACGACGGCGACGGCCGCAAACTGACCGTCACCGACCCGAACAATCACACCAGCAGCTACAGCTACGACAACCTCGGCAACAAGCTGACCGTCACCGACGCCAACAACCACACCAGCAGCTCCAGCTACAACCTCGACAACCAGCTGATCTCCACCACCACCGCCACCGGCGCCGAGACCAGCTACGGCTACGACGACGCCGGCAACGAAACCAGCATGGTCGACCCCCGCGGCAACGTCACCGGCGCCAACCCCGCCGACTACACCACCAGCTACAGCTACGACGCGGACGGCAACCGGCTCACCGCCACCGACCCGCTGCTACGGCTCACCCGCTGGACCTACGACGCTGACGGCAACACGCTCACCGCTACCGACCCGAACAACAATCCGACCATCTGGAGCTACACCCCGCTCGGTCAGATCGCCACCATTCAAGGCCCTGACGCCACTTCCACCCAGCTCACCCGCTACGGCTACGACCCGGCCGGTAACCTCATCAGCCGCACCGACCCGAACAACCACACCACCAGCTGGACCTACAACGCCAGCAACCAGCTCACCCAGGTCCAGGATCCGCTCAACCGCACCACCAGCTACAGCTACGACGCCGACGGCAACCTGCTCACCACCGTCACTCCGCTGGAGGCGACCAGCCCGGGCCACGGCACCATCACCAACAGCTATGACTCGGCTGACCGGCTGCTCGGCACCAGCTACAACGACGGCACACCCACCGCCGGCTACAGCTACGACCCCGCCGGACACATCACCGGCCAGACCGGCGGCTCCGCCACCGACAGCCTGAGCTATGACCCTGCCGGTCAGCTCACCCAGCTCGTCCAAACGCCCACCAGTGGCCCGGCCCAAACCTTCGGCTACGGCTACGACCCGGCCGGGCAACCTGACCAGCCGCACCCGGCCCGACGGCGTCACGGAAACCATCGGCTACAACCCGGACAACCAGCCGATCAGTCTTGCCGATCCCACCGGGACGACCACTGCCGGCTACGACCCGGCGGGTGAGCTGACCAGTCTGACCCAGCCGACTACGCCGTCCACCCAAGAGACGTGGACGTATGACCCGGCAGGGCAGCTGACGAACGTTGCCGACACCCAAGGCGCCGCCACGCTCAAGAGCTACAGCCTCAGCTACGACCAGGCCGGCAACCTCACCACCGAAGTCGGCCCCGGCGGCGGCACGGCGAATACCACCAGCTACACCTACGACCCGGCGAACCGGCTCACCGAAGTCTGCCCGGCCGCTACCAGCTGCACCGGCGCCACCATCAGCACCGGCTACAGCTACGACCCGGTCGGTAATCGGCTCACAACCGCGAGCACCGCCGGTGGCACCACCTCCACCACCAGCTACAGCTACGACGCCGCCGACCAGCTCACCCAAGCCACCCCGCAGGCCGGCAGTCCCGTCGCCTACAGCTACGACGCCAACGGCAACCAGCTCACCGCCGGAACCCAGACCAACACCTACAACCTCGCCGGGCAGCTCACCTCGGCCGCCACCCCGTCCGGCACTGTCAGCTACACCTACGACCCGGGCGGCAACCGGCTCACCTCAACCGTCGGTACCGACACCACCAGCTACGCCTGGGACCCCAACACCGGCAATGCGAATCTGCCTGACCTCGTCGACGAAACCCTGCCCGGCGGCAGCACCCGAGCCACCGACTGGCTCAACCCCACCCTGCCCACCAACATCAACCTCACCACCAGCGCCAGCGACGACGACGGACTATCTGCTCACCGACCCACAGCATTCGGTCGACACCCTCATCTCGCCGACGGCGGCGGTCACCGGCAACTACAGCTACGACGCCTTCGGCAACCTGACCGCCAGCAGCGGAACCGACACCGCCCTCAACCAACTCCGCTATACCGCCGGCTACCTTGACCCCACCACCGGCCAATACGACAATCGCGCCCGCACCTACGACCCCACCCAAGGCCGCTTCACCACCACCGACCCGCTCCCACCCAGCATCAGCGGCCCCTACCCGTCGGCCTACAGCTACGCGGGCAACAACCCCCTCACCCAATGGGACCCGACCGGTCAATGCCCATGGGGTGTCCCGAAGTCCTGGTGCAAAGCAGCGAAGAAAGCGCTCAACAAGGTCTCCGACGTCGCCTACAACGTCCTCACCAGCGGACCGGGCAAAGACGTCTCATCCTTCCTCGAAGGAGTCGGAGACTTCGCCTCCGGCGGTGCCACCAAGAAAATCCGCGACGCCATCGACCCCAACTCCGAATGCTTCGTCGACAAAAACGGCTGGTACGTCGGAGGTGAAGTCGTCGGAGCCATCGGAGTCAGCATCACCCCAGGCGGAGCCGAAGAAGAGATTGCGAATGCCGCGAACACCGAGGAGGAGTTGACGACCGTCGGTCGTTGGATGTCCGCGGACGAGCACGAGGCCATGTCGAGCACAGGAATGGTGCAGGAGGGTGGCGGAGGGACCACCTACGTTGCTCATCCAGCCGATCCAGGGGCATACGGATCACAGGCCGCGAGCGGCAGTAGGTACGTCGAGTTCGACGTTCCACCGTCCTCATTGCGGCCAGCAGGGAAAGAAGGTTGGGCGCAGATCCCAGGGCCGAACTCGTTGTACGGCCGACTGGCGCAAATGCGCGGTGAGCCGATTCCGCAGTTTCCGCCGGCGTTGAACATCAACTGGTTGCTGACCAAGTGAGCTTCGATATGGAACTACTCGAGAAGTTGCAGCGTTGGCACGACGAGATCGGTCCAAGCTTGACCGGTGCGGGATACGTCGTCGAGTTCACTGGGCCGATACAAGATCGCCCAAAACCTGCAGCGTCGATCTTGGTTTCTTCCACGGCCAGGATCACGAAGTTGACTGTCTGGTCGACGGGTGAGGCCGAGTTGGACCTCGCAGATGCTGTCAGCGGAACGGTGATCGAGGAACACCGACAAATCACCGGCGAGGTAGGGCTGAGTGACGCAGTCCATACCCTCATCGCTTGGGTCCAGGGTGCCTAGCATCGGTCAATGTCGACCACTCGGTCAGATCGGCGCCAAGGCCCCGACGCCACCTCCGCCCGGCTCACCCAATACGGCTACGACCCGGCCGGCAATCTGACCAGTCGCGTCCGGCCTGACGGCGTCACGGAAACGATCGGCTACAACCCGGACAACCAGCCGATCAGTCTTGCCGATCCCACCGGGACGACCACTGCCGGCTACGACCCGGCGGGTGAGCTGACCAGTCTGACCCAGCCGACCACGCCGTCCACCCAGGAGACGTGGACGTATGACCCGGCAGGGCAGCTGACGAACATTGCCGACACCCAAGGCGCCGCCACGCTCAAGAGCTACACCCTCAGCTACGACCAGGCCGGCAACCTCACCACCGAAGTCGGCCCCGGCGGCGGCACCGCGAACACCACCAGCTACACCTACGACCCGGCGAACCGGCTCACCGAAGTCTGTACGGCGACTACCAGCTGCACCGGCGCCACCATCAGCACCGGATACAGCTACGACCCGGTCGGTAATCGGCTCACAACCGCGAGCACCGCCGGTGGCACCACCTCCACCACCAGCTACAGCTACGACGCCGCCGACCAGCTCACCCAAGCCACCCCGCAGGCCGGCAGTCCCGTCGCCTACAGCTACGACGCCAATGGCAACCAGCTCACCGCCGGAACCCAGACCAACACCTACAACCTCGCCGGGCAGCTCACCTCGGCCGCCACCCCGTCCGGCACTGTCAGCTACACCTACGACCCGGGCGGCAACCGGCTCACCTCAACCGTCGGTACCGACACCACCAGCTACGCCTGGGACCCCAACACCGGCAATGCGAATCTGCCTGACCTCGTCGACGAAACCCTGCCCGGCGGCAGCACCCGAGCCACCGACTGGCTCAACCCCACCCTGCCCACCAACATCAACCTCACCACCAGCGCCAGCGCGACGACGGACTATCTGCTCACCGACCCACAGCATTCGGTCGACACCCTCATCTCGCCGACGGCAGCCATCACCGGCAACTACAGCTACGACGCCTTCGGCAACCTGACCGCCAGCAGCGGCACCGACACCGCCCTCAACCAACTCCGTTACGCCGCCGGCTACCAAGACCCCACCACCGGCCATTACGACAACCGGGCCCGCACCTACGACCCCACCCAAGGCCGCTTCACCACCACCGACCCACTCCCACCCAGCATCAGCGGCCCCTACCCGTCGGCCTACAGCTACGCCGGCAACAACCCCCTCACCCAATGGGACCCAACCGGCCAATATTGCTGGCTTGGCAAGAATCCGAACGGAACCTGTCGCGGCAGCCGGGAATACAACTGGACCGTAAAGAACCTAGACCCTGTCTCATACGTCCTGCCTTACTACTATCAGGAGGCACAGGACTACGAGAACGGATGCGGCTACTGGGCTTCCCTCGTCCCCGGGCTAGAGGGAACAGCCGTCGGCGCCCTCCAAACGCTCCTGGGCGAAGTCGGGGGAGTCGTCCTGAAAAAGGCGGCAGGGCCGCTTCTGCGGGCAGGCGACGGCGCGTTACTTAGACTCCTCGAGAAAGTCGGTTTGCGATCGGCCGCAGGTAGCGGCAACGAGATCGACCAGTCAATCAACACGACCATCAGTGCTCAGCGGCAGGCGCGGCATGTGCTCGACTCTCCGAGCTACAACGGCGGGGGCTACTTCAAAGACGCGTCTGACGCGCAGCGTGTTCTGGGCGCTCTATCACTCGGGAGATGCGACCATCCTTCGGACAACAAGCAACGGAAATGTGCTCGTCCGCTACAGAGGTGTGACCGGCTACAACAACAACCCAGGCTCGGGTTACCTGGATCAGCCGACCAACGTCTTCATGATCAAGGGAACGAAGAGCGTCAGTGTCGTCCCGTACTCGCCAGGCGGCTGACATGTCCGACAGAGACCTCGCCCTTGAGTGGGAGAACCGAGTCGTTTTGACGGTGGTCCAAGCCTTGCTCGGCTTCGCATCGCCGATACTCCGAGGTGTAGCAGTTGAGATCGACGGCAAGACCGTCACAGTCCACTTCGCCGTCAGTGAATTGGACGAAGCTACGAAGGAGGACGTTGCCGACGTCATCGGCGACGTTGAGGGGCTTCTTTGGCCCGAGACACCGGAGGTACGAAGTCGGATCGTCATTGGTTCGGCCGGTCCGGGCTGGGATGGCCGGCAGTATCGGATGGTCCTGCTCGCAAAGGAGTAGCGTTGTGGTGTTCCAGGGAATGCTGTGGTTGAGCCGCGTCCTGATGTTGCGGATCGCCTCGCTGGAAGCGATGACCCCGCTCGCCGTCCTGGAGCGAACCGCTGCGGTGATCATCGAGAACTAGTCACGTGAGCACGAGCGCACAGGCATGCGGACTGCGGCACATACCGGTCGTCAGGATCCTTGTTCGCCCGCTGTCGCTGGATGGCCTGCGTGACGGCCCCCACCGGCGTACTCTTTACTCGTGGGCTCACCAGTAAAGAACCGTCGTAGGCGCGGGACCACCGCCATCAGCAGCAAACACCAGGTGACGATCCCTGCTGACGCCATGCAAGAGGCCGGCTTCCAGGCGGGCGATCGGCTTTCTGCTCGTGCCGACGGTTTGGGGCGGGTCGTGCTGGAGCGTGTGGCCGAGCCGATTGATGAATTCAGCGGTGCGCTCACGGGCGTGTACGACGGCTTCGGCCTCGACGCACTTCGCGACGAATGGGTCTAACGGTTCTGGACGCTGGCGTTGTCATTGCTGGCCTCGATGCAGGGGACGCGCATCATGAGGCAGCCATCAATGCACTTCTTGAAGGACGCGAACGGGGTGACGCGTTGGTGCTCCCCGCTTCGGCGTATGCGGAAATCATGGTGCGGCCCGCGCAGCGAGGCCCCGACGTCGTTGCTCGAGCTGATACTGGCCTCGATGCCATGGCGATCTCCATCGCGAGCGCAGATCGCAAGGTCGCACGCGCTGCCGCGATGTTGCGCGCCCGTTACACAGCTCTCCGGCTGCCTGACGCACTCGTCATCGCGACGGCGATACATCTCGATGCCGATTTCCTGCTAACCACGGACCGGCGGTGGAAGAAGCTGGCTCGGCTGGGCCTTCGAGGTCGGCTCGTTCTCGTCGGCTAAAGGGTTGGCGGTCGGTTCTGCGTAGCCGGGCCGTTGTCCGAAAGCCGCCAGTGACCCGCACCAGGGCGTCTTCGGCGTTGCTCATTCGGAGCATTGTCTTGTACACGGTGTTTCGGGGGAACTCCATGACCTCGCGGGCGAGCAGGCCTCGTACGCGGTCGACGGTGACGACCTCATTGTCAGCGCCCTGCAGGCGAGGCAAGGCGTTGAGAATCGCGAGTCTGCAGGTGGGAGAGTTGGAGGCGCTTCGGCAAGCGCAGATTGACGCCCGCGAACGCAAGACCCTGGTTCGTATGAGCAGGCACCACCTCCACCAACCAAGGGGTGTTCGTAGAAAAACGAGCACCCTGTTCAACCGAAAGGCCCGCTCTCGTCGGCGGCCTTTCGGTTGAACCGACCGTCGCCACACGGCGGCAGTGAGCGGCAGCTGCGCGCTCACGCGGGCACGCTCGCGCTGCCAGCATTCCCGCTGCCCCCACGACGGCAAAGCCTGGCAGCCGCACCAACCAATCGGCCACCTTTGCACCACCTGTGGATATCTCAGGGGCGAGTTCCGGTCCCCTGACATGCTCGGCCGATGAAGAATTCAGCCGGGATGAGCGCTCCCGCATGCGATCCCAGCATGCTCGGATCCGCCAGGATTCTTGATGTTGCTCGGGCCGGGGCCGGTGGCTTCGCGCCGCATGAGTTGCCGGGATACCTCCCACTGCTGTCGATGGACGAGAACGTCCGCTTGCTTGCCCGGCCCATGTGGGGCAAGGCGACAAGCGAGTGCGCCTGGTTCCTTGCCCAAGACGTCGTCGAGGACATCCCGCAGTCAGCGATGGGACGCGCCGCTCGAGGTTGGGCGGCTGGGGTCCTTTGCGTCGTCGCGGTCGACGTCGGGATGCGCCGCGATCGCGCGCTGTGGCAACACATCCTGAACGACGTCACGACCATGACCGGCGTCTCACGCCGGACCGCGCTTCGACGGTGGGCCGAGCTGCGCAGGCGCGGGTTGCTGGTCCCGAGAAATGCTCCGGAATGGTGCCGGACCAAGCATCGACTGATCAAAACGGTCTGATCAGTGCTCGTGACAGCCTCCGGCTCAGCGATATCATTTCGAGGCACTGGCCGATATCGCATGCGAAGGGTGGAGGGCGGAATGAGCAGGACCCTGGTGGAGATTCCCGACGAGCTCCTCGCTGAGGCGCGCCGGATCGCCGGTCCCGGGGTGTCCAAGGCAGCCACTGTCCGGCTGGCGCTCATGGAGATGGTGCGTCGGCATCGGCAGCTCGAGACGGTCGAGTGGTTTGCCGAGTCCGACGCGTTAGGCGACCTGAACGATCCCGATGTCCGGAAACGCGCACGGCGCTGATGCGTTTCCTCGTCGACAACAGCGTCTTGCAGCGACTCGCGCGGTCAGCGGAGATGCGAGCCGGACTCGGCCGGTTAGTCGATCGCGGTGAGGTGCTATGCGCTTCGACCGTCTCGGTGCTGGAGGCCGGATTCAGCGCTCGGACCCACGCGGCTCATCAGGAGATCGTCCGCCGGCTGACCGAATCGTTCGAATTACTTCCCTTGACCGAAGACGTCGGCGCCGTGGCGATCGAGTTGCAGGACGCGTTGTGGCGCGCTGGTAAGGGCCGAGCGGCAGGTGTGGTCGACCTGCTTCATGCCGCGACTGCCGTCATTTACGAGGCGACCGTGCTGCACTACGACTCCGATTTCGACCACATCGTCGGCGTCGATCGGCGTGTTCGCGCTCAATGGGTTGTCTCGCAGGGAAGCGTTTCGTGAGGTTCGGTACGCGGGAGGAGCAATCCCGCAGTGCCGCAATGAGGAGGTCCAGGTGAGCGGGGCGTTCGAGATCATCGACCCGGTGGCCGGCGGGACCCGTTGTGCCCAAAGCGCCGACTCACCGGTCGCGTGATGCCGAGCCTGGAGATCGTGCTCGATCGTGATGCACCCGTCGCCACCGCGTATCCGCCGCCGGCGTGGGACGTCCGACAGCCGTCCGATGCGCGCCTGCTCAGCCCGTCCGGTATCTCGCTGTGGCTCTATCGGATCACCCTCAGTGCGGGAAGCCGGCTGCGCTGGGCGAACCAGCACGGCGATGAGGCCGTGTACGTGGTCGCCGGAGTCCTGCGCGTCGCGGGCCGGCACGGGGATGCAGACGTCGTCGCCGGGGGCGCGGCGATCGTGGAAAGTGGCGTATCCACCGAGGTTTTGGCGACCTCCGACTGTCAGCTGCTGCACTTCGGTGCCGCCTCGTCCGGTCCGCCGGTGGACGGGCCCTATGGCGCCCCGATGGCGGGCGGTCACGTCGTTCACGCGGTCGGTCCGGCAGGTATCTACGCCGCGGTGGGTGACGGGCGTGACAGCCGGTTCTACGCCGATTCGTCGTGCCCCACCTGTCGGATCACCCTCATGCGAACCGGCCGGGACAGGCCCTACGTGTCGGCGCCGCACAGTCACTCGGAGGACGAGCTGATCCATCTGCTGTCAGGGCAGATCACCCTCGGCCGCACCACGCTGGGGCCCGGCGACACCCTCTACGTCGAAGCCGATCGCCGCTACACCTTCACCGGCGGCCCTGACGGATTCAGCTTCCTGAATTACCGGTGCGACGCGTCGCTGCACGCCATCGTCCGCGGCGGTGAGCCCAGGCTCGAAGGCGGTGCCGCGCACGGCTTCACGCGCATCGCCGACGTCGTGGATGTCAGCCCGTGAATGCCCCGTACATGTGGTTGCGCATATATACGCTCTGACATATGTTCATGGGGTGCCCGCTGCTCTGGACGTCCTCGACGCGATCGCCGAACCGACGCGGCGGCGCATCCTCGATGCCGTTCGGGACAGCGAGTGCTCGGTCAATGATCTGGTCGAGCTGGTCGGGATGCATCAGCCGGGTGTCTCTCGACATCTGAGGGTGCTGCGCGACGCAGGTCTGGTCGATGTCCGCCGCGATGCGCAGCGGCGGCTGTACCGGCTGCGCCCAGAACCGCTGATGGAACTGGACACCTGGCTGGAGCCCTATCGCGCCCACTGGGCCGGCCGGCTCGACGCGCTCGAGCGGCACCTTGAAGCGCACCTCCGTACCGATCCCCCGCACTTCGAAAGGGAGTAGATGAAGGCTCCGGAATCAGCCAGATACGACGGCACCATGGACCGCACCGCCGACGGTGGGGTCATCCGATTCGAAAGACACCTCGCCTACCCGGTCCCCGAGGTCTGGGACGCGATCACTAACCCGGCGCGGCTGGCGGAGTGGTGGCTGCCGTTCGACGCTGACATCACGATAGATCTCCGCGTGGGCGGCGAGATGGTGATGGTCGCCACCGGCGATGAGCCCATGACGATCACGTGCACGTTTCTGCGCGTCGAGCCACCGCTGCTGCTGGAGCACACCCATGTCGACCCCGGGTCGGTCATGCGTTGGGAACTCGAAGCGACAGGTACCGGATGCGTCCTGCGGCTGAGCCACTTCGTCACCGACACCTCCGCTGCCATCGACAACGGCTACGTCGTCGGGCTGCACGCCTCTCTCGCCCGGCTGGAGCCTTGCCTGGCGGGTCGTCCCATCGCCTGGGACTGGGACGGTTTCGCCGACGCCCAGGCCCACTACGCCGCCCTCGGTCTCGCCGGAGCCGCGTCATGAAGCAGCTCGTTCGCGTCCAGAATTTCGGGGTGTCCAGCGACGGGTTCGGGGCCGGCGAGGGACAGAGTCTCGAGCGTCCCTTCGGTCACGCCAATCCTGGCGAACTCCTCGCGTGGGCCTTCGCGACCGCTCACTTCGCCAACCGGGCCGACGCCGGCGGTACGTACGGCCTCGACGACTACTGCACGCGCGACTTCGCCAACAACATCGGCGCCGAGATCATGGGCCGTAACAAGTTCAGCCCGTACCGCGGGGCGTGGGAGAACGAGGACTGGCAGGGCTGGTGGGGCGACGAACCCCCGTTCCACACGCCGGTCTTCGTGCTCACGCACTACCCGCGGCCCGTGCTCACGCTCGGCGAGACCACCTTCCATTTCGTCGATGCGTCTGCTCACGACGTCCTGGCGATGGCGGCAGGCGCCGCCGAGGGCAAGGACGTTCGCATCGGCGGGGGTGTCGCCACGGTGCGGGAGTTCCTCGCCGCCGACCTCATCGACACGATGCACGTCGCCGTCGCACCGCTCGAACTCGGTCGCGGTGAGCGGCTATGGGACTCGCCCGACGAGCTGACGGACCGATTCCACCTCGAGAAGATCCCGAGCCCGAGCGGGGTAGTACATCACTTCTTCTGGCGCCGATGAGGCTACTCAGCCTGGCGCAATCACCGTGATGCCGTTGAGCTGAGCCGCATCGCCGAGTCGCTCGTCGTAGGTGACCAGGCCATCGAGATCGTCCCCGAGATCCAGAGCTGCGGCCAGGTGGATCGCATCGAGGCTGCGCAATGTGGTCGGGTCGAGCCGGCCCGGCCTCTTCGAACAGAGCGGTGGTGACCTCGGTGAGCGTGATCGAATCAGTAGGCTCGAGCATGCACACACACGTTTGGGAGCCGTTCGCCGCACCGCCCGCAGCAATTCCGTGCGGGCTACATCCGAGGAGATCGGTTGGCGATCGGCCTCACGCAGCCAGGTGCGCAGGGCGGCGGATTCCGGCTCGGCCACGACAAGCTTTGCCAGTGCTGATGTGTCGAGATAGTGCGCCACTTCAGTACCGCTCGGAATCCCTCATGGCGGCCAGTTCCTTGCTCAGCGGGGGGCCCGGCCGGGGAGCGGCGAGCGCCCGGATGTCACGACGGGGCGGCCGGGCTTTTCCTGAGGCGATCAGTTGCTGAAGCCGCGACGTCGGCAGCGCCGTGAGCTGGGCGACGGCCCGTCCTCGGTCAGTGATCGTCACCGTATGGCCCGCAGACGCCTCGGCGACGACCGCAGAAGCGTTCTGCTTCAGCGCTCGAATACCCACCTCAGACATGTGCTTCAAGGTAGCACATTAGATGTGGAGACCCCTCGAAGATCGGCGGGAGGTGTCATGTCAGGGTGGGTGCCGTGAAGTTCGGGATCTTCTTCGAGATGTCGACGCCGCGGCCGTTCACCACCGAGGTGCAGAGCGCGGTCTTCCACAATGCGCTCGAGCAGGCCCGCCTGGCCGACGAGCTGGGCTTCGACAGCGTGTGGTGCGTCGAGCACCACTTCCTCGAGGAGTACTCGCACTCGTCGGCGCCGGAGGTGGTTCTCGCGGCGGTGGCCGCGCAGACCGAGCGCATCCGGATCGGTCACGGCGCGGTTGTCTGCGTGCCCGAGATGAACCACCCGATCCGGGTCGCCGAGCGGTGCGCCGTGCTCGACATCGTCTCCCGCGGTCGGCTCGATGTGGGCACCGCGCGCAGCTCGACCTGGACCGAGCTCGGCGGCTTCAACGTCGACCCGGACCGGACCAAGAAGACGTGGGACGAGTTCGTACGCGTGCTACCGAAGATGTGGACGCAGGAGCACTTCTCCTACGACGGGCTGTCGTTCTCCATGCCGGAGCGCAACGTGCTGCCCAAGCCGCTGCAGCAGCCGCATCCTCCGATGTGGGTCACGGTCACCAGCCCGGCACCGAGCTCGACGCGGCCGAACGCGGGCTCGGCTGCCTCGGAGTCGCCGCGGCGAGCTATGCCGAGCAGGAGCGCCGCACGAACGAGTACTTCCGGCGTATCCAGAGCTGTGACCCGGCCGGGGCGGTGGTCACCAGCGAGGTCTCGACGCTGAACTTCCTTTACTGCCATGAGGATCCGAAGGTTGCCGCCCGTACCGGCATGGGGATGGTCGGCACCTTCGGCTTGACCAACTCACACCTGATGTGGACCCGTGAGGCGTACCCGACCCGGGCCTACCAGTCGCTCGGCAACCTCGCGCCGAAGGCCGACCGCACGAAGAGCGGAGGCCCGGGCGACGCGTACGGCATTCCGGAAGGAATCTGCGTCGGCGACCCCGACATCATCGTGGCGGCGCTCAAGCGTTGGGAATCCTTGGGCCTGACCGGTATCAACTTCTTGCTCAACGGACTCGAGGTCATCCCGCAGGAGCAGGTGCTGGCTTCGATGCGGTTGTTTGCAGCAGAGGTCATGCCTCAGTTCAGCGGCCAGGGGTGAGGGCATGCTGATCGGCACCGCAGACGTGCGTGATCTCGTGCCGGACCCGCCGACCCTGGAGGCGTTCGCGACAGAGCCGGTGGAGTTGCCCGGCGCCACGGTGCTGCAGCTGATCAGCGAGATCCAGGTGGCCGGGCGGGAGTCGTCGCTGCCGTCCGGTCTGCACCCGACCAACCCGCCGTCCGTCGTCTTCCAGTTCTGGGACTGCCCGCAGAGCCCGTGGGGACCCTTCCGGCTCGCGCAGGGCCGCGTCGCCTGCCGAAGCGGGCTGCGCCCACGCGGGTTCGTTCAGGGCTGCGTGACCGACAGTGCGGCCGCGGCTGAGGCGCTCCGCTCGAAGTGGGGGTTCCCGGCGGTCGTCGGCGAGGTCGTCGTCGACCGCGG
This sequence comes from uncultured Actinomycetota bacterium, assembly GCA_963762695.1. GTDB lineage: Bacteria > Actinomycetota > Actinomycetes > Frankiales > Frankiaceae > DATAZK01. The sequence continues at coordinate 15,240 of CAVXLW010000005.1, forward strand.
CTACGACCGTGTCCGCGCCCAGGTGGGCACCGGCGGGCGCACCGTGCTGGCGGTCACCGGACGCGATCCCGATCCGCTCGGCCCCGGCGACATCGCGTTCACCACGACCGTCGCCCTGGCGCAGACGCCGCGCGGCCTGCGCCTGGTGCAGATCGACTGCGACTACGCCGTAAGTCGTGCCGAGCGGGTGCGGCCGATGGTCGACGCCTTCGAGCAGGGGGCGTGGCTGGCGGCGAGCATCGCGGTGACCTGGCCCATCTCGGCGGCGGTGGCGATCGCCGACATCAGGCTCGAGCCGCACCGCTACGTGAGCAAGCCGGACGAGCTCGCCTTCACCGGCACCGAGACGATCTAGCCCGGACGTTTCCCGTACTTGGCCCGCAGCTCGTGCTTGCGCACCTTGCCTGAGGCATTGCGCGGCAGCTCGTCGATGACGACGAGACCCGTCGGCTTCTTGTACGAAGCGAGCCGATCGCGTAGCCAATCGGTCAGGTCGTCGAGCACCGGGGGAGCGGAAGGATCGGAAGCGACGACGACGGCAATCGGCGTCTCGCCCCAGCGCTCGTGTTCGGCGCCGATGACGACGACGTCGGCCAGCGCCGGATGCCCCGCTAAAGCGTTTTCCACCTCGGCGGAGTAGATGTTCTCCCCGCCCGAAATGATCATGTCCTTGGCGCGGTCGACGACGTAGACGAAGCCTTCTTCGTCCTGACGGACGAGATCGCCGGAATGAAACCAGCCGCCTTCGTACGCGGCCGCCGTCGCTTCGGGATCGTTCCAGTAGCCGACCATGAGGCTGGGACCGCGATAGACGATCTCGCCGACCTCGCCTTGCGCGACGTCGTTCATGAGCGCGTCGACGATGCGGGCCGAGATCGTCGGGATGACCTTGCCGACCGAGCCGATCTTGCGGATGGCGTCTTCACTCGGCAGTGCCGTGGTCACCGGTGACATCTCGGTCTGACCGAAGACGGAGACGATCTCGGCGTGCGGAAACGTCTCCGCCATCTTCTCCAGCAGGGAGACCGTCGCCGGTGCCGCGCCCCACGAGATGGTGTGCAGTGAGGAGGTTCGGCGGCTCGCCTCGGGGTGGGCGCACATCACCTGCCATTGCGCGGGAACCAGGAACAGGTTGGTCACCTGCTCGCTCTCCACGACGGCGAGCGTGGACTCGGCATCGAACGGCGCGGTCGGCATCAGAACCGTCTTCGTGCCGAGCATGAAAGGCGTGGCGAGGTTGCCGATGCCGGCGATGTGAAACAGCGGGACGTTCAACAGGTTGGCGTCCTCGCCGCTGCCGTTCGAGTGCAGCACCCGCAACGTGGTGAACGTCTGCATCAGGAGGTTGAGATGCGTGAGCATCGCACCTTTGGGACGTCCGGTGGTGCCGGAGGTGTACATGATGAGGGCGGTGTCGCGCTCGTCGATCGTGACGTGCAGAGGCTGGTCCGGCGCATGCTTCGACGGCGGCCTCATAGGACTCGACGTCCGGCGTCGCGCTGCTTGCCTGCAGGCCGCAAACCAGCGTGTGCACGGGTGATTCGAGGCCCGCGGCTGCTGCTGCGGCCAGCGGGGCGAGCAGCGTGTCGGTGGCGAGGACGCTGGAGCCGCTGTGGCTCAGCACGTAGGCGACCTCGTCAGGCGCGAGACGGAAGTTGACCGGCACGGCGATCGCGCCGACGGCGTTCGTGGCCAGCAGCGTCTCGATGAACTCAGGACGGTTGGTCATGAGGATGGCGACCCGATCGCCCTGCTTCACCCCGCGGGCGACGAGCGCGTTGGCGAGCCTGTGCATGCGTTCGGCCAGCTGCGCCCAGGTGATCGTCGAACCCTCGAAGCGAATCGCCGCGGCTGCTGGAGTCGCGTGCGCGTGGCGGGCGATGTGGTCGACCCAGTGAGCGCCTCCAGTGGGAAGCCTTGGATACGCCTGCGCCGGATCGGGCATTCCCATCCTCCTGTCACCCCTCTCGCCGGGACCGGCGGTCACCGCCAACCGGAGGTTGCCCCTTGGGTCATGCCGAAGGGCCCGGAGGGCCAGCGGAAGCAGTCGATCATGAGCGCGTCGATCTCCTCGCGCGACGCGATTCCCTCCTCGGCGACCCGAGCCGCTTCCCGGATCATGGCGCCGTACACCCGGTTAGCCACGTACCCCCACGCCATCGCCGAATCCTTCACGACGATCGGGTTCTTACCGGCTTCGCGTGCCAGCCGCACGACCGTGTCGACCGTCTCGTCCGACGTCGACGGCGCCCGGACGATCTCGGCGAGCTTCATCACGGGAGCGGGCGAGGCCCAGTGCCAGCCGACGACGCGATCGGCGCGGTCGGTCGCCGCAGCCAGACCGGCGATGGAGAAGCCGCTGGAGTTCGACGCCAGGATGGTCTTCGGGGCACACCGCCGATCGAGTTCTCGCATGACGGCCACCTTGACGTCCAGGCGTTCCGGGACCGCCTCGATGACGATGTCGGTCTCATAGAGCGAACTGACGTCGGCCACGAACTCGACTCGTGAGAGCGCCGCGTCCGCTTGCTCCGCCGTCAGTTTCCCCCGTGCGACGGCACTGCGCACACCGAAGCGCCCGGTATCGACGCCGGCCCTTGCCGCGTCGAGCGCCTCCGGCGACACGTCCTGACACACGACATCGTGACCGGCCACCGCCATCACCTGAGCGATTCCGGCCCCCATGACACCGGCACCCAGAACGCCTACTCGCATGACACCCGCCTTTCTTCCCACGCGACCATAGCCAGTGGTCAGCCCGAGCGCGCGCGGTGGCTTGCGGGTCAATCGACCCTCGGTACGATCTGGCGCCCGGCACAAGTGGAGGGCGCCACGTGAGCGACCTGTACCAGAATCTCCCCGTCATCGACCTTTCGGTGCCGGACTGGTGGCGCGACCCGGCGGTGGTGACCGCACCGATGCATGAGGCGGGCGCGGCTGCCGCCTTCGTGCCGGATTTCGGCACCGTGTCGTTCCTGCGCTACGACACCTGTCTGGAGGCGCTCGGCGATCCCACGCTGCTGGCGATGGGTGCCCGCTACTTCGAGGCCCAGGGCTGGACGAGTGGGGCGTTCGTCGACTGGATCCGGCTGAACGTCGTCATGATGAACCCGCCGGGTCACACCCGCCTACGCAGGCTGGTCAGCCGGGCGTTCACCCCGCGGGCGGTCTCGATGATGCGTGCGGTCGCCGAACGGATCGCCGGGCAATTGTGCGACGCGATCGACGAGGCGGGCGGGACGGTCGAGTTCGTCCATGACTGGGCACGGCTACTGCCTCTTCAGGTCATCTGCGAGATGATCGGCGTCCCGCAGGTCGACGTCGCACAAATGGGCGAGTGGGCGCACGGGTTGAGCGTGGCGTCCGGCATGGCGACCGACGACGGGCGGCGGGCCGGCGACGAGGCCATGTCCAGCTTCAACTCCTACGTCTCGGCGATGATCGAGGAGCGTCGCGCCCGGCGCAGCGACGACCTGCTCAGCGCGCTCATCGAGGCAGAGGAAGCGGGGGACCGGCTTTCCCCCGCCGAACTCGTCGCCATGGTCGTGCAGCTCATCTTCGCCGGCCACGAGACAACGCAAAACCTGCTGGGCAACGGCATGTTTCGGCTGCTCCAGCATCCTGAGCAGCTGGCCTTGCTACGCGAGGATCCCCGCCTCATCCCCTCCGCCATCGAGGAGATGTTGCGCTACGACCCGCCGATCACTTTCACCTCACGCATCGCCGCGGCCGACACGGAGATCGATGGCATTCCGGTGGCCGCCGATCAGCTGGTGATGCTGAACCTGACCGCCGGCAACCACGACCCGAGGCGCTTCCCGCAGCCGTCGCGATTCGACGTGAGACGTCCTGAGGTCCGGCCGCTGTCCTTCGGGCACGGCCTGCACTTCTGCCTCGGGGCGAACCTGGCCCGGCTCGAAGCCGAGGTCGCGTTCACCACGCTGCTCGGGCGTTACGCGTCCATCGCCGAGGTGGGCGAGTCCGACTGGACGAGCTACACCCCGCTGCGCGGTCGCCAGCGCCTCGATCTCTCGCTGGCCCGCTGAGCATTCAGTCGCTCGCAGGGACCATTTCGGCGTAGTCGAAGAACGCCCGCAGCGACTGAAAGCGCTGACCGTCCTCGCTCAACACGATGTGATCGACGATGCGCGGCAGCCTCATACGCCCGCGCTTCCATCTCGGCGACCACGGTGAAGAAGGCAAGGACTTCGTTGCCGACGACGAGCGGGTCGTCCGTGACCGACAAGGTGACCGCAATGTCGTTGCCGTCGAAGAACCTGCCGATGGCCTCGCGGCCCACGTTAGCCGGTGTACCGACCGGATCCTCCTGCACGGCGTCGTCCGCGAAGCAGTCGAGCCAATCCTCGCGGCGACGCTCGTTCATCGCCGTGCAGTAACGCTCGAGCAGCGCCCGCACCGTCTTCTTGTCCGCCATCCCCGGCCTCCCTTTGGGCGGGTCCTTGAAGGGGCCGCCGCGGCGGGTGCGCCGCCGTCCCGAGAGACGGCCGCGCACCGCTTTGCTTGCTCGCGACCCACGCCGCGCGGTCAGCTCTTGGCGGGCAATGGCGCTCGCGGCGAGAACGGCGTCCGGGTCGTAGCGCTCGAGACGTCCGACAGCCGGGCCAGCGTGGCTTGGCTGTAGGCCGGCGAGCTGTCGCGATGTCGTGGGCGGTGGAAGTTCGGCGAGATGCCGCCGGTGTCCCAGTCGACCAGCGCGGCGAACAGCTCGTCCCGGTGAGGCACGACTCGCGGGTCCGGCGCCATGCCGACGACGAGGATGCTGTAAGACGCCTTCGGTGATCGAAGGCGCTCGGGTGCTGCCCCGCGCGGGCATACGCACCGCCGAGCTGGCGGACCTCGAGCATGACTTGCGGAGAGCGGGAGCCCGGGCCGAGGCGATGGCCAGCAGGCGCCGCACGGCCTCGTCCAGGGAGACTCGGTCAGCAGACATGCCCCTGTTGACCGCGGGCAGCGGATCGACGGGGTCGGCGCGCACCGAGTCCACGGCCGCATACGGCTTCACCGCAACGTCGTCGAGGATCACCGGAGCCACCGAACGCAGCTCAGCTCCAGCAGCCGCGCTCCTTCGGCGGCATCGCCGACATGCAGGAAGCGGCACCCCGATGGACATGCGGCCGCAGGCGAGAGGCGGAGGGAAGCCCGGGGCGTCGGGCAGTTGCAGGATCACGAACGACGTGGTCGCCGTTTCGGGCAGGGTCGCCGACCAGCTTCGCCAACGGTCAATGACCGCAGGGATTGCGGCGCCTGTCGAAGTACACGCGCCGCCGATAAGAACGTCGGCACGGGGACGAGGTCGAACTCCACAGCGGTCACGACTCCACCGACGCCCTCGCGCCTCCGCGAAGGGCGAAGAACAGATCAGGGTGCAGCTCGGGTTGTCAGCCCGGCGAAGGACCCCGTCGCCGGTCACCACGTCGAAGGCGCGCACCCGGTCAGCGCTCATCCGAAGGTCCGGGCGATGAGGCCCGACGCCTCCGCCGGTCGTGTAGCCGACCACGCGGACATCGCTCGACGAGCCGTTCAGCCGGCGCAAGCCCCGAACGGTGCTGCGGCCTCGATGACGCGGCTCACTTGACACCGGCGCCCGCCCGGGCCCAGCGCTCCTGCGGATGCACCGCGACCTCATCGAGGTCGCGTGACGATCAGCAGGTGACCGGCGAGGGAAGCGACGCTCCGTGCCGGTCGCCTGCACGCCGACGGTCAGACCGTGCCTGCGGCGAAGGCATCGTCTCGACGACATCGGCGGCGGTGCGTACCGCGACGACGCTGCGGGACGCATCTCGACGCCAGGTTCCAGGCCGTCAACCAAGCTCCTGATAGGCCGGGTCGGGTGGCTCGGCGAGCGTCCGGTGAGCCGGCGCTGCAGTTGTTCAGGTGAGCGACCGGACCGAACCTTCGCAGGATCTCGCTGGTGTCGAGCTGCGTCATTGCTGCCTCCAGGGCTGGGGATCGGGCGTCGGAGGCATCGTGCGAGGCATCGCTTGTCGCCTACTTGGGCAGATGTCTGGTAGGCGCGGCGGCCAGTCATCCGCAAGTCGTCCGCAAGGTCGGCCCTCAAGCCTGCGGTGACCACTTCCCGCACTGGAGGAGCGACACCATGAACGCCCGTACGCCTGGCCGTCCCGGAAACGACGCTGGCGGTCGTCTGCGTCGCCACAGCGATGCTCATGCTCGACATCGCCGTCATCAACAGCGCGTTACCTCGCGTGGCGATGGATCTGCACGCGTCGCTGTCGGGCATCACCTGGATCATCGATGCCTACACGCTCGCGCTCGCCGCCACCGTCCTCACCGCGGGCTCGCTGGCTGACCGGTACGGGCGTCGGCGTGCCTTCATCGCCGGGCTCGGCGTGTTCACGATCAGCTCGGTCGGGTGTCCCCGGTCGACGTTGATCGTCGAGTTGCACGCTGCCCGCGCCGTGCAGGGCGTCGGCGCAGCGGCGATGTTCAGCACCTCCTTGGCGTCGCTCGCCACTGCCTATCCGGAGTGGGCGACGCGGGCCAAGGCGCTCGCCGTCTACGGCGCGACCATCGGCGCCTCAGTTTGCCGTCGGACCGTTGGTCGGCGGCGCGATAGACGAGCTTGTCCGGCTGGCGCTCGGTCTTCTGGCTGAACGTGCCGAATCGGTGTCCTGTGCATGCTCGGTGCCGCGCAGAGTCGGCGACGTCACGGGACCCGCGGCCGCGCCGCCCTGATTGGATCGGGCAGCTGCTCTCGGCGGGCGCCCGTTCCTGCTCGACTGGCGCTGCTGCGGGGCAACGACGCAAGCTCGCAGCGCGACACGTGCTCGAGTCTCGGTCTGCGCGCTGGTCGCTAGCGTCGCGTCGAGACAACGCTGCGAGCGATGTTCGCTAGAAGCTATCGCCGATCGCAGCTACACCGGCACAGCTGGCCGCGGTGGGCACTCGACGACACTGTCGCGATCTCGTGACAAGACGTTCTACCGCAGGGAGTCACGCACCCGCGACCGTCGAACGGTCTCGCCTCTGTCCAGGGACCGTGCTGAGCCGAGGTGGCCGGTACGAGCGCGCATGGTGACGAGAGGGTCAAGCTACGCGAGCTGCTCACCCTCGGCTAGCTGCTGGTGCGCAGGTATGGCGCTGGGCTGCTGCTGATGCTTTGTTGTGGACAGCTCTGCTGCTGCTGAGCTGTTGGGATGTTAGGCTGCGGTATGTTAATTGGTACTCAGCGGTTGGTGCTGAGCGCTAGCCTGATGGTTAGGAAGGGCTCGCTGTGGGGTGTGCGATCACGGTGCGCTACGCTGGTATGCGCTGGGAGTGGCGGTGTTGGGTGCTCTCATAGAGCTCGGTGCTGTGACGCTGAACGGTGCGGCGGTTACGTGCACGGACTGCACACGCGTTCTGGGTGGCACTGGGGTGCTACTCTCGGTGCTTCGCTGCGTGGCGGCTCGTGCGTCCGCAGTGTCGGAGGATGTTGTTGGTGAGCTGGCTGCTGCGGTAGGTAGAGATCGGGGTTGAGATGGCGTTGGTGTGATGGCGAGGGCGAACGGATATCTCGCTTCTTTCACGGACAATCTGTCTGCTCTTCGCTCTGTTATGTGTAAATGGTGTACGGCGGCAGCTGGATTTCGTAGGCTGCCGCGAGTGGGAGGGCAGCATCTGACTCACGCGGTCTGCAGATCGGTTGCTCGGATCGTTCACTGCTCGCTGACGGTGTTTTGCTCGATCTGGGCGGTGCGCTAGCGTGCTGTTGGCGATGCTCGTGCTCAACGGGGCGGCTGAAGCGCTGAACAGATCGTTGAGAACTTTGGTGCCGAACAGACGCGATGCTCTCGCTGGCTTGCGTTACGTCTCACTGCGGTGCTGGCTCAACGGAGCGCGGTGAGGTGCGCTAGGGCGTGATGAGCGGCGTGCGTGGCTATTGCGTGCGATGCAGATGGTGCGGTGACGCGTGGCGCTTCCAGCAGTTGCTCGAAACGGGCGGCACCGCCAGCGGCGGCGACGAGGTGCGCCGGATGACTGACGCTTTGGCGCTCTGGCGCGGCGCTGCTCTCGCTGACTACAGCGAGGAGCTGTGGGCGCAGCCGGACATCATCCGGCTGGAGGAACTGCGCTCGGTCGCGCGCGAGCGGCTGGCATCGGCCGGCTGGATCGCGGTGAGGCGGGCGTCCTGGTCGGGAACTCGAAGCGATGGTCGGCGAGGATCCGCTGCGCGAGGAACGTTGGCGCCTGCTCTCCCTTGCGCTCTACGGGCGGGGCGGCAGGCGGATGCGCTGGAGCGCTGCGCTGCGCGCGCTGTACGTTCGCTGACGAACTGGGCTCGACCCGGGACCACTCTGCGCGCGCTCGAGGCTGACATCCTCGCGCAGGCGCCGCGGCTGGACGCTAAGCCGGCGGAAGGCCTCACGCGGTAGCTCCGGGCACCTCGGCGGTATCGGCAGCTCGACCTGACCACGAGAGGTCTCGGACGCTGAGGTAGGAGCTGACCTGGTCGAACGCGACCTCGAGGTGTCTTTGCTCCGGCAGGCTCTTGCTCAGGTGCGTCTCGGTCGTTCGACGCGGGTGCTCGTGGAGGGGCTGGCGGGCATCGGCAAGACCGGCTGCTCGACGAACTCGGTCGCTACGCGGCGGGCTGCGGCATGCAGGTGCTCGCGGCGCACGGCAGCCCCTCGAGCAATCCTTCGGCTACGGGGTCGTTCGCTAGCTGATGGAGTCAGCGGTTACCGACGAGCTGCTGGGCGGTGTCGCAGACCGGCGCGGGCGGTGTTCGACCTGGCGCTGGCAACGTGAAGGCTCACTCGCTGTGCTGCACGCTCTGCACTCGTTGACGACGCGCCTCGCGCTGAGAAGCGCTGCTGCTCAGCGTCGACAACTTGCAGTGGGTGGATGCGCCTCACTGCGTTACTCGCTACCTTGCACGCCGGATGGGCGCAATGCCGGCAATCGTCGCTGCTCGATCCGCAGCGGAGAGGCTGACGACATCGCTGATCTCGTGACGGAACTGCCTTCGACACCGACACCGTCTCATCCAGCCCAGCCGCTGTCCGAGGAGGGGACGAGCAAGCTCGCGGAACGCGCCTACGGGTGCGCTGTTTCCCGCTGTTCGTCGCGGCCTGCACGAACGACGAGCGGCAATCCGCTGCTGCTCCGCAACTCCTGCAAGGTCTGGTCACTGCGGCGTGAAGCCGATGCGTCGCACACCAAGCGGTGCTCGCGGTCGGGTCACGCGCTGTCTCCGTCAAGTCCTGCTGCGGCTGCGACGGATGCCGATCACTGCACGGGTCGCTCGAAGCATTGCGGTGCTGGGCGATGCTCGCATCTGCTGTGCGTGGCTGAGCTCGCGGGCTGAGCGAATCGCGCACGGCCTCGGCGATCGCGCTGACGCGGGCGCGCCTGCTTCGCGACGAGGACCGCTCGGCTTCGTGCACCGATCGTTGCGAGGCGGTCTATCGCGATATGCCTCCGCGAGCGCGGTTTGGAGCATGAGCGCGCGCGGCGCTGCTGGCGGCACTGGAGGAAGCCGAAGCGGTAGCTGCTCACCTGCTGCTCTCGCCACACGAGGCAGCAGATGACCGCTGATCTGCTGTGGGCGGCGGCGCGGGTAGCGGCGATCGAGGGGCGACGGACAGCGCCTGACTAGCCTGCGAAGGGCGCTGGACGAGCCTCCGAGAGCTCGGCGCGTCCGCTGATCGAGCAGGAGGTCGCCGGCACGAGGAGATGGCTCGAGCAGCGTTCACGCTCGGGCGGGCGCACCGGTGGGGGAGCTCGGCTGATGGCGATTCAAGTCGATCGCAAGTCCGGTCGGGCAGGCTCTGACCGATGACGACATGGAGGGCAGCGGCCGGTGAGACCTGCAACACGCCGCTGCGGCAGCGTCGTTACGCGGGCTGTGCGGCGGTGCTGTGCACCTTCCGGGCGACCGGGGCTACGACATGGCCGCTCACCGTGGAACCTGCAGATCCAGCATCACCCGCGGCAGTGGCCTATCCGGCGTCTGCGGAGGAAGTGGCGAGGTGCTGCGGGCGGCACGCGGGCGGCCTCCGCGTGGTGCGCAAGGTACGGGACACGGCGCGGCGCCACTGGACGGACACCTCGGTGACGCGGTACTGCTGCGCACGGCGGCCTGGGTGAACTGCGGGATCGACGGCGAGCGGCGCTGCGCCGGGTCGGAGCGGGCGTGCTCTGGGGGATCGTGGCGAGGCGGCGGGCGATACGGGCTGGCGGCCTGCATCCGTCATCACCGGATGTCGGCGTCGTCGGGTACTCGATCAGCGGCGGCATCGGTTGGTATGTCGCGCCGGTTCGGACTGCAGTGCAGGCGATCAGTGCGGTGGAAGTCGTCTGGCTGACGGCAGCATCGTGCGCGCACGGCGGACAGTGAGCGGAGCTCTTCTGGGCACTGCGTGGCAGCGCTATGCGCTGGGGGTGGTTACGCTCTGGAGTTCGACCTGATCCCCTGGAGACGGTGGTGGCGGCCTCCTTGCTGGGACTGGACGCGCGTCGAGGAGGTGATGCCGTTTGGGCAGCTGGGCGGTGGTTGCACGGACACGCACCACCTCGTTCCGTCTGCTCAAGGCCCGGACATGGAGCACATCCCGTCCCCTTGCGCGGGCGTCGCCTGCTGGTCGTCGATGGTGCTGTGCTCGGCAGTGACGCTCAAGCCGCTGAGATCGTGGCGCTGTTGCGGGCGCTGCGCCGGAGTTCGACACGATGGCCGCGTCCCGCACCTCGCTCGTCCGGCTGCACTCGACCGGAGGGGCGGCTCCGGCGTATGCAGGTAGCTGGCTGCTGAGCGGGCTGCCGGCGAGGCTGTCGCGCTGTGATCGATGCGGGTGAGACGGGGGCGCGCCACCGTCGGACATCGCGGAGTTGGGCAACTCGGCGGGGCGCTGCGCGGCGGCACCGGTTCGGCGCTGTCCTCGCTCGACGGCGAGTTCCTGGTGCTGGGTCTCGCGCTCGGCGGCGACTGCGCGGGATGGGACCGGATGCGTTCGCACACGCCGGTGTGCTGCAGGCTCTGGAGCTGTGGACGACCGAACGCCAGTACCTGCCGATGCTCGACGACCGGACCGATACGCGTAGGTCTTGCCGCCCGACGTGCACGCGCGCCTGTCGAGGCTGCGCTCAGCTCTCGACCGGACCGGCTCTTCGTCGGCAGCCACGCGCTGCCTAGGTTCTAACGCCGGGGACTGTAGAAGACCAGGCCGTTGCCTTGTGGTCGTAGACGACGGCACGGCGCTCGTGCGCGTCGTCGTACGGGCCTTCACGATGTGGCCCCATCGGCTCGATCGCTCTGCGCGCGGCGTCGACATCGGCGGTTTGATGCGACGACGACGTGCCGGGAAGCGGGTGGTCACCGCGGTCGCGAGAGCGAGGGTGATCGAACCGCGTCGAGCGCCGCGTAGTGCGAGCGTCGCGAAACTTCAGCTTCATGCCAGCGTCTCGCTGTAGAAGCGGATCGATTCATCGAGGTCATCGGTGGACAGCACGACCATGCGTACTCGTGATCGCTCACGGGAGGCTCCCTGGGGCACGTGGACTTCTTGCCGATCCTTTGCGCGCTGACAGTAGCCGCGCCCGTCTCAGTCCTTGACGCGAGACCCCGACCCTCGCTCTGATAGTAAGAGCTATGTAACGGTTGGGCGTTGAGGGAAGGCTGGCGATGAGTGCACACTTCGACCTCCTGATCCAGGGCGGATTGCTCGTCGACGGCACCCGGCTGCGCCGGCGCCGGGCCGATATCGGCATCACCGACGGGCGCGTATCGCCGATCGGCCGGCTGCGAGCGGGCGACGGATGGCCGGGTCATCGATGCGCACGGATTGATCGTCGCTCCCGGGCTTTGTGGATCTCCACACCCACTACGACGCCCAGATCTTCTGGGATCCGTACTGCACGGTGTCGGGGTGGCACGGGGTCACCACGGTCGTGATGGGCAACTGCGGCGGGGGCTTCGCTCCGGTTCGCCCGGAGATGCGCGAGCGCATGATGCTCGCCGATGACAAGGGTCGAGGCCATCCCGATCGCGTCGATGCAGGCCAGCATCCCGTGGGACTGGGTGACTTTTCCCGAATACATGGACAGCCTCGGCGGCGACCCCAAAGGTGTCAACGTCATGTCGTACGTCCCTCTCGGGCCGCTGCTCGCCTGGGTGATGGGACTCGACGACGCCAAGGCGGGCCGGATGCCGAACCGAAGCGGAGCTGGCCGAGTTGAAGCGCCTCCTGAATGAGGCCATGGATGCAGGCGGGTGCGGGTGGTCGGCCCAGCGGCTCCCGCCGAGTGGGCCGGCAACGGCAGCGGGACTTTGACGGGACGCCGATGCCGACCGATCTGATGTCCAACGAGACTCGCCGTCGAGCTGGCCAGGTCCTCGGTGATCGGCGCCAGGGCTTCATCCAGATGACGTGATCGGGCGACACGAGCGGGACAGGCGTCTACGAGGAGCTGGCGAGATCGCGGGCGGCCGATGATCACGAACGTGGTGCGGCGTCGACGACGGCGGCGACGATCCATCGGCGAGCGCTGGCCTGGCTGAGGTGCTGCCGGGAGCGCGGCATGCGCGGTGCTACGGCCAGGGTTGACACGGACGCCGGTTCACGTTCACTTCGAGGACTGGAACCTGTTCGACGACGTCGAAGCGTGGGGCGAGGCGACGACGGGCACGCTCGAGGAGAGGCTGGGAAGCTGGCGATCCGGTGCGCCGGGCGGCCTGCGGCGCGACGGCCGCCGGACCGCGACCGGCCCGCTGGCGAGGGCATCACCATCGTCGGCCCGCACGCAGACCACGTACGAGAACGGCTGGACATACGTTGGCCGAGGTGGGTGAGAGACGGGCAAGGATCCGATCGATGCGCTGATGGACATGGCGTAGCGGACAGCCTGGCGACGCGTCTTTTCGCCAACCCGCCGAACGTTTGGCTGGTGCACTGAAGGAGATCGTGGACGACCCCTACGTCGTGCTCGGCGTGTCCGACGGCGGTGCTCACACGAAGTTCCTCACGGCCGGCCGCTACCCGACCGAGAGCATCGTCAAGATGGTCCGTGAGAACCACATGCTGAGCCTGGAAGACGTCCACTGGCGGCTGAGCGCGCTGCCGCCGCCGTCGCCGGGCACCGATCGGGGCGTGACCGCGAGGGTGCCCGGCCGACATCGTGGTCTACGACTCGACAATCTCGAGGCGCGAGTGAAATGGCCACGACCCGGGCGGGGAGTGGCGCCGGGCAGCGCGCGAAGGGCATCGCCGTGGTGTAACGGCCGTGAGTGAGAACGAAGGAAACGGTGAGCAGGTGGGGCGCGCGGGGAGGAGAGGGGAGGGAGGGAGAACGCCCCAGGGGACTGTAGAAGACCAGGCCGTTGCCCTTGTGGTCGTAGACGACGGCACGGCGCTCGTGCGCGTCGTCGTACGGGCCCTTCACGATGTGGCCTCCGTCGGCCTCGATCGCCTTCGCCGCGGCGTCGACATCGGCGGTCTTGATGCCGACGACGACGTGCCCGGGCAGGGGATGGTCCACCGCGGTGGCGAGAGCGAGGGTGATCGACCCGCCGTCGAGCGCCGCGTAGTGCGAGCCGTCGCGAAACTTCAACTTCATGCCCAGCGTCTCGCTGTAGAAGCGGATCGATTCATCAAGGTCGTCGGTCGACAGCACGACCATGCGTACGTCGTGATCGCTCACTGGAGGCTCCCTGGGGCACATGGATTTCTTGCCGATCCCTTGCGCGCTGACAGTAGCCGCGCCGGGAGCAGGACGCCGCGGGCGGGATACGCCTGCCGGTACGCGCTCGCCTCCCACCCCGGGAGCTGGTCGGCGGCGTGAGCCAGCAATTGCGACGTCCCACGATCGTCGACGCTCAACTCGGCCAGCAGCAGTTCGGCGTCGCGAAGGTGGACGACCTCCCGGCGGCTGGTGTCGGGCGTGGTGACGGCGCTGCGCCAGCACGAGACCGACAACACGCCGGGCCACCGCCGCACGCGATCGGCCGCCTGCCTCGGCCGGCGGTCCGCATCGGAGGCGGGGCGAAGCAACTGCAGGAACGCCGTACCGACGGGCTCGGTATCGCTCGAGAGGCTCGAGGTCCGTTGCAGGATCCGGCGATGGAACGTCACCCGGCCGTCGAGCTCGCTGGGCATGAGCGTGAACTCGGCGGGCCGGGGCTGATCCGCGGCGGCGGGGTCGGTGATCCCGTACATCGCCGTGATGGGTGCATGGCCGTCAGGTGCGATCAGATGCCCGCGCCGGGCCCACAGAAAGCCCGGCAACGTCAGCAATTCGGCGTGGTGGAACTCCTCCCACCACCGGGCCAGGATGGGGCGCAGCTCGGCCGGCAGGTCACATTGCAGATGGAGCAATGCCGCGGCCGCCGGTTGCTCATCCGTCGCCGGGAATCGTTGCTGCATCGGGGGATTGTCGCAGGCCCCCTATGCTGTCGGGGTGTCAGTGCAACCGTCGCCGGGCTTGGGTCAGGGCGCGCGTCTGGCCGGATACTTCGCGACGGAATCCATGCGCACGGGTCATTCCGCTGTGAGTACCTGGCTCCAGGTACGCGACGATTTGCGCTCTGCGCAGGGCGACGTGCGGATCGGCCCGATCGTGTATTCCGTCGACGTGGCAACGGGTTTGGCGATGGGGGTGACCGTTCTCGCCGACGAGCGCTGGGTGGTGACGACCGACCTCGACATCCGGCTCCTGACCCCGGTGAAGACCGGGCCGGTGAGGGTCGACGCCGAGGTGGTGCGCGCCGGCGCCACCACGGCCGTCTCCACCTTCACCTTGCATGACGAGAGCACCGGGCAGCTTGTCGGCGGCGGAACCTGCACCGGACGGCCGTTTCCCTTCGACTTCGACCGGGCCCAGCTGGACGTGCCCATCGGCGTGCGCCGGCTCCACGCGCCGACCGGGCCCGTCGATGCCGACTCGCTGCCGGAGGACCTCGGCTTCCGGATCGCCGAAGGCGGCGCGGTCGAGGTCGGGATAGGCGGCTGGCTGCGCAATCCGTGGGGGATCCTGCACGGGGGTGTCACGGCTTGCCTGGTCGACGTGTCCGCCGAAGCTGCCGGCGCCGCCGCACTCGGGCGAGCGGTGCGGGTGGCAGATGTGACCGTGCGTTTTCTGGCGCCCGGACGGGTCGGGCCCGCGCGGGCGGTTCCGCGGCTGCTGACGACCGCTGACGGCACGGCGCTGATCGAGGTCAAGGTGACCGACGTGGGAGCTGACGGCCGGCTGCTGGCGGTCGCCTCCGCCGTCGTCAGCTGACCGTGCGGGCCGAGCCGCCAACGGCGACCCGGCCCGCGCTGGATCAGCTGGCGTAGTTGATCGACCCGGACGGCTTCTCGGCGTCGGGCTGGGCGGCGTCGCTCGGCAGGTCCTCGGCGCGATTGGTCGTGCGGTAGTCGCCGAACTGGCTGTCGCGGCGATCGAGCGCTCCGGTGAGCCCGTTGTCCCGGATCGAGGCGACGAAGTTGGCCATCGTCTGGGTGTGGGTGCCGAGCGCGCAGAGCTCCGTTCCGGCGCGGATGCCGTCACGAATACCCATGGCCTCCATCTGGCGATGGATCGCCCGCTTGTTCAGCTGCAGCACGTCGAGCGGCAGCTTGCTGATCTGCTCGGCGAGCTTCAGCACCTCGCCCTCGAGCTGATCCAGCGGGAACGACGCGTTGGCCCAGCCGTAGCGGACCGCCTCGACGCCCGTGACCGAGTTGCCGGTCATGAACATCTCCATGGCCTTGCGCATCCCCAGGAACCACGGGTGAAAGTGCATGTCCGGCACGCCGAAGCGGACGGCCGGGTAGCCCATCTGCGCGTCGTCGGCCATGTAGATGAGGTCGCACCCGGTGGCGAGCTCGCTGCCGCCCGCCAGGCAGTAGCCGTGCACCTGGGCGATGACCGGCTTGGACATGTCCCAGATGCTCATCCAGGTGTCGGTGACGTGGCGGGGCCACTGACCCTCGCCGGGCGCCGTGTAGTGCGGGTACTCCAGGCCCTCGTTGCCACCGCCGAGGTCGTAGCCGGCGCTGAACGACGGTCCGTTCCCGCGCACGATCATCACCTTGATGTCGTTGTCCAGATCACCCTCGCGAAGGGCGTCCATGATCGCACCGCGCAGCGGGTGAAACAGCGCGTTGCGCTTCTCGGGCCGGTTCAGCGTCACCCGCTTCACGTGGGGGAGCGGGTAGTCGACCAGCACCAGTTCGTCAGCCATGGGGTTCTCCTGTCCTCGCTTCTGCTCTAACTGAGTCGAAGCGAGTTTCCCCTGTCGGCACAGACGACCGGGAGTCGGGCTACTTTTGGGTCACCTGGCGTGGGCGTGCGGCGTGTGGCCGACGACGGTGAGGCGCGGCTTCGGCGCCGGCGTGTCGCGCAGGTCGATGGTTGCGGTGGTGTGCCGTCCCTCACCGGCGAGCCGGAGCCGGAGCCGGCTCAGGCGCGGCCGCCGGTGAACGCCCCGCGGGAGGCCGCTGCCCGAGCGAAGCACCTCACTGGTGAAGCGCTCGCTGCGGTACCCGATCTCGGAGACGGAGGAGTAGAGAGCCGCTGGGTACTGGTGCAGGTTGCTGTTCATGGGAGTAAATCTGCGCGGCTAAGGAGGGGTGCGACATCGGGCTTTCTTCCTATCCCGGACGCCGGCCGGTGCCTCCGCAGGTGGTCTGAGGTGGCGTAAATCGACGTGGCCTCAGGCGCTGTTCAGGTGAAGATGGCTGCATGACCGTAGAACCGTCGCCTCAGGCCCGCAGCCTGGTCGGGCGCGGCGAGGAGTTCGGCACCCTCGTGCGGCTGGTCGGGCTCGGCAGCGACGGTCCCGGTCGAGGCGGTGCCGTGCTGCTGGCCGGCGATGCCGGGGTCGGCAAGACCCGCATCCTGACCGAGTTGGCCGGCCGGGCGCGAGAGGCGGGATGGCACGTCCTCGTCGGCCACTGCCTGGATTTCGCCGGCGATTCCCTCCCGTACGTGCCGTTCAGCGAGCTGTTCGGCCGGCTCGCTCGCGATGCGCCGACACTCAGCGACACGCTGCTGCAGGACGCGCCGGCGCTGGCCCGCCTGCTGCCGGGGAAGCGGCTCATCACCGCCAGCGACGAAGGTGATCGCCAGGGTGCCCACACCCGTGAGGAGCTGTTCGAGGCGGTGCACGGGGCGCTTCGGCTCGCGGCGCGCAGTGCCCCCGTCCTGCTGGTGATCGAAGACGTGCACTGGGCCGATCCGTCGACCCGTGACCTGCTGCGCTTCCTGTTCACCCGCCAGCTGCCGGAGTCCGTGTCGGTCGTCGTGTCCTACCGCGCCGACGATCTGCACCGCCGCCACCCGCTGCGCGCCGATGCCGCCGAGTGGGCGCGCCTTCCCGGCGTCTCGCGGCTGTATCTCGCGCCGCTGCCCGACGAGGCGGTGCTCGCGATGGTGCACGAGCTGCAGCCCGAGGGCCTGTCCGAAACGGCCGTGCGCAGCATCGTGCGGCGCGCCGAAGGCAACGCGTTCTTCGTGGAGGAGCTGGTCGTCGCCGCACGGCGGGGGCAGCTGATGCTGTCGGCCGATCTGGCCGACCTCCTGCTGGTCCACCTCGATGCGCTCGACTCCGACGCGAGAACGGTCCTGCGGGCGGTCTCCGTCGCCGGTCGCCGGGTCGGCCATGTCCTGCTCGCGGAGGTGATCGGACCCGACGGGCCCGACCTCGACCGCGCGCTTCGGGCGGCGGTCGACCGCGGCCTGCTCGTCGCGCAGCCCGAGGGTTACGCGTTCCGCCATGCCCTGCTCGCTGAGGCCATCTACGACGACCTGCTTCCCGGCGAGCGGATCCGGTGGCATCAGGCGTACGCCGACGTGCTGCGCTCCGGCGCGGCCGAGGGCACCGCTGCCGAACTGGCGCGGCATGCGTTCGCGGCCAATGACGTCGCTACCGCGCTGAAGGCCGCCATCCGTGCCGGCGACGAGGCGATGACCGTCGGCGGCCCCGCCGAGGCCACGAGCCACTACGAGATGGCACTCGGCCTGCTGGCCCAGCCTGCGGTGGCCGCCGGGCAGCCGATCGGTCCGGTGGATGTCGCGCTGCGGGCCAATGAGGCGGCGATCGCCGCCGGCACGCTGCATCGCGCGCTGGCGCTGGTCCAGGAGCAGCTGCAGCAGCTGCCGCCGGACGCCGATCCGCAGCAGCGCGCGCTGTTGCTGCATGCCGTCGCCAGTACGGCGCTGCTGGACGACACGCCCATCGATGCGCTGGAGTACACCACCGAGGCATTGCATCTCGTGCCGGAGGTCGGCCCGTTGCGGGCCCGGGTGCTCGCCACCCACGCCCGCGCCAACCGCGCGCGCGACCGCGAGGAAGAGGCCTGGCGCTGGGCGACGGCGGCCGAGGCACTGGCGCGCGAGCTGAAGCTGCCGGCCGTGCTCGCTGACGCGACCACCACTTTGGCGCGCCTGACTCCCGACCTCGAGCCCGATCGCGCCGAGCAGGCGGAGCAGTCGCTGCGCACCAGCATCGCCCAGGCCCGTGAGGGCGCCGATGTCGCCGCTGAGCTACGCAGCAGCCACGGTCTGGGCGTCCTGCTGTACGAGCTGGGCCGCCTCGAGGAGGCGCGTGAGGCCTTCCAGCAGGCTGCCGACCGAGCCGGCCGGATGCGCCGGCCCTGGGCTCCCTACGGGTTGGACGGGCGGTCGCTGGCCGCCGTCGTCAGCTACATCAGGGGCGAGTGGGAGAGCGCGCTGCAGCTGGTCGATGTCCGGGCCGAGCATCCGCCGTCACTGGCGCGCGCCATGCTCGGAGGAGTCGGGCTGGCGGTCGCGGCCGGACGCGGCGAGACCAGCTCGCTGGCGCTGCTTCCCAAGCTGCGCCCGGCGTGGGATCGGGAAGGATTCGTCGCCATCACGTGCGGGAGCGCGGCGATCGATCTCTACGGAGACAGCGGCGATCTCGCGGGTGCCATACGGATCCACGACGAGATCGTGGAACTGGTCAGCGCACTCTGGGTGAATCCGGTGTTCCAGGCACGGATCCGGCTCAGCGCCTTGCTCCTCGGGCAGCTGGCGACGGCGGCCCGGCAGGCGAGCGCCGCCGAGCGGACGGTGCTGATGGAGCGGGGAGCCGGGCTGTACGAGGCGGCGGTTCAGGCCGCTGACAAGGCGGCCCGCCGGGGGCCGGAGAGCCAGGCCTGGCTCTCGCGCGTGCATGCCGAGCACCTGCGTCTGCAATGGCTCTGTGCCGCCGACGGCGCCGATCGGGTGGCGCCAGACGTCATGGTGAAAGCGTGGGACGACGCGGTGGGCACGTTCGACCGGTTCGGTCACGTCTTCGAAGCGGCGCGGTCGCGGTCGCGGCTCGTGCGGGCGCTGCGCCATGCGGGCGACACGGCGCGCGCGGAGGCCGAACTGTCACGGGCGATGGCGGTGGCTCGCGAGCTCGGCGCTCGTCCTTTGCTCACGGAGCTGCGAGCGGGCGGTGCCCATCCGCCGACCCATCCCGAAGACCGCAGCCGCGAATTGACCGCGCGCGAGCAGGAGGTCCTGTCGCTGGTGGCGCAGGGTCGCAGCAACCGTCAGATTGCCGATCTGCTCTACATCAGCGCGAAGACGGTCAGCGTCCATGTCTCGAACATCCTGGCCAAGCTCGAAGCCGGCGGCCGCACGGAAGCCGTCGCCGTGGCCCGCCGCCGGGGGATGCTGACCGAGGATGCCGGGAGCGCGGCCGAGGTGAGGTAGACGGCTCCTGGCACGCGGCGCGTCGTCGCTTTGCGCCTCGATGTTGAGTCTGCGTGCGGAGCTGACCGGGGGCGTGAATCTGCTGCCTCGAACTACCGCGACAGGGCTCCAAATAGGTAGCTGAGCTGCCGGCTTCCTGTTAGACTCGCACATATGTTCGAGGGTGATCTGCTGGCTGACGCGGCGCAGTTCGCCGTGCTCGGGCAGCGGATCGCCGCCGCCGTCACAGCCGATACCGGCGGGGCCTTGGCCGCCGATGCGCTGGCCGAAGTGCTCGCCGCCGTACGGGCCGGGGAGCTCGCGACGTGCCGGCTCGTGCAGCGGGTCGACCGCAGCGGCGAGTTCGGTGTCGACGGGTCCGCGTCGTCGGTGGCGTATCTGCGCAACGTGTCGGGCGAGGCGAACGGGTGGGCGTCCGAACGCGTGCTGCTCGGCCGGGCCCTTGCCGATCGGATGCCCGCCACCGCCGCTGCCTGGGAAGCCGGCGACATTGGCCTCGGGCAGCTTCGGTGATTCGCAAAGCGGTGGCCACGCTGGAGGACGATCTCGCCGCCGACATCGAACAGGCCCTGGCCCAAGCGGCGCCGCACATCACCCAGGCCCAGCTCGCCGATCTGGCGCAGGTAGTCAAGGCTGCGGCCGCCCCGGAAGATGCTGAGGCGGCGGCGAAGAAAAACCATGCCAACCAGAGTCTGAGCATCTCCAGGACGTTTGACGGCATGTACCGCGTCGACGGCTGGCTCGACACCGAGGCCGGCGCCGAGATCGCCGCCACCATCGAAGCGCTACTGCGCAAACGCGATCCCAACCTTTCCCCGTTCGAGGACCCGATCGGTAAACGCCGCGCCGAAGCGCTGCTGCAGATGGCCCGTCACGCGACCAACCATGCCGACCACTGCAACAGCAACCCCGGCACCGGCACCGGCAGCAGCAGCGGCCGGCGCAGTCTGATCGTCGCCACCACCCTGGAAGCGTTGCAGTCCGGGATCGGCGCCGCCGACATCCAAGGCCACGGCACCCTGACCGCCGGTGCGGCCCGCCGCCTCGCCTGCGACAGCGGCATCATCCCCGCCGTGCTGGGCGGCGAGTCCGAAATCCTCGACCTCGCCACCCCCAACCGGCTCGCGACCCCCCTCATGCGCCGCCACCTCGCCCTGCGCGACGGCGGATGCCTGTTCCCCGGCTGCGACCGGCCCCCCGCCTGCACCGAAGCACACCACCGGCTGCACTGGATCGACGGCGGCCCCACCACCGAACAAAACCTCGACTCCTACTGCCTTTTCCACCACCACCTCGTCCACGAAGGCGGCTGGACCTACACGATCATCGACACCAACACCCTGAAATTCTTCCCACCCGACGGCGGACCCCCACTCACCAGCAAACGCCGACCCTTCCTCGCCCGAGACCTCAACCAGCGCCTGCACCCCGAGCCCACCGTCCACATCGAAACACCCCACAGAACATGAGCGTCTAGAAGCAAGCCGGGCTGGTTCGGTGTACTCGACATTCGCTGAGCGCTGCCGCGGGAGAAGGTAATGCGCCAGGGCGACGGCCTGGCGCGGGAGCGATCCGCCCCGCGCTTAGATTTGACCGCATTCGTTGTAACCCAAATGGGTGGCCTTGTTCGTCTTTCCAGCGTGAGGTCGGCCGTAGATGCGGAAGTTGTTCTGCCATGACGGCGGATGACCTCACGCTTTCTGACGGCGGCTTGTCGTCGTTGTACGCCGACCTGGTGGGGGCGATCTCCTTGTTCTGTGGTGATCAACGTGCCGCGGAGGACGTTGCCCAGGAGACGCTGATCGCCCTGTGGCAACGCCGGGCCGAGCTCGCCGACCCGCGAGCCTGGGCCTACCGGTGCGCCTTCAATACCGTCAAATCGACCTTCCGCCGCCGCGCCGCAGAGCGGCGGGCGCTGGCGCGGATGTCCCGTGAACGGCCGATCATCGTCGACCAGCTCGCCACCGTGGAGCAGGACCTTGACCTGCGGCGCGGCCTCTGCGGCGCTGCCTAACCGCCAACGCCAAGCGGTGCTGCTGCACTACCTGGCTGACCTCGACACGACGCAGACAGCCCGAGCCATGGGGTGTTCTTCGGGAGCTGTCAAAGCCCACCTGTCCCGAGGTCTTGCCGCGCTGCGGCGCTCCGGATTGACCGACCAGCTGACCGTCGATGAGAGCGAGAACATCAAATGAGCTCAGATCTGCGAAGCCGGCTTCATGCTGCACGCCGGCATACCCCACCCCCAGGTGAGCATCGCAGCCATCCGAGGCGGAGGTGGCACGCCGGCGGCGCAACAGGCGACGTTGGGGAACGGCTGGGGTGGTCGTACTCGCTGCCTACGCTCGCCGCCTCGCTGCCGTTCGCGATCAGCGGGTCACCGCAAGGGACGGCGCGGCTGAATGCGACCCCGCCGCCGCAACCGAGCACGACCGGGCAACCCAGCCCGACGCGGGGCCGAGTGGCACCCCGACGCTTCGGCTGTCATGGTCAGGCCAGCCACGTGACGGTGCGACGGCGACCGTGACGGCGCCGGGTTCAGCCCAGGGGCCAGCGTGCAGATCGTGCCCTGCCAACCGGACGCCGATTGTGCGAATGCGCCCGACGCGACCGTCCAGGCTGACAGTGCCGGCACGTTCAGCGTCGAGCGTGACCGCGCGCCTGGTGATCAAGGACGCGTACGGCGACTCCTTTATGTGCGCCCAGAAGTGCCAGTTCGTCGCCGTCTTCGGGAGCGGGCACGTTCGTCGCAGAAGACGGCCCACGTTCGATCTGGTCACGTTGCCGCCTTCCAGAGAGAAGTGCTCTGAGCCACGGCTCGCAGCTCATTTACCTCGGGCCGGGCTCGAGCACGTCCGGCAGCCGGTCTGCTGTCTTCCGCGTACGGAACACAGGAACAAGCCCTTGCTGGGTGTTCGGGGCCGGGAGGTCGGTCTCGACCAGCAACTGCCAATGCCGAAAGTCGGTTGGGTCGGTTGATCAGTCGGCACCTGCCTGGCCGCCGAAAGTCATCACCCTGCAAGCCGGAGACACTGCCCAGTTCACGGTCACCAAACCGATGTGCACAGGGACGTCAATGCCGCTGACCGAAATCCTCTTCGGCGACATCAACCACAACAATAATGTCCCGCTTCCCAGCGGCGCGCAATCGCAGCTGGCGCTGTGCACAAACGTCTCCGGAGCCAACCGCGGACGAGCCCGCACCAGAAAATATTTTGACCCTCACCGCGTACACCGCGGGTTAGTCCGCCGCCGGCGACATGATCAAACCGCGCGATCATCAGCGACACCCGGTGCATTCGCAAGATTTCGCGGCAACGTTGGTGTGGCCCACGAGGGACCGTGCCGGTCGTGACTGGTCCCGAAAGCGTCTAGATCCGCAGGAGTTTCGCCGCCGTCTCACCGGCGATGAGCCGTGCCTCATCATCGGGCACGTCGCGCAATTGCTCGGCGAGACCGGCCCGGCTGTTGGGCCAGACGCAGTCCGAATGCGGGTAGTCGGCCTCGAACATGATCTTGTCGACGCCGATGCGATGCCGCGCTTCGATGCCGGCCTCGTCGCGGATGAAGCAGGTCCACACATGCTCGCGGAACGACTCGGTGGGGGAGGCACTCACGTTGATCTTGCTGTGGTGACGATGGCGCTCGTAGACCTGCTCGAGCCGCTCGAGGACGTAAGGCACCCAGCCGATGCCGCCCTCCGACAGCAGGACGTTCAGCCGCGGATGGCGTTCGAAGAGCGGCGAGAGCAGGAGGTCGACCAGCGCCTGCATCGACAAGAGCCCGAGCAGCGCGATGATTTCGGCGATCGGGGCATCGCCGTGCGGGATGATCGGCCGCGAGGACGAGCCGATGTGCAGGCACAAGGGATTGCCCGTCTCCTCCAGCGCGGCAAAGAGCGGATCCCACTCGGCCGACCAGAACGACGGCAGCCCCAGCGCCGCCGGATTCTCGCTGAACGTGATGGCGCGCGACCCGCGAGCTGCGGTCCGGCGTACCTCCTGCGCCGCAAGCTCGGCATCCCACATCGGGACGATCGACAACGGGATCAGCCGGTGGGGATCGGTGGCGCACCACTCGTCGAGGACGAAATCGTTCCAGGCGCGCACGCACAGGAGAGCGAGGTCGCGGTCGGGCGCTTCCAGGAAACCCTGTCCGGCGAAACGGGGGAACTGGGGGAAGGCCAGGGAGGCGTCGATGCCGTCCTCGTCCATGTCGCGCAGCCGCGCGGCGGGGTCGTAGCAGCCGGGCCGCATCAGCTCGAAAGCCTTGGAATCGAGCTTGAATTCGCTGGGGTCGTCACCCGCGACGGCATCGAGTCCGAGCGGGGCGTGGCGATGGCCGTCGTAGTACCAGATGGGGACGCCGTCCTCGTAGACGACGCGTGGGCCGCGCTCGACGAGGGCCGCGGGCAGCCGGTCCTCCCACACCTTCGGATGTTCGATGATGTGGTCGTCGACGGAGATCACTCGCGCGTCGTCAGGCAGCATGATCGGGCCTTTCCCTTTTCGATCACAGCGGTTCTGGCGCGGTCGATGCCGGATGACGGGGCCGGCCGGCACGCTCGGCGACCGCCTCGGGGACGTCGATCCACAGCCGCAGCAAGGCGAGCCCGTGGGTCTTGCCTTGGCCGTCGCTGCGCAGGCCCGCGCTCGCGCCGCCGCCGAGCGCCGCGTGCAGGACGAACTTCAGCGCCCAGACGTTGGGCACGAGATAGCGCTCGACCTTGCCGGTCACGAGGGCGCCGAAGTGGGCGGCGACGACCTCGGCGGTCACCGCCTCGCACAGCGCTTGGTAGCTCTGCTCGTCGTCGGCGAAGAGGGTGATGTCGCTGACGTCGAGCTTGTCGCCGGAGCGGGCGCCGCACAGTGACCGCAGCTGGATACGTGTCATGTCGAACTCACCAGAATCTGCACATCGGGCTCGACCCTCGCGCGCTCGACGTGAAAGGCGCTGATCTCGACGAGTTCGGCGGGCGGGTTCGGGCCACGCCGGCGCCGTCCGACCCCTTGCAGCCCGGGGGGCCCGCTGAGCGCCACCAGCCCGACCAGCCGCTGCACCGCTGTCGCCGTGGCGACGTCCTTGGGTGCGCCAGGCCAGCCGGGTGGTCACGTCACGAGGCTCACTGGCCGGGTCGCTGACGTCGTCGCGCATCCCGGCCCAGAAGCCGTCCGCGCCGAACTGCTCGATGAGCCATTCGTCGACGGCCAGTCCGCGCGAAAAGGCCAATGATTGCAGGCCGTTGGCGACGTGACGGCCCTTCTCCGCGGCGTCCGGCCAGCAGTAGGTGAAGAGCGCTTCGCCGGCCCATCCGCCGGGCGAGAACGCCAGCCCGCGCAGCGTCTCCGGGCGAGGGCGGCCCCGGGCGCCGAAGACGCGTACCCGATCGTCGCCGAGGTCGGTGAGCTCGACGGTCGTCAGGTCGACGACGACGTCAGGCGTCAGGTACGCGCTCGGATCGTGCACCTCGTACAGCAGCTGCTCGCGGACGGTGTCGAACGAGACGCGTCCTGCCGAACCGGACGGCTTGGTGATCACCGCGCTGCCGTCACGCTCGACCTCGGCGATGGGCAGGCCGATCCGGCCGAGGTCGACGGTGTTCCACCAGTCTCCCGAGTAGTTGCCGCCCGACGCCTGTGCCGAGCATTCGAGAAGGTGGCCGACGACCGTGCCGCCGGCCAGCCGATCCCAGTCCTGCCAGTCCCATTTCCACTCGTGGACGGCGGGTGCCAGGAACAGCGCCGCGTCGGCAACGCGGCCGGTGAGCACGATCTGGGCCCCCTGCTCGAGTGCGTCGACGATGCCGGCGGCACCGAGATAGACCTGCTCGGCGAACGACTCCGACGGTGGACCGTAGGTCGCCGGCGCATCTTGCGGTGGCTCGGCGAACACGACCCCGACCCGGAGGTCGCGCTCGCCGGCGTCACGAATCGCCTGGACCACCGCCTGATGCGCCGCGAGCGGATTATGCCCGCCCGCATTGGTGATCAGGCGGGTGGTGCCGGAGGAGATCCAGGGCAGTGCCAGCGCTACGCGAGCGGTGAGGTCGGGCGCGAACCCGCCGCCTCGTCGTACTTGCGGTCGAGGGCGAAGAAGGCACTCGTCGTCTCGGCCAGGGAATCGCAGACCAGGTACTCGACCCCGGCGCGCAGGCTCGACAGCATGAGCTCGGGACTTTCCCCGAACGCTCCCTGCCCGGCGCCTACTCGCACCGCGGCTGCGCGCTGCACATGACAACCAAACCACGCACCCTTCGGGTGCCGCTCACCGGCCTGCCGGCGAAGCGTCGTCCGGTTACGGAAGAGGCGTGTTGTACAAGGGGTTCTGAGCCGGCGCGCCTTGATGGCCGGGTAGGTCTGCTCGACGTCGGCGTCAGCGACGGCCGGGAAAGTGAGGCTTCCCGGCGGCGGCCGGCAGTACGCTCGTTTCGTGGCGACGAGCCCGGCACCCGCGGTGGTGGCCGTATGTCTGGATTCAGAGCATCGGTTCAGCAAGGGGCCGGTGGATGTCATCGAGATCGTCGAGGGTGTCGGTGTCCGGGGGGACGCTCACGCCGGCAAAACCGTTCAGCATCTGTTCCAGGTCGAGAAGGATCCCTCGCGACCCAACCTGCGGCAGGTGCACATCATCGACACCCAGTTCTTCGCGTTAGCTGCCGAGCACGGTTTCGAGGTCGGCCCCGGAGACCTCGGCGAGAACATCACGAGCGAGCATCTCGACTCGCTGGCTCTTCCCCGTGACACGTTCTTGCGCATCGGGCCCGAGGTCGTCCTTCGCGTCACCGGCCTGCGCAATCCCTGCCACCAGATCAACGACTTTCGCAAGGGTCTGCTGAAGGTCGCGCTGGGCAAGGATGGCGACGGTCAGGTCGCCAGGCGGGTCGGCATCATGGCGGTTGTCGAGCGCGGCGGCGAGGTCCGCGCCGGTGACGCGATCCGCGTCGACCTGCCGCCGGAGCCGCACCGCCCGCTCGCGGTCGTGTGACAAGAGGGCTGGAGGGCCACCGCGTCGGTGGCCCTCCAGCCCTCTCTTTGGTGGGCGGTTCAGACGGTGATGACCGGGACCCGCTTGAAGCCCTCGAAGGTCAGGTAGACACCGAGCGAGAACTCCCAGATGACATCCAGCACGCCGAAGACGAAGGCGGTACCGGAGGTCTGGGCCCAGCCGCCGAACAGCGTCACGATCGCCGACGTGATGATGAGCGGTGCGCCGATGAGGCCGATGGTCGGGATGATCCGGGGGACGAGGCGCCCGCGGTACATGACGTAGCCGAGGAACAGCGCGTTGATCCCTGCGATGAGGCCGGGGCCGAGCAGGAACGTCCACTGGCGGATCGTGACGAGCGCGTCTCCGGTGACCCGCAGCGAATCCGCTTGTGCCCCGGTGGCACCGGCGTAGTGCGACTTCAGGGTGACGACGGACAGCACGCTCAGCACGCCGACCAGGATCATCACGGCCTCGACGACGCGAGAGGTGACGAAGCCGATGCCGGCCGTCCGGCTGATCCGCCGGGTGACCGGGTACAGCACGATGGCGGTACCGATGCCGGCGGCAGCGGTGATGACCTCCAGCAACGAGCCCAACAGCACGGCGGCATTGCTGCCCGGGGTGCTGATGAAGCCGGAGGGGTCGTCGATGAGGTGCTTGAACGTCTTCAGCTGCGGGATGGAAGCCGCGAAGGTGACGAGGTAGAGCACGCCGCCGGCGAGGGCGACCTTCCTCATCGGGTCCATGCGGCGGCCGCGATCGGTGTCGGTTTCGCTGCCGGCGCGGGTCGCGCCTGCGGGCAGGACGGTGGGGGCGGCGGTGGTCATCGGGTGCTCCTTGTGGGGGGTGGGGCAGGTGTGGTCGGGGTGACCGAGATCAGCGGAAGGCCGAGGTCGGCGATCCTGTGCAAGATCCCGTGCAGGGCGGACTGATCGAGGACGAAGCCCGACAGCACGGTGGTGCCGTCGCCCGCCCGGGTGAGCGTGAAGGCGTCGAACCAGGTGTCCCATCGAGCGGCGAGATGTCCCTTGACGCGGATCTCGTACCGCCCGGAACCTTCGCGATGGTCGCTGGGCTCGTTGCTCATCAGGTTCGCCTCCTTGCCTGTTCGGGGACAAGGCGAAACCTAGGAAGCGATGTGATGAGCTGTCCTCACCACATGTGGTGAGCAGGGTGATGAATTTCAGCCGTCGCGTTGCGTGCGGAGAAGGTCGAGCGCGACCGCCTGCCGGACGGCGGCCCGGCGGTTGTTCACCTCGAGCTTGCGAAAGATGTTGCGGCTGTGGGTGCGCATGGTGTTCAGCGACACGTGCAGCCGCCGGGCGATGTCGGGCCCGTCGAGGTCGGTGGCCAGCAGTCGCAGGACGTCGAGCTCGCGCTCGCTGAGCGGCTCGATGAGCCCGCTTGGCTGCGCGGGTACGGGGCGCGGCAGGCGCAGCGACGCTGCGATGAGCCGGCGTACGTAGGCCGCGGCTTCTCCTTGCGTTCCAAGGGTTTTCAGTAGTCGCGCCATCGGACCGCCCTCGTCGGCGAAGATCCGGACGTAGCCTTCGGGCGCGGCGAGCGATACCGCGCGGCGCAGCGTCTGGCCGGCAGTGGAGACATCCCCGAGGGTCTGCTGCGCGATGGATAGCAGCACGAGGATCTCGATGACGCTGCCGCCGCGGCTGCCCTCATCGGCCGCCGTCAGCAGGCGTCCCAGCAGCCCGATCGCCGCCGGCAGGGCCGGGCCGTCTCCGTCGGCGTGGCGGGCGAGCAGTACCCGGGCGAGGGTGATGTGCGCGTACTCATTCAGGTAAGACAGCTCGTCGTCGGCGCTCAGCCTGTGCTCGCGTGCCCAGGCGGCAGCGTGAGCAGTCTCGCCGCGCCGTAGCCGGAGGCGGGCCCGTGTCGCGGGAACGGGCTGCACCTCGGGGGAGAAGTCGCCGTTGTAGAGCCGGTCCGCCTCGTCCAGCAGCGCCAGCGCCGCGTCCAGCGCACCCTCGACCTGCCGGAGCCGGGCCGCGACGATCCGCCGCCGGTACGGGTTCTGCGGCAGTCCATTGTGTTCACCGAGACGCTCGCAGATGGCCAGCTGCTCCGCGGCGCCGGCCACGTCGTCGCGTTCCAGCAGCACCCCTGCGATGCCGACGTGCATGTCGGCGCTGCCCCGCAGCGGTGCCGCATTTTCTGCTTTCGCCGCGGCCAGTTCCAGGGCTCGGCGGTAGACGCGTAGCGCGTCACCGAGCTGTCCTTGCGCGCGGTGGAGGTCGCCGAGCGTGATGGTGCAGCCGAGCACATCGGCGACGAAGCCGACGCCGGCCAGCCCGGCGACGGACTCGGTGTACGCGGCGTACGCGCCGATCAGGTCGCCCGCTGTCCAGGAGGCCAGCCCTCCGAGGGCGCCCGCTGCTGCGCGGATGAGGTCGGCGTCGCGAGGGGCACGCGACAGCGCGGCGCGGGCATGGCTCGCGGTGGCGTGCAGGTCGCCGCTCGCCAAGGCGAGGGCGGCCCGGTAGGTCTCGATGCCGGCGGGCAGCCCCCGGAAACCGGCCTGGTCGACGACCACGAGGCCGGGCGGCGGCTGCTCGGGCCAGGCGTCGCCGTCGCCGCGCACCGAGCGTTCGATAGCCGAAAGCCGTTCCGGGAGCGTCTCGAAATCGGATACCTGCGCGAGGGCACCGACGAACGCCAGGGCGAGCACGGGACGTTGTTGCAGCAGGTCGTCGGGCAACGCGCGTACCCAATGAGCGAGCTCGGGTTCGCGACGCTCGCGCTGCATGACCGGCATCGACAGCTCCATGAGGTCGGCGGCTCGCGCGAGGTCACCGCCGGCCAGCGAGTGCCGCACGGCCTCGCTCGCATCGCCGTTCACCGCAAACCAAGCGGCGGCGCGCTGGTGAAGCCCGCTCACCCGATCGGGATGCTGCTCGCTGAGGTGTGCGCGCAGGACGTCGGCGAACAGCTGGTGGTAGCGCCACCACTGCCGGCGGTCGTCGAGAGGTACCAGGAAGAGGCCGGCCCTTTCAAGGGCCACGAGCTGCGCCGCACTGCCCGACCGGCCGGTGAGCGCATCGCAGAGCGGTCCGCTGAGCCGGTCCACGACCGAGGTGTTCAGCAGGAACTCGCGCACGTCGTCGCTCTGGCGGGCCAGGACCTCGTCGGCGAGGTAGTCGACGATGAAGCGATCCTCCCCGGCGAACCGGGCGACGGCGGCGCTAGGGTCGGCTCGGTCCTGCAGTGAAAGGCCCGCCAGCTGCAGGGCGGCCGCCCAGCCTTCGGTGCGGTCCGCGAGCGTTGCCACGTCGGCCGCCGTGAGCTTCAGCCCCATCGGTCCGCTGAGGTAGTCGGCGGCCTCGTCGGGGGTGAAGCGCAGGTCACTCGAGCGGACCTCGACCAGCTCGCCCCGGGCACGCAACCGGGACAGCGGAAGCGGTGGGTCGGCGCGGGAAGCCAGCACCAGGTGGACCTGCGCTGGCAGCTGGTCGAGTACGTAGCTCAGGCCCTCATGAATCTCGCGCTGGTCGATCACGTGGTAGTCGTCGAGGATCAGGACGACGTCATGCGTGAGCGCGTGCAGGTCGTTCAACAGGGTGGTGAGCGCGGCGTCGGGCAGCGGTTGAAGCGGCTGGAGCAATCCGAGCGCGGCCCCGCCGACCGCGCCTGCGCAGGCTTGGTGCAGGGCGCTCGCGACGTACGTCCAGAACGTGGCGGGATCGTTGTCGCGCTCATCGAGGGACACCCACGCCGTCACGCGGCCGCTTGCCTGCTCTGCGGTCTCCGCGAGCCATTGCGCGAGCAACGTCGTCTTGCCGAAGCCGGCGGGGGCGCACACCAGTGACAGCCGCGACTGCGCACCCCGGCCCAGCCGATCTGACAGGCGTGGCCGCGCTACCGCTCCCGGACGCCGGCCGGGAACGTGCCACTTCGTCGCCAGCAGCGGCTTCACCACGTTTGCCCCGCGATCTCAGGTCGGCGGCAGTCTGCCGGGAAGGCTACAAGCCGAACAGCGGCGCGCCGTTGAGAATGCCGACCTCGTCGATCCAGAGGGAGCGGATTCCCCCGTTGGAATAGCCCAATTTGCTGCCCCAGGCGTGGTAGGCCATGTAGATCGTGCCGAACGGGTCGGTGAAGAAACTCTCCCCGCCTGGGCCTTGAGCGAGGCCGTGCGAGCCGACCCACGGCTTGCCGGCGCTGCGGTCGGTGCAGGGACCGAGCGGGCCGTTACAGCTCGCGTAGCCGATGGCGTACTTCGAGGACCAGTAGTTGCCGCCGCTGTAGAACAGCAACCAGCGGTTCTGCGTGAACAGCATGCTCGGCGCCTCGATGTTGTAGCTGGTCCAGCCGGTCTTGTGGGCCTTCATCAGCACGACGCGCGGACCTGTGAAGGCCAGCCCGTTCGCGGTCAGCCGCTGGGCGTAGATCGTGGCGACGCCCTTCGCATCGGGCCCTTTCCAGACGAGGTAGCGCAGGTTGAAGGGGCCGACGACGGTCGAGGGGTCGATCGTCTCGCCGTTGGGCATGCATAGCATCGGCGCGGTGCTGTTGTCGACGAACTGATTCGCCGGCGAGGTGGCGATGGCGGCTGAAAGGCAGTGCCTTCCGCCGGCCTCGTGCGCCGAGTAGTACATGACGAATTCGTTGCCGATCTGGGTCACGTCGGGAGCCCAGGTGCCCGAATCATCCGCCCAGCGCGGCAGCGCGAACAGCGCGTCCGCGACGGCCGGCTTCACCCACGACTGGTGGTTGGTCGACACCAGGCGCTGGATGGCCGGGTGCCCTCCGGCTGCCTGGGTGCCGAATGCGTAGTACGCGGCGCCCACCCGGATCACCGAGGGATCCGGGAAGTCGCCGCCGTAAGCGGCGGCCTTGGACTCCTTCGGAGTACAGGCGGCGAGCACGGCGAGAAGGGCAACCGCCAGCAGCGCGGTGAATCGAGTGCCATTGCGCCTGTGACAGAGCTTTCGGTCCAGGCGGGGCGCTCGAACGGCAAACCAGAAATTTCGCGGGTGCATGGCGAATCCAGACGGTTGACGCACTGACCGGGCGGTGGTCCTTCAGATCGGCTGGCTGCGCGACGGTGAAGCTGTACCGGCCGGGACCCCCGGGGGGCGTCAGTGGTGGAGCGGGCGGACGGACGTATGCAATTGGGGCTGCGACAAGGGCGAACCCTCAGCGGCCTATCGCGAGAATCGCAGCGGGCTTGAATTCGCAAGGAACATTTCTCGCCAATTCATCGGATCGTCACATTCGGCGATACGCGACAGTTCTCCGCTGCCGAGCTTCTGTGCTGGTGGGATGGGCAAAGTCCCGATGCTGCGGGCATTTTGGCCTACCCGGTCTCGTGCTCACCTTCCGATAGAGATTTCGACGGCGGCCGGCTGCCCGGCGACTCGATCCGGCCGCTGTCCGCCACTTTGCCCGCCCTGCTTGGAGATGTGATCGCATGGTATTCGCCATTGCCCGCCGGATCTTGAAGACTCGCGCGGTGACCGTCAAGCATCCTTGTGGCGTCGGAGAACTCACCGTGGAGCGCATTACCGGCTTCGATCTCGGCCCGGTGGCGACCGGCGCCGAGTACCGCCGTTACCTGCGGGCGCAGCGCCTCAGCAGCGAGCCCGTCCCGGCGTCCTGACGCCTGCCTCACGGCCGCCGGATCACCAGGTCTGATCCCCGGCCCGGATGAGCATCTCGTTGACCGCGACCCGACGTTCGCGCGTGACGATGTAGCTGACGGCGTCGGCGATGTCGTCAGCGCGGAGGGCCTCGATGCCCTCGATCTGGCGCTGTGCCGCGGCACGCACATCGCCTGAGAGATGATCGACGAGTTCGGTGTCGACGGTGCCCGGCTCGACGATGCTCACGCGCACATGTTGAGCGAGCACCTCCTGCCGCAAGGCCTCGGCGAAACCGGTGAGACCGAATTTCGTGAGGTTGTAGACGCTGCTTCCCGGCCGGGCCACGCGGCCTGCGGTCGAGCTGATGTTGACGATGTCGGCCACGCCGCGCGGCGAGGTTGTCGCGGCGTCGATGAGGTGCGGCAACGCCGCGTGTGTCACGTGGACCAGCGCGGCCACGTTGAGGGAGAGCATGCGATCCCAGTCGCCGACGGGGGTCTGAACGGCGGGCCCGAGCAGCATGATTCCTGCGTTGTTCACGAGGATGTCGAGCCGTCCGAACTCCTCGAACGCCTGCCGCACCGCTGCCTCCGCGCCACCGGTCCCGGAGATGTCCGCCTCGATCGCGCGGGCGCTTCCGCCTTGCTCGCCGATCTCGGACGCGACCGCTTCCAGCCGATCCCGGCGGCGGGCGACCAGGGCAACGGTCGCCCCTTGCTGGGCGAGGGCGCGTGCAGTGGCGGCTCCGATACCGCTGCTCGCGCCCGTCACAAGGGCGACGGCACCAGTCAAGTTGTTCTGCGGCATGTGACGGCTCCTCGCGTCGGATGAAATGTGGTCTCAGCTGCGGTGTGCCCAGCTGGCGTTGTCGTCCCGGGAAACCAGATGGGAGGCGATCGTGACGGCAACGACGATGGCCAGGCCGACCGAAAGGCTCGCCGCCACCGATACGTGGCGGACCAGCAGACCGCCCGACACGATCCCGATCAGGAACGCGACGACCGCCAGCAGCCGCCGCAGCATGACTGGGTCCTTCAGACCCCGGTTGCGGGCCTCGGTGAGCGCGCCGGTGATCACAAGCGTCAGCACCACCGTGGGCAGATCGCGCACCGCGAGGAAGCGGATCGCGGCCAGCTGTGAGCCCATGGAAATCGCCAGCAGGATGACGACGTAGTCGCGGGTGCGCGCGTCGAAGTGCCCGTGTGCCGCGATGACCAGGACGGTGACGGCCAGCGCCATCAATGTCTTGACAGCGAGCACGTTGCGAAACGCGCGGCCGCGATGCGTGCCGGCGGCTTGGAACGCCCTGGCACCCAGCA
This sequence comes from uncultured Actinomycetota bacterium, assembly GCA_963762695.1. Lineage (GTDB taxonomy): Bacteria > Actinomycetota > Actinomycetes > Frankiales > Frankiaceae > DATAZK01. Next base: position 48,808 of record CAVXLW010000005.1, read on the forward strand.
CGGCGCCGACCGCGAACGCGACTAGAGGGAGCAGCGAGCTGCGGACCGAGAATCCCGGAGCGCCGGCAATGGCCAGGCCGAGGAACACGAGGTTGCCGGTAACCGTGGCCACGAAGACGTGAGCCAGCAGGATGCTCGTCGCGTCGACGATGCCTACGAGCACCGTCAGCGAGAGCAACATGGCCGGCAGCGGCCCGTCTCGCTCGTCGGTCACCGCGGCGCGCAGATAGCGGGCGGTTCGCGACCGCCCTGCTACTGACGTTGATTGATGGGACATTTTCCGATCATCGACGGCGGGACGACCGTGGTGCAAGGTGTCCCCATGCCCGCGGGAGCGCAAGGCCTGCTGCCGCACTCATGTGGTGCAGGCATCAGCGGGCCACCAGCACTCTCGACGCTTCGGGGAGCGGCTCTGACGGCTTGGCTGCCGGGCGGCGCAGCTCGTCGAGCCGGACGAGAGCGATCCCGCCCACGACCAGTGCCGCGCCCAGCGCCTGCACGAGGTCCAGCCGCTGACCCAGGAGCAGCCAGGCGAATCCCACGGCGAACAGCACTTCGGTCAGGCCGACGAACGACGCGACCCTTGCGCCGAGCATTCGCGCCGCTGCGATCCCGGTGACGTACGCGATCGCAGCGGCAACCAACGACAGTCCCAGGATCGGCACGACCCAACTGACGCGATGGTGCAGCAGCGTGACGTCGGCGCTCGACACGTGGACCGGCAGCGCGCCCACGACGACGGCACCGCCCAGGACGACCGCACCGACGGCGAGCCCACCCCAGGCCACCACGAGCGGCGCGGGGGCATCATCCGTCGACGAGGAGATGATGAAGTAGACCGCCAGGCCGACCGCCGCGCCCAGCCCCCAGAGGATGCCGACGAGATCCACGTGCTGCGAGCCGGTGAGGTCGAGCACCAGGATGAGGCCACCCAGCGCCACGGCGCCGCCGGTCAAGGTGAGCCGACCCGGCCGATGGCCGTGGCGCGCCCACATCCAGCCGACGACGAGCAGGATCCCGGAATACTCCAGCAGCAGCGCCACCGCTACCGACAGGTGCTGCACGGCGTTGAAGTAGCACAGCTGAGCGGCCGCGACGGCGAAGACCCCGTACAGCACCAGAGCGCGCAGGCTGCGCGCGGTCGGTCGGGAGCGCCGTAGCTGGACGATCGCCAGTGGCGTCAGGACCAGAGCAGCGATGATGATCCGAGCGGTGACGGCAGCACCCGGGCTCCACCCTGCCGAGAGCAGGCTCGAGGCGAAGGAGCCGGACGTGCCGAACGTCGCGCCTGACAGCAGCGCAAGCGCGAGCCCGGCGTTGCTGATCGAGCGGTGCGGCACCGTACTCCTCAGGTCGCGTAATGGGCGAAAGTGGTTAAGCTCGTTACAAGCTATGTGGCCGCATGAAAGGAGTCAACGTGCTTTTTGCCCATGACACGGAGTTGGCTCTGCAGGCGGCTGCGGCGCTCGTGAACACGGAGGCCGACCCCTTCGGCGGTGTCGACGACCTGGCGACTCTCGCCGCTCTGGAGGATTTCGTACGCGAGTGGGGCTGGACCGGGTCGCGCCGGCGCAGCCGCGCCGAACTCGACGAGGTGCGCGCGCTGCGTCCCGCCCTGCGCCGCCTGTGGGAGCTCGGCGAGGACGAGATCGTGCGCCAGGTCAACGCGATGCTGCGCGACGCGGGCGCGCTGCCGCAGCTCGTCCGCCATGGCGAGTGGCCCTACCACCTGCACGCGACGCCGCCACACGCGCCGCTCGCCGATCGGATGGCGGTGGAGGCGGCGATGGCGTTCGTCGACGTTGTCCGGCAGGGCGAGCTCGATCGGCTACGGGTCTGCGAGGCCGCCGATTGCCGCGACGTTCTTGTCGATCTCTCGAAGAACCGGTCGCGTCGCTACTGCAGTACGGCGTGCCTGAATCGGATGAACGTATCGGCGTTCCGGGCGCGGCAGCGCTAGCGGAACCGCTGGATCGGCAGGTGCTTCGTCATCGCTGATCCAGCGGGTCCCATCAGCTGGTGGGCGCGCCAGAGCCGGCGGTTGAACAGCAGGACGAGCTCTTCGTCGCGGGCGCCGTCAGCGGCGAGCACGAAGCGTTCGAGCTCGGCATCGCCCTGCTCCCAGGTCGCCGGGCGGTGACCCAGAAGCACCTGCAGGTCGTCGAGATCGGCCTCGACGCAGGCCGGTCCGAGCTCGTCGAAACGGGTCAGGTGACGGGCCAGCCGGAAGGCGGTGCGGCGCTGGTACTCGGCGAACTCGTCGGCCACCGGGAAGTTGCGCAACATCAGTACCAGGTGCTCGTGGGCACGCGTCGCCGGTGACCGCTGCACGGGCGGCAGCTCGACAGCGGGCAGCTCGACCCCGATGGCGTCAGCAATCGCCTCGACCGCAAAGAGGTTCGTCTCGTTGCACCATTGCAGGTTCGTCATGTAGTCCGAGCCGGGTGGGGGATCGGCGAGCGCAGCATGGAACGCGAGCTGGTTCGACAGCGTGAACGCGATGTGGTGCAGCTCGATCGCCTCGAGGTCGACGGGCCGGCCGCTGAGCTCGGCGTAGCGCGCGTAGAGCGCGTCGAAATCGCCGTAACCGATGACGGTGTCGCGCATCCGGAACGCAGCGAGGTCCATCATCGGATCGCCGATGTGGGCGAGCTCGACGTCGAGGATCGCCTCGACCCGGCCGTCGCGCTGGTGGAACTGGCCGGTGTCCCACAGCACCATCGCCTCGCGGCCGTGGGTGTCGACCGGATGGCGCGCGAGCCAGGCGAGGCAGAACTCGAGGAACGGGTCGGGCCGTTTCTTGGTGGCGCGGTAGTTGTCGATGTAGCGCTGCATGCCGATGTCGCCGGAGCCGGCCGGGTTGGCTGCCCGCATGACCCCGGCGCGGGCGAACGGTTCGACATCGAGGGCGTGCAGCCGCGCCAGGATCGCCAGGTAGTCATCGACCACCGCATCGCGCTCAGCCTCGGATACGCCGATGAAATCAGGCTTTCCCGGCGCCCGATCGGTGACGAAGGCGCGCGGGCGGTCGATCCATCCGTACACGTGCGGGACGGGGATCCCGTGCTCCTCGAGAAGCCGTTGGCACAGCATCTCGTGCTCGAACGGGAACGCGCCGGGAAAGTCGAGACGATCGCCGCGGACGTAGAGCTCGAGGAGCTCGCCCTCGCGTTCGACGTCGATGAACCACACGGGACGCCACCGAGGCTGGCGCGCCGCCCGCACGATCGTCCCGCCGACATTCGCCCGGATCCACTCGGCGATCGGCGCCAGCTCGCTGTCCTGCTCCACCGCCAGGTTCTACCACCCGCGCAAAGTCAGCCGACGATCGGCTCAGCATCCGCTGCCACGGCGGACCAATGCGTGTGAACCACGGTGAAGGCGGCGCTTCCGGGTCGGGGTCGATCGTCCAGGTGAGGCCATTCGGCCGCCAGGTACTGCACCTCGACGCGGGCCCGCTCGGCGGCGATCAGCGCCCCGAACTGCATGGGCCGCCGTCCTTTGGTGACGTCGACGACGAGCTGGGACGGGTGCAACCCGCGGGTCAGCATCCAGCTGATCGCGTCGGTGACCGCTTGCTCGGTATCGGACATGGCGCCTGCCTCCACCTGGTCCCAAATGCGGATTTGCTGGAGCGGTAACGACTGGGGCGCCCGGCGTACCTGGGCGAGCAGCGTCGCGATGACACCGCGGGAGGCCGCCTGCGGCGTCGTCACCAGCGCCAGATACTCCAGCTCGCGTGCGGTGGACAGCAGGCGCAGGAAAGTGGTGCCGGGTTCGGCCGAGTCCAGGCCGACAAGGACGACGGCGCCGTGGCGGTCAGCGAGCTTGACGCAGCCCGGACGGTCCAGAGCGGGCGTGAGGGCGTCGGCGACCTGGCGGTGGTAGCGGATCATCAGCAGCGCCGCGAGCGCGACGGCTACGCCGGTCGCGGACCATACCCCGGCTACTCCTGCGGACTCGGCCGCCTGCCAGGTGATCGCGTTGATCAGCAGGTAGAAGGCGCTGACGGCCGCCGCTACCAGCGTGGAGGGCACACCCATGATGCGACGCATCCGGTGCCAGGTCTGCCGCATGCGAACCTCCCGCTCGGGCTCGCCTTCCTTACTCCCTTACGGTCGTCCTTCGGCCCTGTCGGCGCTAGAGGCTTTGGGCCTGTGACGCGCTGCCTGACATCGGCGAGCGCGTCGGTCGGCGAAGTCGCAGAATCCCTTGTAAACAAGGAGGATTCCCCGGTCGACATGCGATAGAATCGCACACATGTTCGAGTACTTGAGTCCCCACGGAACGGTCGCCGCTGCGCTCATCGCGCCGCCTGGCCCTGATGCCATTGCCGCCCTGGCTCCACTTGCCGATACCGCCTTGTCGGCGTCGGCCCGGGTTGATCTCCTCGTGGCTCTGGAGCGCCAGGCGTCGTGGTTGACGGCCGTGATGCAGCCCGTGCTCGCGAAGGTCGCCGATGCGGTCGAGGCAGCGACGCGGCCGCTGCTTGATGCGAAAGATCCGTCGGATATGCCGCTGCGGGCAGCGCACGCCGAGATCGGTGCCGCGCTTCGGATCGCTGACAGCACCGCCGCGAGCCAGCTCGAGACGGCCCGGAGGTTGACCCACGAGTTGCCGATGGTCCATGCCGCGTTGGCCGCGGGGGAGATCACCTTCAAGCAGGCCGATGCGATCGTGGACGCCACGTCTGAACTGTCGCTGGACAAGGCGCGCGCGGTAGCGACGAAGGTGCTGGGTCGGGCGCCGCATCAGACCGTCGGGCAGCTGCGTCGTTGCCTGCGGCGGGCGGTGCTCGCGGCCGATCCGGACGGGGCTGCGGAAAGGGTCCGCAAGGCGCACGAGGAGCGAGCGTTGGACTGGAGGCCGTTGCCGGATGGGATGGCCGAGATGCGCCTCGTCGCCTCCGCGACCGACGTCATGGCCGTCTACGACGCCGCCGACGGCATTGCCCAGCAGATGAAAGCCGCCGGACCACAACGGGGTACCGAAGGTTGGCTCCCGATCTTGGCGTTACGCGCCGATGCGCTGGTGCATCTCGTGTCCGGCTGCGGGCAGCCGCCGAAGCCGGCCAGGGTCAACGTCACGATCGACCTGCCCACCTTGCTCGGGCTGCAGGACAACCCCGGTGAGCTCGCCGGCTACGGTCCGCTCCCCGCGCCGCTGGCGCGCACCCTCGCCGCCGATGGCCGGTGGCGCCGCATGGTCCTTGACCCGATGACCGGCGCCCTGCTCGACCTCGGGACCACGAGCTACAAACCCTCCGCCGCACTCGCCAGGTTCGTCAAAACCCGCGACCGCACCTGCATTTTCCCGACCGTGCGCCGTGAGGCGCTTATTGATCGAGTGGAGGTGAAAGACCTCCACCGCTGATCCTGTCGCAGCAGGACTGCGAAGCTGAGGGCAGCCTGCCCCGGGAGGTGCCGGGGTGGGTGGCAAGCGGCCCTGACAAAGCCGGGACGTGTCAGTACTGCCAGATGGTGCGGGTCCGGCGAGCGTGACGAAAAGGCATACGCGAGGAACCGGCGTTTAACGCTTCTCAAAGATGCACCGGCTCGAACCTGGCGGATCGGGGCCGGAGGCGACGCGCACCCATCCCTCATTACGGGTGGGGAACTCCCTGAAGGTCAGTTGGGCCCGGCGGGAGGCTGTGGTGAAAGTGCTGCGGGGTAATCACGGCGATGTTGCAGGAGCAAAGTCGGGTGCCTCCTTCGTCGAGCGATCGGTAAGTGAACACGGGAACCGTCCCGGTCCCGCCCCCTGCCATGTGATCCGACGTGGTGGCGGGGGCTGGGTCCACCGTCGGCTGATCGGGCCGGGATGGGGCGGAGCCGCCGTAGTAGTCCGAGGCCGGGAAAGCCGGTCACATGGCGAAGGGCGGCAGCGAAGTTGAGAGGGGCGGATAGTGCAATGCCGACAGACGCACCGGTGAATAGCGGTGCCCCGCAGGAATTGGAGCCCAAGGCGGCCCGGCTGCGGGTATCGGAGATGCAGGCCAAGCTTCACCGTTGGGCGGCGGCTGATCCTGGCCGCCGGTTTGATGACCTGTTCAACCTGGTGCACGACCCGGCCACCCTGGCGGTGGCGTTTATGCGGGTCGCGGCCAACCGGGGGGCTCGCACCGCCGGATCGGACGGGCTGACCGTGGCCCGGATCGAATCCGAGGTCGGGATTCCCCGGTTCCTGCATGATCTGCGCTCCACGGTGAAAACCGGAGAGTTCCGTCCCCAACCGGTGCGGGAACGCAAAATCCCCAAACCGGGCGGGTCGGGGAAGGTCCGCCGGTTGGGGATCCCGACCGTGACCGACCGGGTCGTGCAGGCTGCACTCAAGCTGGTGCTGGAACCCATCTTCGAGGCCGACTTTGAGCCGGTCTCCTACGGGTTTCGGCCTGAGCGGCGGGCGCAGGACGCGATCGCCGAGATTCACCTGTTCGGCACCCAGGGCTATCAGTGGGTGCTGGACGCCGATATCGAGGCGTGCTTCGACCGGATCGACCACACGGCCCTTTTGGACCGGGTGCGCCGCCGGGTGAAGGACAAACGCGTGCTGCGGCTGGTGAAAGCGTTCCTCAAAGCCGGGATTTTGACCGAACTCGGCGAGGTTGAGGACACCAACACCGGCACCCCGCAAGGCGGCATCCTCTCGCCGCTGTTGGCCAACATTGCGTTGTCAGTGCTCGATGAGCACCTGCATGCGCCGTGGCGGCCCGGCGGCCCAATGTCGACCAACATGAGACGCCGACGACGTGGCTGGAACGGACTCCCGAACTGGCGCCTGGTCCGCTATGCGGACGACTTTGTGGTGCTGGTGCGGGGATCCCGAAAGCACGTCGAAGGGCTGCGCCAGGACATCGCCCAGCTACTCGCACCGTTGGGGCTTCAGCTCTCACCAGCCAAAACCCAGATCGTGCAGCTGAGCGAGGGATTCGACTTCTTGGGATTTCACATCCAGTGGCGTCGCAAGAAGGGAACCAACCGCTGGCACGTCTACACCTTCATCGCCAAGCGACCCTTGCAGACGATCAAGGCGAAGATTCGTGCCCTCACCCCCAGGACATCACAGCAGATCCTTGGAACCACGCTGCACCGGATCAACCTGTTGCTGCGTGGCTGGACCAACTACTTCAAGCACGCCATCGCCAAACGAACCTTCAACCACCTCCGCCAGTTCGTGTGGTGGCGGATCGTTCGCTGGCAACGCACCCGGCATCGCTGGAAGTGGAAGGACGTCCGCCGCTGGCTCACCGACCCCACCGGGCGGTGGAAACCCATCAGCGCGGACGGGATCACCCTTTTCGACCCGGCAGCAATACCGATCCGTCGTTACCGCTACCGGGGCAATACGATCCCCAACCCCTGGATCCAGCCTGCATAACCAACCCGACGGCAGACCTCGTGGAGAGCCGGATGCGGTGAAAGTCGCACGTCCGGTTCGGCGGGCGGCCTGGGGAAACGGACCCGGAGTAATCCGGGCACCGCGCCCCAGGCCGACCCAACTGCCACCGGGCCGCCGAACCCTGCGAAGTCGACCACCGACAGCCGTACCGGCCGGGCGTTTCCGGCGGCGGTCGCACCGACCGCATCAACCTTCGTCCCCAGTGCGGCAACCATCACACGGTCAAACACGCCGGCGGATGGAAGCTGAAAACGACGGATACGGAACCGCTTACGTGGATCAGCCCGTTAGGCCGTCGCTACCCCGTACAACCCGAAGACCACCGCGCGGCAGACCTGAAGTTCCCCCGCTTTGACGGACACGTGATTGTCATGCCGCGAGCTGCTGCCCACGGTAGTTGGTGATCATCTGATGTGGTGTGAGGTAGCCGATCGTGGAGTGCCGGCGGCGCCGGTTGTAGTAGGCCAGCCAGGCGAAGACGGCCCGCCGGGCCTGGGCGCGGGTGGGCCACCAGGTCCGGCCGAGTTCGCGTTTCATCGTTGCCCACAGCGCTTCAGCGGCACTGTTATCGAAGCATGACCCGGTCCGTCCCATCGAGCGTCTGACGTCGAGAGCCTTGCAGGTCGAGGTGAACAGCGCCGAGGTGTACTGGCTCCCGCGGTCGGAGTGGAAGATCGCCTTGGGCGGCAGCGCAACGGTGTTCGCGGCCATCGTCATCGCGTCGCAGACGAGCTCGGCGCGCATGTGCTCGGCCATGGCGTAGCCAAGTACCGAACGCGAACCAGATCGAGGACATCAGCGAGGTAGAGCCAGCCCTCGCCGGTCGCGAGCTGCGTGATGTCCCCGACCATCCGGGCGCCCGGCGCGATCGGCCTGTCGGGCGTGCTGGCGGCGAAGTCCCGGCCGATCAGGTCCGGCGCGGGCGCGGCGTTCTTGTCCTGTTTGGTCAGGCAGATCCGCTTGCGCTGATGGGTGCCGACCACGCCGTGCAGGCGCATCAGCCGCTCGACGCGCTTCTTGTTCACCCGCAGCCCATGGGTGTCGCGTAGCTCGGCAAGCATGCGCGGGGCGCCGTAGTCCTTGTGTGCCGCGTGGATCGTGCGGATCAGGTCCAGCAGCTGCTGGTTGCTCAGCTCCCGGTCCGATGGGGACCGCGACAGCCAGTCGTAGAACCCCGAGCGGGAGACCTTCAGTAGCCGGCACATCATGTTGACGTCGTGGTGCGCCTTCTCCGAGACGATGAACCGGTAGGCCGTCACCGGGTCGTCTCCTTGACGAAGAAGGCCGTGGCTTTTTTCAGAATGTCCCGCTCTTGCTCGAGTACCAGGACCCGCTTGCGCAGCGCCTGCAGCTCGGCCTTCTCGGCACTGGTGAGCTCACCGCCGGCGCCCTCGCCGCGGTCGATGCGGTCCTGCTTCACCCACCCCCGCAAGGTCTCCGGGTGCAGCCCCAGATCACGGGCAGCGGTCTTCACCGCGACCTTGCCGTCACGCACCAACGCGACCGCGTCACGCCGAAACTCGGCGCTGTACTTCGATGGACGTCCCACCAGGGACACTCCCTTCACCAGACCTCAAAGGTCCAGTCTCGGGTGTCCGTCAAAGCGGGGAAGCTCGAACCCCAAAGACTGCCCGTTCTGAAAGTCAACCGACGGTGGGTGACGACATCTTCGGCAGAGACGCATCTAGCGAGCTGGATTGATGAGCACCTGCTCGCCGTGCTTGGGGATGACTGCGGTCCAGCCGAGTTCGTTCTCGATCCGATCCCGCAGCGTTGCTGACGCCAGCGGCTCACCGTGGACGAGATAGCAGGTGTGTGGCCGCCGCGGCGCCTGGGCGAGCCAGGCCAGCATCTCGTCCGCGTCGGCGTGGACGGAGAACGTGGGGATGTCGATGACGTCTGCACGCACCGGGACGTAGCGGCCGTGGATCTTCACCGTCCTGGCGCCGTCGACGAGTTCCCTCCCGCGCGTGCTGGCCGCCTGGTAGCCCACGATCAGCACGGTGTTGCGCGGGTCGGGCAGCAGGCCCTCGAGGTGATGCAGGACCCGGCCGCCGGATGCCATTCCCGAGGCGGAAATGATGATGCAGGGCCACCGCGGACCGTTCAGGGTCTTCGATTCCTCGACGGTCCGCATCTCGTGGAGTTCGCCGGCATCGAAGAGTTCGTCGCTGTCCGGGAGCTGGCGTAGATCGGGGCTCCGTGACCGCAGGGCGTCGCGGTAGACGGCGAGGGCGTCCAGCGCCATCGGACTGTCGACGTAGACAGGCACTGTCGGGATGCTGCCGAGCCGGCGCAGCCGTCGCAGTTCCATGAGGATGATCTCGGTGCGGTCCACGGCGAAGGCCGGGATGACGACCGTGCCGCCGCGCGCGATCGTGCGGCTGATGGCCCCGGCAAGCAGATCGCTGTCCGCCGGCGGGTGCCCGCGGTTGCCGTAGGTCGATTCGATGACCATCACGTCGGCTGCCGCCGGGGGAGCAGGCGTTGCGAGCAGGGGATGGGAGTTGCGTCCCAGATCACCGCTGAACAGCGCGGTCGCGCTGCCGTTCGCGACGTCGAGCAAGGCCGTCGAGGCGCCGAGGATGTGCCCGGCCGGTCGCAGCGTCGTGGTGACGCCGTCGGCCACGCGGTGCGTGGTGTTGAACGCGATGGGCTGAAATTGCGGGAGCAGGCGGTTCACGTCTGCCGTCGTGTACAGCGGTTCTGGCTCCGCGTGGCGGGAGTAGTGATGCGCTCGCGCGTGGGCGGCGTCCTCCTCCTGCAGGTGCGCGCTGTCGAGCAGCACGATCCTGGCGAGCTCCACGGTCGCTTCGGTGGCGTACACGCGTCCCCGGAAGCCGTGCTTGGCCAGGCGCGGCAGGTATCCGCAATGGTCGAGATGCGCGTGCGTCAACACCACCGCGTCGATCGAGGCGGGATCGACAGCGAAGGGATCCCAGTTGCGCCGGCGCAGTTCGCGGGTGCCCTGATACAGCCCGCAGTCGACCAGGACGTTGCTCTCCGGTGCGCGTAGCAGGAAGCAGCTGCCGGTAACGGTTCCCGTGGCGCCGAGGAATCGCAGAATGCTCGGCCGAGCCGACATGAGCGGGCCCCCTTTCAGGGCGCAAGCTCAACGGTCGGCCAAAACCCCCTTCGTCGGTAGGGGCTTTTGGCCCAGCTCGTACCCAGCGGTGAAGGAGTTCAGCGCCAGGTGTAGCGCACCGGAAGCGTCTTCGGCCCGCTCACCAGACGGGACTGCACGAAGGTCGGCTCGGCGGTCAGCTCGATCGCGTCGACACGCGTGATGAGTTCCTTGAAGAGGGTGCGGACCTCCATGCGCGCCAGGTGGGCACCGAGACAGAAGTGCGGACCGAAGCCGAACGCGAGGTGCGATCCGGCGTTCTCGCGCTGGACGTCGAGCCTGAACGGATCCGGGAAGACCGCCTCGTCGCGGTTCGCCGACGCGTACGACAGCAGCGCGACATCGCCCGGCTGGAACGTCACGTCGCCAACGGTGAACGTCTCCTGGCAGGTGCGGATGAAGTGCTTCACCGGCGACACGTAGCGGATCAGCTCGTTGGCCGCATTGTCGATGAGCTCCGGCCGGTCCTTCATGAGCGCGAGCTGATCCGGGTGCTCGATCAGTGCGAGAAGGCCACCGGCAAGCGAGTTCGAGGTGGTGTCGTGACCGGCGGTCGAGATGATCAGGTAGAAGCCGAAGACGTCCATGTCCGGCAGCGGAGCGCCGTTGAGCTCGGCGTTGGCGATGACCGAGGCGAGGTCGTCGGTCGGGTGAGCCCGGCGGTCGGCGGCGAGCTGGGTGAAGTAGCTGTAGAAATCCATCATGACGGTGAGGACGCTGGCGTCCTCACCTGCGCGGCCGATGTCGGGGTCCTCGGCGCCGAAGAGCTCCTGGGTGAGCTTCAGCATCTTGGCGTAGTCGGACTCGGGGAGCCCGAGGATCGACAGGATCACCTGCAGCGGGAAATGCGTCGCGATCTCCTTGGCGAAGTCGCACTCGCCGCCCTTCGCGGCCATCTGGTCGATGTACTGCTTGGCCAGCTCGTCGACCCGCTCCTGCATCTTGCGGACGTTGCGGGGCTTGAACCATTCGTTGACGATGATCCGGTGGGCGCGGTGCTCATCGCCGTCCATCTGCACGAGGGTCTTCATGCCGGCGGTGTCGCCGCCCTCCTGCCGCTCGGCGAGAGTGGCGAGCGCAGGCACCGGCGCGTTGGTGAAGACCTCGGGATTGCGCTCGATCTCCATCACGTCGGCGTGGCGGGTGACGGCGTAGAACTCGGGGTAGTCCGGCAGGCTGACCTTGATGATCGGCGCTTCCTCACGCAGCCGCTTGGCGGCTGCGTGCCAGGCGCCGGGGTCGGCGTAGGCGCTGGGTTCGGCGAAGATGCGGCCCAGGCTGCTGAGGTCCGTGGGCGTGGTCGCAGTCGTCATGTCCTAAGGATGGCCCAGCCTCATCCAGCGCCTACGCCGGGGGTTGTGCCGGCTACTTCCCCTTGCCGTTCGACAGCTTCAGGGAGCGGTCAGTGCTGCGGACGACGCTGCGCAGGAAGTGGTACTGGGTCGTGACGAGCTTGTCCGCCATGTCCAGGGCCGCATCGATGACGGTCTCGCGGCGGGAGGGGTGCTCGCCGAGCGCTGGGAGCGCCCTGTCGACGGTGTCGACGAAGGTGCGAACAGCCGCAATCGCCGTGCGCTGCCCGGCCTCGACCGAGGTGAACACGTCCTGGGAAAGGTCGGCAGTCTTGGCAGCCGCGGTCCTCACCTTTGCGGTCTTGCTCGTCTTGGCTGCGACGCCTGCGCGCGGCTGCGGAACCTTCGCTACCGGAGCTTTGACGGCGCGAGCTTTGGCTGCCGGGGCTTTCGCTACCGGAGCTTTCGCTACCGGAGCTTTGACGGCGCGAGCCTTGGCTACCGGAGTTTTGACGGCTCGAGCCTTTGCGGCGGGAGTTCGGGCGGCGGCAGTCTTGGCGGTCTTCGTTGTGGCAGCGGGCATGGTTGTCCTCCTAGACGGGGCGCGTTCGCAAGATCAGCCTTCTCCGCGCTTGTGCGTCCGAATAGGGTCATTCGTCCCGAAGGGTTGATCAGGCAGTGACCCGCGCCGAGGCTCCCGCGTCGATGGACATGACCGTGCCGCTGATCCCGCGCGCCTGTTCGGCAGCCAGGTAGAGCACCGCCCGCGAGATCTCCTCGGCATCCAGCCAGGGGATCGGAATGACGTGCAGCCGCTGGAATGCCGCCGCCGCATCCTCGCGTGTGGGGTGCTCGAGCTCCGGGCGCATGAGCTTGCGGATGGCCTCGTTCTGGATCATCGGGGTGTCGACGTTGCCCGGGGCGATGGCGTTGACCGTGACGCCGTACTGCGCCAGATCGTGGGCGGCGGACTTCACCAGGCCGATGACGCCCCACTTCGACGACGCGTAGCCGGCGACGTGGGGTCCACCCGTGCGGCCCATCATCGAGGCGGTCGCGATGATCCGGCCGTAGCGCCGCTCGACCATCCCGGGAGCGACGGCATGGATGGTGTTGAAAACGCCGGTGAGGTTGATGTCGATGACCTGCCGCCACGATGCGGGGCTCATCTCGTGCACCGGCAGCCCGCTGGTGGTGGCGACACCGGCGTTGGCGCAGGCGATGTCGATGCGTCCGAACTCTTCGGTCGCTCGGGCGACCAGTCCCTCCAACGCTTCGAGGTCGCGCACGTCAGCCTCCGCCGCGAGGCAGCGCCGGCCCTCGGCCTCGACGAGCTTCACCGTCTGCTCCATGTCGCCGCGTTCGGGCAGCGGGTAGCGGATGGTGTCGAGGCCGCCGAACCAGTCACAGATGACGATGTCGGCACCCTCGCGGGCCAGCGCGACGGCATGGGAGCGGCCCTGCCCGCGGGCGCCGCCGGTGATGAACGCGACCCTTCCCTCGAATGATCCCATCGCGTTCCCCCTGCTCATCGTCGCCAATCCGCGCTGTGCTGCCGAATCATCCTCGCGCATTTGCTCGCGCGACGGCCGGGCCTGCCGAATGAGGGGTGTGGCGAGTGTGATGGCGTTTCTGGGAACCTCGCGGCGGTGGCTGCACGGGTTCAGGGGAATGGGCAACCTGCGCGGCTCCGCGTTGGCGGCTGCGCTCGTCTGCGCAGTGGCGCTGCCCAGTGCCTGCACCCCGCCGCCCCCGCGCATCACGTACACCTACACGGTCAACGTCGCCGGAACCGTCCACCTCAGGGACGCTGACGTGGGGCTGCTCGCCAAGCTGGCCACGCTCACCCTGAACGATCCCCGCGGCTGGTCGCTCGGCGGGAAGATCGCCTTCAAGCAGGTGCTCTACGGCGGTGACTTCACCATCTGGCTGGCGAGCCCCGAACAGCTGCCGCTCTTCAGTCCCATCTGCTCGGCGAACCTGAGCTGCAGCGTCGGCCGCAACGTCATCATCAACTCGGTGCGCTTCCACCACGGGACGACCTACGGCTGGCCGGCCAGCCTGGCCAGCTACCAGATCATGGTGATCAACCACGAGGTCGGTCACTGGCTGGGCCTGGGGCACCGCTACTGCCCCGCTCCCGGTGCGATCGCGCCCGTGATGCAGCAGCAGTCGATCAGCTTGCAGGGCTGCCGCGCCAATTCCTGGCCGACACCGCCGGAGCTGGCGACGGTGGCCGCGGCTCGCCACCTCTGAGGGCTACGGCTTGCGCCTGCCGCGCAGGAAGTAGCCGAGGGGTACCAGACCGACGGAATTGATCAGCACGATCGCCGCTGCCCAGCGCACCTTGCTACCCCGGATCTCGCTGGCCGGCCGTCGTTTCAGATCGATCAGCGCAGCAATCTTCAGGACGCCTTCAAAGGTGCCGCCGAGGATGATGAACCGGCGCGCGCGGGGACTGAGCTCGTTCCACTTCTTCTTGGCCACCGTTCCAGGCTGCCTGCCAGCGGCCGAGTCGGCAAGAGCGGGACGCGGGTGCTGACCCGTCGAGGCCCGGCGCTAAAGTCCATCGACAGCACATAGGGCGGATCCACCACAGGGACTACGGCGTCGGTGAAGGCACGATCGCAGGCGTCGTCGCCGACCCTGGTGCTCATCATGATCCTTTCGTGCCAGCTGATGTTCACGCTGGACACATCCGTCATCGTGACGGCATTGCCGAAGATCCGGGAAACGCTGCACTTTTCCAGCTCCGGGCTCTCGTGGGTGCAGAACGCGTACACGCTGGCCTTCGGTGGGCTCCTGCTGCTCGGCGCCCGGCTAGGTGACATCTTCGGCCGGCGCCGGGTCTTCCTTTCGGGAGTGGCGGCCTTCGCGGCCGCCTCGTTTCTCGCCGGCGTGGCACCGACAGCCCAGGTCCTGGTCCTCGGGAGGGCGATTCAGGGGATCGCCGGTGCGGTCGCGGCACCGTCGACGCTGGCGCTGCTGCTGACGACGTTCAAGCAGGCTCACGCCCGGTCGCGCGCGATTGCGATGTACAGCTCGGTCGCCAGCGGCGGGACGGCCGTCGGCCTGATCGTCGGTGGCTTGCTGACGACCACGCTGTCGTGGCGATGGGGCCTGTTCATCAACGTTCCGATCGGCTTGGCGATCGTCGCGTTCGGCCCGCGCGTGCTGCCCGACACCGAACGCCATCCGGGACGTTTCGACATCACGGGCGCGGTGACGTCGACCCTCGGCATGACCGTGCTCGTCTACGCCTTCGTGCGTGCTGCCGAGGACGGCTGGAGCAACGGCTGGGCGATCGGAGCGTTCGCGCTCGGCGGCGTGCTGATGGTGGCGTTCGTGATGAACGAGAAGCTGGCGGCGCAGCCGATCACGCCGCTGCGGCTGTTCGCCGAGCGCGCCCGTGCGGGGGCCTACCTGGCGCGAGTGTTCATCAACGGCGGCATGTTCTCCTTCTTCTTCTACATCAGCGTCTATCTCGAAGGGGCGCGCAACTACAGCCCGCTCGATGTGGGTTACGCGTTCCTGCCCCTGACGCTGGTGATGTTCACGACCTCCCAACTGCTGCCGCACATCCCCCCGCGGCGGCGCGGCTGGGCGTTCATCGCCGCCGGGACGGGCACCGCCTTCATCGGCATGATCTGGCTCAGCCGGCTTTCGGCGAGCACGCAGTTCTGGCCCAACATCGTGCTGCCGATGATGATGCTCGGGGTCGGTGTCGGGATCGCTTTCGCGCTTCTCACCGGGGTTTCCGTCGCCGGGGTCCCGCCGCGGGACGAGGGGGCAGCATCGGGCCTGGTCAACGTCAGCCAGCAGACCGGCGCCTCGCTGGGCCTTGCCGTGATGGTCACCGTCTTCGGAGCGGCGAGCACGCAGGCTGCGGCGCACCTGCCGGCGGGCGTCAGCGCCGCCCGCCGCGCCCAGCTGCTGCTCGGCCACGGGACGTCGGCGGTGCTGACCGGCGCGGCCATCTCGATCGGGGTCGCCGTGCTGGTAGTCCTCTTGATGGTGCGAACGCGTCCGGCCTCGGAGCCTGTCACGTCGTCGGTGGCGGCCGAGGACGAGGACGAGGCAGCCTTGGAGACCCTCTCGTCACCGCTGCTTGCACCGCCCCCTAAAGTCACGTGATCACTGGTGATGAGCGAAGGGCGACAGACATGTTGATCGTGGCGGGGCATTTCGTGCTCGATCCGGCGGACCGGGATGCCTTCCTCGAAGGCCGCACGGAGGCGATGCGCGAGACGCGGACCGAAGGCGGCAACCTCGACTACGTCATGGCCGCCGACCCGGTCGACGAGACGCGGGTCGTGCTCTTCGAGCGTTGGGCGGATCAGGCCTCGTTCGACGCGCACATGGCGGTGGTCTCCAAGGCTCCTCGCGGCACCGGCCCCGCCCCCAAGGGCTTCGAGGTCAAGATCTACGACATTGCCGGGGAACGCGCCTTCGGCTGAGACACCAGCGTGGTGGCGCCGACCGAGTGCGGGCGGAGGCGCGCGCGGGTGACGGTGCAGGATGTGACCGTGAGCCAGACCCAGCGTCTCGCGCAGCTCGCCGAGGAGCGTCCGGACGAGCCCGCGTATCGCCACGTGCGTATCGACGGCAGCGAGCAGGCCGTCACCTACAGCTGGCTCGATCGCCGCTCGCGTGAGCTCGCCGCGGCGCTGGCCGCGCGCGGCGTCGGCTACGGCGACCGCGTGGGCCTGGGGCTGCGCAACTCACCGCAGTTCGCGATCGCCGCCTTCGCCTCGTGGCGGCTCGGCGCCGTGCCGGTGCCGGTGCGCTGGGACGTTCCCGATTGGGAGCTGGCGCGACTTCGTGAGGTGATCGATCCACGGGTCTATCTCAGTCCCGAAGACCTGTCCTGGATCGACGCGACCGACGGCGCTGAGGTCCCGGCGGACCTGCCCGACCTGATCGCCCCGCATTTGCAGGGCATCTGCAGCAGCGGCTCGACCGGCACCCCGAAAATCATTCTCAGCGCGGTTCCAGCGGTCTTCGATCCGGTGTTCAGCACGCCGATGGCCGAGTTCTGGATGCCGATCCCGCGGCCGCAGACCATCCTGGTGCTCGCGCCGATGTATCACGTCAACGCCTTCACCACGCTGCACAATCTGCTCGCCGGTGACCGGCTCGTGGTCATGGAGAAGTTCGAAGCCGCACGGGCTCTGGAGCTGATCGAGCGCCACGGCGTCACCAACTTCACCGCGACCCCCACGATGCTGCAGCGCATGGCTGATGCGCCGGGGGTCGACGATCGTGATCTGTCGAGCCTGGTGTGGATCATCCAGGGCGCCGCGCCGATGCCCCCTTCACTGGTGCATCGTTGGGCACGCCTCATCGGCGCCGAGCGCATCATCATGGCCTACGGCATGACCGAGGCCATCGGCATCACCGCCTTGCGCGGCGACGAGTGGATGAAGCATCAGGGCAGCGTCGGGCGTGGCATGCGCGGGACCGAGGTCAGGATCCTCGGCCCCGACGGCGCCGACGTGCCCATCGGAGAGCTCGGCGAGATCTTCCTGCGCGCACCGTCCTACGGTGGCTCCAACTATCTCGGCGAGGCCCCCCAATTGCGCGAGACCCCCGATGGTTTTCGCACGGTGGGCGATCTGGGTCACGTGGACGAAGACGGCTTCCTGTTCGTTGCCGACCGGCGGGTCGACATGATCATCACCGGCGGTGCGAACGTTTTCCCCGCCGAGGTGGAGAAGGCACTGATCGACCATCCGAAGATCGCCGACATCGTGGTGGTCGGGCTGCGTGATGAGCAGTGGGGCCGCCGGGTACACGCCATCATCGAGCCGGCCGACCCCGCGGCACCGCCGGCCCACGACGAGGTCGTGGCGTATGCCAAGAGCCGGCTCGCGCCGTACAAGGTGCCGAAAACCATCGAGCTGGTCGACGTGATCCCGCGTAGCGAGGCGACCAAGGTCAATCGTGGCCGGCTCGTCGAGGCGCGCGGCGGCTGAGTGCGGCGGAGAGAAATTTCCATGGAACAGAACGCTTTCGAGGGCATCCGTGTCGTCGAGCTGGCCCAGTGGGTCTTCGTTCCGGTGGCGGGTGCGTTGCTCGCCGACTGGGGGGCTGACGTCATCCACATCGAGCCGCTGCAGGGCGATCCCTACCGCGGCCTGATGACCCAAGGGATCGGTGCCGGGAAGGGCGGTGTCAACCTGTCGATGGCACTGGCCAATCGCGGGAAACGCTCGCTGGCGTTGGACGTTCGCCACGAGAAGGGTCGCCTGGCCTTGTACCGGCTGCTCGAATCGGCCGACGTCTTCCTGACCAACCTGCGCCCCCAGGCCTTGGAGCGGCTCGGTCTTGACGCCGAGAGGGTGCGGGAACGCTTCCCACGGCTCATCTTCGCTCGAGGGAACGGCTACGGCGTACGCGGGCCCGACGCCGACCAGGCCGGCTATGACGCGTCGGCCTTCTTCGCTCGCGGCGGGCTCGCGCACATCCTGACCCCTCCCGAACTCGACTATCCGATCGGTCAGCGCGGCGCGATGGGCGACCGCAACGGCGCCATGGCGCTGGCGTTCGGGGTGGCCGCCGCGCTGCTCAAGCGGGAACGTACCGGCACCGGGGGAGTGGTCGACGTCTCGCTGCTGGCGACGGCGATGTGGACGCTGTCGTCCGACGTGCTCGCCACCCTCGGCGGCACCCCGCCGAGGCCGTCACCGGGACGGGCGGCCATGCCCAACCCGCTGGTCACCGCCTACCGCACCAAGGACGGCCGCCACATCCAGCTGGTGTTCCTGGAACCCGACCGTTACTGGGCCGACTTCTGCAAGGTCGTCGGTCGTGATGACCTGCTCGCCGATCCGCGCTTCAGCGACATCCACGTCCGTGCCGAGAACAGCGTCGCCTGCATGGCGGCGCTCGATGAGCTCTTCGCGGAGCGCACTTTCCAGGAGTGGAAGCGCGTCCTGGCCGCGCTCGATGCCCCCTGGGCGCCGGTGCAGTCGGTCCCCGAACTCGTCGACGATCCGCAAGTCGTGGCCAACGGTTACGTCGGTGACGTCGAGGCCGATGGCGTCTCCTATCAGCTTCCGAACGTGCCGGTGCAGTTCGACGGCCGGCCGGCGGAGCTGCGACGGGCTCCCGAGCACGGCGAGCACACCGAGATGATCCTCGTCGACCTGGGCTACGACTGGGACGAGATCAGCGCGATGCGCGACGCCGGGGCGATCCCGTGACCGGGGCGGCGAAGCTGCCCCAGCGCGTGACGCCGGTGCCGGACGAGCAGTCGGCGCCCTACTGGAACGCTGCCGCCGAGCACGTCCTCACGGCTGCGCGGTGCTCGAACTGTCGCATGTTCTCCCTGCCGCCGGACGTCGTCTGCCCGCACTGCGGGACCACCTCGCCGGACTTCACCTTCGAGCCCGTCAGCGGCCGCGGGATCGTACGGGCGTGGACCGTGGTGAGGCAGTCGTTCCTGCCCGGCTTCGACGGCGACCTGCCCTTCGTCCTCGTCGATGTCGAACTCGACGACCAACGCGAGCTGCGCCTGATCGGGCGGCTCATCGACGGGGTCGACGCGCCGCTGTCGTTGGGTATTCGGGTCGTGCCGGCGTTCGAGGACATCGCCCCGGGCGTGTCGGTCCCGGCCTTCGCGCTGGAGGAGTCCGCGTGACCGCGGACTTCTCGGCGCGCAACAAGGTGGCGATCGTCGGCTACGCGCAGAGCCAGGTCGAGCGGCACGCGCCGCAGAACCTCGGGGCGCTGGCCGTGGACACGGCGCGCCGCGCCATCGCCGATGCGGGGCTGACGGTCGGCCAGATCGACGGTTTCGTCACCGGAGCCCTGTTCCCGACCTCGGGTGCGCACACGATCCAGGACGGCGTCAGCGTCGTGTCCGCGAACTGGATGGCCGAGCACCTCGGCGCCCATCCGCGTTACGCCGCAGGCTTTCAGGGCTTCGGGCAGATTCCCGGCTCGGTGGCGATGGCGGTCAACGCCGTCGCCAGCGGCGCCGCCGAGTACGTGCTCGTGCACCGGGCGCTGCACAACCCGCCCGGCAAGTACCACGCCAACCCCATGACCCACGCCGGCGGGTCGGCGCAATGGACGGCGCCGCAAGGGTTTTTCGGTCCGTTGGCGATGATCGCGTTGCCCTACAACGAGTACCTGCAGCGCTACGGCGCCTCCCGCGACGCGATGGCCGCGGTGCTCGTGGAGGCGCGCAAGAACGGCGCCCGCATCCCGTGGTCGTACTGGCACGGCAAACCCCTGACCGCGCAGGAGTATCTCCAGGCCCCGCAACTGTTCGATCCGATCTGCCGCTACGACTGTGACATCCCGGTGGACGGTGTGGCGACGTTCGTCTTCACTTCCGCCGACCGGGCGCGCCACGGACCGCACCCTCCGGTCTACGTGTCGGGTTACGCGCTGGGGCAGCCCTCGACGCCGCGCCTTCCGCTGCACTGGCCGCTGGACGACATCATGGGTGTGGGCGAGGAAATGACCCGTCGCTTATGGGAAAGCGCCGGCATCGGACCGTCCGAGGTCGACCTGCCCCAGGTCTACGACGGCTTCTCGCCCTTCGTCTACTGGTGGCTGGAACTGCTGGGCTTGTGCCCGGCCGGTGAGGCGCATCGCTTCGCGCAGGACGGCGGCATCGACAGCGACCGGCCGGGCGGGGTGCCGGCCCTTTCGGGCGGCGGGGCCCTGGGCAACGGCCGGATGCACGGCGTCCCCCAGATGCTCGAGTGCTACCTCCAGCTCTCCCGGCGGGCCGGTGAGCGCCAGCGCGAGGGCATGAACATCGGCGTGGCGTGCCATTCCTCGCCCCACTACGGCGGGGCCGTCGTCTACAGCTCGGAGCCGTTCTGATGGATGCGGCCACCGGCGACACCGGCCTGCCCACTCAGGAGTCCTTGACGCGCTTCGCCTCGGCGTGAGCCGCTTCAGCCAGCCGCTTGATGGCGCCGAGTCGCCGGTCCCACCCGCGCGCGACCGCCGACATGGCCGACGTGGCGTCGTCCAGACGTTGGGGATCCACCCGGTAACGCACCTCGCGGCCCTCCTTGCGACGGATGATCAGGCCTGCTTGTTCCAGCACGGCCAGGTGTTTCGACACTGCCTGCCGGGAGAAGGGGACTTGCCCCGCGAGCCAGCTGGCGGTCGCCTCACCGCTGCTGACGAGCAGGTCGAGCACCCGACGACGAGAGGGGTCGCCGATTGCCGACCACAACTCGTCGTCGGGCTGCGTCGTCATCCCCGCAGCACCAGGCCCGCCAGCCGGCCGAGGAAGTGCTCCCAGCCTTCGGTGTGCTCCCGGGCGTAGCTCGACTTTTCGGCGTCGGGCAAGCTGAGCCCGTCGAGCCCGCTTTCGGTGACGCGCAGCCGGGTGCGTTCATTGCCCTCCGCGGTGAGCGTGAACTCCACCAGCACTGAGTTCCCGGCTCCCGGCGTCTCACCCTCGGGATGGTTCCACCGGAAGGCGAAGCGGGTCGGTGCCTCCATCGCCTCGATGACGAGGGGGGCGGTGACGACGTTGCTGCCGTCGTTATGGAAGACGAACGTCCCGCGCCCGCCGGGTCGCGGGTCGAGTTCGACCCGGTCGGCGAACCACTGGCTGATCTGCTCCGGCTCGGTGACGGTGCGCCAGACGATGTCGACCGGTGCTTCGATGACCACTTCTTGCTCGATCTGCACGGTGACCATCATGCTCATCCCCAGCTGCTGATCGGCATGTCGCCCGGCCACGGCGTGGCTTTTCCGCCCTCGAGGCCCGCTTTGAGGCCCAGCAAGAAGTAGGCCCACTTGGTGCTGCAGTGGCCCATGAAGTCGACCGGCTCGCGCCAGCCGCCATGGGTGAAGGCCATCAGGGTCTCGTCGCCGTTCGGCTTCAGTTCGAAGGTCAGGATCGTGTCGAGCCACTCGTCAGGACCGACGACGCACTGCCAGCGCACCAGCGTGTCGGGCACGAGATCGAGCACCCGCATGACTGCCGCCGGCTCGGGCTGTCCGAAGCGGAAGGTCAGGTCTTCCCCTGGCCGTGACTCGCCTTCGGTGCTCGTCGTCCACCACTGCGCGAGGCCGTCTCGGGTCGCGAGCGCGGCGTAGACATCGCTGCGCGGGGCGTTGATTCCTACGTGATGCCGGATGTCGGGCATCGGGACCACCTCCTGGTTGATGTGCAACCAAAGGTAGCAGGTCTACCGAGATACGCAACCCTTGGTTGCGAATAGATGCGGAGCATTGCGAAGCCGGGGGAGAGGCTGTTACGGTTACCTCAGATTAGGTTAAGTTGCCCTTACTTATCGGGACGGTGACATCGTGGTCGCGACCTTCGTGATCGGGCTGCGCGAAGGCCTCGAGGCCGCGCTGATCGTGGGCATCGTGGCGGCGTTCCTCAAGCAGCGCGGTGGGGCGAGCGCTTCCGCAGCGCTGCGCTGGGTCTGGGTCGGCGTGCTCGCGGCTGTGCTGATCTGCCTGGCCGTCGGTGTCGTGCTGCGGATCGTCTCCGCCGATCTGCCGCAGCGCCAGCAGGAGGCCCTGGAGACGGTGATCGGCGCCGTCGCCGTCGCGATGGTCACGTACATGGTCGTCTGGATGCGTCGCCACTCCCGCGACCTCAAGGGCCAACTCGAGGGAGCAGCCGGGTCCGCCTTGGCGCAGGGATCGGCAAAAGCCTTGATAGCTATGGCTTTTCTGGCCGTGTTGCGCGAGGGCCTGGAGACGGCGGTCTTCCTGCTCGCCGCGTTCAACGCCAGCGGCAACGGCCTGACCGCCGGGCTCGGCGCGCTGCTCGGCATCCTGCTCGCGGTCCTGCTGGGCTACGGCATCTACCGCGGCGGCGTGCGCATCAACCTTTCGCGCTTCTTTCGCGCGACGGGTCTCGTGCTGGTCGTCGTGGCCGCCGGGCTGGTGATGACCGCGCTGCACACGGCACACGAGGCGGGCTGGCTCAATGCCGGCCAGGATCGCCTCTTCGACATCTCCTGGCTCGTGCGCAGCGGCTCCGTGCAGGCATCGCTGATCACCGGCGTGCTCGGTATCCAGCCCATGCCGACCGTGATCGAGGTCATCGGCTGGCTCGGCTACCTGGTGCCGGTGGGTCTCTACGTCGGCTGGCCGCCCGGCCGCCGCGTGCCGTGGCGCGCGGTCTCGTGGGCCTCGCTGGTGGCCGCTGCGGCGGGTGTGGCCGCCGCGATCTCCTTCGCGGTCGCGGCGCCTTCCGCGGACGGCGCCGCGCCCGCGTCTTGGACGACGCCGGTCGCCGGTTCGACCTCTCCGGTGAACTGGACGACGACCGGCGCGAAGGCGAGCGGTCACGACGTTCGCGGCGGCGTCGATGTCGACGTCCTCACCCGCCGGCAATCCCAGGCGGCCGCCGGCGCCGGACTGCCCGCGTCGGTCACGGCCGGGCAGTTGCGGCAACTCAACGGCGGAAGGCTGCCCATCGGCGTCACCGCCGCCGACGTCAGTGGCCCGATCGCACTCACCTACCGCGAGACCGTCACCGACACCCTCTATCTCGACAGCCGGACCCACTGGCTGCTCGATGCCGGCCGCCGGGTGACGGTGTCCGCCACAGCCAGGCTGAGCTCCGGCCCGCTGGTGCTCGAGAGCGTGCGTGACACCACTCTGCAGCCCACGCCCGAGGCACGTAGCGCGCTCGCATCTGCCGATCATCAGGAACTCGCCACGCTGGCCCGGTCGCGGTCGTGGGGCTCGGACTACCCGACGCTCCTGGGGATCGCGGCGGCCGCGTTCGCCGCGTTGAGCGCCGGTGCCCGGCTTGCCCGCCGCCGCCACCGCGTCCCGGCCGCTGCCTCGCCCGCGGCTCCCGTGGCCGTGCATCCTGCGCGCCGCGTCCGGGAGCGGGTCTGATGCCTGCCAGATCCCTCACCGGAGCCCTCACGCTGGTGGCACTTGCGGGATGTGGCAGCGACTCCAGCGGTAGGACGACCTCGTCAAGCAGCGGTGCCACCGCGGGG
Organism: uncultured Actinomycetota bacterium; assembly: GCA_963762695.1. GTDB lineage: Bacteria > Actinomycetota > Actinomycetes > Frankiales > Frankiaceae > DATAZK01. Next base: position 72,576 of record CAVXLW010000005.1, read on the forward strand.
ACGCGCGCCGTTGACGTGGTCATCACCGGCGAGGGCTGCGCGCCGGCGCTGGGCTCCTACCCGTCAGGCCCGCTGACCTTCAAGGTGTCGAACAAGAACGCCACCGGTGTCACCGAGATCGAGCTGCTGTCGGGGGAACGCATCCTCGCCGAGAAGGAGAACCTCGCGCCAGGCTTCTCGGGCAGCTTCGCGCTGCAACTCGGTGCCGGTGAGTACACGCTCTACTGCCCTGGCGCGTCCACGGAGAAGACCACCTTCAAGGTCACCGGCGGCGCCGTTTCGCAGGCGCCGACAGATACCGCAGGCCTGCTCGCCGCAGGCACCAAGAACGTATGCGCAGTACGTCATCTCGCAGCTCAACCTGATGATCACCAACACCCAGCCGATGGTTGACGCGATCCGGGTCGACGACCTCACCGCGGCGCAGGTCGCCTACGGGAAGGCGCGCCCGTACTACGAGCGAATCGAGCCTGTTGCCGAGTCGTTCACCAGCGGCGAGGACGACCTCGACAGAGACATCGACGCTCGCGCCGATGACGTTCCGAGTGCCAAGTGGACCGGCTACCACCGCATCGAGAAGGGCCTGTTCCAGGACAAGAGCACCGCCGGGCTCGACACGTATGCGACAGGGCTGATGGCCGATCTGAAGAAGCTGCAGTCGTTGACCGCCGACCTGACCTACCAGCCGGCGGAACTGGCGAACGGAGCCGTCGGGCTGCTCGACGAGGCGTCCAAGACCAAGATCACCGGCGAGGAGGAGCGCTACTCCCACCTCGATCTCGTTGATCTGCAGGCCAATGTCGAGGGATCGGAGCAGGCCTTCGCCGCGTTGAAGCCGGGTCTCGCCAGGATCGACCCGACGCTCAGCACCACGATCGCCACCCGGTTCGCGGCCCTGGATACCCTGCTCGACGAGTACCGCAGCATGACAGCAATCGGAGGCTTCGTTCCGTTCACCTCGCTGGCGCGCGCTGACACCACCGCCATCGCCCAGGCGATCCAGGCCGTCAGCGAGCCGCTCTCGCAGGTGGCGGGAAAGGTGGTGAATTCCTGAGCACGCCACGGGAAGGCGGGCGCCGTCCACACCGGTCTCGCCCCACGCGGCGCGGCCTGCTCGGTGCCGCTCTGGGAGGGGCGGGAGCCCTGGTCGCCGGCGGCGCGGGCTACGGCATCGCGTCCGCGACCGAAGATCATCACAGCGGGGAGGGCGCGAGCCCGTCCGCGCAGTCATGGCCGTTCTACGGCACGCATCAGGCGGGTATTGCCACGCCGGCGCAGGATTGGCTGGCCTTTGCCGCGTTCGACGTCACCAGTACCGGCGTCGACGATCTGCAGAGCATGCTCGGCACGTGGGCGGCGGCGGCCAGTCGCCTGACGTCCGGGCTGCCGGTCGGGTCGGTGCAGACGCTCCCGCATTCACCGCCGGTCGACACCGGTGAAGCGCTCGGGCTGCCCCCGGCGGCGCTCACCATCACGGTCGGCTTCGGGCCCAGCCTGTTCGACGACCGCTTCGGGCTGGCGAGACGCCGCCCCGCCGCCCTTGCCGACCTGCCCGCGCTGCCCGGCGATGCGCTCGACCCCGCCCGCAGCGGCGGCGACCTGTGCGTGCAGGCCTGCTCGAACGACCCCCAGGTCGCGTTCCACGTCATCCGCAACTTTGCCCGGATCGGGCGCGGCACCGTCGTCATGCGGTGGTCGCAGCTGGGGTTCGGCCGCACGTCGAGCACGAGCACGGGCCAGTCGACCCCGCGCAATCTCATGGGCTTCAAGGACGGCACCAACAACATCAAGTTTCAGGACGCGGCCGAGCTGAACCGCTTCGTCTGGGTCGGCGACGAGACCGACCAGCAGTGGATGCGCGGCGGGAGCTATCTGGTGGCGCGACGCATCCGCATGATGATCGAGAGCTGGGACGCCGACGAGCTGGCGGATCAGCAGAACGTCTTCGGCCGGGCCAAGGACACCGGTGCTCCGCTGACGGGCACGAGCGAATTCGACAAGGTCGATCTGGCGGCGAAAACCACGTCCGGCAAGCCGGTCATCCCGGCTGATGCGCACATCCGGCTGGCCAGCCCGGAAAGCCACGGCGGGCAGAAGCTGCTGCGCCGCGGCTACTCCTACACCGACGGCAACGACCCGGCGACCGGTCAGCTCGACGCCGGCCTGTTCTTCATCGCTTTCCAGCAGGATCCGCGAAAGCAGTTCGTTCCCATCCAGCGGATGCTCGGTCGGCACGACGCGCTCAATGAGTACATCAAGCATGTCGGCAGCGCCGTTTTCGCCGTGCCGCCGGGAGTTTCGGCGGTCGGCGACTGGTTCGGACGCAGCCTGTTCCGTTAGCGTCCGGCGAGCCGATACTGCTTGGTCGTGGGGGCCGAGCCGACCCTCGCCAGGAAGCATGCGCCATCATCGGGGATGACATCCTCGAGGTAAGGAGCACGCATGCCCGACGAAGCGCCGAGCCTGATCTACGACAGGCAGGGCCACACGGTCGTCCTGACGATGAACCGGCCCGCCCGGCGTAACGCGCTTTCCCTCGACATGCTGGTGCGTTTCGCGGATGCCTGGGATGCCGTGGATGCTGATGACACCGTTCGGTCCGTCATCCTCACCGGCGCGCCGGGCGCGTACTGCGTCGGCGGCGACCTCGACGCCGGATGGATGGCCGGGAATCGCTCCGCGGACCCCTCCGAGAACGAACGCCGGGCCATGGAAGACATGTCCCTGATCGGACGCGGGCTGCTGCTGTCGACGTGGCTGCGCACCCCGATCATCGCGGTGGTCAACGGCGATTGCATGGGCGGTGGCTGCGAGATGCTCCAGCAGACCGACATCCGCGTCGCCGAGGAGCAGGCCCGCTTCGGCGTTCCCGAGGCCCGCCGCGGGCTCATCGCCGGTGCGGGTTCGACCATGCGCCTCAAGCGCCAGATCCCTTACGCCGTTGCCATGGAGATGCTTCTCACCGGCCGGATCCTCGACGCCGAGGAGGCGCTGCGCTGGGGGCTCGTCACGCACGTCGTTCCCAAGGGTGAGGGACTCGCGAAGGGGCACGAGATCGCCGGGATCCTCGCCGCGAACGGCCCGCTGTCGGTGGCCGCCTCCAAGGCGTCGGCGATCGAGACCGGATGGCTGCCCGAGGACGAGGCCCGCCCGATCGAGGGTCGCTACGCAGCCACGGTCACCCGCAGCAACGACGCGAAGGAAGGCATGAAGGCCTTCATCGAGAAGCGCCCACCGATCTTCAACGGCAACTGAGGTCCCGATGAATCTTCAGCAATTGCAGGACAAAATCGAAATCCAGGAACTGCTCGCCCGCTACGCCCGCGGCGTCGACACCAAGGACTGGGACCTTTTCAAGGCCGTCTTCACTCCCGATGCCGTTCTGGACTACAGCTCCGCCGGCATTCCGGTCGGCTCCCGCGACGAGATCGCCGCGACCTTCCAGCAGGCGTTCGTCGAGATTCCCATGGCGCAGCACTTCATCACCAATGTCGAGGTCGACCTCGACGGTGACCGGGCGAAGGTGCGTGCCATGTTCTACAACCCGATGCAGCTTCCGGGGATGGCCGAGCAGAGCTCTTGCGGGGGTGTCTACCACCACGACATGGTGCGCACCGCCGACGGCTGGAAGAGCGAAAAGGTGGTCGAGGAGAACCTGTGGTTCCTCAATCCTCCCGGTGCGGGCGCTGCCGGATAGGAAATCTCCGGCCCGGCGCAACCTTCTGCTTGCGCTGGGCGTCACACACACATGAGCCACGACAGCTGGCCGGGTAGGCGGGTCACGCTGCGCCTTGCTGCGGCGGCGACCCTGACCGGGCTGACGACCCTGACCGCATGCGCGAGTTCCGCCGTGCGCACCACGCCACCCGCGAAATCGTCGGCCCCCGGGGTTGGGGCCCAACTCATCGGTAAGGTGCAGCCGGTCAAGCTCGGCTCGATTTCCGCTGCGGACATTGGCAACGCGCAGACGGCGTTCGGACTGGACCTGCTTGCCCGGCGATGCACCTCAGCACCCTCGGCCAACGACGTGCTCTCGCCCGCCAGTGCCGCGCTCGCCCTCGCGATGCTCGACACCGGGGCCGTGGGCGACACGCGTGCGGCACTGAGCAGGCTGCTGCACCTGCCGGCCTGGAGTCCGCAGCTGATCGCGGCGCTGCACGCGCAGCACCAGTCGCTGACCACGCTCAAGCAGCTGAAGGTCAGCAACCGCATCTACAGCCAGCTCGGGATCCACCCGCAGCAGCAGGTCCTCGACGACCTCGCCACCGCCGAGGGCGCCGGGTTGCAAACGCTCGACTTCGCCGCGCCATCCCCAGCAGGCCACCGACGCCATCAACCAGCACGTCGACGCCGACACCGAGGGGCTGATCCCCAAGCTCTTCGACCAGCCACTCGACCCCAGCACGACCACGGTGCTCACCAACGCGCTCTACCTCGACGCCGCCTGGGCGGCACCGTTCCACCCGGCGCAGAAGGCTGATTTCCGCACCGCTGCCGGTGCGACCGTTTCGGTGCCTCTGATGTCGAGCCAGGAGGACTTCGGTCAGCTACGCACCAGTGGCGGCTGGAGCTCGGTCACCCTGCCCTACACCGGAGGCAAGCTCGAAGCCGTCGTCCTCATGCCCACCAGCCCGACCGCCGCTCCGTGTGCTGCCGTGACCCCGCAGCAACTGGCGGCACTGACCTCCGGCAGCCCGAGCGACGTCACCGTCGAGATGCCCAAGCTGAAGCTGTCGCAGACCAGCCGGCTGGCCGACGATCTCGCGGCGCTGGGGTTGCCGCTGTCCGGTGACTACAGCGGTTTCGGCACCAGCGCATCCATCTCACAGGTCGTCCAGAAGACGGTGCTGCAGGTCGACGAGCGGGGCACCAAGGCGGCGGCAGCGACGGGAATCGGCATGACCACAGCGGCACGCATCCCCTTCACCGTGGACCACCCGTACCTGCTGCTGATCCGTGACACCGCGACCGGCACGCCGCTCTTCCTGGCGCGGATCAGCGATCCGTCAGCCGCCGGTCGCATCGGGCTAGCTCAGCGCTGCAGGGTGTCGCGCAACGCCTCGAGACCGGTGAACTGTGGCGTCCAGCCGAGCAGGGTCTTGGCGCGGGTCGTGTCCATGATCGCCGGGTGGCTGAAGGCCTCGACCCATTCGGCGGCCGATGGCAGGTACGGCAGGCGCGAGAGTGCTCGGGCGGCCGCATAGGCGGGCTTGGCAGGAACTGCGATCGGGATGAAGCCGAACTCGCGCGCCACCTCGACCAGGCTCGGTGTGCCGTCGCCGGCGATGTTGTACGCCCCGGGAGGACCGGCCGCGAGCACGCACTGCCGGATCGCGGTGCCGACGTCGTCCTCGTGCACGAACTGCATCGGGATGTCGGGGACGACGGCGGGCAGCGGCACGGGGAGCTTCCCGAGGCGGGAAGGCAGGTAGCGGGCGAGCGGTGCCAGCGGCCCGGGGAGGGTGAGCTTGCCGCCGATCGCGTGCGGGCCAAGGACGATGGGCGGCCGCAACAAGTAGAGCGCGAGCTCGGGATGAGCCGCGGCCTCGTCCTGCAGGAGCCCCTCGAGTTCGGCCTTCTCCTGGGCGTAGAAGAGCCGGTCGGCCGGGCGAACCGGCCACTCCTCAGTCATCGCCATCGGGTTGTCGCGATGGAAGCCGTAAGCCGCGATCGACGACGCGTAGACGAAGCGCCGGGCACCCGCGGCAGCCGCCGCCCGGAACGCGTTCAGCGTTCCCTCGACGTTGATGGCCCGGGTCGTCTCCCGCTTGCCGCCGATGATGAGGAACGCGAGATGCACGACCACGTCGGCGCCCGCGAACGCCTCGCGAAGGGCCTGTTCATCCTGGACATCGCCGCGGCGGTACTGCATCTTGTCCCAGCCGTGCTCGAGGGGATCGAACGGCCGGCGGGCAATGCCGACGATGCGCGCCACCCGATCCTCGGCTTGCAGCAGCGGCATCAGCCCGAACCCGAAGGTGCCGGTCGGTCCGGTCACTGCCACCGTGAGGTCTCGTTCTTGCTTGGCCACCGGCTGACCGTACGCTCGCCGGGTCAAACCCTGCGCAGCTCCACGAACCATCGACCCGAGCAGTTCCAGCTCTCGGTGAGGGCGAGCCCGCTGGCCGAGGCGAGGCGCGGGACGTCCCCGGCGCCCACCTCGGCCCACGGAAAGGGTTCGGAGACGGCGCCGAACTCGTCTTCGAGCCGCAGTTCGCGAGCGGTGCTGCAGACCCCCGGCGCAGCGACCTCGACGAGTACCCGTCCTCCCGGTGCGAGCAGCCCTCGTACCCGGCGTAGCAGCACGGCGGGGTCGCCTCCGATGCCGATGTTGCCGTCGGCGAGCAGGGCATAACTCCAGCTGCCGGCACGCGGAACAGGTCCGAAGACGCACCGGCGGAGTGCGTTGGCGCCGAGCTTTCGGGCGCGGGCGACGGCGCCCTCACTGATGTCGATGCCCAGCGCGTCGATGCCGCCGGTGGTGAGGGCGGCTACCAGCCGTCCCGGCCCGCAACCGATGTCCAGCGTTGGCCCGATGCAGCGCCCCACGAGGTGGTCATCGCCCGGGATCATCGCGGCGGACCAGTCGGCGACGGGAAGCCGGAACCGGTTGCCGTACGCATCACGGGCCCAGAGCCGATGCGTCGCGAGCCCTCGCTCGTACAGCGCGACGGCGTTCGGCACCGGACTCCCTCTGCGGACGGACTTCGTGTTGGACCTTCGAGAGGTATTCGCTCGGCGGGTCCGCAGGGTTCAGTAGCGTCGACGTCATGCGCATCCTCGTCACCGGTGGCGCCGGGTTCATCGGCTCCCACGTGGTGAGCGCTCTGGCGGATGAGGGTCACGACGTTCTCGTGATGGATGCGTTGCTGGACACCGTTCACCCGCCGGGCGCACCGCGCATCGACGATCGGGCGGCCTTCGTGAAAGGCGATGTGCGCGAGCCTGCCGATTGCCGCGCCGCACTAGGCGGGGTCGACGCGGTTTTCCACGAGGCGGCCATGGTGGGCCTCGGGGTCGACATGTCCGACCTGCCGTCCTACGCCGGTCACAACGATCTGGGTGCCGCGGTGTTGCTGGCGCAGATGGCGGCGGCAGGGCGTGCGCCGGCTGGTGCTGGCGAGCAGCATGGTCGTCTACGGGGAAGGCGCGTACGAGTGCCCGCAGCACGGCCGGGTTCGCGCTGCCCCAGACGCGCCGGAGGATCTCGATGCCGGACGCTTCGAGCCTCCCTGCCCGGTCTGTGGCAGCCCGTTGTCCCCGGCACTGGTAGCCGAGGACGCACCGGCCGACCCGCGTAACGCGTACGCCACCTCGAAGCTGGCGCAGGAGCATTACGCCGGCGGCTGGGCACGGGAGACCGGGGCGACGCGCGATCGCGTTGCGCTACCACAACGTGTACGGGCCCGGGATGCCGCGCGACACCCCCTACGCCGGGGTCGCGGCGATCTTCCGTTCGGCGCTCGAAAACGGCGATGCCCCAAGGGTTTTCGAGGACGGCGGCCAGCTGCGGGACTTCGTTCACGTCACGGATGTGGCGAGGGCCAACGTCGCGGCGCTCCGTGCACTCGAGACGCAGGCGCCCGGCTCGCTGCGGGCGTACAACATCGGGAGCGGCACCCCGCACACGGTCGGGCAGATGGCGGCCGCGCTGTGTCGAGGCGGCGGGCGGTGCGCTCGTGCCGCTGGTGACCGGTCGACTACCGGCTCGGCGACGTGCGGCACATCATGGCTGATTCTTCTCGGGCTCGTCGGGAGTTCCAGTGGTCGCCGGCGATGTCGTTCGCCGACGGGATGCGTCGATTCGTGACCGACCCGTTGCGCGGGCCAGCCGCAGCAGGAAGATGAGCAGCGAGCCTGCGAAGAGCAAGGCAACGGCGAGCAGGTAGTTGCCGAGATAGCGACTTTGATGCTGGCCTGACGCGGCGAAGTAGACCCCGTCGCTGCGCTTGAAGATGAGCGGGTACCACATCAGCAGGAGCAGACCGCTGAGCAGCACCGGGAAGCGGATGTGGTTGATCGCGGCGCGGCGCCAGCGGGAGATCGACGCGGCAGCATCCGAAGCCGACGTCCCCGCAATCACCCGTATCAGCAGCCGATCCAGGCCGGTGTAGAGGGGAAACGCGATGAGGTCGTGGCCGATCACCGCGGCCCCGAACCAGACCAGCAGCCGCACCGGGGTGGGAGCGTGCAGCCATTGCAGGACCGCCCAGCCGGCGACGGCAGCGGCAACGATCAGGCAGCAGCAGGTGCGCCGGATGCGCTCCGTAGGCCTGGCGAAATGATGGCAGTCGCAGTCGACGGTGGCCGGTGTGCTCAGACATCGAAGGTCACCTTGCTGACCCACTTGGTGTTGTGCACGCCGGGAGCAGCCGGGATGATCAGCCGCGCCGGGTAGCCGTGGTCGAGCGTCAGGTCCTTGCCGCCCGCATTTGAGCGCGAGCAGGGTGTGCGCCGCGCCGACCTGGCGCCGGGAGAGCGAGACGTGGCGGTAGGCGCCCTTCTGCTCCAGCGATTCCACATACGCCCCGACGGGTTTGCTGACGCCGACGAGGCGACCGAGCGCCATGAGCGGCACGCCGCCCCAGGTCTGCGCGCTGGACCAGCCTTCGACGCAGGCGATCGGCAGCCCGGCAGTGACCTGGCGCATGGCCAGCAGATCTGCGCGACTCAGCGTCGACCGTGCGGGTGCCGACGAGTGTCAATCGCCACTCGTCACCGACGCGTTCGACGCGCGCTGTACGCGCCGTGCGATTCACCGGGAACGACGGGCTTCCCGGCCCGCCGCGGGGGGCCAGCAAGGCGGTGGCACGGAAGGGACCGCCGATGGTCTGGCCGGCGTAGAGCCCGGCGACAACGAGCGACGAACCGCCCGCCAGGGCGACGACGCCGCGCCGGCTGATCGTGCTCGGCTGCGGCTCGCGGTGCGGCGAGTTCGTCCGGGCCGTCCGTAGCCCTTTCGCGGCGGCGGACCGCGCGGTAGGCGAGTCGCAGTTTCAGGCTGACGTGCACGACGAAGCCGGCGATGAAGACGACCGCGCCGTAGAGGTGAGCGGTGTAGAAGCTGAACCCGAAAACGTAGTCGTTGCTGATGTTCAGCAGGCCCGTGACGAGTTCGAAGAGGATGCCGCCGACGAGCGCGAGCAGCGACAGCCGTTCGAGCAGATGGGCGGGCGAGCGGACCGGCGGCCATTCGAAGAGCCGCGGGAGGACCGACCAGAGTTTGATGAGCACGATAGGTACGAGGGCGACGCCGATGGTGACGTGAAGTCCCTGATTCAGCCGGTACAACCACGACGGGGTGACCGGCCAGTCGAACAGATAGAAGTGCAGAACGCTGCCGTGGACGTTGTCGTTCCCGCCGAGCCTGGGGTTGTACGCGGCGTAGGAGAGCAGGCCGGTGACGATGACGATCGTGAGCATCGGCAGCAGGATCAGGCCGAGTGCCGCCGTCACCCGGCGGCCTCGTGCCGAGCTCTTCCAGATCAAGTCCGGGATCTTCACGAGGCGCCCTTCTGGTCTGACGAACAAGAGGTGGCTCGCCCCCGCGGGGAGGGCGAACCACCTCTTGCTTGGCGCACGGCTCTGGATCAGCCCTTGGCCTGGATGTGGGCGATGCCGAAGAGGATGCCCTTCTTGAACGCGGTGACGCCGAAGTACTTGTTGATGGCGTCGGCCGCCTCGGCGGTCAGCTCGACCTTGGTGCCGTCGAGCTTGGCGATGCCGTCAGCTCCCGGAGGAGTGATCTGCAGGTTCGAACCGTCGAGGAAGAACAGCGGGATGGAAGCGTCGTTCATCTGCTTCACCTGCGCGGTGAGCAGCGACTTGCCCGGGTCGATGTCGAAGTTCTCGACGGTGAGGGTCTTTCCACCGGCGGTCAGCGAAACGCCCGACCCGTTGTGATGGATGATCCCCTGGACGTAAGGGGTGACGGCGCCCTTGTTGTAGATGGTGACGTTTCCACCGGTGATGGGGAAGTTCAGCGTCGCTGCCCCACCCGGCATCGTGAGCGTGCCGGTGCCGGTCGGTGCCGGGGTCACGTGCAACGAGGTGAGCGTCGGCAGCAAGTTGGCGTCGAGCGTCACCGACGTTTCGACCCCGGTCAGCGCCGGCACCGTCAGGATCGGCTTGGTCGAGGCGCTCGACGGGGCTACTGCTCGGGCTGCTGGTGGAACCGGTACTGCTGCTCCCACACGCCGCGACACCGATGGCCAGTGTTCCGGCGACGAGTGACGCGGCGATCGGACGGAACGACCTGCGCATTGAAAGCTCCCTTGTGTCATGTCCGAGCCATACGTTCGCCCTCGTGTGGGCGGTGGCTCTGTGCAACAAGGCATTCGGTTGAAGACGCGAGTTGGATGTCTCGTGGGAAGGCCTTTCTTCCTCCTGCTGACGCGTAGGCCCAGCGGATCAGCGTGACGAGCAGGGCAAAAGTGCCTGCAATTCCGAAGGAAATGCGCCCTGCCAGCAGGGAGTTCTCGTGGATCAGGGCGACGACGTAGAGGGCGTACGGGGCGGTGGCGACGGCGAGCCACTCCAGCCGTCCTGTGAGCACGCTCACGCAGACCAGCAGCAGCGCGTACCAAGGCTGGGAAGGTGTCACGACGAGGAAGACGACCGCCAGCACGGCGAGAGCGCCTTCGGCCGGCGTGCCGCGACCGCGCGCACTCCGTAGTGCCACCAGCAAGAGTGCGGCCGCGACGAGGAGGACCGCTATGGCCTTGGTGGCCGTCTCGCCCAGGCCGAGGAGGCCGACGAGCAGGAAACGGCTGCCGGAGTCGTAGTTCTCTTCACGCAGATAGCCCGGCAGGTACCCGAGCACGTGGCCGCCCACGGAAAGCACATGCGGCAGGTAGCCGAGTACCAGGATTCCCGCCGCGGCGGCGACCAGCTTCAGCGCCCCGCGGCGCCCGCCCTCCCGGCGCAGCAAGGCAGGCAGAAGCAAAGCTGGATACAGCTTGACAGCGATGGCCATCCCGACAGCGACACCGATGCGGACGGTGGCGCGCGGCCGCAGCGTCGCGAGCAGGATCGCGCCGACACCGAGCAGTGCAGCCAGCACATCGACGTGAGCGTCCGCAGCGATGTCGAGGCCGGCGAGCGGGCCGAAGCTGTAGTAGGCCACGGCCAGCGGATCGCGTCCGGTGCGGCGCAGACCGAACGCCAGCAGGCCGGTGAGTGCTGCCGCCAGCACCGCCGCGTCCAGCTGGAGCTTGTGGTCGCGGGCAGGCCCGGGAAGCCAGTGGGCAACCAGGAAATAGCCTTCAGCGACGGGCGGGTAGATCGTGCGTACCGATGGCCGGTTGATCCGCGTGCACGCGTGCCGCGGATCGTTCGTGATGGGTGTCTTGTGCAGCTGGACGCACGTGGCGGCGTCGGGCCAGAGCCAATCGTCGCGGAACTTCGCCAGCTGCGGCGCGTCCGGGGCGTAGCGGTAGGGGTCGATGCCGGCGGCCTGCACCTTGCCGTCCCAGGCATAGCGGTAGAGGTCGTCGCTGATCTGCGAGCCGCGTGAGAGGCTCATGGCCGGCAAGGCGACGAGCGAGGCGACGATGAGGCCGGCCGCCAGCCGGCGCGGGCGGATCCAGCGCAGCAGCGTCGCCGCGACGATGGCCAGGAGCTGCCAGGTCAGGATGAGCATCAGCAGCCGGTAGCGTCCCGGTCCCACGCCGCCCAGCCGTTCCAGGTGCCACTGGATGCTCAGAATCGCGGCCAGCCCACCCAGCGCTCCACCGGCGCACAGCAGGCTCCGGTATCGCCGGCCGCGCCGGCCCGACCCGCTCACCGGGGGAGCGCGGCGGGCTGCCGTAGCCGGTGCAACGTTCGGGCGAAGCGGCTGGCCGGGGCCAGGGCGGCGACCTCCTGGGCGTCGGCAGCGGTGTCGACGTCGAGCAGCCGCTCGAGGTGGCTCACGCGCAGCCCCTTCGAGCTCAACCGCGACTCCTGCGCGGCGCCGGTGAAGGGTGTCGACATCGGGACGCCGTGCAAGAGGGCCGGATCCGGGCGTCGCAGGCCGAGTGCCCACCATCCGCCGTCCTGGGCATGCCCGAGCACGGCGTCGCAGTCCGGTCTCATCAGCATCTCGATCGCGCGGCACAGCGTCTGGGGCGTCGCTTGCGGGGTGTCCATCCCGATGAGCAGGGCGGGAACGTCACCGGCGGCGTCTTCGAAGGCCGCCGCCAGCCGGGAGTCCAGTTGGTCGCCGCGCTGGGCAACGACGGGCAGCCTGAGCAGCCCCTCGACCTCCTCGTGCAGCAGCCGCGGAAGCCACCAGGCGGGGTCGCCGTCCAGGACCAGGACAGGTTCCAGTGCCAAGCCGAGGCGAGCGGCCAGCGGGACTGCCGCGGCGACCGCTGCCAGCGTGTCGGCGATGGCTGCCCGGGCGAGCTCGGCTGCTTCCCGTGGTGAGAAAGGCGGGCAGAGCCGGGTCTTCACCCGTCCGGCCACGGGGGTTTTTGCCATCACGAGCAGGCGGACAGCGGTCGTATGGTCAGAGCCCATACGAGGTATTCGTTCAGCGCGCCAAAACGGCTCGCATGTCCTTGACGGCCCGTGCGGTGCCGCGAATGGTGCCGGTGACCTTCGACCGTCCTTTCCGGGGCAGGTAGTCGACCGGGACTTCCGCGATGCGCCAGCCCTCCTGAGCGGCGCGCAGGACCATTTCCAGGGGGTAGCCGAAGCGCCGGTCGACCAGGTCGAGGGCGATCAGGTCGGCGCGGCGGGCGGCCCGCATCGGTCCGAGATCAGTCAACACCTGGTGCCCGATCACGCCGTTCATCCGGCGCGCGAGCAGGCGATTGGCGAGCCGGGCATGCAGCGGCCAGGCCCCCCTGGACACCGGCTGCCGGCTCCCCAACACGAGGTCTGCCGTGCCGTCCAGGACGGGTGTCGCGACCAGCGGAAGCTGCGTCGGGTCAAGGCTGGCGTCGGCGTCGCACACGCAGACCACAGCTGCGGTGGCCGCCTCCACACCTGCCGCGACGGCCGCCCCGAATCCACGTTGCGGCACGCTCACCACCAGAGCGCCCAGGGAGGCCGCGATACGGGCGCTCTCGTCCGTCGACCCGTTGTCCGCGACGATCGCGCGGTATCCCTCAGGCATCCGCGAGAGCACCCACGGCAATGCCTGCGCCTCGTTGAGGCACGGCAGCACCACGTCGACCACCACGCGTCAGCCTGACACAGAACACCGCCGCGTGCGCACACTGCGGTGTGGCATCTGGCGCTCGGACGGCTCGGCTCGCTCTCCTGGCGAATGTCGCCGTGCTGGCGTTGTCCGGCTGCGGATCGAGCTCACCATCACGGCCTGTGCCCTCCCGGACCGCTGCTGAGCCGCAGACCGCGCCGGTGCCCACCACGGCTCCGGACGGCACCGTCGTCGCGGTCGGAGATACCCCCGAGGGTGTGGTCATCGACGACGCGCTCGGCGCTGCCGTCGTCGCCCTGCGCCGTCCGGATGCGGTCGCTCTTGTCGGGCTCGGCGCCGCCCACGTCGTGCGGACGATCGCGACCCCAGGCCGCGCCCGGCATCTTCGGCTCGCGTCGCCCGACGGCCCGTTGCTGCTACCGGGCGAGGACGCGAACACGCTGTTCGAGGTGTCCTTGCCGGCGGGTGCGATCACGGCGCGCTTCGCGACCGGACGCCAGCCGCACGACGCCGTGGATGTCGACGGCCGGGTGTGGGTGACCGACGAGCTTGCCGGCCGCGTCAGCATTCTTGGCGGATCGGGCAACGGTAGGAGCCTGCCTGCCGGGCTGCAGCCGGGCGGCCTGGACAGTGCCGGGGGAAGGGTCGCGGTCGCCGATGTCCGGGGCAACGCGCTTGTACGTCTACGACGTGAAGACGGAGCGCCAGATCGCCGTCCTTCCTGCCGGCGCCGGCCCCACGCACGTCGAGCGCGTGGGACCGACGACCGTCGCCGTCGCTGATACTCGCGGCAGCGCGATCCTGCTGTATGACTTGTCCGGCCGCCCGCGGCAGGTGTTTCGGCTCCCGCTACCCGGAGGTCCTTACGGGCTCGCCGCCGATCCGGCACGGCATCGGCTCTGGGTTGCCCTGTCCGGCCGCAACCAGCTGGTGCGCATCGACGTGGACGGCAGCCGGCTGCGCGCCACCTCGGTGCGCTACGCGACGGTCCAGCAGCCCAACTCGGTGGCCGTGAGCGCGGCAACCGGTGAGCTCGTCGTCGCCGGCGCTACCCCGAAAGGCACGCTGCAGCTGGTGAATCCCGGGCCGGAGGGAAGGTCTTGGTGACCCGTAGGCAATGATCAAGCCTTCCAGCATCTTGCCGATCGGAGGAACGTCCATGTGGCTGCGCCGGATGAGCGCTGCGGGTCTGGTGCTTCTCGTTGGGTGCAGTGCGAGCACGACGGGCCCGTCGGGGCAGCCGGAGCGCGGCCCCGCCGCCGCCGTCTCGGCTACTGCGTCCCCGGCTGCCTGGAACGGCACGGATCTGCTGTGGGACGCGATCGGCACGGCCGACGGATTCACGGCGGTCGGCAACAGCGGCGTGGTCGTCAGCTCGCCCGACGGTCGCGCCTGGCAGCAAGCCCATCGCGTCACTCACCAGACCTTGCGCGGCATTGCCACCGATGGGACGACGGTGGCGGCGGTCGGCACCGGCGGGGCGGTCGTGAGCTGGCCCGCGGGCGATCCGAATGCGGCCAAGGCAGCTTCCGCCGGGCCGCCGATCACGCTGCTGGGCATCGCCAGCGGTAACGGCACCTGGGTCACCGGAGGCAGCGGCGGCACCGTGCTCACCTCACCCGACCTCACTCACTGGACCGAGCGTTCAACGGGCACCGACGGCGACATCTTCGCGATCGCTTATGGCGCAGGGCAATTCGTGGCCGTCACCGACACCGGAAGCATCGTCTCCTCACCGGACGGGGCAACGTGGACGACGGCGCGCGCTGCCGATGGTCTGTGGCTCTGGGGCGTGACCTACGGCGCGCACGGGTTCCTGGCGACCGGCGCCAACGGCACCATCCTGCAGTCGCCGGATGGGCACTCCTGGACACCCCGCACATCGGGAACGACCCAGGTGCTGCGCGGCGTGGTCTACGGCCACGGGGAGTACCTGGCCGTCGGTTCCGACGCGGCCGCGGTCTCCTCACCCGATGGCATCACGTGGACGGCGCGCGATCTGGGCGACGTCGGGGTTGAGCTGTGGCGGCCGGCAGCCACCGGCACCGCATGGCTGGCCGTCGGGGCGGGCGGAACCCGGGACGTCTCGGCGAACCTGGTCAGCTGGTCCGGCGGCCACAGCACACGCACCGCGTTCTACGGTGTCGGCTCCGACGGGACGACCGTGCTCGCCTCAGGGGTGAACGGCACGGTTGCGCGCCGGAGTTCGGGCGGCTCCTGGGTGACGGTCGCCGCGGCGCCTGGGCGGCGCGAGTTGCGCAGCGTCACCCATCTCGGTTCGACGTGGGTCGCGACGGGTGGCGGTGGCACGATCCTGACGTCTTCCGACGGCGACGACATTCACTGCACGCTCCAGCGGCTCCAAGGCGGAACTGTGGAGTTCGGCGACGACGGGAGGCACGACGCCGCGTCTCGTCGTGGTGGGGGCCGGCGGTGCGATTCTCGTCTCCGAGGACGCGGGCCAGACCTGGCGCTCCGCCACCGATCCCCAGAAGCAGACGCTCTTCTCGGTCACGGCAGGACCGACGGGCTACGTCGCGGTCGGGGTCGACGGCGCCATCGTGCGGTCAGCCGACGGGCTGACGTGGACCACGGTCGTTCCCGGCGGCGCCACGACCCTGCGCGCCGTCAGCTACGGCAAGAACGGCTACGTCGCGGTCGGTGCCTCGGGCACGACGCTGACATCGCCGAACGGCGAGCAGTGGCGCACCCTTCCCGCGATCACCCGGCTCACCTTGCGCGCAGTCGTCGACCTCGCCGGTGGCGGATGGATAGCCGTCGGCGGTGGCGGAACCGTGCTGCGATCAGCCGACGCAAGCAGCTGGAACGTCGTCCCGTCCGGCACCGACAGCGAACTGTTCGCCGTGGTGGGGACGAGCCCCAACGGTTGCGGGGCGATCGCGGTCGCCGGGGTCGACGCGAGCATCACCTCGACCACGTGTGGCGGCGCCTGGACGCTTGCCCCCTAGAAGGAGCGAAGACCGTGACGGAAAGCCTGTTTCCGGCGTACGCGCGTACCCGCGAGCGCGTCATCGAACTGCTGGCCGGGGTGGCGGGCGATGAGCTGGATCGCGTCGTACCGGCCTGTCCTGATTGGACCGTGCACGATCTGCTGGCGCATGTGGTGAGCATTCCTGCGGCGCTGGCGGCCGGGCGCCTGCCCACCGGCGAGATCGGTGATTGGCTGAGCGAGCTCGTGGCCGAGCGAGCGGAGCAGCCCGCCAGAGCGCTGGCGGAGGAGTGGAAGGCGCTCGACAAGGGGCTGGACGCATTGCTGTCGGGCCCGTCCGGGTTGCTGTTCGCTGACCTTGCGGTCCACGAGCACGACTTCCGGGGTGCGCTCGGCCGCCCGGATCCAGCCGCGCTGGAGATCGACGCGATGCTGCCGCGCACGATTGCCGCGTTCAAAGGCCCGCTACGGGAGGCCGGCCTCGCACCGATCGAGGTGCGTGCCGGTGATCGGAGCTGGCGATCACACGAAGGCGAAGCCGGCTGGACGCTCGTCGTCGATCCCTGGACCGCTGTGCGGGCGCTCAACAGCCGTCGCACCGCCGACGGAGTTGCACGCCCTGCCCTGCCGCGGCGACGCCAGCGACTACCTGCCCGTCCTCGACGCCCACCTGCCCCTACCGCCGGTTTCGTTGGGCGAAGACTGAACTGAGCTGCTGCGGAGCAGCTCAAGCCGCGCCGGAGGCCAACCCGCCTCGGGACTTTTGACACTCCCGCGGGAGACCCGGTTGCGGGCAGCATTTTGGTATGGCCACATTGTTGTCTGCTGAAGGTCAAGCCGTTGTCGACGCGGCGGTCGCCACCGCCCGATCTGCCGCCGACCGGCTCCGCGAATTTGATCAGGAGGCGGTCGACCGCATCGTCTGGGCCATGGTCACCGCCGGCCTCGACGCGGCGGTCGAGCTCGCCGAGGTCGCCACTGCGGAGACCGGCTTCGGGGTCCTCGAGGACAAGGTCGTCAAGAACTACGTGGCGACCGAGTTCCTCTACGACTACCTGAAGGACAAGAAGACGGTCGGCGTCATCGACTCCGACTCCGAGCGCGGCATCGAGGTGATCGCCGAGCCGATCGGTGTCGTGCTGGCGATCACGCCCGTCACCAATCCCACGTCGACGGTGCTGTTCAAGGCGATTGTCGCGCTCAAGACCCGCAACGCCGTGATCTTCCGGCCTTCGCCGCTCGCTACCCACTCCGCCGAACGGGTCGCGGAGATCCTGCGCGAAGCCGGCGAGGCCGTGGGCATGCCCGCAGGAGCGATTCAGGTGCTGCCGCAGGCCGAGCACGAGTACACCTATGCCCTCTTCGACCATCCCGGAGTCGACCTCATCTGGACCACCGGCGGCCCGCGCATCGTCGAGCTGACGAACAAGGCCGGCAAGCCGAGCATCAGCGTCGGCCCGGGTAACGCGCCGGTGTACCTGCACCGCACCGCAGACATCCGGATGGCGGTCGTCGACATCCTCATCAGCAAGACGTTCGACGGCAGTGTCATCTGCCCGGCCGAGCAGACCTGCGTCATCGACGACGCTATCTACGACGAGGTCGTCGTCGAGTTCGAACGCATGGGCGCCCGCTTGCTGAATGCCGAGGAGACCGACCGGATCGCCGAATTCGCCTTCGGCTGCGACCGGGTCAATCCGGAGGCGCTCGGGCAGGCAGCCAGCGTCCTGGAACAGCGCGCCGGGCTGAAGAACCTCACCGCCGACGGCTCCCATGCCACCAAGGTGCTGCTGGCACCGCTTCCCACGGATCTGACCGAGCTGGCGGCCCATCCGCTGGTGCGTGAAAAGCTCATGCCGGTGCTCGGGCTCGTGCGCTCGCCCGATGTCCAGCACGGCATCGATGCCTGCGTGCTGGTCACCGAGCACGGCGGCCTCGGGCACACCAGCGCGGTGTACGCCCGTGACGAGGACGTGATCTCGCGCTATTCCGCCGCTGTGCGCACCGGACGGATCCTGGTGAACGCTCCCACGGCGGTCGGCGCTCTCGGCGGGGTCTACAACTCGCTGACCCCGACCTTCTCACTCGGCTGCGGAACCTGGGGCGGCTCGATGACGACCGACAACGTCAACTATCGCAACCTGATGAACCTGAAGACGGTCAGCCGTCGCCGCACCCCGCCGCAGTGGTTCCGGGTGCCGGCCGACACCTACTTCAACGTCGGTGCGCTCGACAGCCTGCGAACCATCGAGACCACGACGGCGGTCATCGTCAGCGACGATTTCAACGTTCAGCGCGGTGCCGTCGACGAGGTGCGCCGCCACCTGAATGCCTCGGACGTCAGGGTTTTTGCTGATGTGATGCCCGAGCCCGACGAGGACATCATCCGTGCCGGGGTCGACCTCATCGCCCACGTGCACCCCGATCTCATCGTTGCCGTCGGTGGCGGTTCGGTCATGGACGCCGCCAAGGTGATGCGGCTGCTGACCGAGCATCCCGAACTCTCGATCCGCGAGTTGTCGCTGCCGTTCCTCGATGCCCGCAAGCGCGTGGCCCGTTACCCGACCCCGCAGCATTCGATGAAGCTGGTCGCCATCCCGACGACGGCCGGCACCGGATCGGAAGTCAGCCCGGCAGCGGTCATCAGCTCGCAGGGTCGCAAGGTGACGCTCGTGGACTACTCGCTCGTCCCGGATATTGCCGTCGTCGATCCCACGCTCTCGGCGAGCATGCCACCGGCCATCACTGCCGACACCGGCATCGACGCGCTGACCCACGCCCTCGAAGCAGCCGTCTCCATCTTCGCCTCGCCCTATACCGACGCGTTCTGCGTGCAGGCCGCGCGGCTCATCTTCGAGGCATTGCCGACGGCCTACGCCCGCGGCGACGACATCGAAGCGCGCACGGCGATGGCCAATGCGGCGACCCTGGCGGGCCTTGCCTTCTCGAACGCGTTCGTCGGCGTGAACCACGCCCTGGCGCACGCGCTCGGCGCTCGTTTCGGTATCCCGCACGGCCGGGCCAACGCGCTCTTCCTGCCACATGTGCTGCGTTACAACGCTTCTTTGCCGACGAAGTTCATGCCGGCGCCCGGCTACTCGGCCTATGTGGCCCCGGAGAAGTACGCGCAGCTCGGCCGGATCCTGTTCGGCGGCCACTCGCAGGAGGAGCAGCTCGAGCGGCTCTTCAGCAAGGTCGACGAGCTCATCGTCACCCTGCGCCTGCCCCGCTCCATGGCTGCAGTGGGGGTGTCGCGGGAGGAGTACGCAGCCGCCATCCCTGAGCTGGCGCGCGCGGCCTACGCCGACCCGAGCCTGCGCACGAACCCGCGGATGCCGCTGATCGCCGAACTCATCGGGCTCCTCGAAGCGGCCTGGTCGGGTCCCGCCGTCGCGCTGCCGAAGCAGAACGGACGCCGGGGACACCCGGTGAAGGTGGCGGCCAAGAGCTGAGACGATGTCGGCATGGCGGACACTCGCAGGAGCTCCAGATGGTCCCTGTGGTCGCAGGATTCGTTGCTCAGCATCGGATCCCGCGGTTCGGTCCTGTCCATCGCGAGCGTGGGATCGGTGCTGTCGATCGGCAGCGTGGGCTCGGCAGGTTCGATCCTGTCGATCGGCTCGGCGATGTCGACCGGTTCGGCCCTGTCCAACGCGGCGCGCTGGTCGCTGATGTCCGACCGCTCCTTCGGCGCCGTACTCGGCTCACGCACGCGCGGAAAGCACAAAGCAGCTGCGATTCCTGCGATGGTGAGTGCCGGCGCGGCAGCCGCTGCCATCCTGGCCTCTCGCCCACGCCCGTCGCGGCCTCCTGCTAGCTACTTCGACCTGAAAAAGTAGCGCGTGGTGTTGCGCGTTTGTGCTGGTGAGGCGCGGGAGGATGGCCTCGGACCCTTGGGCTAGAAGGGATCGAGGCCATCCTGTGTTTCGTACCGTAGGCGATCAGGTGTCGTTGTGGGAGTCGGTTTTGCCGGCGGAGTTGCTGGTGTTGCCGGCGGAGCTGGGCCGAGTCGACACGCTGCTGGACGATCCGGTGTTCTTCGCGCCGTTCGCGCCGTTCTTCGATCCGCGGATCGGCCGGCCGTCGACGCCGATGGAGACGTATCTACGGCTGATGTTTTTGAAGTTCCGTTACCGGCTGGGCTATGAGTCGCTGTGCCGGGAGGTGTCGGACTCGATCACCTGGCGGCTGTTTTGCCGGATCGGGATTGACGGGACGGTGCCGCATCCGACGACGTTGATGAAGCTGACCAGCCGCTGCGGGCCGGCTGCGGTCGATGGCTGCAATGAGGCGCTTTTGGCCAAGGCGGCCGAGGCGAAGCTGCTGCGCACCAGCCGTGTGCGGGCCGACACGACGGTGGTGGCGGCCAACGTGGCCTATCCGACGGACTCGGGGTTGTTGGCCAAGGCGGTGCGGCGGATCGCCGTGACCGGACGGCGGGTCCAGGCTGCCGGCGGTGCCCGGCGGACCCAGCTTCGGGACCGGAGTCGTTCAGCCGGGGCGCGGGCGCATGGGATCGCCGCGAAGCTGCGGCTGCGCGGCGCGCGGTCCCGCGACGAGGCGCATGCCACCGTGGTGCGCATCACCGGCGAACTCGCCGGCCTCGCGGAACGGGCCTGCGCGGACGCCGATCGGCTGCTGGCTAATGCCCGCCGGGCCCTGCGCCGCGCGGAACGCAAAGCCTTACAGCGCAAGGGTGAAGGGCGGTGCGATGCTGCCGCCGGCCGGCTCCGGGGACGGCTGCGGCGTGCGGTGGGCGACCTGTCCAGACTGCTGGAAGCGACCCGCCGGATCGCCGCCCAGACCCGCCAACGCGTCGGCGGCGTCACCCCGGACGGGGCATCCCGGCGGGTCAGCCTGCATGACGGTGATGCCCGGCCGATCGCGAAAGGCCGGCTCGGTAAACCCGTCGAGTTCGGCTACAAAGCCCAGGTCGTCGACAACGACGACGGTGTCGTGCTCGACCACACGGTGCACCAGGGCAATCCCGCCGACGCACCGCAGCTGGCACCCGCCATCGCACGGGTCATCATCCGCACCGGACGCAAACCGCGGACGGTGACCGCCGACCGCGGTTACGGCGAAGCCGGCGTCGACAACACCCTGCACGACCTTGGGGTGCGCACCGTCGTGATCCCCCGCAAGGGCAGACCCGGCAAAGCCCGCCAGGCCGTTGAGCACCGACCGGCATTCCGAAAAACCGTGAAATGGCGAACCGGATGCGAAGGGCGAATCAGCAGCCTCAAACGCGGCTACGGCTGGGACCGGGCACGCCTGGACACCTTGGAAGGAGCCCGGATCTGGACCGGGCAAGGCATCTTCACCCACAACCTGATCAAGATCGGACTCCTCGCCGGGTGACCAGCCGCACAAGGAAGATCAACATCCGGTGAGTAGCAGCCACCACGAGCCCAAACACCATCGAACGGCAGCGACCTACTTCTTCAGGTCGAAGTAGCTAGTGGTGTGTCTCAGTTTTGATTGACTGCTCGGAGGGCGACTCGTCCGCGGGCGACCTTGGCGAGGATTTCGTCGGCGGTCGCGGTCCACACGAATGGCTTGGGGTCGCTGTTGTGGGCGTCGAGGTAGGCCTCGATGGCAGTGATCAGGTCTGGCACTGAGTGGAACACCCCGCGGCGTAGGGCTTTGTCTGTCAGCTCGCGGAACCAGCGCTCGACGAGGTTCAACCACGACGATGAGGTCGGGGTGAAGTGGAGGTGGAATCTCGGGTGTTTGGCCAGCCAGGCTTGGACATTCGGGTGCTTGTGGGTCGCGTAGTTGTCCAGAATCAGGTGCACCTGCAGGCCGGCGGGGACCTCGGCGTCGATGACCTTGAGGAACTTCAAGAACTCGCTGTGACGGTGTTTGGGCAGACACGAACCGATGACCCGGCCGGTCAACACGTCCAGTGCCGCGAACAAGGTGGTGGTCCCGTTCCGCTTGTAGTCATGGGTGATTGTCGCCGCCCTGCCCTTGACCATCGGCAGCGACGGCTGAGTCCGGTCCAGGGCTTGGACCGAGGACTTCTCATCCATGCACAACACGATCGACTGCACGGGCGGGTGCAGATACAAACCGACCACGTCGATGAGCTTGTCCTCGAACCGCGGGTCGTTGGAAAGCTTGAAGGTCTTGACCAGATGTGGCTTGAGTCCGCGTGCGGACCAGACCCGCTGCACCGTGTCCTTAGAGACCCCGACCCGCTTGGCCATCGTGCGGGTACTCCAGTGCGTTTCCCCAGCAGGGGTGGTGTTCTGGGTCAGATCCACGATCTGATCGATCACCTCCTGAGGGATCGTCGCCTTGCGACCACGACCCTCGGCAACCTTCGCGAACTTCGTCAGCCCCTGCCCCTCGAAACGGGTCCGCCACGACCGCACCGTCATCGCCGTGACCCCGACAACCGACGCGATCCGCGTGTTCGCGACACCCTCGGCAGCCAACAACAGCACCCGGGCTTGCTGCACCTCCCGATGTGCCGCCGTCCGAGAGACCGACAACGCCTCCAGCACCTGTCGTTGCCCCTCAGAGACCACCAAAGCCGCCGCAGCCCTCGTCATGGACCAAGAATAGATCAACACCACCTAGCTATTTTGGCGACACACCACTAGTTAGCGGACCCGCGCCGGGAACGTCGGCAGGAGCGTGCGCTTCCAGGTTTCGTTGGTGACAACGGCGAACGAGGCGTACCAGGCGCATGCTGCGGTGACGAGGCCCACGATGCCTCCGGCGTGAGTGATCGTCGTGTTCTGCGCCAGCGCACCGATGCACAGCAGCACGAAGGTGGCGGTCAGCGTCAGGAACACTGCAGCGACCGCTCCGCTCACGCGTAGCGACGCCAGGAACATGTACGCGGTGAAGATCGCCCACGCCAGCAGGTAGACCCCGGTGGCCTTGTACGCCGTTGCGGCGGGGAGGTCGGGGACGACGAACTTCACGTACGCCGCGTACGACAGCCAGAAGGCGCCGTAGGAGGAGAACGCCGTGGCGCCGAACGTGTTGCCCTTGCGGAACTCCCACATGCCGGCGGCGAACTGGCCGATGCCGCCGTAGAACAGCGCCAGCGGAAGCACCACCGACTCCAGCTTCGCGTCCGAGATGATGTTCGAGTTGAACACGCTCAGCACGAACGTCGTCATGGCAAAGGCGGCGAGGCCCAGCGGTCCAGGGTCGGCGATGGCCGGTGATGAGGCGCCCGCCCGCGCACCGGCCGCCACGGCCTCCTCGCGCGACGCCGGGCGAGGGGCGGTGATGGTGTTGCCCTGGCCCGGCGTGTCAGGCATACGGATCTCGGACGGGCGACCGGCACCGGAAGCTGCAGGTTGATCAGACATGGCGTACTCCCTGCAGGGCCCACACCCCCCTGCCGGGGGTGCGTCGTCGAACCCCGCTGGCTACGGGTTACCCAAATACCGGAATTCGTCACATTTAGTGCGCGGGGAATTGGTCGCCGCAGATGACCCGCCGGCCGTCTGCTTTGGTGGAGCCAGTAATCCCGTGAGCGGAGGATCAGCATGGCCGTGGTGGCGCTCGAGAAGCTGAGCAGCACGATCAGCACCATCACATTGAACCGGCCCGAACGCTTGAACGCGATGACCTTCGAACTGGTCGGTCAGCTTCACGACGCGCTCGATGAGGTCGGCGCCGACACCGACTGCAAGGTCGTCATCCTCACCGGAGCCGGGCGAGCGTTCTGCTCGGGCCTTGATCTGCGCGATTTCGGACGCCCGCCTGCCGCCGGCGAGCACCCGCGCATCAACAAGGCCATCGACGGTCAGGCCTTCATGTCCAACCTGACCGTGCACCTGCGCCAGACGCCGCAGATCGTGATCGCCGCGGTCAATGGTGCAGCGTTCGGCGGCGGCCTGGCGATCGCCTGCGGATGCGACGTCCGCATCGCCGCGGATCGGCCCGGTTCTGCTCCGCGTTCATCCGCACCGGCCTCACCGGCACCGACATCGGGATCAGCTACCTGCTGCCGCAGCTGATCGGCGCGTCACGGGCGGCCGACCTGATCTTCTCCGGCCGCGAGATCGACGCTCAGGCGGCCGAGCGCATGGGCCTGGTGTCCGGGTAGTCGCCGACGACGAGCTGAAGGACGCAGCACTCGCGTATGCCGACAGGTCGGTGAGCACACCCACACCGGCCTCGTGCTGACCAAGGAAGTGCTCTGGCACAACGTCGACAACCCTCGATGACCGGCGCGATCGCGATCGAGAACCGTAACCAGGCCGTGGCGATGCACTCTCCCGACGTACGGCCCACATGGCTGCGTACTCGGAGGGACCGTGTTCCGCCACCGAAGTAGGCCGGGAGGCGCCTAGAGCGAAGTGGCCGTCACCGGTAGCACGGTCGGCCACTCGATGTCCGGCAGCGGGTTGGCGAACTGGCCGTACTTCGGGCACCGCCGTCGCGCGGTACTTGTCGGTGGAGTGGACCGGGTCGGGGTCGTGCTCGCGGATGACCTGGTCGCCGAACGTCTCGAGGAGCTCGAGGATCTCGTCCTGGTGCAGGTCCTGCGGCATGCCGAAGACGAGCTGGTCGCAGCCGACCGACTTGTAGCTCTCGAGCTGCTCGGAGACCTCTTCGGGGTTGCCGCACGAGCATGTAGCCGCCGGCGATCAGCTCGTCGAGGAACTCGTCAGGGTCGTTGCCGGCGATGTCACGCAGCACGATCGGCGGCTCGGCCAGGTGATCGCGTCGGTCGACTTCGGCATGGTGTCGTGGTAGAGGTTCACCATCGTCACCAGGTAGCCGGCGACCCGGTCGAGCGCGATCTCGCGGGCCTTCTTGCGGTCCTCGAAGCAGATGACGGCGTTGGTCATCATCACGTTGTCGTTCATGAACTGGCCGAGGGGTTCCTTGCACTCGGCGATCGCTTCCTTGTACGCCTCGATGCGGCCGCGCAGGTTGAAGATCGGCTCGAAGTTGAACGCGATGGCGCCGATGCCCAGCTCACCCGCGCGGGCGAAGGTCGGCGGGTTACCGCACGCCACCCAGATCGGCGGGTGGCCCTGGCCGTAGGGCTTGGGCAGGACGTTGTGCGGGGTCGGCACGGTGAAGTGCTCGCCGTGGAACTCGTAGTCCTCCTGCTCCCACATCCGCGGGATCTCTTGACGACCTCTTCCCACTCGGGCTTGGTCGAGTTCTTGTCCAGGATGTTGAAGGTGGCCATCTCGTGGCTGCCCGCGCCGCGGCCGGTGCCCCACTCGAAACGCCGGTTGGTGACGTGGTCGAGCATCGCCGCCCGCTCCGCGTAACGCACCGGGTGCTCCTTGCGCGGCGAGAGGCTGTTGATCCCGGTCGACAGGTGGATGTAATCCGTGTGACCTGCGACGTAGCCCATGACGACCTCGGGCGCCGACATGTGGCTGTACTCGGTCAGCGCGTGATGCTCGCCGAACCAGGCGTACTTCCAGTTGTGCTTGTCAGCAAAGATCGCGTACTCGGCCTCCCGCATGAGGCGGACGTGCTCGGACTCGCTGTCATGAGCCAACGGGCCCGGCATGTAGCCGTTGAGAAAGATGCCGAATTCCATTGGTCCTCCACTGATCCGCACCAGACATTGGGCACGCGCGCGGGCGCTCCAGGCACCGTATCTGACGGGGGGTCAGAAGCGCGCGCCGGGATGCGTGTCGGCTGGTCGCAGCCCCTTGGGCGGAGGATGCGAGGCTGTAGCTGCCAGCGGCCGACTTTCGGAGGGCTCATGCCAGCAAGCACCTATCGCGTCGTTCAGTGGACGACCGGCAACGTCGGGCAGCGGTCGGTGCTGGCCGTCATCGCCAACCCGGCGCTCGAACTCGTCGGCTGCTACGCCTGGGGCCCGGAGAAGGTGGGCCGCGACGTCGGCGAGCTGGCGGGGACCGATCCGATCGGGGTCGTCGCGACCAACGACAAGGCCGCGCTGCTCGCCCTGAGGCCCGATTGCGTGATCTACAACCCGAAGTGGCCCGACGTCGAGGAGATGGTCGAGATCCTCGAGTCGGGGGCGAACATCGTGGCGACCGCCGGCTTCATCACCGGTCATGCGCTGGGCGACGGGCGGCAGAAGCTGATCGACGCGTGCGAGCGGGGTGGGAGCTCGATCTTCGGTTCGGGGATGAACCCGGGGCTCGCGAACCTGCTGGGCATCGTGTCGGGCCAGATCTGCGACCGGATCGATTCGATCGCCGTGCTCGAATCCGTCGACTCCACCGGCTACGACTCACCCGACACCGAGCTGTCCGTCGGCTACGCGCGGCCGATCGACGATCCGGAGCTGCCGGCGCTCGTCGAGCGGGGTACGGCCGTCTTCGGCGACGCCGTGCACCTGATGGCCGACGCGCTGGGCGTGGAGATCGACGAGGTGCGGTGCGAGGCGTCCTTCGCGCAGACGACGCAGGACCTCGACCTCGGATCGTGGTCGATCCCGGCCGGCTGCGTGGCGGGGGTGGCCGCCAGCTGGCAGGGCGTCCGGGGCGGCGACGTGATCATCCAGCTCAACGTGCGGTGGCGAAAGGGCCAGCATTTGCAGCCGGACTGGGAGGTCCAGCACGGCTACGTCGTCGACATCAAAGGCCAACCCTGCGTCCATACGAAGCTGGAGATCTTCCCCGGCCCGGACTTCAAGGCCAAGACGTTCACCGACTACATGGTGCTCGGGATGATCATGACGGCGATGCCGGCGATCAATGCGATCCCGGGCACCTGCAAGGCTGATCCGGGCATCGTCACCTACCTCGACATCCCTATGCCGCGTGTTGCATGAGGACGTCGACGGCGTAGTGCAGGTCGAGCTTGTCGCCGGCGTGGGGTGGCAGGGTGGTGGCGTGGATGGTGGCATCTGGGTCGAGCTCTTCGGCGGGCTGCCAGGGCCACACGTTCCGATGCGGGATCGGGACATCGGTCGCCGTGGTGATGGTCAATGCCCGGGTCAGTGGATGCAGGGCGAGCCGGAACCCGCCGGCGTGGATCACGGTGTGATGCCTCGAACACACCAACACCAGATTCGCCAGATCGGTGCGGCCGCCGTCGAGCCAATGAATGACGTGGTGGGCGTGGAGTTTGCGACGCCGGGTGCAGGACGGAAAGCGGCAGCGTTCCCCGTCGAGGGCGCCGAGCAGGTCACGTAACGGCTGGCCGGGATGACGTTGCTCGCGGCCTGCGTCATGGACGGTGAGGTCAGTCTCCCGCAGGGGACGCACTGTCGTGCCGACGGGCAGGGTCGCCGCCAAGGCCCCGGGGGGCAGGAACTCCCCGTCCGGTAGCCGGGCCCAGCCCGAGATCGGATCGATCTGCACCGTCAGCTGGGAACGTTCGCGGCGGGCCCGGTCCGGCTGTGTGACGGCCCGTTCGGACAGATACGCCTGGCAGAGCCGCAGCACCCCCTCCCCGCGGGTCGAGCGCTGCGTCTCGTCAGAACTTTCCGCGGTAAGTCCTCCATCCAGATCGGTGCGGGCGGCTTCGATCGCGGCTAGCAGGATCGCGCCGTCAGCGGCGCCGGCGCGGATCGTGATGCACAGATCGCCGTCATCGTCGTATCGGGTGAACACCCGGACCCGCTCCACCACCGGCTCCCCAGCATCGGCTGCCTTGCGCTTCTGGTGGAGCTTGCGCGCCCTTCGTAGCCCACCCACCAGCCGCTCGAGCTGCCCGCCGGTGGCATGCCGGGCCATCCCGATGTAACTCTGCTCATCCTCGGCCGTCGCGACCCGGCTGATGGCCCGCACCTGCGTGAACGACAGCTGCCCGGCGGCAAACGCAGCGGACGTCTCCGGCAGCTGACGCAACGCCCGGGCCACCCGCACCCGCTCACCCGCCGCGTTCGGCCCCATCCCGAGCCGCCACGACAACCAATGCGCGCACGACAAGATCCCGTGCACCGCCCACGCGCGGCGTTCATCGAACTCACCGATATACGCCATCAGCCGCGCCTCACCCGCAGCAATCCGACCCGCCCACGTCGTCAGCGCGTCCTCGACCTCCTCGTTGGTGAGATCCGCCAATGAGTCAGGAGTAAGCGACGGCTCGGAGGGGTGGACAGGCAACGCGGACACCGGATTCATGGGGAAACGCTACCGACCACCACCGACAAAATCGTGCCTGAAACGATCCACAATCAGGTGGGTTGAAGTTCCCCCGCTTTGACGGACACGTGATTGTCATGCCGCCGAGCTGCTGCCCACGGTAGTTGGTGATCATCTGATGTGGTGTGAGGTAGCCGATCGTGGAGTGCCGGCGGCGCCGGTTGTAGTAGGCCAGCCAGGCGAAGACGGCCCGCCGGGCCTGGGCGCGGGTGGGCCACCAGGTCCGGCCGAGTTCGCGTTTCATCGTTGCCCACAGCGCTTCAGCGGCACTGTTATCGAAGCATGACCCGGTCCGTCCCATCGAGCGTCTGACGTCGAGAGCCTTGCAGGTCGAGGTGAACAGCGCCGAGGTGTACTGGCTCCCGCGGTCGGAGTGGAAGATCGCCTTGGGCGGCAGCGCAACGGTGTTCGCGGCCATCGTCATCGCGTCGCAGACGAGCTCGGCGCGCATGTGCTCGGCCATGGCGTAGCCAAGTACCGAACGCGAACCCAGATCGAGGACATCAGCGAGGTAGAGCCAGCCCTCGCCGGTCGCGAGCTGCGTGATGTCCCCGACCATCCGGGCGCCCGGCGCGATCGGCCTGTCGGGCGTGCTGGCGGCGAAGTCCCGGCCGATCAGGTCCGGCGCGGGCGCGGCGTTCTTGTCCTGTTTGGTCAGGCAGATCCGCTTGCGCTGATGGGTGCCGACCACGCCGTGCAGGCGCATCAGCCGCTCGACGCGCTTCTTGTTCACCCGCAGCCCATGGGTGTCGCGTAGCTCGGCAAGCATGCGCGGGGCGCCGTAGTCCTTGTGTGCCGCGTGGATCGTGCGGATCAGGTCCAGCAGCTGCTGGTTGCTCAGCTCCCGGTCCGATGGGGACCGCGACAGCCAGTCGTAGAACCCCGAGCGGGAGACCTTCAGTAGCCGGCACATCATGTTGACGTCGTGGTGCGCCTTCTCCGAGACGATGAACCGGTAGGCCGTCACCGGGTCGTCTCCTTGACGAAGAAGGCCGTGGCTTTTTTCAGAATGTCCCGCTCTTGCTCGAGTACCAGGACCCGCTTGCGCAGCGCCTGCAGCTCGGCCTTCTCGGCACTGGTGAGCTCACCGCCGGCGCCCTCGCCGCGGTCGATGCGGTCCTGCTTCACCCACCCCCGCAAGGTCTCCGGGTGCAGCCCCAGATCACGGGCAGCGGTCTTCACCGCGACCTTGCCGTCACGCACCAACGCGACCGCGTCACGCCGAAACTCGGCGCTGTACTTCGATGGACGTCCCACCAGGGACACTCCCTTCACCAGACCTCAAAGGTCCAGTCTCGGGTGTCCGTCAAAGCGGGGGAAGCTCAGTGGCTGGTCGATCTGGTATCCGCCCCGACCGCCCGACGGACCGCTCCCACCACGGGCACCGTCGCCATCAGCATCACGTCAGGGCCGACCCGCAAGGTGACCGACCTGGCAGTAGTTCACCGGCTGGCGACGGAGTTCAACGGCCTCCTTCGGGCGACCCCTCGTCGGGGTGGGGGAAGGAACTGTACGGCCGCCGACCGGACGCTCTCGATCTCCTTCACGAAGCCCGCCGAAACCTCGCCGACGATCACGGCGTCGCAGTCGGGTTGCGCGCCGTTGTGGCTGGCGCGAGGACCCAGCGGCGACCTTCCCGCACTAGAAGACAGCGGCAATCTGCTTGCCGACGCGCTCCGGGTGCTGGGTCTACCTTCGGACGCCCTCGCTGGCCTGCCGCCAACAGCCAGCCCTTCATCTGCGGGTTCGGGCGGATAGCGCCACCCCCGTCTCCGCGTCTGGCGACTCCGACCACCCTGGCGAGCGCCCGGTAGTGCCGGCTCCCGAGCGCCCGGTAGCGGCACATCTGCGCGTTCTCCGGCACGGCCTGGACCGAAAGATCGCCGGCATATCAGGACTTATGCGCGCCGACGAAAGGCAGCCCTACGGGGCTTAGTGTCGCAGAGGATTGGCTGCAGCTTGAGGATCGACACTGAGCCGGAAACGGTGGTGACTCGAAGGTCGCGCAGGGGTGTCCCAGCGACGACTTGAGCCTCGCCCTTGGTGGCAATCTGCTGGTCCGCCGGAAGGAGGATAAGCCAATCGCGTTCGCCGAACTGCGTCGACAAGCCTCCCCCGTGCACAGGCGTCACACTGAGGCTCACACGGCCTTTGGTTCCGACGGCGGGGTACGGCGCATGGGGACATCTCGGCTTGTCGGACTGGCTGGCGCAACTTGCTGCAAGACAGACAGCGAGTGTCGCTAACGCCACCCCCTCCATGCGCCGGACAAGTCCCAGCGACGCATGAGTGCGTGTCGGCGGGGGCGGTGGCACGTGAGCGGCCACCTCGTGGAGGCTCAGCAAGTTCGTCACTTGCTCGTTGCGAACCACGACAGATTGGACACTGATCAAGTGTGCCAGCGGCCGGGAACCAACAAGAAGCGCGCAGAATGCCGAATCTCGATCGGACGGAAGCGCGCGGGAACGGCACTAAGCGCGTCGGGCGTCGCCGCGAGACCCGCGATCGTCAGCAAGGCCATCCTGATCTACACCGGCGCGGGAGTAGTCCGGTTGTGTGTCTTGCTTACGACGGCGGAATGCGTCTGGTCAGAATGGGTGCATGAGTCACCGTGCGCGCAAGGCACTGAGCTTCTTGGCCGCGGCCGTCATCGCCTTGCTCGCCGTCGGCACGCTAGTGATCGTCAACCCGGATGCCAGTGCCGGCAATCCGCAGCTGCCGACCGACCCTTTCGCATCACCGTCTCCCGCGTTAGTGTCCAGCTTCCCGTCAACCGATCCGCGGCCCACCCAATCACCAGGTGCGAATCGCGCATCTGAGACCACGACCTGTGGCAGCTCTGGGCTGCGTGCTACCAGCGGCAAACAGACATGGCCGCTGCTCGGCTGTGCTGGAATCGCAAACGTCAATCCGCTGCCGTCGGTGCGGCTGCGTCCCGGCGACGTCGTGACGATTGTCAACGCGATCGGCCCGACGCACATCGCGCTACATGGCGGAGGTGTCGTCGCGATCGACGGTCTGCGCCTGGCTGCGCGTCACGCAGGCAGCACGCTCGTGACGGTGAGCGGCTGGCCGTGGTGCTTCGTACTGCACGGGCCGCCGCCGAAGGCGTGCCCGCTCATGCGCATCACGGTCTCCTGACCGCCGGGCCGCCGACACAGCGAAGCGATCTACCTGAACCAGCCTGGTGCCTTTACTGCTGCTGGCCATCACGCGCCGTGGAGAGCGTCCGAGAATGCCGGCTCCCGAGCGATGAGAAGCGCCCGAGAGTGGCACTTCTGCGCACTATCGTGAACCTCCGCCAGACACGCCTACCTGCAACGAGGTCTGAGATGAGCGCGACGCCTCCAAGCGACTACTTACGCTCACCGATCGGCGTGGCCGTGTCGCCCGATGGCACGCCCTGGACGTGCCCCGAGTGTTCCGCCGGGGTCGGCCACGATCATGCTGATAACTGCCCCGGTGAAGCGTGCCTTTGCGGCGTCAACGCTCACGGGAAGGCCGTCATCACCCTCGATGGCGGGGTACGGCAGATGCCGCAGTTCGCGAGGACGCGCCGCACGATCACAGGACGAGTGACGGTCGAGATCGACGACGACGACCCCAACGAAGGTGGCGTCCGTGAACCCCGCAGGCCGCAGCCGAGTCCGCCCCGATGACCGTCGCCGTGGATCCCAACGAGAGCCAGCGCTCGTAGCACGGTAGACCTCAGCAACCTCCGACGTCCTACGCCTCGTGCCCTTGCCAGCTCCAATGCCCCGAGAGCGGCACGTCTGCGCTTGGATTGCTGTGGCGCTTTACCCCAGCGCCCATCCCGTCGATGGAGAAACTGACCGAGGTGGGGTTTGAGTGAGTTCGGCGAGCTTTCGGATGTACCGGTTCTACCGCTTCCAGATCCTGGCTACGTTCGCCGTCATCGGCGTAATGGCCCCGGGCTACTGGTGGCCGACGTCGTGGACGCCAAGCCTCCTGTCCCGTTCTGGTTCCTGCTGCTCTGGATCGCCGCCGGGTGCTGGGTGGGCTACTGGTTCCTGCTCCGCGTCTGCTACCGCATCGACGTCGCCGACGGCGTGCTGCACTGGGCGACCCCGGTGCGTTCCGGGTGGATCCCAGTCAGCGAACTTCGAGGGGCCCGCCCGATCTTCGATGGACGTACATCAAGTACGCGTCCTGGATGGAGGGCATCGACCGAGCAGTCGGGCGTCCGCTGGTCATCTACGGCACCTTCTACAACCGGGATGACGCCGTCTCCTTCCTTGACGACCTGCAGAAGTGCATCCCCGACGCCCCGGTACGCATGGGCTAGTCAGCGCCGGACGGCCACCGTAACGAACATGACGGGACTCCGCCGAACCCCATGCCGATGGGCGCGCACCCCGCCGAACTCCCGTCAGGCCCGGCTCCCGAGCGATGAGAAGCGCCCGCGAGCGGCACATCCGCGCGCTCCGCTCCTAGGATTCGACAGTGGAAACGATTCGGTCCAGCCTGCGATCCAGTGCCGGAGGCTCACGTGGGTCGTCGGATACCCGTTCGCCAAGATCGTCATTGACGGTGACTCTTTGACGTTCAAGGCCGTGGTTTTCCGTGGAGTGTTCCGCACCGTGACCGGCCGGATGAGTGAGGATAGAGCGGACACAACGGGGAGTGCGCTGGTGTGCCGCGGGACTCGACCAGCCATAGGCGACGCCTCGTTATTTCCTCCCGATTTCTCATTCCCTGGAACGCAAGGCTCCGGGTGGATGGCCCCTTAGGCCGAGGCGTTGGAACACGATCTGACCCACGTCATAGGCCAACACGCAGAAATGCATCGCGGCCCCTGAAGCGCACTGCGGTCCCTGTCCCCGGTCGGACACACTCCAGGTGGCTGCCCTTTGAAGCGCCCGGTATTGCCGGATACAGCGCGCTATGCCAGCCGGATTTGGTGGTGCCAGGTGGACAGTCGCGCTCGACCGCTCGTTGCGCTCGGTTACCCGGCGGCGGCGCGGCGGGGGAGCTCGACGACGAAGGTCGTTCCCTTGCCCGGCTCGGACTCCACAGCCACCCGCCCATGATGGGCATTGGTCACGATGCGCCAGACGAAATCCAGGCCCATGCCGGTGCCGGAGCCGACGGCCTTGGTGGTGAAGAACGGGTCGAAGATCTTGCCGGCGATCTCCGGGGTCATGCCGGGACCGTTGTCGGCGATGCGCACCACCACCGCCTCGTCGTCACTCGCGACGCTCACCGAGATCTCACCCGAGCCGGGATCGGCCCGCTCGGCCAGCGCATCAGCGGCGTTGTCGAGCAGGTTGGTCCAGACCTGGTTCAGCTCGCCCGGATTGGCGGGCACCGTCGGAATCTCCGCCGGCCAGTCGACGGTGACCTGGTAGCGCTTCAACTTGTGGCTGAGCATGGTGAGGGTCGACTTCAGGCCCTTCCGCACGTCGATGTCCTGCTGCCCCTCGCCGTCCATGTTCGTGTAGGTCTTCACCGAGGAGACCAGTGCGCTGATGCGGGCGCTGGCCTGCTCGATCTCCAGGGTCAGCTGCGTGGTGGTCGCCGCTGACGTGAGGACGCCGACCGCGGGCCGCAGCTCGTCGGCGGGAACCGCACCCAGGTACTTCTCGAGCCACGCGACGTCGGCGCCGGCCTCGACGAGCACCGGTGCGGCGTCCCACGCCTCGTCGACGTCACGCTGCTCGAGCCAATCGGCGACCTCTTCCTCCGCGTCGGCCCGGGCCAGGCCGGACAGGCTGTCGCTGCTGCCGATCCGCGAGGTCAGGTCCTCTCCGGCAGCCATGACCTGCTGCTTGGTCTCCGGGGACACGCGAACCTTCATCGACATCCGGTGGGAATCGAGGATGGCGGCCCGCAGCTGGGCGGCAGCGCGGGCGATGGCGGCGGCCGGGTTGTTCAGCTCGTGCGACAGCCCTGCCGACATGCGGCCGAGCGACGCGAGCCGCTCCCGTTCCCGCAGCCGGG
Organism: uncultured Actinomycetota bacterium; assembly: GCA_963762695.1. GTDB lineage: Bacteria > Actinomycetota > Actinomycetes > Frankiales > Frankiaceae > DATAZK01. Next base: position 106,699 of record CAVXLW010000005.1, read on the forward strand.
CCTCGAAGCGCCGGGTGCCCATCTGGATGCCGGCGATCAGGTGACGTCCCAGGGGCATGCCGCTGGCCAGCATGGTGTCCGCGTCGTCGTCCGACAGCCGCAGGAAACGGGCGTTGGTGTCGGCGCGCAGTGTGATGGGCGACGGCTCGCCGGTGAGCGGAATGCGCCCGCCCCACGAGCCGAGATGGTCGGTCGTGCCGGTGAACATCTCCTTGCCGTCGTCGTCCGGACGCGCCACGCTGACGGTGCCGTCCATCAGCAGCCAGAAGCCGGCCTCGGCGTCACCGGCTCGCATCGCCATCTGGCCGGCTGGGACGTCGACGACGACACCGTGCTCGGCCACCCAGCGCAGCTGCTCGGGGGTGAACTCCGAGAGCATGTCCATGCGGCGCAGGACTTCGAGGACCTCCTGAACGTCCACTCGCGGCCTATGCCGTCGCGGAGGGCGCCGGCTGGAGCATCACCTCGTCCACGTAGCACCACGCCCAGTTCTCACCCGGCTGGAACGAGCGGATCAGCGGATGCCCGGTGGTACGGAAATGTGCCGTGGCATGGCGGTTCTTCGAGGAGTCGCAGCAGCCGACGTGCCCGCAGCTCAGGCACTCACGCAGGTGTACCCAGGTGTCGCCCATCGCCAGGCATTCCTCGCAACCCGTGGGCGTGCCGGGCTGCACCGCACGGACCTGGTCGAGGTGGCTGCAACTGGCCATGGCGTCCTCCTGCTTCAGAGCGTGCCTAGGTAGCGGTGCATGAACTGGACGGCCATCGCCCCGTCGCCGACACCGGTCGTGACCCGCTTCACCGAGCGGTAGCGCGCGTCGCCGGCTACGAAGACTCCGGGCACTGAAGTCTCCAACAGGTACGGCTCGCGCTCCAATTCCCAGCCGTGCGGGCGGCCGGTCGCCGGATCGCGCGGGAGGTCGGGCCCGGCGAGGATGAAGCCGTCACTGTCGCGAGCGATCGTGCCATCCAGCCACGCTGTCTCGGGCCGCGCGCCGATGAAGGTGAACACCGCTCCGGCGCCCACCTTCTCTTGCGTGCCGGCCTTGTCGTCGACCAGCGTGACGGCTTCGAGCCGGTCGTCACCGTGAAACTCCGTGATCCTGGTGCGGGTACGCACCGAGATCGTCGGCACGCCGCGGATCTCCTCGATGAGATACGTCGACATCGCGAGCTCCAGCGATTCGCCGCGCACCACGAGCGTGACCGAGGCGGCCTTCTGCGAGAAGTACATGGCGGCCTGGCCGGCGCTGTTGGCCCCGCCGACGATGAAGACGTCAGCCCCCGCGCACGTCTCGGCCTCGGTCATGGCGGCTCCGTAATAGAGCCCCTGGCCTTCGAGCCGGTCGGCACCCTCGGTCGTGAGCCGGTTGTAGGAGACGCCGGTCGCGAGCAGCAGGGTCGAGCAGCTCACGCTGCGCCCGTCGGAAAGGTGCACGATCCGCGCCGGACCGCAGACCTCGAGCTGCACGACCTCCTGCGGGTTCAGTACCTCGACGCCGAACTTCAGCACCTGATCACGGGCGCGCCGGGCGAGTTCGGCGCCCGAGACTCCTTGCGGGAAGCCCAGGTAGTTCTCGATGCGGCTGCTCGTACCTGCCTGCCCGCCCATCGCGGATCGCTCGACGAGCAGCGTCGACAGCCCCTCCGAGCCCCCGTAGACGGCAGCGGCAAGCCCGGCGGGCCCGGCACCGATGACGATGAGGTCGTAGTGCTCGCCGGTGGCGGTCGTCACCAGCCCCAGGGCCTGAGCCAGCTGGGCCGGATCGGGACGGACCAGCGGCTCGCGTCCGGGCACCAGCACGACGGGCGTGACGGTCTGCGCGACGTCTTCCAGCGCCTGCGCGCCGTCGGGCTCGCCAGCATCCAGGAAGCGGAACGGCACCTGCTGGCGGGTGAGGAACTCGCGTAACTCATGGGACGAACGTGCGAAGCGGGCACCCACCACCCGGATCTCGTCGAAGCCGGGCCGGCGCTCGCTGGTCCAGTCGGCGAGCAGGTCGGTGACGGTCGGGAAGAGCTGCTCCTCGGGCGGGTCCCAGGGCTTGAGCAGGTAGTGGTCGAGGCGGGCCTCGTTGATGGCCGAGATCGCGGCTTCGGTGTCGGCGTACGCGGTCAGCAGAACCCGCCGCGCGCTCGGAAAGATCATCCGGGCCTTGCGCAGGAACTCGACACCCGTCATCTCGGGCATGCGCTGGTCGGCGAGCAGGAGGGCGGGCTCCTCGCCGCGCTCCTCGAGGCGGTTGAGGATCTCGATCGCCTCGGCCCCGCTGCCGGCCGACAGCACCCGGTAGTCCGAGCCGAAGCAGCCGCGCAGGTCACGCGCGACGGCGCGCAGGACCTGCGGATCGTCGTCGACGGTCAGCACTACCGGCCGGCGCGGCCTGACCGACGACGCCACGGGTGCAGGAGTGGTTTCAGTCGTCACCGGCGCGGCCTCTCCCTATGAGCGGAAACGGGACTCTGGCGCACTCGTCGTCGAGCGGTCGCACGGTAGGCGACAGGCGAATCGTAGCCCGCTCAGCGGGTCGCGGACATTCGAGTATTCAGGCCGGAATGTCTGCCGCACCCGATGCCTTGAGTCAGGTACGCGCAACTTAAAGGACTCCTATGACTGAAGCTCGCAATTACCCGGTTCTGCCCCTTGATGACGCTGTTGTGCTGCCCGGGATGGTCGTGCCGATCGAGCTCGATTCCGACCCCACGTCGGGCCGCTCGAACGAGATCCGCGCGGCCATCGATGCCGCTCAGCTCGCCGATACGCAGGTATTGATCGTCCCCCGTCCGGGAGGGCGCTATGCCACGGTCGGCACCCTGGCCAGCATCGAGCAGATGGGGCGCCTTCCCGGCGGTCAGCCGGCGGCGGTTCTTCGCGGCGTGGCCCGCGCCTCCATCGGCACCGGAACGACCGGTCCGGGTGCGGCGCTCTGGGTCGAGGCGACGGAGATCGCGGCGCCCGAGACGTATGACGACGAGGTGCAATCGCTGGCCCGCGAGTACAAGGGCCTGGTCACCTCGATCCTGCACCAGCGGGGCGCGTCCCAGCTGGTCGACTCGATCACCCGGATCAGCGACCCGGCGCTGCTGGCCGACACCGCCGGCTACGCGCCGTACCTGACGACCGACCAGAAGCTCTCGCTGCTGCAGGCCGTCGACGTGCGGGAGCGCCTGGAGCTGGTGATCAAGCTCGCCCGCGAGCACCTGGCCGAGCTCGACGTCGCCGAGACGATCCGCAAGGACGTCCAGGAGGGCATGGACAAGCAGCAGCGCGAGTTCCTGCTGCGCCAGCAGCTTTCCGCGGTGCAGAAGGAGCTGCGCGACCTCCATGGCGGCGGCACCGATTCCGAGGAGCAGGACCTGCGCTCCCGGGTCGAGGCTGCTGAGCTGCCCGAGGCCGTGCACAAGGCTGCGGTGAAGGAGCTCGACAAGCTCGAGCGCACCAGCGACCAGTCACCCGAGGCCGGCTGGATCCGTACCTGGATCGAGACCGTGCTCGAGCTGCCGTGGAACGTGCGGACGCAGGACGCGTACGACGTGGCCGGGGCCCGGGCGGTGCTCGACGCCGACCACTCCGGGCTCGATGACGTGAAGGAGCGCATCACCGAGTACCTGGCGGTGCGCAAGCGGCGCGAGGAGCGCGGGCTGGGCGTCGTCGGCGGGCGTCGCAGCGGCGCCGTGCTGGCCCTCGTGGGTCCGCCTGGGGTCGGCAAGACCTCGCTCGGCGAGTCCGTCGCGCGGGCCATGGGACGCAACTTCGTGCGGGTCGCCCTGGGCGGCGTGCGCGACGAGGCCGAGATCCGCGGTCACCGGCGCACCTATGTCGGCGCGCTGCCCGGCCGGATCGTGCGCGCGCTCAAGGAGGCAGGTTCGATGAACCCGGTCGTGCTGCTCGACGAGGTCGACAAGGTCGGTGCGGATTACCGCGGCGACCCGACAGCGGCTCTGCTCGAGGTGCTCGACCCGGCTCAGAACCACACGTTCCGCGACCACTACCTGGAGGTAGAGCTCGATCTTTCCGACGTCGTCTTCCTGGCGACGGCCAACGTGCTCGACTCGATCCCCGGCCCGCTGCTGGATCGCATGGAGCTGGTCCGGCTCGACGGCTACACCGAGGACGAGAAGGTCACGATCGCCCGCGACCACCTGCTGCCGCGTCAGCTCTCGCTGGCCGGCCTGACGGCGGACGAGGTCGTCGTCGACGATGCGGCACTGCATGAGCTCGCGGCGAACTACACCCGCGAGGCGGGCGTGCGTGAGCTGGAGCGCTTGCTGGCCAAGGTGATGCGCAAGGTCACGGCGAAGCTGGAGACGGCGCAGGGCGTGCAGGCGGTCTCGGCCGAGACTCTGCGCGACTATGTCGGACGGCCGCGCTTCCTGCCGGAGTCGGCCGAGCGCACCTCGCTGCCCGGCGTGGCGACGGGGCTCGCGGTCACCGGTGCCGGTGGTGACGTGCTCTTCGTCGAGGCGTCGCTGGCCGATGCCGAGACGGGGAGCACCGGCGTGACGCTGACGGGTCAGCTGGGTGACGTCATGAAGGAATCAGCGCAGCTCGCGCTGTCCTTCCTGCGCTCGCACGGCGCCTCGCTGGAGCTGCCGGTCGGTGACCTGAAAGAGCGTGGCGTGCACATCCACGTACCTGCCGGTGCGGTGCCGAAGGATGGCCCGTCCGCAGGCGTGACGATGACGACCGCGCTCGCCTCGTTGCTGTCCGGGCGGCCGGTGCGCAGCGACGTCGCCATGACCGGAGAGGTCTCGCTGACCGGGCGGGTGCTGCCGATCGGGGGCGTGAAGCAGAAGCTGCTCGCTGCCCACCGGATGGGCATCACCACGGTGCTGATCCCGGCGCGCAACGAGCCGGACCTGGACGACGTGCCTGCCAGCGTGCTCGCCGAGCTGACCGTGCACCCGGTGTCCGACGTTCGCGAGGTGCTTTCCCTGGCGCTGGAGCCGGCCACGGTGCCGGCCTCAGCCGGGCTGGGCGCACTCGCCGCCTGAGGGTGGATCTAGGGTCGGCGCATGGCCGCCGATCCTGATCTGCTCGCTCGCATCGACCGACTCGAGTCGCTGGACGCCATCCGCCAACTCGCCGCCCGCTATTGCCTGGCGCTCGACATGCGCGCCCTGGACGCCCTGGTCAACCTGTTCGCCGCCGACGTACGGGTGAGCCGGGACGCTTCCGGGCGCCAGGCATTGCGGGCCTGGTTCGACGAGACGCTGCGCGTGCAGTTCACCGGCACCGCGCACGTCACGGGCAACCACATCATCGAGTTCGACGACGCCGACCACGCGCATGGCGTCGTCTACTCGCGCAACGAGCACGAGACCGGTCCCGAGTGGGTCATCATGACGATGATGTATTGGGATCACTACGAACGCATCGACGGCTGCTGGTTTTTCCGCCGCCGGCTGCCGCTTTACTGGTACGCCACGGATCTGAACAAGCCGCCGATCGGCGAGCACAAGATGCGCTGGCCCGACCGCGATCCGTACGACGGTGGCTGGGGCGAGTTCTGGCCGACCTGGAAGGCCTTCTGGGACGCCTCCCTCGATCTCGACGGCCCCGTGGCGGAGCCGGCGCCGCTGGACGAGTTCCTCACCCGGCTGCGCGCTGGAGCGTCCGAGGACGTGAAGGTGCGCGTGCGGTGAACGCCTCGATCCGGTGGGGCGCCTGGTACGACGACTCCGAACTCACCCTCGATTTCCCTGCAGGCTATGAGGTCTTGAGTTGCCCTCCCGCCGATGGCCCGGACATCGGCGAGGCAGGGATCGCTGCTGCCTTCGCGTCGCCGATCGGGACCCCGAGGCTTTCCGAGCTCGCCCGGGGGCGGCACCGGGCGGTCATCGTCATCGACGATCTCTCGCGGCCGACTCCCGGAGCGCGTTTGCTCCCGCCGATCCTGGACGAGCTCGCTGCCTCCGGAATCCCCGCCAAGGACGTACTCATCCTGGCCGGCGTCGCCAATCACCGCCCGATGCAGCGAGCTGATTTCCTCAAGAAGATCGGGCCGGACGTGCTTGCCCGCTGCCGGGTCAGCAACCATTTCTCCTGGGACAACTGCACGTCGATCGGGACGACGTCGTACGGGTCGCCGGTCGAGATCAACAACGAGTTCCTGGAATGCGATCTGCGCATCCTGGTGGGCTCGATCATCCCGCATGCAGCGGCCGGTTTCGCCGGTGGCGCCAAGCTCTTGATGCCGGGGATTGCGAGCATCAGGTCGGCGGAGGCGTATCACCGCGGTTCGGCGCTGCGCGGGGGGTACGGGCTCGAGGCGCCCGACGCGCGGCTGGAGTCGGAAGAGGCCGCCCGGATGGCGTCGGTGGATTTCATCGTCAACGCCATCCCGAGCTCTCGCCTCGGAATCGCGGGTCTGGTGGTGGGCGACGTGGTCGAGGCGCACCGCGCCGGGACGGCGATCGCGCGCCGGGTCTTCGCGACTCCCACGCCGCCGGAGTCCGACATCTGCGTGCTGTCGCTGTATCCGAAGGACAGCGAGTTTCTCCAGCATCTGACGGCCTTTGCGCCGCACGTGACCGCGGAGACGCACATCGTCAGGGGAGGCGGCACCTTCGTCGTGGTGGTCTCGGGGGAGGAGGGGCTCGGGTCGCATTCGCTGTTCGGTCCCGGCATGCGGCTCGCCGCGTCACGTCCCACCCGGATCCGCGGGCGGGACGTCATCTTCTTCGCTCCACGCACCACTGCAGGGATGCTTCCGGCGACCATGGACGGCACGGTGTTGCTGGCGTCCTGGGCCGAAACGGTCGCCTGGCTCGAGCGCAAGCACGGGCCGCGAGCGACCGTGGCGGTCTACCCCTGCGCGACGATGCAGCTGTCGGACAGCCCCGAAACCAGCGAGGCCGGTGCCGGCTGATCGAGGGTTGCGCGGGGGCCCACGTCATGCCCCGCATGAGACCCTGTACGGATGTCCGACACCAAGCACGCGCTGCTGCGCGCGGGGGAGCAGCTCTTCGCGCGTGAAGGCATCAACGGCGCGCGCGTCAACGAGTTGACCGAGCTCGCGGGCCAGCGTAATCAGTCGGCTTTGCACTATCACTTCGGATCGCGTGAGGGGCTGCTCCAGGCCATCATCGAGCGCCATCTGCGCAAGGTGGACGGTGCCCGAGCGAAATTGCTCCAGGTGGTCGGCCCAGGAGCCTCGCTCCGGCAGCTCGTGGCAGTCATCGTCACGCCTCTTGCGGAGGAGCTGGCTACGCCGAGCGGACGTGACTACCTCCGGATCGTCCCGCAGATACTGCGATCCGACGTCAGCCCGCCGGCCCTGATGGAGACCATGAAAGCGGCTGAGGAGCATCTCGCGAGCCTGGCGGAGCAGTGCGCAAGGAGCGTTTGCGGGCGATGATCCAGGTGATCACCACGCTGCTGTCGGTACGGGCGATCGCCATTGAGGACGGCGACGAGATGTTCTTGGAGGAGCCCGCCTTCGTTCGCAACCTCATCGAGATGTCCACCGCGATGCTGCGAGCCGACGGCCGGCTACTCGAGAGAGCTGAACTCCACGCGGCGGTCTTGCGGCGACGTTGGCGACGACCCGTCGCGCTCGTAAGCCTTGCCGGTGAGCGTGGTCATGGCGTCAGAACCGGAATCGGGTCAAGCCACCGGGCTCCACGCCGAGAATGGCGATGACCGACCGAATGTCGACCTTGTAGACGTCCCAGGGAGGCGGGCCCTGCGAAGGTGCATTGAACGGGGCGGTGATTCCGGAACCGGTCTCATCGGGTTCGGCGGGCCAGCCCTGGTCCGCCCACGCCTTCGCCGCTCGTGCCACGGCTGCTGGGTCGGTCACTGGTACAGCATCGCCTTCGACGATGATGTCCGCTTCGGACACCGAGACCGCGATCGAGCACCGCGGATCACGGGCGATGTTGTGTGCCTTCCGCGTGCCCGCGCCGGTCTGGAACCAGAATGTGCCATCCAGCCAGATGGCGCCCACCGGAACCAGATGGGAGCTGCCGTCCTCGTTGACGGTGGACAGCCAGGTGGACTTGGAGTTGTGGTCGTCGGGAGCCGGGGGAGTCCCCGTCTCGAGTTGCCGGCAACGGTGGCCCATTCCATGGGGGGAAGTCCGTCCGCGCTGCCCAGATTGATGGTTTCCATGGCTGCTCCTTCGATGCGCTTGGTGTTCCGCTCATTCATCGACTGCCCATTGAGACGCTCTGGGAGCGCGAGAGTCATCGGTGGCACGTCGTTCCTCAGGTTCGACAGGGTGTCTGGATGCGGCGGGTGGGCTCGGGGACGAGCCGTCTGTTGAGGTCGGGTTGCAGGAATGCGCGGCGTTTGCCGGTGAGTGCGGGTCCCCCGTCGGGTGGGAAGAATTTCAGGGTTCCGGCGTCGATGATCTTGTAGGTCCAGCCGCCCTCGTGGACCAGGTGATGGTGAAAAAGGCAGAAGGAGTCGAGGTTTTGCTCGGCGGTGGGCCCGCCGTCGATCCAGTGCAGGCGGTGATGGGCTTCGGTGCCGGCGGGTGGCCGGTCGCAGCCGGGGAACAGGCATCCGCCGTCGCGGAGGGCGATGTGGCGGCGCATGGTGGGGGTGGCGAGCCGGTTGCGGGTGCCAAGGTCGAGGATTTCGGAATCGGTGCCCAGCACGGCGGGGATGATTCCCCAGTCGCAGGCGAGGCGACGGGCCGCGCCGGCGGTGAGGGTGCCGTGGCCTTGAATGTCAGCGGCACCAATGCCGGACTGCAGCGCTTCCAGGGTCGTCGCGACGATGAGGCTATGGCGACTCGGACTGCCATCCCCGTGGCAGCTCTCGGCGTGATTCATCGCGTGACGGGCCATCTGCAGGAGGGCTTCGGCGCGGCGTTTACCGATCGGGTCCTCGAACGGGGAAAGGTTGGGATCCCGCTTGCGCAGCAGCGCTTCGATGGCGGCGGCGATCTCAGCACCGGCCTCGGTGTCGAGCCAGCCGTCGACGCGGTACATGCCGTCAAACGTCCTGGAGATGCTCAGACTCTGGTTGGCATGGTTCTTCTTCGCCGCCGCCTCAGCATCTTCCGGTGCGGCCGCAGCCTTGACCACCTGCGCCAGATCAGCGAGCTGGGCCTGGGTGATGTGCGGCGCCGCTTCGGCCAGGGCCTGTTCGATGTCGGCGGCGAGATCGTCCTCCAGCGTGGCGACCGCTTTGCGGATCACCGAAGCGTGACCCGAGGCCAAGGTCGCCGGCTTGCCAGCCGGCGGCGGTGGCGGGCATCCGATCGGCAAGTGCCCGGCCGAGCAGCACCCGTTCGGACGCCCAGCCGTTCGCCTCCCCGGACACGTTCCGCAGATACGCCACCGACGACGCGGCCCCGTCGACCCCGAACTCGCCGGACCGGTCGACCCGCTCCAGCAGCCGGCACGTCGCGAGCTCCCCGGCCCGTACGGCGGCGAGCACCTCGGTCAACGCATCGGCGGCCAAGGGCCCGCCCGTCTCGGTGGTGACGGCGGCGGCGATCCGCTGCCCGAGCACGGCGAACTGCGCCGCGTCAGCCAGCAGATCACTCTCGAACATGTGTGCGAGTCTACCCGAGAACCTGCTGCTCAGGTAGGCCTTGTTGACGCTATTTCGACGAACATTTCAGCGTCGAGCGCGCCAAACCGGGACGAGGTGGCAGCTGCCGAATCGCATAGGTCCGAAGGCCTCCGGCATCACATTGGATATGTGGGTGCCGGCAACCTGAAGCCCGTCGATTCCGGGTGTCAGTACGCCGGCACAGGCAACAAACGGAGTAGATGCCCGGCCCCGAAGTTGTCCTGATGTGTGGCATCGGGGGGCCGGCAAGACGACGTACGTGCGGCAGTTCGAGCGCGACAGTACATCCGGCTGTGCATCGATGAAGAAGTCTGGGCGCGGTTCGGTCGCTTCGGCATCGACTACCCCGCCGGGGAGTATCGCGAGAAGTCGCGGCTCGCGGAGGCGAGCTTGCGTCGACGACTTCTGACGCACATCGCGCAGCAGCAGCCGGTCGTGGTGGACGACGCTTTCTGGAGCGGCGTCGGGCGAGATGAGTACAAGAAGCTCAGCACCGACGCGGCCGGTCACTGGGAGCCTGATCTACCTGAACGCGCCGCCCGAGCCCCTGCGCCAGCGGCTGTGTGCGCGGGCAGATCGGTTCGACGCCAACACCGCATTCCCCATCACCGACGAGCTGCTGGGCTGTATGGCTGCCTTCGAGAAACCGCAGGGCGAGGGGGATGAGGTCATTCTCGTCACTGGCGACGAAACCTAGCTACCGGCGAGGATCAGCCGGCTTCGGGAGCGAGCAATGCCTCTAGCGAGTCGGCGAGGCGGTTGATCCCGGCGGTCGTTTCGGTGCGGCGCCGGACGGGCCATTCCGCGGTGAGGCCGAGCAGGGTCTGATGCCAGGCGGCCTGGATACGGCTGAGCGCGCGTTCACCGGATTTGGTGAGGCGTAGCACCGCCGCGCGCCGGTCGTCCGGGTCGACGGATCGCGTAACGAGGCCGAACTCGACGAGTTCGCTGACGCGACGGCTGACCGTGGAGCGCTCGACGTCCAGCAGGTTCGCCAGATCGGAGACGCGTAGCGGTTGGCCGCTGCCGAGCATCGCGAGGGTGAGATGCAGGTGCTCGCCGAGATTCACTTTGGCCCGCCGGCCCATCAGCTGGTGCAGCCGCGGTGAGCGTGCGGCCCGGCTGACCCGGGTGACGGCCTCGTCCAGCTCGAGCACCCATGACGCAACAGCCGGGACGGCCGCTTCAGCAGCCTTGCCTCTGGCCACGCCAGTGCCTCCTTGCGGAACGTGCTCGACTACTGTCGCGCGGGTGGGTGAGGGGCAAGCGTACGAGGATTGCGGGCTGACCGCATGAAGGCGCTCACCGGCCTGCGGGTGATCGACCTGTCGAATCTGCTGGCTGCTCCGCAAGTTTCAGCATTGCTGGGCGATTTCGGGGCCGACGTCCTGAAGCTGGAGCCGCCGGGCGGCGATCTGCTGCAAGGCCTGGGCGTCGCCCGCGGCGGGCGATCCGTCCCGTATTCATTGGCGAATCGCGGCAAGAGGATCGCGGAAGTCGACCTGGAATCGCCGGCCGGACGCGAGCTGACGGCACGCCTGATCGGCGCGGCGGACGTCGTCGTCGTCAACCAGCCGAAGGCGTTGCTGCAGCGCTGGGAGCTGACCTACGAGGAGCTGTTCGGTTCGCCATCCCCGGTTGGTGTACGTCTGGGTCACCTGTTACGGAGCCGAAGGCCCGTATGCGGAGCTGCCCGGAAACGGCAGCCTGGCCGAAGCATTCGCCGGTCTGACCCATCTCACCGGAGCGCCCGACGGGCCGCCGGTACTGCCCTCATCGGCGCTCGGGGATCCACTCGTGGCGGTGTCGGGGCTGATCGGCGCCCTGCTGGCCTGCTACGCGCGTGACGTCGGCGGAGCGCCCGGCCAGCTCGTCGACGTCAGCATGTTCGAGCCCGTCCTGGGCTTGCTCGGGCTCACCGTCGCCGCATGGGATGGCGAATCCGAGCCGCCGAGGCGAACCGGCAGCCGGGTGCAGGGAGGCGTGCCGCGCAACGTGTACCAGACGTCCGACGGTCGCTGGATCGTGCTTTCCGGTACGACCGATGCGCAGGTGAGGCGTGTACTGCAGGTGATCGGCGCCGACACCGAAGCCACCCGGCAGCGATACGGCACGAGCGCCGCCCGGCTCGCCGTCGCCGACGAGCTCGATGAACTCGTCGCCGATTGGATACGCACCCGGCCACGCGCCGACGTCGTCTCCGCATTCCAGCAGGCTCGCGTTCCCGTCAGCCCGGTCAACGATCTCGCCGATCTCGCCGCCGATCCGCATGTGCTGGCACGCGAGTCTCTGATCCGGCTCAGCGATGACGTGCTTGCGGCCGCGCCCTTTCCCCGGCTGTCCGCGACACCGGGGACCATCGAGCAGCTCGGCCCGCGGGAGCGGGTGGACGCGGCAGCGGTACTGCGCGATTGGCTGCCGGGCCGCTAGCCGAATCTCGCGCGGAGCTCGGCCTTGAGCACCTTGCTGAGGGCGTTGCGGGGGAGCGCGTCAACGACCTCGAGCTGCTCCGGCAGCTTCAGGACGGCGAGTCCGGCGCTGCGCAGAAACCCTTGCATCTCAGGCAGATCGATGGGATCGCTGCCCTCTGCGGTCTCCACGACAGCGCATACCCGCTCACCCCGCTCACCGTCCGGCAGCCCGATGATGGCGACGTCGCCGATCCTGGGATGCGCCAGCAGGAGCTCCTCCAGCTCGCGTACCGAGACGTTCTCGCCCTTGCGGATGATGACGTCCTTGAGGCGGCCGGTGATGACGAGGTGGCCATCCGCGCGCAGGTGCCCGAGGTCTCCGGTGCGCAGCCAGCCGTCGGCAGTGAAGGACGCGGCGTTCAGCGCGGGATCGACGTACCCGGCAGTCATCAGGTCACCACGGAATTCCAGCTCGCCGTCCTCATCGGGGCCGGCCAGGGAACCATCGGCCATCCTGACCCGCAATTGCATGCCCGGCACCGGAGCGCCCTCGGTGTAGGCGAGTTGCTCGTCGGTATCGGTGATGGCTCCCATCGTGATGCACGGCGATTCGGTCATGCCGAGCCCGTGCAGGATCGGGACACCGAGCTCCTGACGCGCGTCGAAGAACAGCTGCGGCGCCTTGGGTGTCCCGCCGCCGGTGAGCTTGCGCAGCGTCGGCAGCACGCGCAAGCCCGGGCGGCGGCGCTGCTCGTGGAGCACGGCCTGATAGATCGCCGAACCGCCGCCGACCACCGTGACCCCGTGTTCACGCATGACCTCGAGACTCTCGGCCGGGTTGAAGCGTTCGAGCAGCAGGGCCGCAAAGCCGGCCTCGAACATCGACGACAGGTACTGCGCGCCACCGACATGGGCGATGGGGAAGGCGATCGAGCCCACATCGTCAGGGCGCAGCTCATGCAGGAGGACGAGTACGTGGCCGGCTGCGTGGAGGCTGTCGTCGGTATGGCAGACACCCTTCGGGTCGGCCGTCGTGCCGGAGGTGTAGAACACCCAGCGCATCGCGGAGTCTTCCGGGGCCGCAGGCAGCGTCGCCGGATCCCCTTCCGGGAGCCTGTCGTCGGTCACCAGCACTTGCAGCGACGGGCCGATCTCCTCCTGTAGCCCGCGCGCCATCGCGGCGTAGTCGGTGTCGCGCCAGCGGGACGGCACGATCAGCTGCTGCGCCCCGGTCTGGCGCAAGGCGAAGCCGACTTCCCGCTTGCCGTAGAGGGGAATGACGGGGTTCTGCACTGCGCCGAGCCGGTTCAGCGCCAGCATCAGCACGACCGTCTCTACCCGGGTCGGCAGCTGCCAGGTCACCCGGCTGCCGTCACCGATGCCCTGCGCGTGCAGGCCCGCCGCGACCCGTTCGGCGCGGACTCGGAGCTGGCCGAAGGTGAGCGTCGATCCGTGTTCGTCGAACAGCACCGGAGCCTGCGCGCTCATCTCGGCACGGGCGGCGAACCGGCCCCAGAACGTCGCGCTCACAGGTTCGCAGGACCACCCGGACGTACCACGTGACCGGGCAGCTCGCCCGTCACTTCGCCCTCGACGATGATCGGCACCCCGTTGACGATCGTGGCAGAAACCCCGCGGCCAAAGGCCTTGTAGCGGCCGACCCCGCCGGGCAGGTCGTGCGCGAACTCCTTGTGGGTCGGTCCGATCGTCTCCGGATCGAAGATCATCATGTCGGCCCAGGCGCCGGGGGTCAGCGTGCCGCGATCGCGCAGGCCGGCCAGCGCGGCGGGCACTGCGGTGATCTGCCGGATGCCTTCCTCCAAGGTCCAGACCTGCCGGTCGCGTACCCACGAGCCCAGGAAGTAGCTGCTCCAGTCGGCTCCGTCGTCCCGGGCCAGGTGCGCCCCGCCGTCGGAGGTGCCGATGAGCATCCGCGGATCGAGCTGCGCTTCGCGCACCGCCGACGCCCACTCCGGGCTCTCGGTCCGCCAGCGCAGCCGCACCGCGAAGTCCTCGTCCAGCGCGAGGTCCAGGACGGCATCGGCGGGCGTGACGCCCAGCTCCTCGGCGATGTCGGCGACCGAACGCGAGGCCCACTTCTGGTTGTGCGGCTTGGTGACCGCGTCGACGTAGACGGCGCGCCACAGCGGCGGCGGCACGGTGGTGCCCTTCGCGGGATCGCGGTTGTAGTTCTCGACCGCGTCACGCAACTCGGCGCGGGCGACGCGGATCGGTGAGCACGGCGCGCCGCTCCTCGGGCGGCAGGTTCAGCATGCGGTTCCAGCTCGGGACCGCCAGGTAGTGCAGGTTGGTCTCGTCCACCGCGAAGGCCCGGTCGAACGGGCGGGTGATGAGCAACGAGTAGACGCCCGCGCCCTGCGCGCCCGCCCGGTCGAGGAATTCCTTCGACGCCTCCCACGTCGCCGTCGGCGCGTCGACCTTGTTGCGACCGCCGAGCCCCTGGATGACGACGGGCAGACCGCTCGCCTTCGCGAGTGCAATGAGCAGTTCCTTGTCGGCGTCGTCGAGACCGCCGATCGAGCTCATCGGCAGGAAGGCCAGCGAGCCGGCGCCGTGGCGTCCGAGTTCGGCCGCGAGCGCCAGCAGTTCGCCGTTGTCGGCGAGCCGTGACGGAACTGGACGGTCGGCGATGTCCAGATGCGTGGGTGACTGCCGAGGAGGACAGGCCTGCGGCGCCGGCCTGCCAGCGCCTCGCGGAGCAGGACCGCCATCTCGCTCACCTCGTCGGCGGTGGCGGCGCGTTGCGTGCAGGCTTCACCCATCACCCAGCGGCGCAGGTTGGAATGCCCGACGTAGCAGGCGAAATTGACGCCGAGCCGGCCCTCGCGGCTTTCCAGGAACTCCGGGAAGGTCTCGAACTCCTTCCAGGCGACACCACTGAGCGCGATGGGGTCCATGTTTTCCACCGCTGCGAAGATGCCTTCGAGGAACGGCCGGTCCTCGGCCTTCGTCGGAGCGACGGAGAAGCCGCAATTGCCGGCGACGACCGTCGTCACGCCGTGGTAGCTCGACATCGCGGCGTAGGGGTCGAACGTGATCTGCGGGTCGTAATGCGTGTGGACGTCGACGATTCCGGGCGCGACGACGCTGGCCGTGGCGTCGATCTCGCGGTCGGCGGCTCCCTCGGGCAGGTGGGCCAGCTTGACCACGCGACCGTCGCGGACTCCGACATCGACCCGCCGGCGCGAGAGCCCGGTGCCGTCGACGACCATCCCGCCGCGCACGATCAGGTCGTAGCGTTCTTCCTCGAACTCCTCATCCCAGGTCCTTTCCCTCCGGCCACAGGTGCAGGGTGCCGAGCGTGTCGACGGTCAGCAGCGCGCCCGGCGGGAGCAGCGTCGTGCTCTCGGGTCCCTCGACGAACGCGGGCCCGCTGACCCGGTCGCCGCTGCGCAGGTCGTCGCGGCGAAGCACGGGAACGTCGAGGAACCCCTCGCTCGCCGAGAAGGTCGCCCGCCGGGTCCCGGCCGGCGCGACGCGCCCGGATCCGGCCGCTGGCTTCGGCGGTCGCCGGCTGCCCGCGCATCGAACGGGACGACCGCCCGCACCCGGTAGGTGACGAACTCGGCAGGGGCATCCTGGGCGACCCCGTAGGTGCGCTCGTACACCGTGCGGAACGCGGCGAGGACCGCGGCGGGCCCGTCCTGCAGGTCCTGCTCGGTGAGCGGAACCGGAAGCTGGTGAGCCTGGCCGCGGTAGCGGATGTCGATGCTGTGGCGCAGCAGCACGCGTTCTGATCCCTGGCCGAGCCATCTCGAGCGCGGTGGCCGAAAGCTGGGAAAAAATCTCCATGACCGCCGGGAAATTGGCCTCGGTGGCGGCGAGCACGCGGGTACGCAGCTGCTCGACGCTCGAGGTCGGCATGCAGCAGCCCGACGGCGGATCCCACGCCGGCGGCCGCAGGGACCACGATCTGGCTCATCCCGAAGACGCGGGCCAGGTCGACGGCGAACATCGGCCCGGCGCCGCCGAAGGCCACCATCACCGCCTCGCGCGGGTCCTCGCCGCGCTGCACCGTGACGACGCGAATGGCCGCGGCCATCGTCGCGACGGCGATGTCATGCACGGCGCGGGCGGCCTCGACGGGACCTGCCATGCGCGAGCGGGACGGCGACGCTGCGTGTCCAAGGCGTATTCGGCAGCCGCGACGTCGAGCCGCACGTCCATCGGCGAGCCCCGCGGGGTCGAGGTAGCCGAGCACGAGATTGGCGTCGGTGACGGTCGGCTCGGTGCCGCCGCGTCCGTAGCACGCGGGGCCGGGGTCGGCGCCCGCCGACCGGGGTCCCACCCGCAGCGCCCCGTGCCGTCGACCCAGGCGATGCTGCCGCCGCCGGCGCCGACTTCCGCGAGGTCGACGACCGGGGTCTTGACCGGCAGCCCCGAGCCGGCGCGCATCACGCCGAAACTGCCCTTGCCGCTGACCTCGAAGTGGTGCGTGATCCGCGGCTGCCCGCGCAGCACGAGGCCGGCCTTGGCCGTCGTGCCGCCCATGTCGAACGACAGCACCCGCTCCAGGCCGTAGCGAACCCCGAGCTGGCCGGCGGCGACCACGCCCGCGGCGCCGCCCGACTCGATGGTGAAGATGGGCCGCTGCGCCGCGTGTTCGGCGGACATCACGCCGCCCGCGGAATCCATCACGTAGACCGGGCAGCCGAATCCGTCGGCGCGCAGCATGCTCGTGCAGGCGCTGCAAATACTGCGACATCACCGGTCCGACGTAGGCGCTGAGCAACGTCGTCATGCCCCGCTCGTGCTCGCGTAGCTCCGGCCACACCTGCGAGGAGACCGCCACGTAGGCCTCGGGCAGAGCGGCCCGCAGCGCCTCGGCCATCAGCTCCTCGTGCGCCGGATTGGCCCACGAATGCAGGAAGCAGATGGCGACGGATTCGGGACCGGTGCGTGCGACGCGATCGGCCAGGTCCTTGGCTTCCGCCGGGTCCAGCGCGATGAGCGGCTGCCCGGCGGCCGTCATCCGCTCGGGCGCCTCGAATGTCAACGCGTGCTCGAGCGGCGGGCGTACCGGCTGGAAGAGCAGGTCGTAGCGGTCCTCCTCGACGCGTGCCTCCCGGCCCAGCCGGAAGAGATCGCCGAAGCCCGCGGTGGTGACGAAAGCCGTGCGGGCGCCGCGTCTTTCGAGGATGACGTTGGTGGCCAGCGTGGTGCCGTGCACGACGCGGCTGACCGCACTCGCGGGCAGTTGCGCCTGCGCGAGCGCCGCCTGCAACCCGCGCCGCACGCCGACGAGCGCATCGTCCGGCGTCGTGAGCACCTTGACGACGTGCTGGGCACCCGCGCCGTCGTCCACCACCACATCGGTGAACGTGCCGCCGACGTCGACACCGATCGTCGCCGCGCCGGGCACTAGTCCCGCTCCGCTTCAGGGTCGCGCGCGGCCGGATCGCCGAGCCCACCGCCGCCGGACGTGGCGAGCACGAAGCGATCACCCGTCCGCAGCGGGATGTTGATCTGCTTGGTGGCGAGTTCCTCGACGGTGCCGTCGGCGCGCACGACGCGGTTGAAGCCGGGCTGCCCGCTCTTGCCGCCGGCGCGTCCGGGCGGGGGCAGTTCCATCCGGTCGCCGCGCACGGTCAGCACCGCGTCGGACAGCAGTTCGATGTCCATCTGCGCACCGAGGCCGCCGCGGTACTGCCCGTCGCCACCCGAGCCCGGCCGCAGCTTCGCGCTGCGGATCAGCATGGGATACGCCGTCTCCAGCGGCTCGATCTGCGGGATCACCGAGCGGCCGCCGAGGAAGTACGCACCGTTGGCATCGGGTCCGTCGGACCCGGCCCGCGCGCCGATCCCGCCGAACTCGTAGAGCAGCGTCACCCACCCTTCTCCGGCGGGAGTGCGGCCGCCCAGCGTGTAGACGTGGATCAGCCCGCTTGCGGCGACGGCCCGGTCCGGCCGCGCCGCGCTCAACGCGTCGAGGATGGCTTCGATGGCCGCGGCGACGGTGACGAGCCTTCCGCCGCACGCCGCGGGCGGGTGCGGGATTCACCAGCGTGCCCGGCGGCAGCACGATGTCGAGCGGCCGGAAACAGCCCTCGTTCATCGGGATGCTCGGGTCGATCAGGCAGCGAACCGCGTAGACGACACCCGAAATCGCCTGCGATACCGAGGCATTGATGGCCCCGGGCGACTGCGGTGACGTGCCGGTGAAGTCGAGCCGGATCCCGCCCTCGCCGTCGAGCTCGACCACGACGCGGACTTCGTAGCGCACGCCGGGGCTCACGCCGTCGCTGTCGATCGTGAACGCTCCGGTGAAGCGGCCGGGGCGCAACGCCGCGAGCTCGCGCGCGGGTCTGGCGCTCGGTGGCGTCGAGATGGCGGGTGATGAACTCGGTCAGCTGCGCCTCGCCGTAGCGCTCGTGCAGCTGCTCGACGCCTGCGGCGAGCACGAAGGTGCCGGCGACGAGGGCATGGATGTCGCCGAGCACCTTGCGCGGGCGTGCGGCTGTTGCCGCCGAGGATGCGCCAGACGTCGTCATTCGCCTGGCCCGCCGCGTACAGCCGGACCGGCGGCAGCGCCATCCCTTCGGCGAACGTGTCGGCGGCGAGCGACGCGAGCCCACCGGCGACGGCGCCGCCGAGATCCGCCACGTGCACGAGCGTGCAGGCGAAGAAGCGCGACGCCCCGCCGAGGAAGACCGGCCGGAAGACGAGCACGTCGTTGGCGTGGATGCCGCCGAGGTACGGGTCGTTCACCGCGAAGACGTCGCCCGGCTGCATGGCGTCCAGCGGCGAAGACGTCGAGCGACGGCAGGCAGGCTGCAGCGCAGGCTCGAGCTGTGCATCAGGCTGGTCGACGTCGACTGCGCGACCAGCTGGCCGGCAGGGTCCAGCAGCGCGGCGCAGGCGTCGGCCCCCTCCTGGATGAACGTCGAGTGCGACGACCGCACGACGACCCGGCTGGCCTCCTCGACGGCGACGAGCAGGCCGTTGCGCATCACCTCGGCGGTGACGGGATCGGCCGCCATCAGGCGTCTCAGCTTCGCGGCATGGGTGGTGCGCAGCAGCGTGCGACGTGTCGCCTCCGCCGTACGGACGGCGGCCTCGACCGGGCCGGCCGCACGGATCTCGTCGCTGAGCACCTCGACGCTGATCGGCACGTCGCCGGCATTCGCACGAGAGCGCGGACAGGAAGCCCTGGATGTCGCAGTCGCCGTCGCCGGGCAGCAGGCGGGCGCCCATCGTCTCGGGAAAGATCTCGGGGCCGGGCGCGGCCGGGGCGTCGCTGAGCTGGATCGCCGAGACGCGCTGGGCGGGGATGGCCGCCAGCTGAGCTTGCGGCACGTGGCCGCGGAACATGTGCCAGTTGTCGATGACGAGCTTGGCGTTGCGCTGTCCGGTTTCCTCGATGATGCGGACGGCCATCGGGAGGTCGATGTTGCCCTTCCACGGGGCGACTTCGAGCGCGATCTCGAACCCGCGCTCGGCGCCCCGCTCGCAGACGCCGGCCATCGCCTCGGTCAGCTGCGCTCTCGCTGTAGCGATCGTCGCCCGGGCCTGATGATGCTGACGACCAGGCGCCCAAAGCGCGTCGCGACGTCGAAGACCTCGGCCTCCTCGCGCGACGTCTGCGCGGCGCCCATCCGCGGCCACGCGCATCAGGCAATCGAGCTGCGCCACCACCAGCCCGGCGGCCTCGAACCAGGCGCTGCGCGCCTGCGCATCGGTGAGGCCCTCGGCGCGCCATTGCGCGAAGTCCGCCGGCCAGATCGACAGGCCCCGGTAGCCACCCGCGACCGCCGCTTCGATCAGCGTCGTCGAGCGGCGGGTTGCCGACCGTCCCGGTCGCCAGGATCAGCTCGTCGCGGCTCAGCAAGGTCGTCCTCCTCGTGGCCGTTCGCTGCGGCGGTTGACGGTTGCGCGACTCACGCAGTTAGATTCTCGCCCTCGGCCCCAAGTCGCGCGTGGGCCGCCCCCGTCAGAGAGGCGCGAGGTGCCCGGCGAGCGACTGGCGATCCGTCCCGTGACGCCGGCCCTGGGCGCCGAAGTCGAGGGCGTGCAGCCTGGGCGAGCCGCTCGACGACGCCTGCCGCGACGAGATCCTCGCGGCGCTGGACGAGCACCTGGTGCTCTTCTTCCGCGAGCAGCACATCACCCCGGAGCAGCAGCTGGCGTTCGCCACCCGCTTCGGCCCGGTGAGCGTCGCGCCGTTCGGCCCGAAGGACGCGGCCAACCCCGACATCACGGTGCTCGATCAGCTCGCGCCGAAGGGGGAGGGCGCCGACAGCTGGCATGCCGACAACACGTTCATGCCCGAGCCGCCGTTCGCGTCGATCCTGCGCGGCGAGCGGATCCCGGCGCTCGGCGGCGACACCTGCTGGGCCAACACCTTCCTGGCCTACGAGGGGCTTTCGGCTCCCGTACGGCGAGATGATCGACGGGCTCTCCGCCGTTCACGACATCACCAAGATGCTGCGCAGGGCCATCGAGATCGGCAAGAGCGACGCGAACGTCGCGCGAGATGCAGCAGCGCTGGCCACCGATGCATCACCCGGTCGTCCGCACGCATCCCACGACCGGGCGCAAGGCGCCTGTTCGTCAACCGCAACTGGACGACGCGCATCGAGGGGCTCGGCGAGCGGGAGAGCGCCGATCTGCTCGACCTGCTCTGCGACCAGATGCTGTCCCGGACTACCAGGTGCGGCTGCGGTGGAGCCCCGGAACGGTCGCGTTCTGGGACAACCGGTGGGTGCAGCACTACGCGGTCCCCGACTACACCGAGCGCCGGGTCATGTGCCGGGTGACGCTCGCCGGTGACCGTCCGCAGTAGGGCGCGCCGCGGCGGATATCGCAGCCCGGCCACTACCATCCGCCTCATGGAAGCGCGCCGGTCACGCACGGCTGCGCGAGGAGAGCAGGACCAGCGCACCGTCGGCGGTGACGCCACCCGCAAGCGCATCCTGAAGTCGGCCGAGCGGCTGTTCGCCAAGAGCGGCATCGACGCCGTCTCGATCCGTGACATCACCGATGCCGCCGGGGTGAACACGGCCGCGATCCACTACCACTTCGGCTCCAAGAGCGGCCTGATCGAGGCGCTGCTGGCGCGCTGGGCGGGGGAGCTGGTCGAGCGCCGCGGACGGATGCTCGACCGCATCGAGGCGCTGCCGAAGGTCGCGCTGCGCGACGTCGTCGACGTGCTGGTATGGCCGATGATCGAGCTCGGGGGAGCGCGCCGCGGCGGAGGTGGCTACGTCGGCTTCCTCGCGGCCGTCATGAACCATCCCGAGTACATCCCGCTGATGAACCAGCTGTACGAGCCGGACATCTCGCGCACGCTCGCGCTGCTCGAGCAGGTCACCCCGCACCTGTCCGCCGATGTGCGGATGCTGCGCTGGGCCATCGCCAAGGACACCGTCAACCGTGCGGTGAGCGTCGCGACCAGCCCCGTCCACCTGTGGCTCAAGCACTACGCGCCGCATGCCAGTGACTCGCTCGGCGAGCGGCTGGTCGACTTTCTGACGGGTGCCTTCCAGGCCGAAGCGACCGCCTGAGAAGCTCGCCGGACTGTCGGCGTCTGCGGCCACCGGCCTGGTGGTGACCCAAACGTCGTTTGAACATAGGGGCGCCCGTTGGCATTGCGCATCGCGGTCTTGATCAAGCAGGTTCCGCGGGTCGAGGAGATGGAGCTCGGTCCGGGTGGGGTGCTGCGCCGTGACGGGCTCGACCTGGAGATGAACGCCTACTGCCGGCGCGCGGTCAGCAAGGGCGTCGAGCTCGCACGCGAGAGCGCGGGCTCGTGCACGGTCTTCACGCTCGGGCCGCCGGCGGCGGAGGATTCGTTGCGCGAAGCCATCGCCTGGGGCGCCGACCGCGGGGTGCTCATCACCGATCCGGCCTTCGCCGGCAGCGACACGCTCGCCACCGCGCGGGCGCTGGCCGCCGCGCTGCGCGGGCAGGGTCCGTTCGACCTCGTCCTCGTCGGACGCAACTCGGTCGACGCCGACACCGGCCAGGTCGGCCCGTGCCTTGCCGAGCTGCTCGACCTGCCTTTCCTCGGCGGGGTCAAGGTCCTCGAGATCGACGGCTGGGACGGTGTCGGCCACCTGCGAGCAGGACGACCGGATTGATCGAGGCGCGCACCTCGCTGCCTGCTGTGCTCTCGTGCGCGGAGCGGCTGTGCGAGCCGTCGAAGGTGGCGCCGGAGGGCCGTGCCGCGGTGGATGCCGATCGGCTGCAACGGATGACCGCCGCGCGAGCTGGGCGCGGGGCCCTGGGGGCAGCAGGGCAGCCCGACCGTCGTCGGGCAGCTGCGGGTCTACGAGGACAGCCGATCCGGTGTCCGGCTCGAAGGACCGGTCGGGCAGCAGGTCCGCGAGGCCGTCGAGCTGATGAACGCTGCTGGGGTGCTGGAGGAAGGTGCGCAGCATGAGCCGCTGGCTCCCGTTGCGGATGGCCCGCGGGGCAGCGGCCCGCCGATCGGGGTGCTCATCGAGCCCGGCCGTCCTCGGGTGTCCTGGGAGCTGCTCGGCGCGGCGGCGGCTCTGGCAGTCGCAGCACGGCGGCCGGGTCGTGGCGTTCGGGCTCGGCACTGACACCCTGGATGCCGACGAGCTGGGCCGGCGCGGCGCCGACGAGCTGGCGATCCTGCAAGGCGTCGGGCAGCGCGCGCTCGTCGAAGCGGATGTGGCCGCCGGGCTGGCGGACTGGTGCCTTGCGAGGCGTCCCTGGGCGGTGCTGGCGGCCGGCACCATGTGGGGACGCGAGGTGGCGGCGCGGGCGGCGGGCCGCCTGAGCGCCGGGCTGGTGGGTGACGCGGTCGAGCTGACCATCGAGGGCGGTCGCCTCGTGGCGTGGAAGCCCGCGTTCGGCGGCAAGGTCGTAGCCGCCGTCACCTCGTCCTCCGAGACGCAACTCGTGACCGTTCGCCCGGGGGTGCTCGGGCTCGGGTCGCCGCGGCTGGGGCGAGCTCTGCACACGTCCACCACATCCGTCGCTCCCCGCGGCCTGACCGAGGTGCTCTCCTCGCACATCGAGGACGAGATGGACGAGCTGGCCGCGGCCTCCTGCGTCATCGGGGTGGGACGCGGCATCGCGCCGCACGACTACGTGCAGCTCGACCCCTTGCGCCGGGTGCTCGGCGCCGAGCTGGCCGCCACGCGCAAGGTCACCGATGTCGGCTGGCTGCCGCACGCGCGGCAGGTCGGGATCACCGGGCGCAGCATCGCGCCGCAGCTGTACGTCGCGATCGGGATGAGCGGCAAGTTCAACCACATGGTCGGGGTGCGCCGCGCGGCATTCGTCCTCGCCATCAACTCCGATCCGGAGGCGCTCGTCTTCGGCTGCGCCGACGCCGGCATCGTCGGCGACTGGCGTGAGGTCGTGCCGATCCTGGCCGCCACCCTCGAGGCGGGCCCGCCGGCGACCGGATGGGCGCCCCGCTGACGCCCGGGCAGGTCCCGTCGCTGGACCTCACCGGACGCACCGCGCTCATCACCGGCGCGGCGCGCGGGATCGGCCGTGCCTGCGCGGAACTGTTCGCCGCGTGCGGCGCCGCGGTGGCCGTCTGCGACCTTCGTGGCGGCGAGCTCGGCGCCGTGGAAGCCGGCATCCGCGAGCGCGGGGGAGACGTGCTGGCGGCGGAGGTCGACGTGCGCGAGGCGGCGCCGACGGAGGCCTTCGTGGCGGCCGCACGCGAGCGCTTCGGCGGCGTCGACATTCTGGTGAACAACGCCGGTGGCAGCTTCCACGCGCCGCTCTCGGACGTGTCGGCCAAGGGCGAGGCGATGCTGGTCGCCGAGAACTTCACGTCGGTCACGCGGCTGGTGCGGCTCGTGACGCCGCTCATGCCGGCCGGCGGCGCGATCATCAACGTGACCTCGATCGAGGCGCATCAGGCGGCCCCCGGTTTCGCGATCTACGCGGCGATGAAGGCCGCGGTGGCGAACCTGACCGCGACCCTCGCGCTCGAGCTTGCCGCGCGCGGGATCCGGGTCAACGCCATCGCGCCCGACGCGATCGGCACCGACGGCGATGACGACGCCCGCGCGCAGATGCTCGCCGATTCCGCACGATTCGATCCGATGCTGCTGCCCCCGCTCGGCCGGCGCGGGAGCCCCGACGAAGCGGCCCGCGTGGTGCTCTTCCTGGCCACGGAGTTGTCGGCGTTCGTGACCGGGACGACGATCCATGTCGACGGCGGTGCGCGCGCCGCCGGGGGCTGGCGGCTGGCCGCCGGGGAGCCCTGGAACCAAACAGTCGTTTGAGTTATTGTCGGCAGCCGCTCCAGCGGCCCGGTGAGATGAAGGGGAGGCCCTCGGTGAAGAACGGCTTCAAGGTCTTCGACGCGGACGCTCACGTCGTCTATCCCGCGGACCTCTGGGACCGCTTCCTCGACAAGCGCTTCCGCCACCGGGTCGGGCGCCGGGCGCCTGCCGGGCTCGACACGTACAACCCGGTGACGGTCGACGGGCGCTGGACCCAGCATCCGACCTCGCTCTACGGGCAGTTCCAGAAGGCCATCAACTGGACCACCGCAGGACATGATCGACAAGTACGGCGAGCAGATGGTGGTCGCAGGGCTTCACCGGCGACCGGGTCGCCAAGGCGCTGGAGGTCGAGGGCGTCGACATCATGGTCGTCTACGGGCCGGAGTACGACCTGTGGATCGACGGCATCGACCCCGAACTGCAGGCCGCGATGGTGCGGGCCTACAACCGCTGGGGCCAGGAGATGCGCGAGAGCTCCGGCGGGCGCGTGCACGCGTCGGGGCCGGTGCCGCTGCAGGACGTCTCGCGGGCCATCGAGGAGATCCAGTACGCCTACGACCACTTGGGAATCCGCTGCTTCTGGGCGCGCAACAACCACTTCAACCATCGCAATCTCGGTGACCGCTACTACGACCCGATCTGGGAGCTGCTGCAGGATCTCGACGTCGCGTTCGGCACCCACGAGTTCATGGGGCTGAACGGCTCATCGGAGGGCTCCGACCGGTTCTTCAGCTTCACCGAGTGGCACACGGTCGTGCACCCGCTGGAGGCGATGAGCGGCGTCGTCTCGATGATCACCAACGGCGTGTACGAGCGCTTCCCGCGGCTGCGGGTGGCGTACATGGAGGCCGGATGCGGGTGGCTGCCGTCGTGGCTGCACCGGCTCGACGAGCACCTCGAGCTCGCCGCTGCGCGGCGAGTTCCCCGAGCTGACCATGTCGGCGACCGACTACTTCCGCCGCAACTGCTGGATCTCCACCGAGTGCGAGGACCCGTTCGTCTCCGACGTCATCCGCTGGATGGGCGATGACCACATCGTCTTCGAGACCGACTTCCCGCATCCGGATTCCAAGTACCCCCACGCCACCGACGAGTTCTTCGCCCTGCTGCCCGATCAGATCTCCGCCGACAGCAAGCGCAAGGTGCTCTGGGACAACGCCGTCGACCTCTACCGCTTCCCGGATTCGCACATGCCGACGAGATTCACGAGCGCGGCGCCCGGCCAGCGCGTGAGCACCGGGCTGCGCCGGCCCTATCAGGCGGTCGACTACGACGAGATCGCCCGGCTCTACCCGCCGCCGCCGGAGTACTACGAGACGGCCTACTTCGAGGGGCCCGAGCAGATCGAGCGCAAGCAGCTGGCACGCCTGCAGCAGCGTGCCCAGACCGCGTATCGGGTGCCGTTCTTCGCCCAGCGCTGGGATGCCGCCGGGTTCGACCCGCGCTCGATCCGCAGCCTCGACGACCTCTCGCGCGTGCCCTTCTACACGGTCGACGACATCCGCAAGAGCATCGAGGCCCACCCACCCTGGGGCGACTACCAGGGCATCACGCCCGACGCGGCGCTGCGCGAGCCGATGCGGGTCTACATGTCCGGCGGCACGACCGGCACCAGCCGGCCGACCTTCTACACGCAGTGGGACCGCGAGGTCGGCACCCTGCTGATGGCCAGAGGCCTTTACGCGCAAGGCATCCGGCCCGGTGACGTCGTCCTCAACTCCTGGTCCTACGGCACCCACAACGGCGCGTGGTCGTTCGACGAGGCGCTCTACCGGTGGCTCAACTGCGTCGTCCTGACCACCAGCACCGGCAAGGTGACGGCCACCGAGAAGCAGGTCGACCTCGCGATCGAGTACCGCGCCAACGCGATCCTGACCACCGGCGACTACCTGCTGCGGCTGATCGAGGTCGCGCGTGAACGCGGCTACGACGTCGGCAACGACCTGAAGATCACCGCGCTCACCAACATGGGCGACCGTGACGCTCTCGAGGCGGCGTTCGGCCTTCCGTACTACCGCTCCTACGGTTTCCACGAGGTGCAGTGGGTCGCGCAGGAGTGCGCGGCGCGCGACGGGCTGCACGTGTACGAGGACGCGTTCGTCGTGCAGATCGTCGACCCGGAGACCGGCGAGGAGGTTCCCGACGGGCAGACCGGCGCCATGGTCATCACCGAGCTGTACAAGACCGGCAGCCCGCAGTTCCGCTACAACAACATGGACCTGTCGTTCCTGTACCCGCGCGAGCAGTGCGCGTGCGGCAGCTGGCTGCGTCGCATCGGCCCGTTCGCCGGCCGCGGCGACAACATGGTCAAGCTGCGCGGCATCAACGTCTGGCCCGAAGCGGTCGGCGAGCTGGCGATGGCGGTCGACGGGGTCACCACCGACTACTTCGTGCAGGCGGTACGCGAGGGCAACCGCGACGAGATGCGGCTGTCGATCGTCGGCGAAGGGCGATCCGGCCGGGTTCCCGGAGCTGGCCGGCGCCGTGGCCAAGCGGCTCGCCGACATCCTGGGCGTGGCCATCGAGGTGCGGGTGGTGCGCGCCGGGGAACTCGATGCGCTCACCGAGATCGAGACGCTGCCGAAACCCAAGCGTTTCAGGACGAACGCGGATGAGCGGGCAACATCGTCGACTACCTGTCGAACTGCTTCCTGCCGGACCGCCGGGCGGTCTGGGACGGCGCGATCGAGCGCGCCGGGCTGCCGATCAAGGTGCGCAAGGGCCCCGCTCACTCGGAGGACACGTTCGCCGAAGCCCGCTGCCATGGTGGCCCGGATGGACGAGGTCGGCATCGCCACCGTGCTGCTGCCGACGTGTGACATCGGCCCGCACGGCACGCTCGATCCCCTTGACTACGAGCACGTCGCGACGCGCTGGGAGGAGATGGAGAAGCTGGCCTCGCAGTTTCCCGGCCGGTTCGCCGCGCTCGCGGTGCCCAAGCCCGGCCTCGGGATGGCCGCCGTCCGTGAGGTGCGCAGCCGGCTCGCGGAGCCGTACGTGGTCGGCATGTTCACTCACACCCACAGCTGGGATCTGCGTTTCGACGCCGCCGAGTACTACCCGTACTACGCGCTCGCCTCGGAGGAGGACGTCCCGTTCGTGATGCAGGCCGGGACCTCCGGTGGCCTCATGCCGAGCGAATGCGGGCATCCGATCTCGGTCGACCGGGCCGCGCTGTACTTCCCCCGCACCCGTTTCGTGCTCTCCCACACCGGCTGGCCCTGGGTCGAGGAAGCCGTCGCCATGGCGTTGAAATTCCCGAACGTCTACCTGGGAACGGGCGCGTATCCGCCGCGGCACTGGTCGCCGACCCTGACGTCGTTCCTGCGCGGCCCCGGCAAGCGCAAGGTGCTCTTCGGCACCAACTTCCCGACCGTCGGTCATCGCCAGGCCGTCGCCCAGCTGGCCGAGCTCGATCTCGATCCCGCCGTCGCGCACGCGTTGCAGGAAGGCACGGCGCGCACGGTCTTCACCCGGCTCGCGCAGCTGTCACCGGAAGGGGAAACGTCATGACGCGTGTGCAACCAGCCATCGGCAAGACCTACAACATGCCGCCGCAGCCGGCCGACGAGGAGGCGACGACCTACCTCGACGCCGGTGCGGTGTCGATCGGTGTGGAGTACCGGGTGGTCGACCCGCAATCCCTGCGCGCGACCTACCAGGGCAACGCGGGGCAGCTCGCCGAACTGCAGGAGCGCTCGCCCGAGGGCGGGTTCTACGCCGAGGGCCTGTCGCTGCACGTCGTTGCGAAGGCGGATGGACACGAGTACCTGCGCTTCGACCTGTTCGACGATCCGCCGCACTACCACTACAACCATCCGGTGGTCGACGGCGTCCACACCAACAACGTGGTCGACTACGACACGGTGACGAACGGCCCGATGCTCGACTGGACGCTGGAGCGGTTGCGCACCCGGCTGCCGGAGATGCTGCGCCAGGCGGGCGGCGCAGCGATCGCCGATCGGGTCGACCCGGAGGCCCTCCTTGCGGTGCTGCCTGAGGTCGAGCGGCTGGCGCGCGCGGCGACGAGACCTGCCGCAGCCCAGTGAACCTGGCGGACCTGCGCGCCGCGGCCTTCGAGCTCCTCGACGGTAGCGGGCACCGTGCTGTCCCCGAGCCGATGGTGAAGCGCTGGCTGGCACAGGAACCCGGAGTCGCGGTCCCGGCGGGAGTCACGATCGGCGCGGACGAGCTCGATCAGGCGCCGTGGCGCACCCTGCGGGAACCCCTGGTACTCAAGGCGTTCGGCCCCGGACTCGTGCACAAGAGCGACCTCGGTGCCGTAGTACTCGACCTGACGTCAGCGGGGGTCCCTGCTGCCTTGGAGCGGATGGCCGACGCGCTCGCCGCGCACGGACGTGAAGCCCGCGGGTTACCTCGTCGAGGAGCAGCATTCCGGCGGCGTAGAGCTCATCGTCGGCGTCGTCCGCCATCCGCTCGCCGGCCCGCTCGTGCTCCTCGGTCACGGTGGTGTGCTTGCCGAGGTGCTCGGCAAGCCCGTGCTGCGACCGTGCCCGCTGCGCCGCCGCGATGCCGACGAGATGCTGAGCGAGCTGGCGGCGCAGCAGCTGCTCGACGGTGCGCGTGGCACGCCGCCCGTCGACCGCGCGGCCGTCGCGGATCTGCTGCTGGCGGTGGCGGGTGTCGCCGATGCTCTCGGGACGGAGCTCTCCGAACTCGAATGCAACCCGGTGCTCGCCGGTCCGGTGGGGGTGATGGCCCTCGATGCGCGGCTCATCCTGCAACCCGCAGCGGAACGCGAACCGGAGCCGCCGGCGACGGACTTCCGCCCGCTGTTCGCTCCACGATCCGTCGCCGTCGCGGGCGCTTCGGCCACCAAGGTCACCTTCGGCAATCGCTTCGTGGCGGCCTACCTGGCGGCGGGCTGGTCACACGGGTCTCTACGCGATCCACCCGTCCGCTGCGCAGATCGGCGGGATACCGGCGGTGCGGTCCGTCGCCGAGATCCCCGGCGGCGTCGACTACTTGCTCGCGGCCATCCCGGCGCCGGCGTGCCCGGCTCTCGTGCGCGAGGCTGCGGGCGCGGCGCGTTTCGTGCACGTCGTCAGCGGCGGTTTCGGTGAGACCGGCGCGGGCGGGGCGACCCTCGAGCAGGAGCTCAAGGAGGCCGCCAGGGCCTCCGGTGTCCGGCTCCTCGGGCCCAACTGCATGGGCGTCTACAGCCCGCGCGGGCGGCAGAGCTTCCAGGCCGGCGCACCCGGTGTGGCAGGAAGCGTGAGCGTGCTGTCCCAGAGCGGCGGCCTCACCGGCGACATCTTGCAGGCCGGCCATCGCGCCGGACTCGGTTTCGCGCAGCTCGCGTCGATCGGCAACGCCGTCGACGTGTCGGCGGCAGAACTTCTCGAGTACCTGATCGACGATCCCGGCACCCAGATCATCGGTCTTTACCTGGAGGGATTGGCCGGGGGAGAGCAGCTCATCCGGGCCCTGCGCCGGGCCGACGGGCGCAAGCCGGTGGTGCTGCTCGTCGGCGGTACCAGCGCCCAGGGCGCCCGGGCGGTCGCGTCACACACCGGCGCCATGACGACCGACACCCGGATCTGGGACGCGATCGCGCGGGCCGCCGGGGTGACCCTGGTGTCGTCGTTGGAGGACCTCATCGGTTGCCTGAATCACCTGCAGCGGTGGGCCTTTACGCCGGTGGGGCAGCGCGAACCCACCGTCCTCGTGGTCGGGCCCGGTGGCGGTGCATCCGTGCTCACCACGGATGCCTGCGACCGGGCAGGGCTGCGCCTGGCGGCCGTGGCGCAGGACGTGCAGGCCGAACTGCGCGCCATGGGCTACGGCGCGGGGACGAGCTTGGCCAACCCGCTGGAGATCCCCTTGGGCCCCGCGTCGTCCGCGACCGGCTTCGCGCGCGTCCTGGAGCCGGTGCTCGCGCGTCAGGACTGCAGCGACGTCCTGCTGCACGTCAACGTCGCCGCGTACTACGGCTACGGGCCGCCCAACCTGGCGTCGCTGGCCGAGCTGGTGCGCGCGACGGGACGCCTCGACGTCGCCGACAGCCGGCTGGCACTGGTGTTGCGCAACGCCGAGGTGGCCCGCGGACCGGATGCCGACCTCGTCGCCGAAGCCTGCCGCGAAGCGCGGCTTCCCGTCTTCACCACTCCCGACGCCGCAGCCCGGGCCATTGCCGCCGTTCAACGTTTCGAAGCTCGCCGAGAGCACCGGAAGGGACTGTCATGACGCGCGTCATCTCCGCCGACTGCCATGTGAACGAGCCGCCGTGGGTCTTTGACCGGGTGCCGGCCGAATACCGGGAGCGCGCGCCGAAGATGCTGCGGGGCGACGACGGCGGCGACGGCTGGAGCTTCGACGGCAGGCCGCCCAAGCGCACGTTCGGGGTCGAAGCGATGGCCGGCCGGAGCAAGGCCGAGTACCGGAAGTCCGGGCTGCGCTTCGATGAGATCCTGCCCGGCAACTACGACGGTGCGGCACATGTGGCCGACATGGACCTTGACGGCATCGACGTGAGCGTCGTCTATCCGGCCCAGGCGATCTTCACCTACGTGGAGCCCGATCGTGGCCTCGCGATCGCGTGCATGCAGTCCTACAACGACTGGCTGCTCGAGGATTTCCAGGGTGCCGATCCCACGCGCATCGTCGGGCTACCGCTGCTTCCGGTCGAGGACGGCATCGACGTCGCGATCGCCGAACTCGACCGGGTGCTCGCCCGCGGCGCGAAGGCGGCCTTCATCCCCGGCAGCCCGGCGCGCCCGTACCACGACCCGTACTACGAGCCGTTCTGGGCCGCGGTGTCCGAGCGCGAGGTGCCGCTGACGTATCACCGCACCTTCGGGGGCAAGCCGCAGGAGGCCGACTGGGACAATGTCGCCGACAACAACTTCAGTGCCGCAGGGACGGTGCATCGCTTCCTGTCCTCGACCCGGCTGCTCACCTACCTGGCGTTCAGCGGCGCCTTCGAACGCCACCCGGCGCTGCAGCTGGTGGCCGGTGAAGTCAATTTCGGCTGGCTGCCGTTCTGGGCGCAGAGCATGGACGAGCAGTTCGTCAACCAGCAGGCGATGGGCACCCTCGATTCCACGCAGCCGCCGAGCGAATTGCTCGGGCGCAACATCTTCGTGACGGTGCTCGATGACCACGTGGGCTTCAAGCTCGTGGGCGATTACCCGTGGATGGCGGATGCGGCGATGTTCTCGACCGACTACCCCCACAGCGTGTGCCTGTGGCCCGACAGCCGCCGCCACGTCGCCGAGCTGACCGCGGGGCTGACCTCCGAAGCCACGGAAAAGATCCTGCACGGCAACGCTTCCCGGGTCTACCGCGTATGACCGTCCACCCGCTACGCGACCGCACCGCGATCGCGGGCGTCGGCTACACCGAATTCTCCAAGAATTCCGGCGTCAGCACGCTCACACTCGCGTTGCGTGCCGTCATGGCAGCGCTCGAGGACGCCGGGCTGTCGGCGAACGACGTCGACGGCGTCGCGTGCCATCGCGTCGGCGACAGCGCGCAGGCTGTCCTGGTCGCCCAGTCGCTGGGCATCACGGATTTGCGCTTCCATCTCGACCTTTTCGGCGGCGGCAGCGTCTCCCATCAGGTGGTGGCATCGGCGGCGATGGCCGTCGCGACGGGAATGGCGGAGACGGTCGTCTGCTGGCGGGCCGTCAATGCCCGCAGCGAGTTCCGGATGGGCGGCACCGGCCGGGCCACCCCCGACACCGTCGAGTTCCAGTACCAGGTGCCGTACGGGTACGCGACGCCGCCGCAGCAGTTCGCCATGCAGGCGCGGGCGTACCTGCACGAGTACGGCGTCGCGCCCGAGGACCTCGGCCGGGTGGCGATCGGCCAGCGTGAGTACGCGCGGCAGAGCCCGCGGGCCATGATGCGCAGTCCGCTGACGATGGAGGACTACCTCGCCTCGCGCTGGATCGTCGAGCCGTTACGCCTGTTCGACTGCTGCCTGGAGACCGACGCGGCCGTCGCGCTGGTCGTCACGAGTGCCGAACGGGCCCGGGCACTGGCTCGGCCGCCGGTGCTGATCGGCGCGGCCGCGTACGGCAGCGGTCACACCCTGTTCTCCAACCGGAGAGGCGATCTCGGCACCAGCGCCGCCGCCGAGCTGGCCCCCAGGCTGTACGCGATGGCCGGCCTCGGGCCGCAGGAGGTCGATGTCGCCGAGCTCTACGACGCGTTCACCCCGCTGGTGCTCATCCAGCTCGAGGACTACGGCTTCTGCCCCAAGGGGGAGGCCGCCGGCTTCTACCGCGCCGGGTCCCTTCCGGTGAACACGCACGGCGGGCATCTGTCCGAGGGCTATGTGCACGGGCTCAACCACGTTGCCGAGGCCGTCTCGCAATTGCGCGGTGACGCCGGATCGCGGCAGGTGCAGGGCGCTGAAGTCGCACTCTCGACCGCGCAGCCGGGTTACGTCGCGGGGACCACCTCGGCCCTGCTCCTGAGGCGAGGTGCGTGATGGAACGCCCGCTGCCGCAGGCCGATCGCGACTCCCGCGAATGGTGGGAGGCGCTCGCGCGTCACGAGTTCGTCCTCCAGCGCTGCGCCGCGTGCCGGACCTGGCGGTGGCCGGCGCGTGCGCTGTGCAACCGCTGCCACTCCTTCGCGTGGGCCTGGGAAGCGGCCTCGGGTGAGGGCACGATCGCCAGCTGGGTCGTCACGCATCATGCGTTCCTGCCGGGCTTCGCCGCGCCTTATGCGGTGCTGACCGTCCGGCTTGCGGAGCAGGACGATCTGCTGCTGCCGGGCTCGTACGCGGGTGCTCCGGATGATCCCGGGCTGGCTGTCGGCGCTCGCGTGCGAGTCGGCTTCGAGGATCTGCCCGGAGCCGAGCCGGCCCGGTCACTGCTGTGCTGGACGCTGAAAGGAGCCTCATGAAGGCCTGGGTAGCGCGCGCCGGCGGGCAGCCGCCGCAGCTGGAAAGTGTCGACGTGGCAGCACCTCTGGCGGGTGAGGTACGCGTGCGGCTGGCGGCATCGGGGGTCTGCGGATCCGACTTGAGCGTGCTCGCCGGCCACAGTCCGGTCGCGCAGTTCCCGCTCGTGCTCGGTCATGAGGGTGCCGGGGTGGTCGAGGAGGTCGGTCCCGGGGTGACGTCGGTGGCTCCAGGCGACCACGTCGTCCTCGCGCTGTACGGCCCGTGCCTGGCGTGCCGCAACTGCCTGTCCGGCAACCCCGTCCACTGCAACGGGCCGGCCCGGATCAAGGCCATCACCGGGGAGATGGCCGACGGCTCCACCCGCCTTTCGTCGAACGGCGAACGGGTCTTCCCCTTCGTCGGCAGCGGGACACTTGCCGAGGAGGCGGTGCTGCGGGCGAGCCAGGTCGTCGCCGTCGCCAAGGACATCCCGCTCGATGTGATCTGCCTGGCCGGCTGCGGGGTCACCACCGGACTCGGCGCGGTCTTCAACATCGCCGAAGTGCGACCCGGCGAGACGGTGGCCGTCGTGGGCTGCGGAGGTGTCGGGCTCAGCGTCATACAGGGCGCTCGGATCTGCGGCGCCGGCCAGATCATCGCCGTGGACACCAACCCGTACAAGCTCGAACTGGCCCGCGGCATGGGAGCCACCGACGAGGTACTGCTCGCCGAGGGTGACCTCGTGGGGGCGATCAATGCACGTTGCCCGGGCGGGGTCGACGCCGCCTTCGAGGTGGTGGGCAACGGCGACCTGGTGGCTGCCGCGCTGGCGTCCACCCGGCCGGGCGGGCGCTGCGTGATGGTCGGCTCACCGCCGACCGGCACCACGATCCCGGTCGACGGCCGGGTGCTGTTCTCCGAGCGCCGACTCCTCGGCTGCACCGGCGGCAGCAACATCCCCTCGCGCGACATCCCGCGCATCGAGCGGCTCTACCGCAGCGGCGCCCTCGAGCTCGAAGCCCTGGTATCGCAACGTTTTGCGTTCGCCGACGCACCGGCCGCCTTCGCCGCGGCGCAGGCCGGGCAGGTCGCGCGGGCGGTCGTCGTCATCGATCCCGCTCTGGCGCAGAAAGGTGCACTCGCATGAGCCAGCCGATCACGGAGTACTCCAACCACATCGCCGGTGCCGCGATGCCGGCGCGCTCGGGCCGCACGCTCGACATGACCAATCCGGCGACCGGTCAGGTCTGGGCGCGCATCCCGCGCAGCGCTTCCGCGGATGTCGACGCTGCGGTGACGGCGGCGACCGCTGCCGCCGCCGAGTGGTCGCGGCTCGACGCCAAGGCCCGCTCCGGCCACATCCGAGCGCTCGCCGAGGTCACCCGCGCTCACGTCCGAGAGCTCGCCGACCTCGAGACGCTCGACACCGGGCGCGTCATCAAGGAGACGCTCTACGGCCACCTACCGACGTGCGTGGAGATCCTGCACTTCTTCGCCGGTGCGGCTGACAAGCTGCACGGCGAGACGGTGAACGTGGGCCATGCCAGCTTCAACTTCACCCGGCGCGAACCGCTCGGCGTCGTCGGTCTGGTACTGCCGTGGAACTCGCCGATGTCGCTCATCACCGCCAAGGCCGGTGCGGCGCTCGCAGCGGGCAACACGATCGTCGTCAAGCCGGCCGAGCAGGCGTGCTGCTCGATCCTGCGATGGACGCAACTGTTCGAAGACGCAGGCTTTCCGCCGGGCGTCATCAACGTCGTCACCGGTCTCGGTGAGGAGGCCGGCACCGCGCTCGTCCGCCATCCCGGGGTGGCCCGGATCAGCTTCACCGGATCGACCGAGACGGCCCGGCTCATCATGGCTGAGGCCGCCGGCACGCTGAAGCAGCTGCACTTCGAGCTCGGCGGGAAGTCGCCGAACATCGTCTTCGCGGATGCCGACCTCGACGCGGCGACGCTCGGGGTGACCCGTACCGGCGTCTTCACCGCCAACGCGGGTCAGTCGTGCATCGCGGGCTCCCGCATCCTCGTGCAGCGCCCGGTCTTCGAGGAGATGGTCGAGCGGATCAGCGCTGTCGCGGCCGAACTCGTCGTCGGGGACCCGTTCGACGAGGGCAGTGACATCGGGGCCATCGTCTCGCCGGAACAGCTCGCTCGCGTCAGCTCGTATCTCGAGCTCGGCCACGACGACGAGCGTCTCGAACTGCTCTTCGGGGGACGCACGACTGCCGAGCTCTTCGCGACGGACTCACCCTTCGGCGGCGGCTGGTTCGTCGAGCCCACCCTCTTCAAGGCCGCCGGCAACGACTCGCGGCTGGCACGTGAGGAGATCTTCGGGCCGGTCGCGGTCATCGTCCCCTTCGACGACGAGGCCGAGGCGCTCGCCATCGCCAACGGCACCGATTACGGCTTGGCCGCGGGGCTGTGGACGTCGGATCTGAAGCGCGCTCACCGCATGATCCGGGACCTGGACGCGGGCAACGTCTGGGTCAACGCCTACCCGCGTATCCACTGGGCGCTACCGTTCGGAGGTATGAAGGACAGCGGGTTCGGCAAGGACTCGGGCTTCGAGAGCGTGCTCGAGAACACCCGCATCAAGACCGCCTGGATCGATCTGGCGTGACGACGAGCGCCCGTGCGACGCCGGCCGGCCGGCAGGACTCCACCGATTCCGCTGAATCCGTCGAGTCTTTCGCCGCTGCCGACCGCCATGCCTGGGTGGTCTTCTCCGTCACCAGCCTCGGGGTACTGCTCACCGGGCTGAACGCGAGCACCCTCGATGTGGCGCTGCCGTCGGTGGTGCGGCACTTCGACGCGAGCGCGACGGCGGCCACCTGGATCCTGCTGTCGTTCCTGCTGGTGACCACGGTGCTGGTGGTGCCGTTCGGCCGGCTGGCCGACATCATCGGACGCCGCCGGCTCTACCTTGCCGGGCTCGGCCTGCTGACCCTCGCGAGCCTGGTGGCGGGGGCCGCACCCGATGTCGCCGTGCTGATCCTCGCGCGGATCGCGCAGGCGGTGGGCGCCGCCTCGATCATGG
Source organism: uncultured Actinomycetota bacterium (assembly GCA_963762695.1). Classification (GTDB taxonomy): domain Bacteria; phylum Actinomycetota; class Actinomycetes; order Frankiales; family Frankiaceae; genus DATAZK01. Next base: position 142,777 of record CAVXLW010000005.1, read on the forward strand.
CCAACGTCACGGCGATCCTCACCGACGCCTTCCGCCCGTCGAAGCTCAGCATCGGCCTCGGCGCCAACGTCACCGTCGCTGCCGTCGGGCTGGTCGCCGGGCCTGCGGTCGGCGGTGTGGTGGCCGATGGGCTCGACTGGCGCTGGGTCTTCTGGTTCAACGTGCCGATCGGGCTCGTCAGCATCATCTGGGCCATCCCGACGTTGCGCGAGCTCCCGCGCCAAGGTGCCCGCGAGCCGTTCGACGTGGTCGGCGCGGTTCTTTCCACCGTCGTCGTCGGCGCGTTCGTGATGGCGATCGCGCTCGGCGGTACGCACGGGTGGACGGCGTGGCCCGTGGTGGCCGGCGGGATCGCTTTCGTGGTGGGTTTTCCGGTCCTCATCTGGACGCAGCGCCGGCGCGCGTTTCCCTTGCTGGACCTCGAGCTTTTCGCCGACCGGGCGCGCGCCATCGCCTTTTCCGTGACCTTCGTGCTGGCGTTCGCGCGCTTTGGCATCGTGCTCATTCTCGCGCTGTACCTGCAGGCCGCGCACGGGTGGTCGGCCGTCCGCACGGGCTTGATCATCATGCCTGCCGCGGTCGGGATGATGGTGGCGGCGCCCGTCGCGGCCCGGCTGGCGCGGGAGTTCTCGGCGCGCATCCTCGCCTCCGCCGGTCTCGGGCTCACCGCCGGCGCCCTGTTCTACGTGGCGGGCGAGCTCAATCCGCACACCGACATGACCAGCCTGATCGTCATCCTGAGCCTCATCGGGCTGGGCACCGGTCTGGTGATGACGCCCAACACCAGCTCGATCATGGCCAGCGTCACGGCGGGCCGCCGCGGCGTGGCCAACGCGCTGCGGGCCATGATGCAGAACGTCGGCACGGTCACCGGCACCGCCGTGTGCCTGGCGATCGTCACCCGCCCGCTCGAACCCCGCGATCAGGCGGCGGCGTACGCGGGAACGCTGTCCCGCCTCTCGGCACACACCCTTCCCGCGTTCACCGCGGGCTATCACCGCGCCCTGCTGCTGCTCGCCATCGTGACCACCGCCGGGGCGATCGCGTCGCTGCTGCGCAACCCGCCGCCGACCAACTAGCGAGTCAAGCCGGCCGGGTCACGGCGACGCTCTGCATTTCGCTCTGCACGAAGCTGGTGAGCGCGACGCCGTGCAGGCCGCCGAGGCCGCCGCACACGACCGGCACGAACTGATCCGGCCTCCCGGTCAGGCGCACCCGGCCCTCGGCGTCGACGCGTCCCTTCTCGATCAGCACCTGCTGGCTGTGCGGGCGGAACAGGTCCAGCGGCTGCCAGGCGTACTCCCACACGTACTCCTGGAACGATTCCACGGTGGGGAAGGCCTCGCCGAGCCGCGCCGCCCACATCGGATTCACCAGCAGCACCAGCTGGCCGCTGTCGCCGGTGAGCTCCAGGAACCAGTTGTTCATGGGAAACGCGAGGCTCTTGGCGATGGTGTACGCGAGATCGCGCGGGTCGTCGTTGTTCACGTCGGCTAGGGGATACGTGCCCTTGCCGCCGTGCACGGTGACGACCTCCTGCCCGGCGCCGAACCCGCGGCGCTGCGCCAGCGACGGCCAGGGCGAGCGTTCCTCCCACTCACCGAAGCACAGCCCGAAACGGGCCGGCTGCCCGAAGACGGTGCGCGAGGTCTCGCCCGCGCGCTGGCCACCGATGTTGCGCAGGCACAGTGAAACCGCCCGGCCCATCGTCATCGAGCCGCGGCCCGCCGCGCCGCCCAGGCAGCCGGCGCGGTAGTCGATGTGCAGGCGGTCGCGGCCCGGGCCGTTGACGATCAGCATCGGGAAGACGCTCGAGGTCGTGGTGGTGAGGGCGAACGCGTTCCACTCCGGCACGAGGATCGCCGAAAGTGCCGCCAGCACAAGGGGAAATGCGGCCGGCTCGACCCCGGCCATCGTCGCGTTGATCGCTGCCAGCTCGACCGTCGCCTTCCCGAACCGTGGGGGCAGCTCGCCCAGGACGTCACCGGGCTCGAGGGCGCACTCCGCGAGCAAGCGCGGCGACGCGATCGTCGGTCGGCGGCAGCAATGGCACCCCGTCGCCCCAGCCCTGCTCCATCGACAGCTCGTAGAGCGCTGCGGGATCGGCGGGAATCTCCAGGACCGGCCGGGTCAGTCCAGCGCTCATCCGGCGCCGAGCAATTGCAGGAACCGCGGGTAGTAGTCGGCGGCGATCTGCCGCAGCTCCTGCTCCGGTCGCGCCTCCAGCGGGTACGGCAGCACCAGCAACTTCAGCGCTGGATGCCCGAGGAAGCGCGCCATGTTGGAGCCGTGCTGGGCGAACTCGTCGCACACCGCGGCGACCGCCGGCTTCCCGGCAGCTTCCAGCGCGACGGCATCGTGAACGCTGTTCGACGTGCACGACCCGCACGTGCCCAGACCTGCTACGCCGCAGTCGATGCCGTCGGCCCACGCCCGCACGTCGGCCTTCGTGCGCTCACCTTCCGCGCCCACCCGCCCACCGGCGGCCAGGACAACCGGCTCGGCACCATCGCGGCGCAGAAATGCCTCCCATTGCTGGACAATCAGCATCCACGAGCGCCACGAGCCCTCGTGGCGCAGCCCGACGCGCAGGCCCGTGACCGGTCGCGAGAGCACGTAGGAGGGCGCGCCCGTCTGCTCGGGGATCGGCGCGGTGGGAAGCCGGATGCGCCAGCAGGCGCGGTCGGTGCTGGTATCAGTGACCATTGGCTCCGGCTACCCGCGGGTCGCGGAGCACCAGTTCGTATTCGGTGGACAAGCGCCGGGAGAGCGCGTCGCCGATCACCTGCTCGAGCAGCGGACCCGGGAGGACGCACTCGGCACACGTCGCATCGGTGACGTGCAGCTCCACCTCGATGCGTGACGTCGCGGGGTTGGCCTCGACGAGCGTGAGATCGGCGCCGTCGGCCTGCAGCATGGGGGCGAGCTCGGCGATGGCGTCGTTGACGGCTTGCAGATCCATGCGTGGAAACTATGTGCAGAGTTCACGCAACGCAACGGTCAGGCCGATCCTGCGGCGGCCACCAGTGCGGCGAGCGCCGCCGTGATCGCCTCCCGCGACCGCTGCGTCGTGACGAGCCCGTCAGGGCCGATCTCGCTTCGCCCCACCGGAAGGTGCACGCATGCGTCCTCGACCAGCCGGGCGTCGGTGTAGCGCAGCACCGTGGCGAGTTCGGCGTGGGCCCCCGCCGCACCTCCGGGCATCGTGGAGATGTTGATCCAACCCGTCGGCTTGGCGGAGATCTCGATGCCACCGACGGTCCAGTCGAGCAGGTTCTTCAGCGAGCCAGGTAAGGCACCCGCGTACTCGGGGGTGCAGAACAGCAGCGCGTGGGCCGACTCGATGGCCAACCGCAGCTCGCGGACCGGCTCAGGCAGCGGCGGTTGATCGAGATCCGGGTTGAAGTGGGGAAGGGAGGTCATGACGTCGTAAACGGATGCCATGACGCCCCAGGGAGCGACGGCGACCGCGGTGTCGAGCGTCGCCCGATTGCTCGACCCCTGCCGGGCGCTCCCGCAAATCAGCAAGATCTGCGTCACGCTCATCGTCGTCATGGGCCGAAGGTTAGACCCGTCAGGGAGCGATCAGGCCCCGTGCTTGCTTGGCGCGCAACACCCGCAGCGCGGCGTTGTCGACGATGTTGCGGAACGTGGGGTTGGCCCTCGCGAAAGCGAGCACCGTGTCATACATCGCCGGAATCGTGCCCGGGTCGACGGTGAGCACGATGTCGCCGCCCGACGCGAGGAACAGCAGCGCCCGGGTGGCCGGTGCGTACCCTGCGACCTGGCGAGCTGCACCGAGATCGTCACTGATGACGACGCCGCCGAAGTGCAGATCGCCGCGCAGGATCGTGTTGATGATGAACGGCGAGAACGCGGCTGGATTGTTGGGGTCGATACGCGAGTAGATCGCCGTCGACATCATGACGAGCTGGGCTCCGGCGTTGATGGCCGCACCGAACGGCGTCAGGTACGCGTCGCCCCGCGTCGTGATCGAATCGACCACGCCGCTGCTGGTGTCGGTGTTGGCCGAGACCCGGCCGAGGCCCGGGAAGTGTTTCAGCGTCGAGGAGACGTCAGCCCCCGACATGCCTTGCACGAAGGCCGTCCCGTGGGCTGCCACCGTCGCTGGATTGAAGCCGAACTCGCGCTGGAAGTTGCCGATCGGCGGGTTGAAGTACGAGGGGCCCGGCACCGTGTCCATCACCGGAGCGAGGTCGACATTCACCCCGGCGGCGCGCAGCTGGCGTCCCCACGCTCCGGCATCGAGCCGCATCGCCGACGAGCTGAGCGAGCCCTGCGAAAGCGCGCTCGGGATAGCCGAGAAACCCGGCCCGTTGAGCACCTGCACCTGGCCACCTTCCTGGTCGGCGGCGACCAGGAGCGGCACCCCGGCGGTGGCGGCCGGAGTCGTCTTGATCTGCAGGGCATTCGTGACGTTGGCCACCGCAGCGATGCCCGCGAAGCTGCGGGAGGTGAGCACGATGTTTCCGATGTGGCGGCTCGTGATTTCAGCAGCGACTGTCGGGTCGGCGGACGTCGCCGGCGTCCCGACCATGAACAGCTGCCCGACCCGCTGCTCGAGCGTCATGCGGGCCAGCACGGCGTTGGCCCCGCCCTTGGGAACGGGAACGCAGCCGGCCGCGAGCAAGCCGGTCATGACCAGGACGACGATCGCTGAGGAGACTCGCCGGGCGCCCGCGGGCCCCCGCCGGCGCAACATCTTCACCACAGCGACCTAACACCACGAAGCGTGCGGAGGCGAACCGCCGCGCGGGTGTCAGGCCGCGTTAATCAGGTGTCAGTCGGGGCTTCGCACGAGAGCCGCCGGTGACAGCTCCGCGACCGACGCGTACCCCGCCAGCCCGACCTGCAGGTCGAGGTCGGCGAGCAGGCTGCGCAGCACGTGATGCACGCCCTCCTCGCCCGCGACAGCCAGGCCGTGCACGTAAGGACGCCCGATGAGAACCGCGTCCGCCCCAAGCGCCAGTGCCTTGGCGATATCGGCGCCGGTGCGGATCCCGCTGTCGAAGAGGACTTGCAGGCCGTTGGCCGCCGCGACGATCCCGGGAAGCGCGTCGAGCGACGCGACGGCGCCGTCGACCTGCCGCCCGCCGTGATTGCTGCAGATCACGCCGTGCACCCCGGCGTCCACCGCCCGCCGCACGTCATCGGGATGCTGGATGCCCTTCAGCACGATGGGCAGCGAGGTGATCTCGCGTAGCCAGGCCAGATCGGCCCAGGTGAGCGCCGGGTTGTTGAAGACGCGGACGAATTTCAGCACTGCAGCGTTCGGATCAGCCGGATCCAGCTCTCTGGTGAAGACGGGATCGCTGAGGTAGTTGGCGATGCCGATCTGTTGCAGGAACGGCAGGTAGGCCGTCTTCAGGTCGCGCGGTCGCCAGCCCAGCTGCCAGGTGTCCAGCGTGACCACGATCGCCTGGAATCCGGCCGCTTCGGCGCGTGCCACGAAAGATGCCGCCAGCTCGCGTTCCGCCGGCCAGTAGAGCTGGTACCACTTGGGTCCGGTTCCCGCCGCCGCGACCTCCTCCATCGGGGTGGATGAGGCGGTCGAGGCGATGAACGGCACCCCGAGCCTTCCGGCCGCCCGGGCGGCTGCCGGTTCAGCATCCGGATGAACGATCGACAACACGCCTATCGGCGCGAGCATGACGGGCGCCGGCATCGCCGTGCCCAGGACGTTCGTGGCATGCGAGCGCGCCGCTGGGATACCGCGCAGCATCCGCGGGACCAGCATCCAGCGCTGGAACGCGGCCCGGTTCGCTGCAGCGGTGTCCTCGGCGCCGGCCGCGCCCTCGACGTAGCCGACCGCCTGCTCGGACATCAACGCGAGCGCCGCGTCACGCATCTCCCGCCAGTCGAACGGCAGCGCCGGCTGCTCGCCGAACAGTCCCTTGAGATAGATCTCGTTCTGGAAGTCCGAAAACGGTCCGGTCACGGCGTTCACCTTGCCACCGCCCGCCCGGCTACGCCGAACATCCGCCGCTGAGCAGGGAGCGAAAGCCGAACGGGGATACCGTCGCGCCGTGACGATCACGACGGCCGAGCTCGTCCGGGCCGTCATCGGGGTGGCGGTGCTGCTCGCCATCACCTATGCGGTGCTGCGGCTGGCGACGGTCCGGCTCGGCTGGGCGCCGCTCATCGCGATCGTCCGCGGCGGCCTGCAGCTGGCCCTCGTGGGGCTGGCGCTGCGTGGGGTGCTGAGCGCGCCGCCGACCGTGGCGATCGCGCTGCTGGTGATGCTGGGCACGGCGAGCTGGACCGCCGCGAATCGGCTGAAGGCGCTGGGCCGGGTCGGGCGGACGGTGGCCGTTTCCTGCATTGCCGGGACCGCTACCTCGCTGGTGACGGTGTTCGCGCTCGATGTGCTGCCGTTCAACGCGCGCTACATCGTGGCCCTGTCGGGCATCGTCATCGGCAACACGATGACCGGAGCGACCCTCGCCGGCCGCCACCTGCTGGCCGGGATGATCGCTCGGCGGGAGGAGATCGAGGGCTGGCTCGCGCTGGGGGCGACCTCGCGTCAGGCCGTCCGTGACGTCGCCCGGGCTGCCGCCGGAGAAGCGCTGGTGCCGGTGCTGGACCAGACGCGCACCACCGGCCTGGTCACGCTGCCCGGGGCGTTCATCGGCGCGCTGCTCGGCGGCGCCGATCCCACCCAGGCAGCGCGATTCCAGCTGGTCGTGCTGGCCGCGATCCTTGCATCGCAAGCCGTGGTGTCGACGCTGATCGTGCACCTGCTGGGCGCGCCTACGCAGCTACCCGCCGACCCCGCCATGCGCGAGGTGCGCTGACCGCGTAGGAACCGACGAAAATCGCCGTAGCCACCGCCATGATGGCAAAGCTCGGCGGCAGCGAGGGCGCCGCGTAAGCCAGCGCCAGGCCGAGCCAGATGGAGGCGACGGCGAAGCCTGCGGAGAGCCCGAGCGCGCGGAACGGGCGGTCGGTCAACCGGATCGCGGCTCCCGCGGGCGCGGCCAACAATCCCAGCAGCAGCAGGGATCCGACGGCCTGGGTCGCCTCGGCGGCGGTCACTCCGAGCAGGGCCAGGAAGGCGGTCGAGAGCAGCCGGACGGGAACGCCGCGGGCGTCCGCGACCGGCTCGTCGATCGAGGCGAAAAGGAGCGGGCGGGCGATGGCCAGGATCACGACGGCGACCCCCAGGCCGATGCCGCGCTGCGACGTACGCCTGACTGGCCGACAGCCCGAAAATCGATCCGAAGAGCACGGTGACGCCCGCCTTGCCGTCCCCGCCGGCGCTGCGCGAGGTCGTGTAGAGCGTCAGGAAGAGCACGCCCAGGCCGAGGATCCAGGCGAAGCTGCTGCCGATGACCACGTCGTCCGCGCGCCCGCCGTACCTGTACGTCCGAGGGCCGCCAACGCCACGGCGAACCCGACGCAGGCGACGAACAGGCCCGACGCGCAGGTCGACTCCGATCGCCAGTGCCGCGACAGCGCCGGTGAACGCGACATGCGAGAGCGCGTCACCGGCAAAGACCTGGCGGCGCAGCACGACGAAGTAGCCGACCAGGCCTGACGCGAGCGCGATGAACGTGCCGGCCAGCAGGGCATGCGCGATGAAGGGCTCGGCGAGCATGTGGGCGATGCCGGTGAAGGGATTCATCGCGCGGTCGCCAACGTGGCGCCCAGGTGTGCGCGCCGGCCGCGCCAGGCACGCGCGGCCTGCCAGGCCGCGGCGAGCAGGTACGCCGCGAACCCGAAGGAGGTGATGTAGAAGCCGATGGGATACGCGGAGAAGTACGCCACCCCGAGGCCGAGCCAGGTGACCAGCACCCCGATGAGCACCGAAAGGACCAGGGATCGTTGCGGATTGACGGTCAGCCGCTGGGCTGCGGCGGCGGGCATCACCAGGAGCGCGAAGACCAGCAGCGCTCCGGTGAGCTGGCTGACCTCCGCAGTGGTGATGGCCAGCAACAGCAGGAAGATCGTCGCCAGTAACCGGGTCGGGACCCCGCGCGCGCCGGCGACATCGCCGTCGACGGACGCGAAGACCAGGGGACGGCCGATCAGGGCCAGGATCGCCAGGGCGGCGACGGTCAGCACGAGCAGTGTGACCACCTGCGAATTGGTGATGCCGAGGAAGCTGCCGAACAGCAGCGCGTTGACACCGCCGAGAAAGCCCTTGAAAAGGCTGACGAAGAGCAGCCCCAGCGCGAGCGCGAAAGCCTGCAGCACCCCGATGACGGACGACTCCTCCCGGCGCGCGCGACCCGACACGGGGACCGCTGCCAGGATCAGTGCCGCCCCGATGCAGAACGCGAAATAGCCTGTGGCTGCTGACAATCCGAGCCAGACGGCGCCGGCGGCGCCCGGGAAACCGACGATCGACATCGTGTGACCCGCGAACGACTGCCCGCGCAGCACCATGAACCAGCCGACCACCGCGGCGAGGACAGCCACGATCGTGCCGGCGAGCATCGCGTTCTGCATGAAGCCGAAGGCGAGCAGGTGACGGACATCGGCGACGAGATTCCAGGTGAGGTGCGGCTCGCCGGTCACGGGTGCGCTCCGTCGGCGTGATGGTGATACGCGACCCCGGTGTCGGGCTGGCCCACGACGACGAGCGCGCCGCTGGATGTCGTGAGCACCTCGATGTTGGTCCCGTAGAGCCGGCTGAGCGTCTCGCTCTTGATGACGTCCTTCGGCGAGCCCTGCACCGCGCTGCCCTGGGCGACGTAGATGACGCGATCGAGGTTGGCCAGGATCGGGTTCACGTCATGAGCGACGATCATCACGGTCACCCCCTCGCGGTGGCAGATGTCGCTGATGAGGGCGGCGACGGAGGCCTGCGTGGTGAGGTCGAGGCTGTCGAGCGGTTCGTCGAGCAGCAGCAGCGCCGGCCGATGCGCCAGCGCCTGGGCGATGAGCAGGCGCTGCTGCTCGCCGCCGGACAGCTCCCCGATGGCACGGTGGGCGTAGGCCTGCGCGCCGACGAGTTCGACGAGTTCGGCGACCCGGGCCTGCCGCCGCCCGATGCCTGCTTCTGCTTTGCAGCAGGGGAATGCCCCAGCGCGCGCCGTCGAGCCCGAGCCGCACGATGTCGACCCCGCGCATGCGCAGGCTCGCGTCGAAGCTGCGGCGCTGAGGGAGGTAGCCGATGTTCTGGCTGGCCGCACCGGGCGCTTGGCCGAGGATGCGCGCGCTGCCGGCGGAAAGCGGCAGCAGCCCGAGCGCCGCTTTGATCAGCGTGGACTTGCCGGCGCCGTTCGGCCCCAGGATCGCCACGAATTCGCCCGGATCGACACTGAGGTCGACCCCGCTCCAGATGACCCGCCCGCCGACCGAGACCGCCGCGTCGTGGAAGCTCACTGCCGGTTGCACGGTCACGCCGCCTTCGCCAATGCTGTCTCGATCCCGCTGAGCTGGGCCTGCTGCCATTGCTGATACGTGGTGTTCGCCGGCGCCATCGTCTCGGTGATGCTCGCGACGGGAATGTGTTCCGCCCGGCACTGGGCGAGCTGCGCCTGCACGTCGGGCGTGGCGTTCTGGCTGTTGTAGACGTAGATCCTGATCTGGTGCGTGGTGATCTGGCGGTCGATGGTGCGCTTGTCGGCGGCAGAGACATCACTGCCCTCGGAGATGGCCCGCAGGAAGGTCGGCGGGGTCACGAGGCGAAGGCCGAGCGCCGGTGCGAGCATCGCGAAGATGGACTCCGACGCGCCCACCTCGGTGCCCGCGTAGCGCCGCTTGATGTCGGCGATCAGGGTGTCGTAGCGATGGAGCGCGACGGACTCGTAGCGCTGGCGTGACTGGGCGAAATCCCCTGTGGGGTCGAGCTTTTCGAGGTCGCTCGTGAGCGCGGCGATGAAGGTGTGGACGTGGGCGGGGTTGTACCAGAGGTGCGGGTTGTCGCCGTCCTTGGCGCCGACGAGATCGCCGACGTTCAGCACGATCGGTCCCGGCGAGGCGGCCAGCAGCGTGGTGGCCCAGGGGTCGTAGCCGACCCCGTTGACGATCACCAGATCGGCGCCGGCCATCGCCCTCGCGTCGGCGGGAGTCGGCTCGTAGTCGTGCGGATCGGCTGCCGGATTGGTGATGACGGCGGTGACGCTCACCGCACTCCCGCCGATCTGCTGCGCGATGCTGCCCCAGAAGTTCTCCGCGGCCACGACGCGCAGGGAACGGCCCACCACCGGGCCGACCCGGTGCGCCGAGGAGTCCGCGCAACCCACGGCGGCCACCAGGAGCGCGCCGATGAGCAGCAGGTAAGCCGGTCTGGTGCGCACTGCCCGAGGCTAAATGAAAACGGTTCCCGATACAACTGGGCCGGTTTTAGTCGAAGGGCAGCCCGTGCGGCGCCTGCCTCGCGAGCAGCGCCTCGGCGCGGTGTTCGATCTGCTTGGCGTAGCCGGGGCTGGTGGGGATGAGAAATTGCCCGGTGCGTACGGCATCCAGTACCAGGTCGGCGACCGCCAGCGGGTCGGCGCCGGTCTCGCTCTGCTTGGCGAGCATCTGATCGACGAAGGCCGCGTCCGCCGCGCCGACCCCGTCAGCGAACGCCTCGGGCCGGTTGCGGGTGGATTCGGCGATGCGGGTGTTGACCGCTCCGGGGATCAGTACAGACGCACCGATCGGGGCGTTCGCGGCCGCGAGGTCGTGTGCCAGGCACTCGGTCAGCCCGAGCGCGGCGAACTTCGAGGTGGTGTAAGGCCCGCTGTACGCGTTGCTCACGACGCCGGCCAGGGAGGACGTGTTGACGATATGGCCGGGCTCGCCCGCGGCGATCATCCGGGGCACGAATGCCTTGATGGCATGGATGATTCCCCACAGGTTGACGCCGAGCACCCACTCCCAGTCGGCGACCGTGCGATCCCACAGCACCCCGGCCTGGAAGACGCCGGCGTTGTTGCACAGCAGGTGCACGGCGCCGAACTCGTCGTATGCCCGCGCCGCCAGCGCCTCGACGGCGGCGCCGTCGCTCACGTCCGTCACCACACCGATCACAGAGCCGATGACGGCGCCGTCACCGGCAGCAGCGACTGTCTCTTCGAGTGCCCCCGCTTCGACGTCTGCCGCGACGACGCTCATCCCGGCCTGCGCGCAACGGTGGACGAGGCCGCGCCCGATGCCGCTGCCGGCACCCGTGACGACCGCCACCTTGTGGGAAAGTTCGGCGAGCATCGGGACCTCCAGGTGCCGTTCGACCGACGGCCACCGATCGATCGGCAGAGAACAGACGGGGCGGTTTGGCATTTGTGCAGCTTCACTGTCCCCTATGGCGGCTCAGCCACCACCGGCGACTCCCCGGGCGCGGTAGCGATGCCCAGTGAGGCCGGTAAGACTGTTCAGTAATGACACGTCGTGTTTGTAACTTTCCGCATTCGCGTTGCCCCAGGATTCGTATGTCTGTGAATGGGCGAGATCGTAGGGAATTACCGGGCAGCTGCTCCCGCCCGGCGGCATTGTTCTGCCAGGGATCACCCTGAATAGGCCGATTTCTGAAACATATGTCGATTGTCGTCGACAAGAGACTGCAGTTCGCAACTCTTGCAGACAGCGGCCTGTCGGAGTGGTAGACCTACCGTGCGCTCGGAGATCGAAGGGCTCCGGGCTCATCGGGGTGAGTGCCGATCCGTCATGGCAGTGGTCGCGGACCACGACCTAGCAAGGAGCGAAAAGCGAAACCGGCGCCTCACCGGGGGTGGGAAAGGAGACGGGTTCAAGATCGCGGTGGTGCATTCGGGATTGCTGGCTTATCGCGCAGCCAGCCATTGGTGACGTGCTTCCACCTCCGGGGTTCGATCGCTCACTTGTGAGGACAAAGAATGAAAGCAAGATCCATTCGCCTGAGCTGGCCACTGACAATTGCCATTTCCGGGGCGGCCGTGGCCGGAGTCGCCATGCTGTTCGCCAGCTCGGCTTCGGCGGACAGCCCGCCGTCTGATCCGGTCAACGTCCACGTCCAGCAGAGTGACAGCTCGGCCCTGGCAGGCGTCGACATCCACTACAAGTGCGGGTCGTCCACGCTGGACTTCGGCACGACGGACAGCGGCGGGAACGTTAGCGGGAACCTTCCCGACGGATCCACCTGCACCTTGACCGCGATCTACCGCAACACCACGTCAGCCCAGACCGTGACGATCACGAACTCGATGGACGTCGTCGGATTCCAAACGTCCGCGGTCACGGTGACTCTGAGCGACCACAGCGGGGGTCCTCTCGCGGGCGGCACCGTTGCCTTCAAGCCGAGCACGGAGTGGGTCAACGATCTATCTCAATCCGGGCAGCAGCACGACTGACGGCACCGGATCCGTCGTCGGCCAGCTGTTCGACGGCACCTACAACTTCCGGATGCAATACAACGCCGGCACCGCAGTGGCATCAACAATGTACGGTCAGCGGTGCTACCAGCGTCCCGTTCCAGACCGGCCTGCTGAGCGTCGTGTACAGCAACCAGCTGTCCTTCGGCGGCACGACGGGAGACAGCGCCTTCTTCACCAAGTCGGGGACGGAACTGCTACCCGGCACGTACAACTTCCATGCTCGCGGGGTCGGCTACCCGGTGGGTAGCCACGCTGCGGGGTCCGGCTGCGAGCCGATCACGATCGACGCCCCGGCCGCCGGCACCACTGCGACGAAGAGCATCGTCGCGGCGCAGATCAAGGACAGCCAGGGCGCGCCGCTCGCCGGCGCCACCGCCAGCTACTACGCCGGTGGCTGGGCGTCCCTGGGCACGACCGACAGCACAGGATCGGTCTGCCAGGCGATCGACGGCAACTGGGGCAACGTCTACGTCGCGATGACCTACCAGGGCACCCGTCAGCAGATCGGCCCGCAGAACGTCACCACCAATTCGGTCTTCAGTTTCCAGACCACCGATGTGGCCGTGCAGCTGCAGGATGCGGACGGCAACCCGCTCGATACCGGAAACGTCTCCTATTACGCCGGTGGCTGGCACACCGTCGGTGACACCTCCGGCGGTCAGGTCAACGTGGAGATGCTGCCCGGCAGCTACAGCTTCGCGATGACCTACAACCACACCCGCGAGCAGCGCGATGGCGTGGCCATCAGTGGACCGACGACCAACGTCACCTTCCAGACCGGCCGGCTGACCGCCCACTTCAGCGAGTCGTTCGACTGGCTGAACAGCCAGTTCTACCCGTTCTCGCAACCCACGATGGAGTTCTTGCCCGGAAACATCAATCTGGACTTCGAGGGTTGTTACGTTCCGCTCACCATCACGGCCGGAGACCACCTCGTGAAGAGCGGGATCCTCGTGAAGCTGAGCGACAGTGCGGGCCATCCGCTCGCCGGTGGCGTGGCGAGTGCATACGTCCACGGCTGGCAGCTTGTCGGGACGACGAACGCGAGCGGCAAGGCGTGCGCGGCGTTTGACGGCACGCTCGGCAACACCGCTGTCGCGGTCGTCTACAACGGCAGCAGGCAGCAGATCAGCCAGAACGAGCCGACCAACTCCGTCTACAACTTCCAGACGGCCAACGTCGTCGTGCAGCTGAAGAACTCCAGCGACGCCTTGATCGATACCGGCAACGCCTCGTACTACGCCGGCGGGTGGCACACCATCGGCAACACCTCCGGTGGCACGGTGAGCGTCCAATTGCTGCCGGGGAGCTACAGCTTCGCGATGACGTTCAACGGCACGCGTGAGCAGTTCAACGGCGTGGCGATCAGCGGACCCAGCACTGATGTCGTCTTCCAGACGGCGGACGCGGTGGTGAAGCTGGAAGATTCCAGCGGGTACGCCGCTGATGACACCGGCACTGCCTCCTATTACGCCGGCGGGTGGCACCTCATCGGCGCCACTTCCGGTGGCCAGGTGGACGTGCAGATGTTGCCGGGCAGCTACAGCTTCGCGATGACGTTCAACGGCACGCGTGAGCAGTTCAACGGCGTGGCGATCAGCGGACCCAGCACCGATGTCGTCTTCCAGACGACCAATGTGGTGGTGAAGCTGGAAGATTCCACGGGTACGCCGCTGGACACCGGCACTGCCTCCTATTACGCCGGCGGGTGGCACCTCATCGGCGCCACTTCCGGTGGTCAGGTGGACGTGCAGATGTTGCCGGGCAGCTACAGCTTCGCGATGACCATCAACGGCACGCGTGGGCAGCTCAACGGCCAGAGCGTGAGCGGGACGACGTCGACGGTCACCTTCCAGACCGGTGAGGTCGATTCGGCCACCGCGACCAACTATTACGCCAGCGGATGGAAGCCGTTCACCAGCGGCGTGCAGTTGCTTCCCGGCAGCTACACCTTCAGTTTCACCAGCGGGCCGAACCTGATCGAAACCATCCTCGCAGGGCAGGTGAACACCATCCCGTAGAGCCGGGGGAGTCCGGCTGGCTGATGCGACAGGCGTGCGGGTGAGTGGCTTCGGCCGCCACCCGCACGCGCTTTTCCTGCGGAGGTTCTGGCGAACGGGCGACGTTCAGATGTTGGGCAAGTAGCGCGCCAACGTCGCCGGAACCTGCTGGCGGTCATTCAGCTGCCGGGAGTTGAATGACCGGCATGGGCGAATTGACCGGCCATGAGCTCCGCAAGACGGTTGACTACTGGAAGGCCGCCAACTACTTGACGGTTGCCCAGATCTACCTCGCGGAGAACGCACTGCTCCGCGAGCCGCTGGAGGCCGAGCACGTCAAACCCCGGCTGCTCGGCCACTGGGGTACGTCGCCGGGGCTCAACCTGGTCTATGCCCAGCTCAATCGCCTCATCCGGCGCACCGGCCAGCAGACGCTCTACGTCGCCGGCCCGGGCCACGGCGGTCCCGCGCTGGTCGCCAATGTCTACCTCGAGGGCACGTACACCGAGATCTATCCCCACATCACGCAGGACGCCGCGGGCGTGCGCGCGCTGGCCCGCCAGTTCTCCACACCCGATGGCATCCCGAGTCATGTCAGCGTGCCCACTCCCGGCTCGATTCACGAGGGCGGCGAACTCGGCTACGCGCTGATCCATGCCTTCGGGGCGGCCATGGATCATCCCGATCTGCTGGTGGCGTGTGTGGTGGGCGACGGCGAAGCCGAGACCGGGCCGCTGGAGGGCTCGTGGAAGGGCACCCGCTTCATCAACCCCCGCCGCGACGGCGCCGTGCTTCCGATCCTGCACCTGAACTCGTACAAGATCGCCAACCCGACCGTCCTCGGCCGCACCGATCCCGCGGACGTCAGGAACCTGCTTCATGCCCATGGGTATGAGGTCTTCGAGGTCACCGGAAGCGACGTCGAGCAGGTCCACCGTGACATGGCCGCGACGCTGGAGGAGGCCCACGCACGCATCCGAGCGATCTGGGACGAGGCACGCGCGCCGGGAGCCGGGCCGCTGTCCAGGTTCCCGCGGTGGCCCGCGATCGTGCTGCGCACCCCCAAGGGGTGGACCGGGCCCAAGGAGGTCGACGGCGTCCCCATCGAGGGAACGTTCCGCGCGCATCAGGTGCCGCTCTCGCGTGTGCGGGAGAACCCGAAACACCTGAAGATGCTGGAGAACTGGCTGCTCTCGTACGAGCCGGATCGGCTGTTCGACAGCACCGGACGGCTCGTCCCGGAGCTGGCCGAACTCGCTCCTGCGGGCGACCTTCGCATGGGATCGACCCCCTACGCCAACGGTGGCCGGCTGACCGAAGACCTTCATCTGCCGGACTGGCGCAAGTACGCGTTCGACGTCGATCCCGAGCGGCGGGGGAGCACCCTGGTCGAGCCGACCTGGGCGGTCGGCAAGGTGATGCGCGACCTTTACGTCAGCGACCCTCACACCTTCCGCGTCTTCAGCCCCGACGAGCTGACCAGCAACCGCCTGGGCGACGTCCTGGACGTCTCCGACCGCTGCCTGGTGACGCGCATCGACCCGCTCGATGACCGGGTGTCGCCGGAGGGCCGGGTGATGGAGGTGCTGTCCGAGCACCTGTGCCAGGGCTGGTTGGAGGGCTACACGCTGTCGGGACGGCACGGGCTCTTCGCGACGTACGAGGCTTTCGCCATGGTGTCGGCGTCGATGCTGGTGCAGCACGCGAAGTGGCTGCAGGAAGCGGAGAAGCTCTCCTGGCGCGTGCCGGTGCCCTCGCTGAACGTGCTCCTGACCTCGACCTGCTGGCGCAACGACCACAACGGTTTCAGCCATCAGGGTCCCGGGCTGCTCGACACCGTCATCCCCTTGGGGCCCGGGGTGGTGCGCGCCTGGCTGCCGCCCGACGGCAACTGCCTGCTGTCCATCGCCGATCATTGCTTCAGGAGCCGCAATCACGTGAACCTCATCGTCGCCGACAAGCAGCCCCATCATCAGTATCTGACCGCCGACGAGGCCGCCGCGCACTGCGAGCGCGGGGGCTCGGTGTGGGAGTGGGCCGGCACCGAGATCCATCACTCCGGCAGCCAGCCCGACATCGTCCTGGCCTGCATCGGCGACGTGCCGACGATGGAGCTGCTGGCGGCGGCCCAGCTGCTCCGGGAGTGGGTGCCCGACCTCATCACCCGGGTCGTGAACGTCGTGGATCTGATGGCTCTGATGCCGCAAGAGGTGCATCCGCACGGCTTTTCGGACACGGTGTTCCGCTCGCTGTTCGGCACCGAGGAGGACGTGCTCGTGGCCTTCCACGGCTACGCCCGCTCGCTGCACGGGCTGCTGCCCGGACGGCTGAACCAGCAGCGTTTCCATACCCGCGGGTTCCGGTCGCAGGGCACCACGACGACCCCGTTCGACATGGTGGTGCGCAACGAGATGAGCCGCTATCACCTTGCGCAGCAGGCACTTCGGCGCTCCCGGCGGCTGCCTCCCGGCTCGCTGGAACTCACCGCCTACTGCGACAAGCAGCTCGAGCGACACCATGCGTACGTGCGCGAACACTTCGAGGATTTGCCGGAGATCAGGGACTGGATGTGGAGCGAGCCCGTGGCCATTCTCGCGGTGAACTACGGCTCGTCCTCGCTGAAGACGGCGCTGTATGCGGCGCCCTCGAGGCAGGGAGAGCCGCCCCGCAACCTGGCGCGGGCGCGTATCGCCCGGCTCTCGGACGGCCATCTCGTCATCGAGTGGGACGGCGGGCGTGACGAGCGTCAGGTGCAGGGTGACCCGCTGGCGGCCGTCGCCGATGCGCTCGCCGATGCCGGCTTCCCCGCGCCGCTGGCGATCGGCCACCGGTTCGTTCACGGCGGCGATTACCCCGGGCCGCGGCTGCTGACGGCCGAGGTCCTTGCCGACGCTGGAGAAGCTGATTCCGTGGGCGCCGCAGCATGAGCCGGCGGCACTGGGCGGGGTGGCCGCGGCGGCCGAGCGGTGGCCGGATGCGCCTCAGGTCGGCTGCTTCGACTCGGCCTTTCACCGCACCATGCCGGAGGTGGCGGAGCGGCTGCCGCTGCCGTCTGCGCTGTGGGACGAGGGCATCCGGCGCTACGGGTTCCACGGGCTGAACTACGACCACGTGGTGCATGAGGTCGGCGCGCAGGAGCTGGGCCGCGCGGTCGTGGCCCACCTGGGCAACGGCTCATCGATGGCCGCTATCGAGAATGGTCGCAGCGTCGACACCACCATGGGTTTCACGCCCGACGCCGGGCTTTTCATGGGCAGCCGCAGCGGTGACATCGACCCCGGCGTGATGCTCTATCTCGCCGGCCGCGACCGCGATCCGGTGCCGATCGAGGGGTTGCGCCAGATCTTCCAGGAACGGTCGGGGCTACGCGGGCTGTCCGGCGGCGAGTCCGACATGGCCACCCTGCTGTCGCGGACCGATGCCGCCGCCCGGCTCGCCGTCGACGCCTTCATCCGCCAGGTGGCCAAGCAGACCGCCGCCTTCGCCACGGTGCTCGGCGGCATCGACACCCTCGTCTTCACGGGGGGAATCGGCGAGCACGCGACGGCGATCCGGGAAGGCGTGGTGAGCCGGCTCGGCATGCTCGCGATCGGTCAGGTGCTGGTTGTCGCGGCGGATGAGGAGGCGGTCATCGCCCGCCAGACGGCCGCAGTCGCCCCTTCCGTCACGGGTGCAGCGACACCTTGATCGCACCCGCCGCACGGTCGCCCGCGACGCGTACCGCCTCTACCGCATCCTCGAGCGGGAAGCGATGCGTGATGAGCGTGCGAGCGATTTCGGGGTCCGCGGCAAGCAGTGCCGCGGCGTGCTCGACGTCACGAACGCCGTCGGGGCCGCGCCCGTAGGCCATCGCGCCGATCCAGGTGAGCTCGCTGACGAGCGTGGCGACCCCGGGCACCGGCACGGTCTGCGGAAAGACGCCGAGCAGCACGACGCGCCCGCCAGGACGGGCGAGCTGCGCGCACCGCGCGATCCCGGACTCGGTGCCGACCGCCTCGATGACGACGTCATAGTTGCCCGCCGGGGAGCCGGCTTGCCGTGCCCCGAGCCGCTCAGCCGCAGCGCGCTGGTGAGGGTGCCGCGCCTCGATGTCGGCCTGGTGACCGTCGCGTCGCAGAGCCGCCGCGACGAGCAGGCCGATCGATCCTCCGCCGAGCACGAGCACGCGTTCCCCCGGGTTGACCGCCGCGCGCTGGACGCCGTGATACGCCACCGCCGCGGGCTCGACGAGGCACGCGTCGTCGATCGCCAGCCCGGCCGGTAGCGGCACCAAGTTCGACGCCGGCACCCGCACCCGATCGGCCAGCCCGCCGTCGGAGAAGATCCCGAGATTGGAATGCGTGCCGACGCAGCGCTGGGTGAACCCGGAGCGGCACTGGTCGCACTCGCCGCACGAGAGTGGTGGGTTCGACGGCGTAGGCGGTGCCATCCACGTATCCGGCGAACTCGTGCCCGAACGTGAAATCCAGCGCTCCCATCCCCATGAAGTTGAGGTCGGTGCCGCAGATGCTGCTGGAGGAGACCTCCATCAGCATCCCGTCGCCGGCCGGCTCGTCGACCTCGACCACTGCCGGACCCTCGGCCGTCACGCGTACTGCTCGCATCGGCGCACCTTCTCACAACATCGGGCTCACAACATCGGGCGGATCAGGCGTGGCCGCCCTCGTCCTCGAGGTCGCCGGGGTCGTCGAAGTGCACCTCGACGCGTTCGAAGCCCTTGGCTCGCTGGGCGGTTGCCTGCGCGGCGTAAGCGAGCTCGTCGGCGGGGGTGAGGTCGACGTCATCGGTGAAGGGCGTCAGCAGCGCGCGGGGATAGAGCCGGCGGGCCCGCACGACGTTCAACTCGATGCAGATCACGACCAGGAAGGCGGCCAGGTACATCCACGCCAGGAGCCCGAGCACCAAGGCGAAAACACCGTTGGTGGCGCTGGCGTTTTTCACCACATGGCCCACGTACGCCGTCCCCAGCAACTGCAGGATCTGCCACAGCAACGACGCGAGCAGTGCCCCGGGAGCGATGTCGCGCAAGGCCACGTCACGCGCGCGGGCCACCCGGAATGCGAGCATGAAAAGGGCGGCATTCAGGACCACCGAGGCGATGGTGATGAGAGCCGTCAGCCCGTTGCCGATCTGGGCGCCGAACGCGTCAGCGCTGCCCGACAGCGCCGACAGCCCGGTCGTCGCCAAGATGCCCAGCCCGACCGTCCCGATCAGCAGGAGGCTGCGTCCGCGAGCCTTCAGCGGGTTCGGGCGCTCGTTGCGGGGCACCGCCCAGGCCACGTTCATCGCATGCTGCGCGGCCTGCGCCACCCCGAGGGCGCCGTAGATGCTGACGATGACGCTGAGCGTGATGCCCGCGGTGTTGCCCGTCAGCCCCTTCGGGTCGCCCAGCTGTGACCCGATGACGGGGAAGCGGCTCAGCGTCGAGTGCAGGATCTGCTGCTGCAGATGCTCGTTGCCGCGGAGCACGAAGCCGAGGATCGCGGTCAGCAGGAACAGCAGCGGGAACAGCGACACGAACGCGTAGTACGTGATGATGGCGGCCAGGTAGGTGCCGTGGTCGTCGAAGAACTTGTAGAGGACGGCGATCGGAAAGCCCATGGCGGGGTGGCTCCGCTGGAAACCGTCCAGCCGGGCCGTCAGTGACATGGGGCGCGACGCTCGCACGAGGAGGAGCCGCTAGCCCGTCGTCGGCGGTTCGGTCGCTGACTCCTGCAGGCGGCCGATGTTCTCCTCGGCCTCCGCTTTCAACTGCTCGGCGCCGCCCACGACGGGTGAAGGGCTGCGGATCACGATCTGGTCGAGGCTGATGTCCGGCAGGTCGACGATCGAGGTGAGCGCGCCGCGGATGACGGACGCGACCTCGCCCGTGTCCATGAGCCTTTCCTGGATCGTGCCGATCCGCGCCCATGCCTCCATCGCGGGCAGCAGGATGTCCATGTCGAAGTCGGCACCGAAGTCGGTGGGAAAGGTGCCTCCGACCACCAGGGTCGTGAAACGGGCGCGGGGCTCTTCCTGCCGCCACACCCGCATCGACATCTCCAGCGCCGCCTTGCTGGAGGTGTAGACGCCCAGCGCGTGACGCGGCTGCGAGGTCGACTCCGACGACATGACGGCGATCAGCCCACCCTCTCGCGTCACTGGTAATACGGCGCGAATCATCTGGTGGATCCCGATGACGTTGATGCCGAGGACGCGCTGCCAGTCCTGCGGGCTGGCGTCGGCGAAGTGGCGCAGCGGGGAGTAGCCGGCGCTGCAGACCACGAGGTCGACCTCGCCGAACTCGGACCGCACCGTTTCCGTCAGTGCTGCGCACGAGTCGGGGTCGGTGATGTCGAGGACCACCGGAAGGCCGCCGCCGGCCTCTGCAGCGAGAGCTTCCAGCCGGTCCTGCCGCCGGGCCGCAAAGAGCACACGCGCGCCGTCCCGCGCCGCCTGGAGAGCGAACTCCCGGCCGATGCCTGCGGAGGCACCCACCACCAGGACCCGCTGGCCCTCCAGCGTTCGTGCCATCTGCTGCCTCCTCGAATCGCGACGCCTGCCGTGGAGTACACCAGCAGCGGCGGCCGGAAGCGTGGCAGGGGTCAGCGACTCGCGGCAACGGCCGGGCCGAGGGCTGAGCGTGCTGTGCCGATGGCCCCTCCTGATCGGCTCGCCGGTCGCCGCTCTACCTTCGTGGATACAACCCCACGGACGTTCGGTCCCGCCGGGGCGCATGAGGAGGCAATGGTGGGTCGGCTCGAGAATCAGGTCGCGCTGGTGACGGGTGCAGCATCCGGCATCGGCTACGCATGTGCACTGCGCTTCGCCCAAGAGGGGGCGATCGTGGTCGGCTTCGACCGTCATGAATGCCCCGACTGGAAGGCCGTCGCCGACGCGGCGCCCAAGAACTCCTACGTAGTCGGCGATGTCACCGACGAGGCCACGGTCGAGGCACTGGTCCGCGGCGCGGTCAGCGAGTTCGGTTCGCTCGACGTGAGCGTCAACGCGGCTGGGGTCACCGGCGGCGGGCCCGTGCATCTGCTGCCGCTCGAGGAGTGGAACCGGGTCATGAACGTCAATGCGACCGGGACGTTCCTGGTCGGCAAGTACGCGGCCGGCGCGATGATGGAGCAGCCGAACGGAGGCAGCATCATCAACGTTGCCAGCATCGAAGGCGTCACGGGCACCGAGGGCGGCAGCTGCTACAGCGCGTCGAAGGGCGCGGTCGTCATCCTCACCAAGAACATGGCGATCGACTACGGCCGTCGCGGCGTGCGCGTCAACGCCGTCTGCCCGGGCTTCATCGACACCCCGCTGATGCGAGCCACGTTCGACAGCCCGGGCATGGCGCGGCGCGCGCGAGCGCTACCAGGATGAGCACAAGCTCGGACGCTTCGGCAAGCCGGAGGAGATCGCCGGTGCCGCGCTTTTCCTTGCCTCGTCGGATGCGTCGTTCGTGACCGGCCACGCGCTCGTCGTCGACGGCGGCTTCACCGCCGGCATGCGTGCGGGAGTGCTGGAGCCGCTCGGGCTCTAGTCTCACGACTGTGCCACTCGTAGTGCGTAACGGGCGCCTCGACGGGGAACTCGTCGATCTCTTCATCGACGGCGGCATCTTCACCGGGGTGGTTCCTGCAAGTCGCCCGTGTGCCTTCGGCGGGCGGTCACACCCGCGAGATCGATGTGGGCGGGGCTCTGCTGAGCCCTCCCTACGTCGAGCCCCACGTGCATCTCGATACCTGCCTCACGGCGGGCGAACCGAGATGGAACGAGAGCGGCACGCTGTGGGAGGGCATCGCCTGCTGGTCGGAGCGCAAGGCGACGCTCACCCGCGAAGACGTCATCGAGCGGGCCGAGCAGGTGCTGCGCTGGCAGGTGGCGAACGGGGTCCTGCATGTACGCAGCCACGTCGACACCACCGATCCTCGCTCATCGCGCTCGACGCGTTGATCGAGGTGCGGGAGCGGGTTCGCGATGTGGTGAACCTGCAGCTGGTCGCGTTTCCCCAGGAGGGGATCACGTCCTTCCCCGAGGGGGAGAAGTTGCTCGCGGAAGCCGCCCGCCGCGGCGCCGACGTCATCGGGGCCATCCCGCATTTCGAGGACACCCGCGAGGACGGGGTGCGCTCGCTGGACATCGCCGTCGCGCTGGCCCAGGAGCGCGGGCTGCTGGTCGATGTGCACTGCGACGAGATCGACGACGAGCAGTCCCGGTTCGTCGAGGTGCTGGCCGCGCAGGCGATGCGGACGGGTTTGCGCGAACGCGTCACGGCCAGCCACACCACGGCGATGGGCAGCTACAACGCGTCATACAGCGGCAAGCTGCGCCGGATCCTGTCGCGCGCGGGTATCAATCTGGTCTGCAATCCGATGGTCAACCTGCACCTGCAGGGCCGTTTCGACGGCTACCCCAAGCGCCGCGGCCTGACGCAGGTGAAGGAACTGCGCGAGGCGGGCATCAACGTCGCTTTCGGACATGACGACGTCATGGATCCGTGGTTCCCGCTCGGGACCGGTAACCCGCTGCAGGTCGCTCACGTCGGTGCGCTGGCCACCCAGATGACCTCGCCGGCGCAGATCGCGGAATGCTTCGCGATGGTGACCGAGCGGGCCGCGGCAGTGCTTGATCTCGGGGAGCGTTACGGGGTCGCGGCGGGCCGGCCGGCCAACCTGATCGTGCTGCCGGCCTCGGATCCTTTTGACGCGATCCGCCGGCAGGTGCGTCCCTGGTACGTCATCTCCCGCGGGCGCGTCGTCGCCGAGACCGCCCCGGTGGCGGCCACGCTCTCATGGCCGGGGGAGCCGCCCTCGCGGGTCGACTTCGTGCGTCGCGCCGACGAGCACGCCGCCACCTGGCGCACGCAGCTGAGTTAGATCAGCGGTCCAAGCCGGGGCGCGGACGGGTGTACCCGGGGCCGAGCTGGCTGCGCTCGAACCAGTTCAGCATTCCGGAGTAGCGGTGCGACGCCCAGTAGCCAACGCCACTACGTGACGTGTGTGGCGAGACGAGTGCGGTGCGGTGACTCAACTCCGCCTCGCGCAAAAGGGTGTCCTCGTGCTCGCGCACGAACTCAACGAACGGTCCGCTCATCCCACGCCTCCGGTTGGAACTGACTTTCAAACTCTCGAGCTAGAACGGGGATGACGGCCGCAGAATTCCGCTCGCCTTCGTGCACGGCCAGGCCGGCGCTCAGTGTCGTGCTCGGGTTGGTGTGCCGCCAGCCGTCGAGCAGCCGCTGGATCGTCGCGCCGCCGGACGATCCAGCGGCTCGCAACAGCACGACGAATTCCTTGCCGCCGAAGCGGGCGACATCGTCGCCGTCTCTGACGAAGTACCGCAAGTACCAGCCAGGGGCTTGCCGTTGCCGAGCGTCCCGGAATCAGGTCGTTGGCCAGCCCGATCAGGCCCGAGGCTACGAAGAGCCACGCGGCAAGGCGAGCACCCGCGAGTGCTGAGCCCCTTCGGAAGTGACTCATGAGGCGAATTTCGTCGGATTCCGCGGCGGAATTGAGGGGCGAATGGCCTACCGCGCAATGGCCTCGTGCTGAGCCAACTAACCTGGGCGTATGAGCCACGACGCCACCTCGACGCGCGGCCGCTCCACGCGGCAGAAGCGGGCGTTGGCGGCGCTGCTCGATGACTCCAGCGGCTTTCGCAGCGCGCAGGACCTGTTCACCGAGCTGCGCGGGCGCGGCGAGACGGTCGGGCTGACCACCGTCTACAACCAGCTCGGGGCGCTCGCCGAGGCCGGCGAGGTCGACGCGGTGCGTACCGAGAGCGGCGAGGTGCTGTATCGCCGCTGCGCGACCGCCAACCACCACCATCACCTGGTGTGCCGCGCAGTGCGGGCGCACCATCGAGATCGAGGGACCCGAGGTCGAGCAGTGGGCTGACCGGATCGCGCAGGCCCATGGTTTCACGGACGTCTCGCACACGGTCGAGGTCGAGGGCACCTGCGCCGAATGCGCCGCGCGCAGCTGAGCCAGTGCTAGCGGTCGAGGAAGGCCGCGAGGATCCGGTCGGCCGCGAGCGAAGGCGGTAGCACGCCACTGCGCACGTCGGCCTCGATCCCGTCGATCAGCGGCTTCACCCCGGGGCTCTCGTGCAAGGCGTCCAGCAGCCGGTCGCGCACGGTGTCCCACATCCACAGCACCTGCTGCGAACCGCGCCGGCGCTCCAGCTCGCCCGAGGAGCGCAGCGGCCGCCTCGTGCTTGTCGACGGCCGCCCACAGCTCAGGCAGTCCGGCGCCGGTCTCGGCCGAGCACGTCAGCACCGGCACCTGCCACCACGCGTCGTGCTGGCCGATCAGCCGCAGCGCCCCCGACGAGCTCGCGGGCGGCGCGCCTGCACTCGATCTCGTGCGGGCCCATCGGCCTTGTTGACCGCGATGACGTCGGCGAGCTCGAGGACGCCCTTCTTGATGCCCTGCAGCTGATCGCCGGTGCGGGCGAGGGCGAGCAGGACGAACGTGTCGGTCATCTCGGCGACGAGCGTCTCGGACTGGCCGACGCCGACCGTCTCGACGATGCACGACGTCGTAGCCGGCGGCTTCCATCACCAGGATCGACTCGCGCGTCGCGCGGGCCACGCCGCCGAGCTGGCCCGACGGTCGGGGAGGGGCGGATGAACGCGCGCGTCGTCGACGGCGAGGTCGGCCATCCGCGTCTTGTCGCCGAGGATGCTGCCGCCGGTGCGCGTCGAGGACGGGTCGACGGCGAGCACCGCGACGCGGTGGCCCGTCGGCGGTGAGCCGGCGTGCCCAGGGCGTCGATGAGCGTCGACTTGCCGGCGCCGGGCACGCCGGTGATGCCGACGCGCCGCGCCTTGCCGGTGCGGGGCAGCAGCAGCGTGAGCAGCTCCTGGGCCTGCTCGCGATGGTCGGCGCGGGTCGACTCGACGAGCGTGATCGCCCGGCCGATCGGCCCCGCGCTTGCCCGTCGACGACGTCAGCGGCGAGCTGATCGATATCGCTCACGCGGTCGGTGCCGGTACCCGCGCTGCTTCATCAGCGCCTCGAGCAGCTCGACGGCGGCCTCCGGGATCACCGTGCCCGGCGGGAAGATCGCGGCCGCGCCGGCCGCGCGCAGCGCGTCGAAGTCGCCCGGCGGGATGACGCCGCCGACGACGATCATGATGTCGCCGCGCCCGAGCTCCTCGAGCTCGTGCTTGAGCGCGGGCACCAGCGTGAGGTGACCGGCGGCCAGCGAGTTGACGCCGACGATGTGCACGTCGGCCTCGACCGCCTGGCGCGCCACCTCGGCCGGGGTCTGGAACAGCGGGCCCGACGTCGACGTCGAAGCCGAGGTCGGCGAACGCTGACGCGATGAC
Organism: uncultured Actinomycetota bacterium; assembly: GCA_963762695.1. Lineage (GTDB taxonomy): Bacteria > Actinomycetota > Actinomycetes > Frankiales > Frankiaceae > DATAZK01. The sequence continues at coordinate 168,393 of CAVXLW010000005.1, forward strand.
CTTCTGGCCGCGGTCGTGGCCGTCCTGGCCCATCTTGGCGACCAGGATGCGCGGGCGGCGGCCCTCGGCCGCGGCGAACGCGGCCGCGGCTTTGCGCATCTTCTCGATGGCGTCCGACTCGACCCGCCTCTGCCCGGTAGATGCCGCTGATCGTACGGATCTGCCCGGTGTGGCGGCCGTAGACCTTCTCCAGCGCGAGCGAGATCTCGCCGACCGTCGCCTTCGCCCGGGCCGCGTCGATGGCCAGCGCCAGCAGGTTGTCGCCGGGACCCGGGCTTGTCGACGCCGGCGGCGCGGGTGCAGCTCGTCGAGCGCGTGCTGGCAGGCGGCCTCGTCGCGCTCCGCGCGCAGCCGGTCGAGCTTGGCGAGCTGGCCGGCGCGCACGGCCGCGTTGTCGACCTTGAGAACCTCGATGGTCTCCGGCGTTGTCAGCCGGTACTTGTTGACGCCGATCACCGGCTGGCGGCCGGAGTCGATGCGCGCCTGGGTGCGCGCCGCGGCTTCCTCGATGCGCAGCTTCGGGATGCCCGCCTCGATGGCCTTGGTCATCCCGCCGGCGGCCTCGACCTCCTGGATGTGCGCCCAGGCCTTGCGGGCGAGCTCGTAGGTGAGCCGCTCGACGTACGCGCTGCCGCCCCACGGGTCGATCGTGCGCGTGGTGCCCGACTCCTGCTGCAGGAGCAGCTGGGTGTTGCGGGCGATGCGGGCGGAGAAGTCGGTCGGCAGCGCGAGCGCCTCGTCGAGCGCGTTGGTGTGCAGCGACTGGGTGTGGCCCTGCGTCGCCGCCATCGCCTCGACGCAGGTGCGCACGACGTTGTTGAACACGTCCTGCGCGGTCAGCGACCAGCCCGAGGTCTGCGAGTGCGTCCGCAGCGAAAGCGACTTCGGGTTCTTCGCGCCGAAACCGTCGACGAGCTTGGCCCACAGCAGCCGGCCGGCGCGCAGCTTCGCGATCTCCATGAAGACGTTCATGCCGATGCCCCAGAAGAACGACAGCCGCGGCGCGAAAGCGTCGACGTCCAGACCGGATTCGAGCCCGGCGCGGAGGTACTCGACGCCGTCGGCGAGGGTGTAGGCCAGCTCGAGGTCGGCCGTCGCGCCGGCCTCCTGGATGTGGTAGCCGGAGATCGAGATCGAGTTGAACTTCGGCATCCGCGTCGAGGTGTAGCCGAAGATGTCCGACACGATCCGCATCGACGGGCGTCGGCGGGTAGATGTAGGTGTTGCGGACCATGAACTCTTTGAGGATGTCGTTCTGGATGGTGCCGGCGAGCTGCTCGGGCGCCACCCCCTGCTCCTCGGCCGCGACGACGTAGAGCGCGAGGATCGGCAGCACCGCGCCGTTCATCGTCATCGAGACGCTCATCTGGTCGAGCGGGATGCCGTCGAAGAGCTGGCGCATGTCGTAGATCGAGTCGATCGCCACGCCCGCCATGCCGACGTCGCCGCTGACCCGGACGTGGTCGCTGTCGTAGCCGCGGTGGGTCGCCAGGTCGAAGGCGACCGACAGGCCCTTCTGCCCGCCCGCGAGGTTGCGGCGGTAGAAGGCGTTCGACTCCTCGGCGGTGGAGAAACCGGCGTACTGGCGGATGGTCCACGGCTGGGTCGTGTACATCGTCGGATACGGCCCGCGCAGGTACGGCGGCAGTCCCGGCCAGGTGTGCAGGAAGTCGAGGTCGCGCGGTGTCGTCGGCGGTGTAGAGCGCGGCGACGTCGATGTCCTCGGGGGTGTGCCAGGCGAGCTCGGACGGGTCCTTGCCGACGCTCTCGTGGACGGCCTTCGCCCAGTCGTCGGGACCAGCCGCTGCGCCGCCGTCGTTCAGCGGGAGCCCGCGGAAGTCAGGAACCCAAGCGGTGTCGCTCATTCGGCTACCCCCAGCTCGGTCAGGGTCTGCTCCTGGACGGCGACGCGCGTCGCAGCCCCGGAAGAGGAAGGTGTCGATCGTGGCTTCGGGGGCCGCTTTCGCCTGGCCCGGCGAGCATCACGTGCGTGGCGCCGGCCCGGCGCAACGCACTCGGCGACGGCCGCGGCTGACGCGCCGTACGCGTCGTCGGTGCCGCACAGGCAGGCGACCGTCGTGGCGTTCGCCTTGCAGCGCTTCGGCGAGGACGTCGTCCGGCGCCTGCTCGCCGGCAGCGTCGAGGGCCGCGCCCTCGATGCCGGCCGGCCGCAGCAGATCGCCGGCGAAGCCGAGCCGCACCGCCGCCGCCCGTGCCGAGCCCAGCGGCACCAGCAGCACCGTCGGCGGGCGCCCGTGCTGGACCGTGAAGTAGTCGGCGCGCTCGCGCATCTCCTCGTGGCGCTCGGCCCAGCGGACGCGCAGCAGGCCACCGGCGGGCAGCGGCGCGGGCGACCTGGCGCTGCAGCGGTTTCTCCTGCAGCAGCGGGAATTCGCTGACCCCGGTGATCGCGTCCTCGCGTACCGCCAGCTTGCGCTGACGCTCCCGGCGGCTGGCCGCGATGCGCTCGGCGACGAACCCGTCGGCGAGCGCCTCGGTCAGCCCGCCCGCCGCCTCGATGGCCTGGAACTCGGCCCATCCGCGCATGCGCGAGGGCGTCGGTCAGCGACTCGACGTACCAGGAGCCGCCGGCCGGATCGATGACGGCGCGCGACGTGGGACTCCTCGAGCAGCAGCGCCTGGGTGTTGCGGGCCAGCCGGCGGCCCATGCGCGTCGGGCAGCCCGATCGCCGCGTCGAACGGCAGCACCGTCACGGCGTCGGCTCCCGCGACGCCGGCGGCGAACGCGGCGACCGTGGTGCGCAGCATGTTCACGTACGGATCGCGCCGGGTCATCATCGGCCACGACGTGACCGCGTGCTGCAGCTGGCCCTGCGCGGCGCCGGCGCCCCGCAGGCTGCGGCGACGCGCGCCCAGAGCCGGCGTGCGGCCCGCAGCTTGGCGATGGTCAGGAACTGGTCGTCGGTCGCCGCGTAGCGGAATTCGAGCTGGCCGCACGCCTGCTCGGGGGAGAGCCCGGCCTCGTCCAGGGCCCGCAGGTACGTGACGCCGGCCGCGAGCGAGGCGCCGAGTTCTTGCGCCTCGGACGCCGCCGGCGTCATGGAAGGCGAGCGCGTCGACGACGATGGCGCGCAGCTGGTCGGCGCCGGACTGCGCATGGTCGGCGACGAACGCGGCCGCCTCGGTGAGCTCGCCGGCGTCGCCGGTGCGTGCCGCATAACCGAGCGGGTCGAGGCCGAGGTTGCCCGACAGGCTCGGCGACCGCGACGCCGCGCTCGCCGGCGCACCTTCAGGAGCGCCCGGGCCGCCTCGATCGCGTCAGCACCCGCATCGAGGACGACGGGGGCGAGGTCGAGCAGCACGTCGGCGAGCACGTGCGGGCAGCGCGGAGAGCGGCGAAGCCGCTGTCACCGACGCGCAGCCAGAGCGACGTGACGCCGTTCTCCAGATCGGTCAGCACCTGCTCGCGCGCCGCGGCCGGGTCGGGCTGGTCGAATAGCGCCCGCACGTCCCAGCCGCCAAGGGTTCCCTCGGGACGCCGGCCGCGCACGAACGGGCGCGAAGCCGGGGAAGCCGGCGTCGGGCACATTCGCGCGGCAAGCTCGTCGGGCCCGTAGATCCCGGCGATCTCGATGCCGCCGACCGTGACGGCGAGCTTCTCGGCCGCGACCTGCGGCAGCAGCCCGCGGGCACCGGACTTGTCGAGGACGCCGGCGACCAGCTTCTCCCACTGCTCGCGGGTGGCCGGCGGGAACGCGGCCGCAAGCGCCAGCTCCTCGGGCGGCGGCGGAGGAGAGCCCGGATCAACGGTCTCGGTCGGACCAGCTGTGGGCTCGCTCATGCTGGCCATTTTGCAACGGCGCAGGAAATCGCGTCGCAGGTGGCGGCAGCCATCGCGCAAATCACGCCGGGGGAGACGCCTGCAGCCTGGCGCCGTCAGCCGCGAGCACCAGTGCCTCGCGCGCCCGCGCCACCCGTGAGCGCACGGTGCCCACCGGGCATTCGCAGACCGCAGCCGCCTCCGCGTAGCTGCAGCCGAGCAGCTGGGTGAGCACGAATGCGGCCCGCTGCTCCGGATTGAGCCCGTCCAGCAGCAGCTCCAGGCCGACGCGGCGGGCGTGATCCGGGACCGCTGCGGGCCGGGGCAGCGCCGACAGCAGGCGACGGCGCTGCTGGCGGGCGTCGATCTCGGCCGCGCAGGTTCGCCGGGCGATGGTGAGCAGCCAGCTGCGGAAGGGCGCATCGCCGCGGAAGGAGTCGAGCGCGCGTACGGCACGCAGGTAGGTCTCCTGCGTGAGATCGTCCGCCGACTGCCGATCGACGAGGTGGGCGCACAGCCGCCAGACCTCGGCCTGCGTCGCCCGGACCAGCTCGCCGACGGCGTTCGCATCACCGCAGCGGGCCTTCGCCGCCAGCCGGCTGATCTCGTCGCGGCGCATCACGTGAGATCAATTTAGGGGACGCGGGAACTTCCGGGGGTCCCGGCCGCACTACCCGGTATGGACTGCCATGACGTCCGCGAGTCGCTCTCGGCGGCGCTCGACGGTGAAACCACGCCGATGTCGTCCGAACTGACGGCCGCCCACGTGCGCGGCTGCCCGGCGTGCCGCGAATGGCAGCGCTCCGCGCAGGAGGTCGTCCGCCGGCTGCGGCTCAACAGCGTGAGCCTCGACCATGACCTGTCCGGCGCCGTGGTCAGCCGCCTGGCGCCAGAAGTTGCGTCGCCGGTCCTGCAGCGCGCGTTGCTCCTGCTCATCGGCCTCGCGCAGCTGGCCATCACCGTGCCGTTGCTCCTGCTCGGTCATGACGGGGAAGGCACCCGCCACGTGGCTCACGAGCTGGGTTCGTTCGACCTGGCGCTCGCGGTCGCGTTCGTCGTCGGCGCGCTGCGGCCCCAACTCTCCTCAGGGCTGGCGTGGCCGTGCGGGTTCGCGGCCGCCGGCCTGCTGGCGACCGCGCTCATCGACATCGGCCAGGGCCGGACACCCGGGATCGACGAACTGCAGCACGGCATCGCGGTGCTCGGCGCCGCCCTGCTCTTCTGGGGTGCCCGAGCGAGTACGCACGCCCGGACGCCCCGGCTCCGCCCGCTCGTGCCCGCGTCGTGAGGCGGCTCCCCGTCGCAGGGCTGCTTGCCGCGGCGCTGCTGCTGATCTTCGCGGGCGCCGCGGAGGCGCATGTCGAGGTCAGCCCGAAAACCGCCGCTCCCGGCTCGTCCCAGGAACTGACGTTCCAGGCGCCCAACGAGAGCGCCGATGCGCGCTTCGTCAAGCTCGTCGTGCACCTTCCGAACGCTCAGCCGCTCGCCTCGCTGAGCCCGCGCGCCCTCACCGGCTGGACGATCACCACGGCCAAATCGCGGCTGCCGAAACCCATCACCACGGACGACGGCACCGCCACCGAGTACACGTCCGAGATCACCTGGACCGCCTCGGCCGGCGCCGGGGTCCCGCCCGAGCAGTACCAGGACTTCACCATCAGCGCCGGGCCGCTTCCCGCCGAAGGGACGCTGGTCTTCACCGTCGACCAGTTCTACAGCGACGGCAGCGTGGTCCACTGGGACCAGCCCTCTCCGGAGGGCAAGCCCGAGCCCGAGCATCCCGCACCGGTGCTGACGGTGAGCAAGCCTTCCGAACCGTCCTCCTCGGACGGGCTCGCTCGCGGGCTCGGCGCAGCAGGGCTCGCGGTCGCGATCGTGGGGCTCGGGGCCGGAATTCTTCTCGTTCGACGCAGGTCAGGAGGCACGACGCGGTGAGCTGCAGCGCGCTCGGGCGAGCGGGACGGTTGCTTGCGGTCCTCGCTGTGCTCGCGTTCGGCGCGCTCCTCGGCGCCGGTCCCGCTGCTGCCCATTCGGTGCTGCTGAGCACGTCACCGCCGCGTGGGGGCACCGTCGACACCGCACCGTCGAGCGTCTCGCTCACCTTCGACGAGATGCCGCAGGGCCAGTTCTCCACGATCCACGTCACCGGTCCGGACGGGCAACGCCGTGACAATGGCCACGTTCAGGTCCTCAACGACGTCGTGACCGAACCGCTCGCGGGGACGCGTCCGGCCGGGCGTTACGTCGTGGATTGGCGCGTCGTCTCCGCTGACGGCCATCCGGTGTCGGGCGAGTTCACCTTCACCGCCCGGTCCGCCGCCCAGCAGCTGGTCTCCGCGCCTCGACCGTCCACGGTTCCGGCCGGTCCTGTCAGCCCGTCGTCCAATCGACATCGGCGTCGTCGTCGCGCGATCGTCGCGGCGGTGCGTCGTCGTTCGCCGGGCTGGTCGGCGTACCTGGTGCCGCCGACAGTCGCGGACCGACGATCCGCTGTGCACGAATGACGGATGCCGACGTCCAGGCGCACGATGGTGACGTGACGACCGTCGACGCCCCGTCCGACGCCGCCACCCCGTCCGCGGCCGCTCCCGAGCGGCCGGGTCTCGCCGTCGCCGCTGCCGCGGACCTTGCTCGCGGCCGGTGTCGCCGGTCTCCTGATGCTGATCGCCGCCCTGGTCTTCGGGCACGGCGTCGAGCACAAGCCCGCAGGTGGGCTGCCGTGGGCGGGCTCCGGAACGGCGTGGGCGCTGCCGATCGCCCGGTTCCTGCATGACGCGGCCGCCATCGTCACCGTCGGATTCCTGCTCCTCGCGGTGGCGCTGCTGCCCGACCGCAAGGGTGCGCTCGGCCCGTCCGCGCGCGTGGCGATGCGGGTGGCGCGCGCCGCTGCCGGGGTCTGGCTGCTGGCCATCGTGGTCGAGGGGCTGCTCGCGCTGTCGCAGGAGGCGGCGGTGCCGCTGAGCAGGCTCCACGGGAGCAACATCAGCTTCTACCTCACTAACGTGACGGAGGGGAAGACCTACCTCGCCGTCGCGATTGCCGCGCTGCTGATCGTGCTCACCCCGACGATCACGCGGGCCAACACGGCCGCGCTGCTGCTCGCGGTCGCGATATTCGGGTTGGCCCTGCCGCCGCTGCTCACCGGCCACTCGGCGAGCGCCGGCGATCACGACGCCGCCCTCAGCAGCCTCACCCTTCACGTGCTCGCCGCCAGCCTGTGGATCGGGGGGCTGATCGCCGTCAGCTGGCTCGCCTGCCGCAAGGCACCCAAATCGCTGGCAGTCGCGTTGCCACGGTTCTCCACGCTGGCGCTCGTCTGCTTCGTCACGGTCGCGCTGAGCGGGCTGCTGAACGCCTACATCCGGATCGGCACGTTCGCCGACCTCGGTACCCGCTACGGCGGCCTGGTGATCGCCAAGGCGGCGGCGCTCGTCGCGCTCGGCATCTTCGGATACCGCCATCGCGGGCGGACGCTTGCGCTGGCGGCGACCGGCGACCGGCGGGCGTTCATCCGGCTGGCCGGGGCCGAGGTCGCGGTGATGGCCGTCGCGGTCGGGCTGGGGGTCGCCCTGTCCAAGAGCCCCACCCCGCAGCCGCGCTCGATCCCTGACACCAGCGCGGCCAAGGCGGCTCTCGGGTTCGATCTGCCCCCACCGATCTCGCTTGGTCGCCTCGCCTTCGACTGGGCCCCGGAAGTGTTCTTCGCGGTCTTCATCGCCGTGGCGGCGGTCTGGTACGCCCGCTCGGTTCACCGCCTGCATTCCCGTGGGGACTCCTGGCCCCGGCTCTATACCGCAGCCTGGTACGCGGGCCTGCTCGTCGTCCTGATCACCACCCAGACCGGGATCAGCCGCTACGGCGAGGTGATGTTCAGCGTCCACATGGCGCAGCACATGCTGCTGACGATGGTCGCGCCTCCGCTGCTGGCGCTCGGCGCGCCGATCACCCTGGCGTTGCGTTACCTGCCCTCCAGCGGCCCGCAGCCCGGCGCCCGAGGTGGCCGCGCGTGGCTGCTGGCGATCCTGCGCAGCCCGCTCATGCGGCTTCTCTCAGATCCGCTGGTCGGCTTGGGCTTCTTCGTGTTCAGCACCTTCGGGCTGTACTTTTCCGGCCTGTTCACCGCCTTGATGTCCAACCATGCGGGGCACCTGCTCATGCTGGCGCATTTCCTGATCATCGGCTGCCTGGTGTTCTGGCCGCTGGTCAGCCCGGATCCGCTGCCGCATCGCCCCAGTCATGGAGCGAGGATGTTCCTGCTGATCATCCTGGTGCCGTTCCATGCCTTCTTCGGCCTGGCGATCATCACCGACACGCACGTCCTGGCGGAAAGCTGGTTCGGACGGCTCGGACGCACCTGGGGGCCAGCCTGCTGTCGGACCAGCACACCGGCGGCGGGATCGCCATGGCCCTGGCCGAGCCGGTCGCGTTCCTGGTCGCGGGCGTCATCCTGATGCAGTGGTCACGAGCTGACGCGCGGAAGGCCCGCGCGTTCGACCGCAAGTCCGACCGCGATCCCGAGCACGACGAGCTGGCGGCCTACAACCGCTACCTCGGCGACCTCGCCAAGCGCCGCTAGAAAGTCCGGCTCGGACTACAGCCCGATCGGCCGGTTCGTGAAGCTGCGCTCGGTCGGCGAGAAGAACCAGCCGCCGCCGGCCTTGGTGCCGCCGTCGACCGGGATGTTGTGGCCCGTGACGTAGGAGGACATGTCCGAGGCGAGGAACAGGGCGACCCGGGCCTGATCCTCGCGGCCAGCCGAGCCGCCCGACCGGCGCCCATGACGGCCACAGGTGGTCATAGCCCTCGGCGCGGGTGAGGTAGTCGACCTGGGGCGTCTGGGTGAGGTCGGGACCGATGCCGTTGACCCGGATCCCGTAACGCCCCATGGTCACGGCGAGGCTCGTCGTGAAGTGGGCTGCCGCTGCCTTCATCGCCGCGTAGATCGGCTCACCCGGGTAGCCGCGCATGCCCTCCACCGAGTGCAGGTTGACGATCGTCCCGCTGCGCTGGCTGATCATCGGGGTGATCACGGCGCGGGTCATCGCGAAGATGTGCTTGAGGTTGATCGAGTACATGTCCTCCCAGGAGTCCGGGGTCGATTCCTGGAAGCGCACCAGCGGCCGGAAATCGCCGACATTGTTGATCAGCACGTCGACGCGTCCGTGCACGGCCAGCACCTCGTCCACGAACGGCGGGACGGCCGCGACGTCTGTGACGTCGACGGTGTGGACGCGAACGGTGCCGCCCGCGCTCTCGATGTCCGCTTTCGCCCGTGCTCCGCGCTCGGGATCCTTCTCGGCGATCTCGACGAGCGCGCCGTGCTGGGCGAACAGCCGCGAGATGGCCCCGCCGATCCCGTCACCACCCCCGGTCACGATCGCGACCTTGCCGGCCAGCAGCTGCCCCCAATCGCCGATCGCAGGGACGCGTTCCGGGGTCTGGGAGCTCATGGCGGTGATTGTGCAGGGTGGCTGCACCGGCCAGACAACGAGGCTGGTACTAAGAGGCAGTGACTGTGTCTCCTGCCGTGACCCCAGCCCTGTCCCTGCACCTGGTCAACTTCGCGGTCAAGGACCCGGGTAGCTGGCAGCCGATGTTCGATCGGGCCCTGGCCGCCGAGCGCGCCGGCATCGATCGCGTGACCGTCTCCGATCACGTCGTCTTCGGCGAGAACCTCGAGGCGTACGGCAATCCGGAGACCGGCGGCATGCGCGGGTCCAAGCAGCCGACCGGCCCCGACGGCCAGTGGCTGGAACCCCTGACCGTGCTGTCCGTGGTCGCGGGCATGACCAAGCGGGTGCGGCTCGGCACCGGCGTCCTGCAGGCCGCGCTGCGCCGCCCGATCGTCCTGGCCAAGACCTGCGCGACCCTCGACGTGCTGTCGGGCGGACGGCTCGACCTCGGTATCGGGGTCGGCTGGCAGCGCGAGGAGTACGAGGCTGCCGGACTCTCCTTCGACGGCCGCGGGCCACTGCTCGACGACTGCCTCGACGTGATGCAGAACGCCTGGCGCAACGTGCCGTCCGACCACGACTCGCAGTTCCTGACGTTCAACCGGATCTACTGCGTCCCGCAGCCGGTGCAGCCGGGCGGGGTCCCGATCTGGGTGAGCGGCACGATCAACCCGCGCACCCTTCGCCGCCTCGCGCGCTTCGGCAGCGGCTGGATCCCGTGGGGCGATGACATCCGCGATCCGGCACCGGGGCTGGCGCGCATCGCCGAGGTGATGGCCGAGGCCGGGCGTGACATGGCCGGTTTCCGGACGCAGGGCAACCTCATGGTCCGTGCCGACGAGAACGGCAAGCTCGAGCTCGCCAAGGCGCTCGAGCCGGTCGCCGCGCAGGTCGCAGCGGGCATCACCGACTTCGCGCTCACCGTCCCGCTGCCGGCCGGTCAGGACGCGGCGGCCGAGGTGCTCGCGGGTGTCGTCGACGCTTTCCACCAGGCAGCGGGCGTCTAGGGCCCGGTAGGAGGCCGGAGCCTCATCCTTGGACGAGGATGTCACTGACCAGCAGGAACAGCGCGGGCAGCGTAAAGACCGGGAAAACTGGGTCATATGACGTTGGTTTCTGTCATAGGACATGGCAATACTGCCAACATGACAGCGGACGTGCGTTATGGGATCTCTGCCAGTGACCCGCGCGTCAACCACGCCGTGGACTCTCTGCGCGACAGCTCTGACGAAGTGCTGCGGTCGCTTTACTGCGCTGTGTTCGCCTTCACCCGTGACACGGACCCCCAGATCTTGGTGCAGTTCGCCGAAGATGCCGCAGCCACCGCACGGCTGTACTCCGCGCCTGGCCATGACCACCACAAAGCTCTAGCGACGACGCCCTCCAGTCCAGCAGGGTCGGGTCGCGGCGTCAGGGAAGTCTTCGTCGATCTTCGGGGCTAGGCTCGCGCGGCCATGTTGCTGCAACTTGACCCGCACGGCGAGGAAGTGCTCCGGCGCTGGGCCGTGTCGGCGACAGTTGCCGATTTGAATCTGGTCGAAGAGGTACTCACCGCGTTCGCTCATGGCGACGGCCGGGTGTTCCGTCAATGGACGACGTATCGGCCACTCGGCGAGGCACCCCGTGACGTCGTCGTCGAACCACGTCCCTATTTGCTGATCCGCATCCGGCCGTTCCTGCCTGATGATGAGGGCTTGTTCAGTCTCGTCGCCATTGTCGAGGGCTGATCCAGGACACCGATGAGCGGCTCATAGCGCGGGCGATGGCGAGCTGAGCGGCGGTAAATCCCGGTGCTGCAGCACCCGGATTTACTGCCGCCGCCGGTAGGGGGCGTCACGGCACGCTAGTTTTGAGCGCGGGCACCCTTGCCCTCTCTCACCGAACAGGAGCCGATGTGGGCGTCGATGTGCTGCTCGAATTGGCGTCGTCGATGGTCCCGGATCGGGTCGCGCTCGGTTCCAAGAGCGATGGCATCACGTTTGAGGGGCTGGCCGCGCGCGCATCCGGCGGGGCCGGGCTGCTGCAGGCGGAGGGCGGCCGCTCGGTGGCGTTCGTCGGCGTCAACGGCCCGCAGTTCAACGTGGCGGTCTTCGCATCGGCCCTCGCCGGCCTGCCGATCACCCCGCTGAACTACCGGCTGCCCGACGCCGACCTCAATGCGCTGATCGACCGGCTGGACGACCCGATCGTCCTGGTGGACGACGACATGCGCGAGCGGGTCGGTGCACGGTCCCACCTGCTTTCCACCACCGGCTGGCTCGATGCGACCGCGTCCGCGCCCCCGATCGACCCCCCGGTGCTGGACGACGACGACATCGCCGCGGTGCTGTTCACCAGCGGCACCACCTCTGAGCCCAAGGGCGTCGTGCTGCGTCACGGCAACCTCACCGCGTACGTGCTGCAGACCGTCGAGCTGCTCGGCGCCGACGAGGACGACTGCGCGCTCGTGGCCGTTCCGCCGTACCACATCGCCGGGGTCGCCACGGTGCTCACCAACACCTACGCGGGCCGCCGGATGGTCCACCTCCCGGCCTTCAGCGCGCCGGAGTGGCTGGCCGTCGCGGCGCAGGAGGCCGTGAGCCACGCGATGGTCGTGCCGACGATGCTGGTGCGGGTCGTCGAGCACGTCGAGGGAGCGCCCGGCACCGCGCTGCCTTCGCTGCGGTCGATCGCGTACGGCGGCGCCCGGATCGCCCCGACGGTGCTGGAGCGTGCGCTGCGCACGTTTCCCGAGACCGGCTTCGTCAACGCCTACGGCCTCACCGAGACCAGCTCGACCATCGCGGTGCTCGGCCCTGATGATCACCGCGCCGCGCTGGACTCCGACGACCCGGTGTGGCGCGCCCGCCTGGCGAGTGCCGGCCGAGCGGTGCCGGGGATCGAGTTCGTCATCCGCGGCCCCGACGGCGAGGGGCTGCCCGCGGGCGAGACGGGCGAGCTCTGGGTGCGCGGCGCCCAGGTGGCCGGCGAGTACGTCGGACTCGGCACCCGCCTCGACGCCGACGGCTGGTTCCCGACCCACGACCGCGCCCGCCTCGATGCCGACGGCTACCTCTTCGTCGAGGGCCGCGACGACGACACGATCATCCGCGGCGGCGAGAACATCGCGCCGGCCGAGGTGGAGGACGTGCTCCTGACCCACCCGGCCGTGCGCGACGCGGCCGTCGTCGGCCTGCCCGACGAGGAGTGGGGCCAGCGGATCTGCGCGGTCGTCGTGCTCTCCGAGGCCGACGCGGCCGACCCCGCCATCGCCGAGGAAGTGCGGCAGTACGCGGCGGGCAAGCTGCGCTCGAGCCGCGCCCCGAGTTCGGTGCTCATCTGGCCCGAGCTTCCTTACACTCCGACCGGAAAGCTGCTGCGCCGCAACATCATCGGCAGCCTGACCGAATCCGTCGAGTAGTCGACTCACCGTCGAATGACCCTGAACGCCAATGGAGGCACCTGATGTCCGTCCCCGTGCAACTGCGTACCGGAGCCCGGCTGCGCAGCCAGGTGGACGCCACCGAGATCATCGTCGTCCGGGTGCCGGCCGGTGAGGTCACGCTCACCTGCGGCGGCCACCCGATGATCGACGTGAAGGCCGAGCCCGACGCGGGCCTGACGATCGACGCCGCCCTCGCCTCGGGCAGCCCGGTCGGCAAGCGGTTCACCTCGCCCAACGACGAGTCGCTCGAAGTCCTCGGTCACCAAGGGCGGCGATGGCACGCTCGCTGACGGCACCACCGCGCTCGTCCTCAAGGAAGCCAAGCAACTTCCCTCCAGCGACTGAGCTCCCGGCCGTGAAGCTCGACACGAGCGTCGGCAAGGACTTCAGCGCGGTCACCGAAGAGGCGTCCGCGAAAGAGGCTGAGGGCTACGACGGCATCTGGTTCGCCGAGACCCAGCACGACCCGTTCATGCAATGCCTGCAGGCGTGCCAGACGACCTCCGAGGTCAACGTGGGCACGTCGATCGCGATCGCTTTCGCCCGCACGCCGATGACGCTCGCGCTCACCGGCTACGACCTCGCGCGCTACAGCAAGGGCCGCTTCATCCTCGGGATCGGTTCGCAGATCAAGGCGCACATCGTGCTGCGCTACTCGATGCCGTGGTCGCATCCGGCGCCGCGGATGCGCGAGTTCATCCAGGCGATGCGGGCGATCTGGGCCACCTGGCAGGACGGCGTGCCGCTGGACTTCCAGGGCGAGCACTACAAGCACATCCTGATGACCCCGTTCTTCTCCCCGGAGCCGCACGAGTACGGGCCGCCGCCGGTCTACCTCGCGGGCGTCGGCGAGCTGATGACCGAGGTCGCCGGCGAGGCCGCCGACGGCTTCTTCGTCCACCCCTTCACCACCCGCGCCTACCTCGACGAGGTCACGCTTCCGGCGCTGCGCCGCGGCCGGGAGAAGGCGGGCAAGACGCTCGACGACTTCACCGTCTGCGCGCCGGCGTTCATCACGACCGGACGCACCGACGAGGAGATGGCCGCCGCGATCACCGGCACCAAGAAGCAGATCGCGTTCTACGCCTCCACCCCGGCCTATCGCGGGGTGCTCGAGCGTCACGGGTGGGGCGAGGTGCAGCCCGCGCTCACCCGGCTGTCCAAGCAGGGCGAGTGGGACGCGATGGGCGACCTGATCGACGACGACATGCTGAACACCTTCTCGGTGGTCGGCCGGCCCGAGGAGATCGGGCCGATGCTGCGCGCCAAGCTCGGCGACATCGTGCAGCGGGTGAGCTGCTACGTCACGTATGACGCCGACCCCTCCGTGCTGACTGCGGTGCGTGACGGCATCCGCGGCTAGTCCGTCGGGCCCGCTCGCCCCCGAGGAGCTGGCCGATGCGCTGCGTTACGGCGTCCCGACCCGACGGCTCCGTCAGCGCTGCTGGTGGATCTCGCGGAGCCGCTCCCGCCGGCACTGCTGGCGCCCGCCGTGCGGGCGGCGCGGTGCAGCGCGCGGGTGCTGATCGGGATTGCCGGCGGGGCGGTTCCCCGCGGGAATGTGCCGCTGGCGCAGGCACTCACGCTGTCGTTCGCGGTTGAAGGGGAGCCGCTGGCGGGGCTGCCGGCGTTTGTGGGTACCGCCGATCCGGCGGCCGCAGGGCAGCAGATCGCGCAGCTGTCGGCGCAGCGTCCGTTGTGCACCTCGGCGCTCGCCGTGCTGCTGCAGCAGACCGCGCTGCTGCCGGTGTGGGAGGGGCTGGTCGCCGAGTCCGCCACGTATTCGACGCTGCTGGCCGGGCCCGAGTTCGCGGCCTGGCTCGCGGCCTCGCCGCCGCGCACGCCGGCGCCGGACGGCGACGAGCCGGTGCTGCTCGCGCGCGACGGCGACGTGCTGTCGCTGACCTTGAACCGTCCCGAGCGTCGCAATGCCTACGGCCATGCGGTACGCGACGCGCTGGTCTCGGCGCTGCAGATCGCGCTCGTCGACCCGGCGGTACGCGTCGAGCTGCGCGGCGCCGGGCCGGCGTTCTGCAGCGGCGGCGACCTCGCCGAGTTCGGCACCGCGCCCGATCCCGCAGCTGCCCACCTCATCCGGCTGCGCCACAGCGCCGGCCAGCTGCTGCACGACCTCGCCGATCGCGTCACGGCGCACATCCACGGGGCGTGCATCGGTGCGGGAATCGAGCTGCCGGCGTACGCGGGACGGGTGATCGCCGCGCCCGACACCCGGATGGCGCTGCCCGAGATCAGCATGGGACTGGTGCCCGGCGCCGGCGGGACGGTGAGCATCGTGCGCCGGATCGGGCGGTGGCGCACCGCCTGGATGGCGCTGACCGGGGCGACGGTCGAGGTCGAGCGAGCCCTGCAGTGGGGGCTGGTCGACGAGATCGCGCCATGACCCCCGAGCAGCGCGTCACCGACTGGCTCGAGTCGGGCGTCGTCGCGCTCAGCGGGTTCGTCCCGCCGGGATGCGCGGCGACCCGGGCCCGGGAATGGGCATCCGAGCTGGAGCGGCGGTCGAGTTCGTGGGGCCGTCCGGTGCGGGTCGACGGCGCCCGGTTGCTCGCCGAACGGGCAGCCCTGACCGGTGCGACCGGGCACGGCAGCGTCTCCGCGGGCGGGGCCTGCCGGCTGCTGCGCTGCGTCGACGGTTGGGTCGCGGTGTCGCTGCCACGCCCGTCGGATCTGGAGCTTGTCGGGGCGCTGATCGAGGGTGCGGCGAGCGATCCGTGGGAGGGGGTACGCGAGTGGGTCGCCTCGAGGCCGGGCGCGGCGGTCGTGGATCGGGCACGGCTACTGGGGCTGGCCGCGGGCGTGGTCGGTGAGGGGGCGGCTCCCCTCCTGATGCCCCCGGACTGCGCGGCCGGCGGGCGCGGTTCGCTCCGGGTCGTGGACTTCAGCTCGCTCTGGGCCGGGCCGCTGGGCAGCTCGCTGCTGGGGCTGGCCGGAGCGCGGGTCGTGAAGGTCGAGACCGTCGGGCGTCCCGATGGCGCGCGACGCGGTGAACCGCGGTTCTACCAGCTGCTGCACGCCGGCCACGAGTCGCTTCACCTTCGATCCGGCGCTGGCGGCCGATCGGGAGCGGCTGGCGGCGCTGGTCCGCGGCGCTGATGTCGTGGTGGAAGCCTCGCGTCCGCGCGCCCTGGCCGGATGGGGACTGGTCGCCGGCGATGAGGTCGCCCGCGGCGCGGTGTGGCTGAGCATCACCGCGTACGGGCGGGGGAGCGGCGACCGGATCGGCTTCGGCGACGACGTGGCGGCGGCGGCAGGACTCGTCGGCCGGCAGGGCGGTGCGCCGGTTTTCGTGGGTGACGCGATCGCCGACCCGCTCACCGGTCTCGCCGGGGCGGTCGCGGTGATGCGCGCGCTCGACGCCGGCGGCGGCCGTTTGATCGATCTGGCCATGGCTTCGGTGGTCGCGTCGACGCTCGACGGGAGCCCGCAGCTGCCCGCGACCAGCGTGCCGGCGGCTCCGCGAGCGCGCTCATGACCGGTGCGCTGCTGCTGCGCGATGTCACGCTGCTCGGCGGCCGCCGTACCGACGTTCGGCTGGCGCACGGGACGATCGTGCAGCTCGGTGCGCTGACCCGGCTTCCCGGCGAGCCCGTGCTGGACGGCGGGGGCGCGGCGCTGTCGGTGGGGCTCGCCGACCACCACCTGCACCTGCTGGCGATGGCCGCGGCTGCCGACTCGCTCGACCTCAGCCCGGCGCTTGTCCCGGATCGTGCTGCGGTGCAAGCGGCTCTTGCCGGTGCGACACCGGACAGCACCGGATGGATCCGCGCGGTGGGTTACGCCGAGCAGGGCGGCCGCCTCGGGCTCGCCGACCTCGACCGGCTGCTTCCCGCGGTCCCGGTGCGCGTCCAGCACCGCAGCGGCGCCCTGTGGTTGCTCAACTCCGCGGGTCTGCGGGCCGCCGGGCTCGAGGCGGAGGCGCCGTCCGGGGAACTCTGGCGCGAGGACGCCCGGCTTGCCGAGCGGCTGCCGGGCGGGCCGCCTCCCGACCTGGCGCGCATCGGACGCGAGCTCGCCGCGTCCGGGATCACCGCCGTCACCGACGCCACTCCCGATCTCCCGGCGCGCAGCCAGCGGCTGCTGACGGCGGCGGTGGGCGACGGCAGGCTCGCGCAGCGCGTCCTGCTGCTCGGGGGACGGCGGGAGGGCCTGAACGAGCGAATCACCCTGGGGCCGTTGAAGATTGCGCCGGCCGATCACGAGCCGCCCGACCTCGACTGGCTGCGGGCGCGCGTGCACGAGGCCCGCGAAACCCACCGCGCCGTCGCGGTCCATTGCGTCACGCGCGAGGCGCTGGCGGTCACGCTCGCGGTCCTGCATGAGGTGGGGGCGCATCCGCGTGACCGCATCGAACACGCCGGCCTCGTCGATCCCGCCGGCGTCGCCGAACTCGCGCGCCTGGGCCTGACCGTCGTCACGCAACCCGGGTTCATCGCCGACCGCGGGGACGACTACCGCCGGGAGCTCGCGTCCGAGATCGATGACCTGTACCGCGTCGGATCACTGGCTGCGGCGGGGATCGCGGTTGCCTGTTCGAGCGACGCCCCGTTCGGACCCGCCGATCCCTGGGCGGTCATGCGTGCCGCTGCCGAGCGCCGCACTCCGGAGGGCGAGGTGCTCGGGCCGGCTGAGCGGATCGACATCCTGACCGCGCTGCGCGGCTACCTCGCCTCGCCCGCCTATCCCGGCGGGCCGGCCCGGCGTATCGCGGTCGGAGCGCCCGCCGATCTCGTGCTGATGCACGTGCCGTGGCCCACGGTGCTGGCGGCACCGCATCGCGAACTCGTACGCTGCACCATCTACGGCGGGCGAGTTCTCCAGTAGTCGACGGGCAGGAGTTTGGGCATGGATTCGGGCGAGTTCGACGACATCCGCGTCGCGGTACGGCGCTACGTTCGCGACGAGGTCGTGCCGCTCGAGGCCGAGATCGAGGAGCGCGACGAGATCCCCGAGCGGGTGCGCAAAACCGCTGCAGAGATGGGACTTTTCGGCTTCGCGCTGCCCGAGGAGTACGGCGGTCTCGGCCTGGCGATGGAGCAGGAGGCGCGCCTCGTCTTCGAGCTCGGCTACACCACGCCGTCGTTCCGCTCGATGTTCGGCACCAACAACGGCATCGCCGGCCACGTGCTGATGCTCGGCGCCACCGAAGTGCAGAAGGCCGAGTACCTGCCGAAGGTCGCGTCGGGGGAGTGGACCGCCTCGTTCGCGCTGACCGAGACCGATGCCGGCTCCGATCCCGCCGGCCTGAAGACGCGGGCGGTGCGCGACGGCGACGGCTGGGTCATCAACGGTGCGAAGCGTTACATCACCAACGCGCCGGTCGCCGACGTCTTCATGGTCTTCGCGCGTACCGACCCGGATGCGCCTGCCACCAAAGGGATCTCGTGCTTCCTGGTGCCGTCCGCGACACCCGGCGTCTCGGTGGGTCCGAAGGATTCCAAGATGGGCCAGGCCGGCGCCTGGACCGCTGACGTCTACCTCGACGACGTCCGGGTCGGACCCGAGACGCTGATCGGCGCCGAGGGCATCGGTTACGCGACGGCGATGGCCTGCCTCGCCCACGGCCGGCTGCACATCGCCGCGCTCTGCGTCGGGCTCGCGCAGCGCCTGGTCGACGAGACCGTCGGCTTCGCGACCGAGCGCGTGCAGGGCGGCAAGCCCATCGCCCAGCACCAGCTGATCCAGGGCCTGATCGCCGACTCGCAGACCGACCTGATGGCCGCTCGCGCCCTCGTGCTCGAAGCCGCCCGCGCGTACGACAGCGGCGAGGACACCAAGCTCGGCCCGGCCTGCGCCAAGTACTTCGCGAGCGAGGCCGTCGGCCGCATCGCCGACCGTGCGGTGCAGGTGCACGGCGGCGCGGGCTACATGCACGGGGTCGCCGCCGAGCGTTTCTACCGCGACGTGCGCCTGTTCCGCATCTACGAGGGCACCAGCCAGATCCAGCAGCTCGTCATCGCCCGCGCCGTCCTCAAGCAGTTCGCCGGCATCGCGCGGTAGCCCTTTGAGCTACGGCTTGGGGACGAGCGCGGCAGGGATGGGCTGGTCGTTCTTCAGGGCGGCGAACAGTTCCAGCGCCTTCGTCCGGTCCCAGAGGACGACGCTGCCGACCGCACCCTCGTTGGCGAAGCCGGCGATCGGCACGGTGAGCGTGTAGCCCTTGCCGCCGCCGGCGTCGCGCAAGGCCAGCCCGAGCGAGACGACGTCCCAGATGTGGCTGCCGTTGTCGACGGTGAGCGCGTCGACCGCGTCGTAGCCGAGCGGGATGGACTTGAACGGGTTGATCAGCGTCCCCGTGCTCGCGACCTTGGACAGCAGCGCCGCCAGGAACTGGCGCTGGTGCTGGACGCGTTCGAGGTCGCCGGTCGCGAACTTGCGGCTGCGCACGTAGCCCAGCGCCTCGGCGCCGTTGAGCGTCTGGCAGCCGGCCGGGATGTTGAGGCCGGCGTTGCCGTCGTTGATCGCTTGCGCGACGCAGATCCGGACCCCGCCGACCGCGTCGACCATCGAGGCGAACCCGCCGAAGCCGATCTCCGCGTAGTGGTCGATGTGCAGCCCGGTGACCTCCTCGACCGTGCGCACCAGCAGGCTCGCGCCGCCGAACGCGAAGGCCGCGTTCAGCTTGTTCTTGCCGTGGCCGTCGATCGGGACGTAGGTGTCGCGGGGGAGGGAGAGCAGCGTCGTCTTCTTCGAGCCGGTATGGACGATCATGATCGTGTCGGTCCGGCCACCGGCGGCGTAGCCCGTGGCCAGCGCCTTCCGCTGCGCGGGAGTGAGGTCGGCCCGGCTGTCGGAGCCGACGATCAGCCAGTTGGTGCCGGCGGTGTTGGCGACCCGGCCGGGATAGGACTTCAGCGCGTCGGTGCGATGCAGCCCGGCGTCCCACGACCAGAAGATGCCGACGGTGACCAGCAGCAGCACGACGATCAGCGCGGTGATCCGCTTGCCCCAGCCGAACCGGCGCTTCTTGCGCTGCTTGACCGGCTTCCCGCGAGGCGAGAGCTCCGGCGGCAAGGGCTGGTCACCGGGGGGTAGCGGCGGCCCGATCGGTGCGGGAGCCACCGCCGGCGGCGGGTACGCGGGAGCCTCGGGCGCGCCGAAATGCCGTCCCGCACCGGCAACGACGGGTCGGGCTACGGGGTTGGTCGGCGCGTCGGGCGGCGTCCCGTCCGGCTCCATGGCCCTCCCTGTTTCGCGTGCTCGCGTCCCGAAGACGGTACGCACACCTGGCTGTGGTCGCGCTGTACGTACCCGCCCGCCCCGGCCCCCAGTCGGGCGGCCCAGCTTGGAGTTCGATGTGAATCCGCACGTCTGCGTGGGAGATGCTGGTAGCCATGAGCCGGACGAGGGTGGCGTTGCTGGGCTACGGCGCGGCGGGAGAGCATTTCCACGCGCCGCTGATCCACGCCACGCCGGGGCTCGAACTCGCGGCGGTCGTCACCTCCGACGGTGAGCGCGCGGCCCGGGCCGGCGCGCGCTATCCCGGCGCCTCCGTGCTCCCGCGATCCGAGGACGTTCTCGCCGACGCCGGCAGCTATGACCTGGTCGTCATCGCGACGCCGAACGCGAGCCACGTGCCGCTCGCGCTGGCAGCACTCGAGGCGCGGGCTGCCGGTCGTGGTCGACAAGCCGCTGGCCACCTCAGCGCCCGAGGCGCAGCGCGTCGTCGAGCGGGCCCAGCGCGGCCGGCCTGCTGCTCACTGTCTTCCAGAACCGCCGGTGGGACAGCGATTTCCTGACGCTGCAGCGGCTGATCGGCAGCGGCGACCTCGGCACGATCTGGCGGTTCGAGTCACGTTTCGAAAGGTGGCGCCCGCAGCCCAAGCAGGGCTGGCGCGAGTCGGGTGACCCGGTCGACGGCGGCGGCATCCTCGCCGACCTCGGCAGCCACCTGGTGGATCAGGCGCTCGTGCTCTTCGGCCCGGTGACGCGGGTGTTCGCCACCATGGACCGGCGCCGGCCCGGTGTCGCCGTCGAGGACGACGCCTGCATCGAGCTGTCCCACGCCTCCGGGGTACGCAGCACGCTGTGGATGAGCGCCGTCGCAGCTCACCTCGGGCCGCGGCTGCGGGTGCTCGGCTCGCGTGCCGCGTACGTCGTCGACGGGCTGGACTGCCAGGAGGACGCCCTGCGCGCCGGCGGCGATCCCGCGAGCGCGGATTGGGGCAAGGAGTCGCCGAAGCGGTGGGGACGGGTCGTGGTCGGCGATGACAGCCACCCCGTCACCCGTGGCCCGGGCCGCTATCCCGACTTCTACGGCAAGGTCCGTGACGCCCTCCGGCTGGCCGGCCCGGTGCCGGTCAAGCCCGAGGACGCCGTCGCGACCCTGCGCGTCCTCGATGCCGCCCGCCGCTCGGCGGATCGCGGCGAGGTCGTCCGCCCGTGAAACGCAGCGCCGGCATGCTGCTGTGGCGCCGGTCGGCGGCCGGTGACATCGAGGTCCTGCTCGCCCATCCCGGCGGCCCGTTCTTCGCCAAGAAGGACGACGCGCACTGGACGATCCCGAAGGGCGAGTGCGATCCCGGCGAGGACGAGCTCGCCGCTGCCCGCCGCGAGTTCACCGAGGAACTCGGCATCCCCGTCCCGCCGGGCGACCCCGTTCCCCTCGGCGAGGTGAAGCAGGGCAGCTCGAAGGTCAACGTGGTCTGGGCGCTCGAAGCCGACCCCGGTGAGTTCGAGGTGCGCAGCAACTTCTTCGACATGGAGTGGCCGCCGCGCTCGGGAAAGCGCGCCCAATTCCCCGAGGTCGACCGGGTCGCCTGGTATCCGCTGGAGGTCGCCGAGGGGAAGCTCTTCGGCTCGCAGCGCCCGTTCCTTGCCCGGCTCCTTCAGCTGGCCGGCCCTCAGGCCGAGACCGGCGACGCCTTCGGACGCCCGAGCAGGTAACCCTGACCCAGCAGCACGCCGAGACCGGCAAGAACCTCGAGCTCGGCCTCGGTCTCGACGCCTTCGGCGATGAGCTGCGAGCCCACCTCGTCGGCCAGCGTGACCAGCGCCCGCACGAGTGACTGGCGCGCCGGGTCGTCCTGCAGGCCCCGCACCCAGCCGCGTTCGAGCTTGATGTATTCCGGCCGCAGATCGCGCACCAGCGTCAGGCAGTCGTAGCTCGGCTCGACGCCGGACAGGGCCAGCAGCGCGCCCTCGGGCAGCGCGCCCTGCAGCTCCAAAGCAGCCGCGTGGTCGCTGAGCGCCCGGGCGTCGAGTTCGAGCACGACCGGGCGCATGGCGCGCTCGACGATGCCCTTCAGTGCCCGCCCGGCGCGTACCAGAGCCAGCGACACGTTGAGGTTCAGGAACTCGGTGCTCGGGAAATCGGCAGCCGCCTGCACGCTCGCGCGGGCCAGCAGGATCTCCAGCTCCAGACCGCTGCCGCGCGAGGATTCCTCGGCGAGGCGCTGGTGCGGCGCCACCCCGTCATCGAAACGCGTGAGGGCCTCGCGGCCCGCGACGTGCCCGCTCTCCAGTTCCACGATCGGCTGGAAAACCGTGCGGAATGCGGGCTCTTCCGGCTCGGCCGAGCGTTGCGTCGGACGCCCGCGCACGTTCGAGTTCGACGGCGTGCGCGGAGCAGGAAGCGAGGGAGCGGCTGCGGCCATGGGGCGGGGCGCGCCGAGTGGGGAAGCGCCGGGGTCGTTGCCGAAGTGCAGGATGCTCGCCCAATCGGCGGGCGGTGCGGTCGATACCTCCGCAGCGGCCCGCCGCGCGATCCGCTGCGCCCGCTTGGACTTGGTCTTCTGCTTGGGCTCGACCGGAACCGAGACCCAGGCCTTGCCGTGTGTCAGGAAGTCGGCGACCGAGTTGCGGACGCCGATAAAGGCGACGATCGCGTAGAGCGCGAGGGCCGTGTTCAGCACCGCATAGCCGAAGTTGATCCAGCGGTGATAGGTCCAGTCCTGCCACAGCGTGTAGCCGGCCAGCGCGGACAGCAGCCACGGCGAGATGACGAAGATGAAGTCCGGGACGGTGCGGTTGGCCACCTTCGGCGTGCGGCCGAAGACGCTCTTCTCCCCGGTGAGCGCCTGTACGAGTGAGTTCAGGAAGCCCGCGAGGTTGACCGGCAGCAGGATCAGGTTGAAGCCGTAGATGCGCAGCACGTCGATGCGCTTGTAGCCGCAGTAGCGCAGATCGCTTGCCATGGCAGCGAAATAGGGCAGGGCGATGAGCCCGAGCAGCGGGCTGATCAGCTGGCTGTCGAACGGATAAGCGAGCAGCAGCAGCAAGCTCATCGAGCTCCACGCTATCGACGCCATGTAGTTGACACGGATGAACGTCTCGCTGATCGGGTTGGCCTCGCCGCGCGCCGCGCGGGCCTTTCGCGTCCGCCAGAGCTTCGGCAGGATCAACACCCCGCCGTTGGCCCAGCGCCGGCGCTGGATGCAGAGCGAGCCGAAGTCCGGAGGGGTCGCACTGTAGGCGAGTCGCTCCGGGTAGTTCAGCAGCGTCCAACCCTTGAGCCGCATGTCGATGGTCGACTCGGTGTCCTCGATGACCGTGCGGTCCTGGATGTAGCGGCGGATCTCCCAGCTGCCGACGAACGTGCTCTCGCGGATGTCATCCAGCGCGCGCTTGCGCAGAATCGCGTTGGCCCCGACCCAGAAGGTCGCGCCGTAGTACGTCATGCCCTGGTGGGCGATGTACTGCAGGTCGGTGGTGGCTCCGGCGATGCGCTCCAGTCGCGTGCCCGAACCGGGGAACGCGCTGTAGGGCGTCTGCGCGACGGCGACGTCGGCGTGCTCGCTCTGCTCCATCAGATGCACGAGGCGCAGGCAGTATTCGGGCAGCAGCAGGCTGTCGGCGTCGAGCGTGAGGACGTAATCCGGCTCGGGGATCTCGAGGTCGCCGTAGCCGGGACGGGCGGGGATCAGCTCGCGTCCGGAGACCGTGACGGCGTCGCGGTAGGTGCCGCCCATGAGCCCGATATAGCTGTTGAGGTTCATGGCCTTGTTGGCCTCGTGCGAGAGCGAGACGTACTGCTTGCGCTCGAAGCTGCTGAGGTCGGCCTTGAACGTCCACGCGAGGCGCTGGTAGAGCTCGAGCAGCCGGCTCCAGGGAAGCACGACGCCCTCGGCTGCTGCGGCCCGCAGCGCACCGGCGGTCGCGGTGAAGTCGGACGGCGAGCTTGCGCAGCACCTGATCGACGAAGAATTCGTCGGCGTGGTCGACGATCTCGGTGGATTCGGCCAGTCCCGTCATCCACTCGGCGGCCGCGTCGTACTCATCGGCGGCCGCGGTCATGTCGGCGAGTTCGAGATGGGCGTTCGAGCCGCGGAGCGCAAAGACGTCCATGGCAGCGGTGGCCCGGGTGCACGGCGCGTCGAGCAGTTCCTGCAGATCCGGAGCGACCGAGCGGGCTTGCTCGAGCAGCAGCTTGTCCTTCTGGCGCGTGGGGTTGGCCGGGTCGTCGATCAGCAGCACGACGCGTAGCGCCGGGTAGTCCTGCAGGGCGGCCGACAGCACGGTCGTACGGATGATCCGCTCGTCTTCCTTGTACGACGGGATGATCACTGTGACGGAGGGGGCCTTGCGGGCGAAGAAGTGCTCCAGCGCCGCGCGGGGCATCCGCCGGTGCTCGCGCGCCCGGTAGAAGAAGCCGAGCCGGCAGGTGAGGTACGCGAGTGCCGAGCCGGTGAGGAACGTGACGGTGATCAGGTAGACGACCGCCTCGACCCGCAGCCGGGCCGTGTGGTGGCCGCCGGTGATGAACTGGTCGGTCAGCCAGGTGGCGAAGTAGGTGAGCCAGGCGAGCACGGTGCTGACGACGAGGGCGCGTCCCACGGCGACCCGCAGGTCAGTGACGCGCGGAACGATCGACGTGGTCGGCAGCGCGCGGCGATCGTGGCCCCACTGCGTGCGCCGGGCGCGCAATCCTGACTTCGCGGCCTGGTCGGCTTGCCGGCCCCTTGCGAACACGTGACTCCCTCAGCGACATGCCAGCTCATCGCGCCGGTTACGGCGCCTGATTGGATCGTCGGCGCGTTTGGCCACGAGCCTTACCGGCAAATGCCAGGTCTGTGACCTGATCGCCCGGTCCGGTGACATCCGTCGGCTCCAGCCCGCGCACCTGGCGCCGATATTCAGGTGTGCCCGTTGCCCACGCAGAGAGCTCTGACGCTGCCACCAGCCCGGCCCTCGGCGATCCCCAGGAACCCGACGGTCCGCAGACCCGGCTCTCGCCGCTGCGCATCCTGATCGCTCTGATCGTCATCGCCGCCCTGACCGCGGGCACGTACTGGTGGGTGCGCGACTCGCGTACCAAAGCCAAGGAGTCGGCCGTCGCGGCACATGAATCGGCCGCCTGGTTCGCGCCCTACGTCGACACCACGCTGACGCCGGCGTTGCAGTTCCAGGACCCGGCCGTCAGCCCGGCCCGGCAGGTGATTCTCGGCTTCGTCGTCGCCGACCCCAAGTCCTCGTGCAGCCCGTCGTGGGGCGGCTTCTACAGCCTCAGCGCAGCTGCCGATCAGCTGAACCTCGACCGCCGCGTCGCCCAGTTGCAGAACGAGGGTGCGAGCGCGGTCGTCTCGTTCGGCGGCCAGGCCAACAACGAGCTGGCGGTCTCCTGCACCGACACGGTGAAGCTGGCTGCCGCGTACGAGAGCGTGATCAAGCGCTACTCGCTCACCACGATCGACCTCGATATCGAAGGCGCCGCCCAGGGTGACCAGGCGTCGCTCGTGCGGCGCGCGCAGGCGATCGCGACGCTGCAGAAGGCGGCAGCTGCCACGAAGTCGCCGCTGCACGTGTGGCTGACGCTGCCGGTGGAGCCGGACGGGCTGCAGAGCGACGCGTTGAATGTCGTGAAGGCCATGCTGGACAACGGGGTCGCGCTCGCCGGCGTCAACGTCATGACGATGGACTTCACGTCAGCCCCGCAGGGCATGTACGCGGCGATCACCGGCGCGCTGAACGGCACCCACCGCCAGCTCGCCGCCCTGCTGAGGGACCAGAAGCTCACCTCCGCGCAGATCTGGAACAAGATCGGCGCGACGGTGATGATCGGCCAGAACGACGTCGCCGGGCAGATCGTGACCGTGGACGACGCGAAGGGCGTGGCCTCGTTCGCGCGGAGCCAGCATCTCGGCCGGGTCTCGATGTGGTCGCTGAACCGCGACAGCCAGTGCGGCAGCCAGTTCGCCCGCATCGGCGTGCACTCCAACACGTGCAGCGGGACGGCGCAGACTCCGCTGGAGTTCAGCAAGGTGCTCGGTTCGCTGACCGGAAGCGTCAGCCCGAACGTGCCGCTACCGGCGGCCAGCACCTCGCCCATCTCGCGGGGCAGCAACAGCACGGTCGTGGATGACCCGGCTCACGTGCCTTTCCCGATCTGGAACCCGCTGGCGTCCTACCCGAGCGGCTACAAGATCGTTCGTGAGGGCTACGTCTACCAGTCCAAGTGGTACAACACCGGCGTCGATCCGGCAGCTGCCACCGTGGACTCCTCGGGCGCACCGTGGCAGGTCGTCGGGCCGGTGCTGCCGGGCGATCACCCGCCGGTCATCCCGACGCTCGCGCCGGGCACCTACCCGACGTGGTCACCGGCTGTCGCCTACAAGGCGGGCCAGAAGGTGCTCCGCGACGGCCTCGGCTACCAGGCGAAGTACTACACCCAGGGAGACGACCCGGCTGCAGTACTGACGAACCCGTCCGGCTCGCCGTGGAAGGCGCTCTACACGATTCCGGGGGAACCCGCCCCCACCGGTTAGAAGCGGCGGCGGCTCGGGTGGCGACGCATCGCTGCCCGGCGCAGCGCGAGCTCGCGGTCGATCTCCTGGTTGATCCGCTGCAGCGCGTCCTCGTGGCACAGGCGCGCCTCGGGAATCACGATGACGTCCGGCGGTTCGGTGAGCGCAGGGGGTTCGACGCTGTCGGCGTCGTTGGACGCCAGCAGCGCGCCGGCGCCGGAGCAGAAGCTGTGCGGGAAGAGGTCGGCGACGAGGCGAAAGAACGTCTCGTCGAGCTCGGCCCACGCCGATCCGCGGTCGGAAGCTGCGGATGGTGGGGTGCTCTCGAGGTTGCGCGCCTGCTCGTCCATGTCGTCTCCAGGTGCCGGCAATCGGGCTGCGGATCCGGGCGGCTCCGCTGCGACCATCGTCGGCTCCCAGTCCGTGCGCCCGCTGTCAGCAGGCTGACAGCTCGCCAGTGCGTTTGCTGACAGCTCCTCACGCCGGGCGCGGCGCCTCAGACCACGAAGCGGTAGCCGATCCCCGGTTCGGTGAGCAGGTGGCGCGGACGCGACGGGTCGGGTTCGAGCTTGCGCCGCAGCTGCGCCATGTAAACGCGCAGGTAGTGGGTCTCGGTCTGGTACTTCGGGCCCCACACTTCAGCGAGCAGCTGGCGTCCGGTCAGCAGCCGGCCGGCATGGCGGGCGAGCAGCTCGAGCAACTGCCACTCGGTGGGCGTCAGCCGGACATCACTCCCGGCGGCCAGCGTGACGCGCTTGGCAGCCAGGTCGACGGTGAAGTCATCGGTGGCGATGACCGGCTCGTCGGGCGCGGGGACCGCGCGGCGCAGCGCCGCGCGTAGCCGGGCGAGCAGCTCGTCCATGCCGAACGGTTTGGTGATGTAGTCGTCGGCGCCGCTGTCGAGCGCGGCGACTTTCTGCGGCTCCTGCTCGCGCGCCGACAGCACGATGATCGGCGTGTTCGTCCACCCCCGGATGCCGCGGATCACGTCGGTGCCGTCCATGTCCGGCAGGCCGAGATCGAGGACGATCGCCTCGGGACGCTCTCGGGCGGTCGCGGCCAAGCCGTCGGAGCCCGTCGCGGCGGTGACGACGCGGTAGTCCCGGGCCGCGAGCGTGATCGACAACGCTCGCAGGATCGCCGGGTCGTCGTCGACGACCAGGACCACCGGCTTAGCGGGCACCGACCACAGTCTCGGCGCGGCGTCCGACGGACAGCTCGACCGTCATGGTCAGGCCGCCGCCGGGGGTGCTGGTCGCCCGCAAGGTGCCGCCCATCGCCTCGGTGAAGCCGCGCGCGACGGCCAGGCCGAGCCCGACCCCCGCGCCCGACGAGCGGTCGCCGAGGCGCTGGAACGGCTCGAAGATCCGCTCCCGGGCGAACTCCGGAACCCCGGGGCCATGGTCGATCACCGAGAGGAACACCGCGTCGTCGCCCTCCGCCCGGCCGACGATCTCCACCGGCTCGGTCGGTGGTGAGAAGCGCAGCGCATTCGCGACGAGATTGGCGACGACCCGCTCCAGCAGACCGGCATCGGTCTGGATCAGCGGAAGCGAGTCGGGCAGGTCGAGCACGACCGTGTCGGCGCCGGCGAGGCCGCGCAGGGCGAGCGGGACGACCTCGTCCAGCGCGGTCGGGCGCAGGAACGGCTGCAGCGACCCGGTGTGCACGCGGCTCATGTCGAGCAGGTTGTTGATCAGGCCCTCGAGCCGGTCGGAGCCCTCCTCGATGGTGGCGAGCAGCGTGTCCTCGTCCTCCGCCGACCACTTCACATCGTCCTGGCGCAGGCTCGAGATCGCGGCCTTGATCGACGCTAGCGGGGTGCGCAGGTCGTGGCTCACCGCGGTCAGCAGAGCGGTGCGTACGCGATTGGCCTCCCCGAGCGCCTCGGCCTGGGCGGCTTGGGTACGCAGCCGGTCACGGTCGAGGGCCGCCGCCGCCTGGGCGCCGATGCCTTCGAGCACCCGCCGGCTGATCGCGGGCGGCTCGCCGGTCAGGCGCAGCCGCAGGTCGGGACGCAGCGGGAGCACGGTCACCGATTCGCTGGGGTTGACGGCGTCGGCGCTGATCCCGCTGCTCGCGACCTCGACCCAGCGACCCGCTGTGCATTCGAGCAGCTCGGCCCGGGTGGCGCCGCTGGAGGTCAGCTGCGCGAGCACCGAGGCCGGGGCGTCGGCGCCGGCCAGCACAGTACGGGCGAGGTCGAGCAGCGCGCCGGCGTCGGCCGAGCTGCGGACCGCCTCCGCCGCCCGCCGGGCCGCCAGGTGGACGATGCTGCTGACGCTCACCGCGACCGCGACGAACAGCAGCAAGGCCAGCAGGTTTTCCGGCTGCTCGATGGTCAGGGTGTGCAGCGGCGGGGTCAGATACCAGTTCAGCAGCAGCGCTGACGCCGCTGCCGTCACGACGGCCGGCCAGAACCCGCCGACGACCGACACCGCCACGACGACCAGCAGGTACAGGAGCAGATCGTCGGCGAGCGACAGGCTGTGACGCGCGCTCACCAGAGCCAGGGTGAGCAGGGGGAGCGTGGCGGCCGCGCAACCGGTAGCCGTCCAGCGGCGCCGCGGGCCGATGGCGGCCCCGAGCTCGACGAGCGCACGCCGCCGCTCGCCCGTGTTCACACTCATCAGTGTGCTCCGGCGCAGGGCCGCGCCGCGGGTCATCGCCGCCAGCCCGTAGGAGATGGCCGCCACAGCGATCAGCGTGACCGCGGCGTGCCAGACCAGCGGCCCGCCGCGCAGCTGGGCGTAAGGACGCCGGGTGAAGCCGATCGCGGTGAACTCCGCGATGAGCAGCGTCATCGCAATCGTCGCGGGGTCGCTCACGAAAGCCGTGGCCGCCACGATCACGGACGCGAGCACCAGCAGAGCGGTCGGACCGACCCCGCCGGAGGTCAGCGCGACCAGGGCGCCGACCGCCAGCAGCCCACCGGCGGCCAGCGGAAGGACCACCGGTGCTGTCGCGGGGGCGCGGACGCGCCTGGGCGTGCGAGGCACTCTTCCACTGGACTCCGCCGGGTGGCGGAAGTCAGCGATCTTGATGAATTCCTTACGCCCAGGGGGCGAATCCCTACCTCCTGTTGACACTTGCGGGGCCACCTGAGCCCTAGCGTTGAACGTTGTGTCCGCTGTGTCGCGGCCTGCGGTTTCGGGGCTCAAACGTCTGCTGGTGGGCCGGCCGCTGCGCAGCGCGCAACTAAATGACACGCTATTACCGAAATGGCTCGCTTTACCCATTTTCTGTTCCGACCCCATTTCGTCGGTGGCTTACGCGACCGAGGAGATCCTGCTGGTCGCCGGCTTCGGCGGGGCGGCGTACCTGAGCCTGTCGAAGCCGATCGCAGCGGTCGTCGCCGTGCTGCTGATCGTGGTGGTGGCGTCCTATCGCCAGACCGTTTACGCCTATCCCAGCGGCGGTGGGGCGTTCGTCGTCAGCCTCGACAATCTCGGCCAGACACCCGCGCTCGGCGCGGCCGCGGCGCTGCTCGTCGACTACGTCATGACGGTCGCCGTGTCGGTGGTCGCCGGGGTCGTCGCGATCACGTCAGCCGTCACCTCGTTGCAGCGCCACACCGAGCTGATCTCGGTCCTGTTCGTCGCGCTCATCACACTCGTCAACCTGCGCGGGGTGAAGGAGAGCGGCCGGCTCTTCGCCATGCCTACGTACGGCTTCATCGCCGGGGTCTTCCTCTTGCTCGTCACTGCCGTGCTCGTCGCCGTCTTCGGCCACGGGGTGCAGCCGGCGGTCAGCGCGCATGAGGCGCTGCCGCGCACGGCGAAGGTCGGCGGGGCGTTCACGCTGTTCCTCGCCCTGCGCGCGTTCGCGTCAGGATGTACCGCTCTCACCGGGGTCGAGGCGATCAGCAACGGGGTGCCCTCGTTCCGCAAGCCCAAGAGCCGCAATGCTGCACGCACGCTCGTGGCGATGGGCATGATCGCCGTCACCATGTTCGTGGGGATCACGATCCTGGCGGTCGAGATCCACGCTCGCGCTTACGCGTCCGGTTCACCGTCGGTCATCTCGCAGCTTGCCGGGGCGGTGTGGGGACGCCACTCGTTCCTGTTCGGCTACTTCCAGGTGGTGACCGCCGGCATCCTGGTACTCGCCGCGAACACCGCGTTCAACGGATTTCCGGTGCTCGCGTCGATCCTGGCGCAGCACAGTTTCCTGCCGCGCCAGCTGCACACCCGCGGCGACCGGCTGGTCTTCAGCAACGGCATCCTGCTGCTGTCGGCGGCAGCGATCGGCCTCATCCTGGGCTTCCACGCCAACCTCGACCGGCTGATCCAGCTCTACATCATCGGCGTCTTCACCTCCTTCACCCTGAGCCAGACCGGCATGGTCCGGCACTGGACGAAGTTGCTGAAGGGGGGCGTGGCGGAGGACGACACCGCCGTCCGCAACGGCGCTCCGCGGCTGACGCCGGCCCGCATCAAGCGCTCCCGGGCCATCAACCTGACCGGTGCCATCTTCACCGCTGTCGTGCTCGTGGTCGTCGTGAGCACCAAGGTCGAGCACGGGGCGTGGATCGCGATCCTCGGCATGCTCGTGCTCTTCGTGATGATGAAAGCCGTCCGCAAGCACTACGACCTGGTCGCCGCCGAGCTCAGGCCCGGCCCCACTGCGAAACCCACGCTGCCGTCGCGCAATCACGCCGTGGTGCTGGTGTCGAAGCTGCACTGGCCGACGTTGCGGGCGCTCGCGTATGCCCGGGCGACCCGTCCGCATTCCATCGAGGCGGTCACCGTCGGGGTCGAGCCGGAGGACGTCAAGGCACTGCAGGAGGAGTGGCAGCGGCGCGGGATCGAGGTGCCCGTTGCGCGTCCTCGACTCGCCCTACCGCGAGGTGACCAAGCCCGTGCTGGACTACATCCGCGCGCTGCGCCGGGAATCCGAGCGCGACGTGGTGACGGTATTCATCCCCGAATACGTGGTCGGTCGCTGGTGGGAGAACCTCCTGCACAACCAGAGCGCGTTGCGACTGAAAGCCCGGCTGCTCTTCATGCCCGGCGTCATGGTGACGAGTGTCCCGTGGCAGCTGCACAGCGCGGAGGGACGCGAGCTCTCCGGCCGCTGACTCCGGGTGTGCGCGCCGGGATGAGCCGGACCGGCCGGTAGGTTGCACCCACTGTGAACCCGCCTCCTCTCGCCGTGCCCCTTTCCGTTCTCGAGCTGTCGCCGGTCACCAGCGGCGGTACGCCGCGCGATGCGCTGGCCAATACGACCGAGCTCGCCAAGCACGTGGAAAGCCTGGGATACCGGCGGTTCTGGCTGGCCGAGCACCACAACATGCCAGGGATCGCGAGTTCCGCGCCGGCGGTGCTGATCGGCCACGTCGCTGCCGCTACGACGACGCTGCGGGTCGGGTCCGGCGGCGTGATGCTGCCCGAATCATCCCCCGCTCGTCGTGGCCGAGCAGTTCGGCATGCTCGAGGCGCTGCATCCCGGGCGTATCGACCTCGGCATCGGCCGCGCGCCCGGCACCGACCCGGTGACGGCGTCGGCCCTGCGGCGTTCGGCCGATCCGTTGTCGGCGGACGACTTCCCGCAGCAGCTCGGTGAACTGCTCGCGTTCTTCGACGGCAGCTGGCCGGAAGGCCATCCGTACCAGGCGATCACGGCCGTCCCCGGGCTCGGATACCGGCCACCGGTGTGGCTGCTCGGGTCGAGCGGCTACAGCGCTCAGGTCGCCGGGCTGCTCGGCATGCCGTTCGCCTTCGCCCACCACTTCTCGTCGGCGAACACGCTGCCGGCGCTGGCGCTCTACCGCGACACCTTCCGCCCGAGCGCCGAGCTCGGCCGAGCCGTACTCGATGATCGCCGCGTCGGTGCTCGCGGCCGACACCGACGAGCACGCGCGATATCTGGCCGGGCCGGGCGGGCTGTCGTTCCTGCGGCTGCGCAGCGGGCGGCCGGGTCGCTTCCCGAGCCCGGAAGAGGCGGCGAACTACCCGTACACCCCGCAGGAGCGCGCGTTCGTCGACGACCGGCTGGACTCGCAGATCATCGGCGGCCCGCAGTCCGTGCGTCGCCAGATCGACGAGCTCGTCGCGTCGACCCGGGTGAACGAGCTGATGATCACGACGATGACGTACGACAGCGCCGACCGCTGGCACTCCTTCGACCTCGTCGCCCAGGCGTGCGGCTTGCTGCCCGGGTCGGCCCAGCTTCTCGGCACGTCGTCGAACTGAGATCGGGGGGTTATCGCTCCGCCATAACCCCCCGTTCTGGGTTCGGTGGCCACCCGAGGGGGGCTAACGCGCGGCGGCGGACTCCAACGCGCGGCGGGTGAGCGTGCGCGCCAGGTGACGCCGGTAGTCGCGGGTGGCGTGCATGTCCTGTGTCGGCTCGGTATCCGTGTCGGCGAGGGCGGCCGCATCGGCGATGCTCCGGCCTGACGCGAGCGCGTCTTCGGTGGCCCGGGCGCGCAGCGGCGTGGGTCCCATGTTGGCCAGTGAGACGCGGCCCCCGGAGACGGCCACCGCGACGATCGCCCAGTCGTTGGCGCGGCGGGTGAACTTCTCGTACGCCCAGCCCGCCCGGCCGGCCTGATCGGAGATGCGGACCTCGGTCAGGATCTCATCCGGTCCGACGGCGGACTCGAAGAAGCCGGTGAAGAAGTCGTCGACCGGCACCTCGCGAAGGCCGGACGCGCCGGCGATCACGAGCGTCACCCCCAGCGCGAGCACCGCGTTGGGCAGGTCGGCCGCAGGGTCGGAGTGCACCAGCGAGCCACCGATCGTGCCGCGATGGCGGATCTGCCGGTCGCCGACGAGATTCGCGACGTACGGCAGCAGCGGCACGCGCTCGGCGAGCAGCGCCGAATCCACCACGTCGGCATGACGGGTGGCCGCGCCGATCGCGATGTCGCCGTCGTCCTCCCGGATGTAGGAGAGCTCCGGGATACGGGCGATGTCGATGAGCACGGCCGGGGCCGCCAGCCGCAGCTTCATCATGGGCAGCAGCGAGTGGCCACCCGCGATGATCTTGGCATCCTCGCCGTGCTCGGCGAGCGACGACAGCGCCGCCTCCACCGACGAGGGCCGCACGTACTCGAACTCGGCGGGGATCATGCCGTCGCTCCGGGCGCCGCAGCCAGCACCGCGCGCACGATGTTGTGGTAGCCGGTGCAGCGGCAGAAGTTGCCTTCCAGGCCCTCGCGCACTTCTTGCTCGGTGGGATCGGGATTGTCGGCAAGCAGGCTGACCGCGGCCATCACCATCCCCGGTGTGCAGAAGCCGCACTGCAGGCCGTGCTCGGCGCGAAACGCCGCGGGCACCGGATGCAGCTCGCCGTCCTCGCCCGGAGAGCCCTTCGAGCGTCGTCACCGAACGCCCGTCCGCCTGCGCCGCCAGCACGGTGCACGACTTCACGGCCTCGCCGTCCAGCAGCACCGTGCAGGCGCCGCAGGAGGTGGTGTCGCAGCCGATGTTCGTCGCCTTCAGCCCGCGCGTCTCGCGCAGGTAGTGCACGAGCAGCAGCCGCCCCGGCACGTCGTCGGTGAAGGATTCCCCGTTCACGTCGATCTGGACCTGCATCACGCACTCGCCTTCTGGATCGCGTCCCAGACCCGTTCGGGGGTCGTTGGCATGTCGATATGGCGGACGCCCAGATGGGCCACGGCATCGACGACCGCGTTCTGCACCGCCGGGGTGGAGCCGATCGTCCCGGCCTCGCCGATTCCCTTTGCCCCCAAGGGGTTGTAGGGGGTCGGCGTCTCCATCTCGACCAGCTCGAAGCTCGGCACCTCGGTGATCGACAGGAAGGGGTAGTCGGCCAGGGTCGAGGTCAGCGGGCTGCCGTCGGCGTCGTAGACGACTTCCTCCACGAGAGCCTGCGCCGCGCCCTGCGCGATGCCGCCGTGGCGCTGCCCCTCGGCGATCAGCGGGTTGAGGATCGTGCCCGCGTCGTCGACCGCGATCACCCGTAGCAGCCGGGCTTTCCGGTCTCGACGTCCACCTCGACCACGGCGATGTGTGCGCCGAACGGGAACGTCGGGCCCGGCGCGGAGAACGCGCTCTTCACCAGCAGCGGCTCGCGGGCCGCCAGGTCGGCGAAGCTGATCTCGGCTTCGGGTGAGCCCTTGACGACGAGTCCGGCGCGGCTGAGATCGACCACCAGGTCAGCCGGATTGGCCTCGAGGATGTCGGCCGCGCGGGTGCGGGCGACGTCGACCAGTTCGCGGGTGGCCGCCTGCACCGCCGCACCCCCGAGTTGAAGGCTGCGCGATCCGCCGGTGCCGCCGCCCTTGGGAATGAGGTCGGTGTCGCCGTGGCGGACCGTGATGCGCTCGACCGGGATGCCGAGCTCGGAGCTGGCGATCATGGCCCACGACGTGGCGTGACCCTGCCCGTGCGGCGAGGTGCCGGTGAGGATGGTGGCGCTGCCGTCGGGGTGGACCTCGATGGTCGCGTTTTCGTTGGGCGGTCCGGCCTCGTCGCCCGAGCCGGTGATCTCGACGTAGACGGACATACCGATACCGAGCTGGAGCGGCCCGCCTGCCTCACGACGCTCCTGCTGCTCGCGGCGCAGCCCCGCGTAGTCGGCGGCTTCAGCACCAGGTCCAGCGCTGCCCCGTACGCGCCGTTGTCGTACGTCGCGCCCGAAGGCGTGGTGTGCGGCTCGGAGAAGGGCGGGAGCACGTTGATCCGCCGCAGCTCTGCCGGGTCGATACCGATCTCTGCCGCGAAGACGTCCATGGCGCGCTCGATGGCGGCCGTCGCCTCGGGACGTCCCGCTCCGCGGTAGGCGCCGACCGGGGTCGTGTTGGTCACCACGCTGCGAAAACCCCACGCCACCTTGGGAATGTCGTAGACCCCCGGCGCCATGAGCCCGGTCAGCATCGGCAGCAACGCGCCGAAGCGCGGGTAGGCGCCGGAGTCCTGCAGCACCTCGATGCGGTACGCCAGCACCTTGCCTTCGCGGGTGCCTCCGACGGTGACCGTCTGGATCTGGGCGCGGCCGTGCGTCATCGCGACCATGTTCTCCGAGCGCGTCTCACTCCAGCGCACCGGACGGTGGAAGTGCTTGGCGAGCCAGCCCACCACCGCGTGGTCGGGGTCCGCGCCGAACTTCGCGCCGAACGCCCCGCCGGTAGCCGGCGTGATGACCCGCAGCTGCGTCTCCTCGAGCCCGAGCGCCGCGAGCAGGGTCCGCTTGGTGCCCTGGGCGCCCTGGTTGCCCTGCCAGATGATCAGGCGGCCGTCGGGGTGCTCGTCGTCGGCGTGCCAGACGGCGGCGGCCGAGCGCGATTCCATCGGCGCCGGTGCCACCCGCTGGTTCAGGATCTGCTGGGTGACGACCACGTCGCAGCCCTCGAAGAATTCCTTCTCCCCGTCCGGGGCTGAACGCCGGGCCGTCGAGCCCGATGCTCCAGACGGTGTTGGACCCGACCTCGGGGAAGAGCAGGTCGGCGTCGGCGCGCGCATCGTGCGGATCCACCACGGCCGTCAGCGGCTCGTAGTCGACGTCGACCAGCTCGGCCGCGTCCTCGCCCTGGTAGGCCTCCTCGGTCAGCACGACCGCGACCGACTCGCCGACGAAACGCACCACACCCTTGGCCAGCAGCGGCTGGGCCATCGGCGCGGGAAACATCGGCATCGGCGGCGCGGCGACCGGCACGTCGTTGATGTCGTCACCCGTGATGACCGCCACAACCCCGGGCGCCTCGAGCGCGGCACTCGCGTCGATCGACAGGATCTTCGCCGCCGCGATCGGCGAGCGGACGAACGTCGCGTGCAACGCACCGGTGAGGCGCTCGTCCACCAGATCTTCGGTGTACGTGGCGCCCGTGGTCAGGAACTGTGGGTCCTCCGAGCGCAGCACGCGCGTCCCGAGAATGCTCAAGCGATCCTCCCAGCTGAAAGCCGGCACGCAGGGGGCAACCCGGGTCGAGCCGGCAAGACCCGTCTCCTGATCCTGCCTCACGCGCCCGCGCCGATGCGCGGTGGCAGTCCCTGAGCGCCGTTCCCGGTGTCCAATAGCGGGTAGCAAGGCAGCGGGCCACGGATCACGAAGCAGCAGTGAGGAGATCGGGTGTCACGCGGTTGGTCACGTCGGCGAGGACGGCAGCTCCTGGACGTGCTTCCGGTCGATACGCAAGCAGCTCTCGGCGCGGCGCAGCGGCTCGACGCGGCGATCCGCCCGGACTTTCGCCGCGCGCTGGTGGCCGGTGTCGGAGCAGTCATCGCGCTCTCGTTCGGCAGCGCTTACGGCGACGGGCTGCACAGCCGTCACCTGAGCACCAAGCTCATCGTCATCGGGGTCGCGGTCGCGTTCGCGATCCTCGGCGTGCTGGCCATCCGGAGCGCGGCCAACGAGGTGCAGCGGGTGGTACGCGCCCGCGGCGGCCCGTCGGCGGGCACCACCGTGCGGCTGCTCATCACGCTGTTCGGCTACCTGATCATCCTGCTCGCGGTGCTCGGGATGCTGGCGGTGCCGCTCGGCCGGCTGCTGGTGGGGGGTGCGATCACCGGCATCGTCGTGGGCATCGCGGCGCAGCAGTCGCTGGGCAACATCTTCGCCGGGCTGGTGCTCCTGCTGGCGCGTCCTTACGTGATCGGCGAGCACATCCGGGTGCGCTCGGGCGCGCTCGGTGGCCCGATCGACGGCACGGTCGCCGGCATGGACCTGCTCTACACCACCCTCGAGACCGAAGAGGGTCTGGTGCGGCTGCCCAACGCCGGCCTGCTCGCGGCAGCCGTCGGACCCCGTCCGAAGCCGACCGCCGGCTCCGAGCCGCCCTCCGTCAGGGACGCCGGGGCGCCGCCGGCCAGCAGGACAGCCAGCAGACCACCCAGCTCTCAGGCTTGCCGGACAGCCAGCACGATCCCGATGGTCAGGCCACCCACGACGATGACCGCCCGCAATATCCGCTCCGGGATCCGGCGCGCCACGGCCGCGCCGAACTGGGCCCCGACGATCGAGCTCAGCGCGAGGATCCCCGCCGCGCCCCACGCGGGTGAGCTGGCAACCGCGAACAACACCGCGGCGACCCCGTTGACCAGGGCGGTGATCACGTTCTTCAGGCCGTTCAGCCGCTGCAGGGTGTCGTCCAGAAACAGCCCGAGCAGCGCCAGCAGGATGACCCCCTGGGCGGCGCCGAAGTAGCCGCCGTAGACGCCGGTGCCGAAGACCAGCACCGGCAGGATTCCCCGGCGGTGGGGCAGGTGCGGCGGGGCGTCAGGGTGGGCGGCCTTGGCATCCTGGCGGGCGCGGAGCCAGCGGGCGATGCGCGGCTGAAAAGCCATGAGGAGCGCAGCCAGCAGGATGAGGCCGGGCACGATGGTGGAGAACGCCTTCGGCGCAGCGAGCAGCAGCCCGCCGCCGGTGAGGCCGCCCGCGACCCCGTACGCACCGAGATGCAGCATCCGGCTGCGCTGGCCGGCGAGTTCGCGCCGGTAGCCGATCGAGCCGCTGACGTTGCCCGGGGCGAGCCCGATCGTGTTGCTGACGTTGGCGACGAGCGGGCTGTAGCCCAGGGCGACCAGTACCGGGTAGGTGACCAGCGACCCGCTGCCGACGACCGTGTTGATCGTCCCGGCGAAGAAACCCGCCCCGGCGACGGCCAACGCACCGAGGGGGCCCACGCGGGACAGCCTGCCATGCCGGACCCCTTCGCCTGGGCACATCCCGCCGGGGTACAACGGCGCTATGACCGACGCATCGAACGCGCTGACGCTGTCGAAGTTTCGCCACTCGTGCCTGCTGATCGAGCTGGGCGAGGTGCGCATCCTGCTCGACCCGGGCGGCTTCTCGGCGGGTTTCGAGTCGCTGACCGAGCTCAGCGCGGTGCTGCTCACCCACCAGCACCCTGACCATCTCGACCCCGGGCGGCTGACCGCACTGCTGGCCTCGAACCCGCAGGCCGAGGTGATCGCCGACCCGGCGAGCACGGCGCAGCTCGCGGAGCTCGGGGTCACCGCCCGGGCGGTGCACCCCGGCGACGACCTCAGCGTGGCCGGTGTTTCCGTCGCGGTTTACGGCGGACGCCACGCCGATATTGCTCCCGGCTTTCCCACGCCGCCCAACGTCGGCTATGCGATTGACGGGCTTTTCGCCTATTCGGGCGATGCCTACACCCCGCCGCCGGAGCCGGTGCAGGTGCTGGCGATTCCCACTGCGGCCCCGTGGCTACGCGCTGCCGAAACCGTGAGCTATTTGCAGCAGGTTGCCCCTAAAGCGGTGGTTCCGGTGCACGACGGGATGCTCGCCACGACCGACCTCTACTACAACATCTACCGGCGCTATTCGACGGAGCAGGACATCGAATTCCGGGTTCTCGACGACGGTGAAAGGTCAACGTTCTGAGGGGGTTTCAGGCCGGCAGGCCGAGGAGTCGCACGAGTTGCCGGGCGGCGCCTCCCGCTGCGGGACTGTCCAGGACGGCGTCGAGGGCGCGGCTGACGTCGAGGTCGTCCAGCAAGGCGGCGGTCATCTCCGCGGTCACGGTCTCCGGTGCTTCGCCCGGTCGGCCGGCCGCGCTGTGCAACTCGTCCAGCCGGCGATCGGCGGCCGCGAGAACGTCGTCGCTGAAATCCCACGACTGCGCCCAGGGCCGGTCGAGCAGCGCGAGGCGCAGCGCTGC
Organism: uncultured Actinomycetota bacterium; assembly: GCA_963762695.1. Classification (GTDB taxonomy): domain Bacteria; phylum Actinomycetota; class Actinomycetes; order Frankiales; family Frankiaceae; genus DATAZK01. The sequence continues at coordinate 207,340 of CAVXLW010000005.1, forward strand.
CGGGCGGGTGGTCTTCAGCAGGTCGCGCACCAGCACGAGGTTGCCGGTCGACTTGGCCATCTTGCGGCCTTCGACCCGCACCGTCCCGACGTGCATCCAGGCCCGGGCGAAGGGCGTGACACCGGAGACCGACTCGGCCATTGCGCTCTCGTAGGCGTGGTGCGGGTAGCGCAGATCGGCGCCGCCGGCGTGCAGATCCAGGCTCGAACCGAGCCGGGCGAGCGCCATGACCGTGCAGCCGGCGTGCCAACCCGGCCGTCCGGGGCCCCACGGGCTCGGCCAGGCGGGCTCGCTCGGCTCGGCGGCCAGCTGCCAGATCGGCACGTCGAAATGGGCGGCGCGCCCCGGCTCGTCGGCGGGGTGGCCGCCCTCGCGTCCGAGCTCGAGCGCTTGCTCCTCGGTGAGCCCGGCCCGGGAAGCGACGCTCTCGCCGCGGAACCAGACGCTGCCGCCGCTCTCGTAGGCGGCGCCGCTCTCGAGCAAGGCGGAGGCCAGCGCGATGACGTCGTCGACATGCTGGTGCACCCGCGGGGCGAACGTCGGAGGCCGCACGCCGAGCGCTGCCATGTCCTGCTCGAAGTCGAACTGCTGCACGGCGGCGAGCTGGTCGTAATAGATCTCGGCGCGCCGGGCCGCGGCCAGCATGTCGTCGTCGATGTCGGTGACATTGCGGCACACCTCGACCGGCACGGCGCACAGACGCGTGCAGCACCCGGGCCGCGAGGTCGGACCAGACGAAGGTGGCGGCGTGACCGAGGTGCGTCACGTCATACGGGGTGATCCCGCAGACGTACATCCGGGCCCGGCCGATGACCGGCAGCGGGGATCCGGCGAGTTGCAGGGTGGGCACCCGCCCACCCTGCCACGCGAACGCTGGTTGCGCGGTGACGTCACGGGTGAGGACCGTAACCGTTAGTAAGGAATCCATCACGGAATGTCGAGCCTGGCCGTTCGAAGGTCCGGAGCAATCGCACTGATGGTGTTCCAGGCGCCTGCCTGAGGACATTTGACCCTAGGTTTTTCGCACCTTCCGCGGGAGGCTCTCCGGTGAAGGAGGGCCTCTCAAGCGGCGAACCACGCACGCGGGCCTCCGTGAAGGCGGACTACATGCTCAAGGGTTTCAAGAATTTCTTGATGCGCGGCGACGTCGTTGTCGTGGCGATCGGACTGATTGTCGCTCTAGCATTCAGCACGTTGATCAAAGCCTTCACCGACTTCATCATCAACCCGATCATCAATCGGTTCCAGGGCGGCGGCGGTATAGGCCTCGGCATCCAGCTCGGGAAGTCCGGGAACACGAAAACGTTCTTGGACATCGGATCGTTTATCTCGGCGATCATCTACTTCGCGGTGTTCATGGCGGTCGTCTACTTCTTCATCGTGACCCCGTACAAGAACATAATGGCCCGCAAAGGTGCCACGGTGTTCGGCGAAGGGCCCTCGGTGAAGACGTGCCCGGCATGCCTGTCCAACGATCTCCCAGCGGGTGCCACCAAGTGCAAGTACTGCGGGTCAGATCAGCCGGTGTCCACCAACGCGTAAATCGGGCCATTGGGGGAACCCTCGGAGGTTGGGGGCACGCGTTCGGGGTGTGGGGTCGCGACACGCACTTCGCCGCCGCGCGTCACCACGGCGACCGAAACCACCGGGACCAATGGCCCCTTCATCTCGGGGCGCCGTGGTCGATGGCAAGAGGGTGATGTCACTACGGGAGCCCGCAAACGGCGAGGCCACGGTCATCGCTCTGTGGGGGGCGCTCGACTCGGCGACCGCCGGGGAGTTGCGCGACGCCGCCTCCCGCGCCGCCTACGCGGACAATCCCGTCGTCATCGAGATGTCCGACGTCACCGACATGGCTGCGCCGGTCGTCGGCGTGATTGTCGGTGCCTGGCACTACCTGAACGAGCGCCTGACCCTACGGGTCTCGCCGCCGGTGTTCGCCGCGTTCGAAGACGCGGGCCTGAGCCGGATGCTCCCGGTCGCCCAGCCGGCTTGACGTTCCATCCGCAAGGATGGGGCCGTGGAACGCATCGCGGTCGTCACCGGGGCAAGTAGCGGCATCGGAGCTGCCACCGCGCAGACTCTCGCAGCGCAGGGTTATCACGTCATCCTCGGCGCGCGCCGGCTCGACCGCCTCGCGGAGGTGGCAGCCGCCTGCGGACCGGCTGCCGAAGTGCGGCCGCTCGACGTCACCGATCCGGCGTCCGTTCAGCTTTTCGCCGCCGGCATCGAGCGTTGCGACGTCCTGGTGAACAACGCGGGCGGTGCGCTGGGCCTCGATCCGATCGAGCACGCCGATGAAGCCCAGTGGCTGCAGATGTTCCAGTCCAACGTGCTGGGGACGCTGCGGGTGACCCGCGCGCTGCTGGCCGCGGTCAAGGCAGCGGTCGGCCAGATCGTCGTGATCGGTTCCGTGGCCGGTACCGAGGTCTACGACGGCGGCGCCGGCTACACCGCGGCCAAGCACGCCGAGCACGCGTTCGCCGAGACGCTTCGCCTCGAGCTGCTGGGCACCGGGGTGCGGGTCGCTGAGATCGCTCCGGGCTTGGTGGAGACCGAATTCTCCCTGGTACGCCTGGGATCCCAGGAAGCCGCCGACCGGGTCTATACGGGACTGCAGCCCCTCACCGCCGCTGACGTGGCCGACGTGATCGGCTACGTCGTCAGCCGGCCACCCCACGTCAGCCTGGGCTACATCCGGCTCACGCCGGCGGCCCAGGCGTCGGCGACCCGGACCCACCGGACGCAGCTCCCGTAAGTCCGCCGAACGGTCGTAGCAGCGGCGGGGAGAGCACGAGCGCGTCGCCCCGCCGGTAGAGCTCGGCCGGCCGCCCGCCGCCCGGGCGCACCGAACGCTCTCCCACCGGGAGGACGAAGCCGGGCGCGCTGAGCACCTTGCGCCGGAAGTTGGGGGCATCGAGCGGCACTCCCCACGCGGCCTCGTAGACCCTGCGCAGCTCGGCGAGCGTGAAGGGCTCGTCGACGAACGCGGCGGCAAGCGAGGTGTATTCGAGCTTCGCGCGGGCGCGCTCGATGCCGTCCTCCATGATCGTCGCGTGGTCGAACGCCAGCCGCGGCCCCGCCTCGCGGGCCTCCGGAGCAGCGGGCATGAGGTCCTCGACCGGCCACCACCGCACCTGCTCGCCCCGGCTTCCGGCGGGCCTGGGCAGGTCGGGCAGCAGTGCCAGGTAACCGACGCTGACGACGCGCCCGCGGGAGTCGCGCCCCGGATCGCCGTAGGTACGCAATTGCTCCAGGTGACCGGCCAGCCGTTCCACGCCGGCCTGCTCGGCCAGCGACCTTCGCGCCGCCGTCTCCAGGCTCTCGGCGACATCGATGCGCCCGCCGGGAAGTGCCCAGCTGAGCGGGTCGCGCGGGTCACGCCCGGCGACCAGCAGGATCGCGAGCCGGCCGGCCCGTAGCGTCAGCAGGACGACGTCGACGCTCACGGCGATCTCGCCGAGTCGCGCTGGAGACGCCGTCGGGCTGTCGCGCACCGTCACCCCGCCATTCTCTACCGTGCGGGAGTGAGCGCACCTCGGAGCGGACAGGGCTGATCGACATGGGGATCACATCGCAGCTGACCGCGATCCGGGTGTTGGCCGGTACGGGTGCGGCGCGACCGTCGCGGCCCGATCGCATGTTGGGGATGGGCCTTGCGCTACTGCGATGGGGATTCACGCCGGCGGCGGGCTGGGCGGCGGGCGCGGCGCGCCATCCCCACGAGCTCGCCCTCATCGACGAGCTCGGATCCATGACCTTCCGCGAGATCGACGAGGCGTCGTCGGCCGTCGCGACGGGACTCGGCGAGCGTGGGGTGCGGGACGGCGGTTCGGTGGGGTTGCTCATGCGCAACTCCCGGTGGATGCCGATCGCGTTGTCGGCCGTGGCGAAGGCGGGTGCCGATGCGGTCCTGCTGAACACCGGATTCGGCGCCGAGCAGCTGGGCGACGTGATGGACCGCGAAGGCATCCAGGCCGTCATCCATGACGAGGAGTTCGGCGCGCTGCTCGCCGAGGCGCCCGCGGATCTCCTGCGCGTGGTCGGCTGGGCCGAGGGCGAGGTCGATCAGCTCACCCTTCGCGAGCTCGCCGGCACCCCGCCGAAGCTGACCCGTCCCGTGCACCGCGGGCGTCAGGTGATCCTCACCAGCGGCACCACCGGCACCCCGAAGGGGGCCGCGCGATCGATCCAGGGCATCGAACCCGCCGCCGCGTTCCTGTCCGGAATCCCTTTGAAAGCAAGGGAAACGACGGTTATCGCGGCGCCACTCTTTCATGCTTGGGGGCTCGCTCATCTTGGCTTGGGCCTGCTGCTGTCGAGCACCCTCGTGCTCTCGCGGCGCTTTGATCCCGAGCAGTTGCTCGCCCTCGTGGAGGAGCACCAGGCGACGGCGCTCGTCGTCGTGCCGGTGATGATGCAGCGGATGCTCGAGCTTCCCGAGAGCACTCGCGAGCGTTACGACACGTCGTCGCTCAAGGTCGTGGCGGTCAGCGGTTCGGCGCTTCCGGGGGAGCTCTCGACCCGCTACATGGACGCGTTCGGCGACGTGGTCTACAACCTCTACGGCTCCACCGAGGTGGCCTACGCGACGGTGGCCTCGCCGGCCGATCTGCGAGAGGCGCCGGGCACCGCCGGGCGCCTGCTGCTCGGCACGACGATCAAGCTCGTCGACGCCGATGGCAAGCAGGTTCCGGAGGGGGAGGTCGGCCGGATCTTCGTCGGCAATCCCTTGCTGTTCACGGGTTACACGGGCGGGGAGGACAAGGACCGGCTCGGCGATCTCGTCGCGAGCGGTGACCTCGGCCGGTTCGACGCCCAGGGCCGGCTCTTCATCGAGGGACGCGACGACGAGATGATCGTCTCGGGTGGGGAGAACGTCTTCCCGGCTGAGGTCGAGGAACTGCTCAGCAAGCACCCTGCGGTACGCGAGGCGGCGGTCGTCGGCGTGCAGGACGAGCAGATGGGCCAGCGGCTGGTGGCCTACGTGGTCAAGCACGCGAAGGCGGTGACCGAGGACGACCTGAAGGCGCTGGTGAAGGATAAGCTGGCGCGCCACAAGGTGCCCAGGGATGTGCACTTCATCGACGAGCTGCCGCGCAACGAGACGGGAAAGGTCGTCAAGCGCAAGCTGCAGGCTCCGGACTGACCCGTCCTAGAAGCCCTCGAACGTCGCCTCCAGCGCCGGATCGCCGGCCGACAGGCGCAGCGCTTGCGCGGGCAGCTCAGCGCGCGACTGCTCCCAGCGCCGGCGTGCCTCGGCGAGGCTGACCTCGACGACCCGCTCACCGTCGTGCACCAGCCGCTCGTGCAACGGGCGCAGCCGCGAGCCGACGGGAGCAGCGCGGCCGGGCACCACGACGTCCTCCATCGCCACCCCATGCCCGTCCAGCCGGCGTGCCAGGGACTTGCGCCCGCCGCGGGAGAGCTTTCCCGGTGAGAGCTTCTGCACCGGACGGCCGCCGCGCTCGACCAGCTTGTAGACCAGGCCGGCCGTGGGCGCGCCCGAGCCGGTCACCAGCGCGGTGCCGACCCCGTAGCCGTCGACCGGGGCGGCTGCCAGTGCGGCGATCGCGTACTCGTCGAGGTCGCTGGTGACGATGATCCGGGTTTTCGTGGCGCCGAGACTGTCGAGCAGCTCACGCACCTCACGGGCCAGGGTGGAGAGGTCGCCGCTGTCGAGCCGGACGGCACCGAGGCCTGGCCCGGCGACCTCGACCGCGGTACGCACGCCTTCCATCAGGTCGTAGGAGTCGACCAGCAGCGTGGTGTCGGTGCCGAGGGACGCGACCTGCGCTTGGAAGGCGGCGCGCTCGGAGTCATGCACCAGCGTGAACGCGTGCGCGCTCGTCCCGGTCGTCGGGATCTCGTAGCGGCGGCCCGCCTCCAGGTTCGACGTCGCCGCGAAACCGACGATGTAAGCGGCCCTGGCGGCAGCGACGGCGGCCTGCTCGTGGGTGCGCCGCGAGCCCATCTCGATGCAGGGCCGGCCTTCGGCGGCGCCCGTCATCCGGGCTCCGGCGGCCGCAACGGCACTGTCGTGGTTGAGCACCGACAGCACCAGTGTCTCGAGCAGGACGGCGTGGCCGAACGCTCCTTCGACGACCAGTACCGGGGTTCCCGGTCCGTACGCCTCACCCTCGGCCAGGCCGGTGATGTCGACCCGCGGCGGCGCGGCGAGGTTTTCACCGAGCCAGCGGGCGGTCGCCTCGTTGACGACGCCGGTCTCGCGCAGCAGCGCGATCTCGTCGGGTCCGAAGCGGAACTGCTCGAACGCGTCGAGCAGGCGTCCGACGCCGGCGAAGACCCCGTACCGGCGCCCCGGCGGAAGTCGCCGCGTGAAGACTTCGAACACCGCCGGCTCGAACGCGGCTCCCGATTCGAACGCCGCCTGGAGCATGGTGAGCTCGTAGTGGTCGGTCAGCAGCGCGGTGCTGGACATGCCGGGACTGTAGTGAACATCGGGGCCACGGAATCGAGCGCAGAATGGGTCGGGTGACAACCGCGACGCCTGAGACCATCGAGCGCACCGGTGAGAGCGTGCGAGAGGACGAGTCGGTGCGGGCCGACCGTCCCTGGATCACCATCGTCTGGGACGACCCGATCAACCTGATGTCCTACGTCACCTACGTCTTCCAGCAGCTGTTCGGCTTCCCCAAGAGCAAGGCCGAGAAGCTGATGCTCGACGTTCACCAGACCGGCAAGGCCGTCGTCACCGCTGGTACCCGCGAGGAGATGGAACGCGACGTCAGCCGGCTGCACGTCGCCGGCCTCTGGGCCACCCTGGCGCACGACACGTGAGCGGGCGCCGGGCTGCGTGAGCGGCTTCAAACGCACCCGCGCAGGGATCACCCTGCTGCTGGACCCGGTCGAGACAGCGGTGCTCGCGCAAGTGATCAACGAGATGACGGAAGTGATCGGCCCCGAGCCCGTGCCTGCCGACGGGGAGGCCTGGGCCCGCGAACTCGGGCTCACCGGCCTCGGGGAGCCCGAGAGCCCGCCGAGCCCACCGCGCGATCCGATCAGCTCGCGGCTCTTTCCCGAGGCCTACCCGGATGACCCTGCCGCAGCTCGCGATTTCCGCCGGTTCACCGAGGCCGATGTACGCGCGGCGAAATTGGCCAATGCTCGCGCGCTGCTCGATTCGCTGCCCGAGGGCGGTGGCTCGATCGCCCTGGATGACGAGGCCAGTGCGGCCTGGCTCGGCGCGCTGAACGACGCCCGGCTCGCGCTGGGCACGGCGCTCGACGTCGACGAGAACACCTACGACGAACTCGTGCGACTGGAGCCCGACGAACCCCGCGCCCAGCGCTTGTGGGTCTACGTGTGGCTCGGGGACTTGCAGGACTCCCTCCTGCAGGTCCTCACCGGCGACTGATCGCCACTAATCTCGCGGTGGTGTTGCAGCTCTCACAAGACCACTACGACGCGATGGTCGCCCACGCCCGCCGTGACCACCCCGACGAGGCGTGCGGGGTGATCGCCGGGCGCGACGGCGTCCCCGAGCGATTCCTCGCGATGACGAACGCGGCGCGCTCGCCCACCTTCTACGAGTTCGACTCCGCCGAGCTGCTCGCGCTCTACCAGGACATGGAGGCGCGAGACGAGGAACCGGTGGTCATCTACCACTCGCACACGGCGACCGAGGCGTACCCGTCGCGTACCGACATCTCCTACGCCAACGAGCCCGAGGCGCATTACGTGCTGGTCTCCACCCGCGATCCGCAGACCGCCGAGGTGCGCTCCTTCCGCATCGTCGACGGCACCGTGGAAGAGGAACCGGTCACGGTCTGCTGACTGATCTGATCAGCTGGAATCCCGTAAGCCGCGCGCATGTTGCAGGATGACATCATGGCTGTTCAGGTAAAGGTGCCGACGATCCTTCGCACGTACACGGGAGGGGCGAAGGCTGTCGAGGCTTCCGGCGACACGCTGGATGCGCTTCTGTCCGACGTCGACTCGCGCTACGAGGGCCTTCGCGGCCGTCTCATCGCGGAGGACGGCTCGCTGCACCGCTTCGTCAACGTGTACATCAACAATGAAGACGTGCGCTTCCTCGGTGCGCTCGAGGCGCCCCTGAAGGACGGCGACACGGTCACGATCCTGCCCGCGGTTGCCGGCGGGGCATCCGCCGCCCGCTGAGTCGGTGCGCTTCGAGAGCCTGATCGATTCGGTCGGGCATACCCCACTGGTCGGCCTGCCGCGGCTGTCGCCGTCGGCTGACGTGCGCCTGTGGGCCAAGCTCGAGCAGAACAACCCGACCGGTTCCATCAAGGACCGTCCGGCGCTGTGGATGGTCGCCGCCGCCGAGAAGGAGGGCCGGCTGCATCCCGGTTCGACGGTGCTGGAGCCGACGTCGGGCAATACCGGCATCTCGCTGGCGATGGTCTGCCGGCAGCGGGGCTATCGGCTGGTCTGCGTGATGCCGGAGAACACCTCGTCCGAGCGTCGCCAGTTGCTGGAGATGTGGGGCGCTCAGATCGTCTCCTCGCCCGCCGCCGGTGGCAGCAACGAGGCGGTCGCCGTCGCCAAGCGCATCGCCGCCGAGAATCCCGACTGGGTGATGCTCTACCAGTATGGCAACCCGGCCAACTGGCGCGCGCACTACGAGTCAACCGGGCCGGAGATCCTCGCCGACCTGCCGAGCATCACCCATTTCGTCGGCGGGTCTGGGCACCACCGGCACGTTGATGGGCGTCGGGCGCTACCTGCGCGAGCAGCTGCCCAGCGTCAAGATCGTCGCCGCCGAGCCGCAGTACGGCGATCTGGTCTACGGCCTGCGCAACATCGACGAGGGCTTCATCCCGGAGCTCTACGACGCCTCGGTGCTGACCACGCGCTACTCCGTCGACCATCACGAGGCGCTGCGCCGCACCCGCGAGCTGGTCCAGCAGGAGGGCATCTTCGCCGGGATCTCGACCGGCGCCATCCTGCACGCGGCGCTCGCGCAGGCCGACAAGGCCGCCGCCGCCGGCGAGCGTGCTGACATCGCGTTCGTGGTGTGCGACGGGGGCTGGAAGTACCTCACGACGGGTGCCTACGCGGGCACTCTGGAAGAGGCCGAGGAAGCGCTGGAAGGCCAGCTCTGGGCCTAGCGGTCAGGCTCGCGCGCTTGTGAAAGTGCGTATGTGAAATTTCCGACACGTGTCACGTGACCTGCACAGCGGCTTTACCCTGTTGTAGCAATGACCCGATCCAGCCAGTGCCGCTTGTGCTGAGCGCTGCGTAGTGAAGCTGACGGTGCTGGGTTGCGCAGGTACCTTCCCCGGTCCTGGTACGGCGTGCTCGTCGTACGTGCTGGAGCACGACGGCTACCGGTTGCTGATCGACGTCGGCAACGGCGCGCTCGGTCCGCTGCAGGAGTACATCGGGCTGCTCAACATCAACGCGGTACTGGTTTCCCACCTGCACGGTGACCATTGCCTCGACCTCGTCGCCTATTCGTACGCGCTGCGCTACCACCCGGAGGGGCCGTTGCCGCGGCTGCCCATCTACGGGCCGGTCTCGACCCGCCACCGGCTCTGCGGCGCGTTCGACGACTGGCCCTCCGACGGCCTGTCCGACGTGTTCGACTTCCGCGGTATCCGCACCGGTCACCGGGCGATCGGCCCCTTCGAGATCGAGCTGGATCGGGTACGCCATCCGATCGAGGCCTACGGCATGCGCATGACCGCCGGCGGGCGCACGTTCACCTACAGCGGTGACACCGGCAGCTGCGAGGAGGTCGAGAAGCTCGCCTGCGACACCGACCTGTTCCTGTGCGAGTCGAGCTGGGCGCATTCGCGGGGCAACCCGCCCGGCATCCACATGAGCGGACGCGATGCCGGCGAGGCCGCCCACCGTGCCGATGCCCACAAGCTGCTGCTGACGCATGTCGTCCCCTGGGCCAGCCCGGAGGAGCTGCAGGATGAAGCCGCGAGTCAGTACGAGGGTGAGATCGTTTGCGCCAAGCCCGGCGCAAGCTACGACGTCTGAGAGTGGTTGACCGAAAGCCGTGAGCACCGCAAGAGCTGAAGGCCGTCCCGGCGGGCGGGCCAATGACGAGATCCGCCCGGTGCGAATGCAGCGGGGATGGCAGCCGCATCCGGCCGGCTCGGTCCTGATCGAGTTCGGCGAGACCCGGGTGCTGTGCGCGGCCAGCGTGGAGCGCGAAGTGCCGCGCTGGCGGCGGGGAAGCGGGCTCGGCTGGGTCACGGCCGAGTACGCGATGCTTCCCAGCGCGACCAACACGCGTAACCAGCGGGAGTCGGTCAAGGGCAAGGTCGGCGGGCGTACCCAGGAGATCAGCCGGCTGATCGGCCGGGCGCTGCGGCCCTGCGTCGACCTGGCTGCGCTGGGGGAGAACACCATCGCCATCGACTGCGACGTGCTGGTGGCCGATGGCGGCACCCGTACGGCGGCCATTACCGGTGCGTACGTCGCGCTCGCTGACGCGATCCGCTCGCTGGGCAAGGACTCGGCGCTGGTGGCGTCGGTCTCCGCGGTGAGCGTCGGCGTCATCGACGGCGAGCCCCGCCTCGACCTGTGCTACGAGGAAGACGTCCGGGCGGGCACCGACATGAACGTCGTCGTCACCGGCGACGGGCGTTTCGTGGAGGTGCAGGGGACCGCCGAGGGCGCCGCCTTCGACCGGTCCGAGCTCGATGAGCTGCTCGACCTCGCCGTCTCCGGCTGCGCCTCGCTGGCAGCTGCGCAGAAAGCGGCGCTGGCTGAGTGAGTGAGCAGCCGCGCGGGCGGATCGTGCTGGCGAGCCGCAACGAAGGCAAGCTGGCCGAGCTGCGGCGCATCCTCGGCCCGGAGTACGAGCTGGCGGGCCTGCCCGAGTCGGCACCCGATGTCGCTGAGACAGGCGCGACGTTCGAGGAGAACGCGCTGCTGAAGGCTCACGCGGCGGTCGCCGAGACGGGGCTCGTCTCGGTCGCCGACGACAGTGGCCTGACCGTCGATGAGCTCAACGGCATGCCGGGGGTGCTGTCCGCCCGGTGGTCGGGACTGCCGGCCGGAGACCCGACGCGCGACGACGCGAACCTGCGGCTCGTGCTGGCGCAGCTTTCCGAGACGCCGGACGATCGGCGCGGGGCAGCTTTCGTGTGCGCGGCGGCCGTCGCGTTTGCCGACGGGCGGGAGTTCGTGCTCCGCGGCGAGGTGCGGGGGACGCTGCTGCGGGCCCCGAGGGGCAGCGGCGGCTTCGGCTACGACCCGATCTTCGTCCCCGACGGCGAGACCCGCACGACAGCGGAGATGAGTCCTGCGGAGAAGGACGCGATCAGCCATCGCGGCCGCGCCTTCCGCGCGCTCGCCGCCAAGCTGCCCGAGCTCATCGGCGGTTGAGGGCGGCTGCCGGTCGCACGCTAGCGCGCGACGCGGTAGCCGAGGTAGACGACTCTCGAGCGGAAGGTACGGGTCTCGACGAGATCGAGATCCACCCGGCGCTCACCCCGGGGAAAGTACGGGTTGCCGCCGCCAACCAGTACCGGATAGACCCGGGCCCGGTACTCGTCTATCAGATCGGATGCGGCTGCCGCGGCGGCGAGAGTCGCGCCGCCGATGGCGATGTCGCCGTCCCCGGGCGCGGATCGCAGCCGCTCGATCTCTTCCGCCAGGCCGCCGGAGGCCAGGCGGGCGTTGCCCTGCACCGCCGACAGCGTGGTGGAGAACACCACCTTGGGAAGTGCTTTCCAGAGCGCGGCGAACTCGAGCATCGCGTCGTCGAGCGAGGGATCCTGATCCGCGGTCTCCCAGTACAGCATCGCCTCGTACAGCCGTCGCCCCAACAGGTGGAAGCCGGCCCGTCGTACTTCATCGGTGGCGAAGGCAAAGACCTCCGGGTCGGGAGCCGTCCAGTTGAACGTCCCGTCCGGCCCGACGATGTAACCGTCGAGGGAGACGCTCATCGAATAGGTCACGCTGCGCATCAGTGATCCTCCCGAGTTGCTGTCCCTGATTCCTCGACTGCGGCGATTCGGGCGAAACTCATGTCCGTCTGGGTGTCTGTCCGGGCTTGCGGAGTAACGGGCGGCGGTGGCATTGGAGGGGTGGTCTGCCGTCGGGTGGCCAGAACCAGGGGGTGCGGTCGGGATCATCACCGATGGTCATGTCCCAGCCACCCTCATGCACTCGGTGATGATGATGAACGCAGAGGAGATCGAGATTCTCTCGCTCTGTTTTGCCTTGGTCGCGTAGCCATTCTTCGCGGTGATGAGCTTCAGTCCAGGAGGCCGGACGGTCACATCCCGGCCAGACACATCCGCCGTCACGGGCGACGAGGAAGTGCCGTAGGCCGGTGGAGATGTGGCGGGTGAGACGTCCGAGGTCGAGGATTTCGGAGTCGGCTCCGAAGACGGCGGGGATGATCCCGGCATCACAGGCCATCCGCCGGACGGCTGCCGCGGGCAGGCGTTGCCCTTCGGGGGTGCCGGCGGTACCTGTCCCGTCACGCAGGACCTGTTCGGACAGGCCGACGATGACGGTGTGCCGGCCACCACCCTGCCCGTTGCAGATCTCGGCGTGGGCGGTGGCATGGCGGGCCATCTGGACGAGGGCTTCGGCGCGGCGGGAGCCGATCGATTCGGTGAGCAGGTCACCTTCGGGGTCGGCCTTGCGGAGGAATTCGGCGAGGGCTTTGGAGATGATCAGGCCGGCTTCGGCGTCGAAATGGCCATCGAGGCGCCACATCCCGCCCAACGTTTCGGACAGGTGCAGCTGCTGCGCCGCGCGTTTGCGTGCCGCCGCATCCGCCGATTCCTCCGGCGCTGCGGCGGCGACCAGTTCTTCGGCGACGACGCGTAGCTGCCGTGGGGTGAGCGGCGTCGCCTGCTGGGCCAGGAACGCTTCCAGATCGGCAGCAAGATCTGACTGCAGATCCTTCGTCGCCTGCACAATCACATGAGCATGATCCAGGCCCAGATCACCGGCTTGAAACGCTTTGGCGGTGACCGGCATCCGGTCCGCCAGCGCCCGGCCGACCTGCACCCGCTTGGACACCCACGCATCGGACTCACCGGAAATCTGCCGCACGTACGCCCGCGTCGACGCTGCCCCATCCGTGGCGTAGAAGCCCGACCGGTCAGCCCGCTCGATCAACCGGCACGTCAACAGATCAGCCTGCCGCACCCCGGCCAGCACCTCCGGCAACACCTCGACTGCCAGAACGGCCGACGTATCCGAGGAGACGAACGCGGCGAGTTCGGCGAGCAGCGCATGCACCTGCGCTGCTTTCGCTCCGAAGTCTGCTTCGATCATGTGTTCGACAGTACTGGATCACGTCCAGCTCAACAACCTATTTTCGGGCCGCGCCCGTGGTGGCGATCGACCATCAGTAGGTGCAGCGGTTATCCGCCGAGTCCGCGGAGACCGGCGCCGGGGCGGGGCTGGCACTCGCGGTCGGGGTGGGCGAAGGCGAGGTGGGTGTCGGCGTCTGCGAAACGCTCACCGGTACGACCTTGGTGAAGTTGGCTCCGACCACCAGCACGATCCCGCTGGTCACGCTCGGGTCCTCGACCAGCACCGAGCCGGGAACCGCGGCGGCGACGGTCTGGGCGGCTGCCTTGTCGCCAGACCCGTAGTGCACCTGGGAGTCGAGGTACCCCGTGGTGGCCGCCGGTCCGGGAACGCCGGTCGTGAAGCCATCCTTGCCGAGCGCCGTGGTCACCCGGCTGGCCAGTCCGACCTTGCCGACCCCGTCCTGCACCGTGACCTGCACCTGCGACGGGTCGACCGTCACGCCCACGGCCTGGGCGCCCGAGGCCGACACCGAGCCGTCGGACTTGCCGGTGTTGGTGCTGGTGTTGGCGTCACGGATCTTGGCGATCATCTGGTCGAACTGCGCCTGCTCGATGATCTGCACGCTGCCGACGTTGGTGCCCTGGCCGTTGGGGATCAGGGTCGGAATGCCCTGCTGGATCTCGATGGTGCCGAGGTCGGTGTCGGAGACCTCCAACCCGCGCTGGGGAAGCGTCTCGAAGAACACCTTGCTGGGATCGAGCCCGCGTAGCCGCAGGCCGAGGTTTTCCAGGTCGGAGATCGAGGTGCCCTTGTCAAGCGTGAGCGCTTTCTGGATCGCGCCGAGCAACTGGGTGATCGCGACGGGGTTGAAGAGCAGGTTGACCCGGGTCGCCGTCCGAAACACCGAGCCGAGGAACTGCTGCTGACGCTTGATGCGGCTGAGATCGGAATCGGGCAGCCCATGACGCTGGCGGACGAAGTCCACCGCCTGGTCACCCGCCAGCTTCTGCACCCCGTACCGGCCGTGGAAGCCGCTGTAACCGTCGTTGATGTTGGTGATGACCCCGCCGTCCACGTACTCGTTGGCGCTCGCCGGGGCCGGCTTGATGCAGACCTCCACGCCGTCGAGCACCTGGCTGATCTTCTTGAACCCTTCGAGGTCGACGGAGACGTAGTGGTCCACCCGCACCTGGAAGAGCTTCTCCACGGTGCGCACCAGCAGGGAGGGGCCGCCCTCGAAGATCGCCTGGTTGAACTTGTTCTTCTCCGCGGGGTGCGTGACGCCCTTGCTGTCGACCCAGGACGGGATGGTGACGAGGGTGTCGCGCGGGATCGAGATGTTGGTGGTCGTGCCGTCGGCGTCGAGGTGCGCCAGGATCGTCGTGTCGCTGCGCGCGCCGTAGATCCCCGTGCCGAACTCGCCGGAGGTCCCGGCCCTGCTGTCGGTGCCGACCAGCAGCCAGTTCTGCGAGCCGAGCGGTGCTGCGGCGGGGCGGTCTTGAGGCTTGCCCAGGTTAAGGCTGACGCGCGCGATCGACCCGTCGAACCATTTGACAACGACGAACCCACCGACGCTCCCCAGCAGCACAACGATCGAAAGCAAGCCCGCCACGAGGTAGAGCAGGCGCTGGGGGAGCGGCCGGCGGCGCTTGCGCGCGCGGTTATCGGGGCTGAGCCCCGGCGGCGGCGCTTGTTGTGTTGACGTGACGACGACGGTGAGCTCCCACGTCCGAGCCGGCTCCCCTCACGGGGTGCTGGGAAGGTGGCGGACGGTCACGACGTTACCGCCGGTGGCTGTAAGAACGGTGGTTATCCACTGTGGGCAGCCTCGGGACTGCGTGCGATGTCGTGCGCGATCCGCGAAAGGTCACGTGGCCATCCGATCACGCTGGGGTGTGACATCGCGCCACCGGGCGAGCGCGACGCCCGACCAGATCAGCTCGACGAGGCCGAACGGCCAGACTCCCGACGCGAAGCCGTACCCGCTGGAAAGCACGCAGCCGCAGGCGAATCCGAGGATGAAGATGCGACCGCGCTTCTCCAACGCGTACATGATCATCATGAATGTGACGGCGCACGCCCCGTAGATGGTCACGGGTCGATCGTGGGTGATCGGTATACCGCGCGCAAACCCGGCGTCGCCCGAACGCGGTATTGCGCCCGCAATGGGCGGCGAACACACTTCCCAGATGGCCAGCGCCGTCACCCCGTTGCCGAAGCGGGGTCAGGCTTTCCTCGACGCTCGCGACAGCGACCGTTCGCTCCGGGTGTCATGGCGCCCCGCGGATGGCGTCTTTGTCATCAGCATCTGGAGCGGCGCCGGATGTCTCGCCACCTTCCACCTCGATCAGGCGAGCCTGTCGAGTTTCCTGGGTGGTTTCGTGGATCAGCTGACCGGAACGGCGCGGCCGACGGCCATCACCAGGTAAACACGGCTTCAGCGCTCACGGCGACGCGAGTCGATCTGTTGATGTGTCGCTGGCCCGCTTGGCGGCGCAAACACGCGAACCTGATCGCATGCCGTACGACCAGGCCGGAATCCGGGAGATGGCGACCCAGTTGACGGTCGAGCCACCGGCGCGATCTCGTAGCCGCGGCCGGAATTCGCCGTCCCCCCGGCCGGCGCTGGCGCGCAGCAATCCGCCGGGGGCCGGGCGTTTCCGTCCCGACGTCCAAGGCCTGCGCGCGGTCGCGGTCGTCGCCGTCGTGGCCTACCACGCAGGCATGCCGGGCCTGCGCGGAGGGTTCATCGGCGTTGACGTGTTCTTTGTGATCTCCGGATTTCTCATCACCGGGCTCATCGCCGGCGACGTCGAGCGCACGGGAAAGGTCTCGTTCCGGGAGTTCTACGCACGCCGCGCCCGGCGGATCCTGCCGGCTGCGATCCTGGCGTTGCTCGTCACCCTGCTGGTGTCATATCTGGTCCTTCCGCCCCTGCAGATACCCGGAGCCGCGCGCGACGCGGTGGCCGCCGCGCTCTTCGTTGCCAACTTCCGATTCGCCGCGCAGAGCACCGACTACCTGGCGGCGCACTCGGCTCCCACGCCGTACCAGCACTACTGGTCGCTTTCGGTCGAGGAGCAGTTCTATCTGATCTGGCCGGCGCTGCTGCACTTCGCCGCCGCCGCCGGCCGGCAGCGCGCCCGGGCCGTGATGACCGCCGCCGTCGCCGCCATCGCCGCGGGATCGCTGGTCGCCTGCATCTGGCTGACGCACACGTCGGAGCCCACCGCCTTCTATCTGCTCCCGACCCGAGCGTGGGAGCTCGCGCTCGGCGGCTTGCTCGCGCTCGCCGGTTCGCCGCTGGTCAAGCTTCCGCGCGCCGCTGCGGCGCTACTCGGCTGGGCGGGACTCGGCGCGATCATCTGGTCGGCCCTGAGCTACGGCGCAGCGACGCCCTTCCCCGGCTCGGCAGCGATCGTTCCCGTCCTCGGTGCCGCCGCCATCATCGCCGCCGGTTCAGCCTCCGCGGGTAGGGCCCGGCACGGATCGACGGGACTGCTCGGAACGCGGCCCCTGCAGTCGCTGGGTCGCGTCTCCTACTCCTGGTATCTCTGGCACTGGCCGGCGCTGGTGCTCGGCGCGGTCCTGTGGCACGGCCCCCTTGCGCGGGTCGCCATGGTGGCGCTCAGCCTGGGGCTCGCGTACCTGACGCAGCGCTGGGTCGAGGACCCGCTTCGGCGGGCGCGCCCCTTGCTCCGGGCGCCTCGAACGACCGTCACGGCAGGTGTGGCGCTCAGCGGGGTCGCGGCACTCATCGCCGTCTTCGCCATCCAGATCGCTCCGCGGCCGGTCGGTCACGCCCCGGCCGTCGCCGCCCCCCGACTCCCCGACGTCACGCACGGAGTGACCGTTCACTCCTCCGCCGCCCGCGTCGCCCCGTCACGATTTGCCGCGCTGGACAGCCTCGAGCAGCCTCTGCAGAGAGTGCTGTCCGCCGCGGCGAGCATTCGCGGCGTCCCGTCCAACCTCACCCCCTCGCTGTCCAGCGTGCGTAACGACAAGCAGCGGCCGTTCTTCGACGGTTGCGATCTCTCCTTCACCTCGGCCGTGTCCCCGTCCTGCACGTACGGGGACACGGGAGCCACCCGGACGATCGTGGCGTTCGGGGATTCCCATGCGGCGCAATGGTTTCCGGCCCTCGACGAGTACGCCAACCAGAACCGATTCCGGCTCGAGAACCTGACGAAGGCGACCTGCCCGCCCGTTCTCATCCCCATCTTCAGCCCGACGCTGGGCCGCGAATTCACCGAATGCGAGCAATGGCGCACCCAGACGCTCGCGCGGATCGCGTCCGCGCATCCGGCCCTCGTCATCCTTGACGCCGCCCGCCACTACGGGCCCGAGTACGACTTCCACGTCTTCAGCGCGCAATGGGCATCGGGCCTGGCGCAAACCGTTCGGGAAATCCGGGCGAGCGGCGCCCGGGTGCTGGTGTTCGGACCCATTGCCAAGCCCATCGGAGACGTTCCCGACTGCCTGTCGGTCCACCTCGACGATGCCCAGGCCTGCGCTGCGCCGGCGGCGACCGCGATCAACTATCTGGGAAGCCGCGCCGAGGAACTGGCCGTGCAGCAGGCCGGCGGCTTCTACGTGCCGACCGCGCCGTGGGTGTGCGCCAAGGGCAGTTGCCCGGTGATCGCCGGCAACATGCTGATGTACCGCGACGACAACCACCTGACCGACACCTACGCGAAGTGGCTGGAGCCCGTCGTGGCGGCGACGCTGAATGCAGCACTCAAGCCCTGACGCCTACGATGTGGCCGACATGTGTCGGGGGTGGAAGGTCGGGTGCGACGACGGCATCGGTCGTACTCGCCCGGCTCCCGTTATTCGACGGCCGCGATGTGGCTGCTGGTCATGGTCTTCGTGTGCTGCGTCTGCTTGATCGCGCTGGCGATCGGCACGGCGGCGAAGTTCCAGCACGGCTTCTGATTCGGCGCCGCTTATGCGCTGCGGCGCTCGATGGCGGTCAGTATTTCGTCGACGACCGTGCTGAGCGGCTGATCGGTGTTGACGATGAGCGATCCCCGGTCTCGATAGTTTGCCTCCATCGTCGGATTCCAGCGGAGGACCGCGGCGAGCTCGACCGGCTGCTTGCCGAATTCGTTGGTGGTTCGGGTCGCCAGCCGTTCTCGCAGCGCGGCCTCGTCGAGCACGAGACAGACGACCGACTCGAACAGATCCCACACCTCGCCTTCGTTCTCCACCGAACCGCACAGGAACACGAACCGGTCGCGGGCAGTGAAGGCCAGCTCTTCGACCCTGACGCGATTGATCATCCAGCCATGGTCGTCAAGCCAGGTCTCGGGGTACTCCCATCGCTGGGGTAGTGGACCTGCTCGCCGGTGACTCGCGAGCGCCAGACAGCGATACCGTCCTCGTCGGTGTCGAAGCTTCGATAACCGAGTCGGGCCAAGGCGATTCGCACCGTCGATTTACCGGTCCCGGAGTTGCCCGTTATCCAGATCAGTCCCACGGCCCGACGCTTCAGGCGTCCGAGCGCTCAGGTTCATGCCGTCCGGAGCGTTCGATCCGCCGGAGGGCGACCGCAACGGCGACGGCCGCGCCGGCGACGCCGAACCAGCCCGCGAGGTCACCGAAGTCGCGGCCGCTCGCCCAGCCGATGCCGCCGACCACGAGCGCCAGGACGATCCCGATCGGGACCCCGACGAGCAGCGCCGTCACGATGTCCAGCGACACCTCATCGGAGTTGCGTCGGGTCATGAGCGAGAGCATGCGCTCCGGGTCCGATCGCGGTCCAGCAGACCGCTGGTTATCGCGTCGCCCCGCCGCCCACCGTGCCGCTCAAACGCGGTGTGAAAGCGGGGATTCGGACTCCGCGGGAACGGCAGCCGTTCCTGGGTCAGCGGCTCCCGCGAATCGCGCGTTCGTGGATACCTCCACCGCGTTCTCGCCCTCACCGCCACTGCGGTCGAGCATCTGAGCCGCGACGATCAGCACCAAGAGCAAGATCACGCCGAACACGAGGCCGCCGAAGATGTCGCTGATCCAGTGCTTGCCGAGATAGAGCCGGGAGTAGGACTCGGTGTACGTCGCAGCGGCCAATAGTGTCCATAGCGCCACCGCGAGCTTGCTGCGCGTCTTTCCCAGGTGGCGAAGAATCAGGTAGACGATGAGTCCGTAAGTGCTGACCAGACGGGCGACGCCACCTGAGGGGAAGGCTCCGAGATCGGGAGGCACCGGCCCCTTGCGGTCAGCGAGCAGTTTGAGGGTGTGCTGCAACTGATGCTCTATCTCGTAGGCCGCCATGATCAGCACGGCCGGTGCGAGCACGACCAGGCCGCGCCGACGGAAGAACCACGCAACTGTCAAAACCACCATGAACAACGCCGCGACCACTTGGGTTTGGCGGTTGTTGCTCATCATGGTCAGCTATCGCATGACCGTGTGTAGCCACTACGTCTGTTGCCTGGTGACCCAGTTGTAGACCTTGTGGTCGTTGCTGTCGAAGTGGCGCGCGCCGTGGCCGACGGGGCCAGCAGATGGCGATGCTGACACCGGTCCCAGCGGCAAGCACGAGGAAGGTTCCACTGATGCGGCCGAACGCCGGCGCCAACCGGCTGTACAGACCGCGCGTTCGCATCAACGAGGCTGGACCAGGTGAATAGCGGACGGTCCAGATCGCTCCTGCTAGCAGAATCACCGCCAGCGGCGCGATCCACCCCCACGCGAACGAGGTCGTCACGGCCCATCCCCCGAATCCGGATCCCGACTTCTCCCTCAAGCGGCGTCGGCCGAGCAAAGTGACGATTGCGGCACAACAGACCACTAGCTGCACTCATTGTGAGCATCTAGCGACTCAGTGAGATGAAGCTGCTTCGGCCTGCGGGTGTGCGTTTCGTGTCAATCTCCGGAGTTGTCGGCTCTGCCGGGAATCAAGAGCACCCGCCCGTGCAACCCGGTGCGGAAGGGGGGATTCGAACCCCCACGCCCGTTAGGGCACTGGATCCTAAGTCCAGCGCGGCTGCCGTTACGCCACTCCCGCTCGCCTGACCATTTTGCCCCTGCGGCCGGGTGTGGTCACGCGGCGGTAGCTGAGCGCGGCCGTTCAACCAGAAGTTCGAGGAAACTTACGGTTTGGGGCTTCGAAGCGTAGGTTTCCTCGAATTCTTGGCGGCGGGGCCGCGCTCGGCGGCGAAGGCCCCGGCTCGTGCCTTACGCGGCAACCCCGAGGTCACGCAGCAGCTTGGCGACGTGACCGGTGGCCTTGACGTTGTACTGCGCCGTCTCGACCTTGCCGTCAGCGCCCACGACGACGGTCGAGCGGATCACGCCGATCCGCTTCTTGCCGTACATCATCTTCTCGCCCCAGGCGCCGTAGGCCTCGAGCGTCGCGTGCTCCGGATCCGAGAGCAGCGGGAAGGTCAGGCTCTGGTTGTCGCGGAATTTGGCGAGCTTGGCCGGCTTGTCGGGGCTGATCCCGACCACGGCGTAGCCCGCGTCCTGGAGCGTGGAGAGCTGGTCGCGGAAATCGCAGGCCTGCGTGGTGCAGCCGGGTGTCGAGGCCGCCGGGTAGAAGTAGACGATCACGCGCTTGCCGGCGAAGTCCGACAGCGAGACCGGCTTGTCATCGGCGTCCGGGAGGGTGAACGAGGGGGCAACGGCTCCGGGTTCCAGACGTGGCATGGCCTCACCGTAATGCCCGCACCCGACCGCAGCGACGCGGTGATCTGGCAGGCTGGCTTTCCGTGACCGATCCGGCGAGCCACTCCGAACTGCGCGCTGCCATCGAGCGCGGCGGCCCATCCCGCTACCACGAGGCGAACAGCGCCAAGGACAAGCTCTTCGCCCGCGAGCGGGTAGCGCTGCTCACCGATCCGGATTCCTTCGTCGAGGACGGCGCATTCGCCAACGCCAATGCCGGCGACCTCCCGGCCGACGGCATCATCACCGGCACCGCCACCATCGACGGCCGCCCGGTCGCGCTGATGGCCAACGACTCGACCGTGAAGGCCGGCTCCTGGGGCGCCCGCACCGTCGAGAAGATCATCCGGGTCATCGAGTACGCCCTCAAGCACGGGCTGCCGATGGTGTACCTGGTCGACTCGGCCGGCGCCCGCATCACCGACCAGGTCGACCTCTTTCCGGGCCGCCGCGGGGCGGGTCACATCTTCCACACCCAGGTGCAGGCGTCCGGCGCGATCCCGCAGGTCTGCGCCCTCTTCGGGCCGAGTGCGGCGGGCGGCGCCTACATCCCCGCCTTCTGCGACGTCGTGGTGATGGTCGAGGGCAACGCGTCGATGTACCTGGGCTCCCCGCGCATGGTCGAGATGGTGACCAGGGAGATCACGACCCTCGAGGAGATGGGCGGCGCGAAGATGCACTGCTCGGTCTCCGGCGTCGGGCATTTCCTGGCCAAGACCGAGCCCGAGGCGCTCGAACTGGTGCGCCGCCACCTGTCCTACCTGCCGTCGAACTGGACCCAGAACCCGCCCCCCGGCCCGCCGCAGGACCCCGAGAGCATCGACATCGCCGCGCTCATCCCCGAAAGCGAGCGGCAGGCGTTCGACATGCGACGCCTCGTGCGCGGCCTGGTCGACGAGGGCAGCTTCTTCCAGATCCACGAACTCTGGGCGCGCGAGCTGCTCGTCGGCTTCGCTCGGCTCGACGGCCAGGTCATCGGCGTCGTCGCCAACCAGCCGATGCAGAAGGGCGGGGTGCTGTTCGTCGATTCCGCGGACAAGGCCACCCGCTTCATCGAGATGTGCGACGCGTTCAACGTCCCGCTGCTCTTCCTCGCCGACGTCCCCGGCTTCATGGTGGGCAACGCGGTCGAGCGCCAGGGCATCATCCGCCACGGCGCCAAGATGATCACCGCCGTGAGTGAGGCGACCGTGCCGAAGATCTGCGTTGTGGTCAGAAAGGCTTATGGTGCAGGGCTTTACGCGATGGCCGGGCCCGGCTTCGAACCCGACGCGACGCTCGCCCTCCCTACCGCCAAGATCGCTGTCATGGGCGCCGACGCCGCGATCAACGCCGTCTACGCCAACCGCATCGCCGCCTTCGGCACCGACGCCGAACGCGAGGCCTTTGTCACCGAGCGCCGCGCCGAGTACGAGAAGGACATCGACATCGTGCGGCTCGCCAGCGAGCTCGTGGTCGACGACATCGTCGAGCCGCAAGCGCTGCGCGCCGAGCTCATCCGCCGCTTCGCGACGACCGCCGGCAAGGACCGCAGCTTCGGCCGCCGCCGGCACGGGGTCACGCCCGTCTGACCCCGGTCCGGCCCGAAAACCAACTGGCGTACATCTGACTTTCACGTCCCGCCCGCCGGGTCGTGGTGGACACTGCCAACGTGAGCGAACCCGTCACCGTGCTCTCACCTGGCCAGGTCTTCGCCGGTTGGCGGATCGAGCGTGAGCTCGCGCGGGGCGGCATGGGCGTCCTCTACCTCGCCCACCACCCGCGTCTGCCACGCACCGACGTGATCAAGGTGCTCTCGCCGCTGCTGTCGAGCGACCAGCGCTTCCGCGAGCGCTTCCTGCGTGAGGTCACCCGGATGTCGACGCTCTCGCACCCGCACCTGATGACGATCCACGACTCCGGCGAGGCGCCCGACGGCACGCTCTACCTGGTCATGCCCTACATCGCCGGGGGTGACCTTCGCGCGCTGCTGAAGGCGGGCGGCCCGCTCCCACCCGCCCGCGCCGCCAAGCTCGTCAGCCAGCTCGGCGCCGCGCTCGATGCGGCGCACCGGGTCGGCGTGGTCCACCGTGATGTGAAACCCGAGAACGTGCTGCTCGCCAGCGTCGAGCCGGATGATTCCGACCACGCGTTGCTCACCGATTTCGGCATCAGCCGCGAGGACATGGCGACCAACACCTTGACGGCTACCGGCGAGCTGCTGCTGACGCCCGCGTACGCCTCACCCGAGCAGGTGCTCGGAGGCACGGTCGACGCCCGGGCCGACCAGTACGCGCTGGCCTGCATCCTCTACGAGCTGCTGACGGGCGCGCCGCCGTTCCGCAATGACGTGCAGGTCGTGATGCTGATGGCCCACGTCCAGGAGCCGATCCCGAAGATCGCGGCCCGGCTGGGGCTCGCGCCCGCGATCGACGAGGTGATCGCGCCGCGGGATGGCCAAGTCGGCGAACGAGCGCTATTCCAACTGCCGGGCGCTGGCGCAGGCGGCGGCGCTCGCGCTCGGAGTCAACGCCGAAGACAGGCACCCGAGCGTCGACGTCCGCGAAACGCTGCCCGCGCCGCCACCACCGCTCCCGCCCGCGGCGGGTCCGGTGCCGCAGCAGACGTTCGTCAGCCCGCCACCGGTGCCTGCGACCTCCCATAACCCGCCGCCGGGCTTCCAGAACGCCCCCGGCCCCGCGGCGAACCCGTTCTTTCCCGGCGTGCCGCCGCAGCAGCCCGGACGTGGCAAGCGCCGACTGCTGATCGCGCTGCTGGCGGTGATCGTCGCCGCGGGTGCCGGTGTGGGGGTCGCGCTCGGCACCGGCGGGTCAAAAGGCGGCGGAAAGGGCACCACCGGCACGAACGCCAACCAAACCTCGGCGGCGTTCACGGCGTTGCTCAAACGGGTGCCGGCGAACATCCGCAGCACCTGCACCGACATCACCGCCAAGGTCGCGCCGGTGGCCCAGCCCTTCGTGGCGACCCTCGCCGACTGCCATACCACCGTCGGCGGCGACGCCGTCATCATCGACTACCGCACCTTGAACGGCGACGCTGCAGCGATCAAGCACTACCGCACCGACCTGCTGGGCCTCGGCGGGGCCAATCACTCCCCGGGCAACTGCCAGACGTTCGACAGCACCGACCCCTCACTGCAGGGAAAGCGCGGCTACGCACAGGTCGTCGATGCTCCGCCGCTCGTCGGAGCGCTGTGGTGCGACGGTGACGGGACGCTCTGGTACCTGCAGTCCGATGCCGTGGGCCAGAAGCCGATCATGACCGAACTGCGCACCTCTTCCCCCGGCGGCGGCCAGGCGGGGGCGGAGGCCCGTTACGCGAATCTGGTGCAGATCGCGCCCACCAGCTGACCGGACTCCCGGCGGGGCTCAGGCGACGTTCTTGGGTGCCTCGACCGCGGTCGACTGCTCTACGACGGCGAGCCGGCTCGGGGGTATGTGCGCCTTCGGGTGGTCGGGGTGCAGGAAGACGAACTTCTTGTAGGCCCAGAACCGGAAGAAGGTCGCCATCCCGGTGCCGATGACGTTGCCCCAGATGTTGGTGGCGAGCGGGCTCGTCTGCTTCAGTGCGTAGTGGCCGAAGCCCAGGAACGCCAGCGCGATGCCGAGGCCGATGAAGTTCAGCACGATGAACAGCGAGTACTCGCGACGCGTGCCGCTGCGCGCCCGATGCTGGAACGACCAGTGGCGGTTGGCGAAGTAATTGACCGTCGCCGCGATGATCGTCGAGAGGGTCTTCGACGTGATCGGGCCCCAGCCCCACGCGAAGTGAAAGACGTTGAACAGGCCGAAGTCGATGATGTAGCAGAAGGCGCCGACGATGCCGAACTTCGCGACCTCGTGCACCAGCGTTTGCCAGCGCGCGTAGAACTGCCGTACGAAGGTCACTCAGCGTCCTGGGCGTCGGGGACTATAGGGGCCGCCGGGCAGCTGTGACCGCCGGGGGCTGGATGCGACGGTACCCGTCCGGGCGTCGCCGAAGCCAGAACGCCACGCCTCCCAGCAGGTTCCCAGCCGCGGGGCGCCGCGTTCCATACGCTCCATATCGGACACGCCGACGCCGGTGCGATCGGTGGCCGGCGTGGCGTCAGACACCTTCACGAGGAGGCTTCAGGGATGGGATTTCGGTGACGGCGACCGACGATGCAGTAACCGCTTCGCGGGCCTGGCGGCAGAGTCGCTTCCCCAGCGAGGGTCACGTCGACGTGGCGCCGCGCAAGCAGCTGGCGGTGGTGGCCTGCATGGACAGCCGGATCGACGTCTTCGGGCTGCTCGGGCTCGAGATCGGAGAGGCCCACGTGCTGCGTAACGCAGGCGGGGTGGTGACCGACGACATGATCCGCTCGCTGGCCATCAGCCAGCGCAAGCTCGGCACCCGCGAGATCCTGCTCGTGCACCACACCGACTGCGGTCTGATGCGCCTGACGGAGGACGGGTTCAAGGCCGAACTGGAGGCGCAGACGGGAATGCGCCCGGCCTGGGCGATCGAGTCCTTCACCGATCCCGTCGCGTCGGTTCGCCAGTCCATGCAGCGCATTCGCATCTCGCCGTTCATCCCGCACCGCGGCGAGGTCCGCGGGTTCGTGTACGACGTCGACACCGGTGAGCTGCGCGAAGCCCACTAGCGCCACCCCTCCCTCAGGCCGGCGGCCAGCCGATCCGGGGTGCTTCGATCTTCGGGCAGGTGTCCATGGCGACGAGCAGGCCGGCGGCTCTCGCGCGCCGGGCGGCGGCCTCGTCGATGACGCCGAGCTGCAGCCAGACGGCCTTCGCCCCGGCCTCGATGGCCTCGTCGACGTGGGCGCCGGCGTCCTCGCTGCGCCGGAAGATGTCCACGACGTCGATCGGGAACGCCACGTCGGCCAGGCTCGCGTAGCCCTGCTCGCCGTGGACGGGCGCGCCCTGCGGGTTGACCGGGACGATCCGGCGGCCGTGGTCGGCGAGCCAGCCCGACACCTCGTGCGCGGGCCGGCTGGGATTTCCCGTCAGGCCGACCACGGCCCACACCGGCAGGTCGAGAATGGCCCGGATCTCCTCCGGATCGTTGCTCGTGACGTTGCTCACGCGTACCTCCCGTGCCGGGTGTTCAGGGCCTGCCGAGGGCCCGGTATACCCAGCCGGCGGCGCGCCAGGCATCGGCGTCGAGGGCGTTGCGACCGTCGACGATCCGCTTGAGCGCGACCGCGCCCTCGAGCGCATGGGGATCCATGTCGCGAAACTCGCGCCACTCGGTCAGGTGCAGGACGAGATGGGCTCCCTCGACCGCTTCGAGCGCGCTGTCGCAGTAGGTCAGCTCGGGGTGCAGGCGGGCCGCGTTGGCATTGGCCTGCGGGTCGTAGACCCGCACGTGGGCGCCTTGCAGCCGGATCGACTCGGAGACGTCGAGGGCGGGGGAGTCGCGCACGTCATCGCTGTTGGGCTTGAATGCCGCTCCCAGCACGCCGACCCGCACGCCGCCGGCAAAGGATCCGCCGGTCAGCTCCCGGGCGAGATCGACCATGCGAGCGCGGCGGCGCATGTTGATGGCGTCGACTTCTTTCAGGAATGACAACGCCTGATCGACGCCGAGCTCCCCGGCGCGGGCCATGAACGCGCGGATGTCCTTGGGCAGGCAGCCGCCGCCGAAGCCGAGACCGGCATGAAGGAAACGGCCGCCGATCCGGGTGTCGTAGGACAGCGCCTGCGAAAGCATCTTCACGTCGGCGCCGGTCGCCTCACACACTTCGGCCATTGCGTTGATGAAGGAGATCTTGGTGGCGAGAAAGGCGTTGGCGGCGACTTTCACCAGCTCGGCGGTGGCGAAGTCGGTGACGACCATCGGCACCCCGGCCTCCAGCAGCGGCTGGTAGACCTCGCGCAGGATGCTCTCACCGCGCCCGCCGGGGTTGGTGCCGATCACCAGCCGATCGGGCGAGAGCGTGTCCTGCACGGCCCAGCCCTCGCGCAGGAACTCCGGGTTCCACGCGACCTCGACCCCCTTCGGCGCGCTTTTCAGGATCAGCGCCTCGAGCCGGCGTGCGGTGCCGGCGGGGACGGTCGACTTGCCGACGAAGAGCGCTCCGGGCCGCAGGTGGCGGAGCAGCGAGGCGGTCGCTGCGTCGACGTACGTCATGTCGGCGGCGAACTCGCCCTTCTTCTGCGGGGTGCCGACGCACAGGAAGTGGACCTCTCCGAAGCGGCCCGCCTCCTCATAGGAGGAGGTGAAGCGAAGCCGTCCCGTGGCGACGTGGCGTGCCAGCAACTCATCGAGGCCCGGCTCGAAGAACGGGATGCGTCCTTCGGACAGCTGGTCGATCTTCGACTTGTCGACATCGAGGCCGAGGACCTCGAAGCCCAGTTCGGCCATGCAGGCGGCGTGCGTGGCACCGAGGTAGCCGGTACCGATCACGGTGATCCGCAGGTCACTCATCCCCGGAACGGTATCGGGACACTTGCCCGAATGGGTCCTTAGCATGGCGGGGTGGACTCCGGCGTGTATCAGCTCACTGACGAGCACGACCTGCTGCGCCAGACGGTGCGCGATCTCGCGCAGGATGTGATCGCGCCGCGGGCAGCGGAGATCGATGCGCAGGCCGAGTACCCCTGGGACGTCCACGCTGCGCTCAAAGCGGCTGACCTGCTCGCGATCCATGTCCCCGAGGAGTACGGCGGCGCCGGGGCCGACAAGATCGCGCACTGCATCGTGGTCGAGGAGATCGCCCGGGTGTGCGCGTCGTCGTCGCTCATCCCGATGGGCAACAAGCTCGGCACCACCGGCCTGATCCTCGCCGGCTCACCGGAGCTCAAGCAGCGCTACCTGCCCGAGGTCGCGAAGGGCGACACGTTCTTCTCCTACGCGCTTTCCGAGCGGGAAGCCGGCAGCGACGCCGGATCGATGAAGACGCGCGCCGTTGCCGACGGCGAAGGCTACGTCCTCAACGGCAGCAAGATGTGGATCACGAATGCCGGCGTCAGCACCCACTACACGGTGATGGCCGTGACGGACCCGGCAGCCGGCTCGCGCGGGATCAGCGCCTTCGTCGTGCACGCCGACGATCCCGGATTCTCCTACGGGGAAAAGGAACGCAAGCTCGGCATCAAGGGCTCGCCGACGCGTGAGATCTACTTCGACGACTGCCGCATCCCGGCCGACCGCATGATCGGCGAGCCCGGCACCGGCTTCGGCACGGCGCTCCGCACGCTCGACCACACCCGCCTCGGGATCGGCGCGCAGGCCGTCGGAATTGCCCAGGGCGCGCTCGACGTGGCGATCGGCTACATCAAGCAGCGCCGCCAGTTCGGCCAGCCCGTCAGCGATTTCCAGGGTGTGCAGTTCATGGTCGCCGACATGGCGATGAAGATCGAAGCCTCGCGCCAGCTCGTCTACCGGGCGGCCGCGCTCGCCGAGTCCGGCGGCCCCGGCCTCACCTTCACCTCCAGCGCCGCCAAGTGCTTCGCCTCCGACACGGCCATGTCGGTGACGGTCGATGCGGTCCAGCTGCTCGGCGGCTACGGCTACGTCAACGACTTCCCCGTCGAGCGCATGATGCGCGACGCCAAGATCACCCAGATCTACGAGGGCACCAACCAGATCCAGCGCATGGTGATGGCAAGGCAACTGCTGAAGTAGCTCTCCAGCAGGCTTCAGGCCGGCGCTGTGGGCGACGGTCAGAGTGGCGGCGCTGGCCGTGCGGTCGCCTTGGCCCAGCCGACCCGGTTGCGGCCCCGCGCCTTCGCTCGGTAGAGGGCCAGGTCCGCACGGTGCACCAGATCCTCGACGTCGTCCCCGGGTTCGGACAGCCCGATCCCTATCGAGCAGGCAAGCTTGATGAGCTGGCCTTTGGCGTGCAGGCTGCAGCCGGCTACCGCCGCGTGCGCCCGCTGCGCGAGCGCCAACACCTCGGCGCCGGGGACGCTCACAGCGCCCGCGATCAGGAACTCATCCCCGCCGATGCGCCCGACCACGTCCGAGGCGCGTGCCGCGGACTGCAGGGCCCCTGCCGCCAGCTGGATTGCCCGATCACCGATCTGGTGGCCGTAGCTGTCGTTGAGGGCCTTCAGCCCGTCGAGGTCGATGAACAGGGCCACGACGGCGCCGGGTCCGCGGGCAGCGCGTGACAGTTCCCGGCTGACAGCGTCGAAGGCCGCTCGCCGGTTCATGAGGCCCGTCAGGCCGTCTTCGGAGGCGACCGCGCTCAGCTCCAAACGTTGCCGTTCGGCGGCCAGCATCGCCTCCCGGAGCCGGTTCAGGGTGGTTTGCAGGGCCAGCCCCGTCCGCCCGGGCAGCGGAACGTCCAGCGACGGCGCCGAAGGATCGGCAGCCAGCGTCACCGTGAACTCCTCGACGGCGGCCAGCACGGCGGTCATGTCATCGACGGCGGCGATGGTGTCGGCCACCTCACGGGGTCCGGTCGGGGCGACCGTAGCCGCGGTGAAGTCACCGTTCACGGCGTTTCGGGCGGCGGCGCCGAGCCGGCGCAGCGGGCGGACGATCGCCCGGGACAGCAGCAGCGCCGCGGCGATGACCAGGAGCAGGCTGAGCCCGAAGATGGCCACGTCCCGGTAGTAGCCCTCGGCCGCAGTCTGCTTCGCGTGCCGGGCCTGAACCTGCATGTCGCTGGCGGTACCTACAAGCACAGCGGTCAGACCGTTGAGCCACACTGGTTCCTGGGTGAACGCCCTGCCGAAGGCGAGAGGGTCTGCGGCCAGCGGTGACCGCTTCCCGGCCAGCGCCAGGTCGACCGTCTGGCCGACCACCTTCTCCCACGCGATCGTCGCCGGGTCACGCTTCCAGGCACGCCAGGCCGCGGCGCCCCGTGGGTCGAGCCGTTCCGGGAAGCCGGTAGCCGCCGTGGCAAACGCACTGCTGACCTCGATCAGCGCCCTCGCCGACGCCGGACTTCCGTCACCGGCGACCACCTTGGCAACTTCGTTGACCTGGCCCGCCGCCGCATTCAGCATCATGAAGGTGTCCGCGGCGACCTCCAGCAGTTGCGGCAACTGTCCAGAGCCGGCCGAATCGGCGCCGACATCCCGGCGCAGCTGGGCGAACTCATCGGACCAGAGGGAGTCGATGTCGGCGGCCAGCTGCGTGAACACAGCGACGACGGCCGCGTGGTGGGCGTCCCCGCTGTCCACGTCCGGCCGCAGCTGGCGCAACCGAGCCAGGTCAGCGGCCATGAGCGCATTGCTGCGCAGCACAGGGTTCGCGTCGACGACCGCCCGGGCGGCGCGTAGCACCGCCGGGTAGTCCACACCAAGGAGGCTGCGGATCTGGGCGGCACTGATGTGGATTTCGGCGGCCTGTGCCAGCGCAATGGACGGGACGCTCTCGTCGATGACGGCCACCCGGGCAGTCATCAGCTCGGCCAGGCGGGACGCGTCCAGCCGGACACCCTCCGCGGCCCGCGCAGCTCGCCCGCTGCCCAGCGCCGCCGAACCAGTCACCGCCGCCAGTGACGTCAACGGGACCAGCAGCAGCAGCACGAGCAGCATCGCGGTACGCGGCCGGCGGTGCGGCATGGACAGGCGCACTGCCGAGCACCTCCCGAACGCAGGCTTCCTCTCTCTATCGGCGGCTTCACGCGGTAACTGACTCCGACCCAGCTGCTGAAATAGCCTTGCCGACGGGGTCCTGACTCCAGGAGCTTCGAGAAACGCACGGTTCCTGGTCCGGGAAGCGTGCGCAGGTCGACATTGGAGTAGCGGATGACGCGCTGGAAGGAGATTTCGCGAGGACGCAGCGGTCACGAGTACGCCGCTCGTTTCGACCAGCTGGCGGCCTCGGGTGCCGATGTGCACGGCGAGGCGAACTTCGTCACGGCGCTGGTGCCGACGGGCGCCCGGGTGCTCGACGCGGGCTGCGGGACGGGCCGGGTAGCACTGCGCCTGGCCGAGCTCGGCTATGACTGCGCGGGGGTCGACCTGGACCCGTCGATGCTCGCCGTCGCACGCAGCCGTGGTCCCGAAATCCCTTGGTATGAAGCCGATCTCGCGTCGTTGCAGCTGCCCGGCGAAGCGCCGTTCGACCTCATCGTCGCGGCCGGAAACGTGATGCCGCTCCTGGCCGCGGGCACCGGGCCCGCGGTGGTCGCCAACCTCGCGGCGCTGCTGGCTCCCGGCGGCGTGCTCGTCGCCGGCTTCGGCCTCGACGCCGCGCACCTGCCCATCCCCGAGCCCACCGTCGACCTGACGGGCTACGACGGCTGGTGCACCGCCGCCGGTCTCGTTCTCGAGGAGCGCGTCGCTGCCTGGGACGGGGAGCAGTTCGCGGGCGGCGGGTACGCGGTGAGCGTGCACCGCCTGTCCGCACAGGATTGATCAACGTCCGATGGCGTTGGATGGGTACATGCCTCTGATCGGTGAATACGAGCCCAGTCCATCAGCGTGGGTACGCGACCAGGTCGAGCTCTACGAGAGCTCCGGCGGCAAGGAGGGCACCACCCTCCGCGACGTTCCGGTGATCATCCTGACCACCAAAGGCGTCAAGTCCGGCAAGCTCCGCAAGAGCCCGCTGATGCGCGTCGAGTACGACGGCAGGTACGCGGCGGTGGCCTCGCTGGGCGGCGCGCCCCAGCACCCCGTCTGGTACCACAACGTCATCGCCGACCCGCACGTCGAACTGCAGGACGGCCCGGTGAAGCAGGACATGAAGGCCCGCGAGGTGACGGGCGAGGAGAAGGCGCAGTGGTGGGAGCGCGCCGTCGCCGCCTGGCCGGACTATGCCGAGTACCAGCGCAAGACCGACCGGCAGATCCCCGTGTTCGTGCTCGAACCGCTGACCGCCTGAGCCGTAACGTCTGAGCCCATGAGCGGTGCTCGCGAGGGTGATCTGTTGTGGACGCCGTCGCCTGAGCGCGTCGAGCGCTCGGCGATGGCCCGCTTCCTCACCGCGTGCGGGCAGGACCCGGCGGATCCGCAGGCGGGGTGGCGCTGGTCGGTGGAGGAGCCCGATGCCTTCTGGGATGCGGTGTGGCGCTTCTGCGGGGTGATCGGTGATCGGGGCGGCGGTCCGGCGCTCGCGAGTCGCGAAATGCCCGGTGCGCGCTGGTATCCCGAGGCGCGGCTGAACTACGCCGAGAACGCCTTGGGTCGCGAATGGGCGCCGGGTCGCGAGGCGCTGATCGCGGTTCGCGAGGACGGCCGGCGGGTCGCGTACTCCATGGAGTCGTTGCGTGATGCGGTCGCGCGCGCGGCGACGGGGCTGCGCCGGCTCGGCGTCGGGCC
Source organism: uncultured Actinomycetota bacterium (assembly GCA_963762695.1). GTDB lineage: Bacteria > Actinomycetota > Actinomycetes > Frankiales > Frankiaceae > DATAZK01. The sequence continues at coordinate 239,436 of CAVXLW010000005.1, forward strand.
GGGAGATCGCGTCGCTGCGGTGCTGCCCAATGCCGAGCACGCGGCAATCGCCTTTCTGGCGACGGCGAGCATCGGTGCGATCTGGTCGTCCTGCTCGCCGGACTTCGGCCCGGTCGGCATCCTGGACCGGTTCCAGCAGATCGAGCCGAAGGTGCTGCTCGGCGTCGACGGCTACCACTACAACGGCCGGGCTCACGACGCTTCGGCGACGCTCGGCGCGTTGCGGGAGGGGCTGCCCGGGCTGGCCGCCACCGTCGTCGTCAGGTACGCGCCTGAGGCGACGGCCGCACCGCTGCCGGGCGCGCTCAGCTGGGAGGAGCTGCTGAGCGACCGCGGTGAGCTGACCTTCGAGCGAATGCGCTTCGACGCGCCGCTGTGGATCGTCTACTCCTCGGGAACGACCGGGCGCCCGAAGCCGATCGTGCACGGGCACGGCGGGATCGTCATCGAGCACCTGAAACAGCAGGTGCTGCACAACGATGTGGGCCCGGCCGACACGTTCTTCTGGTTCACCACCACCGGCTGGATGATGTGGAACTACCTCCTCGGCGGGCTGCTTGCGGGGGCGGCGATCGTCGCGTTCGATGGCAGCCCGAGCCATCCCGACCTCGGCACGCTGTGGCGGATGGCCGAGGCCGAGGGGGTGACGGTCTTCGGGGCCGGCGCGCCCTTCTTCGGCTCGTGCCAGGCGGCCGGGCTGCAACCGAGCGAGATCGCCGACCTCAGCCGGTTGCGCATGGTCGGGTCGACCGGCGCGCCGCTCGCGCCCGCGGCGTTCGGCTGGGTCTACGACAGCGTGCACCCCGACGTGCTGCTCGCGTCGATCACTGGCGGCACCGACGTCTGCACCGCGTTCGCGGGTGGGACGCCCCTCGCGCCGGTGTACGCGGGAGAGATCCAGACCCGCATGCTGGGCTGCGCGATGGCGGCGTTCGACGAGAACGGCAAGGAGGTCGTCGGCGAGGTCGGGGAGCTGGTGGTGACCGCGCCGATGCCGAGCATGCCGGTCGGCTTCTGGCGCGATGCTTCCGGCCAGGCCTACCGAGACGCGTACTTCACGACGTATCCGGGCGTGTGGCGCCACGGCGACTGGTGCCGCATCGTCGCCGAGCGCGGGTCGGTCGTGGTGTCGGGACGCTCCGACGCGACGCTCAACCGCGGCGGCGTGCGGCTCGGGACGGCGGAGTTCTACGGCGTCGTCAACCAGATCCCGCAGGTGCTCGACAGCCTGGTGGTCGACACGTCCGATCAGCTGCTGCTCTTCGTCGTGCCGGCCGACGGCGCCGCCTTGGACGACGGGGTGCGGGCCGCGATCAAGACCGCCCTGCGCACCCAGCTCTCGCCGCGTCACGTCCCCGATCGCATCGAGGCGGTCACCGACCTGCCTCGCACCCTGAACGGCAAGAAGCTCGAGGTGCCGGTGAAGCGCATCCTGCAGGGAGTGCCGCTGGGCCAGGCTGTCGCCAGCGCTGCCGTCGAAAACCCTGATGCGCTCGAGGCTTTCCTGCGTTTCGCAGCGTCCGAAGGTGGCGGCGGGCCTCAACCGAGCTGAGGCAGCCCGATCACGGTGAGCCCGACGGTGGCGGTGACGCGTTCGGTCTCGGCGCGGTGGGCGAGGGCTGCCGGATCCGGGTGGCGGCAGAGCACCAGCGAGCCGCCGCCGGCGAGCGCGGGCCAGAGCGGGTCGAGCCGATCGGTGAGGACGCGATCGGCGAGCGGGACGACGTCAAGCTCGGCGGCGGGGTAGCGCGGGGAGAAGTGGTCGCCGTGCGCGCGCACGTCCACCGCGTAGTCCAGCACCCCCGGCGGAGCCGACCGCAGCCCCAGTCCCATGGGACGCAGCGCCAGCCCGACGATCTCCTCGACGACGGGATCGGCCGGCAGTTCGGTTCCTTCGAGCCAGCAGGTGATCCGGGCCGGTTCGGGACTCAACGAACCGCCGGCGACGAGCACCGCCACCTCGATGACGGCGGTCTGCCAATGCGCCGGAAGCGGCACCGCCACCGGCTCACCCGGCTCCAGCATCAGCTCGTCCAGCAGGAAGTTCGCCGTCTTGGAAACCCAGTTGGCAAACGTCGTCACCGAAAGCTCGATGCGTTCAGCGCCCAGCGCCGGCGCGTCGTCGTACATCGTCAGCAGCGGGCGACCGGGATCGGTCTGCAGCGCTTCGGCGAGGAGGGACCCGGCGTCCATCACTCAGTACGTGCAGCGGTTGCCCGCTGACGCCGCCGTGATCGCGGGCGGCGCGGGGCTTGTCGACGCGGCGGGTGTCGGCGCCGGGTTGACCGCTACCGCGCCCGACATGTCGACCGGCACGACCGACGTGTAGTTGGCGCCGAGCACGAGCACGACACCGTTGGTGACGCTCGAGTCCTGCTTGAGGACCGCGCCGGGAATCGCCGCGGCGACGGTGCGGGCCGAATCCACATTGCCCGGGGCATAGTGCACCTCGGACGTCGGCGGCTTGGAGTTCGCCGTCTGCGGTGCGCCGGTGTGGAACTGCTCCTGCGCCAGCGCCTGCGCGACCTGGCCGGCGAGTCCGGTGCGCCCGGTGCCGTTCTGCACCGTCACTTGCACCTGCGACGGCGGCACCGTCAACTTCACGGTTTTCGGCTTGGCCGACGCGGACGCCTTGGGCGTGGCCGCCGGCTTCTGGTCCTTCAGCTTGGCGATCATCGCCTCGAACCCGGCTTGGTCGAGGATCTGCACGTTGCCGACGCTCTTGGTCTGCCCGTTGGGGATCAGCTCCGGGCCGTTGCCGAAGTTGATGACCTGCCCGAGGTTGGTGTCCGTGTACTCGAGCCCGCGCTGCGGGATCGTCTCGAAGGTGACCTTGCCCGGGTCGAGCCCGCGTAGCCGGAGCCCGAGCTTCTCCAGGTCGGTCAGTGAGGTCCCCTGGTCGAGGGTCAGCGCTCCCTTGATCGCCGACAGCAGTCGCAGCACCGCGGTGGGGTTGAACAGGAACCGGTTGCTGGTGGCCGCCCTGAACACGGACCCCAGGAACTGCTGCTGGCGCTGGATCCGGCCGAGGTCGCCGTTCACCAGGCCGTGGCGCTGCCGGACGAACGCGAGCGCTTGATCGCCCACGACCTTCTGCGGTCCGTCGACGCCGTGGAATCCGCTGTAGCTGTCGTTGGTGTTGGTGCTGGTGTGGGTGATCCCGGCCTCTGTGGTGGTTTCCACATAGGTCGATGGCAGGACGCAGACCTCGACCCCGTCGAGGGCATCGGCGATCTTCTTGAACCCGGCGAGGTCGACCGACACGTAGTGATCCACGCGGATGCCGGTCAGCTGCTCGACCGTTTGCACCAGGAGTGAGGGGCCGCCGTCGCTGATCGCCTCGTTGAACTTCGCCTTGTGCGCTGGGTGGGCGTTGCCGCTGCTGTCGGTGTAGGCCGGGATGGTCACCAGGGTGTCGCGCGGGAACGAGACGTTGGTCGTCGTTCCGTTGGCATCGAGGTGGGCGAGGATCGTGGTGTCGCTGCGCTCGCCCTGGATGTCGCCGTACTGGCCGTTGGTACCCGCACGGCTGTCGGTACCCACCAGCAGCCAGTTCTGGCTGCCGGTCGGAGCATCGGCCGGCCGGTTCTTGCCGAGGTTCAGGTGGATGCGCGCGATCGAGCCGTTGAACCAGCTCTCGACGACGTAGCCACCGACGCTGACGATCAGGACGATCACCGAGAGCGTGACCGCGATGACATTGACCAGGCGCAGCGCGGGCGGCCGGCGACGCTGGCGCACCCGTGGCCCGCGCGGGTCGAGCTCGGGCGGCAGGACGGAACGCGACGCGACGTTGACCACGGCGTCGGCTCCTTCCGGCGGAGGGGAAGTCAGCTGACCGCTACCCTCAGAAAAGGCAGCGGCCAGGCCCGCAATAGGCTCGAACGGTACCGCGAGCACCTGAGGGAAACGGGTCACAACGCGCTGGTACGGCGGGTCATATTGAGCTGACACGCAGGTCAGATCCTCCCCACACGGTGACCCGCCGCACGCCACCCCAACCGGTTCCTCGCGCATCTGATTGCCTGGACGCATGAGCACCGCCTCCGACGAACCGCCGGCACTGGACACGCCGGGTTCAGCCCGGCGAATCGTGATCTTCGGCGGGGCGGGGCAGGTTGCCTCAGAGCTGGCCGGCCTGCTCGCGGCGGCGCCGCCGGAAGCCGGGTGGCAAGCGCTGACCCGGGCCGAATGCGACCTCACCGATATCCATCGGGTGCGCCACGTCGTCGCCGACCAGGCCCGGGCCGCCGGCGAGCACGGGCTCGCCGTCATCAATGCCGGCGCGTACACGAATGTCGACGCCGCCGAGGCGGACGAGCCCGGCGCCTACGCTGTCAACGCTGCCGGTCCCGCGCATCTGGCACTCGCGTGCGAGCAGGTGGGCGCCCAGCTCGTGCACCTGTCCACCGACTACGTTTTCGCCGGCGATCGCACCGACGGCGAACCGTACCGGCCGCTGGATCCGACCAGCCCGCAGACCGCGTACGGGCGCACCAAGCTGGCGGGTGAGCTGGCGGTGCGCGAACTGCTGCCGCACGCCTCCTGGGTCGTGCGCACGGCGTGGGTCTACGGCGCCGTGGGCAGCAACTTCGTGAAGACGATGGCCAGGCTCTCGGCCGAGCGCGAGACGCTCGACGTCGTCGACGATCAGATCGGCTGCCCGACCTGGGCGGGGGAGCTTGCCGCCGGGTTGCTGCAACTGGTCGCCGTGGCGCCGCCGTCCGGGATCTACCACGCGGCGGGCGGCGGTCGCGCGAGCTGGTTCGAGCTCGCCCGCGGGGTCTTCGAGGAGCTCGGTCTCGATCCGCAGCGCGTGCATCCGACGACCAGCGCCGCCTTCCAGCGGCCGGCCCCGCGGCCGGCGTGGTCGGTGCTCTCGAGCGGCGAGTGGCAGGACGCGGGCCTCACGCCGCTGCGGCCGTGGCGGGAGGCACTCGCCGCCGCGTACGCAAGAGACGGCCCGGCGCTGGGAAGCCAGCGCCGGACCGTCCCTTGATCGGGGTCGTGAGTCGGATCAGAAGTTGTACTGCTTCTGCTGGCAGGCGTTGGCGATGTACGTCGGGGACTTGCTCGGGTTGCCGGGGCTCGCATTGGTGAAGTTGACGACGTTGCGGTAGAAACCGGGGCCGCTGGCGATGAGGCCGTAGGCCTGGCCGGCCTGCAGCTTGTCGATGCGGTAGTTGCCGTTGCCGTCGATCGGGGTGCCGAGCGCCATGCCCTGGGTCGGCAGCGTGTTGGCCGCCTGCGACCAGGTGTTGATGTGGCCGACGACGCCGCTCGGCCAGTCCTTGATATGGCCGTAGAGGCTTCCGGTGCTTGCCCGGGGCAGGCCACAGATGACCGGTAGCACGATGGGGATGTTCTGCATGTTCCCCGGCACCGGGATCGCCCGCCGGTAGGTCTCGCCGTAGGTGCTGAGCACCGTGCTGCCGGCGGCGACCCCGGTGAAGTGGTTGGCGCCGTAGTTGGTCAGCCAGTTGGTGATCGTCGGCGCCTTCGGGTAGACCTCGATGTAGACCGTGGCCGCGTTCGGCGGAAGCGTCAGCGACCAGTTCTTGGTGACGTGATAGCCGGTGACCGGGCAGGTCGTTGCGTCGGTCGCACCGCTGGCGGCCACGCAGTGGTTGATCCGCTGTACGGCGCTGTAGCCAGGGCCGCCGCCGAGGTCGATCTTGCGGCCGGCGCCGTCGAGCACGTCGAAGCCGAGGTAGACGTCGACGTAGTTGCCGTCGGCGCCCTGGACCGTCCCGGAGATCACCTTGCTCGTCGGCACGGTCGCGGGGGTACAAGCGGAAGCCAGCAGGCCGGTGGCCGCCACTGCGACGGTCATGGCGGTCGCGGTAGCGCGCCGGGCGCTGCGAAGCGACGGATGCATGAGAGCTCCAATGTCGTGAGGGCGTGCGTTCTTGTGGTTTCGGCCCCCCGAAAACCGGTATTGAGCTGACTGCGCCACGGATTGGGACTTTCTGCCTGCTCAGGCAGGTGAAGGCCACGTTCCGGCTCGGAAATCGGCCGCGAAATACCTCTTCAGTCGACCGAATCCCGGTACGCCTGGGCCGTCAGGGCAGCCGTCTTGTCCCAGGTGAAGCGCCGAGCGTGGGCCTTCCCGGGCCTAGGGTCTGGCGCCGTTGCCAGGGTTCGGATGATGGCTGCGGCGAAAGCATCAATGTCACTCACTGGGACGAGGCTCACACTCGCTGTAATCAGGTTTAAGACCTCGCGTAACGGTGCGATGTCGGACGCGATCACCGGGGTGCCGGCCGCCAGTGCCTCCAGCGGCGGCAGTCCGAAGCCCTCGTAGAGCGACGGGAAGCAGAGCGCCGCCGCATGGGCGACCACACTCCGCAGCGTGGCTGTGTCCAGGTATCCGAGTTGGATGACGTCCGCTGTCGTGAGCCCGGCGGTGTCCAGTGCCGGACCCCAACCGGCGGGACCGGCAAGCACGAGCGGGGGCGTCTGCGGATCTTCGCGGCGCACCTGGCGGAAGGCGGCCAGCAGGGTGGCGACGTCCTTGCGCGGCTCCAGGGTGCCCACGAACAGCAGGTAGCGCTCCGGTAGCCCGAGGTCGGGCGGGGGCGGGCCGGGCGGGTCGAACCAGGCCGGGTCGACGCCGAGGGGGATGGCGCGAACGCGATCAGCGGGCAAGCGGTACTCCTCGACGATCTCCTCGGCGACCGCCTGCGTATCGGCCAGCACGAGCGCAGCCCGCGCCAGGGACTTGGGCACCAGCTCGCGGTAGCGCGCCGACGCCGCCGACACGGTCTGCGGGTAGCGCAGATAGGAGAGGTCGTGAACCGTGACAACGCCGGCTCTCCCGCGCCCCGGAGGCGGGAGCACGAAGTTGGTCCCGTGCACCACGTCGGCGCGCACGCCGAGCATCGGCATGGAGGGCAGCTCGGTGCGCTGCCAGGCCTCGCGCAGCAGCCGGGCGGGGGCGCGGCGGCCCGCGGCCACGACACCCGCGGGCAGGTGCGACGGCAGCGCCTCGCGGCCGCGCCAGGTGAAGGCCGTCGCGATCAGCTCGCCGGGTCGCTCGCCGGCAGGAAGGCGGGTGAGGGCCGAGAGCAGCTCGGCGGTGTAGCGGCCGATCCCGGTGGGCTGGCCGAGCAGCGGGGTCGCGTCGAGCGCCACCCGCAAGCCGCTCGTGGCAGCGTGCCGGGTCAGCTGAGCAGCCCGTTCTCGGCGACGATCTCGCGCCAGCGCGCGGCGAACGCCGCGTCCGAGAAGGTGGCCGAGCGCTCCTGGGCGGCCGCGCTGAGGCGTGCTCGCAGCTCCTCTTCCCGCGCCACCCGCACCGTCTCGTCCAGCAGTTGCGACGGCGTGGTCCAGCGATATCCGTCGACGCCCGGGGTGATGATCTCGCGCTGGCCCGCCTTGTCGATGACGACGGGCACGCACCCGCCGGCCATCGCCTCCACCGTCGTCATCCCGAAATGCTCGGCCGCCCACGGCTGGTCGTCGCGCTCGTCATAGCCGGTCGCCGACCAGAAGATCGCCGCGCTCGACAGCAGCTCCTCGACCAGCGCCCGCGGAGCGTTGGCGTGGATCTCGACCGGCAGCCCCTGCGCGGCCGACCGGACCTCGGCCAGGTACGGCAGCTGGCTCTGCTCGCAGCCGCCGACGACGGCGAACCGCCAGCCCGGCAAGCGCCCGCTGCGGTGCAGCTCGCCGAACCACTTGACCATCTCCAGCTGCCGCTTGGCGTGCCCGAGGCCGGGGGAGAAGAAGCGGCCGACCGTGACGATGAGCTGCTGGCGATCGGGCGAAGGGCGGAAGCGGCTGATCTCGATGGGCGGGTGCAGCAGCTCGGCATCGCGCTTCCACAGCTGCTGGATCCACCCGCGCGTGTAGTCGCCATTCGCCAGCACGATGTCGTACGCGTCGAGGAAGCCGAGATCCTCGGGGTCGCGGGCGAGCCAGGGCAGCCGGGCGCTCGCGTAGGCCCGCACGCCCGGTCCGTCACTCTGCAGCCAGGCGCGGCTGACGGCGACGCCGAGCTCGCGGACGTCGGTGCCGCCCGGAGCGAAGATCTCGCTCACGAAGCGCAGCTCGTCGCCGTGCTCGGAGGGCCGGAGCGGGACCGTGACGCGCTTGAAGGCGGACCCCACGGCGATGCCCGCGAGCTCGTGGCCGGAGGTGTCGCGGATCGACAGCCGGGCCGGACCCGGTGCGCCCGGACGCCCGACCGACATCCGCAGCAGGCGGCGCTTGCCGGGGGGAACGCTGAGCACGGCGTCGCCGGACGTCCAGACCCACCGGCGGCGACGTCCACCCTCAGGGGGGTACCAGCCCACCCCATAGGTCAGAGTCGACGGCCCCCGCAGATGGGGTCCGGCCAGCCGGGCCACGTGCTTGCGCCAGGGCTCCAGATCGTGGTCGAAGGGCGTCGGAAACCAGCACAGGTAGGCCGAGTGGCGCGACTGCGGTGCGAGCCGGCTCATGTAGGACGCCGTCAGCCAGAAGTCGTACTCGCTGCTGTAGGCCGCGAGCGCCGCATCGCCGCGGTCGGGCACCAGCCGGTAGGAGCACCGCGACAGGTCAAGGCCGAGATGCGCACCGAGCTCGTCGAGGTCGACCTCGGAGTGACCGATCAGCTCGACCTGGCCGGCTTCGGGGGTCGCCGAGAGCACCTGCGCCACCATCCCGGCGTGGCGCTCCCCGCCGCCCTGGCTGTGCCAGAAGCGGTTGTAGACGGCGCAGCGCACCGGCTCAACCTATCGACCGGAACGCGCCTCCCCGAGTAGCCAACGCCGTTGCCGGCAGCTAGGTTAGGTAGCGGGTTAACGCAAAGAATGTGCAATAGCCGAATCGTGGCAGGGGGCGTGGGTGGCGCTGTTCGGTACGGGCCTGCGCTCCGCATCGGGCTGGTCCCGGCTGCGCGCCGCCCGTCACGCCCTCACCCGGGCGGAGTGGCGCCGCCTCGCAGGGATGTTCGGCTTCATCGCGCTGCTGCACGCCGTCGGCTTCGGGCTGCTGTTCGCCGCCGTCGGCCAGCGCTACCACATCGACGGCAAGACCACCTTCGGCGTCGGCACCGGCACGCTGGCCTACACCCTCGGCCTGCGCCACGCCTTCGACGCCGACCACATCTCCGCGATCGACAACACGACACGCAAGCTGATGGCCGAGGGCAAGCGCCCGATGGGGGTCGGCTTCTTCTTCTCCCTCGGCCACGCGAGCGTCGTCTTCGTCCTCGCCATCGTGCTGAACTTCGGCATCCGCAGCCTCAATGCCGGCGTGAAGGACGGCAACTCCGGGCTGCACCACTACACCGGCCTGATCGGCACCACGGTCTCCGGCACGTTCCTGATGATCATCGCGATCCTCAACCTGCTGGTGCTGATCTCGATCGTGAAGGTCTTCCGCGAGCTCAAGCACGGCAAGTACGACGACCAGCAGCTCGAGGCGCAGCTGAACAGCCGCGGCCTGATGAACCGCTTCTTCGGCCGGCTCGCCCGCCGGGTTGATTCGTCCTGGAAGATGTATCCGATCGGCGTGCTCTTCGGGCTCGGGTTCGATACCGCCACCGAGATCGCGCTGCTGGTGCTGGCCGGCACCGCCGTCGCGGGCGGCCTGCCGTTCTGGGCGATCCTCTCGCTGCCGATCCTCTTCGCGGCCGGCATGAGTCTGCTCGACACGATCGACGGATCGTTCATGAACTTCGCCTACGGCTGGGCGTTTTCCAAGCCGGTGCGCAAGGTCTACTACAACATCACGATCACCGGGTTGTCCGTGCTGGTCGCGGTGTTCATCGGCGGCCTCGAGGTGGCCCAGGTACTCGCGGGCCAGCTCGAGCTCACCGGCGGTTTCTGGACCTACGCCACCAATTTCAACATCAACCACGCCGGTTTCGTCATCGTCGGCCTGTTCGTCGCGGTCTGGCTGGGCGCGCTGGCGATCTGGCGCTTCGGGCGGGTGGAGGCGCGCTGGGAAGTGTCAGCTGCACAAGCCCGGCTTGACGCGTCAGTGGACCTCGCGGGTCCATTCGGCGGGGGTGATGAGCCAGCGCTTCTCGAGAGCGCGCCGGCCGACGGCGGCATCAGCGCCGACCTTGCCGAGCCGGCCGATCTCCCGGCGCCGCTTGAGCATTCGCGGTAGCAGCCGCAGGTACGAGGAGATCACGCGCAGGCGCAGCAGGGTCGGGCGCACGGCGGGTCGGCGGCGGTCAGCGATCCCTTGGCGCAGCGATCGCAGCGCCATGGACGCGGTGGTGAGCGGGTAGCGCAGCACGGCCCGCAGCGCCAGGGCAGCCGAGGCGTCCTTGGTCAGCATCAGCAACCGGTTGCGGTCGACGTGGAAAACGAAGAGCGGTGACCATTCTTTGCTGCTCGCCGCATGCACGTGCCTCAGCACGGCCGAGGGCTGGTAGCGGATCGCGTAACCACTCGAACGGATGCGCCACGAGAGGTCGGTGTCCTCGTAGTAGAGGAAGAAGTCGTCGTCGAACCAGCCCAGCCGGTGGCCGAGTTCGGTGCGCACCGCCATGCCGTTGCCGCACGCGGTGAAGACCTCGACCGGTTCGTCATAGCTGCCGTCGTCGACCTGCTGGTAGGCCCGGTCGGCGCCGTAGCCCTCGGTGAGGACGACGCCGCCCGCGTTGTTGATGACGTCGACCCTCGGCAGATCGCCCGGTAGCGGCACGGCCACGGTCGTGGGTTCGCCCTCGGCGGGCAGGGCGGCGCTGCCCCCGTCCCAGCTCAGCGTGACGGTCTTGGCGCGCTCCCCGGCCCAGGTCAGCTCGAGGGAGATCGGCTCCCGCGGCCGGTCACGGGGGATCGGCACGAGCAGCTCGCCGGACGGCCGGGTCCAGAAGAAGCGCCCATCAGGAGGCCCTTCGGCGCCGTAGGTGAGCCGTTCCCACAGCACCTCGGTGAGTGCCTCGGCGCCGTCCACCCGCAGGCTGCTGATGCGTACGCCGAGCTCGCGGGTGTCGTGCGCGCCGGGGACGAAGCTCTCGGTTTCCAGCCGCAGCCGCAGGTACGACGGCAGGAAGACCACCTTGCCGGTGACGGCGCCGACCGGCGGCTCGGCGGGCGCCTCGAACGGCTCCAGCAGCCGGGCGAACCAGTCCGGCTCGGGGGTGGCGTCGTTGTTCAGCAGGACCGCGTACGGGGTCGCGACCTCGTGGAGCGCGAAGTTGTTGCCACCCGCGAACCCGAGGTTGCGGGGCGCTTCCAGGACGCGCACGTCGGGGTAGTGGCTGCGCAGCAGCTCGACCGAGCCGTCGGCGCTGGCGTTGTCGACGACCCAGGTGTGGAAACGCTTGTCGCTCTGGCGGGCCAGCCCGTCGAGGCAGGCCGGGAGCAGGTGGGCGCCGTTCCAGTTGACGATGACGACGGTGGCGATTTCAGCGGTGAGCTCGACAGCAGGACCGTCGGTCACCCGCGGCGCCGGACGTCGTAGTCGACCGTGAGCAGCCCGGCGGACTGCGGCCCGGCGATGCCGAACAGATCCGGAAAGCGGCGGACGGCGAGGGGAGTGGCGGTGAACGCATCCGACACGTGGACGCGCACGGCGAACGCGCCGAGCAGCGCCGGAACCGCCGGGACCAGGAAGTCGACGGTCAGGTGGCGCTCGGACTCGTCCTCGCCCTCGGGGGCCGGGCCGACCTCGATCCCGCCCTTGGTTTCCATCTGCCAGACGGGCACGTCATGCGGGCCGAGTACCACGGCGTGCAGGTAGAGCCGCTCGGGCAGCGGACCGTGGGCGTCCGACAGAATGACATCGACGGAGACCGCCAGCCGCTCGCCCGGGTCGAACTGCACCTTCGCGGCGCCGCCGGGTTCGCTGCAGAAGCGCACCTCGGTCAGCCGGATCGCGTCGTCGGCATCGCCGGAGTTGGTGCCGCCGGACATCCTGTTGCGCAGCACGAGCGTCCCGCTCGCCGGGTCACCGTCGAAGATCTTGCGTCCGGCCTCGAGCACGACGACCCGGTCGCAGAGGTTCTCCACCAGCTCGAGCGCGTGGCTGACGAACAGGATCGTGCGACCCTCGTCGCGGAACTGGTCGATCTTGGCCAGGCACTTGGCCTGGAACGCCTCGTCGCCGACCGCCAGCACCTCGTCGACCAGCAGCACGTCGGGATCGACATGGACGGCGATCGCGAAACCCAGCCGGATGTACTGGCCCGACGAGTAGTGCTTCACCGGGTCGTCGATCTTGTGGGCCAGCTCCGCGAACTCGACGACCGAGTCGAAGAGCGCCTTCGTCTCGCGCCGCGAGAGACCCAGCAGCGAGGCGTTGAGGTAGACGTTGTCGCGGCCCGAAAGCTCGCCGTTGAAGCCGGCGCCGAGTTCCAGCAGCGATGCGATCCGCCCGAGCACGTGACGCTCGCCGGTCGTCGGTTGCAGGATTCCCGCCAGCACCTTCAGCAGGGTCGACTTGCCCGATCCGTTGGCGCCGATCAGCCCGACGGTCTGGCCCGGGGCGATCGACAGGTCGATGTCACGCAGCGCCCAGAAGTCCTCGACCGGACCGTCGTGGCGGCGCACGAAGCGTTCCTTGAAGCTCGTGGCGCGCTCGCTGTGGCTGCGAAAGCGCTTGCTGACGCCGACGGCGGTGATGACGGGCGCCGGGCCCCCTGAAGCTGCCGGCTCGGGCGCAACCGGCTCGGGTGTCAGCTTCGGCGCGTCCGGCGCGTGGGTGGGCAGGGTCACAACTCCTCCGCGAAGTCCGCGGAGCGGCGCCGGAAGACCCGCCGGCCCCACCACAGCAGCACGATCCCGGCGCCGAGTGTGATGCACAGGTGCGTGAGGTACCAGACGTAGCCCGGGTCGGCGAGGATCAGCTGGCGCTGGCCGGCGGTGACCGCGTACGGCGTCTTGTAGATCGCGCGCTGCATCGTCGCGACCACGTCAGCCATCGGGTTCAGCCAGAACAGGCCGGCGTAGTGGCCCATCTTGGCGCGGACCAGGCCGACGTCGTAGACGATCGGGTTGAGCCAGAACCAGGCCAGCAGCCCGACCTCGAGCAGGTGCTGGGTGTCGCGGAAGCGCACGTTGAGCGCCGCGACGAGCATGCTCAGCCCGACCGTGAAGATCAGTGCCGCCCCGAGCGCCGGGACCATCAGCAGCAGCTGCGGGCCGAAGAACGGGTGGCCCAGCGCCAGCACGACGACGATGAGGACCAGCAGCTGCAGCACGAAGTGCACCGCGGCGAAGCCCACCGCCGACAGCGGAAGCACCGGCAGCGGAAAGCGCACCTTCTTCACCAGGTTGGCATTGCCGACCACGCTGACCGACGCGCCCATCACCGCCGAGGAGAAGGCGTTCCAGACCAGCAATCCGGACATCAGGTAGATCGCGAACGACGGGATCCGGCCCGGCAGGATGACCTGGAAGACCACGTAATAGACGCCGAGCAGCAGCAGCGGATTGGCCAGTGACCAGGTGAAGCCCAGGGTCGAACCCTTGTATTTGACCTTCAGGTCCTTGCGGACGAGGTTGCGCAGGAGCTCGTAGCGCACCCGGGTCTGCGCGCGGGTGCGCCGGACAAGTGCCTGCCCGTCGCGCCCGCCCAATGGTGCAGCGGAGTGCGCGGACGGGGAACTCTCAGTCGCAGGGGCTATCGCCACGTGTGCCTTCCGACGTCTGCACGGGCCGATCGCGATACTAGTCGGGAGAGCGGGGCGAACTCGCTCGCACTCGCGTCTCGCGGAGGTGTGTTCGCTGTTCACCGACACCCGGCTGGCCCAGGTCTGGTCGATCATTTCGTCCGATCTCGCCGATGGCCTGTGCCTGGACGTGTTCGACACGTTGCTGATGCGTACGGTGCCCGAACCCGTCGGCGCGTTCACCCTGATCGGCGAGCGGCTGCGGCGGGAGGGCCGGCTGCCGTTCGGGATGACCCCGCAGGTCTTCGCCAAGTTGCGGGTGGCGGCCGAGGTCAGGGCCCGTCAGCACAGCACGGCGGCGCGCGGGACGGTGGAGTGCCGGCTGCTGGAGATCTATCAGGAGCTTTCCGCCGCGCTCGCCCACGCCGGCACGCCCGCGGAGCTCGCCGGAGTCGAGGTCGAGGTCGAGCGCTCCCTGTGCCGCGCCGATCTCGGTGTGGCCGATCTCATCGGCGCGGTGAACGAGCTGGGCAAGCCGGTCTACCTGGTCTCCGACACCTACTTCTCCGCCGCTCAGCTGCGCCGCCTGCTCGAGCGCCCGGAGCTGAAGGACCGCACCATCGCGGCGATCTACACTTCGAGCGACGCCGCCACCAACAAGGGAGCGGTGCTCCACGTCCCGCCGCCACCGGCGAGAAACGCCGCCGGCGAGCAGCAGGAGGGCGGTGAGCAGGAAAGCGTGCTGCCCTCTGGTGACGGGCTGTTCGGCGTGTTGCTCGCCGACACGTCCATCCCCGCCGCGCGGCTGGTGCACCTGGGCGATCATCCCGAGGCCGACCTGCGCGCTGCTCGCCATGCGGGACTGCAGGCCGTGCTCTATTCGAAGCTGACGCCACACCTGGAGAAGGTCCTCCAACGTGAGGGCACCGCACCGCTCACCCTCACCGACGACGATCGCCTCGACCGTGACTTCGGCGACTTCGGCCTGACCGCGATACGCGCGCGGGTGCTTGCCCGTAGCGACGCGGCGCAGGTGCCGGCGGGCCTCGCGCGCTACTGGGAGGCCGGTGCGACGGTCTTCGGCCCGGCGCTGGCCGGCTTCGCGGAGTGGGTCGTCGAGCGGGCCAAGGCCTTCGGGGTCAGCCACATCTCCTGCCTGCTGCGCGAAGGCGATTTCCTGTCGCAGCTGATCACCGAGCACGCCGCCGAAGCCGGGCTGACCGTCTCGACGCTGTGGGTCTCGCGTCAGGTCTGCGCGCTGTCCAGCGTGTATGAGGGCACGGCGGCCGAGCTGGAGGCGTTCCTGAGCGGCGCCGGGCACCGACAGTCGGGCAGCTGCTGGAACAGCTCGGCGTCCCCGTCAACGATGTCCCGGCTCTCTCCGAGCTGGTCGATGTCCGCCTCGACCTTCCGGGGGTGGCGGGCCAGGCACTGGAAGCGATCGCGGCCGAGCCGCAGGTCCGCGGGACGATCGTGGTCCGCGCCGCCCGGCTGCGCGAGAGGCTGCTGCGCTACCTCGACGAGCAGCTTCCTTCCAGCGGTCTCGCGCTGGTGGTCGACCTCGGCTGGGGCGGCACCATCCAGACCTTGCTCTCGCGGATCGCTGCGCTCGGCGGGCCGTCCGCTGCACCTGGTCGGCCTCTACGTCGCGACCAACGCCACTGCACTCGAGCGGCGGCTCGACGGCGTCGAGATGGAGGGTTATCTCGCCGAGCTTCGGTGAGCCCGTCGCGCCTGGTCGGCCCCGCTCCTGCGCAGCCCGGAAATGCTGGAGCAGCTGTGCATGCCGGACTACGGCTCGCTGGTGGGCTTCGGCCAGGACCTGACGCCGGAGCTCTCGACGCTGCGTACGTCGCGCACCCAGGAGGCGCAGAAGACCGCTGCCCAGGCCGGGGTCAAGGCGTTCTCCCGGGAATGGCTGCGCTACCGGCGCAGCGAGAACCCCGTCCCGAGCCTCGATTCCGATGTGGCCCGGGAACGGCTGCTGCGCATGGTCAGCCGGTTCGTCAGCCGCCCGACGACGGAGGAGGCGCTCGCCTTCAGCGCCTGGTCACACGACGACAACTTCGGCTCGGACGCTGTCGAGGGACTGGTCAGCGACGAGATGCTGCGCTGCCTTCCGTACCTGACGGCTGTCGACCTGGAAAAGCTCTCGATGCAGGAGCTGTACTGGCCGGCGGGCGTCGCGACCGTGGTCAACCCGACGCTGGCCCGGATCTCGGCGCTCAGCCTCGAAACCGGGGCCGACCTCAGCGAGCTGTCACCGCCGGCCGCCGCCGGTCCGCTCGAGTTCTACATCGACGCGGGCGGCGACTTCGTCGCCGGGCCGAAGGAGACGGTCGTCTCCCGCTCCGCGGCGGACGGGCTGTCCCTGGTGCGTACGCGTATTGCGGGCGAAGGGGTGCGCCGGGTGCGCATCGATCCCAACGGGCGCCGCGGGCTCATGCGGATCGACTGGCTGCGCCTGAGCTTTCACCTGGCCAGCGTGGTCGAGCCGGTCGTCGTCGAGGTGCGTGACCTCGCTAACCACCCGCAGATCGCGGTCGGCGGAGCGCTGCTGGTGCAGCAGAGCCTGCTCGAGATCAACACCGACGACCCGCAGATCATCTACACGCTCGACCCGGCCACCCAGGGCGGGCTGACCGCCGGCGCCTACGCGGTGGACATCGAGGTGGCTTTCGCCTTCCTCGCGATCCGGCCGGAACCGCTGCTCGTCGAGCACGCGGTAGCGCCGACGTCACTGTCGCGCCGGGTGGTCCGGCGGGCGGTTCGTGAGCTGGGGAGCCGGTTATGACGGACACTGATCCGGTCGAACCAGCCGAGCGCACCCTGCAGCCGCTGCTGCTGCACTCGCTCTCGGAGTTGCGCGAGATCTGGCGTCCGCTGCTGGAGGCCGCCGGGATTCGTAGCGTCACCGAGATCGGCAGCGAGAGCGGCGTCACCAGCCGGCTGCTCACCGAGATCCTGCACGAGGCGGGCGGCGGCGAGCTGACGATCGTCGATCCTGACGCGCGTGACGTGCCCGGACCGGAAGACGTCAGGTGCGACGCTGGTGCGCGGCTTCAGCCCTGACGCTCTGGCCGGGCTGCCGGCCTCCGATGCGTACCTGCTCGACGGCGACCACAACTACTGGACCATCACGCAGGAGCTGGCCGCGATCGCCTCGGCGGCCGGCGAGCGCGCCACGTTTCCCCTGCTGCTGCTGAACGACGTGAGCTGGCCCGCTGCCCGGCGGGATCAGTACTACTCGCCAGGCCGCCTGCCGCCCGACGCCGTGCACCCGTATTCGTACGAACTCGGTGCGGTGCCCGGGAAGCGGCATCTGGAACCCTCGGGCTTCCGTGGTGCGGGTGAGTTTGCGTATGCCCTGGAGGAAGGCGGACCGCGCAACGGGGTTCTGACCGGAGTGGAGGACTTCCTGGCCGATCACCAGGAGCTGGAGTTCTTCCATGTGGCGCCGGTCTTCGGGCTCGGGGTCATCCTCGATCGCGTCGCGCCATGGGCCGATCGGATACGTGAGCTGCTGGCCCCGTACGCCGGCTCGCCGTTCCTGGCCCGCCTCGAGCGCAACCGCACCGAGCTCTACGTTCGCCTCATCGAGCGGCAGGACGCCTTCGGAGCCGCCGTCCGGGCCGGGGCGCGCGCGCGGCGCGAGGAGCTGATGCGCTGCGACGTCGCGCTCAGCGAGGCGTCGGCGCACGATCTGAAACTGCGCAACGAGCTGGGCGAATCCGAACGCGCGCTCGCCACCGCCCTAGCGGAACTGGCACAGGCTCGCCTTGACGCCGATCGCCGCCCGCTGCCGCCGAGCGCATGGCAGCGGCTGGGTGGCCTGCTAAGGAGAATGCGGGGCTGATCCGGTCGCGATGCTGGGCGTGGCCGGCTCGCCGGCGGGCGGGAGGTCCGCCGGGCTGGCCGCCTCGACGTCTGAGGGCGTGTCGAAAGCCACCCCGTCGCCGCGGATTCCGTGGACGCTGAAGGTGACGAGCGCCGCCACGGCGAGCAGCGCCGTCAACACGATCGCGGTCCACAGCACGCCCACCGGCCAGGTCGACCAGGCTGAAAAGGCCGTCCACGCCTGCCGCAGGCTGCCGCCGACGGGACGCCACCAACGGTTGATCGCGAGGTGAGCGGCCTCAGCCTGCATCCCCAGGGCCGCTAGCAGCATCGCCAGCGGCATCCAGCGGGAGATGCGTGAGGGCAGCGCGCTGAAACCCGCCCCCACGACGGCGGCCACCCCGCTGAACCCGACGAACAGGTAGCGCCCCGACAGGCCGGCGACGTAGTGGTGGCGCAGGTAGTAGTGCACGGCCTGCCCGACGACCAGCAGGTACAGCAGCACGGTCGAGTACGTCAGCGCGACGAGTCCCGTGCGGCGCCCGCGCAGCCGCAGGAATGCCAGCAGCGCCGCCGCCACGACGATCACGGTGGCGAGAACGACCAGGCGCCAGGGCAGGTTGACCTCATACCAGCCGAGCGAGCCCCACCAGCGCGAGAGCATGCCTTGCGACGCGTACTTGAGCTCCAGCACTGGGTCGTTGCCGATGAACTTGCCCGGCGGGAAGTTGGGAACCCCGGGCTGCAGTGACCCGTAGCGGATCTCATTGACGACGTACCACCAGCAGCCCAGCCCGATCCCGACCCCGGCGGACAAGGCGAGCAGGATGCCCGAACGGCGGTCCGGGAGCAGGCTGCGAGCCGGCCGGCCGCGGATCCAGTCGGCGGCGTAGACGACGAACACCAGCGGCACCAGTACCAGGCCGAACGCCTTCGACCAGAGCGCGACAGCGAGCCAGATACCGGTCCAGAGGGCGGTCTTTCGGGTGCGATCGCCCGCCAGCGCACACACCACACCCAGCAGGGTCGCGGCGCCGGCGAGCGTGATCAGGTTGTCATTCGTGACAGAGCCGCCGACGTGGGTGAGCTCGGGCACCGCCAGCGGAAAGATCGAGGCGATGACGCCGGCCCGGCGCCGGCCGGTCGCCTTCCAGGCGGTGGCCCAGGACAGCAGCGGAAGCCACACCACGAGCAGCGCCGACAGCAGCCGCATCGTGGACACCGCGATGTCCCAGCGCCAGCCCGCCGCACCTCCGGCCCGCAGGATGAGCGCCTCGTACCAGTAGTAACCCGGCGGGTGCTGCGGGATCTGCTGCAGCAGCTTGCCGGATGTCCCGGGCAGCGCCCGCAGGTCCTCCCACTTCGGACGGTCGTGGCGGCTCGGTGCGAGCGAGGCGGGGATGGGGCCGTAGTTGATGGTAAGTCGGTGGGCCGGCCGCCCGTACGGGGAGGCTGCAGTGGCACCGATGCCCTCGTCGGTCACCCGGGCGGTGATCGAGGACGGCCAGCCCCGACCCTCCTCGAGGCGCATGACCGCGTCGGCGTGGTTCGGCTCGTCGGCCGCGTGATAGATCGGCGCGAGCACCGACCACCCGGCGAGGATCAACCCGAACAATGCGGTGACCAGCCAGACCGACCTGGGCGCGTGTCGGATGAGCCCCCAAGGACCAAGATTGTCAGGGTCCACGGGCGGAGCGTCCCGCGTGCCGACTCGGCCTCGACTTGTATCGCTAGTGATGCCAGGAATCGTAAGCCGTGTCCGGTCCGTTCGGCAGAGCACACGCGGACGACACCGCTGACATGCGGGCGGCGGCGCGGTTTGTTCACTACCCTCACGCCGTGTCGGTTTCCGCCGGAGAGTCCGCTCCGGCACCCTCCGCCTCGGGTCTGCCGGCGGCAGGAGTCGTCGACGGCCAGAGCGATGCGCGCCCGGTCGTCCACCTGAGCGAACTGCTCGTCGGACTCGCGATCGTCGCGGTCGCGCTGATGGCCTGGGGTGCCCTCGCGCTCGCCCACCTGGGGTGGTTCAGTCTCGGTGCCGCGCTGGCCGTTGGGCTGGTCGCGCTCGCCGTGGTGGTGGCCGCGTGCTGGAGGTGGGCGCCGGTCAGGGTCCGCATCGACAAGGCCGGCTGCACGGGCGTGGTCGTGATCGGCGTGATCGCGGGGGTCATGTTCTTCCCCGGCTTCCACTACGGGGTCACCGACAAGGACCCGGGCGGCTACGTCGCCCATGCCATGTCGATCGCCCGCACCGGCAGCTACGAGATCATCGATCCGACGCTCGACGGGCGCATCCCCGGCGGCCCGGTGCTCACGTCTCCGGGTGCGCGGTTCCCCGGGGTCTGGGAGCGCGGCGACGGCTCCGACGTGATCGTGCCGCAGTTCTACCACCTGTGGCCCTCGCTGCTGGCGGTGGCGACGGCGGCCGACGGCGAGCAGGGGATCTCCAACACCGCGCCGTTGCTCGGCGTCCTCGCGATCCTCGCCGTCAGCCTCGCCCTTCGCCGGGCGGTGGCGGCGGCCCCCTGGGGGAGCGAGATCGCCGGGCTGGCGTGCGGCGGGGTCGCCGGGGTGCTGCTGGCGACCAACATGCTCGAGGTCTGGCAGGCGAAGTACCCGAGCTCGGAGATCAGCGCCCAGATGCTGTTCGCCGGGTCCCTGCTGTGCCTGGTCGTCGCGCTGACGACGCGATGGCGTCCGGCCGCCGGTGCCGCCGGGCTGCTCACCGGGATCGGGTTCCTCGACCGGGCCGACGGTGTGCTGCTGATCGGCCTGGCGGCGGCGGCCATCGCCGCGATCATCGCCGCGCGCCGCTGGGACTCGCGGGCCACCTGGTTCACCGCCGGGCTGGCGATCGTGCTCCCGCATGCTTTCTGGCAGGCCTACTCCTATGACGCGGCCGGCCGCTACAGCTCACTGAACAGCGTGCCGTCGCTGCCCAAGCTGCTGGCCGTCATCGTCGCGCTGCTCGTGGTCGGCTTCGTGCTGCGGGCGATCGGCCCGCGCGTCACCGGCTGGGCGAGCGAGCGCCGGATCCAGTTCGCTGCCGGCGCGGTCATCACGGTGATCGCTGCCGGCCTGGTGGCACTCGGCTTCCTGCGGCCGCGGCTTTTCGGCGCGAGCTACGGCCTGTTCGGAGGCGTGCGGGCGCGCACCTTCGACGACCAGATCATGTCGCGGCTGTCGTGGTTCATCAGCGTTCCCGGCTTCGCCCTGATGCTGATCGGCCTGGCGATCGTGGGCCTGCGGCGCTGGGGCGGCGCGCTCTGGGTGCTGACGGTCCCGTTGCTGCTGATCTTCCCGGTCTACGCGTACAAGACCCACAACTCCACGCGCCTGATGTGGTGGACCCGGCGCTTCCTGCCGACCGTGCTGCCACTCGTCGTGACGCTCATCGCGCTCGCGCTCGGGGTCGCGCTGACGGTCGTCATCCAGCGCGCGGCAGGCTGGCGTGGCTGGCTCGGCGGGCAACGGGTCTGGTCGCTGCGGATCGTCGCGGTCGCGTCGATCATCGGGCTGCTGTCGTTCTTCCTGTCCGAGTCGTGGCCGCTGCGCAAGCACCAGGAGTTCGCCGGCTCATTCGCGATCAGCGCCCGGATCGCCGCTGACGCGGGGGGCAAGCAGGGCGTCTTCCTCTGGCAGCACCCGCCGGCCTGCTGCCTGTATGCCGAGTCGCTGTTCGCGTCGGCGATCTGGCTGGAGCGTGGCCAGGTCTCGGCGCTGCTGCCCTACAACGCGGCGCTCGACGCCGGCTACCTCCGCAAGTTCCAGAAGGGCTTTCCGGGACAGCCGGTCTTCGTCGTGTGGCACGGGCAGGATGCGCCCAACATCCCCGGTGTGACGTTGACCGCGGTCGATCGCGTCACGACTTCCCTGCCCTACTGGGAGGAGAGCGACGCCCACCGGCCCAACAAGCCGACCAGCGTGCCTGTCGACTTCGCGGTCTACCGGGTCGCCCCGATCGCCTGATCCCTCGCTGTTCGATCAGAAGCAGGCCGCGGCTTGCGACCTGGCGCCGACCAGGTCGGCCTGGGAGGCCGAGGGGGTGAGCAACGTGAGCGAGCAGGGCATGAGGCTGTCCAAGCTGCCGCGTTCGCGGGCGAGCGCCGCCTTCCAGAGCCGGTCCTGGGTGACGGTCACGTGGGTGCGCACGATCCAGATCCGGGCGCCCGGGCTGGCGGCAGCCGCCCGCTCCGCATCGGCCAGGCCCGCGTCGATGCCGCTCTTGTCTCGGTTGGTGGCGACGATGATCTGCGGCTGGTCCGGGAACCAGGTCTGAAATCCCGTGGCGTAGCTGGTGGAGGGCCGCCATGTCGGATGACCGAACGGCCAGTAATAGCTGAAGCCGTAGCTCGCGGTCGCGTCGACCAGGATGATGTCGTTCGGGTGCCGGTAGGCCGCCACGTAGTCGGTCGAGGACCGGATGTTCTCGACGATGATGCTGCGCTCGCGGATGTCGTGACGGATGTTGACGACGAACGCCGCAGCCGCGACCGCGGCGACGGCCACCCCGGCAACGGCGCCTCGCCGGACGTGGCTGCGCACCAGCAGTGAGCACAGCCCGGCGACACCTACCGCGGCGAACACCGCGAAGCAGACCGTCAGGAAGTAGGACGTCCGCTGGTCGAAGAGCGGGTACTTCTTCGCCGCTCCCGCGACGATCATCTCCAGCAGCAGGATCGGCGTCGCGAATGCCAGTGAGGGACGGCCCGAGCGGGCGATCGTGATGACGCCGGCGGCGACCAGGACGATCGCGACGATCAGCGGCCCCATCCCGAGATAGGACGCCATCTCGTTGCCGCGGAAGTGCAGATAGTGCAGGGTCGGCCCGATGCCCTTGCTGAACGGCGGGTAGAAGTCCTTCCAGAACTGTGTGAGGTTCTTCTGCACGTGCGACTGGTAGGCCAGGACGAAGATCCCGCCGAGCACGACCGCCGTGGCGATGCCGGCGACGGCGACCTCGACCAGCCGGCGCCAGTTGCGCCGTACCAGCGCCACGACGAGCAGCGAGCCGAACGCGGCTGCCGTCACGAAGGGAGCGACCGTGCTGATGGTGAATCCCACGACACACGCACCGGCGAGCACCGCGAGCCGCTTGCGGCTCCACTGCGCCTCCAGCAGCCCGACGAGCAGCAGGATGGACATGGTCACGAAAGCATCGGCCGTATAAGGCTTCAGGTCATTTCGCGCGAGAGACGAAGGGGCCAGCAGCACGGCGAGCGCGGTGAGGGTGCCGACCACCCGCCGCCACCACAGCGCACCCCAAGGCAGGCTGCGCCCGATGAGGTACGCGACCGCGACGGAAAGCACCGAAAACCCCAACGGCAGCAGGCGTAAATCCTGCCGGCCGCCGAAGTGTGACCCGCGCAGCAGCAGCGTCCAGCCGAGCGGGGTGACCGAGGTGACGTGAGGGACCTGGCGCAGCGGCACCCGGGTGGAGACCGCGACCCACGCCTCGTCGAGCCAGAAGGTCTGGCTGAGCACGTAGTGGATGCTGTGGACGAAGAGGGTGGCGAGCGCGAGGACGGCAGCGAGGACCCCGTCGAATACGGCGGGGCGGCGGGCCCATGAGGGCAGCGACCGATGGCGCGGGCCTAGGGGAGGCGCGCTCGCTTCGGTGTCGAGCGCCGAGGCCATCCCGCTATACCTTGCGGGCGGCCAGGCGCTGACGGGCCAGGATCACGATGGCCTCGACGCCATCGCGCCAGGTGAGCTTCTTGCCCTCCTCGCGGGTGCGCGCGTTGTAGCTGATCGGGATCTCGTACGGCCGGATGCCGCGACCGAGCAGCTTGCCGGTGATCTCCGCTTCCATCCCGAAGCCATCGGCGACCACGTCGAGCGAGCGGTACAGCTCCAGCGGCATCAGCTTGAAACAGGTCTCGAGATCGCTGATGTAGCAGTTGAAAAGCACGTTGGCGACCGTGGTGACGGCGCGGTTGCCGAGGACGTAGAGGTAGGAGTAGGAGTTGTGGCTGCCGAAGGTGCGGGTGCCGTACACCACCGTCGCCTCGCCGTTGAGCACCGGCGCGAGCAGGGCGGGGATCTCCTCCGGCGAGTACTCGAGGTCGGCGTCGCAGATCATCACGTAATCGCCGTCAGCCAACTCGGCGGCTTTGCGGATCGCCGAGCCCTTGCCGCCGTTGCTTTCCTTCAGGTGGATCCGCACGCGTGGATCGTTAGCCCACGCGGCATAGAGCTCGCGCGTGCCGTCGGTGCTCCCGTCGTCCACGATGATCAACTCGGTCTCGACGGGGTACGGCACGTCGAGGACCCGCTTGACGGCGGCTTCCAGGACGGCGACCTCGTTGAAGACCGGCATCAGGATGGAGAGCTTCACGGCTTGGAGGGTAACCCGGTTCAGGGACCCTCCCGCCATGGCTCGCCGGTCTCCGGCGGCCTGTCAGACGGTTCGGCGTGGCCTGGATGTGGAAGGGTTCGAGCGGGGTGCCGCCGGCTGGACGCCGAGGGCCGATCCGGCCCACACGCGGATGACATTGTGGGAGACCCATGGCGGAGCGCAGGATCCTGGTGACCGGCGGATTCGGCTTCATCGGATCACATCTGGTCTCCCGTTTGCTGGCCGACGGTCACGAGGTGCTCGTCGTCGACAACTTCTATTCGGGCCGCCGTCAGAACCTCGCTCACGTGCTGAGCGATCCGCGCCTCGAACTGCTGCGCCACGACGTCACGTTCCCGCTCTACGTCGAGGTCGATGAGATCTATCACCTCGCCTGCCCGGCGTCGCCGGTGTTCTACCAGCGCGACCCGGTGCAGACGACCAAGACGTCGGTCGTCGGTTCGATCAACATGCTCGGGCCTGGCCAAGCGCACCAAGGCGCGGATCCTGCTGGCGTCGACGTCGGAGGTCTACGGCGATCCGCAGGTGCATCCGCAGCCCGAGAGCTACTGGGGAAACGTCAACCCGATCGGTCCGCGCTCCTGCTACGACGAGGGCAAGCGCTGCGCGGAGACGCTCTTCTTCGACTACCGGCGCCAGCACGACCTGCCGATCAAGGTCGCGCGGATCTTCAACACCTACGGGCCCAGAATGCGGCCCGACGACGGCCGGGTGGTGTCGAACTTCATCGTCTCCGCGCTCAAGGGCGAGCCGATCACGATCTTCGGTGATGGCATCCAGACCCGCTCGTTCTGCTTCGTCGACGACCTCGTCGAAGGGCTGATCCGGCTGATGAACACCCCGCACGAGGTGACCGGTCCGATCAACCTCGGCAATCCGGCCGAGTTCACCATGTCGGAGCTGGCACAGAAGGTGCTGGCGGCGACCGGCGGCGACGAGCGAGCTGGCGTTTCACCCGCTGCCGCAGGACGACCCGACCCAGCGCCGGCCGGTCATCGACCAGGCGCGTGACGTGCTCGGCTGGGCTCCCACGATCGCGCTCGACGAGGGCCTCGGGCAGACCATCGACTACTTCCGGCACTCGCTCGGGGTCGGGTCGGCCTGACGCTGGTTGCTCAGGTCCAGCTGTCGGCCACGCCGATCTGGCGCGCCGGGATCCCGCCCACGATGGCCTGGGGGGCCACGTCCTCGGTGACGACGGCACCCGCGGCGACCACCGCCCCGTCACCGATCGTCACGCCCTTGAGCACGACCGCCCGGGTGCCGATCCATACCCGGTCACCGATCCGGACGGGCGCGCTCATCGGGCCGGTCTTGCCGCCGGTGGTGATCGTGTGGAAGTCGTTGTCGAGGATCTGCACGTCCCACGACAGCGTGCAATCGGCGCCGATGCTGACCTCGGTGGCGACCAGGATCTTGGTGAAGCCGTTGACGTTCGTGGCATGGCCGATGGTCAGCTTCCCGCTGTCCACGACGATGCGCACTCCGCGCTGCAGCGAGACGACCCCGTCGCAATGCAGGTTCGCGCCGGGCCGCACCCGGATGACCGAGGTGTCGAACTCGCTGGTCAGCCCGAACGGTCCGAGCCCGACCCGCAGGGCACCGGTCTCGCTGAACGTGATGCGCTCGCTGCCGTCGAGCACCGTGCGGCTGCCGATCCAGATGGGCTGATGATGGCGTACGGGATAGCGCAGGCCGCCGACGAAGGCGCGCGCCGAAGTCTCCTGGGCGGGGCGCATCTCGCGCACCACCCGCCCGTACTCGCGGATCTGACCGGCGAGGGAACGCATGTGACGGTGCCTATCACGGCTGGTGCCTCGACCGCGGCCGGCGGTCTGGCGTTTTCCGTTTCGCCCCGCGCGCCGGAGTAAAGTCGGCGCTCAGCCGTGAAACCATGGTGCTGCATCGGTGCTCCCGCGAGGGTCAGACGCGGAGGCCCAGGCGGTGCGACCACCACAGGAGATCTCGATCATGACCAGGACCTCATGAGCGTGAGCGTCGTCTCCATCCACGAGGAATCCCCCCATCCGGGCGACGAGCCGCAGCCGGCAAAGCCTGATGCGCCCCACGTCACCGTCGTGCTCCCTTGCTACAACGAGCAGGACCACGTGCTCGACGAGCTCGAGCGCATCGATGCGGCGATGATCGCCAGCGGCTACACGTACGAGCTCCTCGTGATCGACGACAAGTCGACAGACTCCACGCTGGCTGTGCTGCGCCAGGCCGCCCCGCATTTCCCGGCGATGCGCCTGATGCCCTTCCGGCGTAACGGCGGGTCTGGCACCGCGCGGCGCATCGGCACCACCGAGGCGCGCGGGCAGATCGTCGTCTGGACCGACGCCGACATGACCTACCCCAATGAGCGGATCCCGGAATTCGTCCGCTACCTCGATGACAATCCTGATGTCGATCAGGTGGTCGGCGCCCGCACGTCGGAGGAGGGCACCCACAAGTGGGCCCGGGTGCCGGCCAAATGGGTCATCCGCAAGATCGCCAGCTCGCTCGCATCGACCCAGATCCCTGACCTGAACTCCGGCCTGCGAGCCTTCCGGCGCGACGTGTCGCTGCCGTATCTACGCCTGCTGCCGCCGGGATTCAGCTGCGTCACCACCATCACGATGGCGTTCCTGTCCAACCAGCACGCGGTCGAGTACTTGCCGATCGATTACGCGAAGCGCTCCGGAGTCAGCAAGTTCCACCCGTTCCGCGACGCCTACCGCTACATCCTTCAGGTGCTGCGGATGGTCATGTACTTCAACCCGCTCAAGGTCCTGATGCCGTTCGCGCTCTGGATCATGGGCGTCGGGCTCGTGAAGCTGATCACCGACCTGGTTCGCTACAACTGGCACGTGACCACGTCGGCGCTGCTGCTGCTCGTGGTCGGCTTCCAGATCGCCGTGCTAGCCCTCATCGGCGACCTCGTGGTGCGCTCCCGAGGGAGCTGACCTAGCTCTGCCGCCGCAAGGTCGTCGCGGCGAGGGTGGCCAGAAAGAGATCAGCGACGATCAGCAGCGCGCGTGACGCGACGACCACCGCGAGCGCCTGACCGCCGCTGAGCGTGGCGCGCAGGACGAGCGTGAGGATCACATCGCGCACCCCGGCACCCGCCGGCGCCGGGATGAAGAGCACGCCGGCCGAGACCGCCAGCGACATCCCGCCGATGCACAGGAGCACGGTCGAGAAGCCCCCGCCGCCGAGCGTCAACGCCAGGATCGCGATGTGCAGGCCCTGGAAGGCGAACGAGCCCACCGACCAGCCGGCCGCCCGCACCGTGTTGCGCACCGGGAGCCGCTCGTCCAGTGCCGGCCGGTGCATCACCGCGAAGACCCGGTCGAGCACCCAGGGCAGGGCGCGCGGGTGCAGCAGGGCGATCAGGAACGGCAGCACGAGCAGCAGCCACCAGTAGTGCGAGAGCGCCTTCGTATCGGAGATCGGTAGCAGCGCCGACGCGAGAATCAGCCCGACCGCGCAGCTCAGCACGATCGTGATGAGGTTTGCCCCGAGCATCGTGCGCCGCGACGCCCCGCGGGCCTTGCCCGCTTCCATCTGCACGAGCACCGGCC
Source organism: uncultured Actinomycetota bacterium (assembly GCA_963762695.1). Taxonomy (GTDB): domain Bacteria; phylum Actinomycetota; class Actinomycetes; order Frankiales; family Frankiaceae; genus DATAZK01. The sequence goes on from CAVXLW010000005.1 coordinate 266,749, forward strand.
ACACCGAGCCGGGCAGGTACTTGCCGAGCTGGCTGGTGAAGAACGCGCGCGCCCCGACGGTCCAGGGCATGTCGACCTGCAGGCCCTCCAGCACTTCCCGCCAGATGAAGAACGTGAGCCCGACACCGACGAGGGCCACCGCGAAGCTGCCGATCATCGCGCCGGCGCCGATCTTGTCCAGCGCGTCGACGAAGGAATGCCGCTGGTGGTAGATCGCCAGGCCGGCCGCCACGACGATCAGGGCGATGAAGACGACGCCGATCACGGTGCGCCGACGGTCGCCGCGCGCAGGCTCGGTCACTCGGCTGCCAGTGTCGACGTCAGTCACGAGGCCCGAATAGTAACGTGAACTCGTCACTGGCAGCCGCCTTGAGGAGCCGTCCCTGCGCGTCCTCGGTTTCGGCACGTACGACCTTCGCACCCATCCTCGGGCCGGGATCATTCTCGACGGCCTGCGCGCCCGGGGTGATGAGGTCGTCGAGTTCAACGAGCCGCTGGGGCTCGACACCGCGCAACGGGTCGCGATGCTGCGCCGGCCGTGGCTCGCGTACCGGTTGGTGCTGCGGCTCGCGGGAAGCTGGGCGCGGTTGGCCCGGCGGCGCCTCGCCGACCGGTCGCGCTACGACGCTGTCCTGGTCGGATACCTGGGTCATTTCGACGTGCTGCTGGCCCGGCTGCTCTATCCGCGGCGGCGCATCGCGCTGGATCAGATGATCTTCGCCGCTGACACGGCGCGCGATCGCGGGGTGAGTGGCGGCGCGAAGCTGCGGATGCTGGACACGCTCGACCGGCTGGCCGTGCGGGCCGCCACCGTGGTGCTGCTGGATACCGCCGAGCACCGCGAGCTGCTGCCACCCGGCCAGCAGCGCAAGGGTGTCGTGGTCCCGGTCGGAGCGCCGCCGGCCTGGTTCGCGGCCGGCGAGCAGCGTCCCGCGCCTGACGCGGATCGGCTGCGCGTCGCCTTCTTCGGGCTGTACACGCCCCTGCAGGGAGCGATCGTCATCGGGCAGGCACTGGCGCTGCTGGCCGATCACCCGGAGGTCGCGGTGACCATGATCGGGAAGGGCCAGGACCTGGAGGCGACCCGGCAGGCTGCCGCCGGCAATTCTGCGGTGACCTGGCTGGACTGGGTGCCGTCGGAGGATCTTCCGGCGATCGTGGCCAGCCATGACGTGTGCCTCGGCATCTTCGGCGTGACGCCGAAGGCGCTGCGGGTGGTGCCGAACAAGGTCTATCAGGGGGCGGCGGCGGGGTGCGTGATCGTCACCTCTGATACGCCGCCGCAGCGCCGGATGCTGGGCGAGGCGGCTCGCTATGTCCCGCCCGGGGATCCGACGGCGCTCGCGCAAGCCCTGCTGTCACTGGCCGCCGACGCGCCGCGGGCAGCCGCGCTCCGCGAGGCGGCACGCGCAGCGGCTCTGGAGCGGTTCACGCCCGCGGCCATCGTCGAGCCGTTGCTCGAGCGGCTCAGCTGACCGGCCGCTGCGCGACGGCGACCAGGCCGGTGCCGCGGTGGGGCTGGGCGCGTTGCAGGAAACGGAACGGCAGTGTCGCCGCCTGCACCGCAAGCCCGGAGGAGCGCTTCGACGGCTGGAACGTACGGCCGCTCGCGGCGGTCAGCTCCTCGATCGAGGTGCCGTTGGCCCGTGCCGAGGCCAGTTTCCTGGCGTCGATGCGATTGCGTACGGCCTCGAGCGCGTAACCCAGCGGCCAGCCGTAGACGGTGATCTCGTCGACAACGAGCCCGGCGCCCGTCAGCCGGCTGCTGAGCTCCTCGGGGGAGTAACGCATGAAGTGGCCGGCATGCGTGTCCATCGGCCCGAAGCGGTCCTGGAACGCCGGCACCGACATGATCAGGTGGCCGCCAGGCTTGATGAACGGAACCCAGGCGGACAGCGCGGCGCGATCGTCCTCGATGTGTTCGAGGACCTCGAACGCGCAGATCGCGTCGAACATCGACCCTGGCGCGACCGCTTCGTGAATGCCGTTGATGACCTTGCCGCCGCGGGGCTCGATGCGCCGTGCCGCCACCTCGTACGACGACGTATCGGGCTCGACCCCGACGTAATCCACCCGCCCGGCCAGCCGCGCCCCGAAGGCCCCCTGGCCGCAGCCGATTTCGAGCACGCTGGCCGGCTGGAGCCGATCGATGATGCGCGAGACGACGTCGTAGCGCAGCCAAGCGCGGATCGCGAGCGGGGGCGTGGGCACTGCCGCCCCGGTGGGCGCGGTCGCCTCGAGCATCAAACCCCCGGCTGCCTGTCGTTCGTGCTGACGGTCTGTCCGTACTGAAGGCCCGAGGGTAGTGCATACGCTGGGCCGGTGACCGGGCAGCGCGCGCTGGCAGCGCTCCTCACTTTTCTGCTCTTCGCCCTGATCATCACCGGTTCCGTGGCGGTCTGCCGGGCCCTGAAGCACCCCGGCTGGGGCTGGGTCATCGGGATCGGGATCTGCGTGATGATGGTCGTCGGCTTCCTGGTCCAGTCGCGATCCGAGGCGCCCCCGCCCCCGCCCCCGGCGCGCCGCGGCCGCCGGTAATCCGCGCACCCTCCCAGCCCGCCACCGCCGGCGCGGCCGGGTCGGCGGGGCGTACCGGTCAACTTCTCCTGGGGTGCTGCCGATCCCAATAGGGACGACGCGTTTTGTCCCTACATCGAGGAGTGCCCCGCTATGCGCCGATATGCGGCCGCCGTTGCGGCGGTGACCGTCGCCGGTGGCGTAGCCCTTGCCGCCCTGCCGGTCGCGTCCGCGAGCGCCGTGACGCCACCCAGCCAGACCTTCGTCGTGCCGGCGAGCGGCGTCTTCGCCATCACCGGGCACGGCTGGGGCCACGGCCACGGCATGTCGCAATGGGGCGCCGAAGGTGCGGCTTCGCGGGGCGTCCCGGCGAGCACGATCGTCAGCACCTATTACCCGGGTACGACGGCCTCGGTCCTGGCGAACACGACCGATCCGGGTACGCCTCACCGCCACCAACAGCTACGACCTTGCCGTGCTCCCGGCCACCGGGCTCACGGTCACCGACGGCGCCGGCCGCAAGCTCGGGCTCACCGCTCCGGCAACCTATTGGCGCATCCTCGCTGACGCGCAGGGCCAGCATCTGCAGCGCTATGTCGCGGGCAACTGGTACGGGGTCGCGGTCGCCGGCGCCACCAACCTGACGACCCCCGTGCGCTTCACCGACGCCGCCAACCTCGTCTCGGTCGTGTATCCGGGCCTCTACTCCCGGGACTACCGGGGCTCGGTCGCGAGCTGGCTCATGGGCACCGGCACGGTCATCAACACCGACACCCTGACGCATGGAGGACTACCTGCGCGGGGTCGTCCCCCAGGAGTCCTCGCCGTCCTGGTATCCGGCCGCGCTGCAGGCGCAGGCGATCGCGGCCCGCACGTACGCGGCGCAACAGCGGGCATCAGCCTCGATCTGGAGCACGTACGACATCTGCGATTCCTCGGCGTGCCAGGCGTTCGGCGGCACCCGGCTGCGCTCGTCCACCGGCGTCATCACGCCCGTCGAGTACCCCCAGACCGACGCTGCGATCGCCGCGACCGCCGGTCAGATCCGCACCTACGGAGGGTTCCCGGCCTTCACCCAGTTCAGCTCCTCCAACGGCGGGTTCTCGGTGGCCGGCGGGCAGCCGTACCTGGTCGCCAAGGCCGACCCGTGGGACGGCGCCGTCGCGAACCCGATGCACACCTGGACCGCGACGCTCCCGGCGAGCACGATCCAGGCCCACTACCCGTCCGTCGGCAAGCTGCAGCGCCTCGTCATCACCTCGCGCGACGGCAACGGCGACTGGGGTGGGCGCATCAACACGGTCGTCCTGCAAGGCGTCGACAGCCTCGGCCGCGCGACCTCGGTCACGACGACGGGCTCCGCGCTCTACGGCATCCGCCCGTTCGGCGCCTACGCCGACGGGCTGCGCTCCACCTGGTGGACGATCACCAACGGCGCGCCGGTCGCCACTCCGCCGCCCCGTCCGCCGGTCAAGAAGCCTTATGCCGCCACGCTGATCAGCAGCCCGGGCGCGATCACGATGCCCGCCAACGGCTACGCGTTCGTCACCCTGCGCTGGCGTAACGACGGCACCAGCGCCTGGCCGATCGACGCCGCCACCCAGCTGGGCACCGACCTGCCGGCGTTCCGCAACTCACCGTCCTCAGGATGGGGCTGGCTGTCGCAAGCCCGGGTCGGCTACCTCAGGCCGGATATCGCGGGTGCCAGGTCGGTCCTGCCGGGACAGACCGCGTCGATCAGTTTCGTGCTGTGGGGCGACGGCCGCGCCAGGGGCGTGACGACCGAGGCGTTCCAGCCGTTCCGCTACTTCACCGCGTGGTTCGGGGGAAGCGCCAGTATCAGGATCACCCGCACCTGATCCGGCGGCGTGCACCATGGTCGAGTGCACCTCGCGGTCGTGGCCGAGCAACTGCGGGCGCCGGTCCCCGGCGGCACCGGCCGCTACACCGCCGAACTGCTGAGCGCTCTGCGTGCCACGGCAGGAATGGGTGAGCGGATCACGGAGTGGTATGCCCCTGGCGGAACCAGGCTGGATCGGCTGCGCCGGCCACTTCTTGCCGAGCTGTGGCGGCGCGGCATGGGCCCGACACCCCACGCGGATTGCGTCTTCGCTCCGACCTTGCTCGTCCCGCCGCGGCGCGGTCGCCCGCTCGTCGCCACGATTCACGACGCGGTGCCCTGGACCCATCCCGAGACCCTCACACCGCGCGGTGCGCGCTGGCACCGCGAGATGGCCGAACGGGTCGCCGACACCGCCGACGTCGTCATCACGCCCACGGCGGCGGTCGCCCGGGAATTGGCGGCGCACATCTCACTGCCGCGGGTCGAGGTGATCGGCGAGGGCGTCAGCGAGGGGATACGCGCGGTGCCGCCCGACGCGGCCGACCGCGCCGCCCGGCTCGACCTGCCGGAGCGCTTCGCGCTTGCTGTGGGGACGCTGGAACCGCGCAAGGGACTCGACGTCGCCGCCGCCGCGCTGTCCGAGGACGATTGGCCCGATCTGCCGCTGCTGATCGCGGGCCCCGGCGGGTGGGGCGATGCGCTGCCGCGCGTGGCCGAGTCGCGTATCCGGCTGCTCGGACGGCTCGCCGACCCCGATCTGGCGACCGTCTACTCGCGGGCCGAGGTGCTGGTCATGGCGAGCCGCGCCGAGGGGTTCGGACTTCCCGTCCTGGAAGCGATGTCGCACGGAGTGCCCGTGGTCATCAGCGACGCGCCGGCATTGGTGGAGGTCGCCGGGGGCGCGGCGATCGTCACACCGCGGGGTGATGCGGCGGCGCTCGCAGCCGCCGTCAGCCGCGCCGTGGCCGAGCGTCAGCTCTGGTCGAAGGCCGGCCTGGTGCGTAGCAAGGACTTCTCCTGGGAAGCGGCGGCCGTTCACCTCTGGGAAATCTGCCGAAACCTCAGTGCCAGCATAGTCGGCCAGATAGTCGGCTACATCGTCGGCTAGATCCCGCCCTCACAGCTTTACCGGGCTACTGTGGGACGCGGTAGCGCAACCACACCGCCGTGAGGAGAGCCGTGGGCCCCCGGGTGCTCGTGGACGCCACCGCGGTCCCGGCAGACCGCGGCGGCGTCGGTCGCTACGTCGACGGCTTGATCTCCGCCCTCGGCGCGGCAGACGCCAATCTTGCTGTTGTGTGCCAGCGCTCGGATGCCGAGCGCTATGGCCGGCTGGCGCCAGAGGCGACGGTCGTGGCCGGCCCGCCGGCGATCTCACACCGCCCCGCGCGCCTGGCGTGGGAGCAGACCGGGCTGGCGCTCGTCGCCCAGCAGGTGAATGCCGAGGTCGTCCACTCGCCGCACTACACGATGCCGCTGCGGGTCGGGCGTCCTGTCGTCGTCACGATTCACGATGCGACCTTCTTCACCGAGCCCGACATGCACACGGCCGTCAAGGGCACGTTCTTCCGGTCGGCTACGCGGACGGCGCTGCGCCGGGCCGCGCGCTGCATCGTGCCGAGCAAGGCCACCCGCGATGAGGTGATCCGCGTCCTCGATGCTGACCCGACCAAGCTCGACGTGGCCTACCACGGCGTCGACCAGAACCTCTTCCACCCGCCGACGGAGGTGGAGAAGGAGCGCGTGCGGCTGCGCCTCGGCCTGGGCGCGCAGCAGTACATCGCCTTCCTCGGCGCGCTCGAGCCGCGCAAGAACGTGCCCAACCTGATCCGCGGCTGGAGCGAAGCCGTGCACTGGCGTGACGAGCCTCCGGCGCTCGTGCTGGCCGGCGGCTCCGGTTGGGACCACGCCGTCGACGCGGCGCATCGCCGAGGTGCCGCCCAACCTGCGCGTGCTGCGCCCGGGCTACCTGCGCTTCCAGGATCTGCCGGGCTATCTCGGCGGGGCGCTGATCGTCGCCTACCCGAGCCACGGTGAGGGGTTCGGGCTGCCGGTGCTGGAGGCGATGGCCTGCGGGGCGCCGGTGCTCACCACGCCCCGGCTCTCGCTGCCGGAAGTGGGCGGTGATGCGGTGGCCTACACCGCAGCCCGAGGCGCCAGCCATCGCCGACAGCCCTCGCCGATCTGCTTTCTGACGAGCCGCGCCGCGCCGACCTCGCGGCGCCGCGGGCTGGCTCGGGCGCATGAGTTCACCTGGGCCGCCAGCGCGGAGGCGCACCTGGCGAGCTACGCCCGCGCCGTCTAGGGGAGTGACCGCAGGCCCGCAGGTCCGGATCGTCGTCGTCACGTACTCGCCGGGCCCGTCACTGCAGACGTTCCTGTCCTCGCTTCAGCTGGCGACGAGCGCCGCTTACGAGGTGGTGCTCGCCGACAACGGTTCGACCGACGGCGTTCCCGAGACGGCCGCGCGCCGAGCCCGGTGTGACCCTGCGTGCCCACGGGCGGCAACATGGGTTACGGCCGGGCGGCGAACGCGGGGGCCCAGGGCGCGACGGCTCCGTGGCTGCTGATCGCCAACCCCGACGTCCGCTGGTGTCAGCCGGGTGCGCTCGATGCCTTGCTCGCGGCCGGGGAGCGGTGGCCGGAGGGCGGGGCGTTCGGCCCGGCGATCGTGACCCCCGACGGCCGGCTGTACCCGAGCGCCCGTGCCCTGCCGTCGCTCGGGCGCGGGCATCGGCCACGCCCTGGCCGGATGGTGGTGGCCGACCAATCCGTGGACCGCGTCCTACCGGCAGGAGCGCGAGTCGCCGGCCGAGGGGGTGTGCGGGTGGCTCTCGGGTCCGCACTCCTGGTGCGACGTGAAGCGTTCGAGTCGGTCGGCGGGTTTGATCCGAGATACTTCATGTATTTCGAGGACGTCGATCTGTGTGACCGGCTCGGCCGCGCCGGGCTGGAGCTCGATCTACGTGCCGTCGGCGCGTCGTCGAGCACAGCGGCGGCCATGCGACGCGCCGCGTGCCGGAGGTCATGCAGCGCGCCCATCACGCTCAGCGCCTACCGCTACCTCGCCGATCGCTACCGTGGCCTGCGCTGGCTGCCGGTGCGGCTCGTGCTACGCGCCGGATTGATGGCTCGCTACCTGCTCTCGCGGGTCTCGGTGCGCACGGCCGAGGGCGCGGCGCCGACCCGCTCGGCCGACCTGCTCGACGATTCCCCCCGCGCCGCCTCCTGACCGTCAGTCGCCGGTCGCCAGCAGCTTGGTGAGCCGGTTCTCCAGCATCAGCACGATCGGCACCCGGTTGGCGTGAGCCCGCTCGTAGTCGAGCAGCTGGACGAGCTGCACCCGATCGAGCGTGCGAAGCCGGCCCCGTAGCTGAGGTGCCGTCATGTGGTCGAAGTCCTCCAGCGGGAGGTCGGCGGCGCTCTTGAGCCCGCCCGCCTGGGCGCCGATCTCCGCAGGGACGCTGAACTGCTCCAGCCGCTCCAGCGGGGTCAGCTCCGGCTGATCGTCCTCGGTGTCGTCCGGGAGCTCGGCCCAGGGATCATGCGCGGCGCCGTTGGCGGAGCGTCCGGTGATCGACGTGACTGCCGCGCCCGCTCGGTCGGGATCGGCGAAGTCATCGGCCATCCAGTCGGAGCTGCCGTCGTACTCGTCGGGCTCGCTCACGTCACTGCCGCCCAGGCGGTGCCGCACCATCCCGACCACCGCGTCGATGACGACATCGCCCTGCTCGGCCAGCTCGTCGTAGCGCCGCCGGGCTGTCAGCAACTGCCCGAACGTGGCGATCGGCAGCCGAGCGATCCGGGCCACCAGGGATGCTCCGGGCTCGTTGGTGTCCTCGACCGCAGCGAGCAGGAGCCCGACATAGGCCGAGACCGGCTTGGGGACGGGGTGGCCGGCGGCCGGTGAATGCAAAGACACGGTCACGCTCTCCTGAAAGTCGGTGCTCGGGCTGGATGCCCGGTGCTGATGGGGACTGGATGGGGACTGGATGTGAGCTTGCCCTAGCCGTGCCGGTGCCCGCAGAGTTCTGGCGCACACCCTTTCGTGGCCCACGCCATGTCAGCTGACCGTCAGGTGCCGCTGGGTGCGAGCGACCCCTACTGGCCCGTACCCTTGGGGCATGGGACGTGTCCTGCTGGCCCGCCCCCGAGGTTATTGCGCCGGCGTCGACCGTGCGGTTCAGACGGTCGAGCGAGCCCTCGAGACGTTCGGGCCGCCGATCTACGTGCGCCGTCAGATCGTCCATAACCTGCATGTCGTTCGCCGGCTCGAGGGGCTCGGGGCGATCTTCGTCCAGGAGAACGACGAGGTCCCCGAGGGGTCCATCGTCGTCTTCTCCGCCCACGGCGTAGCCCCGGGAGTGCACGAGCAGGCGGCGGATCGCCAGGCTGCGCACGATCGACGCCACTTGCCCGCTGGTGACCAAGGTCCACCTGGAAGCGCGCCGGTTCGCCGCTGAGGACTACGACATCGTGCTGATCGGCCACGCCGGCCACGAGGAGGTCGTCGGCACGACCGGGCAGGCGCCCGAGCGGATCCACCTGGTCGACGGCACCGAGGAAGCGGCGTCGGTGCAGGTGCGCGATCCCGAGCGCGTCGCCTACCTCTCGCAGACCACGCTGTCGGTGGACGAGACGGTCATCACCGTGACGCGCTGCGTAAGCGTTTCCCCGCACTGCAGGGCCCGCCGAGCGACGACATCTGTTACGCCACGCAGAACCGGCAGTCGGCGGTCAAGTCCATCGCCCCGCTCTGCGATCTGGTGCTCGTGGTCGGCTCGCGTAACTCATCGAATTCGGTGCGGCTCACCGAGGTGGCCCGCGAGGCCGGCGCCCCCGCGTCCTACCTCGTCGATGCGGCGGCCGACATCGAGCCGGGCTGGTTCGACGGCGTGGAGACGGTCGGGCTGACCTCCGGAGCGTCCGTGCCGGAGGTGCTGGTGGAGGGTGTACTCGCCTACCTCGCCGACAACGGTTTCGCCGACGTCGAGGAGTACACCGAGGTCAAGGAGTCGCTGCTCTTCGCGCTGCCGCCGGAGCTGCGACGCTCGATGAAGGCGAAGGCTTCCGGAGCCGTTCCCTAGCCGGCGGTGACGCGCGAGCCGCCGCGCTTGCGCCGCTGGGCGGCGCTCGCCCGCCCGCGCGCGGTCGCCAGACCGAGCGCCACGAGGGTCGCGGCAAGCAGGATCGGCGCGCTGAACACGAGCTCTCCGCCCAGATCGATGGCGAACTGCTTGGAACCGCCGGTATGCGTACCGGAGCGCGGGTGAATTACCGTGAAGATGAAGGCGATCACGAAGTAGGCCAGCGGCGGGAAGACGATCGTCGCCCCGAGATCTTCGGCGTGACAGCGGGCGGCCGACAGGGCTGCCGCTCCGATGAAGCCGATGCCGAACATGACCCAGAGGTCGTGGCCGGCGAGCAGGTCCAGCAGCGCTCCGATGAATCCGAAGATGAGCAACATCACCGCGCAGCCGGCCGCGGTCAGGCCGCGAGGATCACCGAGCGGGCCGCCGCTGCGGCGCGGCGCGACCTGCACCCGGTTCGCCGACCCGCTCGCCGGTGGCCGGCGGGGTCGGTCGTCGCCCGGTGCTGTTCCCACGACACGACCGTACCCGCGTGCGCTGTAGATCCGGTGTAAGCGCCTAGCCTCTGTGCTTGTGCCGCAATCCTCGGTCGAGCGGGTCGTTCTGCGTGCCATGTCGCGCGACGCGTCGCTCGAGGAGGACGTGGCCCGGCAATTCGCCGCGTCGGCACTCGAGAGCGTGGCGGCGGCGTGGACCCGCATGACGCGCCGGAGCTCGCCCGGCGGCTGCTGGACGCCCACCGCGAACTCGGCGCCTCGACCGCCACGGTCGTCGCGGCGGCCGTGTCCGATGTGCTGGGCGAAGGTAACTGAGTCGCCCGCCGGCTGATCGTCCGTAGACTCGGCCCACGTGGCGCTTTCCATCGGCATCGTCGGCCTGCCTAACGTAGGGAAGTCGACCCTCTTCAACGCGCTGACGAAGAACGACGTCCTCGCGGCGAACTACCCGTTCGCCACCATCGAGCCCAACGTCGGCGTCGTCGCCGTTCCGGATGCGCGGCTCGGCCGACGCTCGCCGAGATCTTCCTCCAGCGCCAAGATCGTCCCGGCGACGGTGAGCTTCGTCGACATCGCCGGCATCGTGCGCGGCGCGAGCGAGGGGCAGGGGCTCGGCAACAAGTTCCTGGCGCACATCCGCGAGGCCGACGCGATCTGCCAGGTGGTGCGGGCGTTCGAGGATCCCGACGTCACCCATGTGGAGGGCCGCGTCGATCCCGTCGACGACATCGCGACCATCAACACCGAGCTGATCCTCGCCGATCTGCAGACCGTCGATGACGCGCTGCCCCGGCTGGAGCGCGAGGCCCGGATGAAGCCGCGAGCTGCGCGCGTCGCTGACCGCGCTGCAGGCGGCCCGCGAGGTGCTCGACTCCGGGCGGGCGGTCAGCAGCGAGCCGGCGCTCGACCGCGACGCGCTCGGCGATCTGCAGCTGATGACCGGCCAAGCCGTTCATCTACGTGTTCAACGTCGACGAGGGCGACCTCGCGGACGAGACGCGTCGAAAGGAACTGATCGCCTCCGTCGCACCGGCCGCGGCGATCGTGCTGTGCGCCAAGATCGAGGCGGAGCTGGCCGAGCTGGACGACGCCGACGCGCTGCGAGCTGCTCGGCGAGCTCGGCCAGGACCGAGCCGGGCCTCGACCAGCTGGCCCGGGTGGGCTTCGAGACGCTCGGACTGCAGACGTACCTGACGGCCGGCCCGAAGGAGACCCGGGCCTGGACGATCCGCAAGGGTGCCACCGCTCCCGAGGCGGCCGGCGTCATCCACACCGACTTCCAGCGCGGCTTCATCAAGGCCGAGATCGTCTCCTTCGACGAGCTGGTCGAGGCCGGCTCGATCGCCGCCGCTCGCGCCGCCGGGCAAGGCGCGGATCGAGGGCAAGGACTACGTGATGCGCGACGGCGACGTCGTGGAGTTCCGTTTCAACGTCTGATCGCTCCTGCCCATGCCCTGTGGCTGCCGACTCGGCCGCCGGCCGCGTAGATGCGGGCCGACTGCTTCACTTAGTCGAGCAGGTTGCAGGTGAACTGCGACCGAATTGTCTTGCCATGTCGTTGCGCTCTTGGTCGAAGAACAGGACGACTATCGCCAACGGGCGGCCATCCTGGCCGGACTGTGCCAGCCGATGTCCGCTGCCGCCGCAGTCACCAGCCCACCGGACAGCGAACCGGAGACGGCGCTTTTCGAGTTGCGCTCCGTTGGTCAGAGGCCGTTGCACCCTGGTGCACTCAGCCAGCTCCACGCCCAGCAGACAACTCCACCCGATGGCGCACCTGATTATGAGCAAGGTGGCCGCTCGGGCCGCTCGCTCAGAAATCGCGCTCAGAAAATGGCGCGGTCGACAAACCCGGTCCCGAAACGTTTCGGACTGAAAGTCCCGGCTCTTGGGCACAAGGGCTGCCGCCCATCACCTTGGGTGATCAAGAACCGGGGTCGACGTATTTGTCATGACTTTTCGGCGCCCGAAGCGCCGCCTTCGGGCGTCTCTGACGATCAAGTTCGGGCTTATCAGCGCCTTGCTGGTCGCTGGGCTCGGCGTGGGATGAGCTGGTGGATCGCAGATTTCGTTCATCGCACGACGGTGTCGCAGACCGAGAGCACTGCGAATTACTCGATGCGCCTGGTGCTCAACTTCATTGGGGTCACCCCGAGTCAGAAGTCCGCGATCACTACCCAGCAGGACGCCGAAGTCACCGAGCTGCTCCAGGCGATGGTCGCATCGGACACCTACCTGGGAGCCGTCGCCTGGGATCCGTCCAGCGTCGTGGCCTATGCCGCCGAGCCTGGCCGGTTGGGTCAGACCGAGCCCACCCGCCCTCAAGTCAGTCAGGCGTTTGACGGACGCACTCCTTCCACCGTCATCACACAGGCCGACCGCGATGTGCCCGATCGCACCGAACGCGCCGGGCTAGCCCGCTACGGCCCGATCCTGGAGACGTTCGTGCCAGTGCGGATTGCTGGCCGGGTCGTCGCCGTCGTCGAGTTCTACCGGCAGTGGCGCCCCGTGCTGGCGCAGATCAAACATGACACGACCCAGGCGCTGTGGCTCATCACCGCCGGCCTGGCCGGCCTGTGGCTCGGTCTGATGCGACTAGTCACGCGCGCGTCACGCCGCCTGCGCGAGCAAGCCAGGGCCAACTGGCACCTCGCCTCCCACGACCCGCTCACCGGTCTGCCGAACCGTCAGCTGCTACGTCAGCGGACCAGTCGCCCTACGCCAGGCCGCTCGGGGAGGTGGTGCAGTCGCGCTGCTGCTGCTGGATCTCGACCGATTCAAGGAAGTCAACGACACCCTCGGACACCACTTCGGCGACCTGCTCCTCCAACAGATAGGACCCCGGCTCGACGACGTGATTCGCCCGGCCGACGCGACCGCCCGTCTCGGCGGCGACGAGTTCGTCGTGCTGCTTACCGAGCTCGACGATCCGGCGACCGCGATCGCCGTGGCCGAACGGGTCGTCACGGCCGTTTCCGCTTCATTTCAGCTCGAAGATGTCACGGTGGATGTTGATGTCAGCATCGGCATCGCCATCAGCCCAGCCCACGGCAGCAGCTTCGAGGAACTGCTCAAGCATGCCGACATCGCCATGTACGCGGCGAAGGACGCCGCCACCGGGATACGCCGTCTACTGACCCGACGGCTACCTACGCCAGCACTCAACAGCTCGCCATGCTCGGACAGATACGGCGCGCCTTGCGAAGCCCGTCACAGCTATGCCTGCACTACCAGCCCAAGGCCGATCTCGTCACGGGTGAAGTCGTAGGCGCCAAAGCCCTCGTCCGCTGGCAGCATCCCACCCGCGAGCTGCTCGCCCCTGCCGAATTCATCCCGCTGGCCGAACGCACCGGACTGATCGCACCGCTGACCACCGAGGTACTCCGTACAGGCACTCGCACAGGTCCGCGCCTGGAACGCCGCCGGATTGGATCTGCCGATCTCAGTCAACATTTCCACCCGCTTCCTCGACGAGAATCTCCCAGAACTCATACGACGGCTGCTCCACGAGAACCGCGTACCCGCTCGCCAACTCGAACTCGAAATCACCGAAAGCGCCCTCATGAGAGACACCGACCGGGCCATCGCCATCCTTACCCGGCTGCGTGCGCTCGGCGTCAGCCTTTCACTCGACGACTTCGGTACCGGCTACTCATCCATGGCCTACCTCAAGCGCCTTCCCGTCCAAGAACTCAAAATCGACCGGTCCTTCGTTACCGGTATGACGGCCGGCTCAGCGGACACCAGCATTGTCAAATCCTGCGTGGAACTCGCCCGCAACCTGCGAATGACCGTCGTAGCCGAAGGCGTCGAAACCGCTGCCGTCTGGGACCAACTCACCGAACTCGGATGCCACCTCGCTCAGGGCTACTACCTCGCCCGCCCCCTACCCCCCGCCGAGCTCTACACCTGGATCACCGATAGGTCACACCGCCGGAGGAGCCACAGCGCTGCCGGCCAAACAGCACGCCGACGATTGAAAGCAAACACAGCAGTTCGGCACCACGCTTTCCCCGGCGTCACTCGACCTCTTGTGCCCCCGGAATGCCCGAAGACCGAGGGGTGCCGGCCCCCAGATCAC
>CAVXLW010000006.1:0-159242 GCA_963762695.1 uncultured Actinomycetota bacterium
CACCCTGCAGGACGGTCAGTACCACGACGTCGACTCGTCCGAACTCGCCTTCAAGATCGCCGGATCGATGGCGTTCAAAGAGGCGGCGCGACGGGCCGATCCGGCCCTGCTCGAACCGCTGATGGCCGTCGAGGTGACCACCCCCGACGACTACCTCGGTGATGTGATCGGCGACCTCAACAGCCGCCGTGGCCAGATCCAGGCCATGGAGGAGCGCTCCGGCGCACGGGTCGTCAAGGCGCTGGTGCCGCTGGCAGAGATGTTCGGCTACGTCGGTGACCTGCGTTCGAAGACCTCAGGACGGGCGAGCTACAGCATGCAGTTCGACTCGTACGCCGAGGTGCCGGGCAGCTTGGCTAAGGAGATCATCGCCAAGGCGCGCGGAGAGTAAGAGGGCTTCCGCTGAGTTTGGAGCTTCCGGACTTCAGCGTGGAGCGTTTACAACAACAAAGACTTCAGTTCTGCAGAAGCAATACCGTCCTAGGAGGGACAACCCGTGGCGAAGGCGAAATTCGAGCGGACCAAACCGCACGTCAACATCGGGACCATCGGTCACATCGACCATGGCAAGACCACGCTGACGGCGGCGATCACCAAGGTCCTGCACGACGCCCATCCGGAGCTCAACCCCTTCACGCCTTTCGACGAGATCGACAAGGCGCCGGAGGAGAAGGCTCGTGGCATCACCATCTCGATCGCGCACGTCGAGTACCAGACCGACAAGCGGCACTACGCCCACGTCGACTGCCCCGGCCACGCCGACTACATCAAGAACATGATCACCGGTGCCGCCCAGATGGACGGCGCGATCCTGGTGGTCTCCGCGACTGACGGACCGATGCCGCAGACCAAGGAGCACGTGCTCCTGGCCCGCCAGGTCGGCGTCCCGTACATCGTCGTCGCTCTCAACAAGGCCGACATGGTCGACGACGAGGAGATCCTGGAGCTCGTCGAGCTCGAGGTCCGCGAGCTGCTGTCGACCTACGAGTTCCCGGGCGACGACCTGCCGGTGGTTCGTGTCTCCGCGCTGAAGGCGCTCGAGGGTGACCCCGAGTGGTCGGAGAAGCTCCTGGAGCTCATGGCGGCGGTCGACGAGTCGATCCCCGAGCCCGAGCGTGACGTCGAGAAGCCGTTCCTCATGCCCATCGAGGACGTCTTCACGATCACGGGTCGCGGTACCGTCGTGACCGGTCGTATCGAGCGCGGCGTGCTCAAGGTGACCGACACGGTCGAGATCGTGGGTATCCACGAGAAAACCGTGAGCACCACGGTCACCGGCATCGAGATGTTCCGCAAGCTGCTGGACGAGGGGCGCGCCGGCGAGAATGTCGGCCTGCTCCTTCGCGGTATCAAGCGCGAGGACGTCGAGCGCGGCCAGGTCATCGTCAAGCCCGGGACCACCACGCCTCACACGCAGTATGAGGCGCAGGTCTACATCCTGAGCAAGGACGAGGGCGGCCGGCACACGCCGTTCTTCAACAACTACCGCCCGCAGTTCTACTTCCGCACCACTGACGTCACCGGCGTCGTGACCCTGCCGGAGGGCACCGAGATGGTCATGCCCGGTGACAACACCGAGATGACCGTCCAGCTCATCCAGCCGATCGCGATGGAAGAGGGCCTGAAGTTCGCCATCCGCGAGGGTGGCCGGACCGTGGGCGCCGGGCGCGTCACGAAGATCCTGAAGTAGTTGCAAAGGCCGGCGGGCCCTTCCTCGAAGGGCCCGCCGGTTCGCGTTCAGACCGTTGGCAATCCGTTCCACATTCAAGATTCCGGGTGAGAAGAAGCGATGGCGGCCCAGAAGATCCGCATCAGGCTCAAGGCCTACGACCACGAGGTCATCGACAGCTCGGCGCGCAAGATCGTCGAGACGGTGACCCGTACGGGCGCGCAGGTCGCGGGCCCGGTGCCGCTACCGACCGAGAAGAACGTCTATTGCGTCATCCGTTCGCCGCACAAGTACAAGGACAGTCGTGAGCACTTCGAGATGCGCACGCACAAGCGGCTGATCGACATTCTCGATCCCACCCCGAAGACCGTCGACTCGCTGATGAGGCTTGACCTCCCGGCCGGCGTCGACATCTCGATCAAGCTTTAAGGAGGAGTCACGAGATGGCTGACCGCGTCATCCGCGGCATCCTCGGCACCAAGCTGGGGATGACCCAGGTCTTCGATTCCGACAACCGGGTTGTACCGGTGACTGTCGTCAAGGCCGGCCCCTGCGTCGTCACGCAGGTGCGCACTCCCGACGTTGACGGCTACAGCGCCGTGCAGCTCGCGTTCGGTGAGATCGACCCGCGCAAGGTTCCCAAGCCGCTGCGTGGCCACTTCGAGAAGGCCGGCGTGACCCCGCGCCGCCACATCGTCGAGCTCCGCACGCTGGACGCGTCGTCCTACACCGTGGGCTACGAGCTCACCGCGCAGGCCTTCAGCGCCGGCGCCGTGGTCGACGTGACCGCCACGAGCAAGGGCAAGGGCTACGCCGGTGTCATGAAGCGCCACGGCTTCAAGGGCCTGAGCTCCTCGCACGGTGTCGAGAAGAAGCACCGCTCGCCGGGTTCCATCGGCGGCTGCGCCACTCCTGGCCGTGTCTTCAAGGGCGTCAAGATGGCCGGTCGCATGGGTAACGAGCGGTCCACCACCGCCAACCTGGTGATCCACGCCGTCGACGCTGAGCGCGGCCTGCTGCTCGTGCGCGGTGCCATTCCGGGTCCCGATGGCGGCCTCGTCCTGGTGCGCAGCGCCTCCAAGCGCGTCGCTCCCGATGCTTTCGAGCCGGCTGCTGAGCAGCCCGTCGCGGAAGCCGCAAGTGAAGGGGCTGAGCAGTGAGCGCCACCGCTGTCGAGGGCGTGACCCGCAGCGTCAATGTCCAGTCTCCGTCCGGTGATCTCAAGCGCACCGCCGAGCTGCCGGCCTCCGTCTTCGACGTCCAGGTCAACGTTCCGTTGATCCACCAGGTCGTGGTCGGTCAGCTGGCCGCCGCACGCCAGGGCACGGCCGATACCAAGACCCGCGGGGAGGTGCGCGGCGGTGGCAAGAAGCCTTATCGCCAGAAGGGCACCGGCCGTGCGCGTCAGGGTTCGACCCGGGCGCCGCAGTTCGCCGGCGGCGGTGTGGTCCACGGACCGACCCCGCGCTCGTACGTGCAGCGCACCCCCAAGAAGATGAAGGCTGCCGCCCTGCGCGGAGCCCTCTCCGACCGGGCGCGCCACGGGCGGATTCACGTGGTGAGCGGTGTCGTCGACGAGGCGCTGGGGGTGCCCTCGACCAAGTCGGCGGCGGCTCACCTGCGCAGCGTGGTCGGCAGCCGTCACGTCCTCGTGGTCGCGGAGCGCCGCGATGAGCTGACCTGGAAGAGCCTGCGCAACGTGCAGGAGGTCCACCTCATTGCACCGGGCCAGCTCAACACCTACGACGTGCTGGTGAGCGACGACGTGGTCTTCACCGAAGGCGCGCTGGCCGAGTTCCTGGCCGGTCCGCCGAAGGGCAAGGGTGCTGACGCCATCGCCCGCGAGTCCGAGCTCGAGGACCTGGCCGACGCGGTCACCACGCTCGCGAAGGAGCCGGTCGCCGAGCCCGAGCCGAAGAAGCGCGCGCCGCGTAAGGCAGCGGCCGCCAAGGCCGAGCCCAAGGACGAGGCCGAGACCGAGGCCAAGGGCGAGACCAAGCCTGCGGGCCAGGGCGTCTCCGACCAGGAGATGGTCGCCGAGGTCGAAGACGCGACCAGCGGAGAGATCGCTGACGCACCCAAGTTCGAGGCCGAGGCCGAAGGGGCAGCCAGCGACACCGAAGCTGCCAAGGATCCTGATGGAGTGGGCGAATGATCCCCGATCCGCGTGACGTCATCCTCGCTCCGGTGATCTCGGAGAAGAGCTATGGCCTGGTCGAGGAAGGCACCTACACCTTCATCGTCCGGCCTGACGCCAACAAGACCCAGATCAAGATCGCTGTGGAGCAGATCTTCGGCGTCAAGGTCGATCGGGTCAACACCGAGAACCGCCAGGGCAAGCGCAAGCGCACCCGTGCGGGCTTCGGTCAGCGCAAGGCGACCAAGCGCGCGCTGGTGAGCCTGCGGGCCGGGGAAACCATCGACATTTTCGGTGGGCCCGGGGCCTGACGGCCTCGCCAAGCGCCGCTGACCGCGACTAAACGAGACGAAAAGACGAGAGACACATGGGTATCCGTAAGTACAAGCCGACGACGCCGGGGCGCCGCGGCGCCAGCGTGGCCGACTTCGTCGAGATCACCCGCAGTGAGCCGGAGAAGTCGCTGGTCCGCCCGTTGCACAGCAAGGGCGGTCGTAACGCGCACGGCCGGGTCACGGCGCGCCACCAGGGCGGCGGCCACAAGCGGGCTTATCGGGTCATCGACTTCCGCCGCGACAAGGACGGCGTGCCGGCCAAGGTCGCCCACATCGAGTACGACCCCAACCGCACCGCTCGCATCGCGCTGCTGCACTACGCCGACGGCGAGAAGCGCTATATCATCGCGCCGACCCGGCTCAGCCAGGGCGACACGGTCGTGAGCGGCCCGGCCAGCGACATCCGTCCGGGCAACGCGCTGCCGCTGCGCAACATCCCCACCGGCACCGTGGTCCACGCGATCGAGCTGAAGCCGGGCGGCGGCGCGAAGATCGCCCGCAGCGCCGGTTCCAGTGTCCAGCTGGTGGCCAAGGACGGCCCGTACGCCCTGCTGCGCATGCCTTCCGGTGAGACCCGCAACGTCGACCAGCGCTGCCGCGCCACGGTCGGCGAGGTCGGCAACGCCGAGCAGGCGGGCATCAACTGGGGCAAGGCCGGTCGCATGCGCTGGAAGGGCAAGCGCCCCCACGTCCGTGGTGTCGCCATGAACCCGGTCGACCACCCGCACGGCGGTGGCGAGGGCAAGACCTCCGGTGGTCGCCACCCGGTCAACCCGGCCGGCAAGCCCGAGGGCCGTACCCGCGCCCAGCACAAGCCCAGCGACAAGCTCATCGTCCGCCGTCGCCGCGCAGGCCGGGGCCGGCGATGAACAGTTTCCTTTCGTCAGCCACGTCTCAGCAGGGAGGAGTTAACAAGTGCCACGCAGCCTGAAGAAGGGCCCGTTCGTCGACGACCACCTGCTGAAGAAGGTCGACGACCAGAACTCCAAGGGCACCAAGAACGTCATCAAGACCTGGTCGCGTCGCTCGACGGTGATCCCCGACATGCTCGGTCACACCATCGCGGTGCACGACGGTCGCAAGCACGTCCCGGTGTTCATCACCGAGGGCATGGTGGGCCACAAGCTGGGCGAGTTCGCGCTCACCCGCACCTTCCGTGGCCACGTCAAGGACGACCGGAGGGCCCGCCGTGGCTGACCAGACCGATTCCGTCCCAGCGGCGCCGCTCACCGCCCGGGCCCAGGCGCGCTACGCCCGCATCGGGCCGCGCAAGGCGCGACGCGTCATCGACCTGGTGCGCGGCATGAAGGCATCCGAAGCGCTCGACGTCCTGCGCTTCACGCCGCAGGCCGCCAGCGAGGACATCTACAAGGTCGTGGCTTCGGCCGTGGCCAACGCCGAGCACAACGAGCATCTCGACCGCGACGCGCTGTGGATCAGCGAGGCGTACGTCGACGAGGGCCCGACCCTCAAGCGTTTCCGCCCGCGGGCACAGGGGCGCGCGTACCGGGTGCGTAAGCGCACCAGCCACATCACGGTCGTCGTCGAAGCTCGCGAGCAGGCGCCCCGTTCGAGCAGTTCGAGGAGGGCCCGCTAGTGGGGCAGAAAGTAAACCCGCACGGCTTCCGGCTGGGTATCACGAGCGAGTTCACCTCGCGCTGGTACGCCGACAAGCAGTACGCGGCCTACGTCGGGGAAGACGTCAAGATCCGCAAGATGATGTCCAAAGGCATGGAGCGCGCGGGCATCAGCCGGGTCGACATCGAGCGCACCCAGGGCCGGCTACGGGTCGACATCCACACTGCCCGGCCGGGCATCGTCATCGGCCGTCGCGGCGCGGAAGCCGACCGCATCCGGGGTGATCTCGAGAAGCTCACCGGCAAGCAGGTGCAGCTGAACATCCTCGAGGTCAAGAACCCCGAGATCGACGCCCAGCTCGTCGCCCAGGGAGTCGCCGAGCAGCTGTCGAGCCGCGTCAGCTTCCGCCGCGCGATGCGCAAGTCGATGCAGAGCGCCCTCAAGGGCGGCGCCAAGGGGATTCGGGTGCAGTGCTCGGGCCGTCTCGGCGGCGCGGAGATGAGCCGGTCGGAGTTCTACCGCGAGGGTCGGGTGCCGCTGCACACGCTGCGCGCCGACATCGACTACGGCTTCTACGAGGCGCGCACCACCTTCGGTCGCATCGGCGTGAAGGTCTGGATCTACAAGGGCGACGTGATTGCGAGCCGCGCCGAGCGCGAGGCTCAGGAGGCCGTCCTTCGCCAGCAGCGCCGCGAGCGTCCGGTCCGCCGGCCGCGCAGCGGTTCGACCGGAACCACGGCCGCCGGTACGGATGCCGGGCGCGCAGCGGCTCAGGCGCAGTCGCGCCAGACCGCGGCTCCCGTCACCGAAGAGGCTCCCGCTCCTGTCGAGGAGATCCCGACCCTGGTCGAGACCCCGGTCACCCTTGAGGTGGCTGCCGAGATCGCTGCTGAGGTAGCGCCCGAGGCAACCCCCGAAGCCGCTGAACCTCAGGTCGCCGAGGCGGCACCGGCAACGGATCAGGAGGGCTGACGCATGCTCATCCCCCGCAGGGTCAAGCACCGCAAGCAGCACCACCCGAGCCGTTCGGGCGCTGCCAAGGGCGGCACGTCGATCGCGTTCGGCGACTACGGGATCCAGGCTCTCGAGCCGGCCTACGTCACCAACCGCCAGATCGAGTCGGCCCGTATCGCGATGACCCGCCACATCAAGCGTGGCGGAAAGGTCTGGATCAACATCTATCCGGACCGTCCGCTCACCAAGAAGCCCGCTGAGACCCGCATGGGTTCCGGTAAGGGCTCGCCGGAGTGGTGGGTGGCCAACGTCAAGCCAGGCCGCGTGATGTTCGAGCTGTCCGGGGTTGCCGAGCCGCTCGCCCGCGAGGCGATGCGGCGCGCGATGCACAAGCTGCCGATGAAGTGCCGTTTCATCACGCGAGAGGGGGCGAGCGTCTGATGGCCAACGCCACCGCAATCGAACTGCGCGGCGCCGGCGACGAGGAGCTAGTCACGCGACTCAAGGACGCCAAGCAGGAGCTGTTCAACCTGCGCTTCCAGGTCGCGACCGGGCAGCTGGACAACAACCGGCGGCTGCAGACGGTCCGCCGCGACATCGCTCGCATCTACACCGTGATGCGCGAGCGCGAGCTCGGCATCACCTATCAGGTCATCGCTGAGGATTCAGCCGAGTCCGCAGCCGAGACCGAGAAGGCATCAGCATGAGTACCCCCGCAGAAGCGCCAAGCACGACCGGTGGCTCCGCCACTGAGGTCCGCGGTAACCGCAAGGTCCGTGAGGGCCTCGTGGTCAGCGACAAGATGACCAAGACGGTCGTCGTCGAGGTCGAGGACCGGGTCCAGCACCCGCTCTACGGCAAGACGATCCGGCGCACCACCCGTTACAAGGCGCATGACGAGGGCGACGCCGCTATCGGCGACCGCGTGCTGCTCATGGAGACCCGTCCGCTGTCGGCCACCAAGCGCTGGCGCGTGGTGGAGATCCTGGAGCGTGCCCGATGATCCAGCAGGAGTCGCGGCTTCGCGTCGCCGACAACACCGGCGCCAAGGAGCTGCTCTGCATTCGCGTGCTCGGCGGCTCCGGCCGTCGCTACGCCGGGATCGGCGACATCATCGTCGGAACCGTGAAGGACGCGCTGCCCGGCGCCGGTGTGAAGAAGGGCGAGGTCGTCAAGGCGGTCGTCGTCCGCACCGTCAAGGAGCGGCGCCGTCCCGATGGCACGTACATCAAATTCGACGAAAACGCAGCGGTGCTGATCCGTGACACCGGCGACCCGCGCGGCACTCGTATTTTTGGCCCAGTGGGCCGCGAGCTGCGCGATCGCAAGTTCATGCGGATCATCTCGCTGGCACCGGAAGTGATCTGAGGACATGAAGATCAAGAAGGGCGACACCGTCCAGGTGCTCACCGGCAAGGACCGTGGGCTGCGCGGCAAGGTCATCGTCGCGTACCCCAAGGACGACCGGGTGCTTGTCGAGGGAGCCAACCGAATCAAGAAGCACACCAAGCAGACGCAGAGCGCGCGTGGGAGCCAGACCGGCGGCATCATCGAGACCGAAGCTTCCATCCACGTCAGCAATGTGGCGATCATCCACCCGAAGACGGGCAAGCCCGGGCGCCTCGGCTACCGGATCGATGACGAGGGCAAGAAGGTGCGGGTCGTCCGCAGCGCGGGCAACGAGGTGGATGTCTGATGACTGCTACGCAAGAGGCGTCAGCCCCCACCCGCCCGCCGGCGCGGCTCAAGCAGCGCTACCGCGACGAGGTGCTCCCTGAGCTGAAGTCCTCGCTCGGCATTGCCAACATCATGCAGGTGCCCGGCGTGGTCAAGGTCGTCGTCAACATGGGCGTCGGCGACGCCGCCCGCGACGCCAAGCTCATCGACGGCGCCGTCCGTGACCTCTCACTGATCACCGGCCAGAAGCCGACCGTCCGGCGGGCCACCAAGTCCATCGCGCAGTTCAAGCTGCGCGAGGGCCAGCCCATCGGCGCGAAGGTGACCCTGCGCGGCGACCGCATGTGGGAGTTCATCGACCGGCTCGTGTCGATCGCGCTACCGCGTATCCGTGACTTCCGCGGGCTCTCGCCCCGGCAGTTCGACGGCCGCGGCAATTACACCTTCGGCGTCAACGAGCAGTCGATCTTTCACGAGATCGACCCCGACCGCGTCGATCGCGTCCGAGGCATGGACATCACGATCGTCACCAGCGCCGAGACAGATGACGCGGGACGGGCGCTGCTTCGAGCGCTCGGGTTCCCGTTCCGGGAGAGCTGAGGAATGGCAAAGAAAGCGCTCGTAGAAAAGGCCAACCGCAAGCCGAAGTTCAAGGTGCGCGGCTACACCCGCTGCCAGCGGTGCGGGCGTCCCCGCGCTGTCTTCCGGGCTTTCGGCCTCTGCCGCATCTGCATGCGGCAGATGGCTCACCGCGGCGAGCTGCCGGGCATCACCAAGAGCTCTTGGTAGTGAGCGGTAGTCGGCAGCAGTTCGTGACCGAATTTTTCTCACCTCTCTACGCGGAAGGCCCCGGCCGGGGAACCATCGCGGGAAGGCAAGGCACAGTTATGAAGACAGACCTGACGGCGGTGAATCGTCCATGACGATGACCGACCCGATTGCTGACATGCTCACGCGCGTCCGCAATGGCAACAAGGCCTACCACGACAGCGTGCGCATGCCCTACAGCAAGATCAAGACCCACATCGCGGAGATCCTCCAGCAGGAGGGCTACATCAAGGGCTGGTCGAGCGAGGGCGAAGGCGTCGAGCGCGTGCTCATCGTCGACCTCAAGTACGGCCAGAACCGTGAGCGCACGATCGCCGGCATCCGGCGCATCTCCAAGCCCGGTCTCCGCGTTTACGCGAAGGCGACCAACCTGCCGAAGGTGCTCGGCGGACTTGGTGTGGCCATCATCAGCACATCGACCGGGCTGCTGACTGACAAGCAGGCCGCCAAACGGGGCGTGGGCGGGGAAGTCCTCGCCTTCGTCTGGTAGCGGCCATGTCACGCATCGGCCGGCTCCCGGTCCCCGTCCCCTCCGGCGTCGAGGTCACCCTCAACGGCCAGGAGGTCACGGTCAAGGGCCCCAAGGGCACCCTTTCCCATACGGTCATCGAGCCCATCACTGTCGTGCAGGAGGACGGTCAGCTGCTTGTGCAGCGTCCGGACGACGAGCGCGACAGCCGGGCCCGACACGGCCTCACCCGCTCGCTGCTGGCCAACATGGTCACCGGCGTCACCTCCGGGTTCGCGAAGACGCTCGAGATCGTCGGCGTCGGCTACCGGGTCCAGGCCCGCGGCCGTGACCTGGAATTCGCACTCGGCTTCAGCCACCCGGTGCCGGTCAAGGCTCCAGAAGGCATCACCTTCGAGGTTCAGGCGCCTACCCGATTCGTCGTGAGCGGCATCGACAAGCAGCAGGTCGGCGAGGTCGCTGCCACCATCCGCAAGCTGCGCAAGCCCGACCCGTACAAGGGCAAGGGCGTGCGTTACCAAGGCGAGGTCATCCGCCGCAAGGTCGGGAAGGCGGGCAAGTAATGCCATCCACCATCTCCGCCACACGGCGGGCCGGCGTCACCCGCCGGCACTTCCGGGTCCGCAAGAGGGTCACCGGCACCACCGCCCGCCCGCGCCTGGTCGTCACTCGCTCTGCTCGTCACATCTACGCGCAGGTCGTGGACGACACCCGCGGTCACACGCTGGCGTCGGCCTCGACCCTCGACGTGACCCTGCGCGCCGCTGATGGCGACAAGAGCAAGGCGGCCACCGCTGTCGGCGCTCTTATCGCTGAGCGCGCCAAGGCGGCCGGCATCGACGCCGTGGTCTTCGACCGCGGCGGCCGCAAGTATCACGGGCGCATTGCCGCTCTCGCAGATGGGGCCCGCGAAGCCGGGCTCCGGTTCTAGGAAGGACGTCTCCGATATGCCAGGTCAACGCCGCGCAGGCGGCACCGGCGAACGCCGTGACCGACGCGACCGCCAAGGTGGGGCCGCAGCGGAGAAGTCCGCGTACATCGAGCGGGTCGTCGCCATCAACCGGGTCGCCAAGGTCGTCAAGGGTGGCCGTCGCTTCTCCTTCACCGCCCTCGTGATCGTCGGCGACGGCGATGGCACCGTGGGTGTCGGCTACGGGAAGGCCAAGGAGGTGCCCGCCGCTATCGCGAAGGGCGTCGAGGAGGCCAAGAAGCACTTCTTCAAGGTCCCGCGGATCCTCGCCACCATTCCCCACCCGGTTCAGGGTGAGGACGCGGCGGGCGTCGTGCTCCTGAAGCCGGCTTCTCCGGGTACCGGCGTCATCGCCGGTGGCCCGGTCCGCGCCGTGCTCGAGTGCGCCGGAATCCACGATGTGCTTTCGAAGTCGCTGGGCTCGTCCAACCCCATCAACATCGTCCGGGCCACGGTGGCGGCGCTCCAGGGACTCACGCGTCCCGAGGAGATCGCCGCCCGCCGCGGGCTACCGCTCGAGGACGTGGCTCCGGCCGCGCTGCTGCGTGCTCGGGCTGCCGGTATGGCAGCGGCGGCGCCCGTGCTGACGCCAGGGGCGTGACGGTGATGGCAGACATCAAAATCACCCAGCGCAAGTCGGGGATCGGCGGCACCGCCCGCCAGCGCGAAACCCTGAAAACGCTGGGATTGCGACGGATCGGCGCAACGGTGACCCGTGAGGACCGTCCTGAAGTCCGGGGCATGGTCCGCGCGGTGGCTCACCTCGTGCAGGTCGAGGAGGTTTCGCCATGAGCGAGCAAGAGATCGAAGCCGGCCCGGACTCCTCCGTGCTGTCCGGCCGCGGGCTCAAGGTGCACCACTTGCGTCCGGCCCCCGGAGCGAAGAAGGCCAAGACCCGCGTCGGTCGCGGTGAGGGCTCCAAGGGCAAGACCGCAGGTCGGGGCACCAAGGGCACGGGCGCTCGCAAGAACGTCCCGGCCCGTTTCGAGGGTGGTCAGATGCCGCTGCACATGCGGGTGCCCAAGCTCAAGGGCTTCCGCAACCCGGCGCGCGTCGAGTACCAGGTCGTCAACCTGACCCGGCTCGGTGAGCTCTTCCCGGACGGCGGCACCATCGGGGTCGACGAGCTGGTCGAGGCCGGTGCAGTGCGCCCTGGATACCCGGTGAAGGTGCTCGGCGATGGCGGGGTGTCCGTGGCCATGCAGGTCAGTGTCAACGCCTTCTCCAGTTCCGCGAAAGAAAAGCTCTCGGCAGCCGGAGGCGCGGCGATAGAGGTCTGAGCGTTTGTGCTGTTCAATGACGCCGCCCCCATCGGCTAGGTCCGAGGGGGCGGCATCGTTGTTCGGCACTTTTCGGCAATGTCGAGAGGCGTTCGCGCACGGGACCCGTCGCATTCGGACTGTTACAGTCGCCTGAGGCACCCCTGGCGCTCCAGCTGAGCGGCTGCCCCCCGTAGCCGCCTAACTAAGACTCCTGCAGGGAGGAGCCGTGCTCTCCGCTTTCGGACGGGCGTTCCGCACGCCTGACCTGCGCAAAAAGCTGCTGTTCACGCTCGGCATCATTGTGCTGTTCCGGATCGGCAGCACGGTCCCTTCGCCGGGCGTCTCCACGCGTGCGATCCACGACTGCCTGACGGGCAACCAGAGCAGTTCCAACAAGAACCTGCTGTCACTGGTGAACCTGTTCAGCGGCGGGGCCTTGCTGCAGCTGTCGGTGTTCGCGCTCGGGATCCTGCCCTACATCACCAGCAGCATCATCATGCAGCTGCTGAGCGTCGTCATCCCGCGCCTGGAGCGGCTGCGGAAGGAAGGCGCTGCCGGCGAAACCAAGATCACTCAGTACACGCGCTACCTGACGCTCGCGCTCGCGGTCCTTCAGTCGACCGGCATCGTGGCACTGGCCCGCTCCAACCGGCTGATCCCCGGTTGCACGACCGCGATCATCCGTAATGCCTCGGTGTTCAACACGGCGATCATCGTCGTGACCATGGTCGCCGGCACCGCCGTGATCATGTGGTTCGGCGAGCTGATCACGGGCAAGGGCGTCGGCAACGGCATGTCGCTGCTGATGTTCACCTCCATCGCCGCCCGGCTCCCTTCGCAGGGCTCGGGAATCCAGCAGGCGGCCGGAGGCGTGGTCTTCACCCTGGTGCTGCTGCTGGGGCTCGCGATCGTGGTGTTCGTCGTCTTCGTGGAGCAGGCGCAGCGCCGCATCCCGGTGCAGTACGCCAAACGCATGATCGGGCGCCGAATGTACGGCGGCAGTTCCACTTACATCCCGATGAAGGTCAACCAGGCCGGTGTGGTTCCGGTGATCTTCGCGTCGTCCCTGCTGCAGCTCCCGCAGTTGCTCGGCCAGGTGTGGACCAACAAGACCTTCCAGGACTTCGAGCAGCGCTACCTGGTGCGCGGCGACAATCCGCTGTACCTCGCCACCTATGCGGCGCTGATCATCTTCTTCACGTATTTCTACGTGGCGATCACCTTCAACCCGGTCGAAGTCGCCGACAACATGAAGAAGTACGGCGGTTTCATCCCTGGCATTCGTCCCGGCCGGCCGACCTCCGAGTACCTGGAGCGGGTGCTTTCGCGCATCACGCTTCCGGGCTCGCTGTTTCTCGGCATCATCTGCGTTCTGCCGCTGGCGCTGCTCAACCTGACGAAAAATCAGCAATTCCCGTTTGCCGGCACCAGCGTCCTGATCATGGTCGGTGTGGGCCTGGAGACGGTGAAGCAGATTGAAAGCCAGCTGCAGCAGCGTAACTACGAGGGCTTCCTCCGCTAGTGCGCCTCGTTCTCGTAGGCCCGCCCGGGGCGGGCAAGGGCACGCAGGCGGCTTTTATAGCGTCCGCTGAGTCCATCCCGAAAATTTCCACCGGCGACATTTTCCGGGCAAATGTCAGTGAGGGAACCGATCTCGGCAAGTTGGCCAAGCAATATATGGACGCCGGTGACCTGGTCCCCGATTCGGTGACGGTGGAGATGGTGCGCAATCGGCTCGCCGAGGAGGACGCCGTCGCGCGGGTTCCTGCTCGACGGCTTTCCCCGCACCGTTCCGCAGGCCGAGACCCTGGAGCAGCTGCTGGCCGACCTCGGCCACAAGCTCGACATCGTGCTCGAGCTGGTGGTCGACGACGACGAGGTCGTGCGCCGGCTCTCCGGGCGCCGCACCTGCCATCGCTGCGGGACGATCTGGCACGTCGACTTCGACCCACCGACCCGTGAGGGGCTCTGCGACCGCTGCGGGGGCGACCTCTTCCAGCGCGACGACGACATGCCCAAGACCGTCCGCCATCGCCTCGAGGTCTATGCGGAACAGACCGCACCGCTCATCTCTTTTTACGCAGCAAGAGGCATCCTGGTAGGTATCGACGCGACCGGGCCGGTGGATGACATCACCGACCGGGCGCTCGAGGCGCTTCGCCGATACGAGGACTGATCGACGGCGCGACGGCATGACGATCCTGGAGATGTGAGGCGAAGCGCATGACCCGGCGCGACGAAGTCGAGATCAAATCGCGCTCAGAGATCCTGCTGATGCGCGAGGCGGGGCTGGTGGTTGCCCGCACGCTGGACAAGCTCCGCCAGGCGGTTGTCCCGGGGATGACCACGAAGGATCTCGACGAGATCGCGGAAAGCTCGATCCGCGGAGAGGGCGCCATCCCGTCGTTCCTCAATTACGGCGGTCACATGGGCCAGCCGGGCTTTCAGGGCAGCATCTGCGCCTCCGTGAACGACGAGATCGTCCATGGCATCCCCGGCACGCGCGTACTTCGCGACGGCGATCTGTTGTCGATCGACTGCGGAGCGATCCTCGACGGCTGGCATGGCGATTCGGCCATCACCGTGCCGGTCGGCGAGGTGGCGCCCGAGGCGCTGGAGCTCTCCCGCGTGTGCGAGGCCTCGTTGTGGGCGGGGCTGGCGGCGGCGCAGCTCGGCGGCCGGCTCACCGACATCAGCCACGCTGTCGAGCGGGAGGTCCGCCGCCACAGCGGTCCCCACGGCCCCTACGGGATCGTCGACAACTACGGTGGCCACGGCATCGGCACGGCCATGCACCAAGCCCCGCACCTGCTGAACTACGGCCGTCCCGGCCGTGGTCAGCGGCTGGTCAAGGGCCTCGCGCTGGCAGTCGAGCCGATGGTCACGCTGGGCGCGCCCGACACTCGGGTGCTCGAGGACGAGTGGACGGTCGTCACCGCCGACGGCCGCTGGGCGGCGCATTGGGAGCACACCGTCGCCATCACCGAAGACGGGTCCGTGGGTGCTCACCGCATTCGACGGCGGGGTCGCCAAGCTGGCAGAGCTGGGCGTCAAGGCCGGGCAACCAGTGGCGCAGGCGGCCGCCGGCTGATCCGGCATCAAAGCAGGACCCCGAGCACTTTGGGTGTTGCGGGCAGATGGCGTAGCATGGCGTGTCGGCCGCTCGGCCGGGCCTCTCGCGTGCTTACGCAGGGGTCGCCCGGAATGGGGCGGGCAGAACCATCGTTCCAACAGTTACCAGCAGGATCACCAGGATCGCGGAGGACATGCCGAAAAAAGACGGGGCCATCGAGATCGAGGGCAAGGTCGTCGAGCCGTTGCCGAACGCGATGTTTCGCGTGGAGCTGCAGAACGGGCACAAGGTGCTCGCTCACATCAGCGGCAAGATGCGCCAGCACTACATCCGGATCCTTCCTGAAGACCGGGTCGTCGTGGAGCTCTCGCCCTATGACCTGTCCCGCGGACGCATCGTCTACCGCTACAAGTAAGAAGCCATCGAGCGTACGGGCGGCACATCTGCCGGCTGCGCACGCAAGGGAGTAACGCAGCCGTGAAGGTTCAGCCCAGCGTCAAGAAGATCTGCGACAAGTGCAAGGTGATCCGCCGTCACGGGCGGGTCATGGTCATTTGCGAAAACCTGCGTCACAAGCAGCGTCAGGGCTAGTCCGCTAGTTCTGCCGCGATCACCTCGAACGCGCTCCACCAGCTGCGCTGCTCCACCCGTTCCATGAGCAGCTGGACACCCCCGGTCGGAGGCCGGGGCCCCACCGGGCAGGTGGGGACGGATCGCGTGAAGACCTCCGTAACCACCAGAAGGAGATCTGCCCACACATGGCCCGTCTTGCAGGGGTCGACCTGCCGCGTGAGAAGCGGCTGGAGATTGCCCTCACCTACATCTACGGCATCGGCCGTACCCGGGCCAAGGAGACCTTGGCGCAAACCGGGATCAGCCCTGACACCCGCGTCCGCGACCTCAGCGATGACGAACTCCTCCGCCTCCGCGGCTGGATCGACACCACCTACAAGGTCGAGGGTGACCTTCGCCGTGAGGTCGCCCAGGACATTCGCCTGAAGGTCGAGATCGGCTGCTACCAGGGCATCCGTCACCGCCGTGGCCTTCCGGTGCACGCACAGCGCACCCACACCAATGCCCGCACCCGCAAGGGCCCGCGCCGCGCCATCGCCGGCAAGAAGAAGCCAGGAAAGAAGTAACGGATGCCCCCGCAAAAGCGAGCAGGCGCCGGCGTCAAGAAGGTCCGACGCAAGGAGCGCAAGAACGTCGCTCACGGCCACGCCCACATCAAGAGCACCTTCAACAACACGATCGTCTCGATCACCGACCCCAACGGCGCGGTGATCTCCTGGGCGTCCGCCGGCCACGTCGGTTTCAAGGGCTCTCGCAAGTCGACCCCGTTCGCGGCGCAGATGGCCGCGGAGAACGCCGCGCGCAAGGCCATGGAGCACGGCATGCGCAAGGTCGACGTCTTCGTGAAGGGTCCCGGCTCCGGCCGCGAGACCGCCATCCGCAGCCTGCAGGCGACCGGCCTCGAGGTCGGCGCCATCCAGGACGTAACCCCTGTCCCTCACAACGGATGCCGCCCGCCCAAGCGGCGCCGGGTCTGATGGCGACGAGAAAGGGACAGGAGACCAAGTAATGGCCCGTTATACCGGCCCCGACTGCAAGCGTTGCCGTCGCGAGAAGATGAAGCTGTTCCTCAAGGGCAGCAAGTGCGAGACCCCGAAGTGCCCGATCGAGATCCGGCCTTACCCGCCGGGCGAGCACGGCCGTGGCCGCACCAAGGACAGCGAGTACCTGCTTCAGAAGCGTGAGAAGCAGAAGTGCGCGCGTATCTACGGAATCCTCGAAAAGCAGTTCCGGGGTTACTACGACGAGGCCAACCGCCGTTCCGGCAAGACCGGTGACGAGCTGCTGCGCATCCTCGAGTCGCGCCTGGACAACGTGGTCTACCGCGCTCAGTTCGCGTCGTCGCGTGACGCCGCCCGCCAGATCGTGCGCCACGGCCACGTCCTGGTGAACGGCAAGAAGGTCGACATCCCGAGCTACCGCGTCTCGGCCAACGACATCGTCGAGATCCGGCCCAAGAGCCACGAGCTCACCCCGTTCGTCATCGCGCGGGAGCTGGCCGGAAGCCGTACCACCCCGGCCTGGCTCGAGGTCATCTCGCCCTCGATGCGGGCACTCGTGCACTCCCTCCCGGAGCGGGGCGCCATCGACACCCCGGTCCAGGAGCAGCTGATCGTCGAGCTCTACTCGAAGTAGCACCATCCCGGGCCGGGGACAGAGCCGGCTCGGGCACGTCAGGCGTCATATAGCGGTCGCCTGAAGAAACAGGAGGCTCCACCGTGCTTATTGCACAGCGTCCCACCCTCGCCGAAGAGGCCGTCGACGAGTTCCGCTCCCGGTTCGTGATCGAGCCGCTCGAGCCGGGATTCGGCTACACCCTCGGCAATTCCCTTCGCCGCACCCTGATGTCGTCCATCCCGGGCGCCGCCGTGACGAGCATCCGCATCGACGGTGTGCTGCACGAGTTCTCCACCGTCCCCGGGGTCAAGGAAGACGTCACCGAGGTCATCCTCAACCTGAAGGAGCTGGTCGTCAGCTCCGACAACGACGAGCCGACCGTCATGTACCTGCGCAAGCAGGGTCCCGGCGTCGTCACTGCTGCTGACATCGCGCCGCCGGCCGGCGTCGAGGTCCACAACCCCGATCTGCACCTGGCGACCCTGAACGACAAGGGCAAGCTGGAGATCGAGCTCACTGTCGAGCGTGGCCGGGGCTATGTCTCCGCTGTGCAGAACAAGCAGGTCGGTCAGGAGATCGGACGCATCCCGGTCGACTCGATCTACTCGCCGGTGCTCAAGGTGACCTACAAGGTCGAGGCCACGCGTGTCGAGCAGCGCACCGACTTCGACCGGCTCGTGGTCGACGTCGAGACGAAGCGCTCGATGACCCCGCGCGACGCCATGGCGAGCGCCGGTCACACGCTGGTCGGGCTCTTCGGTCTCGCGCAGGAGCTCAACGTCGAGGCCGAGGGTGTCGACATCGGCCCCTCCCCGGCGGATGCTGCGCTCGCCGCGGATCTCGCACTGCCGATCGAGGAGATGGATCTCACCGTCCGCTCTTACAACTGCCTCAAGCGGGAGGGCATCCACACGATCGGCGAGCTCGTCGGTCGCAGCGAGGCTGACCTGCTCGACATCCGCAACTTCGGCCAGAAGTCGATCGACGAGGTCAAGGGCAAGCTTTCCGGCATGGGCCTGGCTCTCAAGGACAGCCCTCCCGGATTCGACCCGCGCATCGCCGTCGACACGTACGGCACCGAGGGCTACGGGCCGGGCTTCTCGACCGGTCTGGACGACGCCGCGGTCGTCGACGACGGCGGCGCGTACACCGAGACCGAGCAGTACTAACCACATCCACCATCAAGCCCTGACGTCCGTCACCGAGGAGATCCCGTGCCCACGCCCACCAAGGGCCCCCGTCTGGGGGGCGGCCCCGCCCACGAGCGGCTGATCCTGGCCAATCTCGCCACGGCGCTGTTCGAGCACGGCGGCATCACCACGACGGTCGCCAAGGCCAAGCGGCTACGTCCGCTCGCCGAGAAGCTGGTCACCTCCGCCAAGAAGGGTGATCTCGCAGCTCGGCGCCGGGTGTTGCAGGTGGTGCGCGACAAGTCCGTCGTGCACCACCTGTTCACCGAGATCGGCCCTCGTTACGACGGCCGTCAGGGTGGCTACACCCGCATCACCAAGCTCGGGCCGCGTCACGGCGATAACGCCCCCATGGCGCGCATCGAACTGGTCGAGGGCAGCACCCCTGCGCAGAGCATCGTGCGTGAGGCCGAGGGCGCCCGCGGGTCGCGGTTCGCCGGGCGCCGCCCGCTGACCGGCCGCACCCGTGAGACCGCCGAGGATCTGGCCGGCGAGTCGCCGACGGCCGCCGCCGCGCTCGAAGCCGACGAGCTTGTGGCTGACACTGCACAGGCCACGGACGCCGCTGAGACCGTCGACACCGTCGAGGCTCCCGAGGCTGTCGCGGAAGCCGATGACGTCGAGCCGGCCCCGGAGCACTCCGACGAGGCTCCCGCTCAGCAGGCCGAGGCCGCCGGCGAGCAGTCGCAGGCCGAGGGTGACGCCGACGAGGGCGACGTCGACAAGGCTGAGTAGACACGGACCACGCTCATGCGGGTGCGCTTCGATCTGGCGTACGAGGGCACCGGCTTTGCCGGCTGGGCCCGCCAACCTGATCAGCGCACCGTCCAAGGCGTCCTCGAGGACGCCCTGGGGAAGGTGCTGCGCCTTCCCGAGCCCACGAGTCTCACCGTCGCCGGCCGCACCGATGCGGGTGTGCATGCCCGCGGGCAGGTCGCCCACGGCGATCTGGAGTCACTGCCGGCGCTTCGCTGGCTCAACGCCCTGCTGCCCGATGACGTCCGCGTCCATGAGGTGGCCCCGGCTCCGCCCGGCTTCGATGCCCGATTCTCTGCGCTCTCACGGCGTTACCGCTACCGGGTGACCGATGGACCGGTCGATCCGCTGCGTCGCCGCGACACGCTGGCGTGGGGCCACGCGTTGGATCCCGCGGCCATGAACGCGGCCGCTCAGGAGTTGATGGGCGAGCATGATTTCGCCGCTTACTGCAAGCGGCGCGAGGGGGCCACCACCATCCGCCGACTGCTCGTGCTGTCCTGGACGCGCGCTGCTGACGGGGTCCTGGAAGCGCGAGTCGAGGCCGACGCGTTCTGCCACTCGATGGTGCGGGCTCTGGTCGGCGCGCTGCTGACCGTGGGTGAGGGCCGCCGTCCGAGGCAATGGCCGGGGGAGTTGCTGGCGGCGGGTGTGCGGGACTCCGCCGTTCCCGTCGTCCCCGCTCACGGCCTCTGCCTGGAAGAGGTGCGCTACCCGCCGGATGCGGAACTGGCGGCCCGCGCGGCCGCGACGCGCCGGGTGCGGGTGCTCGAGCCGGAGTGCGGGGAGGATTCGGACCGGTCCATCAGGTAAAGTGGTCGGTCGTTGCCGTGTCTGCTCAGCAGCACGTGAATCCGAATGAAGTTTCCCGTCCCGAAGAAGGCCTTGACGTGCGCACGTACCAGCCCAAGTCCGCCGATGTCCAGCGCACCTGGCACGTCATCGACGCCACGGACGTGGTGCTCGGGCGTCTTGCCACGCAGGTTGCCGTGCTGCTGCGCGGCAAGCACAAGGCGTACTTCGCGCCGCACATCGACACGGGCGATTTCGTTGTCGTCATCAACGCCGAGAAGGTCGTGCTGACCGGCACGAAGGCGGAGAAGACGGTGTATCACCACCACTCCGGTTTCCCCGGAGGGCTCAAGACCCGCACCTTCGCCGACATGCTGGCCACCCGCCCGCAGCAGATCGTCGAAAAGGCCGTCAAGGGGATGCTTCCCCACACCCGGCTGGGTCGCCAGCAGGCCAGCAAGCTGAAGGTCTACGCCGGCCCCAATCACCCCCACCAGGCTCAGCAGCCGGTGCCGTTCGAGATCACCCAGGTCGCCCAGTAGGCGCGAGAAGGAGACACATCAGTGGCTGTCGTCACCGACGCCTCGGGCGCAACCCGGGCAACCGGTCGCCGCAAGGAAGCGGTCGTCCGCGTACGACTTCTGCCCGGCACCGGGCAGTGGAAGCTCAATGGCCGCGAGCTGGCCGAGTACTTCCCCAACAAGGTTCACCAGCAGATCGTCGCCGAGCCGCTGAAGACGCTGGAGCTGTCGGAGAACTATGACGTGCTCGCCACCTTGCGTGGCGGCGGCACGTCCGGCCAGGCCGGCGCGCTCCGCCTGGGCATCGCCCGGGCTCTGATCGCCATCGAGGAAGATCACCGTCCCAGCCTGAAGAAGGCCGGCTTCCTCACCCGTGACGCGCGGGTCAAGGAGCGCAAGAAGTACGGCCTGAAGAAGGCCCGCAAGGCTCCGCAGTACAGCAAGCGGTGATCTCTGAGCTCGCCGCTGTAAGCGCGGTGGCCGGTATGGTCGCCGGCCGGCCATAGATGGGCCGCCTGTTCGGCACCGATGGCGTTCGCGGGTTGGCCAACGTCGAGCTCACCCCAGAGCTGGCGCTGGCCGTCGGTTTGGGCGCCGTGACGGTGCTTTCCGCGTCGCGCCCGACCGTCGTCGTCGGCCGGGACACGAGGCCCTCGGGTGAGCTGCTCGAGGCCGCCGTCTCGGCCGGCCTGGCCAGCGCCGGGGCTGACGTCATCCGGCTCGGCGTCGTGCCCACCCCCACCGTCGCTCACGCGGTCGCGGCAAGCGGGGCGCACCTCGGGATCGTGCTCTCGGCCAGCCACAATGCCATGCCCGACAACGGGATCAAGATTTTTGGCAGCGGAGGCTTCAAGCTCGCTGACGAGATCGAAGACCGCATCGAGGCCTACGTCACTTCCCCGCCGACGAATCGCCCCACCGGTGCCGACGTCGGCCGGCTGCGATCCGACGTCCCGGGACCGGCCGGGATGGTCGAGGGCTACGTCCGTCACCTGCTGAGCGTGCTGAAGACCCCGCTCGGGCCGCTGAAGGTGGTCGTCGACTGCGCCGAGGGCGCCGCGTCGGCGCTCGCGCCTCGGGTGCTGCGCGAGGCCGGGGCCGAGGTCATCGCTATCGGGGCCGACGGCGATGGCTTGCGTATCAACGACGGCTGCGGTGCTACGGCGACGCAGGCACTCCAGCAGGCTGTCGTCTCCGCCGGAGCCGATGTGGGTATCGCGCACGACGGGGACGCCGACCGCTGCCTCGCTGTCGATGCCAAGGGCGATCTGGTCGACGGCGACCAGATCCTGGCCATCGCTGCGCTTTCGCTGCGCGAGCGGGGAGCGCTGGCCCAGGACACGGTCGTCTCCACGGTGATGAGCAACCTCGGTTTCCGCCATGGCATGCGTGACGCCGGCATCAGAGTGCTCGAGACCGCTGTCGGTGACCGTTACGTTCTCGAGGCCATGCGCGCCGGCGGCTACACCCTGGGCGGGGAGCAGAGCGGCCACCTCGTCTTCGCCGAGCACGCGACGACCGGAGACGGCCTGCTCACGGCGCTCGTACTGCTCGAGCGGATGGCGGCCACCGGCGCCTCGCTGGCCGACCTGGCAGGCGTGATGACCCGGCTCCCGCAGGTGCTGATCAACGTGCGAGCCGACCGCACGCTGGCTACGGCTGAGCCGGTGGTCGCGGAGGCCAACCGTGTCTCGGCTGAGCTGGGCGATTCCGGGAGGGTCCTGCTGCGCGCCTCGGGGACCGAACCTCTGGTGAGGGTGATGGTCGAGGCTGCCACGTCCGAGCAGGCGCGCTCGTGCGCTCAGCGCATCGCGGATGTCGTAGCAGCCCAGTAGCGCTGCTCGGCTTAGGCTGAGGGGCGTGTGCGGCATCGT
The DNA here is from genome assembly GCA_963762695.1 of uncultured Actinomycetota bacterium. Lineage (GTDB taxonomy): Bacteria > Actinomycetota > Actinomycetes > Frankiales > Frankiaceae > DATAZK01. The sequence continues at coordinate 22,276 of CAVXLW010000006.1, forward strand.
GGGCTACGTCGGGCACCAGAACGCGCTCGAGGTCACCATGGAGGGCCTGCGGCGGCTCGAATACCGCGGCTACGACTCGGCGGGCGTCGCGGTCGTCGATGGGGGAATGCTCCGAGTCCAGCGCAAAGCTGGCAAGCTCGAGAACCTCGAGAAGGCACTCGCGCAGGACGATCGTCCGTGGACCGGCACGATCGGCATGGGTCACACCCGCTGGGCGACCCATGGCGGGCCGACCGACTCCAACGCCCACCCCCACGTCGATTGCACCGGCGACATCGGCGTGGTGCACAACGGCATCATCGAGAACTTCGCTCAGCTGCGCCTCGATCTCGAGCGTCGTGGCCACACGTTGCGCAGCGAGACCGACACCGAGATCGTCGCCCACCTGCTGGAGGAGCAGCGCGCCGCCGGTGCCGAGACCATCGCCGATGCGCTGCGCGCCGTCTGCCGAGAGCTCACCGGAGCGTTCACGCTCGTCGTCACGGCTGCGAGCGAGCCCGGCACGGTCGTCGCTGCGCGGCGCAACTCACCGCTGGTTGTGGGTCTGGGTGACGGCGAATCTTTCCTGGCGAGCGACGTCGTCGCGTTCATCGCCCACACCCGTGATGCTCTCGAGATCGGTCAGGACCAGGTTGTCGAGCTTCGGGCCGATGGCGTCACGGTCACCGACTTCAGTGGCCGGCCGGCCCCGGGACGTCCCTTCCACGTGAACTGGGACGCGAGCGCTGCTGAGAAGAGCGGCTACCCGTACTTCATGCTCAAGGAGATCAACGAGCAGCCGCAGGCGCTGGCCGACACCCTGCGCGGGCGGCTGTCGCCGACCGGCCAGATCCAGCTCGACGAGCTTCGGCTGGACCCGCAGGAGCTGCGCGAGGTCGACAAGGTGTTCATCGTCGCCTGCGGCACCGCGTACCACGCCGGCCTCATCGCCAAGTACGCGATCGAGCACTGGACCCGGCTGCCGTGCGAGGTCGATCTCGCCAGCGAGTTCCGCTACCGCGACCCCGTGCTCGACCGCGGCACGCTGGTGATCGCCATCAGCCAGAGCGGGGAGACGCTCGACACGTTGATGGCGGTCAAGCACGCCCGCGAGCAGAACGCCCGGGTGCTGGCGGTCTGCAACTCGGTGGGTTCGACGATCCCCCGCGAGTCCGACGCCGTCCTGTACACCCACTGCGGTCCGGAGGTCGGGGTCGCGGCGACCAAGACGTTTCTCGGTCAGGTGGCCGCCTGCCTGCTGGTCGGGCTGTTCCTCGCCCAGGTGCGCGGGATCGCCTGGGATGACGAGGTTCACGGGCTGATCGAGCAGCTGCAGCGGATGCCGGAGCTGGTGGCCCAAACCCTCGAGAACATCGAGCCGGTCAAGGTGCTCGCCCGCGAGCTGGCGTCGGCGCGAGTGGTGCTTTTTCTCGGCCGCCACGTCGGGTATCCGGTGGCGCTGGAGGGCGCGCTGAAGCTCAAGGAGCTCGCCTACATGCACGCCGAGGGCTTCGCCGCCGGCGAGCTCAAACATGGGCCGATCGCGCTGATCGAGGAAGGCACCCCGGTCGTGGTGGTCGTGCCGTCTCCGCGCGGGCGATCGATCCTGCACGACAAGGTGCTCAGCAACATCCAGGAGATCCGGGCGCGCGGTGCCCGCACCATCGTCATCGCCGAGGAGGGCGACGACGCGGTCGTTCCCTACGCGTCCGAGCTGATCAGGGTCCCGCACACGCCGACCTTGCTGGCGCCGCTGGTGACCACCTTGCCGCTGCAGGTCTTCGCGTGCGAGCTCGCCCTGGCCCGCGGCAACGACGTCGATCAGCCGCGCAACCTGGCCAAGTCCGTCACCGTCGAATGAACTAGCGTAAGTCGACCATGATCGTTGGCCTCGGAGTCGACATCGTCGACGTGGACCGTTTCCAGGATTCGTTGCTGCGCACCCCTGGGCTCGGTGAACGGCTCTTCACTCCGGCCGAGCGGGCGGCGGGACGCTCGGAGCGGCTGGCGGCGAGGTTCGCGGCGAAGGAAGCGCTCGCCAAGGCGCTCGGCGCGCCCGCCGGCCTGCGCTGGCAGGACGCCGAGATCGAGACCGCCGAGGACGGCGCGCCCCACCTCGAGCTGCGGGGAACCGTCGCGGAGGCGGCGATCAGGCGCGGCGCCGCTTCGTGGCACGTCTCGCTCAGTCACGATGCGGGGATGGCGATCGCTGTCGTCGTCCTCGAGAGTTGATGGGCCAGGTAGGGGCAGGCTCTCGGGATGCGTAACGCTCATCAGGTAGCGACAGTGCGGGCGGCCGAGCAGGCGCTCATGAGCGTCCTGCCGGACGGCGCCCTGATGCAGCGCGCTGCGGCGGGGCTCGCGGCGGTGGCCATGCGGCGGCTGGCGAGGGTGTACGGCTCCCGCGTGGTGGTGCTCGTCGGCGGCGGCGACAACGGCGGCGACGCGCTGTTCGCTGCCGCGCGGCTGGCTGATCGCGGGGCCGCCGTCACCGCGCTGACGGTGTCGTCCCGGCTGCACGAGGCAGGTGCGGCGGCCGCCCGGCGCAGCGGCGTGGTGATCCGCGAGTCCGGCGATCCCGGCGATGAGGCCGTGCTGGCCGGCGCTGAGCTGGTCCTCGACGGCATGGTCGGGATCGGCGGGAGCGGGGGGCTGCGCCCGGCCGCGGCCCGGCTCGCCGGATGGGCGCCTCCAGCTCGCACGATTGCCGTTGATGTGCCGAGCGGGGTTGATGCCGACACCGGCGCCGTGCCGGGGGCGGCGGTCCGGGCCGGCGTCACCGTCACGTTCGGCACGCTCAAGCCGGGCCTGCTCGTGCTCCCCGGAGCCGACCACGCGGGGGCCGTCGAGCTGGTGCCCATCGGGCTCACGCTGCCGCCGGCCGATCTGGAGCAGCTCAGCGCCGCCGACGTCGGCCGGCTGCTTCCCGACCCGGGCTCGCAATCGTCGAAGTACACCCGCGGCGTCCTGGGCATCACGGCCGGCAGCGATGCGTATCCGGGCGCTGCGGTGCTGTGCACGGGGGGCGCCCGCCGCGGCGGCGCCGGATACCTGCGCTTCGCGGGCCTGGCGCATCCCGTCGAGCTGGTACGCCAGCATTTTCCCGACGTCGTCGCGACGCAGATCGAGCCGGGGGATGCCCAGGCGGTACTTGCCGCCGGTCGCGTGCAGGCCTGGGTGGTCGGTCCGGGCCTGGGCACCGATGATGCGGCGGCCGCCGTGGTCGAGGCGGTCCTCGGTGCGGACGTGCCCGTGCTCGTGGACGCGGACGGGCTCACGATCGTCGCACGTCATCCGGGGTGGCTCCACGCTCGCTTCGGACGCGGGCAGCTGACGCTGTTGACGCCGCACGAGGGGGAGTTCGCCCGGCTGGTCGGCGGCGATCCGGCCGACGTCAAGCAGCGGCTCGCCGCGGACCGGCTGGACACGGTGCGCCGGCTCTCGGCCCAGCTTCCCGCGACCATCCTGCTGAAGGGGTCGACGACGCTCGTCGTCGATCCCACGGCCGCCCGGGTCAACGGCACCGGCGTCGGCTGGCTCGCTGCGGCAGGCACCGGCGACGTGCTGTCGGGAATCGCCGGGGGCCTGCTGGCAGCCGGCCTCTCGACGTTCGATGCCGGCAGCGTTGCCGCCTGGCTGCACGGCATGGCCGCCCGGCTCGCCGTGCAGAGGCACGGGCCCCCGCTGGCGGCCTTCGATCTGCTCGACGCGCTGCCGGGGGCTTGGGAGCTCGCCCGCACCGCTGCCGGAAAGGGGGCGTTGTAGTGGCGAGCGCCGAAGCGGTCATCGACCTCGATGCGGTGCGCACATCGACTGCCGAGCTCGTGCGTCGCGCCGGATCCGCCGCCGTCATGGCGGTCGTGAAAGCCGATGGCTACGGGCACGGCATGCTGCCGTGCGCGCGGGCTGCGCTCGAAGCCGGCGCGCAATGGTTGGGCGCGGCCAAGCCGGAGGAGGCGCTGCGGCTGCGGGAGGCGGGCATCGAGGTACCGATCCTCGCGTGGCTTGCCGGGCCGCACGACGACCTGGCGCCGGCGGTCGCCGCCGGCATCGACCTCTCGGCGGGCGCGCCGTGGATGGTGCGGCAGTTGCACGCCGCAGCCGCCGCTGCAGGCCGTCCCGCCCGCGTGCATCTGAACGTCGATACGGGTCTGCATCGCGAGGGCGCCACGGCGGCCGGCTGGCCGGAGCTGCTGGCGGCGGCGCGGCGGGCGCAATCTGAAGGAACGTTGGAAATCATCGGTATCTGGAGCCACTTCGCGCTGGCCGACGATCCGGCCCACCCGACGGTGCGTGCACAGCTCGCGCATTTCCGCGACGCGCTCGAGGTGGCGGAGAGGGCCGGCGTCAGGCCGCAGCTGCGACACCTGGCGAACTCGGCGGCGACCCTCGCAAACCCTGCGGCACATTTCGATCTGGTACGCCCCGGGGTTGCGGTCTACGGTCTGTCACCGGGTCCGCTCGTCGGACGCGCGAAGGACCTCGGACTGGTCCCCGCGATGAGTCTCACTGCCGACGTGGCGTTGACCAAGCGCGTCCCGGCGGGCAGCGGAGTCTCCTACGGCCACCGCTATCACACGGCGGCCGAGTCCACTCTCGCGCTCGTGCCGCTCGGCTATGCCGACGGCGTGCCGCGGCACGCCACGAACCTCGGTGAGGTGCTGGTGGGCGGGCGGCGCAGACGCATCGCCGGAACGGTCTGCATGGACCAGTTCGTCGTCGACGTCGAGGACGACCCGGTGTCGCCGGGGGACCGGGTGGTGCTCTTCGGCTCGGGCGATGACGGCGAGCCGACCGCCCAGGATTGGGCCGAGGCGATCGGCACCATCAATTACGAGATCGTCACCCGGGTAGGACCCCGGGTACCGCGCCGGTACGTCGGCGCCGATTCAGGAGGTGGGTCGTGAGATCGCCGACGGCGGCGAGGACCACCAGGGGAGTGGGTGTGCTGGCCGCCGGGGCCGCCGCTGGGGTGCTTGCCGAGCGGCGGCTGGTGCGGCGTCGGGTCCGGCCGGCGGACTCCGGGAGGGCGCTTCCCACCCTCGACGGAACCCGCGAGCAGAGCGTCACCGGCGACGACGGGGTGACGCTGGCGGTGCGCGAGAGCGGACCGGCTGACGCTTCGCTGACCCTGGTCTTCGTTCACGGCTACACGGTGTCGTCCGAATGCTGGGCGGCTCAGGTGCACGACCTCGTCACCCTGCAGCCTCCGGGCGGCCTGCGGATCGTGCTCTACGACCAGCGTGGCCACGGCGCGTCGGCATCGGGGGACCCCGCCGACAACACCATCGAGCAGCTCGGCGGCGACCTCGCCGAGGTGTTACGCCAGCGGGTGCCCGAGGGCCCGGTGGTGCTGGCGGGCCACAGCATGGGCGGCATGACGATCATGGCGTTGGCCGAGCAGCGTCCGGAGCTGTTCGGCACCAAGGTGGTCGCTGTCGCGCTCGTCGACACGAGCAGCGGAGGGATGGCGCAGGTGACGCTGGGCTTGCCGGCGGCGCTCGCCACCGTGCCCTCCCGGCTGCTTCCCTATGCCGACCGCACCGCGGCGATCCAGCGGCGCGCCGAGCGGTTCCGCGCGGTGGACTCCGACCTGTCGCGGTGGGTCAACGCGCGAGTCGCCTTCGGCAAGGAGGTGTCGGGTGCTGCGCTCGCCGCGATGTCGCAGATGCAGGCGCCGATGCAACTGGAAACGATGGTCACCTTCCTGCCGACGTTTGCCCTTCACGACCGCACCGGCGTCCTCGGGCCGCTCAAGAGCGTCCCCACGCTCATCCTGGTCGGCGAGCGGGACGTGCTCACTCCGCCGAGCCACAGCAGGGTGATGGCCGAGGCCCTTCCGGACGCCCGGTTCGTCGAGGTGCCGGGGTCCGGTCACATGGCGATGATGGAAGTCCCGGACGTGGTGACCGAGGAGTTGCGCCGGCTGATCGCTGCGGTGCTGTGAGCGATTGGGCCTCGCTCGCCGGGCAGGTCGGGGGTTGCACCGCGTGCACCGAACTGGCCGCCGCCCGATCGCACGTCGTCATCGGTGACAACCCGCCGGGGGCGCGCGTGCTGCTCGTCGGCGAGGCGCCCGGGGCGCAGGAGGACGCCCGCGGACGCCCGTTCGTCGGGCGGGCCGGGCAGGCGCTCGACGCCGCGCTGGAGGTGGTCGGCATGCCGCGAGCGACCGTGGCGGTGCTCAACATCCTGAAGTGCCGCCCGCCGGGCAACCGGCGGCCTCTCGCGTTCGAAATGGCCAACTGCCGCGGCTGGCTGGACAGCCAGATCGCGTTGATCGATCCGGCCGTCATCGTCGGGCTGGGACTCACCGCCGTCGCCGGTCTCTGGGACGGGGCCGCAGCAGCGAAGAAGTCGGACCTCGTCCTGCGGGCCTTGCGCGAGCGGCCACTGACCGCGAACGGCTACCGGTTCCTGGCGACCTACCACCCGTCGGGCGCCTTGCGTCATGGGCCGAACGGGGCGCCCATGCAGGCGCTGCGCGAGGACTTGGCGCGCGCCCGCGCTATCGCTGCGGAGAGCACATGATCACGCTTGCGACCGCTGACGACACCCGCGCGCTCGGGGCCCGCATTGCCGGGGTGGTGCGGCCGGGCGACCTGATCGTGCTCGACGGGCCGCTCGGCGCGGGCAAGACCGTCTTCGTGCAGGGCCTGGCGGGCGGGCTCAGGGCAGTGGGGCGGGTGACGTCGCCGACCTTTGTCATCGCGCGCGTGCATGAGGGTGGCCGGTTGCCGCTGGTGCACGTGGACGCGTACCGGCTGACCGGGCGGCTCGAGGTGGACGACCTCGACCTGGATACCGACCTGACGGCGGCGGTGGTCGCCGTCGAGTGGGGGGCCGGGCTCGTCGAGGGACTGACGGATGCGCATCTACGCGTCGAGCTGCGGCGCGACGAGGGTGGCGGAGGCGAGCTGGACGACGCGGGGGCACGGACGGCCCTGCTCTGCCCGGTCGGCGGCGACTGGGAGCAGCGGCTCACCGGCGCCGGGTTGGCTGTCGCCTCGTAGGCTCGAACCGTGCTCGTGCTGGGGATCGACACCTCGACCCCAGCGACGGGCGTGGCCGTCGCCGATGTCCGGCCCGACACCCAAGAGCAACTTGCGGCCCTCGAGGTCATCGACCCGCGGCACAGCGCCGAGGCGCTCGCTCCGCTGATCGCGCGGGCGCTCGAACGGTGCGGGCGTGCCCCCCGCGACCTCGATGCGATCGTGGCCGGGTAGGGCCCGGCCCCTACACGAGCCTGCGGGTGGGGATCGTCACCGCGGCGGCGCTGGGTGACGCGCTGGCGATCCCGGTCTACGGGGTCTGCTCGCTGGACGGGCTCGTGGACGGCACGGGGCGCCTCGTCGCCGTGACGGACGCGCGGCGGCGTGAGGTCTACTGGGCGCGCTACGACAACGGCGTGCGCATCGACGGCCCGGAGGTCAGCGCGGCGCACGTGGTCGCCGACTCCCTCGAGCCGGGCGAGCGCGTCATCGGTGCCGGCGGCGAGCTCTACGCGGCGGTTTTCGGCACGGCCTATGACGCGCAGGGCCGCCGGTATCCCGACCCGGCGGCTCTGATCCGTCAGGCCGTACCGCAGCTGGGCACTCCCGCCACGCCGCTGGTCGCGCTCTACCAGCGCCGGCCCGACGCCACTCCCCGGACCGCAGCATGACGTCGCCGACCGACACCTCGGTAGCGCTCATCGACATGCGCTGGTGGCACATCCCAGCCGTGATCGACATGGAGCAGGAGCTGTTCGACGAGGAGGCGTGGACCACCGAGCTGTTCTGGTCCGAACTCGCCAACCCGCACGCGTACTACCTGCTCGCCTGCCATCCCGATGACGAGACGCCCGTGGGCTACGGCGGTCTCGCGGTCACCGGGGCCGACGCCTACATCCAGACGATCGGCGTCCGCGGCACCGCGCAGCGCCAGGGGATCGGGCGCCGGCTGATGCACGCGCTCCTCGATGAGGCGTCGGCCCGGCTGGCCATGACCTGCTGGCTCGAGGTACGCGCCGACAACGCACCCGCCCAGCAGCTGTACGCGTCGCTGGGATTCGTCAACCGCGGGGTGCGCCGCGGCTACTACCAACCCTCGGGCATGGACGCGATCGTCATGGCGGGTCCGGTGGCCGGGCGCGCGGAGGATGCGATGACGACCGTCCTCGGCTTCGAGACCTCGTGCGACGAGACGGGCGTCGGCATCGTGCGTGACGGCGTGCTTCTGGCCGACGCGCTTGCCACTTCCGTCGAGGAGCATGCGCGCTTCGGCGGGGTGGTTCCCGAGGTGGCGGCACGGGCACACGTCGAAGCGATGGTGCCGACCGTGCATCGCGCGCTGCAGATCGCGGGCGTGAAGCCGGGCGAGATCGACGCGGTCGCCGTTACCGAGGGCCCCGGTCTGGCCGGCCCGCTGATGGTCGGGGTGGCCGCGGCAAAGGCCTACGCACTCGGGCTGGGGGTGCCCGTCTACGGGGTCCATCACCTGGCCGCCCACGTCGCGGTCGACACTCTCGAATCCGGTCCGCTTCCGCAGGAATGCATCGCCCTGCTGGTGTCCGGCGGCCACTCGTCGCTGCTCGGTGTGGGCGATCTCGCCCACCAGGAGATCGAGGTGCTCGGCGCGACGGTCGACGACGCGGCGGGCGAGGCCTACGACAAAGTGGCCCGGCTGTTGGGCATGGGCTTTCCCGGGGGGCCGGAGATCGACCGGGCAGCCGCAGGTGGCATCGTCACCATCGACTTCCCGCGGGGCAAGGCGTCCGACGGCACCCTCGATTTCTCCTTCAGCGGCTTGAAGACGGCCGTGGCGCGCTGGATCGAGAGCCGCCGGCGCAGCGGTGAGGCCGTGCCCATCGCCGACGTCGCGGCCAGCTTCCAGGAAGCGGTCGCAGACGTCCTCACGGCCAAGGCCGTCAAGGCGTGCCGCGACCGCGGGCTCGACACCCTTGTCATCGGAGGCGGGGTCGCGGCCAACTCCCGGCTGCGGGCCCTCGCAGCCGAGCGTGCCGAGCGGGCAGGGCTCCGGCTGCGTATCCCGCGCCGCGCGCTGTGCACCGACAACGGCGCGATGGTGGCTGCGCTGGGCTGGCTCCAGGTGCAGGCGGGCGTCCACCCGAGCGCGCTCGATCTCGGCGCCAGCTCGAGCCTGCCGGTGGATGCTGTGCGGCTGTCATGAGCTGGGTCATGTGGGAGGCGAAAGCGGTGCCCGGGCAGACCGACACCCTCGTGCAGTGGCTGCTGGACCAGGCTCCCGCCGGCGCGCAGGTCTACCGCAGCAGTGATCGCGTCGTGCTGATCGCCGAAGCGCCGGCCCTTCTCGACGAGCCTCCCGCCGACCTCGTCGCCCGCCCGCCCCACACCTGGGAGTTCGACCGGCTCCGCTGATCGGGCGGCGAGTTGACGGCGTGCGTTACGGATGCGTAAGTTGGCACTCAGCACCAGAGAGTGCTAGCGACCGTCGCTGCTCACCCGCGACGGCAGATCTACGGTCGCTCTCTCGTAGATAACAGATTTTGGGAGGGCAGATCATGGCGACCGCTACCAAGGTCAACATTCGTCCGTTGGAGGACCGAATTGTTGTCCAGCCCGGTGAGGGCGAGCAGGTCACCGCGTCGGGAATCGTCATCCCCGACACGGCGAAGGAGAAGCCGCAGGAGGGCACCGTCCTCGCTGTTGGTGAGGGCCGGTGGGACGACGAGGGCAAGAAGCGCATCCCCCTCGACGTCAAGGTCGGTGACACCGTTCTGTACAGCAAGTACGGCGGCACCGAGGTCAAGTACAACGGCGAGGAGTACCTCATCCTCTCCGGCCGCGACGTGCTCGCGGTGCTCGAGAAGTAACTCCCGGGCAACAGCACGACTGCACGGTTTTCGCTGATTTCAGCGTTCGTACATCAAACTGCTGATCCGCCCCGGGAGCCTCACGCCCCCGGGGCGGATTACGTGAGAGGCAAAGAGATTCATGGCCAAAATGTTGGCGTTCGGCGGGGATGCCCGCCAAGCCCTCGAGCGCGGGGTCAACGCGCTCGCTGATGCCGTCAAGGTGACGCTCGGTCCCAAGGGCCGCAACGTCGTCCTCGACAAGAAGTTCGGCGCCCCGACCATCACCAACGACGGTGTCACCATCGCCCGTGAGGTGGAGCTCGACGACCCGTACGAGAACATGGGCGCCCAGCTCGCCAAAGAGGTCGCCACCAAGACAAATGACGTTGCCGGCGACGGCACCACCACGGCGACAGTGCTCGCCCAGGCCATGGTCCACGAGGGCCTGCGCAACGTGGCCAGTGGCGCCAGCCCGCTCGCGCTCAAGCGCGGGATCGATGCCGCGGTGGAGAAGATCTCCGAGGTGCTGCGCAGCCGGGCCACCGAGGTCTCCGAGCGCAAGGACATCGCCCACGTCGCCTCGATCAGCGCCCAGGACCCGGTTCTCGGTGGCCTGATCGCTGACGCGTTCGACAAGGTCGGCAAGGACGGTGTGATCACCGTCGAGGAGTCGCAGACCACCGGGGTCGAGCTCGAGCTCACCGAGGGGATGCAGTTCGACAAGGGCTACATCTCCCCGTACTTCGTCACCGACCCGGAGCGGATGGAGGCGGCCTTCGAGGACGCTCGCATCCTCATCACGAGCGGCAAGATCAGTGCCATCTCCGAGCTTCTTCCGTTGCTGGAGAAGCTGGTCCAGGAAAACAAGCCGCTGCTCATCGTGGCCGAGGACGTCGATGGGGAGGCGCTGTCGACCCTGGTCGTCAACACCATCCGCAAGACGCTGCGAGTAGCTGCCGTCAAGGCGCCCGGCTTCGGTGACCGCCGCAAGGCGATGCTGCAGGACCTCGCCATCCTCACCGGTGCGCAGGTCGTGTCGGCGGATGTCGGCCTGAAACTCGACTCGGTCGGCCTCGAGGTGCTCGGCTCCGCGCGGCGCGTCGTCGTCGACAAGGAGTCGACCACCGTCGTCGACGGTGGCGGTTCCTCTGACGAGGTCAACGACCGCGTCCGGCAGATCCGCCGCGAGATCGACGACACCGACTCCGACTGGGACCGCGAGAAGCTGCAGGAGCGGCTGGCCAAACTGGCCGGTGGCGTCGGCGTCATCCGTGTCGGTGCCCACACCGAGGTCGAGCTCAAGGAGCGCAAGCACCGGGTCGAGGACGCCATCTCGGCCACTCGCGCGGCGATCGAGGAAGGCATCGTGGCCGGGGGCGGCTCTGCCCTGATCCACGCTGCCGCTTCGCTCGATGACGGCCTCGGTTTCACCGGTGACGAGCTCTCCGGAGTGCGTCTCGTCCGCAAGGCGCTCACCGAGCCGCTGCGTCGGATCGCGATCAACGCCGGCCTCGAGGGCTCGGTCGCGGCCGCCAAGGTGGCCGAGATGCCCGTGGGCTCCGGTCTCGACGCGTCGACCGGCCTTACGGCGACTGCTGGCGCTGGGGATTGTCGACCCGGTCAAGGTGACCCGATCGGCCGTCGCGAATGCGGCGTCGATCGCGTCGCTGCTGCTGACGACCGAGACCCTGGTGGCCGACCGGCCCGCAGAGGAAGAGGGCGACAGTCACAGCCACGGCGGTCACGGTCACAGTCACTCGCACGGTCCGGGATTCTGACCCGGTAGCAGTACCTCGGACGGCTGGCCCCGGATCCGCGATGCGGTCCGGGGCCAGCCGTTTCGCTGGGGCCGTTCACCAAATTGGGTGACGCCGATCATTCACCCGGGTGAAAGATCGGTCGATGGAGTGATGTGGATTCGAGCGGTTTCGACGGGACCGACATCTACGTTGATCCCGCTGCGTTCTGCGGGGTCGCGGCCCGCATGCTTGCCGAGGGCGGTCGTGACGCCGTTGCGCCGATCCTCGCCCTGCTGGGCCAGGCGCTGAACGCGAGCGTCGACTTGCTCGAAGCGGGGACGACCCGCGCCGCCATCCCGCGGCCGCGGCTGCGTGGTGCAGCCCCCGACTCGGTGGATCTTTCTGCGGCCGCGCCCATTGACCTGCCGATCCGTGCTCGTGGAACCGTGCTGGCGGTGCTCTCGGTCGAGCCCACCACCGCTGGCCTTCCGGCTGCTTGGACGCAATCGCCCGGCGCGCTCGGCACCATCGCCGACCTCATCGCGCTCACGCTCTCGTCCGGCTCGGAGCCTGACGCCGTCAACGACGTCCGATCCGCCGCTCGCTCCTGGTTCGATCTCGAGGAGCAGGACCGCCGGCAACTCGCCGGTGACCTGCACGACGGGCTCGTCCAGTCCCTCGTTGCCGCCCGCTACCTGCTCGATCTGGCCGCCTCTACCTGGCCGGACGGGCCGCTGCCCTGGCTCGAAGCGGTCCGCGAAAGCATCCAGGCAGCTCTCACCGACGGTCGCGGCCTGCTCAATGCGGTGCGGCCCCGGGTGCGTGCCGGACGCGGCCTGCAAATCGCGCTCGAAGACCTGTGTGCCGCCGCGCCGGTTCCCGCTGAGCTGCACGCCGCCACCGCTACGGAGACGGCGCCGGGCAGCGCAGAGCCTGCGCCTGTCGCGGCGGCCGCCGGCTACCGCTTCGTGCAGGCCGCGTTCTGCGATCTGATGGCCCGCGGGGCCGAGGCGATGGAGGTCCGGCTCTCGTGCGGTGCCAGCGGCCTTTCGATCGACGTGTCAGCCATCGGAGACCGTCCGGCCTGGCCTGATGAGCCTGGTGACGGCATCCGCCGCTGGGTGACACGAGTGGAACTGATGGGCGGAACCGCGCTGCTGCAGGCCGCGTCGGCTCACCTACGGTTCGGAGCCGCCGATGGGGAACACGCGTCGCTGCCAGGTGACGTGCACGCTGGGAGGGCGAAGTGACCACCGTCTTTATTTGCGACGATCACCGCATCGTGCGTGAGGGACTCAAGCAGTTCGTGCAGTCCGTGCCGGGTGTCGTCCGGGTCGAGACCGCAGCCAGTGGTGAGGAAGTCCTCGCCCGCTACGAACTCGAGCGTCCCGATCTCGTCCTGATGGACGTCCAGATGCCGGGCCTCGGTGGTCTGGAGACCACCCGCCGGCTGGTGCGCGACCACCCCACCGCCCGCGTGATCATGCTGACTGCCGCGGATGACCGCGAGAACGTCGCCACTGCCGTCGCCAATGGCGCCACCGGCTACCTGCACAAGGATGTCAGCCGCGAGGAGTTGTGCGCTGCCGTCGCGAACGCTCTCGAGGGTCATGACCTGCTCGAGCCGTCATTGCGCCGGGCCATGTCGGAGCGAGTCACCGGTGGCCGGGTGACCGACCCGATGGGCGGCCTCACCGAGCGCGAGCTTCAGGTGCTGCGCGGCATGTCGCAGGGCAAGTCCAACGCCGAGATCGGCAAATCGCTCTTCCTGTCCGAGGACACCGTGAAGACCCACGCGCGCCGGCTCTTCCGCAAGCTCGGGGTGAGCGACCGGGCTCAGGCCGTCGCCTTCGGCTTCCGGCGCGGCTTCGTCACCTGAGCTGCTGCTGACGGCTAGAAGGAATCCCGGCCGGCATCCTCGTCGGCCTGGGCCGCATCGTTCGAATCGTCCTCGGCCTCGAGAACGGCATCGGAGTAGCCCCGTGCGTACTCCCAGCTGACGTAACGGGTCGGATCGGGGGAGTACGCCGGCTCGTGCACCCGGGTGCGGCCGACGGTCAGCAGGCTGCGCAGATTGCCGACGACCAGGTCCCAGTCCATGTAGTGCCGCTCGCCGCAGTCCTCGCACTCGATGACGATCCCGAGTACGTCACGCGGCTCGAGCAGCGCCCGGAAGCCCTCGAGATCGGCCAGATCCGTGATCAGCTCCTCGCGCTCCTGCGCGCTCAGCGGCGGATCGTCGGCATCGTCGTCGAGCGGCAACGGCAAATGGGCAGCCGGGTCCTCGGGGTCGCCTGCAAAGGGGTCGAGAGGCTCGTGCGGCACGTGACCCAGGCTACGCGTGCCATGCCCTCGAGGCGGGTGTCGTGGCGGTACTGTGGAGCGCAGTAGGCCGTCGCCCAAGGGCGGCGGCCTTTCCTGCTTTTGCGGGGTCCTGCACCGGGATTTCGCATCGGGATCGTTGCACGGGCTTGCGGCATTCACTGGCGAAGGGCTAGGGCTATGGCAGAGGTCGAGATCGGGATCGGCAAGAGCGGCCGACGCGCGTACGGGTTCGACGACGTGGCGATCGTCCCGTCGCGGCGCACCCGTGATCCCGAGGACGTGTCGATCACCTGGGAGATCGATGCGTTCAAGTTCGAGCTCCCGCTGCTGGCCTCGGCGATGGACGGCGTTGTCTCGCCGCGTACCGCCATCGAGATCGGCCGTCTCGGGGGCGTCGGCGTCCTGAACCTCGAGGGCCTGTGGACCCGTTACGCCGACCCCGACCCGATCCTGGAAGAGATCTCGACGCTGGATGACGCCACGGCCACCAAGCGCATGCAGGAGCTCTACGCCGAGCCGATCAAGCCCGAGCTCATCGGCCAGCGGATCCAGCAGATCAAGGACGCCGGCGTCACCACCGCGGCCAGCCTCACCCCGCAGCGGGTGAAGCAGTTCTCCCCGGCGGTGCTCGAAGCCGGCGTCGACCTGTTCGTCATCCAGGGCACGGTCGTCAGCGCGGAACACGTTTCCAGCCGAGCCGAGCCGCTGAACCTGAAGAAGTTCATCGGTGACCTCGATGTCCCGGTGATCGTCGGCGGCTGCGCGTCGTTCTCCACCGCGCTGCACCTCATGCGCACCGGTGCCGCCGGGCTGCTGGTCGGTGTCGGCCCGGGCCACGCCTGCACCACCCGCGGCGTGCTGGGGGTCGGTGTTCCGATGGCCACCGCGATCGCGGATGCGGCGGGCGCGCGGATGCGTTACCTCGACGAGTCGGGCGGCCGTTACGTCCACATCATCGCCGACGGCGGGATGCGTACCGGCGGCGACATCGCGAAGGCGATCGTCTGCGGCGCCGACGCGGTGATGATCGGCTCGCCGCTCTCGCGGGCGATCGAGGCGCCGGGCCGCGGCTACCACTGGGGCATGGCGACCTTCCACCCTGACCTGCCGCGCGGCACCCGGGTGAAGACCACCACCGCCGGCACCCTCAAGGAGATCCTGGTGGGTCCCGCCGAGATCAATGACGGCACCATGAACCTCTTCGGAGCGCTCCGCACGTCGATGGCCACCACCGGCTACGCGACCCTCAAGGAGTTCCAGAAGGCCGAGATGATGGTCGCGCCGTCGCTGCAGACCGAGGGGAAGTCCCTGCAGCGCGCCCAGGCCGTCGGGATGGGTCGCTGATCCGACACCTCAACCGGCACCTGAGGTGCGCCGAAACGTAGGCGTGAGCTGTGTTTGCGGGCAGGATGTGGCCCGTGGTTGATCCGCTGCAGCCGGCAGATCCGGCACGCGTCGGGCGTTACCGGCTGACCGGGCGCCTCGGCGCGGGCGGTATGGGCGTCGTCTACCGGGCCGAGGGGCGGCGCGGGGTGGTAGCGCTCAAGTTGGTGCGTCCTGAACTGGCGCAGGACCAGACGTTCCGGGCGCGCTTCCGGCGTGAGGTCCAGTCCTGCTTCCGGGTGTCCAGCGCCTTCACGGCGCAGCTGGTCGACTTCGACACCGAAGCCGAGGCGCCCTGGATGGCCACCGAGTTCGTCGAGGGTGAGCCCCTTGACCAGCTGGTGGAACGCACCGGTCCGCTTGCTCCAGGGGCTCAGGTGGGGCTCGCCGCCGGCCTCGCGGAGTCCCTCGTCGCGATCCACTCGGAGGACGTCGTCCACCGTGACCTGAAGCCGGCCAACGTGATGTGCACCGAGTCCGGCCCGAAGGTGATCGACTTCGGGATCGCGACCGCCATGGACGCTCTCCCCATGACCCAGGCCGGGATGGTCATCGGCTCGCCCGGCTGGATCACGCCCGAGCAGCTCATGACCGGCGAGGCGAGCCCGGCATCCGACGTCTTTGCCTGGGGCTGCCTGGTGGCCTACGCGGCCAGCGGGGTCCAGCCGTACGGCAGCGGCCAGATCCAGACCGTCTTCTGGCGGGTGCTGAACCAGCCGCCCTACGTCGACCGGGAGCGGCTCTCGCCGGTGCTGTGCGAGCTCGTGGATGCGGCGGTGGCCTACGACCCGGCGCACCGGCCCGATTCGACGGAACTGCTCGACCGGCTGCTGGCTGCCGCCCGCCCGGTGCGCCAGCCGGCCGCCCCGGCCGCAGCCGATCGCCCCATCTCAGCAAGAGGCTCCTGAGCTGGCCGTCTCCGTCGTCGACGAGGAGTGGGCGGTGCGTACGACGGTGCTCGATTCCGCCCCCTTGCCGGTCTCCCTGTTGCGTGCCGACGACAGCGGGCAACCGGCGGATGCGGTCGAACTCGTGAAGGGCGCCAACACCGAGCTGGAGACGGCGACGCTGCTGGTCGACCTGATGTGGAGCGCCGCCGAGGGCGCCGACCTGCAGGTGGCCGCGCTGCTCATCGGTGACGACGGCAGGGCCTACGGCGAGCAGCCGATCGTCGACCGGTTGCGTCCGCAGCGACGCGAGTCGGTGGTCCACCACGTCGGTCATGACCGGACCGAGCGGGGCTGGCGCGATCGGCTGCTCATCGACCTTGCCGCGGCGCCGAGCCCGCTCGGCAGGGTCTTGGTGACGGCAGCGCTCGACGACGGGGCCCCGGCGGCCGTCAACTTCGGCGCAGTCACCGGCCTCGAGGTCGTTCTGGGGGCACCGCGTGCCGGCGGCCGTCCGGTCCGCTTTGTCGTGCCGCCGCTCGGGGCCGAGCGCGCCATCGTCGCGGTCGAGGTCTACCGGCGGGGTGGACGGTGGCGGGTGCGGGCCGTGGCCCAGGGCTATGCGGAGGGTGCGGTGGGTCTGGCTCGTGACTTCGGCGCCGAACTCGGCCCGGGTACCGCGCCCGCGCCCGCGGGCGCCTGACGGCGGGGGAATGTAATTGAATGCTCAACCATTGTGAGAGGTGTCAGTGGATGCCCGTCCGCTGAGCGTCCCCGTTGCTGGAGGCAGCCATGCCCGTCACCCGTCTGAACCACGCCGTCCTCTATGTCAGCGACGTCCGCCGCAGCGTGGACTTCTACTGTGACGTCATGGGCTTCGAGGCGCTGAACATGCTGCCCGAGGGCTTTCAGGGAGCCGCGTTCCTACGCGCGGCCGGCTCCACGAACGATCATGACCTGGGCCTCTTCGAGGTCGGCTCGACGGCGGCCCCGTCCCGGGCAGGCGTTGGGCAGGTCGGGATGTATCACCTCGCCTGGGAGGTCGACACCCTCGCTGAGCTCTCGCGTTTCGCCGAACGTCTCAGTGCCGCGGGCGCGCTCGTCGGAGCCTCTGACCACGGCACGACGAAGAGCCTCTACGCCAAGGACCCTGACGGGCTCGAGTTCGAGGTCGTGTGGTTGATCCCGGCGGCGTTGCTCGAGGAGTCCGACCTGGCGGCCCGCAAGAGCATCCGCCCGCTGGACCTGCCACGCGAGCTGGAGCGCTTCGGATCCGAGACCCGCGGTGGCGTGGGAGTGTCGCTACCGGCCTGACCCCAGGTCCTTCCTGTGGATAACCCTGCGGGGCTGTCTGGCGCAGGTACAACCGGGCTATGACAGCCGGCCTGGCGACGCGATCTGACGCGATAGTGGTGGCTCCCACCTCGCTCGCCGCTGTCGGGGATGCGGTGTTGAGCCTTGCGGCCGAGGTCCGCGGGCAGGCGCTGCGCCCGCTCAATGGCGACGCGATCGGCAGCACGCACTGTGCTGACTCACTCGCGCAGGCGAGCCGGCTCCTCGGCCAGGCCGTGCACGCCTCGGCCCAGTCGCTCGAGGAGATCGCTCGCGCCTTGCAGGCCGCATCGGGTGCCTACGGCCTCGCCGATCTGGTCGCCTTTCGGCCGGAGCGGGGATGAGGCAGCTCGCGCCCGGCGAGCTGGCGCTCAGCCCCGGGCTGCGCTCGGCGGATCCGGCCGCCGTCGCGGGCTGGGCCACCTCCGCTGAAGCGGCGGGGCGGGCGTTGGATGCCGCCGCAACGCGGCTCGGAGCCCGGTGCTCGGCCATGCCGGGAGGGCTCTGGCTCAGTCCAGCCGCCTCGGCGTTCGACGGGGCGGGCCAGGAGCAGGCCCGCCGGTTGCGGGTGGCGGCCGGCTTGCTCGCGCAACTGGCCCGTGCGGTTGCGCGGTTGGCCGCCGAACTCGGATCCGCCCGGGAGCAGGCGCTTGCCACGGTCGCCCGCGGCGCGCGGCTCGACGCCGACGTGCACGCGTTCAACGACCGGGTGCGCGCCCAGCACGCGCTCCTGCCGCAGGATCCCGACTCGCTGCTCGTCCCCGAGGCGGAGGCAACTGCGTTGACGGGACAGCTTGCCGCGGCTGCGGGTGAACTCGCCGATGCCGAGGCCCGCGCCCACAGGGCCTGGCAGGCGGCGGCCGCAGCGTTCGACCTCGTCGGCTACGCCACGCCCGCCATGCGCCAGCGCATGAGCACCCAGGCCTGGGATCCCGCCGCGGAGGTGAGCCTGGCCGCCGGCGCCCCGAGGCGGATCAGTTGCGGGCCGATGGAGACGCTGGGTCTGCCGGTCAACGGCGTGCTCACCGGTCCCGACGGACGCGCGTACCCGCTGGTCGTGCAGAGCGCGCTCGGCGTGGACGGCACGTTGCTCGTCACGACGCAGGAGCAGCCGGCCGACCGCGAGGGATGGACGACGTTGGCCACCCGGGTGGGCGCTACGGCGTACGGCCCCAAGGCGGCGACGTGGGAGAAGATCGCCGTCGCGCTGGGCGGTGCGGCAGGCGCCGCCTATCCCGAAGGCAGCACGTTCGCGCCCGAGTTGCTGCATCGGGTGCACATCATGGGCGCCGGCGGCGCTTACCTGCCTCACGCGCCCGCTGTACCGATCGACGCGGTGAAGGAGGCTTCCGCCGAGCCTTTGCGCGGCAAGGAGGTCAACTCGTACTGGGTCGCGCCCGGGTCGGGCCTGGCCGGAGGCCGGCGGGCCGCGGCACCCGACGCCATCGGCCTGATCGACGGGGCACTGGGCGGCTACCTGCTGGCCAGCCATCTCGACGACGGCCGGGCTGCCGACTATCGCGTCGCCTTCGAGGAGAACGCTCGAGGGCAGCTGCGCGCCCGGATGCAGCTCTTCCGCGTGCTGAACGTGCCGGGTGAGCAGCCGAGGACGACCTCGGCCGGCGGATACGTGGACGCGTCGGGGCATCTTGCCGGCATCCCGACGACCGGCGAGGCGCCCGGCGTGCGGCCGATCATGATCGCGGCGAGAGGCTGAGCGTCGACCCGCCGTCAGGCGCTCGCCACCCACCCGGCACGATCGCAGCATGGCTGATCCCACAATGTCCGCGCCGACAGCTGCCTTGAAGCTCGGCCTGCGGCTCGAGGTCTACCGGGCGGCGGAGCTCAAGCTGCCCATCGACACGATCCGCCGGGCCGAGGCGCTCGGCTATCACTCGGTGTGGTCGGCCGAGGCCTATGGGACCGACGCGCTCACCCCGCTCGCCTACATCGCCGCCGTGACCCGCCACATCAAGCTGGGTACGGCGATCGCGCAGGTCGCTGCCCGGCCACCGACGACGCTGGCGATGGCGGCGATGAGCATCGACGCGATGGCGGGAGGCGGCCGGGTCATCCTCGGTCTGGGGCTGTCGGGGCCGCAGATCGTGGAGGGCTGGTACGGCCAGCCGTGGGGCAAGCCCAACGTGCGGCTGCGCGACTACGTGAACATCCTGCGCCAGACGCTCGACCGTAAGGGGCCGGTCGCGTACGAGGGGCAGGAGATCTCGCTGCCCTACCGCGGCCCGGGCGCGCTCGGCCAGGGCAAGGCGCTGCGCTCGATCCTGCACCCGCCCTCGCGTATCCCGATCTGGATCGCGGCCGGCGGGCAGCGCAACGTCGAGCTCGCCGCGGAGCTCGCCGACGGCTGGCTGCCGATGGGCCTGGGCCCAGGAGGCGTGCCGGAGTACGCGTCGGCGATCGAGAAGGGCAATGCCAAGCGCACGTCACCACCGGCGGACGACGTCTTCGACGTCTTCAACGGGGTCACGGTGTCGATCACGGACGACGTCCGGGGCGCGCTCGATGCGGCCAAGCCGCTCACCGCGATGTACGTCGGAGGCATGGGCAGCGAGACGCACCACTACCACCGCGAAGCCATGGCCCGGCGCGGGTTTCCGGAGGCTGCGGCGCGCATCGGCGAGCTCTGGCGGGCGGGACGAAAGGAAGAGGCCGTCGCGGCTGTCCCGGACGAGTACCTGGAGCAGACGACGTTGCTCGGCTCGCCGCAGCGGATCCGTTCGCGCTGGGAAGCAGGCGTGGTCGGCCCGGGGGTCACCGGCGTGATCGTCGGCGCCGAGCAGCCGGAGGCCCTTGCGCTGATGGCTGATCTCGCCGGACTCGAACCGCGTACCGAAGGAGCCCCCGCATGAGCGGCTACGAGACGATCGCCGTCGACACCCCGGCGCCTTTCATCCACCGGATCACCCTCGACCGGGCATCCAAGCGCAACGCGATCTCCGCACTCATGCGCGTGGAGTTGCTCACCGAGCTGCGCCGCGCCGATGACGATCCCGAGGTCCGGGTGAGCATCATCCGTGGCTCCGGACCGTGCTTCTCGGCCGGTTACGACCTGCGCGGCGGCGGCCTGATGGAAGGCACGCCCATCTACTCGGCGGCGGGCGACGGGCAGTGGGCCCGCCAGGCGACCGACACCTGGTTCGCGTTCTGGGATCTCGCGCATCCGGTCATCGCCCAGGTCCACGGCTACGCGATCGCCGGCGGCACCGAACTGGCATCGGCCTGCGACCTGGTCTACGTCGCCAGCGATGCCGCGATCAGCTATCCGGTGGTGCGCGTCGCGAGCACGCCCGACTGGCAGTACCACACCCCGCTGCTCGGGCTTCGGCGCGCGATGGAGCTCATGCTCACCGGTGATCCCGTCACCGGCGAGGAGGCGGCGCTCATCGGATTCGCCAACCGCGCCTACCCGCCGGACGAGCTCGAAGCGCGCGTGCTGGCCATCGCCGGCCGGATCGCCGACATCCCCAAGGACCTCACCCAGATCAACAAGCGCTCGGTGCACCGCTCGTTCGACGTGATGGGTGGCCGGGCGGCGATGCGCGCGGCAACCGAACTGCAGGCTCTCGCCGGCTACAGCGAGGCGGCCAAGGCGGTGCGCGGCGACATCATGGGTGCGGTGAAGGCGACGCAGAAGCCTCAAGGGTCGGCGTAGTCCGGCCGATATGCCCGACATGGCGGACAGCTCTGCGGATGACGCTCGTAGCGAAACGGGCGCGTCCCAACAGCCCGACCGGCGCCGCACGATCGACCTGATCAGGGTCGAGCGGGGCGAGCCGGAGCGTCGCAAGCTGCCCCGACGTCCGCTCCCCGGCCTGTCCGTGGATCGCGGAGAGCCGGCGTCGGAAGACGACTGAGTCTCTGTCTGCGAACGTCCTGCGGTTCGGCGCGGTCGGGTCGCGCTCGGATGCGTAGGGTCGTGTCATGGCGCCCGACGCCCCACACAAGTTCGCCGAACGTCCTGATGCCGTTGCTCATCCTGACGCCGTGCACACCGATCCGGTGCTGGTCATCGACTTCGGAGCGCAGTACGCCCAGCTGATCGCCCGCCGGGTGCGTGAGTGTCACGTCTATTCCGAGATCGTGCCGTTCACCGACACGATCGAGCAGTTGATGGCGCGCAAGCCCAAGGCGATCATCCTGTCCGGCGGTCCCAAGTCGGTCTACTCGCCGGGGGCTCCCGCCGTCGACCCTGCGCTGTTCAGCGCCGGGGTCCCCGTCCTCGGTATCTGCTACGGCCACCAGGTGATGGCCCAGGCTCTCGGTGGCCGGGTCGAGCCGACCGGCATCGCCGAGTACGGCGCCACCCGACTTGCCGTCGCCCGCAGCGGGGT
The DNA here is from genome assembly GCA_963762695.1 of uncultured Actinomycetota bacterium. Lineage (GTDB taxonomy): Bacteria > Actinomycetota > Actinomycetes > Frankiales > Frankiaceae > DATAZK01. The sequence goes on from CAVXLW010000006.1 coordinate 44,090, forward strand.
GCTGTTCGCGGAGCTGCCGGCCGAGCAGCAGGTGTGGATGTCGCACGGCGACACGGTCGTGCAGGCACCCGACGGCTTCACCGTGACGGCGTCCACCGCCTCGACCCCGGTCGCGGCGTTCGAGGAGCCCGGCCGCGGGCTCTACGGCGTGCAGTTCCACCCCGAGGTCGTGCACACCGAGGAGGGCCTGACGGTCCTGTCGCACTTCCTGCGCGCCGCCGGCTGCCGCCCGACCTGGACCATGGTCAACATCGTCGACGAGGCGGTCGCCAACATCCGCGAGCAGCTCGGCCCTGACGGCCGGGCCATCTGCGGGCTGTCCGGAGGCGTCGACTCGGCCGTGGCGGCAGCAGTGGTTCAGCGCGCCATCGGTGACCGGCTCACCTGCGTCTTCGTCGACCACGGGCTGTTGCGCAAGGGCGAGGCCGAGCAGGTCGAGAACGACTTCGTGGCCTCGACCGGGGTCGAGTTGGTACACGTCAAGTGCGCCGACCGGTTCGCGGCCGCGCTCGCCGGCGTCACCGATCCCGAGCAGAAGCGAAAGATCATCGGCGCGGGAGTTCATCCGGGTCTTCGAGGAAGCCGCCCGCGACATCACGGCCAACAGTCCCCACGGCGTCGAGTCCGACTACCTCGTGCAAGGGACGCTCTATCCCGACGTCATCGAGTCGGGCTCGCCGACCGCAGCCAAGATCAAGTCGCACCATAACGTCGGCGGGCTGCCGGACGACCTGCAGTTCGCGCTGATCGAGCCGCTGCGCATGCTGTTCAAGGACGAGGTCCGGCGGGTCGGCGAGGAGCTCGGCCTGCCGACGGAGATCGTCTGGCGCCAGCCCTTCCCCGGCCCCGGCCTGGCGGTGCGCATCATCGGCGAGATCACGCCCGACCGGCTGGCGCTGCTGCGCGAGGCCGACGCGGTGGTGCGCGAGGAGATCTCGCGCGCCGGCCTCGACCGGGAGATCTGGCAGGTCTTCGCCGTCCTGCTGGCCGACGTCCGGTCAGTCGGCGTGATGGGCGACGAGCGCACCTACGGCCATCCGGTGATCCTGCGCGCGGTCACCAGCGAGGACGCCATGACCGCCGACTGGGCCCGGCTGCCCTACCCGGTGCTCGAGCGGATCAGCAGCCGGATCGTCAACGAGGTGCCCGGGATCAACCGGGTCGCGTATGACATCACCTCCAAGCCACCGGGGACCATCGAGTGGGAGTAGGAGTCCTGCTGCGCTCTGCCCCTTTGCAGGCTTACCTGTTGACGTCCGAGGGACTCGTGAACCAGGGGCACGGCCCCATGAATTGAAGCATCCGGCGCATCGGCGGGGCGTCTTTTCGTCGGCGATGGTGCCGATGCCCGCTTTGGGCTAGGGCGTTGGCCCCTGGGCGACGGGCAGTTTTGCCTGTCGGGGGATGTCTGGCCGGCGCCGACCAATGAGGCGGCGGGCCGCTGTCACATCAGGATGACTGCTGCGGCTGGGCCCTAACTCGGCGGGAGCCCAATGAGAAAACTGGTCGTCTTACCTGTAGCCGCCGCACTTATGACGCTCTCGCTGCCCAGCATCCAAGCCGTATTCCCGACGGCGGCCGCGTCCGCCGCCACCAAAGCGGTCGTCGCCCCCAAGGCGGTCACAGGGTCACCGGTGCCGCACTACTTCGGTCCTACTCCGAACTATGCGAACAGTCCGCTCCGAATGTCCGACGCCGTTGTTGACTTCAGCGGCGGTACTGGATCTGGAGCGGCCGCGGTCGCGACCGTCGATCCGGCCACCGGAGCCATCAAGTCGTTCAACGTGACTGACGGCGGCTCCGGGTACCAGTCCGCTCCCGACGTGGCAATCACCAGTCCTCTCGCCAATGGGTCCGGCGCCGCGGCCACAGCCACCATCGCGCGTGGTGTCACCTCGATCGCGGTCGTCAATGGCGGTGCCGGCTACACGGCACCGCCGGCCGTCACGATCACACGGCGATGGCACCGGCGCGACCGCAACGCCGAACATGTCGGGCTTCATCGGCAGCGTTGTCGTCGGACTGGGGGCAGCGGGTACGTCAATCCCACCATCACGTTTGAACTTCCCGAGACTCCCGGGGGCATCCCAGCGGCGGGAACCGCGACGGTCGTCAATGGTGAGCTCACGGGTATCACCATCACGAATCGGGGCAGTGGCTACCTCACCGAACCCAATGTTGCGATCGTTGAGCATGGTGTCCAGACCGGCGGTGCGGCGGTACGGGCCCTCGTCACGATGGACACGATTCAGAGCATCGACATGGCGGATACCGGTTCGGGCTACACGCATGCCGCCGTGACGATCGATCCGCCCACCGACACCGCCGGCACCCAGGCGACCGTGACGCCCGTCGTCAGCGGCGCCGTCACCGGCGTCACCGTCACCGACCCCGGTTCCGGCTACCTCACCCCGGGGCTGAAGAAGTTCGTCGACACCCTGCCCGGTACTGGCCGAGCCACCAAGAACGACCTCGGCCAGTACATCCCGACCGCCGTCCCGGACACCACCACCTACCCCGGCACGGACTACTACGAGATCGCCGTCGTCCAGTACCGGATGAAGTTCCACCGGGACCTGCCGGCCACCCTGCTGCGCGGCTACGTCCAGCTCTCGACGAGCGTCGTCCCCGGCAAGCAGCGTGCCGCTGACCAACGCCAACCTCGACCCGACCGTCGCCGATGCGCCGATCAGCCGATGGCTACATCGGGCGTGGACGACCCGCACTACCTCGGGCCGACAATCATTGCCACCAAGAACCGGCCGGTCCGGGTGCTGTTCCGCAACCTGCTGCCGACCGGCGTCGCGCGGGGACCTGTTCCTGCCGGTCGACACGTCCTTGATGGGTTCGGGCGCCGGCCCGGACATGATGAAGCTGGACGCCAACGGCGTGCCTATCGACATGGCGCCGACCGGGCAGCGTCCCGACGGCGTGCGTAACCCGATGTGCGGCCAAGACCCCGAAGCCGACGACCTGCTACTCCGAGAACCGCGCCACCCTGCACCTGCACGGCGGCATCACCCCGTGGATCAGCGACGGCACGCCGCACCAGTGGATCACCCCGGCCGGCGAGAACACCGCCTACCCCAAGGGTGTCAGCGTCAGCAACGTTCCGGACATGCCGGATCCGGGCCCCGGCGCGCAGACGTTCTTCTACACCAACCAGCAGAGCGCGCGGCTGATGTTCTACCACGACCACGCGTGGGGCATCACCCGGCTGAACGTCTACGCCGGTGAGGCCGCCGGTACCTGATCACCGACGACACCGAGAAGAAGCTGATCGCACCGGCGGCGCCCTCGCGGGCATGGGACCGGCATCGCCGCTGATCATCCAGGACAAGACCTTCGTGCCCGAGCGCAGCGCACGATGGCCAACGAACGATCCCACCTGGAACACGGCGAAGTGGGGCGGCGAGGGCAACCTGTGGACGCCGCACGTCTACATGCCGGCCCAGAACCCCGGCGACTCCACCGGGCATGAGCGCGTTCGGCCGCTGGATGTACGGCCCGTGGTTCTGGCCGCCGGCCAACGGACATCAAGTACCCACCGATCGCCAACCCCTACTACGACCCGACCTGTGATCCCGAATCGTCGCAGCCGTTCTGCGAGCCGGCGCAGATCCCGGCGACGCCGAACATCTCGATGGGCATGGAGGCATTCAACGACACCCCCATCGTCAACGGCACCGCCTACCCGACGACGACGGTCGACCCGAAGGCCTACCGCTTCCGGATCCTCAACGCGGCCAACGACCGGTTCTGCAACCTGTCACTGGTACGTCGCCGATCCCACGACCGGGACACTGAGCGAGGTCGCGCTGAACGCCAGCCGAGGTCGAGGCCGCCCAGACCGATCCGACCGTCGTCCCCGACGCCCGACACGACGAAGAGCCCGGCCGGCCCGAACTGGATCCAGATCGGCACCGAGGGCGGCTTCCTGCCGGCACCGGTCGTCGTCCCGGCGCAGCCGACCACCTGGATCACCGACCCGAGACGTTTCGACGTCGGCAACGTCGACAAGCACTCACTGCTGCTGGCACCGGCCGAGCGGGCCGACGTGATCGTCGACTTCTCCAAGTACGCCGGGCAAGACGCTGATCCTGTACAACGACGCCCCGGCGGCGTTCCCGGCCCGCGATCCGCGCTACGACTACTACACCGGTGGACCGGACCTGACCGCCCGGTCGGCGCCCCGACGCACCCTGCCCGGATACGGCCCGAACACCCGCACCGTCATGCAGATCAAGGTGTCCACCGCCGCTCCGCGTCGCGCTTCGACCGGCTCAACCACGACGATCGCATGGGCGCGCTCAATGCGGCGTTCGCCCATCACGCCGACGGCTCCGGTGTGTTCGAGTCCGGTCGCAGAATCCGATCATCGTCGGCCAGGCCGCCTACAACGCCGCCTACGGCACGAGCTTCGTCGCGCACGGCTACTGCAGCGCCCGACCGATCGGCTACGCGCGAAATGCGACGGCTTCGCCCGGATTCAAGAGGCTGCACCGGCAGACGCATTCGCGTTCGACACCCTGGCCCGAAAGCCCAGACTGACCATACCGTTGCAACCCAAGGGCATGCACGACGAGATGGACTCGGCCAGCTTCGACGAATGCGGGCGGATGACCGGCAACTGGGCCTGGAGGCTCCCGGCGCTACGCCACTGCGCAGAACATCATACCTCTATCCGTTACATCAACCCGGCGACCGAGATACTGACTCAACGGGATGACCCAGCCGCCGGGCAGTCACGTGACACCGATCTCCACGGCCACCGACGGGACCCAGATCTGGAAGATCACCCACAACGGGGTGGACACCCACCCGATCCACTTCCACCTCTACGACGTCCAGGTCATCAACCGGGTCGACCTGGGACGGCATCATCATCCCGCCTGAACCGACCGAACTGGGCTGGAAGGAAACCGTCCGGGTCAGCCCGCTGGAGGACACCATCGTCGCGATGCGGCCGATCATGCCGACGCTGCCGTTCGGTGTCCCGGACAGCGTGCGACCTGCTCGATCCGACGATGCCGGCAGGCTCGACAGTCGGCTTCAACCAGGCCGACGCCGGGCGGCGCCGCCCTCGCGATCGTCAACCAGAAGGTCAACATGGGCTGGGAGTACGTCTGGCACTGCCACATCCTGAGCCACGAAGAGATGGACATGATGCGCCCGGTCGACGTGACCGTGGCCACCACCAAGGCTGCCGCCCCAGTTCTGACCCAAACGGGCAGCACGGCTGCCTTCAACTGGACCGACGGGACGAGGGTGGGTAGCACCATCGCCACCTGGGGAGACCCGGCTAACGAGATCGGGTTCCGCTTGGAGCGGGCGAACGTCGTCAACAACGTCGTCGGTCCGTACGCAGTAATCGGAACCACGTTGGCCAACAAGACCGGCCTTACCGACCCGTCCCCGGTGCTTGGAAAGACGTACAGCTACCGGGCGGTGGCCTACAACACCTCCGGCGACTCGTTCTCCAACCTGCTAAGGGTTTCCTACGGCGCGTCGGCGCTGTCCGGCACGGTCACGGCGAACGGGACTCCGGTGGCGAACGCGACGGTAACCGCCTACACCCTTGCCGGCGTGAACGTGCTCTCCTCGACCACCAACAACGCGGGCAACTACAGCCTGGCGTTGGTACCGGGCAGTTACAAGCTGTACATCCAGAGTCCGGTCACCGGCTACCCGAACCAGTGGTACGGCGGCGCCAGTCAGGCGACCGCCACGGCGATCCCCTTCAGCGCCGCTGCGGTGCAGAACATCGTCCTGGCCGGGACGCCGAGCTACGCCCTGTCGGGAGTGGCGACCCTGATCCTCGGTCCCAGTCCGGGAGCGAAGTCCGGGGTGAAGATCAACGTTTACAACGCGGCGACCAGAGCCTCGTTGACATCGGTCACGACGAACGGCAGTGGCGGCTACTCGGTCGCCTTGGCGGCCGGCACCTACAAGCTCTATCTCCAGCCGAACCGGAACGGATATGCCAACCAGTGGTTCGGAGGCACCTCCATCGCAACGGCGACGGTCATCACCGTCAACGCCGCGATGACCTTGGCCATCCCCGTCCACACCTAGCAGTGGCACCCCAGGTATGGCGAGCCTGTCCCTAGCCATACCCCAGCTGGCGATACGGCGGCTCCCTCGCCGAATTCAAGCAATAAACAACCGATCGGCAATCGCGAGGAGAGACCATGAAATCTCGGGCAACCAAGCGCTTTTGGAGCCGGGGGCGAGCAATCAGCGCTATCGGGAGCGTCTTTGTCCTGGTGGCGGCGGGCGCAAGCGCGGGGTTTGCGGCGAACGTCGCCGATCCGGCCACGGCGACCAGCTTCCATACCGTGTCACCCACCCGCTTCCTCAACACGAAAGCGGGACTAGGAGCACCGAAGGCGCCTGTCGGCGCCGGCCAGACACTGACTGTTGCAGTCCCCGGACTGCCCTCTGACGCCACGGCGATCGCCATCAATGTGACCGTGATCGACGGGACGGCCGCTTCATACGCCGTGGTCTTCGCTCACGGCGCCGTCAAGCCGGCAACCTCCACGATCAACTGGCCCAATGCCGCCTCGATCGCGAATTCCGCGATCGTGGCGCTGCCTGCCGACCACAAGGTTTCGGTGTACAACTACCGCGGCACGGCGAACGTGATCCTGGATCTCGTCGGTTACTACGCTCCCGGCGCAGCAGGCCCCGCCGGCCCCGCAGGTGCTGACGGCGCGATGGGCGTAGAGGGACCCGCGGGTGCTGAAGGACCGATGGGTCCGGCGGGCCAGGACGGCGCGAGCACTGGCGTGGCGGGAAACGTCTACCTCCAGGCGGTGAACACCGGCGCGGAGACCATCGACAAAGCAGCCAACAAGGTGCTGAAGTTTGACGCGACTCGCGAATCACTCGGTGACATCAGCGTCCTAGAAGGGGTCGACGCAGGTGGCTTCCAGGTGCTGAACGCAGGGGTCTACAAGGTCACGTTCTCCGTCACGGCGAATGAACCGAACCAGCTCGACATCCGGGTGAACCACCAGGTACCAGAATCTGGAGCTTTGGTCTTCGGTGCGTCCGGTGACGTGCCGAACCAGGGCAGCGCGATCCTGACCCTTGCCAGCCGGAACATCGTCACCCTGGAAAACTGGTCATCTGCCGGCGACGTCACGCTGGACACGCACGAGGGCGGATCCGCGGCCGCGGTCAACGCGTCGATTCTCATCGAGCAGCTCAACTAGTCACCATCGTTGGGCAACCAACTCGGGTCATGTCGCGGCACCACCGTGACATGACCCGAGTGCTGTCCCGCCAACGCCCCGCAGGACGCGATCCCCTGCTCATTCGGCGAGGCATGGAGGGCGGCCGGGCCCACGGCGGCGTCGCAGCAGAAGGCGGGATCGGAGCGGCGGCCGCAGGGAGGGGAAAGCAGCGGGCCCCGACGCTTTCCGGTGGTTCTTTGGTGCCTGGGCCACGAGCCCTCGTCTGCCTATCGCGCCCGGTCCGCCGCTGGCTGCGGTGAGTTCTGCGAAATCTGAGCCGCTACCAGAGTTGCCGCATGCCGGCGGTGCTCGGCGAAGAGTTTCAGCGCGCGTTCCTCGTCGCGTGCGGTAAGCACGTCGGCGAGTTCGCGATGCTCGGCGGCGATGTGCCTGGCGTACTCGTCGTCGCTGATGTCGACGCGGATCAGCAGGAACAGATGGACCTGGGAGCGGATGGCGTGCCACGCCTCCTCGAGGCGCCGGTGGTGCGCGGCGGCGAAGACAGCGTCGTGGAAGTCCAGATCCTGCTGGACGGTGGTGTGCTTGTCCGCGGCACCGTCCATCCGATCGGCCGCGGCGCGAACAGCCTGCAGTTCGGCGTCCGTGGCGTGGCGGACCAGACGCTGGACGGCCAGCTCCTCCAGCACATCCCGCAAGCTGTAGAGCTCCTCGACGGCCTCGGCCGACAGCGTGGTGACGGTGGTGCCGCGGTGCCACTCGCTGCGCACCAGGCCCTCGCGCTCCAGACGCAGCAGCGCTTCGCGGACCGGGCCGCGACTCACCCGCAGCACCGTCGCCAGCTCGACCTCGCGCAGCGGCGCACGGGGTGCGTCGCGCGGGAGGGGCGAGTGTTCTCCCTGGCCGCCAACGGCCTGCTCGGGCTCGCGGACATCCCGGCGGACTTCCCGCTGCGCGCCGCGCTGGAGGAGGCCGGGGTCACCGAGTACTGCCGCGGTGGCTCCGCGCTGGCCGCGCCCGACGGCAGCTGGCTGGTGGAGCCACTGGCTGACGAGGAGCGGCTGGTCGTCGCCGACATCGACCTCGCCGACGTGCGCGCCGAACGCCTCACCATGGACCCGACCGGGCATGACAGCCGACCCGACGTCTTCACCGTGAACGTGGACCGGCGTCGCCGCGCAGCGTCCCGGTTCCAGGACTGACCCCCCTACGGGGGAACGTCGCCGCAGCGGCGGACTTGCCGGTTTTACTTGACTGACGTAGTTTTTACTCATGCAGGTAACTACCGGGGGTCGACTGGCTACGCGATCGGTGACAGCGACGGCCCGGCGTGCGCAGATTGTTGCGGCCACCATCGACGTGATCGTCGAGTCGGGATATTCGCAGACCTCCTTCGCCCGCATCGCCGAACGTGCCGGTCTGTCGAGCACGCGGCTCATCTCCTACCACTTCGCGGGGAAGGCCGAGCTCGTCACGGCGGTCATCACGGAGATCACGACGGCGATCGGCCGACACATGGCGCAGCGGATGGCCGGGCAGCCGGATGCGAAACACGAGTTGGACGCCTACATCCGGGGGCTCGTCGAGTTCATCAAGGACCATCCCGTCCAGATGCAGGCTCTCACCGGGATCTTCCTGGACTTCCGGACCGATGACGGAGGCCGCAGCTATGACGCGAGCAATGAGAACGACACCCTCGGCGTCGTGCAGGGCATGCTGCGGGCCGGTCAGGACGCCGGGCTGTTTCGGGACTTCGACACGTTCGTCATGGCGTCGGCGATCCAGCGCTGCCTGGACGGGCTGCCGTTCCTGCTCCAGACCAGGCCTGAGCTCGACCTGGACGCCTACGGCGAGGAACTGGTCACGCTCTTCGACCTCGCGACCCGGAGCGAGCGGTGAGTACCCGGGGGAAGGGCTCCGCGCGCCGGGAACGACCACTGCTCGGCTTGCTGATCGACCTCGTCCTGCCGACCGGCCTCTACTACAGCCTGCGCGGGGCGGGACTCGACATCTACCTCTCGCTGATCATCTCCGCCGCGGTGCCGGCGGTGTACGTCCTCTACCGGCTGGCCTACGAGCGCCGGGTCGACGGGCTCGGCATCTACGTCCTGCTGACCATCCTGCTCGGCCTCGGCTTCTCGCTGGTCAGCGGGAGCGTTGAGTTCCTGCTTGCCAAGGAAGGCTGGCTGACCGGCATGAGCGGCGTTTTCTTCCTGCTCTCGGTGAGATCGGGTAAGCCCCTCGCCTACCTGTTTGCGCAGCCCATGATGGAAGGCCGGCTCCGACGGCTGCCGAAGGTGTCGTGGGAGCTGCTGTGGCAGCAGGCTCCGGCCTTTCGCCGGATGTGGCGCGTCTCGACGGCGCTCTGGGGGATCGGCCTGCTGATCGACGCGGTCCTGCGCGTTCTGATGGCGTACACGCTCTCACCGGACAGCGTCCCTGCGCTCGGCTCCGCATTGGCGGTTGCTACGTCGCTGGTCCTCATCGTGATCACGAATATCTGTTACTTCCGGGCAGGCCTGTTCGACGGGGCCTCCGCGCTCTACGCCCCGGTGCTTGCTCACCCGACCGCAGCCGCCCCCTCCGGTCTCGCGCCCGCCTCCGGCGGGCGCTGAGAAGTCGTGGTGCCGGCGCTCAGCCGGCGAGCTTGCCGTTCTTGTAGACGGCCTTGATGTTGGCCGGCTCGCCGAGCACGGTGATGTCGGCGAGCGGGTCGCCGTCGACCACGATGACGTCGGCCAGCCGGCCCGGTTCGATCACTCCGAGGTCGTCAGCGTGGCCCAGCAGGTCGGCGCCGTGCACCGTCGCCCAGCGGATCACGTCGAGCGGCGCGATGCCCATGTCGCCCGTGTAGATCGCGAGCTCCTTGCCGTACATCCCGTGCGGGAAGCCGACCGCGCCGTAGTCGTCACCGAGCACGAGCTTGACGCCGGCGGCGTTGGCCCGCGGGAGGATCTCGGCGGCGTAGCGCAGGTCCTCGGCGATGCCGTCGGTGAAGCCGAGCCCGGCGCCGATCGTGGCGGCGAAATGCTTGGGGAAGTAGACACTCGGGACGTAGAACGTGCCCTGCTCGACCATCTGCGCGATGCACTCGTCGTCGAGCTCGTCGCCGTGGTCGACGATGTCGATGCCCATGTCCAGCGCCATACCGAGCGCGTAACGGTTCACGATGTGGGCCCGCACCATCGCGCCGCGGGAGTGGGCGGTCTCGATGACGGCAACGAGCTCGTCACGGGTGAGCTCGGTGCGACCGCGCGGGGCGGTGGTCCCGTGACCGCCGGTCAGGAAGACCTTGATGACGCGGGCACCGCGCTTGATCTCCTCGCGCACGCCGGCGCGGAAAGCCTCGGCCCCGTCGCAGATCTTGATGCCTCCCGACGCACCGAGCTGCCAGTACCAGGGGGCGCTGTCGTTCGAGTGTCCGGTCGTGCTGAACTCCCGCCCGCCCGGGATGAAGCGCGGCCCCTCGATCACGCCGTCGGCGATCGCCTTGACGAGGGAGGCGTCGACGTCGCACGCCGCCCCCGCCGACACCGCCCCCGTGAAGCCGCAGCGCAGGGCGGTCCGCAGGTTGCGGGCGCCGATCAGGCCGAGGTACACCGGCGGCGCATCGAGGCCCAGCGGGTCGGGGGTCGAGCCGAGCTCGTTGTAGGTCGAGTGGAAGTGGCTGGTGACCATCCCCGGCATCAGCGTGCGGCCGGCGAGGTCCACCACCTCGTCGACGGAAGCGGGGTCGAGGTCGCCATCGGGCTCGACCGAAGCGATCCGTGACCCGTCGAGGACGACCGTGCTCGCCGGGCGCGGCCCGTGAACGGCGTCGAGCACATGGGCATGGACGAAGGCAGTGCGCATGGCGCTCAAACTATTGGTAAGTCGCGGGCTGCGATAGCCTCCCCTCCCCGGCATCCGGAGGTAGCACGATGAGTGCATCGATCACGCATGTGCACGCGAACGATCCGCTCGAGCTCGTCCTGAAGGCGCTGGACGCGGATGGGGCGGTCATCGTCGAGGACCTGCTCGACGCCGACACCGTCGCCCGGCTTAACGCCGACCTCGACCCGCTGCTGGCTGCACCGGCGACGAAACGGCCCTTCCTGAACGCGGCGCTGCAGGACTTCTTCGGGGAGCAGACCCGTCACATCACGGGCGTCGCCGGCAAGTCGCGCGTCTTCGCGACCGAGGTGATGCTCAACCCGACGCTGCTGTCGGTGTGCGATGAGGTGCTCCTGCCGGCGTGCTCGAGCTACCAGCTGAACCTCGGCCACGTGCTCGATCGCGGGCCCGGGAGCCAGGCGCAGTTCCTGCACCGCGACGAGCTGGTCTGGATCCACCTGCCGAGCCCGCACCCCACCGTCCAGCTGGCGAGCATGATCGCCCTCGTCGACTTCACCGCCCGCAACGGAGCCACCCTCGTCGTGCCCGGCAGCCACCGCGGTCATGGCCACGAACGTCATGACGGTGAGGCGGTCGCGGCCGAGATGCCGGCCGGATCCGCCGTGATCTATCTCGGGTCGACGCTGCACGGTGCCGGGGCGAACCAGACCTCGGATGAGTGGCGGCGCGGGCTGCATCTGAGCTACGTCGTCGGCTGGCTGCGCACCGAGGAGAACCACTACCTGACCACCTGGCCGGACATCGCCCGCACGCTGCCCAAGCAGGCTCAGCAACTGCTCGGCTACGCCGCGCACGACGCGATCAACCTGGCCGGCGGCTACCTCGGTGCCGTCGAACTGCAGGATCCGGTGGAGCTGATGGCAAGCGGCGAGCTCTAGACTCTGCTGCAGCCCGTCCCAGGACCACCGGGGCACCCGCGCTGCCGGTGGCACGACGCTGCCCACGGGGGAGAAGACGAGCACATCCTGCACCGCCCATTCCATGTACGCCCGTAGCGCCGCGCGGAACTCGGGGTCATCCGGCAATCCGGCGTCGTCGGCGGCTTGCAGGAAGCAGGTGACGAACCGCCGTCCGAGGTCGGTCATGTCGCCGTTGCCGGCGTGCATCTCCAGCAGGCTCGTCTGGTCGCTGAGGTCACGCGAGTAGACCGGCGGCCCGCCTAGCACCTCGCCCCAGTACGCCGCCAGCCGCTCGATGTGCTGCGGATTCTGACCCGGGTGGGAGAACGGGTGGTTCAGCTCGGGATCGGCCAGGCAACGGGCATGGTGCGCGGACGCGAGTGCCAGCAGGGCCGGGGCGCCGCCGGCGAATTCGTAGAGCGTCGGACGCATGCGACCAGGGTCGCACGGCGGTCAGCCGGCGGGCGCCCAGGACAGGATCTGCTCGGCCGTCCAGGCCGGGTCCTCGATCTGCGGCACGTGGCCGAGATCGGGGTGCTCGACGAACGTCCAGTCGGGGCGGCGGGCCGCCACGGCGCGACCGGCGGCGACGGGGACCAGCCGATCGCGCGCCCCGAAGATCAGCAGCGTCGGCTGGGTGATTGCCATGATCGCGTCGAGGTAGCGCCCGGGCCTGGCGAGCACGCCGGCGATCGAGCGCGCTGCCGCCAGGAACGCCTTCTCGTTGCCCCGATTGCCGGCTCGCGCGACCGCCATGGCCTCGCTCTCGCGTATCAACGCCGGATTCACCCGGCTCGGGTCATGACAGACCAAGCTCAGCGTCTCGCCGATGAGGTCGGCCGGGGTGCTTCGACGGTTGCGGCGCTTCAGGATCTGCTCGCCGGCGATCGGAGCGGCCATCGTGAGGAAGGTGGCGACGAAGCGTGGATCGTTCGGTAAGCGGTTGCGCGGCAAGGGAACTGCGGCATCCAGCAGTACCAGCCGCTCGACGGTCTCGGGGTGGCGCGCTGCTTGCAGGATGCTGAGCAGGCCGCCCATCGAATTGCCGATGAGGGTCACTGGCTTGTCGGTGATCGTGCGCAGGAACGCGTCGAGCAGGCGCCGGTTGCTGCGGATATCCGAGCGGCGCCCCTCCGTGGCGGTGAGTCCGAAGCCGGCGAGGTCGAACGCGACCACGTGGTAGCGGTCGGTCAGCAGCGGCGCGAGCGCCATCCAGTTGACCCACGAGCCACCGAGACCGTGCACGCAGACCGCCATCGGCGCATCCGGATTGCCCGCAGGACCGCCGAAATCGACCCAGTGCACCGGACGGCCGTCGACCTCGAGGAACTGCGACGGCGGCCGGGTCAGCGTCTGCTTTCGCATGGCTCTCACGCTAGCTGCAGCAACTGGCACAGGGCTGTGCCGGGAGCCGGACTTTAGTCCCGTCCTGGCGCGGGCACCGACAGGGAAAGCCCGAAATCACCGGCTTCGTCGGTGAAGAAGCGTTGCTGGATAAGCCCAGCCGCGGTCAGCTCGGCGGCGAGCGGTTCCTCGCGGAACTTGCGTCGAGACCTCGGTCCGCACCTGCTCGCCGGCATCGAAATGGACCGTGAGGTCCAGCGCGGGAATGCTCACCTCCATCGCCTGACCGGCGCGAAGGCGCATCTCGATGCGCTCGTGGCCGGCGTCCCAGAGCGCGACATGCGCGAAAGCATCGGGATCGAAATCGGCGCCCGAGATTGGCGTTGATGACGCGCAGCACGTTGCGGTTGAACTCGGCGGTGACGCCCGCGGCATCGTCGTATGCCGCGACCAGGCGACCGGTGTCCTTGACCAGATCGACCCCGAGCAGGAAGCAGTCGTCCGGCCGCAGCGCGGCTCGCACGTCCCGCAGGAAGGCGGCGCGTGGCGCGGGCTCCAGATTGCCGATCGTCGAGCCGAGGAACGCGATCATGCGGCGGCCCGAGCCGGTGTCACGCAGGAGCGGGACGTGGTGTTCGAAGTCGCCGACGACGCCTTCCACGGCCAGGCCGGGATATTCAGCCGCCAGCAAACCGCCGGCCTGAGACAGCGTGCTCTCGTCGACATCGAAGCCCACGTAGCCCTGGAGCGTCCCGGCCGACGCAGCGCGTCGAGCAGGATCCGGGTCTTCTCCGAGGTCCCCGAACCGAGTTCGACGAGCGTTTCCGCCTGGCTGAGCGCGGCGATCTCGGCGGCGTGGGCGACCAGGATCGAGCGCTCGGTGCGGGTGGGGTAGTACTCGACGAGCCGGGTGATCTCGTCGAAGAGCTTGCTGCCGCGCTCGTCGTAAAACCACTTCGGTGGCAGCGTTTTCGGGGTCGTGGTGAGCCCGGCTCTCACGTCGGCGCGCAATGCGAGTTCGAGCGCGTCGGGCTCGAGATGGCGGTGGATGGTCGGTTCGGTCGCGCTCACGCTTCTCCCAAGTCGGTGACCGCCACCCCGTCCGGGGTCGCGGTGAGCAGGCTGTGGTCGGGGACGTCCCGCCAGCCGGGGTCGTCGTCGTAGGGCTCGCTGGCGACCACGACCCCGTCGCGGCTCACGAGGACGGAAAGGGTGTCGCCCCAGGCGGTCGCGAGCAGCCGATCGCCGTCGCCGGCCAGGACGTTCAGGCGGGCGGCCGGGTCGCGCGCGCCGACCTCGGCGACGCGCTCACCCAACTCCTCCGGCGCCTGCAGCAGCCATGAGGCGAGCACGGCGCTGTCGCAGACGGACTCGGCGGAGTGCCAGGCCGCGTCGGGCAGCACGCCGCGGTCGAGCCGGCCATTGTGGGAAAGCAGCCAGCGTCCGGACGCGAACGGCGCGGCGGCCGTCTCGTCCGGCGGCATGCCGACGGTGGCGCTACGCACCGCGGCGAGGATGGCGGTCGAGCTGACATGCGGGGCGACCGAGGCGAACGAGGCGTCGCCCCAGAGCGGTCGGGCGGCCCGCCAGCGCGCAGGGACGACGATGTCAGGGCTCCACCAGCCCGCGCCCCAGCCGTCGGCGTTCATCAGGCCGTGTGCCTGCCGGCGCGGGGCGTACGACTGGCGAAGCAGCCCGTGCTCGGGTTCCAGAAGCAGCGAGCTCAGCGTGCGGGGCGCGCCCAGCCACGCGACATGGCGGCACATCAGGCGTCCCACGCCAGCCGCACGCCGCTGAAGATCTGGCGGCGGATCGGCAGGTCCCAATTGCGGAACGAGGTGCGCACCGCCGCCGGGTCCGGTGGCCCACGAACCGCCGCGCAGCACGCGATAGTCGGGCCCGAAGAAGGGCGCGGAGTAGGTGTCGTAGATCATCGGCCGGAAGCCCGGCCACGGGCTCAGCGGGGACGAGGTCCACTCCCAGACGTCGCCGATGAGCTGCTCGACGCCGTACGCCGAGGCGCCGGCCGGGTAAGCGCCCACCGGTGCCGGCCGGAGGGCAGCGCCGCCGAGGTTGGCGCGCTTCGCGTCAGGCGCCGGCTGCCCCCACGGCCAGCGCCGGTGCGCCAGCTGATCCGGGACGCCGGCCGCCGCCTTCTCCCACTCCTGCTCGGTGGGTAGCCGACCGCCGGCCCAGCGCGAAAACGCCTGCGCCTCATGGAAATCGACGTGCTGGACGGGCTCGCCCGGCGGTATCGACTCCTCGTGGCCGAATCGGCGTCGAGTCCAGCCGCCGGCGCCGTCGGGAGACCAGAACAGCGGCGCCTGCAGCTGAGACTGCTGTCGGTGCGCCCAACCGTCGGCACCCCACCACCGCGGCTCGGTGTAGCCCCCGGCAGCCATGAATTCCAGCCACTCGGCGTTGGTGACCGGCACGCGTCCGATGCGGAACGCCTCGAGGGCGACCGCATGCCGCGGCCGCTCGTTGTCCAGCGAACGGGGCTCGTGCTCGGCGTCGGCGCCGATGAGCGCCGGCCCTTCCGGGATCAGGACGGCGTCCTCGCGGCCACCGCGCACCGGACGACCGGGCGGCAGCGGGGCACCGGAAAGCAGGGCTGCGCCCGAGCGCAGCTGGTGGGTGGCGAGCATGGTCTCGATGTGTTGCAGCTCGTGCTGGGTCACCAGCGAGGCCACGAAGGCGGCGCCGCGCGGGCCGGTGTCGACGGCCAGCGGATCGTTTCCGCTCGAGCAGCTCGGTGACCCGCTCGCGCACCCGGCGCAGGTGCTCGCGGGCGGTAGGCGCGTCGAGCAGCGGAAGCGCGATGCGGCTGGCCCGCGGATGGCGGAAAGCGTCATACAGCGCAGCGATTTCGGGGCGGAAGACCGGGTCGGCAGGCGGTCGTGCCCACGCCGTCCGCTGCAGCAGGAAGTGCTCCTCCTGCTGGCCGATATGGGCGAGGTCCCAGACCAGCGGGCTCATCAGGGGCGAGTGCTGGCGGGTCAGTTCCACCTCGTCGAACGCGGTGAGCGCCAGCGTGCGCTCGCGCGCGGCCTCCAGCTCGCGCAGTGTCTGCACGACGGATGCGCTCGCCGGCGCTGCGGTGCCCGTGGTCAACTCAGCTCCGCCGCGGTCAGGCACGCGAGCGGCCCGTCGCGGCGGGCACGCTCGAGGACGAGATCGGCCGGGGTGCGTCCGGAATCGAGCAGGGTCGCCCAATCCTCCACCGCTGGGCGCAGCGGGTCCGGAACCGCCGGCAAGGCTGCTTGCACCACCGCTCGGGCTGCGGCGCCCAGCTGCGGATCGGCGATGCCGAGCCGTGCGGCGTCTGCGGTGCGGCGCAGTGTCGGCTCCACCGCTTCGGCGGCGCGGTCGGCCGCGACCGGATCGTCGAGGACCGCGACGGTGAGCGCGGCCAATCCCGGCCAGTAACGGGCAGGCACGGCGTCGAGCAGCCGCAGCTCCAGGAAGCCGCGCAGCCGCAGGGGCGGGAAGAGCGTCGTCGCGTGCAGCTCGAGGTCGGCCAGCGTCGGGCGGCGATTGCCGAGCGGTCGCTCGCCGGTCAGCCAGCTCACCAGGGGGACGCGTTCACGCACCGGGCTACGCCGGCCGGTCGCCGGGTCGCGCAGCAGCATGACCGGAGCGGCCAGGGCGAACGACGCCCACGCGCCGGCCGGATCACCACGGCCTACGAAGGGCGAACATCGGCTGGGGTCGAGCCGCTGCCACATCGCCGCCCGCTCCGAGCGCACCCCGCGGTCCCTGCCGCGCACCAGCGGGCTGCTGGCCGAGAGCGCCAGCAGGGCGGGGGAGAGCCGGTGGATCTGCGCGACGCGCTCCGCCCAGCCGTGCTCGGGCCCGGCTTCGACGTTGATCTGCAGCGATGCGCTCGAGCACATCATCGTCGCGGCGTCAGCCGAGTATCCGGCTGCGGCGAAGTACGTGGCCATCGCCGCGTAGCGGTCGCCGGGATGGATGCGGACCGGTCCGCGTACCGGATCGGTGCCAGTCGCGACGAGCCCGAGGTCGGCGTCGGCCAGCGCGGGCGCCAGCGCCGCGTCGTCCTCGGTGAGGGCGTCGATGGCCGCCGCCACATCGCCGGCCGGTGGGGTCGAGAGCTCCAGCTGGCCGCCGGGTTCCATGGTGATCCGGCTTCCGCGCGGGAGGTCCAGCCCGTCCAGCGCGGAGTGCAGGCGCCGCCAGGAAACCACCGATGCCGGCTGCGAGCGGTCAACGACGTGACGCTCGAGCTCGAGCCCCACCGTGCCGATCGGATGCGCGGTGAGCGCCTGCTCGACGAGATGGCTGCGGGCGCGCTCGGCGTCGCAGGGAACTTCCAGATCGGCTAAAGCTTGGACGCCCATAGCAGGCCCCTCCAGGTCCGGACCGGCCCCTTGCAGGGCCGCGGGTCGGTGCGGGGCCGGCAACCTTTCGGGCGCCGTCCTCAACTCCACCTTGTGACACGGATGTCGCTAGCGCAAGTCATTAGCGATCCGCTTTCACCTGACGGGTGACTACCCCGAGGCGGGCGGCGGAAGCGCCGCGTACGGCTGATTCTGCAGCGCCGCCGTCAAGGTCCGCCCCCAGGCCAGTGCCGGGATGTCACCACCGAAGACCTGGGCGTAGTAGCGGCCGCCGGCATAGACGTTGATCAACGGTTGAGCCACGGGGGCCTGGATGTTGCCGGCCTCGACGGCCGCGGCGAGCTGCGGGGTGTAGCCGACGAACCAGGCGCTGTGGTAGCCGTCAGTGGTGCCGGTCTTGCCTGCTGCCGGACGTCCGTAGAGGGAGGCGTTGGGGTAGCCGGTGCCGTGGGTGATGACGCCCTCGAGCACGCTCGTGACCTCATCAGCCACGGACGCGGGGATGACCTGCTGGCAGGCCGGGGGTGGGGTGAGCGAGACCGGCTTGCCGTCCGGGGTCGTGGCCGAGAGCGCTCCGCGCGGATCGCAGCGCATCCCGTGAGCGGCGAGGGTGGCGTACGCGGTCGCCATGTCGAGCGGGCTGACCACGTACGCGCCGATCGTCAGCGAGCCGCTGTTGGGCCCGACGCTGGAGAGCCGACTCGCCGGGATGCCCATGCGCACCGCCATGTCGGCGACGTTCTGAACCCCGACCTTCTGCTCCAGCTGGATGTAGTACGTGTTCACGGACTGCCAGGTGGCCCGGGTCATGTCGTAGTTGGCGGCCTCGGCGGGGTCGGCGTTGGAGAAGCCGTTGCTGCAGCCGGCCAGCGGGTTACGGCCGCTGTTGGCACCGATGTGGTAGATCGGCGAGACGTAGCAGGCGGGCGCGTAGAACGACGTCGACAGCGGCAGCCCCTGCGAGAGCGCGGCGGTCAGCGTGAAGACCTTGAAGCTGGAGCCGGGCTGCAACGCGGCGGTGGTGAGCACCGGGATCGTCGTCTCTCCGGGACCGGTGCCGTAGGGCTTGTTGACGGCCATGGCCAGCACGTTTCCGGTGCCCGGCTGAACGATCGCCTCCGCGACGGTGACGCTGTTGGTCGGCTCGACCGTCTCATTCAGCGCGTTCTGGGCCGCGGCCTGCACGGCCGGATCCAGCGTCGTGCGGATCGTCAGGCCGCCCTCGAGCAGCCGCTGGTCGCGCTGGGTCTGGGTCGAACCGAGCGCCGGATCGTTCCGCAGCTGGGTGCGTACCCAATCGCAATAGAACGGCGCGGTCGAGGTCAGGCACGGGTCGGAAACGGCAGGCGGGGCGACCGGATGCAGCCCGAGCGGTGCGGCCTGCGCAGCATCCTTCTCGGCAGCGGTCAGGTGGCCGAGCTCCTGCATGCGCGTGAGCACCTCGGCCCGGCGTCGGAGCGCCGCCTGCGGGTGGTTGATCGGGTCGTACGCCGTCGGGCTCTGCACCAGCCCCGCGAGCAGGGCCGATTGTGTCAGCGTGAGCTGGCTGACCGTCTCACCGAAGTACCGCTCGGCAGCCGCGCCGATCCCGTACGCGCTCTGGCCGAAGTAGACGATGTTCAGGTATCCCTCGAGGATCTGGCTCTTGGACCAGCGCTGCTCGAGTGCCAGCGCGAGGCGCGCCTCGCGGATCTTGCGGGCGATCGACTTGTCCGTCGCGGCGGCGGCCTGCTCGGCGGAATCGGCGCTGTAGAGCAACACGTTCTTCACGTACTGCTGAGTGATCGTCGATCCACCCTGGGCGTACGAACCGTTGGTGTCGCTGAGCGCCGCCCGCAGCATGCCCTTGTAGTCGATGCCGTCGTGGGAGTAGAAGCGGCTGTCCTCGATGTCGACCATCGCCGTCTTCATGATGGCCGGGACCTGGGCGATCTTCACCGGCACCCGGTTCTCGGTGCCGTGCAGGGTGGCGATCTTGGAGCCGTCGGCGGCCAGGATGACGCTGTCACGCCCGAGGACGGGTTGCGGGAGCGCGGTCGGCAGGCTCTCGAAATGGTTGCTCGCCGACTTGGCGGCAAGGCCCGCGCCGAGCACGATCGGCGTGACGATGCCGGCCGCAAGCAGGCCGGCGGCAACGGCCAGCGCGAGGATGGACACCAGCTTGCGCGGGCGGCCTCCGGACTGCCGTCCCGGGCCCCGCCCTCCCCGCTCCTGCATGGGCGGGGGCGGCGCGCTGGGTCGGGTTGCCGTCACAGTCATTGCCGACGACGCTACCCAGCGTGCCTGAAAGCCGGATGAGAGCCGCCCTTGATCAACGCTGCCATGATCTTGCCCTGAGCTGGTTGATCATGGTTATTCCATGATCATGGGCGCGTTGATCTTGTCAGACGGCGGGGATCACCTGAAACGCTTCGGCGAGGCGGCCCGGGGCCCAGCCGGCGGCGGCGGCCTGGGCGCCCAGCCAGCCGCGGAGCAGGGTGTCCAGATCGACGTGCTCGGTCTGGCTGACATGGGCGCGCAGCGCTGCGACCTTGAGCTCGAAGACGTCGGTCACATCGACGTAGTGGTTGAGCAGGTGGGCGGGGGCGGCGGTGATCCAGATCTCGTCGACGGTCCACTCCTGCCAGCCCTCGGCCAGCAATTCGGGATGCGCGAAGGGGTTACGCGAGTCGGGGTAGACCGCGCACATGGCGGCCTCGCCGGCCCGCAGATGATCGGGGTGCGAGGCGAAGATGCGCGCCCAGTTGCGCTCCGGCGACTGGCAGACCACACGCTGAGGGCGCACCTGGCGAATGACCCGCGAGAGGTCGCGCCGGAGCGCATGCGTCACCTCGAGGGCGCCGTCCGGATAGCCCAGGAAGCGGACGTCCTTGACCCCGACCGCGGCCGCGGCCGCGCGCTGCTCGCCTTGCCGGATGCCGGGGATGTCAGCCCTGGGCACCGTCGGGTCGAAGCCGCCGGCGTCACCGTCGGTGATGATGCAATACGCCACCTCGATGCCCTGAGCGGTCCAGGTGGCCACCGTTCCCGCCGAGCCGAAGTCGGCGTCATCGGGGTGAGCGGCAATGACTAGGGTTCGCTGGATCTCTGCGTCTTCCATGGGCACATCTCGCATCATCTCCTGCGGTCGCGATCCATGACGCGCCGCCGCCGGGGTCGGCCTTTAGACACTGTTGATCAAGGTTCGAACATACGATCGGCCCCGATGACCGCCTTGCCCGCAGATCTCGAAGGCGCCCCGGCCGCGCCGCCCTCAGACGGGTCCGATGCCGCCGCGCGCCGGGCTGCGCGTATCGAGGCGCTGGTCGAAGACCTCAACCCGCAGCAGCGTCAGGCTGTGACCCACGAGGGTGGCCCGCTGCTCGTCGTGGCCGGCGCCGGCTCCGGCAAGACCCGGGTGCTGACCCGGCGGATCGCGTACCTGATGGCGGCGCGGGGGGTGGCGCCGGGCGAGATCCTGGCGATCACCTTCACCAACAAGGCCGCTGGTGAGATGCGGGAGCGGGTCACCGATCTCGTCGGCGGCCGGGCGCGCAGCATGTGGGTCAGCACCTTTCACAGTGCTTGCGTGCGCATTTTGCGTCGCGAGGCCAAGACACTGGGTTTCACGTCGAACTTCACGATCTACGACGCGGCCGACTCCCAGCGGCTGATGACCCAGGTGATCCGCGAGCTGGACCTCGACCCCAAACGCAACCCTGCCCGGGCGCTCGCCGCGAAGATCAGCAACCTGAAGAACGAGCTGATCGACTGGGAGAGCGCACGCTCGCGCGCCGAGACGGCCGAGGACATCCTGCTGGCGGATGTCTACGCGTCCTACCAGCGCCGCCTGATGCAGGCCAACGCGCTGGACTTCGACGACCTGATTGCCACGACCGTCGCGCTGTTGCAGGCATTTCCCGACGTCGCCGAGCATTACCGTCGCCGTTTCCGGCACGTGCTCGTCGATGAGTACCAGGACACCAACCACGCCCAGTACGTGCTGGTGCGTGAGCTTGTCGGTACCGACGACTCCGACAGCGAGATCCCGCGGGCCGAGCTCTGCGTCGTCGGTGACGCCGACCAGTCGATCTACGCCTTCCGCGGGGCGAGTATCCGCAACATCGTGGAGTTCGAGACCGACTATCCCGACGCGACGGTCGTGCTCCTCGAGCAGAACTACCGCAGCACCCAGACCATCCTTTCGGCGGCCAACGCCGTCATCGCGAAAAACCCCGACCGGATCCCCAAGCGGCTCTGGAGCGACGCGGGAGACGGCGTGAAGATCGTCGGCTACGTCGGCGACAACGAGCACGACGAGGCGGCATTCGTCGCCGAGGAGGTCGACCGGCTCTCCGACAGGGAGGGCGTGCGCGCGGCTGACGTCGCCGTCTTCTACCGCACCAACGCCCAGAGCCGAAGCTTTGAAGACGTGTTCATCCGGGTGGGGCTGCCCTACAAGGTCGTCGGCGGCGTGCGCTTCTACGAGCGTCGCGAGGTGCGCGACGCCCTGGCCTACCTGCGGGTGCTGGCCAATCCCGTCGACACGGTGAGCCTGCGGCGCATCCTCAACGTGCCCAAGCGGGGGATCGGTGACCGCGCCGAGGCGATGATCGCGGCTTTCGCCGACCGCGAGCGGGTGCCGTTCGCCGAGGCGCTCGAGCGTGCCCGTGAGGCGCCGGGTATCGCGACCCGTTCGCTGAACGCCATCGAGGGCTTCACCGCGCTGATGGCCGAGGCGCGCTCCGCCGCGGAGGCCGGCGTCCCGCCGAGCGAGCTCCTCGAGCTGATCTACGACCGCACGGGCTACCTCAAGGAACTGCAGGAGAGCCCGGATCTGCAGGAGCAGGGGCGTGCCGAGAACCTCGAGGAGCTGGTGTCGGTCGCCCGCGAGTTCGAGGACCTGGCAGTCGAAGGTGGGGGCACGGCGCTGGCCGACTTCCTGGAGCGGGTGTCCCTTGTCGCCGACACCGATGACATACCCGACGCCGATGGCGGCGTGGTCACGATGATGACCCTGCATGCGGCAAAGGGCCTGGAATTCCCGGTGGTTTTCCTCACCGGGATGGAGGACGGGGTCTTCCCGCACGAGCGCACCCTGGCCGATCCCGGCGAGTTGGCCGAGGAGCGCCGGCTCGCCTACGTCGGACTCACCCGGGCACGTGAGCGGCTCTACCTCTCGAGGTCGGTGACCCGGCGCGGGTGGGGCGAGCCGCGCTACTACCCCGCGTCACGGTTTCTCGATGACGTGCCGGACTCGCTCATCGACTGGCGGCGCCTGCCCGAGCCGGCGATGGCAGCGGCTGCGCGGCGGATCGCGCCCCCGGGAGGCGCTGCCGGGCGCCGTCAGGCCGGTCCGGGGCTACGGCCCGTCGTCGCGCTCGAGGTAGGTGATCGGGTCACGCATTCGGCGTGGGGTCTGGGCACCGTCGTGTCGACGAGCGGGGTGGCTGACAAGGCGCGGGCGCGTATCGACTTCGGCGGCGATGTCGGGGTGAAGGAGCTCCTGCTGCGCTACGCGCCGGTGGAGAAGCTTTAGGGAATGACCCCGTGCTGGAAGAGCCAGATCGCGGGGTCGGTGCGCTGCCCGCCCGGCAGGTGGACCTCGAAGTGCAGGTGCGGCCCGGTCGAGTAGCCGGTGCTGCCCACGTTTCCGAGCTGCTGGCCCGCGAGCACCAGCTGCCCGACCTTCACCGTGAAGGCGGACATGTGCGAGTACGTGGTCACGTAACCATCGAGCTGGGCGACCTCGACGTGCATGCCGTAGCCGTCGTCCCAGCCGACGAACGTGACGACCCCGCTGTGGGCCGCGCCGATCGGGGTGCCGTAGGGCGGGGCGATGTCGATGCCGGGGTGGTAGCCGTACCACTGCGTCACCGGCCCGGGCACCGGGCGCACGTACTTGTTGCTGGCGAGCGCCTTGCGCTCGAGGCTGCGGGTCGCTCGAGCGAGCTGGGCCGGGCTCGGCGGGGTGTCGGCGATGAGCGCGTCGCGATCCGCGATCCGCAGCAGGTTCTGGGTGCGCACGGCGTTCATGGTCAGGCGGATCAGGTTCATGTCGTCGGTGCCGCTGCCGGCGCGGGCGACGGCGTGGTGGCTGCGCGACCCAGCAGTGGCGTCGACCGCGCCGACCGCCAGCGCCGGCACCAGAAGGGCGAGGACGACCGCAGTGCCGCGCAGGCGACGCAGCAGTGAGTGGGGGGAAGCCACGTATGAGGTCTGTCCTTCGGGTCCGTCGAATCCCGGGCGGCATTCGGTGGGCAGGTGCGGTCGGCGTCAGGCAAGGCCGCGGGCGAATGGCGGAACACGCGTGGACAGCGACCCTCTCGGGGGCTGGCGGACGCTCGGCCCGGCGAAGCGCCCGAAACGTACCCACCCATCGCTGGTGGTTGAAACGTCAGCTAGCGCAGTCCGTCGATTCCGGCAATCGCGCTCCGGTAGTCACTGCAGGTGACGGCGCTGACCGTCCTGATGCATGTGGCACTTGTCACTTTCCCAAGATGTGGTTGCAGTCGCGGGCTGGTGCATCAACATTTCCGGACCACTGTCAGTACGGAGAGTGACTAGCCGTTGGCGAGCGACCCGGGCAGCGGCGCCGACCACCGACGCTCGCGGGCCGACTGCCGTCGCGCCGGCTCGAGCCAGCTCTGCTTGGCGATCGCCGCCGCGATAGCGCGTCCGAAGTCCTCCGATTCCGGGCTGGGCACCGCAGCGTCGGCCAGCCCCAGAGCGATCAGGTCGGCCGGACGCAACCCGTAGAGCCGCGCCACTTCTTCGGCAGGCCGGTGCAGGGCACGGGCAGCACCCTCGGGAGCGAGCGCGGCGAGGTAGGAGTCGGGGCCGACCAGGAGGGTGTCGCAGCACGCGGCAGCGAGCGCCCCGCCCGATCCGCCTTCGCCGATGAGCACCCCGACCGTCGCTGCCCGGCACGTCAGCACGGCGTCCATCGCCTCCCCGATTGCCGCGGCGAGGCCGTCGCGCTCGGCGTCGGGGCCGGGCTCGGCGCCCGGGGTGTCGATCAGCGTCAGCAACGGCAGCTCGAAGCGGCTCGAGAGCTGGGCGGCCCGCTTCAGCAGCCGGTAGCCGGCCGGTGTCGGCCGCCCGCCGCGACGCGAGCCGAGCGCAGCGGCGATGACGGGCTGATCGCTGGCGGCGAGGCGTCCGATGGCTACCGCGACGGTGTCGTCGGCGCCGCGCATGGCGACGGCGTCGTCCAGCAACACCTCGAGCAGGTCCGCCGCGTCCTGACGGGGCCGCTCCCGGGCCGCCTGCACCTGCTCCCAGCCGTCGCGGTCAGGCAGACGACGCCGCCGGGGGCGCCGTGACCGTCCGAACGTGCGCGGACTCGAATGCGGCCAGCGCCCGCTGCAGCCAGTGGATCACCTCGGCCGGGCTGACCAGCGCATCCACCAGTCCTGAGCGGAAGGCCGACGCCGCGGTGTGGCTATCGGGACCGGGCAGCTCGCCGGTCACCGCCTCCACGACGCGGGGCCCGGCGAACCCGACGATCGCGCCTTCGACGGCACAACGAAGGTCGGCCCGGCTGCCCAAGGTGACCCAGACACCGCCGGTCGTGGGCTGGTCGGCGACGCTGATGTGCGGGATTCCCGCCTCGGCGAGCCGGTGGACACCGATCGTGGCGCGTGCCATGCCGACGAGGCCGGCGACGCCCTCCTGGAGCCGGGTGCCGCCGCTGCGCAGCAGCGAGATCAGCGGCCGGCGCGCCCGTATCGAGGCATCCACCGCGGAAAGGAACGCTCCCGCGTCGAGTTCCCCGAAGCTGCCGCCGAGCACCTCGAAGTCCCAGCAGACGATGATCACGGCGCTCGCGCCCATGGACGCGCGTCCCCAGCGCACCGCGCGGCGGGGCACGTAGCCCGGCCAGTTCACCCTGTTGACGGGCGGTTGCGTGGACTCGGGGGCCCAGTCGACGCTCGCCAGGAGCGCCTCGCGCCAATCAGCGTCCGTCCGGGGCATCCGGGGCATCGCGCACCTCTCCGGCGGCCGCTACCGCGTCAGCACTCTGATCAGACCTACGCTTCCCGACAAACCGTACGAGTAACAGCAGCCGGAGGAGAAACCGTGACCGCCTCGAGCGAGACCGTCCGGCGGATCCGGGTGGTGGTGGCCAAGCCGGGCCTGGACGGGCATGACCGGGGGGTCAAGATCGTCGCGCGGGCGCTGCGTGACGCGGGTATGGAAGTCATCTACACCGGGCTGCACCAGACCCCCGAGCAGATCGTGCAGACCGCCCTTCAGGAGGACGCCGACGCCGTCGGCCTCTCGATCCTCTCCGGTGCTCACATGACGCTGTTCGCCGAGGTCATGAAGCTGCTGGCGGAGCGAGGCGCGTCCGACATCGTGGTGTTCGGCGGCGGGATCGTTCCCGATGCCGACATCGCCGAACTCAAGGCGATGGGGGTGGCGGAGATCTTCACACCCGGGGCCACGACCACCGGCATCGTCGAGTGGGTACGCGCCCGGTTCCCCGGCTAGAAACTGCCGCTCACCACCGGCAGGTCGAGCGTTCCGCGCGCCGCAGGCGACGTGGTCACGCTGACCACCTGCGCGGCGATGTTGGGGCTGTAGGCCGCGTCGCTGCCCGCGATCACCAGCCGCAAGGTGTCGCCCGCGGGAAAGCGGTGGACGATGCCCGGCAGTTGGATGGTCACCGGTCGCCCGAGCTGGGCGGGGGCGATCCGGGTGGGGCTGACCAGCTTGTTCACGAGGGTGACAGTGCCGGACGGGCTCACGTCGTAGAGCTTGGCGAAGACGGCCACGCCCGGGCCGGACGTTGCAGCGGTCGGGCTGCTGACGACCACCGACAGCCTCGGGATGCCCACCACGTCCACGTTCGACGTGAGGGGCGCGCTGCTCCACGACGCGAACGTGCCAGGCGCGTCAGTGGGTGCCGAGAGCGTGCCGAGCTGGCTGTCGATCCCGGAGGTCTCGGAGTAGCTCGCAGGGACGGTCGGCGCCGTGAAGGTCTGGGTGGCCGCCGATCTCGGTGGGGCGCCGGTGAGACCGCTGCCGAGGTAGAGCCGGTTCGTAGCGCCGACCGGGAACGCGTTGGCGCTCGCGTAGGCCGGGGTCGCGATACCCGTATAGGCCACCCACGGTCGGAAGTAGCTGAAGTCGAGCCTGGGAGCGCCGCCGCTGCCCTTCAGGTAGTGGTCGAACCACCCGAGGACGACCTGGCCCTCGTAGGAGTTCTGCGGGTTCACCTCATCCAGTTCGCCGGGTGCGGGGGTGGAGTTCGAATGGCCCCACGACTGCCAGAGAAGCTTCACCGGGGTGCCCTGCCGGCGTAGCGACTGGTAGGTCGCCACCGACTCCTGGAGGTTGAACAGGGTGTCGGCCTCGCCCTGGGCGAGCAGCGTCGGGATGCGGATGCGGCTGATGTAGGAGGCGACGCTCGCGTGGCGGGCGAGAGCGAGGGTGTCGGCCGTCGGGTAGCCGAGCGCGTCCATCTCGGCTTTGGCGGGGCACACCCGGGGGTCGAAGTTCGGGCAGGTCTCAGGACCCGTCGCCGGGCTGTCCTTCTCGGCGGCGATCCCGTCGGCGAAGAAGAGCGAGACCCACTCCTTCTTCTGCACGCCCGGGGTGCTGTAGGTGACGCCTCTTGTCAGTGAGGTGTTGTTGGGCGCGAGCGAGTAGGACAGGTCGTTCCACGTGATGATCGGGATGATGGTGTCCAGCCGCGGGTCCTGCTCGGCAACGGCGAACTGGATCTGGCCACCGTAGGAGCCTCCGACCATGCCGACCCGCGGGTCGAAGGCGTGGGGCCGGCCGTCGTGGCCCTTCGCGTCGTGCATGACCCAGTCGACCTTGGTGCCGTCGGTCGCTGCGGAGCCGCCGCCGAGGAACGTCACCAGTTGGCTGCCGGCCTTGCCGTCCCAGTCCGGGTCGTCGAGTTCGATGTTGCAGCCGCTACCGCCGAACCCGAGCCCGGAGTACGAGAGCACGCCGTAACCGTGCTGCGCGAACGCCTTCGCCAGATCCGCCTGATCGTCCTTGCTGCCACCGAAGCCGTTGGTCGTGAGGATCGCGGGAACCGGCGTCCGCGAGGTGGCGGCGCTAGGGCGGTACAGGTCGCCGATCACGTCGCACGTGGTGGCGTTGCCCGGCCCGACATGGACCGTGAAATGCAGGGTCTGCACCGTGTACCCGGGTGCCGTCGATACCGCGACCGGCGCCCCGGCAGCGGCCCAGGAGGTACCGGACGCGAGCGCCAGTGCCCCCGCCGCGGCGAGGGTGAACGAGGTGCGGCGGGCAGCGGCGCGGCGTCGCGAGCGCGACATGAGGCAGTCAACGACGCCGGCGTCAGAGGGTGACGTACCCCGCGTTCCTGGCCCGCCGCCGCGCCGCGGAGCGTGAGCCGATAACGTTGCCTCTTCGTGGACCTCTTCGAACATCAAGCGAAGGAAATCTTCGCTCAATATGGCGTTCCGGTACCGGCCGGACAGGTAGCGACAACCCCGGGCGAGGCGCGTCGGATCGCCGAGCGGCTCGGCGGCCGCGTGGTGGTGAAAGCGCAGGTCAAGGTCGGTGGCCGGGGTAAGGCCGGCGGCGTGAAGGTGGCCGACGACGCGGCTGACGCCGAGGCCAAAGCCGCGGCGATCCTCGGCATGGACATCAAGGGCCACACGGTCCACCGCGTCCTCGTCGAGAACGCCAGCGCGATCGCCGAGGAGTACTACGCCTCGTTCCTGCTGGACCGGGCCGGCCGGACTTTCCTGTCGATGTGCTCCTCCGAGGGTGGGGTGGAGATCGAGGAGGTCGCGGCCACCAAGCCGGAGATGCTGGCGCGGGTCGCCATCGACCCGCTGGTCGGCGTCGATCTGGCGACGGCGCGCAGCATCGCCGAGCAGGGTCACCTCCCGGCCCAGGCGCTCGACGGCGCGGCCGAGCTCCTCGAGAAGCTCTGGAAGGTCTTCGTCGGCGAGGACGCGACGCTCGTCGAGGTCAACCCGCTGATCCTCACCGAGGACGGCAAGGTCATCGCGCTGGACGGCAAGGTCACGCTCGATGACAACGCGAGCTTCCGGCACGAGAGCCACTCCGCGCTGGAGGACAAGAGCGCGGTCGACCCGCTCGAGCAGCTCGCGAAGTCGAAGGACCTCAACTACGTCAAGCTCGACGGAAGCGTGGGGATCATCGGCAACGGCGCCGGCCTGGTGATGTCGACGCTCGACGTCGTCACGTACGCCGGCGAGGAGTTCGGCGGCCAGAAGCCGGCCAACTTCCTGGACATCGGCGGCGGCGCGAGCGCTCAGGTGATGGCAGACGGGCTGTCGATCATCCTCAGCGACCCCAGCGTCAAGTCGGTCTTCGTCAACATTTTCGGCGGCATCACCGCGTGCGACGCGGTGGCCAACGGGATCGTGCAGGCACTCGAGATGCTCGAGGCCAGCACCTCCAAGCCGCTCGTGGTCCGACTCGACGGCAACAACGTCGAGGAGGGCCGCCGGATCCTGCGGGAGGCCAACCTGCCCGTAGTGCACCTGCACGACACGATGGATGGTGCGGCCCGCCGGGCTGCCGAACTCGCGGCTAGCGCGGTCTGAGAGCGAACGTCACATGGCTATCTGGCTCAACGAAAATTCCAAGATCACCGTTCAGGGCATCACCGGTGGTGAGGGCAGCAAGCATGCCCGCCGCATGGTGAAGGCCGGTACGAATGTCGTCTCGGGCGTGAATGCCCGCAAGGCCGGCACCGACCTCGACGGCATCCCCGTGCTCGGCAGCGTCAAGGAGGCGATGGAGACCACCGGCGCCGATGTGTCGGTCGTCTTCGTGCCGCCGGCGTTCGTCAAGGACGCGGTCATCGAGGCGATCGACGCGGCGATGCCGCTGATCGTCGTCATCACCGAGGGCATCCCGGTGCACGACTCGACCGAGTTCTACGCCCACGCGATGAAGTCCGGGAAGAGCCGCATCATCGGCCCCAACTGCCCCGGCATCGCCTCCCCCGGCAAGAGCAACGCGGGCATCATTCCCGCCGACATCACCCCGGGCGGGCGCATCGGGCTGGTCAGCAAGTCCGGCACGTTGACCTACCAGATGATGTACGAGCTGCGTGACTTCGGCTTCTCCACCTGCGTCGGCATCGGCGGCGACCCGGTCATCGGCACCACGCACATCGACGCGCTCGACGCGTTCGAGGCCGACCCGGAGACCGACGCCATCGTGATGATCGGCGAGATCGGCGGCGACGCCGAGGAGCGCGCGGCGGCGCACGTCGAAAAGCACATCACCAAACCGGTCGTGGGCTACGTGGCCGGCTTCACCGCTCCGGAAGGCAAGACGATGGGCCACGCCGGCGCCATCATCTCCGGCTCGTCCGGCACCGCCCAGGCCAAGAAGGAAGCGTTGGAGAAGGCGGGCGTCAGAGTGGGTAAGACGCCCAGCGAGACCGCCGAGCTGATGAAGGAGATCATGCGTTCGCGCTGATCGGCTCGGCGGCCACCGAGAGGGGGCCTTGCGTGGCCGTTATCGCTGGACGCCGGTTCCGCACGGCTGACCTGGTCCTCACGGGGGCCGGAGTTCTGATGCTGATCGACAGCCTGCTGCCCTGGTACGGCTACGACGCCAGCGCCTGGCACCCGACGTATGACGGCTTCCAGTCGGGCTTCCTGGCGTTCCTGGCCTTGCTGATCGTCGTGCTCATCGCCGGGACGTCCGCGACGCGGGCCTGGACCGGCACCGGCCTCGGGACGATCGGCGCGACCTCCGTGAGCTGGGACGCCGTGTTCGTCCTGGGAGACGCGCTGGCCGCGCTGCTGGTGGTGATCTTCTGGGCCACGCTGCCGTCACTCATCGGGGTCTCCACAGGCGTCAAGATCGGCACTCTCGCCGGGCTTGTCGTGATCGCCGGGCAGGCTTCGGGGGCCCTGTTGGCACTGGTCCAGCAGGGTGCCATTCGCTCATGGCGCCCGCGCCGCCCGGTCGCCGGATGACCGATTCAGGCTGATTAGTCCGCTATCGCGACCCCGGTTCGCTGGGCCCTGTCCGGGATCCGACACATGACGCGCCTGCGTATTCCTTGCAAGCCTCACACCCCACCCTCACACTCCATCTTGATCGACGGCAGCCTGCCGGCGACTCCAGAGGCGGAGGTAACAACGTTATGGCTGTCATCGGCGGCCGCAATGTCGGCAACAACGATCTGGCTGTGATGGGCGCCGGAGCGCTCATGTTCATCAACAGCTTCTTGCCCTGGTACGGGGTGACTTTCCACGGGGCGGCGGGTTTCGCCGGCGGCAGCGCCAGCGTCAGCGCCTGGCACTTCGTCGGGGCCTGGTTCCCGATGCTCCTGGTGGTAGCCGTGGGTGGGGTGACAGCCGCTCGCGTCTTCGGCGGTCGCGCACTGCCGACGGTCGCCAACGGCGCTGTCGGCTGGGGCTTCATCACCGCCGCCGTCAGCCTGATTGCGGCCATCATCATCCTGCTCCGCTGGGTCACCTATCCCTCGGCCAGCGGGCCCGGATTCAGCGCCGGCGCGAAGTTCGGCACCTACGTCGGGCTCATCCTCGCCATCGTGCAAACCGTGTTCGGCTACCTCAACCTCGTGACTGCCGGCGAAAAGCTGCCCTGGCAGAACCGCAGCACCGCCTGAACGGACTGATCCTGCGGCCCGGGAGGTTCCCCTCCCGGGCCGCAGGCGTTTGCCCGTTGCGGACGCGGCGTTTCACCGCTGCCTGATCGCGGCGGCGTGCAAGCCTGCTCGTCAATGTCTGACCTGCTGACCTCTGGCTCCAGAGGCGCTCCACGCGCGGCGCCTCCCGGCTCGCCGCGCCGACCCCGCCCGCCCGCCCCGGCTTCACGTCCACAGTCGCGCCGGCGCTCGCGGGTTCTCGTCGGTATCGGCGGTGCGCTTGCTGCGGCGGCCGCGGGCCTGCTGGTGGTCGAGGCCGTCACCATGGTGTGCTGGATCGCCGAGCGGCGGGCCGCTGCCCCGCTGACCGTGGTACTGCGCACCGGAGCCGCCTTCTGGCTGCTCGGCAACGGCGGGCGCTTGCACATGCCCGCCGGCACGGCCGCGCTGATCCCGCTCGGGCTGTCGATCTTGTTCTTCGCCTTTGCCGCGCGCTCGGGTGCGTCCGTCGCCCGGGTGCGCCCGGCCGGGTCCCGGCAGACGACCTTGCTCACCTGCGCGCTGGCGGTCGCGATTCCCTACGCGCTGATCGCCGCTTTCGTGGCGGGGATCGCCGGCGGCGGTGGCCTTCGAGCCTCCGTCGTGACGGCTGCCATGGGTGGGTTCGTCCTGACGGGTGCCGCGGCGGCGGTCGGCGCCGCCCGCGAACTGCCGATGGCGGTGCCGCGGGCGAGTGCGCCACGGGCCATCGCGTCCGGCGTGACCCTGGCGGCCGGCGTCGTGGTCGCCGTCTGCGCGCTGCTCGCGGCCGGGATGGTGCTGCTGCACATCACCGACGTCGATGCCCTCGCGCGGCCGGCGCGGGCCGGTGCCGTGGGCGGCTTCGGCATGCTGACGCTGCAGGCGGCCCTGGCCCCCAACGTGACGCTGTGGACGGCGTCGTACCTGCTGGGGCCGGGATTTGCGGTCGGAGCCGGGACATCGGTGAGCCCCACCGCCGTTCATCTGGGCGACGTCCCGGCGCTGCCGATGCTGGCGGGTTTGCCGTCCGGCCCGGCGCCCTGGCCGTTCTACCTGCTTTTCCTGGTTCCCCCGGCGGCCGGCGTGGTCGGTGGGGTGGTTGCCGTGCGCCGGATGCCACGCACCCCACGGCTCCCGGTCGCCTTGCTGCTCGGGGCCGCCATCGCAGCGGCGATGGCGGTGATCGCCCTTGTGGCGGCGGCCCTGTCCGGTGGGCCGGTATCCGGTGGCCGGCTGGCGACCGTCGGCCCGTCGCCCTGGCGCACCGCCGCGTTCGCGGCCCTCGAGGTCGGGATCCCGGCAGTGCTGGCGACGCTGTCGCTCACCTACTACCGCCAGCGCGCGGCTCGCCGGCGAGCTGCAGAGGCGGCGGGATTCGCGGAGGAGGAGCAGGAGGCGTCGGGCCCGCGCCGGCTGCGCTTGCCGGCTGTCCGGCGCCCTCGCCTGCCGGGCTTCGGTGGCGTGCGGCGCGTGGGCGGTCTCGTCCTGTCGGCGGGCCGCGGTCTCGGCACCGGACTCGGGCTGGACCGGCTCCGGCGCCACCACGAAGAGCCGGAGCTGGACGAGGCGGAGCCGGCCGAGTCGCCGCTGGTCGACCTCGTCAAGGCTCCGAGGCCGACCGTCAGCCTGATCAAAGCCGAGCTTCCGGAGCCGTCGAGGCGTGCCCGGCGGCCTCGAATTCCCGGCGTCCCGCACCTGCCGCGCTTGATGCGCCGGCCACGACTTCCCAAGCGCCTGCGTCGCAAGTCCAAGGTCATCAAGCTCCCCGACTGAGGGGCGGCTGGACCGCTAGGCTGGCGCCGTGCCCGCCCGCCTCGTTGTGCTGGCGTCAGGGGCCGGCAGCACGCTGCAGGCTATCCTCGACGCGAGCCACGCTCCTGACTTCCCGGCCAGAGTCGTCGCGGTCGGCACCGACCGTCCGGACACGCTCGCGCAGACCCGGGCCGAGCGTGCGGGCGTCCCGACCTGGATGGTGGCGCTCTCCGAGCAGCCCGACCGGGTCGCGTTCGACGCCGCCGTCGCCGAGCAGATCGCAGCGGCCGAGCCCGATCTGGTGGTGCTGGCCGGCTACATGAAGGTGCTCGGCCCGACCGTCGTCGGCCGGTTCCGCATCGTCAACACGCATCCGTCGCTGCTCCCGGCGTTTCCCGGCGCCCATGCCATTCGCGACGCGCTCGCGTACGGCGTCCGGGTGACCGGCTGCACGGTTCACGAGGTCGACGAGGGCGTCGACACCGGCCCGATCCTCGCGCAGGCCGCCGTGCCCGTCGTGGACGGCGACGACGAGGACAGCCTGCGCGCCCGGATCCAAGCGACCGAACGCGTGCTGTACCTGCAGACCATCCGCGACCTGTGCAGCGAAATCACCAGCAATCTGAACGAGGTTCTCTCATGAGTGAGCAGCTCCACCCTGTCAAGCGCGCCCTGGTGAGCGTTTACGACAAGCGGGGCCTCGACCTCCTCGCACCGGCGCTGATCAAGGCCGGCGTCGAGGTGGTGAGCACCGGTTCCACGGCGAAGGTGCTCGCCGAGGCCGGCGTCGCGGTCACCCCGGTGAGCGACGTGACCGGCTTCCCCGAGGCCTTCGACGGCCGGGTCAAGACGCTGCATCCCGCCGTGCACGCCGGGCTCCTCGCCGACCTGAGCAAGCCCTCTCACGTCGATCAGCTCGAAAAGCTCGGCTACGCCCCGTTCCAGCTGGTGATCGTCAACCTGTACCCCTTCGTGGAGACGGTCGCTTCCGGAGCCGGCCAGGCGGAGGTCGTCGAGCAGATCGACATCGGTGGTCCGGCGATGATCCGCGCCGCCGCCAAGAACGCCGAGAGCGTCGCTGTGGTGACCTCCCCCGACCGCTACCCGGACGTGATCGCCGCGCTCGAGAACGGCGGCTTCGACCTGCCCTCGCGCCTGCGCCTGGCCGCCGAGGCCTTCGCGCACACGGCGAGCTATGACGTGGCCGTCGCCTCCTGGCTGGCCAACGACGTGGTGGCGCAGGACGAGGGCTTCCCGATGTGGATCGGCGGCGCCTGGACCCGCTCGGGAGTGCTGCGCTACGGCGAGAACCCGCACCAGCGGGCGGCGCTCTACGCGCGTCCGGGCGCCGAAGGCATCGCGAAAGCCGTGCAGCACCACGGCAAGGAGATGTCCTACAACAACTACGTCGACACCGATGCCGCGCGCCGGGCCGCCTACGACCACGCCGAGCCGTGCGTCGCGATCATCAAGCACGCCAACCCGTGCGGCATCGCGATCGGCGCCGACCCCGACGACCCGCTGGCCGATGCCCACCGCAAGGCCCACGCCTGTGACCCGGTGAGCGCCTTCGGCGGGGTCATCGCGACCAACCGCCCGGTGACCTTGAAGACCGCGGAGCAGATCGCCGAGATCTTCACCGAGGTGGTCTGCGCGCCGGGTTACGAAGCGGGCGCGCTCGAGGTGCTCTCGCGCAAACCCTCGATCCGGCTGCTGGAATGCCCGCCGCCGGCCGCAGGAGCGAGCATCGAGCTGCGCCCGATCTCCGGTGGCCTGCTGATGCAGGAGGCCGACCACATCGACGCTCCGGGTGACGACCCGGCGACCTGGACGCTGCAGGCCGGCGACCCGGCGGATGCGGCCACGATGCGCGACCTCGCTTTCGCCTGGCGCGCGATCCGCGCGGCGAAGTCCAACGCGATCCTGCTGGCGACGGCCGGGGCCACCGTGGGGGTCGGCATGGGCCAGGTCAACCGGGTCGACGCGGCTCGCCTCGCCGTGTCCCGTGCGGGGGATCGGGCCGAAGGAAGCGCCGCCGCGAGCGACGCGTTCTTCCCCTTCCCGGACGGCTTCAAGGTGCTGGCCGAGGCCGGCGTGAGGGCCGTTGTCGAGCCTGGTGGTTCGGTACGCGACGAGGAGGTCATCGCGGCCGCGAAGGAATCAGGAGTGACCCTCTACTTCAGTGGAACGCGTCACTTCGCGCACTAGACGTCACAGGAAGCGGCCGCCGGTCAGAGCCCCGGCGGGCGAACACGCGGCCGATCAGCCTCGGCCTTTCACCGGCAGCGGATAAATTCGGGCCAGCTGGTGATCAGCGCCGGCGCCGCCTTGTGACCTTTTGCCGACCAGGTCTGGATTTCGCTCGTGACGTTCACCGCTCGGGATGTGCCGCGGGGGAAGCAGCAAGAGCTGCCTGCGTCGCGCGTCATCGGCGGTAGCGGCAGCGCCGCCGGTGATCATCCCGAGGCGGTCCGGCGGCACATCACGGCGCTGGACGGCCTCCGGGGCATCGCCGTCCTGCTGGTCATGTTCTTCCACTTCAAGCTCGGTCCGTTCCGCGGCGGCTTCGTCGGCGTGACGGTGTTCTTCACCCTTTCCGGCTTCCTGATCTGCTCGCGCACGCTTTCCGAGATCGGGCGCAATGGCCGCTTCGCCGTCGCCGACTTCTTCGAGCGCCGGGTGCGCCGGCTGGCGCCGGCTGCGATCGCGTGCGTCCTCGGTGTGGTCATCTGCACCAGCCTGTTCGGCACCCACGAGCAGCACGCCTCGGTATCGGGTGACGCGATCGCCGCGCTGGCCAATGTCGCCAACTGGCGCTTCCTGGTGCACGGCACGAGCTACGCCGACCTGTTCGCCGCCCCGTCGCCGCTGAACCACTTCTGGTCGCTGGCCATCGAGGAGCAGTTCTACCTGGTCTTCCCGGTGGTGGTCTTCCTGGCGCTGCGGCTTCCCAGGCGGATCCGCGTCGCGGCCGTCGCGGTGATCGTCTCGGCGGCGCTGGAATGGTCGGTCCACGAGGCGTCGGTGGCCGGCAGCTTCAACCGCTTTTACTACGGCACCGACGCCCGCATGTCGGAGCTGCTCGTCGGCGTCGTCGCCGCCCTGGCCCTCTACTACTGGCGCATCTCGGTGCCGCGTCCGGCCGGGCTCCAGCGCTTCGGCGTGATGTTGGTGGCGGCCGCCGGGCTGGCGACCGTCGTCATCGGGGCCCTGACCTACCGCAACGGCGGCGCCAG
This sequence comes from uncultured Actinomycetota bacterium, assembly GCA_963762695.1. Classification (GTDB taxonomy): domain Bacteria; phylum Actinomycetota; class Actinomycetes; order Frankiales; family Frankiaceae; genus DATAZK01. The sequence continues at coordinate 80,372 of CAVXLW010000006.1, forward strand.
CTACCAGCACGGCGGTGCGTTCATCATCGCGCTGGCGACGGCGGCGCTGATCATCGGCGGACTCGAGGGATCGAACGGCGTCGCCCGGCTGTGCTCGGTGCGCCCGCTCGTCTACGTCGGCAAGATCTCCTACGGCGCTTACCTCTACCACTGGCCGATCTTCGCGCTGTCCGGCAAGCACTGGGGTCCGCTGCACGGCACGTCGCTCGGCCTCGCGCAGCTCGCGGCGAGCCTGCTGCTGGCTGCCGTCTCCTTCCGCTACCTCGAAGCTCCCATCCAGCGCCGCCGCTTTGCCCCGACCCGGCGGGCGATGCTGCGCGGCTGGACGGTAGCGCTCGCCGGAGCCGCCGGCATCACGCTCGCGCTGGGCGTCCTGCACCCGGTGCGCGGCCCCTCGCGCTTTGCCGGGGCGAGCACCGGGCTGCAGATCCCGGCGGCCGTCAAGGCCAACCCGGGCGCGGTCGTGGCGCGTACCAACGCGGCTAACCGGCCGCTGCGGGTACTGGTGACGGGCGATTCCACTGCCGAGGTGATCGCCAATGCGCTGACCAGCTACCAGAACGCGCACCCGCAGGCGATCCAGGTGCTCAATCTGAGCCTGCCCGGCTGCCCGATCACCCCTACCGACCTCATTCGCAATTACTCGGGTGAGGGCGGTCAGAATGTCACTCTGTGTGGAGGCTGGACGAAGACTTTTCCGCCGCAGATCGCGAAATTCAAGCCCGACGTTTCACTGGTCTTCCTTTCTGTCATGGAAGAAACCGACCAGCGCACGCAATCGGGCAACTGGGACAACCTCCTCGATCCCGCCTACCGGGCGCATCAGGAGAGCGAGTACGACACGCTGATCGCGGATCTTTCCGCCACCGGCGCCCCGGTCGCCTGGGCTGACGCGCCCTACTTCAAGTTCCAGGTGGACTTGCCGTGGATCAGTGACAACCCGCAGCGCACCGATGTGTTGAACGCGATGTTCCGCGAGGTCGTCGCCCGCCATCCGAACGTCCGGCTGCTCGACTATGCCAAGCACCTGAACAAGCCGGGCGACGTCGTCAACACCGTCATCCGCCCCGACGGGATCCACATGACCCCCGCTTATGCCGAGGGATTGGCGCGGGTGTGGCTGCTGCCCCTGCTCGACCAGGACTACAGCCCGCATCCCAAGGCCTGCGGAACCGCGACGTCGCTCCCGTGCGGCAAGGCTCAGAACTAGGGTGCCCAGCCGTAGAGGACCGGGGGAGTTCGCGCTCGGCCTGGTCCTGCTCGGGGTCCTGGTGGGGCTGGCGCTGGTCGCCCAGAATCACTGGAAGCAGGGCCTCAGCCTGATGGGTGTGACGCTGCTCGGAGCGGCGCTGCTGAGACTGCTGCTGCCGGCCCGCCGGCTCGGGCTGCTGGTGGTGCGCAGCCGCCCCTTCGACGTCGCGGCCCTCGCGCTGCTCGGCGCGGCCATCCTGGGTGTGACCTTTCAGGTGCCGCTGCCTCATCACTGAGGGGTGAATCACGAGCCTCGGCCTGGTCGCCCTTTCGGTAGCCTCGGGGCATGGCGAATTCTCCGGTAAAGGTCACGGTCACCGGCGCTGCCGGGCAGATCGGCTACGCATTGCTCTTCCGCATCGCTGCGGGCCACTTGCTCGGCGCCGACGTGCCGGTCCGCCTGTCGTTGCTGGAGATCGCCCCGGCGCTCAAGGCCGCCGAGGGCACCGCCATGGAGCTCGACGACTGTGCCTTCCCGCTGCTGTCGGGCATCGACATCACCGACGACGCGAAGACCGCGTTCGACGGGGCGAATGTCGCGCTGCTCGTCGGGGCGCGCCCCCGCACGGCCGGGATGGAGCGCGGCGATCTGCTGTCGGCCAACGGCGGCATCTTCGGCCCGCAGGGCAAGGCGATCAACGAGGGCGCCGCGTCCGACATCAAGGTGCTCGTGGTCGGTAACCCGGCCAACACCAACGCGCTGATCGCCCAGCAGAATGCGCCTGACGTCCCGGCCGACCGCTTTACCGCGATGACCCGGCTCGACCACAACCGGGCCCTCAGCCAGCTGGCCGCGAAGCTTTCCGTGCCGGTCACCGAGATCAAGAAGATGACGATCTGGGGCAACCACTCCGCCACCCAGTACCCCGACCTCTACACCACCGAGGTCGGCGGCAAGTCAGCGGCCGAGCAGGTCGAGGAGGCTTGGCTGCGCGACACGTTCATCCCCACCGTCGCCAAGCGGGGTGCGGCCATCATCGAGGCGCGCGGCTCGTCGTCCGCCGCCTCGGCTGCCAACGCGGCGCTCGACCACGTCTACGACTGGGTCAACGGCACCGAGTGGACCTCGTCGTCGGTGGTGTCGGACGGCTCCTACGGCGTCCCCGAGGGCCTGATCTCCTCGTTCCCCTGCCGGTCGGCCGGTGGCGCATGGGAGATCATCCAAGGCGTCGACATCAACGACTTCTCGCGGTCGCGTATCGACGCGTCGGTGCAGGAGCTCGAGGAGGAGCGGGCGGCCGTCCGCGAGCTCGGTCTCATCTGAGCCGATCTTGCGCCTACCCTGATCGGGTGGGCGCTTGCCGGTTACGGCTGGAACGGGTCGCCAGACCGGCGCGACCATGAGCGTCTGGCTCAACGTCGCGGTCGTCATCGCGCTCGTCCTCGTCGAGGGCCTGTTCGTGGCGGCAGAGCTGGCGCTGGTGTCGCTGCGGGAGGGCCAGGCCCGGGCGCTCGCCGAGCGGGGGCGGCGCGGGCAGAAGGTCGTCAAGCTCGTCACCAACCCGAATCGCTTTCTCGCCGCGGTGCAGCTCGGCGTCACCTTGACCGCCTTGCTTTCCAGCGCTTTTGGCGCCGTGACGCTGTCGAAGCAGGCGTCGGACGGGCTGCGGCAGGCCGGTATGGGCAAGGGTCTGGCCAATGTCCTCGGCTTTCTCGGGGTCACGATCGTCATCACCTTCGTGACCCTCGTGGTCGGCGAGCTCGCCCCGAAACGCCTGGCATTGCAGCGAACCGAGCGCATCAGCCTGGCGTTCGCTCCCGCCCTGGATCTCATCGCGCGCGCGTCGCGGCCGGTCATCTGGCTGCTGTCGGCCTGTACGAACGGGCTCGTCAAGCTGCTCGGCGGCGACCCGTCGGCGGGCAAGGAATCGATCTCCGAAGAGGAGCTGCGCGGGCTGGTCGCCGCCCACGAGACGCTCGGGGTGGAGGAGCGCCAGATCCTCGATGAGGTCTTCGAAGCGAGCACCCGGCTGGTCCGTGAGGTGCTGGTCCCGCGCACCGAAGTGACGTTCCTCGACGCCGGCCAGCAGGTCGGCCGGGCCTTCGAGGAGACCAGCGAGCTGCCGCACTCGCGCTACCCGGTGGTGCGCGGGTCGGTCGACGACGTGGTCGGTTTCGTGCACATCCGCGACCTGGCGCTCGCCGGCCGAAGTCGGCTGACGGTCGGCCAGCTCGCCCGGCCCGTCACGTTCATCCCGTCGAGCCTGAGCGTGCTGACGGCGCTGTCACAGCTGCGCCGCGAAGGCCATCACCTGGCGATGGTCGCCGACGAGTACGGCGGCATCGCGGGGATCATCACCCTGGAGGATCTGATCGAGGAACTCCTCGGTGAGATTCGCGACGAGTACGACCCGGCCGTGTCCGCCACGCGTCTCGTGGTCGGCGGCGATCTCGAGGTCGACGCGCTGCTCAACCTCGACGAGTTCCACGAAGCGACCGGCATCCGGCTGCCGGACGGGCCGTACGAGACCGCCGCCGGCTACGTGCTGAAGTCGCTGGGCCATCTGCCCACCGTCGGGGAGGCCGTCGAACTCGACGGCGTCCGGCTCGACCGTGCTCGCGCTGGACGGACGGCGCATCGAGCGGCTACGCGTCTCGCTCGTGCCCGAGCCCCCGGGGCCGACCGAGAACGGGTCCCAGGGCGAGCGGCCGACGACGGAATCGGTGAGTGAAGCTTCCGCGAGCAAGGGTTAGGAGCGTCAGTTCCGGCCGGTGGCACCGGCGAGCGACTTGAGCGCCCGCAGCTGCAGCGACCGGACGGCGGCGTCCTGACGCCCCATGGCGACAGCGGTTTCGCGGACCGAGCGCTCACCCAGGAAGCGCAGCTCGAGGCACTGGCGCTGGGCCGGCGGCAGGGTGCGGAGCGCGTCGCGCAGGCGCTCGGCCTCGACGAGGTCGATGACGATGTCGTCGGCGCCGCGCTGCGGGGTCACCTGGGCGAAGATCGCGGGGTCCTCGGCGGCGAGCTCGCGGCGGTTGCGGGCGAGCGACCAGTAATCGGCGGCGAGGTTGCGGGCGATGACGAGTACCCAAGCGACCGGGTCGGTGCCCTGCCAGCGGAACTGCTGCAGGGAGCGCCAGGCGCGCAGGAAGGTCTCGTTGACGAGATCGTCCACCTGGCTGCTGGGCACCCGGCCGCTGAGCTGGCGGCGGACCCGGGGCTCGCAGCGGTGGTAGATCTCGCTGAAGGCGCCGGGCTCGCCATTTTGCGCGGCGTTAAAGACCTCGCGGAGAGTTGCCGAGGTACTAACGGGCGCGGCGTCGGAGCTGTTGATCGATGCGGTGGCGGACATGTATCGATCGTTGCTTTTTCCTTTCCCCGAATCGTCCCCCGGTTGGATGAACTTGCGATACCGCCGATCGCAGTAAGCGGCGTACTCCACCTGCCACACCCAGCACGACGGCCCGCCGCAAGAGCCGCCACATCAGCAACGGCGGCAGCGTTCCGCGGCCCAGCCCGACCTCGATGAGGGCGTCCATCGCGGCCTTGTCGCGGCTGGCAAGAGCCAGGCCGGCGTCAAAGAGCTCGGGGGATCGAGACAGCCGGGAAAGCACTGACGTCGTGGCGAGATGGAGCCCGAGCTCGCGTCGCAACGCGCGGCGATAGGCGGCACCGGCTGCCGCGCCGCCGGGGCTGATCGCTGCCTCGCCGGCGAGCTTGCCGGACAGCACGGCGTAGTAAATCCCTTCTCCGGTAAGGGGATTGATGAGCGACGCGGCATCACCGGCCAGCAGCACCCGCCCGTCCGGCTGGCGGGGACGAAACGTCGACAGCGGCAGCGGATGGGCTCGCAGCGTCAGCGGGTCCGCCGGCTGCTCGGGCAGCAGCGTCGCCAGCGGGCCCTCCAGCGCGCTGCGCCCCGAGCCGGTGCCCTGACGCTCGGTCAGGCTCGAGCGCAGCAGGCCGAAGCCGACGTTGGCCCGGTCACGGTGCTCGGGGCCGCTGATCGGAAACGACCACGCGTACGCGGGCCACCCCGCCGCGACCATCTCGATGAGTTGCTCCGGGATGCCGCCCGGACCCGGTGCCCCGACCGCATAGCCGCGCATCGCGATGGCACACGCGCCCGGCGGGTTGGCCGGCAGCTTCAGCAGCCGGCGGATCGTCGAGTTGGCCCCGTCGGCGGCGATCACGACCTTTGCGGTGAGGCCCGGTGCCAGTTCGACGCCGGCGGCGGTGACCGTCAGGGTCCGGATGCGGCGCTCGATCAGCTCGGCGCCGCGCGCGACGGCCGCCTCGACGAGCCGGGCGTCGAACACCTTCCGCGGGATGCAGTACGCGGGCTCGCGGGGCTCGGCGAGCACCTCGCGCCCAAGCGGGCTGCGCAGCCGCAGCCGACCGACCGGCTCGAAGTCGCGGGCCGCGTCGGGGACCCCGAGGGCTTCGAGCACGTGCAACGCCTGCGGGGCAATTCCGTCGCCACAAGTCTTGTCCCGTGGAAAACTCGCGGCATCGACGAGCGCCACCCGCGCCTGCGGGTCGGCTTGCAGGGCGGCCAGAGCGGCCGCGCTGCCGGCTGGACCGGCGCCGACGATGATGAGGTCGTAGCAGGGGCGAGCCGCCGGACCAGGGGCTTGCGTACCCTCACCCGGGCGCGGTTCGGAGCGGGGCACCCCTGCCAGTCTGCCAAGATCCGGCCGCGGTCGCCCGTCAAGGGCTGCCGACGGATGCGCAGTGCGCGGGCGGTCCGGGCGCATGACGCCTGCTGAATCTGAGAGGGTGTGAAGGGTGATGGGTGCGGCCACGTCCGGCGCGCAGGAGCGGGTGCTGTCAGGCATCCAGCCGACGGCGGACTCTTTTCACCTCGGGAACTATCTCGGTGCGCTGCGCCAGTGGGTCGCGATGCAGGACGAGTTCGAGACGTTCTACTTCATCGCCGACCAGCACGCGACGACCGTGGCGTACGACCCTGCGCTGCTCCGGCGCCGGGTACGCGTGGCAGCGGCGCAACTGATGGCGCTCGGGGTCGAGCCCGAGCGCTCGACCGTCTTCGTGCAGAGCGCGATCCCGGAGCACTCGCAGCTCACCTGGGTGCTCAGCTGCCTCACGGGCTACGGCGAGGCCAGCCGCATGACGCAGTTCAAGGACAAGAGCGCCCGCGGTGAGCTGGGCGGCTCGACGGTCGGGCTGTTCACCTATCCGATCCTGCAGGCCGCCGACATCCTGCTGTATCAGCCCAAGTACGTGCCGGTCGGTGAGGATCAGCGCCAGCATCTCGAGCTGACGCGAAACCTCGCCGAGCGTTTCAACAGCCGCTTCGGCGACCTGTTCACCGTCCCGGAGCCCTACATCCCCAAGGCCACCGCGAAGGTGCTCGACCTCGCCAATCCCGACAAGCAGATGAGCAAGTCGGCCGCGTCGCCGGCCGGGCTGCTGAACCTGCTCGAGGAGCCGGCGAGCCTGCGCAAGAAGGTCCGCAGCGCGGTCACCGACAGCGGGCGGGAGGTGACGTACGACCCTGCCGAGAAGCCGGGGGTCACCAACCTGCTGACGATCGGCGGCGCTCTGACCGGGGTCAGCGGGGAGGAGTTCGCCGTGGCCTACTCCGGCCGGGGTTACGGGGACCTGAAGAAGGACGTCGCCGAGATCGTGGTGGATTTCGCCGGCGGGGTGCGCGAGCGCACCGAGAAGTGGCTGGCGTCGGACGAGCTGAGTGACGTGCTGGCGCAAGGTGCGCAGCGGGCGCGGTCGATCGCGGCGCCGCTGCTGGCCGAGGTCTACGAGCGAGTGGGGTTCGCGGTGCCCGGGTCCCGGGCGTGAGCGGCCCGGCGTCCGGCGACGGCGTAGGCCGCTCGGTCGGGGTCACCATCGAGCTGCCCGAGCCCTACGGCAACGAGCTCGCCGCCTGGCGCGGGCGGCTCGGCGACCCCTCGGCGGAGAAGATCCCGCCGCACATCACCTTGCTGCCGCCCACCGCGGTCGGCGCAGACGTGCTCACCAAGTTCGTCGACCATCTCACCGGCGTCGCCGCCGCCCATCAGCCGTTCCGGGTACGGCTGCTGGGCACCGACACCTTCCGGCCGGTGTCGCCGGTGGTGTTCGTGGCCGTCGTGGAGGGCGCCGACGGGTGCGCCCGGGTCCAGTCCGACGTCCGGTCCGGGCCGATCGTCCGCGAGCTGCATTTCCCGTACCACCCGCACGTCACGGTCGCCCACGATGTCCCCGAGCCGCAGCTGGATTTCGCGCTGTCGGCGCTGTCGGACTACGAAGCGGAGTTCGAGGCGGAGGGCTTCGCGCTCTTCGAACGCGACCGCGAGGGTTACTGGCATCCGGGCCGCGAGTTCCGGTTCGGTCACTCCGGCTAGAAGGGGCTACGGCGCCAGCGCGGCGTCGACCGCCGCTTGGACGTGCAAGCGGGTCGTCGGGAAGACCGGCACCGGGCTGTCGGCGGCGCCGATCAGCAGCTCGATCTCCGTGCAACCCAGCACGATCGCCTGCGCGCCGGCCTCCACGAGCCGTCCGATGATCTCCCGGTAAGCCTGGCGGGACTCCTCACGGATCACGCCCTGGCACAGCTCCTCATAGATGATCCGGTGCACCTCGGCGCGGTCGCCGGCATCCGGGACGAGGACATCGAGGCCGTGCCCGGCCAGCCGGTCGCGATAGAAGGCCTGCTCCATCGTGTACGCCGTGCCCAGCAATCCGGCGGTGCGTAGGCCGGCGCCCGTGACGGCCTCGGCCGTGACGTCGGCCAGATGCAGCAGCGGGATCGAGACCGCCGCCTGCACCTCATCGGCGACCTTGTGCATCGTGTTGGTGCACAGCAGGAGCAGCTCGGCGCCGCCGGCTTGCAGACTCCGGGCCACGCTCGCGAGCCGGCGCGCGGCCTCGTCCCAGTCGCCGCTTTCCTGCAGCGCCTCGATGTCGGCGAAGTCGACCGACGCGAGCAGACAGCGGGCCGAATGCTGGCCGCCGAGCCGCTCGCGTACCAACTCATTGGCGAGCCGGTAGTACTCGGCGCTGCTCTGCCAGCTCATCCCGCCGAGCATGCCGATCACCCGCATGTCAGGGCCCCCAGGCGGTCAGCAGCGCGCGGTTGAGGAGCAGCACCGCGGCGGTCACGAGCGACGCCACGTGATGCCCGCTGCCCCACAGCGCGAGCACCGCCAGCGCGAAGAAGGCCAGCTGCGCCAACGGGACGACGGGGTCCGGCAGCGGGAACTCCGGCTTCGGCGAGAGGAACGCACCCCACAGCAACGCCGCAACGACCGGCACCCCGATCACCAGGAGCAGCCGGGTGGCGCCGTTGGCACCGACGGTCCAGCCCCAGAACGCAAACGCGATGAGAGCCACGACCTCGAGCAGGAACGCGACCGCCAGGTTGGCTCCCTTCAGCGCGCCGATCACCGATGGGCTCCTCTCTCACTGGCCGGTCACTCCCCTCAGCAACAACCGGGTCAGGGCGCGAGGGATTTCCGGCGGGAGGGCGCGCTCCGGGCCCCACCTCACACAACGCCCGATCTCCTTGTTCGCCAACCACTTTTCGGGGGGCCGGCCGGCGCCGGCCAGGACTAGGTTCAGGTGCGAACGCTTACCGACTCGAGGAGGGTGACCAGCGTGGCCGGGTCCGGAGCAGCGGAAACTGCAGACCGCTATCGCAAGGTGGCAGGTCATTTCACCGAGCGCGTTCGCGCAGTGCCGGCCGGCGCCTGGGACAACCCGTCGCCGTGCGAAGGCTGGGTGGCCCGAGACATCGTGGCCCATCTGGTCGAGTGGATGCCGGGCTTCTTCTCGCGGTGGGGCGTGGAATTTCCACCAGGACCCTCGGTCAGCGCCGATCCCCTGGGGGCCTGGACCGGGCTGAACGACGCGATCCAGGCCGCGCTCGACGACCCGGAGGTCGCCGGGCGCGAGGCCGACAGCCCGATGGGCCGCCGCTCGCTGCAGGACGTCGTCGGCATGATCGTCGTCGGTGATGTGCTCATCCACACCTGGGACCTGTCGCGGGCCACGGGTCAGGACGAGACGCTCGACCCCGGCGAGGTGGCGATGATGTCGGGGATGATGCAGATGAGCGACGAGATGCTGCGCTCGGGTGGTCAGTTCGGTCCGCGCGTCGCCGTGCCTGATGACGCTGACCCGCAGACCCAGCTGATCGCCTTCAGCGGCCGCCGACCGTAGCCCGCGCGCGACGCTCGACGCCGCGCAGCGAGGTCACGACCCGGCGCAGCGGTGAGTTCGCCCCCGAGTGCGGCGGCCATCCGAACGGGGGCCACACCTGGGGCGAAGGCGGCGCGGGCGGACCCGGGGGCGGCTCGGCGTCGGCAGGGCGCCGGCTGGCCAGGAGCAGCACGACAGCGCCGGCGACGAGGCAGCAGTCGGCCACCATCGCCAGCGGGTAGTGCAGGGGATCGGGGGCCACGGCCCCGGCGATGAAAGCGCACGCGCTGAGCGCGACGCTCGTGACGACCACCGGCAGCCGGCGGCTCACTCCGCCGGCCGCGAGCAGCGCCGCGGCGACGATCGAGGAGGGCAGCGGCACGCCGTAGATCATCTGGTGCACTCGTGACACCTGGATCGCGGGCCCGACCACGACCGCTACCGCCGACAGGATGACCGCCACGACCGCGAGCAGGCTCGCGGCCAGCAGGTGAGGCCCCGGACGCGGTTTCGGTCGCGGCGCGGTCTTCAACACCCCGGCCATGGCCACCACCACGACGACGAGTGCCACGGCGGCCCGCGGCAGTGACCCGTTCGTACGCGAGAGGGCGCTGTCGTAGGCGCCGCCCTGATTCGCTTGGGTGAACGCGTAGACCCGCAGGCTGTCGACGAGCGCATAGCAGCCGGCGCCGGCCGCAACCGCGTACAGCAGCGGCCGGTAGCGGTGGCCGTCGCGGGTCAGGTGCAGCCCGATCGCCGTCAGCAGGAGCAGCAGGGTGGGCAGCTGCCCGGCGGCGAAGCGCCCGGTGGCGATCTCGCCGGGAAAGCGGGAGGCGGACTGGGCACTCGTCGGCGGGAAGAGCGACAGCAGGCCGAGCAGGACCGCGCCTGCCGCGCCGGCGCCTGCCGCCCGGTCGACGTGACGCCACCACTGCACGGGAGGGTCGTGCGGCACCGGGACCGCCGGCTCGGCCGCCGTCGCAGCCTTGGCCAGTGGTGGTTCGGCCCACGCCGGCGAGGGGAGCCGGGCCGGTGGCAGCGGGACGGCGAAGCCGGGCGGCGGGGTCTCGGTGAGATCCGGCGGCCGCGGCGCCGGAAGCCCGGCCTCGCGCGGCGCCGGTGACCCTGCCGCCGGTGAGGGCGGAACGGGCCGGGTAGGTGGCTCGGGCTCGAGGTCCACCCCGCGCAGCGCCTCGGCAAGGGCGGCGGCCATCGCCACGCAGCTCGGGAACCGGTCCTGGGGATTCTTCGCCATGGCACGGTCGAGCACCGGCTGCACGCCCAGCGGCAACCCCGGCCGCAACTGGCCGATGCGCGGCACCGGAGCCGCCAGGTGAGCGTTCATCCGGGCCCACGCGCCGTCGCCGGGGAAGGGCACCGCACCCGTCAGCAACTGGAAGAGCACGCAGCCCAGCGCGTACTGATCGACCCGCCCGTCGAGCGGCTGCATCTGGATCTGCTCCGGCGCCGCGTAGTCCAGGCTGGCGGCGAAGTGGCCGCTCGGGGTGAGCCCGGCAGCGTCACCCGCACCTTTGGCGATCCCGAAGTCGGTGAGATAGACGCGGTCGGGGCCGCCCGGATCGGCCGGTGTGCCGAGCAGGATGTTCGCGGGCTTCACGTCGCGGTGCAGCAGGCCGTGCCGATGCGCGTCATCGAGGGCTGACGCGACCCTGCCGACCAGGTGTAGGGCCCGGGTGGTGGAGAACGGCCCACCGGTACGCAGCGCGGCGGCGGCGTCCTGGCCGGCCACGTACTTCATGTGGATCCAGAGCTGACCGTCGGCTTCCCCGCGGTCGTAGACCGGCACCACGTTGTCGTGGTCCAGGCTGGCAGCGAGGTCGGCCTCGCGCTGGAAGCGCTCCCGGTAGCTGTGGTCGGCCGTCGCGGCCATGGGAAGCAGCTTGAGCGCGTCGAGCCGGGGGAGCCGGGGATGGTGGACGAGATAGACCTCGCCCATGCCGCCGCTGCCGATCAGCCGATCGATGCGAAACCCCGCGACGACCTCACCGGATTGGTGCATCGTCACCGCCCTCGCACTATCCGCCGCTGAATGCGCTTTCCGCCCTAGCGTAAAACCCGGCTCATATCCGCCGGGCGAGAAGCGACCGCTTCACCTCTTGGATGGCCTGCGTGACCTGGATCCCCCGGGGGCAGGCCGCGGTGCAGTTGAACGTCGTGCGGCACCGCCAGACCCCCTCGCGGTCGTTGAGGATCTCCAACCGCTGCTCGCTGTCGGTGTCGCGGCTGTCGAAGATGAAGCGGTGAGCGGCGACGATCGTGGCCGGGCCCACGTAAGCGGTGTCGTTCCAGTACACCGGGCACGCCGAGGTGCACGCGGCGCACAGGTTGCACTTGGCGGTGTCGGAGAAGCGGCGGACCTGCTCAGGTGATTGGAGACGCTCGCCCGCGCTCTCACGTCCGCCGACGAGCCACGGCTCGACCTCGCGGTAGGCGGCGAAGAACGGCTCCATGTCGACGATCAGGTCCTTCTCCGCGGTGAGGCCCTTGATCGGCTCGATCGTGATCTCGTCGCCGCGCTCGTCGACCAGTTCGCGCACCAGGGCCGTGCAGGCCAGCCGGTTCTCCCCGTTGATACGCATCACGTCCGACCCGCAGGAGCCCTGATCGCACGAGCGCCGGAAGGCGAGGGAGGCGTCGAGGTTCCACTTCACCCAGTGGAGCGCGTCGAGCAGCCGGTCGCCGGGCTGTACCGGGACCTCGTAGCGCTCCCAGTGCGGTTGGCTGTCGCGCTCGGGATCGAACCGGCGGATCTTGAGGATCACCGGGTTGGGCGGGTTCGAAGCTGCTGGCACGGTCACGGCTAGTACTCCCGTTCCGTCGGCTGGTAGCGGCTCGCATCCACCGGCTTCGCCTCCACTCGCACCTCGTCCGGGCCGGCGCGGTAGGCCAGCGAATGGTGCAGGAAACCGACGTCGTCGCGCTCCGGATGGTCCTCGCGAAAGTGCGCTCCGCGCGATTCGCGACGCGCCGCCGCCCCGGCGACGAGCACCGCCGCGACCTCGAGCAGGAAGCCGAGCTCGAGGGCCTCGGCCAGGTCGGTGTTGTAGCGCCGGCCGGGGTCGCCGACGGCGACGCCGGTGTAGCGCTCCTTCAACCGGCTGATGTCGGCGGCGGCCTGCGCGAGTGACTCCCCGCTCCTGATGACCGACGCGTGGGCGTCCATCGTGCGCTGCAACGCCGCCCGGATCGGGGCCGAACGCTCGGTTCCTGCCGGATTGCGCAGGCCCTCCAGCAGCGCGGCGGCGCGCGCGTCCGGTCGCTCGGGGAGCTCGGGAGCCCGGTGGTCGCGGGCATGACCGGCGGCTCCGGCCCCGGCGCGCCGGCCGAAGACGATCGCCTCGAGCAGCGCGTTCGCCGTCAGCCGGTTGGCACCGTGTACGGAGACGCAGGCCGCCTCGCCCGCCGCGTAGAGCCCGAATACGGGACGATCGCCCCGGCCGAGCACCTGGCCGCCGGTCGTCGTGGGTATGCCGCCCAGCGCGTAGTGAGCCGTCGGGCGCACCGGGATCGGCGATTCGGTCGCGTCGATCCCGAGCTGGGTCAGGGCCAGGTCTGCCGCGGTCGCCGTCGCGCTGCCCCACTGCTCGCGGGGCAGGTGGGCGAGATCGAGGACCACGTGATCGCCGCCGGGAGCACCGGGAGCGCAGCCCCGCCCTGCGCGGAGCTCGCTGAGGATCGCCCGGGCGACCACATCGGTGGGTGCCAGCTCTCGCGCGCTCGGGGCGTAGCGCTCCATGAACGCCTCGCCGCCGCCACCGCGCAGCACCGCGCCCTCGGCCCGCGCCGCTTCCGCAAGCAGGATCCCCAGCGGGTGCAGGCCCGTCGGATGGAACTGGAAAAACTCCATGTCCTGCAAGGGAAATCCGCTGCGAAGCACGAGGGCGAGCGCGTCGCCCGTGGTGGCGTGGCCGTTCGAGGTGGTCCCGAACATCCGGCCGCTACCGCCCGTGGCGAGCACGACGGAGGGGGCGGCGAAGGTATGCAGCTCACCTGTCGCGAGGTCGTAGCCGACCACGCCCGCGGCCGCCGAGCCCGCACTGCCGCCGTCCGCACTGCCGTCCGCGAAGAGCAGGTCGAGCGCGTAGCACTCGTCGAAGAACTCGACACCGCTGCGCAGGCATTGCGCGTACAGCGTCTGCAGCACGTGGTGTCCCGTCAGCTCGCCGGCGACCGCAGCCCGCCTCGCTCCACCGAGGGGGCGCTGGTGGATCAGCCCCTCGGCGGTGCGGCTGAAGGGCACCCCCAGCCTCTCCAGCTCTCGCACCGCATCAGGCGCCTCGCGGCACATCAGCTCGGCAGCCGCCTGGTCGACCAGGAAGTCGCCGGCGGTGACGGTGTCGAACGCGTGGCGTTCCCAGCCGTCCTCGCCCGCGTTGCTCGTTGCGGTACTGCCGAGTGCGGCGTTGATGCCGGCCTGCGCCGCCCCCGTCGCCGAGCGGGTCGGGTGCAGCTTGCTGATCACCGCCGTCCGCGCGCTGCCGCTGGCCTGCAGGGCAGCACGCAGGCCTGCCGCGCCGGCACCGACGACCACCACGTCATAGCGATGCTCGTAGCGGTGCAGCTGCATCAGTGGGGACGCCTCTCGGTTGCGTTAGCTGTTCAGCGTCGGGTCGAACGTGAAGATCACGAGCGTGCCCAGCGCGATGACGAGTACCGCGGAGGCGTAGAGCAGCATCTTCAACCAGAAGCGGGTCCGGGGGCGCTCGGCGTAGTCGTTGATGATCGTGCGCAGGCCGTTCGTGCCGTGCAGTTCGGCGAGCCACAGCATGAGCAGGTCCCAGATCCGCCAGAACGGCGACGCGTAGCGCCCGGCCACGAAACCGAAATTGATGCGCTGCACCCCGCCGTCGAGGATGTTCACGATCAGCAGGTGGCCGAGTACCAGGACGATCAGCACGATCCCGCTGATGCGCATGAAGACCCACGCGTGGAGCTCGAAGTTGCTGCCCCTCCTGGTGGCTCCGGCGCGCCGGGTGCGGGGCGAGCGCGGCGCCTCGATCTGCAGGTCGGTCATGCGGCGCTTCCGAACAGCTGCTTGGCGGCATGCTCGAGCATGAAGTACGCGCCGGGCACCATCACGGCGACCCAGACGGCGACGATGACCGCGAGCATCTGCTTCTGGTACTTCGCGCCCGCGGACCAGAAGTCGATGAGCATGATCCGCAACCCGTTGAGCCCGTGGTAGAGCACCGCGCCGACGAGCCCGAGCTCCAGCAGGTTCACGAAGGGGTTCTTGTAGATGTCGACGACGCGGTCGTAGGAATTCGGCGAGACCCGCAGCAGCGCCGTATCCAGCACATGGGCGAAGAGGAAGAAGAAGACCAGCACCCCGGTGATCCGATGGGCCACCCATGACCACATGCCCTGCCCGCCGCGGTAGAGCGACCCGCGCGGGCGGGAAGGACGGGCGGGCATAGCCGGATCGTAACGATCGGCCCGCAGCGACCGTCGTTTCCGCCGGCGGCTCAGCTGTTCGTGTGCCGCTTGGCGCGGTACATGTCGGCATCCGCCTCGTGCAACAACGCGGCGGTGTCGAGCCCGACGGACGAACTGTGAGCCGTTCCGACCGACGCGACGACGGTCAGCCGGCCGATCGGGGGGCGCAGCGCCTCGCGTACCCGCTCGGCGAGGGAGAGGGCATCGGGCGCAGGGAGCCCTTCGGCCACGACCGCGAACTCGTCGCCGCCCAGCCGTGCCACCGTGTCAGCGGGTCGCACGGCGCCGCGTAACCGGCGCGCGACCTCGATGAGCACGCGGTCGCCCTCGGCATGGCCGAAGGTGTCGTTGACCTCCTTGAAGTTGTCGAGGTCCAGGTAGAGCACGGCGACCCCGCCCTTTTCCCGGGCGACCGCCCGCACCGCCTGCTCCAGCCGGTCGGTCAGCAGCATGCGGTTGGGCAGCCCGGTGAGCGGGTCGTGCAGTGCCCGGTAAGCCAGCCGCGCCTCGTTCTCGCGCCGTTCGGTGATGTTCATCAGGTGCAGGACGAGCATCTTCGGTTCGCCGGGGAGCGGAGCAACCGAGCCCTGGACCCAGACCTGCTCTCCGGTGAGGCGTTCCAGCCGCCATTCCTTGGGTTCGACCGCTTGGTCCTTCTCCGCGACGGTGCGCAGCAGCGCCCGTACCGCATCGCGGTCGTCGCGATGCACCAGGCGCAGGCTCTGCCGTCCGACCAGGGCGCGCGGATCGTCGGCGACCAGCTCGCCCAATGCCGGGTTGGCGTCCAGGACGACCCCGACAGGGTCGATGAGCAGCATGGCGATCGGTGCCTCGTGGAAGGCGGCGGAGAAGCGCTGCTCGGCCGCCCACATCGCCTGCTCGCTGTCGTGGCGCGCGCTGACATCGCGGACCACGACCATGATCGCCGGCCGGCCCTCGTACTCGATGCCCGCCGCCGCCGTCTCGATCGGGACGGTGCGCTGGTCGTCGAGCCTGATGAGCTGGCCCTCGACATACGGCAGCCGCTGATCCGGGGCAAGGGTGCCGTAGCGCTTGACCATGGGCGTGCGCACCGGCGGCGGGACGACTTCGATGGCCGGCTTGCTCGAGAGCTCCTCGAAGTCCCGGGCGCCGACGAGGCTCAGCGCCTGCTGGTTGGCGAAGACGAAACGGCCGTTCTGGATGACGGCGATGGCGTCAGGGGAGAGTTCGACCAGCGCGCGGTAGCGCTCCTGGGAAGCGCGTAACTCGTCCATGGTCACCCTCTCTCCTGCTCGGTTCGTTACCCGATCGGGGTCAATTGACGACTGTGCGGCCAGGGAGTGCCTGCTGGCAAAACGTTCGGCGGATGGGCGAATGATCCGGGAGTGCGGCTACGACGCGCGCACGCTCTGCGGATAGCGTCCATGACGTGGCGGTACCGAGCGCACAGTCGATCCGCGAGGCTCCGAAGGTCCTCCTGCACGATCATCTCGACGGGGGTCTGCGGCCGGGGACAATTGCCGAATTGGCGAAACTTACCGGCTACACCGGGTTGCCCGCTACGGATGTCACCCGGTTGACGGAGTGGTTCCACGGGGCGGCGGCAGCGTCCGGCTCGCTGGACCGCTATCTCGAAGCCTTCACCCACACCGTCGCCGTCATGCAGACGGAGGAGGCGCTGGTACGCGTCGCTCGCGAATGCGCCGAGGATCTGGCCGCTGACGGCATCGTCTACGCCGAGGTGCGGTTCGCCCCCGAGTTGCACGTCGACACGCTCGAGCTGCCGCAGGTCGTCGAGGCTGTCCTGGAGGGCTTCCGGCAGGGGACTCACGGCACCGCGCTCACTGCCAGGGTGCTGCTGACCGCGATGCGTTCGGCGGCCAGGTCGCGGGAAATCGCCGAGCTCGCCGTGCGCTATCGCGATGAAGGTGTGGCCGGATTCGACATCGCGGGCCGGGAGGCCGGCCATCCGCCGACCCGCCACCTCGACGCGTTTCAGCTGATGGCTCGTGAGAACGGCCATTTCACGATCCATGCCGGCGAGGGCTTCGGGCTGCCGTCCATCTGGGAGGCGATCCAGTGGTGCAACGCCGACCGCCTCGGCCACGGGGTGCGGATCGTCGACGACATCAGGATCTCCGTGGACGGCGATGTCACTCTCGGCAAGCTGGCGGGCTACGTCCGCGACACCCGCGTACCGCTGGAGATGTGCCCGACGTCGAACGTGAACACCGGCATCTGCGCCTCGATCGCCGAGCATCCGATCGGGCTGCTCGCGCGGCTGGGCTTTCGCGTCACCGTCAACACCGACAACCGGCTGATGAGCAACGTCATCCTGTCCGAGGAGTTGCACAAGGTGGCGGAGGCATTCGACTACGGCTGGGATCAGCTGCGCTGGTTCACGGTCAACGCGATGAAGTCAGCCTTCCTGCCGTTCGACGAGCGCCTGGTCCTCATCAACGACGTCATCAAGCCGGGATTCGCCGAGCTGATGGCGCGCGAATCATGAGCGGCCCGTGCTGGCTCACCGGAGATGACCCGGTGATGACCGCCTACCACGACCAGGAGTGGGGCCGTCCGGTCACCGCCGAGCGGGAGCTCTACGAGCGGCTGTGCCTGGAGGGTTTCCAGTCCGGGTTGTCGTGGCGGACGGTGCTGGCGAAAAGGCCGGCATTCCGCGAGGTCTTCGCGGGGTTCGATCCGGAGCGGGTGGCGGCGTTTGCTCCTGCCGATGTGGACCGGCTGCTGTTGGATGCCCGGATCATCCGGCACCGCCGCAAGATCGAGGCGACGATCACCAACGCGCGCGCCCTGCTCGCTCTGCACGAGTCGGGGACCCAGCTTCGCGAGCTGTTCTGGGGTTACGCGCCCGCGCCCGCCAAAGTCCGCAAGCCTTCGGTGCTCGCCGAGCTTCCGGCGACCACACCTGAGGCCGGCGAGCTCTCCAAGCGGCTGCGCAAGCTGGGCTTCGCCTTCGTCGGACCGACCACGGCCTACGCGTCGATGCAGGCCTGCGGGATCGTGAACGACCACCTGACCGACTGCCCGTTCCGGGGCGAGGTCGAGCAGCAGCGGCGTGAGGCTCTGGCCACGTTCGCCACCCGCAAGCGCTAGGGCTGGCAGGCTTCGCAGCGTGGACGTACTCGTGGTGGACCACCCGCTCGCTGCCGTGCGCCTGACGCTGCTGCGCGACGAGCGGCACGACCGGGCGGTCTTCCGGGCCGCGCTCAGCGATCTGGCGACGATGCTGGTCTATGAAGCCACCCGCGACCTGCACCACATAGGCATCGAGGTTCGTACGCCGCTCACCATCACCGAAGGTGCGGTGATCTCCGATCCGCCGTTGCTCGTTCCGGTGCTGCGCGCCGGGCTCGGCATGGCACCGGCCGCGGCTGCGCTGTTGCCCGAGGCGCAGATGGGCTTCGTCGGGCTGGCCCGTGACGAGACGACGCATCAGTCGCGGGCGTACCTGGAGTCGATCCCCGACGACCTGTCGGGGCGCACCGCCATCGTGCTGGATCCCATGATCGCCACCGGCGGTTCGCTCATGCATTGCGTACGGCTGCTCTCCGAGCGTGGCGCCCGAGAGGTCATCGTGGTCTGCGTGCTGGCAGCGCCGGAGGGTCTGGAACGCCTGCGTGCCAGCGGGCTGAACGTCCGCGTCGTGACGGCGGCGGTGGATGAGCGGCTCGACGAGAACGCGTACATCGTGCCGGGTCTGGGGGATGCGGGGGATCGGCAGTTCGGCGCGGTGTGAGTACAGCCTGACGCTGGCTGGATGGGGCTGTTTCAACCGGTCGGGCACCGAAGGTGTCGCGGCGGGTCGTCGGCGGGGTTGGGTCATGCTGGGCCGCATGAAGGGGGCGACACTGCGTGCGGAGCGGGGCCTAGGGTCCCATTGTGATCGAGCCGGAGTCCGCCGGCACAGATCCCCCGGGGCAGCTGTTTCGCCTGTGGGTGGAGTTCGACGTGTACGCCGCGCTCGGCATCCCCGAAGGCGCCCCCTTTGGCCTGACAGGTGGCCCGCCGGCATGGTGGCAAGGCTGCGGCGTTTCGGGGTACGACGAGGCTGACTGCCTGGCGCTGCTGCGGCGCGAGATTTTCCGTGGGGGGCCCTTGCCGCCCCTCCGTCGCTCGATCCCGAACCTCGACGTCTCAACCTTGCCCGACGACATACGGGCACAGGTTGGCGTGCCCGTTTACCGCGGAGTCTGGTTTCCGGCCAATAACCGACGGCCGCGTGACTGAGCAGGCGGTGACGCCACGGCCGGTTTGGTTCGTAACGAAAGAGCCAGCGAAATCCTTGCGCGAATTTGCTGACCACCCCCAAGACGACCACCATCGACGGGAATGGGTCGCCCAGATGCCGGCCCGCGCCGCGAGTGCGCCAAGAGTCGGGCCACTCGGCCGTGTCCACGAACCCACGCCGCTCGAGTCATCGCTTCAACGCTCTGCGCCGGTGGACTCTGGCGTCGGAGTCGACGGGTTGGGCATGTCGGATTGCCAGACGCGGTGTGAGATAGTAACCGGAAGATTTCGCTCAGTGATCGGGGAGCCCTGCTGCGTCGCGCGGTGAAAGCAAAGGTCGGCCTTCTCGGGGTGGTTCTCGTCGTCGCCGCGCTCGCCAGCAGTTGTATCTACAAGCCGCCAAGCCCGTACAACCGCAGCTACTTCAGCGACGTGGCCACCATTTCCAAAAACGACGTCTGGGCCGTCGGCTCCACGTTCACGAATTCGGGCGACAGCGCGTCACGAGCATTGGTCGAGCACTTCGATGGGCGCAGCTGGGCCGTTGTCGCCCTCCCGGGCACGGCGGGCACGGGTCTCGAGAGCATCGCCGCCGTCAGCGCCACCGATGTGTGGGCCGTCGGGGGTGGCCGCACACTGCACTGGGACGGCCGGGCGTGGAGCGTGACCGTCGATCCCTCCAACTTGGCAATCAGCAAGGTCGAGGCCGGCCGCGGTGGACTGGTAATGGCTCTTGCCTGGAACAGCAGCTCGGGGCAGTTCCAGGTGCTGGCGCGTCAGGCGAACATCTGGCAGCCGATCCCGGCGCCGAGCCTGCCGTCAACAGCTGCTCCGTGCGACGGGTATCTCCTGATCAGCGGCTTGACGGTGCTGACGACGAGCGACCTCTGGGTGGTCGGAGGCACGACCAAGGGTGGCAATTTCCCGACCAGCGGCTGCCCGTACGCGGCGCACTGGAATGGGTCGTCCTGGACGGCGTACGTGCCGCCGAATCCGGCAGGCGACCCGGTGGGCTATCTCAACGCGGTCAGCGTCCAAGCCGATGGCGTCGCTTGGGCGGTCGGCAACGGCTACCACATGGACCCCAAAACCGGAAACCAATACGACCGCGGATTCGCCGTCCGCTGGAATGGGTCGACGTGGCAAAGCCTCTGTAACTTCGGCTGTTTCACCACGAACTTCCTTGACGTCGACGCCAGAGGTACCAACGTCTGGATCACCGCAGGCGACGTCCTGGTCCAAACTGCGAGCCATCACATGTACCTCAGCCGCTGGGCCGGTAACGGCTGGGCAGCCCAGCCAATCGACACCGTTCCCTCCGGGTTTCCGGGAATCCCGCCCCAGAACTACCTGAGCGGTGTGTCAGCGCGAGGCGGCACGGTAGCTGCCGCCGGCCACTCCGAAGGGGGAGGCGTGATGAATCCGCTGGTCGACATCCGCAACGACGGTTAGCAGACTGGCGCGGCACCCGGCGAGCCAGGCAGCTACTGCGACAACACCTGGCCGGAACGACGGATTGCTGAGGAAGCCGCAACGTCGCGTCGGTCCGGCGCCCGCTGCGGGGCGAGTGGGAATGCGAGAGAGAGACGAGAGACGACCCACACCCGCACACTCATCGAACGCGCTCGGCACTGAACACAACAACCCCTCGAACCGTCCGCTAGCCGGATACGGAGCGTCTCGGCGGAGATCAAAATCGGCCGGATTCAGACACCCAGGAACAACACTTCCTGCCGAGATCGGCGCGGCGTGAGTACGGCTTCTAAGAGTGGTTTGTGGGGCTAAATACGCGCTCCCGAGGCCGAAGATGTTGAGCCCACCCGGTGTCCACCCAACCAGCTGAGTTCCGCACGGCCCTTACCTCTGCCGGACGTACATCCCCAAGGAGACCGAGACGCGCCACGGCCGCTGAACGCCGCCAAACGCGCGGTATCCGGCGCTCCGGGCGCGCCGCATTTAAGTCGAGGAAGTGACGGCAGTGGCAGTAAATCAGGGTGCCCGAGCCCCCGGATCTACTGCCGCTGGTGGCTAGGCGATGGTTCGACGCGCAGCATTCGGATTCGCGCGGTTGTGCCGCTAACGCGCTTCGATTCGCTCCAGAACCGGCTACTTACCGCTTGCCGCATCGGGCAAGATCAGGCCCGTGACAGATGTAACGCCGACCCCGGAGGACCGTGCCTCGGTCGCCATGGCGGTGGGGTCGATGGAGAAGGCCGGTTAGCGCAAGACGACGCTCAACGCCCAGGTGGATGCCTGGGCAAATCTGGTCGCGTTGTGGAGGAAGGCTATCGGCTGACGGTTGATGACTACACCAACGACCTTGCTCTTCGCGAGTGGTTGGAAGAAGTCCGGGGCAAGGTCACCAGCGCCACTGCGGCAAGTCTCGATGACCGACTAGCGCCCCTGGACCAGCGATTTCGCGCCGCGACGATCGTTCCCAATGGGCGAATGCCTGGATCGGGATCGGGTTGGTGGTACCGACTCCCTCGGGTTCTCGTGGACGAACTCCAAGAGGATGCCCTCCGCCTGGGCCTCGTGAACTGACCGCGCAGAGGCTTCGTTCTCGCGCGCATCCACCCCGCGAGACACCGGCGTTCCCAGACGGCGCATTTGGCGCCATCCCGCCAGTCTTAGAAGCCGTACTCGGCGCGGCGTGAGTACGGCTCCTGAGGTTGATGACATCGGGCTAAATGCGGGTTCTGTTCGCGACTGGGCACGGCGGAGACAGCGCGCCAACACGTCGGGTGCCCCGGCACGCGCCCGCTGCCCGCATGGACTGACGGCTGCCATCCGGTCTGCCAGCGCCCCCTGCGCCCGGCCATCGCCGCCGCCGAAGCGCGCGGTATCCGGCATCAATATGCGCGCTTTCTCATTCGCCCCGTGAGCGCGTTGAGCCGTGCGACCCTCAGCACATGCGAAAGACCGGGTGGCGCTGGGCAGCTGCCGCTTGGCTGCTGACGGTTGCCGCCATTGCCTTGGGCGCTGCCACGTGCAGTGCGCCCGGCGACGGCACTCACTACGACTTCTGCGCACGTAATACGAGCGTTCCACCGGCCACGGCTACGGTGACGTTGACAGAGCAGGACGTCGTGCCCGTACTGCACATTCGCCTTGGTCAGAGCTTCACGGCCAAGGTCGATGGCGGCGCTTCCCCTGTCGTCGAGCCCAAAGTCACGCATCGCGGAGTGATCTGCCAGGCAACGCGTTCTGCGCCGAGTGTTCACCTTGCTGTGATCTTCGTGGCAACCCACCAGGGGGTTACCAGCCTGATTTCCACCTTCCACTCGACGACGGGGGGCGGGGCTGGATTGGCGGCTGCCGCGTTTACCGCCACAGTGATCGTCACCCCGGTCGGTTGATCATCCGATTGGCGCAGATGTGCCATTCCAGGGCGTTTCTCATCGTTGGGAGCCGGCATTACCGGCCGGGTTTGGCAAGGCCTTGGCGCTAGCCCAGACGAGCCAGTACGCGCTCACGCAAGACTGCGTACTGAGCCTGTATCCGAAGCGGCTCATCCGCCGGACGTGCGATCTCGCGCGCCTCACCGATGGACTCATCCGCAGTGAACTGATCACGGGTCAGGTCGATCTCCAACCCACCAACGAGTCTGTTCCAGCCATGGAAGCCGCGTTGTTGACCGTCGACATAGACCTTGGCAATCAGCAGCCCACCGCCCAGCAGATCGTGCAGCACCGCTGCAGTAGCGACGCACTGTCCACGTGAGGGTTTCAGTGGCGACCATCCACCCTCCTGAGCTGGGTCGCACGTCTGGGCATCCCACGATGCGCGCACAGCGTCTTCAATCTGACTCAAAGTCCAGCAAGGCACATAGACGAGCGTATTGCGCACGAGTGCCATTCCGAGCGCGTTTCTCAGGCGCGAGAGCCGGCACTACCGGGCGCATCGCTCGATGTGGGCTGTTACCGGGCTGTAAGCCCTTCCGCGACGTCGATCAGGGTGTCGTTGGTCAGGACGCCGTCGCTGTCGAGGACCGTGTACTGCACGTTCTGTTGGACGTTTACCCAGTCGATCCGGGCCAAGCCAACTTCACGAGTCAGGATGGCGCGTTCCCCTCCAACCGTGATCCTCGTCTGATCTACTCCGGGGCCCGCAAGGCTCGCTGAGCCTGTTGCGTCTCCGGCAGATGCCGCCAGGATCAACCGCTCGTCGTTGGGGGCGTCGGGCAGGAGATAACTGCGCCAGACTTCGCCACGCAGATCGCCGGTAAGGAACAGCTTCGCGCCGCGGGGCAGGTATCCGGCGTCCAGCTTGCTGACCTTTGCCAGGCGTGGGTCGGGTCGCGGCGTGGGAGCTGGAGCTGCGCTGCTCGTCGTGGCCGGGGTAACGACCATCGTCGATCCGGACCCGTCGTGACCAGCGACCCAGACCACCGCGACGACGGCGAGCACCATCGGAGTCGCTGTAACCGCCAAGACGCGACGGCGTCGCCGCCTTCGTCCCGCGGCAAGGCAGCGGCGGAACGTTTCATCGTCCGCATGCACTGTCGGGAGTCTTCGGGCCAATGCGGTCAAGTCCCGGTCGATGACGGCGGCTGACCCAGAATCATCACGATCCATGCTGGTCCTCCAGCTGCGTTGCGAGTTGGGCTCTGCCCTCGGCGAGCCAACGTTTGATGCTGCCTTCGGGCCTGCGCATGACGGATGCGACCTCGCTGACCGGCATGTCCGCGTAATAGTGCAAGGTGACGGCGAGCCGTAGCCGGGTCGGCAACCTGCTAACCAGGTCCAACAGCGCGCCGTCGTGCGGCGGGATGCCGTCATCAATCAGAACCAAGGCGGGATGAAGACGCCGTTCGCGCTGCTCCTTGCGCCACCGGTCCTTGACCAGGTTCGCGGCGACCATCCACAGCCACGCCTCAGGGTTGTCGACCTTGCTCCACCGCGCCCACAGCCGCGCAAACGCTTCGGCAGCGATGTCCTGCCCGACCACCGGATTCCCGGTCGCCGAAGCGGCCCACCGAGCCAGGAGGGGATACGCCTGGACGAACAACGAGTGCGCGGCAGCGTCCTGCTCCGCCGACTCATCGCCTCTGCCCGTCATAGGTCGCCATCCTCCTGTAGCTACGACGACTGAGGACGCTGATCGGTTCGGTCCACCGATGCCAATGGCCACCACGAGAACGCGCGTATGTGCCATTACAGGGCGCTTTCCGGTCGCTCGGGACCTGGCACCGCCGGACGCTTTGTCGCGAACCTGCTCGGGCCCCATCGGCGGCCCCAAGGCGTGGAGAGACGCGCAGCCAGAAGGCCGCATAGGGACCGGTCTGGCGTGGTCGCCGCCTGAACTGCTGCCTGTCTGAGCTCGTCGGTGGGACCCACCGGACGGGCTCGTGCCAAGTCTGCTAGCGGCTGGCGTGCAGGGCTCGGCGCTTTCGCGACCGGGACTTCGGCGCCCGCGTAGTGGCCACCACGGCGGACTGCGGGGTGAGCTGGAAACGGCGGCGTTCGGGCCGGTTGGCGGGGGCGGTGTGTCCGACCCGGACGGTCTTCGGTCCGGTCGGGGTGCGCGCTGCGGCGACCTGACGGGCGGCGACCGCGTCGCGGTAGGAGAGCAGGTCGGCCCAGCCGCGGTCGGTGCTGCCAGCACGTTGTGCGAGCGCTGCGTCGATGAGGGTGAGGGCCTTCGCTCCGTCGCCGGCGAGTTCGGTGCGGCGGGCGTGGACGTGAGCCAGGCGGGGCTGTGTCAACCCGAGACGGATGGTGAGTTCGGCGACGGCAGCTGCGGCGTCGGGCTTGCGGTTGGACAGCATTTCGTACAGCAGCCAGCCGGCGTACGCGGCGATGTCGGCCTGCCCGGCGACGGTAAGGCCCTTCAACCGGCCGGTTGGGGTGAGCCACGCTTTGGAGTTGCCGACGTTGAAGTTGCGGCCAGCGCCGACAAGCAACATCGCCGCGGTCTGCTTCCACGCGTCGGCCGGGCAAGCCCGGTCGGCCCGGCATTCAGGACAGCCGTCAACGGGTTCGGTCGCCGGGCCGTCGTCCACGCAGCGGGAGGCGGCGCGCAGCTTCGGCTCCCATGTGGCCAGCCATCCGGGAGCGTCGCCGGCCGGTGTGACCTTGGGCAGCAGCAGGAGCGCAGCTCCCAGGCTGGTGTTGGCGGCCACGGGGTCACCGGCGGCCAGGTGCTGCTCCCAGTCGGTGAGGAACTCAGCCGCCATCTGCTCCCGGCCGACCCGCAGCCCGTCGACCTTGCCGGGCAGGCCGGGACAGCGCAGATCGGCGCAGCTGCGGGCGTCTTCCAGCCAGCTGTCGAGGTCGGCCAGGGTGGGTTTCTTGGGCAGCGCCTTGTGGGCCTGCTGGTGGGCCTTGGGCCGTTCGATGAACGTGAACCGGGACCGTCGCGCCGCGCGGGTTCCCCGGTTCGGCGGCGCGGCCGGGTAGTCACTGGCGCGGCGCAGCACCGGCTCTTTGCGTTTGGTTGGGTGCTCGGCGTCGAAGTCGCACACCTGCTGGTCGGCGGCGGCGCTGAGGAGCTTGCGAAGCAACTCGGCGGTGTCGTAGGCGTCGGCGGCCGCGTTGTGATGCTGGGTGACCCGCAGGCCGTACGCGGCGAGCAGGGCGGTCAGGTTGTATCTGCTGGCGCCGACGTCCAGCCAGCGGGCCAGGCTCCAGGTGTCGAGCACGGCCACGTCGGGCAGGGTCCGCCCGGCCCGGTCGTACTCCAGGTGCAGCACCCCGACGTCGAAGCGGGCGTAGTGCGCGACGAGGACAACCTGTTCACCCCGGCGGGCGGCGAGGATCTTGTCGAGCTTGGTCAGGTAGTGGGTGAACGGCACAGCCTTGCGCTCGGCGAGCAGTTGGGTGGTGATGTGGTGGATGCGGGTGTTCTCGACGGGCACGCCGGGATCGACCCACCATTCGGTCGGGGCCGGCGTCGGCTGGCTGGCGGTCGGGTCCATCCGCCACTGGTTGATGCCGACACTCAGAATCCGCTTGCCGGCATCGGAGTTGGTCGTTTCCACGTCCAGGACGACCCAGCGGGTGCGTCGGGTCAGCCGCCGCAGCGCGACTTCGCGGGTGATCATCCCAGCTCCCGCATGTTGACGAGCTGGACTGGCAGGTCCCAGTCGCGTAGCGAGGAGTAGGCCGCCGGGGCGGGCGGTTGGGGGTCGGCCATCAGCCGTGGAGCGGCCGTCCAGCCCCCGGATTTCTCGCCGTCCTTGCGTAGTGCTTCGGCGACGTTGGTCAGCGAGTGGAAGACGCCATGGTCGCGGCAGACGCACAGGTCGAACAGGGACGCGCAGCGTTCGAGGTTGGAGAGGGCATGGGCGCGGCCGGCAATCATCGCCGAGGCGGTGTTGCGCAGCACGGTCTCAAAGCCGCCGGTGGACACCGGGATGCTCGGGTTGGCTGCCAGCACCGGCAGGACCGCCTCGAGCGCCGGCTGGTATTTGCTGCGCCGTTCTGCGATGGCGTCCACAGGCAGGCCCATCCCGGTCATGGCGGTTTCGAGGTCGTCCCACCAGGCGCGCCAGGTGGCGGCGTCCATCGCGTGCAGGCTTTCGGTGGACAGTTCGGCGAGGTGGTCGGCCAGCCGGGGATGCAGCGCCGGCCCCAGGTCGGTGAGAAGAATCGCCTCCGGGCCGCTCTTCTTCGTCAGCGCTTCGACGATCGCGTTCTGGATGTGCCACAACGACGGGACGAGGATTGCCTTCTTGAAGAACTGCTTCGCGGCCTTCTGCAGCCCCGTGCCGGCGTCGGCCAGGACCACCTCGGGTTCGTACACCCCGGAGATGTAGCCGAGCTCCTGGAACAGCAGTAGCCACGACTCGGCCTCGTTGGTCGCGAAGCCGCGCAGCAGCCGCAGCCGGGTGGTCGGCTCGGGCTGCCCTTCGGTTTCCCACGCCCGGGTCCGTGGTGAGCGCGGTTCGGACCAGGAAACGGTGCCGGCGGCCAGCACGAAATAGGTCCGCTTCACCCTGCGGTTGCCGTAGCCATCAGGGCGTGCCTTTGTCATCACCGGCAGGTCGTCGAGCAGCAGAACCTGCGGCCGGGCGTCCCGAACCCGCTCCTCGCGGCTCAGCGCCGCCCGCCGGTCGTGTTCGGCCCGCTCCTGGGTCAGCAGCCGCTCGTGCAGCGGCAGCCACAGGCACGCCGAATACATGGACGTCCAGTCCGCCGCGACATGCCAGCGGGCACGCGAAATCGCCGCCGACGGGCTGGGCTTGCGCCGCCGCGGAAGCGGGATGCCCGCGGCATCGACACGTCGCCGACGGGCATAGCCAGGATCCGGGTCCAACGCTGTCAGCGACACCCCGGGCGGCGGCACAGGTTCCGGCTGGCCACGCATTCGCCGTGGCAGAGTGCGCCGCCACACCCTTACCGTCTCCCGACGGCGTTTCTCGGCGTCGGACAGCTTGGCCGGCCGGGTCCGGTCCCGGCCAGTGGACTCCCACGCCCACCGGCTCACCGACGAATACGACGCACCCGCCGACAACCGGCTCAGACCCTCCGCCACTGTGCGCAGATTCCAGGTCTGGTTGCGCGCCGCGATCTCATCACCGCGATGCACACCACGCAGCTCGCCGCAGTCATCGCAGTGCACGTCGCCGTAGTGGATGTGCTCACGGGCCAGCGGCGGGGTGAAGTAGTGAACCCCCTTCTCGTACTTGGCTTTTGCGGCCGGTTCCGTCGGCACACATCGGTAACGCTGACGATGCAGCTCCTCAGACTTCCGGCCGTAACGACCGTGGCGGACGATGTCCGCCTTCGTGCCGTGCAACGGGCATGCCGGCGGGGTCGCCTTGACCGGAGCGGGCGCAGCGGGCAAATCGATCAGGACAGCGAAGTTATGTGCCTTGTCGCCCGTGGGCCGGCAACGGTAGTCACGCCGCAGCCCACTCGCGGACGTGCGGGTGCCGTTCGCCTTCACCGATGACCCGGCGTGTTTGGGGTTCGGGCACGCGACCTGCGGGATAGTTCGCGGTGCGCCCCGCCTGTTCATCCCATCGACCCCCTGCAAAGGCCAACCAGCCTCTACCTAGGGTGTCGGTCCACGGGCGCCTGACATTAGCCCGATTATTCAACCTCAGGAGCCGTACTCAGCGCGGCGTGAGTACGGCAGCGGCAGTAAATACGAGTTCAACGTTCCCGGATTGCTACCCCCTCTGGTGCGACCGGGCTAAGCACTTCTCGAACGATGTTCCAGGCGTGTGGCAGGTGAGGGCAGCCCCGGGTGAACGCGCAGGCGTGCAGGGTGCGCCCAGTAAATTCGATGGCTGAGCTGCTCGTTCCCTGTTAGGCTCGAACACATGATCGAAGCGGATTTCGGAGCGAAAGCGGCGGAGTTCGCTGCGCTTGCCGCCGAACTCGCCGCCTTCGTCTCCTCGGACACGTCGGCCGTTCTGGCGGTCGAGGTGTTGCCGGAGGTGCTGGCCGGGGTGCGGCAGGCTGATCTGTTGACGTGCCGGTTGATCGAGCGGGCTGACCGGTCGGGTTTCTACGCCACGGATGGGGCCGCGTCGACACGGGCGTTCGTCCGTCAGACTGTCGGGTGAGTCTGACGGGTGGGTGTCCAAGCGGGTGCAGGTCGGCCGGGCGCTGGCGGACCGGATGCCGGTCACCGCCAAAGCGTTTCAAGCCGGCGATCTCGGGCTGGATCATGCTCATGTGATTGCGCAGGCGACGAAGGACCTGCAGTCCGATCTTGCTGCCGATCTGGAAGCGTTCCTGGCCCAGCAGGCGACGCCGCTCACCCCACGGCAGCTACGGATCGTCGCCGAAGAACTCGTCGCCGCCGCAGCGCCGGAAGAATCCGCGGATCAGGCGGCACGCAAACGCGCGGCGCAGCAGCTGCACCTGTCCGAAACGTTGGGCGGGACGTGGCGCCTCGATGGCCATTTCGACGCCGAAGCCGGCCTGATCATCTCCAAAGCCCTCACCGAATTCCTCCGCAAGGCCGACCCCGAAGGTGACCTGCTCACCGAATCGATCGGCTCCCGCCGCGCCGAAGCCCTCGTCCAAATGGCCCGCCATGCCACCGCCCACGCCGAATCCTGCAACGGCCAGGGTGGTGGCCGGCACACCGTCATCGTCGGCCTGTCCGAACAGGTCCTGCGTGACGGGACAGGTACCGCCGGAACCCCCGAAGGGCAACGCCTGCCCGCCGCAGCCGTCCGGCGGATGGCGTGTGATGCCGGGATCATCCCCGCCGTCTTCGGCTCCGACTCCGAAATCCTCGACCTCGGCCGCCTCACCCGCCACATCCCCACCGGACTACGCCACTTCCTGGTCGCCCGTGACGGCGGATGCACCTGGCCCGGCTGCGACCGTCCGGCCTCATTTACCGAAGCTCACCACCGCGAAGAATGGCTACGCGACCAAGGCAAAACAGAGCCTGACAATCTCGATCTCCTCTGCGTTCATCATCATCACCGAGTGCACGAGGGTGGCTGGGACATGACCATCGGTGACGACCCCGACCGCACCCCCTGGTTCTGGCCACCCGACGGAAGACCACCCCTGCAAGGCCACCGCCGCCCGTTACTCCGCAAGCCCGGCCAAACACCCAGACGCACGTGAGCGATCGCGGTATAGGCACCGTTGGTAGTAGGACCCGTGAAGCCACCGGTTCCGTGGGCGATTCGTATCCGGCGCTCGGCGCGCAACGCCGCGCATCGGTGATGCGGGACAACCCGCGGGCCGCGCTGTCCGTACACACAATCCGATGTGCTCAGGCCGTCGACCGTTCTTTCGGGCGTACACGCAATCCGATGTAAGAACCACGCCGCTACAGCGGATTGCGCGTATCCCCGAAATGATCCCCGCCTCCCCGGGCACATCGGATTGCGTGTGGGGCCGACCCCGTCAGGACAGTCGGCGAGCCACTGCACGCGAGGCGCGAGCTTCGGCCGCGCGATGTATCCGGCAGCGGACGGTTCGCCGGGCGTCTGCTGTCGCTTTACGCCGAATCTGAAAGCTGCCCTTCGGATTACCTACCGGGCGGCAGTGGAACCGCATTCGCCGGTGCTGCATAATCGAAGTGCCCGTTGTAATCGCTGTAGCGCTCGGTATCTCGAAATCCCAGGTTGTTCTCCTCAAAGCGCAGAAGCAGCGGTTGGGGCTGGCCTTCGGCGGCAACATCCAACCCGAAGACGAGGTCGCCCCCTCGTTGCTGCAATCGCACGGCGTTCGTTGCTCCGACCCGCGTCAGGCCGATGTTCACGACCGGCTCGTCGACAGTCGACTTGGTGAATGGCGGTGACCATCCGAGCAGTAGGTCGGTGCGGCTTTCCAGGAAGCCGAGTTGGCACAGGCTGCACGCGCCCTCGGGTGGTGCGGTCCACCGAACCCATCGCCCGGCCAGTCCGTTGGCCCACGAACCGAGCAAGGCGACCCAGACGTCGTTGCCCCGGAGGTAGAAGTCCCGGTCAACACGGATGAAGTCGACTGTCGCGGCAGTTGGGAAGCTTCCGCGGCCTGCCTGAGCCAGTGACGAGGCCGGGATGGTGGCGGTACCACGTGCGACCGGCCGACCAGCCGCGGTGAGGCTGACCCATGCGTCGAACGACTGGGCCACAACGGATCCGGCGGTGGTGTCCCACCAAGACACATTGGCCAAGCCGGTGAAGTCAGCCGTTCGTGAACGGTCCGAACCGATTGCATGAATCGCGCTGCCTGGGCTGCGAGGTTGGCGCCACTAGTAGCAGACGCGCTAGGGATCGGCTGACTGGCCGAGATGCTGGTGCGCGCCGACGAGTGCGCCGTGACGGTCGAGCGCGTCGTGGACACTCCGCCGCATCCCCCAATTAGGGCAACGGCTACGGCGGCAACAACGCCACAAACCCGAACCCGGAGCCTCACCGGGTCACCGTAGCTCGGACGCCCGGAGAGCCTGCTGCACTCGGCATCTCCAAGCGCTGGCAAGCCGGGCGAAACAATGTGCCGATTCGGGGTTTCGCCGCGGTCATGGGGTTGGTGTCGGTAAGAAACCAGCGTTGCCGTATTGATCAATGTTCAGTTTGAATATGTCGCCGGCCCCGATGTGCAGCAGGGTCAATGTCACAGTGTGATCCGTGTCGGGTGTGGCCTTGACGATCGAGAACGAGCCGGTGACCGGTGCTCCGCTCGGGTAGTCAGCGAATCCGGCGTCGACCCGGTTATTGCTGCCTCCCTGGACTAGGTAGGCCGGCCGGACGATGACGACGGCCGCTTCCGGTCCCTTCGCCGGCTTTTGACCGTAGAGGGAGCGGTCCGAACCTGCGTAGACGGTGAGGTAGGCGTGTCGACCAAGCTGTTTCTTGTAGCCGAGGTCGTAGACCCATTTGGTGGTGGTCTCGAACAGGGAGTGTGGGAATGGTCCGGCGTCGCGGGTGATGCCTGGGATCGCTGACTTGACTTCCGGCGTGTAGTAGCCGGGGTCGAGGGGAGTTTGAGCTGGAACCCAGAGTCTGTAGTCCTGACCGAAGGCGTAGAGCGGCTGAGCTGTTTTGGGCTCGAGCACCGTGTACGCCATCAACGACTTGCCCGCATCGGGCCACGGCGTCGAATGAACGATCACCACAACTGGATATCGCATCAGCGTTCGGGTGAAGGGTTGTGCTCCTAGGGACTTGAGACTGTTGGAAAACACCTGCATCGTCGATGGACAGCAGGCCGTAGACGACCTTCGTCGTGGCTCCGGGTCCCGCCAGCGGACGACTCTTGTCCGACGCCGTGAAGCGTTCATAGCTGGCGGTCGAGATCGGCGGAGTCCCGGCGGGGTCCAGTCGCACGTTGCCGCCAAGTCCGATGGGCTTTGCGAGGCTTTCGATGTGCCCGGTCGACCGCGGCGGAGCCGCTGGGACGAGCATGGCGCTGCCACCGCTACTTGACGCTGCCACTCCCGGCGACGACGACGGCAGCGACGGCGCCGCCTGCCAGCAGCGCAGCGGCCGCGGCTGCGGTCGTCCGCCTCCGCCGCCGGCGGCTTCTCGCGCCACGTATGACCATTTCGGCCAGATCGGGACGCGGCTCGATGGCTTCAACGTCCTGCAGCAACGCAGCTCCGAAGCGATTGTTCGTCATCGCAGTTCCCCTTCGAGTCCGAAGCTCAAAGCGAGTTGTGGGTCGGCGCGTAGCCGGGTCAGGGCCCGCGAGCTCTGCTTCTTGACCGTCCCGGTGCTGCATCCCAGCCGGGTGGCAACTTCCGCCTCGGTGAGGTCCTCGACAAACCGCAGGACAATGACGAGTCGCTGCTGAGCCGGCAGCCTGCGCAGCGCGTCCAGCAGCGGCATCCGGTTGTGAATGGCTTCCTCGCCGATGTCTCGGTGGCGGTCAGGAGGCTGACTGGTTGGCTGCTCACGCATGCGGCGGCGACGCCGCCAGACACTGCGCATCGCGTTTGTCATGGCCTGGCGCACGTACGCCTCTGGGTCTCGGATGGACGCCTGGGGCCACCGCAGGTACGTCCTTTCCAGCACCGACTGCAGCAGGTCCTCGCCTGCCGTTGGGTCGCCCGCCAACAGGGTCGCCAGTCGCAGCAACGCCGGACCTCGGGCACGGACGAAGGTGGCGAACTCGTCGTCCGTCCCGGACCCGCCGGGGTCGTCACCAGGCATGAACATCAACCGCCACGCACTCCAAGACGCACGAACCCGCCGAATGGTTGACAGCATGGTCAAGCTGACGGCGAACGGCGCCGCCGGTTCCCCAGGGCAGCGCCTCCGAACGTCAGACTGGATCGCGCGTGCGTGTTGATATGCCGGTGGTGTGCGCCACGAACGTTGAGGAGGACTCGATGTAGAAGGTCGATCTTCTGATGCGGTGTCGTGCCAGAGATGGAGGTAGGTCCTTCGGGGTCGCCCTGCAGGGGGAGGCTTCAAACCACCGCAAGCTGCGTCGGTTAAGAGCCGGGGTGGTGAGCGTTGCGGAAAAGGCGTGCTGTCAGCACGTCAGGTATGGGTCAGGAAGGCGAGCGGAAGCGAACCGTTGACGACGTGTCGAAAGCATAAAGATGGCATCGAAACCGGGGCTTGATCACCTGTCTCGGGATGAGCCTGGGGGCGACCTGCTTACTGCCCAGGCGGTGCCCGGCATGGAGACGGCGCGAGCCTGGCTCGGGCTCTGGCACGGAACGTGGGAACCTGTCGCCCCGATACCGCGACGGCAGTCGAGGCTGGGTGCCTCGGGGTCGCGAGAGGGAGAACCCCAAGCAGCCGGAACTGTGAGGGGCGGAGTACCGATGCGGGGAACAGGGGCGGACCGTCTTGTAGTAGTGGTGAAGCCTGGTAATGCGGGTGGAGCGAAGAAGACGGACCATCTTGGTGTGGCCGGTGGTCAACCGTGAATCTGCGGGAGGAGCCGGTGGTCGCACCGAAATCGAGGGCGGCCAAGCCGTTTGAGATCTCGAAGTGGATCGTTTGGGAGGCGTATCAGAAGGTCAAGGCCAATCGAGGGGCCGCGGGAGTCGATGAGCAGTCGATCGCAGCGTTCGAGCAGAACCTTCAGGGGAATCTGTTCAAGCTGTGGAATCGGATGTCTTCGGGGACGTACTTCCCGCCGCCGGTGCGTGCGGTGGAGATACCGAAAGCAGCGGGTAGCGGCGTCCGGGTGCTGGGCGTGCCCACGGTCACGGACAGGGTCGCCCAGACGGTCGTCCGGCTGTATCTGGAGCCGCAGGTGGAACCGGTGTTCCATCCCGACTCTTATGGCTATCGGCCGGGGCGATCGGCGCTGGACGCGGTCGCGGCATGCCGGCAGCGTTGTTGGAAGCGGGACTGGGTGATCGATCTTGATATTCAGGCCTTCTTCGACAGCCTGGACCACGGCCTGGTGCTCAAAGCGGTAGCGAAACACACGGATCTGCGCTGGGTGCAGCTGTATGTGCAACGGTGGCTGCAAGCGCCGCTGCAGATGCCGGACGGCACCCGGAGCCGACGTGATCGCGGAACCCCGCAGGGGTCGGCGATCTCACCTTTGCTGGCGAACCTGTTCCTCCACTATGCGTTCGATATGTGGCTGACCAGAGAGTTCCCGACGGTCAGTTTTGAACGTTACGCGGATGACGCGGTTATTCACTGCGTGAGTAAAGCCCAGGCCGAACAGGTCTTGGCTGCGCTCACCCATCGCATGGCGCAGGTCGGATTGAGCTGCATCCGAACAAGACGCGCATCGTGTACTGCAAGGACGATGCCCGCCGTGGCCGCCACGAGCACGAGCGGTTCACCTTCCTCGGATACACGTTTCGCCCGCGGCTGTCCATGAGCAGGAACGGGAAGCCATTCGTTGGTTTCTCACCCGCGGTCAGCAACGAGGCGAAGAAGGCGATGGGCAAGGTGATCCGCTCTTGGCGGATCAGCCGTCGCAGTGACAAGACCTTGAGCGAACTTGCACGAATAATCAACCCGATCGTGCGAGGCTGGATCAACTATTACGGACGCTTCTACAAGTCCATGTTGTATCCCCTCCTCAGACACATCAACGCGCACCTTGCGCGTTGGGCCACCAAGGAAATACAAGCGACTGCACGGACACCTGCTGCGAGCGGTGCGATGGCTGCGAGAACGTCAAACGACGTGATCCGGCCCTTTTCGCGCACTGGCAGTTCGGCGTGCGGCCCTGAGACTGGATGGTGGGAGCCGGATGAGTCGAGAGGCTCACGTCCGGTTCTGAGAGAGCCGGGGGGTGAGATTCCCCCCGGCCACTCGCCCATCTGGGCATGTCGAACCGTCACGCTTACCGGAATCAACGGGGTAGGTGCCGACACTGCGCTTTGCTCGCAGGGGCACGCCAATACGCGTGCATGAATCCTCGAGAAAGTGGACGTGACCGGCGCCGTTTGACCGCGTTCAGCCCAGCAGCCCCAGTAATTCGATGCGTAGGCGGGCGAGTTGTTCGGTGGCATCGCGTCGGGCGGCGGCGACGTCGTGGGCGACGACTTCGGGCGGCGTCACGACTTCGAGGTAGGCCTTGAGTTTCGGCTCCGTACCGCTGGGGCGCACGACGATCCGTCCTCCAGCGAGCTGCAGCCGTACCCCCTCGGTCGGCGGCAGGCCGTCGCGAGGATGGCTGAGATCGTGCGCGCTGTGCACCCGCATCCCTGCGAGCTCGGGTGGCGTGAAGGTCAGCAGCCACTCGATGGCACGGGCGCCCGCGCGCGGATCGCCATGGCGCACCGAGACCTGCGACGTCGCGAAAAGCCCTATTTCGCAGGCGATTTCGTCGAGCCGGTCATGGAGGGTGCGCCCGGTGCGCTTGAGGGCGGCGGCGAGTTCGGCGGCGGCCAGTGCGGCGCTGATGCCGTCCTTGTCGCGTACGAAATCCAGCCCCACCGCGTAGCCGAGCGCCTCCTCGTAGGCGAACACCAGCTCCGGTCCACCGGCGCGGGCGAGCCATTTGAAGCCGGTGAGCGTCGTGGTCGCGTCGGCGTCACGGGCGGCCGCGAGGGCGTGAAGTGCGGACGAGGAAACGATGGTGGTCGCGACGAGCGGCCGACCCGTCCGAGGCTTGCGAGTCAGGACGTAGTCGGCGAGCAAGAGCCCGAGTTCGTCGCCGGTCAGCAGCCGGCCTCCGGCCGCCACGGCGCAGCGGTCGGCGTCGGGGTCGTTGGCGATGGCGAGGTCGGCGCTGGTGCGCTCGGCGAGTTCGAGCAGCAGGTCGGTGGCGCCGGGTTCCTCGGGATTGGGGAACGCGACGGTCGGGAAATCCGGGTCGGGTCGGGCCTGCGCGGCGACGACCTCCGGAGCGGCAAATCCCGCCTGGGCAAAGGCATCACGCATGACAGCGCCGCCGACGCCGTGCAGCGGGGTGTACGCGATGCGCAGGTCGCGGTCGGGCACCAGCGACAGGCTGGTGATGGCGTTCAGGTAGTCGCGCCGGATCTCGGGACCGAGCGTCTGGAAGCGGTCCGCCAGCG
The DNA here is from genome assembly GCA_963762695.1 of uncultured Actinomycetota bacterium. Lineage (GTDB taxonomy): Bacteria > Actinomycetota > Actinomycetes > Frankiales > Frankiaceae > DATAZK01. The sequence goes on from CAVXLW010000006.1 coordinate 116,265, forward strand.
GGAGCTGCGACGCGGCCGGAGCGCCGGCGATGGCCGCTTCGATGAGGGCGTCCTGGGGCGGCACGAGCTGGGCGGGCGCCGAGGTAGACCTTGTAGCCGTTGTCGGCCGCCGGGTTGTGGCTCGCCGTCACCATGACGCCGGCATCGGCGCGCCGGGCCAGCACCGCATACGCGAGTACTGGAGTCGGCAGCGCCTCGCCGAGCAGCTCGACGCGCAGCCCGGCGGCGGCCATCACGCGGGCGCTGTCGAGAGCGAAGGTCTGGCTGTGATGGCGGGCGTCGTACCCGATGACGACATGCGCGCCCGGGCCCAGATGCGCCGCCAGCCCCGCCGCGGCGCGGCGCACCACGGCGACGTTCATCCCGTTGGGCCCGGCGCGCATCGGCCCGCGCAGCCCGGCGGTCCCGAACGTCAGCGGCCCCGCGAAGCGGTCGGCCAGCGCCGCCTCGTCACCCTCGTCGAGCAATGCCTGCAGCTCCGCCCGATCGCGGGGGTCCGGGTCGCTCCCGATCCACTCGCGTACGCGATCGGCCAGCGCGCCGTTCAAAGATCAACGCTCATGATCAAGGTTGGGGTTAGGCGCTTTCATATTTCTTCACAGCCGGCGGACCACCTCGGCGAGCAGGGCGCCCATCCGGGGCGCGGCGGCGCGGCCGACGGCGAGCACGTCCTCGTGCTCGAGCGCGTCGCCGGAGAGTCCGGCGGCGAGATTCGTGACCAGCGACAGCCCGAGCACCTCGACGCCTTCCGCGCGGGCGGCGACGGCCTCGTAGACCGTCGACATGCCGACCAGATCGGCCCCGAGCGTCTGCAGCGCGCGGATCTCGGCGGGCGTCTCGAACTGCGGCCCCGGCATGTACGCGTACACCCCCTCCTCCAGCGCCGGGTCGACGCTGCGGGCCAGCTCGCGCAGTCGCCGGCTGTAGCACTCGGTGAGGTCGATGAACCGGGGCCCGATGAGTGGGGTGCGGCCCGACAGGTTCAGGTGGTCGTTGATCAGTACCGGCTGGCCGACGGTGAGGCCTTCGCGCAGGCCGCCGGCGGCGTTGGTCAGCGCGACGACTTTCACGCCGGCAGCGCAGGCGGTGCGGACGGCATGCACGACCACCGGCAGGTCATGGCCCTCGTACGCGTGTATCCGCCCGAGGAAGGCCAGCACGCGACGGCCACCGACCTCGATGGAGCGCACCGCGCTGCTGTGCCCGAAGACGCCGATGGGAGGGAAGCCGCCGAGGTCGTGCAGGTCGAACTCGGCCGCCGGCGCGCCGAGCAGATCCGCGGCGGGAAGCCAGCCGGAGCCCAGCACGATCGCGATGTCATGCCGATCGGCGCCGGTCAGCTCCGCGAGCCGGGCAGCAGAAGCCTGGGCGTCGGGCGGCTCAGTCGCGAAGGCGCTGCTCATGTGTCGATCCTGGCACGGCGCGCGCGGTCCAGCGGCCGCCCTCGTGGCTGATCCGCACCGCATGGTCGAAGCAGCCGCTGATGAGCTCGCTGGTGACCACCTCAGGCGCCGCGCCTCGGGCGAAGACCTTGCCGTCACGCAGGAGCACGGCGTGGGTGGTGCTCGCCGGGATCTCTTCGAGGTGATGGGTGACGAGCACGCTCGCCAGCAGGGGATGGCTCGCTCGCAGGGTGTCCAGCCCGGTGAGCAGTTGCTCGCGGGCAGCGAGATCCAGGCCGGTCGCCGGCTCGTCGAGCAGCAGCAGCGCCGGGTCGGGCATGAGGGCCCGGGCGATCAGCGCCCGGCCGCGCTCGCCGGACGAGAGCGTCGTCCACCGCGCGTCGCGCAGCGGCGACATCCCGAGTACCGCGATGAGATCGTCCGCTTGCTGCAGCTGCTCAGCGGTCGGCCTCCACCGCTGCTGCAGGCCGACGGTGTTGGTGGCTCCGGAAAGCACCACCTCGCGTACCGAAAGCGGCCATTGGAGCGGGTGGCGCGGATCGACGTGACCGATGGACGTCCGCAGCTGGCGCATGTCGACCTTGCCCAGCACCCCGCCCAGCACCCGCACCTCGCCGGCGGTCGGATGTTCGAGGGCTCCGAGCAGGCGCAGCAGCGTGGTCTTGCCGGCGCCGTTCGGGCCGATCAGCACCCAGTGCTCACCCGGCCGCACGGTGAGCGAGACGTCATGGAGCAGGAAGCGGTGGGCGCGCACGAAATCGACGGCGTCAGCTACCAGAACCGCCTCGCCGCCTGCGCCACCTGGCGAAGGCTATCCAGTCGGCGCGCTCCCGATAGGGCCGCGTGGTGTCCCAGCCCGGGACGAGCACCCGTACCGACGTGTCGCGTGAATGCACCTGCTCGCCGCAGGTGCGGCAGACCTCGACCAGATCGAGGTCGTGGTCGTGATGCCGGTAGGCCGTGCGCGGCGCTGTCGAGCGCCCAGGTGTTGCCCCACGTCACGAGGGCGCGCAGTCACCGGGCTGAGCGCCTTCCCGGCGGGGGTGAGGTGGTAGCTGTAGCGGGCAGGAGCGGTCGAGTACTCGCGACGCTCGAGGACGCCCGCGGCTTCCAGGGCGCGTAGCCGGGCGGCTAGGCGATCGCGGGGAGCGCCGGTATTGCGGGCGATGTCGTTGAAGCGGTGGTTGCCGAGGAAGACCTCGCGCAGCGCGAGCATCGACCACTTCTCGCCGATCAGGGCCATGGTCGCGGCCACCGGGCACGGACGTCCGGGCAGCTCGTGATCGGCCAGTGCCTCGTACGGCAGCGGCGCGCCGGCGTTGTCCAACGGCTTTCCCGCGGGTGTCATATCTCACTAGGTTGCCATCTCAAACCGACTTGCGCTAGCCTCTGCCGCATGCCAGTTGGGAAATCAAACTCACGGTCGCGCAGTCGGGTCGTCTTCGCGGTCGTCGCGGCCGCCATCTTCATGTCCAACCTGGACCTGTTCATCGTCAACGTGGCGTTGCCGAGCATCGGTGCGGATTTCGGCGGATCGCTCGCCCGGCTGTCCTGGATTCTCAACGGCTACGCGATCGCGTTCGCCGCGCTGCTGATCGCCGCCGGGCGGCTCGGTGACCGGATCGGGCAGCGTCGCGTTTTCCTGACCGGGGTCGCCGTCTTCACCCTCGCCAGCGCGCTGTGTGCCGCCGCCCCGAACCTCGGCGTCCTGGTCGCCGCGCGGGTCCTGCAGGCGGGTGGCGCCGCCGCCCTCATCCCGACGTCGCTGGCGCTGCTGCTGGCGGCGACCCCGGTGCAGAAGCGGTCGGGCGCCGTCCGTGGCTGGGCCGCGATCGGCGGGGTCTCGGCGGCGCTCGGCCCGGTCGCCGGCGGGCTGCTGGTGCAGGCGAACTGGCGGTGGGTCTTCCTGGTCAACCTGCCGGTCGGGATCGCCGCGATCATCGCCGGACGCATCGTCCTCCCGCACCCGGCGGGGCGCCCCGACGAGCCGCTGCCCGACCTGCTCGGCGCCGCGCTGCTGACCGCGGGCATCGGTGCGCTGACCGGCGCGCTGGTCGAGGCGCCCGGCTGGGGCTGGGGATCGGTACGTACCGTCGCCCTGTTCGCCGCCGCGGTCGATCGCTCTCGGCTGGTTTCTCGCCCGCTGCTTCTCGCACGAGCGCCCGCTGATCGAGCCGGACCTCTTCCGCCTCCCGAGCTACGGCACGGCGACGGCGGCGGTGTTCCTGTTCAGCCTCGGCTTCGCGGCGATGCTGCTGTCCAATGTTCTTTGGTGCCAGGATGTTTGGCACTACTCGGCGCTGCGCACGGGCCTGTCCATCGCCCCCGGGCCGGCCATGGTTCCCGCGCTCGCCCTCGGTGCCGGGCCGCTCGTGCGTCGCCTCGGACCGGGAGTCGTCGCGGCTGCCGGCAACGTGACGTTCGCCGCCGGGCTCCTGTGGCGGGTGCTGCTGGCCGGCACCACCCCGCACTACGTCACGGACCTGCTGCCGAGCATGCTGCTGACCGGTATCGGGGTCGGCCTGGCGCTCCCGACGCTCATCAGCACCACCGCGACCGCGCTGCCTGCCGACCGCTTCGGCACCGGGTCCGCCATCGTCAACACCAGCCGGCAGGTCGCGTCAGCGCTGGGGGTCGCGATCCTGGTGACGATCCTCGGCACGCCCGCGTCGCCGGCCGCGGCTCGCGCCGTCTTCCAGCACGGCTGGATCTTTGCCGGCGTCGCGAACCTCGCCGCCGCGGTTGTCTGCCTGCGGCTACGGCGTGGTCAAGTGGGCCGAGAGGGTCAAGTACTGGCTGCGGCGGCGCGATCCGCGCCCGAGGGTGAGTTCAGCGGTTCCGACTCCGGCTCTGCCAGCGGCTCGGGCGAGTCCATCGAGCCGACCCCGGTGAGCATCTCGGCGCTCTCGGTGGCCGCTGAATCTTCGTCTTCGTAGTGGTACTTCCCGCCGCGCAGCCATGAGGCCCAGCCCGCGATGAGGCAGGCGATGACCGAGAAGATGAACGCGACCTGCAGCCCGTGGTGGAACGGCCCGGAGATCAGGTTGGGGAAGAACGAGCGGCCGGTCAGGAACTGCTGATGTGCCGCGCTCAGCTGATGCACCGACGGGCCGAGCAACTGCTGGATCGGGTTGAAGCCGAGCAGTGACGCGAACAGCGTGGCGACCGGCGGAAGGTGGGAGATCCGGGCGGCGTCAGCGGCCGAAACCCCTTGCGCCGTAAGGCCATGGCTCAATGCGCCGCTCAGCGTCGACGCGAGTCCGAGGATCATCAGCGAGAAGAAGATCCCGATCGACAGCACGGTCGCGGAGTTCTGGAACGTGGTCGCCATGCCCGAGCCGGCGCCGCGCTGGCGGGGCGGGATCGAGTTCATGATGCCGGCGCGGTTGGGCGAGGAGAACATGCCCATGCCGACCCCGTCGAGCACGAGGATGGCGGCGAAAGCCCAGTAGTTGAAGTTGACCGGAAGGATCAGCAGCAGCAGGAACGAGATCGCCGCGACGGCCATGCCTCCCGTCGCGAACGGCCTGGCGCCGAACCGGTCGGACAGGAAACCCGAGATCGGTGCGGCCAGCAGGAAGCCGATCGTCAACGGCAGCAGGTAGATCCCGGCCCACAGCGGGGTGCGTTCGAAGCTGTAGCCGTGCAGCGGCAGCCAGATGCCCTGCAGCCAGATGATCAGGATGAACTGCAGGCCGCCGCGGCCGAGCGCGGCCAGCAGGCTCGCGATGTTGCCGGCGGTGAAGGCCCGAATCTTGAACAGTTCCAGGTGAAACATCGGGTCTTTGACGCGCCGTTCGATGGCGACGAAGATGCCGAGCACGGCGAGGCCGCCGATGATCGCGGCGAGCACGTAGGGGTTGGTCCAGCCCATGGTGTGGCCGCCGTAGGGCTGGATGCCGTACGTGATGCCGACCAGCACCGCGATGAGGCCCACAGCGAACGTGACGTTGCCCCACCAGTCGATCGTCGCCTGCTGGCGTACCCCGTTGTCCTTGAGCTTCAGGTAGGCCCAGATCGTCCCGAAGACCCCGAACGGCACGGAGACGAGGAAGATCAGGTGCCAGTTGACGGGGGCCAGCAGGCCGCCGATCACCAGGCCGATGAACGATCCCGCGATGCCGGCGACGTTGTTGATCCCCAGCGCCAGGCCGCGCTGATGCGACGGGAACGCGTCGGTGAGGATCGCGCTGGAGTTGGCGAAGAGGAAGGCGCCGCCGACGCCCTGCAGAACCCGCATGACGATCAGCCACCAGGCGCCGGCGGTCCCGGTCATCCACGTGACGGACAGCAGGATCGAGAAGATCGTGAAGATCGCGAAGCCGAGGTTGTACATCCTGACCCGGCCGTACATGTCGCCGATGCGCCCGAAGCTCACCACCAGCACGGCCGTGACCACCAGGAATCCCATGATCAGCCAGAGCAGGTAGCTGGTGTTCTGCGGCTTGAGCGGGTCGAGCTTGATGCCCTTGAAGATGTCGGGCAGGGCGATCAGCAGGATCGACGCGTTGATGGTGACCATGAGCACGCCGAGCGTCGTGTTCGACAGCGCGATCCACTTGTAAGCGGCGCCCCGGTCAGTTTCGGATTCTTGGGGAGTCGATGGAGCCAGCGAGTCGCTATCGGGGCGCGCACGCCTGCGCATGACACCTCCGGGGCACAGCCTGAAAGACGCGGGGAGAGCAAGTTACTTGCTTGAGGATAACTAAAATGGGCGTGGGTGTCGACTTGGGTGCTGCCCGGCCCCGATGCGCGAGCGCGAACGCCCGGGGATAGGGCAGGCTCGGGGAGTGCCGGCTAAGCCACCGACCCTCCCACTCGACACGGGTGAGTTCGCCGAGGTGGTCCTGCGGGGTGCGCTCCGCGATCCGGCCGGCACCGGGCGGGTGGTCGCCTTCTTCGAGCGGTTCCTGGGGCTGCGGCTCGGGGGGCGGCGCTGGGTGGTGCTGACCAACCGCCGCCTGCTGGTGCTGCGCCGGCGCGATCCGAAGGCTTACCCGGCCGGCAAATGGTTCGACGTCTCGCTGGACCGCCGGCGCATCAAGGCGTCGATGCCGTTCATGGAAGGCAGCCTGGTGGTGATGGCCATGGTCAGCGGCAAGGGGCCGGCCGCGCTGCTGCTGCCGGCCGCCGCGTTCAAGGAAGCGCAGCGGATGGCGCGGGCGCTCGGCGCCGACGGAGCTGCAGCAGGCCGCTAGCGCAGGTCGGCCGCTACTGTTCCTAGGGTGCGGATCCCGTTCCACTCCTCGCCGCGCACCAGCCTGGGCGTCGAGTGGGAGCTGCAGCTCGTCGATCCGGCTAGCCGCGAGCTGGCCTCCGCCGCCAGCGACCTGCTGGCAGAGCTGCGCGGCGATCGAGGACGAGCACCCCAAGGCCAAGCACGAGCTGCTTCGAGTCGACCATCGAGATCATCACCGGCGTCTGCCTGACCGTCGCCGAAGCCAAGCGGACCTCGCCGCCACCCTCGCGGAGGTCGTGGACGCCGCGGAGCACCGGGGCCTCGGCGTGATGTGCAGCGGCACGCATCCGATGACCGAGTGGGCGGGGCAGCCCGTCAGCCCGAGCGAGCGCTACGACAAGCTGATGGACCAGATGCAGTGGATGGCGCGCCGGCTGCAGATCTTCGGCGTCCATGTCCACGTCGGCGTCCGCAGTCCCGAGAAGGCGATCCCGATCGTCAACGCGCTCACCTCGTACGTCCCGCACTTCCTGGCGCTCTCGGCCTCGTCGCCGTTCTGGCGGGGCGCCGACACCGGACTCGCGTCGGCCCGCTCGAAGATCTTCGAGGGCCTTCCGACGGCGGGGCTGCCCGTCCAGCTCGCCGACTGGGACGAGTTCGAGCAGCTGATGGGCACGCTCGTCGCCTCCGGGACGATCGAGACGATCCGGGAGGTCTGGTGGGACATCCGCCCGCATCCCGGCTTCGGCACCGTCGAGTTGCGCATCTGCGACGGGCTGCCGACCCTGCAGGAGGTGGGTGCCGTCGCGGCGCTCGCGCAATGCCTGGTCGACCAGCTGAACACCCAGCTCGACCGCGGCTACCAGCTGCCCCGGCCCCACACCTGGGTCGCAGCGGGAGAACAAGTGGCGGGCGGCGCGGCACGGGCTCTCGGCCGAGCTGATCATCGACGAGCACGGCGCGACGCGTCCGCTGCGGGAGGTCGATCGCCGAACTCGTGCACGACCTGCGCCCGCTCGCGGAGCGGCTCGGCTGCGCCCGCGAACTCGACGACGTGCTCGTGATCCTCGAAACCGGTGCCAGCTACGAGCGCCAGCGCAAGGTGGCGGCCGACAACGGGGGCGACGTGCGCGCCGTGGTCGACAGCCTGCTGGCCGAGATGCGGACCGGCCATCCAGGGAGCGCGGTCATGACGGACGATCCGGCGGCGGGCTTCCTCGCGTCCCACGAGGCAGAACTGATCGCCTTTCGCCGCGATCTGCATCGCCACCCCGAACTCGGCCGGGGCGAGCAGCGCACGACGGCTACCGTCGCCGCAGCGCTGCATGCCGCCGGTCTGTCGCCGCAGCTGCTGCCGGTGAGCGGGCTCTGGTGCGACATCGGTGACGCGACGGGAGATCCAGCGGGACCGACCGTGCTGCTGCGGGCCGACCTCGACGCTCTTGCCGCTGGAGGATCTCAAGGACGTCGCGTACCGCTCGGTGAACCCGGGGGTGTGCCACGCCTGCGGTCATGACGTGCACACCGCGATCGTCCTCGGGGCCGGGCTGGCGCTGGCCGAGATCGCTCGCCGGGACGGCGCTGCCCGGCCGGGTGCGGCTGGTGTTCCAGCCGGCGGAGGAGGTGATGCCGGGCGGGGCGCTCGACGTCATCGAAGCGGGGCTGGTCGATTCCGCGGACCTCGCGCTGGCGGTGCACTGCGATCCGTCACTGGAGGTCGGACGGGTCGGCTTGCGCAGCGGGCCCATCACCGCCGCGTCGGACATGGTGACCATGCGGCTGCACGGTCCGGGCGGTCACACCTCGCGCCCGCACAACACCGTCGATCTGATCTACGCGCTGGGCCAGTTGCTCACCGCGCTGCCGGCCGCGCTCACCCGGCGGATCGACCCGCGGGCCGCCGTCACCCTGGTGTGGGGGATGGTCCAGGCCGGCTCGGTCGCCAACGCGATCCCGCAGACGGCGATCGCCCGCGGCACCGTGCGGGTGCTCGACCGCGACACCTGGGCGACCGTGCCCGACGTGCTCGACTGCCTCGCCCAGCAGATCGTCGCCCCCTACGGCGCCACGCTCGAGATCGACCACAAGCGCGGGGTCCCGCCGGTCGTGAACGATGCCCGCGCGGTCGCCCTGCTGACCGCCGCGGCCGGCAGCGCGCTCGGGCCTGACGCCGGCGTCGATCACGTCGCAGTCACTGGGCGGCGAGGACTTCGGCTGGTACCTGGAGAAGGTTCCCGGGGCGATGGCCCGGCTCGGCGTGCGCCCGCCCGGAGCCGAACCGTACGACCTGCATCAGCCGGGATTCGACGTCGACGAGCGCTCCATCGGCGTCGGGGTCCGCTTGCTCACCGCCGCCGCGCTGCTCGGGCTGCGGGCCTGAGGCGGCCGTCGCTCAGTCGGTCAGTCGCTCAGTCGGTCGGCGGGGCGCCGCTGCATTCGCGGCCGCGGATCTCGGCGACGTAGTCCGCCGGGGCGCCTGCCTTTTCCGCGGCTTCGGCGATCAGGCCGAGGTAGTGGCAGGAGGGCAGCCCGCCCTCGTACGCCACGAGCACGTAGGTCCAGGCGAGCATGTCGCCGTCCAGGGTCGAGACGCGGACCCGGAGCTTGTCGTAGATCCCGCCGCGGCCGGAGCCGGCGCCCTCCCACTCGTCGAGAACCTTCTCATCGAGCGGCGAAACGTCATAAAGCATCACGTACGTCTCACCATCGGGGTCCTGCACGACGGTCGCGAGCGCGCCGTCCCAGCCCACGTCCTCGCCGCCGAACGTCAGCCGCCAGCCCTTCAGCCAGCCGACGCTCTCGACCGGCGAGTGCGGACAGCGCTCCCGCATCTGGTCGGGGTCGAGATTGCTCCCGTACGCCGCGTAGAGGGCCACCTGGGCACCATAACCAGCCGCGATGACGCTGCGGTGACAGATCGTCAGGTCACGGACTGTGTCGCAGGCCTGAGAGACTGTAAGGGTGCGTATCGCGATTCTTGGCGGGGGACCGGCCGGATACGAGGCAGCGCTGGTCGCTGTCGAACTGGGCGCCGAGGTCACCCTCGTCGAGCGCGACGGAATCGGCGGCGCCTGCGTGCTCACCGATTGCGTTCCCTCCAAGACGCTCGTGTCGACGGCGGAGGTGCGCACCACCGTCGACGGCGCCGACGTCCTCGGGCTGACCTGCTCGCAGGCGCCCGTCGACGCGAAGCTGCTCAACCGGCGCATCCAGGCCCTCGCCGCCGCGCAGTCCGACGACATCCGCGCCCGGCTCATCCGGGAGGGCGTCGAGGTGATCGCCGGTCGCGGCCGGCTGCTCGCCCACGGCCTGGTGTGCATCCAGCGCCAGGGGGAGAACAGCCGAGCAAGATCTCGAAGCCGATGCGGTGCTGCTGGCGACCGGTGCCACCCCGCGGGTGATCCCGGGCAGCGAGCCGGACGGCGAGCGCATCCTCGACTGGCGGCAGCTCTATGACCTCGAGGAACTGCCCGAGCACCTGATCGTCATCGGCTCCGGGGTGACCGGCGCCGAGTTCGCCTCGGCCTACCGCGCTCTGGGGTCGGAAGTCTCGCTCGTCTCCTCGCGTGATCGGGTGCTCCCCGGTGAGGACGCCGACGCCGCCGAGGTGCTCGAGGAGGTGTTCCACCGCCGCGGGATCCACCTGCTCGAGCGTTCGCGGGCGGCCTCCGTGCATCGCATCGGTGACGGGGTCGGCGTCGAGCTCACCGACGGCCGGATGATCTCGGGCAGCCACGCCCTGATCGCGGTCGGCTCGGTCCCCGACACGGCAGGACTCGGCCTGCACGAGGCGGGGGTGCGGCTACGCCCGTCGGGTCACATCGAGGTGGACAAGGTCTCGCGCACGTCGCTGCCCGGGGTGTACGCGGCGGGTGACTGCACCGGCGTCCTGCCGCTGGCGTCGGTCGCCGCGATGCAGGGCCGCATCGCCATGTGGCACGCGCTGGGGGAGGCCGTGGCGCCGCTGCGGCTCATGACGGTGGCCGCGAACGTCTTCACCGACCCCGAGATCGCGACGGTCGGCGTCACCCAGCAGCAGGTCGAGCTCGGGAGGGTGGCGGCCGACGTCGTCACGCTGCCCCTCGCCACGAACGCCCGGGCCAAGATGAGCGGGCTGCGCGACGGGTTCGTCAAGTTCTTCGCCCGTCGCGGGGTCGGCACCGTGCTCGGCGGGGTCGTCGTCGCGCCGCGGGCCAGCGAGCTGATCCTGCCGGTCTCGATGGCGGTGCAGCACTCGCTGACCGTCGACCAGCTCGCCCACACCTTCGCGATCTACCCGTCGCTGTCCGGCTCGCTCACCGAAGCCGCCCGCCAGCTGATGCCGCACGACGACTACACCGCCGACTGACCAACATCAACGCGCCCATGATCATGGAATACGCATGATCATCAGGCTCAGACCATGATCATGGGCGCGTTGATCACTCGTCCTCGCTCCTCCTCGATGGGCTTCGGGCGCGGGATGCCGTACTGGTCGAGGCGACGATTGCGGAAGGTGTCGCTGGTCGCGTAGCCCATGACGATCGCGCAGACGAGCAGCGCGAGTGGGATCGAGACGCGGACCGGGGTGGGCGCCGGCCAGATCGCGAACGCGAGAGCGAAGGGGAGCATCAGCAGCAGCGGCCGGCGGGCCTGCCGGTGACGCCAGCCGGGACCGGTGAGGTCAGCGACCACCCAGTCGCGGTGCGACGGGGGGAGCACGCCACCGATCAGATAGTGGACGCGTCCGGTCAGCGGCGGGCGCGCCTGCGCCGCTGGCGGCTCCGGCTCTGCCGGCTCACTCGGCGATCTCACAGATCACAGCTCCGCTGGTGACGGTGGCGCCGACGCTGGCGGCCAACCCGCTGATGGTGCCGGCCTTGTGGGCGGTGAGCGGCTGCTCCATCTTCATCGCCTCGAGGACCACGACCAGGTCTCCCTCCGCGACGGTGTCGCCGTCGGCGACGGCCACCTTCACGATGGTGCCCTGCATCGGGCTGGTCAGCGTGTCTCCGGAGGCGGCGGCCGGCCCGTGCCCCGCGCGCTTGTGGGCCGGCTTCTTCGCCTTCCCGGCAGGAGCGGCGACCCCGGCTCCGAGGCCGGCGGGCAGCACGACCTCCAGCCGCTTGCCGCCGACCTCGACCACCACCCGCTCGCGCTCGCCGGCGTCCTCCTCGGCGTCGGCGCCGCCGGTGAAGGGGGGGATCTGGTTGTCGAACTCGGTCTCGATCCACCGGTTGTGCACGGTGAACGCGGTTTGCGGGTCTTCGGGGGCGAAGGCCGGGTCGCGTACGACGGCCTGGTGGAAGGGCAGCGCGGTCGGCATGCCCTCGACGATCAGCTCGTCCAGCGCCCGGCGCGAACGCTCGATCGCCTCGGTGCGGTTGGCGCCGACGACGATGATCTTCGCGAGCAGGGAGTCGAACTGGCCGCCGATGACCGATCCGGTCTCGATGCCGGTGTCGGTGCGCACGCCGGGGCCGAGCGGCGGGGTGAAGCGGGTGACCGTGCCGGGCGCGGGCAGGAAGCCGCGTCCGGGGTCCTCGCCGTTGATGCGGAACTCGATCGCGTGGCCGCGTGGCGCGGGGTCCTCGAAGTCCAGCTTCTCGCCGTCGGCGATGCGGAACTGCCAGCGCACCAGGTCGATGCCGGTGACCTCTTCGGTGACGGGGTGCTCGACCTGCAGGCGGGTGTTGACCTCGAGGAAGGAGACCAGGCCGTCCTGGCCGACCAGGAATTCGCAGGTGCCCGCGCCGATGTAGCCGGCTTCCCTGCAGATGGCCTTGCTGGCGTCGTACAGGCTCTTGGTCTGCTCCGCGGTGAGGAACGGCGCCGGCGCCTCCTCGACGAGCTTCTGGTAGCGGCGCTGCAGCGAGCAGTCGCGGGTGCTGACGACGACGACGTTGCCCGACGCGTCAGCGAGCACCTGCGTCTCGACGTGACGCGGCTTGTCCAGGTAGCGCTCGACGAAGCACTCGCCGCGGCCGAACGCGGCGACGGCCTCGCGGACGGCGGAGTCGAACAGCTCGGTGATCTCGGCGCGCTCGCGGGCGACCTTCAGCCCGCGACCGCCGCCGCCGAAGGCCGCCTTGATGGCGATCGGGAGGCCCGTACTCGTCGGCGAAAGCGAGCACTTCTTCCGGACCGGCGACCGGGTTGGGGGTGCCGGGCGCCATCGGGGCCCCGACGGCGAGAGCGATGTGACGCGCCTCGGTCTTGTCGCCGAGCTTGCGGATCGCGTCGGGCGGCGGGCCGATCCAGGTGAGGCCGGCGGCGATGACCGCCTCGGCGAAGTCGGCGTTCTCGGCGAGGAAGCCGTAGCCGGGATGCACGCCGTCGGCGCCGGACTGCTTGGCGATCTCGATCAGCTTGTCGATGCGCAGGTACGTCTCCGGCGCGGTGTTGCCATCCAGCGCGTACGCCTCGTCCGCCTCCCGCACATGAAGGGCGTCCCGGTCGGGATCGGCGTAGACGGCAACGGAAGCAAGGCCGTGGTCGCGGCAGGCCCGGGCAACCCGGACGGCAATCTCTCCACGGTTAGCGATGAGGACTTTGCGCACGACTCCCGATCCTAGGTGGCGCGGATCGGAAGAGCTCGGATGGGTTCAGAACGCGATCCAGCCGGTCTGGTGCAAGCCCGGCAGCGAGCGGACGGCGACGCCCCGGTCGGCAACTTCGAACAGCCGCTCACCGGCGATGACCGTGCGCTCGTCCTGAACGCTGTAGGGCGTGGTGAACGCTCCGGTGGTGGTGCTCAGCCGGGTCGCGGAGACGGTGATCGCGAGCGGGCCGCTCGTCGACGGGAGGATGACCACGCGGCCGTCGGGGCTGATCGTCACGGCGTGCGGATCGTTGACCGCGTCCGCATACGTGTCCGACAACACATGCCGATCGAGCAGGCGGGGATGCGCGGCGTCGCTCACGTCGAACAGCGAGAGCTGCAGACCGCCGGGTTCGACGATCTGCCCGGCGGGTGCGACTGGCACGGCGCGTCCGATCCCCAGCAGCCGATGATCGGAAAGCGGCAGCAGCAGGCTCGAGTAGCCCGGCATGGTGAGGGTGCCGCGCAGCACGGGGTGGCGGGGATCGGACAGGTCGACCACGTGCAGCGGATCGACCTGCCGGAAGGTGACGACGTAGCCGCGGTCGCCGATGTAGCGCACCGCGTAGACCTGCTCGCCGGTGCCCAGCCCGCCGACCGTGCCGATCTGCACCAGCCGGTCACCCTGCGCGGGCCAGCACCGAGATGGCGGTGCTGGTGGTGCCGTCTGCATTGGGCGTCGTCGTGGTGACGCGCAGGTTGTCCTGGTACTCCGACAACGCGTACGAGTCGTGGAGCTGACCGGGCACGCTGCCGGAGGCGAGGTAGCGGGCCTGGGCGGGGTCGGAAAGGTCGAACTCCAGCAGTTGCACAGTCGGTTTCGGCGGCGACGTGCGCGGGAGCGCAGGCGACCTGATCTGGTTCGGGTACGTCCCGCCGTCGCTGACGTAGAGGTGCTGACCTTCGGCGTAGGCGATGGTTCCGGCGCCGAGTACGGACGTCCCGGCGCCCGGCTGGCTTGCTGCCGGGTCGAGGGACAGGACCGTCACCAGGTTGAGGCTGCTGGGCTTGGCCGGGGTCGCGACGGCGTCGCAGGCGCTGATCTGATGCGACTGGCCGTCCTCGCCCGTCCAGCGGGGAAGCCACGCGTCGAGCGGGGTGGCGTCGACGATCTGCTGGTTGACCTTGGTGGCGCGGGCCTTCTCGGCGGCGGTGTCGTCCCGGGGTGAGGCCCAGGTCTCCTGCGGCGGGGAGCTCGAGAGCACCAGCCGGATGGTGCCGTTGACGACGCGGGCCGCCACCTCGCCGGCGCCGAACGTCCAGCGATGGGTGACCGAAGGGGCGTCAGGGTTGCTGATGTCGACGACCGTGGCGGTCGTCGTGCCCGTGCTGGGGTAGTAGGGATAGGGCCGGTTCACGCCGTAGTCAGGCTGCATGACGCCGCTGGCCACCGGGTAGTTGTAGCTGCTGGACTGGCCGGAAAGGATGACGACGTGATCGCCCGCCAGCAGCAGTTCGGTCCCCGGCTGCGGGAGCGGAAGGGTGGCGCGCAGCTTCGCGGTACGGACGTCGACGATCCGTAGCAGCTGGCCGTCGAGGCTGATCAGGTAACGGCCGTCGGTCTTGGTCATGTCAGGCTCGTCCACACCGGTCACCTGGGTGTTGGTCGTGGAGTGCGTCAGCGTCCCGGAGGCGCTGGTTGCTCCTCCCGCCGAGGACGCCGCCGATGACGGGATCGGTGCCGCGGTGGACGCCGACTTGTCCTCCAGACCCGAGTAGGCGACGCCGCCTCCCGGGCCCACCGCGGACGACAGGCCGTAAGGCCCGACGACGTCACGGGCGCGGGCGTGCAGCGCATCCAGCAGCCCGGAGCAGCTGTCGAACGCGACCAGCTGCCCCCGGAATCCGGCGCTCGTCGCGCTGCCGCTCGCGGCGGTCTGCAGCGGCAGGGAATGCGGGGATGAGCCGCCACCCGAGCCTGCCGCGCCCGCAGCCCACCCGCCGGCTACGCCGAGCCCCAGCAGGGCCGCACCTGCCGCCACCAGACCCACAGACTTCCGCATGTCCACTCCTCGCGTCGGGAGTGAGACGCCGCGGGCGCGGGCAAGGTTGCGCCGGCTGCCGCTGTGCCTGTCACAGGGCACGCGGCTGCCCCGTCGAAGGGGACATGACACTGCAGAAGGTTCATCGAGTAGTAGTCCTCGGAGCCGGCTACGCGGGGCTGCCGGCCGCCGAGCGGCTCGCCCGCCAGGTGTTCCCCGACGAGGTCGAGGTGACTCTCGTCAGCGCCGGCCCCGATTTCGTCGAGCGCCCCCGCCTGCACCAGATCGCCACGGGCCAACGGGTGGTGAGGCGTTCGCTGGTGGGGTTGCTGGCGGGGACCGGCGTCCGGCTGGAGGTCGCGACGGTTACGGGTCTCGACCTCGGCCGGCGTCGCGTCATCCTTGGCGACGCCCGCGAACTCGGCTACGACACCCTGATCTACGCCCTCGGCAGCAACATCGACACCGCCGCCGTCCCCGGTGTGGCCTCCTACGCGCTCAGCCTCAGCAGCATTCAGGCGGCCGCCGGCATGGGATCGGTGCTGCGCCAGATCGCCACTGGCCAAACGGTTGCGGGTGGCCGGGTCGTGGTGTGCGGCGGCGGCCTCACCGGCATCGAGTCCGCTGGCGAGCTGGCCGAATCGTTCCCCTCGCTCGAGGTGGAACTGGTCAGCCGGGAGGTGCCCGGGGTGTGGCTGTCGGAAAAAGCACGGGCGTATCTGGGCCGCGCGTTCGACGATCTGGGGGTGCACGTGCGCGCCGGCGTCAGCGTCTCCGAGGTGACCGCTGATGCGCTGACGACCGGCGCCGGCCCGGTCACCTTCGACGCCTGCGTCTGGGCGGGCGGATTCGCGGTTTCTGAGCTGGCTCGCGCGAGCGGGCTCGAGGTGAACGATCACGGGCGTGCCCTCGTCGACCCGACGCTGCGCTCGGTCTCCCACCCTGACGTCTACGTGGTCGGGGATGCCGCAGCCGCGGCCGGCGCCTGGGGCGAGGAGCTCGCGATGGGGTGCCGGACGGGCGGGTTCACCGGCCCGATGGTGGCCGACATCGTGGCCGCCAGGCTGGCCGGGAACAACCCAAAGCCCTTTCGCTACCGGTACTTTCACGAGTGCATCAGCATCGGACGGCGCCGTGGGGTGGTGCAGTTCCTGGCAGCCGATGAGACACCGAAGGACCGCATCCTCACCGGCCGGCCCGCGATCCGCTACAAGAATGCGACGTTGCGCAGCGCCCAGTGGATGTTCCGCCACCCGGGGCCGTATGTGCGCCGGCGCCGGCGCCACGTCAGCCCGCGGGTGGTCGCACCCGGCTTGTTCGTCGCGGCCTGAGTGCTGGAGGTGAAAGCCGTGTCGAACCCGCTCGAGGAGACGTACGAAAGCCTGCGGCCATTGGTGTTTTCGGTCGCCTACCGGATGCTCGGCAGCGTGAGCGAGGCCGAGGACGCCGTGCAGGAAACGCTCCTGCGGATGCACGTCGTCGCGGGACGCGAGCACATCAACTCGCCCGAGGCGTACGCGACAACGCTCGCGACCCGGCTGTGCATCGACGTCCTGCGCTCGGCGCGGGTGCGGCGCGAGAAGTACGTGGGCGAGTGGCTGCCCGAGCCGGTGGTCGGTGAGACGGCCTTCGGTGCCGCGCCGATGCCTGACGCCGTCGAGCACGCCGAGACGGCGGATTCGCTGTCGATGGCGTTCCTCGTCCTGCTGGAGACCCTCTCGCCGATCGAGCGCGCGGCCTTCCTGCTGCGGGAGGTCTTCGGCTACGACTACCACGAAATCGCCCCGGTCGTGGACAAGTCAGAGGTGGCCTGCCGCCAGCTGGTCCGCCGGGCCAAGGCACGGGTGAACGAGCGCAAGCCCCGCTTCGAGGCTTCGCGAAGGCGTCGCGACGAGCTCGCCTCGCGCTTCTTCGCCGCGTGCGAGGAGGGCGATCTGCCTTCATTCATCGACATGTTGGCGGCCGATGTGGTCTTCACCGGCGACGGTGGCGGCAAGGTGCCGCCCGGCTTCGCCATCTCGCGCCCGGTCTTCGGTCGCGAAGGGGTCGGACGTTTGCTGGCGGGTTTCAGCAAGCGTCTCGAGGGGCTGCTCTTCGAGCAGGTCGTGGTCAACGGTCAGCCGGGTGCGCTCCTGCGCCACCCTCACGGGGAAATCATCTCGGTGCTCTCATTGGACATCGTGGAAGGGCAGGTGTGTGGAGTGCGGTCGATCGTCAATCCCGACAAGCTGGGTCATTTGGGTCATCTCGGTCCCGTCGCCGACCATGAGCGGCTCGCTCCCCGCCTGAAGCGGCCGCAGCCGTATGGTTCAGCCGTGATGCATCCGACCGGCAAAGCGTTCCGCGCGGCCATCGAGCGTGGCGATCACGAGGCCGCTTCCGGCCTGCTGGCTCCTGACGTCACGTTCCACAGCCCGATCGTGCACCGCACGTACGCCGGGCGTGATGAGGTCGCCGTCATTCTGGCTGCGGTTGCTCAGGTTTTCGAGGACTTCCGCTACACCGCCGAGTACACGTCCGAAGACGGCGCGGTGTTCGCCTTCGCCACCCGCGTCGGAGACCGAGACCTCGAAGGCGTCGACATCTTGCGCTTCGGCACGGGGAGCGCGGGGAGTCCAGCCGGGCAGATCGTCGAGTTCACCGTGATGGTGCGCCCGTACTCCGCTGCCACCGCGCTCCGCGAGCGCATGGCCGCCCTGCTGGCCTGAGCCCCCTAGCCGGCGGTCATCCCGGCGTCGCTCGACAGGATCGCGCCGTGCACGTTGAGCCCCTCGTCGCTCGCCACGAACGCGAAGAGGCCGGCGATCTGCGCGGGTGTCGCAGGCCGGCGGTGGGGCGTGCTGTAGCGCATGATCAGGTCCCACTCGGCGTCCTCGGGGAACTCGACGCCCTGCATGATGTTGGTGTCGGTCGAGCCCGGCGCGATGGCGTTGATCCGGATCTTGCGCTTCATGAACTCCATCGCGAGCGCCTTGGTCAGTTGCACCACGGCACCCTTGGTCATGCAGTACGCGACCGTGTAGGCGCCGCCCATGAGGCCCGAGTTGGAGGCGATGTTGACGATGTTGCCGCGGGTCTCGAGCAGGTGCGGGATCGCGGCCTGAGACGAGGAAGAAGTACGCGTCGGTGTTGACGGCGAACAGGTGGCGGTAGGTCTCCTCGGCCTGTTCGGCCACGTGGCCGACGCGTAGCACGCCGGCGACATTGCCCAGCACGTCGAGCCGGCCGAATTCGGCGACCGCCTCGGCTACCACCGCGAAGCATTCGTCGTGGCTGCGCAGGTCGGCCACCCGCGGCACGATCTGACCCGTCAGCTCCTTCGCCGCCTCGACGGTCTCCGCGAGCCCGCCGGCGTTGATGTCCACGGCGAAGACGCGCGCCCCCTCGGACGCGAGCCGCAGCGCGACCGCCCGCCCGATGCCTGACGCGGCTCCCGTGATGACGGCGGCCCGATCAGTGAAGCGTTGCTGCGTGCTTTCGTTGGCCATGACGGGCAGTCTGGCAGCTACCAGTCGGCGCGCGTGCGGACGCCCTGGGTGAAGCCGGACTCGCGCCAGGCGCCGGGGTGGTTCGCCAGCGTCCCGCGCACGGCCGAACCGGGCCGTCCCCACGCCGAGCGGCGCGGCGGCGCAGCGGGGGCAGCACCGCCACGAAGGCTCAGGACAGCGATCAACGCCGCCAGTTCCTCGGGGGTCGGCTCACCTCGGACGACGCGCAGCAGCGGCCGGGGTGACTCGGCTTCGGGCTCGCTCACAGCGGGATGTTCCCGTGCTTCTTCGGGGGCAGCGATTCGCGCTTGGTACGCAGCAGTCGCAGCGCCCGGATCACTTCTTTGCGGGTTTCACTCGGCGAGATCACCGCATCGACGAAGCCGCGCTCGGCGGCGATGTAGGGGTTGGCGAAGCGGTCGGCGTACTCGGTGATGAACTCCGCCCGCAGTGCCTCGACGTCGCGCCCCTCCTTGTCGGCCGCCGCCAGAGCTCTCCGCTGGACGATGTTGACCGCGCCCTGCGCGCCCATGACGGCGATCTCCGCCGAGGGCCACGCGAGGTTGATGTCGGCGCGCAAATGCTTGGAACCCATGACGTCGTAGGCGCCGCCGTAGGCCTTGCGCGTGATGATCGTGACCTTGGGGACGGTGGCTTCCGCGTAGGCGTAGATGAGCTTGGCGCCGCGGCGGATGATCCCGCGCCACTCCTGATCGGTGCCCGGCAGGAAGCCCGGCACGTCGACGAACGTCAGCACCGGGATGTTGAACGCGTCGCAGGTGCGCACGAAGCGGGCGGCCTTCTCCGACGCGTCGATGTCGAGCGTGCCGGCGAACGACATCGGCTGGTTGGCCACGACACCCACCGAGCGCCCGTCGACGCGTCCGAACCCGCAGATGATGTTCGTCGCGAAAAGGGCGTGCACCTCGAGGAACTCGCCGTCGTCGAGCACGTGTCCGAGGACCGTGTGCATGTCGTAGGGCTGGTTCGAGGAATCGGGGATGAACGTGTCGAGTTCGACGTCGGGCTCGAGGCCCTCGAGGTCGGCCTCGTCGTACACCGGGGCCTCGTCCATGTTGTTGCTCGGCAGGTAGGAGAGCAGCGCCTTGGTGAGCTCGAAGCAGTCGTCCTCGTCGGAGGCCATGAAGTGGGCGACGCCGCTCTTGGTGTTGTGCGTGCGCGCGCCGCCGAGGTCCTCGAAGCCGACCTCCTCCCCGGTGACGGTCTTGATGACGTCAGGTCCGGTGATGAACATGTTGGAGGTCTGGTCGACCATGAGCGTGAAGTCGGTGAGCGCGGGGGAGTAGACGTGGCCGCCGGCGCAAGGACCCAGGATCAGGCTGATCTGCGGGATCACGCCCGAGGACATCACGTTGCGGTAGAAGATCTCGCCGTATCCGGCGAGGCCCATGATCCCTTCCTGGATACGCGCGCCGCTGCCCTCGTTGAGGCCGACGACCGGGCAGCCGGTCTTCAGTGCCAGGTCCATGACCTTGACGATCTTCTGGCCGTAGACCTCGCCGAGCGAGCCGCCGAAGACCGTGACGTCGTGGCTGAAGACGCAGACCGGCCTGCCGTCGACCGTGCCGTAGCCGGTGACGCAGCCGTCGCCCGCGGGCCGGTTGCGGTCGAGGCCGAAGTCGACAGCCCGGTGGCGGGCGAACGCATCGGTCTCCACGAACGACCCGGGGTCAAGGAGCGCGGCGATCCGCTCGCGCGCCGTCATCTTGCCCTTCGAATGCTGAAGGTCGATGGCCTTCTGCGACCCGGCGTGGACGGCTTCCTCGATGTGACCGTGCAGCAGGGCGAGCTTGCCTGCGGTCGTGTGGATGTCCGGGCCTTCGGCCTCGCCGGGCTCTAGCGACTGTGCAGCACTCATGAACTGCACGTTATCGGTGCTTGCCGGGTGCGGTGGCAGCCTGGTGTCGTGGACCGCTACTCCGACCTTGATCGCCCGCCGCTCAGGCCCGACGCCCTTCATGCCGCGCTGGGCCCTGACGGCTTCGAGGTCACGGTCCTGGAGGAGGCGGAGAGCACCAACGCGGTGCTGGCGGACCGGGCGCGCGAGGGCGCTCCGGAAGGCACCGTCGTCGTCGCGGAAACGCAGACGGCGGGCCGGGGCCGGCAGGGCCGCAGCTGGGTCTCGCCGCCGCGGGCGGGCCTCACGTTCAGCGTGCTGCTGCGCCCGCCGCAGGTCTCGGGCTGGCTCCCGCTGCTCGGGGGCCTGGCGGTCGCCGTGGCGCTGACCGAGCAGGCCGGCGTGACCGCGGGGGTGAAGTGGCCGAACGACGTGCTGATCGAGGATGTGGTTGACGGCGCGCGTCGGGGCAAGGTGGCCGGGCTGCTGGCCGAGGTGCCCGCGGGCGGCGGTGGCGCGGTGATCATCGGCATCGGGCTCAACGTCACGACGCGCCTGGCGGAACTGCCCGACGAGCGCGCCACCAGCCTGGCTCTCGCCCAAGCCGCCACCACCGATCGCGAGACCCTGCTGAAGGCCGTTCTCCGCACTCTGGCCAGGGCCTACGCGAGCTGGCGGGCCGATCCAGCCGCGCTCGTCCCGGCCTACCGGGCGGCCTGCGTCACCCTCGGGCAGCGGGTACGCGTGGAGCTCCCCGGCGGCGAGAGCTACGAGGGAGCGGCCACCGACGTGGACGGGGACGGCCGGCTCATCGTTTCTGAGCGGGCTTTTGCCGCTGGAGACGTCGTTCACCTGCGCTGATTCCACCTTTCGGCAGACGGCGTCGCCTCCGGAACGCGGTTTGGCTCCGAGACATGTGATTGGCCTGAGATAGTGCGGCCGTGGGAAAACTCGAGCGTCAACTCGGTGCCGACGAGCAGATCGTGCTCAACCTGCGTCCGCACTGGCGACGGCTGGTCCTTCCGATGGCGGCGATTCCCGTACTCGTGGGCGTTGCCGCCTTCGCGATCGGGATCGGGCCCGGCGGGACCATCTACGACTGGGTCATCATCGGCGTCGCGGCGGTGCTGCTGATCTGGTTCAGCCTGCTGCCGTACCTGCGCTGGCATGCGACCCGCTACGTGGTCACCAATCGGCGGGTGCTCTACCGGACCGGGATCGTCACCCAGGTCGGCCGTGACGTCCCGCTGTACCGGCTCAACGACGTGCATTTCGAGAACACCATCAGCGACCGGCTGACCGGTAGCGGCGACCTCATCCTGGAAAGCGCTGGGGAGCAGGGCCAGCTGCGCTTCACGGACGTGCCGAAGGTGGCGGAGGTGCAGCGCACCATCTTCCGGCTCACCGAAGAGGACGATCAGCGTCGGCGCAGTCCCGGTCTCGGTCCCGGTCCCGGCCCTGGCCCTGGTCCCGGTCCCGCCCCCGGGTCCTGAGCCGGGGGTTTTCGGCGGCGCCCAGGGTGGGACGATCCCGCTGTGGACGAGCCGGAGCAGCCCAGTGGCGACGACGGCCGGCGCATCGGCTCCGAGCTGCTGGAAATGGCGTTCCTCGGCGAGTCGGCCCACCTCACGCGCGAGCAGGTCGAGCAGACAGCGAGCGACTTCCCGCCCGAGCGCGTCCGCCGGCTCTGGCGCGCGCTGGGCTTCGTCGATCCAGGACCGGACGAGATCCGCTTCACCGAGTCCGACGTCGCCGCGCTCCGGTTGTCGCAGCGGCTGGCGTCCGACGAGCTGATCGGCGCGGGAGTCACGGAGTCCGTCGCGCGCACGGTGGGCCAGGCGATGAGCCGGCTTGCCGAGGCGCAGACCCAGATCGTCAGCGAGCAGCTGGCGACCGATCCCCAGCTCGCGGAGCTGGCCGAGGCGCATCCCGATGAGCTGGTACGCCTGGTCAGCGAGCATTTCGCGCACCTGCTGCCCGAGCTCGAATGGTTGATCGCGTACGCCTGGAGACGCCACATGCTCGCCGCGGTGCAGCGGGCGGTCGCCGGGGCCGCCCGCGACCTGACCAACCACACCTGCGCGATCGGCTTCTGCGACATCGTCGGCTACACCAGCGCGGTGCGTGACATGACCACCGACGACCTGTCCGCACTGCTGTCGACGTTCGAGGGGGTCGCTTCGGACATCGTGGTCAGCCACGACGGGCGGGTCGTCAAGACGCTTGGCGACGAGGTCATGTTCATGATCACCGATCCGTTGGCGATGGCTGAGACCGGGCTCGAACTCGCCGAGGCCTTCGGCAACGACCGCACCCATGTGCCGGCGGTCCGCGTCGGGCTCGCGTACGGGCCGACGGTGGCGCACGCCGGCGACATCTTCGGTCCGGTGGTCAATCTCGCCAGCCGGTGCACCGGGATCGCCCGTCCAGGAACTGTCGTCTGCGACCGGGAGCTGGCGCGCTGCCTCGAAGAGCGCCTTGCTGAGGGTCCGGATGCCCAGGGCCCCGTGATGACGGTGAGCCGGCTGCGCACGCTTCGGGTGCGGGGCTACGCCCACCTCACGCCCTACCTGATCCGACGAGGCACGTGAGCCGGCTCGCGTCAGCCGGCTCACCTTGCGCGAGGCCATCAAGCCGCTTCCGGCGGTGGGCGGGGCCGAGATGCTCGCCCTGGTGGGAGCGCCCCCGGTGCGTGTCGGGGCTACCGGTGGTAAATCCGATACCGAGCAGGCCCCCATTGCGGCGCGTGATCCGCTTTGATAGGGGCAACATCAGGATCAGGCTGCTGGCCGCGGGGCCGGCCTGACGCGCCGGGACTACGAGGGGAACGCTGATCGTGCCCGATCCAGCAGAGATCCAGCAGCAGATCGAGGTGACCCGGGCCGAGCTCGCGTCCACCATCGATGCCATCGCCGAGCGGGTGAATCCGAAACGGGTCGCCGCTCGCGGGGTCGAGACCGTGAAGGGCAAGGTCGATGACCTGCGCTCGCGTGGCACGTCGCCGAACGGGTCGGCGCCGGCGCTGACGGGCGGGGGCCAGCAGCCCCTGCCGGCGCGGGTGGCCGCGCAGTTGCGCGAGGCCAAGGAGACGCGCGGGCGATCAGTGCGCTGGGACCGCGTGGCGATCGTCGGTGGCGGGATCGCCGCGGTGATCTTCCTGTTGCGGCGCCGCAAGCACTAGCGCATGCCGGGTGGTGAAGGGGCCGAGGGGCCGGCATGAGCAGTGCCGCCTGGCGGTCACTCGTGGCCCAGACCGCTGACCGGCAAGGTGCTGCCGGGACCTCGTTCCACCTCGACCTGGCCGCGCAGCCGACCGAGGCCCGTCACGCCCGGGCTTTCCTGCGCGCCAGGCTTTCCGACTACCCGCAGCTGCCACTCGACCTCGTCCTGCTGCTGGCTTCGGAACTCGTGACCAACGCGCTCTTGCACGGACGCAGCCGGATCGGGCTCGACGTCAGCATTCATCCCGGCGTGATCCCGGCTCAGGGCTCGACCCCGCCGGCCCCCGATGCCGGGCCGGCGGTCCTGGTCGGCGTGACCGACGCGTCGCCGAGCGTGCCCCAGCAGCGGCCCAGGTCGCGTTCCAAAGAGGGTGGCCGCGGTCTGCAGATCGTTCGCGAGCTTGCCGACGACTGGGGCTGGATGCCGCTGGAAGAGACCGGCGGCAAGATCGTCTGGTTTCGGGTGCGCGGTCAGCTGCCGGCCGTGCGGCGTCGCCCGGCACGCGAGCGGGCGGAGCGGCGAAAACCGGCAGGAGCCGTCGACGGTGAAGCCGTCGGCTGACCGTCAGGTCGAGCGTTCCGGAGCCCACTCCGGGGCGCCCTCAACGGCCGGTGGGATGCCGGCGGCCATCACGTCGGTGAGCGCGTCCACCGCCTGCCCGCGAGGGACCGTGCCGTCCTCGATCCACCAGCTCCCGGTCGCGATCATCGCCCCCGCCGCCGCGTAGCCC
Organism: uncultured Actinomycetota bacterium; assembly: GCA_963762695.1. GTDB lineage: Bacteria > Actinomycetota > Actinomycetes > Frankiales > Frankiaceae > DATAZK01. The sequence goes on from CAVXLW010000006.1 coordinate 140,707, forward strand.
ATGGCCCTGAACCTGGCCGACGGCGGTTCGTTCGCCTCCGCCGCCAGGTAGACCGCCATCTGCTCGGCAAACCGGCGCACGAACCACGACTGTCCGCCCTCCCCATCAGCCGGATCGCCGGGCGCCTGGACCAGGAAGCGGAAGAGGTTGGGCTCGCGTTCGATCGCCTGGAAGAAGGCAATCATGATCGCACGCGTCATGGTGCGGTGGTCGACGGGTCCGACGTTTTCGCGGGCGGACCTTCAGGTAGTTCGCCAGCCGTTCCAGATGACGCAGGGCCAGCGCCCGGTAGAGATCGTGCAGATCGCCGAAATGGCGGTAGATGATCGGCTTGGTGACCCCCGCCTCCTGGGCGATGAGCGCCGCCGAGGCCTTCACGCCCACGCGCCGGATCACCGTGTCGGCAGCATCGAGCAGGTCTTCTCGCCGCAGGGCTCGCCGCCGGGGCCGCGGTGTCACCTTCGGGCCCGCATCCTCCGGGCGGTCTCCCGGATCACCAGCGGCCATGGCCGCAGGTTAGCCACCCTCGTCACGAAACTGAATGGTTATGCGCTTTGTCGGATTTGTTCGAGAAAGCCGCGCTGTGCTGCGGTCCGCGACGTAAGGCCAAACCGCAGTTCATGTAACCGAAAGTACCGGGTACGTTAGGGGAATGACGGAATTCTCGCTGGCGCTGTCGGACGACCTGGTGGACATGCGCAAGTGGGTGCACGAGTTCGCCGAGACCGTGATTCGTCCCGCCGCCGCGGAATGGGATGAGCGCGAGCAGACCCCGTGGCCGGTCATCCAGGAAGCCGCGAAGGTGGGGCTGTACTCGCTGGATTTCTTCTCGACGCAATGGTTCGAGCCGAGCGGGCTCGGGATCGCGGTTGCCATGGAGGAGCTCTTCTGGGGCGACGCCGGCATCGGCCTGGCGATAGTCGGCACCACCCTCGCTGCCGTGGCCGTGGTGGCCAATGGCACGCAGGAGCAGACCGGCGAGTGGTTGCCGCAGATGTTCGGCGACGAGAACGACGTGAAGGTGGCGGCGTTCTGCTCCTCGGAGCCGGAGGCCGGTTCTGACGTCGGCAACATCAAGACCCGCGCCGTCTTCGATCGAGAAGACCAATGAGTGGGTGCTCAACGGCACCAAGACCTGGGCGACGAATGGCGGCATTGCCAACATTCACGTCGTCGTCGCCAGCGCAGACCCCACATTGGGCACCCGCGGCCAGGCCAGTTTCGTGATTCCCCCTGGTACCAAAGGACTTTCGCAGGGTCAGAAGTTCGCCAAGCACGGCATCCGGGCCTCGCATACGGCCGAGGTCGTGCTCGACGACTGCCGGATCCCCGCCGATTGCGTGCTCGGCGGCAAGGCCAAGCTCGACGAGCGGCTGAAGCGCGGGCGGGAAGGTGCGCGCTCCAAAGGCAATGCCTCGATGGCGACGTTCGAGGCCTCCCGCCCCTCGGTGGCCGCGCAGGCTGTCGGCATCGCCCGCGCCGCCTTCGAGTACGCCCGCGATTACGCGGGGCAGCGCGTCCAGTTCGGCCGCCCCATCGCCGAGAACCAGGCGATCGCGTTTCAGCTGGCGGATATGGCGACCCGGATCGACGCGGCCCGGCTGCTGACGTGGCGGGCGGCCTGGATGGCTCGGCAGGGACAGGAATTCACCGCAGCCGAAGGATCGATGTCCAAGCTCTACGCCGGGGAGACCGCGGTCTGGGTGACCGAGCGGGCGATGCAGATCCTGGGTGGCAACGGCTACACCCGCGAGTACCCGGTCGAGCGCATGGCGCGCGATGCGAAGATCTACACCATCTTCGAGGGGACGAGCGAGATCCAGCGCCTCGTCATCGGCCGTGCGGTCACCGGGGCGTCGCTGCGCTAGCAACGCGCTCCGCATCTTCTCGGCAGGATAGGGGGGTGGCCGACCTCTACCCACTCTCGCTGCGCCTGGCCGGCAGGCGTGTGGTGGTCGTGGGCGGAGGGGGTGTCGCTGCTCGCCGGGTGCCGCGGTTGCTCGCCGCGAACGCGCGTGTGGTCGTGATCGATCCGGCTCCTTCCCCGGCCATCCGCGGGCTGGCCGACCAGGTCGAGATCCTGATGCGGGAATACGCGGTGGGCGACCTGGACGGAGCCTGGCTCGTGCACGCGTGCACGTCGGATCCCGTCGCTCAGGCGCGGGTCGCCGGCGATGCCGAGGCTGCCGGGATCTGGTGCGTCCGGGCTGATGCCGGCGAGCAGACCTCAGCCGTCACCCCCGCGAGCGGTACCGCTGCCGGCGTCACGATCGCTGTGACCTCCGGGGATCCGCGACGCTCGGCGGGGGTGCGCGACGCGGTGCTCGATCACCTCAGCGATGGTTCGCTTCCCGCCGCACCGAGCCGCGACCGTCGCCGCGGCGGGGGCCGGGTGGTTCTGGTCGGAGGGGGCCCCGGCGATCCCGACCTCATCACCGTGCGAGGGCTCGCGGCCCTGCGCGAGGCCGACGTCGTCGTCGCGGATCGGCTCGGTCCGCGCTCGCTGCTGGAGGATCTCCCCTCGGCGGTCGAGGTCATCGATGTCGGAAAGAGCCCGCGGGGACCCGCCGCCAAGCAGGAGGACATCATCGCTCTCCTGGTCGAGCGGGCGCGGGCAGGCCAGCATGTCGTGCGCCTCAAGGGCGGCGATCCCTTCATCTTCGGACGCGGGGGTGAGGAGCTGCTCGGCTGCGCGGAGGCGGGCGTCGAATGCTCGGTCGTTCCGGGGATCAGCTCGGCGTTCGCGGTTCCCGGGCTCGCCGGGATCCCCGTCACGCACCGCGGCTTGGCGCAGGAATTCGTTGTCGCCTCAGGGCATTTGCCTCCCGGCCATCCCGGCTCGACGGTCGACTGGACGCGCCTGGGTGCCGGCGCCGCCACGGTGGTGCTGCTGATGGCCGTGCACACCCTGCCGGCGATCGCCGACGCGCTCCTGCTGGCCGGTCGCGATCGCGCGACGCCGGTCGCCTGCATCCAGCAGGGCGGGACGCCGGCGCAACGGCTCCTCGTCAGCTCGCTCGAGAACGTCGCCAAAGAAGCAGCGGAGTTCGCGCTCGCAGCGCCGGCCGTGATCGTGATCGGCGACGTCGTCGGCATGATCGAGCAACTCGCGGCAGCCTCGGAGCGGTCCACCAAGTCCTAGCCCCGCCCCGGTTCCGCCGGGTGTGGTTTCCTTCAGCGAATGACTCAGGGCTACGTCCACGGCGCCGCAACTTTCGACGAAGGTGTGCGGGATCTGCATCGCACGGCCGAGCCCGACGGCGTGTTCTGCTACACGTTCTTCAAGGGGTCGGACGCGAGCCGGGAGCGGCCTGATCCGGTCTGGCCCGCCTAGTCCTCGATGACGTCCAGCCCCTGCTCCCGAAGGAGCGCCAGGCGATCCAGCATCCCCTTCAGCACCTCGGGGTCGTGGCCCGGCCAGCCGTGCACCTCGCCCACCACGCGTAGCGGATGGCGGGTGCGGTAGGACTGCGTGGGGTTGCCGGGGAATCTCTTGTTCGTGACGTTGGGATCGTCCTCGAAAGGGCCCAAAGGCTGCACGACATAGACGCGTCCTCGCTCCGCGCTCCCGGCCAGCGCGGTGGCCAGCTCCGCTCCCCAGGCGGCCGTTTCCACCAGGGCAGTGAAGTAGATGTTGTTGGACACCCGGCCTTCTTGAAAGTTGGAGCCGTAGCCGGGGATCAGGTCGGCGCCGACGTCGAGGGTGGCCTTTGTCCCGTGGTAGAAGGGTCCCTCGAGGTGCGTGCAGCGCTCGTAGGTGACGGGGACGTGGGTGCTGCCGTCCTGGCTCATGGCCGGCTTCTCCTTCCATTTCTCACGTGAGGCTGAGCGCGCCGAGGGTCGCGGCCAGCACGAGCGGCACCCCGACCAGACCCAGCGTCGCGAATTCGCGGGCACTCACGTCGAGCCCGCGCGCCTTGCAGCGCTCGCGCCAGAGCAACGTCGCGAGGGAGCCCCAGAGCAGTACCAGCGGCCCGATGTTCACGCCGCAGAGCAACGCCAGCAGATCGTGCCGCGACGTCTGGCGCTCGAGCGCGAGGTAGGCAGGGAGGTTGTTGAACGCGTTGGCAGCGGCCGCCGAAATGCTGCCCACGCGCCAGGTTCCACCGCCTCCCAGGACGTCGCTCAGGAGCCGGTCGAGACCGTGCCTTCCGGCGGCCGAGACGACCAGGAACAGCCCCTCGACAAGGACGACCAGCCGCCACGGCACCAGCCCGAAGCGCAACTCCGAGCGCCGTCGCCAGGCAAACGCGCCGACGGTCACGGCAGCAGCCGGCGTCGCCGCAGCCCACGCAGGGGCGCCGGCAATCACGGCGGGTCCGAACCCGACGCAGCACACGGCGCTCACGCCGAAGAGCACGCCGTCGGCTGGCTCGTGGCGTGGCTGGGGGAGGAACCGTCCGCGCAACTCGCGGCGAAACCGCACTCGCAGCACCAGCACCGTCATGACGATCGCGACAGTGGCAGGCAGCAACATCTTGCCGACGTAGGTCGAGGCCGACATGCCGAGCTTGTCGGCGGCGAGCAGGTTGGTGAGGTTGCTGACCGGCAGCAGCAGGCTTGCCGTGTTGGCGAGCCAGACGGCCGTCATCGCAAACGGCAGTGGTGGCAGTTCGAGCCGGGCCGCGAGGGCAAGGACGACCGGGGTCAGCAGCACCGCCGTCGTATCCAGGCTCAGCAGGATCGTGGTGATCGCGCCGACACCGCAGACCATGAGAAACAGGCGCGGGACGCTTCCCCGCGCGGCACGTGCCACGCGATCAGCCGTCTGCTCGAAGACCTCCGCGCGCTCGGCGAGCTCCGCCAGAACCGTTACGGCTACGAGGAATCCGAGCACCGGCCCGACCCGGGCCGTCACGTCGCCGGCTTCCTTCAGTGGCAGCAGGCCGGTGACGAGCGTCAGCAGCCCGGCGACCCCGGCGGCCGCCCACACCGGGCGCGGTTAGACCTGGCCGGCGCGCCGTGCAGCGCGCAGCTTGCGTCGAGCCGACATCCACGGGATGAGGCCGAGGAACAGGCCCGCGAGGAACCCGGCGATCGCGGCGGCGCCGAGCGCGACGGAACTCCTGCGATACGTGTGCTTGTAGCTGAAGAACTTCACCGTCACCGGCTGGTTGTTCTGCAGCACGAAGACGATGACCGCGGTGAGGATGAGCAGTGCCAGGATGGTGACGATGTAGGTGCCCCAGCCGGGCCCGCGCTTCACCGTCTGGACGGGCCCCACCCCGGCCGCTCGGGTGGGAGCCGGCAGGGGCATCTGACTCGTCGCATTCGGGTCAAAAGGCGGTTGTTCGGGCGACGTCATGGCCGCAGCGTACGACCCGTCGTACGGTGTCGTCGGCGGACGAGCCGGCCGGACGGTCGCGTTGCGTCTCCTATGTCCCGTTTCGGCGGGCCAGCGGGGCGTGCCGAGGAACATCCGGGCTCCACAGGGCGAGGTGGTGGGTAACGCCCACCCGGGGTGACCCGCGGGACAGTGCCACAGAGAGGAGACCGCCTGCGTGGCTGGGCTTGCCTGGTCAGCGCAGGTAAGGGTGAAAGGGTGCGGTAAGAGCGCACCAGCGTCCGGGGTGACCCGGACGGCTAGGTAAACCCCACCTGGAGCTAGGTCAAGAGGGTCCGGGCTTGCCCGGTACCTGCGCAGGCGCTCGAGGACGGCCCGTCCGAGTCTGCGGGTAGACCGCTAGAGGCTGCCGGCAACGGCAGCCGTAGATAGATGACCGTCGCCGCGCCACCTCGGTGGCGCGGGCACAGAACCCGGCGTACAGGCCGACTCGTCCGTCACCTACCTCTGACCTGCGAAAACAGGTTCAGAGATTGGCCTGTGACCCAACGTGTGACCCGGCGGGTACATCAAGCGCACCGAAGGCGTCTTCGAGTGCCTTCACGGTCCGGTCTTCGCTGTCTTCCCAGAGATGCGCGTACGTCTGAAGCCTAGCGTGGCGGTGTGATGGTCTGCTCCCCGTGAACATTCATCGGGGGATTGCGGCGGCCGTTCTGCCCCTGGCATTGGTGCTGGGTTGCGGGTCGTCCTCCACGTCCACATCCACCCGAGGTAGCGGGGTCACCGGGACCGCGACCTTTCCGCAGAGTTTCGCCACCGACCGCGACAGCGCGTCTTGCACGATGGCGCTCAGCGGCGATACGACGACGACCGCCGCGCATTTCACGATGGGCAAAGCCGGCGAACTGATCAGTCACGTCGCGGATTCCAGCGGCAACATCGGTCGGCATGACGATCAGGTCACGCCAGGCGACGGGCCGACCTACACCTACCCGTATCCGCCGTCGTCAGTAGGTGACGCGGGCGCGATCCTCTACATCGGCAGCGACGAGATCGGTTGGACGATCACCCAGCAGTAAGGGCTTGTGCTCGACGGTCTGCCGCGCTGCTCATCCTCGCCCAGTCCGCCAGCACCCCGCGCCGGCCCCAGGCCGGACGGAGAGCGACCCTCAACGCCCGTGCCAGGTGGTTGGGTGCGATGTGTCAGCCGTGCGCGTCCTGGTGGCGTCTGGCGACAACGGAAACGCTGCAAAACCCTTGCATGGCAGCCGATTTTCGACCGACTTGACCTGCGTTCAGATAGGCGTGCGGAGCGTCGCAATGCTGTTGCACACGACGACGTGCTCAGTTTCATAAATGAAGTACGAACCGGTGACAACGTGGTCGGTGGCGTCGTAGGTGTTGGGGATGGTGCCGAACCACAGGTTGTCGAAGTCCGGTTCGCGTCGCACGCCCTGGTAAGGGTTGGTCACCCGGTCGACTATCCAGGCCAAAACAACCTGTTGCAGCAAGGCATCCGGGCGCACGTCGGCGACCCACACGTCGAAGTGCCGAACGAAATCTTCCAGCTCCCAGGTCGCCGGATTAACCAAGGTCGGCCATGCGCCGAAGCAGGTCGGCCGGATCATCCCGATGGCCCTGGTAGGGGCGGGTCGGATGTGACGTTGACAGCCAGCGGGCCATCGTCTCGTCGTCGGGTGCCGGCGTGCTCTCGTCGTCCCCGTCGCCGGCGCTCGTCGAGCGGAAATAGGCGGCGATCGACTCGACGGTGATCCTCGCCGGCGTGCCCGGACGACGCCCGATGTTCGCTTCCGACCACGGGGTTTCGCTGTGAGTCAGATTTTCCAGGTCGGTGCCCGACAGTGCGCCGTACCGGCTGACGACGTAGCCGATGGTGTTCAGCGCCTTCTCCGACAACGTCGCGCCCTCCGCAGTCGCCCCGTTTTGGCGTTCCTGATACCAGAGGGTGCCGACTACCGGCCCCATGTCCCACGCGCTGATTGACTCGGTGAACAGCGGTTCGCCGTAGACCGCCAGGTGGTGGCCCTGGCAGTAGTAGAGAAGTTTGTGCTGCTTCTTGACGCCCAGCCCGGGCAGCCGGTTGCGGAGTGCGACTGCAACGTCATGCACCGACACCTTGTCCATGCCCCGAAATATAGGACCGGGCGCCGACAAAAACGGCGACCGCCGGACCTTATGGCCTGTGATCTGTGAGCCGGCGTCCCACTTGGCCGCCGGCGCCGGGCGCCGACGCCCTGACCCCCGAATGACCGCCGCGCCGGCCAGCCCGCCTCACGCTGGCGGGCGCTGACGGGACCCGAACGTGATTGCCTGCACCCGCCGGCGCCCCTCGGCAGACTGGCGCACAGCCCCGCGGTCCAGCTCGCGGCAGATTGCCGCAACCCCGGTCCCGGGAGCTTCTTGACGTGCAACGATGTACGTAACCAATGTTCATGTACCGGTATCCAGTGACTACCAGCGCTGTCGTCCGATGACATCCGTTCCGGGCCTTTTCCGACCGGCATGCCGACTTCTTGCTGACCACACGGCTGCAGATCCTGTCAGCACAGCTGGCGCCACCGCAGCCGGACACTTCCAGGGCCCTTCAATGAGCATGGCTCCTCTGGCTGGGAAGCGACGTCGAACCTGACCGCGGCATCCGCATCCAGGGTGAGAGTCTCGGCGTGTGGTGCAGACGGTGCTGGGGTGATTTTCACCGTGCTGACGGTCGCGGTCGTTCAAATCGGGCAGCCGTCCCTCGAGCGGTCGCTACGTTATGGACTGGTCGAGCTCCTTCATTCTTGTCTCTGTCAGGTGAAGTCAGCCGGCGATGCCGAGCAGGGCGGCAGTATTCGTCCGCAGGATGCGCGTGAGGTCGGGATCGTTGATGCCGGCGAGTTCGGCGTCGAAGTGCAACGGGCTGTCGCGCCCCTCGCCGTGCGGCCAGTCGGAGCCGAACAACACGTGCTCGGCGCCGAGCAATTCGATGAGCTCGCTGACCGGTGCTTCGTGTCCGGAGTCGAGGAATGGCGCGACCCAGACGTGCTCGCGAAAGACGTCGCTCGGCCGTTCGGTGAGCGGCCCGCCGACCCAGTAGGACAGCGGGTTGCCGGCGACGAAGCGATAGGCGGCGTCCATCTCGTGCAGCAGATTGCCCACCCAACGCGAGCCGTTCTCGACGCTGAGCACCCGCAGGCGCGGGAAGCGGCCGAACAGGTTGTGGAAGATCAGTGCTGCGAAGGTGTCCATCGCCGGGCGGGTTGCGAAGGTGGCGTACCACTGGAAACCGGAGCGTTCGGCGTGCTCGAGGTGCGGGTCCTCGCCCCACATCTCAGCGACAGCCTTTTCGTAGCCGCTCGCGGTGATGTGCAGCGCGACAGGCACGCCGGCTTCCTGCACGCGGGCCCAGAACGGATCGAACGCCGGATGGGCCGGTGAGCGGCCGTTGACTGGCCCGAGCCGGATCTGGATGAGGCGTGCGCCGGCGGCGAGGACCCGTTCGAGTTCGGCAACTGCCATGTCGAGCGACTGCAGCGAGATGAACGGGGTGGCAAAGATGCGGTTCTGGTAGGCGAAGCCCCAGTCCTCTTCGATCCACCGGTTGAACGCCGTTGCCGCGGCGCAGGCGGCATCCGGCCGGGTGCTCATCTGCGCGTCGAACGCGAGACCCGAGCTGGGGAAGAGCACGGCGGCGTCGATGCCCCACTCGTCGAGCAGTTTGAGCCGGACGTCGCGGTCGGTGTACTCAGGCGCCGTGCCGTCGATCAGCACCGGGGAGTAACGCTCGCCGCGCTCGCGAGCGCCGAGGGATCGCTCGAGTTCTCCAGGAGCCACGGTCACGTGCCGGGGGTAGCGCTCCCCGTCCAGGGGCACCCCGCCGAAACGCCATTCTGCCCGGCCGGCGTCGTTGATCTCGACGTGGAGAGCGAAGTCCGCGTAGGCCGGGTCGAGATGCCGGGTGCAGCAATCCAGCGGCTCGTAGTAGTGCTGGTCGATGTCGATCATCCGGACGTCGGGGCGCACGGATCACCTCCTGGAGCGAAGACGGACGTTCAGGGCGTGGGGATGGCGCGCAGTTCACCGATTCGGCGGCGATGAGCCTCGGGAGTCCCGAGCAGGCGCAGCCCAGCCGCGGCGCGCTTGAGGAGAAGGTGGGTTGGGTGCTCCCAGGTGAACCCGATGCCGCCCATCATCTGCAGGCAGCTCTCGCAGGTGTGTAACGCGGCTTCGGCGCAGACCGCTTGGGCGAGGTGGGCGGCCAGCTCGGCGTCGGGATCAGCGTCGGCCAGGCACGCGGCGGCGTAGCGGGCGACGGCACGGGCGCCAGTGAGGTCGGTCCAGAGCTGGGCGGCGCCGTGGCGTAGCGCCTGATAGCTGCCGAGGGCCCGGCCGAATTGGAAGCGACTACGCAGGTGATCACAGGTCACCTCAAGCGCCTGCTCCGCGGTGCCCAGCTGCTCGCTTGCCAGGAGTGCAGTGGCAGCGATGATGCCCGCGCGCAGCGCCTGCTGAGCCTCCGGGCCGGAGGCCACAGCCGCGGCCGGTGCAGCATCCAGCTCGACCCGGCTGACCGGCCGTGTCATATCCAGCGACGGCGTCGTCGCGATCTCGGCGTCGGCCGCCTCGACAAGTGACAGCACCGGGTCGCCGCCCGCGTACGCGGGGACCAGCAACTTCGTGCAACCCAGCACACCGGCGACGAAGCTGAGCTGCCCGGTCACCCGGCAGTCGGCCGACAGCTGGAAAGCGGGCGTCCAGCCGCCGTCGGGCAGGGCGTTCACAGGGATCAAAGGAGCTACCGAAACCGCACCCCCTGCCATCCCCTGGAGCACCTCGGCGACGACGCCAGCGGGCGAGGCGGTCAGAGTGATCGTGGCCAGCACGGCGCTCGTCAGCGCGGGTACCGGGGCTGCGGCGCGCCCGAGTTCCTCGAGAACGACGGCCATCTCGACGGCGCTGGCCCCCGAGCCGCCGAACTCCTCTGGGACGAGCAGGCCTGCTACCCCGGCGTCGGCGAGTTGGCGCCAGAGCCGGTCGTCGTACGGCCGTACCTGATCCAGACCGTTGACCACGTCGTTCCAAGGGGCGAGGTCGTCGACGATGTCGCGGACGACGGCTCGCAGCGCCTCTTGCTCGTCGTCGTACAACAGCGACGGCATAGGACGTTCAGCCGCTTCGGTCGTCATCGGGGAATGTCCTTCCAGGGCCGATCGTGGTCGGCACGTGGTTCGCGGGGCAGGCCAAGTATGCGGTCGGCAATGACGCCGCGCAGGATCTCGGTGCTGCCGCCCTCGATCGAGTTAGCGCGCGCCCGCAAATAGTGGTAGGAGGCGGGCCGGTGGGCAGACCTGCCCTGGTCCACTGTGTGCAGCGTCCAGTCGTCGTATCCGAGACCCTCGTCGCCGGCCATTTCGAGTCGCAGCCGGGTCGCTTCCTGATTGTTGGCGGCGAAGGTCAGCTTCGCGGCGGATCCTTCAGGGCCGGGCCGTCCGGCCAGCATCTGCTGACGGATCCGGACGTTGGCCAGCCGGGCGGTCTCCACCTTCACCCAGGTTTGCAGCAGTCGGGTGTGCAACTCGGGTGTTCTTAGATCAGGACGTTCTCGCCAGAGCGTCAGCAGGCTGGCGACCGGTTCGCTCTCGCGTTGTGGTGCGCCGCTGCCGAGCGCGACACGTTCGTTCATCAACGTGGTGTTGGCGATCTTCCAGCCTTCGCCGACGGCGCCGACGCGCATGTCGTCGGGGATGTGGACGTCGGTCAGGAAAACCTCATTGAATTCGGCCTGTCCGGTGGCCTGGCGCAGCGGCCGGACCTCGACGCCCGGGGAGTGCATGTCGAGGAAGAAGTAGGTCAGCCCGGCGTGCTTGGGGATGTCTGGGTCGGTGCGTGCGAGCAGCATTCCCCAGCGAGCTTTGTGGGCGTAGCTGGTCCACACCTTCTGCCCGTTGATGCGCCAGCCGTCGCCTTCGCGCTCGGCTCGGGTGGCGAGCCCGGCGAGATCGGATCCGGCGCCCGGTTCGCTGAACAGCTGGCACCAGATCTCTTCGCCCGTCCACAGCGGGCGCAGCAGCCGCGCTTGTTGCTCGGGAGTGCCGTGGGCGGCAATGGTCGGTGCACCCATGCCCAGTCCGATGGGGTTGCGGGCGCCGTTGGCTGGCGCTGCAGCGGCGCTGATCGCGGCGAACTCGGCGTCGACCAGCGTCTGCCAGTCACGCGGCAACCCACTGCCGCCGAGCCCGTCGGGGAAGTGGACCCAAGCGAGTCCGGCGTCAAAACGAGCGCCAAGCCAGGTGCGTTCATCGGCTGCCGGATCGACGGAGTCGGCGACCGCGCGCACGCGCTGCACCACGTCGGTCAGTTCAGAACGGGTCGCATCGACCACGGAAGATCGCTCCTCAAGAAGGGTGGGTCAGGCGGCGCCGTCGCGGGTCTCATCATGTCGGCGAAGGCCAGCCCGGCCCGCGTCGATCTCATCGGAGAAGCGTTCGGCGAGCTCCCCGAAGTGTGCCCGGTCGGCGTCCGACCAGTTGCGCATGAACCAGTTCAAGTCGTCGAGCCAGCGCTGTCGTACGGCGTCATACGCCTCGGTTCCCTTGTCGGACAGGGAAAGGATGGCGACCCGGCGATCGCCGTCGTGGGCCTGGCGGGTGATAAGGCCTGCGGCGTCAAGGGGTTTGAGCTGCCGGCTGACGGTGGACTGGTCAAGGCCGAGTTGGTCGGCGAGCTCGGAAACCCTGAGTTGGCCGTGGCGGTGCAGGATGGTCAGGATCGCCCAGCCCGAGGGCTGCACGGCGGAACCCGCCAGGGTGAGCAGGCGACTGAGCAATCGTGGGCTGTTGGCCATCTCGGCCATGCGGGACAGCAAGCCGTCGACCTGGTGCTCGGCTGACACGCCCCTGAGACTAGGTGCACTCATGCATGGACTCCAGCTTCATGGGCACGGCTCGCGGTCACGTCCCCGACCTCAGAAACCGCCGCCGCCATCGGCCCAGATCGTGGCGCCATTGATGTAGGCCGCTGCAGGCGAGGCGAGGAAGACGCAGATGTCGCCGATCTCCTCGGGGGTGCCCATCCGGCCGACCGGAATGTCAGAGCTGTAGCGCTCGCGCTGCCCCGGATCCCTCAACAGCAAATCCGCCAGGGCTTCCGTCTCGACCCAGCCCAGCGAGACGCAGTCGACCCGGACCTTCCTGCCCCACGCCCGGCCGAGTGACCGCGTCATGTGGTTGAGCCCGGCCTTCGCGGCGCCATAAGGAGCGAGGGACCCGCCCGAGCCGTTCGGCAGCGACGCCTGACTGGAGATGTTGATGATGGAGCCGGCGCCGGCGGACTTCTCAATGGCTTGGTAGGCCTTTTGCGCGAAGATCATCGGTCCGGTCAGGTTGATGTCGATGATCGACTTGATGAATCGGGCCGAGACTGTCGCTGTGTCGGCGGGTGGCTGGCCGCCGGCGTTGTTGACCAACACGTCGAGACGTCCGAACTCGGCCAGTGCCGCGTCGACGACCGCTTGGATCTGGGACTCGTCGCGGACGTCCGCGGAGATATGGCGGCAGCGGGTGAGTTCCTCATCCCCGCGCGCAGCCGGCGGCTTGTCGAACGTCGACCGGGCACAGGTGACGACCGTCGCGCCGGCATCGAGAAACGCGCGGGCGATGCCCAGACCGACGCCCTGACTGCCGCCGGTGACGATGACAACCTGGCCGTCGAGGCGGGTGGCGGAAAGGTCGCTCAAGCGATGCTCCTCGTTGCGAAACCGGATGGTTAGGCCGCGTCCGGCGTGGCCCAGTCGGTGGTGGGGGCGATGGTGTACGTCGCGATCAAGGCGCGGATGAAGTCGTTGTCATGGAGGGGATCGCTGGGCTCGGCGACGCGGACACCCTTGTCACGCATGTCGGCGAGCAGTCGTTCGAAGACCATGTCGTGGGTGAGGTCGTCCGTGTGGTCCATCGAGACCTTCAGCTCGTTCAGGTCGGAGTACACCTGTGAGCTCCAGTGCACGAGCAGTCGCATCTCGCCAGGGCGATAGGTCCGGATGGGCGTGCCATCCGTGGTGATCTTCCACGTGTCGTCGCCGGGGTCATAGCCCAGCAGGCTGCGGTGAGCGAGGCCCGGCACGTCACGCTCGCCGGGGGTGCCGACGGGATCGCCGCGGTGGAACATCAGCTCGTTCTGCACCACGACGCCCTTGTTCCAGAGCGGGTGCTCGAGGCGGACTGGCGGCTCGAGCGGACCGTCGGGCCAGTAGGTGAAGGTGCCGTTCTCGCCGAGGTACCACCAGGTGATGACCTGAGCCATCTTCTCCAGGTAGGCGGTGAACAGCCCGGATTTGCCCATGACGTTCTGCAGCCAGACCGGCGAGTTCTCGTATCGGATGCCGCGAAAGGTGACCGCGTCCAGGTGGGCGGACAGCCCGCTCTTGTGCGGCCCGCACAGGTTGAAAAGCATCATGGTCGGCCGGGCGTACTTGGCTCCCCAGTAGCCGCGTACCAGCTCGAGAAAATGGCTGTTGTAGAAGCATTCCTCGAGCTCGGGGTAGTAGGCGACCGAGTTCTGCCCGAGGAAGCCGCGGAAGTGCGCGGTGGCGAGGTCGTCGAGCGTCAGGTTCAGTCCCTCGGGGACGACGCCGGTCGAGGTGGCCATGAGTTCCTCGGCGGTGTCGAAGTGGTGCGCGGTGATCGTCGGCCAGGGCCCGTTGGCTTTGATGACATCGAGCATGCGGCCGTGCTGATCGTCGGTGTAGACGCCTTCGAGGATCTGGGGTTGTGCCACGGGCCGCAGGATGCGGGCGAGTTCGTGCTGGTAGTCAGTCACAGCAAAGCCTCCTGAAATCAGCCGGTGGCAGCCGCGGCGCGGTGCTCGGCAAGCGGAATCGACGACTGGGTGTCGAGCGTGACGCGCAGCCGACAGATGCGCACTGCGTCGCCGTCCCGACGGACAGTGCCGCGGACGAGACCGGTGGACAGCGGGCTGACGGCCCCGTCGACGATCTGCGTGACAACGATGTAGGAGGCGAAGTCCGCCTCGTCCCCCTCAGCGCGGGTGAGGTGGATGTTCGTGCCGCTGTGCCGCAGCGGGAACGGGCTGTTGAGCCGGTGGTCGGTCTGCCATGCCATCACCTCCTCGCGGCCACGGGTGTCGCAGCGGATGAAGTCCTCGTACGGCGTGGTGCCGGTGTCGCTCTCGCAGGAGAAGTGGATGTCTGCGGTGAGCAGGCCGGGCAGGACCTCGAGCTCGCCCTGGTCGTAGGCGTACCACCAGTGGCCGAGCACGCCCTGCACGTCGGTGAGTGTGATCATCAATTTCCTTCCGGGCGGGTCGGTCAGAAGCTGGGGAGGCCGTCGACGATGTTGTCGGCGTTGCAGTTGAACAGGCCGTTGTTGGGGTTCGTCACCGTCTTGTCGTAGGTGAACCCGGACTTGTCAATCTTGAGCATCAGGAAGCACTTGCTGTAGCTGAGCTTCGCGGGGTCGGTGTTGAACGGCGAGCCGAAGCCACCGGCGTCCCAGTCAGGATGCTGGGCGGCCTTGTCCAGTACGCATTTCACGGTGAGGTTGGATCCGCACGCGGTCGCCGAGTCGGCCCACAGCAGCCAGGCGGACAGCGACACGGCGGACAGCCCGGTCAGCTTCTTCGCCGTGGTGGTCGTGGTGAGTAGATCGACGGCTTGCTTGGCCACGGGGTTGGAGTCGGCCAGCTCGAACGGGATGTAGTTCGAATACACGTAGGTGGCAGGCGGGTTAGGAGCCGCCGCCCACGCGTCGGACACCGCCGATTTGTAGTTGTCCGGCGTCAAGACCAGCGCCTTGAGGGAGAAGCCGACATCGGTGAAGCCCGAGAACAGCGGCGAGTAATTCGGCAGGCCCGTGGCGCCCAGCAGTTCGGTGCCGGCGTTCTTCGAGACCGACAGATAGGGCCGCCAGTTCGCAACGGTCTGCGGAAATTCTTGGAAGTCCTTGACGGTGAAGCCGGCCTTCACCAGTCCGGCTCGGGTGCTCTTGCCCTGCGGAGCGATCGAGCCGAGGTTGTTGACCCAGATTCCGGTGTGCTGCTTGAACGATGGCGTCTGAGCCGCGAGAGCCAGATAGGGACCGACGTAGGCCTGGGTCGACGGGGCACCGCCGATGGCTACCTGCAGGCCGGCGGTAACTGCCTTCGGTGAGACGTGGTAGGCGGGGATGTCACCCAACCCGCACGCCAGGCGGGGTTTGACGGTGGCGTCGTCGAGAGCCGTTCCGGCCGAGCCGAGCACGGCAGCCACGGCGGCGAGAGCGGTAGCTCGTCGCGTTGGCAGGTGGAGCGGCCTCTGACTCAGGGAGGCAGTTGGGCGGCGGCGTGGCGACATGTCTGTCCTTCGACGGTGAGGGGCAGCGGCTGGGTTGACCAGGCAACGACCGAGGTTGACGAAAGCCATGAAGATGCCTGTATCAATGCATCTAATACGCTAGCAGCGTGTGTCCGGGCCCACAAGAGGGCGCCCGGTCTGGTCTCGTGCGGATTTCCGCAGCGAACCGTCGCCGCAGTCGGAATGGAGTGATGAGCGTGGCGGGTGGCAACATCGTCAACATCGCGCCGATGGCGGCCTATTCGGGGGATCGAGACGACCTGTCCGTCTCAGGTGGCGTGGTCGAGTGAGCCGGTCACCTCGGATGGATCTGGCCGATCTCCAGCAGGTAGCCGTCGGGGTCCTGTACAAGCGCGATTGTCACGCCGAATTGGGCGAGGTCGTAAGGCTCGGTGACCGCTACAGCGCCGGCCGCAAGCGCCCGCGCGTAATCCGCAGCAGCGTCCTGCGACGTCAGGAACACCTTCCAGATACCGGCGGGCGGAGACGCCGGTTCACCGGCCCGCGCTGCCAGCATCAGCTGGCTGCCCGTCCCGCTGCGCCCGACAATCACCTCTTGGATGTCGCCGGCGTCGACGGTGGCGAGGACGTCGAGCCCCAGGCCGTTGGTGTAGAAGTCGACCGAACGGGCGAGGTCACGCACCCAGATGGCGATGTTGCCGATCGACAGCCCGGCGCCGGCGTTGTCAGGAATGGTGGGCACCCCTCACGCTTCGTCGCGGCCGAGCTGAGACAGGACGGACAGGTCGAACTTCTCGGCAGACACTCGGAAGTCGAGCAGTCCACCTGCGTCACGATCTTGCCGTCGTGGATCTCGCCTATCTCCTCCCCGCGAAAGGACGCGCCCAAGCTGCCGGACGCCCCGGGCTCACCTGAGGTGGTCGCTGAGCCGGCCCCGGCTGGTGATGCCGAGTTTCGCGTAGACGCGTGCGAGGTGGGTCTGCACCGTCCGGGTGGAGATGGCGAGGTGGGCCGCGATGGCGGCATCCGTCTTGCCTCCCGCGGCCAGGACAGCGATCTGGCGTTCCCGGGCGGTCAACGGCACGGCCACCGCGGCGCCGGCGAGCCATGGTGAGACGGCGCCCTCGCACTCGGCCCGAAGGGTGGCCGCATGGAGCGCGCTCGCTTGCGCGGCGCGGGGGTGCCCGTCCGCGGTGTGGACGAGTGCGGCCTCGGCCCAGGCTTCCGCGGCTGAGGAGCAGTACTCCCTGCGCTTGAAAGCGGCGGCCGACCTCATCGAGGACAACCGCATCATGGGCGGCCAGCGCCGCGGCATGGTCGAGCAGGCACCAGGCGAACGTGCCGTCGATGTGGGACGCCGCCTCACGCAGCGGGATCATGATGGCCCGGGCGGAGCCGTAGCGGGCGGCGTCGTGGTAGCCGATCAGCGCGACGTTCCACTGCCCCCTGTCGGCGGCGACACCAGCGGCCCAGGCGGCTTGATCTGCTGCCTCGTCCATGCGCAGTTCGGCCGCGGCCAGCGCCGCGACGGCGAGTTCGAATTCAGGTTCGTAGGTCTTCATCCGCGGAGCGTCGGCGCAGCCGTCGAGCGCGCGGCGAGCGACGTCGACTTCACCGACGGCAGCGGCGGCGAAGACCAGCATCGAGACGATGTGCCGTTCGAAGGACCGGTCGAAGGGGGTCAGCGAAGCCAGGCAGCGCCGGAAGCCGCGCAGGGCCGTCTGCGGTCGGCCGCGTGCGAGGTCGACGCGGGCCAGGCAGTAGTCGCCGCGGGCCCCGGTGAACGGGTCTGCGTCGGCGGCGGCCTGCGCTCGCATGCGCCGGGCGCGCTCTTCCGCCTGGCCCAACTGGCCCGCCTCGATCAGCGAGCAGATGGCAATCAACTCGATGCTGGCAGAGCCGAACGGCACCGCGTCACGGACTTTCGCGGCCACCGGACCGGTGGCGTCGGCGAGCGTGACCGCTGTGCTGGTATGGCCGAGCCAGTAGTGAGCGCCGACGGCGGCGAGTGCCGCCCAGGTTCGCGCCACCGGCTGCACTTCCGGGTCGGCGAGGAGGGGACCGGCGACGTCGAGCGCATCCGCGAACCGGGCGTCGAAAGCCAGCAGTGACGCGTGCACTCCCCGCAGCTCGTCGCTCGCCGTCGCGTCGCCGGCCAGCACTCCGGCCACGAGCTCGGCACCCCCCGCGGCATCGCCGACCAGCAGGCCCTGACCCACCGCGGCGCAGTACACGAGCGCCTCCCGGTCGGGAATGCTGAGCGAGTCCGGGGGTAGCGGCGCGGTGAGCGCCGCGGCTTCGGCGCCGCGACCGATGTGGGTCAGGATCTCGGCGAGCAGCAAGGTCGCCTGCAGCGAGCCGGTCATCTCGTGGGCCTGCCGGGCCAGCCGCTCTGCGAGATCGAGGCTCAAGCTGCGCGCCGCACGCGCCGCGGCGAGCAGCCGCTCAGGCTCACCGGCCTGCCCGCTGGCCAGCCGCCAGAGTGCCGCCCGGACCAGGTCGTGCGGCGAGGCCTGCTCGGCGGCCTCGAGCTTGCCCGCCAGCAACAAACGCAGCCGGCGCAGCCGTAACGGCGAGATGCCGGCCCTGAGTACCTCGCCGTGCAGCGGGTGCGCGCTGCTGACCTCCGGCCCGGCGAGCCCGGAGCGCACGCTGATCAGCCGCTCGGAGTCGAGCTCGTCCAGCATCGCCTCGCCGACCAGCTCGCCCGCCACATCGACCGGGAGCGGTTCCCCGGCGGCCACCATCTCCAGCGCGGCGCGCTGCGCGGCGGGCAGCGCGCGCAGCCGGGAACCCACCAGCTCGCGGATACCGACGCTGATCGGCGGCTCACCGATCAATGTCCAGGCGGGGCCGCGGCGTACCAGGGCCGACGCCTCCACAGCGGCGCCGACCAGTTCACGCAGCAGCAGCGGATTGCCCTGGGCTCTGCTCTCGAACGCGCGA
>CAVXLW010000007.1:0-74505 GCA_963762695.1 uncultured Actinomycetota bacterium
CAGCCGGTTCTCGGCCTGCTGCCAGACCACCGACTGCGGCCCGTCGAGGACCTCGGCGCTGATCTCCGAACCGCGGTGAGCGGGCAGGCAGTGCATGACGATCGCGTCAGGCCTGGCCGCGGCCATGACGCTCGCATTCACCTGGAACCGGTTGAAGACCAGCGAGCGCGACTCCTCCTCGGACTCCTGGCCCATCGAGGCCCACACGTCGGTGTAGACGGCATCCGCGTCAGCGGCGGCCTCCAGCGGGTCGTGCATGACCAGTGCCTCGCCTCCGGTGGCGGCGCCGATCTCGTTGGCGTGGCGCACCACCTGCTCGAGCGGCTCGAACCCGGGCGGGCTCGCGATGTGCACGCGCACTCCCGCCGACGCACCGGCCAGCAGCAGCGAGTGGGCCATGTTGTTGCCGTCGCCCACGTACGCCAGGGTGCGGCCCTTGAGATCGCCCTTGATCTCACGCAGCGTCTGGAGGTCGGCGAGGGCCTGGCAGGGGTGAGCGAAGTCGGTGAGCGCGTTGATGACCGGCACGTCGGATCCGGCGGCGAGCTCCTCGATCCGGTCCTGGCCGAAGGTACGGATCACCACGGCGTCGACATAGCGGCTGAGCACGGCGGCAGTGTCGCGCAGCGGCTCGCCGCGCCCGAGCTGAGTGGTGCCCGCGTCGATCACCATCGGGTGACCGCCGAGCTCGTGGATGCCGACCTCGAACGACATGCGCGTACGCGTGGAGGGCTTTTCGAAGATGACGGCGATGCTGCGCCCGGCAAGCGGTCCGCCCGCCTTCACCCGGTCCTCGTAGCGGCCGGCCTTCAGAGCATCGGCGAGGTCGAGCACCTCGGCCTGCTCAGCGGGTGACAGGTCGGTGTCGACGAGGAAGTGACGGACGCTCATGAGGTGGGCGCCTTTCCGGTGAGCTCGGCAATGCGGGAGAGCAGATCGGCGACGCCGAACGGCTTGCTGAAGACGCGATCGCGTCCCAGCTGGTCTTCCAGGGCGGGGATGGCCTCCAGCCGTCCGGTGAGCACCAGTACCGGGACGTCGGCCAGCACCGGACTGGCGTGCATCTCCTGCAACACCCGCAGGCCTCCGAGGTCGGGCATCACGAGGTCGAGCAGGATCACGGCCGGCCGGCTGACCGCGGCCTCATGCAACCCGGCGATCCCGTCGCTCGCGGTCACGACGCGATAGCCCTCGGAGGTGAGCAGCGTGTCGAGCAGCCCGCGCACGCTCGGATCGTCCTCGACGACCAGAACCTGCGGCGAGGGATCCGGGGTGCTCATGGCGTGACCCTAATGATCTCCAGGATGTCTGGCGCGGCAGCAACGAACCGATCCGCCTCGGCTGCGGTCAGCACGAGGGGCGGGGCGAGGCGCAGGGTGTCAGGGGCGACGGTGTTGACGAGGAATCCAGCCGCGCGGAACGCCTGCTCGGCAGCCGCGGCGACGGGCTCGGCCAGGGTCATCGCGAGCCACAGCCCGCTCCCGCGCACGCCCGACAGGAGCGGCGCCCCGCACGCCTGCAGGCCGGCCGAAAGCTCCGCACCCACCTCGGCGGCTTGCGCGATCAGTCCCTCCGACTCGATGACGTCGATCACCGCGAGGGCGGCCGCGCAGACCACCGGGTTGCCGCCGAACGTGCTTCCGTGATCACCGGGCTGAAGCAGATCTGCGGCGCGACCCAGACCGATGCAGGCACCGATCGGCAGGCCTCCGGCCAAGCCCTTCGCGAGGGTGACGACGTCGGGCACGATTCCCGCCTGCTGGTGGGCGTACCAGGTGCCGGTGCGGCCGACGCTCTGGACCTCGTCCATCACGAGCAGTGCGCCCGACGCGTCGCATGCCTCACGCGCGGCCCGCAGGTACCCCGCCGGCGGCGGGACCACCCCGCCCTCCCCGAGCGTCGGCTCGAGGAACACGGCTGCCGTCGCGCTGGTGACCGCCGCCCGCAACGCCTCGCCATCTCCGTAGGGCACGAACTTCACGCCAGGCAGCAGTGGCTCGAACGGGGCGCGCTTGGCGGGCTGCCCGGTGATGGACAGGGCTCCCATCGTCCGGCCATGGAAGCTGCCTTCCGCGGCGATGATCTCCGTGCGCCCGGTGCGCCGGGCAATCTTGATGGCCGTCTCGTTCGCTTCCGCGCCGGAGTTGCAGAAGAAGATGCGACCGCCATCGCCCGCATCGCCCAACAGTCCCAGCAGTTTCTCGGCAAGACCGACCGCCGGTTCGGTGGCGTAGAGGTTGCTGGTGTGGCCAAGGGTCGAAAGCTGACCGGTGACCGCCTCGATGACCTTCGGATGCGCGTGACCGAGCAAGCACACCGCGATGCCGGCGATGAGGTCGAGATACTCGCGGCCATCGGCGTCGTAGACCGTGCTTCCCACGCCGCGCACCAGTGCCAGCGGTGGCCGGGAGTAGTTCGACATGAACACGTCGTCACGCCGGCTCAGCAACTTCTCGTTGGCGCTGATACTCATGGGGTCACCATGGTCCCGATCCCGGAATCGGTGAAGATCTCGCGCAGGATCGCGTGCTCCACGCGCCCGTCGAGCACGTGCGCCTGCGGCACCCCACCGCGAACGGCGCGCAGGCACGCCTCCATCTTGGGCACCATTCCGCTTGCCAGCCCGGGCATCATTGCCTCCAGCTCATCGGCGGTCACCTCACTGATGACCTCGTCGGTATCGGGCCAGTTCGCGTAGAGCCCCTCGACATCGGTCAGGATGACGAGCTTCTCCGCTTTCAGGGCCAACGCCATCGCCGCTGCGGCGGTGTCGGCATTGACGTTGTAGACCGTGTGGTGATCGGTGTCCTCGCCGCGCGCGACCCCTGCGACGACGGGGACATGGCCCGCGTCCAGCAAGGCGGTGATGGTCGCCGGACGCACGTTCGTGACGTCACCGACCTGACCGATGTCGACCAGCTCGCCGTCCACGACGGCACCCCGGCGCTCGGCGGTCAGCAGGTGGGCGTCCTCTCCGGACATCCCGACGGCGAACGGGCCGTGAGCGTTGATCAGGCCGACGACATCGCGATTGACCTGACCCACCAGCACCATCCGGACGACGTCCATGGTCTCGGGGGTCGTCACGCGCAGGCCTCCACGGAACTGCGTCTGCACCCCGAGCCGGTCGAGGTGCGTGGTGATCTGCGGGCCGCCGCCGTGCACGATCACGACGCGCAGGCCGGCGTAGCGCAGGAAGACGATGTCCTGGGCGAAGGCCTGACGAAGCGCCGGGTCGGCCATCGCGTGGCCGCCGTACTTCAGCACGATGGTCTTGCCGTGAAAGCGGGCGAGCCACGGCAGCGCCTCGACGAGAGCGGCCGCCTTGGCGGACGAGGTGCCGAGCCGCGACGGGGTCGTGACCGGACCGGTGGGAACGCTCATGTGCTGTAGGCCGAGTTCTCGTGCACGTAGGCGACGGTGAGGTCGGTGGTGAGCACGGTCGCCCTGGCGGGCCCGGCCTTCAGGTCGAGCAGGATCGAGACGTCGGGGCCCGAGAGGTCGACGAGCTCGCGCGACTCCCCCGGAGCGCTGTCACGGCAGATCATGACGCCGTTGATGGTGACGTCGAGGGTCAGCGGGTCGAAGGCGGCCTGGGTGGTGCCGGCGGCGGCAAGAACCCGGCCCCAGTTGGGGTCGTTGCCGTACAGCGCGCACTTCAGCAGATCGGAACGGGCGACGCTGCGGCCCACCTCGACCGCCTCGTCCTCGGTGGCGGCGTTGACGACCTCGATGGTGACGCGCTTGGACGCGCCCTCCGCGTCGGAGATGAGCTGCCGGCTGAGGTCGGCGAGCACGCTGTGCACGGCGGCGAGGAGATCGGCGGGGGTGGCCCGGACACCGCTCGCGCCGCTCGCCAGCAGCAACACGGTGTCGTTGGTCGACATGCAACCGTCGGTGTCGACCCGATCGAGGGTCTGGCGGGTCGCCTCGCGCAGCGCGGTGTCGAGGGTCGCCGCGTCGGCCACCGCATCGGTGGTGAGCACGCAGAGCATCGTCGCCAAGCCCGGGGCGAGCATTCCCGCGCCCTTGATCATGGCGCCGACGGTGAAGCCGGCATCGCTGACGGCCAGGGCCTGCTTGGCGAACGTGTCGGTGGTGCGGATCGCCTCCGCCGCGTCGGGCCCACCGTCGACGGTCAATGCTTTGACGGCCGCGTCGACCCCGAAGAGCAGCTTGTCCATCGGCAGGTACTCACCGATCAGGCCGGTGCTGGCGACAGCCACCTCGCCGGCGCCGCAGGCCATCGAGTTCGGCGACGTGCTCGGCGGTGCGATGCGTGTCGCCGAAACCCCGGGGTCCGGTGCAGGCATTCGCCCCGCCGGAATTGAGGATCACGGCCCGCAGCCGCCCGCTCGCCAGCACCTGGCGCGACCAGATGACGGGCGCGGCCTGGACCCGGTTGGTCGTGAACACCCCGGCGGCCGCGAAATCCGGCCCGTCGTTGACGACCAGGGCCACATCAGGAAGCCCGCTCGCCTTGAGGCCTGCCGTGACCCCGGCGGCCCGGAAACCGGCGGCTGCCGTCACGCTCACGGGGCCACCCCGCAGGCGGAAAGCCCCGTCGTCTCAGGCAATCCGAGCATCAGGTTCATGCACTGGACCGCTTGCCCGGCCGCGCCCTTGCCGAGGTTGTCGATGACGCTGACGACGGCGGCTCGTCCCGTCGCCGGGTCAGCGGTCACCTGTAGCTGGCAGGCGTTGCTGCCGTTGACAGCAGCGGCATGCGGCCACGCGTCTTCGGGGAGCAGATGCACGAAAGGTTCGTGACCGTAGGCGTTTTCGAGGGCCGACCGTAACTGGGCGGTAGTGGTCTTCGGGTCGGCCAGCCGCGCGGTGCAGGTGGCGAGCAACCCGCGGGGAAGCGGCGCCAGCACGGGCGTGAACGACAGGCTGGAGATCCCGAGCGCCTGGGCGATCTCGTAGCGATGCTGATGGCCGCCGACCTTGTAGGCCCAGAGGTCGCCCATCACCTGGCTGCCCAGCAGATGCTCCTTGGGTGCCCGGCCGGCGCCGGACGTCCCGCTGACCGCGACCACGACGATGTCGTCCTTTGCCACGAGTTCCGCGGCGAGGAGCGGCGCCAGACCCAGGATCGTCGCGGTGGGATAGCAGCCGGGCGCCGCCACGCGGGTCGCGGCAGCGATCTGCTCGCGCGCACCGGGCAACTCCGGCAGCCCGTACGGCCAGGGGTCCGCGAACTCACCGCCGTAGCCGGCAGCCCAATCGGCGGGGTCGGTCAGGCGATGGTCGGCTCCGAGATCGATCACCCGGGCCGACGCCGGCAGCGCGCCGGCGAAGGCGGCCGACGCACCGTGTGGCAGGGCGAGGAAGACGACATCGGCATCGAGCGGCGCGCCGGCGGCCTCGAACGTGCGACCCGAGAGCGGGAGCAAGTGAGGGTGGATGTCAATGACCGGTCGACCGGCCGAGGAGCCCGCGGCGAGCGCGCCGAGCTCGACCTCTGGGTGACCGAGCAGCAGGCGAAGCAACTCGCCGCCCGCGTATCCACTGGCTCCGGCAACGGCAACGGTGACACCCACCCGACGCATGTTACACAGCCGAGTGCATATCCATGCAACCAGGTTTTCCCGCCCGCGTGCGGACACGGGCGCTACCGCATCAGATACTCCGCGACAGCTTCAGGCTGAGCCAGCGCGATCAGGTGGCCACCGGGCCGGATGTCGGCGTCGATCCCGAGCCGGTCCTTGGCGATTCGCGCCTGGAAATCGGCCGGGAAGAGCCTGTCGTCCGCGCCTGCCAGCACCCGGAGCTGGGCCGGCCAGGAGGTGAACCGGCACGGCGAGTCGAACACCGCGTCGGTCTCCTCTCGGGGCTCATCGAGCGCGGAGGGATCCACGTCGTGCAGGAAGTACGTCAGCGGGTCGAACTCGCCGTACCCCCCGCGCCGTGCCGCCGCTTCCCGCGCCTCGACCGAGCCGGTGGCCTTCCACCACTCGCCCGCCAGCTCGCCGGGCTCGGGAATCATCGCGTTGACGAGGACGAGCTCCTGCACCGCAAGCCGTTCCGCGGCCACCGGCGCGGTGAATCCGCCCAGCGACTGCGCCACGAGGACGACGGCGGAGAACTGCTTCGCTGCCTGCACCACCAGGTCGGCGTACTGCGCCAACCCGGCGTCGGGATCAGGGCCCGGCAGATCCACCGCGACTGCCTGGTGCCCGGACTGCTCGAGCAGCGGGACGACACGTGACCAGTAGGACCCGGCGCCGCCGGCCCCGGGAATCAGCACATAGGCGACCATGCAGTGGTTGACCGGCGCGAGCCCCGGAACTCATCGCCACATCGCAAGAACGTGAAAATCGGTGGGCATCGATGCGCCGGCTCAGGCACGGTGAACCGATGCCCACCTCGATCGTCGACATCGACCCCGACCACCCTCGCCTGCCGGAGATGCACGAGGTGCTAGGTCACCTGCGGACCGAGCTGACCCTTGCGCAGTTGCGCGAGATCTACGCCGAGGGCTTCCCGCAGGGGCTGCGCTTCACCGCCGTCGACGAGGATGGCCGGCTGGTCGCCGTCGCCGGCTGGCGGCTCGTGGCGTGCACCACCGCCGGGCGCCGGCTCTACATCGACGACCTCGTCACCGACCCTGCGGTGCGCTCGTCCGGCCACGGTCACCTGCTCCTGGCCGAACTCGAGCGGCGGGCCCGCGAGGCAGGCTGCCGGATCCTGGACCTCGATTCCGGCGTTCACCGCGGCGCCGCGCATCGCTTCTACTTCCGCGAGCGGATGACGATCACCTCATACCACTTCATGCTGCTGCTCTGAGGTTTCGAGGGTTACGCCCGCTGCCGGACCCCCGTCCGGGACGCGGCCTCGGCCACCGCTGCATCACGTAGCCCGTTCACCTCATCGGCGGTGAGGGTGCGGCCGGCGCGCCAGCGCAACCGGTAGGCGAGCGAACGCTGCCCGTCGGCGGTCGTGAAGTCGTCGAACAGCCGTAGCGCCTCCAGGTCGGGACCCGCACCGGCGTGCAGCGCCGCCTCCACAGCAGCTGCGGCCACTCCGGCCGGCACTAGCAGCGCGACGTCACGGTCGGCCGCGGGATAGGGCGAGAGCGCCGGCAGCACCGGAGGCGGCAGCGCGGCGGACAGGACGGCACCGAGATCGAGCTCCAGGGCACAGGCGCGCGGCGGAAGCTCGGCGCCGGCGATCACCCGCGGGTGCAGCTCGCCGGCATGACCGACGACACGCGAACCCTCCGCGGTAGTCACCGAAAGCTCCGCGCAGCGACCGGGATGCCATGGCGCACGGGCGCCGGACGCCACCTCCAGGGTGACCCCGGCCGCCCCCGCGATGACGTGAGCCGCAGAGACCGCGTCAGCCCAGTCGGCCATGCGCGCACCCTGCAACGGACCGGCACTCACTCGCTGTCCGGTGAGGACCGCGCCGATATGGGTCGGCTGGTGCGGCAACGTCGCCTCGAGCGCGAGGAGCTCCTCGGGGGTCGGGCGCCGGTCGACCGGCGGGATGGGAGCAGCAGCCTGCTGCCCGCGCGCAAAGAAGACGGTGCCCATCTCGAAGAGCGCCACATCAGGATTGCCGCGGCTCACGTTGCGCGCCGCGGCGGCGAGCAGCCCCGGCAGCAGCGACGTGCGCAGGTACGCCTCATCGTCAGCCAGGGGGTTGGCGACACGCACCGCAGCGCGACGCGGATCGTCGGGGTCCAGTCCCAACCGATCAGCGACGTCACCCGCCACGAACGGCAGCAGCAGCACCTCACCGAACCCGGCATCGGAGATGGCTGCGGTGACGCGCCGCCGAGCCCGCTGCCCAGCGGTCAGGCCGCGAGCAGCGGGAGCCCGCGGCAGCGTGACGGGGATGGTGCGGTAGCCCTCGAGCCGCAGCACCTCTTCCACCAGATCCGCGGCCCGGGTGAGATCCGGACGCCACGACGGCGGCTGCACGATCAGCGGGTCGTCACCGGTGACGCGGCACCCGACCTGAGCGAGCCGCTCCTTGATGACCGGCAACGGATACACCCGGCCGCCGAGCCGCTCGCACTCCCCTGCCGGCAGCGTGACCGGCGCCAGCTGCAACGGCGTGCCGACCTCGGTCAGCTGCACCGCCTCCGAAGCCTCCGCACCCAGCAGCATCTGCGCGGCAAGCTCGGCGCCGTAGCGGGCCAGCTCCGGATCGACCCCGCGCTCGAAGCGGCGCGAGGCCTCCGACGCGAGCCCGTGTCGCCTCGACGTGCGGGCTGTGAGTGTCGCGTCGAAATGCGCCGACTCCAGCGCCACTTCCGTTGTGGTGTCGCTGATTTCGGTACGCGCCCCGCCCATCACACCGGCCAGCGCGACCGGGCCGAGATCGTCGGCGATCACCAGATCCTCGGTCGACAGGGCGCGGTCGACCCCGTCCAGGGTCTCGAGCCGCTCCCCCTGCGTGGCCCGCCGGATCACGACAGCACCCTGCAGCTTCGCCGCGTCGAACGCGTGCAACGGTTGGCCGATCCCGAGCAGGACGAGGTTGGTGACGTCGACGATGCGCGAGATGGGTCGCATCCCGGCCGCGATGAGCCGCGCCTGGTCGGCGAGCGATGAGGTCGCGGAGGTGACGAGGGCCGGGCCGTGCATCCGGCGTAGCACGTAATGGCTGCAGCCGCCGGTGTCCTCGATCCGCACCTCACCCGCGGACGCCACGGGCGGCGGGAGCGCGATGTCGGCCGGATCGTGCAATTGCAGGCCGAAGGCCGTCGCCAGTTCCCGCGCAATCCCCCGGTGCGTCAGGGCATAACCGCGATCGCTCGTCACCTCGATGTCGAGCACCGCATCGGGCCAGCCGACCAGCGCCTGCACGTCAGCCCCGAGCGGGGTATCGGCCGGCAGCACCATGATCCCGCGGTGGTCGTCGCCCAGCCCGAGTTCGCGCGCCGAGCAGATCATCCCGTCGGACACGCGTCCGTACGTTTCCCGGGCACCGATCGCAAAGCCGCCGGGAAGGACCGCCCCGGGCAGCGCGACAGGCACTCGGTCACCGACGACGAAATTCGTTGCGCCGCAGACAATGCCGCGCAGCGGACCGTCGTCGGTGACGCGCACCTCGACGAAGCGGATCGGCTTCTTGAACTCGGTCAGCTCCTCGATGGTCACGACCTCGCCGACGACCACTCCGTCGAAACTGCTGTCTCCGGCGCCGAGTATCTCGACGCTCTCGACCTTGAGCCCGGCCTCGGTGAGCGCGTCGGCGCAGGCGTGCGCGTCCGGCAGCCCCGGCACCAGTTCGCGCAGCCACGAATGAACGGCGCGCATCTAAAGGACCCTCCCGCCCGCGAACGGGGTACCGAAACGCACGTCACCGTCGAGCAGCACGCGCATGTCCGACAGCCCGTGCAATGCCATGACGGTGCGCTCCAGGCCCATACCGAACGCGAAACCGGTGTAGCGCTGCGGGTCGATGCCGCAGGCGGTCAGCACGGCGGGGTCGACCATGCCGCAACCGCCCCACTCGAGCCAGCCCTCGCCGCCGCAGATCCGGCAGTCGGGGTCGGGTGGTTCGCCGCCGCAGCCGAAGCACTGCAGGTCGATCTCCGCCGACGGCTCGGTGAACGGGAAGAAGTGCGGGCGCAGCCGGGTGCGCAATGGAGCACGGGAGGCGTGCAGGTTCTCCCCGCCGAACATGGCCGCGGCGAACGCGTCGAGCGTGCCGCGCAGATCGGCCATCGTCAGGCCGTCATCGACCGCCAGCCCCTCGAGCTGGGTGAAGACCGGCAGGTGGGTCGCGTCAATGGTGTCGGCGCGAAAGACCCGGCCCGGGCACACGACATACAGCGGCAGGTCGCGTTCGAGCATCGCACGCACCTGTACCGGCGAGGTCTGGGTGCGCAGAACCACCTGCGACGACGTCGGTTGCAGATACAGGGTGTCCTGCAGTTCCCGGGACGGATGGTCGGCAGGGGTGTTGAGCGCGTCGAAGTTGAACCAGCCGTGCTCGGCCTCGGGTCCCTCGGCGACCTCGTACCCCATCGCGGTGAAGACATCGACGACGCGGTCGACCACGAGCGAGAGCGGGTGACGGCTGCCGATCGGGGAGCGTGCCGCGGGCACCGTCACGTCGACGGCTTCCTCGACCAGCACGCGGGCGTCGCGCTCGACCTCCAGTTCGGCAGACCGCCGTTCGAAGGCCGCGTTGATGTCGGACGTGAGCGCGTTCAGCCGCTTGCCGGGCTCGGCACGCTCGGGGCCGGGCAGCGAGCCGAGCGCGCGGCGCGCGAGGCTGAGGGCCGCGCCGCGGCCACTGACGTGAGTGGTGCGCACCTCTGCCAGCGCATCGAGGTCGGCCGCCGCGTGTATCGCCGCGACCGCGTCTTCGCGCAGGGCGTCAAGGGCAGGCTGGGAGAGATCCTGCGGCGTCTCGCCGGAGGGTGACATGGTTGTCCTCGGAGTTTCTTGAAGAGTCGGAGTCTTACGTCTCGGGTGACAGACGTGCTGGCAGTCGGGTAGGCCCGCCGAGCTCCCTCAGGCGTAGGTGGGAGCGCCGGCAGGCAACGTAAATCGAAACTCCGCACCTCCGGCCTCGCTCCGGCCGGCCGCGATGGTGCCGCCATGGGCCTCGACGATGCCTTTCGCGATGAAAAGCCCGAGTCCGGTGCCACCCCGGCGGGCCCCGCCGCGCCAGAACTTGGTGAACACCCTCGCCACCGTCTCCTCCGGTATCCCGTCGCCCTCGTCGGCCACGGTAATCACCGCACCCGCTTCGGGCATGGCCATCGGCTCCACCCGGACGGTGACGGTGCCGTCGCCGTGGCGCAACGCGTTTTCTACGAGGTTGTGCAACACCTGATCAAGTTTGTCAGGGTCGACCCACATTTCCGGCAACGGCTCGTCGGCGAAGACGCGGAAGCGATCCTCGCTCTCCCCGGCCGCCACCGAACCGGCGACGACGCGGCGCACGGCAGCAGGAACGTCGACGACCTGAACCCGCAGTTCCAGCCGTCCGGCGTCGATCCGGGAGACGTCGAGCAGTTCCGACAGCAGCCGGGTGACACGGTCGGCATCGGCATTGACGGTCGCGAGCATCAGGAGCTTCTGCTCGTCGCTGAAACGATCCCACTTCGCGAGCAGGGTCGCGGTGAAACCCTTCACGCTCGTCAACGGCGAGCGCAACTCGTGGGCAACCGTGCTGACGAGATCGGCGCGGCTGCGCTCGAGACGCTCGCGTGATTCGGTTCCCCGCAGGCTGACAACGACCCGCTGGACGACGCCGCCGGATCGCACGTACCGCGCGGTAGCCAATAGCTCGTACTCCGCCTGGCCCGTCACCAGGAGCAGCCGGCGCTCGGGCTGGCGGTGGACCCCGGGAAGCCGCAGCAGCGGGGTGGAGCATTCCCACCAGTCGCCGCCGCGCTCGTCGAGAAGGGTGACCAGGTCGGGCAGCCGCTGACCCTGGATGGCGGCGAACTCGCCCTTGATCTGCAGAAGCAGCAGCGCGGCCGCATTGGCCAGCCGCACCGTCCCGTCAGGCCCGAGGACGAGCAGCCCGTCGGGAAGTTCCTCACTGAAGGCGGCGCCGGCCTCGAACCCCACCAGGCCCGACGGATCGACCACGGCGTCAGTGGAGCGCCGACGACGATCAGGATCGGTCAGCCGGGAACGCGAGGGAGGCATGCGGCGGCGGTCGACGCTCATCCGCGAGACCTCCTCCGCTGTCCCCCCGCCGTCAGCGACGGCGCCTACGTGTGCTTTTACCGCGCCCAGCGAGCGGACTCGTAGAGGCACACGGCAGCGGCCGCCGCGAGATTCAACGATTCCGCTCGACCGTACACCGGTACCCGCAGGGAAATATCCGTCGAACGGACCTGCAAACGGGACAATCCACGGGCCTCGTTGCCAAAGACCCACGCATGATCACCGGCAAGCGCACGCCCCGCCTCCGGGTCGTGCAGATCGTGCGCCGCATGGACATCGGCGGCCACGACCGTGCATCCCGACTCATGCAGTGCCGCGATGGTCTCGTCGAGGCCGACCCCGTCGACGATCGGCAGGTGCAGCAGGCTTCCGGCCGACGCCCGTACGCACTTGCCGGCCCACGGATCGACACTGTCACCGGCAAAGATGACGCAATCAGCGCCCGCCGCATCTGCGGTGCGCACGACCGTGCCGGCGTTGCCGGGATCGCGGGCCTCCGCGAGCACGACGACCAGCCGATGCCCCGGTCGTCCCGCCGGTACGGCCAGCGCCTCCCGGATGCCCACCCGCGGGAGGTCGGCCACGGCGACCAGCCCTTGCGGGGTGACCGTCTCCGACAGTGCCGCCGCCGCGTCGTCGGCCAGCAGGTGCACCGGCGTTCCGGCGCGCAAGCGACTGATCATCTCAGCATGGCGCTGCGCCGCCGCCGGGGTGGCCAGCAGCTCGCGTACGACTCCGGCAGCGATCGCGGCGCTCACCGCGGACGGGCCCTCGAGCAGCACCAGCCCGCGCTCGCGGCGACCGCTACGGCGCAGCAGCTTGCGGGCCGCCGCCACCCGGCCGCTACGGACGCCGAGCAGCTCCTGCGAGCCGGGCGAGCTCAGGACCGCAAGCCTCAGGCCGCCGGAGCTGCCTGACCGCGGTCGGCCGGCAGCGCCTCACGGGCGACGGCCACGAGCGCGCGGAAAGCATCGGGATCGGTGACGGCCAGATCCGCCAGCACCTTGCGGTCGACCTCGACCTCGGCGGCCTTCAGACCCTGGATGAACCGGTTGTAGGTCATCCCCTCGGCGCGGGCCGCGGCGTTGATCCGGGTGATCCACAGCTGGCGGAAGTCACCCTTCTTCGCGCGGCGATCGCGGTAGGAGTAGGTGAGCGAGTGCAGCATCTGCTCTTTCGCCTTGCGATAGAGCCTTGAACGCTGTCCCCGGTAGCCACTGGCCTGGTCAAGAACTTCGCGACGCTTCTTCTGGGCGTTGACCGCCCTCTTCACGCGTGCCATTTGAAGCTAACTCCTCATCGGTGGATCGCGGGCACCCTGGGGCGCCCGTAAAAGCGGGTGGGGACGGTCAGCGGCCGAGCAGCTTCTTGACCTTCTTGGTGTCCGCCGCGGAGAGGGTCACCTCGTTGTAGAGCCGGCGGGTGCGCGCGCTCGACTTGTGCTCGAGCAGGTGATTGCGGTTGGCGCGCCGCCGCATGATCTTGCCGGTGCCGGTGATCCGGAAACGCTTGCTGGAGCCGCTGTGCGGCTTCATCTTGGGCATGGAACGCTGACCTTTCCAGTCCTTCGGTGTGCTGGTGGGGAGGTCCCTAACCGGCTACAGGTGTGGGGGCGGGCTCGGCAGGCGCGGCAACGCGCTGCTGGGGCCGCTTGTGCGGGGCGACGACCATGATCATGTTGCGACCGTCCTGCTTGGGCGCGGCCTCGACGAAGCCCAGCTCATCGATGTCGGCGGCCAGCCGCTGAAGCAACCGGAAGCCGAGCTCGGGGCGAGACTGCTCGCGTCCGCGGAACATGATCGTGATCTTCACCTTGTCGCCGGCCTTCAGGAAGCGCACGACGTGACCCTTCTTGGTCTCGTAGTCGTGCGGATCGATCTTGGGCCGAAGCTTCATCTCTTTGATGACGGTCTGGACCTGATTACGCCGCGCCTCGCGACGCTTCTGATCGCTCTCGTATTTGAACTTGCCGTAGTCCATGAGCTTGCATACCGGCGGCCGCTGGTTAGGGGCGATCTCGACGAGGTCGAGGTCAGCCTCCTCCGCCAGCCGCAGCGCATCGTTGATGGAAACGATGCCGACCTGCTCTCCTGCGGCCCCCAAGAGGCGGACCTCGGGGACGCGGATGCGGTCGTTGATACGGGGCTCGACGCTGATGGGCACTCCTTCGGGTCAGGCAACGGCTGCAATAACACCTCTGACCGGCTGAAAAATCCAGCGCCAGCGGTGGCCGCGAACCCGGGCGTTTAAGTACCCGAACTGCCGACCCGAACCCGGCCACATCCGTCAAAAACTGGTCAAGAACGGAGCGAATCGGGTGGGAGGCGGACCTCCGCTTGGCCCCAGCGCCGGCACGCCGACGCACAGGTGGTCCCCATCAAGGTACCGCGCACATGGGCGGAGCGTCGAGGAAGTTCAGGCGAGCCGGACTCCGACCTGCCGCGCTGCCTCACGCCCGGACGGCGGAAGCGCCAGCACCCCGGTGCCCTCCGGACAGTGCTCGAGCAGCCGCTGGGCCCAGTCGGCGTCGAGCGTGCCGTCCGGGCAGATGACGGCGATGAGCGGGCCGCGACCCTCCCCCGCCACGGCTGAGACGGCATAGACCTCGTGGGGAGCGGCGCCGCGGCGGGCCTTGCGACTGGGCTTCCAGGCCGGCGGCCCGAAGGCGGGCGGCGAGGGTTGGACCAGCTCATCGGCCAGCAAGGTCCAGGCGTGCGGGGCGCCGGGATCGATCACCACGGCAGCGAGCTGCTGCTCGAGTGCGTACGCGATGACCTCCGGCCCGGGCCGCGGCACCGGGCGCGCCTGCGCCGACCAGGAGGCGAGCGTGTCGACGCTGGTGAAGGCCGGCAGCGCCTGCCGTCCGTCGGCCGATTCCAGCAAGGCGAGGGCCATCTCCCCCTCGCTCGCATGCTCGGCGCCAGGCATCGCGATGACCGCCACCAGCAGCCGGGCCGAGGTCAGGCCGGCCGCGATGGCGGTGGGGTCACCGAGCTGCAGAGCGGCGAGGAGCGCCGGATCCGCAGCCCCGACGTCCGCCGGCATCACGCCGCTGCCGTCACTCGACGATCTTGGAGATGGGCAGCTCGAGGATGTCGCGGGCGCCCGCCGCCTTGAGCTTGGGAAGCAGCGTGTTCACCCCGCGCTTGGGGACGACGGTCTCGACGGCCGCGTGGTCGCTCTGGGCGAGCGAGGTGACGGTCGGCGAGGTCATCGAGGGCAGCTGGTCCAGCACCGCCGCCAGATCCGCCGACGCGACGTTCAGCTTCAGCAGCACCTGACCCCGGGCCCGGATCGCACCCTGCAGCAGCAGCGCGATCTCTTCCATCGCGGTGCGACGCTCGGGATCGGCGTAGGCCTCGGGGTTGGCGACCAGCTCGGTGCGGCTCGTGAGCAGCGTCTCGATGATCTTGAGGCCGTGCTTGCGAAGGGAGGAGCCGGTCTCGGTCACGTCGACGATCGCGTCGACGATGTCGGGCACCTTCGCCTCCGTCGCCCCGTACGAGGGGACGATGCGGGCCTTCACGCCGACCTTCTCGAAGTAGCGCCGGGTCAGCTCCGGGTACTCGGTGGAGACGCGTACCCCGTCGGGCAGCTGCTCGCCGCGCTCGACCGGCATCGAGTTCGGCACCGCGAGGATGATCCGGACCGGGTTGGCCGTGGCCTTGCTGTACTCCAGCTCGGTGACGGTCGCGACGTCGGAGGCCGTCTCGGCCACCCAATCGCGTCCGGTGATCCCGAGGTCGAACAGGCCCTGCTCGACGTACTGCGGGATCTCCTGGGGACGCAGGAAGCGCACCCGGTCGATACGCGGGTCGTCGATGCTGGCGTGGTAGTCCCGCTCGGATCCACGCTGGACGGCGAGATCAGCCGCAGCGAACAGGTCGAGCGTGGCCTTTTCCAGCGAGCCCTTGGGCAGGACGAGCGAAAGCACGCTCTCCAGTGTGCCTGCCGATTCGGTCAGCTCGGCGCCGCCGACCTCAGATCGCGTAGCAGCAGGGCGGTTTCCAGCGCGGCAAGCGTGGCTTCGCGCCCCTTGTCCTCAGGCGCGCCCGGCAGTCCCGATCGGTCTCGGGCCTGCTGCTCGGTGTCGCAGGTGAGAACGCCGAAGCCGACGGGGTCGCGGTGTCCAGCGCCACCCGAAGGCAGCCGGCGGTCACGGCATCGCAGACGTAGCCGAAATGCGGGGTGCCGCCGCGCAACACGAGCCCGAGGCAGACGACGGCGTCGTGAGTGGCTGCGAGCGCCTGCGCGACGACCGGCAGCTCGACGGCGCCCGGAGTCCGCAACACCGTCGGGGCGTGGATCCCGCACTCGCGGGCGGTGCGAACAGCGCTGTCGAGCAGGGCACCGGTGATCTCCTCGTGCCAGCGCGTGGCGATGATCGCCAGGCGGAGGCCGGTCGCGTCGACAGCGTCTCGGGTGCTCCGGAGCCGCTCACGGGGTCACCGTAGCGCGGCCGGGCAGCAGGCGCGCGACGGCGCTTTCGACGTACTTGGCGATGACGTCGACCTCGAGGTTGACTGCGCCCCGACCTGCGGGTCCCGAGCGTCGTGCGGCGCAGCGTTTCGGGGATCAAGCTGACGCTGAAGCCGCCGGCATCGACGCTGTGACCGTCAGGCTGACGCCGTCGACCGTGACGGAGCCCTTCTCCACCAGATAGCGCGTCACAGCGCGAGGGGCGGTGATCCGAACGACGTCCCAGTGCTCGGCGGGCTCGCGAGCGGCGATCGTGCCGATCGCATCGACGTGACCCTGGACCATATGGCCCCCAGCCGGGTGGACGCCATCACCGCACGTTCGAGATTGACCGGGTCCCCGGGGCTGGAGCTCGCCGAGGCTGGACCGATTGAGCGACTCTGCCATGACGTCGAAGTTCAGCCGCGTGGCGTCCGCCTCCCCATCCCAGCCGGTGACGGTCAGACAGACGCCGTTGACGCTGATGGAGTCGCCGAGGCTGACGTCTTGGCCGACGATGCGAGCGCGGATCGTCAGCCGGGCCGCGTCCTTCAGCGATTCGACGGCGGCGACCTCGCCCAATTCCTCGACGATGCCGGTGAACATCGGCGTTCACGCTCCCTTCGGGTAGCTGGCGAGCCGGACGTCCTCGCCGAAGCGGGTGACGTCTTCAAGCGTGAGGCGGGGGGCCGCGGCGATCGTCGCGATGCCGCCGAGCGCAGCGCCGGGTAACGCCCGCTGCCGAGTAGCACTGGCGAGACGTAGCCGACGACCTTGTCGATCAGCCCGTCGTCCCAGAAGGCGCCGGCGAGCGTCGGCCCGCCTTCGAGCAGGACGCTCACGACGCCGCGGGCCCTCAGGTCGGCAAGCACCTCGCCGGGCGCGGCGGCGGTGATGATCGTCTCGGCGGAGTCGTCACGGATCCTCGCGCCGGGTGGGGTACGCCCGGTGCGGTCGAAGACGACGCGCAGTGGTTGGCGCTCGGCGCCGGCTCGGGCGGTTCGGGCCGGACGGTGAGCAGCGGGTCGTCGGCCACGACGGTGCCGACCCCGACCAGGATCGCGTCGACCTGGGCACGCAGCCGGTGGCGTCCCGGCGGGCGTCCTCGCCGGTGATCCAGCGGCTCGTGCCGTCGGCGGCCGCGATCTGGCCGTCGAGGCTCGCGCCGTACTTCCAGATCACGAAGGGCCTCCCGCGAGCGGACGGCGTGCAACCACGCCTCGTTGACACGCTCGGCCTCGGCAGGCAGCAGGCCACCCTCCACCTCGATCCCGGCGCCGCGCAGGACGTCTGCGCCTCCGCGGGCGGCTGGGTTGGGATCGTCGACCGCGTAGACGACCCGGCTGATCCCCGCCGCGTGAAGCGCCGTCGTGCACGCACCGGTGCGGCCGGTGTGCGAGCACGGTTCGAGGGTGACGACCGCGGTCGCGCCGCGGGCACGCTCGCCGGCCTCCTGCAGCGCGACTACTTCAGCGTGTGGCCCGCCGGCGAAACCGTGCCAGCCTTCCCCGGCCACCTCACCGGCGGCGTCGAGCACCACGCAGCCGACGACCGGATTGGGGCTGGCGGTGGTGAGCCCCCGGGCGGCAAGCTCGATCGCCCGGCGCATGGCGGCCATCTCCTGGCCAGGGGAGGCCGCTCACGTCCCGGCCGCTGCCGCAGCGCGCTCCCCCGCCGCCCGGATGCGCCGCACCGCCTCCGCCGGGTCGTCGGCGCCGAACACTGCCGAGCCGGCGACCAGCACGTTGGCACCGGCCTCGACGCACTGCACTGGCGGTGTCCTCGGTGACCCCGCCGTCGACCTGGATCCAGAGGTCGAGCTCGCGGCCGGCGGCGATCTTCGCACCGCGGCG
Source organism: uncultured Actinomycetota bacterium (assembly GCA_963762695.1). Taxonomy (GTDB): domain Bacteria; phylum Actinomycetota; class Actinomycetes; order Frankiales; family Frankiaceae; genus DATAZK01. The sequence goes on from CAVXLW010000007.1 coordinate 17,960, forward strand.
ATCGTCGGCAGCACGTGCGGCAGGAACGGCTGCCCGCCGAAGCCCGGCTCGATCGTCATGATCAGTGCCATGTCGAACTCGCCGAACAGCTCGGCATAGGGCTCGACTGCGGTGCCCGGATTGAACGCGATGCCGGCCCGCGCTCCTGCCGCATGCAGGTCGCGGGCGGTACGCAACGGGGCCTTGACGGCCTCGGCGTGGACCGTGACGTTGCCGGGCCCCGGCCTCCGCGAACATCGGCGCCCACCGCTCGGGCTGCTCGATCATCAAGTGGCAGTCCAGCGGGACCTGGGTGTGGGACGCCATCGCTTCGACCGTGGCCGGGCTGTAGGCCAGGTTGGGCACGAAATGAAAGTCCATGACGTCGATGTGCAGCCAATCGATGACGTCCTGCACACCGCTCACGGAAGGCCCGAGCTGCAACGGGTCGGCGGCGAGCAGGCTCGGGTAGACCTGGACTGCCGGCTGGCCGGCTGCGCGTGACACGAACGAAAGGCTAGTGGTCCGCGGAGGGTCCTAGGCGGCGTGCTGCATGAGGACTTCGACGGCGTAGTGCAGGTCGAGCTTGTCGCCGGCGTGGGGCGGCAGGGTGGCGGCGTTGATGGTGGCGTCGGGATCGAGCTCTTCGGCCGGCAGGCACGGCCATTAGTGCCGGTGCAGGACGGGTAGCGGCCGCGTTCACCGTCGACCGCGCCGAGCAGATCCCGTAACGGCTGGCTGGGATGACCTTGCTCGCGGCCGGCGTCATGGACGGTGAGGTCCAAGGCGCCGGGTGGCAGGAACTCGCCGTCGGGCAGCCGTGCCCAGCCCAAGATCGGGTCGATCTGCACGGTGAGCTGGGAACGGTCACGGCGGGCCCGGCCCGGACGCGCGACCGCCCGATGGTCGAGGTAGGCGCGGCAGAGCCGCAGCAGCGCCGTCGCCCCCGTCGCCTGCCCGGGCCCATCGGAACTTTCCACGGAAAGATCCGGCTCGCTCGTCGCGTCCAGGTCGGAGCGGGCAACTTCGACGGCGGCGAGCACGATCGCACCCGCGCCTCCCCGCCAGCAATCCGACCCGCCCACTTCGTCAACGCGTCCTCCACCTCCTCGTTGGTGAGATCCGCCAATGCGTCAGCGGAAAGCGAGCGGGCGACGACAGGGAACGCGGAGACCGGATTCATGCCGAAACGCTACCGACCACCACCGACAAGAGACGCGCCGCCGAGACCCGAAAAGCGCTGCAAATACGGGAGTTAGCCGCGGCGGAGCAGGGCCAGGAACATGGCGTCGGTGCCGTGGCGGTGCGGCCAGAGTTGGACGGTCGGGCCGGCACCGAGGTGGGGCAGTCCGGCGGGCAGCAGCGGCCTGACGTCCACCGGTTGGACGCCCACCGGCGGGTCGGCGAGCACCCGCCCGAGCACGCCGGTGGTCTCGCGGGGATGCGGCGAGCAGGTGGCATACGCCACGACCCCGCCCGGGCGCACCAGCCGGAGCGCGCAGCGCAGCAACGCCTCCTGCAGCAGCGCCAGCGGCTCGATGTCGTCGGCGGTCCGCCTCCAGCGCGCCTCGGGCCGCCGGCGCAGCGCTCCCAGTCCCGAGCACGGCGCGTCCAGCAGGACGCGATCGGCCGAGCCGTCGCGAAACGGCGCCCACCGGCCGTCGCCCACCACCACGGGCACGCCCGACCGCGCGACCAGGTGGGCCCGGGTCTCGTGCAACTCCAGCCCGGTGACGTCGAGACCCAGCGCCGCCAGCAGCGCCGCCTTGCCCCCCGGTCCCGCCGCCAGATCGATCGTCGTCGAGCCTGGAGCTTCGGCCGCCGCCAGCGCCAGCGCCACGAGCTGGCTGCCCTCGTCCTGGACCGCGGCCCGCCCGTCCCGCACCGCCGCGAGCTCGCCCGGATCGCCGCCCGGCAGGTAGACCGCGCGGGGCGACCAGAGGCCGGGCTCCGCGCCCGGCCCGGCATCGGCCAGCAGCTCCTCACGCGTCATCCGGCGGGCCACCAGGTGAACGAGAGGGCGGGCGTCGTCGGCCGCCAGCGCCTCGGCGAGCTCCGCCTGGCTCGCGTCACCCAGCGCGTCGGCGAACGCGTCGACGATCCAGCGCGGATGCGCGTGCACCACCGCGAGGTGGCCGCGGGGATCCGCGTCGTAGGGAGGCGCAGGCGGCTCGGGGTTCTCCGCGACGCGCCGCATCACGGCGTTGGCGAATCCGGCGGCGCGCGGCGACAGCGAGCGCACCAGATCGACCGTGGTGGAGACGGCCGCCCGGGCGGGCACGCGGGTACGCCACAGCTGGTAGGCGCCCAGCCGCAGCGCGTCGCGCACCGGCGGGATCCACCGCGCGCTGGATGAACCGGTCGAGGAGGCGTCAAGGCTGCCCTGCGCGCGCAGCGCGCCGTAGGCCAGCTCGGTGGCGAACGCGCGGTCGCGGGCCGGCAGTCGCCGCTCCCGCATGAGCTGTGGCAGCAGCAGGTTGGCGTAGGCCCCCCGCTCGCGGACGGCGCAGCAGGACGTCGAGCGCGAGCCGCCTGGCGGGATCGTCGGGCCACGGTGTCAGGTGCGCGGTTCGGTCGAGCGCGATCGCCGGGCTGCAGCCGGATTCCGCGGGCCCAGGCGTCGGCGGCGCATCGGCGGCTTGCCCTCGGGCTGCACGCATCGCCCAGCCGACCGCGACCGTCGGCCGGTGCCCGACCAGGACCCGACCCGTGGCGCTCGGCCAGCTCGCCCGGCGCGATCCCCCACTCAGTCGCTGGGCCGGACCGGGCCGATCTTGCAGCCGGCGCTCGCGAAAGGTCGTCCAGGCGCCCGGGGCCGGGGTGGCGGCCCGGATCAGCCGATCGATCGACGACCGCCGGCTCGCGCCAGCGGATCCGCGCGTCCTCGGCGTCGACCTTGGGCGCCAGCGAGACGCCCTCGTCGGGCTGGGGGCGCGCTACGAGGGTGCCGTCCTCGATGCCGTCGAGGGTCGCGACGAGCAGCCGCGCGCCCGACTCCGACAGCCGCCGAGCAGATCGCCGGAGGTGTCGTTCGGGGCCGATCGGTCGGTGACCATCCCGAAGACGGGCCCGGTGTCCATGCCCTCCTCGAGCCGGAACGTCGACGCGCCGGTGATCTCGTCGCCGGCGAGCAGCGCGTGCTGCACCGGCGCGGCGCCGCGCCAGGCGGGCAGCAGCGAGAAGTGCAGGTTCGACCCAGCCGTGAACCGGGGATGTCCAGCGCCGCCCGCGGCAGCAGCGCGCCGTACGCGACGACCGGGCAGCAGTCGGGCGCGATCTCCGCCAGCCGTCGAGGAACTCCGGCTCGCGCGGCCGCTGCGGGGTCAGGATCTCGAGCTCCGCCTCCAGCGGCGGGCTGCTTGACCGGTGAGATCGCCGAGCTTGCGCCCGCGCCCGGCCGGCGCGTCCGGCCGGGTGAGGACCGCGACGACCTCGTGACGCTCGGCTGTCCAGCAGCGCCCGCAGGCTCGGAAGCGCCGGCGCCGGGGTGCCGGCGAAGACCAGGCGCATCTGCTACGAGCGCCCGGCCGAACGAGCGGGTGCGGGACTGACCTTCACCGCGGGCGCCGGCTCGCCGAACCACTCGGCCTCGCGGATCGCCGCCTTGGCCTGCTTGGCGGTCGCCTTGTCCAGCCGGTCGATGAACATGACCCCGTCGAGATGGTCGGTCTCGTGCTGCAAGGCGCGCGACAGGTAGCCGGTGCCCTCGATGACGACCGGATCGCCGTACATGTTCTGCCCGGCGGCGATCGACCCGCTCGGGGCGCTTGAGCTCGAAGGACAGGCCCGGCAGGGACAGGCAGCCCTCCTCGCCGTCCATCATCTCCTCGCTGAACGGCCCGAGGATCGGGTTGACCAGGTGACCCACCTCGTCGTCGACGTCGTAGGTGAACACCCGCAGCGAGACGCCGATCTGCGGCGCCGCCAGGCCCGAGCCGGGGGCGTCGAGCATGGTGTCGGTGAGGTCCTTGACGAGGCGCCGCAGCTCCTTGTCGAAGGTCGGTGACCGGCGCGCGGCCTGGTGCGCAGCACGGGGTCGCCGAACAGGCGGATCGGGCGAACGGACACGCTGCCCCCGACTGATCGTGATAGGCGCCTGCAGCTCCGCCGAGCCGGCGAGCCTCAGCCGATCGTCGGCGGGATCCAGCTGAACGCGCACGACCGGCTGCCTTCTTGACACTGCGCAGCCCTGCGTCGCGGACTGCAGCGCTGCGGCCAGCGCCGCCCCCTGCGTGCGCGGGACCCGCACGAGGAGCGCGCTCGGACTCCTGACTCGGCCGACCGGCACCGGACCCAGCAGGTCGGCGTCGGCGCGGCAGCTCGGCGCCCGTCGAGGAAGGCCTCGACCTCGCGGCGGCGCCCTCGAGCGCCGCCATCCGGCTGGCCGGCGGGAAGCCCGAGCTCGCGCGCGAGGCTGCCTCGCGCTCGGCGTAGCCGACCGGATCCCAGCGGACCAGCGCCTGCACGGGCGCAGGCCCGCGGCCGCGCCGACGAGCACCACGCGTCCGCCGGCGGGCGCCGGGCGCGGCCAGGGCGGCGGCGTTCATCCAGCGGCGCAGCGCCTCCTCGCCGGCCCGCAGGTCGGCGCGGCCGAGCAGGGCCCAGGCGTCGAGCAGCAGGACGGCCCCGTAGCCCGCCGTCGGCAACCGGCTCGGCACCCGGCGTGGCGACGACCAGGGCCGGCTCCGCGGGCACCGCGGCGACCACGTCCCGGCTCCGCTGGAGCGCACGACCGTGACGCCCGGGAAAGGCGCGGCCCAGCTCTTCCGCCGTGCGGATGTCGCCCACGACGACCGCGCGCGCAGCGCTCGGGCTGCCGCATTCGGGGCAGCCGAGCCCGGCTGCCTGGTCGCGCGCACCAGCGGCAGGTGAGCGATCGCTCCGCCGAGCTCTCCTGCGCGAGCGGGCCCGCGCAGCGCGGGCAGCGCACGGCGGCGCGGCAGTGTGGCGCAGGCGAGCGGCCGGCCGGTAGCCGCGCCGCGGCACGCTGACCAGCGCCGGACGTCCCGCGTCCAGCGCCGCCCGGACGGCGGCGAACGCCAGCTCCGGAAGCCGGGCCGCCTGGGCCGCCGGGTCGCGGGCCAGCTGCGCGTCGGAACCCGGCGACCTCTACCCGCGGCGCGGCCGCCCGCGACGGCCGTCGCGGGATGCCGCCAGCGACGTGCGACCAGCCCGATTCGGCGAGCGAGACCGCTTCGACGCTGGGCAGCGTGACCACCGACCAGCGCTCCGGCGCCGCGCCAGGTGCGCACGCAGGACCAGGACGTCGCGCACGTTGGCGTAGGGCGCGTGCTGCTCGTCGTGCAGGTCGGAACCGTCGTCCCAGATGGCGACCAGCCCGAGGTCGCGAACCGGCGCGTACGCGCCGCCCGCGTGCCCACCACGACCCTGACCTGGCCGCGGGAGAGGCGCAGGAACCGGCGGTAACGCTCGGTGGGACCGAGGTCGGCGGACAGCTCGACGAAGCTGCTCGGCGCCGATGCCGCTCCGGCCAGCGCCGCCGACCGGCGAAGGGCGTCACGCGCCGTCCGGGACGACGATCACCACCCCGCGCCCGCCGGACAAGCGTCGCCTGCGCGCGCGCCGCCAGCTCGGACGGCCAGTACGGGCCGGGCAGCGCCGCCCAGGTCGCGCGCGGCGGCCGAGCCGGCCGCGAGCGCTCCAGGAACGCCGGGCCGCCCGCGTAGCGCGTCCAGGTCGCCGGGTCGGGAGCCGGCGGGGGCGGCGTGGCGACTGCGCCCACCGGCTCGCGCTCGACGGTCGACCCGGCGCGGCGGGATGGCCAGCCGCAGCACGTCGCGACAGCGTGCCGGCCTACCTGTCGGCGACGGCACGCATGAGCGTGGCGATCTCGGGGGTCAGGACGGGCTCGGCCCCGAGGACGCGCGAAGGGGCTGCAGCTTGCCGCCGAACACCGAATGGGTGCTGCGCGCGACGATGATGCCGCCGACCAACCGTCCAGCGAGCCGCACCCTGACACGCGACACCCGGCTGGGCTGCCGCGTCGAACTCCGGCGGGACCGCGTAGTCGAACAGCCGGTCCAGGTGCGGCACCTCATGGTCGACCGCGACCGTGGCGACGAGCGGTTGACGCCGCCGTCAGCCACCTCAGCAGGTGTCAGATCAGCCCTTCACGGCTTTGCTGAGCGCCTCGGCGCGGGTGGTGCCTTCCCAGGTGAAGTCGAGCTCCGGACGGCCGAAGTGACCGTAGGCGGCGGTCTGCTGGTAGATCGGGCGCAGCAGGTCGAGGTCGCGGACGATCGCGGCCGGCCGCAGGTCGAAGACCGACAGGATCGCGTCCTGGATCTGCTCGTCCGGCACCGACCCGGTGCCGAAGGTCTCCACGAACATGCCGACCGGCTGCGCCTTGCCGATCGCGTAGGCGACCTGGACCTCGCACTTGCGTCGCGAGGCCCGGCGGCCACGACGTTCTTGGCGACCCAGCGCATCGCGTAGGCGGCCGAGCGGTCGACCTTGGACGGGTCCTTGCCGCTGAAGGCGCCGCCGCCGTGGCGCGCCATGCCGCCGTAGGTGTCGACGATGATCTTGCGCCCGGTGAGGCCGGCGTCGCCCATCGGGCCGCCGATCTCGAACCGCCCGGTCGGGTTGACCAGCAGCTTGTAGTCGGCGATGTCGAGGCCGAGCGCCTCGAGCTCCGGCTCGACGACGTATTCGCGGATGTCGGGGGCGAGCAGCGTGTCGAGGTCGATGTCGGACGCGTGCTGCGAGCTGACGACGACCGTGTCGAGCCGGGTCGGGCGCCCGTCCACGTAGCCGATGGTGACCTGGGTCTTGCCGTCGGGACGCAGGTAGCCGACCAGGCCTTCCTTGCGCACCGCGGTGAGGCGGCGGGCGAGCCGGTGCGCCAGCGCGATCGGCAGCGGCATCAGCTCGGGGGTCTCGTCGCAGGCGAAGCCGAACATCAGGCCCTGGTCGCCGGCGCCCTGGCGGTCGAGGTCGTCGACCGAGGCTCCGGTAGGCGGACTCGTACGCGTCATCGACGCCCTGGCGGATGTCGCTGGACTGCGCGCCGATGGAGACACTGACCCCGCACGAGCCGCCGTCGAAGCCCTTGGCGGAGGAGTCGTAGCCGATCCCGAGCACGACATCGCGCACAACGGACGCGATGTCGACATACGTCGTGGTGTCGACCTCGCCGGCGACGTGGACCTGGCCGGTGGTGATCATGGTCTCGACGGCGACCTTGCTGCGCGGGTCGCCCTTGATCATCTGGTCGAGGATGGCGTCGCTGATCTGGTCAGCGATCTTGTCCGGATGTCCCTCGGTGACGGACTCGGAGGTGAACAGGCGGCTGGCCACAGTACTCCCTGATGGGTCGCCAGGGCGACGGTCGTGTGAACGCGGTTGTGCGGTGGACACAGAGTATCCGGCGACCGCCGTCAAGGTCAGTGAACGAAACGCGCTGGCGCCGGCCCTCATAGGCCGCGCTGCCACGAGATCCCAGAGCCGGTGTGCCAGCAGATCCTTGGACACGTCGGCGATCGTCGACTTCGCCGCCGTCGGAGACAGCACGACGGCGGCGTTGTGGTCGACCGCGAATCCGCGGCCCTCCCCGACCTCGTTGACCACCAGCAGGTCACAGCCCTTGCGGCGAAGTTTCTCCCGGCCGTGGCGCAGCACGTCATCGGTCTCGGCGGCAAACCCGACGATCACCGGCCGCCCCGGCTGGCCGCCGGCGGCCGCCGGCGCCCGACGAGACCGGCGAGCACGTCGGGATTGCGGGTCAGCTTCGAGCGGCTCGGGATCCGCCTCGTCGACCTTCTTGATCTTGGTGGGCGGCTGCTGAAGGGGCCGGAAGTCGGCGACGGCGGCGGTCATCACGACGGCGTCGCAGCCCCGAGCGGCGAAGCTGACGGCCGCCTCGCAACTCGGCCGCCGTCCGGACGCGGTACCAGGCTCGACCCCGGCCACTTCAGGCAGCTCGACATTGGCGCTGACCAGGGTCACTCGCGCCCCGCGAGCCACCGCTGCCCGGGCGATCGCGTAACCCTGCCGCCCGGTGGACCGGTTGCCGAGGAAGCGCACCGGGTCCAGCGGCTCGCGGGTCCCTCCGGCGGAGACCACGACATGCCGACCGGCGAGATCATCCCAGCTCAGCGCGTGTCGCGCGCGTCGCCGACCGGTCCAGCACCGAACGGGCGATCGCGGCGATCTCGAGCGGATCCGGCAGCCTGCCGGGCCCGAGTCGGCGCCGGTGAGGCGTCCCGAAGCGGGCTCGATGACGAGTGCGCCGCGCTCGCGCAGGGTCGCCACATTGGCCCGCGTGGCCGGGTGCTCCCACATCTCGGTGTGCATCGCGGGGGCGAACACCTGCGGGCATGAAGCGGTCAGCAGCGTCGAGGTCAGCAAATCGTCGCCACGCCCGGCGACGGCGCGGGCCATCAGGTCAGCCGTAGCAGGCACGACCAGCACGAGGTCGGCCGCGCGCCCGAGCCGGACGTGAGGGACCTCGTGAGCAGCGGTCCAGACATCGGAGGCCACCGGACGGCCCGACAGCGCCGCCCACGTCGGCTCGCCGACGAAACGCAGCGCCGACGCGGTCGGAACCACCGTGACGCCATGGCCGGATTCGGTCAGCTGGCGCAGTACCTCGACGGCCTTGTACGCAGCGATGCCGCCGCTGACGCCGAGAACGACTTCGCTCACCCTCGGCCGCCGAGTGCTACCTGGTGAGGCGCTGCGCGTCAGTCAGCAGCGGGATCGGCGATGGGCTCGGCCGTCAGCAGGCCGGAGTTGATCTCGCGCATCGCGATCGAGAGCGGCTTCTCCTGAGGAGTGGTCTCGACCATCGGGCCGACGTACTCGAGCAGGCCCTCACCGAGCTGGCTGTAGTACGCGTTGATCTGGCGGGCGCGCTTGGAGGCATAGATCACGAGTCCGTACTTCGACTGCGTGATGGCCAGCAGCTCATCGATCGGGGGGTTGGTGATACCTATCGGCGCTGCCGGGGTGCTACCCACGAGGGGTCCCTCCAGAAATTGACAAAACAGATCAGAACAAAAGCGCGACTACTCGACCATGTAATTTACCAGCTCGTCAGCCGCAGCCTGGACGTCGTGATTGACCAGCTGATGGTCGAACTCCTCGAACGCGGCGAGCTCGTCACGAGCCGCCGCGAGACGCTGGACCACCTTGTCATCGGACTCGGTACCCCGGCCGATGAGCCGGCGCACCAGCTCCTCCCAGCTGGGGGGAGCGAGAAAGACCAGCCGCGCCTCAGGCATCGAAGCCTTCACCTGGCGCGCGCCCTGCAGATCGATCTCCAACAGCGCCGGTCGGCCACCGGCGATGTGCTCCAGGACAGGAGCACGCGGGGTGCCGTAGCGGTGGCCACCGTAGCTCGCGTATTCCAGCAGCTCCCCGTCGTCGACGAGCTCGGAAAAGCCCTGCTCGTCGACGAAGTGGTAGTGCTCGCCGTCTACCTCACCGGGCCGCGGCTTGCGGGTCGTCACGCTGACCGACACCCACACCTCGGGGTGGCGGCGCCGAACCGCTGCGACCACGCTCCCCTTGCCGACCCCTGAGGGCCCGGAGAGCACCGTCAATCGGTGCACGCGCTGCCACCACCGTCCGGCAGCGGCGACTCAGCTAGGGCTGTTGAACTCGGCGATGAGGGCTGCGCGCTGCTTGGCGCCCAGACCCCGCACCCGCCGGGTGGGGCTGATGTCGAGCCGCTCCATGAGCTTCGTGGCGCGGACCTTACCCACTCCAGGCAGAGCCTCGAGGACGGCGGACACCTTCATCTTCCCGATGATCTCGCTGCCGTCGGCCTTGGCCAGCACCGACTCGAGGGTCTCGTCCGACCGCTTGAGCTGCTCCTTCACCTCCGCACGCGCCTTGCGGGCCTGCGCGGCCTTTTCAAGCGCGGCTGAGCGCTGTTCTGGTGTCAACGGCGGCAAGGCCACGGCGACGTTCGCCTCCTCATGAGGAACGAGCTACAACAAAAGCAACTGATCCAGCAGCGGCAACGTACTGAAACCGCAGGCCCGGGTCCACTCTCGGGTTCGGCGCGGCGCGCCTGGGAGTGTTTTCGCCGCTGCGGATGGCTGACGCGGACAGGCTCAGGCGCCGGTCCGGGACAGCCGGCCGCCGCGCGACCGACGATGGCAAAACCGCAGCTCGGAGCCGCCATGGCTCCGCCGGGGACCGCTTCGGGCGCACAGGCCCGGCTCAGACGGACAGTTCGGCCGCGATGAGGGCGGCCGCCGCGCCCGGGTCGTCGGCACCGGTGATGGGGCGCCCGACCACGAGCAGGTCGGCGCCGGCAGCAATCGCAGCAGCGGGGGTCGCTACACGGGCCTGATCCTGCGAATCGGCTCCCGCCGGGCGCACTCCCGGAGTGATCAGGGTGATGCCCGGACCCACTTCGGAGCGCACCACGGCCACCTCACGCGGGCTGCAGACCAGCGCCCGCGCCCCCGCGTCCACGGCGAGGACCGCGAGGCGGCGCACGGCGTCGAGGGGCTGGCCGCCGTAGCCGACGAGCTCCAGGTCAGCGGCGCTGAGGGAGGTGAGGATCGTCACGGCGGCGATCTCCACCTCGGGGGCGGCCTCGACGGCCGCGCGCACCATGGCCGGGCCCCCGCTGGCGTGCACCGTCAGGAAGGTGGGCTTCAGGCCGGCCACCGCCCGGGCGGCTCCCGCCACCGTCGCGGGGATGTCGCACAGCTTCAGGTCGAGGAACAGGCCCATCCCGGAGCCGCCGCGCACGGCGTCGACCACCGCGGGACCGTGCCGGCAGAACAGTTCGAGCCCGACCTTGACGACCGCGACGTGCGGTGCCACCGCCGCAGACCAGCGGGCAGCCGTGTCGGCGTCCGGCGCGTCGAGTGCAACGGCAATCGGGGCCTTGCCCGCCCAGCGGCTCCCATACCAGCTCTCCCCACCGGTGCTCCGGCACCGCGTAACGGTGTCCCAGCCGGCCGGTGTGCCGCTGCAATCACCTCCGACACCGCGCGGATCCCGCGCGCCTGCAACTCGTCTGCCAGCTCCTCGACGATCCGCATGGGCGCTCCGGGATCGCCGAAGACCGCCGTCCCCACCGAGACCGCCGATGCGCCGGCCGCCAGGAACGCCAGCGCGTCCTCTCCCGTCCGCACCCCGCCCATGCCGAGGATCGGGACCTCGGGCAGCGCCGCATGGACCTGGTAGACGCAGCGCAGCGCCACCGGGCGGATCGCCGGCCCGGACAGCCCTCCGGTGATGCCGGCCAGCGCCGGCCGCAACGTCCCGGGATCGATCACCATGCCGAGCAGCGTGTTGATCAGCGAGAGCCCGTCGGCACCGGCGTCGACCACCGAGCGGGCGATCTCGACGATGTCGGTGACGTCCGGGGAGAGTTTGGCGAAGACCGGCGGCTGCCCATGGCCGGACAGCTCATCGCAGACGGCGCGGATGACGTCAGCCGCAGCGGTGGCGGAGCAGGCGAAGACCTGCCCGCGGTCAGCGACGTTGGGGCAGCTGATGTTGACCTCGACGAGCGCGATTCCCGGCGCCTCGCTCAGCCGGCGCGCGAGCCCGGCGTACTCCTCGACCGAGCCGCCCGCGATGCTGACGACCGCGCGGGCCTCGTGCTCGACCAGCCAGGGCAGATCCTTCTCGAGAAATGCTGTGATGCCAGGCCCTTGCAGGCCGATCGAGTTGAGCATCCCGCTCGGCGTCTCCGCCATGCGCGGGGTCGCGCGCCCGAGCCGAGGGTCGCGCATCACCGACTTGGTGACGATCGCGCCGAGGTCGGACACCTCGAAGAACGCATTGAGCTCGCGTCCCGCGGCCGCGCACCCCGAGGCGGTGAAGATGGGATTCGGAAAGGGGACGCCGGCAAGCGTCGTGGACAGATCGACCGCGGGCGGGATGTCGTCGGGAAGGCTCATATCGGGGCCTCGAAGGAGTCGGGCACGGGCGAGACTGGCGACGCCGTGGCGGCGGTGATGACGGGCGGCGGCTTGCCGATGAGGTCGAACTGGACTGCGTCGCCGGGGAAAACCGGTCCTTCGGTGCACGCCCGGACCATGCGCACGCCGGCCGCGCCGTGCGTGCCGCGCGGGCGCACCGGGAGCACGCAGGTCATGCAGACCCCTATCCCGCACGCCATCGCTTCCTCGACCGCGATGTGCGACGGCACGCCCGCGGCCCCCGCGAGCCGGGCCACGGCGGCGAGCATCGCCATCGGCCCGCACGCGTAGACCAGGTCGACGTCGGACAGGAGCGGATCGAACGCGGCCGTGACGCGGCCGGTCACGCCGAACGATCCGTCCTCCGTGGCGAACGCGGTGCGGTCGGCGATGCGGCGCGCTTCGGGGACGCCGTAGAGCTTGTCGGCGGTCGCGGCGCCAAGGGCCATCGTGATGTCACAACCCCGCGTGCGCAGCAATCCGGCCAGGGCAAAGAGCGGGGCCGCTCCGTAGCCCCCGCCGACGAGCAGGGCCCTCGGCCCGTGACCCCGCTCGGCAGCGACGGGGAGCGGGAACGGGCGTCCGAGGGGCCCGACGATGTCGACCCGGTCACCGGCGACCCGCTGGGTGAGCCACCGGGTTCCAGGACCCACCGCTGCGACGACGACCTCGATCGTCCCGGCGGGACCGATGCGGGCAATCGAAAAAGCCCGCCTCAGCAGCAGTCCCGACACCGGGCCGCCGACGGCGAACGCCACGAACTGCCCGGGCCGGGCGGCATCGACGATGGCCGGCGCGTGAACAGCGATCCGGGTGTAGGCGCCGTCACGGACGACGCGCAGCACCTGCGCGGAACGCAACTGGACCGGGCCGTTGGGCTCAGCCGCCATCCGGGCCCCCACCCAGCGCGCGAAGGGCAGCGAGATCGGCATGCCACTCCTGCAACGGGCGCACGTTGAGATCGCCGCGCAGCAGCGATTCGATGCCCTGGACCGCCGCGGCGGCTCCAGGGACGGTCGTGACACAGGGGGTGTTGCTGGTGACGCAGGCGCTGCGGATCTCGTAGCCGTCGACCCGCGGCCCGTTGCCGAACGGGGTGTTGATGACGAGGTCGACCTCGCCGGCGAGGATGCGCGCGACCGCGTCTCCCGGCAGGCCTTCGGAGTGCTTCGGGACGACCGTCGCGTGGACCCCGTTGCGGCGCAGCACCTGGGCCGTGCCCTCGGTCGCGATGACGTCGAATCCCAGGTCCACCAAGCCGTTTCACCGGGAAGATCATGGCGCGCTTGTCGCGGTTGGCAAGGCTGACGAACACCCGGCCCTTGGTGGGCAGCGGTCCGTACGCGGCGCTCTGGCTCTTGGCGTACGCGACCCCGAAGCCCGCGTCGATCCCCATCACCTCGCCGGTGGATTTCATCTCCGGGCCGAGCACCGTGTCGACCCCGGTGAACCGGTTGAAGGGCAGCACCGCTTCCTTCACGGCGATGTGGCTGTCGAGCGGCATGTCGGCGCCGTCACCCGACGCGGGAAGCAGCCCCTCGGTACGCAGCTGCGCGACGGTCGCCCCGAGCATGACCCGCGAGGCGGCCTTGGCGACCTGCACTCCGGTGGCCTTGGCGACGAACGGCACGGTGCGCGAGGCCCGCGGGTTCGCCTCCAGCACATAGAGAACGTCGGCCTGCAGCGCGTACTGCACGTTGACCAGACCGCGCACCCCCACCCCGCGGGCGATGGCCTCGGTCGCCTGCCGGATCCGGATCAGGTCGGCCTTGCCCAGCGTGATCGGCGGCAGCGCGCACGCCGAGTCGCCGGAGTGGATGCCGGCTTCCTCGATGTGCTCCATGACGCCGGCGAGATACAGCTCCTCGCCGTCGAAGATGGCGTCGACATCGACCTCCACGGCGTCATCGAGGAAGCGGTCGACGAGCACCGGATGCTCCGGGCTGGCGTCGGTCGCGCGGCTCACGTAGGCCTGCAAAGACGTTTCGTCGTAGACGATTTCCATTCCCCGCCCGCCGAGCACGTAGCTCGGGCGCACCAGCACCGGGTAGCCGATCTCGGCCGCCACCTCGCGCGCCTCGTCGTAGGAGAAGGCGGTGCCGAACCGCGGCGCGACGAGGCCGGCGGCCTCGCAGCACCTTGCCGAACTCGCGGCGGTCCTCGGCGAGATGGATGGCCGCCGGGGTGGTGCCCACGATCGGCACCCCGGCGCGCTCGAGCGCTGCGGCCAGGCCCAGCGGGGTCTGGCCGCCGAGCTGGACGACGACGCCCGCCAGTGGTCCGGCCGCGGTCTCGGCGGCGACGATCTCGAGCACGTCCTCGACGGTGAGCGGCTCGAAGTAGAGCCGGTCGCTGGTGTCGTAGTCGGTGGAGACCGTCTCCGGGTTGCAGTTGACCATCACGGTCTCGTAGCCGGCGTCGGACAGCGCGAAAGCCGCGTGACAGCAGGCGTAATCGAACTCGATGCCCTGCCCGATCCGGTTGGGCCCGCTGCCGAGAACGATGACCGCTTCCCGCTCGCGCGGCTCGACCTCGGTCTCCTCGTCGTAGGAGCTGTAGTGATACGGCGTGTGCGCCGCGAACTCGGCCGCGCACGTGTCGACGGTCTTGAACACCGGCCGGATGCCGGCAGCGTGCCGGCGCTCCCGGACCTCGAGCTCCGAGCGCCCGGTGATGGCAGCGATCTGGCGGTCGGAGAAGCCCGACCGCTTCGCCGCCCGCAGCACCTGCTCGTCGTCGGGCGCGTCGAGCAACTCGCCGCGGATCTCCTGCAGCGCCAGCACCTGGTCGACGAACCACGGGTCGATTCCGCTGGCCGCGTAGACCTCTTCGACCGTGGCGCCTTCGCGCAGCGCCCGCTCGACCGTGTAGATGCGGCCCTCGTGCGGCACCTTCAATGCCGCGAGGGCGGGCTGGTCGGCGTGAGGGAGCTTCTCGTCCGGCTGGGTCCAGAAGCCCGCGGACGCGGTCTCCAGCGAGCGCAGGGCCTTGTTCAGCGCCTCGCCGAAGTTGCGCCCGATGGCCATGGCCTCGCCGACGCTCTTCATGTGCGTCGTGAGCACCGGGTCGGCGCCCGGGAACTTCTCGAAGGCGAACCGCGGCACCTTCACGACGACGTAGTCCAGGCTCGGCTCGAAGGCCGCCGGGGTAACGCGGGTGATGTCGTTGGCGATCTCGTCCAGCGTGTAGCCGAGGGCGAGCTTCGCGCTGATCTTCGCGATCGGGAAGCCGGTGGCCTTCGACGCGAGCGCGCTGCTGCGCGAGACCCGCGGGTTCATCTCGATGACGACGAGCCGGCCGGTGGTGGGCTCGACCGCGAACTGGATGTTGCAGCCGCCCGCGTCGACCCCGACCGCGCGCATGATGGCGATCGCGACGTCACGCATGCGCTGGTACTCGCGGTCGGTGAGGGTCATGGCCGGGGCGACGGTGACGCTGTCACCGGTGTGCACGCCCATCGGGTCGACGTTTTCGATCGAGCAGACGACCACGACGTTGTCGGCGCGGTCACGCATCAGCTCGAGCTCGAACTCCTTCCAGCCGAGGATGCTCTCCTCGAGGAGCACGTGGCCCGCCGTCTTGCTGGCCATCCGGCTGGCGTCGAGTCCGCCTCCCGCGATGCGGATGAGATCGGCCTCGTCGTAGGCGATGCCACCGCCCTTGCCTCCGAGGGTGAAGCCCGGTCGCACGACGACCGGATAGCCCAAACCTTCAGCAATGGCAAGGCATTCTTCGAGCGTGTGAGCGATCTCCGAACGGGCGCTCTCGGCGCCGAGCTCGGCCGGCAGCGCGTCGACGATGGCCTTGAAGAGCTGGCGGTTCTCCCCGGCGCGGATCGCGTCGATGTCGGCGCCGAGCAGCCTGACGCCGAACTCTTCGAGCACCCCGGCGTCAGCCAGCGCCATCGCGGTGTTCAGCGCGGTCTGCCCGCCGAGGGTCGCCAGGAGCGCGTCGGGACGCTCCCGGTCGATGATCTGGCGCACGACCTCGGGCGTGATCGGCTCGACGTACGTGGCGTCGGCGACCTCGGGGTCGGTCATGATCGTCGCCGGGTTGCTGTTGACCAGGATGACCCGCAGGCCCTCCTGGCGCAGCACCCGGCAGGCCTGCGTGCCCGAGTAGTCGAACTCGCACGCCTGGCCGATGACGATCGGTCCGGAGCCGATGACGAGAACGCTCGCGACGTCGTCGTGGCGGCTCACTTGGCGCTCTCCATCAACGCGACGAAGGTGTCGAACAGGCCGTCGGCATCGTGCGGCCCGGGCGCGGCCTCCGGGTGGTACTGGACGGAGAAGGCCGGGCGGTCCAGCAGCCGCAGTCCTTCGACGACCCCGTCGTTGAGCGCGACATGGCTGACTTCTACCCGTCCATACGCGGTCTCCGATAGCCGGTCCAGCGGCGCGTCGACCGCGAAGCCGTGGTTGTGGCTGGTGACCGCGACCCGTCCGGTCGCCCGGTCCTGCACCGGCTGGTTGACCCCGCGGTGGCCGTAGCCGAGCTTGTACGTGCCGAAACCGAGCGCCCGGCCGAGCACCTGGTTGCCGAAGCAGATACCGAACAGCGGCACGCCGGCGTCGAGCACACCCGTCGCGGCGGCGACGGCGTAATCGGCGGTCGCCGGATCGCCGGGGCCGTTGGAGAAGAAGACCCCGTCGGGTCCGGAGGCGAGCAGTTCGGCGGCGGTCGCCCTCGCGGGATGCACGGTGACCTCGATCCCCCGCGCCGCCATCCGCGCCGGGGTGCGCCACTTGATGCCCAGATCCAGCGCGGCGACCCGCAGGCGGACCGGGCCGTCCGGGGAGACGACGTAGCGCTCGGGGGTGGAGACCGCCGGCGCGAGGTCGGCGCCGAGCATGCCGTCGCTGGCGCGTACCCGGTCGAGCAGGCCGGCCGAGGCCTCGGCGGGGGCGATCGCGCAGCGCATGGCACCGCGCTCGCGAAGGTGGCGGGTGAGGGCTCGGGTGTCGATGCCGCTGATCCCGACGATGCCCTGCGAGCTCAGTTCCTCATCGAGGCTGCGGGTGGCCCGCCACGAACTCGGCGCGCCGTGCGGGGTCGCGCACCACGTAGCCGGCGACCCACATCCGGCGGCTCTCCGGGTCCTCGTCGTTGACTCCGGTGTTGCCGATGTGCGGAGCGGTCTGCACCACGATCTGACGCGAGTAGCTCGGATCGGTGAGCGTCTCCTGGTAGCCGGTCATGCCCGTGGCGAAGACGGCTTCCCCGAAGGTCTCACCGATCGCGCCGTAGGCGGCACCGGTGAACGAGCGGCCGTCTTCGAGCATGAGCACCGCGCTGGGCCGGCCGGCGGTCACTGTGCCTCCCGCACCGGCTGCGACGCCGCTTCACCGGCGTGTTCGCGGGTTCTCTCCAGCAGCCCCAGCACGGTGGCCACCACCTCCTCATACCGGGATGCCGCGCCGCGGAACCCGCTCTCGTAATGGATTCCCGCCGCTTCCCAGCCGAACACGAGCAGGCCGGCGCCGGGCATGAATTTCGTCGCGAAACGCTCGTCGATCCGCACCGAACGCAGCTCCGCCGCCGGCAACCAGGTGCCGGCGATGTCGACGCCGACGCAGGTGACCCGCAGCTCCCCCGAGCCGCGACTTCCGAGCACGCCGCCCAGGCTGACGTCCTGCCATCCCGAAGCCATCGTGGTTCCGAGCGCGACGCCTGGCATGGCCCCGATGAGCGGGATGGGGAACGGCCTCGGCGGCCCGGGCAGCTCCGGCAACAGTGCGGCCTGCTGCCGGCCGCGGCGACGAACCGTGGCGACAGCCAGCGCGACGACCACCACCACGAGCACCACGCACGCGGCGGCCAGCAAGAGGTGATCGCCCAGCCGGTCCGGCGGACGATGGGCGAGCGCATGCATCATGCGGCCGCGCCGTCGAGCGCGGGCTTGCCGTCGAGCACGGTGGCACGCCCGCGCAGGAAGGTCGCGACGATCGTGGCGGGCAGCTCGCGTCCGGCATACGGGGTGTTGCGGCTGCGTGACGCGAGCCCGGCCGGGTCCACGACCCAGGAGGCCTTCGGATCGACGAGGGTGAGGTTGGCCGGGGCCCCCATGTCGAGCGGGCGGCCCTGCGCGCGGAGCCGTCCGATCTCGGCGGGCGCGTAGGACATCCGCTCGGCGGCCAGCGCCCAGCTGAAGCGCTCGCCGAGGGCCAGCATCACGACGCCGAGCGCGGTCTGCAAGCCCGAGCATTCCCGGGCGGGCCGCCGCCCACTCAGTCTCCTTGTCTTCCAGCGCGTGCGGCGCGTGGTCAGTGGCGACGGCGTCGATGGTGCCGTCGACGAGCGCCTCGCGCAATGCGGCGACATCCTCGGCCGTGCGCAGGGGCGGGTTGACCTTGTAGACCGGGTCATAGCCGCATGCGAAGTCGTCGGTAAGCAGCAGGTGGTGCGGGGTCACCTCGGCGGTGACGCGCCATCCCTTGGCCTTCGCCCAGCGCAGGATCTCGACCGAGCCCGCGGTCGAGACGTGGCAGACGTGCAGCCGGCTGCCGACGTGACCGGCGAGCAGCACGTCACGCGCGATGATCGACTCCTCGGCGACGGCCGGCCAGCCGGTGAGTCCGAGCCGCGCGGAGACGACGCCTTCGTTCAGCTGGGCGCCGACCGTCAGCCGCGGCTCCTCGGCGTGCTGGGCGATGACGCCGTCGAACGCCTTGACGTACTCGAGGGCCCGGCGCATCAGCACGGGGTCACTGACGCACATCCCGTCGTCGGAAAAAACCCTTACCCGGGCGGCACTTTCGGCCATCGCTCCCAGCTCGGCGAGCTGCTCACCCGCAAGGCCGCTGGACACCGCACCGACCGGAGCGACGTCACACCAGCCCGCCTCGCGCCCGAGCCGCCAGACCTGCTCGACGACGCCCGCGGTGTCAGCGACGGGATCGGTGTTGGCCATCGCATGCACGGCGGTGAACCCGCCGAGAGCGGCAGCCCGGGTGCCGGACTCGACCGTCTCGGCGTCCTCGCGGCCGGGCTCGCGCAGGTGCGTGTGCAGATCGACGAAGCCCGGCAGTGCGACCAGACCCCCGGCGTCGACGACGTGAGCGCCGGGAGGGGCCTCGAGCCGCGCGCCGGTCTCGGCGACGATGCCGCTCGGCGAGCAGCAGGTCGACCGGCTTGCCGCCGAGCAGGCTCGGCGCCCGCGGATCAGGAGTCGTCCCGCTCGCCTGTCACGCGTCGCTCCCGCCGAGCAATAGGTAGAGCACGGCCATCCGAACGCTGACCCCATTGGCCACCTGCTCGACGATCGTCGAGCGCAGCCCGTCAGCGACGTCGGAGGCGATCTCCATCCCGCGCACCATGGGGCCGGGATGCATGACGATCGCGTGATCGGGCAGCATGCCCACCCGGGTCGCGTCGAGCCCGTAGCGGCGGCTGTACTCGCGGACCGTCGGGAAGTAGGACGCCGACATGCGCTCGCGCTGGACCCGCAGCATCATCACGACGTCGCTCTTGGGCAGGGTCGCGTCGAGGTCGTAGGAGACCTCCGCCGGCCAGGCCTCGATCCCCACCGGCAGCAGGGTCGGAGGGGCGACGAGGGTGACGCTGGCCCCGAGCGTCGAGAGCAGCAGCACGTTGGAGCGGGCGACCCTGCTGTGCAGGACATCGCCGACGATGGTCACCGACAGTCCTTCGAGCCGGCCCAGCCGGCGTCGCATGGTGAACGCGTCGAGCAGTGCCTGGGTCGGATGCTCGTGGGTGCCGTCGCCGGCGTTGACGACGCTGCCGCGGATCCAGTTGGCCAGGCGATGCGGCGCCCCCGAGGCGCCGTGGCGGCAGACGACCCCGTCGGCACCCATGGCCTCGAGAGTCAGCGCGGTGTCCTTCAGGCTCTCGCCCTTGGAGACGCTCGAACCCTTGGCGGAGAAGGTGATCACGTCGGCCGACAGCCGCTTGGCAGCCACCTCGAAGCTGGTGCGCGTGCGGGTGGAGTCCTCGAAGAAGAGGTTGACGACCGTGCGGCCGCGCAGCGTCGGGAGCTTCTTGACCGTCCGATCCCCGACGAGGGCCATCTCCTCGGCGGTGTCGAGCACTGAGGTGGCTTCGTCGCGGCTGAGATCCGCCGCAGACAGCAGGTGACGATCCATCACGCCCTTCTGCCCCTGCGGCCGCTGGCCCGCGATCGCCGGCGTTCGATGACCACCCGTCGCGCCCGTCGACTTCAGCGAGCAGCACGCGGACGGTCTCGCCCTGGCTGGTCGGGAGGTTCTTGCCGACGTAGTCGGCCCTGATCGGCAGCTCGCGGTGACCGCGGTCGACCAGGACGGCAAGCTGGACGGCGCGCGGGCCGGCCGAGGTCGGAGAGCGCGTCGAGGGCGGCGCGCACGGTGCGTCCGGAGTAGAGGACGTCGTCGACCAGGACGACCACCTTGTCATCGACGGAGCCGGGAAGCTCGGTGCGGCCGAGCGGCCGTATTCCTCGAAGGCGCAGGTCATCCCGGTACATGGTGGTGTCGAGCGAGCCGACGGGAACCGCGCGGCCCTCGAAGTCGGCGAGCTTGGCGGCGAGCCGCTGCGCTAGCGCGACACCTCGCGTCGGGATGCCCAGCACGACCAGATCGCGGCCGCCGCCGGTGTGTTCGAGCACCTGATGCGCGATCCGGGAGAGGGTGCGGCCGACATCGCGGCGCTGAGCACGTCGCGGGGAACGTCGCCGATGCCGCGGGTCTCCTGGACGTGCTGGAGTGCTCATGACAGCATCAGGCTTTCGCCCTCCTTCCCCGCCTCGCCGGACGGGTCGTTAAAGGAGTGGACGCCACGAAGTTACCAGCCGACCAGGACCCGCCCGCGAAGGGCGCGCGGGTGTCGACGAAGCTCAGCGCGAGCCGCCCCGAAGGCAAGATCGCTCCGTGCCAAGATCGGTGTCCTTGCGTGACGAGATCCTTCACAATTCGCCGTATCCCCGGGTAATTGCCTGCGACCGACCCAACCGGATTACACTAAGTCACTGCGTCGGGGGACGCTCGTTGCGCCAAATTCGGCCATGAACCACCAGCTGAACGGAGCACGAGATGTCCGACTACGCCAAGGCGCTCGGATCACGGCTGCGCGCGATCCGAACCCAGCAAGGGCTGTCGCTGCATGGCGTCGAGGAGAAGTCCGAGGGTCGCTGGAAGGCCGTCGTCGTAGGTTCCTACGAGCGCGGGGATCGTGCCGTCACGGTCCAGCGCCTGTCCGAGCTCGCCGACTTCTACGGCGTGCCGGTCAATGAGCTGCTGCCGGAGCGCGAGGCGATCATCGCGCTCGAGCAATCGCCGCGCATCATTCTCGACCTGGAGAAACTGCAGGCCGTCCCGCGTGATCAAGGCGCGCCGCTGCTGCGTTATGCGGCGACCATCCAGAGCCAACGCGGGGACTACAACGGCCGCGTCCTGTCGATCCGCCACGAGGACCTGCGCTCGCTCGCCGTCATCTACGACGAGAACCCGACCACTCTCACCGAGCAGCTGATCAGCTGGGGCGTGCTGTCGCCTGACGCGCGGCGTGCGGTCGAGACGGTCTGACGGCCGCGGCCGGCGCTGTGCTCGCCGCCACACGCTGCTTCTGCGCGACCTTCGCCAGCACCCCGTTCACGAACGCTGCCGACTCGTCGGTCGAAAGCCTTCCCACCAGCTCGACGGCCTCGCTGACGGCGACCCCGGCGGGCACGTCCGGTCGGTAGAGCAGCTCGTACGCTCCCGAGTCGCAGCACGTTGCGGTCGATCGCCGGCATCCGCGCGATCGTCCAGCCTTCGGAGACCGAGGCGATCAGCCGGTCGATTCGCCGCGATGCGCGACGACCCCCTCGACCAGGTCGACCGCGTACGCCGGCACCGGCGGGTCGGCCTGCTCCAGCCGAAGCCGAGCGTCGCCATCGGGTCGAGGCCCATGAGGTCGGCCTCGTAGAGCACGTCGAGCGCGCGCTTACGCGCCTTGGTGCGCGCCGGCAGCGAGCCGGGGCGCCGCTTGGCCGACGCCGCGGCTCAGTTGGCGCGCCCGAGGTAGCGGCCGTCGCGGGTGTCGACCTTGATCTCGCTCGCCGTTGACGACGAACAGCGGCACCTGCACGCTCGCGCCGGTCTCCAGGGTCGCCGGCTTCGTGCCGCCGCTGGAGCGGTCGCCCTGCAGGCCCGGCTCGGTGTAGCTGATGGTGAGCTCGACCGAAGCGGGGAGCTCGACGTACAGCGCGAGCCGTCGTTGAGCGCGACAGTCGCGTTGGTGTTTTCCAG
Organism: uncultured Actinomycetota bacterium; assembly: GCA_963762695.1. Lineage (GTDB taxonomy): Bacteria > Actinomycetota > Actinomycetes > Frankiales > Frankiaceae > DATAZK01. Next base: position 40,080 of record CAVXLW010000007.1, read on the forward strand.
CATGTAGTCGGCCGCCGACCCGACGGTCTCGGCGGGCACGTGGATCTGGTCGTAGGACTCGGTGTCCATGAAGACGAAGTCGTCGCCCTCGCGGTAGAGGTAGGTCATCTCGCGCTTGTCGACGGTGGCGACCTCGACCTTCACGCCGGCGTTGAACGTGCGGTCGACCACCTTGCCGGTGGTCACGTTCTTCAGCGTCGTGCGCACGAACGCGCCGCCCTTGCCGGGCTTGACGTGCTGGAACTCGACGACATTCCACAGCCCGCCGTCGAGGTCGAGCGTCATGCCGTTTTTCAGGTCGTTGGTCGAAGGCACGCGGCCGAGTCTAGCGGGGCCGCCGCGATCAGCGGCGGCTGCGAGCGGCGATCGCCTGCAGGGCGAGCAGGTAGGAGTCGACGCCGAGGCCGGTGATCGTGCCGGTGACGACTGCGGAGAGCACCGAGTGGTGGCGGAACTCCTCGCGGGCGGCGATCTGGGACAGGTGCACCTCGATGAGCGGCGCCGGGATGCCCGGCGCAAGCGTCGCGCAAGGCGTACGAGTAATGGGTCCAGGCGCCGGCGTTGAGCACGACCGGCAGGCGCCGCGTCAGCCGCCTCGTGCATCCAGCGGATCATCTCCGCCTCGTCCGCGGTCTGGCGGACGTCGACATCGAGGCCGAGCCGGCCGGCGGCCTCGCGGCAGGCGTCGACCAGCTCGGCGTAGGTGCCGCGGCCGTAGACCTCGGGCTCGCGGACGCCGAGACGGTCGAGGTTGGGTCCGGACGAGCACCAGCACCTTCATGAGGCGACCTCGCTGTAGGCCGCGAGCAGCAGCGACGGATCAGGGTCGTCGAGGATGCGCGGCTGGGCGAGCCCGGAGAGCACCACGAAACGCAGCCGTTTCGCCCGAGCCTTCTTGTCGACGCGCATCGCGTCGGCCAGCTTCGGCCAGCGGTCGGCCGGGTAGCGACCGGCAGGCCGATCCGCTCGAGCAGCTCGCGGTGACGGTCGGCGGTCGCGTCGTCCAGGCCCGGCCGCCAGCCGCGAGAGCGCGCCGGCAAAGACCAGCCCGACCGAGACGGCCGCGCCGTGACGCCAGCGGTAGTGCTCGGCCTTCTCGATGGCATGGCCGAGGGTGTGGCCGTAGTTGAGGATCTCGCGGCGGCCCGGCTTCCTTCGGGTCGGCGCTGACCACCTCCGCCTTCACCGCGATCGAGCGCTCGATGAGCTCGCGCAGATGGACGCGGCCGGTCGGGTCGGCCTCGAGCAGGTCGAGGATGGCCGGATCGGCGATCAGGCCGGTCTTCACGACCTCGGCGAGCCCGGCGGTGAACTCGTTCGGGCGGAAGGGTCTCCAGCGTCGCCAGGTCGCAGAGCACGCCGGACGGCTGATGGAACGCGCCGACCAGGTTCTTGCCCGCCTCGGTGTTGATCGCCGGTCTTGCCGCCGACGGCGGCGTCGACCATCGCCGAGCAGCGTGGTCGGCACCTGCACGACGCGCACCCCGCGCAGCCACGTCGCGGCCACGAAGCCGGCGAGGTCGGTGACCGCTCCACCGCCGAGACCGATGACGAGATCGTCGCGGGTGAATCCGACCTGGCCGAACACGGACCAGGCATACGCCGCGACGGCGAGGTCCTTGGCGTCCTCCCCGTCGGGCACCTCGAGCAGATGCACCTCCGCGCCGCCCGGCAGCGGCCAGAGCTCATCGCGAACGCCTCGGCCGTGGCGCGCAGAGCCCGCGGGTGCAGCACCGCGACCCGGGTCGCCCCGCGGCCGACCGAATCGACCAGCTCCCCGAGCAGCCCGATGCCGACCTGGACGGTGTACGGCGGCCCCGTCGCCCGGCCGGACCTCGATGCGGGTCACGCTTCGGTTCAGCCATGCCAGCACCTCCTCGGCGACCTCGTCCGGCGTGCGCCCGGAGGTGTCGACGTGCAGGCTCGCCACCTCGGCGTAGAGCGGCGCGCGCTCGCGCAACGTCGCAGACATCCGGGCGCGCGGGGCCTCGACGCAGCAGCGGCCGGTCACGGGCCAGCCCGACCCGCTTGACGGCATCGGTGAGGTCGACGCGACAGCGCGACGTACGCGCTCGGCCGGCAGATCAGCCCGGGTCTCGCGCGTCCAGCACGGCACCGCCGCCGAGCGCGACGACGGCCGCCGCGTCGTCGCCCGCCGCGTCGAGAGCGACGACGCGGCGCGCTCCAGCTCGCGGAAGCGCTCCTCGCCGTCCTCCAGGAAGATGTCGGCGACCGACTTGCCGGCGCGCTTTCGCTGCAAGTCGTCGGTGTCGACGAACGGCGCGCCGAGCCGCTCGGCCAGCAACCGGCCCGACCGTGCGTCTTGCCTGCCCCCGGCGGCCCGACGAGCACCACGCGGGGCCGCGCTCATGGGAGCGCCGGGCAGCAGCGACTCGATGGTCTGCAGGTAGCTCGGCCGTTACGGCGGGTCTCGGCCAGCGAATCGCCGCCGAACTTCTCCAGCACCGCATCGGCGAGGACCAGGGCCACCATCGCCTCGGCGACGACACCCGCCGCCGGGACTGCGCACACGTCGGAACGCTGGTTGATCGCGACCGCCGCCTCGCCCGTAGCGACGTCGACGGTGCGTAGCGCCCGCGGGACCGTCGAGATCGGCTTCATCGCCGCGCGTACGCGCAACACCTCGCCGGTCGACATCCCGCCCTCCGTGCCGCCCGAACGGCCCGTGACCCGGCGCAGCTCGCCGTCGGCGTCGCGCACGATCTCGTCGTGCGCCGCGATCCGCGTCGGCGCGCGGTCTCGAACCCGTCGCCGAGCTCCACACCCTTGATGGCCTGGATGCCCATGAGCGCGGCGGCCAGCCGGGAGTCGAGCCGGCGGTCACCGTGGACGTGGCTGCCGAGGCCCGGGCGGCAGTCCGTACGCCAGCACCTCGACCACGCCGCCGAGCGTGTCGCCCTCGCGCTTGGCCGCATCGACCTCCGCCACCATCGCGGCCGCCGTCGCCGGGTCGGCGCAGCGCACCGGATCGGCGTCGATACGGTCGCTGTCGTCCGGGCTCGGGCAGCGGCGCCCCCGCCGGCACGGCGACCGGACCGAGGCTGACCACGTGCGAGAGGATCGTGACGCCAAACGCCTGCTGCAGAAGCGCCCGCGCGTACGTGCCCAGCGCCACGCGGGCCGCGGTCTCACGGGCCGAGGCCCGCTCGAGGACCGGACGGGCGTCGTCGAAGCCGTACTTCTGCATCCCGACGAGATCGGCATGGCCGGGACGCGGGCGGGTGAGCGGCCGCGTTGCGCGCCGCCTCAGCGAGCACCGCCGGGTCGACCGGGTCGGGGTTCATCACGTCGGTCCACTTGGGCCACTCGGTGTTGCGCACGACGACGGCGATCGGGACCGCCGAGGGTGAGGCCGTGGCGCACTCCGCCGATGACCTCGACCGCGTCCTGCTCGAACGACATCCGCGCGCCGCGGCCGTAACCGAGGCGACGGCGCGCCAGCTGGGCCGAATGTCATCGGAGGTCACCGCGACCCCGGCGGGAAGTCCCTCGATGGTCGCCGACAAGCGCGGGCCATGGGACTCCCCCGCAGTCAGCCAGCGCAGCACGCGGCCCAGTCTCCCAGAACCGAGGGCAGAAAGCGCGGCGCCCGCCGAAGCGGAGCACCGCTTTGCCGGCTTGTGGAGGTGTCAGAAGCTGACGGTCTGCCCGGGAGCGAGAGCGTAAGCCTTGTTGTTGAAGGTGACGAAGATCGAGTCCGCAGTGACCTTGATGCAGGCGACGCCCGTTGGCGATGGAGTCGCCGGCCTTCACGGTCTTGTCCACGCTGTTGTAGGTGATCGCCGCGGCCGTGCCGGTGACGGACGACCAGCGCGACCGTGTGGCTACCGGCGGCCGGCGCCGGGGTGGTCGCCGCCGCGGTCGGGGCCGTCGCCGAGGCCGGCGAGGCGCGCGTCGCACTTGCGGCTGCCGTTGCCGCGGCCTCCTGCGCCAGCGGAAGGAAGGGATCGCGGGTGCTGTCGGCCGTCACGACGGGCGACGGGGTCAGGCTTGGGCGTGACCTTCGGCGTCAGCCGAAGCCTTGGGCGAGGTCGACGTCGTCGGCGTCGTCACCGCGGGACTCGCGGTGTTGTCGCTCGTGCTGCCCTTCTTCAACAGGAAGAACGCCGCCGCGGCCACGAGGACCACCGCCAGCACACCGATCATGATCTTGGAACGTTTGTCCAGCGTCAAAGACTTGCTGGCGTCCTTTTGGCGAGGCATGAGTGCTCCTGGTCCGATCAGTGTCCGGTAGTGGCGGTCTTCGCCGTGGAGGTCGTCGCTGCCGTGGCCGGCGTCCGCACCAGGACGCGAGCCGTGAAGCTGGCAGTGATGTCGTTGGCGGTGGAGGCCGTGGGGTTGCCGCTACCGGTGCTGCCGCCGGAGCCGGTCATGCTGAAGCCCGAGACCAGGAAGGTGCGCTGCAAACCTTCCAGTGCACTGTCGAACTGCTCGATCTCGGCGTACCCGCCGCTCACGTTCAGGCTGATCCCGACTGTCGAGATGCCTGGGGCGCTGGCCAACGGGCTCGGCACCGTGGGCGTGATGCTCACGAGTGTGACACCCGAGGCCTTGGCGAGCGCCTGCATCGAACGCAGGATCGACGGAAGCTGCACCTGGTTCGGCACCCGCTGCGAGAGCACGGCGAGTTCTGCCTTCTCGGCCGGCAGGTGCTTGGCGATGCTCCGCATGGACTGCAACTGCAGGCGTGCGCTGTCGTTGTCGGACTGCTGCTGACTCGTCTGGGCCTTCACCTTGGAGATGTCGGCCCGCACCGGCTTCACCAGCAGGAACCAGCCGCCCGCGAGGACAGCGATGCCGGCCACGGCGGCGACGATGATGGTCGCTCTACGACCGATGGACTTCATCGCTCAGCTCCCGTTCGTGTAGCGGTGAGAGAGGGCGGCTTGCGTGATGTTGGCCGTGATGGAGTACGTCACGAGCGTGCTGTTCGGGGTGCTGCTGGTGCTCGTCAGGTAGACGTTTGCCCAGCCGGGCATGCCGGCAAGGGTGTCGAGCCAGTTGGCCACCGCGTCGTTGTCGAGCGCGGTGCCGGCCATGGTCACCGAAGCGAGGTAGGGAGCCGACGCCGCGGTTCCGCCCGCCGTGCTGGTGGCGGAAGGAGTGCTGGATGAGGTACCCGCCGGGCCGGCCGGCAGCTGGACCGCCGTCGACGCGGCGCCGGTGCCGGTCGGGTCCGTAGGAGTGACCGTCAGAGTCGACAGGCGCACGCCGTCCGTGAGCCGGCGGCGCAGGGTGTCGAGCTGGTTCGACCAGAGCACTTCAGAGCTCATGGCCGCGACGAGCGACTGCTTGGCGGCCAGCACTTGCTGGTGCGCCGCCTGAGCGGGCGCCAGCGCGGCTTTCTGTGCCGAAAGGGTCTGCTGCTCGCTCTGCGCCTGGGCAAGTGCCGCCTTGGCCGGGGCCCGCCCGCTGGCGCTGGTGACGTAGACAGCGCCGACGATGCCGCCGCACGCGATGACTGCCGCGGCGAGCAGCGCCTGCATCTTGCGCAGTGCTGCCCGCTCCGCGATCTCCGGCGGGAGCAGGTTCGCCCGGGGGGCGACGTACTCCACCGGGGTCAGCAGGTCGAAATCGCCCGCCGTCGCACCGGATTCCGGGGACGAATCAGTCAGGACGCTCATGCCGCACCCGCCATAGCCAGGCCCACCGGGACAACGCTGAATGCTTGGACGTAGTCGAGTTGCGCGTCCGACAGGCCGGTCTTTCCGATCTGCATCGGCGCCAGCGGGGTGGCCGGCTCCACCGGCACCCCGGTCGTCATGGCCAGCCGGCGAGCGAGCCCGCCGAGCTGCGAGCCGCCGCCGGAGAGCACGATCCGTGAGACGCGGGCCGCACCTGCCTGCGCGAAGTAGTAGTCGAGCGAGCCGCGCACTTCCTCGACCCACGCGTCGGCGGCGCTCTCGGTGATCCGCGTCATCGGCGAGATCCCCGGGGCGTCCGGCGAAGCGGGAACGTGCTCGTGCTGCTTGATGGCCTCGGCCTGCTCGAGCCCGATACCCATGCGATCGGCGATGCTCTCGGTGATGTCAGCGCCGCCCATGAGCAGGATGCGCACGAAACGCGGCACTCCGCCCTCGGAGACGACGATGTTCGTCACGCTGGCGCCGACGTCGACGAGAGCTTCGGCCCGCCTGGTGAGACCGAGGCGGTCGACGTCGGCGAGCACGCGCAGGACCGCGAAGGAGTTGAGGTCGACGCTCGTCGGGGTCAGGCCCGCCGACTCCACCGCGGAGATGAGCGAGGAGACCATGTCACGGGAGGCGGCCACCAGCAGGATGCGCTGGCGCCGGCCGTTCTCGTCCTCGACCTCCTCGAGCGGGTGCAGGTCGAGAATCGCGTGCTCCACGGGCATCGGGATCACGTCGGCGACCTGGAAGGCGAGCGACTTGCGCAGCTCGGCGATCGGCATCCACGGAAGGTCGAGCTGGCGGACGATGACCTTTTGGTTGGCCACCCCGACGATGACCTTCTTGGTGCTGAACTTCACCCGCGCCCAGAGTTCGCGGATGGCCGCAGCAACGGCTTCACTGTCGATGACTTCGCCGTCGCGCACGGCGCCCGGTGGGAGGGCTACCTGCCCGAACCGCTCCAAGGTCGTCTGGTCCTTGGACCAGGCGATCTGAGCCGCGCGAACGCCCGTCGTACCGATGTCGAGGCCGACGGCTCTGCGTCCAGACACAGCAGCCCCTTCCGTACGTGAGAGTCGGCCGAACTGGCCGTCACACGAATGTTCGGCCGATTGGAGCAGCGCCTTGAGGGGACGAACGGTGGAATTCGGCCGGGCCGGATGCCACGACGAAATGCCTGTCCGTTATGGGCTTTCAGGCCCCGACGACATGCAGGTACGAGTGCGCGATGCCGCTTCCGACAAGCACCGCGATGAAAGCACCGGCGAGCATGAACGGCCCGTACGGCACCTTGGTCTTGCGCCCAGCGCGCCCGGCCGCCATCAGGACCAGACCGATGACGCCGCCGACGAAGAAGCCGGCGAACAGGCCGACGGCCCAGGTCTGCCAGCCGAGGAAGGCCAGGAAAAGTCCAAGCACACCAGCGAGTTTGACGTCACCGAAGCCCATGCCGCGCCCGCTCGTCGCGAACCACAGCACGTAGTAGAACGCGTACATACCGGCCAGGCCGCCAAGGGCACGTAGCAGGGACCCCCAGCCCACGTGCCCGTCGCCCGCGACCGCAACCGCCAGCAGGACCGGACCGACCAGATAGGCCGGCAAGGTGAGGGCATTCGGGAGCTTGCGCACGTCGAGGTCGATCAGCGCGAGCGCCACTCCGAGTCCCGCCAGATACAGGTAGGCCGGGATCCAGCTCGGCGAGTGGCGGAACCTCAACGCGACGGCGACGAAGACGGCTGCCGTCAGCAGTTCCACCAAGGGGTAGCGAGCGCTGATCGGTGCCTGGCAGTCACGGCACCGGCGCTTGAGCAAAAGCCATGAGATGACGGGGATCTCGTCACGGGGGCGGATGCCGGCATCGCAGTTCGGGCAGTGCGAGCGCGGGGAGATGACCGACTCCCCGCGCGGCACGCGCCACACGACGACGTTCAGAAAGGATCCGACCGCCAGTCCCAGCAGGCCGGCAAGCACTGCCAGCGCTGCCGTCATCACTGACCGCCCTTGTCCTCGGCTGTTCCCTTGAAGCGCGAGTCGATGAAGTTCGCCGGCGCGTTCCACTTCTGAATCAGAGAACCATCGCACGTGGTGGTGACGATCGCACCCCACTGCTGGTCATAGGTGGAGCCCAGGCCCGGCTGCACCACGGACAGGCACCCACCGGCGGCGCTCACGATCGTGTACGAGGTGCTGTAGCTGCCGGTGTCCCCGATTCGGTCCAGGTCTGCCGGCTGCCATAGGTGGTGGCGTTGCAGGGATAGATCAGGACCAGGTTGTTGATGGGCGTCGCGGACTGCGTAGCCGGTGCGGTGATGCAGTAGGTGACCCCGCCGGTGGTCGTGGTGAGCGTCTTGTTGGTCGACGAGTAGGCCCAGTGCTGGTTCCACGAGACCTGGGTCGGGTCCGGCGCCTGCTTGCACGGGTAGGCGATGAGCCACGTGGCACTCACGTTCTTGCCCGTCACGTCGAAGCAACGGCCGAATTCGGAGTAGTTCACCAACTGCTGGGTGTTGTTGCCAGCGGCGCCCGCGCCGACCTGCGGGTCGGGGTTCCAGGTCTCGGTGTCGAAGCCGCCGCCGTCGCAGCCCTGCTCGTAGAGGAACCCGCCGGTGACCGGGTTGTTGTACGGGTTGGCGGTGATGCAGTTGCCGTTGATGTTTCCGGTGTTACCGGCACCCTCGAACTTGCCGTTGTCGTCGAAGCTCCACTCCTGGCGCTGCTGGAGCGACGGGCTCGGCTGGTACGGGTACGTCGTCGCGTTGCCGTCCGTCGCGCAGGTCTGCAGCGTCAGCTGCGAGGAGGAGGTCGTACCGAAGGTCGTCCCCGCGGTGACACAGAGCCCCGGTGAACCCGTCGTCGTCAGGTAGATCGACAGGTCGGGACGGTAGGCCCAGCTGCTCTGCGAGTCGATGACCCCGCGGTTCTGGCAGGTGGTCACCGTCACGGCTGCGCCGATCGCAGGCTGGGCTGACCCGGCGTCCATGCAGAGCGAGGTCGTGTTCATGTTGAGGCGCCCGCCGGCGATGTTCAGCGTGCTGGTCTTGAAGCGGTACGTGGTGTGCAGCGCCCGGTTTCCCTGGGTACTCGTCGCAGAGGCACCGCCGATCCCCTGACCGTTGGACTGGATGTAGGCATACTGCGGCACGCTGACCGGGGCGCCGCCCGAGCAGGCGATCGCGTTCTGGTTGAGGTCGGTGGTCCCCATCGTGCTCGGGTCGTCGTTGTAGTACCTGACGTACACGGTGTAGCTGAGCGTCTGGTTGCTTGCCGCCCCGGTCTTCGGGCCGACCGATCCGATGAGCGGCGTGCCCACGGCCGAGGAGGTGGCGGTGCACGGAAGCTTGCTCAAGACACCGTTGCCGTAGGAGTCCGTCGCGGTCCGCATCCGATGCAGCGCCACCTCGAATCCCGCCTCCGCAGCATTCAGGGTGGCGACCGTCTTGCGCTGGGTCTGGGTCGGCTTGTTCTCACTGACGACGAGACCGGCGACGAGCAGGCTCATGCCGGCGACGACGACGATCAGCAGCAGCGCGACCATCATGGCGAAGCCCGACTGGCTGTCATCCCCCGAGATGGGGCGAAAACGAAGCCGGCGAAGGGGGCCCTTCATGACCGTGCCACCTCCTGGCAGACCGACGGGCTCGGGACTCCGCTGTTGGGTGTGTCCAATGCGGTCAGGTTCCCTGCCGTCGTGAGATTTCCGGTGTCGTGCCGGGCAATCAGATTGATCTTGAGCACCTGGTACTGCATCGTCGGACCCGTCCCACCCGGCAGGCTCGGGGGTCCCGTCGGGCCCATCAGCGCAAACGGCGGTGCCGATGCGGGAACGTTGGTCACACCGGTGTCGATGGTCGTGAAAGTCGGCACGGGGTTGGGCGTCGTACCGGCGACCCAGCTACGCCACTGCAGGACGTGAGTCGTCGGGTTCAGCCGCCACTGCGAGCAGGTGAGGGTGTCGAGCGAACCGTTGGACTTGCTCCACTTGTACTCGATGTAGAAGTTGCCGTCGGCCGCGGTCCCCGGGGTGTTGATGCCACTGGCGTAGCGCACCTGCTTGTCCAGCAACTCGAAGGCCAGCCGGTTGCCGTCCGCCGCGTTCGTGATGCCCTGCTGCTTATGGATTCCCGAGTAGATCGCGTTGACCGCGGCGAGGAAGCTCGTGGAGACGACGGCCAGCAGGATCATCGACACCAGCAGCTCGACGATCGTGAAGCCCGATTTCCCCGTCCTACGACCGACGCGCACGTCGGCGAGCGGCTGCTAGAGGTGCTCATCGAGCTCGTACACCAGGTGTAGACGTCGCTGACGGACCCGTCCAGAGTTGACCTGAGCTGGATGGTGTAGGTCGCCTGCGGTTCTGAACTTGTACTTGAAGGTGCCTTCGTCGTCGAGGTGACCGAGACGCTCGAGACACCGGTCGTCGACCGTTCACGGTCCACCGTGTTGCGTGCCGGCGACGAAGCCGGTGCCTGTCGATGGTGAACGTCTTGGTGGTACCGCTGTGGACCGAGTTGGTCGGCGGTCGCATTCGTGATGTGCGCGTGACACTGAAGGTGCCGGTCGCTGAGCCACCGTCGAGGTTGAGGACGGTGAAGGTGTGGCTTCCCGCGGACGGGTAGTCCGAGAGCGTCACGGACATCTGGGCGGAGGAGTTGCGCGTGGCGCTCAGTGTCGCTCTGCCGTCAAGCTTCACGGTGGCGCCGCTGAGGAAACCGCTTCCGGTGATGGTGAAGGTCTTCGTACTGCCGTTGACGTGGGGGCCGGCTGACCGCGGTGACGCTGATCGGGCTGTCGAGGTGACGGTGAAGGTCTTGCTCGCCGTGCCGCCGTCGGGGTTGGTAACGACGAAGGTGTGCGGGCCGGCCGCGGGATCCGACGTGAGTGCGACCGTCATCGAGGTGGAGGAAACCCACGGTCTCGCTGACGTTCGCGCCATCCAGCGTCACCTGAGCGCCGCTGTTGAAGCCGGTGCCGGTGAGCGTGAAGCTGCGCGTGCTGGCGTACGCCATGCTCGACGGGCTGATCGCCGTCAGCGTGACAGGCGCCTGCTGGATGGCGAAGTTCGCCGACTTGTTGTAACCGTCGGGGTTGGTCACCGTTGCGGGCCAGGTGCCGATCGCCGACGCGCCGCTGCCGGCGGCGAAGCTGACCGTGATGGTGTTCGCCGTGATCGTCGGTGTGCCGACGATCGTGCCCGCGGTGCTGGGAATGGAGACGACCGAACCGCTCTGGAAGCCGGAGCCGGAGATGGTCAGGGTGGTCGTCGCGCCGGTGTTGACGGGCGACGGGCTCACCGAGGTGACGTTCATCGCCGAGGTCGTGATGGTCATCGTTCCGTAGGCGAACTTGCCGTTGGGGTTCGTCAGCTTGATGGTCCGGGTGCCGACCGCGGCCACGGTGTTGTCGGTCGTGAGCGTGAAGGTCACCGAGCTACTGCTGACCCGGGTGACGTTGCTGACCGAGCCGCCGGTGTCGATCGAGACCGTGGCGCCCGGGTCGAAGTTGGTACCGGTCAGGGTGATGGTGCTCGAGGAGTTGGTCGTCACGGTGTTCGGGGTGATCACCGTGATGGTCGGCTGCAACGTGGAGCAGCCGGCGTAGTCGACGTTGACGTTGAAGCAGGCATCGGTTCCGGGGTCGCGCAGCGTGCTCGCGACGAACTGGCACGACGTGGCGCCGCACGAGCGGCCACCGCTCAACGAGTAGGCGACGTCGACGGTGATGCGGTAGACCCAGCCATTGCCGGAGTCGGTCTTCGTGCAGGTCTGGTTGGCCGCCACGGACACGTAGCACTGGTCGATGAAGGTCCTGACGGTGTACGTCGTGCCACCGACAACGTTCTTCATGCTGATCGGGACGGCTTGCGAGCTCGCGCCGTCGCCGACGGGTCGTAGTTCGTGACGGTCTTCCCGAGGGCGTCGACCGGCCAGGGCGCCGCTGTGACGTCCTGGCTGAGGTCAGCCCTGCCGGGACTGGCGATCGCCGCTTGGACGTCCGTCTGCGTGCGGCCGGACACCAACGAGGTGGCGGCGACACTGCGGGTGTAGTCGAGCTGCTGGTCGGCAAGGACGGCGGCCTCCTGGGCCTGCGTCTGTCCGTTGCTCTGCTTCAGCGAGGTGGTGAAGAACCCTGCGGTGGTGGCCATGACGGTGATGACGAGAGCGAGCGCGACCATGACCTCGATGAGCGAGAAACCCTCGTCGCCTGCTGAGCGTCGGGGTCCTGGCAGGAACGACGAGATGATCCGCCGCGTACGCGACATCGCGATCACTCCTCACCACTGGGGACGGCCGGCCTGTGCTTTAACTTCGCCGCAAATGGAGCAGGTATTGAGCGCCCGAACGGGCGAATGGAGCCGAACGCGAACCTGCCCCGGACCGAGGTCCGGGGCAGGTAGGCGATCAGGTTGATCAGGTGCTGATCAGCTGGTGCAAGCGGTCTTGGTGAGGCCGCCCTTCGTGTTCTCGTAGTACCAGATCGGAGCGTTGGTGGCGACCTTGCTGGTGGTGGCCTCCAGGCAGTACGAAGTGGCCGTCGAACCGACCCAGGTGATCGTGTTGCCGGCGCTCAGGTTGACCGTGGTGCTGTCACCGACCTTCGGCTAGCTCCGGTGATGGTGGCCCCGGCGACCGCCGGACGTCACGCCGGCGAAGGTGGTGTTGCTGTAGTTCTGGGCGTCGACGTTCTGGGCCTCGATCTCCTGGGCAACCGTGCGCAGGTCGGACTTCATCGAAGCCTCGTAGCCCTTCTGCTTCTGGCTAAGGAAGACCGGAATCGCGATAGCCGCCAGGATACCGATGATGATGATGACGACGAGGAGCTCGATGAGGGTGAAGCCCTCCTCCTCCTTGTTCATCCGCTTGTGCAGACGTGCGAGCATTTGTTGTCCTTTCCCGGACCAGATCCTCGAGCCTCCGGTCCGACCGGCGACTCACGACTCCAGGGATATCGTCAGCCATCCGGCCGGACCTGTAGCTCGGTGTTTCGATTCATTCTTTTGGGGGAAGCTGTTGGCCGAAATGCACCATCCGGAGCTGCTCTGGCGACGTGGGAGACGGCCATTCAGCCCACGTGTAGTGCGCCGTTCGGCCCCGCCGGCGCCAAAGGTCCCTCAAGACCGGAAACCCGCAAGACAGCGGAAAGGTTCGCGGAAACACGAAGTCGCCTGCCACGGACCGTGACTGGCGACTTCGCGGAGCTTTGCGAGTAGGGCTCGGGGCAGGTGGCCCCGAGATCACTAGTAGGTCTTGGCGGTACAGCTGGTGGTGGTGACGCCGCCGCCACTGCTGTCGTAGTACCAGGTCTTGGCATGCCTGCGGGTTCGCCGCGCTCAGGCAGTACCCGCTCCCGCCGACCGCCTCAAGGGTGATGCTGTTGTTCTTGAAAGCGTGACCGCCTCACCGGGCCCCACCTTCTCCACGTTGCCGGTGATGGTGTTTCCGGCGCCGGTGCCCGAGCCGAACGGGACGCCGGCGTACGTGTAGTTGTCGGTGTAGAAGATCTCCATGCGCTCGGCGACGGCTCGAAGATCGGATTTCTCGGACGCCTCGTAGCCCTTGGCCCGCTGGCTGAGGAAAACCGGAATGGCGATCGCCGCGAGAATCCCGATGATGATGATGACGACCAGAAGCTCGATCAGCGTGAAACCGTCGTCAGACCGACGGTGTCGGAAATCATGACTTCGCACGCGATGTCCCTTCACCAGGCTTTAAGCAAGCCTTTTGCTCATCGGTCAAGAGCAAGGTGGGCTGAAGGGCCGAGTCAGCTATTCCACCAGGTGGCCGAATCGGATGGTCTGTCTACTGCACCAGGTTGTAAATCTTGAACATCGGCATGTAGAGCGCGATGACCATGGAGCCGACGACGCCGCCGAGGAAGGCGATCATCAGCGGTTCGATGAGCGCGGTGAGCGCCTCGGTCGTCGCTTCGACTTCCTGGTCGTAGAACTGGCTGATCTTCTCGAGCATCTCATCGAGCGCGCCGACGTCCTCGCCGACCGCCATCATCTGCACCACCATCGCCGGGAAGACGTCGTGGTTGGCCAGCGGTGCGGTGAGGCTCTCACCGGAGCGCACGCTCTCCTGCACGTCGGCGATCGCCCGTGACAGCACCACGTTTCCGGTGGTGCCGGCGACGATCTCGAGGCTCTGCAGGATCGGCACGCCGGACTTCATGAGCGTGCCGAGGTTGCGGGCGAAGCGGCTGAGCGCGATCTTCTTGGCGAGATTTCCGAAGACCGGCATCTTCAGCTTGAGCGGATCGACGATGTTGCGTACCCGGTCATCGTGCTTGATCCGCTTCCACACCACGATGAACGCGACCAGTATCAGGAAGAAGATGGGGAAGTAACTCTTCAGGATGTTGCTGGCATCCATCAGCAGTCGTGTGGGCGCAGGCAGTTTGCCGCCCAGCGAGGAGAACATCTTCGCGAAGACGGGAACGATGAACAGCAGCATGGCCGTACACATCAGGATGGCCATGATGAAGACGATGACCGGGTAGGTCATCGCGCTCTTCACCTTGCCGCGCAGCTTGACCTCAGCCTCGTAGTTCTCGGCGACCTGCAGCAGGACGGTGTCGAGGAAACCGCCGACCTCACCCGCGCGCGCCATGTTGATCATCAGCGGCGGGAAGACCTTCGGGGAGAACTTCGCCATCGCGACCGACAGCGCGGTGCCGCCCTCGACGTCGGCGCGCACCTCGTGCAGGACCCGCGAAAGCTCTTTGCTTTCCGTCTGTTCGGCGAGGATGCGCAGCGCGCGCAGCAGGGGCAGGCCGCTGTTGACCATCGTCGCGAACTGGCGCGACATGATGGCAAGGTCCTTCAGCTTCACCTTGTTGCCGAAGCCCGGGATGGTGATCTCGCGCTTCATCCCGGCGTTGGCTTCGGTGATGTTGATGGGCGCGTAGCCCATCGCCTTGAGCTTGGTCGCCACGAGGGCCGGCGAATCCGCCTCGAGGTGACCGTTGATCATCTTGCCGGCACGGTCACGGACCGCGTATGCGTACGTCGTCGCCATTGCGAGTCGTTACCTCTCGAGCTTGATACCGGCGGCCTAGCTGCGTTACTGCAGATGGCCCTGATCTGGTTTCGTCGCCTGGGGCGACCGCCTTTAGCCGACGGAGGTCACCCGAAATGCTGGCGCGTACGCATGGGCCCGCACAGGTGGCTGAAGTCCTCGGCGTGGTGGCACTTCTCGAGCCCGACCTCGTAGGAGATCCGGCCGGCCATGACGAGTTCGGCCAGCTGCTGGTCCATGGTCTGCATCCCGTACTTGGCGCCCGCCTGCAGAGCCGAGTAGATCTGGTGGCTCTTGCCCTCACGGATGAGGTTGCGGATGGCGGGGGTCGCCACCAGCACCTCGGTCGCCGCCACCCGGCCGCGACCGTCGGCGGTGCTGCAGAGGGTCTGGCAGACGATGCCCTGCAGGGCTCCGGCGAGCTGCACGCGCACCTGCTGCTGCTGGTGCGGCGGGAAGACGTCGATGATGCGGTCGATGGTCTGGGCCGCGTCCTGGGTGTGCAGGGTCGCGAAGACGAGGTGACCGGTCTCGGCCGCGGTCAGGGCGACCGAGATCGTCTCCAGGTCACGCATTTCTCCGACCATGATGATGTCGGGGTCCTGGCGCAGCACGTGCTTGAGCGCGTTCTGGAAGGAGTGCGTGTCCTCGCCGACCTCGCGCTGGTTGACCAGGCACGACTGGTGCTGGTGCAGGAACTCGATCGGGTCCTCGACGGTCATGATGTGGTCGCGCCGGTTGCGGTTGGCCAGGTCGACGAGGCTCGCGAGCGTCGTGGACTTGCCCGAACCGGTCGGGCCGGTGACGAGCACGAAGCCACGCGGCAGCATGGCGAAGTTGGCGATGCTCGGCGGCATGTTCAGCTCTTCGAGCTTCTTGATCTCGTACGGGATGAGCCGGAAAGCGGCGCCGATCGCGTCGCGCTGGCGGTAGATGTTGACGCGGAAGCGCGCCCGGCCGGGGACCGAGTAGGCGAAGTCGAGCTCGAGCTCTTCCTCGAACCGCTCCCGCTGCTTCTGGGTGATGATCGCGAAGAGCAGCTTCTGCAGCACGGCCGCGTTCAGCTCGGGGTAGCCCTCGATGGGCATCAGCGAGCCGTTCAGCCGGATGGTCGGCGGCGCGCCGATCGTCATGTGCAGGTCGGAGCACTTGCGCTCGAGCACCTGGATCAGCAGGCTGTTCAGATCCCAGCCGGCCAGATCGGTCTCGACCTCGGTGCCGCGGGTGGTGCGCGCCTTCGCCATGTCGGGCATGCCGTTTCCGGGCGCGAGACCCGCGGGCGGGCGCATTGCCGACGGCGGGACGGGGAGCGAGGGAGCCGGCACCGAGGGTGCGGCGGCCGGCGCGGCCCCGGGCAGCGTTGCGGTGACGAACGCGCCTCCGGAGTGACCGTTCGGAGCCGCGAGTCCGGACACCGGACTGACGCCCGGCGCGGGCGGAGGCATGGAGGGAAGGCCGGCGGGAGCGCCTGCGGGCGGGCCCGCAGGATGCACGGGTGGCCCTACGGGCGGGGGAAAGTTGCCGCCTGCCGGCGCGCTCGCAGCAGCCGGCGGCACTGCGCCGTTGCTCTCGGGCGAGCTCTCGTTATGGCTCTGGTCCACGACCCCTCCAATGCGGGGGCCTACGGCGACCCCGTGAGCAGGATCGGCGGGTTGGCAGCCCCCCTTGAGGGGCTAGCGGCGAAGTGCGTACGACGCGACGGCGGCGGCAGCCGCCACGTTGAGCGAATCCACCCCGTGAGCCATCGGGATCCGCACCCACTCCGAGGCTGCGGCCAACGCTCCGGACGACAGGCCCGAACCCTCGGCGCCGATCAGCAGCGCCAGCCGCTCGCCTGGGCCGACCGCGAGCCGGTCGATATCGGTGGCCCGCTCGTCCGGCGTGAGCGCCAGCACCCGCCAGCCCTGCCCGCGCAGGCCGGCGAGCGGCTGCGGCCACGTCTCGCAGCGGGCGTACGGGATGGCGAAGACCTGTCCCATGGAGACCCGCACGGCCCGCCGGTACAGCGGATCGCCGCAGGTGGGAGCCAGGATGATGCCGTCGATGCCGAGCGCCGCAGCGCTGCGGAAGACCGCGCCGAGATTGGTCGTGCTCGACAGCTCCTCGAGCACCATCAGGCGATGGGCCTGCCGGGCGACCTCCTCGACGGTCGGCAGCGGCCGGCGCGCCATGGCGGCCAGCACGCCGCGATGGACGTGAAAGCCGGTCACCGCCTCCAGCACGTCGTAGCCGGCGACGAGATGCAGCCCGGGCAGGTCCTGCAGGTCCGCGGCGCGCGACTCGGCGCACAGCAGCGAGCGCATCTCGTAGCCCGCCGCCAGCGCCCGGCGCACCACCTTCTCGCCCTCGGCGATGAACATGCCGCCCGCGGGCTCCACCTTGCGCCGCAGGGCGACGTCGGTCAGCGAGCGGTAGTCGGCGAGCCGCGGATCGTCGGCCGAGGTGAGGTGGACGAGCTGGCTCACGAAACGGCAAGCGCGCTCATAAGCCCGGTGGCGTCAGATCCGGCGTGACGTTGGGCGCTCGCAGCGACGACATAGCGGCAACCGTGCGCTGGAACGAGGCGGCCAGCTGCTGCTTGAGCGCCGGGCTGGTGTTGGGGTTCTCGTAAGCGGCAGCGTCGGGATAGATGACGTAGCCACCGAAGCGGTCGACATACGTCGGCGTGTACGTGATGCTGCCGACCGACCACTTCCCGGCGGTGCTGACGAAGTGCAGCGTGACGATCACGCCGTCCTGCGAGGAGACCGGGCAGCACTCCCCCGACTGGTTGGACAGGAAGTTGCCGACGCCGTAGACGACGTACTTGTTGCCGATCTTCTCCACCGGCTGCACGACGTGGACGTGTCCGCCCACGATCGCGTCGACGTACGGGGAGTACAGCAGCTGGGTGGCCTCGGTGCGCTGCTCCGGCGTCGGGGTCGCCTGGTACTCCGCGCCCCAGTGCATCTGCACCACGACGATCTGCGCGCCCGCCGCCTTCGCCGCCTTCGCGTCGGCCAGGATCTGCGGGACGCTGATCAGGTTGACCAGGTAGGGCTGGCTCGCCGGCAGGACGAAACCGTTGAGGCCGTACGTGTAGTCGAGCAGCGCGATCTTCACCCCGCGGACGGTGTGCACCTCGGGCAGCCGGGTAGCCGCGGAGATCGCCGTGCCGGCATGCTCGACGTGGACCGCGTCGAACGCCGCGATCGTGTCGGAAACGCCCTGGGCGCCGTGGTCGAAGCTGTGGTTGGACGCTGTGGAGCAGCCGTCGTAGCCGGCGTCGGCGACCGCGACCGCGATCTCGTGCGGGGAGTTGAAGATCGGATAGCCCGACAGGCCGATGTCCGTCGCCGTCAGCGCCGTCTCCTGGTGGCAGATCGCCAGGTCGGCAGCCGAAAGTTGGGGTTTGACCTTGGCGAACATCGGCCGGAAGTCGTAGGCGACGCCGGTGGCGCGTCCGTCGATCGCTGCCTGGTTGAACACCGGCGAGTGCAACAGGATGTCGCCGGTGAATGCGATCGTGATCGGCTTGGGCGGGGGCGGCGGCGGCGTGGGCGACGGGGTCGGGCTCGCTGCCGCCGAGGCGCTCTTGCCGGCCGGGTTCGCCGCGCTGGTCGGGGTGCCTGCGCCGCTGGAGCAACCGGCAGCGACTACGGCGGCGGCGACCAGGCAAGCGCCGAAGGTCATCGAACGGGTCCAGCGCTGTGTCAATCGGGGCACGGTGCTCATCCTGCCTGCCGACCGGCAAAGGCGGCGTCTGAACTCACGGCGTTTCAATGTCATTCGCGCTTTCTGCGGGCCTAGGCTGCGACGCGTGAAACGTCTCGTGCCTGCGATAGCCGTGATCGCGCTGGCCGGCTGCGGGGCCGCCGGCGCTCCGAAGGTGGCGCACCAGCAACGGGCCGTCAGCACGCCCGCCACCCACGCGCCTGCCTCCGCCCGCCCCTCCGCGAGCGTCGCGCCATCCCCCGCGCGAGCGTCGCGCCATCCCCCTCGCGAGCGTCGCGCCATCCCCCTCCCCGAGCCTCGCGCCACCCGCCTTCGGCGCGACCGGTGAGCGCGACGCACCATCAGAGCGTCATCATCGCGGGCGACTCGATCCCCGAGGATCTCGGCCCGATGATCACGCGCACGCTCGACGGGCCGCTGTTCTCCGGCCATACCGAGTCGCACCCCAGCACCGGCCTGGTGCGCGATGACTACTTCGACTGGCCCGCCGCGGCCGCCAAGATCGCCGCCGAGCACCCCGACACCGTGATCATGCTGATCGGCGGCAACGACAACCAGCCGATAAAGCTGCCCTCCGGTACCCATTCGGCGCCGGCCAGCGCCGCCTGGGACGCCGAGTACGCCCGGCGCGCCGGGCTGGTCATGGATGCCTGCGCCGCGGCGGGGTCCGTCGGATCTACTGGTTCACCATGCCGACCACCGACCTGCCCGGCATGAACGGGGCCGTCGCGGCCATGGGCCAGGCGATCCGCGCGGCCGCCAAGGACCGGCCAGGCGTCACCGTCTACGACACCGACGTGCTCCTCGGTGCCAACGCGGGCACCCCCGCCGCCCATCAGCCCGACGGCATCCACCTGTCGATCCTGGGCTCGCAGATGATCTCCAACGCGCTCATCGGACGGCTGCGGATCGACGCGTCCGCCCCGGCGTAGCCGGCCGCAGGCGCCGCTGGGGGTCAGTCCGGGTCGATGACGCGGGGCTCGCGGGCGGGCACGCAGGCCGGGCGTCTCGCGCGGCTTCGCCGGCTCGAACGCCGCGTGGCGGACGCTGATGCACCTTCTTCGGCACGTTGGCGAGCATGACCGCGAGCCACGGCATGACGATCGCGATCCCGATGGCGAACCAGCGAGCGGCACCCTGGAAGAGCAGCGGTGGCGGCGATGAAACAGAGCGCCCGGAAGAGCATCGCGATGACGTAGCGGCGCTCCCGCTCGCGGATCTCGGCCGTGCGCGACGAGCCCAGGTCGGTGATCACGACCGATTGGCTGGATGGACTGAATTTACGACGCCTGCGTGAGGAACCGGGCTGCGTCACTTGTTCAGTGTGACCCGCATTGCGATTGATCGCACCTTTCGGTGTCGGCGTTCGCCGATGGCGCAGCAGGCAGCACCCGCCCGAGATGGACGGATAGGCTCTGACCTGCGTACTGACCGAATGCGGGGACGGGTTCGTAGCCGGACGTGAGGTAAAGGGTGACGGCCTCGGGCTGCATCGTCCCGGTCTCGAGCCACAGCTGCTGGTACCCCAGCTCGATCGCCTCCCGCTCGCAGGCGGCGAGCAGCGCCCGGGCGATCCCCCGGCCCCGGGCGTGGGGACGCACGTACATCCGCTTGAGCTCCGCCGTCCGGTCATCGATCCGGCGCAGCCCGACGCACCCCACCGGCTCCCCTGCAGACGCTCGCCACCAGCATCTGCCCGCCCGGTCCGTCGAACTCGGCCGCGGGCGCGTGCACCGGATCGCCGCCGCCGCCGTAGCGCACGGTGAGGTCGGCATCGAGCTCGGCGACGAGGTCGGCGACCTCCGAAAAGCGGACCGGCGAGATGCTCAGCGCCCGCGCCACACCGGTGCCCGCTTCTCTGCGAAGGCCCGGGAGCCTTCCTGGGCATCCTCGCTGCGCAGCACGGGACGCACGATGCTCTCCTGCGCCTGCTGCGCCTCCTCGTCCGACCACCCGTGGGCATGGCGCACGACGTCCTTGCTCGCGATGACTGCCAGCGGGCCGTTGGCGGCGATCTTGCCCGCGAAGTCCAGGGCCGCGTCCAGCGCGCCGCCGGTCGGGGTCAGCTTGTTGACCAGCCCGAGCTGGTAGGCACGCGGCGCCTCCACCGGATCACCGGTCAGCACCAGCTCCATCGCCACGTGATACGGGATCCGCAGTGGCAACCGGAAGAGCCCACCCGCCGCTGCGGCGAGCCCGCGCTTGACCTCGGGAATGCCGAACTTCGCCGACTCGGCGGCCACCACCAGGTCGCACGAGAGCACGATCTCGCAGCCGCCGGCGAGCGCCCATCCCTCCACCGCGGCGATCAGCGGCTTGCGCGGCGGGGCGAAGGCCAGCCCGGCGAACCCGCGGCCGGGCACGTGCGGATCCTCGCCGCGCACGAACGCCTTCAGGTCCATCCCGGCGCAGAACGTCCCCTCGGCGCCGGTGAGGATCGCTGCACGCAGCTGCGGGTCGGCGTCGAGCTCGTCCATGGCGGCGGCGATGCCGTCCGCCACCGCGCGCGTGATCGCGTTACGCGCATGGGGCCGGTTGATGGTGACGACCAGCACGTCACCATCGGGGCCGCGGCGCTCGATCAGGACGGGCTCGGCTTCGGGCATCAGCGGTAGTGGTCACGCTCGCCATCTTGCCCGGGTCGGGGCGTCCGTACTCACCGGTAGTTTCTGGCACTCTACGGGGGTGAACCGCGCGATCTTCGACGACGAGCATCTCGCCTTCCGCCAGCTCTGCCACGACTTCCTCTCCAAGCGAGGCGGCGCCGCACACCGCAGAGTGGGAAGCGGCCGGGCATCGTCGACCGGAGATCTGGAAGCAGGCCGGCGCCCCGGGCTGCTCGGCTTCGAGGTGCCGGAGCGAGTTCGGCGGCGCCGGCATCCACGACTTCCGCTACAACGCGATCCTCAGCGAGGAGATCGCCGCCACCGGCACCGTCGGCGTCGGGTTCACGCTGCAGAACGACATCTTCGCGCCGTACCTGCTCGACGCTCACCAACGAGGAGCAGAAGGCGCGCTGGCTGCCCGGCTTCGCCCGCGGGGAGATCATCACCGCCATCGCGATGACCGAGCCGGCCGCGGGCTCGCGACCTGCAGGCGATCCGCACCACGGCACGCCGGCAGCCGACGGCGACGGCTGGATCCTCAACGGCTCCAAGACCTTCATCACCAACGGCATCCAGTCCGACCTGGTCATCGTCGTCGCCAAGACCGACCCCGAGGCCGGCCACCGCGGGATGAGCCTGCTCGTCGTCGAGCGCGGGATGCCCGGCTTCGAGCGCGGCCGCAACCTGGAGAAGGCCGGCCTGCAGGCGCAGGACACCGCCGAGCTCTTCTTCGCCGACGTCCAGGTGCCGCGGGCAACCTGCTCGGCGAGGAAGGCAGGGGCTTCATCTACCTGATGGAGAACCTGCCGCAGGAGCGGCTGTCCATCGCGGTCGCTGCCGTCGCCGGCTGGAGCGCGCGCTCGAGCTGACCATGGGCGTACGCCGAGCGAGCGCACGCGCATTCGGCAAGCCGATCGGCACCTTCCAGGCGAGCCGGTTCGCCCTCGCCGAGATGGTGACCAAGACTCGGGCGGCGCGCGTCTACGTCGACCAGTGCATCGTCGCGCTCAACGCCGGCGAGCTCACCGCCGCCGAGGCGGCCGGCGCCAAGTACTGGACGACCGACGTGCTGCGAGGTGGTCGACGCGCGCCTCCAGCTGCACGGCGGCTACGGCTACATGGACGAGTACGAGATCAGCCGGCTCTGGCGCGACGCCCGCGTCAGCGGATCTACGGCGGCACCAACGAGATCATGAAAGAGATCGTCGGGCGCTCGCTCGGCTTCTGAGCCCTCCGCGGGCTCGAGGCCTCACCCCTGCCGGCTGCCGACACTCGAGGGAGTACAGATCCGCATCGACTTCGGAGGCTTCGTGGCTTTTGCGCCGCCCGCTCTGCGGCGTTTGGCGCTGGCCGTGGCGGTTTTGTACGACGTGGACCTGCTCCCGCAGGACGCCGGGCTGCTGCTCACCGGGTCCCGTGAGGTGCACGTCTCCTGGGAGACCGCTCAGCAGCGTCATCGAGGACGCCGACCGCCGCGCCGGTGGCGCCAGCGAGCAAGGCCGCTTGCAGGCCCTCGCCGCCTGGCTCGCAGCGCGGATGGCGGTGGCGGCCGGCGACGCGCAACTCGTCGCCGTCGGCATCCCGTCGGGCCAGCACCCCAACCCGGGGGCTGCGTGGATACGCGAGGTGATCCCGGGCGACGCGCTCTCCCTGGGTTTCGGTTACGGCCCGCAACATGAGCCGGTGCCCGCCGGAGTGCTGGAACACGCCGGCATCGACATCGCCAAGGAGTGGCAGCGCGTGAGGTCCGAGCTCGAACGGCTGGGCACGCTCGCCGCCGAGCGCGAGCGGCGCCAGACCAGACGGGCCATCAAGCCGTTCGGCAGCGCGGATGTCGTCACCCTGCTCGGCAGATCCAGCCTGCGCCGCGAACTCGTCTCCGCGGAAGGCGACGGCATGATCGCGTTGATCGTCCCGCTGCGCACGAGAGGCTGGCGCGCCACGTACGTCAGCGATCCGGCTTACGGCCCGGCGCTGGCCGCCGCCATGCCCGACGAGGAACGGGGCTTCGACCGCCCGTTGCTGGTGACGGCGGAGGAGCTCAGCGAGGTGCGCCCGGGAGGCGACCCGATGCGCGCCCTGCGCACCGACGACGATGACTGACGCGGCCGGCCGAGGCCCGGCCGGCGTCAGGCTTGGGCGCCCTGCGCGCCTTGCGTATCCAGGGCCGGCTCCAGCCGCGCGACGGCCTCGGTCACCCGGCGCGCCACGGCCTGCGCCGACAGGCCCGCGTCGGCCATGACCTGGACCCGCTTGCCCTGGACGAGGAAATCACGCGGGAGGCCGATGTCGCGCAAGGGAGTGTCGACGTCGGCGGCGCGCATGGCACTCGCCAGTGTGCTCCCGGCTCCGCCCTGGCGGCCGTTGTCCTCGAGCGTGACGACCAATCGGGCCCGGCGGGCCAGCTCGACGAGCTCGTCGGCGACCGGCATGACGTAGCGCGGGTCGACGACGCGAAGCTCGATGCCGTGGTCGGCCACCCGCTGGGCGACTTCCAGCGCCATCGGCACCATCGCGCCGTACGCGACCAGCAGCGCGGTCTCCTCGCCGGCGGGATCGCGCATGACATCGACCGGACCCACCCGCCGGACCGCCGCAAGCGCGTCAGGGAGCAGGCCCTTGGGGAAGCGGATGGCGGTCGGCCCGTCGGTGCGCTCGAGCGCCGATTCCAGCGCCTCCTCCAGGCGCTCCTCGTCACGCGGGGCCGCAAGGTCGAGTCCCGGGCACGATCGGCAGCCACGAGATGTCCCACATGCCGTTGTGCGAAGCGCCGTCGTCGCCGGTCACGCCGGCGCGGTCCATGACGAAGACGACGGGCAGCTTGTGCAGCGCGACGTCCATCAGGACCTGGTCGAACGCGCGGTTGAGGAATGTCGCGTACACCGCGACGATCGGCCGCATCCCGCCCATGGCGAGGCCCGCGGCGGAGGTCACGGCGTGCTGCTCGGCGATGCCGACATCGAAGACGCGATCGGGCCAGCGCTCGGCGAAAGGTGCGAGGCCCACCGGGTCGAGCATCGACGCGGTGATGGCGACAACATCGCTGCGCGCCTCGCCGAGGTGGAGCATCTGCTCGGCGAACGCCAGCGTCCAGGTGCGGCCGACAGCGATCGAGAAGGGCCGCCGGTGCGCGGGTCGCTGATCCCGACGCTGTGCATCCGGTCGGTGACGTGGTCTTCGGCCGGCTGGTAGCCGGCGCCCTTGGTCGTGACGCAGTGCACGATGACCGGCGCCCGAAACCCTTGGCCTTGCGCAGCGCCGACTCGATCGCGCCGATGTCGTGACCGTCGACGGGACCGACATATTTCAGGCCCAGGTCCTCGAACATGGCCTGCGGCTGCACGAGATCCTTGATGCCGCGCTTGATGCCGTGCAGCGCGTCATACAGCGGCGGGCCGACCAGCGGGGTGCGCGCCAGCACGCTGCTCACGACGTCGAGCAGCTGCTCGTACTGCGGGGTGAGGCGAAGGCCCGCGAGATGTTGCGCGAGGCCACCGAGGGTCTGGGCGTAAGAGCGGCCGTTGTCATTGACGACGATGACGACGGGACGGTCGGCGCCCGCGGCGATGTTGTTCAGCGCCTCCCAGCTCATGCCGCCGGTCAGCGCGCCATCGCCGACGACCGCGACGACATGGCGGCTCTCGCCCCGAAGCGCGTAAGCCTTCGCGAGGCCGTCGGCATAAGAAAGTGCCGTGGACGCATGGGAATTCTCGACGTGATCGTGGTCGGACTCGGCGCGGCTCGGGTAGCCCGAAAGGCCTCCCGCCTGGCGCAACGTGTCGAAGGCGCCGGCGCGGCCGGTCAGCATCTTGTGGACGTAAGCCTGGTGTCCGGTGTCCCACAGCAGCGTGTCACGCGGCGAATCGAAGATCCGGTGCAGCGCGAGAGTGAGCTCGACGACGCCGAGGTTGGGGCCGAGGTGGCCACCGGTGCGGCAGACCGAATCGACCAGCTGCTCGCGGATATCGGCGGCCAGGGCGGTGAGCTGCTCATCCGAGAGGTCTCGAAGGTCGGCGGGCCCACGTATCTCCGAGAGCGCTGTCACGGGCCCAGTGTAGAGAAATCGGACAACGAGCGCCGCATGGCACGCCCGGCAGGCTCGCGACGAACTCCCGCTGTGCCCCGCCTCAGGAGCCGTCGAGGCAGCCGGCGAGCGAGGATGTCAGCAGCGGGGTGGCGCCGCTTACCGGATCGAATGACGGTCCGGCCCATTTGCCGGGGTGCGGGATCCCGGGCAGCGGGTCACGGCCGCCGGGCCGGTGCCCCGGAAACCGTGCCAGTCCCCCTGCTTCCAGCCGGTCGTCCCGGTCTTGGCAATCGCCGCCGTCGCCGGGCCGGCGCCGGACACCAGCAGCACCCTCGCTGTGAGCCGGGGATCGCGGACGTCGAGGTAATAGACCGCACCGATGCCGCCCCCGTCAGCGGGCCGGCGAAGTAGCGGACCGCCTTCACGACGTACCCGTGCCGCCCTGGCTTGCTTGCAGAGCGTCGTCGCCTGCCTGAAGAAGTCGGAGCCGGGCGCAGGCTGCATCCAGCCGTTGACGCAGGTGGCGCTCTTGGCTCCCGCGCTCCGCGTCGCCGTCGCCGTGTCGTGGGGGTGGCGGGGGTTGCCGTGGCGGTGGGCGTCGCGCTCGGGGTCGGCGTCGCCGGTTCAGCGAGCGTGTCGGGCTGGGAGTCTTGCCAGGAGCGGTCGACGGGCTCGACGTGCCGGCAGGCGACGAGCGAGCCAGCGACAGCCAACAGCGCGGCCGTGCTCGCCAGGGCGGGGCATGTGACGCGGCACGCCCTGAAGGTAGGCCCGCTCCGGGCGCCAAACCCATCGGACCGCTGGCGCGCGGTTTGACGGCGTCACAGCTTGGGAATGAAGCGCTGCCCGGCCAGCGCGCGCTGCACCAGCTCGACGCCGCGGGCGGCCCGCTCGAGGCGGAGCACCTCGCGCTCGTACATCGCCAGGAGCGCGTCGACGGCTTCCGGCGGCAGCCCGCCGCCGATCTCGCGGAGGTCGGCCCGCGCCGTCGCGGCGCCATGACGGCAGGCCTCGATGGCGGCAGCCACGTTCTCCCCGGCGACGCGAGCGAGCAGCACCGGCCACCGCTGCAGGACGCCGTAGCCGCGATGGTCGGGAGGGCACAGGTCATAGAGCCAGCCGATGGCGCGCCGCTCCCAGCCGGTCGCGCCGGGCGGCGGCACCTCCGTGGGCCAGCCGGGCGGGATCGTCCCGGTCACGCCGCTGCCCCCGGATCCGACGAGGGAACGAGCAGGGCCAGGCATTCCAGATGGGCGGTCATCGGGAAGAGGTCGAACGCCGAGAGCTGCTCGAGGCGGTAGCCGGACTCGGCGGCCGCGCGGATGTCGCGCGCCAGGGTCGCCCCGTCACAGGAGACGTAGGCGATCGCGCGCGGGCCGGCGGCGGCAATCAGCCGCATGATCTCGGGGCTGGCGCCGGTGCGCGGCGGGTCGAGCACGACCAGATCGACACCGCTCGGCGATTCGCGAGATCTGCGCCGAGCGCGGCGCCGACGTCGGCGGCCCGGACCATGACATCGAGCCCGGCGCAGTTCGCCTGCGCATCGGCAGCCGCCGAGTCCACCTCCTCGACCGCGGTGACGGCACGCCCCGCTTGCCGAGCGCGTACGAGAAGAGCCCGGCACCCGGCGTACAGATCCAGCGCCCGCTCACCCGGCTGGGGTCGCCAGCGCGGCGAGTACGGCGTCGGCCAGCAATTGCGGAGCGTCCGGATGGACCTGCCAGAAGCCGCCGCCGCTGACCCGGAATTCGTGGCCGAGCTGCCTGGTGAGACCAGCGTGCCGTCGTCGTCGACCACGACTTCACCGGTCGTCGGCGATGCCGCGAAAGCCACCCGCAGCCGGGGCTGATGGGCGACGCGATGGGCCGCGGGCCCGTCGGCGCGCCACGCTCCGGCCGCGTCGATGAGCGGGTGGGTGATCGGGCAGTGCCGGACCCGTTCGACGGCATGGGAGCGATGGCGCAGCAGGCCGCGCGAGCCGTCGCGCCCGACCGAGACCTGCATGCGGGTACGCCAGCCCAGCCCGTCGGGCGAGCGAGGGCGCCGCCTCGACCGTCACCGGGCCGGGATCGATCCCGCCGAGCCGGATCAGCTGCTCGCGTAGCACCTGACCCTTCAGCTCGCGCTGCCGCGGGCAGCGGACGGCATGCTGCCAGTCGCAGCCACCGCAGCGGCCCGGGGACCGCCAGCGGGCACGGCGGGCTCACCCGGTCGCTCGAAGCCTCGAGCACCTCGATGGTTTCGGCCCGCAGCAGACACTTGTTCTCATCCGTCGACCCGGACGCGGACGCGCTCTCCCGGAAGCGTCCCCGCACGAAGACGACCCGGCCGTCAGGTGCGTGAGCCACGCAATCACCGCCGGGCGCGACGCGCTCCACGGTCAGCTCGAGCGGCGCGGGGTGACGGCCGGCCGGGTCACGCCACCGGCTCTCGGGGCTCACCGGGGTGTCGCGGGGCTGGGTGTCGCCCGGCGGCTTCCCGTTGGCGGGACGGGCCGAGCCGCGCCGCGCCGTGCCCCGACGGACATCGCCGGCGCGGGGACGGCGGCCGAGGTCTTCGGCGCGTCCCTCGGACGACTCGAGCTGGTACGGCACGCTCGTCACCATCACGCCGGGCTCGAACAGCAGCCGGCTCTTCAGCCGCAGCGCGCTCTGGTTGTGCAGCAGGTTCTCCCACCAGTGGCCCGACGACGTACTCCGGGATGTAGACGCAGACCACGTCGCGCGGCGACTCGCGCCGGATCCGCCGCACGTACTTGATGACCGGACGGGTGATCTCGCGGAACGGCGAGTCGATGACCACGAGATCGATGCTGATCCCGCGTTTGTGCCACTCCTCCTGCAGCGCCTCGGTGTCCTTGTCGTCGATGTTGACCGTGATCGCTTCCAGCACGTGCGGCCGGCTCGCCTTCGCGAACGCGAGCGCGCGCAGCGTCGGCCGGTGCAGCTTGCTCACCAGCACGACCGCGTAGACCCGGCTCGGCAGGGTCGGCGGCCCCGGCTCCGGGACGAGCTCGCGCGCCGACCCGGTCGTAGTGCCGGCGGATCGCCTTCATCGTCATGAAGATGATCGGCATCGCCAGGCAGCACGATCCAGGCGCCGCGGGTGAACTTCGTCAGCAGCACGATGACCAGCACGGTGCCGGTGAGGATGGCGCCGGTCATGTTGATCGCCTGGCTGCGGCGCATCCGGCGGCGCACCTGCGGGTCGCGTCTCGGTGCGCAGCAGCCGGTTCCAGTGCCGCACCATGCCGCTCTGGCTGGTGCACGAACGAGACGAAGACCCCGATGATGTAGAGCTGGATCAGCCGGGTGACCTCGGCCTGGAAGACGACGATGAGCAGCATCGCGAAGCCGGCGAGCACGCACGATGCCGTTGCTGAACGCCAGCCGGTCGCCGCGGGTGTGCAGCTGGCGCGGCAGGTAGCGGTCCTGGGCCAGGATCGAGCCCAGCACCGGGAAGCCGTTGAACGCCGTGTTCGCCGCCAGCACCAGGATCAGCGCGGTCGTCGCCGCGATCGCGATGAAGCCGACCGAGACGTGCCGCCGAAGACCGCTTCGGCCGACCTGCGTGATGACCGTGCGCTGCTCGTAGCCCTTCGGTGCGCCGGTCGAGATGGCTGCCGTCCGCAACGTGCACCTTGGCCACAGCGCCAGCGCGGTGACCCCGACGAACATCGTGATCGACGAGCACGCCGAGCAGCAGCAGGGTCGTCGCCGCGTTCTTGCTCTTCGGCTTCTTGAACGCGGGCACGCCGTTGCTGATCGCCTCGACGCCCGGTGAGCGCCGTGCAGCCCGAGGAGAACGCGCGCAGCACCAGGAAGACGCGTCGCGAGCCCGCCGAAGCTGCTCGGCGGCGACGACGCCGAAGTTGGCGCTCTCCGCCCGCAGATGGGTTCCGGTCGCGAGCCGGAAGAGCCCGAGCACGATCATGATCAGCACGGTGGCCATGAACGCGTACGTCGGGATGCGCGAACGCGGTGCCGGACTCGCGGATCCCGCGCAGGTTCAGCAGTGTGATGACGAGCACGACGCAGCACCGCGATGCGCACCCGGTGGCGACGCCAGCGACGGCACGGCCGACAGGAAGTTGGCGACACCCCGGAGGACACCGAGACGGCGACCGTCAGCACGTAGTCGACCATCAGGGCGCTGGCGACCAGGAGCCCGAAATTGCCGCCGAGGTTGGTGCGTGGCGACCTCGTAGTCGCCGCCGCCGCTGGGATAGGCGTGCACGTTCTGGCGGTAGGAGGCGACGACGGTGAGCATCAGAATGCCCACCATTGCCGCGATCCAGGGCGTGAAGTGGATGAACGACAGCCCGCCGAGCGTGAGGACGAGCAGGATCTCCTCGGTCGCGTACGCGACCGAGGAGAGGGCGTCGCTGGCGAAGACCGGCAACGCGATCTTCTTGGGCAGCAGCGTCTCGCCGAGGCGGTCGCTCCGGACGCGGCCGGCCGACCACGCCGCGCTTCAGCAGGCCCGTGCAGCAAACCCACGGCGCGGAATGCTACGCGGCATATGCCCGCCAAGTAGCTCGTCAGCGGCTTACCCGGCTAGTGTTCCAGCCCGTGCACGTCGTCATTCTCGGTTGCGGCAGGGTGGGCTCCGACCCTCGCGCGCAGCCTGTCCCGGCGCGGCCACACCGTGGCCGTCATCGATCAGGTCGCCGCCGCGTTTCGACCGGCTCGGCGAGGATTCCCCGGCCGGACCGTGACCGGTGTCGGCTTCGACCGCGACACCCTGGTCGAAGCGGGCATCGAGAAGGCGGACGCCTTCGCCGCGGTCTCCAGCGGGGACAACTCCAACATCATCTCGGCCCGGGTCGCCCGCGAGACGTTCGGCGTCGACGCACGTCGTCGCCCGGATCTATGACCCGAGGCGCGCCGAGGTGTACGAGCGGCTCGGCATCCCGACCGTGGCGACGGTGCGCTGGACGGCCGATCAGATCCTGCGCCGCCTGCTGCCCGAACAGCGACCCCGGAGTGGACCGACCCGAGCGGGCGCATCTCCTCGCCGAGCTGGCGGTCGGCGCCAGCTGGATGGGGCACCGGTCGCCGGCTCGAGGAGGCGGCGGGCGTGCGCGTCGCGTGCCTCATCCGGTTCGGCGAGGGCATGCTGCCCGAGCCCGGCACGGCCCTGCAGCACGGCGACACCGTTCACCTGCTGCTGGTACGCGCCATCAGCGACGTCGAGCGGGCGATCGCCGCCGGACCGGAAGGCGGGTCGTGACCATCCGTTCCCGACGACGCCGACGAGGACGAGTCCGACGCCGGAGACGACCGCTCGTCGCGCGAGCAGACACGGCCGCGCAAGAGGTGGCGATCGCCGGCGCCGGCAACGTCGGCCGCTCGATCGCCGCTGGAGCTGCTGGACCACGGCCACGAGGTGCATGCTGATCGAGCGCGAGCCGCGGGCGCTGAAGCGCAAGACGGTCGACGGCGCGGCGTGGGTGCACGGCGACGCCTGCGAGGTCGCCACCCTGGAAGAGGCGCGGCTGCAGGAGTACGACGTCGTCGTCGCGGCGACCGGTGACGACAAGGTCAACCTGGTCGTGTCGCTGCTGGCCAAGACCGAGTTCGGGGTGCCGCCGCGTGGTGGCGCGGGTCAACCACCCGAAGAACGAGTGGCTGTACAACGAGTCCTGGGGCGTCGACGTCGCCGTGTCCACCCCGCGCATGCTGACCGCCCTCGTCGAGGAAGCCGTCAGCGTCGGCGACCTGGTCCGGCTGATGAGCTTCATGCAGGGCGAGGCGTCGCTGGTCGAGGTGACCCTCGCCGACGACAGCGCCGCTCGCCGGCCAGCGATCGACGAGGTGACGCTGCCCGCCGGACACGGCCCTCGTCGACGATCCTGCGCGACGGCCGGGTCGTGCTGCCCGCGCCGGAGGCGACCGCTCGAGGGCGGCGACGAGGTGCTTGCCGTCGCGACCACCCCCGAGGTCGAGGCCGAGCTGGCACGGGTGCTCGGGCGGAGGCAACGTCAGCCGATCCGGCCCGGGCCGTCAGCGACGAATCGGCCGCGGGCGACATCCCCGGATCCGGCGGCATCCTCTGATCGACCCGGTGCTGCGGCGCAGCGCCACCTCGCCGATCACTGACGGGCGCCGCCCGCAGCGCCGGACCGGTCGCGGGCGCCGGGGTGGCGGTGAATCTCGTCGTCGCCGCCACGACCCTGGCCGTCGCCCGGCTGCTGAAATCGCGCGAGTACGGCACGTTCATCGAACTCGTCGCCGTGCTTCTACGTCCTGACCATGCCGGGGCTGGCGCTCGCCATCGCCGTCGTGCGCCGGGTGACCGACCAGCTCGCCCAGGCCGGCAGCGCCGCGCTGCGCGGGCTGGGTGAGCGCCGTCCGCCGCAAGGTCTACCTCGCGTGCGCGGCCGGCTTCGTCATCGGCGCGGCGCTCTCGGCGCCGATCGCCCACCTGCTCGCGATCCGCAGCACGGCCGGCCTGATCGAGACGTTCGGCGCCGGCGCGCTCTGGACCATCGCCTGCTTCGAGCGCGCGCTGCTGCAGGCCCGGCAGGCCTATCCGGCGTACGCCAGCAACCTGCTGCTCGAGGGTGTGCTGCGCTGCGGGGTGACGCTGGGGGCCGTGGGCGCCGGGCTCGGCGTGCCCGGCGCCGCCGCCGGGCTGCTGATCAGCCTGCCGTCGCGCGATCGGCCATGCCGGCTGGGCCGAGCACCGGCTCGCCGCGCCCCGCCCCCGGCGCCGGGCGAGCCGGCGGTCCGACGCGCGGCGACCGGGCGCGCCCGCCACGACGCGCTGCTCGCCCTCGCCGCCCTGGGGCTGCTCGCCGTGCTGCAGAACGTCGACGTGCTCGTCCTGGGCCGCCACGACCCGGCGCCAGCAGCGGCAGCTACGGCGCGGTGTCGGTGGCCTGCAAATCCCTCGTGCTCATCGCTTTCGTGCTGGCCGGCTTCCTGCTGCCGGAGGCGGCGACCCGGCGGGCCGCAGGCCATCACGCGATGACCCCGCTGGTGGTCTCGCTCACGTTCGTCGCCGTCCCGTCGGCGCTGCTGATCGTGCTCGCCGTCGCCGACGGCCACCCGCTGCTCTCGCTGGCCTTCGGCAAGCGGCTCGCCGGTGCCTCCGCCGCCTTCACCCCGCTCGCGCTCGCGATGGCGCTGCTCGCCGCCTCGGTCGTGCTGACCCACTACCTGCTCGCCGCCGGGCGAGCGCCCGGTGCTGTGGGTGCTGCTCGTCGCCGGCGATCGGGACGACGCTCGCGCTGGCCCTCGCCGGAACCAGCCCCACCCGGGTGGCCTGGACCGACGCGATCGCCCAGGCAGCGCTCGCCGCCGCGCTCGTCAGCATCGTTGCGCTCCACCATCGGCGCGTGCTCAGCCAGTAGCGCGCCCGCTATGGAATGTCGGCGCGCGGAGCCAGCGGCGGCAGTGCCTGCCTTTCAGCCCGACCGTCGCCCGCAGCCGCGCCCTCTTTCGGGCGTTCGGCGCTCGAGCAGACCGACCCGGCGCACTTCTACGGCATGGTGGCCGCCGATTCCGCCGCCCACGTCGGCTACTACGCGCCGCTCGGCGGGCAAGGTGCTGCTCGACGTCGGCGGCGGCCCCGGCTACTTCGCCGACGCCTTCCGCGCGAGCCGGAGCGACCTACCTGGCGCTCGATGCCGACGCCGGAGAGCTGAGCCTGCACGGCCGCTCCCCCGAGCGCGGCACCACCGTGCTCGGCAGCGGCCTGCAGCTTCCGTTCCGCACCGGCAGCGTCGACATCTGCTTCTCCTCCAACGTGCTCGAGCACGTACCCGAGCCGTGGACGATGGCCGACGAGATGGTGCGTGTCACCCGTCCCGGCGGCACCGTGTTCCTGAGCTACACGATCTGGCTGTCGCCGCACGGCGGTCACGAGACCTCGCCGTGGCACTACCTGGGCGGGCGCCGCGCCCTCGCCCGCTACGAGCGGGTTCACGGCAAGCGACCCAAGAACGTCTTCGGCGAGAGCATGTACGCCGTCTCGGTACGCGCGGCGCTGAGCTGGGCTCGACGGCGGGTGAGCGACGGTTCGGTCGACGTGGTCGAAGCGTTCCCCCGCTACCACCCGCGCTGGGCGTATCCGGTCGTGCGGGTCCCGGGCGTACGCGAGATCTTGACCTGGAACCTCGTGCTCGTCCTGCGCAAGCGCTGACTCCACGGCCCACGGACCCGGTGCCAGTGCCAGTGCCAGAGTGACCCCTACGTCACCCTCCCGGTGGCGCCGCCCCTCGGTAGGCCCGGCGCCAGTGCCAAGTGACCCCTACGTCACCCTCCCGGTGGCGCCGCGCCTCGGTAGGCCGGGCGGAGCGAACAGCTAGCCGCCGGTGGTGGCGCTTACCTTGATCTGCGGCGGCGCTTGCGGGATGGCGGGCAGGCCGAGGAGCGTACGCAGGCCACCCAGGAAGACGGTGCGAGCCACTCGCCGGCGTTCGGGTTGAAGTGGATGCCGTCCCGGTCGCGTACCTGGTGACCGCCGATGTCGAGGTGCCAGCGCCCGTCGGGGCTGAAGTACTGGTAGAGGTCAAGCACGACCACGTTGAGCGGATGCGCGGCGGCGACCGACCAGATGAGCTTGTTGAAGTCCTGCACCCGGCGGCAGTCGTCCTGCGGGTAGCGGGTGCCGTCAGCTCGCTCCGGGCGCAGGTAGCAGGGTGCGGTCGCAAGCGCGACCTTGCCGCCCGCCGAGCCGAGCACGGCGACCGACTTCTCGAGTTCGGCACGCAGCAGCGTGTCGTACGCCGGCTGACCGACGTGCATGACCTTGCCGTTGACGTTGCGGTTGACGACCTCCCAATGGCCCAGCACCAGCAGCGAGACGTCGGGGCGCTGCACGGCGACCGTTTGCTGCCACTCGCTGCGGCCAGTCCCAGCACTCGCCGTACTTCACGGGCGCCTGATCGCCGTCGCCGGCGCCGATCCCCGGGGCGATGCCGCAGCCGACCCGGCGGCGTCCTGCAGGTAGATCTTCCAGGCGTAGGCCCGGTCCTGCAGGGCGAGCGCCGCGCTGAACGCGGTGGAGTCACCCACGAGCAACGCCTTGACCGGCTCCGCCGGGACCTGGCTCGGCGGGACGTAGGGCTTGCCGCCGGGAAGCTTGCCGGGAGTGGAACTGAGCACCGGCGGCGGCGCGGGGGTCGGTACCGGCTGCTTGGGCAGCGTCACCCGCTGGCGCGCCAGCTGCTGGGTCTCCTGGTTCTGTTTCTGCGCCATCGCGTCGAGCTTGGAAGCGAAGTTGGCGTCGTTGGCTCCGCTCCCGCGCGGCAGCACCGACCACGGGCCGGCGATCCCGGCCAGCATGATGACGCAGACCAGCCCCGCTGCGGCGAGCCGGCGGCCGGGCATGAAGCCGGCCAGGATCGGCCGCTCCATCAGCCAGTACGAGATCTCCGCGAGCGCCAGGGAGATGGCGATCCGG
>CAVXLW010000008.1:0-223215 GCA_963762695.1 uncultured Actinomycetota bacterium
GATGTGTTTGTACCGGCGTGATGAGCGAGGAAGAAAAGGCTATGGCAGACGACCGTGACCCGGAGCGAGAGCGGCCGGCACAGCCAAGGCGTTCCAGCGCGCCGCGCAACAGCGGCGGCGCCGGAAAGGCGGCTCCACGTGGAGCCGCACCCCGTAGGGCTGCACCAGGTAAAGCCGGTAAGGGCGCACCACGGAGTCAGGGTCGGCCCGCCCGCGGTGCCGGCGCGGCCGGTGAGGGGCGCGGAACGCGAGGCGCCGATCGGGCGGAGCGCTTTGAGCGCCGACCCGAGCGCCAGCAAGGTACGTCGGGCGCGTCGGGCGCGTCGGGTGCGTCCGGGCCGCGGCCGTGGCGCCGCGGCGAGTCCGATCCCCGCTCTTCCGATCGTCCGTCCCGAACGGGGGACAGACCCGCATCGGCAAGTCGGCCCTCGCGTCCGCGTCGGGATGAAACTGCAGGTCGTGAGCGTGACGATCGTCCTGGTCGTTCCGATCGTGGAGCTCGTTCGGAGCGGCCGGTTCGGTCGGAACGGCCCTCGCGACCTGACCGTCCCAGCCGCCCGGAGCGTCCTGCGCGGTCGGTGGCGGATCGTCCATATGGAGCGGACCGTGCTGCCCGTCCTGACCCGTCCTGATCGTGGTTCTCGACCTGACCGTGCTGCCCGACCCGAATGGAAGGCCGAGGAGCGCACGAGCCGCAGCGCCCCGAGCCGTGAAGGCGGATCCCGGCCCCGCCGGGACGACGGCCCACGACACTCGAGCACCGGTCCTCGCTCGACGTCCGCATCACGCTCGTCTTCTTCGCCTCGCTCAACGGCCGGACCCCGTTCCGGCTCGGGACCGCGCCCTGACCGTCCACTTCCGGTGCGGGTTGTGGTGCCCGAGCTACCTCCCGGCGTGAGCCCCGATCAACTCGATCCCGCTATCAAGCGTGAGCTGCGCAGTCTGGCCAAGGCGACCGCGGAAACGGTCGCCGGGCAATTGGTCGCGGCTGGGACCTTGCTGGCGTCGGATCCCACGGCCGCCCTTGCTCATGCCCGGGCGGCCCGGCGGATCGCCTCCCGGGTCGCCTCAGTGCGGGAGGCGGCAGGCCTGGCGGCGTACGCGGCAGGCGAGTACGCCGAGGCCTTGTCTGAGTTGCGGGCGCACCGTCGCATGACCGGGCTGGCTCACCAGATCCCCGTCATGGCCGACTGCGAGCGCGCCCTTGGCAGGCCGGCAAAAGCCCTGGAATTGCTGAACGATGCACCCGTCGCGGAGCTGCCTCCGGCGGCAAGGGCGGAACTGCTCCTGGTACGTAGCGGAGCCCATCGCGATCTCGGCCAGGCGCGCGAAGCGCTCGCTGCTCTCGAGGTCGGTGAGCTCGACAGCCCGGCCATCAAACCGTGGACGGTCCGACTTTGGTACGGCTACGGCGAGGCGCTGCTCGGCGTCGGCCGCGAAGACGAAGCGCGCGAGTGGTTCGCTGCGGTCGCTGCGGTCGATGACGGGGAGACCGACGCCGCCGAGCGTCTGGAAGCAGCCGGCGGCGACACCGGGAGTGCGTCCGACTGACGTTTTCCACAGATTCATCGCCGGCCCGCACCTGATGGCCGGCGTGGTCAAGGCTTTGGACATGACCACAGACCTTGACTTCTCAGCAGCTGACTCCGCGGGTCCGGCGCCAGGCTCGGCCCCGTCCGTGTCGGGCGATTTCCTCTCCCGCAATGAGGTGGCGATTGCGGGGCTCATCGCCGAGGCGGCCGAGGAGCGCGAATTGGCGGGCGGTGTGTTCGCCGTTCGCTGGACCTTGCGGGTGCCGCGTGAGACCGAGCGCGGCGGCGGCAGCGATCTGATCGATTGCGTCGCCTTGGATCCCGAGCTGCGCGAGCAGGCGCTGCGCTGGCCGCCGTCGTTTCCGCTGGAAGTCTGGGGAGCGATCCGGCGCCGGTTCTTTCGCACCGGCGGTCGCACCGCCACACGTGTCGAGGTGGAAGTGTCCCGCGTCGCCGAAGGCGCAGCGACCGCCTAGTCGGCGTCGAGCAGCCGGATCAGTAGCCCGGTGCGGGGCTTGGGGGTGAAGAGCGTGGATTTGCGCGGCATCCGGTCACCGGCCGCCGCGACGGCGGCTACGGCTTCAACGGGCGTCGGGTTCAGGAGCAGGGCGGTGCCGGTGGTCCCGGCCGCCGCCAGGGCGGCCGGCAGGTCGTGGCGGAAGCCGACGACGTCTTCGGTGTCCGACAATCCCCATACCCGGCGGACCAGCAGGTGGTGGGCCAGCGAGACATCCAGGGCACGCCATGCCTCGGAGCGGTCGGCCGGCAGTGCCGCTGCTGCGGCGGCCGCATCCGGCTCGGTCAGCAGCCAGGCGCTTTGCTCGTCGGCCACGCAAAAGGCCGGGCCCTGGGCTCCGGCCTTGGCGAGCACCTCGAGGAGCTCCTCACCGCGAGCGTTCGTCGGGGTGACGGTGAAGGCGCTTGCCGCCGCCTCCGCAGCAGCAGCTGCCGGCAGGCTCGGGATCACCCGGTGGATCGGATGCACCTGAGGCCCGAAGACGCTCACGTCCACCAGCAGCGTCAGGCCGTAGTCCCACGGTCCATCGCCCGCGCCCTCCGTCCGGCGATCAGCCTGGTAGCGCAGGTAATTCGCGTAACGATGGTGGCCGTCGGCGATCGTCGCCTTGCGCCCGAGCAGGTCGGCGGCAACGGCGTCGAGTTCCGCCGGGTCCTCGATGGCCCAGATGCGGTGGCGGATCCCGTCGGCGGTAGTTGTGTCCAGGAGCGGGGTGCGCTGGTCGGCCG
The DNA here is from genome assembly GCA_963762695.1 of uncultured Actinomycetota bacterium. Taxonomy (GTDB): domain Bacteria; phylum Actinomycetota; class Actinomycetes; order Frankiales; family Frankiaceae; genus DATAZK01. The sequence goes on from CAVXLW010000008.1 coordinate 2,778, forward strand.
CTGCCACGAGCGCCGAGGCAGCGCCGCCGCCCTCGTAGACCAGGAAGATCGGTTCGAGGTTCGCCTGGGTGGCGGCGGAGAGCGCCAGCCGGTCGCTCACCGGCCCGGCCATGGTGTCTTCGTGCGGCAGCACGATCCCGGCGTCCGCCCGTGCCAGGCCTACGCCCCCCACGAGTCCCCGCTGGACGTGTCCGTCAGCCGTCTCTTCGTAGATGTAGAGCGCGGCGGTCCGGTCGCGTACGAGGGTGGCGTCCGCCACCCACTCCTGCAGCTGACGCGCGGCGAGTTCGTAGCGGCTGGTGCCGTCGGCGCCGTCCTCGGGAAGGATCAGCCGCACCACGTTGTGTGGATCCTCGGCGAGCAGCTGCGCCCGCTGCGCGTCATCGATGACGTCGTACGGTGGGCTGGTCAGAGCAGCCAGTGCAGCACCGTCAGCTGCATAGCGCAGCGCGCGAAACGGCCGCAGTACCAGCCCGGGTGGCACCGGGGCATCCGAATCGCGTTGCGAAGCCATGACCGGATCGTAGGTGGCGATCCGGTCCTCGTGGGGAGGTCTGTGGCGTGGCCAACTTCGCAGAGTCTCCGGTCGGCGACCGGTTGCCGTGCAAGCCCGATCCCACTGCCCCGGCCGGCGACGTGTACGACTGGTACGTGCGCGGCCGTGACCTGCTCAGTAGCGGCAATGCAGCGGCCGCGGTACAGATCCTCAGCCGCACCGTCGAAGCCGAACCCGGGGCGCGCAGCGCCCGCGAGATGCTGGCGCGGGCCCAGTTCGACGCCGGGCAGTACCAGGCATCTCGGGAGGCTTTCGCGCACCTCGTCGAGAGCGATCCGGCTGATCACTACGCGCACTTCGGCCTCGCTCTGTCAGCACGCAAGCTCGGTGATCTGGCCGCGGCGGTGGAGCACTTGGCTCTCGCCGCTGCCATGCGTCCCGATCTCGAGCGCTATGCCCGCGAGCTCCGTGCGGCCCGGGCCGCCTCGGCTCGCCGATGACGCCTTCCCGCGAGCGGCCGAAGGCAGCGCGTCCCTTGCAGGCGACCCGGCTGGCGCTCGACCAGGTCTTCGACGTCGCCCTCCTCGATCTGGACGGCGTCGTCTATCGCGGTCACGATCCGGTGCCCCATGCGGCGCAGGCGCTGGCCCGGGTGCGCCGGTCCGGCATGCGCCTTTCCTTCGTCACCAACAACGCGCTCCGCCCTCCCGATGAGGTGGCCAGGCGGATCGCGGCGGCGGGGGTCGAGGCCGATGCGAATGACGTCGCCACGTCCGCGCAGGCGGCGGCCCGATTGCTCGCAGAACAACTGCCGTCGGGCGCCAGGGTGCTGGTTGCAGGCGGCGAGGGACTGCGACTGGCCATCAGGGAGCGCGGTCTGGTGCCGGTGACCCGGGCCGATGAAAGCCCGGCGGCGGTCGTCTCCGGGTACGACCCGGAGCTCGACTATGCGCGGCTGGCCGAGGCGGTGCTGGCCATTTCCGCAGGCGCGTTGTGGATAGCGAGCAACACCGACACCACGATTCCCACCGAGCGAGGGTTGCTGCCCGGAGCCGGTGCCCTGGTCGCTTTCATCGCCGCGGCCACCAAAGCCACTCCCCAGGTCGCCGGCAAGCCGCAGCGAGCCCTTCACGAGGAGGCCACCAGCCGTTCCGGGGCGAAACATCCGCTGGTCGTCGGCGATCGGCTCGACACCGACATCGAAGGTGCCAATGGCGTCGGCGCGCCGTCGCTGCTGGTGCTCACCGGCGTCGGCACGCTCGAGGAACTCGTCGCAGCCGCGCCGCCCGGCCGTCCGACCTTCCTGGCCGACGATCTGCGCGGGCTGTTGAGACCTGCTGCGGGGGTGACGGTCCAGGGGACGACCGCGCGCTGCGGCGGATGGACGTGCGAGCAGCAGGACGGTGTCCTGTCGTGGAGCGGGGGTGCGGCCGAAGGGGACGACGGTCTCGACGCCTACCGGGCTGGGGTGGCCATGGCCTGGTCGCTGGCGGACGACGGTCGGGAGCTGGTGGGTACCCGCGGGTCGGTTCCGGCCCGCTGCGAGTCGTTCGGCAAGGCCGCCGCTGCGTCAGAGCATCCCGCGTAGCCGGATCATGTCCATGACGCTGGCTTCGATCTTCAGCCGGCCGGCGGCCCAGGCGCTGGAGAAGGGGAGTTCGCCGCTGGTGACCGCCACGAGGTCGTCGCTGGAGACCGTGAGCCGGATCTGCGCGTCGTCCAAGGGCCGATTGGAGATGTCCTGGAGGGCACCGCTGGTGAGCTTTCCGGAGAAGGTCGTATTCAGGTCGGTGATGCGGCACGTCACGGTTCGGTCGGGTGCGTGACGCTTTCGCAGGGATGCATCGACCCCGTCCAACCGTTTCGCGAGGCTGCGCAAGGCAGCCTCGCATTCCCTTTTGGTCGCCATCACCTGCGAGTCTGCCATCGGAGGGAGGTCCGCTTCGGAGTGACTGCCCTCACCTGAATACGTCAGGTTCGCGCATACCCCACCGCTTGATCGGCAACCGTCCGTCGCGGACGCGCGACATCACACGCGAAAGCGGAGCGCCACGGCCCCGCCGCGATACCGTTCGGCCATCACGCTGGCCAAATGTGCCGGCCGGCAGAGGAGGCCCTCCGCGATGTTTGACGCGGTCAAGAACTACCTCGCACTGGCGAACGGCGTTACGGAGGTCACTCGTCAGCGAGCCGTATCCGCGGCCAAGGCACTCGTTGCCTCAGGGGAGGCGACGGCCGAGCAGGTGGGCAATCTGGCCGATGATCTGCTGACGACGAGCCGCAACAACCGTGACACCGTCCTTGCGCTCGTCCGCTACGAGATCGACCGGGCACTGGTCCGGCTCGGCCTCGCGACGTCAGAGGAGATCTCCTCGCTGGCCCAGCGGCTCGCTTCCGTCGAGTCGACCGTTCGGGAGGCCCTGGGCTCGCTCGGGACGTCGCGCAGGAGCGAGGCCGGTGATGAGGCGGCACCGCCTCTCCCGACGAAGCGGGCGACCAAGGCCGCGCGCAAGGCGCCCGCGAAGCGCAGCCCGGCCAAGCGGCCGCCGGCCAAGCGCGTAGCGGGGAGCGCCTCGACCCGGCTTCTCCGCGCGCGGCTGCTGCGCCCGCCAAGAAGGCCGCGGCCAGAAAGGCAGCGCCCCAGAAGGCTGCTGTCAAGAAGGCGCCTGCCAAGAAGGCGCTGCCAAGAAAGCACCCGCAAGGAGAACCCGGGCGAGCGGAGGCGAGAGCTGATGACCACCCCCCACCAGGACATCCCTGCGGTGGCGCCCGATCCGAATCCGCCGGTAGCCGATGACGCGCTGGGAGCGGCACGCGTTGCTCTGGCGGCGGTCGAGGACCTTCCCCTCGAGCGTCATCCCGAGGCGTTCGGCCAGTTCGACGAGCTGCTGCGCGCCGCCCTCGAGTCGCCGCCGCACGTCGCTTCACGGCTGAGCCGGCAGCAGGTGTCCGTCGCGCGTCCGGCTGGACCGGGAGCTGGTTCGTCGCGGCTTGCTGCCCAGCCGTGAACAAGCGCTTGCTGCCATCGCCGCCGGGCGGGTCCGAGTCGGTGGCCAACCGGCCGGCAAGCCGGCCCGGGGCGTCGCCGTCGACGAAGTCATCGAACTCAGTGACGGGGACGATCCCGGTTATGCCTCGCGGGGGGCCTACAAGCTGGCAGGTGCGCTGCAGACGTTCGAGTCCGATCGCCAGGCCGCTCCGGGTCGCCGGCCGGCGATGCCTCGACGCCGGAGCTTCCACCGGCGGCTTCACCGACGTGCTGCTGCGCGAAGGAGCCCGGGAGGTTGTCGCCGTCGACGTCGGCTACGGGCAGCTGATCTGGCGGCTGCAGAGCGACGAGCGGGTCAGGGTCTCGACCGCACCAACGTCCGCCACCTTTCACCCGAGGACATCGGCGGCCGGGTCGAGCTGGTCGTGGCGGATCTGTCCTTCATCTCGCTGCGCCTGGTGTTGCCCGCTCTGGTGGGATGCGTCCAGCCCGAGGGGGACCTGGTGGTGCTCGTCAAGCCGCAGTTCGAGGTCGGACGCGAGCAGGTTGGCCGCGGGGGAGTGGTCCGTGATCCGCAGGCGAGGGCAGGAGCTATCCGGGGCGTCGCTGCCGTCGCTGGAGAGCTCGGTTTCGGGGTACGGGGGCTGGTGCAGAGCTCTCTTGCGGGTCCTGCGGGCAACCTGGAGTACGTGCTGTGGCTTGCTGCGTCGGGTCTCCCGCTTTCCGAGGCACTGCTTGACGTTGCCATGACGGGTCGGAAGCGGATGAACCGCGAGATTCTGGTCGTCGCCCATCCCCGGCGGATCGCGGCGCATGACCGCGTCCAGCAGGTGCTCAACATGCTCAGCGCGGCGAACGTCTCCCCACGGGTGCTCGCCGATGAAGCCGGTGCGCTCGACCTCGCGTGCTCGCGAGGTCGTCAAGGCAGATGATCACGCCGCCGACGGCACCGAACTCGTCCTGGTACTCGGGGGCGACGGCAGCCTGCTGCGCGGCGCCGAACTGGCGCGGCCGCACGGGGTGCCGCTGCTCGGGGTCAATCTCGGTCATGTCGGATTCCTGGCCGAGGCCGAGCCCGAAGCGCTTCCGTCGGTGATCGAGCGGGTCATCGCCCGTGACTACGACGTCGAGGAGCGCATGACTGTCGAGGTCTCGGCGCGCGTCGGCGGCGAGCTGCTGTGGTCGGACTGGGCGCTCAACGAGGCCGCGCTCGAAAAGGATCGGCGCGGGCGGATGGTCGAGTGCGTGCTGGAGATCGAGGGTCGCCCGCTCTCGCGATGGGCCTGCGACGGCGTGGTCTGCGCGACCCCTACGGGCTCGACGGCGTACGCGTTCAGCGCCGGTGGACCCGATCGTCTGGCCCGACGTCGAAGCGCTGCTCATCGTCCCGATCAGCGCCCATGCGCTCTTCGCCCGGCCCTTGGTGGTGGGCCCGCGCGCGCGCCGGTGGCGTCTGGAGATCGTGCCGGGTACCGGAGACGCCGTGGTGACGTGCGACGGCCGCCGCACCGCCGACGGTGCCGCACGGTGCTCGGCGTCGAGGTGAGCGTAGGGCGAACGCCCGGTCAAGCTCGCCCGGCTGCATCCGCAGTCGTTCACCGATCGGCTCGTCGGCAAGTTCGACCTCCCGGTGGACGGTTGGCGTGGCAGCTCGCGAAATGTCGGACGGCTGCCGTAGTCTCGTACACATGTTCGATGAGATACGCATCTGCGGGCTCGGCTCGATCGACCGAGGCGGTGCTCGAGCTGCACTCCGGGCTCACGGTTCTCAGCGGTGAAACGGGCGCCGGCAAGAGCAGCGTGGTACGCGCGTTCGGGCTGCTCGCCGGGGGCCGGGCCGACGTGAGCACAGATCAGGTCGGGCTGCGTCGAGCGCCGCTGTGGAAGCTCGGCTCACGGTGGCGCCGGATGGCGCGGTTGCGGCGCGGGTGCATGAAGCTCGGGGGTGAGCTCGAGGGCGGCAGCCTGCTGATCACCCGCACGGTCGCGCTCGACGGGCGGTCGCGAGCTTTCGTCGGCGGCCGGGCGGTGCCGGTCGGGCTGCTGGCCGAGATCGTCGGGCGGCTTGCTGGCGCTGCACGGCCAGAGCAGCCAGCTGCAGCTGAGGGCGGCCGGGGCGCAGCGTTCGCTGCTGGACCGGTTTGCCGGCGCCGCCGGTCCTGGGGCCGCTGGAGGAGTACCGGGCTGCTCGGGAGCGCTGGCTGGCCGCCCGCCGTGAGCAGGCGGAGCTCCGCGCCGCAGGAGGGCGAGCGGGCCCGAGAGGTCGAGCTGCTTCGGCTCGGGTTAGCGGAGGTCGAGCGGGTCGCGCCCGTCGCAGCATGAGGACCATGGCCTCGATCGCGAGCTGAGCCGGCTCGCCGCGGCGGATGAGCTGCGTTCAGCGAGCGAGACGGCGCGGCTGGCGCTGGCGGGCGGGTTCGAGGCGCCCTCGATGACGGGGGAGCGGTCGCAGCGCTCGCGTTCGCCGCCCGAACGCTCGAGGCGGCCGGCGCCAATGATCCGGAGCTGGCCGGGCTCTCGGCCCGGGCACACGAGGTTTGCGTGATCGCGAGCGAACTCGCGGCGGAGCTCTCGTCCTATGCCGCCGCCGTGGATGACGATCCGTGGCGTCTCGCCGCGGCCCAGGAGCGCCGGGCGGAGCTCAACCGGCTCTGCCGGCCGCACGGCACGGATGTCGACGGGGTGCTCGCGATGGGCCGCGGAAGCCGAGCGCCGGCTGCACGCGCTTGACGGCGGCGGTGAGCGCAGCGCTGCTCTAGCCGCCGCGGAGCTCCGCAGCTGCGCAGCAGATGCTCGCGCTCGGCGGTGACGCTGAGCGCGGCCGCCGCGCTGGCTGCCGCGGCGGAGCTGGCTCGCCGGGTGACGCGCGAGCTGGCTGCCCTGTCGATGACGGCGGCGCGTTTCGAGGTGGAGGTCGAGGTCGCAGAGTGCCGGTCGGCGGCCCCCGGGGCAGCCGACGCGCTGCGAGGCGGCTCGGCGCCGAGGGCGGAGGGCCGACGAGGTGGAGTTCCTGTTCACCGCCGGCAGCGGAGTGCCGGCTACGGCCGCTGGCCAAGAGCGCGTCCGGCGGCGAGCTGTCTCGGGTCGTGCTGGCCCTTGAAGTCGTGCTGGCGGCCGGGCTCGGTCCCGCCAGCATGGTCTTCGACGAGGTCGACGCCGGGATCGGCGGCGAGGCGGCCCTTGAGGTCGGTCGCCGGCTGGCGGCTCTCGGTCGTCATCGCCAGGTCATCTGCGTCACCCATCTGCCCCAGGTCGCGGCGTTCGCCGATCGGCATCTGCTGGTCGCCAAGGGCGGGCGCGGGGCAGCGTTCAGCAGCAGCGTTAATACGCTTGATCAGCACGCAGCGAGTGCAGGAGCTGTCCCGCATGCTTGCCGGGGTTGCCGATATCCGAGCTCGCGCACGGCCACGCCGCCGAACTGCTCGCGGCGGCCGCAGCCGGTGCGCAGCGGTGAGGCGGCACTGCCTGAGGTGTCGGGTGCGTTCGGCGTCCCGCGGGGGCGCGCGCTCCTGCGTCGACGGCCGGCTCCGGATCCCGAGCGCCGCTACGGGTCGTCGGCCCGCACGCGGCGCACGCGTCGTGACGATGGCGGGCCCGCAGCGCTCGCGTGCGCCTGGCCATCGGGCGTGTTGGCGCGTTCGGGCGGCGCGGCGCGCCGCGCGGGGTGGGCCGCCGGGACGTACTATGAGATTCCGTGGAGAGCCCGGGTCGCCGGGCGCCTTCGAGCGCGATCCACGGGAGGCCGTAATGGTTCAGGCGCATGTGGTGCGCCACATCTTCGTCACCGGAGGCGTCGCCTCCAGCCTCGGCAAGGGACTCACGGCGTCCAGCCTGGGCATGCTGCTGAAAGCACGCGGCTTGCGGGTGACGATGCAGAAGCTCGACCCGTATCTCAACGTCGATCCCGGCACCATGAATCCGTTCCAGCACGGCGAGGTGTACGTCACCGATGACGGTGCGGAGACCGATCTCGACGTCGGCCACTACGAGCGTTTCCTGTCCGATGACCTGCCGGGCACGTCCAATGTCACGACCGGCCAGGTCTACAGCGCCGTCATCGCGCGTGAGCGGCGCGGCGGCTACCTCGGGGAGACGGTCCAGGTCGTCCCGCACGTCACCGACGAGATCAAGGCGCGCATCCGCGCGCTGGCCACCGACGACGTCGACTGCGTCATCACCGAGGTCGGCGGCACCGTCGGCGACATCGAGTCGCTGCCTTTTCTGGAGGCCATTCGCCAGGTCCGTTTCGAGGTCGGACGCGAACAACTGCCTGTTCGTCCACGTCAGCCTGGTGCCCTACATCGCTCCGTCCGGTGAGCTGAAGACCAAGCCGACGCAACACTCGGTGGCCGCGCTTCGCCAGGTCGGTATCCAGCCTGACGCGTTGGTCTGCCGGTCAGACCGTCCGCTGCCCGAGACAGTCTCAAGCGCAAGATCGCGCTTTCCTGTGACGTCGACCTGGAAGCGGTCGCCGCTGCTGCAGACGCGTCGAGCATCTACGACATTCCCAAGGTGCTTCACCGTGAAGGTCTGGATGCCTACGTCGTACGCCGGCTCGGGCCTGCCGTTCCGCGATGTCGACTGGACCGAGTGGGATGTGCTGCTTCAGCGCGTCCACCACCCGTCGACCTCGGTCACCGTCGCGCTGGTCGGCAAGTACGTCGACCTGCCAGACGCCTACCTTTCGGTGACCGAGGCGCTGCGCGCCGGCGGGGTCGCCAACGACGCCCGGGTCAAGATCCACTGGGTGACGTCCGACGACTGCACCACCCCCGAGCAGACCCTGAATGCGCTCGAGGGGGTCGACGGCGTCCTCGTGCCCGGCGGCTTCGGCATCCGGGGGATCGAAGGCAAGGTCGCGGCGCTGCGCTGGGCGCGCGAAAACGAGGTGCCCGGCGCTTGGCCTTTGTCTCGGCCTGCAGTGCATGGTGATCGACGTTGCGCGCCACCTCGCGCGGGCTCGCCGGGGCCAACAGCGCCGAGTTCGACCCTGACACCGAGCACCCCGTCATCGCGACGATGGCTGACCAGGTCGGCGTCATCGCCGGCGAGGCCGACATGGGCGGCACGATGCGCCTGGGCGCCTATCCGGCCAAGTTCGAAGCGGGAAGTCTCGCGGCGCGCGCCTACGGCAAGCTGCTCGTCTCAGATCGCCACCGCCATCGCTACGAGGTCAATAACGCCTATCGCGAGCGGCTCATCGCCAGGCGGCCTGCGCTTCTCCGGTACCTCGCCGGACGGCCAGCTCGTCGAGGTCGTGGAGTTGCCGCCGGAGGTCCACCCGTTCTACGTCGGCACCCAGGCCCACCCGGAGTTCACCTCGCGGCCGACGAAGGCGCATCCGCTGTTTCCGGGCGTTCATCGCCGCCGCCGTGGCCCGCAGCGAATCCAAGCTGCTCGATCTCGTCGCGCGCTGATGGGCTGGCCGCCGGCCCTAGCCGGGCCCGGCCGACGGAGCGCTCGCGCGTGCGGCGTGGAGGCTCTCGACATGGCGCATGACTACGAGGGCAGCGACAGCGAGCCGATCTTTTGATGGGGCGATCATCAAGGTGCGCCGCGACCGGTCGCATGCCGGGCGGGCGGCGAGGCCGGCGCGACGTCGTGCTGCACCCCGGCGCAGTCGGGGTCGTCGCCTACGACGGAGGACGCGGATCATGCTGCTGCATCAGTACCGGCATCCCGTCCGGCAGCGGCTCTGGGAGCTTCCCGCCGGCTTGCTCGACGTGGCCGGCGAGCCGGCCTCGAGGCGGCCCAACGGGAGCTCGCCGAGGAGGCAGGATTCGGGCGGCGCCTGGGACACCCTCGTCGACACCTACACCTCGCCCGGGATGAGCGACGAGGCGATCCGCATCTTCCTCGCCCGTGGTGTCGGGGAAGCTTGCCGAGCGCCACGACCGGTCGACGAGGAAGCCGACAGCTCGGTGCGCTGGGTCGCGTCTGGACGACGCGCTGGCTGGCGGTCATGCACGGTGAGATCACCAACGCGATGGCGGTGGCGGGCATCCTTCGGCGGCGCTGGCCCGCGAAGGCCGGGTTCGGGGGACTGCGTTCCGCCGACGCGCCTGGGATGCCCGGCCGCAGCACGCCGGATGACGGCGGTGCATCCGTTTCGAAGATCCCGCGTCAGGCACGATGAGCGGCAGTGATTTCCCTGCTGCTGGCCGACCCGCAAGAGATGGTGGCTGAAAGCCTTCGTCTGGCGCTCGACGGTGCTCCTGATCTCACTGTGACCGGGGTCGCGACCAGCCTGGAGGCGCTCGAGCGGCTCGTGCAGTCTCGTCCCGCCGATGTCGTCCTGCTTGATCAGCGGCTCCCCTCAGCCGTCCCTGATGCCGGCGTGGGGGCAGGCGTTCGCCGGGTCGCGCGAGCTCAGCCCAGCAAGCCGGGTGCTCATGATGACCGCCAGCCCGAACGAAGCCGCCGCGGTCGTCGCTTTCGAATCCGGCTGCGTCGGGGTCATTCCCAAGACGATGTCGCTGGACGATCTCGTCGCAGCGGTGCGGTCGGCGGCGTCAGGACGGCTCAATCTCGATTCCGACATGCTGGCTCGGCTCGTGCCGCGGTTGTCGCGGTCCTACCGGGAGCCGGGAGCCGACCTCACCGTGCGCGAACGCGAGGTGCTGAGGCTGGTGGCCGAGGGTCTGTCCACGCCCGACATGGCGGCGCGCCTGGTCGTCAGCACCAATACCGTGCGTAACCACGTGCAGAGCATCCTGAGCAAGCTCGGGGCGCATTCCAAGCTCGAGGCGCTCGTGATCGCCACGCGCGGAAATCTCCTGGAGTAACGGCTAGTGCAGATGCACTAGATGAATTTGGCTCAGCGAGATGGTTCCAGCGAGCCCATCCGTGGAGCAGAAAGAGGAGAGGTGCGCTCTCTTCGCGTTGCCGCCTCCTGGCAGGTGGGTATCCCCGAGACGGGACAGGACGCCCAGGCGTCCGCGTGGCGATTCGCCGCCCGCTGCGCCGACCAGGACCCTGACCTGTTCTTTCCGGTGGGAAGCAGCGGTCCCGCGCTGCGCCAGACCCTGCGGGCCAAGGCGGTGTGCGCGCAGTGTCCCGTCCGGGACGAGTGCCTGGACTGGGCGCTGGAAACCGCTCAGCCGCATGGCGTCTGGGGCGGCCTCGACGAGCAGGAGCGCGAGCGCTTGCGGCTCTCCGGCGGGAAGTCGCAGCAGGCGCCCATAGCGCGCCCCGCATAATCAGGCCGCGGCGCGGATTCGGGCGCCGGTGGGCGCTTGGGGGCAGGGGGTCGCTGCGTGGCCGTCACGCGTCGCACCACTCCGGAGAGCGTCCTCGACGATCTCGACGCGGCCGATGGCGACGTCGCCCAGGCCATCCGCCGCTACCTGGACCATCTCGCGGTCGAGCGCGGATTCGCCACCAACAGCATGTCGGCTTACCGCCGTGACCTGCGTCGCTACCGGGGCTTCCTGATCTCGCGGCAGATCGCCACGCTCGCGCAGGTGGACGAGCAGGAGATCTCCGACTTTCTCGTGGTGCTGCGGACTGGCGATGAGGATCACCCGCCACTCGCTGCCTCCTCGGCAGCGCGCGCGCTGGTGGCGGTGCGCGGGCTGCATCGTTTCACCCACCGCGAGGGGGAGCTCACTGATGACCGGGCCCGGGCCGTCCGGCCGCCCGCGCTGGGCCGGCGGCTACCCAAAGCACTTGCTGTCGGCAACGTCGAGCGGTTGATCGCGGCCGCCGCGGCCCCCGGTCAGGACCAGACTCCCGCCGGTTTACGTTCTCGCGCACTGCTGGAATTGCTTTATGCGACCGGCGCGCGGATTTCCGAGGCTGTCGGTCTCGATGTTGACGACTTCGACATCGAACAGAGATGCGTGCTGCTTTCCGGCAAAGGAGGCAAGCAGCGCGTTGTCCCGGTGGGTTCGTTCGCGATCGAAGCGGTACGCGCCTGGCTCGAGAAAGGCCGGCCCGCGCTCTCGCCGAGAGGCCCGGCGCTATTCGTCAACGCCCGCGGCGGGCGCCTTACCCGCCAGACCGCCTGGACGCTTCTGCGCGTAGCCGCCGGGCGGGCAGGAATCGAATCCAGCGTTTCCCCGCATGTGCTGCGCCATTCTTATGCCACTCATCTGCTTGACGGCGGGGCGGATATCCGGGTGGTTCAGGAATTACTCGGTCACGCGTCCGTGACGACGACGCAGGTCTACACGCTGGTGACCGTCGACATGCTCCGTGAGGTGTACGCGGCGTCGCATCCGCGGGCGCGCTGAGGTCGCATCCGCGATAAATCGTTCTGCACTGGACTGCCTTCCTGGCTAGCATGCGAATTTGTTGTGAAGGCAAATAGGGCGCGGAATCCGGGTCTAATCGTCCGCTGCGGATGTGAGGAGGCCGCGCCGATAAGCGCAGCAGCGCCCGAGGGCGGATGCGTGTTGCATGACATCCTCTTCATGCTTCTCAGCTAGCCTGGTGCTCCGACGTCGAGCTGGAGGTAGCAGTGGCCCGCAGAGAGGTCGTCGAACTGACGGACGACTTGGATCAAAGTCCAGCAAGTCAGACAATCCATTTCGGCGTTGAGGGCGTCGAGTACGAGATTGACCTGAGCGAGAAGAACGCGAAGAAGTTCACTGCCGCCCTTGCGCCCTACATCGAAAACGGGCGTCGGGTCGGGGGCAGGAAGCGCGCGGTGGGCGGGCGTGCCGTTTCCAGTGCTGGAGTGGACCCGAAAGTGGTCCGGCAGTGGGCCAACGAGCAAGGTATCGAGATCAGTTCGCGCGGCCGAATTCCCGGCGAGATCGTCGACCGTTACGTCATCTTCGTCGGCGGGTGACCGGGCTTCACCCGAAACGGTCTGCTGCCCGCTAGGCTTCGCGTGATATCTGACTGCTCGGAGGCCGCCTCACCATGACCACGGATGTGCCGCCTGACACGCTGCCAGCGGCCGACCCGGTCGATCCCAAAGAACGCGTGAAGCTCGGGGCGACCGGCAGGCCTCTTCCGGACTTTCCCGAGCCGGCGCCGCTGGAGCGTCATGGGCCGGCCGCGGTGCTTGCCGTCTGCAATCAGAAGGGCGGCGTGGGCAAGACCACCACGACGATCAACCTGGGCGCCTCGCTGGCCGAGTACGGCCGCCGGGTGCTCCTCGTCGACGTCGACCCGCAGGGCGCGCTGTCGGTCGGGCTCGGGCTCAACCCGATGACCGTCGACGCGACCGTCTATGACCTGCTGATGCCCGGTGGCGTGGCGCCGGAGGAGGTCGTCCACAAGACCAGCGTGGACGGCGTCGACCTGTTGCCGAGCAATAGCGAGCTCTCGGCCGCCGAGGTTCGGCTGGTCAGCGAGGTCGGCCGGGAACACGCCCTCGCCCGGGCGTTGAAGCCGCTGCTGCCGAGCTACGACGTCGTGCTCGTCGACTGCCAGCCCTCGCTCGGTCTGCTCACTGTCAATGCCCTCTCCGCCGCCGATGGGGTGCTCGTCCCGCTGGAATGCGAGTACTTCGCCCTGCGCGGCGTTGCGTTGCTGCAGGAGACGATCGAGAAGGTCCACGACCGGCTCAACGACCGGCTCGAACTGGTCGGGATCCTGGCGACGATGTACGACGGCCGCACCCTGCACGCCCGCGAGGTGCTCGAACGGGCACGCGAGGTCTTCCCCGATCACCTTTTCCACACCGTCATCTCGCGCACCGTGAAGTTCCCCGAGACCACGACCGCGGGCGAGCCGATCACCTCCTACGCCAGCAACTCGGCGGGAGCGGGCTCCTACCGCGCGCTCGCCCGCGAGCTGCTCGCGCGCTGGCCGGCGCGCTAGCCGTGCTTTTCGTCCTCAACAAGCCGGCGCTGCTGCTCGCAATCATCGCCGCGCTCTACATCGGTGTCGTCGCCGGCAGCGCCGCCACCGTGCTGACCGCCAAGGTGCTCGGCGACCCGATGGGCCAGCGTGAGCGCCGGTTGTCGCTCAACCCGACCCGTCACGTGCACATCTACAGCGCGGTGATGATGGTGCTGGGCGGCTTCGGGTGGGCCGAGCAGGTCCCGCTGAACGACCGCTGGCGGGCGCGACGCTTCCACGTGGCCGCGTCGGTACTGGCCCGTCCGCTCGCCTACGCGGCGCTCGCGCTGGCGGCCCTCGCAGGCGCGAAGGGTGTCTCGGCGTTCGCCTACGCCGTCGTGCAGGACCGTATCCCTGAGGCGGCCGCGGTCACGGCGACCGGGCACGAGGTGTTTGCTGCTCAGCTGCTGCTGATGATGGCCGAGGTCTTCGCTTCGCTGTGCGTCATCAGCCTCATCCCGGTTCCGCCGACCGATCTGGGGCGGGTGATCTTCACGCTCGGCGGCAATTCGATCGGCTGGCAGAAGTGGCGTTACCAGCTCGAGGAGCGCAACATCGGGCTCGTCATCGTGCTGGCCGTGCTGCTGCTCCCGATCGCGTTCACCGGCTTCCCGTCGGTGGTCGGTCAGCTCGCCCCCGAACTGGTCGGCGGGCTCGGCAAGATCGTCGGCCTCCACGTGATCCTGCCGTGAGCCACCCATGAGTGCCACCGCACCACCCGTCTTCGAGGTCAGCCAGGCGGCCTTCTCCGGCCCGTTCGAGCTGTTGCTCTCTCTGATCGCGCGCAAGCAGCTGGACATCACCGAGCTGGCCCTGGCGGAGGTCGCCGACGATTTCGTCGCCTACCTGCGCGCTGCGGGCTTCGATCTCGATGTCGCCACCGAGTTCCTCGTGGTCGCCGCCACCCTGCTGGACCTGAAGGCGGCGCGGCTGCTCCCGGTGGAGGTGCGCGAGGAGGACGACGAGGATTTCGCGCTGCTGGAGGCGCGCGACCTGCTCTTCGCCCGGCTCCTGCAGTACCGCGCCTACAAGCGGGCTGCCGAGCTCTTCGAGGGTCTCGAGGCGCTCGAGGGCCGCTACGTTCCGCGACAGGTAGCCCTGGAGGATCGGTTCGCCGCCGCCCTGCCTGACGTGGACCTCGGGATGGATCCGATCGCGTTCGCGGCCCTGGCGGCGGTCGTCCGCGAGCCCAGGCCCGCGCCCGTCGTCGAGACCGACCACGTCCATGCCCCACGGGTCGACGTCCGCGCCCACGCCCGGGTCGTCGTGGAACGCCTGCAGTTGCTGGGAACGGCGACCTTTTCGGTGCTCTGCGCCGGATGCACCGAGACGATCGAGATCGTCGCCCGCTTCCTGGCGTTGCTCGAGCTCGGACGCGAGGGCCGGGTCAGCTTCGAGCAGCCCGTCGCCCTCGGCGAGCTCACGGTCCGCTGGGTACCACCGACGGCCGGTGACGAAGGGCCCGCCGGCTATGACTACGTCGCCGTCGATGAGTACGAGACTCCCGATCCGGACTCCGTGGCATGACCGAACCCGACGGGCCCGGGCTGCCGCTGCGTGCCCAGCTCGAAGCCGTTCTCCTGGTCGCCGAAGATCCGATCCCGGTGATGACCCTGGCCGAGCGGCTCGAGGTCCCGGTGCCCGAGATCCAGCAGACCCTGCGTGAGCTGGCGGCGGAATACGTCGAAGGCGGGCGCGGCTTCGAGTTGCGCGACGTCGGTGGGGGCTGGCGTTACTACACGGCTGCCGCAGCGGGCGATTACGTGGAGCGCTTCGTTCTCGCCGGACAGACGTCCCGGCTCTCCCAAGCTGCCCTCGAGACCCTCGCCGTCGTCGCCTACCAGCAGCCCGTCAGCCGGGGACGCATCGCGGCCGTGCGCGGGGTCAACGTCGACGGCGTCGTGCGGACCCTGCTGACCCGCCGGCTCATCGAAGAAGCCGGGGTCGACCCCGAAGGTGGTGCGATGACGTACCGCACCACCCCGTACTTCCTCGAGCGACTCGGCCTTCGCGACCTGTCGGAGCTGCCGCCGCTCGCGCCCCTATTGCCGGAGGCCGATGAGATTGAGCTCACCTGACCCGCACGACCCGGGTGGTGTCCGGTTGCAGAAGGTGCTGGCGGCAGCGGGCCTGGGGTCGCGCCGCCACTGCGAGGAGCTGATCGCCGAGGGCCGGGTCGCCATCGACGGCAAGCGGGTTCGTGAGCAGGGGATACGCGTCGACCCTGACACGGTCGTCATCACGGTCGACGGCGAGCGCATCGTCACCCGGGTCGACCTGGTGTACCTGGCCTGCCACAAACCGCGCGGCATGATCTCGGCGATGAGCGACGACCCCAATGCCGGCGACACGAAAGCGGGCCGCCCGCCGCCCCGCCCGACGCTCGCCGACCTTGTCGAGGACCGGCTCGAACGCGGCGAGCGGCTCTTCCACGTCGGGCGCCTCGACCTCGACAGCGAGGGCCTGCTGCTGCTGACGAACGACGGTGAGCTCGGCCACCGGCTCGCGCACCCGTCGTATGAGGTCCCGAAGACGTACCTGGTCGACGTACCGGGCCCGGTGGGACGCGACATCCTGCGCCAGCTACGGCGCGGGGTCGAGCTCGACGACGGGCCGGCCAAGGTCGACGAAGTGCGGGTGCTCGACGCGGCGGGCCAGCGGGTACTGCTCGAGATCGTCATCCATGAGGGACGCAATCGCGTCGTGCGGCGGATGATGGATGCCGTCTCACGCCCGGTGAGCCGCCTGGTGCGCACCCAGCTGGGACCGGTGCAGCTCGGCAGCCTCAAGGCCGGGCGGGTGCGTCATCTCACGCGCCACGAGGTCGCCGCGCTCTACAAGCTGGTCGACCTCTAGTTTCTGACCGGTAGGTTGAGTTTCCGTGACCAGTACCGGCAGCGAGCAGCCCGGCGATTGCGCCGGGCTTAGCCTGCCCAGCGGGCTGGGCACTGTCGGGATCGTCGGAGCCGGACTGATCGGCGCGAGCATCGGCATGGCGCTCACCGCCGCAGGTGTCGACGTGCTGCTGCGCGACAGCGACCCGGAGCAAGCCCGGTTAGCAGCGGCGAGACGCGCCGGGCGGATCTGGCCGGAGGGCGTGCACGTCTCCCACGCGGTCGTCGCGGTCCCGCCCCACGCCGTCGCGGGGGTACTGCGCGACCTGCAGAAGAGCGAGGCCGCCGACACGATCAGTGACGTCGCGAGTGTCAAGGCGCAGGTGGTTGCCGAGGCGCTGGCGCTTGGTTGCGACCTGGCGAGCTTCTGCCCGGCCCACCCCATTGCCGGTCGCGAGCGGGCCGGCGCCGTCGCGGCCCAGGCCGATCTCTTCCGCGATCGCACCTGGGCGCTCTGCCCGGCCTCCGAGACCGAGGAAGCGGCGATCTCAGCCGCGTCGGCGATCGCCCGCCTGTGCGGAGCCTCCCTCGTCACGATGGAGGCCAAGCGCCACGACGAGCTGATGGCGGCGCTGTCTCACCTGCCGCAGGTGGTCGCGAGTGCGCTGGCGGCCGAAGCGGCCGGCGGGCTGCTGGACGGTGAGCTGGCCCTGGCCGGCAGCGGGCTGCGCGACACGACCCGGCTCGCCGACAGTGACGCCGGCCTGTGGGCGTCGATCCTCGAAGGCAACCGCGCCCCCGTCGCGGACCGCATCGATGGGCTGGTGGCTGCGCTGAGCGCGCTCTCACAGACCCTGCGGTCGGGGAGCGCCGACGCGGTCTCCGCCGCCGTGTCCGCGTTGCTCGGAGCGGGCGCCCAGGGGCGGAGGCGGATGCCGGCCAAGGTGGGACAGCCAACCCCGGATTGGAGCTGGATCGGCGTGGTCGTGCCCGACCAGCCGGGGGAGCTCACCCGGCTGTTCGTCGCGATCGGCGCGTGGGGCATCAACGTCGAGGACGTACGCGTCGAGCACAGTCACGAGGAGCAGCGCGGGGAGGTCGAGCTCGCCGTGCGCCAGCCGACCGCCGAGTCTTTGACAGTGCTGCTGCGAGAGGCGGGGTGGCGTGCCTATCAGCGGGAATGAGCGGCGCACGCCGTGGGCGGATAGCCTGGCTCGTCCGCCCCGAACCAGTCCCGCATCACGTCAGCGCTGAAACCGAGCTATGCGAGCAAGGAGAGACCGTGGGTGACCCGATGGTCGTCGCGGTCGACGGTCCCGGCGGGTCCGGGAAGAGCACCGTGGCCCGCGCCTTGGCACGCCGTCTCGGGGTGCGCTATCTGGACACCGGGGCCATGTACCGCGCGGTCACGTGGCTGGCACTGCAGCGCCGGCTCGACGTCGAGGACACCGAGGGCCTCGCCCAGCTCGCCGAGCGGGCCGTGCTGACCGTCGCCACCGATCCTGACGCGCCGGGCATCGCCGTGGACGGCAGGGACGTCTCGAGCGAGATCCGCAGCCGGCCCGTCACCAGCGCGGTCAGCGCCGTCTCGGCCGCCCCAGCGGTGCGCCGGCGGCTGGTCGACCAGCAGCGAGCGATCATCGCCGCCGACCGGTCCGGGATCGTCGTCGAAGGCCGCGACATCGGCACGGTCGTCGCGCCGGACGCGCCGTTGAAGGTTTTCCTCACCGCTTCCACGGCGGTGCGGGCCCGCCGGCGCAGCGCCGAGATCGGCGAGGCCGGCGACGACGCCGTCGCTCAGACGATGGCCGAGCTGGGCCGCCGCGACGCTCTGGACAGCGGCCGCGTCGCCAGCCCGCTCACCCAGGCGCCCGACGCGCTCGTGGTGGATTCGTCCGATCTGTCGGTGGATTCCGTGGTCGACCTGATCGTCGCGGAGCTGGACGAGCGCAAGCAGGCGAGCGGTCTGGCCGACGTGCGGTCCGCGCCATGAGCCGTGAGAAGAAGGCCCGCAAACCCCCCGAGTACAGCCGGCGCGTGCTGTGGAACTCCAGGGCGGTCGTGCGTCCCGTAATCCATCACGTGATCATGCGGGTGCGTTCCGAGGGAACGGAGCTGGTGCCCGCGTCCGGCCCGCTGATCCTGGCCGGCAATCACGCGAGCTGGCTCGACGGTCCGCTCGTGGTGGCGGAGTGCCCACGGCCCGTGCGCTGCCTGACGAAGGTCGAGCTCTACAAAGGCGCGCTTGGATGGTTCCTGAGCAAGATCGGGCAGATCCCGATCGACCGGGGGCGCCCCGACCGCACCGCGCTTCACGCCTCGCTGGAGGCACTGCAGAACGGTGGGGCGATCGGCATGTTCCCCGAGGGCACCCGTGGGACCGGCGAGCTCGACTCGGTGCACGACGGGGTGGCGTGGCTGGCCGTTCGCTCGGGCGCCCAAGTGGTGCCGGTCGCGTGTCTGGGCACTGCCGCCGCGCTTCCCAAAGGCGCGAAGTTCCCCAAGCGCACGCCGGTCACTGTCGTGTTCGGCGAGCCGTTCACGATCACCATGCCCGGCAACCCTCGCTCGCGGACGGCCCTCAAGGGGGTGAGCGAGGAGATCCGGCTGCAGATGGTCGAGCATCTTGCTGCTGCCCGCGCGAAGCATGGCTGACGATCGGGCGCAGGACCCGGGCGCCGACGTGACCGATGAGGCGGCGCCGGCAGCCGCGCCGGTGGTGGCCGTGGTCGGGCGTCCCAATGTCGGCAAGTCCACGCTGGTCAATCGCATCCTGGGGCGCCGTGCCGCCGTCGTCGAGGACGTTCCGGGTGTCACCCGTGACCGGGTCGCCTACGACGCGACCTGGAACGGCCGCCGCTTCACCGTGGTCGACACCGGTGGATGGGAGCCGTCAGCGCGAGGCCTGGCCGCCGCGGTGGCCGAACAGGCTCAAATCGCGGTGGAGCTGGCCGATGCCGTGCTCTTCGTGCTCGACGCGACCGTCGGGGCGACCGACGCCGACGAGGCCGTCGCCCGCGTGCTGCAGCGTTCCGGCCGTCCCGTCGTGCTGGCGGTCAACAAGGTTGATGACGTGCGCCTGGAATCTGATGCAGCGGGCCTGTGGTCGCTCGGGCTGGGTGAGCCGTATCCGGTGTCAGCGCTGCACGGGCGCGGCAGCGGGGATCTGCTCGATGCCGTCCTGGCCGCGCTTCCCGAGCCGGCACCGCCGGTTTTCGAGGGGGAGGACGGTGGGCCGCGGCGGGTGGCTTTGCTCGGACGTCCGAACGTCGGTAAGTCGTCGCTGCTCAACAAGCTCGTCGGTGAGCAACGCTCGGTGGTCGACGAGGTGGCCGGCACCACGCGTGACCCGGTCGACTCGCTGGTGCCGCTGGGCGGGGAGGTCTGGCGGTTCGTGGATACGGCCGGGTTGCGTCGCCGGGTCCGCGAGGCGGCGGGAGCGGAGTACTACTCCTCGCTGCGTACCGAGACCGCGCTGCGCTCGGCCGAGGTGGCGCTCGTGCTGCTGGACTCGTCGGAGCGGCTGTCGGAGCAGGACCAGCGCATCCTGACGATGGCGGTGGAGGCGGGCCGGGCGATCGTCATCGCCTTCAACAAGTGGGATCTGGTCGACGAGGACCGCCGCTACGACCTCGAGCGCGAGATCGACCGCGACCTCAGCCGCATCCAGTGGGCCCCGCGGGTGAACGTCTCGGCGCGCACCGGCCGGTCGGTGGACAAGCTCGCCACGGCGATCCGGGCCGCGCTGGCGGGCTGGGAGACGCGTATCACGACGGGTCGGCTCAACGCCTGGCTCGCAGACGTCGTCGCGACCACGCCACCGCCCTCGCGCGGCGGCAAGATCCCCAAAGTGCTCTTCGCGACGCAGGCCGACATCCGCCCGCCGCGGTTCGTCGTCTTCAGTTCCGGTTTCCTCGAGGCGGGTTACCGGCGCTTCCTCGAGCGGCGCTTGCGGGAGGACTTCGGGTTCGTGGGGACACCGATCGAGGTCTCCGTGCGCGTGAAGAACAAGACCGACCGAAACAGGGACCTGCGCGACCGCTGAGTTCGCGCGCCTACGCGCGAACCTGGAAGCTCTCGGCGAACTCGTCGACCCCGACCTGCAGCCTCCACTGGTAGCGCCCCGGAGCGAGCGGCATCGGCTGCACGCTGAGCTGGAACGACGCGTCGATCGGGCTGCCGGGGTCGAGCCCCGGCGGGCGCCCGACCTCGAATTCGCTGCGCATGTCGACCGCTGCCCCGCCGAGGATCACCGGCTGGCCGTCGGCGTCTTCCAGCTGCAGCGAGAACGGCAGCTTGGTGTTGGCCAGGTCCCACGGGATCTTCAGCAGGACGGCGACGGCAGCCGCGCCGGTCGGCGAGCCGGTGACCGACCAGCCGGCGCCCAGCATGTGCAACTTGCCCGACGGGTCCGCTTGCGCCGCGTCGCACAGGATGATCGTTGCCTTAATCGGTGAGGCCACGCTGGTCCCCGCTGCTCGCCGTGATGTGCAGTGCTGTCACCGGCGCCACTGTAGGCGCTGCGGCGCTCGCGGTTCAGCAGGCGTCCGGCCGGGGAAGGTGTGCGCCGCCCTGACACCAGGGGTCGCCCTCGGTCGCGGTCACCCAGGTCTCCCACGAACCCGCGATGACGCCACGCACGATGGGCTCATGGCACCGGCAGCACGAGAACCCGCGCTGCGTCGGGAGGATGGACTGGCTGCCGCGCTGGGTCGTGACTGTGGCCATGCCGCCTCCTTGTGTCGGAAGCATCAACGTGCCTGGCCCGGCCCGGGCGCGCCAGGGACCTTGGTCACGCACCGGCCGTCAGTTGGATGAACTCGCGGCGAACGTTCGCCGTGCCTCGCGGTCGGCTCCCTTGTGTGAGCCGAATCGCCCCCCGATTGACCAGTGCCTACGGGCGGTCAGCGGGCGTACTCGCGGTTGAACAGCCACTTGGACCAGGCATAGCCGCTGAGCGCGATGACCCCGCACCAGGCGACGGCGATCCACGCATGGTCGCCGATCCGCGTGCCCGTCAGCAGGCCGCGCAGGGTTTCGATGATGGGCGTGAACGGCTGATATTCGGCGAACCAGCGCAGCCCGTCAGGCAGCGAATCCGTGGGGACGAATCCGCTGCCCAGGAACGGAAGGAGCACCAGCGGCATCGGCAGGTTGCTCGCGGTCTCCACGGTCTTGCTCACCTGGCCGAGCGCGACGCAGAGCCAGACGAGGGCGAACGCGACCAGCATGAGCAAGCCGCCCGTCGCCACCCACTCGCCCGGGCCGGCGGCGGGCCGGAAGCCGACCGCGAAGGCCACGCCGATCACGACGGTCACGCTGACCATGGCCTGGATCACGCTGCCCAGTACATGCCCGGCCAGCACCGAGACGCGGGCGATGTGCATGGTGCGAAACCGGGCGATGATGCCTTCGGCCATGTCCATCGCGACCGAGATCGCGGTCCCCTGCACCGTCGACGTCACGGTCATCAGCAGGATCGCAGGGACCACGTAGTTGACGTACAACGCGCGACCACCGGTCGCTGCGCCGAGCCCGGCGCCCAGGGTGGCGCCGAAGACGTATACGAACAGCAGCAGGAAGACGACCGGCATCCCGATGAGGGTCACGGTCATCGACGGGTAGCGCACCATGCGCTTGAGATTGCGGCGCAGCATCGTCACCGAATCGCGCAGCGGATGCATGCGCAGATCCACCGGAGCCGGTCCGGCGAGGGTGTGAACGCTCATCGGATGCTCACTTTCTCGTTGCTGGGGTTGCCCGTCAGGGCGAGGAAGACGTCATCGAGATCGGGTGTGTGCACGGACAGTTCCTCCACCTCGATGGAACGTGCGTCGAGCCGATCGATCAGGGTCTTCAGCGAGCGCAGGCTGCCGTCGCTGGGCACCCGGAGGGCAAGCGCGTCACCGTCGCGAGTGACCTGGCCCAGCACGCCCACGGCGGCGTCGAGCGCCTGCGGATCGGCGAATTGCAGGCGCACGTGTCCACCCGGGATGCGGCGCTTCAAAGCCTCCGCGGTGCCCTCGGCGACGATCCGCCCGCCGTGCAGTACCGCGATGCGGTCGGCCAGCTCGTCGGCTTCCTCCAGGTACTGGGTGGTCAGGAAGATCGTCACGCCGCCGGCCACCAGTTCCCGGACGATCCGCCACATGCTGCGGCGTCCGCGTGGGTCCAGGCCGGTGGTCGGCTCGTCGAGGAAGATCACTCGGGGGCTCCCGAGCAGGGTCATCGCCAGGTCGAGCCGTCGACGCATGCCTCCGGAGTAGGTCGAGACCGTCGTGTCGGCCGCGTCCGCCAGCTCGAACTGCTCGAGCAGTTGGGCGGCCCGCCGCCGGCCGTCGCTGCGGGGCAGGTGATGCAGATCCGCCATCAGGCGAAGGTTGTCCCTGCCGGTGAGCAGGTTGTCCACCGCCGAGAACTGACCGGTGACGCCGATGGCAGCGCGTACGGCGTCGGGCTCGTTCGCCAGGTCATGGCCGGCGACCCGGATGTCACCGGCGTCGGCACTGATCAAGGTGGAAAGGATCTTGACGGCGGTGGTCTTCCCGGCGCCGTTTGCGCCCAGCAGCGAAAAGACCGTTCCTTGCGCGGCCGTGAGGTCGATGCCGTCGAGGACGACATGCTCGCCGAACGACTTGCGCAGGCCGGTGACTTCGATCGCGGCCGGAGATTGCTTGGTACTCATGGGTTTCCTCAGGCTCGCCGGATGGTGATGTCGCCGTAGGAGGTGCGCCCGCGCACCTCGACGGTCTCGTCGGACTTCTCCGGCTGGGTGGCGTTGTCCAGCAGGTTGCGAACTTCCCCGAAGCCCGTGTTCAGGTCGAGCCACGCCGCCGTGCCCTCGGCGATCCCGATCTCGAGGTCGCCCATCGCGGTCGCCATTTCGACGGAGCCACGGGCCACCTCGCCGATGCGAATGGGGCCGTTGGACGTCTTCGCCTCGACTCCAGCTCCGGCCTGCTCCACGGTGATGGCGCCGTTGGCCGAGCGCACCCGCAGGTCGCCGGTGACCGCGTCGATCTCGGTGTCGCCGTTGGAGTTCTTGACGACCAGGGTGCCCTTGACCTCGCCGACGCGGACCTTCCCGGTGCCGGTGTGGATCTCGGCGTCGCCCGCCACGCTGTCAGCGGTGATGTGGCCGGCGCCGGTGTCCGCCCGCAGCGGACCGGTGCGTTCCAGCCGCAGGTTGCCGGCGGAGGTCTTCAACCGGCATTCCCCGAGCCGGCCTTCGGTGCTGAGGTTGCCCATCAGCACGTCACCGGTCACCTGTGAACCGGCGGGCAGGTCGATGGACAGGTCCACCGACCGGCTCTTGCGGGAGAAGTCGAATCCGCGTCCTCTCGGTCCCGCGATCTGGAGCACGCCGTTGGCGTAGTCGACCTTGACCCGCTGGGCGGCCTGCACGTCCGACTCGTCGGATTCGTCGGTCGGGCGCACCTCGACGGCGGTGTCAGCGCGGTCGCTCGCGGTGATGCGAACGTTGGCGACGCCGAGTTCGAGGGTCACGGAAATCGGTTCGAGGGTCTCGTAATCAGGCATAGCTGTCCTCTGTTCATGGGTCGGTGGGATGTCCCCGCAGGTCAGGCGGGTGGTCGGAATGAGCGGCTAGCGCACCCATCCGGTGACGCGTTGCTTGGCTCGTTTGCCGCTGGGCCGCGGATCGAGGCGCTGGTCGCGGTCGGACCGTTGGAGGGCGGCGGAGGCCGCTCGCACCAGCCAGGCGTTGACCGAACGCCCCTCCTTGGCGGCGGCCTCCTCGACCGCCGTCTTGAGCCGTTCGGGGAGGCGCACGTTGATCCGCGAGCCCGGACCTTCCTCGGCGAGCAGAGCGCTGCTGCCGGCCATGTCCGGGTCGGCCTGGGCCACATCCTCGATCACCTCCGCGGGTGGGGCGGTCACCACGAAGCTCGGATCGCGGCCGCGCAGGCGCAGCTCCACCGAGCCGGGCGCGAGCTCTCGGGTGATCTCGTCGGTGGCAGCGGACAGCGCGTCCAGCAGCGTCATCCGGATCGCCGACTCGAGCGCACCGGCCAAGCGCTCGACCAGCGCACGGGACTCCTCGCCGCCGGCTTCGGCCAGGGTGGCGAACTCACGGCCGAGGCTGTTGACATACGACGTCAGGTCCATGAACAGAGAATGGCACACGTATGGCACCAAAGCAAGCCACTTTGGCTCACATGTGGTGCCAAACGGTGCGGGTGGGTGGCCGCAGCCGCGCTAGCGGGGCGAGGCGGTGGGCAACCCGGCAGCCCGTGCAGCGGTCGCGAGCCGTTCGTCGTACGCGACGAAGGCGGTCACCTCGTCGCGCAGGAGCAGCGCTGAGGCGAGGTGCAGCGCGTCGAGCGTCCGCAGCGGGGGATCGCCGATCTCACAGGCGAGGTCCTGCACCCCGCGGTCCAGCGGAACCAGGTCGACGTCGCCGACTATTTCGCGGGCCTCGGCCAGCGCTTGACTGCCGGCACGCCGAGCGGCCCTGAGTACCTCGACCCGACCCAGCTCGCTGGTGATCACCGGCAGCTCGGGCTGCGAAACCAGCCAATCGCGTAACGCGTCGGTCTCGGCCTCTTGTCTAACCAGCTTCATCAGCGCCGACGAGTCGAGGTAGATCACGTTCGCTCTGCGCGCTCGAGGTCCAAGAGCTCCTGGTTGGTCGGCTCCCCGGCCGCCGGTCGCACGGGACGGGGGGAGCGCAACCGGCCCGTCGAAGTGGAGGCAGGGATCAACCGTCCCGCGGCGATCAAGCGGTCCCTCGAACCCTGTGACGGCCGCGGGGGTACCAGCAGGGCCACGAGCGAGCCGCGCTCTGTGACCTCGACGGTTTGGCCGGCCTTGACCAGTTCCAGGTATCGAGAGGCGTTCTGCCGCAGCTCCCGGACGCCGATGCGTTCCATGCCCGTAACTGTAGCACTAATTGTGCTACAAGCTCAGTGCGGCGCGGCGCCAAGGTCGTGCAGGAGTGCCCAGGGCACTCGTCGTCCGCGATTGCGGCTGACATCTACCGCCACGTTGGCCCCGCGCAGTCTCGGGACGCTGCCGGCCCGGCGGCTGATCGCGTAGCAGCTCCGAGCATGCCGCTGACCTGATATTTCTCTGTCGGGACGACAGGATTTGAACCTGCGACCCCTTGACCCCCAGTCAAGTGCGCTACCAAGCTGCGCCACGTCCCGTACGGGTGAGGTTAGCAGGGCGGCGGGGTCAGTCCAGGGCGCTGACCAGTGACAGGACGGCGAGCGTGGCGAGCGCGATGGCGGCCAGCTGCTGCACCCGGCGCAGCGAGATCACTCGCAGCAGGTTGCGCCCGAACGTCACGGCCAGCGCCGCGACAGCCCACAGGGCCAGCAGCGCGCCGAGGCCCACCGCCAGGGGGTCGCGATAGCGGGCGGCCAGGGTCGCGGTGAGGATCTGCGTCAGGTCGCCGAACTCGGCAAGCAGGACGATGAGGAACGACGCTCCTGCGACCTGGCGAGGGGTCCGCTGACCGGTGTACTTCGCCGTGTTCTCCTCGGCCTCCTCCGCGGCCTCGCTCGGGTTGGAACGCAGCAGCAGGATGGCGCCGATGAGAAAGAGCGCAGCCGTCACCAGTTCGACCGGCTTGTGCGGCAGCTTCGCGACGAGGCCGCCGGCCGTGCAGGCCAGCGTCACGTGGATCAGGAAGGCGGCCCAGACGCCGGCCAGGACCGGCGCCGGCCGGTAGCGCGCGCCGAGGATCAGCGACGCGACCGCTGTCTTGTCGGGCAGCTCACCGACGAAGACCACGCCGAAGACCGTGGCGATGATGCCGAAGTTCAATTCGACATCGTTTCGGCCACCCGCTCAGCCTGCCATGCCCGTGCGCTTATCCGCCGGTTCGAGCGGCTCCCGCCGGTCCGGTCCGGCCGGCGCCGCCGGTCCCGGTTCGGCCGAATCCCGTCCGGCCGATGCCGCCGCCTCCGGCCAGCCGGGCGAGGTTGGTGCTGCCACTGCTGGGAACCGGCAGGTTCAGCTGCGCCAGGGCGACATGCTGGCCCTGGATCAGTCCGGACGTGATCTGGGTGAAGGTCGCGTCGCTCGCGCCGACGACGACCAGCCGGCGGACGGCCTTGCCGCCCGACTGGAGGGTGACCGTGTGCAGCGTGCCCAGAGCCGTGACTGCCGACGTCGGCACGGAAAGCACGTTGGTGAGCTTCTTGACGACGATCGAGACGTCGGCACCCGAGCCGGAGTACAGGCCGCCGGTGTCCAGGCTGATGGTGACCGGGTAGGTGGCTGACGAGGAGGTGCTGCTCGCCGAGCTGCTGGAACTGCTGGCCGCGGCAGCAGCGTTCCCGCGGCTGGACGACGAGCTCGACGAGCTGGCGGACGAACGTCGACACGGGCAGCAGGCCGATCGCCGTCACGGTGCCATGAAGCGTCGTGTTGCTGCCGTCGCTCGTGACGCTCGCGTCCGAACCGACGTGAATCTCCTTCAGGTCGAGGTCGGAGACGGTCGTGGAGACCTGGTCGACTCCCGGGCCGATGACGGTGACCGCTGCCGAGGAGGTACCGGCCGTCGAGCCGGGGGAGACGCTGACCGCCGCTACGGTGCCGGCGATCGGGCTGACGAGGGTCGCCTGGTTCAGCGCCTCCGCGTCGACGAAGGTGTTCAACGTGTCGGCGTCGACCGTGGCCTGGTCGACGACGAGCTGGTCGGCGGTGACCGTCGTGCCGCCACCACCACCGCCGGAGGAGGTGCGTCCGGAGACTGCCGGCGGCACCAGACGTGCTGCCGGAACCGCTGCGGCTGGTGGGTCCGCCGCTGGTCGAGCCGCCCGACGAGCTGGACTTGGATGCTGCCAGCTTGGTGATCGCCGCGGTGAGGGCAGCCTCGTCGTTGCTGATAGCGGCCTGAGCTGCGGTGATCTTGGGCTGGTTCGCCGAGATGGTGTTCAGCAGGTTGGCGCACGCGGTGGCATCCGGTGTCGAGCCCGCACCGGACCCGCCGGATGGCGGCGGTGAGGCGGCGGGCGACGGCGTCGAACGCGGCGCGTTCTGCAGCGCGGCGATCACCGGCCCGCAGACCGAAGGCACCGTTCCCTCGATGCTGGTGAGCAGGTCGAGCTCGTGCTGGTCGCGAAGGAGCTGGTCCTGCGCTGCGGTCACGGCGGATTGCGGAGCGGAGCCAGCAGCGCCGCCGGTGCCACCGCTCCCGCCGGTGCCTCCGGAGGCACCGGTCCGGCCTGAGCCGCTGGAGGGCGACGGAGCGGCGAGCGGCGTCGCCTGGCCGGTGCTCGGCACCACTCAAGGTGGCAGACGTCGTGGAAGCGGAGACGGTGCTGCCGGTCGCCTGAGCGTTCTGGTCGGAGACGAGCTTGGCTTGCGCGGTCGCCAGCGTCGATTTGGCGGAGTCGAGCTTGGCCTGCAGAGCGCTGCGGTTCAGGGTGGCCAGCGTCTGTCCGACAGTGACATGCTCACCGATCTTGACGGGGACTGTGGCGACGGTGCCACCCACCGGGAATGTCACGTTGGCCTGATGAATGGGCGTCACCGTGCCGTAGGAGTCGAGCGTCTGGTTGACGTCGGCCTTCGTCGACGGTCGTCCAGCGATACGTCGCCGCGCTCGAGCCCGTCGCGACCCAGATCCCGCCTGCCGCGGCGATCAGCACCACGACGATCACGATGGTCGTCAGCGTGCCCGGACGCCGGAAATGACGGCGGGCGCGCGGCGGCGTCTGGAGTTGCTCGGTCGCCGGCTCGGGCTCCGGGAACGGGTCGTGGAGCAGCTGCCCGAGCTCGGTGTCGCCTGTCATCCCGCCACTCCGCCACCGGAGCCGCCGGCACCGCCGAAGCGGCCACGGCCGAAGCCGCCGCCGAAGCCGAAGCTGCAGCCGGTCGAGGTCGCCGGGCTGAGCGCGATGGTGCGGGCCGTCACCGCGCCGGTGTCATCAGTGGCGCCGATCGCGGTGGCGCAGAGGCCGACCTTGAGGTTGGCCTTGGTAGCGGCTTCGGTCTCGCGATACGTGGTAGCCGCGGTGGTCGTGACGGTCACCTTCGTGGTCGCGTTGTTACGCGTGCTGGTGACGACGAACGTGCCGTTTCCCACCGACGCGACCGTGCCGAAGGCCGCTCGCCCGAATCCGAAGCCGCCGCGAGCGCCGCCGCTCGGCCGGGCTCCTCCGGAGGGCCGGAATCCGCCCGAAGGCCGGGCGCTCGGATTGCCCCCGAAACCGCCGCCGGTTCGCGTGCACTTGCCCGTGGTGGACGTGATGTCGACCGCCGTCGCCGTCAGTGCAGTGACCGGGGTGCGGCTGGCGCTGGGGCTGGGGGTCGCGCTGGGAGTGGCGTTGGTCGACGCGGCCGTCGCCGTCACGCAGTCGCCGACCTTGAGCGCCGCGGCGGTCGCGTCGACCGTCTGGCTGAACGTCGTCGTCGCGATGAAGTTGACGGTGACCTGACTCTGGGTCTGGGTGTTCTGGACGAAGATATTCGTCGGGTTGACAGCGCTGATCGTGCCGGACGTGCCCGGCCTGGCGGTGGGCGCGGCCGTGGGTGCTGCCCCGCCCGAGGCGGCTGCGGTGGCACCCGTCGAGGTGGAGTTGCCGCCGCCGCAGGCGGCGGCGAGGACGACCACTCCGAGCACCACGGCCGGCATGGACAGTCGCCTGGCACCTGACATCGAAACACTCACCGGGGCGCTCGCTTTCATCGGGATTTTCATGGGTCAGTCACCGCGCAACGCGTCGATGGGAGCCAGCCGGGCGGCACGGCTGGCGGGATAGACGCCGAAGACGACGCCGATCGCCACCGCCACGGCAATGGCTCCAGCCGCCGCGAACCCGGAGATCGTGATGGGCTGGGAGATGACCTTGGGCAGCAGGACCGCGCCGACGATCCCGAGACCGACGCCGAGGATCCCGCCGGCGAAGCCGAGCACGGAGGACTCGACGAGGAACTGGCGGCGGATGACGCGCGGGGGAGCGCCGAGGGCCTTGCGCAGGCCGATCTCTTTGATCCGTTCGGTGACCGAGACCAGCATGATGTTCATGACGCCGATGCCGCCGACGAGCAATGAGATCGCGGCGATGCCGGCGAGCAGGATCGTCAGCGTCTTGTCCACCGAGGTGGCCGTCGACAGGATCGACTGCTGGGTCGCGATGGAGAAGTCCGCCTCAGCCGCGAGCGTGATGTGGTGCGTCGCCAGCAGCTCGCTGTCGGCCTCCTGATAGGCGGCCGACAGCGTCTTGGAGGAGGCCGCTTCGAGGTAGATCGTCGACACCGAGGAACGCGAGCTGCCGCCGATCAGCCGGGTTTGCGCGGTGGTGATCGGGACGATCGCCGTGTCGTCCTCATTCGTACTGCTCGACGAGCCGATCGGGGTGAGCTCGCCGATCACCTGGAACGGGATGCCGTTGATGGTGACGCTCTGTCCCACCGCCGAAGCGCCGCCGTAGAGTTCCTGGGCTGTTGTCGCCCCGAGGACGACCACGGCCGCGCGCGACGTGACGTCCGCGGCGGTGATGAACCGTCCGCCTGCCAGCGTTCGAGCCCGCACCGGCAGCCAATCGGGCTGGCTGCCGACGACTGACGTCGTCCAGTTGGTCGCTCCTGCGGTCAGCGACTCGGACGTGGACACCGTCGGAGCCACCGCTTTGATGTCCGGCGCCACCGTCTTGTTCGACAGGGCCGCTGCGTCGCGCACGGTCAGCGTCGACGCCGAGCCGAAGCCTCCACGGATGCCCGAACTGCTCGTCGAGCTGCCGGGGGAAACGATCAGCAGGTTGCTGCCGAGCGCGTTGATCTGGCTGCTGACCTTCGCCTGCGCGCCTTCGCCGAGCCCGACGGTCAGGATCACCGCCGCGATACCGATCAGGATGCCGAGCATCGTGAGGCTGGAACGCAGCCGGTGAGTGCGGACCGCCTCGAGGCCCGTCCGCAGCGTCTCCCACCAGTTCACGGGGTGTTCCCCGCCGTTGCTGCCATCGCTTCGGCGCCGGCGGCATCGCTCGCGTCGGCGACCAGCATCCCGTCGCGGATGCGCGCCACGCGTCCAGCGCGCGCGGCGACGTCCGCCTCGTGCGTGATGAGGACGATCGTGCGGCCGGCCGCATGCAACTCGTCGAGCAGTCCCAGAACGTCGGCGGTCGACACCGAGTCGAGGTTTCCGGTGGGCTCGTCAGCGAGGATCAGCGCCGGATCGGTGACCAGTGCTCGTGCGATGGCGACCCGCTGCTGCTGGCCTCCGGAGAGTTCGGTCGGACGGTGCTCGGTGCGGTCGGCGAGCCCGACGCGCTCGAGCGCCTCGATGGCGCGCGCCTTGCGCAGCGGCCGGGCAATTCCCGCGTAACACAAGGGAAGTTCGACATTGCGCCAGGCGTTGAGCGTGGGCAGCAGATTGAACTGCTGGAAGACGAAGCCGATGCGCCGGTTGCGGATCTCGGCGAGCGCGTCCTCCGAGAGCCGGCTGACGTCCTCGCCGGCCAGTACGTAGCGGCCCTCGGTGAGCACGTCGAGGCAGCCGATGATGTGCATCAGTGTCGACTTGCCGGAACCTGACGGGCCCATGATCGCCACGTATTCGCCCGCGGAGATGGACAGCGTCACTCCCCGCAGTGCCTCGACCGAGAGGCTGCCGCTGGAGTAGGTCTTGCGCACCCCTTCGAGCGCGATGACCGGGGGCGCCGCGCCGGCATGGTGCAGTGTCTCGTGCGACGGGGCTGTCATCCGCGCAACCCGCCGCCGCCGAAACCGCCACCGAAACCGCCGCCGCCGAAACCGCCACGACCACCCAAGCCACCACCGCCGAAGCCGCCGCGCGTTCCGGTTCCGGTCCGGCCGGTGCCAGTGGTCCGCCGGATGACCGGAATGACGATGGTCTGACCCGCGGAAAGCCCTGCGGTGATTTGGGTTTCGGCGCCGGATACCTCGCCGAGCGTCACCGGGGTGCTGACGTCATGGCCGTTGACGACCCTGACGACGGAGGGCTTGGTGCCGTTGTAGTGCAGTGCCGCCGTAGGCACCGCGAGCACATCCGTCAGCTGCTTGACGACGATCGCGATGGTCGCGCTGGCCCCGTCGTGCAGCGTCGGCTGCGCTCCGGTGATCGCGATGGTGATCGGGTAGGTCGTGACTCCCGAACTGGAGGACGCGATCATCCCCACCGAGCTCACCGTGCCGTAGACCGGCGTGCTCGCGCCGTTGGGCGTGATGACCGCTTGCAGGCCCTGCTTGATCGACGCGATCTGGGTGTCGTCGACCGTCGCGCTGACGGTGAAGTGGTCGGGGTCGATGACGACGATCTGGGCCGAGGAGGAGGACGACGAACTCACGGCGGCGGCCGAGACCGCGCTGCCGCCGCCGCCCCCGCCGCCCGAACCGCCGGACCCGGACGAGGCGGATGACGAGGAAGCGGAGCCCGACAACTGCTGGCCGGTGGTCAGGTTGACTGTCGCGATGACGCCGGCGAACGGCGCGGTCATCGTGGCGCCGTTGAGCGCCACATCGGCGTCGTACAGCGTTTCCTGCGCGACCGTCAGCGACTGCTGGTCCGCTGCGATCTGGGCCGTCGAGGCGGCAGCCGTCTGGTCCGAATTGAGCCGGCTCTGTGCTGACGCGACGGTGACTTGGGCGTTGGCGACCGATGCCGCCAGCGACGCGCTGCTGATCGTCGCCAGCGCCTGTCCCTTCGTCACTTTCTGGCCGGGTTGGACGAGGACGGAGGTGACGGTGCCGGAGGCGCCGAAGCTGAGGTCCGCCTCGTTGGCCGTCGCGAGAGTCCCGGAGGTCGAGACGGTCTGGCGGATCGTCGTGGTGCTGACCGTCTCCGTCGTCGTGGTCGGTGCCGTGGATCCGCCGGACGTTCCCGCCCAGATCCCGCCTGCGACGCCGCCGAGAACGATGATGACTGCCGCAACGCTGATCACTCGGTGTCGACGCCACAGGCGCCGTCCGGTCTCAGCCCGTTTTTCGCGCAGGCGCGAGCGCACTCCCACGTCCCCTCAATTCTTCCCGGCGCGGTGGAGGCGCCGAGCGCCTCGCTCCCCTCCGCTGGCTGAGCTTGCACTCAACCTCGACGTGTCAGATGCGGATTCGCTTGCGCGTCGCTGGGAGTCGACTGTGAGCCTTGCGTGAAGGTGGGACGAATCGGTACGGCAAATGTGATCTTGCTGTGAAAGTGGGGCTGAACAGGCCCGTCAGGCGGGCAGGTCCAAGGTGACGGTGCCGGTGACGTGATCGCCGAACGTGTTCGCTGCCTTCAGCCGGACTGCAACCAGCCGCACGTCGCCCTCGATCTGGTCCTGCTCGACGTGGCCGGTGAAGCGCAACACGTGGCCGGGCACGCACGGGGCACCGAGCCGGATGGCGATGCGCCGCAGTCGCGCCTCGGGTCCGGCCCAGTCGGTCACGAACCGTGCCACGTAGCCGGTGCTGGTCAGGATGTTCATGAACAGGTCCGGCGCGCCCTGCGCCTGGGCGTAGTCACGATCGTGATGCACCGGCATGAAGTCGCGGGACGCGATCGCTCCCGCCACCACGACCGTCGCGGTGACATTCAGGTTCAGGTCGGGCAGCTGCTCACCCGGTTCCGGGAACGGCTCGGCGGGGCGCGGCGTGCCTGATCCGCGGGCCGGCTGCCCAGCAGTGGCCGTGGGGTCGAACTTGAAGATCCGAAACGTCTGCCGCCCCACCACCTCACCAGGAATGCCGGTCTCATCGAGGCAGCGGTAGGTCGTCACCCACGTGATGAAGAAGCCGCGGCCGAGTCCGGTCGTCTTGCGTTCGGAGACCGAGTCGAGCTTCGTCGATGATTCGAGCAGATCCCCCGGCCGCAGATATCGGACGAATTCCAGCTCGGAATTCGTCGCCAGCGTTCCGGTCAGGCCGGCGGCCGCGAGGAATCCCAGCGGGCTCTCCTCGTCGATCGCCGTGGCCGCCCCGCCGCGCTCGGCAATGCCTTCGATACGCGGCCGCGCCATGGTCCAGGTCTGAAGCATCGCCGGGGGAGCGACGATCCCTCCGAAGCGGCTCTTCGCCGCCGCCTCAGGGTCGAGGTACACCGGGTTCTGGTCATCGAGGGCATCGACCCAGTGTCGGATCATCGGGACATTCACCGCATCAGGGGCAATGGCGCTGCCCGACCCACTCAGCGGCTTGCCCAGCCATTGCAGGACGCGTTCTCGCAATGGATCCGGGGCGGCCTCGTCGGTCATGACACTCCTTTTTGCATTGTGCTGACGGATGCGCTCGGGTCTGCTCTAGGGTCACGATCATGCGCGTTGTCATTCTGGGTGCGGGCTTCGGTGGGCTGGAATTGTCCTCCCGGCTCTCGGAGGACCTCGGGGGCGATCCGGCCCACGACATCGAGATCGTCCTCATCGACAAGGCCGAGGGTTTCGTCTTCGGCTTCTCCAAGCTGGAGCTGATGTTCGCAGGCGCGGCCACCTCGCACGTTCTCCATCCCTATGCGGGGGTGGTGAAGCCGGGGGTCGAATTCGTGCAGACGACCGTCCTGTCGATCGATCCCCTGACCCGGCGGGTCGTCACCGAGGCAGGCTCCTACGACGCGGACATCCTCGTCGTCGCGCTCGGCGCCGACCTCGTTCCCGAAGCCACGCCGGGTCTCGTCGAGAGTGGCAACGAGTTCTACTCGGTACCCGGAGCCGCAGTCGCCGGCGAAGCCCTTGCCGCGTTCTCGGGCGGCGACGTCGTCGTCGGCGTCACGTCGACGCCGTTCAAATGCCCGCCGGCGCCGAGCGAAACGGCCTTGCTGGTCAACGACTTCCTGCGCGAGCGCGGGCTGCGCGACTGCTCATCGGTGACGCTCGTGATGCCGCTCCCCGTGCCCGTGCCACCGTCTCCCGATGCCTCGGCGGCGATCTTGGCCGCCTTCGGCGACCGTGGCATCGCCTGGCATCCGAACGCACTCGTGCGCGAGGTCGACGGTGCGCGCAAGGTCGTCCTTCTCAGCGATGGCGAGGAACTCGCGTACGACCTCTTCCTCGCGGTGCCGGTACATCGGGCGCCGCAGGTCGTGCTCGACTCGGGCCTCGCGGAGGACGGCTGGATCCCGGTCGATCCGCTCTCGCTGGAAACCCGCTTCCCCGGTGTCTACGCGGTAGGTGACGTGACGAGCGTCGGCACCCCCAAAGCCGGCGTGTTCGCCGAGGGTCAGGCCGCCGTGGTCGCCGATCGGATCGCGGCGGTGGTACGCAGCGCGTCCCCCTCGGCCGCCTATGACGGACGCGGGATCTGCTACATGGAGTTCGGTCAGGAGATGATCGCCAAGGTCGACGTGACCTTCACCCGCGGGGAGCGCCCGGTGGGAAGCCTCGAGGGGCCGTCGGTCGACCTGATGGATGACAAGAACGACTTCGGCTCCTCCCGGGTACTGAAGTGGTTCGGTCGCCCGTGGGATCGCGAGGCGGGTCTCGGGTAGGTCGGCCGGCATGGGACGCCTCGATGCCACCGAGCTCGTCCGGTGGCGGGCGGCGTCGTCGCTCATCCTGCGGCGGGCGAGCGATGTTCCTGGCGCCGTCGACCGGCTTTTCGGCCTGCAGGCACAGGAGATTGCGGCGATGCGGCTCGCCGTACGCGCCCGCGTCGAAGGCTGCCTCGAGGGTGACGTCATCACGGCGATCGACGCTCCACCGCGCGTCGTGCGCACCTGGGCGATGCGTGGCACCTTGCATCTCGTCCCGGCCGGCGATGCGCGCTGGCTGAGGCAATTGCTGGGTCCTCGATTGCAGACGGGCACCACGCGGCGCCGTCGTGAACTCGGGATCGCGGACGAGCGTTGCGACGAGGCGTTGCCCTTGCTCGAGGAAGTGCTGTCGGACGGGCCACTGGGAGCGCGCCGCGATCGTGCAGCGACTGGGAGAGCGCGGCTTCGCGTTGACGCCCGGGAGTCAAGCGGTGCCGCATCTGCTCGGCTACGCGGCCGCTGCGGGGCTGGTGTGCTGCGGGCCGGGCGACACCTTCGCTCTCGTCGAACGATGGTTGCCCGGGGCCACGAGCCCGCCGAAGGATCCGCTCGCCGAACTGGGTCGCCGCTATCTCGCCGGTCATGGGCCGGCCGCCGCCGAAGACTTCGCCGCGTGGTCTGGCCTGCCGATGACGCAAGCCCGCAAGGCGTTCTCCGCGCTCGACGCCGACCTCACGTGGTGGGACACCGACGACGGCCGGATGGCGACACTCCCGTCCCGTCCTCCGGAGTCCGAGGGGTCACCTGTCGCTCGGCTCCTGCCGCGCTACGACGACTACCTGCTCGGCTGGCGCGACCGTGACCTCGTCCTCGATCCGGCGCACCGGCGCGCGATCCACCCGGGAGGAGGCATCCTCAACGCCGCGCTGACGATCGACGGCATCGTGCGCGGGACCTGGCGCTCGGTGGGGCGGCCCGGCAAGCGAGTGCTTCAGGTGGCGCCCTTCACCCGGCTGACCACGTCTGAGATCGCGTCCGTGGCCGACGACGCCGCCGACATCGGCCGCTTCCTCAAGATCAACGCGCCCATGATCATGGAATACGCATGATCATCCGGCTCAGAACAAGATCATGGGCGCGTTGATCATGAAGCGCCGGTCTCCAGGCGGGAGAGCATGTCCGGCAGCGGGCCGGGGTGCACGACGACGACCCGGGTGGTCGCACGGGTGAGCGCGACGTAGAGGTCGTTCGCGCCGCGAGGGGAACCGTCCAGGATCGCCTGCGGATCGACGACGATCACCACGTCGAACTCGAGACCCTTGGCGGCCCGAACCTCCAGCAGCATCAGGGGATTTGCGGTGTCGGGGCCGGCCAGCGCCAGCTCGGTCAGCAGCGGATCGCCACCTTCGGCGAAGGCCTCCCGGGCGCCTTCGGGGATCAGTACTGCGGTGGTGCCCTCGTCCGGTCGAACCGTGCGGATCAACTGCGCGAATCCGGCCTGGTCGGCGAACGGATCGAGCCGCACGGCTCGCGGGTACTCGCCGACGTCGCGCACCGAACTCGGCGGCTGCTGCTCGGGGGCGAACGACGCCAGGACGTCCCCGGCGACGTCCATGATCTCGCGCGGGGTGCGGTAATTCACCGACAACTCGGCGAGCTGCCAGCGTCCTTCCGCGAAGGGATCCAGCGCCTGTGCCCAGGTGTCGCTCCCGGCGACCGATCCGGTCTGCGCGACGTCACCGACCACCGTCATCGAACGGCTCGGGCAGCGCCGCGCGAGCAGCCGCCACATCATCGCCGAGTGCTCCTGCGCCTCGTCGACGATGAGGTGGCCGAAGGCCCAGGTACGGTCAGCGGCTGCGCGCTCTGCGACCGTGCCCTCGACCCCCACATTGTTGAACCTGTCCGCGAGCACGTCGGCACTGACCTCGTCCGACATGCCGATGATGGTGAGGACCCCCTCGGCGTACTCCCGCTCGCTGGCTCGCCGGCGCCGTTCCTCGGCCGCCCGGGCGAGCTCGGCCGGATCACCGAGCAGCTCGGCCAGCTCGTCGAGCAGCGGGATGTCGGAGGTCGTCCAGCCGCTGCCCGCCGGCCGGGCCAGCAGCGCGCGTTCGGCCTCGCTGAGCTCCGGGGCAGCCGCGGCCAGTACCTCGGGATCGGCGAAGAGCTCGCTGAGCATCTGGTCGGCGGTGCGCACCGGCCACATCGCGTTCAGGGCTTCTCGGAACTCATCGGTGGAGAGCAATTCACGCTGCAGAATACACGGATTCTTCGTGGTCGGCACCCTCGAGCTGGCGGGCCAGCTGGCGCAGCACCGCGCGCGCGAACCGGGGCCGGGCGAGGTTGTGGGGCTGGCGCGTCGCGATCGCGCTGCGCCTGGCGCTGAGCGCCTGTGCCCGGGTCAGCCGGAGCTCGTAACGGTCGAAGGGCAGCACCGCGACGGTCGTCGGCACCTTCTTGATGTTGTAGACGGCGCGGGCGAGGACGGCCGCCATGCGTGCGTCGCCCTTGAGGACGGCGGAGGGCAGCGGCTCCAGCGCGGTGACGCTGATGCCGGGCAGCAACTCCTCGGGCGTGGCCAGCAGGACACCCGTCTCGCCGAGCGAGGGGAGCACCTGCTCGATGTAGCGCAGGAACGTCACGTTGGGCCCGACGACGAGCACCCCCGATCCGCGCAGCCGCTCGCGTTGCACATAGAGCAGGTACGCCGCGCGGTGTAGCGCGACGGCCGTCTTCCCGGTGCCGGGGCCACCTTGCACCACCAGCACGCCCTGCGCGTCGGCCCGGATGATGCGGTCCTGCTCGGCCTGGATGGTGGCGACGATGTCGGTCATGCGCCCCGTGCGGCTGGTCGCGAGCGCCGCCATGAGCGACGCCTCTGCCGACAGGGTGCTGCGGTCGGTCTCGGCCAGCTCGACGAGTTCGTTGGCATCCAGCACGTCATCGCCGACGCCCACGACCCGCCGGCCCGACAGCTGCAGGTGACGCCGGCGCCGCACGCCCAATGGCTCCGCGGCCGTTGCCCGGTAGAACGCCTGGGCGGCGGGGGCCCGCCAGTCGACGAGCAGCCGGGCCCCGTCCGGGTCGGAGAGCCCGATCCGCCCGACGTAGTAACGCTGGCCGTCGGAGAGGTCGAGGCGACCGAACGCGAGCCCGTTCTCGACGCCGCGCAGCTGGATGAGGCGGCGCTCGTACTCGGTGGCGAACGCGTCACGCTCGGAGCGGGCCGCTGGGGTGCCGCTCGCGCCCATCGCCCGGGTCTCGCTCAGCTGCCGCTGCGCCAGGTCCCGCTGGGCGTCGAGCCGGGCATACATCCGGTCGACCCGGCGCTGCTCAGAGGCGAGGACGGCATCGCGCGCCCCTGCCGGGGGAGTCGGCGAGAGCGCGGATTGTGCGGCCAACGGTTGGCCGCCGGGCACCATATGCAGACATCTCCCATACGGCAGCAGAAAAAGTGGACGTGTCAGGCTATGCCTTTTCGCGGGCAATTTCGCGGCCTGGGGCAGAGAGGGCCGGTGAGCAGCCGTGGACGCGGGCCATCCGGCGCAGGAGGACTGCGAGGTCGCGGTCGTCGGGCTCGGCCCCGTCGGTAGCGCGCTAGCCGCACTCCTCGGCGACAGGGGCGTGGACGTCATCGCCGTCGAACCGGCGGCCGAGCCCTTCCCCTACCCCCGGGCGATCGCGGCCGACGACGAGACGCTGCGGACCCTTCTGCGCATCCCGGGGCTGACCGATCCGATGCGGCTGTTCGACGCCGGCCAGCGGGTGCAGGTGCGCGGCCCGCGGGGCAGGCTGCTCACCACGGTGGCCTTCGACGGCGGCGCGTCGGGCGTGCCCGGACTGTCGTTCTTCCACCAGCCCTCACTCGAGCGTGCATTGCGTGCTGCCCTGGCCTCGGCGTCCAGCGTGCGGCAGCGCATCGGCCGCAGCGTGACCGCGCTCTGTGACGTCCCCGGCGGGGTCCGGCTCTCCCTCGACGACGGCAGCGCGATCAGGGCCGGCTGGGTGGTCGGCTGCGACGGGGCAGCCAGCACCGTTCGCCGCGAGCGCGCGATCTCCTTCACCGGCCGGACCTTTGCCGAGCCGTGGATCGTGGTCGATCTCGACTGTCGCGAGCCGATGCCGCACCTGCCCTACTTCACGTACCTGCTCGACCCCGCGCGCCCGGCGGTCAACATGCCGCGGCCCGGCGGTCATCGTTTCGAGTTCATGGTGCTGGCGGGGGAGGACCCGGCGGCGATGGCGGCTGCTGCTCAAGTCGAGCTGTGGTTACGCCCCTACCTCGCGCCACTGTCGGCGGCGGCCCGATCCGGCGTGACGATCGTGCGCGCGGCGGTCTACGCGTACCACGCCCGTACGGCGACCAGGTGGCGCGACGGCAGGGTGCTGCTCGCGGGCGACGCGGCGCACTGCATGCCGCCCTTCGGAGGGCAGGGGCTCGGCGCCGGCATCGGCGACGCGCTCGCGCTCTCCTGGCGTCTCGACGAGGTCGGCCGCGGGCTCGGCTCACCAGCCGTGCTGGACGGCTACGCGAGCGAGCGTCGCCCCCGGGTCGCTGAGATGACCCGCACCGCGCTGATCGCGGGCCAGTTGCTCACTGCCACCTCGGCACCGCGGGCCGGCGCGACTCGCCTGGGGCTACGCCTGGTCAACGCGTCACCGATCATCGGCTCCCGCTTCCGGGCCGGTTCGCTGCGGGCGCTTCCGCGGCTGCCTGCGGTTGCCGGCGAACACCTCGGCGGCCAGCCGCTGCCGAACGTTCGCGTTCGCACCCGCGACGGCCGGTTCGGGCGGCTCGACGATGTGCTGCCTGCGGGCTGGGCGTTGCTGGGCAATGGCACCGATCCCTGGCTACAGGTGGGCAGCGACCTGGCGGAGGCGCTGAAAGCGCGCGGCTGCCGGGCGCTGGCGGTCTGCGCTGCCGGACAGCTGGCCGCTGTCGCGTCGGCAAGCTGCCCGGCCGTCGAAGATCTCGACGGATGGCTGCTCGGCCTCTGGAAGGGCCGCCCCTCAGCCGTCGGGCTGGTACGTCCCGACCGATTCCTGGCTGTCGTCGCTGAAGCGGAGGGGCAGGTCGCAGCGGCGTTCGACCGGCTCACCGGGCTCCGGTCGGCGCCCGGCGCCGGACGCGCTCACACGGGCGGAAGGTAACGTTCACCCGTGCGAAAGCTGCTCACCATCCGGTGGATCGGCTTCCACATCCTGACCATCGGGTGCGTCGGGCTGTTCTGCATTCTCGGCCACTGGCAGTGGGATGTGGGAGGGCTCAAGCGCGGCAGCATTCGCAATTACGCGTACGGCGTCGAATGGTGGGTGTTCGCCGCCATCCTGCTGGTCTTGTGGTGGCGCCTGCTGCGAGGTGAGCTTCGCGGGGAGCCGAAGGAGGGGGAGCACACGGGTGCGGCGGCGTACCCCGAGGCGCCCCGCTTCCGGGTGCCCGCACCCCAAGTCACTGCTGAAGTCGACGACGCGGAGGATCCCGAAATGGCGGCGTACAACCGCTACCTGGCTGCACTGCACGACAACGATGTAGCGGCGGGTGGCTCCGCATGAGCGAGGCCGAGACCCACGTGCCCGCGTCGGCGCCCGTCGCCGTTCCGCAGGCCGTTCAAGGCGCCCTGCTGCGCTACCGGGTGATCGCGTACGTCGTCGGCATCGGGCTCATCATCCTGGTGCTGGTCGGCG
Organism: uncultured Actinomycetota bacterium; assembly: GCA_963762695.1. Classification (GTDB taxonomy): domain Bacteria; phylum Actinomycetota; class Actinomycetes; order Frankiales; family Frankiaceae; genus DATAZK01. The sequence goes on from CAVXLW010000008.1 coordinate 42,953, forward strand.
TGCCGCTGCAGGTCTGGGCGGACAACGACGCGGTCGTGAAGATCGTGGGACCGCTGCACGGCGCGCTCTACGTGATCTACCTGTTGCTGACGCTCGATCTGGCGCGCCGCATCCGGATGAACGTGATCGTGATGCTCGCGGTGATGCTCGCGGGCACGATCCCGTTCCTGTCGTTCGTCGCCGAGCGCAAGGTGACGGCCATGGTGATCGGCCCGCAGCGCCGCCCGTAGCCGCCAACCGACCCCACAACGGTCGACCAATCCTCATACGCCAGACACCCGTTCGTAACGGCCGGCTGTGACGATGAGCACAGCGGGTCCCCGTGCGGATCTGTCCGGATTGTTCAGTCCGTTGAGACGGTTGTCGAATACGGGCACGACAAGCGCGAAGGTTGAGGTGGTCAGGCGCATGGAGGCTGTTGCACAGAAGCGGGATGCAGCGCCGGTGAGCCAGCTTCAACATCAGGCGGAGCGCGTTCTCCTGTGGCTGCGTCCGGATGGATGGCAGTCCCGGGCGCGGCGCAACGCCTGGTCGGCGATGGTGGCCGACAGCCAGCGGCGGCAGAGCCGGATGCTCGTGGCCCGCGAGATCGGTCCCGTCGACAGTGGGTTGGGTACGGGCATAGTTGGCCGGTGACCCGGGCGGACGCGCTTGCCGATCTCCTCGGCGAACCCACGCGCTTCGACGCGATCGAGCTTGCCGAGTTGCGCCGCCGGCGCAGCTACAAATGGACGGCCTTTCCGGCTGACGTGCTGCCCGCGTTCGTCGCGGAGATGGACCTGCCGCTCGCTCCTGCGGTGAAGGCGGCCTTGCTGCAGGCCGTCGAGATCGGTGACGCGGGCTACGCGAACGACCTCGGCGCGGCGGAGGCTTTCGCCGCTTTCGCTGCCGCGCGATGGGCCTGGGAGCCCGACCCGCAGCACGTGGCCGTGGTTCCCGACGTCATGAGCGGGGTCGCGCGCGCCATCGAGATCCTGACGAGTCCGGGTGACGGCGTCGTCCTCACACCGCCGGTGTACGGGCCGTTCCGGCAGGCGATCGAACGACTCGGCCGCGTGGCCGTCGATGTTCCGATGCGTTTCACCGCGGGCGAGCCCGGAGGCTGGGCCCTCGACGTCGAGGCCATGCTGTGCAGCGCTTGACGCGGGTGCGCGCGCCGTGCTGCTCTGCAACCCCCACAACCCGACCGGCAGCATCCCGACCCGCGCCGAACTGAGCGCCCTGCGCGCGGCGGCGGGGCGCGCCGGCGCCGGCCTCATCAGCGACGAGGTCCACGCCCCGCTGACCCTTCCCGGCCGCACGTTCACCCCGCTGCTCTCGTTGGGGGAGCAGCGCGCCCTGACGGTCACGTCCGCCTCGAAGTCCTGGAACGTGGCCGGGCTGAAGTGCGCGCTGCTGATCGCGGGTGACCGCGAGACCGCCGAGGCCGTCGAACGTCTGCCCGTCGCCCTGCGCCATCCCGGGCACTACGGCGTGCTGGCCTCCAATGCCGCCTACACCTCGGCGGCGGCAGGTGACGGCTGGCTCGATGACGTCACCGCGCACCTGTCGCGCCAGCACGAGCGGGCGCGGCTCTTGCTCGCCGCGGCGCTTCCGCAGATACCCGTCACACCGGCCGACTCCGGCTATCTCCTCTGGCTCGACTGCCGCGCGCTGGGTGCTGCGCCTTCCGCCGCGGAGCCCGCCGACGTCTTTCTCGAACGCGGGCGCGTCGCGCTGTCGCCCGGGCTCGATTTCGGGCGCGAAGGGGCGGGATTCGCCAGGCTCAACATCGGCACCAGCGGACCACTGCTGCTCGAAGCCGTCCGCCGGATGCGCGCAGCGACCTCGACCAAGAGCTAGAGTTAGAGCGACGCCTCCGCCGGCTGCAGACCGGTGACGAGATAGACCACCCGGCGGGCGACCCCGACCGCGTGGTCGGCGATGCGCTCGTAGAACCGGCTGCACAGCGTGATGTCAACGGCCGCCTCGACGCCGCCGTCCCAGTCGTCCTCGAGCAGCACCCGGAACAGCTGCCGGTGCAAGGCGTCGACGACGTCGTCGTCCTGCTCGATCTGCTCGGCGAGCACCAGGTCCGACGTGGCGATGATGCTGCCCGCCTTGGTCATGATCCGCTCACCGATCTGGCCCATCTCCAGCATGGTGCTGCGCAGCGCGGCCGGAATGGCTGACGCGGGATAGCGCCGGCGCGCGACCTCCGCGATGTGGACCGCCAGGTCGCCGCCGCGCTCGAGGTCGGACACCATCCGCAGGCTGGCCACGATCCGCCGCAGGTCGCCGGCGACCGGCGCTTGCCGTGCCAGCAGGTCGAAAGCCCGCTCCTCGGCGTCCCGATACTGCGCGTCGACCGCCGCATCGCCGCTGATCACCCGCTCCGCGAGCTCCAGATCCGCGTCCAGCAGCGCCGTGGTGGCGCGCGCCACCGCACTCGAGACGAGCCGGGTCATTTCGACCATCGACTGGGTCAGAGCGTTCAGATCATCGTGGTACGCGTCGCGCAAGACTCAACCCTCCGGATGAGAAGCAGATCGCGACTCGGCTGAGCGCAGCGAAGCCGAGCGCGGGTCTGCGACCATTGTCAACGAGCACGAGCAGGACCGCAGGCTACCCAAGCGTGCCCGGTCAGCTGCCGTGCGCCGGGAAAGAACCGGTGCACGCAAGGTGAACGTCCGGTGGCTCGCGTCGCGCAGACGCGTTTCGAACGCTTCTGGGACCTACGATCAACAGCGTGGCATGGCTGGTCGGCGGTCTGCTCGGGCTGGCTATTGGGCTGCTCGGGGGTCTCACCATCGCCTCTGTCGTCGGTGCGCGCCGCCGTCGGGCCGCTGTCGCACGCCGCCAACTCACGGCCGCAGCGGCGTCCGTCAGGCCTCCCGAGGCGCTTCCGCTGGCCATCCTCGCCAACGTGCCGATCGGCGTCGCCGTGCTCAACCGCAGCGACGAGGTCATGCTCGACAACGAGGCGGGCCGCCAGATGGGTATCGCCGTGGCCGGCAAGCCCCCGCCCCAGGAACTGCTGGCGCTTGCCCGTACGGCCCGCCGCGAAGGACCGGAGGCCGCGCTCCAGCAGGACATGACCCTGCCGTCGTTCGGTTGGCGCTCGCAGCCGCTCGAGGTGAGGGTGCGCGTCGTGTGCCTCACCGAAGGGATGGTGGCGCTGCTCGTCGAGGATGTCACCGAGAACCGGCGCGTCGAGGCGGTGCGGCGGGACTTCGTCGCCAACGTCGGTCATGAGATCAAGACGCCGGTCGGGGCGCTCGCGCTGCTGGCCGAAGCCGCGGTGGAGACGTCGGAAGACGACCGCGAGCAGATGCTGCGCTTCCTCACCCGGATCCGTCATGAGGCGGCCCGGCTTTCCCGGCTGGTGACCGAACTGATCGATCTGTCCCGCGTGCAGGGCGCCGACGCCCGGCCCGATCCGGCGCCGGTCGCGGTCGACGACGTGCTGGCCGAGGCCGTCGACCGGATTTCGCCGGCGGCCGATGCCAAGCAGATCTGTGTCGTCATCGGCGGTGACCGCGGCGGGAAAGTCCTCGGCAGCGAGTCGCAACTTGTCACGGCCGTCGCCAACCTGCTGGAGAACGCCATCGCCTACAGTCCCGAGGCCACCAAGGTCGCGCTCGCCGCGCGCGGGCGCGGCGACTGGTGGGAAATCTCGGTGACCGATCAGGGAATCGGCATCCCGCCCGAGGACCTCGACCGCGTCTTCGAACGCTTCTACCGGGTCGATCCGGCCCGCTCGCGCGAGACCGGAGGCACCGGGCTCGGCCTTGCCATCGTCAAGCACATCGTCAACAACCATGGAGGACACGTGCGCGTGTGGAGCTCCCCTGGCTCAGGCTCGACATTCACGCTGGAGCTGCCGTCACCGACCCGGGCGACCCAATGACCCGGGTCCTGGTCGTCGAGGACGAGGACTCGTTCTCCGACGCGCTGTCCTTCCTGCTTCGCAAGGAGGGCTTCGAGGTCTCCATCGCGACGACGGGCCCCGCGGCGCTCGAGGAATTCGACCGGGCCGGCGCTGACATCGTGCTGCTGGATCTGATGCTGCCGGGCCTGTCCGGGCTGGAGGTCTGCCGGGAGCTCAGGCGGCGCTCCGACGTCCCCGTCGTGATGCTGACGGCCAAGGACGGCGAGGTGGACAAGGTGGTCGGGCTCGAGCTCGGCGCCGACGACTACGTCACCAAACCCTTCAGCAGTCGCGAACTCGTCGCCCGGCTGCGGGCCGTGCTGCGCCGCCGCGAGCAGCCGAATGCACCAGCGGACGTACTGGAAGCCGGACCGGTGCGCCTCGATCCGGATCGGCATGTGGTGAGCGTCGGCGGTGAGCCGACCCCCTTGCCGCTCAAGGAGTTCGAGCTGCTCGAGGTGCTCCTGCGCAACGCCGGCCGTGTCCTGACCCGCGAGCAGCTGATGAATCGGGTCTGGGGCGCCGACTATTTCGGAGACACCAAAACCCTCGATGTGCACGTCAAACGGCTGCGCGCGAAGATCGAGCCGGACCCCTCGCAACCGCGCCATCTTGTGACGATTCGTGGCGTTGGATACCGATTTGACGCAACCGTCGGTTGAGCTGCCTCCAGGCTCGACGGTGAGCGTTCACCTTCCGTTCAGAATCGCTTTTCCGATCCGTCGCCGCAGCTTCCTAGCGTGAACCGTGACAGATGGCCCGAGTGGGCCGTCGCGCCACAATGGAGGTCTCGTGACAGTGGGTTGTTCCACTCGACGCTGGAGCCAGTTCGGATCGGCCGCAGTCGCCGCCAGCGCCTTGCTTGCCGTCGCCGCTTGCGGCTCGAGCAGCAAAGGCACCACCACACAACCCTCCAGCAGCGCCCCAGCCAGCTCGGACGCATCCAGCAGCGCTTCCACGGGCGGCATCCAATGCAACGGCTCCGGCACGCTGACCGCTTCGGGTTCGACGGCCCAGTCGAATGCCATCTCCGCGTGGGCGAAGGCCTACCAGGCGGCCTGCTCGGGCACCACCATCAACTACGGCGGTGGCGGGTCGGGTAAGGGCGTCACGGACTTCACCTCCGGCACCGTCGACTTTGCCGGCTCCGACTTCGCGATGACCGCGACTCAGAAGTCCGCGGCCGACAAGTCCTGCCCCGGTGGGGAAGCCGTCGACCTGCCGATGACCCCTGGTGGCATCGCGATCGGCTACAACCTGCCGGGCATCACCAACCTGAACCTCTCGGCGGGCACCATCGCCAAGATCTTCAGCGGCAAGATCACGACCTGGGACGACGCGGCCATCAAGGCCGACAACCCGGGAGTGAACCTGCCGAGCACCGCGATCCAGACCTTCCACCGTTCGGACGGGTCAGGAACGACCTACAACTTCACGAACTACCTCACGAACGTCGCCAAGAGTGACTGGACCTACAGCTTCGGCAAGAACTGGACCGCTCCGGGTGGTCAGGGGTCCAAGGGGACGGCGGGCATTGCCCAGGGTGTGAAGTCCACGGCCGGCGGCGTCGGCTACATGGAGGACTCTTTCGCCACGCAGGGCAACATCACCACAGCCAAGGTCGGTGACGCCGGCGGCAAGTTCGTCGAGTTGACGAACGACAAGGTGACGGCCTTCCTGGCGAAGGCCACGGTGGCCGGCAGCGGCAACGACCTTCCGCTGAAGTTCGACTACACCACTGCGGACGGCAGTGTCTACCCGATCACCCTGGTCACGTACGAGATCGCGTGCACCAAGGGCGGCAAGGAGCCTGCCCTGGTCAAGAGCTTCCTGGGCTACCTGGCCTCGGATGCCGGTCAGGCGGTTCTCCCGGGCGCCGGGTATGTGAAGCTGCCGACCAACATCCAGTCGCAGGTGCAGGCAGTAGTGGCGAAGATTTCCTGAGCCATCGCGGGCACACCAGCGGCCGGCGGGCCCATCCCGCCGGCCGCTTGCTCGCGTTCGCGCCGCATACGAGACTCCGAAGTGACATCGCAGAAAGGTGACGCTGAGCAATGACCGCGCCAGCTGTAGCGAGTCGCCCCCTCCGCTCACTTTCCCCCCGCGAACGCTGGCGCAACGGTGAGGTCCAGGACCGCATCTTCGGGGTCGTGGTCATTCTCGCGGGCTACCTGGTGCTGGCCCTGCTGGCGGCGATCGCGGTCTTCCTGGTCGTGAAGGCCGTGCCGGCCCTGAACAAGAATCTGGCCAACTTCTTCACGTACAAGCTGTGGAATCCGGACGGCACCAAGACAGCCGCCAACGGGCTGGACGAGATAGCCGCACCCGCAGTTCGGGATCGGCGCCCTCGCCTTCGGCACGGTGTTCACATCGTTTCTGGCGCTGGTCATGGCCGTCCCGGTGGCCATCGGAGTGGCCCTCTTCATCGCCTACTACGCGCCGCGCCGGCTCGCCCAGGGCCTGGGCTACGTCGTCGACCTGCTCGCCGCCGTGCCCAGCGTGGTCTACGGCCTGTGGGGCCTGATCTTCCTGGTGCCGCACCTGATCCCGCTGTCGCAATGGCTGGCGCGCTACTTCGGCTGGATACCGATCCTCAATACCCAGGGGGGATTCGGGAAGTCGGTGTTCGCGGCAGCTCTGGTGTTGGCGGTCATGATTCTGCCGATCATCGCGGCCATTTCGCGTGAGGTGTTCCTGCAGGTGCCGCAGACCCAGCGGGAGGCGGCACTGGCGCTCGGGCGCCACCCGCTGGGAAATGATCCGGATGTCGGTACTGCCGTTCGGCAAGTCCGGTGATCGCCAGCGCCACGGTGCTCGGCTTCGGACGCGCTCTGGGAGAGACGATCGCCGTGGCCCTGGTCCTGTCGAGCAACTTCGAGATCGTCTACAAGATCTTCACGCCCGGGCGGTAACACCATCGCTGCCAACATCGCCAACCAGTACGGGGACGCCGGGAAGATCGGGCTGGGCGCGCTGATCGCGTCCGGGCTGGTGCTCTTCGTCATCACGCTGATCGTCAATCTCTTCGCGCGGTTCATCGCCAGGCGCGCCGTGCCCGGCGGGGTCGGTCGTATGACGACTCCGACCCTGAACGCCTCGCCCATCGGCGGCCTCGCGCTGAGCACCCGGCGGCTCTCGCGCAGGGTGCTCTTCGCCATTCCCGTGGCGTGCGCGGCCGTTTCGCTGCTGATCTTCGCCGATCACGCCCTTCCAGGGCCGCGCCGACTTCCTGGTGTTCTTCCTGCTGACCTACCTGGTGGTTCAGACGATCGTCTCGGCCGTGGTCGAGGGCCGCCGGCGTGCGATGGACCGATTCATCCTGGCGCTCGTGGTCGGGGCGTTCCTGGCGGCGATCGCCCCGCTGCTGTCGGTCCTGGGTTTCACGATCGCCCGCGGGGCCAGGCGTTTCGACCTGACCTTCTTCACCCACTCCATGAGCGGGGTCTCCGAGTCGGACGCCAACGGCGGCGCTGAAGCACGCGATCATGGGCACCATCGAGCAGATCGGCATCGCCACCGCCTTCGCCGTGCCGTTCGGGACTGCTGGTCTCGATCTACCTCACGGAGTACGCGAAGGGACGCTTCGGGCGCGCGGTGAGCTTCTTCGTCGACGTGATGACCGGCGTGCCCTCGATCGTCGCCGGGCCTGTTCATCCTCGCGGCCTGGGTGCTCGCCTTCGGGTTCGGGTACAGCGGTTTTGCCGGGGTCGCTGGCCCTGACCGTCCTGATGCTGCCGACGGTCGTACGCAGCTCGGAGGAGATGCTGAAGCTGGTGCCTCCCAGCCTGCGTGAAGGCGGGCTGGCACTGGGGTTGACCCGCACCCGGGTGGTGCAGCGGATCGTGGTGCCGGCTGCGCTGCCCGGCATCGTGACCGGAATCATGCTGGCAATTGCCCGGATCGCCGGCGAATCGGCCCCGTTGCTGCTTACCGTTTTTGGAAACGTCGCTACCAACACGAACCCGTTCTCCGGCGCGCAGTCCGCTCTTCCGCTCTTCGTCTTCAACGAAGCCGGTAACAATAACCAGTCAGCGATCGACCGGGCCTGGACCGGAGCGCTCACATTGATCATTCTGGTGATGTTGCTCAACCTCATCGCCCGCCTGGGCGTCCTCCTCCTGTCGCGTAAGAGAGCCTGAGCGGAGCCCAGTGGCAATGGCCAAGCGAGTCGAATTAGCAGAGCTGAACTGTTACTACGGTGATTTTCATGCCGTGGACAGCGTGTCGCTGACGATCGAGCCCAAGAGCGTCACGGCGTTCATCGGCCCGTCCGGGTGCGGCAAGTCCACGGTGCTTGCGCTCGATCAACCGGATGCACGAGGTCACGCCGGGCGCGAAGACCAAGGGCAAGGTGCTGCTCGACGACGAGGACATCTACGGCTCCGTCGTCGACCCGGTGACCGTGCGGCGCACCATCGGCATGGTCTTCCAGCGGCCCAATCCGTTCCCCACCATGTCGGTCTACGACAACGTCGCATCCGGCCTGCGGCTCGGCGGGCGTGAAGAAGCGCTCGACCCTGGATGACGCCGTGGAGTCCTCGCTGCGGGGCGCCGGGTCTGTGGGATGAGGTCAGCACCCGGCTGAAGAAGCCCGGAGCGGGGCTTTCCGGCGGTCAGCAGCAGCGCCTGTGCATCGCCCGGGCCATCGCGGTCCAGCCGCAGGTGCTGCTGATGGACGAGCCCTGCTCGGCGCTCGATCCGATCAGCACGCTGATCATCGAAGACCTGATCGGCAAGCTCAAGGACGAGTTCACCATCGTCATCGTCACCCACAACATGCAGCAGGCCGGTCGGGTCAGCGACAGGACGGCGTTCTTCAACATCTCCGGCGTCGGCCAGCCCGGGCAGCTGATCGAGTACGACGCGACCACCAAGATCTTCTCGAACCCGGCCGAGAAGCGCACCGAGGACTACATCACCGGCCGGTTCGGCTGACCGTCGCCGGTTCGGCGCACCCGACTCCCGGGGAGTGGGCGACATGCATCCGCTGCTGGGGCTAGCGTTTCGGGCGTGAGCGCCGCTGCCCCCTCCGGTCCGGAGCAGGAGCTCAGCGATCGCGTCCTCACGATCCCCAATGCCTTGTCGGCGCTGCGCCTTGCCGGCGTGCCGGTGTTCCTCTGGCTCGTGCTCGGCCCGCATCGTGACGGAATCGCCCTGCTGCTGCTCATCGCAAGCGGGCTGACCGACTATCTCGACGGCAAGCTGGCGCGGATGCTCCACCAGTCCAGCAAGATCGGGGCCTTGCTCGACCCCGCGGCTGACCGGCTGTACATCGTCTCCACCGTCGTGGCGCTCACGATCAGAGGGATCATCCCGGTGTGGCTGCTCATCGCGCTGATCGCGCGTGACGTCGTGCTGCTGGCGTTCGGGCCGATGCTCTTGCGGATGGGCTACGGGATCGCGTTGCCGGTGCATTTCCTCGGTAAGGCGGCCACGTTCAACCTGCTCTACGCCTTCCCCTTCCTGCTGGCGACCACCGGCCACGGCTGGCTCGCAACCGTCGCCCGCCCGCTCGCTTGGGCCTTCGTCGTCTGGGGCACCGCGCTGTACTGGTGGGCGATCGGGCTCTACGCGATCCAGGTGCGGCAGTTGCGCGCAGCTGATCGTGAGGGTCGCGAGGTGACCGCCTGATGCGCGCCGTCGTGATGGCCGGAGGCGAGGGCACCCGGCTGCGTCCGATGACCGCCAACCAACCCAAACCGCTGCTGCCCGTGGTGAATCGACCCATCATGGAACATGTGCTGCGGCTGCTGAAGCGGCACGGCTTCGACGAGACCTTCGTGACGGTGCAGTACCTGGCCGCCCACATCCGCGCGTATTTCGGCGACGGCGATGAGCTCGGCATGAGCCTGTCGTACGCGACCGAGCGCACCCCGCTCGGTACCGCCGGCAGCGTGCGTAACGCCGCTGAAGCCTTGCGGGACGAGCCCTTTCTGGTCATCTCCGGCGATGCGCTGACCGACTTCGACCTCTCGGCGATGGTCGCCTTCCACCGGCGCCGCGGAGCCCTGGTGACGGTGGCGCTCAAGCGGGTGCCCAACCCGCTGGAGTTCGGCATCGTCATCACCGAGGAGGACGGGCGCATCCAGCGTTTCCTCGAAAAACCCACGTGGGGTCAGGTGTTCTCGGACACCGTCAACACCGGGATCTACGTGATGGAGCCCGAGGTGCTCGACGCGGTGGAGCCCGGGGCCGTCGTCGACTGGAGCGCCGACGTCTTTCCCAAGCTGCTCGCCGACGGGGCCCCGCTCTACGGCTGGATCGCCGGTGGCTACTGGGAAGACGTGGGCACGGCCGAGTCCTACCTGCGAGCCCAGGCCGACGTGCTGAACCGCGCGGTGAACGTCGACATCGACGGGTTCGAGCTGTCCTCCGGGGTGTGGGTGGCCGAGGGCGCCGAGGTGGACCCGGAAGCGGCGCTCATCGGGCCGCTGCACATCGGCAGCTACGCCAAGGTCGAGGCGGGCGCGACGCTGCGCGAGTACACGGTCATCGGCAGCAACGTCGTCGTCAAGGGCGGGGCGGTGCTCGAGCGTTCGGTGGTGCACGACAACGCCTACATCGGACCGCAGGTATCGCTGCGGGCCTGCGTCATCGGCAAGCGCACCGACATCATGCGCGGGGTCCAGGTCGCCGAAGGCGTCATCGTCGGTGACGACTGCGTCGTGGAGGAAGAGGCAGTCCTCGGCGACGGCGTGGCGGTCTACCCGTCCAAGGTGATCGAGGCGGGAACGGTCCAGAACCAGAGCGTCATCTGGGAATCGCGCGGCCAGCGCGCCCTTTTCGGGCCGCGTGGGGTGAGCGGGCTGGTCAACGTCGAGATCACCCCCGAACTGTGCGTGCGGCTCGCGACGGCTTACGCGACCACGCTGCGCAAGGGCAGCCTGGTCACCGTCGCTCGTGACGCCTCCCGGGCCGCGCGGGCGTTCAAGCGGGCAGTGATCAGCGCCCTGACGGCCAGCGCGATCGAGGTGCGCGACCTGGAAGTGTCGACGATGCCGATCATCCGCTGGGACGTGCGCGTCTCCGAGGCCGTCGGCGGGATCATGATGCGCACCTCGCCGGGTGATCAGCAGAGCATCGACCTGGTCTTCATCGACGAGCAGGGCGCCGACATCTCCCGCGCGGCGGCGCGCAAGCTCGAGCGGATCTACACCCGCCAGGAGTTCCGCCGGGCGTTTCCGGGGGAGATCGCCGAGCTGCACTTCGCGACCCGCACGCAGGACATGTACGTGCAGGACCTCTGCGACCGCATCGACACCCGCCGGTTGCGTGAGGCGGGGCTGAAGGTGGTCATCGACTGCGCGGGCGGCTCGGAATCACTCGTGCTTCCCGGGCTGCTCGGACGGCTCGGGGTCGACGTGCTGACCGTCAACGGGCGGCTCGACCAGAGCGCGACCTCGGAGTCGCTCGCCAGCCGGATGAGCGATCTGGAACGCCTCGGGGAGCTGGTCGCCGGCTCGCGGGCCGCGTTCGGGCTGCGCTTTGATCCCGTCGGCGAGCGCATCGCGCTGGTGAACGAGCGCGGTGAGCTCATCCGGGAAGAGCGCGCCCTGCTCGTCATGCTCGACCTGGTCGCCTCCGAGAGCCGCGGCCGCGACGTCGCTCTGCCGGTCACCACCACCCGGGTCGCGGAGCAGGTCTGCAACTTCCATGGAGTCGGCGTCATCTGGACCCCGACCTCGCCGGAGGCACTCACCCGGGCGGCCTCGGCCCGGCAGGTCGCGTTCGCCGGCGACGGGCGCGGGGGATTCGTCGTCCCCGAGTTCGCGCCGGCTCTCGACGGGACGGCGGCTTTCGTGCGCATGGCAGGCCTGATCGCCCGCACCCAGTTGACCCTTTCGGAGATCGACGCCCGCATCCCAGCCGCGGCCGTGGTGCGGCGCTCGGTCCCGACCCCCTGGGCAGCCAAGGGGGCTGTGATGCGGGAGGTGGTGGAGCACGCCGGATCCGCCCGCACCGACACCACGGACGGCGTGAAGGTGGTCCTGCCCGACGGGCGCTGGGTCCTCGTCATCCCCGATCCCGCAGAGGCCATCACCCACCTGTGGGCGGAGGGCACCGATACCGCCGATTCGGCGCGGCTGCTGGAACGGTGGGGCAGTGTCGTCGCGGAGGCGATCGGGTCGCCGGTGTCCGAGAGCCTGCGACGGGAAATCCACTGACATGACCCGCCTCGTTCGCGCCGCCCGTCTGACCGCGCACGGAGCGCCCCTTCGCATCGAAGAGGTGGCGCTGCGCGAGCCGGGCCCCGGCGAGGTGGTCGTCGAACTCGCCGCAGCGGGCGTCAATCCCGTTGACCGCTACGCGGCCCAGGGGCTGGTGGCCGCCAACGGGCCGCTGCCTCGGACGCTCGGCAGTGAGGGCGCCGGCTGGGTCGACGGCGCGCCCGTCGCGCTCGCCAGCGGCGGCGGGCTCGGCTCGATGACCGACGGCACGTGGGCGCAGGCCGTGGTCGTCGAGCGCGAGAAGCTCACAGCGCTTGACCCTGAGGTCGATCTCCACGCCGCCGCAGGGCTGGGAATCGTCGGCGTCACCGCCTACCACACGGTGGTCGAGGTCGGTCAGGTGACCGCACGCGATCGGGTGCTCGTGCTGGGCGCCGCCGGCGGGGTCGGGCTCTCGATCGTGTCACTCGCCCTCGCGGCCGGGGCTCGCGTACTGGGGCAGGCCGGCAGCGAAAGCAAGGCCGGCGCGGTGCGTGCCGCAGGCGCGGAAGCGCTCGTCGCGGATGCCGCCTCGCTGGCCGCCGGAGCCCGCGACTTCCAGCCCACGGTCGTCTTCGACCCGCTCGGCGCCGGCTTCACTCCAGCCGCGCTTTCGGTGCTCGCGCCCCGGGGCCGTCACGTCATCTTCGGTACGAGTGCGGGTGCGCAGGCGGAGATCGCGCTGCAGCCGCTCTATCGGGGCTCGCAGCGCATCCTCGGCTACGGGGGGCTCGGAATGACCCCCGCAGAGGCCCATGCGGGGGCGCAATCGGCAACGCAGGCGCTCACCGACGGCCGGCTGCGCATCCACGTCGGCCGGGTCGTGCCCCTGAGCGAGATCGGCGGGGTCTTCGATGCGCTGACCGACCGCTCGCTCGCGGGCAAGCTGGTGATCGACTGCACCCGCTAGCTTTCAGCCCTCCGGCAGCATCTGCGCAAGCTTGGCGACGATGTCATCGGTCACCTTCTCGATGGGCTGCATCCCGTCGACCTCGATGAGCATGCCGCGATCGCGATAGTGCTCGATGACCGGAGCCGTCTCGTTCTGGTAGGTCTTGAGCCGCTGACGGATCACCTCTTCGGTGTCGTCCTTCCGGCCCTCCTCCTCGGCCCGGCGCAGCAGGCGCCTGATCAGCTCCGCGTCGTCGGCTGCGAGAAGTACCGCAGCTTGCGCCGCCAGCCCCAAAGGCTCCGCCGCCCGGTGCCCTTCGATGGCCTGCCGCACCGTTCGAGGAAATCCGTCGAGGATGTAGCCCGCGGGTGCATCGTTGGTTTCCAGCGCGTCCTGCACCATTCTCAGGACCAGCTCGTCGGAGACCAGTTCGCCTCTGTCCAGCTGGCTTTTGACTTCACGCCCGATCTCCGTGCCGCGCTCGACGTGATCACGCAGCAGATCGCCCGTCGCGATATGGGGGATGCCGTAGTGCTCGGAAAGCAGCTTGCCCTGCGTGCCCTTGCCGGCGCCGGGCGGAGCCAGCAGCAGGATTCTCATGGGGCCGACCGTACCGGGCCACCAGGCCCCCGCGACCGCCTCATCGCAGCGCTGGACGGGCGCGCCTGCCGAGCCGCTGACCGCCGAGATCGGCCCGGCGGGCGGCGGCTGCCCCGGCTGCCGAACCGGAGCCGGACAGCAACCGGCCGGGTGCCGTGCGCAAACGCGGGTAGGCGGCGGCCACCGCGCCGTCGACCATGGCCGAGCGGTCAGCCAGCACCAGGCTGACCGAGGGCCCGCTCTCGGCCTCCTGGTGGCGTAGCGACTCCGCCCGCTCGGCGGCCGCGCGCTCCGCCGCGACGAGCCGCTGCTGGATCGTGTAGGCGAAACCGAGCATCCACGAACGCCGATACGCGGCCACGGACTCGTAGGCATCGGCCGGGCGGGCCACGGCGAGCCCATGAGCGGCCTGCACGAGCAGCGACGTGTACAGCAGAGCGACGCGATCAAGATCGGAGGTCATCCCGAACAGGTGCATCGAAAGCCTGGTGCCGGATGCACTGCGGGCGCTGCAGAGCACGCCGCGTACCCCGAGCGGTCCTGCCACTGCGGACAGCAACGAGGCCTTGTCCCGCGCGTACGGCGCGTCGAGAGTGACGACGCGGTCCGCCGGCAGCGGCGAGGTGGACTCCTTCGCGGCGAGCAGCGCTTCCTCGATCCCGTAGCGCGCGATGAGCTCGGCGGCCTTCGCGTTGTAGGCATCGCGCTCGGACTCGGTCGCCGCGCCCTCGGCCTTGGACAGCAACCGGCGCACCCGCTCGAGCATCCTGTCGTCCCCGGACATGCATCCCCCTTCGATTCGAATACATGTTCGACAGTAACCCATGCGGGTGCAGGGTTCCGATCGCGTGCCCAAAAGCTGTGGACAAGACGCTACGCAAGCGGGCTGATGAGAGCTCGGTGGACACGCGGTGGCTGTCAGCTCGCAGAAATGCCCGCCGCCATAATCGGCGACGGGCCTCTGACCTGCGGTAATGCGGGTGGGCGAGGTAGGATTTGAACCTACGACCTCTTGCGTGTCAGGCGAAGCCCAGGCCATTTCGGGCCCGCAGCTCAGAGACGTACGCTCCCGACGCCGACAAGGTCGCGTGGCTGGCCGGGCCGTACGAAGGCGAAGGTTACGCCGGACTTCTCCCACCAGGAGGGGCGGAGCTCGTCATCGTCTCCACCGACTTCGATGTGATCCTGCGCGTCTGGGCGGTCACCGGGCTAGGCCGGGTGTGCGGGCGAAACCAGGAGATGGCGTCGAGGTCCTCACGGGAAGCGCATCGGCCCGAATCTCCTGACCACCCGGAGTCATGCACAGGGCCAGCACGACAGCAGCGACCCCCCAGGCCAAGCGTCCCAGCGCGGCCACCGTGACAGGGGTCAGGGCTGGGAGTGCGTAAAAGACGACGGCCGTGACGACACACGCCCACGGGATCGGGTCGCGGCGGCTCTGGCGCCGCCAGAGATCCACGGCCAAGGCGAGCAGGAGATAGCCCATCCCGTAGTAGGGCCAGACGTAGGGGTCCGTCGCCACGCGGACCGCGAGCGCCACCACCGGCACCGCGAGCCAGGACCGGCGCAGCCCGATGGCGAACGCGGCGGCCAGGCCGAGGCCGAACTGCACCGGTCGCAGCCATTGCGAGGTATCGCCGCGCAGGCCGAACAGGTACGGCACAGAACCGGGCGCCGGGAACAGACGCAGGTGTCCGAGTGTCGTGATGGTGTCCGGGGCGGCGATGACGAACGGGGCCCACCAGATGGCCGCGCTGATGATCAGGACCCAGGCGGCCCGGGCCCACTTCGGGCGGGGCAGTCCGAGCAGGAGCGGGGCGAAGCCCAGCGCCCACGGCTTGCTGGCGGCCGCGAGCCCGAGCAGCAATGGTGCGAGCCACCAGGCCGCCAGCCGCCCGGATAGACCGGCCCGGACACGCAGGATGACGGACACCGCGAAGGCCGTGGCTGACAGAGCCATCACGTCGTCGACGTGCCGCCAATGGGCGGCCTGATCCACCCAGAGCCCGACGACCACGATTCCGCCGAGCAGAGCCATCGACCGTACGGGTTGGCCGTCCGCCCCCATGGCCAGGCCGATCCGCTCGAAGACACGCACGAGTACGACCGCGACCAGAGCCATCACAATGGCCAAGATCACCTCGACCTGGGTCGGGGTCGTGTAGTGCTGGATAACCGCCACCAGCTCCAACGGGGGCGGCCCGATCTGCAGGTTGGGGTTGGTGACGTAGAGGTGCAGCGCCGGTGCGCCGAAGCCGTGGGCCTCGTGCGTCAGTCCGAACGCCCCGGCCCGGAAGAACCACCATTCACCCAGGCTGTGGTTGGCGGTGGTCACGAGATACTGCGGCACGAAGACGGCGACGGCCTCGATGAGGAGGATCACGTACCGCCAGCGGACGAGCGGCCCGCCGATCCGGTTGCCGGCAGCAGCCAGAAAACCTGACACAACGGGTAGTTCGGCCTGCACCCCCGGTCGCTTGAGGGTTCCGGCGCAGGGCATCTGCCCCACGAGATGCGCAACTGGGACAGCGACCGGCGCGACGCCGACCAGCACGCCGACCAGCACGGCGACGGAGCGGCTCCTGGAACGGCTCGAGGCGCGCTACCAACGCTCGGTCGACGCTGCGATTGCTACCGATCTGCTACCAGAGCAGCAGCGAGGCTCACCTGCCTGAGTGGCAAATGAGCCTCTGACCTGCGGTAATGCGGGTGGGCGATGTAGGATTTGAACCTACGACCTCTTCCGTGTCAGGGAAGCGCTCTCCCCCTGAGCTAATCGCCCGGTGCGCTTTCGCGCAGTCAGAAGTTACACGACTGATGGCCTCCGGTTTCGCTCACAGGTCGGCAAGCAGTACGAAGTTGTCGTAGTAGCTGTGCTTGGCGTAATTCAGATCCCCGCCGCAGGTGATCAGGGCCAGGCGCACCTGGCCCGGCTTGGCAGCGGCAGCGGCCAGCGCTTCGACCGTGCTCGGGTCGCTCTTGGGGGAGAGGGTTCCGGTGGTGGCATGAAAGACGCGGACGTGACCACTGGCGTCGGTCACGTAGATCGCCGCCCCGCGGGGCAGCGTGTGCAGTCCGTTGAAAAGGCCGAGCGCCCCTCGGAAGTCCACGTGGGCGGCGAGGATCGCGGTACCGGGCTGCCCGGGCGCGTTGCCGGCCTGAAACCAGGCCGCCTGGAAGACGTTGGCCGGGACCTGGAGCGCTCCCGAGGCGTCGACGGCGGCCGGAATGATCGGTGCATTCACCTTGAGCGCAGGGATGCGGATGCGCACCGGCTGCTGCCTGACCCGCTGCGAGAGCCCGTGCAGCGTCGCGTCTGACGTCCCCAACCCGGTCGAGGTCGCCGATGGCTTGGGAGAGGGCTTGGGGCTGCGCGCGGGTGACGGGGTGGGGGAGTGCGTGGGCGAGCTGGACGCCGGAGGCGCGCTCGGGGATGTCGACACGCTGGGTCTGACATCGGCGCTGGGGGAGTTCTTCTTCGACGACCCACCGAAGCCGAGGATGACCGCGAAGGCTACGACCGCTACCACGATCGCCGTGTAGAGCGGGGTCAGCCGGTTGGGCGGCTTCCTATGCGACGACACGAGCTAGGGCTCTCCTACGGGTCAGGAAGAAGGCTCCAGCGCCGAGCGTGAGCGCCACCAGCGCCGCGGTGCCGATCGGCACAGTGGTCCGGTTGGTCATCAGGATGTGCTCCGTGCTGCCGTCGCCTGTCGGTATCGCGCTCAGCGAGGTGAGCGAAGACGCCAGCCTAGTGGTCGCTACCCAGGCCAGGGTCTTGTCCGGCTGGCTTCCGGTCAGGTACAGGGTTGTGACCCGGTCGGCCTGCAGCGGAGCGGACTGAGCACTCAGGATCGTGGTGCCCGCGGTGGATTCGACCACGACGTGATGGGTGCCGGGCGCCGTGTTGGTCGTCTCGGTCGCTCCGTTGGCCAACGAACCCGGCAGGGCCGCGCCGTCGACCATGAGCTTGATCGCCCCGGCGTCGGCGACGTGGCGCACGACGACAGCGGCCTGCCCGTTGGGGACGGAGATCGGCATCTCCGCGAAGACGTAGGCCTTGGGCGCTCCGCTCGGGCTCAGCCCGACGACAGCCGTGGACGTGGTGCCGGCGGTGATGTTGAGGGTCGCCGTGAGGACGACCTTGCCGGCGTCGGGGCCGTTGTCGGCCTTGATGGTGACTGTGTGCTCACCAGCACTCAGAGTAACCGGATCGGTCACTCGGGACGCCGTGAAGCCGGTGAGCGCGACCTTGCCGTCGACCGACACATCGGCGACGAGCCCGGGGACAGCGTGGATCAGGGTGACCACGCCGGTGCCGTCCAGAGCGGGTGTGGCGGTAGCTAGCGCAGCGGACGGGGCGAGCAGGGGCAGCGAGGTCAGGCCCGCCACTGAGACACCGATCGCCGCTGCGCGAAGGGTGGCGATGCGGCGGGGCCGTGCGTGTGCGCCCCTGGGTCGTCCGATGCCCATCAAGTCCCCCGGTTCCAAGTGACGCGCCGTCCGATGGGGCATGCCCACCCCGGACGTGGCTACGCACGGTGAGAATCTCGGAGTTTGTCGGCTAAGACAAGTCGCAGCGCGGGAAAGTCCCGCTACTCCTGAAAGGTCTGCTTGTGAGGAGCCGCGGCCTGACCCGGCTCAACGCCTGCTGTGATGCCAACTGCTGCCGCTCGAGGAGTGCCGGGCGTCCGTCGTTGCCGCCCCCGGGAAGGAGTACGTGTGCGTCGCCACGGGGAACCGCGGGAACGACGGGTCATGGGGCACCGGGTACCACCACCAAGGGAGCTCGTTACCGTCACCGCGGCCGGCGCGTGATCCGCTCGGGATGCTCGGGTGCGGAGTCGGCTGCGCGATCGGTCGGACCATCGGTGAGGTCGGCCGCCGCGTCGAGTGACGCGGGGTCGGGTGCGGCCGCTCGGCAGGTGACGTGATGCGGGCTGAAGGCTGCGGCGAGCTGGCTATGACCCCAGCCTGCGAATGAGCGGAGACCAGGGGGCGGTAGGTCGTCGCGAAGGGGGTGGGTGCGGCGAGGGCCGCGGCCGGCTTCGCTGCCTTCACCGGCGTCACGGGACGAGGGCCCACAGACGGGGGTGTGGGAAGCGGGATCAGCGAGGGCCGAGCGGCCGAGACGATCGAGGGCGCGACATTTGCCTGCGCCTGGGTGGCATTGAAGATCGGCGGCGTGTTCCCCGCGGTGGCCCCGAACACCAGGATGACCCCGACGGAGACGACGGCCAGCGTAAGGGCCGCGTACAACGGACGCCGTTCGATCTGCTTGCGATGCGAGGTCATGCCGGCCCCAACCCGAGGTCAGCGGTAGTCGTCGTGAGCCGCAAACGCAGCGTGAACGACGCGCCCAATTGCTTCGAGGGGCCGCCGGGGTCGGCGCTCGCGCCTCCCAGGCCTGCGGAGAGGTGCCCAGCCGCCGAAGGAACGCGTGATGAGCTGGCCGTTTGGTCACAGGCCTGTGCCCGGCGCATCGTCATTGCATCCCCCCGCAGACGCTCAGTCGTAGCGGTGGCGCCGGCGGTGATCGCGTCACCCGCTACAGAAAGTAAGAATGCCGACCGTGCGGGTCGCGTTCAAGCGGGTTGGGGCAAAAGGGGCCGTATGCGGCTCTCAATTGCGCCGAACGGGTCAACAGACGCCGGATCGGCCGCGCCGCAATGGCGTTCAGGGCAACAAGCGGGAGAGGCGGAGGCGGGAATCGAACCCGCGTACAGGGCTTTGCAGGCCCTTGCCTAAGCCACTCGGCCACTCCGCCGGGTGAGGTGAGCCGGCTGACATAGTCGAGGATCGCTTTCCTCGAGGTACCGAGCGGACGACGGGATTCGAACCCGCGACCCTCACCTTGGCAAGGTGATGCTCTACCAGCTGAGCCACGTCCGCGCTGCCCTTGCGGGCGGTGCGTTAGCCACCTTAGCGGACCGTTCCGCCCGCTGCGAGTCGCGGGCGGCTGCGCGGGGGGATCACGGGCCGGCGGTCAGCCCTGGGGGTCACTCCAGACGAGCAGCGCGAGTTCGGCATCGAGGTCGACGAAGTCGCTCTCCAGCCCGGTGGGTACAGCCGAATACGTCCTCGTCAGGAACTCCACGAGGCCGCTGAGGGGAATTTCGAAGAGGGCCGAACCTGAGGGGCTGGACAGCGACAGGCACACTGCGTGCGGTCCCTCTTCGGAGCTTGGCCACACCTGGACATCACCCTCGCCGACCGGGTGCGTCACGCCGTCGGCCAGCAACTGGCGAGCGAACGTCCATTCGACGATCTCGTCGCCTCCGGTGCGAAAACCGACGTGCACCGCATACGGGTCGGAGCTCTCGTACCGGAATCCGGCGCTCACCGGCAGCGCTGCCCCACCCGGCACCACGAGCAGCAACGACAGATCCGTCGTGACGAGGTCAGGGCGGGCATTCATGACGGCCTCCGTGGATCTCGATCAAGGCTGCGTGCTGCGGTCATCGGCTCTAACGCTTCTGCCCACGTCTCGTAACGGGGAACCACCATCGATGTGTGAATCCGCTTGGTGCTGCGTGGATCACATGCGGCGGTGGGCCTCGGACCCGGGTTCGGCGAAACGACGACTGGCTCCGGGGGCGACGAGATGCGGCGGATCGCCCGGGTACCAGGCGGTTTGGAGCTCTCCCGAGGGCTCGCCCCGCACGACCAGCTGCCCCCTGCCCGGAGGCTGGCGACGTGGCCGGACGCCGCCGATGACCGGCCCCTCGGACGGGTCCCCGGAGAGCACGACAGCGGTGTCGCAGAGCTCCAGCAGACCGGAGAAGAACGGCTCGTACGCGGCGCGTGCGTAGCCACTGAGCCGTCGTGCGATGACGAGTGAGAGGCCCACGTCGGCGGCGTAGGGCAGCACGTCGAGCAGCGGCACCAGCACCCCCGCCGCGCCGCCTCGGCCGCCGACCAGCTCCTGGTCGTCGATGATCAGGACGTCGTGACCCGCTGGGTCAGCACCGCGCCGGTGGGTGGCGAGAAGCTCCTCGACGAGGTGAACCGACTCCTCGGTGGAAATCGCCCGGCGGAAGGTCGCTCCGGATACGCCGCCGAGACTGCGACGGGGAGCCAACAACCAGGTACGGGCTCCACTGTCGTGCAGGCTCAGCGCGATCGCGCGCAGGAGCCCGCTGCGCCCGCTTCCGGCATTGCCCAGCACCAGCAGGTGCTCCCCGGGCGTCAAACCCACCTCGACCGGGCGGGCGTAGGGGCCGCAGACGCCGAGCACCACGGCGCCCGGTCGGCTGGGCCGGGGCAGGGAGAGGGCGGGAACGAGCGCCGGGAGCAGCTGGATCGGCTGGGTTGCCGGACCGCCGCGCCGGGCTGCGCTCGTCACGAGTTCCGAGAGTGCGCCGTTCAGCCCGGCCGCCTCCGCTCGCCCATCGACGCGAGGCAGCGCGATCTGCGCCCAGGTGCCGTCGCCGGTGAGGACCCGCCCGGCGGGCCGCTGCACGAACGTACGGGCCAGCTGCGGAAGCATCGAGTCCGACGGGTCGGGGCAGGCGAGCTCGAACCGGGTGGCGATGGCCTCGCGAAGGCCGCCGCGCAGCTCCGCCCAACGCCCGCAGCTCACTGCCAGGGTCACCCCGACGGACTGTCCGGTGGCCGCGATGGCGCTGATCGCCGGCGCCAGACTGTCGTCGGCTGCCAGGAGCGCGCCGAGATCATCGATCACCAGCAGCAGCCGGGCGGCCGCCGCGCCCTTCGGTGATCGGCGCTCCCTGACGGCATCGGCGACCGCCCGGATCACGCACGCGGCCAGCTCGGGTGAGGTCGCCACCGTGCCGACGTGGGGGAGTCCAGCCACCCACGAGAGCGGTCCATCCGACGGCGCCACGATGTGGACCGCGAGCTCGCGGGCCGGGACGGCTGCTGCGAGGGCGCCCACCAGGGTCGTCAAGAGGGTGGAACGTCCGCTGCGCGGCGACCCGACGACCGCCAGGTGACCATCGGCGGCAAGGTCGTAGCGCAGCGGTGGATGCCCGCCGAGGCCCGGGAGGTCCCGCAGGC
Source organism: uncultured Actinomycetota bacterium (assembly GCA_963762695.1). Lineage (GTDB taxonomy): Bacteria > Actinomycetota > Actinomycetes > Frankiales > Frankiaceae > DATAZK01. Next base: position 64,581 of record CAVXLW010000008.1, read on the forward strand.
CGATCGACACCGCGGCCCCGTCCTTCGTGTGCGGTGTCGGGGGGAGTCCGTCGAGAGTGAGCGTCTCGGGAAGCGGCGGAAGGCATACGGGCTGCGGCGGTGTCGAGTGCCAGTCACGCGCAACGGCTGCCGCGGCAGCCGCGGGATTCGCGACGAGCGCTACCCGGAAGCGTGTCAGCTCGCCGTCACAGGACAGGTACGCCCACCCGGGAGCCGCCGGCAGCGAGGCCGCGACCGAGGAGCCCACCGCGGCCACCGACTCGGCCGCGGTGAACGTGCGCAGGCAGATCCGGTAGCGCAAATGGGCCTCGAGGCCGCGCAACCGTCCGTCGTCGAGCCGCTGAGAGCACAGCAGCAGGTGGATGCCGAGACTGCGCCCGAGTCGGGCGAGGGAGGTCAGAACATCAAGCATGTCAGGGGATTGCTCGATCAGCTCGGCGTATTCGTCGACCACGACGAGCAGCCGTGGCAACGGTTCGCCGGGTGCTGGGTCGTAGCTGTCGATGTCGTCGACACCCGCACCGCGCAAGATCACCTGCCGGCGTCGGAGCTCGGCGCGCAGGGCAGCGCACAGCCGGGCGATGCCGTGCAAATCAGCGCTCAGGTTGGTGAGCAGGCCGACGTTGTGGGGGAGCGCCGCCAACTCCGACAGGGCTGCACCGCCCTTGAAATCGACGAGCAGAAATGTCAGCTGGTCGGGCAGGTTCTGCTGCGCCGCCGCCGTCAGCAGGGTGCGCAACAGTTCGCTCTTGCCCGAGCCGGTCGCACCGACGATGAGCCCGTGCGGGCCGTCGCCGTGTCGCGCCGCTTCCCGCGGATCCACCATGACGACACCGCCCTCGTCATCGCGGCCGATCGGTATCTGCAGGGTCGTCGCGCCTGGCGGCAGGGACTCGAGCAGCAGCGGCGATCCGCCCGGGTCCGTATGGGCTTGCGTCGCCACGCTCCGGCGCATCGCCTCTGCGTAGCGGCACGCCTCGGCGTGGGAGATCGCGTCGGGCCGGGCGACGGCCGTATATGAAGGAACCGGGTCGGTGCGCCGGATGAGCAGGCTGCCTTCCCCGTCAGCGGTCACCACTGCGCGCGCTTCCTGCGGTACCGGCGAACCCTCCGGCAGCAGCCCGATGAGCGAAATTCGGGGCCGTTGCGGCCCTTCCAGAACGGACGCCAGCGCGCGCCAGGCGAGCTGGCTCGAATCCGCCGTACCGGCAAGGACGATCGCGTGCAGCGGCGCGCCGGGATCGCCAGCAGTTGCCCGCACCTGCGCGCGGACGCCGGCAGCAAAGGCGGCCGGCTCGGCGGCCGTGAATCCCGCGTGTGGCAGCAGGCGTATCCACGCCAGCTCGGCGGGAGCCGCCAGGGCGTGGATGCGAACCGAGTGCGGCCCGTGGGCGCGGGTCAGCGAGACGATCAGGGCACGCACGAGCGGGAGCTGATCTCCCAGCGCGACCGCCGCGGGTGTATTCGGCAGATCGATCCCGAGCGGAAGGCCCGCGACTGCTCCGTAGCGGCGCCGGACGTCCCGGGCCAGCGCCGCCAGCGTCGCATCGGCGCCGGCTTCCTCGCCGCTGGTGCGTCGTGGTGACAGCCGAGCGCGCGCGTGGCCGGTTCCGAGCCGGACGCGAAGGTGCTCCTCATCGCTCGGCCGGCGCTCCCAGACCGCTCCCGCAGACACTGCGGCGGCCGCCGACCGCGGCGTCGGATGAGCCGCCAGCGCGTGTGCTTGCTGCCGGCCGGCGGCTTCGGCGAGCGACTTGGCCGCCGCCACCAGCTCGGCGCGGTAGTGCCCGCAACGGGCCGCCCATGTGCGCTCGCTGCGCCTGCGCCGCTGCCGTCCGGCCACCACCGCGCCGATGACGCTCAGCAGCGCAAACCCGCCGCCCAGGGCAATGACGAGCACGTTTGGCGAGAGCACTGCGAAGCCGAGTATGCCGAGGGCCGAGAGGCCCGGCAGCAGGACCGCGAGCCAGCCCCGCTCGTCGTCGGGCCGGCCGGGCGCGGCGGGGATGTCGAGGTGGCCAGCGGCCCCGAGCTCCGGCAGCACCGGCTGGGCCAGCGCCGTGTGAGGTGCGGATGCATCGCTCGGCATGGTCCGGACGCTAGAGGTCGCCGCCGACGCTTCGCGAAGTTATCCACAGGCCAGGCTGCTGCCGGTCCGTAGTAGCGTGATCAGGTCTATCCGGGCGTATAGCTCAGCGGGAGAGCGCTCGCTTCACACGCGAGAGGTCGCTGGTTCGAAACCAGCTACGCCCACCGGATCGGTGCCGACGCCGCGCAATACTTTTCGTGAAATGTGCCGATGAAGCAGATGTGCGGTCCCTGATTCTCGGGAGTACCGGCGCCGCCTGCCGACCGCGGGGGATTGCGGCGTCGGAACTGCTGCACGCCGTGAATCCGGTGACCTGCGCGGCGCTCTGCGGTGCCCCAGTGGTCTTCGTCTTCCTCGAGGTTGAATTTCCCGGCCCGGACCCGGAGGCCAGCGTCTGCCCGAGCTGCCTTCAGCTTGCGCAGCCGCAGGTCGCTTCGGAATAGCCGGATCGCAAACGGTCACGAGCCGGGTTCAGCGGCCGGCGATGACGGCGGCCTTGGCGGCCGCGTACTCCTCCTGCGTGAGAGCCCCCTGGGCACGCAGGGCCGCGAGTCGCTCGAGCCTTCCCACCAGGTCTGTGCCGGTCGTCGTCGGCGGCGGCGGCACGACTTCGTCGGGATCCACCGTGAACTGGGCCAGCACTCCCTCCCAGTGCTGGCGCAACTGCGCCGGCGGCGCCTGGGCGGCGTAGTACAGCTCGTCGTGCTTGGTGGTCACGGTCACGAAGCACTCGCCGCCGGTTGTCGAAAGGCCCCACGCCAGCACGCCGAGCTCGGCCACCCGGGCGGCTCCCAGCCGCTCGGAGAGCTCCTCCGGGCTCTCCACGACGATCGAGGTGACCTCGACCCAGGGGAGCTGCAGGCTCGGCTCGGGGCGTTCCGCCGGATGCAGGTAGACGCCGCTCTGGATGAGCCGAAGCGTGCCGCGGTCGCCCGGGACGAGTTCGGTGCTGCCGCCCGCAACGCGCCCCAGCGCCCCGTACGGCCAGGCAGCCCGCGCGTCCCACCAGGCCAGCTCCGCGACCTTGGCGGCCATGGCGGGGTTGTCGAGGGCGGCGAGCTCCTCGTGGACGTGCCGCAGATCGAAGTGGGGATGATCGCGCGGAACGACGAGCCGCAGCACCTGTTCGCCGGCGAGGACTGCCAGCGCGGCCGAATAGCCCGGGACTCCCTCCTGGTAGTCCGTCACCGCCACCTCAGCGAGCGGCCAGCGCTGTGACGGATGCGGGCCGACCACGAGCAGCGACTGCGCGGTCAGGAGCACGGCCGTAGCGGAGTGCTGATGCGGGTCGTCCTCCAGCACGGCCCCGGCCACCAAGGCCTCCCCGTTCAGGGCCCTGTCGATGGCCCCCGAAAGGCCTTTGGGCAGCTTCTTCTCCACGCTTGCACGCTAGCGACTTTCTCCGGGACGCACCTCGAGAAGTTGGCCCCTGCAGAGCGCCACCGGGGCCACGCTAGGTTGACGCCATCCATGATCGGTTCTCTGGTGAGGCAGTGGCCAAGGCATGACGCTGACGAAGCTGGACCTCAAGCAGGAGTTGCGCCCGGTTTACGCCGCGGGGCTCACTCCAAGATTCGTCGACGTTCCCTGTTTGGCCTATCTGATGCTCGACGGTCACGGGGATCCGAACACCTCCCCGGGCTACGCCGCCGCGGTGAAAGCGATCTATGCAGTGGCGTACGCGCTGAGGGGCGCCCTCCGCCATTGTGCGGCAGGCGTCGACCTCACCGTGATGCCGCTCGAGGGGCTCTGGTGGTCGGCGGAAAAGGTTCCGTACACCGTCGGCGAGCGGGCGAGCTGGGATTGGACGCTCATGATCGCGCAGCCGGAGCTCGTCACGGCCGGACTGCTCGATGACGTACGCGAGTGCGCCGGCCGCAAGAGCAGCCCCGAAGGGGTGGCAGGCGTGCGCCTGGGAGCGCTCTGCGAGGGTTCGTGCGCCCAGGTGATGCACATCGGTCCGTACGCGGACGAGGGCTCGGCCGTTTCGCGCTTGCGCGATTTCATCGCCGAGAGCGGTCGGACGCCGGTCGGCCGTCACCATGAGATCTACCTCAGCGATCCCAACCGCACGGCGCCGCAGCGGCTGAAGACGGTGATCCGCCAACCCGTGGTTTCAGGGGAGGCGGCAGCCGGGGATTAGTCCGCGGGTGCGCCCGCACATCGCGACGTCGGTACGCTCAGCCGCGTGTCCGAGATCCGCCTGACCGTCGACAGTTCACCCGCCGTCGTTCCCGCTGGGGCCACCGCGGGGCAGGCCTTCGGCATCGCCGGGGTCAAGGGGGCGGTCGCGGTCCGGGTCGAGGACGGCAGTGACAGCTCGGCGGGCACGATCAGGGACCTCGCGTACCACCCCGAGGACGGCGACGTCATCGAGTCGATCTCCGCCGACTCCGAAGAGGGCCGGGCGATCATCCGCCATTCCACGGCTCACGTCATGGCGCAGGCGGTGCAGGATCTCTTCCCTGACGCCAAGCTCGGCATCGGCCCGCCGATCGCCAACGGGTTCTACTACGACTTCGACGTCGAGCGCCCGTTCACGCCCGACGATGTGGCCGAGATCGAGAAGCGGATGAAGGCGATTCTCAAGGAACGGCAGCGTTTTCACCGTCGCGTCGTCAGCGACGACGAGGCCCGCAGCGAGCTCGCGGCAGAGCCGTACAAGCTCGAGCTGATCGGGGTGAAGGGCGGCTCTGTAAACACTGCGCTGTCCGCCGAGGAGGCGATGGAGGCCGGCGGCACCGAGCTGACGATCTACGACAACGTCCGCCATCACGGCGACCATCACGAGGTGGCGTGGAAGGACCTGTGCCGCGGCCCGCACGTTCCCCACACCGGCTACATCCCGGCATTCAAGCTGATGCGCACCGCCGCCGCGTATTGGCGGGGGAGCGAGAACAACCCGCAATTGCAGCGGATTTACGGCACCGCGTGGGAATCCAAGGCGGCGCTCGACGCCTACCTCGTCCAGCTCGAAGAGGCCGAGAAGCGCGACCACCGGCGCCTCGGCACCGAACTCGATCTGTTCAGCTTTCCGGGCGAGATCGGCGCGGGTCTGGCTGTCTGGCACCCGAAGGGCGGCCTGGTGCGGCGCGTCATGGAGGAGTACGCCCGAGCGCGTCACGAGGCGGCCGGCTACTCCTTCGTGACCACCCCTCATCTGGCGAAAGAGACGCTGTTCCAGACCTCGGGCCACCTGCAGTGGTACTCCGAGGGCATGTACCCGCCGATGTCGATGGACGGCGCGACGTACTACATGAAACCCATGAACTGCCCCATGCACATCCTGATCTACAAGGCGCGGGGCAAGTCCTACCGTGAGCTGCCGCAGCGCTACTTCGAATTCGGGACGGTCTACCGCTTCGAGAAGTCCGGTGTGCTCCACGGTCTCACCCGCATCCGCGGCTTCACCCAGGACGACAGCCACATCTTCTGCACCCCGGAGCAGCTCAGCGGCGAACTCGTCAGCCTGCTCGAATTCATCCTTTCCCTGCTGCGCGACTTCGGGCTCACCGAGTTCGAGGCCGAGCTCTCCACCCGTCCCGACAAGTTCGTCGGCGAGATCGCGGAGTGGGACGTCGCGACCGAGGCGCTGCGCAACGCGCTCGAGACGGTCGGGGTGAGTTATGTCGTGGCCGAGGGCGAGGGTGCGTTCTACGCCCCCAAGGTCGACGTCCATGTTCGTGACGCCATCGGCCGGCGCTGGCAGATGAGCACGCTGCAGGTCGATCTGCAGTTCCCGACCCGTTTCGACCTGGAATTCCAGGACGCCGACGGCACGCGCAAGCGGCCCAACATGATCCACCGGGCGCTGTTCGGCAGCGTCGAGCGGTTCTTCGCCATCCTGCTCGAGCACTACGCCGGGGCGCTGCCGCCCTGGCTGTCACCGGTGCAGGTGGTCGGGATCCCGATCGCCGAGCGGCACGTCGCGTACCTGGAGGACATCACGGCCCGGCTGCGCGCCGCCGGTGCGCGGGTCGAGGTCGACTCCTCCGACGAGCGGATGCAGAAGAAGATCGCCCGGGCTCAGTCGCAGAAGATCCCGTTCATGCTGCTGGCCGGTGACAACGACGTCGAGTCGGCGCTGGTGAGCCTTCGGCTGCGGGACGGCACGGAGCGCCGTGGGATGACCGTCGACGAGGCTGTCGCCGAGATCCTCGGTGCCATCGCCCAGCCGAACTTCGCTGCTGAGGATGCGGTGGACGGGCTGCACGCGTGACCGAAGAGCCGCCGGCCTGGAAGGGCTACCGCCCCGAGTTCGACGAGCAGCCGGGCGCCGGACTGCGCGACGCGTTCGCGCGGCTCTACACCCCGCACCGGCTGGCGTACATCAAGGGCGAGAACAAGCCCGCCGAGGGCGATCTCGATCCGTTCTGCCGGATCCCCGAGCGCAGCGACGCCGACGGCGCTGATCGTCGCGCGTGGCACGTCACGTCTACGCGGTGCTCAACCTCTACCCGTACAACCCCGGTCACCTGATGGTGGTGCCCTACCGCCACACGGCCGACTATGCCGACCTCACCCCGGAGGAGACCGAGGAGTTCGCCGTCTTCACCCAGCGGTCCATCCGGGCACTCCGGATAGCGAGCGGCGCGCAAGGTTTCAACGTCGGCATCAACCTCGGCGCGATCGCCGGCGCCGGTATCGCCGCGCACCTGCATCAGCACGTCGTGCCGCGCTGGGGCGGGGATACCAACTTCATGCCGGTCGTCGGCCAGACCCGGGTCCTGCCGAGCCTGCTCGCCGACACGCGAGTGCTGCTCGTGCAGGCCTGGGCCGAGCTCGACTGACCCCGTTCACCACCGACCGCCGACCCCTACCCGATGAGCTGCGCAGCCTTTGCTGCGGGGACGGGTTCGTGGCGCAGGTAGTGCCGGGTGTAGGTGCCGGTGCCGTGGCTGAGCGAACGCAGCTCAGCCGCGTAGCGCACCAGCTCCGTCTCGGGAACCTCGGCGCGAATCAGCGTGCGACCGGGCGCCCCCGCCGATCCCGCGGGGACGAGTTCGGTCCCCATCACCCGGCCGCGCTTGGTCGACAGGTCCGACATCACGGCGCCGACATGATCGTCGTCGATCAGGATGCTGACTTCCATGACCGGCTCCAGCAGCGAGACCGTCCCGGCCTGAGCGGCATCGCGCAGGGCGAGCCCGCCCGCCACCTGGAAGGCCATGTCGGAGGAGTCGACGGAATGGGCCTTCCCGTCCAGCAGCGTCACGCGGATGTCGACGACGGGATAGCCGGCTCGCACCCCCTTCTCGAGCTGCGCCCGCAAGCCCTTCTCGACGCTGGGGATGAACTGGCGGGGGACCGTTCCGCCCACCACCTTGTCCACGAACTCGAACCCGGCACCGGAGGGTAGCGGCTCGACCTCGATGCGGCAGACCGCGTACTGCCCGTGTCCGCCGCTCTGCTTCACGTGACGCCCTGTCCCCGCGGCCGGAGCCGAAAACGTCTCCCGCAGCGCTACGCGTAGCTCCTGCTGGTCGACCGCCACGCCGTATTTCGACGAGAGCCGGTCGAGCGCGACGTCGGCGTGGGCCTCGCCCAAGCACCAGAGGACGAGCTGACCGGTCTCGGTGTCCAGGCGCAGCAGCAGCGTCGGGTCCTCGGCGACGAGCCGCCCGAGGGTGGTGGACAGCTTGTCCTCGTCGGCCTTGCTGTGGGCGGCGATGGCCATCGGCAGCAGCGGCTCGGGCATCACCCAGGGCGCCATGAGGTACGGGTCGTCCTTGCCCGACAGGGTGTCACCCGTCTCGGCGTGGCCGAGCTTGGTCACGGCGCAGATGTCACCGGCACGGCAGATGTCCAACGGCCGCAGGGTCTTTCCGAGCGGCGACACGAGGGCACCGATGCGCTCGTCGATGTCGTGATCGGGATGGCCGCGCTCCTCGAGTCCGTGGCCGCAGACGTGCACGGCGAGGTCGGGAGTGAGGGTGCCGGAGAAGACGCGCACCAGCGAGACGCGCCCGACGTAGGCATCGGTCGTGGTCTTGATGACCTCGGCCACCAGCGGGCCGCCCGGATCGGCCGCCGGGAGGTCGGCGACCGGGGTGCCGTCAGGTCGGGTCAGGGGAGGCATGACGTGCTCGTCAGGCGCCGGGAAGGCGCCGGACATGATCTCGATCAGCTCCGCCGCTCCGATCTGGTCGGGGGCGGATGCGGCGAGCACCGGGAAGAAGGCGCCGCGGGCGACGGCCTTCTCGAGGTCGGACATCAGCGTCTTCGGGTCGAGCGGGGTGCCACCGAGGTAGCCCTCCATGAGGGTCTCGTCTTCGCTTTCGGCGATGATCCCCTCGATGAGCGCTGAGCGCTCGGCCTCGAGTTCGGGACGCTCGGTGTGCAGCAGGTCGATGAGCGACAGCCCTCCCGGCGCACCTTCCGGCATGTAGAGCGCAAGGACTCCACCGCCGAAGGCCTCCTGGCATGCCTCGAGCGTCGCGGCGAAATCGGCGCGAGGCTGATCGAGTTTGGTGACGACGATCGCCCGGGGCATGTCGACGGCGGCACATTCGTGCCAGAGCATCCGGGTCGCGCCGTCGATGGGGTCGACCGCGCTGACGACGAAGAGGGCGGCATCGGCGGCCCGCAGGCCGGCGCGCAGTTCTCCGACGAAGTCCGCGTATCCAGGCGTGTCGATCAGATTGATCTTGACCTCGCCGCTGACGAGGGGCGCGAGGCACAGGCTCACGCTTCGCTGCTGGCGGTGCTCGGCCGGATCGAAGTCGCAGACGGTGGTGCCTGCGGTGACCGATCCGGCGCGCGGGATGGCTCCCGCGGTGGCCAGCAGCATCTCTGTAAGGGTTGTCTTGCCTGCGCCCGAGTGCCCTACCAGCACCACGTTGCGCACGCTGCTGAATGCCGGCGCCGTCGCGGCGCTGGGATCCGTGCCTTTTGCGCTACTCACCCGTCCTGTCTGACTCATGCTGCTCACCGAGCTCTCGAGTTGCGAAAGGTGGGAGCGGCAGTAGCACCAGCGCTCCCGACGTGCCGGAAAGCGTCCTCCCGCGGGGGGCCGACTTCAAGCCCTGGGGAAGGAAGAAGAGCAACGACACGTTGCGTTCGATGTATCGGCGCGATGCATCAGTTATGCTTAATTTGTGCGTACGAGCCACTGACGGAAGAGGGCACATGCTCGCATCACAAGCTCGTCCGCAGATCCAGCGCATTCTTGATCCGCTGGGCCGCAGGCTAGCGCAGACGGGGCTGTCTCCCGATGTAGTGACGGTCGTGGGCACGCTCGGCGTGTCCGGTGCCGCCGTCGGGTTCTTCAGCCGGGGCGTCTTCTTCTGGGGCACCCTCGCCATCACCCTGTTCGTGTTCTCTGATCTGCTCGACGGCCTCATCGCCCGGGCCAAGGGCACCAGCAGCAAGTGGGGCGCGTTCCTTGACTCCTCGAGTGACCGGGTGGCCGATTCGGCGATCTTCGGCAGCCTGGCCATGTGGTACGCGGGTGGCGGCAAGTCGCTCCCGCTCGCCGGCGCGGCGATCTATGCCCTGGCGGCCGGCGGCATCATTTCTTACGTGAAGGCGCGGGCGGAATCGCTCGGCTTCGACTGCAACACCGGGTTCGCCGAACGCGGTGAGCGCCTGCTGATTGTCCTCGTCGCCGCCGCCATAACCGGTCTGGGCGTGCCGTGGATGCTGCCCGCAGCCCTCTGGTTCCTCGTCGCGGCCACCACCATCACCGTCGGTCAGCGCTTTGTCTACGTCTACAAGCAGGCCCGCGAGGTGGAGCCGCGCCCCGAGCGTCCGGCGCGCCGCTCGGGCCGGCGGGTGATCGCTCGCAGCCGCCGCCACGAGAGCGATCACGCCGAGCACGCTGCCGTTCGCTAGGCCCCAGCGCGCCGTCGCCGGTTGCCCGCGGGCTCCCGGCTAGCTTCCCCATCCATGGAGCGGTTTCTCGTCCTTGCCTATCAGGCCGGCTGGGCGCTGGTGCGGGCCTTGCCCGAACGGCTCGCCGCCCATCTCTTCGCGTTCGGTGCCGACCTGGCCTGGCGCCGGCAGGGCAAGGGTGCCCGCCGGCTGCGCTCCAATCTCGCGCGGGTCGTCGCGCCCGGCACCGACCTCGACCGGCTGGGCCGCGAGGCGATGCGGTCCTACGCCCGCTACTGGCTGGAGTGTTTCCGGCTGCCCGTGCTCGAGCCCGAGCGCATCGTGGGTCGCATGCACGTCCGCGAGGAGCACAACCTGCGCGAGGCGCACGCGGCGGGAAAGGGCACCATCCTCGCCTTGCCCCACATGGGTAACTGGGATCACGCGGGCGCCTGGCTGGTGCTGACCGGTGTGCCGTTCACGACCGTGGCGGAACGGCTGAAACCCGCTGAGATGTATGACCTTTTCGTGGCCTTCCGCGAGGGGCTGGGCTTCGAGGTGCTCGCCGCATCCGGGAGCGAGCGGCCACCCTTCGAGGTGCTGACCGACCGTCTCCTGGCCGGCGGGATGCTGTGCCTGCTCGCCGATCGCGACCTGACCCCGAGCGGGGTGCCGGTCACCTTCTTCGGTGCTCGCGCGACGATGCCCGCGGGGCCTGCAGCACTGGCGCTGCGTACCGGGGCGGCGCTGATCCCGACGACCCTGTGGTACTCGGGCGACGCGGTGGACGGCGGATGGGAGGCACTCACCGCGGCACCGGTGCCGCACACCGACGTCGCGACGATGACCCAGGCCATGGCCGACGCCTTCGCCGCGTCGATCGCCGAGCATCCGGCGGACTGGCACATGCTCCAGCGGCTCTGGTCCGACGACCTCGGTCCGGCGGCCACCTCGGCACCGTCGTCGCGGATGTAGCAGGATCCCTCCGTGCGCATCGGCCTGGCCTGCCCCTACACCTGGGACGTGCCCGGCGGGGTCCAGGTCCACGTTCGCGACCTCGCCGAAACTCTGATCCGGATGGGTCACGAGGTCTCGGTCATCACCCCGATCGACGAAGAGGACCGCCTTCCCTCCTATGCCGTCTCGGCGGGCAAGGCCATGTCGGTGCCCTACAACGGTTCGGTGACCCGGATCCTGTTCGGTCCGGTCTCGGCCTCCCGGGTACGCCGTTGGGTGCGTGAGGGCGACTTCGACGTCGTCCACGCCCACGAGCCGACGGCGCCCAGCGTCAGCCTGCTGGCCTGCCTCGCCGCCTCGGGCCCGCTCGTCGCGACCTACCACACGAGCAACCCGCGCTCCCGGATCCTCACCGTGCTGCAAGGTCCGCTGCAGCTCGCCCTCGAGAAGGTCTGGGCGAACATCGCCGTGTCCGAGGCTGCCCGCCGCACCATCGTCGAGCACCTCGGCGTCGATGCGGTGCTCGTGCCCAACGGGGTCGACGTCTCGGCCTTCGCCGACGCCACCCCCCTGATCGAGCTCGCCTCACCTGCCCCGACGATCGCCTTCGTCGGGCGCATCGACGAGCCCCGCAAGGGCCTTGCCGTGCTGCTTCAGGCGCTGCCGATCGTCGCGGCGGCGATCCCGGACGTCCGGCTGCTGGTGGCGGGACCCGGTGAGGTGGCCGAGGTCGCGGCGAGCATCGACCCGCTGATTCGCCCCCACGTGCAGCTGCTCGGGCTGGTCAGCGACGCCGACAAGCCGGGGCTCTTTCGCACCGCAGATGTCTACGTGGCGCCCAACACCGGCCAGGAGAGCTTCGGCATCGTCCTGCTGGAGGCGATGGCGGCCCGCACCCCGGTGATCGCCAGCGACATCGACGCGTTCCGCAGAGTGCTCGACGACGGGCGATCGGGGCGGCTGTTCTCGAACGGGGACCCCGTCCACCTGGCGGCAGTGCTGATCGAGGTGCTCCGCTCCGCGGAACTGCGCGAGGAGCTGGCAGAGGCCGGCTGGAAGGTCGTCCAGCAGTACGACTGGTCGACCGTGGCGACGGAGATCGTCCACGTCTACGAGACCGTCACCGAGGATCCCGGCCAGCATTGAGCAGGCCGCGCGGCCGGGTCGCCTACGCTCCGGTGAGTGAGCCTGGTGATCGCGGTCGTCGCGGTCATCGTCGTCGTTGCCAGCTACCTGACCTGGATGGCCGGGCGGCTCGACCGGCTCGCGGTCAGGGTGGAAGCGGCAGCGTCGGCGCTCGACGCCCAGCTGGCCCGGCGCGCGGTCGTCGCCTACGAGCTGTCCGAGGCGGCCTCCGCGGAGCCGTTGCGCACGGCGGCCCGGCGGGCCCTCGAGGAGCGGCCGGACCTGGCCGACCGGGGGACGGTCGAGAGTTCGCTGTCGCGGGAGCTGCGGGCAAACCCCGAAGTGGCCGGCGTGGAGGAGATGGCGATCCTGTCCCGCAAGGTCATGCTGGCCCGCCAGTTCCACAACGACGCCGTGCGGGACCTCCTCGCGCTGCGTCGCCGGCGCCTGGTGCGGCTGCTGCATCTCTACGGCCGCGCGGCGGCGCCGTCCTACGTCGAGTTCGACGCCGACGAGCCGACCGCCTGATCTCGTAAACTGCTGGCAGAACAGCGCCCGTTTGCCGGGCGATCTCGAGCATCGCAGGAGCCCCCCGTGGCACAGACCCCGCCGGCCGCCGGCGCGCCCCACCCCGCAGCTCCCACCCCTGGTAGCGGGACGAGCCCCGCATCGGGTACCGGCGGGGTCCGGGTCAAGCGCGGCATGGCCGAGATGCTCAAGGGCGGTGTGATCATGGATGTGGTCACCCCCGAGCAGGCGAAGATCGCGGAAGACGCGGGTGCCGTCGCGGTCATGGCGCTCGAGCGCGTCCCGGCCGACATCCGCCGCGAAGGTGGCGTCGCCCGGATGAGCGATCCCGAGATGATCACCGGGATCATCGAGGCGGTCAGCATTCCCGTCATGGCAAAGGCGCGCATCGGCCACTTCGTCGAGGCCCAGGTGCTGCAGGCGCTCGGCGTCGACTATGTCGACGAGTCCGAGGTCCTCACCCCGGCCGACGAGGCCCACCACATCGACAAGTTCGCGTTCACCGTGCCCTTCGTCTGCGGCGCCACCGACCTCGGCGAGGCGCTGAGGCGGCTGTCAGAGGGCGCGGCAATGATCCGCAGCAAGGGCGAGGCCGGCACCGGAAACGTCGTCGAGGCCGTGCGCCACATGCGTTCCATCCGCACCGGGATCCGGCGGCTGGCGAGCCTCGAGCCCGAGGAGCTCTACGCCGCAGCCAAGGAGCTGCGGGCGCCCTACGAGCTCGTGGCGGAGGTGGCTCGCGCCGGCAAGCTGCCCGTCGTGCTCTTCACCGCCGGTGGCATCGCCACCCCGGCTGACGCGGCGCTGATGATGCAGCTCGGAGCCGAGGGCGTCTTCGTCGGCTCCGGCATCTTCAAGTCAGGGGATCCGGCGCGGCGGGCTCGCGCCATCGTCGAGGCGACCACGATGTTCGACGACCCTGACGTGCTGGCCAAGGTTTCGCGGGGGCTCGGCGAAGCGATGGTCGGGATCGAGATCCCGACCCTGCCGGAGGGTCAGCGCTACGCCGATCGGGGTTGGTGAGCTCGTCAGCTAACGGGGCGCGCCCTCGGGTGGGCGTCCTCGCTCTGCAGGGAGACGTCCGGGAGCACCTGGCAGCCCTGGAATCAGCGGGCGCGAAGGGCGTGCCGGTGCGACGCGCGTCGGAGCTGGCGGTGCTCGACGGGATCGTCATCCCCGGCGGGGAGTCGACCACCATCGGCCGCTTACTCGGCGTCTTCGGCCTGCTGGAGCCGTTGCGTGACGCGGTAGCCGAGGGCTTGCCGACGTTCGGCTCGTGCGCCGGCATGATCCTGCTCGCGACGCAGATCCTCGACGGGCGTGACGACCAGCCACTGCTCGCCGGGCTGGACATCACGGTCCGGCGAAACGCCTTCGGGCGGCAGATCGACTCGTTCGAGGCCGAGGTGGACGTGGACGGAGTGCCGGGCGGGCCGGTTCACGCTGTCTTCATCCGCGCGCCGGTCGTCGAACGCACCGGAGAAAATGTGCAGGTGCTCGCTGAGGTCGCAGGCCGTAGCGTCGCCGTTCGGGACGAGCGGCGGCTGGCGACGGCATTTCACCCGGAGCTGTCCGGCGACGCCCGCATGCACGCGATGTTTGTCAAGATGGTCCAGCAGTGTTGATGGGCGGAGTGAACTCATGAGCGGCCATTCCAAGTGGGCGACGACCAAGCACAAGAAGGCCGTCATCGATGCCAAGCGCAGCAAGCTTTTCGCGAAGCTCATCAAGACCATCGAGGTCGCTGCGCGAACCGGCGGCGGCGACATCGCCGGCAACCCGACGCTCGCTGATGCCGTCGCCAAGGCCAAGGGCCAGTCGGTGCCCAACGAGAACATCGACCGTGCCATCAAGCGCGGCTCGGGCGAACTCGGTGATGCGGCCGCGTACGAGGAGATCACCTACGAGGCCTACGGTCCTGACGGCGTCGCGATTCTGGTCGAGTGCCTGACCGACAACCGCAACCGCGCCGCCTCCGACGTCCGGGTCGCCATCACCCGTAACGGCGGCCGGGTCGCCGACCCGGGATCGGTCGCCTACCTCTTCCAGCGCAAGGGAATCGTGCTGGTCGACAAGGACGGGTTCGGCGAGGACGATGTACTCGCCGCGGTCCTCGACGCCGGCGCCGAGGAGGTCAACGACCTGGGTGACGCTTTCGAGGTGGTCACCGAGGCCACTGACCTGCACGCCACCCGCACCGCGGTCACCGACGCGGGCCTCCCGTTGCAGTCCGCTGACATCGCCTGGATGCCCACCGTCTCGGTGCCCGTCGAGGAGGACAGCGCCCGCAAGGTGCTGCGGATCGTCGACGCCCTCGAGGACCTCGACGACGTCCAGAACGTCTGGTTCAACGCCGACATCGCCGACGAGGTCATGGAACTCGTCACCGCATAACGCAGGTTTGGCGGCGACACGCCGCCCTTGACTCCCTGGTGTGACCGCTGTTGGGGTTTAGCGTCGAACACGCGTTCGTCGTCAGGGGAGGTCGGTTTGCGGGTGCTCGGTGTCGACCCCGGCCTGACCCGTTGTGGGCTCGGCGTGGTCGACAGCCAGCGGCCCGGGCAGGCGACCCTGGTGGCGGTCGATGTCATCCGTACGCCCGCCGGTGACGACATCGGATCGCGGCTCGGCGCCATCGACGCCGCGCTCGATCAGTGGCTGGAGAGGTACCGGCCCGATGCGGTCGCGGTGGAGCGCGTCTTCAGCCAGGCGAATGTCCGCACGGTGATGGGCACCGCGCAGGCCGGCGGGGTGGCCATCGCTGCTGCCGCCCGGCGCGGGTTGCCGGTCGCGCTGCACACCCCGAGCGAGGTCAAGGCCGCTGTCACCGGTTCTGGCCGGGCGGACAAGGCCCAGGTCACCACCATGGTCACCCGGCTTCTCAAGCTCACCGAGCGCCCCACCCCGGCGGATGCCGCCGACGCGCTGGCGCTGGCCATCTGCCACCTGTGGCGCGGCGCCGCGCTTGCTCGATACGCCTCGGCTCTGGGAGGTAAGTCATGATCGCCAGCGTTTCGGGCAAGGTGGCCGCCGTCGGCCCTGATGTCGCCATCGTCGAGATCGGGGGAGTCGGGCTCGCTCTCTCGTGCACCCCCTCGACGCTCGCGAGCCTGCGGGTGGGGGAGCCGGCAGCACTCTCGACCGCCCTCGTCGTACGCGAGACGGAGCTGACGCTCTACGGCTTCGTCGACGCTGATGAGCGAGAGGTCTTCGAATCGCTGCAGACCGCGGCCGGGGTGGGTCCGCGGCTGGCCCAGGCGGTGCTCGCCACCCTACCGCCCCGATGACATCCGCCGCGCCGTCGCCACCGAGGACCTGAACGCGCTCTGCAAGGTCCCCGGTATCGGCAAGAAGGGTGCCGCGCGCATCGTCCTGGACCTCAAGGACAAGCTCGGGGCCCCGTCGGGAGCGGGCGTCAGCGCCACCGTCCTCGCGTTCAAAGGCGCGCGCCCGCAGACCTGGGAGGACCAGCTGCGTACGGCCCTGGCCGGCCTCGGTTACAGCGGGCGCGAGGTGGACGACGCGATCGCCGCTGTCTCGGTCCAGGCCGCCGAGGGTGAGCAGTCGGTGCCCGTGCTCCTGCGCTCGGCCCTGACGGCGCTGCGGCCGGCATGACCAGCCCCGAGATCGCGGCGGAGCTCACGCCCGAAGAGATCGCCTACGAGGCCGGGCTGCGACCCAGCACGCTCGATGAGTTCATCGGCCAGCCCAAGGTGCGCGAGCAGCTGTCCATCGTGCTCGAGGGTGCGGTGTCGCGCGGCCGCCCGCCCGACCACGTTCTGCTCTCGGGGCCGCCCGGCCTGGGCAAGACCACCCTCGCCATGATCGTCGCGTCGGAGCTGGGCGCGCCGTTGCGGATCACCTCGGGCCCGGCGATCGAGCGCGCCGGGGACCTCGTGGCGATCCTGACCTCCCTCGGGCCCGGCGAGGTGCTCTTCATCGATGAGATCCACCGCATCGCCCGGCCCGCGGAGGAGTTGCTGTACTCCGCGATGGAGGACTTCCGGGTCGATGTCGTGCTGGGCAAGGGTCCGGGCGCCACCGCGATCCCGCTCGACGTCGCACCGTTCACCCTCGTCGGCGCCACCACCCGGGCCGGCCTGCTGACCGGCCCGATGCACGATCGCTTCGGCTTCGTCGGCCACCTGGATTTCTACGACCAGTCCGAGCTCGAGCAGGTGCTCGGGCGCAGCGCCGCATTGCTCGGCGTCTCGCTGACCTCCGACGGCGCTGCCGAAGTCGCGTCACGCTCGCGCGGAACCCCGCGGATCGCCAACCGCTTGCTGCGGCGCGTCCGTGACTACGCCGAGGTCCGGGCCTCGGGTGTGGTCACGCAGCCCGTGGCCGAAGCGGCCCTCGCGCGTCTTCGACGTCGACAAGCGCGGGCTCGACCGGCTCGACCGCGCGGTCCTCACGACCCTGGTGCAGCCGCGTTCGGGGGCGGTCCGGTCGGGCTCAGCACGCTCGCCGTCGCCGTCGGCGAGGAGCCCGAGACGGTCGAAGAGGTCGTCGAGCCGTACCTGCTGCGTGCCGGGCTGCTGGCGCGCACGTCTCGCGGCCGGGTGGCCACCCCGGCGGCCTTCGCGCACCTGGGGATCGAACCCCCGCTGCCCGGCTCAGCGACCCGCTCCGGCACGGCGACTGCAGCTCCCGGAAGCGCAGTGCGCGGACAATGGCCGACTCTCTTCGGCTGAGCCTCCCGTCAACCGGCGCCGCACCTGCCTAGACTCGGCGGGTGACTTCAGCAGTAGTGCTCGCCGCAGCGTCGAAGAGCAGTAGCAGCGTCGGGTTGATCTTTCCGCTCCTGCTGGTGGCCATGGTCGGATTCCTGTTCTGGACCCAGCGCAAGCGCAAGATGCAGGGCCAGCAGATGCAATCGACCCTGAGGGTCGGCTCGCGGGTCATGACGACGGCAGGCCTGTTTGCGACCGTTACCGCGATGGAGGACGACGGGGTCGTGCTCGAGATCGCGCCCGGCGTGAACTGCAAGTACGCGC
This sequence comes from uncultured Actinomycetota bacterium, assembly GCA_963762695.1. Taxonomy (GTDB): domain Bacteria; phylum Actinomycetota; class Actinomycetes; order Frankiales; family Frankiaceae; genus DATAZK01. The sequence goes on from CAVXLW010000008.1 coordinate 82,089, forward strand.
GCGCCGCGATCTCACGCGTGCTCGATGCCCCGGACGGTGCGGAACCTCTGGACGACGAGGACGACCAGGAGCGGCCGCCGTCCGTCGACCTGGATAAAGACCCCCCCAGCAACCCTTGACCCGCCCTCGAGGGTTGCCCGCCTCGGCTGAATTGTCAGCGATCACGAAGGCAGAAGGGCGCTCCGTTGACTGAAATGACGCCGTTCGCGGGCGATACTCCATCCGGGCGAGGGCATCGCCGCCGCCGCTGACGCGCAAACCGAGAGGGAATACCTGTGGCTCGACCTGCTGGGCGCTCGTCCCGCGTCCCGCGTGGAGCCGCGAGTACCCGTCCGGTACTGCTCCGGCTCGGCGCGCTGGGCCTGATCTTCGTGGCGCTTTACGGCGCCATGTTCATCAGCGGCCACACCACCCCGAAACTGGGGCTTGATCTGCAGGGCGGCACCAGTGTCACGCTGACGCCGAAGTTGGCGAGCGGCGACCCCAACGCGAAGATCCCCAGCAGCTCCGTCGACCAGGCGGTCAACATCATCCGCCAGCGGGTCGACGGCCTGGGCGTCGCCGAAGCCAATGTCGTAAGAGCCAAGGACAACATCGAGATCTCGGTTCCGGGCAAGGGCCGCGCCGAGGTCGTCAAGCTCGTCGGTCAGACGGCCCAGCTGACGTTCCGCATTCCCGCCGCCGAAGTGCAGGCCCCCGCCGCTGCGCCGGCGGCGAGCCCGACACCGACCCCCAGTGCTTCTACGTCGCCGACACCGTCGGCAACCCCGGCGGCGAAGGCGAGCGCGACGCCGAGTGCGCCGGCGACCAGCCCGAGCGCTTCCTCCTCGGCACTGACCGGGCAGGCGGCGGTGCCTGCGGTGCCGGTCGTTTCCACCAGCGCGGCGCCGTCGGCCAGCGCATCGGCTGTCGTCCCCGTTCCCTCCTCACAGGCGACCGCGACCCTTCCGCCGACCACCGGCACGACGCACTGCGTGACGGCGAAGGGCACCGGTACGACGCCGCCGCCGTGCATCACTGCCCAGCTGCAGTACCCGTGCCCCAAGCCGGGCACCGCCGAGGGGCAGGCGGTAGCTGACGCACCCGCCACCGACTGGGTCGTCGCCTGTGACACGACGAACACGGTGGAGTACGCCCTCCAGCCCGCCAGCCTGAAGGGCACCGCGGTGAGCGGGGCGGGCGCGACCATCCAGACGGGCGTGAACGGCACCAGTACGGGCCAGTGGATCGTCAACGTCGACTTCAACAACAAGGGTCAGACCGAGTGGGCCAACCTGACCGACACGATCTCCAAGGGTGCGGGGTGCCCCAAGAGCAGCACCTCCTCGGCCAACCCGCCGGTGACCTGCCAGCTGGCCATCGTGCTGGACGGCGTGGTCCAGTCGGCGCCGGTCATCCAGGAGCGCATCGCAGGCTCTGCTGAGATCACCGGCCAGTTCACCCAGTCTTCCGCTTCCAACCTGGCCAATGTTCTGAAGTACGGCGCCCTGCCGCTCACCTTCACCGAGTCGCAGGTCAGCGACATCTCCGCCACGCTGGGCAAGGAATCGCTCAATGCGGGCCTGCTCGCCGGCGCCATCGGTCTCGCGCTGGTCATCCTCTACTCGTTCTTCTACTACCGGGCAATGGGCATCGTGACGGTCGCTTCGCTGTCCGTCTCGGCAGCGTTGACGTACGCCTGCGTCGTCGAACTCGGTCAGATCATCAACTTCACGCTGACCCTGGCCGGTATCGCCGGCTTCATCGTCGCCGTCGGTATCACCGCAGACTCGTTCGTCGTCTTCTACGAGCGCCTGAAAGACGAGGTTCACGAAGGCCGAACCGTGCGCGCCAGCGTCGAGCGGAGCTGGGTGCGCGCGCGGCGCACCATCCTGTCGGCCGACACCGTCTCATTCCTGGCGGCGGCCGCGCTCTACTACCTGTCGATCGGTTCCGTCCGGGGGTTCGCCTTCACCCTGGGCCTGTCGACGATCCTCGACCTCGTCGTCGTGTTCCTGTTCACCAAGCCGCTGGTGACCCTCCTGGTGCGCCGCCCGCTGTTCTCCACGAGCCGCTTCAGCGGGCTGTCCAGCAAGGCCCTCGGGACGGCGACCGTCGCCACGGCTGGCCCCGCCCCGCGGGCCAGGCTCGCCAAGCGGGCCTCCACCTCGGAGGAAGTGTCGAACGTGAGTGCCGCTGACAGCGCTGACAGCACGGCCGTTGCTGACCGTGAGGGGAGCTGACGATGTCCCTCGCCAGCAGGCTCTACCGCGGCGAAGTGTCCTACGACTTCATCGGACATCGCCGCCGCTGGTACGCGATCAGCGCCGCCTTCCTCCTGATCTGCATCATCAGCATGATCTTCCGCGGTTTCACGTTCGGCATCGACTTCAAGGGCGGCGCCGAGTTCGACTTCCCGGCCAACGGCCACACGGTGACGCAGGCGCGTTCGGCGCTCGACGGCACCGGGATCCAGGTCGAGGTCGCCCAGTCGCTGAGTTCCTCGCCGCCGATGATCCGCATCCAGACCAAGCCGATCACGGAAGCTCAGAGCGAGCACGTCATCGCGATACTGCAGCAGAAGTTCAACACCAAGACGGTGAACTCGACCAGCTTCGGGGCCTCGTGGGGTTCGTCGGTGACGACGAAATCGGTCGAGGGGCTCATCGTCTTCCTGGTGCTGGTGATGATCTACATCTCGCTGCGCTTCGAACCCAAGATGGCCGCGGCAGCGATCGTCGCCCTGCTGCATGACCTGATAGTCACGGCAGGGGTCTATTCGCTGGTGGGCTTCGAGGTAACCCCGGCGACGGTCATCGCCGTGCTCACGATCCTGGGCTTCTCGCTCTACGACACGGTCGTGGTTTTCGACAAGGTCCGGGAAAATACCGCCGGCCTGGTGGTCGCCGGCCGCAAGACCTACACCCAGGCCGCGAACGAAGCCGTCAACCAGACCTTGATGCGCTCGATCAACACCTCGCTGATCGCCCTCCTGCCAGTGGCCTCGCTGCTGTTCATCGGAGCCGGCCTGCTCGGCGCCGGGACGCTCAAGGACCTGGCGCTCGCGCAGCTGGTGGGGCTGGCATCGGGGGCCTACTCCTCGATCTTCGTCGCCACCCCGATTCTGGTGGACTTCAAGGAGCGCGAGCCGCAGATGAAGGCCCTGCGGGCAAAGATCGCGCGCTCGCAGGCTGCGGAGGTGGCCCGTGAGGCTCGTAGCGAACGCACCAGCAGGCCGGCCACCGACACGGCCCGGGCCGCTCGAGCCACGGTCGTGATGAACAAGCCCGACACCGAGACGTACGTGGACGATGCGCCCGCGGGCACCGTCGGTGATGACGACGCCGCTGCGCCCGTGGCGACCCCGGCCAGATCGGGGGCCGGCGCCGCGCCGCGAAAGCCGGCCAAGCGCGGCAATCGAGGGCGTCCGAGCGGCAAGAAGCGCCGGTGACGGCAGCGGCGGACTGCTTCTCCGAGCCGACCCCGGCGGTCACAGCTGCCCAGGACGTGCTGCGCCGCCTCACCCGCGACGTCTCGAACTTCCCGGTCCCGGGGGTCCTGTTCAAGGACATCGTCCCCGTCCTCGGCGACGCCCACGGCCTCGGTGCCGTGGTCGCCGCGCTGGCCGAACTGGCGCACCGCAGCAATGTCACCAAGGTTGCCGGCATCGAAGCCCGCGGGTTCCTGCTGGCCGCACCCGTAGCCGTGGCGGCCGGCGTGGGAATCGTGCCGATCCGCAAGGCGGGCAAGCTCCCCGGCGAGACTCACCGGATCGATTACGCGCTCGAGTACGGCACCGCCACGCTGGAGATGCAGGGAGACTCGGTACGTCCGGGGGATCGGGTACTGCTGATCGACGACGTCCTCGCGACCGGAGGCACCGCCCGCGCTGCGCTGGACCTGCTCAGCGGGGCCGGGGCTGCTGTCAGCGGATTGGCGGTCTTGCTGGAACTCGCGGCGTTAGGTGGCCGGGGGCAACTGGGACCGCTGCCCGTCTGCCCACTCCTCACTGTTTGAGCAGGCCACGCCAACGCTGTCAGCGACGTCACACGGGTATCCGGGGGAACGCCCGAGACCTGCCGGGGGTTAACGTGTAGACAGCAAAAGTTGGGCTCGCTAAGGACTCGATGCACGCTGCGACCTGGGAAGGAGCCGCAAGTGTCGGATGGCCCGAGTCCAGCCGCGGCTCCCGCCGCGCCAGCGACCGAAGCCACCGAGCCTGCCGCCGCCTTTGAGGGAGCAGATTCCCCCTTCGCCGACGCCGATTCCGGCGCCGACGAGCTGGAGGCGATCGCTGCCGGCAGGACCGAGAAGACCACCACCGGCTTCGAGGCGTTCCTGCCGCCGCTCGTGCGCCGCCCTGAACGCGCTGACCCGGGGGACGAGGCCACTCCCGTCATCCCGCGGCTCGGTCACGAAGGCACCGCTGCCAACCGGCGAGTACGCAACCGGCTGGCCCGCCTCACCCCCGGCCGGCCGGCCTCACCTGCCGCCGTCGAGCCGATCCTGCGCGCGCTGCGGGCGGCGCATCCCAAGGCTGAAGTCGGCCTGGTCAAGCGGGCGTACGAGTTCGCCGAGCGGGCACACGAGGGCCAGGTCAGGCGTTCCGGCGACCCGTACATCACCCACCCGCTGGCGGTTGCGGGCATCCTCGCCGATCTCGGCATGGATGCACCCACGCTTGCTGCGGCGCTGCTGCATGACACGGTCGAGGACACCGAGGTGGGCCTCGAGCGGGTGACCCGCCAGTTCGGTGAGCTCGTGGGAATCATCGTTGACGGGGTCACCAAGCTCGACCGGGTCAAGACCCCTGACCGTGCTGATGCTGCGGAAGCGGCGCGGGCGGCCCAGAGCGAGACGATCCGCAAGATGGTCGTCGCGATGGCGCGCGACCCGCGGGTGCTCGTCGTCAAGCTGGCTGACCGCCTGCACAACATGCGCACCCTGCGCTTCCTGCCGCCGCACAAGCAGGAGCGCAAGGCGCGCGAGACGCTCGAGATCTATGCTCCGCTGGCCCACCGCCTCGGTATGAACACGGTCAAGTGGGAGCTCGAGGACCTCGCGTTCGCCACGCTGTATCCCAAGCGCTACGAGGAGATCGTCCGGCTCGTCAGCGAGCGCCAGCCCAGCCGCGATACGTACCTGTCGACCGTGACGGCCCTGGTGGCGAATCAGCTGCGTGACGCCAAGATCAAGTCATCGGTCAGCGGCCGGCCCAAGCACTACTACTCGATCTACCAGAAGATGATCGTCCGCGAGCGCGACTTCGCCGACATCTACGACCTGGTGGGCGTGCGCGTGCTGGTCGATTCGGTACGCGATTGCTACGCCACCCTGGGCACGATCCACGCGAACTGGCAGCCGGTGCCGGGCCGGTTCAAGGACTACATCGCGATGCCCAAGTTCAACATGTACCAGTCGCTGCACACCACCGTGATCGGGCCCGAGGGCAAGCCCGTCGAGCTGCAGATCCGCACGCACACCATGCACCAGCGGGCCGAGTACGGCATCGCGGCGCACTGGAAGTACAAGGAAGGCACCCGCGGCGGCCATCAGCCGACCTCGGAGGTCAACCGCCCGACCCCGCTGTCGCCCGACAGCCAGGACAAGGGCGATCAGCTTGCGTGGCTGCGCCAGATGCTCGACTGGCAGCGCGAGACGAGCGACCCCAGCGAATTCCTCGACAGCCTGCGTTTCGACCTGCAGGGCAGCGAGGTCTTCGTCTTCACACCCAAGGGCGACGTCGTCAGCCTGCCGTCAGGGTCCACCCCGGTCGACTACGCGTACGCGGTGCACACCGAGGTCGGTCACCGGTGCATCGGTGCGCGGATCAACGGCCGGCTCGTCCCGCTGGAGAGCCCGCTCGACAACGGCGACACGGTCGAGATCTTCACCTCCAAGTCGCCGACGGCCGGCCCGAGCCGCGACTGGATGACGTTCGTGCGCTCCGGGCGCGCGCGCAGCAAGATCCGTCAGTGGTTCGCCAAGGAGCGCCGCGAGGACGCGATCGAGGAGGGCCGCGACGCGATCCTGCGCGCGATGCGCAAGCAAGGCCTGCCGCTGCAGCGCCTGCTCGGCGGCGATGCGATGACCACGCTGGCGAAGGAGATGCGCTACAACGACGTCTCCTCGCTGTATGCCGCTGTCGGTGAGGGACATGTCAGCGCTCAGAGCGTGGTGCACCGTCTGGTGCAGTCGTTCGGCGGGCCTGAGGGCGCCGTCGAGGACATCGCCGAGACGATGGTCCCGAGCACCAAGCGGGCGCTGCCGAGTGCTGACCCCGGGGTCATCGTCAAGGGCGCCAGCGACGTCTGGGTCAAGCTCGCCCGCTGCTGCACGCCGATGCCCGGCGATCCGATCCTCGGATTCGTCACCCGGGGCAAGGGCGTCTCGGTCCATCGCGGCGACTGCCCCAACGTCACCGCGCTCACCAGCGGGGGCGACCGGATCGTCGATGTGGAGTGGGCTCCGTCGTCGGCGTCGGTCTTCCTGGTCGCGATCCAGGTCGAGGCGCTCGACCGCACGCGACTGCTGTCCGACGTCACCCGGGTGCTGTCAGATCACCACGTCAACATCCTCTCCGCCTCCGTCACCACCACCCGCGACCGGGTCGCCGTCAGCCGGTTCACCTTTGAGATGGGTGAAACCAAGCATCTCGGTCACCTGCTCGGCGCGGTACGCGGCATCGAGGGCGTCTACGACTGCTACCGCGTGCTGTCTGCCTCCAACTGAGCTGCCTCGAACCAACCCACCCATCTCTTCCCCAAGGAGTGCCGACATGCCCTATGAGGTGACTGCCACCGACGAGGAATGGCGTAACAACCTCGGCCCCGACCGCTTCGCCGTCCTTCGGCAGGCCGCGACCGAGCCGCCCTTCACCGGCAAGTACACCCACGACAAGACGGCCGGTGTCTATCGCTGCGGCGCTTGTCAGGCACCGCTGTTCGCCAGCACCACCAAGTTCGATTCGGGCTCGGGCTGGCCGAGCTTCTACGAGCCGATGACGAGCGAGTCGCTCGAACTGGTGCAGGATCGTAGCCACGGCATGGTGCGTACCGAAGTGCGCTGCGCCCGCTGCGGAAGCCACCTGGGCCACGTCTTCGACGACGGACCGGCGCCCACCGGCCAGCGTTACTGCATGAACTCGATCGCGCTCGACCTCGAGCCGGAGGGCACGAGCGGCTGAGGTCCACTAGCTTCGCTGAGGTGAGCGACTCGAACGGCAGCCTCCCCATCCAGATGCTGCACGACCGCGTGCTGGTCAAGCTGGACAAGGAGGCCGGGGAACGGCGCTCCGGCGCGGGCATCGTCATCCCCGCGACGGCAGCGCTCGGCAAGCGACTGTCCTGGGGCGAGGTCGTCGGCGTCGGCGCGAGCGCGCGCAGCGTCAAGCTCGGTGACCGCGTGCTCTTCGATCCCGAGGACAAGGCCGAGGTCGAGCTGCACGGGGTGAGTTACACCCTGCTTCGCGAACGTGACCTGCACGCCATCGCCGCCGAGCGCCTGTCGACCGAGGGCACCGGCCTGTACCTCTAGCCGACCGAAGTCGGGCAGCGGTGCGCTAATGGGACTCGTACGGCAGCCGGTTATGGTCCAGGCTGTTGTGCGTCTGAGCCGTCAGCCGGTGAGCACTCGTGTGCGCAGGCCCGAAGTTTGAGGTCTAGGCCTAGAGCGTGCCCTGGCTGGTGGTGAGGTGATCGAACGGCTGGTGGGATGTCGTCGCCCTGGAGCACTAATCCATTAGCGTGCCGCGGTTTCCTCGTGCTCAGGCTGCAAGATTCGGTCGAGCGAGGGAGGCATGGTTGCTGTTCGTGGGCGATGACTGGGCTGAGGCCCATCACGATGTGGAGATTCAGGACGAGACGGGTCGCAGGCTGGCCCGCCGCCGGCTGCCGGAAGGGATTGTCGGTATCGGCCAGTTGCATGGGCTGCTCGCCGAGCACCTGCCCGCCGACGCCGGGCCAGATCAGGTGGTCGTCGGGATTGAGACCGACCGGGGCGGCTGGGTGCAGGCACTGCTGGCAGCGGGCTATCGGGTGTTTGCGATCAACCCGCTGTCGGCGTCGCGTTACCGCGACCGGCATGTCACGTCCCGGGCGAAGAGCGATCCGGGTGATGCCCATGTGCTCGCCGATCTGGTCCGCACCGACCGTCATCAGCACCGGCCGATCGCCGGTGACAGCGAACTGGCCGAAGCGGTCAAGGTGCTCGCCCGGGCCCATCAGAACCTGATCTGGACCCGGCAACGCCAGACCAACGGACTGCGTTCCACGCTGCGCGAGTTCTACCCGGCGGCGCTGGAAGCGTTCGGTGACGACCTGGCAGGCAGGGACGCTCTCGCGGTGCTCGCGAAGGCGCCGACCCCAGCCAAAGGGTCGGTGCTGCGGGTCACGCAAATCGAGGCGCAGTTGCGCGCCGCCGGCCGTCAGCGCTACCTGCGGACCCGGGCTGAGGAGATCGCTACCGCGCTGCGCAGTGAGCAGCTCGCGGCGTTGCCGCTGGTCGCCGACGCGTTCGGCGCCAGCGTGTCGGCGTCGGTCGCGATCATCGCCGAGATGGTCCGCCAGATCGGCAACGTCGAAGCCAAGCTGGCCGCGTCTTTTGAGCAGCACCCGAGCGCTGAGATCCTGTGCAGTCTTCCCGGACTCGGCGTGGTCCTCGGCGCTCGGGTGCTCGCGGAGTTCGGGGATGACCCGGACCGCTACGCCGATGCTAAAGCCCGCAAGAACTACGCGGGCACCGCACCGATCACCCGCGCGTCCGGCAAAAGCCGGGTCGTGCTGGCCCGGGTCGCCCGCAACAGACGCCTCGCCGATGCCCTCTACCAATGGGCGTTCAGCGCCCTGGGAAGCTCGCCGGGTGCCCGCGCCTACTACGACACCAAACGCGCCGCCGGAGTCACTCACCACGCCGCCCTGCGCGCCCTGGCGAACCGCCGCGTGAGACTACTGCACGGTTGCCTCCGTCATGAAACGACCTACGACGAAGCCACCGCCTGGCCCCAACTCAATACACCTCAAGCTCAAGCCGCTTGACACTTACAGACGTGGGATGTCTAGGCCGGACGCGAGGGTGACAGCCGCACCAGTGGCAGGCGGCGGTCGGTGCGCGACTGGTAGTCGTTGTAGTACCCGCGATCGGCGGTGAGCCCGGCCCAGACGGCGGCGTACTCGTCGCCGTCGAGAATCTCGGGCTTGGACCAGTACAGCTGATGCTGCCGGCGCACCAGGACTTCGGGGTTGGCCTCGCGATCGGTGAGGTTCAGGTACCAGGACGGGTGTTGCGGGGCGCCGGAGAACGAACCGACGACGACCGGCTGGCCATCGGCGTCGGCCCAGAAGGGCAGGGCGACCTTGTGCTCGTTGCCCGAGCGGCGGCCGATGGTGCGCAGGACGACGTGATGCATCCCCGCGATCACCCAGGCGGCATCGTCATCGGTGGCTTCCATCGCGGCGACGTGGCCACGGCTGATGGCCGGGATCTCGTCGCGGCTCGGCTCGACAAATTCTTCGTTCTGCTGCGTCACGGCAAGCGACGCTACTCCGCGGCCAGCGGCGCACTGTCCAGCGCCGCGCAACTCGGACGCACCTGAGTCGACACCTCCCGGCCCGGATGCTCCGGCGTGCCGCGGGCCGGGTTGCGGATCGTCAGCGCCGCCAGCGCGCCGGCCACCAGCGCCAGGACCGCGCAGATGACTGCTGCATGGTGGAAGCCGGTGTTGAAGGCGCTGGCCACGCGGTAGTCGTTGCCGTGAATGCCCGCCAGAGCCGGCAGGACCGCAACCGCGAGCAACCCCGCCGTGCGTGCGACGTCGTTGTTCACTCCCGACGCGATTCCCGCCTTCTCGGCCGGCACGGTGGAAAGTGCCGCTGCCGTCAGCGGCGCGACGGTCGTCGACAGCCCGAGCCCGACCACGATCGCCGCGGGGAGCACCGTCGTGAGGTAGTTGCCGTCGCTGCCGACACGGGTCAGCAGCAACATGCCGACGGCCAGCAGGGCAGGCCCGACGGACATCTGCAGTCGCGGCCCGATCCTGGCCGCCAACGCGCCCGATCGGGCTGACAGGGCAAGCATCAGCACCGTCAGGGGCAGCAGGGACACCCCCGCTGCGAGCGGGGTGTATCCAGCCACGGTCTGCAGTTGCACGGGGACCAGGAAGAGGAACGCACTGAGTGCCCCATACATGGCGAACGTGACCCCGTTGGCGGCCACGAACTGCTGGGAACGAAACAGCCCCAGCGGGAGCATGGGCTGACGTCGCCGCGACTCGAGCACGAGGAAGCCGGCCAGCAGCAGCACTCCGGCCACGAGCGCGGCGACGGTGGACGGCGTCCAGCGCCTCGCGGGCCCCTCGATGAGCCCGTACGTGAGCGCCGCGAGCGCGGCGGCTGCAACGATTCCGCCCGCCCAGTCCGGTCGGCCTATCGCCGACGCGTCACGACTTTCCGGGACGTGCCGGGCGCTGACCGCCAGTACGGCCACGGCGAGCGGCAGGTTCAGCAGGAAGATCCACCGCCAGGAGCTGACGTTCAGCAGCCAGCCGCCGACGAACGGCCCGATCGCGCTCGCCACGCCGGTCAGCCCCGACCAGGCGCCGATCACCCGGCCACGATCGTCCGGATGGAACGAGGTCTGCAGGATCGCCAGGCTTCCGGGCGTCAGCAGCGCCCCGCCGATGCCCTGGAAGGCACGGGCCAGGATCAGCAGCGAGGCGTTGGGAGCTACCGCGCAGAGTGCGCTGGCCACCGCGAACCACATCACGCCGATCGTGAAGATCCTGCGCCGGCCGTAGCGGTCGCCGAGCCCCCCGCCCAGGAGCAGGAATGCGGCGAGCGTGAGCGTGTAGCCGGTGATCACCCATTGCAGGCTGGACAGCCCGACCGACAGATCGTTGCCGATGCGGGGGAGCGCGACGTTGACGACCGTGCCGTCGAGCTGTGCCATTCCGGAGCCGAGCACCGTCGCGAGAAGGACCCAGCGCCCGCGTTTGGTGCCGAGCCGCAGTCCTTCCATTTGCAGCATCAAACTCCCTATGCCCGCTTTTCAGCCATCCGGGAGCTGACGGGGACATGACTGAAGCGGCCCGCGTGTCACGTGCGGGCGTGTCGCCGGACGCCTCCTAGGTTGGGTGCAGTGTCCGCCGCCAACGCCATTCCCGCTCTACCAATAGATCGGCCCGCCGCTCTACCAAATGATCGGCCCGCCGATGGGTCGCTCGGAGGCCGGCGCCTGCGTGCCTGGCAGTCCGAAGCGCTTGCGGCCTACTCGGCCGCCGGTCCGGCCGACTACCTGCTGCACGCGACTCCGGGTGCAGGTAAGACGTCGTTTGCGCTGACCGTCGCCGCGGATCTGGTCGCGTCACGGCTGATCGACCGGGTGGTGGTCGTCTGCCCGACCGACCACTTGCGTAACCAGTGGGCTCAAGCGGCAGCGGCGTCAGGCCTGGCGCTCGATGCCAACCTGCCGAACTCGGTGGGCCCGGTGCGGGCCGACGTCGCCGGCTACGTGAGCACTTACGCCCAGGTCGCGCAGAAGCCGTTGCTGCATCGGCGCCGGGTCGAGGCCAAGCGCACGCTCGTGATCCTCGACGAGGTCCATCACGCGGGCGACGGGCTGTCGTGGGGCGAGGCGGCCGCAGAGGCGTTCGAGCCGGCGCGGCGGCGGCTGTGCCTGACCGGCACCCCGTTCCGTTCGCGGGCCGACGAGCGCATCCCCTTCGTGCGTTACGAGAGCGCACCGACCGATGACGGCCAGCCCGGGCTGCGTTCGGTGCCGGACTTCTCCTACGGCTACCGCCAGGCGCTGGCCGACGGGGTGGTGCGTCCGGTGGTCTTCGCGGCCTACACCGGGACCTCGCGCTGGCGCACCAGCGCCGGCGACGTAGTTGCCGCGTCGCTCTCGGAGCCGCTGACCGCTCAGATGGAAGCCCAGGCCTGGCGTACCGCGCTCGATCCGGGTGGTCGTTGGGTGCCTCACGTGATCGCCGCCATGGACGACCGGGTGAGCCAGCTGCGCGCCGGTGGCCAGCCCGATGCGGCCGGGCTGGTGCTCGCCTCCGACCAGGAGGCCGCCCGCGCGTACGCCAAGATCGCCAAGGAGGTCACCGGCGAGAAGCCCTACCTGATCACCTCCGACGATCCCAAGGCGTCAGCGAAGATCGCGGAGTTCTCGCAGTCGAACGCCCGGCTGGCGGTCTGCGTGCGGATGATCTCCGAAGGTGTCGACATCCCGCGCGCGGCCTGCCTGGCGTGGCTCACCTCCTACCGGACCCCGCTCTTCTTCGCCCAGGCGGTCGGTCGCGTCGTGCGCGCCCGCCGGCCCGGCGAGACGGCGACCGTCTACTTGCCGGCCGTGCGGCCCTTGCTGACGCTGGCCGCTGACCTGGAGTCCGAGCGTGATCGCGTGGTGCGGCTGCGCTCGGTGGGCGAGCAGGACGAGTTCGATGCGCTAGAAGGCGAGGTCGAGCGGCTCACCGGGCTGAACGAGTGGGAGGCGATCGACGCGGAGGCGTCGTTCGCCCATGTGCTCGCCGGTGGCCGGGCCGTCACGGCGGAGTCGGTGGACCCTCATGCCGACGACCTCGACGATGGGGGCTTTCCCGGCCTGCTCACCCCGGAGCAGACCGCGGCGCTGCTGGCCCGGCGTGACCAGGAGCTGCACAAGCGGCTGCGGGCGGCTCGCCCGGAGATTCCCGAGGCCGATTCGACCGACGTCAGCTGGCGGGACGCCGGGGCGCTGCGCCGCGAGGTCAACGCGCTGGTGGCGCGGGTGGCCGCGGCCAGCGGGATGCCGCATGCGATCGTGCACGCGCAGGTCCGGCAGGCGGTGCCCGGTCCGGCGTCGTCCGCGGCGACCGCCGACCTGCTGGCCCGCCGCCGTGACCACTTGCTGGAACGGGTGGGCGGTCGCGCCTAGGGGCCGGCTCAGCTCTTGGTGACGGTCACCGTGTTCAGGTAGACGTTCTGCTTCGGCGCCCCGTCACCGGTCCCGTTCGAGCCGTCGTTGCCGAGCGCAAGGATCTTGTCCAGCACGGCCAGGCCGGTGGTGATGTGACCGGCGACGGTGTAGTTCGGCGGCAGCTGGCTGTCCTTGTCGACGAGGAAGAACTGGCTCTGGGTCGACTTCGCGGCGCCGGTATTGGCCATCGCGAGCGTGCCGCGGGTGTAGGCCGCGCCCTTCAGGTTCTCCTCGGCGATCGAGAAACCGATCTGCCCGGATCCGGTGCCGGTCGGGTCACCGCACTGCAGCACCGTGAGCGACGCGTCGTTGGTCGAGCGGTGGCAGCGAGTGCCGTCGTAGAAGTGCTCGTTCGCCAGGAAAGCCAGCAGGTTGACGGTGTGCGGGGCCTTCGCCGCTTCCAGCGCGATCACGATCGGGCCGCAGGACGTGTTGAGCGTCATCGTGTACTTCGCGGCCGTGTCGATCGTCAGCTTCGGCTCGGCCTTGAAGGTGCGGGTCGCGGGAACGAGCGTGGGTTTCGTCGCGCCGCAGGCCGTCGTCGTGATGGCGCTCGCAGAGGCGCTGGGACTCGCCGATGGCGTCGCTGACGCGCTGGGCTGGCCGGCGGTCACCGAACTGTTGTTGTTGCCGCTCAGGGCGACGGCGATGCCGACGCCGACGGCCGCAAGCACGAGCACGCCGGCGAGCCCGCCCGCCACGATCTTGCGGCGCCTGGCGCGCTCCTTCTGGCGCTGGGCGCGGCGGGCGGCCCTGGCGCGGGCGAGTTGCTGTTCACGAGACGACGGCACGGGGGCATGCTGTCACGGAAAGGTGTGTGCTCCCTGACCGCGGCCCGCGCCTTCCGTGGTGTCCCGGTAGCCTCGGCGACGTGCTGGTCCGTCGAATCGTCGCCCGAGCGTTCGAGACGAATTGTTTCGTCGTCGCGCCCGCTCCCGGCGAGGAATGCATCATCATCGACCCGGGTGTCGGGGTGGAGGACGCGGTAGACGCCGTCCTCCGGGAGAACGGGCTCAAGCCCGCCGCGGTGCTCCTCACCCACGGCCATGTCGATCACGTCTTCGCGGTGGTCCCGGTGTGCGGGTCGCACGGCATTCCGGCGCTCATCCACCCTGACGACCGGCTGATGATGGCTGATCCGGCCTCGGCCTTCGGCGTGCCTGCCGGCACCCCCATCTTCGGCCGACTCAATTTCGGCGAACCCGACGACGTGCGCGTGCTGTCCGACGGCGAGACGCTGGAGCTGGCCGGCCTCGAGTTCGCCGTCGACCACACCCCGGGCCACACCCCCGGCAGCGTGACCTTCCGCTCGCAGGACCGGCTGTTCTCCGGCGACCTGCTCTTTCGCGGCTCGATCGGGCGCACCGACCTTCCCGGCGGCTCGTACGAGCAGTTGCTGGCGTCGCTGGAGCGCACGGTCCTGCCGCTGCCCGACGAGACCCGGGTGCACTGCGGCCATCTGGATGACACGACCGTCGGTCACGAGCGGGCCACCAACCCGTTCCTCGCCCAGATCGCGCCCGGTCCCGTCACCCGCGGCCTTTAGGCGGCGGACGTCGTGAACCCTTCTTCCACGCGCTCATTTTCAGCGCCCAAAGGCACGTACGACATCCTTCCGGCCGATTCCGCGCGCTGGCTCGAGGTCCGTCGCGGGTTGCTCGAGCCCGCGCGGCTCGCCGGCTACAGCTACCTCGAGACGCCCGTCTTCGAGGACACCGCCCTCTTCGAGCGCGGGGTGGGGGAGTCCACCGACGTCGTCACGAAGGAGATGTACACCTTCAGGGACAAGGGTGACCGGTCGCTGACGCTGCGGCCCGAGGCCACCGCGAGCATCGTGCGGGCCGTCGCCGAGCACCGGCTCGGGCAGGGTCAGCTGCCGCTGAAGGTCTGGTTCTCGGGTCCGATGTTTCGCTACGAGCAGCCGCAGGCGGGACGGTTCCGCCAGTTCCAGCAGATCGACGTGGAAGCCCTCGGCAGCGGCGATCCGGCGCTCGACGCGGAGGTTGTCGCCCTCGGCGTCACACGCGTTTCGGGGCATCGGGCTGGAGCGGGTCGAGCTGCTGCTGACGAGCCTCGGCGATCCGCAGTGCCGGCCCGCGTACACCGAGAAGCTGCGGGCGTTCCTGCGCGACCTGCCGTTGCCGGACGAGGAGACCAGCCGCCGGGTCGAGCGCAACCCGCTGCGGGTGCTGGACGACAAGCGTCCGGAGGTCGTCGCCATGGTGGCCGGCGCGCCGCTGATGGCCGACGCGCTCTGCGCGGACTGCCAGGCGCACTACGACGCGGTGCGCGGATACCTCAGCCGACATCGGGGTGAGCTGGACCGAGGCGCCGCGGCTGGTGCGCGGGCTGGACTACTACCAGCGCACCACGTTCGAGTGGCAGCACTCCGGGCTCGGGGCGCAGAGCGCGGTCGGCGGCGGTGGCCGCTACGACGGGCTCTCGGAGTCCATCGGTGGACCGCCGCTGCCCGGCATCGGCTGGGCGCTCGGCATGGAACGCATCATGCTGGCGCTGGCGGCTGAGGAGGCGTTGCCCGAGCCCGCGCCGCGGGTGAGCGTCTACGTCGTCGCCTCTGGGTCCCGAGGCCAAGCGCTTCGGCGTGAAGCTGGTGAATGCGTTGCGCGCCGAGCGCGTCGCCGCCGATCTCGCTTACGGGGATCGCAAGCTGGGCGGAGCGATGAAGGCCGCCGACCGTTCGGGCGCGCACACGGCCGTCGTCATCGGTGATCGCGACCTGGCCGCGCAGGTCGCCCAGGTCAAGGACCTGGCGAGCGGCGAGCAGCGGGCCGTCCCCCTGAAATCGTTGATCGAGGAGCTGGTTCGGTGATCCGCACTCACGAGTCGGGACGATTGCGCGCCACCAACGCCGGGCGCCGAGGTCGTGCTCGCCGGCTGGGTGGCGTCGCGGCGCGACCACGGCGGCGTCGTGTTCATCGACCTGCGTGACGCGTCCGGGGTCGTGCAGTGCGTGCTGCGCGAGGGCACCGGCGGGGAGCTGCGCAGCGAGTTCTGCCTGCGCGTGGTCGGCGAGGTGAGCGAGCGGCCCGCCGGCAACGAGAACCCCGACCTGGCGACCGGCGAGATCGAGGTGGCGGTCAGCTCGTACGAGATCCTCTCGACGAGCGACCCGCTGCCCTTCCCGCTCGACGCGCATGCGCCCGACGTCAGCGAGGAGCGGCGGCTGCAGTACCGCTACCTCGATCTGCGCCGCGAGCCGGTGGCGCGACGCGCTCAAGCTCCGCTCGCGGATCACCGCTGCGTCGCGCGGCGGGTGATGGACGACCGCGGTTTCCTCGACGTCGAGACGCCCTACCTGACCCGCTCGACGCCGGAAGGCGCCCGCGACTTCCTCGTCCCGGTGCGGCTGCAGCCCGGGAAGCTGGTACGCGCTGCCGCAGTCTCCGCAGCTGTTCAAGCAGCTGCTGATGGTGGGCGGGCTCGAGCGCTACTACCAGTTCGCCCGGTGCTTTCGCGACGAGGACTTCCGCGCCGACCGCCAGCCCGAATTCACCCAGCTCGACATCGAGATGTCCTTCTGCGAGCAGGACGACGTCATCGAGCTCGGCGAAGGCGATCCTCGACCGCCATCTGGGACGACGTGCTGGGCGTCGAGCTCACCACCCCGTTCCCCCGCATGACCTACGCGGAGGCGATGCGGCGCTACGGCACCGACAAGCCCGACACCCGCTTCGGGATGGAGCTGGTCGACCTCACCGGTACTTCGCGGGCACCGGCTTCAAGATCTTCGCGAGTTCCGAGCACGTCGGCGCCGTCGTGGTGCCGGGCGGGGCGTCCTACAGCCGGCGCGAACTCGATGGCTGGAACGAATGGTCGCGCAGCCGGGGCGGCAAGGGCGTCGCGTACGTCCTGGTCGGCGACGACGGCGTGCCGAGCGGCGGCATCGCGAAGAACCTCAGCGAGCAGGAAGCTGGCCGGGCTGCCGGGCAGCCACCGGGGCGGCTCCCGGCGACGCGATCTTCTTCCAGGCCGGGCCGCGGGCGGCGACGCTCGAGGCGCTGGGTGCGCTCCGGCTCGCCGCGGCGCGCGACCGGGGTGTGCTTCCTGACGGGGGCTGGAACTTCCTGTGGGTGACCGACGCGCCGATGTTCGAGCCGTTGCCCGACGGCGGGTGGACGCCGGTGCACCATCCGTTCACCCGTCCCCGCGCGGAGGACGAGGCGATCCTCCTCGAGCGTCCCGGTGACGCGCTGGCCATCGCCTACGACGTGGTGCTGAACGGCAGCGAGATCGGCGGCGGCTCGCTGCGTATCCACGAGCGCGAGCTGCAGCAGAAGGTGTTCGGCGTCCTCGGGCCTGAGCGAGGAGGAGGCGCGGGCGCAGTTCGGCTTCCTGCTCGACGCGTTCCGCTTCGGCCCGCCGCCCCACGGCGGGATCGCCTTCGGCTGGGACCGGGTCAGCATGCTGGCCGCGGCCGCCGGTTCGATCCGCGACGTGATCGCGTTCCCCAAGACGGCCAGCGGCGGCGACCCGCTCACCGGTGCCCCGACCCCCATCACGGCGACCCAGCGCAAGGAAGCCGGCATCGACTTCGTTCCCGAGCCCAAGGCGTAACCATGATCAACGCGCCCCTGATCATGGAATACGCATGATCATCCGGCTCACAGCAACATCATGGGCGCGTTGATCATGGGAACGGGTGCGGTAACGGTCGGAGTGGGGAATAGTGCGGCCATGCAGAGCACCATGCAGGACGTCCCCTTGACCCTCGGCTTCCTCTTGCGCCACGGATTGGCGAACTTCGGCAAGAGCAAGGTCGTCACGTGTACCGGCGAGGCCACCCGGGAGGTGACGTTCCGCGAGGTGGGGGAGCAGGCGGCGCAGCTGGCCACGCGCTGGCGAGCCTGGGGATCCGTGACGGCGACCGGGTCGCCACGTTCCAGTGGAACAACGCCGAGCACCTGGTCAGCTACCTGGCGATCCCGGGCATGGGCGCGGTGCTGCACACGCTGAACGTGCGGCTGTTTCCGGAGCAGGTGGTCTACGTCGCCAACCACGCCGAGGACCGGGTGATCATCGTCGACGGCTCGATCGTCCCGCTGCTGGCGAAGGCGTTGCCGGAGATGAAGACGGTCGAGCACGTCCTGGTGCACGGCGGTGACGGGGCAGAGCTCGAGGGCATGGGTCCGAGGATCTCGCGTTACGAGGACGTCGTGGGAAGCCAGCCGACGACCTTCGAGTGGCGCACCGATCTCGACGAGCGTTCGGCCGCTGCCATGTGCTACACGAGCGGCACCACCGGCAACCCCAAAGGTGTCGTCTACTCGCACCGCTCGGTCTACCTGCACTCGATGGCGGCCTGCATGGGCAGCGCGTTCGGCGTCGGCGAGTCAGACCGGGTGCTCCCGGTCGTCCCGATGTTCCACGCGAATGCCTGGGGCCTGGCGTACGCGGCGTGGATGGCCGGTGCCGACATGATCATGCCGGACCGCTACCTGCAGGCGGAATACCTCTGCCCGCTGATGACGAGCGAGCGTCCGACGATCGTTGCCGGCGTCCCGACCGTCTGGTCGGCGGTGCTGCGGTACGCGGTGGAGCACCAGGTCGACCTCTCCTTCCTGCGCACGGTGATCTGCGGCGGCTCGGCGGTTCCGCTGTCGCTGATGAAGGGTTTCCAGGAGCAGCTCGGCGTGCGCGTCGTGCAGGCCTGGGGGATGACCGAGACGAGCCCGCTCGCCGCTATCGCGCACGCTCCGGCGGGCGTCACCGGTGACGAGGAGTGGAAGTACCGCGCGCGTACCGGGCGGGTCTTCTCGGGCGTCGAATGCCGGATCGTCGACGATGCGGGGGCGCCGCTGCCGGCCGACGGCGAGGCCGTGGGGGAGTTCGAGGTCCGCGGGCCGTGGGTGACGGGTTCCTACTATCAGGGCGACGATCCCGAGCGTTTCAGCGACGACGGCTGGCTGCGCACCGGCGACGTCGGCACCCTCGACGGCATGGGCTTCATGCAGATCACCGACCGATCCAAGGACGTCATCAAGTCCGGCGGCGAGTGGATCAGCAGCGTCGATCTGGAGAACACGCTCATGGACGCCGAGGGCGTGCTCGAGGCGGCCGTCATCGCGGTGCCGGACGATCGCTGGTCGGAGCGCCCGCTGGCGGCCGTGGTGCGTGAGGCAGGTTCCGAGGTCACCGCCGAGCAGCTACGCGAGAAGCTCAGCCAGCACCTGGCCCGCTGGCAGCTGCCCGAGCGCTGGACCTTCATCGACGAGGTGCCCAAGACGAGCGTCGGGAAGTTCGACAAGAAGGTGCTCAGGAAGCGGTACGCGGACGGCGAGCTTGACGTGCAGGAGCTGACCCCGCCACCCGCCTGACTCGCTGTGCGCTGGGGCGTCAGCGGCGGCGCTTGGCGGTCCCGAACAGCGACCGGGTGATCTCGCGTCCGAGGGTGCCGCCGACGTTGCGGGCGAACGATTTGAACGCGCTGGACCCGAGGACGTCCGTCACCTTGCCGGCAAGCCCCGACTCGTGCTCGTCGTCATCCTTTGCCGGAGATGCTTCAGCGGCCGGCGCCCCGGCGGACTCAGGTGCTGTGGCGGGCGCCGGCCCGGCGGTCTTGGCAAGCAGTTTCTCGTAGGCCGATTCGCGGTCGAGCACCTGCGCGTACTTGGTGGCGATGGGGGAGGCCTGCACCTGGCGGGTCTGCTCCGCCGGATCGAGCTGGGCCATCAGCGATGTCGGCGGTCGCAGCCGGGTCCAGGCGACGGGTGTCGGGGCGCCGGTCTCGGAGAGCACCGTCACGACCGCCTCGCCGATGCCCAGCGACGGCAGGAGTTCCGCCAGGTCGTACGCCTTGGACTTGGGAAAGGTGGAGACGGTGGAGGACAGCGACTTCGCGTCCTGCGGCGTGAAGACGCGCAGGGCGTGCTGCACCCGGTTGCCCAGCTGTGCCAGCACCTCGGGCGGAACGTCGGTCGGCACCTGCGTCACGAAGAAGACGCCGACTCCCTTGCTGCGGATCAGCCGGACGGTCTGCGCGATCTGGTCGAGGAAGTCCTTGCTGGCGTCGCGGAAGAGCAGGTGGGCCTCGTCGAAGAAGAACACCAGCTTGGGACGGTCGAGGTCGCCGACCTCGGGCAGGTCGTGATGCAGGTCGGCGAGCAGCCACATCAGGAAGGTCGAGAACAGCGCCGGCTTGTCCTGCACGCCCGCGAGTTCGAGCACCGAGACGATCCCCTTGCCGTCGGGCGACGTGCGTAGCAACTCGGCGGTGTCGAACTCCGGCTCCCCGAAGAATTGCTCACCGCCCTGATCGGCGAACGCGATCAGCTCCCGAAGGATCACGCCGGCGGTCGCCTTGGACAGGCCACCGAGCGCAGCCAGCTCGGTGCTTCCCGCGTCGCTGGTGAGGTAGGTGATGACCGCCCGCAGGTCCTTCAGATCAAGCAGCGGGAGACCCGCCTTGTCGGCCCAGTGGAAGACCAGTCCCAGCGAGGACGACTGCACGTCGTTCAGCCCGAGCGTCTTGCTCAGCAGCACCGGCCCGAAGCTGGTCATCGTGGCCCGCAGCTGGGCGCCCTTGCCGTCGTCGCCGAGCGTCAGGAACTCCACCGGCGCTCCGGCCGGCTGCCAGTCGGCGGCGCCCACGTCGGCGGCCCGCTTGGTCGTCCGGTCGCTGGCCGCACCCGGTGCCGCGATGCCGGACAGGTCACCCTTGACGTCAGCGAGCAGGACCGGGACGCCCGCCTTGGAAAGCTGTTCGGCCATCAGCTGCAGCGTCTTGGTCTTGCCCGTTCCGGTCGCGCCGGCGACCAGCCCGTGGCGGTTCATCATCGCCAGCGGAAGGCGCACCTGCGAGTCGGGAGCCGCGGTCCCTTCGATGACGACCGCGCCGAGGTCGACCGAAGGACCGTCGGTTTCATACGCCTTCGCGATCTCGCTCGCCGGGTTTGATGAGTCAGCCATGTGAGAACCTTAGGGCGCCGCGCCCCCATCGCCCCAACCGACCTGGGCGGCCCGGTTGGCGGACTCGAGCGCTTCTCGCAGAACTTTGTCAATCTCCGCGACACCCGAGGCGGACGGTCGGGCGCCCACAGGTGCTCGGCGGCCGTGCGCAACAGCGTCCGAGACCAGCTCCAGGGTGGTAGCGGTCTCGCGCGCCAGCGCGGCGGCCGTAGCCGACGCCGGCTGGCGTTGGTTCAGCAGGCTCTCGGCAACGATGGCCAGACGGCCGCAGACGCGGACTTCGTCGAACGCGGCGCGCAATCGGGCGACGGGAATCTGCCCGGCCGGCTCGAGTGAGGAAGCTGCCAGCGTTGTGAGCACGTGGGAGACGGCGTCCCGGGTCTCGATCCCGGTCGCGCGGAGCGGCACCGGATCGCGTTCACCAGGCGGCTGCGAGATCGCGCGGGCGAGAACGCCGAAGCGGCGCGCCAGCGTCGCGCAGTACGCAGCAACGTCCCGCGGCAGCTGCGTCACCTTCCAGGCGGGAAGGGCAAACCCGATGGCGAGCGAGATGAGGCACCCGACGAGTGTGTCGACCAGCCGGGCAACGGCCAGCTGCTGCGGATGCGGGCTGGTGATCGCAGCAAGTGTGAGCACGGACATCGTCACGGTCAGGCCGTAGATGCCGTAGTTGGTGGGCCCGAGCGAGAACATGAGGTAGGCGAAAGCGACCGCCAGCTGGCCAGCGTGGCCCGGTTGCCGCCCACGAGTACCGCCTCGAGAACCACACCAGCCGCTGCCGCCGCGGTCGCGGTCGCGCGAAGAACGAACCGGGTGAGGAGCCCGCCACCGTCCGGTCGTAGCACGCTCAGGCAGGCGTTGATGGACCAGGACGCATGGGTGAGGTCACCGGCGTAACCCACCAGACCGGCGGCAAGCGAGGCGATCGCGATGCGGATGCCGAATCGAAAGGGCAGTCCTCGGGGGCGAAGCGCCGCCTGGATCCGCCGGTGGCGCTCATCCCGAGTTGACGGCCGCGTGCGTGGCCACTTCTCGGCTTCGAGCAGCGCCTGCACCGCCGCGGCGAACGTCCGCGCCGGATCGTCGTACGCCGGCGCGCTGCCGGCCGAGAACTCGGCGAGTGTCGCTCGAAACCGGGCCGCCTCCGGGTCAGGCTTGCCGACTCGGTGTCCGAGCGCGAGCGCGCCGTGGTGCAGCAGGTCGGCGACCAGGCTGAGCCGCCCCGTCCGGACGGCACTGCCGGTGTCCGCCGGCGTGGGTCCGAGGGGCCGCAGGATCAGCGCCTGGCCCTCGACGCGTAACTGATCGGCGGCGAACAGCGCCCGCCGCAGCAGCATGAGCGGGCTGCTCGCGAGGTCGCTGGCATCGATGGCCGACTGCGCGGTAGACAGCGATCCGATGGCTCGTTCCATGGCATCGGCAGTGGCGACGCCATGCAGCCGGTCGGCATCCGGCGTGAAGCTCGTCGCAACGGCGCGCAGGAATGCGCCGACGTCGTCCATGGCGGACGCGGCGATCTCCACTTCGCGGATGACGTGTCGCCGCGTCGCGAAGAGCGCAGAAACCAAGGTCTGCGTGCCCCCGGCCAACAGAACGACAAGCGCCGCCTGCCATGCGTGCATCCGGGGTTGCGGCTCCAGTAACGCAGTCGCCGCGACGATTCCGTTGAGCTGCAGCAGGACCGGGGCATCGCGGTGCACTGCGATGCCGGCGCCTTCCCCGAACGCGATCAGTGTCAGCACCGCGACGACGGTCAGTGGCCATGGGCTCAGCTCACGGGCCACCAGCGTGGTGACCGTGAGCATCGCCGTGCCGACCGCCATCGTGCGCAGCCTGTCCAGCGGGTTCTGGCGCAGGTCGAGCATTCCGACGAGTAACGCCGCTTCACCGGCGCTGGCGGCCATGCCCCATCCGAGCCAGGGTGCAGTCACCAGCAGGGCAAGCCCCATGACCATCGCGCGCTGCAGTCCAGAGATGGGGCGCGCGCGAGAGCGTTCCACGGTGGTTGCGCTACGAAGCAGCAGACCGGGCTGCAAGGACTCGGGAAGGCGGGCGTGGACGTTCAGACAAGCTCCAGAAACGCGCCTGTCTCAGTGGTGTACCGAGGCCAGCCGGGAACGCCCTCACCATTGGGGTCGCCAGTGGCGGCGAACCGCGTCCAGTAGTTCATGACCCGCTCGGAAAGCTGCTCATCCGCCTCGTCGTAACCCTCCGCGCGGGGAAGGTTGCCGAAGACGTACGGCACCTCCAGACCGTGGTAGGCACCGAACTGCCTGGCGAGGTCCGTGGCCGGCACCCGATTGAAGTTGTAGAGGAACACCGGCGAGCGCATTGCCCCTGCGACTGACAGCACAGGCTCGACGGCAGCGCGAAGCGAGAAGTCCAGCGCCGCCTCGCTGCCGCGCCCGCCCTCGGTGAAGCGCGAGCCCTCGTCGGCGTTCCAACCGATCAGGTACGGCACATGCTGGACGCGGCCGGCCGCAAACAGCGTCGCGGGATCCTCCGGCAGGAACCAGCCGTCGACAACGGGGGCGAACAATGGCTTCCCGTCTGTGGCGCCCAGGAGGTCAGCTGCGCTGACCGCGCGCAGATCGTCCAAGATCCGGCCTTCCTTGACGCAGCCAAGCCGGCGGGCGAACCGCTGCGCGTCAGCAGCGGCGCGGTCCGCGGCGGTATGCGCCTCCGCAAGCCCGTGAGGGATCGTGAACCATGTCGCGCTCTGCGAAATTGCCTTCGCGAACAGGCCCACGGACATCGGGCTGGCGACATGGCACGAGACGCTGATGCCGCCGGCCGACTCACCAAAGATCGTCACATTGCCCGGATCGCCACCGAAGGCGGAGATGTTCTCCTGCACCCATTGCAATGCCGCGCGCTGGTCGAGCAGTCCGTAGTTGCCCGCGCTCCCGGTCGGTGACTCCGCCGCCAACTCTTCGTGGGCGAAGAAGCCCAATGGTCCCAGCCGGTAATTGGCGGTCACGACGACGGCGCCGGCCGTGGCCAAGCGGCGGCCATCGAACTCGGCGGCCGAACCGCTTCCTACTACGAAAGCCCCACCGTGAAACCACACCATCACCGGGAGGGGCGTTGCCGAGCGGCGCGCGGGGCTCCACACGTTGAGGTACAGGCAGTCTTCGCTCGGTGTCGGCTGCCTCTCGTGGATGACGGGGATCGCATCCACATGCTGCGTGCAGGGGTTGCCGAAGGCGCGGGCCGACCGTACGCCCGACCAGCGGCTCGACCGGTTGCGGCGGTCGCCAGCGAAGCTCCCCGACCGGCGGGCGGGCAAAGGGAATGCCGAGGAAGCAGCTGACGGCACCGTCCAGCATGCCTTCCAGGAGGCCGCTGGTGCTGCTCACCCGCATCGCTGCCGGGTTCTCGTGATGCCGATCGGTGCTTGTCGCCTCCACGATCGGAGATTCTCACGTGCGAGTACCGACGGGTGTGAACACGCGCTACCTGACCATCGCGCAGAAGCGGACAGGTTGACGGCGGCTTCACGGTCCGCGAGGCACGGCCGTACGGTCGAGACAAATGACGCTGTTCGACGACGGCCGGACGCTCTCGGAGCCGGCACCGGTGGCGCCGCTGGCTGCCCGCGTGCGCCCGCGGACGCTCGATGAGGTGGTCGGCCATCGCGGGCTGATCGGGCCGGGGGAGCGCTGCGCCGGCTGGCGGAGGGCGACTCGGCGACCAGCCTCATCCTGGTCGGGCCGCCCGGTAGCGGCAAGACGACCATCGCCCACCTGCTCGCCGCGAACCGGCGTTACCGCGAGCTGTCCGCCGTCAACGCGACCGTCAAGGACGTCCGGGCCGTGATCGAGGACGCCCGCAGCGCCCTGTCCAACGGCGGCGCGCGCACCCTGCTCTTCCTCGATGAGGTGCACCGCTTCTCCAAGGCGCAGCAGGACGTGCTGCTGCCGGCGGTCGAGAACGGCTGGCTGGCGCTCGTCGCGGCCACCACGGAGAATCCGTTCTTCTCGGTCATCTCGCCGCTGCTCTCGCGCTCGCTCCTGCTGCGCCTCGAGCCGCTCACCGCCGACGACGTCCGCGAGGTCATCCGCCGGGCTCTCGCCGACCCGCGCGGCTACGGCGGTCGCCTCACCCTGACCCCGCAGGCCGAGGACCACCTCGTCACGCTCGCCGGCGGCGACGCGCGCCGGGCGCTGACCTCCCTGGAGGCAGCCGGGGTCAGTGAGGGGACGCTGGACCTGCCGACGCTGGAGAAGGCGGTCGACCGCGCTGCGGTGCGCTACGACCGGGACGGAGATCAGCACTACGACGTCATCAGCGCGTTCATCAAGTCGATGCGCGGCGGCGACACCACGGCCGCGCTGCACTACCTGGCCCGGATGATCGAAGCCGGGGAGGACCCGCGGTTCATCGCCCGCCGCATCGTCATCCTGGCCAGCGAGGACATCGGCATGGCCGACCCGACGGCTTTGCAGGTCGCCATCGCGGCCTCGCGGGCGCTGGAGTTCGTCGGCCTGCCCGAGGCGCGCCTGGCGCTCACGCAGGCCGTCCTCCACTGCTGTCTCGCCCCGAAGTCGAACGCGGTGATCGTCGCCTATGAGAAGGCAGCAGCCGATGTGCGCGCCGGGCTGACCGGTCCGGTGCCGCCGCACCTGCGCGACGCCCACTACCCGGGTGCCGCCCGGCTCGGGGCGGGCCAGGGCTATCGCTACCCGCACGACTTCCCTGGTGGCGTCACCCGGCAGCAGTACGCCCCGGACGCCATCGCCGGCAAGCGCTACTACGAGCCCACCGCCCAGGAACCCGATGCCGCGGCGCGGGCCCGGGCCATCGAGCGGGTACTGCGAGAGGCGGACGGCGACCAGCCAGCCGGGTAGGGTTTGCCGACGCCTGTTAACGGGATGTTCGGGATACCACGAGGGTCGAGAGAGGGGCGCCAGATGTCTGCCGGGGCAGTCGCAGGTCTGATCGCGGCGGGCGCGTTCCTCATCCTGGCGCTCTTCGGGTGCTACGCGCTCAGCCAAGCTCGCCAAGATCTTCGACGAGGTGGCCGATCGGGTCCGCCAGACCGACCGGGCGATCGACGAGAGCACTGACCGCATCCGCCAGGCCGGCACCACCGTCGACGAGGTCAACACGGCGCTGGCCTCGGTCAACATCGAGCTGGCCAAGGTCGAGCAGATCACCACCCATGTCGAGTCGATCACCGGGAATGTCTCGGCGCTCACCTCGGTGTTCGCGGCGACGCTCGGCGGCCCCGTCATCAAGGTGGCGGCTTTCTCCTACGGGGTGCGGCGGGCGGCCTCCAAGCGCACCGCGGCCGACATCGAGTCGCGGGTGAAGACGGAGATGAAAGCCGAGCGCGCGGCTGCCAAGAGCGCGCGCAAGGAGCGCAAGGGCCTGCACGCATGACCCGGCGCATCTTCTACATCGCGCTCGGGGCGACGGTCGGGATCCTGGTCGTGCGCCGCCTGACGGCGGCGGCGGAGTCGCTGCAGCCCGACAACGTCGCCCGCCGCCTCGCGTCCTCGCTGACAGGGTTCGTCGACGACGTGCGCGCCGGCATGGCCGAACGCGAGGGTGAGCTGCCGCTCGGCGCTCGGGGTGGGCGATTCGCCCGACGCCCCCGAGACCGCGTGACGGGCCCGCTGAGATGAAGACCGTCGAGATCCGCCGCCGTTTCCTCGCGCACTTCGAGGCGCGCGAGCACCTCGTCGTGCCCAGCGCCAGCCTGGTCTCCGAAGACCCGACGTTGCTGCTCGTCAACGCCGGGCATGGTGCCGTTCAAGCCGTACTTCCTCGGTGACCTGCCGCCGCCGGCGCCGCGCGCCACCAGCGTGCAGAAGGTCGTTCGCACCATCGACATCGACAACGTCGGCAAGACCAGCCGCCACGCGTCCGTTCTTCCAGATGTGCGGCAATTTCAGCTTCGGCGACTACTTCAAAGAGGGCGCCATCCCGCTCGCGTGGGAGTTGCTGACCGATCGTCGAGAACGGCTTCGGATTCGACCCGGAGCGGCTGTGGGCGACCGTCTACCTCGACGACGACGAGGCGTTCGACCTCTGGCGCCAGATCCTGCCCGGCGAGCGCATCCAGCGCCGCGGCAAGGAAGACAACTACTGGTCGATGGGCGTGCCCGGCCCGTGCGGTCCCTGCAGCGAGATCTACTTCGACCGCGGGCCGGAACACGGCGCCGACGGTGGGCCGGTCGCCGACGAGGAGCGCTACCTCGAGGTCTGGAACCTGGTCTTCATGCAGTACGAGCGCGGCGAGGGCCGGGGCTACGACTACCCGATCCTGGGCGAGCTGCCGGCCAAGAACATCGACACCGGGCTCGGCCTGGAGCGGATGGCCACGATCCTGCAGGGCGTGGAGAACCTGTACGAGATCGACATCAGCCGGCCGGTGCTCGACCGGGCGGCCGAGCTGTCCGGCTCCCGCTACGGGGCCGACCACGCGTCCGACGTCTCGCTGCGCATCGTGGCCGACCACATCCGTACCGGCGCCATGCTGGTGGCCGACGGGGTCGTCCCCGTCGAACGAGGGCCGCGGGTACGTGCTGCGCCGGCTTGCTGCGCCGGGCACTGTCCGCCATGCACCGGCTCGGCTCGCGCGACCCGGTCGCGGCCGAGCTGCTCGCGTCGGTGCGCGAGGTGATGAGCCCGATCTATCCCGAGCTGGACTCGGCGATCGTCGCGTCGGTCATCGCGGGCGAGGAAGAGGCGTTCCGCTCGCACCCTGGCGCGCGGGCATGACGCTCTTCGACACGGCCGTCAGCCGAGACCCGGGCCGGCGGCAAGAGCAGCTCCAGCGGCGCGCGCGTCTTCGAGCTGCACGACACCTACGGCTTCCCGTACGACCTGACCCGCGAGCTGGCCGCCGATGCCGGGCTCTCCGTCGACGAGGGCGGGTTCCGGCGAGCTGATGGACCAGCAGGTCGCGCAGCGGCCAAGGCCGACCGCGAAGGCCGCGGGATCGGCAACGAGGACGTCTCGGTCTACCGGCAGGTGCTCGAGCAGGGTCCGACCGATTTCACCGGCTACGACGAGCTGGGCCGCGAGTCGACCGTCACCGCGCTGCTCGACCCGGCACGGCGGGCTGTTGCCGGCGGCCGACGCAGGGCGACGAGGTCGGCGTCGTCCTCGACATCACGCCGTTCTATGCCGAGTCCGGCGGCCAGGAAAGCGACCGCGGCCGGTTCATCTTCGACGGCGGGGCGCCGAGGTGCTCGACGTGCAGACGCCCGTGGCCGGGCTGATCGTGCACCGGGCACGGGTGCTCGACGGTGAGCTCCGGTCGGGACGACGGTCTCTGCCGAGGTCGACCGCTCGCGGCGGGCGGCGGTCTCGCGCGCCCACACCGCGACCCACCTGGTGCATCGGGCGTTTCGCGGCGTGCTCGGGGAGTCGGCTACCCAGGCGGGGTCGCTCAACGCGCCGGGCCGGCTGCGCTTCGACTTCCACTCGCCTTCGGCGGTGCCCGCGTCCGTGGTGCGGGACGTCGAGGACGAGGTCAACGAGGTGCTGCTGCGCGACCTGCCGGTCAGTGCGTTCGTGACGTCTCTGGACGAGGCGCGCCGGCTCGGGGCGATGGCGCTGTTCGGCGAGAAGTACGGCAACGACGTGCGGGTCGTCGACGTCGGCGAGCGCGACGCGCCGTACGCCCGCGAGCTGTGCGGCGGTACGCACGTGCTCGCACTCGGCGCAGCTCGGGGCGGTGACGCTGCTGTCGGAGTCGTCGGTCGCGCGCCGGGACCCGACGCGTCGAGGGGCTGGTCGGGCTCGACGCGTTCCGCTACCTCGCACGGGAGCGGGTGCTGCTCAAGCAGGTGGCGTCGGCGGTCAAGGCGACGCGCTCGGAGGAGGTCCCCGAGCGGGTCAACGACATCGTGGTCCGGCTGCGCGATGCGGAAAGGCAGCTCGAGCGGCTGCGTGCCGACGCGGTGCTCGCGAGCGCCGCGGCAGCTCGCGATT
Organism: uncultured Actinomycetota bacterium; assembly: GCA_963762695.1. Classification (GTDB taxonomy): domain Bacteria; phylum Actinomycetota; class Actinomycetes; order Frankiales; family Frankiaceae; genus DATAZK01. The sequence goes on from CAVXLW010000008.1 coordinate 110,898, forward strand.
CCGGTGCGAAGGATGTCAACGGCGTGGCGGTCGTCGACCGCGCGAGCGCCCGACGGGACCGGGGCCAAGGACGTGCAGCAAGCTTGCGGTCGACATCCGGGGACGGCTCACCGGCCGGCCGGCCGTGGTGGCGGTGGTGGCCGCGGCCGATGGCAAGCTCCCGCTGGTGGTCGCGTTGCCGCCGGCGGCAGTGGAGCGGGGCTGATCGCCGCGCGCCTGCTGAACGTCGTGACCGCCCACATCGGCGGCCGCGGCGGCGGTAAGCCGGATCTGGCGCAGGGAGCCGGGATCGACGCGGAGCGGCTCGACGGCGGGTTCGCGGCGCGGTCGAGTCGGCCGTCGCCGACGGGCGGTGAGTGCAGGCGTGCGAATCGGGGTCGACGTGGGCAGCGTGCGGGTCGGCGTCGCCGCGAGCGACCCCGACGCGCGGATCGCCTTTCCGGTGACCGCCGTTCAGCGCCGGCGCGACGGCAGCGACCTGGACGAGCTGGCGGATCTGATTGCCGAGCGCGAGGCGGTCGAGGTCGTCGTCGGGCTGCCGCGCACGCTCGCCGGCCGCGAGGGCGTGGCCGTCGACGCGGCCCGGGCGTACTCCGAGGCGCTCTCCGAGCGCATCGCGCCGATCCCTGTCACGCTCGTCGACGAGCGGCTGACTACTGTCGTTGCGGACCAGGCGCTGCGCGCCGCACGACCGCGTTCCTCGGCACGCGACCGGCGCGCTGCCATCGATGCCGCAGCTGCGGCAGGCATCCTGCAGACGTATCTCGACGGGATGGCACGGAAGGACCCGCATGAGTGATCCGCTGTCCGGGCTGCTCGGCGCCGGCGAATCGCGTCGCCAGCCTCCGCCCCGGCGCCCGCTGCCTCCGCAACGCCGCCGTTCCATCGGCTTTGGCCGGCTGCTCGTGGCGATCATCGTCATGGCAGGTCTCATCGCCGGTGTGATCTTCGGCGGTAAGGCGCTCATCACCGACCTCACCCACAAGACGAAGGTCGACGACTACGCCGGGTCGGGCACAGGCAGCGTCGAGTTCACCATCGTCAGCGGGCAGAGCCCCACGACGATCGCCCACAACCTGGCGGCCAAGCACGTGGTGAAGAGTGCGGCCGCGTTCGAGAAGGCGGCAGCGGCAGATCCGACCCGGGCGCGGCGAAGATCCAGCCCGGCAACTATCTCCTTCGGCTGCACATGAGCGGGGCGTCCGCGTTCAACCTGCTCTTTGACCCGAAGGCGGTGAACGCCCAGCCGTTCACGATCGCTGAAGGTCTCGACCTGCGGCACATCCTGCCGATCATCGCGAAGGCGACCGGCCTGAAACTGTCCGATCTGACCGACCGCAGCGCTGCAGCCGCAGTTGCTCGGCCTGCCCTCGTGGGCGTCCGGCGTCAGAATCGGCCGAGGGCTTCCTGTTCCCGGCGACGTACGCCCCGAAGCGCGGGACCAGCGCCGTGGCGATCTTGCGCAGCATGGTCGCCCGCTTCAACGCGGAGGCCGCGCAAGCTGCAACCTGGTCGCCAGGGCGAAGGCGCAGGGCGTCAAGCCGCTGGACGTCGTGACCCTCGCTTCCATCGTCGAGAGTGAGGTCAACCAGACCGCTGACCTCAGCAAGGCGGCAGCGGTGATGTACAACCGGCTCAAGGACACCGCCGACTTCCCGACGCTCGGGATGGACTCGACCACTCGATACGCGCTCGGCGACTGTCACCGGCAACCTCACCCAGTCCCAGCTCGAACAACCCGAGCCCGTACAACACGCGCGTCAGTCCCCGGGATCCCGCCGGGGCCGATCGGCAACCCGGGCGAGGCCACGCTCAAGGCGGTGCTGGCGCCGGCGGTCGGCGACTACACCTATTTCGTCTACCTGCCCAAGGAGAAGAAGACCGTCTTCACCGCCTCCGCGAGCGAGTTCAACCAGCTCCAGCAGCAGTTCTGCGCCGAGTCCCCGGCAAGCTGCCGCTAGTGTGGGCTAGCGTCCTCGGCTCGCCGATCGCCCATAGCCTCTCGCCGGTGCTGCACCGGGCGGCCTACGCGCAGCTCGGGTTGACCGACTGGACGTATGACGCGCGCGAGTGCACCTCGGAGCAGCTTGCCGGCCTGATGGACGAGGCCCGGGAGGACCCTGACTTCGGCGGGTTCTCGCTGACGATGCCGCTGAAGCTCACCGCGCTCGCGCTGATGGACGAGCTCGAACCGCTCGCTGAGCGCGTCGGCGCCGTGAACACGGTGGTGCCGCGCGGCGGTGGGCTGTTCGGCGCCAATACCGATGTTCCCGGCATGGTGGCTGCTCTGATTGAGGCCGGCGTGACGGCGGTCCAACGGCCCGTCGTGCTGGGCGGCGGGGGATCAGCCCAGGCCGCAGTCGCTGCGTTGGCGGCTCTGGGCGCGCCGGCGGTCCGGGTGGCCGCCCGCAGCCCGCATCGGGCCCAGCGGCTGACCGACGTGGCCCGGGCGTCCGGGATCGACATCACGATCGTCGGCTGGAGTCGTGACGCGACCGGCGAGGCTGATCTGATCATCAGCGCTGTTCCGGCCGGTGCCGCCGACGCCCTCGCCCCGTGGACCGCCGGCTGGCCGGCTCCCGCCGCCCTGTTCGACCTGGTGTACGCCCCGTGGCCGACCGCCCTGGCCGCGTCCGCCCAGCGGGCCGGCGTCACGGTGCTCGGCGGGCTCGACCTGCTCGTGCACCAGGCCGTCGGACAGGTCGCTCTGATGACCGGCCGCCAGATCGACGTCGCCGTCCTGCGCGCCGCGGGGGAGCGGGCGCTCGCCGGCTGAGCTTGATCACGCGCCCATGATCTTGCTCTGGGCCGGATGATCATGGTTATTCCTTGATCATGGGAGCGTTGATCTTGAAACGTACGGAAAAGGACGCGCAGTGGGACGCGCGTTCAAGCGGCGTGTCCGGAATGCCGATGCCCGAACTACCTGCTCGCCGCTCGACTCCGTCGCCGCCCCGGCCCCACCGGTGCGCCGCATTCCTGGAGGTGCCCCAGCGATGCCTACTCCCGCCGATTCATCCGGCGCGAACCCTGGAACCTCCTCGTCCGCCGGCGCCTATTTGAGTCATGGTGCCCGTCTCGACGCGCTGCTCACCGAGCTGATGCGCCGAACGCCGGAACTCGAGGCTGCTGCAGTCGTCACGGCCGACGGTTTGCCGATGTCATCGGCCCTGCCCGCGGGAATGGACGAGGACCGGGTCGCCGCCATGAGTGCCGCACTCCTCTCGCTGGGCGAGCGGGCCGCCGAAGGCCTCGGCCGCGGCGGGCTCTCGCAGGTGCACATCCAGGGCGAGTACGGCGGCGTGTGGCTGCTGGCCGCGGGTGATGATGCGGTACTGGTGGGCGTTTCCGGGCCGGAGGCGAAGGCCGGCCTGGTGCTCTACGAGCTGCGCCGGGCCACCGCTGCCGTCGGTACGGCGCTGGCCGCGGACGAGCTGGCGGAATTCGCCGAGCGCACCTCCCTGGCGGCTATGGCGGCCTCGCCGGCTCCGGCCGCTCCTCCCGCTGCGTCCCCTCCGGCGGCACCCGCTGCGTCCCTGCCGCCGACGCGTCCCGCAGGCATCGCTGCGGAGCCGGCGAAGATCGTCTCCTCGGCTAACGGCACGGCCGCCGCGGCGTGGCCGGCGTCGGGTTCGGCGGGCTGGTCATGAGACTCGACGGAAGCCTGGAAGACTTCAGCCTTCCCGACGTCCTGCAGCTGCTGTCCCAGACGCGCAAGACCGGGGCGCTGCACCTGCAGGCGTCCGAGGAAGAGCGCAAGGGCGTCATTCGCCTCGGCGAAGGTGCCATCGACGCCGCCCGCTCCGACCTTCGCCGCCAGGTGCTGGCCCGGCGCCTTGTCGGCGCCGGACTCGTCAGCGACGACGCGCTCTCCGGCGCTGCCGATGATGTCCGCGCCGGAGCTCCCAGCCTGCTGCGGGCGCTGCTCGACCGCGCCGGTCTGTCGATCGAAGAGGTCAACCACGTCGCCGCCGATCAGGTCACCGACGCGGTCTGCGAGCTGCTGCGCTGGAACGCCGGCACGTTCAGCTTCATGGTCGGCGAGGAAGATCCCGACGGCCTGACGCTCGGCGCTGAACGCCGAGGAACTGGTCGCCGAAGGGCAGTCGCCGGATGCAGGTGTGGCCCAACCTCACCAGCTACATCCCCTCGCCGGACACGGTCCTGCGGCTGGCTCCCTCACCGTCGTTCGACCCCAGCTGCACGCGCGAGGAGTGGGGTCTGCTCGCCCTGGTCGACGGCAGCCGCAGCGTCAGCGAGATCGTCGCGCTGCTCGGCCGCAGCGAGTTCGCTGTCGCCGGCGCGCTGGCCGCTCTCGTCGAGCGCGGCCTGCTGACGGTCGACGCGACCGGTTCCGGCCTGGAAGACCTGCAGCGCAGGCAGGCGATCATCGCCGGTCTGGAATCGGCAGGCGGCACGTCGGTCGAGGCCCCGGCCCCGGCGGCGAGCGAGCCGGAGCCCGCTCCCGAGCTGATGGACGCTCCGCTCGACGTGAGTGCCGAGGTGCACGCCGGTCCGAGCGCCGACGTGCCACAGGCCCGCGATGCCGAGCCGGTTCACGAGACCGTCAGCAGCGCGGTGTCCCAGCCCTCGGCTCCGGAACCGGTGACGCAGGGCGCCTACGACCGCCCGCTGACCAGCGGCAGCGCGGCACTCGACACCGCCGTGGAAACCGCGGCCGACACCACGCCGGCGGTCACCGAGACGGCCCGCGGGCTGGATTCCGCTGTCACCAAGAGCCTCGTGCTGCGTCTCATCGCCGGCGTCCGGGGGCTGTAGGCGTGGTGAACCGAACGGCTTCCAGCAGAACCTTGCGTCGCCGCGGGCGAGGTCATGCGGTCAAGATCGTCATCACCGGCCCGTTCGGCGCCGGGAAGACCACTCTGATCCGCACCATCAGCGAGATCACGGTGCTGTCGACCGAGCGCGAGCTCTCATCCGCTGCCGAAGCCCGGGCCGACAAGGCGCAGACCACGGTGGCGATGGACTTCGGCCGTATCGGCATCGACTCCGATCTGGTGCTCTACCTGTTCGGCACGCCGGGTCAGGACCGCTTCGAGTTCATGTGGGAGGTGCTCGGCGAAGGCATGCTGGGCTACGTCCTCGTGCTCGACGCGTCCCGCCCGGAGTCGGTCACGGAGGCGCGGACGATCCTGGCCGCGTTCCGCAAGATGGCGCCGGTGCCGTTCGTCGTCGCGGTCAATCGCAGCGACGGTCTCGAACCGGACGACGAGATGAAGGTGCGCGTGGATCTGGACCTGGAGCCCTCGATCCCGATCGTGCCGTGCGACGCGACGGACAAGGCGTCGGTCAAGGTCGTGCTGCTGGCGCTGCTGCACGCGGTGCTGGAAAGTCTCGAACGCCACGACGGCTCGGTCCCCGCAGTCCGCGCCTAGACCTTTTGGCGGCCTCGCATGAAGCGTCGGATCAGCTGGCCGCGTTGGCTGAGCGGGCGTCGCCGCACGCCGCTGCGCCCCGCATCGACGGCCGCCGCGCCCCCACCTGCACCGCACCCCATGCCCTACCGCGTCCTGCTGCGCTTTCGCGACGGATCGAGCGAGATTCTCGATCCGTCGTCCGCGATCGCGCTGGAGTTCCACGCCCTGGCCGACCAGTGGCTCGCCGGTCACCGCTGAGCCCGCGATGACGCGCCAGCAAAACCCGTTCGTGGCCTACATCAATGGCCGCCACCTGCCGACATTCACAGGGTGAAGCAGCTCGGCGAGATCCTGCTCGACGGTGGACTCGTCGATCACGAACAGCTGACGACGGCGATCGAGGAGCAGCAGCGGCTCGGGCGCAGCCTCGGCCGGGTGCTGGTCGACCTCGGGATGGTCACCGAGTCCCAGCTCGTCGCGGCGCTCGCCGAGCAGATCGGGCTGCAGTTCGTCGACCTCGCCGAATTCCCGGTGGACGGCAGTGCGGTCGCGAGCATCGCCCCCAATGTCGCCCGTCGCCATGTGGCGCTCCCGATCGGCTACGAGGACGGCCGGCTGGTCGTCGCGATGGCCGATCCGGCGAACGTCTTCGCCGTCGACGACATCCGCTCGCTGACCGGACGCGACGTCAAGGCCGTGGTGGCCACCAAGGCCGACCTGATGGCCGCGATCGACCGCTACCACCGCAGCGATGACGCGCTCGACGAGCTCACCCACACGCTCGAGGACACCCACGACGACGACGAACTCGCCCGCGTCAAGGAGATCGTCGACGACGCCCCGATCGTCAAGTTCGTCAACCTGCTCATCGCCCAGGCGATCGCCGACCGTGCGTCGGACATCCACATCGAGCCGGGGGAGCAGGAACTGCGCGTGCGGTTCCGCATCGACGGCGTGCTGCACGACATCATGCGTTCACCGCGTTCGATCCAGGCCGGTGTCATCAGCCGCTTGAAGATCATGGCCGACATGGACATCGCCGAGCGGCGGGTACCCCAGGACGGGCGGCTCTCGGTCCAGACCGGCGGCAAGAAGATCGACCTGCGCGTGGCGAGCCTGCCGATCGTGTGGGGCGAGAAGATCGTCATGCGAATCCTGGACAACTCGACGGCGCTGCTGCGCCTGTCGGACCTCGGCTTCCAGGAGGGCAACTTCCTGCGCTGGCAGGAATCGTTCACCAAGCCCTACGGCATGCTCCTGGTCACCGGGCCCACCGGATCCGGAAAGTCGACGACTCTCTACGCCACGCTGAACCTGGTCAGCAAGCCCGAGGTCAACGTCATCACCGTCGAGGACCCGGTCGAGTACCGCATCCCCGGCATCAATCAGGTCCAGGCGAATCCGCGCGCCGGGCTGACCTTCGCCAAGGCGTTGCGCTCGATCCTGCGCTCGGACCCCGACATCGTCCTGCTCGGTGAGATCCGTGACCACGAGACCGCCCAGATCGCCATCGAGGCGGCCCTCACCGGTCACCTCGTGCTCTCGACGCTGCACACCAACGACGCCCCGAGCGCGGTCAACCGGCTGATCGAGATGGGCATCGAGCCGTTCCTGGTGGGTTCGGCGCTCGACTGCGTGCTCGCCCAGCGCCTCGCCCGCCGGCTGTGCCCCAAGTGCAAGGAGCCCTACAACCCCACCCGGGACATGATGGCCGCCTCACGCTTCCCTTGGCCGCACGACGAGCTGCCCACCCTGTTTCGCGCCGTCGGCTGCTCCGCCTGCTCCAAGACCGGCTACAAGGGCCGGCTGGCACTGCACGAGGTCATGCCGGTCGATGAGCAGATCGAGCGGCTTGCCGTCGGGCGGGCGTCAGCGGAGATGATCGGCAGCGCCGCCCGCGAGGCAGGCATGACGACACTGCGTGATGACGGGCTGAGCAAGGTGCTGCAGGGGCTGACCTCGATCGAGGAGATCCTGCGCGTCGTCGTGTGACGGATGTGCCGGTCGATTCAGGAACGGCCGGTCGGCTCAGGAACGGCCGGTCGCCTGGGCCAGCCATCCCCGCTGGGTTTCCAGGGTCGCCCGAGCTTCGGCCACCGCCTGCGCATCGCCGGCCTGCTCGGCCCGCGCGATCCGGCGCTCGAGCTTGGCGATCGACTCGTGCAACCTGATGACCAGCGGGTTGTCGGTCGGGTCGGGCTTGAACCGGGACTGCTCGACGTCGCGTAGCCGGTCCTCGACCGCTCCGAGCCGCCGGTCGAGCGCGGCCGAGGAGTCGCGGGGGACGGTCGGGGTCGCGTCCCACCGGCGCTGGATGTCACGCAACCGCTTGCGGGCACCGACCGGATCCGAACCCGCATCGAGCGTTTCGGCCTCGGCGACGAGTTCCTCGCGGGCTGCCAGCGCGGCCTTCAGCCCGGCGTCGCGCTCGGCCCGCGACGCCGAGCGGGCGGCAAAGAACGCGTCCTGGGCGGCCCGGAATCGGCCCCACAGCTCCGCCTCGGCCGACTTCGGCGCTCCTCCGGCAGCTTTCCACTCCGTCATCAGGTCGCGGAAGCGGGCGGTGGTGGGGCCCCAGCTGGTGGATTCGGCGAGCTTCTCCGCCTCGGCGACCAGCTCCTGCTTGCGCGTTTGCGCGCCCTTGCGCTTCTCCTCGAGCTCCGCGAAATGCACCCTGCGGCGGCGCTGCACCCCGCTGCGGGCAGCGGCGAGCCGGGTCCACAGCGCGTCATCGGTCTTGCGATCGAGCCGGCCCAGCGCCTTCCAGCGCTCGACGAGGGCGCGCATCTGCTCGTCGGCGTGGCGCCAGTCGTCTCCGGCGGCCAGCGCCTCCGCCTCGGCAACCAGCGCTTCCTTGACGGCGACGGCCTCCGCACGGGCTGCCGCGCGCTGCTCGGCGACCTCGCCCTGGCGTACCGCTGCCGCGTCGGTGATGACCGCCAGCCGGGCGTCGAGAGCTGCCAGATCGCCGACGACGGCAGCCGTAGCCAGCTCGCCGCGCAGGCGGGTGGCCGAGGCTGCCGCCCGATTCGGGTCGGCATCGACCCGCTTTTCCAGGATCGCGACCTCAGCCTCGAGGTCTTCGAACTTGCGGCCGAAATAGGCCAGACCTTCTTCGGGCGATCCGGCGAGCCAGGATCCGACGACGCGTTCACCGTCGGGGGTGCGCACGTAGACCGTGCCGTCCGCATCAACCCGTCCGAAGGTTCCGGACGCGGTTACCGGCGGCTGCTCCACACCGCGACGCTACCGTGACCAGCATCCAAGTGCCCAGCACGTGTACAGCAACCACTCAGGTGTCAGGGCTCCCCAGATCGCCTGATCGGGCGCACCATGGTGTTATGGCGCGATCTTCGTTCTCCACCCGCAATTCGCAGCCGTCGGTCTTCAGCTCCCTCGTGGGGCCTGTGGTGCTGGTCGCAGCCGCCGGTCTGGTGGGTTGGCTGCTCCTCGTGACGGTGAAGTGGCTGATCGTCACGCTGCTCATCGCCGTCGGGGTCGCTCTGATCGTGGTGCCGTTCTTCGCCGGGCGGCGCATTCTCGGATCCTCGGTCGGCCCTGACCGCCGTCACCGCCAGGTTCAGCTGGCGACGGCCGTGCTGCTCGGCGTCGCTCTCGTCGTGCTCGGCTTCGTGGTGTCGCACCACGGGTGGCTGCTCATCGTGGTGCCGGCCGCGGTGATCCTGCTCGGCAGGCTTTTTGGACGCATCGGCTCCCGGAACAAGGGAGCGGGCGCGCTGGGCTGATTCAGCGGCCGATTCAGCGGCCGATGAGCTCCGGCCAGGAGGCGGCGAAGCCGGGGTGCAGCGGCAGCCTCCTGACGTCGTGCTCGGGAACCCACCTCAGCGCGATGCTCTCGTGGGTCACCGCACGCACGGCGAGAGCGGCCGGGGAGGCCGCGAGCACGGTGGTGTAGCTCCAACCGCCGTGGTCGTCCACCCAGGTGCCCTTGATCTCGACCAGCGTGCGGTCCAGCCCTGATTCCTCGTACGCCTCGCGCAGCGCAGCTTCCTCGGCGCTCTCGTGGCTGTCACGGGCGCCGCCGGGCAGGCCCCAGGTGTCCCCGTGGTGGCTCCAGACCGCGCGGTGCTGCAGGAGCACATTGACGGTGCCGGCGGGATCGATGTGGCGCAGGAGCAGCCCCGCGGCCCCGTAACGACCCCAGTGCCGGTGGTTGGCCGAGCAGATCACCCAGCCGTCGCCGTCACCGTGCATGCCTCCATCTTGACCGACGCTGCTCGCGGCTAGGTCACCCGGCCCGGTTTGGCGCTGAACTTGCGGTAGCCGCCGGAGGTGACCAGATCGCGTAGCCGCGCCATCGCGTCCCAGACGTCGACGTGGCGGGTGTACAGCGGGGCCGGTCCCAGCCGGATCAGGCGGTCATCGTCCGTGCCTGCCCGGTAGTCGGGGATGACGCCCGCGTCCTCGATCAGTGCCTGGCAGAGCTGCCACGCTGATGCGTGGGCGAGGCTCACATGGGCGCCGCGCCGCGCCGGGTCGCGCGGGGTGGCGACGCGAAAGCCGAGCGGGGCGAGCCAGGCGTCTGCCAGCTCGATGATCATTGTCGTCAACGTGACGCTCTTCGCCGCGAGCCGCTCGATCCCCGCCTCGGCGATGAGGCCGGCGCCGATCTCCACGAGCGGCAACCCGCAGGATCGGCGGCGTGCCGGCCGCGAACCGCCGGATCCCCGCGGCGGGGACGTAGTCGCGCTCCATGTCGAACTGGTCCTGCTGGCCGAACCAGCCCTTGATCGGCGTCTGCAGGTGCGGCTGCAGATCGCGCCGGACGTAGAGATAGGCGGGCGCTCCCGGGCCCGCATTCAGGTACTTGTACGTGCAGCCGACGGCGAGCTCGGCCCCGGCCTCAGCCAGTTGCACGGGCACGCTGCCCGCCGAATGGGACAGGTCCCAGAGCACCCGAACCCCATGACTGCGGGCGTTTTCGGTGATGGCGCCGAGGTCGCGCCGCTCGCCGGTGTCGTACTCGACGTGCGACAGGCACAGCAGCGCGGTGTCCGGGCCGATCGCGTCGTCCAGCTCGTCGCTCCTGATCAACCGCATCCGCAGGCCGAGCAGATCTGCGACACCGCCCAGCACGTAGCGATCGGTGGGGAAGTTGGCCTCGTTCGTGACGATCACCGTCCGCCGCGGGTCGGCGGCGCGGGCGGCGAGGGAAGTGGCAGCGGCGAGCTTGAAGAGGTTGACGGTCGTGGAGTCGCCGACCAGAACCTCGCCCGGCTCGGCGCCGAGGACCCCAGCGGCGAGCACGTCGCCGACCCGGGTGGGCGCGTCGATCCACTCCGGCCACGCGCGAACCAGGCGCTCGCCCCACTGCCGGGTCACGGCCTCGTGCAGGGCGGCTTCGGCGTCCACGGCAAGGCGCCCGAGCGAGTTGCCGTCCAGGTAGATCAGATCGGGATCGGCGATGACGAACCGGGATCGCATCGGTGCCAGCGGGTCGGCGGCGTCGAGTGCGAGGGCAGCCTCCCGATCCATCGGCACGCCCGGCACAGTCGGTCAAGCTACCCGCAACTGGCAGCATGGGCGCCATGGATGCGGGGGGCGGCACGGACGCCGAGCCGACGGTGGGGGTCGCGGCTTTCCTCGGCCTGCACGTCGATCCCGGTGACCGCATGCGCTGGCGGATGCCGCTGACCGACGACCTGCTGAACTCTGCCGGGACGCTCTGGGGCGGGGTCGGGTTGTCCGCCTTCGTGGCGGCTGCCGAACTGGCCGTCGAGCGGCGCTGCGTCTGGGCGACGGTCCAGTACCTCGCGCCCATCCGCTCGGGCGGCGAGTTGCAGATGGACATCGACCTCGGCGGGCAAGGGATTGCGCTCACCCAGGCGAGCGGGCGCGGTACGGTCGATGGCCACCTGGTGTTGCTGGCGATCGGGACGTTCGGTGGAGACGGCCCGCACGATCTGCAGTTCTCCACGGCGCCCGAGATCGCGCCACCGCTCGAGTGCCCGCTGCGGACCATGCCCGCGCCATGGGGCGGCGGGATCCTGCGGCAGATCGAGCAACGCACGCCGCCCGGGATGGCGCTGCCCGATCCGCTCGGCCGGCCCGGAAGCGGACGCACGATGCTCTGGATGCGGCTGCGCCATGAAGGGGGCGACGTTGCCCACGACGTCGGCGCCCTGGCGGTGCTGGCCGACCTCGCGCCGAGTGGGATCAGCGAGGCGATCGGCCGGCCGACGTTCGGCACCAGCCTCGACAACAGCATCCGCGCCGCCCGCCGCCCCGACCCCGACGCGAGCGGCTGGGTGCTGATGGACATCACGGTCGAGGCGGTCGTCGGCCGGGTCGCCCAGATCTCGGCGCGGATGTACGACGAGGGTGGCCGGCTGCTTGCGGTCGCCGGCCAGTCGGCCCGGCTGCGCCGTTTCACGCGTCAGGCCTGACGCCCATCCAGTGTTGAGAGGCGCTGGTGGCCCGCCGGTCTAGAACGTCGTACGTGACGCCGGTCAGCTGCTCGGAGACGTCCCACAGGCGCGCCGCGGTCGCCTGATCCAGCGCCTTCTTCATCGGCTTGCCCGGCTTGGCGCCGCTGCCGCGCATGTGGAACGGTCCGTCGGGGCCGATGTACTCGCCGCTCTGCGCCGAAGGTTCGGTGGCCGCGTAGAGGATCGGCAGCGCGCCGTTGGCGTCGGACTGGCCGAAGAGCGCGTTGCCGAGGCGGACGAACCGTTCGGCGATCTTGTTGCCGCCCATCTGGGGACCGGTGGTCTGCAGGTTGGTCGTGGCGTAGCCGGGGTGTGCCGCGAGGCTGCGCAGCTCGAGACCTGCGGCGCCGGCACGGCGGCCGAGCTCGCCCGCGAAGAGCAGGTTGGCCAGCTTCGACTGGCCGTACGCCGGCCATTTCTGGTAGCGCTTCTCGCTCTGCAGGTCGCCGAAGTTGATCCGCCCGATGCGGTGCATCTCGCTGCTGACCGTCACGACGCGGGCGCCGGGCGCCGCCTTCAACGCGGGCAGCAGGCGGCCGGTGAGGGCGAAGTGGCCGAGGTGGTTGGTGCCGAACTGCATCTCGAAACCGTCGACGGTGACCCGCGGCGGCAGCGCCATCACGCCGGCGTTGTTGATCAAAAGGTGAAGCGGTCCGTCCAGGCCGTCGGCAAACGCCTTCACGGACGACAGGTCGGCGAGGTCCAGCGAGCGCAGCTCGACCTTGGCATCGGGGACGTCGGCGCGCAGCCGGTCGAGCGCTTGCTTGCCCCGCTCCGCGTCACGGCACGCCATGATCACGTGCGCACCGTGGCTCGCGAGCTGTCGCGAGGTCTGATAGCCGAGCCCGCTGTTGGCGCCGGTCACCACCGCCGTCCTGGCGTCGAGGGTGCCCATCCGAGTGATCGTCCAGTGCGGCATCCGCCCAGCCTTACCTACGGTGCCGCTACCAGCAAACGTCTGCGCCCGGGTCGGTCGGCAGCGCCCCGCGTACGCTGCGCCCGTGGTCGTCCCCCTCGACGAATTCCCGATTCATCAGGCGCCGCTGTCGATGGCGTACTTCGCCACGAGCGACCGCAATGTCTATGACCGCTGCGTCCTGCACTGCTTCCAGCGCGACGGGGAACGCCAGCTCATCGCCGGGCTCGGGGTGTATCCGCATCTCGGGGTCATCGACGGGTTCGTGACCCTTCGGGTCGGCAGCCGCCAGCTCGTCGTGCGAGCTTCCGACGCGCTCGGTGAGGACCGCATGACCCAGGCGGTCGGGCCGATCCGGATCGAAGTCGTCGAGCCGCTGAAGACGCTTCGGCTCGTGTGCGAGGACACCGGCCGGGGCCTCGCGTGCGACCTGACGTTTCGAGCATCGGCACCGGCCCACGACGAGCCGCGCCAGGTGACGCGCGCCGGCGCGCAGACGATCCTCAACGCCCAGCGCTTCATCCAGACCGGCGACTGGTCGGGGACGATCACGCGCGGGCGGGGAGCGAGATCCGGGTCGACCCCGACTCGTGGGTCGGTGCCCGCGACCGGTCCTGGGGAGTGCGCCCGGTGGGGGAGTCGCTGCCGCGTGACGCCCCGACCGCGCCGATCAATGCCGGCGACGGCCACTGGCATGTCTGGGCGCCGCTGCGCTTCACGGACTTCACGATCTTCGTCATCGTGCAGGAGCTGGCGGACGGCACCCGCATCCTCAACGAGGCGGTGCGCATCTGGCCGGCCTCGACCGGACGTCCGCCCGAGCAGCTCGGCTGGCCGGACATCGAGATCCATTACCGGCCGGGAACGCGCCATCCCGAGTCGGCGGTGCTGCACCTCATGCAACGGGGCCAGCGGCCGGTGAAGGTCGAGCTGAAGACGCTCGGCTACATCCCGCTCCACGTCGGCGCCGGCTATGGGGGAGATCCCAGCTGGTCGCACGGCAGCTGGAAAGGCGCGGGCTGGGTCGAGTCGCTCGAATACGACTACGACGACCCCGAGCTCGCGGCGCGGATCCCTTTCGGGGTGCTCGATCACGTCGCCGTCGCCACCTTCACCGGCTCCGACGGCATCAAGGTCAAGGGCTACGGGGTCTTCGAGCACGGCAGCTTCGGCCGGCACGACCCTTCGGGCTTCCTCACGTTTGCCGACGTCTGGTCGGCCGAGTAGGCGCTGGCCTCCAGCGCGGGGCGAGCAGCCAATTCCGGCCCGGCCTGACATTGCGTCAGGCCGTCAGGTAACAATGCGTTTATGCGGCTGGCTTACACGGACGAGCAAGAGGCGATGCGGCGAGAGCTGCGCGAGTACTACGCGAACCTGCTCGACCCCGAGACTCAGGCGGCGCTGCACGAGGACAGTCAAGGTCCCGTGATGCGCCGCGTCGTCAAGCAGATGGCGGCGGATGGATGGCTCGGCATCGGCTGGCCCAAGGAGTACGGCGGCCAGGGCAAGAGCGCCATCGAGCAGTTCATCTTCTTCGACGAGACGATGCGCGCCGGTGCGCCGATCCCGATGCTGACGATCAACACCGTCGGCCCGACGATCATGCACTGGGGCAACGACAAGCAGAAGGACTTCTTCCTGCCGAAGATCCTGGCCGGTGACATCCACTTCGCCATCGGTTACAGCGAGCCCGGCGCCGGCACCGACCTGGCTAACCTGCGCACCCGCGCGGTCCGCGACGGCGACGAGTACGTCATCAACGGCAACAAGCTCTGGACGAGCCTGGCCGCCACGTCCGACTACTGCTGGCTCGCCGTCCGCACCGATCCTGACGCGAAGAAGCACCGCGGCCTGTCGATCATCTGCGTGCCGCTGGACACCCCGGGCATCAGCATGACGCCGCTGCGGCTGGTCGGCGAAAGCCTGATCTACGCCGTGCACTACGACGACGTGCGCGTGTCTGCCGACATGCTCATCGGCGGCGAGAACAACGGCTGGAAGCTGATCACCGGCCAGCTGAACACCGAGCGCGTCTCGCTCTGCAGCCCCGGCATGGGCGACAAGTCGCTGAACGAGGTCATCAAGTGGGCCAAGGAGACCTTGCTGCCCGACGGCCGGCGGGTCATCGACCAGCCCTGGGTGCAGACCAACCTGGCGAAGGCGTACGCGGGCTTCGAGTTCCTGCGCCTGATCAACTGGAAGGTCGCCTGGCAGGCCACGCAGGACATCCTCGATGTCGCCGATGCCAGCACCACCAAGGTGTTCGGCACCGAGCACTACCTCGATTCGGTACGCCTGCTGATGGAGATCGTCGGAGAGCCGGCGTACCTCAAGGAGGGCTCGCCCGGATCGGTGCTCGCAAGCCGGCTCGAGTCCATGTACCGCGGCGTCGTCATCCTGACGTTCGGCGGCGGGGTCAACGAGGTCCAGCGCGACCTCATCGCCGCGTTCGGCCTCGGCATGCCGATGGCCAAGCGCTGAGCCACCCCGCTCTGCCCGGCTCCTCTTTCGTGCCCTTCTGCCGCTGACCTTCTGGAGACATCACCGTGGACTTCGCCTTCACCGACGAGCAGGTCGAGCTTCGCGACCTGGCCGCCCGCCTTTTCGACGACGTCGTGACGCAGGAGCGGCTGCGCGAGATCGAGGCCGGCGAGGAGCCCGGCTTCGACCGCAAGCTCTGGTCGGCTCTGGCCGAGGCCGGCCTGCTCGGTGTCGCCATCCCCGAGTCCGCCGGCGGTCTGGGCTTCGGGGTGCTCGAGGCGTCGCAGATCCTCGAGCAGGTCGGGCGCACGGTCGCTCCGGTCCCGCTGATCTCGCTGCTGCCCGCCACCGTCGTGCTGAGCCGCTACAGCGCCGAAACCCCCGCAGTAGCAAGCCTTCTGGGTGAGGTCGCCGCCGGCACCAAGCTGGTGACCCTCGCTCTCGTCGAGCCGCTGGGGGATCCGCTGGCGCCCGTCACGTCCGCCCGCCGCGATGGCGCCGAGTGGGTGCTCGACGGTGAGAAGACGTGCGTGCCGGCCGGGCTGTACGCCGACTACTTCCTCGTTTCCGCGACGCTGTCGGGCGGTACCGATGGAGCGGTCTTCCTCGTCCCCGCCGACGCTGCCGGTCTGAGCCGGACGCGTCAGGAGGCGATCACCTACGACCTGGAGTCGACCCTGACGCTGTCGGGCGTGCGCCTCAGCGAGGACGCGCTCATCGGCCCGGCGGATGGCAGCGCGCTCGGGTTCCTGGTGGCGGTCGCGACGGCGGCCACCTGTTCGGCGATGGTCGGTGTTTCGTCCTCGGCCGTGAAGCTGACCGCCGAGTACACCAAGAGCCGGGAGCAGTTCGGTCACCCGATCGCGCTGTTCCAGGCCGTCGGGCAGCGGGCGGCTGACGCCTTCATCGACTCGCAGGGGATCCGGCTCACCGCGCTGCAGGCCGCGTGGCTGCTGGCCCAGGAGCTGCCGGCCGACCGTGAGGTGGCCGTCGCCAAGTACTTCGCCGCCGAAGCCGGGCAGCGGGTGGCACGAGCTGCGCAGCACCTGCACGGCGGCATGGGTGTCGACCGCGACTACCCGCTGCACCGCTACTACCTCTGGGCCAAGCACCTCGAACTGATGCTCGGCAGCGGCACCCGCCAGCTCACCCGGCTCGGCCAGCTGATCGCCGGCCGGCTGACCGGTCCGGCTACTCGTCGAGCTCGGCCAGCTCGACCTCGACGCGTTCGAGCTCGGCGCGCAGCGCTTGGGCGCGCGACTGCACCTGCGAGCGGCACAGGTCGATCGCGCTCAGCAGCTCGCGGCGCAGCGGCGGGTCATCGAGCCGGTCGGCGAATGCCCGCACGGCCGCGAGGCTGAGCGGTTTGCCCGCCGAGCGCTTGCCGCCCCTGGTGCTCTCGTAGGTCCATGCCTGGCCGCTGAACCGCATCGTCACGCTCATCGCACCGCCCTTGGCCGGGCGGCGCTTGGCGGCGGACTTTGCCGGCGGGATCTCCGCTGCCGGCGGAGCGGGCGGTTCGCCCGCTTCCGGCTCGGGCACCGCCATGAGGCGCGCGGCGGGACGTGGCGGCTCATTGCTCGGCCGGTAGCCCTGCGACGGATGGCTGGGCCGGGGAGCCGGCGGTTCGAGCGGCAGCGAGGCGGGCGCGGGCGCTGCGGTGGCGGTCGGCTTTGCCCCCCGGACCGGCAGGCTCAGCTCGGCGGGGGAGAAGGGCACCACGTCGTCGCGCAGCCGGATCGAGATGAACTCACCGACTGCCGGATCGGCGAATCCCACGACGGGAACGGAGGTTCCGGCGGCGCCCAGCGCGGTATCCACCAGCAGCATCACCCGCGGCTTCTTGCCGGTCTCGAGCCGCTCGCGCAGCAGCGCGACGTCAGCGTCGGTGAGCGCTGTTGGTCCAGCGGCTTTTCGGTTTCGGGCGCGAGCGCGGGGCGGCATGCCCTCATGGTAAGAACCGCGCCAGCCAAGTGCTGATCTTTAGGTCGTCGATTCCCTTGCGGAGCGAGTGATCTGCGCCCGGCGCGGCGAGGACGAGTGATGTCCGGCACGTCCGCCGAGGCGAGCGCTTGCGCCAGGTCGACGTCGGTGCCGAAGGGATCGCGCTCGCCCTGCACGACGAGCACCGGCACTCCGGTATCGAGCAGCTCCGGCAACCGGCTCGGTGGCTCGCTTCCTGACCGGCGGCGCGGCGGCTGAAGCGGAAACGCGAGTGCGAGCACCCCGCAGGCACCGATCAACCGGGCGGTGCGGCACGCCACCCGGCCGCCGCTGCTGCGCCCGCCGACGACCACCGGGAGGCCGGAAAGCCCTTTGCGGGCAAGGGTTCTGCGCGCGGCCGCAGCCACCGCGACGAAGGCCGCGTCCAGTGCTGCTGCTGGAGCGGGCGGGCGGCGCCCAGCGACGCGATAGGGCTGCTCGACGAGCCCGACCGCCATCCCGGCACCGTGGGCGATCGACGCCACCTTCAGCAAGTCAGGGGCGCTGATCCCGCCGCCGGCGCCATGCCCGAGCAGCACCAGGCCGGTCGCTTCGCGCGGCGATGCGCTTCCCGCCGGGTACCACGTGAGGCGTGCCGCGCCGACCGGTGTCTTGATGTCCAGGACGACCCCATTTCGCCGAAGTGTCATGCGGATGTGGTCGGCGCGTCAGAGGCGCCCCCTGTGCGTCCGTACCGCCCGCAGACGCTACGCTTCGACCTGACCAGAGCAGTTTCGGCTGCGGTACTTTCGGTTGAACCCGAGCGTCGGGGGGTGGCGTGAAAGATCATCCCGGCGCGCGTGCCTCGGGCACGGTCTCGACCCGGATGACGCCGTCGATCTCGAAGCGCCGTCATGATGCGCCTCTGGAGGCGCCTCGGCGGCGGATTTGATCCCGAGGATTACGCCGTTGACGTCGTGGCGGCCATGGCGGCCTTCGACTCCTCGGCGGCGTCGGTCGCGCAGGCGCGCCGGCTCGTCGAACGGCAACTGGACGACTGGGGCCAGTCCGACCTTTCCGACGACGCGCGGCTGGTCGTCAGCGAACTGCTGACCAACGCGGCGCTGCACGCCAAGCCGCCGATCAAGCTGCGGCTGGCCCGGCTCCCGGCAGGGGTGCGCCTCGAGGTGAGTGACGGTTCGCCGGAGCTTCCGTTGAAAGTGCGTGCCAGCAGCGAGGTGATGACCGGCCGGGGCTGGAGCCTGGTGGAAGCGCTCTGCGATTCCTGGGGCGTGCAGCCCGCCGGCAGCGGAAAGGTCGTCTGGGCCACCCTGCTGCCACCCGACATCGACGCGTCGCAGATTCCGGCGGCGTTCGACAGCCACACCGTCGAGACGGATCTGGTGAACCTCGGCCAGGGCTCGCGTGGCGATGATGACGCGATCCGCTACGAGGTGACCCTGGGCGATGTGCCGACCGAGCTCCTGCTGGCCGCCAAGGGCCACATCGACTCGCTGATCCGCGAGTTCGCGCTGCTGGCGAGCGGCGCTGCCGGGGGGCGCGACCAGTCCGGTGCCGCGCGAGCTGATGGCCCTGATCGAGCGCGTCGTCGGCAATTTCTCCGAGGCGCGCCAGTCGATCAAGAAGCAGGCGTTGCGCGCCGCTGAGCGTGGGCGAGCCCCGAACGCAGCTGACTCTGCAGCTGCCGCTGTCGGCCGCCGAGGCGGGGCTGGCATACCTGGCGGCGCTGGACGAGGTCGACGCCTACTGCCGCGACGAGCAGATGCTCACGCTGGAAACCCCGCCCGCACACCGGCTCTTTCGCCGCTGGTACGTCGAGGAGCTCGTGGAGGGCCTGCGCCGCGCGGCCGATCCCGACCACGCCGATCCGGAGTACGTTCCGGAGAGCTTCGAGAGCCGGCTGCTGCGCGAGTATCAGCGCATCAGCGCGAGCTGAGGCTGATCAGGGCCTGCGACCGGCCAGCGTGAGCGTGAGCTCGGCGGGGTCCAGGACGGCCATCGGCACGCGCCGATGGGCATTCCACCGGCGAACATCGCGATCTCCTCCGGGCCGTCGTAGCGCGAGTTGTCCCAGACGTGGGTGACGTCGGCCCGCCCGATCCCGGCGGCGACGAGTGGCCAGAGCCGCGCGAAGCGCGAGCGGATCTTTTCCTCGGGAACGGCGTGGCCACCACTGGCCACCCGATGGCGGACACGGTGCACGGCAAGCTCCTCCGGCACCAGCAGCACCTGCAGCTCCACGCGTGTAGCCGGCCGCCAGCGCGGCGTCGAGGAGTTCGAGCTTGGAGGGATGCGAGAAGACGGTCTCGGCGATGAACGGCTCGTCGGATCTCGAGCAGCCGCGCCCGGGTCTGCGCGGCGACCTCCGCCGCTTCGTACGCGTGGGCGGCCGGATCCTCGGGCCATCGCTGGGCGGCGATGATGTCCGCGTTCACGAACGTCACACCGGGGCGGTTGGGCGCGAGAATCAGCTCGACGAAGGTGCTCTTGCCCGCGCCGTTCGGCCCGACCACCAGATCCAGCCGCATCGACGCGGCGTCAGGCGAGCGGGCTGCTGGTTCCGTCGGGGTGGTAGCGGGTCAGCACGCCGTTGGCGTCGAGCGCGACCGTGGTCACGCCCGCGGCCGGAGAGCACCTCTCCGAAACGGATCCGCCGTGCGGTCTCGGAGATCGCGGCATCGAGTTCGGCGCTGAACACCACGCGCTCCTCGGTGGACAGCTCCCGCTCCGGAAGGGTGCCGGCGAGCGCGGCCTCCACCCGGCGGCGCGCGGCGGTCTGCGTCATCGACACGGCCCGGCCGACGCGGGCCCAATGGTCGAGCTGCTGCTTGGCCGAACGGCTTTGCCGGGCACCCTCGACCGCTGCAGAATCGAGCAGGTCGGCCGCGACCCGGGTGGGCCGATCCGAGGTCAGTCGTCATGCGAAGCCTCCTGCGTAGCAGTGCGCTACAACTGTAGCAGACTGCTACGCACGGAACGACTACCACTTGCCGGTGAAGAACGACGTCTGGGCCCGCGCGCCCGCCCAGTCGAGGCTGAAGTGCATGTGGTTCACGTGGCACGCGGTCGGGTCGGTGCCGCAGTTGTAGGGCCTGCGATGTAAGTCGTTCCAGCTCCCGTAGATCTTGTGGTTCCAGATCACGTACATGATCCCGAGCCGGCGCGCGATGGCGTGCTTGTTGCCGAACTTGTCGGTGGCGAACAGCCAGTTGATCACGGCCTGACCGTCGGCCCGCATCGCGGGTTGCGGTAGTCCATGCCCCAGTCCAGCGCGCGGCCCTCGGGGTGCTCGCT
This sequence comes from uncultured Actinomycetota bacterium, assembly GCA_963762695.1. Classification (GTDB taxonomy): domain Bacteria; phylum Actinomycetota; class Actinomycetes; order Frankiales; family Frankiaceae; genus DATAZK01. Next base: position 131,360 of record CAVXLW010000008.1, read on the forward strand.
GACCGTGCCGTCGCAGGGCCGGGTGATGCCGGTGAAGACGGTGAGCCCGCCGACCTGCTGCCGTACGTCGCCAGCAGCGAGGTTGCGGAAGTCGACCGGGCCCGGTCTGGTCGGTGGCCGGCTTGGCGCCGACCTTGCACTTGGCGGCCGGCTGGTGGGGGACGCTCGGTTCGATCGCGGCCGTGAAGCTACGGGTCGCCGGGACCTTGGTCGAGCGCGGCTGACGGTCGCCGGAGTGCACGCGCGACGCCATCAGGAGCGCCGCGCCGAGTGCCAGCAGCCGACCCGGCGCGCAGCCATCCATGTCGTCACCCTTCTGTCTCGGCCGCGCTACAGGCGCAGGACTGAACGCGTGAACGCCCGTTAGCCCGATCGGCCGGGCTAAGCCGCGTGTCGGCCGCGCGACTTCGCGCCGATCCGGCGGCTCCCCGACCTAGCGTCGAACTTGCACAGGCACGTAAGGGCGCTCGGGGGCACGCCGGACAGGCGATGGCGCAAGAGACCACGAGACGAAGGACGCCCGCAATGGCGCTCACGACAGCAGGTCTGACCAACGGCGGCACGACCAGCCACTACCGCTTCCAGTACGACGACTCGCTCGCCGCCTCGCCCGTCCAATCCCGACCGGCCCGGAACCGGCGCGTACGAACGCGGTGATCGCCGCCTGCGAGGGCGATTTCGCCTTGATGAGCGGCTGGTTCGGCGGCATCGAGCTCAGCAACATCTCGGTCCACGTGCTCACCCAGGGCGGCGGCGCCGACTGGAACGGCAGCGCCGCCTCCTCCACGGTGGAGATCAAGGCCGAGGGGCAGAGCTTCTCCTCCTCTCCGGACTTCATCCGCTACCTGCTGGTGGCCGAGATCACCGAGATCATGATGCTGGCCCAGGGCATCGGCTGGTTCCAGGGCCAGGACGAGGGCAGCAAGGGCGAGGGGCTCTCGCGCTTCCTCGGCGCCCAGTTCCTCGACGCCAACGGTCTGCTCGATCCGGGATCCGGGCCGATTTCGCCGTTGCCGACGGGTGGCTGAACAGCGCCCGCGAGGACTTCGTGAACAACGCTCCGGACGACAACGCGCCCGACGCGGTGAACGGCTGCACGACGCTGTTCATCTACTGGCTGCACAGCCAGCTCGGCTACGGGATCAACGCCATCGTGGCGGCCGGAGCGGCCACGCTCGCGGGGGTCTACCGCAACCTGAGCGGCGATCCGACCGACCCCTTCCCGTACTTCAAGAAGACGCTCGACGACGCGTTCCCCTCGCTCACCAACTCTCACGTCGCTCGGCGCCAACCCGGACAACCCGTTCCCCATCGCCACGGCGACCTTCGAGCTGGCGAACTTCGGGACGCAGCAGGGCTGGCGGGTCGACCGGCATCCGCGCTTGCTGGCGGACACGACGGGTGATGGCCGGGCTGACATCGTCGGTTTCGGTGACGCGGGCGTCTGGCGCTCGCGTCGCGCGGACCAACGGCTCGCTTCGGCCGGCGCAGCTCGTCGTGGCCGACTTCGGTTACGTCGCCGGGGGTTGGCGGGTGGAGAGGCATCCGCGGCTGCTGGCGGATACGACGGGTGATGGCCGGGCGGACATCGTCGGCTTCGGTGACGCCGGGGTGTACCGGTCGGTGGCGCAGGCCGGATGGGTCGTTCGGTCCGGTGCGAGCTCGTGGTGGCCAATTTCGCTTATAGCGCCGGGGGTTGGCGGGTGGAGAGCCACCCGCGGTTGCTGGCGGATACGACGGGTGATGGCCGGGCGGACATCGTGGGCTTCGGTGACGCCGGGGTGTACCGGTCGCGCGCGCAGGCGGACGGCTCGTTCGGTCCGGTGGAGTTCGTCGTCGCGAACTTCGGTACCGCAGCAGGGCTGGCGGGTCGACCGGCACCCGCGGTTCCTGGCGGACACGACGGGTGATGGCCGGGCGGACATCGTCGGTTTCGGTGACGCCGGGGTGTACCGGTCGGTGGCGCAGGCCGGATGGCTCGTTCGGTCCGGTGGAGCTCGTCGTGGCCAATTTCGCTTACAGCGCCGGGGGTTGGCGGGTGGAGAAGCCATCCGCGGTTGCTGGCGGATACGACGGGTGATGGCCGGGCGGACATCGTGGGCTTCGGTGACGCCGGGGTGTACCGCGTCGGTCGCGCAGGCCGACGGGTCGTTCGGTCCGGTGCAGTTCGTCGTCGCCAACTTCGGTACCCAGCAGGGCTGGCGGGTCGACCGCCACCCGCGGCTTGCTCGCCGATACGACGGGTGATGGCCGGGCGGACATCGTCGGCTTCGGTGACGCCGGGCCCTACACCGTCGCTCGCCCAGCCCGACGGATCGTTCGGCGCTTTCCAGTGGCTGATCCCGAACCTCGGATACACGCGCGCTCGCCGGCGGCTGGCGGGTTGAGCGCCATCCGCGCCTGCTGGCCGACACCACCGGCGATGGCCGGGCGGACATCGTCGGCTTTGGTGATGCTGGCGTCTACCTCGGTTACCAGCCGCGGCAGATCATCATCCTGCACAACAACGCGCCGGTACTTTCCGCCGCATCCTGACGGGCGCCCTGATCCGTCGGGTGCCGGCCGTACCCGTCCGGCGGCCGGCACCCGCCTTCAGGCGGCTGTCAGCCGGCGGTGTCGAAGAGCACACCGGGCGAGAGCATCCCGTGGGGGTCGAGTGCCGCCTTCACCGACCGCATGACGGCGATCTCCGCGGGGCTACGCGAGAGCCCGAGCCAGGCTGCCTTGGCGCGACCGATGCCGTGCTCGGAGCTGATCGTGCCGCCGCGCTCGGCAACCGCCTGCAGGACGGCTTCCTCGACGGCCAGGTGCGCATTGCCATCACCCTCGGGGTCGAGCGCCCCGATGATGTTGACGTGGACGTTGCCCTCGTTGAGATGACCCCAGACGAACATCCGGGCACCGGGCGCCGTCCGGGCGACGATGCCCGGCAAGCGCGTCGATCAGCCCCGGTAGCTCGCCGAGCGGCACGGCGATGTCTGACTTCACCGGCACACCGGCGGCGTTCACGGCCTCCGTGTGCCCCTCGCGGTACTGCCAGAGCGCGCGCTGGCCGCCGGGATCACCCGCGGTCGCCAGGTTCGCATCGATCACTTGCGGCGCGTCGGACAGCGCCTCGGCGAGGCGGTCCGAGGGATCGCTGCGGGCCGCGCATTCGACCAGCAGGTAGGCGGGGGTCGCGGTCGCGAACGGGCGGGGGAGTCCGGCGTTGGCGCGTACCAGCTCGACGCCCTCGTCGAAGATCAGCTCGGCGGCGCTGAGGTCGGGGCCGAGCTGCTCCCGCAGTATCGCCAGCAGGTCGATGGCGGCTCGGGTGTTCGCGACGCCGATGAGCGCGACGGCGCGGGCCGCCTCGGAGGCGACCAGCCGCAGCCGCGCGCGGGTGACCACGCCGAGGGTGCCCTCGCTTCCGGTGAACAGCGAGGTGAGGTCATATCCGGTGTTGTCCTTGGGGACCCCCCCGAGCCGGCTGACGACCGTGCCGTCGGCGAGCACGGCCTCCAGTCCCATCACCTGGGCGCGCATGCTGCCGTAGCGCAGCACCCGGATACCGCCGGCATTGGTGGCGATGAGGCCGCCGACCGTGGCGCTGTCGCGGGCGGCGAGGTCGACGCCGAACGCGAGGCCGGCGGCGCGGGCGTGGGCCTGCAACGCTGCCAGCCGGACCCCTGCACCCGCCGTGACCTGAGCCGCGGCGGTGTCGACGGGCTCGAGGGTGTTGAGCCGCGCGAGGCTCAGGAGCACCTCCCCGCCGCGGGGCACGCCGCCGCCGACCAGCCCGGTGTTACCGCCCTGGACGGCGACCGCCATGCCCGCGGCGCCGCAGGCCTGCAGCACGGCGGCGACCTCTTCGGTGCTCCCCGGCCGCACCACCAGGGTCGCCGGCGCGCCGAACCGGCCGGTCCAGTCGACCTCGTACGAGCGTCCGCAACTCCGGGTCGGTCAGCACGTGTGCCGGACCGACGATCTCGGCCAGCGCGTCAGCGAGGTGACTCACAACAACCTCAGCCGGACGGCGACCGGAAGGGCCCGTAGCTGCGCGCAGGCGGCGTCCGGAATCGGCCCGGCGACGTCGGTGACCACGTAGCCGTAATCACCGGTGGTGGCGAGCAACTGGCCCACGATGTTGATGGAATGCTCCGCCAGCAGCCCGTCGACGGTCGCCAGCACGCCCGGGATGTTGCGGTGCAGGAACAGCAGGCGCTGCTGGTGTTCGGTGGCCGGCAGGGTGACCGGGGGCAGGTTGACCGACAGCGTCGTCGCCCCGGTGCCGAGGTAGTCGCGCAGCTTGCCGGCGACGAACTGCCCGATGTCCTGCTGCGCCTCCTCGGTGGAGCCGCCCACGTGCGGGGTGAGGATGACGTTTTCCAGGCCGCGCAGCTGGGAGACGAACTCCTCGCCGCGTGCCGACGGTTCCTCGGGGAAGACATCCACCGCCGCTCCGGCGACATGGCCCGCTTCGATCTGGTTGCGCAGCGCGTGATGGTCGACGACGAACCCGCGGGAGAGGTTCAGGAACAGGCTTCCGGGACGCATCCGGGCGAACTCGTCGGCCCCGAAAAACCCACTGTTTCCAGGCCTTCCGTCGACATGCAGGGTGACGACGTCGGCCTGCTCCAGCAGCTCGTTGAGGCTGGCGCAGCGGCGGGCGTTGCCGAGGGCGAGCTTGTCGGCGGTGTCGTAGAAGACGACCGACATGCCGAGTGCCTCCGCCAGCACGGAGAGCTGGCTGCCGATGTTGCCGTAGCCGACGATGCCGAGGGTGCGGCCGCGTACCTCATGGCTGCCGGACGCGGACTTGTCCCAGATCCCCTTGTGCATCAAGGCATCTTTGACGGTCAGCCGGCGGGTGAGGGCGATGAGCTCGGAGATGGCCAGCTCGACCACGCTGCGCGTGTTGGAGAACGGCGCGTTGAACACCGCGACCCCGCCGGCGCTGGCCGCTTTGAGGTCGATCTGGTTGGTGCCGATGCAGAACGCGCCGATCGCGAGCAGGTCCGGGGCCGACTCCAAAACCTTTGCGGTGACGTTGGTTTTGGATCGGATGCCGAGAAGGTCGACTCCTTCGAGCCGGCGGATCAGCTCATCCTCAGCCAGCGCCCGGGTGAGTTGCTCGACGTCGTAGCCGACGGAGCGCAGTACGGCGGCGCCATCGGGGTGGATGTCTTCGAGCAGGAGCGCGCGCGGCGGTGCGGCGGAAACCATGGGATCCTTTCGGCGTGTCCCTCTGCAAAGGTGCAGCCCTCAACGTGCCAGCCTCAATGGTGCCAGTTCGCCGCGTGAAGGAAATTTGCGGGCGGCGACCCCTTGCCGTGTCCTCATAGCGACTGCTATTGAGGAGGAGTGCGCATTCGCCGTCTGAGTCCCGCGCTGGGGGCGGAACTCCTTGACCTTGACGTGCGCCGCCCGGCAAGCGCTGAAGAGCGGGATGCCCTGCGGCGGGCGCTTGCCGATCACCAGTTGCTGCTCGTCCGCGGCCAGCAGGTGGACGACGGGCAGCACCTGGCGTTCGCCGAGGCATTCGGGCGCGTCGCACGCGAGGCGAACGGGTCGATCGGGATGGTGTCGAACGTTCGAACCGGCGGCACGCTTGGAGCCGATCCCGCCACCTGGCATTCCGACTTCACGTTCTTTCCGGCGCCGTACGAGGCAATCTCGTTGTACGGCATCGATATTCCGGCGAGCGGGACGCAGACGTCGTTCGTCAACGCGATCCTCGCGGCGCGAAACCTGCCTGCAGACCTGCGAGCCCGGCTCGAAGGCGTGCAGGCGCGGGCCGTCCTGGCGTTCGACAACGGGTCGTTGACCGATGGCGTGCGTTATCGCCTCGGGCGTTGCGACGACGCAGCGGTCTATCAGCTGCGACCGGTGCTGTGGCCACACCGGGATACGGGCGAGCACATCCTCGCCGTGTGGGAGCAGCAGACCGACGCGTTGCTGCCGCTCGAGCCCGAGGAGAGCGACGCCCTGCTCGGGCGCCTGTTCGAGCACCTCTACTTGCCGGAGCACCAGTACGTCCATGAGTGGGCGCCGGCTGACCTCGTGCTGTGGGACAACCACGCACTGCAGCACAGCCGGCCGGCGGTCGGCCTTGCGGAGGCTCGGTCGCTGCGGCGGGTCTGCGTAGGTGCGGACCAGGACCTGGCGGCCTTCGCAGCCCTGCGTGCCGGAAAGCAGAACGCGTGACCAACGAGGAAGCGGCTGAAGCGGCGTACGCCATGTTCCGGTCGCCAGGGCAGGGCCACGAAGCGGCCATCGCGGCGCTGGGCGAGGGCGTGGTGTTCGAGTGTCCGTTCTACGACAACTTCGAGCCCCGCGTCGGCAAGGACGTCGTGGGAGCCATGATGCGATCGATGGACGAGGGTGCGTCGTCGTACTTCAGCCAGCAGCGGTTTGCCTTCCACCAGCTGCTGCCCACCGGCGATCCGAACCGCTTCATCATCGAAGTACAAGGCGATCACGTCATCCGCGCCACCGGCAAGCCGTACCGAAATCACTACTTCCACTGCCTCACCATCAACAACGGAAAGATCGTGCGTTGGACGGAGTACTCCAATCCCAACGAGCACGCGCGAGCTTCCAGCAGCGACTGAAAGCGTTGTAGCGCAAGGGATTTGCGCCGACTCCACCGTGCATTGAATGCGCCCAGAGTCCCGGATACGTCGCGCGGCCGAAGCGAGCGCCTCGCGTGCCGTGGCTCGCCGACTGTGCTGCCGGGGTCGGCCCCACACGCAATCCGCTGTGCCCGGGGAGGTGGGGATTGTTTTGGGGATACATGCAATCCGATGTAGCGGCAGGGGTCTTACATCAGATTGCGTTTACGGACAGAGGGCACCCGCGGCGCGGTTGTCCCACATCACCGATGCGCGGGGTTGGGCGCAGAGTGCCGGTTGCCGCGCGGTCGCAGCGCGCGAGAACTCACTTGGCGCCCGGCCCGGGGCTTCGAGATCACAAGGCGTGCTGCTCCAGTTGGCCCGCTGCGTGCAGGCAACGTCGAACGAAAGGTCGCGAAGGACCGGCGCCTTGACGGGTCGCAGACGTGCCAGCCGGGAGGAGCCGTTATCGAGCGGTTGCAGGAAGCGCTCTCGCGGCCACCGGGACTCGTCAGGCCCGAGATACTTGCGGAGCTTGCGCAGGGCAATGTCCTTCTGCCAGGGAACGATTTCCGCCTCACCCTGAACGGTTACCTGCAACGTCTCGCCTGTCGAGAGATCGCAGCTGTCGACCACGAGCGCAACGGAGGGATTGTCGGCGAGCGTCTGCTGGAGTCGGCTCCAGTCTCCGGTTAGCCACCAGAACGCAGCGCTTTCCCACAGGAACCAGATCGGACGTACCGCCGGGCCGGTGGTTGCCAAATGTCCCACCAGAGGACGAGCGAGAAACTCATCGACGGTCACCATCTGTCCACGGTAGCTCCCGAGAATTGCCGCTCTCGCGCGGGCCAAAGCGTGCGCGGCGCCGGCTCTTGCTTGCTTCTTGCAGGGTCGCGGGCCATGTCGCCGGTCAGCCGTCACGCGAGCGGAGGCCAGGTCGTTGAACCTGCACGAGGCAGTGAATCTCCTATCGGGACGAGGGATGCGCCGGTGTCGGCACCAGACTGGGCTGGCGTCCTCGGTCTCTTGGTTCTCGCTGGCACCGTCGCCTACGGTGTGCCGCTTTGGCTGTACCGGCCGGAGCGCTTCCGGCTCGCGTTCTTTGTCTCGCTGCCGATCGCAGCGATCACGACCGCCACTGTCATGTTCGTTTGGCTCTCCCCAGTTGCGTGGTACGTCGTGAGCGCCGCGGCGCCGGCGGCGCTCCGGCATGGCTCGCCGCGACACCTGCCGATCCCTCGCCGTTGGCTCGGGCTCGGCTTCGACCGGCGCGTCGGGCTGGTGCTGCGGTGGTGGTACGGCCGACAGCCGCCGCCCCCTGAATACGAGATTCCAACGGTGAGCTGGGCGCTCTTGAAGAAGCAGCACCTAACCTTCCGGTACTGGGTCGCCGTGGTGATCGCCATGGTCGCCATCGTCCTAACCGGCGTGGTCAACAGTGGTTACCTCGCACTACTGGTATTCAGCGCCCTTCTGCTGGGCTGGACCGCCCTGGACCACCGAGCTGTACGCGGAGTCCTCCGCACCTACCGCTACGCCGATCGGACCTGACGAACAGCGGCCAAAACTCCTGGAGTCTCAAGGATCGTCAGAGGGGGCCTCGCTGGTCGCGGCGTTCCTGGCCCTCATAGGAACAGGGCCTCGGCACAGGGTGGAAGAGCGCGCGTAGTGCCGGTTCCCAAGCGCTTCCGTTGGGTCCTGGTTCGAAGAGCGAGGTAGGGCTCAGATGCGGCGCTTATGCGCGCCTGGGTGTCTGTCCGGGCTTGCGGAGTAACGGGCGGCGGTGGCCTTGGAGGGGTGGTCGGCCGTCGGGTGGCCAGAACCAGGGGGTGCGGTCGGGATCGTCACCGATGGTCATGTCCCAGCCACCCTCATGCACTCGGTGATGATGATGAACGCAGAGGAGATCGAGATTCTCTGGCTCTGTTTTGCCTTGGTCGCGTAGCCATTCTTGACGGTGATGAGCTTCGGTAAATGAAGGCCGGCCGGTCGCAGCCGGGCCAGGTGCATCCGCCGTCACGGGCGATGAGGAAGTGTCGTAGGCCGGTGGGGATGTGGCGGGTGAGACGTCCGAGGTCGAGGATTTCGGAGTCGGCTCCGAAGACGGCGGGGATGATCCCGGCATCACAGGCCATCCGCCGCACCGCCGCTGCGGGGAGGCGTTGCCCTTCGGGGGTTCCGGCGGTACCCAGCCCGTCACGCAGGACTCTGTTCGGACAGGCCGACGATGACGGTGTGCCGGCCGCCACCTTGGCCGTTGCAGGACTCGGCGTGGGCGGTGGCATGACGGGCCATCTGCACCAAAGCTTCGGCGCGGCGGCAGCCGATCGATTCGGTGAGCAGGTCACCTTCCGGATCAGGCCTTGCGGAGGAATTCGGTGAGGGCTTTGGAGATGATCAGGCCGGCTTCGGCGTCGAAATGGCCATCGAGGCGCCACATCCCGCCCAACGTTTCGGACAGGTGCAGCTGCTGCGCCGCCCGTTTGCGTGCCGCCGCATCAGCCGACTCTTCCGGCGCGGCGGCGGCGACGAGTTCTTCGGCGACGACCCGTAGCTGCCGCGGGGTCAGCGGCGTCGCCTGCTGCGCCAGGAACGCTTCCAGATCGGCAGCGAGATCGGACTGCAGATCCTTCGTCGCCTGCACGATCACATGAGCATGATCCAGGCCCAGGTCACCGGCTTGGAACGCTTTGGCGGTGACCGGCATCCGGTCCGCCAGCGCCCGGCCGACCTGCACCCGCTTGGACACCCACCCGTCGGACTCACCGGAAAGCTGACGCACGTACGCCTGCGTCGACGCCGCCCCATCCGTGGCGTAGAAACCGGAACGGTCAGCCCGCTCGATCAGCCGGCACGTCAGCAGATCAGCCTGCCGCACCCCAGCCAGCACCTCCGGCAGGACCTCGACCGCCAGAGCGGCCGACGTATCAGAGGAGACGAAGGCGGCGAGTTCGGCGAGCAGCGCATGCGAACTCCGCCGCTTTCGCTCCGAACTCTGCTTCGATCATGTGTTCGAGCCTAGCCGGAAACGTCCAGCACAGCCAGCGTATTTCGGCGCCGACCTGAGATCGTCAGAGCACGTCGGCGAGCTCCGCCATCGGGAGCCCGAAAGCGTCAGCGACGCCCTGATACGTGATGGCCCCGCCGGCGACGTTTACTCCGGCACGCAGCATCGGGTCCTGCTGGACCGCGGCCTTGGGGCCGAGGTTGGCGAGCTTCTCCACGAAGGGCAGCGTCACGTTCGTCAGGGCGAGCGTGGAGGTCGCCGGCACGGCACCGGGCATGTTGGCGACGCAGTAGAACACCGTGTTCTTCACCGGAAAGACCGGGTCGTGGTGGGTGGTCGGGTGGGTCGATTCGAAGCAGCCGCCCTGATCGACGGCGATGTCGACGAGCACGGCACCGTCACGCATCCGCGACACCAGATCGTCGGAGATCAGCACCGGAGCCTTGGCGCCGGGAATCAGCACCGCTCCGATGACCACGTCGGATTCCAGCGCCGCTCGCTCCACCTCGTGGACGGTGGAGTAGACGGTGGTCACCTGGCCGTTGAAGATGCGGTCGGCCTGGCGCAGCCGCTCCACGTTCTTGTCCAGCAGCGTCACGTCGGCCTGCAGCCCCAGCGCGATCAGCGCCGCGCTCATGCCGGACGTCCCGGCGCCGAGGATGAGGACCTTCGTCGGCCGCACGCCGGGTACCCCACCGAGCAGCACGCCCCGCCCGCCCGCGTACTTCTCCAGGAAGTGCGACGCGACCTGCGGGGCCATGCGCCCGGCGACCTCGCTCATCGGCGCCAGCAGGGGCAGCGATCCGTCGGCGGCCTGAACGGTCTCGTACGCGATCGCCGTCGCGCCGCTCTTGATCAGCGCGTCGGTGCACTCCCGGCTCGCGGCGAGGTGCAGATAGGTGAACAGCGTCTGGCCGGCGCGGATGCGGCCGTACTCCTCGGCCACGGGCTCCTTCACCTTCAGGATCAGATCCGCCTCGCCCCACACGGCGTCGGCGTCGGCGACGATCGTCGCCCCGGCCGCGACGTACTCGGCGTCGGGCAGATGCGAGCCGGCACCTGCTCCGGCCTGCACGAGCACCTGGTGGCCCGCGCTCGTCAGCTCGCGCACGCCCGCGGGAGTCGCGGCCACCCGAAACTCTTCCGCCTTCACCTCGGTCGGAACGCCGATCCTCATGTTTTGCCCTTCCGGCACTGTGACGACGGTTTACGTCCTGGACTACGGTATGGACCACGGTAATAGTCGTCTAGATCCTGCTTGATTCATGGATCAGTTACGTGATCGTTAACCTCCAGGCCAACCGGATGCCAGCACGGGAGCGAGATGAATCTGACGCGGGGCGCGCCGCCGGGCGTCGCTCGCGCCGGTGAGACCCGCGGTCCCGTCAACGGCGGCGTCTCGTTCTGGTGGGCCGAGCTGGGTGGCCCGCCGCCGGCGGAGGCGCGCCGCCCCGCGCTGCGCGAGGAGATCACCGCCGACGTCTGCATCGTCGGCGGCGGCTACACCGGCTTGTGGACCGCGTACTACCTGGCGAAGGCGGCGCCGGGGCTGCGCATCGTGGTGCTGGAAGCGCAGTTCTGCGGTTTCGGTGCGTCCGGCCGCAACGGCGGCTGGGTGAGCGCGCTGCTGCCCGGCCCGGCGCGGCGCTACGGCCAGGGCGTGGACGCGCTGCACGACGCGATGAAGGGCTCGATCGCCGAGATCGCCCGCGTCGCCCGCGCCGAGGGCATCGATGCGCACTTCGAGCACGGCGGCCGGCTCGCGGTCGCCCGCACGCCCGCGCAGCTGGAGCGGCTGCGGGCTGAGGTGACGCGCCACCACGAGGCCCCCGGCGGTGACCGGGAGACGGTCTTGCTGGACGCGTCGCAACTGGCCGCGCGGGTACGGGTCGACGGCGCGCTGGGAGGCAGCTGGAGCCCGCATTGCGCGCGTATCCAACCGGCGCTGCTGGTGCGGGGACTCGCCGAAGCGGCCGAGCGCGCCGGTGTGCGTATCCACGAATCGAGCCTCGCCGAGCGCCTCGAGCCGGGCCGGGTCACCACCGCCGGCGGTGCGGTGAGCGCGCGGTGGGTACTGCGCGCCACCGAGGGCTACACCGCGGGGCTGGCCGGGCAGCGGCGCACCTGGCTGCCGATGAACTCCTCGATGATCGTGACCGATCCGCTGCCGGCATCCGCCTGGGACGAGATCGGCTGGCAGGGGAGTGAGACGCTCGGCGACGAGGCCCACGCCTACTGCTATGCCCAGCGCACCGCCGACGGCCGGATCGCGCTCGGCGGCCGCGGCGTGCCCTACCGGTACGGGTCGGCGACCGATCTCGACGGGGCTGGTGCCGGCGTGACCGCGTCCTCGACCGTGACCGCGCTGACGGCTTTGCTGCACACCATGTTTCCGGCGACCCGAGGCGTCGGGATCGCCCATACCTGGTCAGGGTTTCTCGGGGTTCCGCGCGACTGGTGCGCGACGGTGGGCCTGGGCCGCGAGAGCGGACTCGGCTGGGCCGGCGGCTACGTCGGCGATGGCGTCACCACGAGCAATCTCGCCGGACGGACCCTCACCGATCTGATCCTGGAACGCGACACCGAACTCACGACGCTGCCCTGGGTCGGACGCCGTCCGCGCCGCTGGGAGCCGGAACCGCTGCGCTTCCTCGGGGTCCACAGCCTCTATCGCGCCTATCGTTTCGCGGACGCCCGGGAGAGCCGGGCGGCGCTTCAGGGAAGCGAAGTCGCCGCCCGCACCTCGCGCATCGCGCGAATCGCTGATGTCATTGCCGGACGCACCTGAGCCACAAGAGAAGCACTAGAGGAGATCCGCGTGCGCACGATCACCAACCTTGTCGGCGGGAAAGCAGCGGCCCCGGCCGACGGCCGTACTGCCGAGGTACTCAATCCGACCACTGCCACGGCGTTCGCGCAGGCACCGGTCAGCACCGCCGCCGACGTCGACGCCGCCATGGAGGCGGCGGCCAACGCCTTCCCCGCCTGGCGTGACACCACGCCCTCGCAGCGCCAGCTCGCGATGCTGAAGTTCGCCGACGCCGTCGAGGCGCGGGCCGCCGAGCTGGTGGCGCTCGAGGCCGAGAACACCGGCAAGCCGCTGGGCCTGACGGCGTCCGAGGAACTCCCGCCGATGGTCGACCAGATGCGCTTCTTCGCCGGCGCCGCCCGGATGCTCGAGGGCCGCTCGGCGGGTGAGTACATGGAGGGGATGACCTCGTTCATCCGCCGCGAACCGATCGGGGTCGTCGCCCAGGTGACCCCCTGGAATTACCCGATGATGATGGCGGTCTGGAAGTTCGCCCCCGCCCTCGCCGCGGGTAACACCGTCGTGCTGAAGCCGAGCGACACCACCCCGGTCACCACGGTGCGGCTGGCGGAGATCGCGTCGGAGTTCTTCCCGCCGGGCGTGTTCAACGTGATCTGCGGCGACCGTGACACCGGCCGGCTGCTCGTCTCCCACCCGACCCCGCAGCTGGTGTCGATCACCGGCTCGGTGCGGGCGGGCATGGAGGTGGCGAGCGCGGCAGCAGCCGACCTCAAGCGGACGCATCTCGAACTCGGCGGCAAGGCGCCGGTCATCGTCTTCGATGACGCGGATGTGGAAGCTGCCGCCGAAGGCATCGCGATCGGCGGCTACTTCAACGCCGGCCAGGACTGCACCGCGGCCACCCGGGTACTCGCGACCCCCGGGATCTACGACGCGATCGTCGCCGCCCTTGCTGCCCAGGCCGAGCAGACGACCCCCGGCATGCCCGAGGACGAGGACGCCGCGTTCGGTCCGCTGAACAATCCGGCCCAGCTCGAACGCGTCAGCGGCTTCCTGTCACGGCTGCCCGACACGGCCAGGATCGTCGTCGGCGGCCATCGCGCCAACGGCCCTCTCGCGTCAGGCTGGTTTCACGAAGCGACCCTGGTGGCCGATGTCCGCCAGGGTGACGAGATCGCCCGCGAGGAGGTCTTCGGGCCGGTCATCACGGTGCAGAAGGTGGCCGACGAGGCGGAGGCGCTGCGCTGTGCGAACGCCGTCCGCTACGGACTCGCGTCATCGGTCTGGACCCGCGACCATGCCCGCGCGATGCGGGTGTCGAAGGGCCTGGACTTCGGGTGCGTCTGGATCAACACCCACATCCCGATCGTCGCCGAGATGCCCCACGGCGGCTTCAAGCACTCCGGCCACGGCAAGGACCTCTCGCTCTACGGGCTCGAGGACTACACGCGCATCAAGCACGTCATGAGCAACATCAGCTGACCCCGACGAATGCGCCCATGATCATGGTTTGAGCCGTTCGACCGGCCTCAAACCATGATCATGGGCGCGTTGCTTTGGTGGGCTACCGGGAGGACGTGGCGGCGACGGCCGCGGCGAGCTCGGCGTCGCCGACGTCGGGCACGAGGGTGGGCGAGTCGCGGTTCAGGGTCTCGCCCTTGAAGAAGCTGGGCTTGACCAGGCGCCAGATGATCATCAGGACGACGCCCAGCAGCAGGCTGCCGAAGCCCAGCAGGAAGACGCCGCCGATCTGCCAGTGCGGGCTGAACGGCATGGTCCACGAGGTGTAGCTGGCGCCGTTGCCACCGTTCCAGTTCCAGTCGTCCTTCGCGCTCCAAGCCAGGGCGAAGAACAGCATCAGTCCACCGAGCAGCGGCAGCAGCCCGCGGATGAAGAAGTTGTGCGCGCTGTCCAGCAGCGTCTTGCGGTAGTACCAGAAACACGCGAGCCCGGTCAGGCCGTAGTAGAAGCCGATGCACACGCCGCAAGCCGTGACCGAGTCGGCGATGACATTGCCCTTGGAAGCGAAGTTGGTCGCCACGTAGAGCACGATCGAGACGCCGCCCATCGCCAGCGTCGAGACGGTCGGGATCAGGTACTTCGGGTGCATCTTCGCAAAGCTCGACGGCAGCGCCCGGTAGACCCCCATGGAAAGGGTCGTGCGCGCGGTCGGCAGGATCGTCGTCTGGGTGGACGCTGCCGCGGATGAGAGCACCATCAGGATCAGCAGGTGGGTCAGGAAGGACCCGAACCAGCTGGTGCCGAAGATGGCCCCGCCGAGAACGGACAGCACGTCGTTGGAGTTGTCGGGGTTGCCGAGCCCGATGCCCTTGTCGCCGACTCCCGCGAACATCTGGGCGGAGACCGTGACCAGGACGTAGATGAGCACCAGCAGGATGGTGGAGATGACCGCCGCCCGGCCGGGGGTGTGCGTGCTGTCCTTGGTCTCCTCATTCACCGAAACGGCGCTGTCCCAGCCCCAGTAGATGAACAGCATCAGCAGCATGGCGCTGACGAAGACGGAGAACGAGGGCAGGTGCGCCGGGTTGAACCACGAGAGGCGCGCCCCGCCGGAACCCTTCGGCGCGTGACCGGTCGCGAAACGGATGAGGGCGACCACCGACATCACGACGAGCATGCTGGCTTCCAGGCTCAGCAAGCCGGTCTGGATGCGCGCGGAGAGCTCGATGCCGCGGTAGCAGATCCAGGTCATGAGGACGATGAACAGCACGCCCACCAGGAGGACCCAGCCGCTGGTGGCGTTCTCGCCGATGCCGTGGGCGTTGAACAGCAGGAAGACGTACTGGCCGGCGACCTGCGCGAGGCTCGCCATGACGAGGACGTCTGCCGCGACGATGCCCCAGCCGCCCATCCAGCCGGTCTTGGGCCCGAACGCCCGGGTGGCCCAGGTGAAGGTGGTGCCGCAGTCAGGGTCGGCCTTGTTCAGCTCCTTGTAGCCCATCGCGACCAGAAAGGCCGGCACGAACGCGAGCGCCACGATAAGCGGCGATTGCAGGCCCACGAGCGCGACGATGAAGCCCAGCGTCGCGGCGAGGCTGTAGGCCGGAGCGGTGGAGGCCACACCGATGACGGTCGTCGAGACCAGCCCCAGCGCTCCGCCTTTCAGGCCCTTCTCCGGCGCCCGCCGCTCGACGACGCTGTCGATCGGGGTCAGAGGTGGCGGGAACTCTTGACTCACCATGCAGATCTCTCCTCGCAGCCGGACTGGGGTTGCGCGACTGTTGCAGAGTAAAGCGCGTCAGACAAGGGATCCGTGTCTGAAACGAAGTCTTTACCGTGGATCGGTGTGACGAATAGCCTTCGGGCAGCGATAGTCGTAGCACAGGGTGACGCAACGTCTGCAATGTCTGCAATGTCTGCTGCGCCTGCCACGACCAGCGACCTGCCTCAACCATCCGCCGCCCCCTACGCAACACACAAAGCCGGAGATGACCAGATGACCGCCACCGCTGCCGACACCCCCCAACCGCACGCGAGCGGATCAGATCCCGGCTTGCAGGAAGCCGCCCGGGATCACCTGTGGATGCACTTCAGCCGGCTCTCGTCCTACCAGGACGCCGACGTCCCGATGATCGTGCGGGGCGACGGTCCATATGTCTACGACTCGCGGGGCAAGCGCTATATCGACGGCCTCTCCGGGCTGTTCGTGGTGCAGGTGGGCCATGGCCGGGTCGAACTCGCCGAGGCGGCGTACAAGCAAGCGAGCGAGCTGGCGTTCTTCCCGCTCTGGTCCTACGCCCATCCGCAGGCAGCCGCGCTGGCTGAGCGCCTGGCCGGCGCAGCGCCCGGCGATCTGAACCGCATCTTCTTCACCACCGGCGGCGGCGAGGCCGTGGAGACCGCCTGGAAGCTCGCCCGGCAGTACTTCAAAGCGGTCGGAAAGCCGCTGAAGCACAAGGCGATCAGCCGCAGCATCGCCTATCACGGCACGACCATGGGCGCGCTGTCCATCACCGGTATCCCCGCGGCCAAGCAGGAGTTCGAGCCCCTGGTCCCGAGCGCCATCAAGGTCGCGAACACCAACTTCTACCGCGCGCCCGAGCACGGTGACGACCTCGAGGCCTTCGGTCGCTGGGCGGCCGATCAGATCGATCTGGCCATCGAGATGGAGGGCCCCGAGACCGTCGCCGTCGTCTTCCTCGAGCCCGTGCAGAACAGCGGTGGTTGCTTCCCGCCGCCGCCCGGCTACTTCCAGCGGGTACGCGAGATCTGCGACAAGCACGACGTGCTGCTCGTCTCCGATGAAGTGATCTGCGCCTTCGGCCGGCTCGGGGAGATGTTCGCCTGTGACCGCTTCGGCTACCTGCCCGACATGATCACCTGCGCCAAGGGCATGACGAGCGGCTACTCGCCGATCGGCGCCATGATCGCCAGCGAGCGGCTGGTCGAACCGTTCCTGAAGGGAAGCACCAGCTTCGCGCACGGGTTCACGTTCGGCGGCCATCCGGTCTCGGCGGCCGTCGCCATGGCCAACCTCGACATCTTCGAGCGCGAGCAGCTCCTGCCCCATGTCCGGGCCAACCAGGACGGCTTCCGCGCCACCCTGGAGAAGCTGAACGACCTGCCGATCGTCGGTGACGTGCGCGGCGAGGGCTACTTCTACGGCATCGAACTCGTGAAGGACAAGACCACCAAGGAGACCTTCGACGAGGCCGAGTCAGAGCGCCTGCTGCGAGGGTTCCTGTCACGGGCGCTCTTTGACGCCGGCCTTTACTGCCGGGCCGACGACCGGGGAGATCCCGTCGTGCAACTCGCGCCGCCCCTCATCTGCGAACAGAGCCATTTCGATGACATCGAGCAGATCTTGCGTAGCGTGCTGACCGAGGCCTGGTCACGGGTCTGAGCGACGACCCGGGAGGCCCCTCGTGACGCGCAGTGCCAATCCGCGAGGGCCCGATGACATCGACAAGGCTCTCGTCACCGCGCTGCAGCGCAACGGCCGCGAGTCCTATGCAGCCCTGGCGAAGATCGTCGGGTTGAGCGAGGCGGCCGTACGCCAGCGGGTCCAGCGGCTGCTCGATGACGGCGTCGTCCAGATCGTGGGCGTCACCGATCCGATGGTCATGGGCTTCCAGCGCTGGGCGATGGTCGGGATCGTCGTCGAGGGCGATGTGCGCAAGGTGGCCGATCAGCTGGCCGCGATCGACGAGATCGACTATGTCGTGCTCACCGCAGGGTCGTTCGACCTCCTGATCGAAGTCGTGTGCGAGGACGACGACCGGCTGCTCGCGTTGCTGAACGATCACGTCCGGGCCATTCCCGCGGTCCGCTCGACCGAGACCTTCGTGTACCTCAAGCTGGCCAAGCAGACCTACGCCTGGGGTGCCCGCTGAGACAGCTGCGCATCCCGCCGGACCATTTCCTCGCCCCGGATCGGCCGTTCCTGCTCCAGCAGGCGCAGCTGGCCGGCTGGTGGGCCGGTTACGGGCGGCGCTGGGCTCGCGCCCGCTGGAAGCTGCGCGGGATGCAGGCCGTCGGTGAGTACCCGAATGTCGGAGGGCAGCCACACATCGAGACGACCGACTGCGAGGTCGGCGACCGGTTCAAGATCTGGTCCAAGCACCGGCTCACGCTCATCGCCGGATCGGGCCGGATCCGGATCGGCGATGACGTCTTCGTCAATGGCGGGGCCATCCTTTTCGCCATGAAGGAACTGGTGATCGAGGATGCGGTCGCCATCAGCAACGAGGTCTACATCACCGACTCCAACAGCCACGGCATGGAGGGCGGTGAGGTCTACGAGGCGCCGGTGCGGATCGGGCGGGGATCGTGGATCGGGGCGCGCGCGATGATCCTTCCCGGCGTGACCATCGGTCCGCGGGTCATGGTCGCCGCCGGCGCGGTCGTCACGCGCGACGTCCCGGCCGACTCGCTGGTCGCGGGCAATCCCGGCCGGGTCATCCGCACGCTGAACTACCCCGACGGATGCCTGCGCGCCTGGCACGACAAGTTCTGCCGTTGCCCGCTGAAGGATCTGGTCGACGCCCGGATGGGCGAGTCCGGTCAGCTCGACCGGTTTGTCAGGGGTCCGTACTAGGTTTTCGGCGTGCTCCACCTACACCGCGGAGAGCGGGCCGACGTGCTTGCCCGCGGCCTGTCCACGCTGCTGGCAGACGGTGAGGCGGATCCGTTCGCGCCCGAAATCGTCTGCGTGCCGAGTCGCGGGGTCGAGCGGTGGCTCACCCAGCAGCTCTCCTTGGTGCTGGGGGCGAGGCCGGGAGGGTTCGACGGGGTGTGCGCGAATGTCGAGTTCCCCGGTCCCGGGCGGCTGATTGCCGATGTCGTGGCCGGGGTCAGCGGGATCGATCCGCGGTCCGATCCCTGGCGTCCGGGCCGTAGCGTCTGGCCGCTGCTGGAGTTGCTGGAATCCTTGCCGGCAGTCGCGAGCAGGCCGCCCGATCTTCCGCGCGGCAGGCCTTATGCCGCTGCCCGCCATGTCGCCGAATTGTTCGACAGTTACGAGTCCTACCGGCCGTCCATGATCATTGACTGGGCGGCGGGAGGCTTCTCAGACGGCCAGGGGGAGCCGCTCGCCGACGACCTGTGCTGGCAGCCGGAGCTGTGGCGGCGCTTGCGGACGCTGGTGGATGCGCCCAGCCCCGCGCAGCGGCTGGATCCGGCGTGTGAGCGGCTGCGCGACGATCCGCAGGCGGCCGCAAGCCTGCCTGCGAGGCTCTCGCTGTTCGGGCTGACGCGTATCCCACCCGGCCAGCTGGCGGTCCTCTCGGCGCTGGCCGAGCATCGCGAGATCCATCTGTGGTTGCTGCATCCGTGCGCGCCGCTGTGGGATCGGCTGGCCGGCTCCGCGCAGACGGTGCCCACCCGGCGCAGCACCGACCCGACCGCGTCGATGGTTTCTCACCGGCTGCTGTCCTCGATGGGACGCGACGTCCGGGAGTTGCAGCTGACGCTGGCCGGGGCCGGCGGTCAGCGGGATGACGTCCACCATCCGCTGCCGGAGGCGGCCGGCAAGCTCACGTTGCTGCGCCGGCTGCAGCATTCCATCCGCTCGGATGAGCCGGTGGAGGCCGCTCGCCCCGGCCGGCGGCCGGTGATCGCGCCTGACGATCGCAGCATCCAGGTACACGCCTGCCATGGCCGGGCGCGCCAGGTCGACGTGCTGCGTGACGTGATCCTGGGCCTGCTGGCCGCCGATCCGACCCTCGAGCCCCGCGACATCGTGGTGATGTGCCCTGACATCGAGACCTTCGCACCGCTGATCTCCGCGACCTTCGGTGTCGGGGCTGAGCTGGTGGAGCAGGAAGCGTCGGAGGGCGGCCCGGTCTCGCCGGCGTCGCTGCTGCGCGTTCGCCTTGCTGACCGCTCGCTGCGCCAGACCAATCCGGTCATGAGCGTGGCCGCCACGCTGCTGGAGATGGTCGACGGGCGCATGACCGCCTCCGAAGTGCTCGATCTGGCGGCGGCGGCCCCGGTACGGCGGCGTTTCGGCTTCGACGACGATGATCTCGGCCGCCTCACCGAATGGGTCGCCGAGGCACAGGTGCGCTGGGGGCTCGATGCCGCCCACCGGGCCGCGTTCAAGCTCGAGGCCTTCCCGCAGAACACCTGGGAGGCCGGGCTGGATCGGCTGCTGCTCGGTGTCGCGATGGCCGACGGTCCGGCCAGCGGTGACGTGGCCGCGCATGCCGGCGGTCCCGGCTGGGTCGGCCTCGCGCTTCCGCTCGACGATGTCGACAGCACCGACATCGAGCTGGCGGGCCGCCTCGCCGAGCTCGTGGAGCGGTTGCACGGGGCGGTCGATGCGCTCCGCGGGCCGCAGCCGCTGGCGGCGTGGATCATCCGGCTGGCCGAGGTCGTCGAGTCGCTCACGCTCACCACCGGGTCGGATCAGTGGCAGGCGGCACAACTTCGCACCGAGCTCTCGCGCGTGCTCGAGGCCGCCGGCGAGCGCGCCGAGGTCGTCACGCTGTCGCTCGGCGATCTGCGCACCCTGCTGGCCGATCGGCTGCGGGGTCGCCCGACCCGGGCCAATTTCCGCACCGGCAGCCTGACGATGTGCACGCTCGTCCCGATGCGCTCGGTGCCCCACCGGGTCGTATGCCTGATGGGGCTGGATGACGGCGCGTTCCCACGCCAGCCCGCCGTCGACGGCGACGACATCCTGCTGCGCGACCCGATGACGGGAGAGCGCGATGAGCGCAGCGAGGACCGCCAGCTGCTGCTCGACGCCATCCTCGCCGCGCGCGAGCGACTGGTGATCACGTACGCGGGGGCGGATGAGCGCACCAATGCGACCCGCCCGCCGGCCGTGCCGGTCGGCGAGCTGCTCGACACCCTGGAGGCGGCGTACGGCAGCGCCGGCGGGGGGTCCTTGCGCCGGCAGCTGCTGACGCGCCATCCGCTCCAGCCGTTCGACCCCGCCAACTTCGCTCCCGGAGCGCTCGGCGTCGCGGCGCCCTTCAGCTTCGATCCCACCGCGCTCGGCGGCGCGCGGGCGATGACGGCCCCGCGGCGCGGGGCAGAGCCGTACCTGCCGACACCATTGCCGGCGGCACCGGCGGGCGATCTCGAGCTGGAATCGTTGCGAATGTTCTTCGATCATCCGGTGCGCGGTTTCTTGCGCCAGCGGCTCGGGGTCACTCTCCCGCGACGGGAGGAGGAGGCCACCGACCGGTTGCCGGTCCACCTCGAGTCGCTGGCCCGGTGGCAGATCGGCCAGCGCATGCTCGACGCGCGGCTGTCCGGCGTCGACCCGGGGGACTGCCGCCAGGCGGAGTGGCGCCGGGGCGCGCTCCCGCCGGGGCGCCTCGGCAACGGCGTACTCGGCGAGGTGTCCGCGGAGGTCGAGCAGATCGTGGCCGAGGCCCAGGGGTGGCGGCAGGGAGAGCCGCGCGTGCTCGATCTCGCCCTCGCGCTGGCGCCTGGGCGGCGCCTTACCGGCACCGTCGGTGGCGTGTTCGGGCAGACCCTCGTCCATACCAATTTCGGGCAGGTCAACCACAAGCGCCAGTTCCGGGCCTGGCTGATGTTGCTGCTGCTGGCGGCAGGCCGTCGCGAGGAGGAGTTCGCGGCGGTTTCGGTGGGACGCAAGGGTCACGTGTCGCTGGGTCCGGTCGACGGCGCCGAAGCGGCCGAGTATCTGCGGGATCTGGTCGGGTTGTACGACCTGGGGCTCCGCGAGCCGCTGCCGCTGTCCTCGAAGTGTTCCTTCGAGTACGCGGCCGCCCGCCGCCGGGGGGCGGCGCAGGAGGAGGCCCTGAAGGCCGCGCTGAAGGGGTGGGAGGGCAATCGCTTCGGCAACGAGTGCGAGGAGGCCGAGCACCAGCACGTCTACGGGATGCAGCCGCCCTTCCGTGTCTTGCTCGCCGCGCCGCCGCAGCCCGGCGACGGCGCCGGATGGCCCGATGAGCCGACCCGTTTCGGTGTCCTTTCCCGGCGCTGGTGGGATCCGATGCTCGAGGGCGAATTCCAGGCGCGCGGATGACGGCCACGAGGAGCGCGAGCGCGTTCGACTTGTACGCGCCGTTGCCGTCGGGCACCACCGTGCTCGAAGCGAGCGCCGGCACCGGGAAGACGTACACCATCGCGGCGCTGGTCACCCGGTTCGTCGCGGAGGGCGCCGCCGAGCTGGACCGGATGCTCATCGTCACCTTCAGCCGGGCAGCCACCGGCGAGCTGCGCGAGCGCGTCCGCGAGCGGCTCACCAGTGCCGAGCTCGGGCTCGCCGACCCGGCAGGCGCGCGTGTCGACCTCGGTGATCCGCTGCTGGCGCTGCTGGCCGATGCACCGGATGAGGAGGTCGACCGGCGCCGGCGCCGGCTGAGCCGCGCGCTGACCGCTTTCGACGCGGCGACCATCGCCACCACCCACCAGTTCTGCGCTCAGGTGCTCGCCGGTCTCGGGGTCACCGCCGAGCTCGCGGCCCTGACGGGCGGGGATCGCTTCGTCGAGTCGCTGGACGATCTGGTGACCGAGGTCGCCGAAGACCTCTATCTGCGCAAGTTCGCGACGCCCGGCGTTGCCGATGACGCCCCGATCATCCCGCCGAAAGAGGCGGTCGCCATCGCGTTCGAAGCGGTGGTCCGGGAGCCCCAGGCACGCCTGGAACCCGTTGCTGCTCCAGCTGATTCGGCTGCGGGGGTACGTCGCCGGCTGGCGGAGGCGGTGCGCCAGGAGGTGGACCGGCGCAAGCGGCTGCGCGGCTTGCGCAGCTACGACGATCTGCAGACCGATCTGGCGGCGGTGCTGCGCGATCCCGAGCAGGGGCCACCGGCAGCGCGCCGGCTGCGGCAGCGCTTTCCCGTCGTGCTCATCGACGAGTTCCAGGACACCGATCCGGTGCAGTGGGACATCGTCTCGCAGGCGTTCGTCGGTCATGTCCGGCTGGTGCTCATCGGGGATCCGAAGCAGGCGGTCTACGGATTCCGCGGCGCAGACGTCACCGCGTACCTGAAAGCCGTGGCCCAGGCGCGTGAAGTGGCAACCCTGGAACGCAACTGGCGCAGCGAGCCGGCACTGCTGGAAGCCTTCGACGCGCTGTTCGCCGAGGCAACGTTCGGAGACCCGGCCATCGCCTACCGGCCGGTGAAAGCGGCTCGTGAGCAGTCGCTCCTGCGCGCGCCGGCAGATCACGCCGCGAGCCCTCCGATGCGCCTGAGGCTGATCGCGCGTGAGCCCGGCATGCCCCTGAGTGGAGGTGGGTTGGTGCGGGTGGAGGCACTGCGCCCGCGCGTCGCCAGGGACGTCGCCTCCGACATCGTCGGGCTGCTCAGCTCTGACACGCAGATCACCTCGCCGGAGGCGCCTTCGCCAGGCGCGGGTTCGCCGGAGTTCCGCCCGGTGCAGCCGGGTGATGTCGCCGTCCTGGTGCGCACCAACGCGCAGGCCACCATGGTGCGGGAGGCGCTGCGCGACGTCGGGGTACCGGCGGTCATCGGCGGGGCGTCGAGCGTCTTCACCGCTCCCATCGCGCGTGACTGGCTGATCCTGCTCGAAGCGCTCGAGCAGCCCCACCGCACGGGCCGGGTGAGAGCGGCGGCGATGACCTGCTTCCTCGCGTCGGCCGCCCGGCTGGCTCTGGCCGATCCCGACGAGACCGATGCGCTGTCCGGGTTGTTGCGCAGCTGGGCCGGCGTTCTCGCGACCCGGGGGGTCGCCGCCCTGCAGGAGACGATCATGTCCTCGCAGCAGCTGCCGGCGCGCCTGCTCGCCGAACCCGACGGTGAGCGGCGGCTCACCGATCTGCGTCACATCGGGGAATCCCTGCACGCCGCGGCGACGGCTGACAGCCTGGGCATCACGGCACTCGTCGCGTGGCTGCGCCGGCGGATGGACGAGGCCGACGAGGCGACCGACGGTGTCGAGGAACGCAGCCGCAGGCTGGACTCCGATGCCGACGCCGTGCAGGTCGTCACGATCCATCGCAGCAAAGGCCTTCAATTCCCGGTGGTCTACGTGCCGTACGGCTGGGATCTCTTCCTTCCCACCGTGGATCGGCCGCGCTACCACGACCCCTCCGGGCAGCGGGTGCTCGACGTCGGCTGCTGGTCTCGCGGGAAGCGATCGCGCGGCTTTCAACGAGGGGGTCGCCCGCCATCGCCTCGAGGAGGCCGGCGAGCAGTTGCGGCTGCTCTATGTCGCGGTCACCCGCGGCCGCTCGCGGGTCGTGCTGTGGTGGGCGCCGAGCACCACAGCGGAGTGCGCGCCGCTGAGTCGGCTGCTCTTCGGGCTGTCGCCGGGCGCTTCCGAGCCGCAGCCGAGCGTTCCCGTACCGGCCGATGCCGATGTCCAGGCGCTGCTCGCTGCGCGCTTGAGCGCCGCGGGCGGGAAGATCTCGGTCGAGGTCGCCGACGCGCTGCATCCGATGCGCGCTGGAAGGGCACCCCCACTGCCCGAGGTGAGCTGCGGACGGCAAGCTTCGACCGCGGACTCGATCTGGCCTGGCGCCGCACGTCCTACTCGGGGCTCACCGCCGCGGCCCATGACGCGGGCCCGGGCGCCGGTGCCGCGGGTGCAGCACTCTCCCCGGCCGTCGGCAGCGAGCCCGAGCACGGGGGACTGGACGACGAGCCGGCAGCCGACGGCGTTACCCGGCGCGGGCCGCTGCCGGCCGCGGATGATCCTGCGATCGCGGTCACCTCGCCCATGGCGCTGCTTCCCGGCGGTACAGCCTTCGGTTCGCTGGTGCACGCGGTGCTCGAAACGGTCGACACCACGTGTGCGCCGCTCTCGGATGAGATCAGCGATCGCGTTGCAGAGCAGCTGTCGCGCTGGTCGCCGGCGGCGAGCTCCACCGATCGACGCCGAGCAGCTCGGCGCCGCCTTGCTGGCGGTCTACGAGACGCCACTCGGCCCGGCCGCGAATGGCCTGCGGCTGCAGGACTTTCGCCCGCCGATCGGCTGACCGAGCTGGGTTCGAGCTGCCGCTGTGCGGTGGGATCAGCCCGGGCCGCGCCTGGTACTGGGTAGCGTGGGCCCCCTGGTGCGCCGTCACCTGGCCGCTCGCCGTCCGGGGGATCCGCTGGCGCCCTATGGAGATCGGCTGTCCGAGCCCTTGCTGCGCGATCAGCCCCTGCGCGGATTCCTCAACGGCAGCCTCGACGCCATCCTGCGCGTGCGAGATGCCGAGGGCTGCCCGCGCTACGTGGTCGTGGACTACAAGACCAACTGGCTCGGGCTCGCGCCGCCCGGTTCGGGCCAGCTGAGCGCCGCCGACTACACGCCGGCGCGCCTGGCCGAAGCCATGCTCGACTCGGACTACCCGCTGCAGGCCCTGCTGTACTCGGTCGCGCTTCATCGCTACCTGCGCTGGCGCCAGCCGGGCTATGACCCCGAGACCCATCTGGGCGGGGTGCTGTACCTGTACCTGCGGGGCATGTGCGGCGCGCAGACCCCGGTCGTCGACGGTCAGCCGTGCGGGGTGTTCGCCTGGCAGCCGCCGGCCGCGCTCGTCACGGAACTGTCGGACGCGCTGGACTCCGGGAAGGTGGCGCGGTGAACGCGACCAGGCCGGTGACGGTCGACCGGTTCGATCCCCGGCGCACGGCAGCCGGGGACGGTCTCCTGGCCGAGTTCCAAGATGCGGCGATCCTGAATGCCGCCGACATCCACGTGGCCCGGCGGCTCGGTCAGCTCGGGCGGCGAGAGCGACGAGCGTGTCCTGCTGGCCGCCGCGCTGGCCGTCCGGGCGGCACGGCTGGGATCGGTGTGCCTGGACCTGGCCGCCGCGCCCGGCCAGATCGTGGCGGAGGAGGACGTCGAGGCGGAGCCGTCGGCGGCCGGCGACACCGGGCCGCTGACCCTGCCCTGGCCGGATCCCGAGGAGTGGCTGGCGGCGTGCGAGGCCAGCCCGCTCGTCGAGTGGGGTCCGGCGCGGTGCCGGTGGCCATCCGCTGCAGCTGCGCGCCGGGCTGCTGTATCTCGATCGCTACTGGCAGCAGGAGCAGCTGGTCGCCGGCGAGCTCACCTCGAGCGCCGAGCGCTCGCTCGAGCGACCCGCCCGGCATCGACGAGGAGCGCCTCGCGTCCGCGCTGGATCGGCTCTTCCCGCCCGACGGGTCCGAGGAGCTGGATCAGCGAGAGGCCGCAGGCGTGGCGGCGCGGCGCTGGTTGAGCGTGCTCGCCGGCGGCCCGGGCACCGGCAAGACGACCACCGTTGCCCGGATCCTGGCGTTGCTCGCGGATCAGCCCGGCCCGCCGCCGCTCATCGCGCTGGCAGCGCCCACCGGAAAGGCCGCCGCCCGGCTCGCGGAGGCGGTGCGTGACGCCGTCGCCGAGCTTCCCGAGGCCGATCAGCTTCGGCTGGGGGAGCTCAGCGCGTCGACCCTGCATCGCCTGCTGGGCTTTCGCCCGGGATCGCGCAGCCGCTTCCAGCCACCACGCCGGCAACCGGCTGGCACACGACCTCGTGGTCGTCGACGAGAGCTCGATGGTCTCGCTGACCCTGATGGCGCGGCTGCTCGATGCCGTACGCCCGGATGCCCGCGTGGTCCTGGTCGGCGATCCCGAGCAGCTCGCGTCGGTCGAGGCCGGTGCGGTGCTCGGCGACATCGTCGACGCCGGGCAGGCAGCCGGCGCGGGCATCGTGGTGCTGCGGCGAAGCTGGCGGTTCACCGGCCGCATCGCCGAATTGGCGGTCGCCATCCAGGAGGGCGACGCTGATGCTGCGGTGGGACTGTTGCGTACCCCCGCCGAGGACGTCTCCTTCGTCGAGACCGACGCCGTGGCTGCCGGGACGACCCAGCCCGGCGGGGTGCTCGGTGGCCTTCGCGACGAGGTGGTGGGCGCCGCCCGGCGGTTGATCGCCGCCGCGGCGAAGGGCGACGCCGGTTCAGCGCTGACCCACCTGAGCGAGCACCGGTTGCTCTGCGCACACCGTCACGGTCCTTACGGCGCCGACCGCTGGGGCCAGGAGCTCGAGCGCTGGATCGACAGCGCGCTGAACGTGCACCGCAGCGCAGGGGAGTGGTATCCCGGGCGGCCCCTGCTGGTGACGGCCAACGACTACGAGGTCAAGCTCTTCAACGGTGACACCGGGGTCGTCGTCAGCGATGGGGAAGGTTCGGTGACGGCCGCGTTCGGGCGTCCGGCTGCCCCCATGCTGGTGCGCCCGGCCCGGCTCGGGGCGGTGCAGACGATGCAGGCGATGACCGTGCATCGCAGCCAGGGTTCGCAATTCCAGCGCATCTCCGTGCTGCTGCCGGCCGCGGGCTCGCCCCTGCTGACCCGCCAGTTGCTCTATACCGCCGTCACCCGGGCCGAGCACCACGTGCGGGTCATCGGTTCAGAGGCCGCCGTCCGGGCTGCGGTGAGCACTCCGATCACCCGTGCGAGCGGGCTGCGGGGACGGCTGTGGACCGGTGGCTGAGCTCGCTCGCCGCCGGCCGGCTTTTTGTCGGACCTGGCTGCCATCCTGCTCATGAAGTGCAGGAACGGGGGGCAGAAGTGGCTTACGAGGAGCTCGTGCGATCGCATGTGGAGCGCTGCCTGCAAGACATCTGGGAGACCGCGAGCGGTCCGGAGGCCGACGATGAGGGCGACTATCCGTTCCGCACCGGATCGTGCCTGGGCTGGGTGCGGGTCGAGCCGCAGCCGCCGATGCTGGTCCGGGTCTTTGCTCACGTCGCCTATGACGTGAAGCGTTCGGCGGCGCTGCTGCAGGAGCTCAACGCGCTCAATGTGCGCTCGCGGCTGGCCACGGTGTGCTGGGCCGACCGCACGGTGGCGGTGCACGGTGCGCTGCCGGTCGAGGCGGTGGATCGGGCGAATCTGCGCCTGCTGCTCGACACGGTCAGCAAGGTGGCGGATGACATCAGCGAGCTGATTGCCGCGGTCTTCGGCGGACGGGTTCCCTGGCCGGCTCAGGAGGGCGCGGAGAGCTGAGCCGATCGGATCAAAGTCGAAGAGGGGGCTTACGGCAGCTCGGAAGGTGGCAGGGTACACAGCGTCACGCACGCGTCTGGCGACTCATGATCTTGACGGGGGCACGCATGCAGCAGCTCAGCGGACTCGATGCCGCTTTCCTGGCGCTGGAGAGCTCGTCCATGTTCGGCCATGTCGGCAGCCTGTGCATCGTCGATCCGAAGACGGCAGCCGAGCCGCTGACGCTGGAGCGGCTGACCCGCGTGGTCGCCGGCCGGCTTCCGCTGGTGCCGCCTTTCCGGCGCCGGCTGGTGGAGGTGCCGCTCGGCCTCGACATGCCGTACTGGATCGATGACCCGGATTTCGACATCGAGTTCCACGTGCGCGAGCTGGCGCTGCCCGCTCCGGGCAACGATCAGCAGCTGCGCGAGCAGGCGGCGCGGCTGCACGCCCGCCCGCTCGACCGGGCGCGGCCGCTGTGGGAGCTGTACCTGATCTCCGGGCTGTCGGGCGGCCGGGTGGCGATCTACACCAAGGTTCACCACGCGGCGATCGACGGCGTGTCGGGCAACGACATCCTCGGCGCACTCCTCGACGTGTCGCCGGAAGGGCGAGAGCTGCCGTTCGTCGAGTGGCCGCACGAGTCTGAGCCGAGCAGTCTGAGCCTGCTGGCGCGCAGCGTTCTTTCGCTGGCCCGCCAGCCGCTGCGCGCCACCCGGCTTTCCGTCGGAGCTGCTGCGTTCGTTGCCCAGCGTCTGCTGCGCAGCCCGGCCGGGCCGCGGCTGCCGTTCATCGGTCGTGACCCCAGCGCCGTGCTGCTCCCGGCCATCGCTGCGTGCTCCGAAGACTCCGTTCAACGCGCCGATCACCCCGCACCGGCGCTTCGCGTTCTGCGAGCTCTCGCTCAACGACATCAAGACGGTGAAGAACGCGGCCGGCATGACCGTCAACGACGTGGTGATGGCGCTGTCCACCGGGGCGCTGCGGCGCTGGCTCGAAGACCATGACGCGCTGCCCGATTCACCCCTGGTGGCGGCCGTTCCGATCTCGATCCGTACTCCGGAGCAGGCGGGCACGGCGGGCAATCGGATCTCCGGGATGATGGCAGCGCTGCCCACGCAGCTCGCGTCGCCGCTGGATCGGTTGCAGGTCGTCCACGAGGTCGATGCGGGCGGCCAAGGAGCAGCACGGCGCCCTGCCGGCAGACCTGCTGTCGACGTGACCCAGTTCGCGATCCCCGCGCTGGCGGGTCAGGCCGCCCGGCTGAACGAGCGGCTGCGGCTGCTCGAGCGCGCCAATCCGTTCAACCTTTTCGTCTCCAACGTCCCCGGTCCCAACGTGGCGCTCTACTTCGCCGGCGCCGAGTTGCAGGCGTACTACCCGCTCAGTGCCATCGCCGACGGCCAGGGGTTTGAACATCACGGTCATCAGCTACCGGGATTCGATGTTCTTCGGCCTGATCGCCTGCCGTGAGCTGGTACCTGACCTCGACGTCATGGCCGACTACGTTGCAGCAGGAGTTGGCTACGCTGCTCGTCGCGACGGCGAGCGCGTCACCCATGAAGCCCCGGAAAGCCCGTCGCACCGTTGAAAGGACACCCGCCCGCAATGAATCCCGGCGATAAGGCCCCCGATTTCGAGCTGCCCGACCAGGAGGGCCATCCGCGCAAGCTGAGCGACCTGCTGGCCAAGCGGGCCGGTCGTGCTGTTCTTCTACCCGGCGGCGATGACCGCCGGCTGCACCAAGGAGAGCTGCCACTTCCGTGACCTGTCCGCCGAGTTCGCCGCCGTGGGCGCGCAGATCGTCGGGATCAGCAAGGACACGCGTCGACAAGCAGCAGCAGTTCGCGACCAAGCACTCCTTCGGCTACCCGCTGCTGTCCGACACCGACCGTTCGGTCGCGACGGCCTTCGGGGTCAAGCGCGGGCCTGTCGGCATCAGCCCGGTCCAGCGGGCGACGTTCGTCATCAACGCCGACGGCACGATCCGTGACGTCATCAAGAGCGAGGTGAAGATGGACGTCCATGCCGACAAGGCGCTGGAGTTGCTCAAGGCCGGCTGACCGAGCGATCAGGCGTCAGGCGACGGCCTTGCGGAAGACGCTCGTCGCCCAGACCAGCGTGAGCACGCAGAGCGGCACCAGCACCGCAAACGCGAGCCCGACCTGATGCGTGGCGACGTGGCCGGCGCCGAGTGAGCGCGCGCTTTCGGTGAGGTAGTACAGCGGGTTGAGGTGGGCGAGCACCCGCAGCCAGGTCGGCCCGAAGCTGATCGGCAGCAGCACCCCGGCGAGCAGCAGCACCGGCAGGTTGATGCCGTTGATGAGGGCGGCGAAGCTGCTGATCTCCTTGGCCAGCAGGGCGATGGCGATCGAGAACGCCGCGAACATGATCATCAGGATCGACAGCAGCACGGCCAGCACGAGCAGGCCGCCCCAGTGGATGTGGAACCCGAACGCCCACCCGATGACCAGCACCACCAGGTCGAAGATGAACATGCCGATGAGGCCGGCGAGGATCGGGCCGAGCAGGATGGCGAGGCGGCTAGCGGGGGTCACCCGCAGCCGCTCGACGAGGCCGCTCTGCAGCTCGAAGATGGTGCCGAAGCCCATCGAGCTGCCGTTGATGAAGGCCAGGAACGCGAGGATGCCGGGCAGGAACGATCCCAGCACCTGACCGTTCGAGGGATGGCCGGGCGAGAAGCCCTTGAGCAGCGGGGTGAACAGCGCCAGGTAGAGCACCGGGGTCGAGAAGCTGACGATCAGCCAGAGCGGGTTGCGCAGGGTCTGCACCAGCCGGCGCTGGGTGAGCAGGCCGATGTCGGTGAGCGGTCTTGCTGATGTTCATGGCGGCCATCACGCAGCCGGCTTCGAAGCGCCCGCGGAATCGCCGCTATCGCGTAGCGAGCGTCCGGTCTGGCGCAGGAAGACGTCGTCGAGGGTCGGCTCCGACAGGCTCATCGAGGCGATCCCGATCCCGGCCCCGTCGAGCAGGCGCAGCAGCTGGGGCAGCGCCGCCGGCCCGTCCTCCACGTAGAGCCGCAGGGTGTTGCCTTCCTCGACCGAGCTCTCGCGTACGTACGGCTCCTGCTGGGTGAGCTCGGCGAGCTTCTCCGGGCGAGTGGTCGCGCGGGGTGAGGACGACCGAGTCACCCGCGACCCGCTGCTTGAGCTCGCGGGGTGTGCCGCCGATGACGACCTTGCCGTGGTCCATGATCACGAGCCGGTCGCAGAGCGCGTCGGCCTCCTCGAGGTAGTGCGTGGTGAGGAAGACCGTCGTGCCGCGCTCGCGCAGGCGCCGGATGTGCTCCCAGAGGTTCGCCCGGTTCTGCGGGTCGAGGCCGGTGGTGGGCTCGTCGAGGAAGAGCACCTGCGGGTCGTGGACGATGCCCAGGGCGATGTCGAGGCGCCGGATCTGCCCGCCGGAGTACGTCATCACCTTGCGGTCGGCGAAC
Source organism: uncultured Actinomycetota bacterium (assembly GCA_963762695.1). GTDB lineage: Bacteria > Actinomycetota > Actinomycetes > Frankiales > Frankiaceae > DATAZK01. The sequence continues at coordinate 162,526 of CAVXLW010000008.1, forward strand.
TCGCGCAGGTCGAGCACGTCCATCAGTTCCTCGCTGCGCTCGAGGACATCGCTCTTGGCCCGGCCGTAAAGCCGGCCCTGCAGCAGCAGGTTCTCCCGGCCGGTGGCGAGCGGATCGGTGCCGCCCAGCTGGCTGACGAAGCCGGTGTGGGCGCGCACCTGCTCGGGATGCGCGGGCGACGTCGTAGCCGGCGACGCTCGCTGTGCCGGAGTCGATGGGCAGCAGGGTTGTCAGCATGCGCAGCGTGGTGGTCTTGCCGGCGCCGTTGGGACCCAGGAAGCCGAAGATCTCTCCGCGCTGGACGTTGATGCTGACCCCGCGCACCGCCTCGACCGGCCCCCGGCGGGACTTGAAGCTCTTCTTCAGATCTGTGGCGGTGATGACGTCATCGCTGGCTTGGGGCATGCGCTCACTTTCCGGCAAATGTGGCTTCGGTCGACCCAGCGAGTGCACTACACATCCGACGGGGCACGCTAATGGTTATGCAGACAGCTAACACAACCCCGGAATCAACAGCTTTGGGAGCGCAGGGATTGCGTGTCGGCCGCCAAGGGCTGGGTTGCATGGGGATGTCGGAGTTCTACGGCACCGGCGACGACACCGAATCGATCGCGACCATCCACCGGGCACTCGACCTCGGCGTCACCCTGCTCGACACCGCTGACATGTACGGCCCCTTCACGAACGAGCAACTCGTGGGCCGTGCGATCGCCGGCCGGCGCGACGAGGTGGTGCTGGCGACCAAGTTCGGCAACGTCCGCGACCCCGAAGACCCTACGAAACGCAGCATCAACGGCCGTCCCGAGTATGTGCGCCAGGCCTGTGACGCGAGCCTGGCACGGCTCGGCGTCGACCACATCGACCTCTACTACCAGCACCGCGTCGACCGCCAGACCCCGATCGAGGAGACCGTCGGGGCGATGGCGGAGCTCGTCGCCGCCGGAAAGGTGCGCCATCTCGGACTGTCCGAGGCGGCACCCGCGACGATCCGCCGGGCTCACGCGGTGCACCCCATCTCGGCGCTGCAGACCGAGTACTCGATCTGGACCCGCGACCCGGAGGCCGAGATCCTGCCGACGACGCGTGAGCTCGGCATCGGCTTCGTCCCCTACAGCCCGCTGGGTCGCGGCTTCCTGACGGGTGCGGTGCGTTCGGTGGACCAGCTCGAGGAAGGCGACTTCCGGCGGTTCAACCCGCGTTTTGCCGGCGACAATCTCGAGACGAACATCCGCATCGTCGAGGTGGTCGACCGGATCGCGCAGGCCATCGGCGCCACACCGGCGCAGGTCGCGCTGGCCTGGATCTACGCGCAGGGCGCCGATCTGGTGCCGATCCCCGGGACCAAGCGGCGCACGTACCTGGAGGAGAACGTCGGGGCGCTGCATGTCAGCCTGGATGACGAGCAGCTGGCGGAGCTCAACGCGGTCGGCGCGCCGGCCGGAGACCGCTATCCCGACATGAGCCCGGTGAACGTCTAGCCGGGATCAGACCCCGGTATAGGTGATGTCGGTACGGTCGCGGTGGCCGACGGTGAAATCGGCCTCGAACAGGAATTTCTTGGCCGGGTCGTAGGGAAGCGTGTAGGTCCAGTCGAAGGCGCACACCCGCTTGGCGATGAGCCACTTGCCGCCGCGGCGCTCGAAGCGGTCGACGTAGCGCAGGCCGAGGATCATGTCGGTCTCGGCGGCGACGTGGTGGGCCACGCAGTAGGTGTCGCAGTGCGCGGTGTCGACCGCCGGTTTTTCAATGCGGATGTTCGGCGGGCCGATGAAGTGCATCGTCGCCTCGAAGTGGGGGAGGACCTCGCAGACCCACGCAGCGAACTCGGTGCCCGAGCCGCGGAAGGAGTTGTGGTCGTCGAACCCGTCGGGGTGGTAGCAGGACGCCATGGCGGCCTCATCGAGGCGGTCGGTGCCGCGCGCGAGCCGCTTGATGACGTCAGTGATCTCTTCGCGGGCGAGCAGTTCTTCGACGGTCAGAGTCATGACCGGCAACCTAGCGAGCCGTCAGTCGCCCACGACAGCGGGCTGTCAATCTCCGACAGCAGCGGGGCGGTCAGGGTCGGCGCACCACTGCGACCAGGAGCCGGGATACAGCCGGGCGCCCTCGATGCCGGCGGCCTCCATGGCGAGCAGGGTCTGGCAGGCGGTGACGCCGGAGCCGCAGTAGACGACCACGTCCTGGCCGGGCCGAGCGCCGACGGCTTCGAGTTGGGCGCGCAGCGTGGCAGCCGGGTGATAGCGGTTGCCGGGGCCGATGTTCGCGGGCCAGGGCGAATTGGCGGCTCCGGGAATGTGTCCGGCACGCGGGTCGAGTGGCTCGACGTCGCCGCGGAAACGTTCGGGTGCGCGGGCGTCCAGCAGGACCGGGACGCTGGAGATCTCGTCCAGGGAGGCGAACCGCTCGGCCGGCCAGGGGCGGACGGTGAAGCCGGCGGCGGCGGGCACGGCCGGTTCGGTCTCGAGCGGCCCCGTCCAAGCCTGCAGCCCCCCGTCGAGCAGGGCGGCGGGGTGGCCGAGCGTGCGCAGCAGCCACACCAGGCGTCCGGCGGCCATCCCACCGTTGTCGTCGTAGGCCACTACTCGCGTCCCGTCGCCGATGCCCGCGCGGGCCATGCCCGCCGCGAACCGCTCGGGTGAGGGGAGCGGGTGGCGTCCCTCGGCAGCTGAGGGCGGTTCGGCGAGTACCTGGTCCAGGTCGATCCAGACCGCGCCGGGAAGGTGGCCACCCGCGTACTCGTCACGGCCGGAACGCCCGTCGGGAAACCAGCGGACGTCGATCAGGGCGACGTCATCCCGGTGGGTTTCGAGCCAGCTCGCCGAGACGAGCGGTCCGAAGCGGCCGGGCGCCCACCCGGCGGGGGCGAGCTCGAAGGCGTCGAACGTGAAGGCCGGCGCGACGGTGCAGCCGACGAGCGTCCAGGCACCGAGCGGGGTCGCCGATTGCCAGCTTCCGGCGGGGACAGCCAGCTGCGGGCGCTCGCCATTGGCCAGATCAGTGCCGAGGACCTGCGAGCGCAGTTGCTCGCCGTCATCGCTGATGTCCAGCCGCAGCGGGCCGCCGGCGTAGTGGTGCCAGACCTCGCTGCGGTCGGCGACCCGGTGCCAGGCCGACTCTTCACCGGCGCGCAGCAGGTAGTAGATCGCGCTCGCCTGCTCGTCGCGCCAGGTCTCGGCGTACCACCCGCCTTCCGGGTGCGCGACGAGGCCCAGCTGCGACACCAGCTCTTCGGGGTTCACTTCTTCTCGTAGGCGATGCCGGAGGTTTCCAGGTCCCACGTGGTCGGCGTCGCCCCCTCGGCGCGCAGCTCACGCTTCAGGACGCGACCGACCGGGCTGCGCGGCAATTCGTCACGGAATTCGATGTAGCGGGGGAGGGCGAAGTAGGGCAGCTGGTCGACGCACCAGAGGAAGAGCTCGGCCTCGGTGAGCGTCGAGTCGTGCTTGCGTGTCGCGGTGACCTTGAGGTCGTCCTCGGTGACGTCACTCGGCACGGCGTGGACGGCCACATCGGCCAGCCCGCCGTGGCCCATCAGGATGCGCTCGACCTCGAAGCTGGCGATGTTCTCCCCGCGCCGGCGCAGGTAATCGGCCTTGCGATCAACAAAATAGAGGTAGTCGAGGCCTTCATGAGTATCGATGATCCCAATATCGCCGGTGTGGTACCACCAGTTGCGGCTGGTCTCGACCGTCACCTCGGGGCGTCCCCAGTACCCCTCGAACATGACGTGCGGCTTGCGTGGGCCGCACCACGATCTCGCCCTGGGTGCCGCGGGGGAGCTCGCCGTCCTCGTCGTCGAAGATCCGGACGTCGAAGTACTCGGAGTTGATGATGCCCGCGCCGCGCGGGCGGTTGCGCACGCCCGGCGGCTGCCAGGACACCAGGCTCGCCTCGGTCACGCCGTAGGCCCCGCTGAACGTGTCGATGGAGAAGCGGCTGCGGATGACGTCGTCCACTTCGGGCGGCAGCGGCGCGGCGCCCATGAGCCGCAGGCTCTTGTTGGCCAGCGGATCGCCGGAATTGGGCATTTCCGGACGGTCGACGTCATGGGCCAGCAGGTACGCCATGCTGCCGAGGGTGGAGATCACCGTGGCGCCGGTGCGGTTCATCTCCGGCCAGAAGTTCGAGACCGAGAAGCGGCGGTAGATCGCGCCGCGGCCGCCGTAGATCAGGGTGCCGACCACGGCCGTCACGAGGGCGTTGAAGTGGAACATCGGCAGCGGGGTCCAGATCACGTCATCGGCACGACGCTCCCAGCAATAGCCGATCTGCTCGGCGAGGGCCACGTGGTAGTTGTGCGTGAGCATGCAGCCCTTGGACAGGCCCGTCGTGCCGCCGGTGTAGACGAAGGTCGCGAGGGCTGACGGGCGCACGTCAAAGGGCTCGACACCGGCCGCCGCGAGCACCTCGTCCCACGGATGAGTCGTGACGCTCGTCATAGCCGGCGTCTCACCCAGGCAGATGACGTGCTCGAGCTGGGGCAGCGTGCTGCTGATGGCCTGGACGCGGTCGGCGAACTCGTCGGCGACGATCAGCACCCGGGCGCCGCAATCGTCGAGTTGGTGGCGCAGGTATTCGCCCTTGTACGCGGTGTTGACCGGGACGCTGACGGCGCCGAGCCAGGTGGTGGCGAACCAGGCCAGCAGCATCTCGGGGGAGTTCTCGAGCAGGGTGGCGACGCGGTCTCCGGCCTTCACGCCCAGCTGCTGGAGCGAACCGGCGATCCGGCCGCCCTTCTCGGCGACCTCCCGGGCGGTCAGCTTCGTGCCGCAGACGTCGAGATACTCCGAGTCGGGGTCGCTGTCCAGCCGCGCCAGCAGCAGTTCGGTCACCGTGTGCTGCTCGGCAGCCCGCCAGATCGCGTCAGACACGGGGGCTACAGACGGTTGGCCGGCGCATGTTCATCTTCTATCAAAATTGTGCCAGAGCTCCGCACCGGCCGTAATGTCGGCTCGTGCTGACCGCCTCCTCAGCGCTGACGTCATGGACGTTCGATCCGGTGGCTGTCGGCGTCCTGCTCGTCGCCGCCGGGTGGTATGCCCGCGGCGTCGTGCTGCTACGCGGTGATGGCGGCCAGTGGCCGGTGCGCCGCATGGTCTCGTTCGGGCTCGGATTGCTCACGATTGCGGCCGTGACGCTCTGGTGGGTCGGGGCGTACGCGCACACGCTGTTCTGGGTCTACACCGTCCAGATCATGATGCTGCTGGTCGTCTCACCCGCGCTGCTGATGTTCGGCAAGCCGGTGACGCTGGCACGGTCACTGCAGCGGGAGGGTGGGCGCCAGCCGGTGCTGGCACGCATCGCCGACGCGAAGGCGATGAACGTGCTGTCGAATCCGGCGTTCGGGGCGCTGCTGCTGCCGCTGGTGTCGATGCTGGTGTTCTTCACCGTCGATCTTCCCGGCGTCCCTGGCGCATTACGTGGTCTACGAGCTGCTGCATCTGGTGCTCCTGCTGGCCGGGGTCGTGATGTCGATCCCGCTGGCCGACGAGGGTCCGCAGAGCAGTTCGATGTCGCTGGCGGCCGGGATCCTCTTCGGGTTCCTGGAGCTGCTGGCCGACGCGATCCCGGGCATCGCGATCCGGCTGCGATCAACGCTGCTCGCACCGGAGCACTACCTCGCCGTGCATCGCACGTGGGGGCCCTCGCGGCTGCACGATCAGCAGCTCGGCGGGGCCATCGTCTGGTTTCTCGCCGAGACGATCGACCTGCCCGTGCTCGCGCTGCTGGTCTACCGGTGGATCCGCACCGACGAGCGGGAGGCGATCGTCATCGACCGCCAGCTGGATCGCCAGGAGCAGGAGCTCGCGTCGACAGATGCCGAGGTCGATCTGCAACGGCCGTGGTGGGAAACCGACGCTGCGGTGTTCGGCGACCGGCGGGCTGCGGCGTTTCGCCGGTCCGCCTCTCGTAGCCGCCGGCCGGAGTAGCTCGCGCGCCTACTTGGTGCGGTGCAGCTCGAGCGTGGCTGACGGGCCGGCGTCGGTGGCGGCGCAGGTGGATTTGCGCGTCAGCGTGCCGGTCAGCGTCTGGGGGAGCTGTGCGGGCACCGCGAACGACAAATCCGCCTGCAATACAAGGGAATCACTCTGGCACGAGGGATGGGCCGAGCCCAGCAGCCGCGAGCCGTCGACCGTGAGGGTGAAATCCCCGCCGTAGCCGGTGTAATCGCCCTTGTTGCAGGTGCTCGAGCATTCGAGGCTCAGCGTCGCGGCGACCACCTGGCGCTTGCCGGCCTGCACCGTCTCCTCATACGAGGCCACGTACGTCGTGATCCCGCCCTGGGGCAGGTTGGTGTCCGGTCGTGACCCGCTTCTTGCGTGCCCGCGCTGGCCCACAGGATGGCGCGTCGTCGCCAGGATCGACCAGGACGAGCACACCGATCCCAAGACCCACGATGGTGCGATTGGTGACCGGCCGGACCTCGCCGGGGCTGCGCTCCTCGCCGATCCTGGCCCGCTGCGGGCGGGGCGCCTTTACCGGCATGGCGACTCAGCGGCCAGCATGGGGAAGCGGGTACGCACCCTTGGCAGCTTAGGCGGTTTTCGGTGCAGCGGGACGTGATGTTGACCTGGAACCAGCGGAGGCGTCATCCCCCAGGACGACGGTGAGGGAGGTAGTCGGTCTCGCGCGCGAGGCGCAAGGCCAATTAGGCGTTACCGACGCGCGCTGAGCACATCCAGTTCCAGCAGCGCGGGCTTCTGCGGACGGCCGGTGAGCCAGCCCTGCACTTGGACTCCGCCCGGTAGCGCAGCCTTCTGCGCCTCGGTCTCCACGCCTTCGGCGATGCACGACAGGTTCATGTCGGCGGCAAGGCCCGCTACCGCGCGAACGATCTTCCGGCTGACTTCGTCATAGGGAAGTCCCGGAGGTGAACGACTGGTCGATCTTGATGATGGAAATGGGCAGCGTCGCCAGGTAGCGCAGGCTCGCATATCCGGTTCCGAAATCATCGATGGCGATGCCTACACCCTCGTCTCGCAACGCCCGAAGGTTGTTCAAGGTGGACTGGTCGGCCCGCAGGAGAGAGGTCTCGGTCAGCTCGAGGACCAGGTCGCCGGGTTGCAGCTGATGTGCGAGCAACGCGCGCCTGACGTCGACGCCCAGCGAGCCGTACTGCGCCTGGAACGCCGAGACGTTGACGGCCATAGTGACGTTCTCGAATCCGGGGGACCGCGTCCGAAGGGTGGCGAGCTGGCCGCAGGCCATGTCGAGCATGGCGATGCCCAATGGCCGGATGAGGCCCGTCTCCTCGGCGATACCGATGAAAGCGTCCGGGGGAATGGTGATGCCGTGTCCGTCGGTGAGCCGGGCGAGCGCCTCGAAAGAAGTCAGCGCCCCCGTGTCACGGTCGAAGACCGGCTGATAGGCAGCGCAGAACTCCAGTGGCCCTTCGCTCTGGGGCGACTGTCGCAGCGCCGATCGCAGCACTCGCTCGATGCGGCCACGCTGGTCGAGATCCGTTCGCATCTGGCGCTCGAAGATTTCGAATCGGTCTTTACCCCGGTCCTTGGCCCGGTGCATCGCTGAGTCTGCATCCTGCAGGAGCTCCTCAGCGCTCACCGGTCCAACGCCCACGATCTGCGACAGGCTGCCGTGTGCGATTCCGATACTCGCGCTCACCACATGCTCGACTCCGTGGGCACGGATCGGCTCGCGGAGCGCGTCGCCGATGCGCACCGCGACCAGGGTGGCAAGCATGGCATCCGGAGCATCAACGGCGAGGGGATCGCTCAGCAGCCGGGATTCTTCGCGGTTCCACGGCTCGACGATGATGACGAACTCGTCGCCTCCGACCCGGGCCACCGTATCGCCATCGCGCAGCATGCGCTGCAGCCTCCGGGCGGTCTCCTGGAGTACGAGGTCGCCGTCGATATGACCAGCAGTGTCGTTGACGTGCTTGAAGCTGTCGAGCCCGCAGAACAGGACCGCGACCTCCCTCCGCTCCCTGCAGGCGCGGGCAAGCGCGACGTCCAGGCGGTCCATGAGAAGCGCACGGTTAGGCAATCCGGTGAGGCTGTCATGCAACGCGTCGTGCTCGAGCCTGGACTGGAACCCCATGGCGTCGGTGATGTCGTGAAGCGCCCCGACGAGTTGGGTGACGACACCGTCGCGATCCCGACGAAACGGCGTAGCCCGCTGCGAGAAGTAACGGGTGCTGCCATCGGCGTGGAGCAGGCGGTGATTCAGTTGGACGATTTCGCTGTCCGCCGCAGCACACGCTGCATCGATCCCGACTTGGAACTGAGGGCGATCCTCCGGCGGTGTCAGGCCTTCGAACACGTCGCGACCGATAGTGGCAAGCTCGGCGCCCGTGTAGCCGAGCAGTTCACTGAGCGGGCGATTACTCCACACCATCGACCGGGTAGCCACGTCGTACACGTAGATGATGTCGGGGGACGCCGTCATGACCGCCAGTTGAAAGGCGTTTGCCGCCATGGTGGCGGCCTCTGCGAGAACGGCCGCGGTCACGTCGGTGACGTCGGCGACCGCGCCGACCACCCGTGCCGGCCGGCCCGCCTCACAGATGCGCGCACCGCGGCTGTCGATCCAGCGCAACTCACCGTCGGTCGGGCGGATCACCCGATAGCGAACGTGGAATGGCGTACCCGCCTCCGCGCAGGCGTTCGCCGCGCTGTCAACGCCGTCCCGATCATCACGGTGGACGCATTCCAGGGCGGCGAGATAGTCGCCGGCGAACGTCAGCCTGTCCTGGCCGTAGAGCTCGAACATCGTGTCCGACCAGGTAACCGCGGACGTCTCGATGTCGAGCTCCCAGCTGCCGACGTGCCCGACCGCCTGCGCTTGCTGGAGCCTGCGCCGTTCCTCGGCCAACTCGGCGTCGCGCTCTTTGCGCTCCGTGATGTTCTGGATCTGGGCGATGAAATGAAGCGGCGATCCGTCCTGCCGCCGGACGAGAGACATGGTCTTTTCAACCCAGGCAATCGTGCCGGAGGCCGTCACGTAGCGCTTTTCGAGGGTCCAGGAGGTGGACGCGCCGCCCAGCAGCTTCGACATTGCCGCGAGGTCGGCGGCCAGATCGTCCGGATGGGTGGTTTCGGCAATCCCCATCGCCTTCAACCGGGCAGCGGAGTAACCCATGATCTCGCACATCGCCGGGTTAACGTCCTCGTAGCGACCCTCGAGACTGATGAGGGCCTTGCCGATCGGGGCGTGCTCGAACGCCATCCGGAAGCGCTCTTCGGAGTCTCTCAGCCGGGCTTCGGATTGGCGGGCCTGCGTCACCTCGTGGACGCGGCTCAGTCCGGCGACGACGTCGCCGCAGGCGCCGATCACAGGAGAGAGGCGTTGCTCGAAGATGCGACCGGCCAAGCGAATATCGGTGGTCGACTCGATACCGATCAGCGCATCCCGATGCAGCTTCTCTGCCCTCGCCGTCGCCCTGCGCGGAAGCAGATCAAAGATCGTTTGGCCGACCAGCATCCGCGGTGCACGGCTCCCGCCGGCGAGCCTTCGACCGCACGCGCCCAGGATCCGCAGGTCGTGATCGAACAAGGCACTTGCGACGTCAAGGTCGACGGATGGTGCTCCCCGCCAGGGAGCGGTCATCGCCCTCGCTGGGGGAATGGGGTCTGGTGAAGGCTGGGTGAGCAGGCTCATCACGGCCGGCGGCCGCCGCCGGCCAATCGCCAAACTCATGCGGATATGCCCATGACGGTGCGCCTATCGAGGCCGTGGTCTCAGGGCCAGGTAGTTCCTCGCCGAGGACGACGTCGGCAGGAAGGCCGCGTACGACACACCCTCAGTAGTCGTGACAGTACGCGCCGCTACGGCGTTGTCTACCCCCCATTCGGGGCACCCCGCGGATCGGGGTGCATGGCAGGGGAGCAGTGGCATACCGTCCCGCGGTAGGCATCAGCGGACCCGGCGGTAGGAGCGACGCGATGAGTTTCAACCTGGCGACCATCCTGCGTGAGTCTGCGCTCGCAGCCCCGAAATCGCCGGTCTCCAAGTTCATGGGCACCACCATGACCTACGCGGAGCTCGACGCGCAATCGGGCCAGTTCGCCGCCGGACTCGCCGCGGCGGGGCTCGTTCCGGGCGATGTCGTCGCCGTCCAACTCCCTAACGTCCCGCACTTCCTGGTCGCCTATTTCGGGGTGCTCAAGGCCGGGATGACGTTGCTGCCGCTGAACCCGCTGCTCAAGGCGCCGGAGATCAGCTACCACCTGGACGACGCGAAGGCCAGGCTGCTCGTCACCTTCGAGCTCTTCGTCGCCGACGCCGAGAAGGCTGCCCAAGAGCGCGCGGTGCCGCTCTACGTCCTGGGCCTGGGTGGGACGCCACTGCCTGAAGGCGCGCAGGCGTTCGACGCGCTGCTGGGGGAGCAGGCCGACACCGATCCGGCTGGCGGCATCCACCCCACGAATGCCGATGACACCGCCGTCCTGATCTACACCAGCGGCACGACGGGCCGGCCCAAAGGCGCCGAGCTCACGCATTTCCAGCTGTACATGAACTGCTCGGTCTCCGGGCGCCTTTTCGGCGGCAACGCCAACGACGTGACGCTCGCCGTGCTGCCCTTCTTCCACGTCTTCGGGCTGTCCTCGATCATCGACGTCACGGTGCTTTTCGGCGGCTGCCTGTCGATCGTGCCGCGGTTCGAGCCCAAGGCGGTGCTCGATGCGATCGTGGCCGACGGCGTCACCGTCATCGGGGGAGTGCCCACGATGCTGCAGGCACTCACCGCGCTGGACACCGACGATCGTGACCTTTCCCGACTGCGGATCGCCGTCTCCGGCGGCGCGTCGCTACCGGCCGAGGTGATGCGGGCGTTCGAGGACAAGTTCGGCATCGTCGTCCTCGAGGGTTACGGGCTTTCCGAGACCGCCAGCACCGCATCTTTCAACATCAGTGCCGAGGAGCGGCGGGCCTTCTCGGTCGGCAAGCCGATCTGGGGCGTGCAGATGCGCATCCACGACCTCGATGACAACCCGCTCCCGCCGGGCCAGGAAAACGTCGGCGAGATCGTGATCCGCGGCCACAACGTCATGAAGGGTTACCTCGGACGTGAGGAGGCGACCGCCGAGGCCTTTCGCAACGGCTGGTTCCACACCGGAGATCTCGGCTATGTCGATGACGACGGCTTCTTCTTCATCGTCGACCGCAGCAAGGATCTGGTCATCCGCGGCGGCTACAACGTCTACCCGCGCGAGATCGAGGAGGTGCTCTTCGAGCATCCCGACATCGTCGAGGCCGCGGTCATCGGCAAGCCCGACGACCGCCTGGGCGAGGAGGTCGTCGCGGTCATCGTCGCCAGGGAAGGCGTCGATCTCAGCGCCGACGATGTGATCGCCTATACGAAAGAGCGCCTCGCCGCCTACAAGTACCCGCGGGAGGTGCGATTCATCGAGTCGTTGCCCAAGACACCCACCGGCAAGGTGTTGAAATCCGACCTGCGCAAGGGGTGAGGTGCCGCCCCGAGCTCAGCTCTCGGAGACCCGGTAGATGGTCTCCCTGATGGCGCGGATGCTGTCGTCGAGCGCGGCGACGTAACCCCCGACGCGACTGCGTAATTCGGCGTCGTCGAGCGCCTCGATGATGCCTTCCAGTCCCATGCCCACGGCGAAGAGCTGGCGCACCACATGGTCGTGCAGTTCGCCGGCGATCCGGGCCCGGTCGTCGTGCAGATGCAGCTGCTGCCGATCCGCCAGCGTCCGATCGAGTTCCAGAGCGATCCCGGCGTATTGCGCGAACCGCGTGAGCGCGGTGACATCCGCGCTACCGAACGGCGTGCGGTCGATAAGGCGGCTGACCACCAGGGTGCCGATGACCGTGCTGCCCGCGGTCAAGGGGACCACGGCGATCGGTCCCATCGGCTCGTCGCTCACTTCATGCACGCGGGCGGTCGGTGACACGAGGAGCAGCGGCTTGCCGCTGCGCATGACGTCAGAAGACGGGCTGCCCTCGCGTGAGAACGTCATGCCGGAGGGCAAGCCGGCTCTGCCCCCGACTAGGGAGTGCAGCCGGATCGAGGTCTCATCCTCGGGAACCATCACGGCTGCCAGATCAGCGTCTGCCGCCCGCCCGGCATGCCGGAGCACGATGTCCAACGGAGCTCCCGACGTGCGGGAACTTAGGTCCTGTGTGAGCTCGGCTGCCGCCTGCGCCCACCGGTGACTCTGGCGGGCGAGCTGGTAGAGCCGGGCGTTGTCGACCGCGCTGGCGGCAGCCTCGGCGAACGCTGCCGCGAGGCGTTCCACGTGCGGGGTGAATCGCACGGCTGCGCTCTCGGCGACGTAGAGGGTGAGCAGCTGACGTCCCCTCAGGGTGACGTCGCGCTGCAGCGATTCAGGACGCGCGCTGAACCATTCGATGACGGCCGGACCGGTACCCAGTGTCTTCAACGTTTGCGGGTCAATCCCTGCCTGCGCAAGGTCTTCCAGCCCACCGCCGGGTCCGCTCACGGCGACGGCCGTGTACGGAACCCCCAGCAGCTCCCGGGCTGATTCGGCGAGGCGGCGCAGCGTCTGATCAAGATTCACCTCCGCGGCGACGACCTCGGCCACGCGCAGGAGACCCGGAAACGGATCCGGGGTCCAGCTGCGCCGCGCGGGTGCCGCCAAGGTCGGATGGTGACCGTTCGACGAGGGCTCATCGACGCTTGCCCGGGAGATCGTCACCGTCGCCCCGATGCAGACACCGAAATCGTCGAGCCGCGAGGAGATCAGGGTGTTGAACACCCGTGCCTCCGAAGGTGAGTCACAGGGCCCGAGGATCGACAGCGGGGCCGGCAGATCGCCGCGCAGCGCCATCCGGATCGCGTCGCGGACCGCCAGGGCCGAGGGGTCGTCACCCGCCGAGGCACACACCTGCAGGTAGGAAACTCCGGTCCCGACATTCGCAGGGTCGCCCCCGTTGTCCAGGCAGAAGTCGTCCCAGGCGGCATTCGTCCGGACGATCACGCCGTCGAGATCGAGTAGCACGACCTCGACGGCTTCCGGCAACTGGCCAGGTGGCGAGTCCTGAACCGTGACGCCCGCCTGACCTCCGGTACCGGACATCGACTCGTTCCTCAGCTACTTCTTCACCCGTCGCCACTGCCTGACGCCGGCGAGAACTCACTACCTGCTACCGAACGGTAACCGGGAATGGCGAGACTGCCTACTTCTTCGTCTTTCTACTCCCGCCGTGCCAGTCCTCCTGGACCCCGATCCGGTCCTCGGTGACTCCCAGCGCGCGCAATTGGGGGAGCTCTCGCAGGCTGCGCTTCATTTCCGCGAAACCCGGAAAGCGTGCCAGCGCGATGACGTGATCCCACAGCTCGAGTGCGGCCGCCTCGGTGGGAAGCCGGCTGATGACCGGGCCGAAGAACGCCACCCCGTCCGGCGGCTGGAACTGCAGGATCGGGGTGCCGACGTCCTTGCCGGTGAGCGCCAGGGCTTCGCCGGTCTCCTCGCGGAGCAAGCTCATCCAAGCCGTCGTCGTCGAGCGCGGTCAGCAGCTGCGAAGGCAGCCCCACCTGTTCGAGCACCTGCGCCACGAGTTCAGGGTTGCCCGGGTTAGCCCACGGCCGGTCCGAATCCCACATCGCGGTCCCCAGCGCGGCGTAGTAGGCGCCGACAGCGGGCCGCCCATGGTCAGCCCTCACCCGGGCGGCGACGCGCAGCAGGCGGAGCCCGGCGGTGTGCAGGGACAGGTACTCCGGCGGGAATTGGGCCTCGTAGTCGACGTTTTCGTTCACCATGCGAAGGGCGATGAAGCGCCAATCGACGGTGTAGTCGCGCTGCGCAGCAACCATGCGCACCCATTTGCTGGTCATCCAGGCGAACGGGCAGACGGGGTCGAAATAGAAATGAAGGTCGGCATCACTCACACGCGGACCTTAACCGCGGGCCGACACCGCCAAGGCAGGCTCTGCGTCTCGGGAGCGCACGACACGGGGCGCCGGCTGCCCGGATTTCTGCCAGCGGGCAAGTGCCCGACGGTCCTTCGTGGGCCGGGCGAGCAGGAAACCCTGTGCAGCGTCCACTCCCAGATCCTTGATGGCCTCGAGGTCCTCGGGGCGTTCGACTCCCTCGGCGATGACAGACGCACCGATGTCGAGCGCAAGCAGCACGAAGGCACTGACCGCGCTGCGCCGGGCCCGGTCACTGGCGACGCCCTCGACGATCGAGCGGTCGATCTTGATGATGTCAGGCTCGAGTTCGACCACGTGCTTGAGCGAGGCGTAACCGGCACCGGCGTCATCGATCGCGAGCCGCAGTCCCTGATCCCGGCTGGAGCGCAGGGCCCGCCGCAGGTCGGCGTAGCTCGTAATCGCCGCGTGCTCGGTGATTTCCAGCACCAGCCGCCTGAGCAGTTCCGGCCTCGTCTCGCCGGTGGCCGCAAGTTCGAACGCGACCTGCGGGGTGAGGTTCACGGCCAGGAATTGACCGTCCTGCAACGCATCCAGCACGGGGATGGCGCAGCCGATGGCGAGGCGTTCCAGCGGCAGGCTGAGACCGACAGCGCCGGCGGATTCGAACACCGCTTCGGTCGTCCCGAAGCAGGAGGGGAAACGAGCGAGGGCCTCGGCGCCGAGGAATCGGCCGTCGTGGATGTCGAACACCGGCTGCAAGGCGATCTCGAGCGCGGCCGACTCGATCAACTGCCTGATGCGCACGCTCTCCTGATCGCGCTCACGCATCGCCTCGAGTTCGGTCGTGATGAGCTCGGCGAGCATGCGCAGGAAACGCACATCGCGCTCGCCGAGCTCGTGCGGCTCGCTGTGAAAGCACGCGAGGCTGCCGAACAAGCTGCCGTCGCTGAGGTTGACCGGAACTCCGATATAGGCGCCGACCGCGGCAGATGACGTCAGCGGCACATGGGCGGCGACGGGGTCGGCCGCGGTATCGGGAATCTCGTGGGGGAGCAGGCCTTGCGTCATGCGCAAGCAAAAGGCGTCCTCCAGCAGAGGTCCCCCGCCGACCGTCATGCCGAAGGAGTCGGGATCGCCGTGCAGCGCGCGGTAGATCTGGCGCCCGGGGGCGAATTCTGAGATCGCAACGACGTCCATCTCCAGCTGATGCTGCGCCAAGCCCATGATGCGGTCGAGCTGGCCGTCGAGCGGCCCTGAATGCGCTTCGCTCACTGGACTCCAGACTTGCATCCGCCCCGACACCAGGCCTGCAGCAGACCTGGCCATGCCGTGTCCTGTCACCGAGCGGCCGCGGCACTTTCCCGCCACGCACGCCCGCCTGCAGAGCTGTGAGCCTCCCGATATCGCTGAAAGTAACTGCTATCTCACTCTGCATAACACACAAGAACGGGCCCGAGGTCAATCCCTTACATGAAGCACATTTCGCCGGTTTCGCGCGGCTGCCGTCCGGGCGGGCGTGACGAGCGTCGTCCAGGGCCGGCGGGTTGCCTGAGCCGTCGACCGGGTGCCATATCCGGCCGGGAGGACGTTCGTTAAGCCACCGGATCCCGGCCGATGGGTGAACGGCGCCCGCCGGGCTACGGACCACCCCGTCACCTGAAAGGACTCGCGCGTTGGTGACTCTTGCCCCGACCCCTCCGGCGGCGCTTGTCGAGCAGACGATCGCCCGGCCCGCGGCGCGCGCCCCGCGGAGCCCTCGCACCACGTGGTGGCAGTGGCTCGACTTCGACTCCGCGTTGCGTGCCCAGGTGTGGGTCATCTGCTGCACCCAGATCCTCGTCCTTGCCATCGCCGGCCTGGTCATCCACGCCAGCGCGGCCAGCCCCTACTGAGGGCGAGAGACGGCGCTTGACGTTTGCCGAAAAATTTGCTGGGCAGGGCGTTACCGGGCTGAACACCAGCCGTTAACGCGGGTGTCAGCGAGGCGCGCAGGTGCACCTCTCCCCAGCTGCCGACCGGAGTACAGGAAATGACCACCCCCCAGCTCGTCACCTACCTCAAGGCCCACAGCTACCCGGCATGGTCCGACGACGACAAGACCATCCAGGTCGTGGTGCCCTGGGTGCGCCGCGACGGCGACGGCTCCGTCGTCACCGGACACGACGTCACGAGGGTCCCGGCGACCCTGCCCGACGTGCGGACCCTCATCGGCTGCTAGCACTCGCCCGGCCTCCGCGGCCCGTATCTTCCAGGGCATCGGACCACTCTCTCGCCAGCCGGCCGTCGCGGCCGTCGCAGTGACCACGATGGCGCTCGCGCTTCTCATCGGTTGCGGCAGTGCCACCACATCGGCCACTGCGCACCGGCCTTCGGCGGCGCCGTCGGCAAGTGTCGCGCCGAGCCGGACACCGGCCGTCAGGACGGCCACGCCGACCCCCACTCCTGCGCAGAGCCCGACGGTTTCCCCCGGGCCCCCGTTGCGGGTCGAGCTGTGGGGCGATTCGATCTCCGCGCAGGCTGCCCCCTACTTCGGCTTCTTTCTCGGGCTGAGCGGACACGCCGTCGCCCGCGAGCACACCTATGGCGGCACGGCGCTGTGCGACTGGTTCCCCGACATGCGTACGGAGATCGACCCGGCCAATCCCGTCGGGTTCCACCCGCAGATCGCGGTCATCCAGTTCTCCGGAGACGCCTTCACGCCATGCATGAAGGACGCCAACGGGGTCTCCCTCAGCGACCAGGCCCTCGTCGACAAGTACGCGGCCGACTCAGCGGTGGCGATCAGCATGTTCACCCGCCGCAAGATCCCGGTGTACTTCGTGAGCACACCGATCTCGCGCGGCCAGGCAGCGCAGGGCGCTGTCGGCAACACCGCCCTCGGGGTCATGTTCAGCAAGCTCCCGACGCTGTTTCACGCCAATCCGCTGGTCCGTTTCGCCGACGGCGCGGCGGCCGTGGAGTGGCACGGCCACTACACCGACACGCTGCCCTGCCAGCCCGGCGAGACCTGCACCGGACACTGGGCCGACGGCACCCCCACGGTCGTCGTCCGCCAGGCCGACGGGACGCATTTCTGCCCGGTTCCCGAGGTCATGGTGGACGGCTCGACCAGCTGCCCGGCCGCCATGCCCGGAGCCCGGCGCTACGTGCTGGCGATCATCGACCGGATCGCACAGGACTTTCCCAGCCTGCGGCCGCGTGATTGACACAATTCAGGGGAAGCCTGGTCGGCATGAACCTGCTCCGCAGGGCCGCCGAGACCATCATCAGCCTGGCTGTCGTCGTCATGTTCGCCGGGCTGCTCCGCCAGCCTGACGCGCAAGACATCCTGCTGGCCGAACGGCCCGCCTAGCAGGAGGCGACCGGCAGCGTTCTAGTCTCGACGCACGCCTGAGGTGGGCGGCTCGAGCGGGAGCGAGGTCGAATGGGAAACGACGAGTCCGCAGGCGCGCCGGTCCGCACGCATCTGCGCACCTGCCCCCTGTGCGAGGCGATGTGCGGCCTGGTCATCCAGACCCGCGGCGATCAGGTGGTCGACGTCCGCGGCGATGGCGACGACGTGTGGAGCAAGGGCTACCTCTGCCCGAAGGGCGCCTCGCTGGGCCGGCTGCATCACGACGAGGACCGCCTCCGGGTGCCGATGGTCCGCGATGGCGACGAGTGGCACGAGGTCACCTGGGAGCAGGCATTCGCCCGCTGCGAGGAGTTGCTGCATCCTCTCGTGCGCGAGCACGGCATCGCGGCTGTGACCGCCTACATCGGCAATCCCGCGGTCCACAACTACTCGCTCAGCCGCTACACCGGGGCCGTCGCCGGCATCCCCCGTATGCCGGTCATCTGGTCCGCCGGGACCGTCGACCAATGGCCGAAGAACCTTGCCTGCGCTCAGCTTTTCGGCAATCCCTGGAGCATCCCGATCCCCGACGTGCACCGCACGGATCTCTTCCTGGTGATGGGGGCCAACCCGCAGGCGTCGCAGGGATCGCTGTTCTCCTGCCCGGACATCATGGGCGAGATCAAGCGGATCCGGGCGCGGGGAGGGCGCACTATCGTCGTTGATCCGCGGCGTACCGGCACGGCGGAGAAGGCCGACGAGTGGATTCCCATCGTGCCCGGGATGGATGCGGCGTTCCTGCTCGCTGTCGTCCACGTGCTCGATGAGGAGGGCCTGGTCGATCTCGGCACGCTGGACGGGCGGGTCCAGGGGATCGACGAGGTGCTGACAGCGGCGCGCAAGTTCAGTCCCGAGTCGGTGGCTGACGCGTGCGGCGTGCCGGCCGAGCGGATCCGGCAGCTGGCACGCGAACTCGCCGGCACCCGGCGCGCCGTCGTCTATGGCCGGATCGGCCTGTGCAACCAAGAGTTCGGCACGCTCGCCTCATGGGCGGTCGATGTCGTCAACGTGCTGACCGGCCATCTCGACGTGGTCGGCGGCGCCATGTTCCCCACCCCTGCCATCGCGACGATCGCCCAGACGGCCCGCCGCCGCGGCCCCGTGCGCACCGGCCGCTGGCACACCCGGGTGCGCAAGGCTCCGGAAGTGCTCGGCCAGGCACCGCTCTCCTGCCTGGCCGAGGAGATCGCCACCCCCGGTGAGGGCCGGGTGCGCGGGCTCATCATGATGGCCGGCAACCCGGTCCTCTCAGCGCCCGACGCCGGAAAGCTCGAAGCGGCGCTCCCGATGCTCGACGCGATGATCAGCGTCGACAACTGGCTGAACGAGACCTCCCGCCACGCCCACGTCATCCTGCCGGGGCTCTCGGCCCTCGAGCAACCGCACGTCGACGAGGCGCTCTGGGGTTTCGCGGTCCGCAGCGCCGCCCGGTACTCCCCGGCCATCTTCCCCCGCGCCGACCGGCCGCAGGAGTGGGAGATCCTGATCCGGCTCGGGGCGATCCTGTCAGGAGTACCGGCAGCCGAGGTCGACGTCGCCGCGTATGACGACATCCTGTTCGCCGAGCGCGCCGCCCGGCACGGCGTCGCCGCTGCCGATGTGATGGACCAGATCCCGCTGCGCGGACCCGACCGGATCGCCGACCTGACCGTGCGCGTCTCACCGTGGGGCGATGGCTACGGAGCCCGACCCTGCGGATTGACCCTGGAATCATTGAAGAACGACTACCCGCACGGCGTGGATTTCGGACCCATGGTGCCGCGGATCGACTCGATCCTGCGTACCGCGAGCGGTGACGTCGAGCTGGCCCACGACAACATCCTCGACGACATTCCGCGCCTGCAGGCGCGGCTTGACAATCCGCCCGGCGGCCTGCTGCTCATCGGGCGCCGGCACCTCCGGTCGAACAACTCGTGGATGCACAACGTCGACACGCTGATGAAGGGCCGCAGCCGCTGCACCCTGATCGTGCACCCGAAAGATGCTGCGGCGCTGGGACTTTCCAACGGCGAGCCGGTGACGGTCACCTCGCAGGCGGGGTCGATCGAGGCCGTCGCCGAGGTGAGCGACGAGATCATCCGGGGAGTGGTCAGCCTTCCCCACGGGTGGGGTCATGACCGTCCCGGTGCCCGCCTGCGGGTCGCCAGTGCCCACGCCGGCGTCAACAGCAACCTGCTGGCGCCGGGCGATCTGCTCGACGTCCCGTCGGGTAACGCGGCGGTCAACGGGATTCCCGTGCAGGTGCACCGTGCCCTCTGACGCAGCGTTCGATGTGGTGATCCGGGGCGGGACGGTCGTCGACGGGACGGGAATGCCTCCCTACCCGGCGGACGTGGGGATCTCGGGCGGCCGCATCGCGCGGATCGGGCGCATCAACGCATCGGGGCGCGAGGAGATCGACGCCGGCGGCCACGTCGTCACGCCCGGGTTCATCGACGGCCATACGCACCTGGACGCGCAGGTCTTCTGGGACCCGCTGGGCACGTCGTCGTGCTGGCACGGGGTGACAACGGTGGTGATGGGCCACTGCGGCTTCACGCTCGCGCCCGCCCCCTTCGAGCAGCGGCACCTGGTGGTCCGCAACCTGGAGCGGGCCGAGGACATCTCCGGCGCGGCGATGGCGGCCGGGATCGACTGGAGCTGGACCACGTTCGCGGAATATCTCGACGCCGTCGACCGGCTCCCGAAGGCGCTCAACTACGCGGCAAACATTGGACATTCGGCGCTGCGCACGTACGTGATGGGGGAGCGGGCCTTCACCGAGCCGGCCACTGCGGATGATCTGGCGGCCATGCAGGCCGAGCTCGCCGACGCCTTGCGGGCCGGTGCGTACGGGTTCAGCACCTCCCGCACCCAGCATCACGAGACGTCCGACAACCGCCCCGTCGCCTCCCGGCTCGCCGAGTGGGACGAGGTGTGCGCCCTCGTCGGCACGCTTTCCGAGGCGGGCACGGGCGTCTTCCAGCTCACCGAGGACCCTCCGTCGCTCGAGGAGCGCTCGGCTCGGGAGGCGCGGCTGATCGAGCTCGCCGTGCGCAGCCAGGTGCCGATCGCCATCGGCGCGACGTCGGGAGGACGCTCCCTCGAGGTGCTGGACGCAGCCGCCGCGGCCGGCGGGCGGATGTTCGGGCTCACCCACCCGCGGGGGATCGGGTCGATGTCCTCGTTCCGCAGCCGGCTGCCCTTCGACACGCTGGCGGAGTGGGCGCCGATCCGGGCGCTGCCGCTGGACCAGCAGCGCCGGGCGCTGTCCGATCCGTCGATACGCCAGCGGCTGGTCAGATCGGCCCACGAGGGCCCGTACGGCCGCGCGATCGGAGCCGAGGCCCGCAAGCCCGACTTCGAGCGGATGCGCGTGCTGGACAGTCCCTTGCCGCCCAACCCCACGGTCGCCGATGCGGCCCGGGAGCGCGGCGTCGATCCGGTCGAGCTGATCCTCGACCTCGCGCTCGAGACCGACCTCACCCAGTTCTTCGTGCAGACCTTCGCGCCCTTCGACCCCGAAGCGGTGAAGGCGGCCATGAAGCATCCGCGCACGGTGCCGACGTTCTCCGACTCGGGCGCTCACGTCAGCCAGATCTCCGACTGCTCCATCCACACCCATCTGCTCGGTCATTGGGTACGCGACCGCGGCGATTTCAGTCTCGAGGAGGCGGTACGGATGCTGACGCTCGCCCCCGCCCGCGCCTGGGGTTTCCACGATCGCGGGTTGCTGCTGGAAGGCATGGTGGCTGACGTCAACGTCTTCGATCCGGACACCGTGGCGCCGGCGATGCCGGTGCTGGTCCACGACCTCCCGGCCGGCGAGCCGCGCATCGAGCAACGGGCCGTGGGATTTCGGGCGACGATCGTCGCCGGGCAGTTCGTCCTTCGCGACGGCCGCCATACCGGGGCGCTGCCCGGGCTGTTGCTCCGCGGAGCCCACGCCCGCCGGTCGATTTCCGAGAGTCCCGTGCGATGACCGAATCTGCGGAGCTCCCCTGGATCATCTCGGTCGACGACCACGTCGTCGAGCCGCCGACGGTCTGGACGGATCGGTTGCCCGCGGCGGACCGGGAGCGCGGCCCGCGCGTCGTGCAGGACACCTGCCTGACCGGTGGCGATCCGCAGACCCTGCGCGTCAGCTACACCAAAGGGGGCGATGGCCCGCTGGTCGACTGGTGGGTCTACGAGGACCTGGCGAAGGTCGTGCCCAAGGTGGTGGCGTGCGCCGGGTATCCGGTGGAGGAGCACACCATCGACCCCATCGCCTATCGCGACATGAGGCCGGGCTGCTACGACCCGGTCGCGCGGCTGGCGGACATGGATCTCAACCGCACCGAACGCTCGCTGTGCTTTCCCTACGTCACCCGCTTCTGCGGGCAGATGTTCCTGGAAGCAAAGGACAAGTCCCTCGCTGCCCGGTGCGTCACCGCCTACAACGACTGGATGATCGAGGAGTGGTGCGCCGGGTCCCGCGGCCGGCTGCTCCCGGTCTGCCTGATCCCGCTGTGGGACCCGCACAGCGCGGCGGCGGAGATCCGGCGCAATGCCGCGCGGGGATGCCGGGCGGTCACGTTTCCGGAGATGCCCCACCATCTCGCCCTGCCGTCGATCCATGACCCCGACGGCTACTGGGATCCCGTCTTCCAGGCCTGCGACGAGACCGCAACGGTCGTCTGCATGCATATCGGCTCCGGCTCGAAGATGGCCGAGACGAGTCCCTTCGCGCCCCGCGGTGCCAACACGGCGCTCACCTTCAGCATGGCCCAGCTCTCGCTCGTGGAATGGCTCCTGTCCGGGTTGCTGGTGCGCTTTCCGAGCCTGAAGATCGCCTATTCCGAAAGCCAGATCGGGTGGATTCCCTTCATTCTCGAACGGCTCGACAATGTCTTCGCGCACAAGGCATACGCCGAGCTGCCGGCAGTCATCACGCATCCGCCGAGCAGCTACCTGCCGGGCCGGGTCTACGGCTGCTTCTTCGACGACGAGACGGGCCTGCGCAACCGTGACTCGATCGGGGTCGGCCAGCTCGTCTTCGAGATCGACTACCCGCATCAGGACACGACGTGGCCCAACACGCATCTGGTGGTCGAGCGGATGGCTGCGCAGGTCACCCCGGGGGAGTTGGAACGCATCGTGCGCACTAACGCGCTGGAGATGCTCGGACTGAACTGAGCTACGCTGCCGGTGATCGCCGGCGGGTTCCCAGGCCCGAGGCGCCGAGGGAAGGCGGTTCCGGTGTTGCGTCGCGTGATCCTTCGCCTGCTCGTCCTGACGCTCATCCTCGCCATCGTGGTCAAGATCGTCCCCGGCATGCACGTGTACGGCGGCTTCTTCACCTACGTGTGGCTGGCGGCCCTGTTCTCGGTGGTCAACCTCTTCGTGGGGTCGTTGCTGCGGCTGTTCACCCTGCCGCTCATCATCCTCACGCTCGGCCTGTTCCTGCTGGTCATCAACGCCGTGGTGCTCGCCATCACGGCAGGCCTGTCAAGCCGCTTCGACATCGACACTTTCGGCTCCGCCATGCTCGGCGGCCTGCTGGTCGCCTTCTTCAGCTGGCTCGCCGAGATGATCCTGCCGTTGCGCCAGCGTGATCAGCGCCAGCAACACCAGGTGCGCTGATCAGCGCGCCGGACCGGTGTCGCGAGCCATCTCGCTGTAGGGCTTCGGCGGCGGAGTGAGCGAGGCACGCGGGCAGTCCCGCAGCGTCAGACCCGCGTGCTTGAAGGCCTCGTTGCAGAGCCGTTCCGTGGTCCAGCCCGAACGCAGGCCGTACGAGGTCATGGAGACCCGGAAGACGGTCACGCAGAAGCGTGCCGGGCTGTCGTAGACGCAGCTGATCGTGCCGATGTGGACGGCATCACCCGGGTCGTCGGCCCCGGGTGCCCACGGCTGGGCGTAGCGCCGCCAGGTGCCGACCCTCGTCCACCAGAAACCGCCCGCCTGCACATCGTCGGCGGCGAGGCCGGCGATGATCAGCCGAGCATGCGCTTCCGACAGCACCGCTGCCGGCCTGATGACCTCTTGCGAGGCGAACTCTTCTTGAAGCGGTGCGGTTGTCATCGGCCTCTCCGCGCGAGGATCTGCTGTTGCGACGCCTTGTCGCTCGGTGGGGGAGACTCCTGGCGCGGGATGACGATGCGGGCCCGAAGGGGGATCGGCCGGCCGAAAAGATAGCCCTGGCCGTGCGAGCAGCCCAGCTCGCGTAGCAGTTCCAGCTGGTCGGGCTCCTCGATGCCTTCGGCCACCGTGGGCAGGCCCATGTCCTCGCACATGCCGAGCACCGCCTTGACGATGGCGCGGGCGCTTCGGTCGCGCAGCACCGGGTGCACGAAGCTGCGGTCGATCTTGACCATGTGCACCGGGAACTTCTGCAGCAGGCTCAGCGAGGAGTAGCCGGTACCGAAGTCATCGAGCCCGATGCGCACCCCGAGCCGGGAGAGCTGTTCGAGCTCGTCGGTCAGCGTCGCGCTGGCGGCGATCAGGGCGGTCTCGGTGACCTCGAGATGCAGCCGCCCCGGGTTCAGCCCGGTCTTGTCCAGCATGCTGATCACGATGTCGGCGAAGCCGGATCGGGCGAGTTGGCTGGGGGAGACGTTGACCGCCACCCATCCTCCCGGCGCCAGCCCGGCAGCGTCACGCGCGGCGTCGTGGCAGGCCTGCGCGAGCATCCACCCGCCGAGCGGGCGGATCAGGCCACTGCTCTCGGCCAGTTCGAGGAAGCGGTCGGGTGGCAGCAGCCCGTGCGTGTGGTGCTCCCACCGCACCAGGGCTTCATGACCGACGACGACCAGGTCATCGAGATTGACGATCGGCTGATAGAAGGCCCGTAGCTGCTCGGAACCGAACGACATTCGCAGATCGTCTTCCAGTTGCAGGTCTTCGCGCGTCGTGACGCGGTCATGGGTGGCGTCGAAGGCGACGTAGCGAGCGCGTCCGAGTCGCTTCGCGCGCAGCAGCGCCATGTCCGCGCGCATGAGCACCTCGTCGGCGGTGTCGGGATGCGCGCCGACGCTACCGCCGAGGCTGAGCGTCACCGCATGGCAGTGGCCGCCGAGTTCGAAGGGCTCGTCGAGCGCCTCAGCCATGCGCGAAGCGACGTCGGCGAGTTCCGCCGTCGTGCGGACTCCCTCGACGATGACGACGAACTCGTCCCCGCCCACGCGGCCCAGCAGATCTTCGGGCCGAAGCACTGCTCGCAGCCGGTCGGCCACCTGGCTCAGCAGGCTGTCCCCGGCCGCGTGTCCCAAGCTGTCGTTGACGATTTTGAAGCGGTCGAGGTCGCAGTAGAGCACCCCGACCCGGCTGCCGGGCGAATCCTCGAGCGCGCTGCCGAGCCACTGGTGGGTCAGGAAGCGGTTCGGCGCCCCGGTGAGCCCGTCATGAAGGGCCCGATTGGCCAGTTCGAGCTCGGCCTGACGGCGGCTCGTGACGTCCTCGAATTGCAGGACGACCCCGTTGTCACCGCTGGGGGAGATGACGACGGCGCCGGTGAGCCGGCTCCAGAGCCTTTCCCCGTCGGCGGTGATGAGCGTGCGGTCCGTCGAATGCGAGTCGGAGTTGCCCGAGAGCAGCCCGTCCCACCAGTCCTGCCACGGAAGGCCGCCCTGGGAATCGACGATTTCCGTCACGTCCATGTGCGTCAGCTCGTGGACCCGCCAGCCCACCATCCGGGCAAGGGCCTTGTTGGCGACGAGGATGGCACCGGAAGTGTCCAGCATGGCGCCGCCGATGGGCGAGTGTTCGAAGGCCACCCGCCATTGCTGCTCGGAGTTGGCGAGCTCGCGGGCAGCGGCGAGGTCGTCGGACACGTCTCGCGCGCTGATGTGGATCGGGGAGCCCGGTTCATCGATCAGCTGCTTGGCGGCGACGTCCACCCAGAGCCGCCCATGCGCGGCGTTCAGCTGCACCGTGGAGCGCGCGCCGCCGGTGCCCGTGACCTGCGCCAGCAGGTGACGCAGCACCGCCTGCTGGCCCTCATCGACAACGGCGGTGCAGATTCCCCGTCGCGCGCATTCGGCAAGGTTCCAGCCCAGCACGGTCTCGACGCTGTCGCTGGCCGCCAGCAGACGCCCATCCTGAGCGACGGTCATGACGAAGTCGCCGTCGGTCGCTACCAGCCGCCGCAGCGCAGGAGCCCCAGGCCCTGGCGGCCCCGCTGTTCCGTGGGACTCCATGTGAATTCTCTCGACACCGTTTTGGGAGCCCTTGAGCGGCGTTGGGTGGTGTGCCGACGGGTTTTCGCTAGCCCGTTCGGCCCAATGCCCCGGCGCATTTGGGGTGGGCGAGACCGCCCTACCTGGAGTCAACCCAGCCGCCGCGCAACTGAAGGCCGCGCATGCCGAACTCCTGATGGGGCGGGCGGACCGCCGGCGCCCGCCGGACAAATGCGCTTTTTACCGGATCAAACGCGCGGATTACTGCTTCGTGCGCCGTCGTCATGGGAGCGCATTCGCAGAACTGGATTCTATTTTGGAACGACCTTTCAGGAGTTATCACGGTCGCTCCACCAGGAATCGGCGAAATTGCCCGCAACCGTCCGACGGAAATTGACCGCCGGGAGGGCATAATTCAAAAGCTGCTCCAGTCCCAGGCAGCGGCAACACCGAGCACAAAGGGTCCGTCACGTAAAGGGGCTTCGATGGTGGCGACGGAAACGATGATGTCGCTCGGCCGTCTGCTGCGGCTGACCGAGGCCATCCATAGCGGGCGAGGGCTCCCCGCCCTGCTCTCGGAACTCATCCGGCAGGCCGGGGAATTACCTCGCGTCGATACCGTTCGCGTGCTCCTGGCCGATCCCACGGGAGAGACGTTGGTGGCGCATCTCGGTGTCTTCCCCGACGATGCCGGCGAAGACACCGAGATGCGAGTGCCTGTCGGCGCGGGATTCGCCGGAAAGGTGGCGGCCCAGCGCCAGCCGCTGCTGGTACCCGATCTCGACGACTTTCCGGTGTACAGCCCGGCCCTGCATCGCGCGGGCGTGCGCTGCGCGGTGGGAGTCCCCTTGCTGGCCGGCCACGAACTCATCGGCGTCATGCATATCGGTTCCCGGGAGCCGGGCGTCTTCACGCCGGAGGCCATCCCGCTGCTGGAGGCGATCGCCGAACGAGTCGCCCTGACCGTTCAGTCCATACAAGCCGAATCTCGGATGGCCTCCAGCGAAAGAAGATTTCGCGCCATGTTCGAGGAGGCGCCATTGGGCATCTGCCTCGTCAGCCTGCAGCCCGCTGACACCGGCCGGATCCTGCGCAGTAACGGCAGCCTGTCCACCATCACCGGCCTCGACGCTGAGGCGTTGGCCGGCAAGTGCCTGGAGAGCGTGCTCAGTCCAGATGACCCCGGGGGCATCGTCGAGGCCACGAGGGCCATGGCTGCGGGACGGGTCAGGGATTACGTGAGCGAGGCCCGGGTACCTCGTCCGGACGGTACGGGCATGTGGCTGTGCGGCAGCGCGACAGCCGTCCACGAGGATGACTGCCCGAGCTACGCCATCGTCTACGTCGAGGACATCACCGCGCGCAAGGCCGCCGAGCAGGAGCTGTCACGCCGGGCGCTCAGCGACCCGCTCACCGGGCTGGCCAACCGCAGCCGGGTCATGGATCACCTCACCCTTGCGTTACGCCAGCAGCCTCGCGTGGGAGGCGTCGTCGGCCTGCTCTATCTCGACATCGATCACTTCAAAGCCGTCAACGACATCCACGGTCACGATGCGGGCGACCGCGTCCTGCAGGAAGTGGCCCAGCGGCTCCAGGTGGTCGTGCGCGCCGGTGACACCGCAGGGCGCATCGGCGGCGACGAGTTCATCGTCGTGTGCCCGAACCTCATAGGTAGCAACGAACTTGCCGGCATTGCCACGCGGCTGCACAGCGTGCAGTCCGAGGCGATCGGGCTGCACGAGGGTTCGGTCGAGGTAGGGATCAGCATCGGGGTGGCGATCGGCGACCGCGACACCCGCCCGGAGGAGTTGCTGCGGCGGGCAGACGTCGCCATGTATGAGGCCAAGCGGCAGGGACGACGCCGGTGGGAGGCCTACTCGCCGCTGCTGGATCAGGCTTCACCTTGCTACGAAGCGGCAGAACGCGGAAGGCAGATCACCCAGCGGCCGTGACCGTCACGCGCGCGCTCCGACCATGAGTGCGAAACCGCGCCAGCGCCACAGGCAATCGACGTCGCCGAGGCCGGCCGCTTCCATCCAGCTGAGCTGATCCTCGACCGACGCGAGCCGGTCCTCGGGATCATCGGCGGTGCGTCCGATGGCGGCGAGGAATTCGGCGTGCCGCGCAGCACTCCGCGAGCTGACGACCTCGAGGTTCGCAAACAATCCGCCCGGCTCGAGCTGGCGCACGATCTCGGTGAACAGCTCGCGCTTGCGTGGATCCTCGAGGTGATGGATCGCGAACCCTGACACGATCAGATCGAACGCGCCCAGGGGAGTGATCGGGTCACGCAGATCGCCGGACCGAACGTCGACCCTGGGCTCAGCGGCGAAACGCTCCCGTGCGCGCCGCAGCATCGGCGGGGACCGGTCGATGAGGACGGCCTCGGTGACGGACGCCCGGTTGGCGAGCACGAGGGCAGTCAGCCTGCCGTCTCCTGCCCCGAGGTCCAGAACCCGCCGGGGAGCGGGCGGGAGCAGCTCCACGAGGACAGCCTCACCCGGCTGGCGCGGATGATTGCCGCTGAGGCGATCGACATACCAGGCCGCCTGCGACTCCGTGGCCCAGCCGCCGGTCGGCGTCGCCGGGACCGGGGTCGCCATGGCTCAGAGCTTGCCGGCGGCAAGGTCCGCTTCGAGGCGCAGCAAGTCGGCGCCTGAGGTGTCCAGGCGGATGCTGTTGTCCTGCAACTGCGGGCCTTCCCAGCCGGGCAGCAGGCCCTTCTCGTGGCAGAAGTACTGGGCCTCGACGTTGAGCCCGTTGTACTGGTCAGCCTCGGGCTCGGTGCACAGCCAGCGCACGACCTTGCCCATGACCTCCATCGGCGCGCCCTTGTTGGTGATCCCGAATTTCGCCATGTCCTGACCGATGCGCTCGGTGGCGATCAGCCCGGGCTGGACGTTGAAGCAGCGGATGCCCTCGGCCGCCAACTCGACGGCGAGAAACCCGGCCACGCGGTGAAACGCGCCCTTCGAGGTGCCGTAGCCCATGCCCCAGCCACCGCTGCCCGCAGGCTTGGTGGGGTCGCCGTATCCCGACCCCGAGGTGATGTTGACGATGGTTCCCTCACCGCGGGCGACCATCGAAGGCAGCACCAGCTTGTTGATGATCAGGGGCGCGAAGAAGTTTCCCTCCATCTGCTTGCGGAGCAGTTCGATGGGGGTGTCGAGGAAGAGGTCCATGTGCCCGGGACCGATGTAGCGGCCGTTGTGCACGACGACGTCGATGCGACCCCAACGCTCCAGCACCGTGGCGACGGCAGCGCCGAGTGAGGCCGAGTCGAGCAGGTCGGCCGGGATCGCCATGGCGGTTCCGCCGGCCTGCTCGATCATTCCCACCGTGCCCTGAAGGCTTCCGGGCAACGGGCTCAGGTCACTGCCCTTGAGCGTCGAGGAGTGCTCGCGCTGCTCACCCTCCTGCACGGTGCGCGCGGTGATCGCGATGCGGTATCCGGCGTCCGCCAGGTCGAGCGCGCAGGCCTTGCCGATGCCACGGCTGGCACCCGTGATGAACGCGACCTTGGCGTCCTCATCGTGGCTGTCTGCACGGCTCATGACTCACTCCTTGGGTAGGGGCCACGGATCCACTGGGGCACCGACGTGCGGGCCGTGATGAGCCAACCGTCGTCGAACCGGCGGCAGCTGTCGCGGTACTGCGTGGCGACGACCAGGTCGTCGCGCCCGCTTCCGGGCGCCTCGATGTGGTAGCAGACGGCGTAGCTCCACACCAGCGCCTCGTCGCCGTCGAGCCAGACGTGCTGGTTGGTGATGTTGTGCTGGGTGGCGTGGTAGACCGACGCGCCCGCGAAGATGTTCGGCAGGTACTCCGAGGCGGGCATGGTGCCCGCCATCCCTTCGACGATCGCATCCGGGGTGAAGACGCTTCGCACGGTGTCGAGGTCGCGCATGTCGACGCCGAGCGCGTAGACCTTGACCAACTGGCTGGCGGCGTGACGATCAGCCAGTTCCGCCGGGCTCGGCGAGGGGATCGGTCCGCGCCACCGCGCCCACTCCTGCACGGGGCAGGACTCTATGTGACCGCGTTCTACGCGGCGGCGGTGGGGCGCTGATTGCTGCCGGTGATGAGCCGCACGACGAGTTCGCGGACCCGCCGCTGGCGCCTCCACGACAGCCGCGTGGCGGCCAGGTAATCGCGGTAATCCTGGTGGCCTAGCGCACCGATCGCGTGCCAGTTCTCGATGACGGTGCGGCGGGTGGCCTTGTCATAGCGGAAGACTGTGGCGGCCAGCTGATCGGGCATCCCGACGACCCAAGGGTTGGCCGATTGGTCGACCGCTTCGATGGTCATGAACTTCCCCCCGGAAGGCTTCGACGTTTTGAACAGTGTCCGACTCGGAGATGTCAGCCAGGCAACACGGACCAGAACGGCGGGTTTCGTGACAGCGCATTTTGCCGGTTTCGTGAATAGATGGACGGGTGATTGGGGACCAAGGAGAGATTCGTCGTACCGGGACCAATGCCTCTACCCGCATCGGCGTCGTGCTGCTGCTGATCGCGATGACACTCGTGACGCCCGAGACAGCGCAGCTGTTCGTCGTTGGCTGCCTCGCCGCGCTCGTCGCCGCCGATCTCTGGCGGGAGCGCCGGGGTGTCCGGCGCGTCGCGTTTGCCGCGACGGGCTTGGCGCCCGGGCGCCATCGTCCCGACGAGGAGCGCACGCGCGCGGTGCTCCGCTAGCGCCGCGCTTTACCCAGCGCAACGGGCGCTAGCGAACACGCAGCCCCAGGAGTACCCCGGACCGCTGGGCCGACATCATTCGCGGCGTGGCTACGAGGTGGCGTACAGGCTGCATGTTGTTGACCCCCAGTCCGCGCGGTCGGCGGCGACCGGCAAGCGAAACATTAGGAGAAAACCACCAGGCTGCGAGCGTTTGTCATCGAAATTCACTCGAACGTGTAAACACCGCACAAAGCCGCCTGCCATGGGTGTGCCAAGGTGGTCCGTGTAGCTTGCGCTGATGGCGCCGATCTGCATGTTCAACGCCTTGTGGTTCCGGCCCGACGGCGGGGCCGAAAGATATGCCGAGTACGGCTCGGCGGTCATGCCGATCCTGGCGGGCGTGGGAGCTGAACTCCTCTTTCCCTTCATGCCCGTTCAGCAGGTGCTGGAGGGCGGGCTGGATCCCGATCTCGTCGGCTTCGTCCGCTACCCGTCGATGGACGCGTTCAACACGATGTGGCGCAGCGAGGCCTATCAGGCCATCGCGCACCTCCGCGAGGAAGCCATCACCAAGGCGATCCTGACCAGATGCGCGATCGATCCCGCCGGCGCTTCCGCAGTGACGAGCCTGCCTCCCGGGGTTGCGGTGCTCAACGCGCTCTGGTTTCGTCCTGGCGGTGCCGCCACGTACGACCGGTACCTGCAGGCGGCCCAGCCCATCGTGGACAGCCGGGGCGGTCACGTGCTCTCTCCCCGGTTCTTGCCGGAGCGGGCGCTGGCTGACAAGTTCGTCCCCGACCTGATCTTCCTCGGCCATTACCCGTCCGCGGACGCGCTGTTCGAGATCGTCGGCAGTCCCGAGTACCAGCCGGTCAGCGCGCTGCGCCGAGACGCCTTGGACCGTTCCGCCACCACGCTTCTACGCATCGGATAGCTCGCGTCAACCGCCGACCGAGCGGTGGAGCCCAAGGACGGCGTCAGCCGGCAAAGGCGGCATCAGAGGGTGACGGCCTTCTGGTAGTCCCCGAAGCGGCGGCCGGTGACCATCTCAGCGGGGATCTCGAGCCAGGTGTTGTGGATGCCGGTCGCCCAGGGCGTCGGCGGTCCGCCGTCCATGTGGCGCAGCAACGCCGGAACTTCCTCGATCGGCAGCTCGCGTCCGGCCCCGCGAATGATGACGCTCCACCCAGATCGCTGGTCCTGATCCAGGTCGTCGACCTCGAAGGCCACCCGGGGCTGCTGCATGGCGGCGAGCTTCGCACCGCCCTCGACCCGGATGATGACCGACCGCCGGGAAACGGCGTAGTTGACCGGCACCGCCACCGGCCCGAACTCGTCCACGTAGACCAGGCGACCGACCCGGCCTTCCGCCAGCAACGCGAAGCACTCTTCCTCGGCAAGCGTCTCGAGCTTTCGTTGCGCCATGAGAAGATTTTCGAAGCGGGCCATACGGGGCGCCAGGGTAAAAGGTCCCCGCCGTGTTGAATGCAGAGGTGGCTGAAGACCATCCCGCCGACCTCCGCGAGATCGTCGCCGCGCGCACCTGGTTTCACACCATCGATCTCGGCGAAGGCGTGCTGACGCCGGGCCAGAAGGACACCCCGAGCGAGGTCCGTCACCTGCATCTGCCCGACCTGACCGGCCGGACCGTGCTCGACGTCGGTGCCTATGACGGCTTCTACTCCTTCGAAGCCGAGCGACGCGGGGCGAAGCGGGTGGTGGCAGCAGACCATTGGGCCTGGAACTGGCCGGGCAGCGACGCCCGCGGCAATTTCGAGTTGGCCCATCGCGTGCTGGGCAGCCGGGTCGAGTCGCGGGACATCGGCGTGGAGGACCTGAGTCCTGACGCATTGGGCTCGACGTTCGACGTCGTCCTCTTTCTCGGCGTGCTCTATCACGCCGCGGATCCGATGGGCTATCTGAAGAACGTGCGATCGGTGACCGCGGAACTCGCCGTCATCGAGACGGTCGTCGACCTGCTCGACGTCCCGATCCCCGCTGCGGCCTATTACCAGGGCGCCTCGATGAACGATGACGCCAGCAACCATTTCGGCCCCAACCGGCCGGCGGTGGAAGGCATGTTGCGCGACGTCGGCTTCTCCAAGGTCGTGGCCTTCGCTCCCTGGACCTCCAGCAAGGACTGGGGTATCCAGACGGGCGCCGATCATTCGTTGGCGGCGCGCGTCAAGCGCCGGCTGCGCCCGGCCCGCAGCGGACGCATGGTGTTTCACGCCTACGTCTGAGCACGCCCGAGCGGCCGGTGGGCAACTGACGGGACCAACGATTCGTTGACCCTTGAACGTCACCGCTGCGAGCATCCGGGACATGTCCCGGGCCGGCGTTCTCCTGGCGGTAGTGGTGCTGGCCGGGTGCACCAGTGCGAAACCGTCGGCGTCACCGACGCGAGCGGCCGCCAGGACTCCCGCGTTCAGCACCTGCGGCAGTTTCCTGCTGCGCGCGAGTACCGCTGAGGCCACGTGGCCACTGCTGAGCTGCGCCGCTCTCGCGAATGTCAACCCGCTGCCGTGGGCGGGGATTCACGTCGGCGAGACGTTGCAGATCCGGAACGAGACCGGGGCGCACGTCGTCCTCCACGCCGGTGCTGATGTAGCCATCCACGGGCTACGCGTGACGGGGCTGCGCGCGGGCAGCACACTGGTCACCATCGGCGGCTGGAGTTGCGCGGAGTTGGTGGGTCCGCCGCCGGCGCTCTGCCCGTTGCTGCGCGTCAGTGTCGGCTGAACGATCAGGCCAGGTATTCGGCGAACCGGGTGCGGTAGGCGGCAAAGCGTTCGTCAAGCTGCAGGCGGTTGAGCCCGAGGTCATCCCAGCCGTACTCGTGCTTGCCGAAGCGATGTTGGACGGCGGTGCCCACATGCGCGCGCATCGCGGTGGACGCTTCCGCGGAGAGCGGCTCACCCAGCGCGTCGTAGATGCGCTCCACGGTCTCGACGGGCTCCGCTGTCAATGCCCGGTACGGGACGTCGATGAAACGCTCGTCGCCGTGCTTGCTGCGGAAGTCGAGCAGCGCGTCGCCCATCGCGACGAGAAGATCTGCCCACAGCGGGCCGTAGTCCGATCCCGGGCGCTCGTGAGCGAACGTGTTGCCGAACGCCCGGGCCATGTTGGCCGTCGACGCGACGCACGTAGCCGGGTCGCGGTGGGTGACGATGAAGCGCGCGCCGGGATACTGCGCGGCGAGCGCCTCGATCGCGATCGCGTGCTGCGGGCTCTTCAGCTGCCAGCGCCCGCGGACGCCGCCCGATTGCAGTAATCGCAGCACTTTTTCGTGCCAGCGGTACACGGGTGCGTGGTCCGCCTCGCGCACCCAGCGGGTGTAGCTCGGCACCGGGAAGACCAGCGAGAGGCTCAGGGTCACGAAGTGCGGTGTCATCGGGACCAGGCACTCGACCGGCATATCCGGCGGGTCGTGATGCATCTTCACCAGCTCCGGGTTGAGCTGATGCAGCATGCCGAACTCGTCAGCCCTCGCTGCCTCGAAGCGCGGATCCGTCGTGTAGGTAGCGGGCTGCGGTGGCGGCACCGGCGCCTCAGCCTCCCAGCCGAGCAGCGAGCGGTTCGCCGGATCGCGGGCGAGCAGGTGGCTCAGGGCGGTGGTCCCCGACCGCGACATCCCGACGATGAAGAGGGGCCGCTCGATGCGCTCCTGCTCGACCGCCGGATGGTTCGCGATCCAGTCCTGGACGAGCAGGCGGTTGGTGAGGGCATTGCGGATCTGCCCGACGGCGGCCAGCTGACCGATCTCGGTCAGCCCGGCTTCCTCGCTGAGCGACGCGACGAAAACCTCGAGCCCATCGCGGAAAGTGGGATCGCCGTAGTCATCGAGCCCGGCTTCCTCGGCCACGTCGGCGATGATGTCGTCGAGATCGATGAGCATGCTCACTTCGCGGCCTCCCGGTCGAGACCGAGCGCCTGCTCCACCGCTTCGTCTCCGTACATGCGACGCGAGAGGTCGGTGAGGTCGGCCATCGGCTGCACGGTCATGCCGCCGTCGACGCCGATCACCTGTCCGGTGACCCAGCCGCCGGGCTGCGACAGGTGAACGACCATGGCGCCGATGTCCGCCGGGGTCCC
The DNA here is from genome assembly GCA_963762695.1 of uncultured Actinomycetota bacterium. Classification (GTDB taxonomy): domain Bacteria; phylum Actinomycetota; class Actinomycetes; order Frankiales; family Frankiaceae; genus DATAZK01. The sequence continues at coordinate 196,654 of CAVXLW010000008.1, forward strand.
GTTGCGTTTGAGCGCGCTGCGCTGCAAGAGGTCGGCGGCAAGCCGCGGGGTGAAGGCCCCTTCGGTGGAGTCCGTGGGTACGTAGCCGGGCAGGATCGAGTTGACGCGGATCCCATAGACGCCAAGCTCCCATGCGGCGGCGCGCACCATCATGTCGACTGCCGCTTTGGTGCTGGTGTAGGCCGACATCCCGACTTCAGGTGCCGAGGAGGCAGCGGTCGAGATGGCTACCAGCGAGCCGCCGTGCTCGCGCATCGCCAGGGCGGCGTGGCGGAAGGTCGACGCGGTACCGACGATGTTCAGGTCGCAGCAAAAGCGCCACGTCGCGTCGTCCAGCAAGAGGAACGGCCCGGGGATCCCGGTGCCGGCATTGGCGACGGCGACGTCCAGCCGGCCGTCAGGACCGGCGGCGATCGCGACGGCTGCCTCGACCTGTTCGGAGGCGGTGACGTCGCAGGCGGCGACCCGCACCTGGGCGCCCTCGACCTCGGCCCGCAACTGCTCCGCGGTCGTCTCCAGGACCTCCAGCCGCCGCGCGGCGAGCGTCACGACCGCACCCTCCCGGGCCAGCGCTGTAGCGATCCCGCGCCCGATGCCGGTACCGCCGCCGGTGACGAGCGCGTGGGCGCCGTCGAGCGATCTCGTGGTCATGATGTGGCCTCCGCGCCGTGCTTTCCAGCGTGCGAATCCGCATCAGCGCTGATGCATCGCCGGTATGGGCAGACCCTAGCGGGACGCCGATCGGGCTCGGCGGCGAGTGGTGAACGAGACCGCGCGGAAAGTCACCTCGACGACGAACGCGCCGCCGCCTCCGAACGCCGCCGCGACCGCCAAGCGCAGGGGCGTCGGCCGGAGCAGGAACAGGTGAGCGAGCCCTGGGATCAGGACGATCAGCGCCACGATTCCTGCCATGGTCGCCACCAGTGCGAGCTTCCAGCTGGCCAGCGGGCGGGCCAGCACCAGCAGCGTCCAGAGGGAGATGATGAGCACGATGATCGCCGCCGTCGTACGCCCGCCTTCGACGCCCGCGGTCGAGTCCAGCAGCCGCGTCACCCGGTAGCCGACGTAGGCCACCGCCCCGATGAGCACCCCGATCGGCACCGCGAAGCGCAGGACCCGGCGCAGGAATCCCGGCAGGTACCGCCGCGTGTTCGGAGCGAGCGCCAGCACCGCCCCCGGGAAGCCGATCGTGGCCGTCGAGATCAGGGTCAGCTGGATCGGTGCCAGCGGATACGCGCGCACCGTGACCGCCGCGATGAGCGCCAGCACCAGCGAGTAGACGTTCTTGGTCAGGAAGAGATTGGCGGCCCGCTCGATGTTGGCGATGACCCTTCGCCCTTCGGCGAGCACGTCGGGCAGGTGGGCGAACTTGCCGTCCAGCAGCACCAATTGGGCCACCGCCCGGGTAGCCGGGGAGCCGTTGCCCATCGCCACGCCGATGTCGGCGTCCTTCAACGCGAGCGCGTCGTTCACCCCGTCGCCGGTCATCGCGACGACGTGGCCGCGGGACTGCAGCGCCCGCACGACATTGCGCTTCTGCTGCGGTGAGATGCGACCGAAAACAGCATGCGTTTCCACGATTTCGGCGAGCTCCTCGAGGTTTTCGGGCAGCTTGCGGGCATCGAAGGCGTCGTCGGGGGAGGAGATTCCCGGGATTCCGACGCGGGTGGCGACCGCGCCCACGGTCCTCGGGTTGTCCCCGGAGATGACCTTGAGAGTGACGCCTTGCTCGAGGAAGTACTTGAGGGTCTCGGCGGCATCTTCGCGTATCCGTTCGGACAGGATGACGAGCGCCGCCGGCACCAGATCCGGGGGCAGGTGGGGAACGGCAGCTTCGCCGGCTTCTTGTGCGAGATCCTCCGGCGTGCACGCGAGCAGCAGGACGCGATTGCCTTGGGCCGCCGCCATATCGGCGCTCGCGCGCGCCGCTCGTTGCAGCTCGTCAGCGGGATGGGCGAGCACCATTTCCGGGGCGCCGAACACCCAGCTGCCATGACCGTCGGCCGTCACCGCAGACCATTTGCGCGCCGAGGAGAACGGGATCGCACCGGTGCGCGTCCAGGCCGATTCCGTGAACACGGCAGACAGCGCCTGCGAGGTCGCGTTCGTCTCCGGCCCTGACGCGCTCAGCGCCAGCGCGTGCCGCACGTCAGGCTCCGCGGCGCCCGGCAGGACTTCCAGCCGATCGAAGGCGATGTCGCCGTAGGTCAGCGTGCCGGTCTTGTCCAGGCAGATGACATCCACCCGGGCCAGCCCCTCCACCGCCGGTAATTGCTGCACGAGCGTCTGCTTGCGGGCGAGCGTGACCGTTGCCAGCGTGAAGGCCAGGCTGGTGAGCAGCACGAGGCCCTCGGGCACCATGCCCACCAGCGCGGCGACCGTGCCGGTGACCGAATCCTGCCAGCCGTGGTTGTCCTTGCTGCGGAACTGGCTCCACAGCAGCACCGGGGCGACGATCACCATCACCAGCGAGATCCAGCGCAGCAGCCGGTTGGTTCCCGCCACCAGTTCCGAGTGCGGCATCTGCGACTGCTTGGCTTCGGCCGCGAGCCGGGTGGCGTACGCGTCGGCCCCTACCGCCGTGGCCTGAAATCTTCCGCTGCCGGCCACGACGAGCGAGCCCGAGCGCACGTCGGCGCCGTCCTGCTTGGCGACCGGGTCGGATTCTCCGGTGAGCAGCGACTCGTCGATCTCCAGCCCGTCTGTGGCCGTGACGAGACCGTCCGCGGGCACCTGGTCACCGGTGTGCAGCTCGATGAGGTCGTCGGCGACGATGTCGGCGAGGTCGACCTCGATGACGGCGCCGTCACGGACCACCTTGGCCTCTGTGGCGTTCAGCACCGTCAGCCGGTCCAGCGTGCGCTTGGCCCGCACCTCCTGCACGATGCCGATGGCCGAGTTGGCGACGATGACGAGTCCGAACAGGCCGTTCTGCCAGCGGCCCGTCGCCAGGATGATCACGAAAAGGGTCAGCAGCAGCGCGTTGAACGTCGTGAAGACGTTGGCGCGCAGGATCTCGGGGATCGTGCGGCTTGTCCTGGTGTGGACGTCGTTGGTACGGCCCTCGCGCACGCGCTCGGCGACCTGCTGCGCGTTCAGCCCTGCGGGGGGCGTGAGAAACGATGAATCGCTCGCAGGCGGCGCCGGACCGCGCTCAGTCTGCGCGTCCAGCCGCCTGCGCATCACATTGCCCACCTATTGGCCCGCGTTGTGCCCCGACGACCGTGGCGACATCATGCCGTGCCAAGCCGGGCACGTCTCCCGGCGGGCGTCGGATCGAGGTCAGCGCGTCAGCGTCACCACACCATCCCCGGTGCCACGAGCTCGTTGCCGGCACCAGGGTCAGGGGGCGGCGGCAGCAGATGTCCGGGATCCCGGCTCCCGGTGTCAAGCCGGAAGGGCGGGTACTCGTCACGCATCAGCGCGGCGTAGGCGAGGACCCGGAAGCACCAGCGATTGAGGCCCATCACGAAGTCGAACAGCGGGCGCGGGTACTCACCCTTCACCAGCAGGATGACGGCAGAGATCAGGGCGAGGAGGTCGATCAGACCGACATCGGCCGCCCGGTTCCAGCTGGCCCCCCAGCCACCCGCGAGCACCGCGACGATCAGGTACTGCGGGATCGCGAGCAGCCACCACTTGACGAGCACGAGCCCTCGCGAGAGGTGGCTCGGGTAGTCGATCTCCAGGGATGCGGGGTACGACGGATCCGGGGCGAGGCTGAAGGGTGGGTAGCGATCGGTTCCGAAGGCGCTGGCCGTGTAGAAGCAGACCCTCCACGACCAGCGCATCACCCCGACGTTGAAATCGAAGATGCCCCGCGGGTACCGCCCGGTGAAGAGGATGGCGAAGCCGGCCACGAAAGTCAGCAGCAAGGTCGCCAGCCAGAGGAAGGCCAGCACGATCACATGCGGGATCACCAGGATCCACTTGAAAAGCCAGAGCCAGCGGCTCACTGCCGGATCGATCTCGCCGTCAAGCCTGACGGGATACGAGCCGGCCACCGTGGCGAGTGGCGTGCGAGGCTCCATAAGGCTCACCTCCATTAGACCGCCCCATCAAACGCCGGGGGCCGGGTCATCGGGTAGAGGCGAAAGTCACGAGCCAGCAGGCGTTTCGAGCAGCCGGCTCGACGCGGGCAAGGCTCAGTCGAGACCGTTCAGCCGGTCGACCTCGTCCTGCAGCACGCGATGCTCCTCGGCCAGCCAGACCGTGTGCAGGATCAACTGCCTCAGCACGTCCATCAGCACGTGGTCACCGTTGTCCTGCGACCGGTGACCGGGCTCGAGTTCACGCATGAGCCTGACGAGTTGGGTACGAATCGCCGCGTCGGGCTCGTCATTCTCGATGACGCGCGCGACGCTGACGGCCGCCGCCTCAACCTCCCGCTGTGGAGACAGTCAATAGCCGGGTGACAGCGCCGCCTGCGGGGCCCGCTGCGCGGGGGAGTCGGTGGCGCCACTGTCACCGAACTGCGAGAGCAACTCGACTGCCCCGATACCGACGAGCACCGCCGCCGCGTCTTCCGGCTTGCTGTTCCGAACAAGATCAACGGCCAGCCTGCGCAACCGGCCGGAAACATCCTCGACTGTGTCCCCCATAGCGCCGGAGCGTAGCGCCTGCCCGCGGGTCAAATCAGACGAACCCGTATGCCACAACAGGCTGTGACGCCACCGGTCCGAGGAGTGATTTCCCCGCCTTCTCAGGCCCGTTGGAGGAGACTGCCAATCTGCATCCGACGAGGGAGCCCGTGATGGCGTCGAACGTCCCGCAGGAGCCCGGAGCGCCTCATGGCGAGATCCGGTATGCCCGCCCCGACATCCCTCTCGACTTTCCCTTTCCCCGGGTTCTTCCCGAGGATCCGCAGGAGCGGGCCGAGGTGCTCCGACAGTTCGAGGAGCGGTTCGGCAAGCGTGAAAGCATCCTCCCGGCGCACCTCTCGCCGGAGGTGCTCCCGGACGACCCGGACGAGATGGCGGAGCTGCTACGCCAATTCGCGGAGTGGGAGAACATCCCCCAGGAGGCCCGCGCGCTGGTGCTGCGCACGCTCTGGCCGCAGGTCATCGACAACTACCTGCCGCAGCGCCACGGGATGGCTGAGGTACCCGCCGCGCAGCGGCTGCTGGCCGCCGGCGCGGATCCGCAGGACCTGTCGACGGCAATGCGTGCCGCCGCGTACGCGGCCGTCTTCAGCCTGCTGTATCGCATCGATTCGATGGGAGACGAGAACTCGCCGCCCGAGGCACCCGGCTGGATGCTCGTCGAAGTCAGGCAGAACGACGACGGCGAGTACGAGTCGACCGGGCGCCACATCGGCGGCTTGCACGAGTCGATCCTCAGCGCCGACCCGAGCGGGCTGGATGGCTCCGACCTCTTCAGCTAGCGTCGAGCGGACTTCCTCGGGGGCGTCACGCACCTCCAGCGCTCAGACGAGCCCGTCGAGCACGTTGCGGCAGACCGGGCATTCCTCATCCTCGGGGCCGGGGGCGAACCGCCTGCCCGGCCAGGTGAGTGTCCGCTGCCCGCACACCGCCACACTCTCGTACGCGTTGCTCAGACTCACGGCATGCTGGGTCCCGGTGGGCGTCATCCCACTCGGACCGCCGCGCCCTTCACTGCCGACGCAGTACCTCATAGATCACCCTCACGCTGGGAGCCCCTGAAGGGGGAGAACGTCCCGGCAGTGATCGGGCGGTCCGCCCAGCTGCTTGAGAGTGGAACTGACTCAACAGACAGAAAATTCTGAACACCAAGTCAGATATTTGCTGGGGAGCAAAGAAACACCAGTCCGGTGTTCGCGGCAGGACATCCCGGCACGACTCGGGACGAAAACTGCGTCTGGTAGCGTCCGCGCCGCTTAGTCAAGTACCCGGTCGAGGGAGATCTGTGATCAGCCGCGTTCACCGCCAGTTGCCGAGGCGGCTCGCTCGTCGACTCGTCCTACCCCTCGTCGTCTGCGTCGCGACCACGCTCGGCTTCTCGGCGTGCACCCCCCAGCGTGCGCCGACGTATCGCGTCGAGGTCTGGGGAGACTCCCTCGCGTACCAGGCAGCTCCCTACATCAACTACTTCTTCACCGCCTCGGGACGGGTGAAGAGCCGTACCCACGTGTTCCCGGCGACCGCGATCTGCGATGCGATCTCAGACATCCGACACGAGCTCGACCCTCACAACCCTTCCGGCTTTCACCCGAACCGCATCGTCCTGGTCTACTCCGGGGTCGCCCTGTTCCCGTGCATGAAGGACGCGAACGGAGTTCCGCTCTCCGGCCAGGCGCTGATCAACAAGTACGCGGCCGACGCCCGCACGGTCATCGCCATTGCCGGGGCCGTGCATGTCCCGGTCTATTTCGCGAGCACGCCGATCTTCAAGCAGGACGCCAGCCTCTACGTCGGCGACACCCCTCTGGGAGTCATGTACTCGACGCTGCCGGCCGCGTTCCCGGGCGGCATGGTGCGCTTCATCGACGCCGCGCAATCGGTCGAATGGCAGGGCCACTACACCGACACGATGCCCTGCCAGAGGTTCGAGCACTGCACCGGACGATGGCCCGACGGCACTCCGACGGTGGTCGTCCGCGAAGCGGACGGCAAGCACTTCTGCCCGGTGGCGGACCTGTTCTTCAACTGCCCGGTCCCGATGCCCGGAGCGATGCGTTACGGAGCCGCCATCACCAGCCGGGTGCTGGGCGACCTTCCGCGCCCCTGATCAGGCGGGGGCGTTGCGCCGCGCGCCTGGCGTGAACGTGATCGGCATGTGCTTGATGCCGCTGATGAAGTTCGACCGCAGCATCTGTGGTTCGCCGGCCAGCCTCATGTCAGGGATGCGCTCGAGAATCTCCCCGAAGATGAGCCGCAGTTCCATGCGGGCAAGGTTCGCGCCGAGGCAGAAGTGCGCACCGCCGCCGCCGAACGCGACGTGATCGTTGGGGGTCCGGTAGATGTTGAAGGTGTACGGGTCGTCGAAGACGTCCTCGTCGCGGTTGGCCGAGATGTGCCACATCACGACCTTCTCGCCCTGCTTGATCTCCTGCCCGCGGATCTCGGTGTCCCTCGTCGTAGTGCGCCGGAAGTGCAGCACCGGGCTCGCGTAACGCAGCATTTCCTCAATAGCCGTAGGCAGCAGTGCGGGGTCGGCGAGCAGCGCCTGATACGCGTCGGGATGCTGCATCAGGGCGAGCATGCCGTGGGCTGTGGTGTTACGGGTCGTCTCGTTGCCGGCCACCGTCAGCAGCAGCATGAACATGTCGAACTCGGCTTCGCTCAACTTGTCGCCGTCGATCTCGGCGTTGATGAGCTTGGTGACGATGTCATCGCGCGGGTCGGCCTTGCGCTTGCTGGCGAGTTCGTTCACGTAGGTGTAGAGCTCGAGGAACGCCGAACCCTGGTCGTCGCTGGCGTACTCGGGATCGTCGGAACCGATCATCTTGTTCGACCACTCGAACAGCAGGTGGCGGTCCTCCTGCGGCACGCCCATGATGTCGGCGATCGCCTGCAGCGGCAGCTCGGCCGCGAGCTCCTCGACGAAGTCGCAGCTGCCCGACTCGATGACCCCGTCGACGATCATGCTGGCGCGGTGGCGCAGGTGCTGCTCGATCAGGCCGATCATGCGCGGGGTGAAGCCCTTGTTGACCAGTTTCCGGTAGCGGGTGTGCTTGGGCGGATCGGTGTCCAGCATGAGAATCCCGCGGCTGTCGAACTGGCCTTCGTTGACCGGCCGGTCGCCGATGTCGAACATGTTGGTGCCGCCGAGCTCGGAGGAGTACGTCTCCGGGTCGCGGTTGACCTCGACGAGATCGGCATGCTTGACGACGTTCCAGAAACCGCGGCCGGCCGGGAAATCATGCCAGGACACCGGGTTCTCGGCGCGCAGCCGGCGGAACATCTCGTGATGCTCGCCGCGCTGGAAGCGCTCCATGTCCAGCAGGTCGATGCCGGCAATAGTCGTCACTGATTCGCCCCTTCGTCGCGGGCCCAGGCTGAACGGACCCGGTCACCTATCAGGGAAGACGGTCTCACACCAGCGGGGGATCCGGGGAGAGGGATTGCCCAAGAGGGCCCGTCGCTATCGCGAAGCGCTGAGCGCCGACAGCAGTGAGCGCGCGACGAACCGGCGATAGTTCGCATCGCCGTGGTCGAACGCGACCGCGCTGCGCTGCGAGTCCATGGTCGAGGTCAGCGTCCAGAGCAGTCGCTTGGCCTGGGTGCCCCCGATGACGGCGATGCCTTCGTTGGCCGCGGCGTCACGAAAGCGGTCGTAGAGGCGATCCGCCAAGCCGCGGAAGGACAGCTTCAACGCGTCCCAGGTGGCCGCCTGCAGGCGGGGGTGGGCCTTGCCGTTGCCCTCGAAGTGCAGGACGAATTCACGCCGCAGCAGCGAGAGATCCGGTGAGGTGGCTTCCAGCAGCGCGCTCACGTCAGCAAGCGCCTTCGGTGGCAGGCTCGCGAGCATCTCCTGCGCGTGCGAGATGCGCTGCAGGTAGAGCACGGCCAGCAGTTCCTGCTTGTTGCCGAAGCGGGCGTGGATGGTACCGGGCACCAGGCTGAGCGCCTTGGCCAGCTCGCGGACGCTGAAATCAGCGACCCCGACCTCCGACACCTGGCGGCGCGCCTCTGCCAGCATCTCCTCGGTCGACACCGTCTGGGGTCGCCCCGCCCGAGGTGCTTCCACCGCCACCCCGCGGATCTTACGATCACCGTCGCTCGCGCGTCCGGGTTTCTGATCAACCATGCGCAGCGACGCCCAGGTACGCGGCGGCGACGGCACCGTCGGCCTTGACCTGCTCGGCGTTGCCTGCGGTGACGACGCACCCCCGGCCCAGCACCACCACCCAATCGGCAACGGCCAGCGCCTTGCTGACCATCTGCTCGACGAGCAGCACGGCGCTGCCCTGCTCGGCCAGCCCGGCGGCAAGATCCATGACCTCGGACACCAGCCGAGGGGCCAGGCCCAGCGAAGGCTCGTCGAGCAGGAGCACCTGGGGCCTGGCCATCAAGGCCATCGCGATCGCCAGCATCTGTGCCTCGCCGCCCGAAAGGGAAGCGGCAGATTCCCTGCGCCGCTGGCCGAGGATCGGGAAGCGCTCGTACATCTGCTCGCGGTCGGCCAGCAACTCCGCCTTCGCGCGGCCGCGAACCCAGCCGCCGACAAGCAGGTTGTCCGCGACCGGCTCGGGCCCGAACAGCCGCCGGGCTTCCGGCACCAGCGCGACTCCTGCCCGAGCCACCTTGGCGGACGATTGCCCGTCCATCCGCCGCCCGTCCAGCTCGATCGACCCGCCGGAAAGCTTGAGCATGCCCATGATGCACCGCAGCAGCGTCGACTTACCGGCGCCGTTGGGCCCGAGCAGGACGGTGAGCTTTCCCGGCTCGACGGTGAGGTCGACACCGTTGAGCACATCGGCGGCGCCGTAGCCGGCCCGCACGCCCGACAGCACCAGGCGCCCGGTCACGGCAGGTTCTCCGTCGCCATTTCCGTCTCCTCCAACGACATGAGCTCGTCCCCGAGGTAGGCCGCGATGACCTTCGGGTCGCGGCTGACCGTCGCCGGCTCGCCCGACGCGATGATCTGGCCGGCGTCGAGCACGGTCACCCGGTCGCACAGGCTCATGACCAGTTCGGCATGGTGCTCGACCAGGATCGTGCTGATGCCGGCCGCACGCACCAGTTTGATGATCTCGACCAGCTCGTCGATCTCGCTGCCGGTGAGACCGGCGACGGGCTCGTCCAGCAGGAGGATCCGCGGCCGGGTCGCCAGCGCGCGTCCCAGCTCCAGCAGCCGGCGCGTCCGCGGCGTCAGCCCCGACGCCTCCTCGGCCAGCAGCCCGCCGAGTCCTAGCGCGTCGGCCCATCGGATCGCCTCCGCCCGATGCTCGCGCGCCTCACGGATCGCGTTCGGTAGCCGCAGCGCGTAGCAGACGTGGGGGACCTTGCGATGCGCGTCGAGACCGGGCATCAGGTTGTCGAGGACGCTCGATTCCTCAGCGAGCAGCGCGGTTTGGAAGGTACGTCCGACTCCGGCTTTGGCCCGCGTGCGGGCGGGGCCGTCGATCGCTTCCCCAGCCAGCCTGACGTGACCAGCAATACGTAATCTTTATTGTCACCACTGGCACCCAAGTTACGTATTGCTTTAAGGTCGCATCTTGGATGTGTAACCAATGAGTTTTATGGCACGTGTATAGGGGCTTAAAATGGCTGTAACATCCATTCATAAACTTAAAGCGAGAGCCGAAGGCCGGCACCGGGCCCGTCGCTGTTCGGTGGCATTACTACTCTTCAGCGCTTTGATACTGGCGGGGTGCGTGCATGTGCCCCCCCAGCAGCAGCGACTGGTCTCTAAACCCAACATGCAATTCTCCGGCTCTGCGATTTTCAACTATCAGGACAGGCTGCTCACCCAGTTTGAATCCAGCTCGGCGTCTTCCGTTGGTGGCCAGTCAGGTGACTGCGGTTCGTGTGTGGCAGGGGGAGCACAATGACGAAGCCTATTCGTTTCTCCGTGATCCTGTTGCTGGCGTTTTTACTACTGGGGGAGGACGTGCTGTTTGCATGGGAAAAGGCCCCGTTTTTCAGCCTGCCGCAATTGGGGACGGAAAAGCAGGTCACCCTGGAAGATTTCAGGGGAAAAATCGTTGTTCTCGACTTTTTCAGCGCCGGCTGCGGGGAATGCTTCCGCGCTTCGTGGGAGATTGAACTCGGCATTCAGGAGCTTTATGCCACCCGCTCCGGAAATCCTCAAGGCATTTCGGTGCAGGTCGTGGCGATAAGCAGCGAGGTTGCCGGGCCGGAAGATATGAATGCGTTCATCAAAGAGACCGGGCTGGACATGGTGCTGGATGACAGTGAAGGCAACCTGCTGAAACGCTATGGCGGCACCACGACACCATACCTTGTGGTAATTGACGATACGGGCACGGGACCAGGCCCCGCGGCACCCCGGGTTGTCTATCGCCAATCCGGATACGGGGGACTTGAAAAACTCCACGAGGTCATCGATGCAATCGCCGGACGGGCAGAACCGACAACATCCGGTCCCGGCACAGGAGCCGATACAACGTCGGAACCAGCCACTTCCCTGCCGACTGCGGAGGTGGATCATCGGGTCACCCACGAAGCCGCTCTGGACCAGGCCGCAATAACCGCCCCGGATGTCTATGTGACCGATATGCTGGCGGAATACCATCAAAAGCAGCCGTCAACGGAGTTCACCCTCGGGGCTTCTTATCGCCACATCGAGGTGGATTACGCGTCCGGATACCTCGGGACAAGACGGGAGGATCGGCTGAAGGAGGATCGGATCGGCATTCAGGGCAGTGCCGATCTCAGCCTGAACGAAATCCTCACGTTGAAGTTCGGGGGCGGCGCCTACAACGGCTTCCAGACATACCGCGCGCTATGGCTGGACGAATATTACCGGCACAGATTTGATGTCCTGAGCGGGCTGGTCCACGACCTTAACGGATATCGGAATGCCCATCCATGGGGGTACAATGTCTCTTCCGGTTTGCGCTGGGAATATCTTCCCGACTCGGGATTTGCGGATGCAAGCATCTCTTACCAGCACGATGTCGTTTCGCCGGGCTACGAGATGGGGATCCCGTCAGTCGTCCGGTTGCGCGACACCTATGATACGGTCAGCGGTCATCTGGCGTTCGAAAACATTCTGACGCGTCGCCTGCGCTCTATGTTGGAATGCCGGCTCGATGATACCACGGCACGGGATGTGCGCTTGACACTGCAGGGCGCACTTAATTACGCGCCTGCAGAGAATTGGGTAATGCGCATGACCGCTGCCTACGCGACGGAAGAGCCGAACTTCACATCAAAATCGGTCAGCGCCGTACTGGAGCGCGACTGGCACGGCACCTGGTTCGTGAGTGTTTTCGGGCGCTATTATGAAGATACAAGCGAAATCGCCAATGGCATTACCATCAATGCAGCCGCACCGCCGCTCGAGACCTATCAGGCCGGCCTGGGCGTGCGCAGGCAGGGGAATCGGTCATCCTTTAAACTCGTCATCGGCCCCTGCTTCAGTCGGTATGAGCTGAATCCACAGCGCAATAAAGATTTCGACCAGCTCTATAAAGACCGGGACTGGCTTTCAGTACAGTTCGCATTTCTGCATCAGTTCTGAACTGATCCGAACACCTTCCAGGATTTTCCCCCTGATTAACTGGAAGTAGTTCAAAACCTTCCCCGCCAAAAAGCGGCAGGATCTGCGAGAATCAGGTCCGAAGCAAGCTGAGCGATAGCGAAATCCCGAACTTCGAGCGGGAAACGGGCCGATGGATTTAAACGGAGGTATCCCGATGAAATCGGGATTTTGAGTGATGAAATCAACTGTGAGTGGATCAAATCGGCCGGGTTGCTTGGTTGACCAGCCGATTTACAACAAACTTACCGAATTTTCGAAGTATTCCGGCTGCAATGGGCGTTTCTGAAACAGAATGCAAAAGCTGCGGGACATCCAATCCTGCCGACTCGAGTTCGCCTTTTTCCTCCTGTATATAGGACCGCATAATGTCGGCGTTATACTCCGGGTGGAACTGAACTCCCCACGCACATTCCCCGATGCGAAAAGCATGATTAGGCTCATGCGTGTTAGCTGCCAGGCGTATAACCGCCTTCGGTAAATTCGACACAGTCTGCAAATGAGTGACGTGGCCGAGGAATGATTTCGGGAGCGCCTTAAAAATTGGATCGTTGGAGCAACCGGGAAGTAACTGAATACTAACAGTCCCGGTCTCCGTGCCATTTGGATGAAAGCCGACCTGCCCCCCCGCAGCCTGCGCAAGCAGTTGATGACCATAACAGATACCGAAAACGGGTACTTGTCTCTTAAGAAGAAGCGCCATCCACTTTTCCAGTTTGACGCTCCATGGCATATTATCCGTCACCATCGTGTGTGATCCTGTAATCACCACACCTGCACATTCTTCTTCCTTCGGAAATGGATCTCCATGTTCAGCGTCTACAATAGCGAGTTTTATGTCAACCGGACCAAGAGCATTTGCCGTCCACCGGTCAAAGTCACCAAACCGTTTTGCCGTAGCGGAAAATGTGGTACCAATTTTGATAATATACAGCTTCTTCATTTTCGTATTCCTGTCAACCACCTGCACTGCCGTTTGTGCTACAGAATTCTCAGACTCGGCGCCGCAGAAGCCCCCGCCATCCGGTGCATGCCTTTTATGTTATGTGCATCCCCATATACCCATTTTTCTTCTTCAGTTTCCTCCAAGATTAGTCTTTTCATTTTCTATTTTCAAGCATTTGGGACAAATCCCATGGCTAAACCGCATTTTTGTTTTTTCAAATAGAAAAAACTCAATTGGTTTCCATGAAACGGGGTCGTCAGGCTTGGAATTGTCGACTCTGATCATTTTGCAATATGAACAGATTGGCAACAAATTCTCATATTGCTTAATTTTCTTAAAGGCACTTTCAAGTTGAAAAATGAAAGAGTAAATAAAATAAAAGAGGCTGAACGGAATGCTATGGCACCCAACAAATTAAAATAGGTTCACCACAAACCAAAACCAATATGATAAAAGGAGGCAAGGATAGCCTTTCATAAATAGTTCGATTGCGTTTATCAAATTATATTTTTATGTGCCCCCCAACTTTATTTATGGCAATTTCAAGCGGAACGACCAATGCAAAAGAGGCGCCTCTCCCTGGTGAGCTTGCAATCTCGAGATTACCACCCAACAGGATCAAGCGTTCACGTATACTGAAAAGTCCAAAACCTGTGCCTTTTTTGGCCTTTTCCCAAATGGTTTTAGGATCGAATCCGTTACCGCTATCTGTGACGGTTATACGCAACCAGTTTTCCCGTTCTTGGCCCATTTCAACTCGCGCCGATTTCACTCCTGCATGTTTCACCACATTGAACAGCAGTTCACGGATGGATTGGAATAGAAGCACAGTAAGGTCTTTCTGTTCCAATACTATGCCGGCTTGAGTTTGCACTGTCAGGTCAAATCCATGGTTTTCTGCCATCCATTTAGCCAGCCATCCCAAAGATGCTGAAAGATCACCTGATCGGAGCACTGTTGGCGATAACTCTGTGGTCAACGAGCGGGCTGCCTGTATCGAGCGATCAATGATCTCAAGAACACGCTCAGCCTGCGGCCTCTGCAAGTTGTCAAGTCCATCAAGCAGCAACTGTTGGTGCATTCTTGCCGCTACCAGGAGTTGCTGAAGATCATCATGCATAATCTCGGCAATTCGCCGCCTTTCCCTCTGTTCGGCTAAAGTCAACTCCGAGCTTAGCCGAGCAAGCTGTGCAGCATGATTTTCCAGTTCGACTGTTCGTTCTTTAACACGCCGCTCCAATACAGTATTTGACTGCCGGAGCTCCTCTTCCGTCCGGCTTTGGCTGGTCACATCCAATAAAGCGCCTATAACGCGATAGGCCTTTCCCGACTCATGGCGAAAAATATGCGAACGATCCATCACGTTCAACCAAGTTCCATCAGCGCATCGAAACCGATACTCCAGTACCAGTGATTCACCGTCGCCGGTTAATACCCTTTTGAATGCAGAGATAACCGCCTCAAAATCTTCTGGATGAATGCGTTCGGCCCACCATTCATAACCGTTCTCCTTTCCCGGCTGCCCACCAATCAGATTTTGCCAAGGATTGAGCCAGCGGATCGTGTTTTCGGGGATGTCCCAGTCCCAAATGGCAAGGCCTGCAGTATTGATAGATAATCGGAGGAACTGTTCACTTTCAACCAACGCCTCTTCCACTCGCTTACGCTCACTTATATCTATCGATGTTGAAGTAAGCGCAACAGGATTGCCATTTTTATCATAGACTACAGCAGCTGAAACCTGGACGTCGATGATCGCTCCATCTTTTCGCCTTGCCTTAATCTCATCGGACCAGATTCCATCTGCTTGGAGGGCCTTCATGATTTCATCAAGCCTGTCTTCCACAAACCAAAAATGCCAAAAAGGCTTTCCCAAATGGTCCTCCGGATCGTCAAAGCCCCACATTCGGAAGAAAGCAGGATTCCCATAAGTCATATTCCCGTCGAGGTCACAAGTTGCAATTGCACTTGAAGAGCATTTGATTATATGTTCAATAAAATGAACTGTCGCATCGGTTTGTCGCTTCTGATAATCATGGTCGTCAAGGCTTTTCGCAGGCTGGAGAGTGGATTTCCATTGATAGAATTTTTTTGTTTTATCAACTTGCGCTGTATTCATAACGATACCTCCACACAATTATCTTGGCGGATAAATGAAGGGTGTCATGCCTCAACAGATACTACCACTTATCCCACGCAGCGCAACCCCAAATCAATGGCCTGGCCAGCGTCTACCGTAGTGGGACAACCCGGATCTAATTTTTATCAACTTATCCAATCTATTCTCACTCAGAGTTTGTTTGGGGACGCCCCACATATCTACAGTTATTCTTCCATAAGTTCAAAGCCGTTTGCCTCGGCTATCTTTTCACCGCGGATTACAGATTGACTTACGCCGGATAAGGAAAGTTCCAATCTCCTTGACACCTCGGTCATGCTGATACCAAGTTCTCTAACAGCCCAGAAGCAAAACAAACTTCGTGCGGCAACACGGCCTTTTAATTTTCCGCTCTTCCATATCTCAGATACATCAATCTCCATGACAGAACCGACTCGATCTGCTATCATTTCAAGATCAAATCCTTTGGATTTTAATCTATATTTACGTTCCATCTTTTCTTTGGCCTTTGACAGCACCTGCTCCACAAAAATTCCATTTCCCAATATCCGCTCATCCGACTTTTCAAACACCTTGATCTTTCGCATCGATTTAACCGCTTGCCATCCTCCCATGCTTCGAATAAGCCCGCCACCCGTTAAGTCCTCGCGTCTCCCCATTGATACGCCTCTTTTAACAAATGTCTGATACCGCCGTCTTGCATCTGATACCCGCTGGCCAAACATTTTTAATACCCGATCGATTTCTTGCCAGCCTCTTTCAATTTTACCCATTAAAACACTATGCCCGCAAAATGGATATTTTTTTAGTTCTTTAAAATCTTGAACAATTTTGGCCCGTAGCGGATTAAGATGAATGTATCTGACCAGTTCCAACAAATAAGCGTCTTCTTGACAAAGGATGGATTTATAACGGTTCTGAAAAAGGCGCCCGCTTCGGCGGTGTCGTTTATTGAAATACCCCGCATGGCCGGTTAACAAGCGTCTCATAACGGTGGCCGCTGGTACTTGGCCAGTCCTCAACAAGAGATGGGCATGGTTTGGAATGAGCGCCCATGCATAACAGGTTGTATTTGTCTCGGAAACTATACCACCAACTCTATCAATAAAATTATTCAGATCCGCATCATCGGAAAAAATCTTACGACGCTCGATTCCCCGTACAATGATATGATGAAGTGCGCCAGAGGCATCTATCCGGGATTTTCGTGGCATGTGCACCATTTATCAGATCTGTTTCATTCTATAAACTGCAAATATGTGGAGCGTCCCCAATCAATCTCCGGTCCCTCACCAGCGTGATGTTGGGTGATGCCATTTGTAACGTTCGTTTTCCAAATATTTATCGCTAACAGTTCACACCATAATTATTTGACCTTCGAGACGGTCTTCCGAACCACATGCATAGTTAGGAGAAGTGACAATGCAAGTGTCCTTAATAGAAAACGCTGGTATTTTTTTGATATCATCAACAATCATTTCCGATATTTTAGATAAGACTTTTTCTTTTATCATTTTTCGCATTTGGCTATAATGTTCTTTATCAATAAAAATAACCCAATATGGCTCAATGCTTGGATGTGGTAAATAGCATTTTGAATCTGTGTCTTGAACAACAAATAATCCAGAATTAAGAAGACTCAACTCAATTTCTTTAAAAAACCATTTTATAACACTTTCCTTTATTTTAACATCGTATTGGCACCAAACAACATTTTCAAATAGTAGACTTCCAGTTTCATTATCATGACAATATTCCGAGAGCAAAAATCCTAGCGTTTCTCCAACTTCAATAATAGTGATCGATGGATCTGCAATAAGAGAATCCACTGGCAAAGCAGGATATGATCTGAATAATCGTGGTTTTGTCTCGGTTTTAATTTCAATCTTCATGATGAACCTCCATAACAAATTGAAATTGATACGACATACTTATTTCATGACACCCAACCCACAGCATAAGGCGCGGCGTTTTTTTGCCGTCGGTCTTAATGCCCAGGTTATACCGTGTAGAAAAGAAAACTCCCAGCCGTTAGTTAATGTCGTGAATTACCCCGCAAGTTTAAAGGCCCCATGCAGTCCTTTTATAACCATCTGCGTCCCAATTACGGCGAGGATTAACCCCATCATACGTGTGACTACTCCCAATGCACTGGCTCCGATGTAGGTAACGAATTTCTCTCCAAAGACAAAAAGTATATATGTGACGACACAAAGAACAGCAAACATAGCGATAGTCACAACCATCTCCATAAAGCCACCACCTGCCGAGAAATTCATCGCAGTTGTGATAGTCCCCGGACCAGCGAGTATTGGCATCGCCAATGGAGATACTGCGACACTGAGCGCCGCTTCACGGGATTTCTGCTTGTCCTCTTCACTTGGGTGTTGAACACTCGAGTGACCACCTTGCAGCATATGAAAACCGATGAGAAAAACTATCAGCCCCCCGGTAATTTGAAATGCTGGCAGAGTGAGGCCAAATAGCTCAAAGATCACCTTCCCAGCCACCGAAAATAATGCAACGATCATAAATGCCAGCGTTAACGATCTTAATGCCACGGCTGCAGTTGTTTGTTCATCATCGTCACTTGTGAGACCAAGGAAAATCGGGACATTTGCGATGGGGTTCATTATAGCGAAAAACCCCATAAACACGGCTACAGCGTGGAGCAGCATGTTTTCCATTCTATGTCAAACTCCTTCTCAGTAATTCGGGTGCGGTATCTCACGGTAGGAACGCCAGTTACCTGGCGCCCCCCGCACAGTCCCGGACGTGCGGTTTTCCCGCATCCGGTTCTTCGGTTGTGCTCGCTTTCGCGCAAGACTCTGGCCTCAAGTAAACACTCGGTGTCGTTTGGTCGATAGCGGTACTTCGGGCTTGGCAAGGCCGAGACGCTCTATTGCTTTCAGGAAAACGTTCCAAGTAAAACTCTTTCGTTTCCCGCCACGTCGGTTCAGCCATTTGAATGAACATCTTACTGCCCATCCGAAAAATCTCCGCAACGACCTGAAATTGCCGACCACGCTGTAATAATTATAATGACCCCGCAGTCGGCGGTTCAACGCCTTGATGAAGCTCATCCCTTTCAAATGGCGGTTCTCTTTGATCCAATCTTTGATACGGCGACAGGCACCCTGCAGCTTTTTACGGGCGGTGCGCTGCGTTACCCGAACTTCCCCTTTCTGGTCCAAGGCCCAGTACGTCTCGAATCCCAAAAAGATTATCCGGCGCTCATAGCTCGGATGAAATCGGCTAAAACGCATGATATGAGTCTTCTCGGGAGCTACCAAAAGTCCGAACATGGACAGTCGTTTCGGCAGCACATCGTAAAACCGCTGTGCATCGGAGCGGTATTGAAAGGCGCAGACAAAATCGTCTGCATACCGCATCAGCATCGCAACACCGTCACATCGTGGCTTGATCGTCTTCTCAAACCACAGATCAAGTGCATAATGCAGATACACATTGGCCAGAACCGGCGATAACACGCCCCTTACGCAAAAGGTAACTTTGAATTTGAACGTATTATCAAAATACGTGTATCCAAAAAAAGCTTGACAATTGACAAATAAGGTTGTATCTATATGACTCATAATGAAATCAACCCAAGCCGAACATGCTCAACGGATAAACAGGGCGCTGACATTGATAAAAAAACACGATGCTGTCTCAACAGCAGCGGGTGCAATGACAGAAGAATACGGCATATCAAAGCGCCAAGCCTACCGATACATACGCGAGGCGGACAAAATCGGTTCAAAAATTCCCATTCCAGATCAAAAGATTGCTTTTACGGTGAAGTTGTCTCAAGGTTTGATCAATTCGCTACGAGAATATTCGAAAAAGTCAAAGAAGAGTTTAAGCGAAATAGTCACCCAATCTTTGGAGGTTTTTCTCCAAAATGGACGGGGACAACGTTCAAAAAAAGAGAATTGATAAACGTATCCAGCTTGAGTATAGTCATGATCGATTGATCGACATGAAAATGATTCAGGCTTATCAGCTATTAGTTCCTGAAAAAATCCGGAGTAAGGATATTAACCAACAAAATAGGAAACGGGAACATGAAACCGGCCGGACTATATGCGAGAGTGTCATCGGACCGTCAAAGAGAAGATCACACTATTGAGAGCCAGGTGGAGGCCTTGTTTGAGTTTGCTAAGAGTAAGGGCTACATAGTCCCAAACGACTGGATATTCAAAGACGAGGGATATAGTGGTTCTGTCTTGGTACGACCTGGTTTGGAAAGATTGAGAGACTTGGTCTCAGAAGGCCAAATCGACACGCTTCTGATATATTCTCCTGATCGTTTGAGCCGAAAGTATGCTTATCAGGTATTGTTGATCGAAGAATTTACACGAAATGGTGTGGATACTGTTTTTATAAAATCCCCTAAAGCAACATCTCCGGAAGAAGAACTCCTGCTGCAATTTCAAGGAATGATTGCTGAATACGAGCGGGCGCAGATTGTTGAACGATCGCGACGAGGCAAGAGGCACCGAGCAAAAACGGGTTCTGTTAGTGTCCTTTCCGGAGCACCGTACGGTTATCAATATGTTAAAAAGGCAGAAGGGCTTGCGGCATATTATAAAATTATAGACCAAGAGGCTGAAGTCGTACGTCAAGTATATAAACAATATACTGAAGATGGTTTCAGTATAGCCGGCATCGTCAGATGGCTAAATGAGAACGATGTTCCAACCAGAAAGCGGATTTCGAGATGGGAGAGGACAACGGTCTGGGCAATGCTTCGTAATCCGGCATATATGGGGACGGCATGTTATGGGAAAACAAAAATATCTGAAAGAAGTAAAACAACTCGCCCGCTGAGAAAGCGCGGCGGTTTTTCACCGAGATGCAGCGCAAACATTGAGCGCCCCAAAGAGGACTGGATCGAGATTCCTGTTCCGGCGATTGTAAGCCCGGAGATTTTTTTGCGTGCAGAGGAGAGGCTGGAGGAAAACAAGCGATATGCTAAAAGGCGAACAATAGAGCCGACCCTATTGCAAGGTATGGTGGCTTGCGTTAAGTGTGGATATTCCTATTACAGGACTTCGACACGAACTTCCAAACGTAAGATATATTATTATCGCTGTCTTGGTTCCGACAACTATCGCCATGAAAATGGGGCTATATGCAACAGCAAGCCGATCCGCCAGGATCATCTGGATGAAACAGTATGGAATCAAGTGACTAAATTGCTGGAGAATCCGGACTTGATTCGAAAGGAGCTTCAGAGAAGGATTCAATCAATTCGTGACTCCAATCCTGTAAGGCAAAAGAAGGAACAAATGCAAAGGGAGATAGTCCGAATAAGAAAAGGCATAGAAAAGCTATTAGATGGTTACCAGGAAGACCTGATACAGTTGGAGGAGTTGCGCAGCCGGATGCCCGAGTTAAGAAAGAGAGAAAAATCATTAAATGAGCAACTCACCTGTATCGAGAGCGATTTGATAGACCAAAGCTCATTGCTAAAACTTGTTGATAATATGGATATTTTTTTGAACAAATTGCGTGGGGCGGCCGATACCATGAGTGTTGTTGAACGACAGAAGGTTCTTCGACTTGTCATAAAGGAAATTTTGATCGATGATGATAATATTCGGGTTAAGCATTCAATTCCTTTATCACGGCTGGACATATCGATTGGACCGATGACGAGCACCATAATGCCAGGTTACCTTTTGCGTAAGGGGCGTGATGACACCGCCTTGTGGCGTTCCACTGTCAGGGTGAATAACTTTTCCATCCGTCTCGAGAACGCCCGCCTTTAACCATTTCCGGATCAGGTTCAGGAATGCCGCATCGTCAATCCGCTCTTTCAACATCCGCAGCAGCAAGTCGTGGTCCATATGGTCGAAAAAGCCTATAATATCGGCCTCTACAACATAACCATACTTTCCGAACTGGAGGTTGAATCGCAAATCATTGACCGCATCCTTGGCACTTCGCTTGGGACTGATAACCGTAGCTGTTGTCCAGAAAGTCGGCTTCGTAGATTGCCGTCAGCATCTTGGCACAGGCCAGTTGCACCAGCCTGTCTTCAAGGGCCGGAATGCCCAGCGGCCTTTCCTTGCCATTTTCCTTTGGGAATGTAACAGCGCCGCACCAGTTTGGCACGGTACCGTTTGTGCTTCAGACGCTCCACCAGATGCCTGAATATTGGCCTCAGGTCTTCCTCGTATTCCTCCGCCGTCACTTTATCCACGCCACTGGCGGCATTCTTGTTCAAATCCTTCCAGCAGGCGTTAGAAATGGGGCATTCAGACACCGGTAAAGGTCTTGAAACCGATGTTTCCCCTTACTTTCGCCTTAATGGCTATTCCCCGCAGTGAGGTTTGCTCGTATTGCTCCAGCCCTACTTTGTCCGGTACGAGTTTCCTTTGCGGGCTGCGTACTTCCGTCAGGTCCTTCCCCATGTAGTGGGCTTTCCCCACCTCCGAGTAGTATGCCTGATAAGACACCCCATCGGCATATAGAGTATTCCGGCTTGCCCAGTCATCCTCCCACCAGCGCTTTGGTTCAACATTTCCGGTGTGTAATGTACCACCTGATTTACCTCGCGAACTCATTCTCCTGGAGCCTTTGGGGCTTCCCGAGTTCTACGACGCATCTCTTCCTGCATGCCACGGCCTGATGGACTCCGGCGGACCTCCACATCCTCGCCAAATCGGATGCTTCTGTGTTGCCTTCGGTGCACGTTAAAACCCTCGGCGTCCGCAATTGCAATTTCGAAGCTGTACCAGCACTTCAGGGTGCGCGATCACCCCTACGGCCTACAGGATTCTCTGCCTACGCTTAGCCCATTTTGTTCGCTGCTCATATCTATCATGCAACTCCGCCATGGGCCCAAGGCTCGATACGGGTGGGTGGCTAACCCTTAAAGGAAATCATTACTGATTTCCCCCCGACAGGGACTTTCACCCTGCAAGATACGCCGAGCTTTGCTCGGCGCGATAACGGACGAACTGTGGCGCCGTGCTTTTTGGGTCGGCACAAGTTAAGGGTTGGGCGGCAACTATATCGCCTGAATCTCATCTATGCCAAGAGGTGGAACTGCATATATTTAAGTATTTGCCTGATAATCTCGCGAGAGGTCTCGCAATCATCCATCAAATCAAACGCATGAGGTGCTCCACGGTGATTCACGAATGTAACAGGCAAATTGCAGGACAACGCCTTGCCCAAAAAGCTGTCTATCGTTTCGTTCAGATGAGGCACTTCGTCTCGGCCTGCTCTTACTATGAATAAAAACATATCCGGGGGAAGATCAGAGACAGATTTACCCGCACACGGATTCACAAAGCCGATTTGCTTGGCCGCATCAGTTACGCTCGACGCTCCTTCGAAGTCGAGCATAAACCCATAACACAGCACTGCGCACTTCAGATACTCATGAGCTTCCTGCATTAGTACCGATAACGCATTAGGAACATTGCCGGAGGCAGCCCACAAACCGATCCGTTCTCATCAATTCCCAAGACGTCGGAATTGTGCCGAACATATTGAAGCAATGCTTGAATATCAGCCACCGGTTCATTGCCGGTCGTGTAAGTGATTGCCACCAACCCCGAGGCAGCCATCAATTGTCCCCAAGAGATATAGGATTCCATGTCCTTGAGCTTGCATCCGAGCATTATCTGAAATTTAGGATCAGGGTATCCACTTATAAAGATGACAGCAGGTAACCGCGCTTCACGTTTTGGATCGGGCGGATAGTAGATGTCCATTGTGAGCACGCCCGTATCAGCAACTCGGTATTCAATGTCTTTACGAATTTTCACGTCATCTGTTTTAGGCATTTGGTAGATAACCTTCTTTTTCGTCATTTCATGTCGCTCTGCCTCCTGGTCCATGTATGTATCTCCTCTCTTCCGCCGAACGGTTGAGCTGTGCCGCCCAGCTTTTTGGGTCGGCACCAGTGAAGGGTTATGGGCTCGCTATTATTGATGTGCAGAGTATTCATCCAGAAGCCTTCGTATCATTTTTTGATACTGGGTATTATATTTCTTTGCTTCCTTTTTGAAAAAATCAATACTCGTTTTGCTCAAAGCAATTGTGACTTTGACAGTTTCGTCTTTCAAAGCAAGTTCTTCAGGTGAAGGAAGAAAATCGGAAATGACCCGAACCTTGCCAATAGGTTCATCCGTGTATTTTATTTTCTCTTTCATATATTTTCTTACCTTTCCGCCAATATCCGGCGCCAAAAATTCTGATTTTGTTTTTACGATAGGTAAACCGTACGGTCATAATTCCGTCAGAGACCCTGCCAAGGCAATAAAACCGTTTTTCATCATCACTGTGCTCAAGATCCTCCAGAATGACACGATTATGATCCAAAAAAGCAAGCTGGGCCAAGGCAAAACGAAACACCATGTTTTTCTTGATTAATGAAGTCCTTATCGGAATCCCACTCAAAATCAGATCGTTTTGTCATAGATTTACGATATGTTTGGAAAGGTATTTTGTCAATATAAAAATATGGCTATTTATATGGCATTGCTACCCATAAAGTGGCCATCAGTTGCAGCCGGGGCTTCCACCGATTTTTTAAGGAATTATTGACTTCAAATTTAGAACTATTGTCCAAACGCGCCCGACCCCGGCTGTCAAATGCATGGCATGGGTGTCTGTTCAAATATATGAATGTCAGAATAGCCTGCCACTACATTTTCCCAATCAAACCGTTCGCTTCAGTTTTATCACTGAGATTGTCAAATCAAGCGGTTTCTTTCTTCATTAACTATATTACTGTACAATGTGGATGCCCATACATGATAATTGTCGGTTTTTGATGTCGTCTTTAAAATTATATCAAGATGACGTTTGGCTTCGATAGGATCGTTAAATCCTTCCCATAGTATGCTTGCTTTTAGATATAGTGCATCTGCATAATCTGGTACTTCCGCTATCACGGCATCCACTTTTAGAAGCACCTTATCAAAATCCTTATCCATTTTGTGAAATCTTACTTGGCTCAAGTCACCTTCCAATTGTTCTTTGATGCTCCGATTCGCCGTAGAGCCTTTATATATAAAAGAGGCAAATCCCCTAATTTGTTAGAAATAAACATGGTTAATAATGAGGCAATAACACTTGCAAACACGCCGATGATGACACAAATAAACATCCAAATCTTTCCGCCAAGTAATTGCCCACAGACAAATCCAAGAATACAAAAAGGAGGCAGTGCAAATACCAAGCCTTTTAAGAATGTTGATACGGCGATGGAGTTCTCAATTTTCAAGGGCTTCAGCTTTTTGAATTCTTCCATTTTACCTCAAACAGAACGTTCCCGATCACCGAGTGCAAAAGGCTTCCACAAGACTTTGCATAGGCCTCCGGCGTTTGCAAACTATAAAAAATGAAAATAGCCACGGTCTTTTGCATCCGATGTATTGTTGGTTATCTTTTTGTCAATTCTTTCTTGACAAATACTTTTGGGTCATTCTCGCGAAGATAATTCATTGTTACGGGTACACCCTCCACGATTGAATTTCCAGGCTCTATTGCAAAACCCATGTTTTGATGAAATCCTATCGACAGTTTATTGATGGGCGATGTACAGGACCGAACAATTGATCTGGAATGTGCCAAACAAACCTCGAAAAATCTATGATATAGAGCTCGCCCCAATCCTGTTTTTCGAATATTTGGATGAACCCCGGCAAAATGAATATAGCCCTCTTTATCATTTGTTTGCGAAAGGAACCCAACTAAAAATCCAACCAATTCATTGCCCTTATGTGCTATGAAAATCGTATTACAAAAATGTATAAAAAACACCTTTGGGACAGAGGCACTTAGATCCCGACCGCCCCACCATTGTGGCATAACAGAAATGACTTCCGAATGATCCGATGGTTTTGCATTTCTTATTTCAACACATTTTAATCTTTCCATAGTTTAAAGCTTCCTGTTACGACAGAAGATCGTTTTGTTAAGCTGCGGGCAAGCGGACGAGCAAGATGGCACAGCTTTTTTAGGGCTACCGCGGTGTTTGTTCAACGATGAACTGTGCCGCCCGGCTTTTTGGGTCGGCACCAGTGCCTGGTTGTGCGTTTTAAAAATAAACCCTTGAAAAATGTTCGCACATATGCGAACATACAACCATGCATAAAATCAAATTTTATAGATTCGAAACGGGCAAAAGTCCTGTTGAGGAATATTTCGATTCGTTGTCGAACAAACAATTTGAAAAAATCGCATTTGTGCTTGATATCATAGAACAACTCGATATTGTGCCTCGAAAGTTTTTCAAAAAACTTCAAGGCACCAATGATATCTGGGAAGTTAGAGTACAGCAAGGCAATAACATATTTCGGATATTGGGCTTTTTGGACGGGAAGGACCTTGTGATTTTGAATCATGGTTTCACCAAAAAATCTCAAAAGTTACCCCAAAAGGAAATTGCCACTGCTGAAAAACGCAAACATGATTATTATAACCGAAAGGCTAAAAAATGAGCGATTTCCAAAAATATAAAAAAAACCTGGGCGAAACAAGATCCCAAATTTTGGCTAGGCTACGATGAACGTCTTGAGACTTTTAAGCTTGGGCTCATGCTGAAACAAGCTCGCCTTGAATCCGGTCTGACCCAGGAACAAATTGCAAAAAGTCTGAAAACGACTAAATCCGTTGTTTCTCGTATGGAGAATCATGCTACTGATATCCGTCTTTCAACGCTCGAAAAGTTTGCCAAAGCCGTGGGACGAAAAATAAATGTTTCTCTGTCGTAAAATTTTAACCAACAATCGATATTATTCGACCGTCTTTTCAACGCACAACGCCTAACTTAGAAGTTACAAGGGCAATACAAAATTTCAAACTCCCAAGGCCGACCCGCCCTTGTGGTCTGCTACAGTGTGTTGTTGGCCTTTTCTGCCGTTTCTATTAAAAATGAAGCAATACTTCCCGGCATGATTCACTGCTAAATGGGCATGGCGAGGTTCTAATTTGACAGAAGACCGCGTTTTCCCGTGAGTGTCACCATATAAATTACGCAACTCACCAATACCAGATACAACTGTATTGCAGCTTGATATTATTCCCTTTATCAATTTCTCCTTATGATTTTGGGGAGATAAATTGAGACGCTTTGCTACCAATGAGTATAGCTCTGGGAAATCCGGATTTTTTCTTTCAACTTCAATATTAAGGTCAGTAACCAAATGTTTTAAAACTGTTTCGACAAGAGTCCGTGCAGAAGTCACTGCCCCTTCAGGGTCAGTTTGAGCTCGCTCCAAACATTTGTGCCAATAAACCGAAACAGATTCATAGGAAGGTGATTCCAAAATTGAATCCATTGTTTTTTCGATTGGATTTGGTGATTTTTTTTCAGTAG
>CAVXLW010000009.1:0-300913 GCA_963762695.1 uncultured Actinomycetota bacterium
GATCGTTGGCGGGCATGAGGGCGTCGGGGTGGTCGAGGAGGTGGGGCCGGGTGTCTCCGGTCTGGCCGTTGGCGACCGGGTGCTGTTTCTCGTGCCCGTTCCGCCGTGCGGTCGCTGCGTCCCGTGCCTTCGGGGCTGGACGAACCTCTGCGAGGCGGGTGCGCTGCTCGGCGCCGGGCGGCAGGTGTCGGACGGCACTGCGCGGCACCACGCACGCGGTCAGGACCTCGGTATCTTCGTGCTACTCGGCCTTTTCGCGGAGTACACCGTGGTGCATGAGGCGTCATTGCTGAAAATCTCACCGGACCTGTCGCCGCTCGACGTGTGTCCGGTGGCCTGTGCCGGCGTCACCGGCTGGGGTGCCGTGCAGAACACCGCTGAACTCCGCGCCGGTGAGGTGGCCGTCGTCGTTGGCGTGGGAGGCGTGGGCGCCAACTCGCTGCAGGCTGCGCGCTACCTCGGCGCCCAAGCGCTTCTCGCGGTGGACCCGCTTCCGGTCCGCCGCGACCTTGCCCGTGAGCTCGGCGCGGACGACGCGGTCGCGTCGTTCGACGAGGCGAGGGAGCGGCTCACCGAGTGGACCCACGGCCGGATGGCCGACGCGGTCATCATGACGATGGGCGTCGGCGACGGCGGCTTGCTCTCGCAGGCGATGTCGCTCGTCGGCAAGCGCGGCAGGCTCGTCGTGGTGAACGTGCACCCGGACGGGGAGCGGGAGGTGGCGCTCTCGCTGCGCGACTTGCAGGAGTACGAGAAGCAAATCCGCGGCTGCATGGCCGGCTCGTGGCACGGGCGGCGCGGCGCAGCGTTCCTCCTCGACCTGGCGGAGCGCGGGCGGTATCGGCCGTCGGCGATCGTGAGTCGTGCGTACGCGCTGGAGGACATCGACCGCGGCTACCACGAGCAGTTGCGGGGTGAGGTGGTCCGCGCCGTGCTGGACCTCGGACGAGCGATGGTGGCACCGTGATCGCATGACCGGCGAGCGCGGCGCTGGACCCTAGAGGGCCCACGTGGAAGCGCTTTCGCCGGTGCTTCGGTTGCTCGATCTCGTCGAGGACCGCCAGTGCGAGGTCTTCGGCGGGGATGACGGAGTGGCCATCGCCGTCGGTGAGCAGCACGTCGCTAGTGCGATAGCTGCCGGTCGTCGGCGTAGTCATCCAGGCGCCGAACTCGGCAGCGGGGCTCACGTAGAACCAGTCCAGCTCTGTCGGTGCCTGCTTCAGCGCCTCCAGCATCGCCTCATGGCGTCCGCTTGCTGCTGGCTACTGGACCGTTGGACGGCAGGGGGCTCCGGTAAATCTGACTCGACGGATGCTTGTCGGCCAAGGAACAGCAGTGATTCACGTTGATAGCCGATGTAGCGTCGGCACCCTCGTGCGCGCCGCCGTCGACGGAGGCGCAACTGCAGCAGTAGTGAGCTCCGCGGGACAAACGCGCAGGCTCGAATACTCCCGCGCTCTGCGCAAGAATCTGGATTCGGCGAGCGCGCAATACATACCGCTCTTCGGTTGCAGTAGCGATGTGTTCACCCCGCTCGAGATCACCGTCCTGGAAAGGCGTGGGGTGACGGTGTTTGACAGTGAACGACTTCGACGCCTCAGTCCGTCGACCACCCTCGACGTTTTGCTCGGGCTGGGGGCAGCTCGCTTGAGCGGTCATCGATGTCGTCGTGGACGAGGAACGTGGCGGGGCAGGACGCCGGACGGCGGGCACATCCTCCAAGTAGCAAGTAGCAGACGGACGTCGTCGCGGGCTCAGGACATCGTGACCAGTGGCAATACGAGTGCGGCGATTCATCCCGGCTGGCACTTTCACGGCTGCCGATAGCGGCGAAGTTGGCTCTGGTGACGCCGACGTGATCGCTACGCTAGGTGTGTGACGCCGCGATTGCCGTTCGATCCTGTGGAAGAGGCGCGGGAGCATTGGGTTGCCCATGGGTGGGCTGAGGCGGCGGACGGTATGGCGGCGGTGACGTCGATCATGCGAGCGCAGCAGCTGCTTTTGGCGCGTACCGATGAGGTGTTGCGGCCTTTGGGGCTGACGTTCGCGCGCTACGAGGTGTTGATGCTGCTGGTGTTCAGCCAGCGTGGGGCGCTTCCGATGCGGGTCATTGGCAGCCGTCTTCAGGTGCACCCCACCAGCGTGACGAACGCGGTCGACCGGCTGGAGGCGGCGGGCCTGGTCAAGCGGGTCGCCCATCCGGACGACGGGCGTGCGGTGCTGGTGCGGCTGATGGCCAAGGGTCGGCGAAGGGCTTTGGCGGCGACGGAGCGGCTGAACGAGAAGTGTTTCCGAGCCTGGGCTTTCGGCTCGCCGGTTGGGGCCGCTGGTGGGCGCGCTTCGTGAGCTGCGGGAACGCGCCGGCGACTTCTAACCCCCACAGTCGTTAGACGTTGCGCCGGTACTGGCCGCCGACTTCGAAAAATGCCTGGCTGATCTGTCCAAGGGAGCATGACCGGACGGCGTCCATGAGGGCGGCGAAGACGTTGCGCCCGTCGGTGCGGCGGATTTGAGTTCGGCGAGGGCTCTTTCGGAGTCGGGTCGGTGTCGGTGCTGGAAGTCGGCGAGCCGGGTCAGCTGGGATTGTTTCTCTTGTTCGGTGGCTCGGGCGAGCTCTACGTGCGTCGGTACCTCATCGGATTGTGGTTTGAGGAAGGTGTTGACCCCAATGAGGGGCAGCGACCCGTCGTGTTTGCGGTGCTCGTAGAGCATTGATTCGTCCTGGATCTTGCCGCGCTGGTAGCCGGTTTCCATGGCGCCGAGGACGCCGCCGCGTTCGGTGATCCGGTCGAATTCGGCGAGGACGGCCGCTTCGACGAGGTCGGTGAGTTCGTCGAGGAGGTAGGAGCCCTGCAGCGGGTTCTCGTTCGCTGACAGGCCCCATTCCTGGTCGATGATCATCTGGATGGCGAGGGCTCGGCGCACGGAATCGTCGGTGGGGGTGGTGACGGCTTCGTCGTAGGCGTTGGTGTGCAGGCTGTTGCAGTTGTCGTAGAGCGCGCAGAGTGCCTGCAGGGTGGTGCGGATGTCGTTGAAGTTCATCTCCTGCGCGTGCAGGGACCGGCCCGAGGTTTGCACGTGATACTTGAGTTTCTGGGACCGCTCGTCGGCGCCGTAAAGGTCACGCATGGCGATGGCCCAGATGCGGCGGGCTACCCGGCCGAGCACGGTGTACTCGGCATCCATCCCGTTGCTGAAGAAGAACGACAGGTTCGGGGCGAAGTGGTCGATGGCCATCCCGCGGGCGAGGTAGGCCTCGACGTAGGTGAAGCCGTTGGCGAGGGTGAAGGCGAGTTGGGTCAGCGGGTTGGCCCCGGCTTCGGCGATGTGGTAGCCGGAGATCGACACCGAGTAGAAGTTGCGCACGCCGTTGGCGATGAACCATTCCTGCATGTCTGCCATGCATCGCAGGGAGAATTCGGTGGAGAAGATGCAGGTGTTCTGCCCCTGGTCCTCCTTGAGGATGTCGGCTTGCACGGTGCCGCGAACCTGGGCGAAAACGCGTGCCGTGAGCGCGGCGTGCTCCTCGGCGGTCGGCTCCCGCGAGTGCTCGGCGCGAAAGGCGTCGATCTGCTGGTCGACGGCCGTGTTGAGGAACATGGCGAGGATGGCGGGCGCCGGGCCGTTGATGGTCATGGAGACCGAGGTGGTCGGCGAGCACAGGTCGAAGCCGGAGAAGAGCATCTTCATGTCGTCGAGGGTGGCGATCGAGACTCCGGAGGTTCCGACCTTGCCGTAGATGTCTGGCCGCACGTCAGGGTCGCGGCCATACAGCGTCACCGAGTCGAACGCGGTCGACAGCCGGGTGGCGGGCGCGTCGGCCGAGAGTAGTCGGAAACGTCGGTTGGTCCGGAACGGGTCTCCTTCCCCGGCGAACATGCGGGCGGGTGGCTCGCCGCTGCGCTTGAACGGGAAGACGCCTGCGGTGTAAGGGAAATGGCCGGGCAGGTTCTCTTCCCGCAGGAAGCGCACCAGCTCGCCATGGTCTTTGGTACGGGGGAGGGCGACGCGGGGGATGGAACTACCGGACAGGGTCGTGCGGCGCAGCGGCGTGGCGATCTGCTTTCCGCGGACCTCGTAGCGGAGCTCATCACCGCCGTATTCCGCTGCCCGCTCGGGCCATTGCACGAGACCATCCCGGGTCTCGGGGTCAAGCTGCGCCTCAGCCGTCTGCAACAGCTGCTCGATCGTCACTGCGTTTTGCTCGGTGGAGATGAGCAGGTCGCGCGCGGTGGACAGGTGCTGTGCGCGCCGGGCTGCTTCTGCGAGCTTGGTGGTGTGCTCGTGGTACCGCCGTACAGCGTCGCTGACGTCGGACAGGTAGCGCACCCGGCTGCTGGGCACGACGCTGGTCAGTCCGGAGGAGACTCGCCCTGATACCTGGGGTAGCACGCCGCCACCCGCGGGTAGGCCTCGCTCCACGAGGAGACCTTTTAGGTGGTGGTAGAGCGCAGTGACGCCGTCGTCGTCGAATCGTGCGGCGCTGGTGCCGTAGACCGGCATCTGCTCCCAGGAAACGCCGAACGCCTCACGGTTGCGGACAAGTTGGCGGGCGACGTCACGCCGGGCGTCGTCGCCGCCGCGACGCTCGAACTTGTTGATCGCGACCACGTCAGCGAAGTCCAGCATGTCGATCTTCTCCAGCTGAGACGCCGAACCGTACTCGGGCGTCATCACATACAGCGAGACATCGCAATGGTCGACGATCGCCGCATCGCCCTGGCCGATGCCCGGCGTCTCGATCACCACAAGGTCGTAGCCTGCCGCTTTGCATGCCTCGACTGTCCGGTCGAGATGAGCGGGTAGCTCGCCCGCGGCCCCCCGGGTGGCAAGAGAGCGGAAGAAGATCCGCGACGGGTCCGACGGGTCGAGACAGTTCATCCGGATGCGGTCACCCAGCAGCGCCCCGCCGCCGCGCCGCCGGGTGGGATCCACAGCGATCACTGCCACGCGAAGCTTGTCCTCGTTGTCGATCCGCAGCCGCCGTACCAATTCATCGGTCAACGACGACTTCCCTGACCCGCCCGTGCCGGTGATCCCCAGCACCGGCACCACACGGCCGGCAGAACGGCTCTCGCCGGCTGGCAGCGGCAACCCTGCCTCCACAATGGTGATGGCCCGGGCCAGTGCCCGTGGATCGCCCTGCAGCAATGCCTCGACGTCCGGTCCGTCGGCCGCCAGATCAATGTCGCAGGCCCGAACCAACGTGTTGATCATCCCGGCCAGCCCCAGCCGCTGGCCGTCGTTCGGGGCGAAGATCTGCACCCCGCGTTCGGCGAGAAGCGCGATCTCTTCCGGGACGATGACCCCACCCCCGCCGCCGAACACCTGTACGTGGGCTGCCCCGCGCTCCCGCAGTCGCTGCACCAGATAGGAGAAGTACTCGACGTGACCGCCCTGATAGGACGACACCGCGACGCCCTGAACGTCCTCCTGGATGGCCGCGGTGACAACGTCCTCGACGCTGCGGTCATGGCCCAGGTGGATGACCTCGACACCCTGGCTCTGCAGCACCCGCCGCATGATGTTGATCGCCGCGTCGTGACCGTCGAACAGGCTCGCCGCCGTCACGAAACGAACCGGATGCACCGCCGCATGCAGCGAAACCACGTGCGTCACAGCCTTCCGGAGGAACCCAAGATAGTAGGACTTCCTATAATCTAACCGACGCGGGATGGGCTGTCATCAGTGCCGGGTGAGGGGTAACGGTTGCCACACTCTCATTTGCTCGTCGACGATCTCGGCGCGCCCGTTCCGCTGCCCCACCCGCCGCGGCGTGTTGTGTCGCTGGTGCCCTCACTCACCGAGAGCGTTGCAGTCAGCGCACCGGAGATCCTCGTCGGAGCTACCGACTGGTGCACCCATCCCGAGGGTTTGGACGTCACCCGGGTTCGTGGAACCAAGAACCCGAACAAGGCCACCATCGCCGGGCTGAAACCCGACCTCGTGCTGGCCAACAAAGAGGAGAACCGCAAGGTCGACGTGGACGCGCTGCGCGCCGCCGGAATCGCCGTCTGGGTCACCGCCATTGAAACCGTCGATCAGGCGATCGCCTCGCTGAACAGGCTCTTCACCCAAGCACTGCAGCGCCCTATCCCGGGCTGGCTCGAGGACGCCGGCCGGGTGTGGAGCGCGCCGGCGCCGGCAGCTGCCGGCCGCGTTGTGGTCCCGATCTGGCGCGATCCCTGGATGGTCGTCGGAAGCGCCACCTTCACCGGCGGCCTAGTCGCCCACCTCGGCCTCCAGAACATCTACGCCAATCACTCCGACCGCTACCCGCACATCGACCTGAGCGACCTGCAACGCGAGCATCCGGACCTGGTGCTGCTTCCCGACGAGCCCTACCCCTTCGCGCCCGACGACGGCCCCGAATCATTCCCCGGCTGCGCCGTCGCCCTCGTCAGCGGACGCCACCTCACCTGGTACGGGCCGTCGCTCGCCACCGCCCGAGACGTGCTCATCCGCCAGATCCAGCAGGCTCTGACCTCCGGCGACCGCTGATCGTCCTCGATCCGGCCGGGATCGAACCCGGTGCGGCCAGCTTGGAAGGTCCTGGGCTCCCGCCGCAGATGGGCGTCGACGTATCCGTCGTGGTAGTCGAAGATCGCGAGCATTGCGTCCCGGTGGGGTGTCGAACCGGCGTTGTGGCTGGACCCAGAACAGCACGGTCTCGATCGTGGCGAAGATCGATTCGGCCGTCGAGCTGTCGTAGCAGTCGGCGACGGATCCCTCGAAGGTGAGCGCCCCACCGGTCCCTCGATCGGGCGATACTGGAGACTGGTTGTGCTGGCTAGATGTACTGACCCCGGACGTTGTTGACAGTTTCGGCGTGGTGAGTTGATCAGGGAGGGCCTCCGAGGCGGAGTGGGTGTTGCGACACATCCGCTCACACACCTGGAGGCCCTCGTGTGGCTCACGCTAATGCCCGACTGACCGTTCACGGCCGTTTGCTTCTGGTGAGCCGGGTGCTTTCCGGTCACAAGCCTGGCGAGGTCGCCAAGCAGCTCGGTGTCAGCCGGCAGACCGTCTACAAGTGGGTCCGCCGCTACCTTGCCGAGGGGCTGGCCGGGCTGACGGACCGGTCGTCACGGCCGCACACGATGCCGCGGGCGACGTCACCGGCCACTGTCGCCCGGATCGTGACGCTGCGGCTGGCGATGCAGGCCGGGCCGATCCGGTTGGCCGCCGCGCTGGGCCTGGTGCCCAGCACCGTCGGCGCGGTGATCCGTCGTGAAGGCCTGGCGTTGCTGGCCGACGTCGATCGCGTCACCGGTGAGGTGATCCGCAGCTCGCGCCGTAGCAACGTGCGTTACGAGCATCGTGAGCCGGGCAGCCTGCTGCACGTTGACGTGAAGAAACTCGGCCGCGTCCCCGACGGTGGCGGCTGGCGAGTCCACGGCCGCGAGGGGCTACCGCACGGCACCGCTCAGGGCTGGGACTACGTGCACGTCGCCGTCGACGACCGCAGCCGGCTGGCCTACGTCGAGATCCTTGCCGACGAGAAAGGCGACACCTGCGCGCAGTTCCTGCACCGCGCCGTCGCCTGGTTCCGCGGGTTGGGTGTGATCATCCGGCGGGTGCTGACCGACAACGCCTTCGCCTACCGGCGCAGCAGCGCCTGGGCTGCGGTCTGCTCGGCCCTGCAGATCAAACGTCGGTTCATCAAACCCGGCTGCCCCTGGACGAACGGCAAAGCCGAACGTCTCAACCGCACCCTGCAGAACGAATGGGCCTACTCCCAAGCCTGGACCAGCAACACCGAACGAGCAGCAGCTCTTGCCCCCTGGCTCGCTCACTACAACACTGAACGAGCCCACACCTCACTCGGTGGCCGCACCCCGATCAGCCGCCTCGCCGCGTGAACAACGTGTCCGGTCAGAACAGCTAGACGTCGGAGCAGGGGACTGCGTTCGGGGGTTGAGCGGTGAAGCGCAGCGCGGCGGGCCGGCCCTCCCCGTACTTACGTGACGACGGGCGATGGGCGGTCCAGATCGAGCGGCCTCCTGTCGCCGGCAAGCGCCGGCGACAGGTGATCTACGGCTCGACTCAGGCCGAGGTGGTAGCCCTGGCAAGGCGGGCGGAACGGGCGCTGGAAGCGGGCGATCCCCTCACCGACGCCCGCTTGACGCTGGGCAGGTACTTGCACTCCTGGGTTGAGGAAACGCTGCCGGGTTCACACCTCAGGCCGGCCACTCTGGACAGCTACCGCGACATCGTCGACCGGCATCTGGTCCCCAGCCTCGGCCATCACAAGGTGAGGGAACTTCGACCTCCGCACATCAGAGCGATGCTCACCGAGAAGGCCGCTGAGGTGTCCGCTCGTGGTAGGCCGCTATCGGCCCGCACCGTGCAATACATCCACGCGGTACTGCGCAAGGCACTGAGCGATGCGGTGAGAGATGATCTCCTGGCTCAGAACCCGGCGTTGACGGTGCAGCCCCCGAGGATTGCCCGGCCACGTGAAACCGCTTACGAGCGTGGAGATTCAACGCGTGCTGGCGTCGTTGCATGGTGACCGGCTTGCGGCGATGTGGCTTGTGCTGATTTCGATGGGCCTGCGCAAGGGTGAGGTGCTCGGTCTGCGTTGGGACGATCTTGATCTCGACGTCGGCACCCTTACGGTCGCGAGAAGCATCCGCCGGGAACGCGGAGTACTGAACGTTGCCACCGACAAACGGCTGTCACAACTGGTCGAGGGCTCGATCAAGACCGGAGCCACCGGCGTTCGGACCCTGGCGATCCCCGGCTCTGTGGTCCCGGCGTTGCGCCAGCACCGCTCGGCGCAGACGCGAGAGCGACTCGCTGCTCCGGCGTGGGCGGAACCGGATCGGGTGTTCACCACCGCTCACGGCACCACCATCGATCCGCGCAGCGTCAACCGCCTCTGGGTCACCGTCTGCACTCGCGCCGGGGTCCGTCAGGTGAGGGTTCATGACCTCCGGCATGGAACCGCAAGCGTCTTGCTCACGCAGGGCGTCGCCATGAGAGCAGTGATGGAGACGTTGGGTCACACCCGCATGGCCACCACCTCGGACATCTACTCGCACGTTCTTGACGAGCTGAACCGAGACACCGCCAGCCGGATGGACGCCTACCTCACCGGTGCGAACAGCACACCCTGACAGCCATTGGCTGTCAACTTGGCTGTCAACAGAAGTCTGGCCAGGCCTGAGAAGACCCCAATGGCGATGAAAGTGCAGGTCAAGCGAGCGCGCTCGGCAGGATTCGAACCTGCAACCTTCTGATCCGTAGTCAGATGCTCTGTCCGTTGAGCTACGAGCGCTTGTGTCAAGACACCGTCTCCAACACCGCAGGACACTGTACCCAACCCCAGCGTCGTCGCGCAGTCGCCGGCTCAACGGCGTCCGAAACAGGACCTTCTCCTCTACCCCCAGGGGTATTTGGGAGCGATCCTGGACACTGCGGTAGCGGCACGGGAAGGGGCATCGCGATGGGTGAGCATGCTGGTCACGAGGGATACGGCAGCGCGGTTCAGGAGGCTCTGCGCGGTCCCACGCGCGAACTCCGGCGCGCTATCCCAGAGGTGTTCAAGGGGTTCGCGGCCCTGCATGAGAGCGCGCTGACGGCAGGTGCGCTCGACACTAAGACCAAGGAGCTCATCGCCTTCGCCATCGCGGTCAGCGAGTGCTGCGACGGGTGCATCGCCGCCCACGCGCATGCCGCTGTGCGCCACGGGGCCACGCCCCAGGAGGCCGCGGAGGCCGTCGGCGTGACGATCCTCATGAACGGTGGCCCGGCGACGGTCTACGGTCCGCGCGGCTATGCAGCTTTCCAGGAGTTCTACGCAGCCGCGCATCCGGAAGCTGCGGCGAACGGCGCCAGGGTGAGCTGAGCGGTACTCGTTCCGTTCGAGAACTGGACGTTTGGCAAGATGCCCGACTGTGCATGTGAGTGCGGGCGATACCGCGTGGGTGTTGGGCGCAGCAGCGCTCGTTCTGTTCATGACTCCGGGACTGGCGTTGTTCTACGGCGGCATGGTCCGCAGCAAGAACGTGCTCGGCATCATGATCCAGAACTTTGCGGCCATCGCCGTTGTGGGCGTCGTCTGGGCGGTGATCGGCTACACGCTCGCGTTCGGTCCTGACATCGGCGGCGGCGTTCTCGGCGGGTTGAAGTTCTTCGGGCTCGCGCACGGCCAGGATCAGCCGGCCGGCATGGCGCTCAGCGTCCCGCCGTACGCGTTCGCCGCGTTCCAGATGATGTTCGCGATCATCACGGTCGCGTTGCTGACCGGGGCGGGGGCAGATCGCCTTTCCTTCCGTGGGTTCCTGGTGTTTGCGGTGCTGTGGACCGTCCTGGTTTACGCGCCGATAGCGCACTGGGTTTTCTCGCCTGAGGGGTGGCTCGCCAAGCGCGGGGTGCTCGACTTCGCCGGCGGCAATGTGGTCGAGATCGACTCGGGGGCATCAGCGCTGGCGCTGGCGTTCGTGCTCGGCAAGCGGTCCGGATGGCCACGCGAGGTCATGGCACCGCACTCGCTGCCGCTCACCGTTCTGGGCGCCGGAATCCTGTGGTTCGGATGGTTCGGCTTCAATGCCGGTTCTGCGCTCGCGGCGAACTCGTCGGCCGCTCTCGCCCTGATGACGACGCAGCTGGCGGCCTGCACCGGACTGCTCGGGTGGCTGGCGGTGGAGTACCGGCGGACCGGATCAGCGACCACCCTGGGCGCCGCATCCGGGGCGGTCGCCGGGCTCGTGGCCATCACACCCGCGGCTGGTTACGTGCCGGTCTGGGCAGCGCTGCTCATCGGTCTCGGCGCCGGCGTCGTCGGGGAGCTGGCCGTCAAGCTGAAGTTCCGGTGGGGCTACGACGATTCGCTCGACGTCGTCGCGGTGCACGGGATGTGCGGGGTGCTCGGCACCTTGTCTGTCGGCCTGTTCGCGACGCGGCTGGTCAACGCGACCGGCCGGCACGAGGGCCTGCTCGTCGGTGGCGGGTTGCATCAACTCGGCATGCAGGCGCTGGCGGTCGTGGTGACCATCGCGTGGGCATTCCCGGTGACGTACGCGGTCGGCCGGCTCGTCGCCGCCACCGTCGGACTTCGCGTCAGCCACGACAAGGAGATCGAAGGTATCGACATCAGCGTGCACGCGGAAAGCGCCTACGACATCGGGGCCCTGCACGCCACCGGCCGGACCCGGCCCTGAATCCGGTGGTACCCCGTGGGGTATCGTCCAGAGAGGACTGAGGAAAGGATCCGCCTGTGGAGCTGCCCGCCGAAGAGATGGATCCGATCATCAAGCGGCTGCGCCGAGCGCAGGGCCAGATCGGCGGCGTGATCCGCCTGATCGAGGAGGGGCGCGATTGCGAGGCGGTCGTCCATCAGGTGGCCGCAGTGAGCAAGGCCCTGGACCGGGCCGGCTTCGCCATCATCGCCACCGGCCTCAAGCAGTGCCTGTCCGAGTCCGGCGAGATGGACAGCGCCGACACGCAGAAGATGCAGAAGCTGTTCCTGTCGCTGGCCTGACGGGCGGAGCCGGCTTCAGGCCGATCCTTCGACCAGCTCCGGCCGGGTCGCCAGCTCGACCAGCTCGTGCAAGGCGGCGCCGAGATCGTCGGCCATGGCGTGGATGTCGCTGACCAGCTCGGGGCAGCTCACGACGCCGAGGTACAGGCAGTCGGCGTAGCTCCAGGCCGTGAGGTTGAGCCCGGCGCCCTCGGTGAGTACCGACAGGGAGTAGAGCTCGTCCATCCGGGCGCCGGCGAACCAGCTCGGCTCCCGCGGCCCGGGAACGTTGGAGATGACGACGTTGATCGCGGGTGTCGGCAGGCGCGGCATGACGTGCTTCCACATCAGCTGATAGGGCCAGCGGTAGGCGAAGAGGTTCCAGTCACGCATCAGCTCGCTCCCGATCGCCGCATTGAGGGAGCGGGCGTTGCGGGTGACCCGGCTGATGCTCGCCAGCCGCTCGACCGGGTCGTCGATGTCGGTGCACAGCGAGGTGAAGAACTGGGTCACCAGATTTCCGGAGAGTCGCGGCTGCCGCACCCGGGGCATCGAGCGCCGACGGGATGGCGGTGACGAGCGGCTTGTCGAGCGTGAATCCTTCCCGCGCAGCCGAGCGCCGCAGCCCGCCCGCCGCGACTGCCAGCAGCACGTCGTTCAGGGTGGCGCCGAACGCTGACCTGACGCGCCGGAAATCCTCGAGCGGCAGCCGCGCCGTGGCCACGGTGCGCTGCGGGGTGAGCCGCCCGTTCCACGGGGCCCTCGCCCCCGACATCGGCGGCGGCGGCCGGTGGTCCAGGTGGCGACGCGCACGCACCATCCGCAGCAGCCCCGCGAACGTGCGTGCCAGCAGTTCCGGCAGCATGCGCAGCTCGCGTACCCGATCGGCGATCGCGTCACGGATCAGGGCGCCGCGGCGGGGGAGCGGCTCGGGCCGGCACGTCGCGGCGGCGCCGGCCACCTCCTGGTCCGGCCCCGACGCGGCGACGGCGACGAGCCCGGCCGCGGCTGCCACGCCGTCGGCCACGGCGTGATGGATCTTGACGGCGACGGCGATCTGCCCGGTCGCCAGCCCGGTGATGAACGTCATCTCCCACAGCGGCCGGTCCAGGCTGAGCGGCTGCCCGTGGATCTGCGCAAGCGCCGCGTCGAGCTCCTCCCGGCGGCCCGGCGCCGGCAGCACCAGCTCCTTGACATGACGGCTGACCAGGAAATCCGGGTCGTCGACCCACACCGGGTGATGCAGGTCGAACGGCACCCGCACCGGGCGCCGCAGCAGCGAGGGAAGCAGGTGCAGGCGCCGGTCGAACTCGTCGACGAGCCGGCTGCGGTCGAGCAGCCCGGCCTCGCCCGTCACGTCGAGCACCGCGACTTTCATCGTGTGCATGTGGGCCGCCGCGGTCTCGGAGTACAACATGCTGGCGTCGAGGCCGCTCATACGTTCCATCAGGCTGCCGCGTCCCTCCCCAGCCCGCTGTGGCGGCTGTTCGAGCGTGGTAGATAGTGAGCCCGTTGCTGTGCTTAACGAGGGAGTCTGCGAATGGCGACGACGGTTGGCCAGTTTTGTATCTACGTCAGTGATCTCGAACGGTCGGTCAGCTTCTACACGGACATCATCGGATTGAAGGTGCAGAGCCGCACCGAGATCGACGACGTCCACGAAGCCGTCCTCGCTGCGGATGACGGCGGCGGGCGCCTGCAGCTGGCCGAGCGGTACAACGGTGGCCAGCCGGTCGATCACGGCTTCGCGCTCTGGAAGCACTACATGATCGTCGACGACGCCGTTGCGACGCACCAGAAAGCGGTCGACGCGGGATACACGTCGACGATGGAGCCGGCGCGCCTCGAGCGGTGGCCGGTCATCGTCGGCTTCATCAACGATCCCGACGGTTACAGCATCGAGCTCCTCCAGTACGTCAAGGACTGAACGGATGCCCCAGCCTCGTATCGCGATCATCGGGGCCGGCCCCGGCGGCCTGTGCATGGCCATGAATCTCAAAGCGGCCGGGTACGACGATTTCGTGATCCTGGAACGGAGCGGCGGGGTCGGCGGCACCTGGTATCAGAACCGCTATCCCGGCTGCGCCTGCGACATCCAATCGCACCTGTACTCGTACTCGTTCGAGATCAAACCGGACTGGACGCGCCCTTACGCGACGCAGCCGGAAATCCTTGCGTACATGCAACATTGCGCCACCAAGTACGGGATCCTTCCGCACTGCCGATTCGGGAGCGAGGTCGTGCGCGCTACCTGGAGCGAGCCGTCATCCTCGTGGACCGTCGAGCTGGCGTCGGGCGAAAGCGTCGAGGCTGACGTGGTCGTCAGCGCTCTCGGGATGTTCAACGAGCTCGCCTGGCCCGACATCCGCGGGCTCGAGTCGTTCACCGGCACCAGCTTTCACTCGGCGCGCTGGGACTGGGACCACGACCTCACCGGCGAGACCGTCGGCGTCATCGGGAGTGCGGCGAGCGCCGTGCAGTTCGTCCCCGAAATCATCAAGCAGGCCGGGCAGGTGCACCTCTTCCAGCGCACGGCCAACTGGGTGCTGCCCAAGCTGGATGACCCCGCCTCGGCTGCCGATCTCGAAGCCCGGCGACGCGATCCGAACCTGGCGCTCGCGATCCGCCGGCAGATCTTCGAGGCGGTCGACAGCGGCCAGACCTTCTCCAACCTCGAGCTGAACGCCGAGCGGGAAGCCGCCGTCCTCGCAGCGATCGAGGTGGTCGAAGACCCCGTCGTGCGGGCCAAGCTGGTGCCCACCCACCCCTACGGCTGCAAGCGTCCGCTCAACTCCAACAACTACTACCCGGCCTTCAACGAGCCCCACCTCGAGCTCGTCACCGACCCCATCGAGCGGATCACGGCCGACGGGATCGTCACGGCCGACGGACGCGAGCGCAAGGTCGACACCCTCATCATCGCCACGGGCTTCGCCGCCACGCGCTACCTCTCGGCGATCGACGTGGTCGGCCGCGACGGCCTTCACATCAGCGAGGCCTGGAACGACGGCGCGATCGCCTATCTCGGCATCACGACCGCCGGCTTCCCCAACCTCTTCATGCTGTACGGGCCCAACACCAACAACGGGTCGATCCTCGCGATGATCGAGTATCAGGTCGCTCACGTGATGGGACTGCTGAAGCGGCTGAGCAGCGAGCACCTCGCGTGGCTCGACGTGCGCGCCGACGTCATGCACACCTACAACGAGGAAGTGCAGCGCGCCATCGCGGGCGTGAAGGTGTGGCAGGCCGGCTGCAACGGCTACTACCGCACCCCGAGCGGGCGGGTCGTCACCCAATGGCCGTACTCGATGACCGAGTTCCGCGAGCGCTCGGGCGCCATCGATCCGCAGGCGTTCGAGGTCGCTGCCCGCTAGTTCAGAACGGGACCAGCGTCGCCAGGACCCCTTCGGGCGCGCCGCGACCGCCGACCTCCCGGCAGAACTCGACCGCGTCGTACTGCAGGGCCACGCCTGCCTCGCCGAAGGTCCAGGTGCCGCCGGCCGGTCCGGTCAGGGTGAGCGTGCACGCCCGGCCATGGCGGCCGGCCCACTCGCGTACGACATCGTCGACGAGCACTCCGTCGTGGTCGGCGGTCAAGACCGGCTCGCGGCGGGTGACCGCCGCGATGTCCATCCGATGCATCCACGGATCGCGGGTGAGGATGACGTCGAGGAGATAGCCCATGGTCCAGGGCTCGAGCCCGTCGGTCCGAGCGGCCGGCAGCCCCCGGCGGCGTATCAGGCCGGGCGTGCGGCGGCGCCCCTTGACCGCCCGGGGGCCGGCCTTCTCGTACTGGACGAGGATGTGGACCGGATCGAGCTCGGCGCGCTCCTCGATCTGCAACGCCGTGAGCGCATCGACGAAGACGCCCTTGCGCTTGGACGCCTCCTTCACCTGACGACGGGCCTCCCAGGGTGAGGCGGCCATGTCGGCCATGCCGAGCAGGTGCGCCGCCATCGCCCGGACATCCCAGCCGGGGCAGTTGGTCGGCAGGGTCCACTCGGTCGGCGTCAGCTCGGTGAGAGTCTGGTGCAAGCGCCCGTACTCGGTCGCAGCGAGCCGCATCGCGGTCTCGCGATCGAGTACGGGCCTGCGGGCGTCGTCCA
Organism: uncultured Actinomycetota bacterium; assembly: GCA_963762695.1. Classification (GTDB taxonomy): domain Bacteria; phylum Actinomycetota; class Actinomycetes; order Frankiales; family Frankiaceae; genus DATAZK01. Next base: position 15,577 of record CAVXLW010000009.1, read on the forward strand.
CGTCAGCAGCCGAACTTCTGCTCGTACACGTCGGCCAGCGTACGGAGCAGCGCGCCGCCGTCGCCGCGGAAGGACGAGCCGTGCATGACCGCGAGCGTTCGCGGCTCCAGGGCCGCCAGCCGGCGCAGCGTCTCCGGAACTGCCGGGCCGAGCGAGGTCGACCGGAAGATTTCCTCGGCCTGGATGGCGTTTTCGACGATGTCGCCCTCGGTGAGCGGGACGCCGTCACCGAGCTGGCTGAACAGGTCGCCGGCGAAAAGCGTCGCCGACTGCTGCTCGAAGAGCAGATGCGATTCCCAGTTGTGCGGGACGTGCGGGGTAGCGATCTCGAGCACCCGCTGACCGGTCGACCCGCCTCCGAGCTCGAGGACGTCACCATCGCCGAGCGGGCGGGGCGGCCGGTCGGCAAGGTCGTTCACCGACACCATGCACCCGAGGCCGCTGTGGGCGACCTGCGCCTGCGGGGCCACGGCGAGGAACTCGTTCATCGCGCCGCACTCGTCGGCCTCGACGTGGGCGAAGGAGATCCAGCGCAGCCGCTCCACCGGCATCACCGTCTCGATCGCCTCGCGTACCAGGGGAAACAGCTGCCGCATCCCGGTGTGGAAGAGCATCGGCTCGGGTGCGTCGATCAGGAACTGATTGAACGAGAAGCCCCCGGGCGCGACATCTTCGACCAGGGTCGAGATCCGGTAGACCCGGTCGGCGATCTCAGCTACGCGTGCTTCCATGGCTCCTCCTTGTGGCGCGGGACGTGGTACGGGATTTCGTGCGGGATGTGGTGCGGGCCGGACCCGCCGCGGGCCCGTAGAACTGCAAGAACATGGCGACCAGCGCGGGCAGGCCGGAGGTGAAAGTGCCGGCGTCGAAGGGCTCATGCGGCGCGTTCGACAGCTGCTGGCTGACGACCCCGGCGATGAGCACCGTCCACTGGCGAAACGCCTCGTCGGTGTCGACGTCGGCGCGGAACAGGCCTCGCTCGCGAAGGCTGACGAACGCCGCTCGCCCCACCTCGGAGACCTCGACTGCCGGGGCGTAGGCGGCGGCGGAGGGCTCGTAGCCGGGCACCGGGCGCCAGAACATCAGCTGCGCGTAGGCGGGGTGCTCGACGGCCCAGCGGGCGAACCCGAGGGCGGCCTCCAGGGCGACGCCGGCGAGATCGTCGCGCCCCGAGGCGGGGGTGGAAGGCACTGTCATGAGCGGCGTCATCGCGACGCCCAGCTCGCGCCAGCCACGCTCGAAAACCGCGTCGTACAAGGCATTTTTCGAGTCGAAGTAGCCATACAGCGAGGGGGTGCGGATGCCCATGCCGCGGGCCACATCGCCGAGCGAAAGGCCGGCCGCCCCGTGCTCGGCCATCAGCTCGACCGCGACGTCGACGATCTCGCGGATCGTCTCCTCGCGGCGGCGATGCCGGCGGTCGGTGCCGGGCTCCTCGTCGACTGGCCATAGGAGGAAGGTTGTCCTAACACCGTTAGGAAGTCAAGCCCTTCCGCGGAACTCGGCCTAGACATCCCACGTCTGTAAGTGTCAAGCGGCTTGAGCTTGAGGTGTATTGAGTTGGGGCCAGGCGGTGGTTTCGTCGTAGGTCGTTTGGTGACGGAGGCAGCCGTGGAGGAGTCCGACGAGCCGGTTCGCCAGGGCGCGCAGGGCGGCGTGGTGGGTGACTCCGGCGGCGCGTTGGGTGTCGTAGTAGGCGCGGGCGCCGGGCGAGCTTCCCAGGGCGCTGAACGCCCATTGGTAGAGCGCGTCGGCGAGGCGTCTGTTGCGGGCGACCCGGGCCAGCACGACCCGGCTTTTGCCGGACGCGCGGGTGATCGGTGCGGTGCCGGCGTAGTTCTTGCGGGCTTTAGCATCGGCGTAGCGGTGCGGGTCGTCCCCGAACTCCGCGAGCACCCGAGCGCTGAGGACCAGGCCGAGTCCGGGAAGACTGCACAGGATCTCAGCGCTCGGGTGCTGCTCAAAAGACGCGGCCAGCTTGGCTTCGACGTTGCCGATCTGGCGGACCATCTCGGTGATGATCGCGACCGACGCCGACACGCTGGCGCCGAACGCGTCGGCGACCAGCGGCAGCGCCGCGAGCTGCTCGCTGCGCAGCGCGGTAGCGATCTGCTCGGCCCGGGTCCGCAGGTTGCGCTGGCGGCCGGCGGCGCGCAGCAGCGCCTCGATCTGCGTGACCCGCAGCACCGCCCCTTTGGCTGGGGTCGGCGCCTTCGCGAGCACCGCGAGAGCGTCCCTGCCTGCCAGGTCGTCACCGAAGGCTTCCAGCGCCGCCGGGTAGAACTCGCGCAGCGTGGAACGCAGGCCGTTGGTCTGGCGTTGCCGGGTCCAGATCAGGTTCTGATGGGTCCGGGCGAGCACCTTGACCGCTTCGGCGAGTTCGCTGTCACCGGCGATCGGCCGGTGCTGATGACGGTCGGTGCGGACCAGATCGGCGAGCACATGGGCATCACCCGGATCGCTCTTGGCCCGGGAGGTGACATGCCGGTCGCGGTAACGCGACGCCGACAGCGGGTTGATCGCGAACACCTGATAGCCCGCCGCCAACAGCGCCTGCACCCAGCCGCCGCGGTCGGTCTCGATCCCGACGACCACCTGATCCGGCCCGGCGTCGGCCGGCAGATGCTCGGCGAGCAGCCCATGCAACTGGCCGATACCTGCGATCCCTTCCGGGAACCGGCGGCGGGCCAGCCTGCGACCCGTCTCGTCCTGAATCTCCACATCGTGATGGGCCTCAGCCCAGTCATCGCCTACGAACAGCAACCATGCCTCCCTCGACTCGACCGGAACTGCAGTCTGAGCACGAGGAAACCGCGGCACGCTAATGGATCAGTGCTCCAGGGCGACGACATCCCACCAGCCGTTCGATCACCTCACCACCAGCCAGGGCACGCTCTAGGCCTAGACCTCAAACCTCGGGCCTGCGCACAGAGTGCTCACCGGCTGACGGCTCAGACGCACAACAGCCTGGACCATCACCGGCTGCCGTACGAGTCCCATTAGCGTCTGCAGGCATGACCCTGCGCACCGGCGTCGTCATCCTGCCCGACCTGCCGTGGCGGCAGGCGATCGCGCGCTGGCGCGAGGCCGAGCAGCGTGGCTTTCACGCCGCCTGGACCTACGACCACCTCAGCTGGCGCACGTTGCGCGACGGACCCTGGCACGGGGCCGTTCCGCTGCTGGCTGCCGCGGCGGCGAGCACGACGACGTTGCGCCTCGGCACTCTCGTCACCAGTCCCAACTTTCGCCATCCGGCGCTGCTGGCCAAGGACGTCATGACGCTGGATGAGATCAGCGGAGGCCGTTTCGAGCTCGGCATCGGAGCCGGCGGCACAGGCTGGGACGCGACCGCCCTCGGTGGCCCCGCGCCGACGCTGCCGGAGCGCGCGGCGCGCTTCGAGGACTTCACGGCGGCCCTCGATGTGATGTTGCGGGAGCCCAGCGGAAGCTATGCGGGACAGGTGTTTTCGGCCCCGGAGTACCGCACGTTGCCGGGCTGCACGCAGCAGCCTCGGGTGCCTTTCACGATCGCTGCGGTGGGGCGCCGGGCGCTGGCAGTGGCTGCCGAGCACGGGTCGTGCTGGGTGACGTTCGGGCCGGTGGAGGACGTTGCCGGAGAGGGCTGGTATGCCGCGGTGGCCGCGCAGGCGTCGCGCCTGGATGCGGCCTGCCGCGAGCGCGGACGCGAGCCGTCCGACATCCGCCGGATGGCGCTGGTGGCGCTGGAGGCCGGCTGGGCCGACGGCACGCGCTCGCGCTGGGAAGACTTCACCGCTCGTATCACGGAGCTGGGCTTCACCGACGTCGTCGTGCACTGGCCACGGCCGGGCACCGACCTGCCCGGCTGCGACCCGGCCGTCTTCGACGCGATCAGCGCCTCGCTCTAGCTCAACGCGCGTTGATCTTTACCCGCACCCAGGAGGCGGCTGTGTCGTTGTCGTCACATGCGGGTTGACCGATTCAGAAGGCGCCGCATACTTACCCGATACCCGGGGGTAACACGTAGAAGGCTTTCGGAAGGAGCTGCTATGGGCGCCGTACCCGGCTTCAAGATCAGTGCCCCAAGACTGGCCGCCGGCACTGCCAGCGCTGCCGCAGCTCTCGCCGGAGTGGCCGTCACCGCAGGCCAGCGGGCGCGTCGCACGGCGCCCGCGGGAAAGCCGCTGAGGGGGCCGTCCGCGCGCTTCACCACGCCGCTCCTGCCCGACGATTACCTGCAGCTGATCAATCCGCTCTGGTCGGCGCGCGAGCTACGGGGCCGGGTCGAGCGGGTCGAGCGGGAGACCGACGACGCGGCGACGGTGGTCATCCGTCCGGGCTGGGGCTGGTCGTACACCTACCAGCCGGGCCAGTACGTCGGCATCGGGGTGAGCATCGACGGTCGCTGGCACTGGCGCTCGTACTCGCTGACCTCGCCGCCCAAGCGCGTCCAGAAGCACATCGCCATCACGGTCAAGGCGATGCCCGAGGGTTTCCTGTCAGGCCATCTGGTACGCGGGCTGGCGCCGGGGACGATCGTGCGGCTGGCCCTCCCGCAGGGCGAGTTCGTGCTGCCCAACCCGCCACCCCGCAAGCTGCTCTTCGTCACCGCCGGCAGCGGGATCACCCCCGTCATCGCCATGCTGCGCACGCTCGACCGCCGCGCCACGATGCCCGACGTCGTGCTCGTGCATTCCGCGCCCGACGAGGCGGCCGTGCTCTTCCACAGCGAGCTGCACCGGATGGCCGACCGGTATGAGGAGTTCTCGCTCGTCGAGCGGCACACCTCACGCGACGGTCGGCTGAACTTCACCGATCTGGAGACCCTGTGCCCCGACTGGCGTGACCGTCAGGTCTGGGCATGCGGTCCCGAGAAGCTGCTGAACGACGCCGAGTCGCACTGGAAGCAGGCCGGCCTTTCCGGTGCGCTGCATCTGGAACGCTTCAGCGCCTCCTTCGTCGGCGGCGGCGAGGGAGGCCACGTGCGCTACGCCGTGTCGGGCAAGGAAGCCGACCTCGACGGCGCCACCACCCTGCTCGAAGCCGGCGAGAAGCAAGGCATTCAGATGCCCTTCGGCTGCCGCATGGGCATTTGCCACACCTGCACGGTCCGCATGGTGTCCGGAGCGGTCCGCGACCTTCGCACCGGCGAAGAGACATCCGGGGAAAACACCAACATCCAAACCTGCATCACGGCTGCGGCCGGTGACTGCGTGCTGGAGGTCTGACACTGTCATGGCTGTTTCCGACGTCAAGGAATACGCCCACCTGACCGCGGCCCAGGTCGAGGAATTGGGCCGCGAGTTCGACACGATCCGCCAGGAGATCGAGGACTTGCTCGGCGAGGAAGATGCCGCCTACATCCGCAAGATGATCACTTTGCAGCGCCGCCTCGCTGTAGCGGCCCGGGTGACGCTCTTCGCGAGCGCCTTCCCGCCGGCCTGGGTGGCCGGAACCGCCATGCTCGGGGTCGCCAAGATCCTGGAAAACATCGAGATCGGCCACAACGTCATGCATGGACAGTGGGACTGGATGAACGATCCGGAGATCCACTCCACCAGCGTGGGAGTGGGACACGATCCAGCCGGCCGAGCAGTGGCGACACTCGCACAACTACATCCACCACACGTTCACCAACGTGCTGGGACGCGACAACGACATCGGCTACGGCATCATGCGCGTCACCCGTGACCAGAAGTGGCGCCCGGCCCACATCGGCAACCCGCTGTGGAATCTCCTGCTCGCCACGCTTTTCCAGTGGGGCGTCGGCCTGCACGACCTCGACATCGAAGCCATCCGCAAGGGCAAGAAGGACAGGAACGAGCTGCGCCGCCAGCTCAAGCAGATCGGCCGCAAGGTACGCAAGCAGGCGGGCAAGGACTACCTGCTCTTCCCGCTGCTGACCGGCCCGTTCTTCATGACGACGCTCACCGCTAACGCGACCGCGAACCTGATGCGCAACCTGTGGGCGTACCTCGTCATCTTCGTCGACCACTTCCCGGACGGGGTCACGTACTTCACCGAGGAGGAGCTGGAGAACGAGACCCACGGGGAGTGGTGCCTGCGCCAGATCCTCGGGTCGGCCAACTTCCGGGGACGCAAGCTGACCCACGTGATGGCCGGCTACCTCAGCTACCAGATCGAGCACCACCTGTACCCGGATCTGCCGAGCCGGCGCTACCCCCAGATCGCCCGGAAGACCAAGGCGCTGTGCGAGCAGTACCAGATCCCGTACAACCTGGGCGGTCTGCCGGGGCACTACTGGCAGACGTTCCGGACCATCTGCAAGATGTCGGCGCCCAACGGCAAGCTCTGGAACAAAGACCTCGATCCGGTGGATCCCGACCGTGCTGATCGTCACGTTCGGGAGTTGGCTACCGCCGCGTAGTCGTTGGACAGCGGCACTCTGATCAACCCTGGATAGCCTGGCTGCGTGTCCGCCATGGCTCACTGGTGCTACCGGCACCGGGTCGTCGTCCTCATCCTGTGGGTCGTCGGCTTCCTCGCCATGGGGGTGATCAGCAACCAGGTCGGCTCCAAGTACGCCAATTCCTTCAGGCTCCCGGCAACGGATTCGTCGCGGGCGCTCACGCTGCTGCAGAAGGAGTTCCCCGCGGCCTCCGGCGAGACGGACACCATCGTCTGGCGGGTCACGCAGGGCAGGGTGACCGATCCGGCGGTTCAGGCGCGCATCGTCCCCATGCTCAACAAGGTCAGCAAGCTGGCGCACATCAAGTCGGTGGTCAGCCCCTACACCTCGGCGGGGGCGCATCAGATCTCCAAGGACGGCACGATCGCTTACGCCGACGTCACCTTCGCCGGCACCGGGCCCGCCATCCCCACCAGCGCGGCCAAGAACGTCATCACGACCGCGCAAGCCGTCGCGACCGCCAGCCTGCAGGTCGAACTCGGCGGTCCCGCCATTCAGGACGCGGGTGGCCGCCCCAAGACCGGCTTGTCGGAACTCATCGGCATCATCGCGGCGGGCGTCGTCATCTTCCTGGCGTTCGGCTCGCTGCTGGCGATGCTGCTGCCGATCCTGTCTGCCCTGGTCGGCATCGGCACCGGGCTCTCGTTCGTCAGCCTGCTCTCGCACGTGTTCCACATCGCCGTCTTCGGCCCGACGCTGGCGACGCTGATCGGGCTCGGCGTCGGCGTGGACTACGCGCTGTTCATCGTCAGCCGCCACCGGGCGAATCTGCGGCGCGGCATGGACGTCGAGACCTCCACGGTGCTCTCGATCAACACCTCCGGGCGAGCCGTCATCTTCGCCGGCGTGACGGTGTGCATCGCGCTGCTGGGGCTGCTGATCGTCGGCGTCTCGTTCCTTTACGGGCTCGCGGTGTCTGCAGCGATCGTGGTGGCGTTCACCGTGATCTCCTCGGTCACCCTGCTGCCCGCGCTGCTGGGGTTCTTCGGGATGAAGGCGCTCAACCGGCGCGAGCGGCGTCAGCTCGTCGACAAGGGACCGGCGGGCGAGCGGCTCTCGCCGCGCTGGTGGGCGTGGGGCAAGCTCGTCGAGCGCCGGCCCATCGTGCTCACCGCCGCGGCTGTCGTCATCCTCGTCTTCCTGGCGATCCCGTTCCTGTCCTTGCGGCTGGGATCGTCGGACGAGGGTAACAACCCGCCGTCCACGACCACGCGCCAGGCTTATGACTTGCTCGCGACCGGCTTCGGGCCCGGGTTCAACGGCCCGTTCACCGTCGTCGCAGCGACGACGGGACCCTCCGATCTTCCCCGGTTGGAGAAGCTGGCGACGGCGATCCGCGCCACTCACGGGGTGCTGGCCGTGCGCGATCCGCTGCTCGCGCCGAGCGGGCGGGCGGCCATCATCACGGTCGTCCCGACCACGAGCCCGCAAGCGGCGCAGACCACGTCGCTGCTGCACCATCTGCGGCGCGAGGTGATCCCGAAGGTCGCACCGGGAACGAAGATCTACGTCGGTGGGCTGACGGCGATCTTCGCCGATTTCACTGCCGTCATCGATGCCAAGTTGCCTTTGTTCATCGGCATTGTGGTGGGGCTCGCGTTCCTGTTACTGGCGGCGGCGTTCCGCAGCCTGCTGATCCCGTTGACCGCGTCCATCTGCAACCTGCTGGCCGCCGGTGCCGCTTTCGGGGTGGTGACGGCCGTCTTCCAGTGGGGGCAGGGAGGGTCGATCATCGGCGTCGGGCGGGCCGGCCCGATCGAACCGTTCCTACCGGTCATGATGTTCGCGATCCTGTTCGGATTGTCCATGGACTACGAGGTTTTCCTGGTCTCGCGAATGCATGAGGACTGGCTGCAGAGCGGGGACAACTCCGATGCGGTGACCCGCGGGCAAGCCGAGACGGGACAGGTCATCACGGCCGCCGCCAGCATCATGGTGCTGGTCTTCGCCTCGTTCGTCTTCGGAGGCGTGCGCATCATCAAGGAATTCGGGGTGGGTCTCGCGACGGCCATCCTGATCGACGCCCTCCTCGTGCGGACGGTGCTGGTGCCGTCCGCGATGCATCTCATCGGACCGGCGAACTGGTGGCTGCCGCGCTGGCTCGACCGGCTTCCTCCCGCGTCTTTCAGTGGAAGGCCCCGACGCCGCCGAAGCTGACACCGGTCCCCGGACCCCGACACCGGTCCCCTGACCCCGCTCGGGGTTACGGGTCCGTTGGGTCAGGCGCCCGAAGAGGTCGTCAGGTCATAGACCGTCTGGCCGCCGATGGTGGTTGCGGTGAAGTGGGCCTGCACCCAGGCCGCGATCTGGCTGCTGGTGCCGGAGGAGGAGCTGCCACCGAACCTGCCGCCGCCGAAGCCCCCGAGGCCGCCGCCACCGATGAAGTAGTGGATCTTGCCTTCGCTGACCCACTTCTGGAACTGGGCGAGCGTCGGGCTCGGGTCGGTGCCGTTGAAACCGCCGATGGCCATCACGGCCTTACCCGGTCGCGAGCTGCAGGCCCGCCGCGTTGTTCGAGCCGACGGTCGCCGCGACCCAGGTGTAGTTCTTGGCGTTGGCCAAACAGCGCGGCCTTCAACGCTGCCGACGGGGTGGAAGCGTCCAGCAGGCCTCCTGCTCCGCCGCCTCCCCACTCCCCGCGACCGCCGAAGCCGCCGAAGCCGCCTGCCTGCTGGGGCACCTGGCGCCGCGCACCCCAGCGGGGGATGGGCGCCGCCCGGGCCGCCGCGCCCGCCGAAGCCGAAGCCCTGACCGGCCGGTCCGGCGGAGGGGATCGCCCCGCTCTTGCCCGTCGGCGGCCGTCGCGACGGAGTACGCGAACGGTCCGGCCAGCCCGACGAAGAGGGCCAGCGTCGCCACCGCCACCGTGATGGCCCGCGAGCAGGCGGGGCATGACCAGCACGTAGCCGGCCACCGCGAGCCCGATCATCAGCACGAAGAAGCGCAGCCACGGGTGCCAGGACGAGGTCCGCTGCAGCAGCAGGTAACCCCAGATGGCGGCCGCGCCGATACCGGACGCGAGCACTGCCCTGGCGGCAAACAGGTGGTGTGCCTTCCACAGCGAGACCGCCCCGATGCCGACGAGCGCGCCGATCGCCGGGGCCAGCGCCACCGTGTAGTACGGGTGGAAGATGCCGGACATGAAGTCGAAGACGAGGCCGGTGACGAGCAGCCAGCTGCCCCACAGGAGCAGCGCGGCGCGCCGGCCGTCGGTGCGCGGCATCCGGCGCGAAAGGTAGAGCAGCCCCGACGAGGAAGATCAGCGCGGTCGGAATCAGCCATGAGATCTGGCCGCCGATGTCGCTGTTGAACATGCGGGTGATGCCGGTGATGCCCCACATGCTGGTGCCGCCCGGCCACCGCCGCCGCCGACGCTGCCGGTCTCGTTGCCGGTGATGCGGCCGAAGCCGTTGTAGCCGAAGATCAGATTCAGGATCGAGTTGTCCTGGGAGCCGCCGATGTAGGGGCGCGAGCCCTTGGGCCAGAGCGTCGACGATCGCGACCCACCAGCCGGCCGACGAGCACCATGGCGAGGCCGCCGTACAGGGTCTGCCGGAGCCGGCGCCAGAAGGTCGTGGGCGCGGCGATCAGGTAGACCAGCGCGAAGCCGGGCACGACCAGGAACGCCTGCAGCATCTTGGTGAGGAAGCCGAAGCCGATCAGCACGCCCGGTCGCAGAGCATCCACTTGGTCTCGGCCGTTCTCCATCGCCCGCGTCAGCGTGTACGCGCTGGCGACGAGGAGCAGGACGAGCAGGGCGTCGGGGTTGTTGAAGCGGAACATCAGGGTCGCGACGGGGGTCACGGCGAGCACCGCGCCGGCGATCAGGCCGGCCGGCGGCACCGAAGCGCCGCTTGACCGTCAGCGTAGAGCAGCCCGACGGCGCCGACCCCCATCAGCGCCTCGGGAACGAGGATGCTCCAGGAGTTGACGCCGAAGATGCGGGCCGAGATGTCGGTGACCCACAGCGAGGCCGGCGGCTTGTCGACGGTGATGGCGTTGCCGCCGTCGAAAGAGCCGAAGAAGAACGCCTTCCAGCTGGTCGACCCGGCCTGCACGGCCGCCGAGTAGAACGCGTTGGCGTAGCCGGAGGCAGCGAGATTGACGATGTACAGCAAGCCGGTCGCCGTGAGCAGGCTCAGCAGCGCGGGACGCGCCCACCTCGGGTCGTCCGGGCTCCCGGTCACGACGCGGCGCAAGCGACCGGTGCCCGCCGGCGCGTGGACGCCCGGGCTGAGCCGGCCGCTACGGCCGCCCAGGGGTGGGCGCCGGGAGATGTGATCGTCATGGGGTTAGCTTCGGGTGATGGCCGGTGACGGCGCTGAACGCAACCTGTGCGCATGCTATGAAGGCTGATAATCACGAGATGGACCAGTTCCGCAACGGCGCGCTGACGTTTCCGCTGCGCGACAGCGGGCCTCGCGGCGGCGAGCCGGTGGTCCTGCTGCACGGGTTCCCGCAGGTCGGTTCGTCGTGGGACACGTTGACCCCGTACCTGACCGGTGCCGGCTATCGCGTCCTCGCTCCTGATCAGCGGGGGTACGCGCCCACCGCGCTCCCGCGGGGACGGCGCGCGTACCGCATGTCGGAGCTCGCGGCGACGTCGTCGCGCTGCTGGACGCCGCTGAGATCGAGCGCGCCCATGTGGTCGGCCATGACTGGGGCGCCGCCGTCGCCTGGACCGTCGCCGCTGAAGCGCCCGAGCGGTTGCTCGTCGCTCACCGCACTGTCGGTGCCGCATCCGGCGGCGATGCGCCCGGGCCGCGCTGACCAGTACCCAGGCGCCTGAAATCCTGGTACATGCTGATGTTCCAGCTGCCATGGCTGCCGGAGCTGCTGCTCGACCCGCGCCGGCCACGCGGGGCGCCGCAGGCTGGTACGCAGCCTCGTCAACTCGGGCCAGGACCGCACCGCCGCCGAGCGTGACGCCGCCGCCCTGGCCCAGCCAGGCGTCTTCACCGGCGCGCTGAACTGGTATCGCGCGGTGCCGTTCGGCGGCTGCCCGGCCCGGGCCGCAGACGTGCCGGCGCTCTTCCTCTGGGGCCGGCGCGACCCGTTCATCGGGAGCCGGGCGCGAATCGCTCTGTGCCCGCTACGCCAAGGGTCCGTACGAGTTCCGCACGTCTGCCCGGCGACCACTGGATCCAGGATGACGTCGACTACCCGCTGCTGACGCATCTGGCCGCGAACGGGGCCGGGATCGTGGTGCCGGCGAGAAGGGAGAGCGGAGGCTCCGGGATTCGAACCCGGGAGGGAGTTGAAGCTCCCAACCGCATTAGCAGTGCGGCGCCATCGACCAGTCTAGGCGAAGCCTCCAAAGCGAACGGGCCGAGATTACCTCAGTTGCTCACAGGGACCGGCTCGGCGAGCGCCTGTGAGAACCGCGTCACGCAGCTCGTCACGGGGCGGCTCCGTCGGGCAGCCGGCCGTCCGGCGTGCGGACGTAGAAGGAGTCCACGACGTCAGCTCCGATGGTCGACACGATCGCGGTCCTGATGTCGAGGCCCGCGCCCACGAGTGCCTCGACGACCCGGTGCAGCACGCCCGGCCCGTCCAGCGCGCGTACCTCGACGACGGTCGAGTCCGTCGAGCGGTCCTCGAAACGGACTTCGGGCGGCGCGGGCGGGAGCCCGCGGCGGCGCGAGGGGTAGGCGCGGTCACGCTCGGCCAGCCGTTCCGAGAGCGGGCGTCCCTCACCGGCGAGCGCGGCAGCGATGTCGGCGGTGAGCCGGCCGGCGGGCGGCAGCGCATCGCCGTGGCGCGGCTGCACCGAGAGCTCGATCAGGGCTCGACGCGTCGGAGCGCTGGAAACGGCCGCCGAGGCCCGGCGCACGTCGAGGCGGTGCAGTGCGACGGCTCCCGTGACAGCGGACATCAGACCCACCTGATCGGGTCCCGTGGCGATGACCAGGGCTCCGTGGTGATCGGGCTCCACCGTCACCACGAGCTCGTCGCCTCCACGGTTCATCAGCGCGAGCTGCTCGGGCGAGAGCTGCCTGGCCTGCTCGCGAACCGCGCCGTCGGTGGTGCCCGCCAGCTCGGCCTTGACGCGTCGCACCAGATCGGCGATGAGCCCGGCCTTCCAGGGCGACCAGGCCGTCGGTCCGGTCGCCCGGCCGTCCGCCTCGGCGACGGCGGCGAGCAGGTCGAGCACCATCGGGTCGCTCACCACCGACGCGACGAACTCAGCCGTCGCCGGATCCTCCAGATCGCGCCGGGTCGCGGTGTCGGGCAGCAGGAGGTGGTGGCGCGCGATGGTCACCAGTGCGGCCCGGTCGGCCTCGTCGAAACCCATCGAAGCGCCGATGCGGTCGGCGATCTGGGCTCCGACGACGCTGTGATCGCCCGGCAGGCCCTTGCCGATGTCGTGCAGCAGGGTGCCGATCAGAAGCAGGTCGGGGCGCGCCACGGTGCGGGTGAGGGCCGCCGCATTCGTCGCCGCCTCGACCAGGTGCCGGTCGACGGTGAAGCGGTGGTACGGGTTGTGCTGCGGGCGGCTGCGCACGTGCTCCCAATCGGGCAGCAGCTTCATCAGGATCCCGGCGTGGTCGAGCGCCTCGACGACGGCGACGGCGGGCGGCCCGGCGGCCAGCATGCCGACGAACGCTTCCCGCGCTTCCTGGGGCCACGGCACCGGCATCGGCGCGCTCTCGGTCGCGAGCCGCTCCAGGGTGTGCGGGGTCATCCGGATGTCGGCGACGGCGGCCGCGCGGGCGGCCCGGAGCACGAGCACGGGATCCGTGGCCGGGTCGGCGGCGACGGCCAGTGTCACCTCGCCGTCGTGCTCCACCACCCCCTCGTCCAGGCCGCGGCGCACCACCTTGCGACCACCCCAGCGGCGTGGCTTGATGCTGCGCGACGCCCGATACCAGGCGGTGTTCCAGGAGTAGGCCACGGTGCGCCCGGCGTCGGCGACGTTGCGGGCGAGCACGTCGAAGTCGGGCAGCCCGAGGGCGTCGGCGATGGCCGGCTGCTCCTGCAGCAGCAGGCGATCGCGGCCGGTGCGCCGGTGCAGTTCGCCGCGCACATCGAGCAGGACGACACCCGCGGCGAGCACCTCGTCCGAGGGCGGGTCAGCGACCCAGGCCGTTGCCAGCGCGCGTACCGCCGTGATGTCACGCAAGCCGCCGCGTGATTCCTTCAGGTCGGGCTCGAGCAGGAACGCGACCTCACCGTTGACGCGTTCCCGTTCGGCGACGGCCTCGGCCAGCTCCGGCAGCCGCGATCCGGCCTTGGCCCGCCAGCGCGCCCGCACCTGCGTGCTCAACTCGGCCGACAGCGCGCCGTCGCCCGCGACGTGGCGGGCATCGAGGAGGCCCATAGCGGCCTTCAAATCGCTGTCAGCGACCGAGATGGCCTCGGCAATCGTGCGCACGCTGTGATCGAGGCCGATCCCGCTGTCCCACACCGGATACCAGATGCGGTCGGCAATGGCGGCGATCGCCTTGGGGCTCTGCTTGCCGTCGTGCACGAGCACCAGATCGAGATCGGAGCCCAAGGCGGGCTCCTGGCGTCCGTACGCCCCTACCGCTACCAACGCGATGCCCGGGCCGGGATCGCCGAGCAGGCTCGCCAACCACTCGTCGGCGGCACTCACCAGTTCGCGCCGAAGGGCCGGCCCGACGAGGTCGGACCGGCCCTTCAGCTCGTCAAGACGTGTCTTGATCGAAATCGCTCCGCTTCTGTGGACTCTGACGCCAGGCGTCAGAGCGCGTCGCGCCCGCGCTCTCCGGTGCGGACGCGGACGACCGTCTCGATCGGGGTGACCCAGACCTTGCCGTCACCGATCTTGCCAGTCGCTGCCGACTTCACGATGACTTCCACGACGTCGTCGCTGTCGTCATCGTCCACCAGCACTTCCACGCGCACCTTCGGCACGAAGTCCACGCGGTACTCCGCGCCGCGGTAGACCTCCGTGTGGCCGCGCTGGCGGCCGTATCCCTGCACCTCGCTGACCGTGATGCCGGCGACTCCGAAGCTTTCCAGAGCAGCCTTCACGTCGTCGAGCTTGAAGGGTTTGATGACACCGGTGACGAGCTTCACGCGTCCACCTCCTCGCGGGGGATGCTGATAGCGCTAGTGGTTGAACCGGTGAGGGATCCCCCGCCGGTCAGGCCGCCCCAGTCGTACGCGGTCTCGTTGTGCAGGACGGTGTCCATTCCTTCGAGCTCCTGCTCCTCGGTCATCTTCATCTTCCAGATGAGGTTGATGACGTAAGCGATGATCAAGGTGCCGATGAACGAGTAGGCCACCGTTGACACTACGGCGAGTGCCTGCTTACCCATCAGGGACCAACCGCCGCCGTAGAACACCCCGTCGGCGCCGGCGATCTTGGAATCACCGAGGAAGCCGATGAGCAGCGCGCCGAGCACACCACCGACGAGGTGGACTGCGCCGACATCGAGCGAGTCGTCCAGGCCGAACTTGAATTTCAGCGTGGTGCACAGGCAGCAGATCGCGCCGGCGAGCAGGCCCAGCAGGATCGAGCCCATCGGACTGACGAAACCTGCCGCTGGGGTGATCGCGACCAGGCCCGCCACGGCTCCTGAAGCGGCACCCAGGGTCGTGGGGTGACCGTCCCGGATCTTCTCCACGATCAGCCAGCCGAGCATTGCGGCAGCTGTGGCGGTGTTGGTGTTGACGAACGCGTAACCGGCCGAGGTGTTGGCGCCCAAAGCCGAACCGGCGTTGAACCCGAACCAGCCGAACCACAGCAGGGCTGCCCCGAGCAGGACGAACGGGACGTTGTGCGGGCGGAAGTTGTCACGCGGCCAGCCGCGACGCTTGCCGAGCACGATGGCGACTGCCATCGCAGCGGCACCCGCATTGGCGTGGACCACCGTTCCACCGGCGAAGTCCTCGGCGCCGCGCTTGAACAGCCAGCCGGTCGGCGAGAACACCCAGTGGGCGATCGGGGCGTAGATGACGATTCCCCAGATCAGCACGAACAACACGAAGGGACCGAACTTCCAGCGATCTGCCGTCGCCCCCGTGATCAGGGCGGGCGTGATGATGGCGAACATCAGCTGGAAGGCGACGAACACGATGGGCGGGATGGTTGCCCCGATGCCTCCTGGCACCTGCTGGTCCATGTGTTGCAGCCCGGCGAAGTGGAATCCGCCGAAGTAGGCATTGCTGCCGCCGAACGAGATGCTGTAGGAGACCAGCACCCAGACCACGCTGATCAGGCCGATACAGAAGAAGTTCTGCATCAGCATTCCCAGCACGTTCTTTGCTCTGACCATGCCCCCGTAGAAGAAGGCGAGGCCCGGTGTCATCAACAACACCAGGGCCGCACTGGCCAGAACCCAGGCGGTATCGCCTGCGCTGATGGATTTGAGGTCGAACGGCAAGGTTCCTCCAGTCGCCGTACATGGACATGGGCCGGCGGCGACGGTGACGCGCGGCGTTCAGGAGTGAGAATCCTCAGTCGTGATTCCGGACGCGTCACGGGATTGTTTCCTGCGAGTGAAATCAGCCCTGCGGCGGTTTAGCTCTCTGAACGAGGGCCGTCACGCGCCGTTCGCGCTCGTAGAGGCGGCACCATTCCACCGCAAACCCGGCGCGACGGCCGATGTCGAGGGCGACCTGCAGCCGCTCGTCGCTGCTCGAAGCACCTGCGCTCACGAGGGTGAGGGCGCCGAGCACGCCGTCGTGACCCATCAGCGGCACCACGAGGAGCGACTGGCCGTCGGGATCCGCCGGGTCCTGCACGGTCACCGGACGCGAGGTGCGCAGCACCCGCCCGAGCAGCGCCGGATCGCCCACCTCGGCCTCGGCGTTGATCGCTGCTGACGCGACGCGCACCGCTCCAGCACCTGAGGACGTGCTCGCTTCGCCCACCAGGTCGACCGCGCACCCGTCCGCGAAACGGGGTACCAGCAGGTGCACCAGCCCGTGCATCGCCTTGTCCAGATCGAAGGTCGAGACGAGCTGGTCGTTGACCTCGGCCAGCAGGCTCAGCGTGCGCTGCGCCTTCTCGGCCGAGATCCGGCCGGAATGCTCGGCGCGCAGCCGCTCCTCGCGTTCGCGCTGAGCCAGCATCGAATCGGTGACGTCGACCTGGACGCCGATGAAGCCGATGACGCCGCCGCCGTTGTCGGGGTCGTCGAAGACCGGGGCAGTGGAGACCGAGTTCCAGAAGGTGGAGCCGTCGGCCCGGTAGTTGACCAGCGTGACCATCGACGGCCGTGCTTCGGCAATGGATTCACGCATCTCCGTGATGACGGCCGGATCGGTCTCCGGGCCCTGCAGGAAGCGTGGGTTGCGCCCGATGGCCTCGTCGGCGAGGTAGCCGGTCGTACGCGTGAAACCGGCATTGACCCAGACGATCGGGTTGTCCGGGAGCCGGGCGTCAGTGATGACGACGCTCACCGTGGTGGCCTGGAGTGCTCGCTCGCGGAGCAGCAGCGTGTCGCGAAGGCTGGGGGTGACGGGGGTGGGTCCGCCGGGCGAGCGACGCACGTTGTGCAGGCTACCCACTCCCGGGCCGGCGCAGCGGCGGCTCGTCCGGTTCTAGACTCGGCGCATGCCCATCACTCGCCTCGATCCGGATGTTCGGCCCGAGACCCGCACCGGCAGCACCGATGAGGGCGACGATTTTTCCCACTACGCACGTCGCGAAGAGATCATGAAAGCGAACGTCATGGGTGGGAAGATCACCGCGCTCTGCGGGTGGGAGTTCGAGCCGGTGCGTGACCCGAGCCGTTTCCCCGTCTGCCCCCGCTGCAAGGAGCTCGTCGCGCTGGCCGAAGACCTGGGCTGACTTTCAAGATCAAAGCGCCCATGATCAAGGAATAGGCGTGATCATCCGGCTCAGACCAAGATCATGGGCGCGTTGATCTTCAGCGCCAAGTCGAGGGACTCCCACGAACTCACGCGGTCATTCTGACCAGTCGCGGTCGGGTTGGCTAGGTGTCGCCGACCCGACCGAAAAGAACGGGAGTTTTCCCGCGAACACCATAAAGTCGGCCAAATGGCGGATGCCGGGATCCCGCAGCTCCGCAAGAGTTGCGCTCGCTGAATCCGGCCGAGGCACGCACCCAGCGAGGCGCCGCAAGGTTGCCACAACGGAGGACCCCACCATGGCAGCGATCGTCGTCGATGGTCTGCGCAAGAGTTACGGCCATACCAAGGCCGTGCAGGGAGTGAGCTTGCGCGTCGCCGAGGGCGAGTGCCTGGCGCTGCTCGGCCCGAATGGTGCCGGCAAGACGACCACGCTCGAGATCCTCGAGGGTTTCCTGAAGCGCGACGCCGGCGACGTGCAGGTGCTCGGGGTGGATCCGCAGCACGGTGATCGGGCCTGGCGCGAAAACGTGGGCATCGTCCTGCAGGGCACCGCGGCCGATCCGTACCTCACCGTGCGCGAGACGCTGATGCGTACCGCCGGCTTCTACCGCCAGCCCCGTGACGTCGATGAGGTCATCTCCCTGGTGGGGCTGGCGGAGAAGAGGAACTCGCGTATCGCGAAGCTTTCCGGCGGTCAGAAGCGCCGCCTCGATGTCGCCTACGGGATCGTCGGCAACCCGCGGCTGCTCTTCCTCGACGAGCCGACCACCGGATTCGATCCCTCCGCCCGGCGCGGGGCGTGGGAGCTGGTCAGCGATCTGCGCGGCCTCGGCACCACGATCCTGCTGACCACCCACTACATGGACGAGGCGCAGGCCCTGGCCGACCACATCGTCGTCATCGGCGACGGTCGCGTGGTCGGGCAGGGTACGCCGGACGACCTCGGCGGGCGTGACACGGCAGCGCTGCTGATCCGCTTCCGGCTGCCGGCCGGTGTCGATCCCGCGGCACTGCCCGTCGCGGTGACGCTCGATCAGCACGGCTATTGCGAGCTGAAGACGACCGACGACGCGCGAGTCCTGCACACCCTCACCGGCTGGTCGCTCGACCATGACATCCCCCTCGAAGGTCTGGTGGCTTCGCGGCCCAGCCTGGAAGACACGTATCTCGCCCTCGTGGGCGGCGAGCAGGCGGCTGACGATGAGCCGGCCGAGACCGTAGGAGCTTCCCGATGAGCGACGCCGCCCTCGTAGCCACCCAGTTGCGTTACGAGCAGAAGAGCTACTGGCGCAATCCCGCCGCGGCCTTCTTCACGTTCGCGTTTCCGCTGGTGCTCTTCTTCATCCTGGTCGCGACCGCGGGAAGCCAGCGCGACAAGGGCCTCGGTGGGGTCAAGCTCGCGCAGTACTACACCCCGAGCATCCTGTCGTTCGCGGTGATGAGCGCGTGCTTCCTGAACATCGCGATGAACCTGGTGCGCCAGCGCGAGGACGGGGTGCTCAAGCGGATGCGCGGGACACCCTTACCGGCCTGGGCGCTGATCGGCGGGATCATCGGCAGCGCGGTCGTCATCGCGGCGCTGCTGTCGGCCGTCACGATCGTGTTTGCCGTTGCGGTGTATGGGGTTTCGCTGCCCGCGTCGCACGTGCTGCCGGTGATCGTGACGATTGCGCTGGCAGCGTTGGTGTTCTGTGCCCTGGGCGTGGCGGTGTCGGCCGCCATCCCGAACATCGACTCCGGCCCGGCGATCATCAACCTGCCGTTCTTCGTCATGGTGTTCATCTCGGGCACGTACTTCCCGATCAGCGGCGGTCTGGCACAGGTCGCGGCGTGGCTGCCGCTGCGGCCGTTCATCGTCGCGCTCTACTACCACGCCTTCAATCCGTTGACGGCACACGGGAGTGGCTGGGCTCCACATCAGCTGGAGAGCCTGGCGATCTGGGGGGTCGTCGCGACGTTCATCGCGGTGCGCACCTTCCGCTGGGTCCCGCGCCGCTCGTGAGTCGCCGAGCAAACCGGTGGCTCCTGATCACGCTCGTGGTCGTGCTCCTCGCCGGCAGCGGCGTGGCAGCTGTCGTCCTCTCGTCCAAGCGCAAGCCCGACCAGTCCCTCGCGGCGTTGCAGGCGTTCGCCCGGTGCTGGTCCGCCGGGCAACCGCAGGACGGCCCGCTCGTCGACGCTCGCGGCGTGGCCACGGCGTACCAGGCAGCGACCAAGGGACTGGATGCCGGTCACCCGACGGTGACGGTGCTGACTCCTGCTTTCGCTGCCACGCCATCGGGCGGTTCGGGCAAGACGCGTGTCGGCCGGCTTCACGTGCGCTGGACACTTCATGGCGGTGTGGTCTTCGCGTACGACACCACGGCCGACGTCGTCCCGGCGGCGGATGGCCATGGCCGGTGGGTGCAATGGAGCCCGGCGGTCATCCACCCGGGCCTGGGTGCCGGCGATGAGTTGGTCAGCGAGACCGTCACCCCGCCCCGCGCCGACATTCTCGGTGCCGGCAACCGTCCTCTCGTCACCGAGCAACCGGTCGTCAACGTGGGGGTCGAGCCGTCACGGGTGCAGAACCTGCCGCAGCTCGTAGGGCAGCTGGCCACCCTGCTGCAGATCGACCCGGCGGCGCTCACCACGCGGGTGAAGGCGGCCACTCCTGACGCCTTCGTCGACGTCATCACCCTCCGGCAGGCCGATTACGAGCGTCTCAAGCCACAGCTGCAGCCGCTCCCGGGCACGGTGTTCCAGACCTCGCAGCTGCCCTTGGCGCCGACGCATGACTTCGCCCGGGCGCTGCTCGGCACGGTCGGTCCCGTCACCGCCGATCTCATCAAGGCGCACCCCGGCCGGTATCACGCCGACCAGCAGGTGGGGCTGACGGGCCTGCAAGCGCAGTACGACCAACAGCTCGCCGGAACGGAGGGCAGGCGCGTCGTCCTGCACCGCGCGGCTGGCGGTTCCGCTGCCGATGCCACGCTCCTCACCGTCGCCGCGAAACCCGGCAAGCCGCTGCAGACGACGATCGACCCGACCGTCCAGACGGCGGCTGACAACGCGCTAGCGGGCCAGGCGAAGCCGAGCGCGCTCGTCGCCATCAGGATCAGCACGGGCGACGTGCTGGCCGTCTCCAACGGACCCAACGGCGGTGCGTACGACCTCGCATTGACCGGTCAGGCTCCGCCGGGCAGCACGTTCAAAATCGTCACGACGCTCGCCCTGCTCGAAGGTGGCCTGACGCCGGATACGCCGGTGAATTGCGCCCCCACCATCACGGTCAACGGCCGCACGTTCCACAACGCGGAGAGGGAGTCCTTCGGGCTCATCCCGTTCCGTACCGACTTCGCCCGCTCCTGCAACACCGCGTTCGTCTCGCTCGCGCCGCGGCTGTCGCCCGACAGCCTGCACAACGCCGCGAGCAGCCTCGGCATCGGCGTCCCGTTCAGCAGCCTCGGAGTCTCCGCGTACGCGGGCAGCGTCCCGGTCACGACTGATCCCGTCGACCGCGCGGCCAGCGCCTTCGGGCAGGGCCGGGTCCTCGCGAGTCCGCTGGCGATCACGACCGCGACGGCGTCGGTCGCGCGGGGGGTTCGGGTGTCGCCTCGCCTCGTCCTGGGCGCGCCGTCGTCCCCTGCCGGTGCCGCGCTCCCGGCGGGTCCCATCAGCACGCTTCGGGAACTCATGCGCGAGGTGGTGACCTCGGGGACCGGAACCGCGCTGGCCGGCGTGCCCGGTGGGCCGGTCTTCGGCAAGACCGGCACCGCCGAGTTCGGCAGCGGGCCCAACCCTGCGAGCCACGCCTGGTTCACCGGATGGCAAGGCGACATCGCCTTCGGTGTCTTCGTGCAGGGCGGCGAGTTCGGCGGCGACACGGCTGCCCCGATCGCGGCGCGTTTCCTCACCGCGCTGGCCGCCGGAATCTGAGCCCGGAACTAGGCCGAACCAGGCCGATCCAGGCCCTTGTCCGCGCTCTGGACGACCTCGAAGCCCCAGATCTCACTGCCCATGGCAGCAGGTCCGCCTTCGGACCGCTGTGCCTCCGCCTGCCGGTGACCCGCGCCGAAGGCCTGCGACTCGGTCCAGCGCACGAAGTCCTCCTCGCTGCGCCACCGGGTGTAGACCAGGTACGAGTCGCTGCCCTGGGTCGGTCGCAGCAGCTCGAAATGCTCGAAACCCTCGGCGTTCTCGACCATTCCGGCCCGCCCGGCGAAGCGTTGCTCGAGGGCCTCGCGGGCCGACTCCGGAACCGTCAACACGTTGATCCGCACCACGCTCATGTGCCCAGTGTGCCGCGTAGCCGTCGAGGCTTCACTGCCTGGGCGGCCGCTTTCGCGTCGCGCAACTGCGCGGTCTGGTTGCGCAGCACCGCAAGCTCGTCACGCAGCGCGCGACGGTCCTCACGAAGCGCTGCCAGTTCGTCACGATGATGCTTGGCCGGATCCGGGCCGGGCGCTCGACCCTTTGTCCGCAGGACGCGCAGGGCTGCTTCGACGACGGCGGGGTCGTACCGGGTACCGCTCCCGTCAACGATCTCCGCCACTGCCGAGGTGAGACCCAGAGCAGGGCGATAGGGCCGGTGGGAGAGCATCGCGTCCAGGGTGTCGGCCACGGCGACGATCCGGGCCGGCAGGCCGGTCTCTTCCCCGGCGAGGTGGTCGGGGTAGCCGCTGCCGTCAAAGCGTTCATGGTGGTGGAGCACGATGTCGGCGACTTGCGGAGGCAAGTTCGTGTCGCCCAGGATGTCGCGGCCCACCTGGCAGTGGGACTTGACAATCTCGTACTCGGGGGCGGTGAGCCGCCCCGGCCGGCTGAGGGTCTCGGCGGGTACCGCAATCTTGCCGATGTCGTGGATAGAGGCGCCGAGCGCGATAGCCGAGACGTCGTCGGCGCAGAGACCGAGTTCCTCGGCGATATGGCCGGCGAGGTCCGCGACCGCGGATTGATGTCCTGCGGTGTACGGGTCGCGGAATTCAGCGGCTCGGCTGAGGGCCGCGACGAGCGACTGCTGATGGTCGCGGAGGTGTTGCAGTTGCTCGATTTCGGCGGTGACCTCGTGGGCTGTGATGATCATCGTTCTGAAGTCCGGGTCGGACAGCTGGTTGTCGACAACGGCGGACAGATGCAGCCAGGATCCGTCGTGGGCCCTCGTCCGGAACAGGATCGGTGCTGCCACCCCCGGTCGCTGGAAAGCTTCCGCCAGTGCCGCCGCCACCCCGGGTGCGTCCTCGGGATGCACGACTTCGGCGATGAGATCGCGCGCAGGTGTGCCCAATTTGCCATCGACGAGCGCCCGGGCGGCGGGATTAGCCTCGGCGAACCGCCCGTCGGGGCCGACGGTGAAGATGAGGTCCGCGCAGTGCTCGACAAGGGCCTGCGCGCGTCGCGTCTCGACCCGGGCGACTTCCCGCGCCCGCACGATGTCGTCGATGTCGACGATGTGGGCGAGGACGCGCTGCAGGTCCGGCCGCCAGACCTCGGTCACCCGCGCCCAGCGGATCTGACCGTCGCTGCGGACGAAACGCTTCTCCTGCTGAAGGTCCACGCCCGGGGTGTCGAGTGCGCTGGCTAACGACTTGCGGCTGGCGTCGACGTCATCGGGGTGGGTGAACTCGAGCGGCGAGTGACCGAGCAGTTCGCTCCGGGGTCTGCCCAGGAGCTCGCAGTATTCGTCGTTGACGGCGACCAGCGTTCCGGCAGGGCACAGCTCTCGAAGCCCGTTTGCCGAGACGCGCCGGCTCCACGCGTCACGACTTTCCGTGCCTTGTGCGGTCATAACGCCCCTTGGTCAGGCCCGGAAATCGCCGAGGCCCGCTGGCACCTATCGGCATGAAAGCGGGCTACCTGAACGTCCGAACGCCTGTGACACAACCCTGCTCGACGGTTCGAGCACCCAGCTGACCGGCCGGCGTTCAGCTGTGGGCGGATGGCGCCGATGGCAAAGACAGTGGTGTCTGGAGGTGCAAGCGCATGCACCCATTCGTAACGCGCCGGCGGCCGCGCACCGCGCTCCTGCTGACGCTGCTCTTGCTCATCCCCCTCACAACGCTCGCGGCGGTGACTGGATCAGCGGCCCTGAACGGTGGGCGCGCTGCGCGGGACGCCGCCGGCGTCCAGGCGAATGCAGCTCGCCTGGCCGACCTGATGACCGCCCGGGTTGCCATCGTCGATGAGTACATTCCCACGGCCGCACTAGCCCAGGCGGCTGAGTTTCACGTGTCGTCGGCGCAGATCCGCGCCATGTTCGGGGTGGACTATGTTTCGCAGTTGGCCGGCGCCCGAAGGGTCGTCGACGCGAACCTCATCCTGCGCACGAACTCTCGGCTGGACTCAGATCTGGACCGGCTGCGGCAGCTGCGGTCCGCGTTCGACAGCGGGCACAGCCACAGCGCGGACGTCGCCGCTGTCTTCACCGGACTCACCGCTGACATCGACGGCATCTGGTCGACGGACTTCGGTCAGCTGCGTCGTATCGTCGGCGCGCAGGTGGGCGGCAACGGTCAGCTCTCCCAGCTGGTCGAGGTGACAGGCGACGGTTTCGCGGTGCTGAAGGCGGCTATGCGCCGGGCAACCGCCGTCGAGCAACTGGTGGCGGGTGACGGGACCCCGGCGTCAGCGGAACCGCTGATCGAAGCCAACAGCGCCTTCGTCACAGCTGCTGCCGGGTTCCCGGACCGGTTCGGGCCGCGTGCCACCGCCGCCTGGCGCCGTTGGCAGCACGACCCCGCTGCCGTCCAATGGGAGCAAATCGTCCTGCAGACCGTGGGACAGGCTCTGGCTGGGAAACGGTCACCGTTGGCGGGCGACGCGGTCGCCTACGGGCGCGCGTTCACCAAGGAGCCGGTATGGCTGAACGACCTGACCGCGGTTCTCGTGGGAGCCGCTGCGGATATGCAGGACCTGGCCGGAGCCGGCAGACAGAATGCGGTCGCCGGGTACGAGCGGGCGCTCGCTGTGTTCGCGTTCAGCCTGCTGCTGGTTATGACCGCAGCGCTGCTCCTGTCGCGGGCCATCGTTCGTCCGCTGCGCCGGCTGGCCACCACCGCCCGAAGGGTCGTGGAAGGTGACTTCAGTGCAGCGCTGGTGCTGGCGACGGGACCCCGAGAGGTGGCCGACACCATCGCCGCCGTGGATGACATGACGGCGGTGCTGGCCGCCGTCGAGGAGTTCACCGTGACGCTCGCCGCCGATCCGACCGCGGCATCGCTGGATGTTCCGCTGCCGGGCCGGACCGGCCGTGCCTTGCAAACAACCCTGGATCGCCTTCGGGAGTCGATGCTTGCCGCCGAGGGGCAACGCTTGGAGCTCAGCGCGGTTGCCGCCGAAGACGGCTTGACCGGCTTGCTCAACCGGCGCGCGACCTTCGAAGCCGTTGAACGCGAGCTGTCACGCGCCCAGCGTCACGGTGGTGTCATCGCGTCGCTGTTCGTCGACCTCGACGGGCTCAAGGCCATCAACGACACCCACGGCCACCAGGCCGGCGATGCAGCAATACGGCTTGCGGCGCGGGCACTACGGTCAGCCGCTCGCAGTTCGGACGTGGTGGGACGCATAGGCGGGGATGAATTCCTGATCGTCGGCACCGTCGAGAGCGACCAGGTGTTGGAGCTCGCGCAGCGAGTGCACGTTGCGGTGGGGGACTGCGCGTTTGAGTCCGGAGGGCAGGTAGTCAGGTTGCGCTGCTCCGTCGGGGTCGGGCTCTCTGAACCGGGGGACGACGCCGAAACGGCAGTACATCGCGCGGACGTCGCGCTCTACGAGGCGAAGTCCCGGGGACGGAACCGGGTCAGTCTTGCCATCCCGACCCTGCCCACGGCGCGGCTGTTGTGAGCGTATGGCGAGCGGCTCAGGCGGGCGGACTTCCATGCCCGGGAAGTCACCGCGGATCTGGCAGCCCGGCGACACTTACCTTGCGCACTCCGGATGCCGACGTTGTTGATAGACCAGCAAGCCGGGAGAGTCGGTCGCTATGACATTCACGCCGATCGAGGTCCACGAGCTGGTACTGCACGCGGCCTGCCATGGCAATCAAACGGCGACCGCGGACCGCGCGGGCCTGCTGGACCCGCTCCTGCGCCAGGAGTATCTGCACGACGCGCTGCACTGCGCCTGTCCCGGTATCCCAGCGTCGGACTATGAAGTATGCATCGACGCAGCGCTCGAGGAGGCGGAGCAGCTTCGACTGGCATGAATCGGCGTTGACTCCAACAACGATGAACCGACATGCCGGGCGCGGAGGCTGCTGGATTCCGTCGCGCATACTGTTGCTACGCGCCCTCGTAGCTCAGTCGGATAGAGCGTCCGCCTCCTAAGTGGAAGGCCGCAGGTTCGATTCCTGCCGGGGGCACCTTAAGTAACTCGAACCCCGATTTGCAGACTGGTCGGGTCTGCGGGCTCGGGAGTGGGTCGCGGCGATTCACCGCGTCGCCAGGTTTCCGGCCAAATTGCGACTCCTGCGCAGAGCAAGAGCCCGACAGTGTCGATCGACGCGTGCAATGTCGGATCGGCCGTTGTGAACGAGTCCAGTGTCAGGAGGCACGCGATTGCCGTGGCAATCGGCCGGTCGTGACGTGACAAGAGGTCACACATGATTGCGGCAGCCAACAGGCCGCACCAGTAGTAGCTGTATCCGCCGGGGTCGATCAGAAGCCTGAGAGCGATCCCGACAAGCGGCGCAGCCCATGGCTTCCGGCGCGCCACGACGCAGCTGAGCGCCAGGCCCGCAACAAGTTGGACGGGCCGCACCCAGAGCGGCGTCATGAGCGCACTGGGGTCGAACAAATGGAGTGATGTTCCGGCGGACACGGGTATCCGTGCGGCACCCGCCGACAACGTTCCGGGAATGACCAGGAACGGCGACCACCATGCGACAAGCACTGCGACCGCCGCGGCAAGGCGCCGCCAGGGCCGCTCGATCCAGGGCGCAAAGGACAGCCCCAGCAGCACAACCCCCCAAGGCTTAGCGGCGGCCGCAGAGCCCGCAACAACAGCCGCCCACACCGTCTGATTGCGGGTGAGCAGGTTGGCGGTAGCCGCAGCACCCAGTAGGACCAGTGCATCGTCGAGGTGCGTGAACCGAAAGGCCAGATCCCCCCAGGCCCAGACGAGTACAAAACCTGCTAGCAGTACCAGGCGTCGCACGTGGGCGATCGGTCGCGCCAACCGCAACGCCGTATCCTCAAGCAGCCACAGCGTCGGTAGGCACAGTGCCATTGTGAAGATCCCGAAGATCGCCCGGGCGTCACTGCCGAAGGCTCTGGCAATCTCGGCCAGCAGAATCGACGGCGGTCCAAACTGAACCGGGTTATGCGCGTACAGGTGCAGGCCGCCGGCGAGATGATCGGTTCCTACGGTTCCACTGAACAGTTGACGTGCGGCGCTATCGAAGTAGGCCCAGTCACCGGTGTGGTCCCTGACCATCCACCACTGCACGCAGCCCCAAACCGCCAGGATGCCCCATCGTCTGTTTGCGGCGCTGTCGAGCAGGCGGCTGCCATTCTGAGGGTCTGGCGCCACGGCAAGGTAATCGGCTCGTTGCCCCAATGGCTGTAGCCGTAGCGTCCCTGGCTGGCAGCCGGCGAATCGGGCCGCTGCTGTCCACCATCACGGTTGACCTGCGGTTTCTTCCGCTTGGCCCTCCGCTCGAAGAGTTCAATGAGCGCTGGGGATAAGTTTGGACGGTTTTCACATAGGAGCACCAATCAATGTCGGAAACCGCACCAGCACCTGTCAGCGAGGACCTGCGTCATGGCCTACACGGTGGATTTCAAGGATGTCTCCACTGCCGGGGTGCAATCGTCACCCGTCGCGGAGGCGCTCGCCGGCCTGCGGGCGAATGAGGCGCGTTACTTCAGGAACAAGTACGACCACGTCTTCGTCGTGGAACCCGCCGGCGAGGCCAAGCCGATCATCGACTGGGTGCACGGCATCCTCAAGGAAGAGCGCGACCTGGTCATCGAGTCGCCGCCGCTCGAAGCGACCGGTTTTCAGGTCGAGAACATCCGGATGGCCTACGTCTTCTACGAGAGTGGCCTGTCCATCAACGTCACGTACGACCTCGACGCGGCCGGGAAGCGCGCTGTCGGCTTCAAGCTGTCCGACGGCATGGAAGTTCCTGACGAACTGGCCTCGAGGTTCAAGTTCGCGAGGCAGAAGTCGAAGCTGGCCGGCACCATCCGCGGCTCGTACTTCGTGATCAAGAACGAACATTGATCGTCGGATCAGGATTCATGCGCCCGGGACTGCTCGCGGGCGTGGTCGTCGCCGCCGTCATCACCGGCTGCTCGTCCTCCGGTTCGGTGTCGGGACAGGCACCGGCGACAGCGTCACCGCTCCCGTCGGTGAGCTGTCCCGACTCCCTTGGGGCGGCTTTCTCACCGCGAGGTGCCGCCACCTTCACGCAGGAGGTCACTGCCGGACTGTCCACGTGCAGCTATCGCAGGCGCGGCCCGACAGCGGGCGCCTGCACCGCTGCGACCGTCATGATCAACACGAACCCGCAGCCGTTCAAGGATTTTCAGCGCTGGGTCGTCGAAACCACCCAGAATGCCGGCACCGCACGCTTGGGCAAGGACTTCGCTCCGCAACAGGTCGACGGTATCGGGATCGAGGCGGACTGGGTCCCGGGCTCGCTCACCTTCGAGACGGCGAACAACGAGCGGTGGATCGCCGTCCAGCTCAGATGTCCAAGCTCCGGCCCGCAAAGTCTCGCGCTGGCCAAGGCGCTGGCACGGGTCGCGCTGACCGCCGGAATATGACGAGCGCCGCCGCTGTAGCGATCAACTCGGTCGTCGTGGCGATGAGATCGAGCGCACCGATGCCCAGGGCACCGATGGCGATCAGCGGCCCATCACGGGCGGGCCGTTCCGCTGGCGTTGCTTTCGGTCGACGGGGCGGGATCGCGGGGCCGTGCGATGGCCTTCGTGAGGGCTCCCGCCGGCAGCGGCCGGCCCAGCACGTAACCCTGGGCGTGGTCGCTCCCCATCGCGCGCAGGGCGTTGAGCTGAGCCTGGGTCTCGGCGCCCTCGGCGGTGACGGAGAGGCCGAGCGTGTGCGCCAGGCTGATGACGGCTCTCACGATCTCGCAATTGTCGATGTTGCTGTCGAGGTCGGAGACGAACGAGCGGTCGATCTTCACGCTGTTGACCGGAAGCTGCTTGAGGTAACTCAGCGACGAGTAGCCGGTGCCGAAGTCGTCCAGCGCCAGTGAAACACCCAGTGTTCGCAGCGCATTCAGGATCGGTAGCGCCGCCTCGAAGTCCTTGATCACCGAACCTTCGGTGATTTCCAGGCAGAGGGACTCGGCGTCCAGGCCGGCATCGTGCAGTGCCTCGGCCACGGTCGCGACGATGGTGCGATCGGCCAGCTGCCTCGGCGCCAGGTTGACCGACACCGACAGCGGCGCACGGTCGGGATGGGTGGCTTGCCACTGAGCGGTCTGCCGGCAGGCGGAACGCAGCACCCAGGCGCCCAGCGGGACGATGAGGCCGGATTGCTCGGCGGCAGCGATGAACTCGCCGGGGGCGAGCACCCCGCGGGTCGGGTGTCGCCAGCGCACCAGTGCCTCGGTGCCGACCACCGCGTTCGAGCGCAGATCGAAAATGGGCTGGTAGTACACGACGAATTGCTCTTGTTCGATCGCGACCCGCAGTTCGGCTTCCAGCTCGGTGCGACGCAGCGCCACCGTGTGCAGGATCGGCTTGTACAGCGCTACGCGGTTGCCCCCGCCGCGCTTGGCCTCATACATCGCGAGGTCGGCGTTGCGCAGCAGGCTCGGGGCTGACTCTTCGGCGTCGCTGGTGTCGGCGAACGCGAGCCCGATGCTGGCGGTGGAGGACAGCGTCAGGCCATCGACGTGTACGGGTTCGCTGATGACAGAAAGGATGCGCTGCGCGGCGCTCTTGGCGCCCGTCGGGTTCTCGAGGTCGCACAGCCCGACGGCGAACTCGTCGCCGCCGAGCCGCGCCAGCAGATCGCCCGGCCGAAGCACCCAGCGCAGCCGCTCGGAGAGGACGCGAAGGACGGCGTCGCCGAAGTTGTGACCGAACGCGTCGTTGGCGTCTTTGAAATTGTCGAGATCGATGTAGAGCACTGCCGTCGTCTCGCGTCCGCGCCCTTCCAGCGACCGGCTCAGCGAGTCCAGGAAATAGGCCCGATTGGGCAGCGTCGTCAGCCCGTCGTGCAGGGCCTCCTGCTCGCTCAATCGCCAGCTGAGGATGTTGGCGAAGCTCGCCGCCAGCACGAAACCTCCATGAATCGCAGCGAATTTCCACGGATGCGCGATGTCGGAAGCGTTGTTGTAGACGGCACGGGGATCGATGGCGCCGATGATGCCGTGTTCGGCGACGACGTAGACCAGCGCGACCAGCAAGGGCAGCCACGCCTGGTAGAGCGTGAGGAAGGCGAGGATGACGAAGAACTGGAAGTGTGCCTCGATCGAGCCGCCCGCGAAGTGCACGAAGAGCGATGCCCCGAGCACCAGACCGAGCGAGGTACTGGCCGATCTCACGTTGCGGCTCAGGTGCCCGATCATGGCGATCGCCGCCGCCGGCAACAGCACGGAGCATTGCCATGCCGCGGATGCCGGCGAGTAGCCGCGGATGAGCGCGAAGCAGAAGAGCCCGGGGACGTGCGCCCAGAGCAGCAGGGTCAGCCCGCGGTGTCGCTGATTCCAGACGGGGGTCGGCAGCCAGCGTCCCTCGGGCAGGAACCAGGGCCGTCGCAGATGCCAGCTTCGACGCGACCGGCCGTCGCCGGCCGACCGGGCTTGCCCATGTGACACGGCAGGGCGCGTCACGAGACCGCCCGGTACACGTATCCGTCGCCCGGGTCGCGGCGCATGCCGTCCCGCGGTGGATGAGGCCTTCCGTGCGTGACCGCTGAGCGACCCCCGGCACGTTTGGCCGCGTACATCGCGCTGTCCGCGGCGGCGACCATCTCGTCGGCAGTGGTCTTGGGGTCCTGCGACCAGCTGACGCCGACGCTGCCGCTGCTCCGGATCGTGCCGGTCGCCAGCTTGATGTCGGTCGCCAGGACGGCGCTGACGCGCTCGCCGAGTGCCTGAGCTTCGGCGCGTGATCCGACATGGCGGAACACGAGCAGGAACTCATCGCCGCCGAGCCGTCCGACCGCGTCACCCGGCCGCAGGATGTTGCGCAACCGTCCCCCGACAGCGGCCAGGATTTCATCGCCGACGGCGTGGCCATAGCGGTCGTTCGCGACCTTGAAGCGGTCGAGGTCGACGAACACCGCTGCCGGGCCTTGCTGATTCGCCGCGTCCGCCCTCACCTGTTCGCTGAGGAAGCCCAGAATCGCAGTCCTGTTGAGGCAACCGGAAAGCGCGTCGTGAGTGGCCTGGTGTTCGAGTTCCTGTTGCAGCCGCACCGCTTCTGTCACCTCGGTGAAGCAGATCAGCGCGCCGCTCGAACCGTCCTCGCCGGCCAGGCAACGCAGGTTGACCTGGCACACTCGCGGCCGCCCACGCGCCGGGGTGATGAGGACCTGCACGTCGACGTCGCCGCCCTGCAGGACCGTTCGTACCGCATCGCTCAGCAGTTCCCGCTGATCGGGATCCACCCGGTCGGCGAGTTCGGTGATGTCCGCCTCGATCTGGAAGCCGAGCACGACCGCGAGCCGGTCATTCGCATGGCAGATCTGGCCCCGGGCGTCGATCTGCACGACGCCGAGCGGCAAGGACTCGGTCAGGCGATGAAGCAGCCGCTCGCGCTCGGCGACCCGCTGCTGTGCCTCCACATCAGCCGTCACGTCGACGCAGGCGCAGACGATGACGCCGTCGCCTATCAGCCTGTTGGTGAAGGTGATGTCCAACCACACGTACTTGCCGTTGCCACCGCGATAGCGCATCCGTTGCAGGCGCGGTTGCGACGGGGAGTCGAGCAGATCGACCCAGTTGCTGTAGCCGACCGCTACGTCGTCGGGGTGGAGGTAGTCGCTGGACCGGTGGCCGACCATCTCGCGGTCCCGATAACCGAGCAGGCGTTCCAGCGCGGTATCGATGTCGACGATCGTGCCGTACCTGTCGTGCGTCATCCGCAGCCGCAGCGGCGCTGCCTGGCGCTCGTTCAGGCGATCGAGGAACTGAGATTCGGCGTCTTCGACGGTGAGCACGCACAGGCGAACCTCGTGCTGCTCGCACGTGTCGAAGATGTGGATGGTGACCGGCTCGGGATCGGCCACCAGGAAGTGCAACTCTGCCTGGCCGTAGCCGACCCGCCGGCACTCATCCAGCGCCTCGATCAAGGGGCCGATGTCCTGGGGGTCGAGTGAGTCGAGCGCCTGCGGCAGCAAGCACCGGGCGCGCGGGATGGGTAGCCCTTCGGGCACCGCGACGGGTCTGGAGTCAGGCGCGCCGGCCAGGACGCGCGCGCTCGGGTCCGCCTTGAGCATGGCGATGGCCTGGGTGAACCGGTCGGCCGACGGCTCCGCGGGGTCGCCGATCGGGGAGCCCGCGCGGGGGCTCAGCCCCCGAGGGCTCTGCGTCATACGTCACATATCGGCCTGCTATGGCCCCGAGCGGCTCACCCAAACGGGCGAATGCCCGGCCGAACGGCTGTGGCGTCCGGGTGACGCCGGGTGCAGCCGGCGGGCCGGCCGCTTACGGCTCGATGACGAGACGCTAGGCGATTCCCTAGAGTTTCCAGCTGATTTTCGGGGGGTTGACCTGCTTCGCGGCGGGCTTGCCGACCAGCTCGCGGGCCTTCTTGCTCACGCGCAGGACGACGTACAGGATCCCTTCCAGCACGGTGACGACCAGCAAGGTCACGGCCACCATCACGATGGCCGGCAAGAGCACGGCAAGGGTGGGGATCGTCACCAGCAGCATCACGGGGAGGTCCGGCAAGGAACCCTTCCGGCCGCCCTTGCGGGTGAAGACGGACGCCCAGCGCACCGCCGCCCACATGATCCAGCGGGTCGCGAAGGGCACGCCGCGCTCGCGCATCGCCCGGCGCAAGGTGGCGTCGGCGTCGCGGTAGGTGATGGTTCCTTTGGGTGCCTCGACGCGCCAGAGGTGGTCGTGCAGGATCGCGGGCAGCGTGTAGGTGCCGTAGCGAGGCAGGAACCAGACCAGGATCCGCGGGACCGAGGCGAAGTCCGTCTCTTCGCCCGGGTGGATCTGGAAGACCTGCTTCTTGCCGCCATAGGCGAAGGGCGCTTCCACGATCCAGTTCTGCGTCCCGGCCTTCTCTTTCACCAGCACCTCTGCGCCGGGACTGAACCCACCGCCGACGCCTACTCCCTGGATGGGCTGGGTGCCCCCGCTCGTCATGCGCTGTCAGCCGGGGAGGTCAGTCGGCAACGGGGACGGGACGGCGCCGGATCTCCAGAGATCCGAGCAGCTCACGGGTGGCTTCGGCGACGGCTTCCACGGCGTTGTTGAAGGCCTCCGTGTTGGCCTTGGCCGGCGCCCGCATGCCGCTGATCTTGCGGACGTACTGCAGGGCGGCGGCGGCCATTTCCTCGTCGGTGGGCGCTTCGACGTACGGCGGGCGCAGCGTCTTGATGCTTCGGCACATGGGTCAAAAGTAGACCGTCGGTTCAGGGCGGGGCGGCTACGCTGATACATGGTGCGCCGGGAAGTCTGGTCGGCAGCGGTAATGCCATGCCCGTAAGCCCTACGCACTCAGGAGAACCGCACCTTGATCGACACCCAGCCGTTCGCTCAGGCGGTGCTGGTGTTCGCTGCCGTCGGCGTCGTCGCGGTCCTCTCGCATCGGCTCACCGAGCGCGTGAAAGTTCCGGCGGCGGCGCTGCTGCTCGTCGCGGCCGCGGCCACGGTGAAGGCCATCCCCAGCCTGCACGCCCCGTCGGAACGCACTGTCGAGCGGCTGGTCACCCTGGCCCTGCTGATGATCCTGTTCGACGGGGGCCTGCATATCGGCTGGCGCAGGTTCAGGGCTTCCGCAACGCCGATCGCTGTGGTCGGTGTCCTCGGCACCTTCCTGACGGTCGCCGGCGGCGCCTTCCTCGCGCGCTACGCCTTCGACCTCCCCTGGTACGCGGCGGTGCTGCTGGCGACGGCCGTCGCACCGACCGATCCTGCGGTCGTCTTCTCGGTCCTCGGCCGGCGCGAGATCGACGGTCGGGCCGGGACGATCCTCGAGGGAGAGTCGGGGGCCAACGATCCGGTCGGGATCGCACTGATGGCGAGCCTGATCTCGGCGGGCAGCCTGAGCGCCGGGGCGGCGCTGCACGTCGCCGGCGAGTTCGTTCTGCAGATGGGCGTCGGCGCGCTCATCGGCGTCGGGGGCGGATGGGCGCTGCTGGTCTTCATGCGCAGGGTGCCGCTGCCCAGCGAAGGCTTGTATCCGTTGCGGACGCTGGTCAGCGTGCTCGCAATCTTCGGGATCGCGACGATTGCCCGCGGCTCGGGCTTTCTCGCGGTCTTCGTCGCCGGGATCCTCATCGGCGACCGCAAAGCCCCGTACAAGCGGGAGATCGAACGGTTTCACTCGGCCCTGGCGAGCCTCGGTGAGATCGTCGCGTTCGTCGCCCTCGGGCTGACGGTCGACGTCTCGGTGCTGTCCCGGGCCGACGTCTGGGTGCCCGGGCTCGTCCTGGGGGTCGCGCTGGCGGTCCTCATCCGCCCTGTGCTGGTCGGGCTCTGCCTCATCCCCGCACGGCTGGCACCGAACGAGCGGGGCTTCGTCGTGCTCGCCGGCCTGAAGGGCGCCGTCCCGATCCTGCTGGGCGTCTACCTGCTCTCGGCGCATGTCGCAGGTGCTACCCGGCTCTACGGGATTGTCGTGGTGGTCGTGGTCTTTTCGGTGGTGGTGCAAGGGAGCCTGGTGCCGTTCCTGGCCGGGGCGCTCCGGCTGCCGATGCGCAGTTCCGAACTCGAGCCCTGGATCCATGGCGTGCGCTTGCGTCACGAGCCTGAGGGCGTGCTCCGCTTCGTCGTGGCGCCCGGGGCTGCCGTGGTCGGGCTGGGAGTGGCCGACCTGCCGGGCGAGGTTTGGGTGAGTTCAGTCGTGCGCGAGGGGCATCTGGTGCGCGTGCACGAGGGCACCCACCTGCGTGAGGGCGACGAGGTCGTCGTCTTCGCCGATCCCGACGAGTCCGGGCGGCTGCGGCGCGAGTTCGAACACGCGCAGGCCGAAGGTCCGGAGATCAGCTGAGGTCGGGAATCATCGCCGTCAGCAGATCCACGAGCTCGCGGCGGGACAGATTCGGTAGTGATTCGAAGGATCCGAGCGAGCGCGCGAGCAGGATCCCGACAAGGGCGGAGACGACGACCTCGGCGCGCACGCGGGCGTCAGGCACACCGCGCCGCTCGAGCATGTGGTGCAACGGCTCGATGAGCCGGCGCGTCAGATGGCCCCGCGCAGCCTCGCGGATCTCGGGGGTGGAGTCGGAGCGCACCAGAGCCTGCATAACCGAGCCGGGTCCCCGAGCTTCGACGCGTGAGACGAACCATTCGACCAGCTGCGCTGGATGTTCGAAGTCTTCCGGGCGTCCGGAATCGACGTCCTCGGCGGTCACCGTAGCCAGGTAGAGGTTCACCTTGCTGCCGAAGTAGCGGGCGATCAGCGCGGGATCGACCCCGGCTTCCTCACCGATCTCGCGCACGGTGGTGTTGTCGAAGCCACGCTCGCTGAACAGAGTCCGCGCCGACGCGAGCAGAGCCTCGCGGCTCGCGGTCGCGTTGCGGGCTCGCGTCGTACGCACGGGGCCGGCGGGGGCGGCCATCAGGCTTGTCCCTCGCCCGTCGCGTCAGCGAGCATCAGGCCGGAGCCGCCCAGTTCGGCGTTCTCCTCCATCGCGAGCACCTCATCGGCATCGACCGGATGGGGTTCGCCGCCGAGCGACCGTCCCGGCAGGAAGTAGCAGAGCACGGCCGTCACCAGGCACAGCACGGCACCGAGCAGCAGCGCCATCCGAAAGCCGCCCACTCCCGGGAAGGCGTGATGCGGTCGGGTGTAGGCGGCCAGGATGACCCCGCTGACGGCGCTTCCCATGGCGAGGCCGATGCTGCGCAGCACCTGATAGAAGCCCATCGCGCTGCCGGTGTCCTTCGCGTGCACGGCCTTGACGATGAAGCCTGGCATGGCGGCAAACGTGAAGCCGATCCCGACGCCGGCGATCCCCATCACCAGGAACGCTTCCCACAGCCCGCTGTGCTCGATGGCGAAAACCCCCATGGCCACGGCGAAAAGCACCGCGCCGAGCGGGATCATGATGCGGCGGCCGTAGCGCAGCTCGAAGGCGGGGGCCAGCCGGCTGGCTGCGAGGGTGCCGATCGACAGCGGCACCAGCACGAAGCCGGACACCAGCACCGAGGCGCCGAAGCCGAACCCATTGCTGGTCGGGATCTGCACGAATTCGACGACGATCGGCAGGAACAGATACATCGTCATGGAGATGATGAGGCCGGCGATGTCGGCGGTCAGCACCATGCGGTTGCGCGCCTGCCGGAGGTCGACCAGCGGATCGCGGCGGCGAAGCTCGTAGCGCGCCCAGGCGGCGGCGAGCATCACCGAAACGGCCAGCAGGATCAGCACTCGTGCCGACAGCCAGCCCCAGGTCTCGGCCTCGCTCAGCACCACGATGAAGATGGCCAGCGCCACGCACAGCAGCCCGGCGCCGACGGTGTCGAACCGCCGGGAGGTCATCGTCGAACTGGGCGGCAGCACCACGACCGAGACCGCGAATGCGGCGATCACGACCGCCGCACCGAACCAGAACGACGCGTGGTAGTCCGACACCTCGGCGAGCAGCCCGGTGATCGGGTAGCCGAGCCCGACGCCCACCGCCGCCGTCACGGACAGGATCGCGATGGTGCGGGCGGCCTTCTCCGCCTGCAGCTGGCGGCGGGCCACGGCCATGGTCACCGGCATCAGCCCGACGCCCACACCCTGCAGGCCTCGGGCAGCAACGAGGACCGGGAACGAGCTCGAGGTGGCGGCCAGCACCAGCCCGACCAGCACGATGGCCAGCGCGGCCAGGATCACCCGGCGCTGATGGGGGCCATCCGCGAGCCGGCCCATGATCGGGGTGGCGAGCGCGCCGGTCAGCAGCGTGATCGTGAGCAGCCATTCTCCGGCGCTGAGGGAGACGTGGCTCGCGGCGGAGATCGACGGGATGAGCGGTGCGCCCAGGCTGCTCATCACCGCCACCACCAGCCCGACCAGTATCAGCGTCGGGACGAGCGCGCGCTCCTTCAGCGCACCGGCATCAGCGGGGGATAGCACCGCGGTCGCGGCCATGCGAGCAGCTCCATCACGCGTAAGTCATCAAGTGATGACATCGTACGCTGACTTACGCCTCGCTCGGCAGACGGGGGGTGGCGGGCTCAGACGTTGCTGGCAGGGTTGCTGTTCTTGCGGGGGTCGGGGACGAGCAGTTCGACGTTGCGGTCGGAGGCCTTCCCGCGCCGGCCGTCGATCGTGGCGCTGTGGCCGGTGCGCTCCTGCCAGTCGTTGGCCGACAGCAGCCGGGAGAGCGCGGCGAGCTGCGCGGGCGTCTGGAGCTTCGCCGGGTCCGGCGACGGGGCCACGAAGTCGACGATCGTGCCGAACACCGAGAGCGTGCCGTCCTTGTTGTCCAGGATCTCCACGAGCCGGCTCTGCTGCGGCCAGTCGATGTGCGACGCGGTGTTCAGCTCCCAGAAGCCGCCCTTACCGGTCGGGCGCTTGTGCGCGAAGACCGCGTTCACGTGGGTGTGGCCGTTGACCCACAGCACCACCTGCGGGTAGTCGAGCAGGAATGTGGCGACCTGCGGGCCGAGGATGCGCGGGCCTTTCTCGCCGGGCGCGAGGCTGGTGTTGTCCATCGTTGCGATCGTGTGGTGGCTGAACAGCACTACGATCTTGTTGGCCGCAGCGGTGAGTTGGGTCTTGAGCCAGGCGAATTGCACCGGGTCCAGCGAGCCGTTGGACAGCCCGCCCGGGTTCACGGTGTCCAGCACGATGCCGAGGATCTGGTCGGACGCCTCGAAGGTGTAGTACGCCGTGCCGCTCGAGCGGTTCTGGGCGGTGAAGCCATGGCCGACGGGCGTGCCGGTGGTGGTGAAGTGCGCCGCGATCGTCTCCGCGCGGGAGACCACCTTGCGCTTCGGGTCGGCGGTGACCGTCCGCGCCGGAAGTCCTTCCGGCAAAGGCTTTCCGGCGAGCAGGCCGGCTGCGAAGGTCAGCGGGCTGATCGAGGCCGGAAGCCCGACGATCTTCGTGTTGCCGGTGGAGATCTTCGAGAAGGCGCCGCCGATCGGGGCATTGCCCTGGATCAGCCCGTCGTGGTTGCCGTAGGCGGCGTACCAGGAGATGCCGAGACCGGTCGCGGTGAACGGGCGCCGCACCGCGTCCAGCAGCCCGGGGACACGCGGGAAGCCGTACTTGGTCATCGCGTTGTCGGCCGGTTTGCCCGCGGGCGGACCGTCGGGATGCCAGTAGTGGACGTCGTAGTAGGTCGGGTCGCTGTCGGCGACGCCCTCCCACTTCGATAGGTCACCGGAGTCGGCGCGCACCGTACCGCCGCCGTCGAGCAGATCGATCATCCAGCGCAGCTCGTTCTGCTGGCAGTTGTCGACCGCGTCGCCGGTGCTGATGGCGAACGACGGCTTCTGCTTGCTCACCGGCGCGGGTCCCAGGGAACGAACCGTGGCCGCCATGGTGTCGGCGACGTGAGCGGTGAGGAACTCGTGCGGCCGGTAGGCGGCCGTCAGGATCCCGTCGGGGACGCCGTCATCGGCCCGGTCGAGGAATTCGACGCGGGCCGGCGACTGCGCGTCGACCACGTGGATGTCGGTGAGGTGGGAGAACGTGAGCAGCGGCGAGCGCCTGGTCTCACGCCCGGCCATCGCCGCGATGCCGAGGTCGCTTCGCGTGAGGTGTGGTTCGCCTGCCCCGGTGACCAGCTGGACGAATCCGCCTGTGCCCGCGGGCCCGCGCAGCAGCGTCTGGTCGAGGGTCGTCACGGCACTCGGGGCGCCTGAGGCCGATGCCGAAGCGCTCGGACCGGCCGACGGGACGGGCGGCTTCGGCTTGGAACTGCTGCATGCGTCGACGACGGCAATCGCCGGAACGACGAGCCCGGCCTGCAGAAGTGAACGTCGGGTGAACGGCACGCGCGCCATCATGCCCCGGTTAGCTGAAGCTGCGCTGCATTCCGGCTGCTAGGGCGCCCTCACGTCGTTGTTGCCGTAGCCGGGCTGATCGCCCAGCAGACCGGTGGGAGTGGGGGCGTTGCGGGC
This sequence comes from uncultured Actinomycetota bacterium, assembly GCA_963762695.1. Taxonomy (GTDB): domain Bacteria; phylum Actinomycetota; class Actinomycetes; order Frankiales; family Frankiaceae; genus DATAZK01. Next base: position 53,970 of record CAVXLW010000009.1, read on the forward strand.
GCCGCGGACCAGCTGGTTGACGTTCGTCGGCAGCTTGCAGGTCATGTTGTACGGGAACGCGTTGGTCGTCGTGTAGTTGCTGGCGTCGCGGTCGTAGCTGGTGTCGTAGCCCTGCGTGCAGGCCGACGGCTGCGTCGGTGAACGGGGTGGGCACCCCGAAGCGCGTCTGGCCGTTGTTGAAGACGCCGAAAGAGGTCGCGATGACGTAGGGGTAGAGGATCAGGGCCATCCGCAGCTCCTCGATACGCGGCTGGGCGACCTGGCCGAGGCTGATGCCGTTGTTGATGAGCGTCGTCAGCGGGACGTCGAGCTTGTTGACCAGGTCGGTCACCTGCGTGCTGGCGGGCACGCCCTTGTCGATGACGCCGCGCAGGTCGGCGTCGCTCTTGCGCAGCTGATCGGAGAACGACGCGAACGAGCTGGTGAAGTCCAGCGTCTGCGGGCTCAGGTCGTTCTGGGTGTCGAGCACCTTGCCGCCGTCGTTGATCAGGCCGATCGTCTGCGGGAGGTTGGCGGTCGCCGTGGTCACGAGGGAGTTCGTCGCGTCGAGCAGCCGGCGGAGCGACGGCCCGGTGTCGCGGAAGGCGTTGCCGAGTTCGGTGACGGTGGTCTTCAGCGCGGGCTTGGGCAGCGAGTTGACCAGCTTGTCGAGGTTGACCAGCAATTCCTGGGTGGAGACCGGTAGCGAGGTGTCCTGCTGCGGGATGACCATCCCGCCGTGCAGGTAGCTCGTGGAGGCGCTGATCGGATGCTGCGGCTGCAGATCGATGAACTGCTCACCGATCGCCGAGCCATTGCCGACGACCGCCTTCAGATCCGTGGGGATGGGGATGTTCCCGTTGATTTTCAACGCAACCCGGATGCCGGTGGGGGTCAGCTTGATCTGCCCCACGCGCCCGACGTCGACCCCGCGATACGTCACGCTGGCCGTGGTGAAGAGCCCGCCGGAGTCGCGCATGTCGACGTAGGCCGTGTAGCCGTTGCCGAACAGTGCCTTGCCGACGCCGATGTAGTGCAACAGCACGTAGCTGACACCGAGGATGGTGATGACGGCGAAGGCCGTCACCTTCAGCATGATCGTGCGCCCGATCATTGCAGCGGCTCCAGCATGATCTGGTCCAGCCGGGTGGTGATCTGCACCGGCAGCGCTCCGTTCAGGACAACCGGCTGCGCGGCTCCGTTGGCGCCGAGCAGGCCGGAGACGCCGCCGAGCAGGCCGCCGTTGTTGCCGCCGCTGGTGCCGGTGCTGCCGCTGGTGCCCCCGACCTTGGGCAGCGGCAGCGCGATTCGGCAGAGACGGCAGCGGGATGGGCAGCTTCGGTGTGGTGGTGGGAGCGGGCGTCGGCGTGGTGCCGGTGGTGCCCTTGCTGGTGCCGCCGGTCGATCCGAGCCCGCTGAGGCCGAAGTTCTTCATCAGTTGCGTCGTGGACAGGTCGATCTGCAGGTCGACGTTCGTGTAGTCGCCGCGGTAGACGTCCTGCGTTCCGTCGGCCTCCGGGAAGGTGACGAGGATCTGCAGCGACGGCGGGATCTGATCGCCGGCCTTCGCCAGTTCGGTGAGCGTCGGTTCCAGGTTGCGCAGGTTGGCCAGCAGGTCGTCGCGCGAGCCGTTGATGACCTGCACCGCGACGTCGCCGAGATGCGAGAGCGCGGTCAGCATCCTGGTCAGCTGGACCCGGTTGTCGGCGAGGATCTGCAGCGCGGTCGGCAGCCGGTCGAGCGCGTTCGTCACCGACGATTCCTGCGAGCGGACAGTCGTGGCGAGATGGTCGACCCGCTGCAGCGCCGTGACGATGTCGTCCTTCTGGCTGTTCAGCCCCGTCGCGAACGTCTTCAACTGCTCGAGCAGGTCGCGGGTGTTGCTCTCGCGTCCCGACAGCGCCTGATTGATCTCAGTGCTGATGGTCTGGATCTGCTCGAGCCCGCCCCCGTTGAGCACCAGGGAAAGAGCGCCGAGCACTTCCTCGACCGTGGCGTCGGAGTCGGTCTCGGCCAGCCCTATCGTCATGCCGTTGGTCAGCCGGCCGCGCCACTGCGCATGATCCTGCGGCGGCTGCAGGGCGACGAACTTCTCACCCAGCAGGCTGGTCTGCGAGATGAGCGCCGTGGTGTTGGCGGGGAGCACCACGGAGTCCTTGAGCTGGACCACGACGAGCGCGTGAGTTCCTTGCACGGCAACGGATTTCACGTGTCCGACCGTTGCGTCGTCGACCTTCACGGCGGAGTAGGGCACCAGGTCCTGCACGTCGGCGAACTGGACGTTCAGTGTGTACGTGTGGCCGCCGTTGGCGACCGCCCCGGGCAGCGGGAAGGAGTAGATGCCCTTGAACTTGCAGCCGCTCGCGGCGATGACGACGAGGGCGATGACGGCGGCGAGCCGGCGTGCTCGCTTCATGCTGCTGGCGTTCACTTGCCCACCCCCAGCAGCCCGTTGAGCGACGGTGCGGAACTGCCCGATCCGAGCGACGACAGCTGATCGAGGGGGATCTTCACCTTGTCGAGCCCGAATCCCTTCAGGATGTTCAGGCACGAATCGGCATTGACGCCGACCGCGCCGAGCACCGAGCAGGTGAACAGCGCGGGGGTGGAGACGATGTTGTTCTCCGAGAAGCGGCCGTCGAAGGACTGCGAGCCCGGGTCGTATACGTGCGTGTAGTTGGTCGCGCCGAGCGCGCCGATGTCGATGAGCTTGCCGAGCGTGTCCTTGTCCTTGACGAGCACGTTGGTGACCCGGGCGAGAGCGGCGACGTTGCTCTGCAGATCAGCCTTGTTGTTCTGGACGAACGTGGTGACGTCACCGAGCGCGCTGTTGAGGTTGGACAGCGCGCTCGCGAGTGCGGTGCGGTCCCCGTTCAGCTCATTGCCGACCTTTGCCAGATCGCCGGTGAACGCGCGGGTGTCGGAATCGTGCTGGGCCAGCAACGTGGTGAAGGACTGCAGGTTCTTGATGGTCTGGAAGAGCGCGCTCTTGTTGTCGTCGAGGGTGCCCGCGAGCTGCGAGACCGAGGTGATGGTGGAGTGGATCTCGTTGCCGTTGCCGGCGAGGTTGTCGGCAGCGACGCTGAAGAGGTTCGACAGCGCGCCGTTCTTGTTGGCGCCGTTGGGCCCGACGTCCTGGGCGAGCTCGTTCAGGTTCGCGAAGACCTGGTCGAGCTCGAGCGGCACGCCGGTCTTCTGCAGCGGAATCGTCGCCTTGTCGGCCAGCAGCGGTCCGCCGGTGTAGGCAGGCGTCAGCTGCACGACCCGGTCCGCGACGAGCGTCGGCGTGAGGATCACGGCTGACGCGTTCGCCGGGATGCGCTGGCTCGCGTTGTACTTGATGGTGACCTTCACGCGGTCACCGTCGGGATGCACGCCGGTGATGGTGCCGACCTTGACGCCGAGCACGTCGACGTCGCCGCCCTGGTAGATGTGGACCGTGCGGGAGAAGTAGATCGTCGCGCTCTTCTGCGCTTTGGACGGCCAGGCGTAGACGATGATTCCCAGCAGCAGCAGGGGAATCAGCACCTTGGAGATGCGGCGCAGGCCGTCGGGACCCAGGAAACGGTCGGTCATGGCTACTTCCCGCCCGTCGGGGTGAGCGGGGTGACACCGAGCAGGTCGCCGAGCGAGGTGGGAAGCGGGAGCGTGGGAATGCCCTTGCCGCCCAGCAGCTGGAAGGGGTTGGTGGCGTTGACGACCGTGGCGTCATACCAGCCGCCCGAGCCGACGACGTCGATCAGGTTGCGGGTGGTCGGGTAGAGCAGGGTGACGGTGTCGTCGAGGGACTTCTGGTTGTTGTCCAGGATCGAGACCACGCTGTGCAGGTGGTCGAGGGCGGGCTTGAGGGTGGCCTGGCTGTCCTTGGTGAGTCCCTCGAGTTGCACTGCCAGAGCTGAGGTATTGGTCAGTAGCTGATTGATGACCTCGCGCCGCGCATCGAGTTCCTGCAACAGCTTGTCGCCGTCCTGCAGGATCTGCACGAACTGGGTGCGCCGCTGGGCGAGCACGCCGGTGACGCCGGCGAGGTGCTGGAGCAGCTCGCTGATCTGGTCGTCGCGCGAGGCGATCGTGTTGGAGAGGTTGGTCAGGCCGCTCAGCGTCGACTTCAGCGGCGCCGGTGAATTCTTGAACGTGTCGGCAATGGTGCTGAACGCGTCAGCGAGCTGCTTCTTGTTGATGCTGCCGACGGTCGACGCCAGGTCCTGGAAGGCCGGGCTCACGTCATAGGGCGAGGTGGTGTGGTTCAGCGGGATCTCCCGGCTCGTCGGCCAGCTGCCCGGACCGGCGGGCGCGAGCCCGAGGTACTTGTTGCCCAGCAAGGTGAAGATCTGAATGCTGGCAGTGGTTTGCATGCCGAGCCGCACCGACGTGTTGCGGACGCTGAAGCGCACCCGCACGTGCGAGCCCTCCAGCGCGACCTGGTCCACCTGGCCGACGTCGAGCCCGGCCACCCGCACCTTGTCGCCCTTGCGCAGCCCGGCCGCTTCAGCGAACGCAGCGGTGTAGCTCTTGCCGCGGATGAACGGCAGGTTCTGGAGGGTGAAGGCGAAGTAGAGCAGCGTCAGCATGGCGACGATGAAGAGCGCTCCCACCGCTGCCGGGTTGAACGACCGGAACGACGGGATGCTGATGCGCAGGAGGCCGCTCCGCTGTTCGCCCGGCCGCGCCATCAGCTGCACCTGGGCGCGGTGTTGGTGTACTTCTGCGTGGTCGAGCCGTCCGGGAGCACGAACGAGACGGCACACAAGTACTCGTTGAAGATCGACGCGTAGGCCGCGGCGGGCGCGATGTTGCGCAGCTTCGCGGGCGTGTTCACCACGAAATTCGTCAGGTACTGCCGGGCCTGCGTGGTGTCGAGCTTGCCGACGAGCTGGCCGAGCTGGGCCACGTCGGTCTTCAGGGCCGGCCGCGCCTGGGTCAGCAGATCGGCGGTGGTACCGGCGAGCGCGTTGATGCTCGTGAGCGAATTGCCGATGGCGACGCGGTCCTGCGACAGACCGCTGATGAAGGTCTGCAGGTTTCCGAGCAGCTTGCTGAGCTGCTGGTCGCGCTGGTCGATCGGGCCGAGGACGTCGTTGAGCTTGTTGATGACGTCACCGATCAGCTGGTCGTTGCTGGCAAGCGTCGTCGTGGCGCTGCCCACCTGGCTGAGCAACGTGTCGACGGTGCCGCCCTCGCCCTGCAGCACCTGCACGAGCTCGTAGGACAGCTGGTTCACGTCATCGGGGCTGAGCGCCTGCAGCAGGGGGCGGAAGCCGTTGAAGAGCGCGTTGAGGTTCAGGGCCGGCGACGTCCGCGAAAGGGGGATGGTCGAGCCGGGGGGCAGTGCGAGTCCGGTGCTCGGCTGGGCCGCGGAGGCGGTGGTCAGCTGAGTGGGCAGGGCCCCCTTCTTCGCGGGCGTCTGATTCGAGGTGGAACTCGTCAGCTCGCCCAGCGCGAGGTAACGCTGCCCGATCAGGTTGCGGTAGTTGATGGCTGCGGTGGTCCGGGTCGTCAACGGGACGCTCTTGTCGACATTGAACGACACCAGCGCCTGGGTGCCGTTCACCAGCTTCACGCCGGTGACGCTGCCGACCTGCACGCCCGCGTAGCGCACCTCGTCGCCGCTGTTGAGGTTCACCGCGTCGGTGAACAGCGCCTTGTAGCCGGTGGTGCTGCGGAAGGTGACGTTGCCGATCGTCAAGGCCAGCAGGGCAGTCGCCAGCAACGTGACGACCGTGAAGAGGGCGAACTTGATAGCCGCGGGAGTCGTGGAGATCATCCGATGTCCACCTGCGTCCCGCGCGCCATCGGTCCCCAGAGCAGGCTCGCGATGCCGGGCACCTTGCTGGCGGGCTCACCGATCATCGGGCCGAGGATCTGGTTCATCCACGCGCGCTCGGTGGGCGTGCCCGCGTCGCCCATCGTCGGGCTTCCCGCGCGCACCGGCGCTGGAGGGTGACAGCAGGTTGCTGAGCGGGTTGGTCAGCGGGGCGATGGGGCTGGTGCCATTGGCGTTAGGGGCGACGGTGTCGCCGAGCTTCTGCAGGGGGTTCGGGTCCTGGGTCGTGCCGTTGCGGCTGGCGAAGCGCGGGTCGTCCTGCGTGCCGTCGTCGAACTGGATGGTCGGCAGCACCAGTGGCGGGTTGGGCAGGCCGTAGCAGTTCGGGCCGCGGGTATCGGTGTACTGCGGAGAATCCAGCGGGTAGACGTACGCCGGCTTCGGGCTGTGGAACTCCACCCGTACCGACGCGGTGTGCTTGGTGTCCTTGGTCGCCTTGATCTTGGGCAGCAGGTTGGCGGTGCCCTTGAAAAGGCAGTCGTACTCGGGGGAGTACTCGGCCAGCAGCGAAAGGAAGTCCTTGTTGACGACGTTGACCGCCACGATGCCCTGGGCGTTCTGGGCGAGGAAGTCGTGGGTCGTCTCGGCGGTGCCGGTGAGGTCTTTCAGCAGGGCGCTGAACTGCGCCGATTTCGCGGTGAACGTGTCCCCGGTGACGGTGAAGTTGCGCAGCAAGGCGAGCAGGGCCGGAGCCGCCTGGTCATAGGTGGTCGCGACCTTCGCCAGCGCCTGGAAATCATGCTGAATCTGCGGCAGGTGCGGGTTCAGCTGCTTGAGGTAGTTGTCGAGCGCGACCGTCGTCTGCCCGAGCTCCTGGCCGCGTCCCGAGAGCGCCGAGGCCATCGCCGAGAGGGTGCTGTTGAGGTCCTGCGGGCGCACCGTACGCAGCAGCGGCAGCAGGTCGTTGAGCGCCTGGTCGATCTCCAGCGCGGGGGTCGAGACGTCCTGGCCGATCACATCCCCAGCGGCGATGGGGGTTTTCGCCGGGATGGTCGGCGTGACGAGGTTGATGTACTTCTCGCCGAACACCGTCTTCGGGATGAGCTCCGCGTGCACGTTCTGCGGAATGTCCTTGATGTACTTGGGATTGAGCTGGAGCTGGATGACCGCGCCGTCGCCGTTGCTGTCGATGGATTTCACGTCACCGACGATGAGCCCGCGCATCTTCACGTCAGAGCCCTTGAGCAGCTGCAGGCCCGCCCGCTGGATGTGCATCGACACCGGCACGGTGGTGGTGAACTCCTGCTTGAAGGCCATGATGCAGACCGTCGCCAGCAGCGTGATGACACCGAGCATCGCTACGCCGTAGAGGACGTAGGGCTGGCGCCTGGGCCGCGGCATGAACATGGATCAGCCCGCGATCCGGACGCTGACGGAACTGCCGTAGAGCGCGAGGTCGAGGAACAGGTCCACGGCGACGACGGACGTGATCGCGAGCCGCACCGCGCGGCCGACCGCGACGCCCACCCCGGCCGGGCCGCCGGAGGCCTTGTAGCCGTAGTAGCAGTGGGTCAGGATCACGATCATCGCGAAGACCATCACCTTGGCGAACGAGATCATGATGTCGGTCGGCGGCAGGAACTGGTTGAAGTAGTGGTCGTACGTGCCCGACGACTGCCCGAAGAGCTTGGTGGTGATGAGCCGGGTCGACAGGTATGAAGCGAGCAGGCCCAGCACGTACAAGGGGATGACGGCGAGCGCCCCGGCGATGAGCCGGGTGGTCACCAGGTAGGGCACTGAAGGCACGGCGATCGCCTCGAGCGCGTCGATCTCCTCGTTGACCCGCATGGCGCCGAGCTGCGCGGTGAAGCCGCACCCGACCGTGGCCGACAGCGCGATTCCGGCGATGATCGGGGCGATCTCGCGGGTGTTGAAGTACGCGGAGATGAAGCCGGTGTAGACGGCCGCGCCCAAGGAATTCAGCGACGTGTAGCCCTGCTGGCCCACCTCGAGGCCGGTGAAGAACGTCATGAAGATGACGATCACGACCGTGCCGCCGATGACCGCGAGCGCGCCGGTGCCGAACGCGACCTCGGCGAGCAGCCGCAGGACTTCCTTCTTGTACCGGACGACGACCTTGTAGGACCAGCCGATGGTTCGTACGTAGAACGAGCCGGAACGGCCGAGCTCGTCGAGGCTGCCGGTGATGCGGCCACCGGCCGACCCGAGCCTGCGCAGCGGCGATGGGATCAGCGGCCCCGCGAGGGGCCGCGCGTGGGTGGCCATCTAGAGCGCCTTCTGCGGAATGATCTGGTTGTAGAGGGTGCTGGCCGCGAAGTTGATGGCGAACAGCAGCATGAAGGTGAAGACCACCGTCTGATTGACGGCGTCACCGACCCCCTTGGGGCCGCCCTTCGCTGTCAGGCCCTTGTACGACGCCATCAATCCGGCGACGAGCCCGAAGACGAGCGCTTTCGCTTCTGCCTGATACAGGTCCGGCAACTGAGCGAGCTCGGTGAACGACGCGAAGTAGGGCCCGGGCGTTCCTTGCTGGATGACGACGCTGAAGAAGTAGCCGCCGGCGACGCCGACGACCGAGACCAGCCCGTTCAGCAGTACCGAGACCAGCGTGATGGCGGCGACGCGGGGGACCACCAGCCGCTGCAGCGGGCTGATGCCCAGCACCTCCATCGCGTCGATCTCCTCGCGGATCTTGCGGGCGCCGAGGTCGGCGCAGATCGCCGAGCCTGCGGCACCCGAGATGATGAGCGCCGTGACGATCGGGCCGGCCTCGCGCACGACCGCGATGACCGACGCACCGCCGTTCAGCGAGACGGCGCCGAGCTGGCGGATCAGCGCACCGGTCTGAAGCGCGATGATGGCGCCGAAGGGGATGGACGTGAGCGTCGTCGGAAGGATCGAGACGCTCGCGACGAACCAGCACTGTTGGATGAATTCACGCCACTGAAACGGCGCCTTGAACGCGGCTCGAAGGGTGTCCAGCGACATCGCCGCGAAGCTGCCCGTCTCCCGCAGGAAGGCGTTTCCTGCTCTGGCGCCCGCGTAAGCCACCTGCTGTCCTCCTCGAAACGTTCGCGCCGGCTGGGGTTGGTGAACGTGGCGTCGAACACACGGAACGACCGGCCGTCCGGAAAGTGACGCAGCGTCAGGAACTCCTCGAGCACCCGCAACCTTTTCGGGGCTGCCGCGTTGGTGAGGCGTGTCACTCGTCCTCAGCCCACAACAGACGTCGCCGGACCGGCCCCCGCCGCGAGTTCCCGGTGCCCGGCGTGCGGTCGTCCTGCTCTTCGTGCTGTGCGTCGCGACCGTCGCGTGGCTCGTCGTCGAGCTGGTCCAGCGCTCCGGCGCGAAGCCGCCCGGGGATGCCACCCCCGCTGTCGTCGCTGCGCAGAAGCAGGCGCTCAACATCATGACGCTCGACTACCGCACCGCGAAGGCCGATCTGCAACGCGTGATCGACGGCTCGACCGGCACCATGCATACGCAATACGCCAGAGCGAGTCGGGCACCGCATCGTCGGCCACGGGTACCAAGTCGGTGTCGACCGGCACGGTTGCCTCGGCAGGGCTGTCCTATCCCAAGGGCAAGTCGTCCTTCACCGGGACGAAGGCCGAGGTGCTCGTCGTCGGTGACGCGACGGTCGCCTTCCCGAAGACGGCGAAGAGCGCGGCCGGCAAGGTGCAGGTGCACTACCGCTTCGCCTTCAGATGCAGAAGGTCGGCAGCGTCTGGCAGTCGGCGCAGCTGGAGTTCGCCGGCCTTCCCTCCTACTCGCAGGTGGGCTCATGAGCACGATCACCAAGGCGCCGGAGGCCGGCAAGCATCGCGCTGCCAAGCCGGCCAAGGTCGAGACCGAGCAGGCCGGTCAAGGGTCAAGGCCGAGGGGCGAACCCAAGCCGCGGCGGCCGCGGGGCAGGAAGCTGCGGTTCGTCGCGCTGCTGCTGCTGGTCGCCGTGGCGATCGGCGCTGCGGCGTGGCCGCGTTCCTCGTGCACCGCTGCGATGCGCACGCCCGCTCGCTGCAGGCGGTCGAGTCGGCGAGAACGGGTGCCGTCGCCGCCGCGGCAACGGACGTGCCGAAGATCCTGGGCTACGACTACCGCCACCTGAGCGAGGACATCAAGGCCGCGAAGGCGATCTCGACCGGCCAGTTCCTGACCGACTACACCTCGACGGCGCAGAAGGTGCTGGCGTCAGCGCCGTCGATCAAGGCCATCGTGACGGCCACGGTGTCGGGCCAGTCGGTGGTTCGAGCGCAGCGGGACCGGGTGACGCTGCTGCTCTTCGTCGACCAGGAGTCGGTCAAGCAGCTCAAGGGTCAGAAGACAGCGACGACCCGGATCGATCCGTTCCGCATGCAGCTCACCATGTCGATGGTGCGGGGCCGCTGGATGGTCTCCGACCTCGAACCGATCTGAGGCAGGGAGCCGGCCGGCGCTACCAATCGCGGCGCGGCTGGGTCTCGCCGATGTAGACCTGGGTCGGGACGTGACGCTCCGGCTCGCCGACGTAGACCTGGCGCGGGCCGGCCGATCTTGGTGGCCGGGTCCTGGATCATCTCGCGCCACTGGGCGATCCAGCCGGGGAGCCGGCCGAGCGCGAAGAGCACGGTGAACATCTTCGGCGGGAAGCCCATCGCCTCGTAGATGACGCCGGTGTAGAAGTCGACGTTGGGATAGAGCTTGCGCTCGGTGAAGTAGTCGTCGGCGAGCGCGATCTCTTCGAGCTTCATGGCGATGTCGAGCAGCGGGTCGGGCTTGCCGAGGCGCTCGAGCACCTGGCGGGTCGCCTTCTTCACGATCGCGGCCCGGGGGTCGTAGTTCTTGTAGACGCGGTGGCCGAAGCCCATCAGCTTCACGCCTGGCTCGCGGTTCTTGACCCGCTCGACGAAGCCGTGCACGTCGCCGCCGCCGGCCCGGATCTCCTCGAGCATTTCCAGGACCGCCTGGTTGGCACCGCCGTGCAGCGGGCCGAAGAGCGCGTTGACCCCGGCGGATACGGAGGCGAAGAGGTTGGCGTGGCTGGAGCCGACGAGACGCACGGTCGACGTCGAGCAGTTCTGCTCGTGGTCGGCATGCAGCAGGAAGAGCATGTCGAGCACCTGCGCGGTGACGGGGTCGACCTCGTAGTTCTGCGCGGGTACGCCGAACGTCATCCGCAGGAAGTTCTCCGCGTAGCCCAGCGTGTTGTCGGGGTAGAGGAACGGCTGGCCGATCGACTTCTTGTACGCGTACGCCGCGATGGTCGGCAGCTTCGCCAGCAGGCGGACGGTCGAGATCTCGACGTGCTCGTCGTCGAAGGGATCGAGGCTGTCCTGGTAGAACGTCGACAGTGCGCTGACGGCCGACGAGAGCACGGCCATCGGGTGCGCGTCGCGCGGGAAGCCGGCGAAGAACTCCTTGAGGTCCTCGTGCAGCATCGTGTGCTCGCGGATGCGCGACTGGAAGCTGCTCTCCTGCTCCTGCGTCGGCAGCTCGCCGTAGATCAGCAGGTACGCGACCTGCAGGAACGAGCGCCGCTCGGCCAGCTCGTCGATCGGATACCCGCGATAGCGCAGGATGCCCGCGTCGCCGTCGATGAAGGTGATCGCCGACGTGCAGGCCGCCGTGTTCACAAAGCCCGGGTCGAGCGTGACGTGGCCGGTATCGGCGAGCAGCTTGCCGATGCCCAGACCGGACGGGCTTTCGGTGCCGACGGTGGTGGGCAGCGTCATCGTGCCCCGGTCGTACTCGAGCTTGAATTCAGATCCTGCAGACAGCGAATCGTCGGACATGAGAAGGCCCCTTTGCGGTGCATCAGCGCATAGCTGCGAGCTTCAGAGTTTGTCAGAGAAGCCGGGCTTGGGTGCGGGCAGGCAACGATCGGCAGGTCACATCGCGCCGGCTGTACGCCAGCTGGGAGCACGCCGGGCCGAGTGCCGGAGGAAACGCCTGGGAGAATGCAGCCATGACCACCCGCTCACCGGACGGCGAATCCGGACCGAGCGCCGACGAGCGCGATGTCGGCTGGGGCGGGCGCGAGTGGGAGCGGGACGACCCCGAAGGTGAAGACCCGGATCTGGAACGGCTGCGCGCCGACCGCCCGCCCCACCACGAGGAACGCGAGCGCTAGCCGGCTTCGAGTGTCACCGACAGCCGGCCTCCCGCCTCCGCGCCGGCCAGCGCCTGCGCGTCGGCCCTGGTGACGGCAAGCACCACGAGCGTTCCCTGGTTGGAGCCGGTCGCGCTGGGGGTGGCGACGGCAAGGACGCGGACGCCTTGCGCGATGAGGCGGGCCGGGGCAGCGGGCGCGCTCCCGTCGGGACTGCTGGGGGCGGCCAGCACATCGACCGCGGCGCCGGGCTGCAGCAGCGGTGCGACGCCCGGATCGACCAGCCGGATCGGCGCCGCGACTTGACCGGCGCGCAGCCCGCTCACCAAGGTCTCCGGCGGGGATGCCGTGGCCGGCCCGGCGGTCGCGGAAGTGGGGCGGTGCAGCGACGAGAGGCCGATGAGCACCGCCGCGCCGGCAAGTGCAGCAGCCAGTAGCCGGCGTCGCAGCTGACCGGGCACCCACGATCCGCGCCAGCTGCGCCCGAAGGGAGCGGTGTGCATGAGGGCGTCCTCCCGAGGTCAGGAGGTCACGCTAACGGCGGGCCGCCGCCGCCGGCGGCGCCGAGCAGCGCCTGTGGAAAACCTGCGTCAGGCGGCGCTCGTCGCCTTCGAGCTGCTGCCCGCAGAACCCGAGGACCCGCTCGAGCCAGCACCCGAAGAACCGCTGGAGCTCTTGGTCCCCGAGCCGGACTTGGCTTCGGTCTTGTCTGCGACTTCGTCTCGCTCTTGGTCTCGCTCTTGGTCTCGGCTTTGGTCTCGGTGGTCGCCTTCTCGCCGTCGGACTTGCGCTCGCTCGACCCGCCGCGGCCGTCACTGCGGCTGTCGTTGCGGTAAAAACCCGAGCCCTTGAACACCACGCCGACGGCGCCGAAACGCTTGCGCAGCTTGCCGCCGCAGCTGGGGCAAATGCTCAGTGACGGCTCACTGAAGCTCTGCACAGCCTCCAGATCGTTCTGGCAGTCGGTGCAGACGTACTGGTAGGTCGGCACGTGGTCCTCCGCAATCGGCGCCTGATCTAGCACTCGGCAGTCTTGACTGCCAAGTGTAGTTCGTGGTCCGGGGTAGGTCAGGGTGAGGTCGAATCTCGCTTCGTGTAACGACGCGCCCGGCCCTTTTCCATCCCGACCAAGATCAACGCGCCCATGATCAAGGAAAAAGCATGATCATCCGGCTCTCAGCATGATCATGGGCGCGTTGACCATGAGCGGTGTGTCGGGGAGGTAACGGCGGGCGGCGCGGTTATTAACGTGGCTTTGTTCCATCCGGAACCAGGCCGACGCGGCTGGTGCCTTGACTTGCGCATATGGGCACAGCGCAGCGCCTCGCGGTTCGGGTCGACGCGTGAGTTCGGTCCGCGTCGCCGGGTGCGGCAGCCCACTTCGGGCGCGACCTGGACGCGGCCATGCATCGCATCGAAGCCATCGTCCGGCACTCCCGGCGGGCGGGTGTCCGGCTGATCGTCCTGCCGCACGGGACGCTCGGGGGGAGCGTCGCCGATTCACCGCCGGACGATCTGCCGCAGAGCTTCCGCACCGGTGATGCGATCTTCGACGAGCTGCGCACGCTGGCCGGCGACCTCATCCTCTGCTTCGGATTCACCGAGCGCGACGGGCCGCGGCGCTTTCACTCGGCGGTCTGCCTGACCGGTGACGGGGTGCTCGGCCGCCATCGCAAGGTGCACCTGCGCAAGCACGAGCTCCCCTGGTTCTCGGCGGGAGACTCGTTCAGCGCCTTCGACACCCCGATCGGGCGGATCGGCATGCTCATCGACTACGACAAGACGTTCCCGGAGGCCGCGCGCACCCTCGCGGTCGACGGGGCGTCGGTCATCGCGTCTCTGTCGGCCTGGCCGGCGAGCGTCACGCAGCGCACGAGCCAGCTCACCTCAGACCGCCAGACCCGCCTGTTCGACCTCTACGACGTTGCTCGTGCCGCAGAGAACCAGCTCTTCGTGGTCTCGGCCAACCAGACCGGCAGCCTGGGCGAGCTCCGCTTCCTCGGTCACGCCAAGGTGGTCGATCCGGCCGGGCAGCAGCTCGCCCGCACCGGACCCAAGGCGGGCCTGGCGACGACCGAGATCGACATCGAGGGCGACATCAGTCGCGCCCGCAAGCCCGTCAGCCACCTCGAGGAGCGCCGCCTCGACGCCTATCGCCAGACCGTGGCGACCCCCAGAGGTGCAGAAGACCCCGCGGCCCAGTGAGTTCGCCGCTCCCGGCGCGAATTAGCGCCCGACGGAGACGGGCTCGCGCTCGCGTGGATCCGGATCGTGCCGCGCCGGCGGGAGCGCGACGGCAGGGCTCGGTGCCACGCGCAGCACCTTGGCCAGCCTCGCCGGCAGCCACCAGTTCCAGCGCCCGAACAGCTCGACCAGCGCCGGCAGCAGCAGCGCCCGCACGACCGTCGCGTCGAGCAGGATGCCCGCACCGAGCCCGGTCGCCAGCACCTTGATGTCGGTGTCGGGTGCACTCGCCAGCGACGCGAACGCCAGGAAGAGGATCAGCGCGGCGCTCGTGACCAGCCGGCCGGTACGCGAGAGCCCTTCCACGACAGCCTCGGACGTCGATCCCGTCCGGTCATAGCCCTCCCTCATCCGGGCGAGGATGAAGACCTCGTAATCCATCGAGAGCCCGAACAGGAACGCGAAGACCATCAGGGGCAGCCAGAACGTGATGGCGCCGGTGGCCGGGATGCCGAAGATCGCGTTGGACCCGTGGCCCTCCTGCCAGAACCAGGTCATCAGGCCGAACGTGGCGGACAGCGAGATGAGGTTCAGCACGAGCGCCTTCGCCGCGAGCACGACCGACCGGAACGCCCGCGCCAGCAACAAGAACGTCAGCAACGCAATGATCGCGAACATGACCGGGAAGCTGCCGAACACGGCATGGGAGTAGTCGAGCGCGACGGCTCCGTCGCCGGTGATGCCGATGACCCCCGGATCGCCCTTCACCGCGGTGCGGGCGGCCTTGACCGGGGCGAGGGTCTTGCCGTTCAGCGTGCCTTTGGTCGGGATCGCGACGACGATCGACGTGCCCTGTCGGTTGTTCTCCGGGCTGCTCGGGACGACGACGCGGTCGATGCCCTGCACCGCGCGCAGCTTCTGCGCCGCTTCCTGTGAAGCGCTCTGGGTGGTGAGCACCTCCAGCGGGGTCAGCACGCCTTCGGGTACCCCGCCTGACACCAGCCGGTCGTACGCGGCACGTGCCGGGCCGCCCTTGGACAGGGCATCGGCGCTCGTCTGGCCGACGGTGAGCGAGAACACCGGGATGATGAGGATCGCCAGGATCGCCAGCGCGACGCCCGCAGCGAGCCACGGCCGGCGGACGACACCGCGACCCCAGGCGCCCCAGAACCGCCCTGTCGGACGCGGCTTGCGGCGCGGCCACTCCATCCGCGGACCGATGCCGGCGAGCAACGCCGGCAGCAGGGTGAGGCTCACCAGGGTCGAGATGAGCGGGATGAGGATGCCGCCGTAGCCGACGCTGCGCAGCCCTGGCACCGGAAGCACGACGAGTGCGACGAGGCCGACCGCGACCGTCAGGCCGGAGAGCAGGACAGCGCGACCGGCGGTGCTCAGCGCGACGAGGATCGCGTCGTTGTTCTCGCGACCGGCATCGCGCTCCTCGCGCCAGCGGGTGACGATCAGCAGCGAGTAGTCGATGGCGACGCCCAGGCCGATCAGCGAGACCAGGAACTGCACGATGAACGACACGTCAGCGATGTAGGTAAGGCCGAGCACGATCAGCAGGGTCGTGAGGATGGAAACGGCGGCGATCAGCAGCGGCATCAGCGCCAGGAGTGACGCGAAGACGAACGCCAGCACTGCGAGCGCCCCCAGCCCGCCGAGGAGCGTCTCGGCAAAGACGCCCGAGCCGCCCTTGGACGAGTCCTGCGAGAGTTCTTGGAGCCCGGTGACGCCGACCGCGTAGCCCTTCGGCAGGTCGGGGCCGATCGTGCTGCCGAAGTTCTTCAGCTGCGGCGAGCTGGAAAAGCCCTTGCCCTGCGGGCCGAAGATGAGCGCGAAGGTGGTGCGGCCGTCCTTGGTGAAGAACGCGGGGTCTCCGGTCGAGCCGGCATCGACGATCCGCAGGGCGGGACGCTCGTGGCGCAGCGCGTTGAACGCGGCGGTGAGCTTGGTGGCGTCAGCCTTCGCGCTGCCGCCGGCGGGCGCGGTGAGCACCAGGATCGTCGGCGGCTGGCCGAGGCCGCTGCCGTAGATCTGCTGGACCTTCTTGGCGGTCTCGTAGCCGGGCTGGCCGGGCAGCGAGAAGTCGACCTTCAGCCGGTTGGACACCGACCCGGCGCCGGCCATCCCGGCAATGAACAGGACGAGCCAGATCACCAGGACCCTGCGGCGGTGGCGGAGCACGGCGCGGCCCAGGCGGGGGATCGCCCCGCGGGCTTCGGCGGTCTCGGACATGAGGGAGAGCCTTCCGTTCGGATCCATTCCGTTCGGAAGCATTCATAGCAGAATCATTACGTGTGGGTCTAGTCTGTTCCCGTGCCACCCGAGGAGGGCTTGTCGACCCCGCCGTTCCGAGCGGTCGGCTTCCTGCTGTCGTCGCTGGGTTACGCCGCCTCGCGCGGGTTTCACCGCAAGCTCGCGCCCCTGGGCTTGGACCCGCGAGGGTTCTCCGTGCTGCGCGCCGTCGGTTTCAACGAGGGTCAGTCCCAGCAGGCGCTCGCGTCGTCCCTGTCGATCCCGGCGAGCCGGATGGTCGCGATCCTCGACACCCTGGAAGCCAAGGGGCTGCTGCAGCGGCGCTTTCGCGACGACGATCGCCGCAGTCGCGCCGTCCACCTCACTGAGGCCGGAAACGCCCTGCTGCGCAAGGCGTTTGAGATCGCGAAGGCTCATGAGGAGTGGATCTGCGAACCCCTCTCGGCCGCCGACCGTGACCGCCTCATCGGGCTCCTCGACCGCATCGGCGGGCATCTGGGGCTCTCACCCGGCTCCCACTCGGCCATGGGTGACAAGCACCACCGCCACGAGGACTGACCCGCCGCCTCTGGCGCTGGCAGCACATCCGGTGGTCCGTGCCACGACGCGTCACTGGGTCGGGACCGGCCAGGACGAGAGCATCTCGCGATCCGCGCCGGTATGGTGATTGGTATGGCGACGCGGAAGGTGACGGTCACTCTCGACGAGCGCCAGCTCGAACGGATCCATGGCCTGGTCGACCGCGGCGCAGCGGCAAGCGTGTCCGGATTCGTCCAGCACGCGGTCGGGGTCGCGCTCGACGACGTCGCCGGCTGGGGCGCAATACTCGCCGAGGCACTCGCCGCAAGTGGCGGGCCACTGTCCGACGACGAGCGAGCGTGGGCGGACAGCGTGCTCGCCGGACCGGCCTCGCGGGGCTCCGCTGCCTGACACTGTGGGCGGCGAGGCCGTGTCGGGTGTCACGCTCGACGCGGGTGGGCTGATCGCGTTCGAGCGGGGAGACCGTCGGGTCATCGCGCTATTGGCTCGAGCCGCGGAGACTGCGGCCCGCGTCACCGTGCCCGCGACCGTCCTCGCGCGGGTGATGCGCAGGCCCGAGCGGCAGGTCCGACTCGTTCGAACTGGTCAGGCAGCCGACCACCGACGTCGCCGACCTCGACCGGGTCGATGCCACGCAGGTCGGCCGGCTGCTCGCCGCGTCCGGCACCGCTGACGTCGTCGACGCGCACGTGGTTGTCTGCGCGAACCGTGCCGGGCAGCGCGTCGTCACCAGCGACCCGGACGACCTGGTGCGGCTCGATCAGCGGCTGGGCCTATCATCGTGTAGTCGCGGCTCCAGCGACGAGACGCGGCGTCGATGCGACTGGTCGCCGTGCGCCTTCGCGCGCCGGACCTTCACGAGCCCACCCGGATCAGGTCGGCCCCCGCGAGGATCGCCCCCACCGCTACGTCGTGGGCTTCGACGGGCACCGAGGCGAGCAACTCGTCGCGGTGCACGACCGCCACGACAAGTGCGCCCGGCCGGACGCGGGTCAGCGCCCGGTCGTACGAACCGCCGCCGCGTCCCAACCGATGGCCTGCCCGGTCGGCGGCCAGAGCCGGCACCAGGACGACGTCGGCCCTTTCGAGGGGGAGCACGACCTCACCTCCGTCGACGCGGAACTCCAGATCACGGTCGGCGAGCGTCCTGGGCAGCAGCACGGTCACTCCGCGCTCGCGCAACGCGTCCAGTGCCGCACCGATATCCGGCTCACCGCGCAGCGCCCTATATCCGGCGACGACGCCGGCCTCCACGATTTCGGGGATCGCGAGCAGCGCACGACAGCGTTCACGATCGCCATCGGTATCCGCGGTGCGTGCGGCCAGCAACGACGCTCGCAGCGCGGCCTTCCCCGCGTCGAAGCTCATGCCGAATAGTCTGCCGACATGCCCGTCACTAAGGCTGTCATCCCCGCCGCGGGACTCGGCACCCGTTTCCTTCCTGCCACCAAGGCCATTCCCAAGGAATTGCTGCCGGTCGTCGACAAGCCCGCCCTCGAATACATCGTGGAAGAGGCCGCTCGCGCCGGGCTCACCGACGTCCTCATCATCACCGGCCGCGGCAAGAGCGCCATCGAGGACCACTTCGACAGCGCGCCCGAGGTCGAGGCGGCGCTGGAGAAGAAGGGCGACCTCGAACGGCTCGCGCGGGTCCGGGCGTCGGCCGCCCTCGCGCGCTTCCATTTCGTACGCCAGGGGGTCGCGGCCGGGCTCGGTCACGCGGTGCTCGTGGCCGCCGAGCACGTGGGCGACGAGCCGTTCCTGGTGATGCTTGGCGACGACGTCGTCGACGAGCGCGATCCGCTGCTCGAGCAGATGCTCGCCGAGCGCGAGAAGCACGGCGGCAGCGTCATCGCGCTGATGCAGGTGCCGCCGGAGATGGTGTCGATGTATGGCGTGGCGACCGTCGAGCCGGCCCAGGCGAGCGGGAAGTACGACCTCGTGCGGGTACGCGATCTGGTCGAGAAGCCGCCGCTGGAGGAGGCACCGAGCAACCTCGCCATCATCGGCCGCTACCTGCTTTCGCCGACGATTTTCCAGATCCTGCGCGAGACCAAGCCGGGCCGGGGCGGTGAGATCCAGCTGACCGACGCCATCAAGACGCTCGCCGGTATCGAGCCGGTGCACGGCGTCGTCTTCTCCGGTCGTCGCTACGACACCGGCGACCGGGCGGACTACGTGAAGGCCGTGGTGCGGCTGGCCTGCGAGCGTGACGACATCGGCCCCGAACTCTGGTCGTGGCTGAAAGAATTCGTGGCGTCCGGCGGGCCTGAAGCGGCAGCATCATGAGACCTGTCGCGAGGGGCGTGTCATGAAGACTGTCGACCAGCATCTGGCGGACGTGCTGGGAGCGGTGCACCCGCTGCCACCGCTTCCGCTGCCGCTGGTCGACGCGCACGGCTGCACCCTGGGCGAGGATGTCATCGCGTCGACGCCCCTGCCTGGCTTCGACAACTCGGCCATGGACGGCTACGCGGTGCGGCTGGCTGACGTCGCGTCGGCCACTGCGGCCACACCCGTCACGCTTCCCGTCGTCGGTGACATCGCCGCCGGCAGCAATACCGGCATCAGCATCCAGCCGGGGTTCACCGCGCGGATCATGACCGGCGCGGCCGATCCCTCCGGGGGCTGACGCGATCGTCCAGCTGGAATGGACCGACGGCGGCACGTCCTCCGTCGTCATCAACCAGGCTCCCAGGCTCGGTCAGCACATCCGCCGGGCCGGCGAGGACCTCGCGTCGGGCGCGCTGGTGCTTCCCGCCGGCACGTACCTCGGTGCCGCCCAGATCGGGCTGCTTGCTGCCGCGGGTCGGGCATCCGCGATGTGCCGCCCGCGACCGCGCGTCGTCATCGTCTCCACGGGCACCGAACTGGTCGATGTCGGCGAGCCGCTCGGGCCGGGCCAGCTGCCCGATTCCAACAGCCACATGCTCGCCGCGGCCGTCCGCGAGGCCGGCGGAATCGCGTATCGAGTGGGGCTGGTGCGCGACGATCCTGCCCTGCTCCTGGGAACGCTCGAGGACCACCTGATCCGGGCCGATCTGCTGCTCACGACGGGCGGGGTGAGCGTCGGCGCGTACGACGTCGTCAAGGAAGTGCTGACACGCCTGGGCACCGTCTCCTTCGACAAGGTCGCGATGCAGCCGGGCATGCCGCAGGGTTTCGGGACGCTCGGTGCGGAGCAGATCCCGATCCTCACGCTGCCGGGCAATCCGGTGAGCGCCATGGTCTCGTTCGAGGTGTTCGTGCGTCCCGCGTTGCGTCGCATGCTCGGTGCCGATGTGCTGCTGCGGCCCCAGGTGACGGCCCAGGCAGGCGAGCTGCTGACCTCGCCGGAAGGCCGGCGGTCGTTCCTGCGCGGGATCGTCGAGCGGCACCCGAGCGGGCGGCTGACGGCGCGGCTCGCCGGTGAGCAGGGTTCCCACCAGATGGCGGCGCTCGCGGCCTGCAACGCGTTGCTGATGATCCCGGAGGACCAGACCCGGGTGGAGCCGGGAGATTCCGTGCTCGCGCTGTTGCTGGAGCGGAGGGGGCGATGACGGAGGGCCCTGCCGCCCGGCTCACGCACGTCGACGAGCGCGGTGCCGCGCGGATGGTCGATGTCGGGGACAAGGAGGTCACCGCGCGCATCGCGGTGGCCGCCGGGAGACTGCTGGTTTCGCCTGCAGTCATCGCGCTCTTGCGCGGCGAGGGCGTACCCAAGGGCGATGCGCTCGGGGTGGCCAGGGTCGCCGGCATCCTTGCCGCCAAGCGCACTCCCGACCTCGTGCCGCTGTGCCATCCGCTGCCCATCTCCGGGGTCGAGGTCGACCTCGAACTCGCCGACGACGCCGTGGAAATCACGGCGCGGGTGAAGACGACCGGGCGCACCGGGGTCGAGATGGAAGCGCTCACATCGGTCGCCGTCGCCGGGCTGACGCTGCACGACATGGTGAAGGCCGTGGATCCCGGAGCGGTCCTCACCGACGTCCGGGTGCTGAGCAAATCCGGTGGCCGGTCGGGGGATTGGGTGCGCGGCGAGCTTTCCATGCACCGTCACGACGAAGCGTTCGTGTCGCCGGCCGCGCATGTCGCCGGGATCACCCCCGGGTTGCCGAGCGGTGCGCTCGCCCGGGTCCTCACGGTTTCCGACCGCTCGCACCGAGGGATGCGAAGCGACGCGTCAGGCCCGTTGCTCGCGGGGCTGCTGGCCGATATCGGCTTCCTCGTCGATGGCGTGACCGTCGTGCCGGATGAGGCCGACGTCGTCGCCGCTGCGCTACGCGATGCCGTCGCGGCCGGCATCGACCTCGTCGTCACCACTGGCGGTACTGGGTTTTCGCCGCGTGACGTGACTCCCGAGGCCACCCTTCGCGTCATCACGCGGGAGGCGCCGGGACTGGTCGAGATGCTGCGCGCCGCCGATCGCGAGCGGGTACCGACCTCGATCCTTTCGCGTGCCGTCGCCGGTATCGCGGGAGGCAGTGTCATCGTGAACCTGCCCGGGTCCACGGGTGGTGTTCGAGACGGGGTCGCCGTGCTGGCGCCCGTCATCGGACACGCGATAGCGCAGGTGCGCGGCGGGGGTGACCACGGCTGAGCGCTTCGGGCTGGCCGGCCAGACTCGCCGACGGGCCGGTGGGCGTACGCCCGCTCCGGTTGCGGGACGGCGCGTCCTGGGTCGAGGTCCGCACGCGTAACGAAGAGTGGTTGGTGCGCTGGGAAGCGACTCCTCCGGGCTTCGACAACCCCCGCCTTTCCTGGAATGACCGCCAGTCCATCGGCATCTACACGGCCATGCTGCGCAGCCTTCGCAAGCAAGCGCGTGAGGGCAGCGCGTTGCCTTTCGCCATCACGTACGAGGGCCGGTTCTGCGGGCAATTGACGGTCGGCAATGTGGTCCGCGGCGCCTTCAACAGTGCTTACGTCGGCTACTGGGTCGATGAAGCGGTGGCTGGTCGTGGGGTGATGCCGACCGCGCTCGCGCTCGTCGTCGACCATTGCTTCGGCCCCGCGCGGTTGCACCGCATCGAGGCGAACATCAGGCCCGAAAACGTTGCCAGCAAAAGGGTTGTGGAGAAGCTGGGTTTCCGCGACGAGGGCTTGCACCGGCGGTATCTCGCGATCGACGGCGCCTACCGTGACCACATCGGCTACGCCGTGACCGTCGAGGATGTCCCTGAAGGCATGTTGCGCAGGTGGCATCGGGTGCGCCAGCAGCAGTCTTGATCGCGACACGCCGCGCAGCGTGCCAGGTATATCGCCACCTGCGACTTAGCGTTTGACGCAGACTCCGTCAACTGATGGAGTCTTGCCGCCCGGAGGGACGATGAGCGCAGTCATCTGGTGCGGCATCGTCGCTGTCTGGGTTTTTGTGCTCATACCCACCTGGGTGCGCCGTGGGGATTTGCACTGGCACCGCGGCAATCTTGGGTCTCATGCCGGCACCGCTGCAGTTGCCGATGGCCCGGCTGAGAGAAGTTCCGGGAAGGCGGGCCATAGCGAGCGCGCCACCGGTCGGCGGCTGCTGCGCCGCTCCCGTGATGATCTGTCCATCGAGGTGGAGGCCATGGCCGAGCAGGATGCGCAAACCCCAGCAGAAAGCCGTGTTTTCGCGGCTCCCGCGCCGCGCGCCCGAGTCGCCGCTGCACCGAGTTCTGGCCGGCTCCGGACCAGCGTTCGTGCCAGCTTCGGCACCGGCGCCAAGGGATCCGACGGTTCGGGCCGCAAGAAGCCGCCGCTGCGCGTGCGCCGTGCGCGCCGGCTCGTCGTCCTCGCCGCGCTTGCTCTCGGCACGCTCATCGCCGCCATCGCCACCGGCGGGCTGATGATTGCCGTCAACGTCGTCTTCGACATCGCGCTGATCCTGTACGTCCGGCATCTGCGCAACGCCGCCCGCGCCCGCGCTGCCCGCGCCGCCCGTGAGAAGCGGGCTCGCGTCGCCCGTCAGGCCTGGGACGAGGCATCGGCGACGGACCGGGCGAGCCAGCTCGACGGCTGGAGCGCCCCCGTCGCTGCGGCCGCTGCCATGCCGGCGACCGAGCCGTACGAAGCGGCCGACGTGCCCTTTGTCGACGAGGAGCTCGAGTACGAGGACGACGAGGTGGCCTACGACGAGGTGGCCTACGACGAGGTGACCTATGCCGAAGAGCCGGCGGAGATCGACCTGACCGCCATGGAGCAGCCGGCCCTCATCGACCTCACCGACGCCCCCACCGAGGAGCTCGCCGCCGCCCAGGCCAGCTGAGCGTCTGAGCTGCACGATTGGGCCCTCCCCGGGCCCCTCGTGGTACGTTCGTCAGGCTTTCCTGGGGGTGTAGCTCAGCCTGGTAGAGCGCCTCCCTCGCACGGAGGAGGCCAGGGGTTCGAGTCCCCTCACCTCCACCCCTATAACCGCAGGTCAGAGGCCCATCGGCAGCGGTTCAACGAGCCTGCGAGAGTGCTGGGCGGCGCTGGGGCCGCAGTGGGGCCGCGGGAGTTTCCGGCTAGGAGTTGGCTTCCAGCCGCAAGACGGGCGCCGAAGGCTCGCTCGTCGCCGCCGCAATAAGAGCGTCGAGTCGGGTCCGCAGCGCGTCGTCCGCCTCCGGGTAGAGGTGGCCATAGCGGTCCAGCGTGAAGCTGACCGACGCGTGCCCAGCACGCGCGGAGACTTCCTTGGGATGGCTGCCGGCCGCGATCCACAGCGCCACTGCCGTGTGCCGCAGGTCGTGGATGCGCAGCCCGTCCTGCCCCGCACGACGCGTGGCCGGTCGCCAGAACCGCGACCGGAAATGCGGGATGCGCATCGGACCGCCCGCCGGAGCCGGGAACACGAAGTCCGCGCCGGCCCCCGAGGTGTCCAGGTGCTGTTCCAACGCGACCATGACAGAGCGAGGCAGGCTCACCCGGCGTCGGCTCGCCCGCGTCTTCGGTGGACCGATATGCAGCACGCCCTGGACCTCGGTCACGATGTCGACCACCTCCACCGTTCCGAGCAGCACGTTGACCCGCTCCCGGCGAAGCCCCGCCAACTCACCGATCCGCAGTCCGCCGTAGGCCCCAACGAGGACGAGCGCTCGGTACTGCGGCGCGATCGCCGCGGCTAGCTCCGCGACCTGCACCGGGGTCAGGAAGCGCATCTCCTCCCGTTCGATCCGCGGCAGCGTGATCCGCCGGCACGGCGACTGCGCCAGCATCCCGGCGTCTACGGCGGCACCCAGGACCTTGGCCAGCAACTGGTAGCCCTTCTGGACCGACGCCGGAGACAGGCCGCCCGCGCTCAAGGCCGCCACCCACGACCGAACCTCACGCTGGCTGATCGACGCCAGCGGCCGGCGGCCGAAGACCGGGGACCGCGTGCACCCGCAGCATCATCTCGTCTCGGGCCCGTGTCGACGGGCGCAGGTTGACCGTCGTCGACCACCATTCCGCGAGCCAGTCATCGAACAGCACACGGCCCAGCGACGGGTCGGTCCACGTCCCCCGCAGCTTCGAGCCTTCGACCTCGGTCAGGAACCGCAGCGCCTCGCTCTTGCGGTCAAAAACCCTCGCCCGCTCCTGGCCTGCGGGGTCGCGATAGCGCGCCCGATAACTCGTCTTGCCGTTCCGGACCCTTCGCTCAACGTGAGCCACCGGAGGCCTCCGCTCTTCGACGATCGGGTCACCATGGGATTGGACAGATTGTCGTACGTCAAGACGACATCGCCGCCGAAGCAGGACTTCCTCGCGACTCGCACGGTGAAGACTCGGCCGCCGAGGAAGCTAGCGCTGTAGTAGAAGGCAGCGCAGCGCATCGGTCATACCGGGTTATACTTGAGTGGTGAAGACCGCAATCTCGCTCCCCGACGAGACCTTCGACCGTGCCTCTCAACGGGCGCGCGAACTGGGCATGAGTCGATCCGAGTTCTTCGCCCAGGCCGCCCGGCACTACCTCGATGAGCTCGACGCGAAGTCGATCACACACCAGATCGACCTCGCGCTGGACCATCTCGACGCTCCTGATGAATCCGCCACCGAAGCCGTCGCGGTCAGCCATCGCTTGTTGGCGGGTGCCGACGACGAGTGGTGATTGAACGCGGCGCACTGTACTGGGCCGACTTAGGACCTGCAGTCGGCAGCAGGCCGGCGAAGCGCCGCCCTGTTCTGGTGATCCAGGCCGGTTCTTACAACGCCAGTCGACTGGCGACCATTCTCGCCGCGGTCATTACCTCGAATACGGTGCTGGCGACGATGCCAGGCAATACATTTCTCCCAGCCTCGGCCACTGGACTGCCGCAAGACTCCGTGGTGAACGTCACGGCGCTTGTCACCCTGAACAAGATCGATCTCGGCGAAAGGATCGGGATGACACCGCAATCGCTTATGCAGGAGGTCGATCGAGGACTTCGCCGCGTCTTGGCTTTGTGACAGTTCTGGACACCCTCTCTTGACAGCGGCCAAAATGGCGCGTCAGTAGCTCGGTGAATGTGCCGTCAACGACCGCCGAGGCGGCGCCCTCTGATGGGTGAGGCGCGAGTCACATCTTGCGGCGGGCCGTATTCACCTGCCCTCATTCTTTGGCCGCGGCACCGCTGGTTTTGCCTGAGCAACGCAGCGGTGCCAGCACCGCCGTCACCGGAGGTCGTGCTTCGAAGTCCTTCGTACTCGATCTATCCGCAACCCAGCTCTGGTCGCTGTCAGGGGCGGTCGGGCTTTGATCGTCCCGGCGGATGGACGCGGACGGATGCGCACGGAAGCAAGTTATGCAATTGCTTAGCAAACCCCTCGACCCTTCGGGCTGAGCGGTGGCAGCATCGCGGGTAGCCGCCTGGGCGGCCAGCGACCCGGCGGGGTCGCAGAGGAACGGGTGTCCCGACCGGGCGCGGTCGAGACGTAGGAGCACAACGGATCCGGGTGAGAAGGGGCGTTCGCGGTGAGCGAGCAGACGGCCGGCGGCCCGGACTCCGTCGCGGCCATCGCGACCCCGCACCGGGCGCACCGGTTCCCCGGCCGGCAGCGGGCCGTGCAGGTGCGGTTCAGCGAACAGGAGTTCACCGCGATCGAGCGGGCGGCGGGCCGTTTCGGGCTGACCCCGACCGGCTATGTCGGTGCGGTGACGCTCGCGGCCGCGCGGGGCGCGACGCCGCCAGCGCCGGCGCGGACCCAGGCAGGCGCTGACGGAGCTGATGGCCGCACGGGCGCAGGTGCGCAGGTTCGGCGGGAACGTCAACCAGGCGGTGGCGGCGCTGAACAGCACCGGTGAGGCGCCGGACTGGCTGGTCCAGGCGGTAGAGCTGACAGCCCGGGCGGTCCGCCGGGTTGATGCCGCGGCCGAACAGCTGATGCGCAGGCGAGCATGACGGGGCAGGAGAGCTACGGGTGATCGGCAAGGTCTGTCCGCGCGGGAAGCGGGTCGGCGGTTTGGTGCGCTACCTGTACGCCACCGGCCCGGCGCAGCAGGACCGCCGGGGCCGGCGCAACCCCCACCTCAATCCGCGAATCGTCGCCGGCTTCGATGAACCGGCCGAGCTGGAACCGGCGGTGGGGGAGATGGGCCGGCGGGATTTCCGGCCGTTGGTGTCGCTGCTGGAGCAGCCGCTGGTCGCGGCCGGCGTCGGCGCGGAGAAGAGGCCGGTCTATCACCTGGTTGTCGCGGCGCGGAAGGACCCCGACAGCGGGGAACTGGCCGACCGCTACCTGTCAGATGACGACTGGCGCGATATCGCCGAGATCTACATGGACCGTCTCGGGTTGGCGCCCCGCGGCGATGATCTGGCGGTGCGCTGGATTGCGGTCCGCCACGCCGACGACCATGTCCACATCGTCGCCACCCTGGCCCGCCAAGACGGGCGGCGGGTGTGGCCCCGCAACGACTATTGGCGCGCCGGAGAAGCTAGCCGCGAAGTGGAGGCCAAGTACGGCCTTTCGGCGACCGCGGCGAGCGACCGTACCGCCGCCAAACGGGCCAGCTACGCCGAAACGCAGAAGGCCGCCCGGCGCGGGCAGGGTGAGCCGGCGCGGTACACGCTGCGCCGATCGGTGCGTACAGCGGCTGCCGGCGCGTCCAGCCTTGCCGAGTTCTTGGAGCTGTTACGTGACGACGGGCTGCTGGTACGGGAGCGGCACAGCGAACGCAACCCCGGCGAGATCACCGGGTACGCGGTGGCGTTGCCCGAGTCGGTCGACCCCGGCGGCAAACCCATTTACTTCGGCGGCGGGAAACTCGCCGCCGACCTCACGCTGCCCAAACTGCGCCGCCGCTGGAACACCGCTGGAACGCAGGGCGCGGGGGTAGACGGCGGTACTTCGTGGCGGCGACCGGGCTCGGCCGCCGGGTCGGGGTCGGACAGTGCTACCGGCCGCCCGGGCGAACCAGCGGGGAGGGACCGGCATCGGCTCACCCCGGAGGAGCGGTCCCGGATCTGGGAGCAGGCGACCGTAGCGGCGGCCCGCGCCACCGAGCAGGTGCTGGCCGCCGCCGGCAGCGACCCGCGGGCGGCAGCGGACGCGGCGTGGGCCGCCGCGGACTTCCTCGCCGCCGCCGCCCGGGTCGTCGAGGGCCGCCGCGGCGGGCCGCTGACTGCCGCCAGCAGCGAATACGACCGCGCCGCCCGCGAGCTGTGGGGCCGCATCCCGGAACCGTCGAAGGCGGGCCAGGGATTGCGCACCGCGGCGGTCATGTTGGCGACCGCCCGGTTCGTCGGCCGCCACGAAAACAAACAGCTGCTCGCTCTGCTCGCCCAACTCGCTGCCCTGACCGATGCTGTGACCCGACTCCGAGAAGGCCAGCACCGTGCTGCCCAAGCTGCCGGCGCACGCCGCGCCGTCGAACAGCTCCGACTCACCAGCGCACAGCGTGAAACCGTGCGAGCCGGATCGCCGGCCGCCGGCGCCACCCGCGCGCACCAGGGAGCCACCTTCGACCTCGGCCGCTCCCACCCAGGACACCAGCAATGGTCTGCGAACCCACGCCGCGGGCCGAGCCGGTAGGGCGCCAGGTTCACCTGTCGCAGAGGGGCGGTCCCCGAGGACCGGTCTTGGCGGCATCGGTGGCCGGGGGTCAGAGCGGGTGGTGCTCAAATCGGCTCGCGGCGACGCCGACAGCGGTGAGCGGAAAGCCCCTTTTCCCCGCGCGATAACACGGGGTGGTGTGCGCTTCGCATCGTCCGCGATTGTCGTTCGACCAGGGCGATGGTCGGTTGCCTCATGACGCCCTCATCGCGGCTACTTGCGGACGTTGGTGCGCTCAGTTCTTAGGCTGGCTTTCGCCACACTGAGACGTGGTTCTCGCTGTCGCTGGTGAATGGGCTTCGCCGCCAGTCGGCGCTTCGGCTCTCGAACTCCAGGCCGGCAAGCTCGGCCATCAGGTCGCACTCGGCGGGCCAGATGTACCGGAAGTTGCTGGCCTTGTAGGTGACCGTGCCGTCGTCGGAACGGTGGTAGTGGTGCGACGTCCCTTGCTGGGTGGTCATGTCGTAGGTGTCAAAGCCGACGTGATGCTCGCCAACATGGAACGGGACCGCAGACTGGCCTGGAGGGAACCGGCGTATTCCGGGCACCCAGAGTTCGACGACGAAGCGGCCGCCAGCGGCGAGGTGGCGGGCGGCGTTGCGGAAGGCGGCGACCTGCTCAGCCTGAGTGCGAAGGTTCCCGATGCTGTTCCACACCACGTACACCAGAGCGAACTCGCCCGGCACTGTGGTTGTCGCCGTGTCGCCGACCACGACGGGGATGTCGCCTCGCTTCGCCAGCAATCGGTCGGCCATCGGCTGGGACAGTTCGATGCCGCTCAGCGAGACCCCGCGCTCAGCAAAGGGGATCGCCACCCGCCCCGTCCCGACCGCGAACTCCAACGCAGGCCCCTGACCCGCGAGCCCAGCAAGGAAGTCCACGGCGGGATCAAGCACGTCCGGAGCGAACATGAATGCGCTTCCCTGGTCGTACGCGGCTGCTGTCTTTTCATCCCACAGATCGCTACTCGTCACCGAGCCAGCCTCCCCGATTCCCGATCAGTCTTTCTCGGGTTTCTTGTTGGGGCCCGTCGTCCGCCACCAGCGGCGTGAGGGTGCGCGTCTACGATGACTGACTCGTGGAGTCGTGGGGAGCTGAGCTGTACGGTGATCCATGCTGGCAGTGCGGTTGGCTCTGGGAGGACGGCGCCGCGGCTTTGGTGGAGGTGTTCACCGAGGCAGTGCCGGCGCGGGTGGTACTGCAACACGCCACTCGCGGGCCGCAACGTGCTGTGGACGTGGTGGCCAACAACGCCCACGACGCGCACCACCATGCGTGGGACATTGCCCGCAGCCTGTCCCGGTAGGCAACTGGGCGACCGCGCGCTCATCGGAAGACGCGCTGATCGCGGCTGATCAGGTGCGTTGTCAGCGGCGTGAGCGGTTACCGCAGC
This sequence comes from uncultured Actinomycetota bacterium, assembly GCA_963762695.1. Classification (GTDB taxonomy): domain Bacteria; phylum Actinomycetota; class Actinomycetes; order Frankiales; family Frankiaceae; genus DATAZK01. The sequence goes on from CAVXLW010000009.1 coordinate 83,145, forward strand.
CTCTCAGCCGGGTTGCGTAGAGCGCGTTGTTCACGCCTTCGCACTGCACGGGACTGGCCCGGAGACCAGCCGGGTCCGTTTCATCAATGCTCGGTTCAGTCTTGTTCATGGGGGTGTCACGGCCAGTTCGGCTCGCTAGCCCGTTTCCTGCGGATTCAGGTCGGGAAGACAGATGGGGCCAGGTCGTCCAGCGGGATGTCCAACACGGCCGCGAGTGCGGCAACTGTCGTGAAGGTCGGGGTGGCCGGCCGTCCGGTCTGTGTGGTCTTCAGGCGAACGAAGATGGCGCTAAGTCAGTCCCAACGAGTGCAGGAGAACGTCGATGACATCTCCAGTAAGGGCGACGCCTGCGTCAGAGCCGGAGCGCGATGCGTCAGGAGCAGAGCAGAAGGTGGCGATTGTCACCGGGGCGTCGCAAGGGATAGGTGCTGGCATTGCTGCCGCTTTCAACGCGGCAGGCTACGCCGTAGTGGGTACGGCGCTTTCGGCCGAGCCGTCCGCAACATCGGATGTGCTGATGGTGGCAGGAGACATCGCGCAACCCGAAACCGCCGAACTCGTAGTCCGGCAGGCGCTCGATCGGTTCGGTCGCATCGACACGCTGATCAACAATGCCGGGATCTACATCGGGAAGCCCTTCACCGACTACACATTCGACGACTACGTGGCCATCACGTCGGTCAACCTCGCCGGCTTCTTCCACATGACCCAGCGGGCCATCGGCCAGATGGTCGCCCAGGGCGCCGGTCACGTGGTCAATGTCAGCACCAGTCTCGTGGAGCACGCGGACACCAGGGAACCATCGGCCCTTAGCTCCCTGACCAAGGGCGGGCTGGAGGCGGTGACACGCTCCCTGGCCACCGAGTACGCCGGACGGGGCGTCCGGGTCAATACGGTGGCGCTCGGGATCATCGAGACTCCCTCCCACGACCCGGTTTCGTACCGAGAACTGGCGAAACGACATCCCCTGGGACGAGTGGGCGAGGTCAGCGACGTGGTCAGCGGGGTTCTCTACCTTGAACGCGCCACGTTCGTTACAGGTGCGACGCTCCGGATCGACGGGGGCCGCGCGGCCGGAGGCTAACCAACCCGGTTTTGCAGACCCGCCGAATCGCACCGCCAAATGAGGCTCGTCTGATCGCCTATGGACATCTCGTGTCCGGTGGCGCAGTTTTGGGGAAGTGAGCCATTCCGGTGCCAGGGCCGACCGGCGGCGGCCAGGTCAACCGACACTCAGATCCTGCAGAAATCGTCGAGTGAAAGGGCACCCCATGCGATCGGACATCAGACCAGGCGGCGTGTTCCCCGACTACTCGTTGCCGGATCACACCAACGTCGTTCGCACACTCAGTGAGATCCAGGGTGACGACGCCATGATCCTCACGTTGGCACGGGGCAATTACTGCCCGAAGGAGCATCAGCAGCACCTGGAGCTCGCAGCGAACTATCCGAAAATCGCCGTCGCCTATACCCGAGTCGTCACCATCGCCACCGATGACCACCACACCCTGCAGGAGTTCCGGGGCTCAGTCGGCGCTCAATGGCCCTTTCTCTCAGACCCTGCTCGCACGATCCAAAGGGACCTCGACATCCAGGAATACACCGACCCCGACCACAATCCGATGATCCCCCACACGCTGGTGCTCAAGCCTGGACTCCTCATTCACAGCGTCTACAACGGCTACTGGTTCTGGGGACGCCCGTCGTTCTACGACCTGTGGTCGGACTTGCGGGCTGCGTCGAGCGAGATTCGTCCCGACTGGGACCTGAGCAAACCGGGATTGCGCGAGTCCTGGGATGCAGGCGACTACTCGAGCTTCCATGGTTGGAACAAACGGGCGGCTGAGTCGATGCCCACGTCGTATGAGTCCTAGCAGGGGGCAGTAGTGCGAACGCCGGTCTGCGAACTGCTCGGAATTGAACGGCCGATTGTCTTGGCGGCGATGGTGGCGGTGCCCGAACTGGCGGCAGCGGTCTCGAATGCCGGTGGGCTCGGCATGCTGACGCTGACGTGGTCCGATCCGGCAGGAGACGTGGTTCGCGAGACGGCGAAGCTGACCGATCGTCCCTTCTGCGGCAACCTGGTCCTCACCTCCGATCAGCACCGTCGCCTCGATGAAGCCCTCGAGGCCGGTCTGCGGATCGTGTCGCTCTTCCTGGGGGATCCCGTCGGCTACGTCGAGCCGGTCCACGATGCGGGCGGACTCGTGCTGTGCACTGTCGGCAGCGCCGAAGAGGCGCGGCGGGCGGTCGCCAGCGGAGTTGATGTCATCGTGGCGCAGGGTTGGGAGGCGGGCGGGCACGTGGGGAGTCGGGTCGCGACGCTCCCCTTGGTGCCCGCCGTCGTCGACGCGGTGTCGCCGGTGCCAGTCATCGCGGCCGGGGGGATCGGGGACGCTCGCGGCGTGGCCGCCGTCCTCGCCCTGGGCGCGCAGGCGGCATGGGTGGGTACCCAGTTTCTGCTCGCCGAGGAAATGCCCATCCACCAGGAGTACCGCACTCGCCTGATCAAGGCGGTCGAGACCGACGCGCAGTGGTACCCCGACCTCTACGACGTCGACTGGCCGGACTCGCCCCACCGTGCGCTCCGCAACTCGACGGCCGAGATGTGGGAGGCCGCGGGCCGGCCGCCGCTGGAGAGTCGGCCCGGAGTGGGCGATGTTCTCGCGCACTTCGCTTCGGGCGAAGCGATCGTCCGCTACGAGCCCGCGCCGCCGATGGTTGGCACCACCGGTGACATCGAAGCGCTCTCCATGTGGGCTGGACAGAGCGTCGCGCTCGCCAGGCAGCCACGACCAGCGGCGGAGATCGTGGCTGAGCTCGTCTCGCGCCTGTGAGCCGAGCCGCTCGGACTCGGATAAGCCCAGGCGGGGCGGCTCGCCCCTCCGGGTGATCCGGGATCGATCCGATGCGAATCGGCCCAGCAGGTCGGTTTGTGGGTGTGCACGGGCGAAGGAGTTCACGTGACCAGGACCCCTATAGCTGACTACGCGCCTGTCGGATCGGCACACCGCTGCGCTGGTCAGTCGAAATGAGTCGAATTTCCCGCAGGCGTTCAGCCACATCGGGTTCGTCAAATGCGGCCTGGGCAATTCTCGGAGCGAACGACAGACTGAAGCGACGTGAACTTTAGGAGGTAGCAGATGGCCGTGGCCTCAGCACCCGAGGAGCAAATCCTGCTGACACACTTCATCGTGTCGGACGATGTCGAGCGCTCTCGACGCTTCTACACCGAAGTCCTTGGCGGCCGGGTCGCCTTCTCGAGCCCTGGAGGGCCGACCAACGTCGCACTTTCCAATAGTTGGATCGTCATCAATGGCGGCGGAGGCCCGACCGACGACAAGCCGGAGGTCATCCTCGAGACGCCCGGCGACCTCAATCGGGTGAGCAGCTTCGTCAACATCCGGGTCAAGGACATCGAGACGGTGTACTCCCTATGGAGCGCGCGGGGTGCTCAGTTCCTGACGCCACCGAAACAGCACCAGTACGAGATCCGTTGCTACATCCGCGACCCCGATGGTCACCTGATCGAAGTGGGACAGACTACCGACCCACAGGGGGACTGGGTGCCCGATCGCTGGCCGTCGAGTACGCCCTCCGGCGATCTCCCAACGCCCCCAGAGGCAATCGTGCTGGCCCACTTCATCGTGTCGGACGACGTCGAGCGCTCTCGTCGCTTCTACACCGATGTGCTCGGGGGCAGGGATGCGTTTTCCGGACCCGGAGGGCTCACCTACGTCCAACTGTCGAACAGCTGGATCATCATCAACGTCGGCGGAGGGCCGACCGATGACAAGCCGCAGGTCGCCCTCGAGACGCCCGCCGATCCCCATCGGGTCAGCAGCTTCCTCAATATCCGGGTGACGGACATGCCCGCCGTGTACGCCGAATGGAGTGCGCGGGGTGCTCAGTTCCTGACGCCACCGAAGGAGCACGAGTACGAGATCCGTTGCTACATCCGCGACCCCGATGGCCATCTGATCGAAGTGGGTCAAACGACGGACCCGGCGGGAGATTGGTTCCCCGATCAATGGCCCTCGAGCAGGCCGAAGTGAGCTTCCTACCGGCGCGGAGGTCTCCATCATGACCACGGCGATCATCGGCACCGGAGGCATCGGATCTGCCATCGCGCGTCAGCTTGCTGCCGGCGGCGAGACCCTCCAGCTCTCGAGCGCCGACCCGGAGTCGGCGCGAAAGCTGGCTGTAGCAATCGGCGGAGCGGCGGTGGTCGCGCCCGACAACCGGCGCGCTTTGCAGGGAGCCGATACCGTCGTCCTCGCATTGCGATTTTCCGTGTTGAAAGACGTCATCGACGAGATCGCCGACGCGCTGGGCAACACGTCTGTCATCGTTCCGAGCAATCCGGTCGGACTCGACCCACAGGGCAAGGTCATGCGACTCCTGCCGGAAGGGCAGTCATCGGGCCAAGTTGTCGCTGGGTGGTTGCCGATCGGGACCCCGCTCTCCATGGCGTTCGGCACCATGTCTGCCGATCTTTTCGAGTCCTCGAGCCGCCGCTTGCCCGAGCCCGCGGTTCTGTTCTACGCGTCCGAGGACGAGCATAGGAGCGACGAAGTCGAGCGCCTGATCCGAACGGCGGGCTTTGAGCCGATGAGGATCGGCGGCGTAGAACAGTCGAGCCGACTCGAGGTGGGCGGCGATCTTCACGATCTCGTGGTCGGCTCCGCAGCGGCGCGGTCCCTCGCCATGGGCGCCTGATTGCCTTCCGAAGCGGCATCCGAGCCCGGTAGCGTGCTTCGATGATCCGGGTGATTGTCTTTCCCGGAGTGCGCCGGTCCGGGGCAAACGCGGCAGGTGCTTCGGCGAGCGGGAGTACCGCGCCGACGATCGGCGTGAGCCGTCCGTCCCTGAGCCGCTGAGCGAGGTCCGCCAGCCGGGCGCGGTCGGCTTCGACGACAAAGAACATGGCACGACCGTCCTTGGGCTGGATGGTGGGCGGCCTGGCGACGCTGACGAGCGTGCCGCCGACGCGCACGAACGCCGCCGAGCGGTCGAGAATCTCACCGCCGATCACGTCAAAGACCACGTCAACCTCGCCGGCGTCTTCGAGCTTGTCGGCCTGCAGGTCTAAGAAGGAGCTCACTCCCAAAGCAAGAGCCGTCTCGCGGTCCGCGGCCCGGCCGGTGCGATCACGAAGGCTCCCACCTCGCGGGCGAGCTGCACGGCAATCGAACGACACCGCCCGCGGCGCCGTGGATCAGGACGGTCTGGCCGGCCAGCCGCTGCGAGGGTCGGGTTCGCCGAGGCCGAGTCGTCCAAGCTCAGTTCGCTCTCAATCGGCGCTCGTGGGACGAGCATCCGGGGGCCACACCAAACGCCCTCCCAGGACGTCCTCACGAGGGCCTCAAGCGTCCGGTGACCCCGGCGGCACTGGCATGCGCGGCTGCGGCTGCCTGCCAAGGGGCTGCTGCGGCCTTGCCAGCAAAGGCTTCCGGCGCTCGATCGGACGCGTGCACACCTCACGTGAAAGAAGGGGGAGATCCTCGCCCGCGTGTTTGATCGTCATCGGCGCATCCCCGCTGGACCGGTAACTCACCGCGTCTTGGCTGATGTCGATGACGAGACCCTGCCCGCGCCACTGCAGCCGAAAGCACAGCCTGTCCAGGCCTTCCGGAAGTTGCGGGTCGAACGTAAGGCCCTCCTCGCGAACGCGCAGCCCACCGAAGCCGATCACGAGTGCTATCCACGTGCCGGCCAGTGAAGCGATGTGCACGCCGTCCCGCGTGTCTTTGTGTAGGTCGAGCAGGTCGATGGCGGCCGCCTCGTAGGTGTAGTCATGAGCAAGGTCCAGGTGACCCACTTCGGCGGCGAGAACCGCTTGTACGCAAGCAGAAAGAGACGAGTCCCGCACCGTTCGACGCTCGTAGTAGTCGACGTTTCGAGCCTTGTCGAGGGCCGAGAAGGCCTCCCCGAACCACATCATGGCCAGCACGAGATCGGCTTGCTTGATGACTTGCTTGCGGTAGAGCTCGAAGTAGGAGAAGTACAGCAGCAGCGGGTATTTCGGGGACTGCTCGAAGTCCCACTCGGGCAGCTGCGTGAACCCGATCGACTGCTGGTGCACGCCGAGCTTGCCGTCGTAGGGAACGTTGACGGCGTCGGCGGCGGCGATCCATCCCGCGATCTCCTCCGCGTCCACGCCCAGGCGTTCCGCGATGTCAGGGTGATGCTGCGCGGCGCGGGCAGCCCCCTGCAAGTTATGGGCAGCCGAGAGGTTCGTGAAGACGTTGTCAGCGACCAGCGCTGTGTACTCGTCCGGGCCGGTCACTCCGCCCACATGCCAACGCTCGTCCGCGCCCCGGTGCCCGGCCGACATCCAGAGCCGGGCCGTTTCGACGAGCACCTCGACGCCGATCTCGCGTCCCAGCTCGTCATCTCCGGTGAGTCGCCAGTGACGTTCCAGCGCCAAGGCAACATCAGCATTGACGTGCAACGCCGCAGTCCCCGCCGGCCAGTAACCGGAGCACTCGTGACCCGCGATCGTTCGCCAGGGGAAAGCGGCGCCCGAAAGGCCGAGAGCAGTGGCCCGGTGGCGAGCGCGATCCAGGATCGAGTGCCTCCATCTCAATGCGTCGGCAGCAGCAGCCGGAGACGTGCATGACAGCAGCGGCAGAACGAACGCCTCGGTGTCCCAGAACGCGTGGCCGTCGTACCCCGGGCCGGTGAGGCCCTTGGCCGGGATGCAGCGCCGCTCGGCCCGCGCGCTGGCCTGCAGAATGTGAAAGAGGCTGAAACGAACGGCCTGCTGCACCGCCGGGTCACCCTCAACGAGCACATCTGCGTTGTCCCAGAAGGCATCCAGATACTCGCGCTGCTCGCGTAGATGGCCTTCGAAGCCGGTAGCGCGGGCGCCCGCCAAGGCACCGGCTACCTGGTCGTGCAAAGCCGACCCGGTACGGACACTCGACCAGCCGTACCCGATGTATTTGACGAAGTGCAGCTGCTGCCCCGGCTCGAGCGTGCGGATCATCGTGGTCCGGGCCCAGTTCTCGGAGAGCTCCGTGGCGAGGTCCAGATCCCCGTCATCGACGGCATGGTCCATGCCTGCCGCGACGCTCAGGCCACTGGCCCGGGTTGTATGCAAAAGGAAGGCCGCCGACCCGCCTCCGTGCCGCGCCAATGCCAGCAGCGGATGTTGCAACGCAGCGGCCTCACGGGGGTCGGTCGATTCCTTCGACGGGGCCTCGTTCGCCACCAACTCCGACTGCACGATGAGGCGAACGGGGTCGCTGACGGGTTGCACGACGTACTCGATGGCAGCTATCGCGCGCTGGGTGAGCGATACCAGCCGGGTGGATCGAACGCTGATGCGTTTTCCGGCGGGCGAGCTCCACTCAAGCTGCCGGGTCAGAGTCCCCGCGCGAACGTCAAGCACCCGCTCGTGGCTGTGCAGCGTTCCATAGCGAACGTCCAGCGGCTCGTCGTCGACCAGCAGCCGAATCAGCTTTCCATTGGTGACGTTGACAATCGTCTGGCTGGATTCGGGCGAGCCGTACTCCGCCTCGGCGTACGGCAGCGGCCGGTCCTCGTAGAAAGAGTTGATGTAGGTGCCCGGGATGCCGTTCGGCTCACCCTCATCGAGGTTTCCACGCAGTCCGATGTGACCATTGGACAGGGCGAAGATCGATTCGGTCTGGGCGATCAGGTCCAGATCGAGCTCGGTCTCCCGCAACACCCATGGATCAACGGGGAAGATCGCCTGCCTGATCAAGATTCCCTCCGCCCGACAGCAGCTCGCTCAGGTCCGCAACGACGACGTCAGCGCCGTGGCTCTTGAGCTGAGCAGCTTGCCCTACCCGGTCGACTCCCACGACGCAGCCGAAGCCGCCTGCACGTCCAGCTTCTACCCCAGCCAGCGCGTCTTCGAAGACGGCCACCCGCGGCGGTGAAACGCCGAGCGCCCGTGCTCCGGCAAGGTAGGTGTCAGGAGCAGGCTTCCCTCGCAGGTTGTCCTCTTCGGCGGTGATCCCGTCGATCCGCGCTTCGAGAAGGGACGCGAGGCCGGTTATTTTCAGCACCTGGGCGGCGTTCGCGCTGGACGAGACCACCGCCCGTCGCAGTCCTGCGCGACGCGCAGCCTCCAGGTAGCGACGCGAACCCTCGAACACTTCGACACCGGCTTCACGAATGTGCTTTTGCAGCAGGTCGTTCTTTCGCTGGCCCAGCCGCCAAACCGTCTCGGCATCTGCTGGATCCCCGGGACCCCCCTGCGGCAGCCTGATTTCGCGGCTCGCCAGAAAGTCGCGCACGCCGTTCTCGCGTGGCTTTCCATCGACATATTCCTCATAGTCGGAGAGCGGATCGAACGCGCGGAACATCTCCCCGGTCCGCCCGGCTCGGTCATGCAGGTAAGAATCAAACATCTGGGCCCAAGCTTTGCGGTGAACCGCGGCGGTGTCGGTGAGGACGCCATCGAGATCAAACAGGCAGGCCTTCACCTCGTCCGGCAATCCCAGCACGTTGCGCCTCCACCGGTCCCGCAGATCCTCATACTTGCTTTCCCGGCGGCCCGATGCTCAATGCTCGTCCTCGCCGGCGTGTCGCTGGATCAGCACGGGGCAGCTCGCATGCGCCGCGCAATGCTCGCTGACCGAACCCAGGAGCAGCCCGGCAAATCCGCCGTGTCCACGGCTTCCCACCGCCAGCAACGACGCACCCTTCGAGGCTTCGACCAATGCCGGCGCCGGGGGGCCCTCGACTACCTCCGTCGTGATGGGAACCGGGCTCTCGCCGCTGAGCACGTCAGAGATCGTGTCTTGGAGGATCTTTGCCGCATCGTCGGCGGGGATGTAGTCCTCCGGCAACGATGCGATCGGAAACCCGAACCCTGTCGGCCAGTGCCAAGCGATAATCACCTTGAGCGGCAAGCCTTTCATCGCCGCGTAGTCGGCGGCCCAACGCAATGCATCGCGAGACGCGTCTGATCCGTCGACCCCTACGACCACAGGCCCGATCGCCGTGGCGGGCATCATGTTCTCCCTTCAGCCGGTTGGAAATACTCGATGATGATGGGCCCCACCTCTCGCAGCTATCACCCGCTGGCCGATCGCACTGGGCCGGGCTCAGCTGCCGCCTTCGGATGAGCGTCCAGCCAGCGATAGGTGATGAGCTTGACGCGGTCGTTGACGACGAACCAGGCCAGGGCGTAAGCCCAGACGAGGCCGGCGCGAGCCCATCCGATGGACGTCATGAAAATGCCTGTCGCCGCGATGCAGGTGGCGATCAGTTGGGTGCCCGCGACCGCTCCGAGGAGAAGGGCTGATGGTCCAGGGGAGGACCAGAAAGGTCTCCGGGATCTCGTCACGAAGATCGTCAGGTGCCCGGCGACAGACAGTTTGAGGTAAATGAGCGTGCGCACCACGTCGTGATCGAGCCCGAATACCCTGTCCGCCAAGGCGAACAGGGTGAATGAAGCGACCAGGCCAGCCAGGCCGAGCACGGTCGCCATCACGAGCACGCTGCGCATGTCCCACGAAGCAGGGCGCTCGGCTCCGCGCACGTGGTCGTAGGCGATGGACAGGATGGCGCCGTCGTTGAGGACAGCGAGCAGGACGATCATGATCGCTGTCATGGGGAAGAAGTTGAACGCGATGATCGAGATCGTGATCAGCAGCAGGACGCGCACCGTCTCGGCGATCCGATAGATGGCGTAGCTGGTCATGCGCGCGAAGATCACGCGGGCGAGACGTACGGCGTCGATGATCACCGATAGTCCCGGGGCGAGCAGGACAACGTCTGCGGCGGCGCGCGCCGCATCCGTCGCCCCGGCGACGGCAATCCCCGCATCGGCCTGCTTGAGCGCCGGAGCGTCGTTCACACCGTCACCGGTCATCGCCACGATGTGTCCGCGGCTTTGCAACAGCTGGACGATGCGGTACTTGTGCTGTGGAAAGACCTGAGCGAAGCCGCTGCTTCGCTCAACCAGATCGCTCTCGATCCGTGCCGACTCGTTCCCTGCAGAGTCAGCATCCAAGACGTCTGCCGCCACGATGTCGGTGCCGAGATTCACTTGCTGGGCAACCTGTTTCGCGATGGGCACCTGGTCGCCGGTGACCATCTTGACGTCGATCCCGAGGCGCTGGGCGGCTGCCATGGTGGCGGCGGAATCCGGGCGTGGAGGGTCGCCGAGCGGGATGATGCCCAGCAGTTTCCACTTTCCTTTGGAGTCGGTGCGCGCAACTCCGAGTGAGCGATACCCGTCCGCGGCGAAGGTGGATGCTTGAGCCAGTCCCTGGTCGACGGCTGGGTCACCGGCGCACAGCTCAGCGATAACTTGCGGCGCTCCCTTGGCCGTTGACACGGTGGCCCCGCCGGGAAGCTCAACGCTGGCCGTGCTCCGCTTCGTCACCGGGTCGAACGGTGTGAAGGCCGTCACGCGCCCGCTCGGGGAGATGTTCGTTCGCGGCCGGCGGCGGTGATCGCGAGGTCGATCGGGTCTCCATCCTCTTCGCGGGAGGCGAGGACGGCGGATGAGAGAAGCGCGTAGGCGTCGCTCCCAGAGACCGTCCACGGCTCGGCGACAGCCAAATGGTTCTCGGTCAGTGTTCCGTCTTGTCACTGCACAAGACGTCGATCCCGCCCAGCTCCTCGACGGCAGGCAGGTGGCTCACGACGGCATGACGGCGGGCGAGCTGACGCGCCCCGACCGCCATGGTGACCGACAAGACGGCGGGCAACGCGACGGGTACTGACGCGATTGTCACGATCAACGCGAATTGAAGTGTCTCGAGTGTCGGATCTCCGCGGCTGAGGGACACCAAGGCCGTGATGGCTACCAGCCCGACGGCGAGGACGATCAGATAGCGGCCGATGCCCAGGACCGCTTGCTGGAAGTGGCTGACCGTCCCGGCTGTGTTGACAAGCGCCGTTGTGCGCCCGAAGAAGCTGCGTGAACCGGTGGCGAATACCAGCGCGTCCCCGGCGCCTCGGGTGACGATCGCGCCTGAGTAGATGACCCCGCCGACATCGCGGGACACGGGGAGCGATTCGCCCGTGAGCGCGGATTGATCAAGCTCCAGGGTCGTACCACCCAGCAGCCTCGCGTCGGCTGGTACCACGTCACCAAGGACGAGATGGATGACATCGCCCACGACGAGCGCGCTGGCGGGCACGTCGGTCCATGCGCCGCCACGTCTGGCGCGCGCGGTAGATGCGAGGCGGCGCTGCAACGCCTCCACGGCACTGGCAGCTTGATGCTCTTCGACGAACGCCACCGCGCCGTTCATCACGAGCAGCACGCCGATGACTCCGGCGTCGAGCCAGTGCTGGGCTGCGATCGAGAGCGCCAGCGCAACCTCGATCATCCAGGGGATCGGCGCCCAGAAATAGCCCAACAGGGCCCTCAGGACACTGCGATGCTCTTGGGCCACCGCATTCGGGCCGTCCCGTCTCAGCCGGTCGGCAGCGTCGACGCTGGACAAGCCGGCCGCGCCACTGTCCAGGGTGCCTTCGAGCTGCTCGAGCGGAAGCGTGGCCAGATCAGGTTCGGTAACCAGCGGCGTGGTCATGGAGCACCTCCTGCGTGGCGATTTCCTGCCTCGACGTGTGCGCCGCTTTGGAGGCGGTGATCGTGGTACCGGCAGCGCCGCGGAGGACGGCACTGGCGTCGGTGAGCGAACCGATCGCGGCCGGCTGTCCGGTTGCCGTGCTGAACCGGCGGCAGGCGTCGACTTTCGGCCCCATCGAGCCTTCCGGAAAGTGCATCCCCGCAAGCTGATCGGTGTCGATTCGACGTAGCTCCGTCGCATGGGACGTTCCGAAATCGCGCATGACAGCAGGCACGTCCGTCAGCAGAAGGAGCCGGTCCGCATTCGCGTCGATAGCGATAGCGGCTGCCGTGAGATCCTTGTCGACGACGGCTTCGACCCCGATGAGCTCGCCGGTGCTCTTCTCAACGACGGGGACTCCACCGCCCCCGCCGCATATGACAAGCGCCTGCATCGCCATAAGTTGCCGCAGCGCGCGGCGCTCCACGATCCGCTGCGGCTGCGGTGAAGGTACGACGCGGCGCCATCGTTCGCCGTCGGCTTGGAAGCTCCAGCCGGTGGCGGCGGTCAGCCGTTGAGCGTGCTCGCGGTCATAGATCGGGCCGACGAACTTCGTCGGCGTACCGAAAGCCGGGATCGACAGCATCAACGACAGTCTGCGTGACGACGCTGACGACAGAACGGCTGACGCCCGCGTTGTGCAGTTCCTGGGCGAGCCAGTACCCGATCATGCCCTGGGTTTGGGCGCCGAGGACGTCCAGCGGGTAGGGCCGGCTCAGCGACGCGTCGCCTTCACTCTCGAGGGCAAGGACGCCGACCTGGGGGCCGTTGCCGTGGCAGACGATGAGTTCGTGCTCGGCGGCGAGTGGAGCGAGTGCAAGGGCAGCTCGTCGCATGTGCGTTCGCTGAATGCCGGCGTCGGGCTTCTCGCCGCGCTCGAGCAAGGCGTTGCCGCCGACGGCCGCGAGGATGCGCATCTCACGCTCCGAGCGCGGAGACCAGCACGGCCTTGATGGTGGGCAGCCGGTTCGCGGCCTGATCGAAGACGATCGACCGGGCGGACTCGAACACCTCGTCGGTGACCTCGGCGCCGTCGAGGCCGAACCGGTCGGTACAGCCGCTGCCGAGCTCGGTCTCGTGTCGTGCACCGACGGCAGGCAGTGCATGAACTTCGTGTCCGGCTTGCCGCTGGCGGCCATGAGTCGTCAGTGACCCGATAGGGCAGCAGCAGCGGGACGCGCGAGTCCCACTACTCGTCGGGTTCGCCCATGCTGACCCACACGTCGGTGTAGACGAAGTCAGCCCCCGCGACGGCAGCTGCGGACGTCATCGGTGACCAGCACCCGCGCGCCGCTCGTCGTCGGCCAGCGTCGATGCGCCAGCGCCGGCGACATCGCCGGGCGGTAGAGCTCCCGTGGGGCGGCGATGCGGACGTCCATGCCCGAGCAGGGCGCCGGTGACGAGCAGCGAGCGGGCGACGTTGTTGCGTCCGTCGCCGAGGAAGCAGTAGGCGATGCTGCTCGACGGCGACCGTCGTGATGCTCGGTCATGGTCAGGATGTCGGCGAGCATCTGGGTCGGGTGCCATGCGTCGGTGAGTCCGTTCCAGACCGGCACGCCGGCGTGGTCGGCCAGTTGCTCGACGGTGTCCTGGGCGAAGCCGCGGAACTCGATGCCGTCGTACATCCGGCCGAGCACCCGAGCGGTGTCGGCGATGCGATTCCTCGCGGCCGATGTGGGAGCCGTCCGGGCCGAGGTAGGTCACGTGGGCGCCCTGGTCGTAGGCGGCGACCTCGAAAGCGCAGCGGGTGCGGGTCGAGCTCTTCTCGAAGATCAGCGCGATGTTCTTGCCCGACAGCTGGCGCCGTTCGCGTGCCGGCTGCCTTGGCGCCTTGAGCTCGTGCGGCAAGCTCGAGCAACGCGAGGAACTGCTTCTGGTCGAGATCGCGTCTTCAGCAGAGTGCCGGGATGCCGTCCGGTGCTCCATGGCGGTCCGCCGTCTGAGCCGTCGCGCCGGATCGGGCAGGCTCATGCAGCGGGCGCCACCCGGCCACGGCCGAGTTCGCTGCCCGGGATGTGAGCACCTCGATGCCGTTGTCGCGCAGCATCGAGTTGGTGACGGTGTTGCGCTCGTAGCCGATGACCACGCCGGGCGCGACGGCGAGGAAGTTGTCGGCGTCGTTCCACTGTTCCCGCTCAGCCGCCCGCGCGTCTTCGTCGGCGCGACAGCACTCGAAGCTTGTCGATACCGAGGACGTCGGCGATCGTGCCGAAGACGTCGTCGCGGTGCTCGACGCGAAGGCCGCCGCTATCGTCGCTCGACGACTCTCCGGATCAGCCGGCGTCACCATCCACGGTGCGCAGTCTGTCCCGGATCGAGGTTCGGGTAGCGCGACGAAGGTGTCGACGTCGACCATCGTGAGAGCGTGTCGAGGTGCATCGACGCGTGCGACTTGGCAGTGCGATCGCGATGACCGTGCTGGCCTGCTCGGTGCGAAGAGCTCCCGCGAGGATCTCGACCCCCATCGGGGTGGTGCGCTCGCCCATCCCGATGATGACGACGCCGCGCCCGATCACGTGGATGTCGCCGCCCTCGAGGGTGGCCGGCAGATGATTGCGGTCGTCGTCTGCCGTAGTAGATCGGGAACGTGCTGCCCGCGAAGAGCGGATGGAGGCCGGTAGACAGCTCGGCTGTGGAACGACTCCCGCTGGCGCGCAGCTTTGGCCATCGGGTTGATCGTGACGCCCGCCGAATACCAGGCTGCATTGTCGCGCTGGAAAAGGGTGTTCGGCAGCGGCGCCAGGACGAAGTCGTCGATTTCCAGGGTGTGCCAGCGCAGGCTGCGGACCCGCAACGGCGAAAGGTCGGCTTTGATGACGCCGCCGATCAGCATCTCCGCAAGCGTCGTGGCATCCACCTCGTCGGCCGTGGCACGCAAGGGGCCGGCCAATGTCGGGCCCACCCGCTCCGGTGTGCAGACCCGGTCGAGAACGAAGGCCCTCGCGTCGCTCAGCTCGAGCGTTTCGGCGAGCAGTTGGCCAAACGAATGAACGGTCACCCCGCTCTCGCGAAGGGTCTCGACGAAGGCGTCATGCTCCTCGCGAGCCTTGTCCGCCCAGAGCACATCGTCGAAGAGCAATTCGCTGCAATTGCTCGGGGTGAGGCGGGTCAGTTCCAATCCGGGCCGGTGGACGATGGCCGACCGAAGCTGACCGACCTCGGAGTCGACACCTAGCATGCGGGTCATGACTCCACCACCACTGAGTCCGGGAGCCGCACGATCGAAGGCTGCGCGCTGGCTTCGTCGGGCTCACGAGCCTCCCCCCGCCGTTCCCGCCTCGCTTTGAGGAACGCGTATATAGGCAGGCCCACAAGCAGGAGGACCATCGCCTGATAGACGGCCTGGTACCCCGACGCGAACGTCACCCAGAGCGAAAACAGAATGCTGGCACCCGAGATCGAGAGGTCGCGCACGAGCGACCAGCCGCTGACGGCGCGCCGGCGTGAAACGAGATATGCCAACTGCGCGCAAGCGGAGAAGAAGTACGGGATTGCCACGGTCACCACGGACAGGTCGACGAGGTAGGTGAATACGGTGAGCCCCGTCTTGCTGCCATACGCGAAGGCCATCAGCACCGAGGCGACGGCCGTCGAGACCACGATGCCGAACCACGGTGTGCCGTCCCGATTGGTTCGGGCGAACTGCGGCAGGAAAAGCCCGTCCTTGGCTGCCGCTCTGGGCATCTCTGCCGTCACCAGCGTCCAGCCGTTCAAGGCGCCGATGCCTGAGACCACCGCCGTCGCGGCGACGAGCTTGCCGACCCACACGGCATGGCCGAACATCGACTGGAACGCGTTGACGAAGGGCGCTCCGTTGTTGACGAGGGCACCGTGCGAGACCAGGCCCATCACCGCCGCCGTCACCGCGACATATAGCAGCGCACTGGCAGCGGTGCCCGCTATCGACGCCCGGCCGACATTGCGCCGCGGGTTCTTGACGCGAGCTGCGGAGATGGAGGCGACTTCGACGCCGATGTAAGAAAAAAGTGCAACACCTGCAGCGATTCCGATCGCGCTGTACAGGCTCGTACCCGAGGCATTGAAGGCGCCGAAGTTCGCGGCGCGAACGAAGAACCAGCCGGCCACTGCGACGACGAGCAGCGGCAAGAACTTCAGGATGACGGTTAGATCCTGGAACCTGGCCATGTGACGAACCCCGACCAGGTTGATCGCTGCGGGAATCCACAAGCCGAACATGGCGATTCCGAAATTCGTCCAGGCTGACGGGTGGTTGAGGCCGAACAGCGACTCGACATAGAGCACCCACGACGAGACGATCGCCGCGTTGCCGGCCCAGGCCGTTATCCAGTAGCACCATGCCGTCAAGTAGCCGGCGAAATCCCCGAACTCATGCCGCGAGTAGGCGTACAGCCCCCCATCGCTGGAAGGGACCCGACGGGTGAGTTGGCCGAACATGACGGCGAGCAGCAGGGCGCCGATCGACACGACGCCGAGCACGACGATCGAACTCGTGCCGGCGCCGGCCATGACCGCGGGCATCGTGAAGACGCCCGTACCGATGATGCTGCCGATCACCAACGCCGTCGCCGACGGAAGCCCAAGCGCTCTCGCGCGATCGTCGGGTGTGGCCGATCCCTGCGGCGGCCGCATTACCTGTTCGAGCGGAGCGATTCCCATCAGATCCTCCATCTCTTCCGCCCTGGAGCGCGAGATCTTTGCTTTCAAGACGTTTCGGGCCGCGCGTTCGCCGTTGCCACCCGAGAAGCTGTTCGCTGTCCAGGACCCAACGGCGAGCCCGGGCGTGACAGACGCAGCGGACCGTGGTCGATGTGTGAAGCCGATTTCGAGGGCGCCATTGCTAGGCGATGTCGTTGACCCTGCCTCCGCGCCAGTCCGCAATGCGCCCGTAAGGCCCCGGGTCCTGGGTACGGGTCATCGCCAGAAGCTCCCGGGCGAGGCCCTCCACGTTCTGTGGGTCAGGCAGCAGCTGATCCCGGCCTCGCAGCCGAGAGCGGGCAGCTGATATCGCCCTGAAGACGTCAGCCACCGGCAGGTCGTCGTGGTCGGAAAACAGGCGATCGGCCATCGCCAGCATCTGCGGGGTGTAGTACCGCAGGTCCCTCGGCTCGTGGCCGGGTTTCGGTTGAGAGCCGGAAGGCTCAGCGGCTCCGTCCGGCGGAAGGACTGATTCGTTTGGTGTGAAAGGCATGTTGAGCCATCTCCTGCATACGGATGCATCGCGCAGTGCGCGGACCTGACGGCGTTCAGGCTCGGTTGCCGGAGGGTCCTTTCGCGCCGGTAACGACCCCGGGCCGGTTACCGGCATGCGCAGGAGAGGCGTCGATGAGCGGCCTTCACGCCCTCGAAGCCGTATGACAGGCGCCTGACCGGTTGCGAGAGAGTCCGGATTGCCTGTTTACACGGAAGGGCACTTCGGCAACACTGAACAGACGGGCAGCTGTCCGGGGTGACGCCCGGCCCGATACAGGGGTGAGCCTGTGGCAATGCCAGTCCGCAATCCGGACCTGGATTTCAAGCCGGGCGACCACGTTTGCGCCTTCTACAGCGGGGGGCAAAGCCAGCGGGACGACATCGTGGTGGACTTCATTTCGCCGGGCCTGCTGGCGGGTGACAAGTGCATCTGTTTCATCGACGGCCCCGAGTCAGTGGCGGCCCGGGTTGCGCAGCTGTCGTCTTCTGACCACACGCTGGAGTTCTTCACGGAGGCGGAGGGCTACCTTCCCACCGGCTCCTTCTCGGCCGACGTCTTCATCGAAGGCCTCGATGCAGCGGCCCGAGCTGTGTTTTCTGCCGGGTTCGAACGGCTGCGCATCATCGGCGACGCCGGCGTCGTGGTGCGCGATTCGGTTGACCTCAACGCATGGTTCGCCGCCGAAGCGCGCGTGAGCGAACTGGCTCCGCGTTACCCGCAGTCGATCATGTGCCTCTACGACTTGGATTTGTACGGCGGCGACGCGGTGATGTACGTGCTGAAGACGCATACCCGGATTTACATCAATGGGCTGGTCATCAACAATCCTTACTACATTCCACAACAAGAGTTCCTCGGCGAACTCTCGTGAGCGAGCTGGCGTCCCCTGCGGCGCGCTTTGACGGCCCGGATTCTCCCGTCGGGTCAAACCTTTCTTCCATCAATGCCGTCTTCGGAATGTCTCTGGTCCTCGCGCAAGCCTCGTCTCCTGCTCAGGCGATGCGTTTGGTCACCACCGCCGTCTCTTCGATTGCGGTAGGGCACCGGGCGTTTGCCTGGCATCCAAGCGCGTCGGGTGACCACTTCGGGCAAGCACCGAACGTCGTCGCGGACTCTCTGCGTGGGCTCACAGGCCCTGCCCGGCTCGAGATGGAGGGCGTCACCTCCTGCTGGGCGTTCCCGATGACATCGAGCCTAGGGCGCGAACCGATAGTCCTTGTCACAGCAGGCGATACCGAGCTTGCGGAAGAGGACCGCTTCCTGCTGTCCATCCTGGCGCAGATGTGCGGGACGGTGCTCGCCCATCACCAAGTCGCCGTCGAGGCCGGCAAACGCGCTCAGGCGGATCGGGCGCGGGACGTCGCCACAGCACGCGCCGCTGAGCTGGAGGCCAGTGAATCTCGCCAGCGGGCGATACTCGATGCAGCGCTGGACGCCGTGGTGACGATCGACGAGCGGGGCGTCGTGAGGTACGTCAACCGCGCATTCGAAAGGACCTTCGGCTACCGATCCAGTGAGGTGATCGGCCAGCCGCTGGCAGACATGATCGTGCCGCCCTCGCTGCGAGACACGCACCGGCAAGGCTTCTCGCGCTATCTTGCGACCGGGGAAACACGCATCTTGGACCAGCGGGTCGAAGTGGCCGCCATGCGTGCCGACCGCAGCGAATTCCTCGCCGAGCTGACGGTGACCCGTGCCGATTCGCCTGGGGCAACGTCCTTCGTCGGCTACTTGCGCGACATCACCGAACGCCGGCGCGCGCAACAGGAGTTGATGGCCTCGCGGGCCCGGCTCGTCGCCGCTTCGGACTCCGCCCGGCAGCGGGTCACCCGCGACTTGCACGACGGAGCGCAACAGCGTTTTGTCACGAGCCTGATCAACCTTAAACTCGCGCGACGCAAGTGGGCGGCGTCGCCGCATGATGCCGAGGAGCTGCTCGGCCAGGCGATCGCCGAGATGCAGCGTGGAATCAATGATTTACGCGAGATTGCCGCCGGCATCTACCCGGCCATCCTGACTCAACGCGGATTGGCTCCGGCGATCTCCGGGATGGCGGCCGGGCTGCCGATACCGATCGAAGTGGACGTGCCCGATCAGCGGTTCCCGGACTCCATCGAGTCCAGCGTCTACCTCTGGTGCGCGGAGGCGCTGACGAATGTGGTGAAACATGCGCGCGCTTCGGCGGCCTCGGTGCACATCCAACATGCGGATGGCCAATGCCGGGTCGAAGTCCGCGACAACGGGATCGGCGGTATAGGCGCCCGGTTTGCACTCGGGTGGGCTCACCGGCCTTCGTGACCGAGTCGGAGCCATCGACGGGACGATGCACATCCTCAGCCCAATAGGGGGCGGCACGTTGTTGCGGGCAGAGATACCTCTACCGGTGTGACACCGAGAGCGAGAGAGCGGTGCCGATTGATTTTGCCTTGAGCGATGCGCAGCGGGAGCTGCGGGAAGGCGCAAGGGCCCTGGCCGAGCAGGCGCTACGTCCCCTCGTCGAAGCCATCGACCGGTCGTCTTCCGCATGGGAGGCCTTCGGCGCGAGCCGTGAGGGATTTCGGCAGCTCGCCAAGGCGGGCTTCACGCGGTCCTTTCTTCCCGTTGAGTTCGGCGGGCGGCGGCGCCGCGCTGCTCGACATCGCGATCGCTGCGGAAGAGCTGAGTCGCGTCGACGTCAACGTGCCGACGACGCTGCTCGGTAACGGCCTGTCCTTGTACCCGCTCATTCATTACGGCACGACGGCTCAGAAGCAAGCCTGGCTGCGGCCCTTCGCCGACGACACCGAGGGGCACTTGCTCGCGGCCATGGCCTTCACCGACGTTGCGGGCGGTGCGAATTTCGATTCGCCCGATCCGGGGACCGGCATCCAGACCCTTGCCCGCCGCGAGGAAGACGAGTGGGTCATCAACGGCCACAAGCACTTCACCACCAACGGAACCGGATGGGATGGGAACGGGTGCCAGCTCTACACGGTGATCTGCCGGATCGACCCCAGCTGCCCGCCGACGAGGCGCTCGCCATCATCATGGTGCCAGGCGATTCGCCGGGCATCACTGTCGCCGACCTCTACGACAAGATGGGTCACCGGGGCGTCTCGACTCCCCGGATTCACTTTGACGATGTGCGAGTTCCGCTGGGAAACATGGTCGCGGAGCCGGGCTTGCGCGCTCGGCAGATCCTTACCGAGGCGTTCAGCTGGACGGCAGGGCTCATCGGGGCAGCGTCCGTAGGCAGCATGCGCGCCGCCTTCGACTACGCCTTGAATTTCGCGCGAACGGAGAACAGGCTCGGGCCCGGGCCCGATCATCGAGCACCAGAATGTCGGCTTCATGCTCGCCGACATCAAGATGCGGATCGAGGCATGCCGCTACCTGACCTGGAAGGCGTGCCACGAATTCGACCGCACGGGCGGGCGGTCCCAGGAGCTCGCAATCATGGCGAAGGTCTATCTGCTCCGAAGCCGCGACCGCTGCCGTGTGGGACTGCATGAGACTGGTGGGCGTCGTCAGCTACACCAAGGAGCTCGCGCCGCTGGAGCGCATCATGCGCGACACGATGGCGTTCGCCCTCTACGACGGGGGGAATCAAGGCATACGTCGTCGGCAGTTGCATGAGATGTTCCGCGATCAGGCCTACGACCCTCTTGAAGCCGCGTACGGCGACGCACCCGATGTCCACAGGTGCCGTGTGAGCCACGCCGAGCGGGTCATCAGCGTCGTCGTCGGCGAGGACCAGGCGTTCGTCAGGGAAGGAATCCTGCGGGTGCTCGAGGAGAGCGGCTTCGACGTGGTCGGTACGGCGGGCGATGCCGGCGAGCTCGTTCGGGTCGCCCATGAGTGCCGTCCGGATGTCATCGTGGCGGATATTCAGATGCCGCCCGAGCACGGTGACGATGGTCTGCGCGCCGCTCTTGCAATCCGTGCTTCCAGGCCGCAGACGGCAGTGCTGGTGCTCTCGCAGTTTCTCGAAGACGCCTACGCTTTCGCGCTGGTGGCCGACGGTGCGGAAGGCGTCGGTTACCTGCTGAAGGAGAAGGTGGCCGACCTCAAGGTCTTCACCGACGCGGTCCGCCGCGTTGCCGATGGCGGGTCTGTGCTCGATCCCGACGTCGTCTCGCGATTGGTCGGTCGCAAGCGGAAGGCGAGCCCTCTCGACGGTCTCACGCGCCGAGAGCGTGAGGTGCTCGAGCTCATCGCCGAGGGACGCTCGAATGGCGGAATAGCCTACGAGCTTGCCGTGACCGTGGCCGCGGTGGAGCGTCACGTCACCAGCATCTTCGACAAGCTCCGGCTGCACCAGTCGCCTGAGCTGCACCGCCGGGTTCTCGCGGTCCTCACCTATCTACGGAACTGAACAGACCACCCAGGTCGGCACCCGCCAAAACTCTTTCGATACGAAGGCTTTCGCGGCGCACGAATCGAGAAGCTCCTTGGGTAACGACGTTACGCTCACTGACGTCAAGACGATCTGAGCCTTCGGACAGATCTCAGTGAGCATCTTCGCCAGTGCGAAACCGTCCAGCCCCGGCAGATTCAGGTCGAGCAGGACACCATCCGGGCATCCGCGTCTGACCAGACCGAGCGCTTCTGGCGCGTCTGCAGCCTCGCCGAAGATTTCCAGGCCACGTTCGGTCAGCAGTTCACCAGCCGCAGCACGGAACTCAGGGCTGTCATCGACCACAAGAACTCTGATGGCCATCGGCAAACGTTGTCGCAGCGCGGACCGTAAACCATCGGGAAAACCCCACAGTTCCTGGGCGCGCGGGGTCGGGCTTGCGCGAGCCCCGACTGGGAGTCCTCACCAGCTCAAGATTGTGGGCTCCACAATTGAGAAGGCCACCTCACAGCGGCAGCGTGCAGTCCGTGACGGTGAAGGCGGATCGGCGCACGGCGCTGTACGGGCGCGACGGCGAGTTGAGCCGAACTTGGTGAGCTCATGGACGGGGCACGACATGGGCAGGCCTCGGACGTGGTCATCCACGGCGAGCCGGGCGTGGGGAAGACTGCCCTGCTTCATCGGGTAGTCGGAATGGCGACCGACTTTCGAGTCCTGCGAGCATCTGCCGCAAGGTCAGAAGCGCGATTGTCCTACGCGGGCTTGCACCAGCTCTTCGGGCCGATGGCAGGGTTGCTCAAGCGATTGCCCACCCCCCAGCGCGCCGCGCTGGAAACGTGTTCGGAATGCGCGCCGGGCCATCACCCCAAGGTCTACTGGTAGGTCTCGGCATTCTCGGGTTGCTCAACGGATCCGCCGCCGAAAGCCCGACCGTCTGCCTGATCGATGATGCGCACGAGCTTGATCGGGCGTCAGCTCGAGGCGCTCGCCTTCGCTGCGCGCCGGCTGCGGAGGGCTCGGTTTCGGTGATCTTTGCGGCCCGTCAGCTTGGAAATCATCTCGCCGCGCTGCCGGGGATGCCGCTTGCGTGGCCTCCGCGAATCAGACGCCGGTGAGCTCCTCGCGATTTCGCTGCCCTGGCTCATTGATCCTCAAGTCAGGCGGCAGATCGTGGCCGAGACAAGAGGGATACCCGCGCGAAATCACCGAGCTCGCCGGCTGCTTGACTCCATCTCGCCTCGCCGGAGGCTTCGCGTTATCCGAATCGGTGGTCAAGATTCCAGGTGGGCTCATGCGACGGATCGCGAGGCTGCCGGCGGAAGCACGGCTTCTCCTGGCGGTTGCCGCCGCCGATCCCACCGGCGATCCGACGCGGCTGCGGCATGCCGCCCGCAGGTTGGGGATTCCCCAAGAAACCATGACGATTGCCGGCCAATTCGGGTTACTAACGCTCGGCGAGCGCGTGCAGTTTCGTGGCTTGGCCGCTCGAGCGGCCGCCTATCGATCCGCGTCATCGCGTGTGCGAGAGACCGTGCACGGTGCGCTGGCCGAAGCCATCGTGCGCGATGTCGATCAGGACCACCGGGCCTGGCACCTGGCACACGCGACAGCTGGCCCCGATGAGGATGTCGCAGCGGAACTGGAACGCACGGCGGACCGCGCGCAGTCCCGGGCCGGCTTGTCCGCGAAGGCCACCTTCCTGGAGCGGGCGGCGCTACTGACCGCGGATCCGACGTCACGGTCCCGTCGTGCATTGGCTGCAGCCGCGGCACTGGTGGAAATCGATGCTGCCGACGTCTCAGAGAAACTGCTGGATATGGCGGAGCCCGAATTCGCGGACGCCCCTGAGCGAGCGGCGACCGATTACGTGCGCGCCCTCGCCGTCGCCGCTGAACGGCCCGCCGATGCCGCGGCCTTGCTGCTCGACGCGAAGCGGCGAATCGAACCTATCGATGCCGGTAGGGCGCGGGCCGCCGGCCGAGACGCGATCAGCGCCGCTATACGTGCGGGAGGACTTGGAGCGGCGGGATCGACAGTGGCCGAGGTGGTTTGTGATGTCCGCGCCGCCGCGTCAGCGACTCCCGACACGCGAGGCTTGATTCTCGAGGGCGTGGCTACCTGCCTTGGCGACGAGTTTCCCGCTGGGGCTGCGAGCTTGCGCACCGCGATTGCCACGTGCGTTGCAGGTCTGACGTTCCCGGACGAGCGCTACTGGCTGCCACTAGCGTGTACCGGCGCCGTGCTGCTCTGGGATGACGTCGCGTGGAATGCCCTTGCCACCAGACGCCTGCGGCTTGCTCGTGCAGCGGGGGCGATCGCAGAAACGCGTGCGGCGTTGACCAGTCTGGCCTATGCGCACCTGCTCGCCGGAGACCTCGGCGCTGCCGAGGAATGCGGCGAACAAGCGCGGCTGCCTGGCGATGCACACGGCGCCACCGTGATTTCGGGCCTCCCCGCCGCGCTGGCGGCGTTGCGTGCTCATCAAGATCCGAGCTTTGCGCTGATCGACCGGGCGGCAGAAGACGCCCGCCGTCGCGGCGAGGGACAAGGGGTCGCGATAGCCAGGTGGGCAGCGGCGATCCTGCACAACGCTCTGGGTCAATACCGACAAGCGCTGCAAGCAGCCGAGGAAGCTGTAGAACACGCCGCCGCTCGGGGAATGACGGGCTGGGCACTTGCCGAGATGATTGTCGCCGCCGTCCGCTGTGGACAGCCCGACTGCGCGGCCGCGGCCGTGACGCAACTGTCGGAGTACGCGACCGCCTCGGGTACGCCTTGGGCGCTTGGTATCCGGGCACGCTCCCTGGCGCTGATCGATGAAAGCGCCGACGCCGAGGGTCTTTACCAATCCGGCTTGGACTACCTGGCAAGCTCACGAGCCCGGGTGGATCTCGCCCGCACGCACTTGCTGTACGGGGAATGGCTGCGGCGACAGAATCGGCGCGTCGATGCCCGGGCGCAGCTTCTACGAGCTCATCAGATGCTCGATGCAATGGGCCTAGCGGGCTTCGCGCGGCGAGCCGAACGAGAGTTGCTGGCCACCGGACAGACCGTGCGCAGAGCCAACCTCGACCGACCCGGCGAGCTGACAGCACAGGAGCGGCGCATCGCGCTGCTGGCCGCTGACGGTTACACGAATGCCGAGATCGGCCGCGAGCTCTTTCTGAGCCGGCGCACCGTGGAATGGCATCTGGGCAAGGTGTTCTTGAAACTTGGCATCACCTCCCGCCAGCAGCTTGCCAAGGCGCTCAGCCCCACCGGCCGCCGAGTCGGGACGCAGCAGCCGGCTCTGCCACGGACGGGAGCGCTGAACGGTCACGTGCGTGCGCTGACCGGGGAGGCGATCGTCACCGGAAGCGAGGAGAGGCCATGACGATAGTCGTGGGGTATGTGCCGACAGAGACCGGCTTTTCGGCAGTGACCGAGGCCGCACACCAGGCTCGGTGTCGCAAGGTCCCGGTCGTGATCGTGAACGTCGTTGGAAGCGCTGGATACGTCGTCCCCACTGCTGCCGACCAACGCAACTTGGACGCGGTTGCCGCCGATCTCAGAGCGGACGGAATCTCCAACTCCCTGCGCCAGGTGCACAATGACGACCCGCCGGCTGACGTGATCCTCGGTGTAGCGCGCGAACTCGACGCGTCGCTCATCGTGCTCGGACTTCACCAACGTTCGTGGCTCGCCAAGCGTGCGCTGGGGAGCACGGCGCGATCCGTGGTGCTCGGTGCCTCGTGTCCGGTTCTGGTTGTCCCCGACGTCGACCAACGTGCAGCGTCTCGCGAACCCTCCGAGGTCATTCAGGCGCCGCCGCTGCCTTTCATGGGACAGACGCCGCCGTAGCGGCGCGGGCTCAGCGCTGCGCTGAAGGAGGGCAGCGCGCGTGCGGTGTCCGGGCAAGACCCCGCGCCGCCCTACGGATCACCCGGGTCCCGCAGTCCCGCCTTCGAGTAGTCCCCGGAGCGCATCGAGAGCGGCTGCAACGTCGAGCGCGGGATCGAGCAATGCGTGCAGCAGCAGACCATCCCCCACCGCGGCGAGCAGGCTGGCGATGGCGCTCGGCGATGCCCCGGCAAAGACCGTGCCACGCTCCTACCAGAAACATGGCCGCACCTACCCCGCAGGCGACTATCCCAAGGGCGGCCAACACGAGCCGCAGGGTCAACGTGGAGCGCGTGGCGTACCGGCCCAACCCGCGGTCGGATCGTGATAGTCGAGGCGGCGGGCGTCCTTCAACCCGCTGCCCTTGACAGGCCCACTCACCGGGTGGCATTGCCGTCGCCGCCGCCCGAAACACCTCGCGGTAGCGCGATGGGCTGTCTGTCGAACACGTATCGGGCGAGGTCGGGCAGCACTTCCTCGGCAACCGGCTAGCCGCGTTGGGTGAATTGGCGTGGTGGTTCTGGTGGGTGCCGGGTGATGGTGTGGATGAGTTCGACGGCGACGTCGTAGAGCTTGATGTTGCGGTTTTGGGAGGCTTCGCGCAGGACCTCGAAGGCTTCGCTGGCGGTGCAGCGGCGTTGGCCCATGATGAGGCCGAGGGCTTGGTCGATGATGGCGCGGCTGGCGAGCGCTTTGAGGCCGCGCTCGAGTTGCTTGCCAACGATCCCCGGCCCGCCCGCGGCTACCCAACTCGTCTGCGGGGCCGGCGAATGGCGGGTGCGTACCGGCGACTACCGGATCGTCTACGACATCGAGGATGACCGCGCCTCTTCGTCCTCGTGTTGCGGATGGCGCACCGCGGGGACGTGTACCGATCGCGGTAGCGACGTCGCAACAGAGATCGCTGGGGCCGCGCTGGGGCCGCGGCTGGGCCGTAAACCAGCGGATTCCTCCGGACACCTGCGGACGCCAAGGGACAATGAATGCGCAGCTCAAGGCCATGACCGACTGACAGCTCGCAGGTCAGCGAGAGCCCAAGATCTCCCTCGCACGGAGGAGGCCAGGGGTTCGAGTCCCCTCACCTCCACCCACAGCAGCTAACCGATGGTCAGGCAGGTTGCTGACCGATGGTGGTTGTCGTAGACGTGAAAGGCCCCGCAGCGCCCGTTTTCCGGGTGGTGCGGGACCTTCCTCGCGTCCGGGGGTGCTCGCGGGTGTCCTGGCGGGCCGTCCGGTCACAAAGTCGCTGTGGTTGCAGCCGTTTTCGGGCAGGCGGGCGCCCCGGTGGCCGGGAAGCGGCCGGACCGGGGCGTGCGGGAACCGCGCGGGTGCTGCGGTGAGGTGAAAGGGTCCGGTTCGGCTCAGCCGGGTGGCGGGCCGGGTCCGGTGGGCAGGATCCGCGCGCGCTAGGGCGTGAGGCTGGGGTCTCGGAAATCGTAGGCCGTCAGCGGCAGGCCGTGCGGGCCGAGCGTGGTCCAGTGCTTGTCGCCGGTCAGCACCGGAACGCCGCCCGCAACCATCGCGAACGCCAGGCACGTGATGTCAGCCAGAGATAATGCCTTGATCTGCGTGTTGCCCGCCGCGGACTGGGCTGCCCTACTTGCTGCGTCGATAGCCTTCAACGTCGGGCAGCATCGGGCATGTTCGAGCTCTACAGCCGCGACTTCGACCTTCAGTACTTGGGTGAACACGTGCGTCGTGCGCGCCGTGTCCATTCCCGTCTTGTGGTGCAGCTTGTAGCAGACTTCGCCGAAGTTCACGGCGGTCACCTGGCAACGTTCCAGGACAGACACGAACCGCGCCGCGTCGGGGTCGCGCTCCGCCACCGCGATGAGGAAAGACGCGTCGGCGACAAGGAGCCCGGCGGGAAGGGCCGTCATGCGGTCGAAGACGCGTCCGCGACCCGGTCGGCCAGAAGATCCTCGACCAAGCACGTGTCGATGCCCTGCTCTGCCTTGCCGGCGAGCACGTCGTCCTGGAACGCCGCGAGCACCGCGAGCGGGTCCTCGAGCACGATGCGCCCAAGCCCGTCGGCGTGTGCCACCAGGTCATGCGAGGGGTCGATGTTGGCCTCGGCGAGTAGTGCAGCGGGCAGCGTCGGCCGCCGCTTGGCATCCACGTGCACCCGGTATCCGTTAGAGAACCCCACTGCGCCCATGCCGCCCACCGTACTCAGCCGAGGTGGGAAATGCCAAGCTACGTCCCACGTTCAGACTATCCACCCACGAGGCCGTGGGTGTGGGCCAGGGGCATGCATGTCTAAGTACTCGCCCCGCTACGTCTAGGAAGGTGTCGCGGCCCGGGCGTCGCTGCTGGTCAGAGCATTGGTTAGCACCCCGCTGGTT
Organism: uncultured Actinomycetota bacterium; assembly: GCA_963762695.1. Taxonomy (GTDB): domain Bacteria; phylum Actinomycetota; class Actinomycetes; order Frankiales; family Frankiaceae; genus DATAZK01. The sequence continues at coordinate 110,445 of CAVXLW010000009.1, forward strand.
TCGGGAGTAGGGCGACGGCTCTCAAACCCCGTTGCGACGGGTGGACGTGAGTCTCAGGTCTCCGATCAAGATCGTCAGACAGCACGCGACGCTTCAACGCGGTACTGAAAACGTGCTGGGTCCGCGGAAGCTCCTCACGGCCGCGTGGTCCGGCGGAGGTGTCGGCCAGCGTGCCCGTGCTGCGTTTGCATGCGTGACGAATTGATCGACTAGGTCATTCGGGTGAAGCATTTTGTCCTTCCGCCACCCGTTTCGCCCAATCCGTTTGGCCCGGTTAGTGACGATCGCTATTGGTATGACCGGGATCGGAATGAGGCGCATCGCCATTGGCCTGTCGGCCATCGTGTTTGCCGTCGGGTTGGGTGCCTGCACGCCCGCGCCGGCGAAGCCGACTCTGCTGATTTACGGGGACAGCCTCACGGTGCTGAGCGAGCCGGCGGTGAGCTTTTTATCCGGTGGGAAGTACAACCTCGTGTTCCGGGCCCAAGGCGGCACGGCCATGTGCGATTGGGATGTTGCGGCAGCGCATGATCGAGCCATTTTCAGGCCGAGCCGTGTGGTGCTGGCCTTCACCGGAAACGTGGACGGCTGCGTGAAGGCGGATTACCAGAGCAGTGGGGCAACCGGGGTGGTAGCCAACTACGACCGGAGCCTGCGCGAGATCGCCCGCGCCTATGTGGGTATTCCGGTGATGGTCAGCGCCTCCCCGGCGATGAAGAACACCGGCCCGACGTATGCGGGCTGGTATCCCGAGAACGGCAACTCTGCCCTGAATGCCATGTACCAGGCTGACAGTGCCGAACTGGGCCTGCGGTACGACACGGTGGCCGACACCACTCTCACTCCCGGTCACGTCTACACGGCCGACCGGCCCGTCTACGGCACCAAGGCACCACTGGTGGCGGTCCGCGCTGCCGACGGCGTCCACCTCACCGCCGAGGGGACCGTCTACTACGCCGAGGCACTGCTGAGCTAGCCCTACGTCGGAACCGAGTCGAACCGGGCCAGCCAAGCCTGGTCGCCTTCGGCCGCAACGCGTGCGTAGCCGAGGTGCCTAGGCGCCGTTGCATGTTGGTCATAATCTTGACCAACAATCGGGTGGAGGCTTACCGTATGTCAGTGACCGACATCGCGGCCCTGTTGCGCCAGGCCGGCACGTCCGAGTACGCCTTGGACAGCTCCAAACTGCGTAGCGGAGCTACGCGACGGGTGGAAGAGGAGGGCCTGGTGCAGATCGAGAAGTACCACCAGGCAGTGGCCTACCTGATCTCGCCGTCGCTAGTCGAGGAGTTTGTTGAGGCGGCCGAGACTCGTGACCGGCTCGCACGTGACCTTCCGGTGGTGGCCCGCTTGCTGTCCACGGCCCTCAAGCTGGGCATCGCGCCGGAGCAGGCGGTGCAGGCACTCCTCGGTCTGGGCGAGAGTCGGGCTCCTCATCTGGACGTGGCCGCGTTGGCCGGCATGCTCGAGGCGGCCGTGGATGACTTGGACGCAGCTGCCGTCGCGCGTGAGCGGCTGGCCTCATCATCAGAGGGTGACATCACGCTCGCTGAACTCGCCGACGACCTCGGTTTCGACCTCGACGAGATAAGGGCCGAGGTCGACGCCGGGAGCTCGCGCGCGCAGCTTGCGACTTCGTGACCGCCTTTACCCGAGTTCACATCACACCGGAAGCCCAAGCTGAAATTCGGGCGCTGCCGGACCGGGACGTGCAGCGGGCGGTGATCGAGGCACTCCTGGAAATCGACAAGAACCTTGAGTTCGGTCCGCTGCTCGAGGTTCGCGGCTCGACCGGGGACTTGCGCGGCTGCCGGAAGGTCTACGTGGACAAGGTCACACCGGAAAAGCCAAGATTCCGGATCGCTTACTGGTGCTCGCCCGACGAGCGGCGTCCGCGGCGGGCACGCATCCCCGCCGTCGGGCCGCGCAAGGATCTGGCCGTCTACGCCTCCGCTGCTCGGCGGTACAACCACGATCGTGCGAGCGTGAGGCAGGCGCCCGTCGAGTCCCGCACCGACGCGGACCTCGGCTTGGACGTCCACGACTGAACGCCGAAAGCCCCCAGCGAGAGGGACGCGCAGCGGCAGGCGCCGGATTGGTCGTAGGCAAAGTTGCTCGGCGTGCCAGCGACGGTCAGGACCGGCGCGAGACCCGCAGCCGACACCAAGTTCGGATCATCGAAGACGACGGTCACGCCGTGGCAGACTCGCCCCTACTGGGTGTCCTTCCGTTCGGGTGAACTGATCCCTAGGCAAGATCGATTCTCTTGCAACAGAAGGACATTCCGGCCAGCTTCACGACCCGCTCAGCAGCCCTGGAGTGGGCCGCGCCAAGGCACGCAGCACCGACCGCCACCACCCCGGGAACAGCTCTGGCGGGCTCACGCACCTTTCGCCGTTCCGGCTTCCAGCTCAGAAGTGGCTCAGCAGTAGGCTCCACACGTCTCAGAAGTCGTCTCGGGGCCGGACGCACCTCCCGGTTAGACATCGGGACTCCGAAGTCGGCATGGCTGAAGAAGCCGCCCCGCGTGGGCGGGTGCTCCCGGAGTCGGCTCGATCGATCGTTAACGTGTCGTCCCGTGATCACCCGTCGACTGCCTGCACGCTGTCTAATCACGACGTGAGCTAACCGTGACCAAACCTGCGCCGCGTGCGTCCGGTGCTATCGGGCTGTGGGGCGTTGTGGCCATCGGCGTCGGTGGGATGGTCGGTGGTGGCATCTTCGCGGTCCTCGGGTTGTCGGTGCAGATCGCCAAGGCGGGCGCCCCGCTTGCCTTCCTGGTGGCAGGGCTGGTGGCGCTGCTGACCGCAAGGTCGTACGCCCTGCTGTCGAAGTCCTTCCCGAGCCGCGGCGGCACCGTGACCTTCGTCAACCGAGGCTTTGGCACCGGGCTGTTCGCCGGTGGCATCAACGTGCTGCTGTGGCTGAGCTACATCGTCATGCTGGCGCTGTACTCAGAGGCGTTCGGCAGTTACGCGGCTAGTTTCCTGCCAGCCTCCGCGCGGGGCCTTGGCCGACACGCCTTTCTCACCGTCATAGTCCTGCTGCTCACGGTGCTGAATGCGGCGGGCGCCTCGACGGTGGCTCGGGCGGAGCGGGTCGTCGTGGGGATCAAGCTGACGATCCTGCTGCTCTTTGTCGCTGTGGGTCTGGGTGGAATCTCGGCGTCACGCCTCGCCCCGAAACAGTGGGCCGCTCCCGTCTCGCTGGTCGCCGGCGGGATGGTCATCTTCTTGGCATACGAGGGTTTCGAGCTCATTGCAAACGCCGCCGAGGACGTGGCCGACCCCGGTCGCACGCTGACCCGGGCGTACTACATCTGCGTTCTGTTCGTGATCGTTCTGTACGTGCTCGTCGCGGTCGTCTCGGTGGGTGCGCTTCCGGTGTCGGCGCTCGTACACGCCCGCGACTACGCGCTGGCTGAGGCGGCTCGCCCGGCCCTCGGGTCTGCTGGATTTACCATGATCGGTCTGGCGGCGATGCTCTCGACCGCTTCGGCAATCAACGCCACGCTCTACGGATCTGCTCGCATGACGTACACGATCGCGAAGTCACGAGAGCTGCCGGCCGAGCTGGAGCGACCCATCTGGAACCAGCCGCTCGAAGGGTTGCTCATCACCGCCGGTTCCACGATCGTGCTCGCGAACGTATTGAACCTGGACAGTATTTCCACCATGGGAAGCGCGGGCTTTCTCGTCATCTTCGCCGTTGTCAACGCTGCGGAAGCGCGGACGGCCGGGGAGCGCGGGTCCAAGGCCTGGATCTCCATCACCGCCGTCGCGACGTGCGTCGCAGCACTCGCAGTGCTCATCGCCAAGAGCAGCCTGTCAGCCGTCTCCGTTTTCGCCGCCATGGTCGCGCTGTCCTTCGGAATCGAGGCGGCCTTCCGGCGGATGGGGGGCCGCAGCCTGCGCACGAACTAGACGAACACGTCACCACACACGCAGTGGGTCCGTGTCGCGCGATCCAGCTCTCAGGCTGCCGGACAGAACCCTCCGGATGGCCCAACCTTTCGGTGCGAAAACGGTCGATAAGCCGCTGGGATCGTTCGCGTTCTGAGGGGTGAAGTGGCCAAAGTAGCTCGGCTGGCAGCTGCTGCCGTGCTCGTCTCGGCGAGCGTTGTTGCGTGTACGGCACCCGCGCCCGCCCGGCCGGTGTACTGCGGCCTGTCGAAAGCCACCATCGTCGTCGGCTCGTCGTCCCCTTTCATCGTCAACGGGACCGCCCGTAACGACGTCATCGCCGTGACGGGCGGCGTGCACGAGGTCTTCGGGGGAGCCGGTAACGACACCATGTGTGCTGACGCGGTCGGGTCGACGCTGATCGGCGGCGACGGCAACGACTGGCTGATCGGCGGCGCGGGCCGCGACCGGCTCGACGGTGGCAACGGAAATGATCTGCTGATGGGCGCCGGCGGTGCGGACACGCTCATCGGTGGGCCCGGGATCGACACCGTGTCGTATGCCGACCACACCGCGTCCGTGACAGCGAGCCCGGACGGGAAGGCCGACAACGGTTCCGCGGGCGAGGACGACCTCATCGACCCGTCGGTCGAGAACCTGACGGGCGGCTCCGGTAACGACACGTTGACCGGCAGTGCAGCCGCGAACGTCCTCGCCGGCGGCGCTGGTGCCGATCGACTTCTTGGCCGTGGGGGCAACGACGTCCTCGAGGGCCAGGCCGGCAACGATGACCTGCTGGGAATGGACGGTAAAGACACCAAGGTCGGGGGCGCCGGCACCAACTACTGCGACACCGATCCCACCGACCCGACCGCGGCTGCCTGCACGTACGACCCGAACACGCCGATCATTCAGAGCATCACGGTGACGACGCCGCAGCTGAATTTCCGCAATGGCGACCGGCAGGTCGAATATCGAATTCATGCCACCGATACCGGCGGCGGGATCTGGACGGCGGAGGCGTCGCTCTGTGGCCCGGACGGTAAGGCTGACGGTACGACCCCGTGGATGATGCCCCAGGACTCCGGGACGTTTACCGACGGCACCTGGGTGGGCGACCAGCAGCTGCCCGATGCTGCGCCGAGCGGCACCTGGTCGGTGTGCAGCATCCAGCTGGTCGGCTTCCCCGCTGACTTCGTCACCTATGCCTCGCATCCGGCGCCAGGCTCCAATGCCCGACCGATGCCATCCGGAAACACCTGGGTCGTGAACAACGACGGCAATGACCACATCGCGCCGGTCATCAGCAACATCACGGTCACCCCATCGGTGAACGTCACCAACCAGGACGCGACCGTCACGTGCGACTTCTCGGTGCTGGAGCAGGGCGACGGCTTGCGCCAGGTCGACGTCGACCTGCTGAACTACGGCGACACAGGCACTCAAGAGCACACGGTGCTGAACCTTCCGGACTGGGTGGGCGGAAATCCGGCGCTGTTGACACGTGACAGCGCCGGTGCTGATGGCAGCGGCCAGTACCGGGCAACGCTCGTCCTACCGGTCGGGTCGGCGCCGGGTCCCTGGTTTGCCAAGATTCGTGCCGTCGACAATGCCGCCAACCAGGTTCAGCTGTCGGCGACGGTGAACGTCACCGACAGCAGGCCGATCACCGATGCGCCGGGCCTGATCGACGGCGCCGTGACCGCGGGGCCAGGGCCGGCGACTCGTACGGTCTCGCTTCACGTGAAATCTATCCGCGACGAGGTCAGCCACGTCTGGGTGGGAGTCACCGATCCCGCTGGTGTGGACGTCGGGCCGAACACGTCGCTGGTCTCGGGTACAAACACGGACGGCGTGTGGCAAGGGACGTTCGATGTGCCGGCCGATGCCCTCGGCGACTGGTCTATCAGCAGCGTCGGTCTAGAAGACAGGCTCGGCGTCATACGGTGGTTACCGGCCAGTGACCTGTCGAAAATCACCGGCGGTACGTGGACGGTCAGTTAGCCGAAACGCTTACGGGCAGGTGGCTCCACCGAAGCGGAGCAGCCCGCAGTACGTCGTTTGCGTCACGAGCCACTTGCCTCCGGCGAGCACCGCCGTCCCGTTCTGCGTGCCGTACGGGGCGCCCTGGCTGTAGGCCGGGGTGAACTGCACGACCGCATGCGCCGGATCGGTGAAGACGATGTCGCCGGTGGTGACGGTGATGGTGTCGAAGGCGGCCGGGAAGTTCTTGCGTACCTGATCCACGGCGTTGTGCAACTGGTCGCCGTCCTGCACTGTCGCGAGCCCGTGGTAGATGTCGCCGCCTGCCGGCGCATGCGTGAACGCGTTCTCGAAGGCCGCGCGGACCTGCTCGACGGCTGCGGCGCGGTCGGCCGGCTGCACTCCCGGCGTCGGCAGCTTGATGGGCTGCGGCTGGCAGTCGCCGAGGAACTGGGTACGACCTGACGGGAGCTGCAATTGCTGGAGAGCCTTCCCGGAGGAGTCGTACGCGGTGAGGGTCCCGGTGGCCTGCGGCCCGCTCAGGGCCAGCGCGACGAGACCGTGCACGGGAGCGGCGACGTCCTTGCCGGAGCCGATCGCCAGCTGGAGATGGTCGACGTCGTCGGCCACCTTGGCGATGACCACCTGGACCGGATCGCCCTCGAACGTGCCTTCGGTGACGCTGTTGAGCACGGAGACGTGGCTGCCCGGCCCGACGCCGATGTTCTCCACCACCTCGCGGACGGCGATGGTGTCGGTCGACAACTCCAAGGCCACCTGCGAGGTGGGCTGGCACCAGGCCGGAATGCACTGGGACGTATAGGGATCGCAGGCCTGGACGGCATTGGAGGCGGTGGTCAGCAGCCGCAGCGTCACCGGGCCCGCGACCCGGCGGGTCACCGACGTCAGGGGGCCGGTCGGAGTCTCCGGATAGCCGACTTCGCCGATGGGAATGCCGGGGTCGGTCGTCATCATTCCGCTGGACGAGAGCCCGTTCGCCGTGCCTGAAGCCGGCGGCAGCGCTGTAGCGGCCGGTGCCGGCGTGACCGCGGCAAGCTGCTGGGACGCCGGATGGTTCGCTGCGCCACTGCCGCAGGCGACCAGGACCGCAGCCGACGTCACGGCCATCCCGACCACGGAAGCTCTTCGCATCGCGATTCCCCTTGTTCGGTTGCAGTAGACCACGGCCTTTGCCGACTAAGACGCGAATCATCGGCATTTGGTTGCAGCACATCGCTTCCCCAATTCGGGCGATCTGACCCCGGTCCGGCGGTATGGTCCCGCCGTGTCCGCGCTGCCGCCCTCGGGCACCGTGACGTTTCTGTTCACCGGCATCGAGGACTCGACCCGACTCTGGGAGCAGGCGCCGGCCGACATGACCACGGCGGTTCCTGCGCACGACGCCGTCGTGCGCGCGGCGATCGAGCGGCACGGTGGCCACGTGTTCACCACCGGCATCGACGGCCTCCGTGCGGCTTTCTCGTCCGCTGTGGAGGCGGTTGGCGCGGCCGTCGAATCACAGCGGGAACTGGCTGGAAACGAGGCCATCCCGTTCACCGTCCGGATGGCTCTCCATACAGGTGAGGCGGGCGCCAGCGATCCCAGCTACGCCGGTACCGATCTCAACCGGACCGCGCGATTGCTGGGTCTCGCTCACGGCGGGCAGGTGCTCGTGTCCGACACTGCCGAGGTTCTGCTGCGCAGCCGGGTGACGCTGCGGCCCCTGGGTGAGCATCTCCTGCGCGGCCTTCGCGGAAGGACCTCGGTGTTCCAGGTGATGGCCGACGGGCTTCCCCCGGAATTCCCCGTGTTGCGCCGCGTCGATCATCTTCGCCGGCAACCTGCCGCGCCAGCACACTTCACTCGTCGGCCGCGAGGCGGAGATCGACCAGATCGCCGCATTGGTGCGGGCTCAGCCCCTGGTCACCCTGACCGGGGTGGGTGGGGTGGGCAAGACCCGTTTGGCCATCGAGGTCGGCGCCGAGCTCGCCGAGGAGTTCGATGACGGGGTCTGGCTTGTCGAGCTCGCCGGAGTCGGCGATCCGGGCGCGGTGCCCGCGGCCCTCGCCTCGGTGCTGGGCATCGCGCCGCAGAGCGACGTGCCGCTCATCGAGACGGTCGCGGAAACCCTTGCCGGCCGGCGATTGCTCCTCATCGTCGACAACTGCGAGCACGTGCGGGGTGCGGCCGCCGCTGCGCTCGAAGTGATCCTCGGACGCGGTGGGAACGCGAAACTGCTGGCGACCTCGCGCGAAGCCGTGGACGCGCCCGGCGAATCGGTGGTCTCCGTATCTCCGCTGGCCACCGACGGCGGCGTGACCTCCGATGCCGTCACGCTTTTCGTCGAGCGGGCCCGTGCGGCTCGCCACAACTTCGAACTCGCCGATCCCCTGGCCGCGGCGGCGGTGACGGAGATCTGCCAGACGCTTGACGGGCTGCCGCTCGGCATCGAACTGGCCGCGGCGCGCATGGCGGCGATGAGTGCGATCGAGGTGAGGGACCGGCTCGCAGACCGGTTCCGGCTGCTGCGTCGAGGCTTTCCCGGCCCCGAGCGTCAGCTCACGCTCAGACACGCCGTCGAGTGGTCCTACGACCTGCTGGCCGAAGCCGAAAAGTCGTTGCTGCGCAAGGCATCCGTGTTCTCCGGCGGGTTCGACCAGACCACCATCTGCGCCGTCGTCGGCGAACGTGGACGAGATCGAGGTGCTCCACCACCTCGATTCGCTCGTCCGCAAATCGCTGCTGGTGGCAGACCATTCCGCCGCGACGACGCGCTATGCGCTCTACGAGACGATCCGGCAGTTCGCCGAGGATCGACTCGTCGATGCAGGAGAGCTTGAACGAACGCGAGATGTCCACGCCGCCGAGTTCGCGCGCCGGGCCGTCGCGGAGTGGGCGCGATGGGACGGGCCCGGGTGGCGCGATGCCGTCGACTGGGTCGAACTGGAACTCGGCAACCTTCGAGCCGGGTTTCGCTGGAGCGCCGAGCGCGGCCGAGCTCGAGGTGGCGACCGACATCGCCGCTCACGCCGCGCTCATGGGCTTTTCGGTGCAGCTCTTCGAGACGCTTGTCATGGGCCGAGGAGCTGCTGGACGCAGCGACGGAGGCCGACGTCCCGAGGCTTCCCCGGCTCTACACGGCGGCTGGCTACGCGTGCTTCGTCGGGCGGCCTGACGCGGCGCGGCGCAACGCTCACCGGGCGACGGAACTCGCTGCCGACGCTCGGTATGACCCTTGCGAGCCGGGTTACTCGATGTTCATCGAAGCCCTCGGTCAGGTGTACTGCGGCGACCTCGACCGCTACATCGAACTCACCGGCGAAGTGGCGGAGCGCTACGGCACCGAGCGCGGGTACGGCCTGGCTTCCTACGTCGACGGCCTGCAGTCGGCGGGTCGCGTCGCAGAGGCCCTCGCGCTCACCGAGCAGTCGGTCGCTGTCGCGCGCAGGCTCGGCAACCCGTACTGGATCGCGTACGCCCTCTGGATCGCCGGCATGGCCTTTTCACGGTCCGACTCGCGACGGGCGCTGGCCGCCTGGGACGAGGGTGTCGCCTTCGTACGCGAGCATCGGGTGCGCTTCTTCGAGGGGTTCCTTGCCCGGGACGCCGCGCGTTTGCACACGTCCGACGGTGAGCCGGAGGCGGCGCTGGTGCTCTTCGGCGACGCGATCGCCGCATTCCATCGGGCCGGCAACATCCCGCAGCTGATCATCACCCTCGCGAGCGTGCCGGCGCTCTTCGAACGGCTCGAGCGATTCGAGGCCGCGGCCACGTTGTTGGGGGCGATGACGCAGCAGGAGTCGAGCTTTCATCACGTCCCCGAGCTGGCCGAGCTCGAAGGCCGGCTCGCAGCCAGGCTCGATGGGAAGCAAACGCGGGAGCTCATCACCGCCGGCGCCTGCTTCAGCCTCGACGACGCTGCCGGGTATGCCCGCCGGCAGATCGACGTCGCACGGCGCGATCCGGCGCCCCGGCTGCGGCAGGCGCGCCCCGGCGGCCTGAGCCGCCGAGAGCTCGAGGTGCTCCGGCTGCTGGCGAGCGGCGGAACGTCGACGGAGATTGCCACGCAGCTGTTCATCTCGACCCGTACGGCCGAGCACCACATCCAAAACATCTACACCAAAATCGGCGTCTCCAACCGCGCTTCTGCGACCCGCTGGGCCGTCACGAACCAGGTGGTCGCCGGCGCGCCGCCCACGACTACGTAGCGGAAATGGGTAGTTCTGCCGATGCCGTGACCAGCGAGTTTCCCGAGCATTACCCCCAGCCCGCCGACCGGCGAGCGACCGGTGGATCCGAAGGGATCCAGACGAGTAGGGGACTGACATGATCCTGGCCACGACAAAGGTGGAAGACGTCGACCGCTTCCTCGACGTGTTCAGCACCAAGGGCGCCGAGAAGCGTGGGGTGCACGGCTCCAAGGGCGCGACGGTGTTCCAAGACCCCACGGACGAGAACCGGATGTGGGTGCTGTTCGACTGGGACGCGCAGGGCTGGGCGGCCTTCGTCTCCGACCCCGAGGTCCCGCCGATCCTGAAGGCAGCCGGCCACGTCACCAAGCCCGAGTCGGCGGCCCTCCTCGGTCAGTACCAGGCGTAGGGGCGACGATGAGCAGCATCGATCGGCCGGCTCGCGTCGGCCTCATCACTGATCAGACCGGTGCGCTGTCCTTCATGGGCATCGCCAACGTCAACATCGCCCGCATGGTCATCGACGACATCAACACGAAGGGTGGTCTGCTCGGCCGACCGATCGAGCTGTTCATCGAGGACAGTGCCACCGATGACGATGTCGCCAAGGCTGCGGCCGCCCGGCTCGTCGAGGCCGACGTGGACGTCGTGGTCGGCGGCATCTACAGCTCGACCCGGCAGGCCATCAAGGGCCCTGTCGTCGACGAGGCCGGGAAGCTGTACCTCTACCCGGAGCAGTACGAGGGCCAGGAGTGCCACCCGCTGATCTTCTGCACCGGTCCGGTGCCGGCCCAGCAGATCGAGCCCTTCTTCCCGTGGCTCATGCAGGAGACGGGTGCCAAGACCTTCTACCTGCCCTCGGCCGACTACATCTGGCCGCACACGTTGAACAAGAAGGTGCGCGAGGTGGTGACGGCCCGCGGCGGGGAGATCGTCGGCGAGCAGTACTTCCCGCTCGATCACATGGACTACAAGGCCGTCGTCGCCGACATCATGGAGACGGGCGCCGAGGTCGTCTTCAACACGATCGTGCCGCCGGGTCTCACGCCGTTCCTCGCCGAGCTGAACGACGCCGGGTTCATGGCGCGAGGGGGTCGGGTGGTCTGCACGTACTTCGACGAGAACTTCCTGAACCTGGTGCCCGCCGAGCAGGTGGAGGGACTCTTCGGCTGCCTCGACTACTACCGCGACGTGCAGGACCCGTTCAGCATCGACCTGCTGAACCGGTACGAGGCCCGCTACCCGGGTAGCGCGATGTTCACGGCCGGCTCGGCCTGCACCGGCACCTATCGCGCGCTTGAAGATGTGGGAATCGGCGGTGAACGAGGCCGGCTCGCTCAAGCAGCACGACGTCATCGCCGCCCTCGACCACGCGCGCATCCCGCAGGGTCCGGGAGGTCCCGCCGAGATGGTGCCCGGCCAGCACCACGTGCGGATGAACATGTACATCGCGCGCGCCGAGAACGGCACGTTCAAGGTGGCCCGCAACCTCGGCCATATCGACCCCAAGGAGTGCGAGGTGCCGCTACGCTGACGCCGCCGACGGCAGGGCAGCCCAGGTGGCTGCCCTGCCGCGATCGGCGCTCCTCAGGAGGCAGCGATGGACCAGATGGCGACGCTGGAATTTGCGATCGGCGAGCTGCTCCGGGAGGTGGCGGCCCTCCACGAATCCGAGCTGGAGACGCTCAGCAATTGTGAACCGTGGACCGTCCGCCGCCTGGCGAGCCACGCTCTGAACAATCAGCTCCTGTGGGCCGGCCTGGCGACCAAGGTCGAGACCGTGACCGTCGAGGACGTCATGGGGGCCGTCCCGTACGAGGGCGACCTGGCTGCCTACGCCGGCGAGGTGGCAAGGCGGAGCCTGGCGATGTGGGCGACCCCCGACGTGCTGACCGCCGTGCACGCAGACGCCGTTCGGCGAGCTGCCCGGTGCCGTGGTCATCAATTTCGCGACCATCGACGCGCTCTGTCACGCGTGGGACCTGTCGGCCAGCCTTGGCCGGCCGCTGGAATTCCCGCCGGAGTCGATCCCCGCGGTGACGGCCGTCGTCGAGGCGACGTGCACGGACGAGGTGCGGGCGGGCGGGCTCATCAAGCCCGTCGCTGCCACGGCGCCCGGGGCCAGCGACACCGATCGTCTGATGGCACTGGCCGGCCGGTCCCGACCGACCACCGGCTGAGCCGCCGGGCCCCCGTCTGATATCCCATCCCCATGAACTACGTGCCGAGTGACGAGGTTGCCCAGATCCGCTCGAAGATCGATCACCCCGTCATCGACAGCGACGGGCACCTGATCGAGTACATCCCGGTCGTGCGGGATTTCATCGCCGAGGACTTCGGCAAGGACATGGCGGCGCAGTTCGATCGGCTGACGCGATCGGCTGCCGGGCGGGTCGCCTTTCCGGACTCGCAGGAGCGGCGGCGCAACGGCATCTTCAGCACTGCGGTCTGGGGGATCCCCACCGAGAACACGCTCGACCGGGCGACCGGCATGCTCCCGGACCTGATGTATCAGCGACTCGACGAGTTCGGCGTCGACTTCGCGGTGCTCTATCCCACCTACGGGCTGACCGTCACCGCCCTGCCGAACGACGAGCTGCGCCGGGCCCTGGCGCGCGGACTGAACCGCTATTACGCCGAGGCGTACGCGGGCTATCGGGATCGCCTCGAGCCCGTCGCCGCGATCCCCACCTTCACCCCCGAGGAGGCCATCGCCGAGCTCGACTACGCCGTCGGCGAGCTCGGTCTGAAGGCCGTGATGATGAGCGGGGCGGTCCCGCGGCCGCTCGGCGGTCCCGAGACGCCGGGCGGCGCCAAGTGGGTCGACACGCTCGCGCACGACTCGATCTACGACTACGACCCGGTCTGGCGCCGCTGCGTCGAACTCGGCGTCTCGCCGACCTTCCACGCCGGCGCGCAGGGCTGGGGCAGCCGCATGTCGACGACCAACAACTCCTACAACCAGGTCGGCAACTTCGCCACGGCTGACGAGGCCATCGCCCGATCGCTCATCTTCGGCGGCGTCCCCAAGCGCTTTCCCGACCTGACCTTTGCCTTCCAGGAAGGGGGCGTCGCGTGGGCCACCGAGCTGCTCGGAAACCTGCTCGGCCATTTCGAAAAGCGCAACCTCGCGGCCATCGCGCACAACGACCCGGCGAAGCTGGACAGGTCGTTGCTCGAAGAGCTCTTCGCCCGTCACGCCAAGGGACTTTCGGCCGAGCGCCGCGACCAGCTGTTCAACGACCTCGCCATGCTGTCGGATCCCGACGAGCTCGCCGGCGACATCGACATGTTCGGGGAGTCGGGCTTCACGAGCAAGCAGGAGATCATCGACGTCTTCAGCGAGCGCTACTTCTTCGGCTGCGAGGCCGACGACCCCATGAACGTCCTCGCGTTCTCCCGCGGCCTGAATCCGGGCGGGGTCACGCTTCCGGCGATCTTCGCCTCCGACGTCGGCCACTGGGACGTGCGTGACATGCGCGAGGTGCTGCCGGAAGCGTATGAGCTCGTCGAGCACGGCCAGATCAGCGCGGAAGACTTCGCGCACTTCGTCTTCCGCAATCCGGTCAAGCTCTGGACCTCCATGAACCCCACTTTCTTCACGGGGACTAGCGTCGAGGCGGCGGTGGAGAAGCTCCGGGCATGAGGAGGGCAACCTGATGCACGACCTGGTGATTCGAGCGGGAACGGTCGTCGACGGGACTGGAGCCGCGCCGCAGGCGGCGGATGTCGCTGTGCAGGACGGCCGCATCGTCGCGGTCGGACGCGACGTGGGAACCGGCCGGCGCGAGCTGGATGCCGACGGCCTGCTGGTGACGCCGGGGTGGGTCGACATCCACAGCCACTACGACGGTCAGGCGCTCTGGGACCCGGTCCTGGAGACGTCGGCCGCGCAGGGCGTGACCACCGTCGTCATGGGCAATTGCGGGGTCGGTTTCGCGCCGGTCCGCCGCGATCAGCACGCGTGGACGATCGCCCTCATGGAAGGCGTCGAGGACATCCCGGCGTCGGTGCTCGAGGAGGGCCTGAGCTGGCAGTGGGAGTCCTTCCCGGAGTACCTGGATGCGCTGGAGGCCGCGCCTCACGTCATCGACATCGCGGCCCAGGTACCCCATGCGCCGCTGCGGGTTTTCGCGATGGGCGAGCGCGGGATCGATCACAGCAGCAGCCCACCGAGGACGAGATCGCGCTCATGGGTCGCGTGGCGGCGCAGGCGATCGAAGCCGGTGCCGTGGGGTTCAGCACCTCGCGCTCGAAGAATCACAAGGCCTCCGACGGGCGCATCACGCCGTCGTACTCGGCGAGCGAAGCCGAGCTGCTGGGCATCGCCGAGGCGATCGGACGTACCGGCAAGGGCGTCTTCGAGCTGAACGTGGAGAACTGGGACGTCGACGCCGAGCTCGCCCTCATGCGTCGCATGTGCGAGGTCAGCGGGCGGCCGCTGTCCGCCGCGCTCTTGCAGCGGCCCGGCCAGCCCGCCGACAACTATCGGCGGGTGCTCGAGGGGCTCAGCAAGGCTGCCGCCGACGGCCTGGACATGTGGGCCCAGGTGGCACCGCGGCCCACCGGACTGCTGATGTCCTTGCGTGGCAGGGTGAATCCGCTGGCGGCCTCGCCGACGTATCAGGAGCTGGCCCGCCAGGGGGTCGACGGCCTGCCGGCGCGGCTGGCTGATCCCGAGATCCGTACGCGCATCCTCACGGAGCTCGACGCAGCCGGGGAGGCCAACGTCCTCACCCGCATGCGGGTCTCGTTCGAGCTCGAAAACCCCAAGCGCTATGACCTTTCTCTGGAGTCGACACTCGCAGCGCGGGCGAAGGCCGCCGGAGTCTCGGTCAACGAGCTGGCGTACGACGTGCTGGCCGCCGAGCGTTTCATCTACGTTCCCGTCTCGAACTACGGCGAGGGCAACCTGCATGCCGTGCACGAGATGCTGGTGCACGAGCGCACCGTGCCCGGCCTTTCCGACGGTGGCGCGCACTGCACGATGGTCGCCGACTTCGACTATCCGACGTTCATGCTGAGCTATTGGGGACGCGACGCGGGAGCCGAGCGAACGGCTGCCGGCTCGAGGTCGTCGTCAAGCAGCAGTGCGCGGATACTGCTGCGCTGCTGGGGTTTTCCGATCGCGGGGTACTCGTTCCCGGCAGGCGGGCCGATATCAATCTCATCGACCTGCAGGCCGTCGGTTCGTCAGTATCCCACGATCCGGGCCGACCTCCCCAGCGGGGGCTCGCGTCTCGTCGGCCAGGGACGGGATACGTCTCGACCATCGTGGCCGGCGAGGTGATCTACGACCGCGGCCAGTACACGGGCACGACGCCGGGACGGCTGGTCCGCAGCACTGCCGCATGAGCGCGCGCACCCTGGTCGAGAAGATCTGGGACGAGCACGTCATCGCCGAGCTCGACGGCGGCTTCGACCTGCTGCACGTCGACCGTCACTTCGTGCACGATGTCACGTCTCCGCAGGCATTCTCGACGCTTGCCGAGCGCGGCATCGAGGTGCACTCGCCGGAGCTGACCTTCGGCTCTCCCGAACACAGCGTGACGATCCTCGCCGGACGCACCGAGGACAGCAATCCGCTGAGCCGGCGGTTCGTTCCGCTGATGCGCAAGAACTTCTCCGGCCGCGGCATGACTCTTTTCGACATCGATTCACCCGACCACGGGATCGTCCACGTCATCGGACCGGAGCTGGGCCTGACCCTGCCCGGAACGACCGTCGTCTGCGGTGACAGTCACACCTGCACCAACGGCGGGCTGGGCGCGCTCGGCTTCGGGGTCGGGACGAGCGAGGTCGCCCACGTGCTCGCGACGCAGAGCCTCGTCCAGCGCCGGCCGGCGATGATGCGCCTCGTCTTCACCGGCGAACTGGCGCCGCACGTGTCGCCGAAAGACCTGATCCTGCACACGATTGCGACGCTGGGCGCCGATGCCGGTACGGGATGTGCCATCGAGTTCGCCGGGCCGCTGATCGAAAGGCTCGGCGTGGAAGAGCGCATGACCATCTGCAATCTCGCGGTCGAGATCGGTGCCAAGATCGGGCTCGTGGCGCCCGACGACGCCACGTTCGAGTACGTCGCCTCGCGTCGGTACGCACCGAGCGGGCCGGTGCTCGACGCGGCCGTCGCGTACTGGCGCGGCCTGGCCAGCGATGAGGGCGCGGTATTCGAGCGGCAGGCATCCATCGACGCCACGAACGTCGCACCGCAGATCTCGTGGGGCACGAGTCCGGCGCACACCGCCCCCGTTGACGGCCGCGTCCCCGAGCTGTCCGATGCGCCCGATGAAGCCTCGAAACACCAATGGTCGCAGGCGATGGCGTACATGGGCGTGGATCCCGGACAGCAGCTGGAAGGGCTGCCGATCCAGTGGTGCTTCATCGGGTCGTGCACGAACGGGCGGCTGTCCGACCTGCGTGCCGCTGCGGCCGTGATCGACGGCGGTCGCGTCGCGCCTCACGTGCGCGCGCTGGTCGTGCCCGGCTCGGCGGCGGTGCGTCGCGCGGCGGAGGCCGAGGGGCTCGACCGGGTCTTCACCGCGGCCGGCTTCGAATGGGGCGAAGCCGGATGCGGGCTGTGTCCGGGCTTGGGCGGCGTGCAACTGGCGCCGGGGGATCGGTGCGTCTCGACGTCGAACCGCAACTTCATGGGCCGTCAGGGCGCGGGCGTTCGGACCCATCTCGCCGGCCCGGCGATGGCGGCGTACGCGGCGATCCACGGCTGCATCGCCGACGTGCGCAGGGCGCAGTGATGGAGGCCTTCACCGTCGTCCAGGGACCGGCGGCACCGCTGCTGCTTCCCGACATCAACACCGACCTCATCTCGCCCGCTCATGGCGGCAAGGGCAGCCTGGCGGCGAACGCGTTCGCGCCGCTGCGCTATTTTCCCGGCGGTGCCGACAACCCCGAATTCGTCCTGAATCAAAGGGCTTTCCGGGGCGCGCCGATCCTGCTCGCCGGTCATAATTTCGGCTGCGGCAGCTCGCGGGAGTCCGCCGTGTGGTCGCTGCTCGCGCTGGGCATCCGCTGCGTCATCGCCGAGAGCTTCGGCGACATCTTCTTCGGCAACTGCTTCCAGAACGGCGTCCTGGCGATCGTGCTCGGATCCGGCGAGCTGGCCGGGCTGGCGCGCGAGGCGGCAGCCGGCGGGGCGGTCGAGGTCAGACCTGCGGACCTGCCAGATCACCACGCCCACGCGGTCGAGCCATCACCTTCGAGGTGAATCCCACCCGTCGGGTCCAGCTACTCGACGGGCTGGACGAGCTCGAACTCGGACTGCGCCGGCTGGCACAGGTCGAGGCTTTCCAGCGGGCCGATCGCCGGCGCCGGCCGTGGGTGTACGCGCATGCGGGATGAGCTGACGGCGGCGGCGTGGGCCGACTTCTGCCGGCGGATCGGCGCCCTCGGCGACCGGGTCCAGAACGAGGCTCCGACTGTCGCCGCTGCCGCGGAGGGCGTCCATCATCTGGCGAACCAGGTGGCCTGCTGGTTGACGTACGCGATCGGGCACCACGATCCCGCGCATCCGGCGCTGTTTCGCAGTAGCGACCCGGTGTATCAGTGGGGCGGCCCCAATGCCGATCAGGTGGCCCGCCGGGCGGCGATCGACGGGACAGGCACGTATCGGCTCGTCGGCAGCATGGGCACCTGCGAGGAATTCGTCCTGCAAATGAAGGCAGGTACGGCGCAGAGCGGTGGTGCCGGCATTGCCCGCGAGGTCAGCGCGTCGTCGTTGGGACTTGGGCCGGGCGACCCGATCGACCTGCTCCTGTCCGCCGAGAATCGGGATGGTTCGTGGATCGCGCTGCCGCCCGACACCGCCTTCGTCCACATCCGCGACTACTACTTCGACTGGCAGCCCGGCGAGCCCGCCACGTTCGTTCTCGAACGCGTCGACGACCCGGGCGGACCCAAACCGGCGCGGACCTCGGAGCGAGTCGCCGCGACGCTCGAAGACGCGGCGAAGGAGATCGAGCATTCCTTCGCGTTCTGGTCGGGCTATCAGGAGCGAATGCTCAACGGTCAGCAGGCGAATTCGTTCACCGCACCGGGCGGGGCCGCCGGCGGGGTACAGGCGATCACCTACGCCCATGCCGGCGTGGCGCTCGCCCCCGATGAGGCGCTCGTGGTCGACATCGATGCTGATGCAGCACCGCTCTGGGACGTCCAGCTCTACAACCGCCCCTGGTACGAAGCGCTGGAGTTCGCGTATCGCAGCACGAGCACGAACCATCGCATGGCCGAGCGGCAGGCGGATGGGACGGTGCGCGTCGTCATCGCCGCCCGCGATACCGGCGCCACCAACTGGCTGGACACCGAAGGCCGCGATGCCGTGCTCGCGACCGTCCGCTGGTGGAATGCACCAGCGCCACCCTCCGTCCGCGCAGAGGTCGTGCCCGTCTCGCAGATCAGCGGACCCGTCAGCCGGGAGCAGCGGCGCTCCCAGATCCGCCGCCGCGCCGCCCACGCAGCCTGGAGATATCGCACCTGATGGCGACAACAGCCCATTCCGCTGACAGCTCCGGCGCCGAGAAGATCGCCGGCGACGTCCTCCCGGAGGTCCCGGCAGTCCGCGCCACCGGGCTGCTGCGATCGAACCCGCTCTGGGTGTTGCCGACGGCGCTGACGTCGATCGTCGTAGCGCTCATGACGCTCATCTATTTCGGATCGATCGTGAACCCGTCGGGGCAGCTGCACGGCCTCCCGGTTTCCATCGTCAACCAAGATGCCGGCGCAACTGCGCCTACGGGCAGAGTCGAGCTCGGGCAGCAGGTCGTCTCGGCACTCACCGGCACGCGCGCCGTCACCAGCCGGCTCTCGTTGCGCACGGTGAGCCTGGCCGAAGCCGAGAAACGCATGGGTCACGGCGATTGCGTCGCCGCGATCGTCATCCCTCCCGACTTCTCCGAGTCGCTGCTCTCGCTGGCCGGAGCATCGCCGGGCGCCAAGCGCGAGGCGCCCACCGCGGTCATCCAGCTCCTGACCAATGAGCGGGTGGGCAGCATTGCCGTGGGCCTGGCCACGGGCGTCGCGCAACCGGCGCTGGCGCAGATCTCCCAGGTGGTAGGCCAGCGCCTGTCGCCGCTCAGTACTGGAGCCGCCCGCGGCAACATGGTCAACGCCGCGGCGCTGGCGAACCCCATCTCCTTGACGGTGACCAAGTACCAGCCATTGCCGGCGCACTCGGGGCTGGGACTCAGCGCCTTCTACATCGCCCTGCTCAGCATGATGTGCGGCTTTCTCGGCGCGACGATCGTCCACAGCGGGGTCGATTCAGCGCTTGGATACGCCTCCAATGAGGTGGGTCCCCGGTGGACGCAGCGGATTCCCCTGCGGATCACACGTTGGCAAACGCTGCTGACGAAGTGGGCGGTCAGCTGCGGCGTGATCCCCATCGTCACGTCACTCATGCTTGCCCTTGCAGTGTTCGTCCTGGGGATGAACGCTCCGCATCTGGCAGACCTCTGGTGCTACTGCATTTTCGCCGCCGTGGTCATCGGGGTCGGCACGCTGACACTCATGGCCGCGCTGGGAACGCTCGGTCAGCTCGTGGCGCTCATCGTCTTCATCTATCTGGGGCTCGCTTCTTCCGGAGGCACTGTTCCGCTCCAGGCGCTCTCGCCGTTCTATCGCTTCGTTGCCGAGTTCGAGCCGTTGCGGCAGATCCTCGGCGGCGTGCGGGCCATCCTCTACTTCAACGCCATGGGTGACGCCGGTCTGCACCGCGCGCTCATCATGACGGCGGCCGGTCTCGTCTTCTGGATCCTGGTCGGGGCTGCCGTCACTATCGCGTACGACCGCAAGGGCCTGCACCGGATCAGCCCCGAAGTGCTCCGCTACGTCAACCGGGCGGCGCAGGCTGATCCCACGGACCGACCGGCCGCCGAGAGCCCGGGTGCCGCCGGCTAGCTGGACCCGTTTGATGCTGCTACTGCGGCGAATTCGCGCAGATCCCAACCCGACGCCACCGCGTCGCGCATACCTTCCCAACCCTCTCCGTGGCGGTCGAGATGGCGGTGGGTGAGCTGCACGTGAGTGCGTGTCGGCGACATCTCAGTGAAGACGATCTCGATCTCGCTCGTCTTCGCGGGATCGCTTTCGAGCTGCCATTGCAGGTTGATGTCCCAGCTGAAGCAGACCCGGCTCGGCGGGTCGTAGGCGAGCACGCGCGACCAGCGGCACTCGCTCCCGTCGGTCCCGCGATCGATGATGTTTCCGCCCACGAACGGCTCGAAGACCATCTCCGCCAGCGGTGCCTCGAGGATGTGGTGGCCCTTGTCCCACCAGGAGCCGATCCCTGCGGTGAAGACGTGGAACGCGTGCGAGCGCGGGGCGTCCACCTCGACGCCCGTCGTGACCTCAGTCGTCGCGGTCTCGGTGGTCATACGTCCTCCTGCAGTTCGGCCGCGGCGCGAAACGCGGCGAGGGAACGGTTCCAGAACATGTCGAAGTACGCGCGGATGAGGGCCAGCGCGTCAGGGTCGACGGTGTACACGCGGCGGGTGCCGACCGCGCGGTCGGTTACCAGCCCTACCGACTTCAGGATCTGCAAGTGCTGCGAGACGGCCGAGCGCGTGATCGGCATGTCGCGCGCGAGATCGCTCACCGCCGCAGGTCCGTCGGCAAGGCGCTCGACGATCGCGCGCCGGGTGGGTTCGGCGATCGCGTCGAGCATGGCGGAAGCGTTAGTCATTGCTAACGCAAGCTACGGCTAACGCTTGCCTGCGTCAAGACCTCACCGCGAGACCGGCTAGCGTGCGCAGGCGTGAGCCCGACCGGCGTGACGTATGCGCGAGAGAGCCTTCCGGTGCTGAACCTGAACGCACCGGAGATCTGGCAGGACATCCATGCGCCGCTGCGGGAGGCGCGGGAGGCGGCGCCCTTCGCAGTGTCGGGTGAGGGCGCGATCCACGTGCTACGCGACGCGGAAGTCGAGGCGTGCCTGCGCGACCCGCGCTTCCTCGCCGCCGACCTGATGGCCTTGAACGGGCTGCGCAGCGGGCCGCTCTGGGAGTGGTGGAACTCCGTCATGTTCAGCAAGAACCCGCCCGAGCACACCCGGCTGCGCAAGCTGGTGAGCCGAGCCTTCACGCCGCGCTCGGTGGAGCGACTGCGACCGCAGATCGCCGAGCACGTCCAATCGATCCTGGCGCCGGCTCTCGAGGAGGGCCGGTTCGACGCCCAGGGCGACTTGGGGCACCGGCTGCCGCTCGCCGTCATCTCCGACCTGCTCGACATCCCCGAAGCGGATCGCGCGACGTTCGGCGTCTGGACCAAGCAGCTCGGGCTCGCGTTCAGCGCGATTCGTGATCCGCTCATCCATCGGCAGATCGAAGACGCGCTTGCCCAGCTCGACGGTTACGTGAAAGGGCTGATCGCCGAACGCCGCCGGGCGCCCGGAGAAGACCTGCTGTCAGCCCTGATCGGCGTCGAGGAGGCCGGCGACCGGCTGAGCACCGACGAGATGGTCGCCCTCACCGAAAACCTCATGTTTGCCGGCCACGACACGACCCGCGGGGCGCTCGCGGCCATGGCGGTGCTCTTCGCCCGCCACCCCGACCAGCTTGCTGCCGTCGCCGCCGATCCCGCGCTGATTCCCCGCGCAGCTGACGAGGTCCTGCGCTACGAGCCGATCACCTTCGGCACCGCACGGCTCGCCGGCGAGGAGGTCGAGCTCGCCGGGCTGCGCATCGGTGAAGGCGAGCCGGTGGTGCTGTGTCTCACCGCCGCCTGCCGGGACCCGCGGCGCTACGCCGACCCTGACCGCTTCGACATCGGCAGGCACGACGTGAAGTCGACGACGTTCGGCGCGGGTATCCACTTCTGCCTGGGCGCCAACCTGGCCCGCGTCGAGCTCGAGGAAGCGATCCGCGCGCTCGCTCAGCCGGGGACCACGCTCGGGCTGACGGACGAGCCGCGCTGGGTTCCGCTCGCCCAGATCCGCTGCTACGAGCCGCCGGTGTGGGTGAGCGTCTCCTAGTTGGTCGGCACTTGCCCGAAGCGCAGCTCGAGGCCCGCCAACTCCGGCGATGCCCGCCACGCGGCGAGCAATTCCTCATATTCGGTAGGCGTTCCGAAGAAGAAGCCGCCTTGCCTGGCGCGGGCGTCGGGGTGGCCTTCGTTGTTGTAGTAGCCCGGCGTGCAGCTGCTGGCGGTGTCGACGTTCGTGGCGCTGCGCGCCAGGATCGTGTCCACCCAACCCTGCTCGCCCGCCTCGTCCGCCTCGAACTTCCTTGACGCCGCGCCCCAGCGCCTCGGCGATGACCCAGGCGGCATGCTGTGCCTGGGTGTCGAAGACGTAGACGAAGTTCACCGTGAAGCCCGGCCTGCTGGATGCCCATCACCGCGCAGTTGGGGAAGCCGTTCACGTGCACGCCGTGCAGCGTGCGTACGCCATCAGCCCACTTCTCGGTCAGCGTGAGGCCATCGCGTCCGATGAGCTGGAAGCCGGCCCGCCGCTCGTAGTCGGTGCCGACCTCGAAGCCGGTCGCGAAGATCAGGCAGTCGAGCTCGTACTCGCTGTCGTCCACCACCACGCCGCGCTCGGTGATGCGGCTGACGCCCCGGCCGTGGGTGTCGACGAGCGTGACGTTGGGCCGGTTGAAGGCGTCCAGGTACTCGTCGTGGAAGCAGGGTCGCTTGCAGAACTGGCGATACCAGGGCTTCAGCGCCTCGGCGGTCGCCCGGTCCTGCACCACCGAGTCGATGCGCGCCCGGATCGACTCCATCTTCTCGAAGTCGGCCAGCTCCAACGTGGCCGCCAGCGCTTCCGGGCTGAGGGCCTCAGGATTGCTGACGCGCACGCCGACGAGCTTGCGCATCACGTCTGTCCAGGAGTCGTTGACGAGATCCTCTTCCGCGAAGCCACCGGCGGTGAAGATCTGGAAATTCGACCCTCCGGTCGCTGTGCCAGCCGGGGCGCAGGCTTTCGGCCCACTCGGGATCCGTCGGCCGGTTGCCACGCACGTCGATCGAGGAGGGCGTGCGCTGGAAAACGTAAAGGTGCCCGGCGCTCGGGCCGAGGTGCGGCACGGATTGCACGGCCGTGGCGCCGGTGCCGATGATGCCGACCCGCTTGTCGCCCAGCTGGTCGAGGCCCCCGGTCGAGTCGCCGCCGGTGTAGTCGAAATCCCAGCGGCTGGTGTGGAACGCGTGACCGCGGAAGGTCTCGATGCCCGGGATGCCCGGCAGCTTGGGCTTCTGCAGGGAGCCGTTGGCCAGGCAGACGAATCGGGCCCGCATCGCATCGCCCCGGTTGGTCGCGGACACCCAGCGCGAATCGCTTGCGTCCCAGCGGATCTCGGTGACTTCGCGTCTGCAGGCAGGCATCGCGGTACAGGTCGAAGTGTTCGGCGATGCGGCGGCAGTACGCGAAGATCTCCGCGCCCTTGCTGTACTTCTCGATCGGAACGTAGCCGACCTCTTCCAGCAGCGGCAGGTAGACGTACGACTCGACGTCGCAGGCGACTCCCGGGATAGCGGTTCCAGTACCAGGTCCCGCCGACGTCGGCGCCCTTGTCGATGAGGCGGATGTCCTGGACGCCGAGCTGGCGTAGCCGGGCACCCGCCAGCAGGCCGCCGAACCCGGCGCCGACGATGGCGACATCGACCTCATCGGTCAGCGGTTCGCGAGTGAATTCGGGATCCGCCCACGGGTCTTGCGCGAACCGGGCGAAGGTTCCCGCGGTTTCCACGTATTGGTCGATGCCGTCCGAGCGGAGCCGGCGGTCGCGCTCCTGGCGATACTTCTGGCGAAGGGCCTCGACGTCGAGGTCGGATTCGAGCGGCGCTGGCGTCACGCGAGGCAGCGTAGCCGCGACCTCCATCTCGCTTCGACAGGGCCGCTCGCGGCGGGGCCGCCCGCCGGTGGCAGAATCCCGACTCGCCCGCCGGCAATCGCGTTCGAGCAGGAGACCAGTCGTGACCACTGAGCAGAAATCCCTTCCCGACACCATGCAGGCATGGCAGGTCGTCCGGTACGGCTCGCCGGTCGAGGCGCTCGAACTCACCGCGCTGCCGATGCCGGCGCCGGGGCCCGGCGAGTTCCTCGCGCGTACCTCGAAGACCGTCCTGAACTACAACGAGGTCGACGGCTGCCGCGGTCGCTACCTCACCATCAACCCGCCACTTCCGTACACGCTGGGCATGGAGCTCGTCGGCACCGTGCTGGCCGCCGGACCCGGCGCCGGACATCTCATCGGCCACCGCATCATGGGCATCGCCACCGGCGCCTTCGGAGCCCATGCCGAGTACGTCGTCGGCCGTGCGGATTCCGCCTTCGACGTACCTGAGGAGCTCGACGACACCAACGCGGCCGCCTTCTACTTCCCCTTCCACCTCGCCTATCTCGGGCTGCACGAGCGCGGCAAGCTCCAAGCGGGCGAGACCGTGCTCATTCACGCCGCGGCCGGCGGGGTCGGCTCGGCAGCAGTGCAGCTCGCCAAGGCCGCTGGTGCGCGCGTCATCGCGACGGCGGGGTCGGAAGAGAAGCTGGAGTTCGCCCGCGCGCAAGGGGCCGACGTCGCCATCAACTACCGCAACGGCTTCAAGGACGCGGTCATCGAGGCGACCGGCGGTGAGGGCGTCGACGTCGTCTTCGACGGGGTCGGCGGCGAGGTCATGATGGAGTCGCTGCCGTGCCTGCGCCGCGGCGGTCGCCACCTCATCATCGGTTTCGCCAGTGGTATCGAGGCCGAAGAGGTGCCGATGGTGAACGGCCGCAAGCTGTGCTTCGGAAGTTTCTCGCTGGTCGGCGTGATGCTCGCGTACGGCGAGAGCCCGCCCGTCGGCTACGGCACCAACATGACCCCGTACTCCGTGGGCCTGCAGGTGCACGAGCATCTGGTCGAGATGCTGCGCTCCGGGCAGATCCGGCCGCTGGTCACCGAGACGTATGACTACGCCCAACTGCCCGAAGCCCTGCTGCGCATGGAAGACCGAGGCACCGTGGGCCGGGTCGTCGTGGACTTCGGCGGCTGAGGAGCCGGCCAAGAGAAAATCCCGGCGGGGTCGCCTAATTGCGACCCCGCCGGGATTTTCTTTGTTTCGAGGAGCCGGCTACCCGTTCTGGTACGTGTTCGTCAGCTTGACGACGTTCTTCGGGTCGCAGTTGTAGATGCCATTGTTGGGCTGGGTCACGTCCTTGTCGTAGACGAACCCGTTCGGCGTCACATCCATCATCACGTAGCACGTGGTCTGGTGCGGGTTCTTCGGATCGGTGTCCCGCGGCGGGAACAGCCCTCCGGCGGTCCATGCGGTTTCCGACCCGGCCTTCTGCAGGACGCAGGCCTGGGTCAGGTCGTTACCGCAGGCCGTCGCCGACTTGGCCCACAGGGTCCAGGCGTTGAAGGCCAGCGCCGTGAAGTCCGTGTACGTGGCCTTCGGGACGACGCTCATGATCTTCCGGATCTCCTGGACGAGCGGGTTGTCCGTCATCTCGAACGGCAGGTGGCTGAAGTACTGGTACGTCGGCGCCGCGGTGCCGACGCTCTTCACGGCCGAGATGGTCGCCGGCTCGTAGTAGGCGTTGCCGAGCAGCATCCAGGTCAGCTTCAGCCCGATGTCCTTCATGGCGGTCAGTTCCGGAGCGATGTACGGAGCGCTTCCAGTCGCGTTCATGTATCCGCCGGCGCCCGAACCCCGGATCTCCTCCATGTAGGGCCGCCAGTTCGTGACCAGCGGCGGACGCTCGGAGTAATCGGCGACCTTGAAGCCGATGTCCTTGACCGCGTCACGCGTGCGCAGCCCCTGCGCCCGCAGCGATGAGGTGTTGCTGCTGCCGACGGCGATACCGGTCTTGAGGGTGCCGGGGTACTTCAGCCCGAGCAGCCGGAAAGGGCCGACCTGGAACTCGTTGGCCGGGTTGGGGGTCGGCTGCACCTGCAGGCCGGCGGCGGTCGCCTCGGGCGAAACCGAGTACGAGGGGATCTCGCCGAGCTTGCAGGCGACGCGCGGGGCCGCACCCGGCGAGTCGAGACCGTTGCCGTTACCGACGAGCATGAACTCCGTCTGGCAGGCCTGGATCATCTGCTGGGCGACGTTGAACAGCTTGGCGTCGTACTCCGTGAGCTGGATCTTGCGGCCGTTGATGCCGCCCGCCTCGTTGCACCACTTCACGAAAGCCGTGCCGACGTCGAAGAACTCCTGGCCCAGCCCTGGCGCCACTGACGATCCGGTGTCGGACATCGTCCCGACCTTGATGGTGGTGGCGCTGATACCGCGCCCGCTGCCGCCGGTCGCGTTACCCGGACCGCAGATCGCCTTCAGGGTTCCGAAATCACCGGGACCCGGACCGCTCGACGTGGCCGCTGACGACGGCGCACTGCTCGTCGGGTTGGTGTTTCCACCACCCGAAGACGAGGAGCGTCCGCAGGCGGCGAGCGCCACGAATGTTGTCGTTGCGACAGCCACGGCGACCAGCCGGGTTGATCGCTTTACTAAGCCACGTCTCACTGCAGCACCCTGTGCTTTCGTTCAGCTGATGGGGATGGAGACCGCACGCCGCCGAGAGGCCGCAGTGTGGTGCGGGTCATAGTAGGGCACGCCCTCCGGCGCGTGGGCGCCGGTCGGACACGGTTGAACATCGATTTGGTAACTTTCCAGAACCCGGCACCTAATCGGCTGAACAACGGCCGAGTCTGCCCTTTCCCTGCTGACATAGCGATAGGCACTCTAGTTATCACGACATCAACATCGTGATCTGAGGAGTCGCTGCTCTATGCACAGCCGCATTTTTCTGACGGCGCATCAGGTCGGACGCCGTCCATGAGCGTGCCGCTGTGGGCCTGGTTCGCGTTCGCCTCCGTCGTCGCCGTGATGCTGGCGATCGACGTGCTCGCGCACCGCCGCGCGCATGTCATCGGCTTTCGCGAGGCCGCCGTCTGGAGCGGCGTGTGGGTCGGCGTCTCGCTGGTCTTCGCGCTCGTCCTGGGGCTGACTCTCGGCAGTCAGGCGGGCGTCGACTTCACCACGGCCTGGCTGCTGGAAAAGAGCCTCTCGGTGGACAACCTGTTCGTCTTCGCGCTGATCTTCGCCTATTTCAAGGTGCCGCGGTCCTACCAGCATCGCGTGCTGTTCTTCGGCGTGCTCGGCGCCCTCGTCTTCCGCGGCGTCTTCCTTGCCGCGGGTGTCACCATCGTCAACCGCTTCACAGCGGTGCTTTTCGTCTTCGGCGCCGTCCTGGTGTGGAGCGCGATCAAGCTGGTCCGCGGTGAGGACGACACGGTGGATCCGGGCAAGAGCGTGTCGGTTCGCCTGCTACGCAAGGTGATTCCGATTGCCGACGACTACCACGGCACCAAGTTCTTCGTGAAGGAAGCCGGCAAGCGCATCGGTACGCCGCTGCTTGCAGTGGTCGCCGCGATCGAGGCGGCTGACCTGATCTTCGCGGTCGACAGCGTCCCCGCCGTGCTGGCCGTCAGCGACGACGCGTTCATCGTCTACTCCTCGAACGCGTTCGCCATCCTGGGCCTTCGCGCGCTGTACTTCCTGCTGTCGGGGATGCTCGATCGCTTCCACCATCTGGGCAAGGCGCTCGCGTTCATCCTCGCCTTCATCGGCGGCAAGCTGTTCCTGCAGGCGGGTCACAAGACCATCAGCTCGTCCATCCCCGAGATCCCGTCGTTGCTGAGCCTCGCGGTCATCGTCGGGGCGCTGGCCGCGGCCATCATCGTCAGCGTGCGGACCCCGCGGCTGGCCGAGGTCCGCATGCCGGCCGCTGAACTCATCCCTGTCGATGAGGTCAGCAGGTCGTCTGCGGCTGCCCTCCAGCGATGACCGTGTCGACGAACTGCTCGGCGTCTGCCAGCGACGCGCCCACGCTGCCCCGGTGGTCCTGGCCGGGGTAGACCTTGTAGTCGATCCGGGCGCCCTTGCTGCACAGGTTCGCGACCAGCGCGTCGGTTGCCGGTTTGGAGACGAGGGTGTCGGCGGTTCCCTGCGCGATGAACGTCGCGACCTTGGGATCGGTCGTGTTCGGGTCCTGCTGTGCCAGGTAGGCGTTGAGCGGTCCGACATCGGCGCCGGCGCGGAACACCGCCGGGCCGGGGACGGGGGTGACGGCGCGTAGCTGCGCCAGGCATCCGGTACGCGCTGCGGTCAGGCTGGGAAGGGCCGCATCGCCGAGCAACGCCGCGGGATCGATGGCGGGATCAGCGGTCTGGGCTCCGAGCAGGATGATCGGCAGGAACGCCTCGGCTGCTTCGGCGCCGGGCTGGCCGGAGGCGATGTAGGGCACGAGTTGCGCGATGCCGCTGCCGCCCGGGGCGATCGGCACGGCGCCACGGAGGTGAAGCTCGGGCGCCCGCTCGTTGCCGAACTCGGCGGCGAAGAGCGCGGCTTGGGCGCCCTGGCTGTGGCCCATGGCGATCCAGTCGCGACCGATGCGCCGGTCGAGTTGGCGCCCGGCCCGGACGATGTCGACGACCGTGTTCGATTCACTGATCCCGTTCAGGTAGGGATGGCCACCAGGCGTTCCGAGACCCTCGTAGTCGGTCTGGACAACGGCGTACCCGCGAGCCACCCAGGCGTCGAGCGTCGGGTCGATGACGGCGAAGTAGTCATGATCGGGGCCGTCGGGAGTGTCGTTCGAGGGTGCGCAGATGTCGGCGTAACCGCTGGTGCCGTGGGCCCAGCTGATCACCGGCCAGCCGCGGGCGGGAGCCTTCCCCTTCGGTACGGAGACCGATCCCGAGACCACGATCGGTTTGCCGTGCGCGTCGTCCGAGACGTAGGTGATCAGTTCCGTGCTCGCCGCGCTGGGCAGCGCCGGCGCGCCCGTCAGGGGCCGGGCGGTCAGCAACTCGCCCGCGTACAGCCGGGGCGCCGGGCCGCGGCCGGGGTCGCCGGGTCGGGCGGCCCCGCCGGCCAGTGCCGTCCCTCCGAGAAGGAGGCTGGCGGCACAGCCGGCACCTAGCATCCGGAGCATCCACACCGACCGGCCTGTCCGCAGAACCGCCATGTACGTTCTCCCACCAACTAGAAACTAAGAAGGGCTTCTTAATACATGGGTAGAGAGAACGGGTCAACCGCCAAGGAGACGCTGGTGACCCAGGCGGAGCGGTTGGTGGCCGAAAGGGGCTTTCGCGGCGTTGCCGCTTCCGAGGTTGTCCGGGCCGCCGGCCAGAAGAACAACTCCGCCATCGCCTACCACTTCGGATCGTGGGACGGACTGCTCGACGCCGTCTGGGAACGGCACACCGTTTCGATCAACGAGAGCCGTCGCGGGTTGCTCGAGGGCGCGCCTGCTGACGGGCCGGTCGAGCTGGAAACGCTGGTCGGGATCTACGTCAACCCGATCGTCGCGGAAATGGCCCGCAGCGAGCCGAGCTACTGGGCGCGCTTCAACGAGCAATGGCTCGCGTGCGCTCCGCTCAACGTCTTCGAGCCCGACGTGGATTCGCTCGCCCGCCACCACAACCCCCAACCGGAATCCGTTGCGCCGCTCACGCATCTGTTCGAGCAGCTCATCGACAACCTCGAGCACTTGCCGGTACGCGAGCGGTCCCGGCGCGTCGCGCTGATGGCGCGCTTCGCCATCGCCGCGCTCGCCGCATGGGAGCGCGACACCACGGCCGAGCGCCAGGATCTGCCCGGGTTCGGCGGCGAACTCGTCACCCTCGCCGTTGCGCTCCTGAGAGCGCCCTCGCGGTCGGCCTGACGGCTATACCTCACCCGGCCGTCACCCCAGTGTGACCCCGGTTACTACCCTGATGTGATGCGTGTTACGTTTCCGCGCGAGCCAGCGGGGTAACGCTCGCGGACTCGCGTACGTCCGACCGCAGTGCCTCACGTCCCTGGAGACCAGATGCATTCACGGCACACACGCCGCGCCAGTACCGCGATCGCCCTCCTCGCAGCTGCCTCCCTCGGGATCGCCGCCTGCGGTCGCTCGTCGTCCGGTGGTGGTAACACGACCCCGTCGAGCAGCGGAGGCAGTAGCGCGTCGTCAGCGCCCGCTTCATCCGCGGCCGCGCCCGGCAAGGGCGACTTCGGCGACCTCAAGGCCATCTGTGGCCCCGGCACCGCGAAGGGCGCCACCGAACGGGGCGTCACCGACACGACGATCCGTATCGGCACGACCGCCGACCCCGGCGCTGCTGCCGCTCCCGGACTGGAGCAGGAGTTCTTCGACACCGCCGACGCGTTCAGCAAGTGGTGCAACGCCGCGGGTGGCATCAACGGCCGCAAGATCATCGTCGACAAGTGGGACGCGAAGCTCTTCAACGTCGGCCAAGCCTTCACGAACGCCTGCCAGAAAGACTTCATGCTCGTCGGTAACGGCAACGCGTTCGACTCGGCCGGGCGTGAAGCCGCGCGTCGGCTGCAAACTCGGCGACATCTACTCCTACACGGTCTCCCCGGAGGCCTCGACGGCCGCGCTGCAGGTCGCGGTCACCCCGTCCAACCCGACGCAGTATCCATACGGCCCGCTGCGCCTGCTCGTTGATGCCTACCCCGCAAGCAAGAGCGGCGTGGGCGTCGGTTCCAGCACGCTGGCTTCGCTGATCCCACAGGGCAAGCGCATCGAGGAATCGTTGAAGAACAACGGCATCAAGGTTTCGGTGGTGCAGGAACAGCCGCCGCTGGTCCCGAACTACCGGCCTTACGTCGAGCAGCTCAAGAGCACCGGCGCGGTCGGCTTCGACACCATCAACGGCCAGGACATCACGCCGATCGTTCAGGCGATGAAGAACACCGGCTACAGCCCGCAGTTCATCCTGTACAGCGTCCAGTACTACCTCGACGCCAACGTGCAGGCGGCCAAGGCGCTCGGGACCTTCCCGAACTCGTACGTCGGATTCAGCCACCTCGCCTTCGAGATGGACCCGGCCAAGTTCCCCATCCTGGCTCAGGTGAAGAGCATCCTGTCGGCCGCAGTCGCCAAGCCGCGCTTCACGGACTTCACGGCCTCGTCCTTCAGCGCCTGGGCGCTGTGGGCCAAGGAAGCAACGGCCTGCGGATCAAACCTCACGTCAGGCCTGCGTCCTGCAGAAGGCCGCCGCGGAAACGTCGTGGACCGGTGGCGGGCTGTACGCGCCGCTGAACCTCGACCCGGTTCACCCGAATATCCCCAAGTGCTGGCTGGTCATCCGGCTCACCACGTCCGGCTGGGTCTACGACCAGAAGGTCACCAACCCGGACAGCGGCGTGTACAACTGTGACCCCAAGAACGTCACGACGGTTCACAGCTACCAGTAAGCACACCGAAAACACCTCGCCGCCTGCCCGGGCTCACGCTCGGGCGGGCGGCGCCATAACCGTAGAAGGAGACAGCTAATGGGACGTCTTGACGGCAAGGTCGCGTTCATCACCGGGGCGGCCCGTGGCCAGGGCCGCTCCCACGCCATGCGGCTGGCCGGCGAGGGCGCCGACGTCATCATCAGTGACATCTGCGGTCCGGTCGGCACCAGCATGATCCGCCCGGCGAGTCCGGCCGATCTGGAGCAGACGGTCAAGGACGTCGAGGCCACCGGCAGGCGGGTCGTCTTCGAGCAGGTCGACGTGCGCGATCAGGCCGGCCTGCGCGCTCTCGCCGACCGGGGTGCGAGCGAGCTCGGCCACATCGACGTGGTCGTGGCCAACGCCGGGATCCTGAACTGGGCCAAGACCCACGAGCTCACCGAGACGCAATGGCAGGACGTCATCGACGTCAACCTCACCGGCGTCTTCAACACTGTCGAGGCGACCCTGCCGCACCTGCTCAAGCAGGGCACCGGCGGCTCGATCATCGTGACGAGCTCATCGGCCGGGCTGAAGGGCCAGCCGTTCACGCTGTCCTACACCGCTGCCAAGCACGGGGTCGTCGGTCTCGTGAACGCGCTCGCCATCGAGTACGGCGAGTACGGGATCCGCGCCAACAGCGTCCATCCCTGCGGCGTACGTACCGACATGGGCGATGCGCCCGGGTTGATGGAGCTGATCAACGAGCGGGCCGCGACGATCGGGCCGATCTTCATGAACACGCTCCCCGTCGAATTCGTCGAGCCGGAGGACATTTCCGCGACGGTGGCCTACCTGGCGAGCGACGACTCCAAGTACGTCACCGGCGTGCAGCTCAAGGTCGACGCCGGCACCGTCGGGCGGTAAAGGGGACGCAAAGCGCCCGCTGTGAAGGCGCGGTCACGCGTGTAAGAGGATTGAGCCGGCGCCACGGCCCGAGCGACGGGGCGTGGCGTGGCACGCGTCTGCGCGAGGGAGGGGGCGAGGCATGTCCGCATACCGCTGAGCGCCCCCTCTCACCGTCCGGTCGGGCGGTCACCAGCGCAGGGGCGTGACCGGGTAGTTCGGCTGCTCCTGCGGCCTTTGCTTTTCGCAGCTATTCGCAGGAGGAACGACGTGACAACCCTTGACGCGCTCAGCGACGTCATTGCAGAAGTGATCGCCCCCGCTGCGGCGGAGGTCGATCGCACCGGCGCGTTTCCGCGCCGGCAGATCCAGGCGCTGCAAGAGGCCGGCATCCTCGGATTGACCGTGCCCACGGCTCAGGGCGGCGGTGGAGGCGGCATCCCGGAAGCAGCAGCGGTCGTGCGCGACATCGGCGCCGCGTGCAGCTCGACGGCGATGATCGTGACGATGCACTACAGCGCGACGGCAGCGCTCGATGGCCGCCGATCGCGCCGATGTCCTGACCGAGATCGCCGCCGGTCGCCACCTGAGCACGCTGGCGTTTTCCGAGTTCGGCTCGCGCAGCCACTTCTGGGCGCCGGTGAGCACCGCGACCCACGAAGGCGGCGACGTCCGGCTCGACGCGCGCAAGAGCTGGGTGACGGCGGCCGGGGAGGCGGACAGCTACGTCTGGTCGAGCAAACCCCTTGCTGGGCCAGGACCGATGACCCTCTGGTACGTGCCCGCTGATGCCCCGGGGCTCGAGGTAGCGGCGCCGTTCGACGGGCTCGGGCTGCGGGGCAACGCATCCTCGCCGGTCACCGCCACGGCGGTCTCGGTGCCGGAGTCCGCCATGCTGGGCGTCGACGGCGGTGGATTGGACCTGGCGCTCGCTGCGGTCCTGCCGTACTTCCTCGTGCTCAACGCGTCAGCGAGCGTAGGGCTCATGCAAGCCCTGACCCGTGAGACGGCGCAGCACCTGCAGCAGACGAGGCTGGAGCATCTCGGTCAGACGCTTGCCCAGCAGCCGGCGCCGCGGGCGCAACTCGCCCAGCTGCAGATCTCGACCGACCGCACGCGTGCCCTCGTCGCTGACGCCATCGCCGCCATCACGGAGGGCAGGGCGGACGCTCAGCTGCTGGTGCTCGAGGTCAAGGCGGCGGCCGGCGAGGCTGCTGCCGAGGCGGCGGATCTGGCACTCTCGGCCGGCGGCGGGTCGGCGTATCGCAAGGAATCCGCGGTGGAACGTCGCTTCCGTGACTCGCGCGCGTCCCGCGTGATGGCACCGACGACGGAGGCACTGCACGACTTCATCGGCCGCGCGCTGTGCGGGCTGGCGCTCTTCGACGAGGCGGCATCATGACCCTGCTGCTCGGCGCGGTCGCGTACGACCCGAAGGTCGTCACTATCTGGGAGGGCTTCCGCGCCTGGTTACGCGGCCACGGCCTCGACTTCGATTTCGTGCTCTATTCCAACTACGAGCGTCAGGTCGAGGACCTTGTGGAGGGCCGCAACGACGTCGCGTGGAACTCGCCGCTGGCGTGGGTGCGGGCCCGGCGGCTGGCGTCGGCTCGCGGGGTCGAGCTGCTTGCGGTAACGATGCGCGACACCGACTGCGATCTGACGTCGGTGATCGTGACGCGAGGCGATTCAGGCGTGCGCTCGGTGGCAGATTTGCGCGGGAAGACGATCGCTACGGGTGCCGTCGACTCGCCGCAGGCGACGCTGATTCCCCTGCAATTGCTACGGAATCAGGGTCTGCGGCCGGGTGCTGACGTCACCGTGCGACGCTTCGACATCGGTGTCGGATTGCACGGTGACCACATCGGCGGTGAACGCGACGCCGCTCGCGCGCTCGCGGCCGGCACGGTGGATGCCGCCTGCATGATCGACAGCAACCTGCTGCTCTTCGGGCAGGAGGGGGTGCTGCCGGGCGACGTCAACGTGCTGGCGCGCACCGAGGCGTACGACCACTGCACGATGACCGCGGGTCCCGGCGCAGACGCTTCGGAACTTGCCCGCTTCAGCGAGCTCTTGCTCGGGATGTCCTACGCCGATCCCGAGGTGCGCGTACTGCTCGACCTCGAGGGACTCAAGCAGTGGCAGCCTCCCCGGCTCGAGGGGTACGCCCAGCTCGAAGAAGCGGTCGCGGCAACCGGCTTCTACGACGAGGCAGGCGGCATCGGTGCCGGCGACTACCGACCTTGAAGATCTCGGGCTCGACGCCGGGGGCCACCTGATCATAGAGCGTGCGCTGGCGGCGATCGAACCGGGCGAGCTCCTGGAGGTGAAGGGGCGGCACCCGGCGCTGGGGGTGCACCTGGCGGCGTGGTGCCGCCGGCACGGGCACCGCTTCTCACCGGCGGCGGACCGGATGGTCGTCGTGAAGGGGACGGCCGAGCGGGATCGCTGGTCGGGTGCGGTGAGAGCTGGACGCGGCGATGCACGCCCGGAGCAGCAGGCCGATGCCCGCTGGGGCCTGGCGGCGCGCGGAGCTCTGGTGGAGCAGGGTGGCCCGCCGATCAGCAGCGACATCGCCGACCGCGATCTGGTGTGGGCCGACGTGGCGCCGCGGCTGTACGCGGCGGCGTGCGCGTCGCAATGGGATCCCGCCACCGTCGTCGACTGGAGCTCTCCGGCCGCGCTGGAGCCGGACGTCGAGGCAGCCGTGGTGCAGCTGATGACGTATCTGGTGGAGAACGAGCAGGCCGCGCTGCTCATCCCGGCGAGGCTGCTGGCCCGTATCCATCCGCACTTTCGAGAAGTGCTGCAACTGCTGGCGATTCAGGCCGCCGATGAGGCCCGGCACATCGAGGTCTTCACCCGGCGGGCGCTGCTGGGCGGCGGTGAGATGGGAGTCTCCGGGGCGGGCGGCCGGGCATCGCTCGATACCCTGCTGCAGGAGCACGATTTCACGCTCGCAGGCTTCCTGCTCTCGGTGCTCGGGGAGGGCAGTTTCCTGGACCTGCTGCGCTTCCTGCAGCGCCATGCGCCCGATCCCATCACTGCCGAGGTCTGCCGCCTGGCGCTGGCCGACGAGACCCGGCACGTCGCCTTCGGCGTGGCCCATACCGCGTACTCCACTGCTGCCGATCCCGGTCTGCTCGCGAGGTTGCGTGCGGCAGTGGAGCGCCGGCACTCCGCTTTGCAGCACACCGCCGGTCTGAACCAGCAAGTGTTCGACTCTCTGGTGATTCTCGCCGCCGGCTCGTGGCAACCGGCGGCGATCCGCCGCGGCTGGCTTGCCGTTCAGCGGCTGCAGGATCAGATGGATGAGGGACGGCGGCGGCGCCTCGCCCACATCGGGTTCCCTGCCGACGAGGCTGCCGAGATCTCGGCGTTGCACACGAAGAACTTCATGTAGCCGGGCGGGTCAGGCGGCGATGGTCCGCCGGTCGATGAGCGCCGAGATCCGCGTCGCCTCAAGGCGAATCTCGCGCAACATCCCGGCCGGGGAGACGTACATCCCGCAGAAGTAGAGACCGTCGAGGGCCGTGGGTGCGCCGGAAGCGGTGGGCGTCCCTGAGCTGTCGCAGACGGATTCCCAGCCGACCAGAAAGTCACTGACGGCGGCGCGGTATCCCGTCGCCAGGATGACGGCCGCCGCGGCGAGCTCGGAACCGTCGGTGAAGCGCACCCCGTCTGCGGTGAACCGTTCGATGTCGCCGTGGACGGTGATGTGCCCCTGCTTGATCTGCTCCATGGTCCCGATGTCGAGCAGGGGCACGTGGTTGTCTCGTGCGATCTGAGCGTTGGGCCCGTACGGCAGCTTGCGCAGTCCCGCCTTCGTGACGTCGCCGATGGTCATCTTGACCATGGGTGCCGCGAGGGCGTCGGCGACGCGCGGTGGGAGGTGGCGCATGACGATCCCGAGCGGAAGCACGGGCAGCACACCGAGAATGTCGCGGGGCAGGACGTTGACCGGCGAGCGCACAGCCAGATGGGCCTGGG
The DNA here is from genome assembly GCA_963762695.1 of uncultured Actinomycetota bacterium. Taxonomy (GTDB): domain Bacteria; phylum Actinomycetota; class Actinomycetes; order Frankiales; family Frankiaceae; genus DATAZK01. The sequence goes on from CAVXLW010000009.1 coordinate 146,578, forward strand.
CTCCGCGTTCGACGAGATCGAGGGCCTGCTCGCACGCCGAATTACCGAAGCCGACCACGAGCACCGGCATGCCCTTCCAGGGTTCACCGTTGCGGAACTCGCTCGAGTGCAGGACGTCACCGCCGAACTCATCCATTCCCGGCCACGCCGGGCGCACCGGAACCCGGGTGCGACCGGTGGCCACGATGACGTGGTCGGAGTGCCAGATCCCTTTGTCGGTAGTGGTTTCCCAACTGCCGCCGATTCGTTCCACCCGCTGGACGCGCTCGCCGAAATGGGGCTCGAGCGAGAAGCGCTGCCGGTAGAGCTCGAGATATTCGACCACCTGGTCTCGGGACGGATAACGCGGCCAGGCCTTGGGCATCTGGAGGCCCGGCAGCGCGGAGAACGCCTTGGGTGTGTGCAGATGCAGCCGGTCGTAGTGGCGGCGCCAGGCGGCCGCGACGACGGGCTCGGCCTCGATGATCTCGAAGTCCAGGCCGCGCTGGCGAAGCTGCGCCGCGGCGGCCAGACCCGCCGCCGAGGCACCGATCACCAGGGTCGGGGTGGCTGCGCCCATCGCGCAAAACTAGCAGTAGAGCTCGCGGATCTCCCGCTTGACGAGCTTCCCGCTGGCGGTGCGCGGGAGCGGCTGCTGCACGACGTGCCATTGGGTCGGGACCTTGTAATGCGCCAAGGCGTCGCGGCACCAGGCCGTCAGCTCCGCGGCAGTGACCGCCGATGCGTCGGCCACGACGACGGCGCAGACGGCGTCGCCGGTGAGTGGATCGTCGACCGCGAAGACAGCGGCTTCGCTGACGGCCGGGTGGGCTTCCAGCCGGTACTCGACTTCGGTGGGGGAGACGTTTTCGGCGTTCACCTGGATCAGGTCACGTGCCCGGCTGTCGATGTAGAGCAGCCCGTCGATCCGCCGCCCGACGTCGCCCATGGCCAGCCAGCCGTCGCCCTTGAGCACCGCGGCGGAGGCGGCTGGATCGTTCCAGTAGCCGAGCATCACGTACGGGCTGCGGACATGGATCTCTCCCACCTCCCCGTCTGCTACGGCTGCGCCGGCAGGGTCGCGCAGCTCGATCTCGACGGTGACGGCAGCGCGGCCGGTGGAGGTGGGGTGGGCGTGAAATTCCGGTCCCCCGATGGAGGCGACCGTCGCCACGCTCTCAGTACTCGCGTAACCCATGCTGAGGCGGCCAGCGATGCGCGGGAAGGTCTCGCGCAGCCCTTCCTGAACGGCCGGGCTCACCGGTGCGCCGCCGACGCCCACGTGCAGCAGGCTGCTCGTGTCGTAGCGGTCGCGGCCCGCCAGCGTGCACACCCGGGCGGCGGCACTGCCGAGTGCGAGCCAGCTGGTGACGCGCTCGCGTTCGATGGCCGCCAGCGCCCGCTCCGGATCGAAACGACCGGGCAGCAGGCCGGCCGCCGACCCGCGCAGCATCGCGCGCACGAAGACCCCGTAGAGCATGGAGGTGTGAAACAGCGGCGAGGTCACCAGGATCACGTCGTCGGAGGCCGGCACGTCGGCGAAGGACTGCGGGACGGCTCCGCCCATCAGCACCCGGGCGAACGCCTCTTGGTAGGCGCTGAGTTGAGCGAAGCCCACGACCCCGCGGTGCGAGGTCGAGACCGCCTTCGGGTAGCCGGTGGTGCCGCTGGTGAAGATGAGCACGGCGGGGTCGTCCTCGCCCACCTCGATCGACCGGGCGGGGGTGCCCCGATGCGATGCCGACAGCGAGCGGACGTCATCGAGGTCGAGTACCCGGCGTCCGGCCGCCGCCTCGGCCACCCGCGACAGGCGATCGCCATCGCCGATGATGAGTGCCGGCTCGACGAGTGCTGTGGCATGGGCGAACTCGTCCTGGGTCCAGAAACCGTTGTAGGCACAGGGAATGGCGCCGGCCGTGGCGATCGCCCAGAAGGTCACCACCCATTCCCACCGGTTGGCGGCGAAGATGGCGACGCGCTCGCCCGGCTGGATCGCGTATTCATCGCGCAGCGCCGCAGCCAGACCGTCGACGAGTTCCAGGTGCGTGCCGTAGTCGATCCGGGTGTCCTCGTCCACGATGTAGACGCGTTCGGCGAAGCGGGCGGTGTCCTCCAGTAGCTGGCGAAGCGACCGTGCGCGCTGGGTGAAGACCGGCATCGTGGTCCCGTGGACGACCTCGTCCCCGATCGCGAAATACGAGCCTGGTGCAGTAAGGGCGGCGTGAGGGTCGGCTGGGGTCGTCACGCAGGCAGGCTATACATCTAGAGAATTCCCCTACAAGCCCCGGCCCGTGCGGCCGGCAACCGCCGATAGTTCGAGGAAACCTACGGTTTTCAGCCGAAGAGGGTGCGTTTCCTCGAACTTTCGCTTGGGCTAGGCTGCTCGCCGTCCCACGCATGCACCGCGACGACGCGGCCGACGAGTGGATGTGAGCATGAAGGCAGCACGGGTAGAAGACGGCGTCCTGCACATCCGCGACCTCTCGATGCCGGTGCCCGGTGAGGGCGATGCCCTGATCCGCATCACGGCGGCTGGAGTCTGCCACTCCGACCTTCACCTGGCTCGCGGCGAATGGCTCGGGGTCTCGTCGAATCTCAGCCTCGGGCACGAGGCGATCGGCATCGTCGAGGCGCTCGGTCCCGGCGCCGATCGCTTCGTCAAGATCGGCGATCGTGTCATTCTCGGGCTCGGCGGCAGTGGCGGCGGTTACTGGTGTGGCGCCTGCAGATTCTGCCTGTCGGGGCAGCCCCGTCATTGCAAGGAGTCCAAGGGCATCATCGGCACGTTCGCCGAGTACTTCTGCGTCTGGGCCCGGTCCCTGGTGACGATTCCCGACAGCCTCGGCGACCACGAGGCCCCGCTCGCCTGCGGCGGGCTCACCGCGTACGGCGCCGTGAAGAAGCTGCTCGACCACGGTGTGCGGCCGGGTCGTCCGGTCGCGGTCCTCGGAGCGGCGGGAGGTCTCGGTCACTACGCCGTACAGCTGACAAAAGCCTTTGGTTATCAGGTGATCGGGGTCGACGTCGGCGCCGAGCGGCTCGACTTCGTGAGGTCTCTCGGCGCTGACCTGACGCTCGATGCGACCGACCCGGCCGCCGCTGACCAGCTGCGCGGCGAGATCGGGGGAGTCGACGCGAGCCTGGTCTTCTCCGCCAAGATGGCCGGCTTCCGGTTGGGTTTCGACCTGCTCGGCCCGCGCGGCCTGTTCGTCGCCGTCGGCCTACCCGCTGCGAGCGAAGGCAACCTGGAGTTCAACCCCTTCCAGCTCTTCATGAAGGACGCGACGATCATCTACTCGGCCGTCGGCACCGTGCAGGACATGCGCGAGCTCGTCGACCTGGCCACGGCGGGCCGCGTCACCAGTCATGTCTCGCGGGTCGGTGCGCTGTCGGAACTCGCCACCATCTTCGACGAGCTCGCCGAAACCCGCTACCTCGGACGGGCGGTGCTCACCGATCTGAGCGGTTAGCCGTCCGTCGTGTGAGGCACGGCTCGTTCGGCGAGCCGGAAGCGCACCCTTCCTCAAACTTTCGGGCGCACACCGGTGCGAGGTGTGCGCGAGTGCTGTCAGAATGGCGCCGTGGACACGACACAGCGTCAGATCGTCAGCTCCGGCCATGGCTTCTTCGCGGCCCTCGACCAGAGCGGTGGCAGCACGCCGAAAGCCCTGGCCGACTACGGCGTTGCTGAGAGCCGCTACAGCTCCGACGCCGAGATGTTCGATCTGGTGCACGCGATGCGCACCCGGGTCATCACCAGCCCGGCGTTCGACGGCTCGCGCATCATCGGCGCGATCCTCTTCGAGCAGACCATGGAGCGCGACATCAAGGGCGTGCCGACCGCGCAGTACCTCTGGGAGCAGAAGCAGATCGTGCCCGTCCTGAAGGTCGACAAGGGTTTGGCCGACGAGCAGTCGGGCGTGCAGCTGATGAAGCCGATACCCACCCTCGATGAGCTGCTCGCGCGAGCCAATGCGCACCGCATCTTCGGCACCAAGATGCGCTCGGTCATCAAGGACGCCGACAAGGGTGGCATCAACGCGATCGTCGACCAGCAGTTCGAGATCGGAGCTCAGATCTCGGCGGCAGGCCTGGTGCCGATCCTCGAACCCGAGGTGAGCATCAAGAGCCCGCACAAGGAAGAGGCGGAGGCGCTCCTGCTCGACGCACTCCAGAGCCACGTCGACGCGCTTGCCGACGATGCGGCGATCATGCTGAAGCTGACGCTGCCCAGCCAGTCAGGGCTCTACGCGGGCCTCGCTGCCGACCCTCGGGTGCTTCGGGTGCTGGCCCTGTCCGGCGGTTACAGCCGCGACGAGGCCTGCCGGCTGCTGGCCAACGATTCCAGCATGATCGCCAGCTTCTCGAGGGCGCTCCTGCAAGGCCTTTCCGACCAGCAGACCGACGAGGAGTTCAACGCCGAGCTCGACCGGACGATCACCCAGATCTTCGACGCATCGGTCACCAAGACGGCCGGCTGACCAACCGAGCGGCGATCGGCGCTACCCGAAGTTGATGCCCGGAATCATCATCGGCGGCGTTCCGCTACTGGCTCCGCCGAACAGTTGCTCCTGCTGCGCTGCGAGGTCGTCCACCGTCCACTGCTTGTCCTGCTGCAGGATGCCCGTCTGGTGCCAGCCCGACAGCCACACGACCGTGCCGCCGCCGACGGCGAACACCTGACCGTTGACACCGGCAGCGCCAGGGCCGGCGAGCCACGCGACGACGGGCGCCACGTTGGCCGGTGACAGCGCATCGAACACGTCGGCGTCCGGGACTTCGGTGACGCCGACGGTCGCTGTCAGCCGGGTACGTGCCCGCGGCGCAATCGCGTTGACGCGTACTCCATAGCGCTCGAGCTCGCGCGCCAGGCAGAGCGTGAGCGACGCGATGCCGGCTTTCGCGGCGTCGTACGCGGACTGGCCCGCGTTACTGAACAACCCGCTGTCGCTGCTGGTGTTGATGATGGCCGCGGAGACGGGATTGCCCGCCTTGCTCTGCTCACGCCAGTAGGCAGAGGCGAACTTGGTCGGGGCGAAATGGCCCTTCAGGTGCACCCGGATGACGGCGTCCCAGTCGTCTTCGGTGGTGTTGAAGCTCATCGCGTCGCGCAGGATGCCGGCGTTGTTCACGAGCACGTCGAGCCCGCCGAACGTCTCGATCGCCTGCCTGACCAGCCTCTCGGCGCCGTCCCAGGTGGCGACGTCGTCACCGTTCACCATCGCTTCGCCGCCGGCGTCCTGGATCAGCTGGACTGTCTCCTGCGCGGGAGTGGCGTCGTTGCCGACACCGCGGCGGTCACCTCCGAGATCGTTGACGATCACCCGGGCTCCCTCGGCAGCGAGGGCGAGCGCCTCCTCGCGTCCGATGCCGCGGCCTGCTCCGGTGACGATGGCAACTTTGCCGTCCAACGTGGTCACGTCTTGCTCCCTGTCGTTCGATGCACGGTCGGTGGTGCTCGCTGCTGATGTCCGAGCGGTCAACGACTGACGTTACTGTTACCTGGAGCCGACGCTGCATATCAGCGCCAGGTCCCCCGCTTCGTACCTCGCCCGAAGGCGAAGGCGAACGTCAGCGAGTTCGCCTGACCGCCGTCGTCACCCTGCGGCTGCTGAACGGCTGACGCGCCGGCGCAGGCTGGGATCCTTCAGCACCGGAGGGGTCCAGCCCGCGTCGTCGCGGCTGACGGTGGTGCCCGGCGGGACGATCTCGTCGATGCGGTCGAGCACGTCGCCGCGACAGGATCACGTCGGCCGCGTCGAGCTGGGCCTCGAGCTGCTCGCATGGTCCGCGGCCCGATGATCGCCGACGTCACCGCGGGATGCGCGAGCACGAAGGCGAGCGCCATCTCGATGAGCGGGATCCCAGCCTCCTCGGCGAGCGCGCCGAGCGGCGTCGGCCGCCTCGAGCTTGCGCTGGTTGCCGGGGTCGACAGGTCGTAGCGGCCGGGGACCCGGGCTCGGCGCGGTCGGTCTGGCACGTCCTGGCCCTGGCGGTAGCGGCCCGATGAGCCAGCCGCCCGCGAGCGGGCTCCACGGGATCACGCCCATGCCGTGGCGCTGCGCAGCGTCGGCAGGATGTCCCTCTCGATCGCCGCGGACCAGGATCGAGTACGGCGGCTGCTCGCACACGAAGCGCTCGCGCCCGCGCCGCTCGGCCGACCCACTGCGCCTCGACGATGTCCGAGCCGGGAAGGTCGAGCGAGCCGAGGTAGCGGATCTTGCCCGGCGTGCACCAGGTCGGTCAGCGCGCCGAGCGTCTCGTCGATGTCGGTCGTCGGGTCGGGCCGGTGCATCTGGTACAGGTCGATCCAGTCGGTGCCCAGCCGGCGCAGGCTGTTCTCGACCTCCGCGATGATCCAGCGCCGCGAGCTGCCCCGGACCGGTTGGGCTCGCTCGTCCCATCGAGCACGCGGACCTTGGTGGCGAGCACCACGTCGTCGCGCCGCCCGCGCAGTGCCTTGGCGACGATCTCCTCCGACTCGCCGGCCGAGTAGACGTCGGCGGTGTCGATGAAGTTGATGCCCGGCGTCGAGGGCGCGGTGGATGATGCGCACCGCCGTCGTCGTGGTCGGGGTTGCCCCACTCGCCGAACATCATCGCGCCGAGGCAGAGCGGGCTGACCTTGATGCCGGTGCGGCCGAGGGTTCGCAGTTTCACGCCCTTGTCTTACCTGACGGGCTTTCGCTCGCCGGCGGCGCGGGCGTTTCACAGCTGATTCCTAACCCCACCGCGTACGATCTGCCGCGTCAGAACTGACCCGCTTGGCGACATCAGGGGTTAGGCACGCCCCGGCAGGTCCCCGGCCCGTCGATGTTCGAGGCCTGCTCCATCCCGTCGATCACCGGAGAATCCGTGCCGCCTGCCGTTCTTGCCGTACCGCCTACCTACGACACTGCTCCGTTCGACACCGGTGAGCGCGCACGCCTGGGCTTCGTGCCACTGATCGTGACGATCCTCGTGGTGGGCCTGCCGGTTGCGGGGCTGGTCGTCGTGTGCACGGCTTGGTCGGCAGCGGGGTTACGGCGGTCAACCTCACCCTGCTGGCGGTCTTCTACCTGATCACCGCGATGGGTCTGACCGCCGGCTTCCACCGGCTGCACACCCACCGCAGCTTCACCGCCTCGCCCGTCTTGCGTGCGGGATTGGCGATCGCCGGAAGCATGGCGTTCGAGGGCGGCGTCATCAGCTGGATCGCCACCCACAGGCGCCACCACGCCTTCTCCGACGCGCCCGGAGATCCTCATTCGCCCTACGAGTACGGCGGTGGGGTGATCGGCCGGGTGCGCGGGGTCGTTCATGCTCATATGGGCTGGCTTTTCCGGGCGGATTCGACCTCGGTCGAGCAGTACGCGCCCGACCTCAAGGCCGAGCCGATGATGGCCGCCATCGACCGGGCGTTTCCGCTCCTGTGCCTGCTCTCGCTCGGACTTCCGACGCTTGCCGGCTACCTGCTCACCGGGACTGCGCGCGGGGCGCTCACGGCGCTGCTCTGGGGCGGCCTGGTGCGCGTCTTCCTGCTCCATCACGTCACGTGGAGCGTCAACTCGCTCTGTCACCTTTACGGCAGCCGCCCGTTCAAGCTGCGCCGTGCCGACCGCGCGACCAACCTGTGGCCGCTCGCCGTGCTCTCGATGGGCGACAGCTGGCACAACCTGCATCACGCCGAACCGACCTGCGCGCGTCACGGCGTCGACCCGCATCAGGTCGATATCGCCGCCGGCTTCATCCGGGTCTGCGAGAAGCTCGGCTGGGCGACGGACGTTCGCTGGCCAGCCGAGGCACGGATCGCTGCGCGTCGCGTCTAGCCTGACACGCGTGAGTCGCTTCGAAGGCAAGGTCGCGATCGTCACCGGTGCGGCCTCCGGGATCGGCCGGGCGTCGGCGCTCGGCTTCGCCCGCGAGGGTGCCTCGGTCGTGGTGGCCGACATCGATACGGGCGGCGGCGCCGAGACCGTGCGTTTGATTGCTGACGCGGGTGGCCGGGCCGTCTTCGCCGAGACCGATGTCGCCGATTCCGCCTCCGTCCAGGCGATGGTCGCCACCGCCCTTTCGGTGTTCGGGCGGCTGGACTACGCGCACAACAATGCTGGCATCGTCGGGGCCGGCGCGACCATTGCCGAGATGGACGAGGCCGTCTGGCAGCGCGGCATCGCCGTCATGCTGACCGGCGTCTTCCTGTGCATGAAGTACGAGATCCCGCACATCGTCGCCCAAGGTCCCGGCGGGGCGATCGTCAACACCTCTTCCGGAGCCGGCCTCATCGGCTTCCCGGGAATGGCGGACTACGTCTCGAGCAAGCACGGCGTCATCGGTCTCACCCGCACCGCGGCGCTCGAACTCGCCACGACCGGTGTCCGGGTCAACGCGATCTGCCCCGGCACCGCGCGCTCGCGCATGGTCAACGACTGGATGGGCGACGATCCCGAGCTCGAGAAGCAGGTCGTCGACATGCACCCGATCGGGCGCATCGCCGAGCCGGAGGAGATCGCCGCGGCCGCGCTCTGGCTGTGCTCGTCCGAGTCGTCCTTCGTCCTCGGTCACGCGCTCACCATCGACGGCGGCTACTCGATCCAGTGATGGGCCGGCCGATTAGATCGGCGGCGATCGAGGGTAGGTCGAAGGGGGCCCTCCCCAGACCTTTCGGAGCCTTCGTGCGCGCTCAACTGCTCGACCAGGCGCTCTTCGAGCGCGTCGCCGCTGCCCACACCCCGGCTTGGGACGGCGTGCTTCCCCGGCTGTCCCGCGCTGCGGACCACGGCCTGCTGTGGTGGGCCGCTGCCGGGGCCCTCGGGCTCAGTGGAGGGCAGCGCCGGCGGGCGGCGCTACGCGGGCTGCTGAGCTTGGGTATTGCGAGCGCGGTCGCGAACGTGCCGGCGAAATTGTCGACCCGGCGCGCCCGGCCCTCGCTCGAGGCCGTGCCCCTGCCGCGCCGGCTTCGCCGCCAGCCGATCACCTCCTCCTTCCCGTCCGGCCACTCCGCTTCGGCGGCCGCTTTCGCCGCCGGCGTCGCGCTGGAGACCCCGGCGATCGGTGCCGGGGTCGCGCTCGTCGCTGCCGCGGTCGCGTACTCGAGGGTCTACGTGGGAGTGCACTATCCCGGTGACGTTCTCGCCGGTATCGCCCTCGGCGCCGGCTCCGCGGCGCTGACGACGCGGACCTGGCCCCGCCGGCCCGCGGGCCCGGCGCAGGCGCGTCCGGCCTCGAGCGAGGCGCCCGCTCTGCCGCAGGGGCGGGGGCTGGTCATCGTGGTGAATGCCGGAGCCGGAAAGGCCAGTCGCGGCGACGTCGCGAAACAGCTGCAGGAACTCCTGCCACAGGCACGCATCGTGCAGCCGGGCGACGACGAAGACCTGGATGAGGTGATGGCAAAAGCGGCGAGCGGCGCTCCGGCGCTCGGTGTGGCGGGCGGCGATGGCACCGTCAACTGCGCGGCGGCGGCCGCCCTCGCTGCGGGCATCCCGCTCGCCGTCTTTCCCGCGGGGACGCTCGATCACTTCGCCCGTGACGCCGGCCTGCATGAGCTCGGCGACACGGTGGCCGCCGTCGAAGGTGGGCGCGCGGCCGCGGTCGACGTCGCTTGGGTCGAGGGCGATCCCGAGCGCCCTCAAGGGCGGATCTTCCTGAACACGGCGAGCCTGGGCAGCTATCCCGAGCTGGTGGCGGTACGCGAGCGCTTCGAGGGCTACCTCGGCAAGTGGCCCGCGATGGCGCTCGGCACGGCGCGAGTGCTGCGGCGCAGCACTCCGCTGGAGCTCGAGATCGACGGTGAGCACCGCCGGCTGTGGCTGCTGTTCGCCGGCAACTGCTGCTACCGGCCCGCTGGTTTCGCGCCGACCTATCGCCCGCGACTCGACGACGAACTGCTCGACGTACGCCTGCTCGACGCGCAGCGGCCCTTCGCACGGACCCGCCTCGTCTTTGCTGTGCTCTCGGGCCGGCTCGGCCAAAGCCGCGTCTACGAGGAACGCCCGACGGCACGCGTGACCGTGCGGATCCGTGACGACGCGACGGCGCTGGAGCTCGCGCGCGACGGTGAGGTGGGTACGCAGGCGCCGGCGCTGACGCTGGCCAAGCATCCGCGGCGCCTGATCGTCTACCGGCCGCTGGAGTGACCTCCCCGTTGCCTGAGCTTGCGTCGGGCCGGCGCCGGCGGGTGTTGCTGATCGCGGGGGTGGTGTTCGTCCTCGCTGCGGTCGCGTTCGCGCTGCTGGCCGTCGCGGTCGCACGTCGTTCCGGACCGCTGGGACCCGACCAGCGCGCGCTGCAGGACGTCGTCAACTGGCGCTCGGGTGCGCTCACCGCGCTGGGCAAGACGATCACGACGTTCGGCACCGACCTCGTCGTCTACCCGCTGCTCGTCGTGGGTGCGCTCATCTGCTGGCGACGCACGGTCCGGCCCCGCCCGGGTGTGTTGGCGATAGCCGTGTTCGTCACCGGTCAGCTGGTCCGGCTCGTCATCAACCGCACCATCGCGCGGCCCCGACCGCCGGCGGGACTTCATCTCGTGAGCGCCAGTGGCTACGCGTTCCCATCAGGCCACACGACCAACGCGACCATGGCCTACGCGTTGCTCGCCATCGTGCTGACCATGAGCTTTCCGCGCGGCCGTCGGGTGTTCATCAGCGGGGCTGTGATCCTGGCGATCGGCGTGGGTCTTTCCGCGCATCTACCTGTCGGTGCACTGGGCCACGGACGTCGCCGGCGGCTGGCTGCTCGGCAGTTGCTGGCTCGCGTTCGCAGCCCTCGCGACTCTGGCGGCAGGGCGAGGAGAGCTACCGCTCGAAAGGGGTAGGGCCCAAGATCCGCCGTAGCCGGCGGGGCTATTCGCGGTGCTCGCGCTGCAGCGCCGCGCGTGCATCCACCTGCTGCTGCGTGATGGCTCGCTGGGGCCGGCCGTGGCCGATGAACGCGATGAACCAGTTGAACACCGTCGCGACCCGGTTCTTGAACCCGGTCAGGAAGGTCAGGTGCACGAAGAGCCACATGAGCCAGCCGAGGAAGCCGGCGACGCGGAAGGGGCCGAACGCGGCCACCGCCTGGAAGCGGGAGATGGTCGCCATGTCACCGAGGTTGCGGTAGTGGAACGCCTTGATCGGCGTGTTCGGATCGGCTGTCTCGATGCGGAGTTTGATGGCGTGCGCCGCGTGGATGCCGCCCTGCATCGCTACTTCCGCGACTCCCGGGAGCTTGTCCAGATCGATCATGTCGCCGACGAGGAAGACCTCGGGATGGCCGGGCAGCGTCAGGTCGGGATTGACCTTCACCTTGCCGGTCTTGTCGACCTCGGCGCCGCTCTGCTTCCCGAGCATCCCGCCCAGCGACGAGGCCTGCACACCGGCGGCCCAGATCTTGGTCTGGGCACGGATGCGCATGGTGGTTCCGTCGGAGCGTTTCGCGTCGACCCCGTCGGCGTCGACGTTCGTCACGGGCGTGTTCAGGTGGACCTCGACGCCCAGCTCGCGAAGCCCGGTCAGGGCCTTGCCCGACAGCCTTTTGCCGAACGCCGGGATCAGCGCATCGCCCGCATCGAGCAGGAGGACCCGGGCTCTCGCCGGATCGATGTGGCGGAAATTGTCGCGCAACGACCGCCGTGACAGTTCAGCGATCTGGCCCGCCATCTCCACCCCGGTCGGGCCGCCGCCGACGACCACGAACGTGAGCCAGTCGCGTCGCTTGTCAGGATCGTTCTCGCGCTCAGCCATCTCGAACGCGCCGAAGATGCGTCCGCGGATCTCCAGGGCGTCATCGATCGACTTCATGCCCGGGGCGTAGCGGCTGAACTCGGGATGACCGAAGTAGGACTGCCCGGCACCTGCCGCCACGATCAGGCTGTCGTACTCGACGTCGACCGGCTCGCCGAGATTCACGACCGTGAGCTTGCGCTGCGCGAGGTCGATCTCCGTGACGTCGCCGATGAGCACCTCGGTGTTGCGGTAGTGACGCAGCACGTCTCGGATCGGGGGAGCGATGTCTCCCTCGGAGAGGATCCCGGTGGCCACCTGGTAGAGCAGCGGCTGGAAGAGATGATGGTTGGTGCGGTCGATCATGGTGACCGCCACGGGCGCCCGGCGCAGCGAGCGCGCGGCGAACAGCCCGCCGAAACCGGCGCCGATGATCGCCACCCGATGCGTGGGCTGGGCACTTCCTGCTGGCTGCTGGGCTGGCTGTCCGCTCATGGCAGCTCCCTACCCCGTCTCGCAGCGTTTCTTGAGCCCTAGCGCCTCCTCTTGCAGATAGCGCTTGGTCAGGCGCGCGAAGAACACCTTCGCCAGCAGGGAGAGCGGACCGCTCTGGTCGATCGCGAGACCCACGAGGGTGCCGCCCTCGGCGCGCTCGGCGACGGTGTGGCGCGCCACCGTGGTGACACCTCGCGAGCGCGTGCTCCAGGTGAACGACTTCTGCGGCACCAGCGCGGACACCCGCCAGACCGCCTCGGGCAACCTCGGCTGCTTGATACGAGCGCTGCTACCCGGCCGGAACAGGCCGGTTTCGAGGCGCTTGACGCTGGTCATGGTCGGTGACCAGTCCGGCCACCTCTCGACGTCGATCAGCACGTCCCACACCTGCTCCACGGGTGCATCGATGTCGATATGCGCGCGGTAGGTCACGGCGACTATTTTCGGCCCCTCTGTGCAGGGCTCCTCGCCGGGTCCGGTCCGCTAACCAGGATCTTCCGGATATTTCGCCTGGACGAAGAACCTGAATTGTGAATTTCTTGTGACGCCCCCCGATTTTTCCCCACCGGTCATGAAGTATTCCTCGCGCCGTGCCGACAGGCATCCGGTGAGCAATCCGTCGCGGGTGGCGGGACGTCTCCCACGAGCCCGCAGCGGACCTCCGGTGCCGGAGCGATGTGTCCTCGCTGCTTGCTCCTGGCGACATCACCGCCGTCACCCAACCCATCGTGCGCGTCGCCGACGGCGTGACCGTGGGCTTCGAGGCGCTGGCGCGCTCGCGCAGCTTCTCCTTCACCTCGCCCGACCAATGGCTCGCCCGGGCAGAAGCGGCCGGCTGCCGCACCGACGTCGAGCTCGCCTGCCTGCGCGCCGGGCTCGCCCTCGGGACGCCGCCCGGCGGAGCGCGCCTCTTCCTGAACGCCAGCGCCGGACTCCTGCTCGACCCGCGCCTCGACGAGCTGCTGGCGGCGCTCCCGAGCACGTCCTGGAGAGTCACCGAGCACGAGCGATCGCCGACTACTCGCCGCTGACCGAGCGTCTCGTCGGCCTCGCGCGGGCCGGCACCTTGCTCGCGGTGGACGACGTGGGCGCCGGTTACGCCAACATGGCGCACGTCCTGCGGCTGTCCCCGCACTTCATCAAGATCGACCGCAGCATCGTCAGCGGCCTGCACCGCGACCGCGACCGGCGCGCTCTCATAGCCGCGCTCGTCGCGTTCGGGGTCGCCTGCGGCGCGCAGACGGTGGCCGAAGGTGTCGAGGAAGCCGCCGAGCTCAGCGCGCTCGGTGAGCTCGGCGTCGACCTGGTCCAGGGCTATCTCATCGCCCGGCCCGCCAGCGGATGGCCGGTGCCGGCGCATACCGATGCCGGACGCGCGACGCGGCAGGAGCTCGCGCTGCTGCCACTCGCGTCACGCGTCGAGCGGGCCGGCGACGTGCAGACCCTCGCCGACATCGTCACCGGCTGGCTCCACGAGGAGCATCGGCTCATGCCGAGCATCTACGTCGAGCGCGGGGGAGTGCTGCGCTGCCTGTCGCGGCGCGGCCAGTGGATCGTGCACGACGGCATGGCCCCGGGCGTCGGCATCACCGGCCGCGCGTTTGCCCGCGACCAGGAGGCGTGGGTGCCCGACGTACGCGCCGACCCGTCCTACCGTGCCGCCATCCCCGGGGTGCGTTCGGAGTTCAGCGTTCCGCTGCACGCGGGCGGTAAGCGGTTCGGGGTGCTGAACGTCGAGTCCTACAGCGAGCTCGGCGCCGCGGTGCGGGAGCAGACCCGGCAGGCTGCGCTGCCTGATGGAACGCCGGCTCGACGCTCTCGGTACGCGCCACGTCCGCGACAGCCCGCTGCGGGCATTGAGCCGCTCGCCCCGCGGTCTGGCGAGCGCCCGATCGCGGGCAGCTCTCGCCGAGCGGGGCGTGCGCGCGGCGATCGACGTCAGCTCGCTCACCAGCGCCGCGCTGTGGTGGTACCGGCCGGAAGGCGCCGGACTCGGCGCCGCCATCGGGCCCGCTCGCGCCACGTTCGCCGAGCTCGACCAGGCGCTGGTCGAGAAGCTGTTCGCGTTTGCCGCCGGGGTCACGTCGTGCCACACCGGTGGCGGTCCGCGCGACCTCGCCGCCAGCTTCCTCGGCAGTGGCTTCGAGTCCGCGGCGCGGGCCATGCTCGTCGTGCCGCTGCGCAGCCACGGATCGACGCTCGGGCTGCTGGTCGCCACCAGCGGGCGCAGCCGCGACATCGGCAGCGACGTGGTCGAGGCGACGGAACTGCTGGGCCTGCACATCGCGGCGGCGGCAGCCGGTCACCCGAGCGCGTGACGCGGCGGGGTAGCGTCCCGCCATGCTGTCGGGCAAGAAGATTCTCGTCACCGGACCCGCGGGGCAGATCGCGTTTCCCCTCGCCGAATACCTGGCACGCGAGAACGAGGTCTGGGGCGTCGCGCGCTTCACGGTCGAGGGCTCGCGCGAGCGGGTCGAAGCGGCCGGCGTCCGGGCCGTCACGGCCGACCTTTCCACCGGCGACCTCTCCGAGCTGCCGAGCGACTTCGAGTACGTGCTGCACCTCGCCGCCGACCAGTCGCCGGGCTACGACTACGACTCGGCGATCCGCGGCAATGCGGAAGCGACCGGGCTGCTCATGTCGCACTGCCGCAAGGCCAAGGCCGTGATGGTGATGTCGACGCACTCGGTCTACAAGCCGGTGCAGGATCCGCTGCACGTCTTCGCGGAGACCGATCCGCTCGGCGACGTGAACTCGTCGCTCTCGCCGCCGTACTCGATGTCGAAGATCGGTCAGGAGGCGGTCGCGCGCACCTGCGCGCGGCTGTTCGACCTGCCGGTCATCATCGCCCGGATGAACGCCTCATACGGTCCCAACGGCGGGCTTCCCGCGTACCACGCTGATGCCATCGCGGCCGGTCAGCCGGTCGTCACGCGCTGGGACCCGTGTCCCTACAGCCCGATCCACCAGGACGACATCAACACGCAGACCGAGGCGCTCCTCGACGCGGCGGCGGTCCCCGCGACGATCGTCAACTGGGCGGGCGACGAGGCGGTCTCCGTACAAGAATGGACCGCCTACCTGGCCGAGTTGTCCGGTCACCCGGCGACGCTGGAGGTCGTATCGACTCCGGGCACGCTGCGCGGCTCGATCGCCGACGTTTCACGACGCCGCGCCTTCACGGGCCCGTGTCTGGTGGGCTGGCGCGACGGGCTGCGCGGCACCTGGGAAGCCCGCACCGGCACGCGAACCAGCCCCGCTTCCGGCTAGGGGAGCGCGCGAGCTCATGGGCCGATGCTAAGCCCGACGGAGCGCAATGATGTGAAAACGCGAGCTTCAATCTCCTGACGCCCCGTCAGGCGCCCCGGGGGACGTCGTTATGGTGGCGGGGTGCTCCTCGGAGAGATCGCTAACGCTGCCGCCGCCGGCCGGGGCAAGCCATTGGACGGTGTCCGCATCCTGGCTCTCGAGCAGATGCAGGCGCTGCCCTACGCCACCCAGCTGCTCTCGCGCCTGGGCGCCGAGGTCGTCAAGGTCGAGCCGCCCACCGGCGATCTGGGGCGCGGGTCGACACCGGCCATGGCCGATCCGGACGGCCGCCAGATCGGCGCCACCTTCCTGCGCAACAATCTGAACAAGCGCAGCATCAGCATCGACCTGCGCAACCCGCGCGGCCGTCAGCTGGTGCTCGACATGGCCCCGCACTTCGACGTCATCGCCGAGAACTCGAAGGCCGGATCGCTCGGGCGGCTCGGGCTCGCGTACGAGGACATCGCCGCCGTGCACCCGGCCTGCATCTACGTCTCGATCTCGGGCTTCGGCAACACCACGCCCACCCCGTACGGGAGCTGGCCCGCGTTCGCCCCCATCGTCGAGGCGATGAGCGGCATCTACGAGCTCAAGCGCGAGGGTGACAATCCCCCGTTGGTGTCTCCGGTCGGCGCGCTGGGAGACATCGGCGCGGCGCTGTACGCGACCATCGGCATCCTGTCCGCGCTTCGCCAGCGCGAGCGCGACGGACGTGGCCAGTACGTCGACATCGCCATGTTCGACGTCGTCGTCGCGATGACCGACATCGTGACGAACTACTGGTCGCTGGGCCTGAAGAGCGGCACCCCACCGCAGCTGATCAACCATGGCTTCCGGGCGGGTGACGGCTGGTTCGTCATGCAGGTCGGACGCGAGGCGCAGTTCGCCAAGCTGGTCACGCTCATCGGCCATCCGGAGTGGATCGAGGACCCGCGGTTCGCCACCCGCGCCGGCTGGTTGGAGCACCTCGACACCGTGCTGCGTCCCGCGATCGAGGGGTGGGCCAGCGGCCTCACCCGGATCGAGGCGTGCGACGCGCTCGGCCCCGCAGGCATCGCCGCCGGCCCGTGCTTCATCGACGAGGAGGTCGTCGTCGATCCGCATCTGGCCGCCCGGCACATGCTCGTCGAGATGCCGCGCAGCGATGATGTCGAGCAGCCCGTGCTCATCCCGGGCAATCCGGTGAAGCTCTCGGGGGTCGCCGAAGGTCCGGAGACGCGGGTGCCCTGGCTGGGCGAGCACACCACCGAAGTGCTGGCCGCCGAACTGGGCCTGAGCGCCACCGAGATCGACGCGCTACGGGCCGACGGTGTCGTTGCCTGACACAAGTGGCACGATCCGAAGCGTGGCTTCAGATCCCAGTCCCGTGCTCGCCCCGCTCCCTCCGGTCGAGCAGATCCGTCCGGGCTTGTGGGTGGTGCCGGTCCCCATCCCGATGAACTCGCTGCGCTACGTGCTGGTGTACGTCTTCGCCACCGAGCGCGGCGCGTACCTGATCGATGCGGGCTGGAACACCGATGAAGCCTTCGATGCGCTCGCCGACGGCCTGTCGCAGGCCGGTTTCGCGATGGCCGACGTGCGCGGCGTGATGGTGACCCACATCCACCCCGACCACTACGGGCTCGCGGGCCGCATCCGCGAGGCGTCCGGTGCGTGGATCTCCCTGCATCCCGCCGACGCCCGGCTCATCCAGTCGCGCTACATCGATCCGGACGAGCTGCTGAAGATGGTGAGCAGCTCCCTGACCCGGGCCGGCGCGTCCGAAGAGGAACTCGTCGGCATCGGCGCCGCGTCGATGCCGGTGCGCGAGCTCGTCAAGCCGACCCTGCCCGACGTGCTCATCGAGGACGGCGACCGTCCCGACGTCCCCGGTTGGAACCTGCGGGCGATCCATACCCCCGGCCACTCGCCCGGCCACCTCTGCTTCTACCTGGCCGAGCAGCGCCTGATGCTGACCGGCGACCACGTGCTGCCGCGCATCACGCCGAACATCTCCTATCACCCGCAGTCCGGCAAGAACCCGCTCGGCGACTTCCTGGACTCGCTCGACAAGGTGGCCGCCGAAGACGTCGAGCTGGTATTGCCGGCGCACGAGCACCGGTTCGTCGGGCTGACAGCGCGCGTCGACGCGCTGAAAGCCCATCACCATCAGCGCTTCTCCGAGGTGGTGGCCGCCATCCGTGGTGGTGACAACACCGCTTTCGCGGTCGCGGCGCGGATGAGCTGGTCGCGCTCCTGGGACCGCATCGACGGCTTCATGCGCCGCGCGGCTGTGGGCGAGGCGCTCGCGCACCTCTACGCCTTGCGGGAACGGGGCGTCCTCACCTACGACGAGCCGGCCGATCCCGAAGAACCCATCCGCTGGCGCATCGTCGACAGTGCTGTAGCTGAAGGGCTGACGGCGTGATCCGCATCGAGGACGACGGCCGGGTGCGGGTCATCACCCTCGACCGGCCCGAGGCGAAGAACGCCTTCAACGAAGAGCATTACGACGCGATGACCGAGGCGCTCATCGCCGCCGATGCCGATCCCGGTGTGGCGGTCGTCGTCTTCACCGGTGGCGGGAGTGCCTTCTGCGCCGGCACCGACGTGCGCGAGATGGCCGCCCGCGTTGCCGATCCGGAAGGCTTCACGAATGGCAAGCACGGGTTCCCCGGACTGATCGATCAGCTGACCCACTTCCGCAAGCCCTTCCTCTGCGCGGTGAACGGGCTCGGGGTGGGCATCGGCGCCACGATCCTGGGCTTTGCCGACTACGCCGTCATGTCGACCGACGCCCGGTTGCGCTACCCCTTCACGCGGCTGGGCGTGGCTCCCGAAGCCGCGAGCAGCGTCCTGCTGCCGATCCTCATCGGCCGCCAGGCCGCCGCGTGGGTGCTGATGTCGGCCGAGTGGGTGACGGCCGCCGAATGCGTCGAACTCGGCATCGCTCGCAAGCTCTGCGCACCCGAGGAACTGATGGACGTGACGATGCGCCACGCCCGCGTGCTCGCCGCCGCTCCGGTCAGCTCGCTCATCGCGACCAAGCAGGTGATGATGGCGCCTTTGATCGACGCGATCGTCGCGGCCCGGGGCCGGGAAAATGCAGCATTTGCCGAACTTCTCGGCGCTCCGGCCAACATCGAGGCCATGACCGCGTTCGCGGAGAAGCGCGAGCCCGACTTCTCACGCGTCTGAGATCTCAATAGACCCAAGCAGCAAGCAAAGCGACAGGAGTCATCGTGGCAGAGGTCAGTCAGTACTCGTTGCTGCCCGGCGAGGGCGAGTACGAGGTCAAGGTGGGCTCGGCCCTCATCACCATGGTCGAGCCGCACGTCGGCCACGAGAAGGCCTACAACCGCTGGTATGAGGACGACCACTTCTACGCCGGTGCGATGGCGATGCCGTGGATGTTCGCCGGCAAGCGCTACGTGGCGCCGCGTGACCTGCAGGCTCTGCGCATCCCGAAGGACTCCTCCATCGCCAACCCGGTCGAGCTCGGCAAGTACATCTCGACGTACTGGATCACCGACGGCCGTTACGACGATCACCTGCGCTGGACCGTCGCCACCAACCAGCGACTGCTCGCCGACAAGCGCGTGTATCTCGATCGCGACCACATTTTCACGGCGTTCCAGCGCTATCTCGGTCCCGTCTACAAGAGCGCCGAGGGCCCGCGTGACATCCACGCCTTCGACTACCCGTTCAAGGGGATGGTCGTCGAGGTCATCGACGCTCCCGAAGGCTCCAACACCGACGCGGTCGTCGAGTACATCAAGAGCGAGCGGGCCCCCGTGGTCTTCGGGGCCGGAGTCGGGCTCGGGACGCTGTTCACGCCGTTCCCGCTGCCCGAGGACAAGATGGCGTACGTCAAGCAACCCGATGCCCTGGGCCGCCGGGTCACCGCGCTGTGGTTCACCGAGGGCGACGTGCGTGACTCCTGGGAGGCCGGCTTCTCCGGCGCCGTCGAGCAGGCCGCCAAGTCCGGCGCCGGCAAGGCGGAACTCGTCGCGCCGTTCCAGCCGACGATTCCGGGCACCGACACGTACGTCGACGAGCTGCGATGACCGTGCTGCCCGGCCCGCGCGAGGGCATGCATGCCGACGACGAGTTCCACCAGCCGACGTCCGACACCACGGACTGGTCGGAGACGTGCTGGTTCACGTTCACGGTTCCGGAGCGCAAGGTCAGTGGCCAGCTCTACCCGTTCTTCCGGGGCAATCTCGCGACCATGGCGGCGGGTGCGTACTTCTGGGACCCCAGCGGCTCGCGTCCCGAAACGTGCTTGTATTCCAAGAACTTCTGGCACCTGCCGATCCCGGAGCAGCCGCTGTCGGACATCACCATCGGCAACGGCATCCACTACAAATGCCTGGAACCGCAGCACAAATGGGAGATCGGCTACGACGACCCCGACGACGGCAACGAGATCCACGCCGAGCTGACGTTCACCGCCGTCGCCGAGCCGCACTACCTCGGGCAGAGCCACCTCGACCAGCCCGGTCGCTATCAGGGGACGCTCGTCATCCGCGGCGAGACGATGAAGGTCGACTCGTTCGGCTTCCGCGACCGTTCCTGGGGTCCGCGCACGCAGCACGGCCAGGGACTCACCGGCGGGCCCTGCCCTCACGGCGGCTACAGCTACGCGACCGCGTCAGATCGCGATGGCTTCCACACCATCACGATGGACTGGGGCGAGGGGATGAAGAGCATCCACGGCTACCTCAACCGTGACGGGGTCTGGGCCAAGATCGCCTCGCGCGGAACGCACGGTCGTCGAGCGCAACGCCGAAGGCTTCCCCACCCGCGTGCTGATCGAAGGCGTCGACGAGAAGGGCCGCACCCTGACCGCCCACGGCACCGGGCACAACGGGCTGTCGTTCTTCATCAATCCGAACATGTACACGATGAACTGCCTCTTCGAGTGGACCTTCGACGGCGTCACCGCCTGGGGCGAGGACCACGACAACTGGAGCCATCCGGCGATCCGCCGCTTCCACCGCGAGAGAAAGAGCCAGGCACCCGTATGAGCGAGCGCATGCTCGAAGGCAAGACCGTCATCATCTCCGGCGTCGGACCGGGGCTCGGACGCGAGACGGCGCTCGTCGCCGCCCGTGAGGGGGCCAACGTCGTGCTCGCGGCGCGCAGCGAGGACAAGCTTGCCGCGGTGGCCGCTGATGTCGAAGCCGCCGGCGCCAAGGTGATCCATCGGCGTACCGACATCGGCTCGGCAGAAGACCGGGCGGCGCTCGTTGCGGCCGCGGTCGACACCTTCGGCGGCATCGACGCGCTCGTCAACAACGCCGCGTTCGAGGCCACGTTCGGGGGACTCGAGACCACCCCGCCGGGCGACTTCGAGCAGGCGATACAGACCAACCTCATCGCCACCCTCGGCCTCACCCGCGAGGCGCTGCCACATCTGAAGGCCTCGCGCGGGGCCATCGTCTTCGTCGGGTCGCAGACGATGTTCAAGCCACCGCCGGAGTCCATGCAGATCGCGTACGCCGCCTCCAAGGGTGCGCTGCTCGGCGCGAGCCGCCACCTCGCGATCGAGGTCGGCGCGCACGGGGTGCGGGTCAACGCCGTGGCAACCGGGTGGATGTGGGGCCCGCCGGTCGAGTTCTTCGTGAACTACACCGCCGAGCAGCAGAAATCCACCCCCGAAGAGGTCATCGCCCACCTCACCGCCCCGATGGCGATGGACTTCTTCGCCACCGACGGCGACGTCGCCGAGGTCATCGGCTTCTTCGCCAGCAGCCGGGCCAAAGGCGTCACCGGTCAGACGATCATGGTCAACGCCGGGGAGACCATGACCTGACGGGCCTGCCACCGCACCCGTTGCCGCTGCGCTTCAGGGGACGTCGGGACGTGCCGAGGAGTGAGCTGGCCCACGTTCGGAACGCTGGACCTAACCAGAACCTGTTCTATCGTGAACCTGAACCCGTTTCTGACGGCGTTTCGGGTCGTTGCCCCAGCTAGCCCCGCAGCCGACGTATCCCTTGCTGGCGAATCCTGGAGGATCCGTGACCGCTCCGACTACCGCGGCCCTGAACATCGACATCTACGACCCGGACGTCTTCGTCCCGGGGGTTCCTCACGAGCAGTTCGCGATCCTGCGTGCCGAGGCGCCGGTGTATCACCACGCCGATCCCCAGAAGGCCGAAGGCTATTGGGCTGTCACGCGTCACGAGGACTGCGTGACGATCTCGCGCAACCCCGAGGTCTTCTCCTCTCACGAGGAGACCTGCTTCCTGTTCGAGATGCCCGAGGACCAGAAGGCGCAGCAGCAGCTGATGCTCGTCAACATGGACCCGCCGGATCACACCCGCCAGCGCAGCCTGGTCAACCGCGGCTTCACCCCGCGCACCATCGGCAAGCTCGAGGCGAAGATCGCCAGCGTCTGCGACGAGATCGTCGACAAGGCCATTGCCTCCGGTGAAGGCGATTTCGTGACGATGATCGCGGCCGAGCTGCCGCTGGTCGTCATCGCCGAACTGATCGGGGTGCCCTTCGAGGACCGGCACAAGCTCTTCGAGTGGTCCAACCGGATGCTGTCGGGCGACGACCCCGAGGTCGTCGTGAGCGCAGAGGCCGGAGCGGCTGCAGCGATGGAGGTCTACGCCTACGCCAACGAGCTCGCTTCAGCGCGACGCGAGTGCCCGGCCGACGACATCATCACCAAGCTCATCGCTCCCGACGAGCAGGGCAACGTGCTCGACGAGTTCGAGTTCGACCTGTTCTTCGTGCTGCTGATGGTCGCCGGCAACGAGACGACGCGTAACGCGATCTCCGGTGGCATGCAGGCGTTCATCGAGAACCCCGAGCAGTGGGAGCGGCTCAAGGCCGACCCGGAGCGGCTGAAGAGCACCGCCGCCGACGAGATCGTGCGCTGGGTCAGCCCCGTCATGGACTTCCGCCGCACCGTCATGGAGGACACCGTCCTCGGCGGCGTGCAGCTGAAGAAGGGCGACAAGATCGTCATGTACTACCCGTCGGCCAACCGTGACGAGAGCGTCTTCGAGAACGCGTCGAGCTTCGACATCGGCCGCGATCCCAACCCGCACATCGGCTTCGGCGGCGGGGGCCCGCACTTCTGCCTCGGCCGCCACCTCGCCAAGCTCGAGATCGAGCTGATGCTCGAGTCGCTCGCGCCGCAAGGTCGACAAGGTCGAGTCACCGGCCCCATCAACCGGCTGCGTTCGAATTTCATCAACGGGATCAAGCAGATGCCGGTGCGCATCACCGCCAGCTGATCGGGTAGCTCAGCCGCCGGTCATGCGCTCCGATTCCGGCAGGTCGAGGTAGCGCTCGAGATTGCGGTGGGTGTTGATGAGCCGGCGTTCCTCGTTCGACAGCGTGAGGTGCGTGAAACCGGGCGAGTGCAGGCCGCGCTGGATCCGGTCGAGCATCGTGAGGTCCTGGTCGAGCACCAGGCCGAGGGTCGCTTGCTCTGCGGTCATGCGCGAGGTCGAGGGGACGGGTGCGCGGGGTGCCCGGAGGGCATCCGTGACATCGAGAACATGACGAGCTCGCCGGTGTCGGGCGTCGGGCCGGGCCGGGCGCATCAGCGCGGTCAGCTGATCGGCGGCCGCAAGGGTCGACATGTTCGGGAAGACGTTGTACTGGTGCAGCCGGGTGATCTCGTCGGTGGTGTAGCCCGAGAGGTCGACGCCCTTCTCGGCGTAGAACGTGCGGGTCTGCGCGGCGACCGCGTCCTGCACCGTCTCGCCCGGGCCGAGCGCCGGCAGCGGCGTCGATTCTCGGTGACGCCCATCCGGCCGCCCTGGCTCTCGATGTAGGAGTCCCAGACCTCCTGGTCGGTGAGCTTGCCGTTGAAGCGCGGGCTCGCGACCCCGTACGGCTGGTGTGACTTGCCGACGTGACCCCAGATCTGCTGCGGCGCATGGATGTCGTCGACGCAGCGCAGCAGTTCCGGGTGCAGGCCCTGGATGTGGTAGGTCTCGCTGAAGCCGTCGGCGATCGTCTTCCAGTTGGCGTCGACGCTAGACGGTGAGGGTCGCGGTGCAGTGGAAGTCCGACAGCCCGCACCACGCGATGTCGTCGGGCATCTCCTCGAGCTACTCGGCGAGCGGGATCGCGTTCACGTCCATGTTGATGAAGACGAAGTGCTCCCAGGTGTCGACTTTCGCCGGCAGCAGCGGGTAATCCGACAGGTGCAGCGAGCCGAAGCCCTTACGCGCGGGCACCCGGCGCAGGATTCCCTGCGAGGTCCCAGGTCCAGCCGTGGTAGCCGCACTTGAGCTCGCGGAGGCCGGAGCCGGTGCCGACGCAGAGCGCATTTCCCCTGTGGCGGCAGGCATTCTGGAACGCCCGCAGGACGCCGTCGTCTGCCGTGCACGATCAGCACCGAGTACGGGCCGACGCGGTATTCGAAGTAGTCGCCGGGCTCAGCGAGATGGTCGGTGGTGGCGGCGAGCTGCCAGACCTGCGGCCACATCCGCTCGATCTCCGCCTGGGCGAAGCTCGGGCGAGTAGTAGCGGTCGGCCGGGATCTTCGCACGGTCCCTCGGGGGCCGGGCCGATCGCGTCGTCGTCGTCGCGTGCCCGCAGCGCCGCGGGCGGCTTCGCGGGCGGCCTCGAGTGATTCGGTACGCGAGCCGGTGGCGAACGGTGGTCATCGAGATCCCCTGCACGAGACGGCCGGGACGGGCTCCAGTGTCCTCCCCGGCCGACAGCGTCACCTCACCGCCGACCACCGTCGCGACGTAACCGGTGGCCGACTGCACCAGCCGCCGCGCGCCGCCGGGCAGGTCGTAGGCGACCTTCGGCAGCTGCAACGCCAGCGCGCCGAAGTCGAGCACGTTCAGGTCGGCCTTGTAGCCGGGTTTGACGACCCCGCGGTCGCCGAGCCCGTAGAGCTTGGCGGTGTCGAGGCTGGTCTTGCGGACCACCAGCTCCAGCGGCAGCCTGTCGTACGCCCGGTCACGCGCCCAGTGGGTGAGCATGAAGGTCGGCATGCTCGCGTCGCACACGGCACCGACGTGGGCGCCGCCGTCCGACAGCCCCAGCGCGGTCGCCGGGTGGACGAGCATCTCGCGTACGGCGTCGAGGTTGCCGTAGGAGAAGCCGAGCAGCGCGAACATCAGCAGCTCGCGGCCGTCGTGCGCCATCATGAGGTCGTAGAGGACCTCCTCGTCCGGCCGGTTGGCGCGGGCGGCGATGGCGGCGACGCTGTCGCTGAGGTCGGGCTCGTAGTTCGGCGGCTCGCCCATCGGGAAGATGCGGTCGAGGCTGCCGCCGATGAACTTCATGATGGCCGCGTCCTGCGCCGGCTCGGACAGGATCGCCTCGCGGATCTCCGGCTTGCGCAGCTGGGCGACGCGCTCGTCGAACGGCAGGTCGGCGATCTTCAGGTAGGTCTCGCGGCTGCTGAACGGGATGCAGCGTCTGCCAGCCGATGAGCAGGTTGAGCGGGCGGCCGCTGACCTGCGGGCGCAGGTCGGAGCCGTTGGCGTTGGCCTCGTCGACCAGCCGCAGGGTCTCGCGCCAGGCCTCGGGAGCGTGGTTGTGCTGGGACAGCCCGAAGCTGATCGGGCGGCCGGTCTCGGCGGACAGCTTGCGCATCCAGGCGACCTCGCTGGCCGGCGCGAGCAGGTCCTCGCCCATGATCCCGGCGGGCGCCAGCTCGATGATCCCGGTGCCCAGCTCGCCGAGCACCCGGCCGATGCCGAAGAGCTCGTCCTCGGCGGCGAACGTGCCGGGGACCGGCTCGCCGTCGACCGCGGTGTGCACGGTCGTGCGCGAGGTCGAGAAGCCCAGCGCGCCCGCCTGGATCGCCGCTCGGACGACCTCGGCCATGGCGGCGATGTCCTCAGGGGTGGCCGGCTCGTTGCGCGCGCCCCGCTCGCCCATGATGTACGCGCGGACCGCGCTGTGGGGCACCTGCGTCGCGACGTCGAGCGAGCGCGGCATCCTCTCGATCGCGTCGAGGTAATCGGGGAAGGTCTCCCAGCCCCACGTGATGCCTTCGGACAGCGCGCTGCCGGGGATGTCCTCGACGCCCTCCATGAGCTGGATGAGCCAGTCCTCGCTGCCGGGGCGCACGGGCGCGAACCCGACCCCGCAGTTGCCCATCACGACCGTCGTGACGCCGTGCCAGGAGGAAGGGGTGACCAGCGGGTCCCAGCTGACCTGGCCGTCGTAGTGGGTGTGGATGTCGACGAATCCGGGGGTCACCAGCAGGCCGTCGGCGTCGATCGTGCGCCGGGCGGCAACCCCGCGGAGGTCTCCGACCTCGGTGATCATGCCGTCGTCGACCGCGACGTCTGCCGTGCGCTGCGGGTCTCCGGTGCCGTCCACCAGGTTGCCGCCACGGACGATCAGGTCGTGCATGAGTCCTCCCAGACCGCCCTGATTTGTGAGCGGGTTCTTGGCAGACTCTGACACGTCGTCAGGTCGGATGCCACCTTCTCGCGGCAACTGACCGGACTTACCCAGGCAACGACCCCGTCATCTACAGGGGTACCGCGAAAGGCTTGAAGTTCGGTCCGCGCCGCAGGCTGTGGCCGCCGTCGACCTCGATGACCTGGCCGGTGATCCAACCCGACTCCGGGCCGATCAGGAAGCGGGCCAGCTCGGCGACGTCCTCGGGCTCTCCCAGCCGGGGCAGCGGGGTGTTCTGCACGTAGCTGTCGTAGATCTCCCCGCCGCGGTCGATGCCTTCCATGATCTCGGTCGCGATGAAGCCCGGACGGATCGCGTTGACCCGCACGTTCAGGTGGCCGTACTCGTCGGCCGCGACCCGGCACAGTTGCTCGAGGGCGGCCTTGCCTGCCCCGTAGCCGCCGAAGTACGGGTGAACCAGCCTGCCCGCGATGGACGACATGCCGACGAACGAGCCGTGCCCGGACTCGACCAGCTTCGGCAGGCTGTGCTTCAGGCACAGGAAGGTGCCGAGCGCGTTCAGCTGCAGTACGCGCGTGAACTCCGCGGTGTCCTGCTTGCTGGTGGGGGCGAGCCCACCGCCGCCGCCCGCGTTGGCGATGCAGCCGGACAGCCCACCGGTCGGCTGCGACGCGAACGCGATGGCTTGCTCGACCGACGCTTCTTCGGTGATGTCGGCGACGATGTAGCGCACCTTCTCGCTGCCGATGCGCTCGACGGCGTCCTTCAGCTTCGATTCGGTACGCCCGCAGATCGTCACGTGTGCACCGTCCTGCGCCAGTCGCGCGGCACACGCGCGCCCGATGCCGGTGCCTCCACCGGTGACGAGGACGGAGTGATCTGACAGGTCTGGAGAGGACGCCATTCGGCGAGGCTAGCGTGACTGCCGTGAGCGATGATCTCGACCCCTTGGAGCGCCTGGAATCTGCCGAGCAGATCAGGCAGCTGGTGGCCCGGTTCGCCATGTCCTACGACGCGCGCGACCTCGACACGATCGCGGGTCTCTACGCCCCCGACGTGCGTGACGGGCTGATGGCGGCCCTGCTCGAACGGATGCCGCGGGGCCGCACGTTTCACCTGACGGCGACCCCGGTCGTGACCTTCGAGACGGCAGACGTGGCGTACGGCGACGTGGTGGGCCGGTCCGAGGCCGAGGTCGGCGACAAGTGGATGGTGATGGGCGTGCGCTACGCCGACCGTTACGTGCGCTCGGGCGGCACCTGGTACCTGCACTCGCGCGAGCTTTCCCGGCTGTACTCGTCCGACGTGCTGGCCCGCCCGTGAACGCTTCACCCACGCGCGAGGAGCGGCTCGAGCGGCTCGACGCGTACGCCCAGATCCGCGACCTCGCCGTGCGTTACGCGGCGGCGATGGCCACGAAGGACCGCGAGACCCTCGGGCTGCTCTATGTCGAGGACGTACGCGTCGGCGGTGGGCTGACCGGCCGGGAGGCACTGCGCGAGGCGTACTTCGGCGCGGCGTTGGATCGGCTCGAGATCAGCGTGCTGCATGTCGGGGACCCACGTGATCGACCTCGACCCGGAGCGTCCCGACCGGGCGCGCGGGAGCGTCTACACGATCGCCCAGATCCAGCATGGCGAGCGCTGGATCCGGCAGGCGATCTGCTACTTCGACCGCTACGCCAAGCGCGCCGGGAAGTGGCTCTTCATCAGCCGCGACCACCAGCTCTTCTACGGCGCCGACTACGACCAGCGTCCGAACGAGCTGCCGCCCGCCAACTGGCCCGAGTCCGATACCGGCACCGGCACGCTGCCGTTCGGCTGGCCGACGTGGGCCGCTCACGAGGCCAGGGTTTAGCGGGCGGGACGCGGAGGCGGCCCGTCAGGTCGGCGTGACGACGGCGCGGCCGCGCAGCTGCCCGGTGTCGAGCGCCTCGTACGCCTCGGCGACCTGGTCGAGGGTGAAGACGTCGACGTCGCTACGGATCAGGCCTTCCTCGGCGAGGCTCATCACGGCCTGCGCGTCGGAGATGCACGAGCCCTGGAAGGTGAAGATATCTGCGTCTTTCGGCAGGCCGCCCATCCAGGCGCCTTTGAAGGTCCCGCCGGCCGCGCCGACCAGCGCGAAAGCGCCGCCCGAGCGCACCGACGCGAGCCCTGCGGCGATGCTCGCGTCGATGCCGACGAAGTCGAGCACGAGCTCGGCGCCCTCGCCGGACGGTGAGCTCGCGTATGCGCCCGGAGGTCTCACGGTCGACCCCCGGGAACGCTTCTGCGGCGCCGAGCTCGCGGGCGTAATCCAGCCGGGCCTGGTGCTGATCGACGGCGACGACCTTGGCCGGCGACAGCGCGCGCAGGAACTGGATGGCGAAGGAGCCGAGCCCGCCGGCGCCGAGGACGACGGCGGTAGAACCAGGTTCTAGCAAATGCAGAGCTCGCTTCACGGCGTGGTAGGAGGTCGAGCCGGCATCGGTCAAAGGCGCCGCAGCAAGGGGATCCAGCGTCGAGAGCGGCAGCACCGAGCGGGCCGCATCCGCGACGACGTAGGGGGCCAGCCCCCCATCGCGCCCGTAGCCGCGCCCGGCCAGCCCATTGGGGCAGGCACTGTCGAGTCCCCGGCGGCAGAACCGGCACTGCCCGCACGACGACGGTGACACCAGGGCCACGGCCGCGCCCACGGCGATCGCATGTCCATAGGTGTCGACCGCGCCCTCGCCGACCTCCTCGACGTAGCCGCCGATTTCATGGCCCAGGGTGAACGGCATCGACCAGCCGACAAGTTCACCCACGGAGGCCGGCATCTGGGCCATCCCGATGTCGGAGTGGCACAGGCCGTTGCCGGCCACGCGTAGCAGCACCTGGCCCGGGCCGGGACTCGGGACGTCCACTGTCGCCATCTGGGGCGGGTGCTCCCATTCGAGCAGGCGGTAGGCGGGCATCTGCGGTTTCATGCGTCTCCTTAGTGCTGGAGCTGAGGGCAGAGCGCCCGCTCCGAGGCTCGCGCCGGTTATATCCCGAGACCCGCGGTGAGGTGGTGGTGAGGTGATACTCACCCGCTCACACCTCCGGGGATGCCATATGAAAGCAGGAGGGATAACCTGTGCTCCAGACCTGACGGGGCGTCAGGTGTAGCAGCGTGCAGGCATTTGTTCGCGGAAAGCCATCTCCGCGCGCAGGACATGACGGATAGGGGAGGGCTTGCGCCATGGCGGTCCTGAACGAGGAGCCGGTCCAGGAGGGCACTCACTCCTTCGGTGAGCTCCCGAAGATCATCAGCGTGGACGACCATGTGGTCGAGCCTCCGCACGTCTGGAGCACCTGGCTGCCGGCGAAGTTCCGCGACCGCGGCCCGAAGGTCGAGCGTCGGGGCATCGGCGAGATGGAGCACATCGGCGGCGGTGCCTACCGGCAGTCGTTCGACGAGAACGGGCCGAAGGCTGACTGCTGGGTGTATGAGGACCTGGTCTACATCCACAAGCGTCACGTCGCGGCGGTGGGTTTTGCCCGCGAAGACATGACGATGTCGCCGATCACGTACGACGAGATGCGTCCGGGTTGCTATGACCCGAAGGCGCGTATCGAGGACAACGAGCTCAACCACGTCAGTGGCTCGCTGTCGTTCCCGAGCTTCCCGCGTTTTTGTGGCCAGACGTTCGCCGAGGCCAAGGACAAGGAGCTCGCCGAGGCGTGCGTCTACGCCTACAACGACTGGATGGTCGAGGAGTGGTGCGGCGATTCGAACGGCGCGCTGATCCCGCTCATCATCATCCCGCTGTGGGATGTCCAGCTGGCGGCCGCCGAGGTGCGGCGTAACGCCGCCCGGGGTTGCCATGCGGTGTGCTTCTCGGAGATCCCGCCCCACCTGGGTCTGCCGAGCATCCACTCCGGCTACTGGGATCCGCTGTTCGAGGCGTGCGAGGAGACGGCGACCACGGTGTGCATGCACATCGGCTCGTCCTCGCGGATGCCGGCGACCTCCGGTGACGCCCCGGTCGCGGTCGCGGCCACGTTGTCGTTCAACAACGCGATGGCCTCGCTGGCCGACTGGCTGTTCTCCGGCAAGCTGGTGAAGTTCCCCAAGCTGAAGATCGCCTACTCCGAGGGTCAGATCGGCTGGCTGCCGTACGCGCTCGAGCGGGCTGATGACGTGTGGCTGGAGCACCGGGCGTGGGCCGGCGTGAAGGACATCGTTCCCGAGCCTCCCTCGACCTACTTCAAGCGCCAGGTCTACGGCTGCTTCTTCCGCGACAAGCACGGCCTCGCCTCGCTCGACGCCATCGGCGTCGACAACGTGACCTTCGAGACCGACTACCCCCACACCGACTCGACGTGGCCCCACACCAAGAAGGTCGCCGAGGAAATGATGGAGGGCCTGTCAGCCGAGCAGGTCTACAAGATCGTGCGCGGCAACGCCATCAAGATGCTCAGCCTCGACATCACCTGAGCGCGCTGCGCTAAATCAAGCGGCTGAATCAAGCGGCAGCCGCAAGCGCCTCGTCGAGAGCGACGAGCGCTTGCGGCCGATCGGGTCCCACCAGGATCCCGACCATGCCGAGAGCCTCGGCGGCGCGGATGTTGCCGGGGTGATCGTCGACGAACGCCGCCTCGTGAGCCGGGATGCCGAGCGCGTCGAGGGCGAGCTGGAAGATGCGCGGGTCGGGCTTGCGAACCCCCACGGCAGATGAATCGATGACGACCTCGAAGAGCTCGTCGACGGGCACCATCTTGCGCCAGCCGTCACCGAATTCGGCGACGTTGTTGGTGACGAGCGCGGTGCGCAGGCCGCGCTGGCGGATCATCCGCGCGCCCTCGACCATCGTCTCGCGATCTGGGTCGGGCTTTCCCATCCGCCCGAAGAGAGCCAGGATGTCGATCTCGATCTCCTGCTCCCTCGCCAGAACTGCCAGCTCGGCGCGGGCCTGCTCGAGGCTGATCTCACCGCGTTCGAGCCGATGCCAGGGGTGGTCGCCGTCCTGGTCGTAGACCCCGAAGCAGAGTTCGAGGGCGGCTTCGGGGGTCAGCCCGAGCTCCGGGGCCGCATCGGCGATGACGGGAAAGGGCGAGAGGGTGAAAACCCCTCCGAAGTCGAAGAGCACGGCTCGCAGCACGGGTTCAGTCTGCCGTACTCGTCCGGAGGCTGTGTCAGATAGGTCATCGCGCTGTCAACCGAAGCCGGTTCTGGAGCATCTATGTGGGTGTGATGCTGCTTCGGTGGGTCGGTGGCCGGAATTGACGCCTGATCGGGATCTGGCGTTCGTGCGATTCGTCCGCGAGCGGGAGCTATGGCTGACCCGATTGGCGATCTTGCTCGCGGGCAGCCACTCCGCCGGCCAAGACCTGCTTCAAGACGCGCTCGAGAGCACTTATCGACGATGGGCCGCGCGAGGAGAGATCGAGGATTTCGAGGCGTACGTGCGGGTCGCGCTGGCGAACGCCGCTCGCGGCTCCTGGCGAAAGCGTGCCCGCCGACCCGAAGACTTGGTGGACCATCCGGTCGATGCGGCGGTCTCCAGTGGAGAAGCTGCGCTGGTTGAGCGGCAGGCGCTCCTGACGGCGCTACGGAGGCTTTCGCCCCGACAGCGAACGGTGCTGGTACTGCGCTACTTCGAGGATTGCAGCGAGGCGCAGATCGCTGCGGCGCTGAGGTGCGCCCCCGGCACGGTGAAGAAGCAAGCGGCTCGGGGGCTCGAACGGCTGCGAGCCGACCCGGTCCTGGCCGCAACCTTTGATCAGCCTCTGGGGAGGCAATCATGATCGACGCCCAGTTGAGCGCAATGATGACGTCCGCGGTCACCGACGTGGTCATTGACCCCAATCTCGCTGACAAGGTTCTGGCCGGCGAAAGGCGGCGACAGCGCATCCGCCGCCGCATTGCCGCGGGCGTCACCGCTGTGGTCGTGATCGGCGCCGGGGTCGCGAGTGCGGTTGCCATCGCCGGCGCAAAGCCCGACGGCCCGGCGAGGCTGATCCCGGTGGGACCGCCTGTCGTCACCGCACCGACCGCGCCGCCATCGGTGACTCCCACAGCGTCACGTTGCCCGGCCCAACTGCCCGCATCGTGGGCGAGTCGGCTGCAGGCCGGGAAGGTCCCGATCGCACCATCGCTGTCCGTCGTCCCGTTCGCCATGTCGCCTGACGGCTCGCAGCTGTACGCGGGCGTCTGGGGACCGGACTGGTCCGGGGTGGCCGCGATCAGCCGAACCGGACAGGTCCAGAGAATCCACGCCTTCCCCACCGGCGGCGGGCAGGTCTTCTGGGGGGACGCGTCGGAGAACAACCTGATCTGGGCCGAGAGCTACTCGCCGACGGACTTGTCGCAGGGTGCGCTCTTCATCTGGGATCGCGCCGGCAACACGGTCGGCGAGATTGCGAAGACCCCCGTTCTTCCAGTGGTGGGAGGCAGTCACGCGACCTGGGTCGACAGCACGGATGCGGGGCACAGCCGCGTCCATCTCTTCGACCTCGCCAGCCATACCGACCATGTGGTGTTCACCGGCAGTGCGCGCACGAGCACCATCGCCGGAAACTGGCTCGTCTGGACCGGGGGTACCCGGCCCGATCAGCCGGCGACACTGCACCTGGTCGACGTGACGACCGGCGCTGCTCTGTCCACGCCGCCGCCCCTGGACAAGGTCACCGGCGTCTCGTACGTGACCGGCGGCCCAGGGACCCTGACGTGGATCGGATCGGACGGCCGAACCATCTACACCTGGAGGACCGGGATGGCCGCTCCTAAGGTGCTCTTCTACGCGGGCACCGGGGACTTTGCCGACTATCCGATCGCCAGCGGACCGTACGTCGTGTGGACTGCGTCAGCGACGGCGTACATCGCGGACACCACGACAGGTGCGGTCGCGACGCTGTCGACGACGCCGACCCAACCGGTCATCCGCGGGAAGTTCGTCGTCCTGAACACTGGACCAGCCGACTCGGCGAAGGTCGAACACCCGGTGAGGCCGGTGAACGTGCTCGACATCTCCGGGCTGCCACCCCTGAGCGGCTGCACGCCCTCGCCACCACCCGGATAATCCTGACATGGCATCAGATGTGACCGGCGGCCCGTTCAGCCCAGCGCGGCTCGGGCCGCTTACCTTGCGCAACCGCGTCATCAAGGCGGCGACGTTCGAGGGGTACACGCCCCGCGGCGCCGTCAGCGACGAGCTGATCGCGTTTCACCAGCGGGTCGCAGCGGGCGGGGTCGGGATGAGCACGGTGGCCTACTGCGCGGTCTCACCGGGCGGCAGGGTGATGCGCAACTGCCTCGTGATGGAGCCCGGCAGCGTCCCGGGCCTGCGCCGGCTGACCGACGCGATCCATGCCGAAGGGGCGGCGGCCTCGGCACAGCTTGGCCACGCCGGGCTGGTAGCGAATGTGCGCTCTAACCGGACGCCGTCACTGGCCCCGTCGACCCGCTTCAGCAAGACCGCCGGCGGGCGTATCAAGGGCGCGACACTCGACGATCTCGCCAAGGTCAAGGCTGACTACGTCCGGGCCGCGCAGACCGCGATCGAGGCCGGCTTCG
This sequence comes from uncultured Actinomycetota bacterium, assembly GCA_963762695.1. Lineage (GTDB taxonomy): Bacteria > Actinomycetota > Actinomycetes > Frankiales > Frankiaceae > DATAZK01. The sequence goes on from CAVXLW010000009.1 coordinate 179,909, forward strand.
ACGCGATCGAGCTTCACCTCGGTCACAACTACCTGCTCAGCTCCTTCTTCTCACCGAACCTGAACAAGCGCACCGACCGCTACGGCGGCGATGTCGAGGGCCGTTCGCGGTTTCCCCGTGAGGTGGCGATCGCGGTCCGCGAGGCGGTCGGTGACCGGCTTGCCATCACGGCGAAGTTCAATATGAGCGACGGCGTCGAGGGCGGGCTCTGGCTCGACGAGAGCCTCCCGATCGCCGAGTTGCTGCAGAACGACGGTGCCCTCGATGCGATGGTGCTCACCGGCGGCAGCTCGCTGCTGAACGGCATGTACTTCTTCCGCGGCGACGTGCCGCTGCAGGAGATGGTCGACTCGCAGCCCAAGATCGTCGGCCTCGGCTTGCGGCTGGTGGCGAAGAAGCTCTTCCCGAGCTACCCCTTCGAGGAAGCGTTCTTCCTGCCCTTCGCCCGCCAGTTCCGGGACCGGCTGACGATGCCGCTGGTGCTGCTCGGGGGGATCAACCGGATCGACACCATGCAGCGGGCGCTCGATGAGGGCTTCGAGTTCATGCAGATGGGTCGCGCCTTGCTGCGCGAGCCCGATCTGCTCAACGCGATGCAGGCCGGGCTGCGCACCGAGGCGCTGTGCGTCCACTGCAACAAGTGCATGCCCACGATCTACAGCGGCACCCGCTGCGTGCTGGTCCCGCTTTCCGGGACGGCGGCGGTATCGCGTACAAACGCAGTAGCCGACGAGGCCCCCGATAACACCAAGGTGGAGATCACGTGACGAGTCCTGCAGCGCCGGTGCCCGCGAACCCCGCGATGGGCGGCGGAGTCAACCAGCGCGACAAGATCAAGATGTCGCAGGAGGAGATCGACGCCTTCCTGAACGAGCGCAACAGCATGTCGATGGCGACCATCGACAAGGACGGCCGCATCCACCTGGTCGCGATGTGGTACGGCTTCCTCGAGGGCGCGGTCGCCATCGAGACCAAGGCCAAGTCGCAGAAGGTCGCCAACTTGCGCCGCGATCCGCGGATGACCGTCATGGTCGAGACCGGCGACGTCTACGACGAGCTGCGCGGGGTCGAGCTGGTCGGCACGGCCGAGATCGTCGAGGAGCCCGAGCGCATCTGGGAGCTCGGCGTCAGCGTCTTCTCGCGCTACAACGCCCCGTACACCGAGGAAATGAAGCCGTTCGTCGAGATCATGCTGCGCAAGCGCGTGGTCGTGAAGCTGCACGTGCGAGAAGACGGTCTCCTGGGACCACCGCAAGCTCAAGGGCTGACGCTCCGAGGCGGGTCGGGCAGACGATCCGGTGCGCCTGGGGGGCTGGACGTTTTTCGGCTAGGCAGACAATCCGGTGCCGGCCGATGGTTGGGTGCGGGGGCACCGGATCGTGCGCGTAGCGAAAACTTGTGCCGTCTGCGGCGGGCAGCGGATCGTGTGCGGGCAGCAGGTCGGCGGGGAGCAGGTCGGCGGGGCGCGTTGCCTACCCCTCGTCGACCGCCTTGGCCCCCTCCAGGACGTCGCTGGCGCGCAGCGTCCACTGCGGGTCGCGGCGCTCGAGCCAGGCGCGCGGGCCCTCGGCGGCGTCGGGGGTGCCCATCAGCAGCAGGTGGTAGCCGCTCTCGCGGCGGATGGCCTCGTCGAGCCCGAGGTCGGCCCAGAGCAGCCGCTTGGAGAGGGCGAGGGAGGCGGGGGAGGCCGCCCGGGCCATGTCGCGACGCGATCTCCAACGCGGCGGGCAAGACCTCCTCGGCCGGTAGCGCCCGGGACGCGAGGCCCATCGTCACGGCCTCGGCGCCGCGGAAGGTGCGTCCGGTCAGCAGCAGGTCGGCGGCTACCGCCTGCCCGGCGAACCGGCGCACCGTCCAGTGCGAGCCGGCGTCGCCGATCATCCCGCGCCGGGCCTGCGGGATCGCCAGCTTCGCCTCCTCGGCCACGATCCGGATGTCGGCCTGCAACGCGATCGTGAAGCCGATGCCGATCGCGTGTCCCTGCACGGCAGCGATCACCGGGGTGCTCAGGGCCCACGCCGGGGTCTGCAGAGGCTGGGAGGAGAAGCCGGCCCCTGGCGTACCGAATGACGCGCTCTCGGGGGCCATGTCGGCGCCCGCGCAGAACGCGCGGCCGCGGCCGGTCAGCACGATGACCGCGATCTCGGGATCAGCGTCGCACTCGGCGTAGGCCGCCGACAGGTCAGCGCCCATCCCGCCGGAGAAGACGTTCAGCTTGTCCGGGCGGTCGAGCACCACAGTGGCGACGCCCGGGACGTTTCGCTCGACGGTGACTGCTGATTCGCTCATATCCCGAGGGCGTCGCGGGTGCGGTCGAGCTCGGTGACGTCGGTGGTCGTCGGGACGAGGAACATCTCGTCGCAGCCCGCCGCCTCCGCGGCGGCCATGTTTTCCCGCAGCGCTTGCGGCGTCGACGCCGTGCAGGCGCCGGCCATGTACTCGGCGATCTCGGGGCCGAAGAGCTTCATGTACGTGTACGCGTAGTCGTGCAGGCGCTGCTCGGCGCCATCGCCGAGGGCATACCAGAGGCTCGCCGAGATGTGGGGCGGCTCGTCGCGTCCGGCGTCCTTCCAGGCGGCGCGGATCCGTTCCACGTTGGCCCCGAAGGTGTCTTGGTTGACGGCCGTGACGGTCCCGCCGTCATCGACTCCCGCAGCCCAGCGCGCGGCCCTCGCCAGCGCCTTCGGTCCCATCACACCGGCGATCAGCGGCGGCCCGCCCGGCTGCACCGGAGGAGGGCCGACCGGGTCGGCTCCCTCGAACGGCGGCTCACCGGCCCAGATCCGTCGCATCGTCGCGACCCCTTCGTCCATCCGCTGCCAGCGCCGCGTGAACGGCGCGTCGATGGCCTGGTAGTCGTGCTCGCGTCCGCCGACGCCCACCCCGACCGTCAGCCGTCCCGACGCGATCTGGTCGACGCTCGCCATGTCCTTGGCAACCTGGACCGGGGGATGCGCGGGCAGGATCACGATCGTCGTCCAGAGCCGCACGCGCTCGGTGAGTGCGGCTGCGGCTGCCAGTTGCGGGACCAGCGCGTGGCTGGTGTACGTGACCCGCTCGGGAACGGCGAGGCTCTCCCACGGGCCGTTGTCCACGGCGGCGCACCACGCCAGCAACTCGGCGCGGCCCTGCGGCAGCATGGTCGGAAGGGTCATCGAGACGTGCATGGGTTGTGGCTCCTGGATTGCGGTCTGGTTGGTGGTCAGATCTTGAGGGTGACCGGTACCCCGAAGCCGGGGTGCTCGCCGTGCTCGAGCTCGGCGCCTACCGTGGCGGCCAGCTCGTCCGGGGTCCAGGTGATGCCACCGCTGGCGAAGGTCGCCTCGACCGAGGGGGCGGAGATGATCGCGACCTTGCCGCCATAGGTCAGCAGTACCTGACCCGTGACGTGGCTGGCGGCGGGGGAGGCGAGCCAGGCGACGACCGGGGCGATGTGATCGACGCTGATCGGGTCCATGCCACCCTCGGGGTCGGTGGGCGCCGGGCCGAAGATGGGTTCGGTCATGGCGGTGCGGGCGCGCGGGGCGAGCGCGTTGGCGCGCACCCCGTACTTGGCGCAGCTCTGGGCGATCGAGAGCGTGATCGCCACGATGCCGGCCTTGGCCGCCGAATAGTTGGGCTGGCCCGGAGCGCCGAAGAGGAACGACTCCGACGCGGTGTTGATGATGCTCGCCCACACCGGCCCGCCGGCCGCCTTGGACGCCTCGCGCCAGTACGCCGTCGCCGCGCGGCAGGTGCCCATGTGACCCTTGAGGTGCACCCGGACGACGTCGTCGAAGGCCTCCTCGGTCATCGAGAAGATCATCTTGTCGCGGGTGAAGCCGGCGTTGTTGACCAGGATCGAGAGCGAGCCGTAGGTCTGCACCGCGGTGTCGATCAGCGTGCCCGTGTAGTTCCAGTCGCCGACGTCGCCACGCGAGACCGTCGCCTCACCGCCCGCCGCGCGGATCTCCTCGGCCACCTCCTCGACCTTGTCGCTCATGTCGTTGAGGACGACCTTGGCCCCGCCGGCTGCCAGCGCCAGAGCCTCGACGCGGCCCAGCCCCTGACCCGCGCCCGTGACGATGGCGACCCCGCCCTCGAGACTGGTGGTCGGCTGCTCAGGAGAGGCCATCTACTCGCTCCTTGTTCGAGGCGGTGGGGCGCGCGGGGGACAACCGTAGCTGACGCCTCGTGGGGCGCCCGCAGCAACGGCGGTCCACCAGAGAAACTTGCATGACGTATGGAACTAACCCTAGGGTCGGGTGGGTGACGATCCAGGCCGGCAGCGCGCGCGGGCAGGGCCGGCAGGGCCGCCCGCGCCGCCCGCCTGCCACGGGCGACCTGGAACGCATCGAGCAGGGGCTGTCCGACCTGGTGCGTCTGACCTCCTCGGCCCGGGTGCACGATGCCCGGGTGCGGGGCAGCGGGGTGGCGATCTCACGGACCAACCTGCGTTTCCTCGACGCTGCCCTCGAGCTCGGCCCGGTGTCGGTGTCCAAGCTCGCGTCGCGCATGGACCTCTCGCAGCCGACGGCGAGCCGCGCGCTGCAGCAGCTGGAGTCGGACGGCTACGTGCAACGCACCGGCGACCCGGCCGATGGGCGCGTCGCCTTCTACAGCGTAACCGCCAACGGGCTCGCGGCGCACCAGCGGATGCGCACGTTCATGGCGGGCCAGCTCGCCGAGGCGTTACGCGATCTGCCGCCCGCGCGCCGGCGCGAGATCGCCGGGGCGCTCGCCGAACTCGTCCAGCTCCTTTCGGTTCCAACCCGCCAACGATGAGGGGAACGCGTGAGTACCGCACCTTCCGAAGCCCCACCCACCGAGCCAGACGCGCAGGCAGAAGCAGCGTTTCTGGCCGAGGCGCGCTCGCGCATCGGCACCGCCGGTAGCCCGCAGGTCGCCCGCCATCCCGTGAACGCGCCGGCGATTGCCGACTGGTGCGACGCGATGGGCGATGACAACCCCGTCTACACCGATGAAGCCGCGGCCGCCGCCTCGGTCCACGGCGGCATCGTGGCGCCGCCCGTGACGCTCGACATCTGGGATCGGGGCGGCCTGAAGCAGACCCGCTCCACCGACGACCCGCAGGCGCAGACCATCAAGACCCTCGAGTCGCACGGCTTCACCTCCGTGGTGGCCGTCAACTCCGAGCTCGAGGTGGTGCGCTACCTGCGCCCCGGTGACGTGTTGCAGAAGGTGCTGAGCCTGGAAGACGTCTCGGACGAGAAGGTGACCGGACTCGGCGTCGGCCACTTCGTCACCACCCGCCAGAGGTACACCACCACCGAGGGCGAGCACGTCGGCGACGTCCTCTTCCGGATCCTGAAGTTCAAGCCCGGTACCGGACGTCCAGGCCCCCGCGGGGGCGAGCAAGGCGGTCGACCCGGCGCCGCACCTGCGCCCGCGGCCCGGTATCAACCGGGACAACGAGTTCTTCTGGGAGGGCTGCCGCCAGCATGAGCTGCGCATGCAGCGCGATCCCGCGACCGGCGAGCTCTTCCACCCGCCCGGCCCGAAGCGCAACCCCGCGACCGGCAAGTGGGACCTGGAGTACGAGGTCGTCTCCGGACGCGGGCGGCTCTACTCCTTCGCGCTGCCGCACTACCCGCAGGCGCCCGGCTTCAAATACCCGGTGATCGTCGGGCTGGTCGAGCTCGAGGAGGGCCCGCGGCTGGTGTCGAACATCGTCGGCGTCGACCGCGACCAGCTCGAGATCGGCATGCCGCTCGAGGTGACCTGGCTCGACTCGCACCCGGCTCTCGTCGAGGGCGCGACGGACTCGCGCGGGCCGATCACGATTCCGCAATTCCGGCCGGCTGCCCCCCAGCGCCGCGAGACGACGCGCTCGGCCGACAGCGTCAGCGTCGGCGACAAGCTGCCGGTGTGGGTGAAGGACATCCCGCCCACCCAGGTGGTCAGCGGCGCCCTCGCGACCCGCGACTTCCAGGACGTCCACCACGACCGCGATCTCGCCCATGCCCGCGGCTCGGCGGACATCTTCCTGAACATCAACACCTCGGTCGGCCTGATGGCCCGCTACGTCGGCGACTGGGCCGGCCCGGAGCAGATCGTCACGGCGACTCGCGTCAGGCTCGGTGCACCCGCGTATCCCTACGACCCGCTGACGTTCACCGGCGAGGTGATCGAAGCCGACCCGGCCACGGGTCGCGTCGTCGTCAAGGTGCGGGCCCGCAACAGCCTGGGAGACCACGTCTCCGGCACCGTCGAGCTGCTGCTGCCCGGCGGCTCCGACGACTACGCCAACCGGACTGCAAAGAAGGCTGACCAGTGACCCGCCACAAGTACGCAGGCAACACCGCGATCGTCGGGATCGGCGCCACCGAGTTCTCCAAGAACTCCGGACGCAGCGAGCTGCAGCTGGCGATCGAGGCCTGCACTGCGGCGTGTGAGGATGCCGGCCTGCCGACCAGCAGGGTCGACGGGCTCGTCACGTACACCATGGAGACCAACCCCGAGAACGAGATCATGCGCGGGCTCGGCATCGAGGAGCTCCGCCACTTCAGCCGCGTGCACTTCGGCGGCGGCGCACCGTGCGGCACGGTCGAGCTCGCCGCGATGGCGGTGAACGAGGGCGTCGCCGACTACGTGCTCTGCTACCGCGCGTTCAACGAGCGCTCGGGCCGCCGCTTCGGAGCCGGGGTGGGAGATCGCCCGGCCGGGGTTACCGCGGAGGAAGGCCAGTTCGCCTGGACGTCGCCGTACGGGCTGCTCACTCCGGCGTCCTGGGTCGCCATGTTCGCGACGCGGATCATGCACGAGTACGGGGTGACCAGCGAGGACTTCGGTCTCGTCTCGGTGGCCGACCGCAAGCACGCGGCGACCAACCCGGCCGCGCACTTCTACGGCCAGCCGATCACTCTCGCCGACCACCAGGCGAGCCGCTGGATCGTCGAACCGCTGCACCTGCTCGACTGCTGCCAGGAGACCGACGGCGGCCAGGCGCTGCTCGTCACGACTCTCGAGCGGGCCCGCGACCTTCCGGGCAAGGCCGCCGTAATCACGGGCGCTGCGCAGGCGATCGCCGGCGAGCAGCAGATGATGCGCTCCTACGGCCGCGAGAGCCTGACCGGCCTGCCGGAGATGGGCATCTGCGCCCGGCAGGTCTGGGAGAGCTCGGGCCTCGGCCCGGACGACATCCAGACGGCGATCATCTACGACCACTTCACCCCGTTCGTGCTGCCGCAGCTGGAGGAATTCGGCTTCTGCAAGCGCGGTGAGGCCAAGGACTTCATCGCGAACGGAGCGATCGAGCTCGGCGGCCGGCTGCCCATCAACACCCACGGCGGCCAGCTCGGCGAGGCGTACCTGCACGGGATGAACGGCATCGCCGAGGGTGTCCGGCAGATCCGCGGGACGTCGGTGAACCAGGTCGACAACGTGAGCAACGTGCTCGTCACAGGTGGAACGGGAGTGCCGACCAGCGCGCTCCTTCTTGGTCAGGAGGGGTAGCGGGATGAGGCAGCTGGACGGTCGCGTAGCGATGATCACGGGCGGCGGAGAGGGCATCGGGCGCGGGATCGCTGCGGCCTACCTCAAGGCCGGCGCCAAGGTCGTCATCGCCGAATTCAACGAGCCGCTGGGCCGCAAGACGGCCGCCGAGCTGTCGGCGGAAACCGGGGGAGAGGCGAGCTTCGTGCTCTGCGACGTCGGGGTGAAGGAGCAGGTCCAGGCGGCCGTCCAGCACACCGTCGAGCAGTTCGGGACGATCGACATCCTTGTCAACAACGCCTGGAGCGGCGGTGAGCTGAGCCGTATCGAGAACAAGTCCGACGAGCTCCTGCAGTACGGCTTCAAGATCGGCTACTGGGGACCGTGGTGGGCGATGAAGTCGGCCTTCCCGGTCATGAAGGCGCAGGGGTACGGGCGGGTCATCAACATGTGCTCGCTCAACGGCGTCAATGCCCACATCGGTTCGACCGAGTACAACTCGGCCAAGGAGGCGCTGCGCGCCTTGTCGAGGACGGCCGCCCGCGAGTGGGCGTACACGGGCATCTGCGTCAACATGATCTGCCCGGCCGCCAAGAGCGCCGCCTATCTCCGGGTCGTCAGCGAGCATCCGGAGATCGAGGCCTCGGGCGACGCGGCCAATCCGATGGGCCGCCTCGGCGACCCGGAGAACGACATCGCCCCGGTCGCGGTCTTCCTCGGCAGTGAGGGCGCGCGCTACCTCACCGGCAACACGCTCTTCGTCGACGGCGGCTCGCACATCAACGGCTCGAGTTGGGCGCCGGTGCTGCCCGAGTGAGTAGCGCATCGAATGCGGTCGAGCGTCCGACGGCGATGGTGACGGGGGCGAGCCGGGGGATCGGGCGGGCGTGCGCGCTGGCGCTCGCGGGCGCCGGCTATGACGTCGCCGTGACGGCGCGCACCGTCAACGAGGGCACGTCGGACGAGGGGCTGCCGGGGAGCCTGGCGACGACGACAGCCGAGATCGAGGCTCTCGGGGCGCGCTCGCTCGCGGTGCCATTGGACCTGCTCGACCGGGATTCGCTCGTCCCAGCGGTCGAGACGGTGCTGCTGGAATTCGGCCACCTCGACGTGCTCGTGAACAACGCGATCTACGTCGGCGCCGGCAACGACCAGCACTTCCTCGACGTCTCGATCAGCGATCTGGAAAAGCGCATCACCGGCAACCTCACCGCGCAGCTCGTCCTCACCCAGCGCGCGCTGCGCGCGATGGTCTCGCACGGCGGCGGGACGATCGTCAACGTCACGTCGATGGCCGGCATGGTCTCGCCGCCGGGTCCGCTCGGCGACTGGCGGCTGGGCGCTCGGCTACGCCGTCTCGAAGGGCGGTTTCCACCGGGCGGCCGGCGTGATCGCGGCCGAGCTCGGCGGCGCCGGGATCCGCGCGTACAACCTGCAGCCCGGATTCATCGCGACCGAGCGCGTCACGCTGCAGCCCCATCTGGCCTGGATCGCCGAGCGCGGCAACCCGCCGGAGCTGGTCGGGCAGGTGCTCGTCTGGCTGCTGTCGGACGAGGGCAGCCGGGTACGCAACGGCAAGACGATCCACGTCGCCGAGGTCGGACGTGAGATCGGACTCCTGCCCGCCGAAGTGTGAAGGGTTAGATGATCGGACGGCGAAAGGAGTCCGGCGAGCCTGAGGGGGAGCCCATGCAGCGGTTGAGCGCGGTGGATGCGCTATTCGTCGACATGGAGACCAAGCGCATGCACAACAGCGTGGTCGCCGTGCTGGTGGTGGATCCCGCTGGAGTTCCGGGCGGCTATACGTACGCCAAGATCCGCCGGCACTTCGCCGACCGTCTCGACGAGATCCCCGCGTACCGTCGCCGGCTCGTGCACGTGCCGTTCGGGCTGGCATTGCCGCTCTGGGTGGACGATCCGGACTTCGATCTCGACGCCCACATCCACCGCGCCGGCCTGCCGTCTCCGGGCGGCGAGCGGGAGCTCGCCGAGTTCGTGGGCGACGTCGCCGGCCGGGCGCTCGACCGCGACCGGCCGCTCTGGGAGACCTGGGTTGTGGAGGGTCTGGAGAGCGGCCACGTCGCCGTCGTCGCCAAGACCCACCACAGCCTGATGGACGGCGTGACGGGCGCCGACCTGATCTCCCGGCTCTTCGACGTCACGCCCGAGGGCCGGCCCTGCGAGCCGGCGGAGCACTGGGCGCCGCCGCTGCTGCCCTCGCCCGCGCGCCTGCTGGTGGAGGCCCTGCCCGGCGCGTTGCTGCGCCCGGCCACTCTCGTGCGGGCCGGTGTCGGCGCTGCCCGCGGCGCCTTCGGCCTGGCCCGCGGCGCGCTCTTCCGCCCGCAGAGCGGCCCGTCTCCGGCGCTCCCGTTCACCGCTCCCGACACCCCGTTCAACGGAGCGATCTGCGGGCAGCGCACCGTCGCGTACGGACGCACGAAGCTTTCCGACCTCAAGGCGATCAAGAATGCGTACGGCTGCACGGTCAACGACGTCGTGCTCACCGCCTGCGGGCTCGCGCTGCGCGAGTGGCTCGGCGACCACGGCGGGGTGCCCGACCGCCCGCTGATCGCGACCCTCCCGGTCTCGGTGCACGAGTCGGAGCGCGTCAGCGGCAACAAGGTCTCGGCGATGTTCGTACGCCTGCCCACCACCGAGGTCGATCCGGCGCTGGCACTGCGCGCGGTGCAGGAGGACACCCGCGGGGCGAAGGACCTGCACCAGGCGATGGGCGCCGAAACCATCATGGAGCTCGCCGAGTTCGCCCCGCGGCGGCTGCTGAACCTGGCAGCGCGGCTCTACTCCAGCTGGAACCTCGCCGACATGCACCGGCCGGTCTACAACGTGATCGTCTCCAACGTTCCCGGGCCGCCGATGCCGCTGTACATGAACGGGGCCGAGCTGGTGGCGTTCTTCCCGCACGGCCCGATCTTCGAAGGCAGTGGCCTGAACATCACGGTGATGAGCTACCAGGAGAGCGTCGACATCGGGGTCATCGCCTGCCGCGAATCGGTGCACGACGTCAGCCAGCTCACCGAGAGCTTCGTCTCCGCGATCGGCCGGCTGAAAGCCGCTGCCGAGCAGGAGAGCGCGGCCAGGGACAATGCAGGGCGGGGGACCCGCCAGCGCCGGCCCCGCACCACGCCGGCGCCGTAACCCCCGTCGACACCCTTCACCCACTCACCAACCGACCGCTGGGAGCTTGTCGTGGCCACCGGGCCGAACCCTTCGCCGCTGTATGACGTTTCGACCCTCTGGGAGCTGGTGCGCCGGCGCGCCGAGGCCACTCCTGACGCGCCGATGCTCTTCGACGAATCGGAGCGCACGCTCACCTTCGGCGAGTTCGCCGCGAAGGCCGAGCGGGTCGCCGCCGGCCTGATGGAGCTCGGGATCGGCCCGGGCAGCTCCGTCACCTGGCAGCTGCCGACCCGTATCGAGACGGTGATCCTCTCCATGGCGCTGGCGCGGCTGGGCGCCGTGCAGAACCCGATCATCCACATCTACCGCGAGCGCGAGGTCAGCTTCGCGGTGCGCCAGACCGGCGCCGAACTCGTCGTGGTCCCCGGCACCTGGCGCGGTTTCGACTACCTGGCGATGGCCGAGCGGATCGCTGCGGGGATGGACAAGAAGCCGCGCATCCTCGTCGCCTACGACGAGCTTCCGGAGGCCGACCCGTCCGCGCTCCCGCCGGCCCCGACCTCGGCCGATGACGTCCGCTGGATCTACTACACGTCGGGCACGACGAGCGACCCCAAGGGCGTGCGGCACAGCGACGGCACGCTGCTGGCCGGCGGGATCGGGCTGGCGGTGGCGCTGGAGATGTCGCCGTCCGACGTCGGTTCGATCGCGTTCCCGTTCGCCCACATCGGCGGTCCCGACTACCTCGTCACCATGCTGACGCAGGGCTTTCCGGCGATCCTGATCGAGGCGTTCGACCCGACCACCGTGGTCGCCACGCTGAACCGGGTGGGCGCCACGATGGCGGGCGGCAGCACGGCGTTCTACTCGACGTTCCTCTCGCTGCACCGGGCGAAGGTGGCCTCGGGAGACACCACCCCGCTCGTGCCGACCCTGCGGATCCTGTCCGGAGGCGGCGCCCCGAAGCCGCCGGAGATCTTCTTCGAGGTCAAGCGGGAGATGGGCGTCGTCGTCGCCCATGGCTACGGCATGACCGAAGTGCCGATGATCACCCAGAACTCTCCCGAGGACACCGACGATCAGCTCGCCTACACCGAAGGGGCTCCGGTGCGGGGGACCAAGCTGCGGATCGTCGCCGCGGACGGGACCGACGCCGCATCCGGCACGGAGGGCGAGGTCCGCATCGCCGGGCCCGTGGTCTTCCACGGCTACACCGATCCGGAGCTGAACGCGGCTGCCTTCGACGAGCAGGGCTACTTCCGCACCGGCGACCTCGGCGTGCAGCGCCCCGACGGTCACGTCACGCTCACCGGCCGGCTCAAGGACGTCATCATCCGCAAGGGCGAGAACATCTCCGCCAAGGAGATCGAGGACCTGCTCTACGAGCACCCGCTGGTCGCCAACGTCGCCGTGATCGGCCTGCCCGACCCCGAGCGCGGCGAGCGGGTCTGTGCGGTCGTGGAGAGCGTGCCGGACGGGCCGTCGATCACGTTCCAGGAGATGTCGAGCCTACCTGCGCGAGCACGGCCTGATGACCCAGAAGATCCCCGAGCAGCTGGAGATCATCGACGCCATGCCCCGCAACGCCACCCTCAAGATCCTCAAGCACGAGCTGCGCGCCCGCTACAAGTAGCAACATCAACGCGCCCATGATCATGGTTTCAGCCGTTTGAGGCCCTTCAAACCATGATCATGGGCGCGTTGATCTTGGCGTTCCCCGAGCTGTAACGCGCTTGCCATCCGGATCAGGCACCCTGAGGGCATGCAAGCGGGCACGGGTGGTTCGGCGCCGGACGAGGAGCTCGCACCCGTCGACACGCTGCTGCTGCATGGCGATGCCGATCCGCGGCGACGATCGTCGCTCATCGGGTTGTGCCTGCTGGAGCGGGTCCCGGAATGGCCCTCGCTGATGGCGACCGTCGAGCGGGCGGCCCGGCGGGTGCCGCGGCTGCGCCAGCGCGTCGTCAGCCCGCTGCTGCCTGTCAGCCGCCCGCATTGGGTCGACGACCCGGACTTCGAGCTGACCTATCACCTGCGCCATGTCAGGGTCCCGGATCCCGGCGGCTTCGCCGAGCTGATGACGCTGACCGAGCTGGCCGCCATGGCGCCGCTCGACCCGGCGCGTCCGCTGTGGGAGCTGACGCTCGTGGAGGGGCTGCGGGAGCCGGGTCAGCAAGGCGAGCGGGCGGCGCTGCTGTGGAAGTTCTCGCACGCGCTCGGCGACGGTGTCGGGGTACTCAAGATCGCGCTGGCGTTACTCGACCTGGAGCCCGATCCGGCGGATGAGGCCGTCGAGCAGATCGCGGCCGAGCGGGCGCCGCGCAAGAGTCGCGCCACGTTGTTACGCGACCGGCTCGTCGAGCTGCCTGCTGACCTCACGCTCGATGCGCTGCGCGCCGGCAAGTGGGCGACCACCGCGGGACTGCGAGCTGCCGCCGACCCGGGACACGCCGCCGGCCAGGTCGTCGGGTTCGCTCGCTCGCTCGGCCGGCTCGTCACCCCGCCTGCGGCAGCTCCGTCACCCGCGCTGCGCGGCCGCGGGACCAAGCGCCGGCTGCTGGTCCATGAGGTACCGCTGGAGGGTCTCAAGCGCGCCGGGCGGCAGGCGGGCGGCACGGTGAACGACGCGTACCTCGCCGGCGTGCTCGGCGGGATGCGCAAGTATCACGAGGCGCTCGGCGTCAGCGTCGAAAGGCTGCCGATGGCCGTGCCCGTCTACGGCCGGCCCGGCGGCCCGACCGGGCTTGCCGCCGCCACCGACGATGCGCCCGGCGGCAACCACTTCAGCGCGGTCCGCTTCGCCGCGCGCGTGGGCGAGGCCGATCCGGCGGAGCGCATCCGCGAGGTCCACGAGCTGGTGGCGGCCGGACGCGCCGAGCCTGCCCACGGTGCGACGGAGGTGCTCGCCCGCCTCTTCGCCCGCACGCCCTCGGTGCTGCTTTCGGAGATCGCCCGCCAGCAGGGCCAGCTCGACGTGCAGGCCAGCAACGTCGCCGGCTTCCCGAGCCAGGTCTACCTGGCCGGGGCGGCGGTCGAGGGGATGTTCTCGTTCGGCCCGGCACCGGGCGTCGCGGTGATGTTCGTCCTGACCTCTTACAACGGCACCTGCGGGATCGGCGTCACCCTCGACGAGGCCGCGATCGCCGATACGGCGCTCTTCCAGCGCTGCGTGGTCGCCGGTTTCGACGAGGTGCTCCGGCTCGGTGAGGCGGCCAAGGCGGCCAAGAAAGTGAATCCTGGCGGCAGGCGGCTGATCCGCTCGTAGGGTTGGCGGGATGACGGACAGGGCGATCGATCCGCAGCGAGTCGAGGACCTCCGGCGGCGGGCGCGGCAGAGCGTCGACGCGGGTGAGGTGCCCTCCTGCCAGATCGCGGTCGCTTATGCGGGCGAGGTCGTGTTGCACGAGACCTACGGAGCGCCCGCGGGCAGCCGCTACGTCATCTTCTCGGCGACGAAGCCCGTGGTGGCGTCGGTCATCTGGATGCTCCTGACCGAGGGCGCGCTCGAGTTGGAGCGCCCGGTCGCCGAGGACATTCCCGAGTTTGCGACCAACGGCAAGGACTCCGTCACCCTGGAGCACGTCCTGCTGCACACCGGCGGTTTCCCGAGCGCACCGATGGCGCCGAAGCTCTGGAACGACCGCGAGGGACGGTTGCGCCGCTTCTCGGACTGGCGGCTGAACTGGCCGGCCGGAACTGCTTTCGAGTACCACCCGGCATCGGGCCACTGGGTCCTCGCAGAGCTCATCCAGCGCGCGACCGGACGCGATTTCCGCGAGGTGGTACGCGATCGTGTCCTCGGCCCGCTCGGGCTGAAAGCGCTGGCGCTCGGCGTCGAACCGGAAGCCGCCGGCGACGTGCAGGACATCGCCATCTCCGGGACCAGGCCTGACCCTGATGAGCTCGAGCGCACCCTCGGCATCCGGGAGCTGCCGGCGGCCAGCGACGATGTGACGCTGCTGGAGTTCAACACCGACGACGGCCGGCGCGCCGGGGTGCCCGGCGGGGGCGGGATCTCCGACGCGGCTGATGTGACGCTCTTCTACCAAGCCCTGCTGCACGATCGGGCAGGCCTCTGGGATCCCGCGATGCTCACCGACGTCACCTCCGTGGCGCGCAATCACTTCCCCGATCCGATGACCGGCGACCCCGCCAACCGCAGCCGCGGCCTGGTCCTGAAGGGCGACGACGGCAGGGGACAGCGTCGCCACGACCTCGGCCCGACGACCTCGCCGCGCGCGTTCGGCCACTCCGGCGTCGGCGGCCAGATCGCCTGGGCCGACCCGCAGACCGGGCTCAGCTTCTGCCACCTCACGAACGGGCTCGACCGCAACCCGATCAACCAGGCGAAGCGCTCGTACGCGCTCAGCAAGCGGGCCGGCGCCCTGCGCGCGGAGGCGGCGTCATGAGCCGGCGGCCCGGCGACTGGTTGCTACGCACCGGGTTCCTGGAAGCACTCACCACGCTCGACGTCTACCGCCCGGTCTCGCGTCGCGGCCCGCTCTCGCCGCTGGTCTTCTTCAGCACCTGGCCGGTCTCGGAACTGCCCGTGCAGGCGGCCATGTTTCAGGTCGCCACGGCGGCTGCACTCGCGCGTCCGCGTGACGTCCGCAGCCGCCGCGGCATCGCCGGCCTCACCCTGACGGCGGCCAGCGTCGCCGGGCTGCTGGGCTTGCGCAGGGCCGCCAATCGCGTCGACGGTGAGCTGGAGCTGGCGCTTGTCGACGCGCTCGGCCCGGATTACCGCCACGGCATCCGCCGCCCGGCATGGCCGCAGCAGGAACCCTCGTCCCAGGCTCCCGGTGCGGTGCGCTCCATGCTGATCCGCAAGCGGTTCGCTCACGACACCGACGTCGCCTACGGGCCGCACGGCCGCTACAACCTGCTCGACGTCTGGCGCCATCGCGACCTGCCCAAGGACGCGAAAGCGCCCGTGTTGCTTCAGGTTCCGGGTGGTGCCTGGGTCACCGGCAACAAGCAGGTGCAGGCGTATCCGCTGATGAGCCACCTCGCCGAGCGCGGCTGGATCTGTGTCGCGATGAGCTACCGGCTCGCGCCGAAGGCCACCTGGCCCGACTTCCTGATCGACGTCAAGAAGGCGATCGCGTGGATCCGGGCCAACATCGCCGACCACGGCGGCGACCCGGAATTCCTTGCTATCACTGGAGGATCCGCCGGCGGGCACCTGTCCTCGCTGGCGGCGCTCACCCCCAACGATCCCGCCTATCAGCCGGGCTTCGAGGACGTTGACACCTCGGTGAAGGCGGCCGTCCCGCTCTACGGCGTCTACGACTGGGTCGACGAGAGCGGGGTCGGTCATTCCGGCCTGCCGCGGATGCTCGAACGCATGGTGGTGAAAGGGAAGCTGAAGGACAATCCCGCGCCCTACCATGCCGCGTCCCCGCTGTATCAGATCGGACCTGATGCACCGCCGATGTTCGTGCTGCACGGCAGGAACGACTCGTTGGTACCGGTCGAGCAGGCGCGCCTTTTCGTCGAGCGGCTACGCGAGACCTCCAGGAACACCGTCGCCTATGCCGAACTCCCCTTGGCGCAGCATGCCTTTGACCTTTTCGGATCGGTGCGGGCGGCGGCGACGGCCGAGGCGATCGAGCGGTTCCTCGGAGTGGTGTACGGGCGGGGTGGCGACGGACGCGAGAAAGCCTGACGTATCAGCCGATCTCGGCGGCCAGCGCACGAACTCGCTCTCGTGGCGCGCCTTCGGTCAGCAGTCCCCGGTAGCGGCCGAGCAACGCCGGCGCGCTGATGCCGGCGATCGCGACGAGCCGGTCGGCGGCGAAGTAGCCGGCCAGCAGCTTGCGCGGGGCGGGAGCGTCAGGGTCGGCAGGCTCCTCGCCGTGCAGCAGCTCGACGGAGTCGGCGAGCCCGGGCCGCCCGAGCAGTTGCACCTTGCGTCCGAACTGGTCGGACCAGAAGTAGGGCAGCAAAGGTTCGACAGGTTCTGCCGGCTCCCCGGCCAGGTCGCGCACCAGCGCCCGGGCGAGCACCGGAGCCTGGTCGACGGCCGTGGTCCAGTGCTCGAAGCGCAGGTGGCGGTCGTGCGAGGCGTCGTGCCAGGCGGCGACATCGCCCAGCGCGTACACGCGTCCGAACGAGGCGTCGATGCCCAGCGCGCGGCCTGCCCCGTCGCAGGTGACTCCGGCTTCCCAGCCGGCGCCGCCCGCAGTGGCCGGGTGCAGCAGCCACTCGACGTTGACTTCGGTCCCCACGCCGACGACGGCGATGTCCGCCTCGAGCGTCGTGCCGTCCGACAGCCGGACATGGACGCTGTCGGCGCTGTCGATCAGCTCGTCGACCCCGGTGCCGGTGCGCAGCGCCACCCCGTACCGGCGGGCCATCCGCCCGACGATGCCGCCGAGCAGCTCGCCCAGCGTGCGCTGATACGGAACATCGAGGGCCTCGATGACGGTCACCGCGATGCCGCGGTCGTGCGCGGCGGTCGCCACCTCCGCACCGATGAAGCCCGCGCCCACGACGAGCAGGCTTTGCGCGGTGTCGAGCGAACTTCTCAGCGCGAGGACGTCGTCGAAGGTGCGAAGCAGGTGTACGCGCGGATGGCCGGACAGCGCGGGCAGTTCCCGGGCGCGCACGCCAGTGGCGACGACGAGGGCGTCGTAGGCCACCTCGCCGGAACCGTCGGGGCCTTCGGTGAGCACGACACCCGGCCGGACTCCGGTCGCTCGCACTCCGCGGCGCAGATCGAGGTCGAGCGTGGCCTCGTCACTGCCTTCGCGCGCGAGGTGAATCGGGCTGGCCTCGACGTCGGCCTTGAGCAGCCGCTTCGACAGCGGGGGGCGGTCGTAGGGCGGGTGCGGCTCATCGGACGAGCAACGTCAGACGCCCCTGGAAACCCGCTGCCCGCAGCTCCTCGGCGGCGCGCCAGCCCGCCAGGCCTCCGCCGACGATCACGACGTGTTCTGTGGCGGCCATGGGGCACTGCCCTTTCGGATCAAGTCAGGGGGGGACTGGCTGGTGCCGTATCTCCAGCGGGACTGATGTGCCTGGACTCACCCGACCGGCCGGAGTTGCGGCGACGGGGTCCGGTGCGTGAGGGGCCGCCGGGTGTTGCTGTGCGCGATGTCCAGGGTCTTGCGGCCCGGGCGGGCCGGACGGTCGGCAATGACCTGCTGGACGATCGCGCCGTATCGTGACAGGGAATTGTCAGGCGCATCTCAGCACCCCCGGGTGACAGCGCGCATTCCGCGGGGTTACGCTCCTGATGTGAAACGCGTTCTAGTTTTGACGGGTCGAGGCGAATCCGCATGAGCTCCGAGGTGGTGACCTCGCCGTTCGCGGCTGTCGAAGACGCTCTGGCGGCGATCGCCCGCGGCGAGCCGGTCGTCGTCGTCGACGACGCCGACCGTGAAAACGAGGGCGACGTCATCATGGCGGCCGAGCTCGTCACCCCCGAGCAGATGGCGTTCATCGTCCGCTGCGGTGGCCTGGTCTGCGTCGCGCTCGAGGGCGATCGGCTGGATGATCTCTCGCTGCCGCTGATGGTGCCGCCGGATGACAATTCGGACGCCCAGGGGACGTCGTTCACCGTCTCCGTCGACGCTTTCGGCACCACGACCGGCATCTCGGCCGCCGATCGCGCGCTTACCGTCAAGACCCTGATCGACCCTGCCACGGTGCCCGGCGATCTGCGCCGGCCCGGCCACATCTTCCCGCTGCGCGCCCGCCGCGGAGGCGTGCTCAAGCGCGCCGGTCACACCGAGGCTGCCGTCGACCTGGCCCGCCTCGCCGGCCTGCGCCCGGCCGGTGTGCTGTGCGAGATCGTCAAGGCCGACGGCACCATGGCCCGGGTTCCTGACCTGGTCGAGTTCTGCGCCGAGCACGGCCTGCTGCTCATCTCGATCGACGACATCGTCCGTTACCGTCATCGCACCGAGCGGCTGGTGAAGCGGGTCAGCTCGGCCACCATCCCGACCGAGTGGGGCGCGTTCGAAGCCGTCGCCTACGAGTCCGTCCTGGACGGCGAGCAGCACCTGGCTTTCGTCGCCGGCGATCCCACCGGCACCGAGCCCGTCCTGGTGCGCGTGCACAGCGAATGCCTCACCGGTGACGTTTTCGGCTCGCGCCGATGCGATTGCGGCACCCAGCTGGCCCAGGCGATGGACGCGATCGCCCGCGCGGGTCGCGGGGTGTGCGTGTACTTGCGCGGCCAGGAGGGGCGCGGCATCGGCATCGCCCACAAGCTGCGCGCGTACGGCCTGCAAGACCTGGGCCACGACACGGTCGATGCGAATATCGCCCTCGGGCTACCGGTCGATGACCGCGAGTACGGCATCGGCGCGCAGATCCTCGCCGATCTGGGTGTCGGCCCGATGCGCCTGATGACCAACAACCCGGCCAAGTACACCGGCCTCGAAGGCTTCGGGCTGCGCATCAGCGAGCGGGTCCCGCTGGCCCCGACCGTCACCGCGGAAAACCTGCGCTACCTGAAGACCAAGCGCGAGCGCATGGGCCACCAGCTCGATGGTCTCGACGCGTTCTCCGCCCCGCCGGCGCCCGGCGAACTGTCGGGTGGGCTCGGCTCCGCCTGAGCCTGTTTCGCGCCCTTCGAGCGCGGACTTTGCCAAGAATTCGAGGAAACCTGCGGTCGGCGGCTCAAAAGCGCAGGTTTCCTCGAACTTTCGGTTGTACTCGCTGGTCGCCTGTGCCGCCCCGCCTCCCGCGGTCATCGGGCGGCACGGCAGGATGGTCACGTGATACTTGACGCCTTCTCCCTGACCGACCGCGTTGCCATCGTCACCGGAGCCGGGCGCGGGCTCGGGGCGGCCATCGCCCTCGGGTTCGCCGAAGCCGGCGCCGACGTGGTGATCTGCGCGCGTACCCAATCGCAGCTCGACGAGGTGTCGGAAGCCGTCGAGGCGACCGGCAGGCGCGCCGTCGCGCTCTGCCTGAACTCCGCCGAGCCGGGTGCCGCCGAACAGCTCGTACAGGCGGCGGAGAAGGCGTTCGGACGCCTCGACATCGTGGTGAACAACGTCGGCGGCACCATGCCGACCCCGTTTCTGGACACGACGCCGAAGATGTTCAACGAGGCATTCATGTTCAACGTGACCACCGCGTTTTCCCTGACGCAGCAGGCGACTCCGCTGCTGTTGCGCTCACCCGGCGCGTCCGTCATCAACATCACCTCGACGATGGGCCGGGTGCGTGATCGCGGTTATGTCGCGTACGGCACCGCCAAGGCCGCGCTCATCCACATGACCCACTTGCTCGCCGCCGACCTTGCGCCGCGCATCCGGGTCAACGCCATCTCCCCCGGCTCCATCGCCACCTCGGCGCTCGAGATCGTCAGCGGCAGCCCGGAATTGAAGGCCGAACTCGAGTCGAAGACCCCGCTGGCGCGCATCGGTGTCCCCGACGACATCGCTGCCGCGGCGCTTTACCTCGCGTCGGATGCCGCCGCCTACGTCACCGGCAAGGTGCTCGACGTCGACGGCGGCATCGAAGCGGCCAACCTCTCCATGAAGCTGCCCGACCTCACGCCCTGACTTTCATGGTCAGGCGCGGCTGACCTCGGCAGAAGTGTTGGCCTCGGTGTCGAAATGCGGGCGTCGGCCTCAGCGGCCGCGCCTGGCATGCCATTCAGACGTGAGCGAAACGGGGCGGCCGGGGGATATGGCACCGGGTTCGGGGCGCGCGATAACGGTTCCCCGCTGCGTTCAGCGCGAACCGGCGGCAGTAAATGCCGGCGCTCCAACACCTGCATTTGCTGCCACCGACCCAAACTTGGCGGCCACGCGAAGCGCGCAGATTGCCGGGTACATCGCGTGGCCGTCGCGCGCGTCTCGCGTGTAGTGGCTTGCCGACTGTGCTGACAGTGTCGGCCCTACACGCAAGCCGATGTGCCCGGGGGGTGGGGATTATTTTGGGGATACACGCAATCCGCTTACCGGCGGGGTTCTTACATCGGATTGCGTGTACGCCCGAAAAACGGTCGACGGCCTGAGCACATCGGATTGCGTGTACAGACGGAGCGCACCCGTGGGGCGGTTGTCCTGCGGTACTCAGGCGCGGCTGACGGCGTCCAGCGCGTCGGCGACCACCCACATCGCGAAGTACTGCGCGCCGCCGCCGTAGGCCTGCGCGAGGGCGACGTGAGCATCGTCGACCTGGTGCTCGCCGGCCATGCCCCGGACCTGGAGTGCGGCTTCGGCGAAGCGGATCAGTCCGGACGCGCCGATCGGGTTCGACGAGAGCACCCCGCCCGACGGGTTGACCGGGAAGGCGCCGCCGATCTCCGTCTCGCCCGAGTCGGTCATCTTCCAGCCCTCGCCGATCGGCGCGATGTCGTGGCCTTCCAGCCACATCGGCTCATACCAGCTGAACGGCACGTAGAGTTCGGCGACGTCGATCTGCTCGCGCGGGTTGGTGATCCCCGCGCCCGCGTAGACGTCGGCCGCGCACTGCACCCCGGCCGCCGGGCGCACTGGGTCGCGCCGCGGGAACTGCGTGGGCTCGCTGCGCATCGCCGTCGACAGGATCCAGGCCGGCCGGCGTCCGGCCTGCGCTGCTGCCTTGCCGCCCGCCTCGTCGGTGAAGACGACCGCCATCGCGCCGTCCGAGGACGGGCAGGACTCCAGGAAATGCAGCGGATCCCACAGCATCGGCGACTCGCGCACCTTGTCGATCGAGATGTCGGCCAGCTGTAGGTGCGCGTACGGGTTCTTCAGCGCGTTGAGCCGGTCCTTGACCGCGACCTTCCACCCGATGTGCTCGGGCGCGCCGCTGCGCTCGATGTACGCGCGAATCCACGGAGCGAAGATGCCGCCCGCGCCCATGGATCCGCTCTTCCCGCCGCCCAGGCCCCATTGCGCGTTGCCCTCGGACTGCTTCTCGTACGCGACCGCCAGCACCCGCTTGTGGATGCGGTTGCTGACGAGGTGCGACGCGACGATGCCGGTCGACCCGCCCACCGACCCGGCGGTGTGGACCCGCATCATCGGCTTGCCGGAAGCACCGAGCGCGTCAGCGAGGTACAGCTCCGGCATCATGACGCCCTCGAACGCATCGGGTGCCTTGCCGATGACGACGGTGTCGATGTCCTTCCACGTCATGTTGGCGTCATCGAGGGCGCGCTGGGCCGCCTCGCGCAGCAACCCCGCCTGCGAGACGTCATCGCGGCGCGTCTTGTGCTTGGTCTGGCCGATCCCGACGATGGCCGTGGGCTCGGCGCTCACTGCGTGCTCCCTTCGAGGATGGCGACGAGGTTCTGCTGCAGCAGCGGACCGCTCGTGGCATGGGCAAGCACGCGCCGGCGGCCGTTCTCCCTGATCTGCCTGGCGGCTTCGGCGATCCGGACCAGCCCGGTCGCCATGATCGGGTTGGCGGCAAGGGCCCCGCCGGATGGATTGATCTCGGTGTCGGCGGCGAGCCCGAGGGCCCGGGCGAGGATGCCCTCTTGAGGGGAGAACTGCGCCGAAAGCTCGGCCACCTCGATCGGGCCGTCAGCGAGCCCGGCCACCTCCGCGGCCTTGCGCGTGGATGGTGAGGTCGTCAGGTCGCGCACACCTGGGTAGTGAGGCTCGATGCGATGGTCGATGCCGGTGATCCAGGCCGGCGTGAAGCCACCCGCCGCAGCCAGCTGCTGCGCCTTCTCCTCGGTCGCGAGCACCACGGCGACCGCCCCGTCAGTGATCGGCGGCAGATCGCTGGCGCGCAACGGATTGCGGACGTAGGACTGTGACAGCAGCGTGTCGGCCCCGGCCGATCCCTTCACCTGCGCGTAGGGATTGCTCTCAGCGCTGATCCGGCTGCGCGCCGCCGCCTCGGCGAAATCGCGCTCGGTCGCGTCGCCCGCGTCAAGGACCGCCCGCGCCTGCAACGCCGCCAGCGAGATCGGATCCGCGCCCAGCGTCGCCAGGTAGTACGGGTCCATCTGCAGCGGCATGACGGCGGAAAGGTCACCGGTCGAGCTCTTGCCCGAACCGAAGACGAGGGCGGTGTCGATGTCGCCGTGCTGCAGGCGTACCCACGCTTCGTAGAACGCCCACGCGCCGTCCATCTCCACGTGCGACTCGTGGATCGGCGGCCACGCGCCGACCGCGTCGAGGTTGGCGACGAAGGTGAACGTGCCGCCGGACAGGTAGTCACAGCTGCCCGAGCAGGTGAAGCCGACCTCCTGGCGCTTGAGGCCGGCGTTCGAAAGAGCGGCGATGACGACGTCCTGGACGAGCTTCACCTCGGCCTGCTCGCTCTGGCGGACCATCGGCGTCTGGGCGTAACCCACGATCGCGATCCGTGCGGCCATGTCAGCTCACCCGCCCGATGTCGACGCCGGTCGCATCCGGCTCCCCGGTCGGCTCCCAGCCGGCGATGCACCCGTCGACCGACCCCCAGCTGCGGGTGCCGAGCTCGGCACGTTGCGCTCGCCGTCGGGTACCCAGACCGCCTTCACCCGGATCCCGGGATGGACGTCGGCGGCTGCCAGGCCGATCACCGATTGCAGGTTCAACAAGCCCTCCTCGCCGTCGAGCAGCACGGAGACCCGGGCGAAAGGCTCGGTCTCGCGCTGCCCGGGGTACTGCACCGGGAGCACGACCGTGTAGTTGGTGATGACCCCGCGGTCGGGCAGCACCACGTCGTTGTCCGGGCTGACCGGGACGCCGTCGACCGTGCAGCTGTCGCGCGGGGGGATGTAGGTACGCCCGCACACGGGGCACTTCTGGCCGATGATCCGGCCCTCGAGCAGCGCGCTCGCGAAGCGCTCCGCGGCCGGTGCAACGGCCTCGTTGTAGGTCAGCGAGACCCAGTGCTCCATGACCTTGACCGGCTCCACGTTCTTCGCGGCCACCGGCCCTGAGGAGTCGGCGGGCGCTGCGGATTCCGGCACGAAGTACGCCAGGTCGTCGATACGCCCGCGGGGCTCGTCGCGCCATTGCGGCAGTACGCGGGTGCCGCGGGTGATGGCGTCCTCGCTGCCGCAGTCCACCGCGTGGAACATCTCGGTGTCGGCGCCGTCCAGCTTGATCATCGCGAACGCGAACGGCCGGTCCAGCGGATGGTTGGGAAGCGGTTCTGCCACCCACGTCCACGAGCCGACCGTGCCGGCCGGGCCGACATCGATCAGCGCCGGATCGTTGCCCTCGCCGGTGTCAGGGTCGTACTCCAGCGGCGGGCACAACACGCGGCCGGCACTCGTGCGCACGCCCGTGATGCGGTGCACGGCCAGCGCGGCACTGAAGGCGCCGATCACCGGACCCAGGCTGCGCTTGTAGGGAAACTCGATCTTTGTCTCGACGAGCCGAACCACCGGGTCAGGCCATCCCGCTGAAGTCGACCTGACCGGTCGCCATCGCCGCGGAGAAACCGTAGTCGGCGTAGACGTTCTCACCGTTGATGAGCGACGCCGCGCTGCTGCCGAGGAAGGCGATGACGTCAGCCACCTGCCGCGCCGTGCAGAGCACACCGGTCGACTGCGAGACGGTCCAGTCGATCACCTGCTCGCCCATCGTGGCGCGGAAGTCGGTCAGCAGCGGGGTGTCGATGATGCCCGGGCAGACGCTGACGGTGCGCACGCCCTTGGCGATCGTCGCGTGGGACGAGCGGCGGGTCCAGATCTGGTTGATCTCCTTGGAGAACCCGTACGCCTGCGGGAAGAGGGTCGGCTGATGGGCGTCGACCCATTCCAGCGACTTCTCCCAGTCGCCGATCGAGATCAGCTCGTTGATCTCGGTGAGATGGGCGGGCCACCCCTGGCCGGCCATCGACGCGGTGTTGACGATGGCGCTCCCCGGGGGCATCCGGTCGATCAGCTTCTCCGACAGCCGCCGCAGCGCCAGGTAGTTGACGGCGATGACGACGCGCGGCGGGAACGTGTCGGCGACGCCGGCGTTGTTGACCAGGACGTCGAGGCGGGCCGGCACCTGCTCGATCGCGGCGTCGATGGATGCCGGGTCGGAGAGGTCGGCCTTGATGAACGCGCTCACCGACGACGCGATCTCGGCCGGCGGGTCCTGGCGGTCCAGCACCGTGACGGACGCGCCAAGGCTCGCGAGCAGGTCGACGAGGGACGCGCCGACCCCCGAGGAACCCCCGGTGACGAGCACGTTCTTGTCGGTGTAGTCGATGAATCCACCTGTTGCCATCGGGTTCTCCTCAGCTCAAGAGTTCGGTCATGACGCGCATGGTCGGGATGTCGGGCGGGACGAGCATGCAGGTGACGAAGGATTCCTGCCAGGCGGCGAGGTCGTCGCGCAGCTTTTCCTTCGGGCCGATCAGCGCCGTCTCCTCGATCAGCCGGGTGGGGACGGCAGCGATGGCCTCGTCCTTGCGGCCCGACAGATACAGGTCCTGGATCTTGGCGACCTCGGCCTCGTAACCCATCCGCTCGTAGACCCGGGCGTGGAAGTTGACCTCCTTGGCGCCCATGCCGCCGATGTAGAGCGCGATGCCCGGGCGGATCATGTCGGCAGCGGCCTCGACGTCGTCGGTGACGATCACGGGCGCGCCCGCGAACACCTCGAAGTCCTCGGCCGTGCGACGCGCACCCGGTCGGGCGAAGCCCTCGTTCAGCGAATCGCGGTACATCGCCTCATGCTTGGGCGCGTAGAAGATGGGCAGCCAGCCATCGGCGATCTCGGCGGCGAGCGCGATGTTCTTCGGGCCCTCGGCACCCAGGATGATCGGCAGGTCGGCGCGCAGCGGGTGGGTGATCGGCTTCAGCGGCTTGCCGAGCCCGGTGCCTCCGGGGTAGGGCAACGGGTAGTGCGGCCCGTCGTTGGTCACCGGCTTCTCGCGGGCCATGACGTCGCGGATGATCTTGACGTACTCCCGGGTGCGCGCGAGGGGCTGCGCGAAGGGCTCGCCGTACCAGCCCTCGACGACCTGCGGCCCGGAGACCCCCAGACCCATGACGAAGCGCCCGTCCGACAGCAGGTCCATCGTCAGGGCGGCCATCGCGGCTGCGGTCGGCGTGCGGGCCGACAGCTGCATGAGCGCGGTGCCGAGCCGTATCCGCGTGGTGCGGGCGCCGAGCCAGGCCAGCGGGGTGAGCGCGTCGGATCCCCACGACTCCGCGGTCCAGACCGAGTCGAAGCCCAGCCGCTCCGCCTCCGCGACCGCCTCGGCGTGGTTGGGCTTGCCCGCACCCCAGTAGCCGAGCGAGAGCCCGAGCTTCATCTGCTTACTCACGCCTTGCACCCTAGAGCGCGAGCAAGCGCTTGGTCGCCGCGAGGGTCACAGGCCGCTCGTGAGCGGTGAGCTGCCGGCCATCAGAGCCTCCAGCTCTTCCCGGATGCTGGTCATGTCGTCCGGGTTGTCCGGCATCTCCATCTCACCGAAGAGCACGCCCCGCCGGGTGATGCGGAACATGACGATCGCGTAGCGCAGCCCGTTGTACGTCAGGTACCACGGCAAGTCCCGGGGTTCGTAACCGGAGAGGGCGGCGTAGGACTGCGCCATGTCTGCCGGCCGCAGCAGGTCGGGGAGCCCGGACATGCCGTGCTTCCCGAGCATGCTCTCGAAGAAGAAATGCATGAAGCTCATCCACGCCAGGTCGACCTCGGGCGGCGCCACCGATGCCATCTCCCAGTCCAGCACCGCGACGGGGGAGAAGTCCCGGAACATCATGTTGCCGATACGGGAGTCGCCCCACGACAGCACGGTGGGGCCTTCGTGCTGAGGCCAGTTGTCGTCGAGCCAGGCGAAGCAGCGCTCGATCAGCGGCGACCGGATGCCGTCGGAGCAGGCCCATTCGTAGTACGCCCGGGTGTCAAGGACGTGTTGGCGCAGGCTGCTGGCTTCGCTGCGGTGCGGGACCAGGAAGTCGAACTTCTGCTCGGCGTCCGGGATCGCGTGCAGATCGGCCAGCACCTTCACCGACGTGTCCTGCAGCCGCTGGCGCTGCTCATCCGTTGCCTCCGCCACCCAGCCGGCGAGAGCGTACGGCGGCAGGTCGGTAGGGACGACACCCTCGACCCGGTCCATGACGAAGAACTGCTCCCCGAGGACGGAACGATCGGTCTCGAGCCAGCGCAGGTTGGGCACCGGCACCGCGGTCAGCTCGCGTACCGCCTGGATGACGCGGAACTGGCGGTCGAGGTGGTAGGCCTCGAAGACCGGTGCAGCGGCGGGATCAGGAGCGACCCGAGCCACCAGCGACTCGCTGCGCCGGCTCCCGTTCTCGTGCCAGCTGGCGTCGAACAGCAGCGTCTCGCTGGACATGCCGTTGCCGCTCGGGACGCTGAGCTGTCCGAGCTGCGGCTGCGGCGCCGCTCGGCAGGATCCCGCTCAGCCATTTGCGTGAGATCTGCATGCAATTTGCCGTGGTCGCGAGAGGACGTCTTGGGCCGCTCGGCGGGGTCACCGCTGATGGCGCGGACGGCCGACGGCACGTGCGACTGGGTGGGGGTCGACGGGTCTGCGGAGGCCGCGGGCTGGGTCGTCATTGCGGGGTCCTTCGGGGAGCCGGGTGGGTCGGTCGTCGCCAGTGAACGGGCGGTGAATAGAGTGCTGCATCGCTGTATACCTGACGGGGACTCAGGAGTTTCTGACAACGCGTCAGGCGAGGGGACGGCATCCGCCAGATGTCACCTTCTGCCATCTAGAAAAGTTGCTTCCCAACTGCCTGTGAAATGTTCGATCCGGTTGCAGCGCGTGACCGGAACAGGTTTCATAGCGCGAATGGCGGGAGTGATCTGCGCCACCCTGGTTGCCGAGCCGCCTGTTCGGCATCACCGGGTGGTTCGGTCCCGACGCTGAGCTCGCGCGTGATCCCCCACCAATAGCTCCGGCCGGACGAAAGAGGCCCTCCGCGGATGCATGAGTTTCTGATCTACGCAATCAGTGGTCTGACGACTGCCGGCATCTACGCGATCACTGCGAGCGGCTTGACGCTGACCTACGTCACCACCGGCGTCTTCAACTTCGCGCACGGTGCGACGGGCGCCTTCGCGGCGTTCGCCTACTGGCAGATGCGGTTCGCCTGGAATTGGCCTGCCCCTATCGCGATCCTGGTGACGCTGGGAATCCTGGCGCCCGGGCTGGCCCTGTTGCTCGAGCGCTACATCATGCGGCGCCTCGAGGGGACGTCCGACGCGACCAAGCTCGTCGTGACCGTCGCCGTCCTGGTGGCCACCGTGGGAATCGTCCAGACCATCTGGGACCCCACGACCTTCCGGACGACGCACGAGTTGTTCGGCAACAAGTTCACGATCGCCAACATCGACATTCCCTACAACGACGTCACCGTGCTCTTGCTGGCCGGCCTCGTCGCCATCGGGCTGCGATTGCTGCTCTACCGGACCCGCCTGGGCATCGCGATGCGGGCGACGGTGGACGACCGGTCCCTGGCCGTGATGAACGGAGCACGCCCCAACCGGGCGTCGCAGGCGTCGTGGATCATCGGAACACAGCTCGCCGCGCTCGCCGGAATCCTGGTCGCTCCGAAGCTGAACCTCTCGGCGTTGCCGCTGACCCTGCTGATCGTCAACGCCTATGCCGCGTCGATGATCGGACGCCTGCGCAGCCTGCCGATGACGTTCGTCGGAGCCTCGATCCTCGGCCTGGCGAACGACCTCGTCGTCGGTTACCTGCCCAAGATCAAGACTGGCCAGCAGTACGTGAGCGGGATCGGCGCCGTCACGCCGGTCTTCGTGCTGCTGCTCGCCGTCCTGCTGCTGAAGCAGACCAAGCTGCGCGGCACCTCCACGCAGCGAACGCGTGAGATCAGCCCGACGCCTACCTGGGGCGGAAGCCTGATCTTCGTCGGGATCATCGTCGTGATGGCGCTCGCCGCCACCCCGATCATCTCCGCCGGCGACCTGTTCGCCTCGACGAAGATGTGGGGTATCGGGATCATCGCGCTGTCGCTGATTCCCCTCGTCGGCTACGCCGGCCGAATATCCCTGTGTCAACTGTCCTTCGCCGGCATCGGGGCGGTGGTCGTTGCTCATGCCGGTGCGAATGGGGCACCCGCCTCGCTTGTTGCTGGCGGCACTCGTGGCTGCGATCACGGGAGCGATCATCTCGCTGCCGGCGCTGCGACTATCGGGGATCTATCTGGCCCTGCTGACCGCAGCCTTCGCCGTGACGCTCGACAACTGGGTGTTCCAGTTACCCGCG
This sequence comes from uncultured Actinomycetota bacterium, assembly GCA_963762695.1. GTDB lineage: Bacteria > Actinomycetota > Actinomycetes > Frankiales > Frankiaceae > DATAZK01. The sequence continues at coordinate 208,577 of CAVXLW010000009.1, forward strand.
TTCAACTCGTTAGGGCACAAGAAGTTCGACCTGTTCGAGTCCGGATCGCTGTCGTTCAACCCGTTCAGCATCGGCAGCATCAACGTGAAGACGCCCAAGACGTACTTCGTGTTCGGGGCGATCATGTTCGCGATCATGGCGCTGATCGTGGTCGCGGTTCGGCGCAGCCAGTTCGGTCAGCGCCTGCTGGCTCTGAAGGAGAGTCCTGCGGCCTGCGAGACGCTGGGCATGAACCCGCGCATGACCACGCTGGCCGTCTTCACCCTGTCGGCGGCCATGGCCGGCTTCGGCGGCGGCATCTACGGTGCGGCCTTGCAGACGGCGACGCCGGATACGTTCCAGTTCTTCAACGGGCTCGCCATCTTGCTGGTGGTCGTCATCGGTGGGGTGAGCTCCATCGGGAGCGCGTTCTTTGCCGCGGTCTTCCTCGGGATGCCGATCACGACGAACATCTTCAACGGGCAGCGGCTGACGCAGGCGTCCTCGATCCTGACCGGATTCGGTGCCATCGGCCTCGGCAACAACCCCAACGGCTTCATCGCCGCTGACCTGCGACCGAAGTTCGGGCTCACCGTCCGGTACCCGGCCCTCATCGGTGGCGGCGTCGGCCTGTGCGGGCTGCTGTATTTGCTGCGCACGAACAACGTCGGTGGGTGGCTGGACTCTGGTGCTCGGCGGGATCGTCATCCTGCTGGCGCTGCCGGGCATCGCGCAGGCGCTCGATGACCGCCGGGCGTCCAAGGAAGCAGGGCCGAAGACCGTTTCGGCCGACGGCACTTCGGTGCCTCTGGAGTGGCTCGGCCTCGATGCCCCGGTCGCCGACGAGGATGTCCTCGTGCTCGACCGTTAGCTGCATCTTCCGGAGGTATCGAATGTCTCTGCTTGAGGTTCAGGACGTCACCGTTCGCTTCGGCGGCCACACCGCGCTCTCGTCGGTGAGCCTGGCTGCCGAAGCCGGCCGGATCACCGGCCTCATCGGTCCCAACGGCGCCGGCAAGACCACGATGTTCAACGTGATCACCGGCCAGCTGGACCCGACCCGGGGCAAGGTCGTGCTCGACGGCAAGGACATCGGGGGGATGCTTCCGTACAAGCGGGCCCGGCTCGGGATGGCCCGCACCTTCCAGCGGCTCGAACTGTTCGGGCAGCTGACCGTGCGGGAGAACATCCACGTGGCGGGCGGCCTGCGCAAGCAGTGGGGACGGCGCGCTGCCACTCTCGAGGGCAATCCGCCCACCGTCGAGGAGTTGCTCGCCCGGGTGGGCCTCAGCGAGGTTGCTGACGTTCGTGCCGATTCGCTGCCTACCGGCCAGGGACGGCTCGTCGAACTGGCGCGGGCGCTCGCGATCCGGCCGCGGCTGCTGCTGCTGGACGAGCCGGCGTCGGGTCAGGACGAGGAGGAGACCAAGGCTTTCGCAGACCTCCTGCACTCGCTCGCCGCGGAGGGCATGGCCATCCTGCTCGTCGAGCACGACATGGAACTGGTCATGCAGGTGTGCTCCAACATCTTCGTGCTCGACTTCGGCCAGCTGATGGCCGAAGGCGACCCCGCGTCGGTCCGCGCCGACCCGAAGGTCCAGGCTGCCTATCTGGGCACCGCCAAGGAGGTGGCCGCGTGACCCCAGCGGCGGCGGGGGATGCGTTCACCGTCCCGAGTCAGCGAGCCACGGCGCAGAGAGGTTATAGCGACTTGTCAGTGCTCATCGCGGAGCCACTCCTGCAACTGCGCGGCGTGCGCGCCGGCTACGGCGCCATCGAGGTGTTGCACGGCGTCGACCTGACGGTGCCGGCGGGCGGCGTGGTCGCCGTCCTCGGCCCCAACGGCGCCGGTAAGTCGACGATGATGCGCGTGGTCGCCGGCCTGCACACGCCCACCGACGGCGATGTGATGCTCGCCGGCCGGCGGGTCAACGGGGCAGATCCCGTCTCCTTGGCCCGTGCCGGCCTGTGCACCATCCCGGAAGGCCGGGGCGTGTTCCCCAACCTGACGGTCAAGGAAAACCTTCAGATGGTGACCTACCGCGGGATGAGCCGCAAGGAGGTCGAGGAGCGGGCGTTCTCCTACTTCCCGCGCCTTTCCGAGCGGCGCACCCAGATGGCCGGGACGATGTCCGGTGGCGAGCAGCAGATGCTGGCCGTCGCCCGGGCCATCGCCAGCGACCCGAGCATGCTGCTGCTGGACGAGCTGTCGATGGGCCTGGCCCCGCTGATCGTCGACCAGCTCTACGAAGCCGTCCGCACGATCTCCGCCGACGGGGTCACGATCCTCGTGGTCGAGCAGTTCGCGGCGGCCGTGCTCGACGTCGCCGACACTGCGGCCGTCATGGTCAACGGGCGCGTCGTCCTCACCGGCACACCCAAAGAGGTCGAGGCCGACCTGGGCAACGTCTATCTCGGTGGGGAGGCCGCGCCGCGGCTGTCCGCCGACGCGAACTCGCTCGCCGCTCCCGACTCCATCCCAGAGCTTGCCGATCCCGACTCAACGCCAGAGGTGACTGAATGACCACGAAGACCGAAACCACTGCGGCCCCCGCCGGGAGCCGGACCGAGAGCTTCAAGCAAGAGGTCAGCGTTCTGAAGATCAAGGACCCCAACGCGGGCAATGACCAGAAGTTCATGATCGCCGGCCTGGCCCTCATGGTGATCGGGATCGCGGTCAGCATCATCGGCTACACGATCTCTCACGGCACCACCAGCTCGCTCACCCAGAACGATGCCGTCGACCATCGCCATCATCGGCGTGGCCGTGACGGTGGCGGGCGCAGCGATCTTCCTGCGCTACTCGATGGCTCAGTTCCTGCGCTTCTGGCTCGCCCGCTTCATCTTCGAGGCGCGTAACCGCGACTGACTCAGGGCTTCGGCAAGTGGGCCGCTCGGGGGAGACCCCGGGCGGCCCTTTCGCGCTCCGAGACCGCGCCGTCCGGCGTCAGGGCAGCTGCGGGATGACGTCGGCAGCGAACGCGTCCATCGCGGCCAGCAACCCCCTGCGGCTGCTGCTCAGAAAGCCGAGGGTGAGCTGCGAGACGCCGGCCGCCGCCAGCTCTCCGGCCTCGTCGACGAGCTGCGCCGCGGAGACCGGGGTCTCGCGGCGGCTCATCAGCAGGGAAGGCGGGGTGAACGCGACGGTGGGCAGGCCGCTGCGGCCCGCGTCGGCGAACATCTGACGCAGCTCGGCGATCCGTCCGGCAAGAGCGGCCGTGCTGTCGATCGCGGCCGTCTTCAACCGCGACGCGACGGCACCTTCGGACATGCCGGTGGTCGGCATCGGGATCCAGCCGTCGGCGAGCTCGGCGACCCGGCGCATCGCCCGCCGGCTGTTGCCACCGATCCACAGCGGCGGCCTCGGTGTCTGAATCGGCCGGGGCAGCATCACATTGCCGGCGGCGCTGAAACCCTCGCCGTCGTAGGTCATTTCCTCACCCGCCCACGCGGCCGTCATCGCGCGGATGGACTCGTCGGTCAGCTCGTTGCGCCGCGCGTGGTCGACCCCGAGCGCCCGGAACTCGCCCTCCAGATAGCCGGCGCCGACGCCGATGATCGTGCGCCCGCCTGACAGCACATCCAGCGACGCGATCGACTTGGCTGCCAGGAACGGATTGCGGTAGGCGAGCACGACGAGATTCGTCTGCAGCCGGAGCCGCTCGGTGGCTGCCGCCGCGAACGACAGCGCGACGAAGGGATCCAGCGCGTGGTGACCGCCGGTCTCGAGCCAGTGCACGTCCGGAAACGGGTGTTCGGTGACGTAGACCGCGTCGAAGCCGCCGTCCTCGGCAGCCCGCGCCAGTTCCGTGATGGCCGCAGCGCTGACGAATTCGGCGCCGAGCTCGACGCGGTGGGTGGGCAGCCCGAGGGAGATTCGCATGGTCGGCATGGGGCGGAAGGGGTCCCTTTCTGACGGCGCGTCAGGCTAGCAGCCGAGCAGTCGCTAGGTTGTTGCCACACAAGTCACGGACGCCAGGGGCGTCACGAGGAGGCTGCAATGGGGCTGCTGGACGGCCGTGTCGCGTTTGTCACCGGAGCCGCGCGCGGAATGGGCCGCAATCACGCGGTGCGCTTCGCGAAAGAAGGCGCGAGCATCATCGCCGTCGATCTCTGCGCGCCGATCGCCGCCGCTGACTACGAGCTCCCCGGTCCCGCCGATCTTGACGAGACCGCCCGGCTCATCGAGGAAGCGGGCGGGCGCGCCTTCACCCGGATCTGCGACGTGCGTGACGCCGCGGGTCTCGCCGCCGCCGTTGCCGACGGGGCGGAAGAACTCGGTGCCGACGGCGGTGCGGCGGACATCGTCGTCGCCAATGCCGGCATCAGCCGCAGCCAGGGCGGGCTGCTCGACACCGATCCCGAGATCTTCCGCGAGACGATCGACATCAACCTCACGGGCGTCTTCCTGACCATGCAGGCCGGGGCGAAGGCGATGGTCGCGCGCAAGCGCGGCGGGTCGATCATCCTGATCAGCTCGATCATGGGGCTGCGTAGCTACGGCGGCGTTCCCGCCTACACCGCGGCCAAGCACGCGGTCGTCGGCCTGATGCGCACCGGCGCGCAGGAGTTCGCCCACGCCGGGGTGCGCGTCAACGCCATCCATCCCGGAAACGTCAACACCGACATGATCAACAACCAGGCCATCCGCCATCTCTTCCGTCCCGACCTCGACAACCCGACGGCCGATGACGTCGCGTCCGGCTTCCAGGGCATGAACCTGATGTCGCGGCCGTGGGTGGAGAAGGACGACATCACCGAAGCGGCGCTGTGGCTCGCGTCGGACCTGTCCCGATACGTCACGGGGATCTCGCTGCCGGTCGACCTGGGGGCGCTGGCCAAGTGAGCGCTGGTCAAGTGAGCTCTGGGGAATTCGTCCTCATCAGCCGCCCCCGGCCGGGCATCACGCTGGTCACGCTGAACCGGCCGGAGCGGATGAACGCGATGGCGTTCGACGTGATGGTCCCCCTGCGTGATGCCCTGCGCGAGATCTCGGTCGACAACGACACCAGGGTCGTCGTGCTCACCGGCGCCGGTCACGGCTTCTGCTCGGGTGCCGATCTGGTCGGCTCCGGCCGCGTCCCCTACATCGACGACCTGACCCCGGTCAGCATCGCCCGCCGCGCGCTGCAGGTGCTCGACGACGTGATCCTGACGCTCCGCGCGATGCATCAGCCGGTCATCGGCGCCATCAACGGCGCGGCGATCGGGGGCGGGTTCTGCCTGTCGCTCGCCACTGACATCCGCATCGCGGCCGAAAGCGCGTACTTCCGCGCCGCCGGCATCAACAACGGCCTGACCGCCAGCGAGCTCGGCCTGTCCTACCTGCTGCCGCGCGCTGTGGGGTCGACCCGGGCGTTCGACATCATGCTGAGCGGACGCGACGTCGACGCGGTGGAGGCCGAGCGGATCGGGATCGTCTCCCGCCGCGTGCCCGACGCCGAGCTGCTCGATGCCTGCTACGAACTCGGCGAGCGGATCATCGGCTTCTCGCGTCCGGGCATCGAGCTCACCAAACGCACGCTGTGGAGCAGCCTCGATGCCGGTAGCCTCGCCGGACACATGGAGTACGAGGGCATCTCCCAGCTCTTCGTGCGCATGACGACGCAGAACTTCGACGAGGCCATTCTTGCCCGCAAGCAGAAGCGGCCGCCGATCTTCTTGGACTAGCAGCCCCGAGTACCGGCGGTACCGTCGAGTGCGTTCGCCAACCAGCAGGAGGAACCGTGGGAAATCCGGTCATCGTCGAGGCGGTCCGCACCCCGATCGGTAGGCGCAAGGGGGCTTTCGCCGGCGTCAAGCCCATGAGCCTGCTGGCCGCGGCGCAGCGCGGGGTCGTCGAGCGCGCCGGCATCGACCCGATGCTGGTCGAGCAGGTCATCGGCGGCGCCGTCACGCAGGGCGGCGAGCAGGCCAACCACCTCGCCCGCTACGCCTGGCTCTACGCCGGCCTGCCCTACCAGACCGGCGGCACCACGATCGATGCGCAATGCGGCTCCTCGCAGCAGGCGACGCACCTCATCGCGTCGCTGATCGCCAACGACGTGATCGACGTCGGTGTCGCCTGCGGCGTCGAGTCGATGAGCCGGGTGTCCTTCGGTGAGGCGTCGGGCGGCAAGTCCGGACGGCCCGACGACTGGTCCATCGACACCGGAGATCAGTTCACGAGCGCCGAGCGCATCGCCGACAAGCGCGGCTTCACCCGCCGCCAGCTCGACGAACTCGGCGTTCGCTCGCAGCAGCTGGCCAAGCAGGCGTGGGACGAGGGCCGCTTCGACCGCGAGATCCTGCCGATCGTCGCGCCGATCCTCGGCGAGGACGGCCAGCCCACCGGCGAGACCCGCACCGTCAGCCGCGACGAGGGGCTGCGCGAGACGACGCTCGAGGGCCTGGCGAAGCTGCGCACGGTGCTTCCTGAAGGTCGCCACACCGCCGGCAACAGCTCGCAGATGTCCGACGGCGCAGCGGCCTTGTTGCTCATGTCCGAGGAGCGCGCCGGCGCGCTAGGGCTGCCGCCACGGGCCCGGATCATCACCCAGGCCCTCGTCGGCGCCGACCCGTACTACCACCTCGACGGGCCGATCGATGCGACCCAGCGGGTGCTCGAGCGCTCCAAGATGGCCATTTCGGACATGGACGTCATCGAGATCAACGAGGCGTTCGCGTCGGTCGTGCTCTCCTGGGACTCCGTCATCAAGCCCGACTTCGACCGGGTGAACGTCAACGGCGGGGCCATCGCGCTCGGCCACCCGGTGGGATCCACCGGTGCCCGGCTGTTGACGACCGCGCTGCACGAGCTCGAGCGCACCGACAAGAGCCTCGCGCTCGTCACGATGTGCTGCGGCGGCGCCATGGCTACCGGCACCATCCTCGAACGGTTGTAAGGGGCCGCAGCTAGAGTCGCCGCCATGGCATTGGCGGTCACCGAAGAGCAGGTCGCACTCGCAGAATCCGTGTCGGGTTGGGCGGAGCGCGCCTCGTTGCGAGCGCTGGCGCGCCGCCAGATCGACATCCCGGCGGAGAACCGGGCGACCTCGCGGCCACCCTGGTGGCCGGGCGCGGTCGAGCTCGGCCTGACGGGTCTCGCGCTTCCCGAGGAGGTCGGCGGCTCGGGCGCCGGCGTGGTGGAGCTGGCCGTGGTGGTCGAGGAGCTCGGACGCCAGATGGCCCACGGGCAGTTCGTCGCCAGCGCCGTCGCCGGACTCGCGCTCACAGTCGCGCGCCGCGCCGCGTCCGCTGCCGCCGCTGACACCAAGACGATCGACGCCTTGCTCACCCTGCTGGCCGAGGGCGAGGCGAGCGGCGCTATCGCCCTGGAAGCCGATGTCACGGCGGCCGATGGGCCGGATGGTCTCGAGCTCACCGGCGACGCCGGCCTGGTGCTCGGTCTCCCGGGCGCCAACTGGCTGCTGGTCCCGGCCACCCACGGCGGCTCCACCATCTGGGCGATCGTCGACGTGGGCGGCGGGGTGAGCGTCAATCCGGTCGACTCGCTGGACGTCACCCGGCGGCTGTCGCGGGTCACGCTCACGGCGGCTCACGTGCCGGCGCCACACGTGCTGGCGGGTCTTGACGCCGGGCTGATCCGCGACCTGTACGTCACGGTCGCGGCGGCGGAGGCAGCGGGAATCGCGCGCTGGGCGCAGGAGACCGCGACCGCGTACGCGAAGGTGCGCGAGCAGTTCGGGCGCCCGATCGGCAGCTTCCAGTCGATCAAGCACCTGTGCGCCGACATGCTGGCGCGTAGCGAGCTCGCCGCCGCCGCCGCCTGGGATGCTGCCGCCGCCGCGTCGGAGATCGTCAGCGGGGAGGCCAGCGACAGCGACCGGGCCCAGTTCGAGCTCGCGGCAGCGACGGCCGGGGCGATCGCGTTGCAGGACGCCGTCGTCAATGCCAAGGACTGCATCCAGATCCTGGGTGGCATCGGGTTCACCTGGGAGCATGACGCCCACCTCTCGCTGCGCCGCGCGATGGCCATGCGGGCGCTCTGCGGCGGCACCAACTTCTGGAACGCGCGGGTCACTTCCATCGGCCGCAGCGGGCTGCGTCGCCATCGCACCATCGACCTCGGCCCCGAAGCCGACCCGCTGCGTCGCCAGGTGAGGGAGGTGCTCGCGGCACTCCCGTCCGAGCCGAAGGCCCGTCGCGTCGCGCTCGCAGACGCCGGCCTCATCGCACCGCACTGGCCCAAGCCGTACGGGCTGGCGGCGACCCCGGTCGAGCAGCTCGCGGTCGCCGAGGAGCTTGCCGCGGCCGGGGTTCGCCCGCCCGACCTGGTGATCGGCAACTGGGCGGTGCCGACGATCATGGAGCACGGCAACGAGGAGCAGCGCGAGCGCTTCGTGCGTCCGACCCTCATCGGCGAGATCGCCTGGTGCCAGCTGTTCTCCGAGCCGGGCGCCGGCTCCGACCTCGCCTCGCTGCGCACCAAAGCGACCAAGACCGACGGCGGCTGGTCGCTCAAGGGGCAGAAGGTCTGGACCTCGCTCGCCCGGCAGGCCGACTGGGGGATCTGCCTGGCCCGGAGCAACCCGGATGCCCCGCACCACAAGGGGATCACGTACTTCCTCGTCGACATGAAGTCGAAGGGGATCGACGTGCGCCCGCTGCGGGAGATCACCGGTGACGCGCTGTTCAACGAGGTCTTCATCGACGACGTCTTCGTCCCCGACGACTGCGTGGTCGGACCGGTGGATGGTGGCTGGCGGCTCGCGCGCACCACGCTGGCCAACGAGCGCGTGGCGATGTCGTCCAACTCCGACATCGGGGGCGGGCTCGACGAGCTGCTCGCGTCGTCCACCCCCGAGCCGGTGCTCGATGACCGGATGGGTGCGCTCGTCGGCGGCCTGCAAGCCGCCGCCGCGCTGGGGCTGCAGATCACGCTGCGCCAGCTCGGCGGGCTCGACCCGGGACCCTCGTCCAGCGTGCGCAAGCTGGTCGGCATGTACCAGGTGCAGGATGCCCGCGAACTGGCGCTGGAAGCACTGGGATCGGGCGGCGCCGACATGTCGGATCCCGCCGCGAGCGATGCCGCCCGCTTCGCGCTGTCGACCCGGGCCCTGACCATCGCGGGTGGCAGCAGCCAGGTGCTGCGCAACGTCATCGCGGAGCGGTTGCTCGGGCTGCCGCGCGACTGAGCAGGCCGCTGCGCTAGCGTCGCAGGCGTGTTCCTGGATTACACGCCCGAGCAGCGCGCTCTGCGAGCAGAGCTGCGCGCCTACTTCGCCGAGATGCTGACGCCCGAGGTGCGGGAGAAGCTCGGGGTCGCGGGTGAGGGCAGCGAGCTCTTCCGGGTGCTGGTGCGCCGGATGGGACGCGACGGCTGGCTCGGGCTCGGCTGGCCGAAGGAGTACGGCGGCCAGGGCCGCTCGGCGATGGACCAATACATCATGTTCGACGAGGTCCAGCGCTCCGGGGCGCCGTTCCCGTTCGTCACGGTGACGACCATGGGCCCGTCGTTGATGCGCTTCGGCACGCCCGAGCAGAAGGCCAAGTACCTGCCCGGGATGCTCAACGGCGAGCTGAACTTCGCCGTCGGCTACACCGAGCCGGGCTCGGGTACCGACCTCGCGTCGCTGCGCACGTCGGCCGTGCTCGACGGCGACGAGTGGGTCATCAACGGCAACAAGGTCTTCACCTCGGGTGCCAACCAGGCCGATTACATCTGGCTCGCCTGCCGCACCGACCCCGATCTGCCCAAGCACAAAGGGATTTCGATCATCCTGGTGCCCACCTCGTCGGCAGGCTTCCGCTGGACCCCGCTGCACACCGTCGGCGACGTGATGACCACCGCGACGTACTACCAGGACGTGCGGGTGCCCAAGGACAATCTGGTCGGCGAGCGCGGCGGCGGCTGGTCGATGATCACGACCCAGCTGAACCACGAGCGGGTCGGGCTCTCGGCGCTCGGCGGCCGCTGCTGGCAGCTGTGGGGCGAGGTGCGCAAGTGGGCGCTCGCCACTCCCCTCCCGGGGTCGGACGAGCCGGGCGCGGTCGTCGCGGATGTGCCGTGGGTACGGGCCGATCTCGCCCGCGCCTACGCGCGGATGGACGTCATGAAGCTGATGAACTGGCGGATGACCGCCGACATCGCGGCCGACAATCTCAACCCGGCCGATTCGTCAGCGGTGAAGTTCTACGGAACCGAGACCCACGTCGAGGTCTACCGGCTGCTGCTCGGGATTCTCGGCGCGGGCGGCTGGCTGCGTCCGGGCTCGCCGGGTGCCGCGCTTTCCGGCGACGTGGAGCGGGCGGCGCGCGCCGCGCAGATCAACACGTTCGGCGGCGGGGTCAACGAGGTTCAGCGCGAGATCGTCGCCGCCGCGGGGCTCAAGATGGCCCGCCGCGCCCGATGAACTGAAAAGAGACTGCTGCTCATGGACTTTTCGCTGACCGACGACCAGGAGTCGCTGCGCACGCTGGCCGGGGACATCTTCGGTGACAAGTCGACGCCCGACCGGGTGGAGGCCGTCGAGAACTCGCCCGAGTGCTTCGACCGTGACCTGTGGCGCGAGCTCGCCGGTGCCGGATTGCTCGGCATCGCGCTGCCCGAGAGTGCCGGGGGAGCCGGCCTCGGGCTGGTCGAACTGGCGCTGGTGTGCGAGCAGCACGGCAAGGTGGTGGCGCCGGTCCCGCTGGCCTGGACCACCACCGCGGCGATGGCGATCGCGGCTCACGGGTCGGCGCAGCAGCAACGCTGGGTGCAGGGCGCGGCCTCGGGCGAGGCCGTCCTCACCGGGGTGCCGCCGGTGGCCGCCGCCGGGCTGCGGGTGGTGGGCGGCACGCTCACCGGCGAGGTCGCCGGGGTGCCGTACGCCCACGTCGCGGGAGCGATCGTGGTGCCGGTGCGCGGCGAGCTCTACCTGCTCGACCCGGCGGGCCCCGGCGTGACGGTGGTGCCGTCCATCGCGACGACCCGGGAGATCCACGGGGTGCTGACGCTCGATCACGCGCCGGTGGAGCAGATCGGGAGCGCTGCGGGGGAGTGGTGGGAGGCCCGGCTGCTGGTCGCGCTCGCTGCCACGGCGGCAGGTGTCACCGATGCGGCGCTGCACCAGACCGCGAAGTACACCTCGGAACGGCTGCAGTTCGACAAGCCGCTCTCGACCTTCCAGGGCGTGGCGCTGAAGGCCGCCGACGCCTACGTCGACAACGCCGGCATCCGGGCTGCGGTGCTGCAGGCCGCCTGGCGCCTGGACGCCGCCCAGACTCTGGGCACCACTGCGGCGGAAGCGAGCGCCTACGTCCTGACCGCCGCGTGGTGGGCGGCGGAGGCCGGCCAGCACTGCGTGCACATCACCCAGCACCTGCACGGTGGCCTCGGTGCCGATACGACGTACCCGATCCACCGCTACTTCCTGTGGGGCAAGTCGATCGAGCTCTACGTCGGCGGCGCCTCACGCACGCTGGCTCGGCTCGGCGATGTGCTCGTCACTCTCGACGCTCCCGGCGACGACATCACCATCCCGGGCTACGCGACCGCCTGAGCCGTCGCCGGCCGGCCGGGTCGCGGGCACCGAGTGCTCGCTCACACCGATCCGGTCGTGCACCCGGCGCAGGAAGCCGGGCGCCCACCAGCTGCGCTCGCCGAACGCGCGCATCGACGCGGGCACCAGCACCCCGCGGATCAGCGTCGCGTCGATGAGGATCGCGAGGCCGCTGCCCAGCCCGAAGAACTGGATGAAGCTGACCTTGCTGGTGCCGAACGCGAAGAAGCTGACGGCCAGCAGCGCGGCAGCGGTCGAGACGATCCGCCCGGTGCGGGCGAGCCCGTTGGTGACGGCTTCGGGCGTGCTCGCGCCGCCGTCGTGCAGCTCCTTGATCCGGCTGATCAAGAAGACCTCGTAGTCCATCGAGAGCCCGAAGGCGATGCAGAAGAGCAGGACGGGCATCGAGGTGTTGATCGGGGTCGGGGTGAAGCCCAGCAGGCCCGACAGGTGCCCCTCCTGGAAGATCCAGACCATGGCTCCGAGCGTCGCGCCGAGCGTCAGCGCGTTACCGATCAACGCCCGGATCGGCTGGATGACGCTCCCCGTGAACAGGAAGAGCAGCACGAGCGTCGTCACGATGATGATGAGCGACGCGAGCCACAGGTGCGAGGAGATCGCGTGTTTGGCGTCGATGAGCTTGGCCGTCGCGCCGCCGACGTAGCCGGTCGAGCCGGCAGGCGTGGGCGCCGCGCGCACCTCGCGCACCAGCTGCTGGGCAGCGCCCGAGACGCTGTCGAATCTCGTACTCAGGCTGATGCGCTCGGTCCCCTGTGACGTCGCGGTGTTCACGCCGACAACGCCTGCGAGATCGGAGACCTTGGCGACGTAGGCGCGGCCGGCCGCAGCCGAGGGAGCCGGGGTCAGCAGGACGTCGATGACGTTGGGCTTGGTGGCGAAGTCGGCCCGCAGGACGTCGCCGACCTGATGCGTCGCCGTGCTCTTGGGCAGGACCCGTTCGTCGGGCGTGCTGAAGGTGACGTGCAGCAGCGGGACGGCCATGAACACGAGCACGGCAATCACGGGCACCGCGGCGACGAGCGGGCGGCGCATCACTCCCGTCGCGAGCCGGCCCCAGAAAGGCGCGCTCGGGCGATCGGCTGGGATTGACACCCGGTATCCGCCCGGAGTTGACCCGGTGACCGAGCACCGTCAGCACGGCAGGCAGCACGATCAGCGCGCTGAGCGCGGCGAAGATCGTGACGCCCACCCCCGCATACGCGAACGACTTCAGGAAGTAGACGGGGAAGACCAGCATCGCCGAGAGCGCGGCCGCGACCGTGAGCGCGGAGAAGGCGATGGTGCGTCCGGCGGTCGCGGTGGTGCGGGCGACGGCTTCGGCCACCTCGAAGCCGCCGGCCAGCTCCTCGCGGAAGCGGCTGACCATCAGCAACGCGTAGTCGATCCCGAGACCGAGCCCGAGCGCGGTGGTCAGGTTGATCGCGAAGATGCTCACGTCGGTGACGTGGGTGAGCAGGCTCAGCTCGGCGAAGGTGCAGACAATCGCGATGAGCGAGATGGCGAGCGGCAGCAGGGCGGCTACCGCGCTGCCGAACGCCAGCAGCAAGAGGATCAGGGTGACCGGGACAGCGATCCCTTCGGCGAGCGCCAGATCCTTGCCGACCTGACCACCGACGTTTGTGCCCTTGTCGCCGCCGATGCGCAAGGTGGCGGCGGCCGTGTCGACGTGGCCGTAATCGTGCAGGATCCCGTCAGCCGTATCGCCGACGACGCGAGCCAGGATCAGCGCGTCGGTGCCGTCGCGCGAGCGCAGTGAGGCGACGCGAGCGGGCCAGTACGAGGTGATGCCGCGCAGCCGCTGGTCCTGCTCGAGGGTTGCCGTCAGCCGTTCCCCGTCGCGAGTGACCGCGGGACCGTCGACCGAGCCGCTGCGCGCGTGGACCAGAAAGATGATGTTCGGCTCACCGCCGAACTTCTGATTCAGCAGGGTGTCGGCCTTGGTGGAGGCCGCCGACGGGTCAGCGAACCCCTCGCTGAGCAGGCGGCCGAAGGCACCGACCCCCAGCACTGCGCCGCCCAACACGACGAGCGCCGTGATCAGCAGCACGAGCCGCGCCCGGACGGCGATGCGCTCGCCAAGCCGATGAAACACGTCGCCTCCCGGGGGGCGCTGCGTCATGGTTGCCCGATGTGGACGCTGTGAACACTTGCGGACTCAGTTCACAGTGTCAACATGGTTTTTGTGCCCCCCTCGCCGTACCACCATGGCTCGCTTCGCACCGCGCTGGTCGACGCCGGCGTCCAGCTGGCGCGTGAGGGCGGCCCGGGGGCGATCGTGCTGCGCGAGGTCGCCCGCCGGATCGGGGTCTCGCCGAACGCCGCCTACCGCCACTTCGCCGCGCTGCCCGAGCTCAGCGACGCCGTCGCCGAAGCCGCGCTCGCCGCCCTCGCCGACTCGATGCGACGCGAGCTCGCCGACGTCGCGGACAGCGCCGACCCGATCCTGTCGTTGCGCGCCGTCGGGCGCGGATACATCCACTTCGCCCTGGACGAGCCCGGCCTGTTCGCCGCCGCCTTCAGCCGCGCCAAGGACCACATCGACCCCGATCACGACGCCCCGGACGGCCGGCGTTCCGCCAGCGGCCTGCTCCACGACGCCCTCGACGGCCTCGCCGCCGCCGGATTGCTCGCTCCCGAGGACCGGGACGCCGCCGTCGCCTTGGCCTGGTCGTCCGTGCACGGCTTGTCGATGCTGCTGCTCGGACCACTGGCTGCCGTGCCCCCGCCGACCGCGACACCATGATCGACGCGGCGCTCGGGATGGTCTGCCGGGGCCTCACCAGCGATCCCCGAATTTTGCGCGATTAATCCCCTGCGCGCGCTCAGGCGTGCGGAGAGGCTGACGCGAGCAACCGCAGCAGGATTTCGATAGCACGTTATTACGCAGTAACGTAATAACGTGGCATTCAACGGGGCGGAGTTCGGCGACCGGTTCGCCGAACTCGAGCGCCGGGTAGCCGAGCTCGACGATCGCCGCACGCGCGAAGGCAGCCGCTGCTCCTGCCTTCGCGGGCGAGAAGTTCTGGGTGCTGGAGGCCATGAAGCAGCAGTTCGCCGGCCGGAGCGTCGTCGTCTTCGCTGGGCACGTTGCGCTCCACGGGGAGCGCGAATACGACTGGCAGCAGTTCGCCGATGCGGAGACGATCCTCGACAGCGACTGGTCAGAGCTCGCCGACGGCATCGCTGCGCTCGCGCACCCGGTGCGGCTCGCCCTCGTCCGAGCCGTCCTGTCGGGCACTTCGGCTGCGGCTGAGCTCGGCGCCATGGAGGGTTTCGGGACGTCCGGCCAGCTCTACCACCACTTGCGGACGCTGGTGTCTGGTGGCTGGCTTCGCTCGCCGTCTCGTGGGCATTACGAGGTGCCCGAGACCCGGGTGATCCCCCTGCTGGTGCTCCTCGCAGCAGGCCGGCGATGACCCCGGCGTCCCTGGCCGTTCGCATAACCGACGCAACCAAAGGAGATTCCCGTGACCTATATCGCAAAGCGAATCGCAGTAGTCCTGCTCGTGGTGGTCGTGGCGTTTGTGTGCGGCTCGACCGCGAGCGGGTTGTGGAGCGGTGTCGGAATGGCGGTCGCTCTCGGCATTGCAGCGTTTCTGGCAATCCGCGCTGAGGACGGCGGGCACCCCTCCTGCGGGCCGTTGCGCCGCCGCGACGGGGACTCGCGGATGTCCCGCGGCTCGCGCTGAGCGGGGATGTGGCGGTCAGTTGCCGGTGAACTCCGGCGGCCGGCCTTCGGCGCGGGCGGCCTTGAGCTCGGCGAAGTCGTCGCTCTTGTTGATGAACGTCTGGTAGATCAGCTCATCGCTCATGGACGTGCGCAGCTGCGGCTGGGACAGGTGACGGATGATCTCGCGGGCCATCCGGACGGCGATGAAGGGCGCCGCCGCGATGCCTTCCGCCATTTCACGCGCGGTCGACTCCAACGCCCCGGGTTCTACGATGCGGCTGATGATCCCGTGGCTCAGCGCCTCTTCGGCCTGCATGACGCGGCCGGTGAGGACGAGGTCGCTGACGAGGCCCGGCCCGCACATCTCGTACAGCACGCCGAAGCCGCCGGTGTCGGGGATGACGCCGTGGGTCAGCTCGGGCAGCCGGAAGCGGGTGCCCTCGGCCGCGATCCGGATGTCGCACAGCAGCGCGCGCTGGAACGACCCGCCCATGACCCAGCCCTTGCAGGCGACGATCACCGGCTGGTCCATGTCCCACAGCTGCTGGATGCCGCGATGCCCGCCGCGCATGAGCTCGTGGTGCGACACCGGCTTGACGTTGGTGCCGATCGAGGCGACGTCGCGGCCCGAGGAGAAGGACTTGCCCTCGCCCTGCCAGATGACGACGCGCACATCGGAGCGCTGCTTGAGCTCGCCGAGGATGGCGAAGAGCTCGGCGTCCATGTCGTCGTCGAACGCGTTGTGCTTGTCGGGATTGTGGTTGGTGATCGTGGCGATCTTGCCGTCGATCTCCAGGCTGACATGACCGCTCATCGCCGGCTCCTTAAGCCTCGTACGTACCGTCAGCGCGCCGCAGCCAACCTGAGGCCGCCGAGCTTCCGCCGTCGACGTGCACCGTGGTGCCGGTGACGTAACGCGAGAGGTCGCTCGCCAGGAACAGGGCAGGTCCGGCGCAGTCGTCCTCGCGCCCCCAGCCCATCGGGACTTTGGGGTCGTACTTCTCGCGCCCGCCCTGCATCGCGGACTCACCGAGCCCCTCGTCGCCGGGGGTCGGGATGGCGTCCGGGCGCGATCGTGTTGACGCGGATGCCGCGCGAGACCAGCTCGAGGGCAAGGGTGCGGGACAGGTGCTCGACGGCGGCCTTCATCGCGCCGTAGATGCCGAAACCCGGGGCGGCGCGCGTCACCTCGACGGTGGTGATGTTGATGATCGATCCGCCGCCGGTCATGAGCGGGACGCAGCCGCGGACGAAGTGGGTGACCTGGGTGAAGTTCTCGTTCACCAGCGCCGTCTGGCCGCCCGGTGAGACATCCAGCACCGCCGCGTAGAAACCGCCGCCGGCGTTGTTCACCAGGATGTCCACCCGGCCGAAACGTTCAGCAATTGCAGCGCAAAACGCCTCGACGGCCGCCGGGTCACGCACATCCATCACGGATAGCAGCGCGTCCACGCCGAACTCTTCGCGGATCTCCTTCGCAGTCTGCTCGAGGCCGTCGCCGATCCGGTCGCAAAGGGCGAGTTGCACACCGCACGCGGCGAACGATCGCGCGATGGACTTGCCGATGCCTTGGGCGGCGCCGGTGACCACCCCGACCTTGCCGGTCAGATCCAGAGCCCGCGCGTCAGTGACCACGGCGCCGGACGATAGCTGACGCGCCGTCAGCTGCTCTCCTCGGGGCGCGTCAGGACCCGCAGCGAACCCGTCTGGGCCCACGGCGCGAAGCCTTCGGCCACCGCCCGCTCCCAGACGTGGAAGGGCGCCTGCCCGCCGTCCGCCGGATCCGGGAACACGTCGTGGATCACGAGCACGCCGGCGGGGCGGACGTGATGGACCCAGGCGTCGTAGTCGGCCTGGGCCTGCTCCTCGGTGTGGCCACCATCGAGGAAGAGGAATGCGAGCGGGGTCGACCAGCACGCGCCGACCAGCTGCGAGCGTCCGACGATGGGGACCACGACGTCCTCGACGCCCGCGTCGTAGAGATTGCGGCGCAGCTCCGGCAACGTGTCGAGGCGGCGGGCGTGCGGATCGACCAGCTCCGGGTCGTGCCACTCCCAGCCCGGCTGGTTCTCCTCGGAACCGATGTGATGGTCGACGGTTACCACCGTGCCGCTGCCGGACTCGCGCACGGCCGCGGCGAGGTAGAGCGTCGACTTGCCGCAGTACGTGCCCACCTCGCCGAGCACCGCGTCCGGGAAGCGCTTCACCGCCTCGACGGCAGCCTCGTAGAGGGCCGTTCCCTCGTCACTGGGCATGAAGCCCTTGGCTTTCTCGGCAGCGCGGCGCAGCAAGTCATCCACACCCGCCAGCCTTCCACAGCAACTCGTTAGAGTTCTGGCTATGGCCAATGCGCAGGTACCCGCGGTGGAGGGCTGGTTCACCAGCCAAGGACCGGGCGGAGTGCCCGCGCTGCTGGGGAGCCGCTGCACCTCGTGCGGCACGCTGTCCTTCCCGAAGGCCTCGATGTTCTGCCCCAACCCGGCCTGCACGGGCAGCGAGTTCGACGAGGCGCCGCTCTCCACCCGCGGCCGGGTGTGGAGCTACACCGACGCCCGCTACAAGCCTCCGCCGCCCTACGTGCCGACGAGTGACCCGTTCGAGCCGTTCGCGATCGTGGCGGTCGAGCTGGAAGCCGAGAAGATCGTCGTGCTGGGGCAGGTGGTGCCCGGCGTGAGCGTCGATGACCTGCGCATCGGCATGGAGGTCGAGCTCGTCGTCGACACGCTCTTCACCGAGACCGGGCCGGACGGCACGAGCCTCGATCAGCTCGTGTGGAAGTGGAGCCCGGTGGACTCCGCGACGCTGGATGGAGAGGTGGCGGCATGAGCACCGACCGCCGCGTTGCCGTCATGGGCGCGGGCATGCACCCCTGGGGCAAGTGGGGACGCAACTTCGTGGAGTACGGCGTCGTGGCCGCGCGTGCCGCGCTGGCGGATGCCGGAATCGCCTGGAGCGACGTGCAGTTCGTCGCCGGTGCCGACACCATCCGCAACGGTTACCCGGGCTTCGTCTCCGGCGCCACCTTCGCGCAGGCGCTGGGGTGGACCGGCGCGAGTGTCTCGAGTTCGTACGCGGCGTGCGCGAGCGGGGCCGCAGCGATCGCCAGCGCCCGCGCGCAGATCCTCGCCGGCCTGTGCGACGTCGCCCTCGTCGTCGGTGCCGACACCACGCCCAAGGGCTTCTTCGCCCCCGTCGGCGGCGAGCGCAAGGACGACCCGGACTGGCTGCGCTTCCGGCTGATCGGCGCCTCGAATCCGGTCTACTTCGCGCTCTACGCGCGGCGCCGGATGGAGCTCTTCGGCGCGACCGAGGACGACTTCGCTCAGGTCAAGGTCAAGAACGCCCGCCACGGCGTGAAGAACCCCTACGCCCGCTACCGCGCCGAGGTGACGGTCGCGGACGTGCTCGCGTCGCCCATGGTCAGCGATCCCTTGCGGCTGCTGAACATTTGCGCCACGTCCGACGGCGCCGCCGCGCTCGTGCTGACGAGCGTCGAGTACGCCAAGGCGCACGGCCTCGGCGAGGGTGGCACCCCGCTGGTCGGCATCGACGCGGTCTCCACCGTGACCCCGACCTTCCCCAACCCCGTCATCGAGATGCCCAACTTCGCCACGGATGCCGGCGAAGCGAGCGGCCCGACCTTCCGCGACTCGATCGCGCTGCGGGCGTACGAGCAGGCCGGCGTGAGCCCGCAGGACGTCGACGTGGCCGAGGTCTACGACCTGTCCAGCGCCTTGGAGCTCGACTGGTACGAGAACATCGGGCTCTGCGCCGAGGGCGAGGCCGAGACCCTGCTGCGCAGCGGGGCCACCGCGCTGGGCGGCCGGGTGCCGGTCAACCCGTCGGGTGGCCTGTCCTGCTTCGGCGAGGCGATCCCGGCCCAGGCCATCGCGCAGGTGTGCGAGCTGGTGTGGCAGCTGCGCGGGCAGGCGGGCGATCGTCAGGTCGAGGGCGCCAGGCTCGGAATCACCGCCAACCAGGGGCTGTTCGGCAACGCGTCGTCGGTGATCGTCAGCCGCTGACCGCTGCTCCGCTCCCATGATCGGGTGGTGCCAAGCAAGCGCTTGGGCGGCATACTCGCGAGGGTGACTGAGCGCACTGTCGGCTCGCCGGCGCCGCCCCCCTCTGAGCGGCGCGCGGCGCTGGTGGCACTGGCGGCCGAACTGTTCGCCGAGCGCGGCTACCGGGCCACCACCGTGCGCGAGATCGCCGATGCGGCCGGAGTGCTGTCGGGAAGCCTGTATCACCACTTCGACTCGAAGGAGTCGATCATCGATGAGCTGCTCTCCAGCTACCTGGAGGAGTTGCTGGCGCAGTACCGGGCCATCGTCTCCGAGGGCGGCAGCAGCATCGAGGTGCTCAGCCGGCTGGTGCGGGCGGCGTTCAGCTCGTTCGACCGCCACCGCGCGGCCATCACGGTCTTCCAGAACGAGCGTCAGTACCTGCTGAACTTCCCCCGCTTTGCCTACCTGGCCAAGAACGAGCAGGCCGTCAGCCGGATCTGGATGAAGGTCATCCGCGAGGGCATCGCCAGCGGTGAGCTGCGCGGCGATCTGGACCCGAAACTGGTCCACCGCTACATCCGTGACGCGATCTGGGTTGCCGTGCGCTGGTACCGGCCGGGTGGGCGGCTGTCGTCGAGCCAGCTGGCCGAGCAGTACCTGACGCTGATGCTGGACGGAATGCGGACGCCCCCAGCAGGGGTTGTTCCCCAACGAACCAAGCGCTCGCTCGGGTAACCTCGGACGCGCCACATCCGCTGGCAGCGATCGCCAGTGATAGCCGGGAGGTCCAGCTCATGGCTGCTCGTGAGGCCTACATCGTTGATGCGATCCGCACGCCGGTCGGCAAGCGCGGTGGGGGCCTGTCCGCCGCCCATCCTGCTGACCTCGGCGCCCACGTGATCAAGGCGCTGATCGAGCGTTCTGACATCGACCCGATGGCCGTCGAAGACGTCATCTTCGGATGTGTCGACGCGCTCGGCCCGCAGGCCGGCAACATCGCCCGCACCTGCTGGCTCGCCGCCGGGATGCCGGAGGCGATCCCGGGAGTCACGGTCGACCGGCAGTGCGGCTCCTCGCAGCAGGCGGTGCACTTCGCGGCTCAGGCCGTGATGTCGGGGACGAGTGATCTGATCGTCGCGGGCGGCGTGCAGAACATGAGCATGATCCCCATCGCCAGCGCCATGACGGCCGCTGAGCCGCTCGGCTTCACCGATCCGTTCTCGGGCTCGGTCGGCTGGCGGGAGCGCTACGGCGACCAGGAGATCTCGCAGTTCGCCGGCGCCGAGATGATCGCCGCGAAGTGGGACATCACCCGCGATGACATGGAGGCGTTCGCGCTCGCCAGCCACGAGCGGGCGCTGGCGGCGATCGACGAGGGCCGCTTCGAGCGCGAGATCGTCCCTTACATCAACCTGGCCGGCGAGAAGGTCACCACTGACGAGGGCCCGCGCCGCGGCACCACGCTCGAGAAGATGGCGTCGCTGAAGACCCTCGTCGAGGGCGGCCGGCTCACCGCCGCCGTCAGCAGCCAGATCTCCGATGCCGCCAGCGGCATCCTCATCGCCTCGGAAGACGCGGTGAAGCAGCACGGGCTCAAGCCCCGCGCGCGCATCCACCACATGTCGGTGCGCGGTGACAGTCCCGTCTTCATGCTGACTGCGCCGATCCCGGCGACGGCGTACGCGCTGGGCAAGACCGGTCTCACGATGGACGACATCGACCTCGTCGAGATCAACGAGGCGTTCGCGAGCGTCGTCCTCGCCTGGCAGAAGGAGACCGGCGCCGATCTGGCCAAGGTCAACGTCAACGGCGGAGCGATTGCTCTGGGCCACCCGCTCGGCGCTACCGGCGCCAAACTCATGGCCACCCTGCTGCACGAGCTCGAGCGCACCGGCGGCCGTTACGGCCTGCAGACCATGTGCGAGGGCGGCGGCGTCGCCAACGTGACGATCATCGAGCGGCTGTCCTGACCCGTGGATCTGACGCTCACCCCGCAGGAGGAGAGCTTCCGGGCCGCCGCACGTGAGTGGCTCGAGGCGCACGTACCGGCCAAGCCCCTGCCCTCGCTCGACACGCAGGAGGGTTTCGAGGCACACCGCCGCTGGGAGCACGAGCTTCACGCCGGCGGATGGGCCGTGGTCTCCTGGCCCGAGGAGTACGGCGGCAAGGCGGCCTCGCTCGTCGAGTGGCTGATCTTCGAGGAGGAGTACTACCGGGTCGGTGCCCCCCGCCGGGTCGGGCAGAACGGCATCTTCCTGCTGGCGCCGACGATCTTCGAGTTCGGCTCCGAGGAGCAGCAGAAGCGCCTCCTGCCGCGCATGGCCTGCGGTGACGACATCTGGTCGCAGGCCTGGTCGGAGCCGGGCGCGGGCAGCGATCTGGCGGCGATCCGCAGCACCGCCACCAAGGTCGACGGTGGCTGGGTGCTCAACGGGCAGAAGACCTGGAGCACCCGTGCGGTCTTCGCCGACTGGGCGTTCGGGCTCTTTCGCTCCGACCCCGAGGCGCCGCGCCACGCCGGGCTCACGTACTACCTCTTCCCGCTGTCGGCCAAGGGCGTCACCGTGCGCCCGATCCGCCAGCTCGACGGTGAGGCCGGCTTCGCGGAGATCTTCTGCGACGACGTATTCGTCCCCGAGCAGGATGTGCTCGGCACCCCCGGCTCGGGCTGGAAGGTCGCGATGTCGACCACCGGTTCCGAGCGCGGCCTCACGCTGCGCAGCCCGGGTCGCTTTCTCGCGTCCGCGGATCGGCTCGCCGCGCTGTGCCGGAGCGAGGGCGAGCGCGCCGACCCGACCCTGCGTGCTGATGTGGCGCAGGCCTGGATCGACGCCGAGGCCTACCGGCTCTACACGTTCGGCACGGTCGGACGCATGCTGGCGGGCGAGAGCGTCGGCGCCGAATCGAGCCTGAACAAGCTCTTCTGGTCCGAGCTCGACATCGACATCACGCAGACGGCGCTGCGGCTGCTCGGCCCGCGCGGGGTGCTCGGCGCTGATGCACCTGACGTCGAGGGTCAGTGGCTCGCCGACTTCCTCTTCGCGCTCGCCGGCCCGATCTACGCGGGCACGAACGAGATCCAGCGCAACGTCGTCGCCGAGCGCGTCCTCAAGCTTCCCAAGGGGGCGTGATGCGTTTCGGGTTCACCGCCGATCAGCGCGAGCTGGCCGGGGCGGTACGCGAGATCCTTGCTTCCGAGCTGACCCCCGAGGTGCGGGCCGGCGGCGCTGAGGCGTCGGGGCGGCGAGGGCCGGTCTGGAAGGCGCTCTCGGAAGCGGGCGTCTTCGGTCTGCTGGTGCCCGAAGAGCACGGCGGGCTCGGGCTTTCCGAGCTCGATTCGGTGCTGGTGCTCGAAGAGCTCGGGCTCGCGGCCGCACCCGGTCCGATCGCGGAGACGGCCTTCGTGTGCGCACCCCTGCTGGTGGACCGTCCCGGGATCGCCGATGGGGCGGTGGCCGCCGTGGCTGCGGCGACCGACGGCTACCTGCCCGACGCCGACGTCGCCGACGTGCTGATCCTGGTGGACGGCACGCAGGCGCAGGTGATGGGCAGCACCGGCGAGCTGACCCGCCAGCCGACCGTCGACCCGAGCCGTCCCCTCTTCACCCTTCCAGCCGCTTCGGGCGAGACGCTCGACGGCGCAGCGGTGGCGGCCCTGCGCGACCGGGCAGTGCTCGCGTCCGCCGCGCAGCTGGTCGGAGCGTCGCAGCACCTGCTCGATGCGGCGGTCGAGTACGCCAAGACCCGCAAGCAGTTCGGACGCGAGATCGGCTCGTTCCAGGCGCTGAAGCACCAGCTCGCCGACCTCATGCTCGCCGTCGACTTCGCGCGGCCCCTGGTCTATCGCGCCGCCTACTCGCTGGCCGAGGGCAAGGCCACCGCCCCGCGTGACGTCTCGGCGGCGAAGGTCAACGCGGCCCAAGCCGGCGAGCACGCGGCCCGCACGGCCATCCAGGTGCACGGCGCCATCGGCTACACCGACGAGCTCGACCTTCAGTACTGGCTCAAGCGCGTCTGGTGGCTCGTCCCGTCCTGGGGCGACGCGTACCACCATCGCGCTCTGGTGGCCGCCGCCGTCATCGACGACGGCGCCACCGCCCGTACCCCCTGAACCACCGCTTCCGCGTCGCGCAAACTGGGTAATCGACGCTAAATCGCGGGATTAGCGTCGATTACTGAGTTTTGCGCCAACTTGGGCGCGCGGGGGCCGGGGCAGCGGTCTAACGGAGGCGCTCCACGATCATCGCCATGCCCTGGCCGCCGCCGACGCACATGGTCTCGAGGCCGATCGTGCCGTCGGTGGTGGCGAGCCCGTTGAGCAGCGTGGTCATGATGCGGGCGCCGGTCATGCCGAACGGGTGGCCGACGGCGATGGCGCCGCCGTGGACGTTGAGCTTGTCCTGCGAGATGCCGAGCTGGCGCGCCGAGGGCAGCACCTGAGCGGCGAAGGCCTCGTTGATCTCGACGAGGTCGATGTCGTTGATGGTCATGCCGGCGCGGGCCAGCGCCTGCCGGCTCGCCTCGACCGGGCCGAGGCCCATGATCTCCGGGTCCAGCGCCGAGACACCCGAGGAGATGATGCGGGCGAGCGGGGTGATGCCGAGCTCGCGGGCGCGGGTATCGCTCATGACGATCACCGCCGCGGCGCCGTCGTTCAGCGGGCAGGCGTTGCCGGCGGTCACCTTGCCGTCGGGACGGAAGACCGGCTTGAGGTCGGCCAGCTTCTCTGCCGTGGTGCTCGGACGCGGGCAGTCGTCGCGGTCGATGACGGTGCCGTCGGGCAGCGTGACCGGGGTGATCTCGCGGGCCCAGAAGCCGTTCTCCTGCGAGGCGCCGGCGCGCTGCTGGGAGAGGGCGGCGAACGCGTCCATGTCTTCGCGGGAGACGTTTTCCAGCTCGGCGACGTTCTCCGCCGTCTGCCCCATCGCGATGTAGATGTCAGGCAGTCCGCCGATCGGCGACCAGGCCGCGCCGTCGCCGAGCAGCCGGCTCTCGGTACGCGCCTCCGCGGCCCCGAACCGCGGGTTGTGCGAGCCCGGCGCCCCGTCGGCGCGACCGATCCCGAAGCGGCTCACGCACTCGACGCCGGCGGCGATGAACGCGTCGCCCTCGCCGGCCTTGATGGCATGGGCGGCGATGCGGATGGCGGCGAGCGAGGAGGAGCAGTAGCGGTTGATCGTCAGGCCGGGCACCGTCGGCAGATCCGCCAGCAGGCCGACGACGCGAGCGAGGTTGTAGCCCTGCTCGCCGGCGGGCTGGGCGCAGCCGAGGATCAGGTCGTCGAAGGCGGTCGGCTCGAGCTCGGGCACCTGGGCGCAGGCCGCCTTCACCATCGCGGCGGCGAGATCGTCGGGCCGCAGCTCGGTCATCGTTCCCTTCTGCGCGCGGCCGATCGGGCTACGCGTGGCGGCGACAATGACGGCTTCACTCATGACCTGTCCTCTGCTGAGCATCCGATGAGACCGACTAACCAAGCACTTGCTTGGTTGCCAGCGTAGGAGCGGACAGCGCGCGAGTCAAAGCGGCCATCCGGGTAGCGTCAGGGCCATGGATCTGCGCGAGAGCGCGAAGGAGCGCTCCTTCCGCGCCGAGGTGCGCGAATGGCTCGAGGCCAACCTGACCGGGCCGTTCGCCGATGCGCGCGGGCTCGGGGGGCCGGGCCGCGAGCACGAGGCGTTCGAAGTACGGGCCGAGTGGGAGCGTCACCTCGCCGCCGCCGGCTGGACCTGCCTCGGCTGGCCCGTCGAGCACGGCGGCCGCGGGTTCGACCTTCGCCATCAGGTGATCTTTCACGAGGAGTACGCGCGCTCCGATGCGCCGGTACGGGTCGGGCTGATCGGCGAGGGCATGGTCGGGCCGACCCTGATGGCCTTCGGCACCGAGGAGCAGCGCGCCCGGCTGCTTCCCCGATCCAGCGCGGCGAAGAGCTGTGGTGCCAGCTGTACTCCGAGCCCAACGCCGGCTCCGATCTGGCGAACGTCTCCACCCGTGCGGTCCGTGACGGCGAGGACTACGTCATCAGCGGGCAGAAGGTCTGGACCTCGCTCGCCCACTGGGCCGACTGGGGTTTCGCGATCGTCCGCACCGAAGCAGGCTCCAAGCGGCACAAGGGCCTGTCGTATCTGCTCGTCCCGATGCGCGAGCCGGGCATCGAGCTGCGCCCGATCATCCAGGCGACCGGCACGTCGGAGTTCAACGAGGTCTTCTTCGACGGCGCCCGCTCCTCGGTCACCAACCTGGTCGGCTCCGAGGGCGACGGCTGGAAGATCGGCATGGCGACGCTCGGCGTTCGAGCGCGGGTCGATGACGCTCGGCCAGCAGGTCGGCTTCCGGCGCGAGCTCGAGCGGATCATCGAGCTCGCCCAGCGCACCGGCGCCGCCGAGCGATCCGGACATTCGTGACCGGCTCTCGCGCGCCTGGATCGGCGTCGAGATCATGCGGCTCAACGCGTTGCGCACCCTGTCCACCTCAGGTCGCGACTTCGAACGAACGGCGTCGATCGGCAAGCTCTACTGGTCCACCTGGCATCAGGAGCTCGGCGAGCTCGCCATGGACGTCCTCGGGATGAGCGCCACGGTCGTCGCAGAGCCGCCGTACGAGCTCCGCCCGGAGCAGTCGCTCTTCCTGTTCAGCCGCTCCGACACGATCTACGCCGGCTCGAGCGAGATCCAGCGCAACATCATCGCCGAGCGCTCGCTCGGCCTGCCCAAGGAGCCCACCGGTGCCTAGCCCCGCTCCCGCTTACCCGGCGGCGCACAACCTGCTCGAAGGCCGGATCGTCCTGGTGACGGCCGCTGCCGGCACCGGTATCGGCTTCTCGACCGCCAAGCGCGCCGCCGAAGAAGGCGCCACCGTCGTCGTCTCCGACTACCACGAGCGCCGGCTCGGCGAGGCGGCCGAGCAGCTCACCGAGATCATGGGCGAGAAGCCGCTGGCGGTGGCGTGCGACGTCCGCAGCGAGGAGCAGATCCAGGCGCTGTTCGACGCGGTGTACGAGCGGCACGGCCGGCTCGACGTGCTCGTCAACAATGCCGGCCTCGGCGGCGAGGTCCCGCTCGTCGACATGACCGACGAGCAGTGGACGAACGTCCTCGACATCACCTTGAACGGAACCATGCGCGCCACCCGCGCCGCGCTGCGCCGGATGATGCCGGCGGGCAGCGGCGTCATCGTCAACAACGCCTCCGTGGTCGGCTGGCGGGCTCAGGCCGGGCAGGCGCATTACGCCGCGGCCAAGGCCGGCGTCATGGCGCTCACCCGCTGCGTCGCGATCGAGGCGGCGGCGTCCGGGATCCGGGTCAATGCCGTCGCGCCGAGCCTGGCGATGCACCCGTTCCTGGCCAAGGTCAGCAGCGAGGAGTTCCTCGCCGAGCTCGCCGAGAAGGAGGCCTTCGGCCGCGCGGCCGAGGTGTGGGAGATTGCCAACGTCATCGTCTTCCTGGCGAGCGACTACTCGTCCTACATGACGGGCGAGGTCGTCTCGGTCAGCAGCCAGCACCCCTAAGGAGCCCCATGTCAGCGCTCGACACCGTCAACGCGTTCATGAAAGCGGCCGCTGACCGCGATTACGACACCGCCGTCAGCTACCTCACCGACGACATCGAGTACCAGAACATGCCGCTGCCTCCGGTCAACGGCAAGGACGCGGTACGCGGGACGCTCGACATGCTGCTGGCCAACGCCGAGGGCTCGGAGTGGGTCGTGCACCGCGAGGTCGAGTCCGGCAACATCGTGATGAACGAGCGCACCGACCGCTTCCTCATCGGCGGCAAGTGGATGGAGCTCCCCGTCGCCGGCGTCTTCGAGCTGCGCGACGGCAAGATCGTCCTCTGGCGGGACTACTTCGACCTGGAAACCATCATGAAGCAAATGAGCCCGCCCGCCTGACGCGTTCGTCAGGCTGGGGTCCACGGGGTCGTTGAGCGAGCGAGCCAGCCGAGGGTCTGGCGGCGTGACAGCGGCCCGCGGGGTTGCCAGGGTGCCGGGAGCTTGCCGGTGGCGACGAGCGCGGTGTGCTCCGCCCTCGTCAGGCTCACGGGATCGTTCGCGAGCGCGCAGCGGGTGGCGTGGGCGTCGATGCCGAAGAGGTTGGCGGCGTTGAGCCCGAGCACCTTCGCCTTGCGCGCCGCGGTCAGCGCCGGGTAGCCGAAGCGGTCCTGGTACTCGGCGCTGATCTGGAACGCGCGGAACGCCATGATCTGCGGCTGCGGTGAGCCGTACCAGATCGCGTCGGTGCCCCACAGGACGCGGTCCTCGCCGACCCGGCTCAGCAGCTTGCCCATCACGTGCGCCGCCTGATCCGGATCGGTGAGCACGGTCCGCCAGGTGGTGCCCAGATCGACCCAGACGTTGCTGTTCGGCTTGACGCCGTGATCGTCGAGCGCCTTCAGCAACGAGTTGATGCCGATGGCGGAGTTCGCAGGGTTCGCCGGGTCGTAGGGACCCTCCCGGTAGCTCGGATCCCAGGCCGCATGGAAGATCACGAACTGCATGCCGGGGAAGATCTTCGCGGCGGCGACCATGTCGCGGGGGCCGTTGTGAGCGGCGTCAAAACGCATGAGTGGCAGGCCTTTGTGGCTGCAGAAGACCTTCACGCCGAGCTTCTGGGCGCGTTCCAGCACGGGCAGCCCGATCTTCGGATCGTCGACGTCGAAGCCCTGACCGTTCGGCCCCCACGCCGTGTAGACCTTGAACGCGGCGACGTGACCGGTGGCCACCTTGGCGCTCATGTCATCGAGCTGGGCACCCAGCCGGCCGAAGTTCGGTGCGATCACGTCGTGCAGCACGACCGTGAGGCACCGCCGTGCGCCAGCTGCGCGACCATCTCCTGGGTCCCGACGGCGTCGGCGAAGGGGATCGGCGCGTTGGACGCCCCCGAATTCGGCACGTCGGTCAGCAGGGCGACTGTCGTGTCGCTGGCCATGAACATGTCGTGCACGTACGCCGCACGGTTGACCGACGCGAGCGGGTCCGTCGCCGAGTGCTCGGCCGGCAGCATGCCGAGGACCAGCTGAACGGTGTCGGGGGCGTTCTGCCGCCACGGCCGGTCGGGCATCACGTGATGGGTGTGGACGTCGAAGATGAACTCACTGCCGCCCAGCGCGTGCTCGCAGGCGGGCAGGTCGCTCGGCGACGGGGTGACGAACGAGCCTCCCGGCGACGATGACGGCGCGGCGGTCGGGTGCCCCGCGGACTGGGCACGCCTGGCCGCGCTGGAGCAGGCGGCGACGTTCAACGCCGTGAGCATGGCCGCGACACCACCCGCGGACTGCAGGAACCGTCGCCGGTCCATCCCGAGCCGGTCAGCGATCTGCTCCGCCTGATCCAGCGTCTCGCGGGCGATCCAGGCGTCGGTCGGTGTGGCCGGTGCCGGGACGAACTCGCCGTTGGACACCGGACCGGGCTGAAGTGGCAGCGGCGCCGGACCGTCCGGATCCTCCATGGCGGGCAGCGTAGCCCCGGGTGGAGGCTGGACGCGGCTGGATGAGGCTGGATGAGCCGGTATCAGTCGTGCGATGTACCCCTATTGCGGCGCTTTTCAGCCCTGCGGCCGACGCGCGTAGCGGGCCACGATTCCTACGGTTGCCCTACGCCGTGAAATTCGTGCGGCCGAAGGGGAGGACTGTCGATGATCGAGGCATTCGGCTTGACCAAGCGCTACGGCGCGAAGCTGGCCGTCGATGACCTGAGCTTCACCGTGCGACCCGGCACCGTTACCGGCTTTCTCGGCCCGAACGGTTCCGGCAAGTCCACGACGATGCGCTTGCTGCTCGGGCTGGACCGTCCGACCGCCGGCACACGCGACCGTCAACGGCCGCGCTTACACCGACCTGAAGGCGCCGCTGTGCGAGGTCGGCGCGCTGCTCGAGGCGCGGGCGATCCACACCGGCCGCTCGGCGCGCAACCACCTGCTGGCGCTCGCCGCGACCAACGGCATCCCGCAAGCGCCGGGTCGATGAGGTCATCGGCATCGTCGGGCTGGAGTCCGTCGCGTCCAAGCGGGCCGGCGGCTTCTCGCTCGGCATGGGGCAGCGGCTCGGTATCGCGTCGGCGCTGCTCGGCGACCCGCACACGCTGATGCTCGACGAGCCGGTCAACGGCCTGGATCCCGAGGGGATCCTCTGGATCCGCACGCTGCTGAAGCGGCTCGCCGCCGAGGGCCGCACCGTCTTCGTCTCCTCGCATCTGATGAGCGAGATGGCGCTGACCGCGTCGCACCTGATCGTCGTCGGCCAGGGCCGGCTCATCGCCGACTCCAGCGTCGAGGAGCTGACCCGCACGACGGCACGCGACAGCGTCCTGGTCCGCACCGACGAGCCGCCCCGGCTACGCGACCTGCTCACCACCGCCGGTGCCATCACCGTGCACCACCACCGACGACGCCGGCCTGCACGTGACCGGGCTGACCGCCCGGTCGTCGGGCGGATCGCCGCCCAGGCCGGCATCGCCCTCTCCGAGCTCACCCCGCAACGCGCCTCGCTGGAAGAGGCATTCATGGAAATCACCCGAGACTCCGTCGAGTTCGACGGCTGTCGATGCCTCGACCATTGACCCGGAGGCCACCCGATGAGCACCCTGACCGCTGACACCCTGCTGCCGTTGGCGCCCGCCCCGGGCGTCACCCCGCAGCGGGTCGCCAAGGCCGAATGGATCAAGTTCCGTTCGCTGCGCTCCACCTGGTACAGCCTCGGCGCCGCCATGGTCGTCGCCATCGGGCTCGGCATCTCTTCGCCGGCCTGCGCGGCAACGACGTCGCCAATCACGGCGGCCTTCCCTCCGGCGGCCCGCTCGAGGACTGGACGCAGCTCAGCCTTGCGCGGCCTGTTCCTGGCCCAGCTCGCCGTCGGCGTGCTCGGCGTCCTGATGATCACCGGGGAGTACAGCACCGGGATGATCCGTGCCTCGCTGTCGGCGGTTCCGCGGCCGCAACCTGGTGCTTGCCGGCCAAGATCGCCGGTGATCGGCGGCGCCACGTTCGTCGCTCGGGACGATCGCCAGCCTCATCGCGTTCCTCGGCCGGCCAGGCGACGCTCAGCGGCCACCACTACGGCGTCTCGCTGTCCTCGCCCGGGTGCGCTGCGTGCCGTCATCGGCGGCGGCCTGTTCCTGGCCCTCGTCGCCCTGCTCGGGCTCGGGCTGCGGTTTCGCGCATCCGCAGCACCGGGGGCGCGCTCGCCACCCTCTTCGGGCTGCTGCTCGTGCTGCCGCTGCTCGCCCAGGCGCTCCCGAGTCAGCTGGCAGAACCACGTCGTCAAGTACCTGCCGTTGAACGCGGGCAGCGCCGTCATGTCCACCGTCCAGCGGTCCGACTCGTTCTGGGCCCATGGGCCGGCATCGGCGTGCTCGCCGATCTGGTCGGCCGTAGCCTTGGGTATCGGGTTGGTGATGTTGCGTCGTCGCGACGCGTGATGGGCGGGCTTGACCAGGAGCGGCCCCCGGGGGATGTCGATGAGGACGCCGTGGCCGCGAACGACTGAGCCGACTGAGCTGAATAGGCCCGATCTCGCCCGCAGTCGGGTCGCAGTCCGGGTTCCTGCGCAGGCACCCGGGACTGTCGGCGGTCGCGTTGGTCGTCGCGCTCCTGCTGACGAATGTCGGCCGGATGTCTCACGCGCAGGGACGGCATGTCGGCGCGATACCGCTCATCTCGCTGGCGGTCGCCCTGCCCTTGCTGTGGCGCAAGCGCGCGCCGATGCTCACGTTCCTGATTTCGTCGGCCGCGGCCGCGGTCCAGTGGGCGGTCATCGGCCCGCTCTTCGTCGATCTGGCGCTTGCTGGTCAGCTTCTACACCGTCGCCTCGACCTGCTCGCGTCGCCGGACGCTGCTCGCCGCCGGGATCCTGGAGTTCGGCGTCGTCATCGCGGTGGCGAGGTACGGCCACGGCGGCTACGCCCTGGCCACGCTGCTGCTGACCGGGCTCGTGGTCGCGGCCGGAATGCTCGGGATCAACGTCCAGGTGCGCGCGGGCCTACCTCGCCGAGGTGGAGGCCAGGGCTGCCCGCTTGGAGTACGAGCGCGATCAGCAGGGCCGGCTGGCGGTGGCCGCCGAACGCAACCGGATCGCCCGCGAGATGCACGACATCGTGGCGCACAACCTGTCGGTGATGATCGCGCTGAACGACGGTGCCTCGTTCACGATGCTCACCGATCCCGGAAAGGCAGCCGAGGCCGTCCGCGAGGCGTCGTCGGTCGGCCGCACGGCGCTCGGCGAGCTGCGCCGCGCTCTGGCCGTGCTGCGTGACGGCGACGCCGCCACGGACGACGCGGCTCGCCCGCGCACCCACGCCGAAGATCGCCGATCTCGACCGGCTGCTGGTCCCGATCCGCCGGACCGGACTGGACGTCTCGCTCACCATCGAAGGACCGGTGGGCGCGCTCTCGTCCGGGCCTTCAGCTGGCCATCTACCGGCTGGTGCAGGAGTCGCTCACCAACACGGTCAAGCACGCGATCGACGCCGACCGTGTCGAACGTCACGATCCGCACCGGCGCCGGTGGGACCGAGGTGTTCGTCATCGACAACGGGCGCGGCGGGGGGACTGCCTCGATGCCACGGTCGGCGGGTTCGGGCCAGGGCATCATCGGCATGCACGAGCGGGCGGCCGGCCATGGCGGTCGCGTCGAGACCGGCCGCATCTCCACCGGGCTGGATGGTCCGCGCCGCCTTCCCGGTCGAGGTGCCCGCCGCGCGGCTGCCCCGGACGGCGCCATACCCCGCCCCGGTAGGCGCCCGCACGTGACGCGAGTCCTCCTGGTGGACGATCAGCCCCTGCTGCGCATGGGCTTTCGGATGGTCCTGGGTGCTCACGAGGGCATGGACGTCGTCGGGGAGGCGGCCGACGGCGTCGAAGCGATCGCGGCCGTGGCGGAGCTCGAGCCCGACGTCGTCGTGATGGACGTGCGCATGCCGGTCATGGACGGCGTCGAGGCGACGGCACAGATCACCGCGCAGCATCCCGCCGTCCGCGTGCTCATCCTGACCACGTTCGATCTCGACGAGTACGCCTTCGCCGCCCTGCGTGCCGGCGCCAGCGGCTTCCTGCTGAAGAACGTGCCGCCGGAAGAGCTCGTCGCCGCCATCAGAACCGTCGCCAGCGGCGACGCCGTGGTCGCTCCGCGGGTTACCCGCCGGCTGCTGGAGACCTTCGCCGAGCAGCTGCCGACGGCGACGACCGACGACCGGCCCGACACCCGGCTCGCCGCCCTGACCGACCGCGAACGGGAGGTCCTCGGCAACCTCGCGCTGGGCCAGAGCAACCTGGAAATCGCTGCAGCGCTTCATCTTTCCGAGGCCACGGTGAAGACGCACGTGAGCCGGATCCTGTCCAAGCTCAGCCTGCGCGACCGGGTGCAGGCGGTCGTCTTCGCCTACGAGACGCGCCTGGTGCGCCCGTCCTGACGAGTGCCGCTAGCGCGGTGTCAGATCGAGCGCGGCCCGCATCGATCCGTCCATGTAGAACGGCGTCGAGGTGTGCTCGTGCACGATCAGCCATTGCTGGTCGACGCGGCGCAGCGCGAGCGTCGAGCGGAACCACATCGTGAACTTCTCTCCGGGAGTGTCGTCGGGAGCGCCCATCCGATTCAGGCTGGTGCACAAGGCCAAGTCGGCGCCGATCGTGATGTCCAGGTCGGTGACGTCGTATCCGACCCGGCCTCCGTGTCCGTCGAACCAGGCTTGGAGCCCGGCGACGTCGGAGTTGTTCGACGCGGCCTGCCGCAGTGGCGGAGCAAGGGAGAAGACGATGGCATCGGCGGCGTAGCCGGCGACCAGGTGGGCCGCGTCGCCCTCGCGCATGGCCCGGGCCCGATCGGCGATCAGCTGCTGGATGGTGGTTTCCTCGTTCATCATTCGCTCCGTCCGCTCGCGACGCCCTGGCTGGCGCCGTCACCCGCATGTCGAAACTGGGCCGCTGGTTTCGACATGGTCAGTGCAAGGTTCGAATCGCTGCGAGGAGGAACCATCGTGAAATACCTGATCATGATTCACAGCAACCCGGCATCCCGCGCCCGGTGGGAGACGCTTACCGATGAGCAGCGGATGGAGTTCGGGCGCGCCCATTACGCCCTGCACGACGCGCTCCTCGACGCCGGCGATCTCGTCGCCTCCGAAGGTTTGCCCGAGCCGAGCCTGAGCACCTTCGTGTCGGTGCGCGACGGGCAGATCGCGGCGACAGACGGGCCGTTCGCCGAAGTCAAGGAGTATCTGGCCGGCTTCTATCTGGTCGACGTCCCGTCCCTGGACGACGCGGTGGCGATCGCCGCCCGGGTACCCGATGCCGGTTTCGGTCAGGTCGAGGTCCGGCCCGTCTTCGACCGCACGTTGCTACCGGAGTGACGATGACTCCGCCGGTGCCCGAACTCCTGCGTGAGTTGGCGCCGACGGTGCTGGGTGTGCTGGTCCGGCGGTACGACGGCTTCGACGCTTGCGAAGATGCTGTCCAGGAGGCCTTGCTGGCCGCCGCCCTGCAGTGGCCCGTCGAGGGGGTGCCGGCCAACCCGACGGGGTGGCTGATCACGACCGCGTCGCGGCGCTGGATCGAGAGCCGGCGGGCTGATCTGGCCCGTCGCCGGCGGGAGGACGCTGCCGCCGGCGGTCCGTCGAGCGAACCGATCTCGGGAACCGACGACACCCTGACGCTGCTGTTCATGTGCTGCCACCCGGCGCTGTCGGCGCTGTCCCAGGTGGCGCTGACGCTGCGGGCCGTCGGCGGCCTGAGCACGGCGGAGATCGCCCGGGCGCTGCTCGTGCCTGACGCGACCGTCGCGCAACGGATCAGTCGGGCCAAGCAGACGATCAAGAGCCGCGGCGCCGGCTTCGCGCTGCCCGACCCCGGTGAGCTGACCGACCGGCTGGCGACGGTGCACCGGGTGCTCTACCTGATCTTCAACGAGGGCTACACGGCCAGCGCGGGGCAAGCGCTGCAACGTGTCGACCTCAGCTCCGAGGCGATTCGCCTCACCCGACAGCTCCACGCACGGCTGCCCGCAGACGGCGAGACCACCGGCCTGCTTGCCCTGATGCTGCTCACCGATGCGCGCCGGGCGGCTCGCACCCGCGAGAACGGGGCGCTGGTGCCGCTGCCCGAGCAGGACCGCTCGCGATGGAACGCGGCGCTCATCGAGGAGGGCTCAGCGCTGATCGCGGACGCGCTCGCGTCAGCGCCGCTGGGCCCGTATCAGTTGCAGGCGGCGATCGCGGCCCTGCACGATGAAGCGACGCGCGACGAGGACACCGACTGGCCCCAGATCCTCGGGCTCTACGACATGCTGATCAGCCTGGCGCCCAGCCCGGTGGCGCGCCTGAACCGCGTCGTCGCGCTGGCCATGGTGCACGGCGCCGAGACGGGCCTGGCCGCCCTCGATCACGTCGCGAGCGAACCCGCCTTGGCCGGGCACAGCCGGATCGCCATCGTGCGAGCGCACCTACTCCAGATGGTCGGCGACCACGAAGCCGCACGCGAGCAGTTTCACCTCGCGGCGGCCCGGACCCTGAACCTCCCGGAACGCCAGTACCTGCAAGCCCGCGCGGCCGGCCTGGATCACGACGCGTAGGGCAGCACCTTGTCGACGTAGAGGCGCAGCGACTCCCAGCCGACCTCCGGCGGCATGCCACCCACCATCGGGTGCAGCACACACGTCGCGAAGTCGCCCTGCGCCTTGGCCCGCTCGATGCACTGGTCGGGTGTGAGCACCTGGTAGATGGCCTCGGCGCGAAGTTCCTCGGCGGTGGTGGCGTGCGAGTGGACGGCCGAGTGGATGTCGGGGGTCTGCCAGCTCGCGTACGTCGTCGCCTCGTGCAGGAAGTACTTGCCGTAATCGGCCCAGGCCTTGTCGGGGTCCTCGGCGATGTAGAGCATCGCCGTGTCCTCCGGCGGCATCATGATGAACGGGTTCACGCCCTTCTCGGCGCACTGCTGGTTGTAGTACTCGGCGAGCTCGGGAAGGTTGGCCGCCGGCAGGAACGGCAGGTCGAAGCGGGCCGCCCGGCGCGCGCCCGGCTTGCCGGAGCCGCCGACGAAGATCAGCGCCTGCGGCGGGGAGATCGGCACCGGGGTGGAGCGGGTGCGGTGGCCGTCGTACTCGAGCTCCTCGCCCTTCCAAGCGGAGAGGATCGCCGTCAGCGAGTCGTCGAGGATCTTGCCGCGGTCCTTCCAGGACTTGCCGGCCGCCTCGTACTCCTCGGGCCGGTAGCCCAGGCCCGCGACAACGGAGACGCGGCCGCCCGACGCGAGGTCGAGCACGGCGATCTGCTCGGCGAGCCGGATCGGGTCGTGCAGCGGCACCAGCAGCGCCTGGACGATGATCCGGACGTTCTTGGTGGCGCCGACCATCATCCCCGCGTTCAGCAGCGGGGTGGGGCTCCAGCCGTCGTCGGCGCCGTGGTGCTCTTCGAAGCTGAGCGAGAAGAAGTTGTTCTCATCCGCGTACTTGGCCATCTCGATGCCGGCCTTGTAGTGAGCGGTGAGTTTCTTGGGGTCGAGACCCGGGACGACGAAGTTAAGCCGGAGTACGGAGAGCACGGCAGGCGCCTTTCGGTGTGCAGGTGAAGCTGACTATGCATCAGGCCCGAAGGCCAGCCGAGTACAGGGGCTCAGCCGGCTCCGTAAACCGGGTCCGGAGCGGGGCTTTCGGCGATGAGTTCACTGATGACCGGGGTCAGCTCGGCGGGATCCCAGCGGGCGCCCTTGTCGTGCACCTTGCCGTGGTGCCAGCCGTCGGCCACCGACAGCATGCCGCCCTCGATCTCGAAGACCCGCCCGGTGACGGTGCGGGCGTCGTCGCTGCCGAGCCAGACCACGAGCGGGGAGACGTTCGACGGGTCCATCGCGTCGAAGCCCGACTCCACCGGGGCCATCGTGTCGAAGACGCCTTCGGTCATGCGGGTGCGGGCGGACGGGGCGATGGCGTTGACGATCACGCCGTAGCGCCCCATCTCGGCCGCCGCCATGATGGTCAGCGCGGCGATGCCGGCCTTCGCGGCGCCGTAATTGCCCTGGCCGATGCTGCCGAGCAGGCCGGCGCCGGAGCTGGTGTTGACGACGCGTGCCTCGACCGGGGTGCCTGCCTTGGACTGCTCCCGCCAGTAGCCGGCGGCGTGGCGCAGCGGAGCGAAGTGACCCTTCAGGTGCACCCGGACGACCGCGTCCCACTCCTCCTCGGACATGTTGGCGAGCATCCGGTCACGCACGAACCCCGCGTTGTTCACGAGAGTGTCGAGGCGGCCGAAGGTGTCGATGGCCGTGCCAATCAGGGCCTGGGCGCCGTTCCAGTCGGCTACGTCGTCGGCGTTCGCCACCGCCTCGCCGCCGAGCGCCTTGATCTCCTCGACCACCGCGTCAGCGACCTCGGTGGACCGCCCGCCGCCGTCGAGCGCGGTGCCGTAGTCGTTCACGACCACGCGGGCGCCCTGGCGGGCGAACTCGAGCGCGTGCTCGCGTCCCAGCCCGCGGCCCGCCCCGGTGACGATGACGACGCGGCCGTCGCAGATGCCGGTCATGAAGCTCCGTTCGATTGTTGCCCTGCCTGATTGGCGAGCGCCGCCTCGACGACCGCCAGGAATTCCGGGTGCTCGCCGCCGCCGTGTACCGACAGGTCTGCCCCGGTCACGAAAGCCGAAAGGTCGCAGCCGAGGAAGAGGCACGCGCCCGCCACGTCTTCGGCGGTGCCCATGCGTTTCATGGGCACCGTGGCGGCGACGGCGGCGAGCCCGGCCGAACCGCCGTAGTGGTCCGCCGAGTGCTCGGTGGCGACGAGGCCCACGGTCAGCGTGTTGACGCGGACCTTCGGCGCCCACTCGATGGCCAGGCTGCGGGCGAGGTGGGTGAGGCCGGCCTTGGCAGCGCCGTAGACGGCCGTGCCCGGGCTCGGCCGCGCACCGCTGATCGAGCTGATCATGATGATCGATCCGCCCTCGGGCTGGGCCTGCATGATCGCGTTAGCCCGCTGGGAGATGTGCAGCGGTGCGAGCAGGTTCAGCTCGATGATGCGGGTGGAGATGCGCGGCGACGCCGTCGCCGCGTCGAGGGTCGGGCCGCCGCCCGCGTTGTTCACGACGACGTCGAGGCGACCCATCCGCTCGGCCGCGGTGTCGACCACCATCGCGGCCGCCTCGGGATCACGGATGTCGGCGAGGACGAAGCTCGCGGTACGGCCACCGGCGGCCGGCAGCTCCTCCGGCTCGTGACGCGCGCACACGACGACATCGGCCCCGGAGGCCAGGAATGCCTCGGTGATACCGCGCCCGATGCCCCGTACCCCGCCCGTGACGAGGACCCCGCGACCTGCATAGTCGACGCTGCCGGCGGCTGCCACGGGCTGGTACGTTACCAAGCAAGCGCTTGGGCGAGAAGGGCGGTCCTGCCAGTGGGTATCGAGGTCAACCGGTACGGACCGATTGCCGAGATCGTCGTTGACTACCCCCCGGTGAATGCCCTGCCGGTGGCCGGCTGGTTCGACCTGGCTGATGCCCTCATCGGCGCCGGTCGTGACGAGAGCGTTCATGCTGTCGTGCTGGCCGCCGAGGGTCGCGGGTTCAACGCCGGGGTCGACATCAAGGAGATGCAGCGCACCACCGGGTTCGGCGCGCTGATCGGCGCCAATCGCGGCTGCTACGCCGCCTTTGCCGCTGTCTACGAGTGTGCGGTGCCCGTCGTCGCGGCGGTGAACGGCTTCTGCCTCGGCGGCGGCATCGGGCTGGTCGGCAATGCCGATGTGATCGTCGCCAGTGATGACGCGACGTTCGGCCTTCCCGAGGTCGACCGCGGCGCGCTCGGGGCCGCCACCCATCTGGCCCGCCTGGTGCCCGCGCACCTGATGCGCGCGATGGTCTACACCTCCAAGACCGCGACGGCCCAGCAGCTGCACGAGTTCGGCTCGGTGCTGCGGGTGGTCCCGCGCGACGAGCTCCGGGCCGCCGCGCACGAGGTCGCCGGCGAGATCGCCGCCAAGGACCCGTACATCATCCGGCTGGCCAAGGAATCCCTGAACGGCATCGACCCGATCGACGTCAAGCGCAGCTATCGCTTCGAGCAGGGATTCACCTTCGAGATCAACCTCTCCGGCCGGGCCGACGAGCATCGCGATGCGTTCGTCGGGCGACCGGCCGCGGGGAGCGCCGGGGATCAGGAGAAGAAGTGAGCGACAAGCGGATGTCGATCGCCGATGTCGTCGGCAAGCTCGAGAGCGGGATGACCATCGGCATCGGCGGTTGGGGGTCGCGCCGCAAGCCGATGGCGATCATCCGCGCCATCGCCAACTCGCCGCTGACCGACCTGACCCTGGTGTCCTACGGCGGACCTGACGTCGGCCTGCTCGTCGCTGCCGGCAAGGTGCGCCGGCTCGTCAGCGGGTTCGTCTCGCTCGATTCCATCGCGCTGGAGCCGCATTTCCGGGCCGCCCGCCAGCGCGGCGAGGTCGAGTTCTTCGAGGTCGACGAGGGCATGCTGCAGTGGGGCTTGCTGGCTGCGGCCCAGCGGCTGCCGTTCCTGCCGATCCGCGCGGGCCTGGGCTCCGACGTCATGACCGTCAACCCGCAGTTGAAGACGATCACGTCGCCGTACGAGGACGGCGAGGAGCTCGTCGCGATGCCGGCGCTGACCCTCGACGCGTCGATCATCCATATGAACCGGGCGGATGCGGCCGGCAACGGCCAGTTCCTCGGCCCCGACCCGTACTTCGACGACCTGTTCTGCCTGGCCGCCGAGCAGCGCTTCATGTCCTGCGAGCGGATCGTCGACACCGCCGAGCTGACCAAGGAAGCGTCCTTCCACACGTTGAAGATCAACCGCTTGATGGTCGACGGCGTCATCGAGACGCCCAACGGCGCGCACTTCACCACGTGCACGCCGGACTACGAGCGGGACGAGAAATTCCAGCGCGCCTACGCCGCTGCCGCCGCCGATCCCGAGGCGTGGGAGACGTTCCGGCAGCGTTTCCTGGCCGGTGATGAGGCGGCCTACCAGCAGGCGGTCAGCGCCTTCGCGCAGGAGGTTCAGGCATGAGCACTGCACCCGCTGAGAGGCAAGCGATCACTGCGGTGCGGCGCGCTGACGTCTGCGCCATCGCGATCGCCGAGGCGTTCCGCGGCGACGGCGAGATCCTGGTCAGCCCGATGGGCACGCTGCCGAGCATCGGCGCCCGGCTGGCCCGCCTCACGTTCGAGCCCGACATCCTGCTCTCCGACGGAGAGGCGTTCCTGCTCGCTGACGTGCCGCCGCTCGGCACCCCGCTTGCGCAGAGCATCGTCGAAGGCTGGATCCCGTATCGCCAGGTGTTCGACGTGGTCGCCTCGGGCCGCCGTCACGTGATGATGGGCGCCAGCCAGCTCGTCGGCGTCGGGCGATCAGAACATCTCCTGCATCGGCCCCCAGGCCCACCCCAAGTCGCAGCTGCTCGGCGCCCGCGGCGCGCCCGGCAACACCGTCAACAACCGGACCAGCTACTGGGTCCCCAAACACTCGACCCGGGTCTTCGTCCCCTCCGTGGACATGGTCTCCGGCGTCGGCTACGCGCGGGCGGCTGCGGCGGGGGCCGCAGCCGCCCGTTTCCACCGGCTCGGCCGGGTCGTCAGCGACCTGGCGGTGCTGGACTTCGGCGACGCACCCGGCGCTGACGCGAGGATGCGCCTCGTTTCGGTGCATCCGGGCGTGACGGTCGACGAGGTGGTGGCGGCCACCGGTTTCGACCTCGACGGCGTCTCCGGTGACGTGCCCACCACCCGCGAGCCCACCGCGGAAGAGCAGCGGATCATCGCCGAGCTCGACCCGAAAGGCCTGCGGTACAAGGAGGTTCCGGCATGAGCACGCCCGCCACCCTCTCCACCCGCTTCACCGAGCTGACCGGCGTCAAGTACCCGATCGTGCAGACCGGCATGGGCTGGGTCTCGGGCGCCCGGCTGACCGCGGCTACCGCTGCTGCCGGTGGACTCGGGATCATCGCGTCGAGCACCATGAGCGTCCCGGAGCTGGAGACCGCCATCCAGGCCGTCAAGGAGCGCACCGACGCGCCGTTCGGCGTCAACATCCGCTCGGACGGGGTCGATGTCGGTGAGCGGGTCGACCTGATGATCCGCCTCGGCGTGAAGGTCGCTTCCTTCGCGCTCGCCCCCAAGAAAGAGCTGCTGCAGAAGCTGAAGGATGCCGGCGTCGTCACGATGCCGTCGGTCGGCGCCCGCCGCCACGCCGAGAAGGTCGCGAGCTGGGGAGCCGACGCCGTACTCGTGCAGGGCGGCGAGGGTGGCGGCCACACCGGTTCGGTGCCCACGACCTTGCTGCTGCCCCAGGTGGTCGACGCGGTGGACATCCCCGTCGTCGCCGCCGGTGGTTTCTTCGACGGGCGCGGCCTGGTCGCGGCGCTCGCCTACGGCGCCGAGGCCATCGGGATGGGCACCCGCTTCCTGCTGACGTCCGACAGCAACGTGAGCAACGCCGTCAAGGAGATCTACCTGTCGACGGATGTGAACGGCACGATCGTCACCACCGCCGTCGACGGCGTCCCGCACCGGGTGCTGCGCACCGAACTGGTCGACAAGCTGGTCAAGGCCGGCCCGATCGGCCGGCTGCCGCGCGCGGTGCGTAACGCCATCGCGTTCCAGAAGGAGAGCGGCACCCCCTGGACCTCGATGCTGCGCGAGGGCAAGGCCATGAAGACCGGCCACGAGCTCGCGTGGAGCCAGGTCATCATGGCCGCCAACACGCCCATGCTGCTGAAGGCGTCGATGGTCGACGGGCGTGCTGACCTCGGGCTGATGACCTCAGGGCAGGTGGTCGGGCTCATCGAGGACCTGCCGTCCGTCGAGGAGCTGATCGGCCGGATCGTGCAAGCAGGCCGGCGAGGTGCTCGAACGCCTCACCGCCCCCGTCCCGGCGGTGTCGGCACCGAAAGTTTGAGGAAACCGACGTTCTGACGCGCCAAAACGTCGGTTTCCTCGAACAACCGGCGACCGCGCATTGGCGAAGAGCTCAGGGTCGTTGCGACATCTGCCGATGAGCGAACGGTGGCCCACCCCCTCCGGCGGCTGATCACCGCCCTGCTGGCTGTCGTGAGCGTGCTCGCGTTCGGCGCTGCCTGCATCCCGCCGGGGACGCCTCCTGCCCCGCCGAACGACGCCATCCCCTCCAACGGGACGCCCGGCTGGTTTCAGGCCGGCCGCCAGTGGCAGGGCGACTTCGGCGACCCGGACATCCTGCGCGTCGGCAACCGTACTACGCCTACAGCGCGGGCGCCGGCGGTCGCTACCTGTCGGTGCTCACCAGTACCGACCTGACGCACTGGACCATCCACCCCAACTGGAACCCGCTGCCCCCCGAGATCGCCAACGACGGCGAGACCGCGGGCAACAAGGTGAACAACAACGACGCGCTGGTCCGGCAGGCGTCCTGGGCCTTGCCGACTCCCATCGCCGGCAATCCGTGGCTGAACAAGACCTACTGGGCGGCGTCGGTCTTCAACATCGGCAGCACCTGGTATGCCTACGCCGCCGTCAAGGTCAGCACCCACGGCGACCCGCTGGACCCGCACAACTACGGGCGGTTCTGCCTCACGGTGGCAAGCGCGTCGAGCCCGCTGGGCCCCTTCCGCGACATCAGCGGCAGGGCTCCGATCCAGTGCCAGCCGGCCTCCACCGACCCGTCCGGCTCGATCGACCCGTACCCCTACCACGATCCGGTCAGCGGCAGGAACTACCTGCTGTGGAAGGCCGCCGGCAAGCTCGGCGGCGCCGAGTCGTCGATCATGGTGCAGCAGCTCGGCAACAACGGCCTGCTGCTGCCCGGGTCGACGCCGAAGAAGATCCTCGCGACGAACCGCGCCGCCGCCTGGGAGGGAAGCACCATCGAGAACCCGTCGATGGTCTACTACAACAACACGACCTACCTGTTCTACTCGGCCAACGACTCGTTGTGGCGTGACTCCGCGGGCGACAGCAACTACGCCACCGGCTACGCGATCTGCGCCGGCCCGCTGGGCCCGTGCACGCGACCGGGTGGTGGCAAGACGCCGCTGATGGCGAGCAGCGGGGTCAACCAGGGCCCGGGTGGAGCGTCACCCGTGGTTGGTCCGAGTCCGAGAAATCAGCTGTATCTGGCGTATGCGACGTACTGGCTGGGCGAGAACCGTAACGGCTATCACCCCCGGCGGCTGCACGTCACCGGGTTCCTGCAGACCCCGTCCGCCAACCTCATGGGCCGCACCCTGCGCGTCGGCTGATCCCTGCCGGCGGCGATTCCCAGAGCTGCGCGACGAGCACGCCCACCGCGATGATCAGCAGCACGTCGTCGGGGGCGCGCAGCCGCGGGACCGACACCGTCAGGACGGAAACCACGAAGAAGTACAGCGCCGTCAGCGGCATGACGCCGGCGCCCAGCCGGCCGTCGCGCGGTGATCGCGTCCGGTAGTCCCGCCGCGCCTGGCCGGTCATGCGGAGCAGCCCGATGAAACCGACGATCTCCACCA
Organism: uncultured Actinomycetota bacterium; assembly: GCA_963762695.1. Lineage (GTDB taxonomy): Bacteria > Actinomycetota > Actinomycetes > Frankiales > Frankiaceae > DATAZK01. The sequence goes on from CAVXLW010000009.1 coordinate 251,188, forward strand.
GCCACACCAGCGGCAGGCTCACGTGGCGCAGGCCGAGGGGTCGGCCGTCCTGGGCTTCCGGTCCGTCGTTCAGCCCCCACGTCTGATCCACGAGCCGGCGCACGTTCAGCCAGACCACCGACGGCACCTGCCCCGGATGCTCGCGGATGCCTTTGAGCCCCTCGCGCCGGAACGCGCTGTCGAGGTTGGCCTCGTTGAGGTTGGCGTAGGAGTTCCCGAAGTTGCGGATGGGAGCGAACCGCGGGTCGAAGACGGGATCGACGAAATGCCCCGCCGAAAGGGCCACCGGGGAGTAGATCGCGGCCAGGTTGAAGCCGTTGGACGTGACGATCACCGGACGGTGGAAGATCGTCTCGTTGCGGATGACCCAGGGGGCGACGACGGCCACCGCGATGACGGCGAAGCCGAGCGCCCGACGCAGGCCCGCCTGGCGCCAGAGCACGAGCGCGATGAGGGGCACGAACAGTTGCGCGCTGGGGCGGGTGAGCACCAGCAGCCCAGCGGCGGCTCCTGCCCAGCCCGGGCGCCCGGCGAGCAGCGCCCAGATCGCGAGCAGCATGACCAGCAGGCCGATCGGCTCGCTGAGCGGCACGCCGTCGTTGGCCAGCAGCGGCGGGTAGATCGTGGCCAGCCCCGCAGCGATCAGACCCGCCCGCAGCCCGGCGACCCGGGTCGCGAGCAGGGCGATCAGTACGACGACGACGCTGCCGAGCACCACGTTCAGCGCCTGGGCCACTGCCAGATGCACGCCGAAGACGGCGAAAGCGGCGCCGAGCAGCAGCGGGTAGAGCGGGGGGCGGAACGCGGTCGCGTGTACCCAGACATACGGGTAATCGGCGGCGAACCCGTGGCCGTGGGCGACGTTCGTCGCGATGTCGATGTAGTGCTGGGCGTCGGTCTGCGGGTGGTAATTGCGCAGGAAGATCAGCACGTACGCGATCCGGACGGCGACGGCGACGGCGAAGATCGGGCCGCGCGCTCGGCGCCCGAGGCTCGCGGCCCAGCGCCCGCCTGCCGCATCGTCCACGTCGCTTCCGCCACTCGCGAAGCCTACGAAGCGCTGTCAGCTGCCGCTGCGCGTCAGGTGACACCGGCGTAACCGGATGCGGGCACTATGGCGGCCATGCCTGCACGCGATCCGGTGGAGACCCACGCGGGCGTGGCGTCCGAGGCCGGGCACACCGCGATGCGCGCCGACATCCGCCGCCTCGGCGGGATGCTCGGCGACACCCTGGTGCGCCTGGCCGGTGCTCGCCGTGCTGGAACTGGTGGAGCAGGTACGCCGGCTCGCTCGCCAGAGCGCCGAGGAGGCCGGCGGCTCGAGCACCGACGAGCTGGCGGAGGTGCTCTCCCGGCTCGACGTGCCGACGGCCGTGCTGCTGGCGCGCGCGTTCTCGACGTTCTTCCAGCTCGCCAACGTCGCCGAGCAGCTGCACCGCTCGCGGGAGCTCGCCGCGCGGCGCCTTTCCGACGGCGGCCCGCTGCACCGGCTCGTCGACCGGCTGCATTCCGACGCGGATCGCGAGCGGCTGCTGCGCACCCTGTCCAGGACCGAGCTGCGGCCGGTCTTCACCGCCCATCCGACCGAGGCATCGCGCCAGTCCGTCCTCGCGACCCTGCGCCGGGTGGCCGACCAGCTGTCAGCGATCCCGAGGCGCAGTGACCCGGGACCGCCGGCTCGCCGAGCTCATCGACCTGCTCTGGCTCACCGACGAGCTGCGCACCGGCAAGCCGACGCCCGTCGACGAGACCCGGGCCGTCACGTACTACCTCGATCAGCTCGCCCGCACCGTGCTGCCCGGGGTGCTCGACGACCTCGACGCCGCAGCTGCGCGGCGCCGGTCTCGAACCGCCGCCCGGCCTGCGCCCGATCCGGCTCGGCACCTGGGTCGGCGGTGACCGCGACGGCAATCCCAACGTCTCCTCCGACCGTCACCATGGACGCGCTGCGGCTCTACGCCGACCGGGCGCTGCGCTACCAGATGGAGGTGGTCGACCAGCTCATCGAGGAGCTGTCGGTGTCGACCCGGATCGCCGGCATCTCCGCCGAACTCGAGGCGAGCCTCACCGCCGACCGGGAAGCGCTGCCACAGGTCTACGAGCGGTTCATCCGGCTGAACGCGGAGGAGCCGTACCGGCTGAAGTGCTCCTACATCCGCGCCCGGCTCGAGAACACCCACGAACGCATCGCCGCCGGCCGTCGATCAGGACCCGGCCCGTGACTACCTCGGCGCCGCCGGCTACCTCGCCGACCTCGAGCTCATGGGCCGCTCCCTGCGCGCGCACCAGGGTGAGCGGATCGCCGACGGCGCACTGGCCCGGGCGATACGGGCTGCCCGGACCATCGGGCTGCACCTCGCGACGCTCGATCTGCGCGAGCACGCCGGCCGCCACCACGCCGCCCTCGCGGCGCTCTACGCCCGGCTCGAGGAGCTGCCCGACTCCGTACGAGCGAGCTCGATCGCGCCGGCCCGCGCCGCGCTGCTGTCCCGCGAACTCGCCGGTCACCGCCCGCTCGCGGCCTGGCGCGCGCCACTGCCCGCGCCCGCGGGGGAGGTGATGGCCGTCTTCGAGACCGCCCGGCGGGCTGCCGGGATCTTCGGCCCGGAGGCGGTGCAGACCTACATCGTCTCGATGACGCAGGGGGTCGACGACCTGCTGGCAGTCGCCGTCCTCGCGCGCGAGTCCGGGCTGGTCGAGCTGTCGCCGGACGGCGCGGCCGGACACCGCGGCGCTCGACCTGGTGCCCCTCTTCGAGACCGTCGCCGAGCTGCGCCGTGCCGGGGAGATGCTCGACGAGCTGCTACGCGACCCGTCCTACCGCCGGATCGTGCGCGCCCGCGGTGACCTGCAGGAGGTCATGCTCGGCTACTCCGACTCCAACAAGGACGCGGGGGTCACCACCTCGCAGTGGGAGATCCACCGCGCCCAGCGGCGGCTGCGTGACGTGGCCGCCGAGCACGGCGTGCGGTTGCGGCTCTTCCACGGCCGCGGCGGCTCGGTCGGGCGGGGCGGGGGACCGGCGGGAGAGGCGGTCGCGGCGTCGCCCTACGGCGTGCTCGACGGGGCGATGAAGCTGACCGAGCAGGGCGAGGTCGTCTCCGACAAGTACGCGCTGCCCAGCCTGGCCCGCGACAACCTGGAGATCCTGCTCGCCGCCGTCATCGAGGCCAGCGTGCTGCACCGGACCTCACGCATCGACGACGCGCGCCTGGCGCGCTTCGACGGCGCCATGGACGTCATCTCCGCGGCGGCGGCGACGAAGTACCGCGAGCTCGCCGACACTCCCCACCTGGCCGATTTCTTCAGCGCCGCCACCCCCGTGGAGGAGCTGGCCGGGCCTGAACATCGGCTCGCGTCCGGCGCGGCGCCCGGGGGCCGGCGAGGACGGCAGGGCATCGCTCGCGAGCCTGCGCGCGATCCCCTGGGTGTTCGGGTGGACGCAGACCCGGATGATCGTGCCCGGGTGGTACGGGGTCGGCAGCGGCCTGCTGGCGGCGCGCGAGGCCGGCCTCGGCGACGTGCTGGACGAGATGCTCGACTGGGCCTTCTTCACGACGTTCCTCGGCAACGTCGAGATGACACTCGCCAAGACCGACCTGCGTATCGCCCGGCTCTACGTCGACGCGCTGACCGACCCGGCGCTGCACCCGATCTTCGAGCAGATCTGCGCCGAGCACGAGCGCACCCTCGAGCAGGTGCGCGCGCTCACCGCGGGCTCGGGGCTGCTCGCGAACTACCCGTTGCTTCGCCAGACGCTCGCCACCCGTGACCGCTACCTCGAGCCGCTGCACCACCTGCAGATCTCGCTGCTGGCGCGCCGCCGGGCGGTCACCTCGCCCGCTGTCCCCGATGAGCAGCTGCAACGCGCGTTGCTGCTGACCATCAACGGCATCGCCGCGGGCCTGCGCAACACCGGCTGAGCCGCCCGCCGCGGCGTCAGAACCGGTCGGTCTTCTCTCTGAGCCGGGCGGCGAGCCCGATCATCAGCCGCTGGGCGAGCCCCGGCACGGTCTCGAGCAGTGAATCGAAGTCGCGCCGCTCGACGACCTCGACGGTCACCGGGGTGGTCGCGGTGACGGTGGCCGTGCGCGGGCCACCATCCATCAGCGAGATCTCTCCGAAGTAGTCGCCGGGTCCGAGCTCCGCCAGCTCGGCGCCGTCCCGCGTGACCTTCACCGTGCCCGCCCGGATCACGACGAACTCCTGGCCCGGCAGGCCCTCCGTGGCGAGCGCCTTGCCGGGAGCGACGTCGAGCGTCGTCGACAACCGCGCGACAGCCTCCAGGTCCTTGTTGGAGCAGGCCGCGAAAATGGGGAGTCGCTTCAGCGACTCGGTCATCGAATTGGACACGCCGAGACTCCTCGTCACGCAGGGTGCTGGGACAGCTGGTACAGGGCTACCGGTGCCGGCCGTCTGAACCCGGTCAGCGTACGGACTGTAGCGACCCGCCCGACCCTGCCCCGCAGACGCACTCCGCGTCTAGCCCCCAAGGAAGATCATTTCCGCAGAAGAGCTGGCTGCTGGGGCCGCCGGCGAGCGCATCGACGGCCAGCAGCACGGCGCCGGCCGTCCAGTTCGAGCGCTCGCTGGGCCACATCACCTGATTGGCGAACTGCCAGCCGGTCCAGTACCCGCCGTCGTCGTGACGCGTGTGCTGCATCTCCCGCACGAGCCGGCGCGCCGTCTCGTCCTCGCCGAGCGTGTGCAGCGCGATGGCCAGCTCGCACGTCTCGGCTCCGGTGACCCACGGCTGGTCGCTGACGCACCGCGCCCCGAGCGAGGGCACGACGAACGTGTCCCAGCCCTCGCGGATGCGTTCCAGGCCGCGTCGACCGCGCAGCGCGCCGCCGAGGACCGGGTAGTACCAGTCCATCGACCAGCGGTCCTTGGGCGTGAAGACCTCGGGGTGGGCGACGAGCGCGTGGTGCAGCGCGCCGGCCGCGAGCTCCCAGTCGGGCTGCTGCTCGCCGACGAGGTCGGCCAGCGCGAGCCCGCAGCGCAGGCTCTGCAGCGTGCTGCTGCAGCCGGTGATCAGGACGTCGTCGTACAGCGTGCCGTCGGGCTGGCGGGCATACGGGATCTCCCCGCCCGGCGACTGCATGCCGACGACGTAGTCCAGGGCCCGCACGACGGTCGGCCACATCAGGGTCACGAACGCGCGGTCGCCGGTGGTCAGCCAGTGGTGCCAGGTACCCACGGCGACGTAGGCCGCCTGGTTGCTCTCCCCGTCCGGCTCGATGACCTTGTCGTTGATGTAGCTCGTGGCCCATGAGCCGTCGGGACGCTGCTGGGCGCGCAGCCAGGCGTAGGCATGCTCGGCGGCCTCGCGCTCGCCGGAGACCAGCAGCCCCATCGCCGACTCGACGTGGTTCCAGGCGTCGGTGTGCCCGTCGGGCCAGGGCAGCGCCCCGCTGGGCTCCTGGGCGGCCTTGATCGCCGCTCCGGTCTGTGCGACGTCGGCGCGGCTGAGGATGCCGGGCAGCTCAGGCGGCCGCACGGGTCTCCCGCGGGGGCTAGTGGCTGCTCGCGCTGGGGCTTGCGCAGGTAGCAGACCAGGCTCTTGCCGATGACCGGATTGAGCGCACGCTCGGCGGTGCGGGTGGTGCGCGGTGCGCGCATCATGTCCCAGACCAGCAGCCGGTGGTAGAGCTTCGTGGCCCGGTGGCCGTCGTCGTGCACGCCCACCATGCAGCGCAGCCACCAGTACGGCGCGTGCAGCGCATGGGCGTAGTGATGGCCGACGTGCTGCAGCCCCGCGGCCTCGAGCCGGCCGCGCAGCTGTGCCTTGCGGTAGATCCGGACGTGCCCGCCCTCGACCTCGTGGTAGGCGTCGGACAGCGCCCAGCAGACCTTCTCCGGACCCCAGCGTGGGACGGTCACCGCGACCAGGCCACCCGGACGCAGCACCCGGGCCAGCTCGGCCATCGCCGCCTCGTCACCGGGAATGTGTTCCAGGACCTCGGCGGCGATGATGCGGCTGAACGTGCCGTCGGCGAAGGGCAGCCGCAGCGCGTCGCCCTGTACCGGGAGGCTGCGCCGGCGATCCGGGTCGACCTCACCGAGCCGGTCGCGGGCTTCTTTCAGGTCAGGCGCCGACATGTCCAGCGCGACGACGGTGGCCCCGCGCCGGCAGGCTTCCGCCGCGTGACGCCCTGCCCCGCACCCGAGGTCGAGCAGCACGTCACCCTCGGCGATCGGGAAGCGGTCGAAGTCGACGGTCAGCACGGCGCGGCCACCCGTGGGGTCGTGGGCTCCGGCGCGGGACCACCTCCGCGCAGCGCCGCGATGCGCTCGCGGTACCACTCCGCCGTGCCGGCCGCAGCCGCCCGCCAGGTGAACCGGTCCTGCACGCGCAGCCGGCCGGCAGCGCCGAGCCGGGCACGTAACTCGGGGTCGTCCAGCAACCGCCCGAGCGCGGCAGCCAGCGCTTCCGCGTCGCCCGGCGGCACCAGGAGCCCCGCCTCGTTGTCGCTGCCGACGATCTCGGGGAGCGCGCCGACCCGGGTGGCGACCAGCGGCAGGCCCACCGCCATCTCCTCGACGGCCGGGAGGCAGAAGCCCTCGTAGAACGAGGGGACCGCCGCGACCTCGGCCGACTGCATCAGCTCCACGAGCTCTTCCTGGCTGAGCCCGGAGCGGAAGGTCACGGCGCCGCGGATGCCCAGCTCGTCCAGCCGCTTGTCGGCCGGCCCGTTGGGCTTGGCCCGCCCGACACACACCAGGTGGGCGTCAGGACGCTCGACCCGGAGCTTGGCCAGCGCGTCGAGCAGCACCATCAGGCCCTTGAGCGGTACATCAGCGCTGGTGACGACGATGATCCGGCCTGGGACGCTCTTGCCGGCGGCGGGGCTGAAGACATCGGGGTCGACGCCCAGCGGGACCATGTGCACCCGGTCGGCCTCGACGCCCAGCTCGCGGGGAATGTCGACCAGCGACAGGTCGGAGACGGTGAGCACGCCGTCGAGCTGGCGCGCGACCTCGAGCTGCATCGGCAGGAAGGAGTACCAGCGGCGCTTGGTGAAACGGCGCCACGGGTTGCCGGCTGCGGCGATGTCGAGCCGGCGATCGACGGTGATCGGGTGATGAATCGTCGCGACGACCGGGACCCTCAACGGCAGGAGGGCTTTTCGCAGCTTGGCCAGCCCGCGGCCGAGCCCCTGGTTGTCGTGGACGATGTCGTAGCGACGCTCGGGGGTCCAGGTGGACGGATGCAGCACGCGGGCGGTGCGCAGGCTCCCGGTCAGCGGCTCGGGGAAGGCGCCGGTGCACATCAGGGCGAACTCGAGCAGATCGATCCGGCTCTTGAACTCGTTGGGCCAGGGCAGCCGGAAGGGATCAGGCTCGCGGTAGAGATCCAGGCTCGGCACCTTCGTCAGGTCGACCCCCGGGTCCAGCACCGGGTAGGGCTGACCGCTGAAAACCTCGACCCGGTGACCCAGGGCGACCAGCTCGCGTGAGAGGTGGCGGATGTAAATGCCCTGGCCGCCGCAGGTGGGCGTACCGCGATAGGTCAAGAGGGCGACCTGCAACGACTCGCCCGCCACCCGGCAGCTCCTTCTCATCCGTGCTCAACTAGCGAGCACCGGTGAGAGGCGCCGCAATCGCCCAACTCTAACCCGGTTGTGTAACAAGCACATGGCCAGCTGTACCAACGGGTAGCCGAGTGTGACCAGCGCCATCGCAAGTACGGTCACAGGCATGACTGTTTCGGCCGACTCCGCGCTGTCCTTCGATGAGCTTCCCGACTCGGTCGGGCGCACCTTCGGGCCCACCGACTGGCTGACCATCGAGCAGTCGCGCATTGACCAGTTCGCCGAGGCCACCGGCGACCACCAGTGGATTCACGTGGATCCCGAGCGCGCCAAGGACGGGCCGTTCGGCGCCACCATCGCCCACGGCTACCTGACGCTGTCGATCGTCAGCTACTTCGCGTCGCAGCTGGTCGTCGTCACGGGCATGTCGATGGGGATCAATTACGGGGTCGACAAGGTCCGGTTCCCGTCGCCGGTGCTGGTGGGCTCACGGATCCGGGCCCGCGCCGAGATCATGGAGGTCACCCCGATCGACGGTGGCTACCAGGTCAAGACCAAGTTCACGATCGAGAGCGAAGGTGGCAGCAAGCCCAACGCCGTGATCGAGTCGCTGAGCCGCTACCTGCGCTGACCCGCCCGAAGGCTCGCCCACGGCGGACGCCACGTGGGGTGCCTCGAGCAGCCCACCTGACGGTCCCGATCGGCCGGAACGCCTAGACTAGAACGCGTTCCAGGTCGGGCCGAGGGGGGTCAACGCGTGTCGGGTCCAGCAGCGCCGTCGTCCACGGGCGGTGTTGATGGTGCCGGTGAGCTGGCCGGCTGCGCCGATCCGATCGTCGGGCCCGCCGTTCCCGCGCGAGCCACCACCGCCTCGCAGCGCGCTCGCCGCCGGCGCATCCTCAACGCGGCGGTCTCGCTGGCCCGCCAGGGCGGTTATGACGCCGTCCAGATGCGCGAGGTCGCCGAGCTGGCTGACGTGGCTCTCGGCACGCTCTACCGCTACTTCCCGTCGAAGGTCCACCTGCTGTCGGCCGCCATGGTCCGCCAGCTGGAGTCCCTGCACGAGCAGCTCGTCCGCGAGGAGCCGGAGGGAAGCGACCCGGGGGAGCGGGTGCTCGCCGTCATCAACCGCCTGATCACGGCGCTGTCACGGGACCGGCTGGTCAGCGACGCCCTGGTGCGCGCCATGATCGTCGCCGGTCCTGACGAGATCGATCAGGTGAATACCGTCAACTCCTCGATCATCGCCACCGCCATGCACGGCCAGGGCGCCGAGGTGACCGAACGCGATTTCGCGGTATCGCTGCTGATCGGCAAGGTGCTGCTGACCGATCTGATCGGCTGGCTGTGTGACCGGATGAGCATCGAGCAGGTCCGGGCGTCGCTGGCCGACATGGTCGCGGTGACCATGGCGGGCCGGCAGGTGCTCCAGGACGGGGCGCCCCATCGCCAGCAACGCCGTACCGATTTCTCCGGGTGAGGCGAGTTTCTCCGGGTGAGGCGAGCCGCCGTCAGGAGCTCGGGACCCGAGGGTTGTTCACGCCCCAATAGATGAGGCGGGCCATCGCCTCCTGCAGCTGGGGCACCTCGATCTGCCAGTGCTCCATGCCCTCGCGGTGGGCGGCGACGTGCGCCAGCATCGACACCAGAGCGCTCGCGGTGGCCATCGGGGCGATCGCGGGCGGCTGACCATCGGGCTTGGCCGACGTGATGGCGTCAGCCAGCGCGGTGGTGATGCCGTTCAGCATCTTCACGCGGGCCGCCCGGAACCGGGCATCGCCTTCCTCGGTGAGCAGGTCGACGACGCGCAGCACCGGCAGGTGGGCCTGCCAGAAGTCGAGGAACCCGTCCACCAGTTCGCGCGCGGTCGCGTAACCGGCCTTGCCGCGCCAGCGCCGGTTCTGGATGAAGCCGGCGAGCTGAGCGCCGATCTCGGTGGTCTGGGTGGCCAGGACCAGCAGCGCCGCGTCGATGTCGACGAAGTACTGGTAGAAGGTCGCCGGCGAGGTGCCCGCTGCCCGGGCGACATCGGTGACCCGCAGATCCGAGTACGGGGTGGTCGCGACGATCGCCGCGGTGCACTCGATCAGCCGATTTCTGGTGGCGAGCCCGCGTGGGCCGGGAATCCGGCCGTCGCTGGCCGGCGCCACGTCAGCGTCGTCGGGCATGGCCATCGGGCGATCGTAGCCACCCTCCGAGAGGAGCCGTGCACGCTGGGCGGTACGTTCGCACCTGACGACCCGTCAGAAGGAGCATGAATGACCGGCTTTGACCCGACCCGACCCCTGGCCGGGATCCGCATCATCGAGTGCTCGATGCTCGGGCCGGCGGGGGTGACGGGGCCGTTCGCCGACATGGGTGCCGATGTCATCAAGGTCGAGCCGCCGCAGGGCGATTACGCGCGCCAGATGACCTGGCCCATCGTCGAGGGCACCTCGCTGCTCTTCCTTCATTCCAACCGCGGCAAGAGCAGCATCGTGCTCGACCTGCGCACCTCAGAGGGTGTCGAGGTCTTCCTCGACCTGGTGCGCGGCGCCGACGCGGTCGTCGAGGCCATGCGCCCGGGCGGTCTCGAGCGACGCGGGCTCGGCTTCGAGAAGCTGCTCGAGGTCAACCCGAAGATCGTCTTCCTCACCATCTCCGGCTACGGCGCCACCGGCCCGTACCGCGACTACCCGAGCCACGGCATCGCCTACGACACCTGGGCCGGCATCATCAACCCGGCCGTCGACGACGACGGTTTCACCTACATCCCCGAGCACGTCTCGATCGGCATCAACGCCGGACCGCTCTACGGCGCGTTCGGCATCCTCGCCGGGATCACGCAGGCGCGCGCGACCGGGCGCGGCTGCCAGATGGAGGTCGCGCAGTCCGACTCGGCGGCGGCGATCGACTGGCTGCGCTCGGAGACGTACCGTGCCTACGAGCGCCCGCAGGAGGAAGTCACCGGCAACGCCTCCGACGACTACCGGCGGCGCGCACCCGGCACCGCCGGCATGGCCGAGGGGGTGCGTTACAACATCTACGAGACCGCCGACGGCTACGTGCTTTTCATGGCGTCGGAGCAGGCGTTCTGGAAGAACTTCGCCGAAGGAGTCGGGCGGGCCGACCTCTTCCAGAAGTGGCCCGGCTCGAAGTACGCCGACCATGCCGCCGGCAACAAGGAGCTGCGCGCCGAGCTGCGCGGCATCTTCAAGACCAGGACCACCCAGGAATGGCTGACTTCGGCGGCGAGGTCAACACTCCGCTGGCGCCCGTGAACACCCCGAAGACCCTGGCCGACGATCCGCAGTTCCAGGCCCGGCTGCCGTGGATCCCCAAGGAGCAGCTCGGCGCCGACATGCTGCCGTTCCCCGTGCATGCTCGTGGGCGAGGAGCTGGCGTGGCCCACCCGCGCGCCCACCCTCGGCCAGCACACCGACGAGGTCCTGAAGACCCGGCTCGGCTACGACGACGCCCGCATCGCCGCGCTCCGCGACGCCGGCGCCCTCGGCAAGGACTAGCCGCGCCGGACGCTCAGAGCAGGGCGGCCAGCGCGTCGGCGTTGGTGTCGGCGTCGCCGAACTGGGACTGGTGGACCCAGCCGCGCTTGAGGTAGTAGTGCACGACGACCTCCCACGTGAAGCCCATGCCGCCGTGGACCTGGATGCTGGTCTTCGCGTTGGTCGTGCACGCTTCGTCGGCCAGGATCTTCGCCGACGCGACGGCCCGGGCCGGATCGCCGACCTCGGGGTAGTCGAGGGTGACGGCCGCGGAATGCACTGCTACGGAAGCGATCTGGGCGCGCACGTGCATGTCGGAGCACATGTGCTTGACCGCCTGGAAAGAGCCGATGGGACGGCCGAACTGCTCGCGCTCCTTGGCGTACTGCACGGCGAGTTCGACAGGTCGGCCATGGCGATCCCGGTCTCCAGGGCCGCGGTGAGAACCGCACCGCGGGTGCGCCAGGGGGCCGCCCCGCCGTCCAGCGGTGTGCCTGCGGGCAGCGCGGCGATCGCTCCCGAGCGGGGTCAGCGGGTCGGTGAGGATCGATACCGGGCTCGTCGAGAGCTCGGACGCGTCGATGAGACGCGCGTCGGCGCCGTCGAGCACGACGAGCTTGGTGATGACGTCAGGGTGCTCGATCAGCAGGGTGCGGCCGGGCTCCTCGGCGGAGAGGTCGAAGACGCCGACCGGGCGCGCCGATCTCGACGCCCGGCAGCCCGGCGGCCAGCAGCGTGCCGACCAGCGGTCCGGGGACGAGCGCGCGCCCGAGCTCCTCGAAGACGAGCACCGCGTCACCGAGCCCGAGCCCGAGGCCGCCCGCGTCTTCGGGCAGCAGCAGGCCGAAGACGCCGAGCTCCTGCAGGGTGTTCCAGAGCGCGGGGTCGAAGCCGGCACCCGCTGCGGCCAGCTCGCCGAGCCGCTCCCGGGGGAACGCATCGGTGCAGATCTCGCGGACCCCGGCGCGCAGCGCCTCCTGATCCTCGGTGGGCAGGAAATCCATCGAAGGGGCTCCGTTACTCGCTCGCGGGGCAGGCCGAGGACCCGCTCACCGATGATGTTGCGCTGGATCTGTGACGTGCCGGCGGCGATCGAAAGGTTCAGCCATTGCAGGCGTTCTTCGGCGAAACGCGCGTTCGGCAGGCCGTCGAGGTCGTCCATCGCGAGCGACGCGCGACCGAGCAGCCGGGCGGCGACGTCGGCGAGGTGCTGGCGTACTTCGGAGTAGCGCAGCTTGAAGATCGAGCCGCCGAAGCCGACGCGCCCGACCCGCTGCGCCTCCGAGACGTTGCGCTGCGTCAGCGCCCAGAGCCCGTCGAGCTCCGCGGCGATATGGGCGAGCTCGCGGCGCAGCGCACGGTCCTCCCACGCGGTCGCGCCGTGGCGGGTGACCTTCTTCGCCAGCGCCGAGAGCTCACCGACGAGCTCGATCGCGTCGACGACATCGCCGACGAACGCCGTGCCGCGCTCGAAGGAGAGCGTCACATTGGTGACCCGCCAGCCGTCGTTCTCCTCGCCGACCCGGTTGCTCACCGGGATGCGTACCTCATCGAGGAACATCTCGGCGAACTCGGCCGAGCCGATGATCGTGCGCAGCGGCCGGATCGTGATGCCGGGGGAGTCCATGGCCATCGCGAGCCAGGTGATGCCCTTGTGCTTGGGGGCATCCGGGTCGGTACGTACGAGCATCTCGCAGTAGTCGGCGACCTCCGAATGCGAGGTCCAGATCTTCTGCCCGGTGACGACGTAGTGGTCGCCGTCGCGCACCGCCCGGGAGCGCAGCGACGCGAGGTCGGAACCGGAACCGGGCTCGGAGAAGCCCTGGCACCAGATCTCGTCGCCGCGCAGGATCGCCGGCAGGTGCGCCTGCTGCACCTCGGGGCTGGCCTCGGCGATGAGCGTCGGACCGGCGTGCAGCAGGCCGACGAAGTTGACGCCGACGTACGGCGCGCCCGCCCGCTCGGACTCCTCCAGGAAGATCAGGTGTTCCGTGGGGGTGGCGCCACGCCCGCCGTACTCCTTCGGCCAGTTGATGCCGGCGTAGCCGGCCTCGAACAGCATGCGCTGCCAGGCGGTGTCGTACTCGCGCCGGCCCGGCCAGTCATTGACCGACGGCCGCGGCCCGATCGTCGGCAGCACCTCGGCGAGCCAGCCCCGCAGCTCGCCGCGAAACTCCTGTTCCGCGGGGCTGTAGCGCAAATCCATGAAGGTTCAGACTCCTGCGGGCTGGGTGGTGCCGAGCTGGGCCTCGCGCTGGCGGGTCGTGCTGTGGACCGGGTCCTTGTCGTAGACCGGAAGCACGGTGCGTCCGAACGTCTCGACGGCCTCGATGGCGATCTCGACCGGCATGGTGGTCGAGAGCATGCCGAACGTCAGCTGGTCGGCGCCGGTCGTCGACCCACTTCTGGCAGGCCTTCTCGCACTCCTCCGGGTCGCCGATCAGCACGGCGCCTTCCTTGACCGCCAGCTCGAGCATCTCCATCGAGCGGCTCGGGAATCGTGGCCGGCCAGTCGGGGACGTACGGAGGCTTCGGGAAGGTGTCGAGGTACTTGTAGACCAGGCTGTTCTGGTAGCCGCTGGTCATGTTGGCGGCGATCTTGCGGGCCCGGTTGCCGTCCTCCAGGCAGAGCATCTGGCTGGTGACCATGACGTTGTTGTTGACGTAGCCGCCGACCGGCTCGGCGTCGTCGATGGCGTTCTTGTAGACCTCGATCAGCCGGGCGAGGTCGTCGCGGCTGGTGCTCGCGAAGCACAGCACGCCAAGGCCCATCCGGGCGGCCTTCTCGAACGTCGACGGGTTGCCGGCGGCGACCCACAGCGGCGGGTGGGGGAGCGTGTACGGCTTGGGCAGCACGTTGCGCTCGGGCATCCGGAAGTACTGGCCCTCGTACGCGTACGTGCCCTCGCGTCCACATCTTCGGCAGCTCGCCGACGACCTCGTCGAACATCGCCTTCGTGAGCTCGGGGTCCTCGATGCCGAAGCCGCGCTGCTCGGTGCTCGACGAGCCGCGGCCCATGCCGAGCTCGAAGCGGCCGAGCGACAGGTGGTCGAGCATCGCGGTCTGCTCGGCGACGCGCGCCGGGTGGTTCACCGGCGGGGTGATGTTCTTGATGCCGGTGCCGATGTGGATGCGCTCGGTCTGGCCGGCGATGAAGCCCAGGAACGACTCGTTGGCCGAAAGGTGCGAGTACTCCTCGAGGAAGTGGTGCTCGGTCGCCCAGGTGTACTTGAAGCCTGCGCGGTCGGCGGCCTTGGTCCAGTTGACCTCGTCCATCAGCCGGTTGTGCTCGGCGCGGACGGGGTCCGCTTCCTTCATGCTGTGGTGCAGGTACAGCGAGTTGAAGATGCCGAATTCCATGGCGTGCTGACTCCCTCGGCAGCGGTCGGCGACGACGGGCGGCGCCGACTCTAGAACAAGTTCTATGACCATAGCCGAGGCCACATCGCCGCGCCGGGCCGGTACGGTGCGGCTCGCAGGGATGCGTGTTGCGCAGGAGCTCGCCGGCTGACCAGACAACAGGAGGATGACGTGTTGTACGCCGAGGATGCCGACGTCGGCGGCGCGGCCCCGGAGCGCTCGCACGAGCTGACCCGTACCGATCTGGTGCGCTACGCGGGCGCGTCCGGCGACTTCAACCCGATGCACCACGACGAGGTGCTGGCAAAGGCCGCCGGCATGCCGAGCGTCTTCGGCCACGGCATGTTCTCGGCCGGGCTGCTCGCGTCGGCGCTCACCGACTACGTGGGCGAGGGCACGCTGACCCGTTACGCGGTGCGCTTCACCAAGCAGGCCTGGCCGGGCGACGTGCTGCAGACCAAGATCGCGATCACGGCGGTCAACGGTGACGCGGTCGACCTGTCAGCTGCGACCTGGTGACCGACAAGGGCGTCACCGTCATCAGCGGAGAGGCCAGCGCGAAGCTGCCGTCCCGCACCGAGCAGCCAGGAAGGCCGCTGACATGGCCGCCGAAGACCTTCATCGGCCGCAAGATGCCGGAGTCCGTGATCATCGTCGAGCGCGGCCCGGTCGCCCGCTTCGCCGAGGCCGTCCTCGCCACGAGCCCGGTCTACGCGTCGGCGGCTGCTGCCGAAGGAGGCCGGTTCTCGGCGGTATCCGGTGCCGCCGACGTTCTCGTTCGTCGCCGGCTACTGGGGTGCGCTCGCCGAGGACCAGCCGCGCGCCCGACCCCGAGGCCGCCGACCTCGGCTCCTGCTGGCCGAGCTGCGTCAGTGACGGCGGGCTGCTGCTGCACGGGGAGCAGGAGTTCCGCTACCACGCGCCGCTCATCGTCGGGATGCGGCTGCACTCCTCGGGGGTGGTCGAGGACGTCTCGGTCAAGGAGGGCAAGGGCGGCGCGACGATGACCGTGGTCAAGGTGCGCACCGATCTGACCGACGACGCGGGCGCTGCCGGTCGTCACCCAGATCATGAGCTTCCTGCTGCGCAAGACCCCCCCGGCCTAGCCGTACGGGCGCGCGATAATCTGACGGAGCGTCAGGTCATCGCCGATCCCCAGGACGGAGCGTCATGTCGCTTGCGGTTGAGCCCGGTCGGTTGCTGCTCGACGGTGAGTGGGTCGAGCCCGGGGGCGGCCACTACGACGTCGTCAACCCGGCGACCGAAGAGGTCGTCGGGCAGGCGCCGGAGGCGAGCGTCCAGCAGGCGATGGACGCGGCGGCGGCGGCGAAGCAGGCCTTCAAGAGCTGGTCGCGCACCACGCCGGAGCATCGCGCCGCCATCCTCGATCGCGTCGCCGATCTGCTCGTCAAGCACGGCGAGGAGATCGTCCCGCTGCTGCAGGCGGAGACGGGCGCGACCATGCGCGTCGCGTCGACCATGCAGGTTCCCGTCGCCGTCGATCGTTTCCGGCGTTACGCGCGCGACGCGATGCTGCGCAGACACCATCCCGCTCCCGCCGACGCCGATGAACGCGACGCCGCTGGCGCCCGGTGGGCTCATCGGCGCCGTTGCCGTCCGGCAGCCGGTCGGGGTCGTCGCCTGCATCACCTCCTACAACTTCCCGCTGGTGAACCTGGCCGGCAAGATGGCCCCGGCGCTCGCGATGGGCAACACGGTCATCGCCAAGCCGGCTCCTCAGGACCCGCTGCACATCCTGCGATTCGGCGAGCTGCTGCAGGAGGCGGGCCTCCCGCCGGGCGTCGTCAACATCATCGGCGGCTCGGGCGCAGCGGCTGGGGCTGCCCTCACCACCTCGCCCGACGTCGACATGGTCAGCTTCACCGGCAGCACCGCGGTGGGCCGGATCATCGCGACCGCCTGCGGCGACGGCATGAAGCGCCAGCTGCTGGAGCTCGGCGGCAAGGGCGCGGCGATCGTCTTCGAGGACGGCGATGTCGACCTGGCCGTCACCGGCATCGCCAGCACCTGGACCTTCCACTCCGGGCAGATCTGCACCGCTCCCACCCGGGTGCTGGTCCACCGCAGCAAGCGCGACGAGCTCGTCGGCAAGCTGGCCGGCTGCGCCGAGCGCGCTGAAGGTCGGCGACCCGCTCGCCGCCGACACGGTCGTCGGCCCGGTCATCACCGGCGCCCAGCGCGACCGGGTCGAGGCCGCTGATCGCGGAGGGCGGTCAGCGCGGGCGCCGAGCTCGTCGCCGGCGGCGAGCGTCCGGACCTCGACAAGGGTTTCTACGTCGAAGCCGACGCTGCTGACCGGGGTCGCGCCGGACAGTTCGGCGGCGCAGAACGAGTTCTTCGGCCCGGTCGTCGTCGTGCTCACGTTCGACGACGAGGACGAGGCCCTCGAGCTCGCCAACGGCACCCCGTACGGGCTCTACGACTACGTCTATACGCGGCGACGCCGGTACGCGGCTACCGCTTCGCCCGCCAGTTGCGTACCGGCCTGGTCGGCGTCAACACCACGCAGCGCAATCTCGAGGCGCCGTTCGGCGGGTTCAAGATGAGCGGTGTCGGCCGTGACGGAGGCGTCTTCGGCCTTCACGCCTACAGCGAGCTCCAGAGCATCGTCTGGCCCAGCTGAGCCCAGAGCAGTCAGGAATCTCGAGCATTCACCGAGAGAGGTAGCCAGCCGTGCGCGCCATCGTGTTCAACGGGACCACCGCCGAGATCCGTAACGACGTGGAGGTCCGGGGGCCCGGTCCCAACGAGGTACTCGTGCGCGTCGCGGCTGCCGGCGTCTGTCACAGCGACGTCAGCGTCGTCAACGGCACCATTCCGTGGCCGGCACCGTCGGTGATGGGCCATGAGGGCGCCGGTGTCGTCGAGGCGGTCGGTACCCAGGTGACCCGCGTCAAGCCGGGCGACCACATCGTCATCGGGACCGTCGCCAACTGCGGGATCTGCGACCGCTGCAACGCCGGCCACCCGACCTGGTGCAAGCAGTCCATCGGCAACCGGACGGAGCCGTTCACCGTCGGCGGCGTACCTGGGGGCAACTTCGCCGCGACCTCCTCCTTCGCCGAGATGACGATCATCAAGGAGGTGCAGGCGGTACCGATCGACAAGGAGATCCCGCTGACCTCCGCGTGCCTGATCGCGTGCGGCGTCGTGACCGGCGTCGGCTCCGTCTTCAACCGGGCCAACGTGCAGCCCGGCGACAACACGGTGGTCTTCGGCGCCGGTGGCGTCGGCCTCTCGGTGATCCAGGCACTGCGTATCAAGGCCGCCGGCATGATCGTCGCCGTCGACACGCTGGCGTCGAAGGGTGAGCTCGCGCTCGAGCTCGGTGCGACGCACTTCATCGACGCCAGCAAGGACGACGCGGTCGCCAAGATCCGCGAGCTCATGCCGTGGTCGGAGACGGTGGACGAGGGACCCTTCGGCGGCGGCGGCGCCAACTGGTCGTTCGAGTGCGTCGGGCACCCGGCGGTCACCGACTCCGCGGTGCGCTGCCTGGACTGGGGAGGCATCTGCGTGCAGGTCGGTGTTCCCGCGCCAGGCGTGACGTACGCCGTGCCGATCACCCACCTGACCCAGGTCGACCGCGGGATCATCGGCAGCCGGGCCGGCGGGGTGCGCGCCCAGAAGGACATCCCGGTCATCGTCGACATGTACAAGAAGGGCCTGCTCGACCTCGACCGGATGGTCTCGCAAGATCTACCCGATGGAGAACTTCTTCGACGTCGTGCACGACATGCACGAGGGCAAGCTCGCGCGCGGGGTCATCACCTTCTAGGACTCCGGGAGCGGTCATGTCGAGGGCCGCGATGATCTTGGTGGCCTTGACCCGGACGGTGAACTCGCCGGGCACCCCGTTGCGCGCGCCGAACTCCTCGGCGCGATCGGCGCCCATGTAGCGACCACCGACGATGGTCGAGATCCGGCGCGCTTCGGCGACGTCGTCGATCAGTTCGGCGACGCCCTGGACCTGGACGAACGCGTACGGCGGCGCTTCGAGATCGACCAGACGACCACCCGGGGGTCGCGTTGCAGGGCGCGTCCCTTGGCGGTGCCTGCTGCCGTGCAGAAGGTGACGTCGTCGTCGTCGATCGTGAACCACACCGGGGCGATGAGCGGGCGCCCGTCGGCGGCGGTGTAGCCGAGCTTGGCGGTGCGGGTGCCGGCAAGCAGGAACTCGCGGTGCTCGGGCGTCAGCGTAGTAGTCGTTGGCATACCGGGAGGGAACGGCCGTAGCGTCGCACGTATGCCGAACGTCCGGGCGGCTCCGCCAGAGGCAGCCCGGCCGGACGCCCGAAGCTCCTACCGGCGCACCGTCGGCGCCGTCTTCTTCGCCCACGGTCTGCTCTTCGCGTCATGGGCCGCGCACATCCCGCATGTGAAGGCGCGGGTCGGGCTCTCGGTCGGCGGCCTGGGACTGGTGCTGCTGGCAACGCCGGTGGGATCGATCGCTGCGATGGCGGTCGGCGCGTGGTTGCTGCCGCGCGTGGGCAGCCGGCGCATGGTGTCCTGGTGCCTGATCGGGTACTGCGCGAGCGGGCCGTTCGTCGGGCTCGCCTCCTCGGCGGTCGGGCTGTCCATCGCCCTGCTCTTCTGGGGAGCATTTCAGGGCACGCTCGACGTCTCGATGAACACGCAGGCCGTGGCCTGCCAGCGCGCCGCCGGCCGCCCGATCATGTCCGGGATGCATGGCCGGTGGAGCCTCGGCGCCCTCGCCGGGGCGGGCTCCGGCGCGCTCGGCGTGGGCATCGGGCTGTCCTTGTCGGATCAGTTGCTGATCCTGGGCGCGGCGGCGCTGCCGCTGGTCTGGTGGGCCTGGCAGCTCCCGGACGATCATGCGGAGCCCACGTCGCCGGACTCGAACCAGAAGGCGGAGCGGCTGCCGATGCGGCGCTGGCCGCGCACCGTGCTGCTGCTCGCGGCGATCGCGTTCGCGTCGATGCTGTGCGAAGGCGCGGCCGCGGACTGGTCTGCGGTCTACCTGCGCAACTCTCTCGGTGCCGCGCCAGTCGTGGCGAGCCTGGGCTACGCGTCCTTCGCCGCCGCCATGGTCCTCGTCCGGTTCGGGGGCGACGCGCTCATCGCCCGCCGCGGCACCGGCAAGGTCGTGTCGGTGCTCTGCGGCATCGCGACGGTCGGTTTCGCGGCAGGCCTGCTCAGCGGCAACGCGGTCGTCGCGTTGATCGGGCTGGCGACGCTCGGCGGCGGGGTGGCGACTGTCGTCCCGACCGTCTTCAGCGCCGCCGGCGGGCTGAAGGGGATCGCGCCGTCGTCGGGTATCGCGGCCGTGTCGGCCTGCGGCTGGGCCGGTTTCGTCTGCGGGCCGCCGCTCATCGGCCAGCTGGCGTCGGCCACCTCGCTGCCGTTCGCGCTCGGCGTCGTCCCGGTGCTGACCGCTTTCATCGCGCTCGCGATGGCCGCCCGCTTCACCCATCGCTGACGCGACACGCTGGATTCGAGCGTCGCCTGGCATGCAAATGACCAGGGTCGGCCGCATGATCGCGCCATGGCCGTGCATTCCCCGTACTACCTGCCCGTCGTGGACGTGCCGCTCCAGCGCCTCCTGGAGCAGAGCCCTGATGCGCGCGCCTACCGCAAATGGCTGACCCTGCTGCCGGTCTTCGTCGTCAGCGCCGTGGTCGTCGCGCTGGTGCTGTGGGCCGTCTTCATCGGCGTCGAGTTCGCCCTGAACTCCGCCGCGGATGTGCACGCGGGTCGCTGACCCGCCGCCTCAGCGGGTGTTGACCGAGACGGTGTCGCGGCCGGCGCGCATCAAGGTGCCGGGCAGCGCACCGGAAGCCTTGCCGTCGCGCACGATCTCGGTGCCGTTGACCAGCACGCGCACCATGCCCTGCGAGCCGCCGGTGAGCCGGGCGGAGCCGCCGGGAAGGTCGTGCACCAGCGTCACGTCGTCGGACGTGACGGTCTCGGGGTCGAAGACGGCGATGTCGGCCCAGTAGCCCTCGGCCAGTCGCCCGCGCTCG
Organism: uncultured Actinomycetota bacterium; assembly: GCA_963762695.1. Taxonomy (GTDB): domain Bacteria; phylum Actinomycetota; class Actinomycetes; order Frankiales; family Frankiaceae; genus DATAZK01. The sequence goes on from CAVXLW010000009.1 coordinate 271,571, forward strand.
CGCAACCCGAAGAGCTGGGCAGGCTCGTCGGTCATCATCTGGACGGCGCGCTCGAGCGGGAGCAGCTTGCGGCCGCGGATGCAGTCGCCGAGGAAGCGGGTGGGATACGGGGCGCCGGCCATCCGGTCGAGGTGAGCGCCCGCGTCGGAGCCACCCAGCACCACGTCGGGGTTGTCCCACGTCTCGGCGCGCAGGCCCCACGAGCTCGGGTCGTTGTCGGTCGGCATGGGCCACAGGACGGTCTTGAGCTCGTCGGCGGCGGCGATGTCGACGAGCGTCTCGAAGGGGTCGGCGTCGCCACGTTCGGCGGCGATGTCGGCGACCTTGCGGCCCTTGAGGCCCTCGTTCTCGGCGGAGAAGGTGTCGCCGATGACGTAGCGGCCGAAGTCGGCGAGCCGGCGGAAGACGCCCGCCTCGGGGCTGTTGGCCCGGCGCAGCATCTCGTCGCGGGTGGTCTTGTCCTTCAGTGCCGCGATGCGCTCGGGGATCGGCAGGCCGAGCACGTCGCCCCAGCCGGGGATCAGGTTCAGGGCGCAGAACGTGCGCAGGCTCATGTTCATCGGCACCAGGGTCGGCATGGTCAGCGCGACGACCCGCCCGCCCTTCTCGCGGGCCCGGGCCGACGCCTTCAGCTGGTGCTCGACCTTCTCCGGAGTGCGGCCGTCGATGGTGAGGACGTTCCAGTTCAGCGGGCGCCCGGCGGCAGCCGACATGTCGGCCAGCAGCTCGATCTCGTCGTCGGAGAACTTGTCGAGGCAGCCCTGGACGATGCCTTCCAGCAGCGTGCCCTCGTGCTCGCCGGTGGCCTTGCACAGCGCGATGAGCTCGTCCTTGCTGGCCCAGCGCGAGGCGACCGGCTTGCCGTCGCCGTCGGAGTGGGTGGAGGAGAGGGTGGTCGAGAAGCCGATGGCGCCGGCCTCGATCGAGGCGTGCAGCACGCGGACCATCTCATCGATCTGCTCGGGGGTCGCCTCGTTGCCGATGGCGTCTTCACCCATGACGTAGCGGCGCAGCGCGCAGTGGCCGACGAGGAACGCGGCGTTCAGCCCGATCTTGCCGTCGAGCAGGCCGAGGTAGTCGCCGAAGGTCTCCCACTTCCAGTCGACCCCGGTCTCGAGCGCGACCAGCGGCATGCCCTCGACCTTCGCCATCATCCGGCGCAGGTAGTCGGCGTCCTTGGCGTGCAGCGGCGCCAGCGTGAATCCGCAGTTGCCGCCGAGCACGGTGGTCACGCCGTGCACGTTGGACGGGGTCGCGTACGGGTCCCAGAACAGCTGGGCGTCGTAGTGCGTGTGGACATCGACGAAGCCGGGGGAAACGACGAGGCCGTCAGCGTCGAGCGTCTCGGCGGCCTCCTCCTCGATGGAGCCGCCGACGGCGACGATCCGGCCGTCGCGAACCCCGAGGTCACCCTTCACACCAGGGCTGCCGGTGCCGTCGACGAGCGTGCCACCGCGGATCAGGTAGTCGAGCATGGGTGCGTGCCTTTCGTGTGCGGTGGGAGCGTCAGCGGGCCCAGCGGCCTTCGGGGGTCAGCCCGAGCATGGTGATCGCGTTGCCGCGGACGATCATTTCGACGGTCGCGCGATCGAGGTCCTTCATCTGCTCCTCGGCGATGTGGCGGGTCTTGGGCCACGTGCTGTCCGAGTGCGGGTAGTCGCTTTCGTACGTGACCCGGTCGGCGCCGATCTCGTCGAGCGACTTGAGGCCGTGCGGGTCGTCGAAGAAGCAGCCGTAGACGTGGCGGCGGAAGATCTCGCTCGGGGGCTCCTTGACCTTGTCGGCCACGCCGCCCCAGCCGCGGTTCTCCTCCCACACCGTGTCAGCTCGGGACAGGACGTAGGGGATCCAGCCGATCTGGCCCTCGGAGTACGCGATCTGCAGCTCGGGATGGCGGGTGAACGTGCCGCTCATCAGCCAGTCGACGAGCGAGTACGCGGAGTTGGCGAACGTCAGGGTCGAGCCGACCGCAGCCGGGGCGTCGGCCGACGTCGACGGCATCTTCGACGACGAGCCGATGTGCATGTTGATGACCGTGCCGGTCTCGGCGCACGCCCCGAAGAACGGGTCCCAGTAGTTGTTCGGGTCGTGGATCGACGGGAGACCGAGGTAGGGCGGGATCTCCGAGAAGCAGACGGCGCGCACGCCACGAGCGGCGTTACGCCGGACCTCCTCGGCCGCGAGCGCCGCGTCCCAGAGCGGAATGATGATCAGCGGGATGAGCCGGCCCGACGGGTCGGCGCACCACTCCTCGACCATCCAGTCGTTGTAGGCCTTCACGCAGGCGAGGGCGACGTCCTTGTCCTCCGCCTCGAGGAACGTCTGGCCGCAGAAGCGCGGGAACGTCGGGAAGCACAGCGAGGACTCGATCCAGTTGGCATCCATGTCCTCGAGGCGTTCCTTGACGCTGAACGCGCCCGGGCGCATCTCGTCATAGCTGACCAGTCGCAGATCGACCTCGTCGCGGTCGTAACCGACGGCGGCATCGAGGCGCATCAGCGGTCGGCGCAGGTCCTCGTACATCCACCAGGCGACGTCAGGGGCGCTGCCCGGCTCACCCATGCCGACGGTCAGCTTCCCGCCGATGAACTCGACATCGCCGGGAGGGGCGAGCACCACCTTGGGGCCGGCCTCGCGGTACTTCGCCGGCAAGCGGTCCTGCCAGAGGTTGGCCGGCTCGACCACGTGGTCGTCCACCGAGATGATCTTCGGGAACTCGTCCATCGTGGCAGCCTAGCCCGCATCTGACGGCATGTCAGGTCAGGCCCTGCGCCCGCAGGTCACCCTTGCGCACCTTGCCGGATGCGTTGCGCGGCAGTTCGCCGACGACCTCGACGAAGCGCGGCACCTTGTAATTGGCGAGCCGCTCGCGGGCCCAGCGGATCAGCTCGTCGGGCTCGAGCGACGCTCCCGGCCGGGTCACGACGTAGGCCTTGCCGACCTCACCCATGCGCTCGTCCGGCACCCCGATCACGGCCACCTCGCTGACGGCGTCGTGCCCGGAAAGGGCCTGCTCGATCTCCGCCGGATACGCGTTGAACCCGCCGACGACGTACATGTCCTTGAGCCGGTCGGTGATCTGCAGGTAGCCGCGGGCGTCGAGCACGCCGATGTCGCCGGTGTGCAGCCAGCCCTCGGCATCGATGGTCTCGGCCGTCGCCGCCGGATCGTCGAAGTACTCGCGCATCACGTTGTAGCCGCGCACCAGGACCTCGCCGGCCTCGCCGGGCGGCAAGGACTTCCCCTCGCGGTCGACGACGATCACCTCGGTGTCGGGGATCGCGCGTCCGGACGTGGTCGCGATGGTCACGTCGTCGTCGTCACGCAGGCACATGGTGACGGTGCCGGTGGCCTCGGTGAGCCCGTAGGCCGTCAGCACCGTGCGAAACGTGAGCTCTGCACGCATTCGCTCGACCAGCGTCACGGGAACGTTGGCGGCGCCCGTCACCGCGAGGCGCAGCGAGCTGAGGTCGAGGCCGCTGCGGTCGGGTCCGTCGAGGATCGACGCGTAGAGCGTGGGCGGGCCCGGGCAGCACGGTCACCTTCTCCGCGGCGATGCGTGCCAGGACGGCCGGCACGTCGAACACCGGCTCGGGCAGGATCGTCGCGCCGCGCAGCAGGCAGGCGATGATGCCGGCCTTGTAGCCGAACGTGTGGAAGAACGGGTTGACCACCAGATAGCGGTCGCCCTCGGTGAGGCCGACGATCTCGCTCCAGGTCTGGAAGACCCGCATCGTCTGGTGGTGGGTGACGACGACCCCCTTGGGCTTGCCGGTCGTCCCCGAGGTGAAGAAGACGTCGCTCACGTCGTCCGGACCGATGGCCGCCAGGCGGGCGTCCAGCTCCGTGGCCGACACCGCGGCGCCGGACGCCATCCATTCGGAGAACCCGAGCGTTCCCGGTGCGGGGGAGTCGGCCAGCGAGACGATCGTCTTCAGGTCGGGGGTCTGGGAGGTGGCTGCCGCGAGCATCCCGGAGTAGTCGGCGCCGAGGAAGCCGTCGGCCACCACGAGCAGCTTGGCCGAGCTGCGGGCCAGCACGTAGCCCGCCTCCTCGCCCTTGAAGCGCGTGTTCAGCGGCACCAGCGCAGCACCCGCCGACACCAGGCCGAGGGCGGCGATCACCCACTCGACCTGGTTGGGCGCCCAGATGGCCGCCCGGTCACCCGGCTCGATGCCTGACGCGATAGCCGCGGCCGCGGCCTCGCGCACCTTCTCGCCGAGCTCGGCGAACGTGAAGCGCTTCGCGCCGAAGGCCAGCGCCTCCACGGAGGCGAAGCGGGCGGCACTGTCCTGCACGAGCGCGCCGATGCTGGGTGGAGTGGGCATTCGCTGAATCTAGCGGGGATATAAACAAGGACCGAAGGCCGGCAGACCGGCAGGAATGAGGGTTCGCCATGCGCACTCCGATCTGCGACCAGCTGGGCATCGAATTCCCGCTGTTCGCGTTCTCGCACTGCCGCGATGTCGTCGTCGAGGTCAGCAAGGCCGGCGGGTTCGGGGTGCTCGGAGCGCTCGCGTTCGACGCCGAGCAGCTCGAGGTCGAGCTCTCGTGGATCGACGAGCACATCGGCGGCCGGCCGTACGGGGTCGACTTCGCGATGCCGGCCAAGTACGTGGGCCAGGGCGGCGGTGAGGCGGCGAGCCTCGCGTCCTTGTCGGACATGATCCCCGCCGAGCACCGGGCGTTCGTGGCGAAGCTGCTCGACGACCACGGCATCCCGCAGCTTGCCGAGCAGGCCGCGCCGATGCGGATGAAGGCCGCCGGGCTCAACGTCGACGCCGAGGGTCCGGGCCAGGTCGAGGTGACGCTCAAGCACCCGGCGACGATGATCGTCAACGCGCTGGGCCCGCCCCCCGAGTACGTCATCGAGCAGGCGCACTCCCACGGAATCCTGGTCGGAGCGCTGTCGGGCAGCCCGCGTCACGCCCAGAAGAACATCGACATCGGGGTCGACGTCATCGTCGCGCAGGGCACCGAGGCCGGCGGCCACACCGGCGAGATCTCGACCATGGTGCTCGTCCCTGACATCGTCGACGCGGTCGGTCCTGACGTGCCGGTGCTCGCGGCCGGCGGCATCGGTACCGGACGGCAGATGGCGGCGGCGCTGGCCCTCGGTGCGCAGGGTGCCTGGACCGGGTCGATCTGGCTGACCGTCGCGGAGGCGAACACGTCACCGGAAGCGGTCGAGAACCTGCTCGCGGCCGGCTCCCGTGACGCGATCCGTTCCCGGTCCATGACCGGCAAGCCGGCCCGTCAGATCCGGACGACCTGGGTGGACGCCTGGGAGCGCGCCGACACGCCCGATCCGCTTCCGATGCCCCTGCAGGGGATCCTGTTCGGCGAGGGTGCGCGCCGCTGGACCCGGGCCCGCAGCCGGGAGTTCGCCGGCTCGCCCGCCGGGCAGATCATCGGCCGGGTCGACCGGGTGCGCCCGGCGCGCGAAGTCGTCGCCGACATCGTCGAGGAATGGATCGCCACGACCGAGCGGATGGCCGCCCTGCTGGCCGACGATTGACCCGCTGACCCACTGGGAGCGCTGCTCGCCGGGCGCGTCACAATGCCACCACTGGCAACTCACGAAGCCACCGATGAGCAACAGGGAGAGGACGACCCATGCGCGTTGAGGTGTATCCGGACGAGTGCGAGGCCAACGCGATCTGCTGCGGCATCGCGCCGGAAATTTTCGAACTGGACGACGACGACAACTTGCACATCCTGAAAGCCGAGGTTCCGGCCGGCGAAGAGGAGAAGGTGCGCCGCGCCATCAACTCCTGCCCCAAGCGCGCGCTGTACGAGCGCTGATCGAATGAGCATGGACGGTCTGCTGGAAGCGGCCCACGAGCCGGTCTTCGTTCCTCATCTGCTGCTCGCCGGCCTGGAGCGCAGCAAGGATTCGCCCTGCGTCTACCTGGGGGAGCGGGTACTGACCGGGCGCGAGGTCTACGAGCAGATCAGCCGCTACAGCCAGGCGTTCGCCAAGGTCGGGCTGACCCAGGGCAGCCGGATCGCGGTGCTCTCGCCGAACCGGCCTGAAGTGCTCTTCGCGATGGGCGCCAACCAGGTGACCGGCTGCCGCACGTCGGCCCTGCATCCGCTGGGTTCGCTGGACGACCACGCGTACGTCATCGAGGACGCCGAGGTCGAGACCCTGCTCATCGACCCGAGCTTCGCCGAGCGGGCGGCGGCGTTGCGCGAGCGGGTGCCGACCCTGCGCACCGTGCTGGCGTTCGGGGAGGTGGACGGCGGCACCGACATCACCGCCCTCGCCTCCGGTTTCACGCCCGGCAAGCTCACGGTGCCGATCCTCGATCCCGACGACGTGACCGGGCTTTCCTACACCGGCGGGACGACCGGCAAGCCCAAGGGCGTCATGGGCACCCATCGGGCCGGCATCACGATGACCCAGATCCAGATGGCCGAGTGGCAGTGGCCCTCAGAGGTGCGTCACCTCATCTGTACCCCGCTCTCGCACGCCGGGGCCGCGTTCTTCGTTCCGGTGCTGCTGCACGGCGGTTCGATGGTCGTGCTGCCCGGCTTCGAGCCCGGCAAGGTGCTCGCCGCCATCGAGAAGTACAAGATCACGTCGATCATGCTCGTGCCGACCATGCTGTACGTCCTGCTGGATCACCCGGACTTCGACAAGACCGATCTCTCCAGTCTGCAGACGGTGTTCTACGGTGCTGCCGCCATGTCGCCCACCCGGTTGGCGGAGGCGATCAACAAGCTCGGCCCGATCTTCTTCCAGTTCTACGGGCAGGCCGAGTGCCCCATGACGATCACGGTGCTGCGCAAGGAGGACCACGACCCGCAGAACCTGGAGCGGCTCGCCTCGTGCGGGCGCCCGGTCCCGTGGGTACGCGTGGCGCTGCTCGACGAGGAGGGCAACGAGGTTCCCGACGGTGAGCCGGGGGAGATCTGCGTGCGCGGGACCCTGTCGTCGGCCGGCTACTGGAAGAAGCCCGAGCAGACGGCCGAGCTGTTCGCGCACGGCTGGCTGCACACCGGAGACATCGCGCGGCGCGACGACGAGGGCTTCCTGTACATCGTCGACCGCAAGAAAGACATGATCATCTCGGTGGGTTCAACATCTTCCCGCGCGAGGTCGAGGACGTGCTCTCCGCGCACCCGGGCGTGGCGGCCGCCGCGGTCATCGGCGTCCCGGACGAGAAGTGGGGCGAGGCGGTCAAGGCCGTCGTCGTCCGCCGGCCGGGCTCGGAGGTCACCGAGGCGGAGCTGGCGGCGCTGGTGAAGGAGCGCAAGGGCGCCCATCACAGTCCCAAGAGCATCGACTTCGCCGACTCGATCCCGGTGTCGGCGCTCGGCAAGCCCGACAAGAAGGCGCTGCGGGCCACCTACTGGGGGCAGGCGGGCCGTCAGGTCAACTGAGCCCGCGGGTTGCGGGTCAGAACCAGCCGGGAAACCAGATCCGGTTCTGCCAGGCGTCGTAAGGGATCCGGACATACGTCCAGACCGGGTAGAAGTACCAGAAGCAGAAGATCACCAGCATCGCGTAGAAGCCGACGGAGAGCGCTCCTACGAGACGCCTGGTCTCGGAGTCGGTGCGTTGCCCGAGCGCGAGTCCCGCCATCGCGCACAGCCCCAGGATCAGGAACGGGAGCATGGGCAGCGCGTAGAAGTCGAACTTGGTGCGGCTCGGGTACGGCATCCAGGGCAGGATGTCGGCCACGACGCCGACGAGGATCAGCGCGGCGCGCCAGTCGCGGCGCCCCAGCCAGAGCCAGAGGCAGCCCAGGAGCGCGAGGAGTGCCGGCCACCAGATGGCCGGACTGCCCAGGTCCAGCACGGTCTGCGAGCAGCCGTTGAGCGCCGAGCAATGGGCGCCGTGCGGTGTCGACGTGTACGCGAAGAGGGTCGGGCGGCCCTGCACCAGCCACTGGAACGGGCTGTCGGACTGGTAGGGATGCCGGGTGTCGAGGTGCTCGTGGAAGTTCAGCGCCCACTTGTGCCAGTGCCACCAGGCGCGCCAGGTGTTGTAGACCCCCTTGCCGTAGTCGTTGCGCATATAGCCGTAGTGCGTGACGAACCAGCCGGTGAAGGACGCGGTGTAGACGACGACCGGCACGACGATGAAGTTCGTGGCCCAGCCGATCCCGTCACGGCGCAACGCATGGCGGACCGGGCGGGCCGCCCCGGAGCTGCGTCGGGCGCCGATGTCCCAGGCGAGGACGACGGCGCTGAGCGGGATGAGCACGTAGAAGCCGGTCCACTTGGTCGCGATGGCGGCGCCGAAGCAGATGCCGGCGGTGAGCCGCCACGGGCGCCAGAAGCCGACCCTGACGTGGTCGGCGAGCCGCTCGCGTCCCCAATCTCGATCGCGGACGATGGCGCCGAGGCCCGCAACGATCCAGAACATCAGGAAGATGTCGAGCAGGCCGGTGCGCGACTGCACGAGTTCCAGCCCGTCGAGGGCCATCAGCAGGCCGGCGAGGCAGCCGATGAGCGTGCTGCGGAACATCCGGCGGGCGGTGCGGGCGAGGATCAGCACGGCCAGCGTGCCGACCACCGCGGCAGAGAAGCGCCAGCCGAGCGCCGGGTTGCCGTGGGGGTGGCCGGCGCAGTCGATGTAGCCGAACATCCACTCGCCGATGGCCATCAGCCACTTGCCGAGTGGCGGGTGCACGGCCAGCCCCGGGCCGACGCAGTGATCGCCCCGCTCGACGCCGAACTGCAGCAGCGAGTGCGCGTCGACCGTGTAGTAGACCTCGTCGAACGTGTAGCTCGGCTTGCCGTTGACGATCGCCGGCGGCAGCGAGATCCGGTAGAAGCGCAGGAACCCCGCGAGGACCGTGATGGCGAGCGGCCACAGCCAGCCGGCCACGCGGTCCTGCAGCGGCGGCGGGCGGAGCGCTTCGCTCGAACGGCCTGAGATTGCAGGTGTCGGCGGCGGGGCGAGCGTCGCGGTCATTGCGTGACAGCGTAAGACTGCGAGGCGTGGCGGACGTGACCATGGGCGCTTTGGTGTTGTGCGGGTCGCCGATCGGGAATGTGGCCGACGCGTCGGCGCGGCTGCGGGAGACGCTCGAATCCGCCGATGTGATCGCCGCGGAGGACACCCGCCGGTTCCGGCGTCTCGCGGCAGACCTCGGGATCCGGGTCGCGGGCGAGGTCCTGTCGTACTACGAGGCCAACGAGCGCGGGCGGGTGCCGCAGCTGCTCGAGCGACTGCTCGCCGGGAGCACGGTGGCGCTGATCACCGACGCGGGGATGCCCGCCATCTCCGATCCCGGGTACCGGCTGGTGCGCGCCGCGGCCGAGGCCGGCATCCCGATCCGGGCCGTGCCCGGGCCGTCAGCGGTGACGACGGCGCTCGCCGTGTCGGGGCTCGCGTCGGACCGCTGGGTGTTCGAGGGGTTCCTGCCACGAGGTCCGGGTGAGCGCCGCTCGCGGCTCGCCGGGCTGGCCTCCGAGCGGCGCACGCTCGTCTTCCTGGAATCGCCGCGCCGGATCGCGGCGGACGCTCGAGGAGCTCGCCCTCGCCTTCGGACCCGACCGGCCGGCGGTGCTCTGCCGCGAGCTCACCAAGACCTACGAGGAAGTCGTCCGGCTGCCCGCTCGCCGGGCTCGCCGCATGGGCCGCCGAACGCGACGTCCGCGGCGAGATCACGCTCGTCGTCGGCGGGGCGCCCGAGCCCGAGCCGCCCGCCGCCGTTGATCTGGCCGCGATGGTGTCGACCCGCGAAGCGGCCGGTATCGACCGCAAGGCCGCGATGACCGAGGTCGCCCGCGCCACCGGCGTGCCGCCGCCGCGAGGTCTACGACGCGGTCCTTGCCGCCCGGGCGCCAAGAGCTCAGGAAACGCTACGGTTTCCGGGCCGCAGACGTAGGTTTCCTCGAACTTTTGGGGTGCCTTCGCCGTGACCTTGCTGTCGGGCGCCGCAACTCGTTTGCCTGGCTCACTACCCTCAGGGGCATGACTAAGGCGTTCTTTGTGTCGACGCCGATCTACTACGTGAACGATGCGCCCCATATCGGGCACGCTTACACGACGGTGGCCGGTGACGTACTGACCAGGTGGCACCGTCAGCGCGGCGAGCGCGTGCACTTCTTGACCGGCACCGACGAGCACGGCGAGAAGATCCTGCGCGCGGCGGCCGAGCATGACATGACCCCGCAGCAGTGGTGCGACTTCATGGTCGAGACGGCCTGGCTGCCGATGCTCGGCGGCGATCGATGCGGCCAACGACGACTTCATCCGCACCACGCAGCCGCGTCACACCGCGCGGGTGCAGGAGTTCGTCCAGCGGCTGTACGACAACGACCAGATCTACAAGGGCACGTACACGGGTCCCTACTGCGTGCACTGCGAGGAGTTCAAGGTCCCGGGCGAGCTCATCCAGCCCGGCAACCTCTGCCCGGTCCACCACCGGCCGGTCGAGATGCTCTCGGAGGACAACTACTTCTTCCGGCTGTCGGCGTACCAGGACCGGCTGCTGGAGGCCTACCGGGACGGCACGCTCAAGGTCGAGCCCGAAAGCGCGCGTAACGAGGTGCTGCGCTTCGTCGAGAGCGGGCTGTCGGACATCTCGATGAGCCGCTCGACGTTCGACTGGGGCATCACGGTGCCCTGGGACTCCTCGCACGTGATCTACGTGTGGATCGACGCGCTGCTGAACTACTGGACCGCGGTCGAGGGCAACGAGGAGTACTGGCCGGCCGACGTCCACCTGGTCGGCAAGGACATCCTGCGCTTCCACGCGGTCATCTGGCCGGCGATGCTGATGGCGGCCGGGCTGCCGTTGCCCAAGCAGGTGTTCGCCAACGGCTGGCTGCTCGTGGGCGGCGAGAAGATGAGCAAGACCAAGGTCAACGGCATCTCGCCGCAGCAGATCACCGACCACTTCGGCAGCGACGCGTTTCGCTACTACTTCCTGCGCGAGATCGCGTACGGGCAGGACGGGAGCTTCAGCTGGGAGTCGATGAGCGCGCGCTACCAGAGCGAGCTCGCCGACCAGCTCGGCAATCTCGCGAGCCGGCTCACCAGCATGGTCGAGCGCTACCGGGAGGGCGCGCTGCCCCCCGGCAAGCTCGACGCCGGGCTTGCCGAGGGCCTTGCTGCCGCGGCGGCAGCGGCCGATGCCGCCATGGAACCGGCTCGATTTCCAGGCTGCGCTGGTCGCGATCATGAGCTTCGTGCGCACGGTCAACGGCTACGTCACCGAGCGCGAGCCGTGGAAGCTCGCCAAGGACCCGGCGAACACCGACGCGCTCGACGACGTGCTCTACTCGACCGCCGACGCCCTCCGGGCGACTGCTGTCCTGCTGAACTCGTTCCTGCCGAAGGCCTGTCACCTGCTCTGGGAGAGCCTCGGGGCGCCGGGCGCGCTGGCCGACGCCAGGATCGCCGACGTCACGACCGATCACCTGCCGGCCGGCGCGGCGGTCCACAAGGGACCGATCCTCTTCCCGCGGCTCGACGCGTGACCCGCGACGAGATCCCGCCGCCACCCCAACCCTTGACGGTGCCGGCGGTCGACAGCCACTGCCACCTCGACCTGCTGACCATCCCGGTCGAGGAGGCGCTGGCGGCCGCCCGGCTGGCCGGCATCCCGCGCGTCGTGACGGTGGGGATCGACGTGGCGTCGTCGCGGTGGTGCGCGCAGACGGCGGCGGCGCACGACGGGGTGGTGGCGGCGGTCGCGATGCATCCCAACGAGGCCCCGGAGTCCGCCGATCTCGACGCCGACATCGAGGCCATCGCCGAGCTCGCGAAACTCCCGCAGGTGCGGGCGATCGGCGAGACCGGGCTCGACTACTACCGCACCGAAGAGGCGGGCCGGCCCAAGCAGGAGGAGTCCTTCCGCCGGCACATCGCGCTGGCAAAGACGGCCGGCAAGGCGCTGGTCATCCACGATCGTGATGCGCATGCCGACGTGCTCCGGGTACTGGACGACGAGGGCGCGCCGGAGCGCGTCGTCCTGCACTGCTTCTCGGGCGGCCCGGAGTTCGCGCGCGATGTGCGCCGAGCGCGGGTTCGTGCTCTCCTTCGCCGGCAACGTCACCTTCAACAGTGCCGGCCAGCTTCGTGATGCGCTCGCCGTCACCCCGCTCGAGCAGCTCCTGGTGGAGACCGACGCGCCGTTCCTCACCCCGGTGCCGCATCGCGGCAAGCACAACGCGCCGAACATGATCGCCCTGACCCTGCGGGCGATGGCGGAACTCAAAGCGGTCAGCGCCGAGGAACTGGCGGAGTCGGTGAGCGCCACGGCCACCCGGGTCTTCGGCACCTGGTGACCCTGCTCTCGCCGGCCGACACCCGGGCGCTCGCCGCGCGCCTCGACGTGTCGCCGGTGAAGTCGAAGGGGCAGAACTTCCTCGTCGATCCCAACACGGTGCGGCGCATCGTGCGCCTCGCTGATCTTGCCAACGACTACCACGTGCTGGAGATCGGGCCCGGTCTCGGCTCCTTGACGCTCGGGCTGCTCGGCGCGGGCGTGCGGGTGACGGCGGTCGAGCTCGATCCCGTCCTTGCCGCGGCGCTGCCCGAGACGATCGCCGCGCGACTGCCTGACGCTGCGGACCAGTTGACCGTCATCGCCGGCGATGCGTTGCGCGTCGCCATCCCGAGCATTCCGGACAGTGCCACCGTGCTCGCGGCCAACTTGCCCTACAACGTCGCGGTCCCGCTTCTGCTGCGCTTGCTGGAGACGTTGCCCGCGCTCGCCCACGGCGTCGTCATGGTGCAGGCCGAAGTCGCGCAGCGGCTTGCCGCACCCCCCGGGAGCCGGGTCTACGGCGTCCCGAGTGCGAAGCTCGCCTGGTACGCCGATGCCCGGGTCGCGGCGCCCGTTCCGCGCACGGTCTTCTGGCCGCAGCCGCGGGTCGACAGCGCGCTGCTCACCTTCGTCCGGCGCGAGCCTCCGGCGGGGGATCGGCGGGGGACGTTCGAGGTGATCGATGCCGCGTTCGCCCAGCGCCGCAAGACGCTTCGGGCCGCCCTTGCCCGCTGGGCCGGCGGCGCGGCGGCGGCAGAGGGGCTGCTTCGCGGCGCAGGCGTCGACCCTGGCCTGCGGGGTGAGGCGCTGGACGTGAACGCCTTTTCGCGTATCGCCCAGCAGCGTGCCCTAGATTGACCAGCCATGCGGCCGGCGGAGGTGACAGTCCGCGCGCCCGGAAAGGTCAACCTCTACCTTGCGGTGGGTGCGCTCGATGATGACGGCTATCACGAGGTTCGCACGATCCTGCAGGCCGTCTCGCTCTACGACGAGCTGACCGCCGAGACGGCCGAGCCCGGAACGGTCGCGCTGACCATCGAGGGCGAAGGCGCCAAGGTGCTGGCCACCGACGAGAGCAACCTTGCCGTCCGGGCCGCCCGGCTGCTCGCGGCGAAGGCCGGTGTCTCTGCGGGAGTGCGCCTGCAGCTGCGCAAGTCGATCCCGGTTGCGGCCGGGATGGCCGGCGGGAGCGCTGACGCCGCGGCCGCTCTGGTGGCGTGTGACGCGCTGTGGGGAACGGCCCTGAGCCGGATCGACCTCGAATCGCTCGCCCGCGAACTCGGCAGCGACGTCCCGTTTCCCTGGCCGGGGGCACGGCCTTGGGGACGGGGCGGGGAGACCTGCTGACCCCGGTGCTCTCCCGGGGCACCTATCACTGGGTTTTCGCGATGGCAGAGGGTGCTCTCTCGACGCCGGCGGTCTATGCCGAACTCGACCGCTACCGCGAGGAGTTGCCGCGTCCCGCGCTCTGGTCGCATTCCGACACGCTGGCGGCCGTGCGGCAGGGCGATCCCACCGCGCTGGCCCCGACGCTGGCGAACGACCTGCAGGCGGCGGCCATCCGGTTGCGGCCGGCCCTGAGCCGGGTCCTGGACGCGGGAACAGGCCTCGGCGCGGTGGCGGCGCTCGTCAGCGGCTCAGGGCCGACGTGCGCCTTCCTGGCGCGCGATGGGCAGGACGCGGCGCGCCTGGCGGCTGAACTCGCCGGGCTCGGCCTGTGCCGCCAGGTGCGCTGCGCTCACGGTCCGGTGCACGGGACGAGAGTGGTGTCCTAGACGGGAGCGCTCGTGGGCACCCGAAGCCGGGCCAGGCGCGCCGGATCCGGCCAGCGCACGTCGGTGGCCCAGCCGAGCTTCTCGAAGGCCTGGATCAGCCGCGCGCTGCTGTCGACCTGGCCGCGCAGGACGCCGTGGCGGGCGCTGGTCGGCTCCGCGTGATGCAGGTTGTGCCAGTTCTCGCCCATCCCGATGAAGGCCATCTGCCAGACGTTGGACGAGCGGTCGCGGGTCTTGAACGGACGCTTTCCGATGGTGTGGCAGATGCTGTTGACCGACCACGTGACGTGGTGCAGCACGGCGATGCGCACCAGGCCGGCCCAGAAGAACGCCTCCAGGCCCGCTTCCCAGGAGCCGCCCCACAGGCCGCCCACGACGGCCGGGAGGATCAGGCTCGTGGCGGTGAGCGCGCCGAACATCTTGTGGACGATCACCAGCGAGCGGTCGCGTAGCAAGTCGGGCGCGAAACGCTTCTGATCGGTCTGCTCGGTGTCGAACAGCCAGCCGATGTGGGCGTGGAACATCCCCTTCAGGAGCGGACCGAAGCCGCCGCCATTGATCCACGGCGAGTGCGGGTCGCCTGCGGAGTCGGAGAACGCGTGGTGACGACGGTGGTCGGCGACCCAGCGGATCACCGGCCCCTCGACCGCCATGCTTCCCGCCACGGCGAGCGCCACCCGAAGGGCTCGCTTGGCCTTGAACGCGCCGTGGGTCAGGTAGCGGTGAAAACCGACGGTGACGCCATGACCGGTGATGGCGTAGAGGACGACCATGAGCACGACGTCGCGCCAGGTGATCCACCGGTTCCACAGCAGCGGAACGGCGGCGACGACGGCTGCCAGCGGCACCAGGATGATCGTGGCCAGCAGGACCTGCTCAGCATGGGCCTTGAACCTGCTCCGGGGCACCGAGGTGAGCGGCAGATGCGGGCGGCGCGGAACGCGCAGCGGGGGCCGGGAGGTGAGACGCAGGTCGGAGATCGTCAAAGCTGGTAACCACCTGTCATACGGCGACGGCAGGAAAACGAATCGCCGGGAGTGCTACCAACGGTATCGGTAACCGGCGACCGCCGACACCCGTTCGCCGACCCGAATGACGTGGCATCGTGATTGGTGCTCATCCTGCGTGGTGTAACGGCAGCACCGGTGACTTTGACTCACCTGGACCAGGTTCGAATCCTGGCGCAGGAGCGGCAGGTCTACGACCCCGTGTGTCCGGGGGCGGGGCGGCTGCGTGTCTCGGTACAGTCGGCGCGTGTCCGCCGCCCCTCCTGAGGCCGTGATCGTGCTGGCGGCGGGCGAGGGCACCCGGATGAAGTCGCAGCTGCCGAAGGTGCTTCACGAGCTCGGCGGGCGTTCGATGCTCGGCCACGTCCTCGCCGCCACGCTCCCGCTCGGCGCCGCGCGCACCGCCGTCGTCATCGGCGCCGGCCGCGAGCAGGTCGCCGCGTCACTCCCGGGCGAGTCCACCGCAATCGTCCCCGTCGTGCAGGAGCAGCAGCTCGGCACCGGCCACGCGGTGCGGGTCGCCGTGGAGGCGCTCGACGAGGTCGCCGAACTCTCCGCCGATGCGGCGGTGCTCGTCGTTCCCGGGGATACGCCGCTGCTGCGCCCCGAGACTCTGGCCGCCCTGCTGGCGCTGCACGCCGAGCACCACGCCGCCGCTACCTTGCTCACCGCCGTCGTCGACAATCCGACCGGCTACGGGCGCGTCGTACGCGAAGGCGATCCCCGGAGGGGACCGGCCCCGTACGCGAAGTGGTCGAGGAGCGCGACGCCGACGACGTCACCCGCGAGATCAACGAGGTCGCCACCGGGGTCTACGCGTTCGCCGCCGGCCACCTGCGCGCCGCGCTGCGCGAATTGACGACCGACAACGCCCAGGGCGAGCAGTACCTGCCCGACGTGGTGGCGTGGCTGGTCGGTGCCGGCGAGGTCGTGCAGGCCAGGCAGGCCGACGACGCCGCCGAGACCGCAGGCGTCAACGACCGCGTGCAGCTCGCCGCGGCCGGGCGCGTGCTCAACGATCGGCTGCTGGAAGCCGCCATGCGGGCCGGGGTCACGATCGTCGACCCGGCGACCACCTGGCTGTCCGCCGAGACCGCCCTCGAGCCGGACGTCACCCTGCTTCAGGGGGTGCGGCTCGAGGGGCGCACCACCGTCGCGACGGGTGCGGTCGTGGGGCCCGACTGCACCCTGTCCGACACCGAGATCGGCGCAGCTGCAAGGGTTCGCGTCACCACCGCCGACTCGGCGATCATCGGCCCGAAGTGCGACGTGGGGCCCTACACCTACCTTCGCCCGGGCACCCGGCTCGGGGCGGGTGCCAAGGCCGGGGCGTACGTGGAGATGAAGGCGGCGACCATCGGGGCGGGCACCAAGGTGCCGCACCTGACCTATGTCGGTGACGCCGAGGTCGGCGAGGGCAGCAACATCGGCTGCGGAGTGGTCTTCGTCAACTACGACGGGGTGAACAAGTCCCGTACCGTCGTAGGGGATGCGGCGTTCGTCGGGAGTGACTCGTTGCTGGTGGCACCGGTGAGCATCGGCGACGGTGCATACACCGCGGCCGGGAGCGTGATCACCGATGACGTTCCGGCCGGGTGCGATCGGGATCGGCAGGGCGCGTCAGGTGAACCAAGAGGGCTGGACGGAACGCCGGCGGCCGGGGACCCGGTCGGCGCAGGCAGCCGCGCAAGCGCGGCAAACGAAGGAGTAGGGAACCGCGATGGGCAGCGTCATCAAGGCGAAGAGCAAGCGCAACCTCATGCTCTTCTCCGGACGGGCCCACCCTGAGCTCGCCCAGGAGATCGGCACCGGACTCGGGGTGATGCCGGTGCCCACCAGCGCCTACGACTTCGCCAACGGCGAGATCTTCGTCCGGTTCGAGGAGTCGGTACGCGGGTGCGACGCGTTCGTGGTCCAGAGCCACTGCGCTCCCATCAACACCTGGCTCATGGAGCAGCTGCTGATGGTCGACGCGCTGAAGCGGGCGTCCGCCAAGCGGATCACGGTCGTCGCGCCGTTCTACCCCTACGCCCGCCAGGACAAGAAGCACCGCGGCCGGGAGCCGATCAGCGCCCGCCTCGTCGCCGACCTGTTCAAGACCGCGGGTGCCAACCGCCTCATGACCGTCGACCTGCACACCGCCCAGATCCAGGGCTTCTTCGACGGGCCGGTCGACCACCTCTTCGCGCTGCCGCTGCTCGCGGAGTACCTCGAGGGCCGGGTCAGCGGCGAGGTGACGGTCGTGGCCCCTGACGCCGGTCGGGTACGCGTGGCCGAGCGCTGGACCGATCGGCTGGGCTGCCCGCTGGCGATCATCCACAAGCGGCGCGATCCCGATGTGCCCAACGAGGTCAAGATGTTCGACGTCGTCGGCGAGGTCCGGGGTCGTACCTGCATCATCGTCGACGACATGATCGACACCGCCGGCACCATCACCAAGGCTGCCGAGGCGCTGATGGAGAGCGGCGCGACCGAGGTCATCGCCGCGGCGACGCACGCCGTCATGAGCGGTCCGGCGGTCGACCGGCTGAAGAACTCGCAGATCAGCGAGGTCGTGGTGACCAACACGCTGCCGATCCCGGCCGAGTCGCACTTCGACTCGTTGACCGTGCTGTCCATCGCTCCGCTGTTCGCCCGGGCCATTCGCGCGGTGTTCTCCGACGGTTCGGTCACGGATCTGTTCGGCGGCGTGGCCTGAGCGCGTAAACTGACCGGTCGCGCCCGCCGTTCGGTCGTGGCCCCCTGTTCTCGGGTTTGACATCGCTAGCGTTCGAGGAGTCTTTCAGCCGTGGCCGAAGTACGTATACGCGCAGAGCAGCGCACCGAATTCGGCAAAGGCGGAGCCCGTCGCACGCGACGTGCCGGTCTCGTCCCGGCTGTGATCTACGGTCACGGCCAGCCGCCGCGCCACATCTCACTGCCGGCCCGCGAGATCCAGCTCGCCCTGCGTAGCGATGCCAACGTGCTGCTGCGCCTCGATCTCGACGGCGGCACCGAGCTCGCGCTCGCCAAGGACGTCCAGCGTGATCCGCTCAAGCAGAGCATCGACCACATCGACCTGATCGTGGTCCGCCGCGGTGAGAAGGTCCGGATCGACGTCCCGGTCCAGCTGACCGGTGAGGTCGGCTCGTCCGACATCCTGCTCAACCACGACCTCACGAGCATCACCGTCGAGGCCGACGCCACCGCCCTTCCGCGCGGTTTCGAGGTCGACGTTTCCGGCCTCGAGGTCGGCACGTCGATCTTCGTTCGCGATGTCGTCCTCCCGGAGGGCGTGACCCTCGTCACTGACGGGGATGCGCTGATCGTCAGCGGACTCGCGGCCCCCACGGCGGAGCAGCTGGATGCCGAGCTCTCCGAGGCGGAGGCCGAGGTCGGCGCGAGCCAGGTCAGCGGTGCGGAGCCGAGCGAGGGCGAGGGCGGCGGGGCAGAAGCCGCTGCCGAGTCGGCCGAGCAGCCCGCCGAGGCATAGCCCATGGGCCCGACAGGTCCGCGGATCGTCGTCGGGCTCGGCAATCCCGGTCCGGAGTACGCCGGAAACCGGCACAACCTGGGCTTTCACGTCGTCGATCTGCTGGCGGAGCAGCAGCGGGCGCGCTTCAAGAAGGGCGCCCGGGGCTTCGCCGACGTCGTCGAGACGCGTGTCGGCGGTGTCGACGGGGAGCGCGTCGTGCTCGCCAAGCCGCGTTCGTACATGAACGAGTCCGGCGGCCGGGTGAAGGCGGTGCTCGGCTTCTACAAGGTGACGCCCGAGCAGCTGATCGTGGTGCACGACGAGCTGGACATCCCGTTCGGCTCGGTGCGGCTGAAAGTCGGCGGCGGCGCCGGCGGTCACAACGGGATCCGCTCGGTCGATTCGGCGCTGGGCACGCCTGAGTACGCCCGGGTGCGGGTCGGCATCGGCCGCCCTCCGGGCCGGATGGAGCCGGCCGACTTCGTGCTGCGTGACTTCTCCGCGGCCGAGCGCAAGGAGCTGCCGCTGCTGATCGAGCGGGGCGCCGACGCCGTCCTCACCTTGCTGCGGCAAGGGCTCGCGGCGGCACAGAACCTGTTCCACAGCAATGCCTGACCGCGCCGATGTGGTGATCGTCGGGGCCGGCATCGTCGGCCTGTCGACGGCCCGTGCCCTGCTCGCCCAATTGCCTGACCTGCGGGTCGTCGTGGTCGAGAAGGAAACGGGCATCGCTGCTCACCAGACCGGGCGCAACAGCAATGTCGTGCACAGCGGCATCTACTACCCGCCCGGAAGCCTCAAGGCGAAGTACGCGATCGAAGGCGGGCGCGCGCTCGAGGCCTACTGCGGCGAGCGAGGACTCCCGTTCGCGACTACCGGCAAGGTCATCGTCGCCACCGAGGAGCGCGAGCGTCCGGCGCTGCAAGCGCTGGCGGAGCGGGGACGCGAGCACGGGCTGGCCGTCCGCGAGCTCAGCCCGGCCGAGCTCGCCGAGCGCGAGCCGCACGTCCGTGCCCTGGCGGCCCTGCTGGTGCCGTCGACCGCGGTCACCGACTTCTCGGCGGTGGCACAGGCGTACCGCGCTGACATCGAGGCCGCCGGCGGCCGCTTGCGGCTGGGCAGCGCGGTGACGGCGATCCGGACGACGGCGAGCGAGGTCGTGGTCAGCACCGCGGACGGCTCCTCGACCCCCGCGCGCCTGCTGGTCAACTGCGCCGGACTGCAGAGCGATCGGATCGCCGAGCTCGCCGGTGACATCCCTCCGGCGCAGATCCTGCCTTTCCGCGGCGAGTACTACGAGCTCGTCCCGGAGCGCCGCGAACTCGTCCGTGCGCTCGTCTATCCGGTGCCCGATCCGCGGTTCCCCTTCCTCGGGGTGCATCTGACCCGCGGCGTCGACGGAGGGGTCCACGCCGGACCCAACGCCGTGCTCGCGCTGCGTCGCGAGGGGTATCGGCGCTGGTCCAGCACCCCCTCCGAGCTGGCGGAGCTCACCCGCTTCCGGGGGACCTGGGCGCTCGCCCGCCGCTACTGGCGCACCGGGGCGTCGGAGTACGGCCGCTCGCTCTGGCGGCCGGCTTTCGTGCGCGCCCTGCAGCGCCTCGTCCCGGAGTTGACCGCAGCCGATCTCCTGCCCTCGGCCCCTGGCGTCCGGGCCCAGGCGGTCGGCCGCGACGGCGTGCTGCTCGACGATTTCCTGATCAGTGAGGGCCCTCACGCCGTGCACGTCCTGAACGCTCCCTCACCAGCGGCGACGGCATCGCTGCCCATCGGCGCCCACATCGCGCGATTGGTCGTGGCGCGGCTTTCGTCGCACGATTCTCGCTACGCTGGCTGATCATGCGGCTTTTGGTGACCGGGGGCGCCGGGTTCATCGGGGCGAATTTCGTCCACCACGTGGCGGCCGAGCGGCCGGGGTGGGATCTCGTCGTCCTCGATGCCCTCACCTACGCCGGCGACCGCGACACCCTGGCGGGGCTGGGGGAGCGGATCACGTTCGTCCACGGCGACATCACCGATGCCGCGCTGGTCGATGATCTGGTCGGTTCGTGCGATGCCGTCGTGCATTTCGCGGCCGAGTCGCACAACGACAACTCCCTCGATGACCCCTCGCCCTTCGTGACGACGAACCTGGTCGGCACGTTCACGTTGCTGGAGGCCGTGCGCCGGCGCGGCACGCGCTACCACCACATCTCCACCGACGAGGTCTTCGGCGATCTCGCGCTGGATGACCCGGCCCGGTTCGACGAGTCGACCCCCTACCGTCCCTCGAGCCCCTACTCGGCGACGAAGGCCGGCTCCGACCTGCTGGTCGCCGCCTGGGTGCGCTCGTTCAAGGTCGAGGCGACCATCTCCAACTGCTCGAACAACTACGGGCCGTGGCAGCACGTCGAGAAGTTCATCCCGCGCCAGATCACCAACATCCTCGATGGCGTCCGGCCCAAGCTCTACGGCGACGGCCTCAACGTGCGCGACTGGCTGCATGTCGAGGATCATTGCGCCGCCGTGCTGGCCGTGCTCGAGCGCGGCCGGATCGGCGAGACGTACCTCATCGGGGCCGACGGGGAGGCATCGAACCGGCAGGTGGTCGAGACGCTGCTGGTGGCGATGGGACGCGAGCCCGGTGACTACGACCTGGTGTCCGACCGGCCCGGCCACGACCGTCGCTACGCGGTGGATTCCTCGAAACTGCGGGCCGAATTGGGCTGGCAGGCGCGCTACAGCGACTTCGGCGGCGGGCTCGCGGCGACGGTCGCGTGGTATCGCGAGCACGAGAGCTGGTGGCGCAAGCAGAAGGCCGCGGCCGAGGCCCGGTACGCGGTGTTGGGAAGATGAGTGCTGGGCCGATGAGCGAGCTGAAGGTGGAGCCCACCGAGATCGACGGTCTCCTCGAGATCACGATCCCCGTGCACGGCGACGAGCGGGGCTGGTTCAAGGAGAACTGGCAGGCGCAGAAGATGCGCGATGCGGGTCTGCCGGAGCTGGACTTCGTGCAGCAGAACGTGGCGTTCAACGCGACGGCAGGCGTCACCCGAGGGATCCATGCCGAGCCATGGGACAAGTACGTCTCGGTGGCGTGCGGTCGCGTTTTCGCAGCGATCGTTGAACTTCGCGAGGGTCCGGGGTTCGGCACGGTGGCGTGCCGGGAGCTCACGCCCGACAAGGCGCTGCTGATTCCCACCGGTTGCGGGAACTCCTATCAGGTGCTGGAGCCGGCCACCGCGTACATCTACCTGACGACCGGGCTGTGGAGCGCGTCCCTCACCTATCCCGCGGTCTCGCCGCTCGACCCTGCGCTGGCCATCCCCTGGCCGCTGGCGGGGGAGCGGGCGGTGCTGTCGGCCAAGGATCTCGCGGCCCCGCCGCTGGCCGATTTCTCCCCGCTGACAGCGGATTTCGGAGCCGCGCGGTGAAAGGGATCGTCCTCGCCGGCGGCACCGGCAGCCGGCTCTTCCCGGTGACCCGGGCCGTCTGCAAGCAGCTGCTCCCGCTCTATGACAAGCCGATGATCTACTACCCGGTCTCGACCCTGCTCCTGGCGGGGATCCGGGAGATCCTGATCATCACCACCCCGGACGACGGCGGGGCTTTCCGCCGGCTGCTCGGTGACGGCACCCAGTTCGGCTGCTCGTTCTCCTATGAGGTTCAGCCTCACCCGGGTGGTCTGGCGCAGGCGTTCACGCTGGGCGCCGACTTCATCGGACCCGACCCTGTGGCGCTGATCCTCGGTGACAACGTGTTCTACGGCGCCGGGCTCGGCCAGCAACTCAAGTCCTGGACCGAGCCTGACGGCGGCGTCGTCTTCGCCTACCACGTCGCCGATCCCGAGCGGT
This sequence comes from uncultured Actinomycetota bacterium, assembly GCA_963762695.1. Classification (GTDB taxonomy): domain Bacteria; phylum Actinomycetota; class Actinomycetes; order Frankiales; family Frankiaceae; genus DATAZK01. The sequence continues at coordinate 293,876 of CAVXLW010000009.1, forward strand.
ACGGCGTCGTCACCTTCGACGACGAGGGTAGGGCCGTCGCGATCGACGAGAAGCCCGAGAAGCCCACCAGTCCCTACGCCGTCACCGGGCTCTACCTGTACGACAACCAGGTCGTCGAGATCGCCGCCAACCTGCGGCCGTCGCCGCGCGGCGAGCTGGAGATCACCGACGTAAACAAGGCCTATCTCGCGCAGGGAAAGCTCGCCGTCCACACCCTCGACCGGGGCACCGCCTGGCTCGACACCGGCACGTTCGACTCGTTCATGGATGCGGCGCAGTTCGTCCAGGTCATCGAGAGCCGGCAGGGCTTGAAGGTCGGCTGTCTCGAGGAAATCGCCTGGCGTGAGGGCTACATCGACGACGCTCAACTCGAGGCGCTCGCAGCGCCGCTGGCGGCAAGTGGCTACGGCGACTACCTGGCCGGCCTGCTCGAATCCGGACGGGGCGCTCCGGGCCGTTAGCCGTACGGGCCGGCCCCCTGCCGCGCAGAATGCTGCCGTGAGAACTGCCCGGGTCCTGTTCTGGCCACGCGCGTGAGCCGTTCGAAGATCGCGGGTGGGCTGCCGCTGCTGCGCGACGGGCGAGTTCCGGCGGTGCTGTCCGAGTTCGAGCTTGAAGGCGACGCGCTCGAGTTCACCCTTGAAGTGCCGCTGTCCGCGCAGCTGCTGAGCGCGCTCACGAGGTCGACCAGCCCACTGACCCGACCTCATCCTTCGTCTCCGCCGGACGCGGTGCTGCGGGTCTCCTGGGCGAGCGACTTGGCTGACGAGCTCGGATTGCACGTCCCGGCCCGCAACCAAGCCTTTGCCCACGCGCGGGTCCGGTACGGGGAGCCACCCGAACGACCCGAGCTCGAGCCGGTCAGGTCCTCCATCGAAGGCACACGGTGGCGGCACCGACTGCGGTTCCAGCCAATGCCGGACGACGGTGACCTGACGTTCAGACTTTCCAGTCGACTGTTGGACATCAGGAACGCGGTCGGTGTGGTCGCCATCGCCAACCTGCGCTCGCACTTCATCTGAACGACCGACGCCCCAGCCGCATCTGCGGTCGCTTCGCCCGGATCCTCCGTGAGGCAGATCGAAATGCCCAGAGGATCACCGGCATATCCACACATAGGCGCGATTTCTCCGCGCAACTGCACACAGCGAGTTCGCGGCTTCGGTCATAGATGCCCGGCGTCGTGCGCAACGAGTGGTGCTTCGGGGCAACCGATCACGTGATGCTGGGACTCTTATGGGAGTGGACCGCGACGAGGAGTTTCGAGACTTCGTGCTTAAGCACAGTCCGGCGCTCCTGCGTTCGGCCCACGCGTTGGTTACGGATTCGGCATTGGCCGAGGATCTGGTCCAGAACGCGCTGGTGCGCACCTACACAGCGTGGGCACGGGTACGAGCGGCAAATGATCCGTTCAGTTACGCGCACAAGATCCTCTTCAACTCATTGCGCCAGCTCAGTCGTCGTCGTCGACTCGTAGAGGTGCTCGGGGTCCGAGTGGAGCGGCCCACCGAGCCAACCGCGTATGAAGACCGCGATCAGGCGCTACGGGCCATGGCCGCGTTGGCGCCGAGGCAGCGCGCGGTGCTCGTCTTGCGCTTCCTCGAAGACCGTTCAGTCGACGAAACGGCACAGATCTTGGGGATCTCGACCGGAACGGTCAAGAGTCAGACCGCCAAGGCGCTGGGACATCTCCGCTCCTCGACGCACTTCAACGACACGGTGGAGAGCTAATGGAGACCGACTACGTTCGCGAACTTCTGGCGACTGAGGCGGCACGCGCTTCCGGGCGGCCGATGGACCCCGACCGGGTCATCGCGACCGCGAGGCAACGTCACAGAAGGCGACGCAACGCGACGCTCGCCCTGGCGTTGGCGATCCTCACCGGGACCGGCATCGGCCTTGCTGCAGTAGTCGGAGGCTCCGCGACTGGAGGACGCGCCACCCTCGTCCCGGCTGCGACACCAAGCGCATCCCCTGCGCCAACCGTCGCAGCCAAGCTGCCCTTCACCGGGCAACCGACCTGGCTACCGCCGGGCTCTCACTTCGTTCGGCAGTATCGGATGGGCGCGGTTCTTATCCGCCTCTACGGCCTCCCCGGACTGGCCAACGCTGTACAACATCCCCATCGGCGGCGCAACCGAAGAGAACGCGACCCATATCCATCCGGCGACCTACATCCAGATTGAGTCCGTGCCTGAGAATGATGTCGCGCCTGACACCCCGCTGGGGCGTGGGCAATACCAGCAGGCCGTCACCGTATCCGGTCACCCGGCCATCCTTTCGACCAGCTGGAACCCCAAGGCACCAGGCCCTGGAGTCAGCCTCGTCAGCTGGGTCGCCAACGGGACCAGATGGACCCTGAGGTGCATTCGAGGCCACACCGCCGACGGGCTCTCGGGAATCGACACCACAGATCTCTTGCACGTGGCTGAAAGCTTCAACACGTAACCCGTCAACTAGCCCAGCGCGTCCAAGGCAAGCCGGATAGCTCGACTGCTCGGCCGCAGACCCGTCGATGCCCAGACTCGCAAGCTGAGGCTAAATCTCCAGCGCCGATCCGCCCGCTATTGGCACATATGCGCGCCTCGAAGCGGCACGAGATTGGCACCTCAGGCGATGCCGAGATACCGCTCGAAATCATCGAGGCAACCGTCCAGTCCCAGGTTCGTGGTCATCTCGTAGTGCTCGACCGCCGGGCTGGCTGACCGTTCGAACGAGTTCGGCGTGGGTCAGGTCGGCCTCGCCGAACCCACAGGGTCAGCTCAGCGGCCGCAGCGCGAGCTTCGGCTCGGAGCGAGACGCAGAGGGCTTCGCGGTGAGCCGACCGCGCATGATCTCCCACGAGACGCCCGCGGTTTGCCATCGTTGCCGCGCCGCTGTTCGGCCTGATGGAGAAGACCCAGATCCACCAGCGAATGATGCCGTCAGAGCTCTCGCGTTGCACGGACTTGCCCTGCCCCCATTCAGCGCTCGAAGGGCACGTACGCGCACCCACGACGGCATCGCGCAACGGCCGATCGGCCGCTCGATCGTCCGGCATCTCCTCGAACTCGACAGCCCAACCATCGCGCTCGCCGCGCTGCCAGCGTCGTCGGCTGCTTTGACGAACGCCATGCGTCACCGTCCCGAGCAAGGGTCCAGCAGGCCGACCGGGGCGCGCGTCACAGCCGCCAGCCCGCCTGGGCCACGCACGAGGCTCGTAGCGCCCTCGTATCTGCGCCCGATCGGGAAGTGCTGGGACGTGCTACGAACTCGGTCTCGAGACCATCATCTGCCTGCCGAGGGTGAGAAGCACGATGTCGCCGGGCTCCTCGGTCGGCACTTCTGCGCAGACGCGCTCGACATTGAAGTAGGCGATCGGGCGCGGACCTTCCGTCACCACGATGACCGATCCTGGCGCGACCGTTGGTCACCGCTGCTCTCGGCGATCAGCCATCGAGCCTCCGCCGGAGATCGCCAATCGCCATGTCGAAAGCCGCGTGGCACGAAGGACGCCAGCCCGTTCTGGAGCCGTGGGGTGGGACGAAGGCCGTCGCGGCGTCGTCCTGATCGTCAGGCGGCGCCGGTGGGCAAGTCGCCCGCCCTGATCTGGGTCGCCAGACCACTCTCGCCCTTGAACAGGAAAGGACCGTCAACCTTGACCATCTAGGCGTCTGCCGGCCATGGCTTCAGGCGTAGGCCGTTCTCGCCGAAGGACGAGCTGGATGCTGCGGCATACTCACGAAACCCCGAGAATGCCGGATACCGCGCATGTCGGAGCGGCGACTGACGGTGCTGAGCTGGATAGCGGATCGCTCAGGGTCTCACATGCGACTGGCGTATGGCCGGGTTTGCGGAGGAGGGGTCGGCGGTGGCCTTGAGGGGTGGTCTGCCGTCGGGTGGCCAGAACCAGGGGGTGCGGTCGGGGTCGTCACCGATGGTCATGTCCCAGCCACCTTCATGGACTCGGTGATGATGATGAAGGCAGAGGAGATCGAGATTCTCAGGTTCGGTTTTGCCCTGGTCGCGTAGCCATTCTTGACGGTGATGGGCTTCGGTCCAGGACGCCGGCCGGTCACAGCCGGGCCAGACACATCCGCCGTCACGGGCGATGAGGAAATGCCTGAGCCCGGCAGGGATGTGGCGGGTGAGACGGCCGAGGTCGAGGATTTCGGAGTCGGCTCCGAAGACGGCGGGGATGATCCCGGCATCACAGGCCATCCGCCGCACCGCTGCGGCGGGCAGGCGTTGCCCTTCGGGGGTGCCGGCGGTACCCAGCCCGTCACGCAGATTCTGTTCGGACAGGCCGACGATGACGGTGTGCCGGCCACCACCCTGGCCGTTGCAGGATTCGGCGTGGGCGGTGGCATGCCGGGCCAGCTGCACCAAGGGCTTCGGCCCGTCGGCTGCCGATCGATTCGGTGAGCAGGTCACCTTCCGGATCAGGACGCCGGAGGAATTCGGTGATGGCTTTGGAGATGATGAGGCCGGCTTCGGCGTCGAAATGCCCATCCAGGCGCCACATCCCGCCCAACGTTTCGGACAGGTGCAGCTGCTGCGCCGCGCGTTTGCGTGCCGCCGCATCTGCCGACTCTTCCGGAGCTGCGGCGGCGACGAGTTCTTCGGCGACGACGCGTAGCTGCCGTGGGGTCAGCGGCGCAGCCTGCTGGGCGAGGAACGCTTCCAGGTCGGCGGCGAGATCGGACTGCAGGTCGCGGGTGGCTTGCTGGATCACGTGGGCGTGATCGAGGCCGAGGTCGCCGGCCTCGAACGCTTTGGCGGTGACCGGCATCCGGTCGGCCAGCGCCCGGCCCACCTGCACCCGCTTCGACACCCACGCATCGGACTCACCGGAAAGCTGGCGTACGTACGCCTGCGTCGACGCCGCCCCATCCGACGCGTAGTAGCCCGACCGGTCAGCCCGCTCGATCAGCCGGGACGTCAGCAGATCAGCCTGCCGAACCCCAGCCAGCACCTCCGGCAGGACTTCGACCGCCAGAACGGCCGACGTATCGGAGGAGACGAAGGCGGCGAGTTCGGCGAGCAGCGCATGCGCCTGCGCTGCTTTCGCTCCGAACTCCGCCTCGATCATGTGTTCGATACTAGCAGGGGACGAGCAGCTCAGCCACCCTATTTGAGCCACGGAATCGCCTGCTCCGGGCAGTCTCGCCGTGAGCAGACTGTCCGGGCGGGTTGCGTCGGACGCCCCTCCGGTTGGGACCACCGCCCGGGCCGCATGCAGCTTGGTCGCGACAGGCTGGCGCGGTCCTTCACGTCGAGCCCGCTGCCGGCAAGAGCGCACGCAAACTTCGGCAATTCGAGCGCCTCCTCCACAATCCTGATGTGTGCCGACCAGGAGCACCGGCACCGCCCCCCTGCAGACGGCCGCCGTAGGGTGGAGGGAGCGCCATGGCTACCTCACTCACAGCGGTTTCCGCTGCTTCCGTAGCCCCCGCCACCCGACCTCGCACCGCTGCTCGAGGCGGAAAGCGCTGATCCGCCATCAGCCGCTGGGTTGCCGGCGCGGGCAGCCTCACCTCGACCTGACCGCCCCGGCAGGCTTGCGCCCGGTCCGCTGGCAGCGCTCGCCCGCGAGCGTTCGTGCTCGCGGTGACGGCGACCGGACGCGACGGCGAGGACCTGGCCGATGCGCTGGGCAGCCTGCTCGGCCCGGATGCGGTGGCGTTCTACCCGTGGGAAACCCTTCCGCACGAGCGCCTTTCGCCGCGCGCCGACACCGTGGGCCGCCGCCTCGCCGTGCTGCGCCGGCTGGCCCACCCCGACGAGTACGCCGACGGCCCGCTGCGCGTGGTGGTGGCTCCGGTGCGCGGCATCCTGCAACCGCAAGCGGCCGGACTCGGTGATCTCGTTCCCGTCCGGCTGCGCACCGGCGACGACGTGGACCTCGAAGCGCCGTCCGCCGCCTCGCGGAAGCTCGCGTACGCACGCGTCGAAATGGTCGAGCGGCGCGGCGAATTCGCCGTGAGGGGTGGGATGCTCGACGTCTTCCCGCCCACGGAAGAGCACCCGCTGCGCGTGGAGTTCTTCGGCGACGAGGTCGAGGACGTCGCGCGTTCGCCGTCACCGACCAGCGCGCGCTCGGATCCGGCGCCATGGCGTGTGGCCGCCGCCGTGCCGCGAGCTCTGCTGACTCCCGAGGTGCGCGAGCGCGCGGGCGCCGCTCGCCAAGGAACATCCCGAGGCTCGCGGAGATGCTCGAGTCAAGCTCGCCGACGGGCGTCGCGGTGGAAGGCATGGAGGCGTTCGCGCCCGTGCTCACCGACGGCATGGTGCTGCTGATCGACGGCTTCCTGCCGGAGGCCACGTGCACGTCGTGCTGGCCGAGTCCGGAGACAGGTCGGCGCCCGCGCCGCCGACCTCACGCGCACCTCGGCGGAGTTCCTCGACGCGGCCTGGTGACGGCCGCCTCGGTGGGCAGGCGCTGCGCCGTCGACCTGGGCGCGGCCGCGTATTCAGCCGTTCGGCGAGGTGCGTACGCATGCGGCCGACGTCGGCCTGCCGTGAGCGTCACCCCTTTCGCTGCCGATGACGAGCTCGAGGACAAGGGCTTCCTGGCCGCTGCCCCGGCGCCCAACGCCTAGCGCAGTGACGCTTCCACGGCGATCGATGACATACGCGGCTGGCTGGCATCCGGCTCACGTCCTGCTCGTCACCGGGGCCACGGCCCAGCGAAGCGGATCACGAAGTGTTGCGCGACGCGGGGGTCGGGATGCGGCTGCATGCCGACGAGCCGGATCACGCTCGACGACGGTGTCGCGACGGTCACCACCGGCTGCCTGACGAGCGGTTCGATCGGACCGCTGAAGCTCGCGGTGCTCGCCGGGACCGATCGGCGGGCACCCGCGATCAGCACGAAGGATCTGCGGGCGCCAGGATGCCGGCCCGGAACAGGCGCGGGATGGACCCACTGCAGCTGACTCCGGGTCGACTCGTGGTGCACGAGCGGCATGGCGTGGGGCGCTACGTGGAGATGGTGGCGCGCCCTGTCGCCGACGCCACGCGTGCCTGTCGGTGCTCGGATATGTCCGCGGCGACAAG
>CAVXLW010000010.1:0-217705 GCA_963762695.1 uncultured Actinomycetota bacterium
TTTCGGCGCTGGCCGAGCGGGGCATCGCCGCCGAGCCGGCCAGCTGGGACGACCCGCAGGTCGACTGGCTCGCGTTCGAAATGGTGATCGTGCGCAGTACCTGGGACTACCCGCGGCGCCGGGACGCGTTCGTGGCCTGGGCCGAGCGGCTGGCCGGCGTGCTGAACAGGCGCGTGACGTGCTGCGTGGAACACCGACAGCGCTACCTCGGCCGAGCTCGCGGCGGCGGGCGTCCCGACGGTGCCGACGAGCTTCGCCGCTGCCGGGGAGGAGGCTGCGCTGCCCGATTGGCCGGAGTTCGTGATCAAACCCACCGATCTCGGTGGGATCGGCCGACACGGCACGCTGGCGGCGCGGCACCGACGATGCCGCTGCCGTGCGCACCTGAGCGGACCTGCACGCCGCGGGGCGCACGGCGATGATCCAGCCGTACCTCGTCCGGCGTCGACGTGGCGGGGGAGAGCGCGCTGCTGTTCCTCGGCGGCGCGTTCAGTCACAGCGTGCGCAAGGCGCCGATCCTGTCAGCGGGCCACCACGCCGACCCACTTGCCATCGGTGACCACGACCCGCGCGAGCAGATCACCGCCCGTGAGGCGAGTGCAGGCGGAGCTGGCCGTCGCCGAACGCGTGCTCGCGGCCGTGCCCGGCGGCGCTGACTTGCTCTACGCGCGCGTCGACCTGCTGCCCGGGCCTGACGGCCTGCCCGTGCTGCTGGAACTCGAACTCACCGAGCCGTCGCTCTTCCTCTGGACCGCGCCGGGCCCGGCGGACCGCCTGGCCGACGCGGTGGTGCGTGCGCTGGACCGATAGCGGTCAGGCGTAGGTGGGCACCCGGCAGGCGCCGTCGACATCGAAGATCACGTTGATGCCGTCCGAACGCGACCCACGAGCTGATGCACAGTGCCAGCTCGACGAGCTCGTCGTCGCTGAAGCCGGCGTGCAGGCGCTTCCAGAACTCGTCGTCGATGTTCTTGTGGTCGAAGGCGAACTTCTCCGCGAACTCCGCGCACAGCCGCTCGCGCTCGGTGAAGCCGGGCCAGTCGTACTGGCCGATGTGGGCGTAGAACTCCTCGTCGATGTCGTCAGCCTCCGGAGCGCGGTCGACGACGTCAGTGGCGCTACGGAAGTTCAGGCAGACCTGGCAGCCGTTGATCTGCGCGGTGCGCACCCGGGCAGCTTCGAACTCGCGAATGGGCAGCGTGCTCTTGGCGTAGACGGCGCCGGAGAAGGCTCCAGCGGGATGAGCAAGCGCGGACGCCCGCTCCGACCACAGGAACATCATCGGGTCTTTGCCCTCGGGCACAGCGATGCGCGGCATGACCTTACTGTCGCATCCCGCTCCCGCGTCCCGCCAGACCCCCCCTACTACTCCCAGCGGAAGTAGCGGGCGGCGAGGATGCCGGCGAGCGGCGGCCCAGAGGGCGAGCAGACCCAGGTCGCCCCAGGGCAGGGAGGGCCGGCTTCCAGGACGCGACGCAGGCCGGTGGCGAGGGCGGCGCCGGGCAGCACCTTGGCGAAGCCCTGCAGCGCGCCGGGCAGCCGGGAGAGCGGGAAGACGATGCCGCCGAGCAGCAGGAAGATCAGGTAGACGCCGTTGGCGGCGGCCAGGGTCGCCTCGGCGCGCAGGGTGCCGGCCATCAGCAGGCCCGAGCGCCGAGAACGCGGCCGTTCCCACGAGAGCAGCAGGAGTACGGCGGCAGTGGATTGCCGTGCGGGTGCCAGCCCGAGCGCGTAGCCCACCGCGACGAGCACCAGCGATCTGCAGCATCTCGACGCCGAGCACGCCCAGGGTCTTGCCGAGCAGCAGGACCCAGCGCGGCAGGGCAGACGCGCCGAGCCGCTTGAGCACCCCGTAGGAACGCTCGAAGCCGGTCGCGATCGCCTGGCCGGTGAAGGCGGTGGACAGCACGGCGAGCGCGAGCACTCCGGGAGTCACGAAGTCGACCGGGCGCCCGCCGAGCACCTTCTCGTCGGCAGCAGCTTGACCTTTGTGAAGAACAGCAGCAGCCCGACCGGGATGATCAGCGTGAGCAGGACGGACTCGCCGCGGCGCAGCGTCAGGCGCAGCTCCATCAGGGTTTGCGCGCGCAGCATCCGGCGGCCAGGGCGCGGCGCCCGGGGCAGGCGTGTCAGCGTGCTCAGCGGGCGCCACGCCGTCGACCGGATCAGGTGAGCTCGACGAAGACGTCTTCCAGCGAACGCTGCTGAACCCGCAGGTCCTCGGCCATCACGCCCGTGCGAGGCGCACCAGGCGGTCACGGCTGCCAGCAGCTGCGGGTCGACGATGCCCCTGCAGCACGTACGTGCCCGGCGGCCCTTCCCGACCGGTGACGCCCGGCGCGAGGCCGGCGAGCAGCGAGCCCAGGTCGAGCCCGTCACGGGCGCGGAAGCTGAGCCGGCCGTCGGCGCCGGAGGCCGTGAGCTCGCCGGGAGTGCCGGCAGCGACCAGGCGGCCGTGGTTGACGATGACGACCGCATCGGCGAGCCGCTCGGCCTCGTCCATCGCGTGGGTGGTGAGCACGACCGTCACCCCGCCGCTCGCGCAGGTCACGGATCAGCTGCCAGGTGTCGCGGCGGCCCTGCACGTCGAGCCCGGCCGTCGGCTCATCGAGAAAGACGAGCTCAGGACGCCCGATCACGGCCATGCCCAGCGAGAGCCGCTGCTTCTCCCCGCCCGACAGGCGGCGGTAGGTGGTCCTGGCGACATGGGTCAGGCTGAGGCGTTCGAGCAGATCGCGAGCGTCGAGCGGCTGGGCGGCATGGGCGGCCAGCAGGTGCGAGCATCTCCAGCGTGCGGGCGCCCGGGTAGCAGCCGCCCGCTTGCAGCATCACGCCGACTCGCGGACGCAGCGCCCGCGCGTCGCGTATCGGATCCAGGCCGAGCACCCGCACCTGCCCCGCGTCAGGGCGGCGAAAGCCCTCGCAGATCTCGACGGTCGTCGTCTTGCCCGCGCCGTTGGGCCCCAGCAGCGCCGTGACCTCGCCCGCGGCGACCGTGAACGACAGGCCGTCCACCGCGTTCAACGAGCCGTAGGACTTCACCAACCCCGAGACCTCAACCGCCGGTGACCCCACGGCCTGAGTCTAGGAAGAATTGACGCCGGGCAGCGGTGGCGGCAGGCACCCGGCCCGCCCGTCCCCGCTCTGGCCGTCCCCTCCGCGGTCAGAACCGAGGCCCGGGCGTCCGGTACAGCTGAATTCGGGGCGACCCCGCCGAGTCCTGCCCGGAGTCGTCAGGTGTTGACGAGGGCTTCGGCGGCTCCGAGGCCCAGGGCCTGCCCGCCGGCCATCCGCGCGGCGTCGGCGGTCGTGTCGTCCGGCTTGGTCTGCGAGTCACGCTCGGCGGCCACCCGGCGCCGGTAGTACTCGATCTCCCGGTCGCGACGCTCGTCGTCCCAGCCGAGCACCTCGCCGATCAGGGCGGCTGCCGGGACTGCGGCGGCGAGGCCACGATCCCAGGCCTCGATCGAGATCCGGGTGCGCCGGGTGAGGATGTCGTCGAGGTGCAGCGCCCCCTCGGCCATGGCCGAGTAGACGACCTCGACCTGCAGGTAATCGTCGGCGTTGGGCAGCGGATTCGCGAGCTCCGGACGCTCCCGGATGAGCGCGAGCAGCTCGTCGATCATCGTGCCGTAGCGGTGCAGCAGGTGCTCGATCCGCGCCGGATGCAACCCGGAACTCTCCGCGATCGCCCGGCGCCGGTTCCAGAGCGCGGGATAGCCCTCCGCGCCGATGAGCGGGATCTCATCGGTCACGCACTCCGCGACGCTCTGCTCCAGCGCCCCGGCCGCGCGGTCGATCGCGTCGCGGGCCATCACCCGGTACGTGGTGTACTTGCCGCCCGCGACGACGACCAGTCCGGGCACCGGCATGGCCACCAGATGCTCGCGCGAAAGCTTGGACGTGAGCTCGGATTCGCCTGCCAGCAAAGGGCGAAGCCCGGCATAGACGCCCTCGACGTCCTCGCGTGACAGCGGCGTGACGAGCACCGCGTTGAGGTGGTCCAGGACGTAGTCGATGTCGCTGCTGCTCGCGGCCGGGTGGGCCTTCGAGAGCTTCCAGTCGGTGTCGGTGGTGCCGATGATCCAGTGCCGGCCCCACGGGATCACGAAGAGCACGCTGTGCTCGGTGCGGATGATGAGCCCGGTGTCGAGCTGCAACCGGTCTCGGGGCACGACGAGATGGATCCCCTTCGACGCGCGCACCTGGAAGCGGCCGCGCCCGCCGGCCAGCTCCTGCGTCGCATCGGTCCAGACGCCCGTGGCATTGACCACCACCCGGGCCCTCACGTCGAATTCCCGCCCGCTCTCGCGATCGCAGACGTGCACGCCCGAGACCCGCTCGCCCTCGCGCAGGAAACCGGTGACCTGGACGCCGGTGGCGGCCGTGGCCCCGTAGACGGCGGCGGTGCGGGCGATCGTCATGGTGTGGCGGGCATCGTCGACCTGCGCGTCGTAATACTGCAGCGCCCCGACGAGGCTGTCCTTGCGCAGGGCCGGCGCGAGGGTGAGCGCTTTGCGACGCGAGAGGTGACGGTGGTGGGGCAGCCGCCGCTCGCGCATCGTGCTGCGGGTGCCGAGCGGCAGCAACGTGTCGTAGAGCAGCACCCCGGAGCCCGCGTACGCCCGCTCCCAGACCCGATGGCGCAAGGGATACAGGAACGACACCGGCTGCACGAGATGGGGGCACAGCCGGGTCAGGAGCAGGTGGCGTTCCCGGAGGGCCTCGCGCACCAGCCCGAACTCCAGCTGCTCCAGGTAACGCAACCCGCCGTGGATCAGCTTGCTGGAACGGCTGCTCGTGCCGGCCGCCCAGTCGCGCGCCTCCAGCAGTGCGGTCGACAGCCCGCGGGTAGCAGCATCCAGCGCGCAGCCGGTGCCGACGACGCCTCCGCCGACGACGACCACGTCGAAAGGCTGGCTTTCGAGGCGCTCGAGAGCCGCGATCCTGGCTTCGGGACTGAGGTGCACCGGTTCCATGGTGGCCTAATTACCCGTGAGAACGGTCATTCGCTCTCGCGCGCCCAGTGACGTGCGTGACCGACCGCCTCCGACCACCGCTCGTGCAGCCGGTGCCGGGTGACGACATCCATCCGCGGTTCGTAGCGCCGCTTCGTCCGCCTGAGCTGCGCCAGCTCCCCGCGATCGGCGTAGACCCCGGTGGCGAGACCGGCGAGATAGCCCGAGCCGAGGGCCGTCGTCTCCGTGTTCTCGGGCACATCGAGAGGAAGGTTCAGCACGTCGGACTGGAACTGCATGAGCCAGCGGTTCGCCGTCGCACCGCCGTCGACGCGCAGCTCGTCCAGGCGCACGCCCGACTCGCGTTGCATCGCGTCGATCACGTCTTTCGTCGACCACGCGATGGATTCCAGGACCGCCCGGGCGATGTGGGCGCGGGTGGTGCCCCGGGTCAGCCCGATCAGGACGCCGCGCGCGGCCGGATCCCAATGCGGCGCGCCCAGCCCGGCCAGCGCCGGCACGAACCAGACGTCGTCGTTGGACTCCAGACTTGCCGCCAGGGCCTCGGTTTCTGCGGCGCTGTCGATGATTTTCAGCTCGTCGCGCAGCCACTGCACCGCGCTGCCGGTGACCAGGATCGAGCCTTCGAGGGCGTACTCGACCGGACGCCCCTCGAGGCCGTACGCGATCGTGCGCAGCAGCACCCGCTGGTCGGTGATCTGGTCGCGGCCGGTGTTCATCAGGACGAAAGAGCCTGTGCCGTAAGTGTTTTTCGCGGTCCCCTGCTCGAAGCAACCCTGCGCGAAGAGCGCCGCCTGCTGGTCTCCGATGGCTCCGGCGACCGGGACCGCCGCTCCGAAGAAGGCGCTCGGCTCGGTCTCCGCGTAGACCTGCGAGCTCGGTCGCACCTCCGGCAGGACCTGCGCAGGGATGCCCATCGCGCCCAGCAGCTGCTCGTCCCAGGCCACCTTGCCGATGTCGAGCAGCAGCGTCCGGGAGGCATTCGTGACGTCCGTGGCGTGCAGCCGGCCGCCCGTGAGCTTGTGCAGCAGCCAGGAGTCGATGGTGCCGAACGCGAGCTCGCCACGCTCCGCCCGCGCCCGCAGCCCCTCGACATTCTCCAGCAACCACGCCACTTTCGTGCCCGCAAAGTACGGGTCGAGCACCAGGCCGGTCTTCTCGCGTACGACATCGCCGTAGCCCTCGGCCGCCAGCCGGTCGCACATCGGCTTGGTGCGCCGGTCCTGCCAGACGATCGCGCGGTGCACCGGATCGCCCGTCGCGCGGTCCCACAGCACCGTGGTCTCGCGCTGATTGGTGATCCCGATCGCGGCGACCTCGTGTGCGCGGACCTTGGCGTCGGCGAGCGCCTGCTCCACCACGTCCGCCGTCACCGACCAGATCTCCTGCGGGTCGTGCTCCACCCATCCCGGACGCGGGAAGTGCTGGGTGAATTCGCGGTAGCCGCGACCGCGAACCTGCGCCTGCTCATCGAGGACGAGAACGGTCGTGCCGGTGGTCCCCTGGTCGATGGCGACGACGGGCTTCACTGCTTGACGCAGGCAAAGCTGACGGAGGCGTTCGCCCCGGATCCCTTGAGGTCCAGGGTGTCGCTGCCGTTCCAGGTCGCCGCGTACTTGTCCAGCGCGCCGCCGGCGAAGGCCACCTGGTCGCCGCTCGAGCCCCATGAGCCGCCCGTCGCGCCGCCGGTGACGGTGTAGCTGTTGTCGCTGAGCAGCGTCAGCGTGCCGCCGCTGGTGTCGTTGCCGCCGGTGCAGGCGTAGGCGCCGGTCACGGTGCTGCTGCCGGAAGAGCCCGACGACTTGCTGACGTCGAAGACGTCGGCGGCGGGTGGGGCGGTGATGGCGGCGGGCTTGTTGTAGTTGGTGAAGGTGACGGTGCCGCCGTTGCTGCCTTTGGAGTCGAGTTTCAGCGGCAGGGCGGGGCCGGTGTTGGCGATGTCGAGGGTGGAGCCGTCTTTCTGGGTGACGACGACGACTTTCTGGCCGTCGAGGGTGGATCGGGTGACGGTGGGGTTGACGGCCTGGTTGCCGGTGCCGCCCTTGAGCAGGCCGGCGAAGCCGTCGAGGGTGAACAGGTCGAAGTCGGTGGTGGTGGCCGTTTTCAGCCACTTGCCGTTGAGCTGGTTGAGGACGGCGGTGTTGTTGCCGGTGTACTTCTTCAAGAAGTCCGTGTCGCCTTTGATGTAGACGTCGGAGCCGATCTTGATGAGCTGGACGTCGGCGTTGTTGATGGTCAGGGTGCCCTGGGAGTCGTTGCCGGCCGCGAGGGTCAGGTCGAGCCGGATGGCGCTGCCGTTGTCGAACACGGTTCCGGTGAGCTGGACGCTGGACGCGGCGCGCAACGCTTGCCGGGAGGCGGCGAGGGCGTCGGTGGCGTTCTGGTTCTGCACGCCGTTCAGCGCCGTCCCGCTCTTCTTCCCGCCGGTCACGACGAGCACGACCGCCACGATCGCCGCGATCACCACCACCGCCGTCGCCCCCAGGATCAGCGGCGTGCGTGACCCCCTGCGCCCCGCCGGCGGGGTCGGAGGGGGAGTGGGGGGATAGCCCGGCCCGCTCCATTGCTGCGCCGGTGGGGGCTGGGTCGGCGGGTAGCCGCCGGTGTCATGGCCGGTGTTCCACCCGACCTGATCGGCGGGTGTGTTGGCCACCCAGGTCGGCGGCGGGGTTGTCGCCGCACCCGCCGGCAGCTCACCCGGATCCCACTCCGCCGGCGGCTCCCACGGATAGTCCGGCGCCCCCTGCGGCTGGCCCACCAGTTGCGTGCTCGACGGATCCGGCATCCGCGTCCCGCACCGCACGCAGTACTCGGTGCCATCAGCATTCGCCTGGCCACACGTATGACAAGTGGTCGTGCCGGACATTTGGTGAGCCCCCCGGTCGCGTTGGCGTGGGGTGAGCGTATGACCGCGCCTGCGGGATTCGGGGCAGTTGACGCAAACCCGACAGACCTGTTCGCGCGGCGACGCGAGGAAATATGGGCAAACGCCATTTGATCAACCACGCGCTCGCGCCAGGCGGGTGACGGTGGGCGGGTTTGGCGGCGTCGCCGATTTAAGGCACACTGGCGTTGTGAAAACAGCGTCGCCGCAGCCGGGGATGGTTCTCCCGCGCTCGGGTGACGCCATCGATGCCCGCACTCGCGATCGCGTCACCCAGCTGCTGATCGAGCTGGGCCCCAGCACGGCGGCCGATCTGAGCCAGCGATTAGGCCTTTCACCTGCGGCGATCCGTCGCCATCTGGACGCCATGTGCGCCACCGGAGCCATCATCGCTCGCACCGCGCGGGTGCCTGCCAAAGCGCAGCGCGGGCGGGGCCGGCCGGCCAAGCACTATGCGCTCACCGATGCGGGTCACGCCGCCGGACCGTCCGCCTACGACGAATTGGCGACGAGTGCGCTCGGCTTCCTCGCCGAGCACGGCGGTGATGACGCGATCGGCGAGTTCGCCCGGCGCCGCGCCGGGGAGCTGGCCGCGCGGGTCAGCGCCCGGCTGGAGACGGCCGGCAGCACTGACGCGGGCGAGCTGGCGGCCGCGCTCACGGCCGAGGGTTACGCGGCCACCGTCCATCCGGTCGCCACCGGCACCCAGCTGTGCCAGCACCACTGCCCCGTCCAGGCCGCGGCCGAGCAGTTCCCGCAGCTGTGCGACGCGGAGACGGAGGCGCTGTCCAAGCTGCTCGACACCCACGTCCAGCGCCTCGCCACCATCGCTCACGGCGATGGCGTCTGCACCACTCACGTTCCTGCAGCACCTGCCAGCACCCCACCGAATTCACCGAATGAAACCCACCGAAAGGTGTCTCCATGACGGCCCTCAAGCCGGAGATCGACAGCCTCGAAGGTATTGAGAACTACAAGTTCGGCTGGTCCGACAACGACGACTACGCCACACACGTCGAGCGCGGGCTGTCGGAGCAGGTCGTCCGCAACATCAGCGCGCTCAAGAGCGAGCCGCAGTGGATGCTCGACCTGCGGCTCAAGGGCCTGAAGCTCTTCACCAAGAAGCCCATGCCCACCTGGGGTTCTGACCTGTCGGGCATCGACTTCGACAACATCAAGTACTTCGTGCGCTCCACCGAGAAGATGGCGGCCACGTGGGACGACCTCCCCGAAGACATCCGCGCCACGTACGACAAGCTCGGCATCCCGGAGGCGGAGAAGCAGCGGCTGGTCTCCGGCGTCGCGGCCCAGTACGAGTCCGAGGTCGTCTACCACAAGATCCGCGAGGACCTCGAGCAGCAGGGCGTCATCTTCGTCGACACCGATACGGCGCTGCGCGAGCACTCCGACCTGTTCCGCGAGTACTTCACCACCGTGATCCCGACCGGTGACAACAAGTTCTCGGCGCTCAACACGGCGGTGTGGTCCGGCGGGTCGTTCATCTACGTGCCGAAGGGCGTGCACGTCGACATCCCGCTGCAGGCGTACTTCCGCATCAACACCGAAAACATGGGCCAGTTCGAGCGGACGCTGATCATTGCCGACGAGGGCTCGTTCGTGCACTACGTCGAGGGCTGCACGGCGCCCATGTACAGCTCCGACTCGCTGCACTCAGCCGTCGTCGAGATCGTCGTGAAGAAGGACGCCCGGGTGCGTTACACGACCATCCAGAACTGGTCGACCAACGTCTACAACCTGGTCACCAAGCGCGCTGCGGTGCAGGCCGGCGGCACGATGGAGTGGGTCGACGGCAACCTCGGCTCCAAGGTCACGATGAAGTACCCGGCGGTCTGGCTGCTCGGCGAGCACGCCAAGGGCGAGACCCTGTCGGTCGCGTTCGCCGGCCAGAACCAGCACCAGGACGCCGGCGCGAAGATGGTCCACGCCGCGCCCAACACGTCGAGCAACATCGTGTCCAAGTCGGTCGCGCGCGGCGGGGGGCGCACGTCCTACCGCGGGCTGGTGCAGATCCAGGAAGGCGCCACCGGCTCGAAAGCCACGGTGAAGTGCGACGCGCTGCTGGTCGACACGATCAGCCGCAGCGACACCTACCCGTACGTCGACGTCCGCGAGGACGACGCGTCGATCGGGCATGAGGCCACCGTCAGCAAGATCGGCGATGACCAGCTCTTCTACCTGATGAGCCGGGGCATGGCCGAGGACGAGGCCATGGCGATGATCGTGCGCGGGTTCATCGAGCCCATCGCGCGCGAGCTGCCGATGGAGTACGCCCTCGAGCTGAACCGGCTGATCGAGCTGCAGATGGAGGGAAGCGTTGGCTGAGGTCAAGCGCTCCCCGTACGGGCTCGCAGCCACGGACGTTCTCCCGCGATCCGCAGGCTTTTGCGGAGCCCAGCCACCGCGTCGAGGAGTGGCGCTTCACGCCCTACCGGCGGTTGCGCGGCCTGCTCACCGGTGAGCCCGCGACGGCGCGAGCTCGCGATCACGGTGTCGGCGAGCGGCGCCACCACCGAGCGCATCCCGATGGATGACGCCCGGGTCGGCCGCGCGCTGGTGCCCTCGGATCGCGTCAACGCGCAGTCGATGGCGGCCGCGTCCGAGGCGCTGCTGGTGAGCGTCGCACCCGAGCAGCCTGACGCGCTCGTGACCATCGAGGTCAAGGGCGGCGGCGGCATCGCCTACGGCCACCTGGTGATCGACGTCGGGCGCTTCGCCCGCGCGACGGTCATCCTCGACCACGTCGGCTCGGGCGTCTTCGGGGCGAGCGTGGAGGTCGTCGCCGGTGACGGCGCCGACGTCACGGTCGTCTCGCTGCAGGACTGGGCTGATGACGCGGTGCACGTGGGCGCTCACGCCGGTCTCGTGGGACGTGACGCGCGCTTCCGCCATGTCGTCGCGACCCTCGGCGGTGATCTGGTCCGGCTCAGCCCGACCATCAGATTCGCCGGACCCGGTGGAAATGCTGAACTTTTCGGCCTCAGCTTCACCGATGCCGGCCAGCATCACGAGCACCGGCTCTTCGTCGACCACGGGCCGCCGCACTGCCGCAGCCGGGTCACCTACAAGTCGGCGCTGCAGGGCGAGAAGGCGCATGCGGTCTGGATCGGTGACGTGTTCATCGGCCCCGAGGCGGTCGGCACCGACACCTACGAGATCAACCGCAACCTCGTGCTGTCCGACGGAGCGCGCGCCGATTCGGTGCCCAACCTCGAGATCGAGACCGGTGAGGTTTCCGAAGCCGGCCATGCCAGCGCGACCGGACGCTTCGATGACGACGCGCTCTTCTACCTGATGTCACGGGGTATCGACGCCGATACCGCCCGCCGCATCGTGGTGCGCAGCTTCTTCGCCGAGGTGCTCGACGCGATCCCGGTCGAAGAGGTACGCGTTCGGGTCGCGGCAGCCGTCGATGAGGAGCTCGCGCGCTACCAGACGGTCGCGTCATGAGCTGGACCCCGGTCTGCACGCTCGCCGAGCTCGCCGAGGACACCGCCGTGTCCGTCAGCATCGGCGACGAGGCGGTCTGCGTAGCGCGCTCGGAGGGCAAGGTCTACGCGGTGCGTGACGTGTGCTCGCACGCCGAGATCGCTTTGAGTGATGGGGAAGTCGAGGACGGGATGGTCGAGTGCTGGCTGCACGGCTCGCGCTTCGACCTCGCGACGGGGGTCCCGATCGGCCTGCCCGCTAACCGGCCCGTCCCCACGTATCCGGTGAAGATCGACGGCGACACCGTGCTGGTCGAGCTGAAGTCCGCATGAGCTTGGTTTTTCACACCTTTGATGAGTTGGAGCGATACGCATGAGCACCCTTGAGATCCGCGGCCTGAAGGTCTCGGTCGAGGACAAGGAGATCCTGCAGGGGGTCGACCTTTCGGTGTCCTCGGGTGAGACCCACGCGATCATGGGTCCCAACGGTTCCGGGAAGTCGACGCTCGCGTACTCCATCGCGGGCCACCCGAAGTACCGGGTCACCGAGGGCAGCATCACCCTCGACGGCGAGGACGTCCTGTCGATGGCGGTCGACGAGCGGGCGCGCGCGGGGCTGTTCCTCGCGATGCAGTACCCGACCGAGATCCCCGGCGTGACGGTCAGCAACTTCCTGCGCACCGCGGCGACGGCCGTGCGCGGCGAGGCGCCGAAGCTGCGGCTCTGGGTCAAGGAGGTCCGCGAGGCCATGGCGGCGCTCGAGATGGACCCGGCCTTCGCCGAACGTGCCGTGAATGAAGGCTTTTCCGGCGGTGAGAAGAAGCGCCACGAGGTGCTCCAGCTCGAGCTGCTCAAGCCCCGCTTCGCCATCCTCGACGAGACCGACTCCGGCCTCGACGTCGACGCGCTGCGCGTCGTCAGCGAGGGCGTCAACCGGGTGCGCGCGTCGGGTGAGGTGGGCACCCTGCTCATCACCCACTACACGCGGATCCTGCGCTACATCACTCCCGACTTCGTCCACGTCATGTCGGCCGGGCGCATCGTCGACTCCGGTGGAGCCGAGCTCGCCGCCACCCTCGAGAACGAGGGCTACGCGCGGTACGGCGCCACCGAAGCAGCATGAGCACCGACTGGCCCTACGACGTCGAGAAGGTCAGGGCCGACTTCCCGATCCTCACCCGGCGCCTCCACGAAGGCGTGGATGGCGGGGTGCCGCTGGTCTACCTCGACAGCGCCGCGACGAGCCAGAAGCCGCTGGCCGTCCTGGATGCCGAGCGCGAGTACAACGAGCGTCATAACGCCAATGTTCACCGCGGAATTCACACTCTCGCCGAGGAGGCGACCGCGCTGTACGAGGGCGCTCGCGAGAAGGTCGCGAGCTTCCTCGGTACCAGCGATCCCCGCGAGATCCTCTTCGCCAAGAACGTCACCGAGGGGCTCAACCTGCTGGCCCGCTCGATCGGCGAGGGGCTGCGGCCGGGCGACGAGGTCGTCGTCACGGAGATGGAACACCACTCCAACCTCGTGCCCTGGCAGCTGGCCTGCGAGCGCTCCGGCGCCACGCTGCGCTGGTTCGGGCTGACCGACGACGGCCGGCTCGACCTCGCCGCCGCCGATGCCGAAGGCCTCATCAACGAGCGCACCAAGGTGGTCGCGTTCGTGCACCAGAGCAACATCCTCGGCACCGTCAACCCGGTCGAGGAGATCGTCGCGCGGGCCAAGGCCGTCGGCGCCCTGACGATCCTCGACGGTGCCCAGTCGGTGCCGCACGGGCTGGTGGGCGTGAGCTCGCAAGCGGGAGACCTCGCCGGGCCCGCCCGTACCGTCACCGAGCTCGGCGTGGACTTCCTCGGCTTCACCGGCCACAAGATGCTCGGCCCCACCGGCATCGGGGGCCTCTGGGGACGCTACGACCTGCTGGCCGAGCTGCCCCCGTTCCTGGGCGGCGGCGAGATGGTCGACGTCGTGACGATGGCCGCGAGCACCTACGCCGCCCCGCCACACCGCTTCGAGGCCGGCACCCCGCCCATCGCGCAGGCGGTCGGGCTCGGGGCTGCCGTCGACTACCTGTCTGCTCTGGGCATCGGCCGCGTGGCCCGTCACGAGCACCTCATCACCGAGTACGCGCTCGACCGCCTCGCCGAGGTGCCGGGCCTGCGGGTCATCGGCCCGCCGACCGCCGAGGGCCGCGGCGCCGCGATCTCCTTTTCCCTCCTGGGCATCCACCCGCACGACACCGGGCAGCTGCTCGACGAGCGCGGCATCGCGGTGCGGGTCGGCCAGCATTGCGCGCGGCCGGTCTGCTTGCGCTATCAGGTGCCGGCCACGTCCCGGATGTCGGCCCACGTCTACACGACTACCGAAGAAATCGACGCGCTCGTGGAAGGTCTGCAGACCGTTGTGAGGTTCTTTTCCAAGTGAGCAGTCCGCAGCTGGAATCCATGTACCAGGAGATCATCCTGGATCACTACCGCCATCCCCATCACAAGGGCTTGCGCGAGGCCTTCGACTCCGAGGTCCACCACGTCAACCCGACCTGTGGCGACGAGGTGACCCTTCGCGTCAAGCTGGCCGACGCGCAAGACGGCGCTGACGGGCAGGTCGTGCAGGACGTCTCCTACGACTGCGAGGGCTGCTCGATCTCGCAGGCGAGCACGTCGGTGCTGGCCGACCTGGTCATCGGCAAGCCGGTCAGTGAGGCCCTGGCGACCGAGCGGGCGTTCAACGAGCTGCTGACGTCGCGCGGCATGGTGGAGCCCGACGAAGAGGTGCTCGACGACGCGATCGCGTTCGCCGGGGTGGCGAAGTACCCGGCGCGGGTCAAGTGCGCGCTGCTGTCATGGATGGCCTGGAAGGACGCGCTCGTTCAGGCGGGGGCGCGTGACCTGCAAGAAGAGGCTCCCACACTTCAAGGAGAGGAATCCGATGGTTGAGCTCGTGGCCACCAAGGACGACGTGGAAGAGGCGATGCGTGACGTCGTCGACCCTGAGCTCGGCATCAACGTCGTCGACCTCGGGCTGGTCTACGGCATCGAGCTCGAGGCGACGGAGGCCGGCCGGGCCGCGATCCTCGACATGACGCTCACGTCGGCGGCCTGCCCGCTGACCGACGTCATCGAAGACCAGACGATGTCCGTGCTCACCGGCGGCCCCGAGCCGCTGGTGGACGACGTGCGTATCAACTGGGTGTGGATGCCGCCGTGGGGTCCCGACAAGATCACCGATGACGGGCGCGAGCAGCTTCGGGCGCTCGGTTTCAACCTCTGATCGCTTCCATGATCTAGCCTGCGCGTGTGTCCAGCGACCAGGATGCTCGCGAGGCTCGCCTGCGCAAGTCGCTGACCCGCGTCGCGCTGGGCGCGGTCGACCTTCGTAAGAGACCGCGCAAGCCTTCGGCCAAGCCCGAGCGCCGGGCTGACCACATCGTCGACTGCGCGCTGTACGTCGATGGCGTCCGGCGCGAGGGACGGCTGCCACTCGGCGGCGCGCTCGCGGCCGCGCAGGACAGCGGCGGCTTCGTGTGGATCGGCCTGCACGAGCCGACGGATGAGGAGATCTCGGGCCTGGCGAAAGAGTTCAACCTGCCCGCGCTGGCCGTCGACGATGCGGTGAACGCCCATCAACGGCCGAAGTACGAGCGCTACGGCGAGCTGATGTTCCTGGTGTTCAAGAGCACCAAGTACGTCGAGCATCCGGTGCTGACGGTCAGCAGCGAGATCGTCGAGACCGGCGAGGTGATGCTCTTCGTCGGCACCAACTTCGTCGTGAGCGTCCGCCACGGGTCGCTCGGCGCGCTGCACCGGGTCCGTTCGCGGCTGGAAACGTCGCCCCAGCTGCTCCGGCGCGGGCCCGCAGCGGTGGTGCTATGCGGTGGCCGACGCGCTGGTCGACGGGCATCTCGCCGTGGCCGAGGCCCTCGAGAGCGACGTGGACGAGATCGAAGCGGCGGTCTTCGCGCCGCGGGTCGGGCGTGACGTCGAGCGGCTGTATCAGTTCAAGCGTGAGGTGCTGGAATTCCGGCGCAGCGTCGTCCCGCTGCAGGGGCCGCTGGCCGAGCTGCGGGGGGCGCCGGAGATGGCGTCGTTCCTCGCCGAGCTGCGCGACGTCGACGATCATCTGCAAAGAGTGTCCGAGCAGGTCGCCGGATTCGACGAGCTGTTGAACGCGCTGCTCGATTCACAGCTGGCCCGGGTCTCGGTGCAGCAGAACGACGACATGCGCAAGATCAGTGCCTGGGTGGCCATCGCCGCCGTTCCCACCATGCTGGCCGGCATCTACGGCATGAACTTCGACCACATGCCCGAGCTGCACTGGACGTTCGGCTATCCGCTGGTGATCGGCGTGATGGTGCTCGTCTGCACCGGCCTCTACCGCTTCTTCCGCAAGAGCGGCTGGCTCTAGGCCTCTCGCCGCTTCGCCGCGCCCATCTCCGCACCTGCAAAGGTTCGGAGAATTTTTGGTGACGAGGGCCGCATCCTCGCGTGGGATGCGTCGTTAAGCCAATCGCTGGGGGGCCAAACCGCTGTATCGGCAAGCAACTACCAGGAGACCCAGCATGGTGGCATCCCCAGCCCCCGTCCGTACCGACCGTCCCCGGCAAGCCCCGCAGCCCCAGAAAACCCAGCAGCTACAGCACAACCGCAGTCGCTCGCGCCAGTCACGCACCCCCGCCCTCAGCGTGCTCATGGCTGCCGCAGTGATTGCCGCCAGCGGTGTCTACCTGGTCACGGCAGGCACCGCAGCGACGTCGTCGACTGGATCGGGTGGGACCCTTACAACGGCAGCGTCAAGGGCTGGTCGAGCCCGGAGAAGGTCTTCGCCGGCTTCTACGACTGGCTGGCCCAAGCAATCTCGGTTCGGCCGCAGTGGCTCAGCCAGGTTCCGGCGGCCATCTCGGCCCTGCCTCAGCTGCGGGCGGTCGAGTACTGGAATCAGGCCGAGTTCGCCTTGAACAACACCGATTTCACCGGCTACACGCAGGCCGGCCACAACCAGCTGGCGCAGATGAGGGGCTGACCCGGCCGCTGTGCGTATCATGGGCGAGTGATCTTGAGGGAGTGACGGGCGGCCTACCGCCGCTGTCCTGACCCTCCGCTTCGAGAGTTTCCATGATCACCGCTTCAGATGTTGAGTTGCGCGCGGGTGCGCGTTTGCTGCTTTCCGACTGCACGTTCCGGGTCGGCCCGGGTGACCGGATCGGGCTCGTCGGCCGCAACGGTGCGGGGAAGACGACCCTGACCCGGGTGCTCGCGGGCGAGTCGCAGCCCGCGTCCGGCTCGGTGACCCGCTCCGGCCCGATCGGCTACCTGCCGCAGGATCCGCGTACCGGAGACCTCGATGTCCTCGGACGCGATCGCATCCTCTCGGCGCGCGGCCTCGACACGGTCGCCGGCGAGATCGCCAAGCTGACGATCCGGCTCAGCGAGGACCCCGACGACGAGCAGGCGCTCGCTCGCTACGGCAAGCTCGAGGACCGGTTCACGGCTCTGGGCGGTTACGCGGCGGAGGCGGATGCCGCTCGTATTGCTGCGAATCTGGGGCTGCCGGAGCGGGCGCTGCTGCAGCCGCTGGGGACGCTCTCGGGCGGTCAGCGCCGGCGCGTCGAGCTCGCCCGGATCCTTTTCAGCGAAGCGGGCGAGGGCGGCACGTTGCTGCTCGATGAGCCGACCAACCATCTCGACGCCGATTCGATCGTGTGGCTGCGCGACTTCTTGCGTACGCACTCGGGCGGGCTCGTCATCATCTCGCACGACGTCGAACTGCTCGACGCTACGGTCAATCGCGTCTTCCATCTCGATGCCACCCGGTCGGTCATCGACGTCTACAACATCGGGTGGAAGCGCTACCTCGCGCAGCGCGAGACCGACGAGCGGCGCCGCCGGCGGGAGCGGGCCAACACCGAGAAGCAGGCGGCCGTACTGTCGGCGCAGGCTGACCGGATGCGGGCCAAGGCGACGAAGGCCAAGGCGGCGCAGAGCATGCTCAAGCGCGCCGAGAAGATGCTGTCGGGGCTGGAAGACGTGCGCCAGGCCGACAAGGTCGCGAAGCTGCGCTTCCCGAGCCGGCGCCGTGCGGGAAGACGCCTTTGCGCGCCTCCGCGCTTTCGAAATCGTATGGCTCGCTTGAGGTTTTCACCGATGTCGACCTCGCGATCGACCGGGGGAGCCGGGTCGTGGTGCTGGGCCTGAACGGTGCCGGGAAGACGACGCTCCTGCGCGTGCTGGCGGGGGCCGAGATCCCTGACACCGGTGAGGTCGAGCCCGGCTTCGGGCTGCGGATCGGCTACTACGCGCAGGAGCACGAGACGCTCGATCCCGACCGTTCGGTGATGGACAACGTGCGTGCCGCGTCGCCGGGCACTCCCGACCCTGAATTGCGCCGCGTGCTCGGGGCCTTCCTGTTCTCCGGCGACACCGCCGAGCAGCCTGCCGGCACGCTCTCGGGAGGCGAAAAGACCCGGCTGGCGTTGGCGATTCTGGTCTCCAGCAGTGCCAACGTGCTGCTGCTCGACGAGCCCACCAACAACCTCGACCCCGCCTCCCGCGCCGAGGTGCTCCGTGCCCTGTACGACCTACGCCGGCGCTGTCGTGCTCGTCACGCATGACGAGGGCGCGGTCGAGGCCCTGCAGCCCGAAAAGGTGCTGCTGCTCCCCGACGGCGTCGAGGACAACTGGTCCGACGACCTCGCCGACCTCATCGCGCTCGCCTGAGCTGTCAGCGCCCGGGCCGGGGTGGCGGCGGGTCACCAGGTGGTGCGCAGGAGGGCCTCGATGACGATGGCGCCGGCGGCCCCGACGGCGACGGGCCAGAAGGGCAGGGGGCCGGCGTCGGTGCCGGGGCCGTGCCTGGGCGGGCGGGCGGCCGGGGCGACGGCGGGGATCAGCAGGAAGGGGTAGAAGGCGAGCCACGAGCGCTCGACCTCACCGCGCGAGAGCCCGCTCAGAATGGCGAAGATCACGGCCAGCCCGGCCCCGACGACGAAGGGCCAGCCCGGCGTCAGGTGCATCCGGCGCAGCGCCCGGATGATGGCCGGCCCGCAGGCGATCAGCAGCAGCAGCAGGTCGAGGAACGTCCAGAGCGCCCACGAGCGATGCGGCCCGACGCGTACCGAGAAGTCGGCCTGCGCCGCCGAGAGGCCGCTCGTCCAGGAGAAGCCGGCGATCCAGCACACCACGAGCGGGATGAGCGCGCCGATGCCGGTGAAGACGTTCAGCAGCGGCCGCCGGCGTACGAAATAGACCGCCACGACCGAGACCCCGAGCCAGGCGACCGCGTAGTTCAGCATCGCGTCGCACCCCAGCAGCAGTCCTGACGCGAGTGCCCACAAAGGGCTACGGCGCGGCTCGCTGCCGATGACCCCGAGCGTCACGAAACCCGCCGCGAGCAGCAGCACGATCGCGTCCATCGAGACCGCCAGCCAGACCGCGTACGGAGCCAGCACCAGGATCGGCAAGAGGTGGCGGGCCGCCGTCTCGTGGCACAGCGACCGCACCGCCACCGCGAGCAGCGGGACGTAGGCGCAGGCCAGCACGGTCAGCAGGACACCGATCACTTCCGGCTGGTGGATCCCGAGCTTTCCGAGCCCCCAGAGCAGCAGCACCGGCCCGGGCGGGTGGGTGCGCGTGGCGATGCTGTAGTGCGGCGACTGCTCGACGAACGTGCGCAGGAAGTGGCCGGGATGCGAGCCGACGGCGCCCACGTCGCGCAGGTATTCGGTGGGCGCGGAGATGGGCGCGGAGAACCCGTTGCCACCGTCGACGAGAGCCAGCGACATCGCCCACCACAGCGCGGCCAGGTAGGACGCGCCCACCAGCACGCCCCAGCGCAGCCGTTCCACCAGCCCGAGGCGTACCGCGGCCAGCACGGTCACGGCCGTTGCGGGCGCCAGCAGCGATCCCGCCGAGACCTTCCAGCGGAAGCGTCCGGTGAACGGTGCTCCCGCCGATCCCACCCGGGCCGACACCGCGACGGCCAGCGCGGTCAGCGCCAGCCCGGCTGCCACCAGGCCGCCCCAGATCAGCAGCTCACGGGCCTGCCGAGCGCCTTCCCCGGAACCGTGGAGCAGCGGGAAGAGGCGGCGCGGAGCGGGCCGGCGGCGGGTCACCAAAGCAATCGGGGCGCCCGGCTCCAACGCTTCCCGCACGGGCCTCACCGTAACCCGGTGGCGGCTGGTAGCTTCCCGACGTTTCCTCACCGAGCCAGGGAGAGCCCATGCAGGCACGTGCGGCGCTGCTCAAAGCGATCCCGGGTCGCTACGAGATCCGTGACGTCGAGCTCGACGATCCGAAGGAGCACGAGGTCCTGGTCCGCTACGTCGCGAGCGGGATCTGCCACAGCGACGTGCACTTCCTGACCGGCGAGCACCTCGGGATCGTGCCGATGTGCGGGGGTCATGAGGGTGCGGGGGTGGTCGAGGCCATCGGGCCGGGCGTCACGGGGCTGCGGGTCGGCGATCACGTGGTCGCGTCGTTCATCCCGAGCTGCGGGCGCTGCCGCTATTGCGCCGCCGGACGGGCGAACCTGTGCAACCTGGGAGCGAAGCTGCAGCTCGGGCCCCAGCTCGACGGCACTTACCGGATGCACGACGACGGCGAGCCGATCAGCCAGTTCCTGCTGATCTCCACGTTCTCGCCGTGGAGCGTGGTTCCCGAGCAGTCGCTGGTGAAGGTGCCCAAGGACGTCCCGCTCGAGACCGTGTGCCTGCTCGGCTGCGGGGTGGGCACGGGCCTGGGCTCCGCGCTGAACGCCGCCGGGGTGCGCGCCGGCGACAACGTGATCGTCATGGGGGTCGGCGGGGTCGGCATCAACGCGGTGCAGGGGGCGGCGATCGCCGGGGCCGCCACCGTCGTCGCTGTCGATCCGGTGCCCTTCAAGCGCGACATGGCCGAAAAGTTCGGCGCGACTCATACCTACGCCGGCATC
This sequence comes from uncultured Actinomycetota bacterium, assembly GCA_963762695.1. GTDB lineage: Bacteria > Actinomycetota > Actinomycetes > Frankiales > Frankiaceae > DATAZK01. Next base: position 20,232 of record CAVXLW010000010.1, read on the forward strand.
GCCGAAGCCGCCGAATTCGTGCGTTCCATCACCAACGGCCAGGGCGCGGACTCGGCGATCTGCACGATGGACGGCCCGACGGGAGAGGACGTCGCGGCTGCATTTGACGCCATCTCCAAGGGCGGCACGGTCGTGGTCACGGGCATGGCGAGCCACCACGAACCACCCGGTATCCCGGTGAGCCTGCTGATGCTCGCCGGGATGGAAAAGCGCATCCAGGGCTGCCTTTTCGGCATGTGCAGCCCGGCCGTCGACATCCTCCGCCAGATCGACCTCTACCGCGCCGGACGGCTGAAACTCGACGAGCTCGTCACCCGCCGCTACGTCCTCGATGAGATCAACGACGCCGTCACCGACCTGCTCGAGGGCCGCAACATCAGGGGTGTCATCACCCACGCGCATTGACGATCATGCTCTGTTTGGACCGGATGTGATCACAAAGATAGGTCGCCCACCCGGGTGGCACGATGGCATCGGGGTAAGTGATGATCAGTACACGACCGATCCCAGCACCAGAGCGGAGGAGCAGTGGCAGAGCTCAAGAAGGGAAGCCGCATCACCGGGGCTGAGCGGGACAAGCTCTCCGGTGACCTGCGCAAGAAGTACGAATCTGGGCAGAGCATCCGGCTGCTCGCGGAGTCATCGGGCCGGTCCTACGGGTTCGTCCACCGCATCCTGTCGGAGTCGGGCACGACGCTTCGTGGCCGCGGCGGCGCTACCCGGGGCAAGAAGAAGGCTTGACGACGGTGCAGGCCGATCAGCCGGTACCGGCGGATCAGCCCCTGGAACTGCCAGGAATCGATCTCGAGGAAGCAGGACTGCGGGTCAGCCGGGGCGGCCCCGCAGGCCAGGTGGTCACGATCACGCTCGCCAGGCCCGAGCGGCGTAACGCCCAGCGCCCCGCCACCTGGCTGACGCTCGACGCGATCGGCCGGGCGCTTCCCGGCGACGTCCGCATCGTCGTCGTCACCGGTGAGGGTCCCTCGTTCAGCGCCGGCATCGATCTGGCGGTCCTCGGCGAGATGGCCGGCGCCGGCGCGGCGGGGGTGCCGTCCGAAGACACGATCGGCACCTACCAGGCCGGTTTCAGCTGGCTCTCGCGTCCTGACATCGTGTCGATCGCCGCGGTGGCGGGCCACGCGGTAGGCGCCGGTTTCCAGCTCGCCCTCGCCTGTGACCTGCGGGTGCTTGCCGAAGACGCCCAGTTCACGATGGCTGAGGTGAGCCGCGGGCTGGTGCCCGATCTGACCGGCACCGAGGCGCTGGTCCACCACATCGGCTACGCGCGGGCGCTCGAGCTGTGCCTCACCTGCCGGCGCGTGGGCGCCGCGGAGGCCAAGGAGCTCGGGCTCGCCAATCTCGTCGTCCCGCGTGATCAGCTCGAAACGGCGACGTCTGACCTGGTCGCGGCGCTGCTGGCGGCCTCCCGCCAGGCGAGCGTCGAGACGAAGGCGCTCCTGCTGCGGGCGCGCCAGCAGGCGATCGACCCGGCCGGCCAGCATCGGGCCGAGCGCGAGGCGCAGCGCCGGGTGATGCTCGGAATCGTGGGCGCGGGCGACTAGCGGGCCGCTCAGGGAGGATGAGGGCATGGATCTCGCCCTCACCGCCGAGCAGCAGGAATTGCGCAGCACCGTCCGCCGCTGGGTGGATGAGGTGGTCGTCCCGCCGGCCATCGACAACGACCGGCACGAGCGGTTCCCCGCCGAGGCGCTGCAGGGCCTTCGCGACCTCGGGCTGATCGGCCTGACGATCCCGCAGGAGTACGGCGGCGGCGGGGCCGACCCGTTCGACTACGTCCTCACGATCGAGGAGGTGGCCCGCGGCGACGCTAACGTCCGCTCGATCCTCTCGGTGCATCTCGGGCTGGTCGCCGGGCCGGTGATGCGCTGGGGGACCGACGCCCAGAAGGAGCGCTGGCTGCCGGCGATGGCGTCGGGCGAGACTCTGGGCTGCTTCGGGCTGACCGAGCCTGACGCGGGTTCGGACCCGGCCAGCCTGCGCAGCACCGCCGAGCGCACGGCGGATGGCTACGTCCTCAACGGCAGCAAGATCTTCATCACCAACGGGACGATCGCCGGGCTCGCGTTGATCATGGCGAGGACGGGAGGGCCGGGCGCCAAGGGCGTCAGCGCGTTCCTGGTGCCGACCGATACGCCCGGGTTCAGCGCGTCGAAAGTGAAGGGCAAGCTCGGGCTGCGCTCGTGCGACACCGCGGAGCTGGTGCTCAACGACGTTCGGGTGCCGGCTGACGCGCTGCTCGGCGAGACCGAGGGCATCGGGATCAAGGTGGCGCTTTCCGCGCTGGACGACGGCCGGATGTCGATGGGCGCCTCGTGCACCGGGCTGTGCCAGGCGGCGCTGGAGACGATGATCGCGTACACGACGCAGCGGGTGCAGTTCGGCAAGCCCGTCGCGGGGCATCAGCTGGTGCAGGAGCTGATCGTCGACACGGCGCTCGACACCGACTGCTCGCGGCTGCTGACCTGGGCCGTCGCCGATCTCAAGCAGCGCGGCGAACCGTACGGGCTGGCCGCCAGCAAGGCCAAGCTCTACGCCTCGGAAGCGAGCGTGCGCGCCGCCAACAACTGCCTGCAGGCGCATGGTGGTTACGGGTACATCGACGAGTACCTGGCCGGGAAGCTGCTGCGCGACGCCCGCGTCACCACGCTCTACGAAGGCACCAGCCAGATCCAGAAGCTCATCATCGGCCGCGCGCTCACCAAGCTCTCCGCGTTCTGAAGATCAACGCTCCCATGATCAAGGAAAAGGCATGATCATCCGGCTCAGACCATGATCATGGGCGCGTTGATCATGGGGAATGCGGCGGGCCAGTGGATTGATTACAGTGTTGCAGGAGGTAGGGCGTGAGTGGTCATCCACCGATTCAGGTGATGCGTAGCTTCCGGCGAGATCCCAGCGTCACCGACCGGAAGCTGGCGAAGGGGACGGTCCGGCGCATCGCCCGGTTCGCGGCGCCGTACAAGAAGTGGCTGATCGTCTTCCTGGGGATCATCCTGGTCGACGCGGTGGTGGGCGTCATCAACCCGCTGATCCTGAAGAAGATCATCGACCAGGGGGTCGCGCCGGGGAAGGCGCACGGGGATCCCGGCCTGGTGCTGCAGCTCGCGATCGTCGTCGGGGTGCTCGCGCTGGCTGACGCGGGCCTCACGCTCTGGCAGCGCTGGTACTCCGCGCGCATCGGCGAGGGCCTGATCTACGACATGCGGGTGAAGGTCTTCGACCACGTGCAGCGCATGCCGATCGCGTTCTTCACGCGCACCCAGACCGGTGCGCTGATCAGCCGGCTCAACAACGACGTGCTCGGGGCGCAGCAGGCGTTCACCGGCACGATGTCGTCGGTCGTCAGCAACTTCGTCAGCGTGGTCCTGGTGATCACCGCGATGCTCACGCTCTCCTGGCAGATCACCGTGATCTCGCTCATCATGCTGCCGATCTTCGTGATCCCGGCCCGCTTGATGGGACGCAAGCTGCAGGAGATCACGCGGGAGGGTTACAGCCTGAACGCGCAGATGAACACGACCATGACCGAGCGCTTCAACGTCTCGGGCGCGCTGCTCGTGAAGCTGTTCGGGCGGCCCACCGAGGAGACCGACCAGTTCGGGCGCCGGGCCGGCCGGGTGCGTGACATCGGCGTGCAATCGGCCATGTATTCGGGGATTTTCTTCGTCGCGCTCAGCCTGGTCGCCGCGCTCGCCACGGCCATCACGTACGGGATCGGCGGGCGGCTCGCGGCCGAGCGCTCGCTGCAGGTCGGCACGCTCGTCGCGCTGACCGCGTATCTCGGCCGGCTCTACGGCCCGCTGACCGCACTGTCGAACGTGCGGGTCGACATCATGACCGCGCTGGTGTCGTTCGAGCGCGTCTTCGAGGTGCTCGACCTGCCGCCGGCGATCGTCGACAAGCCGGATGCGGTGGCGCTCGACCCGGCCATGGAGCCGTCGATCGAGTTCCGCGGGGTCGACTTCCGCTACCCCTCAGCCGAAGAAGTCTCGCTGGCGTCGCTGGAATCCGTCGCCGTCCTGGATACGAGCGTGCCGCAGCAGGTGCTGTTCGACGTCTCGTTCACGGCCGAGCCGGGGCAGCTCGTCGCGCTCGTCGGGCCGTCCGGGGCGGGCAAGACGACCATCACCCAGCTCGTCACGCGGATGTACGACGTGCAGGCGGGCGGGGTCTTCATCGGCGGTCACGACGTTCGCGACGTCACGCTCGAGTCGTTACGCGAGACGGTCGGCGTGGTGACGCAGGACGCCCACATGTTCCACGACACGATCCGGGCCAACCTCGCGTATGCCATGCCCGGCGCCACGGACGAGGATCTCTGGGCGGCCGTCGACGCGGCCCACATCGGCACGCTCGTGCGCTCCTTGCCGGACGGGCTGGAGACGGTCGTCGGTGACCGGGGCTACCGGCTGTCGGGCGGGGAGAAGCAGCGCCTCGCGATCGCGCGGCTGCTGCTGAAGGCGCCGAAGGTGGTCGTGCTGGACGAGGCGACGGCTCACCTGGATTCGGAGTCGGAGGTCGCCGTGCAGAAGGCGCTCGCCCGGGCCCTGACCGGACGCACGTCGCTGGTCATCGCGCACCGGCTGTCGACCGTCCGCGATGCCGACAAGATCCTGGTGATCGACGACGGCCGGGTGCGCGAATCGGGGCGCCACGACGAGCTGCTCGCCGCCGGCGGCCTCTACGCGGAGCTGTACCAGACCCAGTTCGCCGCCCAAGCCGTCGGCGACGAGAACGTGACGCTGGAGCCGGCCGGCTCGTAACTACTCGCCGCCCAGTTCCTCGGGATGGTCGATGTTGGCCGGGTCGACCGACGGCTCCGGCGACGATTCCTGCTCGCCCCGGGCGAGGGCGTCGGCCTGCTCATCGGGTATCGCTATGTCGACGTCCCCGTTGGGCTGGGGCCGGATCGCGGGGTTGCTCATGGCGCCCGGTGTACCCGATAAGCAGGCGATCCATGTTCGCGCTCCGTGAGCAGGAGCCATTGCATGCGCTGAGCCGCGAGTTCTTCGGGACCGCGGCTGCACATTGACCAAAGTAAAATCGGATTGGACTCAAGTCACGGATATGGGGTTGCGCAGACGCGCGCCACCTCGTGATTGGTGGAAATGGCCAGGTGCCCTATTCCGGGGTCGTCCCGACCGAACTATCGCTACTCGCCAATCTGCGATCTTCGCCGTCTTGGGATGCCCAGTGGCATTCGACTCGACGGGAAGTCGGGTACTCGGGCCCATCCGCGGCATCACGGATTGTAGTGATCCGTTGGTCCCGTCGGCCGGGACCATTGCAGGCGCCTGAGCCGCGACTTTATGCCAGTGACAGACCTCACGTGGGCTCCTGACAGTAGAGGGCGGGTCCGACCCAGCCTTCCGGAGCTGCGGTGCGGAAGTCGGAAAGTCCCGATCGGGTGGCCCGCGCCTACAGAGCGCTTCCCCCGACGTGACCAGCGAGAAGCGTTGATCCGGGTCGCCTGGCCGAACACTCGTTCGATTACTTCCTGGGTCCTAGGTCATGCGGCAATGGGGACCAAGACCATTCTTATTGCAGGTCGGACCCCGTTACTCCATTCGATGGGGCTTGCGCGCAACGGTAAAGACGCACCTCTCGTTACGTCGAATAGCTCAGGGACGCCCCCCGACTGCAGTAGTCAGACGGAGTCGGGGCCGACCCTGGAGACTCAAGATGCTGTACACCGGCCCGAGCACTGACCGTAAGCTTCGACGCCTCCCCACTCTCCTCGCGTGCTCCCTTTCTGCTGCCGTTGTGCTGTCTGGCTGCACCCCATTCGCGGTGGGAAGCGGCGGTTCGGGCGGGAAGAAGAGTCCCGTCACCGCGGCGGTCAAGCCCAAGCGAAGCCGAAGCCGAAGCCGAAGCCGGCGGTGAAGCCGACTCCGACCGCGCCCAAGCCGACTCCGTCGCCGTCGCCGACTTCTGTTGTCACGCCGTCGCCGTCTCCCGTTGTCACGCCGTCGCCGTCGCCGTCGCCGTCGCCGACTTCTGTTGTCACGCCGTCGCCGTCGCCGTCGCCGTCTCCCGTTGTTTCTCCGACTCCGTTGCCGTTGCCGGTGTCGTCGGGTGTGTTGCCGTTCGATGTGCCGGCGTCGGTGACGCCGTTCGGGACGTCGAAGTTGGCGTTTGCGCATTACTTCACGCCGTTTTTGATCAGTGACAACAAGCCGGTCGCGAGTGACTACTACACGACGCAGTGGCTGACGCCGAACGGTGAGAGCGGCAAGCATGCGGCGTATGGCGGTTTCTTGCGGGATCGGCCGATCCCGCGGGCACCGCTGGCGGCGAGCAACTACCAGTCGATCGACATGCAGACCGATGTCAAGGAAGCGATCGCCGGTGGCCTGGATGGTTTCACGATGGACATCTTGTCGGCGAGCCCGTCGAGCTATAACTACACCCGCGATTTCATGATGTTGGACGCCGCAGCCGCAGCCAATCCGAAGTTCAAGATCCTGATCATGCCGGACATGAGCGCGTTACGGGCGGTCGACAATGCCGGGATCGCCGCGCTGATCGCCAAGCTGGCGGCCAAGCCGGCGGCGTTCCGGCTGGCGGACGGCCGGCTCGTTGTCTCGCCGTTCCTGGCCGAGGCCCATCCCGCGTCGTGGTGGACTACCACGTTCGGCATCTTGAAGAACCAGTACGGGATCAGTGTTGCTTTCGTGCCGTGTTTCTTGAACTTCCGGTCCAACGCAGTGTCCTTCGCCCCGATCAGCTACGGGTTCTCCAACTGGGGTAACCGCAGCCCGGCCGGCCAGGCCAACGATGTTTCCGACGCCAACTATGCCCATTCCCTCGGCAAGATCTGGATGGCGCCGGTATCGGTCCAGGACGAGCGTCCCAACCAGGGCATCTACGACGAGGCTGACAACACCGAGAACCTGCGTGACAGCTGGACCGCGGCGATCAACGGCAACGCCGACTGGGTGCAGATCCCGACCTGGAACGACTACTCCGAGGGTGCGCAACTGGCCCCGACCGTCCGCCACGGCTACACCTACCTGGACCTGTCCACCTACTACGACGTGTGGTGGAAGACCGGGGCAGCCCCCACCATCGTGCGGGACGCGCTGTATGTCACCCACCGCACCCAGATGTATCAGGCGACGCCGAGCTTCCCGGAAACCAAACTCATGAAGCTGCGTGGGGGGAGCAGCCCGGCCCGAAACGACGTCGAGGTACTCAGCATGCTGACCGCTCCTGCCACCGTTACCGTCAACATCGGCAACACCAGCTACAGCTACACCGCCCCCGCCGGAACGTCCACCAAACTCTTCCCCCTCGGCTACGGCACCGTCTCCGCCCAAGCAGCCCGCGCCGGCACGACCATCAGCTCAGTCACCACCCCACTACCCGTCACCGCCACCCCACAAGTCCAAGACCTGCAATACATTGGCGCCAGCAGCCTGCGCTGAAAAGCCGAAGAACAGCACGAAGGCGAGGGTCGCCAGGTCGCGGCCCTCGCCTTTGGCGTTCAGGTTTGGCCACCGACCTTCCCGACGGCAGGCGGGCCCGGCAGCGTCGACTCCTGAGTCGGTTCAGTCACGAGCAGCTGAGGGAACCCCGGCGTCTTAGCCCTGTTCAGCCTCCCGGCGGAAGCGTCATGTGGCAACCTCAGTGGGTGAGCTCTGACCATTCGCCCTCGGATACGGCTGGTGTGAGCAGGGCCGTGCCGAAGGCGCTTGCGTCCACCCGGTGGTCGCTGGGCGGCTTCCGTGGGGTGGGCTATGACAAGGGCAGGCCCTTGCTCGTTCAGGCCCTCTGGTTCGCAGTGCTCAACCTGGTGTTCACCAAATGGTGGCTGCCCGCCCGCTGGCGAGTACTGATATTGCGCAAGTTCGGGGCTCAGATCGGCGACGGGGTGATCATCCGTCACCGCGTGCGTGTGCATTGGCCTTGGAAATTGGTCGTGGGTGCTGACTCCTGGATCGGCGAGGGCTGCTGGCTGCTGAACCTCGAGCCCATCCACATTGGTTCTGACGTGTGCCTTTCCCAGGAGAGCTTCCTTTGCACCGGCAGCCACAACCGCTTCAGCCCCACGTTCGAGTTCGACAACCGGCCGATCGAGGTCGAGGACGGCAGCTGGGTGGGGGCACGGGCCACGGTGCTCCGGGGGGTACGGGTTGGCGCGGGCAGCGTGGTCGGGGCGGGTGCTGTAGTGACGTCGTCTCTGGCACCGGGAACTCTGGTGGGTGCGGGCGATATCACGCGTCGGCCCGCCGCCGCCGAATCGCGATGAAAATCCTGCAAGTTGTCACCCTGGTCAGTGCGGACGGGGCGTTCGGTGGCCCGGTCAGCGTGGCGCGGCAACAATCCGAAGGACTCGTCGCGGCCGGTCACGAGGTCACCGTTGCCGGGCTGAGGCGCGGGGCCGTCGTCACTTCGGATCAGGGCAGCGCCACCTGGAGGCTCTTTCCGGCCCGTACTTTCGTACCTCGCAGCGGCGCGCTCGGCCTCGGCAACCTGCGATTGTTTGCCTGGCTGCTCGTGAAGGGGCGGGGCTACGACGTCGTGCATGTGCACGCTGGAAGAGACCTCGTGTCGCTGGTGACGCTCGGCTGTGCAGTGGGACGAAAGCGCCAGCGGGTCGTGGCGCAGACCCACGGCATGGTCATCGAGCGCTCGCACCTCAAGGCGCGCGTGTTCGACATCTTCCTGCGGCCACTGCTGCGGCGTTGCGCTGCGATTCTGGTACTGACCACGGCGGAGAGCGATCAGATGCGCCGGCAACTGGGGGAGCGCGCCACCCTGGTGCGACTCGGCAACGGAATCTCCTTGAGTGACCCACCCGGGGGGCGCCAGCCGGCTGCGGATGGGCCGGCGCCGATCGTCATGTTCCTTGCGCGGCTTCACCCGCGCAAGCGGGCACTGGCCTTCGCGGAGGCGGCGGCGCTACTCCGCGACCAGGTGGATGCCGAATTCCAGATCTTCGGGCCAGATGAGGGTTCACTGACCGAGCTGCTTCGTTTCATCGCCGAGAACAAGCTGGAGAGCCGCGTGACCTACGGCGGCCCGGTGCCGTCCGCCCGGGTGAGACCGCTCTTACGGACGGCGTCCGTTTACGTGCTGCCGAGCGTGGGCGAGATCTTTCCGGTGAGTTTGCTCGAGGCGATGGCCGAAGGTGTGCCTTCGGTCACGACCGACGACTCGGGTATCGCGGACCTTTTGGCGCGAACTCAAGCGGCCGTCGTCACAGATGGCTCGGTGGAGCAATTGAGTCAGGGAATACTGGATCTGCTGTCGGACCCCCAGCGCTGGGTTTCGGTTCGTCAGCGCGGCCTTGACCTGGTGAGCACTGAGTTCGCGGCGGACGCAGTTATTGCCCGATTGCTAGAGGTCTACGGGCATCGAGTGGCTGCGCCGGGCAATGGGTGAATCGAGACTGACAGGGCGGGCTCTGAAAACGCCACCCGTCGCGGGCGTCGTTGGATTTGTCCCGGGGGTGTGGGACATGTTCCACATTGGACATCTCAATCTCCTGCAGCGGGCTCGGTTGCACTGTGATCATCTGATCGCCGGAGTGCTGATCGACGAACTGGTCGTCGAGGGCAAAGGCAGGCCTCCGGTCATGCCTTGGGCGGAGCGGGTGGAAATCCTGGCGAGTCTGCGGCTGGTCGACACCGCGGTGCGAGACGACTCGCTGGACAAGCTCGCGCTGTGGGACCGGCTGCGCTTCGATGTGCTTTTCAAGGGCGACGACTGGCAGGGGACGCCGAAAGGGGACCGCATGGGGCGGGACGCCGCGCGACTCGGGGTTCGCGTCCAGTACTTCCCATACACCCCGCACACGTCGAGCACCCACCTGCGCCAAGTTCTGAATGAACGCAACGCTGAGCTCGGAGGTCGTCGATTTCAGACTTACCAGCATGCGAGCGTGATCGCCGAGGACTGAGCCGACGCAGGACGGGGCCGGCTTCAGCCTCAGCCGGTGGCGCTGTCGGTGGTGGGGTGACCGGAGATCAGCACATCGAGCGCCTGCCGCAGGACAGTGCTGGAAGTCGTCAGCGTGTACGGCAAATACGTCACCCGCACACCGACCATCGCGAACTCCGCCTCCAGCGCAGCACCCGCCGGCGTGCCCTCCCAATCATCACCCTTGAACCACACGTCGAACGGGTGCTGCCGCCAGCTCTCGAGCCGGTCCGCGCTGGTCTCAGCGACCGCCTCGTCGACATACCGAATACTGGAAACGATCGCCAGCCGCTCGGCCAGCGACACCACCGGCAGCTTCCCTTTCCGCAGCCGCATCAACTCATCCGACACCACCCCGGCGATCAGGTAGTCACACCGCGCCCGGGCATGCCGCAACAGGTTCAGATGACCGACGTGAAACAGGTCGAACGCACCGGCCGCGTAGCCCACGATCGGCCGCCGACCCCCCGGCTCACCACCCACGACGCCACCAGCTCCCTGGATCGGCTCACGCCCACCCCGCGCCGCCAAATCCATCACCCATCGTAACGAGGCCTGCCCACACGCGCGGGTGAATCGTCGGGCGCGCTCGCAATGGCGTCGGGAGTGATGCCACGACTCGATGACGGGGTGGCCAGGAGGGTTCCCGGCCACCCCGCGATCGGATTTCTAGCGGCGGCTACTGGCGCCGATGTACTGCAGATCCTGCACCAGCGGGCTGGCCGTGACCGGCAGCGGTGTGGTCACCGAGGCGATTACCCTGCCAGAGCGCGCCGCGCTGGCGGAGACGGTCCCGTAGCCGAGGGGGAAGTCTCGTGCGGCGATCCCTGCTGGGGCCGTGTAGCTGTACGCCTTGCCGCCGACCCGGAGAACGACGGTGGCAGGCCTGGTCAGCACGCTGACCACCTCGACGGTATTGCGTGCCGGGGTGCCACCCGAACGCAACCTCATCAGCCGCGTCTCCGGGAAGCGTGGGCGCGCATTGAACATCTGGGTTCGATGGGTGACATAGAGCGTGTCACGCACAGTCGCCGGGAAAGCCCCGGTCTTCCACCAGACGTCGTACCAGGCTGACAGATCCAGGAATGAATAGCCGTGCTTCATAGTGGGGGCGATCTGCGAACCCTCGGAGTAGTCGTTCCAGGTCGGAATCTGCACCCAGTCGGCGTTGCCCTTGATCGCCGCGGTCCAGCTGTCACGCAGGTTCTCGGTGTTACCGGCCTCGTCGTAGATGCCCTGGTTGGGACGCTCGTCCTGGACCGACACCGGCGCCATCCAGATCTTGCCGAAGGAGTGAGCGTAGTTGGCGTCGGCGGCCATGTAGGACTGGCCGGACGGGTTGCGGTTGCCCCACTCGGAGAACCCGTAGCTGATCGGGGCGAACGACCGCGCATTGCCCCGGAAGTTCAAGAAGCACGGCACGAAAGCAACATTGGTCCGGTACTGGTTCCTCAGGATGCTCAGGGTGCTGGCCCACCACGAGGCCGGATGACGCTCGGCGAAGAACGGTGAGACGACCAGCCGGCCGTCAGCCAAGCGGAACGCTGCGGGCTTGGCGCCGAGCTTCGCGATCAACGCCGCCATGCCAGCGTTGCTGAGCGAACGAAGGGCCATCATGTCGGGCATGATCATGATCTTGAAGTGCGGGTTGGTGGCCGCCGCGGCATCCATCATCATGAAATCGCGGGTGTAGTTATAGCTCGACGGGCTCGCCGACAGCAGGTCCAGAGTGAACCCGTCCAGACCTCCGCCAATGGCCTCTCTGACTTCGTTCTGCATGTCGACGAACTGGTAGTTGCTCGGCGCTGCCGGCGGCGGCGGGAGCGGCTGATCCCGCAAGAAGCCGCCGTAGGCCGCGTGGATGCCGTGCTCGCCGGTCGGCGTCAGCCACTGCTTCGCCCAGAAGTTAGTTGCCGCCGGCGTGTTGTCGCTACTCAGGAAGGGCGTGAAGTAGTGCGCGAACGCCAGCCTCCTGTTGCCACCCGGAGCGATCGACGTCGGCATGTTGAACGGCAGCGCACCCGACGCGACCGAGCTGGCAGTCGTTGAGCCGGCGGACAGCAGGGCGGCACTCGGCACGCAGGAGCTCAGAGCCAACGCCACGAGCGCAGCGGCGCCGGCAAGGAAACTGACTCTGGGCAGACGCCTGCTGGGGCCCAATATCGAGAGGGTCCTCCGGAGGCGTCCGGCGGGTTCGATTCGTGGCGCGGTCTGGCGGGCAGATGGAACTGCGGACATGGCAAAGCCTCCCAGTCGCCTGCGAGGTCAGCTGACGGATTCGGACTGGGATAGCCCGGCCGGATGCTCCGGCTTCACCCCGTGCCGAGGTGCCCGACCAAAATTTTCTGATCCTGGCGCCCCAGCGGTTGGGTCCCCCGCTCCCGCCCGATTTGCAGTAGGGGCCGTGTGCCGAGGGCGGGACTCGGCGTTGCCGGCACACGGGGTGTTGGGCGACGAGGTCTTGCCCCGTCTCCCATACCTAATCACGCCGGGTGGGGGGGGACGGTTTGACTTCTTGCCCGATAGCACCCTATATGTCCGACTCCGGTGTCGAGCATTCGGCCGGTGTCGGCCGTCGGCGGCAGAACGACTGCCGTTGTTGCACTTCTCGAGGGTCCAGCGTTCGGTTACGCAACGTGTCAGCGGTCGCGGCCCTGGCTTCGGGCTGTGGCCGCCCTGCACGCGACGCATCTGTGCTTCATCGTCTGCGAAGCCGAAACACCCCGTAGTACATGGGTTCCTGCAGCTGACGCTTGATGGCGACACCTTCACCGTTCGACGGCTCAGCTCGGATCCTCAACTTCCCCGTCACCGTTTGGCGCTGCCGTCGTTGAGACGTGCAGCCGGGTACGGAAGCTTAGAAATCTGACCGACCGTGACCGGTGACCGGAGTGGCTCGGGGGGAGAGAAGGGTTGGTAAGGCGTCTTGTTCCCCCCAGCATCGTCATACCTGCGCGCGTCATCCCCGCGCCGCTCCGTTCGGAGTCGGCCCGCACTACGTCAGGAACGATCCCCGCTCATCGTTCTCGCGCTCATCCTTGCCGTGATGACGCTTGGCGTTGTCGTCGTGGGCACGTCCGCGCTACACGACGGGAATGCAGCGACCTTCGCCGACGACGTGACGCCCTACCCTCTGGGCAACGGCCAGCCGATCGGCCCGATCACCCGTCCGCTGGCTGCGCTGTTCGCGTCGCCGTCGCCGTCGCCGTCGCCGACTTCTGTTGTCACGCCGTCGCCGTCTCCCGTTGTCACGCCGTCGCCGTCGCCGTCGCCGTCGCCGACTTCTGTTGTCACGCTCGTCGCCGTCGCCGTCTCCCGTTGTTTCTCCGACTCCGTTGCCGTTGCCGGTGTCGTCGGGTGTGTTGCCGTTCGATGTGCCGGCGTCGGTGACGCCGTTCGGGACGTCGAAGTTGGCGTTTGCGCATTACTTCACGCCGTTTTTGATCAGTGACAACAAGCCGGTCGCGAGTGACTACTACACGACGCAGTGGCTGACGCCGAACGGTGAGAGCGGCAAGCATGCGGCGTATGGCGGTTTCTTGCGGGATCGGCCGATCCCGCGGGCACCGCTGGCGGCGAGCAACTACCAGTCGATCGACATGCAGACCGATGTCAAGGAAGCGATCGCCGGTGGCCTGGATGGTTTCACGATGGACATCTTGTCGGCGAGCCCGTCGAGCTATAACTACACCCGCGATTTCATGATGTTGGACGCCGCAGCCGCAGCCAATCCGAAGTTCAAGATCCTGATCATGCCGGACATGAGCGCGTTACGGGCGGTCGACAATGCCGGGATCGCCGCGCTGATCGCCAAGCTGGCGGCCAAGCCGGCGGCGTTCCGGCTGGCGGACGGCCGGCTCGTTGTCTCGCCGTTCCTGGCCGAGGCCCATCCCGCGTCGTGGTGGACTACCACGTTCGGCATCTTGAAGAACCAGTACGGGATCAGTGTTGCTTTCGTGCCGTGTTTCTTGAACTTCCGGTCCAACGCAGTGTCCTTCGCCCCGATCAGCTACGGGTTCTCCAACTGGGGTAACCGCAGCCCGGCCGGCCAGGCCAACGATGTTTCCGACGCCAACTATGCCCATTCCCTCGGCAAGATCTGGATGGCGCCGGTATCGGTCCAGGACGAGCGTCCCAACCAGGGCATCTACGACGAGGCTGACAACACCGAGAACCTGCGTGACAGCTGGACCGCGGCGATCAACGGCAACGCCGACTGGGTGCAGATCCCGACCTGGAACGACTACTCCGAGGGTGCGCAACTGGCCCCGACCGTCCGCCACGGCTACACCTACCTGGACCTGTCCACCTACTACGACGTGTGGTGGAAGACCGGGGCAGCCCCCACCATCGTGCGGGACGCGCTGTATGTCACCCACCGCACCCAGATGTATCAGGCGACGCCGAGCTTCCCGGAAACCAAACTCATGAAGCTGCGTGGGGGGAGCAGCCCGGCCCGAAACGACGTCGAGGTACTCAGCATGCTGACCGCTCCTGCCACCGTTACCGTCAACATCGGCAACACCAGCTACAGCTACACCGCCCCCGCCGGAACGTCCACCAAACTCTTCCCCCTCGGCTACGGCACCGTCTCCGCCCAAGCAGCCCGCGCCGGCACGACCATCAGCTCAGTCACCACCCCACTACCCGTCACCGCCACCCCACAAGTCCAAGACCTGCAATACATTGGCGCCAGCAGCCTGCGCTGAAAAGCCGACGCCTTTGGGTTGGAAGGCAGACTGCAGGTGCTCAGCCGCAGTGAGCGTGCATCGGTGGAACGCGCACCGATGACCGTGCAGCCGTGGATACCGGAAGGCCTTGGCCGGGGGAAAGGGCGGGAAGCGCGTCTTGTCCTCCGAAGATGCGCCCGCTGGGCGTCGGTCCTTCTGGAAGCGTTTCGTGCAGCACCCCCGCCGCGCGCGGTGGGCAGCGCTGACGCTGCTGTGCCTCGTGGTCGTGGCCGTCGCGGTCAGCGTCGTGCTCAGTCCCCCGTCCCCTTCCCCGTCGTCAGCCCCGTCGCCGTCGTCCCCGTCCCCGTCGTTTCCGCCGCGCCCGAGCACCCCCAAACTTGCGTTCGCGCACTACTTCACCCCGTACCCGCTCGGCAATGGCCAGCCGCCGGAGCAGGACTACTACACGCGGCAACTGATGGCGCCGGACGGGGAGAGCGGGAAATCACGCGGCTTACGGGGGATTGTTGCGGGACCGGCCGGCTCCGCGCGAACCCATCTCCGGCGACTGGCAGGACGCCGACCTGCAGACCGAGGTTCGGCAAGCCGAGGCCTCGGGACTAGACGGATTCACCCTCGACCTGCTTTCGGCCAACCCCCAGAGCTACAACTACCAGCGGGTCGACCGCCTGCTGGTGGCCGCGCACGATGTCGACCCGAACTTCAAGATCTTGCTGATGCCGGACATGGCTTCATTGCGAGCGACCAGCCAGGGGACGATCGTCGCGTTGCTCGGGAGGCTGGCTGCCGCCCCGTCGGCTTTCCGGCTCGCTGATGGTCGGCTCGTGGTTTCACCCTTCAAGGCCGAGGCACACTCCCCGGCCTGGTGGAGGAGCGTCTTCCAGCAGTTGAAGTCGAACTACGACATCTCCGTGGCGTTCGTCCCGACGTTCTTGGATCTCGAGTCGAACGCGAAGGCCTTTCGCTCGATCAGCTATGGGTTCTCCGACTGGGGGAGCCGCAACCCCAAAGCAAACGCCGGCATCGGCGACCAAGCGCGGCTTGCCCATTCGATGGGCAAGCTGTGGATGCAGCCGATCTCGGTGCAGGACGAGCGTCCGAACCAGGGCGTGTTCGATGAAGCGGACAACACCGAGAATCTACGGACGACCTGGCAGGCGGCCATCTCCGGTGACGCCGACTGGGTACAGCTCACGACGTGGAACGACTACTCGGAAGGCACGTCGTTCGCCCCGTCGGCCAAGCACGGGTGGACGTTTCTCGATCTTTCTCACCTGTACCTGACGAAATGGAAGACCGGCTCCTTTCCGCCGGTCCAGCAGGATGAGCTCTATCTGACCTATCGCACCCAATTCGTCGCGAGTCGCCCCAGCTTTCCCGAGACGAAGCTCATGCGTTTGCGTCCTGGCGGTTCCCCTGCCAGGGACGACGTGGAGGTGGTGAGTGTGCTGACGGCGCCGGCCACGGTCACGCTGACGGTGGGCGGCCAGGCCCACGAGTTTCAGGCTCCGGCCGGAATCTCCGCACACCTTGCGCCGCTTGCCGTAGGCGCCATCAGCGTCGATGTCACCCGGGACGGGAGGGTCACCGCGTCGGTGGCGTCGCCCTACGCGGTGACCGACACCCCTACCGTCCAGGACTTGCAGTACGTCGGCGTGACGAACGTCACCGCGCCGACCCTGCCATCACCAGAAGCTTCGGTAGGCCCGTAGCCCGAACGCCGTACCGTTGAGCCGTTCGGTTGATTCCCAGGTGTTTGCCGCCGTGAAAGTCTTGGGTGAGGTGAAGTGAACCGGGTGACACCGGATCGCCCGCCCTGGCCGGACCCTCCCTTGGGTCGGTGGGTTTGCGTCACGGATTGTGACTACAGGCCCGTTAAGGATCTGTCACCAACTGGAGACCCAACCGCGCGGTCATCGCCGACCGGCAGCGGTTGTTCAAGAAGTGGGCGGGTGCCATCACTAACTTTGTGTGATCAGGCACCGAAAGCTGTGAAGAAGGACAAAGAAGCGCGGAAGCGCAACAGTCGTCGAATAGGCTGCCTAACCTGAACGATGTGGTGGGCTAATTCGCCGCTTCGCCGGTGAGGCGGATTACGCAGCGAAGGGGATCATGGACGTCACCGACGCCTTCGCCCAGCAGAGCTGGTCGAGATCGGGCAGACGGTACCCGGTGTCCTCGGAGGAGGACGCCGGTTCCCGGGTGTACCCGGTGATGTCAGTGGTTTTGACCCTCCTGTTCGTCGTCGTGATCCCGATCGCCCTCCTGCAGAATGACTGGGGCCAGATGGGCCCGGCGCTGCTGATCCAAGCCGTTGTGACGGCGTTGGCCGGCGGGATGCTCGCAAGGACCATTGCCATGCGCCGGCCGGCGCTCATGCAGACAGTCGTCTACCTGTTCACCTACATCTGGATGGGCCTGGCCCCGCTGGCACAACATGCGACCGGCGTTTCGCCGCTACCGGCCGTCTTCCCGACGTCACAGGCGTTCTCGGCCTCGTTGCTGACCCTTGTCGGTCTCCTGGCGTACATCGTCGGCAGCCACATCCCGTCGACGCGGACTGCGCAGCAGACGCGTCTCGCGAGGGTTTATCAACGCGAAATCCTTCCCGGTCGGGTCGCTGCGATGGTGGTCATCGCCATCGTGCTCTTCTTTGTCTTCGTGCCTGCGCTCGGCGGGATCGGAACGTTCTTCAGCAGCCGGCAGCAGGTGATTGCGGCGAAGGCGAGCGCCGTGGGTAGCGCCGGCGGGGGTGCGGCCGCCACACAACTGCTCGAAAGCTGGGCGCTATCGGCGAGCGCTGTCTGGGCATTGCTCGGCCTGGTGCTTCTCGGGCGTCACAAGAGTGGGCGGACCGGCTGGTGGTGGACCGGCCTGAGCTTGATGATCGCGTTGAACGTCGTGGTGAGTAACCCGATCAGTAGGCCGCGATACTGGGCGGGGACCGTCCTGATCGGTCTCGCCTTCTCTCTCCCGCGACTGCGCCGGGGGCACGGGTATCGCGTCGCCGCGCTGGGCCTGGTAGCGCTCGTGCTCATCGTTTTCCCGTATGCGGACTACTTCCGCTACAAGCACCCGACGGACCAGCACGTGGTCTCGGTGACGTCCGCACTCACTACCAACAATTACGACGCGTTTCCGATGACGGAGGCCGGCCTCGTCTACGTCAAGGCACATGGACACGGGCCAACGTTCCTGCTGACTGACGCCCTGTTCTTCGTTCCGCGATACCTGTGGTCCGGCAAGGCAGCCGACACCGGAGCCGTTGTCTCCAACGACAACAATTTCACTCTGTCCAACCGGTCGACGCCGCTATGGCTCGAGAGCTATTTGTGGGGCGGTGCGGGGGCCACCATTGCGGTGTTCTTGCTGCTCGGCCTTGGTCATCGGCGCCTCGACGACGCCCACGGCTACACGACGTCTGCAGATTCCCCCCAAATAGGGCCGGCGTTCGTGCCCGTGCTCGGTGTGTTCGCCCTGTTCTACTTGCGAGGGCCGTTGCTGCCTGCCATGGCGCCGCTCTCACTGCTGATCTTGCTGCCGATACTTATGTCACGTCGACAATCGATCGATCCAACATCCGCCCTCCACGTTCCCGCCGCATCAACCGAGTCGCTGACAGGCGCATCTTTCGCAAGGGTGAATTCATGATGAGAAGTCCTGGTGCTGCGGGGTCGCAGGAGACGCTGGTGCGAGGCTTGCTGGCGCGATGGCTGTGGGTGGTCGTGGGCGTGGTCGTCGGACTAGTGGCATTTGGCGCTTACGGCGAGAGCTTGTCCTCGTCCGCTAGCTACACCGCCAACGCCTCGGTCGTCGTGCGTCCGATCAGCCAGAATCCGTTCAACACCGCGAACTCCACTCCCGACAAACAGCTCACCATGCCCAACGAGGTGGTGCTGGGCAAGTCTCAGCTCACGCTGCAAAGGACGAGCGCGGCACTGCATGGCAGCCTCACTGTGGATCAGCTTCGCAAGCATTCCTCGGTCAGCAACCCTGCCAACACAACCGTGCTGAAATTTGCCTACACGTCCCACTCGAAGGCGACTGCAGCTGATGTCGCAAATGCGCTTGCCAGTTCGTACCTGGTGCAGCGACAGGTGCAGGCGCAGCAAGTGCTCGCTGCGCAATCAAAGAGCCTGAACAGCTCGGTGTCGTCGTTGAACCAGCAGGCGTCCATGCTGTCGAAGGCGCTGAGCCAGCTGAGCCTGACGAGCCCCTCCCGCGACGGGCTGACCTCTCAACTCGCTCAGGTGACCGGTTCGCTACGCGACGAGCAGTCACAGATCGCGACACTGAACGCCATCGACACCACACCTGGTCAGCTCGTCGAGCCGGCTACGCCCCCGAACTACCGAGACGGTCCATCGGTCACCTTGCTGTTGGTTGCCGGCGGAGTCATCGGTGGCATCCTCGGATTCTTGGCCGCCCTTCTCCTGGTGCGGCTGAACAAGCGCGTGCGTCATAGCTATGAGTTGACCGACGAGGACCGCATCGGTGTCGTCATGGAGATCCCGCGCGGGAACAGCCAGGCGGTGTCCGAGGCTTGGCGCGTGCTGGCGGTACGCCTCCACAATCGCGGGGTCGGCGACATTTACCGCAGGATCACGATTACCTCGCCGCGAGGTGAAGCAGACCGCAATGCGGTCGCCCGGCTGGTCCATGTCCTGCGCGAGATCGGGCTACCGGCGGAGATGACCACGATGCTGGCACCCAGTCAGCCGGACAACGTCGTCTACGTCTCAGCCAACCCGATGAGCGATGGCGCCGCTGCCCTCAAGACTCTCAGCCGGGCGGATGCCGCGGTGGTGCTGTTTGCACGGGGAACGAAGTGGGGGCGCCTGAGTAGTCTCTTCGGCTTGCTCGCGGAGGCTCGGGTTCCGATCGTGGCCACCGGGATACTCGCCACGCGGGTCGGCGGTCGCGGAGCCAGCACTCCGTCGACGCCGCGTACTGCGGTTCCTGAGCGCACGCCCGTCGGGTCCGACGGGACCCGGGCGTAGCGGATGACGGGCAGCTGATGCCGTCGTGGTCCTGCCCGGTTCACCCCGCTATGCCCGACATCGGTGGCATGTGAAGGTTGCCCAGCGTCCATTGAATGTTGATCTGGGCACAGCGGTCGTGACGACTGTTCCGCCGACGACTCCCTCACTGACGGCTCGCCGGGCCGACTCCGTGGCGCGCGGCGGCGTTATCGCTTTGGTCGGCCAGCTGACCAACGCGCTGGGTGGGTTCGCGCTGCTCGTCTTCGCCGGACATTGGCTTGGCGCGGCACGGACTGGAGTCGTCTTCAGCGCGACGGCGGCGTTCACCGTCGCGTTCAACGTGGTGAAGCTCGGCGGCGATACGGCGATGGTGCGTTTCGCGTCCGGCTTGGTAGTGACGCATCGAGAAGGCGCACTTCGGCCGCTGCTTCGTACCGCACTCGTACCTGCGGCCGTTGCCAGCTGCGGCGTTTCCCTCGTCGCCATCGTGTTCAGCGGGACATGGGCCGGGTTGCTCTACGCCGACGTGCCAATCAGCCAAGGTCGCCAGTACATCCTGCTGAGCGCACTCTTCTTGCCGCTGGCAACGCTCAGCCTCATCCTGGTCGCCTTCGCCAGGGGGCTGGGAAGGGTCACGCCGGTAGTCGTGACGGAACAGATCTTCAAACCTCTGGTTCGGCCCCTGTTGCTCGCTGTCGTGGCCGGCCTCGGTGGTGGCGCGTTGGCCTTCTATGTCTCCTGGCTGGCACCGGTCGCTGTCGGGTTCGCGTTCTCGGTCATTGTGGTCCGCCGGTCGCTGCGGGGGGTTCCGGACGGCGCGGACAAGCCGGTCCCCGCCCGGGAATTCCTTGCATTCGCCGCCCCGCGAGCAGTGGGAAGCATCTTTGACATCTGTGGTCCATGGATCGGCGTCATCATCTTGTCTGGAACGGTCAGTAGCACCGCCGCTGCGTCCTTCACCGCGGTCACGCGGCTGACCATCGTTGGAACGATCGTCATGCTGGCCTTGCGTACGGCAACCTCGGCTCACGTGGGAGGCGCGTTCGCACGCAACGACCACCGGCTCATAGAGGAGTTGCAATTCTCGACCACGGCGTGGATGGTGCTGGCGTCCTGGCCGTTTTTTCTCATCGTGCTCGCGTTCCCCAAGGCGATGCTTGGTGTCTTCGGCGGCAATTTCAGCTCGGGGTCGGTGGCCTTGGCGCTTGTGGCCGCTGCCAACCTCACCAATCTGGCGACCGGCAACGCACAAATCACGGTGCTCATGAGCGGGCACAGCATGTGGAACCTCGTGGGCGCGGCCAGTGCCTTGACCACACAGATCGCCGTCGGCGTCGTGCTCGTGCCGCGTTTCGGGGTCACCGGGGCCGGCTGGGCGCTCGCGGCAGCCATCGTGGTGGAGAACGTTGTCGCTTATTGGCAGGTCCGCCGTGGACTGCGACTGCGACTTTGGAATTCCGCGGTTCAGCTAGCTGCTGCTGCCGCCGTCGGCGCCAGCGCTGTCGGCATCGCGGTCGGGTGGTTGGTTGCGAGCGGGCTTGGCTCGGTGCTGGTCGCTGCAGCCGTCGCTGCGACGATCCTGGTGTTCGTGGCGGTACATTTCCGTGGGCGGTTGCTCACCACCGAGTTCACGACGGCGTTCGGTCGCTAGGGCGCAGGGTCGGGGTCATCCGGAGTCCGCTGACTACTCTCAGATGGCTCGCCCGCAGGTGCACGTGCGACGGAGGTGCAGAACCCAGTTGGAGTACTCGGCGGGTTACGTGAGGCAGCATGAGCGCGATAGCCGATTTCGTTCGGGGGCATGAAGGGGGCGGGCGGTGGTGGTCGTCGCTCGCCCACGGATGGGCTACCGCGAGGGTCTGACGGCGTTGCGCCGGGCGCAGAAGCCGGCTCGTGGTTCATCGCTTTACTCCCTGTACGTCAATCGTCCGCTGGGCCGGGTTCTGGCGGCAGCCGCAGCGCGGTTCGGATTCCGGCCGAACGAGGTGACCGTCGCCAGCGGGTCATGCAGTCTGGCAGCGGTCGTGCTGGTAGCGGCGTTGCGACCTACTGTGGTGGTAGGGCTGGCCAGCGGGGTACTCCTGATCCTGGGCTTCGCGCTTGATGCCAGCGACGGTCAGCTGGCTCGTCTGACCGGGTTGACCTCGCCATCGGGTGAATGGCTAGACCACATGGTCGACTGCGCCAAGATTGTCTTGTTGCACGTCGCAGTCGTGCTTTCCTTCTTCCGGTACGAACGCGGGACCGGCGACTGGCTGCTGCTTGTGCCCCTGGGCATGCTCTTGGTGTCAGTCTTGATGTTCTTCGGGGGAAACCTGGCCCACCAGCTGATCCGTGGACCGGGTCGGGCGGCGCCGCCGCCAGAGGCGGCTACTACGCTCAAGGCGGTCGCTCTGCTGCCTGCTGACAGCGGGACCATGTGCTGGGCATTCCTGTTTTTTGGATTCACCCACGTGTTCATCGTCATCTACACGGCGCTGTTTGCGGCCACCGCCATTATTTGTGCGATGTTGCTGGTCAAGTGGACGCGGCAGATTGCCGAGATTCCTTTGTGACGGCACTGACGCCGTGAAGGTCCGACGGTTCAGCCACGAGTGTGGGCTGGTCTCTTTACGATGGGTGATGTTTTGGCGGGTTTCGCGCCATGGCCCGGTGCTGGGGGGTGGGGCGTCGTGGGTGGTGAGCCGGGGGGTCGGCGGCCGATCGTGGGCTACGCGGCCGGTGCGTTCGACCTGTTTCACGTCGGTCATCTGAACCTGTTGCGGCATGCCCGGGCGCGGTGTGACTACCTGATCGCCGGGGTGGTGTCGGATGAGTTGATGCGGCTGCGGAAAGGGAAGCTGCCGGTGGTGTCGCTGGCCGAGCGGCTGGCGATCGTTTCCAGTATTCGGTATGTCGACGAGGCGGTCGCTGAGACCAGCGCGGACCGGCTCGAGAGCTGGCGGCAGCACCCGTTCGACGTGTGGTTCAAGGGTGATGATTGGGAGGGCACGCCGGCGGGTGCTGCGCTGGAGGCGGAGTTCGCGATGGTCGGTGTGCGGGTGACGTATTTGCCGTACACGCTGACGACTTCCAGCACTGTCCTGCGGCAGGCGCTCGATGTGCTGATCTCCGGTCACCCCACCACCGACAGCGCCACCGGCTGAGGCCGCACCGCGACCGGAAGTTGGCGTTCGGTGACGCAGATCATCACATTGCGTTGCTTCCCTCAGTGGGCTTGCAGGCCATCGGGGAAGCAACTGATTTGACCAGTGATGCGGGGGAGGGCGCGGGAGCGCATGCGTGTATCCCTATCATCACGTTGAGTAATCGCGTCTCTGCGGAGTAGGCCATCTAGGTGCCGACTTGAGAAGGCTAGGTCGTAGTTCGTGCGAATCCTGTCACGAACAGTAACCAAGGTCGGTAGACTTCATTGACTACCAATGATGCCGACCCGGGAGCCACCTTTCATGCGCCGTCGTCTATTCGCCGCTGCCGTGGCCACAACACTGGCGGCAGCGACTGCGTTAACGGCGGCTGCGCCGGCGAGCGCGACCTGGTCCCCGGACGGCTTCACCGCCGGTGACCTGTCCACCTGGCAGACGAACGGCATTGCCTGGGCGGTCGCCGCCGCCGGCGGTGAGGTGTTCGTGGGCGGGACGTTCACCTCGATCAGGCCGCCGGGCGCTGTGGCGGGATCCAACGAGCAGCCTGCGTTGAACTTCGCTACCTTTGACGCGGCGACGGGCGCGCCGGGTGCCTGTCATCTCGGGTTCAGCAATTCGACAGGCACCGCGACCGTCCGGGCGCTGAACGTCTCGGCGGATGGCACGACGCTTTACGTCGGCGGCTCGTTCGGTTCGGTGACGTACGCGGTGAACGGCATTGCTGAGACCGACTCGGTGGCGAGCATGGTGGCCATCGACATCGCCTCCTGCACCCGGATCAAGACGTTCCACCCGGCGTTTTCGGCACCGGTACGCGCGATCGCGTCGAACTCGACGTCGGTGTTCGTGGGCGGCGACTTCAAGACCGTGAGCGGGCTGACCCGCAACCGGATCGCCAAGCTCAGCACGAGCGGCGTGCTCGATCCCACCTGGGCGCCGGCAGTGGATCTCCCGGTGCGGGCACTGGCCATCCCGCCGGCCGTGAATTCGGTGAATGACAACCGGCTGATCGTCGGCGGCGACTTCAACATGGTGACCAGCAGCGACGGGACCGTCTCGGGCGCCTCGCATGCGCTGACCATCCTGACCCAGGACACCGGCGCCATCGAGCACCTGTTCGGCAGCTTCATCGAGTCCCGCTCCGTGGTGAAGAGCATCGCCGTCAATCCTGACGGCAGTGCCTTCTACACCGGCAATGAGGGCACCGGCTCGGGTGCATTCGACGGCCGCATCGCGGTCAGCCTGACCCCGCCATACGCGCAGATCTGGCGGGACACCTGTCTAGGCGCCACCCAGTCGGTCGTCTTCTACAAGGGTGTCATCTACGGCGGATCACACTCGCATGACTGCAGCTTGCTGAAGGAGTTCGGCAACGGTCAGCGTCAGCATCTCGTCGCCGAGTTGGCGAATCCCCCGGCTGCCACCTCTGCGGTTCCGCAGCCGCAGTTGCTGCCGTGGTACCCGAACACCAACGACGGCATCGGCGAGATGATCGGCCCGCGCCAGCTGACGGTCGCAAACTCCAGCACGGGCGACTTCCTCTGGGTGGTCGGGGAATTCACCACCGTGAACGGCAAGGCTCAGCAGGGGCTGACCCGCTTCGGGACCGGGCCCGACACGACGGCGCCCACTGCTCCGGCATTGTCCGTGAAGAGCTACCGGGCCGGCCAGGTGCAGGTGCGCTTCCGGGCCGGCACCGACACCGACGACGGCACGCTGACGTACGCCGTGTACCGCGACGGCGGGGCGACTCCGAGCTGGACCGGGCAGCTCACTTCCTCGTGGTGGCGTCGGCCGCAGATGACAGTCCTGGACACCCAGACCGCCGGTACCACGCACACCTACAGCGTGACGGTCAGTGACGGAACGTTCACGACACCCAAGGCGGCCGCCACGGCCGGCGTTACCGTCGCCGGGGTCCAACCGAGCTATGACAACACAGTCAACGCCGACAGCCCGGCGCTGCACTGGCGGATGGATGAGAAGGCGGGCACCTTCGCCGCCGACAGCGCCATCAGCGCGTCGACCCCGGTGAACAACAACGCCACCTACCCCTATCCCGCGGCCACGACGATGACCTACAACCAACCCGGGGCGCTGCTCAACGACACCGGCAACACGGCGATCGGGCTGACGGGAACGGCCAACCTCTACAGCGAGCAGCGCCAGCCGAGCCCGGCGGCGTCCTTCAGCGAGGAGGCGTGGATCAAGACCAGTACCAAGACCGGCGGGAAGATCGTCGGCTTCGGTGACGCCCAGGTGTCGCTCAGCGTCAGCAACGACCGTTCGATTATCATGCTGAACAACGGACAGCTGCAGTTCAACGTCTATGCCGGTGCCCGCAAAGTGGTGACCTCACCCGCTGCTTACAACAACGGCCAGTGGCACTACGTCGTGGCTACCCAGAGCGCTGCCGGCATGAAGCTGTACGTCGACAAGGTGCTGGTCGCCTCCAGCACGGTGAGGACCGCCTACGCCTATCCGAACGGCGGCTACTGGCGGGTGGGCGGCGACAACGTCACCGGCTGGCCGTCCGCTCCGACGAGCACCTTCTTCCAGGGCACGATCGACGAGGTCGCCGTCTACAACACGGCACTGTCGGCCACCCAGATCACCAACCACTGGAAGGCCTCCGGCCGCAACTGAGCCCCGGGAGCAACCCCCAAGCGCCCCGGCCGGCAGCCGTGCACCGGAGGCGGGCCCCGTTCCAGGAAGGTGGCGCAGCGTCCAAGGAGAATCGGATACGGCTGTCGCAATCAGTAATTGCACAGGTCTTTCGGGTGAATGTGGCTCAAAAGCACTTGAGCAATTCCGCTGTTTCCCAGTCACGGCCGGACGGTCCTTTTACGCTGTGTGACATTAACTGCGGGTCGACCGAGGGAGTTCTCATGCGCCAGCGCTTCGCCGCCATCGGGGTGGCTTTGTCGTTGGGGGCGGCGACCGTCCTCGTGGCGGCCGGCCCCGCGAGCGCAACATTCTCCCCGACGGGATTCACCTCGAACGATCTGTCGACCTGGCAGACCAACGGCATCGCGTGGGCTGTGGCTTCGGCCGGCAACACGGTGTTCGTGGGCGGGACGTTCACGTCGATCCGGCCGCCGGGTTCTCCGGTCGGCTCCAACCAGCAGCCCGCGTTGAACTTCGCCAGTTTCAACGCAGCGACCGGCGCGCCGGGCTCCTGCAAGATCGGCTTCAAGAATTCGACGAATACAGCGACGGTGCGGGCGTTGAACGTCTCCCCGGACGGCAAGACGCTGTACGCCGGCGGATCATTCGCGACGGTGACGTACACGGTGAAAGGTGTTGCGCATACCGATTCGGTGGCGAGCATGGTGGCGATCGACATCGCCTCCTGCACCCGGATCACGACGTTTCACCCGGCCTTCCCGACCTTCGTGCGGGCGATCGCGTCGAACTCGACCTCGGTGTTCGTCGGCGGCGACTTCAAGTCCGTCAACGGGCTGACCCGTAACCGGATTGCGAAGTTCAGCACGACCGGTGCGCTGAACGCCACCTGGGCGCCGGCGCTGGACCTGCCGGCGCTGGCGCTGGCCATCCCACCGGCAATCAACGGGGTGAACGACAACCGGCTGATCGTCGGCGGTGATTTCACCACGGTGACGCCCAGCGGCGGGACCGTGCCTGTCGCCTCGCACGCGATCACCCTTCTGCGGCAGGACACCGGAGCGGTGGAGCACGCGTTCGGCAGCAGCTTCATCATGACGAACTCGGTGGTGAAGGCGCTTACCGTCGCCCCTGACGCCAGTGCGTTCTACATGGGGGATGAGGGCACCGGCCCCGGCGTCTTCGACGGGCGGACCGGGATCAGCCTCAGGCCCCCGTACGCGCAGATCTGGCGGGACACCTGCCTGGGTGCGACGCAGGCGGTCGTCGACTACAAGGGTGTCATCTACAGCGGATCGCACGCTCATGACTGCAGCTCCATGAAGGAGTACGGCAACGGCCGCCGCCAGCACTTGCTGGCCGAGCCGGCGAATCCGCCGGCGTCGACCCCCGCCCTCCCGCAGCCGCAGCTGCTGGGGTGGTACCCGGACACCAACGACGGCATCGGTGAGAAGCTCGGCCCGCGCGCCATGACGGTCGCGAACTCCACTACCGGTGACTTCCTCTGGGTCGTCGGGGAGTTCACCATCGTGAACGGCAAGGCTCAGCAGGGGCTGACCCACTTCGGCACCGGGCCCGACAAGGTGGCTCCGACCGCGCCGTCACTCTCAGTGGTGAGCTACCGGTCCGGGCAGGTCGAGGTGCACTTCCGGGCCGCCACCGACACCGACGACGGCACCCTGACCTACGCCGTCTACCGCGACAGCGGCACGACTCCGATCTGGACCGGGCAGGTCACTTCCGCGTGGTGGCGGCGACCGCAGACGACGGTCCTGGACACGCAGGCGGCGGCTAGTCACCACACCTACAGCGTGACGGCCACTGATGGCACGTTCACCACATCCAAAGGGGCCGCGACGGCCGGAGTCACGGTCGCCGGGGTGCAGCCGACCTACGACAACACGATCAATGCCGACAACCCGGCCCTGCACTGGCGGCTGGATGAGAAGGCCGGCAGCTACGCCGCCGACAGCGCCATCAGCGGGGCGACGCCGGTGAACAACAACGGCACCTACCCCTTCCCGTCGACGACGATGACCTACAACCAACCCGGGGCATTGCTGAACGACGCCGGCAACACGGCGATCGGCCTGGTCGGCACAGCGAATCTCTACAGCGAGCTGCGCCAGCCGAAGCCGGGGGCGTCCTACAGCGAGGAGGTGTGGTTCAAGACCACCACCACGAAGGGCGGGAAGATCATCGGTTTCGGCGACGCGCCGATCTCGCTGAGCGCCAGCAACGACCGCCAGATCATGATGCTGAACAACGGGCATCTGCAGTTCGGTATCAACTCTGGTGGTCGCAAGGTGATCACCTCGCCGGCCGCATACAACAACGGCCAGTGGCACTACGTGGTGGTGACCCAGAGCTCGGCGGGCATGAAGCTGTACGTCGACAAGGTGCTGGTCGCGTCGAACGCGGTGAAGACCGCGTTCAACTACCCGAACGGCGGCTACTGGCGGGTCGGCGGCGA
Organism: uncultured Actinomycetota bacterium; assembly: GCA_963762695.1. Taxonomy (GTDB): domain Bacteria; phylum Actinomycetota; class Actinomycetes; order Frankiales; family Frankiaceae; genus DATAZK01. The sequence continues at coordinate 48,094 of CAVXLW010000010.1, forward strand.
CATCGTCTCCGGCTGGCCGTCAGCTCCCACAAGCCCGTACTTCCAGGGCACGATCGACGAGGTTGCCGTGTACAACACGGCGCTGTCGGCCACCCAGATCACTAACCACTGGAAGGGCTCCGGCCGCACCTGAGCCTTGCCGGAGGCGGCGGATGGGCCGTCCGCCCGAGACCCCGCGCAGGAATGGGGCCGAGGGGTAGAGCGCGTCCGCTAAGTTGCGATCAGTAGCAAGGTCCGGAAGTAGACACAAGTCGTTGTCACCTCTCGACCCATAGCCATATGGGACGGGCGGATGGTGATTGGGAGAGCCCCGTGCCGTCGAAGTTGCCCCCTGCACTGCGCCCATGGTGGCCCAGGGCGAAGCGCACGGTATTGCGGGCGACCAGGACGGTGGCGCCGGTGACCAGGGCGGTCTCTCGGATGTTCGGGGATGCGGCGCTGCCTCAGGCTTCCGTGCGCGACAGCGCGGTATTCCTGGCGGGCGTGTCCGGCGCCTCGGTCTCCAATGTCTTTGCGGGCGGCGCGCTGACCCGGCCGCCGGCGCTAGGACTTCCGTCGGATCACTGGGCGTTTCGCGCGGCAGTGCGAGCGCAAGTGCCCGACACCAAGCTCGCTGTGATTCCCCATGGCCGCATTGTCGGCGGCCTGGGCGCGATCATCGGTCCGAACAACACCCTGTTTTCGACTTCAGCCCGTATTTCGCCGTCTACCAACCCGATGAGCACATGGTGTTCTTCCGGCTTCGGCTGCCGCCGCTGTCCCGCAAGTCGCAGACCGTCGCGGTGCTCGATACTCGCGGGTCGGACAACTACTTCCACTTTCTGTTCGACGTGCTACCCAGGCTGGGAGTCATCGAGGCGAGTGCCGATCTGGGTATCGACGCCTACTACGTTCCGCAGCAGACCCGATTCCAGCGCGAGCTGCTCGCCCTGGCGGGGTACGGCAATGCGGAAATCATCGACAGCGTCGTCACCCCGCACGTGCAGGCCGAGCGGCTGGTCGTCCCGGGCATCCCGGGTCCCGACCTCGACATCCCGCCCTGGGTCGTCGAGTTCCTGCGCTCACGTCTGCTTCCGGCACAGCAAGCGTCGGCGACGGAACGGGTCTACATCACCCGCGGTGCGCAGCGTCACAGCCGCAGCATCGTGAACGAGGCACAGGTGCGGGACGTGCTCGATCAGTTCGGCTTTCGGGCCGTCGATCCGGGGACACTGTCGGTATCCGAGCAGATCGAGCTGTTTCGGTCAGCTGCCGTTATCGTCTCCCCGCACGGCGCGGCGCTTGCAAACCTGGTGTTCGCCTCCCCGGGAGCAGCGGTGCTGGAGCTCTTCCCGCCGGACTACATCAACACCTGCTACTACGGCCTGCTCGCGCACCTTCCCGAGGTGCGCTATCGCTATCTCATCGGCAAAGGACCGCAGTCTCAGCCGGGCGACAAGCTCTGGGGCATCGCCAGCGACATCACCGTGGATGTCGAGGCGCTACGCAGCGTGCTGAAGGAGCTGGACGTCACCTGAGGCCGGCTCCAGGCCGTCCGGCCTCAGGTGAGTGAGCCCGAAATTCAGGAGGCGGCGCCGACGGGTGCCTGGCTGGTGATCTGGTCGTAGATCCAGGCGTACGTGGCTTCCAGACCGGTGCGCAGGCTGATGGTGGGCTCCCACCCGTAGGTCTCGATGATTTGGGTGTTGTCGCTGTTGCGACCGCGAACGCCCTGGGGGGCGGACAAATCGTGGCTGCGGGTGAGGGTGACCCCGGCGATGTCCTGGACTATGTCGACGAGGTGGTTGATCGAGACGAGCTCGCTGCTGCCGAGGTTGACGGGGGTGGGGTTGTCAGCGTTAGCGATCATCTGGATGCCGTGCAGGCAGTCGTCGATGTACATGAAGCTGCGGGTCTGGTGTCCGTCGCCCCAGATGTTGATCGTGTGATCGCCCGTGATCTTCGCCATGGCGACCTTGCGGCAGATGGCGGCGGGGGCCTTTTCCCGGCCGCCGTTCCAGCTGCCGTGCGGACCGTAGACGTTGTGGAAGCGGGCGACGCGGGTCTGCAGGCCGAAGTCCTCCAGGAAGTGGCGGGCCATCCGCTCGGTGAACAGCTTTTCCCAGCCGTAGCCGTCTTCGGCCATAGCGGGATAGGCGTCGGATTCGCGTAGCGCGGTGATGTCGGTGTTGGTCTGCTTGTCGGCGGCGTAGACGCACGCGGAGCTGGAGTAGAAGAAGCGCGAGACGTCGGCGTCGCGGGCGGCGACCAGCATGTGGGTGCTGGTGAGCACCGTGAGCATGCACAGCGCCTTGTTGTTCTCGATGAAGCCCATGCCGCCCATGTCGGCGGCGAGGTTGTAGACAGTGTCAACGCCCTGCACGGCACGGCGGCAGGCGGCGAGCTCCGAGAGGTCGGCCACGACGTTGTCCGCTTCAGGCAGGAGCTGATACCAGTCATCCAACTGCTTGCGGTCGACCGCGCGGACCTCGAACCCCTTGTCCAGCAGATCGCGAACGAGATGGCCGCCGATGAATCCACCGGCACCCGTGACCAACACCGTCTTGCTCATGATTTCGACCTTTCCTTGACGAGATCGTCCGCAGCCAACGCGCGAGCGCGCTTCGTCGGACCGACTGCTTTCTCCAAAACCCCTTCGAAACGGCGTCCAACGGTGTCGATCGCAAACGTGGTTTCGGCGAACTTTCGCCCTCGACGTCCAGCCTCCGCAGTACCTGCAATATCGGCAAGGGCAGCGACGAGTTGATCGACCGCCTCCACCCGCTTGCCGGCCGGCACGATCCAGCCGGCCTCGGCGCCTTCGATCATTTTCGCCGCCTGGTTCTCGGGCGGCATGACACCGAGAACTGGCCGGCCGGCACACAGATAGGTCAGGACCTTGCTCGGCACGCTGAACACACCCGCCTCGGGCTCGAGGAGAGCGACGACGACGTTGGCGCTGCCCAGCACGTCGGGTAGCTCTTCAAACGGCTGGTAATCGAGCAGGACGAGCTGGTCGAGAGAGCGGGCGCAGGCTTGCGCCTCCAGGAACTCTCGGCCCTGCCCCTGTGAGACCACGACAAGCCGGGCTTCGGGCATGGACTGCTTGATTTCCAGGGCCATTTCCAGCAGCAGCGACGGATCATGCTTGAGACCGAGGGTGCCCGTGTACATGGCTACGGGACGCTGCTGAAGATCGTGTCGCAGTGCCCAGTCATTCTCGCGCGGTCGGGGCACGATCTCGTCGACCGGCACGCAGTTGGGGATCACCGTGATGTCGGCGGGCGGGACCCCCCAGCGTTCCAGCGTCGGCAGGTAGGCGCCGGAGATGGCGACGATCTGGCTGCTGATCCGGGCCACGCGCCGCTCGATGCTGTCGGCGAGGTGGGCGACGGCGGGCCCGGCCGGCCCCAGTCGCCGGCGAGCGGCCTCACCGATAGCGCGGCTGTAGATGTCCTGGTGCCAGAAGACCATCGGAACGCCGTGACGTTTCAGCCGCTCGGCCAGCACTGCGTGCCCGAGAAGCGGGACATTGCTCAGGACCACCACGTCGGGCGAGAACGACAGGATGCGATGGGTGGCGACCCAACCGGCCCGGATCTCCTGCCGGATCCGCGGGATCAGGGAGTATCGGTCGAAGCTCGCACCCAGCCGGACCTCGCCGATAGTCAGCGACCCCGGGCCTTCGGCGTCTTCGGGGCGAGGGGAAAGGTCGCCCTTCCCGGACGTGTAGTCCGGGCAGTGCAGATGCAAAACGTGGTGCGACTGCGAGGCGAGCCAGCGGCTCAACTGGATCTGTCCCGGATGTCCGGAGTAGTCAAACACAACGATTCGCATGCCCGGACCTCCCTGACTAGTTCGATGCAACCAAGTACTGAACGTGATGAGGCATGAGATTTGGGTGGGCCGGAGCTGAAGTTCACCCTTTCGGGGGCAGCACCCGCCGGTCCGTTACTCCAACACAGTGATGATCGGGCCCATCGCGGCCTCCCTGAATCACCCACCAGATCGGCTCGTGGAGGTCGAACGTGAGCCCCACTCCCGGCAGAGGGGCCCGACAGCTGCCTGGGAATGAACCCAAGGTGCCGCCGGCACCACCCCCTGACATCGGATCATCCCTTCCGCGACGAACGGGCGCGTCCTTGGGCGCGACGGTTGGTCACGAATCCATTCTTGTGGACGCCTCAGCGTTCGGGATGGTTTTCCACTTTGGTGACAGCCATCACTTAGCTCGGAGGCGGCTCGCGTGACTACTTGTAGCCGTACCGCCGAAGAGCGCCCGCTGCGATGATAGAGACCATGGCCCGCTCGTGACGCGGCATCTGCGCGCGCCAGCGCTCGTCGCTGCGGACGGTGGTCGTGACTGGCCAGCGCCCTGGATTGCCTGCGATGGCGTGTGTCTGACGGCCGAGCGGCACGGCGGCGCCGGTGAACTCGGGAGCGTCGTTGCTGGTGGGCGTGGGGAGTGCCAGGCGGTCGGCGATCGCCTCGATAGTGGCCGGCGCATCGGCGGTGAGATCCTCGTAGCGCACCCGCATACTCGGCCGGTCGCCCCAGGCATTTGCGCGGCTCCACTCGATGAGATGGTTCGTCAGACGCCACACGAGCGCGCTCAATACGACCCCGCGCCGCGGCGGACGCGTGTGCGGGTCGACCTGGTGACGAGCCCGGCTGTCGCTGAAGGCGACCGCGCGAGGATCGCGAACCAGATGGATGTAGGCAGGGCTCCAGTCCCAGTCATCCCCGTCAACCAACCTGGGCAGCGCCGGGTTCTTGCTGGTGTCGATGACAGTGTGCACCTTCATGACGTCGGCGAAGGCCTCGATCGCCAGGCGGTGGATCCTGCGTAGTTCGCTGGGAATCTCACCCTTGTAGACGGCCCGGTAGCAGTTCCTGAGCCGAACGGCGCGACGGAATTGAACCGCGAAGGCGGCCAAATCGAGGTCGGTGTCCAACAGCCCCACCCGCTCGGCGACCTGTGACCAGACCGGACACGAGCGCGAGGGACACCCGCAGCTGCATGGCAGATCCAAGGCGAGGAAGCGATACAAATTGAGGCTCTCACCGATCGCTGCGGCATCTGACGTCTGGGTCAGGAGCGTCTCAAGTAGCGTGCTGCCGCTGCGCAGCGTTCCCTGGACATGGATGAGGAGGCGCTCGTCCTCAGGCATAGGGACTCCAACTTGGCAGCGGCGCCGCACTGGGCTCGGGATGTCACCGTTTCCGGTGCTTGATGCTGGCGTTTAGACACTATCGGTGACAGGCCGTGATGCAGCGTGAAACCGGCGATCGGCGGGTGAGCTCATCGTGATCTCCCGCACAAATGCTGCACGGTCGCTGCGGAAGCAGGATGTGACCCGCCGGTCGGCGGATCGTAGCGGCGTCATGTCAGGATCGTGTCAGAATGGCCGGATCGGGGACGTTTGGGTTCGCTGAGTTCGCCGGCTATTCGGAGGTTGCGTGAAGGCGCGAACGAAGGCAGTGCTGCGGCCACCCGTTGCACGGTTGCTGAATCACTTCTCGCCAGGCCCCCTTCCTGATGTTGCGCTGATCTCGTCTCCGCGCAGCGGATCCACGTGGCTCATGGAGCTAGTGAGCTCCTGCCCCGGAGTGACGTTTCGTGACGAGCCTGACCATCGCTCCATGATCGACACTCACGAGTTGCTCGATATCAACACCCGCTGGGCGTACGGGTCACTCACGGCAGACGAGCGCCGCGCATTCGCCGACTATCTGCGCGACGACAGTCGGGTGCGGCTTTTCGGTCCCGTCTTGCCGTGGCAGGTGGGCTGGCACTGGCGCGTCAATCGCCGCGTCTTGAAATGCATCCGAATGACTGCGGTGATCGACCTTTTCGTCGAAGACCTTGGTTACGACGTTGTCTACCTGGTACGGCATCCGATCGCGCAAGCGCTCAGCAGCGTGCGGCGCGGCCACCTCAGCCGCCTCGACTGCTATCTCGGCGATCCAGAGTTCATGGCGGATTTGGGGACGGACGGCTTGCGCACCACTGTGGCGCGACTGGCACGATCAGGAAACGAGCTCGAGCTGGCGGTCGTCGACTGGTGCCTCGCCAACCGGAAGGTACTGAAGGCCGGCCCGGGCCAGCGGTGGTTCGTCTGCTCCTATGAACAGCTGATGACGACGCCAGAGTCGGTGCTTCCGGACCTTTGGCGTTTCCTTCGGCTGCCGGGATTGGAGGCCGCGCTTCAGCGGGTGTCCGTGCCCTCGAAGAACTCGGATCCGGGGCATCGCCATGCCATATCGGGCGACGCGAGCACGCGCGCCGACTTGGTTGGGTCCTGGCGCCGGACCGTCGGGCCTGATGAGGCCAGCCGGCTGATGGACATTGTCGCCTTGTTCGGTATCGATCTCTATCGGGCTGATACGGATCTGCCGGTTTTCCAACTGAGCCCCGGCACCCCGGACCAGCGGCTGATGCGCCGGCCCGCGCCGTCGCCGGCGGTTGAGGTTTCGGGATATGTCCAGCCATCCTCTGGTCTGGCGCCTGAGCGTCGCGGCCAACGTCCCGCCTGAGGGGTCCGCGAGTCTCCTCGGCACGCGCCGGGATGCGCAGCCCACTGCCGAGGCAGCAGCGACCGTTCGCGGAATGATCATCAGGTCCATGACGACGCCGAGCCGAGCAAGTACCGAATGGTCACAGTCGGTCATCGCATCAAGAAAGCGCCGGAGCTTCGGCACGAATGCGTTAATCGCCTGATCTCGTCAATTCCGAAATCGCCGTCATTTGCACGGATATTTTCTGGGGCTTTCAGAATTGCGGGCACTGTGCGGAAATCCGTTGGGCGTTTCGTGATCACGTACGGGGCTTGCTCCATCTGGGGTGGGACTTGATACGCCGAACGAGTGATAACGCGCCCGAAACGACACTCCTGCAGCTCGGCGCACGTTTACCGTTCATCAACTCACTGCGCCACAGGAGAAGTCATGCGACGGCAAGTATCAGCGAGCGTTGCTGCGGTGGGGATGGTCGCTGCGGCCCTCGTGACCGCCTCACCAGCATCAGCCAAATCGTCGTTGACGGCGTTCTCCGCCGCCAACTTGTCGACGTGGCAGGCGAATGGCGTCGTGTGGGCGCTTGCTCAAACAGGTAGCACCGTGTTCGCAGGCGGTACCTTCACGTCGATCCGGCCACCGGGCGCCGCGGCAGGCACCGGCGAGCAGCCGGCTGTTAACTTCGCGGCCTTCGATGCCACTACGGGCGCGCCGACCGGTTGCAGCCTGTCGTTCACCAACGCCGCCGGGACCGCCACGGTGCGAGCGTTCAGCGTCTCTCCCGACGGCAAGATCCTTTACGTCGGCGGCTCGTTCGGCACTGTCACAGCCGGCACTGCGAAGACCGGGGTAAACAACTTTGCTGCGATCACCATCGCTTCCTGCAAGCCGATCGCGAGCTTCCACCCCGCCGTGCCGGCTCCGGTGAGGGCCATTGCCGCGACGGCGTCCGCCGTTTACTTCGGCGGTGACTTCAAGACCGTCGGTGGTGTCGCGCACAACCACTTAGGGGCGGTCACCCCGACCGGTGCGGTCATTGCGGCCTGGGCCCCTTCAGTGGACAAGCCGGTGAGGGCCATTGCCGTGACCGGGGACGGTTCCCGGGTCATAGTGGGCGGTGACTTCGACAATGTGAACGGGACCGCATCTCACGCGCTGGGCGTGCTCGACAGCGCCACCGGCGCGACGGTCCACGCTTTCCCGGGTTTCTTCAGCTCCACGTCGGACGTCAAGGACATCGCCGTTACGGCCGACGCGTTCTACCTCGCCAACGAGGGGACGGGTGGCGGTGTGTTCGACGGCCGCACCGCAGTCAGCCTCAGCGATTACTCGCAGATCTGGCGAGACACGTGCCTTGGTGCCACACAGGCCATCGTCGTCTACGACAACGTGCTCTACAGCGGATCCCACGCGCACGACTGCAGCAGCATGGGGGAAGAGCCGGACGGTCGACGCCAGCATCTGCTGGCCCAGACACTGACGTCCCCCACCACCAAGCTGCCGTGGTACCCCGACACCAATGACGGCATCGGCGAGCAGATCGGCCCCCGCGACATGGTCGTCAGCTCCGGTTACCTGTGGGTGTCCGGTGAGTTCACCACCGTGAACGGCCACCCGCAGCAGAGCCTCACCCGCTTCGGCCAGGGTCCGCAAGAGGCTGCTCCCAGCATCCCGCTGATGTCCTTGAGTACCGCGACCGCCGGCCAGGTGACCGTGCGGCTCCGCTCGTCGGTCGACAACGACGACGCTGCACTCACGTACGACATCTACCGGGACGGCGTGAAGCTGACGACCCTTGCCGGGAACTCCGTCTGGTGGGCACGCCCGCAGCTGTCTTACACCGACGGCGGACTGGTCCCGGGTTCAACGCACACGTACAAGGTCCGGGCGAGTGACGGAACCATCACGACTGGGTTTTCCGCCGCGCAGACCGTGACGGTACCGGGCACGAGCTCCTCGTACGCCTCGGCGGTGCTCGCTGACAACCCCAGCCTGTTCTGGCGCTATGACGAGACAGGCACGACTTATGCCGCCGACTCGAGTCCTAACAACCAGGACGGGCAGCTTCCGCTGACCGGGATCACCTACAACGCCCCAGGGGCCACATCCGACGGGAACACGGCGCTGACCTTCGCCGGGATCTCGCAGGCAAGCTCCGAGCTTCGAACCGCCTCACCTTCGACCTTCAGCGTCGAGGCATGGTTCAAGACCACCACCCACTCGGGAGGCAAGATCATCGGCTTCGGTGACGGGCTGACCAAGGACAGCTCCAACTACGACAAGCAGGTGTACATGACCAACAAAGGTCAGCTCCTGTTCGGCGTCTACACCGGCACGACTCAGGTCATCGGCTCCTCGAAGGCCTATAACAACGGCGCCTGGCATCATGTGGTGGCCACCGAGGGTGCCAACGGGATGGCGCTCTACGTGGACGGGGTCCGCGTCGCCTCGAACCGGTGGGTGACGACAAACCAGACCTTCGACGGCTACTGGCACGTCGGTGGCGACAACGTCAATGGATGGCCGAACCAGCCGTCGAGCGAGTTCTTCGCCGGCAGCATCGACGAGGTCGCCGTGTATCCGGCTGCCCTATCGGCCCAGCAGGTCCTGACCCACTACAACAGCAAGTAGGAACGCTCCGGCCATCGCTGCCGGATCGCATGCTCGTCGGTTGAGGCCCTCGTACTTGGGACGGGGGTCTCAACCGCTTGCTAGGGGTCATCACCGGCTCCGCTCAGAGCAGGCGCAAATTCCGAAAGCTCAGCGATCCGTCCGTCGAGCTGCGGCCGATGTGGAAGTAGCCGCCACGAAAGCCGGCGTCGAAACCGATGACGCTGGTGGTCGGACGCGCGTCCTGACGTGACCAGGCGATGCTGGTCGGCGTGACCGTCAGCTGGAAAGCCATCCACTGGCCCGCTTTCGGCGCGGGGGTGGAGACGGCCTTTCCCAGTGGCGTCCCCTGGCGAACGCCGGCAGTATGCGAATGCAGTTCGAGGAGACCACTGGCTCGCTGCGTCGCGTGGTAGCCGTTGCTGTTGCCGAGCTGATGCTCGTAGTAGCGGTCGTTCTCGTGCGCGAAGGCGATCGACATGTTCGCCACTCGATTAGCGGGCAGCCGGTCCCAGCAGGCCTCGAATTCGATGGTGTAGCTGCCTTGCGCGGCGGCGATCGGCGCGAACTGTCCGAGGAGGACGAAGTGCTGAGCCTTCTGGGCGTCCAGCCGGAAGACCCCACCCGCTTCCCACTTGGGCGCATACCTGAGTCCGGTCGGATCCCTGGTCACCTCGCCAGACGCGATGGCCCCTGAGTTCCAGTCGTCGGCCACTACGGGAGCAAGTGCACGGCTGCTGTAGCCGACACTCGAGCTGATGATTCCCGCTACGCCCTGGGAGAAGTACCGCTCAGCCTCCGAGCGCCGGTGGACGGGATACACCCAAGTGGGAACACCCGTCTTCACGGCGGCTGTCACGAGATCGGTCGGGAGGTACTCCTGACCCTGGCCCGACGATGTCGGAATGACCAGGTAGTCCTTGGTCTTGTCCAGCCGAGCGGCTAGATCCGCAATGGCGGCCAGCGAAACGTCACTGGTTGTCAGGTAAACGAAGCGCGGATATCCGGCTTTCTTCGCGTCGCCTATGTGAACGCTGCCGTGATACAGCTTGACGATCACGGAGTCCTGCAGCCGATATTTCTCGATCATGGCGATAACGGCCTGGTAATCGGCATCCCGCTTGGGTTCGACGCACAGCACGACGCGACCCCCGAAACGCTTGAAGACGTCCTCGAGCGTCGGTACCTGGGGAAGTGGCTTCTTTGTCCAGGCCGGCCCGAGCTGAGGTTGTAGGACGCCGATCCTGGACAGCGCCGACGACGGGATGTCGTGAATGATCCCCGTGGTGTTCGTCGTCCGGTCGTAGGTCAGGTCGTGCATGCAGATGAGGAGTCCGTCCGACGTGGAGCTGGTGCTCACCTCGATGGCCGGAGCGCCCCACTTGAAGGCGGCCTCGTAGGCAGGCATCGAATGCTCCGGCAGGACGTCGCCGGAGCCCCGGTGGCCGATGAAATACGTCGGGCCGCGCTGGGAAGCCCATCGCTCGACCGTCGCTTTCGCCGATGGACGAGGCACCGCAACCGGTCTCGGGCTGCCACTGAGCTCGTACCAGGAGACGGCGCCGGCCGCCCCCACGAGTCCGATTCCCGCCGCGATGAGGGCTCCTCGGCGGCTGATCCTATGGGCAGGCGAGTCAGGCGCGTCCCAATCGCTCATCAAACTGACGCTACTGCCCGCACGTGTGTGGCCGTGGTGCGACAGGCGATCGTTGAATTGGGGCGCCCGGTGATCAGCTGAACCGCCCAAGGTTTGCCGCCGCACCCTTCTGAGTGGGGCGGCAAGCGGGCCGGTGACCTGTTCAACCGCGACTTCACCGCACCCGCCCCGACCGCACCAGGCCCTCCACCGAGAGCCGAAACCCGCATGAGAGCGGCAGGGGACCTCGGGCGGTTCCTGGGCCGCTAACGTGGAACAGTGCCGACCCATCGGGCTGCCCGGCTACTGGCGTCGCGCTCGCTGCTGCCGGCGGCGCTCGCTGCCGTGGCGCTGATCTTCGACGCGATCGACCGGGACACCCCGTACTCCGTAGTCAAGACCGGGCTGCTGGACGAGCCGTCCCATTTCGCCACGACGGCGCTGTGCGTGGTGGCGCTGGCACGCTTCGTCGTGTTGAAGAAGCCGTTCGTCATCGGGGCGCTGATCGCATCGGTGGCGATCGACCTCGACCACATTCCCGGCTACCTGGGGCACGGGTTCTCGCCGGTGCATGGGGGACGCCCGTATCCCCACAGCATCGTGACCCTGCTGGTCCTGCTGGCGATCTGCGCCGGCAGCCGGCGCTGGCGAGCCGCGGCCGCCGGAGCGGTGTTCGGTGTGGTGACGCACTTCGTCCGGGACATCTGCGAGGGGCCGCCGGGGGTCACGCTCTTCTGGCCGTTCTCCGATCACGTCTACACCTCCAGCGAGCATGTCTTCTGGCTGTTCATCGGGGTGGCGTTCGTGATCGCTGTGTTCCCTTGGCCGCGGTCGCGGCGCCAGGTCAGCGGGGCCGACCCCGAGCTGGCCCGGCTCGGCTGAGCGCATGGGCAATCGGCTCTCGGTCTGCTTCATCAACCATGGGCCGTCCGGGTCCGGGGCGATGGGTCACGCGAGTGTCGAGGCCGCCCTTCGGCTGGCCCTCGATGGTTCGGCGGAGATCCGCTGGGGCACGGCGGATTTGCGGTGGCATCGGTTGCGACCCGGTGACGCTGCCTTGCGCGAGCTGTTCCGCCGGGCCGACGTGCTGTGCCTGCCGACCTTTCGCGACGCGGTGCCCTGGGTCGTGATCGAGGCATTTGCCAGCGGCACCCCGGTCATCGGCAGCGACGCCGGCGCGTTGCCGGAATTCATCGGTGCGGGTTCGGAGCGGGGAATGGTCGTCACCAAGGGCGACGTGCCGGCGCTGGGGCTGCGCTCATCGATGTCAAGGTGCAGGCCGGCAAGCTGGCCGGGCTGCTGCGCGAGGTGGCTCAGTAAGGTCCGCCGCCTGCCCGCCCCGGTGCAGGGCAGGCAGGCGGCGGTATGGCCGTGCTAGTCAGCCGCTCGCAATCGTCAGCCGGTGACGGTGTAGGTCAACGTCTCATAGAGGGTCTTGCCCTCGTCGACGTTGGTCAGCGCCGGTGCGCCGGTGTTGCCGCCGGCGTAGGTGGAAATGGGCATCACCAGCGACGCTCCGGGGGCGAGCACGAACGAGCCGCCAGGCGTGAGGTTGACGCCGGTGCAATGCGCGACGGTGCCGCTGCAGACGTAGTGACTGGTGGGATCCGCCACGCTGATGTGGGCATCGTTAGCCAGCGGAGTGACGTCGCCGCTGGTGCTCAGCTCGACGTTGGTGACCGTGGCGGTGACATTGCCCGTGTTCTTCAGCGTGATCGTCTTGTAGTCCTTGAAGTAGGAGCCCGTGGGGCCGATCGGGGCCAGGTTGAGGGCGGCCGGGGTGTTGATCCCGCCGTTCGAGGTGTTCGTGCCGTCGCTCAGCGAGACGGTGAGGGTGCCCGCGTTGATGGTCTGCGAGGCTGACGCCGAGGTCAGGAAGTCGGCGCCCGCGCCGGCGCCGACGGTCGCAAAACCCGCGCCGACGACCGTGAGCCCGATGAGGACCTTGTTGATTTTGCGCACGATGCGCTCCCCTGTAATGCGGTGGTGCTGTCTAGCGAGCGACCGATGGATCAGCTCGCGGGTGGTGCCATTGCCCCCGACGGCGAGGCGCCGTCCGGAACAATCACCTGGCCACGGCGTGGCCAGAAGCGTTGAAGGAGCGACAGGGCGCCCACGAGGGCGATGGCGCCGAGCAGAATCTCGCCGCCGTTGGCGGCCCGGAAATTGACGATCCAGCCCAGATACGGCAGGCGGGCGACGGTCCGGTACTGATCGCCTTTGAGTACGATCCAGCCCGGATCAGTGATCTTGTTCGCGTCGCCCCTGGTCTGGATCGCGATCTCGTTGCCCTGATGGCGGATGGCGACAATGCGGTGGACGCGCTGCCCGCTGCCGGCTTTCGGCGGCACTTTCACATTGACGATGTCACCGACATGCAGCGACGTCGCCGGAACGCGTTCGGTGAGCATGGCATCGCCGGGGTTGAATCCGGGACGCATCGAACCCGAGAGCACCGGCGTGACGGCGAGCCAGCCGGTCGCAGTGGAAATGGTCAGGGCGGCAAGCGCAGCGAGCAGCAATGTCACCATCGCCCCGCCGAGTCGCCGCGCCACGCGCATTCCCGTGCTCGGGCTGGACGACATTGCCGATGCTCCGTCCTCGCAACGCGAAAGGCCAGCGGCCTACGCAGTACTCGGTCGGGTCGGTCTCGCCATTAGCTCCCCGTACGGCCTGGCGACCGGATCTCTCCGTGCCCGCACAAGCGGGTCGGTGGGGACCGTACGGATCAATGCTTCCCTCGATCGTCGGATCATCCGGATCCTTCGACCAGATCACGCCTAAGCGAAACCTTGAATTCAAAGTAATCCTGCAATCGGAGGGCAAACAGCCTGCAAACGGGTGAATGATTATTTGGACGCTTAGGCCGAACGGGGTAATTGCACCACGACCAGCACAACTTAACTGTCTTCTCCTGACAAATGCGCGCGCGTTACTGTCGCAGGGCATCGAATGCGGGGCATGAATGAGGCCGACGCTCTCGAATGCCCCCGCGGGATTACGTCAACGTAGCGGCGCCTTCGCGCGGAGCCGATCCGGCCACCATTCCTGCTGGGGCTCAGTAGGCCCCGCGGCCGGCGATGACGGCGCCGACGGTGCGCACGATGATCATGAGGTCCATGACGAGGGACCAGTTCTCGACGTAGTAGAGGTCGAGGCGGACGGATTCTTCCCAGGAGAGGTCGGAGCGGCCGGAGACTTGCCAGAGGCCGGTGAGGCCGGGTTTGACGAGGAGGCGGCGGCGGGCGTCTTCGGCGTAGAGGGCGACTTCGCTGGGTAGTGGTGGCCGGGGTCCGACGAGGGACATGTGGCCGGTGAGGACGTTCCAGAGTTGGGGGAGTTCGTCGAGGGACAGGCGGCGCAGGATGCGTCCGAGGCGGGTGATGCGGGGGTCGCGGCGGATCTTGAAGAGGATTTTGTTGTTCTCGTTCTTGTCGGTGAGGTCGATGAGCAGGTCCTCGGCGGCCGGGACCATGGTGCGGTACTTCACCAGCCGGAACGGCCGGCCGCCCACGCCGACTCGGGTCTGGCGGAAGAACACCGAGCCACGGCTGTCGAGCTTCACCAGAGCCGCAACAAGTAGGAGCAAGGGGGAGAGCACGACCAGCGCCAGCGCAGCAAGCAAGCGATCAGACGCGCTTTTGAGGACGAGGGTGGCGCCGCTGAACTTCGGCTGCGTGACCTGCAGCAGGGAGAGGGCGCCGAGGGGGCGGACGTTGATCCGCGGGCCGGCGACGTCGGTGAGCTCCGGCGTCAGCAGCAGCCCGATGTCGCTGCCCTCGAGCTGCCAGGCGAGATGACGCAGACCCTCGCGGCCGAGTACTCCTGAGCTGGTGACCGCGACCGTGTCGGCGACGATGTCGGCGGCTACCCGGCGCGCGTCGGCCGGGGTGCCGAGGACCGGGACACCGTCGCCGATTTCGTAATCGTCGGAGTAGGTGCACGCGCCGACAAGGTGCAGGCCGTGCTCCTTCCGCCGGTTGAGTTGGGTGAGGAGATGCTGGATGTCGGGCACTGTCCCGACGGCCAGCACGCGGTGCAGGCAGCGACCGCGGCGCCGGGCGCGGTATAGCAGCGCCTGCGCAGCCAGCCGGCCCAGCACCAAGGCGAGGAAGCCGCCAGGCAGGGCGATCAGGAAGAAACCACGGGACACCTCGGACTTGCTCAGATACGCCAGGAACGCGACCAGCGCGGCCATCCGCACGCTGGCCTCGAACAGGGCCTTGACCTGCTCCGTGATCGTGCGGACGTGTTCGCGGTCATAGGCGCGGCTGATCGCCAGCAACCCGATCCACGTCGGTGCCAGTAGGAACGCGGCCGCACCGGTGACGAACGTGACATGGTGTGGCTCCCCGAAGCGCAGGTACAGCCCGCCGCTGACGGCGATCGTCACCAGCAGGATGTCCATCGCCAGCAGGCAGAGGACGTACCGCCGCTCCCATCGGGCGACCCGGGCGAGCGGTCCTGGTGCCGCTGGCTTCGGCCCAACCCGCCTACGGGTTCCATCGCGCTGTACCGGGCTCAACCGCAGCAGAAACTCGGTCTGCTTGTGCGTAGGTATGACAGCCACGGACAGTCACCCCCGGGTGAACTGCTTTGCCATGCTTTACGGCGGTTGCGCACCGCGTGTCGTTAGGCTATATGGCGGTGCGACCAGGGAATTTAGTCGAAAGACCCGTGCAGCCGGGCCCATATGCATGTTCAGACACAGTCGGTCACGATCCAGCCAACCCGGCGACTGCCCTGCTGAGTCAGTAGGCTCCGCGGCCGGCGAGGACGGCGCCGACGGTGCGCATGATGATGACGAGGTCCATGACGAGGGACCAGTTCTCGACGTAGTAGAGGTCGAGCCGGACGATCTCTTCCCAGGAGAGGTCGGAGCGGCCGGAGACTTGCCAGAGGCCGGTGAGGCCGGGCTTGACCAGGAGGCGGCGGCGGGCGTCTTCGGCGTAGAGCTCGACTTCGCTGGGCAGCGGCGGCCGGGGTCCGACGAGGGACATCTCGCCGGTGAGGACGTTCCAGAGCTGGGGGAGTTCGTCGAGGGAGAGGCGGCGCAGGATGCGTCCGGCCCGGGTGACGCGGGGGTCGCGGCGGATCTTGAACAGGACGCCGCCGCTCTCGTTCTTGTCGGTGAGGTCGATGAGCAGGTCTTCGGCTTCTTCGACCATGCTGCGGAACTTGACCAGCGAGAACGGTGCGCCGCCGACGCCGCTGCGGGTCTGGCGGAAGAAGACCGGGCCGCGGCTGTCGAGCTTGATCAGGGCCGCGATGACGAGCAGCACGGGGGAGAGCACGAAGAGCGCGAGGGCGGCGACGACCCGGTCGGTGGCGCCTTTCAGGATGCGGGTGGCGCCGCTGAACTTGGGCTCGGTGACCTGCAGCAGGGAGAGGGCGCCGAGGGGGCGGACGTTGATGCGGGGGCCGGCGACGTCGGTGAGCTCGGGCGCGAGCAGCAGGCCGATGTCGCTGCCCTCGAGCTGCCAGGCGAGCTGGCGCAGACCCTCGCGGCCGAGGATGCCCGAGCTGGTGACCGCGACGGTGTCGGCGGTGATGTCAGCGGCGGCGCGCCGCGCGTCGGTGGGAGTGCCGAGCACGGGGATGCCTTCGGCCAGCTCCTTCTCGCCGCTGAAGGTGCAGGCCCCGACGACCCGCAATCCGTGGTGGTCGCGCCGGTCGAGCTCGCGGAGCAGGTGGTGGATGTCATCGACGCTGCCGACGGCGAGCACCCGGTGCAGGCATCGCCCGCGGCGGCGGGCCCGGTGCAGCAGCGTGCGGGCGAAGAGCCGGCCTAGCGCCAGGGCGAGAAGGCCGCCCGGCAGCGCGATCAGGAAGAAGCCGCGCGAGACGTTCGACTTGGTGGCGTAGGCGGCCAACGCGACGAGGGCGGTCATCCGCACGGTGCCCTCGAACAGGGCCTTGACCTGCTCGGTCCCAGTGCGGACGCGCTCGCGGTCGTAGGCGCGGCTGATGGCCAGCAGGGCGATCCAGGTGGGAGCCAGCAGGAGCGCGGCCGTCTCGTTCAGGTACGGGACGTGCTCTGGCTCCCGGAAGCGCAGGAGGAGCCCGCCAACGACGGAGATGCTGACGATGACGATGTCCATCAGCAGCAGGCACAAGACGTAGCGCCGCTCCCAGCGGGCAGCCTGGGCGAGCGGCCCGGGCGCAACTGAATGCGTCCCGAAGGCCTCGCCAGCTTCGCTGGCTACCTACCGTGCCAAGCCTCGGGCGAGTCTCCGTTGACTCGCGCGTCGGCATCGCAGTCACAATGAGTCACCCCCCGGTGAGCGTTCGTGACGAATAGGTCGCTTGCGCTGCACCCACTGTTACCGATCCGTGCGTTCTTGTTCAGGATTTCGCCGAAAGAACCGCCGTGACATGGGATGGGTCACGGGTTGAGCGAGTGGCGGTGGTCACAGTATGTCGCGGCGTGTCCGGATCGTCACCGGCTTTGGGCCGGTTCCCGGGGACTTCTCAGGTAATAGATCAAGCATCCCTGAGCGCGTGAGCATCACGAGCGACCGAGTATCAGGTGATCGGGAGAGCCATCCTCGAGTCCGCTTTCCGTTCGCGGGCACGGCAGCAATGCGGACGTAGGACCGGTTCTGTCATCACAGCCGCCGTACGGCTGCGAGCAGTGGTGTTCGAGTCGGCTGCCCCGACACGGATAAGAGGCTCACGCATTCGTGTTGGAAATGCTGAACGATCTTGCCAACGTGCCTGAGATCTGGCTGAGCAACTCCGACGCCGCGGGCTGCTCGGTCGTTGGCAGCGCGCAACGCAAAGAGCCGGGCTCGCACGCGAAGGTGCTGACCCGGCCCTTGCCGGGCGGGACGAGGCGGATCAGTCGGTGCCGTGGATCACGAGCAGCGCGCTGCTGACGACACCCTCGCTGGCGTTGTCAGTCGCGGCCGGAAGCGTGTAGCTGATCGGCACGGAGATGCTGCCGTTGGCCGGGATGACGATGCGCCGGGTGGGATGATCGTGTCGCCTGCTGCGATCGTGTACGGGTGGCCGTCGAAGGTGGCGACCACGGTCATCGGAGTGCCGGTCTCAGTCAGCACAGCGCCAGCGAGATTCACAGGCAGGTTGCCGGTGTTGGCGACGGTGAGTGTGTCGTTGACAGTGTGGGCCGGGCCGTCGACCGGGCCGGGGTCTGTGAACGTGACGTTCTTACCGAAGTCGGTGCCGTCTCGTAGACAGAGCAGGTTGATCGACCCACGGGTGACGCTCTGCTGAGGCGCTCGCCTTATCCGTGAAGGACGCCCCAACGCCCGCGCCGATCAGCGAGGCCACGGCGGCGCCACCAGCGATGGCGACCACGATACTTCTTGCGGTTCATCTGGTTTCCTTTCACCTACACCAACAACACTTTGCCGCCGGCCCCCCAAGTCGCGTCTTACGACCGGACGTATCTCCATGTCATGCGTGCGATGAGAGCGGCACACAAGAACACGAGTCCTGTGATCAGCCAGCGCAGTGCTGCGCCGTTGACGATGTAGCCGGCCTTCGGGATGACGAAGGCGAGTTTGAGAGTGTGACCCTTGAGCAGGATCCGGCCCCACGGGTCGGTGGTGTTGTTGGCGTCACCCTTGGTGACCACCGCGACCCCGTCCTTGGCGGGCGAGATGGAGTAGATGCGGTGGACCCGGGCGAGGGTCTGGCCCGGTGGACGGAAGACGATGACGTCGCCCTTGTGGAGTGAACCCACCGGCACGCTGGTGGTGACCACCGCGTCGCCAGGCTGAATGCCGGGCCGCATCGAACCGGTCAGTACTGGGGTCACGGCACCGTGCCCGGTGTGGATGAACACCCCGACTCCGGCAGCCGCCAGGATGACCAAGCACAGCAGTCCCCAGGTGAGATGGCTGGCCAGGTGGCGCAACTGCCTCGTTCTTGGCCCGTGATCGCGTCCAACTGAACGAGGCAGCGTTGCGACAGCCATTTAGCGTTCCCCCCGGTTTGCTGGTGCCGGTGACGACATTGCCGGGGAATCGATCTGCTGGCGGGGGATTTCCAAGCAGACAGTTACTTATAGTCCGGAAGTTGTTGATTCGTTGGCTTAAGTAGGCTTATGTATATAAACACGAATGGCGATTCCGGCAGTTGACTGGTGACGTTGGAGCGCCGAGACCTATTCGAAGCTCACCGGTGCGAGTCAGTCGCGTGACGACCAGTGCTTCAAAATCCGCCGGTGTTCAACTTTTCGGGGACTGACTCGATCTCGCATCGCTGCAGATGCGCGGCGTCGCAAACCCGTTGCGTGACAGGGCTTTTGCGTCAGGCGCGAACACCTGCTGGCAAGGGGTCGAACATCCGCCCCCGCCCTTGCAGGCGCTCCAGGCGGCGCAGTTGGTGCTCGCCGAGGGAGTCGAACCCTCGCGGCCTGGTAGGCCGAACCCATGCGAGCAATGAACTTAGGTAGCGCTGACGCAGATGCCGACCGGGAGGAAATGCTCTCCGTAGGACGGCGGGTTCAGGTCGCGGTCAGAAATGACCCAGTACTTTCCGCTGCTGGTCGGCGTCACCGAGCTGATGAATCCGTTGTTCTGATCATGGTTGGTCGCGCCGGCGGCAACGGCGAGGGTGTCGGTCGGGCAATAAGGCGAGCCGGCCGCGTTCGACGGTGCTGCCTGAGTGAGGCTGGTTCCGTAGGTGGATGTCGTGGCGTTGACGATGGAGTACGAGCTCAGGTCGGTTCGGGGAACGCAGATCGCCGATACCTGGTAATACTCCCCGCCGTAGGACGGTGGGTTCGTCAGGTTGACTTCGACCTCCCACGCCCGCTGGTCACTCGTCGGCCGCGAAACTGTCAGCCACGTGCTGGGGTTGTGGCTGCGCACGCCGCCGCCGATGACGTACTCGCTGGCCGTGCAGTAGGCGTCACCGACAGCCTTGTTCGGCCCGTAATAGGTAGCGGGACCCACCGGCAATGCGGCGGTCTGGATCTGGCGGTATCCGGGAAGGGATGAGGCATCCCCGCACACGGCATACGGCGTGAACGTCTCCGGGTAGCCGATGTTCTGCGACGGGGTGACCGCGACCTGCCACGTTCTCGAATCCAACGGGTAGGACGTCCGGATGAAGACGGTGCTGTTGTGGTTGGTGACCCCTCCGCTGAGCACGACCTTCCCGTTGGGGCAGAAAGCATCGGCGACCTGGGTGATCCCAGCACTGTTCGCCGGGATCGCCGTCGGCCTACCTGCCGCGATGCTGTAGCCCGTGATGCCCGGCTCCGTGGCGTTCGCCTGTCCGGCCAGCGAGACACCGGCCGCCGCGAACACCGCCACGGTAGCCGCGACTAAAAACCTCGATCGATGCATTTTGCTTCCCCCTTTGTCGACGATTGCCGGCCTGCGCGGTCGTGAACTGCTGCATTTCGCAATAGTTGCGTCCGCCTGCCTGCCCGTGCAGATTAGGGCGGGCCGGCGGTTTCATGTGAGCGAATGCTTAAAGTCCTGAAACTTTCCCGAAACGTCCCGCTGGTGACTTTGAAGATCAACGCGTCGCGAGGGGGGCTCAGCTCGGGTTCGGCGTCTGGGCGGACGGGATCCAGTCGAAGGTGTCGGGGTGCGGGCCGACCCGGCCGGCCTCGCCCTTGTCGAGCCCGTCGATGGCGGCCATGTACTCAGCAGTCAAGGCGAAGCTGAAGATGTCGAAGTTCTCGGCCATGCGTTCGCGGTGAACCGACTTCGGGGTGACGATGTGGCCGTGCTGGAGGTGCCAGCGCAGCACCACCTGCGCGGGGGTCCTGCCGCACGCGTCGGCGATGGCGACGATGACGTCGTCGCGCAGGAGCGGTCCGCGGCCGAGGGGGCTCCACGCTTCGACGGCCACGCCATGATCCCGGCAGGCATCCCGCGCAGCCGAATTCGCGAAATACGGGTGCACCTCGATCTGATTGACCGCGGGCACGAAGCCCGTCTCGTTCAGAATGCGGTCCAGATGAGCGGGCTGGAAATTCGAGACGCCTGCGGAGCGCAAACGGCCGTCGCCAGTGAGCTCGCTCATCGCCCGCCAGGTGGAAACGTAATCCCCGCCATACAGCGTCGGCAGCGGCCAGTGGATCAGGAAGAGGTCGAGGTATTCCGAATCCAGCTTGGCCAGCGTCTCCTCGAACGAGCGCCGGACATCACCCGGCCGGTGGTTCGCGTTGCTGAGCTTGCTGGTGATGAAGAGGCCGTCACGGGCGAGGCCCGACCTCAGCCACCGCCTGCCCGACGACCGCCTCGTTGCCGTAGCTCTGGGCCGTGTCGAAGTGCCGGTAGCCGATCGGCGAAGGCCTCGCCGAGGATGCCGGCGGCTTCGTCGATCTCGGCCGGCGAGGGCTGGCGGCTCTCCGGTATCTGCAAGGTGCCGAAGCCGAGCTGCGGGATCGTCGTGCCGTCATTCAGCTCGAGCTCGGGAACCACGGGTCGCTCTCCTTGCGGGGGATGATCTCTGGGCGTCAGGCGTGGGGATGTGCCGCCAGGTAGGCAAAGCAGGCTTTGATCAATCCGTGAGCGGAAGCACCATGGTCGGCTTCGCGATGATGTGGTCGGCGCGCAGCGGGTGGACGGCAGTTCCGATGGTGAAGAACTCGGTGGTGTGGCCACCCCACCGGTGAGGCAGGTTCAGCAGCTGGACGCCGACGACTCCCTCGGCCTGTAGCTGCTCCGCCTCCGCCTGCATCCGGCTCATCGCGAGCTCGCGGGCGTCATACAGGGCTTCGGTGAACTGGGGGAGCTCGACGTTCTGGCCGGCGTTGCCGATTGTCTGCCCGATCGAGCGGTGCGCTATGTGGTAGACGCAGGTGCCCATCACCATGCCGAGCGGTGCGTATCCAGCTTGGATGAGCGTCCAGAAGTCCTGGCCGGACAGGTCGGAGGTGAAGGGTTTTCCGGTGTTGTTACGCCACTGGTGAGTGGTGTCGTCGGCCTTCACGGCGGTGCCGATCGCAATGAATTCGGCGAGATCGGCACCGAATTCCTTGAACTCGATCGCCAGGCGGACCCCGACGATGCCGTCGGCGCCCAGCACGTCGGCCTCTGCCTCCATGCGGGTCATCGCGAGCTCGCGGGCGTGGTACATCGCCTGCGAAAGGACCTCCAATTCCTGGCTCTTTCCCCAGCGGCGCGACTGGAAGCCGATGTGGTAGATCGAGCTGCCGAGCACGAGCCCGAGCGGACGGAAGCCCGCCTCCCGGACCAGGAGGAACTCGTTGACCGACAAGTCGGAGGTGAACAGCGAGGTCTGGGAGCCGGGCCGCATCTCGGCGAGCCGGCGGAGCGCATCGTCAGGGATCCCCAGGGAATGTGGATCCACGGTCTGGTCGGTGTCGCTCATTTCGGCCTCCGGAGGGGACGCAGCGGGAGCATGGTCAGCGTCGAGGTGCGGGCGGGTCCGGACGTGAACGACACGAGGCCGCCGCCGTGCACCACGGCTTCGGCGACATGGTCACGGTGGCCCGGTCCCGGCTCGATTCCCCAGACGTTGAGCTTCATGTCGGTCAGGTAGGCACGGTCCGCCCCGCTCGAACGGACGCGTTCGGCGAAGATGGCACGAGCGTCGGCGCGCACTGTCCCGACCAGCTCGGTGTAGCCGTCCACCTCGGTGTTGCTCCAGGTCATGACCTGGCTGCGGGTCTGGGCATCGTCGTGCCGCACGCCCACGCAGATCGCGACGACGATCGACACCGGCACCCACCCGCCGCGCAGCGCGCTGGCCACGTCGGCACCGGAGAGCTGGGTGGTGAAGGGCTTGGCCGGAAGCCGTACGCCGGGGCTGACCAATCCCCGAATCGCCGTTCCCAGCGCGACGAACTCGCGCTCGCCCGTGTCACGCCGATCGGCGGTCAGCCGGACGTCGATGACTCCGTGCGCGCCCATCTGCTGCGCCTCGGTCGCCATCCGCGCCACCGCGGTCGTGTAACCCTGGTCGAGCGCCTGCACGTAAGGGCCGTAGCCGAAACGGGACGACGATCCCCGGCTGGTGACCGTCTGGGCTCGGCCGAGGCCGTACGAACCCAGACCCCCCGCGCCATAGCCCAAACCGCAGCCACCCATGCCCGCGAAACCCAGATGCATGACGCAGCTGCCCATCACCTCACCGACGGGGACGAACCCCACCGACTCGATCGCCGTGTCGCCACCGACCGACAGCAGCGAGGTGCTGAGGTGGCTGCTGCGACTGCGCTCGATGCGTTGCATCGCGGAAGCTGGAAGGCCGCGGCCGTCCCAAGGAACACGTTCTCCGGGCGTCACAAGCCGAGCAGTTCGCCGAGTGCGCCGAGGACAGACTGCGCGTACTCCTGCGCTTCGTCGCCTTGCTGACGCGCCGCCTCCAGCACCGCCGGAGCGAGCTTGGCGGCGGCGTCAGGGGCAGCCACCGTCGATCGAGAAAGGACGACACCGCGCACCGTATGCCCGGCTTCGAGCGCCGTGCCTCGCTCCGCCGGGGAGAAGGTCCAGTCTCCGACGCGAAGCGCCGGCCGCGTCGCTGCGCGAAAGCGCTTGCCCTCACGTCCCGGCTCGTAATCCACACCTGGCACCTTGCCCAGCGCACCGAAAACCAGTTCGGCGCCGGCGGGCTGGGCGAGTGCTGCCGCGAGAATGCGCTCGGCGTCCGCCGCGCTCAGCGGCTCCATGGACGGACCCTGGGACGTGGATCGCGCGTGCAGCGGGGGAGCGGCATGGCTAACTCGACTCCTCTGAGTAGCCGCGGCTGCGCACGTGACGGATCGTAGCGTGGTGAGCTCAGCGTCTCCTGTGCCCTGAGCCCGGCTGCACCAACGTTTGTCGGCTGTCCTGACGCGCCGCCCCCGAGGCCGGCACGGGCGCATGCTTGCGGTGTCATGGGAGCAGCGTGAATGCCGCGACGTGGTTGGGCCGTACGACGGTGAAGTGTCGTCGGTCGACGGTTGCGATCTCGGTGATGCCCAAGCGTTCAGCAGTGCTGACGACCGATGCATCGACGGTGCCCAGTGGCAGGTCGCTGTAGTGCGCGACTAGTTCGGCGATCCGTAACCAGTCCGCGGCGGCTACCGGCTCAACGGCGAACGCGCCAGCGGCTAGGTCGCCGAGGAAGCGAACCTCAGGCTCAACGCCGAGGCGAGTTGCGAGCAAATAGACGACCTCAGTGATGACCAGGGTCGGGACGATGAGCGGGCCGGGGTGGGTCTTGAGCAGGTCGAGTGCGGCAGCGTGGTGCGCGTCGTCAGCGTCGACGTAAGCGTAGAGCGGTCCCGCGTCGACGACGACCGCGGCTATCGCGCAACCTCGGCGGCCAGGATCTCCTCGATACGCTCGGAAACGTCGGTGCGGCCGCTGCGCCCGACGCCGGCAGCGCCAAGTCGGCGCCGAGTCGACGGCCCTCCGAAGTAGGCCTCGAGCGCCTCCCGGCTGATGTCGGAAATGGTCATTCCTCTGCGTTCGGCTTCATGCCGTAGCCGCGCATCAAGTGCGTCGGGGATCTTGACTGTGGTACGCCGCATGTATGCCAGCATACCTTTCTGTCCCTGCGGGGGATGATCTCTGGGCGTCAGGCGTGGGGGTGTGCCGCCAGGTAGGCGAAGTACGCGAGTAGCTGGGCGCGCTGCGCGGGCGTGTGGCTGAACCACCAGGCGAGGAAGCCGAGGAACGCGTAGTACGTCTGCTGCGACCAGACGGTGACCTTGACGCTCCTGACGACGCTCCCCACGCTGTTGAGGGCCTTGTACGTGAGGACATACGTGCCCGGCGTGGTGATGTGGAGCGTGCCCTGACCCGACAGGGCGACGTGGCCCAGGTAGAAGTTGTTCACGGCGCTCAGCACCGAGGTGGCGTTGGTGGAGGCCACCGGATCGTCTCCGGCTGCCCCACGACGATGAGCGGTGCCGACTGGGTGACGGTGAGGGTCGGCGCGGGGGTCACGACGCCGGCGGTCACCGGCCGGGTGGTGAAGGCGGTCGCGCCCGTCGCGCTGGTGATGGTGAGCTTCACCGTGTAGTTGCCCGACGTGCGGAAGGTGTGGCTCGCCGTGACGCCGGTGCCGGTGGTCCCGTCACCGAAGTCCCAGGCGTACGAGGTGATGCTCGAGCCCGGCGCCGTGGAAGCGGAGGCGTTGAAGGAGCACGCCAGGCTCGGGCACGAGGCGGCGAAGCCGGCAACCGGGGGGAGCGACCCGGCCGGCGCGACCGGTGAGACGAAGACGGCGTTGCCGGCCCAGTTGCCGGAGGCCGCGGTGTCGACAGTGCTCGGCCCGGAGTAGGTGGTGCCGTTCCACGCGACCTTGTGCAGCGCGCCGTCAGACCTGGTGGCGTACCAGAGGGAGCCGTTCGCAAGGAACATGCCGCCGGCATTGGAGAAATCGACCGAGCTGCCGGCCGGCGCCACGGTGACCTTCTGCGGGCTGATGACGCCGCCGGTCACCTGGCCGGCCACCGACGAGGCGGCGGCGTCGGGCGAGAACGAGCGGCTGAACAGACTTCTGTTACCCGAAAGCGTGTAGTAGATCGAGCCGTTGGCGTAGAACATGCCGGTCACGTTGGGGAGTTCGGCGTAGAAGTCCACGGCCGTGCCCTGGTAGGTCGTGCCGTCCGGCGGCGAGCCGTTGATGACGACGTCCCAGTACGGGTCGTCGTAGGGGTCGACGAGTTGGGGGGTGCCGAAGGTGGTGGCCCCGTCCCAGGTCATGTAGTAGAACTTGCCGCCCTGGCCGAACCAGATGCGCCCGTTGAGCAGGAAGGCGCCCTGGACGGTGCTCCAGTCGATGCTCCTGCCGTTGCTCATCTGGCTGGGGGCCGCGCCGGCACCCGTCGCCGGGTTGAACGAGTTGGCCGCGAAGGTGTTGGCACCGTTCGCGCCGGCGACGAGCACCGTCCGCGGGTCACCGGTGGCGGACCCCGCCGCGGGGGTGCCGCCGGCGAAGGGGAAGAAGGCGAGCTTCATGCGCTTGTAGAGGTAATTGCCGATCCAGTCGGTGTCGGAGCCGACCCAGACACCGGCCGGCGTCGCGTAGATCTCCTCGGCGCCGTGGCCGCGCGGGTGACGCCCCGGGTTCCACGACAGCGGGACACCGTTGGCCGGGTTGAGCGCGGCGAGGCCCGGACGCGGCACCGCACCCCGCTGCGGGTTGTCCTGGCCGTACGGGTTGTTCAGCCAGCGGTAGTGGCCACCGATGTAGACCGCGTCGGACGTGACCGCCACCGAGCAGATGGAATCGGTACCGGTGTAGTCGGTCCAGACCGGATTCACCGAGAGTCCGCTCGATGACGCGTTGAACCGGCTCGCCGCATCACAGTCCTGGAACGAGCCGGCGTAGTAGCCGCCGGTCGCCGCGACGACGAAGTACGAGCCGTCCGGCGACCAGGCGACGTGGCGGACGTAGGAGTCGTAAGCGCCCGCGAAACAGGTCGGGGTGTAGGCGTTGGTGTTCCAGTTGGGGTCGACGGTCGCCTGGGTCGGGCCGAGGATGATGTTGGCGATCTGGTCACGCGCGTAGCCGGTGGGGTTGACGGTGTCGGCCGCGTTGGTGAACTTCCCGTCGACGATCATTCGGGTGCCGTCCGGCGACACCGCGATGTCCGTCGCGCCCACCCGGGCTTGGGCCGCCCCGTCGACCCTGCCGTAGTTGTGGTTGCCGGTGAGGTACGGGTCGATCGCGCCGTTCGTCGGATTGACGGACGCCAGCCCGTCGTGCTCGGCGCTGCGCACCGACGTGAAGTTGCCGCCGCCCGACCACCGTTCTTGTGATGTTTTCTCCCCTTACTTCCGC
Source organism: uncultured Actinomycetota bacterium (assembly GCA_963762695.1). Taxonomy (GTDB): domain Bacteria; phylum Actinomycetota; class Actinomycetes; order Frankiales; family Frankiaceae; genus DATAZK01. The sequence goes on from CAVXLW010000010.1 coordinate 74,564, forward strand.
AGCTCACAGGGCCGCGAGCCGCCGGGGCGCCACCCGGGATTCGGGATCCGGGCTACAGGCGCACGGAACGCGGATATTCCGCGCGCGTACTGCTGAGGAATTCGCTCGGGTGGCCGGTGCTTTCCGCGAGCGACAAGGCCTGGTCGAGGTCCTTGAGGCCGAGATCTCGGGTGTGTTCGAGGCGGGCACGCACCTCGCTCGGCGCGTCTGGTGTCAGCGGGGTCGGGCCGCCGAGGGCGAACGGGGCCCACAGCATGCCCGCCGTGTCGGTCGCCTCGAGGACGTGCCGGACGACGGCAGCATCGATGCCGGCCGTCGCCGCCAGCTCCATGGCTTCCTGCGCGGCGACCATCATCGCGTAGCCGGCAGCGTTGCGCGCCAGCTTGAGCGTCATCCCGGCGCCGAGCGGCCCGGCGTGCACGACCTCCTTGCTGTAGCTGTCCAGCAGCGGGCGCGCCCGGTCGACAGCGGTCGCGCTCCCGCCGACGAGCGTCATCAGCGTTCCGGCCTGCGCGCCGGGCTCCCCGCCGCTGATCCCGGCGTCAAGCACGTCGACGCCCGCGGCTGCTGCCTCGCCGGCAACATCGAGGATCGTCTGCAGCGACGTCGTGGTGTGGACCGCCACGACCGCTCCCGGGCGAAGGGCCGCCAGGACGCCGCCGGCTCCGGTGAGCACGTCCCGCACCTGGCGATCGTCGAAGACGACGAGCGCGACGGCGTCAGCGCCTTCGGCAGCCGCGGCCGGAGAGGAGGCCACCTTCGCCCCAGCCGCCGTTGCAGCCTGGCGCGCCGGCTCGGCAATGTCGTAGCCGCTCACCTCGATCCCGGCCCTGACGGCATGGCTGACCAGCGGACCGCCCATCCTGCCGAGCCCGATGATCGCGGCCTTCACGCCTGCTCTCCCTCGGCACCGAACGCGGTGATCGCACTCTCACCGGCACGCAGGAGCGCTCCCGACGAGGGATACCCGACATAGGCGATGAGATGGATGACGACCTCCCGTACCTGGGCTACGTCGAGCTCTTCCGTGCGCAGCGCCCGCAGGAACTGCATTTCCAGCACGTCGTAGCGGGACTGCGCGGCCAGCACGCCGAGCGTGATCAGCCGGCGCATCGGAATGTCGAGGCCGGGCCGGGTCCAGATCTCCGCGAAGAGTTGCTCGATCATCACGTCGAACATCGCAGACTGCCCGCGCGGCCAGCCCGTGGCGTCGTCGCCGTAGATCCGGCGATACATCGCCATGCCGGTCTCCCAGCGATCCGGGCTGGATCCCGCTGCCGGTTCAGCCATGCCTGCGCGTCACCCTCTGGAGAACCACGCCGGGAATGTAGTGCACCGGGGTGAGCGGCTTCAGCCCCCGCTGTCCTACCATCTGTGCTACCGTCGCTGGTATGCGGGAGAAGCGCTCGGTTTCCATGCCCGGGGAGTTGGCCGCAGCCGTCGACCAGGCGGCTAGCGACGCCGGCACCACGTTCAGCGCCTGGCTCGCGGACGCGGCCAGTCACCAGCTTCGCCTGCAAGCCGGCCGTGCCGGACTTGCCGCGTGGGAGGCAGAACACGGGCCGCTGACTCCGGCCGAACGCGCCGACGGGTTGGCCCGCGCCCGGGAACTGCTCGCCCGGGACCAGCCCGCCAAAGCCACGGCATGACGGGAGTCACCTACGACACCGGAGCCCTGCTCGCCGCAGAACGCAACGACCGGCGGATGTGGGCGCTGCACGCCGGGTTCCTCACCGAAGAAACCGCGCCCGTCGTCCCGGCCCCGGTCCTCGCCCAAGCGTGGCGGGGTGGTGCGCGGCAGGCGAGCATGTCGCGGCTGCTTGCATTCTGCGAGGTCGAGGCCCTGTCCGAGGGCATCGCTCGGGCGGTCGGAGTGCTCGCAGGCGAGTCCGGGCACCCGGATGTCGTGGACGTGGCGGTGGTCGAGGGAGCGGCCCGGCGCGCAGAAGGGATCGTGACGTCGGACCCCGACGACCTCGCCAAGGTCATCGGGGTCACCGGTCTGTCGCTGGCTGTCCTTTCCATCTGACTGGGGCGCAAGGACAGCGTCAGCGCAGCAACGGGCTCGCGCCGACCAGTCCGAGCAGGTCCGCGCTGAAGTAACACTGTGCGGGCCGGCCGCGGACCGCCGGCCGCGCGGCGGTGTAGATGGTGAGCAGGCCCGCGTCGGTCAGCGTGTGGAGGGCGGCGCCGGCGGCCTTTCGCGTCAGGGCGAGCTCGTCGGCGACGAGGCGCGCGGTGAGCACAAGGTGGCGGGGCAGCAGGGCCAGCACCCGCCACGCTGAGGCGTCACTGCGCAGCGACCTGACGCCGCGGTGCGCGGCGAGCCTGTCCTGCCAGTCGCGGCGCAGCTGCTCGACTGCGGCTATCAGCTGCTGCTGCTCTCGGCCTGCGCCGGAGACGGCGGCGGCGAACCAGGCGACCCACGCACTGGTGTGCCCGAACCGGTACTGCGTCAGCCCGGCGGTGTACCCCCCGACGTCGGCGGCGAGACGGACACTGACCGGCGGCGGGGTGAGCAGGCGCAGCCGGCGCGTGAGCTGCCAGGACACCAGCACCCGGCCGATCCGGCCGTTGCCGTCAGCGAAGGGGTGGATGAGCTCGAACTGCGCGTGGGTGACGGCGGCCTGCTCGACCGGGTTCACGTCGGTTCGGTTGGCGAACAACAGCAGATCCGTCAGCAGCCGGCCGAGCTCCGTCGGCGGAGGCGTGACCAGGTGCGCCGCAAGCGGGGTCGGGCCGCCGATCCAGCCCTGCTCGTCGCGAATACGGCCAACGTGCCGGGCCGGGGTGGGACTGCCTTCCATCAGCCGGATATGCCAGCGGCACAGTTCGTCGACGGTGAGCGCCGCGGCGGCGCTGGCGTGGTCGACGGCTTGCTGGGTCGCCGCGAGGTTCGCCGCGACCCAGGCAGCGGGGCTGTGCTGTCCCGTGTTGTCGTACTCGGCCAGGACGACGTCAACGACGGGTGCGGTGACGCCCTCGATGTAGCTCGAGGCGATCCCTTCGGCGCGCAGCAGGAGCCGTGCGAGTGGGGCGAAATCGTCAGGAAGAGCTTCGGCGCTTGATGCGACACTCTGCTCTGCTGCGCCGCAGCGGCCGGCCGCCCTGGCGTCTACGCTCAGGTCGCGGTCGGCGATCAGCATGGGAACGAAGGCATCGACGCGGCGGCCCTGCCAGATGACCGGCACCTCATGCCCCGCGAGCTCCACCCGCCCCCCTTTTTAGTAACCGATAACATCGTACCGGTAACAAAAGGGTGCCGCAGTCACCGGTAGCCCACCCAAGACCTTCCACTTGTGCTGCCAAAGACCCCACCTGTTGCTGGGCCGTACTGGGGGTGGCGGGTGCCGGGGCTACGCGGTGGCGGCGAGGTGATCGCGTGCTGCCGCGGCCTGCGCATGCTCGAACGCCGGCTGCATCAGGCGCAGTTCCTTGGTGCTGAGGCCGTTGCGGGTAGCGACCTGGGCCACGGCGCGACGGCGGTGACCACCTCGCCGAGCGTTGCGGCTGCGGCGTCGTCGATAGCCGGAAGTATTCGCGACCGCCATGAGCTCGGTGACGTGGGTCGATTGACTGCTGTGGCGTGATGCTTCGGGCCGGGATCGGGGTTCGGGTTCATGTCGAACGCGGGCGAGAGCGTCCAGGCCTGGCCCTCGGTGTGCAGAAACCCGTGGTTTCGCAGGTGGTCGTCGGTGTTGGAGATGAGAATGTTGAACGCGACGCGCCGCCACAGCTGCCGAAGGTCGTCGGTCGCGGCGGGGGAGATCTCCTCGACGACCTCTCTGATGTCGAGGTAGCTGGCGGTAGCTCCGTCACGTGCTTCGAGCAACGTCCGCGTGCTCGCGTATCCGATGCGGGCGTCCTTGCTGCCGGCGCGGTCGAACCGCTCGACGACGAGGATCTGACGGCCGGCAACGGGTAGCAGCGTGCTGTTCGGGACCGCGATCCCCGCTGAACGCGCCAAGTCGAGCGCGGTCTTCTCCCACGCCATGACGTTCCACGTGTCGGTGTTTGCGCTGGGGAACTTCGCGATGGCCGTGCTGCCGTTGGGGGCGACGACGTGCGCTTTCGGGGGGGCCCCGCCGAGGCTGCTCCCGACCCGCAGCATCGCCTGCAGCTCCTCCCATTTCGCCTCGTCCCGCTCGACCCGATCGGAGAGCTCGAGCAGATGCGCAAGCTCTGCGACGGGCGGGACCCCGGTTCGTCGTCGGCCAGAATCTGCGGGTCTGCGGGTCGCGAAACCGTACGGCGCCCTGGCGCAGATCGTCGCGAACGCCGAGAAGGAACGTTGCCTCGCTGAGCCGCCGCGCAGGCGAACCCGCCGCCTCGGCCCGCATCCGCTCGGCCCGTTGGACGAGGCGCCGGCCCCAGCGATCCGGTGCGGAGTCGGCGAACGCCCCGAACATCGCTTGCCCCGCCGCAGTGTGCTGGGCGCCGCCGATCATCGGCAACGCCGGTTCGAGCGGGTATCCGCGGCGATCGGCGAGCCAGCCGTCGTCGTAGGTGAAGGTGGCGGATTCGACCCCGCGGGTGAGGTGGGAGTGGAGCGGCCGGCGAGCAGATCAGCGTTGTCGACCTGGACGACAACCTCGACGGCGGTCTGCGGCTCACTAGTTAGGCGAAGGTCACCTTGTGCGACCGAATTGGCCGGTTGCCGCACGTTGTGCGTCCGATGGCGTACCGCGCTGCCAAAGCGACGGTGGACGGCTTTTCACTGTCGTAACTTGGCGGTGACGGACGGGGGGAAATGGCACGCGAGCTCTTGCATGAGGAGTACCTGTTCATGCACGACAGCGAAGTCGCTGTCGGCGGCAGGTTGTGTCTCGTGTGCTCGGAGGTCGGTGCCAGCTGGGTGAGCTACCAGTGCAAGGAGGGTATCCGCCACATGCTCTTCTGCGCCGAGCACGGTCCGGCGATCGCCGCTGCTGGGCCGACCCTGTGTGAGACGTGCGCGACCTTCGCCGAGATGATCGGGATCCGGGCGGCCGACAAGAGCGCCAACAGCCAGCTCGCGTCACCGGATGGGCGCTAGCACGAGGCGGCAGCCGCACGCTCGCGGCCGGCAGACCGAACCCATGCGAGCGATCAGTCGACGTCGTCTCCCTTCGGCGGTCGGGCGAGCGTGATGTCGCCGTCCCGCATGAAGGAATCGGCTGTATGACCCGCGCCCCACCGGAATTCGCCAAAGCTCGCCGGACGCGTTGGTAAGCCGGGCGCATACCAGGCGGATCATCACCGCATGGGTGACGGCAACGACAGCCTCGCCGATGTGACGCCCGCCTATGAGGTGCATCGCCTCGAGGATCCGCTCCTGCGCGTCGCGCAACTTCTCTCCCGCCGGGCAATCGCCCGGGCCGGGTCGGTGCGGTAGCGCTCAAACGCCTCGGGGTCGTAGACAGCTGCCTCGTCCGCGGTAAGCCCCTCCCACGCGCCGTAGTCGACGTTGTTCAAACCGTGGAGAATTCTCCAGATCGGGCACTCGGGACTCGTCCCGCGATGATCTGTGCCGTTGCGATGGTCCTGCGCAACGGACCGTGTAGACCGCCTTTATGCCTCGTGGAGACAGGCAGCGGGCCGCGTCTACCGCGTCCTGGTAGCCCTGGGCGTCAAGAGGTACATCGCGACGGCCGCGGTAGCGATTCTGCACGTTCAGCGTCGTCGTACCGTGCCGGACGAGGAACAGCTCACACGTCCCGTCCAGCCGGCTCTCCGAGGCCGGTCGATCTAACAACTGCTCGCTCATGCGTCCTCCAGGAAATTCCACGCCTTCCTGTAAAGAGGTAGCAGCGACGCTGAAAGAGACGAGCAGTTTCTGAGGGAATCCGGATCCAGGAAGTCTGGACGGGCGCGAAACCACCGGGAAGCCGGGGTCAGGACGACGCTCACCAACCCGTCTTCCCAGTTCGAGGGGTCGCGCAACCCGATCCGTCGAGGGTGAGTCGGGTCGGCGCCGGCCCGCGCAGCACCTCCGCCTCTCCCGCGGGGCAGGCGGCAGACGCGATTTGCAGTAGGGACCGGCCTTGGACGCGGGACACGCGCAACTCGACTATCACGCCGGCGTCATCGAAGCAGAACACCACCGTGCCGTCGGGCTCCACGCGACGCTCACACAGCTCCGCGACCGTCACCCCCGGTCGCCGCGCATTGAGCACGCGCCTTGCGGCGGCTGCCACCTCAGCAGGCAGGTCCTCGGTCAGGGCATCCTCGGGGAGGAAAGGAACCTGCCACGGCTGCAAGCCGTCGTTTCGACGAGCGTCGTCGTCCGGGTACCCGTCACTGGGGTTGCCGCTCCTCGTTCACGCCACGTTGCTCTACTGCCCGACCTATCCCCGAGTCGAGACGTGTCCCCATTCCACCTTCAAGTATTTGACGAAGCCGCCGAAGTGCCCTGCCGCGCGTCGGGCCAATGCTACCGATGGGAACATCCAGTTGGGCGGCGACCTCTTCGTAACTGGGTGGCTCATCCTGCATCAGCAGCGTCAGCATGCGGCGGGTGCGGCCGGAAGCTGATCGAGCGCCTCCCTGACGCTCGCGGCCGCTTCCTGCCGCAAGAGCATCGAGTCGACCGCCTCGACATCTTGCGAGCCTTCCTCCATTCGTGTCATGTCCTCGACGAGCATGACGGTTCGGCTTCGGGATTGGCAGCTAAGGCTTTCGCGGCGCGCCGTAGTCGCCAACCAGCTTCCGACAGATCCGGGATCCCGGAGCCGATCGATGTTCTCGCACAACCTGAGCCACGTCGTCTGGCTGACATCCGCAGCCTCAGCAGCGGTCAGCCGATAGGAGCGCGTGATGGCCCAGATGAGCCCTCCGTATTCGGCAACGAGCGCGTCCCAAGATGCTTGATCTCCGAGCGCCGCCGTACGGACCAGGGCGGCCGTCATGGCGCGTTCTGAAGTCATCGGGTCCGCTACCTCAATCCTCATCGGGGCGGTCGGCATCAGCCGACCCAGGGGGCCTGCGCAAGCACTCGCGGCCTACTTCGTGCAGCAGCCAGTCGGAGACATTCGCCGGGGCGGTGCCGTCACGGGTGGTGAGCTCGAGGCGAAGCCAGACGAGTTGAAAGACTTCCAAGGCATCCCGAGCCGTTGCGCTGCTCGCTGCGGCCCGCGCCCAGACATCGGAGGCGTGGAGCGCGACTTCAGAGTCCCAATGGAAACCCGGCGATGCCTCTCGCGGCTGGATGCGGGAGGACCGATTGTCCGCGATCGAGCAACTTCCGCCGTGAGCCGGCGATGCTGCGCGCCTTTGCCACAGATTGTCGGTTTCCTTGAACGGTGGAAAACTCTTTGAACGTAAACCGGAAAGCCTTCGATGCAGGTCAAAGTCCATTCGGCCACCCCCCCCGAGCTGGCAACGCCCAAAAGTCGGTCCGCGACCACAAGCTAGAGCAGCGCTGGGGTTACGACTCGTAAATGCAATATTCACAAGGGCTTCATTTTCCGCTCACCAACTCTCGGTGTCCAGCTGCTCACGCGACGCACGGCGGGTCGGCCGAGAACACGCTGCGCCCGGAGGGGCGCAACGGGTGACACAGAATTCGTTCGCGTCGCTGACGAAAAGAAGAGCACTAATACCGCCAGATCTCGCCCAATTTGGACAGCGGGACCGCCGCGTTACGGATTGGGCACTCACTGGTCGGAGTGAGGGATTATCGCGCAAATGCGGTGCCAACCCGCCTCGGGTCGAACCGCTCGTAGCGCGATCACTCACGCGAATGGCCGGACCCGTTCATGGCGTACTTCGCGCTCCCGGCAACAAACGGGACGCTCGGCACGTGACCGAGGTACCACCGGCGACTGCGGCGGGCACCGGTTGTGACGACGGTCCCGACAGCGACGCCCCCGGCCCAGCGGACCTCCTCCGCAGCATGAGCGATGAGCTTGAAACTCGTATGCGCGCCGTCGACGACGAGGAGCGCGGCATCGGTGACTCGCAAAAGGGCTACCGCGTCCGACGACGACAAGATTGCCGGCGCGTCGACGATGACGACGTGCGCCGCCTCGAGGAGTTCAGCCATGACACGTTGCAGCCCGCTGCCGGCCAACAGGTCGCCGGGAGCCGGAACCTCACCGCCTGCGGGTAGCAGACGCAGGTTGGCGACGCCGGTGTCCAGCAGAGCGTCCTGCACGCTGCTGCGCTGTGCCAAGACGGGAGCCAGGCCCGCGAAGGTGGTATCCAAGCCAAGCCGCCTGGAGATGGCGTCGTCCCGCAGGTTTCCTCCCACCAACACCACTTTCGCACCGGCGGCCGCGAATGCCGGGCGAGATGAAGAGCCGTCGTCGTACATCCGCTTCGCGCGGTTGCCCCAGTGATGAGCAAGGTGCCACCGTCCGGAAGCAGGGTCTGCTGCACTCGAGCCCGCAGGTACCGATACACCTCGCCGGGCTGAAGATCCGAAGGCCGCGTCGACGGCGTAAGCGCCATCGCCTGCGTCCGGTGGGTACCGCGCCCAGTACCGGCATCCCCGTCACATCAGCGAGATCCCCGATCCCTCGAAGGTGAGTGTTGAGCCTGTCACGAGCGATTGCTGTAACGACTCCGAGCGCGAGCCCAAGAATCCCCTGAAAAATGACGAGGTTGAGTGTCAGGTTCGGGCTTGTCGGGTGCGAGGGCAGCGCCGCCGGGTTGATCACTGACGCCTGAACGAGACCGGCCGGCGGAGGCTTCAGCGATGTGCTGTGCGGAACACGGATTCCCTTGTGATTGAGGTAGCGAATGTAGGCCGGGGCGAGCGCGGTCGAATCGCGCCGCGCTTCTGGCGCTGACGCGGAAGTAGCGGTGATATCCAGAAGTTGCGTGTCGGCGGGCGATTTCACGCTGATGCCGGACATCGCGGAGAGCGGCTCGTGCAAGGCTGCGGCAGCGCGCTCCTTGACAAGGGCCGATGCCGCTACGGCCGCTTCGGTGCCCATGTCGGGCAGTTGTGCTGGGCTGCCACCCGTGAACACCCGTGGCGTCACGACTACCCGAGTGGTGGACGAGTACGTCTCAGCCTGGCGTAGCGTGAAAAACGCGGCGAGGCCCATGACGGTCGCGGTTATCAAGGCGATCCAGAGCGCGTACGTGAGCAGCAAGGGACGGTCGCCAAGGCGCGCGGCGCGTCGAGCTGGTGCACGAGAGTCGACGAGATCCACGTGATCAGTCCTCGTTCCGGTTGTAGTAGGCCGCGGTAGGTGCGCGCGAAGGGAAAGATTCTTTGGTCTGCCGTGCGACTCCCAGCAGCGCCATCAGCATGTAGAAGGCGTCGGCAGAACCTCGATAGGTCACATGCGGGTCGAACGCCATGAGGACCGCCATCACGACGACAGCCACCAGCAACGTGCGGGCTACCGCGGTCAGGGCGTCCGGCGGGCCGCCCGATAGCGCATGGGCGGTGCGCAGCACCCGAGCAATGAGAAAGAAGAAGGCCAGGAGCAGCGGAATGCCTCCGGCCCACAGCAGCCACGTGTAGCCGCTCTCTATCCATACGTACTGACGAGCTTGAGTGCTCACCGGAACCCGGGCGGAGAGGCGCACCCCGAGCACCGGGTTCCAGCCGGAGAAGAGCTGGGGCCAGAAGTAGGTGTGCAGGTTGTGCAGGCGTCCCGACCAAGAGCTGGGCACCCCTTGAGCGGAGTTGAATCCACTCAGCCGGCTGTTGATGGCGTTTTGCAGAAGGACCCATCCCAGCAGTCCCGAGCGCAGCTGCGGCGAGCAGGAATCGAGAGTTGCGATTGACAATGCAGACCAGCACGACCGCAACCAGCAGACCCAACATGCACGAGAATTCGGCGGTAGCCAGAGTGCCGACCCCGAAGAGCACAGCCAGCACAGTCAGGATCCGGCGCCGACCGATGTTGAGGCTTATCAACGCTCCCGTGAGAGCGAATGCATAAACCAAAAGATCACCGGTGGCGGCCGGCAGCGCGAGCGTCGAGCTTCCGCGCCCGCTTGCTAATGAACCCACAAAACCGAGTGGCGCGTAGTACTGATCCAGCAGCCGGTGGACGGGCCCCACGCGACCCACCTGAAGGAGGGCGATGACGGCCACGAGCGCGGCTGACCCCAGGAACAGCATGAGGCATCTCTTGACCTGCTGAACCGTTCGCACGCTGGCGCACACGATGATGTAGACGCCTACGAACTTCCACGGCATCAGGGCATACGCGAGGTCGTCCGAGGTGATCTCGCGGTGTCGCAGGCTCATGACGACCAGCGGCAATATTGATGCCGCCACGGTGTAGGACAGGATCGCCGCGTCAACCGCGTTGAGTCGCAACCGGCGGTCCGAAGCCGTGCGCATCCGGAGCAAGGCCCGAACGCCCAAGGCGACGGCCAGCACGAGTGCCAAAGCCTCATTCGGCCGCAGCACCGGCAGGGCAGCCCCGCGATTGATGCCGACGACGAGAGGCGTGGCAGTGATGAGAAGGTAAGCCGCCGCCGGCGGATGAAGCATGACGGCGACCACCACGACCGCTATCGCCGTCAGGACCAGAACCAGCACCGGCGCCGCCGTCGCAAGGACACCGCAGCAGACGGCGGCGATCCCCGAGCAGAGCAGCAGCGGCAGGTTGACTTTCGATGGGGCGCCTTGCCACGTCCAACTGAATGCGGCAGGGACGATCGGCGTGCTTGGATGGCGATCGAGAGTCGGCGCCTGACTGACGGCTGAACGCCGGCCGGGCGCGGTGGCCCGGTCGTCGAGAAGTCTGACGGTCTCTCTCATCGGGCGCCCTGTCTTGCTGTTCCCGCCGAGGCGCGATGACGGCCTCCGCGGCCGCCTTTGGGAAGCGAGGCCGCCACCCAATCGAGCTCCGGCGCCAACAACAGAGCCTGCACGGCGAGATAGACGCCAACTCCAACCAGCGTCGCGGCGATGAGCGCCACTCCGGAGCCGGCGCGGCCAGGCAACGCGCCGCCGACCTGGCTTGCCACTGCCCAAGCGGGCATGGCCATGCAGAGTCCGGCAAAGCCGATTCGGCCCAGACTTCGGCGAAGCGTCTCGCCACCGGCCCAGAGCTGCCGCCGCAGTCGGAGGTACGAGCTGGCGGCCGAGGTCATGACGCCGACTGAATAGCCGCAGCCGAGGCAAAGCGGGACCGCCGCACCATGAAGCGAAACGGCCATTCCTGCCGCCGCCAGGCAGACCACGGTCTGTATCACCATGCCCCATGCCGGCGTGCGTGTGTCGTGCCGCGCATACGAGCCATAGGTACTGACAAGGAAGACCGCTTGTGCGATTACGGCGGGGGCGAGCGCGGCAATCGACACCTCGATGACGTGGATTCCCTGTGGTGTTCCCATCCGGCCGGCTGCCATGACGGACGCGAGCGGCCGAGCCAGGACGAGGTAGCCGACGGCGGCCGGCACGGTGATGAACAGCGCGAGCGTGTAGCCGCGTAGCAAGGTGTCGCGGAATTCCGGGAGTCGGTCGCGCTGATACAGGCGCGACAGGCGGGGAGTGAGGGCCAGCGCAACCGGGGTCGCGCCAATCGCGATGGGTAGCGCGTAGAAGTTCATGGCTATCTGGAAGCCGACGACGCCACCGGGGACGCGGCTCACCACGCTGAGCATGACCAGCACCTGCAGGCCGAACATTCCCGCCTGGCCGAGCGACGGCAACGCCCTTCTGATCAGCTGCTGCATCTCCGGATCCCGCATGATCGGACGAGGCGTGAGCGTGACGCCGACCCTGCGTGCCCCCCACCATTGGGTTCCTGCATGCAACAGAACGGCAGCGGTGCTTCCGAGCCCGAGGAGCAGCAACTCGCCTTCCGGTACTCCTGCGGGACGGGCCGTATCACCGAAGACCGCCGCGGCTGCGATCAGAACTCCAACAACGCCAAGGTTTTCAATGGCGGGAGCAGCGGCCGCGAGTGCGAAGCGCCGATGCGCATTCATCACCGCAGTCGCCGTGCCCACAACGGCGTACAGGAAGACCTGCGGTATCAGCAGGGCAACAAGGATGCTCAGCTGAGCAGGCGGCGTGCTTCCCTCCTGGCCTCCCGAAGCCCAGCGCAGGACCGCTGGGCCACCCAAAAGGGCGAGTGGCAGCAGGGGGAGGAGTGCGACGAAGCCGATGCCGAGGAAGCCGCAGGCGATCCGTTGGGCGCGGCGACCGTCACCTGCGTCGATGTGGCCGACCAATGCCGGAACGAGCAGAGAAGAGAAGAGTGACCCCGCCAAGAAGGTGTAAAAGATCAGGTTCGGCAGCACATTGGCGAACTGAAACGCGTTGCTGAAGAAGGTCGGTCCGAGCACTGCACCGATCACCGCGACGCGGACGACGCCCGTCGCGCGGCTGATCATCGTCCAGGCCGCTACCGAGAGCGAGTCTCGGGTGGCACCGTCAGGCGAGGCAAGATCCGCGGCGTCGAGGTCGTCGGGGGCCGGGTCGTGACTGTCCACTCGAAACGGCGTCGGGGCCGCAGGCCCTTCCGTCGTCGGCGACCGGCGGCGAAGGCTCGTCGAGCTTCGCACCTGTCTGCGACGGCTGCCGACTCCACCGTCACCGCGCTTCACCAAAACGGAAGAGCGCCGGCACCGTACGGAGCAGGATTCCGAGGTCGGTGCGAAGCGTCCAGCACTCCACGTAGGCGACGTCAAGCGCTAACGCCTGACGCATGGTGAGCCGGCTGCGCCCGCTCACTTGCCAAAGCCCGGTGATCCCCGGCCGGACCTGGAAGCGTGCCCGGGCGTCGGGTGGAAACAGTTCAGCCTCCCAGGGCAGGGAAGGCCGCGGCCCGACAATGGACATCGTTCCGAGAAGAACGTTGATCAGCTGCGGTAGTTCATCGAGGCTGGTGCGGCGAAGAACGCGTCCTGATCGGCGTCACGCGCGGATCCGACGCAAGCTTGTGCAGCCCGCCGGACCCGGTCACATCGCCGCCGGCCATCTCACGCGTCACGAAATCGCGGTGAATGTCCTCAGGGCATCCCCGGTGCATTGTCCGGAACTTCAACAGGACGAAGGGCTCTTGCTCGCGACCCAGCCGCACCTGCCGGAAGATGGCCGGCCCGGGGCTCGTCAGCCGGATCAAAAGTGCAATGAGCAGCATGGGGACGGCAAGGACCGCGAGCAGAACGCATGCAAACGTGATATCGAGCAGGCGCTTGCGCTTACTGCACCCGTTCGGAACCGAAAGACCGCCACCGGATCCCGGCGGCGCTGTACTGCTGCGCAACGAAAGCTTCGAACCGGTACGGGATCCACCGGCCGATGCCAGGCTCATGGCGTTAGCGCCCGGAGCCGGTCGGACGAAGGGAAAGGTCTGGCTGCAGCAGGCGGAAGCGACTCGTCGACTGCCCGTCGGCCTCAACCCGATGCTGCACTGCGATCAGGTCTTCGACTCTCCCGCGGATCTGCGCCGGATTGCCGTAAGCGACTGCGCCTGGCGGGATGTCGCGGGTGACGACGGACCCGGCACCGATGAGGGCACCATCGCCGATCCGGACGAACGGCAGCACCGTCACGTTGACCCCGAGTTGCGCGCCTTCGCCGATCAGCGGCCCTGACATCGTTCGGGCCGAGTCGGGGTCGCCCGGGTACAGGTCGTTCGCGATCGTCACGCCGGGGGCGAGAAACGCGCCGTCGAGCACCTCCGTGTACTGAGCCACGTAGCAGTTGGTGTGGATCTTCACGCGGCTGCCGATACGGCAGCCGTAGTCCACGACCGAGTTCGTCCAGATCGACACGTCGTCCCCGATCCGGCAGCCTTCGCGAATGACCACCCCGTGACCCGTGGAGAGCCGATCGCCGATCTGGGAGCCCAGGTAGATCGGTGCTTCCGCTGCGAACGTGGGCATCCCTGCCGATGCTGCAGCGTGGCGTATCAGCGTTTCGCGCCCCCGCGTAGCCGATGGTGACTCCCGGCTCCGCTCTCAGGCCGTCCCCGACGTCGACCGTAGAACGCATGGCGTCCTCCCCTCAGCGCTCCGTGTCCAGCCCGTGACAGCACTTCCAGCACTGCCTCGCCGACCCGATCGACTTCGGCGAAGGACAGATGCGGTGAGAGCGGGAGCGACAGAACCTCGTCTGCTGCGGCCTCGGCCACCGGAAGCGGACCGTCGAAGTAGGCGGTGTAGGCCGGACTGCGATGACAGGGCGTCGGGTAGTGAATTCCCGTTGCGATGCCGCGCTCGGCCGAGTCAGCGCCTGCACTTCGGCGCGGCGCTGGCACGCGCACCACCGCCAGGTGGTGTGCAGGCGTGACCGGTGACGGCCACCGGCAGGAGACGAGCTGCGGAGCCGTCGAGGTTCTCGCGGTAGCGAGCCATCAGGCTGGCGGCGCGAGGCATTCCAATCATCGAGGCGCCGCAACTTCGCCGTCAGCACGACGGCCTGTAGCGCGTCGAGGCGGCTGTTGGTTCCGATCTCGATGTGGGCGTGATGCGAGCCGCTGCGTCCATGATCACGCAAGCACGCGAAGTCTCGATCCGCCAGGGCGTCGTCGTCGGTGACAATGGCTCCGGCGTCGCCCGCCGCTCCCAGATTCTTGCCGGGATAGAAGCTGAAGCAGCCGGCCAGGCCGAACGATCCCGCGCGGACGATCGCGCCAGCGCGCGCCGTGGGCTTGAGCCGCATCTTCGACCATCACCAGTCCCGCTTCTGCAGCGACCGCGGCGAGGGCATCCATGTCGGCGACTTGGCCGTAGAGCTGGACCACCACCAGCACCCGGCTGCGGGGAGTCAGGGCGGCTCGGACACCCTCCGGGGTCAGCAGGAGGGTGTCCGGGCACACGTCCGCGAAACGTGGCGTTGCTCCGGCCAAGACCACCGCTTCGGCCGTCGCCACGAAGGTATTCGCCGGCACGATGACCTCGTCGTCGTGCCGGAGACCGAGCGCGCGAAGGGTGAGGACCAGCGCGTCCGTTCCGTTGCCGACGCCTATGGCGTGGCGGGTTCCGCAGTAGCGCGCCCAGCTTCGTTCGAACTCCTCGACGGCCGTGCCGCCGATGAAGTCACCGGCGGTGAACAGAGATCGCCATTCGGCGGAGATCTATGGCCGTGCCTCCGCGTTCATCAGATTGAAGGTCAAGAAACTTTATGGGCTTCGAACCGACGGCCCGCCTCGGCGCGAAAGGCTGGCAGGACAGCGTCACAGTGGAAAAGCGGCTCCACAGCGGCCACTGCCAAGTCGCCGTCCACAGCAGCCGGAAGCTGGGCGGGGACGCGCGGGGCCCGCCGGCTTCGAAGCTCATGGGCCCGTGAACCAGGAGCGGACCAGATCTCCTCGAGCGCCACGGACCGGCCACGCTGCAGCGAAAGGTGAACCGCCTCAAGCACTCCGACGACGTCCAGGCCGTTGATGCCATCGTGTTCGGCCAGGGTTCCGCCGCGATGCTGTCGACGAAATGCTGGTCCTGGACCGCAGTGACGTGGCTCCTGGAACTCGACTACGGGGGCGACGATGTCGCCGTAGCGGTAAATCATCGGCGGCTGCGTGAGGTCATCGCCCTCGCTGGCTGATCGGCGTCTCGACGCCCTTGTCGTGAACGCGGATGCGCTCCTCCACCGCGAGGTCGTTGTAGACCGCCATCTGCTGTGCTGCGACGACGGTGATGCGGCGCACGCCTTGGAGAGGTAGAGCCACTCACGTGAATGTTGGCGGTGAGGCCCAGATCCTTATTGTAGTGCAGTCGGATATCCGCGACGTGATCGAACCGCCGATTGCGCATGCCGCGCGGCCCACGCGTGAACCGTGTCAGGATGCTCCGGCCGAGCAGAGTGGTTCACGATCGGACACGTCGTGCGGGGCCAGGTCGTAAACGACGTTCACGTCTGACTCGTACGAGCCGAGATTCAGCCTCGCCGAGTCCAGGTAGTACAACTCGCCGAGGGTCTGCGACTGGGTCGGCTCTGGAGCTTCCAGACCGCCGAGTTGTATTCGAAGGTATGTCCCACCATCAGCGTGGCACCCTCCTCGTACGAGGTGGCGACGAGCTGCTCGGCATCAGCATTGGTCGTGGCAAGCGGCTTCTCGACCAGCACGTGCTTGCCCGCCCGCGTCGCCTTGAGCGCGAGCGATACGTGACTTGTCGGCGGCGTGGCCACAATGAGCGCGTCCAATGGGGCAACGCTGCGTCGGGGGAGGTGACCCGGAATCGCTCGGATACGCGCGAGTGAAACTTTCCAGCCGCCCGACCCTCGCGTCGATCAAGGCGACTTAGGCGACACCGTCGATGCCGTGCAGGACACGGACATGCTTGGAGCCCCAATAACCGCAGCCCGGTCAAGCACCATCCGGGATGCTAAGTCCACGATCGTCTCCCCTGTTTGAATGACCCGTTCCCTGGTCCCATATGACGCGTTGCACACAAGAGGGCACGCTGACCCTGCTTGATACGGAAATGGCCGGCCTCCGCGCAAGAAGCCCGATAATCAGGCGCAGAACCGCTGATAGATGGTCTCTGCGGCGCGCCTGGCCGAGGCCCGAGGCAGTAGTGATCCCAGCGCTCGGCAAGGAGCGCTTTGCGAGCATCGCGCGCTGGGGAGGGCAACCAGGTGTCACCTGGAGCCTCGGACTGGTCCCAACCCTGGGCATCGCTGGGCATTCCGTCGACAATCATTGATTGCAGCTCGGCCCGCGAGACCATCCTTGACTCATAGCTGAGGAGGGTTCGCGACAGCGTGGGGCGAAGCCGCACAAGGTCGTTTACCGCATTGACCGCTTCCGGAGTGGTGATGAACGGGGTGAACGACGTACCGAAACGCTCGTTCACCGCAGTGGTGACCGCGCCGAAGTCCCTTGTGACAGTGGAGAACTCGCCGACGACAAGGCGGCTGCGATACGGCAGCAAGCGTCGATTAGAAGCGCGCATACGCATGGAGCGCATCCCGCAGATCGACATGCGGCTCACGCACCATCTGAGACAGCAGGGCGCCCTGCGGCTCCCGGATGAGCGCAATTGCAGGGATCCCCCGCATGGCAGCGGCGATCAGCCGTGCCAGCGCGTGCAGATGATGCGCCATCGGAACCGGACGCGGCTGGCTCGCTGAAAGGCGTAGACAGCAAAGGTGGTCGCGCGGCACTTGTACCCGTCGATGACGATCTCGGTGTCGAAGCTGACAACCTGCGGGCTCGGACCCAGTTGCTTTGCGCCGCGCGAGCGGAAGATAGGCGACGGGATGCTGGCTCAGTTGAGTCCGCAGCCGGGTTCGCCCGCGGTGTACCCAACGGGGCGCCCATTCAGCGGGAGCGGTCGTCACGCCGCACCGACCGATGCCGGGTCGGTGCGGGCTGAGCTGGTGCCTGACGGCTGGAAGCAAGGAGTTCCACACCGCGAGATAGGCCTTGCTCTGATGACCCCGGCGAGCTCAGCTGCGACCCGGCGCCTTCCGGCCGCGGCGAGAGAGCCCCCGCTGACCCCGGTCGTCAAGCAGCGTGGCGATGGCAGCAGCGAAGGATTCGACGTCTCCGGGAGGGACGAGGACGCCCGCGGAGTCGGGCGAGCCCGCCGGGTCTCAGCGAGATCGAAGGCGACGACCGGAACTTACCGAATCCCATGTATTCCTGGATTTTGACCGGCGAGACGATGGTTTCATGTTTGGTTCGAGGCCGATGTCGGCGGCGGCGAGGTAGGAGGCGGCCTCGTCCTCGTCGAACCAGCCAGGAAAATCGACCCACTCCTGCACCTGGAGTTCAGCGGCGAGCTTTCGCAGTAGCGGCCGGGTCTCGCCGTCGCCCACGAAAGCGAACTGGCAATCGGTGCGGCCGAGTACCCGGACCGTGTGAGCGACGGCTCGCACGGCGAGGTCGAGCTGTCCTGCGGGCCCATGAAACCGAGCCACAGCGCGAGAGATGTCGCCGGCCCTTCTTGAGGGTGGGGAGTTGGGATCGGAGGACCCGACGCTCGTTCAAGTCGTGGGCCCGTGCCACAGATGGTCACTCGACCGGCGGGCACCCTTCACATACATCGCCATGGCGCGCAAGCTTTCGTTGACCACCAGCGCGTGGTCAGCCATACGGTGGCTTTGGCTCGTTCAAGCGCGGGCAGCAGGCCATTTCACGGCTCGCAGGCTCTGCCCCGGCTCCGTGTGCTTGGTGAAGCTTTCGGGTCCAGGGTCTCGCTCGTCGAGGATGCCGGAGGGCGGCCCAGCAAGCGGACAGGGCGATTGAGAGGATGAAGTAGATGTGCGGGGTTGCCGGCAGTGTGTACGCGGGTGAAACCACTGGATGAAGAGTTTGGAACCATCAGTTTGCCTATGGCAGCGAAGGAAAGGCCATGTTCGCGGACGTAGCCAATGTGGGGTTGCGCTTCTGGCGGCGCAGCGTACTGGTAGACCCTGACTCCTGGCACGAGCGCGTTGGCGGGGTCGGCCGGACGGCGGATGGCACTGACGGCGAGGCGCGCCTGCTGCCAGCGCTGATACCTGCTTGCGCAGTCGGTGGTCGCGGGCAGAGGAAACGTTCTCGACGACGAGCAGGATCCTTGCGGTCCTGTTGGTCCTTTCCCGGCGACGAAAGCCGGCTCGCCTCCCTGCTGACGCTCCGATCGAGCCCACAGTCGTGCTGCTCAAGGCTAGGCTGAGCCGATCCGGTCGCGGCGGCGAGATAGTGCCCCGTGATGGACGTCGTGCTGAGCGCCACGTTGTAGATGGCAACTTCATCGAATCGCCCGGCGAGGAAGTACGCCGTGCCCTGCTGGGCGCCGATCGCGCCACTGATGTTGGCGGTCGCCGTAGCGGCAGATCGCTGCGCTGACCGATGAGGACAGCGTTGCGGTAAAACTCAACGTGCTGCCTTGGCGGGTCAGCACCCAATGCACCCACGTGTTCACGTTCAACGCCGTAGCCGCTGGCTGAAGGACGTGCTTCGCTCCCGTTCGGCCCAGGCCCCATCGCGGCAGTCGAGCCGCTGGCCCCGGGACGGGCGAGCAGTCGCACGTCGAGATTGGCCCCGTAGAGCGTGTTGTTGTTGCTCGACGCATTGGTCAGGTACGTCCACCCCTCGATGGTGAAATCGACCGTCGTCGGCAGTGCTGGCAGCGTCAGACGCTGGTTCGTACCGCTGAAGGTGGCGGAAGTATTGGGGTCGTTGCCAACAGCTCCGGCGCTTTCCCAGCGTGGACTCCGTTGACGTACGTGCCGTCGGCGGTCCCCTGCGCGTCCTTTGCAACAGTTCCGCTGGTCTCACCGAGGCGCCAGTAGTTCGTCAAACCGCTGGTAAACGAGACGACATCCGAATAAGGCGGCTGCGAAGGATCGCGGAAGGAGCGTCGGAGCGTTTTCACCAGCGGCGTAGTGGTTGGCTACCTGGTCGCCGGTGAGTGCACTGGTGTAGAGGGCCACCTCGTCAATGCGTCCCGTGAGCGGGTACGCGGCCCCGTTGCTCTGGGTTCCGATCCAGCCGGAGATGTCAGCCAGTGCTGTCGCGGGCAAGTCCGTCCGCTGACCGACGAGCACGCCATCCCGATTGTCTAGGGTGAGAGTGCTCCCGTTCCGGGTCACACCAATGCACCCATTGGTTCAGGTTGGACTCGGACGTGGTGGGTTGAAGGGTGTATTCGGTGGCGTTCAGCCAGACTCCGGCGTAGGCGGTGGTCGGTGAATTGGGCGTGCCCGGCCTAGCGAGGATGCGACCGTGCCGTTGCCGCGGTAAACCGGTTGTTCATCGGCGATGCCCGGTCAGATAGCTCCATCCCTCCACGGAGAAGTCGGTGACGGTCTGCTCGCTGGGGAAGGTGACCGGGCGTTCGGGGTGCCATCGAACGTGGTCGCCGTATCCGGACAATGGCGATGGCGCCCGGTACCGGGCCTTGCTCAGCTGCCATAGGCACCGTTGAGCGAACCGGTCGTGTCCCACGCGGTCGTGCCTGGAATCTCCGAGACGCCAGTGCGCTCGAGGCCATTTTAGGTTCAATGAGCTGGCCATAGGCCACGTCGAGCTGCGCGCCAGGACGTGGGGCGAGAGTCCGTTCGTATTCACTGTGCGCAAACGGAGTAGTACAGCCCGCACTCAACCGGGTGTCGCTGTAGCTCGTGGTGTCGGGCGGCAAGTTGACGGACGCAATGTTCTGGAAAGAAGGCGACGTACGGCGATCCAGCAGATTCCGGTCTCGTCGGTGGCCTTGTCGGTCCAGCTCAGTGCCACCGAGTTCGACGTCGGAAAGGCGGACAGCGGGGTTGGCGCGAGCGAAGCGGCCGAGAGCCGCAACGAAGCGGTTGAGCACATTGGTTGTCATCTGGTGGATGCGCGGGGCCGCGTACGTGTCACTGCCGTCGTTGTCGGGACCGGAGGACCATTCGATGGTCCCGGCGGCAATACCCAAGCACCGCTTGGCGCCTGGTAACGGCGGACTGCTGGTATTCCGTGGCGCCGGTGGTTGCCAGGGACGAGAGGTCGGCAGCAGCGTGTACGTGTTCGCCGCTGCGGTCGGCCTGTAACCGTTGACGTATCGGTCTGTTTCGTAGCCCACGACGTCGCGCACGGTGTGTTGTCGGTAACCCTGTGCCTGTGTAGACCCAGTTGGAAGTGTTCTTAGCGATGTATGCCGCGGGACTCGATCCATCAAGCTGCTGCCCTGTCCCCGTCAGCCCGATGAGATGCTGTTCGGGCTGGTTGACGGCGGATCTCGCCAACGCACGGTGGTCGGTCGTCCTTGACCGGATCGAGTGTCGTGTCCTTGTAGCACACCAGGGTCCGGTTGGGCGTGCCGGCCGCCAGTTCTCCAAACCAGCCTGCCGGTAGGACTTCCGCCGAAGAAGGCCACGTTCACCCGTGATCGCGGCGGCGGAGACGTCGTCAAACATTGACTTCGTCCAGTACTCGTCATGCCCGATCGAAAGGAAGTCGTTGTGGTTCAGCAGCTGAGCCCCGCTGCCGCGGTGTCGAGATCGGTCGAGTACGTGACGTCGTAGACGTTGTGCTCGATCCAACGCACGTTCCTGGACTTGAACTCGAGGTATGCCCGGCGCCATCACTTTCCGCCGATACGGGCGATCGAAAGAAACCTTGTGGCGCGCTGCGTGCCCAGGCCCGTCTTCGTCGCCGAGCTGTTGTAGTCGTACAGGCTCTTGCCGTCGCGGGTAGACCGGTGAAGTTCGGCCCATTCTCCGGGTAGTTGTTGTAAGCCTCATAGGTCGTCACGTCTGCTGGTACAGCGGGCCGAGTGTCGGCGTCGTCCTTCACGACGAACGAAATGTAGCTTGGTAGTTCTGCGCATCGTGGCTTCACCGGATTAGAGGCCGCTGACCCAGCTGGTGGGCACGTCAGGGTGTAGCTGGCCGACCAGCCGCACGCGATCATCCTGGTCGTCGGATCCATCGGGCATGCCGCCTGCGTGACGCCGTTCAGGTTGGGAACGTGAACATCAGCCGGCCACCGCGGTTCCGGTGTAGCCCATCCGGTAGACGTCGAGCGTCGACTGCTGCGAGGGATCCACGGTGACGTCGAACGTCATCGGCGGCCGATGTTGATGCTGGTCGCCGAGGCGAAAACCTCGATCTGCGGCTGACGTCGTTGGAGCGAGGCCGTCGAACTGCGAATCGTCGTTCCCGGGTGCGCGTCTCAGTCACCACCGGATCGCTGTCGGCGGAGATCGCGACGTGGATGACGATGGGTTGGGTCCTCGACGTTGCCGGGAGATCAACGGAGAAGACCTTGACGGTGGTCGTCTGCGTTAGATTGAAAGCTCCGGAGTAGGTGAGTGTCGAGGGACGTCGCCGGATGGGACCGTCGAGCGTGTACCTGGTCTGGGGAATGCCGGAGCCGCCCGAATCGCTGGCCGACAGGGTCAGCAGAGTGGGTTGTCAAGGGTGATGTCGGGTTGA
The DNA here is from genome assembly GCA_963762695.1 of uncultured Actinomycetota bacterium. Classification (GTDB taxonomy): domain Bacteria; phylum Actinomycetota; class Actinomycetes; order Frankiales; family Frankiaceae; genus DATAZK01. The sequence continues at coordinate 96,321 of CAVXLW010000010.1, forward strand.
GGGATCGCCTGCAGTGCGCACTTGAGGGGCGTCGTCGGAGCGAGCGTGTCGATCTGGACCGGCTGGCTGGTCGTGACGCCGAAGTCGCCGGCGGCGTAGAGGGACGCGGCGCGCACCGTAGCGGTGGGGGTCGACGCGAACGGCGTGGTGTAGGTCGCTGCGGTCGAACTCGTGCGGAGATCGGTGTCGTGGTGGTGTAGCGCCTGATGCCGCCGCCGGAACCGCCGGTGTCGGTGATGTCAGGCTGATGCTCGCGGGAAGGTTCGGCCACGCGGCGCATGGCGCGCCGTTGGAGCTGATCGCCGTCGTGGGCGCCACCGTACCACCTGGATCAGCTGAGCTGCACGACCTCGGCGTTCCCGGACTTATCCGTGGAGTAGTAGTTGACCGTCGTGACGCTCGCGACCGAGAAAGGAGCGGAGTACACCTCGCGGTGGGGCTCGAGACCGGGTGGACCCGTCGGTCGTGTATCGGTGCTCGCCACACGGCCCGCCGGTGTCCGTCGCCGTCAGCGTCACCGCCACGGCGAAGGTGGTAAAACCGGACGAGCAGGCGGATGCGTCGCACTTGATGGACGTGTTAGGCGCGGCGTGGTCTCCGGCAGGTGGCTTGATCAAAACGGGTTGCGCCTCGGTGGCTCCGCATTGCCGGCCGCGTCGAGCGAGATGAACTTCACGGTAGCGGTGGCACTGCTGAGAGGGCGGTGCCGGTGTAGCTGTGCGCGGTCGCGCTGGAACTCGGGTCCGTGCCGGTGGTGTAGCGCGTCGAGGTGACTCCGAGCCCCCGGTCTCGGTGGCCCCAGCTTCACGGACACTGCCGCCGTATAGCTCGCGGCGCAGGCTTTCGCATTGCAGGTGATGGTGGTGACCGGCGGGGTCGCGTCTATTCGAAGCTGCTGGCTCTTCACGGCTTCCGCATTCGCCGCATCGTCGGTCGAGAAGAACTGCACGAGGGAGGTCGTGTTCAAGGGGAAAGGTCCGTGTGGTCGGCCGAGCTCGTCGTCGGCGTGGTGCCGTTGGTCGTGTAGTACGTCTGGCGACGCCGGCTCCGCCGGTGTCGGAGGCGCTGAGCAGTACGGAAACGGGGGAGGTGTTGTTTCAGCCGGCGGCGTTCGGCGCAGGCGAGATCGAGCTCGTCGTCGTGGGTGCCGTGGTGTCAGGCGCAGGGTTGCCGTGGCACTGGGTCGTTCCGAATCGGTGAAGGCGGAACCCGCGATCGGCACGAAATTCCAGTTGTAGCTCGACGCGTGCAGCGACACCTTGAGCACGTCGAACGTCTGGTGGTCCGACACCTGGCTGTTCGGGGCTCGCGGTGTGCTCAGTGCCATAGGGCTCGCCGCCGGTGCCGACGATGAACTGCCGGATTCCATTGGGATCCGCTTTCGCGTTCGGAATCTGCAGGTCAAACCTTTCGTAGAAGTGGTCCCGTTAAGGACAACGTCGGCGTGGGCGTTGTACAGGTCGGGTAGACGCGTTCAGGGTGTCGTCGCCCTGGCCTGCGGTGGACGAGTAGCGCGGTTCGTGCGAGTAGGCGAGCGTGCAGGCGTTCGGTTGGTTGCCAGGTCGGCTTTGAGCGACAGCTCCTGTGCGCTTCCGGCTTGGCAGCCGGGGGTCGCGGGAGTCTCGTCGTACGGGGTCTGCCCGAAGCACTGCTCGGAGTTCAGGGCGATGATGTGTCAGGCGCCGATGTTGAAGCTGTAGTAGCCCTTCTCGGGTCCCCGGCGTTCGCTCCAAGTAGGTGAAGTAGGCGCTGGCGTTACTGGCGGCGGGACATTCGGTTCCGCCCGGTGTTTTGATACTCATGGTCGCCCGGGACCGGGTTCGTTATCGACTTCACCGAGCCTGACGTCGGACATAGACCTGCTGGAAGGCGTCAGAGCCCCGCAGTGACTGCTCATCACCGAGTGGCAAAACCGCGTTGACCGTGCCGACCGCGCCGCCCGGTGCGAGCAGTGCCGCGGTTGCCTTTGCTGCAGTCCTGGTCAGTCACCCAGTCCGACATTGAAAGCCGCATTGGCCGGGTCGCAGGCGATGTCGCTGATCGCCGCAATCACCGGATCGCTGCTGGCGGCGACCAGCTTCGTCTGCGGGGCCGGCTGCGTCGCCGTCGAGTGGTCGCCGCGAAGCCGCAGATGAGCAGCGCACTGATCAGCCACGGCGCCGGCGGTTGCGATGCCGTCCGACTGCGTTTCCGACCGGTGGGTTCGAAGAACGCGGACTGACCCAGTCTTGTGCACCTCGTCGATGTGGCGGCTGACGCGGGCTGCTCAGAGGCAGGAGCCAGCGGGGAGTGACCCAGATACGTCCTGGGGGAGATGGGCTGCCTATACTGGTCGGACGTTCACCCTGGATGTGCCTTCCACTCCACCGAGGGCCGGCCGATGGCGCCGCCGCCCGGTAAACGTCGGCGGCCGCGTATCAGGACCCTGCGGGAGCACCTCTCTCCCTTGACGGAAGCGTCGCCCTGGCGCCGCATGACAGCTGCGCTGGTCGTGCGCTCCGGTTGGCCGGGGCAACCACAAATGAGACGGAGATCTCGCCCGACCTGGGCTCAGGGGCTTCTCGACGTCCTGCACCGTTGGTGGTCCCTGCTGTGACTATCGTGTCGAGGATGCCGATGAATGCGCAATCGCTCCCCGGCGCCCGGCCTGCTCCCAGCCCCCGCCCTCCAACTCGTGCCGTCACCCCCCGAGCCGCGGACGGGTTCGGCGGCGGCCGAACTCGCGGCGTCATGCCGCCCGAGAAGGAGTGACGTGAACGTGGGATCGGCGGACCTGACGCACCTGCTCGTTGCCGTCGCTCTGCTACTCGCCGCGGCTCATGCGATCGGTGCAGCTTTCGCGGCGCTGCGATTGCCGCGCGTCATCGGTGAAATCACGGGAGGACTGCTACTGGGTCCCACATGTTCGGCGCGATCGCCCCCGGCTTGCAGCAGCAGGCGTTTCCGCGCACCGGGGTCACTGCCACCTCGCTCGGGGTCAGCTACCAACTCGGCTTGCTGCTGCTGCTGTTTGCTCCGGGGTCGAAACGCGCGCCGTCTTTCACCGCGGAGATGAGCGCGCGGTCGAGCCATCACGATCGTCGGCATGGCGCTGCCGTTCGCTCTAGGCCTTGGACTCGTGCAGTTGCTGAATGCCCGATCGCTGGAAGGCCCAACTCATAGCGATGGCGCGCTGGTGCTGGTCTTCGCGCTGGCCATCGCCGTCACGAGCATTCCGGTGATCTCACGCATCATGTTCGACCTGGGCATCCTGCACACGAGTTCGCCCGAGTGGTGCTGGCCGTCGCGGTCATCGAAGACACGGTCGTCTACGTCATCCTTGCGATTGCTCTCGGCCTGGCCGGTTCAGCGAGCGGCTCGCCTCCTTTCGGAGTCCAGGTGGCGCTAGGAATTGCGCCGGGCTCTGCCGCAGACGTTGCCTTTCACGTTGCCGCGACGATGGTCCTCTTCCTGCTCGCGCTGCGCAGCGTCCCGCGACTGCTTGCCAAGGTGCTGAGCAAGCCCGCCAAATGGCGCGGCGCCTCGAGTCCGGTTGCCGTCCACATGCTGTTCATTCTCGCCATCGCCATCGCCTGCCTGCTGCTGGGGATTGCCCCGATGCTGGGCGCATTTCTGGCGGGGATCGTTCTCGGCTCGCTTCCGGGCAACGCAGCGGCGGCGGCGCGCGGAGCGATCAAAGACTTCTCGTTCGGGCTTTTCATCCCGGTCTATTTCGCTGTGGTCGGCCTGCAACTCGACCTGCTCCATCACTTCGATCCACTGTTCTTTGTGTGGTTCCTGGCATTCGCGTGCGCAGCGAAGGCGCTTAGTGTCTACGCCGGTGCCCGCATCGGAGGAGAAGCGCCGCGTGCCGCGCTGAACCTCGCCGTGGCCTTGAACGCCCGAGGAGGCCCGGGCATCGTCCTGGCGTCCGTCACCTACAGCGCTGGAATCATCAACCAGAAGTTCTTTGCCTGCCTGGTGCTGCTGTCGATCATCACATCTCTGCTGGCCGGCTCCTGGCTGGGCCGTACGGTGCGGCGCGGTGAGCCGCTGCGGCCTTCAGCAGGAGACGTCGTCGGGGGATTGCGCGGAAGTCGCTTACGCCCAGAGGTCCTGCGTGGATCTTTGGCCCGAGGAGGGGAGCCACCATGACGGCACGACGGCGAAGCGCGATGGCGGTGATCGCCTTGTTGTTCGCGGTGACGGCCTGCAGCGCCGGGCCGAAGCTCTCGCCGTCGTCGGCCCCCATCAAGCCTGCGCCGGTTGGCTCAGCGGCGGTCCAAGCAGCGAGTGGATCGTCATTGCGCATTGGTGGAAACCACTTGATCGACGAGGCTGGAAAACCGTCCAGCTGCGAGGGATCAACGTCTCCGGAACGCAGTACGCCTGCGCCGAAGGCTATGGCATCTTCGACGGTCCATCCGATGACGCGGCAATCAGCGCGATGCTGTCCTGGAACATCAATGCGGTCCGCGTCCCGTTGAACGAGGCGTGCTGGCTCGGCAGCAAGACCGTGAAGGCCAAGTACTCCGGGAGCAACTACCAGACGGCGATCCGCGGCTACGTCGAGCGCTTGCGTGCGCATGGCCTCTACGTCATCCTGACGCTCGCCTGGGCCGCACCTGGGACCAAGAAGACGAACGATTCCGCCGTTATGGCCGACCGGGACCACTCGCCGGCTTTCTGGGCCGGCGTGGCCGCAGCATTCAAGAACGACGGCGGTGTGGTCTTCGACCTCTTCAACGAGCCTTACCCCGATCACAATCGTGGCTCCGTGGCCGCCTGGGGCTGCGTGCGAGACGGCGGCAAGTGCGCGGGCTTTTCCTATGCCGCGGCCGGCAGCCAGGAATTGCTCGACTCGGTTCGCGGTCAGAGTGCCTCGAACGTGGTGCTCGTTGGTGGTCCGCAATACGCGGGCACGCTCAGCCGCTGGCTCACCTACGCACCCAGCGATCCGCTGCATCAACTCGCGGCCTCGGTGCACATCTATCTCGGTACTCCGAGCGCTCCTGACTGGTCGCCCTGCTACACCGAATCGTGCTGGCAGTCGCAGCTGAGGCCACTGGCCACACAGGTCCCGATCGTGATCGGCGAGTTCGGAGAGCACGACTGCTCATTCGGCCTGCTGAACGGAACCGCACAAAGCCCGCCCCAGTCGGCACTGTTGGACTGGGCGGACGGCGAGGGCGTGAGCTACCTCGCCTGGGCCTGGTTCGTCGGAAGCTGCGCCGACGAACCGTCGCTCATCAAGGACTACAACGGCCAGCCAACGCCCTACGGCGACGGCTACCGCACGCACCTGCTCACGAAGCCGGCGTGACTGCGCGGTGTATCAGGCGCCCACACAGCTGTGTCTTAAAGGAATGCAACCAGAGCGCGCGCTCACGGCGCCGCACGGAGGGACATGGTCGATCTGCTTGCCAGTCAGGAAACGGACGCGCTCCCCGCTTGCTCTCACGCCCCCGCTTGGAACCTCACGCCCGAGCAGCTGTGCGACTTGGAGCTCTTGGCAACCGGAGCGTTCTCACCGCTGACCGGATTCCTGGGCGCCGAGGACTACCAATCGGTCTGTTCGCACATGAGGCTCACGAACGGCCTGCTGTGGCCGATTCCCGTTGTACTCGAGATCCCGAAGACTTTGGGCGCTTCGCTGCGTCCCGGGGGTTGCTCAGGCTCTGCGCGCCAGACGGTCGCCTACTCGCACTGCAGACGGTCGAGCACAAGTGGCACCGCGACCGAACGGCGGAAGCGCAGACCGTGTACGGGACGGCAGACACTCACCATCCGGGTGTGGCTGCACTGTTGCGTGGGCCCGCTGGAGTCTGTATCTCCGGCCCGCTTCAGCTGGTCTGCCCCGTTCCCCATGCAGACTTCCTCCCGTTGCGGCACCCACCCGGCGAGCTGCGCTCACGATTTGCGGCAGCCGGGCACGCGCGAGTCGTTGCGTTTCAGACGCGCAACCCGATGCACCGGGCACACTTCGAAATCACCCTGCGGGCGGCCGAGCAGTCACAGGCACACCTCTTGCTGCACCCGGTTGTGGGCGTCACGAAGCCTGGAGACGTGGACTATCGGGTGCGGGTGCGTTGTTACGAAGCACTCTTGCCGTCTTACCCGGCAGGTACGGCAACCCTTTCGTTGCTCCCGTTGGCCATGCGTATGGCCGGGCCGCGCGAGGCGTTGTGGCACGCCATCATTCGCAAGAACTACGGGGCGACCCATTTCATTGTTGGGAAGGGATCATGCCGGGCCAGGGCGCGACCGCGCCGGCCGTCCCTTCCACCAGCCGTATGCCTCCCAGGAGCTGGTCACCCGTCACCAGTCCGAGCTGGGGATAACGGTGCTCACGTTTCCGAACCTGGTGTACGTCACGGAACTGGGGCGCTTTGTGCCCGAAGCCGAGGTCCCACCCGGCGCCCGCGCACTCGTTGTTTCAGGAACGGAGCAGCGGCGCAGGCTGTCGCGAGGCGAACCGCTTCCCTCATGGTTGACGCCCCCGCCGGTCGCCGCTGCGTTGGCGTCCACCTCCGGCGTGCCCTGAGCGCCGTTGATAGGGGAGAAAGGTGACCGTTGGCTGCCGCGCCGAGGCCGGAAGGAGATGGTCGGCATGACACCTGCGTGAGGCCTGGCATGACATCATTGCGCCGGACCTCGCGGTCGAGGAGGTGCCCTTGCTCGGGCGAGGTAGGCACACGCATCCACGCCAAGGGGCGAGTCTGCTCGAGCTTGTCGCCGTCTATGCGCACGAGCCTTGGAGCATCTACCCACCTTCGGTCAACGGGGCGCTGACTACGGCAGCACAGGCCGTGAACGACCACACGAGCGATCGGGGTCGCCGCCAGCTGATTCCGCTGGTCCCGCTCCTCGCCGAAACCGGAGGCAGAGATCTGAAGGCCAGCTGCGCGGTGGCCACCATCTGTATGGATGCGGCGCTTGACTTGGCCGACGCGAAGGCCAGCCACCAATTCCGCTCGGTCAAGGACCATGTCGCGGCGTGGGAAGCATCAGTCCACAGACCGAAACGCTTCCGGCGCCGTCCGGCCAGCACTTTTGCACCGGATGGGCGCCGCGATCGTTCGGGCCGTGGCGCTGGTCGCCGCCGCTGAGCCGGAACCGGCTATCCGTGATGCGTCGCTGCGCGCGCTGCTCGTCACCGCAACGACGGGTGCCCGCCGGGCCCGCGGGCTGTCTGATGCCACGCCGTCGATCTCCTGCACCGAAAGGGACCATATTCGCGTTGTCAGTCGATGGGTAGCCGAGCCCGGCTGTGACTGGCTCACCCTGGTCTGCGTCCCGGCTGGGGAATCTGAGCACGCGCGAGTGTTCGGCGTATCACCCGCGTCGACGACCCACGGGGATGAGTAGGCCAACGCCGCTAGCACATTTCGGACTTGTGGTGCCTTGAGCGCTTGATGTTGCGTATCGACGACGACGGCGCGCCGCCAGCGTGGCTTTGCCGACCATCGCGCCGAGTCGGGCACAGCGATCCAGCGTGGAAGGCCATGCAGGAGCTCGCCTTCCGGCCTTGGGGCAGGTACGTCGTTCAGCATGTGGAGGAGGCCAGCCACCAGCTCAAGCCGATCGAAATGCCGGCCGGTCAGCGGCTGTCGTTGCAGTCGCAATTTCTGCGGACGGAGCGCTGGTTTGTGAGCGGCGAAGGTGTCGTCAACCTTCCGACAGGCCAGGAACTGCGTGAGCTACGGCGCTGCGAAAGCGACGGTGGACGGCTTTTCACTGTCGTAACTTGGCGGTGACGGACGGGGGGAAATGGCACGCGAGCTCTTGCATGAGGAGTACCTGTTCATGCACGACAGCGAAGTCGCTGTCGGCGGCAGGTTGTGTCTCGTGTGCTCGGAGGTCGGTGCCAGCTGGGTGAGCTACCAGTGCAAGGAGGGTATCCGCCACAGGCTCTTCTGCGCCGAGCACGGTCCGGCGATCGCCGCTGCTGGGCCGACCCTGTGTGAGACGTGCGCGACCTTCGCCGAGATGATCGGGATCCGGGCGGCCGACAAGAGCGCCAACAGCCAGCTCGCGTCACCGGATGGGCGCTAGCTTGGCGCTCGCCGAGGGAGTCGAACCCTCGCGGCCGTAGGCCGAACCCATGCGAGCAATGTGCTTAGGTGGCGCTGACGCAGATCCCGACCGGCAGGAAATGCTCCCCGTAGGACGGCGGGTTCAGGTCGCGGTCAGTCACGACCCAGTACTTCTCACTGCTGTTGGGTGCGACCGAGCTGATGAAGCCGTTGGTCTGGTCGTGGTTGGTCGCCCCACCGGCCACCGCGGGGGTGTCGGTCGGGCAGGAGGGAGTTCCGGCCGCGTTCGACGGAGCTGCCTGGGTGAGGCCGGTTCCGTAAGTGGCCGTGGTGGCGTTGACTATCGAGTATGGACTCAGGTTGAGCTTCCCCCGCTTTGACGGACACCCGAGACTGGACCTTTGAGGTCTGGTGAAGGGAGTGTCCCTGGTGGGACGTCCATCGAAGTACAGCGCCGAGTTTCGGCGTGACGCGGTCGCGTTGGTGCGTGACGGCAAGGTCGCGGTGAAGACCGCTGCCCGTGATCTGGGGCTGCACCCGGAGACCTCGCGGGGGTGGGTGAAGCAGGACCGCATCGACCGCGGCGAGGGCGCCGGCGGTGAGCCCACCAGTCCGAGAAGGCAGAGCTGCAGGCGCTGCGCAAGCGGGTCCTGGTACTCGAGCAAGAGCGGGACATTCTGAAAAAAGCCACGGCCTTCTTCGTCAAGGAGACAAGCCGGTGACGGCCTACCGGTTCATCGTCTCGGAGAAGGCGCACCACGACGTCAAGACGTGCCGGCTACTGAAGGTCTCCCGCTCGGGGTTCTACGACTGGCTGTCGCGGTCCCCATCGGACCGGGAGCTGAGCAACCCAGCTGCTGGACCTGATCCGCACGATCCACGCGGCACACAAGGACTACGGCGCCCCGCGCATGCTTGCCGAGCTACGCGACACCCATGGGCTGCGGGTGAACAAGAAGCGCGTCGAGCGGCTGATGCGCCTGCACGGCGTGGTCGGCACCCATCAGCGCAAGCGGATCTGCCTGACCAAACAGGACAAGAACGCCGCGCCCGCGCCGGACCTGATCGGCCGGGACTTCGCCGCCAGCACGCCCGACAGGCCGATCGCGCCGGGCGCCCGGATGGTCGGGGACATCACGCAGCTCGCGACCGGCGAGGGCTGGCTCTACCTCGCTGATGTCCTCGATCTGGGTTCGCGTTCGGTACTTGGCTACGCCATGGCCGAGCACATGCGCGCCGAGCTCGTCTGCGACGCGATGACGATGGCCGCGAACACCGTTGCGCTGCCGCCCAAGGCGATCTTCCACTCCGACCGCGGGAGCCAGTACACCTCGGCGCTGTTCACCTCGACCTGCAAGGCTCTCGACGTCAGACGCTCGATGGGACGGACCGGGTCATGCTTCGATAACAGTGCCGCTGAAGCGCTGTGGGCAACGATGAAACGCGAACTCGGCCGGACCTGGTGGCCCACCCGCGCCCAGGCCCGGCGGGCCGTCTTCGCCTGGCTGGCCTACTACAACCGGCGCCGCCGGCACTCCACGATCGGCTACCTCACACCACATCAGATGATCACCAACTACCGTGGGCAGCAGCTCGCGGCATGACAATCACGTGTCCGTCAAAGCGGGGGAACTTCATTGCGCTATCGCCGCCGTCGGCCTGCTCATGCAGATTAGGGCCGGCCAGGCAACGTGTAGGCCGTTTAGTTGAACTGACCGAAACTTCTCTGAAATCGTCTCGGCTATCGGCTATCGGCTGTCGTGGCGGGAGTCGAGGTGGGTCGCGCCGACGAGGTAGTCGCCCCAGCGGCTCGACCTCACCGGCTTGCGCGGAGGGTGCGGAGTGGGCGTCGGGCGCGAGTCGAGGGTGTCCATGATCCGGTCGCGGGAGCCGTTGATGCGAAAGGCCAGCGCGCCGAGCACCCGGCCATGGGGAGCGTGGGGATGCGGCCGCGTCGGAGCATGGGCCATCGCGCGCTCGTAGTCAGCGACGAGGCGGCGCTGCTCGGGCGGGGAGAGCCGTTCGGCGAGCTGGAGCAGGAGCCGATGCTCGTGGTCGGCCTGAGCTCGCACCTGGTCGAGAAGCGAACGAAGGACCAGGCCGGCATCGACGTTCGAGACGAGCGCGTCTCGGCACTCGAGCTGCTCCAGCGTGCGGAGCGTGCGTTCGAGCTGAAGTCCCCGGCGGCGAAACGCGGCCACGTCGCGTCCCTCGAGGAAGCGCGCCAGCTCGCGTTGGACCACATGCTGCACCGCCGACAGGTGCACGCACAGCCAGACCACCGCATCCAGCTGCGGCGCCTGCGGATCGGCGAGCGTGGCGAACGCGTGCTCATACGCGTCTTCGATGACGTGCAGTGGCCGGTCATCGCGTGGAGCCGGAGTGAGAGCGTCCATCCCTGCCTCTTTCCGAACTTTCCCCGTGACGACGCTAGGCCGCTTGATCCGATATGTCCATCTGGGTCGGGGGATGGCTCAGCGGCAGGTGCGGGGCGACGCGGCGGCCACCACCGAAAACACCCGGATCGCTCCGCGCTTGAATACCTGCGCAAACGCGGGATCGTGCTGCGCCCAGGTGCTCGCCGGCGGCTCCGTCGTGCTGCCCGGAAGCAGGGGCCCGGTGACCAGATAGTTGACGTGGCTGCCGGCGATAGCGGCGGTCCAGGCCTGGCAGCTGGAGTAGTCGTCGAGCGCGCCCTTGATGTCGGCGCCGAGATAGGTGATCCGGCTGGTCAGGCGGGGGCCGCTGAGGGGATACGCGAGCGCGAGCCCGGTCGTGGCGATGCGCTGATCGCTCGGGAGATGCTGAAACCAGGCGTAGACGCTCTGCGCCGGATCGGTGCTCGCGCCTGCGTAGCGGTGCTCCTGGCTGTAGCCCGCAAACGCGGCGCCGGCGGGGCCGAGCAGGAGCGCGCTCGCTGCCGTGCCGACGACGCCGACGATGCCGATCCGGCGGACACGGGTGCGCGTGCGGGCTCCGGTGAACGGGCGGAGGTGCTGGTGGCGGGCCCACCAGATGAGCGCGGCGACGGCGAGGACGGCGGTCGCGGCCAGCACGGTGAGGGTGCGGCGCTGGGTCGGGGCGCCGGGGATGTGCCAGCGCGCGGCGACGGTGGCGGCGAGCAGCAGCGCGACGCCCGCCTCGGCGGCGACGGTGAGGCGGCCGCGGCCGGCGAGGCACGCGGCGAGCAGCACGAAGCCGACCGACAGCATTGGCAGCGCGTAGCGAAGGTCCACCGCGAAGAGCAGTGGCCGGCCCTCGGGGCCACCGGCCGTCGTGGGGGTGGCGAGGTAGACGAGCAGGCCGAGCAGGCTCGTGGTTCCCCAGAGTTGCAGCAGGCGATCGCGGCGGCGCAGCACCGCAAGGACGAGGCCGGCGAGCGAGACGAGCAGCAGCGGGATCCACGCCGGGCCGAGGACGTGGTCGAGATCGCGGGCGTACTCGCGCAGGATCGCCGTGTTCGTCGCGTAATGCAGGACCGACTGGTTGGCCGTGTCGAACTGGCGGAAGGCCGGTACGGGAAGGCCGAGGGGGCCGAAGGGAAGCCGGTTGGCGGGCATCGGGTTGCCGACGACCACCAGGTTGCGTACGTACCAGAAGCCGCCGCCGGCCACCGCTCCACCGGCCCAGGCCGCCAGCGTCCGCCACCGGGATTCGCGGACCAGGAAGGGGATGCCGAGGGCGAAGAGTCCGAGCATGGGAAGCACGGTGAGCTTGGTGCCGAGGGCGAGTCCGGCGGCCAGGCCGCCGAGCGCGAAGGTGGCCATCCTGCCGTCACTGCTGCGGATGCTGCGCGGGTCGAGAAGGGCGACAGCGATGAGCAGGAAGGCCATCGAGGGCACGTCTGTCATGGCGCTGCCGGGCTGGTTGCGGGCCATGATCGGGACGGCGAGTACGAGGGCGGTGCCGGCCATCGAGAGCGGGATCGCCTGGAAATGCCGGCCGATGACCCAGGCCGCGAGCAGCGCAAGGAGCAGCCAGCACAGGTTGAGCACCAGGCTGAAGACGTCGCTCTGCCACGCGACCATGCCGAGGGCGTGAAAAATCTCAGCATTGGCAGGGTAATAGCCGACCGGAAGGCCCGGCACGGTCTGGTGGATCGGGCCGATCTGCGCCGTCTGCGCCCAGCGCAGCGCCATCGGCAGGTGGTAGTCGAGCGTGTCCACCTCGAACATGCCGTGCTGGATCGCCGGGATCGCCTGGATCGCCCACTGAACCGTCACCAGGATCGCGCTGCCCGCCGCGACGAGGGCGCCCCACGGGCCGAGTGCCGCGGGCCTCCCGTCGCGCTGACCATCGGGCTGACTGTCGGGCACGGGAAGCCGCCGCAGGTAGCGCCAGCCGCCGGCGATGAGCAGCACGCTCGCGATGAGCAGTCCGGCGCGGTTGAACGCGTGGAGCAGGCCGAGCAGCTCCGAGAGCATCACGATGGCAGCGATGCCCACGGTGATCTCGGCGAGGCGAGCCTGCGCGCCGCGCCAATGCGGGAAGAAACGGCGGCGGGTTGCGATGGCGATGAGGCCTGCTGCGGCGAGCACCGCGAGCAGGATGGCAAGCCCTTCGAAGTAGCGCGCGATGGTCATGGGGCGGCCTGCTCCAGGGACGGGGCGGGAAGCGGAAGGGGGGCGGGTGAACGTCGAACGAGCCTGGTGTGCAAGGGCTTTTCGACGAAGCGGTACAGCGCGGCGGCGGCGAGCCAGGTGATGGCGGCGTAGCCGAGGAAGCCGGCGATCTGCGCGGACGCCGGACGGTTGAGGGGGTGCCAGTAGCGGGCAACGAGCAGTCCCAGCGGAACCTGCAGGAGGTAGAAGGAGTACGACCAGACCCCGAGGCGGGTGAGTGCCCGATGGCGTAGCGGTGCGCGACCGACGGCGAGGCCGGAGGTGGCGGCGATGAGGTCGGACTGCGCAGCGGCGGCGATGAGGAGGGTGAACGGGAGGAGGGTGACCGCGACCCACATGAAGGCGGCGGGCACCTGGCCGGCGAGCAGGTAGGCGCCGGCGGCCAGGAAGGCCGCCGGCAGCAGGGGAATCGGGCGCCAGCGGTGGTCGCGGATCTCCAGTGCGAGCAGCGCGCCGATCAGGAATTCGGGGAGCCGGGCAAGCGGGAAGTACGCGACCAGCCACAGGTAGCCCGAGCTGCCGTGACCCAGCCTGCTGGATCACGGCAAGGGTGAGCGGGACGAGTGCGAGGCCGACCATCACCAGCGGCCGCCGGGGCGCGGCCAGCCGCAGGAGGGAGGGCAGGACGAACGGGAAGAGCAGGTAGAACACGGCTTCGACGGCCAGCGACCAGGCCACGATGTTGACGGCGAACAGGACGTCGGGGTTGCTGGTCCAGACCTGCACGAGGAAGAAGCGAGGCGATGCTGCCACCGGCCGGCGGGCGGTGTGCCGAGCGCGGTGAGCACGCAGAAGCTGAACACCCACGCCGCCAGATAGGCGGGCAGGATGCGGGCGGCGCGCTGCCGCCAGAAGCTCGGCGCGGTGCGCAGCCCGGCGTTGCGTGCGCTGCGACCAGGTCAGCACGAAACCGCTGAGGATGAAGAAGAACGAGACGCCGCTGGGTCCGGCGCCGAACAGGTCCTTGCCGGCGCCGGCCCAGGCGCCCGGTGCCGAACATGGTGAGCAGTCCCGCAGCGTGAAAGCCGAAGACGGCGAATGCCGCCAGCGCACGCAAGGAGGTGAGCGAGGGCAAGTTACGCGGGCGCGGGTCGAGCGCGCTCAGCCGGCATGGCGTTCTTCCAGGATCGGGGTCGGGTCGGCCGCCTCGAGCCAGCCGAGCACGTCGGCGGCCATCAGTTCGCCGATCTCGCGGTGGCCCTCGGGGGAGAAGTGCATGCCGTCGGGCAGCGTGCGGGGGAAGCCGAGGCGTCGCACCATCGGTTCGGTGCGGACCATCCGGATCTCGGGGTCGTCGAATCCGGCGACGGCCCGCTCGATGACGTCCTGGTAGATCCGGTGCCGCTCCTCCTGCCCCGGCAGGTAGTGCGTGAGCAGCGGTCCGGGTGGGGCGATGTCCATCACGAGCACCAGCGGGCGAAACTCCTTGCGGGCCTGCTTGATGATGCTGACGAGCTTGCGGGTGAAGCGATCCGGATGCACCTGCCAGGTGCGCGTGCCCACCACCGGCGAGGCGGCCCGGCGCGCGTCACGAATCTGCTTCCAGATCCGCTGCGACACGTGCTCGCGGTACCAGAGCGCTGATCTCGCCGCGGTCTTGTGGTCGGTGATGAAGTGGCGCAGCAGCCAGATCGGCACCAGGTAGGGCTGCGACTCGTTGAGGCCGTACTGAATGATCAGCACGTCGGGGACGTGGGCGCGCACCGACGGTTCGTAGCGGCGCAGGCCGGCCTGGATGAACTCGAACCAGCGGCCCTCCAGATGCAGGGTCGACGCGACGCCGGCTTCCGCGAGCCGGTCGCGTAGCACCTCGCCGTACGTGCCGATGCCCGGGTCGCGGTGCGGGAGCTGGGTGAACGTCATCGAATTGCCGAGCACCACGATCGACAGGGGGCGCTGCGACGTGCCCAGCGGCTTCACGGCTCTCACAGCAGGACACTCCGGTGACGCAGCGGATCCCGCCGCCATCACCAGGCACTCGGCCCAGTCGGAGACGATCAGGCCGGGGTGGCGGCGGCGCAGCACGTGGGGGAGAACGAGCGCGAGCGCCGCGGGGTAACGCATCCCGCGCCGCGAGGCCCAGCAGGGCGAGCCAGGCCACGGGGTGAGTGTCCTTCCAGAACCAGCGCCGGTGGGTGATCGCGCGCAGCTGCGGGTGGCGGCGCACGACGGCCGGCAGGCTCGCCCAGCGCGGCAGCGAGCGCAGGTGCGAGCGGAAGTCGACCGGCCGGACCGCGTGCCATACCAGCGCTTCCGGCACGAACGCCGACCGGCCGCCCGACTCCAGCACGCGCCAGGCCAGGTCGGTGTCCTCGCCGGAGGAGAGCAGGTGGTCATAACCGTCCACGCGCTCGAGAACGCTGCGGCGGTAGGCCAGGTTGGCGTTGGGATAGGTGGGGGTCGCCGCGTGGACCTCGATGGTGCGGGCGAAGATCCCGCCGACCGCGCCGTCGTCGGGATGGGCGGCCACGCCACCCTGCACGAGGTCGATGCCCGGATCGGCGAAGGCGCCGACGATCGACTTCAGCCATCCCGGCGCGGGTTCGCAGTCGTCGTCCGTGAACGCGACGAGCGGGGCCCGCGCGACGCTCCAGCCGACGTTGCGCTTCACGCTCGCCCCCGGCACGCGGCTGCGCAGGAATCGCAGCGGGAGCCGGGCCTTCCAGGTGTCGACGAGCGTCGCGATCGCCGGGTCGTCGCCGCCGACCACGATGACCTCGAACGCGACGCCGACCTGAGCGGCGAGTCCCCGCAGGCAGCGTTCCAGCAGGGCGACCCGGTCGACGGTGGGGACGACGACGGAGACCTCCGGGGCCGGGGCCGTCATGCGGGCACCTGCAGGCTGCTCCCAGGGCAGCGCGCGCCGCCGCTCGGTGACCTGCCCCTGCCCGACGGAGTGGCCGTCCGGCACGTCGCGGGTCAGCGTGACGCCCGCACCGACGACGCAGTAGTCGCCGACGCGGACGCCCTGATGCCACCGTCACTTTCGGGCACAGCCAGCTGTTGCGCCCGATCGACACCGGGCTGGGTCCGCACGTTGTCGAAGTGGCGGACGTCGGGCTCGGTGAGGAAGTGGGTGGAGTCGACGATCGTCACGTACTCGGCGACGCCGACGAGCGATCCGATCCTGACGTCGTCGGCGCAGTGCACGATGGTGCCGTACGAGAGCAGCGAGTGCGCGCCGATCTCGAGCGTGCCGCTGACGTTCAGCACGACGCTCTCGCGCAGCACGCCGCCTTCGCCGAGGGAGACGGCGCCGCCGCGCAGGTTGATCCGGCAGCGGCCGTCGACGATGGCGCCGGGCTCCGATGTGCAGCCGGGAATGCGTACCCGGATCGAGCAGGACGCGGATGTCCGGGCCGATGGTAGGCGTCGGCGGCGATGTCGAGGTCGACGGTCGAGCGCTTCCAGGCCGCCTGCGGCGCGCAGGCGGGCGATGAGCGCCTCGCCCGGCGTGCCGCGCAGACCGCCCGGCGGGCGTCGTCCTCGCGCTCGCTTCGCGGCCCAGAAAGCCTTGCTGGCCAGCTCTTAGCGTTCACAGCACCACCGTCCGGGCGCGCCGGCTTCCGGCGGCCAGCCCGCGAAGGACGGCCGCGTCGTAGCTGATGACTTCGGCGACCCCGCGCAGGCCGTCGGCGCGCCAGGTCGGGCGCAGGGTGCGGGCGTAGGGGAGCAGCAGCGCGAGGCCGACCGGGCGCCGCGGCCGCGAGCAGCAGGGCGGCGAGCACCGCCAGGTCGAACGCTGCCGAGCGGTGGCGCAGGAAGACCTTTGCTGCCAGCAGTTCCCGGCGCATCTCGGGGAACTCGCGGACCAGATCGCCGGCCAGATCGGCGAGGCCGCGGGCGAAGCTGCGGTGCCAGCGCATGCCGGGATAGGTGACGGCATGGCTGACGAGCGCGCCTGGCGGTGAAGGCGTGGCGCGCCGCCGAGGCGCGGACCCGCCAGCCGGCGGTGGTGTCCTCGCCGCCTAGATCGGCGGCGTCGAGTCGAACCCGCCGGCCTCCCGTAGTGCCTCGGTGCGGTAGGCGATGTTGCACGTCTCGTAGAGGTCGGCTCCACTGCTCGACGCGCATCGTCTTCGGCCAGCGCCCGTGCACGGCCTCGCGCCGGGATCGGTGCGGCCCTGCACCACGTCCACGCCCTCGCGCGAACGGGGCGCAGAGCCCTGCCAGCCAATCGCGGGTTCCGGGATGCAGTCGGAGTCCGTGAATGCCATGAGTGGTGCGGTCACGGCAGTCGACGGCGGCCTGCCGGGCGCGGCCGAGCGGGCCCTGCACGCGTTGCACCGTGAACGGCACCGGAAACGTCGCGGCGCGTTCGAGCAGCATCTCGTACGTGCCGTCGGTCGAGCCGTTGTCGATGACGACGACGTCGTAGTCGACGCCCTGCCTGGACCGCGAGCGCGTCGAGGCAGTCGCGCATCATGTCGAGGCGGTCCTTGACGACGACGCAGGCGGTGACGTGGCGGCGACGTCACCGGACGCGGGCTCGCAGGGTCCGGGTGCCCGTCGGATGCCTCGAACACGCGCGATGAGACCTCCTCGAGCTGGGGGACGATGGCGGTACGCCAGTCGAAGGCCATCGCGCGCTCGCGGCACGGCGGCGGCGGTGGTGGGAGCGCGGGCGAGGTCGAGGGCCTGGCGGCAGGCGGCGGCGAGCGCGTCGACACCCTCGCCGCCGAGCACGCCCGACTCCCGGCCGGACGATGTCGCGCGGTCCGCTGCCGTCGCGCAGCGCGACGACGGGCGTGCCGGAGGCCAGCGATTCGGTGAGCACCATCCCGAACGGCTCGGCCGTGCTGGGCAGCACCGTCGCCCAGGCGCCCGCGTAACGCTCGGCGAGATGGGCCGGATCGAGGGCCTCGCAGACGTCGGCCACGGCGGCGATCTCGGGCGGCGGCTCGCCCTGCCCGTACACCTCCAGGCGCAGCGCGGGGATCGACTCGCGCAGCCGGGACACGGCAGAAGCCAGCAGCGGCAGGCCTTTTCGCGATTCGGTGAGGCTTCCCGCGTACACGAGCGTGGGCACCTCGGAGCGGCGCGAGGGCGTGAAGAGGCCGGTGTCGACTCCCGGGTGCACGACGGCGGCGCTGCGATGGAAGACGTTCGCCAGGCAGTCGGCGGCGGCGCCGCGAGACGCAGACGTAGCTGTCGATGTGGCGCAGGACCATGCGGTAGAGCCGGTAGTCCGAACGCCGCTCCCGGGAGGCGGCGAGCGGGAAGCCGTGGTCGGTGAAGACGGTGCGCAAGTCGCGGAGCCGGCCGAGCTGCGCGGCGGCGGCGGCGTCAGCGGTGGAGGTCGCGTGCCAGACGTCCAGCTGCCGCCAGCCGATGGCAGCCAGCGCGGCGGCGCCGAACGCGACCTCGCGTCCGAGCTCACCGAAGCGGCGAAACTCCCGTGGCCGCAGGCGATACACGGGCACCCCGCGCACCACGTCGCGCGCCGCTCCCGGACCGCTGACGACGATGCGGACGTCGTGCCCGGCCTGCTGCAGGAAGTCGGCGAGCTCGTGCAGGTAGCGCTCGCCGCCGCGATAGACCTCGGGCCAGCCGTAGGTCGCCGTCAGCATGATGCGCATCGCTCACCCCGCTCCGAGGCGTTCGAGGCGCTCGAGGCGTGGGGCGGCGACGTCGCGTGCCGTCGATGCGTACCCGGGCTTCGAGGTCGACCAGCCCGCCGGCCCGGGTCGCCGGGGACGTCACGTAGAACGTCTGCGGCCGGGTCTCCGCCGAGCACCAGATCGCCGGCGGCGTTGCGCACGCCGACGGTCACCGTGTAGCCGCCCGCGAGCAGCCGCATCTGCAGGTCGATGTCGACCTCCAGGGGCCGTCCGGGACCGTACTGCCGCAGCGTGCCGGGGCGGGTCTCCGGGAAGGTGTGGGTCCAGTACGCGGGCGCCATGGCGCCGATGGGCGTGACGAGCACGCCGACGAGCGGATCGTCGACGGGCTCGGCGAAGGCGGCGCACAGATGCAAGGTCAGCTGCTCGCCGGTGGCAAACGACTGGGCCGGCGGCGCCGGTCTCGTCGAGCAGCTGCAGATCGAGCTCGGCGCCGCCGATGAACGTGTGGCCCTCCTGCAGCTGATGGTCGCCGGAGACGGCCTGCTTCGACTCCTCCTGCATCACCGCGTGGAAGGTGGCGAGCGCGTCCTCGGTGGCGCCGTCGAACATCTTGCGGCCGCGGCTGAAGCACGACCGTGCGCGGCGCGATCTGGTCGAGCGAGTGCAGGTTGTGGGTGACGACGACGATCGTCGTGCCGCGCGCCTGGACCTCGCGCATCCGTTCCAGGCACTTGAGCTGAAAGGCGATGTCGCCGACCGCGAGGATCTCGTCGACGAGCAGGATTTCCGGATCGGTGTGGATCGCGACCGAGAAGCCGAGCCGCAGGAACATGCCCGAGGAGTAGTACTTCACGGGCATGTCGATGGCGTCGCCGATCTCGGAGAAGTCGACGATGGCGTCGTACCGGTCGCGCAGCTGCCGCTCGCTCATCCCGAGCAGGCGGCCGTTGACGAAGACGTTCTCGCGGCCGGTCAGCTCGGGATGGAAACCCACGCCGACGCCGATCAGCGGCGCGATCGAGCCGGCGACCCGCAGCCGCCCGGTGGTCGGCGCGGAGACGCCGGACAGCAGGCGCAGCAGCGTGGTCTTGCCCGACCCGTTGCGGCCGATCACCCCGACCGTCTCGCCGCGCTCGATCTGCAGATCGAGGTCGCGCAGCGCCCAGGTCTCGGTGCGGCGCGGCCGCCAGCGCCAGGGCTGCACGAGCCTCTTGACGAGCACGTCGGCCGCCGCCGTGCGTCGCCTGCGCGTAGCGCTTGCCCACCTGCTGCAGGGAGATCGCGTTCGTGGGGCTCACAAGCCGGTCCACCGCCACCCGCTCGTGGCGGCGATAGGCGAGCAGCGCCGTCGCTGTCAGCACCGCGACCCAGCAGGCGCGACGACGAGCAGCGCCCGCCCGATGCCCTCGGCGCTCCCGTACACGGCGAAGCGGGTGAGCTGCACGACGCCGGTGCGCCGGATTCAGCAGCACCACGGCGCGCAGGATGCCATGGGTGAACGACAGCGGGTAGATGACCGGCGTCGCGTAGAAGAGCACCAGCAGCAGCGCGCTCACCAGGTAGCGGACGTCGCGGAAGTAGACGTGCAGCAGCGCGCAGACCGCGTTCAGCGACGGTCACCAGGACGTAGCCGAGCAGCATCGCGACGGGCAGCAGCAGCAGGCTCGACCCGGAACGGCGACGCCGGTCGCCGCCATCAGCGATGAGGATCACGCCGCTGCCGATGACGTAGCCGATGAGGTTCGCGGTCGGCGCCACGGCCGGAAGCAGCAGCCGCGGGAAGTAGACGCGGGAGGCGATGGCCGAGCTGTCGACGATCGACGTCGAGCCGAGGCTCCACGAGGTCGACAGGTAGGCCCAGGCGGTCATGCCCGGCGAGCACGAAGACGGCGTACGACGGGGTGTCGGTGCGCACGCGCACGACGTGGGTGAAGACGACCGCGAGCACCGCGCCCTGCAGCAGCGGCAGGAACACGCTCCACAGCAGCCCGAGCGCCGCGCTTCGGTACCGGGCCACGTAATCCTGCTTGGCGAGCATGGGCAGCAGGCGCCACGAGCGCGCGACACCGCGCAGGAGGTCGCTCACCGGGGTGCTCTCGCCCGAAAGCTCCAGGACCGCGCTTGCTGACACGCTCATGCAACGACGCGCGACCGGTTTGGTCGCGGGCGATCGGCAACCCTGATCTGCGGCTACATTTCCCGGCATGCACCGGCCGGTCGTCCTCCATGTGGTACGCGAGTGGCTGCGCCCGTCGGAGACGTTCGTGGCCGACACGATCCGCTCGACGACGGCCACCCGCGCGGCCCTCGCCTACCGGCGAGCGGCTGGAGCATCCGGCGGCGGACCTCGCCGCGCCGATGAGTGCGGTCCGACAGCTGCGGGCGCCGTGGAACAGCCGGGCGGCGCGGGTCGAGCTCGCGGCCTTCGCCGGGCTGCAGCGGGCGTCGGTCATCCACGCCCACTTCGGCCAGCCGGCGAGCCTGAGCTTTCGGGTGGCGCGGCGGCTGGGGCGGCCCTTCGCGGTCTCGCTGCACGGCTACGACGTGCTGGTCGAGGGACGCGAGGACAGCGCGATGCTCGACGCGATCCGCGGGGCCGCGCTGGTCGTCGTGCCGAGCACGTTCCTGGCCGATGCCGTCGCCGGGCTCGCCGTCCCGGACGAGGTCATCCGGGTCATCCCGAGCGGGCTCGACCTGGCGCAGCTGCCGTTCGCCGAACGCGCGGCACCGCCTCCGGGCACGCCGATGCGGGTCACCTTCGCCGGCCGGTTCGTGGCGAAGAAGGGGGTGCTCGACGCCGCGGAAGCGATGGCGTCGGCGGCGGCCGAGGGGTGGGCGATCCGCGGCCGCTTCGTCGGTTTCGGGGACGCTGGAGGAGCGCGCTACGCGGCCGGCTGGACGCGCTCGCCGCGGCGTCGAACGGCCGGTTCACGGCGGAGATCGTCGACGGGCGCCCGGCCGGTGCGGTGCGCGCGGCCCTGGCGGACAGCGACGTGCTGCTGACCGCCAGCCGCATCGCGGACGACGGTGACGCCGAGACGCTGGGGCTGGTCAACCTCGAGGCGCAGGCGACTGGGCGTCCCGGTCGTCGCGGCGGCGACAGGTGGCGTGGCGGAGGCGGTGAGCCCGCAGGCGGGAGCGCTCGTCGACACCGCTGACGGCCCGGCCGAAGCGCTCGCCGCCGGGCTGCTGAGCGTGCTGCGACGCCCCGAATCCTGGGCCGAGATGGGCCGTGCCGGTCGCCGCCACGTCGCCGCCCGTTTCGAACTCGGCGCGCGCACCGCCGACCTCGAGGAGCAGTGGCTCGCGCTCGCCCGCACCGGCCGCGCCGCCGGCTCCCGCGAGCGAGCGGCGACGGCGGGTCGCGTCTCGGTCGTGATGGTCACCCGCGACCGGCGCGAGCTGCTCGCCCGGGCGCTCGACGCGCTGGCCGCCCAGACCCGGCCGGCGGACGAGGTCCTCGTCGTCGACAACGGGTCCAGCGACGGCACCGCGCAGCTGCTCGCCGAGCGGGTCCACGCCCAGCAGCCGCCCGGCCTGCAGCTGGTGCCCGCGCCGCGCGAGCCTGTCGGTCGCCGAGGCCAGAAATGCCGCAGTAGCAGCCTCTTCCGGCGACGTGATCGCGTTCACCGACGACGACTGCCGGCCGCGCCCGCAATGGCTCGAGGCGCTGCTGGCCGGGTTCGCCGGCGGGGTCGGGCTGGTCCAGGGCCGCACCGTCGCCGACCCGTCGCTCGAGCTGCGCCCGCTCTCGCGTACCCAATGGACCCCGGCGGAATTCGGGCTGTACGAGACCTGCAACATCGCCTACCGGCGCGCCGCGCTGGACGCCGCCGGGCCCGCGGCGCCGCACGGGCCGTTCGACCTCGGCTTCGCCGATCAGATCAGCGGCCTGCTCGGACGCTGGTTCGGGCGCTACCCGTTCGGCGAGGACACCGAGCTCGGCTGGCGGGTCAAGCGCGCCGGGGCGGACTCGCGGTTCGCGGTGCACGCGGTCGTCGAGCACCACGTCTTCCCGCCCGACCCCGCCCTGCAGATCCGCCGCGGCATCCTGTCGGCCGGATTCCCGTTGCTGCTCGAGCGCGTGCCGGAGCTGCGCGAGGTCTTCCTCTGGCACCGCTACGTTCTCGGCTCCCAGCGCCTTCGCGTGTGGGCCGCGTTCGGCGGGCTCGGGCTGCCGCCGCGACGCGCACGCCGGCGCCGGCGCTCCTCGCGCTCCCGTACGCCTGGCGGCTCGCGCAGCCCCACCGGCCGGGGCGCAAACCGCGGCTTCGCGCTGCGCCCGTCGTCATCGCGAAGGACCTGGTCGAGACCGGTGCGCTGGTGTACGGGAGCCTGCGTGCCCGCCGGCTGGTGCTCTAGCGTCACCTTGCGCGCGCGCCGTCGTTGAGCGCACGTGACCACCATGGACGTCCGGCCCCCGGCAGCGCGCCCCGGTGAGCCGCGCGTCCGCCCGCGCCCGGGCCGACCCGTCGGCGGGCCGGCCGCCGCGACCCGTTTCTCGTGGTCGCACTGCTGCTGGCCATGGTCGTCGGGATCGCGGTCGGCGTCATCGCCGCCTCGCTCACGTCCAGCCGCGCGCCCACGTATTCCAGCACCGCGAAGCTGCTCATCAACCAGCCGCGGGCGCTCTCGCTGGCCGACAGCGACGGGGTCGTGCTCAAGCTGAGCCGGCTGCGCCTGAAGTACATCGGGCTGGTCGGCACGCCCGTCATCGACAACCCGGTGGCAGCCCAGCTCAAGCGCTCCCCGGCCGCGCTCGGCGGCCTGCTCGACGCCGTCGCCCCCACCCAGAACCTGAACATCAACGTCATCGGGATCAGCGCCGATCCCCAGACGGCGCAGCAGCTTGCGCAGGCCGGCGCCGGCCAGCTCGCCGCCTACGCGACGCGCGAGCAGGTCGCCGACGGGATACCGCCGAACGAGCGCTTCATCCTCACGATGATCGCGCCGGCCGACCCGGCGACGCAGGCGGCCGGATCGCGGTCACGCCCGATCTTCGTGGGCTTCGGGGCCGGCGTGATCGCGGCCGCTGCGGTCGCCGGAGGCCTGTACCTGCAGCGCCGCCGCCGCGTCCCGACCGCAGGCTAGAAGGGTCCGGGAGCCGAGTCGATGGCCGCGCTGCTGCTGGCCGCCGCGACGCTCGCGGCGATGGCCGCGGTCGTCTGGATGGGGCTGCGGCGGGCGTTCGCCGTCACCGTCGGGGCGTTCCTGCTCGTCCCGTCGAGCCTGGTGCTGCCCAACCCGCTGACGCCGGCGCTGACCGTGACCCGCCTGGTGTTGCTGGCTTTCGTGGCCGGCCTGATCCGGCGCACCCGGCGCGGTGAGCTGGCCACCGACGTCTGGCGACCGGGCCTGGTCCACGTGCTGGCCGGGGGCCTACCTGTCGATCGCCCTCCTGGACGGGGTGGCCCTCGCGCCCGGCGACGGTGAACTTCACCACCGCCTTCCTCGACTGGCTCGACGCGCGTCGATCAGATGGTGTGCCTGCTCGCCGGGCTTGCGGTGTTCCGTCACTTCCGGCGCACCGGCGAGTCCCGGCTTCGTGATGCAGGTCCTGGGCGCCGCGCTGATGGCGAGCGTCGCTCATCGGCATCGGCGAGCACGTCACCGGCGGCTCGTGGTCGCAGCTGCTGTTCAGCGCGCAGAAGTCGCAGAAGTCGGTGGATGCCGCGCGCGACCTGATCTCCCGTGACGGCGAGCGCCGGATCCGGGCCGCCGCGCAGTACGCCATCGAGTACGGCTGGATCTGCGCGATGCTCATTCCTGCTCTGCTCGCAGGGCTTCTTGCGCTCGGGCCGGCGCCGGGCGTGGCTGGCGGCACCCGGCCGTCGGGCTCGTCGTGCTCGCGATCTTCTGGTCGTTCACCCGCACCGCCCTTCCCGGCCGCCGCGCTCGGCATGGTCGTGCTCGGCATCGCCAGCCGCGACCGGCGCTTCGTCGCCGTCGCCGTCGGTGCGCTCGCGTTCGCCGCGGTCGCCGTGCTCGCCGATCCGCACCTGCTGACGATGCTCTCGCCGAGCGCCGATCAGGGCTCGATCGACGTGCGCGCGCAGCGACTTCCCGTGGTGTGGCAGGCGGTCTCGGCGCACCCCGTGACCGGGCTGGGCTACAGCGGCCTCGACTACTACGGCGTGACGACGACCGACTCGTCGTGGCTGCTGCAGTACGCCGAGACCGGCGTTCCTCGGGCTCGGCGCGCTCATCGCCCTGATGGGGACGGTGTTCGGACGCTGCCTGCGGGGGCTGGCCGCCGCCGACCGTGACGCCCGGCTCGCCTGCGCGGTCGCGGTCGCCGAGCCTCGCCGTCGCGATCGCCGGCGGTTTCGCCTACGACTCGCTCTCGGTGCTGAGCACCGCCCGGCTGGTCTGGCTGCTCGCCGCGCGTCGGGCTGGCGGCCGCCGAGGCGGTGCCGCAGCGGCGGGCGCGCACCGCTGAGCGCGTGCACCGCGGCGTACGCCTGCCGGCCGCGCTTGCCGCTGCCGGGTCGCGCGCGGCCGTCGCGAGCGTGGCGCTGGCCGCGTGGCCGCGTACCACCGTCATCCACGCGCAGTTCGAGGCACTTGCCCGCGTGCGAGGAGTCGGGCAACTACGACAACGTCGACGAGGGCCGGCAGCTCATCTCCACGGCGTGCACCATCGTCCGGGCGTTGCCGCACGCGGGCGTCGGCGTCGATTGCCGCGACGCCAACGCCGCCGCCGGGCGTCGGGTTGCTGACGGTCACCGGCGGAAATCCGGCCGGCGGGCGCGCCGAGTTCGATCTACAACCTGACGCCGCTGGTCCGCAGCCGCGGCCTGCGCTGACGTTCCGCTTCCTCTCGGTCGACCCGCCGGTGCTGAACGTGCCGGCACTGGTGAAGGCCGCGCCCATCGTGGCTCCCATCGGTGGCGGCGGCGGCCGTCGCTCGTGCTGCCGATCTCGATCCCGCTGCGTCGGCGCCGCGGCCCCGGCCGTCCGTCACGCCGTCCAGCCCGACTCAGCAAGGCAGGCGTTGACATGAGCGCGGATTCGCTGTCGACCCCGAACTCCCCACCCAACCTGAGATCGGCTGGAAGGCGTACCACTACCGACATCAGCGGCCTCGGACCGGTATCAGCATCGTCGTCTGCTCGCGAAACCGTCCGGAAATGCTGGACCATTGCCTGGCGGCGATACGCGACGCGATGGGAGCTGAGCGACGAACTCGTCGTGGTGGACTCCGCGTCGCGCGACGGCGCAGACCTGGCAGGTCGCCGAGCGTTACACCGATCGGGTGCTGCGCTGCGGCCGGCCGGGGCTGTCCCGCGCGCGCAACGCCGGGCTGCGCGTGGCCACCCGCCCGATCGTGGCATTCACCGACGACGACTGCCGCCCGCCGCCGGACTGGACCCTCGCGCTGCGCAGCGGCTTCGCCGACCCCGAGGTCACCTTCGTTCTCGGCCGGGTGCGTGGCCGGGGAGGTCCACCGAGGGCTCGGCAGCGGCAAGGCGAGCGTGCACGACGTCCTCGAGCCGACGCGCGCATCGACCCGTCGGTGCCGCTGGAGAGCGTCGGCCACGGCGCCAACATGGCCTTCCGGCGCGAGACGCTGGAAGCCATCAACGGCTTCGACGAAGATGCTCGGCACCGGCAGCCGGCTGCGCGGCGGGCGAGGACAAGGACGCGATCTGGCGGCTGCTCGCCGCCGGGCTGCACCGGCCGCTACGAGCCCTGCGGCGTGCGTCACGCACGTGCAGTGGCGCGGCCGGGCGGCAGCGGTGCGCCTGGCGTACGGCTACGGCCAGGGCTGGGGTGCGCTCGCCGCCAAGGCGCGGCGGGCCGACCGGCGCGGCGGGGGAGCGGCTGCTGCGCCGCGGCATAGGCTCGGCGGGGCTCGGCCAGGCCTGGCGCGACCTGCGGGCCGGATACCAGACGGGGGTGCTGGTGAGCGGGTCGTGGACCGCCGGCGTCGATCGTCGGCGCGTGGCGCGGGCACCGGATGCCGGTGCGCGACGGGCGTTACGTGTCCTCGCCCATCCACACACGACTCTCAGCGCGACCCTGCCGTACGCCGTAGCCCAGCCGCGGTCGCCGGCGGTGCGTACGGCCGTGGTGAGCGCACCGAACTCGTAACCGGCGCGCAGGTCGCGGGCGGCACTCGCGGCGCCCGTCGTGCCACAGCAGGTCGGCGCAGCCGGTCGCCGCGAGCGCTGCGGTCGAGCCCTCTCGTAGCGCGAGGCGCGCGCCCTGGCCCTTGCCGTAGCCCCAGTCGAGGCGCACCAGCGTCGCGCCTGGTACGCCATTGCTCATGCAGGACAAGGGCTTTCGGCTCGTAGCAGCCCGGCGCGCCGGCTGCAGCAGCCGGTCGAACAGCGCGAGATCCTCGGCGGACTCGGCCCAGGTGCCGGGCCCCAGGCGCTCGTCGAACCCGCCCACGCGCTCCAGCAGATCGCGTCGCACGAGCAGGTTGTTGCTGGCGCCCAGCGGCTCGCGGGCTCGGCGCGTCAAGGATGGCGGGCGCCGGGTCGGTCTTCACCGCGACGGGACGATCGACCGGTGCCGGCGCCTCGACGCGGCCGGTGACGAAGCCGGCATCAGGGTGGCCGGCCAGCGCATCGAGCCAGCCGGCTGGGGTCGGCAGTCGTCGTCGGTGAACGCGATGGCGTTGTGCGCGCGGCTCGCCAGCCCGCGTTGCGCGCGCGGCTCGCACCCGGGACGTCGAAGCGCATCACCCGGAACCGGCAGCTCTCGCCGACCGTCGCCGTTTCCGCGGTCGGCTGGCGGAATCGACGACGAGGACCTCGTCGATCGGCGCAGATGGCAGCGACACGCCGCCAGGCACGCGCGCAGCTGCTCGGGACGATGCGCGTTGGAAGGCACGACGACCTCACGGGGACCGGCAGGTCGCGTTCATCGTCCGAGTCACCCGACCGACCGCCCGTGCTGCCGACGATGAGCGCCGCGAGCGGAAGCATCTCGCGCTGGCGATAGCGGCGGGTGGCGATCGCTGGCGACCTCGGCGGCCCATCCGAGCGGCAGCAGCATCTGATCGTCACGCCACCACGGCGGCTGCAGGCCCGCTCGATGCAGCTGGCGAAGGCCTGCGCCCAGCCGGCGATGCAGCAGCCAGGTCTCCCGTGCGGTGCGCCGCGAGCGCGTGCGCGACGGCGACGTCGGGGGCGTACGCAAGCCGAAAGCCCGCCGCCACGGCGCGCCGGCACAGCTCCCGGTCGCCGCCCGATCCCATCGCGGCGTCGAACGCGCCGACGCGCGTCCAGCACGGAGCGGCGCACGAAGAGGTTGGCCGTCGCGCCGAATCCGAGCGCCTCCACGTACTTTCGCTGATCGACGTGATGGCCGGCATCGAAGCGCTCCCAGAGCGACGGCGCGTCGGCCGACCCGCGGGCTGACGTGACCGGCGACGAGGTCGGCGCCATCCGCGAGCAGCCGCGCGATCCCGCCGGCGCAGCCAGCCCGGCTGCCGGGATGCAGTCGGCGTCGGTGAAGGCGAGCACATCGCCGGTAGCGACGGCGAGCCCGCGCATTGCGCGCGGCGTACGAGCCCGGCCGGCGTCTCGCTCACGACCCGCGCCCCGCCGGATGCGCCGCGGGCGATGTCGTTGGTGCGCGTCCGTCGAGCCGTTGTCGACGACGATGACTTCGACGGCCACGCCTGGCGGCAACTCCTGCCCGGCAAGCGCGTCGAGGCACGCCGGCAACGTCGAACGGCCGTTCCTGACCGGCACGATCACGCTCGCCGTGACGCGGGGATTGCCGCAGCCCGTCATGCTCACGCCCGCCCCTGCGACAGCGCCGCCGGAACGGCCGCCAGAATGGCCCCATGCTCGTGGTCAACGGCCGATTCCTGCGGGCCCGCCCACGGGCCTGCACCGGGTCGGGCCGGGCCCTGCTCGACGCGCTCGCGGGCCGCCGGGCTCGAGGCCGAAGTCGTTGCGCCTCGCGGGGTTGACGACCCGCGGGTGGACCGCCACGTCGGAGCGCTCCCGGGCGCGCGGGCGACCACTTCTTCGAACAGGTCGTGCTGCCCGCTGCTCGCCGGGGCGCCGCCGGGTGCTCTCGCTCACCAACACCGCGCCCATCCTGCGCCCGCCACGGCATCGTCGACCGTCCACGACCTCGCGATGGTCTGCCATCCCGGAGTGGTACGCGAAGTCGATGCGGGTGTACGCGGGCATCGTCGTCGCGGCGGCCCGGCGCGCCGAGACGTCCTCACGTTCAGCTACGCCGTCGCCGGCGAGCTCGAGCAGGCAGGCGTGCGGCGGATCGCGCATCCGGCTCGATTCGCGAGGCGGTCGAGCCGGCGTTCGCGCCCGCTCCGGCTGCGCGGTCGCGCGCCGTCCTCGAGCGGCCGGGTATCAGCGAGCCGTACGCGCTCATGGTCGGCTGGGCGCAGCCGCGCAAGGATCTCGCGACGGCCCTGGCCGCCCACCGGGCGGTCTGCCGGCGAGATCCCACATCAGCTGGTGCTCGTCGGCGAGGGGCACGACACCTTCGCCGCGGTGCGACGTCCCGGACGACCCGTCGATCGTGCGCGCCGGCCACGTCTCCGACACCGAGCTCGTCGCCGCTGCTGACGGGCGCGTCGGCCCTGCTGTATCCCTCGCTGTACGAGGGTTTCGGCCTTCCCCCGCTGGAGGCGTGGGCGTGCGGGACACCCGGCGCTCGTGAGCGACATCCCGGTCCTGCGCGAGAGCACCGGCGGCCTCGGGGAGCTGCTCGCCGGTGGGCGACGTGCACGCCTGGGCCGAGGCCTCGGCAAGCGCTGCGCGGCGAGCTGCCGTGCTCCGGCGCCGCCCGCCTGGCGGTGGGCCGACGCCGGTCGCCAGCTGCTCGACGTCCTAGCGTGAGTAGGCGGCTTCACGGTCGCCTGACGCGCCGGGCGGCGGCCATCGATGGCCCGCTCGGTAGACCGCTTCCATGCGGTCCGCGAGCAGCTCGGGCGCATGCCGACGCGAGAGGCATCGGCGTTCGGCACTCCCCATCCGCGCCGCCGTTTGCGCGTCGGTCGAGCACCGCTCGAGTGCCGACGGCGCAGAGCCCGCACCTGCCCCGCCGGCGTCGTCACGCAGCCCGGGCAGAACCGCTGCCAAGTCGGCGATTCCGGGGTCGTCGCTGCCGATGACCGGCCGCGCCGTGGGCCGCGGCATCGACGACCGCGAGCGGCGTCCCCTCGGGGCGCAGCCGGGGCAGGGACGGGACGACGACGGCGCGCACCGAGCCGAGCAACCGGGAGACGCCCGGCGACCGTCCAGCCTGCCCGAGGAAGTGCACCGACTCGTCGCCGACCCTGGCGCAGGTCCGCATCAGCGGGCCGTCGCCGGCGATCGAGCAAGCGGCTCGTCGGATGCCGCTCGCTGATCGCCGCCAGGCCTGCAACAGCACGAAGCAGGCCCTTGTCCTGCGACAGCCGGCCGACGTACGCGAGGTCGCTGCAGTCCGCCGGTGAACGCGGCGCGGCATGGGCGGGCATCGGCGGCGGGCGGCGCCATCGTCAGTGACGCGCGAAAACCCGGCCGCGCGAAGGCTTTCGGCCACCGGCTCGCGACACCGCGACCACCTCATCCAGGGCGCGGCGCGCGACGGCGGCGTCGAGCCGCCGCTTGACCTGGCGGTCGATCGAGCGCGCGCTCACGACCGCGCGCGCGGGTCGACGGTTCCGGCCAGCCGCATGTCGTGCGCGGTCAGCACGCGCGGCGCCGGCACCAGCAGTGCCGCGACGGACAGCTCGCGTACGACATTGTGGAAATGGACGACGTCGGGCTTGCGGGTCATGCACCCGGTTCACCAGCTCGGTGCGGGCGCGCGGGTCCCACAGATCCAGCACGCGGCCGCGCCCACGTGCCGCACCTCGCCGGCGAAGAGGTCGACCTCGTGACCGGCGCGGCGTCAGCGCGCCGGCGAGCCGGTCGACGTAGACCTCGGCCCCGCCGCCGCTCGGGGTCGTCCGGACCGGCAGGTCGTTCACGAGCAGGACGCGCACGGCGGCCGCGCTACCGGAGCGCGTCGGTCGATCGGCCGCGAATCCAGCGCGACGAGCATCGGCCAGCGGGCGCGGTCCGGCGTCGATCGGATGCACCGGCGCGGTGACCGCTCCCGTCGTCGCGACCTCCTCCATCACGTCATCGATCCGTGCGACGAAGCGGTCCCAGTCGTAGCGGGCAGCGCGCCGGCGGCACGCGCTGCGCATCCGGCCGATCTCCTCCGGCATCGCGCGACACCGCCAGCATCTGGTCGGCGAACGCCTTCGGCCGTCCCTCCAGCAACCAGCCGGTCTCGCCGTGCACGACGCTCTCGCACGGCCCGCCGCTCGCGACCGCGATGACGGGGGTTCCGGAGGCCATGGCCTCCAGCGGGACGATGCCCCAGTCCTCATTGGGCGCAGTGAAAAGCAGCGCGGTCGCCTGCTGGTAGAGCTCGATGAGCCGCTCGTCGGACGGGCCTTCCTCGAACGTGAT
Organism: uncultured Actinomycetota bacterium; assembly: GCA_963762695.1. Classification (GTDB taxonomy): domain Bacteria; phylum Actinomycetota; class Actinomycetes; order Frankiales; family Frankiaceae; genus DATAZK01. Next base: position 126,959 of record CAVXLW010000010.1, read on the forward strand.
CGGCAGTCCTTCGGCCGCGCGCCCGCAGCCCGTCGACGTACTCGCGGCTCTTGCTCGTCGACGGCGCCCGGCGATCACCAGCCGGCCCGCCAGCCCCATCGCCACCGCGATGCGCATGGCGTCGATCGCGAGCTCGAGCTTCTTCTGCCAGACCATCCGCCCGGCCACGAGGAAACAGCGGTTCGCGCGCCTGCGCCGCCGGCACCGATTGCAGCCCGGCGAACTCGACCCCGAAGCGCGCCAGGTCGACGCCGGGGTAGAGCACCTCGACCGCCGGGTCCGGGCGCGAGGCGGCCCTTCAGCACGCGCCGGCGGGTCTCGTTGCTGTTCACCAGGACGTGGCAGTACCGGCGCCACAGCGCGGCGTCGGCCGACTGGAAGGGACGTCCGAGCAATGCGCAGCGCGGCGGCCTTCGTCGGGTCGCGGCGGGCCAGCTCGGCGCGTACCTCGCGGGTCGTGCAGGATCTTCAGCGGCGTGTGGCAGTACGCGACGGCCGGCAGCCGGGTGCGCGCCAGCAGGAGGTCGCCGAGCCCCTCGGAGGAGACGAGCAGCGCCCGGGCGCCGTCTTCGGGCAGGCGGGTGCGCGAGAGGGTCGCCGCGGCCCGCACCAGCGGGGACAGCGAGCGCTTCACCGAGACCGGCGGCCCGAGCTCGACCACCTGGCTGCGCAGGCAGGGAAACGTCGACTCCGGCTCGAAATGATGGGTGTAGATCACCCAGTCGTGGCGGCTGCGAGCCACGATCTCGGCCACGACCCGTTCGGCTCCACCGCAGAGATAGATCCACGGGTGATAGAGCGCAAGCCGCATCCTGTCCCCTTGTCCGGCGAAAGTGGTGAGTGGGCTGTGTGTGCAGCGACACCGGGCCGTTCAACGACGTGGCTTTCCAGAAGTGACGCTCGGGCCTTCGGGGCGGCTGCCAGAATCTGCGACGTGATCGGCACCGGCGCGCTGACCGTGGTCATCCCGACCCGTGACCGCCCCGAATGGCTGTCGCGCAGCCTCGCCGCGCTGGCCCCGCAGGCCGGTGCGCTGGGCGGGGTCATCGTCGTCGATTCGGCCTCACGCTCTCCCGAAGTGGCCCAGGTCGCGCGCGCCTTCGGGGCCCGCTACCTGCGAGAAGAGCTGCCCGGGGCGTCGCGGGCGCGCAACCGCGGCTGGCGCGAGGCGGGTACCGATTACGTGGTCTTCCTCGACGACGACCTGCTGGTGCGCCCGGGCTGGGCCGAGGCGCTGGCCGCCGCGGCGTCCGGCCGCGACGTGGCGTTCGTGACCGGACGCGTCGCGCTCCCGGACGGTGCCGTGGACCCGACCGGTTTTGCGCTGATCGACCACGGCGAGGCGCGGACGCTGGACGCCCGCACCCGCGGCGTCCTCGGCGGGACGGCCAACCTGCTGGTCTCCCGGCAGGCGCTCGCGGCGATCGGCGGGTTCGACGAGCGCCTCGGTCCCGGGCGGTGGCTGTCGGCGGGCGAGGATCTCGACCTCCTCGACCGTCTCGTCGAAGCCGGCCTCACCGGGCGCTACGAGCCGGCGGCGGTCGTCGAGTGCGAGCAGTGGCGCGAAGGCGCGGCGCGTTCGAGGCTCGCGTGGGCGTACGGGAAGGGGATGGGCGCCCGTTTCGCGGCGATGGCCCGCCGCTCACCCGGGCGGGCCCTCACCCGCTGGAACGAGCTGCTGCGCCTGGGCGGGCTGGCGACCCTGCTGCGCCGGCGCCGCGCTCCCGCCCCCGCGAGTGCCAGTGCGTCACCGGCAGCGCCGCGCGCGCGCTGGAGCGAGCCGATCCTGTGGCGGCTGGGCGCGCTGGTCGGGTTCGTCGCCGCGCTGCCGCTGCGGCGATGGGCCGGACCGCCACGGTGATCGACCCGGAGTCGCCGCTGGCGGGGGAGCGGATCGACGTCGTCACGGTGCACCTGCCGCAGCCCCACGGCCGCGCTGCCGAACGCGCGCTCCACGCCTGGGTCTCGGGCGCCCGCAGCCTCGGGGCCGACGTCCGCGTCGCGTCATGGTCGTCGTACGCGCCGCGCGAGCCGCTGCCGCCGTGGTGCGAGCACCTCGACGCTGCCGGCGCGGTCCACCGCCGCCCGCCGTCTCGCGGCGCTGCGCCGCCCGCGCTGCGACGCGCGACTGCTGGAGTGGCAGCCGCGTCCGGGCGCCTGGGCGGTGGCCGACGACGTGGTCTCCGTCGCCGCCGTCGCCGGCCGCGAGCGGTCGGTGATGGTGGCGCACTACTCGACGCTGCTCGACCAGTGGGCGCTGCGCCGAGCGCAGCCTCGCCACCTCCAGGATCTGCGCCACGAGCGGCGCGCGGCGGCGATGGCCGGCATTCCCACGGCGTACTCGAAGCGGGTGGCGCGCCGCCTCGGCCGCGGGACCCTGACGGTGCCGATCGCCCTGCAGCCGTCGCCCGCGACGCCGTTCGTCGAGGAACCCGTCGCGGTGCTGCCCGCCGACTGGACCTGGGGGCCCAACCTGGCTGCGCTCACCGCGTTGTTACGCGAGTGGCCCGGCATCCGTTCGAGCGTCCCGGGCGCCCGCCTGCTGCTCGCGGGCGGCGCGCTGCCCGAAACCGTGAGCGCCCGCCTGCCTGCCGGCGTCGAGGCGCTCGGGCACCTTCCGGACGTCGCCGAACTCTGGGCCCAGGCGGCGGTGCTCGCCTTCCCCTGCCCGGCTTCGAGTGGGCCGAAGGTCAAGGTGCTCGATGCCGCCATGGCCGGGGTCCCGGTCGTGACGACGCCGTCCGGGATCGAGGGCCTGTGCCTGGAAGGCGTGACGGTGGCGACCCCCGCCGGCTTCGCGGCGGCGCTCGCGCAGTCGCTCGCCGACCCCGCTGCCCGGGCCGCCGCGGCGCAGCAGATCCGGGCCGGCGCGCTCGCCCACCACGCACCGCAGCCCGCCGCGACCCGGCGATGGACGGTCTGGCGCGAGGCGTCGATAGGCAAACCCGGGACCGGCGACGGTGTAGCTTTCTCGCGTCGCATACGTGAGGAGCTCACATGACGTCAGCCTGCCCGGTGCAGCGCGGCGAGAGCGGCAACTGGGTCTTCACCGGCTACGCCGAGGTGCTGGCGGCGACGCAGGACGTCGAGGCGTTCCGGGCGAATTTCCGCGCGCCGGGCGTCGAGGTGCCGCCGGAGGAGCAGTTCGTCAACGAGATCCCCGAGCCGCGCCACGGCCACGTCCGCAAGATCATCAATTCCGCCATCGCGAGCCACCGGCTGACCGGCGTCGAGCCGCTGTGCGAGACGCTCTGCCGCGACCTGCTGACCGCGCTACGCGAGCGCGGCGGGCAGGGCCGGTCGATCTCGTCACCGAATACGTCATGCCGGTGCCCAACAGCATCATCGCCCACCTGCTCGGCGCCGAGCCCGCCGATTACGAGAAGTGGGCGGCGTGGTCGGAAGAGGTCGTCGAGGGCACGTACCCGTCCCTGTACCGCAACGAGCGCGGGGTCGGTTTCGCGGGCGCGCACCCGGAGTTCGCCGCCTACATCGACGCGATCATCGCCGACCGGCGCGCGCCACCCGCGCGAGGACTTCGTCACCCGGCTCATCACGCGCGAGATCGACGGTCGCCGCCTCAACGACATCGAGGCTCGCGTCCAGCTCGTCTTCCTGTTCATCTCCGGCAACGAGACGACCCGCCACCTGCTCGGCAACCTGCTGCACCGCCTCGCCGGCGACCCCGCGCTGTTCGCGGAGCTGGCCGCCGACCGCAAGCTCGTCGAGGCGGCGATCGAGGAGTCGCTGCGGCTCGACCCGCCGGTGCGGCTGCTGATGCGCACCTGCAGCGCGGAGACGGTCGTCGCGGGGGAGCAGATCGAGGTCGGCGAGGCCGTCATCTTCGGCGTCGAGCAGGCCAACCGTGACGAGGAGAAGTTCGACGATCCCGAGCACTTCCGGCTCGACCGTCCCGACATGCGACGCCACCTGGCTTTCGGCGGCGGCCCTCACGTCTGCCCCGGCGCGCACCTCGCGCGCATGGAGGCGCGGGTCGCGGTGAACATGCTGCTGGACATGGCGAAGGGGCTGCGGATCGAACCCGGCTTCGCCTACGAGAACGTGCCGGTCGTGTGGGCGAAGGGGCCGCGGTCGGTGCCGGTGCAGATCGCCTGGGCCTGAGAGCCTGCCGGGTCAGGCCGGCAGATGGTCGACGCGCCACGCCTCCGGACGGCGCCCTGATCCCAGGCCCCCGTCGACCCGCAGCTCCGAGCCGGTCATGTAGGACGACTCGTCGGAGGCGAGGAACAGCACCGCCTCGGCGATCTCCCCGGCCGTCCCGACGCGTCCGAGCGGCAGGTCGCTGAAGCGCGTACCGAAGTCCGCCTTCGGCACCGGGAGCATGGCGGTGTCGATCGAGCCGGGCAGCACCGCGTTGACGCGTATCCCCTCGATGCCGAGCTCGGTCGCCGCCACCTGGGTCAGCCCGCGCAGCCCCCACTTCGACATGCCGTACGCGCCGTGGCCGTACATCCCGGCGGTGCCGGCGTGGGAGGAGATGTTGACGATGCTGCCGCCGCCGCGCTTCTTCATGGCCGGGACCACGGCCTGCAGGCCGAGCAGGGCGCCGATGAGGTTGACCCGCAGCAGGCGCTCGAAGTCGGCGATGGGCTCGTCGACGAGCGGCCGGGTCCAGTAGACCGCGGCATTGTTGACCAGGATGTCGACGCCGCCGAACGTCTCCGTCGCGGTGCGGACGACGGTGGCCCAGTCCTGCTCGCTGGAGACGTCGTGGGCGAGCGCGATCGCGAGCTCGCCGATCTCGTCAGCGAGGGCCTTCGCGTCGGTGTCCAGCACGTCGGTGATCACCACGCGGGCGCCTTCCGAGGCGAAACGCCTGGCCTCTGCCGCACCCTGGCCACGCGCCGCGCCGGTGATGATCGCTACCTTGCCGGCGAGCCGGCCGTTGGTATTGCCGGCGAGCCGGCCGTCAGATGTGGGCACGGCGCCGAGTATCCACCGCCCCTCCCTGAGGCTGGCGCCACCGCCAGGTGATCCGAGGGCGACTCGGGCGAGCCGCTACTTGGCGGCGGGCGCCACGGAAGGCGTGCGCACCAGGCGGTGCAGGGCGAGGCGGGCGAGCGGCGCGTAGATCATCAGACCGGCAGGGGTCCGTGCATGGTGAGCCAGGTCCCCGAGCCGGCGCCGCGGACGTCCACGCCGTGCTCGAAGCTCATCCGCAACGGACCGAGGACCGCCCGCCACGACCAGCGCCGCCGCTTCGCATCCACGCCGGTGACCTCGAACGACACTGGCGTCGGCACCACGGACCAGACCTGCCCGGCGAGCCCCGGCCGCAGCCTGCCGATCGCCTCGACCCGGCGGATGTGCGGCGCCCACTCGGGCCAGCGCTGCGGATCGGCGTACGCCTCCCACACGTCGGGCGCACCTGCAGGACCGTGGGCGCGCACGGTGAGCGAGGACACGTCGCTGAATGTATGCGGCCACCGGGGCAGAACCAGGGAGGTGCCGCAGTGGCGCGTGAAATGGAAAAATGCGTACGTGAGCGACATCGCGACCGCGCGCGGCTGGCTGCGCGACGCGGGATCGGTGACCGTCCTCACCGGCGCCGGCATCAGCACCGATTCGGGGATCCCCGATTTCCGCGGACCGCAATGGCATCTGGACGAAAGATCCGGCGGCGCAACGGATGTCGACCCTCTCCGCCTACGTCGGCGACCCGCAGCTGCGGGTGCGTTCCTGGCAGAACCGGCGCGCCCATTCGGCCTGGACGGCGAAGCCGAACGCCGGGCACCGGGCGCTCGTCGAGCTCGAACGCTCCGGCAAGCTGAACGCGCTGCTCACCCAGAACATCGACGGGCTGCACCAGAAGGCCGGCTCGGCACCGGAGCGGGTGCTGGAACTGCACGGCACGCTCTGGCAGGCCGAGTGCCTGTCGTGCCGGGAGCGCCGCCCGATGGCGGAGGTGGTGGACCGGGTCGACGCCGGCGAGGCCGACCCGCCTTGCGTGAGCTGCGGCGGCATCCTCAAGTCGGCGACGATCAGCTTCGGCCAGGCGCTCGACCCCGTCGTGCTGCAGCGGGCGTTCGAGGCCGCTTCGAGCTGCGATCTGTTCCTCGCCATCGGCAGCTCGCTGACGGTCCAGCCCGCCGCGGGCACCTGCGGGGTGGCGGTCGACGCGGGTGCGCGGCTCGTCATCGTCAACGCCGAGCCGACCCCGTACGACGAGTACGCCGACGCGGTCCTGCCCGCCGGGATCGCCGACGTGCTCCCCGCGCTGCTGCACGGAGTGTGAGACCGGCCCCGGCGCGCTAGCCTGCCGGGCATGCGCGTTCCGTTGACCAGCATCGATTTCCTGCGCCGGGCCGAGGAGGTCTACGGCAAGCGGGTCGGGATCATCGACGAGCCGACCCAGCCCGCCGCGTCGCTCGGCGACGTCACCTACCGCGGGTTCGGGGCGCGCTGCCGGGCGCTCGCCGCGGGGCTCGACGAGCTGGGCGTGGGGCGCGGCGAGCGGATCGCCGTGGTGAGCGAGAACTCGGCGCGGCTGCTGGAGCTGCTCTTCGGCGTCACCGCGTACGGACGCGTCTGCGTGCCGATCAACTTCCGGCTGCAGACCCCAGAAATCGCCTACATCGTCGAGCATTGCGGCGCCTCGGTCCTGCTCGCCGACCCCGAGCACGAGCACATGCTCACCGACGCCGCCAGCCCTGCCGTCAAGCACCGCTTCGTGCTCGGCAAGGACTACGACGACGGACTGCTGCGCCCCGAACGCGACCCGGTGCCGTGGGAGGAGCCGGACGAGGACGCGACGGCGACGATCAACTACACCTCCGGGACCACGGCGCGTCCCAAGGGCGTGCAGATCACCCATCGCAACACCTGGATCAACGCGGTCACCTTCGGGCTGCACACCGGCGTCACCGACCGCGACGTCTACCTGCACACGCTGCCGATGTTCCACTGCAACGGCTGGGGCATGCCGTTCGCCATGGCAGGGCTCGGGGTGCCGCAGGTCGTGCTCCGCAAGGTCGACGGCACCGAGATCCTGCGCCGCGTCGCAGCGCCACGGGGTCACCCTCGCCTGCGGCGCGCCCGCGGTGTGGGCCACCGTCCTCGAGGCGGCGCAGACCTGGGACGGGCCGATCCCCGGCAGCGGGTCCATGCGCATCGTCGTGGCCGGCGCGCCGCCGCCCACCCGCGTCATCGCGCGGGTCGAGGAGGAGCTCGGCTGGGAGTTCACCCAGATCTACGGGCTCACCGAGACCTCCCCGCTGGTCACGTCGAACCGCACCCGCGCCGAGTGGGACGGCGAGCCGCCGCTCGAACGCGCCCGCCTGCTCTCGCGGGCCGGCGCGCCGGCGATCGGCACCCAGGTGAAGATCGCCGACTCGGGCGAGGTGCTGGTGCGTTCCAACACGGTCCTCGACGGCTACTGGGAGCAGCCCGACATCAGCGAGCAGGCACTGGCCGACGGCTGGTTTCACACCGGCGACGGAGGCAGCTACGAAGGTGGCTACGTCACGATCTCCGACCGGCGCAAGGACGTGATCATCACCGGCGGGGAGAACGTCTCCTCGATCGAGGTGGAGGACGCGATCTTCAGCCACCCGGCGGTCGCCGAGGTCGCCGTGATCGGCGTTCCGGACGAGCGGTGGGGCGAGACGATCAAGGCGCTGATCGTGACGGCGGAGGGAGTGACCGTCACCGAGGAAGAGATCATCGTCTGGTGCAAGGAGAGGCTCGCGCGTTACAAAGCACCCACCTCGGTGGAAATTCGTGACGGCATCCCGCGCACGGCGACCGGAAAGGTGCAGAAGTTCAAGCTGCGCGAGCCGTACTGGGCCAACTCCGAGCGCCAGATCAACTAAACGGCCGCGACAGCGGGCTTAACCAGGCGTATTCCTGGAGACACCGTCCAGTGCCGGTTCAGTGCCCGATTATTGCTGCAGTGACCCGCGGGCCGCATCGGTGACCGCATCGAGAGGACCTCATGACCGTCGGACCCGACCCGACCCAGCGGGAGGCCGGGATCCCCGCCGGTCGCGAGCGGGGTTTCGGCGAGCGCCGGGATCCCGACGAGCCGCGGTTCGCCGGACCGCCGACGGCGCCCCCCTACCAGCACGCCCCGGCGGGGTTCTTCGATCCGCCGCCGGGCGCCTTCCCGCCGCCGCCGGGCGCCTTCCCGCCGCCACCGGAAGCCGGGGACGCCTCGCAGCTGGAACCGGTCGTGGACTACGGCCCCGGCACGAGCCTCCCGGTCGAGCAGAGCGACGGCGTCGCGCTCTCCCGGCTGGGCTGCGTGGTCGGCGCGGCGGGCGGGCTGCTCGCGGGGATCGGCACCTTCTTCACCTGGGCCACCCTCCGACTGACCGCCAACGGCGCCGATTCGCAGGGCTTCACGGCTGACCCCTCGACGATCACCTACAACGGCCTGTCACTGCTCGAGGGCCGGATCATGCTCGTGCTCGGGGTGCTCGCGATCGGCCTGAGCGCCGCACTGCTGCCCCGGCGGGCACCCCGGCTGCTCGGCCCCGGGCTGGCCGTCACCGGCGGTCTCGGGGTGGTGGTGATGGCGTTCGCCGCGATCGGCCATCCTGTGGAGCTGGCGACGCTTTTCCGGTCCTACCACCAGGTCGATGCCGTCAAGGTGAGCCTGCCCAACGGGGTGGGCACCTGGTTGGCGGTCATCGGGACCCTGCTGATCCTGGCGGGCGGCTTGCTCGCCCTGATGCGAAGGAGCGACATGCAAGCCGAGGGGCCGGAATGAGCGAGACGCCGGCAGCGCCGGAAACCGCGACGCAGGCGACGGCCCCCGAGCCCGCCGCGGCTGCCGGCCAGCAGATCAGCTTCCAGTCGATGGCGGATCGGCTCACGCTGGGCCTGCTGGCGTCGGTCATCGGCGCGGTTCTGGTCTTCGTCTCGGCCTTCCTCACCTGGTCGACGGTCGACGCGCGCAGCCAGGTCGGCGACAAGCTCGCCGGTGCCGTCACCGATTCGATGGGCATCTCCAACGGCCGGCTGGGGACGGCCACCCTGGTGCTCTCGCTCGCCGCGCTGGCCGTCGTCGCGGTCATGCTGCTTCCGGCGACCAAACCGTGGGCCTGGCAGGTGCTCATCGGCGCCGGGGCGCTGTCGGCGGCGTTCACCCTCTATGACCTGACCACCATCCCGAAGACGCTGCGGCCGGACAACTTCACCTGCCCCGCGGGCGTCAGCTGCACCTTTCACCGCACGATCGGCCCGGGCGTCTGGTTCACGCTGATCGCCTCGCTGCTGATCGTCGCGGGCGCGTACGTCCATCACATCCGGCCGGTGCCGTTCCGCTCGACCGTCGCCCACCCGGGCCGGCGCCCCGTCGTCGACCTGACCAAGCGCTAAAGGGTGGGGGGCATCTCGAGAGGCCCGGGGCTGCCCAGCGCGGGCAGGGTGCTCTCCTCGCCCGACCCGGGGGTCGCGTAACGCATCCCCGAACGACCCTTGCGCGACTGGCCTTCGAGCGCGTGCGAGAGGTTGCGGGCGGTGTAGACCAGCGGCACGTGGCTGAACGCCTGCGGGAAGTTGCCGGTCATCCTCTTGCTGACCGGGTCCCATTCCTCGGCGAGCAGGCCCACGTCGTTGCGCAGGCTCAGCAGGCGCTCGAAGAGCGTGACCGCATCGTCGAGGCGGCCGACCGCCGCGTAATTATCGGCCAGCCAGAAGGTGCACGCGAGGAAGGCGCCCTCACCCGGCGGCAGCCCGTCGACGTTCTCGGTCGTCGTGTAGCGGCGCACGAAGCCGTCGGACAGCAACTCCTTCTCGATGGCCCGGACGGTGCCCTGCACGCGAGGGTCGGTGCCCGGCAGGAATCCCACCAGCGGGATGTTCAGCAGCGCCGCGTCGAGCTCGTTCGAGCCGTAGTACTGGGTGAACGTCTCGCGCTGGGCGTCGTAGCCGTTGGCCAGGATGTCATCGCGGATCTTCTCCCGCAGCACCTGCCACTTCTCGACCGGGCCGTGCATGTGATGGTCGGTGACGGCACGCACGGCGCGGTCTGCCGCGACCCAGGCCATCACCTTCGAGTGCACGAAGTGCCGCCGGGGCCCCCGTACCTCCCAGATGCCCTCGTCGGGCTGCGCCCATCCGGTCTCGAGGAAGTCCATCATCTTGCGCTGCAGCGCCCAGGAGATGTCCTCCGCCGAATCGCGATGCACCCGCCCTTCGCGCTCGGCGAGGTCGTGCTGGGTCTGGCGCGCCACGTGCAGGGCGTCCATCACCTCGCCGTAGACGTCGAGCTGGAACTGCTGGACGGCCGCATTGCCGACGCGTACCGGTCCGGCGCCCTGATATCCCTGCAACCACGGGACTTCCCACTCCGGCAGCCGCCGCTCCCCGGCGACCCCGTACATGATCTGCAGCTTCGAAGGATCGCCGGCGATGGCGCGCAGCAGCCACTCGCGCCAGGCCTTCGCCTCGGAGACGAAGCCGGCGTCGATGAGCGCGATCAGGGTGATGGTCGCGTCACGCAGCCAGCAGAAGCGGTAGTCCCAGTTGCGCACGCCGCCGAGCTGCTCGGGCAGCGAGGTGGTGGCGGCGGCGACGATGCCTCCGGTGGTTCCGTAGGTCAACGCCTTCAGCGTGATGACGCTGCGCCGGACCGCGTCCTGCCAGCGGCCGTCGTAGTTGAAGCCCGACATCCAGTTGGCCCACCACGCCTCGACCCGGTCGATCTGGGCACGCACGTCGAGCGCGGCGGAGGGTGGGCGATGCGAGCGGTGATAGACGAGCTGGAACGTCATCGACTCGCCGTTGCCGATCACGAACTCGCCGACGGTGGCCATGTCGTGCCCGCGGTGCTTGACGTCGGAGCGCAACGTCAGGGCGTCAGGGCCGGCGATCGCGCAGATCTCGTCGTTGACCCGGCGGACCCACGGCACGATCGAGCCGTAGCCGAAGCGCATCCGCAGGTGGCTGCGCATCGAGACGTGCCCGCTGATCCCCTCGACCATCCGCAGCACGACGTGCTGGTCCTCGACCGGCATCATGGCGTCGACGACGCGCGCGACCCCGGTGGCCGTCTCGAACTGGGTCTCCAGCACCAGCGTGTCACCGCGGTAGCGGCGCGAGGAGGAGTGGATCGCGACGTCGTGCGGCGCGATCTTCCAGTGACCGTGGCTGTCGTCGCCGAGCAGGCCGGCGAACACTGCAGCGGAGTCGAAACGCGGCAGGCACAGCCAGTCGATCGATCCGTCGAGCCCCACCAGCGCGGCCGTATGGGTGTCACCGATGATCGCGTAGTCCTCGATCCGCAGGGCCATGCGTGACTCCGTCCTCGATTGACGTCCTCGGTTGACCTCATACATATGTTGGACGGGTGCGCCCACCGTTTCCCGCTCGCCGCCTGCCCCGGCTGATTCTGGGCCAGCTGGGTGGCGCGGCGCTGATCGGGGTGACGATCTGCTGCACGGCGTCCTGCTCGGTGCACAACGGGCTCGACGAGTTCGTGGTGCATTTCGCTCCCGGAACCGCCGATGCGACGGCGCGAGCGGTGGGGGAGGCGTGCCCGCAGTTCGGCAAGGCCAAGCTCGAGCCGCCCGACCGCAACCACCTGGCGACCTCACGCGCGTATCCGGTGCGCTACGACGTCACCAACGCCTCCTCGGCCGACAAGGCCTCGCTCACCAACTGCCTGAAGAAGTACCAGGTCGTGCGGGGCGTCAGCGACACCAACGACGAGGCGTCCTAGCACCGCTGCGAAGCAGCTTCGCTACTTCCTGGCCTGGCGCAGGCTCACCAGGATCGTGGTGAGGGCGACCAGGCCGCCGAAGATCAGGCTGCCGCCGGTCCACCAGCTGGAGAACGGCAGGGCCGGCACGGTGCCCAGCGCGATCCCGGCGGCCACCAGCGCGAGCGCGGCGAGAATGCTCAGCACCGTCGACCACGGCTTCGACACCGCCTGATCAGCGAGGTCGGCAGCCTTGCGGCGGGCGGACTCGAAGTGGCGCCGGGCCCACTCGTACTCCGCCGACAGGATCAGGAAGCCGAGCGCGATCACCAGCACGCCGGGGCCGGGCAGGGCCAGCAGCACGATCCCGAGGCCGAGCACCGCGGCGCCGAACACCGTGATGACCACCCGGCGCGCTGCTTTGGCGCTCGATTGCAGGATCACCCGCTCCATGATGGCCGAAAGATGTGAAGCGCGCTGCCGGTCGGCCATGCGCTCGCGGCGCGCGACGGGCTAGCCTCCCGGCCCATGACGAACCGCACTTACCGGGTGTCCGAGATCGTGGGCACCTCGCAGGAGAGCCTCGACGACGCGATCCGCCACGGCATCAGCCGGGCTTCGCAGACCTTGCGCAGATCTCGACTGGTTCGAGGTGACGGAGATCCGCGGCCACCTCGAGAACGGCGCCATCGAGCACTACCAGGTCGGCATGAAGGTCGGCTTCCGGCTGGAGGACTGACCCCCGCAGCTGCCGCGGAGGTCAGGGCGCCAGCTCGCGGAGCACGTCGTGGGGGTCGACATCAGGGCGGCGGGGGCCACGGCCAGCCGACCGTGCCGTCGCCGTGCCAGCGCGGCACCAGATGCACGTGCAGGTGAAACACCCGCTGACCGCTGGCCTCGCCGTTGTTCTGGCGCAGGGTGAGGCCGTCGGGGTGTAGCCGGGTGCGGATCTGGCGCGCGACGACGGCGCAGGTACGTCCGACCGCAGCGGCGATCTCCGGGTCGGCGCTCCACAGGTCGGTGACGTGGGCCCGCGGGATGACGAGCGTGTGGCCGCGGGCGGCGGGGCTGGCATCGAGGACGGCGAGGCAGTACTCGTCGGAGGCCACGACATGGGCAGCGGCCGCCCCGCTGGCGATCCGGCAGAACGGGCAGTCCAGGTCAGCCGCCATGGGGCCATCTTTCCGCACCGGTTCCCCAGTGGCAGGCTGGTCGTTCGATACCCCCGATAACCGAACGACCAGCCCGTTCCCCGGAAGGCGCGTCCCCCCGCGCTCCCTCATGGGGATTAACGGGGTCTGGCCGGGTCCGCGAATGCGCCGGTGAGCCTCACTTCTGCTTGGGCCAAACGGAGTACACCGACGCGCCCATAGAGCGAAACACGCAGCTGCGGACCGGCGCGGCTGCCGATGCGCGGGCTCGCCGGTGGGCGAACATGCTGGCTGTGAGCGCGCCTGCAGATCCGGGCCCGAGGGCGGCGCGGCCGCCGGCCTGGCGGCGGCCGACTCGCGGCGAGCGGCGCTGGCCGTCGGCGCTGGCCGTCGTCCTCGTGGCCGTGCTGCAGTTGTTGCTGCCGCGCAAGCTCTCGCTGCACCCGCGATACCTGCTGCCGGTGATCGAGCTCGCGCTGCTCGCCGTCCTGATCGCCTTCAACCCGGGGCGGCTGGAACGGCGGGATCCGCTGCTGCGCCGGCTGTCACTGGTGCTGACGGGCATCCTGTTCGCCGCTGACGCGGGCAGCGGAGCGGCACTCGTCGTCGAGCTGCTCCGCGGGCAGGCGAGCGATCACCCGACCGTCCTGCTCGGTACCGGCGGCGCGATCTACGCGACGAACGTCGTGGTCTTCGCGCTCTGGTACTGGGAGCTGGACCGCGGCGGCCCGGTCGCCCGCGGGCAGGGGGATCGCGCGTTCCCGGACTTCCTGTTCCCCCAAATGCAGGCGACGGAGCTGGTCGACCCCAACTGGGAGCCGACCTTCCCCGACTACCTGTATGTGAGCTTCACCAACGTCACCGCCTTCAGCCCGACCGACACCCTGCCCCTCTCGCGCTGGGCGAAGCTGCTGATGATGTTGCAGTCCACGCTGGCGCTGCTGCTGGTCGTGCTCGTCATCGCGCGGGCGGTCAACGTCCTGAAGTGACGGGCTCGGCTAGCGTCATGGCGTGGACAAGCCTCGAGGTGCGCGGCCTGACCTTTCCGTATCGCTCGAGCGGTCCGCCCGATGGGCGAGAAGTGCTGCTGCTGCACGGGTTTCCGGAGTCCTCGCTCGAGTGGGCGGCCCAGCTGCAGGCGCTGGACGAGGCCGGGTGTCACGCCGTGGCACCGGATCAGCGGGGCTACGCGCCGGGCAACCAGCCCGCTGACGTCAGCGCGTACGCGATGGATGAGCTGGTCGCCGATGCGATCGGGATGCTCGACGCGCTCGGCTGGGAGCGTGCCGATCTGGTCGGTCACGACTGGGGAGGCTCGGTCGCCTGGCACGTCGCCGGGCGCCACCCCGAGCGGGTGCGCTCGCTCACCGCGGTCTCCACCCCCCACCCGCGGGCGTTCACCGCGGCCATCGACAGCGGCGGTGAGCAGGTCGCGAAGAGCGCGTACTTCGCCACCTTCCGCGAGCCCGGGACCGGGGAGGACGCCCTGCTCGCCGGGACTGCGCGGCGCTGCGCGAGGTCCTGGAGGGACTCCCGGAGGCCGAGCGCTACATCGAGCGGATGCGCGATCGCCGCACCCTCACGTCGACCCTGAACTGGTACCGGGCGATGCGTCGCCGCGACAGCGAGCGGGCCGGGACGATCGGCGTGCCGACGCTCTACGTGTGGGGCGACAGCGACCCGTCCTTCGCCCGCGAGGCCGCCGAGGCGACGGCGCGCTACGTCGCGGCGCCGTACACGTTCGTGCCGCTGGCCGGCGCCGGCCACTGGATCCCCGAGACCCGCGCCGAGGAGCTGAATCAGCTGCTCCTGGCCCACCTCGCCGCTCATGATCGCTGACTGACGCCAAACCATCGGCCGGTCTATAGGTTCGACGCATGACGACCCGCGTGGCGCTGGTGACCGGTGGCAACCGAGGCATCGGAGCCGCCTGCGCCCGGGCGCTGGCCGCCGCCGGCGACACGGTGGTGGTGGCCTCACGCGGCGGTGCCGGGCTGGACGACCTTCCGGGCGTGGCCATGGACGTCACCGATCTGGCATCCGTGGAGGCCGCGTTCAAGCAGGTCGAAGCCGATCACGGGCCGGTCGAGGTGCTGGTGTCCAACGCCGGGATCACGCGCGACACGCTGCTGCTGACGATGCCGGAGGACGCGTTCAGCGAAGTCCTCGACACCAACCTGACGGGTGCCTACCGGGTCGCCAAGCGCGCCGCCAAGGGGATGCTGCGGCTGCGCCGGGGCCGGCTCATCTTCATCGGCTCCGTCTCGGGCCTCACGGGCTCACCGGGCCAGGCGAACTACGCCGCCTCCAAGGCCGGCCTCGTCGGCCTCGCCCGCTCCCTGGCACGCGAGCTGTCCTCGCGCAACATCACCGCGAACGTCGTCACCCCCGGCCCCATCGACACCGACATGACGGCCGACCTCACCGAGCAGCAGCAGGCCGCCCTCGTCGGCGCCGTGCCGCTCGGGCGGATGGGTCACGTGGACGAGGTCGCCGCGGCGGTCGCGTTCCTCGCGTCACCCCAGGGCGGCTACGTGACCGGTGCGGTCATCCCGGTCGACGGCGGCATGGGGATGGGCCACTAGCTCCGGCGCGCGGCCAGCCGGGCCTGCCAGGCCCGCAGGTTTCCGGCGCCCACGGCGGCCACCATCGCGGTGGCGAGGATCACGAGGATCCCCGGCAGCGCCTTGCTGCCGAACCGGGAGAACAGCGAGCTGTCGGCCTGCTTCGAGGCGCGCTCCCCGGCGGCGATCAGCGGCGCCTGCACGGCCGCGAGCCTGGTTTCGGGAGCGGCCAGCAGCGGCGAGGGGATCGAGTCGGCGAGCGGGGAGATGCTGCCGAGATCAGCGAAGTTGGCGATGCCGGCGCCGGGCAGGAAGGCGGCGGCCGGGCCGAGCAGGCTGCTGCCGTCCGAAGGCGTCGACGGGGTAGCGGACGGGGTGCGCGCCGAGCCGCCGGGATGCGCGCTGGTGCCGCCGTTCGCCGCGCCGGCCGAGCCCTGGGTCGGGACGCTGGTGGGACCGGTACTCGGGGCTGCGGGCACCCCCGGGACGGTCGTGCCTGCGCCGCCCGCTGTACCGGTGACCGTGCCTACGGTGCCGGTCACGCCGGTGACGGTCTTGGTCACGGTGCCGGTGACGCCGCTGACGACGCCCGTGAGGCCGCCGAGCGGGTTGGGCGCCGGGCTGGGTGAGGTGCCGGCCGCGGGGGCGGACGTCGTCGGTGCCGGGGTCGGCACGGGCAGCTGGGACGTGATCGTCACCAGGACGCCGTTGACGCACTCGAGTCCGGTGGGGATCAGCGAGGACAGCGAGGGGATCGGGCAGGCCGAGCCGACGCCGAGGGTGGGGGTGCCGATGGCGTAGGCCGGGGTGGCCGCCATGGCGATCACGAACGTGCCGGTCGCGACGCCGGAAAGGATGCCCGCGCGGCGAACGAGCTTGCTGGGGATCATGCGGGTTCCGGACCTCCGAGTCAGGGGGCTGTCCTCGAGTGCAACGAGCCTGTTCCCTGCCGGTAACGGTCCCAACCGGGTTCATTTACCGGCGGCCCCGCGAAGTGCGCCCGGTCAGCCGCCCCTGACCTGCGTCGACACCTGCTTCGAGGCCTGCTTCGACACCTGCTTCGACGCCGAGACCAGCAGCGCCTTGGCATTCGCGTCCAGCCGCCGCAGCCGGGCCTGGAAGCCCGCCAGCCTGGGCGTCAGGGCCTTGACGTTTCCGGCGGCGACGAAGCCGACGAACGCCGTCGCGATGACCACGAGCAGGCCGGGCAGGGCGTGCCGGGAGACGAAGCCGAGCAGGCCATCACCCTGCGAGGCGGCGGAACGGGCCGCGGCGGCCAGCATCGGGGAGGGAACCGGCTGGACCGGCCCCTGGGGGCCGCTCGAGATCATGGCCGAGTCCAGCAGCACACTGTTGGGCGGCTGGCCCCAGGCCTGCGCGAAGGAGATCGCGGCCGGGCTGAGCGCGCCGGACGTGCCCCCCTTGCCGTGCGTGCCGGTCAGGATGGGGCCGCCGCCGCTTCCGGTCAGCACGCCGGTGCCGGATCCGCCGCTCCCGCCGGTCACGGGCGGCAGGCCGGGAACGCTCGGGATCACCGGCACGCCGGGGGTGGTCTTGCCGCCGCCGGCGGAACCGCCTCCGGTCGTCGTGCCCCCTCCGCTGCTGCCGCCGGTGCCGCCGGTCGCTCCCGTACCGCCGGTGCTCCCGCCCGTACCGCCGGATCCGCCGCTACCACCGCCGAGCAGGCCGCCGCCGCCGAGCAGGCCACCGCCGCCACCGCTACCGCCGGAGCCGCCGACCGTGTTGCCGGCGCTTCCGGTGACCGTCGTGATGGTGCCGCCGACGGTCTTGCCGACGCTGGTGACCGTCCCGCCGACGGCCGGAGGCAGCGTGCCGCCGATGGTTCCGGTGACGCCGGTGACCGTTGTGCCGAGGGTGCCACCGACACCGGTGACCGTCGATCCGACCGTCCCCACGACTCCGCCTACTGAGCCGACAGAGGGCAGCGTGGACGGGAGGGTGACCGGCGGCAGGCTGACGCTGGGGACGCTGACCGGCAGCGACGGTGCGGGCAGGGAAGGTGCGGGTAGCGACGGCACCGGCAGGGGCGGCAACGAGACCCCTGTAATGGGACTGCTGCCACCGAGGATGCCGGTGAGCGGGGTGGTCACGGCGCTGACGACCGGGCTGGGCGCCGGGGCCGTCACGCTCGGAACGCTGACCGGGACGCTCGGGACGGTCACCGGCACGGGAGGCAGCGGGACGGTGGGGAGCCCCAGGGCCATGGCGCTACCCGCGGTCGCGATCCCGCCGAGAGCGAGAGCCAGCGTGGCGGCGGCTACGTACGCGGCGCGCGTGGCAGGGCGGGACGGTGTCCTGGGCTGGCGGGTCGAGCTCACGAATGCCTCCGGCGTGCTGGGGAACGGCCGGCGAAACACCCGGGTCAGGGGGTGGTTACGCGGTGTCAGCTGCGTCACGTTTTGCGTCTGGGGGAGTTCTGGACGGCTGCTACCCCACCTAACGCCGATCTATTCATCAGGTTTCGGGTCTACGCCGAAAAAGTTCCCTACCTCTGACCGCGCCGTCTCATCGCGCCGTCTCATCGCGTCAGGGTCGGGCACACTCGCCTGGCCGGCCGCCATCGGGGCGTGCCCCGCAGTGCAGGAGGTAAGCGTGAGCTGGTGGTGGTGTCTGAATCACTCCCGAGCCGAACAGGACCCCGACGTCGACTCGGGTGCCGCTGACCGCCTCGGGCCGTACGAGACCGAGGAAGCCGCGAACAACTGGCGCCAGCAGTTCGCCGAGCGCAACGAGCAGTGGGACAAGTGGGACCAGGAGGACAAGGAGGGCCGCAAGGGCACGTGACCCTGCGAGGAGCAGGCCTGTCCGGCATGATCGTGAGGGTGGCTGGCTACGACGCTGTGCTGCTGGTGTCCTTCGGGGGTCCGGAGGGTCCCGGCGACGTCATGCCGTTCCTGCGCAACGTCACGGCCGGCCGCGACGTGCCGGACGCGCGGCTGGCGGTCGTCGCCGAGCACTACAGGGCGTTCGGCGGGGTGAGCCCGATCAACGCGCCAGAACCGGGCGCTCGCGGCGGCGCTGGCCGTGGAGCTCGCCCCGCGGCGGGTCTACTGGGGCAACCGCAACTGGACCCCCTACCTGCCGGAGACGCTGGCGCAGATGCGCGCCGACGGGATCTCGCGGGTGGCGGTCTTCGTGACGGCGGCCTACGCGTCGTACTCCTCCTGCCGCCAGTACCGGGAGGACCTCGCCGCGGCGCATCCCGGCCACCTCCAGCTGGACAAGCTGCGCCACTACTACAACCACCCCCGGTTCATCGCCGCGCAGGCCGAGCAGGTGCTCGCGCTCGGTGACCGGCTGGCGGCCGACGCCACGCTGCTGTTCACCGCCCACTCGATCCCGGTCGCGTCGGCGCGTACCAGCGGTCCTTCCGGCGGCGCGTATCCGGCGCAGCTGGCCGAGGCTGCGCGCCTCGTCGCGGATCGGGTACGCGAGAGCTCCGGCTGGCGGGGCGGGTTCGAGGTGGCGTGGCAGAGCCGATCCGGGCCGCCTTCCGTTCCGTGGCTGGAGCCCGACATCAACGACCGGCTGGAAACGCTCGCGGCAGCGGGCGTCCGCGATGTCGTCGCCGTGCCGGTCGGCTTCGTCAGCGATCATGTCGAGGTGCGTTACGACCTCGACACCGAAGCCGCCGCGACGGCGCAGCGGGTGGGCATCCGTTTCGCGCGGGCGGGCACCGTCGCCGCGAGCCGTTCGTTCATCACGATGGTGCGCGAACTGGTCGAGGAGCGCGAAAGCGGCCTGGCGCGGGCCGATCGCCCGGCACTGGGAACGGACGGCCCGAGCCACGACGTCTGCCCGGTGGGCTGCTGCCCGGGACGGGTCGCGCGGCCCGCCGCGGCCGGTGGGGAAGCTGATCGCAGTAGTGAGGCGTTGGAAGGGAAGACATGACTAGCGAACACGCCTTCGAGACACCCGAGCGCTTCGTCGTCGGCACCGTCGGCCGGCCTGGCGAGCGCACCTTTTACCTGCAGGTCGTCAGCTCCGGCGAGATCGTCACCGTGGCGCTGGAGAAGGCCGAGGTCGCGGCGCTCGCCGAGGGGCTTCAGGTGCTGCTCCAGCAGGTGGGGGTGAACAACGGCGCGACCATCGAGCCCGCCCCGCTGGATTCCGCACCGCTCCAGACCCCCTTTGCCGAGGACTTCCGCGTCAGCGAGCTGTCGGTGGCCTGGGACGGTCAGCACGTCGTCGTCGAGGCCGGCGGCGCCGGTGCGACCGAGGAGAGCGCCGGGCGGCTGCGCGTGGCGCTCACCCTTCCGGCGACGCACGCGTTCGTCACGCGGGCGGAGAAGGTCGTCGCGGCCGGCCGCCCGCCGTGCGTGCTGTGCGGCCTGCCGGCTGATGCGGGCGGTCACGTCTGCCCCCGGCTGAACTAGCGGGCTCGAGCTTTCGGGTTGACTGGTTTCGGGTTGACTGTCGGCATGGCACGTCACAGCGGACAGCACGCCGAGGTCAGCCCCGCCGCCGCCGAGCGCGCGGAGCTGTGTGAGCTCTTCACTGCCGTCGGCGAGCACGCCCCAACCCTCTGCGGCGAGTGGGACGCCGGTGATCTGGCCGCCCATCTCGTCATCCGTGAGACCCGGCCCGACGCCCTGCCCGGCCTGGTGTTCCCGCCGCTGCACGGCTACACCGCCAAGCTCGAGAAGGCGCTTCGCGAGACGCAGCCCTTCGCCGCGCTGGTCGAGCGCATCCGCACCGGGCCGCCCGCGTGGAGCCCGCTGGGGCTGCCCGGGGTACGCGACCGGGGCAACCTGCACGAGTACTTCATCCATCACGAGGACGTCCGCCGCGCCCGGCCGGGCTGGCACGTCAGGGACCTGCCCCCCGAGACGCGGGACGGGCTCTGGCGGCTGGTGAGGCTGATGGCGCCGATGCTCGTGCGCGGGGTGAAGGCCACCCGCATCACGTTGCGTACGGCCGATGGCGGCGAGCGGACACTGGGTCGCGCCGACTCCCCGCACCAGGTCGAACTCACCGGTGAGCCGGGCGAGCTGCTGATCTACCTGAGCGGGCGGCGCGGATCGGCCGAGGTGAAGATCACCGGTTCGCCGGCGGGCCAGGCCCGGCTGGCTGC
Organism: uncultured Actinomycetota bacterium; assembly: GCA_963762695.1. Classification (GTDB taxonomy): domain Bacteria; phylum Actinomycetota; class Actinomycetes; order Frankiales; family Frankiaceae; genus DATAZK01. Next base: position 147,434 of record CAVXLW010000010.1, read on the forward strand.
CGCACCGCTCGGGATGTAAGCGCGAGCTCTAGGAGCCGTTCGGTAGCTTGGCTGACGCCTTCGCGGCTGCCTTCGCCGCCCGGCGCTTGCTGCGCTTGCTGACCCGCTTCGCCTTGTGCGCCACGGATTCCCGCCCGGCAGTGTCGACGCTGGCGATGAGCAGCCCACCGAGCATGCTGGCGTTCTTGAAGAAGTGGATCTGGCTGCCGGTGCGCGCCGCGGGATCGGTCTCCTCCCAGAAGCGGTGTCCGGCGAGCGTGGTCGGGACGATCGAGGCGGCGAGCGCGAGAGCGGACAGCCTCGGCAACCTGTTCAGCGACAGCATGGTTCCCGCGGCGACCTGCACGGCGGCATTGACCCGCACCGCCTGCTCGGTCGTGGTGATGTTGAGCCGGTCCATGCCCGGCTTGCTCGGGATGTCGAGCTTTTCGGCCTTGGGCGCCTTCGCCTCCGGGTGGCGGAGCGCGTCGATGCCTCCGGAAATGAACGTCGACGCGAGCAGCGGGCGAGCGATCCGGCGAACGAGCACGGCAACCTCCGGTGTGAAACAGACGAGCGCTTACTGTCGGCGTGCCACCCGTGGGCGAGGTGCAAACGGATTTGGTGATCAGGCCCGGCAAATCACGAAAGGCGGGGGCGCAGCGCCTGAAAGCTACGCTCGCGCAGGCAACCGGCCCAGACGCCGGCGCCGTAGGCCAGGTCGTCGGCGGTACGCAGGACCGTCCAGCGCACCGGGTCCAGGGCAGGCCGCAGCCGGTGGTACTCCGCAGCGGCGGGCGCCAGCAACGCGGCCGCGGCGAGCCGTCGACCGTGGCGCCCTCCCGTGATGGCGAGGGCTAACGCGAGCGGCGCGTAGGGCCGCCACAGTGCTTCCCCGAGCGCCCGGCCGGCGGCCAGCGCGCCGCCGCCGACCAGTTCGGCGGCCAGCGGCAGCGGATGCCGCACCGGCAGCGCGCGACGCAGCCGCAGGGTCGCGATGGCGAGTGAGGTGGTCGCTGCCCGGGGGTGGCCGGTGGCCAGCAGCGACCACGCGGCGAGTGTCCAACGGTTCACGGCGAACGGCGCCAGTTTGGCCGGGTGGCGTGCTGCCAGTGGGGCTGCGGAGGATCCGTAGCCGAAGCGTTGCGCGGCGGCGGCCCGCAGCGTGGTGCGGTGGGCGTGACCGACGGCCGACCCCGGCTCGTAACGCACGGTCCAGCCGGCGTCGATCAGGCGCCAGACGAGGTCGACGTCCTCGCCGTAGCGCAGGCTCTCGTCGAAGAACGGGCGCTGCTCGCCCAGTGCCGCGCGGCGCAGGATGAGGGCGGCGGCGGGCAGGTACGACACGCGCGATCCCGGGGCGACGCGCGCCGGCCGGCCGCCGAGATCCAGCGGTGAGCGGGTGGCGTCGTAACGGGCCAGCAGGCGGGCGACGGCACCCGGCGCGCCGTCGGTGCTCCCGCGCGCGGCGACGATGCGCGGCGCGACCGCGCCCACCTTCGGATCGACGAAGTGCGGCAGCAGCGACGCCATCCATCCCTCGGGGACCACGACGTCGGAGTCGAGCACCGCGATGTAGGGCCGGGTGGCCCGGGCGATGCCGGCGTTGCGCGCCGCCGCCGGGCCCTGCGCGGTGGGGTGGCGGAGCCGGGCTCCCGCCACCGGCTCGCGGGAGCCGTCGTCGACCACGATGACCTCGAGCGCGGGATCGAGCCCGCGAGCAGCCGGCGCAGCGCCGGCTCCCGGTCGCGTACCGGGATGACGACGCTGACCTGCTCCGGCGTGGGACCGCCGCGCGGAGTCGGATGGGCGAAGCCGGCGTCGATCAGTTTCGTGGCCAGCGCGCGGCCGCTCGGCAGCTCCCAGTCGCCGCGGGCCAGCACGCCCCGGGCCTTCTCCGACAGCGTGAGCAGCCGCCGCGGCGAGCCGCCGAGCAGCACCCGGTCGCCGTCCAGCCGGCGCACCGCGCCGTCGAGCTGCGGGGGGCCAAAGCTCACCAGCAGCTCACCAGCAGGTCACCGGTAGCCGTGCTCGGACAGGTAGGCGAGCAGCTCGTCGGCGCACGTCGCGGCGTCGGCCTCGACCACGCGGCGGGCCCGGGCCGGCACGAGCATGCCGGACAGGGCCAGCACCCGGTCGCGCGGATCCGCGGCGGAAGGCGGCGCCAGCGCACCCGCGGGGGCCCGGTACGGGCGCAGCCGCTCGTGGATCTCGCCGTGGCCACCGACGGGCAGGTGCGCGACCTCGATCGCCGCCTCGCGCGCCGCCAGCAGCGCCGGCCAGCGAGGCCCGCCGCAGCCGCAGCCCGGCCTGCAGGGACAGCACCGCGGGCGCGTGGATCCGCAGCTGCTCGCGGCGGCCACCGTCAAGGCGGCGCTCGAGGAGCAGCGCAGCGCCCTCCGCCGTGATGCTGGTCAGCCCCAGCGCCTGGGCCGCCCCGAGGATCGCCGCGACGAACGCGGGGACCGAGCCGCTGCCGCGGTCGAGGCTGGCGTCGCCGCACAGGACGTAGCGCGCTCCCTTCACGACCGGCGCCAGCATCGCGGCCACCTCGGCCGAACCCGACCCCGGAACGATCTCGATCCGGATCGCCCGGGTGGCTCCGGCGGCCAGCGCCGCCCGGAGCATGGCGTCGCACGTGGCGTGGCTGACGGGCGGCGCCGCTGCGGCGACCACGATCTCCTCGCCGGGTTCGGCGAGCTGCAGCGCAGCCTCGAGGGCGGCGAGGTCGGCGGGGGAGGCGCCGAACGCCCGGTCCGGCTCACCCCCGGTCACGACAGCGGGCTCACCGGTCAGCGGGTCGATCTCGACGCGCAGGTCGACGAGCTTGTGCAGGACGGCGATCATGGCCGGCTCACGAGCGCCGGTAGGCGACGCCGGCGCCGCCCTCGGGGTAGGTCCAGGTGAGCGCACCCTCGGCGTTGCACACCAGGTAGCAGGTGCCGCACTCGAAGCACTGCTCGTAGTTGAAGAGCACGCCGCCGTCGCTCGTCGGCACGAAAAGGCCTGCAGGGCAAGCACTTACGCAGGCCTTCGTGGTGCACGAGCGGCACACGTCGGTGTCGACCGTGATGTGCGCCGTGGGCGCCACCCGGAAGTCGATGGTCGCCATCCGGTCCTCGAAGGAGGGCCCGTCGAAGGCCCGCGCTGCTTCGGCCGCGACTCGCGGCAGGTAGGTCGGCGGCGGAAGGTTCGGTGGTGCTCATCCGAAGCTCCGTAGCGTCACGTAGGCGTCGTGGGCGAGGTCGCGGATCCGCAGGCCCGACTTCTTGATGTTCTCGCGCGCGACGCGCACCGCGCCGGGCTTGGGGTTCGGGTTGTCGACCGTGAACATCCGCTCCACGACATCGCAGGCGAGCTTGGGGTAGAGCTGCTGCATCCGCTGCGACATCAGCAGTTCCGGCACCCGGCGCAGCTTCTTGTGGTCGGCAAGGACGAAGTTCGCTTCGAGTTGGCGCCGGTACGCGCCAAGCCGGGAGGCGCTCACGTCGCCGGCGGCGAGGGCGTCGTGCGCGACCTCACCGGCGGCCATGCCCGAACCGATGGCGAAGTTGACGCCCTCCAGCCAGATGCCGGCCGCGAGGCACAGCGCCGCGGCGTCACCTGCGACGAGCAGGCCGTCGGTGGCGATCTCCGGCATCGTGTCGTAGCCGCCCTCAGGGATCAGGTGGGCGCTGTACTCCTTCAGCTCTGCGCCCTCGACGAGCGGGGCGATGGCGGGGTGGGCCTTCAGCCCGGCGATCAATTCCTCGGGGCGCACCTTGGCCGCGGCGAGCGCGTTGACGCTGACGACGATGCCGACGGAGACGGTGTCGAGATTCGTGTAGACGAATCCGCCGCCCGGGATTCCCCTTGTGCAGCCGACGATTTCGATGTCGACGCCGTCGGTCCCGCGCACCCCGAACCGTGCCTCCAGCTCCTCGCGGGGGATCGCGAGGACCTCCTTGGCTCCGAGCGTGAAGTTCTCGGCGGAGAAGTTCGGGTACAGGCCCGCCGACTTCGCGAGGAAGCTGTTCGACCCCGTCGCAGGCGATGACGAGGCCGGCGCGCAGATCGCCGTCCGGACGGTCGGTCGTGACGCCGTTGATGCGTCCGGACCCGTCGCGCAGCAGGCCCGTCGCCGTCGTGCTGGTGAGCAGGATCGCGCCCGCGGCTTCCGCCTTGCCGGCGAGCCAGCCGTCGAAATCGGCGCGGTAGGTGGTCGCCCCGTTGTAGGGCGCCTCACCCCAGGCGGTGGTGCGGTAGTCGACGGTCAGCGCCTGCGACCCGGTGACGATCATCGTCTGCCGCCGGGTGATCCAGCGCTGCATCGGCGCCTCGTCGTACCAGCCGGGCACCAGGCCGTCGAGCACCCGGCCGTAGACCACGCCGCCGTACATGTTCTTGCTGCCGGGGTACGGGCCGCGTTCGAGCAGCGCGACGCGCCGGCCCGCGCGTGCCAGGGTGAGCGCCGCCGCTGACCCGGCGGGACCGGCGCCGACGACGACGACGTCGAAATCGGCTGCGGCCATGGGACTTTCAGACACCGGCGTGCACCTCCAGACGCGCGGCGAGCGCCGCCAGCAACTCACCGACGTCGCAGACCAGCGCCAGCTCCGCCCGGCTCATCATCGGGCAGCTGGCATCGAGGTTCGCGGCGACGATGTGGCGCGGATCGCCCAGGCCGGTGAGGTGCTGGACGGCGCCGGAAATGCCGATGGCCACGTAGAGATCCGGGTCGACCGTCACGCCCGTGGTCCCGATGTAGCGGGCCTGCTCCACCCAGCCGAGGTCGGCCGCGAGCCGGGTGGCGCCGAGCGAGGCCGACAGGGCCGCGGCGATGCGCTCCAGCAGTACGAAAGCCTCCGGCCCGCCGAGCCCGGCGCCGCCGGCGATGATCCGGCGGGCCTCGGACAGGTCGACGGTCGCGGGATCGGCCGGGATCAGGGCCACGAGCTCGGCGTCGGCAGCCGCCGCGGGCGGCGCGAGCGGGAAGCTGAGCTCGCGGTAGGTCGGCTCCCAGCGTGGCGGGCAGCGGGACCTGCGCGGTGTTGGGCAGCCGGGTCAGGACCGCGCGCGGGTCGACGGCGACCTCCGCGAGGGCCGCGCCTTCCCAGCGGGCGACGAGCGCGACGCCATCGCGTACCTCGAGCGCGCCGGCGACCAGCGGGCGGTCCAGCGTGACGGCCAGCCGGGGCGCCAGATCACGGCCGTCCGGGGAGGCGGGCAGCACGATCTGCCCGGCGCTGCGCAGGAGCGGGGCGAGCTGCTCGGCCCAGCTGCCGGGCGCGTACGGGCCGGCTCCCAGCCCCACACCGTCAGCGCCGCCGGAAGCGCGGCCGCCGCTTCGGCGCAGCCGGTGCCCATCAGCACGGTCAAGCCCGCCGGCCCGACCTCCCAGGCGACGTCGGCGCCGCCGAGCGGCAGCGCCCCGTCGCGCACCGGGATCGACCGCGACGGCGCTGCCCGGGCCGGGTCCTCCTGGAGAAACGGCGGTCGGGGCGCTCACAGGGCGGCTCCGACGCGCTCGCCGTCGATCACGGCCGCATGCGCCCGGCGGGGAGCGAGCGCGTCGCCGATCCGATGGAGCTTGATCGCCGAGCTCGCGGGAGACCGCCTTCAGCTCGCGGTAGAGCCCGTCGACCGGCGCGGGCGGGACGGCCAGCACGATCCAGTCGGCGCGGCGCGAGGCCATCGTGCCGGTCGGGTGGTGCAGCACGGAGAGCGCAGCGACTCCGTCGGCCCCGCTCGAATCCCATGATCACGCTGTCGGGCGTCTGCGTGATGCCCTTGGCCGCGGCGCGGATGTTCCAGCCCTCCAGGTCGAGAGTGATGCCGAGGTCCTGGGCGACGACCATGCCCGGGGTGAGCACCTCGACGCTCGCGCCGCGATCGGCCAGCAGCTCCGCCACCGACGTCGACTGGTGGAAACCGAGCTCGTCGATCAGCAGCACCGTGCCGGTCGGATGGGCCTTGCCCTCCAGCACGTCGCGCACGTCGCAGGTCGGGATCGGCGGCTCGGCGGGCATCCACGGCGGCCGCGCGGGCGTCGCCCCCGTCGCGATCACCACCGCGTCGGGCCGCAGCCGCCGGATCATCGCGAGGTCGACCGTCACCGCGCATTCGAGCTTTCCGCCGACGCGCTTGAGCTCGGCCTCCTGATTGCGTACGAGATCGCCGAACTCGGCCCGCGAGGCGACGCTCGCGGCGATCCGCACCTGACCGCCCGCGGTCGGCGCTGCCTCGTACACGGTGACCTGGTGGCCGTGCTGGGCCGCGGCGATCGCCTGCCTGCAGGCCGGCCGGCCCGGCGCCGACGACGATCACCTTGCGCGGGCGCAGCGCGGGGCTGGGGAGCGGCAGTGCCGGCACGACCGACTCGCGTCCGGTCCGCGGGGCTTCGATGCAGCCCAGCCAGCGGTTCAGCCCCATCCGCCCGACGCATTCCTGGTTGCACGACAGGCAGAGCCGGACGTCCTCGCCGTGCCCGGAGCGCGACTTGCGGGCGAAGTCAGGGTCGGCGATCTGGCCGCGGACGACGCCGACCATGTCGCACTGGCCTGCCGCGATCGCCCGGTCGGCCTGCAGCGGCGTCCTTGAACCGCCCGACGCCGACGACGGGCAGCCGGGTGGCGCGCCGCAGCGCGGCGGGGATGAACAGGGCGTAGCCGGGGCGCACGGCCATCGACGCTTCGATCATGTAGAGCGTCTGGGTCGCGACGCCGATCGAGGTGTTCAGGTAGTCGACGTGGCCGCTGGCCTCGACGAGCTTGGCGACCTCGACCGCCTCGTCGATCGTCGTGCCGCCCTCGATCAGCTCGTCGCCGCACAGCCGCACGCCGAGCGCCATGTCGCGGCCGATAGCGTCGCGCACCGCCGCGACGAGTTCGAGCAGCAGCCGCGCCCGGTTGTCCAGCGAGCCGCCCCAGCGGTCGGTACGCACGTTGGTGGCCGGCGACAGGAAGCCGCGCACGATCGAGCTGTGCGAGCACTGCAGCTCGATCCCGTCGAAGCCGCCGTCACGGCAGTGCTCGGCGACGAGCGCGTAACCGGCGATGATCTCGGCGATCTCGCGCTCGTCGACCTCCTTGGGCACCTCGCGAAAGAGCGGGTCGGCGACGGGCGAGGGGGCCCAGACCGGGCGCCGCGTGTACATGCCCGACGCCTGGCCGCCGTTGTGGTTGATCTGCGCGAAGATCGGGGTGTCGTGGCGGTGGACGGCGTCGGTGATGCGCCGGTAGCCGGGGATGACCGCGGGCTGGAAGCCGTGGATCAGCTTCTCGTACGGCCAGTCCGTCGGGTGGGTCGAGTGCTCCTCGGTGATGATGAGCCCGCGCCGCCGCGGGCGCGCGCCGCGTAGTAGTCCGCGTGCTGAGCGGTCGGCAGCCCGTCCTCGGCGTAGTTCGTCAGGTGGGCGCTGAAGACGATGCGGTTGGCGATCGTCACCGGGCCGAGGCGCAGCGGGGTGAAGACGTGCTTGATAGCGGCCTCCGCTCATCTGACCGCCTCGTTCAGCGCGTCGGCCGCGCGGCGGCCTTCGAGCACGGCCTCGTAGATCGTGCGCGGGGCGACGGCGTCACCGGCGCGCGGTCAGCTGAGGGCGGGCCCGCCACAGTTCGTCGGCGGGGAGCCGGTGGCCCGCGTCGACCACGAGCGAGGCCTTGACCTCGCGCGCCTCGCCGGTGAACCGGTCGGCCAGATCCGCGACCCCGGGGCGCACTCCGCGCAGCATGCTGCGCCGGATCAGCGTCACGCCGGCGGCCTGCAATCGGGTGCCGGCCGGAGCGAGGTCGCCGGAGCGGGCCAGCTCGTTGCCCACCAGCAGGTCGGGGGTGACGAGCGTGACCTCGATGCCGGCGGCGACGAGAGTCTCGGCGACGCTGATCCCGACCGGCCCGCCGATGGGGTCCCAGACCAGGACGGGGCCGTCGGGCAGGGACTGCGCGAGGTCTGACGCGAGCAGCTCGTCGGCGCCGACGACCGCCGCGTTTCCCGCCGGCACGCCCTCGCTTTCCAGCGTGTAGGCGCGGGCGCCGGCCCGGCCGCCGTTGCAGAGCACGACACGCGCGCCGGCGGAGGCGGCCGCGTCGAGAGCGGCGGGGTCGGCCTCGACGCCGAGTTCGACGCTGACCCCGAGGCCGCGGCACTCGCGCGTCGAGCCAGTCGACGATGGCCGCCAGCCGCTCGCGCCCGCTCGCCGCTGCGGCGAGGCGGACCGCTCCGCCGGTGCGTTCGGCGCGGTCGATCACGCGCACCCGGTGGCCCGCGACGGCCGCGGCGCGGGCGGTCTCCAGGCCGGCCGGCCCGGCGCCGACGACGAGCACGTCCTGCGGGCGGCGGGCCGGGGCGATCACGCCGGGCTCGCTCGTCTCGTAGCCGCTGGAGGGCTCGACGACGCAGCTGACCAGCATGTTGCGCGGGTCGCGCACGAGGCACGTCTGGTTGCACAGGATGCAGGGACGCGGGCTCTCGCCGCTCGCCGCCTTGCGGCGCCAGGTCGGGATCGGCGAGCTGGGCGCGGGTCATCTCGACGAGGTCGGCGGCGCCCGACGGTGAGCGCCGCTTCGGCGGCGGCGAGATCGACGACGGAACCCTGCAGCACGACCGGGACGCTGATCCCGGCGCGCACGGTGCGGGCGAGATCGATGTTGAACGCCGGCGGCGTATGGCCGTCGGGACGGGTGGCGGCGACCGAGAAGATCGAGCCGCGGACGACGGCCACGTAGTCGACCAGGCCGGCATCGGCGAGCTCGGCGGCGACGGCGGTGGCGGACTCCGGGGTGAGCCCGGCCCAGGGGGCGAGCTCGTCGCAGGACAGGCGGAGCCCGACGATCCCGCTGTCGGTCGTGGTCGGCGTCGCGTACGGCGGCCAGCACCTCGCGGGCAAAGCGCACCTTGTCGCTGCCGTACTCGTCGCCGCGCAGGTTGGTCAGGCCCGACAGGAACTGGCGCACGAGGCTGTGCTGGCCGGCATTGATCTCGACGCCCGCGCAGCCCGCGTCCATCGCGAGCCGGGTGGCGGCGGCGAAGCCGGCGACGACCTGCGTCGATGTCGTCGTCCTCCATCTCCTTCGGCACCTCGCGGCCCGCGACCTCCGGCACCGGCGACGGGCCCCACAGCTCGCGTTGCGAATAGGCGCTGGAGCCCTGCAGGCCGGCATGGCCGAGGCCGGCGAGCACCGCCGCCCCGTGCGGCGTGCAGGCCCGGGCGACGGCCGCCCAGCCCGGCCCGCACTCCGCCGCCAAGGGCGCGCGCTCGTACGGCCAGTCCAGCGCGTGGACGCTGGCGACCTCGGTGACGATCAACCCGCAGCCGCCCGCCGCGCGCCGCGCGTAGTAGGCGACATGACGCTCGCTGATGGCCCGGCCGCGGCCCAGGTTGGTCTCGTGCGGACCGAACATGAGCCGGTTGGCTAGCGGACGCCCTCCGAGCGTCACCGGGTCGAGAAGCTGCACCGCTCTACTAGACCATGACGCGCGCGCGACCGTGCTGGTCCGCGCGCCTTGCGACCATTGCCACTGTCTCCCGCAGACGATCCGGTGCCCCGGGAGAGGGAATCCCGTTTCTTGGAGGCAGACAATGCGGTGCGCGGGGTCACCCGCGCGTGGATGCAGCTGATTGTCTGCCTACGGGAATATCTGTCTCGCAGGCGGCGCATCAGATTGGCTGCCCGCGGCTCAGGCGACGGACAGCGGCAAGCTGCGACGCGAGTGGCCCGGCCCGGGCGAGGGCGCCGAGCCGGCCGCGACGGCCAGCAGGGCGGCCTCCCCGTGTCCCAGCACGCATTCCGGGTCGGGCCCGTCGAGCGGCAGGCCGGTGAAGAACTTGGCCGCCATGCACCCGCCGCGGCAGGCGTCGTAGGAGCCGCAGGAGTTGCAGGCACCCTCGCTGCCGGGCTCGCGCAGCTCGCGGAACAGCTCCGACCCGCGCCAGACCTCGGTGAAACCGCCGGCGTCCCGTACCGAACCCGCCTTGAACTGCTCGTGCAGCACGAACGGGCACGCGTAGACGTCGCCGATCGGGTCGATCAGGCAGACCACGCGCCCGGCGCCGCAGAGGTTCAGGCCGGGCAGCGACTCGCCCAGCGCGGACAGGTGGAAGAAGCTGTCGCCGGTGAGCACGTTCTCGCCGCGCGGCGAGCAGCCACTGGTACAGGTCGCGCTGCTGCTGCGGCGGTCGGGTGCAGCTCGTCCCAGGTGTCGGCGCCGCGGCCGGACGGGCGCAGCCGGGTCAGCCGCAGGGTCGCGCCGTAGGAATCGGCCAGCGCCTTGAAATCGTCGAGCTGGCCCGCGTTGTGCGCGGGTGACGACCACGCTGATCTTCGGGTTCGGGAAGCCCTCGGACGCCAGCGCGTCGAGCGCCCGGCGCGCCATGTCGTAGAGACCCGGCGCCGCGAACCGCGTCGTTGATCCCGGCGTCGGCTCCGTCCAGGCTGACCTGGACGTCGACGTAGTCGGTCGCGGCCAGCCGGCGCGCCTCCGGACGGCCGATCCGCACCCCGTTGGTGGAGAACTTCACGCCGACGTCGCGGGCGATCGCGTAGTCCAGCAGCTCCCAGAAGTCGGGACGCACGGTCGGCTCGCCGCCGCCGACGTTCACGTAGAAGACCTGCATCCGCTGCAGCTCGTCGATGACCGACTTGCACTCGGCGGTGGTCAGCTCGCGCGGATCGCGGCGGCCCGAGGAGGACAGGCAATGCACGCACGCGAGGTTGCAGGCGTAGGTGAGCTCCCACGTCAGGCAGATCGGGGCGTCGAGCCCGCGCTCGAACTGCTCGGTCAGGCGCACGTGAGGACCTCCGCGTCAGCGAGCGAGGCGAGCGCCCGCTCGTAGTTGGGCTGATCGCGCTCGGGAACCCCGGCGGCGATCAGCGCCGCTCGCGCGCTCGGCTGCTCGGCGAGCGAGCGCACGACCGTCACCAGCAGCGGGGTCTTCAGGAAGGTGAGCCGCCGGTTGCCGAAGTGGTAGGCGAGCGCGCCGAAAGGCTCGGGGCGCAGGGCCACGCGCGACGAGAGCTCCCAGCGCAGCTCGGGATCGAACGCCATCAGGCTCGAGGGATCGGGCGAGCGGGTTAGTAGACGCCGCACATGCCGTCGATGGAGACCTCTTCGACGAGGGACTCCTCGACCAGCAGCTCGCCGTCGGGCATGTCTTCGGCGGTAGGTCGTCGGTCAACGACCGGAGAAGGCAGCGTCAGAGTCGACGTGGCTGTCGGTGGGGTCATGAACAAAGGGTCGCACATCATCCGGGCAGCGACACGCAAGAGGTACGGAAGGCGCGGGGCAGACTGAGGGTGTGACGCGTTCGCTGCTGCCCGAAGGCGCGACCAGCCCGGCCACTCTCGGCGAGCAGTTGCGCTGCGCTCGGCTACCTCGCCGACGACGGGCTGGCCGCCGCGTCCTATCTGGCGATCGCGATGGGCCGCCCGCTGCTGCTCGAAGGCGAAGCGGGCACCGGCAAGACCGCGCTGGCCGCTGCGCTCGCCGAGCTGCTCGAGGCGCCGCTCATCCGGCTGCAGTGCTACGAGGGCATCGACGCGAGCCAGGCGCTCTACGACTGGGACTTCCCCCGCCAGCTGCTGCACCTGCGGGCCTCCGAGGTGGCCGAGGGCAGCGCCCGCAGCGGCGACGTCGAGCGGCTGGAGGGCGAGCTGTACACCCGGCGCTTCCTGCTCGCCCGCCCGCTGCTGCAGGCGCTCGAGACGACGCCGAGCGTGCTGCTCATCGACGAGGTCGACCGCGCCGACGACGAGTTCGAGGCGTTCCTGCTCGAGGTGCTCTCGGAGTACTCGGTGAGCATCCCCGAGCTCGGCACGGTCCGGGCCGAGGTGCCACCGGTCGTCGTCCTCACCTCCAACCGCACCCGGGAACTGCACGACGCGCTCAAGCGACGCTGCTTCTACCACTGGCTCGAGCACCCCTCCGTCGAGCGCGAGGTGGCGATCCTGCGGGCCCGGCTGCCCGAGGTGAGCGAGCGGCTGGCCCGCCAGGTCGCCGTCGCTGCGGCAGGCGCTGCGCGAGGCGGGGCTGGTCAAGGCGCCCGGGGTCGCGGAGAGTCTCGACTGGGCCCATGCGTTGCTCGTGCTCGGCGCGGGGGAGCTCGACCCGGAGTCGGCGGCGGCGACGCTCGGCGCGGTGCTGAAGTACCGCGAGGACCAGGACCGAGCGGCCGGCATGGACTGGACAGCCGTGCTCAGCCGGTGTCTGAGCCGGCCGATCCGCTGGTCGCCATCGCGGGCTTCGGCCGGGTGCTGCGCGCCGCCGGAGTCGGCGCCGACGCGGGCCGCATCGCCGCGTTCACCGCGGCGCTGGGATGTCTCGACGGGTCGCGCCGCGAGGACGTCTACTGGGCCGGCCGGCTCACCCTGTGCGCCGATCCGGACGAGCTGCCCCGCTACGACGCGGCGTTCGAGGCGGTTTTCGGCGGGGCGTCGCCATCACCGCTGCCGCCGCGCGAGCCACCGGCTCCGATCGCCGTCGCGCCGGCTCCCGCCGCCGGCGATCCCGGTCCCTCCGCCGCGGGCGACGAGGCGGATCGGGAGCGCCTCTACGCGTCGGCGAGTGCTGATGGAAGCCTTACGCCACAAGGACTTTGCCGAGCTTCTCGGCCGCCGACAAGGCTGCGCTGGACCGGCTGCTGGCGGCGTTCGCGCTGCCCGGTGAGCGACGCGCGTCGCGCCGTCACCGGCCCGCTCCCCGCGGCCGGATCGACCGCCGCCGCACGGTCAACGCGGCGCTCGCGTCGGGCGGCGAGACGGCCCGGCTGGCGCACCGCAAGCCCCGCCCGCGGCCGCGACGCGTGGTGCTGCTGCGTGGACGTCAGCGGATCGATGGCGCCCTACGCCGACGCCCTGCTGCGCTTCGCTCACGCCGCCCGCCGGGGCAGCTCGCCGGTGGAGGTCTTCACGCTCGGCACCCGGCTGACCCGGGTCACCCGGGAGCTCACGCATCGCGACCCCGAGACGGCCATGCGGGCGGTGCTGGCGGCGGTGCCCGACTGGTCCGGCGGCACCCGGCTCGGCGTGCTCGTGCGCGACTTCCTGGACACCTGGGGCCAGCGCGGCCTGGCGCGCGGGGCGGTGGTGGTCATCCTTTCCGACGGCTGGGAGCGTGAGGACCCGGCGCTGCTCGGCGAGCAGATGGGCCGCCTGCACCGGCTGGCCCACCGGCTGGTGTGGGCCAATCCGTTACGCGACCGGCCGGGCTACGCGCCGCTGGCCGCCGGGATGGCTGCCGCGCTGCCGAACGTTGACGACTTCGTGGCAGGCCACAGTGTCGCCGCTCTCGAGGAGCTGGCCGGCGTCGTCGCCGGCCGGGCCGATAATCGGAGCAGGACCCGTGCAGCTGCTCTCGCAGGTCACCCGATGAGATGGGGGCAAAGTGCGTGATATCGCAGCCGACCTTCGCCGGTGGTGGGACGCCGGCGAGCCCTTTGCTCTCGCGACGGTCGTCGGCGTCAGCCGGTCGGCCCCCCGCGCCCCCGGCGCCGCGATGGCCGTCGGGCCGGAGGGCGTCGTCGTCGGCAGCGTGTCCGGCGGCTGCGTCGAGGGTGCGGTCTACGAGCTCGCGTCCGAGGTCCTGGAGTCCGGTGGTCAGGTGCCGGGCGTGCCGGCCGCGCAGCTGACGACGTACGGCTACAGCGACGAGACGGCGTTCGCCGTCGGCCTCACCTGCGGCGGGCAGATCACGCTGCTGGTGGAGCGCATCGACCGCGAGCGCACCCCGGATTTCGGCCAGTTGCTCGACGACGTCGAGGCCTCGCGTCCGGTCGCCGTGGCCCAGGTTCTCGCCGTCGACGCGCCTGACGACCCGTCCCCGCTCGAGGTCGGCGCCCGGCTCCGCATCACCGACCTCGCGAGCTCCGGGACCCTCGGCACCAGCGGGCTCGACGTCGCCGTCACCGACGATGCGCGGGGCCTGCTCTCGGCCGGGGCAGACCGGCCAGCGGCACTACGGGCCGCGCGGCGAGCGTCGCCAGGACGACGTGACGGTCTTCGTCGCCTCCTACGCGCCGCCGCCGCGGATGCTGGTGTTCGGCGCCATCGACTTCGCCGCCGCCGTCGCGCGGATCGGCGTCTTCCTCGGCTACCGGGTCACGGTCTGCGACGCGCGCCCGCTGTTCGCCACCGAGCGCCGCTTCCCGGACGCCCACGAGGTCGTCGTCGAGTGGCCGCACCGCTACCTCGCCCGCAGCGTCGCCGCCGGGGCGGTCGACTCCCGCACGGTGATCTGCGTCCTCACCCATGACCAGAAGTTCGACGTCCCGCTGCTGGAAGTGGCGCTGCGCACCGAGGCCGGCTACGTCGGCGCGATGGGCAGCCGGCGTACCCACGCCGAGCGGCTGGAGCGGCTGCGCGAGCGCGGCATGACCGAGGCCGAGCTGGCCAGGCTGCACTCGCCGATCGGGCTCGACATCGGGGCGCGCACCCCCGAGGAGACGGCCGTGTCGGTGGCGGCCGAGATCATCGGCTCGCGCTGGGGCGGCACCGGGCTGCCGCTGCAGACGACCGACGGCCCGATCCACAACGACATCGACCGGGAGGCCGCCCCCGCGCTCACCGATGCGGGCCGATGAGCGACGGGCTCGTGCAGACCTGCGGGGTGCTGCTGGCCGCGGGCGGGGGGCTCGCATGGGCCGGCCGAAAGCGGGGCTGGTGCTGGAGGGGCAGACGCTGCTCGACCGCGCGCTTTCGATGCTGTCCGAGGCCGGATGCCGGCCGCTCTACGCGGTGGTCGCCGGCGCCGCCGGACGGCCGGCGCGCCCAGGACGACGTTCGTGACCAACCCCGACTGGGAGAGCGGCATGGCCTCGTCCCTGCGCGCCGGGCTCGGCGCCGCGACCGGTGAGGCGGCCCTCGTGGCGCTCGTCGATCAGCCCGGCATCACCGCCGAGGCCGTCCGCCGGCTGCGGGAAGCGCACCGTCCGGGCTTCGCGATCGCGGCGACTTTCGAGGGCGAGATCCGCACCCCCGTCCTGTTCGACCGGTCGCTCTGGACCGAGGTGGGCGCGGCCGTCACGGGCGACGCCGGGGCCCGGCACTGGCTGCGCCGCAACCCGGCTCGGGTGATCCCCGTAGCCTGCGACGACGTGGCCGATCCGACAGACTTGGATCTGCCCGAGGACCTGACTCGCTGGGAGCGCACGTGCAGCTAGAGAATTCGTTCACCGTCCCCGCCGCACCCGATGAGGCGTGGGCCGTCCTCCTTGACGTCGAGCGCGTCGCGCCGTGCATGCCGGGCGCCACGCTGACCGGCCATGACGGCGACACCTTCGAGGGGACCGTCAAGGTCAAGGTCGGACCCATCGCGGTGTCCTACCGCGGCACCGCGGCGTTCGTCGATCGCGACGACGCCAACCACACCGTCAAGATCGATGCCAAGGGCCGCGAGACGCGGGGCAGCGGCACCGCCAACGCCAAGATCAACTGCAAGTTGACCCCGGACGGTGACGGCACCCGGGTGGAGGTCGTCACCGACCTGGCCATCACCGGCAAGCCCGCGCAGTTCGGCCGCGGCGTCATCGGCGAGGTCGCCGGCAAGGTCATCACGCAGTTCGCCGATGCGCTCGCCGAGGAGATCTCTGCCGGCACCCCGAGCGCGGCGCCCGCGCCTGCAGTAGCCGAGCCGCTGCCGCCGAGTCGGCCGCCGAGCCCGTCGCTCTCGAACCCGCGGCCGCGCAGACCCCCTGCAGCCCCCGCGCCGCCCCGCTGCCCCGCCTGCAGCACCGCCCCGCGAGCGGCGCAGCGCCGAGGCGATCGACCTGCTCGAGGTGGCCGGTGCGCCGGTGGCCAAGCGGCTCGCGCCACTGGCGGCACTCGTCGCCCTGCTGCTCGTCTTCCTGGCGCTGCGCCGCCGGCGGGCCTGCGGCTGACGTCACAGGGTTCTCCAAGCTTTCACCCGTTCAGGCTCATGATCAGGGCGCGGATCGTCCGATAACTGAGCCAGGTAGGCGCTATCGGTCGTCTGGCGGGGACTCGGTAGCGCCTGCCAATCACTGCCCACGTCCCAGATCAACGCGCCCATGATCATGGTTTCAAGCCTCGATCACGCGGCCCAGACCAAGATCATGGGCGCGTTGATCTTGTACGACGCGGCGGCTGCGGCGGTTCGCCGGTTCATTCGCGGCGAGGATGGCGCGCTGAGCGGCCTCGGCTTCGAGCCGGGCGGCTTCGGCCTCGGCCGCAGCGGCGGCGGCCAGCGGTGCCGGGTCGCGCAGCGCGGCGACGAGCGCGTCGGTACTGAGCTCGATCTGCCACGGCCGGGCCCCACCGGCGGCGAGGGCCTCGGCGATCGACTCGGGCGTGATCGGGTCGGGCGGGCTCCAGGCGAGCTTGCGTTGCAACGCGGGCTCGAGCAGGTTCTCCGCCGGCAGCGCGTGCTCGCCGGCGACGCGCGCAGCGTGTAGCGAGTGGCGGCGAGGCGGGCCGCGGCGTCCGGGTCTCGGTCGGCCCAGCGTCCCGCCGGCGGCAGTCCGGTGCTGGCAGCAGGGCCGGGAAGCTCCGCGTCCGGCAGGTGCAGGCCTCGGCGATCGCGTCCCACCAGAGCTGGATCGGTGCGCCGCATCCGCGGTCCGGAGAAGACCGGAAGCGCGGCGAGCGCATCCCTGCGTCCTGGGGGAGGCGAGCGCCGCGTTGACGATCGCCGAGTCGGGAAGGACGCGTCCGGGGGCGATGTCGCGGTCCCGGGCCCGCGCGTCGCGGGCGAACCACAGGGCGCGCACCGACGCGAGCTGCCGCCTGCTGCGCACGCGATGGATGCCGCTGGTGCGCCGCCACGGATCGGCCGGCGCGGGCTTGGGCGCCGCGTTCACGGCGGCGGCGAACTCCTGCGCCGCCCACTCCAGCTTGCCCTGGCGCTCGAGCTCGGCGCCCAGCAGCTCTCGCAGCTCGATCAGCAGCTCGACGTCGAGCGCGGCGTAGCGCAGCCAGTCGTGGGGGAGCGGGCGGGTCGACCAGTCGGCGGCCGAGTAACCCTTCTCCAGCGTGTAGCCCAGGAGCTGCTCGACGACGCTCGCGAGCCCGACCCGCTCGAAGCCGGCCAGCCGCGCGGCGAGTTCGGTGTCGAACACCCGCGTGGGCCGCAGTCCCACCTCCGCCAGGCACGGAAGGTCCTGGTGAGCCGCGTGCAGGATCCACTCGGCATCGCCGATCACGGCTTGGATCGGGTCGAGCCCGGCGAGCGGGATCGGGTCGATCAGCAGCGTCCCGCTCCCGGCCCGGCGCAGCTGGACCAGGTACGCGCGCTGCCCGTAGCGGTAGCCCGACGCGCGCTCGGCGTCGATGGCCACCGGCCCGGTGCCCGCGGCGAGCTTGGCGACCGCTTCCGCCAGCTGACCCGGCTCCTCGACGACGTCGGGAACGCCATCGGCGGGCTCGGCCAGCAGGATGGCCCGCGAAGGTTCGTCCGTCGTCACAAAATCCGACACTACGACGCGGACCCGGGCGAGCCCGGCAGATCAGCCGACGGCGCGGGTCCAGCCAAGGCGGCGAGAGTTCAGCGAATGACGCCGGCGCGCATGGCCAGCGCCACCATCTCGGCGCGGTCCCCCGTGCCGAGCTTGCGCGCGATCCGCGCCAGGTGACTCTTCACGGTCAGAGCGGAGAGGCCGAGCAGCTCACCGATTTCCTTGTTGGACTGTCCGTCGGCGACCAGGCGCAACACCTCGATCTCACGGCCCGAGAGTTCGGCCGCGAGACCTTCCGCGTTGCCGGTGCCGCGCAGGCCGGTGGCGAGCAGCGGGGCGACCGAGGGGTCGGCGTAGACGCCGCCGGACAGCACCCGGCGCACGCCGTCGGTGACGACCATCGCGGAGGCGTTCTTCAGCAGGTAGCCGTGAGCGCCGGCGACGAACGCCGCGCGTACCGAATACGGGTCGTCGGCGGCCGAGAGCACGACCAGGCGCGGCCAGCCACGCTCGCGCAGGTGCGCGACGAGGTCGAGGCCACTGCCGTCGGGGAGGCCGAGGTCCAGCACGGCAAGGTCCATCGGGCCGCTGCGGGCGCGGGCGCGAGCCTCGGCGACGGTAGCTGCCTCGACGACCTCCGAGGCGCCCATGGCACGAAGCCGGGCGACCATGGATTCGCGCATCAACGGATGGTCATCGACGACCATGGCGCGAAACCCGCCGCTCTGATGCGCGGTCCGGTCCTGCTGAGTCGGCAAGACCCGAGCATCGACGCCACGCGGGGTCTGCGTTGTCACCGTTCCTCCAGAGCGATCAAAGTGCAGGCCAGCAGTGGTGCTGATGGCCGAGGGGCCGCTACCGGTGATCGGCTGCGAAACCCTCACCTTGACCTTCGGCTGATCGTGGCGCGGGCTGTAGCACCTGCGCCGTCTGGGTGATCTTCGCTGCGCCAACCGGCGCAATGCACAAGTGCGGGTGCCCCGGTGCCGACGCTATTGGAAGGCGCCGGCACGCCCATGTGCGTGCTGCCGCAAAACCCACGGACGACGAACCGGTGAGCTGGGCGGAGGGCCGAGAGATGGTGCGCCGACGGACGCCGCGGGCGATGCGCCTGCTCGCGGTCGCCGCTGCCGTCGGTTCGGCGATCCTGACCTGGGGTCCGGGCCTGCTCGGCCTGCCGGCTGCCGATGGCGGGGTGCTCGGCTGCCGCGTCGCGCTGCTGCCGGCCATAGCCGTCGTCCTGGCGCTGTCGTCGTTGCTGAACGTCTCCCTCCCACTCGGCCGCGGCCAGTGGCAGGTGCGCGGCCTCGATGCCGCCGGTGCCGCGCTGCTCCTGCTGTGCGCCGGACCCGGGCTGTGGATCGCCGCCGCCCTCGGCGCCGGGATGATGCTCGCGGCGAGCCGGGTGACCGGCGGCCGGCGCTGGCGTTCCATGGAGTACGCGACGTGCTCCGCGCTGCTGCAGAGTGCGGTGGCCCTGACGGTGACCTGCGCCCTGCACCACGGCGGGGTCGGCCCCATCCCCTCAGCCATCGCGGGGCTCGTCTTCGGCACGATCACTCGCCATGTCATGTCCGCCGGCGGGGTCGCCCTCACCGCCCGCCGCCCGCTGCTCGGCCTGTTCCTCCCGCGGCTGCCGGCGGAGCTCTACACCACCGCGGGCAACGGCGCGGTCGGCCTGCTCATCGGCTGGCTGCTGGTGCACGCCCCCCTCGGGGTCTTCGGCCTGGCAGTGCCCGGGCTGCTGGTGGCCAGCACGTACGAGCTGCAGGCCCGCCGCACCGCCGAGGCGAAGCTCTTCGCCGCCCTGGCGATCGAGCAGCAGCGTGCGTCCGGACGCTCGCTGGAGCAGTCGGTCACGGTGCTGATGACGGTGGCGGCCCGCATTCTCGGCGGCGCCGATGTCGAGCTGCTGCTTTCCGGCCCCGAAGGCCTGGTCCGCTACGTCGGCGACGAGAGCGGCGTGAGCGGTCGCACCCGGGTCGATCCCTCGGCTTTCGACGCCCCTTGGGTACGCCAGCTGCTGGGCCGCTCGTCGGTGCGCATCGCGGCGGACGAGGGCCGCCCCTCCTGCGCCTTCTCGGTCGGCACCGGCGGGGCGACGCGCGCCGTCGTCGTCGCGCGCCGTCCGCTCGGCGGCTCAGGCTTCACCCGGGCCGACGCCGTCTTCGCCCGGGCGCTGGCGCGGCAGGCGTATCCGTGGCTGACGCCGACGCCGGACATGGCGCCGGCCGGCGATCGCCGGCTCGAGGTCGTCCGCGAGATCGCGCGCCGCATCCTTGCCGCACCCGAGCCCACGTCCGACCCGCAATGGTCGAAGCTGCTGCTCGATGAGGTGCACGGGCTGGAGCGGGCGGTGGCCGCCCTGCTCGGTAGCGCTCCCGGCGGCTCGATCCCGTCCCCGCGCCACCCGCGGGATGAGGGCGGCACGGACGACCCCGTTGACCCGGCTTCCGACGACGGCCGCACCGTCGGCGCCCGGCCGGAGTGGACGACGACGGGGCGCTTGCTGTGAGAGCTGCCCACCGTCCCGCGCTCCCGCTCGCTGCCTGGGGAGCCCTCGCGGTGCTGCTGTCCGGTGTGGCCACCCTGCTCGCCGCCACCTTCGCCGGGACCTACGTCGCCATCGGCGTGCTCGCGGCGATCCTGGCACTCACCGCCGTGAGCGCTCACGCGCTCGGCCAGCAGTTCGAGCGCGTACGCACGCGCGCACTCGCCGGGGTAGGCGGCGGTGAGGAAGTGCCCGACTCGGCGCCTCCCTCCGCGCGCGCGCTTCGGGGGCTGCGCGAGCTGCACCGGCTCGACGAAGCGTTGCGGGCGCTGCGCCAGCGCATCCAGGTCGCCGACGAGGTCGCCGAGCGCTACCGGCTGGACGCCGACAGCGCGGGGATGGGCATGTTCGAGCTGCTGTCGGGCCTGGTCGCGGCCGAGGAAGGCACCCGTGGCCAGCTGGCCGCGGAGCTGCACGACAGCGTCGCCCAGTCCCTCGGGGCGGCCCGCCGGATGCTGTCCGACCCGTGCGGTGAGGACGTCTGGGCCGAGGTGGGGCCGCTCGTCGAGGAGGCCGAGGACGCCCTGCGCGCGACCATGGCTCGTACCAGGCCGCCCGCGCTACGTGACGGAGATCTCGCCGCCGCGGTCAGCATCCTGCGCGACGACTTCGACATGCGCTACGGCCTTCGCGTGACGCTCGAATGGCCGGACCGCGAGTACCCGCTGCCGCTGGCGACCGCCGTCACGCTCTACCGGTTCTTCCAGGAAGGCCTGCTCAACGTCCTCAAGCATGCCGACGTCGACGAAGCCGTCGCATCGCTGACGGTCGACGACCGGCACCTGACCGCGGTCGTCCGCGACAGCGGGCCCGGATTCGACATGACGAAACAGGCCGCGGCCGGCGTCGGTGGCCGCCATGTCGGGCTCGGCCTGCTGCGCGAGCGCGCCCGGCTGGCCGGCGGAACGGTCGACGTGATGAGCGCACCCGGCGCCGGGACCATGCTCACGCTTCGGCTGCCACGGCCCGCGGCGCCGGCGAACTGGACCGAACCCTTGGCGGACCCGCTGTCAGCGAACGCGGCTGGTCAGTGACACGACCCCATTGGCGGGGGGCTCGCCGGCCATCATGGTCATGAGGTCGCACAGCGCTTCGAGATGGGCGGCGACCGACCCGGGATCGCCGGTGGACCACTCGGGTGACCACGAGCAGCGCAGCTCCACCTCGCAGGTGTCATCCTCCTCGCGGAGCTGACCGAAGCGCGCTGAGGCGGTGGTGGTCACGGTGCCGGCGAGGGCGGTGAAGCCGGCCTCCCGCTCGGCCAGCGCCTCCTCGAGCCACGACCAGGTGACCTCCGGCAACATCGGATCGGTGATCATCTCCGGGTCGAGCCCGGCCCGCGCGTAGCAGGCGATCCGGAAGGTGCCGCTCCACGCCGGCTGCCCGGCGGGATCGTGCAGGACGACGAGCCGACCGGCAGCGAGCTCGACATCACCGCGCTCGAGGGTCGCCGCCAGCGCGATCCCGTACGGGGCCAGCCGGGTAGGGCGCCCGGCCTCGCGGATCAGGATGTCGCTGCGCGCCTGGCCGGCCTCGAGCAGCGCATCGACGACCGAGGTGAAGTCCTGGGGAACGGGGTCGGGCTCTGGGGAGCGCACCGGTTCACCGTAGGCCGGGGTCTCGGAGACGGAAGCGGCCGCCCCCGCCAAGGACAGCCCCGCTGACGGGGGCGCGGCGTCGTTGCGGCGAGGTGGGCATCGGAGGCTTCGGCGACGGTCTGCGCGATCAGGCTGCGCTGTGCGTGGACTGGTGACGCGGCGACCGCCGGGCAGCGGCCGGCTCGGGCGCGAGCCGGAACATCTCTTCCTCGAGCGCACCGACGAAGACGGCAGATCCGCAGGTCACGCAGAACCACTCCGGGCAGTCCAGCCCATGACCGTCGCTGCAGGGGGGCTGCTCGAACGCGCTCTCCTCGCGGCATTCGGGACATCCGAGCCACATGGCGTTCTCCCTCCCGCTGCGTGCATTCGAAGCTGCAACAGGAACGGTCGCACGCACGTCCGACAGAACCGGGGACGTCGAACAGGTGTGTCGGCTCACACCCGCCCCCTGCGGCCGGCGGTCGGGCCGGATCCCGCGAGCTCATGGAAGGATCGACGCGTGCACCCCGGGCTGCAGGACGCGCCGTTCCTGGCTGCCGCGCGCAGGCGGCTGGGTCGTGGCGGGCCCACCCCGGTCTGGTTCATGCGCCAGGCGGGCCGCGCGCTGCCCGAATACCGCAAGCTGCGCGAGGGCGTCGCGATGCTGGACTCCTGCCGCGACCCGGATCTCACGGTCGAGTTCACCCTGCAGCCCGTACGGCGCTACGGGGTCGATGCGGCCATCTTCTTCAGCGACATCGTCGTGCCCCTGGCCGCCGTCGGGGTCGACCTCGACATCGTCGCCGGCACCGGCCCGGTCATCGCCGCGCCGATACGTGACCAGGCGGCCGTGGCGGCGCTGCGCCCGCTGGAGCCCGACGCCGTGCCGCTACACCACCGAGTCGATCGGCCGGCTGGTCGAGGAGCTCGGCGCCACCCCGCTCATCGGTTTCGCCGGAGCGCCCTTCACCCTCGCCAGCTACCTGATCGAGGGCGGGCCGAGCCGCAATTACGCGCGTACCAAAGCTCTCATGTACGGCGAGCCGGCCGTCTGGCACGAGCTCGCGTCGCGGCTCGCTGACATCGCCCGCACGTACCTGCAGGTGCAGGTGGCGGCGGGCGCGAGCGCGATCCAGCTGTTCGACAGCTGGGCCGGTGCGCTCTCGGAGGCCGACTACCGCGAGTACGTGCTCCCGCACAGCGCCCACGTGCTGGCCGGGGTTGCCGACGTGCCGCGCATCCACTTCGGGGTCGGTACGGGCGAGCTGCTGGCGGCCATGGGCGAGGCGGGTGCTGACGTCGTCGGGGTCGACTGGCGGATCCCGCTGGATGAGGCTGCGCGGCGGATCGGGCCCGGGCAAGGCCGTGCAGGGCAACCTCGACCCGACGACGCTGTTCGCCCCCTGGCACGTGGTCGACGCGCGGGTGCGGCGCATCGTGGAGGCGGGCCGGCGCTGCGAGGGCCACATCTTCAACCTCGGCCACGGCGTCCTGCCCGAGACCGATCCCGACGTGCTGACCCGGGTCACCGAACTCGTCCACGAGCTCGGCTCGGCGCCCGAGGAGACATGAGCGGCCGGGTTCTCGTCGTCGGAGGCGGGGTCGCCGGGCTGTCGGCGGCCATCGCCTTGCGGGGCAAGGCCCACGTCACCCTGCGCGAGTCCACCGGAGCGGTCGGCGGGAAGCTGCGCCAGGGCCCGCTCGGCGTCGAGGAGGGTGCGGAGGCGTTCCTCTGCCGGCTCCCCGAGGGGCTGGCTGCTGCGGCCGAGGCCGGTCTGGAACTCACCCATCCGGAAGCGGTCCCGGCTCGGCTGTGGCTGGGTGGGAAGCTGCGGCCGCTGCCCGCCGGGAACGCTCCTCGGCGTACCCGGCGATCTGCGAAAAGCCGCGCCCGTATTGGGTTTTCGCGGGTACCGCGCGTGCGCTGCTGGACCGCGTGCTGCCGGCCACCGACGCCGGCGATGACCCTGCGGTCGGCAGGTACGTCCGCGCCCGCCTGGGTGACCGCGTCGTCGATCGGCTCGTCGATCCCTTGCTCGGCGGGGTGTACGCGGGCCGTGCCGATGAGCTCTCGCTGCGGATGACCACCCCGCAGCTGGTGCCGGCGCTCGGCGAGCGCTCGCTGCTCGACGCGGCGCATCGGCTGGCCCCCAAGCCCACCGGGCAGCCGGTCTTCGCGACCCCCGTCGCGGGGATGGGCCGGCTGGCGGCGCGGCTCGCCGAGGTCAGCGGCGCGGAGATCATCCTGGGCAGCCCGGTCACCGACCTCGACCGGGACGGCGAGGGCTGGCGGGTGGACGGTGAGCGCTACGACGCCGTCGTGCTCGCGGTGCCCAACGCTCCCTCGAGCAAGCTGCTCGCGCCGCTCGGCGTGGAGGTCCCGCCGCTGGCCTACGCCAGCGTCGCGCTGGCCACCTTCGTCTTCCCGAACGACACCGAACTCCCTGCGGCCAGCGGCTTTCTGGTGCCTTCGACCGAGCGACGGCTCATCAAGGCGTCGACCTTCCTGTCCTCGAAGTGGAAGCACATCGCCGACGGGTTCGACGGCGTGATCGTGCGCTGCAGCGCGGGCCGGGCCGGAGCCGCAGGCGATCTCGCGCGCTCCGACGTCGAGCTGGCCGGGGTGCTGTGCGCCGAACTCGGCGAGGCGACGGGCATGCGCCGCCGGCCGCTGGAGACGAGTGTCGTGCGCTGGGGCGGCGGCCTTCCGCAGTACGCGCCGGGCCACCAGGAGCGGGTCGCCGCCGTCCGCGCCGCGCTCCCGCCCGGCCTCGCGCTCGCAGGCGCGGCCTGGGACGGCGTCGGGATCCCCGCCTGCCTGCGCTCAGGGACGGCCGCCGCCGCAGCCGTCGCCGAGACCCTCGCGTCGCCAATAGTTTGAGGAAACCTACGTTTCCGGCCCCAGAACCGTAGGTTTCCTCGAATTTTCGGTAGCCCGATTGCGGTGAGAGACTGGACGCATGGCCGAGAGCGAGAAGTCCGCCCGCGAACTCAATGACGAGCTGCTGTATTGCTGCTACGCCGTCTTCCGGGCACCCGCAGCCCCTTCCGCAGGACCGCACCGAGCTGGCGGCCGAGGCCGAGGCGCTGCTGGAACAGTCGCTCGCGAAGGACGTCTACACGCGGGGGACGTATGACATCAGCGGCTACCGGGCCGATGCCGACCTGATGATCTGGTGGACCTGCCCGGATCCCGACGTCCTGCAGGAGACCTACGGCCGCTTCCGCTCCACCGCGCTCGGCCGGCAGCTCGAGCCGGTCTGGTCGGCCTACGGGCTGCATCGCCCGGCCGAGTTCAACCGCAACCACATCCCGGCGTACGTCCGGCGCGAGGACCCCCGGCGCTACATCTGCGTCTACCCGTTCGTGCGCTCGCTGGAGTGGTACGTGCTTCCGGACTACGAGCGCAAGGGCATGCTCGCCGAGCACGGGATCATGGGACGCGAGTACCCCGACGTGCGGGCCAACACCGTCGCCGCCTTCGGTCTCGGCGATTACGAGTGG
Organism: uncultured Actinomycetota bacterium; assembly: GCA_963762695.1. Taxonomy (GTDB): domain Bacteria; phylum Actinomycetota; class Actinomycetes; order Frankiales; family Frankiaceae; genus DATAZK01. The sequence continues at coordinate 172,431 of CAVXLW010000010.1, forward strand.
CTGCTCGCGTTCGAGGCCGACGAGCTGCACCGCATCGTCGACTGCATCCGCCACCTGCGCACCAGCCGCGCCCGGCTGCACACGAAGCTCGAGATCCCCTTCTACACGGGCGTGCGCAAGCCGCTGGCGGAGATCGTCGCCGCGCTCGCTTAGCGGGCCTCGCGCTCGGGCAAGCGGGTGTGCCAGCGCTGCTGACCGACGGCCTCGCCCATGTCCAGCTCGCGCCGCGCTCCGTCGGGCTCCCATCCGGCGGCGGCCAGGAACGTGTGCATCGGGGCGTCGCCGTCGAAGGTCCACAGGCGGGCGACCGTGAAACCGGCCTCGACGAGCGTCTGGACCCCGGCGGCCAGCAGGCGGCTGCCATGGCCCATCCGCTGCTCGGCGGGACGACCGTCAGCGCGAGACCTCGCCCCCGGCTGGGCCCGCGTCCTCGTCCTCGCCGGGCCCGACGGCGAGATAGCCCACGACCGCGCCCGCGCTGAGCGCCACCAGGAGCCGGTGGGCGGCCGAGGGCGGGCTGCTGATGGCCGCCCGCCAGCCGGCCTCGACAAGGGTCACGTCGAGCGCGTCGAGCGCGCCCTCGGGCAGGCGGGGGGCGTAGCAGGTGAGCCAGGTGTGGACCTGCGCTTCGGCGACCGCGACCGAATCGCCCGCCCGCGCCGGCCGGACACTGGCGTCCGCAGTCGTCGGCAGCGAAACCTCACACCTTCGGGAACTCGGGGGTCCAGGTGCCGTCGTCGCTGCGGACGAAGTCGCCGAGCAATCCCGGCAGCTCCGGCACCATGATCGACGCGACCTGGTCGAAGATGCGGCGGATCTCGTTCTCGGCACCGGGATCGGTGCGCGCCGCGATGACGTGGCGCAGCGCCCGCACGTTGACGGTCCAGCCGATGCTCGTCGCGACGCCGTCGGGGGCGTAGCGCCGCAGGCCCGAGGTCACTTCCTTCTTGCGGTGGAAGGGGACCCCTTCGCCGTCGAGGCCGAGCTTGTCGGCGGCCATCACCTGGAAGTGCTCCATGCGCGCGAGCAGCTCCTGGGCCTCGGCGAGCAGTTCCGGATCCTCGCGGATCTCCTGCGGATGCTCGAAGGGCAGGTCGGTCAGGCGCACGAAGCGCAGCGACTCCTGGGAGAACGCGCTGCCCGCCCGGTGGCGTACCAACTCGTGGGTGGCGACCCGGGAAACATTGAGGAACACGAACGAGTAGTTCGCGTGCTCGATGACCGATCCGTGGCCGCTGCGCAGGATATTGGTGAGGTAGACATCGGTGTCGGCCCGGATCCGGGTCACGTTGGGGTTGAGCCCGACGTCCCACGAGCGATAGCAGAGCCGTCCCATGAACTCGACGAGCCGCTCGCCCTCGGCGCGACCGTCCTCACCCTCGGCCTGTACCCGGTCGAGCCAGGCGGTGCCGCCGACGGCGTCCAGGTAAGCGCGCACGCCGTCCCAGTCCAGGGCCGGACGCGAAATCAAGAAAACCTGCGGACTGACCTCTCGCACGCTGGTCAGCGTACGGGGCTCGCGGCCCGCCGACCGCGCGCAACGCCGGTCCCGGGCGGATCCGTGGCGCGCCGGTGACACAAAGGCGGAGCTATGGCCCGCAGCTGATCATCTTGCGCCGCCAAGGCGTCGCTTTCAGCGACGACTCTTTCCCCTGCCTAATGCGGGCAGCTACGCCGCGCAGGTCACCGCCGATTTCGCTGATCCTTCAGATTTGCGGAATTCCCGAGGAATTTCCCTGAGAAATGAGGCCCGATGCGACACGCCCGTCGCCGAACGCTTTCAGTCCTTATGCGCGGTTGCAGCGCCGATCGCCGTGGCCGCGTTCCCGGCGCTGACGTCGTCCGCCGCCGCCGCCGGTGATTCGCCTCGCGTCGTCGGTCCAGGACACCCAGCCTGCTTGGGCCTGACCGCTCGGCGGAGGTAGCCAGGCGCCGGCAGCCAAGTCCGTCACAGGCGAGCGTCTATCTGAGCCCGCGCGACCAGGCGGCGCTCGACCGGGCGGTCGCTGCGGTCAGCACCCCGGCAGCCCGAGTTACCGGCACTATCATGACCCCGGCGCAATTCCGGAGCCAGTTCGGGCCCGCGCCCGACGCGGCGGCAAAGGTCGAGCGCGTGGCTGCGAGGGCCGGGATGAAGGTTTCCGCGCTGCAGCAGAACGGGCGCTATTTCAATGTGACGGGTTCCGTCGGCAGCGCCCAGAAGGCGTTCGGCACCAAGCTGTCGCTCTACCGCCGGGCTGGCGGCACGTACCAGGCACCCGCCGGACGCGGTGACGGTGCCGACCAACGTCAGCCTGACGTCCTGAGCGTGACCGGGCTGGACGAGGCGCCCGCGACCGTCTCACCGAAGCGCGGCGGTCGGGCCTGCTGCCGAGCCAGTACACGCGAGCCTGAAGCAAGAAGCCCACGGACTTCCCGCTGGGTTTCCGCAACGCCCAGCCGTGTGCGACTTACTGGGGCCAGCTGACCGCCAACGTCGAGGGGGGACTGCTCCACTAAACTGCCGCAGTTCAGGGGACGGGCTCGCCCGTACGCGGTCTGCGGCTACACCCCAGGCAGTTGCGCGGCGCGTACGGTTGCCGGGTCCCTCACCGGCAAGGGCGTCACGGTCGCGGTCGTCGACGCCTATCGGTCGCCGACCCTGCTCCGGGATGCCAACCGCTATGCCGCCGATACCGGCGGCAGCCTTCGCCCCGGGCAGTTCAGCACTATCGGACCGGCGCGTTCCCTACTACGACCAGGACGCCTGTGACGCGGCCGGATGGTCCGCGGAGCAGTCGCTGGACGTGGAAGCGGTGCACGGCTTCGCGCCCGACGCGAACTGATCTACGCCTCCGGCCGCCAGCTGCAACGGCTTCGACCTGCTGGAGGCCGAGGTCGGCGTCATCGACGACAACCGGGCCTCGATCGTCTCCCTTTCGTACGGGGACCTCGAGACCAGCGAGACCAGCCGGGCAGGCCACGTTCGACACCTACGTGCTCAAGCAGGCGGCGCTGCAAGGCATCGGCTTCTACATCGCCACCGGTGACAACGGGAGACGAGTTGCAGAGCAGCGGACTCAAGCAGGTCGACGCCTCGGCGAAGAACCCCTACGCGACGGCGGTGGGCGGCACCTCGCTGGCGATCGGGGCGCAGGGGCAGTACAAGTTCGAGAGCGGATGGGGTACCCGGCTCTGGTCGCTGGCGCCCAACGGCAAGAGTGGGTCTCCCCGGAGTTCCACGGCGGCGCGGGCGGTGGATTCAGCAGGCTGTTCGCGGCGCCGGCGTACCAGGCCGGGGTCGTCCCAGCGGGATCGCCGTCCGGCCGGGCGGTTCCTGACGTCGCCATGGACGCTGATCCCAACACCGGGATGCTGCTCGGGCTCACCCAGCAGTTCCCGCGACGGGGTCTTCTACGACGAGGCGCGCGCCGGCGGCACCAGCCTGTCGGCGCCGCTGTTCGCGGCCGTGCAGGCGCTCACCAGCCAGGCGCAGCACACCAGGCTCGGTTTCGCCAATCCGCGGATCTACGCGCTCGCTCGCCTGCAGGCCAGGGGAAAGAGGGTCGCGGCGTTCCGCGACATCACCCGCGCCCACGACGGTGCGGCGGTCGTGCGGGCGGACTTCGTCAACGGTGTCAACGCGTCCGACGGGTTCCTCTACACGGTGCGCAGCATGGACGACGACACCTCGCTCGCCACCAGGGCAGGCTGGGACGACGTCACCGGCGTCGGCACCCCGACCGCCGCGTACTACACGGCGACTGGGCGGTAGCTCACAATTTCCGGGCAGTTGCCGCCAGGGCGCTCAAGGCCGACCCTTCGGGGTGCCGATCGCTCTGGAACCCGCCACACCCGTAACCCCCGGACGGGTGTGGCGGGGCACTCATTCCAGCTGGTGCCCGCCGCTGCCTGCCCGGCCCTGACCTCAAAGCGGACTTTTGTCGGCGGTCGGCACTAGCGTGGGGGGCATGGGAATCCTGCCTCCCGGCCCATTCGGTCGCCTGCTCGTTGCGATGGTGACCCCTTTCACAGCCGATGGCGCGCTCGATGAAGCCGGCGCCCAGGCGCTCGCGTCACATCTGGTCGAGCAGGGCTGCGACGGTCTGGTCGATCAGCGGCACCACCGGGGAGTCCCCGACCACGAGCGATGCCGAGAAGGATCGGCTGCTGCGCGCGGTGCTCGAGGCGACGGACGGCCGGGCGCGGGTGATCACCGGGGTGGGCAGCAATGACACCGCCCACTCGATCGAGCTGGCGGTCGCGGCGGAGAAGGCAGGGGCCGCCGGGGCCCTGATCGTCACCCCGTACTACAACAAGCCTCCGCAGCCGGGGCTGCTGGCACATTTCACCGCGATCGCCGATGCCACCGATCTTCCGGTGATGCTCTATGACATCCCGGGCCGTACGGGGCTGCCGATCGCCACCGAGACCCTCCTGCGCCTGGCCGAGCATCCGAAGATCCTGGCGGTCAAGGACGCCAAGGGCGATCTGGCCGGCAGCAGCGCCGTCCTCGCGGCCACCGAGCTGGCGTACTACTCCGGGGAAGACGCGCTGAACCTCCCGCTGCTCGCGGTCGGCGCCGCGGGATTCGTCAGCGTCGTCGGCCATGCGTTCGCGCCGCAATTGCGCGCGATGCTCGAGGCCTTCGACGCCGGCGACATGGTTCGGGCGATCGCGCTGCACCATCAGCTGCTGCCGGCCTACACCGGCTTCTTCCGCACCCAGGGCGTCATCACCACCAAGGCGGTGCTCGGCCTGCTCGGCCTTCCTGCCGGGCCGGTGCGGCTGCCGCTGGTCGACGCGACCGCTGCCGAGATCGACGTGCTACGGGCTGACTGCGCGGCGGCCGGGCTGGAGCTGTCCGCATGAGCCACCCGCATCCTGATCTCAGCGCGCCCGGGCCGCTGGCGGAGGAGGGCCTGCGCATCGTCGCGCTCGGTGGCCTCGGCGAGATCGGTCGCAACATGACCGTTTTCGAGCACGCCGGGCGGTTGCTGATCGTCGATTGCGGAGTCCTGTTCCCCGAGTCCGACCAGCCGGGCGTCGATCTGATCCTGCCGGACTTCAGCTCCATCCGGGATCGGCTCGGCGATATCGAGGCGGTCGTGCTCACGCACGCCCACGAGGACCACATCGGCGCGGTGCCGTTCCTGCTGCGCGAGCGTCCCGATCTGCTGATGGTCGGCAGCCGCTTCACGCTGGCGTTGCTGCGCGCCAAGCTTTCCGAGCACCGGATGAAGCCCGAGATGCTCGAGGTCATCGAGGAGGGCCGGGCCAGCTTCGGCCCGTTCGACTGCGAGTTCTTCGCCGTGAACCATTCGATTCCCGATGCCCTCGCGGTCGCCATCCGCACCGCCGCCGGCACGGTGCTGCACACCGGCGACTTCAAGATGGACCAGCTGCCGCTCGACGGGCGCATCACCGACCTCGGCGGTTTCGCCCGTCTCGGTCGCGAGGGTGTCGATCTGCTGCTGTCGGACTCCACGAATGCGGAGGTTCCCGGCTTCGTCACCAGCGAGCGTGAGATCGCGCCCGTCCTCGATGACGTGTTCCGCACCTCCGAGCGCCGGGTGATCGTCGCCTGCTTCTCCAGTCACGTCCATCGGGTGCAGCAGGTGCTCGACGCGGCGCAGGCCCACGAGCGCTCGGTGGCGTTCGTCGGCCGCTCGATGGTCCGCAACATGGCGGTCGCCCGCGATCTCGGGTTGTTACGCGTGCCGCCGGGCCTGATCGTCGATGCCCGCGAGATCGACGCGCTGCCCGACAAGCACGTCTGCATGATCTCCACGGGTTCGCAGGGCGAGCCGCTCTCGGCCCTGTCGCGCATGGCGAATCGTGATCATCCGGTGCGCATCGAAGCGGGCGACACCATCGTGCTGGCGTCGAGCCTCATCCCGGGCAACGAGAATGCGGTCTACCGGGTGATCAACGGCCTGACCCGCTGGGGCGCGCGGGTGGTCCACAAGGATGTCGCCAAGGTCCACGTCAGCGGCCACGCCCCGGCCGGCGAGCTGCTGTACGTGCTCAACATGACCCGCCCCAGCAATGTCGTCCCGGTCCACGGGGAGTGGCGCCACCTGCGCGCCCATGCCGAGCTGGCGATCGCGAGCGGGGTGCCGCCCGAGCGGGTGCTGTGCGTCGACGACGGCATGGTCGTGGATCTGGTCGACGGCCGCATCTCGGTCGCCGGCAAGGTCGATTGCGGGTACGTCTACGTCGACGGCAGCAATGTCGGTGACGTCTCCGAGGAGCAGCTCAAAGACCGTCGCATCCTCGGGGAGGAGGGGTTCATCACGATCACGGTCGTGGTCGACTCCACCACCGGCAAGGTCGTCGGCGGCCCGGAGATCTTCGCCCGCGGCTTCACCGCGCTGGGTGAGCAGGCCTTCGATGCGGTGCGCGAGCGGGCCGCGCAGGCGCTCGACGCCCTGCTGGCCGAAGGGGTGTCGGAGCCGGCCGCGATGCGGCGGGCGCTGCGCCGGGTGGTCGGCAAGTGGGTCGCCGACACCTACCGGCGCCGCCCGATGCTCGTGCCGGTGATCGTCGAGGTCTGAGGTCTGAGGCCGGTCAGCTCGTGGCGGCGGCGGGTTTGCGCAGCACGACCAGGGCGGGCTTGGGGAGCGGGCGGCGGTGGTCGGCGATCCAGCGGCGGCCGCGTTCGGTGTAGCCGAGCGCGAAGACGGTGCCCAGGACGAGCGAGGAGAGGTGCCCGACGGCCGACATGTCGAAGCTGTCGACCCCGATGAGCAGGCCCGGGATGACGATGGCCCCCGACAGCACGGCGGCGAGGCGCAGCTTCCAGCTCCCGAGGACCAAGCAGGCCGCCATGACCGCGAGCATCACGTAGCTCGGGCCGACGTCGAGGACGTCGACCTCCGTGCGCGGCTGCGCATGCCAGGCGATCTGCATGAGCAGCATTCCCTCGGAGATCAGCGTGGCGACGACGTGGGCGCCGAATCCGATCAGGAGGGCTCGCCCGGGGCCGAGCCTGCGCTCCAGCCCTCCGAGCAGGATGAGTGTCAGCGGTACCCAGAGCCAGACGTTGCCGAGATCGACGAACGCACTGGCCGGGAGGACGAAGAGCGGGTCGATCGCCAGGTGGGTGATGTTGGTGCTGGCCGCGCGGGCGATCGACAGCTGGTCGTCGTTGGGCAGCACGGCCATGACGGCTGCGGTCACGGCCAGGCCGAGTGCGAAGGCGGCGGCCAGGGGGGTGGAGAGCACGCTCGTCCTGGTGCGGATCGCGAGGGTCCACAACCGGCGGACGAGCGGGTGCGACACAGGCGTCCGCCTTTCTGCTCTTGTGATCGGATCCAGCGCAGGAGTTCCCGCGGGCAGGTCGCCGGCCGCACGTGAAGCCGGGGTCCTGCCTCCATCCTCGGCCCGTAGCGGCGGCCTCTGGACTTACTTTCGACCCTGCCCGCCGGGGTTAGTGGCGATGTCCCGCGGGCCTGAGAGGTCGCTGTGAGTTCTGTCCCTTTCTCGCGGGTCGGGCGCTTGCGCTGACGGCGGGCTCCACCGATTTCGGGGCGACTCGCTGGTCCAATGGCCGATCCGGGAGCCCGCACGTGTCACCGTGTTGTCCGTGCCGACCTCGACGAGGGGCGGCCGGTCGCCCGCGCGTTCCGGCACCCGCTCAACCGCCGCCCGCCGGCGCCCGCCTGCCAAGGCGGCGAAGCGAGGCCAGGCAGGGCGGGGCCGCGCGCCCAAGCGCCAGCCGCTACTGATCGTCCTGGTTCGCGCCGTCTACCGGCTGATCCGCGGTATCTGGCTCGGCATCGCCCGCGGCCTGGGTGCTGCGGTGCGGGCCGTCGGCAGCGGTGCCCGTGAGCTCAAGCTCGAACCCGCGGCCCGCCGCGACGGGCTCGGCCTGGCCGTCCTCGCCCTCGCAGTGGTGACCGCAGCGGCCGTCTGGTGGGAGGCGGGCGGTCCCGCCGGTCACGTCGTCGCCAACGTGCTGCGCGGCGCCGTGGGGGCGGGAGCAGCGTGGCTGCCGCCCCTGCTCGTCCTGCTGGCCTGGCGGCTCGTCCGCCACCCCGCCGAGCCCGGCTCCGGCGGCCGGTTCGTCGTCGGCTGGCTCTGCATCGCCTTCGGTGTCCTGGGAATCGTGCACATCGCCCATGGCGTCCCCGACTCGACCAAGGGCGCCTCGGCGATGCGTCACGCCGGCGGCGATGTCGGGTACCTCTCGTCCTCGCCTCTCGCGAGCGGGCTGACCCCGTGGGTGGCGGCACCGCTGCTCGGGTTGCTCGCGATCTTCGGGGTCTGCGTGCTCACCCGGACCCCGCTGGCGAGCCTGCCGTCGCGGCTGCTCATGCTCCGCGACCGGCTCCTGCACCGCACCGCCGAGGGCGACGAGGAGCCCGATCTCGAGATCGACCTGCGCGATGACGTGACGCCGGTCAAGCGCACCCGCTCGTCACCGCGGAGCCGGGTGGGGGTCTTCTCCGCCGATGCCCCTGACGCTCCCTACGACGTGGCCAAGGACAAGTCGGCCGGGTTCGCCGCCGCGTCCGGGGACGACGAGGTCGCCGTCGTGGCCCCGCCGAGTCCCCGCGACCCGGTGCCGGTCCCGAAGAAGGCCGAGCAGCTCCCGTTGCCGGCGTCGGGCGACTACAAGTTGCCCCCGCCGGAGCTGCTGCGCGACGGCAGCCCGGCCAAGGCGCGTACCAAAGCCAACGACGCGGTGATCGCCGCGTTGACCGACGTCTTCCGCAGCTTCGACGTCGACGCCGCGGTCACGGGTTTCTCCCGCGGCCCGACCGTTACCCGGTATGAGGTGGAGCTCGGTCCGGCGGTCAAGGTCGAGCGGATCAAGGCGCTGCTGCGCAACATCGGCTACGCGGTCAAGAGTCCCGACGTGCGGATCATCGACGTCATCCCGGGCAAGAGCGCGGTCGGCGTCGAGATCCCCAATACCGACCGGGAGAACGTCAGCCTCGGCGACGTCCTGCGCAGCGCCGCCGCGACCCTCGACCCGCACCCGCTGCTGGTCGGGCTCGGTAAGGACATCGAGGGCAGGTTCGTCGTCGCGAACCTGCAGAAGATGCCGCACATCCTGGTCGCCGGCGCCACCGGCTCCGGCAAGTCGACCTGCATCAACACGCTGATCACGTCTGTGTTGCTGCGGGCCACCCCCGAGCAGGTCAGGCTGGTGCTGGTCGACCCGAAGCGGGTGGAGCTCACCGCGTACGCCGGCATCCCGCACCTGGTGACCCCGATCATCACCAACCCGAAGAAGGCCGCCGAAGCGCTGCAGTGGGTCGTGCGCGAGATGGACTTCCGCTACGAGGACCTCTCGGCCAGCGGGGTGCGCCACATCGACGACTTCAACCGCAAGGTGCTCAGCGGCGAGATCACGGCCCCGCCGGGCAGCGAGCGCGTCTACGCGCCGTACCCGTACCTGCTGGTGATCGTCGACGAGCTGGCCGACCTGATGATGGTCGCTCCGCGCGACGTCGAGGATTCGATCGTCCGCATCACCCAGCTGGCGCGCGCCGCCGGCATCCACCTGGTACTCGCGACCCAGCGGCCGAGCGTCGACGTCGTCACCGGCCTGATCAAGGCCAACGTGCCGAGCCGGCTCGCCTTCGCCACCGCCAGCCTCGCCGACAGCCGGGTCATCCTCGACCAGCCGGGCGCAGAGAAGCTGGTCGGCCTCGGTGACGCGCTCTTCCTGCCCATGGGGGCCAACAAGCCCAACCGGGTGCAGGGGGCGTTCGTCTCCGAGGACGAGATCGCCAAGATCGTCCTCTTCGCCAAGGAGCAGGCCCAGCCGGTGTACCGCGAGGACGTCGACGCCCCGGCGCCGGAGTCGAAGCGGGAAGTGGACGAAGACGTCGGCGATGACCTGCAGCTGCTGCTGCAGGCGGTCGAGCTCGTCGTCAGCACCCAGTTCGGCTCGACCTCGATGCTGCAGCGCAAGCTGCGGGTCGGTTTCGCCAAGGCCGGCCGGCTCATGGACCTGATGGAGTCGCGCGGGGTCGTCGGGCCCAGCGAGGGCTCCAAGGCGCGCGAGGTGTTGATCATGCCGGAGGAGCTGGAAAGCGTCCTGGTCACGCTCCGCGGTGGCTGACAGGCGCATGTGACCCCGCTGACGACCGGATTTTCCGGCGCGGCGCGTGCGGTGGCGGCGCCGGGACGGATTTACGCTTTCCGCGGTATTTCCTGACGTTCGGGGTGGGTGGGGCCGGTGTCTGTCGCTGAGCAGGCTGACGCGACAACGGGCGAGCGCGGGCCGGTCGGCGCGCAGCTGGCCCGGGCCCGGGTCGCGCACGGCTTCTCCGTCGACGACCTGCAGCGCCGCACCAACATCCGCCCGTCGGTGATCACCGCGCTCGAGCGTGACGACATCCGCCCGAGCGGCGGGGTCGTCTACGCGCGAGGGCATCTGCGCACCCTCGCCCAGGCCCTCGGCCTCGACCCCACCCCGTTACTCGCCGCGTTCGACGCCAGCCACGGCACCGCCTCGCCGCCGGTGCTCCTACCCGACACCGACGCCGCCGAGGTGAGCCTGCGCTCCAGCGGACCCGCGACGACCGGTCCCCGCTGGCCGCTCGTGATGGCCGGCCTGCTGGTCGTGGTGATCGCCATCGCGCTGGTCCAGCTGCTGCTGCCGGGAAAGAGCAACTCGGCGCATCCCGCGAGCTCGGTAACCCCCTCACACGCTGCCGCCAAGCCCCTGACACCGAAAGCGACCTCGCACGCACCGTCGCTGCTCTTCCCGGTGCCTGCCCAGGGGGTCACGCTGCGGATCGTGCTGACCACCAAGCCGAGCTGGCTCGACGTCTCGGACGAGCGGGGCGTGCAGCTGATCCAGCGCGTCGTCCCACCGTCGAACCAGGCGCTGGACCTTCACGCCGCCGGGCAGTTGAGAGCGACCATCGGCGACGCGAGCGCGGCCGCGGTCTCCTGCAACGGCCACCCGCTGGGGGTTCTCGGCGCACCCCGGCAGGTGGTCACGCTGACCCTGGTGCGCGGAACGGCGCAATGCCCCGCATAGCCGAGTAGCCGATCAAGCGCCGCCGACCCGGCGGCTACCCTCGGGGGATGCCCCCCCGTCGTGCCGCCCTCGTCACGCTGGGCTGCGCGCGTAACGAGGTGGACTCCGAGGAGCTCGCGGGCCGGCTGGCAGCGGGCGGCTGGACGATCGTCGACGATCCCTCCCGCGCCGACGCGGTGCTCGTCAACACCTGCGGTTTCATCGCCGCCGCGAAGAAGGATTCGGTCGACGCCCTGCTCGAGGCGGCCGGCGCCGCTGGGGGGAGCCCGGTCGTCGCGGTCGGGTGCATGGCCGAGCGTTACGGCCGCGAGCTCGCCGATGCGCTGCCCGAGGCGTCGGCGGTGCTCGGCTTCGACGATTACCCGGCCATCGCGTCCCGGCTCGAATCCATCGTCGCGGGCGAGCGCCCGGCGGCGCACACCCCGCGCGACCGCCGCACGCTGCTGCCCATCACCCCCGCCGATCGCGGGGCCACTCGCGTCTCCACCCCCGGGCATGGCTTCGAGGTGCCGCTGCCCGACGGTCCCGGCCCCCGCACGCTGCGCCGGCGCCTGTCCGGCGGGCCCGTCGCGTCGCTCAAGCTGGCGTCGGGCTGTGACCGGCGCTGCGCCTTCTGCGCGATCCCGAGCTTTCGCGGCGCGTTCGTCTCGCGGCCGCCCGAGGACATCCTGGCGGAGGCCGAGGCACTGGCCGCCGACGGTGTCCGCGAGCTGGTCCTGGTCAGCGAGAACTCCACTGCCTACGGCAAGGACCTGGGTGACGTCCGGCTGCTGGAGCAGTTGTTGCCGGCGCTGGCGTCGGTATCCGGCGTGCTGCGGGTGCGCGTCGCCTACCTGCAGCCGGCCGAGCTTCGCCCCGGCCTGCTGGAGACGATCGTGACCACACCGGGTGTCGCGCCCTATCTCGACCTCTCCTTCCAGCACGCGAGCGGCGAGGTGCTGCGCCGGATGCGGCGCTTCGGCGACGGCGAGCGCTTCCTCGAACTGCTCGCCGAGGGCCGCCGGCTGGCACCGGAGCTCGGTGCCCGCAGCAACGTGATCGTCGGCTTCCCCGGCGAGACCCGCGCTGACGTCAAGGCGCTGACGGACTTCCTGGAAGCGGCCCGGCTCGACGCGGTCGGCGTGTTCGGCTACAGCGACGAGGACGGCACCGAGGCCGTAGGCCTGCCCGGCAAGGTCGGCGCGGCCACTATCAGCCGGCGCCTGACCAAGCTGGTCGACCTCGCCGAGCAGCTCACGTCGGCGCGTGCCGAGGAGCGGATCGGCAGCGTCGTCGAGGTGCTCATCGAGGAGGTCGACGCCCGGGCGGGGGTTGCCGAGGGCCGGGCTGCCCACCAGGCTCCGGAGGTCGACGGCTCCTGCGAGGTGCGCTGGGCGCCGGGTGATCGGGTGCCGCAGGTCGGCGACCTGGTACGCGCTGACGTGGTGGCGAGCAACGGCGTCGATCTGCAGACCCAGCTCGCGGAAGTCCTGGTCCCGCAGGGCGCGGAGCGGTGAGCGGCGAGCTGACGGTGGATTCCCAAGTGACCCCCCGCCCTGACGAGCCGACCCCCCGGGTGGGCACGACCCGCGGGACCCAGGCGGCCCACGCCGGTGCCGAGGCCGCGGCTCGCCTCCAGCAGCGGTTGCAGGCCGTTCCGGCGGTACCCGATCCCGCCGGCGATGCGGCGTCCGGCGTCGGCGTGTGGAACCTGGCCAATGCGCTCACCGGTTTCCGCATCGTGCTCGTGCCGTTCTTCGCGGTGTTCCTCTTTGCCGGCACCGGTCACGAGACCGGGTGGCGCATCGCGGCCTGGGGCGCCTTCGCCGCTGCCGCGTTCACCGATCGGCTCGACGGCCAGATCGCCAGATCACGCGGGCTGGTGACCGAGTTCGGCAAGCTGGCCGACCCGATCGCCGACAAGGCGCTCGTCGGCACCGCCCTGGTGGGCCTGTCGATACTGCACGACCTGTCGTGGTGGGTGACGGCGATCGTGCTCGCCCGCGAGATCGGCGTGACCCTGCTGCGGTTCTGGGTGCTGCGCCACGGCGTCATCCCGGCCAGTCGCGGCGGCAAGCTCAAGACCCTGCTGCTGAACATCGGGATCGGGCTCTACGTGCTGCCGCTGTCGGGCGCGCTGCACGTCGTCGCCGCGATCATCCTCGGGGTGGCGGTCGCCGTCGCTCTGGTCACTGCCGTCGACTACGTCGGCACCGCGCTCGCGCTGCGACGGGCCGCCGGTGCGCGCTGAACTCCTCGCCGTCGGCGACGAACTGCTCTACGGCGACATCCTGAACGGCAATGCGGCGCAGCTCGGGCGCCAGCTGGCTGACGTCGGCATCACCGTCACCCACAGCGGGGTCGTCGGCGACGACATCGAGACGATCGCCGACGCCCTGCGCGCCGCGCTTTCGCGGGCTGACGCGGTGCTGCTCACCGGTGGCCTCGGACCCACGCAGGACGACCTGACCCGCGAGGGGCTCGCTCGCGCTGCCGGGGTCGAGCTGGTTCGCGACGACTTCCTGGAAGGCCAGCTGCGCCGGCGCTTCCGCGATCTGCGCCGCACGGTGCCCGACATGAACTACCGGCAGGCCGACCTTCCGGCCGGCGCCGATCCGCTGCCCAACGAGCGCGGCACCGCCCCCGGGATCAAGCTCGAACTGCTCGGCGGGGTCGCGTACGCGATGCCGGGGCCGCCGCACGAGATGCAGGCGATGTTCGCCGCCTCGGTGCTGCCGGATCTGCTGCGCCGCCAAGGCGAGCCGGCGGTCGTCGTGCACCGGGTGCTGCACACCTCGGGCATGTGGGAGTCCGCCGTCGCCGAGGCCATGGCGCCGGAGGTCGAGCGGCTGGCCGCCGAGGCCGTCCCCGGGCAGGACCGCAACCCGACGATCGCCTTTCTGGCGTCCGGCGGCCAGACCCGGGTGCGCATCACGGCCCGCGCGGCCATCCGGGCCGAGGCGTACAAACTCATCGAGCCCGTCGAGCGGTTCGGACGCGAGGCGCTCGGCGAGGGTCTGTACGGCATCGACGACGAGACGCTCGAAGGTGTCGTGCACCGGATGCTGCTCGAGCGCGGCGAGACGGTCGCGGTGGCCGAGTCGCTCACCGGTGGGCTGCTGGCCGGACGCCTGTCGGAGACGCCCGGCGCGAGCGAGACCTTCCGCGGCGGGATCGTCGCCTACCAGGCGGAACTGAAGGACGCGTTGCTCGGCGCCAATGCGGTCGCCCGGGGCGCCGTCACGGAGGAGACCGCCGCCAGGATGGCCGCCGGCGTGCGCGAGCGTCTCGGGGCGACGTGGGGGCTGTCGACCACGGGCGTCGCCGGTCCGACCGAGTCGGAAGGGCATCCGGTGGGGACGCTCTTCATAGGCGTCGCCGGACCCCGCGGCACGCAGACCCGTCACGTCCAGCTGCCGGGTGACCGTCCGCTGGTGCGCATGCTCAGCGTGGTGCAGGCGCTCGATCTCCTGCGCCGGAGCCTGGCTTCCTGAGCCCCTGCCCTGATGGGGGAGCCGGATTCCGCCCTGGGCGTGATCGGCCCGGCGGGATGGGTCCGGAGCTTTGCGTGGTTGTACGGTGAGTCTCCGCTCCAATTTCCGGGATCCCTTTCCCGGGACGGAGTCAGTCGGCAATACCCGGGAGGTGCTGCATGGCCGTGCTGCGTCGCCTGATCGGTGATGCGCTCCGCCGCGAGCGCCTTGCCCAGCACCGCACCCTGCGCGAGGTTTCCAGTGACGCGCGGGTCTCCCTCGGCTACTTGTCCGAGGTCGAGCGCGGGCAGAAGGAAGCCAGCTCCGAACTCCTGGCCGCGATCTGCGACGCCTTGGAGGTCCCCCTTTCGCGGGTGCTCCGCGAGGTCAGTGGAGAGCTGGCGCTCGAAGAGCTCGGCGCGGTCCACGCCGTCTCGGGGGTTGCGGTCGGCACCCTGCCGGGGCCGGGCGCGCGACCCTCGCTGGTCGTCAACCGCGCTGCCTGAGCACCTTTTTTCGCGCTGTCCCCAGCCTGACGTGGCAGCATCCAGGACATGCCGAATTTCTTCAGGCGCTTGTTCCGCTACTCGAATGCGTACGCGAACAAGAAGTTCGATGCGAAGGCCGACCCGGCCATCCAGATCGAGCAGGCGATCGACGACGCCAAGAAGCAGCACCAGGCGCTGACCGCGCAGGCGGCGACGGTGCTGGCCAATCGTCACCAGATCGAGATGCGGCTGGCCCGCCAGATGAGCGAGATCGACAAGCTCAACACCTCGGCCCGCCAGTCGCTGCTGCTGTCCGACCAGGCGCGTTCCTCCGGCGATCTGGTCAAAGCCAGCGAGTTCGAGCAGGCGGCGACGACGTTCGCGGGCCAGCTGGTGAGCGCGGAATCGGCGGTGGAAGACCTGAAGGCGTTGCACGGGCAGGCGCTGCAGGCCGTCGATCAGGCCAAGCAGGCCGTCGCTGACAACGAGTTCCGGCTTCGCCAGTCGATCGCCGAGAAGTCCAAGCTCATGACCCAGCTCGAGAGCGCGAAGATGCAGGAGCAGATGAACAGCGCGCTCTCCACGATGTCCGAGCTCGCGCCGCAGGGCGACACCCCGTCGCTCGCCGAGGTACGCGAGAAGATCGAGGCGCGTTACGCCACGGCCCTGGGGCAGAACGAGCTGGCCGGCGGCGGGGTCGAGGCGCGCATGCTCGAGGTGCGCAAGGCCACCATCGATTCGGCGGCCTCCAGCCGGCTCGACGCGATTCGCGCCTCCATGGGGGCGGGATCATCCGCCGCCCCGTCGCTGGAGAAGAAGACCGGGCAGGGCGCGATCGAGTCGGGCGGTGCTGCCGAGTCGGCGCCGGACGTCAGCACCGGCAAGGGGCAGGAAGCGACGCCGCCGACCGCCTGACCCGAGGGCATGCGCCGGTCAGCTCACGCGGGCTGGCACCTGGGGCACCAGTAGGTGTCGCGCGCGTAGCCGGCTTCGCCCTGAGAGGCGTGCTGGATGGGGGTGTGGCAGCGGCGGCAGGGCAGCCCCTTGCGCCCGTAGACGTAGTGGGACGCACCCCCGCCACCCCGACGCAGGTCGCCGGTGGTGGTCTGGCCCGCGCGCTCGCGGTTGGCCAGCAGCAGGCGGTGTGACAGTTCGATGAGCCGGGGAAGGTCGGTGACCTCGGCGACCCTGCGGTAAGGGTTGATCCCGCGCAGGAACAGCACCTCGCAGCGCCACATGTTGCCGAGCCCGGCCAGGTTGCGCTGGTCCAGCAAGGCGGATCCGATCTCGTGCCCGGGCAGGCGTGAAAGTCGTTGCAGTGCCTCGAGTTCGGCGTCGGGGCCCCAGTCGTCGCCGAGCAGATCCGGACCGAGGTGTCCGACGGCCTGGTCTTCTTTCGCCGACGGCAGCAACTCGACGACGGCCAGCCGGACCCCGACGCAGACAGCCTGCGGGTTAGCGAGCACGACGCGGATCTGATGGCGCTGATGTTCCAGTGCCCGCCAGCGCTGCCCCGGACGGTAGATCTGCCAGCTGCCCTCCATCTTGAAATGGGTGTGCAGGGTGAGCCCGCCTTCGATGCGGGTGAGCAGATGCTTGCCGCGGCTGGCGACGCCGAGCACCGTGCGGCCGGTCAGGTCGGTGGTGGCAAGCTGCGGGACCCGGAAGTCGCTGCGCACCAGCGGGCGGCCGGACAGCGCCTGATCGAGGCGCCGTCCGGCCAGCCACACCGTGTCGCCTTCGGGCATCTGCCCATGGTGCCGCGTCCGGGATCCTCAGCGCAGGTCAGCCTCGCAGCCGCAGCCCCCTCGGCGTCGCGCGAAAGCCCGCTCCCGCGAGTGCCGTGGCTACCGCATCCGCCCCGAAGACGTGCTCGCCGTCGGCGCGCTCCACCGACAGCCGGCCAAGGCCGCCCGCACGGGCCGCCGTGGCCAGGCCTTCGGCGGCAGCGGCCAGCGCTTCGGGGTCTGCGCTCCAGGTGAGCAGCGACTTCCCACCGCGCTCGACGTACATCACCAGCTCGCCTTCCACCAGCACCACGAGCGCCCCGGCCTTGCGACCCGGCCGGTGGCCACCCTCTCGCCGCGATCGGGCCATGGCAGTGCCGCGCCGAAAGGGTTGGCCGGATCGGTGGCGGCCAGGACGAGGCCGGCGGATCGCACGGCGCCGCGCTGAGCGTCACGGGCCTCCCAGCTCGGCGGCACCGGCGAGCTCCACGCCGGCTCCTGCGATGCCCGCTGCGCTTCGGCGGCCAGAGCGCGCATCCGGTCGACGGCTCCGGGCACGGCGAACTGTGCCGCCCCCAGGCCCTCGACGAAGTAGCCGCGCCGGCAGCGCCCGGCGTCCTCGAAGGCCGACAGCACGGGGTAGACCGCCGAGAAACCGCCCGGGATCTGCTCGGCGGCCACGGCCCCGCGGGTCAGCACGCCATGGCGGTCGAGCAGCGCCTCGGCGACCGCGTGGAGCCGGCGCGTCGCGGCGGGCTCGCGATCGGGCAGCCGCCACCAGCGCCCTCCCGCCGTGGGTGGTCCGGCGCGGGTCGGCAGGGCGGGCCTGCCGTAGCGGGCGTAGCGAGACCGGCGGGGCGCAGGAACGGCAGCGCGGCGGCCGCCGCCGGCCTTGCCCGCGAGCAGCACCCGCATCGGGGCGAGCGTGTCGTTGGTGACGTATCCCGCCCACACCAGGTCCCACAGCGCGGCGACCAGGGTCGCGTCGTCGGCCGGCTCCGCGCCTGAGCACGCCGCATCGGCGAGCGCGCGGAAGAAGAGGGCTTGACCGCCGTCGAGCGCCGCCAGGATCGCCTCGTGAGGCGGGCCGAGGCTGAGCGTCTCCAGCGGTGGCGGGAGCAGGAGGCCGGCGGCTTCTGCGGGGACCAGCCGGACCCATCCGTCATTGCCCGGCAGCGAGCCCGCGCCGGCCCACACCACCTCGCCGCTCGCGCACAACTCGTCGAGCTGCGCCGGGACGTAGTCGCGTACCCGCCCGGGCAGTACGAGCGTCTCCAGGGCGCTCGCCGGAATGGCCGCACCGGCCAGCTGCTCGATGGCCCGGGCCAGCGCATCGACCCCGCGACGGGCCGCCTTGCCGGTGCCCAGCCAGTCGGGCAGGAAGCGGGCGAGGGCGGCCAGGGGAACCGGCTCGACCTCGCGACGCAATTTGGCGAGGCTGCGCCGCCGCAGCAGGCGGAGCACCTCGGCGTCACACCACTCCAGACCCGAACCGCCGGGCCGGAACTCGCCCGACAGGAGGCGACCCTTGGCGGCGAGCCGGTCGAGCGCGGCGGTGACGAGGCGACGTGCCGAGCCCGTAGCGGGCGGCGACATCGGCGGCGACGAACGGCCCCCGGGTGCGGGCGAACCGGCTGACCAGATCGCCGAACGGGTCGCTGACCGGCTCGAGAAAGGCGTCGGGCACGCCCACCGGCATCGCCACCCCGAGAGCGTCACGCAACCGGCCGGCATCCTCGACGGCAACCCACCGCTCCTCGCCGGCGATGCGCACGAGCAGGGCGCGGCGGGCCGCCTCCAACTCGGCCAGCAGGGCGCCGACGGTGGTGTCTTCCGGCGCGGTGAGCCGGGCCGCGATCTCGGCCGCGGTCAGGTCGCCGAGGACCCGCAGCAGGTCGGCGATGCCCTCGAGCGCCGCGGGCCTGGCGACCAGGTGCGGTGCGCTGCAGCTCGGCCTCGATCTCGGCGAGGGCATCGGGGTCGAGCAGCTCGCGTAGCTCCGCGGAACCGAGCAGCTCGGCAAGCAGCCGGCTGTCGAGTGACAGCGCCTGCGCCCTGCGCTCGGCGAGCGGGCTGTCGCCCTCGTACATGAAGGCGCCCACGTAGCCGAACAGCAGCGAGCGGGCGAACGGTGACGGGGCCGAGGTCTCGACCTCGACCATCCGCACCCCTCGACCGGCGAGCTCA
The DNA here is from genome assembly GCA_963762695.1 of uncultured Actinomycetota bacterium. Classification (GTDB taxonomy): domain Bacteria; phylum Actinomycetota; class Actinomycetes; order Frankiales; family Frankiaceae; genus DATAZK01. The sequence continues at coordinate 191,269 of CAVXLW010000010.1, forward strand.
CGCATCAGCGAGACCAGCCCCGGGACGTCGAAGACGTCCTGCAAGCACTCGCGAACGGCCTCCAGCACGATCGGGAAATCCGGATGGGCGCTGGCGACGGAAAGCAGCTGCGCCGCGCGCTGGCGCTGCTGCCACAGCGGGGTGCGCCGGGTGGGGTCGCGGCGGGGAAGCAGCAAGCGCCCGCGCGGCGCATTCGCGGAACCGGCTGGCGAACAGCGCGCTCCCGCCGACCTCGGACTGCACGATCTGCTCGACGTCGTCGGCGGCAAGCAGCACCAGATCGGCGGAGGGCGGCTCGTCGCCGTCAGGCAGCCGCAGGATCAGCCCGTCATCGGAGTGCAGCACCTGCGCATCGAGCCCCGTGCTTTCGCGTACGCGCGCCGCCACCGCCAGCGCCCACGGCGCGTGCACCTGCGCTCCGAACGGCGAGTGGACCGCCAGCCGCCAATCCCCGAGCTCGTCGCGGAAACGCTCGACCACGATCGTGCGGTCGTCCGGCAGCGCCCCGGTGGCCTCACGTTGCTCCGCGAGATAGGCGAGCAGATTGCTCCGGGCCCACTCATCGAGGCCGGCGGCGGCGAGCCGGGCGTGGCGCGCTTTCGGCTCGAGCGCGGACAGCTCGCGGGAGAACGCGCCCATGGCCCGGCCGAGCTCGATCGGCCGGCCGGGCGCGTCGCCGTGCCAGAAGGGCAGCTTGCCCGGCTGGCCGGGAGCCGGCGAGACGAGCACCCGGTCGGCGCCGATGTCTTCGATCCGCCAGGAGGACGAGCCGAGCAGGATCACATCTCCGACGCGGGACTCGTAGACCATCTCCTCGTCGAACTCGCCGACGCGCCGGCCGGGACCGCCCGCCGTCGGCGCCGGCGACGAGGTAGACGCCGAACAGGCCGCGGTCAGGAATCGTCCCGCCGCTGGTGACGGCGAGCCGCTGGGCGCCGGGCCGGGCGGTCAGCGTGCCCTCGACCCGGTCCCAGACCAGCCGCGGGCGAAGCTCGGCAAACGCGTCGGACGGGTAGCGCCCGGCGAGCATGTCGAGCACGCCCTCGTAGCGCACTGGTCGGGCAGGCTCGAATAGGGGCGCGGCCCGGCGTACCAGCTCGAGCAGCTCGAGAGCGTCCCACGGCTCCACCGCCACCATGGCGACGACATGCTGGGCCAGCACGTCGAGCGGATTACGCGTGATCGCGAGCGACTCGATGGCTCCCGCCGCCATCCGCTCGGCCACCACGGCGCAGGGCAGCAGATCACCGCGGTGCTTGGGCAGGACCACTCCGGTGCTGGCGGCACCGACCTGATGGCCCGCGCGTCCCACCCGCTGCAGCCCGCTCGCCACGCTCGGCGGCGACTCGACCTGCACGACCAGATCGACCGCCCCCATGTCGATGCCGAGCTCGAGGCTGCTCGTCGCGACGACGCACGGCAGCCGCCCGGACTTGAGCGCCTCCTCCACCTCGGAGCGCTGCTCGCGGCTCATGCTCCCGTGGTGCGGGCGGGCCACCTCGGTGAACGTGGCGCCGGGAGGCGATCGGGTACCGCCGATGCCGGCCTGACCCGCGACCTGCGCCGGGTAGCGGGACGAGCGGCGGGTAGGGGGCCGCCGGACCGACGCCTCGGCGGCCGGCTGCTCGAGCGCATCGGCCTCGGCCAGCTCGTTGAGCCGGCTGCACAGCCGCTCGGCGAGCCTTCGCGAATTGGCGAAGACGATGGTGCTCTTGGCCCCGCGAACCAGCTCGAGCACCCGCCGCTCGATGCTCGGCCAGATCGAGGTGCGGGCCTCGGCGGCAGCTGCGAGCCCCTGCAGCTGCGGCCCCCGGGCCTTCGGCGGCAGGGCCGCTGAGCTCGCCCGATCGCCGCCATGTCTTCGACCGTGACCTCGACACGCACCTCGACGGTCTTGCTGCCGGTGGGGGCGACGATGTCGACCGGCTGCTGTCCGCCGAGGAAGCGGGCCACTTCGGAGGCCGGCCGCACCGTGGCGGACAGCCCGATGCGCTGCGCCGGACGCTCGAGGAGGGCATCGAGCCGCTCGAGGCAGACCGCGAGATGGGCACCGCGCTTGGTGCCGGCGACCGCGTGGATCTCGTCGACGATCACGGTCTGCGACGCCGCGCAAGCGCCTCGCGCGCCTGGCTCGTCAGCAGCAGGAAGAGCGACTCGGGCGTGGTGATCAGGATGTCGGGCGGTGCGGTGGCGAGGCGGCGCCGCTCATCAGCGGGGGTGTCGCCGGAGCGCACGCCGACGCGGATGGCCGGCTCGGGCAGGCCCAACCGGGCGGCGGCATGGCGGATCCCGGCCAGCGGTGAGCGCAGGTTGCGCTCGATGTCGACCGCCAGTGCCTTCAGCGGGCTGACGTAGAGCACCCGGCAGCGGGCGAGCTTCTCGGCCGGCGGCGGGGTGCTCGCGAGCTGGTCAAGGGCCCAGAGAAAGGCGGCGAGGGTCTTGCCCGAACCGGTCGGAGCGACGACGAGCGCGTGACGACCGCCGGCGATCGCCGCCCATGCGCCCTGCTGCGCCGGGGTCGGCGCGGAGAAGGCAGCTGCGAACCAGGCCCGGGTGGCCGGCTGACAGCTGTTCGAGTGCATCGGAAGTCACGCCACGAGTCTGCCGCGAGGGGGTGACAAAAAGCGCGGGCCGCTGTACCTGTGGAGATGCGCCTGACCGACTTCTGGTACCGGATGGGCGAGCAGTTCGGCCCGGCGTACGCCGAGTCCCTCGCGCGTGACCACGTGATCGCCGGTCTCGGGAGCAGGACGGTCTCGCAGGCGCTGGCTGATGGTGACGACACCAAGGGCGTGTGGCGAGCGGTCTGCGAGGAGTTCGAGGTGCCCGCGCGGCACCGGTAGCGGCGCATGCCCACCCGATCCCGTTTTCGCTTCGACGAAACCGGCGTCCGTCGCCGAGGCCGTCCGCGGGACACCCGGAAAAGACGTCGGCGTGTCGGTGCGCAGCTCGAACGCCTGTTCGCCTACAGTCGGCGTCACCGGTTTCCGACCGGCGTTGTCCACAGATCGCGCAGCACGCACGGTTTTGTCGCAGGGGTCGCCTAGCGTCCCGCTTGTTCCGACGCATCCAGACCGTCATCGCACTACCCGGAGGAGTTTCCGATGGCAGGCCTCGACCGTGAAAAGGCGCTCGCGAATGCGCTTGCCCAGATAGAAAAGTCCTTCGGCAAGGGCTCGATCATGCGCCTCGGTGACACGGTGCAGGTGCCGATGCAGGTCATCCCGACCGGCTCGATCGCGCTCGATGTCGCGCTCGGCATCGGCGGCCTGCCGCGCGGGCGGGTCGTCGAGATCTACGGCCCGGAGTCCAGCGGTAAGACCAGCCTGGCGCTCGCATGCGGTGGCCAGCGCCCAGGCCGCCGGCGGTATCGCCGGCTTCATCGACGCCGAGCATGCGATGGATCCCGAGTACGCCAAGAAGCTCGGTGTCGATACCGATGCGCTTCTGGTGTCCCAGCCCGACACGGGGGAGCAGGCGCTGGAGATCGCTGACATGCTGATCCGCTCCGGCGCGCTCGACATCATCGTGATCGACTCGGTGGCCGCCCTCGTGCCGCGCGCCGAGATCGAGGGCGAGATGGGCGATAGCCACGTCGGCCTGCAGGCGCGGCTCATGAGCCAGGCGCTGCGCAAGATCACCGGTGCGTTGAGCACGTCCGGCACCACGGCGATCTTCATCAACCAGCTGCGCGAAAAGATCGGCGTCATGTTCGGCTCACCCGAGACCACCACGGGCGGAAAGGCGCTGAAGTTCTACGCGTCGGTGCGCCTCGACGTGCGGCGGATCGAGACCTTGAAGGACGGCACCGAGGCCGTCGGCAGCCGGGTCAAGGTCAAGGTCGTCAAGAACAAGGTGAGCCCGCCGTTCCGGGTCGCCGAGTTCGACATGATCTTCGGCTCGGGTATCAGCCGTGAAGGCGGCCTGATCGACATGGGCGTCGAGCACGGGATCGTCCGCAAGGCCGGCGCTTGGTACACCTACGAGGGCGAGCAGCTCGGCCAGGGCAAGGAAAACGCGCGCGGCTTCCTGCGTGACAATCCTGACCTCGCCAATGAGATCGAGAAGAAGATCAAGGAGAAGCTCGGGATCGGCCCGGTCCTCGATGCCGAGATCAACCTGGTCGATCCGGTGGCGTCGACCCCGGTGGACTTCTGAGCGGAGCGCTCGCTGATGCCGCAGCTCCACGCGGCGGCCCGCCCGACGCCGAGATGGGGTGAGGTGATGGCCGGCCGATCGCGTCCACGTCCGTTGGTGGCAGGGTCGCCGCAGGAGTTGGAGTCCGCAGTTCGCGAGCGGTGTCTGAATCTGCTGGCCGGTCAGCCGCGTACCCGAGCGGAGCTCGAGCGCAAGCTCGCGCAGGCGGGCGCACCCGATGACGTGGTGGCGGGGGTGCTCGACCGGCTGACCCAGGTCGGGCTGGTCGACGACACCGCTTACGCCGAGGCGTATGTACGCACCGGGGTGGGGGTTCGGCGGCGCGGCACCCGAAGTCTGCGCGCCGAGCTGCGCACCCGTGGGGTGGCGCCCGAGGTCATCGATCTGGCAGCCGCGCAGGTGGATGACGACGACGAGCGGGCTACGGCGCTGGCACTCGCCTCGCGGCGCGCTGCGGGGCTCGCCCGCCTGGCCCCGGAGGTGCAGCGGCGCCGGCTGATGGGCCTGCTGTTGCGGCGCGGATTCAGCACGGCGGTGGTCAACGACGTGCTCGTGCAGGTGCTGGCAGACCTGTCGAGCGATGCCGAAGAGGCCGGTGGGGAGCAGTTCGACGAGGACGACGAGCGGGCAGCGGCGTTCTCCGACGGATGAATCTGGTGACCGGGGTGTGAACGGGATGGAAAGCCTCCCCTCGGGGCTGATCCTTGACGATCAAGGTTGCGAGTCCTAGCCTCCCGGCAGGCAGGAGGATCCACCGCGGCTTCGCTGCGGGGCGAGATAGTTCGGACGAAAGCTGGTTGCTGCAGCCACACAGGCACCGCGAAGAAGGGAGATTGCAGCAGGCGTCGAGGTGGCAGGCGTCATCTCCGCTCGGAGCGTTAGTGGACGTCGTCAGGACGTCTGCGTCTTGCGCTCGCCATCCTCCTCACGCTGGTCGCCGGCGAGCCCCCGCTCATGGCGACAGGAGGAGGACGCATGAACGCGCTGGTCGCTGTACTCCTCGTGCTGGTGCTCGTCGTCGCTGATAGGGCTCGGCCTGACGATGTTTCGGGTGCAGCGCCGGGTGCGAATCGTCGGAACGCCACCGTCGGTGGCGGTGCGCCTCGCGGCACCCGTCGCTGGACTGGACGAGGTCCGCAAGTGCAGGAGCTGCGCGAGCAGGCGATGGCCGACGCGCGTCGGCAGGCGTCCGAACTGGTCACCCGCGAGCTGGAGGAAGCCCGCGAGCTGGCGCAGGCGGACGGTGAGCGGGCTCGCGCGCACGCTCGTGAAGAGGCGGAGACCGCTCAAGGCCGAGGTCGTCGTCGAGGTTGCCGAGCTGCGGGCCCGCGCGGAACGCGAGGCCAGCAAGCGGCGCCGAAGGCGCGCCAGCCGAGCATGCAGGAGGTGGCGGCCGCCCGCAACGACCTCGATCAACGCGAGCAGCGACTGGTCAGCCGCGAGGTCGCGGCTCGAGGAGCGCTCGGAGCGGCTGGAGCAGGAAGCCCACGAGGTGGTGGCCCGCGAGCACGAGCTGGCGCGTACCGAAGCCGACATCGCGCGTCGCAAGGCGGAGCTCGCCGACCTCGAGGAGGAGCGGCGCCGGGTGCTCGAGCAGGTTGCCGGGCTGACGGCGGCCGAGGCGCGTGCCGAGCTGGTCAAGGACGTCGAGTCCCAAGCCAAGCGTGACGCCGCGCTGATCGTGCGCGACATCGAGGCCAAGGCGCGCAACGAGGGTGAGGATCGGGCCCGTCGCATCGTCACGCTCGCGATCCAGCGGGTCGCGAGCGAGCAGACCGCCGAGTCGGTCGTCTCGGTCCTGCACCTGCCGAGCGATGACATGAAGGGCCGGATCATCGGCCGCGAGGGGCGCAACATCCGCGCCTACGAGGCCGTCACCGGCGTCAACGTCGTCATCGACGACACCCCCGAGGCGGTGCTGCTGTCCTGCTTCGACCCGGTCCGTCGCGAGGTCGGCCGGGTGACCCTCGAGGCGCTCGTGCTCGACGGCCGCATCCATCCGCAGCGCATCGAGGAGGAGTACGAGCGGGCCAAGGTCAGGCCGTCGAGGCGCTCGTGCGTACGCGCTGGGGAGGACGCGCTGGTCGAGGTCGGCATCGCCGAGATGCACCCCGAGGTGATCACGCTGCTCGGCCGGCTGCGCTACCGCACCAGCTACGGGCAGAACGTCCTCAAGCACCTCATCGAGTCCGCCCACCTCGCCGGGATCATGGCCGCCGAGCTGCGGCTGCCGCGCCGATCTGGCCAAGCGCGGCACGCTGCTGCACGACCTCGGCAAGGCGCTGACCCACGAGGTCGAGGGCAGTCACGCGCTGATCGGCGCGGAGATCGCCCGCCGCTACGGCGAGCACGAGGACGTCGTCCATGCCATCGAGGCGCATCACAACGAGGTCGAGCCGCGCACCATCGGCGCCGTGCTCACCCAGGCCGCCGACCAGATCAGCGGCGGCCGGCCAGGCGCCCGGCGGGAGAGCCTCGAGTCCTACGTCAAGCGGCTCGGAACGCATCGAGGCGCTCGCCGCCGGATTGCCCGGCGTCGAGAAGGTCTTCGCCATGCAGGCCGGACGTGAGGTGCGGGTCATGGTGATACCTGACGCGGTCGATGACATCGGCGCCCAGGTGCTGGCCCGCGATCTGGCGAAGCAGATCGAGGAAGAGCTGACCTACCCGGGTCAGATCCGCGTCACGGTGGTACGCGAGACCCGGGCGAGCGAAATCGCCCGCTAGCAGTCCGCCGAGCTCCGGCGACCTGCCGCTGGTCCGCCAGCGGAGGAACTCGCCGTTGTTCCAAGTGGCGTTCGACGCCGCCGATCCGGCAGCCGTTTCCGGCTTTCTGGCAGCAGGCATTGGCGCCGCTCGGCTACCGGCCCGCGACCGCCGCCGCCGGGATACGCGGACTGGCCGGCGTTCCTGCGCCGCGCAGGGGGTCCCGGAGAGCGAGTGGAACTCGGCGGCAGCGCTGGTCGATCCGAGCGGGCAGGGGCCGCGGCTGTTCTTCCAGCGGGTGCCCGAGCCCAAGACGCGCGAAGAACCGGGTGCACATCGACCTCGGCAGCGGCGGCGGCCCGAGCGTCCCGGTCGAGAGCAGCGAGCCGCCGTCGACGCGGCCGTGGCCGCCTCGAGCAGCTCGGCGCGACGTTCGTCGAACGCGCCGAGGAGCTCGGCGGTCGTCTGGGCCGTCATGCAGGATCCGGAGGGCAACGAGTTCTGCGCGTGACGTCCGCGCCTGATCGGACGCTGGTCAACGCCGTACTCTCGACGCGGTGAGCGACCATCCGACACCTCGCACCTACGAGGTGCGCACCTACGGGTGCCAGATGAACGTGCACGACTCCGAGCGGATCGCGGGCTTGCTCGAAGAGGCCGGGTACGTGGCCGCCGCCGGGGCGCTGCTCCCGACTGTCGTCTTCAACACCTGCGCGGTCCGGGAGAACGCGGACAACCGGCTCTACGGCAATCTCGGCCACCTGCGTCCGGTCAAGGACGCCCATCCCGGGATGCAGATCGCGGTGGGCGGCTGCCTGGCGCAGAAGGACCGCGGGTCGCTCGTCAAGCGGGCGCCGTGGATCGACGTGGTCTTCGGCACCCACAACCTGGCGAGCCTGCCGGCGCTGCTGGAGCGGGCGCGTCACAACGCTGAAGCTCAGGTCGAGATTCACGAGGCGCTCGAGGTCTTCCCGAGCGTGTTGCCGGCGCGCCGCGAATCGCGCGGCGAGTGCCTGGGTGAGCATCAGCGTCGGCTGCGACAACACCTGCACGTTCTGCATCGTGCCGAGCCTGCGCGGCCGGGAGCGCGACCGGCGCCCCGGCGACGTGCTGCGCCGAGGTCGCAGCGCCCTGGTCGCGCAGGGGGTCCTGGAGATCACCCTGCTCGGGCAGAACGTGAACTCCTACGGCCGCAGTTCGGCGACCCGGGCGCGTTCGCCGCGCTGCTGCGTGCCATGGGCGGCATCGACGGCCTGGAGCGGGTGCGGTTCACCTCGCCCGCATCCCCGCGACTTCACCGACGACGTCATCGCCGCGATGGCGCAGACCCCGAACGTGTGCCCGTCGCTGCACATGCCGTTGCAGTCGGGATCGGACGACGTGTTGCGACGGATGCGCCGCAGCTACCGCGCCGAGCGCTACCTGGGGATCATCGAGCGGGTGCGCTCGGCGATCCCGGATGCGGCGATCACGACCGACATCATCGTGGGCTTTCCCGGCGAGACCGAGGCCGACTTCGCAGGCGACGCTTGACGTCGTGCGCGCGGCTCGGTTCGCCGGCGCGTTCACCTTCCAGTACTCCAAGCGCCCGGGTACGCCGGCTGCAGAGCTGCCGGATCAGGTGCCGCAGATGTCGTCGCCGAGCGGTACGGGCGCCTCGTGAACTGCAGGATGAGCTCGCCTGGGAGGCCAACCGCGGCGCTGGTCGGCCGCCAGGTCGAGGTGCTCTCGCCGAGGGCGAGGGGCGAAAGGACGCGGGCACCGGGCGGATGTCGGGCCGGGCTCGCGACGGGCGGCTGGTTCACCTTCATGCGGCGGCCGCGGCAACTGCCGGGCTCCCGCGTCCGGGCGATCTCGTCGCACACCGTCATCACCCGCGGCGCTCCGCATCACCTGCTCGCTGACGGGCCGCTCGCTCGCGATCCGGCGTACGGCAGCGGGCGATGCCTGGGCGGCGGGCCGGCGGCCGGTGACCCCCGCGGCTGACGGCGCCGGGCGCGGAGACCGTCGGGCTCGGGCTGCCCCGCGTCGGCGCTCCGGCCTGAGCCGGCGTTGGAGCGTGCCCGGGTGGACACCGTTGCGGTCGCTTTCTGCCCGCATCCTCCGTTGCTGGTGCCCGCGATGTCGGCGAACGAGCCGGTGGCGGTGCGGGCTCCGGCCGATCGCGGCGGTTCGCTGGCTGTGCGACCGGCCGGTCGACGCGCATCGTCGTCCTCGGCTCCGCGTGACGATGCCGCGGCTCCTTCCCGGCCGGGAGCGTGGGCAGCTTCGCCGGTTTCGGGGTCGACTATGCGGTGAAGCTTCCCGGCGCTGCCGCCCGCGGCCGGCGGACGGTTGCCGCTGTCGCTTGGCGGTGGGCGCGTGGCTGCTCGAGCAGGCCGCTGCCGGTTCGGCTGCCTTCGGGATCACGTGCGATGCGGACGGGGAGCTGCCGGCGTGGCCTGCGGACGCGCGCGGCCGGCGCCGCCGGGCTGCTCGTCATGGGTGACGGTTCGGCGCGGCGCACCGAGAAGGCGCCTGGCTGGCTCGACGAGCGGGCGGCCGGCTTCGACGCAGCGGCGAGCGCCGCGCTGGCCGCCGGTGATCCGGCGCTGCTGGCGCGCGGCGCGATCTGCGAGCTCGGCGCGCAGCTGCTGGCCGCCGGTGCGCCCGCCTGGCGGGCCGCTTCACGCCTGCTTGCCGGACGCCTGGCAGGCCGGAGTCACCTACGACGACGCCCCGTACGGTGTCGGCTACCTGGTGGCGACCTGGTCACGCCGGGCTGCCGGGACTGAGCCGCCTGGCCGCCGGTCGTCGCCGTCGTCGGACCCACGGCCGCCGGCAAGAGCGATCTGGCGGTGGAGCTGGCCAGCGGCTCGGCGGCGAGGTCGTCAATGCCGACTCGATGCAGCTCTACGCGGCATGGACATCGGCACCGCGAAGCTCGACCGCTGACGAGCGCCGCGGCGTGCCGCACCACCTGCTGGACATCTGGCATCCCCGGCATGCGGCGGACGTCGCCACGTACCAGCAGCTGGCCCGCGCGCAGATCGACGCGTTGCTGGCTGCGGGCCGCACCCGGTGCTGGTCGGGGGCAGCGGCCTGTACGTGCGGGCGGCGCTGGACGCCTGGACTTTCCCGGCACCGATCCGCGCTACGCGCGGAGCTGGAGGCGGAGCTGGCCGAAGCCGGCCCCGCCCCGCTGCATGCGCGGCTGGCCGCCGCTGATCCCGCAAGCGGCTGCCGCGATCCTGCCCGGCAACGGGCGGCGCATCGTGCGGGCGCTCGAGGTGATCGCGCTGACCGGCAGCTTCACGGCCCAGCTGCCGGCGCCCGGAGGCGGTGTACGACGTCGTCCTCATCGGGGTCGACCGCCCCGATCTGGACGCCGGGTGGTCGAGCGCGACGCAGCACATGTGGGACGCCGGCTTCGTCGAGGAGGTCGGGCGCTGGCCGCGGACGGTTTGCGCGAAGGTCGTACCGCTGCGCGGGCGCTCGGTTACGCGCAGGTGCTCGGTGGTTCGACGGGCTGCTTGCGGAGCGGGAGTCTGCCCAGGCAGAGACGGTGCGTCCACATGCCGATTCATACGCCGGCAGCGGTCGTGGTTCCGTCGCGATCCCCGTATCCAATGGCTGCGCGCTCGGCCGAGCCCCGACGCATCGGGCCGGCAGATCGGATCGGCGCAGGTCAGCTGCCGCCGAACGACTCATCGCGGCGCACCGGGCACCGATAGGTGCGCGCAGGGGACCGGGGGATTGAGGGCGATTCATGAGCGCGATGCTGGATCTGGATCTGGCCGACGAGCTGCGCGGCGCGCACCAGCGCGGCGAGATCGTCCTGCATTTTCAGCCCGAGATCGATCTGGCGTCGGGCGGTGTCGTCGGCATGGAAGCGCTCATGCGCTGGGCACATCCGCGCCGCGGGCTGCTCGCCGCCCGATGCCTTTCCTCGAGGTCGCGCACAAGGCCGGGCTGCTGCTTCCGCTTTCGGCCTGGGTGCTCGAGCAGTGCGCCGCCGAGCGCGCTCGCTGGGAGCTGCTGCCTCCGCATCCCACCGTCGGGCCTGTGCCAGCTGTGGGCCAACGTGCCGGCGGTCCAGCTCGCGGCGGCCGGCTTTGTCGATATCGGTACGCGAGCTCTTCGAACGCCACCAGCTGCCGCCCCGCTCGCTCGGCCTGGAGTTCAGCGAATCCACGCTGGGTGACGTGGGCTCCGCGGCGGCATCGCTGCTGATCGAACTGCGTGACGCGGGCTGCGCGCTCGCCGTCGACGATTTCGGCACCTGGTATTCCTCGCTCGCCCGCTTCGACGACATGCCCGTCGACGCGGTGAAGCTCGACCGGCGCTTCGTGCGCGGCCTCGGCGTCGACCTTGACGAGGACTCGATCGTCGCGTCGGTCGTACGCCTGGCTCATGCCCGCGACCTGTACGTCGTTGCCGAAGGCGTCGAGTCCTGGACCGAAGGCGCTCGGCTCTGCGAGCTCGGGTGCGACCGCGCGCACGGCTTCCTGTTCTGCGGGCCGCAGGAGGCGAGCCGGGCTCGTTCGATGCTGGCGCGCGGCGGCGGCTGGACTCCGGCGTCACCTGAGGCGCTGGCCCGGACCGCCGGCTTCGCGTACTCGCAGAGCCGGCCCGAGACGAAGTAGCCTCCCAGATCATGAGCGTGGAGGCCCTGCCTGAGCTTGCGGCCCTGGCATCCACGTCCGGTACCGGTCTCGCCTTCGCCAAGGGTGAGGGCACCGGCAACGATTTCGTCCTGCTTCCCGACCGCGAGGATCGCCTCCGCCTGACCCCTGACCTGGTGCGTCGGCTTTGCGACCGCCGCTTCGGCATCGGGGCTGACGGGTGCCTGCGGGTCGTGCCCGGCGAGCCCGGCACCTGGTTCATGGACTACGTGAATGCCGACGGCAGCATCGCGGAGATGTGCGGCAACGGCGCCCGCGTCTATGCCCGCTATCTGGTCGCCGCGGGCTGGGCGCGGCCCGGATACCTTGCTGCTCGCGACCCGGGGCGGGGTCCGGCGGGTCGACGTTCCCGCCGATCCGGCCGGCGATATCGCGGTCGACATGGGGCCGCCGGTGATCGACCCGGCGCCCTCGGTGGCGACCATCGGTGGCGCGAGGTATGAGGGCATGCCGGTTTCGATGGGCAATCCCCACCTGGTGTGCCCCGTCACCGATCCTTCGGCGCTCGACATGGTCTCGGCGCCCGGCTTCGACGCCGCACGTTTTCCTCACGGGGTCAACGTCGAGGTCTATGCCCGCGCTCCCGAAGCCCCCGGAGTGCTGGTGATGAGGGTGCACGAGCGGGGGTCGGGGGAGACGCTCTCGTGCGGAACCGGGGCGTGCGCGGTCGCGGTCGCCGAGGCGGCCTCGCGCGGCGAGCAGATCGGCCGATGTACTGGTCGACGTGCCAGGCGGGCGGCTGCGAGTCGTGTGGGAGGGCGCGTCGGTCGATCCTGCACGGCCCGGCCAACATCGTCGCGGCTGGACGGTGGTGGGGCTGAACCCGCTCGAGGCCGCGACGGAGCTCGCCGGACCGGTCGGGTTTCTCGGCGGCTGGTTCATGGCCTCGCGTTCGACCTACGCCTACGGCAGTGAGCTGGGCTTCGACGGGATGACCTTCTACTACCTCGGCCGCGGAGGGGCGCTCGGCGACGCCACTCCAGAAGTGGTCGCCAGCGCCATGACGTTCTTCCCGGCGCCGCTGGTGGAGACGATGTGGCAGGCAGGGCAAGGCCGTCATGTCCCCGGCGGAGGGCCTGGCCGCACTTCAGCGAATGCTGCTGGCGTTGGGCGCGCAAGCGCTTCGCTTCCGTCGACGGACTCGAGCGGACCACCGAGCTGCTCGGACGCGTCGCCGATCGTGCCGACGGTGCCGCGCTACCCCTTTTCGCCGGCTGGCGGGCGGCGCCGCGCCCGTCCGACTTGCCCGCGCTGACCTCCCACCTGTTGCAGGTGCTGCGGGAGCATCGCGGCGGGATCCACGGGCTGGCGGTGCTGGCCGGCGGTTTGACGCCGGTGGAGGCGGCGGCGGCGAGCGCAACCGAGTTCTACCAGCCGCAGTCTGTCGGGTGGACCGATCCGCTGCCGGCGGTCACGGACGAACTGCTGGCGCGCCGCGCTGCCGCCGAGGACCTCACCAACCGCATGGTGGCTCCCGCCTTCGCCGTGTTGGAGTCGGCTGAGCTGCGCGAACTGGTGGAACGGGTTCATGGATTGGCTCTTGCAGCGAAATCCGGATGACGCAGCCCCGTTCCCGGGTTGAACTGGGTGAGATGACTTCTGCTGCCGCCCGGGCCCGCGTGCCTGTCACTGACCCAGCAGCAATCCGAGCCTGTCGACCCGCAGGTCGGCGGCGCCACGGATCTTGACGCCGTGCCGTGGTTCGAAGCCGAAGGCGAGGGCTTCGACCTCGAGGATCGCCAGGCGCTGCGCCGCGTCGCCGGGTTGGCGACGGAGCTCGAAGACGTCACCGAAGTCGAGTACCGCCAGTTGCGGCTCGAGCGCGTGGTGCTCATCGGGGTGTGGGATTCGGGCACGCCAGGCTGATGCGGAGAATTCGCTGGCCGAGCTCGCCTCGCTGGCCGAGACCGCCGGCTCCCAAGTGCTCGAAGGCCTCGTCCAGCGGCGCAGCAAACCCGATGCGGCTACCTACGTGGGCTCCGGCAAGGCCCGGGAGCTGCGCGATGTCGTGGTGTCGACCGGCGCTGACACGGTGGTCTGCGACGGTGAGCTGACTCCTGGCCAGCTGCGCCAGCTGGAGCAGATCGTCAAGGTCAAGGTCATTGACCGCACCGCGCTGATCCTCGACATCTTCGCCCAGCACGCCACCTCCCGTGAGGGCAAGGCGCAGGTGGAGCTCGCGCAGCTGTCTTACCTGCTTCCCCGGCTGCGCGGCTGGGGTGAATCGATGACCCGCGCCGGTGCCGGCATCGGTACCCGCGGCCCCGGTGAGACCAAGATCGAGACCGACCGGCGCCGGATCCGTTCGCGCATGTCGCGGCTGCGTCGCGATCTCGCGGGGATGTCGACGGTGCGTTCCACCAAGCGGGCCGGGCGCCACCGCGCTTCGGTGCCGTCGGTCGCCATCGTGGGCTACACCAACGCCGGCAAGTCATCCCTGCTGAACCGCCTCACGGGCGCCGGTGTCCTGGTGGAAGACGCGCTCTTTGCCACCCTGGACCCGACGGTGCGCCGCACAGTGCTCCCCGACGGGCGCACCATCACGCTCACCGACACCGTGGGTTTCGTTCGTCACCTCCCGCATCAGCTCGTCGACGCGTTTCGCTCGACCTTGGAAGAGGTTTCCGGAGCCGACCTGCTGATCCACGTCGTCGACGGCGCCGACCCGGACCCCGAGTCGCAGATTGCCGCCGTGCGCGAGGTGCTCGACGAGATCGGCGCCGCGGCCCTGCCCGAGCTGCTGGTCATCAACAAGGCTGACGCGGCCGATCCCGTGACTCTGAGCCGGCTTCGCCGCACGTTGCCGCACGCCCTTGTCGTATCCGCCCGCACGGGTTCAGGGCTCGGCGAGCTCGTGGCCGAGATCGAGGCGCGGACCCCGCACCCGCCGGTCGAGATCGAGGCGCTGGTGCCCTACGCCCGCGGTGATCTCGTCGCACGGGTGCACGAGATCGGCGAGGTTCTGACTTCGGAACACACCGCAGACGGGACCCTCCTTCGAGCACGCGTGCCGGCGGGCCTGGCGTCGGTGCTGAAGCCATTCGCGGCATCCACCACACCCGCGTCTGCTACCGCTGCCGTCACCCCGGACGGATCAGTCACCCCGAACGGCTCCGTCACCCGAACGGATCCGCTTCCGGCTCAGACCTTGCGCAGCACCGCCACGACGCGACCTAGCACCACGGCCTCGTCGCCGACGATCGGCTCGTAGTCCGGATTGGCCGGCATGAGCCAGACGTGGCCGTCCTTCGCCTTGTAGGTCTTGACCGTGGCCTCGTTGTCGAGCATGGCTGCCACAATGTCGCCATTGTCAGCGACCGGCTGCTGGCGAACCACGACCCAGTCGCCGTCGCAGATGGCCGCATTGATCATCGACTCACCGGTGACCCGCAAGAGGAAGAGGGTGCCCTCCCCAACCAGCTCTCTCGGGAGGGGGAAGATCTCCTCGACCGCCTGCTCGGCGAGCACTGGCCCCCCGGCCGCGATGCGTCCCACCACCGGGACGTAGGCGGGGGTCGGGTGCGAGGTCAAAGGCCCGGACTCGGTCTCGATGCCCGGAAGCAACACCTCGACAGCCCGTGGGCGATTGGGATCGCGGCGCAGAAAGCCCTTTGATTCCAGCGTTTTCAGCTGGTGCGCGACGCTGCTCGAACTCGTCAACCCGACTGACTCGCCGATCTCCCGGACGCTCGGCGGATATCCCCGACGGTCCACCGCTTCGCGGATGACTTCGAGGACCTTGCGCTGGCGCGGGGTCAGGCCGGTCTCGTCAGGTGCCCCGTCAGGGAAATCCCTGACGTTGCCGCGGCGCCGCCGTGGCGATGCGGCCGCCTTCGGGGCGCTCTGGCGGCGGCCCTCAGAGCTCGGTCGACCTCCGCTGCCACTCGCACCCTGCTTTGCCATCTGCTGCTCCTCGCTTGCCCCCGGAGCGGGCGATCCGCTCGTTCGATGTGTTCAACCGTAGCCGGTCCGGTCGCTTCTTTCAAACACACGTTCGACCGTGTCGCGATTTTGTCGTACGGTCGCGCTACAACACGAAAGTCGAACACGGGTTCGACGGTGATCCGCTCGTCGCGGGCGCCAGTGACGTGGTGGAGGTGCGGAGATGGCTGCTTCGGTGGCTAGCAGTTGGGGGCCGGGTTTCGTCGTGGGCGTCAGGCGCCCGGCGAGATCTTCGGCCCGCCCGAAGGTCCTTCGGGCTGCGCAGGAGGTGCGGCCGCCGGCGGTCGCCCGCCGGTCGGTGAGCGAGTTCGCTCCCGTTGCCCGCCGAGGGGAGGCGCCGGCGGCGCCGGTGCGCGCGCCGCTGCGACGTCGCTTCGAGACGGCGCGACCGGTCGCCCCGCCGCCGGTGTCGCGGCGCTCTCGCCGGATCGAGCGGCCGGCCCCGGGCGCGGTTCGCGCTCGGTCGCGCCGGAGGGTGGCCACTCGCGCATCGGCCGATGTGCTCTGCGTTCGAGCCGCGCCGAGGAAGCTGCACCTCACCCGGCGAGGAAAGGTGCTCGCCCTCGTCGTCGTGGCGATCGCGGTCTACGCCGCGTTCGGCCTGGGCCGGGCAAGTGCGGGCGGGGCTCCGGTGTCCACGCATGCGGCCTCGGTCGTCGTCCAGCCGGGCGATTCGCTCTGGACCATTGCCGTCCGTGCGCTGCCCGGCTCCGACCCGCGGGATGTCGTGGGCGAGTTGAGGTCCATCAACCACCTCTCCAGTGCCGACCTTGCCGTCGGGCAGCGTCTTCGCTTGCCCTGATCGGCCTCGCCGCGGTTTTCCGGAATCACGTTCCGTCCCATGACATGTACGCAGAGCAAATTCGTCGCGACTCGCCGGTGCGACACGCCGCTATCAGACTTGCTCACCCCGCGGTGGAGCCCTACTGTCCGGGACACAACATCTGGTAGTTACACCCATGTAAGTCGTCCACAGGTTGTTCAACAGGTTGCCCACAGATTTGGGCCGGTTACCCACAAGGGTGTCCACAGCCCGGCTGGTCAGGCGCCTGAAAGCGATCGGAAGTACGGCCGACGGAGCGGGTCTGATCAACGGGAAGGGTGGGCCGGGCTCATGCGCTGTCCCTTCTGCCAGACCTCTGACAGCCGCGTTGTTGACAGCCGGGAAGCTGACGGGGGCTCCGCAATCCGCCGCCGCCGCTCGTGCGGTGCGTGTGGCCGCCGCTTCACCACCCTGGAGGCGGCCACTCTCCTGGTGGTCAAGCGCAGCGGCGCCACCGAGCCCTTCGGTCGCGAGAAGGTTGTCGCCGGGGTACGCAAGGCTTGCCAGGGTCGTCCGGTCGATGAAGACGCACTCGCGCTGCTCGCGCAGCGGGTCGAAGAAAACGTCCGGGCCGCCGGTCGGGCCGAGGTCAGCTCCGATGACGTCGGGCGCGCGATTCTGGGGCCGCTGCGCGAATTGGACGAGGTCGCTTACCTGAGGTTCGCGTCCGTCTACCGGGCCTTCGACTCCCTCGAGGATTTCGATCAGGAGATCGCCGCGCTGCGCCGCGATCATGCGCCGGAGGCGGCCGCTTCCCCCTCAGATCCCAGCCAGAACGACGCCGATCGCGCTCACTCCACGCACCCTCCGCCCCCCGCCCTCGCCACGTCTGCTGCGACCTGATCCAGCTGCCGCAAAACCCCAGACTTCCGCCAATTCCCGGCACATCCGGCCGTCCCCGGTTGTTGCTTCTTACGAAAGGCAGGACTGCATGACTGAAACCGTTTCCGACACGATTCCGGCGCCCTCATCGCCGCAGCGAGGGCTCCGGATCGGGCGCATCTTTTCGACTCCGGGCACTCACCCGTATGACCAGGTGAGCTGGGAGCGTCGCGATGTCGTGATGACGAATTGGCGCGACGGGACGGTGAATTTCGAGCAGCGAGGGGTCGAGTTTCCCGACTTCTGGTCGGTGAACGCGGCGAACATCGTCACCAGCAAATACTTCCGCGGAGCGGCAGGTTCGCCCGAGCGTGAGAGCTCGCTGCGCCAGCTGATCGACCGCGTGGTCGGGGCCTACCGGCGGGCAGGCGAATCCAATGGTTACTTCGCCGCCGCCGAGGATGCCGAGATCTTCGAGCACGAGCTCACCTATCTGCTCGTGCACCAGATGTTCAGCTTCAACTCCCCGGTCTGGTTCAACGTCGGAACCAATGCGCCGCAGCAGGTCAGCGCGTGCTTCATCCTGGCGGTGGACGACCAGATGGAGTCGATCCTCAATTGGTATCGCGAAGAAGGATTGATCTTCAAGGGCGGTTCGGGCTCCGGTATCAACCTCTCGCGGATCCGCTCGTCGAAGGAGCTCCTGTCCTCCGGTGGCACGGCTTCGGGCCCGGTCAGCTTCATGCGCGGTGCTGACGCATCCGCCGGCACCATCAAGTCCGGTGGTGCGACCCGCCGGGCGGCCAAGATGGTCGTGCTCGATGTCGATCACCCCGACGTCCTCGAGTTCGTCGAGACCAAGGCGCGTGAAGAGGACAAGATCCGCGCGCTGCGTGACGCGGGCTTCGACATGGACCTCGGCGGTTCCGACATCGTGTCGGTGCAATACCAGAACGCCAACAACTCCGTTCGGGTGAGCGACGAGTTCATGCGAGCGGTCGAAAGTGATGGCGAGCATCACCTGCGTGCCCGTCTCGACGGCTCCGTGATCGAGACCGTCAAGGCGCGCGAGCTGTGGAGAGCCATCGGCCAGGCCGCCTGGGCCTGCGCCGATCCCGGAGTGCAGTACGACGACACCATCAACGACTGGCACACCTGCCCGGAGTCGGGCCGGATCACGGCGAGCAACCCGTGCTCGGAGTACGTCCACCTGGACAATTCCAGCTGCAATCTCGCCTCGCTCAACCTGATGAAGTTCCTGCGCGATGACGGAACGTTCGACGGCGAGCGCTTCGTGCGCGCCGTGGAGCTGATCATCACCGCGATGGACATCTCCATCTGCTTTGCCGACTTCCCCACCGAGGCGATCGGGGATACCACCCGGGCATTCCGCCAGCTCGGCATCGGCTACGCGAATCTGGGCGCGCTGCTCATGGCCACCGGCCACGCCTACGACTCCGAGGGTGGCCGGGCGCTCGCCGCCGGCATCACGTCGCTCATGACCGGCACCGCCTACCGGCGCAGCGCGGAGCTCGCGGCGGCGGTCGGCCCGTACGAGGGCTACAGCCGCAATGCAGCCGCCCACACCCGGGTGATGCGCAAGCACGCCGCGGCCAACGATGCGGTCCGTCCGATCGGCGCCGATGACGCTCGCCTGCTCGCGCTGGCCGCCAAGCAATGGCAGCAAGGGCTGCGGATGGGCGAGCGCAACGGATGGCGCAACGCGCAGGCCTCGGTGCTCGCGCCCACCGGCACGATCGGCCTGATGATGGA
Organism: uncultured Actinomycetota bacterium; assembly: GCA_963762695.1. Taxonomy (GTDB): domain Bacteria; phylum Actinomycetota; class Actinomycetes; order Frankiales; family Frankiaceae; genus DATAZK01. The sequence continues at coordinate 210,157 of CAVXLW010000010.1, forward strand.
CTGCGACACGACCGGGATCGAGCCGGATCTGGCGCTCGTCAAGGTCAAGAAGCTGGTCGGCGGCGCCAGCATGCAGATCGTCAACCACACCGTGCCGCGGGCACTCACGTCGCTCGGCTACGCGGAGGAGACCAAAGAGGCGATCGTCGAGCACATCAAGGAGCACGGCCACGTCGTCGATGCGCCGGGTCTGCGACCGGAGCACTACGACGTCTTCGACTGCGCGCTGGGCGAGCGCTCGATCGGCCCGATGGGCCACGTGCGGATGATGGCTGCCGCGCAGCCGTTCCTGTCCGGGGCCATCAGCAAGACGGTCAACATGCCGACCTCCGCCACCGTAGAAGAGGTCGAAAACATCTACTTCGAGGGCTGGAAGCTCGGGCTCAAGGCGCTCGCGATCTACCGCGACAATTGCAAGGTCGGGCAGCCGCTCAGTGACCTCAAGGGCAGCCGGGCCGGCGCGAGCGGTGGGAAAGTCGCCGAGGCCCACGTCGAGAGCCGCCCTGTCCGCAAGCGGCTTCCCAAGAAGCGTCCGTCGCAGACCATCTCTTTCGCGGTCGGCGGCGCCGAGGGTTACCTCACGGCGGGCTCCTACCCCGACAACGGTCTGGGTGAGGTCTTCATCAAGATGTCGAAGCAGGGTTCCACCCTGGCCGGCGTCATGGATGCGTTCTCGGTGGCCGTGTCGATCGCCCTGCAGTACGGGGTTCCGCTCGACGCCTATGTCTCCAAGTTCATCAACATGCGCTTCGATCCGGCGGGGCTGCACCGACGATCCTGACGTCCGGCTCGCCCAGTCGGTGATGGACTACCTGTTCCGCCGGCTCGCCCTGGACTACTTGCCGTACGAGCGCCGGGCCGAGCTCGGCATCTTCACGGCCGAGGAGCGGGCGGCGCAGACGGCGGCGAAGTACGGAGGCGCGGAGCTCGAGGCCGATCCGGACGTCGAGAGTCTGCGGACCTCGACGCCGGTCGAGGTGACACCTCCTGAGCCGCGCACTGCCGCCGCCGGAAGCGGTGCCTCAGGTGGTCAGATCGACGTCCAGACCGCGGTCGATGCTCCGCTCTGCTTCACCTGCGGCATCACGATGCGTGCGGCCGGAAGCTGCTACGTCTGCGAGCAGTGCCTGGGCTTTGTTCACCGAATGTCCGGGTGGTCATGAAAATGTCCACCGGGTCATCGTGGGCATTCCTTATGAAGGTTGGTACACATTCCCAATCCCAATAGCACTACCCGCGTCGCCGGTTTCGCCCGTAGGAGGCCGGGGTGACGTCAAAGCGGCCAGAAAGCTTGTCGGACGGTTGCGCTAGAACGGGCTGGAGGGGGTGGGTGGTTATGGCCGAGGCAGATGGGCGCGACGACCGGGCGAGCAGCCGGAGCACACCAGCCGCTGAACGACTTCTCCCGCAAGTTGCTCGCCGAGCTGGCGGTCCCGGTAGCGCCCCGCGCTCGCCGCGCTGGCCGGTCCCTGTGCGGCCTTCGTTTGCCGCCTTGGCGGAGGGCGGCGCCCTGCGGGTGGCAGTTGGGAGCCGAGCTGGCGAGCACCTTCTTGGCCACTCCGGCGTGGCGGAAGCTCGCTGATGACCTTGTCCGCATCACGGCCGTTCCAGCGCTTGGCATCAACGCGCGCTTGGCCGAGCAGTTGAGCGTGCTACCCAAGGGGAGGCCGACATCGTCGGCGACGGCGGCAATACGCGAGCAGTCGAATGTGCTGGCCGTGCATGCCGGGCTCGCGCGCAGCTGCGGGACCTGCTTCCGAAGCTGAATCCGACGTGGCAGTTGCCGACCACCCAGCTGCCGGCTTTCGCGGAGCCCGGCGGACAGCCGTCCGCCGCCGGCGCGTTCAAGAACCTGGTCGCCTCCGATGCTGTGCTTGCCTCCTGGCGGCACAGCCTGATGGGTGATGGGTTCGCTGCCGCGTTCGCGGCTACCAGCCGGTTGCGCTTCGATGCGGGCGTCAGCCCGCTGCTCGCGATCTCACCGGATCAGCAAAGGTCACGTCGCGCCTCGCCGCGACTGCGGCCCGCCAGCGTCCTAGCTGGCGTCGGTGTCCGGTTGCCTAGCCGGCGCCCGGCCGACAACCTCGGCCGGTACCTGGGGGCGCTGCCGCCCGGTGCGTCACGTACGGATCTGGCTTTTGCAGTCAGCGCAAACCGCAGCGTGTCTGGGGCTACTGACAGTGGACGTTGCTGCCGCTGATCTCGTTCAAGATGAGCGGGAGCAGGCATTCGAGGAGTTCACGTCGACGGTCGCGCCGGCCGGCTGGACGGTCCGGCGCGGGCGCGGGCGGACCTCCTTTCCGCGCTGCGAGAGCTGTATATCGCGAGCTGCCCGGCCTTCTGGAGGGGGCCTGGGAAGATGTCGAGCGCAACGGGCCGGCGGCGAACGTCAAGATCGCGACCTGCGGGGTGGAGCTCCTGGAACGGGCCTTGCGGGCGCTGGCCCCGGAACGTGATGTGCTCAGCTGGCACTGGAATGGGCGGCGCTCCGCCGCCGAGCTAACCACGGTGGGCGGCCCCACTTACGGCTTGCGGGTGCGTTACGTGTTGCGCAGCCCCGCTGACAAGGGCCGCAGGCGGCTGGCCGTCAGCCAGGTCGAGGCCGTTGCTGCACAGGTGACGGACGTTCGGAGTCTCCTACAAGCAGGAAAGCATGCGTCCGCTCGGACGGTGACAGTGCTGCGGGCGCATCTGCTGACGGTGGAGACGTTGCTGCATCAGCTGCTGCTCGCCTTCGAGGACCCCGGCTCGGGCTCAAGCTGATGGACAGCACATGCCGACCGCGCAGCGCAACCCGGAACGCGATCCGGAACTGCTATCCACCTGTCGAACGTGGCGGCAATCGCCGTTGTCATGCGCCGTCCCCATCGAGGGGGCAGCCCAATGGTTCAAGGGGGGGCCGAGTCGAACAACGCGAACGCCAGCCGCTACGCGCCTGACGGCTGTGTAGCGGCACACCGTAAATGCGTGAGCCCCCGCTCCGGCAAGAGCGAGGGCTCCGTACAACTCAACTACTCCACTCTCCAGAGGAGCGAGCTCAGTGAATCACGACGGCCCGCCGCAGCACGCGGCAACCCCGAAGAACACGCCAGATGACCTTCCAGTTCCCGCAGGCGCTGCGAAGACGGTCAAGACAGCGAAGCAAGCCGACAAGGTCAGCAAGGCCAAGTCAGCCAGAGAGATCAGATCCTGGTCTGGGTCCGCGCCGGCGGCGTCTGCGGCCTCTGCAAGGACTACCTCCTCGAAGGTCCCCTGACCGGCTTGGGCGTCTCTCGGCGAGCTCGCGCACCGCCGTCGGCCAGCAGCACACCGCGGGATCGCCGCGTGGGGCTTTCACTATCTGGCCGTCCAGCGCCGCGACGACGCTGACAACGTGCTGCTGGCCTGCGCGTCCTGCCACAACGAGATCGACAGCTAGCGCAACCCGGTCTTGACGTTGGCCGGCTCCTGCGCTTCAAGGCCGCGCACGAAAAGCACATCCGCCGACTCGTCACGCTTCCGCAGGAGGCCGGCACGCTGGTGCTGCGAGTTGCCGGGAAGCTCCGTGGCGACGCCTTCGACGTCAGCCTGGAGGTCACCGCCACAAGCACGGTGACGGCCGACGGTCGTTTCCCCTCGTTCGAAGTCTACCGCCACCAGGAAGGCATCGAGATACTTCACCTGCGGGGCCTGCCCGGCGAGGACTAGGGCGGGCAGGCGTACTACGACACCGCCCGGCAGGTCATCGACCAGGCGCTTGAGCACAAGCTGCACCCGGCGTCCTGCCCGGTTCGCGGCGTCCGCGCAAGGGCCCAGCGTGTTCCCGGCGGCGGCGCGTGCCGTTACTCGTGCACCGGCAGCCCGCTCAACGACAACTTCGCGGTGGAGGTGTACCAGCGTCACCGCGCCACGCAGAACTGGCAGTGGGATCCGGATGCGGAGCCGCATCACTTCACCGCGACGCTGCCCAGCCGCCGGCGCCGAAGAAGCGGTGCTGATCCTCAACGTGTCCGGCACGGTCAACGGTGGCAGCCCCCCGGCCGGCTGCATGCGCTGCCGCAGGTGATGGTCGAACCGGATGCGCTACCCCCGACATCGTCCGTTCGCGGGCGTCCCTCGACGCGTTTTGCAAGTCCATCCGCGAGGTGAACGCGACCCTTGACGCGCACAAGGACACCCTGCGCCGGCTGCACGTTTTCGGAGCTCTGCCTCCGTCGGCGGTCGAGCTCGGCCGCCTGCACGACTGCCACGTTCACCCTGCCCTTGTCCTGTACAGCCTGGACAACGGCACGTACCGCCTCGCCCTGGAGATCTCATGAGCGTTCTGCCTGACACCCCGGAAGGGCAGCTGTCGCAGCTGCTCGGCTGCACCATCGCGCAGCTTACATCAGCCCCGCGGACCTCGCGGCGGCTGAGCTGCGCTACACCGGACGTCGGTGAGCGCCTGAAGGATGAGAGGCGCGCACATCTACGTTCAGGAAGCATCCTGTAGGCACGGTCGTGGCTCCGTACGGCCGTTTCGGCGAGTACGACCTGGACCTCGTCTGCCGGTGGGACCTCGCCCGCACCAGCAGCGTCAGCCCGAAAAGGAGCTCAAGGACCGTGTCGGGGACCTGCTCACCGGCTACATCGACGACGGCGGATGCGTCGATGACGACGTGCCGGAGCTCGAGGAAGGTCGCCGCAGCTGGAAGCTCGGCTACACCCGGTTCCACATGGATGTGCTGCCGGCGGTGCCGGACGCCGACTTCGAGCACCGGCACCGGTATCCGTCGACCGACAAGCAGCTCTCGCACTGGCAGCGGTCAGATCCAATCGCCTACACGAAATGGTTCCGCGGGCAGTGCCGGCGCAGTTCGAGATGGAGCGCAAGGCGATAGTCAAGGCCTCCGGGTCGCTTCAGCCCGTGCCGGACTGGCAGGTGCGAACCCCGCTGCACCGGGCGGTGCAGATCCTCAAACGGCACCGCGACATCTTCTTCCGCCGGCGATTGAAACCGTCCCCCCTCGTCCAGCCGGCCATTCAGACCTCGCCGGGCCGGCCTACACCGGCGAGTCCAACATCTCCGAGCGCGACGCTGCAGCTCCGTGCAGCGGATGCCGCAGTTCATCGAAACCACAGCGATGGCGTCGGTGGCCGCAATCCGGGGTGCCAGGAGAACTTCGCCGACAAGTGGGCCGACTACCCGCTGCGCCGGCTGAAGTTCGAAGCGGTGGCGGACTGCGGTGCAAGCCGACCTAGAGGTTCTGCGCACCCAGCGGCGGGGCGTCACGCCGTGACGAGCGTCTCGGTAGGCGTTCGGTGCGGACATCGTCACCAAGGCCCTCGACCTCGCTCGGGGAGGACACCGCAGCCTTGCCGATCGGGGCGTTGTCCGGGTCGAATGCAACCGCCGACCTGGCCCGCGGCCGGTCTGGCGTCCCAGTCCGAAGAGGTTTTTCGGTGGTCCTCGTCCCAAGCGGTCAGGAAGTCGCTGACCGTCCTGCAGCAGGCGCTGGCACTGCGCAGTCGGTACAAGACTGCGCGGCAGCCGGTGGTGCGCGGCAACCGGTGACGTGGACGGTGCGGCTGCAGCCGACACCTGGCGCGACGTACACAGTGCGGGCGCACTAGACGCGGGCGACCACAGGCCCCGCGTCGCCGTTCTGGACCCACCGCTGGAGGACCCGTGGGGCAACGGCCTGCCGCACGTCTTCCCCGGTGGCGAGCTGTGCCGGCCAGCACGAGTTTCGACGGCGCTGTCGATTCATCGCCGGCAGACGGTCCTTTGGGTCAGCGAGTGGCTGTACACTACGAGCTGTGGGTCACGACCGGCGACTGGCTGGCGGTGGTGGCATTCACCCCGGGGAGAAGGCCGTTGCTGGTGACCAGCCGAGCTGAGATCGCCGCCAGCAGCGGCAGTTTTGCTGTCCAGGCTCACGTACCAGCCAGCGGCCGGGGTGCTCGGCAGCGGGCGAACGCGCGTCGATGTGTCGCCGGTGGCGATTGCCGCGGCACGGGACGAATGCGCTGAGCTGTCACGGCCAACATTGCGCTGAGTCCGCTGAACATTGCGCTTCGGCTGCGCGGGGCTCCCCGCCCGTCCACGCTGGATGCCGCGCCATTGAGGTGAGCGGAGAAGCGCGCAGGACCGCCATGGGCAGCTCGGCGACGAACGGATGGCAGTTCCGGAACGACGGCGCTGCTCGCTGTGTCGACCAGCGCTGGCGCGAGCACCTGGTCGAGGTCGAGCACCTGCTAGGTGACGGGCATCCGCCTGCGCCAGTTCGCGTCCTATGACCCGCTGACCGAACACCGTGGCGAGCCACCCAACTGTTCGACGCGCCATGCTGTCCGGCGTCGCCAAAGACGCCATCGGGTCATCCTTGGCCTGGACGTCGCCGGCTGAGCCGGGCACCCGCCGGCTGGCGAGCCGTCAGACCAGCAGCAGGGCGAGGAGCGCCGCCGGAACGGCCCACACGTCAGTGCTGGTGTCCAGGACGGATTTCGTCGCCAGGATGCCCCGGCCGTACTCCGTGGATAGCTCTGGCCTCGAAACGCCAGCCCTGGTCGACCCATTTGCATTCCAGCGAACGCTTGTGGCACCCGGCCCCGGTCGGCAGGGTGGCGAGGAGCCAGATCGACCTCGTTCCCGGACTGGGTGCGCGGGTAGCCGATGGTGTCGCCTCCGACCCACCGGCCCTCCTCGAGCGCGTCGACCGCCCGCCGCCGCAGGTGACCCCGATCGTCGCCTCGGTGAAGCTCGGGTCATGTCCGGGGCCGGCAGGCCCGCTCGCAGCAGCGACGGCAGCCACGACAGCAGCGGATCGGTCGGTACAGCTCGACTGGCTGCCTGGTACCCCCTGGCCATGTTCCCGCCGGTCGCACCACACCGCGGCAAGGGTGGTCAAGCCGGCGCAGCGGAAGGTCGAACGTTGCACGCGAGTAGCCGAGGTGGCGGCCGCGGCAGCGCGTCAAGCGGGCTGGTGACCGTTCGGCCAGTCCACCCAGCAACGCGGGAACGGATTCGCGGGAGCCTCCGGGTCGACGTCACGGCGTAGCCAGGCAGGCCAGGCCCGTACGAACGGAAGCGACACCTCGGCCGGAACGGGAGTGCTCGGCAACCGCGGGGAAACCCGCCGCACGTGAGGTAGTCCTGCCAGGCCAGGTCGTAGGGCCACGCGTCGAACGATCGCGGCCAGCGCCGCGAGACGGCCGGCTCCTGCAGCGCCGACGGGTGGGACCGCTCCGGCCGGGCGATCTCGGGACGGGTCCGGCCAGGAAGTCGCGAAAGCCATCGGCAGCAGCAGCCGGCGCCGGCGACCCGGCCCCAAACCTGCCCGGCCGGCGATGGGGTTGCCTTCGATGCCTCGTTGGGGACCCACCGGCTGGTGGCGATGACGGTGTCGCACCGACGGCTGTCCCGTCCCGCGCAGCTTCACGATCGCCGACCAGCCGGTGACGGCGCTGACCTCTCCAGCAGCCACACCCGGCGCTGCCCGCCGCCCGCGTCTACCGACCGGGTCAGTTCCCGGCCCAGAGTCAGGCTGCGTCGCAGATCAGCGCCGCCATACCGTCGCACGGCAGGTGG
>CAVXLW010000011.1:0-243935 GCA_963762695.1 uncultured Actinomycetota bacterium
GAGAGATAGCGGCGGATCTGCCCGATCACGTCGGCGTCATCGACGCCGACGTTGTGCACGAGCCCGCTCGCCACCGCGACACCCGGGCCGCCGAGTTCTTCCTTGGAGACGTCCTCACCCGTCGACTCGCGCACCACCGGCGGTCCCGCCGTGAAGACCGACCCGCCCTGGGTCATCAGGCAGAAGTCCGACATCGGAGCGATCAGCGCGCCATGGCCGGCGGAGGCGCCCATCACTGCCGTCACCACGGGCACGTAGCTGGAGCAGCGGGACTGCATGATCAGGTCGACCGGTGCCCACCCGCGACCGTGATCGCCGGGCCGGAAGCCGGCCCTTAGAGCAGCATGATGAGTGGGATCTTCTGGCGCAGCGCCTGCTCGGCGATGCGATAACGCTTGGAATTGCTGATCGGTCCGATGGTGCCGGCGATGGTGGTGAAGTCCTCGGCACCCACCATGACCGGGCGGCCGTCGATGAGCCCGGAGCCGGTGACGATGCCGTCGGCCGGGACCTTGCCGCCGGCCAGCGTGCCGATCTCGCTGAAGCTTCCGGGGTCAAGGAGCGTCTCGATGCGGGCGCGGGCATCGAGCTTGCCCGCGGCCCGGTGACGCCCGAGGCGATCGGGACCGCCCATGGCGTAACTGGCTGCCCGGCGCTCCCCAAGGTCGTCGAGAGTGACCTGCCATGCGGCCGTTGGCTTCATCCCGTTCACCGGCTGGATCGTAACCTCAAGGCTTTGCCGGCCGATCGGACAGGCCGTCAGGGGTGAGGAAGCGGCACCTGCGGGTCTGGAAACGCCATTGCCCCGAGGCTTTGACGACGGCGTCGTCGTAGATGGCGAGCCGGGTCTCGGCCAGCGCTGCTTCGATGAAGACGAGCTGGCTGCGCACCGTCGCCCGGTCGCCGTCGACGGTGATCTGCGCACGCCCGGCCAGGTGCATGCCGCGCGGGGCGGCGGTCATCATCGCGCGCAGCCCGTCCCATCCGGCGAAGCGGCGCCCGTAGACCTCGAACGCACCCTCGGGGGTGAACAACTGGAGGCAGCCCTCGATGTCGTCGAGGTCCAGAGCGATCGCGTACGCGGTCAGCAGGTCGTCGATCTGCTCCCGGTCGCTGGTCATCGCGGAGGCGCTACCGCGAGCGCATCGCGGCGAGGTTCGACTGGAACTCTGCGGTATCGAATGATTGGGATTCGCGCTCGAATGCCTCGCCCGCCTCCGCACGCAGCCGGTCGCGCAGTGGAGCGTTGAGGATCGCCTTGGTCTCGCACAGTGCCTGAGGCGGCAGCTTCGCCAGCCGTTGGGCGAGCTCGAGGGCTTTCGGGACCGATTGCCCCGCGGGGACGACCTCGTTGACCAAGCCGAGCGTCAGCGCCTCGGCGGAGCTGATGCGCCGGCCGAGGTAGACGAATTCCTTCACCTTCGGCAGCGGCATCTGCGCCGGCCAGGTGAAGACCGCCCCATCGGCCGCGGCCAGGCCCAGCGAGACATGAGGATCGGCGAAGTAGGCCTGCTCCTCCATCACCACCAGGTCGCACAGCGACGCGAGGCTGCAGCCCAGGCCGACCGCCGGACCGTTGACCGCGGCCACGATCGGGACCGGGAACGACGCGACGGCCTGCACCAGCTCCGCGGCCTCGTTCAGCACTTCGGCGCGCAGCTTCGGGTCATCCGCCATACCCTGCAACAGGTTCAGATCCCCGCCGGCCGAGAAGGCCTTCCCGGCGCCGGTCAGCACCGCCGAGCGGAGCCGGCTGTCGGCGGCCAGCTTCGCCCAGACATGGGTGATCGCATGGTGCAGGTCGGCGCTGGCGGCGTTGAGGGCCTCCGGCCGGTTGAGGGTGACGACGGCGACCGGACCATCCCACGTCACCCCGACGACCTCGCTCATGGCCTCACTCACGCTGCGTCTCCTCCCCTGCCTGCCGGACGCGTTCCACATTTTTGATTCTGACGTCAGCCCATAGCCGCGCGGTCACCCTACCCTCGCGTGACGACCTCGCCCGCCACTCGCACTGCCCCGACAGGGGCGCCGTTCAGCTGCGACGCGGGAGGACCTTCGGGCCGGGGTCAGGCCTTAGGGCCTCGCTGTCACGGGACCGAAGCCTCAGCCGTGGCCGTGAGCCTGTGGAGACGATGACCGCAACGACCCTCTCCCGCGTTCGGAGGCTGCCATGCCCGTCCTGCCCCACGATGCCGCCGATCTGTACCTGGCACCGCTACTGCTGGTGCTCAACGAGCGACTGGAGGAGCTCAGCCGCCTGGACCTCGACCAGCTCCACGTGCACGTCGGCCTCGTGAGCGACCAGCCCGACTGGAGCCGCGAGATCCGTGAAGCCGGCCTGCTGGAGGCCGTTCGGCACACCATCGATTGCCACGACTGGACGCTGTCGTGGCACCCCCGCGGCCTTCGCGTCAGCCACGGCAAGCACGAGGTCGTCCTCGGCGTCCCCGCGACGTTCGGCGCGTATCTCGACGGGGTGCACCAGACACGCGTCAGCTAGCCTCGGCTCTCGAACTCGACCGGAGGCAGTTGGTCCACCTCGTCCTTGCTGAGGTTGAGCCGGACCCCTTCGTCGCCGGTGCCGACGCTCGCCACCGCCGAGATCGGCACGGTCACCCGGCGCCGTCCCCACAGATGGCCCTCCTGCAGCGACACGTGCGTCACGTGGCCGTCGGAAGGATCGATGACCAGACCCTGGACCGTTCCGATCCGGCCGTCCGTGGCCTCCACGGGCTGGCCGCGCCGGACCGCCACCTCACCCACCGGCAGCTTGTCGAAGACGATCGGCTGGGGCGCGTTGCCTCCGTAATCGTCGAGGCCCCCGAGCCGGCCGAGCCCCAGGCCGTAGTACGGCCACGTGAGCACCTGACCGTCGTAGCCCCATTCGGCGCCTGCTTCGGTCAGGAACTCCGTCTCCTCGGCGCTCTCGTACCGCTCGAATTCGGCGCGCGTGCAGCTCAGGTGCACATCGCCGTCGGTGCTCGCAACCTGGTCCAGCGGGATGAGCCGGCCGAGCCCCCAGCGATGCTCCGGCTCGACCACGATGTGCGTGACGACGCGGGCGACAGGATCGACCACGGCTGACAGCATCTTGCCGCATACACCGTCTGAGCAGCGCACCGTGGCGCCGATCTCGAATTTGGTCATGGGACCAGCCAATCACGCGGGCAACTCCGGACGGATGCACCCCGCCCGACATGCTGCCCGACAGCACTGCACCGATACCGTGACACACAATGTCAGGCATCGCAGTGGACGGCACGCGGTTCCGCATCCTGCCCAAGGTCTGGTTCGTCGAGGACGACGGCGGCAGGGCGGCTGCCGGCTACCGGGGGCAGGCCGGCGATTGCGTCGCCCGCTCCATCGCCATCGCCGCGCAGCTCCCGTACCGGACGATGTACGACGCGCTCAACCTCGCGGCGAAAGACGAAACCGGCGCACGCCAGTCCTCCGCCCGCAACGGCGTCATCCGCCCCACCATTCGCCGGTTCATGAAGGATCTCGGCTGGGTCTGGACGCCGACCATGCGGGTCGGCAGCGGCACCACGGTGCATCTGTGCCCCGAGGAGTTGCCGCTCGGCCGCCTGGTCGTGTCGTGCTCGAAGCACCTCACAGCCGTGATCGACGGCGTCATCCATGACACCCATGACCCGTCGCGCGGCGGCACCCGGTGTGTCTACGGCTACTGGAGCAAGCCCGAGAGCGCCCGGTTCGTCGTCGGGCCCGGCGGAGTGGAACTCGCCGGCTGACGTCAGAGCAGGATCGGCACCGACTTGTAGCCGCGCACGGTGCTGGTGTGCAGGCGCACCGCCCTGTCGTGGTCGACGTTCCAGGCCGGGAAGCGCGCGAGCGTCTCCTCCAGCGCGATACGCCCTTCCATCCGAGCCAGCGCCGCGCCGAGACAGAAGTGCGCGCCGATACCGAACGAGACGTGCTGCTCGGGCTTGCGCTTGATGTCGAACTCGTCGGGCCGATCCCAGACCCGGTCGTCGCGTCCGGCGGCGCCGGTCAGCAGCAGGATCTTCGCGCCGGCGGCGAGCGTTTCGCCGTGCAGCTCGACGGGACGCGACAGGGTCCGCCCCTGCACCGGTGACGGCGCCTCGTAGCGCAGCAATTCCTCGACGGCAGCGGGGATCAGCTCCGGATCCGCGGCCATCTCGGCGCGCTGCTCGGGATGGTCGGCCAGGATGACCGACGCCCAGCCGAGCAGTTTCGCGACGGTCTCGGTGCCGGCGCTGACCAGAAGGTTGGCGAAGTCGGCAGCTTCCTTGTCGGTGAGCCGCCGCGCCTTGCCGTCCTCGGTCAGCTCCGCCTCGGTGAGCGCGGTGATGAGGTCGTCGCGCGGCGTGCGCCGCCGGTCGGCGAGCTGTTCGGTGAGGTAGGTGTGCAGGCCGATCTGCGCGTTGAACGAGACCTCGTTCATCATCCCGACGCCGGGCTCGATGTGGAACACGGTGTTGATCAGCTCGAGCACTCGTGGCCGGTCGGCCGGCGAGACGCCGAGCAGGGACGAGATCACCAGCGAGGGCAGCTGGGCCCCGAAATCGCCGACGTAGTCGAAGCCTTCGCCTCCCACCTGCGCGTCGAGCAGCTCCCGCGAGTACTGCCGGATCCGGTCCTCCAGCGCCGCCACGCGGCTGCGTGTGAACGCCTTGGAGACCAGCACGCGCATCTTGTTGTGCTGCTGGCCGTCCATGAAGATGATCTGCCCGGTCCCGCTCATGTCGCTTCCCATGAGCTCCAGCACGGTGCCGTAGCCGGACAGGTAGGTCTGCGGGTCGACGTGGGCGGCGTGCACATCCGCATGGCGGCTCAGCGCCCAGAAGTCGTACTTGTCGTTGCGGTAGAGCGGCGTCTCGTCGCGCATCCGTCGCCAGAGCTCATACGGCGAGGTGTCAATCTCCTCGTCGAACGGATCCCAGTAGATGGCGCTGGTCGTCGTCACGAGCAGCAGCCTAACCAGCCCCGGACAGCGGCCCCGCGTCCTAGACCTTGTAGCCGCCGTCGACGCTGATCACCTGACCGGTGATGCCCCGCCCGTCGGGCCCGGCCAGCAGCGTCGCCATCCCGGCCAGCTCGTCGGCCTCGAGCACGCGCCGCTGCAACGATTCCGCCGCCGCCCGGGCCTCTTCCTCCTCGGCCGTCGTGCCCTTGCGCTGCGCGACTGCCTCGAAGTCGAGCAGGGAGGTACGCGTCCAGCCCGGGCAGAGCAAGTTGACGTTGATCCCGTAGGACGCGGCGTCGGCGGCGAGCTGGCGGGTCAGTCCCTTGAGCCCGTGCTTGGCCGCCACGTACGCCACCGACGCGCCGGTGCGCTTGGAGGCACCGGAGCCGATATTGATGATCCGGCCGAAGCCCTGCTCGCGCATCGACGGCAGCGCGGCCGTACTCGTCCACCACGCCGACGTCAGCGACAGCACGAGCGTGCGCTCGAACCCGCCGCCATCATCGGTGAACGGATCCCGGCGGCCGAGGTGGCCGCCGACGTTGTTGACGAGGATGTCCACCCGGCCGAACGTGCGCAGCGCCGCCTCCACCGGGCTCCGGGCGTCGTCCCGGTCGGTCGCGTCGGCGACGACCGCCAGGCCCCGGTCGGCGCCGAGGCCGGCGTCGGCGAGGGTCGACTCGAGATCAGCCGCCGTGCGCGAGGAGACGACGATCGCGGCTCCCTCGGCCGCATAGCGCAACGCGATCGCACGCCCGATGCCCCGGCCACCGCCCGTGATGACCGCTACGCGCTGATCAAGCTGACCCACCACTGGCCTCCGTCACCACTTTTGAGCCACCAATGAATCGGGAACTTCAGGCAGCCGCTCGGCAAAGATAGACGAGCCACCCCTGCGGGTGCTCGGCGGCTGCGACAGGGCCCGCAGCGCCATTCCGCGACGGCGAACACGTCGGCCGGTGACCAAGCACGCCGGCTCGGCGATCAGGAATGCCCTGCTGTCGTTGAGGTTTCGGCCAGCCGCTTGAGGTTGAGCAGCTGGCGGCGAGCCATCACCAGATCGCCGACCGACACGACCGGCGCGACCCAGTGGCTGCCCGCCATGACGACCTTCAGCAGCAGCCGGGTGGCGTCACCACGCGGCACCAGGACATACGACATGACCGCACCCGCGATGCGCGCCGTGAGTTGCTCCTGCGCGCAGACCGACAGGATGCGCCCCAGCGGTCGCCCCGCCGCCGTGGTGAAGTGCTGTCCCGGTACCGGCTCCGGCAGGTCGCGCAGCTCTTGGGGCGAGCGGTGGCCGATGTTGTCGATCCAGTCGTAGGAGTACGGCCCGAGCCGGAGCTGCCCGATCCACGGCCAGACCGTCTCCGCCCTCGCCTGAATCGTGACGCCCCGCCAGGCCGACAGGACCGGGCTCGTGACGAGGTCATCGCACGGATAGCGGCGGGCGACCTCCTCGGCGCTCACACCCCACCGATCACCGATCACCGGCCCTCCTCACCTCGCCGCTTGGAATGTAGCTGCGCCCTGCGGCCACCGGCGGCTAGCGTGCTCGTCGTGCCACAACCGGCCGGAGCCCGGCATCTGGTGAAGGCGAAAGACCTCATCGACGCCCGCTACGCAGACCCGCTCAGGGTCGCCGACCTCGCCGCGGCGGCGGCACTCTCACCCGCGTACTTCAGCCGCGAATTCAAGCGGGTGTACGGCGAATCTCCCCATGAATATCTGCTCACCCGGCGCCTCGAGCGGGCAGCATCCCTGCTGCGGACGACGAACCGGACGGTCACGGAGATCGCGTTCAGCGTCGGCCTGCACAGCCTGGGCTCGTTCACCACCAGCTTCACCCGCATCTACGGACGCAGCCCCAAGGCCTACCGGGAGTCCTTCCCACCGGCGGAGGCACACGTCCGAATTCCCCGCTGCGTCATCCAGGCGTATGCCCGCCCACAGAACCGTCCATACCGCACGTTTCGAGAAGCCACGAGCGCGCCCGGTCCGTAGCGTCGCCACCACCGCGAAAGGAGACTTGGGATGATCAGGATTGCCAATGCCCAGTTCTGGGTGCACGACCAGGACGAGGCGCTCGCGTTCTACGTGGGCACGCTGGGCTGGGAGGTGCGCAGCGACGTCACGATGCAGGACTGGAATTTCCGCTGGCTCTGCGTGGGACCGAAGGGCCAGGAGGACGTCGGCCTGGTGCTGATGCCCATCCCCACCCCGCCGATGGTCGATGCGGACACCAGCGCGCAGCTGGCCGAGCTCGTCGCCCAGGGCGCCGGAGGCACGCTCTTCCTCGAGACCGACGATTGCCAGCAGGCGTACGAGGACCTCTCGGCGCGAGGCATCACGTTCAACGACCCGCCCACCCCGCAGGCGTACGGGATCGACACCTCGTTCCGCGACCCGTCCGGCAACAACGTGCGTCTCACGCAGGTGCTCGAATTCGATCCAGCGCGCGGCGGCTGACCGTCGCCTCCCCTCCCTTGCCATTGCGGCGTGGTATGCCTGGCCAGTGACCGAGCTGGTGGACGGCGAGCAGACCGGCGTCCCCGCCGAGGGGTCGTCGGCGCAGCACCAGCCCCACACGAGCGGCATCCGGCTCGCCCTCCTGCTGGGGGCGCTCGGCGTCGTGTACGGCGACATCGGCACCAGCCCGCTCTACGCGATCCAGACCGTCTTCTCCATCGACAACGGCGCCGTGCGTCCGACACCCAGCGATGTCTTCGGGATCGTGTCGCTCGTCTTCTGGTCGATCACCCTCATCGTGTCGCTGAAGTACGTGATCTTCATCCTGCGCGCCGACAACGACGGCGAGGGCGGCGTGATGGCGCTGGCCGCGCTGGCCCAGCGGGTGCTCGGCAAGGGAACCGGGCGGCGCACGACCGCCGTGCTCGCGCTCGGGGTGCTGGGGGCGTCGCTGTTCTACGGCGACAGCGTCATCACCCCGGCCATCTCGGTGCTCTCAGCCGTCGAAGGTCTCAAAGTCAGCTCTCCGGGCGTGGCACATCTGGTGCTGCCGATCTCCGTCGGGATCCTGACGGTGCTGTTCGCCGCGCAGCGGTTCGGCACCCAACGCGTCGGTAGCCTGTTCGGGCCGATCATGGTGCTCTGGTTCGGATGCGTCGGCGCGGCCGGCGTTCGCGAGCTGATACGCAGCCCCCGGATCATCAAAGGACTGTCACCCAGCTACGCCCTCTCCTTCATCGCCGACCGGCCCTACATCGCGTTCATCGCCATGGGCGCCGTGGTCCTCGTGATCACCGGCGCCGAAGCGCTCTACGCGGATATGGGGCACTTCGGCGCGAAGTCCATTCGGGTCGCCTGGTTCGGTCTGGTGTTTCCCGCTCTCACGCTCAACTACCTGGCGCAGGGAGGCCTGATCCTGCGGCAGCCCGCCAGCAGAGCCAACCCCTTCTTCCTGCTGTACCCCCACGGGCTCCAGCTGCCGATGGTGGTGCTCGCGACGGTCGCGACCGTCATCGCGTCACAGGCCGTCATCTCCGGGGCCTTCTCGGTGTCACGGCAGGCGTTGCGGCTGGGCTTCTTGCCGCACGTCAGGATCCGGCAGACCTCCGAGGAGCAGGAGGGCCAGGTCTACGTTCCCGCCGTCAACATCGGCCTGTTCGTGGCCGTGTTGCTCGTAGTCTTCACGTTCCGGTCCTCGAACAAGCTGGCGACGGCCTATGGCGTCGCCGTGACCGGCACCTTTCTCATCACCACCAGCCTTTTCCTGCTGCTGGCCCGCAGCGGCTGGCGCTGGCCCGCGTGGCGCATCGGGGTCATCGCGGTGCTGTTCGGCGTCCCTGAGCTCACCTACTTCGCCGCCAACCTCACCAAGATCGCCCATGGCGGCTGGTTCACCCTGCTGATCGCAGCTGCTGTCTTCACGACCATGGTGACCTGGCAGCGCGGACGGGTGGTGGTGACCGAACGACGCGTCGCCCGCGAAGGCCCGCTGTCCGACTTCATCACCAAGACGACGGACAGCAAGGTGGTGAGGGTGCCCGGGATGGCGGTGTTCCCGCATCCGACGAAGGACACCACACCGCTGGCGCTGCGGGCCAACGTCTCGCTCAATCACGTGCTGCACGAGCGCATCGTCATCATCTCCGGGCGTACCGCAGCGGTGCCCCACATCCCGTGGGAGCGGCGACTGACGATCGAGCAGCTCGGAGATCCGGGCGAGGGCTTCACCCATGTCGACATCACGTTCGGCTTCCAGGACCGCACCGACTTCCCGGAGGCGCTGCACCGGGCCATGCGCCAGAATCCGGCCGCGTTCGGGATCGAGGACGGTTCCGCGCCGGACGAGGCCGACGAGTCCTACTTCCTGTCGCGGGTGACGCTGCGCCGCGGGCATGCCGCCGGCTTCGCCAACTGGCGTAAACGGCTGTTCATCGTGCTGGCCCACAACGCCGCCAGCCAGGCCGAGTTCCTCCGGCTGCCCAACGACCGCACCGTGGTGCTGAGCGCCGAGATCGAGGTCTGACAGGCGTGCTGACCGGGGGCCCTGGATGGGCCTTCGCGTGCTGGGTGTAGGCACGTCCTGACTGAAGTCGCGCGCAAACCAGGAGGCTCGATGCCCGATCCCAGCAAGCCTTTGAGCGGGATGTCCGCCCTGATCACAGGTGGCGGCGGCGGCATCGGCGGGGCCAGTGCGACGTGGCTCGCCCGCGACGGCGCAGCGGTCGTCATCATGGGCCGCACCGAGGCGACCTTGCTGGCCAAGCGCGAGCAGATCGTGACCGCGGCGGGGCCGGGTGCCGAGGTGCACACGTTCGTCGGTGACGCCGTCGAGGCCGGCGCGCTGGCAGCGGCGATGGCCCGCGCGGAGACACTCACCGGCCGGCTGGGCATCGCGGTGGCCGTCGTCGGCGGCGGCACGATGAAGCCACTGCTGATGTTCGACGCCGACGAGGTGATGGCCGATCTCAGCCGCAACATCCTCTCGGCGTTCCTGGTCGTCAAGCACGCGACGCCGTTGATGACGAGGGGAGGCGGGGGCTCGATCGTCTGCATCTCCTCCGACGCAGCCAAGATCCCGTGGCCGTTCCTGGCGCTGTACAACACCTCCAAAGGTGGCGTGGAGGGCCTCGTCAGGGGTGCGGCATTGGAACTGGCGCCGTTGAAGATCCGGGTCAATGCGGTGCGCCCGGGCTTGGTGCAGACCGAGGCGACGAAGACCGGACTGTTCGCCAACGAGGAGGCGATGGCAGCCTTCCTCGCCGAGAAGCCGCTCGGGCGCACCGGCGTACCGGACGACATCGCTGCGGCGGTGCGCTACCTCGCCGGACCCGAATCCTCCTGGGTGACCGGGCAGAGCCTCGGCGTCGAGGGCGGCAACGAGCTCACCCGGGCGCCGTACCTGGAATTCCTGGTACGCAAGCGTTTTGGCGACGAGGCGATCTCGGCGGCGCTCGCCGGGCAGATCCCCGACGGGCACTGAGGGCCTGCGCTCAGAACGTGACGGGCAGCCCCGCGAGGGAATGGATGAACTGGTTGCCGTGGCCGGGCACGGCCGGGCCGGCCAGGCTGATGGCGGGGCCTATTTCGGCGACGGCCGAGAACAGGCTGACGAGCTCGAGCCGGGCCAGCGCCGCGCCGAGGCAGAAGTGCGCGCCGACGCCCAGCGCGAGATGCGGCCGGGGCGCCGGAGCCCGCTGGATGTCGAACGTGTCGGCGTCGTCGAAGACCTCGGGATCGCGGTTGGCCGACGCGATCGACAGGTAGACGGTGTCGCCGGCCTCGGCCGTTCGGGTGTCGTCACGCGCGCTGAGCAGCGCCGCGATCGCCGCGGTGCGCCGGGTGTACTGCACCGGCGGCCGGAAGCGCAGGATCTCCTCGACGGCGGCCGGCACCCGCGATGGGTCCGACGTCAAAAGTGCCCACTGCGCCGGGTTTTCGAGCAGCACTTGCATGCCCAGGCCGCCCCCGCCGCGCGTGGTCTCGTTGCCGGCGATCGCCAGCTGGATGAGGATGCCGCCGATGCGCTCCGCGGCCAGCCCGGCGCCCTCACTCGTGCCGGTGACCATCGCGGAAATCAGGTCGCTACCAGGGTGGGCCACCCGCGCCTCAGCCAGCTCGTGCACGGCAGCCAGGAAGTCGATCGTCGCGGCGGCGCGCACCTGCTCGTCGGCCGCGGCGTCGCCCGATTTCGCGCCGCCCATGGCGCCGGCGTAGCGGTGCAGCGCCTCCTCGGTGTCGGCCGGCAGCCCGAGCACCGCCGCGAGTACGCGTAACGGGTACGGATCGACGACCTCGGTGATGAAGTCACCACCGCCTGCCGCGGCGAGGCGGCCCACCAGCCGGTCGGCATGGTCACGCACGAGTGGTCCCAGCGCCCGGATCCGCGAGGGCGTGAAGTGCTGGGCGAGCACCTTGCGCAGCGGACCGTGCTGGGGCGGATCGGTGTAGGAGAGCGCACCCTGGCCGCGCTCCTGCTGCGAATCGCCCAGCCCGGCAGGCTCCCCCGGTTCGATGGTGATGCCCTGGGCGTTCACAAAGACGCTCGACTGCAGCAGGATCGACCGCACGTCCTCATAGCGCGTGACGACCCAGAAACCCTTGCGCCGCAGCCCGTCGGGATGCCACCAGACCGGCGCTTCGGCCCGCAGGCGCGCGAGGAATTCGTGAGGCGGCCCGTCGGGGAAGCTCGCCGGATCAGTCAGGTCGACGGTGGGCGTGCGCGTCGACATCATGTTCAATCCCTGCTCCGGTTCAGCTCGACTTTTGCATCTGATTGGCGACGAATTCGGTGGCCGGGAGGTCCTTGGTGATGCCGTCGGCAACAGTCGGATAGATGCCGTTCGCTGCGAAGATGGCGACCGCCGCCTTCTTGCCACTGGCTGTCGTCATGAAGCCGGCTTGGGCGGCGACCACGAAAAGCGCAGGCATCTTCCCGCTCTCAGGCCTCGCGCTGAGTCCGCTCTTGAGCAGCACCTTGCCGTTCTTGTCGATGTCCGGCAGTCCTTGCTCCAGCGTGCCACCCCATGGTTGCTTGTTCAGCCAGGTGAGCCACTCGATGAGTCCCGCAGGACTACCGGAGGCCGGGTCGGAGCCTTCGCCGTCGTAGACGAAGACCGAGCCTGGTGTGACGCCGGCCTTCGTCATCGTGTTGATGACCGTGGCAAGTCCGTCCTCACAGTTCTTCGAGCCCGCCTTGACCGCAAGCAGGCACAGCAGCGTTTCCGCGCCGCGATTGTCGCTGATCTTGGTCACGAGCCTGGCGAGCACGCTCGTCGGTGCTGAGGTCAACGAGGCGACCTTGGCGGCCGCGGTATAGCTGCTGTCCGGGGGCAACGGTGCGGTGGGTCCCGAGAGCGGCGCGGTCACGCTGACGCCCTCGCGCCGCAAAGCTTCGATGAACAGGGCTCGGGCGTAACCGCCCGGGCTCGGCGCGAAGACCGCAAGGTCCTGCTGCGGCGAGCCGACTGGAAGGCTGCCGCTGACGACGATGCGGTTGTTCGCCCCGAGCGTCGAAGCCATCGTCGAAGGCCCGCTGGCGGCGCTGGTCGTGCCCTGGTTGACGACGCTGAAGTAACCGGTCTGCGGACGGGTGCTCACCTTGACCGGATCGCCGGCTTTGGCGCCCGGGGTGACCAAGATGTCCAACAGGTTGTCGTTGACCATGATCGAGGTGACGACGCCCTCTTTGGTCTGGTACGGATCCCAGAGCTTGTCGTTGACGAGCACGTCCCCGCTGATCGACGTGATGCCGGACGCCCTCACCTGATGCGCGAGGTCGTCCAATCCGGCGAGCGGGTCAGCGGCGACCGGTTTCGCTGTCGGGATGGCATACGCGTAGACGTGATCCCCGAAGTCGAAGTACTGGAGCTTGCCGTCCAGCACGCCTCGGCCGCCCAGGATGAAGTCACCGGCACCTACCAGCACCAGGTCGCCCTTCAGCGCCCCGCCCGAACGGGTACCCGTCGCATACACAGGGGTCTTGAGCGTGGAGTCGGGGCCGAACTGGTCGTAGTACGTGCCGACGGTGAAGAGCTTGGTGGTGGAGCCGAGGAAGCTGAGCTTGTCTTGGTCCTGCGCGAAGAGAGTCTTACCGGACTTCAGATCGACGGCCTCCCAGTGCCACTCGCCGTTGCGGTAATTCGACGAGTGGATCACCTTGAGCGCCGCGGCGGGCAGCGCTGCGCTGGAACCCGTCGAGGCGGGCTCCGAGCCGCCGCCGGTGGTCGAGGAGGAGCACGCGCTGATGAGCAGCGCGGCAATCGCCACCAGAACTGCCGCCACACCTGCATGGCGTTGGCGTCGACCGCTCGGCCGCCCATTCGCGCCTGAGAACATGCCGGTTTCTAGCACATGCTGCTGGCGCAACCCTCGACCCGAGGCCCGGTCTGAAATAGCGCAAGCGGGTACGCCCAGGCGCCACCGACGATTCAGACGCGTAGATGCCGCGCGAAGAACCGAGCCGCGTCCTCTCCCGCGTACGCCGGTACGCCGGTGTGACCGCCCATGTTGGCCTGAAGGGTCTTCTCGTGGGAGGCGAATGCGTCGAACAGGTCCAAGGCTGCCTGAAGGTCGTTCCCCTCGTCGTCCCACTGCAACAGCACGTGCAGCGGAATGCGAACCTGCCGCGCATCCTCGAAAATCGCCTTCGGGATATAGCTTCCCGCGAAGAGGCCTGCTGCAACGATCCGTGGTTCGACCGCAGCAAGCCGTACGCCGATGGAAATGACGCCGCCGGAGTATCCGACAGGTCCGCCGATCCCCGGCAGGGAAAGCAGCGCATCCAGCGTGATCTGCCACTCCGGCACGGCCTGCTCAACCAACGGCAGGACGAGTCGGTCGATGACATCCTCGGTGGGCTTGCCTTGGGCCAGGACGGTCTCACGGAGCTCGCGCCGGGCCTCATCGACCGCCGGCAGGGGCGAGCGCCCGCCGCTCCCGGGGAGTTCGATCGTGGCCGCCGCGAACCCTGACCGCGCGGCAGCCGCGGCGCGAGCGGCCAGCCGGGGATACATCTCTTGGCGGCCGCCGGGGTGGCCGAGCAGGATCAGAGGTGCCGGATCGTCCGGCGCGGCCGATGTCGGGATCCACAGGATGCCCGGGATGTCGCCGAGAACGAACTCAGACTCGACGACCCGTCCGTCAAGGACTCGTTCGGAGTTGAAGCGCATGGTCGTGCCTTTCGGGAGTGCCTGATGAGGCGCTCCCGGACGACCTACCGCCCAACCGTGACCTCAGAGAGGAGCACCCACGTCGATACGTTCACGGGGATCACCTCCTGACGGCGTTGCACGGACTCGGCGACACTAACAGCACCAACGAACCAATGACCCCTCATTTACTGTCCGCGGCATGAGCGGATGGTGATCGGCAGCCTTGCCCGAGGCTTCTTCTCGTCTGAGGCGCCGCAGGGATTCGGCCGCGGGTAAAGGCAGGTGCGGCCGATTGCGGGCCACGTGCGCAGCCCGTTGAGCAGGGTCACACGACGCCTTTCATCATGCCTCGCCAGTACAGCGCCGGGAGGCCGTACCGCTTGAGCAGCCACATGTCGCGGCGTTCCTTCGTCGTGTCGATCAGCGGGAACGAGGGCGCCGGCTTGAGGTCGTAGTCGAACTCGGCGAGCAGCATCTTGTCGCGTGCTGTGACGAGTGGGCAGGAGGTGTAACCGTCGTACTCGTACGCGGCTCGGCCGGCCGTTGAGCACTGCGAGCAGGTTCGCGACGACCACCGGCGCCTGCTTGCGGATCGCAGCGCCGGTCTTCGAGGTGGGCAGGTTGGCCACGTCGCCGAGGGCGAACACGTTCGGGTAGCGCTTGTGCTGGAGCGTGTACTGGTCGACCTCGACGTAGCCGAACGGGCTTGCCGGGTCGGCCAGCAGGCTGTTCTTGACGACGTCGGGGGCGCTCTGCGGCGGAACCACGTGGAGCAGGTCGAAGCCGAGCGTCTCCTTCGGTACCAGCGGCGTTGTCGAGGATCTGCCGGGTCCGGGCGTCACCGTCGACCGAGACGAGCTCGGACGAGCGGCGGACCTCGATGCCGTAGCGGGCGGCGACCTTTTCCAGCTGCGCGGCCCATACCGGCACCTTGAACATGACCGGGTCGGGCAGCACCAGCACGACCCGGATGTCGCCGAGGACCCCCTGCTTGCGCCAGTAGTCGGCCGCCAGGTAGGCGATCTTCTGCGGCGCGCCGGCGCACTTGATCGGGCCGGCCGGCTGGGTGAACACCGCCGTGCCTGAACGAAGGTTGCGGATGAGCTCCCAGGTCCGGGGGGCGAGGTCGGCGCGGTAGTTGCTGCGACACCGGCGCGGTGCCAAGGGCGGCGGCCAGCCCGGGCACCTTGTCGAAGTCCAGCTGCAGGCCGGGGGCGACGACCAGCGAGTCGTAGTCGACCGCTGCCGCGTCGCGGTGACAACCGCGGTTGCGTCCGGGTCGAACCTGGCGGCGGCGTCGCGCATCCAGGTCACGCCGCGCGGGATGAGCTGACGACTGCGGCCTCGCCGTGGTCCGTACGTCGGCCTGGCCACCGCCGACAAGCGTCCACAGCGGCTGGTAGTAGTGGGTCGTGGTCGGGTCGAGAAGGGTGACGTCGGTCGAGCCCGGCGCGGCGCAGCCGCGCCGCGACGGTGAGCCCGGCGGTGCCGCCGCCGACGATGAGGACCTTGCGGGTGTCGTGAGCCATTGCGGCCCTCCTTACTGCGTGACCGTGGTCAGACCAGATGGGGAACGGAACGGGCTGCGGTGTAGACGGCAACTGCTACCAACAGCACCGTGAACGCGACGGTGAGCTTGGTGGAATCGACCTTCGAAGCAACGCGGTTGCCGGCCACCGAGCCGGCGATCGCGGAGAGGGTGAACAGTCCGAGGAGCGGCCAGTCGAGGTGGGCGTGCGTGCCGAAGCGGGCGGCGAGCGCGGCGGCGCTGTTGATGGTGATGACGAGCAGTGAGGTGCCGACCGCGACCGGCATCTCGAATCCGAGTGCCAGGACGAGCGCCGGGACAATGACGAACCCGCCGCCCACGCCGAAGAATCCGGTGAGCAGCCCGACCACGGTGGCCGCCGCGATCACCTTGACGGCGCGGCAGGTCGTGAACCGGACGGTGGGTGACGGCAGCCGGCACGTCGTGCCCGCCGTGGCCGAGCGGTCCAGGACGGTGACACCGCCGGACGTTGCCGCCGGGTGGGCAGGTGGCACGACGTCAGCGCATCCGCTCTGCGGGTGTGCCGGGTCCGCCGCGGTGTCCTGCGCACGGCGCGGCCGGCTGCGCCGCAGCATCGCAGCGGCGGCGACGAGCATGAGCGCGGCGAACGCGGTCAGCAATACGTGCGGGTCGACCTTCGCGGAAAGCCGGGTGCCGGCGTAGGAGCCGGCCACGCCGAGCACCCCGAACACGAGGCCCTGCACGAGGCGGACCCGGCCGTTGCGCCGGTGTGCGGCCATCCCGACGAGTGCGGTGATGCCCACGATGAGCAGCGACCCGGTTGTGGCGGAATGCGGGGACTGGTTCAGCAGGTAGACCAGCGCGGGCACGGTGAGGATGGACCCGCCGCCGCCGAGCGCGCCGAGAGCCAGGCCGATGATCAGGCCGACCGGGATCGCGACAGCGAGCATGCGGGGCTCATCCTCCCTGCGGCGCGGACAGATCACGCGCCAGGTTCCTGTGGTGAAAGTCAGATCTGCCGGGTCAACGCGGCGGGCATGCTTACGCGGCCACCTCCTCGTCGTCTTCGAGCTGGACGCCGGCGTCGGCCGCGTCCGCGAACTCGTCGTCGACCGCAACGACGTGCGGCCGTTTGCCGCGAGGATCGAGGCCGCGAGTGACGCGCGGTAGCCGCCGGCGCAGTGCACCCAGACCTCGCCGTCCGGGATCTCGTCGAGTCGGCCGAGCAGCTCGTGGCAGGGGGATGTGCACGGCGCCGTCGACGTGCGAGTCGTGGTCCACTCGAGGTCGCGCCGCACGTCGAGGACGACGACGTCGCGGTGGTGCGCGGACCTGGGCGAGGTCGGCGAACTTGGCGCGGGCGAAGGTGCCAGCGGTCGCCCGCCGGCCCAGTCCGTCCGGGGTGCCGGTCGCGGCGGCGGCGGGCCGGTCGATGCCGATGCGGCACGAGCTCGCGCTGCGCCTCGGCGACCTGCTCCGGCGGTCTCGCCGAGCAGGGTGAGCGGGGTGCCCCACGGGATGAGCCAGCCGAGGTAGGTGGCGAACTGCCCGTCGAGGCCGAAGTTCAGCGTGCCGGCGACATGCCCGGCGGCAAACGCCGTCCGCGTGCGCAGGTCGACCACCCACTCGCCGGCGTCGATCCGCCGGCGCAGCTCGTCGGCGTCGGCGAGCGTCGGCGGCGACAGGTCGGGCGCGCCGGCGGTGCCGGAGGAGTTGGCCGGGCCCATGTGCGCGTAGTAGGCGGGGTAGGCGTCCAGCCCGGCGAGCAGGTCGGCGACGAGCCGCTGCTCGTCCAGGGTGAGGGCGGGGTTGCGTCGTCTTCTCGTCGCCGATGGTGGAGCGAGGTGCCCTCGGCCTGGGTGGCCGAGCAGAAGCTGCCGAAGCCGTGGGTCGGGAAGACCTCGCGCTCGTCGGGCAGCTCCGCCGCGAGCCGCGGCGCGGACGGTACTGCGCGTGCACGAGCGCGTCCGTGTGGTCGGGCCCGAGCAGGTCCGGCCGCCCGGTCGAACCGTAGAGCAGGGAGCCGCCGGTGAAGACCGCCGACCGGCTCACCGTCCGTCCGACGAGCGCGTAGGACAGGTGGGTGAAGGTGTGGCCCGGGCGTCGCGAGCACGCGCACCGACAGGCTCGGGGAGACCTCGACGACGTCGCCGTCGGCGACCGGCTGCCGGTCGAAAGTCACGGGGTCCTCGGCGTTGACGTGGTACG
This sequence comes from uncultured Actinomycetota bacterium, assembly GCA_963762695.1. Taxonomy (GTDB): domain Bacteria; phylum Actinomycetota; class Actinomycetes; order Frankiales; family Frankiaceae; genus DATAZK01. The sequence continues at coordinate 17,789 of CAVXLW010000011.1, forward strand.
ACGCGCCCCGTGGCGTTTGCCAGCGCCAGTCCGCCGGTGACGTAGTCGTTGTGGATGTGGGTCTCGAAGACGTGGGTGATCTCGACGCCGAGGCTCTGCGGCGAGCTCGAGGACCCGGTCGATGTCGCGCTGCGGGTCGATGACGAACGCGACCTCGCCGTCGTGCACGAGGTAGGAACGGTCGCCGAGCGTGGGCGTGTCTATGGGGAGGATCTCCAGCATGGGAACGTCTCCTGGGTCGCAGGGGCGAGGGCCGTCAGGCGGCGGACTCGTCGGCGTGCCGGCCACGCACGACCGGCCGGCCCTGGGCGGCCCAGGCGCCGGTACCACCGGCGACGGAGATGGCCTCGACACCGGCGGTGCGCAGCCAGCCGGCAGCGGTCAGGCTGCGGTTGCCGGACTGGCAGATGACGTACACCGGCTCGCCCTTCGGCAGGTCGCCGATGCGGGCGTGGACCTGGGCCAGCGGGAGCAGCTCGGCGCCGGGGACGTGGCCCCTGACGTATTCGAACGGCTGACGCACATCGATCACGAGTGCGCCGCCGGCGTGGGCGGCGGCGAAGCCCTGCTGGTCAATCTCCGGGATCACTCTCAACCTCCTCTATATACCCCTGGGGGTATGACAGCGAGGCCTACGGTACACGGCCCGGCACGTATTCGGCCACTACCCCCGGGGGTATTTGATACCGCGGGTTGCAACAGCGCATACGGGGGCGCCGAGAGTCGGTCGAGCAGACCGGCGACGACGAGGAGTGCGGCGGTCAGCGCCACCGCGGGGCCGGCCGGACATCGCGACCACGGCGGCCGGTCATCCGCGCAGCGCAGTGGCCATCAGCCGACCTCGCCGGTGAGCATGGTCGCGAACCACTCGTCCGCGAACGCGCGCTTGGCCCGGCGGAAGTACGGCAGCCAGGGCATCAGGGTGCACGCCGCCGGCCCGGCTCCCGACGCCGGCCCGGTGAAGTCGCAGTGCAGGAACGAGCCGGTCTCGCCGGTGTCCAGGAAACAGATCGCCGACATGGTGGGCGGGTCCGTCGCGGCAGGTGCGCCTGCAGTGGCGACGATGCGGTCGGCGACGTACGCGGCCTCGAACACCGCGAGCGTGCCGGCCATTCCGACCTTGAGCGCCGTAGAGGCGAGGTCGCCGACGATGGAAACGTTCGGGTACGCCGGGTGCGCGAAGGTCGGGAATCTGACAGGCGGCCAGCCGCCGGCGCCGGCGAGCGGCGACGTCGCGATGACGGCGGGCGGCCGGTGTGGCGGCACGAACATCCCGACGTCGAACTCGAGCGTGCGCCCGTCGCTGCTGCCCGCGACCCGGTCACCGATGCTCGCGACGGCGAACTCGCCGTGGAAAGCGACGCCGGCATCGGCGAGCATCCGCGTCGCCGCCTGCGCCGGTCCGGCACCGAACGGTGCGAGCGGCCGCGGCCAGGGGTGCGCCACCTCGACCGTCGCGCCGGTACTCCCCGCGATACGGACGGCGAGATCGAGCACCGCCGGCGGGCACTTGTAGGCGACGCCGGGCGGCGCGACGAGGACGCGGCTGCCCGCACGCAGCTGCCGGAGCACCTCCCGGCCGGCAAGCGCTCCGGGCAGCGTCCACGGAGCGCGATCGCCCTGCGGCGGCGGCCCGTCGGGCCAGCCGACGTCGACGCCGAGCGCGACGACGAGGTCATCGTAGGGCAGCTCGCCGAACGTCCCGGCGAGCCGGGCGGCATCCTGGGTCGACCGCCGTTACCTCGCCGGTGACGAGCCGCACTCCCGGGTGGACCAGATCGGTGAGCGGGCGGCGGAACGCCGCCGGTTCCGCGTCGCCGAACATCACCGCGACGTAGCCCGGGGCGAACACGTGCTCGCCGGACCGGTCGACCAACACCACCTCGAGGTCGGTGCCGGCTGCCGCGTGCCGCGCGAGCCGGTTCGCCGCCGGAAGTCCGGCCGCGCCGGCGCCGAGGACGACGACGCGGCGCGTCACGCGCCGCTCCCGTCGACATCAGCCAGGACGTCGGCGGCGGTCGCCTGCCAGCCGCGCCTCGCCAGCCCGATGGCGTTGCGGCCCTGGCCGCCGCGGACGAGCTCGCTGCTGGCATACCGGGCGTCCCACGCCTCCGCATCCATCGCCGTCTCCCGTCCTCTGGCACCTGTGGGCCAATCCCGGAGCATACGCCGGGGGGTATGGTTCCCGGTTGCTGGAGGTTCCGATGGCGCTGTCCAGACAAATGTCCAACGAACTAAGGCAGTTTGTAGGCCGCGATGTCCGACAAATTCGAGACGAGGCCGGCCGCGAAGGGCGCCTGCCTGGTGTGGGTGAGCGTCACCTGCAAAGCATCCATGCAGGGCCGACCGAGCGATCGGTCGCGAACCGAAAGCGCGACCGGACCGCAGGATCGCCGCCGCCAGCAGACCGCCCCGGCCCATGCCGAAGGTCGGTCGTCAGGACGCCTGCCTCGCGGCAGATGAGCGCGAAATCCGATCGCCGGCAATCGCGGACGCTTCAGCGCCGCCGGCGGCTATGACGGGGCCGGGGCGGTGAGTCGCAGTGAATGGGCGACCGAGAGAGCGGTGCTCACCGCTTTGGCCGCGCCCGGACCGGCAACGCATGCGGTCATTTCCCACAGATCGCTGGCGTCGTTCGGCGATGAGACGGCGACCGAGACGTCGACCTCCTCACTTGCGCCAATCTGCGCGCAGGCCGTCCCCCCTGCTACCTGCGTCTTGACCTGTTGCCGTGCCGGGCGACCGTCGATGGTCGTGGGCGAGCCCGGCACGTTAGCGATGCCGCGCTGCCCAGGGAAGCCGACGATGTCCCAGCTGACCAGTACACCTGCCGGGCCAAGCTCGTTCAGCGGTGAGCTGCATGAGACGGATCCGAGCGCCCGAACGCACGGATCGTGAGTTGCATCGGTGCTCAGAAACGCCACGAGCGTGCTGAAGCTGCTGACCTCGGAGTAGGTCGACAGTCGCCACGCCGACGGGTATCGGAATGTGCCACCGTCTGAGGAGTAGGACCTGTCGAGACCTTCGGAGGCAACGGCCGTACCGGTCGCTGCCGGAGATGGACGACTTGACGCTGGGCTGGCTGCCCGGCGATGCGCCTGTGAGCTGCAGCCCACCAGAGCAGCAGCAACGACCCCGGCCAGCCCGGCTGCGCCCAGCACTCGGATACGAGCCATGTCACATGGACACTCGAACGACGGGAGAGGTTGCGTCAATAGTCAGGCACGACCTCTTCGCGAGATGCGTCATCTAGTGGCTTCTGCGTTCAGCGCGAACTGGCGGCAGTAAATACCGGGGCTCCAACACCTGGATTTGCTGCCACGGCGGACTCCTTCGACTGTGCAGGATGCCCGAACCATCAGCGGCAGTAAATACCGGGCCTCTGACCCCCGCATTTACTGCCACCGACCCAAACTTGGCGGCCATGCGAAGCGCGCAGATTGCTTGATCGCGCGCCTAAACACCCGACCTTCGGCAAGGTCGATGCCTCCGCTCGGCAGAAGCGGCTGGCACGACCAGGCGGTTCATCGGTAGGCGGGCCGGGTTTCAACGGGCAACAGATGTGCTGCCATCGACCCCACGTGTCGCCGTACTGGGCCTGAGCGTCGGCCCCCCTTGCACGACCGGTACCCCGCGGCACGACAATTGTGGGCGAAATCCTTCATCGCGAATCAGGGGCGGCAATGGACAACCACGACAGTCCGGTCGACCCACCTCTTCAACGGCTGTTGCGATGGGAGGAGTTCGGCGGACATTGGCGCGTCAGCAAGCGGACGGCCTCACAGCTGCGGATCGCGTTGCTCACCTGCGACGGCGGCGAGACCGCCGACTGGATCGAGACCGGCGACGATGCGGTCCTCGCTCATGTCGGCACCCGCCTCACCGACCAGGACGACGACGAGGCGGCAGATGCCAGGTGACGCGCGTCGTAAGGTCCGGGCGAACACCATCATCGTCGGGTTCATCTACACCGGATCCCCTGTGATGGCAGCGATTCTCGACGATCCGGTCCGGCGCGCCGCGTGCGAGCGCAACATCATGGTGTCGCGCTTCGGCGAGCCGGCTGACATTGCCGCCGGGGTGGTCTACCTCGCCTCCGACGAGTCCGGTTACGTCACCGGCACCGAGCTCACCATCGACGGCGGCGCCCTGTGCCACCAGGCCGTGCCACAGCTCGACTTCGACCCCCCGCACCGGCAGGCCTGACGTGGAGAGGAAAGGGTGGCGGCAGCCATGACAACGCAGACCGAACTGCTCATCGAGGAGCGCCTCTACATCGGCGGTCGGCTGCGTGAGGCCACCGGCGGGGCGCACGCAGCAGAACGTCAACCCCGCTACCGAAGAGGTCGTCGGGAAAGCTGCTGACGCGACCGCCGAGGACATGCTGGAAGCGATCGGTGCAGCGCGAACCGCCTTCGACCAAGGGGATTGGGCGGCCGACCCGCAGCTGCGTGCCCGCTGCCTGAGGCAACTGCACGCGGCACTGCTGGCTCACGCCCCGGCGATACGCGAGACCGTGCGCGCGGAGGTCGGCGCCACCGATGCCGGCCTGAACACCGCACTCTTCGACCGGGCCCTGGACAACCTCACCTATGCGGCCGACCTGGCCGAGAGCTACCCGTTCGTCCAGGATCTCGGCACGGGCGAGTCGATGGGGATGATGAGCCGCCGCACGCTGCGCCGCGAGCCGGTCGGCGTGACAGCATGCATCACCCCCTGGAACGCGCCGATGCAAGTCAATCTCGCCAAGGCGGCTTTCGCGCTCGCGGCAGGATGCACCGTCATCCTGAAGCCCGCCCCCGACACCCCGTGGAGCGCGACCGTGCTCGGCCGGCTTGCTGCCGAGGCGACCGACATTCCCCCGGGCGTCTTCAATGTCGTGCCGACCTCCGACAACGCCGTCGCCCAGTTGCTGGCCGAGGATCCCCGCGTCGATCTGATCAGCTTCACCGGCTCGACGGTCGTCGGACGCCACCTGATGGCCGTCGCGGCGCAGACGGTGAAGAAGGTCTTCCTGGAACTGGGCGGCAAGTCGGCCTGGATCGTGTGCGACGACGCCGATCTCGACGCCAACGCCATGATGGTCAGCTACCAGGCGCTCGCGCAGGCCGGGCAGGGCTGCTCGATCAACACCCGGATCCTCGTGCAGCGCCCGGTCTACGAGGCGATGGTCGGCAAGCTCGCCAATGCCTACCGGGCGATGCCGTACGGCGATCCGGGCGACCCGGCGGTCTACATGGGCCCGCTCATCAACGCGCGCCAGCATCAGCGGGTGCTCGACTACATCGAGATCGGCAAGGCCGAAGGTGCCCGGCTGGTCATCGGCGGCAAGCTTCCCGAGCACCTGCCGCGCGGGTACTACGTCGAGCCCACGATCTTCGCCGATGTCGACCCCGATTCCCGTATCGCGCAAGAGGAAATCTTCGGCCCGGTCATCTGCGTCATCCCGTTCGACACCGACGACGAGGCGGTGCAGATCGCCAACTCCACCATCTACGGTCTCGCCGGGTCGGTCGAGAGCGCGAACCTCGAGCGCGCGCGGGCCATCGCCGATCGCATCCGCTCCGGGGTCGTGAACGTGAACGGCGGCATGTACTACAGCTGCGCGGTGCCGTTCGGCGGCTACAAGCAGAGCGGCATCGGCCGCGAGATGGGCACCCTCGGACTCGAGGAGTACACCGAGGTGAAGGTCATCAGCGAGGGCGTGCCGTAGCCGCTAGGAAGCGCTTTCCGGGTTCAGCCACTGCTCCAGGCTGGCATCTTCCCAGTCGTCCGGGCCATAGACCGTGCGCGGCAGCGGGGTCATCAGGTGGGTGGTGCCGCCGGTGGTGAAGGTGGCCGACTTGCGCTCCCACGCGACGATCCGCTCGTCCGCCTCGCCCTCGGTGCTGAAGCCCAGCGCCGCATCACGATTGGCGCGCAGGCGCACCTGGGAGGGGATGTCCGTAGCCCACACCATCACCACCTCGTGCGGGTTGGACATCACCTCGTAGATGCCGGTCGGCTCGTGGCCGTACTCGCGCATGAGCGGCACGCGTTCGGCGACGACGGCAGCCAGGAACTCCAGTGACGTCCCCGGACGAACCTCCAGGATCTCGTTGATGAACAGGCTGCCCTTCACCCCGCGCGCGACGAGGTCGTCGGTGCTGGGACTGCCCGGGACTCCCCCGCACAGCCGGTCGAAGCCGCCCGACCTCCATTGCGCCGCCTTGTCCCACCAGTCGGTGTAAAAAGCCTTGCGGCGCTTGAGGTTCATCCGATCGACGTTCTTCGCCCAGCCGAGCCAGCCCTCGCTGCCCATGTCCCAGATGTTGACCACCTGAGGCCAGCGGCCGCCGCCGGCCGCGCAGATGTAGAACGAGCCCTGCAGGCTCAGCATCTCCGGCATTCGCAGCACCGGGTCCTGCCACAGGTGCTCCATGTAGTCGTACTGACCCTGCCCGATCACGTCGACGACCTCGTAGAGATAGAGATCCCGGTTAGCCATGTACGCCTACCTCCTGGATTGCCTATTGGATACCGGCAGCGCGACGAGCTGATCGTCGGGGGTGAACGGGACGCGCCGGGGCACCTCGTCGAGCAGGCGGGCGTCCGGGCACTGCCGCAGGAACTGCCCGACGGCCTCCTGGATGTCCAGGCGCGCGAGAGCCTGGCCGAGGCAGAAGTGCGGTCCGTAGCCGAAGCTGTAGTGCCGGCTTTCGGGACGCCTCACGTCGAAGGTGTCAGGGTCCGACCAGCGACCGGGGTCCCGATTCGCCGCCTGGCGCGCGAGGTACACCGTCTCGCCCGGCTCCAGATGCACGCCGAACGCGTCAACCGCCGCGACGGCCTGGCGGCGTCCCGCCCGGAAGGGCGGGTGGAACCGCAGGGATTCCTCGACGGCCGGGCGCAGCCGTTCCGAGTCATCGCCCACCCACCGCGCCTGGTCGGGATGGTGCAGCAACAGCAGGATCGCGTTGCAGATGCCCACCCGGCTGGATCCGACCGCGCCGCCGATGACGTTGACGACGAGCGCGACCAGCTCCGCGCGCTCGACCCGCCCGCCGCGCTCCGCCTCGAGCAGGTCTGACACCAGGTCCTCCGCGGGTTGCCGCGCACGCTCGGCGACGAGCCGCTCGACGAAGCCTGCCAGCGCGACGATCCCGGCCTCGGCACGCGCGCGGCGCTCGGGCGTCATGGGATCGACGAACGCCTCCTCGGTGCCGGTGAGGAACTCGTCGATCTCGGCGCGGCTCTGCGTGGGCAGCCCGAGGAACTCGCAGATCAGCCAGAGCGGGAGATCTTGCGCGTAGTCCGTGACGACGTCGAACGTGCCATCGCCTGCCGTCGCCTCCTCCAGCAAGTGCGAGGCATGGCGGCGCAGCGCCGCCCGCAATCGCTCCACCCGTCGCGGGGTGAAAGCCCGTGAGACCAGGGAGCGTTTGCGTTCGTGGTCGGCGCCATCGACGGCGGCCATCGTCAGCCGCCGCCAGGCGTGGAACGGGCCGTCAAGGATCCCGAGCATCTCCAGCGCGCCGACTCCGAGTTGGGCGAACGCCGGGTCGGTGACGGCGACGTCGAGATCGTCGGCCCGGAGCAGGATGACCTCGCCGCGCGCGCTACGAGCTGTTCGGTGCTGATCCATCGCCCGGCGCCAGATCGGATACGGGTCCTGCCACAACGCGGCGTCATGCAGGTCGACGGTCAGCGGTCCCTCCGACACCAACCGACCGTAGCGGCACCGCCGAAACAGGCGGCAACCCCTCGACGCGGGAGCCCGATCAGTCCATGATCACGGAAACCGGCCTCTGAGAGGACATTCCATGGCGACGTACTGTGGTGACCCACGAGGTCGACGATGTCGAGCACTGGCTGGCCTCCCCCAGGCGCGAGGAGTTCTTCGGCCCGCACGGCATCACCGCGCAGCCCTTCCATGACCCGGCCGGCTCCAACCGGGTCGCCCTGATCGTCGAGATCCCCGACCTCGCCGTCGTTCCAGGAGCTCATGCAGACCGAAGGTGCTGCTGATGCGATGAAGCACGACGGTGTCCGGCCCGAGACGATGCTGATGCTGGCCGAGCGAAGTAGCCGCGACAGCGCTCAGTCGGTGCGCTGACACCGCCAGCAGCGCGTCGGCGGTCTCCTTCGGCCGCGTGATCATCAGGTCGTGCCCGGCCTCGACCTCGGCGTAGCGCACCCCGGGTAACCGCTCGGAGAACGCGCGGGCCCGCTCCGGCGCGACGGCACGGTCCAGCGTCGCCAGCACGTAGCCGGTCGGCAAGCCCAGGGCCGTGAACGCGGTCAGTCGGCCCGGCTCCACCAGCGCCATCGGCGGGTAGGGCCGGTGCCGGGCCAGCACCCACGCGCGCTGCTGCTCCGATCCGTCGGGCAGGAGCGCTTCGATCATCAGCTGCGGATCGGTGCGCACCGATCCGTCGTCCTGGATCACCACGGCCTTGGCCACTTCCGGGGTCTGCGGCACGGCTTCGAGCAACGTCTCGTCGTCGTTCAGCACCACCGCGGCCATCCAGACCACGGCGCGGATCCGCGCCGACGCGACCTCCGCGACCCGCGGCACGATGACGCCGCCCATGCTGTGCCCGACGAGCACCACATCGTGCAGGTCCTCGTATTCGAGAACCGAAACCACGTCGGTCACGAACGTGTCGAAGGTGAGGGCCTCGGAGTCGAGATGGTGGCGCTCGCCGAACCCCGTCAGGGTCGGCGTCCAGACCTCATGACCGCGGCCGCGCAGCTCGCCGGCCAGCCACTTCCAGCACCAGCCGCCGTGGCCTCCGCCGTGCACCAGCACGAAGGTCATCGGCCCCTGGGACGTGCCGGCGTCGTCAACCACGGTCGCCATTCTTCTCCGGAGGCCCGCGCGATCATGACCCGGCACCCCGTCGGCATGCCAGGCTAAGCGGATGCGATCCCTCGAACCCGTCGGCGAAGCCTTCTTCCGCGAGGCACCGGTAGCGATCACGACGCACAATTTCCTCGCTGCCCCGCGCGGCGCCGTCTTCGCCTGCATCAGCGGGGATCCCGCGGGCTGGGGCGACTGGTTTCCGGGTTTCAGCCACAACGGCCGGTGGGAGACTCCAATCCCCCATGGCGTCGGCAGCATCCGCACCGTCGACGCCTATCGCAGCGAATACCGCGAGACGATCCTCGCCTGGGACGCCGATGCCCGCTGGGCCTTTCGGGTCGACGAAACCACCTCGCCGCTGTTCGACGCGTTCGCCGAGGATTACCGGGTGACCGACGCCGGCACCGGGACGCTGCTGTCCTGGACCGCCGCCTTCCGCCCGGCTCGCGCCATGCGCCTCGCGATGCCGCTGGCGCCGGCGACCTTCCGGTTCATGGCCCGCCGGATGGCCGGGCGGCTGGCTCGCGTCGCCGCAGCCGCGGCGAAGGGCTAGTACTGCCCAGCGGCCCGACCATCTCCCGCCGTACGGAGCAGGACGGGCTGCTGGCCCCTCAAGCACCTCCATGAGCGCGCCGAATAAGGACATATGGCGCCAATTGCGGGGTGGTATCCCGATCCGGCGGGGGCGGAGCAGCTCCGGTTCTGGGACGGCCAGACCTGGACCTCTTCGACCGGCCCCGCACCGAGGGTCCGCCAACCCGAGCCGCCGGCGCCCGATCCCACCCTCGCCATGGCCGGAGCGGGCGGCAGCATGGGCACGGCTTACGGAACACCGTCCGGTCCGTCCCAGCCCCAGGGACCGCTCTTCGGCCCGGGCCAGCCCTACGGGACCGCGGGCGGGTACGGCGCTCCGGGTTCGGCCGCACCGCCGTGGACACCCCAGCCGTCACACTCCCGCAAGCGCTGGACGGTCGCGATCGCCGGCGTCGTGGCAGTAGGTGTCATCGGTGCGATCACCGTCCCGAACGCGCTCAACTCGGGCTCCTCGGGGCTGTCACGCGCCTTCGACCGCTCGCTCCTGTCCCCCGCGGCCGTCAGCGCGCTGGCGAGCGAGACCTTCACCATCGACACCTCCAAGGACAACAGCTCAGGCGACTCCTCCTCCGGCTGCATGGACGCGGTGAACACGCTCGCCAACTCCGGAAAGGACCGCGGCGAGGCCTCCCGCCAGTACGTCTCTGCCGATCACAGCACCTTCATCGAGGAAGACCTGTCGAACAACTCGGCGAACACGCAGCAGCTGAACGTGCTGCGCAACAGCCTCAGCAAGTGCAGCAGCACGACCATCGGCAACACCACGGTCAGCATCCAAGCACTGCCTGCGCCGGTGATCGAAGGCAGTTCCGACACGATGGCGATGCTCATGAGCGGTCAGGTGAACGGCAATCCGATAGCCATCGAGGTCGGCATAGCACGTTTCGGAGACAACGTCGTGGTGATCACCTGCGGCGGGGTCGACCCCTCGATCTCGTCGCAATCATTGACGAACTCGCTGCTTACCGAAGCGGTGCTGACCGCCCGGCCGGCGTTTCCGAAGAGCTAGCGCCGCTGCTGCGCGGACGCAGCAGCAGCACTGACGGCACCGCCCACACGACCACCACGCCGAGCCAGATCAAGGCGCGGACCCAAGGCGCCGGACCGATCGCGGGCGCCGGCGGGCTCGAATTCAGCGGCGCGTACCCGTACCAGCCGAATGAGCTGCGGTGACCGACACTCGCGAGGTACCTGCCGAGCACGGCCAGCGCAAGGCCCAGAGCGACCACGACGACGATCCGCTGGGCCAGACCCCATGACCGGACGCGTCGCATGACAGCAGTATGTCAGCAGATGGCCGCGGGGCTGCGCCTTCACGAGCGCATCCGCCAGCCGGCGAGCCGCATCGCCCTGCATGATCGACATGTGGTCGCCGCCGATCTCCCGGATCTGCACGGGCCCCGGATGGATGTCCGACCAGCCGAGCATCGGGGCGGCCTTCTCCGACGACACCGCAGTGACGAACAGGTCCAGCGGCGCCTTGTGACCGGAGGGCGTGTACTCGCGCATCAGCCGGCGCGCGCCGAGCTCATCGAAGCGATCGAGCGGCCGGCGCCGCAGCTTCGCCGAAAGATCTGAGTACCGGACGATCGACTCGGTACGGATCCGCGCCGCCGCGCTCGCCGCGGACTTGCGCAGGCTGCGATCCCGCGAGCGCTCCAGGTACACCGCGATCGAGAACTCGCGCGCCGCCTCAACCGGCGAATAGGTGTCGATCAGGCCCAGCCACTCGACTTCCTCGCCGTCGGCGACCAACATCCCGGCCACTTCGTAGGCGATAAGACCCGCCATCGAATAGCCAGCGATCCGGTAAGCGGCGCCGTCCGGCCGCAACCCGCGGATGGTCGCCGCCGCCGCTTCGGCGATCTGCATGATGCTCGCAGCTCGCGGGAAGCGAGCCTTGTCATCGAGCCCCGCCAGCAGGCCGATCAGCGGCTGATCGGGGGGGAAACCCTTGTGCAGCAAGCGCATTGCCAGCATCGATTCGCGAGACGGGAGCAGGAGGACGAGCGCCGGCCCGACCGCGCCGGAGTTATAACGGACCACCTCGACGCCGACCGCCGCGTTTCGCTCGGCCGCGACGGCGCCGCTCCCCCGGGGAGACAGTCGTGACGCGAGGCCGCGCACGGTCACCTCGCCCGCGATCAGCGTGGAGACCGACATCGGGATGTCGAGCTCCGTCTCGATCGCCGCGACCAGCCGCACTGCGAGCAGCGAATGCCCGCCGAGCGCGAAGAAATCGTCGTCCGGACCGACGGTCTGCACGCCGATGACGCGCGCCCACAGCTCGACCAGGCGACGCTCGAAAGGCGTGAGATCGGCTGCAGCGTCGAGGTTTTCGGCGGGAGCGTCCGGCGCCGGCAGCGCGAGCCGGTCTACTTTGCCGCTGGCGGTCTGCGGCAGGGCCGCAAGCCACACGTAGGCCGCCGGCACCATGTACGCGGGCAGCGCCGACTGCAGCCGCCGGCGAAGCTCCACGGGTGCGAGGGCCGGGTCGCCCGGCTCCTGGCCAGGCAGAGCAAGGTAGGCCACCAGCCGCTGGTCTCCGGGAGCGTCTTCACGCACGACGACCGCGACCGTCGTGGCCCCGGACAGCTCGAGCAGGGTGCTCTCGATCTCGCCGAGCTCGACGCGCTGCCCGCGGATCTTGACCTGCTGATCGGTGCGACCGAACAGTTCGATCCGCCCATCGGGCAGGTAGCGGGCGAGATCTCCGGTGCGATACATGCGGCCCGCGGGACGCCCGTATTCAGGGACGAAACGCTGCGCGGTCAGCTCCGGCCGATGCAGGTAGCCCGTGGCGACGCACTCTCCGGCGAGGTGCAGCTCCCCGATGACACCGATGGGCACCGGCCGGTCGCGCCGGTCGAGGATGTAGGCACGGGTGTTACGGATGGGACGTCCGATGGTGATGCGGCCGGTGTCGTGAACGCGTTCAGCCGTGACGTAGACGGTCGTCTCGGTCGGGCCGTAGGCGTTCCACAGCCGGCACCGGCCTGCGAGCCGTTCGGCGAGCGCTTCCGGCAGGTGCTCGCCGCCGCACACGGCAGTCAGCTCGGGAGAGTCGGGCCAACCGGCGTCGAGCAGCATCTGGTAGCTGCTGGGGGTGCCCTGCATGCAGGTGACACCCTCGTCGCGGATCAGCGTGGCCAGCCGCCGCGGGTCGGTCGCGTCAGCGCGCTCGCCGAGCACCATGCGTTCCCCGCAGATCAGCGGCAGCCAGATCTCGGCGGCGGCGATGTCGAAAGAGATCGTCGTCAGCGCAAGAAACCTGCTGCCGGCGGGAAATCCGGGTGTTTCGCGGTAGGCGGCCAGCATGTTGACCACGGCGGCATGCGGGACGACGACGGCCTTCGGCCTACCGGTCGAGCCCGACGTGTAGAGGACGTAGGCGGGATCCTCGCGGCTGGGCGCGGCGGTGACCGGTGGGTGGGTGGCCCGCCGCCGAAGGCATCCGGCGAGCGGGACGGTCGGCACGGCGTGTGCCGCCAGTTCGCCGGCAGCGGCGGCCAGGGAGCCGTCCAGCAACAGGACGGGCATTTGCGCGTCGGCCACCATGTACCGCAGGCGAGCCGGCGGCAGGGCGGGATCCAGCGGCAGGTAGGCGGCACCAGCTTTCACGATGGCCAGCAGACCCACGACCAGCTCGATCGATCGCTCGCTGCCGAGCCCGACGACCGTGCCGACTCCCGCGCCCGCCTGCACCAATTCCTGCGCCAGCGCGTTAGCGGACTCGTGCAACTCGCGATAGGTGACCTGCGCCCCGGCAAAGCGCACGGCGATCGCGTCAGGAGTCCGCGCCGCCTGGGCCTCCAGCAGGGCCGTCAGCGACGAATCATCAACAGTTGCCGCCGATGTCGCGTTCCAATCGATGAGCATCCGCCGCTGCTCGGCTTCCGGGACGACCTCGAGCTCGCCGACCGCCCGGCCGGGATCGGCGACGACCTGCTCCAGCACCTGCAGGATCGCGCGGGTGAGGCGCCGGGCGCTCTCCCGGTCGAACAGGTCGGTGTTGAACACCAGGCGGCCGGCGAGCTCGCCGCTGGGTCGCTCGTCGAATTCCAGATGCAGGTCGAATTTGGCTACCTGCATGGCGTTTCCGAGCTCGACCTCCATCAGCGCCAGATGCCAGCCGGGGTCGGTAATCGGCGACGGGGGCTCGAAGACGAATCCGGCCTGAAACAGCGGATGCATCCGCGGGTCGCGCTCGGGCTGCAACTCCCGTACCAGCTCATCGAAAGGCACGGGATGGTCGATCAGGTCGGCGAGGTCGTCACGGACCTGCGTGACCAGATCGGTGAAGGCGCGATCCTCGTTCACCCGCACCCGGAGCACCGAGGACGAGACGCACAGGCCGACCACCGGATACAACTCGCGGCGGCGGCGCAGATCCGTCGCCGTGCCGAAGACCACGTCGTCCTGGCCGCTGAAACGTCCGAGCACCACGGTGTAGGCGGCCGCGAGGACCTGGAAAAGGGTCGCCGAGCAGCCGCTCGCGATCGAGCGCAGCCGGTCGACCACAGGAGCCTTGACCCCGATCGCCTCGATCGCGCCGCGATAGGCCGGCCGCGCAGGCCGTGGACGATCCAGCGGAAGGTCGAGCATGGGCGCGCCGGCCAGCCGGCGCCGGTGGAAGTCGACGTGACGCGCGGCGGCCGGGCGAGCCAGCTCGGTGCGCTCCCAGGCGACGAAGTCCGAGTAGGGGGTCGGCGCTGCGAGATCGGCCTTCGGGCCGCCGGTGTGCTCGCTGTAGAGCGCCATGAGCTCGGGGAGAGCGACCCGGTAGAGGCTGACCCCGTCGAAGATCAGGTGGTGCAGCGCGAGGTAGAGGCGGTGCTCCTCGGGCGAGACTTTGATGAGCAACGGCCGCAGCAGCGGGGGTTTCGACAGGTCGTAGGGCCGGCGCGCATGCTCTGCCGCCCGGGTGACCGCCGCCGCCTCGGCCTCGTCAGCCGGCAGGTGGCTGAGGTCGAGCAGCGGCAACTCCACATCGACCGCCGGGTGGATGAGCTGCACCGGTTCGCCGTCGCGGATGGCGAAGCTGGTGCGCCAGGCCTCGTGGCGCACCACGACGTCGGCGAGCGCACGCTGCAGCGCGGCCACGTCGAGCGGTCCACGCCGGGTGATGAGGGCGACCTCGTTGTAGACGGGCGCGTCAGGGGCGAGTTGCGCGAACCACCACACCGCGCGCTGCGCGACGGCCAGCGGTGTCTCACGAATCGTGTCAGCCGCGGCTTCCGGAGCCCCAGGATCCTCGGTCGCCGCGACGGCTTCGGTCGATTGCGCGGCCCGCTGCGCCGCCAGCTGGATGCGCTGCTCCAGGAGGGCGCGCCGGGCTGCCGCTGCCGGCTTCTGCGGTGCGGTCATGCCGGAAGCGGGCTCGCGGCGTCGATCGCCAGCGCCGCAGCTCCCGCCGGCGTGAACGTGACCGGCAGCTCGACCACCCCGCGCAGGCCGAGATTGGGCCGCCACTGGACGCTTCCAGCCGGGACGGCGAGCTGCAGGTCGGGAAGGCGTCGCAGGAGCGTCTCGAACGCGATCTGGCCTTCCATCCGTGCCAGTGGCGCGCCGAAGCAGAAATGCGCCGCCCAGGCGAACGCGACGTGTCGGTTGTCGGTGCGGGCGAGGTCGAGCCGGTCGGGATCCGGGAACCGCTCGGGGTCGCGATTGGCTGCGCCCATGACGGCGATCACCGCCTGCCGCTCGCTTGATGAGCTGCCCGCCGAGCATCACGTCAGCCGGCGCGAGCCGGGCGGTGTGCTGGCTCGGGCTCTCGTAGCGCAGCAGCTCCTCCACGGCGGAGGGCACCAGCTCGGGATCGGAGCGCAATTGTTCAAGCGCCGCAGGCTGTCTGAGCAAGGTCAGGATGCCGTTGCCGATCAGGTTGGTGGTGGTCTCCAGCCCGCCCACCATGGTCACGATGATGTTGGCGATCACCTCCTCCTCATCGAGGCGGTCACCGTCGACGGTCGCCGTCGCGAGGGCGTGCACGAGACCCTCGGTCGGCGAGGACGCCTGCTTGCGGACGGCCGAGCGGAAGTACGCGGTCATCTCCTCGACCGCCGCAAGCACGCGCGCCGAGCGGCCGGGGTTGTGCTGGAAATTGCCGAGCATCTCGGCGAACGTCTGCGACCAGTCCTTGAGCTGCTCGTGGTCTTCGAGCGGGACCCCGAGCAGTTCGGCGGTGACCATCGAGGGCATCGGATTGGCGATGTCGGCCATGACGTCCATGCGGCCGTTCGCGGCGACGGCGGCGATCAGCTCGTCGACGACCTCCTGGATGCGCTCGCGCAGGTGCGCAACCCGGCGCGCGGTGAAGGCAACCGCGGCGATCCCGCGAACCCGGCCGTGGGCCGGCGGATCGAGGAAGAGCATCTGGCGCACCATCACCCGGGCGATCGGGGTGAGCTGTCCGAGGCCGAGCTCGGTGAGCTTGTCGGGGGTCGGCGTGCGGCCGGCGAGGAACTGCTGGAAGACCTGGACGACGTCGGCGTAGCGGGTGACGACCCAGGCATGCAGGTAGGGGTCCCAGTGCACCGGCGCCGACTCGCGCAGCTGGGCATAGAGCGGGTAAGGGTCAGCGAGGACGGCAGGGTCGAGGAGATGGAAGAGGCTCAGCGACTCATCGGGCTGGGTCATCGGCGCCTGACCTCAGGCCCCGGGAAGCGCGCCGGCCAGCCGCTCCGCATCCTCGTCGGAAAGCACGTCGAGCTCGGCGACCAAGGCCTGCTCGACCTGCGCCGCGATGCCGGCCACGGTCGGGTTCTGGAAGACCTCGCGCAGCGCCAGCTCGACCGCGAAGAGATCGTCGAGCCGGGCGATGAGCTGTGCGCCCAGCATGCTGTGGCCGCCGAGCAGGAAGAAGTTGTCGCGATGGTCGACGGAGGGGAGGTCGAGCAGCTCGCAGATGAGACCCGCGACGACCTCGAGCACCGCAGGATCCGCCTCCACGAGCTCCGCCGCGCAGGAGCCGGGAGCCTCACCCGCCGCAGCCGCCACGGCCCAGGCCCGGGTCACCCGGTCGGCAGGCTCGGGATCGGGCAGCGCCGTCCGGTCGATCTTGCCGTTGGTGGTCATCGGCAGGGCGGCCAGCACCACGATCGCGCCCGGCACCATGTGCTCCGGCAGGTGGCCGGCGACGAAATCACTCAAGGCCTGCCTGTCGATCTCGGCACCGGGCGCGGCCGCAACGTAGCCGACGAGCCGCTGGTGGACGCCCGCGCCGCGCAAGGCGACGACGCTCGCCTGCACCGCGGGATGCTGATCGAGCGAGGCCGCGACTTCCGCCAGCTCCACGCGTGAGCCGCGGACCTGCACCTGCTCATCGATGCGTCCCAGATGCTCGTAGTCCCCGCCGGGCAGGGCGCGCACGAGATCGCCGGTGCGGTACCAGCGCTGCGGTGCGCTGCCGGCGATGGACGCCTCGAGGAACGCGCGTGCGGTGAGCTCCGGCTCGTCGAGATACCCGAGTGCGACGGAAACGCCGCCGATGAGCAGCTCCCCCGGCTGCCCGGCCGCCACCGGATGCAAGGTCTCGTCGACGACGGCGAGGGTGACGCCGTCGATGGCCGCGCCGATGGGCGGAGCGCCGGAAGCGTCGCCGGCGAGTGGGCCCACCACGCCCGACGTCGAGACGACGCTCGCCTCGCTGACGCCGTAGTTGTTGACGACCTCGAACGGCAGGTCGCGCGCCGGCCGCCGGTGCAGCACGTCGCCCCCCGTCAGCAGCGCGCGCAGCGGCGCCCGGCGAGGCCAGTTGAGGGCGAGCAACTGCTCGGTGACCGCGGTCGGCACGAAGGTCACGGTGATCGACTTCTCGATGAGCCAGTCACGCAGCCCTGCGGGATCGGTGCGAAGGTCGTCGGCCGGCACGTGCAGCGAGCCGCCGGCGGCGATGGCCGGCCAGATCTCCCAGACCGAGGCGTCGAACGCCGGGCTGGCGATGAGCGTCGAGCGGTCACCCTTGGACAGTGCAAACGCGCGGCGGTGCCAGGCGATGAGGTTGGAGAGCCCGGCATGGCTGACGACGACGCCCTTGGGAACCCCGGTGGAGCCCGAGGTGAACACCACGTAGGCGGGATCGCGCGGGCTGCGCTCGGAGCGGTCGACCGACACCGCCGGCACCGGTGCCGCCGCGCAGACGCATTCGCCGGTGGCCGCGTCGACGGAGACCACAGTCAGCTCCGCCGGCAGCTGCACCGGATGTGCCGCGCTCGTGACGACGTGCGCGGTACCGGCGCGCTCGATCAGCTGCGCCAGGCGCAGGGGCGGATGCGCGGGATCCAGCGCGACGTAGGCAGCGCCGGACGCCACGATCCCCAACGCGCCCAGCACCATGGCGGCTGAACGCGGCGCGCACAGCGCCACCCGGTCACCAGGGCCGATGCCCCGCAGCTTCAGGACGCCGGCAAGGGTCTCGACCTGACCGTGCAGATCGCCGTACGTCAGCGTCGCGTCAGGCGCGTCGACCGCGATCGCGAACCTGTTCAGCGGGCGCGCATCCAGCAGGTCACGGACGTCGACCGGGACGGACGGGGCGGATGGGTGGACAGACACAGCGGGATCGCTCGCCAACGTCATTTCGCGTTCCCGTCCCCCGACTTCGTTACGCCCAGCGCTCGTCACAGTGAGTGCATCTCGTTCTTCACGAGTCACACCGGATTGCCCACTGTTGAGTAAGCCCAGGGTAAGCCCGACCCGGCCAGCCCATAAGGAGTTTGGCCAAGTTCGTCTTAACATTTCACATTCCGTGCCACCGCTAGCGCCGGGGACTTTCGTCACGTTCAGTGTTCGGACGGTCGCTTGTGACCCTCCTGAAGGCGGCTCACCGCCTACAGACCGCTGCCGCCGGATCCGAAACCAGACAGGTGGCCTGCGGACGCACCGCGAGCGCCGGACGGATGGCCGGCGTTCTGCTCGCCGGTGCCCTTTCCCTGATGGCGTGCAACCCGGTAGTCCCGGCAGCGGGCGGCGGTCACAGCTCCGCCAAGACACCCGTGTCGTCCACCCCCACGAAGAAGGCGGCGCCCGCCCCCGCACCGAAACCGAGCCCCACCCCGAGCGCCACGCGCACCCCGACACCGACCCCCACCACCAGCCCGGCCCCGTCCCCTGCGCCAAGCTCGTCACCAACGATGACTCCCACGCCGACACCGACGCCCAGTTCGACGCCCACCCTGCCCGCGCTGAAGCTCGGGTTCTCCGGCGGCGAGATCGTCGGGATGAGCTCGACGGACATCGGCGTGACGCTCGATCGCTACCAGGCCGCGGGCGGCAGCGTCATCCGCTTCGATCTCGACTGGGCGCGAGTGCAGCCGACCGGGCCGACAAGCTGGGACTGGTCGGCATACGACCGCATCTTCAGCGCACTCTCGGCCCGTCATCTCACTGCGCTGCCCATCCTCGACTACACCCCTGCCTGGGCGCGTCCTTCCGGATGCTCGAGCGAGCAGTGCGGACCGGCGGACCCGGCCCCGTTCGCCACCTTCGCGGCCGCGGCAGTGGGCCGCTACTCCTCTCAGGGCGTGACCGTCTGGGAACTCTGGAACGAGCAGAACACCAGCTGGCTGCCGGCACCGAGCGTCTCCGCGTACGGCAGGCTGCTTGCCCTCACCTCCAGCGCCGTACACGCGGCCGACCCGGCGGCCAAGGTCATCGTCGGCGGGCTCGCCCCGGCGGTCACCGTCACGGGCGGGACGTACTCGCCGCAGGACTTCGTCGCCGGCCTGTATGCGGCCGGCCTGCGCGGCTCCATCGACGGGGTGGCCGTGCACCCGTACTGCTTCCCGGCATTGCCCGGCGAGGGTCAGGCGTGGAGCGGCTGGAGCCAGATGGTCGCCGTGCATGACGTCATGACAGCCAACGGGGACGGCGCCAAGGGCGTGTGGGCCACCGAGTTCGGCGCGCCGACGAACGGGCCGGGCACCCTCGCGACCTACGCCGATCGCGCCTACTCACAGCACCCCGACCACGTCGACGCGGACCTGCAGGCACGCACCGTCGATGCGGGCATCGCCGCCGCCCGGACCCTGCCCTGGCTGCGCATGCTGCTCTGGTACAGCGTCGAGGATCTCGGCACCGGCAGCGCGACGAACGTCACCTCGTTCGGGCTGCTGAACCCGAATGGCACTGCCAAGCCCGCTTATGCCCGCTGGCTGGCAGGCGTTCAGTCACTCGCCTCATGACGGTGTGACCTGACGCCGCTACCCTCACACGTGTGCCAACGCCACGAACATCGGGTCGGCCGCGCGTGGTTCACGTCCTGGGCTATTTCCCGCCGCACGTGGGGGGCGTGGAGTATTGCGCCAGCAACCATTCCCGCGAGCTGATCCGGCGGGGCATCGACGTCACAGTCCTGACATCTGATGTCGACGATACGGACACGACGATCCACGCGGGCGTCGAACCCGCCTCGCCGGATTCGCCGGAGGTACATCGGCTCCGCAGCAAGGAATTCGCCCACACGCCCTTCATCCCGAGCCTGCCGTGGAAGCTGTGGCACGAAAGTCGCGGCGCGCTCATTCACCTCCACATCAGTCACGTGTGGACCGACATCGTCGGCACTGTCGTCGCAACGATCGGCCGCCGGCCACTGGTCTCACACGTCCACATGGACACACCGGAGTCCGGCCGCCTCGGATTTCTTTTCCTCTGGTATAAGCGCTGGATCCTCGGTTGGCTGCTGCGCCAGGCAGGTGCGGTCATCGCCCTCACCGATGAGCAGGGCGAGATGGTCAGCCGCAGGTACCGGGTCCCGGCGAGTCGGGTGCAGGTGGTGCATAACGGCGTCAACGAGGAGTACTTCGAGCGGTTGCCGGATGCGGCGTCGGTCGGTGCAGACGGGCCGCTGCGCCTGCTCTTCGTCGGCCGACTGGCGGCACAGAAAGACCTGCCGCTGCTCATTTCCGCCGTGGAGGCGCTGGACGGTGCGGCGACGCTGGACGTGGTCGGTGATGGTGAATTGCGGGATGAGATCGCCGAACGGATAGTGGGACTTCCGGACGGCCAGGTCCGCATGTGGGGTGCACTGTCAGGGGCTGCCTTGATCGAGCGCTACCGGAATGCCGACGTATTCGTGATGACGTCCGTCCGCGAGGGTATGCCACTCGCCGCGCTCGAAGCGATGGCCACTGGATTGCCGGTCGTGGCCAGCGACGTTCAAGGCTTGCGAGAGTTCGTCCGCGGCGTCGGCGTTCTCGTGAGCGAGCGCAATGGCCAGGCCTTCGCAGCGGCGATTCGGGCACTCGCGGAGGACCCGGAGCGCCGGGTAAATCTCGGCGCCGCATCCCGTGAAGCCGCGCTCTTATGCCGCTGGGATGCGCTCACCGATGGTCTGCTGGCCGCCTACGCGCTCGCCGGTGGTCGAACCTGGGATGGCGCGGCGCCAAAACGGCCTCACTAGCAGCAGGCCCGCGGCGAGGCCGACGGCATTGCCCGCGAACCACCCCCACGCCACGCCCACGAGACCGTGTCCGGCCCACGACAGTGTGAATCCGATGACTGCCGCCGCGTAGCAGGCCATCATGACCACTAGTCCGTGCATCTTCGTGCGGGTGCGGAGCAACACGGCGCACACGTCGACGGCTCCCACGACAGGCGCGCTCAACCCCAACAAGGACAGCGCGGTACCGGCGTGCGAGCCGTACTTGTGGCCGAAGAATTCCAGGATGAGCCGCCCGGCGGCAATCAGCAGCACCGCCGCCGGAAGGAGGAGCACAAGCAGCACCCGGCCGGCGTGGCGCAACAAATCAGCCTTGGGACGCTCGCCGTAGGAGGTTTCGGCGAACAGCGACGACGTAACCGAGTACGCGGCCGTGAAGACCACGTTGGCAATCATGAAGGCTATGTAGAAGTAGCCGGCGTCAGCCGTTCCGAGCCGGTCGACCACGATGATCGGCACCAGCATCACCGGGAAGAGATTCAGCAGCGAAGCTGCGTACATGCCTCCGGTGTAGCGCGAAACCTCGGTGAGCACGTCGCGGTCGACCCGCCAGCGCGGCTGGTATTTGAACAGCCGGACCAGGACCACCACGCTGGCGATGACGGCAAGCGCCGCCGCGGAACCCGCCGCGGCGAACACCCCGTAGGCACCGACCCCCTGCAACACGACGGCGAGGACGACCTTGGCAACCCCCTGCAGCCCGCCGTCAATGTAGAGGTTGAACCGCGCGGAACGATAAGCCACGAAGATGGCGTCGGTGAGCTGGTTCATCGCGGTGCCCGCGGTCAGCAGGATGAACGACAGCGCCATCCACGGTGAGTCGTGCACGAACCGCAGCTGAGGGGCGAACCAGGGAACGGCGACCACGTAGACGGCGGAGAGCGCGATGCTGGCAGCTCCGGTCAGCAAAAGCCCGGTGTTCACATGGGCATCGCGCCGCGACGAGGTCGGCAGGTAGCGCACCAGGGTGCCGTTGAAACCGAGCAGGCTCGCCAGACCGATCAGCCCGCTGGCGGAGATGAGCGTGGTGCCGGCGCCGATCTGGGACGGCGTGTAGAGCTTGGCGCACAGCAGCCAGAAGACGAGTCCCAGCGCTGCCATCGCGACGGTGTTCATCAGCAGGTACAGCGAGTTGGAGACCAGATGGTCGGCCTTGATGCGACTGCTGATGCCCACGTCCTCGGCCCGGTGGGCGGCCGGTGGGCGCCGGTGGCGTCCTACCGCGGCGGGACGGGCGGGGGCGGTCATGGCGAGCTCGGCGTGACGAAGAAGTCGACCTGCTTCCCGGAGGCGAGCCGGACGATCACCTCGCTGCGATGGGTGCCCGTGATCGTCACCTCTTGCTCGATCGTGCGGGTGGTCCCCCCGGCGACGACGACGCTTCCCTTGCCGGCCGCGACCACGGTGCCGGTGACCGTGTCACGCACCGAGCTCACCCAGCTGATCGTGCGGCTCGCGCGGGCCGACTCGACGTTGTCGATGACGAAGCTGAACCGGATCGAGCCGCCGGCCGGAACCCCGCTCGGCAGGTTCTCCGGCGAGGCGATGCTGAGTTGGACGTACGACGGGGCCTGGCGATGCACGAAGTCGCGCCAGGGCGCGTGCGTCCAGCTGACCGCAAAGACCACGAGCACGACGGCAAGGGCAGCCACCGCCAGCCGCCGAATTGTGCGCGACCGGCGGTTACCGGGCGCGGGCGAAGGCGACGCCTGCCGGCCGTTCGCCGAGCGGGTCATGACGCTCATCCAAGCGCCTCCGCCCTGGAATTCTCGAGAACCTGCTCATAGCGAACGGCGATGCTGTCCCAGTCGTGCCGACGGGCGACCGCCCGGCAGGCACTGGCCCGGGCCTGCGGAGCCTCGCCGAGCAGCCGCAGCACGGCCTCGGCCAGCGCCGCCGGAGCGGGCGCCACCACCTCGCCGTTGGCGGCGCCGATGAGTTCACGGGCGTGGTTGTCGGGATGGTCGACGACGACCACCGGCACCCCGGCGGCGTTGGCTTCCAGGACCACGATCCCGAAGCCCTCGCGGCGCGACGGCAACGCAAAGACCCTGCAGGCCTTGAGCATTCCGTAGAACTCGGACTGATCCTCCACGAAGCCGGTGAAGGTCACGGCGTCGGCGACGCCGACCGAAGCGGTGAACTTCTCCAGCAACTCCCGGTGGGGTCCGTCGCCGAGGATCAGGCACGTCGTCCCGGGCCGCCGGGCCAGCACCAGAGGGAGGGCTTCGATCAGCAGTTCCAGATCCTTGAAGTCGCAGATGCGGCCCGCATACGCGATGTCGTACGGCGGCGCGGAGCGGCGAGCGATTTCGATCTGCGCGGCGTCAACGCCGTTGGTCAGGGTGCTGACCATCCGGGCGCGGTGCAGCTCGCTCGAAAGGCGTCCGGCGGTCGCCTGCGACACCGCGACGATGAGGTGCGGGACCCGGGCAGCCAGGCGCTCCACGGCCGCTCCGGCGAAACCCAGCCGGCCCAGATACGTCTTCCAGTAGGCCGCCCCCCACACCTCGTGCCAGGTACTCACCAGCATCCCGCCACGTGCAGCCACCGCGAGCCGCGCGCTGAACAGGGAGAAGAAGGGAAAGCCGCAACAATCGATCACGTCATGACGCCGGCGCAGCAGCTTCAGGCACGCCAGGCCGAAGACGAGCGCCTGCACGATGGAACGGCGCCCTCTCGAGGTGTAGAGCGGCCGCGCCCGGCACACGCCGTGATACGTGATTCCCTCACGCTTCTGCACCCGCGGGCCTTCCCAGTAGTGCATGCCGTACCAGTGCACGTCGTGGCCACGGGCGGCAAGGCGCAGCGCGAGCTCGTAATAGCGCCGCTCCGCTCCGCCCTTCACATGGGGGAACACGGCGTCGTAGACGATGGCCACTCTCACGGCGTCACCGGTAGACCCGGCTCACACCGGCGTCGACGACCCGGTTCTTGTTCTCATCGAGGAAGGCCAGCGGGTAAGCGTAGGAGATCAGCGCCGGCTGCTGGGCGTAGGCGCGCTGCAGCTTCACGTTGGAGTAGCTGAGGAAGACGTACGCGTCCGTCTGCACCAGTGACGGTGTGATGTCCAGTTCACCCGCGCCCGGGTAGCCCAGAGCAGCGAGGCGTGAGCTCGCGATGTAGTCGGCTTGCAGGTCCTTCGGGAATCGGTCGCCTGACGGCAATTGCGCGGCCAGCCATTGCGCCACACCCACTTCGGCATCCTGGGTGTAGTAAGCGTCGTAGTTGTCGCCGGCATTGCTCAGATGAAGCTGCGGCAGATAACCGCCGGTGATCGAGGCGGCGATCCCCGTGCTACTGATGAAGAAAACGACAGGCAATCCGATCACAGCTGTATTGCGCCCCGCCCTGCCGAGCGCGGAACCCGCGATCGCGCAGCCCATGACGATGGGCAGCGAGAGCACCACGAGCGTCTGCTGAAACGCGCGCAGCAGGCCGTAATCCACGCTGAGAAACGGCAGGACGACGATCGCGCCGACGATGCCGAGAGCGCCGATGCAGAGCATCTGATATTCCGGGTCCCAGCGCACCCCCCAGCTGCGCGGGCGGCGGATCAATAACCCGAGCAGGCCCAGCAGCAAGAGAATCTGCATGACCTTCGCCGAGCCTCCGCGAAGGGCGGAGTTCAGCGAGAAGGTGGACAGCCCGACGCTGTTCAATGCCCGCCCGACGGGGGTCAACGAGGCGCGCTCCTCGGAGGTGGGAGCGAGCGGGTATTTGTCGACAAGGGCGCTCGGGTAGTACGTCTGGCCGGGCACCCGGCCGGACGGGGCGAGCTTGGCGTACTCGGCGACCTGCGCCGCCGGGTCGACGTTGCCGTTGATGAAACTCGCCGACAGGTCGCCCGATTTGGAGTCGGAGACCTTCGCGCCTGTGACCGACTTCACGACCTCGGCGGCGACTTGCGCCACGTTGCCGCCGGTGTGCGTGAGCGGCGACTGCCAGACGAAAGCGAACAAGGCCAGGATGATCACCACGGGAACCGTGATCAACCTGACCTGCGGGATGCGTCCGAACCGATGTCGGCCCTCCGGATTGAGGCTGAAGAGCCGGCGCAGGAAGCCGGGCAAGCGGCGCAGTGAGAGCAGGAGGACGGCGATGCCGAACTGGCCGACCATGAGGTAGCTCGTGGAGTAGTGCGAGAGCACGACACCGAAGCCGAGCAGGAGGAACGGCGCCTGCTGGACCCGCCGGACCCCGGGCCAGCGGTCGATGAACAGCAGCATCATGCCGGTCAGCAGGAACATCGCGATCTCTTGCCGATTGAGCATCGGCATGTCCGAGAAGTAGGTCGGGAAGCTGATGAAGACGAGGGCGGCGAGGACAGCGGCCCGGCGGCCGGCCAGCCGCTCGCTCACCAGGTACACACCCACCGGCACCAGCGCGAAGATCAGCTGAAACAGGAACTTGTAGATCATCACGTCGCTGACGTGGAAGATGCCCGCGATCATCACCGGCAGGATCGTGATGCTCAGGCACGCGTTGTAGGGATCGCGGAACTGGGAGATGTCCCAGTGCCAATGGGCGTGCGCGAGTTCGAAGACGTAGTACTCGTGCTGGACGTCATGGCCCGTGGTGTAGCGGCCGCGCAGCGAGGTCATCAGCAGCAGCGAGAGCGCCACAACGTAGATCGCGAAGAGGATGGTCGAGCGCGACAGCACCCGCCCCCGCACCAGCAGGTAGCCGAAGACCCCGGCACAACCGACCAGCATCGTCAGGGTCACCGCGCTGCCGCGCCCGTTGTCCAGGGCGACAGCTCCACTGGCCGCCGCCGCGGGCAGCAGGAGCAGCAGGGCGGCGCGGCCGTTGACCCTCGACGGCAACGACTTCACGTGGGCGAAGGTGAAATCGCGCATGAACTCCCAGCGGGAATGCCCGAAGCGGCACAGCACGACGAAGACCAGCTCGGTCGTCACCAGCACCGGGGCCTGCTGAAGTGGATGGGCCACGCCGAGATGCGGCAGGACGGTGTTGTCGGCGAGGCCGATCAGAATGAGAACGACGATCCCGTAGCAACCGCTGAGGAACGCGCAGACCGCCGGGTCACGCGGCGGGCCCGGCAGCGCGCAATACGTCGCGTAGCCCATGACAGCCACCAGCACGACGAGCCCGCCGGCGCCGAGCAGGACCGGCTGATGCGGCATGACCACCGCGAGCACGGTGATCAGCAGGAGGCAGACGGAGGCGACCGGGATGCCGAGGTGCCATGCGCCGGGGTCGGAGCCTCTGGACCAGCTCGGCGGCATCTTCGAGGAAGCTGCGTCCTTCGCGGGCGATTGCGCGAACAACCGGCTCGCGCGCGCGATCATTGGCTGGCGATATTGGGCAATACCGGGCCTTCTCGGTCGTCCCCGGTCCGGCCGACAACTCCCGGCGCCCCGCCCTGATGAATGGTGAGCGCAGGGTGCTTGCTGGATTCGTAATGACGTAGGTCGATAACCGCCGGCGGGGCAACTTGACGGTCACGGCGAAGGCGGTGCATGGCCAGCTGGCCGAGATTGCGTAAGCCGTCGCGGGTGGCGTTGAGTTTCACGTCGCCGCCCCGGGAGCGATATTTGATGGCAACCTCACCGCAACGGAAGCCGCGGGCGACGGCTTCGTGCTTGATCTCTTGCGAGAAGGCCATGCCGGGAGAGCGCAGATCCAATGAGCGAAGGATCCGGCTGTGGAACATCCACATGCCTGATTGCGAATCCGAGAACGGCAGCTTCAGGATCATCCGACTACTCTGCGTCAGCACTGCGTTGCCGAAGCGGTGAGACGACTTCATCGCCCCGCGCTCGGCGAACAGGAGCCGGTTGGTCGTCAGGAAGTCCAGTTTCTCCTTCTGCAGGACGCGCAGCAGGCCCGGCAGGATCTCGAACGGATACGTCCGATCGGCGTCACCGGTCGCGATCACGTCACCGATCGCGTTAGCGAATCCGGCCTTGTAGGCATTGCCGTAGCCCCGCACGGGCTGCACGAGCACCCTCGCGCCAGCCAGCCGGGCGAGCTCACCGGTGCCGTCCGTCGAGCCGTTGTCGACCACCAGGATCTCGGTGTCCCAACCCTGAGTCGCCAGCTCACGAACGGGTATGGAGCGAATGACGTGCTCCATGTTGTCACGCTCGTTGAGCGCTGGGATCACGACGGAAATCGTGCTCATCTGGCAAAGTCCCCCGACTTCAGCGATACCGGGATCTGCGCTCCCGGACTCGTTCCACCGATCACTCCCCAGGCACCCTGGCGGGTGCCTGGCAAGACCGGCGGCGGGTCAGCGGTCGCCCTGAGCGACAGGACGCCTCGCTAACATCGCGGTCTCTTCGAAGGGATCTCGCGCATCCAGGGTCCACCGCGTGAAGTGGATCTGTCTACACCCGGTATGTAACCACGCGTTACGGAACGGCGGGCCACTACGCGAAAAACAACGCACAGCGGAGCGCGCACTCACTACCCTTCGGGCATTCCGACGATCGGAGCCAGCAACCTGTGAAGATCCTGCACGCTTGCAAGAAGTATCCCCGCGTGCACGGCGGAGATGCCGTTGTAGTGGCGAATCTCGAACGGCTCCAGATAGTTGCCGGACATCAGGTAACCGTGCTGACGAGCCACTGCGCCGAGACCGAGCGGCGTCCCGGCATCTACGTTTTCGGATTGAAAGATACACCGGAAGCGCTCGACAAAATTTCCCCGAAACGGCTTGTCTCGTTATTGCTGCTGGTAATTCAATCATTCCGCATTCTGCGGCGCGAGCGCCCCGATATCATTCATACTCATTCGGTCGACATGGCTTTCGCCATCTCTCTGGCGGCACGGATTTATCGCATCCCGATCGTGCACACCTTTCATATCGTCACGTCACGCGAGGCCGTTCACGGGTTCGTCCGCAATCGCGCTGAACTACGCCTCATGAAGGCCGCCCGACCCGCTCTCGTGACCGCTCTCAATGAAACCGATCTGGATCACCTGACCAACTCCGGGTTCGACGTCGTTCTGGTGCCGAATGGGCTGGATATGTCAGTGTGGACGCCGCTCGAGTTGCGGCCCGATCCCGCGCGCTTTTGCCTGGTGAGCGTGGGACGGCTGGAAAAGCACAAGGGCTTCCCGCTGCTGATCGAGGCGGCCGCGCTGCTCGGCGCCGAGGTCAGCGTCAAGATCGTCGGCGGGGGCAGCCTCGAGTCCGAGCTGCAATCGCTGATCGACGGATCCCGGCTCGGCGGCACCGTCGAGCTGACCGGGCCGAAGAGCCGCGAAGGGATCCGCGAGATCTTCGCCCGCAGCAACGCCATGGTCATCAGCTCGCTGTACGAGGCCATGCCGCTGGCGTTGCTGGAAGCCTGGGCGAGCGGCCTGCCTGTCATCACCACGGAGGTGGGCATGGTGAAGCCGACCGCCGCCGGCACCGCTCGAGGCGTGCACCTCATCACCGACCGCGAACCCGCGACCCTCGCCGCTGCCGTCCGCAGGTTGCGCGATGACCCGGCCTACCGTGAGTCTCTCGTCCAAGAGGGGTTCGCTGAGGTGCGCCGGTACACCTGGACCCGGGTGACCGACGCGCTTGACCGCTACTACGCCGACATCCTCACCAGCCGGTCACAGCAGCGCGCCTGAACGCTCGACCTGCACCCACACCGGGTCCGGAGTAAGAACGGTGAGCGCGGCGGTGTAGCCGGGCCGGTCGAGCCTGAGATCGAACATCGCCGCCACCAGGCTGCGCCCCTGATAGCTGACCAGGCGCGGCGACGTATCCGGCGCCGTCACGACAACTTCCGTGAGCGGGACCCGCAGGCCGTCGCCGGTGGCCTTCACCACCGATTCCTTGCGGCACCAGTAGCCGAGGAATTCGCCCTGCGATCCGGCCGCCTCGGAGGTCGCCAGCACGCGGCGATTCAGCGCCGGAGTCCACTGCCCCGCGTGCTGCTCGACGTCGATCCCGACCGGCCCCGCGCGGGTGAGCGCGACCATCACCAGCTCCCCCGAGTGAGCGACCGATACCTGGACATCCGATCCGGCAACGCGCGGGCGCCCGTGCGGCTCGCCGCATTCGTCGCAGGTGCGGTCGATGACGACGGTGGCCGGCTCGCGGCCCGTCGCGTCCGCAACCGCCAACTTCAGCAATACGGCGCCCAGCACGAACCGCGCTCGATCCTCCGGCCGGGCGAACGCCGCGGCGCGAGAGCGTTCGAGCTCATCGAGCAACGCCTCATGCGCCGCACGGAGCATCGCGGGCTCGGCGACCCAGACCTGACAGCGCGCCTCAGGCAACGGGGTGAGCGCCGAGTTGTTCCAGCAGGAGCGCATTGACGCGGTCGGGCGCATGCTCGGGTACCCAATGATCGACGCCCTCGATCACCTCGAAACGGTAGCGCGCCGTCACGTACTTGCCGGTGCCGGCAGCTTGCGCGAGGCCCAGCGCGGGGTCCTCGGTCGACCAGATCAGCATCGTCGGCACGACCACGTCCATCAGCCCGGCTATCTGGTGCAAGCCGCTCGCTCGATACCAGTTCAGGCCGGATCCGACGGCTTCGGGCGAGCCCAGGGCTTGCGCGTACGCCACCGCGTCCGCGGCGGACAGGCCGGCGGCGAGATACAGGTCATGCATGCGCTCGTAGGAGCCGAGTTCGGCGTCCGTCGCCGGGTTGACGAACCACTCGAAGTAGCCCGAGCGGGCCTGCTGCTCGCCGTCGGGATCGGCGAGAGCGTCGAGGTAGGAGAGCGGATGGCCCACCGACACCGACGTGTAGGTCGCGAGCCGCTGCGGATGGCGGGCGGCGACCTGCCAGCCGATGACGGCGCCGAAGTCATGGCCGACGAGATGGAAACGCTCTGCTCCGAGGGCATCCGCGAGCCGCAGGACATCCGCCGTCAGGAAATCGGTGTGGTAGGCCTCGACGCCCACCGGACGCGCCCGCGGCGAGTAGCCGCGCTGGTCGACGGTGACCGCCCGGTAGCCGGCCTCGGCCAGGGCCGGGAGTTGGCGCCGGAAGGCACGCTTCGTCTGCGGAAACCCGTGCAGCAGCAGGACGAGTTCGCCGCCGGGCGGTCCCGCGGCGAACGCGTCGAAGACCAGCTTCCCGTACACCGGGTCGCTGGTCTCGATGGCCAGCTCCTCGAAGTCGCTCACGGCGGGAGTTAAGCACAGCCTGACATGTCAGCCGCCGCGTTCCTGCACCAGCGCCGAGCGGCTGATCTTTGTCGCGGCCGTGCGCGGCAACTGGCCGATGAACTCGACGGTTTTGGGTGCCTTGTAGGACGCGAGCCGGTCCTTGACGAAGGCAATGACGTCATCCTCGGACAGGTCTGTCGGCAGCGGGCAGGCGTTCCACGATGGCGTGCACGCGACGCCCCCACTGCGCGTCCGAGAGGCCGATGACGACTGCGTCGGCGATGCCCGGATGCTCCGACAGCGCTGCCTCGACCTCGGCCGGGAAGACGTTCGCCCCGCCGGTAATGATCATGTCGACGCGACGGTCGGCAAGGTAGAGGTAGCCCTCGTCATCCAGGCGGCCCATGTCGCCGGCCGTGCCGAAGCCCTCGGGCGTCATCGGCAGCAGCGGGGCACCGCCGAGGTAGTCGTAGGAGCCGGTCGCCGGCGCGCGCATGTAGACATCGCCGTAATCCCCCATGGGCACGGGGTTTTGCGCCTCGTCGAGGATCGCGATCTCGGTGTCGCGAAAGCCGCGCCCGACGCTGCCCTGATGCGTCAGCCATTCCTGCCCGGTCAGGGCAGTGAGCCCGAGCTGCTCGGTCATGCCGTAGGCCATCACGACCTTGCCGGGCGCCAGCAGATCGAACCACCGCTGCAGCAGCGCCGGCGGCATCATGGCCGCGCCCTGCAGGATCCACTCGACCGTCGAAAGGTCACGAGACTCGATGCCCGGCACCGCCGCCACCCGCTGCAGCATCGTGGGCGTCGCGGTGAAGGTCGTGATGCCATACCTCTCGATCGTGTCGAGCAAGAGGCGGGCATCGAACCGCTCCATGATGACGAGGGTGTCGCCGCCGAGCAGCGAGTGCAGGGTCATGAAGCCGTTGGTGTGATACATCGGCGCGGGCACCAGGATGGTCTGCGGCCGCGAGACGGGGATGGCGAAGTTCTCCGCGAACGGGGTCGACAACTCCTTGGCCCACAGGCCCGGACGGGTGTTCAGGATGACCTTCGGGGTGCCCGTCGAGCCGCTGCTGCAGATGCCCATCGACTGCGGTGAGGTCACCGCCGGCAGCGGTGCGGCCGACGCCCGCGCCGCCTCCTCGCGCAACCCGGGAGCCGACTGCTCATCGATGACGACGGTGGCCGCGATAACCGCCAGTACGCGCTCGCGTTCCCAGTCCGGCAGGTCCCACCGGACCGGCACCGGTACGCCGCCGACTGCCCAGGTCCCGAGTGCGCCGAGCACGAGCTCGACCGAGTTGTGCACCGGGAGCGCTACGCGGTCACCGACGCCGACGCCCCTTGCCGCAAGCGCCCGTCCCCATCGCCGGGCGCCCTCACTGAGCTGGGTGCGGCTGAGCTCGTCCGTGGTTCCCTCGCGGCGCACGACGACGACGGAGGTGCGCTCGGGATGCTCGGCCGCGAGCTCGTCGAGCCGCACCCCGTAGGGCGTTCCTTCGGGTGTCGTCATGACCGTGCCCGCTGGGGATTCGAGCCCTTGGCCTGGATCACGTACATCTCGAACGTGACCGTATCGGGCATGGCCGTCTCGACCGGGGCCGGTACCACCAGGTTGACGTGGATCCCGTCACGGGCGACCTCCTGGGCGATCTTGCGGTCAGTCGGCATGAGTGCTCACGGCAGCCGCCAGCAGGTCGGCCAGGCCGGTACGGATGACCTTGCCCATCGCGTTCGTCGGCAGCACCGTCACCTCGGCCCACACCTGCGGAACCTTGTAGCGAGCGAGCTCGCGGCGGCAGGCGTCACGCAGCCGGTCGAGGTCGACGTGCTGCCCGACGGGCTGAACCAGCGCGGCGACCCGCTCCCCAGCCGCTCATCGGGGACGCCGAACACCGCTGCCGCAGCCACGTCGGGAGCGGCGGAGAGCACGCGCTCCACCTCGGCGGGATAGACGTTCGCACCGCCGCGCACGATCACCACCTTCTCGCGGCCCACCACAGTCAGCCAGCCGTCGGCGTCGACCGTGCCGATGTCACCGGTCACGCCGGCATCACTGGACGGGCGCACCCGGCCGTCCTCCCAGTGGCCCAGCATCGGCGTCCAGGCATCCGCCCATGGCCCGCTCCGCGTCGCCTGCAGGCGCAACTCCCCTGCTGTACCGGCCGGGAGAGGGATGCCGTCCTCGTCGCACGCGGTCACCTGAAGGTGCGGCAGGACGCGTCCGCTCGCCGAACCACTTCGCTGCTCACCCACCGGGTCGATGGCGACCACCGTCGGCGCCTCGGTGAGCCCGTAAGTGGCGCGGATGTGCTGACCGTGGACGGCGTGGAACGTCTGGCGGAGCTGATCGGAACAGTCACCGCCGCCCGCCCAGATCTCGGTGAGCGCTGAAAGGTCGAGCTCGGGGTGGCGGGCCAGGTCGTAGAGCTGCGCCGGGGCCCCGTTCCAGACCCCGATGCGCTCGCGCCCGACCCACTGCGCGATGCCCTCGGCGTCGCGCCGGTCCATCACGATGCAGCAGCCCCCGGCCTGGGCGGTCAGCAGCGTCGTCAGCACGAGCATGTTGAGGATCGTGAGCGGCAGGCAGTCGCCCTTGCGAAGGTCCGGTCCCCAGCCTCGGGAGGCCACCAGCACGGCGCCCGGCAGCAGCAGGTTGTGCTGGCTGTGCACGATGCCTTTGGGTCGCCCGGTCGTCCCGCTGGTGTACGCGATGCCCGCGGGCGCGTGGGGATCGGTGTCGATGGGCGGCGCCGCAGGGGCACAGGCACAAAGGTCTGACCATTTTCCCGCGCTGATCACCGCCGCATCCGACAGCTTGCATTGGGGCCCGGCGAGGATAGCGGCAGGGGCGCAGTGCTCGGCGAGGGCACGCTGCTCGGCCTCGGTGAGTGCCTCACCGATGCCGACCCAGACGGCGCCGATGCGCGCGGCGCCGTGAAACGCCGCGACCACATCGAGATCGTTGGGCAGGCAGGCGGCGACGCGATCGCCGGGACGCACGCCCCGGGCCCACAGCGCCGCGGCGGCGCGATCGGCGGCGGCGGCCAGCTCGCGGTAGGTGAGCGTGCCCGACCGGGCGATCACCGCGGAGGTGTCGGGCCGCTCGGCAAGCGGGGCGTCGAGGACGTGAGCGATGGTCTGCACCGGGGAACGAACGGTCGCCACCTCCTTTTGGCAAATGATAAGAATTCAGCATCGCCCGCGTCAACGAGTGTCAGTCCCTGCGGAGGTGACCGTGGCAGCCACCGGCAATGCGGGCAGCCGCCGAGGTCAGCTCAAGCCGCCGCGCATGTCCGAGGTCGTCGCCGGGATCCTGCGGGAGCGGATCATCGATGGTCAGCTCGCCGACGGCGACCTACTGCCCAAGCAGGATGAGCTGCTCCACGAGTTCCGGATCAGCCGGCCGTCCATGCGCGAGGCGCTGCGCATTCTCGAGGACGAGGGTTTGTGACGGTGCGCCGGGGCAACCGCGGGGGCTCCGTCATCGAGGTTCCGACGGCCGACGCGTCGGCGTACACCTTCGGGCTCGTGCTGCAGTCGCGCCGGGGGTCGATCGCCGACCTGGCGGAGGCGATCCGGCACATCGAGCCCGTCACGGCGGCACTGTGCGCCAAGCGCGAGGACCGCGAGGAGACGGTGCTTCCGGTGTTGCGGGCCAGCCTGGCCGATTCCGCCGCCGCGATCGCAGACGGCGAGCGCTTCACCACGCTGGCCCGGGCCTTCCACGAGCGGATGGTCGGCTGCTGCGGCAACGAGACGATGATCCTCACGGTCGGCGCGCTGGAGTCGCTGTGGTCGGAGCAGGAGCGGCAGTGGGCTCAGCAGGCAACGTCGGCGGGTACCTATCCAGGTGAGTCCTATCGCCACGCCGTCCAGTCGGCCCACGAGGCGCTGGTGAGCGCGATCGGCAAGGGTCAGGCCGACAAGGCGAGCCGGTTGGCCGGGAAGCATCTCCAGCAATCGCAGCACTATTCGCTGCAGGGTTCGGAAGGGCAGATCGTGCGGGCGACCTCGCTTCGCAACGGGCTGCGGCTGTGAAGGCCGAGATCGCCGGCCCGCCGCTCGCCTCCGTCCCGGGTCTGGGCGCGCTCACGCTCGGCGGTTTCGCCGAGCAGGTCTGCATCGAGCACGCGGGCCGCGAGGCGCTCGTCTTCGACGATCCGCTGCTGCGGCGGTACGACGCTGCGGTGGACGTACGCCGACCTGCTGCGTGAGTCGCGGGCCGTGGCACGGTCGCTGCTTGCCTCGGGGGTACGCACCGGCCAGCGGGTCGCGATTCTCATGGCCAACCGGCCGCACGCGGTCGCCGCGTTCTTCGGTGCGGCGATGGCCGGCGCGGTCGTGAATCCGCTGTCGACGTTCTCCACCGCCCCGGAGCTCGCGCAGCTGATGGAGCTGGCCGATCCCGTCGTGGTGCTGGCTCAGGACCGGATGGGACGCCGGGATTTCGCGGCCGACCTGCGATCACGCCCGCTGCCGGGTCGTCGTCGTCGGCCGTGATTGGGAAGCCTTCCTCGGCGAGGGCGCCGCGGTGTCCGAGTGACCGGCTGGAAGAGGTCGCGCGGCGCATCACTCCGGACTCCGACGGGCTGCTCATCTTCAGCTCCGGCACGACCGCGAAACCCAAGGGCGTCCAGCACCGTCCACCGCGCGCCGAGCCTTCAGTTCTGGGTGCAGAGCAAGGTCTTCGGGCGCACCCCGCAGACCCGGATGTGGACCGCGCTGCCGATGTTCTGGACCGCCGGGATCAACTCGGCGATGGGCGCGACGCTCGCGGCCGGCGGCTGCTGGGTGCATGCAGGAGGGGTTCGACCCGGGGCAGGCGCTGGCGTTGCTCTCCCGCGAACGGGTCACCGAGCCCTACACCCTCCCCCATCAGGCCAGGGCGTTGGAGGAGCATCCGGATTGGCCGGCCGCCGACCTGTCGTCGCTGCGGCAGGTGTACGGCAAGTCGGTGTTCACGCGTCATCCCGCCGTGCACGGCGATCCGAGCTGGCAGATGCCCGTGGGCTGGGGGATGTCGGAGACGTGCGCCTTCGTCTCCGCCCACTCCAGCGATGCCGGACGCGAGGCGAGCCGGCGCAGCCTGGGCAAGATCCTGCCCGGGGCCGAGGTGAAGATCGCCGATCCGGAGTCCGGTGCGACCGTCGAGTGCGGGACCGAGGGCGAGATCCTGGTCCGCGGGCTGACGCTGATGAGCAGCTACCTCGGCAAGCGGCCGCAGGATTGCTTCGACGCCGAAGGCTGGTTTCACACCGGTGACGTCGGGGAGCCTGGACGAGCGCGGCGAGCTGCACTGGACCGGTCGCCGCACCGAGATGATCAAGACGGGCGGCGCCAACGTGTCGCCTGCGGAGATCGAGGTGCAGATGCGCGCCTGCCCCGGTGTGCGGCTCGCTCGCGTCCTCGGTATCCCCGACGAGCGGCTCGACCAGATTGCCGTGATGTGCGTCGAGCTGACCGAAGGCGCTGCGGACACCGGCACGAATCCGCAATCGTTGCAGGCATTCCTGCGCGAGCGGGTGGCGGCGTACAAGGTGCCGAAGAAGGTGCTCGTCTTCGGCGCGGGGGAGATCCCGCTGACCGCGAGCGCGACCAAGGTGCGGGACGAGGAGTTGCGGCAGCTCGTGCTGGCGCGGCTGGCCCGCGAGAGCGAGACGGAAAGCGAGGGCCCGCGATGAGCGAGCAACCAACCGAGGGTCTGGACGTCTCGGATCTCGGCGCGTCACATGGGCGTGCCCATCATGCCCGGAGAGCTACGGGAGCCGGTGAGTGTCAACGACATCCGCCGCTGGGTGCAGGCGATGCACTATCCCAACCCGCTGCACTACGACGACGCTGGGCCGCCGAGAGCCGCTTCGGCAGGCTCGTCGCGCCGCAGTCGTTCACCGTCGCCACCGACACGAGCCACGGCTGCGCCCCGGCTCAGGTGGGCCGCATCCCCGATTCGCACCTGGTCTTCGGCGGCGACGAGTGGTGGTTCTTCGAGGGCCGGATCCTTCCCGGGCGACAAGGTGCTCTGCCACCGGCAGCCCTTCGACTACAAGGTCAGCAACACCAGCTTCGCCGGGCCGACGTGCTTCCAGCGCGGCGACACGCTCTACATCAACCAGCGCGGCGAGCGCATCGCCCTGCAGCGTTCGACGGCCATCCGCTACCAGGTGCGCCAGGCCAAGGAGAAGCAGCGCTACACCGCCGAGGTCGGGGAGCCGGAGTGGACCGCTGAGCAGCTCGACGACGCTGGAGGCCACGAAGCTGCGCGTTCATCGAGCAGATCCACGCCCTGGGCCACGACAAGCGGCTGCTGTCGAGCGTGAACCGTCGGCGACCAGCTGGCGCCGCAGCGCGCTCGGGCCCCACAGCCTGGCGAGCTTCACGACCGAGTGGCGCGCGTATCCCATGACCACGTGGGGTGCCATGGCGAAGGGCCCGACCTCGGTTCGCGGCGAGGACCTCGGCTACACCAAGGAGATGGCCGGGCACGAGGGCGACCGCGCACCTCGAGCGCACCAACCCGGAGAAGACCGACGGCGCGTACTACGGGCCCTCACGCGGTCACCTGCAACCCCAGTGGGCCAAGCACGATCGGGATGCCCCGGGGCTACGGGTACGGCGCGTCGATGGGCGCGTGGGTGCTGGACTACGTCGCGGCGTGGGCGGGCGAATGGGGCCAGATCTACCACGCCGACATCAAGTACCGGAACCCCGCGCTCACCGGCGACGCCACCCTGCTTTCCGGGGTCGTCACGGGCGTGCGCGAGGAGCGCCGCCGGGTGCAGGTGGCCGACGTCGAGGTGCTGGCCGTAACCAGGACGACAGCGTCCAGGCCAAGGGCGTCGTGACGGTGCAGCTGCCGGTCTCCTGACGCCGCGGCGGCGCACCTCGGCTAGCGGCCCATCGACGCGGGCGTGTTCACCTTGATCGGCTTGACTTTCAGGATGACCCGGCCCTGCTCGCCGATCGGGTTGCCGTAGTCCTTGCCGACGTACTTGCGCGACAGCGCATCGATGTGGTCACGCGCCTCCTGGCCGCCGACGGTCTCGGTGACCTCGCCGCGAACCTCCGACCAGTCCCACGGGTTGTCCTTCGAGTGGATGAGCACGGTCATCCGGCGGTCTCGGGAGACGTTCTTGGCGCGCTGGCGCTGCGGTTCGGTATTGATCAGGATCTGCTCACCATCGGTGTCGACCCACGTGAGCAGGGCTTGGGGCTGTCCGTCGGGCATCAAGGTCACGACCGTGGCCAGGTTGGCACCCTTCGCCAGTCGCACGGTGTCGTCATCAAGGGGGGTGTTTTCTTCCATGCTTGGCGCAAACTCCCCTGTCGCGACGGCCATTCCCGAGGCGGCACGGGTGCAACGCAGGTCTCAGTTGGGCGCCGAAAGGCTGACCACCACCGCGTTCGCCGACTGCGTGACACTGACCCGCGGGCTCTTTGCGGTACGCAGTCCCAGCACGTACCCGACGTGGCCTTCGAAATCCTCGTACATCGCGACTTCGGCGACGTTGCTCGTCTGGTGCGGGTAGAAGGCGGCCGGGCTGGTCGTCATGTTGCGCGCATCGTGAGCTATCGCGACCGTCAGGTCCACCTGGATGAAGGCCGTGCCATCCACGCTGACCACCTTGCCGGACGGAGCCATCGGCGGCGTGGACACGTAGCGCGCGCTGCTACCCGTCGGGGCGCCCTGGTCGAAGGTGAACGTGACGGTGTCGATGGCCGCCGGGGTGTTGTGCGCGGCGGTGATCCCCACCAGCGTGTGCTGACCGGGCTGCAGGCAGGCGGTTGTCATGGCGAGCGCGGTCACGGCAACGGCTGCCATGGACAGTCTCCAGATCCTCATGAGCTGCTCCCTCTGAGGCGATCGGACAGCGCCAGTGTGAGCCTGCAGCCGAAGCCGCGGCCCGGGCCGAACTGCCCGGTACGCCAGGACCAGATACCGGGCGGCCGGACGGGCCGGGCTCAAGGACAGCGCGACCCTCGCCTCACCGTTGCGGACGGTCAGGAACGTCATCCCTTGCTCGCCTGCCGTGAACCCGTATTCGTGGCCGGCTTCGAGCACCATCGAGTCGAACCGGCCGAGGGTCGGCCCATCATCGAGGAGGGTGAGTGATCCTTCGAGGACCATGATCATTTCGCCGTGGTCGTGGCTGTGCATCGGCACCGTGTAGCCCGCCGGAAACCAGGAGACCTGCGTATGGAAGCCTCCTTCGCCGCGGGCCAGGTACTTGCGTCGCGCTCCGCTGCGCTGGGCCGCGGCGACGAGTGACGGGTCGACGCCGGACTTGGTCTCGTCGGGGAAGTCGATGGCGTCGACCATGAAGAAACTCGGGCTCATGCGGGCGACCCTAGACCGGTGGGGGCGCGCGCCTCGCGCCACATGGTCGGCACGGTAGGACCTCCGCCGGGCAACTCGAAGGAGCCCCGCAGGCGAAAGCCATAACGTTCGTACAACGGCACGTTTGCCGGGTTGCTGGACTCCAGATACGCCGGGACTCCTTCAGCGTCGACGAGGCGTAAGTTCGCTTCGAGCAGTCCCAGTCCGTAGCCGTTGCCATAGTGTGCCGGGTCGGTCCCGAGCAGGCTGAGGTAGTAGTGCGGCTCGTCGTGCGGGTGGTGCGCATCGAACGTCTCCACGGCCGCCAGCACCCGGGCCGAAGCCGGGCCCATCAGGCCTTTGAGCATCGGCTCCAGCGCCGCCTCCTGCTCGGACGAGAGTTCCGCCTCCCCCGGCGGAATCCACACGCTGGTCGTCACTCCCCCGGCTGCGAGCCAGACCCAGGGATAGCGCAACCCGCCCTCGACGAGCAGGCCCCAGAACGCGCGATGCTGCTCGGCGCGCACCGCCGGGTCGGGAAAGACCCATCCCCACGTCGGGCAGCGGAAGAACGCCCGCACCAGGATCTCGGTCACCGTGGCCGCTTCATCAAGCGTCGCGACCCGAGGTTCGATGTGGGGACCCATCGCCACCTTCCCTCGAATGCCCTGCCGATACGGGAGATCCGCCCGCCCTCAGAGCGTGGCGAGCCAGCCCTCCAGCAGATAGTTGAACTCCACCGGACGCTCCTGGTGCAACCAATGCCCGGAGCCCGGCCAGGCATAGGACCTCGAGGTCGGGTCCTCGAAGAGCGTCGCCTCGAAGGCAGCCCGGTCGGGGTCGGTGTAGACCGCGAGAACGGGACAGCTGCGCCGGCGTAGGTAAGGCACCGACGTCTCGCGGTAGCCGAGCGATTCGGGCCCGATGAACAGCCCGGCCAGGGTCTGGCGCAGGACATGGCCACGGGTGCCCGCAATGCGCCTCATGTGCCAGGTCTTGAGGGCAGGCGGGGAGGCCGGCGAGTAGCTGCCCGACAGGAACGCCTGGGAGCCGTCGACGGGATCGCCGGATTCGAGCGCGCCCGCCATCGCCTCGACGACGGGCCGGAACTCCTCGGGGATGAGGTAGCCGGGATCGACGCTGACGACAGCCTTCACCAGCTCCGGATGCTCGACGGCGAGTGCGGCCACGATGGCGCCGCCGAGGGAGTGCCCGACGGCGACCACAGGCCCGCTGTCCAGCTGCTCCAGCAGCCCGGCGAGGTCGGCAGCGAACTGCGGGAGCTCGTAGCCCCGGGCGGGCGCGCTCGAGCTGCCGTGACCGCGGATGTCGACGGCGATGACCCGGTGGGTGCCGGCGAAATGTGGGAGTTGCCAGCTCCAGTCATGGCTGTCGCAGGAGAAGCCGTGGACGAAAAGAAGCGGCGGACCGCCGGCATCGGCAGGGCGATCGTCGGTGAAGAACAGCTCGACGTCTCCCACCCGAGCGAACGCCATCTCGTCCTCCAGAAGCGATTCAGGGCAGTCCGGTCGCCGCCCGTTCGGCAGTCAACCAGGTCGCGGCGGGAGGGTGAACACTCCCCGGCTCAGCGCCGGCTCATGGGGTCGGGGCGCGAGCCCCCTGGCTAGCCGCTGCGGCGCGCCCGCCACTCATGGTCGAGGATGGCGTAGACCCTCAGATCGGCCCACTCCCCCTTGAACATTTCGCAGCTGAGATGGTGGGCCTCCAGGCGCATGCCCAAGCGCGTCGCCAGGCGCATCGATGCCGCGTTGCGCGCGTCCATCTTGGCGACGACGCGGTGCAGAGCAAGGTCGTCGAAGGCGAGGTCGAGTACCGCCGTGCACGCCTCCGCAGCGAAACCCTGCCCGGCGACGCCGGGATGGAATGCGTAACCGATCTCCCCGCCGGCGTGGCGCTTGGAGTGAAAGAAGAGCACGACATCACCGATGACGCGCCCATCGCTGATGCGCTCCGCACCGAGCGTCATCGCCTGCCCTTCATCGGTGAGCCCGGTTCGGCCGAGGTCGCCGGCGATCCGGCCGGCGAGAACCTGCGGCGTCATCGGATCGAAAGGCAGGTAGCGGCACACCTCGGGATCACCGCGGTAGGCCAGCAGGTCAGGGATGTCGCTGTGGTGCAGGGGTCGCAGGCGCAGGCGCTCGGTGGCGATCGGATAGGCCGGCTGCAGTCGCATGACCTCATCTTGGCTGCTGCGCGGCGCCCTCGGGTCAGTGCGAGAGCGGTCCCCCGGTGGGGTTCGCGCTGATCTCGAGCCGCTCGATCTGCTGGTGGTCCTGGAAAACAGCAGCCATTCCCGCGACGCCACAGGCGATGACGAGCGCCACCACGAATCCCGAGACGACACTTGCCCGCCGGGGCGCTGGGGCGAGCAAAAGCCTTATGCGGTCGGCAAGTTGGCCGTCGGTGGCACCCAGCACCGCGCTGGGGTCAAAGGCCGGCGACCGCGGCTGCTGCGCGGAGGCAGCATGCGCGTGACGCGCGAGTGCGGCGCGCGCAAGGCCGCGGGCCACCAGATCGCGGCTGCACACCTCGACGGCAGCCACCTCATCGGCCCACCTTTCGGTATTGGCCGCGATGACGCGAGCGAGTGGGCGCAGCAACGGGTTCGCGGCCGCGGCCAGTTGAGCGAGCTGGATGAACAGGTGATGGTGATGGCGCAGATGCGCGGCCTCGTGTGCCAGCAGCACCTTGCGCTCCTGCGCGTCGAGAGCCTGCAGCATCGCCGTACTGATGACGACATGGCCGGGCACGCCGGCGACAGCGAAGGCGGTAGGCAGCTCGTCATCGACCACGATCAAGCCGGCGCGAATCGGGCCGAGCCGGCGGCTTTCGGTCGACGCGAGCAGCAGCGAACGCGCCGACCGCAGGAAGCAATGCACCGCGGATGCCAGCAGGAGGAAGACCACCAGTGCCGCCACAGCGCCGGTGATGGTGGACGTGCTCACCGGCAGACCCGGCGCCAGGTGGTGGCCGCGCCGACCGGCAGCCTGCAAGGTCCGGAAACTGACCAATCCCGCCACAGCGAGAACGAGGCCGGTCATCACGGCGATGGTCAGCGCCAGCGCGGTACCGAGCCGGACGATCGCAGCGGGCGGCAACCGGCGCCCGAGGCGGCCGCTGAGCAGGAACGTCAGCAATCCCAGCGCCAGCGGGACGTCAGCGAACGGGGTCACGCCGAGCGTCCCGACAGCCCGTCCCCGTCCCCGTCAGCCGGCGGGCCGGGTTGCTCGCGCCCGGCAATCGACAGCAGACGCATGAGCACCTCCTCGTCCGTCGGATCCATATCGGCGACGAAGCGGCTCAGCACGCGTGCGCGATCAGATCCCTCCAACAATCGCAACATCTGGTGGGCGGTGACGCTCGCCACCGCACCGTTCGCATCACCCGCGAGCGCGTAGCGATAGGTCCGGCCGTCCATCTCGCGGGTCAACGCGTGCTTGGCGTGCATGCGGGAAAGCGTGGTCATCACCGTGGTGTAGGCAAGCTCGCCGCCGAGTGCCGCCTGCACCTCGGCGGGCGACATCGGCTCCCGCGCCGTCGCCAGACACGCGAGCACCTGCTGCTCGAGTGCGCCTCGCCGGCGCCGCTCACCCGTCTGGCTCATGCTGCTCCCGCCATCTACTACTACCGTCATAGTAGTATCCATCCCCGAGCCTCGTCACTGCCCAGTATCGCGGCTGGACCGGCAGAGGCGGGGCAGTCGCCGCACCATCACCCGTTCGCAATCTGAACCGGAGAGCATCGTGAGCGTGCATCACCTGAGCTGGCTCGAGTCCGGAGTTGTCGGCGGCATGCAAGGCGTCGCCGAACTCTTTCCCATTTCCAGCCTCGGGCACAGCGTGCTGCTGCCCGCGGTGGTCGGAGGCAACTGGTCGCGGGACCTCAACGTAAGCGCACACGAATCGCCGTATCTGGCGTTCATCGTGGGCCTGCACGTCGCGACGGCGCTGGCGCTGGTGGCCTACTTCTGGCGTGACTGGGTGCGCATCATCAAGGGGCTCATCTCGAGCATTGCCAGGCGCGAGGTCCGGACCTCAGACCAAAGGCTCGCCTGGCTCCTGGTGCTGGCAACGATCCCGGTGGGTCTGGTCGGTCTCATCGCCGAACGTTGGTTTCGGACGACGCTGGCCAAACCCAACCCGACGGCCGTCTTTCTGATCATCAACGGTGTCATCCTGCTCGGAGCCGAGTACCTGCGCAGGCGCGACGGCAACCTCGACACCACCTACGTGGACGAGAGAGTCAGCGGTCCGGAATCCGACGAACGCGTTTCGCGATTGCCTGTGCTGCAAGCGGTGATGATCGGCAGCACCCAGATCTTCGCGTTGGCACCAGGCATCTCACGCTCGGGTATCGCGACCGTCGGCGGCATGCTGCGCGGCCTGTCGCGCGAGGACGCCGCCCGCTTCTCCTTCCTGCTGGCCACACCGGTCATCCTCGCCGCCGGAGCGCTGAAGCTCGGAGACCTTTCCGGTCCGCTCGGCAATGGCATCCGCGGCCAGGTGCTGTTCGGTTCGGTGCTCTCAGGAGTGGGCGCCTACCTTTCCGTCCGCTTCCTCACGCGCTACCTCTCCAACCGCTCGCTGCGCCCCTTCGGCATCTACTGCATCGCCGCTGGAGTCGCGAGCCTGATCTGGATGGCCGTCCGCTAGAGTTCCGGCATGTTGCTGGACCGGATCGACCTTTCGGCTGAGGAGTTTCACGGCCTCACGGGATGGGAGATCAAGCCGGAGGGTGCCTGCAGGGGCGAGACGTGCGTACCGCTCCCCAGTGCTTCGTTCGACGCTCTAGCCACCGCCGAACGTCTCGGTATGGCAGTGGTCGAGGAGCCTGGAGCGCAGCTGTGGGCGCTCGGCCCCGAGACCATCGGCGGCCGCGCTCTCAGCCATACCGACACGTCCGACTTCGCGTTGCCCGACCTCGACGGCAACGAATTCCAGCTGTCATCCCTGCACGGGCAGAAGGTTCTGCTGCTCGCCTGGGCACCTTATTGAGGCTGCCGCTGGGACCTGCCCGGGTGGCAGGCAGTGCGCGAGGAGCTTCATCCGCTCGGTCTCGAGGTCGTTGACGTCTGCCTCGAGATGGGCGGCGCTGACATCGCCCGCCTCTACGTCGACGAAGCCGAGTCCACCCATCCGTCACTGCTCGACGAGTCGCATGCGATGGATGCGCGCTTCGGGGTGACCAACATCCCGCAGGTCATCTGGATCGACGAAACGGGCCAGATCGTGCGGCCGCCCGAGCCGGCGACGGTGCCCGCACGGGGCGCCACCGCCGAGGGCATCGTCAAGATGATCGGCGATGGCGAGTTCCGCGAGAAGTACCTGGCGCGGCTACGCGATTGGGTGGCCAACGGAGCGCAGAGCCGCTACGCCCTAGCACCGGAGGAGGTCATCGCCAGATCGCGTCCGCGCTCGCCGGCAATCTCGCAAGCCGCCGCGCATTTCGAGCTGGCGCAGGACCTTTGGCGCCGGCAGGGCCTGTCGGAGCGCGCGCTCGTCCACTTCAACGCCGCGC
This sequence comes from uncultured Actinomycetota bacterium, assembly GCA_963762695.1. GTDB lineage: Bacteria > Actinomycetota > Actinomycetes > Frankiales > Frankiaceae > DATAZK01. Next base: position 61,614 of record CAVXLW010000011.1, read on the forward strand.
ACGAGCTGCAGCCCGACAACATCACCTACAAGCGGCAGGCGTACTCCGTCGTCGGTGTCGAACGCTCCGAGGACACCGAGCGGGGACGCTTCCGGCAGGCCCCCGAAGAGGGTGAGGACTGGCCGTTCATCTCCGACTTCAACCGCGACCTGATCGCGCACGATCCGAAGCTGGCGGCCAAGCTCGGGCTGGGCTGAGTGCGGCGCAAGAGGCGGCGCCTGGGGGTGAATCAGGGCGCACTTCAACCCCGGCGACCGCTGCCGGTCCTGCCGGGGCGGCCCTACGCGCAATCCGTTGTACCCGGGGAGATTGGGTCTTTTCGGGGATACAGGCAATCCGATGTAGACCCCGTGTCGCTACATCGGATTGCGTGTACGCCGAGCGTTTGTGCCCCGGCAGCGATAGCCGCACACGGCGCTGCTTACCCCACACGACTCACCTGCTGCCGTACTCAGCCTGGGTAGACCTCGGCAGGAAGTGTTGGCCTTGGCGGGTAATCCAGCCGGGGTCGAGCCATCTGGCTACCGGACGGAACGAGTACGCGGCCTGCACGTTGCCTGGCCGTCGTCACCAGGCGGGTCGGATGCGTCCGGGACTGGCGACGGCGGCGAGTGCGTCACGGAGGCCGGCCACCTGGTCAGGGGTGAGGCGTTGCTCCCATCCCGCTACGGTTCGCAATGCAGCGACTTGAGCCGCGCGGGTGCAATCGTGACCGCGTTCAGTAAGCACCAGCAGCCGGGCCCGGCGGTCGGTGGGGTCAACGACGCGCGTGAGATAGCCACGGTCGACCAGGTGCTGAACCAGTTCGCTGGCTGCCTGCTTGGTAATGCCCAGGTGTTCGGCGAGCTGGGCCGTCGTTGCGGGTGACTCGCTCAGGCGGACGAAGGCGAATCCGTGCACCGGGCGCACGTCATCGAAGCCGCTCTCAGCCACCCCCGCCTGCACACCCTCAACAAGCTGCGTGGCCAGTCGTAGCACGGCCGTGGCGGTGCTCCACGCGTCTACGGACACCCCCGCATCTTGACATACAAGACAGGCACCCTGACCATGTAGTCAGGCAGCCTGTCTATCTGAGGAGATCGTTATGCCCATTGTTCGTCCCGCCGATGCAGTGTCTTTTGACATGCACGGTAGTCGGTTCCTGTCTTATGTCCGCCCGTCAAAAGGCAGCAGTCAGCTGTGCGCTTGGCAGTTGACCGTCCCGGCCAACCTGCGCGGCGTCGCTCACCGACCCAGCCGGGAGGAGGTCCTGGTGATCTTGGACGGCGAGCTGCAGGTCACCCTTGACGGCGCCAGTTCAGCCTTGCGCCGGGGTGACGCCGTGCTCGTGCCCGCCGGCAGCGAACTCCGCGTCGACGCCGGACCAGACGGCGCTTCCGCCTGGGTCACGACAACCCCGGGCCTTGAGGCCGTTACTGCTGACGGCACCCGCATCAGCCCCCCGTGGGCGGTTTAGCAGTCGTGCGACAGAGCGACCGCGCGCGCAGCCGTGGCGACCACGCCCACGTAGGGCCGCCAACATCGGCCCAGCGGTTCCCCCTCGACGACATCATTTGGCCCGATGACCGAGCGGATTACCCACCAACGACCAACATTCCCTGCCGAGGTCTTGGACCTGTCAAAGGCGTCGAGCGGATTAAGGCTCACCAAGGAGCGCGGTGCCCCAAATCGGAGACGACAGGAGCGAGAAATAGGTGGCTGAGCTGGCAGGTCTCGACTAGACTCGCACACATGTTCGAGGGTGATCTGCTGGCTGACGCGGCGCAGTACGCCGTGCTCGGGCAGCGGATCGCCGCCGCCGTCACAGCCGATACCGGCGGGGCCTTGGCCGCCGATGCGCTGGCCGAAGTGCTCGCCGCCGTACGGGCCGGGGAGCTCGCGACGTGCCGGCTCGTGCAGCGGGTCGACCGCAGCGGCGAGTTCGGTGTCGACGGGTCCGCGTCGTCGGTGGCGTATCTGCGCAACGTGTCGGGCGAGGCGAACGGGTGGGCGTCCGAACGCGTGCTGCTCGGCCGGGCCCTTGCCGATCGGATGCCCGCCACCGCCGCTGCCTGGGAAGCCGGCGACATTGGCCTCGGGCAGCTTCGGTGATTCGCAAAGCGGTGGCCACGCTGGAGGACGATCTCGCCGCCGACATCGAAAAGGCCCTGGCCGAAGCGGCGCCGCACATCACCCAGGCCCAGCTCGCCGATCTGGCGCAGGTAGTCAAGGCTGCGGCCGCCCCGGAAGATGCTGAGGCGGCGGCGAAGAAAAACCATGCCAACCAGAGTCTGAGCATCTCCAGGACGTTTGACGGCATGTACCGCGTCGACGGCTGGCTCGACACCGAGGCCGGCGCCGAGATCGCCGCCACCATCGAAGCGCTACTACGCAAACGCGATCCCAACCTTTCCCCGTTCGAGGACCCGATCGGTAAACGCCGCGCCGAAGCCCTGCTGCAGATGGCCCGTCACGCGACCAACCATGCCGACCACTGCAACAGCAACACCGGCACCGGCACCGGCAGCAGCAGCGGCCGGCGCAGTCTCATCGTCGCCACCACCCTGGAAGCGTTGCAATCCGGGATCGGCGCCGCCGACATCCAAGGCCACGGCACCCTCACCGCCGGTGCGGCCCGCCGCCTCGCCTGCGACAGCGGCATCATCCCCGCCGTGCTTGGCGGCGAGTCCGAAATCCTCGACCTCGCCACCCCCAACCGGCTCGCGACCCCCCTCATGCGCCGCCACCTCGCCCTGCGCGACGGCGGATGCCTTTTCCCCGGCTGCGACCGGCCCCCCGCCTGCACCGAAGCACACCACCGGCTGCACTGGATCGACGGCGGCCCCACCACCGAACAAAACCTCGACTCCTACTGCCTTTTCCACCACCACCTCGTCCACGAAGGCGGCTGGACCTACACGATCATCGACACCAACACCCTGAAATTCTTCCCACCCGACGGCGGACCCCCACTCACCAGCAAACGCCGCCCCTTCCTCGCCCGAGACCTGAACCAGCGCCTGCACCCCGAACCCGCCGTTCACATCGAAACACCCCACAGAACATGAGAAATCAGCGATCTGGAGACACCCCGGATCAACCGGTGACCGGGGACTCAAATAAGGCAAGTCGTTCGGGAGTCGGCCCCGGTAGTCGGGATCGGGCGGCACAGTGAACTGCACCGCGTCGACCGTCTCCAGCCCCAGCATGATCGAGGAAATCGAGCGGTGGCAGTAGATCAGGGGGCCAGAAGCCCCGGATCTACTGCCGCTTGGCGCTCATGCGTCCCAACGCGCCGGCGCGTTGCTAGAACGGTCGCCCGAACTGGTGGAGATCAGTCGCATGGTTGCTGGCGGAGTAGAAGAAGGGGGTATCGCCCGGCCCGCTCGGCGTCTGCGGGATTGCAGCTACGAGATAGCTGAACTTCGCCCGCTGAGAACCTGCTGGGCCTTGACACGTCAGACACGTGAACTGCCCCTTCAGTTGCATCAGGTAGACGTGAGAGGGCATCGCGGCGACGTTCAGTCCGAAGTGCCGGGCCACCGTCGCCGGATCGGCGACCACGAACTGCGGGGTGGCACCCAGCAGGCCCGCGTAGTCCACGATCGCGGTGGTGACAGGCTTGACGAACTCGGTCGGGATCGGATAGCTGCCGCACTCGACCAAAAACGGCCCGGCGCAAGGGAACTGCGTCACCTGCGGGCTCGGGCGAGTGTGCGGATTGTCCGATGGCGATGCGACGGGCGCGACAGTGGCCGGTGATCCGGATCCTCGTGCCAGAGTGAGCGGAATCGTGATGGCCGCAGCTGCCGCAACCACGACCACCAGCACAGCCCCGGCCATCCGGCGACGCCGGGCAGCACCCCCCCTGCGCACCATCGCATCCACGTCCAGCACGACGCGTGAGGCTTCGTCCGCCCGCTCATGGAAGACCCGCTGAAGGTCGTCAACGTTCATGATCCCAGTCCTTCGTGAGCATCGAGATGAGGCGACAGGCGCAGTCGATCCAGGCCCCTCGCGGTTCGGCTCTTGACTGTCCCGACCGAGCAGCCCAGGAGTTCTGCGACTTGCTCGACGCTGAGGTCTTCGTAGAAGCGCAGGACCAACACGGCCTTCATGGTGGCTGGAAGATCGTCGAGTGCGCGGTCGAGCTGGTCCCGGTCACCGAGCCCCTCGGGGTCCGAACGCGCTGCCGACGCCTCGAACGCTGCACCGGGGAGCTCGGTCACGCTGCGCCGCCGGCGGTCGCGCGCGAACGCGTTGAACAACACCCGGCGCGCGTAGGCGAAAGGGTCATCGGCCTTCGACACGCGCTCCCAGGACACGTAGACCCGCACCAAGGCGTTCTGGACCAGATCCTCGGCATGGCCATGATCACGGGTGAGCACATGAGCGGAGCGCAACAGACTCGCTCCCCGCGCCGCTACGAAGTCCCGGAACTCCGTCTCCCGACTCACACCCCTAAGAGTCCAACCCGGGCCGGTCCGGTTCCCTCTCTTTCAAAGAAGTTGGATACGCACTCGCAACATTGGTCCTTCATGTGACCAACGGATCGTTGTCTGCCTTCCATCGAGAAGGAAGACTGGGTGTCATGACAGACAGAGCACGGATGGAGCAGCTACGCGTTGCGCTTGAAGAGGCTCGGCGCGTCGAGAAGCAGCTGGATCGCCAGGACGTGGACGAGGACGACCGCCGCAGCGAGGAGATCACCGTCAGGTTCGCCGGTAACGACGCGCCTGCGCAGCACTGACCCAGCCCCTCGGCCGGTTTGGAGGAGACGCGCCACGCGATCCCCCAAACCGGCTCTGATTACAGTTGATTCGTGGCCAGCGCCAGCTACGACCGGCTCGGGATCGGCTACGTCCAGGGTCGCCGGCCCGAGCCTCGGTGGCAGGCCGCTATCGACCGGGTGCTCGGTGCAGCCCGCACGGTCGTGAACGTCGGAGCGGGAACCGGTTCTTACGAGCCGTCCCGGGGTCGCGTGCTGGCGGTCGAGCCGTCCACCGTGATGATCGGGCAGCGGCCGGCTGATGCCGCGCCCGCCGTGCGCGCTACGGCCGAGGCGCTTCCCTTTGCCGGCAGGCGTTTCGATGTCGCCATGGCGATTTCCACCCTGCACCACTGGAGCGATTGGGCGGCGGGGATCGCGGAGTTGTCACGCGTGGCCGCACGCGTCGTCGTGGTCCACTTCGACCCTGCTGTACATGACGATTTCTGGCTGGTACGCGACTACCTGCCGGAGCTATCCGGCGTCTGGCGGACGACGGCCACCGTGCAGGACGTCGCTCAAGCGATGGGCAGTGGCACGCGGATCGAACCGTTGCTGGTGCCCTGGGACTGCCGCGACGGTTTCCTGTCGGCCTACTGGCGCCGACCGGCGCGCTACCTCGACCCTGAGACGCGCCGTTGCATGTCGGGCCTGCAGGCGTTGGCGCCTTCCGTCCTCGATCGTGGCCTCTCGTCCCTGCACGCCGATCTGGAGTCGGGACGATGGCAGGCAACCCACGAGGAGGTGCTCACCCAGGAGGCCTTCGACGGAGGCTGGCGGCTGCTGTTCACGCCGTGACCCCGCCGTCGACCGCGACGATCGAGCCCGTCATGTAACGCATCTCGTCCGACGCGATGAAGGCGATCGCGGCGGCGACGTCTTCGGGTTCCCCGAGTCCGAGCGGGCTGCGCGGGGCGCCGGCAGACAGGTCGCGTCCGGTCGGTGAGGGAGCGGAGGCGACCACACCGGTGCGGGTGGCGCCCGGCAGGACCGCGTTGACGCGTACTCCCTGCTCCGCGAACTCCAGCGCAAGCGCTTTCGTCAGCAGGTGGACGCCGGCCTTCGACGCGCAGTACGCGGACCGGTACGCGCGGCCGTTGACGCCGAGCCGCGATCCGGTGTTGACGATGTTGCCGCCCGTCCGCTTGAGGGCGGGGATGAAGGCCTGGCAGATGAGAAACGTGCCGGTGAGGTTGACGCCGATGATGTGCTGCCAGTCAGCGAAAGCCAGGTTCTCCAAGGGACTCGCGGACACCACGCCCGCGACGTTGCACACGACGTAGGGGTCCCCCAGGTCGGCGATGACGTCCTGGGCCACGGCCCGCACCAGGTCAGGCTCGCTCACGTCGCACCCGTAGCCGCGAGCGCTACCACCGCCCGCCACGATCTCGGCGGCCGTACGCCCGGCCCCGGCCTCGTCCACGTCGAGGCACGCCACCCGGGCACCTTCGCTCGCCAGCCGGATCGCGGCGGCACGACCGATACCCGACGCCGCGCCGGTCACGACCGCTGTCCGCTCCTCGAAGCGCCGCATACGTTGCCCCTCATCCCTGCCGGCCACCGATCCTGCCAACAGAGGCTGTCATAACGATCCGGCCGCGGTGCTCGCCCCACTGGTGTCACACCAACTCGTATGTTGTATAAACCTTCCAGGGCTGTGACGCGGGTCACGTCGAGGCGGGTGCGCCTCCGCCCTGTCCTTCCCCAGGAGTACCGCCCATCGTTCTCAGGGAGAGTCCGTTGCCACGCTTCAGCCGTCTTCGTTCCCGAGGAGTCACACTCAGCGCGGCCGTCGCAGCCGTCGCGCTGCTGGCCGTCGGCTGTGGCCGATCGAGCTCTTCCTCGCCGGGCGGCGGTACGACGAGCGCGGCCACGTCAGCCTCTGCTTCCGCCTCCGCGAACTCCATCGGCAAGGGCGACTTCGGCTCGGAGAAGAAGGTGTGCGCGCCCGGTCCCGCAACGGGCGCGTCAGGTCGCGGCGTCGTCGGCAAGACCATCCACCTGGGGACGCTCGGTGATCCGGGCGCGGCCGCCGCACCAGGCCTGGAGCAGGAGTTCTTCGACGCGGCAGACGCGTTCACCAAATGGTGCAACGCCGCCGGCGGCATCAACGGTTACCAGCTGGTCGCCGACAAGCTCGACGCGAAGCTCTTCAACGGCGGGGCGCAGGTGATCCAGGCGTGCCAGAAGGACTTCATGCTCGTCGGTGGTGGCAACGCTCTTGACGCATCGGACGTCAAGCCGCGGCTGGCGTGCAAGCTCGGCCAGATCCCGGCCTACACCGTCTCCCCCGAAGCCAGTGCCGCCGGCCTGCAGGTCTCGCCGGCTGCGAGCTTCCCGACCAAGTATCCGGTCGGCGTGCTGCGCCTGCTCGCCCTCGCCTACCCCGATACCCAGCAGGCGCTCGGTATCGCCGGAAGCAGCCTGGCCTCGCTGACTCCTCAGGGACTGCGCGCCAAGCAGGCGTATGAGGAGCTGGGCTACAAGGTCACCACGGTGCAGCCGCGGCCGGCGCTGGTCGACAACTACCGGCCCTGGATCGAGCAGATGAAGCAGACCGGGAGCCAAGGCGGACTTCGAGATCACCGCCCAGGACCCGACGCCCATCTTCAACGCCATGAACGACACCGGTTTCAAGCCCGAGTGGACCCTTTTCGCGCAGACGTTCTACTCCTCGAAGTCGGTGGCCGCTGCCAAGTCGGTGCCGTACCTGCCCAACAGCTACGTGTACTTCGCGAACCTGCCGTGGGAGCTCGCGAACGAGTTCCCGGTCGTGGCCCAGGCCAAATCGATCATGGAGGCCTCCAAGCCGGGCGCCAACCTCGACGCCTTCACGGCGGGCGCGTTCAACAGCTGGGTGCTGTGGGCCGAGTCGGCGACCGCCTGTGGCAGCACGCTGACGCAGGACTGCATCCTGCAGAAGGCGGCGCTGCACCCGGCCTGGACCGCGGGTGGCCTCTACGCGCCGGTCAACACCGATCCCAAGGTGCAGGTGCCGACGAACTGCGTGATCATCATGCGGTTGACGAGGAACGGCTTCGTCTACGACAAGAAGGTCACCGATCCGAACAACGGCGTCTACAACTGTGGCTCGAACAACATCGTCAATGTGAAGAGCTTCCAGACGAGCTGAGCGCCCGGCGGGACCCGGGAGGCATCACGCCGCGAGCAACGCGCGGTAGTCCGCCCGTGTCACGTCCCCGTTCGTCAGCGTGCCGTCGGCGCGAGCCACCTCGACGCGCTGACCGTCCACGAGGACGCGCAGCGACTGAACGCCCGGACCGGCGGTGACGGTATAGACGAGCTGGGCCAGTGCCAGGGCCTGCTCCTGGCTGGAGACGGTGCTCAGTCCGGTGGTGAGATCGACGACCGCCGTGACCCCGCTGAGGTCAACCCGGTTCACCCGGAGGGTTCCCGGAAGTGCCGAGCGCAGCCCGTGCCCCGCGTCGGCTTCCGTCGGGCCGCTGAGCAGCGCCTGAACCGTCCGCTGCAGCGTCACCGGGTCCGGAACGGCCCGATGCGTAGCCACGATGCGTTCACCCCGTACGAGATAGATGTCTGTCAGCCGGGTCACGGGACCGACCAGGGAGGTGGGGCGCGGGGTCGCCGCGGTGGCGAGCTCATGCGGATGTGGCTGCACCGTGACCCCGCATCCAGCGGCCATGACCAGGACGCACCCGAACAGGAGCACCTTGGCGCGAAGGGGCGCGAGGCTCACCGGCCGGACTTCCCGGTCTTCGACAGCGGCTGCTCCGCGCTCTCATCGAGCGCTTGCCTCGCGTCATGCTCCGGAATGTCGACAACAAACCTCGCCCCGCCGATCGCCGCCTCCTCCACCCAGATGCGGCCACCGTGGAGCCGGACCGTTTCCTGGACGAGAGCCAGACCCAGCCCGGCACCGCCGCCCTCGCCACGCCGGCCGCCCGTATTAGCGCGGTAGAAACGGTCGAAGACGCGCTCCCTTTCGTGCAGGGGGATGCCGGGTCCGTCGTCCTCGACATAGAGCCGAAGGATCGCCCCGGCAGGCCCGGCGACCCGCGCGAGCCCTACGACCACGGAACTCGTGGCGTAGCGACCCGCGTTGTCGAGCAGGTTGACCACCAGGCGCTCGAGGCGCCGCTTGTCTCCGAGGACGCATGCGCTCACCGCGTTCGCGTCGACTTCGATCTGCACCGTCGGCGAGATCGCCGTGAGCCGCTCGGCCCGCAGCACGATCTGGGCGACGCACACCGGTTCCAGGTCCGATACTGCCGAGCCGGCGTCGATGCGGCTGATCTCCAACAGGTCTTCGACGAGCTGGCCGAAGCGACGAACCTCGCTCGACAGCAGGTCCAGCGCCGCCCGGCCCCGCTGCGACAGCTCGCCGCGGCGACCCTCCAAGACGGACACGGCGGCCGAGACCGTCGTCAAGGGAGAGCGGAGCTCATGGCTGACGTCCGCCGCGAAACGCACCTCGCGATCGATGCGACGCTGCAGGGCGTCGGCCATGTCGTTGAACGCCAGCGACAGGACAGCGAGCTGACGATCCGGCGAAGGTCCCATCCGAGCGTCCAGCCGGCCGCCGGCGATCTCGCGGCTGGTGTCAGCCAGGCGGGTGAGCGGGCGCAGCAGCCGGCGACTGGTCCACAGGCCAGCGGCCGCTCCGAAGAGTGTGGTGATGGCCGAGACGATGATCAGCACCCCGCTGAGGGTGTGCAAGGTCGAGTTCAGCTCAGTCAACGAAGCGATCTCGTAGTACTGGGCATGGGCCGACGTCAAAGGCACGCCCGTGACGAGCACAGGGCCTCCACCGAGTCTGATGCGCTGATGTTCGCCCTTTCCTGCCGACACCAGGCGCTGCAGTTCGCGCGGCATGTCATCGGGCCCGATGCCGACCGCGGACGTGTACCACTGCCCCCGATAGCGAAGCAGGGACTGCGTGCCATCACTGAGCCGAACTGCGGCCAGCACCGGCGCCACGTGCGCGCCCGCCGTCATCAAGCCGTCGTTGATCGCATCGGCGTGACTCTGGGCGAGGTGCTCTGCCGTGCGCTCACGCTGGCTGAGCAGGTAGCCGCGGGTCACCGTGAAGCTGGCGGCCGCCAGTAACAGGCAAAGGATGAGTGCCCCGAGCGCGAAGGTCACCACCAGCCTGACCCGCAGGCCGACCCGGCGCAGGGGAGATCTCACGTCTGCAGCTTGTATCCGAGCCCGCGGACCGTGAGAACGTGCACCGGATGCGCCGGATCCTGCTCGACCTTGGTACGAAGCCGGCGAACGTGGACGTCGACGATCCGCCCGTCGCCCAGGTAGTCGTAGCCCCAGACCTTCTCGAGCAGCAGTTCGCGGCTGAAGATCCGACCCGGCGCCGACGCCAGCTCGCACAGCAGCCGGAATTCGGTCTTCGTCAGGTGCAGCGGGTGGCCGTCACGGCTCACGGCGCCGCCGGCTGCATAGATGGACAGCGAACCGATGGTCAGCGTGTCGTCGGTCGCGGCCAGCCGGCCTCGGCGGCGCAGCGCCCTGAGCCGGGCGGTCAGCTCGGGCATCGCAAAGGGCTTGGTCACGTAGTCGTCGGCGCCGGCCTCGAGCCCGGCCACCACATCAGTGGTGTCGTTGCGAGCGCTCACCATCACGATCGGGACATCGCTCAGGCGACGCATCCGGCGGCAGCACTCGAAGCCGTCCATCCCCGGCAGCATCAGATCGAGCAGCACCAGCTCCGGCTCCGCGACCGCTACCTTGCCGAGCGCTTCCTCACCATTGGCGGCGATGGAGACCGCGTAACCCTCGTCCTCCAGCGCCATGCTCAGCGCCGCGGCGATCCGCTCATCGTCCTCGACAATCAAGACTGGAACGCCCACGAAGAGCCATCTTGCCGCATTGCGGACTCAACTCCGGGCGAAGATCTCCAGCAGGGCAGTTCGGCTGGTGCCCGCGGACACCAGGAAGCTCACCCCGCACGGCAGCCCTGACGCCAGCCGGCAGCAGCGGGACGCGGCCGTCACGCCATCGGAGGTGTAGCCGGTGATCCCGCGAAGATCGACCCGGATGTGGCTGCCGCCCTCGTTGGCCACGGCATCGACCGCGGCCAGTAACGACTTGCCATTGGCGTCGTCGAGGCACCCTTGAAGGGAGATTCGGGTACGCCGATCGCTGCTGACCTCCCGCTCAACCAGCAGCCCGGGTTGGCGGTCTTGAAGATGTGCGGGTCCAGTCGCCATACCCACAAAGATGGCAGGTCAGTACGCCGATGACCTTGCGACCAGATGACAGTTCGATGACGGAAAGCAGCGCCGAACTGTCACACTTTCGGTGCCGGAACCGTCATGGCCGTCAGCGAAGCTCACTTTACGTTCCCCCACGCGACGGAGGTCATCTCGATGACGGTCGGCACAGCTGACGCCCTGCCCCGCTACGCACCCACCAGCGGCGCCTATGAGATGCGGGCGGTGCCTTCCGAACTGCGCTGCTCCCAGATTGCTAGCGCAGGCCGCTCCGGGCAGGCTCCGACCGTGCTGGTCGAGATTCACGGAGATCTCGACAAGACGATGGTCGCGCGCATGCGCGAGTCACTGTTCGCGGCCGCCGCATCCTCCCCCGGCCGCATCGTGATCGATATGGCTGACGTCAGTTTTCTCGACACTGTCGGACTTCGCACGCTCATTGCGGCGCGACGCCGGTGCGTGGCAGCGGGGACCAGCTTCGCCTTGCGTCGTCCCAGCCGGCCGGTGCGCCGGCTGCTGTCAGTCACCCACCTGGACAACGTCTTCGATGTGGAGCACGAGCGCCGGGGCTGAGGTACTCACCCGATGACGATGCTCCAGGAGGCGAAGACGCTGCCCGCCTGATCGGTCGTGGCTGTGAGCCCTCCCGCCGGGCCTGCGGTGGTCGAGCCGGCATCCGAGATGAGGGAGTTGATCCGCCCGCCGCCGGATCCGTTCTCCGCGGATCGCACCGTCTGACCCCCTGGAGCAGCCCAGGCGTTGACGGTCGAGGAGTGACGGTCCAGACGGAGATGACGACATCGTCCGTCATGAAACCGTCATGGACCGCCCGCGGTCCTGCTTCAGTCGTCGAACACCTTCAATTCAGGAAAAGCGTCGAGGGTGTAAGGATTCTTGAGTCCGAGCGTGAGACCGGCTGGAGCCGCCGCGTCGAGCCCGTCGAGGTCCCAGCCGCCGGACTGATGGATGACGCGTTCGGGCTCGGGCTCCGACAGCAGCCCCACGTCGTCACCCGAGACGTGAAAAGTCCGGCCGTTGACGTCGGCCGCGGCGTCGGTGCACAGCCACGCGACGAACGGTGAGATCTTGCTCGGCGGGAACTGCGAGGGATCGAAGTTCGGCTGCCGTTCCACGCCTGGCTCCGGACCCATCGTGAGCCCCATGACCCGCATCCACGGACCGGTGTTCTGGGCGTACTCCGAGGTGGAGACACCGGTGGCGAACGGGCGGATCGCGTTGCACCGCACCCCGAAGCGCCCGAGCTCTTTGGCGACGGTTCGGGTCAGGCCGACGACACCCTCCTTGGCGGTCGCGTAGGCAATCATCGCCGGATGGCCGAAGCCGGAGCCGGAGCTGGTGTTGACGATGACGCCCGAACCCTGCCGGCAGAAGTGCGGCGCGACGGTGCGGATCATCGCGAAGTACCCCTTGAGGTTCACCCCGACGGTGCGGTCCCACTGCTTCTCGGTGAACTTCCACAGGTCGTTGGTGGCGCCGGCGGTCGCGTTGTTGACCAGGATGTCGATGCGCCCATAGGCCGAAAGCGCAGCGGCGACGATGTCCTCGGCGCCCTCCCACGTAGCCGAATCCGTATTGGCTGTCGCAACCCCGCCGGCCGCCTCGATCTCCTTCACCACCGACGCGGCATCAGCGCCGGTACGCAACCCGGTGTCATTGACGACGACCTTCGCACCTTCACGGGCGAGCAGCATCGCGTGCTCGCGGCCAATACCGCCGCCCGCTCCCGTCACGATGGCCACCTTGCCGTCGAATCGACTCACGTCTCGTCCTCACCTGGGGTGTCTACGAATGGGGTGTCTGCGAAAGGTCGCCGCCGACGATAGGACAAGACCTGTCCCCGCTCCGGGCAGGGGAAGCATGATCAACCGAAGCCCGGGCCGGCTGCCGCAGCCCAGATCCGAAGGCCGCCGACGCCCGCCGCTCGGGCGCAGCCTCCCCGGCTCGGGCCCGCCAACGCCAAGTCTTTAGGGTCAGGGTGGACGGTCTGTCACCGCCGGCCGAAGGGAAGGGACCGATGGGGCTACGCGGTGACGCCGCGATCGTGGGCTTCGCGCAACGCACCCTGCGCGGCACTTCGCCGGCGTGCCGCGCTTCTCCCTCGAGCAGTGGGCGGAACTGGCGGCTGATGCGCTGGCTGACGCGGGCATCGACCCGCGGGAGGTCGACGGGGTCTGCGTCGGCGGCGACATCGGCGAGGCGGGACTCTTCGCTCCGGCCACCGTCGCGGAGTACTGCGGCTGGTCGGTGAACTTCGCCGAACGCCTGGATCTCGGCGGCGCGTCGTCCGTCGGGATGGTGTGGCGGGCAGCGGCCGCGATCGAGCTGGGGATCTGCGAGGTCGTCGTCTGCGCCACGGCGTCCTCGCCGCGACCTGACCCGCCGGTCCCACCGCCGCCCGACGATCGCATCCTGTTCGGCGCGTCGAGCAACGTGTGGGGATCTCCGCAGGCCGAGTTCGACATCCCCTACGGCAACATCGGGCAGAACGCCGGCTTCGCGATGTACGCGCAGCGCTACCACGACGCGTTCGGCTGGGACGAGCGCGGCCGCGCCAAGATCGCCTCCGATCAGCGGGCGAGCGCGTGTGCCAACCCGGAGGCGGTCTTCTTCGGCCAGCCGCTCACCCCGGAAGACGTGCTGGCCTCCAGGGTGATCGCCCAACCGCTGCACCTGCTGGAGATCGTGATGCCGGTGACCGGTGGTGCAGCCCTGGTCGTCACGAGCCTGGAGCGGGCGCGCAGGCTGAACCGGCGGCCGGTGACGATCACCGGATTCGGTGAGCACCTCACACACAAGACGCCGACATACGCGCCGAGCCTGGACGTCACGCCCATTAAACAGGCGGCGCGCTCGACATTCGCCATGGCCGGAAAGACGCCCGCCGAGGTCGACATGGTCCAGCTGTACGACTGCTACACGATCACCGTGCTCCTGACGATCGAGGACTCCGGATTCTGCGGCAAGGGCGAGGGCCTGGACTTCGTGCTGAAGCACGATCTGTCCTACGCGGGCGACTTTCCCTGCAACACCCACGGCGGCCAGCTCGGCTTCGGCCAGCCCGGGCTGGCGGGTGGCATGTCGCATGTGGTGGAAGCGGTGGCGCAGATCCAGGGCCGCGCCGGGCAGCGGCAGCTTCGCAAGCACGACATCGCCTACGTCTCGGGCACCGGTGGCGTGATGAGCGAGCAGACGGCACTGCTGCTGGAGGGCGCGTGAACCGCCCGCGGGTGTTGCCGACGCCGATCGCCCGGCCCTACTGGGAGGGGCTGGCTGCCGGGAAGCTCGTCCTGCAACGCTGCGACGCGTGCGGCAGCTGGGTGCACTACCCGCGAATCCGTTGCAACACCTGCCTTTCCGACCGGCTGGGCTGGCATGAGGTGGTGCCTGATGGCGTGCTCTACGCCTTCAGCGTCGCCTACCATCCGACCGCGCCCTGGTTTCCGGCTGACCCTCCTGCGGTGATCGCCGTCGTCGAGCTGGCCAACGGCGTGCGGTTGGGCACCAACGTCGTGGACGCCGACCCGCAGCAGCTGAAGGTCGGCATGCGCGTGACGGGTGTGTTCGAGCATGGCGACGACGTGACGCTGCTGAAGTTCCGTCCGCTCCTGCCACCGCGCCCGTCCGAGCAGAACGCGCGTCCGGCGCTGGGATAGGGAGCTGCGTCGACAGAACGGCCCAGCCGGGGCAAGCTTGCGCCGTGGACAACCAGAGACCCGACACCGGACTGGAGCTGCGCTCGCTGGTCACCGCGGACGCGACGCTCGAACTCTCGCTGGCCGACGTGCCCGTCGTGGCGCCGCAGGGCAACGAGGTGCTGATCCGCATGGAAGCGGCCCCGATCAATCCTTCCGACCTCGGACTTCTGACCGCCTGGGCGGATCTGAGTCAGGCCGTCGTCAGCGGTTCGCCGGGCCGTCCGGTGGTGACGGCATCACTTCCGGCGCAAGCGATGCGAGCACTCGCGGGGCGGGTGGGTGCGTCCCTGCCCGTCGGCAATGAGGGCGCTGGAACCGTCGTCGAGGCCGGGCCTTCCGATGAAGCGCAGGCGCTGATCGGGCGCACGGTCGCGGTCGCCGGGGGCGGCATGTACACCCAGTACCGCCGCTTCGACGCAGCGATGTGCCTGGTGCTCCCGGAGGGCACGCCGGCCAGAGCGGCCGCCTCCTCGTTCGTCAATCCCCTGACGGCGCTGGGCATGGTGGAAACGATGCGCCGGGAGGGCCACACCGCCCTCGTGCACACGGCCGCGGCCTCGAACCTCGGGCAGATGCTGACCAAGCTCTGCATCGAGGAAAAGGTGCCGCTGGTCAACATCGTCCGCAAGCCGGAGCAGGAGGCAATCCTGCGGGCGATCGGTGCCGAGCACGTGCTCAACTCCACGTCACCGACGTTCCGCGACGATCTCGTCGCCGCGCTGCGTCTCACGGGAGCCACCCTGGCCTTCGACGCCGTCGGTGGTGGCACGCTGGCGTCGCAGATCCTGACGGCCATGGAAGCCGTCGCCTCGGCGGCTGGTGGCGAGTACAGCCGCTATGGCTCCGGAACCCACAAGCAGGTCTACATCTACGGCGTGCTGGACCAGTCGCCGACCGTGCTGAACCGTAACTTCGGCTTCGCCTGGGGCGTCGGTGGTTGGCTGCTCACACCGTTCCTCGCGCGTGTCGGCCTGGAGACCTTCCTGGCGCTGCGGCAGCGGGTCGCCGCCGAGTTGGAGACCACCTTCGCCAGCCACTACACGAGGCAGGTGTCCCTCGCGCAGGCCCTGCAGCCCGACGCGTTTCTGGAGTACACGAAGCAGGCGACCGGCGAGAAGTTCCTCATCACGCCGGTCAGTAGCGAGCCGTGATCGGCTCGGTCGGGGACAGGTAGGCGAACAGGTCGGGGTCGCTGCGCGCCAGGCGTTCGAAGTTGGCTTCCCACATGTGCGGCAGGAAGTGCTTGCGGTACATGCCCTTTCCGGCCCGCACCTCCGCCTCGAGGATCTCGGTGCCGCCAGCCGCCTCGCATTCGAGGTGGTAGCGCGCGCATGCCTCGAGGGTCAGCGCCTCGATCGTCGCGTTCTCCAGCGAGTCCGAAGCCACGATGGCGCCGTGGTTCTTCATGAGCACGACCCGCTTGTCGCCGACCGCATCGACGACCGCGAGATGCGGCTTCATCCCGTCGTCGAAATAGGTCGCCTGTTCCTCGTGGAAGAGCACCGCCGACACGTTGTACATGCCGACCGTACGGCCGGTGGAGGACAGCACGGAGATGAAGTGCGAGTGAAGGTGAACTATGGCGTTGACGTCGGGGCGCCGCTGATAGATGCGCGCGTGGAAGTTCACCGCCGGCGACATCTTCAGCTCACCGATCCTGGGCTGCAGGTCATAGCCCATCAGGCAGACGCGGTCAGGCGTCGTCTGGTCGAAGTACTCGAAGCCCGTGACCCAGAAGGCGTCGTCGCCGTCGCCTGACACCGATCCGCGGACGCTGACATGACCACCGACGTTGGAGTCGCAGCCCTCGCGATGCAGGATGCGCCGGGCCGCCGCGATGCGAAAGCGGACGTCTTCGATCGTCATGTCGCTGTCCACGGCGGGCTCCTCGGTCGAGCGTTTCCTAGAAGGCGTTCGGATCCTGCTGTACGTCGACCGGCACCGGATGACGGAAGAGTCGCGACGCGTTCTCCCACGTGAGCTTGCGCTGATCGGCCGCCGGGAAGTGGCCGATCTGATCATGCAGGAGCTGCTGGGTATCGGGCCAGGTGCCGTCCTGGTGCGGGTAGTCCGACTCCAGCAGGATGTGGTCGATGCCGACGCGATGGCGGTGGTCGAGGCCCGACGGGTCATCGATGGCGCAGAACCAGAAGTTGCGCGCCAGCACCTCGCGCGGGCTGAGCTCGATGCCGGTCCACGTGCCGTACATCTGCTGGTAGCGGCCGACGTGATCGAGCCGGTCCATCAGGCCTGCGACCCAGCCGAGCCCGCCTTCGGACAGGCAGATCGACAGCTCGGGGAATCGCACCGGCAGGCGCGAGTAGAGCCAGTCGACCGCGGCGAACATGGCCCAGCCGAAGAAGAGCACGCCGATGGTGTCGCCCGGCGCGTCGGAGGATGTGGTGGGTGCGGTGGACGAGCTGCCGACATGCAGGCAGACCACCGTGCCGGTCTCGGCGCACGCGCGCATGAGCGGATCCCAGTATCCGGTGTGCAGCGATGGCAGTCCGAGCCGCTCGGGCAGCTCCGGGAACGTCATGGCGTGAAAGCCCCGCTCGGCGTTGCGGCGCACCTCCTCGGCGGCGAGCACCGGGTCGAGCAGCCAGGGCAGCTGGCAAGGGATGATCCGGCCGGGATGCGCTGCGGCCCATTCCTCGAGATGCCAGTCGTTGGCCGCGCGGACGACCGCCAGCGCGAGGTCGGGATCGCTGACCCCGAGCTGGTAGCGCTGCCCCGCAAAGCCGGCCAGTGAGGAAGGGAAGTTCAGCGATGCGTAGACCCCGTTCAGATCCATGTCGGCCACCCGGGCGTCGATGTCCCAGGCTCCACGGCGCATCTCGTCGAAGCGCGTCGGCTCGAAGCTGAGCTCGTCCTGCGGGCGGCCGACGACCGCGTTGAGCCCGACCTTGTAGTGCCGCTTGCCGTCGTAGCTCCAGTACTCCATGCCGTTGTCATCGAGCTCGACGCGCGGCGCCGCATCGGCGTACTTCGCGGGCATCCGGCCCTGGAAGAGGTGGGGTGGCTCGACGAGGTGGTCATCGACCGAGATGAGGGTGCACCACCTCCGGCGCCGCTCGGGCTCGGGCAGGAACGTGACCTTCGAGGGGCGCCCTGACGTCGCCGCCTTCGTTGCGAAGAAGCCCGGCCGTGACTCCAGCTGGTCGAACGTGATGCTGGTGCTCGCCACTGCGGGCACGACCGGCTGGGTCCCTTCCGGGGGCATGCCCGCCATCCTCTCAGACACCGCCTGCGGGGCCGTCCGCTAGCTTGCTCCCATGGCCTGCGACCCGGACGCGTTCACCATCCATCACGCTGACCTCTCCACGGGTGTGCGGATCGCGTACGTACGCGAAGGCGTCGGCGGCGTACCGCTGCTGCTGCTGCACGGGTACCCGGAAACCAAGCGGATCTGGTGGCGCAACATCGCCCCGCTCGCGGCGGCGGGTTTCGAGGTCGTGGTTCCCGACCTTCGGGGGTACGGCGATTCGGGGCTCGCCCCCGACGGCTTCTACGACCCGGCCGCGTACTCGCGTGACATCTACGAACTCGCACGCGAGGTGCTCGGCTTCGAGTCGGTGACGATGGCCGCCGGCGATGTCGGTGGTGTCGTGATGCTCGACATGGCAGCGCGCCACCACGGTTACGTGCGACGGCAGTGCTTCTTCAACAGCGTCCCTCCATCGCTGGGTCCGATCTATGAGAAGGCCGGGCTCGCCGGCAGCCTGCTCGACGACACCCACCCGACCGCCGACTACCGCATCAAGCAGGGACGCGACGGCGACAGCTTCGCGGCGGAGCTCTCCACACCGCAGGTGCGCCGGCGCTGGATCGCCGGGATGTACGGGCCGCGCCTGTGGGCCGCACCCGGTTCCTTCACGCCCGAGGACATCGACTTCCACACCGAACCCTTCGCCGACGCCGACAAGCTGCGCGCCTCATGGGGACCGTACGAGCTCGCGTACGGCAAGCCGATGTCGGAGATCCCCTTGCTCTTCAACGTCGTCGACGTCCCCACGATGGTGCTCTACGGCGCCGAGGACCACGTGGTTTCGGACCTGTTCGTCCGCCAGTGCGAGCTCGCCTTCAGCAATCTGACCGGACCCTTCGTCATCCCGCGCGCCGGCCACTTCCTGCAGTGGGAACGCGCGGAGCTGTTCAACAACGCGCTCGTCGAGTACCTGCTGCCGCGCTCGTGAGAATCGGCATCCACCTCCCCCAGTACGGGCGGCTCGCCGGTCCTGACGCGATCACGACGGCCGCCAGGGACGCCGAAGAGCTCGGTTTCGCCGATGTCTGGGTGAGCGACCACGTCGTGCATCCGGCGGCGCAGAACTACCCGTCCCCGCGCCTGTTCGACCCGCTGCTGACGCTCGCCTGGGCCGCCGCTGCCACCGAGCGCGTCGGGCTCGGCACCAGCGTCATGGTGGTGCCGATGCACGAGCCGGTCGCGCTCGCCAACCAGCTCGCCAGCCTGGACGCGCTCTCGAAGGGACGGCTCACCCTCGCCGTCGGCGTCGGGTGGTCAGCGGCCGAATATGGCGCGCTGGGAGCAGATTTCCACGCTCGCGGCCGGCGTCTCGACGAGGCGCTCGAGCTCGTGCGCGTGCTGTGGCGCGACGATCCCGCCTCCTTCGACGGCGAGTTCCGCAGCTTCACCGATATCAGGCTGCTGCCGAAACCTGTGGGGCCGATGCCGATCTGGGTCGGCGGAGGATCCGAGGCGGCCTACCGGCGCGGTGTCACGAAGGGCGATGGTTTCCAGCTGATCGGCGTCACCCCGGAGCAGGCCGCGCCCGTCGTCGCCCGGCTGCGAGCCGACCGCCCGGAAGCTGACTTCACCATCTCGCTGCGCACCGGCTGGGATCCGCTCGGGATGGATCCCGCGCAGATCCGCGACGAGCAGGCCGCGTTCGCCGAGGCGGGGATCCAGCACGTCGTCTGCGCACCGTGGCGCCGCGATCTCGACGAGTGGCGCCGCGCCATGCGCGAGCTCGCGGCGCTCGTGCTCTAGCTGGTCAGGACTGCTCAGGGAACGTGATGACGCTGCGTCCCGTCGTCTGCCGATTCTCCAATGCTGTCAGCGCTTCCGGCACGTCGTCGAACGCGACGTGGCGGCCGATCACCGGCCGGATCCTGCCCTGGCGCGCCAGCTGCAGGATGTCGGTCCACATCGCGACACCGTCGGCGGTGGACAGGAAGTTCATCCCGAAAAGGCGCGGGCCACGCGGCGAATCCACGAAGGCGAAACACACGCCGCAGACGTCGAAGTTGCCGTAGATACCGGGCTGCAGGCTGATCGGATGTTCCTCGACGCCGATATCGGCGGAGAAGCCGACGATGAGATGGCGGCCGTTGAACGCCATGGATTTGAACGTGTCCTGGGTGACCTGCCCGCCGATGGTGTCGAACGCGATGTCGACGCCGCGGCCGTTGGTGACCTCGTTGACGTAATCCAGGAAGCTCTCCGTCGAGTAGTTGACGGCGTAGTCGGCGCCGAGCTCGTAGCAGAACTTGACCTTCTCGTCGGTGCCCGCGGTCGCGATGACGGTCGCGCCGAAAGCCTTCGCCAGCTGCACGACGCCCGACCCGATCCCGCCGGCCGCCGCGTGCACGAGCACGATGTCGCCGGCCTGCACGCGCGCCCGGGTGCGGATGGCCAACCATCCCAGAACGTAAGGGAAGTACAGGGCCGCGGCGTCGGTGAAGGTGAGCCAGCCCGGCAACAACTGCACGCTCGAGGTGCCGAGCAGCGCGGCCGATGCGTACGAACCCTTGGCATCCACAGTCGTCCCCACGACGCGCTTGCCCAGGAACGCTTCCGCACCCGGACCGGCCGCCTCGACCACACCGGCTGCCGCCATCCCGGGCACGAACGGTGGCTCGAACGGCAGCAGGAAGTAGCGGCCGTAGATGGTGTCGATGTCGTTGAAGTCGAGGCAGAACGCCTTGACGGCGATGCGCACCTGGTTGGGCCCCGGTGCCGGGATCTCGACGGTCTGGATCTCGAGCGCCTCGGCCGGCGCGGCAAGCCGGGCCGCCACCCACGCCCGTGCCTGAACGGAAGCAGTCTCCACGGCCAGATCATGGCAGGTGCCCGGACCGGCCGTGACGGCCGGCTCGGACACCCGCTCGGACGCGCGACCTAGTTCAGGTCGTAGCGATCGAGGTTCATCACCTTGTTCCACGCGGCCACGAAGTCGTTGACGAACTTCGCCTGCGCGTCGTCACTGGCGTAGACCTCGGCAAGCGCGCGCAGCTCGGAGTTCGAGCCGAACACGAGGTCGACCCGGCTGCCGGTCCACCGGCGCTCACCGCTTCCTCGCGCGTGACCCTCGTATGTCTGCGCATCCTCCGACGCCGGCTTCCACTCCGTGCCCATGTCGAGCAGGTTCACGAAGAAGTCGTTGCTCAGCGTCCCGACGCGACCGGTCAGGACCCCGAGCGTCGACTGTCCGGAGTTGGCGCCGAGGACGCGCAGACCGCCGACGAGCACGGTCATCTCCGGAGCGCTCAGGTTGAGCAGGTTTGCCCGGTCGATCAGCAGGTTCTCCGCCCGCAGTTCCTGTCCCTTCCCGAGGTAGTTGCGGAACCCGTCGGCGGTGGGCTCGAGCGGGGCGAACGACTCCACGTCGGTCTGCTCCGCGGTCGCGTCGGTCCGGCCCGGGGTGAACGGCACCTGCACGTCGTGGCCGCCGGCCTTGGCCGCCTGCTCGACGCCGGCGCAGCCCGCCAGCACGATCAGGTCGGCCATTGAGATCTTCTTCCCGCCACTCGCCGAAGCGTTGAACGCCTGCTGCACACCCTCGAGCGCGCGCAGCACGATCGCCAGCCCGTCGGGATCGTTGACCTCCCACCCGCTCTGCGGTTGCAGCCGGATGCGCGCGCCGTTGGCGCCGCCGCGCTTGTCACTGCCGCGGAACGTCGACGCCGACGCCCATGCCGTGGAAACCAGCTGCGGGACCGACAGTCCCGAAGCGAGCACCTGGGCCTTGAGCGAGGCGATGTCAGCGGCGTCGACCAGCGGGTGGTCGACCGCCGGCACCGGGTCCTGCCACACGAGGGTCTCCTGCGGGACGAGCGGTCCGAGGTAGCGCTGGATCGGACCCATGTCGCGGTGGGTCAGCTTGAACCAGGCCCGGGCGAACGCGTCAGCGAACTGGTCGGGCTGCTCCAGGAAGCGACGCGAGATCGGCTCGTAGATCGGGTCGAAGCGCAGCGAGAGATCGGTGGTCAGCATCGTCGGTGGGCGGCTGAGCTCACCGGACTCCGGGTCGGGCACGGTGTTGGCCCCGGCGCCGCCCTTGGGCTGCCACTGGTTGGCGCCTGCCGGGCTCTTCGCGAGCTCCCACTCGTAGCCGAACAGGTTCTCGAAGTAGCCGTTGCTCCACCGCGTGGGCGTGGCGGTCCAGGTGACCTCGATGCCGCTGGTGATCGCGTCCCGCCCCTTGCCGCTGCCGAAGCTGTTACGCCAGCCCAGGCCCTGCTCCTCCAGCGGCGCACCCTCGGGCTCGGGACCGATGTACCGGTCGGGGTCGGCCGCGCCGTGGGTCTTGCCGAAGGTGTGACCGCCGGCGATGAGCGCCACCGTTTCCTCGTCGTTCATCGCCATGCGCGCGAACGTCTCGCGGATGTCGCGGGCTGCGGCCAGCGGGTCGGGGACCCCGTTCGGCCCCTCCGGGTTGACGTAGATCAGACCCATCTGCACCGCACCGAGCGGGCGCTCGAGATCGCGGTCGCCGGTGTAGCGCTCGTCCCCGAGCCAGGTGCTTTCCGGGCCCCAGTAGACGTCCTCGTCGGGCTCCCAGACATCCGGGCGTCCGCCGGCGAAGCCGAACGTCGTGAAGCCCATGGTCTCGAGCGCCCGGTTGCCGGCGTAGACGATGAGGTCGGCCCAGGAGATCTTGTTGCCGTACTTCTGCTTGACCGGCCAGAGCAGCCGGCGGGCCTTGTCGAGGCTGGCGTTGTCAGGCCAGCTGTTGAGCGGCGCGAAGCGCTGCTGACCGCCGCCGGCACCGCCGCGGCCGTCGCTGATGCGGTACGTGCCGGCGCTGTGCCAGGCCATCCGGACGAAGAAGCCGCCGTAGTGGCCGAAGTCGGCGGGCCACCAGTCCTGGGAGTCGGTCATGACGGCGTCGAGATCGCGGGTCAGCGCGTCCAGATCCAGGCTGTTGAACGCGGCCTTGTAATCGAAGTCGGCGCCCATCGGATTGGAGACGGCCGAATTCTTGCGCAGGATCTTCAGGTTCAGCTGGTTCGGCCACCAGTCACGGTTGCCGGCGCCCTCCGTCGGATGGTTGCGAGGGCCCGAAACGACCGGGCACGCGGCCTCGCTCTCCTGCGATTGCATGTCGCCCACTACGGCGTCGTGGTGGTGGTGGTGCTCAGACACGGGATTCCTTTCCGGGACGTAGGGACCAGATGTCCAGGTGGTGATCAGGAGGCGCCCGTAGTGCTGTTTGCTGCGTCGATGACCACCCCCCGATGCTCTTGCACTGTGGCCGACACTGCAAGCCGAGGTCGGCGACCCCGGCGGCGGAGGCGGCCGGCGCCGTACGGCTAGCGGCCCGGAATCGCGGCCGCGGCGTCGGGCTCGATGACGATGGTGCGGGCCCATGGCGGCGCAGGCGGCACCGGGAATCCGGGCTGGGTGAGCAGCCCGACGATGACGCGGACGCCGTGGGGCCGCGCCGCCGGCCACGGCGTGAAGCCGTCGGTGAGCACGATGACGATGGACGGGCGTGGCCTCATCGCCGCAGCGGCGGCAATGCCGGACCCCATGTCCGTGCCGCCGCCACCTGCGAGGACGACCTGCGAGGCACGGCTGACCCGGCGTACGGCATGCACCGTCGTGTCCACGGCGAGCACGCGCAGGTTCGCGGCGGCGAGCCCGCCACGGGACAGCATGGCCTCGACCTCGGCGAGGGCCCGGGCGAGCAGTTCGGCAGACATCGATCCCGACGTGTCGCAGACGACGGCGACGTCGGGGACCGGCTGCACGAGCGTGGGCAGGATCGCCGGTGCGCTCGCGGCGGCCCGCCGGGAGGGGCGACGATAGCTGTAGTCCACCCGCCCCGCCACCAGAGCGATGGCGCGGCGTATCTCCGCGGCGAGCTGGCGGCGCCAGTCGATCTTGCTGGGAGCAAGCTGCTCGGCCCACCGCACCCAGCCACCCGGCACGTTGCCGTAGTCCCTGGCCGCGCGAGCCGTTTCAGCCGCGACGCTCAGGCGTACCAGATCTGCAGCGGCCGGCCGCAGACCCCTAGGGCCATCTCCGGGACGCTGGACGCCGTCAGCTCCCGATCCGCAGTCCCAGACGCGCGGGCCGCCGCCCCCGTCGCGGTAGTACTCCTCGGCCAGGCGCCCGGCCGCACAGCCGAGGTCGGCAGGCAATGTCCACGCGGTCTGCGGGACCTCGGGCAGGTCGTCGTTCACTTCGGCGTCGGCGCAGCGGTTCCACTGCTCGTGGCTGGAGGGATTCACGTCGTCGGCCCGGCTGGCATGGTCGCGCAGGACGTGGGCAATGAGGTGCAGGAGGAGTCGACCGAGCTCGGCCGGCGGCATGCCGTCCACGACCGCGGGATCGGCGTGCACGTTCCAGTACCTGTCGATGCCCACCGTGCGGCTGTCGGGATCCGGCCGCACTGTGGCCGCAAAGAGCGCGCTGGCCAGGTACGGCATCTCCTGCGCCGCCCAGACGCGGGCGGCCGCGACCTTGTGCCGGTCGAGGGCCTCAGCCGTCATGGCCCGTCACAGCAGACCGGCGTCGCGCAGCAGCGGAGCGAACGCGTGCACTTCCTTCGGCACCGGCGCCCCGGGCGGACGGACCCGGGCCAGGGCCCGAGCGGCCGTCGCCGCGACGTCAGGTGCACGTTCGCCGCAGTGGCCGAAGATCCGCCAGGCCGCGGTCCAACGCTCGGTCGTCGGATGCGCAGCCACTGCGGCAGCGACCGAGGCGAGCGCTGCATAGGCGCGGTCGCCGCGCTCGGGAGGGACGAAACTGTCCGGGTCAGCAAGTAGCAGCTCGGGGTCGGGCAGGTCCGCTTCGGCCAGCCAGGTCAGAAACTCCACACCCGGGCCCTGGCCCACGGCTCCGCGGACGAGGAGCGACAGCACCGCCTCGTCCGTGCCCGCCGCCTGCCCGGCAGACAGCAGGACCGCCGCCATGTCCCACGTGCGCGGGCTCGGCCACGCGCGGCCTGCGCCGGCAGCCTCTGCGGGCACGTCGAGAGCCAGCGCCGGCCGAGCCCTCAGGAAGCCGGCGATCCAGCTACGCGCGATGGGCGTGTTCTGCTGCCAGCCGAGCCTCGGGTCGGGGATGCGCGGGATCGGCCAGCCGCCGGCGAAACCATCCGCGATGTCACGCGCTTCCGCCGGCCAGTCGAGGTGGCAGAAGCGGTTGGCAAGCGGCGCCGTCAGATCCCAGCCATCAGCCGCCTGCTCGGGCGGATTCGCCGCTGCTACGACGGCGACCTCAGCCGGAAGCTGGAGGTCGCCGACAGTGCGTTCGAGCACCACCCGGAGCAGCGCCGCCTGCACCGCCGGAGGGGCTGTCGACACCTCATCGAAGAACAGGATCCCGCGGCCGGCCGTTTCCAGCCGCTCGGCCCATCGCGGCGGGGCCAGATCGACCCGGCTACGGCCGTCGGGAGTGGTCCGGACGACGGGGAGGCCGGCGAAGTCGGCGGGCTCCCGGATCGAGGCGATGACCGTCTCGCACGGCAGCTGCGCGGCCGTGGCCAACGCGTGGATCATGCTCGTCTTCCCGGTGCCGGGTGCTCCCCACAGCAGAACCGGGACGCGCGCTGCGACCGCAAGGCCGACCGCGTCAACCACCGGCCGCTGATTACTCATGGTCTGATCCTGCTCCCTCATGTCAGGCTGCACCGGTGAATATCGCGTCGCCGGTGCCGCCAATTCCATCAGAGGCGATCGACCCCGAGCTCTACCTCCGCATGCGCGGAGAAAATCACATCATCACCGGGCTTTCGGGCTTTCCCGAGCTCGGTCCGATCGCCTCGGCGTTCGTCGCGGTCGGCCTGCTCGATCGCGAAGTCGCGGCCGGTGTCGTCGCTGACTACGCCCTGGCAGCCCAGCTACGCGAGCAAGGGTTCGGGCTGTGGCCGCACGACACGGCTCCGTCGCAGCAGCCGGTCGCGGCGCCCGTCGCGCCCGTTGTCCGGCTCTGCCGACGGGGCGACGACGGACCCGACGACACGTGGCCCTACGCGGTCCTCGGCGATGCCTCGACAGAGATCGCGACCGTGTACAGCGGCCCGGCGAATTGGGACGTCGTGGCGACGAGATTCCCGAAGCCGCAAGGGTTTCCGCAGTCGTTGCAGATGGAGGACGACACCGGTCGGGTCGTCAGTGGGATGCTCCAAGGCGGCAGCGACGGACGGTTCACCTGGATCGGGCGCTTCGCCTCCGACCAGCCCCTGTCGCAGAAGACGGCATGGCTGGAGCTCGGTGGAGTACGGGTGGAGCTGGAGCGCGGCACGGACATCCCGCAGGTCACGGTCGAGGTCCTGCCGAGCACGTCACCTGCAGTCGATTTCCTGCGTCACCGTGCCGCTTGCACCGACGAGATGCACCAGCCGCCGCTGCACGACGACCCCGTCGTCGTCGCCCTCATCGCGACCGGCGCCTTGGCCGATCCCGAGCCGCTACTCGCCGAACTCACGGCAATGGGAAACGTCGTGCGGTTCGGCCCGCACGCCAGCGGCTCGCGCGGGATGCATGGGATGCACGCAATGGCAGGGATGTCAGCGGTGACGAGCGCCAGCGTGTCCTTCACCCTGCACGCCTCCGGCACCGTGGAGGGTCCCGCCGAACCGGATCCGCTGCCTCCGGAGTGGGCTTCGGTGAAGCGGCCGGTGACGTGGACCGGGGTCGGCGCGGTCGTGCCGCTCGGGGTCGCCACGCCGGTCATGGAAGGCACCGCCGCGGTGCTGATCGCGCTGACGT
The DNA here is from genome assembly GCA_963762695.1 of uncultured Actinomycetota bacterium. Lineage (GTDB taxonomy): Bacteria > Actinomycetota > Actinomycetes > Frankiales > Frankiaceae > DATAZK01. The sequence continues at coordinate 88,247 of CAVXLW010000011.1, forward strand.
CCGAGGCCGACCGTTTCCGTATCGACACAATCGAAAGCGGCGGCGGACAGCACGACCATCGCTTCAACATGCAACAGATGGATCCCCGGCCCGCATTCGCGTGGTGGGCCCAGGATGACTGCGGCGACTGGTATCTCGGCCAGTGGCAGATGGTCGCCGTGGACGAGAAGGGCAAGCGCGGTGACGTCACCTACTTCCCCGCGCTCGACCCGCGGGCTCGCAGCCTGACGCTCTATCCGACGCTTCGGGGCAGTCGTGCCGCCATCGAGGTGCCACTGCCCTGGGAGCCGAGCGCATGAGCGTCCTGCACGCGTCCCCGATCCTCACCGTCCCGGTCCCCTGCCGCGGCGAAACGCACCACCTGCGTTGCGAGAGCGGCCAGTTGCTGGCGCCCGATCATGCCGACGTGGAGGGCGAACTGACGCTGACCGCACTGGGCGGGGAGTCCACGCCATGCGCCGAACTGGTGTCCGCCTGGCGATCGGCTGCCGGCGACTTGCGGGTGCTCACCGTCGCCGAACGCAGTGCTGCCGACCGGCTTCAGCGGCCTCCGGTGGAGATGCTCTTTCCCTCTCCCGGAATTCAGGGCGCTCCGATGATGCCCGGCTTCGGGACGCAGCCCTTCGCGCCGCACCCTGCCTTCGTTCCTGGCGCGCTCCGTCAGGGGTGGGGACGCACGCGCGCGGTCGCTCGCATGTCAGCGATGCCCGCCGTGGCGTTCGGAGGCGCTATGGGCCCCCAGACACCGGTCAGGCCGGATTCCCTCATCAGACTGCTGGCGATGAGCCCCGCCCTCACCAAACGTCTCGCGGCTGAGGTCATCGAGACCTGGAGCGCCCGCATCGCCCGTGGGGAAGTGCCGACGTCGGCCGTCGCGGCACTGAGCGCCTCATTGGCCGGCCGGGCGAAGGCGGCGCTTGCCGAGTGGATCGGGTTGCCCTACGGCGAGATCCGCGTCGAGATGGTCGGCCCGGGCACGACGCCGACCATCGAAGAGGCCGGCACCGGCACCGTGGTCGTCGCACTGCCGTTCGCGTGGCTCGGCGACGTCTGGCTGCCCGGCCTGTCGCAGCTGTTCGGACGCTTCACACTGGCCGCCAGGGAGCAGGAAGGCACGATCACCCTCGACACCGTCGACACGTCGCTGCGGCGGCAGGACCTGACGATCAGCCTTCCCTAGCCGACCACGCGCCGGAACGCGCGCAGATCCTCGACGAACTGCTCAGGACGCTCGAAGGCGGCGAAATGGCCGCCACGTGACTGCTCGACCCAGTGCACGATGCGGTAGCGCTTCTCGGCCCACGCCCGGGGTGTTTGCAGCAGTTCGAAAGGATGGTTGGCGTAGCCGGTCGCAACGTCGACCCGGCCGTCCCAGGGCTGGTCGGCGGCGTGGCCCTGCCGGGTCGATTCGGCGTAGAGCCGGGCGGCCGAGCCGGCCGTGTTCGTCACCCAGTAGGCCATGACGTTGTCCAGCAGCCGGTCCCAGCCGAACGTCTCCGCCAGACCGCCGGGGTCGAGGTCGCTCCACACCTGGAACTTCTCCAGGATCCACGCTGCTAGTCCGACGGGTGAGTCGGTGAGTCCGTACGCCAGCGTCTGCGGCTTCGTGCTCTGGATCGCCATGTAGCCGGTGCCGTTGGCGATGCGCGTCGCCGCCGTCCCGAAGCGTTCCAGCTCGGCTTCGGTCACACCGGCCATCGCGTCGGGATCGTCCGCCGCCGGGAAGGCGAAGAGCATGTTGAAATGCACGCCCAGCAAGCGGTCGGCATAGGCCTCGCCGAGGCGCCGGGTGACGATGGATCCCCAGTCGCCGCCCTGGGCGAGGTAGCGCTCGTAACCCAGCTGCTGCATCAGCTCGGCGATCGCGTCCGCGACGCGGTAGGAGTCGAAGCCGGGCTGCATGGTCGGCCCCGAGAAGCCGTAGCCCGGCATCGACGGGACGACGACGTGAAACGCCTCGGAGGGATCGCCGCCGTGGGCCGCCGGATCAGACAGCGGCCCGAGCACGTCGAGGAACTCGACGAAGGACCCGGGCCAGCCGTGGGTGAGCACGATGGGTGTGGCGTCGGCGTGCGGCGAGCGCACGTGGATGAAGTGGACCCGCTCCCCCGCCGCCTCGGTGACGAACTGGGGCCAGGCGTTGATCCGCGCCTCGCGCGCCCGCCAGTCGTAGCGGTCACGCCAATACGCGAGCACCTCACCCATCACGTCCACGGGGATGCCGAGCTCCCACGGTTCACCCGGCGCCTGGTCGGGCAATCTCGCGTGCTCGAGACGGCGATGGAGGTCTTGGAGGACGGCATCGTCGACATGGATCTCGTACGGCTCGGGCGCGGTAGGCATGGTGGCGAACGTATCGCCACCGTCGCGGTGACCGGTGCTCAGTGCTTGAGACAGCTGAAGGATCGTCCGTTGGCGGCAAGCGCCATGGAGTTTCCGGTCACGACGCCCGCGCCTTTGTCAAGACTCCCCCCGGCGAACGCGACGTGGTCGGCACTGGAACCCCACGACCCGTCGGTGCCCTGCACCACGCTGTAGCTGTGGTCTGGGTTCAGCGTGAAGTTGCCTCCGCCGGTTCCGGTCGTCGCGGTGCACGTCCAGGCTCCGATGAACGCGGCCTCCGTCGGCGTCGGGCTGGGACTCGGGCTAGGGCTCGGGGAGGCAGTGCTGACGTCGAAGACGTCGGCGGCGGGTGGGGCGGTGATGGCGGCGGGCTTGTTGTAGTTGGTGAAGGTGACGGTGCCGCCGTTGCTGCCTTTGGAGTCGAGTTTCAGCGGCAGGGCGGGGCCGGTGTTGGCGATGTCGAGGGTGGAGCCGTCTTTCTGGGTGACGACGACGACTTTCTGGCCGTCGAGGGTGGATCGGGTGACGGTGGGGTTGACGGCCTGGTTGCCGGTGCCGCCCTTGAGCAGGCCGGCGAAGCCGTCGAGGGTGAACAGGTCGAAGTCGGTGGTGGTGGCCGTTTTCAGCCACTTGCCGTTGAGCTGGTTGAGGACGGCGGTGTTGTTGCCGGTGTACTTCTTCAAGAAGTCCGTGTCGCCTTTGATGTAGACGTCGGAGCCGATCTTGATGAGCTGGACGTCGGCGTTGTTGATGGTCAGGGTGCCCTGGGAGTCGTTGCCGGCCGCGAGGGTCAGGTCGAGCCGGATGGCGCTGCCGTTGTCGAACACGGTTCCGGTGAGCTGGACGCTGGACGCGGCGCGCAACGCTTCCCGGGAAGCGGCGAGGACGTCGGTGGCGTTCTGGTTCTGCACGCCGTTCAGCGCCGTCCCGCTCTTCTTCCCGCCGGTCACGACGAGCACGACCGCCACGATCGCCGCGATCACCACCACCGCCGTCGCCCCCAGGATCAGCGGCGTGCGTGACCCCCTGCGACCCGCCGGCGGGGTCGGAGGGGGTGTGGGGGGATAGCCCGGCCCGCTCCATTGCTGCGCCGGTGGGGGCTGGGTCGGCGAGTAGCCGCCGGTGTCATGGCCGGTGTTCCACCCGACCTGATCGGCGGGTGTGTTGGCCACCCAGGTCGGCGGCGGGGTTGTCGCCGCACCCGCCGGCAGCTCACCCGGATCCCACTCCGCCGGCGGCTCCCACGGATAGTCCGGCGCCCCCTGCGGCTGGCCCACCAGCTGGGTGCTCGACGGATCCGGCATCCGCGTCCCGCAGCGCACGCAGTACTCGGTGCCATCAGCATTCGCCTGGCCACACGTATGACAAGTGGTCGTGCCGGACATTTGGTGAGCCCCCCGGTCGCGTTGGCGTGGGGTGAGCGTATGACCGCGCCTGCGGGATCCGGGGCAACTTGACGCAGACCGACACGCACATTCGCGAGTCGCCGGCGCTGAGTAGTCGTTTTCAGCGCGGCTCGGCCGGCGGGTCGGGCGCGTGGGAGATCGTCTTCTGCACCCACGCGACGTCGTGCCAGGCATCGTTCTTCCAGCCGATCTGCCGGTAGACGCCCATCGGTTCGAAGCCGACCGCCGCGTGCAGGCCGACGCTCGCATCGTTCGGCAGGGTCATCCCGGCGATGGCGCGCCGGTAGCCCCGCTCGGCCAGCCGGTCGAAAAGCCTTTCGTAGAGGGCGCGTCCGGCGCCGGTGCGCCGCCGCCCCAGTTCGAGATAGATGCTGGTCTCGCAGGCCCACCGGTAGGCCGCGCGCGCGGCGAAGGCATGCGCGTACGCGTAGCCGGCCACGGTGCCCGCGGCCTCCAGCACGAGCCAGGCATGCCGGAGGTTCGCGGCGGAGATGCGTTCGGCCATCTGCGACGCGGTAGGCGGGTCGAGCTCGAACGTGATGGCCGTGGAGGTGACATAGGGCGCGTAGATCGCCGCGCAAGTTTCGGCGTCGCAGACATCGGCGGAGCGGATGGCAAACCCGTCAGGCATGACTCAGATAGTAGCCAGCTGTGTATCTATAGTGTCGCCAATGGATGACGATCTCACGCTTCGTCTCGCCGCGGCGGTGAAGGCTGCTCGCACCAACCGGAGCCTGTCGGTCACGGAACTGGCCGAGCACTCCGGCGTCTCGCGCGCGATGATCGGGAAGATCGAACGCGGCGAGGTGCAGCCCACCGCGGCGCTCCTGGCCAAGCTGTCGGGCGCGCTGGAGCTCACCTTGTCGGAGCTGATCGCCCGCGCCGAGGGCGACGAAGTCCGGCTGGTGCGAGCCGCGGACCAGCCCACCTGGACCGACCCCGAGACCGGCTACCGGCGGCGGGCCGTCTCACCGCCCTGCGGCGGGCCTCTCGAGCTGATCGAGGTGGAGCTCCCGGCAGGCGCGAGGGTGTCGTTCGCCGCTGATACGTACACGTTCATCCACCAGCAGATCTGGGTTCTCGCCGGGCGCCTGACCTTCGAGGAAGGCGAGGCGGTCCACCGGCTCGGGGCCGGAGACTGCCTGCAGCTCGGTTCGCCCTCCCCGTGCGCGTTCGTCAACACCTCGCGCCGCTCCTGCCGGTACCTGGTCGCGCTCGCCAAACGCCAGACCTGAGACAGTGCTGGGCGTGGCAGACGCCTACCCGCAACTCCTCACCCGCTTATGGGCTGCGCTCGGCGGAGCCGATGACCTCGCGCCGCGCGTCCCCCCGCCGGCCGCCGAGTGCCTGCTGCCGTCGGTGTTCGCTGTGGACGACCTCGCGGCGGCGACCGTCGGCGTCGCTTCATTGGCGGTCGCGGAATTCCTGGCGACGCGCGAGGAGACGGCACTGCCCGAGGTGAGCGTCTCGCGGCGGGAGGCCAGCGCGTCGTTCATCGGCGAAATCCTCTTTGCCTCCGACGGCTGGGAACGGCCACCGGTGTGGGATCCCATCGCAGGGGACTACCCCGCAGCCGACGGTTGGATCAGGCTGCATACCAATTACAGCTATCACCGTGCCGCCGTGACACGAGTGCTGGGCGACCTCGTCGAACGGTCAGAAGTCGCTGCTGCCGTGGCGAAATGGCCCGCTGTAGAGCTGGAAACCGCGGTCGTCGAGGCCGGCGGCTGCGCGGCGGTGATGCATACCCGCGAGGAATGGCTTCAGTCAGCCCCGGGTGCGGCGGCCGCCCGCCAGCCCATCGTCGACGTCCTTCGCCGGCGGGCCGACGGCCCCGACAGCTATGGGCGCGCCGCAGCCAGCAGGCCGCTGTCGGGGATCCGCGTCCTCGACCTCACTCGGGTCATCGCCGGGCCGGTGTGCACGAAGATCCTGGCGTCCTACGGGGCGCAGGTCCTGCGGATCGATCCACCTGCTTTCGCAGAGGTCGGCGCCCTGCTTCCGCTCACCACGGCCGGCAAGCGCTGCACGTCGCTGGACCTTCACGACGCCCGCGACCGTCAGCGTTTCGAGGCACTTCTCGCCGAGGCGGATGTCGTCGTCACCGGCCTTCGCCCCGGAGCGCTCACCAGCCTGGGCTACGACGCCGGCGGATTGCGCGGCCTCAATCCCGACCTCGTGATCGCGAACGTCGACGCCTACGGCTGGGACGGACCGTGGGCCACCCGGCGAGGGTTCGACAGCCTGGTGCAGATGAGTAGTGGCATTGCTGACGCGGGCCGCCGCGCCGCCGGGCAGGAGCGTCCGAAACCGCTTCCGGCGCAGGCTCTCGATCACGGCACGGGCTTCCTGCTCGCCGCCGCGATCTGCCGGGCCCTGACCGAGCGGATCACGACGCAGACCTCCGCTGACGTGCGGTGCTCGCTGATCGCCACGGCGAATCTGCTGTACGACTACCCGGATCCGCAAGGGCTCCAGCACGTCGGGGCGACGTGGAGCGCATCGGACACGGCACCGACGACGACGGCCTGGGGCCCCGCGCGTCACGTGCCGATTCCGGGTCACATCGCCGGCGTCCGTGCCGCTCTCGACCTCGAGGCGGGCCCGCTCGGTCGCCACGAACCGGCCTGGGTCCAGCCGCAGTGAAATCCGCCGGCCGGCCGGTGAGAGGGTAGGCGGATGGAACGCGTCTTCTACTCCAGCAGTGTTCACGACGAGCGCGAAATCGCCGCTGTCGTTGAGGTTCTTCGGTCCGGGCCGCAAGGGCTGTGGCCGGGCCGGCGGGTCGCCGCCATGGAGCGCCAGGTCGCCGCCCTGTTCGGCAAGAAGGCCGGCGTCATGGTCAATTCCGGGTCCTCGGCGCTGTACCTGGCGATCGAACTGCTGAACCTTCCGCCCGGCGCCGAGATCATCACCTGCGGGCTGACGTTCTCCACCGACATCGCGCCGATCGTGCGCGCGGGGCTGGTACCTGTGCTGGTCGACTGCGAGCTCGACACTTTTTGCGTGGACATCGCACGCATCGAGGAGATGGTCACGCCGCGTACCGGGGCACTGCTCATCCCGAATCTCATCGGCAACGCGCCGGACTGGGACGTGATCCGCGAGCTCGCCGAGCGCCACCACCTGCCCACCGTCGAAGATTCCTGCGACACGCTCGGGCCGCTGCTGCGCGGCCGCCCGACCGGCGAGCGCTCCACGGTGACCGTCACCAGCTTCGCCAACTCACACATCCTCACCGCCGGTGGAAACGGCGGCATGCTGCTGCTCGACGACGACCAGGCCCGCGACCGCGCGCTCATGCTGCGCCGCTGGGGCCGGCGATCCGAGGTCCAGTTCTTCGGTACGAAGAAGGGCGAGCGCGACTTCTGGGAGGACGTCGACGGCATCCGCTACGACAACCAGTTCATCTTCGACGAGCTCGCCTGGAACTTCGAGCCGTCGGAGATGGGCGCCGCATTCGGCCTGGAGCAGCTGAAGAAGCTCGCCGGCAACCTGGCCCGGCGACGCAAGACCTTCGACGCGTACACCGACTTCTTCGCCGCCCACCGCGAGAGATTCCAGCTACCGAGGCAGACGCCCGGCCTCGAGACGGCGTGGCTCGGCTACCCCCTCGTCATCTGCGAAGGGGCATCGTTCGAACGCCCCGATCTGCAGCACTTCCTCGACGGCCGCGGCATCGACACGCGCACCATCTGGACCGGGAATGTCGCTCGCCAACCCATGCTGCGCGGGCGCTCGCTCGTCCTGCCGGCAGATGGGCTGCCCAGAGCCGACGCCGTCATGGAGCGCGGCGTGCTGCTGCCGCTCAGCCACGCGATCGACGACGCGACCCTGGACTACGTGCTCGCCACGCTGGAGGAGTTCCTCGCGAGCCACTGAGGATTTCAGCCCAGCGTGCGAGGCAGGCCGAAGTAGGGAGCGACGGCCGTCTCGAAACGGACCAGTTCGCAGATCCCGCCCGCAGCCAGACCGAGCACGAAGATGCCGGTGAGATGCCGACCTCCGGTGACGGCGTCGCGCAGGTACTCACCCCACGCCGGCTGACCGTTGGCCCTCACCGGCACCAGAACCATCGGGTCGGTGTCGTTCCAGTGAGGCTTGAGCGCGGTGAAGAAGCGATGCGCCGCCTCAGTTCCGCGGTATTCAAAGGGAAGTGGAGGCATCCGCACCCACACGTCATCGGTCATCAACCCGACGAGCGCGTCGACGTCCAGGTCGGTGAAGGCGGCGACGAACCGGTCGAGCAGGGCGCGCTCGTCGGCGCTTCCCGGCGCGGGCGGCGCGTGAGCTGAGTGGACGGTGTCCATGGTTGCGCGGGCCCGCTTCAGCGCGCTCGTGACGGCATCTTCACTCAGGCCCAGCAGTTCGGCGGTCTCGCTCGCCCGATAGCCGAGGACGTCGCGTAGCAGCAGGACGGCGCGCTGGTTCGGCGGCAATATCTGGACAGCCGTGATGAACGCGAGCGAGATCGCCTCGCGTGATTCGTAACGCGCCTCCGGTCCCGGCGCCTGATCGGGCAGCCCCTCGAGGAGCACATCGGGATAGGGCTGCAACCACACCGCCTCACCGAGCTGGGTCGGCTCGGGCGTCGGAACCGGGAGCGGGGCAGCCGCCACCGGACGCCGTTCGGACGAGCGCAGCGAATTCAGGCAACGGTTCGTCGCGATGCGGTACAGCCAGGTGCGCACCGACGCGCGGCCCTCGAAGCCTTCGAGCCCGAGCCATGCCGACAGCAACGTCTCCTGCAGCGCGTCCTCCGCATCCTGAACTGAACCGAGCATCCGATAGCAGTGGACCTGCAGTTCGCTGCGGTGCGGCGCGACGAGCGCGCTGAAGGCCTCCCGATCACCCGCGCGGGCGCGCTCGAGCAGTTCCATCGACATCTGCCACCTCCAGCTTTGGTCTCGTCTCTATGACGACACCGCCCTGCCCCGAAACTGGTCGGTCTCCGGCCGCCCAATTTCCGGCGCGCTCCGGGTCTGCCTGGGTAACCGCGAAAACACCGCCTCGCGTCCCCTGGAACGGAGAACAAGCGACATGTCAGTCTTGCCGGAAACACGCCGCCTGGCCAGGGGTGCGCCCCGGCCGAGCCACCGGACCTGGACGCTCGTCCTGGCCTCCCTCGGGGTCTTCATGACCGCGCTCGACACGCTGGTGGTGGCGAACGCGCTGCCGGCACTGCGCCAGGGCCTGCACGCCAATCTCGGCGATCTGGAATGGACCGTGAACGCCTACAACCTGGCCTTCGCCGTCGCCTTGCTGACCGGAGCCGCGCTGGGCGATCGTTTCGGACGCAAGCGCGTCTACTGGATCGGCCTGAGCGCCTTCACGCTTGCCTCCGCCGCGGCGGCATTGTCACCGAGCGTCGGTGCGCTGATCGCGGCGCGGGGCGTGCAAGGCGCGGCGGCAGCAGCCGTCATGCCGATGACCCTGACGCTGATCAGCGAGGCTTTCCCGGCTGAGAAACGCGGCGCGGCCATCGGGCTGTGGGGCGGGATCACCGGCCTGGCCGTTGCGCTCGGGCCCGTTGTCGGCGGCTCCATCGTTGGCGGGATCAGCTGGCACTGGATCTTCTGGCTCAACGTCCCCGTCGGGCTGGCGCTCGTTCCGCTGTCGATCTCCCGCCTCGCCGAGAGCTTCGGTCCTCGCTCGCAGCTCGATCTGGTGGGGCTCCTGCTGGCCGGCGCGGGCCTGTTCGGCATCACCTGGGGTCTGGTCAGAGCCAACCGCATCGGCTGGGCAAGCGGGGAGAGCCTGCTTTCCCTCGCGCTCGGCGCCGCCCTGGTCGCCGCCTTCCTGCAATGGGAGCGGCGCAGCAAGACCCCCATGCTGGCCGCGGAGCTGTTCCGCTCGCGGGCCTTCAACGCGGCCAACGGCGTCAGCTTCTTCATGTACGCGGCGCTTTTCGGCGTGCTGTTCCTGATGATGCAGTTCCTGCAGACAGGCCTGGGCTACTCGCCCCTCGGCGCCGGAGTGCGCACGCTGCCCTGGACGGGCGCGCCGATGATCGTGGCCCCGTTCGCCGGAGCGATGGCCGACCGCTTCGGCAACAAGCCGTTCATGGTCGCTGGACTTACCCTGCAGGCTGCTGGTCTCGGGTGGATCGCGGCCATCGCCAAACCGGGCATGAGCTACGCCGGGCTCGTCCCGGCTCTCCTGGTCGCCGGCATCGGGATCTCGCTCTGCTTCCCGACCGTGGCCAATGCGGTCGTCGGATCGGTTCCCCCCTCGGAAATGGGCATCGCCTCCGGCACCAACAGCTCCTTGCGTGAGATCGGTGGCGTGTTCGGTGTCGCCATCCTTGCCAGCGTCTTCGCCCATCCCGGTGACTACGGTTCCACCCAGGTGTTCATCGACCATTTCAAGGACGCGGTCTGGGTCGGGGCGGCGTTCTCCGCCATCGGCATCATCGCCGCGGCCGCCCTCCCGGGACGCCGGCGGCAACCACCCCTGGCTGTCGTGGCGCTCCCGTCGCACCACCCGGAACTGTCTCCGGTGAACATCTCGAGCAACCGGTGAGCGGCGTGAGCGGCCAGACCGCGCTCATCGTCGGCGCCAGCCGAGGCTTGGGACGCGGGATCGCGGAGGCTTTCGCCGCCGCGGGCGCTTCGGTCGTCGCTGTCGCGCGCCACGAGACGGTGCCGGCCGAAAGTGCCAACAGCACCGGTGGAATGCAGGCGATTGTGGCCGACGCCGCCGACCCGTCGACGGCCGGCAGCCTCCTCGACCGCTACGAGCCGCAGATCCTGGTCCTGGTGGCGGGGGCGAGTCCACTCTCCCGGCCGCTGCAGCAGCACACCTGGGAGAGCTTCTCGGTCAACTGGAACGCCGACGTGCGCATCGCGTTCCACTGGTTGCGCGAGGCTCTGCTCAAGCCGCTGAGGCCGGGCAGCAGAGTGGTCGTCGTCAGCAGCGGCGCCGCTGTGGCCGGGTCACCGCTCAGCGGCGGCTACGCCGGCGCGAAGGCGACGCAGCGCTTCATCACCGGCTACGCCCGGGAAGAATCGGAGCGAGCCCGCTTGGGGATCACGTTCACCGCCGTGCTCCCCCGTCTCACGCCGCTGACCGACCTCGGCCGCCCCGCGGTGAGGGCCTACGCGGCGCGCTACGGCCTCACCGAGCAGCAATACGTCGAGCAGTCGGGCGAGCCGCTCACCCCGGAGCGCGCGGGGCTCGCGGTAGTCGAGCTGGCGGGCACCGAGGCGGCCGACGTCGCCGCCGGGTACCTGCTCACCGGTGACGGCCTTCAGCAGCTGGGTGGTTGAAGCCACCCGGCTCGCTAGCTTTCCTGCGAGGTCGGCGCTAATACAGGTCCGGAGCACGCCGACGGCACCAGCGGCGACATGCCGCTTCCGCACGGAACGTTGTGATGAAGCGCGAGTCGGAGCAGGAGCCCTACCGCGAGCGCGACGAGCAAGGCGGCGCTCCAGCCGAGGAACCTTCGGCGGCGCCGCGTGACGGCGAAGGGCAGCGGGTTCATCGCTCACTCCGGGAAACGCAGGGGCTGACTGCCGCCGACGCTAGGCAACCGCCGGTCGCGCCGCCATCCGGGAAAATGCCCAATCTCGCTCGGGAATCACCCCTTGCTCTGGTCCTCCAGGTAGAGCCGGGTGAGTTGAGCCCGCCGGCGGGCGCCGGTCTTGTCACGGATGCGGTCGAGATGCGAGTAGACGGTGGCCGTGGCGATCTGCAACTGCTTGGCGATCTCACGGTCGGTCTCGCCGGAGGCGACCAGCGCCAGGATCTCCAGCTCGCGCGGACTGAGCTGGTAGGTGGCCAGGCCGCGCTGCCGGTTGGCGGTGATCAGGAAACCGGCGAGCGTCGGCGACACGTACGTCTGACCATTGGCCACCGCGAGCACCGCCCGCTCGATGTCGGTGTCGTCGGCGTCCTTCGTCAGATAGCCGACGGCTCCGGCGGCGACGGCATCGATGACGTCATCGGCACCGCCCGCAGCGGAGACGACGATGACGCGATAGCCCTTCTCGTGCACGTGCTTCACCCCGGCGGCCCCCTCGATGCCGGGCAGGTGCAGGTCGAGCAGGACGACCTCAGCGGTCACCTGAGCCTCGTCGAACTTCTCGATCGACGGGGCCTCGCAGACGACCGTCATCTCTGCCGACTGCTCCACAGCCTGGGCGACCCCCCGCCGGTAGAGCGGATGGTCGTCGATGATGGCGACGCTGATCATTCCGGCCACCGCGCCACGACCCGGGTTCCGCCCCCGGGACTGGAGATGATCTCGGCGCTTCCGCCCGCGTCAGCCATTCGCTGCTGGATCGAATGCACCGTTCCGAACCCCCGCCTGGTTGCTGCCGTATCGAAACCGACACCATCATCCTGGACCTCGAGCACCACGTGCCCATCGTCGGTCCTGACATTGACCGCGGCGCGGGAGACGCCGGCGTGCTTGGCGACGTTGGTCAGGGCCTCGCGGCAGGCCCCTGCCAGAGCCAGCGCGGCCGGCCAGGGAAGCGCGGGCGTGCGCTGGATCGAGAGGTCCACCTGCATCCGGCCGAGAGCGCGTTCGCCGACCTCTGCCTCCAGCAGATCGCCCAGCGTGCGCACGCCCGAGCGGGGCCGGGCGAGTTCGGCTTCCAGTGCTACCGCTTCACGCTCGGCTCGCTCCTTGAGCGCCTCATGATCGTGGTAGCGACCGCTGGCGATGGCCTCCAGGAGTTGGACAGCGCTGTCGTGCAGCAAGCGCAGCTGGATGGCCCGTTCCCGCGCCTCGCCGAGTGATTCTCCTTCGCGCACCGCGGCCTGGCGCGCCTCGGCGAGGCGAACCGCCCCCGAGCGGATGTGGCCCGCAAAAGCGGCCGCGACCCCGAAGAACGCGGCATGGGCGACGCCATTCGCCACCCGGTCACCCGCCCGCGGACCTTGAACCAGCTGCGCTGCCGCGACGAGTACGCCCGCGGCGACGCGCAGAGAAGGCGGGTGGTCGGCCATCGCCTGCCCGCACATGGCGTTTTCGCCGAAGCTCCAGGGTGCCCAGTTCAACCAGGTGACCCGATCCGCCTTCGGCAGGTTCCACTGGCCGATACCCAGCACGCAGGCAGCAGTGGCAGCATCGACGACGCCGGCCAACGGGTCCTCCCAGCGGTCGCGACGCGTGGTGCGCTGGGCGAACCACGCCGATTCGCCGGCGGCGACAGCGAGTTGCCCGATCGCGACGGCGCGGTTGCGGTAGCGGCCCGCACCCGCGACGAGTGCCGCGGCGCTCGTCACCAATCCGGTCGCGCGCCAGGTGAGCAAGGCAGCGAGCAACGTGCGGTCGGCCCGCCGGGTGTCGGCGGCAGGAAGCTCGCGAAATTGGGTAGAAACACCCACGCGCGGAGCCCGGCGCAGTGCCAGACTCACCAGGTGACCGAGGCGACCACCGTGAGCATTACGGCCTCCCGCCCGCTCCTGCGGGCCGGCCTGGAGCGCATCGCTCACGATGCCGACACCGCCATCACGACGGCGGGCGACGCCGACATCGTCCTTCGTACCGGCGAGGGCCCGACGAACGCCGACATCGAAGTGGTCGTCGATGAGCACAGCGTCTTCATCACCTGCCGCACCGTGCCTGACGCACGCGTCTGGGATGCCGTCCGGCGGCTGGTCGGAGCCGCCGTCAACTGAGGGCAGGTGCAGCTCCAGCCGCACTCCTGAACCTGCTTGCGACCACACCGAGGCCCGGCCGCCCAAAGGCTCCATAACGCCTGCAGCCGCAGCGATCCGGGCTGCGTACTCACCGCCGGAGTCCGGGTCGAACCCGCACCCGCGATCGCGCACGGTGACGTGTATCTCGCCTTCCACGCTGTGAGCACGAATGACCGCTCGCTTGGCGGCGCCCCACTCGTGGGCTGCCACCAGGGCCATCGACACCGAGGTGCGAATGGCAGCAACCACAGCGGGTTCGGCCGTCGCGTCAAGCTCAGCCGTCACCAGCTCGACCCGCACACCCAGTCCGCCGGCCTCCTGACATGCCGCCTCCAGCGCCTCGTCGAGACCTTGCGGGAGGCGTCCCTCCGCCCGCAGCGCGTAGCGCAATCGGGCGGCTTCCGCGCCGGCAATCGAGCATGCCTCGGCGACGTCGGCGGTCGCGGTGATTCGCCCGAGCACCTCGATGGTCACGCGATGCAACGCTTCGTGCTGCCGGGACCGTTCGGCTTGGGCTGCGGCTGCCGCGGACCGCTCGACCGCGAGCTCATCGGCCTGGTCACGCTGCTCGGCATAACGGTGATGCGCCTGCACATAGACCCGGGAGGCGGCGGACATTCCCGACCAGCTGACGGCATCGTTGAAGGCGAGCGCGCGACCGGCAACGTGGGCATCACGGCCCCGCGAACGCATGCCGGTCAGCAGGGCGGCCGAGCACACCGTGGCGACGACCGCGCCGGCCTCCCCGCTGCGAGGGCTGGAGCTCGCGCCGATCGCGGCGCCGATCGCCATGTTCTTCGCCCACGGCGCCGCATCCTCAGACAGCCCGCCTTGCGATGCCACCAGGGCCGCGGACGTCGCGAGCGCGTCAGCCCACATCCCGAGCCGGTCCTCGTAGCGTCCGCTGACGACGATCCGCCGGGCGAGCCAGCTCGACTCCGCGGCGAGTCCGACCCAGAACGCCGCTTGGGTACGCGGGTTGCTGAACCGCCTGCGGTCGCTGGCGAGCATCAGCCCGGAGAAGGCGAGCTGACCGGCGCGGCTGGCGACGAAGATCAGCCCGGAGGTTCGACCGGCATCAGCGAGCGCGCTGCTGCGGTGGTGCTCCTCCGGCGCCGGCACGCCATCAGGGTAGAGCCGGCGACTTCGCGCTGACCGGCCGTGGGGGAAATTGCCCACCCTCCGTGGGCAAGGGCACCCGTCAGAAGTCGGGTAGTGCTGCCTCTGCCGCTCCCGGGCCGTTCCGCAGAGGCTTAGCCGTGACAGCTTCACACCTTTGAAAGGAACCGGCCATGTCCATCGGAACCCTCTTCGGAATCGCCGCCTCAGCTTCCGTCCTCGCTCACTCCGCTGCCACGAAGCGTGGCCGCAACCCCCAGGCCTGGGCGGTGCTGGCGTTCGCCTTCCCGATCGCACTCATCGTGCTCTGGTGCCTGAGCGCGCGCCCCGAGACCCCTGTTCGCGTGAACGTCCCCGCTGCCGCTCCGAAGGGTCCTGTCACGCCACGCCCCTCCGGCTGGGCCGACAGCCACCCGAGCGTGTCCGAGCAGCACGTGGCGCCGAGCGAGCGCGGGATCACGGCCAACTCGCTCGTCGAGAGCTGGTAACTCGCGGGCACGCCCGCTCGGACCGCTGCCACGACTTAGGCGAGAACGGCTCGCCGGAGAAGAAGGGAACCGACCATGTTCGACCTCCACCACACCGGTCACGACACCGGACCGGCAACGGAAGACCTCCACGACCACGGCTCGCTGCACGATGTCCTCGGGCACAGCACCGACGCCACGCCGCTGCACATCCCGGCGGACCCATGGACCCTCGCCCACGATGACCACGGGTCCTACCTCGGCGCCGATTCCGCCAGCGGCACCGCCGGCAATCCCGACGAGTACCAGAACGACTGGTTCTTCCAGGGCGCCGACGGACTGTGCGCCCCCTCGTCGATCACCGAAGTCCTCGCCGAGCACGCCGGCGTCCACCTTCCCGACAACCACGTGGTGGAGTCGAAGCTTTCCGAGCTCGGCTTCCCGCCGACCTTCCTGACGATGGAGCAGTCCCAGCAAGCGCTGCAATCACTGGGGGTTCCGTGTCACCTGGCGAACGCCCCGGCCGGCGGTGAGCAAGCCGCGCTGGAGCAGTACCTCTCCTCGGGTCACAGCGTCATCCTCGCGGTGAACGCCTCGCCGATCTGGTACGGATCGGAGACCTTTGACAACCCGAGCGGCGGCAAGGACCACGCCCTGGTGGTCAGCGCGATCGATCCGGCGACGGGCGAGGTGACCCTGAGCGACCCCGGCACCCCGAGCGGCAACGAGGAACACGTGCCCTGGACGACCTTCCAGGACGCGTGGAGCGCCAGCGGCTTCCAGATGATCGTCACCGAGGACGCGCCGGGCGGCGCCGATCAGGCCACGGCCGCCAACGCGGTGAGTGAGCTGTCAGGCGGCGGCACCCCGGCACCGCCGGCCGACCATCCCGCTCCCGGCCCCGTCGCGGTCCACCCTGCCACCGCACCCACGACGCCTCACTCACCGACCGTGCCCACTGTGCCCAGACTGTCGATGCCGGGACAGGGCTTCCCGCACATCCCCGGGCCGATCCTGCTTCCCATCACGTTCGGGGCGGCGGCAGCAGCGGTCGCCGCGCTCCGTCCGCGCCGTAAGAACCGGCCGGTGCGACCGGCCACGACCGTGCCGGCGCCGGCATGAGCGTCGCCCCGGCGATGCTCGACCGCTTGGGCGAGCTCTGCGCCGGTGTCGCGCAGGGCTCGCCCGAACTCAGGCCCCAACTGCAGCAACTCGCCGCTTCCCTGAACGAGCCGCTCAGCATCGCGGTCGTCGGCGCCGTCAACGCCGGAAAGTCCACCCTGGTCAACGCTTTGGTGAACCGCAAGGTCGCCGCCACCGACCGCGGGGAATGCACGCGCTTGGTCACCCGGTACCGTTTCGGAGAGATCGAGCTGGCCAGCGCGGTCCTCGACGACGGCACCACGGTCGCGTTGCCCTACGACCCCGAATCCTTGTTTCCGGAGCATCTGGGCATCCCGCCGGAGCGGGTGAAGCTGCTTGACGTCACGCTCAGCATCGCGGCCCTGCAGCGGGTCACGATCATCGATACGCCGGGCATCAACTCCACCGATCAGCAAAAGGCGCAGCAAACCATGGACTTCATGGCGGCACGCCGGGCGGATGGTTTGCTCTACGTCTCCCCCGCCATCGCCATGGAACGCGACCGCGAGTTCCTGCATCAGTACCGGCTCGCTTGCGCCGGACCCGCCGCTGCCCCCACGAACGCGGTAGGCGTCCTGAGCTGCGCCGACCGGCTGGTCCCTCGCGGTGGCGAGGATCCCTGGCCCGCGGCCCGGGCGCTGGCGACCACCAACGCCCAGCAACTGGCGGGAGACATCGCTGCGGTGATCCCGGTCATCGGCCAGCTGGCCGAGACCGCGAGCGCCGGCCTGTTCACCCAGGACGACGAGCGAAGCCTGCATTTGCTGGCGCGCCTGCCGATGCAGACGCGCGACCAGATGCTGTCCCGCGGGCCGGCCTTCCTCGCCGTCGACTCCGAGCTGCCGCTGCCCGTCCGGACGTCGCTGCTACGCAGGCTCGGCCTGTACGGGCTACGCGTGCTCCTCGACGCAGCCGCCCAGGGCGCTCCCGCGACGGTCATGCGGGAAAAGCTCATCGAATGCTCGGGAATCGGCCGGCTGGAAGAGGAGATCCGCCGGCGGTTCGAGCACCGCCGGGTCGTCCTGAGAGCGGCGCGGGGCCTCACCGAGTTGCGCAACCTGGCGCCTGGCTTGAACAGCTCGGCACGCAACTTCCTGCTCGATGAGCTCGAAGCGTTGGAGGACGACCCGGTGATGCACGGTCTGGAGGAGCTTCGTGCCCTGGGTTCGCTCGAATCGCCGGAGCTGCTGCTGTCTGCAGAACAGCGCCGCGCCGCCCTGCGCCTGCTGGGTGAGACCGAGCCGTGCCGCAGGCTCGGATCGCCGGCTTGCGACGCTGATGCCCTCCTGCGCCGGGCGGCGGAGGCGGCCGGCTACTGGACAAGCCTGTCCACCGGATCCGCACACCACCAGCGCACGTACCAGACCACCCGGGTGCTCGCCCGATCTGCCCAGCTGTTGTCCGAATGGCTGGCCGAACACCGCCCGAGCTGCGAAGGTCATCAGGGGGGCACGAGATGAGCCACACCATTCACCAGCACTTCGAGCCCGGCGCTGTCGACCACGGGTTGGCTGATGACCGCCGTGCTGTGCGTGCTCGCCGTCGCCCTCGGCACCGCGCTGGGCCATTGGTGGGGACGGCGCCGCACCGAAAACCCAACCACCGAAACCCTGCCGGCGCCCGATGGCCTTCCGGCGGAACGCGCAGCGCTCATCCAGGCCTGCATCCGCATCCGCATCCTCACGACCGATCCGGCGATCGGCGAGATCGCCGACGACGGGCTCGCCAAGGGCGGCGTCGTCGCCATCGTTCCGACGGGCCAGCGCTTCGACCCGCGCCGCCACCAGTCGGTGGGCGAGCTCCCGACGGCCGACCCCGCCCAGGACTGCATCATCGCGCACACCGACCGTCCCGGCTATGAGGACCACGGCCGGCGGATCCGGCCGGCCGAGGTCCTCGTCCTACGGTTGCGGACCGCCTGATGTCCGCGATCGCCGAACGCGAAGCGGCCGCCCGCACCGAGATCGACGCGATTCTTGCCGGGCTCGATGTGCAACTGCGCCACCTGAGTGACGACGTCCTCGACGAACTCATGAAGCAGGCGGATCCCGGCCTCGGGCGGCCTGCGGCCATCGTCGTCGTCGGAGAGCCGAGCGTCGGCAAGAGCTCGCTCATCAACGCGCTGCTCGGTCGCGAGCTCGTCGCGAGCGCCCACGAGGTGTCCACGGCCACTTACGTCACGTTCGGAGCCGCCTCGGAGGCGGCCGCCGTGGCTCACTTCGACACCCGCACGGAAGCGCTCACGCTGGAGCAGGTCGGCGACTACAGCTCGGCGCAGGGCGCCGTGACGGCCGACTGGGTCGAGGTGCGCCTGCCCGAGCCGCGGCTGAGCGGGGTCGTCCTGATCGACACCCCGGGCGTCGGAGGGCTGAACGACGAGTACGGGCAGCTGACCTTGCGCGCGCTGGAGCAGGCCTCGGCCCTGCTCTTCCTCACCGAGGCCGGACGCCCGATGTCCCAGACGGAGCTGGAGTTCCTGCAGCAGGCGAGCCGCTGCATCCACCGTGTCATCCTCGTCCTCACCAAGATCGACTTCGAGGAGGACGAGGGCGAGGACTGGCGGTTGCGGATCGAGGAGAACCGCCGGGCGCTCCGCGCCCACGCCCCTCGCTTTCACGACGCGCCGTTCGTGGGAACGTGTGCTCACTGGGCGCACGACAGCGGCGACCCGCAGCTTGCCGAGAGCTCGGGCATCCCCGGGCTGTGGCGCGAGATCGGACTGGTCGGCACGTTCGCGGGCGTGCTGCAGCAGGCGAATCGAACCCGCGCCGCGCGGCTGGTCACTGAGGCAGCCCTGCAGCTCTGCCTCGAGCGCGAGGCCATGTCGGTCGACACCGAAGCGCTCCAGGCCGCCTACCAGGAGGAGGCCGACGCGCTGCAGACGTGGCTGGAACAGGACTTCGGGCGTTGGCGGTATGAGCTGGATGACCGGATGGAGCTGATCGGTCGCGAGATGTCGAAGCTGGTGCGACGCGGTTGCCAGCAGTTGCTGGCCGATGTCGGTGCTGCCCAGCGCGCGCGTCCAGCGGCGGATACGCACGAGATGCAGAACGTCCTCGCCGCCGGTGTCGGGACGTTGCACGACGACGCCGTCGCCCACTTGCGGCTACAGCTGGACAGGGTGCTGTCGGAGATGGTGAGCCGCCTGCCGGGTCGCAGTGAAGCCCTGAGCAAGCGCCTGCAGGAGATCGCCGGGCCGTCGATGAAGCGCTTCGAGCTCGGTGAGTACGCGGCCGGTCCGGCCGACCACAACGACATGCTGACCATCCAGTCCACGTTCATGGGCTTCAACATGGCGAAGGCCCTCATGGCAGCACTGGCCGGCGTGGCGAGCGGGATCAGTGCCGGAACCCTGCCCGTCGCCCTGGCCGGCGCTGCCTGGTGGTCAGGAAAGGCGCGCAAGCAGAGCGCGCAGCTCGCCGAGCGGGCCGAGCTGCGAGCGTGGGCCGCAACGCAACTCGATGACGCCCGAGAATCGCTCCGGGAGCAGCTCGCTGACCGCATCAAGTACATCAACCGGCTGATGATCGACGAGTTCGGCAAGGCGATGCAGGAGCAGCGGGACCGTTATGAGAGCAACGTCGAGCGTTGCCGCGTCGAGTTGGCCCGGGACGCACAGACCCGGGCCCGCGAGCTGCAGGACCTGCGCTGGACGCGGCGCAACGTCGAGGCCTTGCTGGAACGGATCGACGCCCTCCTGAACAGTCTCGCCATCGCCGTGTCCGAGAATCCGGCTTAGCGACGAACCGCGGAAGGGGGACGCAAATGGCGTGGCGGCTGGCGATCGATTTCGGCACCTCCACCACCGTGGCCGCCGTGGTCGACGACGACGGTCCGGTGCGGCTGCTCAACGTCGACCCCAACGTCGCCGACGGTCCGATGGCGTCAGCCGTGGCCGTGCAGCCCGATGGGTCCTGGTTGGTCGGCAGCGCGGCGGTCCGCTCCGCAGCCGTCCTGGCTGACGCGTACGAACCCACCCCCAAGCGCCGCCTCGGCGAGCGGGTGATGCGGCTCGGCGGGCGTGACTACGCGCCGTCCGATGTGGTGGCTGCCATCCTCGGCGAGGTCCTGTTCGAGGCGTACCGCCAGCACAGCGACACCGCACCGGCCAGCCGTCATCCTCACCCACCCCGCGCGCTGGCGCGTCGGGCGCATGAGGATCCTGCGCGACGCGTACGGAAAGGCCGTCACCTCGCTCCCGAGGCGGTTCTCCGACGCCGTACTTGGCGGCTCCTCACCGGCCCGCGACGCGCCTGCCCCGACGTTCCTGGCCGAACCGGTGGCGGCCGCTCGCTGCCTGCTCGAGCGAGCGGCTCCGGTGCAGGGCGCTGCGCTGGTGGCCGTCTACGACCTCGGGGCCGGCACCTTCGACACCTCTGTCGTCCGGCGGGACCCGGCAGGCCAGTTCGAGGTGCTCGCCGACGGCGGGATCGTCGACCTCGGCGGCGTGCTCTTCGACGAGAAACTCCTTGCCTTCATTGGGCGAACCCGCGTCCAGGAGGAGGACCCCGACGCCTGGGAGCACCTGATGAACCCGGGCAGCGACCAGACCTGGCTGCGCCGGGCCCGGTCGCTGCAGGAGGAGGCGCGCTACGCGAAGGAACGCCTGAGCACTCACACCAGCGCCCACTGTTCCCTACCGGAACTGCCGCACCTGGCCCCCGTTCTGATCAACCGTCCTGATTTCGAAGAGCTCATCCGCGAGGACCTTCGCGCCGCCACCCGCGAGTTCGCGCGCACGCTCTCCGACGCCGGAGTGAGCCCGACCGAGCTGGCCGGCGTGCATCTCGTCGGCGGCTCGGCACGCATTCCGCTTGCGGCATCGATGCTTTTCGGTGAGCTGGGCATCCGCGCGGCGACCGGCATGGGGGATCCTCGCGAGACGGTCGTACGCGGCGCGCTCGATCAGGCCGCCGGCTCCTTCAGCGCCTCGACTGCCTCCGGGCAAGGCCACGCGCAGCAGCCTCGAAGGCCGGCGTTGGGACCCGGAGCAGCACACCGCCGGCGCTGTCATCGGCGTCGCCGTCACCGACGACGCGCTGCTCGTCTCGGAAGGAACGTCGGTACGACGTCACCGGCTCAGCGCCCTGGCGGCATCCATCGCCACGAGTCTCGGCAGCGAAGACGTGATCAGCATTGTCGGAGGCCATCAGCAGTTGGGCGGCCATCTGCTGGAGCTCCGGCAGGCGTCGGGCGAGGCGTTGCTCACGCTGTGGCTCCCGGACGACAGCCCGAGCCGGCGTGCCATTACGCAGACCCGGACCGCCTTCGAACGTGCCCGGTTCACCCGGCTCATCGCCAGCAGCACGCGCAAGAACGGAGCGGGTCACAGCGACACCCTGGCGGCCCGGTTCCAATTCGCGCGCGCCCTCGGCGAGCTGGGCAATCACGACGAGGCGGTTGCGCTGCTGAGCCGGCTTATCGCGGACGGCAGCCGCCTGTGCGGCGCGGATCACGCCGATACGCTGACCGCTCGCACCCTGCTCGCGTACTACCTGAACCGCTCCGGAAGGCAGGAGGACTCCGCCGCGGAGTACACCCGGGTCCTCGCCGATCAGGTGCGAGTGCTGGGTCCGGATCATCCGCAGACCCTGATCGTCTCGCAACAACCGCGGGCTGGTCCTGCTTCGTTCGGGAAAGGCTCGGGAAGCGCTCGAGGAGTACGCGGCGCTGACGGCCGACCGCATCCGGGTGTCGGGCGCGGATCACCCTGAGACGCTGACCGCCCGCAACAACCACGCCTTCGCTCTCGGTGAGCTCGAACGCTTCCAGGAAGCCGTCGACGCTTACACGCTTCTCGTTGCCGATCACCACCGGGTCTCGGGCCCGGATCATCTCCACACCTTCACCGCGCGTGCCAACCGGGCGGCGTTCTTGGCCCAGCTCGGCGAGAGCGAGCAGGCGCGCGGGGAGTACCTCTCGCTGATCGCTGATCGCACGCGGGTATGGGGTGTCGACGAGCCCGACACCATCGCTGCGCGGCAGGCTCTTGCGCAGCTCCTGCGGGGAATGGGACGGTCCCAGGAGGCTGTGGATGCCTTCTCCCAACTTGCCGCTGACCACACGCGGATCTTCGGCGCCAGTCACCTTCCACGCTGACCGTGCGCCTGCTTCGCGCGCGTGCGCTGCTCGAGCGCGGCAGCGACAGCGAGGCGCTGCGCGAGCTGACCGATCTCGTGGGCACCTTCAGCCGCGGGCTCGGCGAGCAGCACCCCCAGACGCTCGCCGCGCGAACGCTGCACGCGGACGCCCTGGGTGAGCTGTCCCGGGAGGCAGAGGCTGTCGATGAGCTGACCGAGGTCGTCGCGATCCACACCCGGGTCTCGGGCGAGTTGCACCGCACGACGCTGACTGCCCGGGCCTACCTCGCCGAGAGGCTCATCCAGGTCGGGCGCATCGCACAGGCCGAAGCGGAAATGAGCGCTGTAGCGCAGGCCTCGACCCGGCTCCTCGGAGCCGACCACCCCGCCACGCTGCACGCGCGCCGGATCCGGGGCCGCGCCCTGACGCTGCTCGGCCGGGAAGCGGAAGCCGCCCAAGAGCTCACCGCGGTGCTCGCGCGCCGCACCGCCGTTTCGGGTGCAGACCACGTGGCAACGCTCGTGGCACGGGGCGAATTGGCCTGGTGCCTCGGCACGTCCGGCCGCTGGGAAGAGGTGCTGGAGCAGGACACCGTCCTGCTCGCGGATCGACGGCGGGCCCTCGGACTCGACCATCCCGACACCCTCGCCTCGCAGGCCCAGATCGGCGACTGGCTGCGTCGCCTCGGGCGCTGCGAGGAGGCCGCCGAGGTTTACGCGGCGCTGGTTGCCGACTGCACCAGGGTTTTCGGGTCCGGGCACGTGAGGACGTCAGCGGCCGTCTCCGGGCTGACCGCTGCCCGCGCTGAGTTGGGTGACCCGGAAGTGTTGAGATGAGTCATCGGCGAGCAGTGAAAGGAGGCTCAACGCGGTGTCCCTGGCTGACAGCCCCGTGACCTTGCGCGGTCCGATCACCGGCGGCTGGCCTTTCGGATCGGCGGCGCTCGACCACCTGCTTCGCTGGCCGAAGGATGCGACTCCCCCGCCGGTCGGTGACCGCATTCGCATCGAGGACGACCCGCCGCGCGTCATCCGCGACGAGCACGGCGACGCTCTCGGCGGCATCCGGATGCCGGGATCGCCGTCCCGACGGGTCGCCACAGCGGCTTCGCCGCCGACGGCACCCTGGACCTGTTCGGCTCCAGCGAGCCGTTTGACCGGCAGACGCGAAGCCGGCTCAATCCGCAGCACGACGACGACTACGTCGCTGCCTTCCGGGCCGCGGCCGAAAAGGCCGTCGAAGCTGGAGTTCTGCTCCGGCGCACGCGGCGGCCGCGACGAGTGGCATCGCTTGACCGAGCCCGCGATCGCCACGGTGGTCCTGGTCGAGGGGGTGAGCGATCAGCTCGCCGTGCAGACGCTGGCCCGGCGGCGCGGAAGGAATCTGGCGACCGAAGGCGTCGCCGTCGTCGCGATGAGCGGCGCCACGAACGTCAAGCGCCACCTGGAGTTCTTCGGACCGCCAGGCCTTGACGTCAGGCTTGCCGGGCTTGTGGACGAGGGTGAGCTGAGGGTCTTCGCGCGGGCGCTCGAGCGGATCGGTCTGGGCGAGGAACTCACGCGTGAGGACATGGAGCGGCTCGGTTTCTACGTCTGCGTCAGGGATCTGGAGGACGAGCTGATCCGGGCCCTCGGCCCGCAGCGGGTGGAGCAGATCCTTGACAGGGAAGGTGATCTGCATGCCTTTCGCACCTTCCAGAAGCAGCCGGAACAGCGCGATCGCACCGATCAGGCGCGGCTGCGCCGCTTCATGGGGACGCGCGGAGGGCGCAAGCACCATTACGCGCCAGTACTGGTGAACGCCCTCGAGCTGGATGCCGTGCCGGCGCCGCTGGACAAGCTGCTGGCTTACCTTTGACCGGGCTGGCGCGCACTCAGTTCAGGTGGAAGTCGCGCAGCACCCGTCCCGAGATCGCCAGGGCGTAGCGGGCGGCCCCGCCCATGTAGACCGGGCATCGGGTGAAACCGCCGCCGGCAGGAACCTCAGTGACGGGACAGAAATGCGTGCCGTCGGCCTCGCGTACCACGACGGTCCTGGTGCCGTCAGGCCAATGGCCGGTGCAGGTTTCCCAAGGTAGGCACGGCAAGGTGGGCGAGTAGTGCCCGTGCCATTCGACCGCGGCGGCGCCATCGATGAAGCGGACCAGGCCACCGGCCGGGAAACGTCCGGGCAGCTGGGAGAACATGACGCCCAGCGGGGTGTTGCCGACATAGCCCAGCGCGGCTTCGGCGCGCGAGATCGGCGTGCTGACGAAATAGACCGGGACGTGAGCACGGGTGAAGAGGCTGATGACATAGGCGGAGTCGGATGCGTACTTGTTGATGAGCGCCTGCCCCCCGTACGGGACGCCGTTGGCCTGCTTCATGCACGGCGTGAACGCGTCTCCGGAGAACTGGATGACCACCGCCTGCGGATGGAAACCCACCGGACTCGTCAGCTCGCTACGCATATCCGCGAACCAGTCACACATCGCGCGTGCCCGGAAAGGTGTGAAGGCGCGACGTGGCCTTGCCCGACAGCCCGAGATAGAAGCTGATGTAGGGACTCGCCTGCCCGGCGATGGAATCGCCCCAGACCTCGACCCGCAGCGGCGGCGGTTTGGGCGGTGTACAAGCGGCGCTCACCGCAACACCCGCGATGGCGGCGGTCAGCGCGAAAGCGTGCAGGCGCTTGAGAAAGCGTGACCTGAAGGGTCATGGGCCACTCCTTGGCGAACGGTGGCTGCACGGTACCGCGAGAACCTCTCGCGGTCGCTCGCGACGCCAATCGCGGGCAGGCGTACCGTCGCGCTGGAAGGTTGGTGATCTTCTGAAGGAAAGCCGCGGGTTGCTGGCTCGCCTCGCCGGGCGCCGTCGCGCCCTGACATCACCCCCGACCGCGACCGGTGACGAGTACGACTTATCGAGTGGCGCCCGCGACCGTCAGGCTGACGAGAGAGACCGGTTGGCCGACGCCCGCGACACCGAGGCCGACCAGAGGGATGCGGCTGCCGACCGGCGCGATGGCCGCATCGACGACATGCTCGAGGCCGCCAAGGTGCGCGATGAGGCCGCCGAGCAGCGCGATCGGCATGCCGAGCAACGTGACGACGTGGCCGACCGGCGTGATCATGGCCCGAACTCCCCCACTTCTGCCGAGCGGATCGGCTCGGCCGCCGACCGGATCCATTCCGAGCGTGATCGCGAGGCCGCCGCCGGGGACCGAGCGACGTTGACCGACGGCAGGGATGATGACGCCGCGACGCGCGCCGAGTCTGTCGATGACCGGTTCGATGCCGCGGTGGACCGGCTGGCGGCCGGGGTAGACCGGGACGTGTCCCGTGACGAGGAATAGTCCCCGTCGGGCCTAGCGAGCCACCGCTTGAGCGGATCGCGACGCCCGGCGATAGGCGGACGGCAGCGGATCGCCGGTCGGCCGGCAGAGCAGGTAGCCCTGCGCCAGCGTGACGCCGAGCTGAAGCAGGGTGTCGAGCTCTGCTTGGGTTTCGATGCCTTCGGCGATCAAACGGGCGCCGGCGGTGTCGGCCACCGTGGACAAGGCGGTGATCAGGGCTTGCCGTACCGGATCGGTGTCGATGTCTCGGATCAGGCCGATGTCGACCTTGATGAACGCCGGTGCCAGCCGCAGGATGTGCCGGAAGCTCGCGTACCCGGCGCCGGCGTCATCGATGGCGACGAGCGCCCCGGCCTCACGGTGTGGCGCCAGCACCTTCGTGAGCGCAGCGTAATCCTCGACCGGCGCGTGCTCGGTGATCTCGATGATGAGCCGCGAGCGGTCGACCTGCTCGAGCAGCGGCCCGCACAGGGGTGAGAGCAGCGCGGCCGGCGACAGATTCACGCTGAGCAAGCCAGGCAGGTCGGGACGCCCCATGACGTCGAGTGCGCTTTGCGCGCAGGCAAGTTCGAGGTCGATCCCCAGCTTGACCGAGACGGCGTCGGCGAACCATCCGTCGGGCGCCGGCGGGGAGTCGAACCGGCTCAACGCCTCTACCGCGATCGCCGTTCCCCGCCTGATGTCGACGATCGGCTGCAGCGCGAGGTGCCTCCCGTGGCCGGAAATGGCCGCCGTGATCCGGTCACGCCTGTCATGCACGCTGTTTCCGAACAACGACGATCGCTCGGCAAGGTCGCCCAGCATCTGTGCCAGCAGCTGCATGATGGCCGATTCGCGCTCGCCGAGATCGACCCGTGGCCGGTGGGAAATGCAGCACACCATTCCATGCAATTGGCCGCCGGCACGGCGGATCGGGGCACCGATATAAGCGCCGATATTGAGATCCTGGGTAATCGGAAGCTCCCGGCTGACCAGGTCACTGCGAGCATTCGGGATGAGCGATCGCAAACGACCGTCCAGGACCCGCACGCAGTACGAGCCGGCCAGCGTCATCGAGCTCCCCGCCTTCGGAGCCGTGTCATCGGGTGCGGCGCTGACCCGTTGAAAAACCTGCCGGCCGTCGACGAATTCCGACATCCACGCGACATCCATGCCCAGATGCCGGCGCGCAAAATCAAGGATGCGCTCGACCGCTTCGCCGTGTCCCGCGGCATCTGAGACCTGACGCGCGACGCCGTCCGCTGATCGCGGCCGTGGGGCGGTGGCGGACAAATCCCAACTCCGTACTGGGGGGAAACGTAGCCGAGCAGGCGTTCGCCCATCGACCGTAGACCTCCATTGCTGAGCAGCCGCAGCCGAGCAAATTCTCCCGGGCGAAATTCACCGGGTCATTGCGACAATTCACAACGCCTAGCAATATCGGTTTGCCGCCGCCGGCGTGCTGACGGCTGGAGCGCGGCGGTTCGACGGCTGGCGCCGCCTCCCCCCTTGAAACCGCGCGTTTCCCCATCGTGGACGCTCGCGGAGCCCGGGATCAGAAACCCTTGAACTCCGCGCGCCGCTTGGCCGCGCCCGCCGCGAAACCCTCGTACAGATCCTCCGACACGAACGCGAGCGAGCTTGCCATCGCCTCGTAGCGGGCGGCCTCGTCGAATCCCTGCCGGGCGTACTGGTTGATCGTGCGTTTGATGGTCTGGACGGCGATCGGCGCGTTGGCGGCGATCTCCGCGGCGAGGGAGCGAGTGGCGGACAAGAGCTCGCCGGCAGGGACGACCTGCTGCACGAGCCCGAGCCGCTGCGCCTGCTCGGCATCGAAGCGGCGCCCCGTCATGGCGAGCAGCTTGGCCGCACCCGCCCCGCACTCCGCCGCGATCCGCAGGTCGGCGCCGCCGACGACCCCGACACCGATGGTTGCCTGGGGCAGCGCGAAGATCGCATCGTCGGCGGCCAGGCGGATGTCGCCGAGCATCGCCAGCTCGACCCCGGCGCCCAGGCAGTAGCCGTGGACGGCGACGAGCACCGGCTGGGGCAGCTGCTCGATGACCGCCCACCGTTCGAAGCAGTAGCGCGCCCGCTCGTAGGAGTTGCGGACGATCTCCGCCGGTGAGCGGCCGGAGTGACGATCCTTCACGTTGTGGGTATCGGGCTTGAGGTCCTCACCGGCGCAGAACGCACGACCCTCGCCGCGCAGGATGACGACCCGTACCGAGGTGTCGAAGCGCAGCTCGTCCGCCAGCGAGCAGAGCTCGTTGGTGGGGCCCCACGCCCACGCGTTCAGCTTCTCCGGCCGGTCGAGCACCAGCTCGGCCACCTGCCCGTGTCGCTCGAGCCGCACGAACGGCTTGCCCGTCCGGTTGACCTCCGACCGCGGGTCGATGTCGGAGTAGTCCTCGTCGTTACCCATGGGGTCGGACACTACGACGCGGTTGGCGCAACGCCTCCACGCCCCCCGGTCAGCCGGAGTAGCCGCCGTAATGCGCGAGCAGGCGCGCCACGCGGGCCAGTTCCTCATCGTCGACGACCGCCGGAGCTCCCAGGACACGCGCCTTCGAGTACACCTCGGCCAGCCACTCGAGCAGCGACGCCTTCTCGAGGGCGGCCCGCAGCGTCGGACCGGTTGTCACGACGCCGTGGTTGCGAAGCAGCAGGGCCGAGCGGCCGGGCAGTGCCGCGCCGATCCCGTCTGCAAGCGCCTGGCTCCCGGGCGTCGCGTACGGCACGACCGGGACGGGACCGCCCAGCATCGCGATCAGGTAGTGCACCGCCGGCAGCGTCTCGACGACCAGGCCGACTGCCGTCGCGTACGGCGAGTGGGTGTGCACGACCGCGCTCACCTGATCCGACGGCGACCGCGCGCTGTGGTACGCGGCCAGGTGAAGGGGCAGCTCGGTGGACGGAGAAAGCGCCGCTTCCCGCACCTGACCGTGCAGATCGACCACGCAGACCTGCTCCGGCGTCAGGCTGCCGTAATCGACCCCGCTCGGGGTGATGAGCACCAGGTCTGCGGTGCGCAGACTCACGTTGCCGGCGGTCCCGATGACAAGCCCGGTGGCCAGCAACTGCCGGGCGGTGTCGACGACCGCTCGGCGTTCCGCTTCGAGCAGCATCAGCGTCCTCCGAGCGCGGCCGCGATGGACGCGTCGAACGGCGGCCGGAGCACTCCGGCATCAGTGATGAACGCGCTGATGTACTCAGCAGGGGTGACGTCGAAGGCGGGGTTCCACACCGGGACATCCGGCGCCGTGACGACCGGGCCGAGGCAGCGCACCTCCGCGGCGGGCCGTTCCTCGATGACGATGCCGGCGCCGGTCGGTGTCGCTGCGTCGAACGTGGACAGCGGCCCGGCGACGTAGAAGGGGATCCGGTTCTCCCGTGCGAGAACCGCCAGCGCGTAGGTGCCGATCTTGTTGGCGGTGTCGCCGTTCGCCGCCACGCGGTCGCAGCCGACGATGACGGCGTCGACGCGCCCGGACTTCAGGGCGGCGCCGGCCGCCGTATCGGCGATCAGCGTGACACCAATCCCCATCGCCTGCAGTTCCCAGGCGGTGAGCCGGGCACCTTGCTGCAGCGGCCGGGTCTCGGTCGCGACGACCGACACCGGCTGACCTGCCGCCGCCTTGGCATAGACCGGTGCCAGCGCGGTGCCCATGCCGCAGGTCGCCAACCGCCCGGCGTTGCAATGCGTCAGTAGCCGCGAGCGGCCGTCCAGCTCGATCAGGCCGGCGGCGCCGATGCGGCGGCAGGACTCCCGATCTGCGTCGAGCAGCCGGACCGCCTCGGCTTCCGCCGCCGCGACCGGATCGCGGGCGTCGCGGGCAGCCGCAGCGACCCGGTCGACGGCCCACCGCAGGTTCACCGCGGTCGGCCGCGCGTCGCCGACCTGCCCCACCAGCCGATCCAGCGGCTCACCCGCCCGCAAGCCCAGGACGATCCCGAACGCCCCGCACACCCCGATCAACGGCGCGCCGCGAACGGCGAGGCGCCGGATCGCGTCAACGACCTCCGCCGCGGTCTGCAACTCGATCAGCCGGGCCTCGCCGGGCAGCAGCGTCTGGTCCAGCACGACGAGCAGGCCACCGCGCCAGTCGATGACCGGTGTCGGGGCGAGGGCGACGAGTTCCATCGACACCATCTTGCCGTCCTCCCGTCGCATCCGAGCACAAAGATGAATCGCCCGTGTTGCACCGAGCAACGCGGCGACGCCGGTCTACAGTCGTCCATATGTTCGAATCACGGTGGGACGCCGGGCTCGACGACGCGCAACTGGCGGCCGTCACCCACGGCGAGGGGCCGCTGATCGTTCTGGCCGGCGCAGGTACGGGGAAGACCCGCACGCTCACCAGTCGGGTGGCGCATCTGCTCGAGCGCGGGGTGGCTCCCGAGCGCGTGCTGCTGCTGACGTTCACCCGCCGGGCGGCGGAAGACATGCTGGCCCGCGCGTCGGTGCTGTGCAGCGACCAGCAGGCGGCGCGGCGGGTCTGGGGCGGGACCTTCCACGCGGTCGCCCATCGGCTCGTTGCGGAGCACGCGGCGCAGTTGGGGCTGGAGCAGATTTCAGTCATCGATCCGGCTGACGTCGCCGACCTGCTCGATCTGCTGCGTGACGACCATGGCCTGAGCAACGATCCGGACCAGAAGCGCAGCGACTCGGGCCGGCTCCCGCGGGCCGGCACGATCGCCGACATCTACTCGCGAGCCGTCAACACCGGCCGGGCGGCCCGCGACGTCATCACCAGCGACTACCCGTGGTGCGAGCCGCATGCCGACCAGATCATGCTGCTGCTCAAGGACTTTGTGCAGCGCAAGCGGGCGCGCGGGCTGCTCGACTTCGATGACCTGTTGCTGACCTGGCGCGCCCTGCTCGCGGAGCCGGCGATCCAGCGAGCGGCTCGTCGGAAGATGGGATCACGTCCTCGTCGACGAGTACCAGGACGTCAACCAGATCCAGGTCGACATCGTCCAGCAGCTGCGGCCGTCGGGCGTCGGACTGACGGTGGTCGGCGATGACGCCCAGGCGGTGTACGGCTTCCGCGGGGCCAGCAGCGGTCACCTGCTCGAGCGTCGCGCGCACGTTCCCGGATGCGACGATCGTGCGGCTGGAGCGCAACTTCCGCTCCCGCCAGGCGCTGCTGGACCTGGCTAACGTCGATCCGGCCCGGAAACGGGCCCGGAGACGACGCCGGCGGCCGGCTCATGCTGCAGGCCGACCGGCAGGGAGCGACCCGGCGTCCGCGACTGGTGCGGTGCTACGACGCCGGAGAGGAGGCCCGGCTGATCGCCGATGCGCTGCTGGCGAGTGTCGAGGACGGGCAGCGGCTGCTGGATCACGCGGTGCTGATGCGGACCGGACATCACAGCGATCTGCTCGAAGTCGAGCTCACTGCCCGGCGCATCCCGTTCGTGAAATTCGGAGGGCTGAAGTTCCTCGAAGCAGCACACGTCAAGGATTTCCTGGCCGCTCTCCGCCTGACCGGTAACCCGCACGACGAGGTGGCGTGGTACCGGCTGCTACGCCTGCACGAAGGCATCGGACCGGCACGGGCGGCCCGGCTCCTGCCGCTGCTGCTCGGCGGCGACGACTCCGATGAGCCACCGGCCGATCGCGACGCCTGGCTCAACCAGGTCGTCGCGGCCGCACCCGGCCCCCGCGCGCACCGGGCTTGATGCGACGCTGCGCCAGCTGACGCAAGCCCGCAGCAACGCGTCGATCCCGGAACGGGTCACGGCCTGCACAGCGATCGTCATGCCGCTCGTGCACCGCCGCTACACCGACGCGCCCGCCCGGGTCGGCGATCTCGAGCGGCTCGCTGCCGGCGCTGAAAGGTCCGTCGATGCTCGCGGCGTTTCGTCGCCCAGGTGACCCTGGATCCACCGGCCAGCACCGGTGATTACGCCAAGCCGCCAAACCTCGACGAGGACTACGTGACGCTCTCGACCGTGCACTCGGCCAAGGGCCTGGAATGGCCCAACGTGCATCTCATTCATGCTGTCGACGGAGCCTTCCCGTCGGACATGGCGCTCACCGGCAGCCTCGACGATGCCGGGCTCGCCGAGGAACAGCGCCTCTTCTATGTCGCCGTCACCAGGGCCCGCGACGAGCTGTCGATCTACACGCCGCTGCGCATGCCCCACCACCGCCGGGCGCGCGACGACCGCCACAGCTACGCGCCGGAAAGCCGCTTTCTCACGCCAGAAGCCCTGCAAACACTGCAGATCGTCGAGGCCCCGCGTCCGCAGGCGCCGGCGAGCCCGGCGGCTTCCCTCCCCCGCGTGGCGATCCCCAGCCTGAATGCGCTCTTCGACTAGCGCCTGTTCGACCGGAGCGATGAGTACGACCGTGCCCCGGCGTCTACCGGAGCAAGACGACTCCCCCACCGATGGGTCCGACAGAGGAGAATCCATGGGCAAGATAAAGGTTCACGAGTTCATGACGCTCGACGGCGTCGTCGAGAATCCGTCGTGGACGATGGAATTCGGCTTCGACCCGAAGATGGGCGAGGCGATCGCCGGCCTGATGAGCGGCACCGACAATGCGATCCTGCTGGGCCGCACGACGTTCGAGATGTTCGCGCCGGCCTGGTCCACCCGCACCGCCGAGGAAGACCCGGGCGCGCCGTTCTTCAACGACACCAGCAAGTACGTCGTCGCCTCGACGACTCCCAGCGTCGAATGGGCCAACTCCGTCGTGCTCGGGGCCTACGATCCCGCCGCGATCGCGAAGCTGAAGGCTGACGTCCGCGACACGATCTACGTGAGCGGCAGTGCCACCCTCGTGCGCGGACTGCTTCACGACGGCCTCGTCGACGAACTGCACCTGTTCGTCTATCCGGTGACGAAGGGCCAGGGGCTGCGACTTTTCACCGACGAGATGCCAGGGCACAAGCTTTCCCTGATCGAGTCCGAGACCTACGACAACGGCGTCGTCCATCTCGCCTACGCCCCGGCCATCCCGGCCGCCTAGCCGCCGGTCACAAGATCCGCATGCCGCTCCAGAGCGACGCGTCGCTGTCCAGAGCGAGCCAGGGGGGCAACGCTTGGGACCTGATGCGGTGGGCCTCCACACCAGCAGCGGGCGGCGGGTCGCCGGCACCCAGAACGCACGCCCCGGTGACGAGCACCTGCCAGCCGCAGATCGTGTGGGATTCGAAGGTGTCGACTTCAAGGGCGATGATCGAGCCGGGAAGCCGCTCAGCCGACGGCGTCGCCCCCCGGACACGCAGGTAAATCCGTTCGTCAGCGACGACATAGTCAACGGGCAGGACGGCGGGCATAGCCCCCTCCGTGTACAGGGCTCGGCCCAAGTTCTTGGTCGCCAGCAGGTCCCGGGATTCGGACCGGCTCAGCGGTATCTGCGCCCGCCCGCCATCCCGTGGGCGGACGACTCTGTCCATCGAAAGGGTGCCTGAGCGGCGTTCGTCGAGCATGATCCTGGCCTCCCCGGGTGTCTTGAGGCCCGCCTGAAATGGGGCCTACTGACACTTCGATTCTTCGACGTCCTCAATCGCGCGGCACATGGGGACCTCTGGCTGCTTTGACCGGGCCCTCCGGCGGGAAGCGACCGTTGACGCTGGAGGTGACCAGGGCAACGTTCGCGAGTGAAACGAAGCGCGCGATCCGGGTGGCGTCACCCGGTCTCGTCGGCAAGAGCCTCGATCGCGCCTGTCAGCTGAGCCGTCGTGGTGCCTCCAATGATCTGGAGAGCTATCCGACCTTTGCGGTCGACCAGGAAGGTGTACGGCAGCCCGGTGGCCGCGGGCCATCGTGCAGCCTCGGTGCCATCAGGGTCGAACACGCTCGGGTAGGGAGTCTGATGCTCCTGAGCGAACGCACGTGCTGCACTGCGGCTGTCCTTCTCGTTCACTCCGATGAAGGTGGTGGGCCATGCCCTGGCGTTGTGAAAGGCCACCTGCAGCGCTCCGGCCTCGGCTCGGCAGGGGGCGCACCAGCTCGCCCAGAAATTGACCACCAGCACCCTGCCGACCAGAGAATTGCCGACCAGAGAATTGCCGAGAGGCTGCCCGTCCAAGGTGTCGCCCGCCGGCTGCGGTGCGAGGTGGCGACTGGCGACGGGAATCAGCCGGTAGGAGCCGAGGGAACCGTTGGACGCAGCGCCGTTCCCGGCGGCCGCCGGCGATCCCGAACACGCAGTCACCACCATGGCGACGACGACGGCGCCGGGCGCTACCAGCAGCCGGAATCCGGCTCGACTCCGAACGCGGGGGTGCACGACACCGAACGTACGGTGTCCAGCACTTGCCGCCCGAAGCCGGACGCGGGAATTGACCCGTACGCCCGGTCATCGCAGGATCCGCAAGAAGACCAATCAGCGCACTCTCGTCGCGTGACGCGGGTGCTGGGAGGAAATGCGTGAGCAGGCAGAAGATTTTCGCGGTCACCGCCGGCATGGCTGTCGTTCTCAGCGGAGCCGTCGCGCTGGCACCGGCGTCGGCGTCGGCCGCATCGAGCGCCACGCAGGCGACGACGTCCGCCGCGATGCCCACGCCGCCGCCGATCGCCTGGTCGGCGTGCACGAACATCGCGCCCACCGCGCAGTGCGGCTTGCTCACGGTCCCGCTCGACTACAAGCACCCGTACGGGGCAAAGATCCAGCTGGCGGTTTCCCGGGTCCCGCACACCGTGGCGGCCAACAAGTACCAGGGCGTCATGCTCGTCAACCCGGGTGGCCCCGGTGGCTCCGGGCTCGGTCTCTCCACCCTGGGCCAGTTCGTTCCCAACCACGCCGGTGACGCCTACGACTGGATCGGTTTCGACCCGCGCGGCGTCGGGTCCAGCAAGCCCGCCCTGACCTGCGACCCCAATTACTTCCACTTCGACCGGCCCAACTACATCCCCACGTCACGGTCGCTGGTCAACACCTGGCTGACGATCACCAGGAAGTACGCGAACGCCTGCGGAAAGGCGCAGTACGCCCTGCTGCAGCACGTCACGACCATCGACAGCGCCAAGGACATGGAGAGCATCCGGCTGGCCCTGGGCGCGTCGCGCATCAACTACTACGGCTTCTCGTACGGCACGTACCTCGGTCAGGTCTACAGCACCCTCTACCCGACCCACGTGCGGCGGATGGTGCTCGACTCCAACGTGGATCCACGTCGGGTCTGGTACGCCGCCAACCTCGACCAGGACGTGGCCTTCGACCGCAACATCAACATCTGGTTCGGCTGGCTCGCGAAGTACGACAACGTCTACCACCTGGGCAAGACGAAGAAGGCCGTCCACGACCTCTGGTACTCCCAGCTCGCGGCGCTCACGAAGAAGCCGGCCGGTGGCATCATCGGGCCTGACGAGTGGACCGACGCGTTCCTGTTCGCCGGCTACTACCAGAGCACCTGGACCGACCTCGGTAACACGTTCGCTGCCTGGGTCCACAACCACGATCTGAACGCCGTCAAGACCGCCTACGTGAACGCTGACGGCCCCGGCAACGACAACGAGTACGCGATGTACGACGCCGTCCAGTGCAGCGACGTCCAGTGGCCGCAGAGCTGGGCGAAGTGGCAGCAGGACAACTGGGCGATCTACCACAAGGCCCCGTTCGAGACCTGGTCGAACGCCTGGTACAACGCGCCCTGCCTCAACTGGCCGGCCAAGCCCGGCACGCCGGTGAAGGTCGACGGCAGCAAGGTCAGCAGCGCGTTGCTGATCGATGAGACCCTGGACGCGGCTACCCCGTACACCGGAAGTCTCGAGGTGCGGCGGCTCTACCCCCACTCCTCGTTGCTCGCGCTGCCGGGTGGCACGTCGCACGCCAACTCGCTGTTCGGCGACGCCTGCGAGGACAACACGATCGCGCGCTACCTCGCCAACGGCACGCTGCCCAAGCGTCGCGCGGGCAACAACACGGCCGACGCGTACTGCGCGCCGCTGCCGCAGCCCGTGCCGACCAGCAGCAGCGCGGTCCAGGCACCGTTGCAGAAGACGTCCGGTCCCGCGATGGGTCAACGACCGCGCTTGTTGTTGGCGCATCCCTGATCTCGACGCCTGAGTTACAGCGGCTGCGTGCTGAGCACGCAGCCGCTGTCCTGGACTTCGAACTGGCAAACCGCGCTTATTTCGCGGAATGGATCTCCGATCGCGGCAACGAGTTCTACCAGCACTTCGCCGAACGCTTCGATGCCCTGCTGGCCGAGCAACACGCCGGCGTCGGCGCGTACCACGTGCTGGTCGATGACGACGGTTCGGTTGTGGGCCGCTTCAATCTGATCTTTGCCGAGGCCGGGTCGGCGGAACTCGGTTATCGCGTCGCCGAAAGGGCAGCCGGACGAGGCCTGGCCACGATGGCGGTTCGCCTGCTGTGCGAGCTGGCAGCGACCGATTACGGAGTCCGCACGATAGTCGCCGCCACCTCGCTGCAGAACGTCGCCTCGCAGCAGGTTCTCGCCAGGACAGGGTTCGCACTGGTCGGCCCGGCAGACCCGGCCGCCATCGGCGGTAAAGCGGGCAACCGATATGAGCGCCGCCTCAACCGGGCGCCCGAGACGCGCTAACGCGTGTCGGTCGAGGCGTAGTCGTCAGGCAAGGACGGCCAGCGTTGCGAGGCCCATTGCGACCAGGTCGCGTGCTCCGGCGGGGCCGGTGGGATCTCAGATCCTCGTAGTTCGTCCGCGTCCGGCGGCTGGAACTGAGCCCTCCACTGCACGAGTTCGACGTCGCTCATGTGAAAGGTCTGCTCCGGCGTCTGGGCGAAGCGATGGGCGACTCGCCGGCGTTGCTCCTCGTGGGCGATCGGAAGGTAGACGACCTGGCTTCGCGCGCCGACGGTGCCGGCGATCCACCGCAGCGCGGATCGTTCGTCCTTGCCCCAGAAGCCGAAGTCGAAGACAACATTGATGCCGAGCTGGGCGGCCCGCATGCCGAGCTGGATCAACTTGCCCTCGACGCGATCACGTTTGTCCGGCGGGTTCTGATCCCCGAAGAGCGCGCGCTGCCATTCGTCCGGCGTCAGCCTCAGGGCCGGCGCGCTGAGCTCCAGGTGTTTCGCGTGAGTTGTCTTGCCCGCGCCGGGAAGGCCGACGATCAGGTAGACGACGGCCGATCCGGCCGGCTGGGTGTGCGTGTGTGCGTGCATGCGGCAGCTCCTGAGAAATGGCAGGGGCCGGGCAACGCGAAGCGGCCGCCCGGCACGAGGCCGGCGGCGCGGAACTGAAGGAACTACCTGCAGACCGTCCCGGCGCCGTCAGCGAAACGGCGCGTACGCGTCACTGATGCACAAGCACACATGCGCCCAACCCTAGCGATGATCTGAATCGGCTCGCGTCAGGTGCGGCGGCGGCCGCCACGGCGGGTGGCAGAGCGGAGATACTCGAGCAGTGCTGACGGTGTGGATGGCCGACTGGCAGATGCAGTGCTGCGGGGAGTCCTTCGCCTTGGAGGCCATCGTCGAGTGGACGCTCGCTCCGGTCGGCGAACGAGGCTCCCTCGCCTTGGCCATGGGGCAGGAGCTTGCCGACTCGGTGACTCATCTCGAAGACCACCATGGGCTGCTGCTGCCGGACGACGCGCCGCGAACAGCGGGCAAGGTGCGCTCGATTCGGGCCGTCCACGGCCGCTACCCGGTGCGCGAGTCGGCAACGGCGACAGCCGTACTCTCCGCAGACGGCTCGGAAGCAGATCGGGACGGCGCACGGTTCGTCGGATATCTGATCGAGCTCGACCCCCTGTCACCGTGACCAGTTAGGCATGCAGCGCCGGGGCCTGAGGCGCGGGATCGGCACATCTGCATACTTGTCACCGTGCCGTGCTGGACGCTGAGTCAGCTCGAAGACGCGATCAGAGCTTCATGGGATGCACTCACCTGCGACCCCGCCGAGGAGGGCGGCTGGTCCCCGTCGCACCCCTCGCGCGGACAGTGTGTCGCCACCGCCGCTGTGGTGCACGGTCTGCTCGGGGGTGAATTGCTGATAGCGAAGGTGTATGTCGACGGTCAGCATCGTGGCTTTCACGGTTGGAATCGATTGGCTGCCGGAATCGAGATCGACCTGACCCGTGATCAGTTTCGGGCGGACGAGTCCGTCGGTGAGCCGCGGACGATAGCGCGCCCCGCAGACAAGCCGCTTCGCGTACAAGCCCAGTACGAGATCCTGCGCGACCGGGTGCTGGCTCGCCTGAGGTAACGGCGTTGCCCCGGCCAGGGGATCCCGAGGACAAGCACGATCTGCGGACGGGCGCCGAACGCCGGACGAGCCGCCAGGCGCGCTAGACCTGCGG
Source organism: uncultured Actinomycetota bacterium (assembly GCA_963762695.1). Lineage (GTDB taxonomy): Bacteria > Actinomycetota > Actinomycetes > Frankiales > Frankiaceae > DATAZK01. The sequence continues at coordinate 126,018 of CAVXLW010000011.1, forward strand.
CGCCCAGTAGCCACGCGCGTCCTCGAACCACTCGCCGAGCTTGATCTCCGGGTCGGGCAACGGGGTCACGCCGTGCGCGGCGATCGCCTGCTCGTACAGCTCGGGTTGGTCGCCCCAGGAGCGGAAATCCCCGTTCGTCAGCTCGAGGAAGAGCGTTCCCTCGTCGCCGGCGCGGATGGGTCCGAACGCCGCCCCGAACGGCAGCTCGATGTGCGTCCCGGCGGGGCACCAGCGCTCACCGAACCAGGCACCCCCGGCGATCACGAAGACCAGGTGATGGCCGAAGTGTCCGTGGCGACGGGTGATCATGCCCGGCGAATACTCGATGTACGCGGACATGAAGTCGGGATCCGCGATCGGCCACTTCTCGCGCACGACCGCGATGGAGCCATCCGCGTTGCGCTGGCGCTTGACCTCGGTCCACTCGATCTCGCTCATCGGCTTCAGGGTTTCCCGCAGGCCCTCGACCTTCGGGATCGGACGCTCGGCCCCCACATCACCACGCGGGTCGACGAACCAGTCCGCAAGTTTCAGGGGCGGGTCCGGCAGCGGGGTGACGCCCCGGGTCGCGATCTCGTGCGCGTACAGCTCGGGCTGATCGCCCCAGCCGCCGAACTCGCCGAAGCTCAGCTCCCAGCACGTGAGCCCTTCGGGCCCGGCGACGATCGGCCCGAACGAAGCCCCTAGCGGCACGTGGACGTGCATGCCGGCACCGGACGGCACGCCTCCGATCCAGCCGCTGCCGCCGAGCACGAAGACGATGTGGTTACTGCGATGGCCGTGACGGCGAACGACCATGCCCGGCTCGTAGTGCACGTACGCGGAAAGGAAGTCCGGCCTGAAGATCGGCCACTTCTCGCGGACGACCGACACGCTGCCATCAGCGTTGCGCTGGCGCTGCACCTCGGTCCACTCGATGTCATCGACGTGGCGGAACGTGGCCTCGACCCCGTCGATCTTCGGTGTCGTGTTCGTCGTCATGCGCCGAACCTAACTCCCGCCCGAAACCCCTAGTCTTCCCGCATGTCCAAAGACCGGCTGCAGGCCTTCAGCGACGGTGTCATCGCGATCCTGATCACCATCATGGTGCTCGAGTTGCGCACCCCCAAAGGGACGGACTGGCACGCGCTGCGCGAAGAACTGCCGGTGCTGCTCGCCTACGTGCTGAGCTTCGTCTTCATCGGGATCTACTGGAACAACCACCACCACATGCTGTCGGCGGTGAACCGCGTATCCGGCGCGGCGCTGTGGGCGAATCAGCATCTGCTCTTCTGGCTTTCGCTGGTTCCTTTCGCCACCGGCTGGATGAGCGAGAACAACTTCCCGCCGGTGCCGACGGCCGTCTACGGCATCGTGCTGCTCGGCGCCGCCCTCGCGTATTACGTGTTGCAGACCACCCTGCTGCGCGCCGACCACGAAGGCTCCGTGCTGGCGGAGGCGATCGGCAACGACTTCAAGGGCAAGCTCTCCCCGCTGCTGTACTGCGTGGGCATCGGCCTGGCCGCGGTGAACCGCTGGCTCAGCATCTCCGCTTACGTCGTGGTCGCACTGGTCTGGCTGATTCCGGACCGCCGCGTCGAACGCGTCCTGACGGGACCGAGCGCCAACGGCTGAGCGAGCCGAAATCGGCGGCGTGCTATCAATGCTGGCAGCAACATTCAGCTCCAGCGAAGGAACAGGTGCACCCCCGATGAGCGACGTGTTCGGACTCGACGGAAAGCCGGCGCTCGTGGTGGGAGGCGGCTCCGGAATCGGCCGTGCCACAGCGCTTTTGCTCGCGACGGCAGGTGCGCGGGTGGCCGTGGCCGACCTCGATGCCGACCGTGCCGCTGCCGTCGCCGAAGAGGTCGGCGGCGTGGCGATTGCCGGCGACGTCACCGACCCTGACGGGGCGCAGCGCGTCGTCGACGAGGCCCACCAGGCTCTCGGCGGGATCCACGCCATGGCCAACATCGTCGGGCTCGCGGCGTGGGCCGACATCATGAGCGTCGACCTCGCCACCTGGGAGGGCGATCTGCGGATCAACCTCACCCAGCACCTGCTCGTCGGCCGGGCCGTCGCCCGTCACATGATCGACGATGGCGTGAAGGGCGCGCTCGCCCTCGTCACGTCGATCAGCGGCATCTACGGCGCTCCGAACCACTCGGCCTACGGCGCGGCGAAGGCCGGCGCCACCAACCTCGCCCGCTCGATGGCCAACGAGTGGGCCCCGTACGGCATCCGGGTGAACTCTGTCGCCCCCGACGTCATCGCCACGCCCCGGGTAGTCGCCGGCTTCGAGGACCGCGGCGTCGCCAACATGGACGCGATCGTGGCCGAGGAGGCGCTGCTGGGTCGGTGGGGACGGCCCGAGGAGATCGCCGGACCGCTCGTCTTCCTGCTGTCAGACCTGGCGGCGTTCATTACCGGCCAGAACCTGATCGTCGACGGTGGCAGCAACGCGCGCTTCCCCCACTCCGGCCCCAAGCCGTTCAGCGAGGACTGACCAGGGTCAGACGTGGGCGCGCCCTCGGCCGCGGTGGTAGCCCGCGAAGATGAGGTGCGCCACGAAGAGCACCGCGGCGATGACAAAGAGCCAGATGAGCCCGTGCACGACGAACCCGATGATGCCCAGGATGATGTAGATGACCAGGGCGGCGAGGAAGAAAGTAAGCATCCCGGGTACCTACCCCGCGCTCACAGATGGAATCGGCTGACGTAGCCCCACAGGTCGCGTTCGGGGTCGAACGACCAGTTGCTGCTGGTCGGTGTCGGCCAGCTGTGCCCGCCCGTCGGCGAGACGTAGACGCTGGCGAAGGGGCCGAAGCGGGCCCGTTCGGTGTAGGTGGACGGCCAGGTGCAGCCGCACCAGTCACGGACCACGCCCAGGGTCGGCGCGCCGGGTGAGATGCCGCCGGCGGGGGGCACGATCGGATCCGGAGCCGCGGCGATGTGACGCCACACCGCCTTCTCGCACGTCGTGCCGAGGAACGGCCCCGAGACCGAGCCGGCGGCGGCGAAAGTCTCCGGCGCGGAGCAGATGGCCCGCAGCGCCATCATGCCGCCGTTGGAGAAGCCGACGACGTACACGCGCGTGAGATCGATGGGCACTGACGCCTCGACGGCATGCACGACGTCGACCAGATAGCCGACGTCGTTCCGCAGCGCCAAAGCGCAGCAAATACCAGCATTCCAAGCCCGGGTTCCGGCCGCGAGCGGTGAGGGACGCTTCTTCGGAGCGGGTGTCGGACGCGGGCTCTTCGACGGAGACGGTTTGGGTTTCACGGTGGGATGAACGGTCGTCCGGCTGGGAGTCGGCGTCACGGTCCGGACGGGCGTGGGTGTGGCCTTGGACGGTGTGGGCGTGGGCGTGTGGCTCGGCGTCGGTGTCGGCGTGACGCTCGCCGAAGGTGAGAGGGAGGCAGACGGGGTGACGCTCGCCGTGGCTGCCTGTGCCGATAATTGGGTCACCAGGGCGACCGTCGTGACTGCCGGGTCCTCCGGAGCATTCGGATACGCGACGTCAAAGCCCGTCAATGCCGCCAGCGCGGTGAACCCGGTCTGGGCCCGCATCTGCACCGCGTCTTCGCCCATCCCGTGAAGGACCAGCAGCAGCGGCCGCGGCGTCGCTCCGGGGCCGGCGTCGAGCAAGGTGGTCTGCCCGTCCACGGCCAACAGGCGATGCAACTGCTGCTGCGCCAGCGTCTTGGGCACGGGGATGACCCGGTGGGCGCCCAGGGCGTCGGGCGAACTCACCTTCTTCGCCTTCGGCGGAGCGCTTGTCGCGGCGGGCGTCGGTGCCGGCGTCGCGCTGGCGGACGGAGAAGCTGACGGCCTGGCCTGCGCACCGCGCGCCGCCCCGCCGGCGCAGCCCGCGACCAGGCCCGCGCACGACAGCAGCGCCGCGACGTGGGCCAAGCCAGCTCGCCTGGGCCGCATGGAACCAAGCGTAGGCGTCCGATAACGCTTTCGAACCGTCATTAGTCCCGAACCGCCCTAAATGGCCAAGTGCGCGGATAGTTCGAGCCGCGCTGGACGGGACCGTCGCGAGGGTGGTCTGCTGGGCGGGTTGGGCCGCGAGCAGCGCGCCGGCGAGCAGGAGGAGAACCGCATGCGGATGGAAGACATGATCCTGGTCAGCATCGACGACCACATGATCGAACCACCCGACATGTACCAGAACCACGTGCCGGCCAAGTGGCTCGACAAGGCCCCCAAGGTGGTGCGCAACGCCGAGGGCGTCGACCAGTGGGTCTTCCAGGGAGAGGCGACCTCGACCCCGTTCGGGATGGCGGCGACCGTGGGTTGGCCGCGCGAGGAGTGGGGCTTCAACCCTGGGGCCTTCTCCGAACTGCGCCCGGGATGCTTCGACGTGCACGAGCGGGTCCGTGACATGAATGCCAACGGCGTGCTCGCGTCGATGAACTTCCCGACGATGGCCGGTTTCAACGCGCGCACGTTCACCGAGTCCGGCGACAAGGAAATCGCTCTCGTCATGCTGCGCGCCTACAACGACTGGGCGATCGACGAATGGTGCGGCGCGTATCCCGGCCGCTTCATCCCGCTCGCGATCGTCCCGATGTGGGACATCGACCTCGCGGTGCAGGAAGTCCACCGCGTCGCCGCGAAGGGCTGCCGGTCGATCAGCTTCCTCGAAACGCCTCATGTGCAAGGCTTTCCGAGCTTCCTGTCGGGCTACTGGGACCCGATGTTCAAGGCGCTCTGCGACACCAACATGGTGCTCTCGCTGCACATCGGCGCCGGTTTCGACGTCATCCGCAAGCCGGTGGAGGCGCCGGTCGATCACCTCATGGTGCTCGCGTGTCAGATCAGCGCGATCACCGCGCAGGACCTGCTCTTCGGCCCCACCCTGCGGCGCTTCCCCGACCTGAAGGTCGCCCTCTCAGAAGGCGGGATCGGCTGGATCCCGTTCTACTTCGACCGCATCGACCGCCACTTCACCAACCAGGCCTGGCTGCACGACGGCGGCGACTTCGGCGGGAAGCTCCCCTCAGAGGTCTTCCGCGAGCACATCCTCGCCTGCTTCATCACCGACCCCTCAGGCCTGCTGCTGCGCGACCGGATCGGCATCGACAACATCGCCTGGGAGTGCGACTACCCGCACACCGACACCACCTGGCCGCAATCCCCCGAGTACTCCTGGAAGGAATTCCAGGACGCCGGCTGCTCCGACAGCGAGATCCACCGGATCACCTGGGAGAACTCCTGCCGGTTCTTCGACTGGGACCCCTTCAAGCACACGCCCCAAGACCAGGCGACCGTCGGCGCCCTGCGCGGCATCGAGACCGTCGACACCACGCGCATGTCACGGGAGGAATGGCGCAAGCGCAACGAGGCCGCGGGGATCGGCGTCGGGTAGCGCCCCCGGTCCCCCACCAGTACGGCAACAAATGGGGCCTTCGGCGGCACATCCGCCGTCAAGCGGAGTTGACTTCACTGGCCTTCAGCGCGGTCGTTCACCTGCAGCGTTCGTTGTCGCACGAGCGGTGCATCCGACGTTCTAGGCGACGCCTTCCCATCCTGAAATACGCTGGCTGTGCTGGATGTTTCAGGCTAGGCTCGAACACATGATCGAAGCAGAGTTCGGAGCGAAAGCAGCGCAGGTGCATGCGCTGCTCGCCGAACTCGCCGCCTTCGTCTCCTCGGACACGTCGGCCGCTTCTGGCGGTCGAGGTGTTGCCGGAGGTGCTGGCCGGGGTGCGGCAGGCTGATCTGTTGACGTGCCGGTTGATCGAGCGGGCTGACCGGTCGGGCTTCTACGCCACGGATGGGGCAGCGTCGACGCGGGCGTACGTGCGGCAGATTTCCGGTGAGTCCGATGCGTGGGTGTCCAAGCGGGTGCAGGTCGGCCGGGCGCTGGCGGACCGGATGCCCGTCACCGCCAAAGCGTTTCAAGCCGGTGATCTCGGGCTGGATCATGCTCATGTGATTGCGCAGGCGACGAAGGATCTGCAGTCAGATCTCGCCGCCGACCTCGAAGCGTTCCTCGCCCAGCAGGCCACGCCGCTCACCCCACGGCAGCTACGCGTCGTCGCCGAAGAACTCGTCGCCGCCGCAGCGCCGGAGGAATCGGCGGATGCGGCGGCACGCAAACGGGCGGCGCAGCAGCTGCACCTGTCCGAAACGTTGGGCGGGACGTGGCGCCTCGATGGCCATTTCGACGCCGAAGCCGGCCTGATCATCTCCAAAGCCCTCGCCGAATTCCTCCGCAAGGCTGATCCGGAAGGTGACCTGCTCACCGAATCGATCGGCTCCCGCCGCGCCGAAGCCCTCGTCCAGATGGCCCGCCATGCCACCGCCCACGCTGAGAGTTGTAACGGGCAGGGTGGTGGCCGGCACACCGTCATCGTCGGCCTGTCCGAACAGGTCCTGCGTGACGGGCTGGGCACCGCCGGCACCCCCGAAGGGCAACGCCTACCCGCGGCAGCCGTCCGGCGGATGGCGTGTGATGCCGGGATCATCCCCGCCGTCTTCGGAGCCGACTCCGAAATCCTCGACCTCGGCCGCCTCACCCGCCACATCCCCACCGGACTACGCCACTTCCTCATCGCCCGTGACGGCGGATGTATCTGGCCCGGCTGCGACCGGCCACCCTCATTTACCGAAGCTCATCACCGCGAAGAATGGCTACGCGACCAAGGCAAAACCGAACCCGAAAATCTCGATCTCCTCTGCGTTCATCATCATCACAAAGTGCACGAGGGTGGCTGGGACATGACCATCGGCGACGACCCCGACCACACCCCCTGGTTCTGGCCACCCGACGGCCGACCACCCCTCCAAGGCCACCGCCAACCCCTCCTACGCAAGCCCGGCCAAACACCCAGACGCACGTGAGACCCGGACGGAAATCGTCAGTAGTCACCAGCACCGGGATCGCCGTTTGTCATCACAGCAACCGCGCCATAGCCGGCACTCCGCACGCAACCCCGCGCATCGGTAATGCGGGCAACCGCCCCGCGGGTGCGCCCTGTCCGTACACGCAATCCGATGTGCTCAGGCCGTCGACCGATTTTTCGGGCGTACACGCAATCCGATGTAAGAACCGCGCCGCTACATCGGATTGCGTGTATCGCCTAAACAGTCCCCACCTCCCCGGGCACAGCGGATTGCGTGTGGGGCCGACCCCGGCAGCACAGTCGGCGAGCCACTGCACGCGAGGCGCTCGCTCCGGCTGCACGCCTGAACTCATCGGCGCGGGACCGTCCCGCCTCCTACCGCGCTGCGACCGTGTACGACGCTGCACCCGGAAGCCGCACGGTTACGCGCAGCGGTAGATCGCCTGACACACCAGACGGCAGGCCCAGCACCGCCGTGTACGACACGTGTTCGTCGGTGCAGGCCCGGTTCGCTGGGAGGTCAGTCCGATAGACAACCGTCACCTGCCGACCGGACCCCGACACGGACTTCGGACGATCTGGACAGCCATTGCCATAGGTGAGCACCGCCAGGCGTCTGCCAGGCAGTAGCCGAGCGTCGCGCATCCGTGACGGCCCGCTGGTGTCGATGTCCCCCCGGCGAAAGCTCACGACTACGGGCACGGGCGCGGCTGACGGACCGGCGGTCGTCGTAGGGCGGCCAGTCGGCGCGGACGCGGCTTTCGGCGTCCCGCTGCAGGCAACCAGGCCTGTCAGGACTGCGAAGGCAACCAAGGCTGAGCGGGAGTTCATGCTCGTGCGACGCCCGCCTGACCCGGAAGGTTGCGCCGGTCGTAATCGCGACCGACGAAACCAGGATCGGCCCAGCCTGGGCTGGCGTGATTCAGGACGCGCGGAGGTGCCGTCACAGGGCGCGGGGCCGTCCTTGTCTGAGGCCTCTTCAAAGCCCCCAATGTGTTCGCCCATCACGTGTCTTCAACTGGGCCGCAATCGCCCGGGTGGCGCTCATCCCGAGCCGATTCGCGCCCGCGGCCAGCATCGCTACGGCGTCGCTGAGCGTTCGGATGCCGCCGGCCGCCTTCACGCCGACATCGGGGCCGACGGTTTCCCGCATCAGGCGCACGGCGTGGACGCTCGCCCCGCCGGCGGCGTTGAAACCGGTGGACGTCTTGACGAAATCGGCACCCGCATCGATCGAGACCTTGCACGCGTCCACGATCTCGGCGTCGGACAACAGCGCGGCCTCCAGGATGACCTTCAGGGTCGCGTTCGGCGGCACTGCAGATTGCACGGCCAAGATGTAGGCGTGCGTCTGCGACCAGGCGCCCTCCTTGACGTAGCCGAGCGGGATCACCATGTCGATCTCGGTGGCGCCGCTCTCAACAGCGTCGATGGTCTCGGCGAGCAGCGCGCTCAGCTGCGTGGCGCCCAGCGGAAAGCCGACCACCGCACACACCTGCACGACGCTGGTCGCCAGGTTGGCCGCGGCGACCCGCACCCAGAGACCGTTCACGCACACCGTCCGCGTCTGCAGGAGCTCGGCCTCGGCGCACAGGGCGTCGATCTGCGTTCGCGTCGCCTCCGGCTTGAGCAAGGTGTGGTCGATCAGGGAACACAGCTCATGAGCGTCGATCTCGTGGCTCCCTTCCTCGCACGCGTAGGAGCTGAATTCTTATCTGCCCGGAAGCGAATGCGGCAGCCCGAACCACGGAAGGACGCTGTCCTCGAAACGCCTGATTGCGCAGACGCGCTCGCCGGCCAGTTCCACCGCGAGCAGGCCGACGGCGTGGCGGGTGCCATCGGGACCGACGACGTAGGCGCCGAACGCCGGCTGCGCGTTGGCCCGGGTGGGGACGAGGCTGAAACTGCGACCCGAGCTGAACAACCGCTCGTAGAACGCGACCACCGGCTCGAGCCCCTGGTATTCCAGCGCGACGGGCGGCATCGACATGAAGACGTCATCGGTGAAAAGCTCAATGAGTGCAGGCATATCCGCTGATTCATAGGCCCTGACGAACCGGGCGACGATGGCCTCTTCCGTTTCCGAGATCGGTGCGGGAGGCGGCTCGAGGCCTGCGGCCGGCAGCCGGCTCTGCAGGCCGGCGCGGGCGCGCTTGAGGGCGCTGGTCACCGACTCCACGGTCGCGTCGAGCATCTCGGCGACCTCGCCGGCCCGAAACCCGAGCACGTCGCGCAGGACAAGCACCGCGAGCTGGCGAGGAGGCAGGAGCTGCAGCGCCGTCACAAACGCTAGCGAGATGGACTCGGTCTGCTCGTAGCGCGCTTCGGGACCGAGCGGCACATCGATCGCACCTTCGAACAACGCGTCGGGAAACGGCTCGAGCCACGCGACCTCGCCCAGCCCGGTCGGCTCGGGCGGCTGGAAGCTCGGCGCACTCCACGCCTTGGCGGGGCGGCGGCTGGCGGCCCGCAGCGTGTCAAGGCACCGGTTGGTGGCGATGCGGTACAGCCAGGTGCGGATCGACGCGCGCTCCGCGAAGCCGCCCAGGCCCTGCCAGGCCGCCAGCAACGTGTCCTGCAGCGCGTCCTCCGCGTCCTGCATCGACCCGAGCATCCGGTAGCAGTGCACCTGCAGCTCCCGGCGATGCGGTTCCGTCAGCGCACGGAACGCATCACTGTCGCCCGCCCTTGCCCTGCTGATCAGGTCGGTTGCCACCACTTCGCGCCTCTCCCTCATCTCACCCGCGGCTCCATCGTCATACGGACGTCGCCCGGCGGGTGAACTGGGCGCCCGGCGCGCGCCCAGTTCTGGCGTGTCGCGGCGCCTTCATCGGTGGCTGTTCATCCCACCCACGAAAGGGGCCTCCCGATGGGAAAGCTCGTCCTCAGCACCAACACCTCGCTCGACGGGGTCGTCCAGGACCCGAGCGGTGACGAAGGTTTCCGGCACGGCGGCTGGTTCGCCAGGTACGGACGCGAGGACCTCGCACCCTGGTCTGAGTTCATGTACGAGGAGACGCTGCGCCTCGACGCGCTCCTGCTCGGCCGCCGCAGCGACGCGTGGTTCGGTTCGCGCTGGGTGCCGCGGACCGACGAATGGGCGAATGCCCTCAATGCCGTGCCGAAGTACGTCGTCTCGACCACCCTGGAAAGTCCCGCGTGGACCAACGCGACGGTCCTGCGCGGCGACCCGGTCATGGAGGTCGCGAAGCTGAAGCAGGAGATCGACGGCTCGATCGTCGTGTATGCCAGCTATCAGCTGGGACGCCTGCTGCTCGACGAGGGCCTGGTCGATGAGATCCGGCTGTTCGTCTTCCCGGTCGTCCTCGGCGCCGGTGAGCGCATCTTCTCCGAGACCAACGACCGCACGCCCGTGCGCCTGCTGGAGACCCGAACCATCGGCGACAGCCTCGTCTACGTCAGGTACGAGGTCGTTCGCGACGCCTAGCGCGCCCCGGGTCCAGTCACGGCGACCTCGACGGTGGCAAGTTTCCTTGCCCTGCGCTTGCTGGACCAGCGCATCACGGGGCCCACCAGGAGGAGGAATACCGCCGCCGAAATCAGACCGTTCTTCAGCGGGGTGTTCGGCGGCTTGTAGGGCTCCAGGAGCGCCACCAGCACGCCGTAGATCACGGCGTAGGTCAGCAGCTTGGTGTACCAGGGAAGCGATTGGAACTTCACGGCCCCAATACTGCCAGTCCTCGCCGCGGCGCGCCGGCCGGGCTCGCTCAGCCTTCGCGGACGGTGCCGTCGAGGTTGTGCACGGTGAGCTTCCAGTCGTCGATCAGGTCGAGGCTGACCGTGATGCGACCGGTGACGTCAGGCGGGCAGTCGCAGAGCGCCATGACACCCTCGACCATCTGCTCCATCGACTCGATCTGCTCCGGCTTCAAGGTGCCTCCGACGAGTTCGGCGGCACCCTCGCTGAGCACCGCGGCGCGGGGCTCGACCGTGTTGACCCTGATGCCGCTGCCGTAGAGCTCAGCGCCAAGACCATTGGTGATGCGGTTGAGCGCGGCTTTGGAGGCGCCGTACACCGAGATCGTCGAGCCTTGCACGCCGAGCGTGAACGGCGGCCCGGCGGTCAGCTTCGCGCTTCCCGACCCGACGTTGATGATCCAGCCTTCACCCGCCGCCCGCATCGCCGGTATGACCGCCTGGGCGAGATCGAGGGTGGCGAGCACGTTCGCCTCGAACAGGATCCGGGCCCGCTTCAGCTTGAATTCCGCCAGCGGCGCGTACATCGCGGCAGCGGCATTGTTCACCAGGATCTCGATGGGCCCGCCGAGGAAGTCCACCGCCTCAGGCACCACCCGGGCCCGGTCTTCCTCGGAGGTGAGGTCGGCGACGACGACGCCCACCTTGGTTCCGTACCGGGAAAGCTTCGCTTCGGTCTCGCGCAGGCTGCCGGCGAGATGGTCGTGCTTGTCGAGGGTGCGGGCGGTGATGACGAGATCGGCACCCTCGGCGGCCAGCCGCTCGGCGATACCGGCGCCGATACCGCGGCTCGCGCCGGTGACGACCGCGCGCCGCCCCTGGAACCTACCGGCCACGTCGGGCCTCCTTCATCGCCGCAATCCCCAGTGTTTTCAGCAGGTTAGCCTCACCCGTTCAGGCCATGACCGGCGGCTACGGCCGCAAGCGCGCGGAACGCCGCAGCCGCCACTTCGTCGGGTGTGCCCGCCAGGTTGAACACCTCGACCTCGAGCGGCACGCCCGGGAACAGCTGGACGACCCGGGCCGACCACGCGCCCGGAAGGCGGCGCTCGCTCATGCACTCGTCCCGCAGCCCGAGCGGGCTCCGCTCGGCATCGGGTGCCGGATCGGAGAGCTGAAGGCCATGCACCAGATCGAGGTGCGCCGCGTCGACTTCCCCACCGTCAGGGCCGCGGACCAGGTGCCAGGAATCCAGCGTCACTCCCCCATTGGGGCAACCTGCCCCGCGCACGATCTGGGCGGCGGCACCGAGCGTCGCAATGCCCGACCACGCGAACGGTTCGATGTCGACATCGATACCCGCCGACGCCGCGAGTTCACAAGCCCGGCCGAAATGTTCCGCCGCAAACGCGGGATCGGGAGCCTCACCCGTGGTCTCGAGCACCGTGATGGAGCGCGCCTGCAGTTCGGCCGCGATCTCCACGGCCCGGGCGAACGCGATGCCGGGCTGACCGGGCAGCCACGCGGCAGCACCGTCGACCTCGGCGACCCGCAGCCCCAGATCCCGTAGCTGCTGCGGCAGGCCCGGCTCGTATTCACGGGCGTAGACCGAGATCCCGTCAAAGCCCGCTCGCGCCGCCACGGCGGCCTTCTCGCCCATCGGCAACGCGATGCCGAGCGTCCCGCTGCACAGGATCACGCGGGCTCCGGCAGCTCGATCCAGGCGCCTGACCGCGCGCTCGATGCACGTATCGCATCGACGACCCGCTGGGTCTGGAGCGCATCAGCAAAGGTCGGGCTCGCCGGCGCTGCCGGGTCGATCGGCCGGCCCTCGATCAGGTCGCGCAGCCTCTCGGCGAGCCGCGTGTAGGCGGGTAGTTCGAGCCAGGTGAAGACCTCCCGCGGATCCGCGGAGGCGCCAGGAGGTGCAGGTAACACCAGATCGGCCGGCACCTCGACGGCACGGGCGCCGGCGGCGTCAGCCAGCCGCACTGCGCTCTCTTCCAGTGACACGGTGCCGGCGTCGCCCACGACCCGGCACAGTCGCATTCCTGGACCCTGGGACCCGGCGCAGTGCTGCATCGTGGCGACGCAACCGGACGCGAAGCGCAGGCTCGCCGTATACGTGTCTTCCGCCCGGTCCCGCGTGATCGGGGAGACGTGGCCGAGCTGGCCGCTGACGGCCTCGACCTCACCGAACCACGACCGGAAGCGGTCGATGACATGCACGCCCGCGGCGTTGAGGATGCCGCCGCCGCGGCTGGTGTCCAGCCACCAATCGCCGTTGAACGCCTGTGGCAGGCCGTTGGCCACCAGCCCCGAGTGCTGCACGAAAGTCGCCACCTGCGGGCTGCCGATCGCCCCGCTGCGGATCAGCCGCCCGGCCAGCGCCTCGTCCGTCGCCCAGCGGAACTCGCAGCCGACCAGCGCCACCGTCCCCGCTCCGGCCGCTGCCCGAACCATCTTCTCGGCCTCCTCAGCCGATAGCGCGAAAGGCTTCTCGCACAGGACGTGTGCCCCGGCGGCCAGCGCCGTTAGTACCGGAGCGGTGTGCGAATCGGGCGGGGTGGACACCGCGACCACGAAGGGATCCGTCACCAGATCCAGGGCAGCGACGAGGTCGGTCACGCCGTGCGGGACGCCGAGTTCGTCAGCGCGGGCGGCGGTACGCGCCGGATCGCGTCCGACGAGGGCGCGCACCTCGAACCCGGCTGCCCGCAGCGCCGGGACGTGGACGCGTCCACCAAAGGCCGTGCCAACGACGATGGCCTGCAACGGACCTCCCAGGGCTGCCGCCCGTTGGGGTCGACGGCAGGCGTACTTTACGACCGCGTGAAGGACTTCAAGGACAAGATTGCCGTAGTCACCGGCACCGCGAACCCGCAGGGGATCGGGCTGGCGATCGCACGGCGGCTGGCCGATGCCGGGTGCAAGGTCGTGCTCGCCGACCTCGATGGCGACGGCGTCGAGGCGCGCGCCACCGAATTGCGCGCAGCGGGCGTGGAGGCCATCGCCGTGCCGACGGACATGGGCGATCACGCAGCCGTCGTCTCGCTGGCCGACACCACCTACGACCGGTACGGCGCGGCGCATGTCGTCGTCCTGAATCACGTCGCACCCACGGGTGGTCCAGGGCACGGGCTGCTCAACCCCGACCCCACCTCGTGGGAGTTGCATGCCCGGGTGAACCTGCTCGGCACCGTCTACGGCATCAAAGCGTTCGTCCCCCGGATGATCGCGAGCGGGGAACACAGCCATCTGCTGGCCACGACGTCGGGCGCCGGCGGCACCGGGACGATGTACGGCAACGGGCCGTACGCCGTCACGAAAGCGGCCATCGTCAGCCTCATGCACTGCCTGTACGGGCAGCTGCGAGACGCCGGAGCCGACGTCGTGCCGACGCTCATCTTTCCCGGCGTCACCAACGTGCGCGGCGCCGAACGCACCCAGCAGACGGTCGCGTTCATGCGCGCCAACGGGCTGCCCGCCACCTTCACCGAACCCGACGAGGTCGCCGGCACGGCCATGGACGCGATCCGGCGGGACTCGTTCTGGGCGCGCCAGAGCCTTGTGGACGAGGACCATCGGGAGACCGTCGAATGGGAGGCGCGGATCTACCGCGCGCAGGCCGAGGCCAACATCGCCCGCGAGCAGCCCGACTCCTACCTGTGGGGGCCGGCGAGCAATCTCCTCGGTCCCTGACAGCGCTGTCGTGCGGGCCGCATCGCCTGCACGCTCAGGCGGAAGAAGCGTGGACCATCGATCCCGTCCCCGTCCGGTGGCGGATCACCCAGCTCGCCAGGTCCGCGGCCGGCAACGGACGCGACAGGAAGAGCCTCCACAATGGATCGACGGCGGGCGGCATTGCTCCCTCTCCTACGTTGACGAAGGCGGCCACGTGACCCGGCGGAAGATTGTCATTGCCGGGCTCGGCGACAGCGGGCTGCTCACCGCCATCAGCCTGGCCAAGCAAGCGAAACGGCTGGAAATCGTCGGCATCTCCACCAAGCCCGAGCTGGTCAGCGGCCAGGAGCTCGGCATGCGGATCTCGCGTCCGCAGCAGTGGGCCCGTGACTACCGCGTCAGCTTCGACCGCTACCGGCGCCTCGCGGACGTTCGCACCGTCCATGGTCAGCTGACCGGGCTCGACCTCGCGGGCAGCAACGTCTGCGTCAAGCTGGCTGACGGCACCGAGTCCGCCGAACCGTACGACATCCTCGTGATCTCGACCGGCGTCACCAACGGCTTCTGGCGCCAGCCCCACCTGCAGTCATCCGCTGAGGTGAGCACCGAGCTGCAAGCCGCCCACGAAAAGCTGGCGTCCGCGGCCCGGATCGCCGTCGTCGGCGGTGGTACCGCAGCGGTCAGCAGCGCTTTCAACATCGCCACGCGCTGGCCCGACAAGAGTGTCGAGCTGTACTTCCCCCACGACCGGGCGCTCGTCAACCACCATCCACGGGTCTGGGGTCAGGTACGTCGTCGCCTGCAAGCGGCGGGCGTGCACCTGCATGAAGGACATCGCGCCGTCATCCCGGAGGGCTTTGGCTGCGACGCCCTCACCACTGCGCCCGTGGAGTTCAGCACCGGCCAGCCGCCCGCCGAGGCGGACGCCGTGTTGTGGGCGACCGGGCCCGTCAAGCCCAACAGCGGATGGCTCCCGAGGGAGTTGCTCGACGACGACGGGTTCGTCACGGTGACGCCGACCCTGCAACTGCCCGGCCATCCGAACCTCTTCGCGATCGGCGACGTCGCCGCCACCGACCGGCTGCGCTCGTCGGCCCGCAACTTCACTCATGGCCTGCTGGCAGCCAACATTCTCGCCGCGCTCGACGGAAAGCCACTGAAGCCGTTCAAGGCGCCGCGCTCGCGCTGGGGTTCGGTGCTCGGCCCCCAGCGCGATGGGCTGACGGTCTTCGCCCGCAACGGCCGCGGCTTTCGCGAGCCGCGCTGGTTCGTCCAGCGGGTTCAGCAGCCGCTGATCGTCGAACGGATCATCTACAAGGGCATGCGGCGCTAGCGCTTGACGACCCTCGTACCGGCGAGGTCGCCGGCCTCGCGCCACCGGTCGAGATGGCCGAGGTAGTCCAAGAGGCTTCCGGCGTAGACGAGATTTCGGGCAGCCTTGGCGTCAGGGGCTTGCTGCTCGGAGTTGTAGAAGCTGGGCGTGCACGTCGCCGCGTAGGCAGCGACAGGCGCGGCGGCACCGTAGAGCACCATCAGCCAGTCCTCCTCGGCCTCCGGCGTGGCCTCGATGGTCTCGATGCCCTGGTCGCGGCAGATCGCGACGATGGCCGCGCAGTGCGCCGCCGTGCCGGCCAGGAAGTGCGCGAAATTGGTGCCGAATCCGCCCTGGGTGAGGCTGATGAGCATGAGGTTGGGGAAGTCCGCCTGCAACACCCCGTGCATGGTGCGAGCACCCTCGGCCCAGCGCTCGCTCAACGCGATGCCGCCCCGCCCGACCGGGTCGAAGCCCACCCGGTGGTCGAAGTCCGTGGTGACCTCGAAACCCGACGCGAACACCAGGAGATCCACCGGATACTCGACGCCATCGACGACGACCCCGGTCTCGGTGACCTTCTGGACGCCCTGGCCGTCGGTGTCGATCAGGTGGACGTTCGGGCGGTTGAACGCCGGCAGGTAGTCGTCGTGGAAGCACACGCGCTTGCAGTTCTTGCCCCAGTAGGGCTTGAGCTTCTCGGCCGTCTCGGGGTCCTCGACAATCCCGTCGATCCGGCGCCGGATGGCCTCCATGGTGGTGAGGTCGCTGATCTCCAGCTCTTCGGCCTCCTGCGGGGTCAGCGCCTCGCGCTGGGTGTTGACCCACATGACGTCGGTCCAGCCGTCGTCGACGAGGTTCTGCTCGGGCTGCACGCCGGTGACGCTCTGGGTGAAGTTGACGATCCGCTCGTGCTGCCAGCCAGGCTCGAGACTGTTGAACCAGGCCTCGTCGGTGGGCGCCTGGTTGCGCACGCCCACGGCGGACGGGGTGCGCTGGAAGACGAAGAGCTCGCTCGCCGACTCCGCCAGCTTCGGGACGGCCTGCACGGCGGTGGCGCCGGTGCCGATGATGCCGACCCGCTTGTCGGCGAGCCGGTCCATCGGCGTGGTGGGTGAGCCGCCGGTGTAGGAGTAGTCCCACCGGCTGGTGTGGAAGGCCTTGCCGTCGAAGGTCTCGATCCCCGCAATTCCGGGCAGCTTCGCCTTGTGCAGGATGCCGCCGGCGACCACCACGAAGCGGGCGGCGATCCGGTCACCCCGGTCGGTGGTGACGTGCCACCGGTTGGCGTTCTCGTCCCACACCGCACCCTCGATGACCGTCTGGAAGAGCGCGTGGTCATACAGGCCGAACTGGCGACCGAGCAGCCGGCAGTACTCGAAGATCTCGGTGGCCGACGCGTAACGCTCGCGGGGCATGTAACCCGTCTCCTCGAGCAACGGCAGGTAGGTGTAGGACTCGACATCGCACATGCAGCCCGGATAGCGGTTCCAGTACCAGGTGCCGCCGAAGTCGCCGCCCTTCTCCACCAGGCGGAAGTCGGTGATACCGAGCTTGGTCAACCCGATCGCGGTGAGCATGCCGCCGAACCCGCCGCCCACGACGAGGACCTCGGTCTGCGAGACCACCGGCTCGCGCTCCACCCGCTCGGTGTAGGGATCGCGATCGAACTCCTCGTACGCGCCGGCGAGTTCCTTGTACTGGCGGTTGCCGTCCGGCCGGATTCGCTTGTCACGCTCGAGGCGGTAACGCTCCCGCAGCTTCGCGATCTCGTCGTCCGTCAGCTGCTCGATCATCGTTGATCCTCTCGCGACGCGGCGTTGGCGCGTGATTTAGCCTCCCATTGCAGCGCCTCACCGGCCTCGACGACGAATCCTGTGACGAGCATCTCCAGGGCAATGGGTGCCAGGCCGGACCAACCGTCGGAAACCGCCACCTGCGCAAGCCCTTATTGGCTGGCGGCGGCAGACCTGCCGGGCGAAAATGGGCCGGCTGGTCCGCAGCTCCATTTCGGAATCCGGAAAGGGAAGATGCATCAGCTCAGCCCGTTCGAGCCGGCGCCGGGGGGCGTAGACCCGACGAGCGGCGTTCGCCGCATCGCCTTGGACGAGACGTCGTGGCTCGAGCACTACCCGGTGTTGAGCCTGGGTGCCACGAGACGCTTCCTCATCCGCCCCCGCGACGGCGGCGCGAGCGTCGGGGTGCAACCGGCGGATGGCGACCTGGTCGTCATGGGCGGCCGGGCCCAGGTCGATTGGCGTCATTGCGTCCCGAAGCGGGCGACCGCCGCCGGACCTCGCGCCAGCATCAACTTTGCCCCCGGCTGTGAGCTCGCGATCTCATGAGTCCGGCTCGCAATCGCGTCACCCCGACCGGTGAGATCGCAGCGATCCCGCTCCGCGGTGCCTGGACCGGTAACCGCGGCATCCTGCACCGCGGCCAGGTGATCGTCCGCTTTCACGCGAGCGACCTCTGGATCACCTGCGCGCTCGAGTTCCGGGGGCGCTGGCGAGAACAATGGCAGCCGCATCGCTACACGCACCTGTTCTTCCACGACGAGGCGGTGTCGTTCGCAGCGGGGCACCGACCCTGCGCGGAATGCCGTCGCGGCGCCTACGACGCCTACCGGACGTCGTGGGCCGCCGGGCTCGGGGTCGAAGTTCCTTCAGCCACGCAGATGAACCGGCAGTTGCACTCCGAGCGGATCGTGCGCGGCACCCACCGTCGTCAGCGCCACGAGATGCCCTTCGGGGAGCTGCCGGACGGCACGTTCGTCATGCTCGGTCCGACGCCGGCCGTCGTCGTAGGCGAGCACCTCACGGAGTGGACGCGCGAGGGGTACGCGACCCCACGACCGCGACCGGCCGATGGCGTCGCAAGCGTGCTGACCCCTCCCTCGACGGTGGCCGTACTGCGCGCCGGGTATCCGGTCCAGATCGACGACTCAGTTCGCTAGTCCAAGGCGATTCCCCTGTGAATCCAACGTGGCCGAATGCCCGTTCTAGCCAGTCGGGGAGTGTCGGCGCGCGATACAGCAAGATGGTCGTATGACTGACGACGCCGCGACGTTCGACGAAGTGGTCGCGTACGGAACGCACCCGCAGCAGGACGCGGAAGTGACCTTTCCTGCCGGGGCCACGACTCCGGCCCCACTCATACTGCTGTTTCACGGCGGGTTCTGGCGCGAGCAATGGAATCGCGACCACCTCCGGCCGTTCGCGGCGGCGCTGGCCGAGCAGGGCTATGCCGTCGCCAACATCGAGTACCGGCGCGTGGGCGGTGACGGCGGCTGGCCCAACACCCTCATCGATGCCGCGACCGCGACCGACACGCTTCCCGGGCTGATCGATGCGCGCCGGCCCGGAAGCATCCGGCGCGATGCGGTGGTGACGGTCGGGCATTCGGCCGGTGGACATCTGTGCCTCTGGACGGCGCTGCGATCCCTGATCCCTGAAGGCTCCCCCGGATGGGTCGCGCAGCGGCCAGCGCTCGCCGGCGTGGTCTCACTCTCCGGTGCCGTCGACCTCACCGAGGCCCACCGGCTGGGCGAGGGTAACGGCGCCGTGGCCCAGTTCCTCGCGGGCACCCCGGACGAGGTTCCCGATCGCTACGCCGCCGCCGACCCTGCACTCATCGCCGCCCCGCCGCTTCCTGTGGTCCTGATCCACGGGGAGAAGGACGACGTGCTGCACGTGGAGATGTCGCGTGACTATGCCGCACGGTTCGGGGCCAGGATGGTCGAGCTCGAGGGCGGCACTCATATGGACCTGGTCGATCCCGACTCCGCTGCCTGGCCCCTTCTGCTCGACGCGCTCAACGGGATCCTCGCCGGCGGGTAGCAGGCCGGCGCGACGTTTCTTCCGGTGCCTGCCGCCTGGATGACGCCTCGCGTTCGCGGCGCGGTCAACTGGCGGGGCCAGATTTCGCCTTGGACAAGTCATGAGCTGAGGCCGAAATGGGGCGATCAAGTGACCGGAACGCGTCGAGGATCAAGCAGGCCCGCTCGGCGGTGGTCCGTCGCCGGCGTGGCAGCGGTCAGCGTTCCGTTCCTGGTCGTCGGGACGGCGGCAGCGGCTGTACCCGACCATCACGACCATCGCCCTGTCCCGCTCTCGCGGCTGGGCGTCAAGCACGTGATCGTCATCGACCTGGAGAACGAGAGCTTCGGCTCGACCTTCGGGCCCGGCTCGCCGGCGACGTATCTGAACGACACCCTGCTGCCGAAGGGTGAGCTGATCACGAAGTTCTTCGCGACCGGCCACGTGAGCCTCGACAACTACATCTCTCAGGTTTCGGGTCAGGCGCCGAACAACATCACCAACAGCGACTGCATCACCAACCTGACCACGTTCGCCGGGCAGTACCTCGACCTGACGCCGGGCAACCTCGATCCCGATCAGCGCCGCTACCCCGGTCAGGTCGACGGTCAGGGCTGTGTCATGCCCGCGTCGGTACAGACGATCGGCAACCAGCTCGACGCCCAGCGCTCGCGCTCGAAGACGCCCACCTGGCGTGAATATGCCGAAGACATGGGCAACGATCCCGCCCGTGACGGCGGGGTCGCCGACCCGCTCGGCGGGACCGACTGCGCGCACCCGACACAGATCGGCGGCAACGCGATCGATCTAACCAACAGCGCCGAAGGACCCAACGGCACCGGCAGCCACCAGACCGCGATCGCCGACCAGTACGCCAACCGGCACAACCCGTTCGACTACTTCCACTCGGTGACCGACAACCTGTCGTCCTGCGCGAAGCACGTCGTCCCGCTCGGCACCGTGAAAGTCGGAGCCGGCGGGCAGCCCGACACGTTCCAGGGTCACCTCGCGCAGGATCTGTCCTCCGAGCGCACCACACCGCAGTTCGCGTTCATCACCCCGAACGTCTGCTCGGACGGTCACGACGCCACGTGCGCGGGCACCAACGCCGAGGGCGGGACCACGGGCGGGCTCGTCGGAGCCGACCTGTGGCTCAAGCACTGGATGCCGCTGATCATGAAATCTCCCGCTTACCGCAGCGGAAACACCCTCGTGGAGATCACTTTCGACGAGGGAAATCCGGTCACCGATCAGGGCGCCGGCGACCACGAGCAGCCCGGTCCCAACAACCCGTATCCCGGCTTCAGCACGCTGCTCGGGCAGCTCGGCGCGTACACCGCGGCCGGGGTCGCCAACCCCACGAAGCCCGGTGACATGCCAGGCGGCGGGCAGATCGGCGCGGTGCTGCTCAACCCGCGACTCATCGCGCCGGGGTCAGTCGACACCACCGGTTCCTACAACCACTACTCCGCGCTTCGCAGCTGGGAAGACCTGCTCGGCATCGACGACGGCGGCGCCGACCACCACGGCCACCTCGGCTTCGCTGCCACGGCCACGTCGTTCGGCAGCGACGTCTTCAACCGACACCCGCACTGACCCGAAGGCGCGAAGGCGCTAAGGCACCAGCCGCGCGGCGCCCTTGTCGGCGGATTGGGCCAGGGCTGCATAGGCCCGCAGCGCGGCGGACACCGGGCGCTCGCGCTTGAGCGGCTCCCAGCCCAGTTCGTCGCGCTCGGCCCGGCGCGCGGCGAGGACCGCGTCGTCGACCATCAGCTGGATCGAGCGGGAAGCGATGTCGATCCGGATGATGTCGCCGTCCTCGACCAGTCCGATGGTGCCGCCGGCCGCCGCCTCGGGCGAGACGTGGCCGATCGACAGCCCGCTGGTACCGCCGGAGAACCGGCCGTCGGTGACCAGCGCGCACTTGGCGCCGAGCCCGCGACCCTTGAGAAAGCTTGTGGGATAGAGCATTTCCTGCATGCCCGGGCCACCTTTGGGCCCCTCGTACCGGACCACCACGACGTCGCCGGCGACCACGGTTCCCGCCAGGATCGCGGTGACCGCGTCGTCCTGGCTCTCGGTGACCTTGGCCGGTCCCTCGAAGGAAAGTTGGCCGTCCGCGACGCCTGCGGTCTTCACGACGCAGCCGTCCTCGGCCAGGTTGCCGTAGAGCACTGCCAGTCCCCCGTCGGCGCTGTAGGCGTGGGCGATGTCGCGGACGCAGCCCTCGGCGGGATCGATGTCCAGCGACTCCCAGGTGGCGGTGGAGCTGAACGCCTCGGTGGTGCGCACCCCGCCCGGCGCCGCCGAGAACAGCTGCAGCGCCCGCGCTTTCGGCTCCGGGCCGCGCACGTCCCAGGTGTTGAGCCACGAGTCGAGATCGCGGGAGTGCACGGTGTGGACGTCGCGTTCGAGCAGCCCGCCGCGATCGAGCTCGCCGAGGATCGCCGGGATCCCGCCGGCCCGGTGCACGTCTTCCATGTGGTAGCGCGGCGTGCTCGGCGCCACCTTGCAGATGCACGGCGTCGAGCGCGAGAGCCGGTCGATGTCGGCCAGGTCGAAGTCGACCCCGCCTTCGATGGCGGCGGCCAGCAGGTGGAGCACGGTGTTGGTCGAGCCACCCATCGCGATGTCGAGCCGCATCGCATTGGTGAACGCCTCACGCGTCGCGATCGCACGCGGGAGCACCGATTCGTCGTCGTCGCCGTAGTAGCGGCTGCACAGCTCGACGACGAGCCGGCCCGCCTCGAGGAACAGGCCCTTGCGGGCCGCCGACGTGGCGAGGGTCGATCCGTTGCCGGGCAGCGAGAGCCCGAGCGCCTCGGTCAGGCAGTTCATCGAGTTGGCCGTGAACATGCCCGAGCACGAGCCGCACGTCGGGCAGGCCGAACGCTCGATGTCGGCGAGGTCCTCGTCGGAGACGGAGTCATCCGCCGACGCCGTCATCGCGGAAATGAGGTCCAGCTTGGGCCGCGCGACCCCGTCGCGCACGACCGCCTTGCCGGCCTCCATCGCCCCGCCGGAGACGAACACCGTCGGGATGTTCAGCCGCATCGCCGCGATCAGCATGCCCGGCGTGATCTTGTCGCAGTTGGAGATGCAGACCAGCGCATCCGCCTGGTGGGCCTGCACCATGTACTCGACCGAGTCGGCGATGAGCTCACGGCTGGGCAGGCTGTAGAGCATCCCGCCGTGGCCCATCGCGATGCCGTCGTCCACGGCGATCGTGTTGAACTCCCGCCCCACTCCCCCGGCCGGCCGCGATCTCGTCGCAGACCAGCTTGCCGAGGTCACGCAGGTGCACGTGGCCGGGCACGAACTGGGTGAAGCTGTTGGCGACGGCGATGATCGGCTTGCCGAAATCGTCGTCGGTCATGCCGGTGGCGCGCCACAGCGCGCGGGCGCCGGCCATGTTGCGGCCGTTGGTGGTGGTCCGGGAACGCAGCTCAGGCACGGTGATCCTCATCTCTCTGGGCTCAACCAGCCTACGAGCGTGACCGCCGGGCCGTCGACGCGGCGTCGGTCAGGATCGAAGAACCACCCGCGCGGTCGGCTCAGGCCACGCCGACGGGATCGGGCTCGCGATCGGGCGCCGGCGCATAGGCGTCCTGGGCGGCGACCGCGGGCGCGCTCCGCAAGGCACGTCGTCGCCACCACAGCGTGGCTGCGGCAGCGGCCGCGGGCAAGCCCCTGGCCCCGCCGGACTGCTCCCTCACCCGTGCGGGATCACCAGGGTCTTGCCCGCGCCGCCGCTGCTGTGGGTCAGGCGTTCGAACGCGCCAGCCACCCCGCCCAGGTCCACACTCGCCGAGACGAAATCGGTGACGCTCACCCCACCGCTGTTCAGCAGGTCGGCCGCCGCGGCGAATTCGTCGCCCCGGTAGTAGACCGCGAACCGGATCGAGACCTCCTTCATGACGGCGGCGAGCGGGACGATCTGGTCCGGCGTCGTGCAGACTCCCGCGACGACGACGCGCCCCTTGACGGCGACCGCGTCGACGGCAGCCTGTATCAGCCCTGGCGCGCCGACACACTCGAAGACCACGTCGAAACCGGGAGCGGCGGGACCCTGCGACGGGTCATGGACCCCGGTAGCGCCGAACTGCGCGGCGGCCTCCCGGCGTGACGGGGTCGGGTCACTGACGATGATCTCGCGGGCCCCCCTTCGGCGAGCCCATAGCGAGACGGCGGCGCCCACGTTTCCGCCGCCGATGACGAGGACCCGATCCGCGGGCCGGAGCTCTCCTGCCTCGACGGTGTGCAGTCCCACGGCCAGCGGCTCCACCAGGGCACCGGCCCGCCCGACGCTTTCGTCGACCGCGACCGCACCCGCGGCCTCGACCCTCACGTACTCGGCGAACCCGCCGGGAGACCCGCCGACGCCGACCATGTCGACCCGCTCGCAGTGCGCCGGCTCTCCTGCTCGACACCAGCGACACCGCCCGCACGTCCCCAGCGGCATCGCCGCCACCAGATCGCCCTCATGCCAGGATCCGGCGATCTCTGGGCCTATCGCGGCGACTTCGCCGCAGAACTCATGGCCCATCACCGAGCCCGCAGGCATGTGCTGGTAGGCCTTCAGGTCTGACCCGCAGATCCCGCTGGCCACCACCCGCAATACCAGCTCACCCGGGCCGGGCGACGGGTCCGGCAGCTCGGCGACGTCGAAAGCGTGGTCCTCGTTCAGAACCGCTGCGCGCACGTGAACCTCCACCCGTGTCGTCCTCGCGGCCGACCATCGAAACGAACCTACTTGCGTCGCCGGAAGGTGGCCAAGGGCTGCGAGACGTCGCTCGACGTGCTGACCCGAGGCCGGTCGGGCGCCACGGCCGTGAGCGGCTCGCAGGGTTTGAACGATGCCAGCGAGCGTCGCGCCAGCTCCTGGTAGACGCGGACCCCACGGGCCTTCCAGGCGAGGGTGGTCTCGTCGAGTTCACGAATCACCTTCGCCGGATTGCCCGCGGCCAACGATCGCGGCGGCACCATGAACTCCGCCGGGACGAAGCTGTTGGCGGCGACCAGCGCGTGCTCGCCGACGACGACGCCGTCCATCAGGACGGAGTTCATCCCGATCATCGCAAGTGACTCGACGGTGCAGCCGTGCAGGATCGCCCCGTGGCCGACATGACTTTCCGGCTCGAGAGTGCAATCCGCACCGGGAAATGAGTGCAGCACGCAACCATCCTGAACGTTCGAGCCCGCTCCGATCGTGATGCGCCCGAAGTCACCGCGCAGGCTGGCGAAAGGCCCGATGTAGCAGCCTTCCGCGACGATGACATCACCGATGAGGGACGCCTGGGGATGCACGAAGGCGGCGGGGTCGATGACCGGGACGACACCGTCGATCTCATACGTGGCCATGCTCCCGTGTCTACACGGGCGGCCGCAGGCGATATACCAAGGGGATGCGCAATGGAATCGGTGCCATCGATCTGATGATCGGCTTCCCGTCGGCCGACGCACGCTCGCACTACGAGAACCTGCGGGCCCTGGCGAAAGATGCCGACAGCCAGAACATGCAGTTTCCGGCGGAGTACATGTTCAAGCAGGTGCCGAACTACCTGCCGGAAGGCGCCGACCCCATCGAGGTGACGCTTCAGGAGATGGATGCCTGCGGCGTCGTCAGAGGGATGATCGGCAGCCCGTATGGCGAGCTGCACCAGCGCGCGCTCCGGGAACATCCGGATCGTTTCTTCGCCAGCATCGGGGTCGACCCCAACGACATCACCGGCGCGGTCCGCACGATCCGCCGGGCGAAGGATGACGCCGACATCAAAGCCGTCACGACCTTTCCCGCCGGCTGCAACCCGCAGGTTCCGGTCAACGACCGGCGCTACTACCCCGTCTACCAGACGTGCATCGACCTCGACATTCCGATCATCTCCAATGCCGGCGTGCCGGGTCCGCGGGTGCCCATGGCGTGCCAGAAGGTCGAGCTGTTCGATGACGTCTGCTACGACTTCCCCGAGCTGCGCATCATCATGCGCCACGGCGCCGAGCCGTGGACCGAGCTGGCGATGAAGCTGATGCTCAAATGGCCCGGGCTGTACTACATGCCGTCGGCCTTCGCCCCCAAGTACTACCCCGAAGCGATCCTCAGGTACGCCAACACGCGCGGCGCCGACAAGGTCATGTACGCCGGCTACTACCCGATGGGCCTGTCGCTGCGGCGCATCCACGACGAGATGCAGAACGTGGCGTTGAAGGACGAGGTGTGGCCGAAGTTCCTGCGCGACAACGCGGTGAAGGTCCTGAAGCTCGACGGCTGACCTCAGGACCGGCAACTCACGGGACGGCGATCAGCCTGCCGGGGCCATGCTCGCCGCGGTCGATGAGCTCCAGGTGCTCGGGGACGCTGTCGAGGCTGATGTGAGTGGCCTCGACATGGAGCTTGCCCGCCGCGGCCAGTGCCACCACCGCTTCCAGCTCCCAGGGTTCCCCGGAGTAGGTGGTCTGCACGATCGTCTCGAAGGGGACGGTGATCATCGAGAACGGGTAGCTGCCCATCGCAGCGCCGACGCACACGATCTTGCCGAGCCGGGCTGCCGACGCGGCCGCCAGAGCGAGCGTCTGATCGTTGCCGACCAGATCGAGCACCAGCGACGCGCCCTCGAGCCCCATCGCCTTGATCCGGGCAGCTGCGTCGTCATCCGGATCCAGCACGACGTCGGCACCCAGCTCGCCGGCGAACGCGCGCTTGCGCTCGTCCTTCTCGACCGCGACGATCGTCGCCGACGTCATCGCGCGCAGGATCTGGATCGCCATGTGACCAAGACCGCCGATACCGATCACGGCGACGACGTTGCCCGGCTCCAGCCACGGCATCGACGTGCGGATGGTGTGATACGGCGTGAGGGCGGCATCATCGAGCGGCCCGGCATCGACCGGGTCGAGGCCATCGGGCAGCGGGACGAGGGCGCGCGCCGGAGCCTTGATGAACTCGGCCATGCCGCCGTCGTGGCCCTGCCCGGCGCCGCGCGATGGAGCGATCTGGGGGCACATCCGCTCGGCGCCGCGCCGGCACATCGCGCAGATCCCGCAGCCGAACTCAGCATGCACGATGACGGGCTGCCCGGTGTCGACTCGCCAGCCGGCCGTTTCATGACCGACCGTCATGCCGTCGGAGCGCCCGAATGCCTGTGGATGCTGGGAAATCATGCAGTCCGAGTGGCAGAGCCCGGCGCCGGCCACCTTCACCAGGACCTCCCCCGGCCCCGGCTCGGGCGTCGCCACGTCATGCACCCGCAGCCCGTCAGGAAACGCCTGAACCGCCTTCACCGCAGGTCCTCGAGGTTGGCTACCGCATCTGCACGCATGCGTTCTTTATAAACCAGGGTCAGGCGAACCGAGCGTCGGCTATCTGCTGCAGGCCGAGCAGGTCGATGGATTCCTCGCGCATCTGCACCTTGCGAATCTTGCCGGTGATCGTCATCGGGAAGTCCTCGACCAGTCGCACGTAACGGGGAATCTTGTAGTGGGCGAGCCGGCCGGTGCAGTACGCGCGCAGCTCCTCGGCCGTGAGTTCCGCAGCGCCTGGACGCAGCCGCACCCAGGCCATCAGCTCCTCACCGAAGCGCTCGTCCGGCACCCCGATAACTTGGGCGTCGACGATGTCCGGGTGCCCGTACAGGAACTCTTCGATCTCACGCGGATAGATGTTCTCCCCGCCGCGAATGACCATGTCCTTGATGCGCCCGGTGATGTTCACGTAGCCCTCATCATCCATCACCCCGATGTCACCGGTGTGCATCCAGCGCGCGGCGTCGATGACCTCGGCGGTCTTCGCGGGCTCGTTCCAGTACCCCAGCATGACGCTGTAGCCACGGGTGCACAGCTCCCCCGCAACCCCACGGGGCACGGTCAGACCCGTTTCGGGGTCGATGATCTTCACTTCGAGATGCGGCAGCACCTGGCCCACCGTCGACACCCGCCGCTCGAGGGAGTCGTCGACCCTGGTCTGCGTCGACACCGGAGAGGTCTCGGTCATCCCGTAGCAGATGGCCACCTCACGCATGCCGAGCCGATCGATGGTCTGCTTCATGACCTCCACCGGGCACGGCGATCCGGCCATGATTCCGGTACGCAGGCTGGAGACGTCGAACGCTTCGAAGTCGGGGTCGTTGAGCTCGGCGATGAACATCGTCGGCACCCCGTACAGGGAGGTGCAGCGCTCTGCCGCGACGGCGGCGAGGGTGGCCTTGGGATCGAACCCGGGCGCCGGTATCACCATGCAGGCACCGTGGCTGGTGGCCGCGAGGTTGCCCATCACCATGCCGAAGCAATGGTAGAAGGGCACCGGAAGGCAGATGCGGTCCTGCTCGGTGTAGCCGCACAGCTCACCGACGAAGTAGCCGTTGTTGAGGATGTTGTGATGCGTGAGCGTCGCACCTTTCGGGAAGCCGGTCGTTCCCGAGGTGAACTGGATGTTGATGGGATCGTCCGCGCCCAGCGTCAGCCCGATGGCCGTGAGCTCGGCCGGATCGGCGCTGCGCCCGCGCGAAAGCAGCCGCTCCCACTCCGGATTCCCCAGCAGCACCACGGATTCGAGCTCAGGGCAGTCCCCGGCGACCTCGGCGATCATGGCGGCGTAGTCGGAGGTCTTGAACGACGGGGCGGCCACGAGCGCGCTGACCCCCGCATGCCCCAGGACGAAGGCGAGCTCATGAGTCCGGTACGCCGGATTGATCGTCACCAGGATCGCGCCGAGCTTGGCGGTCGCGTACTGCAGCAGGGTCCACTCCGGGCAGTTCGGCGCCCAGATGCCGACCCGATCGCCCTTGCGAACCCCCTGCAGATGCAGGCCGAGAGCGAGCGCGTCGACATCGGCGACGAACTCCCGGTAGGTCCAGCGGCGGCCGCTGGGCACGTCGACCAGCGCGTCACGCTCGCCCCATCGGGTGGCCGTGCGATCGAGATTCCCGCCGATGGTGTCACCAAGGAGAGGGAGGCTGGAGACCCCCGACGCATAGCTCGGATCCGTCATCGCCACACAATGCGCTTCGGGACTGTGGACCGCAACGCAGCGCGCCAACCGCACTATTGCGTTGCGGGCCGAGCGCCTCGCTCGCAGGATGTCGGCATGGAAGACAGCACCGTTTCGATCGACCAGACCATCGCCGGCCTTCCCGGGCCATGGCAGCCGCGTGACCTCGTCTTCGCCAATGACACCGTCGTGCGGGTGGCCCGCTTCGAGGGCGAGTTCCCCTGGCACACGCACGAGGAGGACGAGGTTTTCCTGTGCTGGGACGGCAGCTTTCGCGTCGAGGTCGAGGGACGTGAGCCGGCGGTGCTTCACCGCGGCGATCTGTACGTGGTGCCGCGGGGCGCCCGTCACCGCCCGGTTGCGGACCAGGTGGCCCACGGCCTGATGGTCGAGCGTCCCGAGACGAAGCAATACGGAAACTGACGTCGGGCGCCGGCCTCCGCAGGTCGATTTCGCGCACCGCTAGAGTGCCCCCACCAGCTCGCCTCACCGCGGAGGTGCCCAGTGGGATCGAAGTACCGGTATCCGTTCCCGCCGAATCCTGACGGCTGGTACCTCCTGGCGGAGTCAGCGGCGCTCGGCGCCGGCGATGTGCTGCCGCTGCACTACTTCGGCCGCGACCTCGTGCTGTACCGCACCGACGGCGGCCGTGCGGTGCTCGTCGACGCGCACTGCCCGCACATGGGCGCCCACCTCGGCTACGGCGGCGCGGTGGAAGGCGAGGGGATCCGATGCCCCTTCCATCACTGGTGTTTCAACGCCGACGGCCAGTGCGTCGAGGTCCCCTACGCGGCGGTGCCCGGCCGCCCGCCCAAAGTCGCCCTCTCGACCTGGCTGGTCCGTGAACACAGCGGGCTGATCCTGACCTGGTGCAGCGACACCCGGCAGTCTCCGACGTGGGAACCGCCGCTGCGGCCCGAGTTCGGTTCCGAGGGCTGGATCGGCTACGAGACCACCGGCTGGACCATCCGCATGCACACCCAGGAATTGGCCGAGAACATCCCTGACACGGCGCATTTCACCTACGTGCACGAGGTCGGACCGCAGATGCGCGCCGAGTACGAGACCAGTGGCCACGTCTACCGGCAACGATCGCTTGTCGTGATCGACGGCGTCGCGACCGAGTTCACCACCCAGGAAGCCAGCGGCCTCGGCCTGGTCTGGTTGCACACGCAATCGGGGATGTGGTTCCTCACCGCCACCACCCCGATCGACGACGAGTACGTCGAGCTACGCCTGCTCTTCCTGGTGCCGGACCAGTCAGGCGACGGCGAGGTTTCCGCCCATGCCCGGGCGATGATCGACGCCACCGTCGAGAACACCTCGCGCGACGTACCGATCTGGGAGCACAAGGTCTACGTCGAGCGCGCCCCGCTGGTTCCCGACGACGGCCCGATCCGCGCGCTGCGCACCTGGGCCCGCCAGTTCTATCCCGACCACGTATCTTAGATGACTAAGTGTTTGACAACTAAGGGTTAGAGACCTAACGTTCGAGGCGTGACAGCGGCACCACCCAGGCCGATCGGCTTGCAGCTGAGCCGGGTCGCCAAAGATGTGGGTGCGGCGTTCGACGCTGCGTTGACGGCAGCCGGCGGGTCTCTGCCCACCTGGCTGATCCTGCTCAATCTCAAGATCAATACGTCGGCGAACCAGCGCCAGATCGCCGAGGCCGTAGGCATTCGCGAGGCGACGCTGACCCACCATCTCAGCGGAATGGAACAGCACGGGCTGATCACCCGGGAGCGCGATCCCGGTAACCGGCGCACCCACCTGCTCACCCCCACGCCTGAGGGCGAGGCCCTGTTCCACGCCCTTCGGCAAGCAGCTGTGGCCTTCGACCGCCGGCTCCGGCGCGGCCTGACAGCCGGGCAGGTGAGCGCACTGGCCGCGGGCCTCGATCAGCTCGCCGCCAATGTCGCCGACCGCTAGCAGCCACCCCGTCACTCCCCCAGCAGGAGGTGCACCATGCCCGCTCGGATCGACTCCGGAGATGGCGTCGTGAGCTCGCTCTCCGGGCGCACCGCGCTCGTGACCGGGAGTTCGCGCGGCATCGGAGCACAGATCGCCCGGGTGTTCGCGGCGGCAGGCGCTCGGGTGGTTGTCCACGGCCGGGACCAGGCCGCGCTCGACGCCACGTTGGCCGGCATCCGCAGGGAGAGCTCCGGTGATGTCATGGCGGTCACGGGCGATGTGACCTCGTATGCAGAAGTCGAACGCATGCGGGGCGAGATCGAGCAGCGGCTGGGTCCCGTCGACGTGCTCGTCGCCAATGCCGGCGGTAGCCCGGTGCCTCCTGGTCCGATCGAGGAGCTCACCGAGGACGGCTGGCGTGCGTCCATCGATGCGAACCTGACCGCCACCTTCTTCCTGCTCAAGAGCTACCTGCCAGGGATGAAGGCCCGCGGCTGCGGCAGCATCATCACCATGTCGTCGGCAGCAGCGCGGCGGCCCACCGCCCACTCTCCGTTTGCCTACGCGGCCGCCAAGGCCGGCATCGAACTGCTCACCAAAGACGCCGCCGCCCAAGCCGGCCCGGCCGGTGTCAGGATCAACTGCATCGCTCCTGAAACCATCCTCACCGAGCGAAACCTGCACATGATCCCAGCCGACGTCCGGGAGCGGCTGCGCGCTCAGCACCCGGTGCAGCGGCTGGGGACTCCTGACGACGTCGCCCAGGCAGCGCTGTTCCTCGCCGCCGACACCGCTTCCTGGATCAGCGGGGTGGTGCTCGATGTGGCAGGTGGGGCGGTGCTGGTCTGATCTCGGCCGGCAGGGCGGACTGCCTGACCATCCCGGTGAGCGGATCAGTGTCGTCGTCAGCGCTGGTCAGACCGGATACGTTCGGGGTCGACCAGCCGTGCGGGATCGCCACAGCCCCAGGGGGAATCCGCTCGTCGCCGCGCAACGTGCCCGTCACCACCCGGCCCGCCACGACGACCTCGACCTCGGTCCCGTCGCCGCCGAGCTCGGCGGCGTGGGACGGGGCCACCATCACCGCCGTGTCGGTCAATTCGCGTAGCTGCGAGTTCATCGTCCGGAGCTGGCGATGGGCGATCAACTGAAGCTGCCCCTGCGGGCTGGGCGCGGCCTGGGCCAGCTGTGCGATGAGTTGCTCCGGCGCGAGTCGCCATTTGCCGTCAGGCAGCAGGCGGCGCACCCATCCGAAGACGGCCCCACTGTCGACGACCCCGTGACGCGCAGCAAAGACGGCATCCGCTCCGCCCCTGCTGCGCTCGGCGAGCGGCCTCAGCAATGACTCGTCCGTGGCCGTCTCCGACGTGAGCCCGCGCCCGAGCACGTCGATGCCCAGACGCTCGCCGAGGGCGCCGAACATCCGCCAGATCGGCCATCTTCCGGCGACCGGCTCAACCAGCGCAGGCGTGAATTGTGTCGCGACGGCAAGCTGATAGCCGTCCAGGAGCAGCGGGAGATCGGCTCGCTCGAGAGCGCCGGCGGCCGGCAGCAGGTGGGTGGCCAGCTCGGTGGTCTCGGTAGGGAGGACGTCGACGACGGCCAGCGTGTCGAGCGAGGCCAGCGCCGCACGGGTGCGGGTCGCATCGGGAAATGCGGTAGCCGGATTGCCGCCGACGACGAAGACGGTCCGCACGTTTCCGGCCTCGATCTCGCTGAGCAGCGCTGCGCAGGGCCACTCGTCAAACCGGCGCGGCAGCTCGGGCCGGCTCGGCGGCCCGGCACCGGGCGTCCCGTCGGACACCGGAAGACTGCGGGTGTCGAGCTGCAGCAAGTAGCCGGGGTTGAACCACATTCCACCGGGCTGGTCGTAGGAATCCGTCACCACGTGCAGCGCCCAGAGCAGCCACTCCGCCACGTTGGCGGTGCTGCTCATCGACACGCCGGTGCCCGTCAGCGCGCTGACTCGGCCGTGACGGCGGACCGCGGCCACGAGGTCGTCGAGCTCCTCGAGCGAGATACCCGTTCCAGCCACAGTGACGGTCGGCGTCAGCGGTGCGAGCGCCTGGCGAAGCTCGCCCACCCCGCTCGCTCGCATCCGCAAGGCGGCGTCCTGGCTGGATCCGGCCTCGGGAAGGAGCGCCTTGACGAGATGGGCCAGCACAAGCCAATCGCTTCCCGGCCGCGGGACCAGGTGGCGGTCCGCGACGCGAGCCGTCTCGGTCCGGCGGGGGTCGACGACCCAGATCTCGCCGCCGCGCGCGCGGTGGCCCCGAAAACGCCGTAGCGGGGAGGGCATCGCGTTCGAATGGCCGTGCGAGACAACAGGATTGCTTCCGATCAGCACCAGGAGGGTGGAACGCTCGTCATCCCAGATCGGGGTGAGGCCCGACCACCCCGCGATGAGCTCGGCGACCAGCGGCTTCGATGGGGTGTCGATCGTCGTCGCGGTGTACTTCTGCGCAGATCCGATGACGCGCAGGAAGCGTTCCGCTGCCCGGCGCCCGGCGCTGTCGAACGCCGACCCGCTCGCGAGGTACATCGCAATCGCGTTCGGGCCGGAAACGTCCAGCGTTTCCTGTACCCGCCGGGCGAGGTCGTCGAGCATGGCGTCCCAGCCGACCTCCTGCCCGCCGATCGCCGGCCGATCAAGGCGGCGCGGGTCATGATGAAAGGCCGGCAGGGCGCGTCCCTTCGGGCACGTGTAGCCCTCTGACAGCGGATGCTCGGCGTCGCCGCGTACCCGCACGACGCGGTCGCCCTCGAGCGTCACGAGGATGCCGCACATCGCGTTGCAGATCCGGCAGAAGCTCGGCTGCTCGACACGCTCCCCCGCCACGTCAGCCATCATCCACCCGTGGAGGATGCAGCTATGCAGAGGCGACAGCTGGGCGTCGGAGCCCTCCGCGTCTCACCCCTCTCGCTGGGCGCCATGAGCTTCGGTTCGGGGTTCAGCCGCGAGACCGTCATCGATGAGGAGCTGGCGGCCCGGCTCGTCAACCGGGCACTGGACGCCGGCGTCAACCTGATCGACACCGCCGACACCTACGGCGGCAGCTTCGGGACGTCGGAGAGCATCCTGGGGCGGATCGTGAAAGGCCGGCGCGACGAGGTCTTGCTGGCCACGAAAGTCGGCTACGCCGATCGCGGGCCCCGGGTACTCACCTACGACAAGGTCATCGCCGGCTGCGAGGCAAGCCTGCGCCGGCTCGGCGTCGACCACCTCGACCTCTATCAGCTGCACCGCCCTGATCGCACCGTTCCGCTCGCGGAAACCCTTGCGGCCATGGAGGATCTCGTCACTCGCGGCCTCGTCCGCGAGATCGGCATGAGCAACTATCGCGCCTTCGAGGTCTCCGGTGCGGTCGCTCGTCAGCAGGCGCTGGGACGCGCGCCGGTCAGCTCCGTGCAAGTGCCCTATTCGCTCGTTGCACGGGACGTCGAGCACGAGATCCTGCCGCAGTGCCGGGCCGATCAGGTGGGCGTCCTGGTCTACCAGCCGCTCGCCAGCGGCCAGCTCACCGGCTGGCTGGACACCGCCGGCGCCCGGGGACGCCGCCGGCTCGGGATCCTGGGCGAGCAGACGCCGAGCCTTCAGCGCGCCCGTGCGGCGTTGGATGCCGTCGCCCGCGACCGCGGCGTCTCCATGGCGCGGGTCGCGCTGGCCTGGGTGCTGGCCCAGCCCGGCGTCACCTCCGCGATCGTGGGTCCGAGCAAGCTGTCGCAGCTGGACGACAACCTGCTGGCTGCGAAGCTCGTACTCGACGAGAACGAGTTACGCGAGCTCAGCGCCGCGACACCGCTCGAGCCCCGCTACCCCAGCTCCATGGATCGCCGGATGGGCTTTCCCGAACCAGGTGAGCCGATCATCGGGTGACGTCGTCGGGCGAGAGGTGCGGCGCCGTGAGGCGGGCTGTCGCGGCACCATCGACGGGCAGCGCGACCCCGGAAACGTACGCCGACAGGTGGCAGGCGAGGAACAGCGCGACGCCGGCGACATCTTCCGGCGTGCCAAGCCTTTTCATGGGTATCTGCGCCGCGTAGTACTCGAGATCGGGCGCGAAACGTTCGAAGGCCGGCGTGCGGATCGGGCCGGGGCAGATCGCGTTGGCACGCACGCCGTGGCGCCCGTTCTCCACCGCGGTGCTTCGCGTCAGCTGCACGACGCCGGCCTTGGCAATGCCGTAGCTCGTGCGCTGCCGTGAGGCGGCGAGGCCCGCGACGGAGGCAGTGTTGATGATGGAGCCTCCGCCTTGCCGGATCATGTGCGGGAGCGCCGCGCGCGTGCCGTGCAGCGCGCCGAGCAGGTTGACTCCCACCATCTCCAGCAGCGTCTCGTCATCGAGGTCGGCCACGGAGTCGGGTACCCCGTAGCCGGCGTTGTTGTGCATGACATCGATGCGTCCCCACGTCCGGGTGGCGACCTGGATCACCTCCTGCACCGCGTCGAGGTGAGCGACGTCGCCGGCCACCGCGACGGCCTCCGCCCCGGCCGCGACGATCGCCTCGGCGGTCGCGCTCGCCGTCACCGGATCGATGTCGTTGACGACCAGCCGCGCGCCTTCCGCCGCGAAGCGCAGCGCGCAGGCCCGGCCGATCCCGCTGCCGGCACCCGTCACGACCGCGACGCGGCCGGCCAGCAGTCCGTTCACCATGCGCGCGGGCCTCCTTTGCTCGGGAACTGTTCGGCGTCCCTGACGAGGTTCATGCTCTGCACGTGACCGATGAGATCCTGTCCGGCCAGGCTGATTATTACCGCCGGTATGACCGCCGCCGGGCCGGCGAGTACGACGCGACCGCCTACGTCGATGTCGAGGCCGCGCGTCGCCGCATCACGCGGCTCGTGGCGAAGATGCAGCCGCGATGCCCTGTTGACACCCGGTCAATGTCCGGGCTCGCGGTGCACGGCGTCGGTGATGGTGGGCAGTGGCTTGCGACCGGTCACGATCAGCAGGATGTCCTTGGCCGGCAGGGTGACGGGCTCGCCCGCTCCGAGCCGGAGCGGGGCATCGGTCGCTTCGAGCTGGATACCGGACAGGTCCACGCCGAAGTAGGCGAGGTTCTTGGGACGGGTGTTGTCGAGGACGGCGGCTATCCGCGGCGCCGGCGGGCCGGGGAGCCCCAGCGGTTCGGTGATGTCCAGGCCGTGGATGACGTCGTGGCTGAGCGCGCCGACGGGGCCGCCGCCGGGCGGCTGCCACGGGTTGTCGATGTTGTCCAGCAGCGCCTGGACAAGCTCGCGGCTGCTCATCCGAGCGGTGTCGCGACGGGCGCTGCGATCGGCGTAGCGGTTGAAGGAGAACCGTGACGACACCAAGCCCCAGACGAGGCTTGGCACGCTGGTCCGAAACGGCATCGTGAGGTGAGCGGCCACCTCCCGCACGCGCCACCCGGCACACAGCGACGGGGTGTCCCACTCGGACTCGTTCAGCTGCGACAGGAGATCGCCCAGCCGCCGGCGTTCGGCTCGGGTTTCTGCTCTCAGGTCGATCTCGGGCGCCAAGGTGGTGCTCACTTTCGGTCGTGGGGGCTGGACTGATGGGACTCATGCACTCCTGATACGACCGGGAGCGTGGAAAGTTATCGGTGCAGCAGAGCCGAAGGCAGCCGGGTCGGCAGGCCGAACTCGGGGAATCGCTCGCCGCAGCCGAGGAACGTGACGACCTCGCTGATCCGGCCGCCGCGGATATCGACGACCAGGAGTGCGAACGGCCGCAGCTCGCCGCGCTCATCCGGGCGGTACTGCCCGAGCGTGGGGCTGCCGTTGGCGAAAGCGCCGGCGATCAGCCGATCCCCTCGGCAGGCGTCGGACTGCGACGTGATGCTCGCGATGGTCGCGGCACCGACGATCCACCACGCGAACGGAGGCATCCCCGACCGCGCGTCGGTCGCCAGCAGCGCGATCAGGCGATCCATGTCGTGCGCCTCGAAAGCCTCGACGTAGCGCTGCAGAACCTCGCGCTCGGTGGCGTCCAGGCCGGCCTGCTGCGGCCTGGCGGGCGGTGCCTCGAGCGTCGTCCGTGCACGCTGCAAGGCGCTGGTCACGCTACCCACCGAGCACTCGAGCACCTGCGCCGTCTCCGCCGCGCTGAACGCCAGGACGTCCCGCAGGATCAGCACCGCGCGCTGCCGGGGCGGCAGCCGTTGCAGGGCCACGACGAAGGCCAGCCGGATCGACTCCCGCTCCACCGTGAGGTCCGCCGGATCGGCGGTCTCGCGCCACCGCGCGTCAGCGATGGGGTCGACCCATCGGGCGGCCGGCAACACGGCGCCGAGCCCGCCGGACGCGCCACCGTCGACGGCGGTGGCCGGGCCGAGGTCCCAGGGCAACGCCCGGCGGCGGGCGCCCTTGAGCAGATCAAGGCAGACCCGCGTGGCGATCGCGTGCAGCCAGGTCGACAGCGCAGCGCGCCGGGGATCGAACCGCGTCCGGTGGCGAAGCGCCCGTATCAACGTCTCCTGCACCGCGTCTTCGGCCTCCGCCGCGGCGCCCAGCATCCGGTAGCAGAATCCAGTCAGAGCCGGGCGCAGCGACTCCAGGCCGGCGTCGGTCACCTCCGCTGATGCAGCCACCGGTTCAGTATCGCGTCTCAACCGGCCTTCTCGGGGCTCGCCGGGCGACCGTTGAGGAATCGCTGGACGACGGCTCGATGCACCGAACCTTTTGCCCGCGCAGGCAGTCTTACCTGTGTGGCGCGTGAACGGGACGAGGTCTTCGCCGCGTTCTATGCCGAGCACTGGCCGGCCGTCGCCGGCTACTGCGCGGGGCTCGTGCGCTCGGGCCACCTCGGCGACGAGCTGGCGCAAGAGGCTTTCACCAGGCTTTACGCCCGCTGGGGACGACCCACGGATCCGCTCGCCTACACGTATCGGATTGCCCACAACCTTGCCTTCGACCACCACCGCTCGGTGGCTCGCGAGCGGCAGCAGCTCGTCGAGCCGGCAGCGGAAGAGACCGATCACGCACTCCTGGATGCGGTACGGCGACTCCCCCGGCCACTGCGCGATGTGACGTTGCTGCACTACTTTGCCGACCTGCCGCTGACCGTGGTCGCGCAGTCCTTGCGGCGGCCTCTCGGAACCGTGAAACGACAGCTGCACGATGCCCGGCAGCAGCTCGCCGAAACGCTCAAGGAGGTGCCATGACGGCGCTCGAGGAGCTCAAGCACGCCCGCCCGGAACGCATCCCGCCCGCCGATGGTGCGGCCCGAGCCATGGCGGGCGGAAGGCGTCGCCGGCGGCACCGTTACGCCGTCGCAGCAACCGTGGGAGCGGTCATCGCGGTGTTCGTACCGCTGGAGGCCGTCCTGCTGTCGAAAACCTCGAGCGCTCCGGCCGTGGCGACGCATCCCACGCCTGCACCGGTGCTCTACACCGCCGTCGGGCAGATCGATTGGTACCCGAGCACGAATCCGCGGTTCTGCCTCACCGGCGACTTCGCTTTCAGCGGCGGAGGCCAGGCCACGACCCGCGACCCCTGCACCAACGAGACCCTGCTGCACAACTTTGACGTGCGGAGTGTTCCGACGACGGCGACCCTAGGGGGTGTATCGCACACCGGCACCGTTCGGGTCACCGGCACCTACGCCGACGGCGTCCTGACGCTCACCCGGCCTCCAGTGGCGGCCAAGCCCGCCGAGCCCGACCTCAATTTCCCCATTCCCTGCCGGACTCCGGCGGGAGGTTGGCACGGTTCGGACCCGGTCAACATCAGCCAGGCCGACGACGCGGTGATGGCCAAATTCGTCGCCGGGCACCAGGCGACGTTCGGAGGCTGGTGGCTCGGGCACGGCCCGGCAGGCGTCATCGTCGTGGGCGTCACCAGCGATGTGGCGGGTGCGCAGCGCGAGCTGGCCGGCCAGCTTCAAGGCGACGTCTGCGTCACGAAGGTCGCCCACACCGACCGTTACCTGACCTCGGTGGCCAACGAGATCACGCGCCTGGACATGGCGA
Source organism: uncultured Actinomycetota bacterium (assembly GCA_963762695.1). GTDB lineage: Bacteria > Actinomycetota > Actinomycetes > Frankiales > Frankiaceae > DATAZK01. The sequence goes on from CAVXLW010000011.1 coordinate 164,175, forward strand.
ACAAGCAGCTGTACCTGTCGGGCTGGGGACCCTCGGCGGTCACCTCCACGGTCGACGTCAGGCTGCGCATCGCCGACCCGGCGACCGTCCGATACTTCGCGGCCCATTTCCCGCCGGGCGTGATCCGGCTGCAGCCTTTCCTGACGCGGCTGCCGTAGCGCTCAGCAGGCCAGGTGCACGGCGAAACGGCAACCCCGGCCGACGTTGTGCGCCTCGATCCGGCCGGCGTGCGCGTCGACGATCCCGCTGGCGATGGCCAGACCGAAGCCGGCACCGGACTCCGGGTTGGGGGTGCGGGCAGCGCTGCCTTGAAACGCCAGCTCGAACAGCCGCGGCAGGTCCGCGCTCGGGATGCCGCCGCACTCGTCCTCCACGGCCAGGCTCACCGTGAGCGCGTCCTGCGTGCCGATGATCCTGACGTGTCCTCCTGGCGGGGTATGGCGAATGGCGTTGGTGAGCAGGTTGGACAGCACCCGGGTCATCAGCCGGACGTCGACGTCGATCGGCGCTTCGGGCACGTCGGCCGTGACCGTGATCCCGCGCGCCTCGGCAAGCGCAATCATCGACGAGTAGGCCTGGGACGCGACGTCGGCGAGCGTCACCCGCTGCTTTCGCAGCACCAACCCGCCGCGGTGGATCCGGGCTAATTCGAAGAGGTCGTCGACCATCTCGGTGAGACGCTCGACCTCGAGCCCGATCGTGCGGTGATACTCGGCGACCTTCGCCGCTTCGACGACGACGTGGTCAGCCAGCGCTTCCACCATTGCCCGGATCCCGGCCAGCGGGCTGCGCAGGTCGTGCGACAGCAGCGCGACGAGCTCGCGTCGGTTGGCTTCCAGCGCTTGTTCCCGCTCACGGGCGGCGAGGGCCTCGGCCTGCCGTGCGGCGAGCCGGCCGACGTGCCTTCCCATGATGAGTGCGCAAGCGGTGGCGACCAGCATGGCGCATCCGACGATGGCACCCAGCACGGCCGCCTGGTGATCGGAGATCAGCATCTGGCGGGCGGCGACGACGATCCCGACTGTTGACGCGCACACGGCGGTGAGCACGGCGCCGGTCATGACGGCGGCCGCGCTTCGATGCCGTAGCAGCCAGATCGCGTAGCAGCCGGCGAGGCCGACGGCGAGCGTCACGCCCATCGACGTCAGGACCGCGGTCATGCGGGCAGCTCGACGGGCTCGTAGCGATACCCGGTGCCCCAAACGGTGACGAGGCGCTTCGGTTTCGCCGGGTTTTCTTCGATCTTTTCGCGTAACCGGCGCATGTGGACGGTCACCGTCGACACGTCACCGAAGCTCCAGTCCCACACCCGCCGAAGCAGGAGCTCGCGGGTGAAGGCGATGCGGGGGTTGCGCGCCAGAAACGCCAGCAGGTCATACTCCCGGCTGGTCAGCCCGACCGGCCGGCCGCGCAGTCTCACCTCGCGCGCGCCCTCGTCGATACGCAGCTCGCCATCGGCGATGATCGAGGACTTTCCGTGCGCCGGCTGCGGGGCGGCCCGGCGCAGGACAGCGTCCACCCGCGCGACGAGTTCACGCGGGCTGAAGGGCTTGGTGACGTAGTCGTCGGCGCCGCTCTGCAGCCCGGCTACTCGCTCGTGCTCGCCTGTCCGGGCGGTCAGCATGATGATCGGTACGGGACCGAGCTCGCGCAACCGCCGGCAGACCTCGAGGCCGGGGATACCGGGCAGCATCAGATCGAGCACCACCAGATCCGGTACGTGTGCGGCCGACAGCTCCAGGGCGCTCTGGCCGTCCTCCGCGGTGAGCACCACGTAGCCGGCGTTCCGCAGGTAGGCGGACACCACCTCGGCGACGGTGCGATCGTCGTCAACGACGAGAACGTGGCGCGCCAGGTCCGTCTCCGGCGCCTGCACCGCGACCATGCTCACAGAGTAGTGACGGGCGGGATCCGGGCGAGAAAACCGTAATAGTCCCGTAAGGCGACCAGAGCGCCCGAACGCGCTGGGGACCTTGAAGATCGGGGACATGACCAGTGTCGATGTGAGCGACCGCCTCCCCCTGCACTTCTACGAACGAGCGATGGACGGGCATCCGGTCGCGGTGCAGCTCGCCAACGGCACCCGGCTGCCGTTGCGAGCCGAGCTGTGGAGCAGCGCGAGGCCGGGCGACGAATCCGTGCTCGCCCGCTGCCAAGGCGCGACGTTGGATGTCGGCTGCGGAGCCGGGCGCATGACCCGGGCGCTGCATGCCGCGGGCATCCGGGCTCTCGGGATCGACATCTCAGCGCATGCCGTATTCCTCAGCCGTTCCCGGGGAGCAGCGGCCTTGCACCAAGACGTCTTCGCCGCTACCCCCGACCTCGGTCGCTGGCAGCACGTGCTCCTCATGGACGGCAACATCGGCATCTCGGGAGACGCGACGGCACTGCTCAACCGGGCCCGGGACCTTCTCGAGTGCGGCGGCACGGTCATCGTCGAGGCCGGGCCGCCCGGGACCGGAAGCCGGCAACTGCTCGTCAAGCTCGTCCACCGCGGCACCCCGAGCCACCCGTTCCGATGGCTCGTCTGCGACGCCGACGCCATCATCGCGGTCGGCACGGACATCGGTCTCGTCCCCATCGACACGTGGACCGCCGGCGGCCGCTGGTTCGTCGAGCTCTCCGCACCGGGTCGAGCTACCGGCAGCCGGCAGGGAACGCGTTGACGGCCGCCGCGGCGCCCGAGGCAGTGGATGCTCCGGACAGGAGCGCCGACGGGTCGCTACCGGCCGATCTGGCCGTCCTCTACGGCACGTACGGTCCGGGTGCTCATCGGCTGGCGGTGCACTGGGTCGGAGATCGCCAGCTGGCCGCTGACGTGGTGCAGGAGGCGTTCCTGTCGCTGTGGCGGGCCCGGCACAGTTACCGGCCCGAGCGTGGCGCGATCGGTGGCCTGCTCTACACGCTCGTCCACCGCCGCGCTGTGGAACTCCTGCGCCGCCGAGCCTCGTGGCCAGCAGTCGAACCGCTCGACCGCCGGCACGAGGAGAGCCTGCCGGACAACCGTCCCGGTCCGGATGCCGCGGCAATAGCAGAGGATCAGACGCGCCGCGTCCTGAACGCGCTCGGTCAGCTGCCGGCAACGAACAGCCAGCCGTTTCTGCTCGCCGGGCTCCACGGCTACCGCACCATCGAGATCGCCGCGCTGCTGGGCGTCCCGCAGGGAACCGTGAAGAACCGGATCGTGTCCGCCCGCAAGCAGCTTCAGCTGCTCGTGCCCCGCGAGACGTTCGACTGAACGGCGTCCCAGCGGGATCGGCAGGGCCTTTTGTCCCTCGTCACGGCGACGTCGCGCGAGGATCGTGGAAAGGGGCCGGTGATGCCGGCGGGAAGGGGTTGTGCCGTGAACGCGAGCGTTGGCGATTGGCTGATCGTCAAGACCCGCGGCGAGCACGAACGCCGCGCCATCATCCTCGCCGTGCGAGCTGACGGATCCCCGCCCTACACCGTGCGCTGGACGGACGACGGCCACGAGTCGGTCGTGTTTCCCGGCCCGGATGCCCTCGTCATGACCGCGTCCTCGATGTCGGCGGCCGAAGACCTCGAGAACGATCGGATCGACAAGGTCCAGTCGGCGATTGTCGATCACGCCCACGGCGGCTAGTGGACCCGGCCGGCAGGCTCGAGCGTCGACATGACCGCCGCCCGTGCCGCCGCGACGCCTGCCGGGATCGTCCCCGACGTATCGATGCCCCGGGCGGCCGGCCACGGTGTGGCCTGACGCGCCATCGCCCGAAAGATCTCCGGGTCAGCATCCGACGGATCGCGGTGGCGTCCGGCGCGCGGCGCAAGCCGGTCGACGACCGCGCCGGCGGGCGCTCGGCATTCGAGTTCGACCAGGGGCGAGTGCATCTTCGCGGCGAGGCGCCGCGCGGCCGTCCGATCCGCGTCGTCGGAGAACGTGGCGTCCAGGATGACGCCCTGCCCGAGACCGAGCGCGATCTCGGCGCGTTCGAAGAGCTGCGCGTAAACGCGACGGCGCAGCTGCGGCTGGTAGAGCCCGGCTCCGTAGGCGGCCGGAGCCCGCTCGCTCGGATCCATCCCGGCGAGTTCCTTGCGGACGACGTCAGAACGCAGCAGCGTCCAGGCCATGCCTTCCGGCGTCTGGCTGAGGCCGGCGGCCACCGTCGACTTCCCGGTGCCGGGCAAGCCTCCGACGAGGACCAGCGGGACCTGCCCGCGTGTCAGGTGGCGCGCGGCGAGCGCGCTGAACGCGCGGGCCGCCGAGGCGGCCGCCTCCTCCCCCTGGCTCCAGCGCAGGCATGACACCTTGCTGCGCACTCCCGCGCGGTACGCGATGTAGTGATCCTCGAGGGATCGCGGATGGTGCTCGCCGCTGAAGCCGGCGTAGCTGTCGAGGAAGGTTCGCGCCGCATCGGGGGCGCCGAGCTGTTCCAGATCCATCGCCAGGAATGCCACATCGTTCAGCACGTCACCGAATCGGAGCCGGGGGTCGAATTCCAGGCAGTCCAGCACCCTCGGTCCGTCGTCGAGGATGAAGATGTCGTCGGCCAGCAGATCACCGTGGCCGTCACGGATCCGGCCCTGCTGCTGGCGCCGGCGCAGCAGCGGCTCCCGGCCGTCGAGGTAGGCCATTGCGAGCGCTTCGATGCGATCGACTTCGGCCCCGGCGAGCACGTCACCGGTGAAGCGCCGAAGCGTGAGGATGTTGTCCCGCCACAGCCGGCGTATTGCCTCAGGGTCGCCGTAGGCGGCGATCTGCGATGAAGTGGCACACCGGGAATGGAAATCTGCCATCAGGCGGGCGAGCGCGGTCAGCGCATCGGCGAGCTCCGCGGATCCCGGCTCGGTGGTCACCAGGGTGGAGAGCCGACGGTGTTCGGGCATGCGGCGCATGACCACCAGCGACTCGCAGACCTCACCGCTGGGATCGTGGACGTCGGCAACGCCCAGGTAGGCATCCGGTGCCAGCCGCCTGTTCAACTCCACCTCGGCCTGACACGCCGATCGGCGCGCCGCTGGGGTGCGAAAGTCGAGGAAGCCGAGGTCGACGGCCTTCTTGAGCTTGTAGACGCGATCTCCGATGAAGATGAGCAACGCGCTGTGGGTCTCCACCAGTTTCGGGCTGAGGTCGGGCGCGCTCGCCGGTTGCGGGCTCACGCGTCGCCCTCGCCCGGATCGCCGGCCGTTGCGAGCGCCAGGAGCTCCATGACGGTGTCGGCGCAGCCACGGATGGCGGATCTCACGGCCGGAGAAAGAGCGCTACCGGGTTCGAACCCGGCGGCTTCGATCCCGACCACGACAAGGCGGCGCGGCAGCCGGTCGAGCACCCGCGCCAGCTCGATGACCGAGGCAAGACCGAAGGCATGCGTGCCGCCGAACCCGATGCCCGGCGACGATAGAGCCGGTCCGGCGGGCGCGTCGTAGCCGGCTTCCAGCAGCAGGAGATTCCCGGGCTCACGTCCCGTACGGACGGCATCGACGACAACGGCGAGGTCGGCTTCCGCGAGCAGGTCCAGCAAGGCCGACGGTTCCTCGCGCTCGACCACGCGGAGGTGCTGAGCCTGCCCGGGCAACCGGCGCGCCACCTCTTGCACGACGAGGGGGCCGACGGCATCATCTCCGCGGTAAGGGTTGCCCAGACCCACCAGCAGGCGCTCTGGCGGCGCGCCGGAACCCGGCCTCACGTCAGGTCGACGTGCACGTCGAGGAAGTGCGTCGCGCAGGAGATGCAGGGGTCATAGTTGCGGATGGCCTGCTCGCACTGGCGGGTGAGTTCGTCGTGGTCGAGATGCAGCCGATCCTGAACGAACGCGCGGAGATCGGCCTCGATGCCGGCCTGGTTCTGTGCAGTAGGAGGGACGATCTGAGCGTCGAGGATGTTCCCTTCGCCATCTAACCGGTAGCGGTGATACAGCAACCCGCGCGGCGCCTCGGTGCCACCATGGCCCTCGCCGGCCCGCGCCGGGACGAGCGCCGCTGGAGCGGGCGCTCCCTCCCAGGCGTCGATGATGCGCAGCGCTTCGTCGAACGCGTAGGTGAGTTCGACGGCTCGCACGATGATCGAGCGGAACGGATTGCGGCACGTCTCGGCGAGCCCGGCGGACCGGGCGGCCTCGCGGGCGAGCGGCGAGAGCTGATCGGAGCAGAGCGTGTAGCGCGCGAGCGGGCCGACAACGTAGGGGCGGAGCTCCCGCGAAGTCGGCTGTGCAGCGCGTTCGACCCTTTCACGTGCTCTTCGATAATGCGCCGGCCGAGCTCGGCTACCGGAAAAGCATCGCCCGCGCTCGTCACCACGGACCCTGATTCAAGGGGATAACCGTTCTCCGCGCGCAGCGAGAGGTAGTCGAATGGTTGCTGCATGTCGGGGAATTCGAAGCCGGCGACGAGGGCCACCGTCTCCAGTGCTTCCTCGCGCCCGCGCAGCAGCGACGGCCGGAGCGCTGACAATTCCGCTCGGGTGGGCAACCGGTAGAAACCACCGATGCGGACGTTGACCGGATGTACCGGCCGGCCCCCGATGACCGTCATGAGAGCGTTTCCGGCCTTCTTCAACCGCAGGCCGCGTTCGACGAGTTCACGGTGCTCGCGGGCCATCTCGATGGCTCCGGCATAGCCCAGGAAGTCCGGCGCGTGCAAGAAGAAGATGTGCAGCGCATGGCTTTCGATCCACTCGCCGCAGTAGAGCAGGCGACGCAGCTGGCGTATCTCCTCCGAAACGCTGACCCCGCAGGCGGCTTCGATCGCCTGGCACGCGCTGAGCTGATAGGCCACCGGACAGATCCCGCAGACCCTGGCGGTGATATCGGGGGGTTCGGTCCAGGCTCGACCGCGCAGGAAGGCCTCGAAAAACCTGGGTGGTTCGAAGATCTGCAGCTGGACATCGGTGACGGTGCCCTGGCGGACCTCGACACGCATGGAAGCTTCGCCCTCGATGCGGGCGAGTCCCGCGACGTGCAGGTACTCGTTTCCTTCGGTGAGCCGGTGGGTCATGAAGTTCTCTCCACGTAGCGCTCGCTCTCTCGACGGAAGGGCTCGGCGTCCGCGTTGAACGTTCTCAAGATTCTCACGATGTCGGCATCGGCCATACCCTGCAGGCGCAGCCGTTCAGCGAGCTGCTTCACGTTGGGAGTGTCCTGCGGTCCGAAGCAGCCGTAGCAGCCCCGCGCGAACGCCGGGCAGAGCGCACCGCAGCCGGCTTGCGTGATCGGCCCCAGGCAGGGGGTCCCGTGGGCGACGGTCACGCAGACGGTCCCGCGACTCTTGCACTCGAGGCACACGCTGTAGGCCGGCACCCGCGGCGTGCGTCCCTGCAAGTAGGCGCCGAGGACTTCCAGCAGCTGGGTCCTGTCGATCGGGCATCCTCGCAGCTCGAAGTCGACCGTGACGTGATCGGAGATCGGCGTCGACCGTTCGAGCGTCTTCAGATACGCCGGATGCGCGTAGACGATCGCGAGGTACTGCTCGACATCGGCGAAGTTGCGCAACGCCTGGATGCCGCCACTCGTGGCGCAGGATCCGATGGCCACAACGTGACGGGAGACCTGGCGCACCTGCTGGATCCGCTCGGCATCGGCGGGCGTGGTGATGGACCCTTCCACCAGGGAGACGTCGTACGGGCCTGGCACGACCGCCCGGGTCGCCTCGGGAAAGTAGGCGATCTGGATTTCGCCGGTGAGCGCGAGCAGCTCGTCCTCACAGTTGAGCAGGGTGAGCTGACACCCGTCACACGAGGCGAACTTCCAGACAGCCAAGGTGGGAAGTTTCGACGGCGCCTTCATCTCAGAGCTCCGGGACAGTCAGCAGCGGGGCGAGGCGCTCGTAGGGCAGGACGGGCCCGTCGAGGCAGATGAAGAGTTCACGCAGCTGGCAATGACCACACAGCCCGATGCCGCAACGCATGTTGCGTTCCATCGACAATTGCAGCCGGGTCGGCGAAACGCCCCGGTCGAGCAGCGCGGTCGCCACGTAGCGCATCATGACCTCAGGTCCGCAGAGGAGCGCCGATGCGCCGGCCGGATCGAAGGCGGCCCGCGGGATCAGCTTCGTCACCAGGCCGACGTGCCCGCTCCACTCCGCATCGCCGTGGTCGACCGTCACCTCGACCGTGACCCCGGCCAGGCGACCCCAGGCGGCGAGCTCCCCGGCGAACAGCACGTCCTGGGGAGTGCGCGCGCCGTACAGCACGACGATGCGGCCGAAATCGTCGCGGCGCGCCAACGCCTCGAGCAGCGCCGGGCGCAGCGGGGCCAGCCCGATTCCTCCCGCGACGAGGATCAGGTCTCCGCCGACTCCGTCGCGAAGGTTCCAGCCCGAGCCGAAGGGGCCGCGCACCAGAAGCACCGCTCCCGGCTCGCGCGACGCGAGGATGTGCGTGACGCCGCCGACGTCGCGAATGGTGTGCTCGAGGTTCAGTGAATTCGGTGGATTCAGCGGGTTCCCGCTGATCGAAATCGGAACCTCGCCGACGCCAAAGGCGCCGAGCATGGTGAACTGCCCCGGGGCAAAACGCAGGCTGTCGCCCTCGACCGGCTCGCAGCTGCAGCGTGACCGTGTCCGCGTTGTCGACTCGTCGTCCCACGATGCGAAACGGGCGCGGGATCATCGCGGCGTGACCCCGGGGGCTGATACCGGGGACCGGGGCTTCAGTTTCGTACGGCATGCGGGTTTCCGTAGAGATCGAGCAGCCTGATCCGCGCCTCCTGCATACGTCCGTACAGCGACGTGGCGACCCGTTGCATCAGGGCGTAGCCCACCGCGGGGTCGTTCGCGCACTTGGCCCGCAGGCATACGGCGTCGAAGGCGATGACGCTCGTGGGGGCTACGGCCCGGGCGTCGAAGGCCCAGCGATAGGGCGGGACGAGCCAGGCCCATCCGACGACGTCGTCGGCATCCGCAGTGTCGATGACTGCTGCGCGCGGGCCGTCTCCTGGACCGCGCACCTCCAGGGCCACCCGGCCCCTGCGGATGACGTAGAAGCGGTCGGCGGATTCGCCCTGCCGAAACAGGCGTTCCCCTTCCGCAAAGTGGGCGTTGACCGCGCAGCCCGCCAGCAGGCCGATGACATCTGCCGGCAGCCCGGCGAAGAAGGCGTGCTCGGGCAGGTACTCCTCGATCGTCCTCATCGTGGTTTCCTCACCTCCGGCGCCGCGGCGGCAGGCTCGGCCTGCAGCGCCGCAGCCTCCTCCGTGATGTCGATCCCGGCCGGACACCAGGTGATGCATCGCCCGCACCCGACGCATCCCTGCACTCCGAACTGGTCGACCCAGGTCGCGAATTTGTGGGTCATCCATTGCCGGTAGCGCGATGCGGCGGACTTGCGCACGACTGCACCGTGCAGGTAGGAGAAATCCGAGGTGAAACAGGAGGCCCAGACGCGACGCCGCTCGGCCGTCGTCGCGGTGAGATCGGTGATGTCGGCGGTTGACGAGCAGAAGCAGGTCGGGCACACGAGCGTGCAGTTGGTGCACGACAGGCATCGGGTGGCCACGTCGTCCCACAAGGGGCTGTCGGCGCTCGCGTACAGCACCTCGCGAAGACCGTTCGTCTCGAGCGTGCGACCCATGCGCTCGCTCGCCCGCGCCGACACGCGTTCGGCATCCGACAGCGTCTTGGCGTCGGCCGGCTCACCCGCCAGCTCGGCGAGTACCTGCTCCCCTCGCTCGCCACTCGCCTCGAGGAGGAAGCGGTGTCGCGTCGCGTCGATCAATTCCGTGAGGCGCAGATCGAAGTGGCTCTCGGGGCGCGGCCCGGTGCCCATCGACGCGCAGAAACACGTTCCCGCCGGGTCGCTGCAAGTGACGGCGACGAGGAAGGCGCCGCGACGGCGGTGAACGTAGTCGTCGTCGACGCTGCTGCGCTCGGCCAGGATGCGGTCATGCACCGAGAGGGCATGAAGATCACAGGATCGGATGCCCAGAAATGCATAGGGTGCGGCACTTTCCGGCGAACCGCGCGATTCCTCGACGCTCGGCGGGAAGGCCGTCTGCAGCGAGTCGCCCACGCCACACCAGCGCGGTGGCCGGGAAGAAGACCGGTTTCGCCGATTGCGCGGCGCGGCATAGCCGAACAGGGCGTCATCGCCGCGCCGGCGGAGGCGATAGTGCGCCGCTTGCTGGTCGTCGCCCCATCCGCGGGGTAGCTCGTCAATGGTGTGGATCTCGGCGTTGACGATCACACCGTCGCGAACCGTGGGTCCGATCACGGTGTATCCCCGGCGAACCAGGACGTCGATGAGCGCCTGCAGACCCGCCGGCTCGATCACCAGAGCTTCCATGGGTTCGTCATCTCCCCTGCTCCTCCATCGTCACGGTGGTCAGCGGGGGGCGTTAGGGCCGAAGGTCACTCCTCGACGTGCACAGCTACCCGCCGGGAACGGCGGCGCTGAGCGGCTTGGCGCGCTGCTCTCCGATCGCACCCTCGACGAAGCCGGCCTCCGCCTCGGCGACGATGCGACGCACTTGCAGGAAGCTGTCGGGCGTCACGGAGATCGAGTCGATGCCGTTGGCGACCAGGAAGCGGGCGAATGCGGGGTCGTTGCTCGGACGCTGGCCGCACAGGCCCACGGGCCGGCCTTTCCGATGCGCGGCGGAGATCAACTGCTGGATGAGTGCGGTGACGGCTGGATTGGTCTCGTCGAAGAGCGCTGCGAGCCGGTCGCTGTCGCGGTCGACCCCCAGTACCAGCTGAGTGAGGTCGTTGCTACCGATCGAGAAGCCGTCGAACCGGTCGGCAAACTGCTCGGCCAGCACGATGTTCGCCGGGATCTCGGCCATCACGTAGACCTCGAGACCGTTACTGCCGCGGGCCAGACCATGCTCGGCCATCGTCGCCAGCACCTGATCGGCTTCGGAGAGGGTGCGGCAGAACGGGATCATCACCCGGACATTCGTCAATCCGTGGATCTCTCGCACTTTCCGCACGGCCGCGCACTCGAGCGCGAACCCGTCCCGGTATCCCGGGTCGTAGTACCTGCTGGCTCCGCGCCAACCCAGCATCGGGTTGTCCTCGTCCGGCTCGAACGATCGTCCGCCGAGCAGGTGGGCGTACTCGTTGGTCTTGAAGTCGCTCATCCTGACAATGACCGGCAGCGGCCACCGTGAGGCCGCGATACGGCTGATTCCCGAGGCGAGCTGGTCGACCAGGTAGTCCCCCGGAGTCGGGTGGTCACGGGCCAGTTCGAGGACCTTGGCGCGTTCCCTCTCGTCCGGAACCAGCTCCGGGTGAGCCAACGCCATGGGATGCGCCTTGACGCTGTTGGTGACCAGAAACTCCATACGCAGCAGCCCGATTCCGTCGGCGGGTAGCCGCCACCAGCGCATGGCCGCCGCGGGGCTGGCCAGGTTGAGCATCACCTTGGTGCGGGTCGGCGGCGAGTTCGGTGAGGTCCAGCTCGTGCTCCTCGATTTCGGCGGTCCCGTCGAAGACGTAGCCGGCCTCGGCATCCAGGCAGGAAACCGTGACCCATTGACCGTCCGCCAGCTCGGTCGTGGCGGATCCGGTGCCCACGACGGCGGGTAACCCGAGCTCGCGGCTGACGATGGCGGCGTGTGACGTGCGACCGCCGTGATCGGTGATAAGGGCGGCGGCGCGCTTCATCGCCGGCACCCAGTCCGGATCGGTGACGCTCGTGACGAGCACCGAGCCGGCGGTGACCTTGTCGATCTCCGCAGGACTGCGCACGATGCACACCGGGCCGGCGGCGGCAGCCTGGCCGACCGAGATGCCCGTCAGCAACGTGGGACCATGAGCTTTCACGGCGTAGCTGCGCAGCAACGCCGATTCATACCGCGCCGCGACGGTCTCCGGGCGCGCTTGAACGATGAAAAGCTCGCCGCTGCGGCCATCTTTCGCCCATTCGACATCCATCGGTGTGCCGTAGTGGCGCTCGATCTCAGCGGACCATCGGCCCAGTTGCAGGACGTCTGCGTCTGCCAACACCCACGTGGTGCGCTCGCGAGGCGAGGTGGGAACGGAAACCGTCCCGGTGCGGTGCGGCGCGTAGACGACCTTCACTTCCTTCCTTCCGCGGCGACGCGACAGCAGCGGTACGCACTTCGGATCACTCAATGCGGGCTTGAACACGACGTACTCGTCGGGGTCCACCGTGCCGCCGACCACCGCCTCACCGAGTCCCCAGGCAGCATTGATCACGACTACGTGCGGAAACCCGGTCTCCGTATCGAGCGTGAAGGCCACCCCCGAGCAACCGAGGTCGGCCCGAACCATGCGCTGCACGCCCACGGAGAGCGCGACGTCGAGATGGCTGAAACCATTGGCTTCGCGGTACGCCAGGGCCCTGTCCGTGAACAGCGAGGCCACGCAGCTGCGCCAGGCCTCGAGAAGCGCGGAAAACCCTGAAACATGAAGGAAACTCGCCTGCTGGCCCGCGAAGCTTGCGGTGGGCAGATCTTCTGCGGTGGCGCTGCTCCTGACGGCGACATCCGGGTCGGGTGTGCCGATCAGTCCGGCGAGCACCGAGTAGGCCCCGTGCAAGGCGCCGGCCACGTCATCGGGAACGCGAGCGGCCAGGATCTGCTCCCGGATCCGCGCCCCGGCTTCCTCCAGCGTGCGCTCTCCGGCTGCCATCGCGGCAAGTTCAGCAGCGATCGGCTCCCGCAGCCCGGCGCTGTCCAGGAAAGCCCAGTAGGCATCCGCGGTCGTGGCGAAACCCTCGGGAACGCGAATGCCGCGTGGCGTGAGTGTGCGGATGAGTTCACCGAGCGAAGCGTTCTTCCCGCCGACGAGCCCGACATCGTCCATGCCGACCTCTTCGAAACGCCGGCAGAACCTGACGAGGTGTTCGGACATGTGCCGCCTCCTGAGGCCAGCGCGCATGACGTACCAATGCCAGCCTCTTGCCGCCGGGCCCGGCCCGCCAGTGGCCAAGGTCCTTTCCCGGAATGGCGGGCCCGTTCGGGACGCGGCGCTGTCGCTGAGCCGGCTGGCTCTGGTGGCGCCGTATCCCTTCGTGGCCTGGGGAGCGGATGAGCTTCGCCGGTGGCGTGGCCGGCGTCTCGTCATCGGTTCCGGGACGTAGGCCACTGGCCAGGCCCAGCGCGGAATGACACGCTGGATCTCGCAGCCGGTGCCGTCCGATGAGGAGGCGAGGATGCCAACCACCACGAGCTCTTCCTGGCCGTCCCCGAAGCGGCAGCTCGCGCTATTCGACGACCGCGTGGATGCGGGACGTCAGCTGGCGAAGCGACTGGAATTCCTGCGGTCTGCACCCATTGTCGTGCTCGGGCTTCCCCGCGGAGGGGTACCCGTTGCCGAACAGGTAGCGACGGCGCTCGGTGCTCCGCTCGACGTGATCCTGGTGCGCAAGCTGGGAGTTCCGTTCCAGCACGAGCTGGCCATGGGTGCCATCGGCGAGAACGGCGTCAGGGTTGTCAACGAGGACGTCGTGCGCGAGACCGGTGTCTCCGAGCGGGGAATCGACGTCGTTGAGCAGCGCGAGGCCGCCGAGCTGGAGCGCCGCGCTGCACGCTACCGGCAGGCCCGGCGCAAGATCTCGCTCAGGGACAAGATCGCCGTGATCATCGACGACGGAATTGCCACCGGAGCCACAGCGCGCGCGGCGTGCCAGGTCGCCAGGGCAGCGGGGGCGGCGCGAATAGTGCTCGCGGTACCCGTCGCCCCGCCCGGCTGGACCCGGTCGCAGGCTGATGCCGACGAGCTCGTCTGCCTGCAGAGTCCCGACAACTTCTTCGGAGTCGGCCAGTTCTACCGCAACTTCGACGCCGTCGACGACGGGGACGTTGTCGCCAGCTTGCAGCGAGCTCGAAACAGCGATCGGCGCACGGACGGCGAGGCTGCGACAGCCGGCGACGGCGAAGTCCTGATCGACGCCGGTGACGTGCGACTTCAGGGTCAGCTCACGCTGCCCGATCGATCCAGTGCCATCGTGCTGTTCGCCCATGGGAGCGGGAGCAGCCACCACAGCCCACGCAACCGCTACGTCGCCAAGGTTCTGAACGAGGTCGGGTTAGCTTCCTTGCTCTTCGATCTGCTGACGCCACAAGAGGAAATGGACAGGGCCAAGACCTTCGATATCGAGTTGCTCGCCCATCGTCTCGCGGAGGTCACCGAATGGGTGCGCCAGCGGCCGGCGATCGCCGGCCTGCCGGTGTGCTACTTCGGCGCGAGTACCGGCGCGGCGGCGGCATTGCAGGCTGCGGCGAGCCCTGGCTCCGCTGTTGCAGCGGTCGTGTCCCGGGGTGGTCGGCCCGACCTTGCCGGACGCCACCTGGAGGCGGTCCGCGCACCGACCCTGCTGATCGTCGGGGGCGCCGATGACGTCGTGCTGGACCTCAATCGACAGGCCCTTCGTCGTTTGCATTGCGCCAGCCACCTCGCCGTCATCCCCGGGGCGACACACCTCTTCGAGGAGCCCGGCACGCTCGCCGCGGCCGCGCTGGCCGCCCGCGACTGGTTCCTGGACCACGTGGGCGAGCAGCCCTCCGGCAGGCGCCGGGACTGATGGCCCAGGGCTCGCACCGGAAGGCCCTCCCGTGGTGGCCTTTGGGAGGTCAGGGACCATAGCCCTCGCGTTGGAGACTTACGACCCTAGGGATCCATCGGGCCGGTACGGACACTGGACGGAGAGGTTGTCACGCCGCCTGAAGGGGGCCGTGATGCAAACCGTCTTCATCAACCCGGAGCAGTGCATCGGCTGTCTTCAATGCGAGATCGCCTGCGCCATCGAGCATTCGACCAGCCAGGACGGCAGCTCGGCCTTTCTCGAGAAGCCGACGCCTCGCAAGCGCATCCACGTCCAGCCGGGACCCGTCGCGACAACCGCGTTCCCGAATCGTTGTCGCCATTGCGATCCGGCTCCGTGTCTGGAGGTGTGCCCCGCCGGGGCGATCAGCCGCGACACGGAAGCCGGGCTCGTGCTGATCGACGTTCAGCGCTGCATCGGTTGTGCGATGTGCGCCGTCGTCTGCCCGTTCGACGTGCTGACCTTCCACCCGCTGGCCGAAGGTCCGGGGCCGGAGACGGCTGTCGCGGTGAAGTGCGACGGTTGCCTCGATCGGGTGAGTCGCGGACAGACCCCTGCCTGCGTCGAGGTCTGCAAGGTCGATGCCCTTGTCTACGGGGACATCAACGAACTGGTCGCGACCGGGCGCCTGCACGACGCGGGAGCGGTTCTGGCCGCCGCCGGCGGCGCGCGCACCGCCCGGCCCGGCGGCGATCCGCTCGCCGGTTGGCATGCCTGGGGCGAAGCGGAGCAGGCAGCCGCCGATGCGGCACAGGCGGCTCGCCACGGCTACTTGCCTTCAGCGGACGGAGAGGAAGCCCGGCCATGAGCGCGAATCAGAACGGTGCCCAGCCCGTGAGGCTCACCATCCACCCGGACGCGCAGGCGATGATCGACGTCGCCCGGGCCGAAGGCATCGAGACCGTGTGGGATCGGCTGGCGGCCCAGCAGCCCCAGTGCGGTTACTGCGCCTTGGGCCTCAGCTGCCACAACTGTGCCATGGGCCCGTGCCGGATCGATCCCTTCGGGGAGGGCCCGCAGAAGGGCGTGTGCGGTGCGGACGCCGACGTGATCGTGGCGCGCAACCTCGGTCGCGCCATCGCGGCCGGATCGTCGGCGCATTCCGACCACGGTCGCGACATCCTCGAGACGTTCGCGGCCATGGCCCGCGGGGAGACCTCGGGCTACCACGTCAACGATGAAGCCAAGCTGCGCCGGGTTGCCGCCGAGTTGGGTGTGCCTACCGAGGACCGCAGTACCGCGGAGGTCGCCGTAGCTCTGGCCGATGTTCTCCTCGATGACTACGGGTCGCGGCGCCAGTCCGTGTCGTTCCTGGAACGGGTGCCCGAGGTCCGCCGCGACAAGTGGGCCGCGCTGGGCATCACGCCCCGGGGCGTCGACCGCGAGAACGTCGAGATGCTGCACCGCACGCACATGGGTGTCGACAACGACTACGTCAATCTGCTGCTGCACGCCCTGCGCACGAGCCTGTCCGATGGATGGGGCGGCTCGATGATCGCCACCGAACTGTCCGACATCATGTTCGGCACCCCCAAGCCGGTCATGGCTCAGGTGAATCTCGGCGTGCTGCGCCGCGATCAGGTCAACATTGCCATGCACGGTCACAACCCGTTGCTGTCGGACGTGATCGTCGATGCCGCAGCCGATCCCGAGTTGCTCGCACTGGCCAAGTCCTACGGTGCGACCGGCATCAACGTGGTCGGATTGTGCTGCACCGGCAACGAGATCCTGATGCGTAAGGGCATCCCGATGGCGGGTAACCACCTCATGCAGGAGCTGGTGCTGATCACCGGCGCGCTCGAGGCGATGGTGGTCGATTACCAGTGCATCATGCCGTCGGTCGTGGATGTCGCGAAGTGCTACCACACCAAGGTGATTTCGACTGCGGACAAGGCGAAGTTCCCCGGCGCCACGCATGTCTCGTTCGACCCCGAGCGCGGAGCCGAGGTCGCCCGCCAGATCGTCCGGATGGCCATCGACGCCTATCCCGACCGCAATCACGGAGCGGGTCCGCATCCCCACGTCACCGGTGCGCATGATGGGCGGCTTCTCGGTCGAGGCGATCCTGGGCGCGCTCGGTGGCACTCCGAAACCGCTCGTTGATGCCATCGCCGCGGGCACGATCCGGGGCGCGGTCGCCGTCGTCGGCTGCAACAATCCCAAGCTGCCGCAGGATCTCGAGCACATCGAGCTGACCCGCCGGCTCATCGAGAACGACATCCTGGTGCTCGTCACCGGATGCGCCGCAGTGGCCAACGGCAAGGCCGGCCAGATGATGCCGGAATCGGCGGCATTAGCTGGGCCAGGGCTGCGCGCGGTATGCGAGGCGCTTGGCATCCCGCCGGTCCTGCACATGGGTTCCTGCGTGGACAACAGCCGGGTCATCGCGCTCGCCGCCGCGCTGGCCGGCTACCTCGGAGTCGACATCGACCAGCTGCCACTGGCCGGGGCCGCACCCGAGTGGTATTCGGAGAAGGCGGTCGCGATCGGCAGTTACGTCGTGGCCAGTGGCATCACCACCGTGCTCGGCGTCCAACCGCCGATCTTCGGCAGCCCACACGTCGTGCAATTGCTGGCCGACGGTCTGGACGGGGTCGTCGGCGCCAAGTTCGCCGTCGAACCGGATCCGGCCAAGGCCGCCCTGCTCATCCGCCGGCACATCGAGGCCAAACGCGAGGCGCTCGGTCTGCCGTTCATCGCGGCCGATGACATCGGCGACGGCCACGAGACGGCGCCCGACCACACCGCCGCAGCGCCGGCACTGGGCTGATCGAGATGTGCGGCACGTGCGGCGCACACGGCGCCCCGCTCCAGCACACCGCTGAGGGCCGGCGCATCGTCATTGTCGGCAAGGGCGGCGTCGGCAAGTCAACCCTGACCGCGCTGCTGGCGCGAATGCTCGCCCGCGGCGGGGCCGGTGTGCTGGCCATCGACGCCGACGAGCAGCGTAATCTCGGCGCGACCCTCGGCCTTGACCTCGATGTCCTCGCCGGCCTGGTGCCCGTCTCGGCGGCAGGCGACTACGTCGAGGAGAAGACCGGCGCACGCCCTGGCGAGGGGGCCGGCGGCATGCTGCGGCTCAACCCGGACACCGCAGACATCGTTGATCGGCTGTCCATCACCGGCCCTGATGGCGTGCGCCTGCTCGTGATGGGCGGCGTTCAGCGGGCGGGTGGCGGCTGCCTCTGCCCGGAGAATGCCTTGCTGGCAGCGGCGATCGCGGGTATGCGGCTGCGCCACGATGAGGTCGTCCTGATGGACACCCACGCCGGGGTGGAGCACTTCGGCCGGGCGTTGGCCCGTGGCTTCGACAGCGCGCTCGTCGTGGTCGAACCCACCTTCAACGCGACCCAGGTCGGTATCGAGACAGCCCGGCTCGCGCGTGAACTCGGCATCGGCGACATCCATCTGGTGATCAATCGCTCGCGCGGACCGCACGACCGAGACCGCGTGCTGTCGCACATCGATGCGTTGGGCGGGGCCACGCTGGACACGATCCACCTGCTTCCCTTCGACCAGCGAGTGCTGGACACCGAACCGTCGGTCGATGACCTGCTGACCGATTCCGACATCGCCGACGCGGTGGCTCAGCTGGCGCGAGACCTGCTCGCCGCTCAAGGGATCGGCGAGCTGGCGGTGACCCGCTGATGCGTGCCGTCGTGATCGGCACCGGCCCGGCAGGGATCACTGCCGCAGCGACCTTGCGCCGCCTGGACCCGGCCGGTTCGGTGATCGCGCTCTCGACCGAACCGTTCCCGCCGTACTCCCCCGCAGCGCTGGCCGATCATTTCCTCACCGGTCGCGAGCAGTCCTTGTACTGGAAAGGGGCCGATGTCGCCGAACGGCTCGGCATCGACGAGCGCCGGGACACGGTCGTCGCCGCCGTGGACACCGACAACCACGAGGTGGTGCTCACCGACGCCGGCCGCATTCCCTACGAGGGACTCGTCATTGCCTCCGGCAGCCGCTTGCACGCACCGCTGGCCGGCGCGGACCTTCCGGGAATCCTCGACTTCAAATCCCTGCGGACGGCCACCGAACTCGTCGGCCGGGTGCGTCGCGGCGAGGCACGCACCGCGCTGGTCGTCGGTAACGGCTTCATCGGCATCGAACTTGCCTTGCTGCTCAGCGACCTCGGTGTGGAAACGACGATCATCGGCCGGCGAACCTGGGTCATGCCCCGGGTCCTCGATCCCGTCACCTCGGCCGTCGCCGAGGCGGAACTGCGAGCCCGTGGCGTGACGCTGCGACTGGGTGTGCAGGCAGACGCGTTCATCGGAACGCCGAGGGTCACCGGTGTCCGGCTGGCGGATTCGACCGCGCTCACCGCGGATCTCGTCGTCGCCGCGACCGGGGTGAAGCCCCACACCGAATTCCTCGACCACTCGCCGATCCGGACCGGCTGGGGAATCCACGTGGACGACGGGTTGCGCACCACAGTGCCCCATGTCGTGGCCGCCGGCGACGTCGCCGAGGCCGCAGATTGGCTCACCGGACAGCGCTACGTCCATGCGATCTTCCCCAACGCCGTCAACCAGGCTCCGCTGGCCGCCGCCAACCTGCTGGGCGCCAACCTGACCTACCGCGGCGCCGAGTCGATGAACAGCCTCAAACACCTCGGCGTCCCGATCGTGGCCATCGGAACCACCGAGAATCCCGAGAACATCCTGCGCTGGCAGCGCAACGGCGCCGTGCGCTCCATCTACCTGCGCGACGGCATGATCATCGGCGCGCAACTCGCGGGCGATATCCGCGCCGCCGGGGTCTACCGCTCCCTGATGCTGCGTCGCGCCGACGTCTCCCGATACGGGCAGCGACTGATCGAGCCAGGCTTTGGCATCGGCGACATCGCCTGGGACGCCCTGAGGGCCGTACCGGTCAGCGCCGGAAGCAGCAAGGGATCGTCATGACCGTTCTGTGGATCATCGTCGCCATCGTCGTCGTTGTGGGCTTCTGGGCGGTACTGGCCTTCAACGGGCTGGTGCGACGGCGCAATCGGACCCGGAGGCATGGTCGCAGATCGACGTCGAGCTCAAGCGGCGGCACGACCTGATCCCCAATCTGGTGAACACGGTCAAGGGTTATGCCGCCCACGAGAGCGGGAACCTTCCAGGCGGTGACCGAGGCGCGCGCTGCCGCGGTCAGTGCGGCGTCAGCCGGCGGATCCGGCGCGGATCGCGCCCGCTGAAAACGCCTTGAGCGCGTCATTACGCTCACTGTTCGCGGTCGCCGAGAACTACCCGCAACTGCGGGCAGTCGAGAGTTTCGTCGCTGCAGGAGCAGCTCACCGCGACCGAGGACAAGCTCGAGTTCGCCCGGCGCTACTACAACACCCGGCCCGCGACTACAACACGGCGATCCAGACCTTTCCCCGCACCTGATCGCCGGACCGTTCGGCGGATTCCAGCGGTCGGCCTACTTCGAGGCGGACGAGCTGCCGAACGGGCCGTCCCGTGGTCGATTTCGGGTCGCCGGCGCAGCCGTCCGCCGATTGAGGACTTGTCGTGTACGAGCAGATCGCGCGCAACAAGCGACGTTCCGTCGGCTACGTCGCCCTGTTCTTCTTCCTGTGGCTCGGCATCGGTCTGCTCATCGGCTGGACGGTCGCCCTGAGTTCGACGCGTCAGGCCGGGGTCAGCGCGCCGGTCAGGCAGGACATCACGGCCGGGGTCCTCGTTGCTGCGGTGCTCGCGTTGGCTGCTGTGGCCTACGCCCTGACGTCAGGAACGCAGACTGGTGCTCGCGATCGCCGGGGCGCGGCCGGCCGATCCGGAGCGCTACGCGCAGGTCTACCACCTCGTCGAGGCCCTCGCCATCGGCGACGGGATTGCGATGCCCGCGGTCTACGTGGTCGAGGATCCCTCACCGAACGCGTTCGCCACCGGGATCAGTCCCTCCCACGCGGCCGTGACCGTCACGACGGGACTGTTGGCCGTCATGGATCGTGAGGAACTCGAGGGCGTTCTCGGCCACGAGATCAGCCACATCAAGAACTACGACACCCGGCTGCTGCTCATCGTGACCACCCTGCTCGGCATGGCCGGCCTCCTCGCGAGCCTGATCTGGCGCGGCGCCTTCTTCGCCCGGGCCGGAAGGGGCCGCAACAACAACCAGTTCGCTCTGGTCCTGCTGCTCGCCGGCGCCCTGCTGGCGCTGGTGGGATTCGTCGTCGGACCGATCATCCGCCTCGCCCTTTCGCGCCGGCGCGAGTCACTCGCCGACGTCAGCAGCGTCGAGCTCACGCGCAACCCCGTGGGTCTGATCCGGGCGCTGAAAACGCTGCAGAACAACGACGTTCCGCTTGTCAAGGCCAACCACGCGACGGCCGCCATGTGCATCGATGACCCGTTGCAACATCACGAGTCGCGTATCCACCGGCTGTTCGACACCCATCCACCGATCGCCGACCGCATCAGGACGCTCGAACGCCTGGCCCAGGGATCCACCGTCTGAGCGCTACGAGGATCCTGCGGGTCAGGAGTTACGCCGCCACAGCTCCGCATTGAGCACCAGCGCGAACGTCACCCACGCCAGGTAGGGAAGCAGCAGCAGCGCTGCCAGCCGGTGCCGGCGGGCGAACGCCGACACCGTAGCCACGATCGCCACCCACAGCAGCGCGATCTCGATGAGCGCAAGACCCGGACGCTTGAGACCGAAGAACAGCAGCGGCCATGCAGCGTTGAGGGCGAGCTGCGCACCGTACAGGCTGAGCGCCGGGCGCGACTGCGTGGGGTTCGCGCGCCACACCAGCCAGGCCGAGACGGCGTTCGCAGCGTACAACACCGTCCACACCGGACCGAACACCTCGTCCGGCGGGCGCCACGACGGGCGGTCGAGCGACGGGTACCACGTCCGCACGCCGGCCGCGGTCCCGGCGCCTCCGACAGCGGCCGCGGCGGACACCGCCGCCAACGACGTCACAAGCGCTGCGCTGGAACGGGTACGCGAGGTGGCCGTCATACCTCTCATGCTCTCGCTACCGCCCGGTTAGGGCCACCCGTCCACGCACCCGGGGGTGAGGACCTTCTTCCCTGGATCACCCCATTGCCCGGGCGGATACTGCCGCCATGGAGATCGGTCTCAATGATGAAGAGGTTGCCGCACTTGAGCGATCTGCTCGAGTCCTACTTCCGTGAACTGACGGGCGAGATCTCACACACCGACAACCCCCGCTTCCGTCAGCGGCTGCGCGAGCAGCGCGACGTGCTCCGGGCAGTGCACGAGCGTTTGAAGAGCGCGGGCGATTCCGGAGCGCTGGCAGGCTGACCGGGCGTGTGTCAGCTCGCCGGCTTGTGCAGCTGCCAGGGCTGGTGCCACCCGCCGAATTCCTGCATGAGGTGCTCGGCGGCGGCGGGGCCCCACGTTCCAGGCGCGTAGGGCTCGGGTTGCGCGGTCGAGGAGACCAGCGGGTCGAGGATTCGCCAGGTTTCCTCGACCGAATCCTCGCGGGTGAAGTGGCTCTGATCGCCTTGCATGGCGGCATGCAGCAGCACTTCGTATGGGGCGGGGATGCGTTCGCCGTCGCTGCTGAAGTCGACGTCCAGGTCGATCGGGCGCAGTCCGGGACCATCGCTGCGTTTGGCGTGCAGGACCCAGCGTGCACCCGGATGCGGATCGATGAGCAGCACGATCTGGTTGGGGTCGACGTCGTCGTCTGATGCCGAAAAACCCAGGGACGGCGGAGTTCTGAAGACCAGGCGCACCTCGGTCTGACTGAGCGGAAGTGACTTTCCGGCCCGCAGGAAGAACGGAACGCCAGACCAGCGCCAGTTGTCGATCTCCAGGCGCAGGGCAGCGTAGGTCTCGACGGTCGAGTCTGCGGCGACGCCGGCAACCTGGTGGTAGCCGTCGTACTGGCCGCGCACGTAGTGACCGGGCCGGGCCGTCGGCATCGCCGCGAACACATCGCGCTTGCGGTTGGACAGCGATTCCAGATCACCGCGCGCGGGAGGTTCCATCGCGACCATCGCCAGCACTTGCATGAGGTGGTTCTGCACGACATCACGAAGGCAGCCGACGTGATCGTAGAAGCTGCCTCGATCGTCGACACCGAAGCTCTCGGCCATGGTGATCTGGACACTGCTGACGTAATGGCGATTCCAGAGCGGCTCCAACACGGTGTTGGCGAACCGCAGGTGAAGGATGTCCTGCACGGAGAGCTTTCCGAGGAAATGATCGATCCTGTAGAGCTGGGACTCGGCGAGAATCGAGCGAAGTCGACCGTTGAGCTCCTGCGCTGACTGCAGGTCGTGACCGAACGGCTTCTCGACCACGACGCGCGCATTCTTGGTGAGTCCCGCCGCAGCCAGGCCCTCCACGACGGGACCGAACAACGACGGTGGGATCTCCAGGTAGAAGACCGGCGCGGCAGCCTTGCCGATCGCGGCGGCGACTGCGGCGAAGGTTGCGGGATCACCGAAGTCGCCGCCGACGTAGGTCATTCGCCGGCACAGGCGGTTGAGAACGTCGTGGTCGGGTTCGGCCTCCCCGAGCGCCGCCGTCACCGACTCCGACGCCCGCCGGCGAAGATCGTCATCGCTCCAACTCTCTGCCGCTACACCTACTATCGGGCAGTTCAGCAGGTTCCTTCGCTCGAGCTGGTACAGCGACACGAACGTCATCTTGCGGGCCAGATCCCCGCTGACTCCGAACGCGACGAACACATCGGCTGCCCGTGGTCCATGTTCATCGGTCGGCATGAGCCCTCCGAGATCGGTCGCTTCGTCCGTCGTCCCGCCACACTAATGCCGGCTGGTCGAGCACCTGCATCCTGTGGGGGCTGTCGGACCCCTTGCTACAGCGCGAACATGTGGGTCGTGCGTACTGGATGCTGCACCGGAGGGGTAGTAGACACGATGAGTTGGCCGCACCGGGCCTCAGCCGCGACGCTCGTGCGAGCACCGCGGCGCACTGTTCGCCACGATCACACCTCTCGCCAATCGTTGAACGTCCTCGGCATCGGTGTCCCAGCTCGCCGCAAACCTGATGCTCCCGGGGCGGTCCCAGAGTGACGCCGGCGCCCAATCAGCAATAGCTGCAGCACATTCCGGGTCCAGCTCGAGGAAGACCAGGTTCACGTCGACGGGATGCGCCGGCAGGATCCCGTGACGGCCGAGGGCGGCGGCCAGTTCGGCGGCCCGTGCGTTCGCGGCTCCGGCCGCGGCCAGCCACTTCTCTGGAAAGACGGCCGACCATTGAGCTGCGACAAAGCGCGACTTCGCCGGCAGCTGACCGCTCCGCCGCCACCAGGCGGGGTCACCCGAGCGACTGATGACGGCCTCCGCGGCCATCAGCCCGGCCTTGCTTCCGCCGACCACCAGATGGTCGATGCCGGTGGCCCACACGTCAGCAAGGCTCGCCCCGTAGGACGCCAAAGCGTTCGACAGGCGGGCACCGTCCAGCAGCACGAGGGAGCCGGCGTCATGTGCCAGCGAGCAGATCTCTGTCAGCCGCTCGATCCCGTAGACGGTTCCGTCCTCGGTGGCTTCCGTCACGCACACCAGGCCCGGCCCTTCGGCCAGCGTGCGGCGGAGGGCAGCGAGATCCAGACGCCCACCAGGAGCGGGGATCAGTGTCTGACCGGCACGGGACAGGTGCGCCGGGCCGCCTTCCTCGTCCACGGCAATATGGGACTGACGCGCTGCGATGAGTCGTGGCTGTGCTGCCAAGCCCGCCGCCAGCATGTTGGCGCCCGTGCCGCTGAACGCGAGTCGTACTTGGGCGGACTCGTCCCTGAGCTCAGCCTTGAAACGCCGCACGACATCGCGTGTCAGGCCATCGGCCCCATACGACTCGGCATGCCCGAGGTTGGCAGCAAGAACGGCCTCGAGAACCTCGGGCTGAGCCGGCGCGGTCGTGTCCGATGCGAAGGACCGATCAGGCGGCGCAAGCTCAGCAAGCGCAGCCTCGATAGCGGTGCGCCCAGCGCCGGCAGCCGGGCTCACGCCAGAAAGCGCGTACCGACGATGCGCCCGTCGCGCTCGCCATCAGCCGCAGTGTGATCGGCGACGACGAAGGTCCGCTGCAACCATCGGTCGGTGCCATCGAAGCGCGGCTGGAAGGGACTGCGTCCGTGCACAGCTACATCGTTGTCGACGACGAGCAGATCGCCGGTCTCGAGTACTACCCCGGTAGCCAACTCGGACGTCAACGCCGAGCAACCGCTCGAGAGCACCCTGGGCTTCGTCGTCCGTTCCTCGCATGAGGTCAGCATCCAGCCAGAGCTTCGGCCGCGCGAGGTCACCGGTCAGGATCGCCCGCGGCAGCGAGCGTTTCGAGGACGGGCCGCCGACGTACGACTCGTCCGCCGCCGTGGTGAACCGGGCAGTCCCGAGCACGGCCCGGTCTCGCGGGCTCAGCGCTTCCGTGAGCGCGCGAACCGAGCACAGCGTCGTGGCAGCGGCCGGATCACCCCTGAGGCAGAGCAGCAGCAGGTAGCGCGGGCGATGGGGATGAAAGGCGGCCTCGGTATGGAATGCGAGGGTGGACTTCGACGAGGTGGATACCTGCCGGTCAGCGTCGCGCGCCACGGGCGAGATGTTCTGGACCAGATCACCGCCGTGCTCGGGCGCATACCCGACCGGCTGGCCCAACCGGCGAGCAACCGTCAGCAAGGCGAACTCGCTGATTTTGTTGGACTTCTCGGCGGAGCTCGGGATCGACGGGGTCGGTGGAAGGTCGCCGACGGGCACCCCACGCAGGACGAGAGCACCGGCATCGTTGCTGTCGTCGGCGAAGTCGACGAGGGCGTCGTGAACGTCGGCCGGAAGTAGCCGGCAGGCATGTCCGGCGGCTCGGGTGAAAGACGCCGCATTGATGTCGTCGCCGGCCGCGCCGAGCAACCCGAGGTCCCAGTCCTTGGCCCAGACGTATTCGGGCTGCGGGTGCGGCGAGCGAGACCCGGGGCGAGAGCGGCGGGCCAACTCGGCGGTTTCTCGGTCCGACCCCACGACCCCGGTCGTCGCGCGGACGAGGGCGACCGCGTTGTCGCCGGTCTCCAGCCGGCCGGTCCATCGGCCCGGCAGGACGACCAGCCGACCCGGCCCGACCGCGCACTCAGCGACGACCGTCCGGTCCTGCGCCGTGGCCAGCGGTGTGCCGTGGAACTCGATGAGCTCGGTCAGTGAAAGCTGGAGACCGGCGAGCAGACCGCAGCCCGCCACGCTCACGGTCTCCGCGCGGACGAGGGGGTTGTCGCCGGCTACGGGAGGCAGCACCGCGGCGCGCAGTCCGGTCCAGCGGAGCGCCTCGATGGCGCAGATCCCGACATCCAGCAGGACGGCTCGGCCGCCGGCGCGCAGATGACTGGCCAGGCAACTGCTGGGACCGAGCTCGGCGATCGCCGGGTCACGCAGGACCAGCGGGTGATCGTGAACAGACTCCGTCCCGAGCGCGGGACGAAATCCTCCTGCCATCGGCCCAGATTACCGCAGGATCATCTGCCAATGGGGCACTAGGGCGAGCGATTCCACCGTCTGGCGGGATCCGGCACCCGGCGGAAACTCGCTCAGTAGTGCTGGGACAGGAAGCGATCGCCGGCTCGGCCGTCAGGAGAACACCCAGTCCGCGTTGTTCGTGTTGCTGCCGCTCGACAGATGCCAGACGTTCCCCCGGACCACGGCGACGCTGGGCGACGTGCAGTCGGGAGACTGGATGTAATCGCCGCCGCCGAGCGGGAAGTCTCCTGCCTGCCCGTAATGCACGATGTAGTCGGCCGACCCGGTGGTCTGCAGCGAGCGGACGTACCAGGTGCCGGCGTCAAAGGTGGCCACCTCGGTGGGCCCCGCCACCTGGGCGTTGCTGGTGGGAGCGAAGAGGCGGAAGACGGTCGGGACCCCGGGAGCGTTGAAGGTGAAGGTGACATTCGCGGGTCCCGCGGTATTGCTGTTGCGCAGATACCAGGTATGGCCCCGGACCACGCCTGGCGTGTCGATACCGTCGCCGTTCCAGTCACCGACGACGTGGATGTCGCCCACTCGCCCGTAGGTGAACGTGAGGTCAGCAGCGCCGCTGCTCTGGGTGCGACGCAGGTACCAGGTGGCACCCGCACGACGCCCGGCGCGCTGTTGGCCGACCGGGAGTCCCAGCGGCCGAAGAAGGGCTGGTCGCCGGCCCGGCCGTAGCTGAAGGACCGGCTTGCCACCTCTGACCCGCTCGGCTGGTAGCCGTCGCCGAGAAGCCACAGATTGCCGCGAACGACCGCCGGACCGGCCCAGCAGGAGGCCGAGGCCCATGCTGGTGACGCGATAACCCCACCGCCGATCACCGCCACCAGCGGGAGCAGCAGTACGACCGTGAACGCGCGGCTTGCCCTTCGCCGCCAGCGTGACCTGAGACGCGACGCAGTAGTCGTCATAGCGACTCCCGGATGTTGCGGATCGGAGCTAGCTACCCGCAGACAATGCTCGCTCACTCGACACCGGACCAGGGTCGAAATACCCAAGGCTTCGCCGGCAGACGTACGTCGTCCACCCGGCTAGCATCTGCGGCCACCAGACCAAACGGGAGAGCGCATGCTGATCTCAACGATGAACGACATCCCCGGCTACGAAATCACGCAGGTCCTCGGGGAAGTGTTCGGACTGACCGTGCGAAGCCGCAACATCGGATCGCAGATCGGAGCGAGCTTCAAGTCGCTCGCCGGCGGCGAGCTCAAGGGCATGACCAAGAACCTCGTCGACAGCCGGCAGCAGGTGATCGAGCGAATGGTCGAAGAGGCTGAAGCGCGCGGTGGCAACGCGGTCCTCGCCATGCGCTTCGACACCTCTGAGATGGGTGGCAACTGGACCGAGATCTGTGCCTACGGAACGGCCGTCGTGGCCCGCCCGTTGAGCTGAAAGCGCGTATTGCCCAATCCTGGGGCCGCGGCACTGTTCGTCGCGATCGTCCCGCCTCCGCCGGCGATCGCGCTGCTGGAGACGGCGGTGGATCAGCTCCGCGCGGACGCGCCGGAGCTGGGCTGGGTCGCGCCTCGGCGATGGCACGTCACGTTGTGCTTCCTCGGACCGCAGGAGCCCAATGACGAGCTGCGGTCACGGCTCGCCAGGCTTTGCGGCCGCCATGAGGAGACCGCGATCCAGGTCGCAGGGGCCGGACGATTTGGCGACCGGGTGCTGTTCGCGAAGGTCGCCGGTGACCTCAAGCCCCTTGCCGCGGGCGTCACGCGCGCCGTCGAACGGTCGGGATACCAGGTGCAGGATCGGCCGTTTCGCGCCCACCTGACGCTCGCCCGCGGCCGCCGTGCCCGCATCGACCTCCGTCCGCTGGTGTCCGCACTTGCTGACGTCCACGGACCCCGCTGGAACGTGAACGAGCTGCGGTTGATGCGAAGCGCGCAGCCCGACTACGAAACCATCAGCAGTTGGCCGCTGAAACCGAGCGGCTCATGCTCGACGGATCCATGATCCCGGTGAGTTCGAGTCGGGAATTCGACATTGGGTGCAAGCACGGTCCTGGTCGCTGGATTGTGGACGCGAAGGCCGGCGAGCGCGCCGAAATTTCCGTGACGGGGGCGCAGCCGTCGGGTCCGGTCTCGCGACGGCGGTGTACCGCCGGGAGGTGATTGCCATGAGCATGACGTCAAGGAAGAAGTGGGGCGGGCTCGTCGGTGCCGCGGTCGGCACCGCCGCAGTGGTCGGCTGTCAGCAAGTTCCGGTCAACTACGGCCCGTCGGCAACCCCGCCGGCGATCACCTGGAGCGTGACAGAAGTCGGTGGTGGCTTGCCGGTGCAGTTCGGGCCCGTCGGGACCCTCGACGTCAAGCCCGGACGGGTCTATGACGTCTCGGCACATGCTCAGACGCCGTCGGGCGTGAAGAGCCTGACGGTGTCCGGTTCGGGCAGCTGGGGGTGTCGCTCCGGCGACATCGGTTCGCAGACAACCGCTGATCTGGCCACCCAGTCGTCTCAGCAGCAGCCGCAGAACGGACAGGCATCGGACACGCTGTCCACGTTCGAGGTCATCGGAGTCCCGGATGGGAATCAGCTCTGCGCCGGCGGTTTCACTTTCAGCTCTGGTGGTTTCGGCCTGAACGCGACCGCGACGAACTTCGCCGCCATGACCCGCAGCGGGCACCTGGCGTTGGTCATCACGCCCTGAACCCCTGCGGGAGCAGAATGCGGTCCTGCAACGGATGGCGGTAGCGAGGCAGGTCGGGGTGAGGCGCCCGGCTCAAGTCGGCCGCGGACGATCCGATCTATCAGAGGTCGAATTGTCCGTCCCCAGGAGCCGACCTTGTCGCAGTCGCCCTCGCCCGGCTGGTACCCAGATCCGCACGGCATTGCGCTCTACCGCTGGTGGGACGGGCTCGCGTGGACAGCTCACACGGCCGCCGGTCAACCGGCAAATCCCTCGGCGCAGCAGGGCTTCTACGGCGGGGCGATGGCCGCTACCCACGCCCGGACGGCTCAGTTCCGATCGGCTCCGACGGTCGCCGGCGGGCAGAGCAACCAATACGCGTTCCTCACCTTGGGCATCGTCGCGGTGTACGCCTTGATCGCGTGGAAAGCCCACGTCTACGTCCTTGGCGTCCTACCCGTCATGATGAGCATGCGCAGCAAGTCACGAAACGAGCCGCTCGCCATCGTCGCGATCATCGCCGCGGCGGTCGCGGTTCTCGTCGCGGTGATCGGATTCACCCACCACTGAACGGCGGTGCTGTCGACCGGGTCCGTGGTTCGCGCGGCGCGGACACGGGCTCATCGCTAGCCCACAGCTGAGCCACAACCCCTGGCAAACACCGGGCCGCAGGGTGAGCGCAGGAGGTGAGACGGCAGCTGCCCAACGACTTCGGCTGCCGGTGGTGATGGGTTGGATCTGGTTGAACATTCCCTTGGCCGTGCTCTTTGCCGCGTTCGCTGTGGGCCTGCCGCTTTGGGTGACGTTCCGGTTTCCCGAGGGCGGTCGCGCGCAGCCAACACGGCGACCGGCGCCGGCGCGCCAGCAGAGTCCGGTCCCGCTCGCGTCCGGCCAGCGGCACGCGCAGGGCAGTCGTGAGTGGGAGCTCCGCTCGGTCTAGCGAACGATTCCCGCGAGATCAGGCGGCGTCGAACACCGAGCGCAAGGCGCCAACCGGCCGGGCCTCCGGATAGGCGATGGCGAAATCGCTGCGATGGGCAGGATCGTCCAGCCGAGCGAGGTCCAGGCGCGGGCTCAGATCCCGACGAGCCAGGTCGTCGTTGATCGTGTCCGCCACGTCCTGCAGAGACAGCAGGTCGGCCTCGCGTGCCGCTCGCTCTGCGGCGCTCGCGTAGACATCCGCCTTCCACAGCACGCTCACCCGGAACGACTCGAGCGGAGCGCGCCACACGAGCTCGCCGTGGTCGACCACCGTCCAGTCGCCCGTGCCGTCGTGCAGCGGCGCAAGCTCGGCAGAAGGACTCACGCGGGGCGTCCCCTGACCGAACGGTCCGACGGGGCCGACCTGATGGAACATCCCGTGGTTGTCACCGATCAGGGCGGTATTCGCCATGGCACCGGCGTGCTGCTCCGGGGGCTGATCCGGGCCGTGCGGCCAGAAGTACAGGCCGCCACCCTCGACGTCGTTCATCCACCAGATCGCCGTCGCCTGCAGGATCTCGTAGCGCTCGAACAGCCCGGACCACAGCATCATCCGCAGCAGCCACATGGGCGTGTTGGTGCGGTCACGGCCATGGAAACGGGGGTTATCGGTGTGGGCCGGGCCGCCCTCCGCCATCGAGGTCATGAGGTTCACATAAACGCTCTGCGGCTCCACCACCTCAGCGCCGTAGAACGCCTTCGCCGCCTCGATATAGCCGGCATGGTGGAGAAACAGTTCGGAGCCCGCGGCGTGGTACGTGTCATGGACCCAGTCCTCCTGGAACCACATCGGCCGGGTGCGCGCGTGAGGGTCAGCACCTGGGTTGTACCAACCCCCGAGTGGCCCGTACGGCGCCTCCGACTCCAGCAACCGCACCACGTCTGCCAGGTCGTCGATCACGCCGGTCATGAGTACCGGCGGCTTCGAATACCGAATTCCCATGCTCACTCCCGCTAGGACCACGACAGGCTAGCAGCGTCCTCGGTGCGGTCAGCCGGTGGCTCCGTCGAGCTCGAGGGCATGCGCGAGCGGGACCCCGGGCCGGTACGCGAGGTGCACGTAGCTCGGGGCGTCCAGCACGGCGAGGTCGGCGCGGCTGCCCGGGGCGAGCGTCCCGACGTCCTCGCGCAACAACGATCGGGCGCTGCCGGCGGTCGCTGCCCAGAGCGCCTCCGCGGGCGTCATACGCCATCTCGCGCACGGCCAGCGCGATGACGAACGGCATCGACGAGGTGAAACAGGTGCCCGGGTTGCAGTCGGTGGCCAGCGCGACGGTGACACCCGCATCGAGCAGGCGACGCGCGTCCGGATATCGCGAGCGGGTGGAGAACTCGACCCCTGGCAACAGGGTCGCGACCGTCTCCCCGGCGGCGAGAGCGTCGATGTCGGCAGGGCTGAGGTGGGTGCAGTGGTCGACGCTGGCCGCGCCGAGCTCCACAGCGAGCTGCACTCCGGGGCCGGCCGCGAGCTGGTTGCCGTGCACGCGCAGCCCCAGTCCGGCAGCCCGTCCGGCGAGCAGGATCGCGCGGGCCTCGTCACCGGTGAACGCGTGCGGGCTGGCCGGCTCGCAGAACACGTCCACCCAGCGAGCGAACGGAGCGCACGCGGCGAGCATGTCGCCGCACACCAACTCGACGTAGTCCGCTCGATGGGCACCGGGCGGCACCACGTGACCGCCAAGGAACGTCGTCTCCTCGCTCACCTCGCAGGCCAGGCGCAGCGCTCGGGCTTCCTCGGCGACGGTCAGCCCGTAGCCACTCTTGATCTCCACCGTCGTGGTTCCCTGGGCCCGCATCTCGGCCATCCGGATGCGCGAGCAGCCGGCGTAGCGCGTCGTCGGAGGCGGCGCGCGTGGCCGCCACCGTTGTCGCGATCCCCCCTCCGTCATAGGGACGCCTGCCATCCGCGCCGCGAACTCCGCTGCTCGGTCGCCCGCGAACACCAGGTGTGCGTGCGAGTCGACGAAGCCGGGGACGACCGCCCGCCCGCCGAGGTCGCGGCGCTCGTCGCAGGACGGCGCGGCAGAGCGCGGGCCGATCCAGGAGATCCGGCCGGCCTCGATGACGAGCGCCGCGTCGGCCATCAGACCGAGGGGTGAGCCGTCGCCTCGGGTGGGGTCGTTGGTGACCAGTTCCCCGATCCCGGTGATGAGCACCGCGCTCACGGGTGCTCCTCCCACAACGGGGCGATCGCGTCAGCGAGCAGGCGCCCGACGTCACCGAGCCGATGCCGCCCGTTCTCGACGATCGGCCGCCCGCCGATCACGACCGTATCGACGTCCGCCGCGGTCGCGCTGAACAGCACCTGTTCGGGGGATGAGCCCGCGGTGCGCACGCTGTCGAGCCGGACGGCGACCAGATCAGCGAGCGCGCCCGCCTGCAGGCGCCCGGCCTCGGGCCAGCCGATGGCGGCGTGGTTGGTCGCGGCGTCAAGGAGTTGCTCAGGCCGGAACCGGCCGCGCTGCAGGGAATGGAGCCGTTCGTGCATCTCGAGTGCGCGGGCCTCCTCGAAGGGATCGATGACGGCGTGCTGGTCGCTGCCGAGACTGAGCGGGCACCCGGCATCGGCGAGGGCTCGAGCCGGACCGATCCCGTCGGCGAGGTCCCGCTCGGTGGTGGGACAGAGGCAGGCGGTGGTCGCCGCCGATCCGAGGGCGGCGATGTCGGTGCCGGTGAGGTGCGTCGCATGGACGGCCGTAGTGGCTGGGCCGAGGACACCCGCCTCGTTCAGCACCGCCGAGGGCGACATGCCGTAATACGCCTGGCACGCCTGGTTTTCTGCCGGTTGCTCGGACAGGTGCACGTGCAACGGACGCCCGTCCGCGGCCGCGACAACGGTCGCCAACTGTTCGCGCGGTACCGCTCGCACCGAGTGGATCGCCGCGCCGACCCGGAAACCGTCCGACTCCTTCAGCGCCGCGACACGACAGGCCCAGCCCGCGGCGTCACCGTCGCCGAACCGCCGTTGGGTTGCGTCCAACGCGCTGTGTCCGGAGCCGTCGAGCCCGCCGGCGAGGTAGCACGTGTCAAGCAGGGTGAGCCGGATCCCCGCGTCTGCGGCAGCCTGGCGCAGCGCCTCGGCCATCGCGTTCTGGTCGGCGTAACGCCTGCCGCCGGGCGCGTGGTGCAGGTAGTGGAACTCGCCGACGCCAGTGATGCCGGCAAGCGCCATCTCGGCGTACGTCGGCCCGGGCCAGGGCGAGGTAGGACTGCGGATCGAGTCTCGCTGCTACCGCGTACATCTGCTCGCGCCAGGTCCAGAAAGTGCCGCCGCCGCCGTGGGTTCGCCCGCGGATCGCCCGGTGGAACGCGTGGCTGTGGGAGTTCGCGAAGCCGGGCAGCACGACACCGGGCAGCCTGCGGGCGCCGCCGGGCTCGGCATCCGGCGTGACGGAAGCGAACCGGCCGTCGGCAATCTCCAGCAGCACGTCGCGACTGAACCCGCCTGGCACCGGCCCTCCGGCAGCATCGCGTACTCGGCGAACCACCTCACCCCGCCAGCTCCTCGAGCACGCGGGTCAGCGCGTCGACCCCGGCGAGGCAGTCGCCGGTCTCGGCGAACTCGGCCGGCGAGTGCGACACCCCGGTGGGGTTGCGGACGAAGAGCATCGCGCTCGTCACGCCGGCCGTCGCCAGGATCCCGGCGTCATGCCCGGCGCCGGTGCTCAGCACCGGCGCGTCGCCGAGCACCGATGACAGGCGCGCCACGAGGGGCGCGTCGAAGAGCGGTTTCGGTGGTGAACGACTCCTCCAGGGCGCGGGTGCCACCCGCCGCCGCGACCGCTTCGGCAATCGCCCGGACGTCGTCCTCTGCCGGTCCGCGAGCGTCAAGCCAGGCCAGGACCCGCGACGGGATCGCGTTCACACCGTTGGGCTCGACCCGCACCTTGCCGACGGTCGCCACGCATCCGCGCTGCTGCGCGTGCGCACGCGCGGCGCCGATCACCTGCGCCAGCGGAGAGCATCGGGTCGTGCCGGTCGACCAGCCGGGTAGTGCCCGCATGGTTGGCCTCCCCCGCGAGCTCGAGCCGCCACCGGCCGTGCGGCCAGATCGAGGAACCGACGGCGACGGGTCGGCCGAGGTCGACCAGACCGCGCCCCTGCTCGACGTGCAGCTCGACGAACGTCCCGATCCGCGACAGGGCCTCGGCGTCGCGGCCGAGGTGCGCAGGGTCCTGCCCGGCGGCCGACATCGCCTCGGCGAGGGTCGTGCCATCGGCGTCGGTGAGTGCCCGTGCCCGGTCGGGCGTCAGCGCTCCGGTGATGAGCGCGCGAGCCGGCGCAGGCGACCCCGAAGCGGGCGCCCTCCTCGTCGCCGAAATTGACGACCCCGATCGGTCGTGCGGGCGCAAATCCCTTGCTGCGTAAGGAATCCAGGGCCGCGAAGCGCGGACACCACCCCGAGCGGGCCGTCGAAGGCCCCGCCGTCGGGTACGGAGTCCAGATGCGATCCGGTGACGACGCCCGGCCGGCCGCTCGCCGCCGCGGCATCCGGGTCGCCCCACCACGCCCACTGGTTGCCGGCGCGGTCGGTCGTGAGGTCGAGTCCGCGCGCGGCGCAGGCGGCGGCGAACCATTCGCGCAGCGCTGCGTCCTCCCGCGTCCACGCGAAGCGCCGGTAGCCGCCGGTGTCCGGCCTCGACGCCCGATCGGGGCGAGCTCGGCCCACATCGCGTCGAAGGTGCTCACCGTTGACTCCGTTGACTCTCGGCCATCGGGATGCGGACCCCGCGCTCGCGCGGCCACCTGCTCGGCAATGCTCGTAGCCGGCGTCGACGTGCCGGATGACGCCCATGCCCGGGTCGTTGGTGAGCACCCGTTCGATCTTCGCCGCGGCCAGCTCGGTGCCGTCCGCCACGCACACCTGACCGGCGTGGATGCGAGCGCCCGATGCCGACGCCGCCGCCGTGGTGGATCGACACCCAGGACGCGCCGGACGCGGTGTTGACCAGCGCGTTGAGCAGCGGCCAGTCGGCGATGGCGTCGGAGCCGTCGGCCATGGACTCGGTCTCCCGGTAGGGCGAGGCCACCGACCCGGCGTCGAGGTGGTCGCGGCCGATGACGATCGGGCGCTGATCCCGCCGCCGGCGACCATGTCGTTGAACCGCAGGCCGGCCTTGTCCCGCTCGCCGTAGCCGAGCCAGCAGATGCGGGCGGGCAGGCCCTGGAAGGCCACCTTGTCCTGGGCCGCGCGGATCCAGCGGTGCAGGTGGTCGTTGTCGGGGAACAGCTCCAGCATCGCGTCGTCGGTGGCGCGGATGTCTTCGGGTCGCCGGACAGCGCCGCCCAGCGGAACGGTCCCTTGCCCTCGCAGAACAGCGGCCGGATGTAGGCGGGCACGAAGCCGGGGAAGTCGAACGCCCGCTCGTAGCCGCCGAGCCGCGCCTCGTCGCGGATCGAGTTGCCGTAGTCGAACACCTCGGCGCCGGCGTCCATGAAGCCGACCATGGCCTCGACGTGCTTGGCCATCGACGCCCGGGCCCGATCGGTGAACTCCTCGGGCTTGGCCGCGGCGTAGTCGTGCCAGTCGGCGAGCTCGACGCCTTCGGGCAGGTAGGACAGCGGGTCGTGGGCGGAGGTCTGGTCGGTGACGATGTCGACGGCCACGCCGCGGCGCAGCAGCTCCGGGCAGCACCGTCGCGCAGTTGCCGACCACGCCGACGGACAGCGCGCGGCGCTCGGTCTTGGCGCGCTGCGCAGCGGGCGATCGCGTCGTCGAGGTCGTCGGCCACCTCGTCGAGGTAGCGGTGCTCGACGCGACGCCGCAGCCGCGCCTGGTCGACGTCGACGATCAGGCAGACGCCGCCGTTGAGGGTCACGGCCAGCGGCTGGGCGCCGCCCATGCCGCCGCAGCCACCGGTGAGGGTGAGCGTGCCGGCCAGCGTGCCGCCGAAGCGCTTGGCGGCGACGGCGGCGAAGGTCTCGTAGGTGCCCTGCAGGATGCCCTGGGTGCCGATGTAGATCCACGAGCCGGCCGTCATCTGCCCGTACATGGTCAGGCCGAGCTGCTCCAGGCGGCGGAACTCCGGCCAGGTGGCCCAGTCGCCGACCAGGTTGGAGTTGGCGATCAGCACCCGTGGGGCCCACTCGTGGGTGCGCATCACGCCGACCGGCTTGCCGGACTGCACCAGCATCGTCTCGTCGTCCTTGAGCGTGGTGAGCGTGCGCACCATCGCGTCGAACGCCGCGCCAGCTGCGCGCGGCCCGGCCCGTGCCGCCGTAGACGACCAGGTCGTCGGGCCGCTCGGCCACCTCCGGGTCGAGGTTGTTCATCAGCATCCGCAGCGGGGCCTCGGTCTGCCACGAGCCGGCGGTGAGCGTGGTGCCGCGCGCGGCGCGGACGGGGCGGGCGCCTTCCATGACGGTTCCCTTCGTCGGTTGGCCAGCTGAAGTGAGTCGGTCGTTGGGTGCGCTAAGCGAGTGGGCCGGTGACGGACTCGGCGGCCGCCAGCGCACGCCCGGAGGCGACGTAGCGCACCGCCGCCTCGATCTCCGGGGCCAGGTAGCGGTCGGTGCCCGGAGGCGGGACGTCGGCGCCGGAGCCCTGCGCGACCGCGCCGGTGGCCGGGGCGGGCGCCAGCGGAGCGCGCAGGTCCAGCGCTCGCGCGGCGGTGAGCAGTTCGATCGCGAGCACCCGGGTCAGCCCGTCGACCGAACGCCGCAGCTTGCGCGCGGCCGACCAGCCCATCGAGACGTGGTCCTCCTGCATCGCACTGGACGGGATCGAGTCGACCGACGCCGGATGGGCCAGCCGCTTGAGCTCGGACACGATCGCGGCCTGCGGTGTACTGGGCGATCATGTGGCCGGAGTCGACGCCCGGGTCGTCGGCGAGGAACGCGTGCAGGCCGTTGTTGCGGGACACGTCGAGCATCCGGTCGGTGCGGCGCTCGGCGATGGAGGCGACGTCGGCCGCGACGATCGCGAGGAAGTCCAGCACGTAGGCCACGGGGGCGCCGTGGAAGTTGCCGTTGCTCTCCACCCGTCCGTCGAGCGTGACGACCGGGTTGTCGATGGCGCGCGGCCAGCTCCCGCCCGGCGACCTGCTCGGCATGATCGACGGTGTCGCGGGCGGCGCCGTGGACCTGCGGCGAGCAGCGCAACGAGTAGGCGTCCTGCACGCGCGTGCACTCGTTCGGCTCGCGATGACTGGCCATGAGCGGCGAGTCGGCGAGCAGCGCCACCAGGTTCGCCGCGCTCGCAGCCTGGCCGGGGTGCGGGCGCAGCGCCTGCAGGTCGGCGGCGAACACGGCGTCGGTGCCGAGCAGGGCCTCCACGCTCATCGCGGCGCTGATGTCGGCGGTCCGCAGCAGAGCGCGCAGGTCGTGGCAGGCCAGCACGAGCATGCCGAGCATCCCGTCGGTGCCGTTGATCAGCGCCAGGCCTTCCTTCTCCTCCAGCGCGACCGGAGTGATGCCGGCCGCTGCGAGGGCCTCGGCAGCGGGGCGCAGGACACCGTCGCCGTCGCGCACCTCGCCCTCGCCCATGACGGCGAGCGCACAGTGCGCCAGCGGCGCAAGGTCGCCCGAGCAGCCCAGCGAGCCGTACTCGTGCACGACCGGGGTCAGTCCAGCGTTGAGCAGGGCGGCGTAGGCCTGCGCGGTCTCCAGCCGCACGCCGGTGCGGCCGGTGGCCAGGGTCGAAAGCCGCAGGAGCATCAGCGCGCGGACGACCTCGCGCTCGACCTCAGCGCCGGAGCCCGCCGCGTGCGAGCGGATCAGGCTGCGCTGCAGCTGGGCTCGCAGCTCTACGGGGATGTGCCGGGTGGCCAGCGCGCCGAAGCCGGTGGACACGCCGTAGTGGGGCACGACGTCCTGGGCCAGCGCCTCGATCACCCCACGGGTGCGCACGATCTCGGCCCGGGCGTCGTCCGCGATCCGCACGGCCGCGCCGTCCCGCGCCACGGCCACGATCTCGTCGACGCCCAGCGGCCCGATCCCGACGACGACCTCGCCCATCGCGGCACCCTCGACCGACGCGTTGTCACTCATGCGTTCATTAGGACCGTCTCACGCGTCCGCGCCGCTACACCTCCGACACCACCACTGTCTGGTATCCCAGACGTTAGGTTGGCGCGTATGGCCGCTGTCCCCGCCGCTGCGCAGGTGCTGGCGGTGCTCCGCTACCTCGCCCAGCAGTCCGGACCGGTCCCGGCTACGTCGATCAGCCGCGACGTCGGCCTGCCGCGATCCACGACCTACCACCTGCTCGACACCTTGATGCGGGACGGTTTCGTCGTCCACCTGCCTGAGGAGCGGCGGTACGGGCTCGGGCTGAGCTCCTACGAACTGGCCTCCGGCTATGCCCGGCAAGCACCGCTGCAACGCCTCGCCCGGGCGCCGCTGGCACGGCTGGTCGACCGCACCGGGTACAACGCGCACCTGGCGGTGCCGCACGGCAGCGAGGTCATCTACATCATCGAGGAGCGGGCGCTGGGGCGGCCGCCGCTGGTCACGGACGTCGGGGTCCGGCTGCCGGCACACCTCACCGCCAGCGGGCGGGCGATGCTGGCCGCACTGCCCAAGCCGCAGGTCCGCGCACTGTTCAGCGACCCGGCCACCTTCGTGCGCCGCACGGATCGCGGACCGGCCTCCCTGTCCGCGCTGCGCCGCCTGCTCGTCGACGTGCGCCGCAACGGTTATGCCGAGGAGGACGGCGACGTGACCGCCGACTTCGCCTCGGTCGCGGTCGCGGTGCTCGATCACGCCCGGCACCCGGTGGCCGCCGTTGCGGTCACCTACCCGGCGACCGAGGTCGCGCCGGCCGACCGGCCGGGCGTTGCCGACCAGGTCACCCGGACGGCGCGCGAACTGGGCCGCCGCCTCGGCGGGAGCCACCAGCGTCCGGCCGGCGAGAGCAGTTCACGGGATGAAGTCGGGACGTGACACAGTGACCGGCGAGGCGATGGCGCCAAACCCGCTCGAGAGGAGAACCGGCAGTTGCGCGTGAACCGTGATGCCGCGCCGCGGCGAGTTTCCGGTCGCAGGTTTCCAACCCGGGTCTGCCTCCTCGCCGTCGCCGCGGCCGTAGCTCTGATCGGCTGCAGCAGCTCGTCGTCGCCTTCCTCCACGGCGTCGCCGTCATCCGGTATCGCGTCACCACACCCGAGCGACAACGTGCCTGCAGTGCCGAACCTCGGCCCGCGCTCGTTCACCGAGCCCGGCCCGTTCGCGGTCGGCGTGACCACGTTCAGCCTTCCCGGCGATCACGCACCGGTCGAGGTCTGGTACCCCGCATCCCCCGCGTCGGTCACCGGCAAGCCGAAGGCGACGTACGACGTGCAAGCCCTGCTTCCGGCCGCGCTCAAGAAGCTGTTCCCGCCAGGTTTTCAGGGAGGCGTCTACCGCACCGACGCCTACCGCGGCGTAGCGGTCGCGGCCGGACGGTTCCCGCTGGTCGCTTTCACCCACGGGTACTCCGGGTTTCGCAACCAGTCGACCTTCCTCACGACGCACCTCGCGTCGTGGGGGTTCGTGGTCGCCGCCCCCGAACTGCTCGACAACGACCTGACTGCGGTCCTCAGCGGCACCAAGGCGTCCGGTTCAGCGGCGGACATCGCCGAGGTGTCCGCGACCATCTCGCTGCTGGGCCGCCAGAATGCCGCCTCGTCAGGCTTGTTCACCGGTCACGTCGACATGTCCAGGGTGGCGGCGATCGGCCACTCGCTGGGTGGTGCGGTCTCTGAAGCCACAGCGACCGCCGACCCCGCCGTGACGACGTTCATCGGCATGGCCGGCGCCACCGTCGGCTCGTTCGGGCAGGCCTCGACCGGGCCCGCAAGCACGGTTCCCGACAAGCCCGGCTTACTGATGGTGGGGACCGCGGACCGGGTCGCAGATCCGGCCGGGATCGCCAAGGCGTACGACGCGATGACCGAGCCCAAGCGCTTGGTCACGCTGGCGGGCTACGGCCACCTGGTCTTCGCCGACATCTGCCAGATCGGCGCGAGCCAAGGTGGCCTGGTCGGGCTCGCCGCCGGCGCCCACCTCACCCTGCCTGACAAGCTGAAAAAGCTCGCAACGGATGGCTGTCTGGCGCCGGACCGGCCCGTCACCACCGGCTGGCCGGTCATCCGCCAGACCGTCACCGCACAGCTCAGACACGTCTTCGGGTTCGACCGCTCGGCAGCCGGCCTCGCCGGACTGCGCGCCGCCTTCCCGGACCTGGTCGCGCTCGACACAACCGCTTCCAAAGCTGGCAACTAGCCAGAACGAACGGCTGAGACAGGCGGCGATCGCGGCACCGGTGTGGCTACCTGGTCGCAGCTTCCCCGCGAAGACCCCCCGGGATGGGTGTATTCCTCGGGTGACGACTACCGGTTTCCCGGGATTCCACCCCCGCGGCCACACCTGAGCATGACCTCGTCAGACAGCTTCACGTCGAGGAGGCCTTCATGCCGATCATCACGACACACGACGGAACCGAGCTCTTCTACAAGGACTGGGGCGTAGGCCGACCAGTCGTCTTCAGCCACGGTTGGCCCTTGAATGCCGACGCCTGGGACCAGCAACTGCTCTTCATGGCGTCACACGGCTTCCGGGTCATCGCCCATGACCGGCGCGGACACGGACGCTCGAGCCAGGCCTGGGACGGAAACACCATGGACCAGTACGCCGACGACCTCGGCGAATTGGTCGACACGCTCGACCTGGACGATGTCCTCCTGGTAGGCCACTCCACCGGCGGCGGAGAGGTCGTGCGCTACCTCGCCCGGCACGGCACCAGCCGGGTCTCCCAGACCGTGCTGATCGGCGCCGTCCCCCCGATCATGCTCAAATCCGCCGACAACCCCGGCGGCCTGCCGATCGAGGTGTTCGACCAGATCCGCCAAGGGGTGCTCGCTGACCGGTCGCAGTTCTACAAAGACCTCAGCGGCGCGTTCTACGGCGCCAACCGTCCTGCCAGCAACGTTTCGCAGGGGATCCGGGACGCCTTCTGGCTGATGAGCATGCAAGTAGGGATGAAAGCCGCCTACGACTGCGTCCGGGAGTTCTCCGAGACCGATTTCAGCGAGGATCTTGCCCGAATCGACGTCCCCACCCTCGTCATCCACGGCGACGACGACCAGATCGTTCCCATCGATGACTCCGGACGGCTGACTGCCAAGCTCATCGCCGGAGCAGAGCTGCACGTGTACGCCGGTGCCCCTCACGGCCTATCGGCCACCCACACCGACAAGCTCAACGACGACCTGCTCGCCTTCGCCAGGCGCTGAAGGTCAAGCCCCGTCTGAGCCTGCCGCGAACCCCAAGAACAGAAACGAGGATCGCATGACCGCGCCTACCCCCGTCGTCTTCATTCACGGCTTGTGGATTCATTCCGACGCCTGGCAACCCTGGGTCGAGCTGTACCGCTCGGCCGGCTACGACGCGATGGCGCCCGGCTGGCCCGGTGACGCGGACACCGTGGACAAGACACGACAGAACCCGTCCGCCGTCGCGAACAAAGGTCTCGACGACATCACCG
Organism: uncultured Actinomycetota bacterium; assembly: GCA_963762695.1. Taxonomy (GTDB): domain Bacteria; phylum Actinomycetota; class Actinomycetes; order Frankiales; family Frankiaceae; genus DATAZK01. The sequence goes on from CAVXLW010000011.1 coordinate 205,160, forward strand.
ATACCTACCTGGACGTCATCAACGGGCTGCCGGCCAAACCGATCGTGATCGGTCACTCGTTCGGTGGCCTCGTCGCCCAGAAGTTGCTGGCCGGTGGGTCGGTCGCGGCAGCGATCGCGATCGATCCCGGACAGATCAAGGGAGTCAAGCCGCTGCCGTTCGCCCAGATCCGGTCAGGCCTACCGGTGCTGTCCCATCCCGGCAACAAGAAGCGAGCCGTCGCGCTCAGCAGGAAGCAGTTCCGCTACGGCTTCGGTAACGCACTCACCGAGGCCGAATCCGGCGAGCTGTTCGAAAAGTATGCGATCCCCGGACCCGGCAAGCCGCTGTTCGAAGCCTCGGCGGCCAACTTCAAGAAGTCCTCGCCGGCAGCCGTCGACACCAAGAAGCAGGACCGCGGACCACTTCTGATCCTCGCCGGGGGCCAGGACCACACCGTCCCCGAGGTCGTGGCCCGAGCCGCTTACAAGCTCTATGCCGGATCCGGCGCGGTCACAGAATTCCACACCTTCGCCGACCGCGGCCACTCGCTCGTCCTCGATCACGGCTGGCGCGAGATCGCCGACTTCACCCTCTCCTGGCTCACCACCCAAGGCCTCTGACCGCCGTACGCCGATCCACCACCCACCGAAAGGACACTGTCATGCACATCCCGAAGAAGCCCGGAAACCGGAAGGCCCGATCCTCCGTCGTCGGCCTGACCCTTGTCGGCGTGATCGCCGCCTCCACCACAGTCGCCGCCGCCGCACCGAGCAGCCACACTCGGCCGGCCGCCAAACCCACCATCGTGCTCGAGCACGGCGCCTGGGCCGACGGCTCGAGCTGGAGCGGCGTCGTCACCCGACTGCAGAAAGACGGCTACACCGTCGACGTGCCGCCCAATCCCCTGCGCGGCGTGGCCAACGACGCCGCTTACCTGGCCAGCTACCTTGCCACCGTGCCCGGCCCGATCGTGCTGGTCGGCCACTCCTACGGCGGCTTCATCACCACCAACGCCGCCACCGGCAACAAGAACGTCAAAGCGCTCGTCTACGTCGACGCCTACATCCCCGCCCAGGGCGACACCATCAACGGCCTCACCGCCCAGTTCCCCGGCAGCCGCATCTCTCCGGCGGCGCTGACATTCGTCCCGTCGGCCGGCGGCGTCGTGGATGCCTACATCCAGCCATCGCAGTTCCGCAACATCCTCGGCAACGACCTCTCGGTCACCAAGAACGCCGAACTCGCCGCCACCCAGCGACCGATCGCCGCCGCATTGCTCGGCGACATGTCCGGCCCGCCCGCTTGGACCAGCATCCCGAGTTGGGCAGTCATCGGGACAGCGGACCACGCGATCCCGCCGGCCGCGCAGGAGTTCATGGCCCACCGCGCTCACGCGACGGAGACGAAGATCAACGCTTCGCACCTGTCGCTGATCTCCCAACCGGGCAAGGTCGAAAGCGTTATCGAACGGGCCGCACGCGCCACCGGTTGAGCTGCCACAACGGCAACTGTGGCCGGCGTCCGATGAATACCCGGGCGCCGGCCACAGCGCTGTTCCCGAATCCGCCGCGGTCCCGGGCGCTACGCATCCACTCCGGTCCTCGCCGGAAGGGCCTCGGCGAGGGCCCGCCGGGATCCGACCCCGAGCTTCTGGAAGATCTTCTTCAGGTGGTACTCCACGGTGTGTGGACTGATGAAAAGTTGCGAGGCGATCTCGCGGCTGGTCAGCCGGTCCGCAGCCAGACGGGCGATCTGGAGCTCTCTCGCGGTCAGGTCGGCGGCGGCATCCACCTCGCGTCTCCTGGCCGTCTCGCCGGTGGCTCGCAATTCCACGCGGGCCCGTTCGGCAAAAGCCGAGGCCCCCATCGACTCGAACATCTGGTACGAGGTGCGCAACTGTTCCCGAGCCACGGCTCGCTGCTTGCGGCGGCGGAGCCATTCGCCGTACTGCAGCCGGGTGCGAGCCAGCTCGGTGCGACACGGGGATTTCCCGAACGCGTCGATAGCCCGGTCGAACGCTTCCGCCGTCCCCTCGTCGCCGGACGTGAGTGCCCGGCAGCGCCACATCAGACCCAGCGCGTACGGGGTCGGCGAGGCCTGCGCCCGGACCTCGATCTCCTCCAGAGCGCGTACGGCAAGGTCTTTCTCCCCGCATCGCATGGCGGCCTCGACGATCAACGGTAAGGCGAAGTTGGACCAACTCGGCGCCTGCAACTCCGCCGCTGCACGTGCTGCGGCCAGCGCCTCGGTGTAGCGGCCAAGACCCAGTTCCAGAACGGTTGTGGCCATCTGGGCTTGAAGGACGCAGGCCCCCGCACCGGTTGCCGCTGCCGCCTCCAGGAGCGCGGCGATCTTCGGTCGGGCTACCGCCTCATCGCCCTCCCACGCCACCAGTTCGACGTCGAGCAGCTCGTAGAAGGCGGTCAAACCACCAATGGCCGCGGTGATTTCCACCAGCTCGGCATAACGCTCCCGGGCAGCCGAGAATCGGCCTTCCCGAGTCTCCGCCGCCGCCAGCGCCAGCAGAGCCGGCTGCAGTGCGATGATCGCCCCCTGCGCCCGGGCAGCTTTCTCGAGTCGGTCAACGATCACCCGGTAGGCATCGAGATCCCACAGTTCGTTGGCCAGGAACGTGCCCACCAGATACCACTCGGTCATGTCGGAGGGGGACATGGCCTCGAAGGTGGACAGCGCGGCGCGCAGCGCGGGTGCCGCCTGCCGGTAGTCACGGGCGAACGCCGATGCCACGCCGTAAAGCAGCGAATCCACCCGGGACTCCTGAGGGCCTTCCGGGAGTGCCTTGAGCGCGGCCTCCGCGACCTCCCGGCCGGTCGTTCCGACAGCAGAGTGGTAGCACGCGAGCACACCGGTAAGAGCCCCGAGGAACATCTGCCGGCTCAACTCGCCATTGTGCTGCGCCAGCGATTGCGCGGCATCGAGCAGTAAGGCCGGGATGCGCCAGCTCTCCCCCAGCAGACCGCGAACCAGTCCCTCGAGTGATTGCGCCCTCGACATGTCGACGTCATCGAGGTCTCCCTCCCGAGCGGTCTGCAGCAGCACGAGTGCGTGCGCAAAGTTCCCGGCCAGATGGGCGGCGTGAGCGGCACCCAGCAGTCGACGTGACTGGTCACGTCCACCAGGCGACAGGGCGGCCGCACGGCTGAGAAGCGCCGACTCGGCCGTGTAACCACCGCGCGAGCGCGCCTGGACCGCCGACTCCTCCAGCGCGGCGGCGACCTCCTCCTCGGGGCCGACAGCTGCGAGCGCCCGGTGCATGGCCCACCGCTCACGCGAGGACGGTTCCTCCAGTGCCGCCGCCAACGCCAGATGGGCCGTCCGCCGACGCTCCGAACTGGCACTGGAGTAGACGGCAGAGCGGACCAGAGGATGGCGGAACTCGACGCCGTCCTTGATGCTGATCAGCTGGTGAACCTCGGCCGGTTCGAGCGCGGCGAGGGAGCCGCCGAGTTGTCCCGCGGCCCTTTTGAGTGTCGCCAGGTCACCGACAGGGTCCGCCGCCGCCAGCAGTAGCGCGACCTGGGTATCGCGGGGAAGGAGCCGAACCTGACGCGCGAACCTGGCCTCGATCAACTCCCCGGCCGGAAGCGGGTCAGGAAGCGCCGACAGCCCGGCGAACTGCGATGGCGTCAACTCCTCGGCGAGCCCGGTCAACGCGAGCGGATTGCCCCCGGTCGCGTTGACGATTCTCGCCGCGACCGTTGCCCGGATGGGCGTCGAAACCAGCGCCGCAAGAAGCTCACCAGCCGCGGCTTCGTCGAGGCCTTTCAGCGGTAGCTCCGGCAAGCCCTGCAGCGCAAGACCGGACACAAACGGGTCGCGCACGCCGAACACGAGTGCGACGCGATCGGCCTGAAGCCGACGGGCGACAAACGCCAGAGCCGCTATCGAATCAGGGTCGAGCCACTGCGCGTCGTCGACCACGACGAGCAGTGGTGAACTCCGCTCCGGGTCACCCAGGAGAGTCAGTACCGCGAGCGCCAGGAGAAATCGATCTGGCCGCCCCGCGGAACTCAAGCCGAACGCGGCTTGGATGGCGTCGCGCTGAGGAGTGGGCAGCCCGTCGACCTGCTCGGCGAACGGAAGGACGATGCGGTGCAACGCCGCGTAGCCCATCTGCAACTCCGATTCGATCCCCTCGGTGCGGATGACAGAGAAGTCCTCGGCAAGTTCCACCAGAGCGTTCAGCAGCGCCGTCTTGCCGACACCGGGCTCACCGGAAACCACAAGGGTGGCACTGCCCCCGGAACGCGCCGTCTCGGCTACCTCGGCAAGCTTCTCGAGTTCGACGCTTCGGCCCACCAGCTTGGCTCGCATCGGGTCTCCTGTGGCAGTAGTGAGTCTGAAGCGGATGAATCCGCCTCAACTCTGGCGCGGTTCAGCCAGCCGGTCGAGAGCCATTGCCGCCAGCCGGTGCTCGATGCAGATCGCACGGCGCAAGTCTCATCAGGGACCGGTGACGGGCCGGTCCTCGGTGAACTCGACCTGCAGCTCCCGTACCGCGATTTTCCAGCCTTCGCCGGTCCGGCTGTACTGGTCGAGATAACGAATGGCCATGACGTAGTCCATGGGGCCCTTGCCCTCGACCTCACGGACGTGGTGCGCCAGGCAGTAGGTCTCTCCCGTGGCCGAGTCGCCGTCCAGATCGATGTACTGGTTCGCGACGACGTGCATCGTCGTCTCGTACCGGGTGAGGCCGGCCATAGCCGACGCGATGGACTCCCGCCCGACACGTTCGCTGAACGGCTCGGGCTTGCCACGGTGGTAGATACGCAGCACTCCATCTGGGAGGAACAGGTCGGCGACCCGGTTGCCGTCGGGCACGTCGACCCCTCGGGCGTAATCGGCGGCGAGCTGGCGGAGTTCCAGCTGGTCGGCGAGTTGCTCAAGGTCGAGTTTGGTCATCGGATCGGTCCTTTTCGTGAAACCGCAACGGCGCCGAGCGGCGCGGTCATTTCCGCAATCCTTCCCGATTGGCCACCGGGTCACGGCGCCGGGTCGAGGGCGCTCGCGGCGACGAGTACGGTCCGGCCATGCAAACGCTGCCCCTTGACGCCGCCGCCATCACACCGGACTGGCTCACTGCCGCACTCAGCGCCCGCCACCCCGGCGTCCGCGTGGCATCGGTCGACGTGCTTCACGAGCGGAGCAGCACCAACCACCACGTGCGCCTGGGAATCAGCTATGACGGGGGCGCCGGGCTCCCTGACACGATGTTCGCCAAGATGGCGTCGCCCGATCCGGAGCACCGGGCCGCCATAGGCGCAACCGGCATGGGAACGCGCGAGGCCCGGTTCTACGACGAACTGGCGCCGTCGATCGAGATGAGAATCCCGGCGAGCTTTTTCTCCAGATCCGGCGATGACGGTGCGTTCCTCATGCTGCTCGAAGACTTACAGGCAATCGGCGCCTCGATGTCGGACGGCACGTGGGGCATCCCGGCTGATCTTGCGGCGGGCGCATTGAGCGATCTGGCGCGCCTGCACGTGCGTTTCGAGGCCGCCGACCGGCTCGCCGCGATCCATCCCTGGGTCATGGCGACGCCGGCGATGTCGTCGGACTACACGAAACCTCTGCTGCGGCAGGTGATCGACGAGAACGCCGACGTGCTGTCGGAGGCCTACATCACCGTCGCCGAGAGGTACCTCGCCGACTCCGACGCGATGATGGCGCTGTGGGCGGACGGGCCCCAGACCCTCATCCACGGCGACCCGCACATCGGCAACCTGTTCATCGATGACGGCCGCGTCGGCTTTCTCGATTGGGGCCTGATGACCATCAGCACGCCGATGCGAGACGTCAGCTACTTCATCACGATGTCGATGCTCGCCGACGAACGCCGCAAGCACGAACGTGACCTCCTGCAGCACTACCTCGACACGCGGCGATCGCTCGGAGGAGCCGAGATCAGCTTCGATGACGCGTGGCAGGCACACCGCGTCCACACCGCCTACACGGTGCTCGCCTCCTTCCTGTCGCTTATACCGCCTTACAACGGCGAGGATCAGCGGGAGTTCTCCGACGCGTTCCGCAACCGCGCCATCACCGCCCTCGACGATCTCGAGACGGTCCCGGCGCTCACGAGCCTGCTGACCTGACAGCCGCCCGCTCCCCCGAAAATCTCAATGAGTGAGATATGGGTTTCAACTGACGGGACGGCTCGATAGGGTTGGCTCATGGTTGACGCGCCCGCCTACACCCACGGACACGCCGAGAGCGTCCTGCGATCGCACCGCACGCGGACCGTAGAGAACTCCGCTGCCTATCTACTTCCCGGCCTGCGCCCGGGACTGTCAGTGCTCGACGTCGGAAGCGGCCCCGGCACCATCACGGTCGATCTGGCAAAGCGAGTCGCCCCCGGGCGAGTCACAGCGCTTGAGACGACCCCTGCCATCTTGGAACTCACCCGCGCCGAAGCCGCTCGGTGCGGATGCGCCAACGTCGACTTCCTCGTGGGTGACGTCCACGACCTGCAACTTCCCGACGCCTGCTTCGACGTCGTCCACGCGCACCAGGTCCTGCAGCACGTCGCAGATCCGGTCGCCGCGCTGCGCGAGATGATTCGGGTCTGCCGCCCCGGCGGAGTGGTGGCGGCTCGCGACGGTGACTACGCAGGCTTCACCTGGCACCCGGCGAGCTCTGGGCTCGAGAAATGGCGCGACCTCTACCGCACGGCGGCACGCGCCAACGGAGGCGAACCCGATGCCGGACGCCACCTGCTCGGCTGGGCTCACGCCGCCGGCGCGACGAACGTGGCGGCTTCGTCATCCACCTGGTGCTACGCCGACCCGGACACGCGGCACGAGTGGGGCGGGATGTGGGCCGCGCGGATCACCGACTCCGCGGTAGCGGACCAACTGCTGGCCTCCCACCTTGCTACCCCTGACGAGCTTCGCGAACTCGCCGCCGCCTGGCAGGAGTGGGCCGACCACCCCGACGGCTGGCTCAGCGTGCTGCACGGAGAGATTCTCCTCCAGCTCTGAGGTCCGCTGGGCAACTGGCGACTTTCGTACTGTGAGCGCGTGAGCTCTCCACGACGAGTCGCGATCGTCACCGGTGTCGGGGCGGGCATCGGCCGCTCGACGGCGCTGGCCCTGGCACGAGACGGCTGCGACGTCGCGATCGCCGCACGCACGGCTGCCTACCTCGACGAGGTGGTGACCGAGCTCGAGTCACTGGGCGCGCAGGCACTCGCGGTGCCGACTGATACCGGCGAAGTCGCCCAGTGCCGCGCCCTCGTCGAGCGCACCGTCGAGCGGTTCGGCCGTCTCGACGTGGTCGTCAGCAGCGCGGCCAAGGGCTCGCCGAACCACACGATCATGAAGGCCGATCTGGCCGACTGGCAGGCGGCGTGGCAAGTGAACGTCCTCGGCCCGCTCGAGCTGGCGCGCACTGCGGTGCCGCATCTCGCGGCGGGCGGAGGAGGAGCGATCGTCGTGGTCTCGACGCTTGCCGTCCGCGCCATCAATCCGGGCCAGGGCGCCTACGCCGCGACCAAGGGCGCGCTGACCATCGCCGCGCAGACGCTGGCGCGTGAAGTCGGAGTCGACGGAATCCGGGTCAACGTCGTGCTGCCCGGCTTCACCCCCGGCGCGAACACGGAGGCGATGTTCGGCCGCATGGCCGAGCGCCAAGGAACCACCGCGGAAGCCGTCATGCAGCGGATGGCAGACCAGACCGCGCTGCGGCGCCTTCCTGTTCCCGACGACATCGCCGACGCCATCGTCTTCCTCGCCTCCGAGCGGGCGCGCTCGATCACCGGCCAGACGCTGGACGTCAACGGCGGGCAGTGGATGGCCTGAAGGAGCACGTTGCACGCTCCCGCGTGAGTTACGGGAGGGCGAGGGTCCACCGTCCCGCGGAGGCGGGCCAAACGGCCCGGGACGACATGACACAGGTCGGTGGAAACTGGAATGGCCGCGGGGAGGCGACATGCCATGTCCCTATTTGGTCCACCCAACATTGCCAAACTCACGCGTAAGCAGAATGTGGCCGGCCTGATCAAGGCGCTGGAATGGCAGCAGCCACCTGATGACATCAGGGCCGACGCGGCCCATGCTCTGGGGCAGCTCGGTGACCCGCAAGCGGTCATGCCGTTGGCGATGGCGCTGCACGACTACCTGCCGGCGGTCCGCCGGGCCGCCGCGGAGGCGCTGGTGCAGATCCCGGATGAACGGGCAATCCGCTACCTGGTGCCCACCCTGTCCGACGACAGCATCTTCGTGCGGATGCCCGCCGCCGAAGCCCTGATCAAGATCGGCCCGCCGGCTGTACAGCCGGTCATCGACGCGCTGCTGGACGTGGGCGACTGCTCGCCGTACACCCGGCAGATGGCGGCCTCGGTGCTCGGCCGGCTGCACGACCCGCGGGCGGTGCAGCCGCTCATCACGGCAGTGGGTAAGGACCGGGATGCTGACACCCGGATGTTCGCGGCGGAGGCGCTGGGCCAGCTCAATGACCCGGCCGCCGTCGCCCCGCTCATCGCTGCGCTGACGGACTCCAATCTTGACGTGCGGGAAGCGGCCGAGCAGTCGCTGCGCCGGTTCGATGATCCGCGCGCCGCGCAGGCACTCACTCAGCTGAGCACTCAGGCGTGATCCTGTCGCGGATGGGGGTAGGCGATGCACTACTGCGGAAATTGTGGCGCTGGCGTGGCGGCGACTGCAAGGTCATGCCCGAACTGCCATGTGATCTTCGGTGAGGGAACCGGGCAGGGCAGCTCGGCCGCCCAGCTGAAGAAACAGCAGGAGTACCGCGCCAGCGTGGCCGCCGGCCGCCGTCGCGAGCGGCGGCACCGTAGGCAGGAACGGCGGGCGGATCGGATCCGGGGCAGCCACCGCAAATGGCTGCGGATCACGAAACGTAACAAGGATGCATTGCAGCTCCTGGCCGCCTTCTGCGTTGCAGTCCAGCACGATTTCTACCACCGTCAGGTCGGCGGTTCACCGCATCACGTCGATCCACGCGTGAGCTGGCTGCTCACGTCGCCTCCTAACCGGGACCCCCGGAACAGCCCGTATTTTTCGCCGAACTGGAAGCAGATTCTGGTGGGCCCGCGCGGCCTCAAATACCCGACCAGGAAAGCGATCCGGTACCTGGAGGGCCGGACGCTGGAGGCCGAGTGCCGCCGTGAGATGTCCGGCCGCTGGGATCTCGACTTGGAGACGATGAGACTGAAAGAGGAGCTGGATCGCGTGACCTGATGCCTCCTCCACGACGTCGGGCAGCCTCACATCGCCGCAGCTGTGCGATGCCCCCCACCTGTTGGAGCCGTCCCGGCGTTGGGCTGCGGTCGTAGCTGCGTGCGCAGGATCTCAGCCCACCGCGGATCGCCGGTTCTCGGCGTCGTGGACATGCGCGTCCACACCGATCACCCGTGGCATGAAGCGCTCCATGAACTCCTTCTCGTGAGGGAGGGCAAGGTGAGCCTCGAGCAGTTCCTCGGTCTCCCAGCACTCGAAGAAGCGGAAGGTGTTCGGTTCACCCACCGCCTCGGCCCACCAGTACTCCACGCAGCCCGGGTCCTTGCGGCTGAGCTCGGTGATCTCGACCAGCCCTGCGATCACCTCGTCCCGGTCCTCCGCCTTGAACGTCAGGTATCCGGTGATGGCGTGCATGACAGTCCTCCTCCGCCGGGCTGCGACAACCCTGTCAGCAGGTTGTTCTATCAGGGCAGGAAGACGGGCTCGGACCCCCACAGCCGAAAGCCGATCTTCATGTGAATTGCGGGACCAGCCGTCTGGCCACGGCCGAGAGGCCCCGTGGGGAGCGATCAGGCGAGCCGTCTAACGTGCTGGGTGTGACGACGGTCTTCCGGGAGGGCGCATGACCACGATTCCTCGAATCATCTCGGTCGATGACCACGTCGTCGAGCCGCCGGATCTGTGGACCAACCGGCTGCCGGCCAAGTACCAGGACCGCGCCCCGCGCGTCGAGCGTGACCGCGGCGTCTTCAAGGTCCAGGGCGGCGCGTTCTCCTTCGAAAAGGGCGCCCCGGAAGGCGAGTGGGGCGATTGGTGGATCTACGACGACCTGATCTACCCCTTCCCGAAGCTGTCGGCCGCGATCGGGTTCGACAACCTCGACGCCGAACCGGTGACCTTCGACCAGATCCGCCCCGGCTGCTGGAAGCAGAAGGAACGGCTCGAGGACATGGCCGCCAACCACATGGACGCGTCCATCTGCTACCCCAACGTCTTGCCCCGCTTCTGCGGGCAGGCGTTCCTCGAGCGCGCCGACAAGGAGCTGGCGCTGCTGTGCGTGAAGGCCTACAACGACTGGATCATCGACGAGTGGTGCGCGGGTGACGGCAAGGGCCGGCTCATCCCGCTGACGCTGATACCGCTCTGGGACGCCGAGCTCGCTGCCGAGGAGATCCGCCGCTGCGCCGCCAAAGGCAGCCACGCCGTCGCCTTCACCGAGAACCCGACTCCGCTCGGCCTTCCTTCGGTGCACGACAAGGACCGCTTCTGGGACCCGTTCTTCCGAGCCTGCGAAGAGACCGAGACGGTCATCAACATGCACATCGGCTCGTCGTCACGGATGCCGTCGACCTCACCGGACGCGCCGTTCATCGTCAGTTCCGTCCTCACGTTCCAGAACGCGATGGGCTCGCTCGTCGACTACCTGTTCTCCGGCGTCTTCGACCGCTTCCCGAAGATGCGCATTGCCTACGCCGAGGGCCAGGTCGGCTGGATGCCCTACGTGCTCGAGCGTGCCGACAAGCTGTGGGAGGAGCGCGCGGACAACCAGTTCGGCACCAGCCTCAAGCGGCCGCCCTCGAGCTACGTGCCCGGTCGCATCTGGGGCTGCATCTTCGACGACGAGACGGGCCTGGCCAACCGCCACGTCGTCGGCATGGACCAGATCTGCTTCGAGGTCGACTACCCGCACGCCGATTCGACGTTCCCGCACTCGGAGGACACCGCTCGACGTATCTGCGAGAAGGCCGGCCTCTCGGATGAGGAGATCTACAAGTTCCTGCGTGGCAACGCGATCGAGCTCTACGGACTCCAGCGGTTCGGCATCACGCAGTAGGCGGCTGACGGTTGGCCGCGGCGACGGTCAGTCCGGCGTCGGCAAAAGCTTTGGTGTCCAGGTGTCGCCGCGCGGTGTGAGCTGCTTCCAGGCTGAGCGCGGCTGACTCGTCCGAGTCGATGCCTTGGGCGTACAACGCCAAGATCTCGGTCGCGGCTGGGGTCGCGGCAAAGCTTGCGGCCAGGTCTTGCGCGAACGGCAGTAGGTCGGCGTGCGGCAAGACGTGATTGACCAGGCCGATCCGCAGCGCCGTCGATGCGTCGACCAAGGCCCCCGTGAGCGACATCTCCCGGGCTCGCCGGACGCCGACCGCCCGCGGCAGGAGGGCTGTCAGGCCCCACGTCGGGACGGCGTTCAAGCGGGCATGCGTATCAGCAAAGAGAGCGCGTTCGGACGCGACGACGAATGAAGCGCTCAGCGCGATCTCGAGCCCACCAGAGATGCAGGGGCCGTTGACCGCGCAGATGACCGGCGTGCGCATCGCCCGCAGTGCACGGCCTGGGTTGTTGGCGAACTGCGCGTCATAGGGATCGAACCCTCCCGCGGTGTCCTTGAAATCGACGCCTGCGGTGAAGGCCGGATCGGTGCCCGTCAGGATGACCGCGCTGACAGAGGTGTCACGTTCCGCTGCGGCGAGCAGCGCGCACAGCTCGTCGCGCATGGCCTTGTTGAGCGCGTTGCGGGCTGCCGGTCGATCGAAGACGATCGTGCGAAGGCTCGCGTCGTCCTTGACGATCAGATGGCCAGAGGCCTCGACACTCGTGGTCACTCGTCACCTCCTGGTGGAAGCGTCGAGCATCCCATGCCGTTCAATGGTGCTGCTGCGTACGGCACGACATGCTGGAGGAGCCTTGCCACCTCGCCCTGGCGTCGGGCCGCGAGTCCTGCGAGCGCCCGCAACGACCATCCCGTCGGGCGGCCCTTCCACCTTCGATCTCGTGCCGCGCGGGATCACGCTCGGGGCCGAGATCCGGGGCTTGGATCTGCGGCAGCCGTTGACGTCGGTGCAGCGCCGAGAGCTGGCGTGGGCTCTTGACGAGTGGAAGCTGCTGATCTTTCCCGGCCAGCCCCTGTCCATTGCCGAACATGCGGCGTTCGCCGGCTCCTGGGGCACGCTCACCGACGACCAGCTCGGCGCTTCGTGCGAGCTTCCTGCCGAGGAGTGCGTGGTTGTCTTCGGGCGAGATGCCGCCACCGCCGGCAACGAAAATGCCTGGCACACCGACGGTTCTTTCCGCCCGGTACCTACTGCCGGGACGACGCTGCGCGCTGTCGAGGTTCCCGATCGCGGCGGAGACACCCTCTTCGCCGACATGGCCGCCGCGTACGACAACCTCAGCGACGAACTCCGCCGTCGCATCGCTTCCTTGTGGGCCAGGCACGACTGGAGCATCGGCTATTACGCCGAGAAGTACGCCGCTGATCTTTCCCGGCTGCGAGCGCAGACCCCACCGGTCACTCACCCGGTCGTGATCGCGCACCCGCGAACGGGCAGGCCGACGCTCTACGTCAACCCTCTGTTCACGGCTTCCATCCAAGGGTTGGAGCCCCTCGATTCTGACTGCCTGCTGGAAGAACTGTTCCAGCCGGCGACGTTGCCGGAGTTGCAGTTCCGGCTGCACTGGGAGCCGGACACCCTGATCCTCTGGGACAATCTGGCCGTCCAGCACTACGGAGCGAGCGACTACTACCCGCAGCGCCGGGTCCTCGCGCGGGCAACGTTCTTTCCCACGGAAATGACGCCTCCGCAGCCGGCGTTCGACAGCTCCGCACCCTGACTCAGGGTTCGGCGCGGCCGATGCGGCGGTTGTCCCACGAGAGGATCCGGCCTTCCGGATGCAGCCGCAGAATCGTCCGCTGCGCATAGTGCTTGCGGGCGCCATCCGGCATCGAGCTCGACGGCGTACGGAATTCTTGGTACTTCTCGTCGAGCGCTCGCCCCACCCGCGTCACAACGTCCTCGTCCGCGACGATCTCGACACGACCGCTGATATGGACCGCCTGCAACTCGGCCCAGCGCTCACCTTGCTCGACCAGAAATGAAGCACGCGGATCGCGGCGGACCCGCATGATCTTCTTGGTCCCGGCCGGAGCCCCGAGGCAGATGGTCCGGTCCAGCGTCACGAACCAGACCGGCAGCGCAATCGGAGCGCCGTCTGACCGCAAGGTCGTGAGGATCCCCGTATGAGCACGATCAACGAAACTCCAGGCCTCGTCGGGCGAGAGTCGAAGGCTCACCCCAAAAGCCTAGCCCGGTAGTTTCCTGTCATGCGCACGTACGAGGTGCTGGTCGAGGCCGGCCAGGTGCTGCAATTCCGCCGGGCCGTCGGCGAGCTCGAAGCACCTGTCGAGCCCGACGGCATCGCGCCGCCGACGTTTCTCATGGCGGCCGACCTCTTCGACCCGGAGTACGAGCGCCGCCCGCGCGGGGGTCGCGACTGGCCGGCCGCTGCCAACCGTCCGGCAGGCGCAGGCGCGGGCTTCCACGCCGAGCAGAGCTTCACCTTCCACCGTCACCCGCGGGCCGGCGAACAGCTCACGGCGACCGTACGGCCGGGCCGACGCTGGGAGAAGGACGGCCGGCGCGGCGGGCGGCTCCTGTTCACCGAGACCATCACCGACTTCACCGACCCGGGTGGCGAGCTGGTGGTAAGCGCGTCTTTCGTCTCCGTGGGCACCGAGCGCAAACCGGAGGAATGAGCCTTCATGACCGAGGAACTCGTCGCCGGCGCCACGTATACAGCGGTCGTGGTCGAGGCGTTGAATCGCACCCACCTTGCCCAATACGCCGCCGCCTCGGGCGATTTCCACCCAGTGCACCATGACGACACGTACGCCCAGTCCATCGGCTACCCGTCGGTCTTCGCGCACGGAATGCTGACGATGGGCCTCACCGGCAGCTTCCTGGAACGGACGGTCGGGCGCGGCGCGCTCACCCACTACACCGCCCGCCTGGTCGGCCAGGTGTGGCCGGGCGACCGGTTGACGACGACCCTGACAGTCACGGGGATCGTCGACGCAATCGCCGAGCTGGACGTGCGAACCGTCAACCAGAACGGCGCCGTGGTGCTGACCGGCTCAGCCGGTGCCGCCCGCGGATCCGATCAGGCCACCCGGGAACCGCAACCCGGCGAAGGCAGCTGAGCACTGCGCGTCCGGCCGCGACGTTGGTCAGCGTTCGCTGAAGAGGGCCTCGATGTCGTCGGCGAACTGCTCCATGACGACGTGGCGCTTGAGCTTGAGCGTCGGCGTGAGGTGACCGCCGGCTTCGGTGAAGTCGATGTCGAGAATCCTGGTACGCCGGATGCCCTCGGCTTGTGAGACGGCCCGATTGGCTTCCTCGACGGCCGCCGAGATCTCCTCGCCCAGCTCGTCGTCGTCACGTAGCTGTGCCGCCGTCGCCGCAGGACGTCCGCGGTCGACACACCACTGAGCGAGCGATTCGGAGTCGAGAGTGACGAGCGCGGCGATGAACGGACGGCCGTCACCCACCACGATGCACTGGCTCACCAGCCGGTGGGCGCGCAGCCGGTCCTCGAGCACCGCCGGGGCGACGTTCTTGCCGCCGGAGGTCACGATGAGTTCCTTCTTGCGTCCGGTGATGAACAGAAGCCGTCGTCATCGATGCGCCGATGTCGCCGGTGTGCAGCCAGCCGTCCTCTTCCAGGGTTTCCTGGGCGCGACCTCGGTTCTGCCAGTAGCCCGAATCACGTAAGGTCCGCGAATCAGCAGCTCACCGTCGTCGGCGACTGTCAGCCGGCAGCCCGGAGTCGGAGGGCCGACGGTGCCGATACGAAGCCGGGACGGCAGGTTCAGCGCCCGCTGGTCGGTGCGTCTCGGTCATGCCCCAGCCCTCGAGCACCGTGACCCCGACGCCGCGGAAGAAGTGGCCAAGGCGAGCGCCCAGCGGCGCGCCACCGCTGACTGACCCAGCGGACTTGCCGCCCATCGCCTGCCCGCAACTTCGGTAGACCAGCAGGTCGAAGACGGCAGCTTGCGCCCGGAGCGCGAGGCCCGACGGCCGCGTCTGCAGGGCCTGCTGCCAGCCACAGCGGCGTCGGCGCCGCGGCGAAGATGCGAGCCTTTCCCGGATCGGTGTGCGCGATGTTGGGCGAGTGCGTAGAGCTTCTCGAAGACTCGTGGCACGGCGAGCAGCAGCGTCGGCTGGAAGGTGGCCAGGTCGTCGTGCAGCGTTAGAGTGTCGGCGTGAATGCCGATACAGACCCGCGGCGTGCACGAGGCAGCTCGATATCCGGGCGAGCACATGGGCCAGCGGCAGGAACAGCAGCGGGATGGGTCGTCTTGAAGAGCGCACTGATACCTGGCGACCTGGTCGTGTCGGCGTACGCGGACACCAGGTTGCGGTGGGTCAGCGCGCAGCCCTTCGAGCGGCCGGTGGTGCCCGACGTGTACACGATCGTCGGCAGGTCGACCGCGGTCAGCGTCGCTCGCCGCTGCCGAGCGGTCGGGGTCGGCGACCTGTGCCCGCCGGCGTCGAGGCCGTCGAGGCGCCGCGCGTCGATGATCCACGTGTTGCGCAGTGCCGGCAGCTGCGTCCGACAGCCCCGATGATCTTGCGCATGACCACCGCTTTCCACAACGACGGCCGCGCGCCCCGCGTCGTCCAGGATCCAGGCCATCTGCTCCGCAGACGGACGTCTCGTAGATCGGCACGGTGACCACGCCCGCGTGCCAGATGGCGTAGTCACAGATCGCCCACTCAAGGCGCGTCTTCGACATCAGCGCGACGCGCTCGCCCGGGAGAATGCCCGCCGCGACGAGGCCTGCGGCGAGGTCGCGCACGCGCTCGTAGAACGACCGGTAGGTGACGTCCACCCAGCCCGGCCCCGACCGGTACCGGAAGCCGACGTCGTCGGCATGATGCGCCGCGTAGCTGACGATGTCGTCGAGCGCCGTTTCATCAGGGCCGACGTCAACCAGCGCAGGCGTGTAGCTCTCGTTCATGGGGACCTCCTGGGGGGACAGAGGTGCCGAACCGCTAACGTCTCCTAGCCTGCCCACCGGACGATCGCCGGCACAGAGTCGAAGGTCCCCGCCGCACTAGTGCTTCTGGGAGGGGTTCGCGGCGACCCGCCGGGAGGTCACATGGCCGGGCTGAACATTCGAAGCCCGCAGATGGCCCGGTAGAACCGCTGGAGGGCGGAGCGCGCAACACGACCTCGTCGTGGTCGGCCAGTGACCGGTTAGGTGCAAGCTTCATCCAGCGTCGGGTAGACCGCGATGACGTCGGCTAGTCGGGTGATCGTGAAGACCTTGTCGACATGCGGTTGCGGGGAAGCGAGAGCCAGCGTGCCGCCCTGCTCGTTGATGGCACGGTTAGCCGTCACGAGGGCACCGAGGGCTGATGAGTCGAGGAAGGCCACCTCGCTGAGGTCGACGACGATCCGGGCGTTGCCTGCGGATGCGAGTTCTTGCAGCGCGTCAGTGAGCTGTGGCGCGGTTTGGAGGTCGATGTCGCCGCTGACGCACAGGACTGCGGCTGCGCCACGGACGAACGTGGTCGTGACGAGGTCCACTGTGTCCCCTTCCAGGAGCTGGCGTGCAGGTTCCCGGCGGGGAGCGTAACGCGGGCGGCCAGGACCGGCGTGGGCTTAACATTCTTGTCACCCGGCGGCAGTGGAGGATGCGGACGTGGCTGTGTCGGACCGACCGGGTGAACCCGCGCCGGCCCAGGTCGGGGACGGCCCGAAGGTCGACGACCTGTTCGACCGGACGATGGTGGTCGGGCGCGACTTGGCTGCGGTTGACTGGGCCGCGACGCCGCTCGGGCCGGTGGGACGTGGCCCGCACGTTGCGAGCATCGTTCGGCTTCTACTTGGCTCGCGCTTCTCGATGTGGATGGCGTGGGGGCCGGAGCTGACCTTCTTCTGCAACGAGGCCTACCGGCGCGACACGCTCGGCAAGAAGTACCCATGGGCGCTCGGCCGGCCGGCTCGCGACGTCTGGTCGGAGATCTGGCCGGACATCGGGTCCGCGCATCGAGACCGTGTTGCCTCCGGGGAGTCCACCTGGGACGAGGGCTGATGCTCTTCCTCGAGCGCAGCGGCTACGTCGAGGAGACCTACCACACGTTCTCCTACAGCCCGCTCACCGACGACGCGGGCGGATCGCGCGGCATGCTGTGCGTAGTCAGCGAGGAGACCGAGCGCGTGATCGGCGAGCGGCGGATGGCGACATTGCGCGACCTGGCAGCCGAGCTACCACGGCCGCGAGCACCGAGCGGAAGTCTCGCGGCGGCCGGCAGTCAGCTCGACGCCGACCAGCGATTCGCTGCCGTTCGCCAGGGCGTACTCGTTGGACGCCGCCGGCTCTGGGCCCAGCAGGTGTCGGCCTCGGGAAGTCGCGGCCGGGCAGCCAATGGCGCCGTCAGGCCCGACGTTGACGTCGACGCCCGGCCTGGCCAGTCGACGGCGTGACGAACAGCGACACGGTGCTGGTCGACCTGCCCGAGCGGTACCGCCGGCGCCGACCGGCGCTTGGGACGGCCGGGCCGACCTAGGCGTACATCGTCCCGCTGATGCAACGAGGGCCAGGACGTCGGCCGTTCGGGTTTTTGGTGGCGGCGGCTCAACCGGTATCGCGAGTTCGACGAGGGCTACCGCGGGCTTCATCGGGCTGGTCGCCGGCCAGATCGGTCGGCGATCATCGCGGCGCGCGGGAACTACGAGACGGAGCGGGAACGCGCCGAGAAGCTGGCCGAGCTCGACCGGGCGAAGACCGCGTTCTTCACCAACGTGAGCCACGAGCTGCGCACGCCGTTGACGCTGCTGCTGGGCCCGACAGCCGACGCGCTCGACGGATGCCGGCGACCCGCTGACGGCCGGGCAGCGGGTCCGGCGTGCAGCGTCGTCAGCCGCAACGCGCAGCGGCTGCTGAAGCTCGTCAACACGCTGCTGGACTTCTCACGGCTGGAGTCGGGCCAGGTCCAGCGCGGCGCTTCGAACAGGTCGACCTCGCCGCGCTACACCAGCGAGCTCGCGGCGATGTTCGAGCTCGGCGGTGCAGCGCGCCGGCTTGACGTTGCGCATCGACTGTCCGCCGCTGCCCGAGCCGGCCACGTCGACCGCGAGATGTGGGCCAAGATCGTGCTGAACCTGCTGTCGAACGCGTTGAAAGTTCACGTTCGCGGGCGGGATAACGGTCCGCCTGCGCGAACAGGACGACGCCGTCGCACTGGCGGTGACCGACACGGGTGTGGGGATAGCGACGGCCGAGCAGGCTCGCCTGTTCGAACGATTCCACCGGGTCAGCGGCGCGACGCTGCGCAGCCATGAGGGAACCGGGATCGGGCTGGCGCTGGTGGCCGAACTGGCGGCCCTGCACGGCGGCACGTCTCCGTAGCCAGCACCCCCGGGGAGGGCAGCACCTTCACCGTCCGCGTTCCACTGGGCGCCGAACATCTACCTGCCGAGCGGATCGCCGCTGAGCGAATCGGACGCGGCGCCGCTGGCCGCCTACAGCGCCGGTTACCTTGCCGAGGCGAGCGCTGGCTTGGCGCCGACCCGGACAACACGGCGACGGATCCGCCGCAGCCAGACGGGGCTCCGGTGGTGCTCGTCGTGGACGACAACGCCGACATGCGCGACTACATCAGCGATCTGCTGAACCGCGCCTACCGGCGTGGAGACCGCGGCGGACGGGGAGGACGCCCTGCGGCTGGCGCGGCCAGGCCACCGGATCTGGTGCTGACCGACGTGATGATGCCCAACCTCGACGGGTTCGGGCTGCTCGCCGAGCTGCGCAGCGAACCCACGTCGATGCATGTGCCGGTCATCATGCTGTCCGCTCGTTCGGGCGAGGACGGCGACGATCGAAGGGTTGGAGGCAGGCGCGGACGACTATCTGATAAAGCCGTTCTCGGCACGCGAACTGCTCGCCCGAGTCCGGGCGAATCTGGAACTCGACCGGGTCCGTCGTGTTGCGGAGGAGATCTCCCGAGGTCGTGAGCTTCTCGACCAAGCCGAGGAACTCGCCCACGTCGGCAGCTGGGAACTCGATCTGCGTGACAACAGTGTCATCGCCTCACCGGAGTACTGCCGGATCCTTGGCCTCACCCCGGACGCGCTCGGCGCCGGCGGCCTGGCTGCAGCGTTGGAGTCCGTGGCAGACGATGCACGGGCAGCCGTTCAGGCCGCGATCGCACAGACCGCCGGCGAAGGCAGCCCCCTGCATCTGGAGCATCGCCTTACCTTGCCTGACGGCCGCGAACGGCTGGTACGCGCGCATGGGGTGTTGCGGCGCACGCCAGCCAACGACGTCGGTTTCATCCGCGGCAGCATCCAAGACATCACCGACCAGCGCAACGCAGAACTCGCGGTCGCGGCGTCAGCGGCGGCGCGGAGGCACTCGCCCGAGAGCATGCGATCGCCGGTGAACTCCAACGCAGTCTGCTGCCGGCCACCGCCTTCCGCGTCGACCACCTCGACATCGCCTCCTATTACGCCGCAGGTGTGCAAGGAACGCAGGCCGGCGGCGATTGGTATGACGTCATCGACCTGGGTGGCTCGCGCACCGCGCTGGTGATCGGTGACGTGATGGGACGGGGCGTGCGCGCCGCCGCGGTGATGGGCCAGCTACGGGCCACCGTTCAGGCCTACGCCCGACTCGACCTGCCTCCCGACGTGTTGATGACGCATCTGGATGCGGTAGTGCTGAACATGGCCGACTCGCTCGATCGTGACCTGCGTGTACGCCGTGCATGACGCGGCCGGCCACACCCTCACCTACGCCAACGCCGGTCACCTCCCGCCGCTGCTCACCCCGTCCGGGGCATCGACCCGCCGGCTCGAAGTTGGCGGCCCGCCGCTGGGAACCGGCCACTACCACGCCGGCGTGGACACCGTTTCGTTGGACGAAGGCGACCGGCTGACGCTCTATACCGATGGGCTCGTCGAACACCGCGGAAGCGACCTGGACGCCGGGATCAACAAGTTCGTAGCACTCCTGGACAACGCTCAACGGCCCGTTGAAGCACTTCCCAGCCTGATCGCCGCCGAACTGCTCCCGCCCGCCCCCGACGACGACGTGGCGATACTCGTCGCGACCGCGCGAGCCCGCGAAGATGGGCCCGTCGGGCTGACGCTCGCCTCGACCGAGACCAGCGTTGAAGCCGCCCGGCGGGCAGCGTTGGACGCGCTTACCGCTGCCGGAGTCGATGACGAGATCCGATGCGACGCGCTGCTCGTCGTCAGTGAACTGGTCACCAACGCGATCCGCCACGGCAGCCCGCCCGTCGAACTGCGGATACGCCGTGCCAAAGACAACCTCATCATCACCGTCGCCGACGGTGCGACGACATCACCCGAGACTCGCCCACTGGATCCCCACGCAGGTGGCGGCCGCGGGCTTCACCTCGTCGATGTCCTCGCCGCTGACTGGGGAAGCCACCCCACCGGATCCGGGAAGACCGTGTGGTGCATCGTCGACCTCCCCCCAGCGAACTCCCACGGCCGCACACGCGGCTAGCGCGGGGATCAACTCGTCGGCCTTGCCGGTAAGTGGCTCCAGCAAGATCAGCTCGGGCTGCTGGGAGCAGTCGCTCCGGCGGACCGGCGGTCCCGTGACAAGTGCGAGGCTGGTCCCCACGATGGCGATGATGTAACGGACCGCGGACGTCGCCGTGTGTTGAAACCGCTAGCACTCCACGACGTTCAGAGCCAGCCCGCCGCGAGCCGTTTCCTTGTATTTGGAGCTCATATCGGCGCCGGTCTCGCGCAGGGTCTTGATCGCAGCGTCCAGCGACACCTGATGCCGGCCGTCGCCGCGAACCGCCAGCCGCGCGGCCGTAATTGCCTTGACCGCCCCGACGGCATTGCGCTCGATGCACGGAATCTGGACGAGCCCACCGACGGGATCGCAGGTGAGCCCGAGATTGTGCTCCAGACCGATCTCGGCGGCGTTCTCCACCTGATCCGCAGTGCCGCCAAGCAATTCGGCGAGTGCTCCGGCCGCCATTGCACAGGCCGATCCGACCTCACCCTGGCAACCGACGTCAGCCCCTGATATCGAGGCCCCCTGCTTGAGCAGCACGCCGATTGCTCCTGCGGTCAGCAGGAACCTGACGATCTGATCATCGCCCGCAGGAACGCAGTAACGGTCGTAGTAATGGAGCACCGCCGGAATGATTCCGGCGGCGCCGTTCGTCGGCGCGGTGACTACCCGTCCGCCGGCCGCGTTCTGTTCGTTGACGGCAAGGGCGTACATGGTCACCCACTCCATGGCGTGAACCGGGTCGCTGGGGTCGGACTCGCGCTGCAGCGACTCCCGCATAGCGGATGCCCGCCGGCGCACCCCGAGGCCTCCGGGTAGCACGCCCTGCGTCTCACTTCCGGCCAGCACGCACTCCCGCATGACGCGCCAGATATCCAGCAGTCCGCCGCGTATTTGGGCGCTGGACCGGCTGGCTCGCTCATTGGCAAGCATGACGTCGCTGATGGAAAGACCAGTGGCCGCCGCCTGCCCGAGCAGTTCTGCGCCAGTACGAAACGGGTACGGGACCTCGTTGAGCTCGGACGCGGCTGCAGGAGACTGCGCATCCTCATCTGTGACAACGAAACCGCCGCCCACCGAGTAATACGTTCGCCGGCTGATCGGACGTTGGGCGTCGTCGACTGCAGTGAACACCATCGCGTTTGAATGGAACGGCAGTCGCTGACCGTGGTGCATCACGATGTCTCGGGCGACGACGAAGCCGATTTCGTGCGTCCCCATCAGCCGCAGCCGGCCGGTCTCGGTCACCCGACCGACCGCTGACTCGGCGGCCGCTGGGTCCACGCCTTCAGGGGCCTGCCCGGCCAGCCCCAACACGAGGGCCTTGACGCTCCCGTGGCCGTGGCCGGTCTCTCCAAGCGAACCAAACAGCTCCGCTCGTATCCCACTCACGTCCGCGAGAAAGCCAGCTTCCTGAAGGGAAACGCAGAACATGAGTGCGGCTCGCATCGGACCGACGGTGTGCGAACTCGACGGGCCGATCCCGATTCGAAACAGATCGAAGACGCTGACGGTCATTTCACCCAGCCCTCCCAGGCCGCCAGGGCCCATGGCATCCATCTTGCTCGCGCCCGCACGTATTGCGGCGCTATCGATACCCGGTCCGGCTGATGCGCAGTTGCGGGGCGGTGTCGCGTCGGCTGATCGTAGGCATCGCCCCGAACATCACCCAGAACAAGTCCATCGACCTGGCGGCCCACGCCGCGCGACTGATCCGATGGCTTACCGCCCGGGTTGTTTAACCCGAACCGCGCCACGATGGGTGGCATGCCCTGTATACGGGGCTGCGTATTCCCGTCGCCACGATCGTGGCGACGGTAACAACGAACTTCGTCGGCGACCTCAAGCACCTGCCCGTGTACACGAGACCCGCGCTAACGCGTGCGCGCTCAGCGTGCTTGCATTCACCCGACCGGACGCGACAGGGTGACGGGCGCCATCATCACGACGACCGCGGAGGCTGCAACATGACCATTGCCGGACTGCGAGCCATTGATCACCTGGTGATCGCCACCACCGACATCCCCGGCACTGTCTCGTGGTACCGGGACGTCCTCGGCTTCGAGCAGGAGTGGGAGGAGGTCGTCGAGGGGCCCGAGTTCGAGGCGCTCGTCGGCGCACCGGCCGCCCGCACTCACGCCGTCGGAGGCGTCGTCTGCGGCACTCGCGTCGAGTTCAATCACGCCAGCTGGAACTCTGCTGAGCCGCGGTCGCAAGGCACGGGCCTGTCGATCTTCTCCTGCGCCGTCGATGACGCGCACCAGGCCTTCCAGGACTGCAAGGCCAAGGGCTTGACGTTCGCCATGGGCGGCGCGGTGCACGACGCCGCCGGCTGCCAGATCTTCTTCGTCGAGGCACCCGACAAGCAGGTGATCGAGTTCGTCGAGTTCACCAGGGATGCCGACACGCCCTGGAACACCTACGGTGCTCGATGACCGAGCTGGGCATCGGCTTCCCGTCGATGTTCCCGGACGTCACCGGTGAGCAGCTGCTGGGCTGGGCGCAGCGGGCTGACGTCGCCGGCTTCTCCAGCCTCAGCTCCGGCGAGCGGGTGGCCTTCGGCAACCACGACCTGCTGCTGACCATGGCGGCAGCCGGTGCCGTCACGCGACGGATCCGGTTGATGACGACCGTGCTGGCGGCGCCACTGCACAACACGACGATGCTCGCCAAGCAGGCGGCGTCCCTCGACCGGATGACCGGCGGGCGGTTCGTGCTGGGCGTCGGCATCAGCGAGCGGCCAGACGACTTCGCCGCCACCGCCATTCCCTACGCGGGACGTGCAGCGGTGTTCGAGGAGCAGCTGACGGCGATCCGGCGGATCTGGCGAGGGGAAGAACCGTACCCGGGCGTGCCTCCGGTCGGCCCCGAACCGGCGACGCCCGGCGGCCCGCGGCTGCTGGTGGGTGCCTTCGCACCGAAGGCCCTCGAGCGGGCGGGGCGGTTGGCCGACGGGCTCATCTCCTTCCACTTCACGCCGGAACCGTCGGTGCAGCGGGAAACCTACGATCGCGTCGTCGATGCCTGGCAGGCCGCCGCGCGGCGCGGGCGACCGTACTGGGTGGCCGGCACCTACTTCGCGCTCGGCCCCGACGCGCCGGCCAAGGCCGAGCAGTGGCTGCGCAACTACTACGGCTACCTGCCGAAGGAGACCCAGGACTGGTTCGCGCAGTCGGTGACCACGACGTCGCCGGACGCCATCCGCAAGGCCATGGACGGTTTCGCCGAGGCGGGCGCCGACGAGATCTACTTCAGCCCGATGATCCCGGACCTCGACCAGGTCGACCGCCTGGCTGAACTGCTGTAGCCGTAGAACGGCATCGTCAGCAGCACGCGCCGCAGTCGGGCACCGCCTGAGTAATGGATTGCTGAGGATCGCTTCCGCGCTGCCGGCTGTCAGTCGAAACGGACCGGAAGCCGGTTCGGGCCCTGCAGGAGCTGCACGAAACTCCCGGTAATACGAACGCCATCGTCGTCGGCCAGGCGCAGCTTCGGCAGCCTCCCCAGGATGACACGCAAAGCGGTCTCGACCTCAGCACGGGCGAGATGAGCACCGAGACAGAAGTGCACCCCTTGCCCGAACGTGAGTGTCTGAGTCGCGTGGCGATCGATGCTGAACCGGTCCGGATCGGGAAATACCGCGGGGTCCCGGTTGGCGCCGAGCAGCGCGAAGATCAGCGGGGTGTCGGCCGGGATGGTGATGTCGTGCCAGACGACATCACGCGGGTTGCGGCGCGGCAGCAGCGGCACGGACGGATACCAGCGCAGCCCCTCCTCGGTGGCTTCCCGGCATCCCGTCGCGGGGTCAGCGCGTACCCGCTCCAGCTGATCACGGTGCGTCAGAAGCGCGAACAGGGTCGACCCGAGATTGAGGTACGTCGTGTCGGCACCCGCCGGAAACAGCAGCTTGAGGAAGGCGAAGATCTCCTCATCCGAGAGCCGCTCCCCCTCAACTTCGGCGGTAGCCAACGTGGAGAGCAGATCGTCCCCCGGATGGAGCCGCCGCTCGTCAAGGATCGGCTTGACGAATGCAGTGAATTCCGCGGCGCATCGCAGCGCCTCGTCGTAATGCTGCTGGATGTCGAGGATTCCCAGCGCCCAGCGCTGGACTTCGGCTTCTGCATGCGGCGGCAAGCCGAGCATGCGCAGGATGATGCGAAAGGGGTAGACGCGGGTGAATTCCGCGACGAGATCGGCGCTGCCACGCGACTCGATGCGGTCGATGAGCTCATGCGCTAGCGGCTCCAGAAGCGGCTCGACGAGGCCGGGCATCAGCCGGGGGCGAAACGCCGGCGACACGAGCGCCCGGTTGACCCGGTGCTCCGCGCCGTACATGGATTGAATGTTTCGCCCCATGACGTCGGTGGTGACCGCGCCGTAGAAGGCCGCCGAGGGGAAGGTCTCCTCATCCCTCAGCGCGGCCTCCACCAGCTCGTGACTGCACAGCAGGAGGGTCGGCTGGCCGAACGCCCGCACCCAGGCCGCCGGCTTGCTTGTGCGGATCTCGTGAAGCAGTGCCGGAAGGTCGCCGACATCTTCTAGGGCCAGGTCGATGTCGAAGTCGAGGCTTTCCGGTGCGGTGAGCGTCACGGGGGAAGTCTGGCTTCGGTACTCCCGGGTGTCCAGCCAGGCTCAGCCCTCCGCCGGCAGTCTCGTTCAGCAGGAGCGCACCGATCGCCGATCACGAATCACGAACTCCCAGAAGGAACGCCCTTCCCCGCCGTCGCTAACTCCACGCCAAGTCCACGGCGATGGCGTGCTCAGTCTCCCTCTTAGGAGTCGAGCGCGACTAACTGTCGGCCGGTAGCAGTCCGTCAAACCGCCGGCTGTTCGGCCTGCTCGGCACCGCGTTCGACTTGTCGCAAGATCGGGAACCAGCGCAATGCCTCCAGACTTCGCACGTCATCGCTTGGGTGGCGTTTCATCCGCCCGCTCGTGGATCGTGGGGTGCCGGCCGCAGCAGCAGTCTGGTAAGGCTCATCGTGACCCACTTCTGGTACTGGTCAAGGGTGTAGCCGCGGGTACGGACAAGCATGTCGTAGGTCTCCGGGCTGGCGATCGCCCACGCCGTATCGGTCGCGGCAGCTCGCGTGAGACCCGGGCGCAGGCTGCGGGCGGGCAAGCGGCGGATGAGCGTGGTGAAGGTTTGGTGGCGTAGGGCCTGTAGCGCCTGCCAGTCGCTCGCGATCTCGGGGTCGCTGGCTGCGGCGTCGCGGTAGAGCTGCCAACCAAGCGCGGCCCGTTCGGCGATCTGTCGATACAAGACGCTGATCTGGCGGACGATTGCATACGGATCGTCGAGCGCGCTCTCGAGCACCTCGGCGATCATGTCGGGCCGGGCCTGCGGATACGACGTCTCGTCATCGCCCGCCAGGGCGGCTTCCATGTAGGCGTACAAAAGCGCCCGTTTGCTGCCCCAGGCCAGGTAGAGGGTTTGCACGGTGACGCCCGCTCGGGCCGCGATCCGTGCCACGGTGGCGGCGGTGTAGCCGCGTTCGGTGAACTCTTGTCCGGCCGCGCGCAGGAGGCGGCGGCGAGTCTCGGCGCGCGAGGCTGCCGCGGCCTCCTGATGGCGGGTTGGTTTGGATGCGGCAGCTGGCATGTCGCCACTCTACACAGGGGTTTAGAGCTTGACTCAAGTTGACTTGAATGCCACTCTAATCGATGCCTCCGCGTCTTGCAATCACACGGAAAGCCAGTGTCGGCGGCTCCTTTCGCAATCACCGAGTAGATCTGCTGGGCATCGACTCGGCTGCCCATTTCCGGTCAGGAGTCTCCGATGTCGACCACCGCTACGTCACCGACCCCCAGTCCCGCCACCACAACCATCCGGGCGACCCGCCTGTCAGACGCGCAATAGGACAACCTCATGAAGCACATCGCCCTCGACCAGCCCTGGCGCCGTCCCGGCGCGTTCGCCTATGCCCGCACGCGGCGCGGCGCGGCGCTGCACCCGCCGGTCACCGTCTATCCGATGTTGGCCGCCATCACCAAGGACGAGGACGTCGAGGTGCAGATGCGCGACGGCGTGACGCTGCGGCTGAACCTGTTCCGTCCCGCCGGTCCGGGACCGTTTCCGGTGATCTTGTCGGCCCACCCCTACGGCAAAGACTCGGTGCCGACCAAGAAGCGCGGGGGCTGGAAGCTGAACAAGCAGTTCCAGCTCATGAACCAGCCCGAACCACTCACGATCTCCGACCAGACCAGCTGGGAAGCACCCGACCCGGTCTGGTGGGGACAGCAGGGCTACGCAGTGATCAACCTGGATACGCGCGGCGGCGGCCGCTCCGACGGTCGCGGCGATCTCCTGTCCGACCAGGAAGCCGATGACATCGCGCAGGTCATCGCCTGGGCCGCCGACCAGCCCTGGTCAAACGGACGGGTCGGGATGCTCGGCGTGTCCTACCTCGCCCTCTCGCAATACAAGGTTGCCGGGCTACACCCGCCCGCGCTGAAAGCGATCTGCCCATGGGAAGGATTCACAGACGCCTACCGCGACTTCCTCACCCCTGGCGGAATCGTCGAGAGCGGCTTCGCGAGGGTCTGGCTCTTCCTCACCAACCGGGTCGCCCGCCTCAACACCAACCTCGCCGCCGAACGCCACAAGCACCCCCTGCGCGACGAGTGGTGGGAGGCCCTCACTCCCGACCTCTCCAAGATCACCGTCCCCATGCTGGTCTGCACCAGCTTCTCCGATGACAACCTGCACAGCGTCGGATCGATGCGTGCCTTCCAACGCGCAGGCTCGAACGAGCGGCACGCCTACGCCCACCGCGGGCCGAAATGGGCGACGTTCTACGGCGACGAGGCCCGCCAAACTCAGCTCGCGTTCTTCGACCGGCACCTACGCGAACGCGATATCCCCCCGCTGCCGCCGATACGGCTCGAGATCCGCGACCGCGCCGACCACGTCGTCGAAGTCCGCGACGAGCAGGAATGGCCCCTCGCGCGCACCGACTGGCGGCAGCTCTACTTAGGCGCCGACGGCATTCTGAACGAGCACCCCGGGCACAGTGGCCGAGTCACCTTCGATCTGCGACGCAACGCCGCCGCCTTCAACTACCGCTTTGACCAGGACACTGAACTCAGCGGACCCATGACGCTCCGCCTCCAGGTAGCAACCACCGGTACGAATGATCCGCGGCTGTTCATCGGTGTCGAGAAGTGGTCCCACGGCGCCCCGGTCAGCTTCAACGGCTCGTACGGCTACGGGCGTGACCGCGTCGCCCAAGGTCGCCTCCGGCTAGGCCTGCGTGAACTCGACTCTCAACGCAGCACCCCGCATCAGCCCGAGCACGCCTTCCGAACCCTGCAACCGATTGAGGCCAACGAGCAAATCGACGTTCTCATCCCGCTGAGTTCCTCGGCCACGCTGTTCCGGGCCGGCGACAGCCTGCGGCTCATGATCGCCGGCCGCTACCTTCAACCGCGCAACCCTCTCTTCGGTCACTTTCCCGCGCACTACGAACCCAGCAGCCGGGGCACAGCCACCATCCTCTGCAACCCCGACCGCCCATCCGCATTGGAAATCCCCGTCATCCCACGCAACGACCGCGCCTGAACTGCGGGGTCATTGAGGAGCTGTAGCCGTCTGGGTAGGTCCAAGCGGGGCCACGGCGGCGAAGTAAGTGACCTGCGGTTGCGGGATGGCGTAGTAGTGGGAGCCAATCCCAACCAACGCCGGTAACCTTGCCCCGTGGTTTTCGAGCGGATCACCGTCGACCCGGACACCATGGGCGGCATGCCCTGTATCCGGGGTCTGCGCATTCCCGTCGCCACGGTCGTGGCCATGGTCGCGGACGGGATGACGACCGACGAAATCCTGACCGAACTGCCCGACCTCGCCGCAGGCGACGTAGCCGAGGCCCTGCATTACGCCGCCGAGGCGATGCGCGAACGTGAACTGCCCCTGCGCCCTTCGGCATGAGGTTTTCTGCTTGACGAGAACCTGTCACCAAAGCTCGGGGGTCTGCTCCGGGACGCCGGACACGACGTTGTCCCACGTGCGGGATATCGGGCCCGCCAGCGCCCAGGACCAGGCGGTCATCGAGGCGGCACAAGTCGAGGGTCGGGTGCTCGTCAGCGCGGATACCGACTTCGGCACATTGCTCGCCCGCACTCGGGCGACCGGCCCGTCGTTTCTGCTCATTCGGCGCGCGTCCGGGCGCCGCGCCATCGAGCAAGCCGAGCTTGTTGTCGACAACCTCGACGCCATCACAGTCGATCTTGAGGCAGGCGCCGTGGTCGTCCTTGGCGAAGCCACGCTGCGAATCCGCCGACTCCCCATCGGCAGCACATAACAGCACTCCTGGTGGGCGTAGCGATATCCCAAAGACGCCGGAGACCTTTCGCCCACACGCGGTCTACCAACTCGGACCCGCCCTTCCCGGACTACCGATCCCAAGCGGGAAGCAGTACCGCGCCACCCGGCTGTGGGTACTGCTTGACCAGTTGCTGACGGCGCTCACCCTCGCCGACGCCGTCGCCCATACCACTGAGCTCACCTCGTCATAGACCCTGCGCATTCGCGTCGTCAGCGGTCCGTTGCATCCGCCGTCAGACGGGCACCGCCCCCCGCTGCGGCGGGGGCGACCACTGTGCGCCGGTACGAGCCGCCGGCAAGGTCCCGCTGTACCTGCGGGCAGCCGGGCTACCGTTCCGGGCTGGACGCCGACGACAACGGCGTCGCCTGCCAGTGAGATAGGGAAGCCGTGCCAGACCGCCCAGCACACAAGCGGCACTATTCGGGCTGTCTCAGAATCTAGACATCGCCTATTGTCTTGGAATCCCGACATCGCGTAATGTCGGGATATGCCGACATCAAAGTCAGTTGGGTCCGAGGAGAGGCCCTATCGCATCTCCACACCGGCCTCGCTCGGTGCCGCGCTACGCCACTACCGCCACGAGGCAGGCCTGTCCCAGGCTGAACTCGCGGCACGAACGGGCCTGCATCGCAGTTACTTGTCGGCCCTGGAACAAGGCTCTGAGACAGAGCAACTGCGACGACTGCTGCGGCTACTCAAAGAACTCGGCGTCCGCATGTCGCTGGACAAGGCGGATGGGTGATGGCGAGCGCACTCACCGTCTGGCTGGGCGATCTGCCCGTCGCGACCATCAGCCAGCAGCGAAGCAGACTTCGGCTGACCTACACGGCGCAGGCCCTCGACCGCTACGACCTCGGCTTGCCGCTGCTGTCGCTGTCCTTGCCACTGACGACACAGGCCTATCCACAAGGGGTAACGCGGTCGTTCCTGGACGGGCTGCTACCCGAAGCTCAGGCCCGGCGCGCGGTGGCACGAGAAGTAGGCATACGCGAAAACGACACCTTCGGGCTCCTCGCAGCCCTAGGCCGGGACTGCGCAGGGGCACTCGTCATCCAGCCAGCCGATGACCCTCCCCCACCCATACCGACGACGCAGACCGCCGAGCCCCTTAGCGACGGGGACATTGCGGCGCTCGTGTCAAACCTGCGAAGCGCACCCCTCGGAGCCGGCGGACGGGTACGCATCTCGCTGGCTGGCGTGCAAGACAAGCTGCTGCTGACCCGGATGCCCGACGGCCGCTGGGGACGTCCCGTTGACGGAACCCCATCGACCCACATCCTGAAACCCGAGATCGCCGCCTACCCCGCCACCGTGGAAAACGAAGCATTCGGAATGCGGCTCGCCCGCGCCCTAACGCTGGATGTCGCCAACGTCGAAACGACCACCATCGCAGGACGACAGCTGATCGTCGTCGAGCGCTACGACCGCATCATCGCCCCTGGCGGCTCCGTACAGCGCCTCCATCAGGAGGATCTTTGCCAAGCAACCGGACTGCCACCCCAACAAAAATATGAGGAGGACGGCGGCCCGTCGCTGCTTCGTATCGCGCGACTCATCGACGCAGCCGCCTCACGCGATTCGCTCGAGGCACTACTGCGGGCTGTTGCTCTTGATGTGCTGCTTGGTAACGGGGACGCCCACGCCAAGAACTTTTCGATCCTTCATGAACCCTCAGGCGCGCTACGAATGGCACCGCTGTATGACCTGATGTCGACGCTGCACTACGGCGACAACCGGCTCGCCCTATACATCGACGGAGTGCAGCGCATCGACCGGATCAGCGGACGACGACTCATCAACGAAGCCACGCGCTGGGGATTGAACCGTGGCAAGGCGGCTGACATCATCCGCGACCTCGCCGAAAGAACCCCTGCCGCGGTGGCTGACGCACAAGCACAAACCCCACACGTACCAGCAGAAATCGTGACCCTCATCCATCGTCAAATCGACCGGTTCACCGCCGACCTGTAAGCGACGGCCTCCGCTCCTGAAAGCCGGCCATCCCGCCAATCAAGTCATCGCAAACGGCGGCGGATGTAATCGGCCATCTGCTTTCCCTGCAGACCCGTCAGAATCAGTCCACTTCGAGCGCTACCCGCACGACGTCGATCGCAGGCGGCTGGTAGTGGCCCGCGTTGATGACGACTGAGTTCAGGTGTCCGTTCCAGGGGGAGGGTGGGGCGTAGGCGTCGGTGACAGGCAGCCCGCGGTCGTACCCCAGAGTCATGGAAGTTCCGCCGTGCTGCCAAGCGAGTGGGATCGCGATCGGGCTGCCGCCGGTAGCCACGATCTCGCCATCGATGATCAGATCGAGGTGGCAACCGCCCTTCGGGTCGGTGCGCAGTTGGCAGCCGAGCTGCGCCGGGCCGGCGGTGACCGGCTGCTCCGCTCGCAGCAAAAGGGCATCCCCGGGCAGGGCCAGCGCAGCGCAGAGCCGGCCATCTTCGACGAACGCACACAGCCCACTGCTCCAGTCGCCGAGGGCAAACAGCACGCCTTCGGGGGCGTCGGACGCATCCACGTCGGCGATCAGACGCCCTCCGCCGAAAAGCATGGGTAGCACCTCGTCAGAGACGGGTCCGCCATCGGGATAGAGCACGACGTGTTGGCCAGCGGGGTAGGCGGGTGGGGCGAGGTCGCCCAGCCGGTCGACAAGACCGTCCGACATCGGTCGCACGCCGTTGCGCTCGGCGGCTTCCTCCCATTGCTGTTCGAGGGCGCTCACGATCTCCGGGTGTGTGTCGGCCAGGTCATGCGCTTCGGAGAAGTCTTCGTCGAGCTTGAACAGGGACCAGCGATCGAGCCGGAAGTCACGGCTCCCTTCGAGGAGTTCCTCCTCGTCCTGCACGCCTTTGGAGACGTGGTCGGTGGTGGCTTTCCATTCCCCGGAGACCATCGACCGCGAGCCGAGCATCTCGAAGTACTGCGACGTGCGCGGTGACGGCGCTCTCGCGTCGTCAAAGGTCGCCAGCAAGCTCGCGCCGTCGATGGGCATCTGCTCGACGCCGCCGACGACGTCGGGTGCTTCGATCCCGCAAGCCTGCAGCACGGTCGGGAGGAGGTCGACAGCATGGCCGAACTGGCTGCGCACTTCACCACGCGCTTCGATCCCCCGCGGCCAGTGGACGATCATCGGCACGCGGGTGCCCCCGAGCCAGGTATAGCGTTTCCACAGGCGGAAGGGCGTGTTGCCGGCCCATGCCCAACCCCAGGCGTAGTGCGGGTAATCGTGGATGCCGCCCCAGTCAGCAAGCTTGGCAAGGTTCTCGGACAGATCGTCGGGCACGCGGTGCGTGAAGCGATGCTCGTTGCTCGTCCCGCGCACGCCCCCCTCGGCGCTTGCTCCGTTGTCGGACATCACGATGAAGACGGTGTTGTCCAACGCACCCATCCGCTCCAATGCCGCAACGAGGCGCCCGATCTGCGCGTCGGTGTGGCTGAGGAAACCGGCGTAGACCTCATGCATGCGGGCGTAGAGCCGACGTTCGTCGGCCGGGAGATCAGCCCATGCCGGAACCCAGGACGGTCGCTCGGTGAGCGTGGTGCCGGCAGGCACCACACCGCTTGCCAGCTGACGTTCGAAGACCTCCGACCGCCATTGATCCCAGCCCTTGTCGAACTTGCCGGCGTACGCGTCGGCCCAGGACCGCTCGACATGGTGAGGGGCGTGCATGGCACCGGTCGCGAAATACAGGAAGAACGGCTTTCCGGGCGCTGACTCCTGCTGATTGACGACCATTCGAATCGCTTCGTCGGCGAGGTCTTCTGTGAGGTGGTAGCCGTCGTCCGGCCCAGATGGTGGGTTGACGTAGGAGTTGTCGCGGACCAACTCCGGAGCCCAGTGATTCGCGTCGCCGCGCAGGAAGCCGTAGTAGCGCTCGAAGCCGAGTCCCAGCGGCCAGAGGTCGAATGGTCCCGCCGGACTGCGATCCCCACGCGGGAGCAGGTGCCACTTGCCGACGGCCATGGTGTTGTAACCCCCATCGCGAAGCAGGCGCGGCAGGGTCGCGGCAGACGGAGGTATGCGGGCGGTGTAGCCGCGGGACTTCATCGGAAGGTCCGCCAAGAAACCCATGCCCACGGCGTGGTGATTGCGGCCGGTGAGCAGCGAGGCCCGGGTCGGGGAGCAGAGGGCCGTCACATGAAAAGTGTTGTACCGCAAGCCATTTCGGGCCAGCTGGTCGACGTTGGGGGAGGCAAAGTCCGAGCCATAGCAGCCGAACTGGGCAAAGCCGAGGTCATCGAGGAGAACGAGGACGACGTTAGGACGGTCCCGTCCGAGCTCGCGTGGATGTGCCATGTCGCTCATCCTTCCCTTCCGTTCTCGTCGACGCTTCCGTCGGTGGTCGCGACGACGATGTCGTCCCGGTAGATGCCCACCAGCTCACTCGCGGTGCCGTCCGGTCGCCACTGGAGCTCACGAACCTGGGTGGTGGCAAAGGCGGTGCCTAGCCCCCGGACGTCGATGGCATTTCGCGTTCGCCGGTCGGTCGTCATACGGTTTGCATCCGTTATTGCCCGTTGGTCTTGACGTTTTGGAGCCAGTCCTCCAGTGACGCGTCCTCCCAGTCGTCCGGACCGTAGACCGTGCGGGGTAGCGGCGTCATGATGTGGCTGGCACCCCCGAGGGTGTACTCGGAGGAGTGTCGTTCCCAGGCCAGGATGCGGTCGTCGGCTACGCCCTCGGTGCTCAGGCCTCTGGTCGTGTCACGATTGGCGAGCCAGTTGGTGCGACTTGCAATGTTGGTCGCCCAGACCATGACGACCTCATGCGGGTTGTCGACGACTTCGTAGATGCCCGTTGGTTCGTGGCCGTACTCGCGCATCAAGGGCACCCGATGCTCGACGACAGCGGCAAGGAACTCGAGGCCGGTCCCCGGCCGGACGCTGAGGATCTCGTTGACGAACAGGCTGCCCTTGACGCCTCGAGCCGCGAGATCGGCCGTGTTCGGACTCCCGGGCACCCCGCCGCAGAGCCGGTCGAAACCCCCGGTGCGCCATTGGTACGCCTTGTCCCACCACTCTCCATAGAACGCACGGCGGCGCTTGAGGTTCAACCGATCGACGTTCTTGGCCCAGCCTGTCCAACCCTCGGTGCCGACATCCCAGATGTTGATGACCTGTGGCCAGCGTCCGCCGCCGAAGGCGCAGACGTAGAAGGATCCTTGAAGCTTGTCCATCTCCGGCATGTCTTGTACCGGATCTTTCCAAAGGTGCTCCATGTACTCGTACTGACCTTGACCGACGATGTCGATCACCTCGTACAGGTACAGATCACGGTTAGCCATACGGCTCCTTCACAGGGGTATTCGCGATCGCCTAGTTGCCGGTCTCGTAGCTCTTGGTCGTGGTGAGGTTCTTGCGGTCGCAGTTGTACGGGTACTTGTTCGGCTGGGTGGCCTTCTGGTCGTAGACGAAGCCGTTCTTGGTGAGTCGAACCAGCAGAGTGCAGTCCGTTGGTTGGGTGGCGTGAGGGCCGGTGTTGGATGGCGGGAAGAGTCCGCCGGCGTCCCAGTCGGTATGGGCGCCGGCTTTCTTCAGGACGCAGTCCTGCGTCAAGTTGGTACCGCACGCCGACGCGGACTGAGCCCACAATGTCCAGGCGTTGAACGCGAGCGAGGTGAACCCGTCGAGGCCCGCTGTGCCAGATCCCGCGGCCATGATGTCCTTGACCTGCTGCACGACAGGGAACTTGCCGGCCAGGTCAAAGGGGAGGCTCTGCATCGGGACGTAACTGGGCGGTAGGTAGTTCGCGGCCTTCGCCGCCTTCACCGAGTTCGGCGCGTAGAACTGCGACCCGAACAGCACCCACTGCGGGGAGAAGCCGGTGCCGCTCATCGCGGCGAAGATGGACGACGGATCTTGTGCTCCGATTTCGTAGTCCGCCTTGGCGCCTGCTGCCTTCATCTGCTCCATCCACGGCCGGTAGTTGTCCACCTGCGCCGGCCGCGGCTGAACCGTGGCTACCTTGTAGCCCAGATTCGTCCACGCCTCCTGTGCCCGCAGACCTTGAGGGACGAGTGACGCCAGGCTGCTACCGGCGATACCTAGTCCGCGTTGAGTCTGCGGATATGCCAAACCCAGCAGGCGGAGGCCGCCGACGGGATAGACGGTGGGGAAGCTCTTGATAGGAGTGACCTGCAGCCCAGCCTGCGTGGCCTGGGGGGAGACCGTGTAGGCCGGAATCTGGCCGAGGCTGCAGGCCAGACGCGGCTGCACGTCAGGCGCGTCCAGCGCGTTACCGCCGCCAACCAGCATGAAGTCTTGATGGCAAGCCTGAATGACTTCCTTGGCCCCATCGAAGAGCTTGGCGTCGAGCTTGTCGACGACGATGGTCCGGCCGTTGATCCCGCCCGCGGCGTTGCACCATGCGGCGAAGGCGTCAGCCACGTCGAAAAACTGCTGTTCGAGCCCGGGTACGACTGATGATCCAGGATCGGCGAGAACGCCGACATGAATGGTCTTCCCGCTGATCCCGCGTCCGGACCCGCCGGTGCCCGACCCAGCAGTACAGACCTTGGTGAGAGTGCCGAACGTGCCCGCTGGTTTGCCGGAGGGAGATGCCGACTCTGTGCGTGATGGGCCCGCCTTTGGCGTCGACGAGCTCCGGCCGCACCCGGTCACTGCTGCTAGCACAACGACCGAGAGCATGGCTGTCGGTACGCGGCGACGTCTCAACGCTGTCACAGACCCTTCTGGACCCCGTCGGCGTTGATCGAGCCGAAGGTGAAGAACTCAGCCGTGGATGCTCCTGCGGCTCATGACGTATATAACATACGGAGAGGCAGGTCTAGCGAGTGGGCGCTTCCCGTTCATTCACAAGAAATTGCGCGCTGTCAGCGCTCGCAAGGTCTCATACTGTGACGTATGAGATATACGTCGGGTGTGCGGTGACCAGCCCTCCAGAAATGCGGCCGGTCACGCTAGCTGGACGTGGGCGGGTCAAGCGGGTGAGCATCGCTCAGTCGGTCGCCTCGTTGCTCAAGCAAGACATCGTCTCCGGTCGGCTTTCGGCCGGCGATCGGGTCTATGCCGAGGACATCGCAGCGGAGCTGGGGGTAAGCCGCATCCCGGTGCGTGAGGCTCTCATCGGTATGGATCGGGAGGGCTGGCTGCGTACGGAGCCCAATCGCGGCGGGATCTTTGTCTGCGGATTTCGCAGCGACGACGTGCTCGACCACTACGAGCTGCGAGGAGCGGTCTTCGGGTTGGTGGCGCGTCGGGCGGCGAACACGTCCTCGTCCCAGGATCTTGCCGCTCTTCAGGAGCTCTACGGACGGCTGCGACGCACGCGGGACAACGAGCCTTTCGCGGCCATGAACGATCAGTTGTTACGACTCCTGAACTCCATCGGGGCGTCCGCACGGCTTCGGGCCGCGCTCCGCATCACCCCGAGCATGGTCGGCGACAACTTCTTCACGGTAGTCGTAGGGGCCCGCTCGATACAGCAGTCCGGACTTGACGCCGTCCTCAAAGCCATCGCCGATCGCGACGGCGAGGCGGCCTTCGATGACATGAGGGAGCTGCATCGCCGGCAAGGAAGCGCCGTGGTCGCGACGTTCGAAACGCGGGGGCTCCTCAGTGCGTCGCAGGATGTCTCTGCTCGTCCTCAAGGGCCTCGCCGGACTGACGGCGAGCGCCACACGGGCGCCGATCGGGTATCTCGATACGTCCGTGACCTCATCATCCGCGGCGCCTTGACCCCGGGGCAGCGCGTTCCGCAGGACGACGTGGCGCTGGCCATGGGAGTCAGCCGCATACCTGTGCGGGAAGCCCTCATCGGGTTGGAGAGGGAGGGTTGGCTGCGAATGCAGCCCAATCGGGGTGCTTACGTCACTCCGTTGGACGGACAGGCGGTCGGAGATCACTACGACTTGTACGGGTGCTACTGGGGCTTCGCCGCGCGCCGTGCCATCGAGCGTAGTTCCCAGGACGAGCTCGCGGCCCTGGCGCCGCTGGCAGCTGAACTGGGATCGGTGAAGTCCGCGGACGGTGTCGAGCGAGCGAATCGTGCCTACTTGGATTGCCTGGTCCAACTCGCCCGGTCTCCGAGGCTCGAGGTCTCGCTGCGATCGACGGTGCCGATCGTCTCCGGGAACTTCTTTGCTGTTTCGCCGGAGACCATCGCTCATCAGAAGCGGTACATCAAGCTTGTTCAGCGAGCGATACAGCAACACGACGTCTCCGGGGCAGAGCAGCATTTCGCCGTGCTGCAGCGCAAGCAGGCGTCGA
This sequence comes from uncultured Actinomycetota bacterium, assembly GCA_963762695.1. Taxonomy (GTDB): domain Bacteria; phylum Actinomycetota; class Actinomycetes; order Frankiales; family Frankiaceae; genus DATAZK01. Next base: position 242,263 of record CAVXLW010000011.1, read on the forward strand.
TCGTCATGGCGACGCAGCACGCAACACGTGCTTGAGTGAGCCAGGGCGCTTCCACACTCAGATGGCCCCCCTGGCAGGACTCGAACCTGCGACCATCGGATTAGAAGTCCGGTGCTCTATCCGCTGAGCTACAGGGGGTTGCCGGACCGCAGGGCCCGAAAAGACGGTACTTCGGGCCGGGTGCTGAGGCGGGGACGCCACTAGGTTGTTCCCGTGGAACAAGACCGCGCGCTATTCGAGAGTCTCGCGAAGAGCTTGCGGGCGGCGCTCCCGGCGCTGGCGGTGGGGGTGAACGAGGCCGTCGGGCGGGATGTCGCCGAGTATGCGCGCCCGCTCGAGGGCCGGTTCGGACGCAACCTGACACTCGGCGTGCAGCGGGCGCTCGCGGCGTTCGTCGACCTGCTGGAGGACCCGACCCGGCCGACGCTGCCGCGCTCCATCTACGTCGAACTCGGTCGCGGCGAGCTGCGCGAGGGTCGTGGCCTGGACGCGCTGCTCTCGGCCTATCGGGTGGGCGCGCGCGTCGCCTGGCGCACGGTCGGCGAGCATGCGGTGGCTGCCGGTGCGGACCCGGCTACCCTGGTCGAGCTGGCTGACATGCTGTTCAGCTACATCGACGGGCTGTCCGCGCTGAGCGTGCGGGGTTATGCCGAGGAGCAGGCGGCGCGGGCCGGCGAGCGTGACCGGCGCCGCGCCGAACTCGCCCGGCTGCTCGTCACCGGCGTGGATGAGGACACTCTCCGGGAACTGGCGCCGCCGGCTCGGTGGCCGACCCCCGAGAAGGCGGTCGCCGTGCTCTTCCCCCCGGGGGTCAAGCCAGACGGGTTGCCCTCGGAGGCGCTGCTCTGGCCACGTGAGGATGACGTCGTCGCCGTGGCCGCGTGCTCGTCGGCGATGACGGTGGATCGGCTGAAGCGTCGTCTCGACGGAACAGCCGCCGTCATCGGCCTTGCCGTGCCGGTCCTCGAGCTTCCGCACTCCCTGGCGGCGGCGCTCAGGGCGATCGCTGAAGCCGCCCGCCCCCAGGATTCGCCCGCCACGCGAGCGAGCAAGGCCGCGATCGTCGTGGACGATCACCTGCTCGATCTGGTCCTGCGGGCCGATGCGGCCCTTCTGCACCGGCTGACCGACCGGCTTCTCGCGCCCCTGCAGTCACTGCCGGAGTCGGCCCGCGAGCGCCTGGCGATGACGCTCCTGGCCTGGCTTGCGCATGCCGGAGCGCGCAACGAGGTGGCCGCGGCCCTGCACGTGCACCCGCAGACGGTGCGTTACCGGATGAGCCAGCTTCGCGACGTCTTCGGCGACGCGCTGGAGGATCCTGAGCAGCGCACGGCGCTGATGCTGGTGCTACGGGCCGCACTCGGCCCGGTTCCGCAGGTGGAGTCCGACGCGAGGGGAACAGTCCATGGCCGCTGACACGACCACCGCCGCCCCGGACGGGTGGCGGCGAGCTGCCTTACGGGTGGCTCAGGTCGTCGAGCCCGAGGGGCGCCCGGCCCAGGCGATCTACGGAACGTTGATCGCCGCCGGAGTGCTGGCGGCCAAGGCGGACGGGAAGGACTCCGGCCTCAACGTGTTCCTGACCGTCGACGCGGTACTGCTGCTCTACTGGGCCGCCCATGTCTATGCCGACGTTCTCGGCGAGCGGCTCGAGACGCGCGCCCGCCCCGGAT
>CAVXLW010000012.1:0-216548 GCA_963762695.1 uncultured Actinomycetota bacterium
ATCTCTTCCGCGGTGATGGCCGTCTTGTCCGCTCCGAGGATGGGCCGACCACGGTGCTCTGGAGCGTGGACATGGCGCCCGCCCAGGCGGGGTTCACGCCTTCCTCGAGCGGCAGCGGCTTGCCGGCCTCGACGCGGGCGAGCGGGAAGCTGGCGACCTCGGTGCCCGACGCCGAGAGGTCCTTGCCGCGAGAGCCAGGAAGTCGGCCTCGGAGCGGTTGAGGCGCGCCCAGGCGCGGGGGTCGAACGCCGCAAGGCGGCAGCGGGTGAAGTAGTCGTCCACCTTGGCCCTCACGGCCTTCAGGGCGTCGAAGGCCGCGGCGGTGGCATTCGCCGAGGGGCAGAATGGCCGCCGGCGTCTTCCTCGGCCTTCTTCTGCCAGTCCGAGTAGGCCTGGAGGTCGGCGAAGAACTGCGTCCACCCTGCGCCTGGTTCACGCCCGGCTTGTCGCTGCGGTCGGTCTCGGAGCCCAGGCAGGCGATGATGTCGACGATGGTGGCCCTCGTCGGCGTCGTCGTCGGCGGCGTCGGCCGGCACGATGCCGTCGCCGTTGAACCTCGTCCCGGCGAAGATGCGGGCCGTGTCGGCCGCGTCCTCGATGCGTGATGGCAGCGGCATCCGCCTTGCCCAGGTTGGCCAGGATCTGCCGGGCCGAGGCGAGGAACTGCTTGCCCTCGTCCGGAGTCGTCGATGGCTGAGAGCGGCAGCGACGTCGACGCCCTTCACCAGGTCGTCGGGGTTCTTCAGGCAGCGCAGGCCCACCGTGGCCGCCGCGATAATCTCGGGCACGCGGAGGCGGCCGTCCTTGTCGGTGTCCATCAGGTCGAGGACCTTGCGTCGAACTCCAGTCCCTCGTCGGGCAGGCCAGGGCGACCCAGAGCTTCTGGTCGAGCTGTGTCCGAGTGCCGACGATGTCGGCGCCGTCTTCCAGTTTCACCTGGTCGAAGCCGCCGGAGCAATACGTGGAGTTGCCGTTGCAGCACCTGGTTCAGTTGCGTGTTGCTCGCGACCCGGCCCGCGTACATCACCATGACGCGATCGGCGTGGCTCGCCACCAGACCGAGGTCGTGGGTGATGAGCACGATCGCCGTGCCGCGCTGCTCCTGCAGGCTCTCCAGCAGCTCCATGATCTGGGCCTGGACGGTGACGTCGAGCGCCGTGGTGGGCTCGTCCGCGAGCAGCAGTGCCGGGTTCAGCGCGAGCGCCATCGCGATCATGGCGCGCTGCCGCATCCCGCCGGAGAACTGGTGGGGGTACTCCTTCGCACGCCCCTTGGGGTTGGGGATGCCGACCTCGCCGAGCAGATCGACCGCCCGTGCCTTGGCCGCCGAGCGCGAGAGCGACTCGTGGACGCGGATGACCTCAGCGATCTGGCTGCCGACCTTGAAGACGGGGTTCAGCGCCGTCAGCGGGTCCTGGAAGATCATCGAGACTTCCTTGCCGCGCAGTGCGCGCAGCCGGTGGTCCGACGCCGTGAGCAGGTCTTCGCCGCGGAAGATGATGCGTCCCGACGGGAAGCGCGCCGGCGGAGACGGAACCAGTCCCATGATGGCCATCGCCGAGACGGACTTGCCGGAGCCGGATTCGCCCACGATCCCGAGGGTTTCTCCTGGTCGGACCTCCCAGCTCACCCCGTCGACCGCGCGCACCACGCCGTTGTCGGTGTGGAAGTGCACACGCAGATCCTCGACGGACAGCAGCGGCTCGATGTCGGTGCTCGGAGCGACGTGATGGCTGGACTTCATCAGATCAGGAGACCGGCGCTCGGCCGGATCGCCGGAGGCCTCCCAGGCGGGTTGCGCGCTCATCGCCGCCTACTTGAGCTTCGGGTCGAGGGCGTCACGCAGGCCGTCACCAGCGAAGACGAACGCCAGCACGGTGAAGACCACCGCGAGGCTCGGCAGGATGGTCAGCCACCACTCCGTTTCCAGCTTGCTCTGCCCGGCGGCGATCATGTTTCCCCATTCCGGGACATCAGGCTTGACGCCGACCCCGAGGTAGGAGAGCGCGGCCTCGGCGATGACGGCGGTGCCGACCTGGAACGTCGCGAAGACGAGAACGGGCGCGAAGCTGTTGGGCAGGATGTGGCGCGTCACGATCCGCCATCGGCTGGCACCCAGCGAACGGGCGGCTTCGACGTACTCCGACTCGCGTACCGAAAGGATCGAACCGCGCAGTAGCCGGGCCACCGTCGCCCATCCGAAGATCGCGAGAGCGATGATCACCGGCAGCACGCCCTGGCCGACCACCGTGATGACGACGATCGCGCCGACCAGCAGCGGGAAGGCGAAGAAGATGTCGCAGATACGCATGATCAGCGAGTCCCAGAACCGTCCGAAGTAGCCGGCGACGGCGCCGAGGAACACGCCGAGCACGGTCGCAATCAGGATGGAGGAGAGGCCGACGATCAGCGCGATCCGCGCGCCGTAGAGCACCCGGGTGAACTGGTCACGGCCGACGACGTCGGTGCCGAACCAGTGATTCCAGCTCGGGGCGGCCTCGACGTTGAACAGGTCCTGGGCCTTCGGGTCATACGGCGCGATCAGCGGCGCGAAGATGGCGACGAAGACCACGACGGCGATCATGACGAGGCCGAGGACGGCGAGCTTGTTGCGGACGAAACGGCGCCGGATGTCCTTCCACTGACCGGTCGCGTTGACCAGCCCGTAGGCCGCGGCCGCCGCCGTGGCCCCGCTGGACTCCACGTCGGCCGAGTCAGCGCCGGTCAGGCTCTGATTGGCCTGGTCGTGCCCGAGGTCGTCGGTGATGACGTCGGAATCGCCGCTCATCCGGTAGTCGTCGGGCTCAGGAGTCAGAACCGTGGGTTCGCTCATGTCCTCTCCACCTTCCGGACCGGGCCGGTGTCTGGCGTCGCTGCTCGCGCGCGCTGCGCTGCCCGCTCACTCGAGCCTCACCCTCGGGTCGAGCACTGCATAGAGCAGGTCGACGATCAGGTTGACGATGACGAAGACGAGCACGCCATAGGTGACGACACCCATGATGATGGGATTGTCATTGGCCTTGATCGCGGTCACGAGCGCATTGCCGATTCCGTCGAGGGAAAAGACATTCTCGGTGATGAGGGCCCCGCCGAGCAGCGTGCCGAAGGAAATGCCGAGATAGGTGACGACCGGAATGATCGAGTTGCGCAGCACGTGCTTGAAGATGACGACCCGCTTGCTCAGGCCCTTCGCCGTCGCCGTGCGGACGTAATCGGCGCGCATCACCTCGAGCATCGAACCGCGCGTGAGTCGTGCGACCAGGGCGGCATCGATCGAGGCGAGCGCGATGGCGGGCAGGATGTAGCTCTTGAAGCCGTCATTGAGCCCGAAGAACGGAAGCCAATGCAGCTGAAGGGCAAAGATCTCCTGCAGCAGGATTCCGATGACGAAAACGGGCACACCGATGGTGACGGTCGTCAAAATCGTCACGATGACGTCGATGAATGAATACTGGAATACTGCGGAAATTATCCCGGCTGCGAGACCGACAATGATTTCGATGATGATGGCGAAAAGCGCGAGCTTGGCGGTATTCACCAGCTTCGGGGGCAGGATTTTCGCGACTTCCCGGTTTTGCTGGCGATAGCTCGTTCCGAGGTCGAAGCGCACCACCAGGCCCTCGACATACTTGTAGTACTGCACGTAGAACGGCTTGTCCAGGCTGTATTTCGCCTCCAGCGTGTGGATCACCGCGGGGGTGCGGGCATGGCCGCTGCCGGTCAGGTTGTTGAGCGGACTTCCGAACAGGAACAGTGCGCTGAACAGGATGATCGTCGCCCCGAAGAAGACCAGCACCATCTGCAGCAGCCGCCGCACGATGAACTTCAGCACTGGGCTGACTACCTCCTCATGCGGCCCCCGGCCGACGGATCACCTCTACGAGCGTGCCCGGTAGCAGCGTCACTCAAGCTACGCCGGGGTGCGCCCGTCCAACAGCATCGGCCGGGTCAGCCTTTTCAGGATGACCCGGCCGATGTTGATGACCTATTTGAGGCCGATGGTGCGAAGCGTCGGGTTCTCGAAGAAGTCGACGTTCACTCCGACGAACTTGGTGTTGAACGCGCGGTACTGCGTCCGGTACCAGAGCGGGATGAGCGCCAGGTCCTGGCCGATGGCGATCTTCTCGGCCTGCCTGTAGTCGTCCGCGCGCTTGGCCGGATCGGTCTCGGCCTGGCCGGCTGCCAGCAGCTGGTCGACCTTCGGGTTGCTGTAGAAGCCGCGGTTGTCACCGGGGTTGCCGGCGGGCTGGGTACCAAGCAGCGGCTCCAGGAAGTCCCACGCCGTCGGGTAGTCAGCACTCCAGGCCGCCCGGAAGAGGCCGCCCGCCTTGGGGTCGGACTCCTTCTGCAGCAGCTCCTTGAACGGGCCGGGCTGGATGTTGACCTTCCAGCCGAGCACGGTGCTGAGCTCTCCGGCAACCGCCTGGACCCAGCCTTCGTGGCCGGCGCCGGTGTTGAACGCCAGGTTGACCTTGGTGCCCGGACCGACGCCCGCTGCCTTGGCGAGCGCCTTGGCCTTGGCCGGATCCTGCTTCACGCACGAGGCGCAGATGCCGGGCTGGTAGGTGCCCTGGGCCTTGAACGGCGGCGACACCAGCGAGGTGGCCGGGGTGACCGAGTTCTTGAGGACCCCCTGCACGATCGCCGCGCGGTCGATGGCGTAGGAAACGGCCTCGCGGGCCCGCACATCGGTGAGCGGCGCGTCCTTGACCTTGACCAGCAGGTAGTTGATGCCGAAGGTGTTCACCTTGATGAACGCGTTCTTCGCCTGGTCGGACGAGTAGTACTTGTCGGCGAAGGTCTTCAGGTCATCCGGCGAGATCCGGGCGTAGTCGAAGTCGCCGTTCTGCAGGCCCTTGTCCTCGAAGGAGGAGTCGCTGCCGTCGTTGATGGTCAGCTCGACCTTGTCCAGCAAGGCCGGCGGGCCGTCGGTGTAGTTCGGGTTGCGCACGAGCGTGATGCTCTTGTCGTGCTGCCAGGGCTGCGACAGCATGAACGGCCCGTTGCCGATGGGCTCATCGTTGTACTTGGTGTTGCTCGCCGCGCCGGCCACTGCGGGTACAGGACTGAAGGCCGGCTGAGCGGTCTTCATGTCGAACTCGCAGTCCGGCTTCGTGAGGGCCACCTTCAGGGTGTCGCCGCTCGCGACCAGGCCGGTGAAGTCGACCTTGGTCGGGTCGGTCTCCTTGCTGGCCTGCAGGGCGTCGAAACCCTTGATGCCCGCCATGTGGTAGGCCACGTCAGAGGCCGCGCTGCCGATCGCGGTGCGGGTCCAACCACGCTTGAGGCTCTCGGCGTCGACCGGGTCGCCGTTGGAGAACTTCTGCCCGCTCTTGACGGTGAAGGTCCAGTTGCTGCAGGTCGCGTCGTGACTGTCGGAGGCAGCAAGCTGCTTGACGAGCGTGCCGTCCGGCTGCACGGTCGTGAGGGTGTCGAAGATGTTCTTGGTGACGAGCTGACCCTCGGACTCCTGCGAGTTGTACGGGTCGATGGCCGTCGGCTCGACGATCGCGAGCCGGAAGGTGCCGCCGGCCTTGCCGACGCGGCTGTCGACCGGAGTCACGGGGAGGGTCGCGAGGTTGATGCCCCCGCCGCTGTTGCCGCCGGTTCCCTTGTTGGCTGAGCCGCCGCTGCTGCCGCAGGCCGAAATGGCGAGCACGCCCACCACAGCCACGGCTACTGCGGGCTTCTTCCCTCGAAGCATCCTCATCCTTCCGTTTGCCCGGAGGTGGGCAACAACGCCTGGGCCGGCAGCAGCGAGGCGCGTGGGCGACTCACAATCACTGCACAGCAATGCGAGAAATTGAACACGGCTGGTGCCTTCCTGACACGGGGCGCGCCGGAGATGTTGTGAACTCGTGACCGTGGTGGCACGCGTCTGCAACCGCCATTCGGCGGAAACTTTCGCGTCTTGAGCGTCCAAACGGGTGATTCTTTCGGACAGCCCTTCCGCTACCTCACCGGCAGCCCAACGGAAGCTCAAACAGCACCGCCCGCTCATCCTCCGCATATCGGATGAAACCGACTCGGGTCAGCACGCGCTGACTCGCCTCGTTTCCGGGTCGGTCTCGGCGAAAAGAGTGCGCGCCCCGAGCTTGCCCGCGCGCTCGACGAGCAGCCGAAGTGCCTGCGTGGCGTGCCCTTTGCGGCGCTCGGACGGCACGATCCCGTAGCCGATCTCGACCCGGCCACGATCATCGACGCCACCGTGGAACCCGATCCCCCCGATGACACATCCGGACGGTGACGGATCTGTTGTGTTACAGGCACCCTCCGTGACGTCACAGACGAGGAAGGCGCCGTACGGACGCGGGTCGGCTCCGGCGGCGCACCGTTCCAGGAACATCCCGGCCGCGACCCGATCAGTCTCGGTGGGGTAGTCGGGCGCGCAACACCAGCCGTCAGGGCACCGGCCGGCAACGATCGCCTCCGCCGCCGGCTCGTCGATCGGCCGGAGCAGCAGGGTCACGAGCCGCCGGAACCCCCGGCGCCGGGCGGAAGGGCGCCGCGCACGATGCCGCAGAAGTCCTCGGCCACGAGGCTGGCGCCGCCGACGAGCGCGCCGTCGACATCAGGCTGCAGGAGCAGTTCGGCGGCGTTGTCGGCCTTGACCGACCCGCCGTAGAGCATCCGGGTACGCTGCGCCGCCGCTGGGCTCACCAACTCGCCCAGCCGCACCCGAAGTGCCGCGCACATCTCCTGCGCGTCGGCGGCCGTCGCGGTCTTCCCGGTGCCGATGGCCCACACCGGCTCGTACGCGATGACGAGATGACCGTCGGGCTCCTCGATGTGCTCGGCAAGGATGCCGGCGATGCAGCCGGTGAGCGACTCGAGCACGTGCTCGACGTGGCGCTGCACCTCGCGCACCGACTCGGGCTCACCCACGCAGATGATCGGGACGAGCCCGCTGTCGTACGCGGCCCGGGCCTTCGCCGCGACCGTCGCGTCGTCCTCGCCGTGGTACTGGCGACGCTCGCTGTGCCCCACGGTCACATAAGTGCAGCCGAGCTTGGCGAGCATCGGCCCGGCGATCTCACCGGTGTAGGCGCCGCTGCTGTGGGTCGAAAGATCCTGCCCGCCGAAGACCAGCGGCAGCCGGTCGCCCTCGATCAGGGTCTGCACGCTGCGAATCGCGGTGAAGGGCGGCAGCACCGCCACCTCGACCTCCTCGGCCTCGCGCTCGCGGAGACCGAAAGCGATCTTCTGCACCAGCGCGATCGCCTCGAGGTGGGTGAGGTTCATCTTCCAGTTGCCGGCGATCAGGGGCTTGCGCCCGCTCGCACGCGCCATCAGTTCATTCCGCCTGTCAATGCGTCCCGCTGCCGCGGTCGTCGTCAAGTGCCGCCAGGCCTGGCAACACCTTGCCCTCGAGGTACTCCAGGCTCGCGCCGCCGCCGGTGGAGATGTGGCCGAAGCGCGCCTCGTCGAATCCGAGCGCGCGCACCGCGGCCGCGCTGTCGCCGCCGCCCACGACCGTGAGCGCGTCGGGAAGGTCAGCCACCGCCTGCGCGACGGCACGCGTGCCGCCGGCGAAAGGCGCCAGCTCGAAGACGCCCATCGGCCCGTTCCAGAAAACCGTCGCCGCGCCCTTCAGCGCTGCCGCGAACTCCGCCCCGCTGGCCGGGCCGATGTCGAGGCCCTTCATCCCAGCCGGGATCGCGTCGGCGGCGACGACCGAGGCCGGCGCGTCTGCGGACACCTCGGCCGCCACGACCACGTCGCTCGGCAGCAGGATCCGGCCGGCCGCGCTCTCGCAGCAGCCGGGCACAGGTGTCGATCATCGGCTCCTCGAGCAGCGAGCCACCGACGTCATGGCCCTGCGCGGCGAGGAAGGTGAAGCACATGCCGCCGCCGATGAGCAACCGGTCGACCTTCGGCAGCAGCGCGTCGATGACAGCGAGCTTGTCGCTCACCTTGCTGCCTCCGAGGACGACGACGTACGGGGTCGCCGGCGCTGCGGTCAAGCGCTCGAGGACCTCGACCTCCCGCAGCACCAGGCCACCCGCGTAGTGCGGAAGCCGGGCGGGTAGCTCGACGACCGAGGCGTGAGCACGGTGCACCGCGCCGAACGCGTCATCGACGTACGCGCCGGGTGAGGTGCCGAGCGAGCCGAGCGAGGCCAGCCGGTCACCGAAGGCGCCCCGCAGGCCGGCATCTTTGCTCGTCTCCCCCGCGTCGAAACGCAGGTTTTCCAGCAGCACCACATCGCTGTCGTCGAGCCCGGCCACCAGCGCGGTGGCCGGCGGCCCGACCACGCCCGCGTCAGGGTCGAAATCGGCCAGCGGGACCGGCCATCCCAGCAGCGAGCTCAGCCGCTCGGCGACGGGGGCCAGCGAATAACTCGCTTCGAAAGCACCTTTGGGTCGCCCGAGGTGGCTGCAGACCACCACCCGCGCACCGGCGTCGGCCAGCGACGTGATGGTCGGCAGGCTCGCCCGGATGCGGCCGTCGTCCGCGACGCGCGCACCGTCCAGCGGAACGTTCAGATCGGAGCGGACGATCACCACCTTGCCGCGCACACCTGCGGCGAGCAGATCGGCAAGGGATTGCACCTGCTGCTACAGCCGGGAGCCGACGAGTCCGACCAGGTCGACCAGGCGGCTCGAGTAGCCCCACTCGTTGTCGTACCAACCGATGATCTTCACGACCGGCCCGCTGGTCATCGTCAGGCTCGAGTCGAAGGTGCACGAGGCGGGCGAGCCGACGATGTCGCTGGAGACGATCGGGTCTTCGGTGTAGACGAGGATGTCCTTCAGCGGACCGTCAGCGGCCGCCTTGAACGCCGCATTGACCTCCGCGGCCGACGGCTCCGCGTTGAGGGTGACGACGAGGTCGGTGACCGAGCCATCGGGCACCGGGACGCGCATGGCGATGCCGTCGAGCTTGCCCTTGAGCTGCGGGAGCACCAGCGCCGTGGCCTTCGCCGCGCCGGTGGTGGTCGGGATGATGTTCTGCGCGGCGGCGCGGGCCCGGCGCAGGTCGGAGTGCGGGAAGTCCAGGATCACCTGGTCGTTGGTGTACGCGTGGATGGTGGTCATGAGGCCGCGGACGATGCCGAACGACTCGTCGAGCACCTTGGCCATCGGCGCCACGCAGTTGGTGGTGCAGGACGCGTTGGAGATGACGTGGTGCGCCGCGGGGTCGTAGTCGCCGTCGTTGACGCCCATGACGATGGTGATGTCCTCACCCTTGGCGGGCGCGGAGATGATCACCTTCTTGGCGCCGGCGGACAGGTGCTGGCTCGCGGCGTCGCGGCTGGTGAAGCGACCGGTCGATTCCAGGACGATGTCGCACCCGAGATCGCCCCAGGGGAGCGCGGAGGGGTCACGCTCGGAAAGCACCTTCATCTCGCTGCCGTCGACGGTGATCGAGCCTTCGCCCGACGTGACCGTCTTGCCCAGCCGGCCCAGCACCGTGTCGTACTTCAACAGGTGTGCCAGCGTGGCGGTGTCGGTGAGGTCGTTGACGGCAACGATCTCGATATCCGAACCTGCCGATCCTGCTAGCGCGCGGAAGAAATTGCGCCCGATCCGGCCGAACCCGTTGACGCCTACTCGAATACTCACCGCTGCCTCCGGACGCGAATGCTGATTACGCGGGGAGCCTACCGATTTCACATCGAGCTGATCAGGCTCCTTCGAGCAGTTCCGGGCTGACGGCCGCCTCCGTGGTCGGCAAACCGAGAGCAATCGCCCGCTTGTCGGCGAGGGCGAGCAAGCGGCGGATACGCCCGGCGACCGCATCCTTGGTCATCGGCGGATCGGCCAGGGCGCCCAATTCCTCCAGCGATGCCTGCGGATGCTTGAGCCGAAGCTCTCCGGCCGCCAGCAGGTGCTCGGGCGCGGCCTCTATCGCGGTGCCGTCGGCCCCGTTGACTCCAGGCGCGTGGGAACCGTTGCTCCCGATGCCGTTGAGGATGTCCATGGCCGCCGACACGCGCGCCCCCGCAGCCACTGCCGCGCGAGCGGAGCGGCGCAGGTTGGCGTCGTCGAAATTGGCCAGCCGATTGGCGGTGGCCCGGACCTCGCGCCGCATCCGGCGCTCCTCCCAGGCCAGCACGCTGTCCTGCGCGCCCATGTGGATGAGCATCGCGCCGATCGCCTCGGCGTCGCGGATGACCACTCGATCGACCCCGCGCACCTGCTTGCTCTTGGCCTGGATGCCGAGCCGGCGGGCGGCTCCCACGAGGGCGAGCGCCGCCTCAGGCCCCGGCGAGGTGATCTCGAGCGAGGAGGAGCGGCCCGGCTCGGTCAGCGAACCGTGAGCCAGGAAGGCACCGCGCCAGGCAGCAGCCGCGTCACACAGGCCGCCGGTGACGATCATCGGCGGCAGGCCGCGCACCGGCCGGCCGCGCTGGTCGATCAGCCCGGTGGCGCGAGCCAGGGCCTCGCCGCCGCGGTCGACCCGGATCAGCCAGCGCGCGCTGCGGCGCAGCCCACCGGCCGCGAGCATCGCGATCTCCGAGGGATGGCCGAAGACTTCGGCGATCTCCTGCCGCAGCCGGCGGGCGACCGAGGCGGTGTCGAGTTCGGCCTCCACCACGACACGGCCGTTGGCCAGATGCAGTCCCCCGGCGAACCGAAGGATCACCGCCATTTCAGCGCGGCGGCAGCAGGCTTTTCCCGTCGGGAGTCGACTCAGCTCGTCTTTCACCGTCGGTGTCATTGCAGCCACGCACAGTCTCCTTCTTCGCCTGCTGGGGAACCCTAATTGGTTTCAGCTCGACGTGTCTCTAGCCTTCGGCCGGTAGTTCGGTCATGACCCGGCGGAACGCCGCTGCCAGCGTCACCGGATCATGGTGGGGCTTGCCGGAGACCGCCACCGGCGCCAGGATCAGCGCCGCTCCGAGAGCATCGGACGCGAGCCGCAGGCTCTCCAGATCGGGAACGACCCGGGGGTCGGCGATCACCGCATCCAATCGCAGGGCCGGAACGAGCCGGGCGATCTCCTCCAGATGAGTATGGGGGGCAAAGCCCGTGGTTTCACCTGGCTGGGCAGCAATATTCAGCACGAGAATGCGCTTTCCTGAAGAAGCGAAGATCGCTTCCGCCATGGCGGGCGAGAGCAGGTGCGGCATGACGCTGGTGAACAGCGACCCGGGGCCGAGGACGAGAGCGTCGGCAGCGGCGACGGCGGCCAGCGCCTCGGGACAGGCCCGCGGTGCACTCGGCACCAGTTCGACCGACTCCACGCGACCCGTCGTCGTCGCGACGGCAACCTGACCCCGCACCGAGGTGAGGCGTCCGGACTGCTCCTTCGCCCCGCTGACGGTGGCGACGATGTCGACCGGCTCGGGGGAGAGCGGCAGCACGCGTCCGCGGCAGCCGAGCAGCTCCGCCGCGGCGTCCAGAGCGCGTACCGGATCGCCGAACTGCGCCGCCAGCGCGGTCAGGATGAGGTTGCCCATGGCGTGGCCGGCGAGCTCTCCGTCGCCGCCGAAGCGGTGCTGGAAAGCGTCGGCCCACAGCGCCGCCTTTCCCTCCCGTTCGGCGAGCGCGACCAGGGCCATCCGCAGATCTCCCGGGGGCAGCGCGCCGAGTTCCTGGCGGAGCCGGCCGGAGGAGCCGCCGTCGTCGGCCACCGTCACGATCGCCGTCAGCCGCGCCGTCACCCGGCGCAGCGCAGCCAGGCTCGCCGCAAGCCCGTGGCCGCCCCCGAACGCGACGACGGAGGGGGATGCGCCGGTTGATGCGCTCATTCGCGGCCCAGATCACGGTGCACGACGCGGACTTCGACGCCCGAGTCCACCAGCTGATCGGCCAGCGCGGTCGCGATGGCGACGCTGCGATGACGTCCGCCGGTGCACCCGATGGCAAGCGTCAGGAAGCGTTTGCCCTCCTGCTCGTATCCGGCCCGGATGATCGCGAGCAGCTCGTCGCTGCGGGCCAGGAAGTCCGCCGCGCCCGGCCGGCTGTAGACGTACTCGCGTACCTCAGGGTCGAGACCGGTCTGGCCCCGCAACCCCTCGACCCAGTGCGGGTTGGGCAGGAAGCGGCAGTCGAGCACGACGTCGGCGTCGAGCGGCAGCCCGTACTTGAAGCCGAACGACATGACCGTGGCATGCAGTACCGGCCGCCCCGGCGCTCCGAAGGCGGCGTCGATCTTCTCCCGCAATTGATGGACATTCAGGTCAGTGGTGTCGACCACGAGGTCGGCTTCGCCACGCAGCTCGGTGAGCAAGGCGCGCTCGGCCGTGATCCCGTCCACGAGCGGGTCGCGCTGGCGCAGCGGATGCGGGCGGCGAACGCTCTCGAACCGGCTCACCAGCGCCCGGTCGGACGCCTCCAGGAACAGGATGCGCGGCCGGGCGCCTCGCGCGTCGAGTGCACGCAGCGCCTCGCGCAGGTCGGCGAAGAAGGCCCGGCCGCGGACGTCGACCACCGCGGCGATGCGGTCGACGGTCCCCTGCGAGCGGACGCCGAGCTCGGCCAGCGTGGGAAGCAGAGCGGGCGGCAGGTTGTCGACGACGAACCAGCCCAGATCCTCCAGGCATTTCGCCGCGGTGCTGCGGCCGGCGCCCGAGAGGCCGGTGATGATCGCCAGTTGTACCGGGGTCGGCGCCGTCGCAGGCGCGCTCGGGGCCTCGCTCACGCGGGCAACACCTCTCCGGTCGTCGGATCGACAGCGGGTTCAGCCGGCTTGCCGGCCAGCGCAGCCATGATCGCCTCCGCGGTACGCGGGCCGATGCCGGGTACCTCTGTGATCTCCTCGACGCTCGCGGCGCGCAGCCGCTTGAGCGAACCGAAATTGCCGAGCAGCGCCTTGCGCCGGGTCTCGCCCAGCCCGGGGACGCCGTCGAGCAGGCTCTCCACCATCGACTTGGAACGCTTCTGACGGTGATAGGTGATCGCGAAGCGGTGGGCCTCGTCGCGCACCCGCTGGAGCAGGTACAGCCCCTCGCTCGTGCGCGGCAGGATGATCGGGTCGGGGTCGCCCGGCACCCAGACCTCCTCGAGGCGTTTCGCCAGCCCGCAGATCGCCACGTCGGAAATGCCGAGATCCTCGAGCGCCGCGGCTCCGGCGTTCACCTGAGGGAAGCCGCCGTCGACCACCACGAGGTTCGGTGGATACGCGAACTTGCGCGGTCCGGTGTCGATTTCCGAAGTGACGGAGTCGGCGGTCGCTGACGCGGAGGTCTCGTCCAGGTAGCGGGCGAACCGGCGGCGGACGGCCTCGTGCAGCCAGTCGACGTCACCGCCCTCGACACCGGCCCGGGCACCGCCGTGGTTCTCGGCCGACTCGGGGGACCCGGCGCCGCGGATGGCGAAGCGGCGGTACTCCGACTTGCGCGCGATCCCGTCCTCGAAGACGACCATCGAGGCGACGACGCTCGTGCTCTGCAGGCTCGAGACGTCGAAGCATTCGATCCGCAGCGGCGCATCCGCGAGGCCCAGCGCCTCCTGCAATTCCGACAGCGCCCGCGAGCGGGCCGACAGGTCACTCGCGCGGCGCAGTTTGTGTTGCGGTGAACGCCTGTTCGGCGTTGCGCCCGACGGTTTCCAGTAGCGAACGCTTGTCTCCGCGCTGCGGTACCCGGATCTCGACCCGGCTGCCGCGCTGCAGGGACAGCAACTCGGCGACCACGTCGGCGTCCGCCGGGGCTGCGGGCACCAGCACCTCTCGCGGCACCTCGTGCCCGTCGACCAGATACGCCTGCGACACGAACCGCTCGACGAGCTCGGGCAGTTCCTCGCCGTCGAGCTTGTCGACGACGTAGCCGCGCTGACCGCGGACCCGACCCGCCGCGGACGTGGAAGACGAAGACCGCTGCCTCGAGCTCGTCCTGGGCGAAGGCGACCGCGTCGGCATCGGTGTCGTCGGAAAGCACGACCGCCTGCTTCTCGATGGCCCGGCGCAGCGCCCCGATGTCGTCGCGCAGGCGCGCGGCCCGCTCGTACTCCTGCTCGTCGGCGGCCTCGCGCATCTGCGCCTCGAGCCGGCGCAGGAAGCGGTTGGTCTGGCCGGCCAGGAAGTCGCAGAAATCGTTGACGATCTCGCGGTGCTCCTCGATCGCTGACCCGCCCGACGCAGGGCGCCGAGCACTTGTCGATGTAGCCGAACAGGCACGGCCGGCCGACCTGCTGCGCCCGCTTGAAGACGCCGTTGCTGCAGGTGCGTGCCGGGAACACGCGCAGCAGCAGGTCGAGCGTCTCGCGGATGGCCCAGGCGTGGGAGTACGGCCCGAAGTAGCGCACACCCTTGCGCTTGGGTCCGCGCATCACCTGCAGCCGCGGGCACTTCCTCGTCGAGCGTGACCGCGAGCCAGGGGTAGCTCTTGTCGTCGCGGTAGCGGACGTTGAAGCGCGGGTCGTACTGCTTGATCCAGGTGTACTCGAGCTGCAGCGCCTCGACCTCGGTGGAGACCACCGTCCAGTCGACGCCGCGCGCGGTGCGCACCATCTGACTCGGTACGCGGATGAAGATCGCCCGGTGAAGTACGAATTCAGCCGGCTGCGCAGGCTCTTGGCCTTGCCGACGTAGATGACCCGGCCGCTGGCATCGCGAAAGCGGTAAACCCCGGGCTCCTCGGGGATCGAGCCGACGACCGGGCGCCAGGGGCCCGCGAGCCGGCCAGCACTGCGTGCGGCGGCGGGGCGAGCTCGGCTCGCCGGCGGCCGGGGCGGCTGCGGGGGAAGCTCCCGCCTCGCCGGCCCCCGATTCGCCACGCCGTTCAAGGGTAGTCGCGTCGGGCGAGCCCCGTGCCTCGCCGTGAAGGCGCGGACCTCGGCCGCCGCCCCGGCGCGGACCGCCAAAGGCGCGGCTCTGTTCGGCGACCGTGCCACACTCGTCGCGTTCGCCTGCCAGGGAGGCGGTTGCTCGGTGCAGCAGGGCGATGTGGTGGTCGACGTGGTGGTCAGCCGCGCCGTGCCCCCGGCCGCTCCGGCGGGATCGAACGCATGACGCCGGTGACGCCGCGCCGCCCCGGGGAGCGCATCACCGTGCTGACGCTGAGCTGGTCGGCAGACGACCCGCTGGCGGTCAACCTGATCCTCAGCAGCACGCCCGGACCACCCTGCGCTGCCCCGCGGAAGCTGGGTCGTGCTGCGCGATTTCCTGCGTTACGGGCTCGAGGAAGCGACCGGTGACGGGGCCGTGCACATCGAGCCCGAGCCCGGACGCCAGCGCGTGCTCCTGCGGCTGGCCCGGCCGGGGCGGCCGGCGTGGATCAGCGCTCCCTGCGCGGTGCTGCGCAGCTTTCTCGACCAGACGGACGCGCTCGACCCGACCGGTGAAGGACGCTCGGCAGAGGCGATCGACCTGGTGATCAACCGGCTGCTGCAACGCTGACCGGCGCTATTGGGCGGCCGCCGCTCTGCGCCTTCGCGCCGGAGCCTTTGCCGATGCCCCGTTCGCATGGGCCGTCTTGGCCGTGACGAGCTCGCCGTTCTTGCCGGCCGACGCGACCGCCTTGACCGGCGGTACCGCCTTGACCGGCTTGGCCGCTTTGCCAGGCTTGGCGGGGACTCGCGCTCCCCCTCGCCGCCCCGCCCTGGCCGCCCGTCTTGCTCGCCGTTCTGGTCGCCCGCCTTGGCCGCCCCCGCCTTTGCCGCCACCGCTTTGCCGCCCCGCCTTCTTCGCCTTCGCCGTGACGCGATCGCCGAGGACATGCTCGCAGGAATCGTCCGGTGTGACTGTCCGGCACCGCCGCCACGCTCCTCCGGGGTGCCTTCGGCCACGACCCGGCCACCGCCGGTGCCGCCCTCGGGCCCGAGGTCGACCACCCAGTCGGCGGTCTTGATCACGTCGAGGTTGTGTTCGATGACGATGACCGAATTGCCCTGGTCCACCAGCCTTCCGAGCACGCCCAGCAGCTTGCGGACGTCCTCGAAGTGCAGGCCGGTGGTCGGCTCGTCCAGCACGTAGATCGTGCGGCCGGTCGAGCGCTTCTGCAGCTCCGAGGCCAGCTTGACGCGCTGCGCCTCCCCACCGGACAGGGTCGGCGCCGGCTGGCCGAGCCGGACGTACCCCAGGCCCACGTCGACCAGCGTCTTCAGATGCCGGGCGATCGACGGCAGGCCCGCGAAGAACTCGGCGCCCTTCCTCGATCGACATGTCGAGCACCTCGGCGATCGACTTGCCCTTGAAGTGGACCTCGAGCGTCTCCCGGTTGTACCGGGCGCCGTGGCAGACCTCGCACGGCACGTAGACGTCCGGCAGGAAGTTCATCTCGATCTTGATCGTGCCGTCGCCGGCGCACGCCTCGCAGCGGCCGCCCTTGACGTTGAAGGAGAACCGGCCCGGCTGGTAGCCGCGCACCTTCGCCTCGGTCGTCTCCGCGAAGAGCTGGCGGATGTCGTCGAAAACGCCGGTGTAGGTGGCCGGGTTGGACCGCGGGGTGCGCCCGATCGGCGACTGGTCGACGCCGGACGACCTTGTCCAGGTGCTCGAGCCCGCTGACCTGCGGTGCCGGCCGGGAACCTCGCGCGCGCCGTTGAGCTTGTTGGCCAGCACGCTGGCCAGAATGTCGTTGACCAGGCTGGACTTTCCCGACCCGGAGACCCCCGTGACCGCGACGAAACAGCCCAGCGGAAAGCCGACCGTCACGTCACGCAGGTTGTGCTCGCGGGCGTCGTGCACGGTCAGCCGCCGGCCGCGGATCGGGCGCCCGGCGGATCTCCGGGATCGGGATCGAACGCCGGCCCGACAGGTAGGCGCCGGTGATCGACTCCTCGCTGTCGAGCAGTTCCTGCACCGGGCCGCTGACGACGACCTCGCCGCCGTGCTCGCCCGCGCCCGGGCCGATGTCGACGGCCCAGTCGGCGGCCCGGATCGTGTCCTCGTCGTGCTCGACGACGATCAGCGTGTTACCGAGGTCGCGCAGCCGCACGAGGGTGTCGATGAGCCGGCGATTGTCGCGCTGGTGCAGGCCGATCGACGGCTCGTCCAGCACGTACAGGACGCCGACGAGGCCGGAGCCGATCTGCGTGGCGAGCCGGATGCGCTGCGCCTCGCCACCCGCCAGGGTCCCGGCGGCCCGGTCGAGCGACAGGTAGTCCAGGCCGACGTCGAGCAGGAAGGGCAGCCGCGCGTCGACCTCCTTGAGCACCCGGCCCGCGATCTGCGACTCGCGATCGGTCAGCTCCAGCGACCCGCAGGAAGCGGCCGCGTCTGCGATCGACATCTCGGCGACCTCGGCGATCGAACGCCCGCCCATCGTGACCGCCAGCGACTCGGGCTTGAGCCGGGTGCCGCGGCAGGTCGGGCACGGGATGTCGCGCAGATAGCCCTCCTAGCGCTCGCGCGCCGAGTCGGACTCCGCCTCCCGGTGACGGCGATCGAGGTAGGCGATGACGCCTTCGAAATTCGTGTAGTACGAGCGCTCCCGGTCGAACCGGTTGCGATAGCGCACATGGATCTGCTCGTCCCCGAGCCCTTCGAGCAACGCGCTCTGCACCGCGGCCGGCAGCCGCTCCCACGGGGTGTCGACGTCGAACCCGAGGTGGTCGGCGAGCGCCTGCAGCAGCCGGCCGAAGTACTCCGCGTTGTGACCGGTCGACCACGGCTGGATCGCTCCGCGTGCCAGCGGCAGCGACGGATCGGGGATCACCAGCTCCGGGTCGACCCGCTTCTTGGTCGCCCAGCCCGGTGCAGGCAGGGCACGCGCCATACGGCGAGTTGAACGAGAACGAGCGCGGCTCGAGCTCGTCGAACGACAGATCGTCATAGAGGCAGGCGAGGTGCTCGGAGTACATGCGCTCGCGGCCGGGGTCATCCTCCGGGAGGTCGACGAAGTCGATGAGGACGAGACCGTCGGCCAGCCCCAGCGCCGTCTCGACCGAGTCGGTGAGCCGCTGCTTGGCGCTCGCTCGGGCGGTCAGCCGGTCGACCACGACCTCGATGGTGTGCTTCTTCTGCTTGTCCATCTTGATCTGCTCGTCGGCCAGCGGGTAGACCCGGCCATCGACCCGGACCCGGGCAAACCCCTTGGTCTGCAGGTCGACGAACAGCTCGGCGTACTCGCCCTTGCGGCCGCGCACGACCGGCGCCAGCACCTGGAACCGGGTGCCCTCGCTCAGCTCGAGCAACCGGTCGACGATCTGCTGCGGGGTCTGGCGGGCGATCGGGCGGCCGCACTTCGGGCAGTGCGGGCGGCCGGCCCGCGCGTAGAGCAGCCGCAGGTAGTCGTAGACCTCGGTGATCGTGCCGACGGTCGACCGCGGGTTGCGCGAGGTCGACTTCTGATCGATGGACACCGCCGGCGACAGCCCCTCGATGAAGTCGACATCGGGCTTGTCCATCTGGCCGAGGAACTGGCGCGCATACGCCGACAGGGACTCGACGTAACGCCGCTGGCCCTCGGCGAAGATCGTGTCGAAGGCGAGGCTGGACTTGCCCGACCCGGACAGCCCGGTGAAGACGATCAGGGCGTCGCGCGGCAGGTCGAGGTTGACGTCGCGCAGGTTGTGCTCGCGCGCACCCCGCACGATCAGACGCTCAGCCATGCTCCTCCGCCCGGGCGCCCGACGACGCCCCTCCCAGCCTGATTTGGCCCCGCGATCGGCTACCCGCGATGCTAGTGAGCCCCTCCGACAAAAAGTCAAAACGCCTTCCGGGGCTTCTGAGTTCCCACGGTCAGTCCGGGGATCAGGCAGCGAGCACGGGGCCGTACCGCGAAGCTGCCCGGTGAGGCAGGATGGCGCCATGGCAAGTGCGTCTTCCGGCACCCACCCCTACACCGGCACCGTGATCCGCGGCGGCCCCGCCGACACCCGTGAGGTGGGCGGCCTGCGCCTGTCGAAAGTGACGGTCGGTGATTTCGACAACAACGTCTACCTGCTGCGCTGCCTGACGACCGGCGACCAGTTGCTGATCGACGCCGCCAACGAGCCCGACCGGCTGCTCGAGCTGATCGGCCGGAGGGCCTGTCGACCATCGTCACCACCCACCGCCACTTCGACCACGTCCAGGCGCTGGAAGCCGTCTCGCGGGCCACCGGCGCCGAGGGGATCGCGCATCCCGACGACGCTGCCGAACTGCCGGTGGCGCCGCGCCGCCTGGTGCGCGACGGCGACGAGATCAGCGTCGGCCAGGCGCGCCTGCGGGTGATCCACCTCGTCGGGCACACCCCCGGCTCCATCGCGCTGCTCTTCGAGCCCGCGCCGAGGCGTCGGTCCGCATCTGTTCACCGGCGACTGCCTCTTCCCGGGCGGCCCCGGCAACACCGAGAAGGACCCCGAGCGCTTCAGCTCCCTCATGGACGACCTGGAACGCAAGGTCTTCGGCCCGCTGCCCGACGACACCTGGATCTACCCGGGACACGGCAAGGACACCACGCTCGGCGCCGAGCGGCCGCACCTGACGGAGTGGCGCCGGCGCGGCTGGTGAGCCCGCCCCGGCTCAGCCCACCCCGGCCGCCGACATCCCGCGCAGCTCCTTGCGCAGCTCGCCGATCTCGTCGCGGAGCCTGGCCGCCAGCTCGAAGTGCAACTCCTTGGCCGCCTCGTGCATCTCATCCGACAGCTGCTGGATGAGCTGCGCCAGCTCCGCCTTCGGCATGCCGGCGAGCGCGGCCGCATGGCGCCCGACCGTCTCGGACTTCGACGACATCCCGGGCACCGGCGCCTTCCCGCGCGACTGGCTGCGCCCCGAGCCGCCGATCATCTCGCCGCCGGCACCCTCGCGCACGAGATCGTCGAGGATGTCGACGATGCGCTTGCGCAGCGGCTGCGGGTCGAGCCGCGCTCGGTGTTGTAGGCGACCTGCTTGGCCCGCCGCCGGTTGGTCTCGTCGATCGCCTGGCGCATCGACGGGGTGATGTTGTCGGCGTACATGTGCACCTGGCCCGACACGTTGCGGGCGGCCCGGCCGATGGTCTGGATCAGCGAGGTGCCGGAGCGCAGGAAGCCCTCCTTGTCGGCATCGAGGATGGCGACCAGCGAGACCTCGGGCAGGTCGAGACCCTCCCGCAGCAGGTTGATCCCGACCAGCACGTCGTACTCGCCCATGCCGCAGTTCCTTGAGCAGCTCGATGCGCCGGATGGTGTCGACCTCGCTGTGCAGGTAGCGCACCCGCAGGCCCAGGTCGAGCAGGTAGTCGGTGAGATCCTCGGACATCTTCTTGGTCAGCGTGGTGACCAGCACCCGCTCGTCACGCTCGGCGCGCAGCCGGATCTCGTGCACCAGATCGTCGATCTGACCCTTGGTCGGCTTGATCACGATCTCGGGGTCGATCAGCCCGGTGGGGCGGATGATCTGCTCGACGACCGCATCGGCCTTGGCCAGCTCGTACGGCCCGGGGTGGCCGACATGTAGACCGTCTGCCCGATGCGCTCGAGGAACTCGTCGAACTTCAGCGGCCGGTTGTCCATCGCGCTCGGCAGCCGGAAGCCATGATCGACCAGCGTGCGCTTGCGGCTCATGTCGCCCTCGTACATGGCGCCGACCTGCGGCACGGTGGTGTGCGACTCGTCGATGACCAGCAGGAAGTCCTCGGGGAAGTAGTCGAGCAGCGTGTGCGGCGCGGTGCCGGCAGCGCGGCCGTCGATGTGGCGCGAGTAATTCTCGATGCCCGAGCAGAAGCCGACCTGGCGCATCATCTCGATGTCGTAGGTCGTGCGCATCCGCAGCCGCTGGGCCTCGAGCATCTTGCCCTGCTGCTCGAGCTCGGCCAGCCGCTCCGTCTGCTCGGCTTCGATGCTGCGGATGGCGCGCTCCATCCGCTCCGGGCCGGCGACGTAGTGCGTGGCCGGGAAGACCAGCAGCTGCTCGGACTCCGAGATGACCTCGCCCGTCAGCGGGTGCAGGTAGGTGAGCTTCTCGATCTCGTCGCCGAAGAGCTCGACGCGGACGGCCAGCTCCTCGTAGACCGGGAAGATCTCCACGACGTCGCCGCGGACCCGGAACGTGCCGCGGGTGAAGGCCAGATCGTTGCGCGAGTACTGGATGTCGACCAGCCGGCGCAGCAACGTGTCGCGGTCGTACTGCTCGCCCACCTGCAGCCGCACGCACCGGTCGATGTACTCCTGCGGGGTGCCCAGGCCGTAGATGCACGACACCGACGCGACCACCACCACATCGCGGCGGGTGAGCAAGCTCATGGTCGCCGAATGGCGCAGCCGCTCCACCTCGTCGTTGACCGACGAGTCCTTCTCGATGTAGGTATCGGTCTGCGGGACGTAGGCCTCGGGCTGGTAGTAGTCGTAGTACGAGACGAAGTACTCGACCGCATTATCGGGAAGCAGCTCGCGGAACTCGTTCGCCAGCTGCGCGGCGAGGGTCTTGTTGGGCGCGAGCACCAGCGTCGGCCGCTGCAGGCGCTCGATCAGCCACGCCGCCGTCGCGCTCTTGCCGGTGCCGGTGGCACCCAGCAGCACCAGATCCTGATCGCCCGCCTCGATGCGCTTGGCCAGCTCAGCGATGGCGGCGGGCTGATCACCGCTCGGCTGGAAATCGCTGACGACTTTGAACGGACGCTCGGTACGGGCGATGTCACTCTTCGGGCGCGTAATCGTGGGACTCACGACTAAGAGAACACCACAGACCTCCGACAGAATCCGCCCCCGGAAGCGGGCGCCCCGCGGCCTCAGGACGCGAGTGCGGCCCAGACCTCGTCGACCCGCGCGCGCAGGTCATCGGTCGACCCGTCGTTGATGATCAGATACGTCGCGGCTTCCCGCCGCTGCTCGTTCGTGGCCTGGGCCTTCATGCGTTCCAGTGCCTGCTCGCGCGGCAGCCCCCGCCCGGCCAAGCGCTCCAGCCGGAGCTCGTCAGGCGCTTCGACGACGATCACGGCGTCGAACGTCTCCGGCAATCCGTTCTCGACCAGGAGCGGGATGTCATGGATCAGGACGGGTGCTCCAGCGGCCTCGGCATCGTCGATGAGGCGCGCCGACTCCTCCTGGATCAGGGGGTGGGTGATCTGCTCCAGCCGCCGTAGCGCCGCGGCGTCGTTGAAGACGATCCGGCCGAGGCCCGGCCGATCGAGGCTGCCATCGGCCTGCAGCACGCCCGGCCCGAACGCGTCGACGATCTCCGCGAGCCCGGGGTTCCGGGCGCGACGACGTCCCGGGCGATCGCGTCGGAGTCGACGATCACCGCGCCATGGGCGGCCAGCATCCGCGCCACCGTGCTCTTGCCCGCTCCGATACCGCCGGTGAGCCCGACGCGCTTCATTCAGTGCCCTCCCGCTGCGGGAAGGTTTCCCGCGGGAACGGGCAGCGCATCGATACGCGACGCGACCTCCAGCGGGCGGATGAACACGTAGTCGGCGATCCCCTCCACGGGCCTCCCTCCTGCAATCACGCGAATCGCTGCCAATTGTGGCGCACCCAGGCAGCGGAGCCGCCACAGGACCCCGCACGGCCGAGAACCCCGCCCGGGGCGACCGGACGGGGCTCTCGTTCACGCGCTAGGACGCGGCCTGGCTGAACTCAGGCGTCGTTGCCGAACTGCTCGCGCAGCTTGCGCAGCGACTCCTCATCCAGGGCGGACGCGCCCGACTCGGACTCCGAGGAGTACGTGGACGGCCCGGTGGCCTCGGCTTCGGCGACGGCAGCCGCGCGAAGCTGGCTCATGTGCTGCTCGTAGCGCTGGCGAGCCGCCTCGTACTGCTGCTCCCAGGCCTGCTGCTGGTCCTCGTAGCCCGGCAGCCACTCGCCGGTGTCGGAGTCGAAGCCCTCGGGATAGATGTAATTGCCCGCCTCGTCGTAGTGGGCTTCCATCCCGTACTGGGTCGGGTCGAACTCGCTGGCCTCGACGTCATGAGCGGACTCGTTGGCCTGCTTGAGCGACAGGCTGATCCGGCGGCGCTCGAGGTCGATGTCGATGACCTTGACCATGATCTCGTCGCCGACCTGAACGACCTGCTCAGGCAGCTCGACGTGACGCTCGGCGAGCTCGGAGATGTGGACCAGGCCCTCGATGCCCTCGTCGACCCGCACGAACGCACCGAACGGCACCAGCTTGGTGGCACGGCCCGGCACGACCTGGCCGATCGCGTGCGTGCGCGCGAACTGGCGCCACGGGTCTTCCTGGGTGGCCTTCAGCGACAGGGACACGCGCTCGCGGTCCATGTCGACATCGAGCACCTCGACGGTGACCTCCTGGCCGACCTCGACCACCTCGGAGGGGTGGTCGATGTGCTTCCAGGACAGCTCGCTGACGTGGACCAGACCGTCGACCCCACCGAGGTCGACGAACGCCCCGAAGTTGACGATCGAGCTGACCACACCGGAGCGCACCTGGCCCTTGGCCAGCTTGCCGAGGAACTCGCTGCGCACCTCGCTCTGGGTCTGCTCGAGCCAGGCGCGGCGGGAGAGCACCACGTTGTTACGGTTCTTGTCCAGCTCGATGATCTTGGCTTCGAGCTCGCGGCCCACGTAGGGCTGCAGATCGCGGACGCGGCGCATCTCGACCAGGGACGCCGGCAGGAAGCCGCGCAACCCGATGTCGAGGATCAGGCCGCCCTTGACGACCTCGATGACGGTGCCCGTGACGACGCCGTCCTCCTCCTTGAGCTGCTCGATCGTGCCCCAGGCGCGCTCGTACTGGGCGCGCTTCTTGGACAGGATCAGCCGGCCTTCCTTGTCCTCCTTCTGCAGGACAAGGGCCTCGACCTGGTCACCCAGGGAGACGACCTCGTTGGGGTTGACGTCGTGCTTGATCGACAGCTCACGCGAGGGGATGACGCCCTCGGTCTTGTAGCCGATGTCGAGCAGGACTTCGTCGCGGTCGACCTTGACGATGATGCCGTCGACGATGTCGCCATCGTTGAAGTACTTGATCGTCGAGTCGATTGCGGCGAGGAATTCTTCCTCTGAGCCGAAATCGTTCACTGCCACGTGCTCCAGGCCCTCGGGCTCTCGGATGCTGCTGTGGCGGGGGCGTCGGCGGCGCTGATCGTCAAGGGGTTGGTCTCCGGACAGGGATCGAAACGGGTTCACAAGGGCCGGGTCGAACCGCCGGGCCGGAGCTGCTGTGAGACCGTGAGACGAATCGAGCGGATCCGCTACGTCTGAGACCGCGCAGACCCCTGTGTCCAGCCAGTGTATGCCACCTGGTGACCCGGTCAATGTGTGAGAGCTGTCCACTGGCTCAACGCGCCCAATCCGGCAGGATAACCCTGTGGATACCGGCGGAGGCGCAGAACCGGCGCGGGGGCCTGGATCCGACGCCGAAAGCAGCGACGACACCGTGATCGTGGGGTACGCCGAGGTCGCCGCCCCTGCCGCTGTCGCCGCCAATCGGACCTGGTGGGACACCGAAGCCGATGCCTACCAGGCCGAACACGGGGCGTTCCTGGCCGGACCGTCCGGCGATTGGCCCGGCCGATTTCATCTGGTGCCCGGAAGGCCTTCGCGAGGCGACGGCCCAGCTGCTCGGACCTGCGGATTCGTTACGCGGGCGGCGGATTCTGGAGGTCGGCTGCGGCGCCGCCCAGTGCGCCCGCTGGCTGGTCGCGCAGGGGGCAGAGGTGATCGCTGTCGACCTGTCGGCAGGCCAGCTCCGGCACGCGCTGAAGGCCGTCGCCCATGACACGTCGGCACCCGTGCTGCTGCAGGCCGACGCGTCGACCCTCCCGCTGCCCGACGGAGCATCGACATCGCCTGCTCGGCGTTCGGCGCCATCCCCTTCGTGACCGACAGCTTGGCCGTGATGGAGGAAGTCGCGCGGGTGCTACGGCCCGGCGGCCGCTGGGTCTTCAGCACGAACCACCCCATGCGCTGGTGCATGCCGGATGACCCGGGGCCGGCGGGGCTGGTCGTCGAGCGTTCCTACTTCGACCGCCGGCCCTATGTCGAGGTCACCCCCGGCGGCCGGCCGGTGTACGTCGAGGCCCACCGCACGATGGGTGATCGCGTACGCGAGCTGGTCGCCGCCGGCTTCCGGGTGCTCGACGTCGTGGAACCCGAGTGGCCCGAGGAGCACACCCGGCCCTGGGGCCAGTGGAGCCCGCTTCGCGGCCGCCTCTTCCCCGGCACCGTCATCTTCGTCGCCGAGCTCGCCTAGCCGCTCGCGTCAGCCGGTCCGGTCGCCAGGACGATCGGAGGTGCTTACCCGGCCGGCGCGCTGCAGGGCGATCGCCTTTCGCATGGTGCGACGGCCGCGGGGGGTGTCACGGGCGTCGCCGTACGCGACGGCGAGCCGGTACCAGGCTCGCCAATCCTGCGGCGCGGCCTCGACCTCGGACTTGCACAGCGCGAACGCCTCGTCCGGGTCGGAGGGGGCAGGCGCTGCGGGGTCGTCGAGCAACCGGGCCAGCCGTTCGGTCTCGCGGCCGAAGCGCAGCTCCTGGACGACGATCACGGCCCCGACCAGGGGCAGCAGCAGGACGCCGAGGCCCAAGCCCTTGACCGACCAGCGATGGTCGCCGAGCAGGCCGATCCCGCCGGCGCCGATCAGCACGAAGTAGAACGCCAGCACCACGACGAGCAGCACCACGAGATTTCGCGCGCGCCGCGCTTTCATATCCCGAGCAGGTCCTCGATGCCGATGGTCAGGCCGGGCCGGTTGCGGACCGCGCGCACCGCCATCAGCACGCCGGGCATGAACGAGCTCCGGTCCAGCGAATCGTGACGGATGGTCAGCGTCTCGCCGCCGGTCCCGAAGAGCACTTCCTGGTGGGCGACGAGGCCGGCGAGCCGGATCGCGTGCACGGGTATGCCCGCGTGCGTGGCGCCGCGGGCTCCCTCCAGCGAGGTGGAGGTGGCGTCGGGGCCGGACGCGTCGAGTCCCGCGTCACGGCGCGCAGCCGCGATGAGCTCCGCGGTGCGCCGGGCGGTGCCGCTGGGGGCGTCGACCTTGGCCGGATGGTGCAGCTCGATGATCTCGACCGATTCGAACCATCGCGCTGCGAGCTCGGCGAACCGCATCATCAGCACCGCGCCGATCCCGAAGTTCGGCGCGATAGCACGCTCGACGACGGCGCCTGGCTGAGCCAATCGCGTACCTGATCGAGGCGCGTCCGGTCGAAACCGGTGGTGCCGACGACGACCGACAGGCCGGCCTGCAGGCACCACTGCAGGTTGTCCATGACGACACCTGGCGCGGTGAAGTCGACGACGACCTCGGCGGCCCGCAGGGCCTCGCGGTCATCGCCCTCATCGACGCTCGCGACGAGTTGCAGATCAGCCGCAGCCTCGACGGCCGCGCACACCTCGGCCCCCATCCGTCCGCGCGCTCCCAGCACCCCGACATGAAGCGTCACGTGCTCCCCCTCAAGACTCGGGCTCAAGCAACAGCGCCGGCGAGCTCACCGACGTCGAACGGGCCCACCGCGCCGAGCGAGAGGGGCTGTCCCAGCACGTCAGCGGCGATCCGGCGGACGTCAGCCAGGCTCACCGCATCGATCCGCTCGAGCGTCTCATCCACCGAGAGCACCTCGCCCTGGGCGAGCTCGCTCTTGCCGAGCCGGCTCATCCGGGCGCCCGTGTCCTCGAGGCCGAGCGCGAGCGAGCCGCGGGCCTGCCCCTTCGCGCGCTCGAGCTCCTCCGCGGTGATCCCGGCGGTCGCGGCGATCTCCAGTTGCTCGCGGCAGAGCGAGAGCACCTGGGCGGCGCGCTTGGGCGCCACCCCGGCGTAGATCCCGAAAAGCCCGGTGTCCGCGTAGTGCGAGGCGAACGAGTAGACGGAGTACGCGAGGCCGCGCTTCTCGCGGATCTCCTGGAAGAGCCGGCTGCTCATGCCCTCGCCGAGGGTGCTCGACAGCAACCCGAGGGCGTAACGCCGCTCGTCGTGTCGGGAGACGCCGGCCGTCCCGAGGATGAGGTGGGCCTGCTCGCTGCTGCGCCGCGAGACGCGCACCCCGCGGCCGGGGTAGGGCCGCCGCGCGCCGCGCCGGGTCGGCAACGGCTCGCCGCCCAGCTCGGAAGCTTGTCCCAGGCCTTGACGACCGCGGCGAGCGCCTCGGCATGGTCGAGGGCACCGCTGACCGCCACGACGGTGGCGGAGGGGACGTAACGGATCCGGTAGTACTCGGCGATCTGCGATCGGTTCAGGGTCGCGATGCTGGCCGCGGTCCCCAGCACCGGCCGACCGAGCGGCCCGTCGCCCAACGCGGCGCTGGAGAAGACGTCGTGCACCAGGTCGGCGGGATCGTCCTCGTGCATGGCGATCTCTTCGAGGATGACGCCGCGCTCGGCCTCGACATCGTCCTCACGCAGCAGCGACGCCGTCACCATGTCGGAGACGACGTCGACCGCGAGCGGCAGGTCCCGATCGAGCACCCGCGCGTAGTAGCAGGTGTGCTCGCGCGAGGTGAACGCGTTGAGCTCGCCGCCGACCGCTTCGAGAGCCGCGGAGATGTCGAGCGCGCTGCGCCCTGGCGTGCCCTTGAAGAGCAGGTGTTCCAGGTAGTGCGAGGCGCCCGCTTCCGCGGGCGACTCGTCACGCGAACCCACGCCCACCCAGATCCCGATGGCGGCGGAGCGCACCCCGGGTACCTGCTCGGTGAGCACCCGCAGGCCGCTCGGCAGCACGGTGCGCTGCACCGTGCCACCGAGCAGCGACTGCGAACTCGTCGCGACGGTCACCTGATGGTTCTGGTCATTCGGTGGCGGCACCCGCGGAAGCCGGCTCCGGCGTGGCCGCACCATCGCCGCCCTCACCATCGGCGACGACCGGGGTCAGGCTGATCTTGCCGCGCGGGTCGATCTCGGCGATCTCGACCTGCACCTTCTGGCCGACGCTGACGACGTCCTCGGGGTTGGCGACCCGCTTGCCACCGGCCAGCGCCTTCATCTTGCTGACGTGCAGCAAACCGTCGCGGCCGGGGGTGAGCGAGATGAACGCCCCGAAGTTGGTCGTCTTCACGACCGTCCCCAGGTAGCGGGCACCGAGCTCGGGCAGCTCCGGGTTGGCGATCGCGTTGATCGCCGCGCGAGCGGCCTCGGCGGTCGGGCCGTCGGTGGCACCGATGTAGATGGTGCCGTCGTCCTCGATCGTGATGTCGGCGCCGGTGTCGTCCTGGATCGCGTTGATGATCTTCCCCTTCGGGCCGATCACCTCGCCGATCTTGTCGACCGGGATCTTGATGGCGATGACCCGCGGTGCGGTGGGCGCCATCTCATCCGGTGCGTCGATCGCCGAGTTCATGACGTCGAGGATGGTGAGCCGGGCCCCGCGCGCCTGCTGGAGCGCGGCGCCGAGCACGGAGGCCGGGATGCCGTCGAGCTTGGTGTCGAGCTGCAGCGCGGTGATGAAGTCCTTGGTGCCGGCGACCTTGAAGTCCATGTCGCCGTACGCGTCCTCCGCGCCGAGGATGTCGGTCAGGGTGACGAACTCGCCGCCCTCGGAGATCAGGCCCATCGCGATACCCGCCACCGGCGCCTTCAGCGGCACACCGGCGTTGAGCAGGCTCATCGTGCTCGCGCACACCGAGCCCATGCTGGTCGAACCGTTGGACGACAGCGCCTCGCTGACCTGGCGGATCGCGTACGGGAACTCCTCGCGGGTCGGGAGGACCGGCAGCAGCGCCCGCTCGGCGAGCGCACCGTGGCCGATCTCGCGACGCTTCGGGGAGCCGACGCGACCGGTCTCACCGGTGGAGTACGGCGGGAAGTTGTAGTTGTGCATGTAGCGCTTGCGGTTGTCGGGGTTGAGCGTGTCGATGATCTGCTCCATGCGCAGCATCGCCAGCGTGGTGACGCCCAGGATCTGGGTCTCGCCGCGCTCGAACAGCGCCGACCCGTGCACCCGCGGGAGCACGTCGACCTCGGCCGAAAGGGCCCGGATGTCGGTCAGGCCGCGGCCGTCGATACGCACCTTGTCGCGGATGACGCGCTCGCGGACCAGGGTCTTGGTGAGCGACCGGTAGGCAGCGCCGATCTCCTTCTCGCGGCCCTCGAACTGGCCCGCGATCCGCTCCTCGGCCAGCCCGCGAACCCGGTCGAGCTCCTCCTCGCGCTCCTGCTTGCCGGCGATCTGCAGCGCGGCGGCGAGCTCGGTGCGCACGGCGGCGGTCAGCGCCTCGAGCAGGTCATGGCCGTAGTCCAGGAACAGCGGGAATTCGCCGGTCGCCTTCGCCGCCTTCGCCGCCAGCTCGCGCTGGGCGGCACAGAGCACGGCGATCGGTGCCTTGGCGGCCTCGAGGCCGGCAGCGACGACGTCTTCGGTGGGAGCGGTTGCTCCGCCGGCGACCAGCTCGATCGTCTCGGGGGTGGCCTCGGCCTCGACCATCATGATCGCGACATCGCCGCCCTCGAGCTCACGGCCCGCGACCACCATGTCGAAGGTCGCCTGCTTGAGCTCCTCGTGCGTCGGGAACGCGACCCACTGCCCCTCGACCAGGGCGACGCGGGTGGCGCCGATCGGGCCGGAGAACGGCAGGCCGGCGAGCATGCGTGCTCATGCTGGCCGCGTTGATCGCGACGACGTCGTACAGGTCACGCGGGTTGAGCGACAGGATCGTGCAGACGACCTGGATCTCGTTGCGCAGGCCCTTGACGAACGAGGGGCGCAGCGGCCGGTCGATGAGCCGGCAGGTCAGGATCGCGTCTTCACTGGGACGGCCTTCCCGGCGGAAGAACGAGCCGGGGATCTTGCCGATGGAGTACATGCGCTCCTCGACGTCGACCGTCAAGGGAAAGAAGTCGAGCTGGTCCTTCGGCCGCTTGCTGGCCGAGGTCGCCGACAAGATCATGGTCTCGTCGTCGAGATAGGCCACGGCAGCGCCGGCGGCCTGGCGGGCAAGGCGCCCGGTCTCGAAGCGGATCGTGCGGGTTCCGCCGGGGTTGGTGATGGTCGCCACTGATTCGTGGGTGGTGCTGTTCTCTTCGTTGGACCCGTCCACGGGTCTCCCTCCTCGTTGGCCGGGCCAGCGGGGAGGTGGTCGGTGCTCAGTCGAAGTCTCCGGCGGTCGCAGTCTGATGCGGGTCCGGAGGCCACCACCGAGGACCGACGCCAATGCGCGGCCCGGCGGGTTTGCCTTAGGCAGCGGGGCTGACGGCCGGGATCGGCCGCCGATCACCCCGCGGGTTGACTAGCGACGCAGGCCGAGACGCTCGATCAGCGAGCGATAACGGGCGATGTCGGTCTTGCGCAGGTAGTCGAGCAGCCGACGACGCCGACCGACGAGCAGCAGGAGCCCTCGCCGGCTGTGGTGGTCGTGCTTGTGCAGCTTCAGGTGCTCAGTGAGATCCTTGATCCGCTGCGACAGCATGGCCACCTGGACCTCGGGTGAGCCGGTGTCGCGCTCGACCGTCGCATAGTCGGTCATGATCCGCTGCTTGACGTCGGTGGCGAGCGGCACGCCGTGATCTCCTCAAAGCTTGTATGTCTGGGTCGCGCCCTCTTCATGTGCTCGATGCACCAGCGAGGCAAGCGACGGGACCGAACGGACGTCCGGCAGCAATGAGGCTACCACCAGCCCGCCAGCGGGAGCGATCGGCGACTACGGGCCAACCCTTTGGTCAGTCGGCGCCGAGGTAGGCCAGGAAGTTCAGCAGCTCGTCGGGGTTGAACGGCTTGGCCAGGAAGTAGTCGACCCCTTCGGTCCACGCCTTCCAGGCCTGGGCGTCGTCTGCGGCGGCCGTCAGCATCACGACCGGCAGGTCGCTACCGCCCTCGCTCTCGCGGATCCTGTTGAGCACGGCGTGCCCGTCGAGCCCGGGCATCATCACGTCCAGGATCACGCAGTCGGGATGCTCGGTCTGCATCATGCGAAGCGCCGAGAAACCATCGTTCGCCGCCACCGTGGAGTAGCCGTACGCCTGCAGCACGTCGCAGACCAGGCGCCGCACCGCGGTGTCGTCGTCCACGACGAGAACCTTGCTGATCGCCACCGGTTTGCCTTTCCGTCACAGACGTCGGTGCTCCCGACCTGTGACAGATCGACCAAACGGGACCCGCGGCTGGCCACCCGGACGGGTGATGGACCTTGCGGCAGATGGCCTAATCGCCCTCTGCTCCGACCGGACCCGGGCCACCTTCTGCGAGCAGCTCGCGGGTGCG
The DNA here is from genome assembly GCA_963762695.1 of uncultured Actinomycetota bacterium. Lineage (GTDB taxonomy): Bacteria > Actinomycetota > Actinomycetes > Frankiales > Frankiaceae > DATAZK01. The sequence goes on from CAVXLW010000012.1 coordinate 30,889, forward strand.
CTCCACATCCCGGGCGATCTGCTCCACCAGCGCCTCCGACGTGGTGTAGCGCTCGGTGGCCCGCAGCCGCTCGACGAAGTCCAGCGAGACGTGCTCGCCGTAGAGGTCGCCGTCGAAGTCCAGCACGAAAGCCTCGACCCGGCGCTCACGGCCGGAAAACGTCGGGTTGGTGCCGATCGAGATCGCCGCCGGCATCGGTGGCCCACCCGGCTCCTCACGGAAATGGCCGGCGTAGATGCCGTCGGCGGGGACGGCGGCGTACGGGGTGGTCGCCAGATTCGCGGTGGGAAAGCCCAGCTCACGGCCGCGACGATCGCCGCGCACCACGATTCCTTCGACCCGGTGAGGGCGGCCGAGGGCCCGGGCGGCAGCGACCATGTCACCCCCGGCGACGCAGGAGCGGATGTACGTCGAGCTGATCGCCGTCTCGGCGCCGTCATGATCCTCCAGCAGCGGCACCCCCTCCACGGAGAAGCCGAAGGTGCGGCCGCTGCGGGCCAGGCTCTCGACATTGCCGGCGGCCTTGCGGCCGTACGTGAAGTTCTCCCCGACCACGACGGCGCTGGCGTGAAGGGCGTCGACCAGCACCTCGTGGACGAACTCGTCAGGCAGCAGCCGGCTGAAATCGAGGGTGAACGGCAGCACGCAGAGGACGTCGACCCCGAGGCCCTCGAGCAGATCCGCCTTGAAACCGGGCGGGGAAAGCACCGCCGGATGCGACCCCGGACGCAGCACCTCGCTCGGATGTGGATCGAACGTCACCACCACCGACGGCTGCCCGGCCTCGCGGGCGCGCTGCACCGCCCGTCCGATGATCTTGCGGTGGCCGAGGTGCACGCCGTCGTAGACGCCGATCGTCACGACGCAGCGGCCCCACCCGGTCGGGGTGGCGGACAATCCGCGCCATCGCTGCACGCCGTTCAGCCTGCCAGACGGCTCGCGCTCAGGACGCCGGGTGCAGCACGACGAGCGGCTTGGCCAGCCCGTCGGCGTCCTGCACCAGCGCCAGCACCTGTCCCTCGGCGTCGAAGACACCGACAGCGTCAGCCACCCCGCTGGGTGGCAGCGGGCGCCCGTGGCGGATGTCGGCGGCGCCCGCGTCATCGACCTCGCGGCGGGGGAACATCGCCGCCACCGCGTCGCCGAGAGGGAGCAGAGTCAGCTGCTCGCCGAGGTCCTCGAGGGTGTGGGCGTCATCGACCGTGAAGCTGCCGACCCTGGTGCGCCGCAACGCGGTCAGATGGGCACCGCAGCCGAGCATCTCGCCCAGGTCGCGGGCCAGCGCACGGATGTACGTGCCCGACGAGCAGGCCGCGGCCACGTCCAGCGCATCCCCACGGCGCGCCAGAACGTCGAACCGTTCCAGGGTCACCTTGCGAGCGGCAAGCTGCACGTCCTCGCCCGCCCGCACCCGGGCATACGCCCGCACCCCGCCGACCTTGATCGCGCTGACAGCGCTCGGCACCTGCTCGATGTCCCCGGTGAGCCGGGCCACTCCTGCGGCGATCATCTGGTCAGTGATGCCCTCGGTCGGGCGGACCGCGAGCACCTCTCCCTCGGCGTCGTCGGTGCTGGTGCGCACCCCGAGCTGGACGGTGGCCCGGTACTCCTTGCCGGCGAGCAACAGGTGGCCGAGCAGGCGGGTTGCCCTTCCGACCCCGCAGACGAGCACTCCCGTAGCGGCCGGGTCGAGCGTGCCCGCATGTCCGACGCGACGCGTGCCGGCGATCCGGCGCAACCGGGCCACCACGTCGTGAGAGGTGAGCCCCGCCGGCTTGTCGACGATGACAAGGCCACCGGAAAGCGGCTCGGCAGGCGCTTTCACGCCGCCATCACCGGGTGGCGGACAGGGCCGAGCGCAACCGGACGATGATCTGCTCCGGCGTGCCCTCCGCGCTGAAGCCGGCCGCCAACCGGTGGCCTCCGCCGCCGAGCACGCTGCACGCCGCCCCCACATCGAGCCGACCGCGGGAGCGTACGGACGCCTTCCAGCGCTGTGAGCCGGCGCCAGGGTCCTGCTTGAGGACGACGGCCACCTCGTGCTCCCGCGAGCCGCGGATCACATCGACGATCCCTTCGGTCTCCTCGACGGAGGCTCCCGCGGCACGCAGGTCGGAGAGGGTGACGAACGTCCAGATCACCTCGCCGGCCTCCTGGACGCGACCCAGGGCGGCCGAGAGCACCCGCAGGTAGCCGGCCGGACGGCTGTCCCACAGCAGCATGCTGATCGTGTCGTGAGCGGCACCGGCTTCGAGCAGGCGGGCCGCCAGCCGGTGCGAGCCGGGGCTCGTCGCTTCGTAGCGGAACGAGCCGGTGTCGCTGGCGAGCCCGGCGTAAAGGCAGGTCGCAATGTCCTGGTCGAAGCTCACACCCAGCTGGTCGATCAGGTCGGCGATGAGTTCGGCGGTCGCCGCCGCCCCCGCGTCGACCAGGCGCATCGAGCCGAACTCGCTGCCGCGGGCGTGATGGTCGATGACGATCACCGGCGGCCCGTCCTCGCGGGCCTCGGCATAGGGAGCGAGCACGCCCAGCCGCTCGGCAGTGCCGGTGTCGAACGTGATCACCGCTGCGGGAGGGGGTTGCTTCGCCAGCTCCGTCGGGTGGCGCAGCAGGTGCCGTCCGGGCAGGAAGTCCAGGCTCGGCGGCATGCCGAACACCAGCGGCCCCGGATCGAAGCTGACCTGCGCGGCGCCCCCGGCCCGGCGGACGGCGAACGCGAGCGCCAGGGCCGAGCCGAGCGCATCAGCGTCCGGCTGCACATGACCGAGGCACAGCACCCAACCGTCGCCGGCAATGGCCGCCTTGATGGCGTCGAGCACCTCTGCATGCTCCACCTCGACGGGGACGACCGGCAGCGACGCCCGCGCTGACCTCTGCTGCTCAGGTCCGGTGAGCTGCGCCGTGACGAAGCGGCTCACTCATCCTCCGGGTGGCGGTAGGGATCCTCGTCACCCGCTGGCGTTGCCGTCGCACGGGCTGCACGGATCCGGTCGTCATCGGCTCGAGCGGCCGCTAGCAGGTCGTCGAGATGGCGGGCGGAATCGGGAAGCTCATCATGCACGAACTCCAGACTCGGGGTGTTCTTGACCCCCGTCATGCGGCCCGACTCGCGTACGCAGGACGCCCTTGGCCGACTCCAGCGCGGCGGCAGTCTCGGCCCGTTCGAGGTCATCGCCGTAGACGGTGTAGAAGATCGTCGCGTCTGTCAGATCCGCCCCGACGCGCACGTCGGTGATGGTGACCATCCCCAGCCTGGGGTCCTTCACCTCGGTGCCGAGCGCCGAAGCCACGATCTCGCGGATGCGCACACCGAGCCGGCGCGCGCGTGCCGGATCAGCCACGGTCTCCTCCTTCTCCAGTCGCCGAGTGTCTCGGCTTCACGCGTTGAGTTCGAGATCGTCCTCACTGCTGATCAGCCGTTGCCGGGCCGACAGCAGCTCGACCTCGGGGCGGGCCGCTACCAGCCGCTCGCAGCCGTCGAGCACCTCGAGGCAGTGCGCCCGGTCGGCGGCCACGACCGCGACCCCGACGAGCGCCCGCCGGTGCAGATCGAGGTGACCTGCCTCGGCGGCGGCCACCGCGAACCGCCGCTGCAACTCGGCCACGAGGGGCCGGACCACCGAGCGCTTCTCCTTGAGCGAGCGCACCGGCAGGTCCGGCCCTCCGAGCAGCAGGTCCAGTTCGAGAGTGCCGACCCACATGGCGGTCAGACCCGTGGGACCTCGCGCTGCTCGTAGGTTTCGATCACGTCGTCGATGTGGATGTCGTTGTACCCGAGCCCGATACCGCACTCGTAGCCCTCGGACACCTCGCGAGCGTCTTCCTTGAAGCGGCGCAGCGACTCGACCGTGAGGTTGTCGGAGATCACGATGCCGTCGCGGACCAGGCGGGCCTTGCTGTTGCGGACGATCGTGCCCGACCGCACCAGCGAACCCGCCACGTTGCCGATCCGCGGCACCTTGAAGACCTCGCGCACCTCGGCGGTACCGAGCTGCACCTCCTCGTAGATCGGCTTGAGCATGCCTCGCAGGGCCTGCTCGACATCGTCGATCGCCTGGTAGATGACCGAGTAGTAACGCACGTCGACGCCTTCGCGATCGGCGAGCTCCCGGGTCTTGCCCTGCGGCCGGACGTTGAAGCCGATGATGATCGCGTCGGAGGCGGCCGCCAGCATGACGTTGGTCTCGGTGATCGCACCGACACCGCGGTCGATCACGCGCAGGCTGACCTCCTCGCCCACATCGATCTTGACGAGGGCGTCTTCGAGGGCCTCGACCGAGCCCGAACCGTCACCCTTGAGGATCAGGTTGAGCTGGTTGACCTCGCCCTCCTTGATCCGTGCCAGCACGTCCTCGAGGGTCATGCGGCCACGGCTGGTGGCGAGCTCGGCAGCCCGCTCACGCGCAGCACGCCGCTCGGCGATCTGACGCGAGATGCGGTCGTCGGGAACCACGATGAAGCTGTCGCCCGCGCCAGGAACAGCGGTGAGGCCGAGCACCTGGACCGGACGCGACGGACCCGCCGCCTCCAGCTGGTCGCCGTTCTCGTCGAGCAGTGCCCGCACGCGTCCGTACGCGTCACCGGCGACGACCGACTGGCCGACACGCAGCGTCCCGCGCTGGACGAGCACCGTGGCCACCGGACCACGGCCGCGGTCGAGGTGGGCCTCGATCGCGACACCCTGGGCGTCGATGTCCTCCGGCGCCCGCAGGTCGAGCGCGGCGTCAGCGGTGAGCAGCACCGCCTCGAGCAGCTGGTCGATGCCGGCCCGGGTGATGGCGGAGACGTCGACGAACATGGTGTCGCCTCCGTACTCCTCGGCGACGAGGCCGTACTCGGTGAGCTGGCCCCGCACCTTCGCCGGGTCAGCGCCCTCCTTGTCGACCTTGTTGACCGCGACCACGATCGGCACGTCAGCCGCCTGGGCGTGGTTGAGCGCCTCGATGGTCTGCGGCTTCACGCCGTCGTCGGCCGCCACCACGAGCACCGCGATGTCGGTCACCTGGGCACCACGGGCACGCATGGCGGTGAACGCCTCGTGACCCGGGGTGTCGATGAAGGTGATCGCCCGGTCGGCGCCCTCGTGTTCGACATGAACCTGGTAGGCGCCGATGTGCTGGGTGATGCCACCCGCCTCGCCGGCGACCACATTGGCCCGCCGGATCGCGTCGAGCAGCTTGGTCTTTCCGTGGTCGACGTGACCCATGACGGTCACGACCGGCGGCCGGGCGACGAGGTTGGCATCGTCGCTCGTAGTCGCCGCCGAACTCCAGGTCGAAGGACTCGAGAAGCTCGCGGTCCTCGTCCTCCGGGCTGACGATCGACACCCGGTAGCCGAGCGTCTCGCCGAGCAGCTCCAGCGTCGCATCCGTGCAGCGACTGGGTGGCCGTGACCATCTCGCCGAGCTGGGTCAGCACCACCTGCACCATCGAGCCGGGGTTGGCATCGATCTTGTCAGCGAAGTCGGCCAGGCTGGCGCCGCGAGGCAGCCGGATCGGTCTCTCCGTTGCCGCGCGGGACGTAGGCGCCGAGGGTCGGTGCCTGCATGTTGTCGAATTCCTGGCGCTTGGCCCGCTTGGACTTGCGCTGCCGACCGGGACGCCCGCGGCCACCGGGACCGAACGCACCCTGCGTCGTCCCGCCGCGGCCGCGACCGCCTGACTGCGGCGCGCCGGGACGACCGCCGCCGGGGCCGCCACCTCCGCCGGGAGGGCCACCGGGACGGTAATTACCGCCGCCACCGGCTCCGGCGCCTGCGCCGGGACCACCGGGGCCCCGACTCGGAGCGCCGTGCCGGAAACCGCCGCCGGGACCACCCGGGCCGCCGGGACCGCGGCTCGGACCACCGGGACCGCGCCCGGGGCCGCCGGGGCCGGGGCGGGCGAGGCCCACCGACGCGGCCGGGCATGCTCCCGGGTGTCGGCCCGCGGCCAGCACCCATGCCACCGGGACGCGGCGCGGGACGGGGCGGCATGTTCTCGGGGTCGGACCGCCGGGACGAGCGTCGGGCGGGGACGCGGGAACGCCGGCTGCCGGCGGCTCGCCGGGCGCGCCCGGAACGCCGGGACGCGGGGCCGGAGGGGCCGGACGGCTGGTGAAGGGGTTGTTGCCGGGACCGCGCGGGACGCTACGCGGCGCGCCGGGGGCAGCCGGACCGCCGGGGCGACCGGGCACACCGGGACGCGGCCCGGCGGGTCGGGTAGCCGGAGCGGCAGGCGCCGCCTGGGCGGCGGGGGCGAGCGGGCGCGGGCTGCACGGTCGGGGGCTGGACGGCAGGGGGCTGTGCCGCCGGCGGGGCCGGGGTGCTCACGACCGGCGCAGGAGCCGGCGCAACCGGGCTGGCCGGCACCTCGAGCTCGGGTGCCGGTGCCGCGGGTTTGGCGGCCTTCGCGGGCGCCTTCTTTGCCGGCGCTGCGGCGGGTGCGGCCGGGCTGCATCCCCCAGCGCTTCCTTGAGTTTGCGGACGACCGGCGGTTCGACGGTCGACGATGCGGATTTCACGAACTCGCCAAGATCCTTCAGCTTCGCGAGGACAGTCTTGCTGTCGACGCCAAGCTCCTTGGCCAGCTCGTGGACGCGGGCCTTTCCTGCCACGGTGCTCCTTTTTCTAGGCCCGCGGCTGCCCGCGCGACCTCCAACTACGGCATGGGAGTACTCATCGCTGAGTGCTCATCGAGCGTCCATCAGATAAACCCACTTCCGAACGGCGGCTGTAGCTCATTGCTTACCCTGCTGCGACTTCGCTCCCGAAGACTCTCGAGGTGGGCTCGTACTCGATCCATTTCGGGACTGCCCGTGATTCGCAGCGCCCGGCGAAACGCCTGCCGGCGGATCGCCGACTCGAGACACTGCAGATCGGGGTGTAGATGCGCACCCCTGCCCGGCAGCCGCCGGCGAGGATCGGGAACGAGAACGCCCTCGACAACCACGACGCGCAGCAAGTCGGTCAGCACCGCTCGGCTCCGACACCCGACACATGTGCGGATCGGCGCCGAACGACGCGCCGTGTCAACTGTAGCGCGCTCAGCCGGGCTCGCCTCTGGCACTACGCGGCGTCAACCATTCGCGGCGGCTGAGGGATCAGCGCTGACGGGCCGGGAGACCGCGGGCGCGCCAGGGGCCTCGGTGTCGCTGTGGATGTCGATCCGCCAGCCGGTGAGGCGGGCAGCCAGGCGGGCGTTCTGCCCCTCTTTGCCTATCGCCAGCGAGAGCTGATAGTCGGGTACCACGACCCGGGCGGCGCGCTGCGGCGGCGTCAACCACCTGCACCGAACTGACCTTGGCGGGCGAGAGCGCCGACGCGACGAAGGAGGCCGGGTCGTCCGACCAGTCGACGATGTCGATCTTCTCGCCATTGAGCTCGGCCATGACCGCGCGTACCCGGGCGCCGAGCGGACCGATGCAGGCGCCCTTCGCGTTCAGGCCCGGCACCCGCGTCCGCACGGCGATCTTGGTACGGTGACCGGCCTCACGCGCGATCGCCGCGATCTCGACGGTGTGGTCGGCGACCTCGGGCACTTCGAGGGCGAAGAGCCCGCGCACCAGTTCGGGATGGGTACGCGACACGGTGACCGACACCCCGCGGGGCGAACGGGTCACGGAGGCGACGCAGACCCGGATCCGATCGCCGTGCTCATAGCGCTCTCCTGGCACCTGCTCAGCGGGCGGCAGGATCGCTTCGAAGCCCTTGCCCAGGTCAACCATGACGATCTTGTTGCCGGCGCGTTGCTCGTGGTGCTGCACCAGGCCGAGCACCACCTCACGCTCGTGACCGGCGAACTCCCCGTACGTCACGTCCGACGAGGCGTCCCGCAGACGCTGGATGATCACCTGGCGGGCAGTGGTGGCGGCGACCCGGCCGAAGTCCTCGGGCGTGTCGTCCCATTCGCGCACCAGTGGCCCGTCGGCGTCGAATTCGCGGGCGTAGACCACGACGTCGCCGGTGGCACGGTCGATCTGCACCCGGGCATCCGGAGCCGCCGAATCGTTGTGCCGGTACGCCGTCGCCAGAGCCGTCTCGATGGCGTCGACGAGCGCGTCGAAGGAGATGTCCTTCTCCCGCTCGACGCTGCGCAGCGCAGCGAGGTCGAGTTTCATGAGGTGGTTTCGTGGGCGTTGAACTCCACCTGCACGACCGCGCGGCTGACGTCGCTATAGGCGACAACGACCCGCCCGCCCGGCACGTCAGCCACTTCCAGCACCGCGCTCTCGTCGTCGGCGGAGCTCACCCGGCCGGTCAGCGGACCTGCGCCGCGACGCGTCACGGAAACCAACCGGCCTTGGGCGCGGCGCCAGTGGCGGGGCTGGGTCAGCGGCCGATCCACTCCTGGGGTGGTGACTTCGAGCACGAAGGAGCCCGCCATCGCATCCGGGTCGGCGTCGAGGGCGGCGCTCACCGCGTGGCTGACGTCGGCAACCCCGTCGAGGTCGATCCCCCCGTCTCGGTCGATCACGACACGCACGACGCTGCGGCTTCCGGCTCGAGTGACCGACACGTCCTCGAGTTCGGCGCCGGCCGCGGAGACGACCGGTGCCAGCAATCCGATCAAAGTCTCCTTCGGAGCCGCTTTGGCCTGCGTCACTTCAGCTCCTTCCTCAACGCGCGCGCCGGATCGCCGGCTGCCCTCGCCGGCGTCGTCCCTTCCTGGGCAGCCTACGACCGGGTTGTGCCAGGCTGGCGATCGTGGCCGGGCAGATACGCGTCAGCCGCCGGTTCGTGGCCGGTAGCGCAGGAATCGCTGGGCTGGCCCTCCTTGGCGTCACCACCGGTGCGTGCGACGCGTCCCCTGGTTCACCAGGACCCCAAGCCTCCGGCTCTTCCCACTCGCCGGCAAGCCCCCCGGCCCCCGACCCGTCCGCTGCCGCCGATGCGCGGTTGCGCCAGCGCGCGATCGCCGACGAGCACCGGCTGCTCGCCGCCGCTGCGGCACCGGCCGCCGTGGAACCCTTCGCGACCATCCGCGGCCTGCATCGCGCCCACCTTCAGACGTTGACCGGCCGGCTACCGGCCGAGCCGGCTGCCCGGCGCGCCCCTGCCGCGGCGACCTTGGCGGCGGCCGAACGTGGCGCGTCCGGAGCCCGGCGCACCGATTGCGCCGGCGCGTCTCGAGCGCTAGCCCCTTTGCTCGCCAGCCTTGCCGCGAGCGCGCAGGTCGCCGTCAGCCTGCTCGCGCCGCAGCCTTCGTGACCTCATCGGCAACCGGGCTCGAGCAGCTGCTGGCCGGGGAACACGCCGGCATCTACGGCTACGCCATGGCGGGCGCGGTCCTGGTCAGCTTCTCCCCGTCCGCCGCGTTGGTCGGTGCCGTGCGCGGTGGCTACGACGCGCTTCGCGAGAGCCGCGACGAGCTGACCGAGGCGATCACCGCCGCCGCAGGCACCCCGCCACCGCCCCTGCCGGCGTACCGGCTGCCGTTCCCGCTCAGCAGCGCCCCTGCGGTAGTGCGCTTCCTGGCGGGCCTGGAGGACCGGTTGTGCGTGGCGGCGGCCGGCGCGGTCGGCGATGCGATGCTCGCCGCCCATCGGCTCCTGGCAGCGGACGTGCTGGCTGCGTCGGCCGTGCGCGCCACAAGGCTGCGGACGCTAGCGGGAGCAGCGCCGGCTAGAGCCGTCACGCCGCTGCCGGGCCTGCCCGGGCGCTAACGTGGGATGTCTAGTCGGGAGGCTCGGGCAGGTCGATCAGGTGCTCGAGCAGCGACACGGCACCCGCGACCTCGGCCCGCGCCGCGGGATCGAGGCGGGCGATGCGTTGCGCGATGAAAGCGGTGCGCTCGCGGCGGATCTCCTCCAGGAGCGTGCGTCCCGCGGCGGCGACCTCGATCAGCGCTGCCCTGCCGTCCTCGGGGTCGGTCACCCGCTTGACCAGGGCCCGCTCGTGCAAGCTCGCCACCAGCCGGGTCACGGTCGGTGGCGTGATCACCTCACGGTTGGCCAGCTCGCCGAGCCGCAGCGGCCCGTGCTGCTCCACCGTGACGAGGACGGAGAGCTGGGACGGGGTCAGTCCGCCTACCGCACGGCGCGACAGTCGCCGATGCAGCCGGCCGATCGCCAGCCGCATCCGGGTCGCAAGTTCGATCTCCGCCGCGTCTGCGTCGTCGAGGCCCTCGGAGACGGTCATGTGGGCCAATGCTGCCCGCTCAGCGCCAAGACCGCGAATGGCGCGCCGCAGCCGGCTGCTGCCGCCACATGTCGACCAGGGGTAATACCTGCGATACGCGGCTGATTCGGGCGTCCGGAACCACCGGATGACCCGGCACATCGGAGCTGTCGACCAGCACCGCTCGCATCCCGATCCCTTTCGCGCCGCTGATGTCGTCGATCGGCCGGTCCCCGACGAAGACGGCGTCCGCGGCACTCACGCCGAGCTCTCCCAGCACCGCGCCGAACGCCTCTGGATGCGGCTTGGTATGGGCGAGGTCGGAGGTGTAGACGCGGGCGTCGATGAGGTCGAGCACCCCGTCGCGCTCCAGCCAGTGCTCGTGCCAGCGGCGCGGCCAGTGGGTGTTCGAAAGCAGACCGGTGCGGATCCCCCGCTCGCGCAGGGCCGTCAGCAGCGGAGCGACCTCCGGGTGGACGACGGTGTGCGGGGTCCAGGCGTCGAGATGGGCTTCGAGCGCCGCGCTGTGCACGGCCGCGTCCACGTCGAGCCCGGTGTCGGCCGATGCCGCGGCGAGGACGTCCGCCGTCGTCCCGCTGCGTCCACTCGCGCCCACCTCCTCCCACCACCGCAGCTCCGCCGCGGCGAGCGCCTTCGCCACCTCGTCCACGCGATCCGGCGCCAGGACTCGCGCCGCCGCCCGCCAGAGGTCGAGCAGATCGATGGTGTGGTGCGGGGTGAGCGTGCCGCCCCAGTCGAAGACGACGGCCTCGACGGTCATCGGTCAGCCCACCGGCCGGTCACGTCAGGAGGCGGACGCGGCGACCGCGAGGAGCTCGGTGACCGCGGCGTCGAGCGCGACGGTGCGCCGCTCGCCGCTGCGCCGGTCCTTCACCTCGATCTCGCCGGAGGCCAGCCCCTTGCCGACCACGACGATGGTCGGCACTCCCAGCAGGTCGGCATCGGTGAACGCCACGCCGGCGCTCGTCCCGCGGTCGTCGAGCAGCACCCGCAGTCCGGCGCGCTCGAGTGATTCCCCGAGCTGCTCGGCGGCTTCCTGCTGGCCGGCCTTGCCGATCGCGACGACGTGGACGTCGGCAGGCGCCACCGCGGCGGGCCAGATGAGACCGCGCTCGTCGTGGTTCTGCTCGATGATCGACGCGACCGCCCGGCTGACCCCGATGCCGTACGAACCCATGGTGACCCGCACGGGGGTGCCGTCGGGGCCGAGCACATCGAGCTCGAAAGCGTTGGTGTACTTGCGCCCGAGCTGGAAGATGTGGCCGATCTCGATCGCACGGCCGATCACCAGAGGCTCGCCGCACCGCGGACACGGATCGCCGTCGGCGATGGTGGCGACGTCGAGGTAGCGCTCCACCGTGAAGTCGCGGCCCGCGGTCACGTTCAGGACGTGGTGGTCGGGCTTGTTGGCCCCCGTCACCCAGCTCGTGCCATCGGAGATGCGGGTGTCGGCGTAGTAGGTGACGAGACCGTGCTGCGGGCCGACGTAACCGCGTACCAGCGCTGGATGGGCCTCGAAATCGGCAGCCTCGAAGGGCTCGACGACGCTCGGGGCCAGGGCCGCCTCCAGCTTGTCGATGTCGAGCTCACGGTCACCGGGCACGCCGACGGCCACCGGCACCCCGTCGATCTTGACCAGGACGTTCTTCAGGGTCTGCCCGGGCTCGATGCCCAGGTGCGCGGCCAGCGCCTCGATCGTCGGGGTGTCAGGGGTGTGCACCTCCTGCATCTCGGGCGCCCCGGCAGCCGGGTCTGACGGCGGGGTGAAGGTGACCGCCTCGACATTGGCCGCGTAGCCGCAACCGGCACACGAGACGAACGTGTCCTCCCCGACCGGGGTGGGCGCGAGGAACTCCTCGGAGGCCGAGCCGCCCATCGCCCCGGACACGGCGGAGACGACGCGGTAATCGAGGCCAAGCCGGTCGAAGATGCGGACGTAGGCCTCGCGGTGCAGCTCGTAGGACTTGGCGAGACCCGCGTCATCGAGGTCGAAGGAGTACGCGTCCTTCATGACGAACTCCCGCCCGCGCAGGATCCCCAGCGCGGCCGCGCCTCGTCGCGGTACTTGTTGGCGACCTGATACAGGATCACCGGCAGGTCCTTGTAGGAGCTGTACTCGGCCTTCACCAGCAGCGTGAAGAGCTCCTCATGGGTGGGGCCGAGCAGGTAATCGCCGCCCTTGCGGTCCTTCAGCCGAAAGAGCAGCTCGCCGTACTCGTCCCACCGGCCGGTCGCGAGATAGGGCTCCTTGGGCAGCAGCGAGGGCAGCAGCACCTCCTGGCCGCCGATGCGATCCATCTCCTCGCGCACGACGCCGGCCACCCGATCGAGGACGATCTTGCCGAGCGGCAGCCAGCTCCAGAGCCCGGACGCCACGCGGCGCACATAGCCGCCGCGCACCAGCAACTGGTGACTCGCGACCTCCGCGTCAGCTGGTGCGTCACGCAAGGTTCGCAGAAAGAGCCGGGACATCCGTAGCACCAGGCCACGGTACCGGCGGGACCGATCGGCGCTACCCGATTACGCCCGCTGTGGAAACGGCCGGCTGCGGCACGCGATCGCGTCAGCCCTGCGCACGAAGGTGCCGGGCGAGCCCACCCGAGGCCTGGCGGCAACCCGCGCGCCCGCCGGATCGGTCAGAACAGGACGCTGGCGAAGGTCTCCCGGCGCACGAAACCGACCCGGTCGTAGGCCCGCCGGGCACCGACGTTGAAGGCGTTCACGTAGAGGCTGACGATCGGCGCGATGTCACGCTGGGCGGCGGCGGCGACCGCCGCGGTTCCGGCGCTACCGAGCCCCTGGCCACGCAAAGCCGGCGCCACCCAGACCCCCTGGATCTGGCAGGCGCTGCCCGTCGCCGCACCGACCTCGGCCTTGAACAGCACGCGCCCGTTGTCGATGCGCGCAAAGCAGCGCCGGGCGCCGATGAGCTCGGCCACCCGCGCCCGGTACAGGTCGACGCTCTCCGGCGGAACGCCGATCTCCTCGGTGAACATGGCCACCGCGGCCGGCAGCAGGATGTCGAGCTCGGACGGCAGCACCAGGCGGACCTGCGGGTCGGGCGCCACCAGCGGCGGCCGGTCGAGCACCATCAGCGGCTGGTCGTCGCGAAGCTCGCGCGGGGGACCCCAGGCCCGGCGCAGCAGGTCCCACAGCGGCAGCACCTCCGCTGCCAGCCCCACGATCGACGCGCAGCGCCGGTGGCGCCGGCGGGCATAGCCCGCGAAGGCCTCGATCGACTCCGGTCCCGCGCACACCGGCCAGATGTTGGCTCCCGCGTAACACATCGCCAGCAGCTCGCCCGCGTGTTCGTGGCCCCAGACCTGGGCACCGAGGCGCCACTCGGACAGCCCGGCGGAGGCGACCCGGCTGGCAACGAACACGTCGACCACGGGACGGCGGGACAGCATCTCCCGCGCCGCCGGCAGGTCGGTGTCGGTCAGCACCCTGACCCGGGCCTCGCCCGCAGCCGACCCGCGCGTCACGATCGGACACTAACCGGGAGGCCAGAGCCCCTGCGCGCGGGCAGCTACGAAACGCTGACGCTGGGGCTTCCGGATTCCATACCTTCGGATTCCATGCCCTCGGCGAGCGCGAGCGCCTCGGCGATCAGCGTCTCCACGATCTGCGCCTCGGGGACCGTGCGGACGACTTCACCCCGCACGAAGATCTGTCCCTTGCCGTTGCCGGAGGCGACTCCGAGGTCGGCCTCGCGGGCCTCGCCCGGACCGTTCACGACGCAGCCCATGACAGCGACCCGCAGCGGCACCTCGAGGCCTTCGAGCCCGGCGGCGACCTCGTCGGCCAGCTTGTAGACGTCGACCTGAGCACGGCCACAAGAGGGGCACGACACGATCTCGAGCTTGCGCGGGCGCATCCCCAGCGATTCCAGGATCGCCGCCCCGACCTTGACCTCCTCGACCGGTGGCGCCGACAACGAGACGCGGATGGTGTCGCCGATGCCCTCCGCCAGCAGCGCGCCGAAGGCGACGGCCGACTTCACGGTGCCCTGGAAGGTCGGACCGGCCTCGGTGACCCCCAGGTGCAGCGGGTAGTCGCAGGCCTGGGCCAGCAGCCGGTAGGCCTCGATCATGATCACCGGGTCGTGGTGCTTGACCGAGATCTTGATGTCGCGGAAGTCGTGCTCCTCGAACAGCGAGCACTCCCACAGCGCCGACTCGACCAGCGCCTCGGGGGTGGCCTTGCCGTACTTGGCGAGCAGCCGCTTGTCGAGCGAACCGGCGTTGACGCCGATGCGGATGGGCGTGCCCGCCGCGGTGGCCGCCTTGGCGATCTCGGCGATCTTGTCGTCGAACTCCTTGATGTTTCCGGGGTTCACCCGTACCGCTGCGCACCCGGCGTCGATCGCGGCGAAGACGTACTTGGGCTGGAAGTGGATGTCAGCGATGACGGGGATCTGCGACTTGCGCGCGATGGTGGGCAGCGCGTCGGCATCGTCCTGACTGGGCACGGCGACACGCACGATCTCGCAGCCGGCCGCGGTGAGCTCGGCGATCTGCTGCAGAGTCGCGTTCACGTCGGACGTGAGCGTGGTGGTCATCGACTGCACGGAGACCGGAGCGTCGCCGCCGACCTTCACCCCGCCGACGTTCAACTGCCGGCTGACCCGGCGTGGAGCCAGCGGCCTGGGAGGCGCAGCAGGGATCCCGAGACCGACGGACACGGCTACCCCAGACGAATCGGATTGACGATGTCAGCTGCTGCGAGCACCAGAGTCAGTGTCGCGAATATCGCGACCACAGCGTACGTCGCAGGCAGCAACTTGGTCAGATCCACACGCTTGAGCGGGCCGCGATATCCGCGCAGCCGACGGATGCGGTCACGGGCCTGCTCGAAGCCGAGAACGGCCAGATGGCCGCCGTCGAGCGGCATCAGCGGCAGCAGGTTGAAGAACCCGACGAACAGGTTGACGCCGGCCACCAGCAGCAGGAAGTCGCCGATGCGGGTGTCCCAGCCGATGCCGCCGACACCAGCCCCGCCGCTGAGCAGATCGCCGCTCACCCGGCTGATCCCGATGACCCCGACGGCACCGTTCGGGTCGCGGTGGTTGCTGAAGATCGTCGAGATGCGCTGCGGGAAGTGGGCGAGCGAGCTGGCCGTACCCGTGATGAACGTGCCGAGCGTCGTGATGGTCTTGCGCGCCGCGGTGACCGGGCCGACGTGGGTCTGCTGCGCGGTGATCCCGAGGATGGGGATCTTCTGGGTGCCGCCGTTGGCGGTCGGTTGGAGCTGCAGCAGCGGGGTGATCGTCGTGCTCTGCACCTTGCCGTCGCGCTCGTACGTCACCGCGAGCGGGGCCGCTGTCTTGTCGGCCCGGATGGCGTCGCGCAGCTGCGCGAAAGTGCTTGTCGGCTTGCCGCCGACGCTGATCAGCCGGTCACCGGCCTTGAGGCCGGCGGCCTGCGCGGGGCTGCCCTGATCGGCGCTGGTGCAGGCCTTGGTGGCGTCGGCGGACAGGCAGGTCGCGGGAGTGCTGATGACCGAGGACGACGTGGCAATCGGCGACACCAGCAACGCCAGGAACACCAGCACGATCGCCAGCACGAAGTGCATCGTCGAACCGGCGACGAGAACGATCGCGCGGCGCCCGGCAGGGAAGCGGAAGAAGGCCCGCTTGTCGTCGTCGGGGTCGTCCAGCTCCTCGAGCGGGGTCATCCCGACGATCTTGACGAAGCCGCCGGCGGGGATCGCCTTGACGCCGTACTCGGTCTCGCCCTTGCGACGCGACCAGACCGTCGGCCCGAAGCCGACGAAGAACTGGGTCGCCTTCATCCCGAAGAGCTTGGCCGTCACAAAGTGGCCACCCTCGTGGAGGACGACCGAGACGAGCAGCGCCAGCACGAACGCGAGCGCACCGATCAACGCCACTGTCAGCTCTCCTGGGTCGACATCTGGGAAATCAACGCGCGCGCGACTCGGCGGGCCTCGTCCTCACTGTCCAACACATCGGCAGGTGCGGACAGTTCCCGAAGCGCCACCCGGCTGAGAGTCTGCTGGATGACCTCGACGATCGCGAGGAACGGGAGCCGCCCTCCCAGGAACGCGGCGACGGCCTCCTCGTTGGCCGCGTTGAACACCGCCGGCCCGCTCCCACCCGCCTGACCAGCGGCTTTGGCGAGCTCGACGGCAGGGAACGCGTCGGTGTCGAGCGGCTCGAAGGTCAGCGCGTGCGGGGTGGTCCAGTCCATGCCGGGCGCGGCGCCCGGGACGCGGTCGGGCCACCCGAGCGCGAGCGCGATCGGCAGCCGCATGTCGGGCGGGCTGAGCTGGGCGAGCGTCGACCCGTCGGCGAACTCGACCATGCTGTGCACCAGCGACTGCGGATGGACGACGACGTCGATGCGCCTCGTAGGGAATGCCGAAGAGCAGGTGCGCCTCGATGATCTCCAGGCCCTTGTTGACGAGGGTAGCGCTGTTGATGGTGATGACCGGGCCCATGTCCCAGGTGGGATGGGCGAGTGCCTGATCCGGGGTGACGTGCGCGAGGTCGGCGCGAGTCCGGCCGCGGAACGGGCCACCACTGGCCGTCAGGACCAGCCGGCGCACCTCACCTTTGGCGCCGCCGCGCAGGCACTGGGCGAGGGCGCTGTGCTCGGAGTCCACCGGGATGATCCGGTCGAGATAGGGCAGCACGAGCGGGCCCCCGGCGATCAGCGACTCCTTGTTGGCGAGCGCGAGCGTGCGTCCCGCCTCGAGCGCGGCGAGCGTCGCGTGCAGCCCGACGGAACCCGTGATCCCGTTCAGCACGATGTCGCACGGCCAGGCCGCCACCTCGGTCACGGCATCCGGGCCCGCCAGCACCTTGGGCATCACGAAATCGCCGCGATCGTGGCCGCTGCGCTTGGCCTCGGCGTAAAGGGCGAGCTGGACGTCCTGGGCGGCGGTGGCGCGGGACACGGCCACGGCCTCGACGCCGAGCTCGATGGCCTGCGCGGCGAGCTCGTCCGGACGTCCTCCACCGCCGGCGATCGCCACGACGCGGAAACGCTCGGGCTCGCGCCGGATGACGTCGATGGCCTGGGTACCGATCGAGCCGGTCGAGCCGAGCAGCACCACCTCGCGGATCGTCACGGGATCAGTGTCGCAGGCACGGCTCGGCTATTCACTGAGAAAGAACTCCAAGGCAGCTGTGTCCGCGCTCCAAGAAGCCCTCGCTCCGAGCCCGGCAGCCGGCTCGGGGCCGACGGCGCCGGGCCAGGTGTGGCCGCCGCCCACGACGGTGTCGAGCTGGACGCTGCGGCCCGCGGCGCAGCCCCATCGCTGCACCTGCGTACCGGCGCCAGGCGAGCCCCCGGCCACCGGACCGCTGCATCCTGCGGTCCAGAACGGCAGGCGTGACGCGACGGGCTCCGACGGCACGTCGGCGAAGCTGCCGGGGGCGCTGCCGGTGTACGGCACGATCGGATCCGCTGTCCCGTGCACTTCCAGGTAGGGCTTGCGCGTGCAGGCCCCGCGTGGAGTGATGCTCGGCGCGACCGCGAAGACGGCCCGCACGGCGGGGACCCGGCAGGCGGCGGCGACCGCCATGTCGGCGCCATCACTGATCCCGGCGGTGTAGACCCGCCCGTCGGAGCAGCCGGCGAATGCCAGCAACGTCGCGATGTCCTGGGTGAACGCGGTGTCGTCGGGCAGCGGCTCGGTGCCCGAGAAGTTCCAGAGGCCGTTGGTGCCATTGGGGGTCGCGACGATGAAGCCGCGGCCGGCGCCGACGGGGCCGAGCCCGGTGTAGCCGTGCTCCTGGGCCGCGCTCTGGTTACCGCCGTGGTAGTCGATCACCACCGGCGCGGGAAAGCGCGCCGGCAGGTCGAGGATGACGAGCCGGCCGTCGATCGTCTGCGGGCCGGCCGTCAGGTGACAGACGCGGACCGCGGGAGCAGCAGTGGTCGGCGAGAGGCGCGACGTCGGACGGGTCGGGCCGGGCGTCCTGGTCGGTGGCGCGAGATGGGTGGGGCCAGGGCTGGGCGTCGGGGTGGGTGACGGTGAGACGCTCGAGGGCGCCGCGGGTGAGGTGGTGGCGGGCGCGGTCGCCACGACCTTCTTCGCGCTGCTCGAGCATCCCGCCAGCGCGATGCTGCCGGCAGCGGCGACGATCAGCGCGGCCCGGACGGGTGACCGCATCATGCAGTGGCGGCGAGCTGCCCGCAGGCGGCGGCGACCTCGCGGCCGCGGGTGTCGCGCACGGTGGTCGCCACCCCGGCCGCCCGCAGCCGGCGTACGAACTCCCGCTCACGGGCCGGAGTGCTCGCGGTCCAGATGCTACCCGGTGTCGGGTTCAGCGGGATGAGGTTGACGTGGGCAAGCGTGCCGCGCAGCAGGTCACCGAGGGCGTCGGCGCGGGCCGCGTCGTCGTTGATGTCGTTGATCAGCGCGTACTCGACCGTCATGCGCCGGCCGGTGCGCTTGGCGTAACGCAGGGCTGCGGCGACGGTTTCGGTGACCGGCCAGCGCTGGTTGACCGGTACCAGCGAGTCACGAAGCGCGTCGTCGGGCGCGTGGAGGCTGAGCGCGAGGGTCACGGCCAGCCCCTCCCCCGCCAGCGCGTCGATACGCGGGACGAGGCCGACGGTGCTGACGGTGATCGAGCGCTGCGAGAGCCCGAAGCCGTGCGGATGAGGGTCGGTCAGCCGGCGCAGTGCGCCGACCACCGCTTTGTAGTTCGCGAGCGGCTCACCCATGCCCATGAAGACGACGTTGCTCAGCCGCCCGTCCGGGACGTCCTGGGAAAGCCTGCGCTGCGCCGCCACGACCTGTTCGACGATCTCGGCCGTCGAGAGGTTGCGCGTGAGGCCACCCTGGCCCGTCGCGCAGAACGGGCAGCCCATCCCGCAGCCGGCCTGGCTGGAGATGCAGACCGTGACGCGATCGGGATAACGCATGAGGACCGACTCGATGAGCACCCCGTCATGGCCGCGCCACACCGTCTTGACGGTGTCGCCGCCGTCGCAGATCTCCTCCCGAACCGGGGTGAGCAGGACCGGGAGCAGGCTCTCCACCAGCCGGACCCGGCTACCTGCCGGCAGGTCGGTCATCGCCGCCGGATCGGTGGTGCGCCGCACGAAATAGTGCTGCGCGAGCTGCTGCGCCCGGTACGCCGGCTCGCCCAGTTCGACGACCGCGTGACGCCGCTCGTCAGGCGCCAGATCCGCCAGGTGGCGCGGTACCGGCCGCCGCCGCGGGGGCGGACTCGCGTCGACTATCGGAAGGCTCATCTCGGATCCATGGTTTCACAGACCAAGATTCGAATGCGCCCAGGCCGTCAGCAGGAGATACGCCACGGGTGCGGTGGCGACCAGGGAATCCAGCCGGTCCATGACGCCGCCGTGACCGGGGAGCAGGTGACCCATGTCCTTGATGCCGATGTCGCGCTTGAGCATGGATTCGCTGAGATCACCGAGGGTCGACGCGGCGACGGCGGCGAGCCCGAAGACGATGCCGAGCAGTGCCGAGCGGTGGATCAGGAACGGGAACATGATCCCGGCGCACAGGCAGCTGGCGGCGATCGAGCCACCGAGGCCCTCCCATGACTTGCCTGGGGAGATGCGCGGCGCGAGCTTGTGACGGCCGCCGGACAACACGCCCGCCGCGTAGCCACCGACGTCGTTGAGGGCGGCCGTGGCAATGAAGATGATCACGAGGCGGGGGCCGTTGGACGGGCGCGAGAGCAGCCCGGCAAAGCCCGCGAGAAAGCCCGTATAGCCCAGGCAGAAAAGGGTGGCGGTGAGGTCGCGGCGCAGGTCGGCCTTCGGCTCGAAGGTCCGCGGGTCGTAGGCGCGCCAGCCGACAGAGACGATCACGGCGATGAAAAGCGCGATCACCAGCCCGTCGGTGCCCTGCGCGTAAGCGGCAGCGGGAAGGGCAGCTCCGGCGATCGCCACCGGGATCCGCGGGACGTGCAGCTGCTCCACCTTCAGGGCGGTGACCAGCTCGTACGCGCCCAACCCGACGGCGAGGCAGATGACGCCGACCCACAGCACCCGGACGGTGAAAACGGTGGCGAAGATGAGCCCCGCGAGGCTGACCCCGACGATGATCGCGGCCCGCAGGTCACGTCCGGCCCGGCCGCGTTTGGCAGCCGCCGACTGGCTCGACTGATCGCTCATGGGCTCTCCGGCTGGATCGACGGCCGCCGAGTCGGTCGCGAGCTCAGACTTCAAGCAGCTCCGACTCCTTGTGCTTGACCAGCTCGTCGACCTGGGCGACGAAGCGATGCGTCAGCGCCTCGAGCTCCTTCTCCGCGCGCTTGACGTCGTCCTCGCCCGCGTCGCCGTTCTTCTTCATCTTCTCCAGCGACTCCATGCTGTGGCGCCGGATGCTGCGGATGCTCACCCGCGCGTCCTCGGCCTTGCCCCGCACCACCTTGACGAGCTCGCGGCGGCGCTGCTCGGACAGCTCCGGAAAGACGCAGCGAATGATGTTGCCGTCATTGGTCGGGTTGACCCCGAGGTCGCTGTCGCGGATCGCCCGCTCGATGGCCCCGATGGCGCCCTTGTCGTACGGGCTCACGATGACCATGCGGGCCTCCGGGACGCTGAAGCTCGCGAGCTGCTGCACCGGGGTCGGGGTGTCGTAGTAGTCGACGGTGATGCGGGAAAACATCGCAGGCGTCGGGCGACCGGTGCGGACCGCGGCGAAATCATCGCGCGCGACCCGGACGGCCTTTTCCATCTTCTCCTCGGCCTCGAGCAGCTCGAAGTCGATGTCGGTGTCCTCGTCGCTGCTCATCAGCTCACGCAGTCCTCTCCGGGGCGGCCGTCACCACGGTGCCGATCTTTTCACCTCGGACGGCTCGCAGGATGTTGCCTTCGGTCAGCAGATCGAACACGACGATGGGCAGCGCGTTGTCCATGCACAAACTGATGGCCGTCGCATCCATCACCTTCAGGCCGCGCATGAGCACCTCGGTGTAGGTGAGCGCATCGAATTTGACCGCATCAGGGTTGCGCTTCGGATCGCTGTCGTACACCCCGTCGACCTTGGTGGCCTTGAGGACGGCCTCCGCCTTGATCTCCAGCGCCCGCTGCGCCGCCGTGGTGTCGGTGGAGAAATACGGCGCCCCGAGGCCGGCGCCGAAGATGACGACGCGGCCCTTCTCGAGGTGGCGGATCGCCCGTAGCGGCAGGTACGGCTCGGCGACCTGACCCATCGCGATCGCCGACTGGACGCGCGTGGTGACGCCTTCGCGTTCCAAAAAGTCCTGCAATGCCAGGCAATTGATGACGGTCGCGAGCATGCCCATGTAGTCGGCCCGTGCCCGCTCCATCCCGCGGTCGGCGAGGGCCTGGCCGCGGAACATGTTGCCGCCGCCGACCACGACAGCAACCTGCACGCCGGTCGCGACGACCTCGCCGATCTGGCGGGCGATGGCCGCGACCGTGGTCGGATCGATGCCTAACGGCTCCCCGCCGGCGAACGCCTCCCCGGACAGTTTCAGCAGCACTCGCGACCAGCGGGGCTCGTCGGAAACGACATCAGCTTGCTCACCAGCGGGCTGGGTCACGGGGCGACTCCTCCGGGGCGGACGGCCTTCTGGGCGCTCGGACAGCAATCCTTCGCCAGTCTGCCCGAGGACGCGAAGCGGCGGGGCGGCGAATCATGATCGATTCGCCGCCCCACCGTCGTTTCCTGCTTACGCGCCCCGGCTGCTCAGGCCCCGACCTCGAAGCGGGCGAAGTTGGTGACCTTCGCTCCGGCCTCGTCGAGCAGCGCCTTGACCGTGCGCTTGGGCTCCCGGACCGACGCCTGCTCGAGCAGTACGACCTCCTTGAAGAAGCCGTTCACCCGACCATCGATGATCTTGGGCAGCGCCTGCTCGGGCTTGCCCTCCTTCTTCGCGATGGCCTCGGCGATCGAACGCTCGCTCTCGACGATGTCAGCCGGCACCGAGTCACGCGAGACGTACTGCGCGCGCAGGGCGCTGACCTGCATGGCAGCGCCGCGGGCAGCCTCAGCCGCCGCGTCGCCGTCACCCTCGAACGCCACCAGCACCCCGATCTGCGGGGGCAGGTCGCTGGCCCGGCGATGCAGGTAGGCCGCGACCTTGCCGTCGAAGACGACCAGGTTGCGCAGCTCGATCTTCTCGCCGATGACGGCGTTGAGCTCGTCGACGCTCGCCTGGACGGTGCGCCCGTCGGACAGCGTCTCGGCGAGCAGCGCCTCGACGCTCGCCGGGCGGACCTTCGCGGCATGCGCGACGATCTCTCCGGCGAGCTCCTGGAACTGCTCGTTCTTGGCGACGAAATCGGTCTCGCAGGCGAGTTCGATCATGGCGCCCTCGGCGGCAGCGACCAGCCCGTTCTTCGCGTCGCGGCTCGCCGCGCGCTGGCCGGCCTTGCCGAGGCCCTTCTCGCGAAGCGCCTTGATCGCCTTCTCCTTGTCGCCGTCTGCCTCCACGAGCGCCTTCTTGACGTCGCTCATGCCGGCACCTGTGAGCTCGCGGACCTCTCGGATGAGGGCCACGGTGACCTCAGCCACTGTTTCTTCCTTCGTCTCGGTTATTGATGATCAGCAACGCGCTGCAGGCGGCTACTGAGCGGGGGTGGCCTCTGCCTCGGCGGCCGGGGCTTCGGATGCTCCCGCACCCTCTACCGCACCCGCCGCAGGATCGACCGCCGCCGGGACACCCGGGGTGCCCTCGGCGTCGCCGCCGAACAGGCTCTGCTCCCAGTCGGCAAGCGGCTCTCCCGCTCCGACCCCGGCATCAGCCTTGTCACCCGACGCGCCCGCACGGGCCTGCAGCCCCTCGGCCACCGCGTCAGCAATGACCTTGGTGAGCAGGTTGACGCTGCGGATCGCGTCGTCGTTGCCCGGAATCGGGTAGTCGACCTCGTCCGGGTCGCAGTTGGTGTCGAGGATCGCGACGATCGGGATCTTCAGCTTGCGCGCCTCGCCGACCGCGATGTTCTCGAGCTTGGTGTCGATGATCCATACCGCGCTCGGGATCTTCTGCATGTCGCGGATACCGCCGAGGGTGCGCTCCAGCTTGGCCTTCTCACGCGAGAGGACCAGCGATTCCTTCTTGGTGCGGATCGCGTCACCGCCGCCGGTGGCCTCGAGCTCCTCGAGCTCCTTCAGGCGCTGGAGCCTCTTGTGCACGGTCTGGAAGTTCGTCAGCATCCCGCCGAGCCAGCGCTCCTTCACGTACGGCATGCCGACGCGAACCGCCTGCTCCTCGATCGCCTGCTGCGCCTGCTTCTTGGTGCCGACGAACATGATCGTGCCGCCGTGGGCCACGGTCTGCTTGACGAAGTCGTACGCCTGGTCGATGTAGTCGACGCTCTGGCGCAGATCGATGATGTAGTTGCCGTTGCGCTCGGTGAAGATGTACCGGCGCATCTTGGGGTTCCAGCGCTTGGTCTGGTGTCCGAAATGGACCCCAGCCTCCAGCAGCTGGCGCATGGTGACGACCACTTGTGGCGCGCCCTTTCGCTGTCTCGGTTACTACCCCTGCGCCGGGCGGCGAGGGGATCCTGACGCCCTGACGGGTCCGCACCCCGGATTCCCGGGGACCGCTGCGGCCCGACCCGGCCGACGGCCGGAGAAGGACGTGCGAAGTCAGGCCGGCCGTGTACTCGGAGGCCGGACTGCTGTTGTTGTTTGCGCCTCATACAAGACAAAGCGCAGGTAGTGCATTCCGAGTGTACGCGGGACGGCCGCTGGCCTGCACCTCGATAAGCGGCGGCCACGCGGGTGGGGCCCGGGCGAGGCCGCCGTACCCGGTACCGGGGTCATGCCGTCCGGATTACCCCGCGATCTCCGGTGCGGGTGGCCCGGCCGCCGGTGGATGGCTGCCCTCGATCCACACCTTAGGGGCGAGGACGCCACACGTCCCTCGGACGGGTGGGCTGTGCCGGTGCGCATCTCCGTGATCCTGATCCAGCGCGTTCTCCTGCTCGCCGTGCTGATGCTGTTCCTGACGGCGACCAGCACAGCAGCCGCGAGCACCTGGCAGGCGCCACTTCGGCCGCTCTTGGTCACCCGGCCTTTCGAGGCCCCGCCGACCCCCTACGCCGCAGGTCATCGCGGAGTCGACCTCAAAGGCGTGCCGGGTGAGCCGGTGCGCGCTGCAAGCGCCGGCCAGGTCAGCTACGCAGGCCCGCTGGCGGGGCGCGGGGTGGTCGTCGTGGTCCACGGCGCGCTGCGGACCACGTACGAGCCCGTCCAAGCGACGGTCAAGCGCGGCGCGCGGGTCAGCCGCGGGACAGCAGATCGGCACGTTGCGGCCGGTCACGCCGGCTGCCCGGCGGCTGCGTGCCTGCACTGGGGGCTGCTGCGCGGCGAGACCTATCTCGATCCGTTGAGCCTGCTCGGCAAGCAGCGCATCCGGCTGCTGCCCCCGGCGGCGGTCGCGCGGGCGACGCCGGTGAATTCGCTGGCTGTCGGTCCGGCGATCCGCGCGTCTGGGCGCGGTTCAGACGCCGGCCCTCAGCCCCGGCGTCACCTGGTCAGTCGCCGCTCTCGCCGGCGCCGGCGTGATCATGGTCAGGCGACGGCGATGAGGCGTTGCGGCCAGCGGCGCGGCAGGAGGTTGCGCTAGGCGGCTCCGCGCGGCGGGTGGCTTCTCCCTCGGCCCAGGCGTCGGCCACGTCTGCGACGTACTCGGCCGAGGTCGCGATGCCCCGGAGCAGATCTTCCTGACGGCGAGCAGCGGCCCGCTGCTCGGCCAGTGCCGCGCGCAACGCCGACCGGACAGCAAGGAAGATCACCGCATAGAGCACCACCGCGGTGGCGATTGCACCCGCCGCGTACAGCAGCACCCGGGCCCACGTCGGCACGTCGCTCACCAGCGGAGGGTTACCAGCCCGCGCAGCCGGTAAACCGGATCAGCCCCGCTGGTCGGCGAGCTTGGCGCGCAGCTGCAGGACGGCCTTGGTGTGCATCTGGCAGATCCGGCTCTCGGTGACGCCCAGTACCTGGCCGATCTCGGCGAGCGTGAGGCCTTCGTAGTAGTAGAGGGTCACGACGATCTTCTCCCGCTCGGGGAGCAGGTTGATCGCTCGGGCCAGCAGGTGCTTGGTCTCCTGGCTCTCGAAGGCGCGTACCGGATCCTCGACCCGGGTGTCCTCCAGGGTGTCGACCAGGCTGACCTTGTCACCCTTCTCGCCGTTGACGTTGAGCAGCTCGTCGAGCGCGAGCACGTTGACGAAGGAGACCTGGCCGAAGATCGAATGCAGATCATCGAGACCGATGCCGAGCTCGGCGGCGACCTCGGGCTCGGTCGGAGTGCGGTGCAGCCGGGCCTCGAGCGCGGCGTAGGCCCGCTCGACCTCGCGGGCCTTGCTGCGGATCGAACGCGGAATCCAGTCGATCGAGCGCAGCTCATCGATGATGGCGCCCTTGATCCGGCTGATCGCGTAGGTCTCGAACTTGATGGCGCGGCTCAGGTCGAACTTCTCGATCGCATCGATCAACCCGAAGATTCCGTACGACACCAGATCGGCCTGCTCGATGTTGGGCGGCAGGCCGACGCCGACGCGGCCGGCGACGTATTTCACCAGCGGCGCGTAATGCAGGATCAGGCGTTCGCGAACGGCGGAATCGCCTTCGGCCTTGAATTCCTTCCACAGCTCTTCGAGCTGCCGGTCGACGGGCTTGGGCTCGGTACGAGTGCGCCCGCGCGCAACCCGGTCATTCCCGCCAAAAGGTGAAGCCGCGACACTAGACATGAATCGCCCCGGCTTCATGCCCTTGGGTGCGCCCGTTCATAAGAAACTCGCAGTCGCTCGGCTGACACGTGCGTGTAGAGCTGCGTGGTCGCAAGTCTAGCGTGACCAAGCATCTCCTGGATGCTTCTCAAGTCGGCACCTCGCTCCAACATGTGAGTCGCAGCGCTGTGCCTTAGGCCATGTGGGGCCAGATCGGGGGTGCCCGGTGCCCGTCTGGTCCAATCGTGGACGACCGTGCGGGCTGTCCGGGGATCGAGGCGCCGCCCGCTCACCCCGAGCATCAGAGCCGGGCCGCTGCGCGCTCCAACGAGCGGTGGGCGGCCGTCGCGGAGCCAGCGCTCCAGGGCCTGCTCCGCGGGAGCGCCATAGGGAACGCGCCGCTCACGATCACCCTTGCCGATGACGCGCAGCAGCCTGCGGCCGGGGTCGACGTCGCCGAGATCCAGGCCACAGAGCTCCGAGACCCGCATCGCCGTGGCGTAGAGCAGCTCGATGATGAGCCGGTCGCGCACGGCGACCGCACGAGCGACCGGATCATGCGGATCACCGCCCGGGCCGGGTTCGCCCGCCGGCCTGTCCAGGTCAGCAAAGGCTTGCTCGGCAGCTGCGGCCGACATGATGTGCGGTAGGGTGCGCCCGCGCCGGGCCACCTCGATCCGCGCGGCGACGTCTGAGGCTGAGCTGTCCGCGGCCGTAGGCGAAACTGCTGAACGTTCGCACCGACGAGGCGCGCCGGGAGAGGGTGGCCGGGGCGCATCCTTGGGTACGCAGCCGCGCGAGCCAGCTGCGGATGACCGCGACGTCGAGCTGCTCGAGCTCGGCCCGCCCGAGCCGGCGCGCGTGGTCGCGCAAGCTCGTCAGGTCTCCCAGGTAGGCGCGCACGGTCGCCGGGGAACGGCCCCGCTCGACGCGCAGGTGGGTCTCGAACGACGCGAGCGCTTCCTTCCAGGCCGGGTCCGGCCTCCGGCGGCTCCTGCACGCCAGATCCCGAGGCCACGCGCTCACGGTTCGTCAGGGCCACGAGCGCGTCAAGGCGGCGCGCCGCCGGCGGGCTGGCGTCCGAGATCCGTCAGCCGGTAGCCCTCGGGACTCGATTCGATCAGCCCGTTGGCAAGCAGCGGCTGCAGCATCCGCTCGACGACGAACTCGCCCAGCCCGCTGCGGCTCGCGATCCACTCGACGTCGCGCGCCCGCCGGGAAGGGACCGCCTCCAGGACCTGCTTCATGAGGTCGTCGAGCCCGTCACGCGGACCGGATCGCCCGAACGGCAGGGGCGCCAGCTGCCCCATCGGGCCGACGGCTTCGATCACCTCATCGGCGTTGCTCACCAGGACGGCCTCGGGCCACTGCCGAAGCACCAGATGGCATCCGGCGGACAACCCGCTCGTGACCGGCCCAGGGACGGCCAGCACCGGCCGGCCGATGCGGCGGGCGTGACGCGCCGTGCTCAGGGCACCGCTGCGCACCCCCGCTTCGACCACCACCGAGCCGCCGGAGAGCGCGGCGATCAGCCGGTTGCGCACCAGGAAGCGGCGACGCAGCGGCAACCCTCCCGGCGGCGCCTCGCTCACCACGAGACCCTCGGCAGCGATCCGCGAAAGCAGCGCCTCGTTGCTGCGCGGATACGGCACATCCGCCCCGCTGGCGAGCACCGCGACCGTCGTCCCTTCGGCGCCGAGAGCACCCCGGTGAGCTGCGGCGTCGATCCCGTACGCGGCGCCCGAGACCACCGTCCACTGCTGCTCGGCCAGGGCGAAGCCCAGCTCTCCGGCGACGTGCAGCCCATAGCTGGTCGCCGCTCGGGATCCGACGATCCCGACCGAGGTACGTACCGCCGCAGCCAGGTTGAGCGGCCCGCGGACCCAGAGGGCGAGGGGCGCGGCGAGCTCGCTGCCGAGGCCCGGACGGTCCAGGTCGGCGAGCCCGGGAGGCCACTCGTCATCATCGGGACACAGCAGACGCATGCGCGCCTTGCCCGCGACGACCAACTCGCGCTGGGGATCGAGGTCAGGGATGGTCGTCGGACGCCGCGCCCAGGCCTGCACAGCGCCGTGGGCGGCCACCTCGCGGGCCAGCAACGGATCCCCCGGTTCACTCACCCGGACGAGAGCCGCGCGGGCGAGCCGATCCGCGACCGCCGGCTCGTAGGACGAGAGCTCCGGGCGGGTCACCAGCCACCTCCGGTAAATCGCAGCGCCAGCGCCTGCTCGACATGGCAGCGGCCAGGCGAGGTGGCACCGGCCAGATCGGCGAGGGTCCAGGCCGTACGCAGGACCCGGTCCAGCCCCCGCGCCGTCAGCTGACCGCGCTCGAACTGCCGATCGGCCTCCGCCATCAACCTCGCTGGTAACCCCCAGCGCGCGCGCAGCTGAGGGCCCGGCACGTCAGCGATCGCGCTCCACGGCGTGCCGGCCAACCGCTTCGCCGCCATCGCCCGCGCCGCCATGACACGAGCGGCCACGACGTGTGTCGACTCGGACTGCGAAACCGTCGCACGCAGATGCAGCCGCGAGGGAGGCTCCAGCCGGATCCGCACGTCGACCCGGTCCAACAACGGACCCGACAGGCGCTGGCGATACGACAGGCGCATCCGCGGCGGGCAAGTGCACGCCGCATCTCCCCGCGGTGTCCCCGACTTGCCGCAGGGACACGGATTCGCCGCCAGCACCAGCGTGAAACGGGCCGGGAAGCACGCCACCCCCGCCGCCCGGGCGACCTCCACGACCCCGCTCTCCAGCGGCTGGCGCAACGCATCCAGGACCCGCGGCGCAAACTCCGGCGCCTCGTCCAGGAAGAGCACCCCGCGATGGGCAAGGCTCGCGGCGCCGGGACGCAGGAAACGGCTCCCTCCTCCGACGACCGCCGCGAGGCTCGCGGAATGATGCGGGTTGCGAAACGGAGGGCGCCGGATCAGCGGTGCGTCGGCAGGCAATGCACCGGCCACCGAGTGGACGGCCGTCACCTCCAGCGCCTGCTCGGCGGTGAGCGGAGGCAACAGCCCGGGCAATCGCTCCGCGAGCATGGTCTTGCCGGCACCTGGAGGTCCCAGCATCAACACGTGATGCCCTCCCGCCGCCGCCAGCTCCATCGCCAACCGGCCGGTGGGCTGACCCGAGACCTCCGACAGATCGGGTACCTGCGTCACGTCCAGCGGCGGCAGCGGGCGCGGCCGGAAATCCTCGGCGAGCTCCCCGCGCAACAGCCGAACGAGGTCGCGCAGGTGAGCGATCGGCTCGACCTGCATTCCGGGAACCAGTGCTGCCTCCTCGGCATTGGCCGTGGGGACGACGACCCGATGCCGGCCCGCTTCCGCGAGCGCGAGGACGGCCGCCAGAACCCCCGGTACCGGACGCAACCTGCCGTCGAGCGCAAGCTCTCCGATCAACACCCGGTCGACCAGCGAATCGAGCGGCACGCATCCGTTAGCGGCGAGCACCGCGGCCGCCACCGCGACATCGAACCCGCTGCCCGACTTCGGCAATGCGGCCGGGAACAGCCCGACTGTGATGCGCTTGTCCGGCCAGGCTTGGTCGCTGTTGAGCACCGCAGACTTCACCCGGTCGCGTGCCTCGTACAGCGACGTGTCAGGAAGCCCGATGAGGGTGACCCCGGGCAATCCCTGCGACAGATGGACCTCGACCTCGACCAGGTACCCCTCGATGCCGAGCAGTGCCACGCACGACGCTCGGGCAAGCGACATCAGAACGCCCCGCGCAGGTGCTCAACGGTGACGCCGCCGGCCGACCGCAGGACGCTGACGACGTCGAAGCGCACGAACGCGTGACTCTCCCCGGGATGAGCTGCGAGCCAGGCGACCGCCAGCCGCCGGACGCGGCGCGCCTTGTCGGCGGTGACCGCCTCGGCGGGGGTGCCGAAGCCCGTTCCCGAACGGGTCTTGACCTCAATGACGACCAGCGCCCTGCCCTCGCGCGCCACGAGATCGAGCTCGCCGCGCACGTCGCTGCCTGGCATTCGCGGCGCCCGCCAATTGCGGTCGATGATCGTCAGCCCGGCGGCCTCGAGATGCCGAGCTGCCGTCTCCTCGCCGAAGCGGCCCACCGCATCCTTGACCCGCATGTACGACGCCACCCCACCGCTTGTGATCGCCGACGTTGTTGCCGGCTCCACGACCGTGCCGAAAGCGGTGGGTGTGCGGGTGGGCTCAGCGCGAGGCCGTGGACGCGTTCACGCCATCCCCAGCCGGCGAGAAACCCTTGACGCCGGGGCCGGAGGACGCGTCAGCTGTTGGCCTGCGGCCCCGCATCCGGCGTGGGGCTGCCCGGGCGTCCGGGCACCGGCCCGCGCCTTTCGGTCGCGGCGCGCGGCACACCCCCGTCGACAGCCGACCGGGAGATCGGGGTGGGTGCCTGCGGGTCGGCGCTGCCCAGGTTGCCGCTGGGCGGGGCAGCCTGGCGCTCGTCGGCCGGCATCGGCTCGGTCTGGGTCTGGTTGGCGGCCGGGGTAGGCCCTCCACCGGAAGCGTTCACCGATTCGCTCATGGGCAGGGCCTACCCGAAGCGCACGGACCTAGAGCTCCGCCTTGGTGATCTCTTCGACGTTGACGTCCTTGAAGGTGACGACGCGGACGTTCTTGACGAACCGGGCGGGCCGGTACATGTCCCACACCCAGGCGTCGTGCAGCGACAGCTCGAAGAAGACCTCGCCGTCGGCGCTGCCACGGACATCGAGCCGGTAGTCGTTGGCCAGGTAGAAGCGCCGCTCGGTCTCGATCACATACGTGAACAGCCCCACCACGTCGCGGTACTCGCGGTAGAGCTGCAGCTCCATTTCCGTCTCGTACTTCTCGAGGTCCTCGGCGCTCACGCCACTCCCTCCAGATCCTGCGGAAGATCTGCGCTCGCGAACTCGGGCATGTCGACATCCTGCCCGACAAGCGCCACCCCATTGCGTACGCGAGTCGGCAGGCCTCGCATCGCCGCGGCGTGGCGCACGTTCACGAACGAATAGCGGTGCTCGTCGCAGGGCCCGTGAGCCTGCAATGCCGCATCGTGCTCCGGCGTGCAGTAGCCCTTGTGGGAGGCGAATGCGTAGTGCGGGAACCGCCTGTCGAGCTCGCGCAGCAAGCGGTCCCGGGTGACTTTCGCGATGACGGACGCCGCCGCAACGCAGCCGATCACTTGGTCGCCCTTCCACACCGCGCAGGACGGCGAGGGCATCCCGGGGATCGGGAACCCGTCGGTCAGCGTGTAGCTGGGCAATACCGACAGGCCCGCGACAGCTCGCCGCATGCCCGCGACGTTCGCCTGGTGCACGCCGCGCCGGTCCACCTCGTGGGTCGGGATGACGCAGACCGACCACGCCCTGGCCCGGGCGACAACCTGGGCATAAGCGGCCTCGCGCTGCTCGGCGGTGAGCAACTTGCTGTCGGCCAGGCCCGGGATCTCGCCGCGCTTGCCTTCGGGCAGCACGACGGCGGCCACGACCAGCGGTCCGGCACACGCCCCGCGGCCGGCCTCATCGACCCCGGCCACGTACGTGAAGCCGACCCGGCGCAACGCACGCTCGTAGCACCACAGGCCGCCATCGCTGCGCACGATGGCCGGCGGCGGGGGCAACGCGAGAGGCACTGGCGCGGGCGGTCGCCGCTTGCGGCGACCATCGGGTGCACGGGGTCGAGAGGCCATGACGGGCCGACTTTATTCCGCCTCGCGCCCAGGTGGTGCCGCAAGCGCCGGGAGTCGCCACGAGCGCCGGCGCCGTCTCCACCAGAGCGGCAGCAAGACGCCGACGCTGGCCCCTCCGCCCGCCGTCAACTGACCGAAGGTCTTGGGCACCCCGAAACCGCGCCAGTGCGTGATCGGCCACACCCGGACGAACGCCTGCCCGATGACCTTGCTCTGCGGGAACTGGCCGGCAACCCGGGAGTCCTCCGAGTCGTTGCGGTGGTCTCCCATCACCCACAGGTTGCCCTTGGCGATCTTGACCGGGCCGAAGCGCTTGTTCTGCTCGTCGGGGCCATCGCGGTAGACGTAGGTCTCGTCCAGCGCCTTGCCGTTGACCGTCACCCGGCCCTGCGCGTCGCAGCAGGCCACCGTGTCGCCGCCGATGGCGATGACACGCTTGATGAAGTCCTTGTTGTTCGGGCCGAGCCCGAAGAGGTTCTCGAGGTTGCGGAACGCCCGGCTGACGATGTTGCTCGGCGGCGCCAACGGCGTCGCGTACTGGGCGAAGCCGGTGCCCTCGATGTTGAAGACGACGATCTCGCCGCGCTTCACGTCACGGAAGTGGTAGATCATCTTGTTGACGAGCACCCGGTCGTTGATCTTGAGCGTCTGCTCCATCGACCCCGACGGGATGTAGAACGGCTGCACGACGAAGCTCTTGATGAGCAGCGCCAGCGCCAGCGCGACGATGATCAGGATCGGGATCTCGCGCGCCAGCGACTTGTTCTTGGGCGGCTCGTCCTCGCGCACCGAACGGCGACGCCAGAACTGCCACCACGGCCGCGGCGGCTCAGCCCGGCCGGATACCTGCGCGGTGTGCTGGGCGACCGCCGTTTCAGCGGGAGCGTCTGACGGCTTGCTCAGGTTGACAGCGGGCGCCTCCCGCTCGCCATCCACCGGCCCATCATGACCCCGAGATCGCGGAACGGCTGGATCGTGGTCGTCGCCGGAGAGGGTCATGGTTCGGCGTGAAAGCTTCCCGCGCCCGCCCGATCGCGCCGGGCAAGGATCACCGGCCCACCGGCTGGCGCTTCTCCTTGATCTTCGCGGCCTTGCCGCGCAGGCTGCGCAGGTAGTACAGCTTGGCGCGGCGCACGTCGCCGCGGGTGACGATCTCGATCTTGCTGATGATCGGGGTGTGGACCGGGAAGGTCCGCTCCACGCCGACGCCGAAGCTCACCTTGCGGACGGTGAAGGTCTCGCGGACGCCGCCGCCCTGGCGGCGGATGACGATGCCCTGGAAGATCTGGACGCGCTCGCGAGTGCCCTCCACGACCCGCACGTGGACCTTGAGCGTGTCGCCCGGCCGGAAGTCCGGCACGTCGTCGCGCAGCGACGCGGCGTCGAGATCGTCAAGGGTGTGCATGGTGAAGTCCTCTGATCGGGAGCGGTCGGTGCGGCGCAATCGCTGCCTGATGGCTGCCCGTGGACTGGCCGATCCGAGAAAGACCGATCCAAAAGGGCCGATCCAGGACGGGCGCGTGACGGGCGATTCTCTACTGTGCCACAGCCGGCCGCAATTACGTCTGGGAGCCGCTGCTGGGATCAGCCGGTCCAGCAGATCCGGGCGCCGCCGGCGGGTGCGGAGCAGCGACTGTTCCTGCCGCCACGACGCGATGGCACCGTGATCACCGGAGCGCAGCACCTCGGGGACATGCCGCCCCTCCCACTGCGGAGGACGCGTGTAGGCCGGAGCTTCGAGCAGGCCGGCGGAGAACGAGTCGTCACCCGCCGACTCGGCGTTGCCCAGCACGCCCGGCAGCAGGCGAGCGACCGCCTCGACGATGACCAGCGCCGCCACCTCTCCCCCGGCCAGCACGTAGTCACCGATGCTGATCTCGTCGTCGGCCCAGGCATCGGCCACCCTGGCGTCGATGCCTTCATAGCGGCCGCAGCAGAAGATCAACCATGGGCTCGCCGCCAGGTCCTGGGCATACGCCTGGTCGAACGGGCGCCCGGCGGGCGTGGGCATGACGACGCGGGCGGGCGCGCGCGCCGAGCGGTGAAGCCCGGCCGTCTCGCCGGTGATCTCCTCGAGCGCGCGGCCCCACGGCTCCGGTTTCATGATCATTCCGGGGCCGCCGCCGTACGGGCTGTCGTCGACCGTGCGATGCACGTCGTCGGTCCAGGTGCGCAGGTCGTGCACACCGACCTGCAGATCGCCTCGCTCGCGAGCCTTGCCGAGCAGCGAGAGCTCGAGCGGCGCGAAGTAGTCCGGGAAGATCGTGACGAAGTCCAGCCGCACCGGTCTCAGAGCTCCAGCAGTCCCGGCGGCGGGTCGACGACGAGCGGTGCCGGCAGCCGGATCGACCGCCGGCACGATGTCGTGCACGAAGGGGACGAGCAGCTCGCGTCCGTCCTCGCGGGCGATGGCGAGCAGATCACCGCCGGGGCCGTGGACGACGTCGGTCACCGGGCCGAGCGCGCAGCCCGTCGACGGTGCTGCGCGATGAGCCCGACGAGATCGCTGTCCCACCAGGCGTCCGGCTCGTCGGCGTCGCCGCAGCGGCGCCGGCCTGATCGGCGTCGATGAGCAGCAGCGATACCTTGCAGCGCCTCGGCGACGTCGCGCAGGTCGAACCTCCTCGAAGGTGACCAGCAGCCGTCCCGAGTGCGGGCGCGACGGCCGCGACGGTCAGGGTCGGGACATCCGGATGGTCGGTGTACAGCACGCTGCCTACCGCGAACCGGCGCTCAGGGACGTCGGTACGCACCTGCACCGACACCTCGCCGCGGACCCCGTGCGCCCGGGCAACATGACCACCACGACCGATCGCGCTCCGGGCGTCGGGCGGGCTCAGCGGTCAGCGGCAAGCCGATCAGCGCCGGTCGGTGTCGACGACGTCGACCCGCACCCCGCGCCGCCGACCCCGGCCACGATGGTGCGCAGCGCGTTAGCCGTACGGCCGCCGCGGCCGATGACCTTGCCGAGATCGTCCGGATGGACGCGCACCTCGAGGGTGCGGCCGCGCCGGCCGTTGCGCTCGGCGACCGACACGTCGTCAGGGTGCTCGACGATGCCCTTGACGAGGTGCTCGACCGCAGCCTCCAGCACGCCTACTCCGCCGGGGTGCGTCGGTCGCGGGCGCCGCGGCAGGCTCGGCCTCTGCCGCGGGGGCCTGCTGCAGCGGCGAGCCTCAGCGGCCGGCGCGGCGCCTCAGCGCCGAGCGCAGGCGCCTCAGCGGCCGCAGGGGCCGCAGCGGCCGCAGGGGCCGCGGCGCGCCGCGGCCTTCGGGGCTGGCCTTCTTGGCCTGCTTGGGCGTGAGCGGCGCGGTGACGTCGGTGATGCCGGCCGACGCGCGGGCGGCGGCGGCGAAGGTCTCGGCCTTGTCGACCTTGGGCGCGGCGACCAGCATCGGCGGCGGCGCGGGCTCGCCCTTGAACTTCTGCCAGTCACCGGTGACGCGGAAGATCGCCGCGACGGGGTCGGTCGGCTGCGCGCCGACGCCGAGCCAGTACTGCGCCCGCTCGGAGTTGACCTCGATGAAGCTCGGGTCTTCCTTCGGGTGGTACTTGCCGATGGTCTCGATGACCCGGCCGTCGCGCTTGGTGCGGGCGTCGGCGACGACGATCCGGTAGTACGGCGCGCGCATCTTGCCCAGGCGCATCAGCTTGATCTTGGTGGCCACGTGTTTTGCTTGCTCCAGTCTCAGGGTGGCTGACCAGCGCAGCCGAGTGGGGACACATCGGCGCACGGACAGCCTGACGATGCTTCCACCGGCAGCGGAAGAGGGCCGCAGCACCAGCAGAGCACCCGTAAGGCACTCGACGGACCAGTGTGCCACAGACGGGCTGCGCCGATTACGTCAGCCGCGGCGGCGCGCGGCGGCGGACCGGCAGGCGGCTTCGGCAGATTGAACCGGCCGGCCGCCGGGCAGCTGCAGCTTGGAGAGATCCGGCAGCTGTCCATCCGGCAGGCAGACCGAACGGGTTGGGCCGCGGCCGGCTTCTCGGCGGCGGCGGCCGGCGGCACCGCGCTGAGCCGCAGCTGCGCGGGCCGCTGGATTGCCCTTGCGCGAGGCGCCCTTTGGCCTTCTTGACCTGCCGGCGCGCCTTCCGCACGCCCGCCGAGGCCGGCCATCCCGGCCATCTGCTTCATCATCTTGCGGGCTTCTTCGAAGCGGTCGAGCAGCTGGTTGACCTCGGACACGGTCACCCCGGAACCGCGGGCGATACGCGAGCCTTGCGCGACGCGTTGAGGATCTTCGGCTGCTGGCGCTCGACGGGCGTCATCGACCGGATGATGCCCATCACGCGGTCGACGTCACGGTCGTCGACCTGGGCCAGCTGCTCCTTCATCTGCCCCATGCCGGGCAGCATGCCGAGCAGGTTGGCGATCGGGCCCATCTTGCGCATCTGCAGCATCTGGTCGAGGAAGTCCTCGAGGGTGAAGTCGTCGCCGGCGATCTTGCGCGGCCATCTCCTCGGCCTGCGAGGTGTCGAAGGCCTGCTCCGCCTGCTCGATGAGGGTGAGCACGTCACCCATGCCGAGGATGCGCGACGCCATCCGCTCCGGGTGGAAGACGTCGAAGTCGGCGAGCTTCTCACCGGTGGACGCGAACATGATCGGCCGCTCGCAGATCTGCGCGACCGAAAGCGCCGCACCGCCGCGCGCGTCGCCGTCGAGCTTGGTGAGCACGACGCCGGTGAAGTCGACGCCCTCGAGGAACGCCTGCGCCGTGGTGACGGCGTCCTGGCCGATCATCGCGTCGACGACGAAGAGCACCTCGTCGGGATGCACGGCGTCGCGGATGTCGGCCGCCTGCTGCATCAGCTCTGCGTCGATGCCGAGGCGCCCGGCGGTGTCGACGACCACGACGTCGTGCAGCTTCTGGCGGGCCACGCGCGATGGCGTCGCGGGCGACCGCGACCGGGTCGCCGACACCGTTGCCCGGCTCGGGCGCGTAGACCTCGACGCCGGCCTGCTGCGCCGACGACCTGCAGCTGCTGGACGGCGTTAGGACGCTGCAGGTCGGCCGGCGACCAGCAGCGGCGCGTGGCCCTGCGACTTCAGCCACAGGCCGAGCTTGCCGGCGAGCGTCGTCTTACCGGAACCCTGCAGACCGGCGAGCATGATCACGGTCGGCGGGGTCTTCGCGTAGCGCACGTTGCGGGTCTCGCCGCCGAGGATGCCGATGAGCTCCTCGTGGACGATCTTGATGACCTGCTGCGCCGGGTTCAGCGCCTGGCTGACCTCGGCCCCGCGTCGCCCGCTCCTTGACGGCTGCGATGAACGTGCGCACCACCGGCAGCGCGACGTCGGCTTCGAGCAGCGCGATGCGGATCTCGCGGGCCGTGGCGTCGATGTCCTTGTCGGACAGCCGGCCCTTGCCGCGCAGCGACGAGAAGACCTTGTCGAGCCGGTTGGAGAGGGTGTCGAACACGCAAGTGGCCCTTCGGGCGGGGCTGGCAGAGAGTCTGGGCTTAACCAGCCTACGGCGGGGTCATACGCTCACCTACGACCTGACTTCGTGTCAGGCTGTGACGGGAACGTTTGCAAGGCGCCGAGCGGAGATGATGAACGTGACGACAACGGTCGAGCCGGGGACGGACCATTCGGTGACCCCGCAGCATGGTCTGGACTTCGCCGCGTTCGACGGCGACAACCACTACTACGAGGCGATTGACGCGTTCACCCGCCACCTCGACCCGCGGCTGGGGCGAGCGCGTCATCCAGTGGTGTGAGATCAACGGCCGCAAGTACCACGTGATCGGCGGCAAGGTCAGCCACGCCGTGGTGAACCCGACGTTCGACCCGGTCTCCCCGGCGGGCGCGCTGTCCGCGTACTTCCGCGGCAATTCCGAGGGTCGCACCCCGATCGAGATGCTCCGCGAGCGCGAGCCGATCCGCCCCGAGTACCGCGACCGCGACGCGCGGCTGGCCGCCATGGACCGGCAGGGGCTGTCGAAGATCTGGATGTTCCCGACGCTCGGGATGATCTACGAGGAGCTGCTCAAGCACGACCCGGGCGCGGTCGCGCTGCTGTTCCAGTCGTTCAACCGCTGGGTCGAGGAGGACTGGGGCTACGCCTACCAGGACCGCCTGTTCGCCGCGCCCTACATCTCACTGGCCGACCTCGACGCCGCCATCGCCGAGTTCGAGCGGGCGGTCAGCCTCGGCGCCCGCCACGTCGTCATGCGTCCGGCAGCGGTCTTCACCGAGCACGGCGCGTTCGGCATCGCCGATCCCGTGTTCGACCCGTTCTGGGCGCGGGTCAACGAAGCCGGCATCCCCGTCGTCGATCCACGCCGGCGACAGCGGTTACAGCTCGAACGGCTATGGACGGGAAGGGTTTTCGGCGAAGTTCTCCGGCGGGATGCGTCCCTCGGTCACGGCGTTCAACATGGAGCGCGCGATCATGGACGT
The DNA here is from genome assembly GCA_963762695.1 of uncultured Actinomycetota bacterium. Classification (GTDB taxonomy): domain Bacteria; phylum Actinomycetota; class Actinomycetes; order Frankiales; family Frankiaceae; genus DATAZK01. Next base: position 68,741 of record CAVXLW010000012.1, read on the forward strand.
GCTCGCGTCGCTCATCTTCGAGAAGCTCTTCGACCGCTTCCCGAACGTGCGGATCGTCTCGGTGGAGAACGGCTCGACCTTCCTGCCGGACCTGTTCAAGAAGCTGCGCTCGACCGCCCGCAAGACGCCCGGCTACTTCACCGAGGACCCGGTCGACACCTTCCGGCGCAACATCTGGATCAACCCGTTCTGGGAGGACGACGTCAACGAGACGGCCGACTACATGGGCGCCGACCGCGTCGTCTTCGGCTCGGACTGGCCGCACATCGAGGGCATGCCGCAGCCGCTGGACTACGTCGAGGAGCTGGAGCAGTTCAGCGACGCCGACCGCCGCAAGATCCTGCTGACGAACGCCGAGGAGCTCACCACTCCCCGCCCCGCCTGTAGGTTCAGCCGAGCAGGGCGTCGACGAAGGCCTCGGGTTCGAAGGGGGCCAGGTCGTCGGGGCCCTCGCCGAGCCCGATCAGCTTGACCGGCACGCCGAGCTCGCGCTGCACGGAGACGACGATGCCGCCCTTCGCGGTGCCGTCGAGCTTGGTGAGCACGACGCCGGTGACGTTGACGACCTCGGCGAAGACCTTGGCCTGCACCAGCGCGTTCTGACCGGTGGTCGCGTCGAGCACGAGCAGCACCTCGTCGACCGGCGACTGCTTTTCCACGACCCGCTTGACCTTGCCGAGCTCGTCCATCAGCCCGGACTTGGTGTGCAGCCGGCCGGCGGTGTCGATGAGCACCGTGTCGACCCCGTCGGAGATGCCCTCCTTGACCGCCTCGAACGCGACGCTCGCCGGGTCGGCACCCTCCGGGCCCGCGTACGGTCTCGGCGCCGACCCGGGCGCCCCAGGTCTGCGAGCTGGTCGGCGGCGGCCGCGCGGAACGTGTCGGCCGCTCCGAGCAGCACCGTGCGACCGTCGGCGATGAGCACGCGGGCGAGCTTGCCGCAGGTCGTGGTCTTGCCCGTGCCGTTCACGCCGACGACGAGGACCACCGCCGGACGTCCGTCGTGGCACTGGTCGCGACGCTGCGATCGGTCGTCGTGCCGACCTGGGCGAGCAGCTCGTCACGCAGCAGCGACCGGGCCTGCTCGGGCGTGCGCGCGCCGAGCACCCGCACCCGGGTCTTCAGCGCCTCGACCAGCTCGGTCGTCGGCGACAACCCCCATGTCGGCGGTCAGCAGGGTGTCCTCGATCTCCTCCCAGTCCTGCTCGCCGATGGTGTCGCGCGACAGGACGCTCAGCAGGCCGCGGCCCAGGGTGGATCTGCGAGCGGGCCAGCCGCGAGCGCAGCCGGACGAGACGGCCGGCGGTCGGCTCCGGCACGTCGAGGTCGGGGATCTCCGGAAGCTCAGCAAGGCCGGCTTCTTCAGGAAGTTCGACGGTGGCTACGGCCCGCACATGGCCGTCGGCAGGCGCCGCCGCACCGTCGCCGGATCCGGTACCCGCGGCCGGCGCCTGGGCACGGCGGGCCCGTCGCTCGCTCCGGCGGCGCGGGGTGGTGTAGACGAAACCGGCCGTGACGACGATCGCGAACAGGACGATCGACAGGATGGTGATCAGCAGCGTGATGGCGAGCTCCTCGGGCAGACGGCGCCGTTCGGCAAATACGTCAGCCCTGAGGCTAATGGGACCGCGACGGCCCGGCGGGAAGGCGTCAGGCGGAAAGGCGCTCGCGCAGCCGCTGGCTGACGACCGTGGTCACCCCGTCGCGTCGCATCGTCACGCCGTACAGGGCGTCGGCGATCTCCATCGTGCGCTTCTGGTGCGTCACGATCAGCAGCTGGGAGCTGGCCCGCAGCTGCTCGATCGCCTCCAGGAGCCGGCCGAGGTTGCGGTCGTCGAGCGCGGCCTCGACCTCGTCCAGCACGTAGAACGGCGAAGGGCGAGCCCGGAAGACGGCCAGCAGAAACGCGAGCGCCGCGAGCGAACGCTCTCCGCCGGACAGCAGCGAGAGCCGGGAGACGCGCTTGCCGGCCGGACGCACCTCGACCTCGATGCCCGTCAGCAGCATGTCATCGGGATCGGTGAGCACCAGGCGGCCCTCACCGCCGGGAAAGAGCGTCGGGAAGACCAGCGCGAACTCGCGCGCCGTATCCGCGAAAGCCGACTCCATGACCTCGATCACCCGCGCGTCGACGTCGCGGACGATGCCCATCAGCTCGCGACGCGTCTTCTGCAGGTCCTCTACCTGCTGGGCAAGGAACGTCGCGCGCTCCTGCAGCGCCGCGTACTCCTCGAGGGCCAGCGGGTTCACCGTGCCCAGGCGGGCCAGCACGCGCTCGGCCTCGGCGGCGCGCTTCTCCTGGGCCGCACGGTTGTAGACGGCGAGCTGACCTTCTTCCGTGTCGGGCGGCACCGGAACGTGAGGGCCGTACTCGGCGACGAGGATGTCGGGCTCCATGCCCCACTCCTCGCGGCAGCGCTCCTGCAGGCCCTCGCTGAGCAGGCGCTGCTCGGTACGTGCCACCTCGTCGCGGTGACGCGCGTCGCGCAGCGCATCGACCTCGGCGGTCAGGGTGCGGGCGAGCTCGCGCACCTCGGTGAGCCGGCGGTCGGCCTCGGCGCGCTGGGTATCCGCAGCGGCGCGGACGGTTCCCGCCGCCTCGAGTGATCGCGCGAGCCGCGCCGCACCCTGGGCCGCCAGCTCCGCCACCTCGCCGGCACGCTCGGCCGATGCCCGGCGCTCGATCCGGCGCCGCTCGGCTGCCGTACGTGCCGCCCGCTCCTTCTCCGCGGCCCTCATGAGTGCCGCCGCGCGTCCGGTGATCGCCCTGACCTTCTCGCGCGCCACGCCGGCCACAAGGCGCAGCTCCCCCTCATGCGAGCCGGGCCTGCTCCAGCGCGGCCGCCAGATTCTCGCGCTCGGCCGGATCGGGCTCGGGCGGCGCCTCCTCACCGTTCATCGACGCCAGCTGCCGGGCGAGCGCGTCAGCATCTGCCTGGTGGCGGGTACGCGAGGCGTGCAGCTCCGCACGGGCGCGGTCGACGCGCTCGGCCTCGGACATGGCCCCGCGCGCGGCGGAGGTGGCCCGGGCGACCTCTTCCTGGAAGGCGGCGATTGCCGCGTCCGAATCGTGCAGCTGGGCCAGCGCGTCGCTGACGACGGCCTCGTGCTCGGCGACGGAGGCTTCGAACTCGGCCGCCGCGGCGGCTTCGGCTTCCAGGCTCGCCTCCACGGCCCTGACGCGCGCTTGCGCCGCATCGACCGCTGCCCGCACCGCGAGCGAGGAGGCCGGAGCGGTCGCGCCGCCATTCGCGCGCGCAGCACTCAGGAGGTCACCGCCGCGGGTGACGGCGGTCAGCTCAGGGTGGCCGGCAACGAGCCGGGCCGCCGCGGGCAGATCGTCGACCACGACGACACCCGCCAGCAGCCGGTGCAGGCTGCGCCGAAGTCCATCAGCGGCAGCGCCCGCAGGAATCTCGACGAGGTCGACCGCCCACGCCCCCGACGGAGCTGCCGCCCGCGTCGCCGCAGGTTCACCTGAAGCCCCCACCAGGACCGCGACGCGAGCGGACGAGCCCGCGGCCGCCTCGAGCGCGGCGATCGCCGAGCGCGGGTCATCCGCGACCAACCCGTCGACCAGGCTGCCGAGCGCCGCCGCGATGGCGGCCTCCGCCCCGGGGGCAACCTTGATCAGGTCTGCCGTCGCACCGAGCACCCCGGGGGGTGGATCGGCCAGGATCGCGGCGGTGCCGTCGTCACGCTCCAGGGAAAGTACCCAGGTATCGCGGGCGGCGAGCGCGCTCACCCGCTCCTGCTCGGCCGTCCGCCTCCGCTCGGCGCACCCTGCCAGGGCGGTGCGGGCCGCCTCGAGCGCCGCTTCGGCCGAGGCGTGCACCGCGTCGAGCTCGACCTCGGCCGCGTCGAGACGTTCCAGTTCGGCCGACGCCGCCTTGCCCTGCTCCTCGCACTCGGCCGCCCGGTGGCGCGCCGAAGCGGCCGTCTCCTCGAGCCTGCTGTCCTCCGCGGCGGCGCTTGCGAGCCGCCCGCGGGCGGCCTCGAGCGAACCGGTGAGGCGGGCCAGCCCCTCGCGGCGATCGGCGGCAGCCCGCGCCGCAGCACGGGCGCGCTCGTCGCAGGCGTTCAGCTCGCGTTCGGCGGCCACGCGCACCGCCTGCGCCGCCTCCAGCTGCTCTGCGGCTTGCGCGGCACGGGCGGTGAGGGACCGCTCCTCTTCGGCGGCAGCGGCCGATTCCGCTTCCAATTGCTCAGGATCCCGGCCCGCCGGCAGCGGTTCATCGGCACCCAGGTAGGTCGCCCGCTGCTGGGCCAGCGCGCCGACCGACGCCAGCCGCTCGGAGAGGCGGCCCAGCGCGTGCCAGGTCTGGGCGGCGGCGGCGGCGCGAGCGGTGCCCTCCTGGACGGAGGCGGTCAGCGTCTCGTCCGCAGCGATCGCCTCGCGGAGCCGTTCCTCGCCCTCGGTCAGCCGCCGGGCCAGCTCCCCGTCGGCGTCCCCGCGAGCCTCGAGCGCCTTTCCGGCGCTGACGAGATCGTCGGCGAGCAGGCGGAGACGGGCATCGCGCAGCGAGGCCTGGACGGCGCCGGCCCGGCGCGCTGCCTCGGCCTGGCGTCCCAAGGGACCGAGCTGGCGGCGCAGCTCCGCGGCCAGGTCGGTGAGGCGCTCGATGCTGGTCGCCGTCGCGTCGAGCTTGCGAAGCGCGCGCTCCTTGCGCTTGCGGTGCTTGAGGACGCCGGCAGCCTCCTCGATGAAGCCGCGCCGATCTTCCGGACGTGCGCCGAGGACGGCGTCGAGCGAGCCCTGGCCGACGATCACATGCATCTCGCGGCCGATGCCCGAGTCCGACAGCAACTCCTGGACGTCGAGCAGCCGGCACGAGCTGCCGTTGATCGTGTACTCCGACTCCCCCGAGCGATACATCAGCCGGCCGATGGTGACCTCGGCGTACTCGATCGGCAGTGCTCCGTCGGAGTTGTCGATCGTCAGCTGGACCTCGGCGCGGCCGAGCGGAGGGCGGCCGGGCGAGCCGGCGAAGATGACGTCTTCCATCTTGCCGCCGCGTAGCGCCTTGGCCCCCTGCTCGCCGAGAACCCAGGCAATGGCGTCGACGACATTGCTCTTACCCGAACCATTCGGACCGACCACGCAGGTCAGGCCTGGCTCGAGGGCGAGGGTGGTGGACCCCGCGAACGATTTGAAACCGCGCAGCGTCAGGCTCTTGAGATACATCGGGTGGGACGCTATCGGTGCGCGACCACAAAACAGAGGAGGACGCCCCGATGGGCGTCCTCCATAGAAAAACCGGCCCAGACGGACCGGCGGTGGATCAGGTGAGCGCAGGCTCCTGGTAGAGAGTGCGAAGCTCGTCACTCACGTCTACCCGGGAGGCCAGCAGCTCGTTCACGGCAAGTGCGCGATCGAGCTCCGATTCAAGATCGCGTACTCGGGTACGGAGGCGGTGAACCTCAGCAGCGAGACGTACGTCGTTGGCAGCGCCGACGTGTCCGAACAGGGCTTTCGCCATCTAGGGTCCTCCACGATGAGTGACCGAACATGCGGCGCAGGCAGACGGGCGCCGGTTCAATTCCGTTGTCAACCATCCCATGCCGCGCGGCAAAGGTCAACCCCCGGCCAGCGCCAGGAGGCGCAGATCACTGCACGTCACAGGCGGTTTTCCGGGGTGTTCGCGCGGCGCGCTCGACCAACCGGGCGCTATCGCTCGACGAAGCCGCTGATGGCGTCGCGCGGATCCGACCAACGCTCGGTCACCCCCGTGACGCGTCCCGGCGTGCGACCGCCGCGAAGCGCGGCCAGCAGTGCCTCGCAGCCGGCGCGCGAACCTTGGGCGACGACCTCCACCCGGCCGTCCTCCAGGTTGCGCGCCCATCCCGACAGGCCGAGTTCGAGGGCGCGCGCCCGGGTCCACCACCGGAAACCCACGCCCTGCACCCGCCCGCGTACCCACGCGGTGACCCGCGCCGCATCCGGGGTGCGCCCACCTCCGGTCTGCGGCGTGCCATGCTGAACGGGTGCGGCAGCGTCAGGCGGTTCAGTCCGATGGTGAGGGAGTTCGGTCATTGCTCAGCGACGATAAGCCGCGAGTGTCCCCCGCGGGACGGCGCAGGATCGCCGTGAGCCTCGCGGGGCTGGCCGCGGTGCCGGCCCTGTTGCTGGCGGCCTGCGGGAATGCGGAGCACAAGGTGTCACAGGACAACCGGCCCGATCCGCGGGCGAGCACCGAGGGCGTGCAGTCCGCGTTGCCGAGCCCGTTGCCGGATGATTCGAACCTCAATTCGCCCTTCAACGGGATCCCGCCGGAGAACCTGGTCAGCCAGCAAGGTGTCGGCAAGCGCAAATAGCTCGGCGGTGGCGTGAGCCCCGAGCCGATCGCGCGTCGGCGGGTGATCGATGCCTGAACTTCCCGAGGTCGAGACCGTCCGGCGGGGTCTGGCGCGCTGGGTTGTCGGACGCGCGATCACGAGCGTCGAAGTACTGCACCCGCGTGCGGTCCGCCGTCATCTCGCCGGCGCCGACGATTTCGCGGCGCTGCTGGCCGGACGCACCCTCGAGGCGGCCTTGCGCCGCGGCAAATACCTTTGGCTGCCGATGGATTCGGGCGACGCGCTCGTCGCCCATCTCGGCATGAGCGGCCAGTTGCTGGTGGAAAACGCCGACGCTCCAGACGAATTGCACCTGCGGGTGCGATTGCGGTTCGCCGACGGTGACCCCCAATTGCGCTTCGTCGATCAGCGGACGTTCGGTGGCCTGTCCGTAGCCGCCGGCGGCGCGGCGCTGCCGAGTTCGCTGGCCCACATCGGACGCGACCCGCTCGACCCCGAATTCGACCCCGAACTGTTCGTGCGCAACCTGCGGCGCAAGCGCACCGGCGTGAAGCGGGCGCTGCTGGACCAGACGCTCACCAGCGGCATCGGCGCGATCTACGCCGACGAAGCCCTGTGGATCGCGAAAGTGCACTGGGCACGCCCGACCGAGAACATGCCGCGACCGCTGGCGCGCACGCTGCTCGACGCGGTCCAGCAGGTACTGCAAGCCGCCGTCGACGCGGGCGGCACCTCGTTCGACGCGCTGTACGTGAACGTCAACGGCCAGTCGGGCTACTTCGATCGCTCGCTGCACGTCTACGGGCGCGAAGGCGAGCCGTGCGACCGATGTGGCACCCCGATCCGGCGTTCGAAATTCATGGGCCGCTCGTCCTACTGGTGCCCGAAAGACCAACGGCAGCCGCGCTTTCCGCACTACTGATCCGGCCGGCCGGCCGGCGGCGCTAGTCCGACAAGCCGCGATCTTCCAATGCTGCCAAGGCTTTCGCCGCCGCCTGCTGCTCGGCTTCCTTCTTGCTGCTGCCGAATCCCTCGCCGAGCTTTTCCCCGCCGACCCAGGCCGCAGCCACGAAGTGCTTGGCGTGGTCGGGGCCCGACTCCTCGACGCTGTACTCGGGTGGCCCGAAGCCGCGTGAGGCCGAGCTCTCCTGCAGCGAGGTCTTCCAGTCCAGGCCGTTATGCGGCTGGCCCGCACCCGCAAGCAACGGCTCGAAGAGCTGATGGATGAGCCGCGCGGCCGGCTCGATCCCGCCGTGCTCGTACGTCGCGCCGATGACCGCCTCGAGAGTGTCGGCCAGGATGCTCGGCTTGTCGCTGCCGCCGGTGGACTGCTCGCCGCGACCCAGATACACGTAGGCCCCGAGCCCGCCGCTGCCTTCGGCGCCCACCAGCCGGGCGACCCCGGCGAGCGCGCGCATGTTGACGATCGACGCGCGCAGCTTCGCCAGCTGTCCCTCCGCGAGATCGGGATGGCGGCGATACAGCGCGTCGGTGACGACGAGGCCCAGCACTGCGTCGCCGAGGAATTCCAGCCGCTCGTTCGTCGGGAGGCCGCCATGCTCGTAGGCGTAGGAACGGTGGGTCAATGCCCGGATCATGAGCTCGGGAGGGCATTCGACGCCCAACGCCGCAATCAGCTCATCCGCGGGAAGCGGCTCCGGCAAAGGCGGGCGGGCCATCAGATCCGGACACCCGTCCGACCGGCCAGGACCACGGCCGCCACGATGTCGGCAAGCGTCTGCATCCGCGCGAGCAGCTGATCGTCGACATGCACCCGGCTGCCCCTTCCGCGCAGTTCTTCCTCGACGATCTCCACGATCTCCACCATGGCCAGCGAATCGGCCTCGAGCTCGTCGACCAGCCGCGTGCCGGCGTCCAGGGTCCCGGCCGGGAGCTCGAAGACGGTCGCGACGGCCTCACGCACCAGATCGAGCAGGATGGTCTCGTCGAAATCGGTCAGCACGGTCATGCCGGCAACAGCCGGCTCTGCGGCCCCTGACCACGGCGATGGGCGATGAGCGCGGCCAGCGCGCCGGTCAGGCGGGGCACCAGACCCTCGCGCGCTGCACTGGCAGCAGCGCCGATACACGACGCCACAGCCGACGGCGACGACGAGCCATGGCCCACGACCACGACCCCGTTCACCCCCAGCAGCACGGCGCCTCCCTGACTCTCCGGCCCGAGCCGGCGGACGACCGCGGCAAGAGCGTCAGCGCCGGCCGGATCGAGCTCGTCAACCGCCGCGGCGAGGACGGCGCCGATCGCACCCTCCATGCCTTTGAGCAACACGTTGCCGGTGAACCCGTCGGTCACGACCACGTCGACCGCGCCGCCGATGGCAACGGCCTGGCTTTCGACGTTGCCGCGAAAGCGCACTCCGAGCTCGGGCAGCAACTCGGCAAGGCGTTGCTCGGCCTCCCGGCGGACCGGGTCTCCCTTGCCCGATTCGGATCCGATCGACAGCAGCCCGACTACGGGCTCGGCGATTCCCAGCCGGACCTGCGCGTAGGCGGCGCCTGCCAGCGCGAACTGCACGAGCAGGTCAGCGCCGGCGGTGGTCGTCGCACCGGCATCGAGCAGGACGACCGGCCCGCGCGGTGCCGGCACGGTCACCGCGAGCGGAGGTCGGGTCACGCCGGGGAGGCGGCCGAGCGTGAAGAGCGCCGCGGCAACGGCGGCGCCGGTCGATCCCACCGAGACGCTGGCGTCAGCCTCCCCGTCACGCACCAGGCGCGAGGCCACCCGCACGCTCGCATCACGACGGGAGCGGACCGCGCGCACGGGATCCTCATCCATCGCGATGCACTGCGAAGCGGCGACGACGCGTATCCGATCGGGCTCGTCGAAGCGGCGGGACGCGAGAGCAGCGTCGGTCTTGTCGGGGGGCCCGACGAGCAGCAACCGGAGGTCGGGCCAGCTCGCTGCGGCCAACACGGCGCCGTCGATCACGACGTCAGGGCCGGCGTCTCCGCCGAGCAGGTCGACGGCAATGCGAGGCGCGCTCAGCGGAATCCTCAGACGTCGATCGCCTGCCGGCCGGCGTAGCGGCCACAGGTCGGGCACGCGGTGTGCGCGAGGATCACGTGTCCGCGGTCGCACTTGGCGAGCTGCGGAGCACTCGTCTTCCACTGGCTCCGGCGCGAGTGGGTGTTGGACCGCGAGGTGCGGCGCTTCGGGACGGCCACGTCAGGACTCCTGTTCTGGACTGGACGAGGCCGGCTGCGCTTGGTCGCGCATTCCGGCCAGGGCCGCCCACCGTGGGTCGACCGCATCGTGCGAATGAACTTCGGGAAGCTCAGCAAGGGGCTCGCCGCACTCCGGGCACAGGCCCGGGCAATCCTCGCGGCAGAGCGGGCTCATGGGCAGGGCGAGGACGAGCGCGTCACGCAGCACCGGCTCGAGGTCGATCAGATCGTCGACCAGGGACGGGAGCTCGTCATCATCATCGGACCGGGCACCCGAGGCGCGCGACGCGGCTCCGTACGGGCCGGAATCGGGGTAGCTGTAGAGCTCTTGGAGGTCGACCTGCAGCGGCGCGCTGACCGGGTCGAGGCAGCGTCCGCACTCACCGCTCATCACGGCATCGACGGTGCCCGAGACGAGCACACCCTCCATGACCGATTCCAGCCGCAGGTCGAGGACGAGCTCGCTGCCGGCGGGGATGCTCGCCAGCGGGATGCCCATCTCCTGCGGTGCCTGCACCGGCTGCCGGACACGCCGCATCGAGCCGGGACGACGGCCGAGCTCTCTCGTGTCGAGCACGAGAGGCTGGCGCGGGTCGAGCCGCGGCTTAGCGGGGCGGGTCTTCGACATGGTGTGGGACACGGACTCGTCTCGAGCGGGAACGGAAGGGTGAGTCTGGATCATGGGCCGCGCGCAGGCTCAATCCCGCTGACACGACCCTCCCAGTCTACAAGCAGCCGGAAGGGGCCGCCCGGCCAGCGAAAATCGAGGTCAGGAGGCGCTTGCCGGTGCTGACGAACCGCGCACCGGCGGCTCGTCGCTCTCCCAGCTCATGTCGTCGGCGCCCGCGAAGCCATTGCCTTGCGCGCCGTTCGGATAGGGCTCGCCGGCGCCACCTTCGGCGGCGTCGTAGCGGGCGGCGGCGGTCTCCTGTTGACGGGCCGCCGCGACCCGGGCGCGGCCTCGGGTCACGGTCTCCAGCGAGGCGTTGAGCAGCTGCTCGAAGCGGGCCAGGGAGGCGTCGATGTACTCGTCGGTCTGCTCGCGCATCCGCGCGGCCTGTGCCTCGGCGTCGCCGGTGATCTCGGCGGCCACGCGCTCGGCCTCCTCCACGACCTCGCTCTCGGAGACCAGCCGGTCACGCTCCTCCCGGGCCGCGTCGATCGTGCGATCGGCTTCGGCCCGGGCGCTGGCCAGCAGCTCGTCGGCCTGCTCGCGGGCGGCATCCTGGACGGCATTGCGCTCGCGAAGCAGGGAGCGCGCCTCCGACATCTCGGCGGGCAGGAGCTGGCGCATCTCCTCGAGCGCGGCCAGCAGCAGCGGCCGGTCGATGACGGCCGCAGATCCGGAGAGCGCCTTGCCCTTGGCGGTCTCCACCATGGTGATGATCTCGTCGAGCTTGCCCTGCACGTCCGGCATGCGCGTCAGCCTATGGCAGGGCCGCAGGCGTGTATGCCCCCTCGCGGACCCCTGGGGGTTCAGCCGCCGGAAAGCTTCTCGCTCATCCGTTTCAGGACGAAAGGCGGAACCAGGTGGCTGACATCGCCGCCCCAGGTCGCGACCTCCTTGACCAGGCTCGAGGACAGGAAGGACGACGCCGGGTTGGTACTCATGAAGACGGTCTCGACCCCGGCGAGCGAATGGTTCATCTGCGCCATCTGCAACTCGTAGTCGAAGTCGCTGACGGCCCGCAGGCCCTTGACGATCACCGGGATGTCACGGTCGCGGCAGAAGTCGACGAGCAGACCGTGGAAGGACTCGACGATCACGTTGCCGTAGCTGCCGGTGGCCTCGCGGAGCATGTCCATGCGCTCGTCGATGCTGAACAGGCCGGCCTTGCTCTTGTTGATCAGTACGGCGACGACGACCTGGTCGTAGAGCTTGGCGGCGCGTCCGATGATGTCGAGGTGGCCGTTGGTCACCGGATCGAACGAGCCGGGACACACTGCGCTCCGCACCCGCGTTTGCGCGCCCGGGTCGGGACTTTCCGACGTCACCGGCGGGCACCGCTCATGATCGAAAACCGTACCAGAGGGTGCTGTCCCCGTAGCGACGGTGGTGCAGTTCCTCGAACCCCACGGGCCACTGCGGGTCAGTACTTCGCGACGCGCGCTCGATGACGAGCAACAGGCGCGTGTGCGCCGCCGCAGCGTCGAGGATCGGCTGCACGTCGAGGGCGTACGGCGGGTCCAGGAAGGCGATGTCCCAGCAGGTGCCGGGCTCCTGGAGAACCAGGTCGGCGCGCTTGCCCACCACCGTCGCGCCGGCGAGCCCGAGCGCGGCGACGTTGGCCTCCAGCACCCGGCGCACCGCGGGCGAGGATTCCACGAGGGTCACGCCACCGGCGCCTCGTGACAGCAGCTCCAGGCCGACCGCACCGGTGCCCGCAAAGAGATCGAGCACTGTCCGGCCCTGCAGCCCACCGAGGCGCGCCTCGAGCGCGGACGCCAGCGCTTCGCGGACGCGCTCGGAGGTCGGCCGGACCTCGCGTCCAGCGGGAACGGCCAGCCGGCGACCTCCGGCGACCCCGCCGACGATGCGGGTCACCCCTTCTCCAGGTACGCGGCCTGCTCCTCATCGAGCCGGCGGGCCAGGACCCGGGCCAGCTCGCCGTGCTGCTCCAGCTCGGGATCCTCGGCGACGATCCTTGCCGCCTCCGTGCGGGCCGCCAGCAGCAGCTGCTCGTCGCGCAGCAGGTCGAGCAGCTTCAGCGAGCGCCGGCGTCCGGACTGCGCCTTGCCCAGCACGTCACCCTCGCGCCGCTCGCGCAGATCCAGCATGGCGAGCTCGGCCCCGTCGAGAGTGGCAGCGACCGCCTCGACACGCGCCCGCGACGGGCTGCCCTCGGGCGCGTCGGTGTGCAGCAGGCACCACCCGGCCGAGCTCCCCCGGCCGACCCGGCCGCGCAGCTGGTGCAGCTGCGAGACGCCGAAGCGGTCGGCGTCGAGGATCACCATCACCGTCGCGTTGGGGACGTCGACGCCGACCTCGACCATGGTCGTGGCGACCAGCACGTCGATCTGGCCCGCGGTGAAGCGCGACATGACGCGCTCCTTGTCCTCCGACGGCAGCCGTCCGTGCAGCGCCTCGATCCGCAGCCCCGCGAGTTCGCCGCCGGCCAGCAGCGGAAGCACGTCCAGGACGGCCAGCGGCGGGCGGCGCTCCCCGGTGTCGCCGTCCGCGCCGTCGGCGACACCGTCAGGATCGTCCGCGGGCTCGTCGTCCGGATCGAGATCGACCTCCGGGCCCTCGCCGATCCGCGGGCAGACCACGAATGCCTGATGGCCCGCCTCCACCTCCTCGCGCACCTTGGCCCAGATCCTGCCGTGCCACTTCGGCTCTGCGACATGACTACGGATCGGGGTGCGCCCGGCGGGGAGTTCGGTCAGCTCGCTCGTGTCGAGATCGCCGAAGACGGTCATCGCTACCGTGCGCGGAATCGGCGTCGCGGTCATGACGAGCAGATGCGGCGGCGTGCCTCCGCCGGCTTCGGCCCGGGCCCGCAGCGCATCGCGCTGCTCCACCCCGAAGCGGTGCTGCTCGTCGACGACGACGAGGCCGAGTTCAGCGAAGCTGGTGGCCTCCGACAGCAGGGCGTGGGTGCCGACGACGATCCCGGTTTCGGGTTCGGCGATGGCCGCGAGCGCTGCCCGCCGGGAGGCGGCCGACTGGGATCCGGTCAGCAGCACGATGCGGGTGGCCTCGTCGGCGCTGCCGAGTTCGCCGGCGATGCCGAGCGGGCCGAGCAGCGCACGCAGGCTCCGCTCGTGCTGGACGGCGAGCACCTCGGTAGGGGCGAGCAGGGCGCACTGGCCGCCGGCGTCGATCACCGTGAGCATCGCACGGAGGGCCACGACCGTCTTGCCCGAGCCGACCTCCCCCTGCAGCAGGCGATGCATCGGAAAGGTGCGGGCGAGATCACGCGCCACCTCCTCGCCGACCGCACGCTGGCCCTGCGTCAAGTCGAACGGCAGGGCCCGGTCGAACGCCTCACGCAGCCCGCCGGGACGCTCCGCCCGGGGAACCGCGGCCTGCCGCTCGACTGCCGCCCGCCGCTGCGCGAGCGCGACCTGGATGACGAGCGCCTCGTCCCAGCGCAGGCGCTTGCGGGCGGCCTCGACATCCGCATATCCGCTGGGACGGTGGATCTTCTGGTACGCCTCGCGCAGGCCCGGCAGCCGGTGCTGCTGGCGCAGTTGCGCCGGGAGCGGATCCGGCAGCTCCGGAAGGGTGCCGAGGATGACCTTGATGCTCTTGCGGATGTCCCAGCTGCGCACCCTCGCGGTAGCGGGATAGAACGGCAGCAGGCCGCCGGCGAAGTCGTCGTCCTCTTCGGGGCTGAGCTCGGGGTTGGTGAGCGAGCGGATGTTGTTGCGTCCGAACGACTTGATCTCACCGGCGCACAGCACCCGGGTACCGGGCTGGAGCTTGCTCTCGCGCCAACGCTGGTTGAAGAACGTGACCGTGAGCTTGCCGCGGCCGTCACTGACGACGACGTCCAGCTTGTGCAGCTTGTGGCGGATCTGCCGGCCACTGACCTTGACCACCTCGGCCTGGATCGTGACGCTCTCGCCCACGACGAGCTCGTCGAGGTTGGTGAGCTCCCCGCGTTCCACGTAACGGCGGGGGATGTGGTCCAGCAGATCGCCGACCGTGTGCAGATCCAGGCTGTCGGCGAAGGCGTCGGCGGTCTTGCCACCCAGCTCCCCGCTGAGCGGGTCGCTGAGCCTGTCGGACACGTGCGTCGCCTCTCCTGCCGCTCTTGAAGGGGGTCTCGTGCTCGAGCCGAGCGTACGGTGGCTGACGTCCGGTAACGTGGACCGCTGGGTTACCCGCGATCGGGTCCCACCCGCCTCAAGACGTGCTGATCACCTGGGAGTTGCTGTGTCCTCCGTTTGCGACATCTGTCACAAGGGTCCGGGCTTCGGCATGGCCGTTTCACACTCCCACCGCCGCACCCCGCGCCGCTGGAACCCCAACATCCAGACGGTTCACGCGCTGGTCGGCAAGACCCCCAAGCGGCTCAACGTGTGCACCTCGTGCCTGAAGGCCGGCAAGGTCGTCCGCGCCTAGTTGGGGCTCAGGCGCCTGCTTCGCGCAGCCGCCAGCCATGATCCACCGGGCCGATGCCGGCGCCGAGCGCGAAACCGGCCTCGAGCGCCCCGGTCACGTACTCCTTGGCCGCCCAGGTCGCCGGGGCCAGGTCCATCCCCTGGCCAGCCCCGCGCAGATCGCTGACGCGAGCGTGCAGCCGGTGCCGTGGGTGTGCCGGTTGTCCCCGCGCGGGGCGCGCAGCTCCACCAGGCAGTCGCCGTCGGTGAGCAGGTCGATCGCCTCTCCCCCGTCGAGGTGGCCGCCCTTGACGAGCACCCACTGCGAGCCGAAGGCCAGCATCGCCTCAGCAGCCTTGGGCAGGTCGGCGACATCCTCGACCCGCACGCCGGTGAAGAGCTTCACCTCGTCGAGGTTGGGGGTCACGACCGTGGCCAGCGGAAACAGCGAGTAACGCAGGACATCGAGGGCATCCGGGGACAGCAGCGCATCCCCGTGCTTGCTGACGGCGACCGGATCCACCACCAGCGGGGCGTCGTAGGTGCCCACCGCCTCCGCGACCGTCATGACCAGCTCGACCGAACTGAGCATTCCGGTCTTGATGGCGTCGGCCCCGATGTCGTCGAGCACGGCCCGCAGCTGGGCGCGCACCGCCTCGACGGGAAGATCCCAGATGCCGGAGACGCCGATCGAATTCTGGGCCGTCACGGCCGTCACGACCGACATCCCGTGCACGCCCAGCGCCAGCATCGTCTTCAGGTCGGCCTGGATTCCGGCACCTCCGCCGGAGTCGGATCCGGCGATGGTGAGCGCGCGCGGCGGAGCAGATCGCGACTCGGCTGAGCGCAGCGAAGCCGAGCGCGGGTCTGCGACCATTTCCGGAGCAGATCGCGACTCGGCTGAGCGCAGCGAAGCCGAGCGCGGGTCTGCGACCATTTCCGGGGCAGGCACGTTTGGCAACTTACTGGTCACGATCGGCCGAAGTGCTCGTAGCCACGAAGGCGCGCGGGCGTGCCGTCGACGCGGACTTGGGCAGGCCCGTCGACGACCTTTCCGACGAGCACCGCTTCGGTCGGCAGCGGCGTGCCGGCCGGGAGCGTGCAGGCGAGCGCGTGGTCCTCACCACCGGTGAGCAGCTCCTCATCCGTGACGCCCGGCGCTCCGAGCGGGCGAAGGCTGGCCGAGTCGATGTCGAAGGTCACGCCTGACGCGTCTGCGAGGTGCCCGAGATCGCTGACCAGGCCGTCGCTCACGTCGCACATCGCGGTCGCCCCCACTGCGGCCAGCACGGCCCCCAGCGCGTACGGCGGTTGTGGGCGGCGGTGCGCGTCGACCAGCGGCCCGGCGCGTTCACCGGCGAGCAGCAGGCGCAGTCCCGCGGCGGCCCATCCCAGCCGGCCGACGACGGCCACCAGGTCGCCGCTCCGGGCGCCCGATCGCAGGACGGGTGGCCGGCCGTCCAGTACGCCCAGCGCGGTTCCGGATACCACCAGTTGGGGTGCGGCCACCAGGTCACCGCCGATCAGCGCCGCTCCGGCCGCCGCGCACTCGTCGCGGATACCGGCCGCGAGCGCATCGAACTCGGCAGTCGGGAACCCCGCCGGCGCGCCGAGTCCGATCAGCAGGCGCCACGGGCCGGGCGCCCATCGCCGCGACGTCGGCCAGATTCTGTGCCGCGGATTTGCGTCCGATGTCATAGGCGTCGGACCAGTCTCGCCGGAAATGGGTGCCTTCGACCAGCAGGTCGGTGGTGACGACGATCGCTGCCGTCGGTCGTGCTGACCAGCGCGGCGTCATCGCCGGGCCCGTACGGAGGCGGCGGGACCGGCCGCTGCCGACCAGCCGAGCAATCAGGCTGAATTCTCCGACGCTTCCAATTTCGGTCATACTGCGCTCTTGGCGTTCGTCGCCCCGCTCTGGTGGGAAGCACCATCGCGGCCATCCAATTCAGCAGGGAGTGCCCGTGGTCCACGCCTACATCCTGATCCAGACCGAGGTCGGCAAGGCAGCAGCCGTCGCCGCCGCTATCGCGGCCCTGGAGGGCGTCACCTCGGCCGAGGGCGTCACCGGGCCGTACGACGTCATCGTGCGCGCTGAAGCGACGAACGTCGATGAGCTGGGCAAGCTCGTGGTCGCCAAGGTCCAGGCCGTCGACGGGATCACCCGCACCGTCAGCTGCACGGTGGTCCACCTCTGAGCCGTCCGAACCTGAGCCGGCCGAGAGCTTGGCTGCTGCTGCTCGTACGCGTGCTCGTGCTCGCCCTGGGCGCCGGGCTGATCGTGGGCCAGCTGCAGCGGCGCCACGCCGGTGCGCGTCACCAACGTCCCCACCCCGTCGCCGGCGGATGCCGCCGCCTGCCGCAAGCTCTCGGCGCTGCTGCCGTCCACGATCGGCGACGGGCTGAAGACGCGCACCGTGCACCCGTCGAGCCCGCTGCTGCACGCCTGGGGCACCCCGGCAGCGGTGCTGCGCTGCGGCGTGGGCTACCCGCCGAACTTCCCGTCAGCGGGAGGGGCCGCGCAGGTCGATGGCGTCACCTGGGTGACCACGTCGGCCAATGACGCGGTGATCTACACCGACCGTCGACCGCCTGCCCCGGGTCTCGCTGGCGATCCCCGCGCACTACCAGATCGCGGGCGACCTGCTGGTGTCCCTCTCGACCCGCGCTGAAGCGGGCGACGACGCGGTAACTAGGGCCGGCCGCGCTCGGGCGCACGCGATGCAGGTGCGCGCGTCAGGACGGGCCTCGAGGCGGCCTTCGGCGATGGGTTGCCCGCAGCGCTCGCAGCGGCCGTACGCTTCGCGCTGCAGCTCGCCCAGAGCGCGGTCGAGATCGCCGAGCCGGGCTCGCGCCTGCTCGAGGAGTGCCGCGACCTGGGCGCGCTCGAACGCGATCGTCGCGCCCTCGGGATCGTGCTCGTCGTCGATGTTGGTTCCGGTGCCGGCGTCGACGAGCGTGCCGAACTCCGCCTCGAGCGCGCTCAGGCGCTCCAGGGTGTGCGCGCGCTCAGCCGTCAGCCGGCCGCGCACCGCAGCGGGGTCCATAGCTGCCGGACCGCCGGGCTCAGCACTTCGCGGCGCGGTGCAGCGCGTCGCGAACCAGCCGATCCACCAGGGCAGGGAGCGGGACCCCGCTGGCCGCCCACATCCGCGGGTACATCGACACCGCCGTGAACCCGGGCATCGTGTTCAGCTCGTTGAGCACGACACGGCCGTCGGGGCAGACGAAGACGTCGACCCGGGCCAGCCCGGCGCAATCGAGCGCCTCGTAGGCGGCCACCGCCAGTTGCTGGATCTCGGCGGTCACCGCCGGCGGCAACTGCGCGGGGACGGTGAAGGTCGTCGCGTCGGACAGGTACTTGGCGTCGAAGTCGTAGAAGTCGAATCCCTCGGCGACGGTGACCTCGGCGGGCACCGACGCCTCCGGGGGACCGTCGCCGGCGGCCGCGAGCACGGCGCACTCGATCTCCCGGCCGGTCACGCCGGCCTCGATCAGCACCTTCGAATCGCTTTGTGCCGCAAGGGAAACCGCCTCGGGCAACGCGTCGGCGCACGTCACCTTGCTGATGCCGATGCTGGAGCCGCCGCGGGCGGGTTTGACGAAGACGGGCGTGCCCAGCAGGTCGAGCAGCCCATCGGGCAGCGGGCGGCCGGCATGCACGACGGCGTAGTCCGCAATCGGCAGTCCCGCCCCGCGCAGGGCCGTCTTCATGTGGGCCTTGTCCATCGCCGCCGCCGAGGCATAGACCCCCGAGCCGACATACGGCAGGCCGGCCATCTCCAGCAGCCCTTGGACTGTGCCGTCCTCGCCGAATCTGCCGTGCAGCACGGGAAAAACGACGTCGATCCCGAGGAGGCGGCCGTCTGCGCCGAGAAGGCCCGGCGCACCCGGATCGCAGGAGAACGTGAGCGGCTCACCGCCGCTCACCGACGGCAGATCGCTGCCCTGCAACGTGTAGCGCTGATCGGCCGGGGGCAGCACCCAGCCACCGTCAGCGGTGACGCCGACCGCGAGCACGTCGTAGCCCGCCTCGGCCAGCGCCGCTCGCACCGTGCCGGCCGAAAGGCAGGAGATGGGGTGCTCGGTGCTGCGGCCGCCGAAGACGACGGCGACGCGGGTGCGCCTGCCGTCGCCTGCGCGGTTGTCGGCGGGCATCCGCCGACGGTACCGGGACCGGGCTGCCGGGCCGCAGATCAGCCGAGCGAGTCGAGTGCCTGGGTGAGGTCGGCGAGGAGTTCGGCCGGGTCCTCCAGTCCGATGCTGAGGCGGACCAGCGAGGGAAGCAGCCCACCGGCAGCGAGAGCGGCGTCGTCGAACTGGCGGTGGGAGGAGCTGGCGGCATGCGACGCGGTGGTGTGGGTGCCGCCGAGCGAGGTGGCCTGCGGGATGGTGCGCAGCCGGTCGCACAGCGCCATCCCGGCCGCGCGGTCACCGTGCGGGGACAGCGCCATGACGCCGCCGTACCGGCCCTTCTCGCACAACCGAAGCGCCACCTCGTGCGACGGGTGCGAGGGCAGGCTCGGATGGTCG
Organism: uncultured Actinomycetota bacterium; assembly: GCA_963762695.1. Taxonomy (GTDB): domain Bacteria; phylum Actinomycetota; class Actinomycetes; order Frankiales; family Frankiaceae; genus DATAZK01. Next base: position 87,805 of record CAVXLW010000012.1, read on the forward strand.
ACGCGAGCAAGCGCCGGATGGTCCACGAGAGCAGCCGCCAGCGTTGCTGCGGTCGGCACATTGGCGGGCCACCCGGACGTCGAGCGTGGCCAGCCCGCGGTGCAGCAGGTACGCCTCATCGGGCGCGAGCACCGGGCCGAGCTCAACCCGGGCGGCGCGGATCCGGCTCAGCAGCTCGGGCCGTCCGACGACCACGCCGCCGGTCGCGTCAGAGTGGCCGCCGAGATACTTGGTCGCGCTGTGCACCACGAGGTCGGCGCCCCACTCCAGCGGTCGCAGCATCGCCGGCGAGGCGAACGTCGAGTCGATCGCGAGGAGCGCACCGCGATCGGCCGCAACCGCCGACAGCGCGGGGATATCAGCCATCAGCATCGTCGGGTTGGCGAACGATTCCGCCCAGACGATCCGGGTCCGATCGGTCATGCGCGGCGTCGACGGCCACGGGATCGGTCTGGTCGGCGAACGTCGTCGCGATTCCGAAGCGGGCAAGCGTGCCGCGCAGCAGCTGGTACGTGCCGCCGTAGCAGCTGGCCGCAGCGACGACATGATCGCCGGGGTTCAGAAGCGCCAGCAGGGTCGTCGAGATGGCCGCCATCCCGCTCGCGAAGGCCTGGCCCCGAACGTCAGCGCCGGCAGGGGTTTCGGCGCGCGCGACGGCAGCGGCAAACGCATCCGCGGTCGGGCTGTCGATGCGCGCGTAGGAGTAGCCCTCACGGGTGCCGTCGAGCAGATCCGCCAGTTCCTGGGCGGAGTCGACCACGTACGTGCTCCCGTGAAGCACCGGCGGCACGAGCGCGTCCTGCTCGACCGCGCAGCCGTAGCGGCCGTCTCGACCCGCCGGGTTCACGACCAGCCCGTCCGCTCCGACTTGCGCTCCCGGGCCATGAGGCTGCGCAGCACCTCGCTCGGCGAAAGCTCGCCGGAAACCGCCCGCACGACATGTTCGGCGATCGGCATGTCGACCCCGGTGCGCCGGGCCAGCACGAGCACCGCCCGGCTCGTGGCCACCCCCTCGACGACCTGATGGCCGGGCTCGGCGAGCACGTCCTCCAGCTTGCGGCCCTGCCCTAGGTGCTCACCGAACGTGCGGTTACGCGAGAGCGGCGAGGCGCACGTGGCGACCAGGTCTCCAAGACCCGCCAGCCCCGCGAAGGTCAGCAGATCGGCGCCGAGGGCGACACCGAGCCGGCCCGTTTCGGCGAGTCCGCGGGTGATGATGCTGGCGCGCGTGTTGTCACCGAAGCCCATCCCCTCGGCCATGCCGACGAGGATGGCAATGATGTTCTTGAGCGCGCCGCCGAGCTCGCAGCCGATGACGTCATCGTTCGTGTAGGGCCGGAAGTACGGGTTGGCTGCCGCGGCCTGAAGGCGTACGGCGGCGCTCTCGTCCTCGCAGGCGATCACCGTCGCGGCGGGCTGCTCGTCGGCGATCTCGTGGGCGAGATTGGGACCGGTGACGACGGCGATGCGCTCCGGGCCCGCGCCGGTCAGCTCGGCGACGATCTCGCTCATGCGCTTGGCCGAGCCGGCTTCGATCCCCTTGATCAGGCTGACGATCAGAGCTTCGGGAGGCAGGAGCGGGACCCAGCGGGTCAGGTTCTCCCGCAGCTTCTGTGACGGCACCGCCAGCAGCACGAAGTGCGCGCCTTGCAAGGCCTCCGCGGGATCAGCTGTCGCGTGCAGCTCGCCCGGCAGCTTGACGTCGGGCAGGTAGGCCGGGTTGCAGCCGGTGCGATTGATGTCCTCCGCCAGTTCGGCGCGCCGGGCACACAGCACCGTGGGCGTACCGGCGTCGACGAGCACCTTCGCGAATGCGGTGCCCCACGCGCCGGCACCCATGACGGCTGCTCCACCGCGCTGCATACCCGTCATGCTGCTCCCTCATCGGGTGCCGGTGGGAGCGCCGGGATGATCCGTTCCTCACAGCGCTGATCCCAGATCCCCTCGGGAGCCGCGTCGCCGCGGATGAGCGCGAGTTCTGCCCGGATCAGGCGCATGACGTCATCCGTCAGGGCGCGCAGGGCTTCACGGGTCGGCTGCTGACCCGTCTCGGAAGCCGCAGGGTAGACGGGCTCGAGGGCGTGCACCTCGACGATGCGCCGCGGGAGCAGGTGCAGCCGCCGCGTGCGGCCGAGTATTTCCTGCGGCCCCCACTGCGCGACGGGAACGATCGGCGCCCCTGACATCAGGGCGAGCCGGGCGACGCCGGTCTTGGCCTGCATCGGCCACCAATCGGGATCGCGGGTGATGGTGCCCTCGGGATAGATCAGCACCGCCTCGCCATCGCGTAGCGCCTCGACCGCGTCGCTGAGCGCGGCCGCCCCGTCACGCTCCCCGCGATGGACCGGGATCTGGTCGGCGCCATGCAGGATCCAGCCGATCACGGGCAGCTGGAAGAGGCTCTCCTTGGCCATGAAACGGGGGATCCGGCCGGCCTTGTAGACGAAATGGCCGAGGGTGAACGGATCGGTCCACGAGAGGTGGTTCGCCGCGATGATGACGCCCCCGGTGGGCGGCACGAACTGCTGACCGTCGCCACCTCCGCTTCGTGAACAGCCGCGAGAGGGGACGCACCACCCCGACCGCGAAGCCCATCCACGGACCGAGGCGCTGCTCATTGCTGCGCGCGCGACCGGGCCGGGACCCGCGTGGGCGGCGAGGTCGGCGTGAGTGTCCGGGAGTCGCGGCGCCGGCCATGCCACCACTCCTTCGCCTCACGAGTGCCCAGTTTCCCGCACGTACCCTGAAATCATGATCCGCCGGCCCGCGCGGCGCGCGTTCGACCGGGCACCGACCCCCGTTCGCGGGCCTATGAGTGGCCGCCCATGAGTCCGCTCGGCGACTCGCGACGCTGGGTGGTACTGCTTGCCGTGAAGCCGCTCGCTCTGGCGAAGAGCCGGCTGGACCGTCCTGACCGGTCGGCGATCACCCTGGCGATGGCGGCGGATACGGCTTCAGCTGCCGCGGGCCTCGACTCGGTCGAGGCCGTGCTGGTCGTCAGTGACGACGAGCAGGCCAGGGAGTTCCTGGCACCGCTCGCCGTGGTGGTGCCCGACAGCCCGGCGGCCGGCCTCAATCCGGCCCTCGTGCACGGTGCCGCCGAGGCTGCTGCGCGCTGGCCGCACAGCAGCCTGGCGGTGCTGGCTGCCGATCTGCCCGCCCTGCAGCCCTCCGCCCTGTCGGCGGCGCTCGCTCTGGCGGCTCAGGAGCAGCGGGCGATCGTCGCCGACGCCGGCGAGACCGGCACGGTGCTGCTGACGGCGGCTCATTCCGTCGCGCTCGAGCCCGCTTTCGGTGCCGGGAGCAGAACGCGCCACCTGCGCAGCGGCGCCATCGATCTCACCCCGGCGCTGCCGCCCGGCGAGGCGAGCGCGGGGCTGCGTCGCGATGTCGATACTTCGGCTGACCTCAGGGTCGCCGTGGCCCTCGGGGTCGGCCGGTACACGGCGGAAGCGCTCGAGCGCGGTGAGTCGTTTACCTGGGGATGGCAGACTTCGCGCCGAGGATGACTGCGGGCTTGCTCTGATTTCTGACGAAGGGCCACGCTGACGCGATCATCGGGAGCGGAGGAGCGCGAATGAGCAGTCTCGCGGAGCAGCCGGTACACCGTAAGCCTCCCTCCGGCTTGCTCGAGCCGCTGGAGTCCCCCAAGCCGCCGGTCCTCGATCCCGACCTGCCACCCGAGCGCTTCCTCAATCGCGAACTGTCCTGGCTGGACTTCAACGCCCGCGTGCTCGAGCTCGCCGAGGACGACGTGACGATGCCTTTGGAGCGCGCCAAGTTCCTGGCCATCTTCGCCACCAACCTCGACGAGTTCTTCATGGTCCGGGTCGCCGGCCTCAAGCGCCGCGCCGCCGCCCGGCTTCAGTACAAGAGCCCCGACGGGCTGTCCACGAGCGAGCAGCTCGAACAGATCAGCGCCCTCACCGCGGAGCTCGTCGAGCGCCACGCCACGTGCTGGCGTGACACGGTCGGCCCGCAGCTGTCCAAGGCTGGCATCCGGGTGCTGCACTGGAGCGACCTCGGCGCCCGCCAGCGCGAGCAACTCGGCACCTACTTCCGTGAGCAGATCTTCCCCGTACTGACCCCGCTCGCGGTGGACCCGGCTCACCCGTTCCCCTACATCAGCGGGCTTTCGCTGAACCTCGGCGTGATGGTGCGAACCGGTGACGCGGGCTCGGATCTGTCGGATGCCGGCGCTCCCACCGAGCGCTTCGCCCGGGTGAAGGTGCCGCCGAACGTGCCTCGGTTGGTGCGGGTCGCGGAGGCCGGTGACCGCGACCCCGCCGACAGTGGCTCCAGCGGCTCCAACGGCCAGAAAGGCCCGAAGGAGGACGTCGTCTGCTTCGTCCCTCTCGAAGAGCTCATGTCGGCTCACCTGCCGCAGCTGTTCCCGGGGATGGACGTCGTCGACTCCTGCGCCTTCCGCGTGACGCGCAACCAGGATCTCGAGGTGGAGGAGGACGAGGCCGAGGATCTGCTGCAGGCGTTGGAGCGCGAGCTGGCGCGCCGGCGCTTCGGCACGCGCAGTCCGGCTCGAGATCCAGGAAGGTGTCACGGAGGAGATGCTCGAACTCCTCGTGCGCGAGCTCGAGGTCGACCGCCGTGACGTCTACAAGGTGCCCGGCGGACTGCTCGACCTGTCGACCCTGTGGGCATTGCAGGATCTCGACCGTCCCGACCTCAAGGACCCGCCGCGGGTGCCCGTGACGCATCGCCGGTTGGCCAGCAATGACGGCGAGCCCGCCCCGGACTTCTTCTCGGTGCTGCGCGAGGGCGACGTGCTCGTGCACCATCCGTACGACTCGTTCACCACCAGCGTCCAACGCTTCATCGAGCAGGCCGCCGCCGATCCCAACGTGCTGGCCATCAAGCAAACCCTGTATCGCACGTCCGGTGATTCACCGGTCGTCGAAGCGCTGATCGATGCCGCCGAGGCCGGCAAGCAGGTCGTCGTCCTCGTGGAGATCAAGGCGCGCTTCGACGAGAGCGCCAACATCAAGTGGGCCCGCGCGCTGGAGCGGGCGGGGTGCCATGTCGTCTACGGGCTGATCGGGCTGAAGACACACTGCAAGGCGGCGCTCGTGGTGCGCCAGGAGCGTGGCCGGATGCGCCGCTACTGCCACCTCGGCACCGGCAACTACAACCCGAAAACCGCTCGCCTGTATGAGGACCTGGGCCTGCTGACCGCCGACCCCGACGTCGGCGCCGACCTCACCGACCTGTTCAACGTCCTCACCGGCTACAGCCGCCAGACCGAGTACCGCACCTTGCTCGTCGCCCCGCAGCGGATGCGCGAGAGCATCGTCGAGCGCATCGACGCCGAGGGCGAGGCCGCCCGCGCCGGGCGGCCGTGCGGGATCCGGCTGAAGGCCAATGCCCTTGTTGACGAAGAGGTCATCGACGCGCTGTACCGGGCTTCGCGGGCCGGCGTCCCCATCGAATGCCTGATCCGCGGCATCTGCGCGCTGCGACCGGGGGTTCCCGGCCTGTCGGAGACGGTCACCGTGCGCTCGATCCTGGGCCGCTATCTCGAGCACAGCCGGATCCTGCATTTCGAGAGCGTGGGCGAGTGGTGGATCGGCAGCGCCGACATGATGCACCGCAACCTCGACCGCCGGATCGAATCCCTCGTGCGCGTCCGCGATCAGGCCATGCACGATCAGCTCGCCTCAATGCTCGATCTCGCCTTCAGCCCCGAGGTCATCGCGTGGGAGTTGGCCGCTGACGGACGTTGGACCCGCAAGGCCTATCAGGGCGAGGAACGCCTCCGCGACTACCAGGCCGAACTCGCCCGTGAGGCCATCGCCGCCGGCGCCACCTGAGCCCGATAATTCACCCGTCCCCGCCATCAGCATTCGTGCGGCCGTCCGGCCGCGCGGCCCCGTCAGCGACGAGACCACAGAGGACAGCGCAACCGTATGGCCCCCGGTCAGAATCCAGTCCAAGCCCCCACCTCGGCGCGCGAGCAAGAGCAGAAGTACTCCGTCCACGGGCTTTTCACGCTGCCCGATCTCGTCGAGCCGGCCGTCGGTCTCGCGAGCGCGCACACGATGCCTTCGCAGACGCTGCGGGCCGTCTACTACGACGCGTCCGATCTGCGGCTTGCTCGCGACGGCATCACCCTTCGTCACCGCACGGGTGAAGGCCCGGCCCGCTGGACGCTGAAGCTCCCTGCCGGGCAGAAGGACGACCCCGAAAGCGTGCTCGTCCGCGACGAGATCGAGGTCTTCGGCACCGGCCGTGAGGTACCCGACGAGCTGACCGGCCTGCTCACCGGTTGGCTGCGGGGCGCCCAGCTCGGACCCGTGGCGACGCTGCGCACCGCACGCTCGATCCTCATGCTGCGCGGCGAGGAAGGCGAGGATCTGCTGGAGGTCGTGGACGACACGGTCTCGGTGCAGGAGGGGCGACGCGTCGTCTCCCGGTTCCGCGAGATCGAGGTGGAGGTCAAGGGCGAGCTCCCGCCACTGGCCCTGACGACCGTAACGAACCTGCTCGCTGCCGCCGGAGCCGTTCCCGGCGATCAGCTGCCGAAGGTGGTGCGCGCGCTCGGTCCACGCGCAGTGGCGCCGCCTGAGCTGCCGCGTGCGGGCAAGGTGCTGGCGTCTGATCCGGCGAGCGAACTCGTCGCCGCCTCCTTGCGCACCGGCACCCGCCGGCTGCTGCTCGCCGACATCGGGGTGCGCCGCCGCGAAGAGGACGCGGTGCACCAGATGCGGGTCGCGTGCCGGCGGATGCGCGGAGATCTGAAGACGTTCCGCCCGCTCATCGAACCGCTGTGGGGCGAGTCCCTGCGCGCCGAGCTCAGCTGGCTCGCCGGCTGCCTGGGTGACGCGCGCGACCTCGAGGTCCTCCGGGAACGCTTGCGGAGCCAGGTCGAAGGCGCCACGCCGCCCTACGATCTCGACGCTTTCGAGCGCATCGACGCGGTGCTCGCCGAGCGCGAGGAGGTGGCGCTCGGAGAGGGTGCTGACGCGCTCGCCAGCGACCGATACCTGCGGCTGCTGGACATCCTGGTCGACGCCGCGCGGGCCCCCGTGGTCTCGCCCGCCGCCTCGGCGTCATGCGCGAAAGCACTACCCCCGCTGGTGCGCGGCACCTGGGACAAGCTCGCCAAGCGCGCCCGCAAGCTCGCCCACGACGACCACGACGACCTGTGGCACGAGGCGCGCATCAAAGCCAAGCAGGCCCGCTACGCCGCCGAGGCGGTGACCGATGTCCTCGGCAAGGGCGCGGCCCGGATGGCGGCCGCAGCCAAATCGGCGCAGGAGGTGCTCGGCGAGCACCAGGACGCGGCCATCGCCGCCGACACTCTCAACGAACTGGGTCACCAGCACCTCGACGACGGTGCGCTGTGCCTGGCGGCCGGACGGCTCGTGCAGGCCAACCGCTGCGCCGTCACCGAGAGCCGGCGCGCCTTCGGCCCCGCTTGGAAAGCCGCCCGGAAGGCGGTGGGCTAGCCCGGTGACACGCAGCGTCCTAGCGCCGCGCAGGAGCCGTATCGGCCTGCATGGTGATGCAAAAGTGCTCGCCGCTGGAGGGGTTCTGTGGCGGGGCGATGCCCAGAAGCCCGGGGGCGAGCGAGAGATCGCGGTGGTCCACCGGCCCAAGTACGGCGACTGGTCGCTGCCGAAGGGCAAGGTCGACGAGGGGGAGCAACTCGTCGTCACAGCCCGTCGTGAGGTGTGCGAGGAGACCGGTGCGATTGCCGTGTGTGGCCAGGTGGTCGGCGAGCAGCGCTATCGGGTGGCGGCTGGGCCGAAGTACGTCCGCTACTGGGCAATGGCCAGTCACGACGGCAATTTCGAGCCCGGCGACGAGGTCGACGAGCTGGTATGGCTGTCGGCCCGCCGGGCGGTGCGCAAGCTGTCCTACCCGCATGATCGGCAGCTGGTCCAGCGCTTTGCCGATACCCCGATCGCAACGGCCACCCTGCTGATCGTGCGGCATGCCAAGGCGGGCAAGAAGAGTCGCTGGGACGGCGAGGACGCGTTACGCCCGCTGGACAAGGAGGGCGTGGCGCAAGCCGCCCGGCTGGCCGCCGTGGCCCCGTGTTACGGACCCACGCGAATCGCGAGCGCCGACCTCGTGCGGTGCGCCGACACGGTTCGCGCCGTCAGCCATGACCTCGGGGTGCCCCTGGACATCGAGCCCCTGCTCGGCCGGGAGGCGTACGCCGCTGACCCGCGCGCCACGTTGAACTGGGTACGCGAGCAGGTGAACCAAGGCGGCACCGCGCTCCTGTGCAGCCAGGGCGAGGTCATTCCTGACCTCATGACGCGCTTGTCAGCCGGCTCGCCGGTGAAGCTGCGCCGCCCGGCGGCGCGAAAGGGAAGCGTCTGGGCGCTTTCCTTCGCCGGCGGCAAGCTGGTCGGCGCCGATTACGACGCCGACCTGCTGCCTGCTGCCTGCAACTAACGACCGCGCTTGGCCGGAGCCTTCTTGGCCGCTGCCTTCTTGGCGGGTGCTGCCTTCTTGGCCGCAACCGCCTTCTTGGCGGGAGCCGCCTTCTTGGCCGGCGCTGCCTTCTTCGCCGCTACGGCCTTCTTGGCGGGAGCGACCTTCTTGGCGGCTACGGCCTTCTTGGCCGGCGCTGCCTTCTTCGCCGCTACAGCCTTCTTGGCGGGAGCGACCTTCTTGGCGGCTACGGCCTTCTTGGCCGGCGCTGCCTTCTTCGCCGCTACAGCCTTCTTGGCCGGCGCTGCCTTCTTGGCGGCCACGGCCTTCTTCGCCGGAGCAGCCTTCTTGGCGGCCCTTGCGGGCGTGACGGCAGCAGCTGCCGCCTTCACCGTCTTGCGCGCGCTTGAGCGAGCAGATCCGGCGGCCACAACAGCTCCCTTCACGGCCCCGGAAGCCCGCGAGCGGGCTCCGGAGACGACGCCCTTGAATTCAGCCCCGGGACGAAACTTCGGAACCGCGGAAGCCTTCACCTGAACGGGCTCACCCGTAGCAGGATTACGGCCGATTCTGGCGGCTCGCTCCACGCGCTCGAAGACGCCGAAGCCTGAGATCGCCACCTTTTCACCGCGGCTCACGGCCTCTTGGATCTCCTTGATGATGGCTTCGACGGCATGGGTCGCAGCCGTCCTTCCACCCTCAATCGATTCGGATACCCGGCCGACTAGCTCGGACTTGTTCACAGCACCTCCACGTCAGTGATCAACGCAACGGTAGGGCCGAAGTCCTTTATTCGCAACAGTAACCGCAGCTTTGGCGTGTCTAAACCTGCCGGCGGGCCCCGAAAACGGCCTCTCCGACGGCTGGAAAACCCCGTTCCCGGCGGGCTTTTCGGATGCCTGCCGGGCCACGATCCAGGGGCTCCGAGACCGGCAAAGGCGGTGCTCCGAAGCGGTCAATCCTTCCGCTGGTTCCGGCTCATCATCACGCACCGATTCGCCGAATCATCAATGATTGCAGGCACTTTCGTGAGTTGCCGAGGAACCCTCCCGATTCGCCGCCGGTGCTGCGACGCGCGCTTGCCGGGGCGCCGGCGGAGCGTCAGAGGGTCGCCGGCAGCCAGGTCGGCCGGCGCGCCTCGAAGCTCGAGATGTCAGTCTCTGACTGCAGAGTGAGCGCGATGTCGTCCAAACCGTTCAGAAGGCGGTGCCGAACGCCGCTGTCGACCTGAAAAGACTCGGTGATCCCCGCTCCGCGGACCTCGCAGCGTTCCAGATCCACGGTGATTTCGGTCGTCGGATCGGCCTCGACAGCGTCCATGAGACGCCCGATGACGGCTTCCGGCAGCTGCACCGGGAGGAAGCCGTTCTTGTAGGAGTTGCCGCGGAAGATATCGGCGAAGCGAGCCGACAGCACTGCCGCGAAGCCGTAGTCGGTCAGCGCCCACACCGCGTGCTCGCGCGAGGAGCCGGTGCCGAAGTTCTCGCCGGCGAGCAGGACCGTGGCACCGGCGTAGCGGGTGTCGTTGAGGACGAACGCCGGATCCTGGCGCCAGGCGCTGAAAAGCCCCGCGCCGAAGCCGGTTCGCTCGACCCGCTTGAGCCAGACCGCCGGGATGATCTGGTCGGTGTCGACGTCGCTGCGCCGAAGCGGTACCGCAGTGCCGGTGTGAACGGTGAACGGCTTCACGTCAGAGCTCCTCGGGGGTCGCGAAGTGGCCGGCAACGGCCGTGGCGGCAGCAACGGCGGGAGAAACGAGATGGGTACGACCGCCCGCACCCTGCCGGCCTTCGAAGTTGCGGTTGGACGTGCTGGCGCAGCGCTCTTGCGGGGCAAGGGTGTCAGGATTCATCCCGAGGCACATGGAACATCCGGCGCTGCGCCAGTCGGCGCCCGCGGCGCGGAAGACCTCATCGAGGCCCTCCTGTTCCGCTTGCGCCTTCACCAGCATCGAGCCGGGAACGATGAGCACCCGCATACCGTCCTTGACCCGACGGCCACGCAAGACCTCTGCTGCGGCCCGCAGATCCTCGATGCGGCCGTTGGTGCACGACCCGACGAAGACCGTGTCGACCGCGATGTCACGGATGGGCGTCCCGGCGGTGAGCCCCATGTAGGCGAGCGCCCGCTCGGCGGCCCCGCGCTGCCCCGGATCGCTGTAGCCGGCCGGATCGGGGACGCTCGCGTCGATCGTCACGCCCTGAGCGGGATTCGTGCCCCACGTGACGAAGGGACGCAGGGTGGAAGCGTCGAGGGTGACCTCGCGGTCGAAGACGGCGTCCGTCATCGCTGTGCAACGCGCTCCAGGCAAGCAACGCCTCGTCCCACAAGGCGCCCTTGGGGGCGTGCGGGCGGCCCTTGAGGTAGGCGTACGTCGTCTCGTCGGGAGCGATGAGACCGGCGCGGGCGCCGGCCTCGATGCTCATGTTGCAGACCGTCATCCGGCCCTCCATCGACAGCGCGCGGATCGCGCTGCCGCGGTATTCGATGATGTGGCCCTGGCCGCCACCGGTACCGATTTCGGCAATGACCGCAAGCACGATGTCCTTTGCCGTGACCCCGGCCGGCAGCTCGCCGTCGACGTTGACGGCCATCATCTTGGGGCGCCCGTTGGGAAGCGTCTGCGTGGCGAGCACGTGCTCGACCTCGCTGGTACCGATGCCGAACGCGATCGCACCGAAGGCGCCGTGCGTCGAGGTGTGCGAATCCCCGCACACGACGGTCATTCCGGGCTGGGTGAGGCCGAGCTGCGGGCCGACGACGTGGACGATGCCCTGGCCCGGATCGTTCATCGGATGCAGCCGGATACCGAACTCGGCGCAGTTCTTGCGCAGCGTCTCCACCTGCGTGCGGCTGACCGGATCGGCGATCGGCAGGAGCGTGTCGCTGGTCGGGACGTTGTGATCCTCGGTCGCGATGGTCAGATCAGGGCGCCGGACGGGCCGGCCGGAAAGCCGTAGCCCATCGAAAGCCTGTGGTGAGGTGACCTCGTGCACGAGGTGAAGGTCGATGTACAGCAGGTCGGACTCGCCGGCATCAGCACCTTTTTTGACGACATGCGAATCCCAGACCTTGTCCGCGAGTGTTCGACTCACTTCTCACTCCCTGAGACGGTAGTTTCACGACGTGGAACACGATAGCGGAGTTGGCGTACTCGACAAAGCGATCCGCGTGCTCGATGCACTCGAAGCGGGTCCGGCGGCGCTCGCGGAGCTGACCCGTCGCACCGGACTGCCCCGCGCGACGGCGCATCGCCTCGCGGTGGCATTGGAGGTGCACCGGTTCGTCGCGCGCGATGCCGGTGGCCGGTTTCTGCTCGGCCCACGCGTCGCGGTCAGCAACCCGCTGGCTGCTGCCGCCGGCCCGATCCTCGAGTCGCTGCGCGACGAAACCGGTGAGAGCGCAGCGCTTTACGTGCGCACCGGCCCCCTCGCCCGGCGCTGCATCGCGGCTGCCGACCGCGCCAGCGGGCTTCGCGACACCGTGCCGGTGGGAGCGGTGCTTCCGATGACCGCCGGCTCGGCGGCCCACGTCTTCGTGGCCGAGAGCGGCGAGCATCTGCCGGCCGGTGCGGCCTTCGGCGACCGCGAGCTGGCCGCAGTGAAGCGTCACGGCTACGCCGCAAGCGTCGCCGAACGCGAGCCGGGGCTGGCGTCCGTGAGCGCTCCGGTACGCGATGGGCAGGGCGTCGTGGTCGCCGCCGTCTCGGTCTCCGGACCGGTCGAGCGCCTCACCCGAAGCCCCGGCCGCCGATTCGGCCCGGCCGTGGTGAACGCAGCCCACCGGCTCGAAGCCGCGCTGCAGGGGTAGCACGGAAGATCACCGCGATACGTTGTGCCTCGCTCCGCCGCCGTCTCGCCGGCCCCGGAGCGACCCCTGCCCGTGCCACAGAAACGGAGCGGCCATGCGCGGCTATCCCCTGCTCGATGCGTTCTTGACGATCTTCTGGCTCTTCATCTGGATCATGTGGATCTTCCTGCTGATCCGGATCATCAGTGACGTGTTCCGCAGCCACGATCTGACGGGAGCGGGCAAGGCCGGCTGGACTCTCGTCCTGATCGCCTTTCCCCTGGTGGGTGTGCTCGTGTACCTCCTCGTGCGCGGCAACGGACTGCACGAGCGGGAGAACCGCCAGGTGCAGGCCAACGAGGACGCGATGCGCCATTACTTGAACCGGATGGGTGGTCCGGGCGCCAGCACGGCGGACGAGCTCACCCGCCTCGCGGAATTGCGCGACCGCGGCGTCCTGACGGAGGAGGAGTTCCAGCGCGAGAAGGCCAAGCTGCTGGCCTGACCTACCCGCTAGGCCAAACGAGGGACGTGGGCGCGAAGGCGTCCGCCGGCGCGGGTGAGACGCGTACAACAATCGGGCGGGGACAGCGCGCCACGCTCCGTGAGCGCGCCTCCCCGTCCATAAGGCGCTGGTCGCGGCGGTGTCGGAAATATCTCGAGAATCGGCGCTCAAGGTCGGGACGAAACCTGCCGAGCAGGCTCGTCATGGAGCGACTGGCGGTGGGCAGCACAGAGGCGCGCTGCGACCCGGGCGGCATCATCTCGACGGGTGAGATTCATGCCGTGAAAGCCGACTACAGCACGCTCTGCGGGGCCGCGGCTGTCTTCGTCTTCGTGGAACGCGAGTTCCACGTGAACCTGACGGAGGCCGCCTGCCCGAGTTGCACCCAGCTGGCGTCGGCGCAGGAGCCGGCCGCCGCGTAGCTCTGCGAGTCGCATTTCGGACAACTAGCCCCTCGGGACGAATCACCATCGTCTCGCCGGTGCCGATTCAATAGCTGTGCACGCATTGATCGTCGGGAGCGCCGAGGCCTACGCCGGCCCTGGGGGCATTGCCCTGTCCGACGGGAGGCATGCCGTACGCACCACCGACTACCAGGCGATCTGCGGCGCACCGGTGGTCTTCGTCTTTCTCGATGCGCCCTTCACCGGCACCGGGCAGGGGACGAGTCTGCCCCACCTGCCTCGCTCTCGCCCCCCTTCCGGGAGCAGCCTGAGCGGCGCGGGCTCACTCCCCGGTGACCCCGTCGAGCCCCTCACGTAAGAGGTCGGCGTGACCGTTGTGGCGCGCGTACTCCTCGATCATGTGGATGTAGAGCCAACGCACGCTGAGGTCGACCCGGCGGTGCTGGTGGAAGAAGGTCTCGTCCAATGAGCGGCCGCCGGCCACTGCCCGCGCGGCCGCGACCTCGCGGTCGTACACGGCGAAGTCGGCCTGCGCATCGGCCGTGTCGACATCGTCGAACTCGCCGTCAGGATTCGATTCGAGATCGCAGTAGAGGAAATCGACGTCCCGGCCGGCGACCCGGCGCTGAAACCAGGACCGCTCGACTTCGGCCATGTGCCGGACCAGTCCGAGTAACGAGAGGGTCGACGGCGGGGCGGCGCGGCGGCGCAACTGCGCGGCGGTCAGGCCGGCGCACTTCGTGAGCAAGGTCGCACGATGGAACTCGAGCCACCCCTCGAGCATCTGACGCTCTTGCGCGACATCCGGCGGATCGATGCGCACGACATGCGGTGCATCCATTCCATCGGCTCCATCGGCGCAGCATCCTTTGCGCAGCACGGCCTTGTCACGCCGAACAGCTGGATGCGGCCCGCAAATGCGGACCCGGAAGTTGGAGTAGCCCCGACCGGATTCGAACCGGCGCTACCGCCTTGAGAGGGCGGCGTCCTAGGCCACTAGACGACGGGGCCGAACTGAGCGGCCCAGGAGTGGCCCTGGGTGCCCATTACTGCTGCGTGGTACTGGTGCTGAGTGTGACCGCTGGGGTACCAGGACTCGAACCTAGACTAGCGGAATCAGAATCCGCCGGGCTGCCAATTACCCCATACCCCACAGGCCCGCGGGGCTCGCGCGGAAGACAAGGATACGCGCAGCCTGACGCCTCAGCCGCCGAGCCCTGCAGCCTGGTCGATCCGGCGCAGCGTGCGCTCGCGACCGAGCAGCACCATCGACTCGAACAGCGGTGGCGACATCATCCGGCCGGTGACCGCCACCCGCAGCGGGGTCGCCGGTACGCTTGCGTGTTCAGACCCAGCCGTTCCCCGATGCCCCAGACCGCCGGCTCGAGAGCTTCCACGGTCCACTCCGCAAGGGCGCTGCAGACGCTCGGAGACGGCCCGCAATACGGCCCCGGAACCCTCGCCCAGCGCCCTTGGCCGCGGCGTGCTCCTCGATCGCGAAGGCCGCCTCGTCACGAACAGGAAGTGCAGCAAGGCAGGCGCCTCGGTGAGCCGGTTCATCCGGATCTGGATCAGCGGAACGGCGGCCGCCAGCAGCACGCGAGGTCGACGTCGGCAAGCCCGGCGGCGGCCAGTACGGGAGCGATCCGGGCGGCAAGATCGTCGCCCGTCGAGCGAGCGGATCCAGTCGCCGTTCAGCGCCTCAAGCTTCTTGAGGTCGAAGCGCGCGGGGTTGCTGCTGACGCGGTCGCACGTCGAACTCCGTCGAGCAGCACGTCCGCGCCGAAGAACTCCCGGTCGCCGCCGGGCGACCAGCCCAGCAGCGCCAGGTAGTTGGCGAGCGCCTCGGGCAGGAATCCGTGGCTCGCCGGTACCAGGCGATCGACACCTCGCCGTTGCGCTTGGACAGCGGCGCGTTGTCCGCGCCGATGATCAGCGGGAGATGCGCGAACGCCGGCCAGCGCTCCTGCGGATGCCCGAGCGCCGCGTACAGCGCCAGCTGCCGCGGGGTCGCCGTCACCAGGTCCTCGCCGCGCACGATGTGCGTCAGGCCCATCGCCACGTCGTCGACGGCCGGCGGCCAGCAGGTAGAGCGGATGCCCGTCGGAGCGGGTGATGGCGAAGTCCGGGACGTTGGCGTGATCGATGGTGATCTCGCCGCGCACGAGATCGTTCCAGGTCGTGGTGCCGTCGCGGCATCCAGAAGCGCAGCACGCTCGTGCGTCCCTCGGCCTCGAAGGCGGCGCGCTGCGCCGCCGGTCAGCGTGCGGCAGCGACCGTCGTAACCAGGCGGACGGTTCGCGGCGCGGGCCTGTTCGCGGCGCTCGCGCCAGCTCCGCAGGCGTGCAGTAGCAGGGGTAGGCCGCACCGGCTGCGCGAAGCTCGCTCGGCAGCTTCGGCGTAGAGGGCAGCCGCTCGCTCTGCCGGTACGGGCGCGTGCGGACCCGCCGACCCCCGGCCCCTCGTCCCAGTCGATGCCCATCCAGCCGCAGGACGTCCGAGCGCCGCGCGTACGCCTCGTCGCTGACCCGGGAGCGGTCGGTGTCCTCGACGCGCAAGCAGGAACGTGCCGCCGTGACGGCGGGCCAGCGCCCACGAGAACAGCGCCGTACGCACGTTGCCGACGTGCAGGTCACCCGACGGCGCCGGGGCGAACCGCGTGCGCATCGACCGGTCCATCGGCGGGATCGCGAGATGGCGCACGGCGACGCGGCGCCGGCCCGGGCGCGCTCGGCCGCTCATCGGGGCTCCGCCACATTCGACAGCGATGCCGATGCCCTCGATCTCGACCGTTACGGTCTGCCCGGCCTGGAGCGGCCCGATCCCGGCGGGCGTGCCGGTCAGGATGACGTCGCCCGGCAGGAGCGTCATCGCGGTGCTGACGTACTCGATGAGCGCGGGGATCGTCGTGGATCAGCTGTGAGGTGCGCGCCGTCCTGGCGTACCTCCCCGTCGACGAGGCGTGCGGATCGCGAGGTCGGTCGGGATCGAGCTCGGTCTCGATCCAGGGGCCGAGCGGGCAGAACGTGTCACCGCCCTTGGCCCGGGTCCACTGCCCGTCGGCGCGCTGCCAGTCGCGGGCGGTCACGTCGTTGCCGCAGGTGTAGCCCAGGATGACTTCGAACGCCCGCGCCGACCGGCACCTCGCGGCACAGCCGGCCGATGACGACGCGCCAGCTCGCCCTCGTAGTCGACCCGGGTGTCGCGGCATCGAGATGGACTTGCCCGGCCCGATGACGGAGGTGGACGGCTTGAGGAACAGCAGCGGCCGTTCCGGGGTCTCGCAGCCCATCTCGCGAGCGTGTTCGGCGTAGTTCCTCCCGATGCCGATCACCTTGCTGGGCAGGATCGGGGCGAGCAACGTCTCCTCGTCGAGCGCCACCCGCTCCCCGGTCGGCACCAGCTCGCCGAAGGGGTGAGCGGACAGCAGCAGCACCTCGCCGCCGCCACTGTCCAATCCCCCGTTCACGACACCGAAGCGGGGACTACCACCGACGCTGACTCGAGCAATGCGCACGACCAGCGACGCTACAGACTCTCGGCCAAAGGTGAACGCCGCTGAAGTGCCCTCGCGGTCGGCATAATTCGCTCATGAGCGAAGCGACCTACGACGTCGGCGCCCCCGAGCCGCAGGCAATCGACGAAGAACTGAGCATGAAACTCGGCCACCTCGCCGAGGACGCCATCTTGCGGGCCAAGCCCAACGGGGACGAGCGCTGCCGCAACTGCCTGTACTACCTCGACACCGACAAGGACATCACCTACTGCTGGCACCCGAAGCTGCGGGTGCTGGTCGGCGGCGAGTGGTGGTGTCAGTGGTGGGAGGAGATTCCGTAGAAGCAGATCGCGACTCGGCTGAGCGCAGCGAAGTCGAGCGCGGGTCTGCGACCATGACCGAAGCAGATCGCGGCGCGCCGCCGCCGGACGGCTACAGCCGGGCGAACATGCTCGCGACGCTCGCGTCACCCGTCGCGTAGACCTGCGAGGCCCGGCTCGTCATCTCGGCGATCCCCTCGAGCGCCTGCTGCAGCCGGGCCGCGCTGGACTGCCACTCGGCGAACAGCGCCTCGTAGCGGGCGTGCGCCATCCCGGTCCAGACGCCGGACAGCGCTTGCACCTGGGTGGAGCACGTCGCGAGCTCCCCGGCGATGCTGCCGGCCGCCGCGCGCAACCGCCCGCTGGTGGCCGTCAGCTCGGCGGGACTGACGGCATAGGCGTCACTTGCCATGATTTGCCTCCGATGAAGACCACTGACCTTCAGTGGCCTGCTCGGAAGCCTAAGGGCGATTCCAGACACCCTCAGAGTTATCCACAGCCACACCCGGCCGGCCGGACGCATGGCCACAACCGGGTTCGACGTCGGCGGGCACCAGACCGGCCACGTGGGGCGCGCCACGCCGGAGACTCGCCGGACGAAACTGCGAACGACACGGCTGTAAGTTAGGCAACCGTGGCCGATGAGGGGAGCGTGACCCTCACGACCGATCTCGTCAGTCCCGGCGTCGTCCTGTCCCGCGCGCCCCTGGACGTCATTCCGGTCCAGACGGCACCGCACCTCACCGTCAGCCTGACGGAGGGCTGCGAGGCCCCGCTGGAGGCGTTGAAAGCAACCTCGCTCGACCGCACGATCCACTGCCACCCCTGCGACGAGGCGGTGGTGCGCCTGCTGATGGGCCGGGTCCGGCGCGCGGAGTCCGCGTTGCTGGTCACGGCCTCGATATCCCCGGGGACGCTCAGCTTCGGATAAGAGCGATTCGCCGCTTATGCGTAACGGCCCTGGCTCGCCGGCGTCTGCCTTTCGGGTCCGCCGGCGCGACGATCAGCTCTCGGGCTGTTCGCCCTGGCGGAAGAGCCCGTAGGTCACCGCGTCCTCCAGCGCCTGCCAGGAGGCGGCGATGATGTTCTCGTCGACGCCGATGGTGTCCCACGTCGAGGTGCCGTCGGAGGTCTCCACGAGTACCCGGGTGACGGCTCCGGTGCCGTGCGCGCCCTCGATGATCCGCACCTTGTAGTCGACGAGCTCCATGTCGGCCAAGCCCGGGTAGGTCTTCTCCAGCGCCGTCCGCAGGGCCCGGTCGAGCGCGTTGACGGGGCCGTTTCCCTCGCCCGTCGCGACGATGCGCTCGCCGCGAGACCACAGCTTGACCGTCGCCTCGCTGACCACCTCACCCCGGCGCTGCTCGACGATCACCCGCCAGGATTCGAGCGAGAAGTAGCGCGACTCCCCCGAGACCTCGGCGCGCAGCATCAGCTCGAACGAGGCTTCGGCGGCCTCGAAGACGAAGCCGCGCGACTCCAGATCCTTGACGCGCTCCACGACCCGGCCGAGGGCCTCGCGCTCGCCCGACAGGTCGAGGCCGAGCTCGCGGCCCTTCAGCTCGACGGTCGCCCGGCCGGCCAGCTCCGAGACCAGCATCCTCATGTCGTTGCCGACCGCTGCCGGATCCATGTGCTGGTAGAGGTCAGGATCGACCTTGATGGCAGACGCGTGCAGCCCGGCCTTGTGAGCGAAGGCCGACATCCCGACGTAGGCCCGCTTGGGGTCCGGGGTGGTGTTGGCGACCTCGTTGATCGCATGCGCAACGCGCACGACCTCGCGAAGCCGGCCCGCCGGCAGCACCTGGCGGCTCATCTTGGTCTCCAGCCCGGCGACGACGCTGAACAGGTCGGCGTTACCGCACCGCTCGCCGTAGCCGTTGGCCGTGCCCTGGACGTGCGTCACCCCCGCCTCGACCGCCGCGAGCGTGTTGGCGACCGCGCAGGCGGTGTCGTTGTGGCAGTGGATGCCGAGCCGGGCACCGCTCGCCGCGAAGACCTGACCCACCGCGTCGACCAGTGGGGTCGGCAACATGCCGCCGTTGGTGTCGCACAGCACGACCACCTCAGCACCCGCCTCCGCGGCCACCCGCACCACCTCGAGGGCGTACTCGGGCTGCGCGG
The DNA here is from genome assembly GCA_963762695.1 of uncultured Actinomycetota bacterium. GTDB lineage: Bacteria > Actinomycetota > Actinomycetes > Frankiales > Frankiaceae > DATAZK01. Next base: position 106,843 of record CAVXLW010000012.1, read on the forward strand.
CATAGCCGTCGAAGAAGTGCTCGGCGTCGAGGAAGACGCGCCGGCCCTCGCCGACGAGATGGGAAACGGTGTCGCGGATCATCGCCAGGTTCTCCGCGCCGGTGGTGCGCAGCGCCCGCTCGACGTGGCGCAGGTCGCTCTTGGCGACCAGACAGACGACCGGCGTCTGCGCCTCGCGAAGGGCGGCCACCTGCGGGTCATCAGCGGCGATGGCACCGGCCTTGCGGGTGGCGCCGAACGCCGCCAGGGTGGCCGTGCGCAGCACGAGCTCGGTCTTCGCACGGGCGAAGAACTCGGCGTCCTTGGGGTTGGAGCCCGGCCACCCGCCCTCGATGAAGCCCACGCCGAGATCATCGAGGTGACGGGCGACCGTCAGCTTGTCGGCGACCGAAAGCGACAGCCCCTCCTGCTGCGTGCCATCACGCAGGGTGGTGTCGTAGACGTGGAAGGCCTCTGGGTCATACGGGCCGCTCAAGGAATCGCGAAGGGAACCGGGTGGGGAGTCGGTGACGGACACTCCACCATGGTTTCACGGCGAAAGCGGGGCGCTAGTCGCCGGCGAAGCGGCGCAGCCGGTCGACGTCTTGAATCGTGATCGTGCTGCCCTCGCCGAGGATCCAGCCGCGCTTCTCGAAGTCGCGTAGCGCCTGATTCACCGACTGCCGCGAACCGCCCAGCATGGCCGCGATCTCGGTCTGGTTGAGGCCCAGTTCGATGACCTGATGACCGGTCTGGCGCATCCGGTACAGCAGCAGCTTCGCGACCCGGCGCGGCAGGTCCAGGAAGACGAGGTCGGCGTTCTGCCCCGTGAGGCGCCGCACGTGAGCGCCCAGCGCCCGCAACAGCTTCTGGGCAACGACCGGCCGCTCGCGGATCATCTCCTCGACCACTGCACGGTCGACCACCATGACGACCGTCTCATCGAGGGCCTCGACCGTCGCTGAACGCGGGCCGGCATCCGCCAGCGCCAGCTCGCCGATCGTGTCGCCCACCTCAGCGATGTTGACCACGTGCTCGCGCCCGTCGTCCGCGATCACCAGCACCTTCAGCCGGCCCTCGGCGACGATCACGACAGCGTCAGCGGGATCGCCTTCGGTGAAGAGCACCTGTCCACGCCGGTAGCGGCGCAGCCGGGAGCGCCGGGCGAGGCGGACGAGGTCTTCCTCGTCGAGCGTGCCGAGCAGGGACGACCGGCGTAGCAGCGCGATCGGATCGGTGCGGGAGCCTTCAGTAGGCCCCCCGGCAGGAGAAGGGCTCGCCGAGCTCACGCGCCGGCGTGGGCGGGCTGCTGCGCCCAGCAACGCACGACATCGCGCATCGACAGGACCCCCACCACGGCACCATCCTGGCACACCACCAGGTGCCGGAACCCGCCGCGCAACATCGCCGCGGCGGCATCGTTCAGCGACCAGCCCGGATCGGCCACCACGGCGTTCTGCGTGAGGTGGTCGCCGGCGAGTTCGGCGTCGAGATCGAGACCGGCCGCGACGCTCTCGAGGATGTCGCGCTCGGTGAGGATCGACGGCCCCTGCCCGTCGTCGTCGTGAACGACCGCGGCCCCGACACGCTGCGCCGACATCCGCTTGGCGGCGTGACGCAGCGTATGACTCGGGCCGATCGTCAGGACGACCGATGACATCGCATCTGAAACGCGCATGCAGGACCTCCGCAGTCGGTGGCCGATCTCAGGCTCGCACGGTAGTTCGGAGCTTGTGCATTTGTGAAGAGCCTGGCCGCAAAGGTTCCCACAATCGGCAGACTTACTCCCTGACGTACTCGTTCCAGGTCTTGTACCGGTCTAGCTCCCCGCGGACGGCGCCCCGGAAGATCTCCAGCAGATGACGCGTCACGGGCCCGGGAGTTCCGGTGCCGACGGGACGGTCGTCGACCTCCACCAGCGGCACCATCTCGGCCGCGGTGCCGGTGAAGAAGGCCTCGTCGGCGAGGTAGAGGTTGGAGCGCACCAGCGGCGACTCGACGACCTCGTATCCCTCGTCGCGCGCGATCGTGATGACCGCGTCGCGGGTGAGGCCGGCGAGCACCCCGTCGACGATCGGCGGGGTGATCAGGCGCTTGCCGTAGACGACGAAGATGTTCTCGCCCGTGCCCTCGGCGATCGTTCCCGCGGCCGTCAGCAGGATGGCCTCGTCGTAACCGGCCTTGAGCGCGGCGACCTTGGCGAGCGAGGAGTTGATGTACTGCCCGGTGCCCTTGCCCTCCGGCGGGATGACGTTGGGACCGATGCGCTGCCATGACGACACGGCGGCACGGACGCCCTTGTTGGCCGCCTCGTCGCCGAGGTAGGCGCCCCACGGCCAGACGGCGATGCTGGCCTTGGTCGGGCTCGGGAGCGGATTGAGCCCCATCTCGCCGTAGCCGAGGTAGAAGAGCGGGCGGATGTAGCACGACTCGATCTCATTGATCCGCACGGTTTCCTTGGTGGCGGCGATGATCTGGGCCACCGTCCACTCCGGCTCCATGAAGTAGATCTTCGCGCTGCGAAAGAGCCGCTCGATGTGCTCGGTGAGGCGGAAGACGGCCGGGCCGCGGTCGGTCGCGTAAGCCCGGATGCCCTCGAAGACGCCCCAGCCGTAGTGCAGGGTCGGGTTGAGGATGTGGATGGTCGCGTCGTCCCAGTCGACGAACTCGCCGTCCATCCAGATCTTCTTCGTGGGCGTGATCGGCACGGGGCCTCCTTGTACCGCGGTGGATTAACCACGGTACCGCCCAGGTCACTGGTCGCAGACCCGCGCTCGCTTCGCTGCGCTCAGCCGAGTCACGATCTGCTCGCCGCTACCCGGCTGCTGCCGCGGCGAGCTTCTCGCCTATCTCGCGGGTGCTGCGCGCAGCGGTGCCACGGGTGGCGACATCGGCTGCCACAGCAGCCTCGACCCGCTGCGCCTGCTCCGCGAACCCGAGGTGGTCGAGCAGCATGCCGACCGAGAGCACGGTGGCCGTCGGGTCGGCGATGCCCTGCCCCGCGATGTCGGGGGCCGATCCGTGCACCGGCTCGAACATGCTCGGGTGGGCCCGCGAGACGTCGAGATTGCCACTGGCAGCGAGCCCGATACCACCCGCGATGGCCGCGCCGAGGTCGGTGAGGATGTCGCCGAACAGGTTGTCGGTGACGATGACGTCATAGCGCTCCGGCGAGCTGACGAAGTAGATCGTCGCGGCGTCGACGTGGTTGTAATCGACTGCCACGTCAGGGAATTCGGGGGCGACCTCGTTGACCGTCCGCTGCCACAGACTGCCCGAGTTCACCAACACGTTGTTCTTGTGGACGAGTGTGAGCTTCTTGCGGCGGCGCTGGGCGCGCGAGAACGCGTCGCGCACGACCCGCTCGACGCCGAACCGCGTATTGACGCTCTCCTCGGTCGCGATCTCGTGAGGGGTGTTCACTCGCAACGCCCCACCGGCCCCCGCGTAGGGACCCTCGGTGCCCTCGCGTACGACGACGAAATCGATCGACGGATCACCCGCCAGCGGGGTCGCCGCACCCGGAAAGAGCCGTACCGGCCGCAGATTCACGTGGTGGTCGAGCGCGAAACGCAGGCGGAGGAGCAGGCCCCGCTCGAGGATGCCGCTCGGCACGCTCGGGTCACCGACGGCGCCGAGCAGGATCGCATCAACTTCACCCAGCTCGGCCAGCACGCTGTCGGGCAGCGTCTCACCGGTGCGGTGCCAGCGAGCCGCGCCGAGGTCGTACTCGACCGCGTCGACCTTCTCGCCGGTGCCGGAAAGCACGGCGTCGAGCACCCGCAGCCCTTCCGCCACGACCTCCGGGCCGATGCCGTCGCCTGCGATGACCGCGAGTTTCATACCTGCGACGTTACCGAAGCGCCTTCAAGATCAACGCGCCCATGATCTTGTTGTGAGCCGGATGATCATGGCTATTTCATGATCATGGGCGCGTTGATCTTGGTCAGGCGCGGTTGACGGCGCTCACGACGGCGTAGAGGGACGAGGTGAGGATGTTGGAGTCGACGCCGACGCCCCAGAGGACACGGCCGTCCCGGGCCGCTTCGACGTAGGCCGCGGCGCGCGCGTCCTCGCCGGCACCGATCGCATGCTCGGCGTAGTCCAGCACCCGAACGTCGATGCCGACGGTGCCGAGCGCGTGGACGAAGGTCGCGATCGGCCCGTTGCCCTCGCCGTGGATGACCTGCTCCACGCCATCGAGCTCGACGGTGAAGTCGGACGCGGCGAGGTCGTAGGAACGCAGCCGCAGGCGAGCGTTTCCGCCTCCGAGGTACTCGTTGTTGAAGATGTCCCAGATCTCCTGGGAGCTCACCTCGCCGCCTTCGGCGTCGGTGTGGCGCTGGACGACCCCGCTGAACTCGATCTGCAGCCGGCGCGGCAGGTCGAGCCCGTGGTCGGCCTTCAGCAGGTACGCGACCCCGCCCTTACCGGACTGGCTGTTGACGCGGATGACGGCCTCATAGGTGCGGCCGACGTCGAAGGGATCGATGGGCAGGTACGGAACCTGCCAGATTTCCGAACCGGGAACGCGCGCCGCCTGATCGCGCTCGAGCGCCTCGAGCCCCTTCTTGATCGCGTCCTGGTGCGAGCCGGAGAACGCGGTGTAGACCAGCTCGCCGCCGTAGGGATGGCGCGGGTGGACGGGCAGCTGGTTGCAGTGCTCGACCTCGCGGCGGATCTCGTCGATGTCGGAGAAATCGATCATCGGATCGATGCCCTGGCTGAACAGGTTCAGCCCGAGCGTCACGAGGCAGACGTTGCCGGTGCGCTCGCCATTGCCGAACAGGCATCCCTCGACGCGATCGGCGCCCGCCTGGACGCCGAGTTCCGCTGCGGCTACTGCGGTTCCGCGGTCGTTGTGGGGGTGCAGCGAGAGCACGACGGCGTCGCGCCGGGTGAGTGCGCGACTCATCCATTCGATCTGGTCGGCGTAGACGTTGGGGGTCGCCATCTCAACAGTCGCAGGCAGATTCAGCACGACCGGGTGCTCGGCGTCGGGTTGCCAGACGTCCATCACGGCTTCGCAGACCTCGACCGCATAATCGAGTTCGGTGCCGGTGAACGACTCCGGGCTGTACTGCCACCGCACGTCAGCCGAACCCAGGTACTGCTCGGCGTACTTGGCGCACCATTCGGCGCCGCGCACCGCGATCTCTTTGACGCCGTCACGGTCGAGGCCGAAGACGACCCGGCGCTGCAGCGTCGAGGTGGAGTTGTAGAGGTGGATAAGCGCCGAGCCGCGGAAACCGGCGAGCGATTCGTTGGTGCGCTCGATGAGCTCCTCGCGAGCCTGGGTGAGCACCTGCACCGTGACGTCATCGGGGACGAGGTCTTCCTCGACGAGCGAGCGGATGAAGTCGAAATCGGTCTGGCTCGCGGCCGGGAAGCCGATCTCGATCTCCTTGTAACCCAGGCGAACCAGGAGATCGAACATGCGCCTTTTGCGCGCCGGGCTCATCGGGTCGATCAGGGCCTGGTTGCCATCGCGGAGGTCGACGCTGCACCACTGAGGCGCGGCGGTGATGGTGCGATGCGGCCAGGTGCGGTCGGCCAGCTCTATCGGGGGAAACGCGGTGTACTTCTGGATCGGCATGCCGGACGGCTTCTGCCGGCCGGCATGAATGTCATACGAAGGTGCACGGTTCTCGTGCATGTGGGGCTCCTCGTGGTCGCCATGGAGGCGGCCGGCGCGCAGCAGATAGCCGCGGCGAGGGAGCCGGCCTCTCTTAGAGGGCCCCGCCGCGGCGACTAAGCAGAAGGTGCGCCATCGGGAAGGAGGCTACCAGCACTACCTTCGCCCTTGGCGACCGGCTTTCAGCTCTGCCGCCGCCATTGTCCCGGCAAGACCGGACAAATGAGCCAACCGCATCAACTCGCTCGGACGAAACGACGGACCTCCGGCGCGGGCCAGCAGGATCGCTTGATACGGCCCGCCCACGGGCGCGCAGGCCAGCTCGATGGCGCGCTCGGTCCACACCTCCGGAATCCACTCCTCGCCCCAGGCGAAGCGCCGCGCCGTCGCGAGCGGCATCCACGGCGTGGCGAACTCCCTTTCGCGCGGGGCGTTTGCACTTGCCGCGATGATCCGCGGCAGGGCGAACGGGGTCGCCTCGAGCACCATGGCCCACTGCGCCCGGAACGCCTCCGGCACGAGCATCGCCAACTGGCGCAGCGCCTGATCGGGCTGGCTCGCCAACGCATCGACGATGTCCAGATCCCGCACGGTCTCAGCAGCCCGGGGATGCGGCCGCAACGACTCGACGTGAACCCCGGGAACCGATTGGGCCGCAGAGATCAAGGCATCCGCGAGCCCGCTTTCGGGCAGCCCGACCACCAGATCATCGACCGCGCCGTCAGGCCCGTGCTCGATCACGTCCAGGGACTCGATGTCGACGCCCGCCGCCCCCAACGCGGTCGCGACGGCACCGAGTGACCCTGGCCGGTCGGGAAGGACCAAGCGCAAGAGGTACGTCATGCCGCGCATGACCATCACGATGCTTGTGCGTTGTTGCACGGACGTTGCGAACAGGGGTCCACCAGATTCCAGCGTCACTTGCGCCGCTCGCGCCGGTGTCTGGCGGGGACGGTTGCCACTGATGCCGGAAGCAAGCCGCGGCGCAGATCTTCCTGCGAAAGTCAGCGCAAGCGCCGGGCTCCGTCGGCCGGAGCGACCCGAAAGAGCTGTGGCGGCGCCCAGCCGCGACGCCCGTACGCGCGGTCGACCGAATCGCGTAGCGCCGGGAGATCGCGCTCGTGCGACATGGCCAGCGCGCAGCCTCCGAAGCCGCCACCGGTCATCCGAGCGCCCAAGGCCCCGGCGTCCAGTGCCGCGTCGACGGCGACGTCGAGCTCCGGAGCTGACACTTCGAAGTCGTCGCGCAGCGAGACGTGCGACGCGGTCAGCAGCGGGCCCACGTCGGCGGCGCGACCGGCGCGCATCAAGGCGACCGCCCGGGTCACCCGGGCGTTCTCGGTGAAGACGTGACGGGCCCGGCGCCCGAGGAGCCCCTCAGTCCCGCCCGATCCGGCCAGCGCCGCGACGCGTCCCATGTCGGCGTCCCGCAGGGTCGCCACCCCCAAGGCTGCCGCCGCTTCGCTGCACTCGCGACGCCGGTCGCCGTAGCCGCCATCGGCATTGCTGTGGCGCACGCCGGTGTCGATGACGGTCAGTGCGAGGTCGCCGAAATCGGCTGGTACGACAGCAACTTTGCGGTCCCGCGCGTCGAGATACACCAGCCCTCCGGCGCTGCCGAAGAGCGACGCAACCTGATCCATGATCCCGGTCCGGGCACCGACTTCGGTGTTCTCCGCGGACTGGCACGCCGCGGCCAGGTCCATCCGGGAAAGGCCCCCGCCGGCGAGGTCGTTGAGTGCGAGGGCGATCGAGCATTCGAGCGCGGCGCTCGAGGACAGGCCGCTGCCGGTGGGCACGTCGGAGTCCACGATGATGTCGGCGCCCGGGAGCGTCAGCCCCGCATCACGTAACGCCCGCATCACCCCGCGCGGATACGCGAGCCAAGCCTGCGGCTCGCGCTGGCAGGACCAGGCCAGCAGCCGGTCGTCCTCGCGCAGCGCCACCGCTGCCAACGCTTGCCGGTCGATCGCGAACGGCAACACCAGCCCGTCGTTGTAGTCGGTGTGCTCGCCGATCAGGTTGACGCGTCCCGGTGCGCCCCAGACCCCGTCCGGCTCGCGGCGGACGCGCTCGCGAAAGGTCTGCGCGATCTGCTCGGGCCGCTCAGCCGATGGCACGGCGCAGGCTTTCCGCAGCATCCTCGGGAGCGACGTCGGTCAGGTAGGCGCCGCCCATCAGCTCCGACCCGGCCACATACTTGATCCTGTCCTCGCTGCGGTGCACGGGCGCGAACTCCCAATGCAGGTGGCTGAGCGGAGCCCAGCTCGACAGCACCTCCAGGCCGCCCGTCAGGTGGACGCGGCCGGCAAGCTCGCCCGGCTCGCAGGTCGGCGCCTGATGGATCCCCATGACGTAGGGCAGGGAGAAGCCGTACAGCGCGTCGTAGCCCTGCAACAGGGCCTGCAGAGATCTCGGCGGCGTCGTCGCGTTCGGCTTCCGGCAGTTCCAGCAGATCGGGCCGGTGCCGGACCGGTACGACATGCACCTCGTACGGAAACCGCGCCCACGGCGGGACGAACGCGACCACCCCGCCCCGACGCGCGACGACACGACGCCCGTCGGCCAGCTCCCCCGCCACCACATCACATTCGACGCAGCGCCCGGTGCGTCGCCGGTAGTCATCGGCGGCGCGCAACTCGCGTAACGGCCGGGGCGGGACGTCGCTGTAGCCGTAGATCTGGCCGTGCGGATGCGCGAGCGTGACCCCGATGACCTCGCCCTTGTTCTCGAAGGCGAGGACGTAGCGGACCTGCTCCTCGGCGCCGAGGACGGCATAGCGATCGGCCCAGACGTCGACCAGCAACCGGAGCCGTTCGACCCCGACCTCGGCAAGGGTCGTGTCATGGAGGTCGCTGTAGACGACAACCTCGCAGCGCCCGGCCGCGGGCTCCACTGCGATCAGGCCGGTAGCCGCCACGTCCGGCGGCGGCGGGTCGGGGGAAAGGCTCGGGAATCGGTTGTCGAAGACCGCGATCTCGAAAGACGCTCGCGGGATCTCGGTGGGACTGGCCGGGTCACGGGTGGGGCAGAGCGGGCAGTGCTCCGCAGGCGGCTGATAGGTGCGGTCCTGGCGGTGGGTGGCGAAGGTGACCCACTCGTCGGCCGTGGGGTCGTAGCGACGCTCGCTCACCCGGCGTCGGGGACGTTCTGTGCGGTCACGGAACGCGCCGTGGCGGGCGGCGTGAATACAGCGTCAACCGGCGACCATCAGAGTAGCCGCGTCACGTAGCGCTCGAATCGGCGGGCGGCCTGCTCCTCGTCGCCGGAGGGGGTGTCACGGGATACGGAAGGCGAAGAATCGGCGTCCACCAGAAAACCATACGAAGTAGGGCCGAAAGTCCCGACCTCAAGGTCTGGTGCCGGGACCCGTGCTAGGGGCAACATGGAGTGGTGAGTGTTGTCACATGCCGGTGGTGCGGCCAGCTTTTCGCGGCCTCGAACGACCTGCGCTGGCACCTGCGCCACGATCACCAGCTCGACGTCACCGCTACCCGCGTACGAGACGGGTGACGGACAGCAAGCCTGACCCGACGACCGTCACGCTGCCCGCCGGGACCGGTTCAGCTCGAAACGATGTCCACCCAGCGGGTCGCGCGCGCGCCGATCGTGTCACCGATGTGACGGGCGACGTCGGGGGATACGGGCGAATCGAGCGACAGCGACATGAGAGCCTCGCTCCCCGCCGCCTCGCCTCGACTGACCTGCGCACTCGCGATGTTGACCCCAGCCTCACCGAGTAGCGCCCCCACATTTCCCACCACGCCCGGACGGTCGTCGTAGCGCAGGAAGAGCAGGTGGGCGGACGGCCGTAGGTCGACCTCGTAGCCATCGATCTCGGTGATCCGCTCGACCTGCCGCGTACCCATCAGCGTGCCGCTGACCGCCAGCGCGGTGCCGTCGGGCAGCACGCCGCGCACCGTCACCAGGTTGCGGTAGTCGGGCGAGAGCGGGTCGCGTTCGAGGGCCACGCTGATGCCGCGTTCAGACGCGAGCAGCGGGGCGTTGACGTACGTCACCTGCTCCTCGACCACCGCGCGGAAGACCCCCTTGAGCGCGGCCAACTGCAGCACCCCGACGTCCTCATTGGCGATCTCACCGCGTACCTCGATCGTCAGGCTGGTGGCGACGCCGCCGGCGAGACCGGTGAAGAGCTGACCCAGCGTCTCGGCGAGCGGCAGCCCCGGCCGGACGTCCTCACTCACGGAACCGCCGGCCTGCACGTTGACCGCATCCGGGACGAACTCCCCGGACAGCGCGAGCCGCACCGAGCGCGCGACCGCCAGCCCCGCCTTCTCCTGCGCCTCCTCCGTGCTCGCCCCGAGGTGGGGGGTCACGACGGCGTTGGGAGCATCGAACAGCGGCGAGGCTGTGGTGGGCTCCTTGGCGTACACATCGATGCCGGCGCCGCCGAGGTGCCCCGAGTGAAGGGCTTCGGCCAGCGCCGCCTCGTCGACGAGACCGCCGCGGGCCGCGTTGATCAGGATGGCGCCCGGCTTGCAGATGGCGAGCTCGTCCTTGCCGATCATCCCCAATGTTTCCGGGGTTTTCGGCAGGTGGACCGACAGCACGTCGCACTCGGCGAGCAGCTCCGGCAGCGTGACCAGCGAGACGCCCATCTGCGCGGCGCGCGCGGTGGACACGTAGGGGTCGTACGCGAGGATGCGCATCCCGAAGGCCGAGAGCCGCTGCGCCACGAGCGCGCCGATGCGTCCGAGCCCGAGCAGCCCGGCGGTCTTGCCGGTGAGCTCGACACCGGTGAACCGCGAGCGCTTCCACTCCCCCGACGTGAGGGACGCGTGAGCGGTCGGGATCCGGCGGGCCACGGCCAGCAGCAGGCCGACCGCGTGCTCCGCGGCGCTGACGATGTTGGACTGCGGGGCGTTGACGACCATGACCCCGCGGGCGGTGGCGGCCGGGATGTCGACGTTGTCGAGTCCCACCCCGGCCCGGGCCACGACCTTCAGCCGGGAGCGGCAGCCAGCGCCTCGGCGTCGACGGTGGTGGCGCTGCGCACGATGACCGCGTCAGCCTCGGCGAGCGCCGGGAGCAGCGCCGACCGGTCGGCGCCGTCGACATGCCGGACCTCGAAATCCTGGTCCAGCAAGGCGATTCCAGCCGGCGAGAGCTCCTCGGCGATGAGTACTACGGGCTTCAAGGGGGTGCTCACTCCCGTGTCATTCCGGGCGGATCCACGACATCATCGGCCGCAGCTGGGCGCCGACCTGCTCGATCGGGTGGTGCTTGCCCTCTTCGACGAGCTTGTCGAACGTCGCCCGGCCGGCCTCGTCCTCGGCCACCCACTCCTTGGCGAACGAGCCGTCGGTGATCTCGCCGAGGATCTTGCGCATCTCCTGCTTGACGGCATCGGTGATGATGCGCGGGCCGCGGGTGACGTCGCCGTACTCCGCGGTGTCGGAGATCGAGTAGCGCATGTTGGTGATGCCGCCCTCGTACATGAGGTCGACGATCAGTTTGAGCTCGTGGAGGCACTCGAAGTACGCGACCTCGGGCTGGTAGCCCGCCTCGACGAGGGTCTCGAAACCGGCCTGCACCAGGGCGGTGGTGCCGCCGCAGAGGACGGCCTGCTCGCCGAAGAGGTCGGTCTCGGTCTCCTCGGTGAAGGTGGTGCGAAGCGCGCCCGCCCGGGTGCCGCCGATGCCCTTCGCCCAGGACAGCGCCAGCTGCAGCGCCTGACCCGTCGCGTCCTGCTCGACGGCGACGAGGCACGGAACGCCCTGGCCCTCGGCGAACGTGCGGCGCACCAGGTGGCCCGGGCCCTTGGGGGCGACCATGCAGACGTCGACGCCCGCGGGCGGCTTCACCAGGTCGTAGCGGATGTTGAAGCCGTGGCCGAAGAAGAGCGCCTGGCCGTCCTCGAGGTGCGGCGCGATCGACTCGTCGTAGATGCGGCGATGGGCCGTGTCGGGTGCCAGGATCATGATGACGTCAGCCTCGGCGGCAGCCTCCGCCGGCGTGACGACGCGCAGGCCCTCGGACTCCGCCTTGGCCCGGCTCTTGGAGGTCTCCGGAAGTCCGACGCGGACGTCGACCCCGCTGTCGCGCAGGTTCAGCGAGTGGGCGTGGCCCTGGCTGCCGTAGCCGATGACGGCCACCTTGCGCTGCTGGATCACCGACAGGTCGGCGTCCTCGTCGTAGTAGATCTCCGGCACTGGAGCGGTCCTTCCGTGGGCTGACGCGATGTTTGTTGACGAAAATCGGAGCGGTATCAGGCGGGGCGGTCGACCGCGCGCAGGTTGCGGTCGGTCATGGAACGCGAGCCGCGGGCGACCGCGACCATCCCGGACTGGACGAGCTCGCGGATGCCGTACGGCTCGAGCACCCGCACCAGCGCCTCCAGCTTGTCACGCGTGCCGGTGGCCTCGATGGTGACCGCGTCAATAGCGACGTCCACCACGTTTGCCCGGAACAGCCCGGCCGTCTCCAGCACCGCCGAGCGCGAGCCGGCGTCGGCGTGCACCTTCACGAGCATCAGCTCGCGCAGCACGCTCGCGCCGTCGTCCAGCTCGACGATCTTCAGCACGTTGATCAGCTTGTTGAGCTGCTTGGTCACCTGCTCCAGCACGGTGTCGGGGGCATCGACCACGATCGTCATCCGGCTGACGTCGCTGTGCTCGGTCGGGCCGACCGCGAGCGACTCGATGTTGAAGCCGCGACGGCTGAACAGGCCCGAGATGCGGGCCAGGACACCGGGCTTGTTCTCGACCAGGACCGAGAGGGTATGACGGCTCATTTGGTGGACCCGCTTTCCAGCTTCTCGATGGTTTCGTCGACCTCGCCGATCTCGTAGTCGAACCGCGGCGCCGTGTCGCGGGCGACCTTGATGTCGTCGTTGCTGGTGCCGGCGGCAACCATCGGCCACACCATCGCGTCCTGATGCACGACGAAGTCGATGACCACGGGCCGGTCGGTGACGCCCATCGCCTTCTCGATCGTGGCGTCGACGTCAGCGGCGCAATCGCAGCGCAGTCCCACCCCGCCGAGAGCCTCGGCGAGCTTGACGAAGTCGGGCACGTACGTCGGCTGACCCTTGCGCAGGTCGGTGTTGGAGTAGCGCTCCTGGTAGAAGAGCGTCTGCCACTGGCGCACCATGCCGAGCGCGCCGTTGTTGATGACAGCCACCTTGATCGGGATGCCTTCGATGCGCGCAGGTCGCCAGTTCCTGGTTGGTCATCTGGAAGCAGCCGTCGCCGTCGATCGCCCAGACGAGGGTGTCGGGCTTGCCGACCTTCGCGCCCATGGCCGCCGGGACCGCGTAGCCCATCGTCCCGGCGCCGCCGGAGTTCAGCCAGGTGTAGGGCTTCTCGTACTTGACGAACTGGGCCGCCCACATCTGGTGCTGGCCGACGCCGGCGACGTAGATCGCACTCCGGGCCGGCGATCTTGCCGAGCCGCTCGATGACGTACTGCGGCGAGAGCGTGCCGTCGGCCGGGAGGTCGTAGCCCACCGGATAGGTCTCGCGCCAGCCGTCGAGCTTGCGCCCACCAGGCCGACAGGTCGGCGCTTGGGCTCGTTGCGCAGCACCGAGGTCAGCTCGCGGATCACGGCCTTGGCGTCGCCCACGATCGGCACGTCGGCCGCGCGGTTCTTGCCGATCTCCGCCGGGTCGACGTCGGCGTGGATGACCTTGGCGTCAGGCGCGAACGTCGGCAGGTGACCGGTCACCCGGTCGTCGAAACGGGCGCCGAGCGTGATGAGCAGATCGGACTTCTGCAGCGCCGTCACGGCCGCGACCGAGCCGTGCATGCCCGGCATCCCGAGGTGCTGCGGGTGGCTGTCGGGGAACGCGCCGCGGGCCATGAGCGTCGTCACGACCGGGATGCCGGTGAGCTCGGCGAGCTGGCAGCAGCTCCTCGGCCGCGTGGGCCTTCAGCACGCCGCCGCCGACGTAGAGCACCGGTCGCTCGGACTGCGCTGATCAGCTTGGCGGCCTCGCGCACCTGCTTGGCGTGCGGGCGCAGGTTGGGCCGGTAGCCGGGCAGGTCGAGCTGCTGGGCCAGGTGAACGTCGTCTGCGCCTGCAGGACGTCCTTGGGCAGATCGACGAGCACCGGCCCCGGGCGGCCGGTACTCGCGATGTGGAACGCGGCGGCGATCGTCTTCGGGATGTCGCGCCGGGTCGGTCACGAGGAAGTTGTGCTTGGTGATCGGCAACGTGATGCCGCAGATGTCGGCTTCCTGGAACGCATCGGAGCCGATGGAGGGGCTGGGCACCTGGCCGGTGATGGCGACGATCGGCACGCTGTCCATGTAGGCGTCGGCGATCGGCGTGACGAGGTTGGTCGCACCCGGACCCGAGGTCGCCATGCACACCCCGACGCGGCCGGTGGCCTGCGCGTAACCGGTGGCGGCGTGGCCGGCGCCCTGCTCGTGGCGGACCAGCACGTGGCGGATCGTGCTGTCGAACAGCGGGTCGTACGCGGGCAGGATCGCGCCGCCCGGGATGCCGAAGATGACCTCTACGCCGGCAGCCTCCAGCGAGCGGACGAGCGACTGCGCGCCGGTGATGGTCGCCGGATGCCGCTCGTTGTTCGATGGGGGATTCGAGGCTGTCATGGCTGCTCCCTCTGAAGGGGTGGTGCGGGCTTGGAGTTTCAGTGGCGTCTGGCGAGCTGTGAACAAACAAAAGCCCCCCGTGCCGAAGGCACTGGAGGGCGGCGCACGCAGCGGATGGCTACGGGCGCAAGCAGGCTACAAGTCGCAGGTTCTGCACGTGTTCACTGTGGCTGACGATCCGCGCTTCGTCAAATGGCCTTGGTCCCACGCCGCTGCTACGAGCGGCGCCTCCGATGTGGGTGAGCCTCAGGCCGGCGCCGAGGTCGGAGAGGAAGTTGGCGGCGATGGGGGCCGCCACGGAGGCGCCGAAGCCGCCACCCTCGACGATGACGGCGAAGGCGACGGTGCCGCGCCAGCCGATGAACCAGGCGTGGGTCGGAGGGTTGGTGCCGCTGCCGTACTCGGCCGTCCCCGTCTTGCCGTAGACCACGCCCGGAAATTGCAGGACGTCAGCCGTCCCGGAGGTGACGACCGGCCGCATCATGGCCTTCAGTTGGGTATCGACCGCCGGCGGGATCGGATGGGTCACGGCGGCCCGGCCGACCACGAAGGGCCTGCGCCAGGCCCCGCCGGCCACTGCAGCGGCGACGCTCGCCATCTGCAGCGGGCTGGTCTGCACCTGGCCCTGCCCGAAGGCGGCCGCCGCCGCGACGACGCCGTTCAGCGGCACCGGGTAGGAGCCGCCGTAGCTCTCGATCGGCAGCGGCTGGGTCCCATCGAAGCCGTAGAGCAGCGCGGCGCGCTTCATGTCGGCCTCGGTCATCGACTCGCGCAGGTTGACGAACGCGGTGTTGCAACTCACGGCGAACGCCTTGAGGAGGTTGATCTGGCCGAAGGACTCGTTGCTCGCGTTCTTGAAGACGTAGTTGTCGACGGTGCGGGTCGGCGGGCAGTCCAACAGGGTGTTCTCGTTGCGCCCGGCCAGCAGGGCCGCCGTGGTCGTGATGACTTTGAACGTCGAACCCGGCGGGTACTGGCCGCGGATCGCGCGGGAAAACCCTCCGGCCGGGTGGTTGACCGACGCCAGCACGCCTCCCGTGCGGGTGTCGATCGCGACGATCGCGGCCGGCAAGCCGACGGGAGCCAGCGCCGCCTCCCCCGCCCGCTGCACCCGCAGGTCGATCGTCGTGGTCACGTCGCGCCCGGGGACCGCCGGGATAACTCTTCGAATGTTGCAGCCGATCGCGCCCTGCATCAGCACGATCGAGCCGCCCGGATCGCCCGCCAATGCCGTGTTGTAGACGCGCTCGATGCCGGTCTGCCCCGCGATGTCACCGGCGGTGAATCGCGGGCCGGCGGCCTGCGCCTGCGCCGCGGTCAGAGGGCCGACCGTGCCCAGCAGATTGGAATCGAGGTCCCCGTCTGCACCTCGCAGCGGCAGGCCTACGGCGTCGAGCAACCGGCCCCGCGTGGCCGAGCACGTGCGTGCGCTGGAGGGCGCGATCGGCCGTCAATTGCGGCATGATCGCCGCCGGCGTGAACTGCACGCGCCAGACATCCCGCTTGGCGCTGTCCTTGGTCTTGACGAGCGTGAGCGATCCCGAGTAGCTCCACGCGCCCAGGCCGCGCAGGGTGAGGCGCGCCGTGTACGGCGCGGTGCCGCGGTCACCCGTCTTGTCGCGCGTCAGCAGTCCAGGGGTGTAACTCGCGGCGGTGACGATCAGGTTGCGCCGCATCGGGGCGTCGACGGCGGCGATGGCGGGCGCCGGAACGTCGGCGTGGGCCGCCATCCCGGCGTAGTCGGAGCGCGACCACGAGGCGAGATAGGCCGAGAGTGCCGCCTGGGCCTCCTGCTGGCGGGTGTCCTTCTTGTGGTGGCGCAGGAGCACGAAGATGCCGGCACCGGCCACGATCAGGATCGGGATCAGCGCGAGGACGGTCACGCGTATCCAATGGCTCTTCTCGCGCTCGACGAGATCGTTGTCGCTCACACGAAGGCCTCACCGTGGCGGCGGCTGGACCCCTTCATCAGTCGCAGACCGCGCCTTCGGCGGCGGACCCGACGAGCCTGGCGTACTTGGCCAGCGCCCCGTGGGTGTAGCGCGGCTCCAGGGGTTTCCAGGAGGCCCGGCGACGGTCCAACTCCGACGCCGGCACGTGCAGATCGAGCGTGCGGTTGGGCACGTCGAGGGTGATCCGATCGCCGTCGGCGACCAGCGCGATCGGCCCGCAGTCCGCCGATTCCGGCGCCACATGGCCGACGCACAGCCCGAAGGTCGCTCCGGAGAACCGGCCATCCGTGAGCAGCGCGACATCATGACCCAGGCCGGCGCCCTTGATGGCCGCCGTGACCGCGAGCATCTCGCGCATCCCGGGACCGCCCTTCGGACCCTCCCAGCGGATGACGACGATGTCTCCGGCGCGGATCCGGCCCGCGGTAACGGCCTCCATGGCGAGCGCCTCGCCGTCGAAGACCCGCGCGGTGCCGTCGAAGACCAGCTGATCCATCCCCGCGCTCTTCACGACGGCGCCCTCGGGCGCGAGCGACCCGCGCAGGATGGCGATGCCGCCGGTGGAGTGCAAGGGCCGGTCGAGCGGTGAAAGCACCGTGCCGTCGAGGTCGGGCGGCGCGAGGTCGGACAGCTCCTCACCGAGCGTGCGGCCGGTGATGGTGAGCGCGTCGCCGTGCAGCAGGCCGGCCTCGAGCAGGGCCCGCATCACGACCGGCACGCCGCCGATCCGGTCGAGGTCGGTCATGACGTACGTGCCGAACGGGCGCACGTCGGCAATGTGCGGCACGCGGCGGCCGATGCGGTCGAAGTCGTCGAGCGAAAGCGGGACCCGAGCCTCATGGGCGATCGCCAGCAGATGCAGCACGGCATTGGTCGAGCCGCCGAGCGCCATCACGACCGCGATCGCATTCTCGAAGGCATCGAAGGTGAGGATCTGGCGGGCGGTGATTCCCTTTTCCAGCAGGCGAACGACAGCCTCGCCGCTGGCCCGGGCATACCCGTCACGGCGGCTGTCGACCGCCGGTGCCGACGCCGATCCGATCAGCGACATGCCCAGCGCTTCGGCCGCAGATGCCATCGTGTTAGCGGTGTACATGCCGCCGCACGAGCCCTGGCTCGGGCACGCCGACTTCTCGACGGCCTTCAGCTGAGCGTCGTCGATCTTGCCGCTGGAGCGGGCGCCGACGGCCTCGAAAACGTCTTGGATGGTGGACAGGCGGCCATCGGGCATACGGCCAGGCAGGATCGAGCCGCCATAAAGGAACACCGACGCGAGGTCGAGCCGGGCGGCCGCCATCAGCATGCCGGGCAGGCTCTTGTCGCACCCGGCCAGCAGCACGCTTCCGTCGAGCCGCTCGGCATGCATCATCAGCTCGACCGAGTCGGCGATCACCTCACGGGAGACGAGCGAGGCGCGCATGCCCTCGTGTCCCATGGAAATGCCGTCGGACACGGCGATCGTGCCGAATTCCAGCGGGTAGCCGCCGGCGGCGAAAACCCCCTCCTTCGCCGCGCCGGCCAGGCGCTGCAGCGGCAGGTTGCACGGCGTGACCTCGTTCCACGAGGACGCGACCCCGATCTGGAACTTCTCCCAGTCGTCATCGGTGAGCCCCACCGCGCGCAGCATGGCGCGGGCAGGAGCGCGCTCGAAGCCCTCGGTCACCTCGAAGGAACGTGGCTTGCGGTGGGACGGCGGGTCTGGCGGCACGGTCGCACCATACGTGCGAAGTCCGACAGGACCGTGCAGGTTTCGCCTGGGTCGCGGCTCCCGCTCAGGCGACTCCGAGCCGCTCCAAAAGGAACGCCCGCACCTTCGCCGCGTCAGCGGAACCCTTCATCGCCTTCATGACGGCACCGACCAGCGGCCCCACGGCGGCGGCCTTTCCGTCGCGCACCTTCTGGGCGATGTCGGGCGCGGCAGCGATGGCCGCATCGCAGGCGGCGGCCAGCGCGTCAGCATCCTCGACGACGGCCAGGCCGCGCGCCGTTCACGACCTCATCCGGGCTAGCCCTCGCCGTTGAGCACACCCGGCGATGCACTTGGCGGGCCAGCGCGTTGGTCAGCGTTCCTGCCGCGACGAGTCGATCACGCCGCGCCACGTGTGACTCCGGTCACGCGGAAGCTGCGACGGTTCGACCCCGCGCTCGGCGGCCGTGCGCGCCAGCTCGTTCAGCCACCACGCGCGAGCCGCGTCAGGCTCGGCACCCGCCGCGATCGTGTCTTCGACCAGGTCGAGCACCCCCGCGCCCATCATCTGCTCGAGCTCGAGCGGGCTGAAGCCGAACTGCTCGGCACAACCGGGCGCGGCGGGCCGCGGGAAGCTCGGGCAGCGCGTCACGGATCGCGTCGATGTAGGACGCGTCGAGCGCGACCGGCAGCAGGTCGGGCTCGGGGAAGTAGCGGTAGTCGGTCGCCTCTTCCTTGGTGCGGCCGGCCTGGGTGATGCCGCGCGCCTCGTCGAAGTGACGGGTCTCCTGCACGATCCGCTCGCCGGCGTCGAGGCGCGCCGCCTGCCGCCCGATCTCGTGGGTGATCGCGCGCTCGACCGAGCGGATCGAGTTCAGGTTCTTGGTCTCGGTACGCGTGCCGAACTCCTCGGTGCCGCGCACCCGCAGCGAGACGTTGGCATCGCAACGCAGCTGGCCCTGCTCCATCCGAACCTCGGAAACCCCCAGCGCCCGCAGCAGTTCCCGCAGCTCGGTGACGTAAGCGGCCGCGACCTCGGCGGAGCGGATGTCGGGCTCGGTGACGATCTCGACGAGCGGGACGCCGGCCCGGTTGTAGTCCAGCAGCGAGTGGGTGGCGCCGTGGATGCGCCCGTCGCCGCCGCCGACGTGAAGCGACTTGCCGGTGTCCTCTTCCATGTGGACCCGGGTGATCCCGACCCGGTGCTTCTCGCCGCCGACCTCGACGTCCAGATACCCGCCCACGCACAGCGGCTCGTCGTACTGGCTGATCTGGAAGTCCTTCGGCATGTCCGGATAGAAGTAGTTCTTGCGGGCGAAACGGCACCAGGGCGCGATCTCGCAGTTCAGCGCGAGCCCGATGCGCACGGTCAGGGCAACCGCCGCCTCGTTGACCACGGGCAGCGCGCCCGGCAGGCCCAGACACACCGCGCACACCTGCGTATTGGGCTCGGCGCCGAATGCCGTGGGGCAGCCGCAGAACATCTTGGAGACGGTGCCGAGCTCGACGTGGGTCTCGAGACCGACGACCACCTCGTAGTCAGTGCCGATCGCGGTGACGGTCATCGCGCTGCCACCGGTTCACCGTTCAGGTACGGGCTCAACAGTGGTCCTCCCCGGCGCGCGTCGAGTTCGGCCTCCAACGCCCCGGCGACGCGATACATCCGCTCGTCCGCCAGGGCCGGCGCCATGATCTGCAGGCCGACCGGCAGCCCGTCGGCCAGCCCGCACGGCAGAGAGAGCGCCGGAACGCCGGCCAGGTTGGCAGGCACGGTGGCGAGGTCGGTGGCGTACATGGCGGTCGGATCGTCGACGCGCTCGCCGAGCGGGAACGCGACCGTGGGGGTGGTGGGCGACACCAGGACGTCGACCTGCTCGAAGGCCGCCGCGAAATCGCGGCTGATGAGCGTGCGGACCTTCTGCGCCTGCGCGTAGTAGGCGTCGTAGTAGCCGCTGGAGAGCGCGTACGTGCCGATCATGATCCGGCGCTTCACCTCGGCACCGAAGCCCGCGTCACGAGTGGTGCTCATGACCTGCTCGACGCCGTCGTCGTCCTTGCCGATGCGCAAGCCGAAGCGCATCCCGTCGAAGCGCGCCAGGTTGGACGAGCACTCGCTCGGGGCGATCAGGTAGTACGCGGCCAGCCCGAACTCGAAGGCTTTGCAGGAGACCTCGCTGACGACCGCGCCGAGCTCCTCGAGCACCGCGACCGCCTCCCGGAAGCGCGCCTCGACCTCAGGCTCGTAGCCGGCGCCGCCCAGCTCGCGGACCACCCCGACGCGTACCCCGCTCACGTCGCGCCGGGCTGCTGCTTCCACGACCGGGGCGCTGAAGCCCGCGATGCTGGTGGAGTCCATCGGATCGTGACCCGCGATCGCCTCGTGCAGCAGTGCCGCGTCGAGCACCGTGCGCGCGAACGGGCCGCCCTGATCGAGGCTCGAGGAGAACGCGACCAGCCCGTAGCGGCTGACCCCGCCGTAGGTGGGTTTCACGCCGACGATCCCGCAGACCGCGGCGGGCTGGCGGATGGAGCCGCCGGTGTCGGTGCCGACCGCGAGCGGTGCCTGGCCGGAGGCGACCGCGGCAGCGCTGCCGCCGGACGAGCCGCCCGGGATCCGGCTGGTGTCCCAGGGGTTGCGGGTCGGTCCGTACGCGGAATTCTCGGTCGAGCTGCCCATGGCGAACTCGTCCATGTTGGTCTTGCCGAGCACGATCACGCCGGCGGCCCGCAGCCGCTCGACGACCGTGGCGTCGTACGGGGGCCGCCAACCCTCGAGGATCTTCGAGCCACACGTCGTCGGGACCCCTCGGGTCGCAAAAACGTCTTTCAGCGCAAGGGGAACGCCGGCCAGCGGGCCCAGCGTCTCGCCCCGGCTACGCGCGGCGTCTATCTCCGCCGCCGCCGCGAGCGCCGACTCCCCCGAGACGTGCAGGAAAGCGTGCAGCTCCTCATCCGTCGCCGCCACCTGGTCGAGATGGGCCTGGGTGACCTCGACGGCGCTCACCTCACCCGAGGCGATGGATGACGCGAGGTCGGCAGCCGTGCGGCCGACGATCCGGCCAGGGTTCGCTCATCCCTCCTCCTCGAGGATGCGCGGCACCCGGAACCGGCCGTCTTCGGCCTCCGGCGCGGCGGCGAGCACCTCGTCGCGCGGCAGGCAGGGCACGACCTCGTCGCGGCGGAAACCGTTGGTCA
Organism: uncultured Actinomycetota bacterium; assembly: GCA_963762695.1. Classification (GTDB taxonomy): domain Bacteria; phylum Actinomycetota; class Actinomycetes; order Frankiales; family Frankiaceae; genus DATAZK01. Next base: position 127,868 of record CAVXLW010000012.1, read on the forward strand.
TCGGGACGGCGTGGCTCGTCGGCGGCACCTGCGCCATCTGCTCGGGCGTGCCGGCCTCGGCGACCCGGGCGACGCTCGTCAAGATCACGTCGAGCTGGGGCGCCAGATGATCGAGCTCCTCGTCCGACAGCGCGAGCCGGGACAGTCGCGCCAGGTGGGCGACCTCCTGGCGGGTGAGGCTCATGCAGCGATCGTACTGAGAGCTATCCCGACGCCACGGATTCCGTCGTCACGCCGACCCCGGCCGGCGCCATCGGCGCCTCGCCGTCGCGCCCGTTGTTCAGATGGATGACGGGCGAGGAGACGTCGACCGTCGCGACCGGGGTGCGCCGGTCTGCCTTGACCCGGTACATCGCGACGTCGGCCGCGTGCAGCAGCGCGTCGACGTCACCTCCCGACGGCGGCGCGACCGCGGTGCCCACGCTGGCGCCGACGGTCACGGCGAGCCCGGCGATCTGGTACGGCTCCCGCAGCGCGAGCCGGATGCGCGCGGCCACCTGGTCGGCGACCGCCTCCGGCGACACCGCCTCCGTGACGTCGGGCTCCAGCGCGGACGTGACAGCCGGGATCTCGGCCGACAGGTCACACAGCAGGACGGCGAACTCGTCACCGCCGAACCTGGCGACCACGTCACCCGGGCGAACCGCAGCGGCCAGCCGCGCTCCGACCAGCCGCAGCAGCTCGTCGCCAGCGAGGTGGCCGTGGGTGTCGTTGACGGCCTTGAAGTCATCGAGGTCGACCATCAGCAACGCGACCGGCGGGTACTCGCCGCCCACGGACGCCAGCGCCGGGCGGGCCCGCTCCAGCAGTTGCGTGCGGTTGGCCAGGCCGGTGAGCGGATCGTGCAGCGCCTGCCGCTCGCGCTCCTGGGCCAGCGCCGCGGCCTGGCCGACCGCGTAGAGCGGCACGAGCAGCAGCGGCAGGAACCCGCTGCTGCGCTCGGCCACCACGACCAGCAGCGGCGAAAGGCACAGCAACGCTGCCGTGCTGACGATCCGGTAGCCGGGCGCGTCGAGCAGCACGCTCTTCCAGGTGACCCGCTGGTGACGCGCCACCGCTCCGGCCACGAGCAGGTCATTGACCAGGAAGAAGGCGACCCCCGCGGCCGCGATGGCCGGCAGGTCATGAGCACCGATGCTTTGGGACTCGTGATCGCGAAGGTCGACCGAGCTGGCGATCAGCACCAGGGACGCGGCCCCGTAGGCCAGCGCGTACTGCGCCACGTTGAACGCCGTACGCCAGGGTCTTCGCCCGCGGACCGCATCGGCCGTGACGATGGCAACCACCATTGCCAGCAGGGCGAGGCTCAGCCCCCAGTGCAGGAGCAGCGCGAAGACGAAGGCCTCGGACGTGGTGAGACCGGCCGGATCGCGCATGTCGGACTTCACCAGCGGGCGCAGCTCGGCGACCAGCAGCAAGATCACGACCACGACGTAGGGACCGTCCCAGCGCTGCTGGTGGCGTATCGCGCTGAAGAACTCGGCGACGAGCACCATCGCCCCCGCACCCCAGACCAGCGCGAGGTAACGCCAGAAGGACGCGGAATCGCTGGCCGGGGCAAGCTCGCGAGGATCGGGCACCCGGCTGCGGCGCCCGCGGTGGATGCCGCCCGAACGCCAGCTCCGACCTGCCGGCGAGCGGGAACGATGCCGTCCGGACAGGGAGCCGCCGGCCTGGTGAGGGGCGGCGTGGGGCATCGCCTCCGGGGCGATAGCTGCCCGCCTCATCGCTTCGACCGCCTTGCCGTCGTCACTACCGTCGTGCTTGCCGTCGTCCTTGCCGTCGTCAATCACTCGGTGTCAGCCGGCTCCGCCGATAATGTCACGGTTCGGTCTCGCCGGATGGCGAATCCCCGCTCTGGGCAGCGGCCTCGACAAGGCGGGCACGGGCGGCCTCCGCGCCCTCCTCCAGCAACGCCTGGAAACCGGCCTCGTCGAGCACCGCCACTCCGAGAGCGAGCGCCTTGTCGTACTTGCTCCGGCCAGGATCCTCACCGGCGATCACGAAGTCGGTCTTCTTGCTGACCGACCCGGTGACCTTCCCCCCGCGCTCCTGCACCGCCTCGGTCGCGCTATCGCGACTGAACGCGCCCAGGGTGCCGGTGATGACGACGCTCACCCCCTCCAGGGGACGCTCTCCGGATTCCTCGGCGCCGACATCGGTGGTGTTGACGCCGCCTTCGCGCAGCTTGCGAACGATCTCCCGATGCCCCGGGTCGGCGAACCAGCCGGCGATCACCGCGGCCGTCTTCGGGCCGATGCCCTCGACCTCCTGGATGCGCTCGACGTCTGCCGCCTCGAGAGCGTCCAGGGTGCGGAACTCGCGGGCGAGGGTCTGCGCGGTCGGAGCACCCACGTCACGGATCGACAGCGCCACCAGCAGCCTCCACAGCGGCTGGGTCTTCGCGTGCTCGAGCCCGCGCATGATCTGCTCGATCTTCTTGGCGCCGAACCCGGGCAGTCCCTCGAAGGACTCCGGGCGCAGCCCCATGATGTCGCCGACATCCTTGACGATGTCGTTCGACGACAGCAGGCGGGCGGTCTCGAAGCCGAGGCCGTCGATGTCGAGCGCGCTGCGCCCGGCGAAATGGAAGATCGACCACACCCGCTGCGCCGGGCAACCCACATGGTTTGGGCAGCGCAGATCGACCTGATCGCCCTCGCGCACCAGCTCGGTGCCGCACGCGGGGCAGTGGGTCGGCATGACGAACGCGCGCTCGCTGCCATCGCGCAGCGCTACGACGGGACCGACGACCTCGGGGATGACATCACCCGCGCGGCGCACGACCACCGTGTCACCGATCATCACACCGCGGCGCGCCACCTCGTACTCGTTGTGCAGCGTGGCCTGCCCGACCGTCACCCCGCCGACCCGGACCGGCTCCAGAACCGCGAACGGGGTGGCCCGGCCGGTGCGCCCGATGCTCACGATGATGTTGTCGAGCTTGGTGTTGACCTCTTCCGGCGGGTACTTGTAGGCGATTGCCCAGCGCGGCGATTTCGACGTGGCACCCAGCCGGCGCTGCAGCCCGAAGTCATCGACCTTGACGACGACGCCATCGATCTCGTGAGGCGCGTCATGCCGGTGCTCGCCCCAGCGATCGACGAAGGCCTGCACCTCCTCCAGCGTGGACACGACCGCGGTGTAGCGGCTGACCGGAAGCCCGAGCAACCCGAGCTGCTCGTACGCCTGCGACTGGGTGGCCGGCTCGAAACCGCGGGATGCCCCGACGCCGTGCAGGGTGAGCGCGAGCGGACGCGAGGCGGTGACCCGCGGGTCCTTCTGCCGGAGCGAACCGGCCGCGGCGTTGCGCGGATTGGCGAAAGGCGCCTTGCCCGCTTCGACCAGACCCGCGTTGAGCTGCTCGAACGCCTCGAGCGGGAGGTACACCTCGCCGCGAACCTCGAGCAGCTCCGGCACCGGGACGCCGGCATCCGCCGCGAGCTGGGTGGGCACCGTCTGCAGGGTGCGCAGATTGTTGGTGATGTCTTCACCTGTTCGCCCGTCGCCCCGGGTGGCGGCCCGCAGCAGCCGGCCGTTTTCGTAGACCAGGTCAACGGCCAGCCCATCGATCTTCAGCTCGCACAGCCAGGCCGACACCGGGGCCTCGCGCTGCGCCCGCGCGGCCCACTCGGCGAGCTCCGCGGCGGAGAACACGTTGTCCAGGCTCAACAGCCGCTGGATGTGGGCTACCGGCTCGAAGAGGGTGCTGAACCCGCCCGACACCTTCTGCGTCGGCGAATCCGGGGTGACCAGCTCGGGAAAGCTCTCCTCGAGACCCTGCAGCTCCCGCATGAGCGTGTCGTACTCGCCATCGCTGACGGTCGGCTGATCGAGAACGTAGTAGCGGTAGGAGAGGTCATCGAGCCGGGCGGACAGCTCGGCGTGACGCGCCCGCTCGGTGCTGGTGGGCTCGGGTCCCACGACGGGCGCCTCGCTCACAGGTCACCCTCGGCGAGCCGGCTCCCTGCTTCCCGGCACAGCCGCATGGCCGCGAGCGCTGTCTGCGGACTCGCGCCGGCCAGGCCGCACGTCGGACTCACCGCCACCTCCCGGAGCTGCTCCGCTGCCAGGCCAAGACGCCGCCACAGCGAAAGGATCGGCTCGACCGTACGACCGACGTCCGACAAAACGCCGCCCTGTGCTCCCGTTCCCACCAGCCCCGCAATGACACCGAGGCCGGCCTCGACGGCCTCCCCCAGCTCGTCCATCGTGGCAACGCTGAGCGCGCGCGTGAAGTCCATGCTGACGAACGCCGCACCCGCCTTGCGCATCAGCGCGATGGGCGGGTTCTCGGCGCAGCAATGCACCCCGGCCGGCGCCGAAACACCTGTCAGGACAGTCGAAAGCCGTTGCTCGGCGAACCAGCCTTCGGGGCGCGGCAACGTGCTGAACCCGCTGGCGGTCGGGATCCGGCCGGTGATGACCGCCGGCAGCGACGGCTCGTCGAACGCGACGATCACGCGGGCGCGGGGCAGTCGCTTGCGCAGGTCGGCGACGTGTCCGGCCACCCCGTCGGCGAGCGACTCCGCGATGTCGCGGACCGCACCCTCGTCGGCCAGGGCCTTGTCACCGCGGGTCAGCTCGAGGGAGGCGGCGAGCGTCCAGGGGCCGGCCACCTGCACCTTCACCGGCCCGACGTAGTCCTGCGCGGCCTCCTCGAACGCGTCGATGTCGCGTTCGAGCAGGTCACGTCCGCGTCGCTCGTCCTGACCGGGCCGGCTCACCAGCCGCCAGCCCGCCGGCTGCAGGTCGACGTGCAGATCGGTCAGGAAGAGCGCGCCACGTCCGATGAGATCGGCGCCGGGGCCGCGATGCGGGAGCTCGGGAAGGTAGGGCAGCTCGGGCAGCTCTTCGAGCACCAGATGGCAGGCGTAGCTGATCTCCTGCGAGCTGCCGGTCAGGGCGGAGTTGAACCCTCCCGGAAGCGAGCCGACACCGGTCGCCGCGCCGGGCGACCAGAGCGGGGCTTCGTCCATCTCAGGATCCTGCGTGCTCAGCCGAGATGTCCCTGCTTGGCGTCGAGCTCGCGGGCTTGCTCGGGCGTGGGCGCGCTGCCACCGAGACGCACCGGCAGCCACCAGGTGTCATCGGGGCCCGCCGGCTGGTCGACGTAGCTCTCCTGGGCCTTGTGCAGCAGCGTCTCGAGCGCCTCGCCGATGCGCCGGGTCACCATGACGGGCTTGTCGCCGGGTGCGAGGTCGATCGCCGGGCCGACCGCAATGGTGACGGGCGTGTGGCGCCGCGTCAGATGCTTGGGATGGCCCTTGGTCCACAGCCGCTGCGTGCCCCAGACCGATACGGGCACGATCGGCACGCCGGCCTCGAGCGCCATCCGGGCCGCACCGGTCTTCAGCTGCTTGACCTCGAACGACCGGCTGATCGTCGCCTCCGGGAAGACGCCGACCACCTCGCCTCCCCGCAATGCCGCCAGCGCCTCGTCGTAGGCGCCGGCACCTGCCTTGCGGTCGACCGGGATGTGATGCATCCCGCGCATCAGCGGACCGCTGATCTTGTGATCGAAGACGGCCTTCTTCGCCATGAAGCGCACCAGCCGCTTCGACGGTTGCGCCCCGAGGCCCACGAAGATGAAATCCAGGTAGCTGACGTGGGTGCTGACCAGCACACATCCCCCGGTACGCGGGACGTTCTCGCCGCCCTCGACGGTCAGCTTGAGGTCGAGCGCGCGAAACCAGGTCTTGGCGATCCCGATGACGGGTGGATAGACGCGGTCGGCCACGGGACGACGGTACGGGAGCGGGCCGTGCGAGGCTCAGCCGGTGCCCGTCTCGCGGATCCACCCGCCGCCGAGGACGCGATCCCCTTCCGCCTCCGGGGCGTAGAGCACGACCGCCTGCCCGCGCGCGACTGCCCGCAGCGGCTCGTCGAACTCCACGCGCAGCACGTCACGCTCGTGCCCGGCGAGCTGAGCGTGGGCCAGGACCGGGGTGCCGTGCGCGCGGACCTGCGCGAGGCAGCGCACCGGCGGACCGTCGTACGTGCTCGACGTGGCCTCGAGCCAGTCGATACCGAGGCTGGCGGCCGGGCCGACGCTGACCGTAGAGGTCACCGGGTCGATCCCGAGGACGTAGCGCGGGCGCCCGTCGCTCGCCGGGACGCTGAGCGCGAGACCGCGACGCTGCCCGACGGTGAACGCGTAAGCCCCGTCGTGACTGCCGACGACCACCCCGGTCTCGGCGTCCACGACCGATCCCGGCTGCGAACCGAGACGCTCGCGCAGCCATCCTGCGGTGTCGCCGGACGGGACGAAGCAGATGTCGGTGCTGTCGGGCTTGTCGGCGAGCGCCAGCCCGCGCGCGGCCGCCTCCGCGCGCACCTGCGCCTTGGTCGACTCACCGAGCGGGAAGATTGCTGACGCCAACTGCTCGGCCCGCAGGGTCCCCAGCACGTAGGACTGGTCCTTGGCGATATCGACGCTGCGGCGCAGCACCGGCCCGGTGGCCGACTGCGTCAGCCGGGCGTGATGACCGGTGACCACCGCGTCGAAGCCGAGCGCGAGCGCCCGCTCGAGGACGGCGGAGAACTTGATGCGCTCGTTGCATCGCAGGCACGGGTTTGGGGTCTCACCGCGGGCGTACGACTCGGCGAAGTCGGCGATCACGTCGTCGGCGAAGCGCTCCGCCAAATCCCATACGTAGAAAGGGATCTCGAGCACGTCAGCGGCGCGGCGGGCATCGCGGGCGTCATCGAGGGTGCAGCAGCCGCGGGCTCCTTCGCGGGCCGTCGCGGGCTGGCGCGCGAGCGCCAGGTGGACGCCGACGACCTCGTGCCCGGCGTCACGAGCCCGGGCTGCGGCCACGGCCGAATCGACCCCGCCGCTCATGGCGGCCAGCACGCGCATGCTCAGGCCCGGCGGCTGAGCGCGCCGGTGAGAGCCCCCGAGAGAGCGCCGGCACGACGCGAACGCTCGGCGCAGGCGCCGATCGCGTCCAGCAGCTCGGTGACGTCGGAGCGGGTCGAGGTGTGACCCAGGGAAAAGCGCAGCGAGCTACGCGCGCTCTCGGCGTCGGACTGCATCGCCAGCAGCACGTGCGACGGCCGCGCGATCCCTGCCGAGCACGCCGATCCGGTCGAGCACTCCACCCCCCGCGCGTCCAGCAGCATCAGCAGCGAATCGCCCTCGCAGCCGGGAAAGGACAGGTGAGCGTTGCCGGGAAGCCGTCGCTCGGGTGCATCGAGCGAAGCCCCGTTCAGCACGACGTCGGGCACCCGCGCGCGCACCCCCGCCACGAGCTCGTCACGCAGCTCGGCGACCCGCGCCGCGCGCTCGGGCTGCTCGTCGACCGCCACCCGGCAGGCGGCCGCGAACCCGGCGACGCCCGGCACGTCCAACGTGCCGGAGCGCACCTCACGCTCCTGGCCGCCGCCGTGTGTCAGCGGGGTGAGCGAGATGCCGCGCTTGAGCAGCAGCGCGCCCGTCCCGTACGGACCGCCGAACTTGTGGCCGGTGACGGTCATCGCGTCGAGCCCGCTGGCCGCGAACGAGACCGGTAAGGCGCCGACCGCCTGGACCGCGTCGCTGTGCATCACGGCGCCGAACTCGTGAGCCACCTCGGCCAGCTCGGCCACCGGCTGCACGGTGCCGACCTCGTTGTTCGCCCACATCACGCTGACCACAGCCGCGGCATCGGGGTCGGCGCTGAGTGCCTCGTACAGGACCGAAGGCTCGACGCGCCCGGTCGGATCGACCGGCAGCCAGACGAGCTCAGCACCCTGCTCAGCAGCGAGCCATTCCGCGGAGTCGAGCACGGCATGGTGCTCGATCCCGCTGATCAGCAGCCTGCGGCGGCGCGGGTCGGCCGCCCGCTGCGCCCAGAACAGGCCCTTGATGGCCATGTTGTCGCTCTCGGTGCCGCCACTGGTGAAGATCACTTCGGAGGGGCGCGCGTCGAGCGCGGTGGCGACTGTCTCGCGTGATTCCTCGACCGTGCGACGCGCGCTGCGCCCGCTGGCATGCAGCGAGGAGGCGTTGCCGACGGCACCGAGCGTGTCCATCACCGCCGCGATTGCGGCCGGATGCACCGGCGTCGTGGCCGCGTGATCGAGATACGCCATGACTCCAAGACTAAGTCAGCCTAAGTCCTGACCCATCAAGCCTGCTGAGAACGGACGTACCGCACGAACTGGACCGTCGTCGGTGATTGGATCGTCACGTGCCTTTCACCGGTTGTTCGGACGCTCGCTGGGGTGGTCAGTGCCCGTCGCGGTGATCACCGGAGCCGCACGCGGCATCGGTGCCGCCGTCGCCGACTGCCTGGCCGGTCTCGGATGGCAGCTCACCCTCGTCGACAGCTGCCGCGACGACCCCGCCCTCGGCTACGCGCTCGCCGGCCCCGAGCAGCTGCAGGAGGTCGCACGGCGCACCGGGGGGACGGCGGTCGTCGCCGACGTCCGCGACACCGCGGCGCTCGATGCCGCCTGCGCCGAGACCGCTTCGCGATGCGGAGGCCTCGACGCCGCCGTCGCCGTGGCCGGGACGATCGCCGGCGGTCCCCCGGTCTGGGAAATGCGCGACGCCCAGTGGGAAGCGATGCTCGACGTCAACCTCACGGGCGTCTTTCACCTGGCGCGGGCGGCCGTGCCGTTTCTGCTGAACAGCCCGGCGGGCCGGTTCGTCGCCGTCTCCTCCGCGGCCGGCACCGAGCCGCTGCGCCAGCTCGCCGGCTACGTCGCGGCCAAGCACGGGGTGGTCGGCCTGGTCCGCACGCTCGCTGCCGACCTCGCCGGCACGACGGTCACGGCCAACGTCGTGGCGCCCGGTTCCACCGACACCGCGATCCTCGAAGCGACGGCGAAAATCTACGGTCTGGCCAACGCGAAGGAGTTCTCCCAGCACTCGCATCTGGGACGCCTGCTGGGAGCCTCGGAGGTCGCCGCGGTGGTCGCTTTCCTGTGCTCGGGGGCGTCGTCGGCGATGACCGGTGCCGTCGTCCCCGTGGACGGCGGCTTCACCGGCTGAGTCCGTTCGTCTCCCCACAGCTGACGCCCGGTTCATCCGGTGGCGCTGCCTCATCGGCGGGCATACCGTCGCCGCATGAAGAATTCAGCGGCGGTGCTGTGGGGCGTGGGCCAGGACTGGTCGGTCGAGGAGGTCGAGCTCGACGGTCCGGGTGATGGCGAGGTCCTGGTACGTCTCGCGGCCAGCGGGCTGTGCCATTCCGATGAGCACCTGCTGACCGGCGACCTGCCCGTCCCCGGATTTCCCTACATCGGCGGCCACGAGGGCGCGGGTGAGGTGGTCGAGGTCGGCCCCGGGGTGACCGGGCTCGCGCCGGGCGATCATGTCGTGCTCGGTTTCATCCCGTCGTGCGGCAAGTGCGCCTCCTGCGCCAGCGGCCACCAGAACCTTTGCGACTACGGCGCGCTGATCCTCGAAGGTAAGCAGCTCAGCGACGGCACTGCGCGCCACCGCGTCCGCGGTCAGGACGCGCGGCTGATGTGCGTGCTCGGCACCTTCGAGCCCTACACGGTCGTGCACCAGTTCAGCTGCATCAAGATCGACGGCGACATCCCGCTGGACAAGGCGGCGCTCGTCGGCTGCGGGGTGACGACCGGGCTCGGGTCCGCGATCTACGCCGCGGACGTGCAGCCGGGCGACACGGTGGTCGTCGTCGGCATCGGCGGGATCGGGATCAACGCCGTGCAGGGCGCGAAGCTGGCCGGCGCCGAGCAGATCCTGGCCGTCGACCCGGTCGAGTGGAAGCGCACCCAGGCCGAGAGATTCGGGGCGACCCACACCGCCGCATCCATGGAGGAGGCGCTGCCGCTGCTGGCCGAGATCAGCCGCGGCGCCATGGCCCGCTCGGTGATCCTGACCATCGGCGTCGTCAAGGGAGAGCACATCGCGCCGGCGCTCGCCTTGACCGGCAAGACCGGGACGTGCGTGGTGACGGGACTCGCGTCGGCCATGGACTTCTCGGCGACGGTCTCCCTGCTCGACCTGACGCTGTACGAGAAGAAGATCCGCGGCAGCCTGTTCGGCTCGTCCAACCCGCGCTTCGAGATCCCCCGGGTGCTCTCGCAGTACCTGAAGGGCAAGATCGACCTCGACGGCCTGATCACCCACGAGTACAAGCTCGAGGAGATCAATCAGGGCTACCAGGACATGCGCGACGGCAAGAACCTGCGAGGGCTCATCCGGTACTGACCGCATCCGCTCGGACCGAACGCCGAAATGGCTGCTCATCCACCAGGGACGGCAGCCGATTTCTGTCGTTCGGCGCGAACGGGCGGGCGATCAGCCCTTGCGCTTGGTGACCTCTTCGGTCAGCTGCGGCGCGACGGCGAACAGGTCGCCGACCACACCGAAGTCGACCAGCTCGAAGATCGGGGCCTCGGGGTCCTTGTTGACCGCGACGATCGTCTTGGAGGTCTGCATGCCGGCCCGGTGCTGGATCGCGCCGGAGATCCCGAGCGCGATGTACAGCTGAGGCGACACGGTCTTGCCGGTCTGGCCCACCTGGTTCTGGTGGGGATACCAGCCGGCATCCGTCGCCGCGCGGGAAGCGCCGACTGCTGCCCCAAGAGCGTCAGCCAGCTTCTCGACGACCTCGAAGCCCTCCGCTGCGCCGAGGCCACGACCACCGGAGACGACGACGGCCGCCTCGGTGAGCTCCGGGCGCCCGCTCTTGGCCTCGACGACGCGGTCGAGCACCTTCGCGCCCTTGGCGCCATCGCTGATCGCGAGGTCCAGCTTCTCCTCAGCCGCTGCGCCGGTGGCGGCGATGGGGCTGGTGGAGTTGGGCCGCACCGCGATGAACGGGATGCCGCTCTTCACATGACTGGTGACGATCGTCCCACCACCGAAGACGACCTGCGTGGCCTTCAGATCGGGGGTGACGTCGACGGCGTCCCAGAGCAGGCCGCCGCCGGCCTTGAGCGCCGCCCGGGCCGCGACCTCGCGCGACTCGGGAGCCGACGCGATCAGGACGGCTGCAGGCGACTTCGCGCCCGCCAGCTGCGCGAGCGCCTCTGCCTTCGGGGCGACGACGAAGTCCTGCAGATCGGCGGACTCACCGACGTAGACCTTCTCGGCCCCGTACTCGGCGAGAAAGCCCTTCGCCTTCTCGTACGTGCCCTCGCCGCCGAGGAAGACCGCGCTCGGCTCCCCCAGCGTGCGTGCGAGGGTCAGCAGCTCGGCCGTGACCTTCTTGGGAGTGCCGTTTTCGTGCTCGACAAGAACCAGAATCTCTGCCATTACCGGAAAGCTCCTCAGATCAGCTTCTGCGAGGCAAGGAAGTCGGCCACCTTCGCGCCGCCATCGCCCTCGTCCTTGACGATCTGGCCCGCAGCCTTCGGAGGCCGGGGCTCAGCGCTGTCAACGGCGGTGGTCGCCGCCTCGAGGCCGGCGCTCGTCACGCCCGCGTCAGCTGCCGAAAGGGTGGTCAGCGGCTTCTTCTTGGCCGCCATGATCCCCTTGAACGACGGGTAGCGAGGCTCGTTGATCTTCTCGACGACACCGACCACCGCCGGCATCGGGGCCTCGACGGTGACGTAGCCGTCATCGGTCTGGCGCTCGATGGTGATCTTCTTGGCGTCAGGGTCGACCGTGACCTTGCGGGCCAGGGTCAGCTGCGGCAGGCCGAGCTGCTCGGAGAGCAGGGCCCCCATGACCCCGCCACGCGCGTCGGACGCCTCGGTCGACACCACGACGATGTCGGCCTCGAGGGTCTTGATCGCCGCAGCGAGCGCCGCCGACGTCTGGATCGCGTCGGAGCCGTGCAGCGACTCGTCGCTGACGTGCACCGCCTTGTCGGCCCCCATCGAGAGCGCCTTGCGGATGGCTTCGACGGCCTTCTCGGGACCCATGGTCAGGATGGTGACTTCACCGCCGTGCGCTTCCTTGATGCGCAGCGCTTCCTCGACGCCGTACTCGTCCATCTCGTTCATGACGTTGTCGCCGCTCTTGCGGTCGGTGGTCATGTCTGAGGGATCGAGCTTCTTTTCTGCATAGGTGTCAGGCACCTGCTTCACGGTGACAACGATGTTCACCAACCGGACCTCCGTAAAATGACCGCTGAGGAGTTCAGCCCATAGCTGTGTCGTCGATGGGAATCGACACTTCTCACAATTGTTGCCGAAGTTACCGGCCAGCAATCACGCCCGCCGACTTTGATCGCGTGAGCAGCCTCTCATGTACGCGACGACCTGCGCCAGCGGGTGCGGCGAGCGTGCAGAAGCAGCATGCCGTACCCGGCGACGCTCGCACAATCACGGATCCGCCCGTCCTCCATCATCGCTTCCAATTCGCGCTCCGGGACACGGACCAAAGTCATCCCCTGCTCCTCGGTCTCCCGCGCGGTCGGGCCGGGGGTGAGCCCGGTCGCCAGTACGACCGACATGCCCTGGTCGCTGTAGCCGTACGCATGATGCAGGTGGCCGAGCAGCGTGACCGCGCCCGCCCGCAAACCGGTCTCCTCAGCCAGCTCCTTGGCCGCCAGTTCGAGCGGGTCGATGTCAGGGCGCGTCTCGTCGGCACCCTGCGGGAACTCCAGGCACCGCTCGCCGACGGGATAGCGGAACTGCTCGACCAGCGTGAAGCTGCCGTCGTCGTGACGCGGGATGATCAGCGCGAAGTCCGGCTTGGAGAGCACTCCGTAATGGCCGGGAGTCCCGTCGGCGCGGACGATGTCGTCCTCGCGAAGGGTCATCCAACGGCTGCGATAGACCTCGCGCGAGCCCGTGGTGCGGTACTCCGGGACTGCTGACGCCATGGGCTCGGGACCGCTTCAGTTGCCGGTGAAGGTGGCGTGACCCGGCCCGTTCTCCAGGAAGCTGCGCATCCCGGCAGTGCGGTCGTCGGTGCCGAACAGACCGGCGAACAGTGCCGTTTCCAGCCGGAGGCCCTCCGCCAGCCCCATGGCCAGGCCGTCGTCCACGGCCGTCTTTGCCGCCGCCAGCGCGACGGCGGGGCCCTCGGCGTACTCGCGGGCCCAGCTCAGCGCGGCTTCATAGACATTGTCGGGACTGTCGGCGGGCACCACCCGGTCGGCGATGCCGAGCGCCAGCGCCTCGTCGGCACGGACGTGGCGGCCCGAGAAGATGAGCTCCTTCGCCTTGGCCGGCCCGATGAGCCGGGCGAGGCGCTGGGTACCCCCGGCCCCAGGGATGACTCCCAGCAGGATCTCCGGCTGCCCGACCCGCGCGCTGTCACCGAGGACGCGGAAGTCAGCGGTGAGGGCGAGTTCGAGGCCGCCGCCCAGCGCGTAGCCCGTGACCGCGGCGATGGTCGGCTTGGGGATGCGGGCCAGCGCGCTGAACGCGTCCTGCAGCCGGACGGCCTGGGCGGCCATCTGCCCGGCGCTCATATCGGCCATCTCCTTGATGTCCGCACCGGCCGCGAAGATCCGCGGGCCGCCGTAGATCACCACCGCCCGGATGTCGGGCCGGCTCGACACCGCCGCCGCGGCCGCACCGAGCTCGGCCTGCAGCTGAACGCTCAGAGCGTTCATCTTCGGACGCTCGAGCCGGATGGTGGCGACCGCCCCGTCCCGCTCGATCCTGACGAACTCCGCTTGCAGCTCCACGCTCTCGTCGACCACGCCGCGAGCCTAGCGACCGGCGGGGATGGGCATGATCCCCGCTATGGCGCGGCAACGACGGTGGGCCCACCCGCCCGAGCGCGACGATTCCGGACGGCTGTCACCCGAGGTACTCGCCGCGGCACGACGGCGGGTGCGCCGGGCCCTGCTCGCGGTGATCGTCGTCGCGATCGCGGCCGGCCTGCTGGCCTACGGGTGCAGCCGGTCCACCCCGCGCGATCCGAAAGCCGCCGTTACGCTGCAGGTCGTGCCGCCAGCGCCGATGGTAGAAGGGTGAACCCGACCGTTCCCGACGCCGCGTGGCCCGGTCGCGCCGCCCCGCTGGGAGCCAGCTGGGACGGCGCTGGGATCAACATCGCGGTCCACAGCGAAAGCGCCGAAGCCGTCGAGCTCTGCCTGTTCGACGTGACCTCCGAGGGCAAGTACGACCCCTCGACCGAGCGCCGGGTCGAGCTCGTGGAGCGCAGCGGGTCGATCTGGCACGGCTACGTGCCGGGTGTCGGGCCCGGTCAGCGCTACGGGCTGCGGGTGCACGGCCCCTACGAGCCTGCCGCCGGGCAGCGGCACAACCCCAGCAAGCTGCTGCTGGACCCGTACGCGCGGCAGATCGAGGGCGAGCTCACGCTGCACCCGTCGATCTTCGGATACTCGGGCGACCCGCTCGGCAATCGGATGGATCACCGGGACTCGGCGCCGTTCGTCCCGCACAGCGTCGTGACCGCCGGGGGGTTCCCCTGGGACAACGACCAGCCGCCGCGCATCCCCGCGTCGGAAACGGCGATCTATGAACTGCACGTCAAAGGATTCACCAAGCTGCATCCTGCCGTCCCACCATCGCTTCGCGGGACGTATGCCGGGCTCGCCTACCCGGCCGTGGTGGAGCACCTGGTCGCCCTCGGGGTGACCGCCGTCGAGCTGCTGCCGGTCCAGGCTCACGTGAGCGAGCCCGACGTCCTGGCCCGCGGCAGGACCAACTACTGGGGCTACAACACCGCAGGATTCTTCGCCCCGCATCCGGGATACGCGGCCGGCGACGATCCGGTGAGCGAGTTCCGGGCGATGGTGCGAACCCTGCATCAGGCCGGGCTCGAGGTCATCCTCGACGTCGTCTACAACCACACCGCGGAAGGCAGCGAGCGCGGTCCGACGCTGTCGTTCCGGGGCCTGGACAACACGTCGTACTACCGCCTCGATCCCCATGACCGCAGGCGTTATGCCGACCCGAGCGGCTGCGGGAACACGCTGCACCTGTCGGCCGCACCGGTGCTGGCGCTGGTGCTGGACTCGCTGCGCTACTGGGTGCAGGACATGCACGTCGACGGTTTCCGGTTCGATCTGGCGAGCTCGCTCGTGCGCGACAGCGCCTTCGTCGAAGCGGTCGGGCAGGACCCGCTGCTGCGCGAGGTGAAGCTCATCGCCGAGCCATGGGACCTGCGGGGCTACGACCTCGGCGGCTTCCCCTCCCCCTGGGCCGAGTGGAACGACCGCTACCGCGATTGCCTGCGCGGGACCTGGCATCGGCTCACCCCGTCGCTGGCCGAGCTGGCGACCCGGCTCTCCGGATCCGCCGACATCTTCCCGCGCCGCTCGCCGACCGCGTCGGTCAATTTCGTCACGGCCCACGACGGTTTCACGCTCGCCGATCTGGTGAGCTACGAGCGCAAGCACAACCTCGACAACGGCGAGCACAACCGCGACGGCACCGACAGCAACGCCTCCCACAACGGCGGTGTCGAGGGTCCCACCAACGACCGGCGTATCCAGGCCGCGCGCCACAAACTGCGCCGCGCGCAGCTGGCGACCCTGCTGCTGTCAGCCGGGCGTGCCGATGCTGGTCGCGGGCGACGAGATCGGCCGCACCCAGCTCGGCAACAACAACGCCTACTGCCAGGACAACGAGGTCTCCTGGCTCGCGTGGCCCTACGACCGGCGCGACCCGGCCGGCCCCGACCCGCTGCTGATTCCCCTTGTTTCCGGGCTGCTTCGGCTGCGCCGGCGCTCTCCGGTGCTGCGCCGCACCACGTTCTTCCTCGGCGGCCGGATCTCCCCGGGTGACCTCGCCAGCCCGGTGCCCGACATCAGCTGGTTTCGGCCCGACGGCGAGACGATGGAGGACGGTGACTGGGACGGCGACACCGTGACCCTGCATCTTTCGGGGCAGGCGTTGCGATCGCGCCGCAAACAGGGTCAGCGCATCGTCGACGACAGCTACGTCATCGTGCTTCACACCGGATCGTCCGACACCAATGTCTCGCTTCCCGGACCGCCCTGGGGACGGCTTTACACGCCGCTGCTCGACACGGCCGCCGACGATCTGGGCGGCTTCCCACACCTGACCGAGACGCTGCCGCCGCCGATGGTGCGCGGCGGCGACCCCCTGATCGTCGCCGGTCAGTCGCTACGCCTGCTGCGCGTGGTCGGCTAGCTACCAGCTCGGCGGGGCGTCGCCTTCCGGACGGATCCCCGGCACGGCCATCAGCCCCAGCTCCACCGGAGAGGCGAGCAAGGGGTGATACGGAAGGACGCGCACTGCGTAGCCGAAAGCTCCGGTCCTGGCGAGCGGAACGTCACCCTCGAACGCGATCGCGCCTCCGTCCAGCTCGCTGCCCTCACCATCGGCGGGATGCAGCAAGATGCTGGCTCCGCCGGTGATTTCGTCGGCATCGTCGACCCGGCCGTAGAGCGCCTGCACCTGGACATCGGACGGGCTGAGCGTGCCGAGCGCCACCACCGCGCGCACGTGCATCGTGGCGCCGAGCGATGGCGTGTCGCCCACCCCTGACGCGTCGACGTGGGAGACCTCCACGCTCGGCCAGGCCTCGGAGACCCGCTGGCGCCAGACGGCGAGCTCCTTGGCACCCGCGTCGTCGTTGGAGCAAACGGCCCGCGCGGAACGTCCCGCCGGTGCGTAGAGATCGTTGACGTAATCGCGCAGCATCCGGCTCGCGAGCACCTTGGGCCCGAGCGTCGCGAGCGTGTGACGGACCATCGACACCCAGCGGGTGGGCGACGGACGCTCGTAGAAACGCGGCGCCACGTTGTGCTCGATGAGGTCGTAAAGCGCTGCGGCTTCGAGCTTGTCGCGCCGTACCGGATCGGCCACACCGTCGGCCGTGGGGATCGCCCAGCCGTTCTGGCCGTCGAACATCTCATCCCACCAGCCGTCACGGATCGACAGGTTGAGTCCGCCGTTCAACGCCGACTTCATGCCGCTGGTGCCGCACGCTTCCAACGGGCGCAGCGGATTGTTCAGCCACACATCGCACCCGCCGTAGAGGAAGCGGGCCATGCCGATGTCGTAGTCGGGAAGGAAGACCATCCGGTGACGGATGCCCTCGCTGTCGGCAAAGCGCACGATCTGCTGCACGAGTTCCTTGCCGCCGTCGTCGGCCGGATGCGCCTTGCCGGCGATGACGAGCTGGATCGGACGCTCGGGGTGCAGCAGCAGCCGGGTCAGCCGCTCGGGGTCGGACAGCATCAGAGTGAGCCGCTTGTAGGACGGCACGCGCCGGGCGAAGCCGATTGTGAGGACGTCAGGGTCGAAGACGTCCTCGACCCAGCCGAGCTCCGCCGGCGACGCTCCCCGCTGCTCCCACGAGACCCGTAGCCGGCGGCGCACCTCATCGACCAGTTCCCCGCGCAACTGGCGGCGAAGGCCCAGCAACTGCTCGTCGGTCAACTCGCGCTCGGGCGCATCGCCCCGCGGGGTCGCCCGCCGCTCGGCCAGCCCGCGCATCGGGCGAGACACCCACGTCGACGCGTGAACGCCGTTCGTGATGGAGCCGATCGGCACCTCGGCGGCATCGAAGCCGGGCCACAGGTCCTTGAACATCTCGCGCGAGACCCTGCCGTGCAGCAGGCTCACCCCATTGGCCCGCTGGGCGAGCCGCAGACCCATGTGGGCCATGTTGAAGATCGTCGGATCGTCCTCGGCGCCGAACGCGAGGATGCGGGCCAGCGGAAGGTCGGCGAGCGGCGCGTAGTCGGGATTGGCCTTGCCGAAGTGGCGCTCGACGAGCTCGCGGGGGAAGCGGTCGATCCCCGCCGGGACGGGGGTGTGGGTGGTGAAGACCGTGCCCGCCCGGCACAGCGCGAGCGCCTCATCGAAGCCATGGCCCGCCGCGACGCACTCGCGTATCCGCTCGACGCCCTGGAAGCCCGCGTGGCCCTCATTGGTGTGAAACACCTCTGGCTGCGGGGAATTCGTGACCGCACACCACGCCCGCACGGCGCGCACGCCGCCGATGCCGAGCAACATCTCCTGCAGCAGCCGGTGATCGCTGCCGCCGCCGTACAGCCGGTCGGTGACGCCCCGGTCGCGCGGCTCGTTCTCCTCGAGGTCGGTATCGAGCAATAGCAACGGAACCCGGCCGACCTGGGCCTTCCATACGTGGGCCCACATGGTGCGGCCGGGGACGCCCACTCCCACGGTGACGATCTGGCCGTCGGCGTCGCGCAGCTGGGTGAGCGGGAGGCCGTGCGGATCCAGGCCCGGGTAATGCTCCTGCTGCCACCCGTCCGCCGAGAGCGTCTGGACGAAGTAGCCGGCGCGATACAGCAGGCCGACGCCGATGATGGGGACCCCGAGGTCGCTCGCCGCCTTCAGGTGATCGCCGGCCAGGATGCCGAGCCCCCCGCTGTATTGCGGCAAGGTTTCGGTGATGCCGAACTCGGGCGAGAAATAGGCGATGGCTGCCGGGGCATCCTCGAGGCTCTGATACCAGCCCGGGGTGTTCAGATACGCGTCGAGCTCGGCGGAGGCCGCGCGCAGACGCCGCAGGAAATCCTCGTCGGCAGCGAGCGCTTCCAGCCGCTCGCGCGCGACCTCACCGAGCAGCCGCACCGGATCATGGCGGCACTCACGCCAGACGTCGGGCTCGACCGACTCAAACAGATCCAGTGTCTCGGGATGCCACGACCAGCGAAGATTCAGCACCAGTTCGGACAAGGGCGCGAGCGGTTCGGGAAGGCGCGCGCGGACGGTGAAGCGGCGGAGGGCTCTCACGCTGTCGAGCCTATGGGGAAAGCGCCCGGGTTCCGATCACGCCCCCGCCGGAGCCTGGCGGCTCAGTCCTCGTTCGCCTGGTGCGTGGCCACCTTCTCCGACAGTGCCGCCATGACGTCGGGATCGCGCAGGGTCGTGACGTCGCCGAGCTCGCGGCCCTCCGCGATATCCCGCAGTAACCTGCGCATGATCTTGCCGGAACGCGTCTTGGGAAGGTCGTCGGCCCAGATGACCCGGGCGGGCCGGGAGAACTTGCCGATCTTCACGGCGACGTGGTCACGCAGGGCGTCGACGATCTCGTCGTCGCCCTCGCGGTCACCGCCCAGCGTCACGAAGGCCACGATCGCCTGCCCGGTCTCCTCATGGCTCTGGCCGACGACGGCCGCCTCCGCCACCGCCTCGTGCGACACGAGGGCCGACTCGACCTCTGCCGTCGAGAGCCGGTGTCCGGAGACGTTGATGACGTCATCGATCCGCCCGATCACCCAGTAATAGCCGTCGCTGTCCAGCCGCGCCGCATCGCCCACGACGTACGTCTCGCGATCGAAGCGGGAGAAGTAGGTCTCGACGAACCGGTCGTCGTCGCGATACAGCGTGCGCAGCATCGACGGCCACGGCTGGTCGAGCACCAGCAGGCCGGTGCCCGACTCCAGCGGATCCCCGTCCTCCGACACCAGCTTCGCCGAGTAGCCGGGCAGCGGCTGGGTCGCCGATCCGGGCTTGGTCGACGTGGTGCCCGGCAGCGGAGAGATGACGATGCTGCCGGTCTCGGTCTGCCACCAGGTGTCGACGATCGGGCAGCGCTCACCGCCGATCACCGTGTGGTACCAGAGCCAGGCCTTGGGATTGATCGGCTCGCCGACCGAGCCGAGCAGGCGCAGCGACGAGAGGTCGTGGGAAGCCGGATGGTCGGCGCCCCACTTCATGCAGGCGCGAATCGCGGTCGGCGCCGTGTAGAGGATCGTCACCTTGTACTGCTCGATGATCGACCACCAGATGTCCTTGGCCGGATAGTCCGGCGCGCCCTCCCACATCACGGAGGTGGCACCGTTGGCGAGCGGGCCGTACACGATGTAGCTGTGGCCGGTGATCCAGCCGACGTCAGCCGCGCACCAGTAGACGTCGGTGTCCGGGTCGAGGTCGAAAACCAGCCGGTGGCTGTAGACGACGCCGGTCAGGTAGCCGCCGGTGGTGTGCAGGATTCCCTTGGGCTTCGCGGTGGAGCCTGACGAGTACAGGATGAAGAGCGGGTGCTCGGCCGAGAGCGCGACCGGCGGGCATTCGGGGTCGACACTCGCGCAGAGCTCGTCGTACCAGACGTCGCGCCCGGCCTGCATGTCGCAGGCGGTGCCGGTGCTGCGGACCACCACGACGTGCTGGAGCGTCTGGACGGCGCCGATCTCGGCGTCGACGGCCGACTTGATCGGTGCGGTCTTCCCCTTGCGCCGGGCGCCGTCGACCGTGATGAGGACCTTGGCCTCGCTGACCTCCATCCGCTCGGTGACGGCACCCACCGAGAAGCCGCCGAAGACGACGTTGTGCACTGCGCCGATACGCGCGCACGCCAGCATCGAGATGACGACCTCGGGAATCATCGGAAGGTAGATGCCGACGACGTCACCGGGTTCGACGCCGAGCGACCTCAGACCGTTGGCGAGCTGCTGGACGTCGCGCAGCAGATCGGCATACGTGATCGCGCGCTGCTCGCCCTCCTCGCCGTGCCAGTGATACGCGACGCGATCGCCGCGCCCAGCCTCCACATGACGGTCCAGGCAGTTGTAGGAGACGTTCAGCTCGCCGTCGGCAAACCACTTGTAGAACGGCGGGTTGGAGTCATCGAGCACCTGGGTGAACGGCGTGGACCAGTCGACGAGATCACGGGCCTGCGCGGCCCAGAACTGCGCGATCGCCGCGCGGTCGGGGGCCGGACGCGCCGGCGGCCGGTGACGGGGCTTGAAGCCGGGCGGGGGATCGAAATGCTCGATCTCGAGGAGCCTTTCCAGCTCGTGCTCCAACGCCGCGGAATGTGAATCAGACATCTTCGGCCCCTTCCGATCGTTCAGTCGCGTCCCGCGGGTGGCGTGTTAGCGAGCGTGAACCAGACCCGCTTGCCTGGCGAGCAGGGGTCGACGCCCCACCGGAACGCTAGCCGCGCGACGATAGCAAGTCCCCGCCCACCCTCGGCGCCGTCTTCCGGCGGCTGCGGGGCGCGGTCCACGTCATCCGGCGACCGGTCGTACACGTCGATGCGCAGAACGCTCGAATCGTCATACGCCGCTTCGAGTTCGACCGTCGATCTGGCGTGGATCACCGCGTTGGTCACCAGTTCGCTCGAGAGCAGTTCGGCGACATCGCAGACCTCGTCGGCGCCCCACTCCCGGCAGAGGTTGCGGATGAACAGGCGCGCCACACTCGGCGCGACGGGAGTGCCGGGTAGTTCCAGCCTGGCGGTCTCCACGATGTCCTTATTGCCCGTTCTTACCCGGGCTCACCCTGCTCGGGCCGGAAAACTCCGTCCGCCGGGAGCGCAATTGTGCGGATTCCGTACCCGGGCCACGACGGCCTCGAGCGCCTGCACGACGTCCTCGCCGCCGAGCAGCCCCGCCCGCCGGGTCACCGTCATCCCGGGAAGCAGAAAGCCCTGGTCATGCAGCTCCCCGTGGGCCGGACGGACCGCCGCGTCGGCAAGTGTCAGCATCCCCCGATCCAGCAGCGAGTCGCCGGCTGCCGCCAGGTGAAGGGCGCCGGTGCGGGCGATCAGCTCCTCGAGCGCCGCCTCCTTGGTCAGCGCCGCCGGCACGAGGTAGACCTTGCGACCCTGTACCGACAGCGTCCAGCCGTCGGCCGCGAGCCGCACCGCGAGCTCGGACAGATCGGGGATCGCCTCCCGCCCGGTGGCGACCAGGTAGACGAAGAAGCCATCGGCGTCGCGAATCGTGCGAACCCAGGAGCCCTCCGCGGCGAGCTCGTCGGCCATCACCCGGATGTCTTCGAGGGGGCGTCCGGACGCGTGCACCCGCGACCTGACGCGCCTCGCCCAGTCCGGATCGGGCGTGCCGTCGACGATCAGGTGGCCGCCGTTGGCAGCGATGGCGTAGGTGCAGGGGAAGCCGAGCCGGACCCGCCGGTATTGCTCGAGCGTGCGGGTCGTCACCGGCACCAGGGTGGCGCGGCGAGCCAGTTCCTGCAGGCCTTCGGCGGCGGAGCGGGTGAGGTGACTGAGCGGCTCGCCGTCCAGGTACTCGACGACGACCAGCTCCGGGGTTACCGGTGACCCGGTGCCGGCCGGCAGCCGGAACGCCTGACGCGAGTAGATGAGAGTCTGGTCCAGATCGCAGGCGAGCAGCCAGCGAGATCCCGGAGTGTCCGGCTCGCCGCTCACCGCTCGCCTCGCGGCTGGATGACCCCGATGCAGGAGAACGTCAGTCCCTCGCGTTGCTGGACCGTCACCCCGCGCTCGCGTGCCAGCACGAGCACGTGCTCGAGATCCGCCTCGTGTCCCGGGGAAACGAGGATCCGCTCGGGGACCCGGCGCAGCAGCACCCGGGTGGTCTCGCCGACTCCCGGCTTCACCAGGTTCAGGTCGTGGATGCCGAATTCGGCGGCGATGGTCTCGACCTCGCGCCAGCCCTCCCAGGTCGGTGTCCGATCGCCGGACGCGAGCTGCCGCCAGGTCGCGGCGACCTCGTCGGCAGCGGAGGGGAACGCGGCCTGGACCGTCTCGATGTAGCGCCGCGAGACGTCGGCCGAAGCGAGCTCGCGGTACATCTTGGCGCCGTGGAAGTCGCCGGGGCCGATGAGCCGGTCGTTCAGCACGGTCCGGCTCACCAGCCCGCTGACGGTCGAATTCAGGCAGGCGCTCGGGATCAGGAAGTCCTCCCGCGTACCGAAGACCGGGGCGCAGCGTCCCGGGTCGGCGAGCACGGCGAGCGTGTCATCGAGCCCGAGCGGGCGCACCGCCGCGGTCAGCTCACGAGCGATCGCGCCCTTGCCGGTCCAGCCGTCGACGAACTGCAGTGCCGCCGGATCGTGGCGGCCCATCAGCCAGCCCATGGCGACCTGGTCGATGCCGCGGCCCCGCACGATCGAGACCGAGTAGTGCGCCGCGTCCACCCCGTGCCGCCAGAGCAGCCATCGCCTCAGCAGCACGCCCACCGGGGTCCCGGCGCGCGCCAGCGACACCAGCACGGGCTCGGGTTTGGCGTCACGGATCAGCTCCGCGACGATCCCGATCGCGACGGCCAGCCGGCGGGCCGACCGTTCCAGCGCGGCTTCGAAGAGGGCGACGTACTCCGGTGGCGGCTGGTACTCCACCGGCAGCATTTCCGCGTAGTGCGTGCCGGACTGGATGAGTTCCTCGCGCTCCTCGGTGCCCCGCTCGATGGCGACCTCGCCGAGATCCTTCAGCAGGAACGTCACGTCGTCCGGCGTCGTACGAGCCCAGCGGGGTCAGCACCGGATCGGCCTGCACGGTCGCGCACTCATGACGCGACCTCGTCACGCAGCAGGACCTCGGTGACCGGAGCGCAGCCGCGCAGCGCCTCGACCATCGGGCCGGTGTCGCCGCCATCGGTGACCACCACGATGTGCTCGGCGCAGCCGGGACGCACGTTGTAGACGAAGCTGCGCCGCAGCGGGCTCGTCAGGAGTTGGATCGCTGGCGCGAAAAGTCAGCGCGCACCGCACCGCATAGCCTTCGCGATCCAGCGGCGCGACCGGGGAGCGGGTGGTCGACTGGTAGCGCACCGAGGTCCCGTCACCGGCGCGGGCTCCGCCAGCAGTGCGGCCAGCGCGGAGCGGCGCGTACATGAGTTCCTCGGTGCCGAGCACGAGCACCCGGGCCGCCCCGGCGAGCTCATCGTGCAGCCGCTGCGCGAGCGGATCGAGCTGCGCCGAGCAGCGCCTCCTCGTCCGCTCGATCCCAGCCGTGGCGGGCCGAAAGCCGAACGTTCGCCGGCCAATCCGCGCCGGACGCGGCGGGCCGGCCAGGAGGGCGGCAGGCTGCAGCGGCGGGTCGGCGGCGGCGACCAGACGGCGCGACGCGCTCGGGTGCGTCGGCCGGCAGTGCAGCGAGCCCGCAGCAGCGAGACGGCGTGCACCGGGCACGCCGAGCTCCGCCGAGAGCTGCGTCGAACGCAGCGCGCTGCTCGCGGTGGCCGCACGTCGAGCAACGAGGCGACCACGTAGGCCGGATGCGGCGCCTGCCGGTGCAGCGCCCGGATCGTGTTGATGGCCGTACGGCCGCTGGACAGCTCGTCGTCGACCAGCACGACCGGGCGCGGTTGCGTCAGCATCGCCGCCGGCGCGAGCACCCGATGGCCGACCGCATGGGAGTGTTCCTCGGCGAAGACGATCGTCTCGGCGCCCGGACGGCGGGTCGACAGCACGCACTCCGCGTCCGGGGCAGCGCGGCCGCGACCGCCTGCCCAAGCGCGGTCGCCGTCTCCGCGAAGCCGAGCACCAGGACCGGCGCCGTCGACGACCTCGCGCACCCGCGCGCGCGAGTCGGCCGCCGCTTCCAGCGCGATCGCGGGTCGACCGGCAGGTGCTTGCCGAGCACGCGGCTGACCAGCAGGTGGGCGCGGCGCGGATTGCGCCGCAGGGCCAGCCCGGCCATCGCGTCGAGCGACGCGAGCGGCGCCGGCAACGCCGGCGTGCCGGCTTCCCACGAGAGGCCGAGCGCTCGGCGAGCCACCCGGACCCGCGATCGGATCCCGGCGACGGCCGCCGCGCTGGGCAGCAGCGACGTTTCGGTCATCCGAGGCGGCTGGCCAGCCGCACGGAGCGGACGCGGCACCGCGAGCTCGCCCCGCCCGCATCGCGCGTGGCGGCTCGGACTCGGCCTGGGCAGCAAGCACGTCCACGAACGTATGCCCGGCGCGCAGCACCCCGAACGCGTGAGCGCGCCGCAGCACGACCTGCGCCCAGGCGCGATGGGGGCGAAGCTCGTTCATCTTGTTGCCGTAATCGCTGCGCCGCACGCCGCCGGCGTCGCCGTCCATGACGATGCAGGCGTCGGTGTACTCCTCGTGCGTCACGACCATCAGCGCGTGCACCGCCGGCACGTGGCTCGGATGGATGACGGTCTTGCCGAGCAGCCCGTTCGCCTTGTCCAGCACCACTTCGCGGATCAGCCGGTCGTGGTCACGCGAGAGCAGCGACTGGCGCAACTCGGACTCGTGGGCCTGCTCGAACGGGGTGACCCGCAGCGGCGAGACGAACAGCCGCTCGGCGTTGGCGAAGTACTCCCAGACCGGTCCGGTGACGACGTGGGCCGCATCGCGGGCGCAGACGTTGACGATGTCGGCCAGGCAGTCACGTACCACCGCGATGTCATAGATCGTGAGGTCGCGGTCACGGCGCAGCCCATAGAGCCCGCACAGGTCGGTGGCACCGACGCGCAGGGCCAGCACGATGTGCTGGTAGCGTCGGCCAGTTCGCGGATCGCCGTGAGGGCTTCCAGCCGACGCTCGTTGTAGATGATTTCCGGACTCTCCAGCACCGGCATCGCCCACAACTGGCGCCCCAGCCGCTCGGCCGCGCCGACTCCACCTCGGCCAGCAGCTCGGCGCCGCCGCTCGCGGCGCTGAACTTGGGCAGCACCACGCCCGCCAGAGCGCGTGGAGCGCCCGGCCGGACCGGACAGCAGCCGGCGCAGCTGGGCGAGATCGCGGATACGCACGAAGATCCAGGGCAGCGAGGGCTGGCCGTCCATCTCGACCAGCGCAGCCACGACGTTGGCCTCGGCCGCGGCCAACTCGTCGTCGGCGACCGCGTCCTCGAGGCAGAACACCATGCTGGTGACCCCGCGCGCGGCCTGGTTGCGCGCGTCGCCGGCCAGCCGCTGACGGGTGCCCGGCGCGTAAAGCGTCGCTCCGAGAGCGGTCGCCAGCGTCAGCCGATCAGCCGACGGCGCGACCTCCTGCGGGTGGCGGTGAAAGAGCGCGGCCTCGCGGGCGGGTGACAGGTGAGCGAAGTGCCGCAAGTGGACCTCCCGGGAAGCAGGATTCCCGCGACTGTGCGAGGGGGGGAAGAGGGGCGTTCTGCCGCGTCGGCGGCGAAGGAGCCATTGAGACGTCACAAGCACCGCACGCCCGTTCGTCGTCGGCGGGCTGCGTTTCCGGCGCCGGAACAGTCACCGGCAACACGGAAGCTAGCCGATACAGCGGGCGTCGAACAGGGTTTTGGATGTCAGGAAGATGACGGGAAGCCGTCTGGTGCGGTGTCGAAGCGCGTCGGATCGGCTGATCGGGCCACCGGCGGAGGTACGTCGGCTCTATCGGCCGCAACGGCGTCCAGCTGAACAATCGCCGGCGCCACCCGACCGGAAGCCTCGGCGGGCCGGCTGCCTCGAGCCGCTTTCGGCGGGCAGCGAGGCTGCTGACGTAGGCGGCCGCGATGAAGGCGACCCCGATCAGCCCGGTGACCACCTCGGGAATTCGTTCTTGATGCTGATCGCCAGCAGGACGGCGAGCGCACCGATCGCCCAGTGCGCCCCGTGCTCGAGGTAGATGTACTCCTGCAAGGTGCCCTTGCGGACCAGGAAGACGGTCAGCGACCGGATGTAGGTCGCGCCGATACCGAGACCGGCGGCGATCACGAAGATCTGCTGGCTGATGGCGAAGGCTCCGACGACCCCGTCGAAGGAGAACGAGGCGTCGATCAGTTCGAGGTAGAGGAACAGGAAGAACGCGGCCCGCCCGACCGCCAGCCGCTTGCCGGTGCTGTCGTGGGTCTCGTCGGAGATCTCCTCGTCCTCGTCCTCCTCGCCGACGCCCTGCTCCTCGAAGAAGTCACCGAGCCCGCGGACGGCGAGGTAGGTCGCGAGCCCGGCGACGCCGGCGCTGAGCACCTGCTGCGTCTTGTCGGCCGGGGTGGCGGCCTCGGCCACGACCAGCAGGGCGACCAGCGCGATGACGGTGGACAGCACATCGAGGCCGCCGATCTTGCTGAGGAACTTCTCGACCGGGGTGAGCCAGTGGACCTCCTTGTCGGTGTCGAGCATGTAGTCCAGGAAGATCATCAGCAGGAAGATCCCGCCGAAGGCGGCGATGGCCGGGTGGGCTGCGGTGAGCTTGTCGGCATAGGCCGTACGGGTGGTCGAGCGCGAGCCGGAAAACCTCGACCGGACCCAGGTGCGCGGTGAGCGAGACGACGACGACCGGGAAGATCAGCCGCATCCCGAAGACGGCGATCAGGATGCCCAGGGTCAGGAAGAGGCCCTGCCACCAGCGGTTCATCCGGCGCAGGATGGTGGCGTTGACGACCGCGTTGTCGAACGACAGCGAGATCTCCAGGACCGCCAGGATCGCCACGATGAGCGCGATCTTCGGGCCGCCGATGATGCCCGGCCAGCACCAGACCGACGACCGTCGTCCCGAGCGGGAAACTGAACGTTCGCAGCAGCAACGCAGCTCTCCTCGTGAAAGTCTTCCGTCAAAGCGCTATCGGGTCGGGACCCACGGCTGAGGTCCCGACCCGATAGCACGTGTCAGAGTGCCTCGGCGGCGGCTACTGGGGTCGCGCTGCCGACCTGCGGTGAAGACGATCAGACGCTGACGCCGAAGTCCTGCGCGATGCCGCGCAGGCCACTCGCGTAGCCCTGGCCCACCGCGCGGAACTTCCACTCCGCACCCGCGCGGTAGAGCTCGCCGAAGACCATGGCGGTCTCGGTGGAGGCGTCTTCGGTGAGGTCGTAGCGCGCGATCTCCGCCTCGCCGGCCTGGTTGACGATGCGGATGAACGCGTTACGCACCTGGCCGAAGTTCTGCTGGCGGTTGTCGGCGTCGTAGATCGACACCGGGAAGACGATCTTGTCGATGTCGGCGGGCACCCCGGCGAGGTTGACCTTGATCTGCTCGTCGTCACCCTCGCCGGCACCGGTCAGGTTGTCACCCTGGTGCTCGACCGAGCCGTCACTGCTCTTGAGGTTGTTGAAGAAGACGAACTGGCCGTCGGACGCGACCTTGCCGGCTGCCGTGCACATGATCGCGCTGGCGTCGAGGTCGAAGTCGGCGCCCGTCGTGCTGCGGACGTCCCAGCCGAGGCCGACGATGACGGCCGTCAGACCCGGGGCTTCCTTGCTGAGCGAGACGTTGCCACCCTTGCTGAGGCTGACTCCCACTGATTCCTCCTGTAGACGCGGGGCCCTCGACACGGGCGCCGGACATTGCTGATTACTGCCGAATGCCTACCGGACCTCGCGTAGCTCGTCTGGCCCGCCCTGCTCGGCCGAAGCGTAGTGAGGATCGGCGACGAAGGGAACCGTTCGGGCCTGTCTGTTAGCGGACACTGCGAGATGTCGGCAAGTCGACACCGGGCTGTTTGCACTTCGTCCCCTATTGACCGCTAGAGCCCTACGCAAGCTGGGTAGGGTCCCGGAAGTGATCGGGCGCATCGTCATCTGTGACGTCTCACCCGTCGTGTCCGCCGGGCAGTGGCCTGCCAAGGCCGTGATCGATGAGCTGATCCCGGTATCGGCGACGGTGTTTCGCGAAGGCCACGACCTGGTCGGGGCGAATGTGGTGGTCATCGACCCCGCCGGCAGCAAAGGCGAGTTCAGGCCCATGCACTTCGTCGGGATCGGGCACCGACCGCTACGAGGCGACGATCTCGTGCCCGGCCCAGGGCGTCTGGTCGTTCCACATCGAAGCCTGGGCCGATCCGGTCGCCACCTGGCGGCATGCGATGCAGGTCAAGGCCGATGCCGGCCAGGACGCGGGCGAACTGGCGGTGGACCTCGAAGACGGCGCGCGGCTGCTCGAGCGCGCCCTGCCGGGCATCGACCCGGTCCATCAGCCCGCACTGACCCATGCGATCCAGACGCTGCGCAACTCCTCGCTCACCGATGTGACCGACCGGTTGGCCCCGATCATGGCCACGAGCCTGGTGGCGGCGCTCGAGGAGAGCCCGCTTCGCGAGCTGCTCACCACCAGCCCGAGCTACCAGATCACCGTCGACCGCACGCGGGCGCTCTACTCGTCCTGGTATGAGTTCTTCCCGCGCTCGGAGGGCGCGAGCCTCGACCCGCCGCGGTCCGGCACCTTCAAGCAGGCGGCGAAACGGCTTCCGGCGATCGCCGATCTCGGCTTCGACGTCGTCTACCTCCCCCCGATCTCGCCCATCGGCGAGGTCAACCGCAAGGGACCGAACAACACGCTCGACCCGGGCCCGAGCGATCCCGGCAGCCCCTGGGCGATCGGCTCCCGCTTGGGCGGCCATGACGCCGATACATCCTGATCTCGGCACCCTCGAAGATTTCGACGCCTTCGTCGCGGAGACGCGCCGGCTCGGCATGGAGGTCGCGCTCGACCTGGCGCTGCAGTGCGCGCCCGACCATCCGTGGGCGAAGAGCCCACCCCGAGTGGTTCACGGTCAAGAGCGACGGTTCCATCGCCTACGCGGAGAACCCGCCGAAGAAGTACCAGGACATCTACCCGATCAACTTCGACCGGGACTACGAAGGCCTCTACACCGAGATCCTGCGGGTGGTGCGGCACTGGATGGCCCACGGGGTGCGCATCTTCCGGGTGGACAACCCGCACACCAAGCCGGTGCCGTTCTGGGAAGAGCTCATCGCCGACGTCAAGCGCACCGATCCCGACGTGCTCTTCCTGGCCGAGGCCTTCACCCGGCCGCCGATGATGCACACCCTCGGGCGCATCGGATTCACCCAGTCCTACACGTACTTCACCTGGCGCAACGAGAAGGCCGAACTCGAGGAGTACGGCGCCGAGCTGGTCGAGTCGGCCTGGCACATGCGTCCGAACTTCTTCGTCAATACCCCTGACATCCTTCACGCCTTCCTGCAGTACGGCGGTCCGGCGGCATTCAAGATCCGGGCCGTGCTGGCCTCGATGATGAGCCCGAGCTGGGGCATGTACTCCGGCTACGAGCTCTTCGAGCATGTGGCCGTGCAGGCCGGGCAGCGAGGAGTACCTGGACTCGGAGAAGTACCAGTACCGGCAGCGCGATTACTGCCACGCGCCGCTGAACCCGTACCTGAAGATGCTCAACCGGGTACGCGCGGAACACCCGGCGCTGCACCAGCTGCGCAACCTGCGCTTCCATTTCGTCGACCAGCCCCAGATGCTGGCCTTCTCCAAGCGCGACCCGGTGACCGACGACTGCGTGCTGATGGTGGTGAACCTCGACCCGCACGCGGCCCGCGAGGCGACCGTCTACCTGGAGATGCCCGCGCTCGGGCTGGACTGGGGTGAGACATTCGACGCGTGTGACGAAGTCACGGATACCTCCTACAACTGGGGGCAGGCCAACTACGTGCGACTTGATCCCTTCTATGAGCCTGCCCACGTCTTCTCCGTGAAGTACCGGCGATGACCTCGACCAACGACCGGCTCGGTCCGGGTGGGCCCGAGTCCGGGCACATCACCCCGATTCCCGACCTGCCGCCGTTGCCCCAGACGGGCAGCGCAGGCGAGGAGAGCCGCGATCCGCTCTGGTATCAGCGCGCTGTCTTCTACGAGGTGCTGATCCGCGGGTTCGCCGACTCCAACGGCGACGGCACCGGAGATCGCGCGGGCTGACGTCGAAGCTCGACTACCTGCAGTGGCTCGGTATCGACTGCCTGTGGCTGCTGCCCATCTACGAGTCACCGCTGCGCGACGGCGGCTATGACATCAGCGACTACCTGAAGGTGCTGCCGGAATTCGGCGACCTCGGCGACTTCGTCGAACTGGTCGACGGGGCCCACCGGCGCGGGATGCGCATCATCGCCGACCTCGTCATGAACCACACCTCGGATCAGCATCCGTGGTTTCAGGCGTCACGCTCCGATCCCGACGGCCCGTTCGGTGACTTCTACGTCTGGTCCGACACCGACGACCGCTATCCCGACGCGCGGATCATCTTCGTCGACACCGAAAAGTCCAACTGGACCTGGGATTCCGTGCGCGGCCAGTACTACTGGCACCGGTTCTTCTCCCACCAGCCTGACCTGAACTTCGACAGCCCGGCCGTGCAGGACGCGATGCTGGAAGTGCTGCGCTTCTGGCTGGACATCGGCCTCGACGGTTTCCGGCTCGACGCCGTGCCGTACCTGTTCGTCCGTGACGGCACCAACGGCGAGAACCTGCCGCAGACCCACGAGTACCTGAAGCGGGTCCGCAAGGAGGTCGACAGCCGCTACGCCGACAAGGTGCTGCTCGCCGAGGCGAACCAGTGGCCGAGCGACGTCGTCGAATATTTCGGTGACTACGAGACCGGCGGCGACGAGTGCCACATGGCATTCCACTTCCCGCTGATGCCGCGCATCTTCATGGCGGTCCGGCGCGAATCGCGTTACCCGATCTCGGAGATCATGGCGCAGACGCCCAAGATCCCGGCCAATTGCCAGTGGGGCATCTTCTTGCGCAACCACGACGAGCTGACGCTCGAGATGGTGACCGACGAAGAGCGCGACTACATGTACTCCGAGTACGCAAAAGACCCGCGGATGAAGGCGAATATCGGCATCCGGCGCCGGCTCGCACCGCTGCTGGACAACAGCCGCGACCAGATGGAGCTCTTCACCTCGCTGCTGATGTCGCTGCCCGGCTCGCCTGTTCTCTACTACGGCGACGAGATCGGCATGGGCGACAACATCTATCTCGGTGACCGTGACGGCGTCCGCACCCCGATGCAGTGGTCGCCCGACCGCAACGCCGGCTTCTCGGCGGCAGACCCGGCCCGGCTCTACCTGCCGGTGTTGATGGATGCGGTCTACGGCTATCAGGCGCTGAACGTCGAAGCCGAGATGCGGCAGAACGATTCGTTGCTGTGGTGGACGAAACGGATGATCGAGATCCGCAAGCGCCACCCCGTCTTCGGGCTCGGCAGCTACGAGGAGCTGAGCGCGTCCAACCCGAGCGTGCTCGCGTTCGTCCGCGAGTTCGGCGACGACCGGGTGCTCTGCGTCGCCAACCTTTCCCGCTTCCCCCAGCCGGTCGAGCTGGACCTGCGTCGCTACGCGGGTCATCGTCCGGTCGAAATGACCGGCGAGGTCTCCTTTCCCAACATCGGTGACCTGCCGTATCTGCTGACGCTGCCGGGCCACGGGCATTTCTGGTTCGCCCTGACCGCCGGCGATGAGGGTGGTTATGCGCGATGACAGCACGCACTGAGGATCACTGGGGCTCCGGTGGCGAGCTGCTGCCCGGCCTTGACGGGCTGCTTCACGAGTGGCTGCCGCGCCAGCGCTGGTTCGCCGGCAAGGGACGCCCGCTCTCTCACGTGCGCGTCGCGTCCGTCGAGCCGTTGTCCGAGACCGTCCACCACGCCGTAGTCGAGGTCGGCTACCGCGACGGCGAGCCCGAGCGCTACCAGGTTCCGGTCACCCAGCTGCCCGACCTCGATCCCGAGCGCGGCTACGCGCGTATCGCCCCTCCGCACGCCGACGACGACATGGGCGGACCGCCGTTCTACTACGACGCCCTCCACGAGCCCGAGGGCACCGCCGCCGTCTTTGCTCTGCTCCGCGAGTCGGCCAGGGTCGGCACGCTGTCGGGCACTGCCGCCACCGAGCTGGAAGACCTGACCGGGCTGCCCGTCGGCGCCGAGCAGTCGAACACCAGCGTGGTTTTCGGCGATGCCTACATCCTCAAGGTCTTCCGCCGCATCTCCCCCGGGCTGAACCCCGATCTGGAGATCACCCGCGTGCTCGCGGAGGCCGAGAGTCCTCACGTCGCGGCGCCGGTGGGCTGGCTCGAAGGCAAGTTGGACAACGAGACGACCACCCTGGCCGTGTGCTCGCGTTTCCTCAAGAGCGGCACGGAGGGCTGGAAGCTGGCGCTCGCGAGCGTGCGCGACCTGTTCGCCGAGGGCGACCTGCACGCCGACGAGGTGGGCGGTGATTTCGCCGGGGAGTCCGAGCGTCTCGGCACGGCGACGGCGGAGGTGCACGCGACCCTCGCCGCGCGGCTGCCCTCGCGTCGTGCGAGCGCCGACGAGCTGGCCGACGCCTCGTCGCGCATGCTCGCGCAGCTGGCGACGGCTGCGGCCGAAGTGCCTGAGCTGGCGAGCTTCTCGGGATCACTGGCGGCCACCTTCAGCGCGCTGCCCGGCGAGGTCGGTCCCGGGGTGCCCGTCCAGCGCATCCACGGCGATTACCACCTCGGGCAGGTCATGCGCATCGACTCCGGATGGGTCCTGCTCGACTTCGAGGGGGAGCCGGCCCGGCCGCTGGCCGAGCGCGTCCGCCTCGCATCGCCGCTGCGCGACATCGCCGGGATGCTCCGCAGCTTCGACTACGCGTCACGTTTTCTGCTCCAGGACCGGGTCGAGCCCGGCCATCTCGCGTACCGCGCCGAGGAGTGGGCACAGCGAAACAGGGCGGCTTTCTGCGACGGCTATGCCAGCGGCGCCGGCGTCGACCCTCGCGAGGCCAAGCAGCTGCTGCGCACCTTCGAGCTGGATAAGGCGGTGTATGAGGTGTTGTACGAGGCACGCCACCGTCCGTCGTGGGTGAACATCCCATTGGCGGCCATCGAGCGCCTGGTCGGCGAGGCGGGCTGATGGCCGCCCGACACCGCCGCGATGCGGCGCCCACCGATTCCAAGCCGGGCCCGGCTGCCGGGGCGTCCAACGGAGCGAGCACACCGGCCGAAGCCGTGCCCGCGGTCGTGACCGCGCCGGCGACCATCTCCTTCACCCCGTCCACCGAGGAGCTCGAACGCCTCATCGGGGGTGCCCACCACGATCCGCACGGCATCCTGGGCGCCCACCCGATCGGCGGTCAGCTGGTCATCCGCACCCTTCGCCCTCACGCGCGCAGCGTCACCGTGCTGGTCGGCGATGAGCGCACGGCTACGCAGATGGTGCATCCGGGCGTCTTCCAGGCGGTGCTCGAAGGCGAGCAGGTCCGCGACTACCGGCTCGAGGTCGCGTACGGCGACGCCACCTTCATCGTCGACGATCCGTACCGTTTCCTGCCCACGCTCGGCGAAGTCGATCTGCACCTGATCGGCGAGGGGCGGCACGAGAAGCTGTGGACGGTTCTCGGGTCCCACGTGCGCCACTTCGACACCGGCGTGACCGGTGCGAGCTTCGCCGTCTGGGCCCCCAATGCCCGCGGGGTCCGGGTCAGCGGAGACTGGAACTACTGGGACGGCAGCGCCCACCCGATGCGCTCGCTCGGCTCCTCCGGCGTCTGGGAGCTGTTCGTGCCTGACGTGGGCGACGGCACCCGCTACAAGTTCCAGGTCCTCGGCGCCGACTCGGTGTGGCGTGACAAGGCCGACCCGATGGCCCGGCGGACCGAGGTGCCGCCGGCGACGGCGAGCGTCGTCACCGAGTCCTCCTACGAGTGGGACGACGCGGGCTGGATCACGCGGCGCTCGCAGACGGCCTGGCACGAGTCGCCCGTCTCGATCTACGAGGTGCATCTGGGCTCGTGGCGCGCCGGGCTCGGCTACCGGGAGCTCGCGTCCGAACTCGTGGACTACGTGCGCGACCACGGCTTCACCCACGTCGAGCTGCTGCCGGTGGCCGAGCATCCCTTCGGCGGATCGTGGGGATATCAGGTCACCTCGTACTACGCGCCGACCTCGCGCTTCGGGACGCCGGATGAGTTCCGGCACCTCGTCGACGCGCTGCACCAGGCCGGCATCGGCGTGCTGCTGGACTGGGTGCCCGCGCACTTCCCGAAGGACGAGTGGGCGCTCGGCCGCTTCGACGGCACCCCGCTCTACGAGCATCCCGACCCGCGCCGCGGCGAGCAGCTCGACTGGGGCACCTTCGTCTTCGATTTCGGGCGCCGCGAGGTGCGCAACTTCCTGGTAGCCAATGCGCTGTACTGGTGCGGGGAATTCCATATCGACGGGCTACGCGTCGATGCCGTCGCCTCGATGCTGTACCTGGACTACTCGCGTCCCGAAGGCGGCTGGGCGCCGAACGAGTTCGGCGGACGCGAGAACCTGCAGGCCGTCGCCTTCCTGCAGGAGGCGAATGCCACTGTCTACCGGGAATTCCCCGGCGCCATGATGATCGCCGAGGAGTCGACCGCCTGGCCGGGCGTCACCCGTCCGACCCATCTCGGCGGTCTCGGATTCGGCTTCAAATGGAACATGGGCTGGATGCACGACACGTTGCAGTACGTGTCCAAGGAGCCCATCTACCGCCGGTTCCACCACCATCAGATGACCTTCTCGATGGTCTACGCGTACTCCGAGAACTACGTGCTGCCGATCTCCCACGACGAGGTGGTGCACGGCAAGGGCTCGCTGCTGAGCAAGATGCCCGGCGACCGCTGGCAGCAACTGGCAAACCTGCGCGCCCTGCTCGCGTACATGTGGGCCCATCCCGGCAAGCAATTGCTCTTCATGGGCAGCGAATTCGGCCAGGAGTCGGAATGGTCGGAATCGCGCTCGCTGGACTGGTGGCTGCTCGACAATCCCGATCACGCCGGGGTGTCCCGGCTCGTCCGCGACCTCAACGCGGTCTATCGCGAGACCCCGGCGCTGTTCACTCGCGACAACGACCCGACCGGCTTCGCCTGGATCGACGCGAACGATTCGGGCGGCAACGTCTTCTCCTTCGTGCGCAGCGGCGGAACCGGAGGATCAGCCGGCGATTCGCTGATCGCCTGCATCGCGAACTTCTCCGGCGGCCCCCACGAGGGCTACCGCATCGGCCTGCCCCGCCCCGGCCGCTGGTCGGAGGTCGTCAACACCGACGCCGACAGCTACGCCGGCTCCGGGGTCGGCAACCTCGGTGCCGTTCACACCGAGCAGGTCCCGCATCACGGCCTGCCGCAGTCGGCGGTGCTGCGCGTCCCGCCGCTCGGGACTTTGTGGCTCCGCTGGGACGGCTGAGCCACCCCACCCCGACCCGACCCTCTAGACCCCCAGCGACACTGGATACGCGTCAAATATGACGCCCATCCAGTGTCGCTGGGTGGCTGTGGACAACTGAAACCGCGGAGTCCGTAACCCGGCAGGATGCGTCGGATGGACGCGGGATTGGCTGTGCTGGCAGCACGGCAAGCGGGCGTCGCCGACCGGCGGCAACTGGCGGCGCTGGGTGTGGATCGGGTCGCGGTACGCACGCAGCTTCGTTCCGGTCGCTGGACGGCGCTGGGCGCGAAAGTCGTCGTCCTGCACAACGGCCCGCTCACGCGACGGCAGCGCGAGTGGGCAGCAGTTCTCGCCGCCGGAAGGGGCGCAGCGCTGGGCGGTCGTACCGCGCTCGCGCTCGATGGACTCCGCGGCTGGGAGGACGACGCTGTTCACGTCCTCGCGCCTCGCGGCCACACCCCTCCAAGGGCCGCCGGCCTCACAATCGTCACGCACGAGACGCGCGTCCCCGCAGACCGGCAACTGGCGATCGTCGGCCAGCCGCCGCGGACCCGGGTGGACCGCTCGGCAATCGACGCGGCTGTCTGGTCGCGGCACATCCGCACTGGATGTGGCCTGGTCGCGGCGGTCGTGCAGCAACGGCTCACGACGGGCCCTCGCCTATTGGATGCCCTCAGCGAGGCGGGGCGTGTCCCCCACCGCCGCACCCTGCGGCTGGTCCTGCAAGACATCACGGGAGGCGCCGACGCGCTGTCGGAGATCGACTTCACCAAGCTGTGCGCGCGCCATCACCTCGGCAAGGTCACGCGCCAGGCGGTGCGGCTCGACGGCGCAGGGCGGCGGCGCTACCTGGACGTACTGATCGAGTCACCGTCAGGCGCGTGCATCGCCTGCGAGGTTGACGGAGCGCTGCACCTCAGAGCTCTCACCTATTGGGAGGACATGTCCCGCAGCAACGAGCTGGTCATCGCCGGCCAATCCGTGCTCCGGTTTCCCACGCTGGCCTTACGTATCGACGAGCTGCGCGTCGTCGATCAGATACGACGGGGCCTCGTCGCGCTCGAGGCCGCGGCATGAGGGCGCCAAGCCCCCGATGCGACACTGGATGAGCGTCAAATATGACGCCCATCCAATGTCGCTCGGTGCAGTGGGTGCGTAACCACCTGGCGTCGCCGTCGTTGAACGGATCGTGCGCCCCAGACATGCCTTCGTAGCCCTGCTCGCGACGAGCCTCGTTGCCGTCGCCATACCCGCAGCCGCGGGATCGTCGGACACCGCGGCGACGCCGCCCGACCTCGGGACGATCACCAGCCAGCTGACGCCCAACGCGTCCACCAGCAGCAGCGCGGCACCCGCGGCCAGCACGTCTGCATCCCCGAGCCCGAGCGCGTCGGCGTCGGGCACTGACCCGGCGACCTGCATCCAAGACGCCGGGACCAACCCGCTGGCGATCCTCACCTGCGTCACGCCGGCGGGCGGCACCAACCCGCTGACCGGTCTGATCTCGCAGCTTCAGGGACTGGCGGGCAGCGGCGGTGCCGGCGGCCTGCCGGTCGCGCCGTTCCAGACGCTCGCCACCTGCGTGCAGACCAACCTGACCGCGGTGCCACCCGACGGGACCAAGATCGAAGCCTGCTTCAGCGCGTTCGCCCAGTCCCTCACGGGGGCGTCCCAGTCCACCTGCCTCGACCCGCTGCTGCAGGGCGTCATCGGAGCGGTCCAGGACCTGGTCGAAAAGCAGAATCCGGCGCCGCTACAGGCGGTGCTGACCGGCCTGCCGGCCACCGTCACGACCCTCACCACCTGCCTGCAGGGCAGCTCGAGCCCCACCCCGAGCCCGACGGCCACCGTGTCGACCGGCACGACGACTCAGTCCGGCGGCGCGACGACTCCCAGCGACCCGACCGCGGCCGTCCCGGT
Source organism: uncultured Actinomycetota bacterium (assembly GCA_963762695.1). Classification (GTDB taxonomy): domain Bacteria; phylum Actinomycetota; class Actinomycetes; order Frankiales; family Frankiaceae; genus DATAZK01. The sequence continues at coordinate 165,145 of CAVXLW010000012.1, forward strand.
CGCGGCCACCCCCAACTTCACTGGCTGATCACCATGGCCATCCAGAATGCGCCGCGCACCGCAACCCCGGGGACCCCGCCGGGCCCGGAGCGGCCCGAGCCGAAGACCGAGCGGCCGACCAGGCACCGTGGCCCGCTCGTTCCCGGCTGGCTGTGGACCGTCATCGCGCTGCTGGCGGTCGGCGTCGCCGTGGCGGGGGTCACCGGGGGCTCGTCGACCTCGAAGCCCGCGTTCGTGCCTGCCGAGGTCGCGGTGGCGCACTACTCGACGCTTCCGGTCTACGCGAGCCCGGGCGGTCCGCTGACCCGCCGGCTACCCAATCCCGATCCCACGAACTACAACCAGCCACAGATCCTGCTGGTCCTGCACGATTCGGGTCCGTGGCTTCAGGTGTCGCTTCCGATCGCCCCCAACGGCCAGACCGGCTGGGTGAAGTCCAGCCAGGTGACCGTGCACGCCAACGACTACCGGATCGACGTGCTGCGCTCGGCCCATCAGCTGCGCGTCTACCGGCAGAACGTGCTGCAGAAGGCGTACCCGATCGCGGTGGGTACCGCGGACACTCCGACCCCCGGCGGCGTGTACTTCCTGAAGGTGCTGCTGCAGCCGCCGAACCCGAACGGCGCGTACGGCCCGTACGCGTACGGGCTGTCCGGCTACTCGTCGGTGCTGACCAGCTTCGACGGCGGCAACGGGGTGATCGGCATCCACGGCACCGATCAGCCGCAGGTCATCGGGCACGATGCGAGCCACGGATGCATCCGGCTCACCGACGCCGACATCACCGACCTGCACAACCGCTTCGATCTCAAGCTCGGGACGCCGGTGCGGATCCTCGCCTGAGGCGCCTCAGAACAGGGCGTTAGCCAGCGCGCGCCGGGCCGGAGCGACCGACGGGTGCTCACCCAGCACGTCGAACAGCTCGAGCAGGCGCTGGCGGACCTCCTCGCGCTCGTCACCGCTGCTGGTCTTGACCAGGTCGATCAGGCCGGCAAGCCCGTTGTCGACATCTCCGCTCGCGACCAGCAGATCGGCAACCTGTAGCCGGGTCTCGCGCCCGGTGTCGCCGGCTTGTACGCGGCGCTGCAGATCCGCCTGGTCGACGGACGTGAGCCGGCGGGCCAGACCCACCTGCGCCAGCCCGCTCTTGGCCTCCTGGTCGTCGGGCGCCTCGTTCAGCCGGCTCTGGAACTGTTGAGCCGCGCCCTCCAGGTCGCCGGTCTCCAGGGCCTGATACGCGGCCTCGACGGCAGCGTCGAGCGGCGGGCCGGCGGGGGCGCCTTCCGGACCGACCTCGCCTTCGGGGCTGCCATCGGGGCCCCCGCTCTTGGCCAGCGCGACGATCTGGTTGATCCAGCCGCGGACCTGGCCCTCGGGCAGGGCGCCGGTGAACTCGGCGACCAGCTGCCCGTCGACCACGGCCTTCACCGCGGGAATCCCCTGCACGGCGGCGGCCTGCGCCAGGCGGGGGTTCGCGTCGACATCGATCTTCGCGAGCACCCAGCTTCCGTCGCCCTCACCGGCAAGCTTCTCCAGGATGGGCGAGAGCTGCTTGCACGGCCCGCACCAGGACGCCCAGAAGTCCAGCACCACGGGAACGCTGCGACTGCGGTCGACGACCTCGGACTGGAAGGTCGCTTCCGTGACGTCGATGACGTTGGCCCCGCCACTGGAGGCACCCCCCGAGGGCCCCGCGGGCGGCGGCTTGCGGGCCGACAGGTCTACGGCCCCGGGCAGGTTGATGCTGGTCGGATCGAATTGGCGCACGTCTGTATCCAACCGCACAGCGGGCGGGGTGTGTTCCCTGCGCTGCTCACGGGGCTGCTAAAAGGTCGGGGGCTCGACATAGTTGCCCCAGATGTCGCGCAGTACGCCGCAGATCTCACCAAGAGTGGCTTCGGCGCGGGCGGCGTCGAGCATCGGCGGGACGAGGTTGGCGGTGCCGAGCGCGGCCTCGCGCAGCGCCGTCAGCGACGCCCGAACAACCGCATCGTCACGTGCCGACCGGCGGGCCGCCAGCTCTGCCCGCTGGCCGCGTTCGACATCGCTGGAAACGCGAAGGATTTCCAACGGGTGGTCGTCCTCACTCGGGAAGCTGTTGACGCCGACGATCTTCTTCTCGCCCTTCTCGACGGCGGTCTGGTACTGGAAGGCGGCTTCGGCGATCTCCGAGGTGAACCAGCCCGTCTCGATCCCGCGCAGGATGCCGCTGGTCATGCCGTTCTCGGTGGTGCCGTCGCCGAAGCCGCGGATCTGCTCGAAGATCCCCTCTGCCTGGCGCTCGAGCTCATCGGTGAGCGCCTCGACGTACCAGGAACCCCCGAGCGGGTCGGCCACGTTGGCCACGCCCGACTCCAGCGCGATGACCTGCTGGGTGCGCAACGCGATCTGCGCCGCCCGCTCGCTGGGCAGTGCCAGCACCTCATCGAGCGCGTTGGTGTGCAGCGAGTTGGTCCCACCGAGCACCGCGGCGAGCGCCTCGATCGAGGTGCGCACGATGTTGTTGTCGGGCTGCTGCGCGGTGAGCGAGACCCCGGCGGTCTGGGTGTGGAAACGCATCCACTGCGCCTTCTCGGTACGCGCGCCGTAGACGTCGCGCAGCCAGCGCGCCCAGATGCGGCGGGCCGCCCGGAACTTCGCGATCTCCTCGAAGAAGTCGATGTGCGCGTCGAAGAAGAACGAGAGCCCTGGCGCGAAGACGTCGATGTCGAGCCCGCGGGACAGGCCGAGTTCGACATAGCCGAAGCCGTCGGCGAGGGTGAACGCGAGCTCTTGCGCCGCGGTCGAGCCGGCCTCCCGGATGTGGTAGCCGGACACCGAAAGTGGCTTGTACGTAGGCACTTTTTCGGCGCAGTACTCCATCAGATCGCCGATCAGCCGAAGGTGGGGCTCCGGCGGGAAGAGCCACTCCTTCTGCGCGATGTACTCCTTGAAGATGTCGGTCTGCAGCGTGCCGTTCAGCGATCCGGGGTCGACCCCCTGCCGCTCGGCGGCGACCAGGTACATGCAGAAGACCGGGACCGCCGGGCCGCTGATCGTCATCGACGTGGTGACGTCACCGAGCGGGATCGTGTCGAACAGCACCTCCATGTCGGCGGCGCTGTCGATGGCAACGCCGCAGTGCCCGACCTCGCCGAGCGCCCGGGCGTCGTCGGAGTCGCGGCCCATCAGCGTCGGCATGTCGAACGCGACCGACAGCCCACCGCCGCCCTCGCGCAGGATCATCCGGTAGCGCTCGTTGGTCTGGCGCGCGTTGCCGTAGCCGGCGAACTGGCGGATGGTCCAGGCGCGGCCGCGGTACCCGCTCGCGTACAACCCGCGGGTGAACGGGAACTCCCCGGGCCAGCCGATCCGCTCGAATCCCGCAGGCAGCGGGGCATCGGTCGGCGGCCCGTAGACCGGCTCGACCTCCTGCCCCGAGAGGGTCGTGAAGTCGGCGTCCCGAAGCCGTGACGCGTCGTATCTGCGCTGCCAGCGCGCCCGGCCGTCGGCTGCCGTATCAGCTGTCGCCATGCCCCTAGTCTGCGCCCATTGTTTGCTCCGGACAGCCCCGCTTGCGCCCGGACGCACCCGCAGGTTCAGACTCACCGCCAAGAGACCGCCAAGAGAGCGTCCGATCTCAGCGTCAGGAAGGACCCAGGCGTGAGCCAGAGCAGCGAGAAGAAAGACCGGATTCTTTACGCCACCGCGGTCTTCGACCAGGACGAGATCGACTCGGTGATGAGCGTGCTGGCGGCGGGGCCCAACGGCATTCGCATCGGCCCCCACGTGGCGGCCGCGGAGAAAGCCGTCGCCGAGCTGACCGGCAAGCGCCACGGCGTGATGGTCGACTCCGGCTCCGCCGCGCTGTTCCTCGCCGTGGAGTTGCTGGACCTGCCGGCCGGCAGCGAGGTCATCACGTCACCGCTGACGTTCTCCACCGACATCTCGGCACTCGTGCGCGCCGGTCTCGTTCCGGTCTTCGTCGACGTCGAGCCCGACACCTTCAACGTCGATGCGAAGGCGATCGAGGCGGAGGTCGGCCCGCAGACCCGGGCGATCCTGATGCCCAACCTCGCCGGCAACGCACCCGACTGGGACGTCATCCGCGGGGTCGCCGATCGTCACGGGCTCACCGTCATCGAGGATTCCTGCGACGCGCTCGGAGCGACCCTGCGCGGCACGCCCACCGCAGCCCGCGCCGAGATCACGGTCACCAGCTTCTCGCCCTCGCACATCGTGACCGGGGCCGGCTCCGGTGGCATGGTCTGCCTCGACGACGACGCGCTCTGGGACCGGTGCGTGACGCTTCGCGGGTGGGGCCGGCGCTCGGAGGTCCAGCTCTACGGGAGCAAGGGCGCTGATCACAATTTCTGGACCGATGTCGACGGCATGCATTACGACAACATGTTCATTTTCGACGAGCTGGGCTGGAATTTCCTGCCCTCGGAGATCTCGGCGGCCTTTCTCGGCGCGCAGTTGCGCAAGCTGCCGGTCAATCACGCTCGCCGCCAGCGCACGTTCGGCCTCTATTCGTCGTTCCTCGCCTCGCGCGACCGCTACTTCGTCCCGCCGCGCCAGACCGACGGTCTCGAGACCGCCTGGCTGAGCTATTGCTTCCAGGTACGTCCGGATGCCGGTTTCTCCCGGGCAGATCTGCAAGCCGGGCTGTCGGAGCGGGGCATCGACACGCGCACCGTCTGGACCGGCAATGCGGCGCGCCAGCCGATGATGAAGGGGGTAGCCTTCCGCCAGCCCGAGGGAGGGCTGCCTCACGCCGACGCCGTGATGCAATATGGCGTCCTGCTTTCATGCAGTCACTCGCTGAGTGATGAAGATGTCGCATTTGTCTGTTCGCAGATCGACGATTTCCTTGAAACGCTATCCCGCTAATATTCGAGCCGTGTCGGGGGACCTGTTCGATTTACTCGGAGACATCGCGCTTCGCTTCGATGCGACGGGTCATTTGACGTACGCCAACCTGATGGCGACGGAGTTGCTCGGTGACCGGCTGGCTCTCGGCGCGCCGTGGCGCGAGTTCATGACCCGGGTGGCCCCGCGCCTGGCCGAGGGTCTGCCCGGCTCGGTGCCCACCGCGATCGCCAAACAGGGTCACTGGAGAGGCCGGGTGAAGCTCATCGACGCCGCCGGCCACGGCGAGGTCTTCACCGGGACGATCGCGGTCGACCACCGCATCGGCGACCCCCCGAGCGGCCGGCCCAGCGGCTATTTCGCCATCTTCCGTTCGCTGGGTGAGACCCGCCGCCGCGAGCATGCCGAGCGCGAGCTGGCCTATCGCGACGAGTTCGTCGCCCGGCTCGGACACGAGTTGCGGACCCCGCTGAACGCGGTGCTGGGTTTCGCCCAGCTACTCGAACTCGAGGAGCTCGATCGCGATCAGCGCGACGGGATCGAACGCATCCTCACGGCCGGGCGTCACATGCAGGCCCTGCTGGACGACGTTCTCGACCTGGCCCGGGTGCGCACGGGAGGGGTCGACCTCGACGTCGGACCGGTGCGGGTGCTCGAGGTCGTGCGCGGCGTCGTGGATCTCATCCAGCCGCTCGCCGACAAGCGCAACATCCGCCGCTACGTGCAGCCCGCCGACGACGTCGTGGCGCTGCTCGACCGGCGCCGGCTCTGGCAGGTGCTGCTCAACCTGATCGGCAACGCCGTCAAGTACGGCCGCGAGGGAGGCACCCTTCGCGTCGGCGTCATCGCCAAGGAGGACGACCGGCTCCTGATCGAGGTCGCCGATGACGGGCCGGGCATCGAGGACGATCAGCTGGAGCGGCTTTTCCGGCCCTTCGAACGGCTCGGCGCCGAGCGCACCGGCGTCGAGGGCACCGGGCTCGGCCTGGCACTGTCCCTCGCCTTGACGACCGCCATGGGCGGCACGCTCTCGGCCTCCAGCCGGCTCGGCGCCGGTTCGACCTTCACCCTCGAACTCGAGGCCGTGGCATCAGGCGGACTCGCCGAGCTCTCCGCCGAGGCATCCGAGAACTCGCGCGCGGCGGCGGTGGTGCTGCACGTGGGGGCCGACCCGGCCGCGCAGGCACTCATCGCCCAGGCACTGCGCAGCCGGCTGTCGGCCGAGGTGGTCTCTGTCTCCCGGGCGGCGCACGCGCTGGATGCCGTACACCGCAAGCAACCCTCGGTCATCGTGCTGGACGCCGACCTGCCGGACGCCGTCGGCACCGAACTGCTGCACCGGCTGGGCAGCGACCCGCTCTCGGCGCTGCTGCCCAAGATCGTGCTGTCGGAGGATTCCGACCCGCGGGTGCACCTTCGGCTGCGCGCCGCCGGTGCCCATCTGGTCGCGCAGCTACCGCTGGACGTGCGGGCCTTCGTCGACGCCGTCGGCGAACTGCTGCGCCGCAGCACGCTCTAGGGCGGTAGCTCCGCCTCAACACCTTCGGCGGCGAGCGATGAGTCCGGCGGTCGCCAGGCGTCGTCAGACGTGATGCGAACGAAAGGACTGACATGAGCGGGCTTTCGCAGGCAGGTGCGCAACGGCTGGCCGAGGTCGCCGGATCCCACGTGGGGCCGGACAAGGTGCCGGGACTGGTGGCGCTCGTCGCTTCGGGTGATGACGTGCATGTCGAGGCGCTCGGCGAATTGACGATCGGCGGACCGGCGGTGGCGCGGGACTCCCTGTTCCGCATCGCGTCCACCACCAAACCGATCACGGGAGCGGTGACGATGGCTCTCGCCGACGAGGGGCTGCTGTCACTCGACGAGCCGGTGAGCCGCCTGTTACCCGAGCTCGCCGCTCCGCGAGTGCTGCGCCGGATGGACGGGCCGCTCGATGACACCGTGCCGGCTCGGCGCGAGATCACCGTCCGCGATCTGCTGACGTTCACCTTCGGGTTCGGCATGCACGTCGACATGTTCATGGCGCAAGCTCCGTGGCCCATCGTGACGGCGACGGCCGAGGCGCAGCTCTTCACGCTGGGACCACCGGATCCGCAAGCGCCGCCTGCCGCTGACGAATGGATGAAACGGATGGGTGCCCTCCCGCTGATCGCGCAGCCCGGCGAGCGCTGGCTCTACAACAGCGGAGCGCAGGTGCTGGGCGTGCTGTGCCAGCGTGCCGCTGGGGCGTCGAGGTTCGACGAGGTGCTCAGGTCCCGGCTCCTCGAGCCGCTGGGCATGTCGCAGACCTCGTTCGCCGTCGCTGACAGCAGCCGGCTGGCCACCGCCTACGCCGGTTCGCCGATGGGTTGACGGTCTGGGATCCGCCGGAGGGCAAGTGGTCGCGGCCGCCGGCGTTCGACGACGGCGCCGCCGGCCTGGTGTCCACCGCCGATGACCTGCTCGCGTTCGCGCAGATGTTCCTGCGCGGCGGTTCACCCGTGCTGTCCGGCGAATCGGTGCGCGAGATGACGCGAGACCAGCTCACCCCCGCGCAGCGGGCCGGCCAGGAGGTGTTCCTGAACGGCCGCTCGTGGGGGCTGTGCCAGTCGGTGATCGTGTCCGGGGACCGCGCCGGCGCCTTCGGCTGGGACGGCGGGCTCGGCTCGTCCTTCCTCGTCGACCCAGCGCGCGATCTTGTCGTCATCGTGCTCACACAGCGGCTGTTCGACTCCCCGACCCCGCCCGCGGTGCACGCCGCATTGCAGGACGCGGCGTACGCAGCGCTGGTGGCCGGATGAACCTGACCCCCTTCCTGCTGTTCGAGGGCAACTGCGCCGAGGCGATGCGGTTCTACGCGTCGTGCCTCGGCGGGGAGCTCGAGATCCAACTGCTGCGCGATACGCCGATGGGAGCCCAGGCACCGGCAGATCTGCTCGACAAGGTCGCGTATTCACGCCTCACCAGCGGCCTGGTCGACATCTCCGCGACGGACTGGCAGCACCAGACCCGGCACCCGCGGCAGGGAAACACGGTGGGCCTCTACCTCACCAGCGACGTTTTCGCGGAACTGAAAGGAGCGTTCGACAGGCTCTCCGCCGGCGCCGATCCTGACCTCCTCGACGAACTCGGGACATGCCCTTCGGCGCCTACGGCCATCTCTGCGACCGCTTCGGCGTGCACTGGTTCTTTCGCGGCGAGGCTTCTTCATCCCCCTGAGCTGAGCGGGCCAGCGGTACGGGATGGAGCCCGCCTTCGTTCTACGAATTTGGGGGGACGATCTCGACGCTCGCACGCGTCCGCGGCCCGGATCGCCGCCGCTATCGACACTGAACTTCTGGTCCGGTAGCCGATGCGCTGCTGTCGGAACTGCTGGCGGCCGGACGGCGGCAGGACCTGGGGCTGTGCCGGGCCGTCGAACGGGTCGACCGCGACGGACAGTCCTGCGTCGACGAGAGTGTCGTCCACGGCCGCGTTCGTCCGGCGGCGGATCAACGAACGCGGCGAGTGGGCCTCCAAACGCGTAGCCGTCGGCCGGGCGCTGGCGGACCGGCTGCCGTTCGCCGCCAAAGGCTGGGAAGGCGGCCACCTCGGTCTGGAACACGCCTCGGTCATCGATCATGCGACCCGGCAACTTGCGCCGAGCCTTAGGCCTGACGCAAATCGGCGAAGCATGCGATGGCACGTTCCGAAGTTGCCACCATCGCCATCACTGGCTCAACGGCGGCGAAACCTCACTCGAGAATCTGTATTTGCCCTGCTCGCACCACCATCACCTCGTGCACGAAGGCGGCTGGCGGCTCACCGTCGACCCCGATCGTCAGCGCACATCATGGCTCCACCCGCCCTTCGGCACACCGCTCAAAGGCCGACGCAGGCCACTCATTCCACGGCAGTACCGGACATGAGCCGAGAGGTGATGAATCGCCTCATCGTCTGCCCAGGCAAGCGGCCGGCTCTCGGCTAGGTCGTGACCCCGGCGATGAGGCGGTCCGCCGCGGAGTAGGGATCCAACCGTCCAGCGGCCACCTCGGCGCTCAGCTCCGGCAGGGCTGCCTGCCCCCGCAACTCGTCCATGCGCGACCGCAGCTCGGTGAGCGCGATCGCCTCGATCTCGCCGCGAGCGCGCGCGGTACGGCGCCGCTCCCCTCACCGCTGGAGGCGAGCCAATCCCGATGCCGGGAAAGGGAATCGACCACATCGTCGATCCCCTCAGAGCGGCTGGCGACCGTCCGGCAGACCGGGGGTTTCCAGCCGCCCGACGTCACGTCGCTGAAGCCCAGGGAGAGCATGCCTTTCAGCTCGCGGATCGTCTGGTCGGCGCCGTCGCGGTCGGCCTTGTTGACCACGAAAACGTCGGCCACTTCGAGGATTCCGGCCTTCGCCGCCTGGATCGCGTCGCCCATCCCCGGCGCCAGCAGCACGACCGTCGAGTCGGCGAGAGAGGCGATCTCGACCTCGGCCTGACCGACGCCGACCGTCTCGATGAGCACCACGTCGCAGCCGGCGGCGTCCAGCACGCGAAGTGCCTGCGGAGTAGCCCAGGACAGGCCGCCGAGCTGCCCGCGCGAAGCCATCGAGCGGATGAAAACTCCAGCATCCGTCGCATGATCCTGCATGCGGACGCGATCGCCGAGCAAGGCTCCTCCGCTGAACGGTGACGACGGGTCGACCGCCAGCACGCCGACCCGCTGCCCCCGCTGCCGGTAGGCCGTCACCAGCGCCGAAGTCGTGGTCGACTTGCCGACGCCGGGCGACCCGGTGAGCCCGACCACCTGAGCCCGACCACACATCGGGGCAAGCAGGGTCATCACTTCGCGCAGCCGCGGCGAGGCATCCTCGACCAGCGAGATCAGCCGCGCCACGGCCCGCGGGCTGCCCTCACGAGCCGCCGCGACAAGTTCGGGCAGCGGCTCGGTCCGCCGGCTCACCGCGTGGACCAGATTCTCTTCTCAGGCAGAGACGCGCAGCACCAGAGCGTCACCCTGGCCGCCGCCGCCGCAGAGGCCCGCAGCGCCGACGCCGCCGCCCTGGCGCGCGAGCGCGTGGGCGAGGTGCAGCACGATCCGCGCACCCGACATGCCGACCGGGTGGCCGAGGCTGATGGCGCCGCCGTCGACGTTGACCTTGTCGGAATTGAGGCCGAGATCACGCATCGACTGGATGCCCACGGAGGCAAAAGCCTCATTGATTTCAACGAGATCGAGGTCGGCGGCGGTCAGGCCTTCCTTGGCGAGCGCCTGGGCGATCGCGTTGGCCGGCTGAGACTGCAGCGACGCGTCAGGACCGGCGACGAACCCGGCGGCACCGATCTCCGCAAGGATCGGAGCGCCCAGCTCCTCGGCCTTGCGTCGCGACATGACGACCAGCGCGCAGCCACCGTCGGAGATCTGCGAGGCCGAGCCCGCGGTGATCGTGCCGTCGGCAGCGAAGGCGGGGCGAAGCTTGCCGAGGCTATCGGCGGTGGTGCCGGGACGGACACCCTCGTCCTCGCTGACGACCAGCGGGTCGCCCTTGCGCTGCGGGATCTGCACCGACACCAGCTCGGCGTCGAAGCGTCCCTCCTTCATGGCCGCTGCCGCGCGGTCGTGGGAGCGGGCGCTGAACTCGTCCTGCTCCTCGCGGCTGATACCGAGCCGGGCGTTGTACTTCTCGGTCGATTCACCCATCGCCACCTGGTCAAACGCACAGAAGAGCGCGTCGTGGGCGGTCGCGTCGAGCAGCTTGGCGTCGCCGTAGCGGAAGCCCGCGCGGGCACCCGGCAGCAGGTGGGGGGCGTTGGTCATCGACTCCATACCGCCGGCGACGATGACGTCGTACTGGCCGCTGGAGATGTACAGATCCGCGAGGGCGATGGCATTGAGGCCGGACAGGCAGACCTTGTTGACGGTGAGGGCCGGGGTGGACATGGGAATGCCGCCCTTGAGGGCCGCCTGGCGCGCCGTGATCTGGCCGGCTCCGGCCTGGATCACGTGGCCCATGATCACGTATTCGACGGCGTCACCCGTGATCCCCGCGCGCTCGAGCGCGGCCTTGATGGCGAAGCCACCGAGGTCCATGGCGGTGAAGCTCTTGAGCGAGCCGGAGAGCTTGCCGATCGGGGTGCGGGCGCCTGCGACGATCACGGATCCGGGCATTTGTGGGTTCTCCTCGGACGATCCTGCGGGAAAGATGCCAGGATACGGGCCTGTGACGTATCCGCTACCGCTGTTCACTCGTATCGACCACGTCGGGGTCGCCGTTCGCGACCTCGAAGAGGCCATCGGGTGGTACGAGACCACCTACGGCTTGACCGTTACTTCCCGCGAGACAAACGAATCCCAGGGCGTTCACGAGGCGATGCTCGTGGTCGCGGCGCCCGAAGGGGACGATCCCGGGGGCTCGTACGTCCAGCTGCTCGAGCCGCTGAGCGACGATTCCCCGGTCGGAAAATTCCTCGCCCGCAACGGGCCCGGGGTGCACCACATCGGCTACGGGGTGGTCGACGTCAGCTCGGCGCTGGCCCGCATCGCCGACACCGGCGTGCGGCTGGTGGACCAGCGGCCCCGGCACGGCTCGATGGGCGCCAGCATCGCCTTCCTGCACCCGAAGGACACGGGCGGGGTGCTGACCGAACTGGTCCAGGCCATGCCGCGATCATGATGCCGGTGGTGACGGGCATTTGGTGAGCCCCGCGGCGGCCGAGGAAGCCGTCCTGGAATGGCTGGAATCGCTGCGTTCCCGCTCGACGACGCCCGGACCTTCGGTGGCCTACGGCGACGACCTCGCGCTGGCGACGCTCGCGGGCGCGCTGGTGGAGCAGGACCGCGAGCGCGAGGGGGCGCTGCTGCAGCCCGGGGAACTCACCATCGAACGGCTCGACGCGTCGGGGTTCGATTCGGGCGGGTTCGATTCGGGCGGGATGGTCGAGCTGGACGCCGAGATCGTCTTCCCGGCCGATGAGGTCGAGCAGCCCGAGACGATGGCTCCCGGTCGCCTGCTCGGAGAGGTTCGCCTCGGGCTCGGCCCGGTCTATTTCACCATCGTTGCAGGCGTTTTGGAGCTCGTTGACTACACCCGCGACGGGCTGCGGATGTCGGCGATGTGGTGCACGCATCCTCAAGGTGAGGACGCGCGGGGCGGGCTCGCGGTGGTCCCTCAGGCCGTGACCAGCGAGGCCCATCGGGGCGGTCGCGTCTTCCTGGAAGTGAGCAACGCGCTCGAACGCGACGTGATCCTACGGGTCGGCCGCCCGGATCGGCCGCGCGGGATCCTCGCCCGCCAGCCTCCGGTCGCGGCGCCCGAGGTCGGCATCCCGGTCCCGGCGGGCCAGAGCACGCATCTGGCCGGGCTCACCCGGCGCGCGCGCCTCACCGAGATCGAGATCTTCGCGTTCGACGCGCTCGACCGCACCCCCGTCGCCCCGCTGCTCGTCTCGGTCGAACTGCCCCGCGGGCATCCGGGCGAGCACGGCCAGTGGTGCGCCTGACCCCCCGATCGCGCTCGAGCGTCAGACGCAGCCGGTGGCCTTCGCCGGGAGGGCTGCCGGGAGGGCGACACGCAACCCAGGTGAGGCCACCAATTCCGCGCCGTAGACCACGTACGGGGTGGGACTGCCGGTGAGGAGCAAAGCGTTGTCGTCGCAGGCATATCCGTGCGTCGCGTCGATGGTCAGGAGCGCCGGGCCGGAGCCTTGCTCGAGCACGGTGAGGGAACCGCCGACCAGCGAGACCAAGGTGTCCGTCGCCGTCGAGTCCACCTGCCGCAGCCGTACGAAGACCACCGGCACGGGCTTGCCTCCGGCGTCGCGCAGCGACGCCACTCCGAGCACTCGGGCGCCCGGGCCCGTCGACGGAAGGGCGACCGTTTGCCGCCCGTCGCGGGAGAGGTCGGCGACCAGCGTTCCGCCGCTCGAGCGTGAAGGTGTCGGGACGGCCGTCGCCATCGAGATCCGAGGGCCGCAGCGAATCGGCTTGCGGTTGGGCAGCGCTGGTACCGGCGCTGTTATCGACGCCGTTGTACGTGGTCGACGCGCCCTTCTGGTTCGAGAGCTCCTTGCGAGAAGGCCCCTTGACCTCGGGGCTCGCCACCGCCGGGTTCAGCGATGACGCTGCGGCGGACGACGACGAGGGAGCGCGTGACGGGGCACCGCCGGCCTCCGTCGTACTGGCCGACTTGCCGCTCGATCCACGGTTTGCGTGGCCCACGAAGACGACTGCGAGGACGACCACGGCGATCGAGCGACGCCGACGCGGCAGGAATTCCCAAGCGCGCCATGAGGGGTCGCGGGCGATGCCGCTGCTGGGCGCGGGCTCGAGCGAGCAGCCGGGTCTGCGCTCCGGGAGCGGGCTGCGACCGGCTCGACGGCTTCGGACAGCAGCCGGCGCAGCTCCTGCTCCCGCTCGGACCCGGCGCGTCATCGCAGCTCCTCCAAAGCCTCGGCCAGCGCCGCCAGTCCCCGCGAGGTGTAGGCCTTCACGGCCCCGACGCTGACGCCCATCACCGCCGGCGGCATCTGCCTCGCTGAGGTCGCCGTAATAGCGCAGCACGACAGCTTCCCGCTGGCGACGCGGCAGGTCACGAAGCGCCTTCACCACGGCGGCGCGCTCGACCTGGGCGTACGCGCCTTCCTCGGCGCTCGGGGCGTCGGGCATCGGACGCGGGGCGTGCTTGCGGGCGACCAGCCGGCGCCGCAGCGACGAGCGGGCCAGGTTCACGACGGTCTGGCGCAGGTACGCCAGCGCCCGGTCCTCGTCGCGCAGCCGCGGCGTCGGCCCGAGCAGCGCCGCGTGCACCTTCAGGTAGGCGTCCTGCACGATCTCCTCGCAGCTGCCGAGATCGTCGACGAGCAGTGCCGCGAGCCGCAGCAGGCGGCCGTATTCGGCGACATAGAGCGCCGTGAGGGTTTCCTCGGTGGTTGCATGGACGCAGTGGATGAGGTGGTCGCAGTGGACGCAGCGGACGCAGTGCCGGCAGCCGACTCACGGTCGGCGGGCGGGTCGCCGCGACCGCTGGGAAGCCCGTACCGGCGGGTGGCCACGGGCAGCACCGTAGGCACAAACGCCGGCAAACGTGCGGTAGTCGCGTCCATCACGTTCTGTCAGACGCCCGAGACCTCTGCTCGGTTGCGCCCGTTGGTCCCGCTGCAGCCGCCGGGACCTTCGGCCGGCCGCACTAAGTTCACTCGCCGGTAACATCTGCGGCGATCGATCGGCCGACCGGGAGGCGCCTTGTCCATCAAAGAGATCACCGAAGCGATCCTCGCTGGTGACACCCCGGCCGCCGCTTTCGGCGCCATCGAGGTCCCAGCCAGCTACCGCGGGGTCGTCGTCCGCAAGGACGAGACGGCCATGTTCGACGGTCTCGCGAGCCGCGACAAGGACCCCCGCAAGTCGCTGCACATCGACGAGGTGCCGACCCCGGAGCTGGGTCCGGGAGAGGCGATCGTCGCCGTCATGGCCAGCTCGGTGAACTACAACACCGTCTGGACCTCGATCTTCGAGCCGGTGTCGACGTTCGGCTTCCTGGAGCGCTACGGCCGGCTCTCCCCGCTCGGCAAGCGCCACGACCTGCCCTATCAGGTCATCGGCTCCGACCTGGCCGGTGTCGTGCTGCGCACCGGGCCGGGCGTGCACGTCTGGAAGCCCGGTGACGAGGTCGTCGCGCACTGCCTGTCGGTGGAGCTGGAGCGGCCCGAGGGCCACAACGACACGATGATGGATCCGGAGCAGCGGATCTGGGGTTTCGAGACCAACTTCGGCGGCCTCGCCGAGCTCGCGCTGGTGAAGTCCAACCAGCTGATGCCCAAGCCGGCCCACCTCACCTGGGAGGAGGCGGCCAGTCCCGGGCTGGTCAACTCGACCGCCTACCGCCAACTCGTGGGCAAGAACGGCGCCGCCATGAAGCAGGGCGACGTCGTGCTGATCTGGGGGGCGAGCGGCGGACTCGGCTCCTACGCCACGCAGATGGCGGTGAACGGCGGCGCCATCCCGGTCTGCGTCGTGTCCTCGCCCGAAAAGGCCGAGCTGTGCCGGCGCATGGGGGCCGAGCTGGTGATCGACCGGAGCGCCGAGGACTTCAAATTCTGGAAGGACGAGCAACCCAGGACCCGAAGGAGTGGCAGCGCCTCGGCAAGCTGATCCGCTAGCTGACCGGTGGCGACGATGCAGACATCGTCTTCGAGCACCCGGGCCGCGAGACGTTCGGCGCCTCGGTCTACGTGGCCCGCCGCGGAGGCACCATCGTCACCTGCGCCTCGACGAGCGGCTTCCTGCACGAGTACGACAACCGCTACCTCTGGATGAACCTCAAGCGCATCGTCGGCTCACACTTCGCCAACTACCGCGAGGCGTACGAGGCCAACCGGCTCATCGACCGCGCGCTGATCCATCCGACGCTTTCCAAGAGCTACTCGATGGAGCAGGCCGGCCAGGCGGCGTACGACGTGCACCGCAACCTGCACCAGGGCAAGGTCGGCGTGCTGTGCCTGGCACCCGAGGAAGGGCTTGGGGTACGCGATGCGCAGAAGCGGGCGCTCCACCTGACACAAATCAACCGGTTTCAGGGGCATCTGACCCGGACTTCCGGCCAGCTCAGGCCGCGTGTTTCGACAGGAATAACCGTCGCCGACGCGCGCGCCGAACTCGGCCGGCGGCCATGAGCGTGGCACAGTACCCCGTATGAGCGAGCACACCGACCTGCTGCCTCTTCGCTCTCCTGAGGAAGGTGGCCCGGCTTTCGAGCTGGTGCGCCGTGGTTACGACCGTGATCAGGTCGAAAACCACCTCGGTTGGCTGGAGGACCAGCTACGCAACGCCGAAATCGCCCGTGACGCCGCCGAGCAGGCCGCCGCCAGCGCTGCCGCCGAGGCAGAGGCTGCCCGCGAGGAACTGCAGAGCGGGCGTCCCCAGTGGCACGAGCTGGGCGATCGCATCACCCAGATCCTCACCCTCGCGGAAGAGCAGGGCGCCCAGATCCGGGCCCAGCGCACCCAGGAAGCCGACGAACTCCTCGCGGAGGCCCGCCAGATCTCGAGCGGATGCCGACCGGATCCACGGCTCGCGCATTCGCGAGGGGGAGACCCAGGCCCAAGCAGATCATCGCTAACGCTCAGGCCGAGGCCGACCGGATGCTGATGCGCGCCCAGAAGGAGGCCGCCGAAGAGGAGCGGGCCGCTTCTCGGCGGCTGGCTGAGCTCGAGCGTCAGCGCGACGCCGTCAACGCCCAGCTCTCGCGGCTGCACGAGGCCCTCGCAGCGGCACTGGCGCCCTCGATCTCCATCCAGGTGGCCCCGCGGGCGGCGCCGAGCCGGACGGAGGTGTCGCTGCCCCTGATCGAGGGCGAGTACGACACCACCGGCAGCCTGGAGTACGCCGACAGCGAGTACGAGGACGACGAGTACGTGCGACGCCCCGGCCGCCGCCGCTTCGCAGGCGTTCGCCGGCGGCCATAACCAGTCGCGGATCAGTCGGCCGTCTGGCCGCCGTCCGACCACGAGGGCTTGACCGGTCAGGTACGAGGACGCGTCTGAGGCCAGGAAGACCGCCGGGCCGACCATCTCCTCGGCCTCTGCCCACCGGCCGAGCGGCACGCGTCCATCATCGCGCGGTGCTGATCTGGTCATCGCCCCACAGATCGGCGTTGAGGGCCGTCCGCGTCCAGCCCGGGCACAGCGCGTTGACCCGGATGCCGGAGCCGCCCCACTCGATGGCGAGGGTGCGGGTCAGCGACAGCGACGGCGGCCTTGCTGGCCCCGTACGGAGCGAGCTCCGGCGTGCCGACCAGCGCGGCGACGCGAGGCCACGTTGATGATCGGCCGCTGACCGCGCTCGAGCATGTGCGGGCCGATCGCCTGGCACGCGTGGACGATCGAGTCCACGTTGAGGCGCATCGTCTTCTCCCAGCCGGAGAAGCGCAGGGTGGTGAACGGCCCCATGTACGAGCTGCCGCCGGCGTTGTTGACGAGGATGTCGATGCTGCCGAGGTGATCGATCGCCGCCGGCCACCATCGTCCCGATCGACGCGCGGTCGATCACGTCGGTCGGCGATGACGTAGCGCCCTGCGGCCGAGCGCCTCCACCTCGGCGCGACCTGCTCGAGCGCATCGGTGTCGCGCGAGAGCCAGCGCGAGCGTCGGCGCCCTCCTGGGCGAACCCGAGGGCGACCGCCCGCCCGATCCCGCGGCTGGCGCCGGTGACCAGGGCGTGTCTTGCCGGCCAGGTCAAACAGCGCGCTCATCGGATCTCCTCGGTATTCGCGGGGAAGGGGATGGCGTCAGGGCTGGGTCTCGCCGAGGACGGTGCACGACCGCGTCGAGAGCGTCCTCGGTACGGCCGACGAACAGGTGCTGGGCGCCGGGGACCGGCACGACCCGGGCCTGCGGGACCCGCGCGAAGCGGCGCGCTGGCCTCGTCCGGGCCGCAGATAGTCGTCGAACTCGGGGACGACGCGCCGTCAGCGGCCGCCCGAAGCGCGCCCAGGCATCGAGGTCGGCATCGGTCGAAAAGCGCAGCGGCGGGCTGAGCAGGACCGCGCCGCAGCACGGCCGGATCGCAGCCGTGACGAAGGATGAGTTCGGTGCCGAACGACCAGCCCACCAGCCACGGCACGGGCAGTTCGTGGAACTCGGCGTATTCGACTGCCGCGGCGCACGTCGAAGCCGCTCGCCTTCGCCGCCGTCGAAGCTCCCCTCGCGAGCGGCCCTCGTCGCTGGCCGTGCCGCGGGTGTTGAAGCGCAGCACCGCCAGCCCGGCGAGCGCCGGCAGCCGCCAGGCCGCCTTGCGAAGCAGGTGGCTGTCCATCGATCCCGCCGTGCGTGGGCAGCGGATGCAGGCAGAGCAGCGGTGGCGACCGGCGGGCGATCGAGCGGGCAAGGCCAGCTCCGCCACCAGCCGTAGAGCCCGTCGGCGGTCGTCAGCGTCAGCGAACGACGGTCGGCCGGGAGGACCGTGTTGGCGCGGATCGGCGGCACATGCTGACATTATGGTGCCGGCGGCGCGCTCGGAGGGGGTGCGGCGCCCGATGCCTGGCCCGCCAGCACGAGTATGCCAGTGCCGATGATCGCCCTGATCACGCCCGAAGCTCCCACCTTCGGCGGGCCACGCGACGACATGCGGTTGCCCGATGCGGATCTCGTGGTCGCAGCCCGGGCACCGGTAGACCTTGCGGGCGTCCTGACCGCGCACGGCTCGCACTTCCCACTCGCCATCCGACGCGAGCGGCGCCGGGGTGGTCATCGCGGGTGCTCGCGCCGCGCGAGCACCTCTCCCTGCACGACGCGTCCGGCTCCGGGGCGGCGCCGCACCCCGCCGGGACCCGACACCTGGTCGCGTACCGCCGAGGCAGCCGCACCGGCGAGCGCGAGAGCGCGTAACCGCCCGCCAGGGGTGGCGAGCGCCGCCGACAGCGCCAGCAGGCTCTGCAGACCGCGACTGCTCCCCTTCCAGTGCGAACGCAGGACCGGCTCGCCGGCCGCGACCAACAGGCGCCGCAACGCGAAGGCGGCGACGGCAAGATCGTCGATGCGGCCGACAACCGGGATGAAGCGCGGGATACGGGCCCTGCCGGAGGCGAGATAAGCGAGCGCGGCCGCCGCCTCCATCTTTGCCGCCTGAGAAACCCGCGGATCGGCGGAGATTGCGCGCAGCATCGAAATCACGTCTGCGGCGCCGCCTGCCAGACCGCGGGCGGCATCAGCGGCCGCGGTCAATACTGCTGTCCGACCAGCAGCGGAAGTGGGGGAAGCAGGCACTCGGCAATTGTTGCACCGCGCACCGGCGGCAGGTCGGCCCGTGCCCGCGTTATGACGCGATTTCTCCAGACCCGGCACCGGGATGCCCGGGCGGCGCCACGGAATGCGTGTCACGCGCGCCTGCAATACATTTGCTGGCGGCTGCGTGGCGAACCGGTCGCTGAGCGCAACATTTACTCAAATCGGACCGATTGACGACGCCCCCGCGGCTAAACCCTTGGTTGCGGCAAATCAACCGGTCGCGCCGCTGCGGGATGCCGCCTCTCAGCCCATGGCTGCTTTGAAGGCCTCCTGCACGGCGCGACTGATTCGCCCGCGCGGACTCACCTCGTAACCATTTGACGCTGCCCACGCACGCACCGCTGCCGGATCGACTTCGGTGGCGACGTGGCGCAAAGGCGCGCCTCGCCGCGCGGCAGGCACATTCACCCGACCGGCACGCCGAGCGGCAGCCAACATAAGGGGCCAGCGCTTCACGCAATGCCGAGGCATTGGCTTCCGTGAGGTCGATCTCGTAGGCCCTGCCGTCAAGGGCAAAGCTGACGGTTTCGGCTGCTTCCTCGCCGGTGAGGTCGTCCTCAAGGGTAACCACGGTGCGCTGGGTCATAGGACCAAGAATGCATGAGTTAACGCGGCATTGCAACCGTTGTTTGGACATTCTTATTCTTTTCCCAGACTGCGCCGGACCCGCTTCAGCTGATTTTCAAAGGCGGCACCCAGCTCCGGCTCAGCGCCGTGAGTAGTCCCGGAAGCCGCGCTTTGTCTTGCGCCCCAGATAGCCGGCCTTCACCAAGTGCTCGAGCAACGGGGCGGGCGCGTCTCCGGGTTCGCGGAACTCGAGGTAAAGCGTCTGCTGAATTGCGAGCGTGACATCAAGCCCGACGACATCCATGAGCTCGAATGGGCCCATTGGGTGCCCGCAACCCACCTTCATCGCGGCATCGATGTCATCAGCCGTGGCGTAGTGCCCTTCCAGCATCCGCGCTGCGCCGTTCAGATACGGAAAGAGCAGAGCATTGACGATGAATCCTGCGCGGTCTCCGCAACTGACCGGAGCCTTTCCTGCCTTGATCGCGACTTCGCGCACGGTCGCGACGGCGTCGGGCGCCGACACCACGGTCGGCACGACCTCCACGAGCTTCATGGCCGGCGCCGGGTTGAACCAGTGCATGCCGACGACGTCAGCCGGCCGCGAGGTCGCCGTGGCACACTCGATGACCGGCAGGCTCGACGTGGTGGTCGCCAGCACCGCCCCGGGCTTCATGACGTCATCCAGCGCACCGAACAGCGCGCGCTTCACCCCGAGCTCTTCGACCACCGCCTCGATCACGAGGTCGCACTGCGCAAGGTCGTCGAGTTCGGTGGTGGTGACAAGCCGGGCGAGTGCAGCATCACGGTCGGTCTCGGCGAGCTTGCCCCGCGCCACCGCCTTGTCCATGGACGCCGTGACCTTCTCGAGCGTGGCCGCGGCCTTCTCGGCGCTGCGCGCCCGCAGGACGACGTCGAAGCCCGACTTCGTCAGCACCTCTGCGATGCCGGTGGCCATGGTGCCGGTGCCGATGACACCGACCGTGCTCACCGGGCGTGCCTCGGCGCCGGGGCCGGTATCGGGCGCGGCGTCCGGAACGATCTGCGAGGAGTCCGGGGAGGCATAGGTGTAGAACCCGCGGCCGCTCTTGCGCCCGTGCATGCCGGCCGTCACCAGTTGTTTCAGCAGCGGAGCAGGCGCGTGCAGGTGATCGCGCGATTGGTGGTAGATGGTGTCGAGAATCTCGTAGGCGCTGTCGAGACCGATGAGATCGAGCACCGCCAGCGGACCCATCGGATGGCCGCAGCCGAATCGCATGGCGGCATCGATGTCCTCGCGGGTCGCGTAACGGCCCTCGAGCATGCGCACGGCGTTGTTCAGGTACGGGAAAAGCAGTGCGTTTGCAATGAATCCAGCGCGATCGCCGACGGTCACGGCCGCCTTGCCGACCGTCCCGATCAGCGCCTCGACGTCAGCCGTCACCTGCGCGTCGGTCATGACCGTGCTGACGACCTCGACCAGGCCCATGATCGGCGCCGGGTTGAACCAGTGCAGCCCGATGACGGCAGAAGGCCGGCGGGTGGCGGCGGCCAGTTCCGTCACCGAGAGCGCCGAGGTGTTGGTCGCGAGCACGGTGGCCGGCTCACAGAGGTCGTCAAGGCGGCGGAACAGCTCCTGCTTCGCCTCCAATTGCTCAGGAATCGCCTCGATGACGATGTCGGCATCGGCCACTGCGGACAGGTCGGTGCCGAGCTGGATGCGTGCGAGCAGAGCTTCGCGCTCGGCCTCGGTCAGCTTGCCCCCGCGCACCGCCCGTTCGGTCGAATGCTCGATGTGCTCGCGGCCGCGCTTGACGCCGGCATCGTCGATTTCGACGGCGACGACCGCGACTCCGGCCTTGGCGAGAACCTCAGCGATTCCGGCGCCCATGGTGCCAACCCCGACGATTCCTGCCTTCTGAAACGCTCGCGTCATCGCCCTTACCGCCCTCCGCATGTCGTGCCGGCGTCAGTGACGGCACGGCATGAAGTCTTTCAGACAACGCGATTTCGGGCGGTCGGTAACGGCCTGACGTAGCCCGTACGGATCAGAACAAAGTGGGAATCGTAGGGGCGAATCCCCGCAGCGCGTCGTAATCGACTGTGACGCAACCGATCCCCCGGTCGGCCGCGAGCAACCGCGCCTGCGGAGTGATCGCCTGCGCCACGAGCAACCCGCGCACCGGCTGGTTCAGCTGGGGGTCTGCCGACATGCGCGCCAGGTAGCGAGTGAGCTGCTCAACGCCGTCGATCTCGCCGCGGCGCTTGATCTCGACGGCCACGCTGAGACCGCTCACATCACGGCAGAGCAGATCGACCGGACCGATCCCGGTGTCGTGCTCGCGGCGCACGAGCCGCAGGCCGGCTTCGATCGACTCGCAGTGCTCGGCCAGCAGCACCTGCAGGTGAGCTTCGACACCATCCTTCACCAGGCCCGGATCGGTGCCCAAATGGTGGCTGGAGTCGTGCATGACGTCTTCGATGGTGATGACGAGCTGCTCGCCCGCCTTGTTCTCCACGCGCCAGAGCGCGTCCTCCTCCGTGAGCGTGCACGGCGGGCTCATCCAGTTCAGCGGCTTGTACGCACGGTCATCGGCGTGAATGCTCACCGACCCGTCGGCCTTCACCATGAGCAGGCGCACCGCGCTGGGAAGGTGGGCGGTCAGCCTGCCCGCGTAGTCAACGGTGCACCGGGCGATGACGAGCCGCACACAGGCAGCCTAGACATCCCGCGGGGGTTCGCTCTGCGGCAGCCCGGCGCCGGCGCGGATGATCTCGACGATCTCCCGCATGATCTCGGTGATCCCGTAGTCCTTGGGCGTGAAAACGGCCGCTACCCCGAGCTCCTTCAACCGACGCGCATCCGCATCGGGAACGATCCCGCCGACGACGACCGGAACGTCGTCGAGCCCGGCTTCCCTGAGCCCGGAAAGGATGTCGGGGACGAGCTCGAGGTGCGAGCCCGACAGGATCGACAGCCCGACGACGTGCACGTCCTCCTGCGCCGCCGCGCTCACGATCTGCGCGGGTGTCAGCCGGATCCCCTGGTAGATCACCTCGAAGCCGACGTCACGGGCTCGCACGGCGATCTGCTCGGCACCGTTGCTGTGCCCGTCCAGGCCGGGCTTGCCGACCAGGATCTTCAGCCGCCGGCCGAGCTCCTCGCTGGTACCCGCGACGAGGGCGCGCACCTGGGCGATCTCCTCGCCGGCTTTGCCTGCGACGCCTGCGGTGACCCCAGCGCCGACCGCGGCGGCGGCCGAAACGCCGGTCGGGCGCCCGATACTCGCCGAACACTTCCCGCAGCGCGCCGGCCCACTCGCCGGTGGTCACGCCGGCGCGGGCACAGGCGAGTGTCGCGATCATGAGGTTCTCGTCGGTCTTCGCGGCGTCGCGCAGCGCCTGCAGCGCCGTCTCGGCCCCCTGCGGATCGCGCGCGGCACGCCACGCGCGTACCGCCTCGATCTGCGCCGCTTCAGTGGCCGGATCGACGGTCTGGATGCTCGTTTCGAGGTTCTCGGTGAGCGGGCTCGACTCGGTGGTGGTGAAGGTGTTGACGCCGACGACCACATCCTCGCCGGCCTCGATTCGCCGGCGACGCTGCGAATGCGCCTCCACGAGCTGGCCCTTCATGTAGCCCGATTCGACGGCCGCGACGGCGCCGCCCATGGCCTGCACGCGGTCGATCTCGGCTTGCGCGGCGCTCACCAGCTCGCCCACCCGTCGCTCGACGACCACGGACCCTTCGAAAAGGTCGTCGTACTCGAGGAGATCGGTCTCGAACGCCAGGATCTGCTGGATGCGCAGCGACCACTGCTGATCCCAGGGGCGGGGCAGCCCGAGCGCCTCGTTCCAGGCCGGGAGCTGAAGTGCGCGGGCCCGCGCATCCTTCGACAGGGTCACCCCCAGCGCCTCCAGCACGATCCGGATGACGTTGTTCTCCGGCTGCGCCTCGGTCAGGCCGAGGGAATTGACCTGGACGCCGTAGCGGAAGCGCCGGTGTTTGGGGTCCTGGACGCCGTAGCGGGTCTGCAGGAGGTCGTCCCACAACCGGCCGAACGCGCGCATCTTGCACATCTCCTCGACGAACCGCACTCCCGCGTTCACGAAGAAGGAGATCCGCGCGCACACCTCGCCGAAGCGTTCGGCAGGGACCTGACCGGAGTCGCGCACGCTGTCGAGCACGGCGATGGCCGTGCACATCGCGTAGGCGAGCTCCTGCTCCGGGGTGGCCCCGGCTTCCTGCAGGTGGTAGGAGCAGATGTTGATCGGGTTCCACTTCGGTATCTCGGTCACCGAGTACGCGATCATGTCGCTGATCAGCCGCATCGAGGGCGCCGGCGGGAAGACGTAGGTCCCCCGCGAGAGGTACTCCTTGATGATGTCGTTCTGCGTCGTGCCGGTGAGCTTGTGGACCACCTCGCGGGGATCCTCGCCGGCAGCCTGGGCTTGCTCCTCGGCGACGACCTGGTAGAGCGCCAGCAGCCACATGGCGGTCGCGTTGATCGTCATCGAGGTGTTCATCGCGCCGAGCGGGATGGCGTCGAAGAGCTGGCGCATGTCGGCCAGCGAGGACACCGGCACCCCGACCTTGCCGACCTCGCCGCGCGAGAACTCGCTGTCGGGGTCATAGCCCGTCTGGGTCGGAAGGTCGAACGCCACCGACAGGCCGGTCTGACCTTTGGCCAGATTCAGCCGGTACAGCTCGTTGGAGGCCTTGGCGGATGAATGCCCGGCATACGTGCGCATCACCCAGGGCTTGTCACGCTGCCCGCTCATGCCCGAACTTTACCGGCCGGTAACGAACGGCGGCTCCCGCGCGGGGAAGCCGGTCATCGGCCGCCCTCCGCCGGCGCTACGCGAGGACGGCAGAGGCGCCGTCGACCCCAGAATTGCGTGGTCTCGGAGTGAACTCGCGCTTGGCTTCCCGAGGGGCGAATGTTTCGCTTTCTTCAACCGAAAGGACTCGGTAGAGCCGGCTGATGAACAGCAGCCGGGAAAGCCGATCGGGAACGTTGACCAGCGAAAATCCGAGGCCGCCACGGCCGGCGCGACGGTGTGCGGCGACGAGAGCGCCCAGGCCGGCAGCGTCAACCAGCTCCAACTCGGAGACTTCGAAGCGGATCGCTGCGCCAGGAACGTCAGCCAGGGGACTAGCAGCATCGACGGATTTCTGCAGCTCGGTGCGCAGGTCGGCGACACTCGTCACGTCGACGCGCCCACTCAGCTTGAATTCACCTGGCGCCATCTCGATGCAGCGGATCATCGGGGCCTCTCAGTGTCCTTACGCATATCCGCTCGCACGGTTATGCCTTCTGGAGCTGGTGTGATATTACGCCCGGTCACCGGCCCTTTGCGGTAATCGCACTGTCATGTCGGCGACAACTCTGAAGACGTGAACATCAACTGCCGAGCGATTTGCCGAGACCCGGCAGCTGTCTCGCTCAGCTGTCGGGGTCGTCCGGCGCGGGCGCGCGCTCGATCATCGCGCCCAGCCGGCGCAACTGCTCGTCGAACCGGACGTAGCCGCGATCGATGTGACGGATGTCCTGAACCTCGGTCGCGCCCTCGGCGACCAGCCCAGCAAGCACCAGGGCAGCGCCGGCGCGGATGTCCGGAGCCCGCACGGGCGCGCCGGAGAGCCGGGTCCGGCCCCGGATGACGGCGTGGTGGCCGTCGGTCCTCACGTCGGCGCCGAGCCGGGTGAGCTCGTCGCAGAAGACGAATCGGGCCTCGAAGACATTTTCCGTCACCATTGCGACCCCCTCACTCACCGAAGCGAGGGCGATCATGGCCGGCTGCAGGTCGGTCGGAAACCCCGGATAGGGCAGTGTGACCACGTCAGCGGCCTTGGGACGGCGATCGCAGGAAACCCGGAACTCGCCATGCCCGGCCTCGACCGACGCGCCGGCGCTCACCAGCTTGTCCAGCAGGATCTCCAGATGCTCGACGCGCCCGCCGCGGACGGTCACGTCGCCGCGCGTCATGACCGCACCGACCGCAAAGGTGCCGGCGACGATGCGGTCGGGCACCGTTTCATGCACGCCAGGGCAGGGATGCAGACCGTCGACGCCCTCGATCTCCAGCGTCGACGAGCCCACCCCGGAAAGCTGCGCACCCATGGAGCTCAGCAGCGTGCACAGGTCGACGATCTCGGGTTCGCGGGCGGCGTTGTCGATCACGGTGGTGCCTTTGGCGAGCACCGCGGCCATCAGCAGGTTCTCGGTCGCGCCCACGCTCGGGAAGTCCAGCCAGATGGTGGCGCCGCGCAACCGATCGGCCCGGGCGATGAGGAACCCGTGCTCGGATTCGACCGTGGCGCCGAGCTTCTGCAGCCCGCTGACGTGCATGTCGAGCCCGCGGCTGCCGATCGCGTCACCACCGGGAAGCGCGACCTTGGCCTCGCCGCGGCGCGCCACCAGCGGCCCGAGCACGGCGATGCTCGCGCGCATCCGGCGGACCAGGTCGTAGTCGGCTTCGGTGCCGACCTGCGACGGGACATCGACCGTCACGGTGCCGGCCGACTCGCGGGAGGCGCCCCCACCCTGGCTGCTGACGTGCTGCACGCTGCATCCGAGGCGGCGCAGGACCTGACCCATGATGTCGACGTCGAGGATGTCGGGCACCGACGACAGCGTGGTGCGTCCCTCCGCGAGGAGCGCGGCGGCCATGAGCTTGAGCGCCGAGTTCTTCGCGCCGTGGACGGTGACCTCGCCCGCGAGGCGCACGCCTCCGGTCACCAGGAACTGCTCCACGCCCGCCACTTTAGGGGTCGGTCCGATGCTCACCGTATGGTCGCCTGGTGAGCGTGCACCTGACCCGGATCTACACCAAGACGGGCGACGACGGCACGACGGCCCTGGGCGACATGAGCCGCGTCGCGAAGACCGACCCGCGGCTCGGCGCCTATGCCGACGTGGATGAGGCCAACAGCGCGATCGGGGTCGCCCTCGCCCTGGGCGGGCTGCCTGCCGACATCGTGACTCTGCTCACCCGGATCCAGAACGATCTGTTCGACGTCGGCGCCGACCTGTGCACCCCGGTCGTCCCCGATCCGCGATACCCACCGCTACGGATCACCGACGCCGATGTCGAGCGGCTCGAGGCGGCGTGCGACGAGTACAACGCGCGGCTGCCTGCACTCTCGTCGTTCATCCTGCCGGGGGGTACGCCGGGCGCCGCCCTGCTGCATCAGGTGCGCACAATCGTGCGCCGAGCCGAGCGAGCCACCTGGGCCCTGCTGGAATCCGATCCAGAACGCACCAACAAGACACCGGCGCTCTACCTCAACCGGCTCAGCGATCTGATCTTCATCCTCGCCCGCGTCGCGAATCCGGGCGGCGACGTGCTCTGGCGCCCGGGCGGCGAGCGCTAGCCGGGCCGGCGGCGCGCTAGTCGAGCTCGGCGCGCTCGGCCAGCACGCTGACCCCGTCCTCGGTGACCGACAGGAACCCGCCGCTGACCTTGGCGGTCACGTCGTTGCCGGTGCCCGTCCGGATGATCACTTCGCCCTCGTCGGCAAGCACGCCGAGCAGCGGGATATGACCCGGCATCACGCCGATGTCACCGTCGAGGGTGCGGGCGAGCACCAGCTCCGCCTCACCCGACCAGATCTCCTTCTCGGGAGAGACGACAGCAACCCTCATTGGCATGGGTCAAGAGTACCGACCCGGCGGCCGCTCCCCGACCGCCGGTGGCGCCGGCTGAACGCGATGCCCGGAAGCGCGCGAATGGTGCTCAGCGCGGGGTGACGGTGAGGGTGACCGGCGGCGGAACGTGCAACTGCGAGATGAGACCGGCAGACGGCGGGTCGACGGTGCCGGCGGTCGTGACGGCGAGCAACACCAGTGCCGGGAGCGCAGGCGCCAGCACGGTGGCGGCCCGCCGGGGCCGGTGCGCCCAACGCTCGCGAAACCCCCGCTGGGGCAGCAAGCAGACGGACGGCGCCATGTACAGGGCATCGGCGTGCGCCGACCCCGGTAGAGCCGCCTAAATGGGTGAAACTCGCTGGTCAGTCGTCCTCTGAACGCAGGGCCTTCGCCTTCTCCACCGCGTCCTCGATACCACCGCACATGAAGAACGCCTGCTCCGGCAGATCGTCGTAATCGCCGTTGCAGAGCTTGTCGAAGGAGTCGATCGTCTCGTCGAGCGGGGTGAACTTGCCGGGGATACCGGTGAACTGCTCGGCGACGAAGAACGGCTGCGACAGGAACCGCTGGATACGACGGGCCCGGTTGACAGCGACCTTGTCCTCTTCGGAAAGCTCGTCGATACCGAGGATGGCAATGATGTCCTGCAGGTCGTTGTAACGCTGCAGGATCTCCTTCACCCGCTGGGCGACGTTGTAGTGCTTCTCGCCGACGTAGCGGGCGTCAAGGATCCGGGAGGTCGAGTCGAGCGGGTCGACCGCCGGGTAGATGCCCAGCTCGGAGATCGCCCGCGACAGGTTCGTCGTGGCATCGAGGTGGGTGAAGGTCGTGGCCGGGGCCGGGTCGGTCAGGTCGTCAGCGGGGACGTAGATCGCCTGGATCGACGTGATCGAGTGCCCCCGGGTCGACGTGATGCGCTCCTGGAGCACACCCATCTCGTCGGCCAGGGTCGGCTGGTAACCCACCGCGCTCGGCATCCGGCCGAGCAGCGTGGACACCTCAGAGCCGGCCTGGGTGAAGCGGAAGATGTTGTCGATGAACAGCAGCACGTCCTGCTTCTGCACGTCGCGGAAGTACTCCGCCATCGTCAGAGCGGACAGGGCGACGCGCAGCCGGGTTCCCGGCGGCTCGTCCATCTGACCGAAGACCAGGGCCGTGTCCTTCAGGACGTCGGCCTCCTCCATTTCCAGGAAGAGGTCGTTGCCCTCGCGGGTGCGCTCGCCGACACCGGCGAACACCGACACGCCACCGAACTCCTTGGCGACCCGGCGGATCATCTCCTGGATGATGACGGTCTTGCCGACACCGGCACCGCCGAACAGGCCGATCTTCCCACCCAGCACGTAGGGCGCCAGCAGGTCGATCACCTTGATGCCGGTGACCAGCATCTCGGTCTTGGACTCGAGCTCGTCGAACGGCGGCGACTGGCGGTGGATCGGCCAGCGCTCCTTGATGTCCAGCGTCGAGATGTCGACATCCATCGGCACGCCGAGGGCGTTGAAGACGTGGCCCTTGGTGACATCGCCGACGGGAACCGAGATCGGGGCACCGGTGTCCTGCACCGGGGCGCCGCGCACCAGACCGTCGGTCGGGTTCAGCGAGATGGCGCGCACCGTGTTGTCGCCGATGTGGTTGGCGACCTCGAGGGTGAGGGTCGCCGTGTCGTCACCGATGGTGCGGTCGACATTCAGGGCGTTGAAGAGCTCGGGCATCTCGTCGGGGGCGAATTCCACGTCGACGACGGGACCGATGACCCGGGCAACGCGACCGATACCACCCTCGGCCGGCGCCGTGTAGTGCTCTTGCTCCGTGACGGTCATCGTCAGCCTCCTGAATCCGCCAGCGCGTTAGCGCCGCCGACAATTTCACTGATCTCTTGGGTGATTTCGGCCTGGCGAGCCGAGTTGGCCGCCCGCGTGAGCGACTTGATGAGGTCTTCCGCGTTGTCGGTCGCCGACTTCATGGCGCGGCGACGCGCGGCGGACTCCGACGCGGCCGATTCGAGCAGCGCGGCGAAAACCCGGCTCTCGACGTAGCGCGGGAGCAGCGCGTCGAGCACATCCTCCGCGGAGGGCTCGAACTCGTAGAGCGGAAGCGGCCCATCCGGCGGGGCCTCGGTGGTCTCTTCGATGACCATCGGCAGGATCCGCAGCGCGACAGCACGCTGCGAGAGCATGCTGCGGAACTGGGTGAAGACGATGTGGATCTCGTCCACCCCGCCCTCCTCCGAGGGCTTCACGAAGTGCTCGATCAGCGCATCGGCGACCCGCTTGGCGGACTCGTAGTCGGGCTGCTCGGAGAAACCGGTGAAGTCCTGCTCGATCTTGCGGCCCCGGAACCGGTAATAGCTCGCCGACTTGCGCCCGACGGCGTAGATCGCCGACTCCTTGCCCTCCTCGCGGAGGGTGTCGTACAAGCGCTTCCGCCGTGCGCAGGGCATTCGAGCTGTACGCACCCGCCAGCCCACGATCGCTGGTGACGACCAGGACGGCAGCCCGTTTCGGGCTCTTGTGCTCGGTGGTCAGCGGGTGGTCGACGTTGGTCTGGCTGGTCACCGCCGTGATCACGCGGGTGATCTCGTCGGCATACGGCTTGGACGCGTTGACCCGCTGCTGGGCGCGCGAGATTCGCGACGCGGCGATGAGCTCCATCGCGCGGGTGATCTTCTTGGTCGACTGGACCGAACGGATTCGGCGCCGGTAGACCCGAAGTTGGGCCGGCATGTCGGGGTCAGTCGCTCTCGGGCGCGGGCGGGGTGTGCCGCTTGATCGACTCCTGGGCGCGCTGATCCGCCTCGAGCTGGTCGACGTCGCCTGCATCGTCGGCGGGCGCTTCGAGCCCGCCGCCGGCCCGGGTCTCGAACTCCTTCTCGAACTGCTTGACCGCGTCCTTCAGCGAGTCGACGGTGGAGTCCTCGAGCTTGCCGCTCGCCAGGATGGCGCTGTAGATGCCCTCATGGTTGCGGCCGACGAAATCGAGGAAGTCCCGCTCGAAGCGACGCACGTCTTCGACCGGGACGACGTCGAGCTCACCGGTGGTGCCGAGCCAGATGGAGACCACCTGGCGCTCGACCGGGAACGGCGTGTACTGCGGCTGCTTGAGCAGCTCGACCAGCCGCTGGCCACGTTCGAGCTGGGCCTTCGACGCCTTGTCCAGGTCGGAACCGAAAGCGGCGAACGACTCCAGGTCGCGGTACTGGGCGAGGTCGAGCCGAAGCCGGCCGGCCACCTGCTTCATGGCCCGGATCTGCGCGTTACCACCCACGCGGGACACCGAGATACCGACGTTGATGGCCGGCCGGACACCCTGGTTGAACAGGTCGGTCTCGAGGAAGATCTGGCCGTCGGTGATCGAGATGACGTTGGTGGGGATGTACGCCGAGACGTCGTTGCCCTTGGTCTCGATGATCGGCAGGCCGGTCATCGAACCGCCGCCGAGCTCGTCGCTCAGCTTCGCGCAACGCTCGAGCAACCGCGAGTGCAGGTAGAAGACGTCACCCGGGTAGGCCTCGCGTCCCGGCGGGCGGCGCAGCAGCAGCGAGATGGAGCGGTAGGCCTCGGCCTGCTTGGAGAGGTCGTCGAAGACGATCAGGACGTGCTGGCCCTGATACATCCAGTGCTGGCCGATGGCCGAGCCGGTGTAGGGCGCCAGGTACTTGAAGCCGGCGGGCTGGCTCGCGGGAGCAGCGACGATCGTCGTGTACTCGAGCGCGCCGGCCTCTTCCAGTGCGCCGCGGACGGCCGCAATGGTCGAACCCTTCTGCCCGATCGCCACGTAGATGCACTTGACCTGCTGCTGCGGGTCTCCCGTGGCCCAGTTCTCGCGCTGGTTAATGATCGCGTCGACGGCGACCGCGCTCTTACCGGTCTGCCGGTCTCCGATGATCAGCTGGCGCTGGCCGCGGCCGATGGCGGTCATGGCGTCGATCGCCTTGATGCCGGTCTGCAGCGGCTCCTTCACCGGCTGGCGCTGCACGACCGTGGGCGCCTGCAACTCCAGGGCGCGCCTGCCCTCGGTCTGGATCTCGCCCTTGCCGTCGAGCGGGCGCCCGAGCGCGTCGACCACGCGTCCGAGGTAACCGTCGCCCACCGCGACGGAGAGAATGTCGCCGGTGCGGCGGACCTCGGTGCCTTCCTCGATGTGCTGGGCCTCACCGAGGATGACGACGCCGATCTCGCCGACATCGAGGTTCTGGGCCAGACCGAGCGTGCCGTCGGCGAACTCGAGCAGCTCGTTGGTCATCGTGCGGGCAAGACCCTCGACGGTGGCAATGCCGTCACCGGTCTCGATGACGCGGCCGACTTCCTCGCGCTCCCCGGCGCTCGGGTCGTAGGACTCCACGTACTCCCGGAGGGCGTCGCGGATCTCATCAGGGCGAATGGACAGCTCGGTCATGACGGGCCTCAGATCTGTTCGAGGATTGGCCGTTAACTTTGGAGAAAGGGGATGGGGCCGGGGTGGCCGATCGCCGCGTTGGCACAGGGTGCGGCGGTGGGCCGGGTGAGCGGCGCGACCTCGTCGCGCGCGCGAATCAGTGGCTTAACGCCGGAGCTGGCGCCTGGCCTCGGCGAGCCGGCGGATCACCGTGCCGTCGACGAGCTCTCCCCCGACGCGCACAGAGACACCACCCAGCACCGACGGGTCGATCACAAGCTGGAGGACGACCTCCGTACCGAAGGCGCGCGCAATGGCCGCCCGCAGCCGGTCGGCCTGCGCCTCATCGATGGGATGAGCAACCGTGACGACGGCGATGGAGCGCTGCCGGCGGCGCGACGCGAGCTCGGCGAGCGCTTCGATCTCGCGGCCGACTCCCCGGCCGCGGGGGTTGTTGACGACCCGCCCGATCAGGCGCCGGGTAGCGGGGCGCACCCGGTCGTCGAGCAACCGGTCGAGCAGCGCGTTCTTGCGCTCCGCGGGAAGCCCGCGATCAGACAGCGCCAGCGAGAGCCGGGGGGTGCGATCCACGATGCGCGAGAAGCGGAAGAGCTCGTCCTCGACCTCATCCAGCGCTCCGGCGGCCTGCTCGCTCGCGAGCAGCGCCTCCGAGCCCAGCTCCTCGACGGCGGTGAGCAGGTCGGTCGGACGCGACCAGCGGGCACCGGCCGCAACCCGCAGCACCTCGAGCGCGATCTCACCGATCTGGCCGTTCAGCAGGCGCTCGAGCAGGCCACGACGGACCTCGGCCGGAAGCCCCGGGTCCGACAGCGCCCGACGCAGCCCCACCTCGCGGGTGAGCAGGTCAGCCGTGGCGTAAAGGTCATCAGAAGCGGAGGCGAGCGCCGACGGCTCGCCCCGGAGCCGGGAGACGGTGCGGCCGATGACGCCGGGTTCTTCATCCCCGGCAGCACCCGCACCAGCTAGTTCATCCAGGCGAGCGCGTACGAGCGCCAGACTGGCCCGGCTGTTGCCCTCCACCGTCAGCTCCCTGCCACTGAGGGTGCGGTGGACGCGCTCTCGTGCGAGTCACCAGCGGGACCCGAGTCGAGGTCGTTGATGAAGTCGTCGACCAGCTGGCGCTGGCGGGCGTCGCCCGACAGCTCGTGGCCGATGATCCGGCTCGCCAGCTCCACCGCGAGCTCGCCCACCTCCGAGCGCAACTGCACGAGCAGCAACTGGTGCTCGGTCTCGAGCCGGGCCTGGTTCGCCGCGGTGATGCGGGCCGCCTCTTCCTTGGCGGTGGCCCGCATCTCTTCGATGATCTGCTGGCCCTGGACACGGGCCTCCTCACGGATGCGCGCAGCATCCGTGCGGGTGTCGGCGAGTGCCTGCTTGTACTCGGCTTCAGCAGCTTCGAGCCGCTCCTTCGCCGCCTTGCTGTCATCGATCTGCGACCGGATGAGCTCCTGCCGCTTTTCCATCGACGACGAGATCAGCGGCACGACCTTGCGGTACAGGAACCACAGGATCAGGAAGAACGCGATCAGCTCGACGATGAACGTCCCGTTCGGAATGATCGGGTTCGTCGTCTTCTTCTCGGCTGCCAACACCGCCGCTGACGCAAGCTGCTGCACGGTCGACTACTTACCGAGCACGAAGACGAACAGGATCATGAAGACCAGGTTGATGAAGTACGCCGCCTCCACCAGACCGACCGTCAGGAAGAACAGTGTCTGCAGGCGGCCCTGAGCCTCGGGCTGGCGAGCCACCCCCGAGATGAAGGCGTTACCGGCGACACCGTCACCGATAGCGGCGCCGATGGCTCCGCCCCCGAGGGCGAGTCCACCTGCGATGAGCCCGCCCGCGGTTTTAATCGCGGTGACGAGCGCTGGATCTGCGGCCATCATCTCCCCTTGCTGTGCGTTGTCCGAGCTAAAACCTGAGCAAATTCTGTGTGGCGGGACTCAGTCTTCAGTATCTGTCAGGCAGATACGGATCGCTTTACCCCCGAGGTCAGTGCGCTTCTTCCGGACCTATGGCCTGGGTGAAGTACAAGATCGTGAGCAGCGCGAAGATGAACGCCTGGATCGCGCCGATGAACATATCGAAGAGCTTCCAGATGAAGTCCGGCGCCCAGATGATGAAGATGGGCAGCTTGGAGATCAGCAGGACGAGCACCGTGCCGGCGAAGATGTTTCCGAAGAGTCGAAGGGCCAGCGTGATCGGCTTGATGAGCTCTTCGAGGATGTTGATCGGCAGCAGCGCGACGTACGGTTCTTTGAGGTGGCCCAGGTAATTGCGCAACCCGCGCCGCTTGATGCCGGCGCCGATCGCCCAGATCACCACCACCAGGCCCATGGCCAGCGGCAGGTTGATGTCTGAGGTGGGTGGCGGCAGGAACTCGGGTTTGTGGCCGCTCGGGATCACCGAGATCCAGTTGGCCGTCAGGATGAAGATGAAGATGGTGACGGCCAGCGGCACGACGTTAGGGGCGCGGCGGCGAAGGTCACCCCCCACCTGCTCCTCGACCTGGGCCACGATGGTCTCGAAGAAAAGCTGGAGCTTGCCCGGCACCAGGTGGGTGGCGCTGCGCCGCATCCACAAGCCGAGGAAGACGATCACCAGCAGCGCGAACGCCGTACTGGTGATGGTGTCGATGTTGAACTTGATGCCGAGGAACTTGCGCGTGATGTGGTCGCCGACCTCAATGGAGACGGCCATCGTGGTGCTGCCTGTCACGCACGCACCTGCCGGTACATCACCACTGCTGATGCGCCAAGAAGCAGGACCTGATACACCGCGAGGCCGACGACGACGCCGATGCCGAGCGGCCGCTCGACCAGCGCGAGGCCGATCGCCACGACGGTGATCGCACCGAGCCGGAAAAGCCCGCTGGCCAGGAAGGCGCCGCCCTTGACGGCCTGGCCGCTGGCGGACTGGAAGCGACGGAGCACCGAGAGCTGCAGCAGCCGGGCATTCACCATGCCGAGCCCGAGCCCGATGCAGACGCCGAGCCCCGCAAAAGGCTGCTTCAGCAGGGCCAGCCCGACGAGCACGATGCCGCCGAGAATGCAGCAGGGCCACACGATGCGCTTGGACTGAGCCGCGATCTCCGCGTATCCGAACGCCGCAGCCTGAGCCACCCCCTCGGGGTTTGGCTCCGGGTCCGGGGACGCCGACATGCCGGGTACACCCGGTGCCTGCGGCGGATCTTCGACGTTCACGAGCTCAGATACCTTCGCACTTCCTTGTACGTGGATAACGTCCCCGTAACACTACCAATGACCAGCCCCACGAGGATGAAGACGGGCAGCGTCCCGAAGTGGCGATCACACAGCCAGCCAAGGAAAATACCGGTTAGCCAACACGTCGCGTTCACAGTACCGATGGTCACCAAGCCGAGCGCGCCCGGGTGCGCCTCAGGCGGCGGAACGTCCCTCGTTCTCGGCCGCTCGCTGTCGCCGGGAGCGGGTGGCGTCACCGGCCCGCTCTTCGGGGTATGCGCACCAGGACCAGCGAGAGTCCGGCCAGCCCGGTCACGATCAGCACGATGGTCAACGGGGCGCTCGAGAACTGCGCGATGACCCCACCGAAACCGAGCAGTGCCGCCCAGAACCACATCAAAAGCACGGCCCTCACCTGGGAGTGGCCGATCTCGAGCAGCCGGTGATGCAGGTGCATCTTGTCGGGGCTGAACGGCGATCGCCGAGCCCGCGTCCGGCGGACGACAGCCAGTAGCAGGTCGACGAACGGCACTGCCAGGACGAGCAACGGGACGAACAGCGGGATCAGCGACGGCAGCCGAGCTGCGCCGGCGATGCCCGCCGTAGGAGACCTCTCCCGTGACCGAAGTCACGGTGGCGGCCAGCAGCAGGCCGATCAGCATCGAGCCCGGAGTCGCCCATGAACTGGCGCGCGGGATTGAAGTTGTGCGGCAGGAAGCCGACGCAGCACGCCGGCAGTGGCAACGGCGAGCAGCGTGGCCGGGGTCGCCCGGTACATGCCGTTGGTGACCGAGATGTGGTAGCTGTAAGCGAATCCGGCCAGCGCCGCGATCGCCGCCACCCCGGCCGCCAGCCCGTCGAGCCCGTCGACGAAGTTCATCGCGTTGACCAGCACGACGGTCAGCAGCATGGTGAGCGGGACGGCCGTCTCCGGACCGAGGCTGGCGGTGTTGCCGTTGGGCAGGATCGCGAACGACAGCTGGACGCCGAGCAGCACCATGACGCTGGCGGCGGCGACCTGCCCGGCCAGCTTGGTGAGCGCGTCGATCGGCCACTTGTCGTCGATCGGCGCCGAGCAGGCAGATGATCGCCGCCGGCGACCAGGACGGCGCGCGGCTCGCCGTAGCCGCGGGAGACCGAGGACAGGAAGGGCAGCTGCGCCGGCGACGAGCAGGCCGGCGGCGAGGCCGGCGTACATCGCGAGCCCGCCGAGCCGCGGGGTCGGGATGACGTGGACATCGCGGTCGCGCGGCGACGCCATCGCTCCGGTGCGTACCGCAAAGCGCCGGGTGAGCGGGGTGACCAGGAACGTGACCGCCGCCGAGACGAGGAAGACCAGGACGTACTCGCGCACCCTGCCTCGTCTCCCGCGGTCGCCGCCGACCGCGTAAACCCTGCACGGCCGTCCGGTCATCGGCCGCCCGCGCGCTCCCCGTTACGGTCCCGCACCAACCTGTCTAGCTCAAGGTGACGCGCAGCAGCCTCAGCGCGGGTAGATCGGGAACCGCGCCACCAGAGTGCTGACAGCAGCCGCGACCTCCGACGCCGCCGCAGGCTCGCGGACGGCGCGCCCGATGAGGCCGGCGACCTCCTTCATCTCGCCCTCGCCCATGCCCTGCGTGGTGACCGAGGGCGTGCCGACCCGGATACCGGACGCGATGGCCGGCGGCTGCGGGTCGTAAGGGATCGCGTTCTTGTTGAGCGTGATGCGGGCGGCGTCAGCACGGGTCTCGGCCTCGGTACCGGTGACGCCGAGCTCGCGCAGGTCGAGCAGCGCGAGGTGGGTGTCGGTGCCACCGGCGACCGGCCGCAGCCCCTCGGCGGCGAGCCCGTCGGCCAGCGCCTGCGCGTTGGCGATCACCTGGCGGGCGTACTCCTGGTACGCGGGGGTGGACGCCTCGGCAAGGGCGACCGCCTTGGCGGCCACCGCGTGCATGAGCGGACCACCCTGGCTGAACGGGAAGACGGCCTTGTCGATCTTCTTGGCCAGCTCATCCGTGCACAGGATCATGCCGCCGCGCGGGCCGCGCAGCACCTTGTGGGTGGTGAAGGTGACGACATCGGCGTAGGGCACCGGACTCGGGATCGCCTTGCCGGCGACGAGGCCGATGAAATGGGCCGCGTCGACCATCAGCCAGGCGCCGACCTCGTCGGCGATCGACCGGAAGGCGGCGAAGTCGATCAGCCGGGGATACGCCGTGGCGCCGCAGATGATCATCTTGGGGCGGTGCTCCCTGGCCAGCTCGCGCACCTGGTCGTAGTCGATGAGCTCGGTGTCCTCACGCACCCCGTAGGCGACGATGTTGAACCAGTTGCCGCTGAAGTTGACCTTGCTGCCGTGGGTGAGGTGGCCGCCGTGCGGCAGCGACATCGCCAGCACCGTGTCGCCCGGGGTGAGCAGGGCGGCGTAGGCGGCGAGGTTGGCGCTGGCGCCGCTGTGTGGCTGCAGGTTGGCGTGCTGGGCACCGAAGAGCTCCTTGGCGCGGGCGATGCCGAGCTCCTCGGCCCGGTCGACGACCGCGCAACCGCCGTAGTAGCGCCGGCCCGGGTAGCCCTCGGCGTACTTGTTCGACAGCGTCGACCCGAGCGCCGCGAGCACGGCCGGCGACGTGAAATTCTCGCTCGCGATCAGCTGCAGGCCGCCGCGGGCCCGGTCGAGCTCGTCGAGCAGGACTCCGGCGATCTCCGGGTCGGACGCGGCCAGCGCCTCGAAGTCAGGACCCCAGAAGGGCGCCGGTCCGCGAGCAGCAATCGCGGCCTTCGCGGCCTCAGCAGAATCGGCAGCGTCTGAGCGGAACGGCTGCTCCCGAAGCAGGCAGACATCGGGCGGGACCTCCTCGCCGGGCGGATGACCGGCCCATCGTACGGGCGGGGTCGCTGAGGACTGCAGATCACCGACCTCGGCGCGCAGATCGGTCAGCGACACCGCGCCCGCACGCAACAGGCGCGGCGGCGTCCACCGTGCAGTCGACGATGGTGGACGGCAGCGGATCGGGCGAGAGGCCGCCGTCGAGGTAGACGGAGACGTCATCGCCGAGCTGGGTCAACGCCTCGCGCGCGTCGGCGGCGGGAGCCCGGCCGGAGACGTTGGCGCTGGAGACCGCGAGCGGTCCGGTGCGCTGCAGCAGCTCGATGGCGACGGGGTGCAGCGGCATCCGCACGGCGACCGTGCCGTCGGCGTCGCCGAGATCCCAGGCCAGCGACAGCGCGTGGCGGACCACCAGCGTCAGCCCGCCGGGCCAGAACGCCTTGCGCAGCGCATCGGCGTCGCGGGAGAAACGTGATCGACGAGTCCGTCGAGGGTCGACCACGAGCCGATCAGCACGGGGACCGGCATGTCACGGCCGCGGCGCTTGGCAGCGAGCAGGCGGCGCAACGGCATTCGGGGAGAACGCGTCAGCACCGATGCCGTAAACGGTGTCGGTCGGCAGCACGACCAGCTCACCGGCCGCGATGGCCCGCTCGGCCGCCGTCAGCCCGGCGACGCGCCGGTCGGGGTCGGAGCAGTCGTAGATCAGCTCGTGGACGGGATCCAGCGATCCCACGGGCGCCGGGTCGGAGACACTCACGGATGCACCGCCGTCAGGTATCGGGGCCGTCGGGCCAGGTCGAGATGGTCGGACACGTCATTCCAGCCGGTGAAGCAGGCCGGGGCACTCATCGCCTGATCGTCCCCGTGCTCGACGACGACCAGGCCTCCGGGACGCAGCAGCCGGCGGGCTGACGCCTCGACCGTACGGATGGCGGCGAGCGCGTCGTCTCCGGCGAAGAGCGCGCCCGCCGGATCGTGGTCGCGGACCTCCGGCTCGAGGACGGGGAGCAGGTCCAGCGAGAGGTAGGGCGGATTGGAGACCACGACGTCGACCCTGCCGTCCAGCTCGGTCAACGCGTCGGCCATGTCGCCCGCAACCAGCCGCACGGGCAGGCCGGTCGCCGCGATGTTGCGCGCGGCCCAACCCAGAGCAGCCGGGTCGCGTTCCACCGCCCAGACGGCGGCGGCGGTCTCGTCGGCGATCGCGAGCGCGAGCGCGCCCGTTCCGGTGCCGAGATCGACGATCCGGGGCACCTCCGCGCGCGCGGTCCCAGCCAGGCAAGCACGGCGTCGACCAGCAGCTCGGTCTCCGGGCGCGGGATCGAGCACGCCGGGGCCAACGGCGAGTTCCAGGCGGCGAAAGGGAGCGCACCGACGACATGCTGCAGGGGCTCGCGTGCCGCCCGGCGGGCGACCGCAGCGGCATAGGCCGGACGGGCCGATTCGACAGGCCGCCGGTGAGACGAGCGCGAGGTGCCCCCGCGAAACCCCAGCACGTGTGCGGCCAGAGCTTCGGCGTCATGGCGCGGGCTGGCGACACCGGCTGCCGCCAACTGCTCCGCCGCCTCGGTGATCAGCGTCCGAGCTCACTGCTCCGACGGCTCCCCCATCTCGGCGAGCAGGCGCTCCATGTCGGCCCGGTGCAAGATGTCGAGCACCGGCTCGAGCTCGCCGTCGAGCACCTGGTCGAGGTTGTACGCGGTGTAGCCGACCCGATGGTCGGAGATGCGGTTTTCCTTGAAGTTGTAGGTGCGGACGCGCTCGCTGCGGTCGACGGTGCGCACCTGCGCCGCGCGGGCTCGCCCCCGCCGCTGCGGCCGCCGCCTCGCGAGCCGCTGCCAGCAGCCGGGCCCGCAGGATGCGCAGTGCCGATTCCTTGTTCTGCAGCTGGCTCTTCTCGTTCTGGCAGGACACGACCGTGCCGGTCGGGAGATGGGTGATCCGCACGGCGGAGTCGGTCGTGTTGACGCTCTGCCCGCCCGGGCCGGAGGAACGGAAGACGTCGATACGCAGGTCGTTCGGGTCGAATCGCACGTCGACGTCTTCGGCCTCGGGCAGGACGAGCACGCCGGCCGCACTGGTGTGCAGCCGGCCCTGCGACTCGGTGACGGGCACGCGCTGGACGCGGTGCACGCCGCCCTCGTACTTCAGCCGGCCCGACACCCCGGCGGGCTGCGCGCCTTGGACCGCAGGGCCAGGCTGACGTCCTTGTAGCCGCCGAGGTCGCTCTCGGTCGCGTCGAGGATCTCGGCGCTCCAGCCCGACCGCTCGGCGTAGCGCAGGTACATGCGCAGCAGGTCGCCGGCGAACAGCGCCGACTCCTCACCGCCTTCACCCGCCTTGATCTCCAGGATGGCGTCCTTGACGTCGTCGGGGTCGCGCGGCAGCAGCAGCTCCTGCAGGCGCTCGGCGAGCTCGCTCGATCCCGCGCGGCGAGGTCTCGGCCTCGGCGCGAAACGTTGCGTCCTCGGCGGCGAGCTCCTTCGCGGCGCCCGCAGGTCGTCCGCGGGTGTCCGCAGATCGCGGGCCGCCTCGACGATCTGGGTCAGCTCGGCGTAACGCCGGCCGAGCGTGCGGGCGCGGGCCTGATCGGCGTGGACGGCCGGGTCGGCCAGCTCGCGTTCGATCTCGGCGTGCTCGGCGAGCATGGCGGCGAGAGCCGGTGAGCCCGAACTCTGGTCGGCGAGCTGTGCCATGCGCTTCTCCTCAGCAACTGTCGACGCAACGGGCGTTCGGACAGCGAAACGGCGCCCTCCCGGCATCGGGGAAGGCGCCGATCCGTTGCAACTACTTGCCGCCGGCGCTCTGCCCGGCCTGGCGCTTGCCGAAGCGCCGCTCGAACTTCTCGACCCGGCCACCGACATCGAGGATCTTCTGCTTGCCGGTGTAGAAGGGGTGGCACTGCGAGCACACCTCAGCGTGGATGTTTCCGTTGGCCGCGGTGCTGCGGGTGGTGAACGTGCTGCCGCACGAGCAGGCCACGGTGGTCTCCGCGTACGTAGGGTGGATGTCGGGCTTCATGGGTGTCCTCTCTCGTCGGCCGCCGGGTCCTCGCTCCTGCGAGGGTGAACCGGAACCGTCCAGACCAGCCTAACGTCGCTGGCGCACGCGCTCAGCCTGGATGCCGGCGTCATTCTCCGGGGGTGGTCTTCGCGATCTGCATCAAGAACTCGTAATTCGTCCGGGTCTGCTTGAGCCGGTCGAGCAGCAGCTCGATGCCCTGCTGCGAGTCGAGCGCGTGCAGCACCCGGCGCAGCTTGTGGGTGATCGCCAGCTCCTCCGGGCTGAGCAGCAGCTCTTCCTTGCGCGTGCCGGACGCATCGACGTCGACCGCCGGGAAGATCCGCTTGTCAGCGATCCGCCGGTCGAGCTTCAGCTCGGCGTTGCCGGTGCCCTTGAACTCCTCGAAGATCACCGTGTCCATCGTGCTGCCGGTCTCGACCAGCGCGGTGGCGAGGATGGTCAGCGAGCCACCGTGCTCGATGTTGCGGGCGGCGCCGAGGAAACGCTTCGGCGGGTAGAGCGCCGTGGAGTCGACGCCACCGGACAGGATGCGTCCGCAAGTCGGCGCGGCCAGGTTGTAGGCCCGGCCCAGGCGGGTGATCGAGTCGAGCAGGACGACAACGTCGTGGCCCATCTCGACCAGCCGCTTCGCCCGCTCGATCGAGAGCTCGGCGACGCTCGTGTGGTCTGTCGGAGGGCGGTCGAAGGTGCTGGCGATGACCTCGCCCTTCACCGACCGCTGCATGTCGGTGACCTCTTCGGGCCGCTCGTCGACGAGGACGACCATGAGGTGGCACTCGGGGTTGTTGGTGGTGATCGCGTTGGCGATGGCCTGCAGCACCATGGTCTTGCCGGCCTTCGGCGGGCTGACGATCAGTGCCCGCTGGCCCTTGCCGATCGGCATGACCAGGTCGATGACGCGGGTGGTGAGGACGTTGCGGCTCGGTCTCCAGGCGCAGCCGCTCGTTCGGGTAGAGCGGGGTGAGCTTGGTGAACTCGGGACGCTTGCGCGCCTCCTCCGGGTCGAGCCCGTTGATGGTGTCGAGCCGCACCATCGCGTTGTACTTGTCCTTCTTCTCGCCCTCCTGCGGCTGGCGGACGGCACCGGTGATCGCGTCACCGCGGCGCAGGCCATACCGGCGGACCTGGGCGAGGCTGACGTACACGTCATTGGGGCCGGTCAGGTAACCGGAGGTGCGGACGAAGGCGTAGCTGTCGAGAATGTCGAGGATGCCGGCGATCGGCACCAGGACGTCGTCCTCGCGGATGACGGGCTCGGCGTCGTTGTACCCGCCGGGACCGCCGGCGGGACGGCCGTTACGCGGGCGGCGCTCCCTGAATCGGCCACGGCGGCGGCTGCCGCCGTACTCGTCGTAGTCGTTGTTCTGACCCTGACCCTGACCCTGGCCCTGGCCCTGGTTCTGACCCTGGCCTTGCTGGCCGCGATCGCCCTGACCCTGGTTCTGCTGGCCGCGCTCGCCCTGCTGGTTGCGCTCGCGCTGGCCCTGCTGGCCGCGATCGCCCTGCTGGTTACGGTCGCGCTGGCCGCGCTCGCCCTGCTGGCGGTCCTGGCGCTCCTGGCCACCCTGACGCTCCTGGCGATCGGGACGGGTGTCAGTGCGGGCTTCGCCAGCGGCAGCGATAGCGCCGTCCACGGTTCCGGCGCCGTTACTGGAGGTCGGCTGCGCCTGCTCATCGGTGCCTGACTCGCTGCCCGAATCCTGCGGGCTACCGGTCGGACGGCTGCTCCCGCGCCGGCGGCGGCGCGAGACATCCGGGCCGGCGGTAGCGCTCTCGACTTCGGAGGAGTCAGCGGCCGGGGCGGTGGCGACAGCGTGACCATTGCTTTCGATCGCTGCTTCGCGGCCGCGACGGGGTGCGGCCGCGGTGGCCTCGGCCGGCGGCGGTGACTCGAGGGCGGGCTGGGCTGCGGCCTCGGAGGACGGAGCTGACTTCGAGGCGCTCGATCCACCGGCGCCTTGAGCCAGCTGGATGGCGGCGATCAGCTCACCCTTGCGCATGCGGGCGGTGCCGGGGATGTGCAGTGAGGCGGCCAGCGACTGCAACTCGGGCAGCAGCATCCCGGCAAGACCGGTAGCGCGGCGGCGAGCCCGAGAGGGAGGCGCGCCAGCAGCAGCATCCGGCTCGGGAGCGGCCCCGGTGAGCAGTTCGGTGGGTTCGCTCAAGGTGACTACCTTTCAGACCAGCGAGCGCCGGTCACTGTGACGGAGCGGTACAGCTGTGAAGAGAGTTCGCGGGTAACCGGAGGAGATCGCGCACGTGGCGGCGGCCTGTGGTCTCAAAGCCGCGCCGAACGACGAGCGAAACCTGGAGGGTGCTCCCTGGCGTAGATCGGAAGAATCCCGCTCCGGATGAATCAGATGGGAGAAGCAATCCCGGCCAGGGCCGGTTGCTGAAAGCCAGCATACCGCCTGCCACGACGGTTGCAGCAACATTGCGCAAGAGCCTCGTTATTCCCCGCCTAACCCGCTACGCGAATGAGTGGGCCTATCCTTCCGCTGCCGCGCAAGTGGTCCCCTCCAGGTCAATGCTCAGTTCGCACGGTTCGAATCCCCCCGCGCTCAATCCGTGAGCGACGGCCGACTCTGCGCTGTCGCGACACAAAGCGAGAACGGTCGGACCAGAACCGGAGAGCACCGCAGGGACCCCGGCCGCGCGAAGCCGCGCGATCAGCGCCGCCCCCTCCGGCAGGGCCGGCAGCCGGTAGGGCTGATGCAACCGGTCCTGCGTGGCAGCCATCAATTCACGCGGCGCGACCGTCAACGCGGCGACGAGCAGCGCGGCCCGCCCGGCGTTGCGCGCGGCATCGGCGTGCGAGACCGACGCCGGGAGAGTCCCGCGTGACTGCGCGGTCGAGGTGCGCCGCTCCGGGATGAAGGCCACCGGCACCAGGCCCGGCGCGGGCTCGAGGCGCACGGCGGCAGC
This sequence comes from uncultured Actinomycetota bacterium, assembly GCA_963762695.1. Taxonomy (GTDB): domain Bacteria; phylum Actinomycetota; class Actinomycetes; order Frankiales; family Frankiaceae; genus DATAZK01. Next base: position 208,285 of record CAVXLW010000012.1, read on the forward strand.
CTTTCCGTCGCCGTCGATCCACGCGATGGTCAGCCCGCCGTAGAGGGCAGCCGCGACGTTGTCCGGGTGCCCCTCGATGGCATTGGCAATGCGCAGGGCAAGCGCCCGGTCGCGCACCCCCGCGAGCGCGAGAGCGCCGGTCACCCCGGAACAGATCGCCGCTGCCGACGATCCGAGACCTCGCGAGTGCGGGATGCGGCCGGTGTAGGAGAGTTCCAGACCCAGCGGCTGCCCGCCGACGGCGTCGAAGGCTGCCCGCGCCCCCTGCACGACCAGGTTGGTCTCATCGGTCGGGGCGTCGCCGTACGCCTTGATCCGCAGACCGGGTTCGCTGCTGATGCGCAGGAGCAGCTCGTCGTACATGCCGAGGGCGAGACCGAGGGCGTCGAAACCGGGACCGAGGTTGGCACTCGTCGCCGGAACCTGCACCCGGACCTGCGCGGGCGCCAGAAAAGCTGGCGCCATGGACTAGGCCAGACCCAGCTTGGCGGCAGCGACCTGGGCGTCCGGCGGGACCTTGGTGGGCTTGGCAGCGCCGCTGATGGCCCAGTCGGGGTCTTTGAGACCGTGACCGGTCACCGTGCACACCACCAGCTCGCCGGTGGCGATCAGCCCGTCACGATGAGCATTCAGGAAACCGGCGACGCTCGCAGCGCTCGACGGCTCGACGAAGACGCCCTCGCGAGTGGCGAGCAGCCGGTACGCCGCCAGGATCTCGCGGTCGCTGACCGCCGCGATGGTGCCGCCGGACTCGTCACGCGCGGCGATCGCCTGCTGCCAGGACGCCGGGTTGCCGATTCGGATGGCCGTCGCGATCGTCGAGGGGGACGCGACGGGCTCGCCGCGCACGATCGGAGCCGCCCCCGCGGCCTGGAAGCCGAGCATGCGGGGCCGCGGTCCCATCGGAGTCTGCTCGGCGGCGAGCTCGCTGTACCCGCGCCAGTAGGCGGTGATGTTGCCGGCGTTGCCCACCGGCAGGCAGTGCACGTCAGGAGCCCCGCCCAGCGCATCGCAGACCTCGAACGCGGCCGTCTTCTGGCCCTCGATGCGGTCGGGGTTGACGCTGTTGACGAGGGTGACCGGGTAGTGCTCGGAAAGGTCACGCGCGAGCGTCAGGCAGTCGTCGAAGTTGCCCTCGACCTCCAGCAGTTTCGCGCCATGGACCAGCGCCTGCGCCAGCTTTCCGAGGGCGATCTTGCCGGTGGGCACCAGCACGGCGCAGGTGAGGCCGGCACGCGCGGCGTACGCAGCGGCGGAGGCCGACGTGTTTCCGGTGCTCGCGCAGATGACCGCCTGGCTGCCCGCTTCGACGGCCTTGCTGATGGCCATCGTCATGCCACGGTCCTTGAACGAACCGGTCGGGTTGGCGCCCTCGACCTTCAGATGCACCTCGCAGCCGGTGCGCTCGGACAGGTGTCCGGCGTGCACCAGCGGGGTGCCCCCCTCGCGCAGGGTGATCACCGGGGTCGACGCGCTCACCGGCAGGCGAGCGCGGTACTCCTCGATCACGCCGCGCCAGGCCCGCGAGCCGGTGAGCGGCCCAGCCGTGGGCCCGCCGGCGGCAGCGGGTGCGGTGGCGTGTGCGGCGGTGACGGTCATGTCTCGCCCTCCACTCTCATGACGCTGGCGACGGCGCGTACGACGTCGAGGTCGCGCAGCTCGTCGACGGTGGCCGCGAGCGCGGCATCGGTGGCGGTGTGGGTGACGAGCACGAGCGACGCGTCGTCGCCGCGCCCTTCCTGGCGCACGCTGGAGATGCTCACGTCCTGCGACGCGAAGGCACTGGCGACCACAGCGAGCACACCTGCTTTGTCGGCCACGTCGAGCGAGACGTGATAGCGGGTGACCGTTCGTCCCATCGGGAAGCGCGGCGAGGTTGGCGTAGGCGGACTCCCGCGGGCCGCGCCGGCCGCCGAGCCGGTTGCGCGCGACCGTGACCAGATCGCCGAGCACTGCCGACGCGGTCGGGGTACCGCCGGCGCCGCGGCCGTAGAACATCATCGAACCGGCCGATTCGGCCTCGACGAACACCGCGTTGTACGCCTCACGCACGCCGGCAAGCGGGTGCGTGAGCGGGATCATCGCCGGGTGCACCCGCACGCTGATGCCGCTCTCCGTGGGCGCCCGCTCGGCGATGGCCAGGAGCTTGACCGTGGCGCCCATGGCCTTCGCGCTCGCCATGTCGGACGTGGTGACCGCGCCGATCCCCTCGCGGTAGACGTCGGCCGCCCGCACCCGGGTGTGGAAGGCGAGCGAGGCGATGATCGCGGCCTTGCTCGCGGCGTCGAAGCCGTCGATGTCAGCGGTCGGGTCGGCTTCGGCGTAACCCAGCGCGGTCGCTTCCTCGAGCGCCTCGGAGAAGCTGGCGCCGGTCTCGTCCATCCGCGTGAGGATGTAGTTCGTCGTGCCGTTCACGATGCCGAGCACGCGCACGACGGTGTCTCCGACGAGGCTCTCGCGCAGCGGGCGCAGCAGCGGGAATCGCGCCCGCGACACTGGCCTCGTAGTAGAGGTCGACCCCCGCCTCCCCGGCGGCCTCGTACAGCGTGGTGCCGTCGGCCGCGAGGAGCGCCTTGTTGGCCGTGACGACGCTCTTGCCGCCGGCCATGGCCGAGAGCATCCAGCTGCGGGCGGGCTCGATGCCGCCGACGACCTCGATGACGATGTCGACGTCGTCGCGGGTGACGAGCGCGGCGGCGTCAGCGGTGAAAAGTGCCGGATCCACCGGGAGATCGCGCGCCCGCTGCGGCCGGCGCACGGCGATGCCGGCGATCTCGAGGGGCGCGCCGACCCGAGCCGCCAGCTCGGCCTTGCGCTGATCGAGCTGGCGCACGACCTCGCTGCCGACGACCCCGCAGCCCAGAAGCGCGACGCGGAGGGGTTTCGGGCTCATCCGAGGTCCAGGGCGAGCAGGTCGGCTTCGGTCTCGCGACGGATCAGCACGCGAGCCTGCCCGTCGCGTACCGCCACCACTGGCGGCCGCGGAACGTGGTTGTAGTTGCTGGCCATCGACCGGTGGTAGGCCCCGCTCGAGGCGACAGCGAGCAGATCACCGGGGCGGAGATCGGCGGGCATGCGCGACGTTAGGAGCGACGAGATCGCCGCTTTCGCAGTGCTTTCCGACCACCGTCACGACGTGGGAAGGCGCCTCGCTGCGCCGTGACGCCAGGGCGACGGTGTAGTGGGCGCCGTAGAGCGCGGGCCGGATGTTGTCGCTCATGCCGCCGTCAACGCTGACGTAGGTGCGCAGGCCCGGCAAGTCCTTGACGGTGCCCACCTCATAGATCGTGACGGTGCCGGGGCCGGCGATGGCCCGCCCGGGTTCGATCGCCAGGTGCGGGACGCGCAACCCAGCATCGGCGCAGGCCTTTTCGACCAAGGCCTTCATGCGGTCAGCCATCTCGCCGATGTCGAGCGGCGCGTCTTCACTGGTGTACGCGATCCCGAAGCCGCCGCCGAGGTCGAGCTCGGGCAGCTCGATCCCGTGGGTGTCGCGGATGGCGCCGAGCAGCCCGACGAGGCGCTGCGCCGCGAGCTTGAAGCCCGCCGTGTCGAAGATCTGCGAACCGATATGGGCGTGCAGGCCGACCAGTTCGAGCTCCGGGTGGGTCAGCACCTGCTCCACCGCCGCCTCCGCGGCACCGGAGGACAGCGAGAAACCGAACTTCTGGTCTTCCTGCCCGGTGGCGACGTACTCGTGGGTGTGGGCTTCGACGCCGGGCGTCACGCGGATGTAGACCCGCTGGCGGATACCCGCCTCGCCGGCCACCACGGCCAGCCGTTCGATCTCCTCGGCCGAGTCGACGGCGACCTTGCCCACCCCGTACGCGACGGCGCGCCGCAGTTCCGCCACCGACTTGTTGTTGCCGTGGAAGGTGATGCGCTCGGCAGGAAACGCGACCGCTTCCGCCACGGCGAGTTCACCGCCGGTGCAGACGTCGAGCGAGAGTCCTGCTTCCCGACCCACCGCGCGATCGCCTTGCTGAGAAAGGCTTTTCCGGCGTAGCAGACGGTCGCTCCGGAGCCGAACGCGGTGCGGAAATCCGCGCAGCGCGAGCGGAAGTCCGCCTCGTCGAGCACCAGCAGCGGGGTGCCGTACTCGGCGGCGAGCTCATCGACGCGCAGCCCGCCCAGGCGCAGCACGCCGTCAGGATCGAGCAGGGCGGACCGCGGCCAGACGGCCGGATCGAGCGAAAAGTGGGTCACGACTGCGCTCATCCTACATCCGCTCCGGCGCGCTGACGCCGAGCAGGCCGAGCCCGTTGGCGATGACGATCCGGGTGGCCTCGACGAGCACCAGACGCGCGGCATTGAGCGGCGAGGGCTCCTCGTCACCCTGCGGCAGGACCCGGCAGGCGTCGTAGAAACGGTGGTAGATGCCGGCCAGTTCCTCGAGGTAGCGCGCGACGCGATGGGGTGCCCGCGCCGCCGCGGCGGCAGCGACGATCCGGGGGAACTCCCCCAGCGCCCGCAGCAGATCCCCCTCGCGCTCGTGGCTCAGCAGCGTCACGTCAGCGTCAGGGTCGAGCGACAGCCCGAGGTCGGCGGCACCCCGCAGCAGGCTCGCCTGCCGGGCGTGGGCGTACTGGACGTAATAGACCGGGTTGGCGTTGGTGTGGCTGGACAGCAGATCGATGTCGATGTCGAGGGCCGAATCGACCGAGGAGCGGGCGAGCGAGTAGCGGGCCGCGTCGACGCCGACCAGCTCGACGAGGTCGTCGAGGGTGATGAAGGTGCCGGCCCGCTTGCTCATCCGCACCGGCTCGCCGCCGCGCAGCACGTTCACCAGCTGCCCGATCATGATCTCGAGCGTCTGGTCGGGGTCGTCGCCGAAGCAGCCGACCATGGCCCGCAGCCGGCCGATGTAGCCGTGATGGTCGGCGCCCAGGATGTAGATGCACCGGTCGTAGCCGCGCTCGCGCTTGTCGAGGTAGTACGCGGCGTCGGAGGTGAAGTAGGACGTGTCGCCGTCGGACTTGACGAGCACCCGGTCCTTGTCGTCGCCGAAGTCGGTGGTGCGCAGCCAGAGCGCGCCGTCGGCCTCGTAGGTGTGACCCTCCGCTTTGAGCCGGTCCAGCGCGTGCTCGACGGCACCGGAGGTCGCCAGCGAGCGCTCGGAGAACCAGACGTCGAAGTGCACGCCGAAGCTGTTGAGCGACCGGTCGATGTCGGCGATCATGAACTGCACGCCGGCGCTGGCGAAGGTCTCCAGCGCGGTCTCGAGCGGCTCGTTCGGAAGGCCCGGATGAGCCCAGAGCACGCGCGCCGCGACCTCCGCGACGTAGGCGCCCGCGTAACCACTCTCCGGGGTCGGCTCGCCGCGCGCGGCCGCCAGCTGGGAGGCGGCGAAGCGGCTGATCTGGGTTCCCGCGTCGTTGACGTAGTACTCGCGGGTGACCTCGGCGCCGCTCGCGACCAGCAGGCGGGCAATGCGCGTCACCCACGGCAGCCCAGCGGGTGCCGCCCACATGGATCGGACCGGTGGGGTTGGCGCTGACGAACTCGAGGTTGATCCGCTGCTTGGCGGCCTCGTCGTTGTTCCCGTACCGCGTGCCCGCGGCCAGGATGGCGGTGACGACGCCTCCGAGGCTGTCGAGCGTGATGTTCAGGAAGCCCGGGCCGGCGACCTCGACGGAGGCGATCCCGGCGACGGCGCCGAGCCGTGCGGCGATGATCTCCGCGATCTGCCGCGGCGGACGGCCGGCCTGCTTGGCGAGCACCAGGGCGACGTTGCTCGCGTAATCACCGTGGGCCTTGCTGCGCGGGCGCTCGACGTGCACCGACTCGGGAAGCGGCGCGTCGAACTTGCCCGCGGCCACGGCTTCGGCCACCACCGTGTGGATCGCGACGGAGAGTTCGGCCGGAGTCATGGTTCGAGGGTATCGACGCGCGCCAGCAGGTTGATCTAATTTCCGCCGGGCTTGTCGGCGGGTACGGGCGGCGCCTGCTGCCCCGGGGGCGGACCCTGGGCGAACAAGGCCTGCGCTTGAGCCAGATTGACGCCCTGGCAGGCAGCACCCTTCTCGCCGCCCTGACCCCCGCCGTGGTAGCGCTCGACGAACGCCGCGAGCCGCGGATCGGTCGCGGAATCGACCTTGAGCTGCAGCCCCCAGGCGGTCGCGATCACCTTCGCCGGCTGCCCGGGGTAGGGCGAGATGAGCACGTAGTTGGGGTCGATCGCGTCGAGCTTCACCAGCGGCGCCGGGTCGACGCCCGGCTGATAGGTCAGCCAAACGCCTCCGTGCTCGAGGGAGTGGACGGCGTTCTCGTTCGGCACCGGCGTCGTGTAGACCGCGCAGTTGAGCGGATAGGGGCTGTGGTCGCCACCCAGGGGAGGCGTGTGGGTGTAGACCAGGTGAACGCCCTGGTAGTGGGTGTGCGGGAGGCCGTTGACCACCGTCACACCCGCGATCCCCGAGGATGGGCTCGCCTTCTGCTTCGACGATCCGCCGCATGCGGTGAGGGCAGCCGCTGCAGCGACGACGAGCGAGACCGCCCGAACTCCGCGGCTCACGCCGGGATGCCGGCGAGCCGGCGGACGACCTCGACCAGGTCGTCGGGGTCGAACGGCTTGGTCAGGTACGCGTCGACCCCGAGCCGCGTGCCGCGGCGCACGTCGGCTTCCTGGGCCCGGGCCGAGAGCAGCACCACCTTGACGTGAGCGGTGAGCGGATCGCTGCGCAGCCGCGCGGCCGCGTCCCAGCCGTCCATGTTGGGCATCATGATGTCGAGCGTGATCACGCTCGGATGCACCTCCGCGGCCTTGCGCAACGCGTCGGCGCCGTCGACCGCCTCATGCACCTCGAAGCCCTCGAGTTCGAGGTTGAGCGTGATCAGCTGGCGGATGACCTCGTCGTCGTCCACCACTAGCACCCGCACGGGAGCGACGTCGCCGTCGTCGTCGCCGTCTCGTCGGCGCTCCCCGGGCTGACCAGTCATCGCCGTCACCCTATTGGAGCAGCGCCATCGGCTGCGAGGGCCGGCCCTCGCCTTTCCCCTGGACACCCGGCCGCTGATACGGTGACTGCGCAGTTCAGGCCCCCGTAGCTCAGGGGATAGAGCACCGCCCTCCGGAGGCGGTGGCGCAGGTTCGAATCCTGCCGGGGGCACAAAACGGACAAGTAGTACAACGCCCTGGTCAGGGTGGCAGTCGGGCCGCCGGTATGACGGTGAATGACGGCCCGAAATCAGCCGGTCGCGTGACAGAGTCTCGATACGGTTTTCTGTCATGGACCCGGTGTCGCTGAGCCCCGGCAAATACCTCGACGGCGTGCCGGCGGGCTCTTTCATCCACATCGACACGCTTCCCGGCAGCCGAACAGCAGCCAGCTCAGCCGCCTCACGGGCACACAAACGAGGCGATCTCATCCCGATCCGCAAAGGCCTCTACTGGAAGGGCACCCGCACCCGATACGGGATGACCCGGCCCACCCCGGAAGCCGCCGCAGCCGAAATCCTTGGCCGGCTCGGGGTAGGACCGACCGGTCACACCGCCGCCCGAGCGCTCGGACTCACCACTCAACTGCCGGCAACCCCGACTCTCACCATCGCCGGCCCGGTACCAACCTCGGTACCGGGCGTCCGCGTCTCCCGGCGCAACAACATGCGCCGACGCGAACTCAGCTACACCGAGATCGCGCTGCTCGAGCTGCTTCGCGGCAGTTGGGAATCGGTCGTGGAAGGCGGTTGGGACGCTCTCGTCACCGCGACAGCCGCCGCCGAACGCGGCTCAGTCAGGCTCGACCAGCTCGCGTCAGCTGACACGGGCGAGCACTCCCCCACCGCACGAGACAACTTCGCCCGCCTCGCCCACGATGTGGCCGCCCGTCTTCCCCCAGTCGGTACGGAGCGACGCACGCCCTCTGCTCCGACATCGACGGACTCAGCCGGAACGCGGAGTTCACCTTCGCGCCCAGACCCGCTATTATCGCTGAATGATTAAACTCAGTTTGCTCAGCTTCGGCTAGTCGGCGTGACCCTCGCTACCGCAGAGGTGCCAAGCTTCAAGCGCCGCTTTGGGTCAGACGCTGGCCTGTCGTACCGAATCATCAAGGCAGCCTGCCGACCGGCCGTCGGGGCGTGCAGACCACTGGTGACAGGACGGGAGTGCGTCCCTGCCCATGGCCCGGTCATCGTCGCCAGCAACCACCTATCGGCCGCCGACACCCTCTTCCTCTCCGTCTTGCTGAGGCGCCGGGTCACGTTCCTCGCGAAGGCCGAGTATTTCACCCGATCAGGGCTGCGCGGGCGTCTCATGTCGGGGC
>CAVXLW010000013.1:0-238039 GCA_963762695.1 uncultured Actinomycetota bacterium
ACCCGCGCGGTTGCAGCCGTGCGGGTTTTTAACGCCGTTTGTGCCAGCTTCGCGGGTGAGCTCTAGGGTGGCGCCATGAAGCTCGGCATCCACTTCGTCAACTTCACGCTCCCCGGTGGGCGGCCGCGCTCGGCGCGGCGCTCGCGGCACGGCGCTCGCGGCCGAGGAGGGGGGGTGCGCGAGTTCACGCTGATGGACCACTACTTCCAGATGGAGCACTTCGCCACGGCGCACGATCCGATGCTCGAGGGCTACACCGCGCTCGGCTTCGTGGCGGCGAAGACCGAGCGGATAGCTGGGCCTGCTCGTCACCGGGGTCACCTACCGCCATCCCGGACTGCTCGCCAAGATCGTCACCACGCTCGACGTGCTGTCGGGCGGCCGGGCGATGCTCGGGATCGGAGCCGCCTGGTACGAGCGCGAGCACCGCGCCCTCGGCGTGCCTTTCCCGCCGGTGCGCGAGCGGTTCGAGCGGCTCGAGGAGACGCTGCAGATCTGCGAGCAGATGTGGAGCGACGACGACGGCCCGTACAACGGCAAGCACTACCAGCTCGCCGAGACGATCTGCGTGCCGCCGCCGATGCAGTAGCCCGGCCGCCGATCCTGATCGGCGGCGGCGGGGAGAAGAAGACGCTGCGGCTGGTCGCGCGGTACGCCGACGCCTGCAACCTGTTCGCGACGAGCCCGGCAGAGATCGCCCACAAGATCGAGGTGCTGCAGCGCCACTGCGACGAAGTCGGACGCGATTCGGCCGAGATCGAGAAGACCATCATCGGCCAGCTCGGCTCGCCCGACGACGCCGACGCGTTCATCGCGAGCATGCAGGAGTACTCCAAGGTCGGCATCCAGCTGGTCGAGCTGACCCCGCGGGTGGCCGATCCGGCTGACTGGGTGGCACGCGTCTGCGAGCGGGTCGTGCCGCTGCTGAACGAGCTGCCCGGACTGACCCCTCTCGAAGCTCCAGCCCTCGGCCCGGTTCGGGGTAGGTGTCGAGGTCGGTGGCCTTGGCGCTCAGCCAGACGGGCGCGCCGGCGGTCAGGTCGAGTCGGTGACGGCGGCGGGCGTGATGTCGACGAGCGCTGGGGGCGTGCCGTCGACCTGCACGCGTACCCGGTCGATCAGCAACTCGAGCCCGGCGATGGTGCCCGGCCAGACGTTGCGCGGGCTGGAATGCAAGGGCTTTTCGGTGTGCACCGAGATGGCTGACGGCGGCAGGGCGACCAGCACGCGTCCGTCCGCAGCGCTGGACGCCGGACTCCGCCGTCGCGACGAGGGCGCCGCCCCGATCGAGGCGACGCTCGTGCCGTGACGGCGTCCGGCGTAGAGGTTCAGGCCGACCAGGCGGGCGATGTACTGGGTGGCGGGGCGCCGCGCGACCGCTGCCGGGCTGCCTTCCTGGACGATCCGGCCGCCCTCGATGACGAGCAGCCGGTCGGTCATCACCATCGCTTCGAGCGGGTCGTGCGTGACCAGCAGCGTCGGGCCCGGGAAGTCGGTGAGGTGGCGCCGTAACTCGGCGCGCACTTCCAGGCGGGTCGCGGGCGTCGAGCGCTGCCAGCGGTTCGTCCAGCAGCAGCAGGCCGGGTTCGGACGCGAGCGCGCGGGCCAGCGCCACCCGCTGCGCCTGGCCGCCGGACAAATGCCGGGGCTTGCGCTCGGCGAATCCGTCAGACCCAGTCGCGCGAGCCACTGATCGGCTGCGGCTGCGGCGACCGCGCGACCGTCGCCCCGCGCCCGGGCGGCGAAGGCCACGTTGTCCCGGACGTCAGGTGCGGGAAGAGCCGATAGTTCTGGAATACCAGGCCGATCGGCCGGTGCTCGGGCGCCAGGAAAGTCCCGTGCGCGGCGTCGTCCAGGGTCAGTTCGTCCAGCACGATGTGGCCGTCGGTCAGGGAGATCAGCCCGGCGAGGGCGCGCAAGAGCGTCGTCTTCCCGGCGCCGTTGGGCCCGAGGACGCCGAGCACCTCTCCCGGCGCGACGTTGAACTCGACCTCGAGCCGGAACTCCCCGCGTTCCACGCCGCCCTGAACGCGCAGCCCCTGCCCGGCGCTCACAGGCCGGTGCTGCCTCGTAGCCGATCCCGCAGCACGGAGAGAATGATGACAGCCACGGCAAGCAGCACGAGGCTCAGGGCGATCGCCGCCTCGGGGTCGGTCTCCAGCGCCTGGTAGACCGCGAGCGGCATCGTCTGCGTGGTGCCGGGGAAGTTGCCGGCGAACGTGATCGTGGCGCCGAACTCCCCGAGCGCTCGCGCCCAGCAGAGGGCCGAACCGGCCAGCAGCGACGGGCCGATCAGCGGCAGTGTGATGCGCCGGAAGATGGTCAGCCGTGAGGCTCGCAGCGTCGACGCGGCCTCCTCCAGGTCACGGTCGGAGGAGCGCAGCGCCCCCTCGACCGTCACGACGAGGAACGGCATGGCCACGAAGGTCTCGGCCACGATCACGCCCGCCGTCGTGAACGGCAGGGATACGCCGAACCAGTGCTCGAGGTAGCGGCCGAGGATGCCGTTGCGTCCCAGCGAGAGCAGCAGGGCGAGACCGCCGACCACCGGAGGCAGCACCAGCGGAAGCGTGACCAATGCGCGGATCAGCTGGATGCCCGGAAACGAGCTCCGTGCCAGGACCCACGCCAGTGGCACCCCCAGCACCAGTGAGATCGCGGTGGCTGACGTCGCGCATTCCAGGGACAGCCGCAGTGCCGTGAGCACCTGGCCGTCCGACAGCAGCCGTCCCATGCCGCGCCACGGCGCCCGCACCAGCAAGGCGATCAGCGGCAGGAACAGGAAGGCGAAACCGACCAGCGCGGGCGCAGCGATCAGCGCGGGCGCTCCGGGTCGCCGGGTCTTCCGCGGCGCCCGGCCGCGGGAGATCGCTCCGGTCAGGCTCAGGGCTGCTCGAAACCGTCAGCCGAGAGCACGCTCTGACCCGCGGACGACAGGACGTAGGCCACGAAAGCCTTTGCTGCTGTGGAATTCGGCGCCTTGGTGAGCGCGGCGATCGGGTACTCGGTCGACGCGTTCACGTCGGCGGGAATCACGATGCCCTTGACCTTCGAGCCTGCGGACCGCACGTCGGTGACGTAGACGACGCCCGCGTCCACCTCGTTGCTCTCCACCTTCGCGAGCGTCGACTTCACGTCCGCCTCGAGGGTCACCGGCTTGACCCTGGTCTTCGCGTTGGCGAAGACCTTCTCGGCGGTCGACCCGCACGGGACCTGGGGCTCGCACACCGCCACCTTCACGCCGCTCTTGGCGAGATCTGCCAGGGCTGTCACGTTCGCGGGGTTGCTCGGCGGCACCGCGATCTCCATGACGTTCTTGACGAAGTTCGCCGGTGAGCCGGCGAGCTTGGCGTCGGTCACCTGCCTCATGTTCTTGGCCGATGCGGAGGCGAAGACGTCGGCCGGGGCGCCCTGGGTGATCTGCAGCGCCAGCGCCGAACTCGCGCCGTACGACAGCTTCACCGTGGTGCCCGGGTTCGCTGCCTCGAACTGCGCGGCGATCGTGTTGAAGGCTTCGGTCAGCGACGCGGCGGCCAGGACGGTCACGGTGCCGGTGACACGCGTACCGCTCGACGGTGCCGGCGAGGACACGCCGTGACTCGACGAACCGCACGCTGCCGTGACGGAAGCGGCGGCGATGGCGACAAGGACCGCAGCTGTGCGGCGCGGGCTGGGCATGCACGTTCTCCCTGATGGCGTATGGAGGCAGCTCAGCCCGGCGCATCCGCGCGACCAGGGACTTCGACGACGACATTCGTGGCTTTCACGGCCGCGACCGCAAGGCTGCCCGGTTCCAGGCCCAGCTCGTCGGCGGCTTCCCGGCTCATCAGCGAGACGATCCGAAACGGTCCCGCCTGGATCTCGACCTGGGCCATGACCGTGTCGCGAACGACGCGGGTGACGAGCCCGCGCATGCGGTTGCGGGCGGATTCGCGGACGACCGGAGAGAGCTCCGTGCGCTCGTCGCTGCGGGCGAGTTCCTCGGAGAAGCGCGCCAGCACGGCGCCGTCGATGGCCCGCCGGCCGCCGCTGACCGTGGTCGGCAGCCGCCCCGCGTCGGCCCAGCGCCGGACGGTGTCGTCGCTGACGCCGAGCAATTCGGCGGCCTCGCGGACGCGGAAGGAGGGCACGAGCGGAGAGTCTATCCGCAGATGAGGAGCGACGACAGTAGCAAGCCTGCAAATACGGAACTCGGCCGCTGATACCTCCGAGAATGCGGTGCTACGTGGGCGGCGCTCCGGCCGTCGCGCCCATGCGGCATGCTGGGGAGCCAGATGCGAGGAGGCGTATGAACGACGACAAGCCGAGCGATCTGGACGCTGCGCGTCAGGCGATCGACGCGATCGACGCCGAACTGATCCGCTTGCTCGCCCGCCGGGCCGAATACGTGACCGCGGTGGCGCAATACAAGGAGCAGCACGGTCTGGCCGTCACCGACACCGGCCGCGAGAAGCGCATGCTCGCCCGGATCACCGAGCTGGCCGAGGCTGAAGGGTTAGATCCCGGGATCGCCCGCGCCGTGCTGCGGACCATCATCGCCGAGTTCACCGGCGTCCAGCACGTGGCGCTCGGCCGGGGCTGATGCTCGCAGCCAGGGCGCTCGGTCGAGGTAACTGGCGCGTTGGGAGGTGAGCCGGCCGCGCCCCTGCAGGGGTGCAGGCGGCGGCGCCTGGGGTCTGAATAGTCAGGCGCCACTTACGTGGTCAGGTCCCGTCTCACCCTCGCCCGACATCCGGGCAATGTGACTGGTCCAGTGGTCGCGCTCTTGGCGAACCCGCAGCTGATCCTGTCGGGTGAGTCTGAAGACATGCATGTCCAAGATCGCCACGGCCTGGGCGTCGTCGAACGCGTAGCTCGCTTTCAACGCGTCTCGGGCGGTGTCGCGATCATCCGAGGAACTGATCAAGCTGAGGATCTCGGCCCAGTTGTCCTGGGCCTGGGCGAGAGCATCCAAGATCCGTTGTCGAAGGTTGACGGCTCGCAGTTCGGAGTCATCAGGCACATCGCGATCCTGCCGAACTCCGATGACCTGGGCCACTCGGGATGAGCCGGCCGCCGGCTGGCGGGGCCTGATGGGCATACGAGGTGACAAGCTCGGGTCATGATCGACGCCGCCGCGGATGCCGCCGGGTTTCGTGAGAGGCGCGTGTGTGCCCGTTCTCGCGCATATCCACCCGCGAGGGGCCGGCGTTCCCGGGCGGCGGGTTTAGCCTCATCCCGCCAGTCTTAGAAGCCGTACTCAGCTCTGGTCAGGTGCGGAAGCAGGATGACCTGGTGTGCGTAAATGCTGCCACGGCGCGCGCGAGACAGTCTGTGGCGGCAAGGATCCGCGTGGCCACATCGTCTTCCAACCCAAGGCCATCAGCGCTGGCTGACAGCGCCCGCTTACTACGAACGCCGGAGCGGACGGTCGTGCGCCTATGTGCCCCGAGCCCCCGGGCCCGGTGCCATATCGCCCGGCCGCACCGTTTCTCTCACCTCTGAGTAGCTTGCCAAGCGCGGCTGCTGAGGCCGGCGCCCTGCGTCCGCATGTAGGCACCGAGGCCAACACTTTCCTGCCGAGGTCAGCCCGGGGTGAGTACGGCGGCAGAATTTGAGTCTGCAGCGCCGAAAATAGGTGGCTGAGCTGGCAGATCTCGGCTAGACTCGCACACATGTTCGAGGGTGATCTGCTGGCTGACGCGGCGCAGTACGCCGTGCTCGGGCAGCGGATCGCCGCCGCCGTCACAGCCGATACCGGCGGGGCCTTGGCCGCCGATGCGTTGGCCGAAGTGCTCGCCGCCGTACGGGCCGGGGAGCTCGCAACGTGCCGGCTCGTGCAGCGGGTCGACCGCAGCGGCGAGTTCGGTGTCGACGGGTCCGCGTCGTCGGTGGCGTATCTGCGCAACGTGTCGGGCGAGGCGAACGGGTGGGCGTCCGAACGCGTGCTGCTCGGCCGGGCACTTGCCGATCGGATGCCCGCCACCGCCGCTGCCTGGGAAGCCGGCGACATTGGCCTCGGGCAAGCTTCGGTGATCCGCAAAGCGGTGGCCACGCTGGAGGACGATCTCGCCGCCGACATCGAACAGGCCCTGGCCGAAGCGGCGCCGCACATCACCCAGGCCCAGCTCGCTGATCTGGCGCAGGTGGTCAAGGCTGCGGCCGCCCCGGAAGATGCTGAGGCGGCGGCGAAGAAGAACCATGCCAACCAGAGTCTGAGCATCTCCAGGACGTTTGACGGCATGTACCGCGTCGACGGCTGGCTCGACACCGAGGCCGGCGCCGAGATCGCCGCCACCATCGAAGCGCTGCTACGCAAACGCGATCCCAACCTTTCCCCGTTCGAGGACCCGATCGGTAAACGCCGCGCCGAAGCCCTGCTGCAGATGGCCCGTCACGCGATGAACCATGCCGACCACTGCAACAGCAACCCTGGCACCGGCACCGCCAGCAGCGGCGGCCGGCGCAGTCTGATCGTCGCCACCACCCTGGAAGCGTTGCAGTCCGGGATCGGCGCCGCCGACATCCAAGGCCACGGCACCCTGACCGCCGGTGCGGCCCGCCGCCTCGCCTGCGACAGCGGCATCATCCCCGCCGTGCTGGGCGGCGAGTCGGAAATCCTCGACCTCGCCACCCCCAACCGGCTCGCGACCCCCCTCATGCGCCGCCACCTCGCCCTGCGCGACGGCGGCTGCCTGTTCCCCGGCTGCGACCGGCCCCCCGCCTGCACCGAAGCCCACCACCGGCTGCACTGGATCGACGGCGGCCCCACCACCGAACAAAACCTCGACTCCTACTGCCTTTTCCACCACCACCTCGTCCACGAAGGCGGCTGGACCTACACGATCATCGACACCACACCCTGAAATTCTTCCCGCCCGACGGCGGACCCCCACTCACCAGCAAACGCCGCCCCTTCCTCGCCCGAGACCTCGACAGACGCCTGCACCCCGAACCCGCCGTCCACATCGAAACACCGCACAGAACATGAGAAATCAGCGAATCGCGACGGTGTCGGCCGGATGGCTCGCGCCTTCAGGAGCGGCCGACAATGAGCGGCACCGGGAGGGTTCCGCTGCTGAGCGCCGCAGCCAATGCCTTCGCCGATGTCTCCGTGAACGATCCGGTGATCTCCGCGGCGCCCGGGATGCGCTCTTGAATGACGGGCGCCGACTGCACGACGCCGTCGAGCACTATTGCGAGCTGGCACGTCACCGGGGGAGCGGACGACCCGGTGCTGCTCGCCGGGCAGCCGCTGCCCTGGGAGATGGTGTCGGTCAGGTTGGTCCAGGCCTCCTGACCCTTGCTGGTGAACTCGACGTTGACGATCCACTGGCCGGTACTCGTGCCGTTGACACCGCTCTGGATGCCGGCACTGGCGCGGGCGACAGCATCACCACCGAGCCGCTGCGGCGCGAGCGCGTACTCGACCGTGCCGGTGGCGTCGCAGGCGACGATCCAGTCGGTGGCCGGCGCGTCCGCCACCTGCCGTCCTTCGGCGGTGCCGGGCTTCGGGCAGTCTGCCGACAGCCGCGCGGTGATGCACGGTGGCGGGCTGCCGACGCCCGGTCCGGCGGCAGCCAGGCAACTTCCTGCCGCGGTCGCGGGTATGGTCGGTGCCTTCTCTTCAGCCCCCGGGATCCGGAAGCTGAGCTGCCCGGCGCCGGCCAGATAGGCCACGCTGCCCGCGGCGGAGGCTGGCAGGCGCAGCGTGATGCTGCCCGTCCCGGTCTGGACCTGCCCGCGGATGCCGGCGGCGGCGAGCCTTCGGGTGAGAATGGCGGCGTCGGCGCGCAGGTCGGCATCGGTCGCGGAAGACGAGGCCGGGGTCAGGGTAGTGATGACACCGGTATCGATGACCGGCAACGGGCGAACGGTCGCCGTCTCCGGGTGCCCCGAGGTCGCGATTACGGCCGCGAGCGAGCCGGCGACAACACTGACGACGACGGCGCTCGCCGTGATCGTGACGCGCCGCCGGCGCTGAAGCCGCCGTCCCCGTCGCGTGACTTCCGCGAAGTCGACACCCGCGCTCGTGGGAGCCGCGTGGTGGAGCAACTCCTGCAGTTGGCGTTCAACCTGGGTCACGAGCGGCCTCCTCGGACGAGACGAGCAGCGCAGTCAGCTCCGGATGCGCCCGCAGTTGCTTGATTGCCTTGGAGTTCTGACTCTTGACGGTCCCCACAGAGCAGCTCAGGGCCTGAGCGACCTGCACTTCAGTGAGGTCTTCGAAGTAGCGCAGCACGATGACCGCACGTTGCCTGCGGGGGAGGGTGCGAAGCGCCCGGGCGACGGACCAGCGCAGTTCGACTTCGTGGAGGTCGTCACGGGCTTCGACGGTGTCGGGCAACTCGCCGACCGCCAGTTCGGTACGCCAGCGACGGCGGTTCCACGTCAGGAACGTCGTCATCATCACCCGGCGCACGTACGCCTCCGGGGCGTCCTGCTGATTCACCTGAGCCCACCGCGACCACACCTTCGCCAGCGCCGTCTGCACGAGATCTTCAGCGGTCGCCAGGTCGCCTGTCAGCAGCCAGGCACCCCGAACCAGGGCGGGGGAGCGGGCCATGACGAAATGACGAAAGCCCTCCGGCTCGGCCATCCCACCATCCCCCCGTACGACAACCCCTACATAAGACGACCTGACAGTCAAAAAGGGTTGTCCCAGTCTGAGATCGGCAGCGACGCCGTGTGCGTCCGCGCTCCGGAGCCGGAGCGGTTCTTCCGCTGAGCCACCTGACTCAAGTCAACGGTTTCTGCGAGCGAGGACTCTTGGTAGGCGTGGAGCCATTTGGTGGTGGCGGCTGTGGCTGAGGTCGACAGCGGCTTCGCCGCGTTCGTCGACGCGACCGGCCTGGCATTGCTGCGCTTCGCGACGCTGCTGGCAGGCGACGTGCGTGGCGGGGAGGATCTGCTGCAGTCGGTGCTGGAGAAGATCTACCCCCGGTGGGTTGCCGGCCGTCCGCCGAATGACGGTTACGGCTATGCCCGTACCGCGCTGCTGCACGCGGCTGGACGCTCATGGCGACGGCGGCAGGTCAGCCGGGAAGTGCTTGTCGCCGATCCACCCGAGAGGGCGAGCATCGACCCCCACGATGATCCCCTGCTGCGAGCGGCATTACTGCGCTCGCTTCGCCAACTGCCGAAGCGCCAGCGTGCGGTCGTCGTGCTGCGCTATTTCGACGGCTACACCGAGGGCCAGGTTGCGAAACTGCTCGGTTGCAGCGTCGGCACCGTCAAGACGCACGCCCACCGAGGGCTGCGCCGGCTTCGTGAGGACCCGCAACTCGCCCGTCACTACGACCCCGCGCTGGAGACCTGATGGCCACCGAGTTGAAAGACCTTATGGACCGGGCAGTTACGGGCCTCTCCCTGCCACCCCACCTCGCGCAGAACGCAGCGAACCACTACGAGCGCGGGCGGCGTCGCCGCCACCGGGTGGTTGCCGCCTTCGCCGCCGTCTCGGTTGCCGTGACCGGGCTCATCGTCTGGCTTGTCGTCGGCCAAGCGGCCAAGCCGGGTGTCTCGACCGTGATCCCGGTTTCGCCGGGGCCTGTCACTACTTCAAACCCACGGCCGGTCGCGCCCCCCGCGACCGTCACCGTCGTGACCACTCGTGAGTGGTTCCCGAACGGTCAGGCCTCGCTCGACCCGCCCACCCCGGCGCAGGTGCCGGCCGACCCGACGACAGCCTGGAACCGCATCGCATCGACCCTTCCTGGCAATCCCTGCTGGGGAGCCAAAGCCACCACCGTGCAGTTCGGCCTGCTCACCTACTCGACGGACTACAACAAGATCCCGGAATGGGTCCTGCGGTGCGTCGACATCCCCGCCCCGATCGGCGCCGGACCCGTGCCCCTCAATGCCCCCGTACCGCAGGCGTCGCGCGAAACCTGAGCCGACTACGGTCCTGGAGGACTTCATCTCGGTCTTCGACGCCCGTACCGGCAAGCTGCTCCTGGGCTGGAACGAAGCTGCTTCTTGACGCGGGCAGCGACGGACGCTCAGTACTGCGGGCGCTTACTCGGGACGATCTTGTCGAGCGCGGTGAGGTCGTCCAGCGTCGGGATCCACTCGGCGGCGGCGACATTCGCGTTCACCTGCTCGGCCGTCGTCGCCCCCGCGATCACCGATCCCACCGCGGGCTGGGCAGCAAGGGCGCCGATGGCGACGTCCAGCAGCGTGATTCCCCGCTCGGCCGCGTAGGACTGCAGCGCCTCGACGACATCGAAACGCTCGTCGGTGAGGGTGCTCGCCATGCCCCAGGCCGCCAACCGGCTGGAGGCGGGAACGTCGACCCCGCGCTTGTACTTGCCGGTGAGCACGCCACTTGCGAGCGGGAAGTAGGGCAGCACGCCGATGCCGTACTCGAGGCAGGCCGGGACGACGTCGGCCTCCATCTCGCGGTTGAGCAAGCTGTAGTCGTTCTGCACGGAGATGAACCGCTCGTAGCCGCGGGTGGTGGCCTGCCATTCGGCGTGGGCTACCTGGAAGCCGCTGAAGTTCGAGCAGCCGATGTAACGCACCTTGCCGTCGTTCACCAGCTCGGTGAGCGCCGCGAGCGTCTCCTCGATCGGGGTCAGCGGGTCGGGCTTGTGCAGCTGGTAGAGGTCGATGTAGTCGGTACGCAGCCGCCGCAGCGAGCGCTCGACCGCGCGCCGGATGTAGCGCCGCGAACCACGGGCTTCCCAGTCGGCCCCGTTGGCCCCGCGGACGCTGGAGCCGAACTTGGTCGCCAGGATGACGTCGTCCCGCTTGCCTTCCAGCAGCTCGCCGAGGAATTCCTCCGAGGCTCCGTAGCTGTCGGAGGTGTCGAACATCGTGATGCCGGCATCGAGTGCGGCGGCGACGACGGGGCGGGCCGCGTCGAGGTCGATCCGCATCCCGAAGTTGTTGCAGCCGAGCCCGACCCGTGAGACGGCCAAACCTGAATTACCGAGCCTGCGAATCGATGCGTCAGCCATGTCAGGCACGCTACCCAGCCGTTTCGGGCCGGCGCGCAGCGGCCCTCACCTATCCTCGGGCGGGTGACCAGTACCAGCCGGCGCGGGCCGACGCCCGACACCGACGGTCGCCGCCTGCGCTGGCAGGCGCACCGAGAGGAGCGCCGCAAGGCACTGATCGACGCGGCCGTGCGGGCGGTTCGACGCCACGGGGCGGGCGCGGGGATGGATCAGATCGCTGCCGAAGCCGGTACGAGCAAGCCGGTCGTCTACCGCTACTTCACCGACAAGGCCGACCTGTACCTGGCCGTCGGCCAGCGGGTGGCGCAGGGCCTGGTCGACCAGATCACGACGGCCATCGACGGCCAGCAGGACGGGCGCGCGATGCTCGCGGCGGGGGTCGACGCGTACCTGCAGATGATCGAGCAAGAGCCGGAGCTCTACCGCTTCGTCGTGCACCCCACGCTCCTGGATCGTCCGGTCGAGAACGATCCGGTGACCGATTACAGCTCGCTGCTCGGCAGCTACATCTCCCGCCGCCTGGGCGATCTCATGCGCGAGGTCGGGCTGGACTCCGGCGCCGCGGAGCCGTGGGGATTCGGGCTCGTCGGCCTGGTGCGCTCGGCGGGGGAGTGGTGGCTCGAGCGCCAGTCGATGAGCCGCCAGGCGCTCGCCGACTACCTCACGTCGCTGGTCTGGAGCGGCTTCGCCGGTGCGTACGCGGCGGCCGGGGTCGAGGTGGAGGACCCGCCGCCGGTGCGGCTGCTGCGGCCCACCGGCACGCGGCACGTCGACTAACCGGCTGATCGTCAGCCTGAAGCGGCCGCCGCGTCGATCTCGCGTGCGAGGGCGAAGTCGAGTTCGGTGACGCCGCCCGCGTCGTGCGTGCTGAGCGTGAAATGCAGGGTGCGCCAGCGGATGTCGATGTCCGGATGATGGTTGGCGCTCTCCGCCGCGAGAGCGACGGCGTCCACCACCGCGATCGCTGCGGGGAAGCTGCTGCACTCCACGGAGCGTCTGATGGCGGTGGCGTCGCCGGACCAACCGGGCAGCTTGGCAAGCTCGGCGGCGACCTGGTCGGGGGTCAGAGCAGTCGGCCTGGGCATGCTGCCAGCATGGCAGGTGCCCCTCGTCCCGTGCTCGTCGTCGTGGGCGCGGCGATCTTCGACGATTCCGGCCGCCTGCTCGCGGCCCAGCGCGCGGCCCCCGCTCGCTACGCCGGGCTCTGGGAGTTTCCGGGCGGCAAGGTCGAGGTGGGGGAGACGCCGGCGGAAGCGCTCGTCCGCGAGTGCCGCGAGGAGCTGGGCATCGAGATCGAGGTCGGCGCGCTGGTCGGGCAGGCCGACATCGACATCGGCGTGCTGCGGATCTACCGCGCGTCGATCGTCAGCGGGCAGCCACGTGGCCAGCGAGCACCAGGAGCTGCGCTGGCTCGCCGCCGACGAGCTCGACGACGTCCCCTGGATCGCCGCCGACCGCCCCCTCGTCCGCCGGCTCCGCGATCAACGCTCACATGATTTGAATTCGTCGGCGTGTCGAGCCCAAACCATGATCATGTGAGCGTTGATCTTGGTTACCTGACCTGGCCGAGTTCGGGGCATCAGGCTGGATTCGTCGACGGCTTCGAAGGCGCTCGCGGGGACGGCCTTCAGCTGAGTCGAGCAACGCGTCCGGCCAGCGCGAGTCAGTGGCGCCCTGGAAGAAGAAATTCGAGCCGTTGTCGGCGACGATCATGCCGTACTTCTTCATGGCGTTGAGGACGGCGACGGTGTCCGGACGCAGGCCGCGGGTCGGGTAGCTCGCCTTCAGCCGGAAGCGGGCCCCCATCGGCGGCAGGTTGACGTTGGGCGTGCCCGCGTCGTGGCGCGCCGGCCACAGGTGCGCGGCGTCGGTACGCGAGACGGTGAAGCGGATCGGCGTGGTCGACCTTGCCCGACTCCACCTCGTCGTAGCGCAGCAGGCCCGGCAGGATCGGCAGCCCGGCAGCATCCGCGGAGGTCCAGCCGTCGGGGCGCAGCGCATCCGAGCGCAGGTCGTAGACCGCGCCGCTGCCTGCGGTCCAGCCACGGCCAGTATTGGCGGTGGCGTAGGTCTCGTAGAGCTTGCAGGTGGAGCGGTCGACCACCAGGGCGTGGGCGTCGCTGCCGGCTTCGATACGCGTGTCGCTGCCCAGCGGGTACGGGACCCGGTCGCTCTCGCCGGCGTAGTCGAAGCTGACCGCCACCTTCGGGTGGGTCCCGGAGACGGTGGTGAAGGGGATGCCGTACGGCCCGCCGAAGTCGGGATGGATGCGCAGGGCGCCGCCGGTCGCGCCGCGAGGACGCCATCCAGGCCGCGCTGCGGGCGTTGACCGGCAGCTTGGAGATGTCGGCGTGCCACACGTTGTTGTCGGGCAGCAGCGAGCAGCTCGGCGGCTCCGGGACTGGGGTGCAGGCGGCCGTGACGGGCGCAGCGACCGCGACGACGATGACAAGGGTGACGGCGAGCGGCGAGACTTCATGCGCGTTGCTATCGGCAGCCCGCGATCGCATCTTCCGCCTTGGCCGAAGCGGCCACTCGGGATCGCGTGCGATGGCGTCGGCCAGCGCCGGCCTGCGCGCCGGCGCACGCGCCTGCCCGCGCGCGCTGCGAGCGCCCAGGCGCTGCACATAAGCGGGCCGTGGCGGATTCGGCGTCGGCCTTGATGACCCGTTTCGCCGCTCCCGCGGCCCGCCGGAAATGACCCTGCCGGCAGTAGCCGAGCGGAGAGCGCTTCCCAGACCGCCGAGCGACTTCGGTGCGAGCGCGCGGGCCTGGCCGGTCAGTTTCATCGCCTCGGCGACCGCTCGTCGCCGCCGTGCAGCAGCAGGGTGCGGGCCGCGCCCAGGGCGGCGACAGCCCGAAAGCGCTCGGGCACGGACTCGGTCCGTCGCAAGCGTCGCGGGTGACTCGACGAGTCGTCATGCCGCGCTGCCCCGGTCAGCTCGCGGGCGAGCGCGAGCCGTAGCCAGAACTCGTCCGGATGTTCGGCGGCGGCAGCCCGAAGCGGCCCGCCGGGATCGGCCGGGTCTGCGTAGCGCGATCTCGGCTTCGGGGGAGCGCCAGGCCCCGCCGTTTTCGCGGGCGAGTTCGAGCCACTGGCGACCCGCCGTGCGATCACCGAGAGCGGGCGTCGACGACGGCGAGATACGCGGCTGACTCCTGCGCCTGGTGCCCTCGACGTAGGAGCGCGTCAAGAGCGGGCGCGCCTCGACCAGCCGGTCTTCGCGAAGCGCGAGCATCCCGAGCGTGAACGTCCACTCCCGTCCGGCGCCCCGAGCGCGTGGGCCTGCTCGAGCGCGGTCACGGGCGGCGGCGGTATCGAGGACGGTCGGCGGATCGCGCAATAGCATTTCCGCGCGCAGGACGAGCGCGAGCCCGCGCAGACGCCGGCTTGCTCTTCGTCGCGCCGGCGAGCTTGCCGTACTCGCCGGCGGCCTCGCGAGCTGGCCGCCGCGCGAGAACCGGGTGGCTTTGGAGAAGGCGTATTGCAGAGCACGTTGGCATCGAGATCGCGGGTGATCTGCTCGCGTACCGGATCGGCCGCCGGGTCCGAACCGGCCGGCGACTCGGTGCAGGATCGGTTCCGCGCCTCCCGGCAGCTCGCTGGCCACGGGTTTGCCGCCCTTCGTAGCCGCGTTCCCGTACCGTTGACGTACGTGCCTGTGCGTTCTGATCTCCGCAACCTCGCCATCATCGCCCACGTCGACCACGGCAAGACCACTCTGGTCGACGCGATGCTCTGGCAATCCGGCGCGTTCCGGGAGGGTCAGGACGTCGCCGAGCGGGTCATGGACTCGATGGATCTCGAGCGCGAAAAGGGCATCACGATCCTCGCCAAGAACATGGCGATCAAGTATCGGACCGGCGACCCTGAACGACCGGAGGTCATCCTCAACGTCGTCGACACCCCCGGTCACGCCGACTTCGGCGGCGAGGTCGAGCGCGGGCTGTCGATGGTCGACGGCGTGCTGCTGCTCGTCGACGCCAGCGAAGGCCCGCTGCCGCAGACCCGCTTCGTGCTCCGCAAGGCGCTCGAGGCGAAGCTGCCCGGTCGTCCTCGTGATCAACAAGGTGGACCGCCCCGACGCCCGCATCGCGGAGGTGGTCGACGAGACGTACGAGCTCTTCCTCGACCTGGACGCCGACGAGAAGCAGATCGACTTCCCGATCGTCTACGCGAGCGCCAAGGCCGGACGGGCGTCGACCAACCGCCCCGCCGACGGCGGGATGCCGGACGCCGACAACCTCGAGCCGCTCTTCAAGGTGCTGCTCGACACGATCCCGCCGCCGAGCTACGTCGAAGGCGCGCCGCTGCAGGCGCTGGTCACCAACCTCGACGCCTCGCCGTACCTCGGCCGGCTCGCGCTGGTGCCGCGTCGTCGGCGGCGAGCTGCGCCGCGGCCAGCAGGTGGCCTGGTGCCGGGTCGACGGCACCATCGAGCGCGCGAAGATCTCCGAGCTGCTGGTGGCCCACGCGCTCGAGCGGCGTGCCGATCGACGCGGTCGTACGCCGGCGACATCGCCGCCGTCGCCGGGATCGCCGAGATCACCATCGGCGAGACGCTGGCCGACGTCGAGGATCCGAAGGCGCTGCCGGTCATCCACGTCGACGACCCGTCGATCTCCATGACCGTCGGCATCAACACCTCCCCGCTGGCGGGCCAGTCCGGCAAGAAGCTGACCGCCCGGCTGGTGAAGAACCGGCTGGAGCAGGAGCTGGTCGGCAACGTCTCGCTGCGGGTCGATCCGACCGAGCGTCCCGACACCTGGGAGGTGCAGGGCCGCGGCGAGCTGCAGCTGGCCATCCTGGTCGAGATGATGCGGCGCGAGGGCTTCGAGCTGACCGTCGGCAAGCCGCAGGTCGTCACCCGCGAGATCGACGGCAAGGTGCACGAGCCGGTCGAGCGGCTCACCATCGACGTGCCGGAGGACTATCTCGGAGTCGTGACCCAGCTGCTCGGGATGCGCAAGGGCCGCATGGAGCAGATGGTCAACCACGGCACCGGATGGGTGCGGCTGGAGTTCCTGGTGCCCGGCGCGGGCGCTGATCGGCTTCCGCACCGAATTCCTGACCGAGACCCGTGGCACGGGACTGCTGCACCACGTCTTCGAGCGCTACGAGCCATGGGCCGGCGAGGTGCGGCTGCGCCCCACCGGATCGCTGGTCGCCGACCGCATGGGACCCGTCACCGGCTACGCGCTGACGTCCTTGCAGGAGCGCGGGACGATGTTCGTCGGCCCCGGCACCGAGGTCTACGAGGGCATGATCGTCGGTGAGAACTCCCGGGCGGACGACATGGACGTCAACCCGACCAAGGAGAAGAAGCTCACCAACACCCGCTCCTCCACGAGCGACGTGCTCGAGCGTCTCGTACCGCATCGGGTGCTGTCGCTTGGAGCAGGCGCTGGAGTTCTGCCGGGAGGACGAGTGCGTCGAGGTGACCCCGGGCTTCGTGCGCATCCGCAAGGTGCAGCTGTCCATGCAGGATCGGGAGAAGGCCCGGTCACGATCGCGCAACAGGGGCTGAGTCCGGATCCAGCGAGGCCGGCGATCGTCCAATTAGGCTCGTGACATGACGTCCACGCCCTCCGCCGAACCCTCCGGAATGGCGGCCCCTCCCGAGGGCGACGCGATCGGCGAGCTGATCGCTGATGTCGAGGAAGCCGTCGACCCGCTGCACGAGGGCATCGACATGACCCCGCTCGACCATCGCCACCGCCTGCTGCTGGTCCACGCCCACCCGGACGACGAGGTGATCGCGACGGGCGGCACGATGGCGCGCTACGCCGGCGAGCACGCGCTCGTCACCCTGATCACCTGCACGCTGGGTGAGGAGGGCGAGGTCGTCGTTCCGGGACTGCGGCATCTCGCCGCGGATCAGGAGGACCGGCTCGGCCTGCATCGCATCGGCGAGCTGGCCGCGGCGTGCGAGGCGCTCGGCGTCACCGACCATCGCTTCCTCGGCGGCCCGGGCCGCTGGCGCGACTCGGGGATGATGGGCGAGCCCACGAACGACAACCCCAGCTGCTTCTGGCAGGCCGATCTCGCCGAAGCCACGCGCGAGCTGGTCGCGGTGATGCGCGAGACCCGCCCGCAGGTGGTCATCACCTACGACGAGAACGGCTCCTACGGCCACCCCGACCACATCCAGGCGCACCGGGTCACGGTCGCCGCGTTCGACCTCGCCGGCGAGCCGGGCTACGCACCCGAGCTGGGCGTGCCGTGGCAGCCGAGCAAGCTCTACTACTCCGCCATCGCGCGTTCGGAGTTTCGTGACGGCATGAAGGCGCTCGCCGAGCGGGGCATCGACCCCGGCTTCACCGAGGATCCGGCCTTCGTCATCGACGACGAACTCGTCACCACGTCCATCGACGTGGCGGACCAGGTCCAGGCGAAGATCGCGGCGATGCGGGCCCATCACACCCAGATCGCGTCGGACGGCATGTTCTACGCGATGGCCGACGGCGGCGGGCGCGCGTTCTTCGCCTACGAGACCTTCCGCCTGGTGCGCGGCGAGGTCGGACCGACCGGTCCCGACGGCCGCGAAGACGACGTCTTCGCGGGGGTCGGCGAGTAGCTCGAAAGCCCCCTTTTTCGGCACTTTGGTACCCCGCTCTTGACGCCGGATGGCGTAACTGTGTAGCCCGTCCGGGTGGTCTGCACAACGCAGCGCCTACGGGCCTGGTTAGTTGGGTAACGCTGAGCAATCAGGGAGGCCATTCATGAGTAGCGCACCGCCGGCAGATTCGGCCGAAATCGTTGTCACGCCCGCTCACCCGGCTGCGCTACCGGCCTTCGGCGGAGGGCTCTCCGTGCTCTCCGCGCGTGCGGTCGATGTCGGCGCCGACCGCGAGCACCGCCGCCGCCGGCTGCTGGCGAAGATCGCGATCGGGCTCGCGATCCCGAGCGCGTTCCTCTGGTACCGGCTGATCGACGGCCGCCCCTTCAACATCTTCGCGCTGCCTCACATCAGCATGATCACGCTGCTGCCGCTGATCTTCATCATTGCGATCGTGGGAGCGGTCGTCGCGCCCGCGGATGGCTTCGGGCCGGTCGCCGCACACCACGTTTCGCCCGGAACAGATCGACATCCGGCTCAGCGACGTCGTCGGCATCGACGGCGTGCGCGAGGAAGTCGTGCGCTCCCTGAACCTCTTCCTGGCCCACCGCGAGTACACCGAGAAGATGGGCGGCCGGCCGCGCCGCGGAATCCTTTTCGAGGGGCCCCCGGGAACGGGCAAGACCCACATGGCGCGTGCCATGGCCGCAGAGGCGGGCGTCCCCTTCCTGTTCGTCTCCGCCACGGCTTTCCAGTCGATGATGTACGGCTCCACCGCCCGCAAGATCCGCCAGTACTTCAAGGCCCTGCGCACCACGGCGCTGCGCGAGGGCGGCGTCATCGGTTTCATCGAGGAGATCGACGCCATCGCCGGGGCGCGCAGCGGCGTCAGCGGGATGAGTTCGAACACCTTCGGGGCGTCGCCGGGTCTGATCCGCAGCCGCAGCCTGGTCTCGGGCACCGAGGGCATCGTCAACGAGCTGCTGGTGCAGATGCAGTCCTTCGAGGACCTGACCGGAGGCCAGAAGGTCGCCGGATGGCTGGCCGACAAGATGAACCGGCTCCTGCCGGCCCATCGCCAGATCCCCAAGCCGCACCCACCGAAGCCCAACGTGCTCATCGTGGCGGCGACCAACCGAGCGGACTCGCTGGACCCGGCGCTGCTGCGCCCCGGCCGCTTCGACCGTCGCCTCACCTTCGACCTGCCGGCCAAGGCCTCGCGCCGGCAGCTCATCGACCACTTCCTGATCAAGCGCTCGCACGGTCCCGAGCTCGACGACGTCGAGCACCGCGACGCGCTCGCCGCGGTCACGTCGGGATGGTCGCCCGCCAAGCTGGAGAACCTGCTGGACGAGGCTCTGGTCAGCGCGGTGCGCCGCGGCGCGGATGAGATGAACTGGAAGGACGTCGAGTCCGCCCGGATCACGGCCGAGGTCGGCCTCGGCGGGCCGGTGGCGTATACCGAGCACGAGCGTCGCCTCATCGCGACCCACGAAGCGGGCCACGCCACGATGGCCTGGCTGGTGGCTCCGCAGCGGCAGGCTCGAGGTGCTGACGATCGTCAAGCGCGGCGAAGCGCTCGGCATGCTCGCGCACGGCGACCGCGAGGACGTCTTCACCCGAGGACGCGCCGAGCTGCGGGCCCTGATCCAGATCGCCTTCGGCGGCCAGGTGTCCGAGGAGCTGTTCTTCGGCGACGTCTCCACCGGTCCCGCGGGGGACCTCGCGTACGCCACCCAGGTCGCCGCGCAGATGGTCGGCGCGGCCGGCATGGCGGGCTCGTCGGTGTCGTTCGCCGCCGTCCACGACAAGGGCTTCGGCGGCACCGACCTGGTGGGCAAGGTGCTTGCCGACGCGAACTGCCGCGAGCGGGTGGAAGCGCTGCTCGATGAGCAGAAGGCCGTCACCCATCAGCTGCTGGCGAGCAACCGCCATCTCGTCATCGCCCTGCGCGATGCGCTGCTGGCGCGCGAGGAGCTGGTCGGATCGGAGATCACCGCGGTGCTGGAGGCCGCCGGCGCGCGGCAGCAGCCGGTGTTCGACCTGCGGGACGCCACCGTCGAGGTGTAGCTCCGTAGTCTTTCGGGCGTGGCAGGTCAGCGCGCTCGGGAGGCAGGGGAGCCGCGGGGTGAGCAGGAGGCCGGCGCCGAGCCCAGCCGGCTGTTCCTGGCCGCCAGCTACGTGACGCTGGTGGCCGGCGGGGTCGTGCTGGCGGTCTTCGGGGCTTTCCTGCTGCCCTACTCGGTGTCGCCGGCTACGCATGCCGTCGCGTCAGTCGGGGGCACGGTCAGCAGCAGCCGCGTTGTCGCCGCAGGCAGCGGCGGCGGGCTGGGCCAGTTGCTGTCCGTCGGGTTGCTCGTCGTCATCATCGCCAACCCGCTGCTCAGCCTGGCCGGGTACTGGATGGCGGGGACCCGGCTGGCCGCCGCCGCCCCGCTCCTGGGCTGGCTTCCCGTCGTGCTGATCCTGGGCTCGTCGCAGTCGACCGGATCGATCGTGCTTTCGAGCGACCTGCGCAGCTCCGCGTTCCTGCTGCTCGGGGTGATCTCCTTCGCTGCGGTGGCCGGGCTCGGCCACCCCACCCGCGGGACGGGCGCGATGAATGGACGATTCGACCGCGCGCCAGCTGACGGCCCTCGGGCTCGTACGACGTCCGCGCGTCCGCCCGCCGCCAAGGGTCCGGCAAGGCCCGCCGGGAAGAGTGCCGCCCGCCGGACTGCACCCAAGGGCGGTCGGCGCCGATAAGGGGAGGGTGAGTGCTCCCGCAGGCCCAGCCGGTCAGGTGATGCTGCTCGGCATCGGCGGTTCGACGTACGCCATGCCGGTGGCAGCGGTGCGGGAGATCGTGCGCCTTCCCGCGGTGACCCGGGTGCCGGGACTGCCGCCGTTCGTCGTCGGCCTGGCCAACGTCCGCGGCCGGGTGCTCGCGGTGCTCGACCTGCGCCCGCTGCTGCACCTGGAGGCGTCCAGGGGTGAGCGGCTCGTGATCCTCGACCGGGCCGACGCGAGCGCCCCGGCCGCCTCCACCGCTGCCGGTCGCGGTGTCATCGGGCTCATCGTCGACTCCGCGCTCGACCTGGTCGCGCTGCCCGAGGGCGGCCTGGAGCCGCTACCACCAGGGGTCGCGGCGGAAGCCTCCGCCGTGCTGGACGGGATCACGGTCGTCGACGGGGCTCCGGTGGCGGTGCTTTCCCCGCCCGGATTGCTGGGACTGCGCTCCCGGCTGCCCGGGGCAGCCTGAGAGTTCGCTGGTGGCCGGCGACGAGTAGGGCCAAATGCTGTAGCCGGGCCTCCAGGAAGCCGAGAAGTACTCCAACCGGCGGAACGGAGGTGGCCCGAATGCAGCCTGCACGTATGGAGTCCTACGACTCCACACGGCGGCTCTCGCGCGCGGCAGGAATGGCGACGTGGGGCAGCCTGGTCCTGACGGTCATGGCTGCTCTCGTACTGCGCCACTCGGGCAGCGGGCACGACATCGTGCTCAACAACGTCTACGCCTGGAGCGCGGTGGGTGCTGTCGTCGCCTCGGTGCTCACCTGGCTGTCCGGCGGCGGGCGGGCGGCTGCGGCCGCCCGTGAGCGCGCGCCGATGCTGGCCGTCCTCCTGCTGCTGGCCGACCTCGCGGCCGTCACCGGCGTCGTCGCCTCGACCGGCGGCGTGGGCGGCTCGTTCTGGCTGCTCTACCTGCCGCCGGTGCTCTTCGCCGCCATCGCGCTGCCGCCCGTCGCGGCCGTTCCCGGTTCGCTGCTGCCGTGCGCGGGCGTCGTGCTCGGCACCTGGGCGTCCCGTCAAGGGCCTCGGTGACTCCGCGGGACTCCTGCTGCTCGTGACGCCCGTCTTCCCGGCGCTCGCCGCCTTCGGGGCCGTCCTGGCCGGGGTCGCTAACCGGCTGACACTGGCTGCCGTCGCCCAGCGCGACGGGCTGGCCGACGCCGTCAGCGAGCTTTCCGCCGCCCTCGAACGGGCCGCCGCCGGCGATCTCGCGGTGGAAGCTCCCGCGCCGCACGCGGACGTCGAGCCGGTACTGGCGCAGCTCAACGACTCCTTCACCAACACGCTCGCCAACCTGCGCAACCTGGTGGGTCAGATCCGGCTCGGCGGCGAGCAGATCTCGGCCGCCGCGGCCGATCTGCTGAACACCGCCGAGGACTCGGCCGTCAGCGCGTCGCAGCAGTCGAGTGCCGTCGCGGAGACCACGTCGACCATCGAGGAGCTTGCCGCCACCGCAGCCCAGATCGCCGACACGGCAGGGCAGGTCGCGCAGTACGCCGCCGAGACGCTGCACTACGCCGAGCAGGGACGCGACGCCGTCGCCGCCTCCGTGAACTCGATGGACACGATCGCCAACCGGGTCGACACGATCGCCAGCCGGGCGCTGTCACTCGGTGAGAAGAGCCAGGAGATCGGGCGCATCGTCGAGGTGATCGACGACCTGTCGGACCAGACCAACCTGCTCGCCCTGAACGCGGCCATCGAAGCCGCGCGGGCCGGTGAGCACGGGCGCGGGTTCGCCGTCGTCGCGAGCGAGGTGCGCAAGCTCGCCGAGCGGGCGCAGCTCTCGACCAAGCAGATCCGCGAGATCGTCGGGCAGATCCAGGGCGAGACGCACTCCACCATCGTCGCCAGCGAGGAGGGCGCCAAGGACGTGCGCGCCGGCTCGTCGCTGGCCCGCGGGGTCGTCGAGGCGCTCGAACGGATCTCCGGGATGGTCGACGAGACCACCGTGGCCGCCAAGGAGATCTCCATCGCGACCCAGCAGCAGCGGTCGGCCTCGGACCAGGTCGTCGCCGCCATGACCTCCGTCAGCGACGTGAGCCGGCAGTACGCGTCGGGGTCGCGGGCCGCAGCCGCCGCCGCGGCGCAACTGACCACGCTTGCCGACGATCTGCGCTCGTCGATCGCGCAGTTCTCCGGCGTCGGGTGAGCGTGCGAGCGCCTCGACCTGACCATGAACATCACCGACAACCCGGAGCTGCTCGCCACCTTCGACGAGGAGGCTCGCGAGCGGCTCGCGTCACTCGCGTCAGGGCTGCTGGCGCTGGAATCCGGGCCGCCCTCGCGCAGCGCCATCGCCGGGCTCTTCCGCGACGCCCACACCATCAAGGGCTCGGCCCGGATGATGGGCCTGACCTCGATCGTCGAGCTCGCGCACGTCGCGGAGGACCTGCTCGCCGCTGTGCGCGACCGGCGCCTGAAGCCGGGCCGGGAGCTCATCGATCTGCTGCTCGCGTCGGTCGACGGCATGATCCGCGAAGCCTTCCCGCGGCCGCCGATCCGCTCGAGCGACGACGACCGGGCGGAGTTGCGGGCGGCGCTGCTGGCGGCGCTGGCCGGCAAGCCGGCCGTGCCGCTGCCGCGCAGTGATCCCGCCCCGCCGGCGGCGATCGCGGAGCCGGAGCCGGAGCCGCCAGCCGCATCGGAGCCCGCATCGGAGCCCCAAGCCGAAGTTGAAATCCCGGCGGCTGCCGCCCCGATTCCCGTGCCGGTGGAGACGGTGCGCGTCGCGGTGCCGCGTATCCACGACCTGCTGAACGTCGTCGGCGAAGCGGAGGTCGACGCCCGCCGGGTCGAGCGCGCCACCAACGAGCTGGCCAGCGCGTTGGCAGCGATCGCGCGCGGCGGGGACAAGCATCTCGGCGGTCTGGACTCGTTGCTGCCGGCTGCTGCAGCGCTGCGCGAGCTCGTCGAGGACCATGCGGCTCGCGTCGCCCGGCTGCGCGGCGAGGCGATGAGCCTGGCGATGGTGCCGCTGGCCCGCCTGGTCGCCGGGTTCCCGCGGCTCGTGCGCGACCTGGCCGGGCGCACCGGCAAGCAGGTCCACCTCGAGCTCGAGGGCGAGGACGTCGAGCTCGACAAGCGCGTCCTCGACACGATCGGAGAGGCGCTCGGCCATCTCGTCACCAATGCGGTCGACCATGGCTGCGAGCCGCCGGAGCAGCGCGTAGGCTGCCGGGAAGCCGGAGGCGGCGACCGTCTGCGTGCGGGCCCGGGCCGCCGGCGCGTCGGTGATCATCGAGGTGGCCGACGATGGTGCCGGCATCGATCGGATGGCCGTCCACGCGCCGCCGTGGCTGCCGGACTCGTCGCGCCCGACGCGCCGTCGCCGGCCGATCTCGAACGCCGCGAAGGGGCCGCGTTCGACGCCTCCGCCGGACTCGACCACATCTTCGCGCCGGCGCTGTCGACCCGCTCGACGGTCAGCGAGAGCTCGGGCCGCGGCGTCGGGCTCGACGTCGTGCGAGCCACCGTCGAGGGCCTCGGCGGGCAGATCGCCGTGACGAGCACGCCCGGCGCCGGTACCCGTTTCGTGCTGACGCTGCCGGTGTCCCTGGGCATCCTGCGCTGCCTGCTGTGCCGCGTCGGCGGTGAGCGCTACGCGATCCCGCTGCCTTCGGTGAGCGAGACGTGCTCGCTGCGCGGGGGAGCGGCCGCCGAGGTCAGCCACTTCGCCGGTTCGGACCTGCTGATCCGTGACGGGTCGGCGATCCCGTTGCTCGACCTCGCGGAGATCCTCGGCTCCTTCACCGGCTCGCGGGCGCGCCGCTCGGCACGCAAGCCCAGCGCCGCCCTGCTGACCAGCACGGCGGGTCGGCGCCCGCTGGCCTGGGCCGTCGACGGGCTCGAAGGCGAGGCGGATCTCGTCGTCACCGATCTCGGCCCGTTCCTGTCCGGCACGGCCTCGACCGGGCACCGGGCCGGAGGCGCCGGAGTCGCCGGTGCGTCAGGACTCGCGTCGGCGGTGACCGGGGCCAGCATCCTCGACGACGGCAGTGTCGTCTGCCTGCTCGACCTGCGGGCGCTCGGCAGCGCGGTCGGGGTCTCGGCGCGCGTGCGGGCCGTCTCCGCGTTGCCGCCGGGGGATCCGGAGCGCCGTTCCGCCCCGCCCGTCGAGGAGCCCGAGGAAGCCCCGCGCGCGTTGCGCATCCTGGTCGTCGAGGACTCGGTCGGCGTCCGCGAACTCGAGCGCAGCCTGCTCGCCACGGCCGGCTATGCCGTGGATACGGCGGTGGACGGCGTGGACGGCGTCGCCCATCTCACCGGAGAGCCCTACGACCTCATCGTCACCGACGTCGAGATGCCCGGGATGGACGGGCTCGCGCTCACCCGCACCGTGCGCGCGACGCCCGGATGGCAGGCCGTCCCGGTCGTGGTCATGACCAGCCGCGACAGCGAGGCCGACCGGCGCGCCGGGATGGACGCCGGCGCGGACGCCTACCTGCACAAGAGCGACTTCTCGGCTTCAGATCTGCTCGGCACCGTTGCACGCCTGCTCGGAGGTTTCGCATGACCGATTCACCTGCCACGTCCCCTGCCCCGCGCGTCGTTGTTGCCGACGACAGCCCGACCTTGCGCAAGGTCGTCGCGAGCGTTCTCACCCGCGAGGGATTCGACGTCGTCGACGCGGCCGAGGACGGGCTCGAGGCCGTGCAGGCCGCGCACCGCTTCCAGCCCGACGCGATCGTCATGGACGTCCAGATGCCCCGGCTGTCGGGCTACGTCGCGGCGCGGCTGCTGAAGGAGGACTGGGCGACCGCCGACATCCCCGTCGTGCTGCTCACCTCCCTCGACGCCGCCAGCGACCGCTACTGGGGCGCCCAGGCGGGCGCGGACCGCTACCTCACCAAGGACTTCCAGGCCGAGGAGCTCGGCCAGGCGTTGCGTGAGGTGCTCGCTGCTTCCGACGAGGCCCGCGGTGGTCCCCGGCTCTACCCGGACCCGGTCGAACTCGATGCCGACGAGGTCTGGGAGCGCGCGTGCGAGGTCTTCGACCGCACGCTGTTCCAGACCTCGCTCGCGGCATCGGTGACCGCGCTCGCGGCGACCTGCCCCGACCTCGAGTCGACGATCGCCGGCGTGCTCGGCGTGATCGGCGCCGTCGGTCGAGAGCTCGCTGGCCGGCGTCCTGCTGGTGACTGAGCGCACCGCCTACGTGACCGTGAACCAGGGCGTCTCGCAGGCGCACTACCGCGAGTTCCTGCGGCGCTCGGCGGAGGTCGTCTCGGCGTCCACCGGCGGCCATTTCGCCATGGAGGACCTCACCATGCGCCTCGCCGATCCGGCCGGCCTGCTCGGCGAGGTCGACGACCCGGTCGAGGCGGACCTGTCGACGTACCTGTCGATGCCGCTGCGCGGGGTCGGCGCCGGCGGGCCGGGCAGCGTCATCGGCGTGCTAGCGCTGTCGGCAGCGCTCCCGGACGCCTTCGGCGACGCGGCGATGACGACGCTGCGGCTGCTCGAGGCTTCGGCCGGGCTCGTGGTCGACAACGGGCGGCTACGCGAGCACACGCTGCACGCGGCCGCGGCGGGTGCGCTGCCCCGGCCGGCTCGACCGACCGGGCCGTACCCGTCGCTGCGCTGAGCGTTCTGGCGCGGAACAGGCCCACCAACCCGGCGTTCGCCGTAGCCGCCGTGCTTGACTGTCCTGGCACTGCGCCAGACCCAGTCAAAGCGGAGGTTGCCTGTGGAGTTCGGGCTCTTCATCCAGAACTACGTGCCGAAGAGCCGGCGAGCGGTGGATCCGCTTGCCGAGCATCACGCGATCATGGAGGACCTGCAGGCGGTCATCGCGGCGGACAAGGCCGGCTTCAAGTACGTCTGGGTGACCGAGCACCACTTCCTCGACGAGTACTCCCACCTCTCGGCCAACGACGTCGTGCTCTCCTACCTCGCCGCGAAGACCGAGCGCATCCATCTCGGGTCGGGCATCTTCAACCCGCTGCCGCAGGTGAATCACCCGGCGAAGGTCGCCGAGCGCGTCGCGTATCTCGACCACGTCTCCGATGGCCGCTTCGAATTCGGTACCGGCCGCGGCGCCGGCAGCCACGAGATCCTCGGCTTCCTGCCGGGCATCGAGAGCACCGACACCACCAAGGAGATCTGGGAAGACGTCATCGGCGAGTTCGCCAAGATGTGGACCCAGGATGAATATCAGGGCTACGAGGGCAAGTACTGGAGCCTGCCGCCGCGCAAGATCCTGCCCAAGCCGCTCCACAAGCCCCACCCGCCGATGTGGTACGCGGCCGGCAACCCGGCGAGCTATGAGATGGCGGGCCGAAAAGGCCTGGGAGTGCTGGGCTTTTCACTCGACGAGGTCGAGAAGGTCGACCGGGTGCTCACGCCGTACCGCAAGGCGGTGGCCAACGCCGACCCGGTGGGCGCGTTCGTCAACGACAACATCATGGGCGTCATCGCCGCGTACGTCGCCGAGGACACCGAGACGGCCCGCACGAGCTATATGGATTCGGATCCGAACTACCTCATCAGCAACGTGTTCCGCTACCACGACACGATGCCGCGCCCCGAGGGGATCCCGTACTGGCCCGACCGGATCCCGGCGCCGACCCCGGAGATGGTCGACGCGCAGCTCGCCGCCGGCCAGGTCATCATCGGCAACCCGGACGAGGCGCTCGCGCAGCTCAAGCGCTGGGAGGCCACCGGCATCGATCAGGTCTGCTTCGGCATCGGCCCGGCGCCGATCGAGGAAACGCTCGAGACGATCCGGCTGATCGGCGAGCACGTCATCCCGAAGATCGACACCGACCCGGGCTTCAAGAGCGACCGTAACCGCGCCTCCGCCTGACTTTCAAGATGGTCAGGTGAGGGGTGGGCGGCGGTCGGCCCAGGGGCGGGCTTGCTCGAGCTGGCCGGAGAGCCGGAAGAGCACGTCCTCGCGGCCGTAGCCGGCGACGAGTTGGACCCCGATCGGCAGCCCCGCATCGCTCCAGTGCAGGGGCAGCGAGATCGCCGGTTGGCCGCTGACGTCGAACGGCAGCGCGAAGCCGCACATCGCGCCCCAGCCCGCGAAGCACTGCTCCAGCGGCTGGTCGCCGGACAGCGTGCCGAGCAGCGGCGGCTGGATCGCCATGGTCGGGCTGAGCAGGACGTCGAAGGCGCCGGTGGCGGCGGCGATCTGGCGACTCCACGCCGCGAACGCGTCGACCGCGCGCACCAGATCGAGCGCAGACGCCGCCCGCCCGGCCGCGACCATGGCAGCCGGCATCGGTTCCAGGTCGTCCATCGTGATGCCGAGGACCCGCTCCCACTTCACGACCTCGGAGGCCAGGCCGACCCCGATCAGCGTCGACATCCCCGCCGAACCCTGCTCGTCGACCAGCGTCGAGCTGGAGAACTCCGCGACGTGATGGCCGAGTTCCTCCAGGAGGGCGGCGGTTTCGGTGGCCGCACGGGCGCACTCGGGGTCGACGGGCGCGCCGTTCGGGAGATCGAGCATCAGCCCGACGCGCAGCCTGCCCGGGTCGGCGCCCACCTCCTGCAGCCACGGCCGCGCCGGCGGCGGCGCCATGTGCAGGTCACCGGCGACCGGTCCGGCGGTGGCGTCGAGGACGGCAGCGCTGTCGCGGACCGTGCGGGTGATGACGTGCTCGTGCGTGAGCGGACCCCAGTACTCGCCGTAGTCCGGCGCGAGGCTCGTGCGATTGCGTGATGGCTTGAGACCGACTGCGCCGCAGCAGGACGCGGGGATGCGGATCGAGCCGCCCATGTCGTTTCCGTGCGCCACGGGCACGATGCCGGCGGCGACAGCGGCCGCGGATCCACCGCTCGATCCCCCTGTCGATCGGTCGAGAGACCACGGGTTGCGCGCGGGGCCGTACGCGAGTGGCTCGGTCGTGGAGGACATCGTCAGCTCCGGGACCTTCGTGCGGCCGAGGAGCACCAGGCCGGCCTGGCGGTAACGGCGTGCGAGCTCGGTGTCGTGGGGCGAGCGCCAGCTGATCCCCTTCAGCGACGCGAGCCCGTGGCCGTACGGGTCGCCCTCGGAGTGCTGGACCGCGTCCTTCAGCAGGAAGGGCACCCCGCGAAACGGGCCGTCGGGCAGCGCGCCGGCTGCTTGCTTGCGGGCGCGCTCGAAGCTCTCGGAGACCAGGATCGCGAGCTTGGGCTCGAGCGCTTCCAGCCGTTCGACGGCGGCGTCGACGAGTTCCGAGGCCGAGACCGCGCCGCTGCGCACCAGCTCGGCCAGGCCGACCGCATCGGTCCAGTGCAGGTCATCGCGTGAGGCAGTGACAGTCATGCGAGCAGCATGCCAACCGGTAGCGTTCTTGCCAGCACGGGCCCAGCGCGAAGGAGATCCCAGTGGAACGCATCGGGCATTGGATCGACGGCCAGCATCGTCCCGGCACCAGCGGTCGCAGCCAGCCGGTGTGGAATCCGACCACCGGTGCGGCGCAGGCGGATGTCGACCTGGCGTCGGCCGCCGAGGTCGACGCCGCCGTGGCGTCGGCGCTGGCGGCATTCCCGCGTGGAGCGCCAAGTCGCTGGCCGCGCGCTCCCAGGTGATGTTCCGGTTCCGCGAGCTGCTCGACGGCAACCGCAAGGCGCTGGCCGAGCTGGTCTCGCGCGAGCACGGCAAGACCGCTGCCGACGCCGACGGCGAGATCGCCCGCGGGCTCGACAATGTGGACTTCGCCTGCGGTCTCGCCCAGCTGCTGAAGGGCAGCTACTCCGACAGCGTCTCCAGCGGGATCGACGTGTATTCGCTGCGCCAGCCGCTGGGTGTCGTCGCCGGGATCACGCCCTTCAACTTCCCGGCGATGGTGCCGCTCTGGATGATCCCGACGGCCATCGCCTGCGGTAACGCGTTCATCCTCAAGCCGTCCGAGCGCGATCCGTCGGCCTCGCTCATGCTGGCCGATCTGCTGCGCCAGGCCGGC
This sequence comes from uncultured Actinomycetota bacterium, assembly GCA_963762695.1. Lineage (GTDB taxonomy): Bacteria > Actinomycetota > Actinomycetes > Frankiales > Frankiaceae > DATAZK01. Next base: position 29,173 of record CAVXLW010000013.1, read on the forward strand.
GTGCCGGACGGTGTCGTCAACGTGGTGCAGGGCGATCGGGAGGCGGTCGAGCGGTTGCTCGCGCATCCCGACGTGCAGGCGGTGAGCTTCGTCGGGTCCACCGATATCGCCCGCCACATCTACGCGACGGGCACGGCTCACGGCAAGCGCGTGCAGGCGCTCGGAGGCGCGAAGAACCACATGGTCGTGCTGCCCGACGCCGACGTCGAACTCGCGGCAGATGCAGCGGTTTCGGCGGGGTACGGCTCCGCGGGCGAGCGGTGCATGGCGATCTCGGTCGTCGTCGCGGTCGGGGCCATCGGCGATTCGCTGGTCGACGCGATTGCCCAGCGGCTGCCCGGCATCCAGGTCGGCACGGGCACCGGCGGGGCCAGCGAGATGGGCCCGCTGATCACCGCCCAGCATCGCGATCGCGTCGCCGGATACCTGGCTCAGGCGCCCGAGGAAGGCGCTCAGGTGGTGGTCGACGGGCGTGAGGCACCGGCCGCTTCGGGGCCCGGTTTCTACCTTGGCGCGTCGCTGATCGACCATGTGAAGCCCGGCAGCAGGGCGCATCAGGACGAGATCTTCGGGCCGGTGCTTTCGGTGGTGCGGGTCGACACCTACGAGGAGGCGATGAACGTCGTCGGCAACTCCCCGTACGGCAACGGCGCGGCCATCTTCACCCGCGACGGCGGTGTGGCCCGCCGGTTCATGCGCGAGGTGCAAGCCGGCATGGTGGGGGTCAACGTGCCGATCCCGGTGCCGGTGGCACAGCAGAGCTTCGGGGGCTGGAAGGGCTCACTCTTCGGGGATCTGCACATGTACGGCCCGGAAGGGATGCAGTTCTACACCCGGGCGAAGGTCGTCACTTCCCGATGGCCGGATATCGACGGCACCCCGGCCGGCGTCCAGCTCGGCTTCCCGCGCAGCGACGGCTGACCATGACGGCATCTGCGGAGGCACCCGTGCACAGCAGCATCTATCAGGCGGACCACGACTTCGTCTTCCACTCGTGGTCGGCGCAAGCCACGCTCGATCCGATCGTGGTCGCGGGCGGGTCGGGCAGCTGGTTCTGGGACGAGGAAGGCCGGCGCTATCTGGACTTCTCCAGCCAGCTCGTGAACCTCAACATGGGCCACCAGCATCCCGCGATCGTGGCTGCCATCGCTGAGAAAGCGGGCCAACTCTGCACGATCGCACCGACGTTCGCCGAGCAGAGCCGAAGCCGCGCCGCCGAGCTGATCGCCGGCCACGCACCCGCGGGGCTCAACCGGGTCTTCTTCACCAACGGCGGGGCCGACGCCAACGAGCATGCCGTCCGGATGGCGAGACTGACGACCGGACGGCCCAAGGTGCTCTCGGCCTACCGCTCCTACCACGGCGCGACCGCCACGGCGATGGCCCTCACCGGCGAGCCGCGGCGTTGGGGAAGCGACACCGGAAACGCTGCGGTTGCTCACTTTTTCGGGCCCTACCCGTATCGCAGCGCGTTCTACGCCGAGAGCGAGGCGCAGGAGTGCGAGCGGGCCTTGCAGCACCTGGCCAATGTCATCTTGCTGGAGGGGCCCAAGACGATCGCCGCGATCATCCTGGAGACCGTCGTCGGAACGAACGGCATCCTGGTGCCTCCGCCCGGCTACCTGGCCGGCGTCCGCGCGCTGTGTGATCAGTACGGCATCGTCTTCATCGCTGACGAGGTGATGAGCGGTTTCGCCCGCTGCGGCGAATGGTTTGCCCTCGATCGCTGGCAGGTCGTCCCCGATCTCATCACGTTCGCGAAGGGCGTCAATTCCGGCTACGTCCCGCTCGGCGGCGTGGTGATCAATGACGCCATTGCCGATGCGTTCGCCCAGACGCCGTATCCGGGTGGGCTGACGTACTCGGGCCATGTCCTGGCGTGCGCGGCGGCCGTCGCGAACATGGAGGCTTACGAGGCCGAGGGGACGATGGCCTACGTGCAGCGCGTGGGCGAGCAGCTCGTGCGACCGGCGCTGGAGGCGATCGCAGCGGCGCACCCGAGCGTCGGTGAGGTACGCGGGCTCGGCATGTTCTGGGCGATCGAGCTCGTCCGCGATCGGCAGACGCGCGAGCCGCTCGTCCCGTTCAACGCCTCGGGCGCTGATGCCGCCCCGATGGCAGAGCTCGCTGCCGCAGCGAAGCAGCGCGGGCTGTTTCCGTTCACGCATTTCAACCGGATGCATGTCGTTCCGCCCTGCAACACCAGCGAGGACGACCTGCGCCACGGTCTTGCCATCATCGACGAGGTGCTCGAGCTCGCCGATCGCCACGTGCCGGCACAGGCACGCTGACGCGGCGGCGCGCAAAACGCCGCTCGAACAGGGTGTGGCGGAAGTGGCGGGCTCAGGCGCCGGAGAGCTTGGCCCGGGCCTCCGCCGCGTGCTTCTCGAATTCCTGGGTAAACGTGCGGACATGAGCCGACACGTCGTCGATCGCGGCAGCGGTGATGTCGCCGTCGAAGAGCGTGTCGAGCTGTGACTGCAAGGACGTGATGGCCTTGGCGGCGTCGGCAATCGGGTCGTCGGGGGCGGGGCGGGGGACTGTCCAGTGCGGCATGGCGCGATCCTAGAGCGCGCCTGCCTTGATGTTCGAGGCGCTGTCGTTCTACGGACACTTCCCGTACATTCCGGTGTGCTTGCGTAGCCAGGCGATGACGCTTCGAGATCCTTTTCCGCCGGTCGCCGGGTGAGCGAATCCGCGCTCCGGGCAAGTGGCGATGCCCTGAAACCGGCTGCCGGCACGGCTGGTTCGCCGGCTTGTTCGCCGGCTGGTTCGCCGGCTGGAGCTCATCGCCGCTGGGATCGTCCGGCTGTCGTGGTCGCCGTCGCGGCGATTCTCAGTGCTGCCATCGCGGTCATCCTCTCGTTGACCGTCTTCCCGCGGCTGTCGGTCAACGGTGACGAATCGGTCTACCTGCTGCAGGCCCGCGCGCTCGTCCACGGGCAGCTCTTCCCGTCGGTGACCCCACCCGCCGACTCCTTCACGCCCTGGCTCGGCGTGATCCACGGCAGTCACTACGTGCTCAAGTACACCCCCGTCGTCGCGGGCTTCTTCGCCGTGAGCCTCTTGCTCACCGGCGGATACGTGGCCGGTCTCGGGGTGCTCGCCGCGGGGTTGGTCGGCGCGACCTTCCTGCTCGGCAAGGAGGTCACCGGCAGCCGCCCGGTCGCGGCGACGGCAGCGGTGCTGATGGCCGCGTCTCCGGTGGTGCTCGTGCAGAGCGCGCTGATCCTGCCGTACGTCCTCTTCCTCGTCCTGGCCGAGCTGGCCCTCTGGGCGCTCGTCGCGGGCTGCCGTCGCGGAAGCGCTCCGCTGCTCGCGCTGGCCGGGCTGGGCACCGGGCTCGCCTTCGCCGCGCGGACGTTCGACGCGCTCCTGATGCTGGCGCCGGCAGCACTGTGGCTGGCCTGGCGGACCCGAGCGCGACGGGTGCGCCTGGCGGCCGGGTTCGCCGCGGGGCTCGCGGCGCCGCTCGCGGGGCTGCTCTGGTTCGACGACGCGGCCACGGGCTCGCCGCTGACATTGCCGTTCTCGCTGTTCCAGTCCGGCGACACGCTGGGCTTCGGGGTGCACCGGCTGTATCCGGGTGAAGCGGGGCGCCATTTCGGGCTCGCGCAGGGCTGGCAGGGAATGAGCCGCCATCTCGAACTGCTCGGTGGGGGCTGGGCTTTCGGAGGTGTCATCCTCGCTGCCTTGGCGGTGGTGGCCCTGGTGCGGCGCCGTGCGTCGCCGGCCGCGCTCGCCGTGCTCGCCGGCGGGCTCCTGCTGACGCTCGGCTACCTGTTCTTCTGGGGGATCTGGAACGCGGCGATCGTCTGGGGCGCGGTGCGCTACCTCGGGCCGTACTACCTGATGCCGCTGCTGGTGCCGCTGACCATCCTCGGCGCGCTCGGACTCCACGAGATCGCTGCGTCCGGGCGCTGGAGGGCGGTGTCGGCCGTGACGCTCGCCGCTGTCGTCAGCGGGGTCGCGTTCGTACCGGCCGCCCGTTCCGACCTCGCCCTGAGCGCCGACAACGTGCGGCTGGCCAAGGCGATCTCCGCGCAGGGCCGGTCACTCGTCTTCGTCGACACGTATCCCAGCTACCTGCAGCACCCGACGCCGGTGATCTCCAATGGCTTTCCGGTGGGCGGCCGGACGGTCTACGCGCTCGCCCGCGGAGCCGCCGATTTCCGCGTGCTGCGGGCGTTTTCGGGCCGCTCGCTCTACCGGCTGCGCCTGCTGGGGGAGTACGGCAAATTGCCGCACGCCAAGTACGGCGCGCAGCTCGAACACATCGCGGTCGTCAGCGGGCGCACGTTGACGCTCTCGTTCGGGGCGCAGCTGCCGGCGAAGGTGGCCGGTGGGCAGCTGGAGGTGGTTGCGGGACGGGCGCGCCGGCACTGGCCGGTCGCCACCTCCCGGCCGGCGCGCTTCCGGTTCGTTCTCGGGCCGGCGGCCCGCCTGCGTCCCGGGAGCACCGATTCCCTGACGGCATACCTGACGTCTGCCGCGCGTCCCGGGCTCGTGCTCGACCACCTGACGATCGGGCTCAGTGTCGGCGCGGACGGGGTCATATCGGCACTGGTGCCGAGCGGGGTCGTCGCCGAGCTCGGCCCGCTGCCCCCGCCGCCCCTCTCGGTCGCGGCCGGATGACCCCCGGGGGCTAGCGTCCAGGTTCGACGGCAGGCCAGGCTGGGCAGCTCCTCCTCACCAGCGCCTCGCCTGGGAAGGACCGCCATGACCGCTGCAGCCGTCGAGACTCCCGCCGAGCAGGCGCCTGCGACGGCGCCGGCCAGGCCGATCTGGCTGATTTTCACCGGCCTGATGCTCGCCATGGTGCTCGCGAGCCTGGATCAGACGATCGTGTCCACGGCACTTCCGACGATCGTCGGCGACCTGGGTGGGCTCAACTCGCTGTCCTGGGTCGTCACCGCGTACTTGCTGACCAGCACGGTCTCAACCCCGCTCTACGGCAAGCTCGGCGACCAGTTCGGCCGCAAGACCGTCTTCCAGATCGCGATCGTGGTCTTCCTCGTCGGCTCGGCGCTGTGCGGCCTGTCGCAGAACATCGGCGAGCTCATCGCCTTTCGAGCGCTGCAGGGGGTGGGCGGCGGCGGTCTGATGGTCGGCGCGCAGACGATCATCGCCGACGTGGTCTCGCCCCGCCAGCGCGGCAAGTACCAGGGCTACTTCGGAGCGGTCTTCGGGGTGACGAGCATCGCCGGACCGCTCATCGGCGGCTTCTTCACCGATCACCTGTCATGGCGTTGGGTCTTCTACGTCAACCTGCCGATCGGCATCATCGCCCTGATCGTGTGCTCGGTGACGCTTTCGGTGCCGAAGGTGCCGGTCAAACCGACCATCGACTATCTCGGCTTCGTGTTGCTCTCGTCGGCGGTCTCCTGCCTGGTGCTCATCACGACATGGGGCGGCAACGAGTACGGCTGGACGTCGGCGCCGATCGCCGGCTTGCTCGTCGGGTTCCTCGTACTGCTCGCGGTCTTCGTGACCGTGGAACGGTCGGCGCCGGATCCCGTCATGCCCCTGCGGCTGTTTCGAAATCCGAGCTTCCTCGTCGCGGCGGGGGTCGGCTTCCTGGTGGGCTTCGCCATGTTCGGGGCGATCACCTACCTTCCCCAGTACCAGCAGATCGTGCGCGGTGCCTCGGCGACGGCGTCGGGCCTTCAGCTGTTTCCTTTGATGGCCGGACTTCTCATCGCCTCGACCGCCTCGGGTCAGGTCATCACCCGGACCGGGCTCTACCGCCGCTTCCCGACCCCTGGGGATGGCGCTCGTCACCGTCGGGATGTTCCTGCTCGGGCAGCTCGGCGCGTCCACGCCGGCGCTGGTCTCGGGGCTGTATCAGTTCGTGCTCGGCTTCGGTCTCGGCCTGGTCATGCAGGTGCTGGTGCTGGCGGTGCAGTCGACCGTCGACTTGCGTGACCTCGGCGCCGCGACCTCCTCTGCGTCGTTCTTCCGGTCGATCGGCGGATCGGTCGGTGTCTCGGTGTTCGCCGCGCTGTTCAACTCCGGGCTGGCGCGTCACCTGGCATCCCTGCTGCCGGCGGGCAGCGGCGTGACGACGGCGCAATTGCGGGGCAGCCCGGCCGAGCTCGCGAAGCTGCCCGCCGCGGTGCACGACGCGTACGTGCACTCGTTCGTGCTGTCGCTGCAGACCGTCTTCCACGTCGCCATCTTCTTTGCTGCTGCGGGATTCGTGATCAGCTTGCTGCTGCCGAACGTCGCGCTGCGCGGGACGACGGGAGGCGAAGCCGCGACGACCGGTGGCGGGCTGACCGCGGTAGGCCAGCAATTCGGGCTCGTGGAGACGGGGGCGGCGCAGGTGCATGCCGAGATCCGCGCCCGGCTGCAGGCGGCGTCGGCGGCTCTGGAACGTATCGACCTGGTCGTCGCCGAAGGCCGCCTCACCGAGACCGCCGGGGAGGATCTGCGACGCCTCTACCGCGCCCGGATGGCCTACCTCACGGCAGGAGCGCGGCTGGCGTCGGACCCTCCCACGGAACGGTCGAACCCAGCGCGTTGGCAGGCGCTCCTGGACGTCCTGCGCGCGGAACGCACCAGTCTCAGCGCGGCTGCACCGCTGCCCGGTGGCAGGGTGGTCCCGCCAGCCGAATCCGCGCTGGATGAGACGCGGTCGGAACGCGATCACCGGGTCACCGCGCTGCGCGCCGGGTTGGAGGCGCTGGCTGGAGCGCATTACGACGGGCTGACCGAGAGCGATCGGCAGTCGCTGCGCGAACTGATCACGGCTCGGATCGACAACCTGTCCGGCCTCCAGGCTCATACCGTCGCCGGCAATCCCGACGACGAGGGCTCGGCGCCGAAGCCGACGGGACAGGTGTGGAATGCCGTCACGGACGTGCTGGCGAGCGAGCGGCGCGCGCTTGCCGCTCTCGCACCCCAGTTGAGCGCGGAGACGAATGCCCGCATCGGCCGGGACGAGACCTCAGAAGAGGTGAGCTATCCCGAGCTGAGTTCGGTCAGCGGACCCTGACAGGCAGGGCGGTGGACTCGCCGGCCGACGTACGTTCTTCATTCGTGACGTCAGCTGTCAGATCGACGCGTCCGGTGTGGCGCACCGCGTTGCGCTCGGCCGTGACGGCGACGTCACTGGTGACCGTCTACTACGTCGTGCCCTTCAACGGCCACTTCAGCCATCCGGCATACGTGCTGCTGCCGATCGGGCTGATCGCTTTCGGGGTGCTCACGTGGTTCGAGGTCCGCGCGATCGTCCGGTCGCCGACCCCGTGGATGCGGGTGGTCCAACTGCTCGCGACGGTGGTGCCGTTCTTCGTCATCGTGCTGGCGTCGACGTACTACCTGATGAGCCGGCAGTCACCCGGCGCGTTCTCCGAGCATCTCGGGCGGACCGACGCGCTGTACTTCACGCTGACCGTCTTCTCCACGCTCGGCTTCGGCGACATCGTCCCGATCTCGCACGTCGCGCGGATCGTGGTCATGGTGCAGATCATCGGGGATCTGATCGTGCTGGGTGCGGGCGTGCACGTGCTCACCGGGGCCGTCAGCCGCGGGCGGGAGCGGCGTCGGGAGGCCGACGGATAGCCCGGCCCCAGGCCGGGTGTTAGTTTCAGGTTGATATTTCATATCAATGATCAGCTCACCGCCGGGTCGTGAGGAGCAGCGATGCCAGACCTGAACACCGACTGGTTGGTGTCGGTCGACGACCACGCGATCGAGCCTCCGCATGTCTGGCTCGACCGGCTGCCGGCCAGGTATCACGACGTCGCTCCCCGCATGGTGCAGACCGCCGGCGGCGAGGCCTGGCAGTACGAGGACAAGCAGATTCCGACCTCGGGGCTCTCGGTGGCCGCGGGCAAGCGTCACGAGGACTTCTCACCCGACCCGGTGCCCTTCAGCGAGATGCGGCCCGGCGCGTACGACTCGGTCGCCCGCCTCGCCGACATGGACCAGGCCGGGATCCTCGCGTCGCTGTGCTTCCCGTCGTTTCCCCGCTTCTGCGGGCAGATCTTCTGGGAAGCCAAGGACAAGGATCTCGCCGCGCTGTGCGTCCAGGCCTACAACGACTGGATGATCGACGAATGGTGCGGCTCGGCGCCGGGTCGTTACATCCCGCTGGTCATCATCCCGCTCTGGGACCCGCCGGCGGCCGCCAAGGAGCTCGAGCGGTGCGCGGCGAAGGGCGCCACCTCCTTCGCCTTCTCCGAGAACCCCGAGCCCCTCGGCCTGCCCGACGATTCACGACCCGAGCCGGTACTGGGATCCCGTGATGGCTGCCGCACAGGACCTGCAGATGGTCGTCTCGCATGCACGTGGGCTCGTCGTCGACGATGCCCAGCATCTCCTCCAACGCGCCGGCGTTGGCGAGCCTGACCTTCGGTGCTTCGCGCGCTGCCGCCACCATGCTCTCGTGGCTGTTCAGCGATTACTTCCAGCGCTTGCCCGGCCTGAAGATCGCCCTGTCTGAAGGCAACATCGGCTGGATGCCCTACTTCATCGAGCGGGCCGAGCAGGTCGTCGACCGGCAGCGCCACTGGATCAAGAAGAGCAAGACGGAGTTCTACAACCTCAAGGTCGCCGACAGCATCCAGGCCGATCTCGACCGGCTCAACGTGCGCGAGTCGTTCCGCGACCACATCTACGGCTGCTTCATCGAGGAGACGTCAGGCCTGCGCTGCCTCGACATCATCGGCGAGGACAACGTGATGTGCGAGACCGACTATCCGCACACCGACACGACGTGGCCCAACTCGATCGAGATCGCACGCAAGCTGGTCGCGGAGTTGCCCGTCGAGACCCAGTACAAGATCCTGCGCGGCAATGCCGAGCGGCTCTATCGCTTCACGCCCGTGGAACCCGGCTAGCTCGTCGCGCCGCCGTTGACCGGGACCGTCACGCCCGAGACGTAGGACGCCGCGTCGGAGCACAGAAACGCAATGACTGCAGCCGTTTCGGCAGCGGTCTGGGCGCGTCCGAGCGGGATGCGTCCCGCGATCCAGGCAGCGAAGGAGACGCCTTCGTTGACGGCCAGCGCCGTCAGGCCGGGATTGGGGAAGCGGTCGCTCGGCTCGACGGCCAGCGGTGCGACGGCGTTGCAACGGATGCGGTGGGGTCCGAGTTCGGCGGCGAGCACGGCCACCATCTGATCGACGGCGGCCCGGGCTGCCCCGACCGCCCCGGCGCCGATCGTGGGAGCGAGCGCGGCATGCGAGGAGAGCAGCACCAGGGACCCGGGACGCCCGCCGGCGATCATGGCCTTCGCCGCCGCTTGGGACAGCAGCCAGGAGCCCGTCAGGTTGACGTCCAGGCACCGTCGCCAGGAATCCTCCGCCAGCTCCAGCAGCAAGCCGTCGCCTGCGCCTGCTCCCGTTGCTCCATTGAGCACGCAGCACCAGTCGAGCCCGCCGAAGGCGTCGAGGGTATGGGCGAGCAGGGTCGAGACGTCCTGCCTTTCCAGGCTTTCCAGCCGGTGAGCGACCACCCTGCCGCCGCGCCCGGTGGCTCGCTCGGTGACTTCGGCGACGACGTCTTCGAAGGCCTTGTCCGTCGCGTAGCCGGTGTCGCCGTCGCCGACCAGATCCGCACACATCAGGTCGGCTCCCATATCGGCCAGTTTCAGGGCCGTCGCGTAGCCGATGCCCGGCGGCCGGGCGACGCCCGACACCAAGGCGATCGGACGCCGTCCCACCGAGCCGTTTCCCGACGCCTGCTCGTCAACGCTCATCCGCCCATTCTTGCGGGCGCTCTCAGGTGCTCTCGTAGAGGTGCCGCGATGGTTTCGGCAGGGCGACGGTTCGCACACCGGTGTCGTAAGCGGCGCGCATGACGGTCGCAAAGCTGGCGGCTGCTCGGTTCGACGGGAGCTCGCAGATCGTGTAGATCATCCCGTCGCCGAAGGGGGAGGCCAGCCGCTCCACCCGACCCTCGAGTTCGATGGCCGTCTGCTGGATCTTTTCGCGTCGGTCCGCCTCACGCTTTGCTGTGAGCGGCGGGCCTGCGGTCTCCGGCGATGAACATGAACCGGGGCATGGACGGGCATTCGAGGATCGGTTGGGCCAGGGGGGCCGGGCGCTGCAACGAATGATCGATAGGCATATTGGGCCCTCTGGGTGGGCGCGCAGGATCGGCGTCTGAGATGACGGATCGAAGCGAGCCGCTTTCCCAGATCTTACGGTGCGCCGGCACTGAGCCGGGCGAGGAGACCTTCCAGATCAACGAATGCGAAGCGAATCGATGAGTCACTGCAGCCGTAGGGCAGCAGCAGCGTGCCTTGATGCAGCAGCGCACCGCAGGAGTAGACGACGTTCGGCACGTAGCCGTCGCGCTCATCGGGTGACGGGGGTGAGCAAGGGGTCACGCAGTTGCCCGATGACGATCGTCGGGTCATCGAGGTCGAGCAGGAGGGCACCGATGCCGTAGCTGCGCATCGGTCCGACACCATGGGTGAGCACGAGCCATCCGCGATCGGTCTCGATCGGTGGCCCGCAATTGCCGAGTTGGATCAATTCCCATGGACGGCGGGGGACTTGGACCGTCTCACCCTCGCTCCAGGTGCGCCCGTCCGAGGAACTGGCAATGCCGTTGGCCTCACGATCCCATCGCGTCAGCGCGAGGTACTGCCCGCCGACGCGGCGCGGGAAGATGGCCATCCCCTTGTTCTGCGCGGCGCCGCCGACGAGTTGCGACGCGCTGAACGTGCGGAAGTCGTCGGTCTGCAAGAGGTGCGGGCTGACGCGTGCCCCGTCGTATGCGGTATAGGTCCCGTAGTAGGAGACGGTTCCGTCGTCTTCGGTGAAGCGCGTGAAACGGGCGTCCTCGACGCCGTGGGACTCGTCGGGAGCGTGCGGGTAGATGACCCGCTCGGATAGCTGACGCTCGGCGGGGAAGCTGAGCTGGTAATTGCAGGACGCGATCCAGCGGATCCGGCCGATCAACGTGGCGGCTATGCCTCGGGTCAGCTCGTCGCGCATGACAGATGCAAGAGCCAGGTCCAGGTCGTCGGCCGTGAACTCGGCCGCCAGCATGCCCAGCAAGTGCTTCGCCAGCGGTGTACGGCCACGTTCCGAGAGTGCGGCACGCACGAATTCGCGCGACAGGGACGCGGGTTTCTTCGTGCCGGTGACGAGAAAGGGGCCCGGCTCGTCGAGGCTGATGCGATCGGGCGCGGCGAAGACGCCGGTGCGGAAGCCGATGCTGGAAATGTGTCCTTCGCCGACTGCCCGCACGCTCATGACGAAGCGGACCTCGCCTGCGGCGAGCCCGCTCTGGTCGGGATGGGCGACGACGGACGGGTTGAACAAGGCGGCAGCTTCGGTCGCGAACTCCATCGTGAAGTACGCGCCCAGTAGCTGGCGCCGAGCCTCGGAAGGAGCCGACACCGATGGCAGCCGGTGCTCGATCTGCGCGAAGTGCGCGTCCCAGGTGGCCGACAGATGAGCATGGCGGCCCTCGAAGCGGGCCACCGTGGCCGCGAGCTCGACCTCGACGGCCGCCTCACTCATGTCCAGCACTCGTTGGATCACCGCGTCGGCGCGCGACATTCCGTTGGTCAGAATCTCCTGGCCCGGCAAGAAGAGCCGCGTGATGACGCGGCTGGGGTCGGGGCGAAGCACGTCGGACCCGCCGGCGGACGAGATCGCCGTCGCTGCTCATGGGGAGTGCCGAGCAGGCGATGGGCCTGCTGAAAGGTCGAGATCAGGGCGAGGGTGGATTCGGCGCCTTCGTTCTCGTTGCGCCCGCCCCGTTCCAGACCGTCGCACCCGCCGCCGCTGACGGGGTCGTACAGCGACGTCTGCGCGTCGTTCTCGCCGAGGAACCACCGTGCGCAACGCGCCACGCCCTCGCGCCAGACCGGATCGCCGGTGATCTGCAGCGCGCGGGCGAAGGCATCGGCGAGGGCTGCGATCTCGATCGGCTGCTGGTCAAAACCCGGTCGCGGTTCGCCGGTCACCCAGCCACCGACCGGGGTCACCGACAGCCCGGTCGGACGGCTCTCCGTTTCGTAGAGCCAGTGGAGCATCCCGAGTCCGTCGGCAAGGATCGTGGAATTGCGCAAGAGGTCGCCGGCGGCCAGCAGGGCTTCGGCAAGTGCCGCGTTGGCATAGTGCAAGCGGGGCTCGCTCCAGCGCCAATTCCCCTGTTCTAAAGGCTTTCCGACGGTGATGGCGGCGTCGGCGAGCAGGGCGGCCGCGCGTGCATGGCCGGGGTGGACGGTAAGCACTTCGGCCGCGCCGAGTGCGGCAAACGCCATCGCCCGGGGCCACGGTGAGCGGCCGGCCACGCTGATGTCGAACAGGGCCATGGCTCGCCCGGACAGTTCGGGTAGCCGAGCCACGGCGGTGCCGAGGCCCCACAACGCACGACCCCAGCAATCCTCGAACGAGGAGGTGTCCTGCCAACCGAGGCCCTTGCGGCGCCGGTTGTGGAAGCTGCCGTCTGCATGCTGCGCATCGGCGACGAACCCAAGGTAGACCTGGGCCAATTCCTGTACCTGCAGCGATGGCTGCGGTTGGCGCGAGGTGACGACGAGTCCCCGGGCCACGTCATCGAGGCAGTATCCGTGAGCTCTTCGGGGCGTCGTCAGCTTCGCGTGCTCGAACAGCCCCACGTCGTCGCTCAAGCGGTGCAGATGGTCGAACGAGACGGGAGGGACCCTCACGCGGTCGCACGTTGGGGTCTGGGGCTGAGGGCCTCCCCGGCGAGTTCGCGGTACTGCGCAGCGACCGCCGGCCACAGCAGGCTGGGAGCAAGGCGGGTGGACGCCGCCGCCATCCGCAGCGCCAGGCCCGGCTCGGTGAGCACGCGTCGCAAGGCCCCGGCAATGGCCATCGGGTCGCAGCGGGGCACGACCAACCCTGCGCCGCTACCCAGCAATTCGCGCGCATGCGGGAAGCCCGTGGAGACGATCGGCTTGCCGGCGGTCACCGCCTCGATCAGCACCCCCGAAGTCACCTGCTCCACCGAGTCGTACGGAAGCAGGACGACGTCGGCTTGCTGAACGACGCGTTTGAGTTCGTTGCTGCCGAGATACCGGGCGTCGAACTCGACGGAGTCGGCGACACCGAGCCGGAGCGAGCGGCCGATCAGCTCCTCGCGGTACTTCTCCCCGTGTCGCTCCACAACCCGGGGGTGGGTCTCCCCGACGACCCGGTAGATCGGACGTGGAAGGAGGTCGGAAAGTTCAGCCATGGCCTCGATGGCCCATTCGATCCCTTTGCCCTCGCCCAGCAGCCCCCAGGTGAGGATGACCGGACGCTGATTTGCAGGCCTGCTCATAGCTGGGTCAGGGGCGTTGTCCGCCGCGCCATGGGGGATGACGTGCACCGCGCTCGCCGTGGCCGAGTAGCGCCGGAGCAGCCGCTCCCGGGCTGTTTCTGTCATCACCACACGGCTGCGCTGCGGTCGATGAGCTCGTCGAGGATCGCCTGCTGATGTCGGCTGGGGTTCACCAGAACGGTGTGCAGGACGAGAATTGTCGGTACTCGTATCGCTCGGGCGACGTCGAGAACGTCGGCGCCGTCGCGACCACCGAAGATGCCGAACTCGTGCTGGATGACCGCCAGATCGAAGGCGTTCAGGGACTCCGCTGCGGCGAGCGAGCCACCGGCCTGTCCCCGGACCCACTGGTGGGTCACCTCCGGCAGCGGGCGGGCGTCGAGGTGATCGACGATCGCCACCACGCCGGTGCTCGTCCGGGCCGCGGCCCCAGGAACGTCTTGCACGGCGTTCAACGACCGGCTGAGCGCATGACTGAAGGTCGCGAGCCCGCACTGGGTGGGAGGGTAGGTACTCAAGACGCCGTACGAGACCAAGGCCCGGCCTTCCTTGTCGGCGCGGCCGGCCCACGCGAACCGCGCGGGCCGTTGGCGCGTCGCACCGCGCGGTCTATGGGGGATCCGCCAGAAGGTCACGAGCTGATCAGTTGCGACTACCCAGGAATTCTTGATTGCCTCACGAGCGAGTGCCTCGCGGAGGAAATGCCGAACAGTATTCAGGGTAGCATTATTTCGGGTGCCGGCGGGGAGTATCTTCTAGTGATCGACGTCGAGGGGTCGACTCGGCATGACGCAGCTAAATTGTGCACCGATCAAGCGTCAGGGAACCCATGAAAATAGGCGTTATCGCCTCTATCGCACACCGGCTACCTCCCGTCGGTTACGGGCCATGGGAACAGATCGCGTCGACCCTGACCGAGGGCTTCGTGGCACGTGGCCATCAGGTCACTCTCTTCGCGACCGCGGATTCGCAGACGACGGCGTCGCTGCACGCCACCGTCGCGTCCGGTTACGAGGAGACGGCGGGGGTCGATGCGAAGGTGTGCGAAGGCCTGCACAACGGGGCCGCCTTCGCGCATGCCAGGGAATTCGACATCCTCGCGAATCACTTTGACTTCATGCCATTGACCTATAGCAGACTGGTCTCCACTCCGATGGTCACCACGATTCATGGATTCTCTTCGGCGCAGATCCTGCCGGTTTTCCAAGCCTACGACGACATTGCTCACTACGTTTCAATAAGTGCTGCCGACCGCTCACCTGAATTGCATTACGACGCGACAATTCATCACGGCATTCCGCTCGATCAGTTCACCTACCGCGAGACGCCCGGTGACTATTTGCTCTTTCTGGGCCGGATCCATCCGGACAAGGGTGTGCACCGGGCCATTGAGGTGGCCCGAACGGCGGGCCTGCCGCTGATCATCGCGGGGATCGTGCAGGACGAGGAGTACTTCCGCAGTGCCGTCGAACCGCAGGTGGATGGAGATCGCGTCTGCTACGTGGGCCCTGTCGCCGGCGCTGAGCGTGACAGGTTGCTCGGAGGCGCCAGGGCGCTCCTGCACCTCGTCACGTTTGCTGAGCCGTTCGGCCTGGCGGTGGTCGAAGCCCTGGCGACGGGGACGCCGGTCATTGCCAGTCCGCTGGGCGCTCTGCCCGAGATAGTCCAGCACAACGTGACGGGCTTTCTGGTGGCCGATGTGGCGTCGGCTGTCGCAGCGGTCCACCGGCTCGATAGCGTTGAACGCTCGGTGTGCCGGGCCCATGCCGAATCCCGCTTCAGTGCCGATCGCATGGTCGATGATTACCTGCAGCTCTTCGCGCGAATCGTCGGAGTCGATACGCCCCGGGTGCCCGCGCCGCGCGCCGCGGGCCACATTCCTGGCCTGTTCTCGGATTGATCCCGGTGAGGGCGCGCAATCGGTCGAACGCCGAAGCCACAACCATGAGACACTGAGGTCACACAGCGGACCGGGCCCGTCAGGACCACGCGTCCCCTCTCCGCCTCCGCGATTTTTCAGTCAGGCGGCATAACGATGCTCAGTCCCACGACGGCCCCGGACCCGGTGACGGCGCCGGCCAATCAGTGTGCCTGCGGGCATGCACTTGCCGCTCATGACGTCATTGCTGCCCGCTTCTGCGCGGCGACGACGGCGCATAACCTGGCGCGGGCCTGCATCTGCAAGTGAACGCAGCGGTGGTGTTGGTGCACGGCCAGCCGGGGGCGGCCTCGGACTGGGATGAGGTCGAACGTGCCCTCCCCTCTGACGTGCGCAGCTTGGCCCTGGATCGACCCGGCTATCGGACGAGCCCGCATCCGGCCGGCAGTTTCGAAGCAAATGCGCGCTGGCTGCTTGCGGAGATGGACGCGGCGGGGATCGACGACGCGATCCTGGTCGGCCACTCCTACGGCGGGGGAGTCACGCTCAACGTCGCCGCTCTTGCTCCGGAGCGGGTCCGTGGACTCGTCCTCGTGTCCAGTGTGGGCCCCGGCTGCCTGGACGGATGGGACAGGCTGCTGGCCGCCCCGATCGCCGGCCCGGTGTGCGCGTTAGCTGCCTGGTGGCTCACCCCGTGGTTCGCGCGCCTGCGGCTGGCTCGCCTGGAACGCCTGCGGCGGCGACCGTTGAAGCCGGACGAGCACGTCAACTGGGAAGCATGGGGCAGCGCGCGGCACGACCACGGGGCGATGTGGCGGACGTTCCTGACCGAGCAGCGAGAGCTGGTCCACAAACTCGAGGCGCTGAATGCCTGCCTTGGACGGGTAATGGCGCCCGCCGTCATCATCGCCGATCCGGCGGACAAGATGATCCCTGTCGCTACGGCGCGCGCCTTGCATGACCGGATCCAGCACTCCCGGCTGGAACTGGTCGAAGGCGGCGGACATCACCTTCCCCGGCGAAACCCCGGCGCCGTCGCTGATGCGATCACCCGGCTGTCGGCCGCATTGACCTGACGCACTCACCCGTCACAGCGCGTCGTGCAGCAGGTCAACGATCTGCGCGCGAGGGGTCTGGTGCGCGCCCCGGGGCTGGTTGATGAAGGTCGAAGATCGTGGTGCGGATCTGGCGGATGGTGCTGTCGAGGCGATCACAGGCTTCCTCGATGCGGATCCTGATGCCCTCATCCTGGGCGCGCCCTGCGGCGCTTTGCAGTCCCAGACCCGTGCCGAAGAGTTGTTGGATCACGTGGTCATGCAGATCGCGAGCGATGCGTTCCCGGTCGTCGCCGACCTGCCGCTCGCGCAGCGCCTGCTGCGTGAGCTCGTAGCTGAGAGCAAGTGCTGCCTGGTTGGCGAACGCCTGCAGGAGTTCGAGATCAGCCTCTTGAAACGGCGACGAATCCGGCGATGCGGCGGCGACGAGGAGCCCGATGCTGCGGCCGGTATCGGCAACCATCGGGACAAGGAGCCCGGCCCCCCGCGAGCGGAGGCCGGGAAGTCCGGGGCAGCTCGAGCGCAAATGCGCCAGGAACCTCGGCTGGCCGGCGGCCAAGACGGCGGCCATGACGAGATTCATGACGGGGTCTGCGGGCACTTCTGCGCCTGCCGCTGCTTCGCATGGCCGGCCGGCGACCGCCCGGACGACGAAGCCGGCTCGCAGTGGCGTCATGAGCCAGGCCCGGTCGCACCCAGTGAGTCGATGGGCCTGGTCGGTGACCATGGCCAGCACATCGTCGACGTCCTGACCGTTCAGCAATGCCCGCGTGATATCGAGCATCGCGGATGCCGTCACCGTGTTGTCCAGTACCCGCTGCTTGATCCTCATAGGATCCGATCCCCAGCCTTGACGGATCCGCCGGGCGTCTGGAGCGGTACCGCAGAGCGTACGCCGCGAACCCGGCTGGCCTCGGCAATGCCGTGCGAGATCCATTTCAGCTGCAACGGCGCCTCCGGTTTGAGCCTAGATTGGGCACCGGCTCATCGGGTCGATGGTCGAGGGTCGAGGTGGCGGGCATGAACACTGCGAGATGCACGCCGGTCTCACTGGGTCGAATCCTGCCCCCGGCAGTTGAGCGGTGAATGTTCCCGATGGATGGGAAAGTCTCCTCGCGGGCGCTGCGGCGGAGCAAACAGCTCAGCCGAAACACATTTGCGATCTCTGCGTCTCGATTCTCGGAATCAGCGGCGCCGGGATCGCCATGGTGACCAAGGCCGGCAATCGCGGTGTCGTCTGTGCCACTGATGACGTCTCGGCGCGGATCGAGGAACTGCAGTTCTCCTTGGGCGAAGGGCCGTGCGTCGATGCCGTGATGAGCGGCGTACCCGTCCTGATCGCCGATCTGCTCGCGCCGAATGGAGCGGCCGTCGAGCGGTGGCCGGCGTTCATGGACGGTGCGAAAACGGCGGGGGTACGGGCGGTGTTCGCCTTTCCGCTTCGCATCGGCGCGATCGTCGTCGGCGCGCTCGATCTGTACAACGATCAGCCGGGAGAGCTGGACGGCGTGCAGCTTCGCGCCGCGCTGATGGCCGCCGATGCTGCAGCCCTCGCGCTCTTGCGCATCGACACGGACGGCGTGACCGGGTTCGCTGACGATCACTCCTCCCGCGGCAGCTATCAGATGCAGGTGCATCAGGCCACCGGCATGGTGCAGGTCCAGCTCGATGTCACCACGGAGGAGGCGTTCTTGATGTTGCGTGCCCGCGCGTTCACCCTGGGACGGTCCCTTTCCGAAGTCGCCGACGACGTGGTGAATCGCCGCCTACGATTTTCAAGGGAGGACCGATGAGCATGAAAAAGCCCGACACCGGCTCGATGCAAGGTGGCCGCAGTCGCGAGGAAGCGCTTGCCGCCACGTTCGTCATGCTGGCCGACACCTTGGTCGACGACTACGACGTCGTCGAATTGCTCGACGCGCTGGTCCGATCGTGCGTGGAGATCCTGGGTGTCACGGCGGCGGGACTGCTGCTGAACGACCAGAAGGGCAATCTCGCGGTCATCGCCTCCTCGAGCGAGGAGTCCCGGCTGCTCGAGATCTGCCAGCTGCAGTCCGACGAGGGCCCGTGCCTCGATTGCGTGCGCGGCGGGGCTTCTGTGTTCAGCGGTGACCTCGGGCAGGATCGGGATCGGTGGCCCACCTTCGTCGCTGCGGCGCTGGACGCCGGATTCCAGTCCGTCTTCGCGGTCCCCATGCGCCTTCGCGACCAGACGATCGGCGGGCTGAACCTCTTCAGCTCCACTCCCGTTCTCGCGAGCATGGCCGATCAGGCATTGGCGCAGGCATTGGCAGATGTGGCGACGATCGGCATCCTCCAGCAGCGATCCGCCCACCGCAGCTCGCTGCTCGCCGAGCAGCTACAGCACGCGCTCAACAGCCGGATCATGGTCGAGCAGGCCAAAGGCGTGCTCGCCGAACGCCACGCTGTCAGCATGGATGTCGCGTTCGACGCGCTCCGACGTCACGCGCGCAACAACAACCTGAAGCTGGTCGAGGTGGCTCGTTCCGTCGTGCGCGGAGACACCGATGCGACCGCGATCGCCGTGAGCACCGCCCGAATCTGACAGGTTCCGCACAGTCGGCTCACCCACGCGCCGCGTACCTTTGGCGTCAGTGCCAATTTGGTGCTCAGCCCCTCCGCTTTCGGGGGGAGATGGGCGGTCCCTCATGGGACCCAGCGCGATTGAGCCGATCTCGTGGAATCCGAACGAGTCCTCCGTGTGGCACGCGCGCCCCAGCTTCGTGGCCGCCCGGCTTCCGCCGGAATCTGATCATCCCGACGCGCGGCTCGAGCTGAGGGCCGCGCAGCTGGATGGCCGGCCAGGGATGCTCGACGGTGTTTGGTGGCCTCGCTCGCGCGACCTTGTTGCAGAACTGCCTGCCCTCATTGCTGAAATACGTCGGCAGGGAGGGCAGATCAGCCGGGTCAGCTATCACCCCGACACCTGGGAGCCGGCTCCCCGCACGGTCATGGTTGACGGCGGGCTCGTCAAGCTCGGCTGGTTTCACAGCATGGACCCGCATGTGCTGACGCTGACAGGGGTCTACGGCGCCGGTCGTCTGGACCTGCTCGTGGTACCGCCGGAAACCCGGGCCGCTCCCGCCGAGCGGCTCATGGAGGCAAGCAACGAGCCCGACAACCGACGGTCGGCTTCCGCCGTCCTGCTCGCCGATGTCGACGCGGATTCAAGCCGTGTCACCAGCGGGCCGCTGGCCAACCCGGGTCGTTGGTCTCGCAGATCGGCGACCTAAGTCCTGGCTGCACACAAAGCGTCAGAGAAAAGCTGAAGGCGGCGAAACCGCTCCGACAAGGCTTCACAGACAACGAAATACGGAATGACAATGGCATCGCTAGGCAGCAGCGGTCCGGCTCGTGAATGGCTCGGCTTCGGCGTGGACTCCTACGGAGAGCCTCGCCGGCCTGAGCTGAGAACGATGCTCACGCTCGGGGCGATCCTTCCCCTGGCCTCCTTGTGGGCGTTGTTCCGGATCCTGTCAGCGGGCGTCGCAGCGGGTGTGTGGATCACTGCCGCATCCCTGTTCGTCTTCACCCAGTTCGGCGTCACCCTGGGCAATCACCGCTACTGGACGCACCGTGGCTTCAAGGCGCGCGCGCCTCTACGCGTCGCCATGGCGGTCGCGAGCGCGATGTCGATGCAGGGAAGTCTCGAGTCGTGGGTGCGTACCCACCGCACGCATCACCGCTACTCCGACATCGTCGGCCTGGATCCGCATACGCCGTACGAGTACGACGGCTGGCACGGCTGGAAAGGCCTGCTCTGGGCACAGGGGATCTGGTTGATGTTCGAGGCCCCGGTGGTTCGAAACCTTGCGCGCCACCGCGACATCGCGCAGGACCGCCTGGTGCAGTGGGAGGGGCGGGCGTTTCCTTACATCGCCATCGGACAGTTCGCCGTCCTGCTCGCGCTCTATCCCCTCGGGGGTCTGGATCTCGTGCTGACCGCGGGAGCGCTGCGGGTGATGGTTCTGATGACCGCGACCGGCATGGTCAACTCCGTTTGCCACCTGTGGGGTGGCCGGGCGCAGGACAGCGCCGGACACCTGTACCGGTTCGATGACAGCCGCAACAACGTCTTCGTCGCGCTGATCACGGCCGGCGAGGGCAACCATGCCTGGCACCATGCCGACCCGACCTGTCCCCGTCACGGCCGCCGGATCACGCTCGATGACGAGGCCGTCGCGAGGGGCGTGCGTCGCGATCGCGTGCCGCGGCTGGATGCGACGTGGCGGCTGATCCAGCTCCTGTCATGGCTGCGGCTGGTCTATGACGTCAAGCGCCCACGGCCGACCGTGCACTTCACCCCGGCGCAATGCGCACCCAAACCCGAGTTCGGCGAACTCAACCCTCCCACGCCGTCGCACGCGAACTAGAGCAGCGCCAGCGCGAAACCTGCTGCGGCAGCGCCGAAGCCGACGATCAGGCTGCCGATGAGGTTGGCTCCGGCCTCGACCAGAGCCCCGGTCTCGGCGAGCGCGAGCGATTCCCACACGTAGGTGGACCAGGTCGTGTATCCGGCGGCGAAACCGACGCCGATCACGGTCGTCGGCACCTTGGGCAGCCCGTGATGGATCGACAGGCCGGTGACCAGTCCGAGCAACAGCGAGCCGCTGACGTTGATGACGAAGGTGCCCCACGGAAAAGTCTGGTCATGCTGGTGCTGCACGACCTGGTCCAGCAGGTACCGGCAGACGGCCCCGAGGGCGGCGGCAAGGCTTACCGCGATCGCCAGGCTCACGCGGGTTCCTGGGTCTTGTCCGGCGTGGGCATGCCGGCATAGCGGACGATGTCCACTTCGTCGATGACGACGAGACCCTCGGTGATGAGCTCGTCGAGCTCCAGTGCGAACCGTTCGATGCGGTCCGCATCGTCGACCATGACGATCATCATGGGAAGGTCTTCGGACAGCGAGAGCAGGCGGGTGGTGTGTATCTGCTGCGAGGCGCCGAATCCCTCGATTCCGCGCAGCACACTGGCGCCCGCGAGACCGGCGGCATGGGCGCGGTGGACGATCTCGCTGTAGAGCGGCTTGTGGTGATAGCGGTCCGACTCGCCGATGAATACCGTGAGCCGCTTCGCCGACGTTTGTGGAGCCATTGCTACTCCCGTCCTTTCTCGCGGTAGGGCGCGATCGACCGGCCGATGGTCATACCGAGCGCGGCGGCCGCGAGTCCGGCGGCCAGGCTGGCGATCACGTATCCGACGGCGAGGGCGGCGTGGCCGTGTGCGGCCAGCTGATCGGCGCCCGTCGCCACCGAGCTGAAGGTCGTCAACGCTCCGCAGAACCCGGTGCCCACCAACGCGCGCACGTATCGGGTAGGGGGCAGGACCTCAAGGACCAGAACGAGCAGCAGGCCAAGGATCAACGCCCCGGACGTGTTCACTGTCCAGATTGCCCAGGGGAAGCGCCCGCTCGGGGTCGGCCAGGCGAGCCCTATGCCGTAGCGGGCCAGGCCGCCCACGAAACCGCCCGCTGCGACGACGGCAACGGTCGTCCAGTGAATCCGCGGCCAGCGGCTCCGCGGGAGACGAGGTGAGTCCGGAGCAGGCACGTCCGGCTCGTCACCTGGCTGCGCCAGATCCGGGTCGATGGGCAGTCGGCGACGACTGTCGGGGCCGGCTACTTCGTCGGATCGGCTCGTCGGCCAGTGATCGCCGGCCGGCTCCGCCATGACGGAGTCTCCTTCGTTGGCCGCGTTCGTCACCGAGTCCACCAGCGAGAATGTCGCGTTTGGAGCACTCCGGTGAGATGGTCGCGCACGCAGTCTCCTACCCAGATCGAGTAGGGACCGTCGGCCGCCAAGCGCGGAGGTTGTCGGCGAGCCCCACCGCCGTCACGCCATTCACAGGTTAACGGCTGGATCCCGAGTCGGCGAGCGAGGTAACCGTGACGGTGGCCGGGTGGTTTCTGCTCGAGTCGATCGCGCACCTGTCCCCGTCGGCCTGACGCCACAGATGAGCCTCGTCGTGACGGGAGCGACCTGTGGAGATTCGTTTGCTCCCCTGGCCGAGCCGCGCCGGATAGGTTCGGGTACCGCCCGATGTTGCGACCCTTGCGATGGCTCGTGGAATCAGCAACGGTGGCAATCAGGCGCCTCGAGGCCTCCCGCAGTGACCTGCTGATCAGGCTGCTGGCGCTGGTCGCCGTCGGTGTCGCGTTCGCCGAGCAGGAGATGCCATGACTAGAGGGCAACAGCCGGAGCGCACCCGGGTGGAACGCGCGGCCGTTCACCGACCCTCTTCGTCTCCGAACCCCACACCGGTGACCGGCGGTCCAGAGTCGACCAGCTCCTGCGTGAAGCGTTGAACGCCGGGGCGGCCGGAGGCATAGTCCTCGCCGCCCATGAGGGTTTCGGCCGCCGGCACTCCCACGAACGCACGATCCGGCATGGCGACGACGAGACGCCGCTGCGGGTGATTTTTGTCGACACCGCCGACAAGATCGCCCTGCTCATGTCCATCATCGAGCGCCTCCTGCCCGACTCGGTGATGGTCACCAAGAAGGTCCGGGCGATTCAATACGCCCGCTCGCGACCCGAAGCCAGCCTGTGACCGGGCCACCGGGCCGCATCACCAGCCCTTCAGCTGTTTCAGCGGCGGCCCCACCACGACCCAGATGGCCCCCCTGGCAGGACTCGAACCTGCGACCATCGGATTAGAAGTCCGGCGCTCTATCCGCTGAGCTACAGGGGGAAACGCAGTCCGAGGTTACTGGTGCCCTCGATCCGGCGGGTCCGGGCGCGTGGCAGGCCGCGATACGTTCTGCGGGTGGTTGTTCCCCCGGAACAAAGCGCGGTCGTCTACCCGCTGCTCGCTGCGCGGTTACGCGAGGTGTTGCCGTCCCTCGCGACCGACATCAACGCCGCGGTGGGCGAGGAGGTCGCCGAGTACTCGCGACCGATCGAGGGGCTTTTCGGGCGCAACCTGACGATGGGCGTCGAGCGTGCGCTGGCCGCTTTCATCGATCTGCTGGAAGAGCCCGGCCAGCCCACCCTGCCGCGCAACTTCTACCTCGAGCTCGGACGCGGTGAGCTGCGCCAGGGTCGCGGGCTCGACGCGCTCCTTTCGGCCTACCGGGTCGGCGCCCGGGTTGCGTGGCGCACGGTCGGCGATCTCGCTGTCGAGGCGGGCGCGCCGCCGACCGTCCTGGTGAAGCTCGCCGAGCTGCTCTTCACCTATATCGACGGGCTTTCCGCGCTCAGCGTGCGCGGCTATGCGGAGGAGCAGGCCGCCCGGGCGGGGGAGCGCGACCGGCGCCGGGCGGAGCTGGCCCGCCTGCTCATCGCCGGCATCGACGAGGAGACGTTGCGCGAGCTCGCGGTGCTCGCGCGCTGGCCGGTGCCGGAGCATCTGGCCGCGGTGATCCTCCCGCCGCAGGCACCCGAGACCACGCTGCCGGCTGACGCGCTGATCTGGCCGCGCGATGAGGATGTCGTGGCACTCGTGCCCTGCTCTGCCGACTTCGGGCTCGCGCAATTGCGCAAGCGGCTGAAGGGCATCCCCGCGGTGGTCGGATCGCTCGTGCAGCCGCGGGAAGTACGCCAGTCGCTGGCCGCGGCCGAGGCGCTGGCGCTGATCGAGGTGGCCGGTGACCGGCGGCATGCGGAGCCGATCCTGGTCGACGATCATCTGCTCGATCTCGTCCTGCGCGCGGATCCCGCGTTGCTCGACCGCCTCAGCCGCCGGCTGCTCGCGCCGCTCGACGCCGTGCCCGGATTCGGCACGCGCGCGCCTCGCCGTCACCCTCCTGGCGTGGCTCGCCCATGCCGGTGCGCGCAACGCCGTCGCCCAGGCCTTGCACGTCCATCCGCAGACCGTGCGCTACCGGATGGCGCAGCTGCGCGAAGCGTTCGGCGCGGCGCTCGAAGATCCGGAAAGGCGCACGGCCCTCACCGTCGTGCTGCGGGCGGCGTACGGACCCGTTCCCGGAGCCGCCGTGGATCGGAGCGCGGGAGCGTGACGGCAGAGGTCAGCGGGCAACGGCCGCCACTGTGGCGTCGATCCCTGCGCCAGTTGCGACTGTTCGCTGATCCCGAGGGCAATCCGGCGGAGGTCATCTACGGCACGATCCTCGCCGGGGTGGTGCTTGCCACCAAGGCCCACAAGGGCGTCAGCGGCGGAGCGATCTTCTGGTCGGCTGTCGGGGCGCTCGTCCTGTACTGGCTCGCCCACGTGTACGCGGACGTGATCGGCGAGCAGGTGAAGACGGGCCGGCGTGCCGGCTGGGCCACCGTCCGGCACGCCGGTGCTGCAGGATTGGACCCGGCTGCGGGCCTCGCTCATCCCGGTATTCGCCTTCGAGGCCGTCCGCCTGGGCAACGGGTCGGTGAACACGTCGGTCCTCAGCGCCCTGTGGTTGACGGTCGGGCTCCTGGCTGCCTGGGGGGCGACCGCCGCCTTCCGCAGCGGTGCGCGCGGCATCGTGCTGATCGTCGAGACGTTGGTGTGCGCGGTGTTCGGGGTGGCCGTCGTGCTGCTCAAAATCGTCCTCCACTGACCCGGCTCGCGTCCACCTGCGTCGCTATCGCATACGTTTCGCCATGTGGGATCTGTGGATTCGCTCTTCGACGTCAGTTCCAAGACGGTTCTGGTGACCGGCGGCTCGCGCGGTATCGGCCGGATGATCGCCACCGGCTTCGCCGAGCGCGGCGCCAAGGTCTACATCAGCAGCCGCAAGGAGGCAGAGCTCCGCGCGACCGCCGACGAGATCGGCGCCATCGCGTTGCCCGCCGACCTCTCGAGTGAGGCCGGCGCGCTATCCCTCGCTGCGGAGGTGGCCGAGCGGGAATCGGAGCTTCACGTCCTGGTCAACAATGCCGGAGCGACGTGGGGCGCCGGGCTCATGGAGTACCCCGATTCAGCGTTCGACAAGGTGTTCTCGACCAACGTCAAGGCCCCCTTCAGCCTGACGCGGGCCTCGCTGCCGCTGCTGGAAAAGGGCGTCGCACCCGGCGATCCGGCGCGGGTCATCATGATCGGTTCGATCGAGGGAATCATGGTGCCGGAGTGGGAGAACTACGCCTACCCGGCCTCCAAGGCCGCCATCCACATGCTCACCCGGCAGCTGGCGTCGCGGCTGTGCCCGAGCATCACCGTCAACGCCATCGCCCCAGGGCTTTTCGCCAGCAAGATGACAGCCTTCGTCTTCGACGACGATCCTGCTGCGGCCGCGATTGCCGAACGCATCCCGCTCCGGCGCGCGGGTGAGCCCGCGGACATGGCCGGGATCGCCGTCTTTCTCGCCAGCAAAGCCGGCGCCTACCTCACGGGCGCCGTGATCCCCGTTGACGGAGGGCTCTCCACTCATGGCTAGACAGAAGCTCGACTACATCGAGCTCGTCGCCGCCGAAGGCGCGGCGCTGATCTCCGCGGTCGCCCAAGGCCCGCTCGATTCCTCCGTTCCCACCTGTCCCGGCTGGGATCTGCGCATGCTCGCGTCGCACATCGGCACGACCTGGACCTGGTCGGCGGCGATCGTGCGCGAGCGGCGGCAGGCGCCCGCCCCGTACGAGCAGCCGGAGCTCAGCGACGCGGAGGTGGTGCACTACCTGGAGCGTGGGCTCGAGTCGCTCATCGACGCTCTGGGCAGCTGCCCAGCCGCTGCTGAGGTCTGGGGTTTCGGGCCGAAACCGCGTACCGCCGCGTTCTGGCAACGCCGCCAGGCGATGGAGTCGGTCGTGCACCGGGTCGACGCCGAACTCGCGATCATCGAGCCGGCCGACGTGACGGCACCCGTCGCGGTCGACGGCATCGGCGAGTACGTCGAGGTGATGATCCCGCGCATGCACTACAAGCAGGACCCGCCGCCCGGGCAGCTGACGCTGACCGCGACCGACACCGGTGACGTCTGGACCTGCGGTCAGCCCGGCGGGGGAGAGGCGACCCTGGCCGGCCGCGCCGAGGACCTTTTCCTGATGCTGTGGGGCCGCCGCAGCGACGACCTCGTTCGATCCGGCGGCGATCCCGCGATCCTCGCCGGCTGGCGGGCGCTCGGCGCCCCGTAGATCGCCACGCGCCATCCACAGCTTCGCTGCGAAGCGCGCCGGGCCGGCGACAGATCGCCATCGTCGGTGGGGCGCGGGCATCCCGTCCGCGACCCACCGCATGACGATTCCTTGGAGCAGCCCGTGGCCGGCGAGACCTGTCTGACCCTGTCCGGAAATCTCACCTCCGCGCCGAAGACGGGAGTGAGCCGCACCGGCATTCCCTGGACCCGGATGCGGGTCGCGAGCAGTTCGCGGGTCTTCGACCGGGGGACCACCGAGTGGCGCGACGGCGAGACGATCTTCCTCGAGGTCAGCTGCTGGCGCCGGCTCGCCGAAAATGCGGCGACGACGCTGGAGCGCGGAGATCGGGTGCTCGTCATCGGCCGGCTGCGCCAGCGCTCCTACGAAGACCAGCAGGGCGTGCGGCACACCATCATGGAGATGGACGCCGATGCGATCGGTCCCGACCTCTCACGCACGCCCGCTCGGCTGCTGCGTGCGGAGCGCCCGGATCCCGGCGAGCAGCCCGCTGCTTCCGAAGACGCGACGCCCGCGCCGGCAGCGGTTCCCGAGCCGGCGGTCACGTAGGGAGGCCGCAGCCCGGCCCGGGCATCCCCCGGCCCCATAGGCTGTCGGGCATGGCGCAGTACATCTTTCAGATGCGCAAGGTGCGCAAAGCCCTTGGCGACAAGGTGATCCTTGATGACGTCACCCTGGCGTTCATCCCCGGCGCCAAGATCGGTGTGGTCGGGCCTAACGGCGCCGGCAAGTCGACGGTGCTGAAGATGATGGCGGGCATCGAGCACCCCTCGAACGGTGACGCGATCCTCAGCCCCGAGTACTCGGTCGGCATCCTGCTGCAGGAGCCGCCGCTGGATGAGGACAAGGACGTGCGGGGCAACGTCGAGGACGCGGTGGCCGAGACCCGCCGCGTGCTCGCCGAGTACGAGGAGATCAACGAGAAGATGTCGGCGCCCGATGCCGACTTCGACACGTTGCTCGCGCGCCAGGCCGAGCTCATCGACGTCATCGAGGCTCACGACGCGTGGGAGCTGGATTCGCGGCTCGATCAGGCGATGGACGCGCTGCGCCTGCCCCCGGGCGATGCGGACGTCACGAAGCTCTCCGGTGGCGAGCGGCGCCGGGTCGCGCTGTGCAAGCTGCTGCTCGAGCAGCCCGACCTGCTGCTGCTCGACGAGCCCACCAACCACCTCGACGCGGAGTCGGTCGCCTGGCTCGAGCAGCACCTGGCCAAGTACCCGGGCGCGGTGCTGGCCGTCACCCACGACCGCTACTTCCTCGACAACGTCGCGCAATGGATCCTCGAGCTCGACCGGGGACGCGCGTATCCGTACGAAGGCAACTACTCCACCTACCTGGAGACCAAGCAGTCGCGGCTGAAGATCGAGGGAAACAAGGACGCCAAGCGCCAGCGCCAGCTCGCTCAGGAGCTGGAGTGGGTGCGGTCCAATCCCGAAGGCCCGCCAGGCCAAGAGCAAGTCCCGGGTGGCGCGCTACGAGGAGTTGGCCGCCGAGGCCGATCGGGTGCGGCCGATGGACTGGGAAGAGATCCACATCCCGCCGGGGCCGCGGCTCGGGTGCCCAGGTGATCGAGGGCATCGGCCTCGACAAGGGTTTCGGTGACCGGCAGCTGATCCACGACCTGTCGTTCAACCTGCCCGCGGCGGCATCGTCGGCGTGATCGGTCCTAACGGGGTCGGCAAGACCACGCTCTTCTCGATGCTCGTCGGTCAGCAGGAGCCTGACGGCGGGAAGCTGATCATCGGGCCGACGGTCGACATCGCGTACGTCGATCAGAGCCGTTCGGCGCTCGACCCCAGCAAGAACGTGTGGGAGATCGTCTCCGACGGGCTGAACTACATCATGGTCGGCAAGCTGGAGATGCCCAGCCGGGCGTACGTCTCGTCGTTCGGCTTCAAGGGGCCTGACCAGCAGAAGCCGGTCGGCGTGCTGTCCGGCGGCGAGCGCAACCGCCTGAACCTCGCGCTCACCCTCAAGCGCGGCGGCAACCTGCTGCTGCTCGACGAGCCGACCAATGACCTCGACGTGGAGACGCTCCGCTCGCTGGAAGACGCGCTCCTGGAATTCCCCGGCTGCGCGGTGGTCATCAGTCACGACCGCTGGTTCCTCGACCGCGTCGCCACGCACATCCTGGCCTGGGAGGGCGACGAGCAGGACCCGGCCAACTGGTTCTGGTTCGAGGGCAACTTCGCTGACTACGAGGAGAACAAGGTGGCGCGCCTCGGCCTGGAGGCGGCGCGCCCGCATCGGGTGGTCTACCGCAAGCTGACCCGCGACTGAGCCGGGAGTCTCACCTCACCTTCTGGCTTTGACTGGCCTTGACTTCGCATAACGCCCGGATTGGGCCGGGCGGGTGGCGGCTCACCTGAACGGGTGCCCGCCGCCCGGGTGGTCTGCCGCTCGGCGGCTCAACCTGTCCTTGATCACGACCGATTGATCGTTGTCAGGCAGAGGTGACTAGTCCAGAAGAACTAGTCCTGGGTCGTTTCGGTGTGAATATTGCCGCCAGAAGCGACATTCCGCCCAATTCCGGGCGCAAAAGATAGTGCCAAAAGGCCATCAAGGGTTCGACGGGTTTCGGTCGATGCAGGTGCGGTCGAGCGCAGTCGGACAACTTGAAGGGATCTCCTCGTGCAACTGGTCACACCCCCCGTGCACGGGTCGAAGCTTCGGATTTCCGCGCTGCGTACCGGTAGCTGCAACCACTCGGTGGCCCAGGCCAACTGACCGCCCCGTGATCGTCCGCTGTCCCGCCACCAGTACGACTTCCCCGCCACAGGAGCCCGCCTTGAACGCTTCAGCCGTACTCGATGCCCCGAGCGCCACGCCGGACGCCGTCGACAGTCTCCAGAGCGTCGACGCTGTCCCCGCCGCGAGCCCGCTGAGCCGTGACGAGGTCACCGAACTCATCGAGCGCAACCTCCCACTCGTGCAGCACGTGCTGTTCCAGGTTGCCGCTCACTACCCGCGCCACGCCGACCGTGAGGAGCTGGCCCAGGCGGCCACCCTGGGTCTGGTCGAGGCCGCCCACCGCTTCGATCCCGCCCGCGGAGTGCCGTTCGAGCGCTGGGTCTCCCTGCGCGTTCGCGGTGCGATCGTCGACGCCGCCCGCGCGCTGGACTTCGCTCCTCGCTCGCTGCGCGCCGCGGCCCGCACCGTCGAGGACGCCCACAACCAGCTGCTCACCCGCCTCGGCCGCACCCCGACCCCGGAAGAGGTCGCTGCGCAGATGCGGGTCCCGGTGCGTGAGCTGCACGAGCTTCAGGGCCGCGTCCACCGCGCCCTCGTCCTCTCGCTCGACGCCCCCTGCGGCGAGGAGGACGGCGACCCGCTGACCCTCGCTGATGGCCTCGTCGAGACCGTCTACGTCGACCCCTCCACCCAGCTCGAGGAGCGTGAGCGCGCCGCCTACCTGCGTGACGCCCTGGCGCTGCTCCCCGACCGTCTGCAGGCCGTCGTCAGTGGCTACTTCCTCGAGGGCCGCTCGTCGGCGGAACTCGCCGAGGAGCTCGGGGTGACCGAGTCGCGCGTCTCCCAGATGCGCTCCGAGGGTCTGGCCCTCATGCGGGCCGGCATCACGGCGCAGTACTCCGACTCTCCCGTTGACGAGGAAAGCCAGACCGGTCGCGCCGCCAACCGGCGCGCGGCGTACGCGGCAGCCCTGTCCAACCGCTCCAGCTATGCCGACCGGCTCTCGCGCCCGGCCCGGATGGTGCCCGCCCCGCGCCACGCGTTCGACAACGCCACCGCCGATCTGTCTCTGGCAGGCTAAATTTATACTCTCCGTTACTGAACGAAGCCGGCGCGTCACCAATGACGCGCCGGCTTCGTGCTGTTCAGGGCCCTATCGCGATCTTTCGGACGCTTCCCAAGCGCGAAGGCTCGGGTGACTCTAAGATACGGAGCGTGAGCAAAGGCGGCACTAGGTCAAGAGCCTCCGCGCGAGCGTATTAGTGCGTTGCGCCGGACGGGGGATGGCCAAGTGGGGCCGACTGGCGCTGTGTATGGATATGCCCGTCGGGGAGACTGAAATCGAGTGACGCGATCCGACGGGGGAGTTGGATGACAGATCCAATGATCGCGCCTGACCCGCGCGTGCTGGTCGACCGCGGCAGCACGTTGTTCGTGGTCTCGGACGACCTTTCGATCCGCTATGCCAACCCGGGAACGGCGCGGGCGCTCGGCTGGGAGTCGGCGACGGAGCCGGCCGAGAACAAGGTGACGGCGCTGCTCCACCCGGCTGACCGGCCGTTGCTCGCCGGCGTGGTCCGCGACCTCGCGCCCGGGGGCCGCAGCCGCCAGCTCCAGGTCCGCCTGCGCCACACCAACGGCAGCTGGCGCACGATCGCCGTCGTTGCCCATGACATGGCTCACGACGAGCGGGTCGGCGGCCTGCTGCTCGAGGGCTGGGACATCACCGAACATCTCGACGAGCTGCGCGCCACTTCGTTGACCGACCCTCTGACCGGCCTCGCCAACCGCGCGCTCCTCGGTGACCGGCTGCGCCGGAGCCTCGCCCTCCTGCGCCGCAGCATCGCTCCTGTCGGGCTGCTGTTCGTCGACCTCAACGAGTTCAAGGCGGTCAACGACAACTATGGCCACCCGGCAGGCGACCGGGTGCTCTCAGCGGTCTCGGCACGTATCGGGCGGGTGCTTCGCCCGCAGGACACGCTCTGCCGCTGGGGAGGCGACGAGTTCGTGGTGCTCTGCGCCGAGCTGGACTCCCCGGGCGATGCGGTGAGGGTCGCGGCCCGGGTGCGTTCGGTGCTCGCCGGTCCGGTCGCGCTCGACCCGGCCCTGGTCCCGGGTCACGTCAACGTCGGCTCGCCGCTGGAGCTCAACGTCGGCTCCAGCATCGGCATCGCGGTCACCACCCACCCCGAGACGCCGGCGGCGGCCTTGATCGGCGCCGCTGACCGCTCGATGTACGAGGCCAAGCGCGGTCGTACGGGTGTCGGTCCGGTCATGGTGCTCGGCGGGGTGCCCGTGGGCGGTCAGAACGACCGATCTCAGGGCGCTCCGGACACCATGACGGGTCTGGACCAGACGGCGGCGCTGGCACAGGACCAATAAGGGACTTTGCCTGAGCGGGCCTCCTGCCGATAGAGAGTTGTGAGCTCTTCCGTCCACCTGCCGGCCCTAGGCCCTTCGCACGAGCAGATTCCTGCTCAAACGCGGCCCGCCGGCCGCCGCCGTCTTGGCGAAGTGCTCATGGACCAGGGCGTTCTGACCCAGGCGCAGCTCGACCACCTGCTGGTCAAGCAGGCCGAGCGCGGCCAGGAGCGCAAGCGACTCGGCCGGCTCGCGGTCGAGGAGGGCTACGCCACCGAGCGTCAGCTCGCCACCGCTCTCGGTGCCGCGCTCGAGCTGCCGGTGGTCGATCCGATGCGCGAGCGCGTCGACGTGCCGGTGGCCCGCCAGCTGCCCCGCTCGGTCGCCGAGCGCAACGGCGTCATGGTCCTGGGTCGCAACCCGCAGACCGGCCGGATGCTCGTCGCCGTCACCGATCCGACGAATGTGTTCGCGCTGGACGACGTGCGCGTCCACCTCAAGGTCTCCGACCTCGAGGTCGCCGTCACCACCGACGCCGACCTGCGGGCCGCGCTCACCCGGGTCTGGAGCCTGTCGGACGACGGTGCCGCCGCTGCCGTCCTCAACGACCTCGCCGAGGAGCGCAGCTCCAGCACCATCGAGGCGGAGATCGCCGCCGGTGCGACCGACGTGGACGATGCGCCCATCGTGAAGCTGGTCGACATGATCCTGCGCGAGGGCGTCGGCCAGGGAGCCAGCGACATCCACATCGAACCGCAGTCGACCGACGTGGTGGTCCGCTTCCGCGTCGACGGCCAGCTGCGAGACGTCATGACGGTGCCGAAGATCGCCGGTCCCAGCCTCGCCAGCAGGTTGAAGATCATGGCGGGCCTCGACATCTCCGAGCGCCGCCGCCCCCAGGACGGCCGGGCGCGCTTCGTCGCCGGCGGCGAGAACATCGACATCCGCATGAGCACGCTGCCCGCGCTGCCCGGCGAGAGCATCGTCATGCGTCTGCTGCCGCGGGCGAAGGACCTTCCGCCGCTGGCCCGGGTCGGCCTCAAGGACGACCAGCTCGAGTCGTTGCTGCATGCGGTACGCCAACCGCAGGGTCTGGTGCTCATCACCGGCCCCACCGGGTCGGGTAAGACGAGCACCCTTTACAGCACGCTGCTGGCCGTCCGAAGTCGCGAGAAGCACGTCATCACGCTGGAAGACCCGGTGGAGATCGCCCTCGCCGGCATCACCCAGGTCGGCGTCTCGGAGAAGGCCGGGCTGACGTTCGCCGCGGGTCTGCGCTCCATCCTGCGCCAGGACCCCGACGTCATCCTCGTCGGTGAGGTCCGTGACAGCGAGACCGCGCGGCTGGCGCTGCAGGCGTCGCTGACCGGTCACCTGGTGCTCACCACCCTGCACACGAACGACGCGATCGGTGCGGTGGCTCGCCTGCTCGACATGGGCGCCGAACCGTTCCTGGTCGCGTCGGCCCTGACGCTGGTCGTGGCGCAGCGCCTGGTGCGAAAGCCCTGCACGCAATGCCGCGCGCCCTACGAGCCGTCTCCCCGCGTCGTCGAAGCGCTGGGGCTGGCTCCCGAGGACCTGGCCGCCGGCACTCCGATGATGGGCAAGGGCTGCAACACCTGCCGCGAGACCGGTTTCCGGGGCCGGACGGGCATCTTCGAGGTGCTGTCGATCACCGACGCGATCCGCACCGCGATGACCACCGGCGCCGGCGAGCGCGCGCTGGCCGAGGCCGCCAAGCAGTCCCGCACCCTCAGCATGCGCCAGTCCGGCATCGCCGCGGCACTGGCGGGCGAAACGATCCTCGATGAGGTCCTGCGCGTCACGAGCGAAGGCGCCTGGACGCTCACGGAGCGCTGCCCGGGATGTCGCCGCGAGGTCGAAGAGGACATGGCGTGCTGCCCCTGGTGCGGCATGGTCGTCGGTGCTCACCGGTGCCACACCTGCGCCCGCGAGATCGACCCGGGGTGGACGCACTGCCCGTACTGCAAGGCGGCCACCGCCTGACGGCTGGGCACCTCGATCCAGCTCGAGAACGCCTGCAACGTAAGCGAAATCGGGCGGCCCTCCCGCCGCTAGGGCAGGATCATCGTGCTCTCGGGCCGGCGCTGGTGCCCGATTGGAGCGCTCGAGGCCGGCCGGTACGCCTCCTGCAGGAGGCTTGATACGGCGTGGCCGCTCGCTTCCGCGAGCCCGCCGGCGACGGCGAACGCCTCGTCCACCTCGCTGCCCAGCTGGCGAAAACCCCTGTCGTGGTCGGCAAAAATGGTCCGCCAAGGTTCGGGGGCGGGCTCGGCGAGGGTGCTGAGCGTCATCTGGTCGGGGGCTACTCCTGCCGCGGCTGCCAGCTCGCTGACCCGATGCGTACGCCGCAGCTCGGTCTCGCGTACGCCGCTCGCTCGCCCGGTTGATCTCCTCAACCGACCAGCGCAGAAAGCGGGTCTCGCCGGAGCGCAGCAGGTGCTGCAATGCCAGGACTTTGAAGAGCAGAAATTCGAGTTGGACGCGCTCGCGGCCGAGGACCGCCGCCAACTCTCTCATGAAGTTTCCTTCGGCAGCCTCACATGAGCGGTGAAGGATGGCCTTCGTCCCAAGCGGGTGAATCCGCCAGTTTCCCGGTGATTTCAGGGCGTGTTCTGCATCGCGAACGCCGCGCCGTGCAGGTACTGCCACAACGGGCCGGCGTACTCCGGCGGGAGGCCGAGGCCGTCGACCGCTTCCCTCATCCGGGCGAGCCACGCGTCGCGTTCGTCGGGACCGATGGCGAAAGGAGCGTGGCGCATGCGAAGCCGTGGATGCCCGCGCTGCTCGCCGTAGGTCTGCGGGCCTCCCCAGTACTGGATCAGAAAGAGGGTGAGCCGCTCCTGCGCCTCATCCAGCTCGTCCGGGGGGTACAGGGGCAGCAGGACGGGATCGCGCCGCACGCCCGCGTAGAAGTCGGCCACCAGGCGGCGAAACGTCGGCTCGCCGCCGACCGCGTCGTAAAACGACTCCTTGGGCCGGGCGGGCTCGGGTGTCGTCACACCTGCCACTGTGCCTCACTATCGGCCCGCCGATGCGCCTCACTAGCCCGCCGATGCCTCAAACCGAGCTGGGCGGCGAGGAAGCTCAGGGTGTCGACGTTCAAGCCGATCGTGCGGTCGATCGAGCGACCGCCGTGCCCGACGTCCGACTCGCGGCGCAGCAGCACCAGACCGCCGCCGGGGGAGTCACGCCTGACCGGCCGCCCATTGCAGCGCGGCGGCGAACTTGCGGGCGTGCAGCGGATCCACCCGGGTATCGGAGTCGAACACCTCGAGCAGGGTCGGCGGGTACGCGACCCCCGCGCGCACGGCATGCAGCGGCGAGTAGCCGAGCAGCCAGCCCAGCTCGATCGGATCGTCCGCCGTGCCGTACTCGTCGTTCCAGGTCGAACCCAGCCCGAAGCGTTCGTAGCGCACCATGTCCAGCAGCGCGCGCACTGCTCACGGCGGCGTCGTAGAGCGCCGGCTCACGGGTGATCGCGGCGCCGACCAGCAGGCCCCCGTTCGAGCCGCCCAGGCAGCCGAGGGTCGACGCGCGTCCCGAGTCACGCAGGTGGCGGGCGGCAGCTTCGAAGTCGGCGAAGACGTTCTGCTTGCGCTCACGCATGCCTGCGCGATGCCACGCCTCGCCTTCCTCGCCGCCGCCGCGCAACTGGGCGACAGCCCAGACTCCGCCGGCCTCGACCCACGCCAGCGCCGAGGCGGTGTAGGCGGGTTCCATGCTGATCCCGAAGCCGCCGTAGCCGTAGAGCACCGTGGGCAGCGGCCCCTGCTGAGCTGCCGGCGCGAGGAGGTGTATCCGGACCGTGGTGCCGTCGGCGGACGTCGCGGTCTCGACCGTCGCCGTGACACCCGCCACCTCAACGGCTCCGGGCGCGGCCACCCATGATCGACCCTGCGCGTCGAGCACGGAAGGCGGCGTCAGC
The DNA here is from genome assembly GCA_963762695.1 of uncultured Actinomycetota bacterium. Taxonomy (GTDB): domain Bacteria; phylum Actinomycetota; class Actinomycetes; order Frankiales; family Frankiaceae; genus DATAZK01. The sequence continues at coordinate 64,414 of CAVXLW010000013.1, forward strand.
GCATCGGTGTAGCCGATCCAGGCACTCGTGCCGCCCGCCGGTGCGCTCGTGATGCCCAGCACGCTGCCGATGCCGGGAAGCGCGATGTCGCGCAGCGGCGCACCGGTCTGCCGGGAGACGGCCTGTACCTCGCCGATCGCATGCCGCGAGCGCGCGATCAGGATCTCCTCATCGAGCACCGCGTAGTCGCCCAGCACCGCTTCGGGGTCCTCGGCGACCAGCGTCGTCCAGCGCTGCGGCGCAGCCGGATCGGCGACGCACAGCCGGCCCCGCGGCGCCTCGGCGTCGGTCCAGATGTAGAGCCGCCCGTCGAAAGCCACCGAGGCGTAGCAGCGCGCATCGACCCCGTGCTGGACGGCGGCGAAGCCCTCTTCCGGCTGGGTCAGGTCGGTGATCCACACGTCATCACGCGGCGCGGTGCCGATCGCTGCCGATGACCACCAGCCAGCGCCCGTCAGGGGAGACGTCGACGCCGAAGTAGGTACGCGGGTCGCTCTCCGCGCCGAACACGTAGCTGTCCTGCGCCGGGTCGTCCCCGAGCCGGTGCAGGTAGACGCGGCGGTCGAACGGGCTGTCGGCGGTGAGCCGGCGCACGTAATAGAAGCCGCTGCCGTCGGCCAGCCACGCCACGGGGGAGTAGCGGGTGCGGTCGATGGGCCGTCCACGACGCGTCCGGTCGCGACATCGAGCACCGCGAGCGTGGACTCCTCGTCGCCCCCGCGGGAAAGCTGGTAGGCCAGCAGCCGCCCATCGGGGGAGGGCTCCCACGCGTCCAGGGTGGTCGCCCCGGACGGATCGATCAGGTGCGGATCGACGAGCACCCGAAATTCCCCGGAATCTTCCAGGTTGCCGGCCACGAGCACGGCATGCTGCTGCTCCGGACCCGCCGCTGCCGGAATCCGACCCCGCCCCGCGGCCGCGGCGGCCCTTCCTGGCCGGCCGCAAGCAGCGTCCGCAAGCGGGCTGCGCGAGCTCTGTTCTGCCTGCGTACGCGTCCAGGATCGGCCGGGCGAGGGCATCCTGGGCGGCGGACCACGCGATGGTCCGCGGGTCGCTGGGGTCCTCGAGCCAGCGGTAGGGATCCTCGATCCGGTGGCCGCCGATCAGCTCGGAGATCGGGTTGCCGCGGGGCGTCGGGGTAGTCCACCGGACCAGCCTGCCGGAAAGCCCGCTGCTGAAATACGGCTGGGTATGAGACATTCGGCTGGTCGGTGAGTCAGCGGGGAGGCGGCCCGTGGTCGAGGCCCTGGTGCTCAACGCGACGTACGAGCCCCTCTGCGTCGTGTCGCTGCGCCGCGCTGTCGTGCTCGTCCTGGCCGAGAAAGCGGTCGTGGTCGAGCAAGGCGACGGGGCGCTGCACGGCCCGACGATCGTGCTCCCGATTCCTGCCGTGGTGCGGCTGGCCCGCTACGTGAAGGTGCCCTACAAGCCGGAGGTGCCGCTCACCCGCAAGGGCGTGCTCGCCCGCGATGGTCACCGTTGCGTGTACTGCGGGGCCGCCGCCACCTCGCTCGATCACGTCGTCCCGCGCAGCCGCGGCGGCCCCCACGTCTGGGAGAACGTCGTCGCGGCCTGCAGCCGGTGCAACCATGCCAAGGCAGACCGCAGCGTCGCAGATCTCGGCTGGCGGATGCACCGCCCGCCGAGGGCGCCCAGCGGCGCCGCCTGGCGGGTTTTGGGGGCGCGCCGTCCCGACCCGCGGTGGTCCGCCTATCTCACCGGAACCCGTCCGGTGGCCGTGGTCGCCTGACGCACACGAACCTCCCATGACCGAGCAGCGAGCATGCATTCATGGGAGCGGGACGGCGGGCAGTGGCGTGCCTGCTGCTCGTCGCCGGCGTGCTCTCGGTCGCAGGACTCGTGTCGTGCGGCAGCGCGACGGGCACCGTGAGGTACCCGGCGCCGCAGCGCGCCACGGTGCCGCTGCCGTTGCCGTTGCCCGTCCAGGCTTCGGTGCACGGCGCGTTCGTGATGCGCCGGCTGACGCTGCCCAAGGGTTACGGGGCCGCCGGGAGGCCGTTCTACCTCGACGAGCGGCGCCGCGGCGGCCCGCCTGAGCCGTTGGTGCTGCTGCTGCCCGGCCTCAACCAGTCGCCGGGCCGGGTCGAGCATGCGACGGCGGCCACGTCCTTCAGCGAAGCCGAGCACTTCACTCTCGTCTATCCGATCGGGGTGCACGAGGCCTGGAACGCCGGCACCTGCTGCCATCACGACAGTGCCAACGATGTCGGCTATCTCGTCGACCTCGTCCACTACGTCGCGACGCTCACACCGGTGGACCGCCAGCACGTGTACGTCTGGGGTTTCTCCAACGGCGGGATGATGGCCTGGCGTGCGGTGTGCCAGACCCGTAACACGTTTGCCGGGGCCGGGGTGATGGCCGGTGCGCTACTGGTGAAATGCCCGACCCCGGTGCACGTCGTGGACATCCACGGGCTCGCGGACAGGACAGTCCCCTGGGAGGGCGGCTATTCGCGCTTCACCGGCACCGCCTTCCCGGATTCGGCGACGCGAGCGCCGCCAGCTGGTGGCCGGGTCGACGCTCGACGTCATCGTGTTCAAGAAACTGGGTCACGAGTGGCCTCCGCTACATCCGGGCGGTTCTCGACGCGCTCAATGCCTTCTGGCAGGGGCTGCGGCGCTACCGTGTGGCCCATCCGGCGGTGTTGACAACGGTGACGGCGCCCGTCGAAGGGTAGGCCGCAGGCATGGATCCCTCCCTGGAGCAGCTCGCCCGAGCCTGTGGGGTCGCCACCGAGTACGAGGACTGGGCGCGCCGCCCGATCCCCGTCGCCGAGGACACGGTCCGCAAGGTCCTCTCGGGGCTGGGCATCGATGCCCGCCATCCCGCGTCTGCCCTCGCCGCCCATGCTGCTGCCGCGTGGGAGCAGGTGCTCCCTCCGGTGGTCGTGGTGCGCCGCGGTGCGCCCCGACCGGTGCCCATGCGCTGCGCAGCCGGATCGGCCGTGCGGGCCGAGATCCGGGTCGGCAGCGGGGACGACGAGCAGGTGACGACGCTGGCACCCGGACCCGTGTGCGACCGCGACGAGGCGGGCGGTCACGTGGAACGCATGCTGCGGCTGCCGGCAGGCTTGCCGCTCGGCGATCACCGCCTGCTGGCCTACGTCGACTCCGGCGTGGTGGCCGACGTTGCGCTGATCGTCGCCCCTGATCAGCTGCCGTTGCCGGCTGCGCGGCTATGGGGCTGGATGGTGCAGCTGTACGCCGTCCGCAGCGCGTGGGGAATGGGCGACTACGCGGATCTGGCCGAGCTGGCGTCCTGGAGCGGCGCCCAGGGAGCCGGGCTGCTGCTGGTGAACCCGCTGCACGCGGTCGCACCGGTGGCGCCGATCCAGAACTCGCCGTACTTCCCGGCCTCGCGTCGCTTCAGCTCCCCGCTGTACCTGCGGCCGGAGCTGCTGCCCGAATACGCCGCCGCGCCGGCTGAGGTACGCGCCCGTGTCGATGCGCTCGCGGCCGGGGTGCCCATGGGTGAGCGCATCGACCGCGACACCGTCTGGGCCGCCAAATCCGCCGCCCTCGAGCTGCTCTTCGGCTACGCCCGGCGGCGTCCGGACGCCGAAAGCAGCCGCGGGCTCGACGATTTCGCGCTCTGGTGCGCGCTGGCCGAACGGCACGGCGCTGACTGGCGAAGGTGGCCGACAGCGTTGCAGGACCCTCGTGATCCCGCCGTCGATGCCGCACGCGCCGAGCTGCAGCCACGGGCGGCCTTTCACCGCTGGCTTCAGCAGTGCTGCGCCGAGCAACTCGCCGCAGCCCAAGAGCAGGCCACAGCCAGCGGCATGGGCGTCGGTGTCGTGCACGATCTCGCCGTCGGCGTCGACCCCGGCGGCTCCGACGCCTGGGCGCTTCAGGACGAGCTGGCTACGGGGTTCAGCGTGGGTGCCCCTCCCGACAGCTTCAACCAGCAGGGCCAGGACTGGGGGCTGCCGCCATGGCGTCCCGACCGGCTCGTCGAGACCGGATACGCACCGGTGCGCGACATGGTGCGGGCCGTGCTACGCGTGGGTGGCGGTCTGCGGATCGATCATGTGCTCGGGCTTTTTCGGCTCTGGTGGGTACCCGAAGGCAGCTCCGCCGCCGCCGGCACGTACGTCTCCTACGACGCCGACGCGCTGCTCGGGGTGATCGCCCTGGAGGCCGAGCGTGCGGGCGCCCTGGTGGTCGGCGAGGACCTGGGCACCGTCCCGCGCGAGGTGCGGCAAATGCTCAAGGAACGCGCGGTTTTCGGCTCGACCGTGCTCTGGTTCGAACGCGATGAGGGCGGCGCGCTCGTCCCGCCGGAGGACTGGCGGGCGGAGGCGGTCGCGTCCGTCACGACCCACGACCTGCCGACGGCGGCGGGCTTTCTCACCGGTGAGCACGTGCGGGTGCGCGCCGCCCTGGGACTGCTCAACGATCCTGACGCCGAAGCGGCGAACTCCGAGCGCGAGCGCGCGGAGATGGACGCGCTGCTGGTGAAGGAAGGGCTCGCGGTGGGCGATCTCGCGGAGAAGATCGTGGCGCTGCACGAGTTGCTCGCCCTCAGCCCCTCACGGGTGCTGCTCGCGGCGCTCGGCGACGCCGTCGGCGACCTTCGCCAGCCGAACATGCCCGGGACGGTGGACGAGTACCCGAACTGGCGGCTGCCGGTGGCGGACGGTGCGGGACGGTTTCTTTCCCGGGCCCAGCTCTGCGCATCCGCGGGCGCCGCGCGGCTGGCTCAGGCGCTGTCGGTGAGCCAGGACGACGACACCACCCGGGTCCGGGCAGGAACGTCGTGACCCGCAGCGAAAGCCTTGATAGCGGATGGTGTGTTGTCCGGGGGTCGGCACACCATCCGCGCGGTTGCTCAGCTAGCCTCGCATCGTGACCAAACCTGCGCGCCGTCGCCGCGTCAGAGCCGGGATCCGGGGGGCTTTCGCGGCCCTGGTGGCGATGCTGGTGCTGCTGCCGGCCTTCCCGGCCGCGGCGGCCAGTGACAACGTCGGCCACATCGGTGATGTCGGCAGTCCGGAATCGCTGAGCGTCCCGCTCGAGTTGCTCCTGTTCGTCGGCGTCCCGGTGCTGGGCTTCATCATCGGCGGGAGCCTGGCGTTCTGGCCGCGGAAGGGCTCGGCGCGGCGTTACCGTCCGGGTCGCCCATGGACGTACGAGCCGGTCTGGTTCGGTGACGAGTCCGCCCTCGAGCAGGAGCCCCAGCGGGCTGCGCTCCCCGGAGCCGGAGGTGCCAGTGGCCGCTGGTGAAGCGTTCACCCGCGAGCAGCACGAGCGCATCGAGCGCGCCCGGCGCGCCGCCGAGGGGCAGACCGGGATCCGGTTCTGGCTGCGCGTCGGCGAGTTCGACCGCGACCCGCGCCTCGAGGCCGAGCATCTGCTGACCAATCTCGTCGACAGCACTCGTGACCCCGCGGTGCTCATCCTCGTCGCCCCGGGTACCCGCGTCGTGGAGATCATGACCACGCCGGCCGCCAGGCGCCGGATCACCGACCCGGCCGCGGGACTTGTCGTGCTGACGATGACCTCGGCCTTCGGGGTCGGCGATCTGGTCGGCGGGCTCGTGAACGCGCTGCGCCAGCTGGCTGACGCCGCCGGCCGGCGCGCCCAGGAAGACACGCACGCGATCGAGGGGGTGCCGGCCGGCTGACCCGGCCGCCCGTCACGCTTTGACGAAGCCGAGCGAGCGTCGCCCGGGGCCGAGCACGGGGCCCGGATCGGAGCCCAGGACGTCGCCGAGCACGGTGGCGTACACGTCGCGGAAGTCGGTCGTCGCGATCAGGTCACCGTCGTCGGCGCCGGTGCCGAGCTTGGTCAGGCTCGGCTGATCGCCATACATCCCGCCGCGCACACCCGGTCCGGCGAGAATGACCGGCCCGGCCGTGCCATGGTCGGTGCCGCCGCTGGCGTTGGGCACCACCCGGCGCCCGAACTCGCTGTAGATCATCACGACCAGCCGTCCCGCATGGGGTGAGCCGGCGACCGACGTCAGGAACGTGTCGAGCGCGCTGTCGAGCTCGCCCAGCAGCCGGCTGTGGGTGGGTTGCTCGCCGGCATGGGTGTCGAAGCCGCCGAGGCTGACCGCATACGCCTGCGTCGGCACACCCGCCTTGATCAGCCGGGACACGATCCCGAGTTGCGAGCCGAGATCGTCGCCGCCGGATCCGTTGCTTCCCAGCAAGGGTCCGAGACGGTCGGCGACGGAGAGGTAGTCGTTGTCGACGCCGGCGACGGCATCGAGCAGGCTGCCCCCGTTGGTGGCGCCGGGCTGGTAGAGCGCCCGGATGCTCTCGCCGAGCGCGCCGCCCGGAACGGCGAGGGTTCCGGTCGGGACGGCAGCGGCCGACCGGCGCTGGCCGACCAGGGCCGGGGTGAGCGTCGCCCCGATCCCGACCGCCTGGATCGGGCCGCCGCCGCGGGAATCCTTCGTGGTCGCGGAAGCGGTCGCATCAAGCCAGCGGCCGAGCCAGCCCGATGAGACCGGGGTCTGCGGCGAGGCCGTCTGCCAGATGGACATCGAGCGGAAGTGGCTGTGGTCCGGGTTCGGGTACCCGACCCCGCGAACGATCGCGACCGTGCCCGCGTCGTAGCGGCGCTTGAGGCGGACGAGTGACGGGTGCAGGGCCAGCCCGTCCGCCAACCCCAGCGCGTCATGCTCGGAAACAGCGAGCGTGCCGCGCGCCTTCTGGTAGGCCGGATCCGCCGCCGGGATCACGGTGTCCAGCCCGTCGTTGCCCCCGTAGAGGGTGAGCAGCACCAGCGTGCCGCCCGCGGTGGTGGTCGAGGTGACTTCGCGGGTGCCGGCCGCGCCGGCGAGGGAAGCCCAGGCCGCTCCGCCCGCGATGCCTGCTGCACCGACGACCCCGCTCGCGGTGAGGAAGCCGCGCCGGGTCAGGCGGCGCCGGCGATGGGAGGACGGCCCCGGGTCTTGGGGGAGCGGTGTCGTCGTCATGCGAGCTGGTACTCCGGACTGATCACGCCGAGGGCCGCCAGCCGAGCCGGATCGCCCGCGGCACCCGCGAGTGCACGCCGGCTGCGCTGGCTCCAGCCGTCGAGGGCGAGCAGGTCGGCGAGCGCGTCGACACGCTGAGCGGGGGGTTCGTCGGCCAGCGCTGAGAGGTCCGCGGCGGAGGCGAGGGCGAGGGCGAACGTCACCTTGGCGTCCGTCGCGGACGTGGAGAGCCAGGCCGTTCCTTCGGGCCACCCGCCCACTGACGAGGGGGCGAACGGCACCTGGCCGAGGCTGCTGAGGGTCTTCAGCACGGTGCGGGCCGGCAACTGCGTCCCCAGCGCGCGCTCCGCGCCGACCACCCATTCGACCGGCTGCTTGAGCAGGCCGGTGCGGACGCTGGGGCTGGTCAGCGCCGGTGAGAGCAGCACGGCCCGGAACAGGTCCGACAGCGGCCGGGGTGGAGCGCTCGCGAGCAGGCTCGCGACAACGGCATCGGTCGGGGCGGCGTGGGCTGCGAAACGGCTCCAGATCCGGCTCGCGATCCAGCGGTGCGACGCCGGTTGCGCGGCCGCGAGCCGGACGACGTCCTCGCCGCCGAGGTTGCCGGTGCGTCCGAGCACGGTCTTGACACCGTCGTCGTGCGGCCGCGCCGCGACCAGGAAGCCGCGCGCCGGGGTCCATCGCCAGCCGGTGAAGGTACGCGCGGCCTGGCGGACGTCCTGCTCGGAGTAGTTGCCGTGGCCGAGGACGAAGAGCTCGAACATCTCGCGCGCAAAGTTCTCGTTGGGGTCGGCGGCACTGCTGCGCAACGTGTCCAGCCAGCGCATCATCGCCGGGTCCTGGGCGACGGCCAGCACCAGTTCGTCGAACGCGCCCAGCCCCTTGCTGCGGAAGAGGTCCTGCTGCGCCAGCATCAGCGCGGGGGAGTGCACCTTCTGCACCGACGTCGCGAAATGGCCGTGCCAGAAGAACACCATCTTCTCCGTGAACGGCCGCTTCGACGCGACCATGCGCTGGATCCACCAGGCGGCCAGCTCGAGCGATTGCCGGCGTACGCGCTTGCGGGCCGCCGTGCGCTCGGCCTGGCCGGCCGACTTGGCGAGCTCCTTGATCAGCTCAGCGGGATCGTCGAGCTTCGGCGGCGGGCGTCGCGTCGGCTCCGGGATCCGGACGGCCGGGAGTGAGGGCATCGGCGACGTAGCCCTCCGGGCCGCGCGCGACTGCCGCGTCGATCTCGGACCGGGTCGGCGTGAAACCCGCGCGCCGCAGCAGCAGCGTCACGTCGCTACGGCTCGCCATGCCCCGATCTTCGGCGCCGCTGCCCGTCGCAGCGTTCGGCGAATGTTCGGTTCACGTAAAGCCTGATCGTAGCCGTGCTGGGTGTCGTACGCCCGGGCGCGCAGCGCGCGCGCCAGGGTGTCGCGTCCCTCCACCAGCATCCGGCGCAGGGCCGGCTGCGGTGACTGCTCGGCCAGGTACCGGTCGACCATCGCCAGGGTCTCCTCGGTGACCACCGTGGCCGGGAACAGCAGCTCGGTCAGGGTCTGGGCGGAGTCCATGGAGCGCTGTCGCCACACGTCGCCCACGGCGTCGAAATACTTGGCGACGTAAGGCTTCGTGACCTCGATCTGCTCCGGCTCGTAGCGCCAGAAGGTCCGCATCGTCGCGACCTGCATGTGGTTGGACAGGTCGTCACGCTCGACGACCGCCGCCCATGCTGCCGCCTTGGCCTCGGCGGTCGGGATCGCGGCCCGGGCCGACGCGGCGCGCTTCTCGCCGGCCGCCGTGGCATCGCGGGCCAGCTCGGCCGCGATGTCGTCGGCCGTCGCCCGCCCGTGCGCGGCGAGCTCGATCAGCAGGTGCCAGCGCAGCTCGGTGTCGAGTTCGAGGCCCGGCAGCTCCTCCTCGCCGTCCAGGATCGCCCGGACCCGATCGAGGCCGGCCGGGTCCTCGGCGGTCGCGAAGGTGTGGAGCAGGGCGAGCTGGTGGTCGCTTCCCGCAGGGGCGCTTTCCAGCAGGCTGAGCACACCGCCGGTGAGCTGCTGGCGGGCCTGCGCGCGAAACGCCGGATCGCCGTACGCGTCGATCGCGAGTGACGCGCGCGCCAGCAGGGTCTGCACCATGCTGATGTCGCTCTCGGCCGGCAGCCCGCCGAGCACCACGCGCAAGTAGTCGCGAGCGGCCATCTCCGCGTCGCGGGTCATGTCCCAGGCCGCGCCCCAGAGCAGCGCCCGCGGCAGCGACTCGGTGACGTCGCCGATCGACTCGATCGTGGTCGCGAGCGAGCGCGGATCGAGCCGGACCTTCGCGTAGGTCAGGTCGTCGTCGTTCAGCAGCGAGCAGGTCGGGCTGGCGGGCGCCGAGCAGCTTCGGCACCTCGGTCAGCGCGCCGGAGACGTCCAGCTCGACGCGCTCGCGCCGCTCCAGGCCGGATGAGGTGCGGTCGTAGAGGCCGATCGCGATGCGGTGCGAGCGCAGCGTCGGGTGCTCCGGCACCGCCTCCTGCACCACGTCGAACGCGGTGTAGATCCCGGAGGAGTCCGTCTCGAACCGCGGCCGCAGCGTGTTGACGCCGGTGGTCTCGAGCCACTCGCGGGCCCAGCCGTTCAGGTCGCGTCCACTCGCCACTTCCAGCTCGTCGAGCAGGTCGCGCAGCGAGGTGTTGTCGTACTCGAAGCGGCGGAAGTAGTTACGCAGGCCGGCGAGGAACTCCTTCTGCCCCACCCACGCGACGAGTTGCTTGAGGACGCTCGCGCCCTTGGCGTAGGTGATGCCGTCGAAGTTGGTCTTGACCGCTTCCATGTCGACGGCGTCGGCCACGATCGGATGGGTCGAGGGCAGCTGGTCCTGGCGCGCGGCCCACGATTTCTCGGTGGTCGCGAACGTCGTCCACGCGCCCTTCCAGCGCGTCGCCGAGACCTGGGCGAGCACCGAGGCGTAGGTCGCGAACGACTCGTTCAGCCAGAGGTCGTCCCACCAGCGCATCGTGACGAGATCGCCGAACCACATGTGGGCCATCTCGTGCAGGATCGTCTCGGCGCGACGCTCCCGGCGGGCATCGGTGACCTTCGAGCGGAAGACGTAGTCCTCGAGGAAGGTGACCGCGGCAGCGTTTTCCATCGCCCCCGCGTTGAACTCCGGGACGAACAGCTGGTCGTACTTGCCGAACGGGTACCGGTAGTCGAAGACCCGGTGGTAGAAGTCGAAGCCCTGCTTGGTGACCGTGAAGAGCTCCTCCGGATCGAGGAACTCGGCCAGCGACTTGCGGCAGAACAGGCCCAGGTCGATGCCGTCGTGGTGGTCGTAGACCGCGTGGTAGGGCCCGGCGATCAGCGCGGTGATGTAGGTCGAGACGCGGGGGGTCTGGTCGAACGTCCACATGCCGGCGTCGTCATCGCCGGCGACCCCGTTGCTGATACACGTCCAGTGCTCGGGCGCCTTGACCCGGAGCTGGAAGTTGGCCTTCAGGTCGGGCTGGTCGAAGCACGCATACATGCGGTGCGCGTCGTAGGTCTCGAACTGGCTGTAGAGGTAGACCTCGCCGTCGACCGGGTCGACGAAGCGATGCAGCCCCTCGCCGGTACGCGAGTACGCGCAATCGCCGTCGACAACCAGCACGTTCGCCTCGGCCAGATCGCGTAGGACGAGACGGCTGCCGTCGAAGTCGGACGGGTCGAGACCGGCACCGTTCAGGGTGGCGCCCCGCAGCGACGGGGAGGCGATCTCGATGAACGTGGACGACCCAGGTTTGCGGCACGTGAAGGTCACGGTGGTACGTGAGCGGAACGTCGCTTCGTCGGGGCCGGTGAGATCCAGCTCCACGTCGTAGGACGAGACGTTCAACAGGGCCGCGCGGGCCCGGGCTTCATCGCGGGTGAGATTGTCAGCCATGGTGGCCAGATCTTTCCATTCTTTTCGGGCGAACGTCACGGATGCACACGCCATAAGCTCGCTGAGTGACCGAATTCGCCGCCAAATCCTCCGCTGATGATGCTGCCGAACTGGTGACCGCTGACTTCTGGTTCGACCCGCTGTGCCCCTGGGCCTGGCTCACCTCGCGCTGGATGTTGCAGGTCGAGCAGGTGCGCCCGGTCAGGACCCGATGGCGGGTCATGAGCCTCGCGGTCCTCAACGAGGGCCGTGACCTGGGAGAGAAGTACAACGCGCTGATGCAGAAGGCGTGGGGTCCGGCCCGGGTGTGCGCGGCCGCGGCGCGCCGCCAGCGGGAGGGAGGCGAGGGCGTCGACCCCCGCACCGAGAACGAGGTGCTCGCCGATCTCTACACCGCGCTCGGCAACCTTGCTCACCCCGGTGGGCAGCGTCTGGAGCGCGACGTCGTCGCGCAGGGTCTCGCTGACGCCGACTTGCCGGCCTCCCTGATCGACGCGTTTGCCAGCACCGAGTACGACGACGAGGTGCGGGCGAGCCACCAGGACGGCATCGAGCGGGTGGGCACCGATGTCGGCACGCCGATCATCGCGGTTGCCGGTACGGCCTTCTTCGGGCCGGTCGTGACCCCCTGCCCCAAGGGTGAGGACGCGGGCCGGCTGTGGGACGGCGTGCTCGCGGTCGCCACGACGCCCGGCTTCTATGAGCTCAAGCGCACCCGCGACGAACGGCCCATGTTTGGGTGACTCGCGTGCGGCAGACTGCTGGCATGCGCGTGCATCTGGGCAGTGACCATGCCGGTTTCGAGCTGAAGGGGGCGCTGATCGCGCGTCTGGGCCACCTCGGCCACGAGGCAGTCGATCATGGGCCGATCTCCTACGACGGCGATGACGACTACCCGCCTTACGTCATGGCGGCCGCCGCGGCGACGGCCGCTGACCCGGACTCGCTCGGGATCGTCATCGGAGGGTCCGGCAACGGAGAGGCGATCGCGGCCAACAAGGTGCCGGGGGTGCGCTGCGCGCTGGCGTTCAGCGACGAGACGGCCCAGCTCGGGCGGCTGCACAACAACGCCAACGTGGTCAGCCTCGGCGCGCGGATGTACCCGGTCGAGGATGCCGTGCGTTACGCCGAGGTGTTCCTGGCGACGGTGTTCTCCGGGGAGCCGCGCCACGAGCGTCGCATCGCGATGCTCACCGAGTACGAGCGCTCGGGTCAGCTTCCGTCGGTTTCCGCGGGTGGTTGATCGGGCTCGCCGGCCTTCACGTGCTGCGGCGGGTGAGGGGTCGGACGCGGACCCCTCCCCGTGCGCCGCTCACCCGCTGGATGCTCGACGACCGGGCGGTCGCCGGGGGTCGGCGCCGGGGCGATCCCCTGGGGGAGCGGGCGGCTCTCGACCCGGGCGGCAGCGTGGCGGATCACCAGGTCACGCTCCGCGTCAGCAAGATCCTGAGCGCTCGGGCGGGCGACGTCGCGGGCCCGCATCGCGCCGTCGATCCCGACCTTGGACGGGCCGGCCCCGACCAGGCCACCCAGCCCGTCCTTGCTGTGACCTGCGTCATGCGCAGCGCGATAGTGCGGCCTGTTAGGCACGCTGGCCATCATGCCCGAGGGTCACACGATTCATCGCCTGGCGCGTGAACACCGCGAGCTCTTCGGCGGCGCCGTCGTGCACGCGTCCAGCCCGCAGGGCCGGTTCGAGGACGGCGCGGCGGCGATCAGTGGTCGGGTGTTGCAGCGGGTCGAGCCTTACGGGAAGCACCTGCTCTACCGCTTCGAGGGGCTGCCGGAGCGGCTGCACGTGCACCTCGGCCTCTACGGCAAGTTCGTCCCCGGCCCGCTGCCGGCGCCCGAGCCGCGCGGCGCGCTCCGGCTTCGCCTCGAGGGGCGGGAGAAGTACGCCGACCTGCGCGGCCCGACCGCGTGCGAGCTCCTGCTGCCCGGGGAGGTCAAGGCGCTGCTGGCCCGCCTCGGGCCCGACCCCTTGAAGCCCCGGGCCGATCCTCAGCAGGCGTGGTCGCGACTGTCGCGCAGCCGCACGGCCGTCGGCGCGTTGCTCATGGACCAGGCGGTGCTGGCGGGTGTCGGCAATGTCTATCGCGCCGAGGTGCTCTACCGCGCCCAGCTGTCACCTTTTCGGATGGGACGTGACGTGAGCTCCGCCGAGTTCACCGCCCTGTGGACCGATCTGGTGCACCTGATGCGCCTCGGAGTGCGGGACGGAAGGATCGTGACCACGGTGCCCGCGGACCGGCCCAGCGGCCGCCGGCGACGGCCGTTGCGGGAGGACTCGCATTACGTCTACCGCCGGGCCGGCGAGCCCTGCCGGCGGTGCGGCACGCCGATCCGCACCGAACTGATGGCGGCCAGAAATCTGTACTGGTGTCCGTACTGCCAGAAATAGTGACGAACGAGGGGTGTTGGACACCGGTATGAGCCTGACCCTTGGCAGTGGTCCGCTGAACCGGCGCCGGCGCGGCACGTTCAACTTCGACATCGACGCGAGTTCGCCGCAGCACGTCATCTACATCGAGGACGTTGCGCAGCGGGTACGCGCGGTCTTCAACGGCGAGACGGTGATCGACACCCGCGGCGCCAAGGTGCTGTACGAGAGCAACATCCAGGGGCAGTGGTACATCCCTGCGGCTGACGTCCGCGACGACCTGCTGACGCCGACGCAGACCAGCACCCACTGCCCGTTCAAGGGCGACGCGTCGTACTGGACGTTGACGGTCGGCGATCGCACCGAGCCCGACGTCTGCTGGGGATACCCGGCCCCGCTCGAGGGCGTAGCGGCCATCGCGGGCATGCGGGCCTTCTATTTCGATCGGATGGACGCCTGGTTCGAGGAGGACGAGCCGGTCTTCGGCCACCCGCGCGATCCTTACCATCGGGTCGACGCGCGGCACTCGTCGGACCGCGTGACCGTGCGCGTCGGCGGTGACGTGATCGCCGAGACGGACAAGCCGGTCAAGGTTTTCGAGACCAGCCTGGCGCCGCGCTGGTACGTGCCGCTCGACGCGGTACGCCCGGAGGTGCTCGCGCGCAGTGAGACCACCACCGTCTGCGCCTACAAGGGCGTCGCGTCGTACTACTCGGTCGCCGGCGTCGCCGATGCCGCCTGGGTGTACGAGGAGCCCTTCGCCGATCTCAGCTCGATCGCCGGGCTGCTCTCGTTCGCCGGCGAAGGGGTCGAGGTCTGCGTCGAGCCTGCCGCCTGAAGGGTCAGGGCTGGAGGCGCACAAGCTCGAACCCGGGGTAGCACTTCTCGCCCGGGGAGTGGCAGGTCAGCTGGGCGGGCTGGGCTGAGGTGGTGCGGCGCACGGTGACGTCGACCGGGGCGCGCCGGGTCGCGAGGCTGATGCGCCAGGTGTTGGGGCCGTCGCCGGGCGACTCCTCGACGAGCAGGGGGAGCAGGTCGCCGATCGCGTCGAGTGACCCCAAACCGCCGGTGGTGCGGGCGAAGTGCTGCGCTGCCTGGACCGGTGGGCTGAAGCAGCTGCGCCCGCGCAGGTAGTGCACCGGTACCCGACCGGAATCGATCAGCTCGACGACGGCCGACGCCTCGTCCGCCTCCACCCTGCCGAGGTAGAGCCCGGATGGCAGCGCGACGACGTTGCCGGCGAACCGGTCACCGCCGACATGGCTGCACTCCCAGATCCGCCCCGGCGCGAGCTCACCGGCAAGTGCCGCGACGACCGGCCGGCCGCGGATCGCGCAACACGGGTCGTGCTTTCCGTGGGTGCACACCAGGTAGATCGACTCGCTGAGCGGGGCCCAGCCGAGGCCGTCCAGCGTCAGCTCGGCGAGCCCCGCCTCGTCGGGGAGCAGCACGGTGGCCAGGCCTTCCCAGCCGGGCCGGACGTCGGCGTAGTACGCCCGCACGCCCGCCTCCGCGTCGATACCGGGTGGCCGGCGAATCAGCACCAGCCGGGCGCGCACGTCGCGGGCGATCCGCGACAGGTGGCCGAGGGCTGCGCGACCCATCCGCCCGGCGGGCACGGACTCTCCCGAGAACGGGCCGGATTGCTCCACCAGCAGCCATCGCTCCACGTGACTGGCGGTGCCGAACATGGGCTCGTCGCGCTCGAAAGCTGCGTCAGCGCAACGGAAATCGGCATCGGTGAGCGGAGCGGCAACGGGTGTCCGGGTCATGGCGAGGTGACCCTCAGCACCCCTTCGCGAAGGAGGCGGCGCACGAGCACGAGCGCGTCGTCGACCGGAATGTCGAGCTCCGTCACCCGGCACGGGCCGCCGAGCAGGGTGTGCAACGCCGGCTCGACAGATGCCGGGAACGACAGTTCGCGGTCGGGCAGTTCGAGGACGACGCGACCGTCCGGGGCGCCGGCGGCGAAGCGGGCGCCCAGTCCGGTGCGCGGGCGTACCGACGCCTCCTTGTCGAACGCCAGCAGCGCGTCTTCGCTGGCCAGCGGGCCGAGCGCTTCGGGCACGTTGTGGAGGCCGACCCGGCTCCGGACGGCTTCGCGAGCACGGTCGGCCGGAAGCGCACCGAGCCATTGCGCGGCTTCGGCGACGATCCCGGCGACGCTCGCCAGTTGTTCGTGCGCCGATCCGAGCGGCAGCGGCCGACGGAAGGACTCCTGGTCTGCGGCGAGTTCGATGACGTCACGAAGGACGTCGTAGGCGGTGGTCGCCGTGACCCCGACGGTCAGGTGGATCGAGCGCTGCTCGTTGGTCTCGGCGGCGTGGATGTAGCCACGCGGCAAATACAGCGCGTCGCCCGGTTCGAGCGTGAGGGACAGCAGCGGCGGCGTGCCGCGGGGGACCAGCGGCTCGCCGCTGAGCGATCGGGATGGCTGGGAGGCCAGCGGCAGGTTCAGTGCGGGCGGGTAGACGTTCCACGTCTTGCTGCCGTCGACCTGCAGCACGAAGACGTCATGCGTGTCGTGGTGCGGTGCGAAGCCTTGCGAACCGGGCGGCGTGACATAGGCGTTGCATTGCGTCGGGTGGCCGAGTTCCGCGGAGAGACGGCGGCAAAAGCGCACCAGCGGCGGGTGAATCCGGTGCAGCGAGTTCAGGATCAGGGTCGCGCCGGCGGCGTAGGCCTCGCGCACGGCATCAGGCTCGACGAGGTCGGTGATCCGTCGGTTGCCGGCCGCTGCCGAACGGGTCGTCCCCGCGACGGTCTGCCCCTCCTGAACCACGCGGAAGAAGGGCGTGCGCAGCCCGCGCTCGGTGAGGAGCTCATCGGCGGTGGCGGCGGACAGCAGGTCGGTGAAGCCCTCCGGGTGCTGCGAGAGCAGCGGCGCGCGCGACCAGTAGCCGCCGGCGAAGGCGTCGCGACTGAGCCCGGTGCAGCGCGCGAGCGCCGCACCGGACCCGGCGGTTGGGGGTTTGCTCAACTGTCCGTCTGGTCGGCGTCCGAGTCGGTCTGGTCGGCGTCGGCATCGGTCTGGTCGGTGTCGGCTTCGGTCTGGTCGGTGTCAGCCTGGCTGACCGGGTACGCGGCCGCGGTGCGGGTGGTGATGATGTCTTCGTCGGTGAGCGACATGAAACCTCCGTTGATTGCTGGCTGTTTCCTGGTCGTCCCCATTCCTTGTCAGGGCGAACCTGTCACGGCGGAGCAGATCAGCGAACTGTCAGCCGGTGTCTCGGCCGTGGGGTCACGGTGGTCGGCACATGGCGGGAGGCCCAGCAACCGGCGGTGCCGTTCGCGCACCGGCGTGACGATGGCCCCTGTGTCGTCGTCGCCGATGACGCAGGTGCGTCCGGCAAGAAAGAGCGCGCCGACGTAGGCGCACACGATCGCGTCGACGGGGTCCTCGAGACGGCGCAGTGCCGCTGCGGTCGGGGCCTGCCCGATCTCGCGGCGCAGCGACGCGAAGCCGTCCGGGCTCGACAGTCCGGGCAATGCGGACGGGGTTGCCAGACCTGCCAGCAGATCGACGAGCGTGACGAGCGCCTCTCGCCGCGTCGCCAGCGTGCGGCCCTTGCGGGCCTTGTACTTGAGCACCTGCGGCAGATCGAAGAGCGCGACCGTCGCGCTGTGCGGGTAGACCTCCAGTGCCCGCCGCTGGCCGGGTGCCGGCAGGGCCGACGCATCGACCGCCAGCCCGTACCGGCGGGCCAGCCGGGCGGCCCGGCCGCCGTCGGCGAAGTGGGGAAGGCCGGTGTTGGACGGGTAGGCGCCGGCGTGCTGGCCGGCGAAGGCGCGCGTCAGGTCGCTCTCGCACTTGCGGCGGCCCGTCGGATTGACGACGCGCAGCGGCGCATCGAGCCCGACCACGCAGGGCCCGTCGATCCAGGGCCGGAGCGCTTCGTCGATCTCCTCGTCGGTGCGCACGCTCGCCACCGCAACCAGCCGTCCCTGCGGGTCGAGCACGGCGATGCCGGTCGGTGCCCGCATGCCCCACGCCAGGTCGATACCGATCACGGTCGGAGCGTCGGGTTCACCCGCCACGGCCGCTCCAATCACCCGTTACCCGCGCCGAGGCCGTACATAATCGGCGAATGAAGGCGCGCGGGGGACGTCCGGAGAGCACGTATCCATGCTGACCCCCGGGTCCTTGTTCGCGGGGTACCGGGTCGAGCGGAGCATCGGCCGGGGCGGCATGGGGGAGGTCTACCTGGCGCGCCATCCGCGCCTCCCGCGCTCCGACGCGCTCAAGCTGATGTCCGAAGGGCTCTCGCGTAACGACGTCTACCGGCAGCGCTTCAACACCGAGGCCGACCTGGCCTGCCAGGTCCAGCACGAGTCGGTCGTGCGGGTCTATGACCGCGGCGAGGACGACGGCCGGCTCTGGCTCACGATGGAGTACGTCGAGGGCCGCGATCTCGCCGAACTGTTGCAGCTTGAAGGCCGGCTGCCGGTGGAGCGGGCGGTGGCCATCATCGAACGCATCGCCGGCGGGCTGGACGCCATCCACGACCGCGGGCTGCTGCATCGTGATGTCAAGCCGGCCAACATCCTGGTGGCCAGCCATGCGCAGGGCGGTGAGCGGGCGCTCCTCACCGACTTCGGCATCGCCCGTTCGGCGGCCGATTCGCTGGGGCTGACGGGGGTGGGTGACGTGGTGGCGACCTTGCACTATGCGGCTCCCGAGCAGTTCGAGCTGCGTTCCGGCGAGCTCGATCGCCGGGTGGACATCTATGCGCTCGGCTGCGTGCTCTACGAGATGGTCACCGGCCGCGTGCCGCTGGAGGGCGACACGGTCGCCTCGTTCTGGCACGTCATGCAGACGCAGCTGCCGTCGCCGCCGAGCCGCGAGGTCGCCGGGATTCCCGCGCCGCTCGATGACGTGGTGGCGAAAGCGCTCGCCAAGCGACGCGAGGATCGTTACTCCACGGCCGGGGAGCTGGCGCGGGCTGCGCGTGAGGCGATCAGCGCTGCTCGCACCCTTGTCACCGCCCCGCCCAGTCCGATCTCACCTTCACCGGCGCCACTGAGTTCCGGTGCGCCACCCCAGCCCGGCGTGACGTATCGCATCGGCATCCGGCGCGACGATCCCGCCGCGCCGGAAGGGTTTCGCCAGTTCGGGCCCATCTCGTCCGCGGAGTTGCTGCCTGATCATGCGCAGCGGCTGAGCCGGCTCATCGAGAGCTCGAAGGTGCTCTCCTTGCCCAGTGCGCTCGGCGGTTGGGGGCCGCCGGCAGCGCTCACCGTCGAGGCTCCCGGTCGTTTCCACACGGTCGCGTGGAACGGTCAGCCGCCGCCGGCGCTGGCCGCCCTTGCGTCCGAGGTCGAGCGGTTGGCCGGCGCGGGAGCCACCCCGCCGCCCTTCGGGCCGCCCGCCAGCGGCCCGGCGGGAGCCGGTTCCCCGCGGCGCGGCAGGCTCAGGCTGTTCGCGGCGCTCGGCGCGGGTGTCGTTGTCGTGGCGGCAGCGGTCGTCGTCACGCTGCTGCTGGTGGGCTCGAAGAAGCCGGTGCCCGGAGTGCCCGGCGGCGTGACGGTGACCGCTGGGCGCGGCGAGGTGGTCGTGGACTGGACACCGGGCGGCGGCGCCACCGATCACTACGTCGTGTACGAGGACGGTCACCCCATCGCCACCCCGTCTTCGGGCACGACGACGTTCACCGTCAAGGCGAGCGACACGGCGTCGCACAGCTATGCGGTGCAGGCCGTCAACCAGTCCGGTCAGATGTCTGCGATCTCGTCCTCGGCGAAGATCGAAGCGCTGATCCGCCCGCTCACGGCTCCCGAGAAGGCGCTGCTGGCCAAGCTCCCCAAGGGGCTGGTGAACGGCGACAGCTGCGAGCCCATCCTTTCCGGCGTCGACACCCACCTGAACACGGCGATCTCCTGCAAGCCGGCCGCCGGGCAGTCGCCGAACTCGCCGGCGGTCGTGCCCACCACCGTCGAGGCGTACGGCGCCAATGACCTCGCCGCGATGAAGTCGGCGCTGTCGGATCAGATCGCTACCTTCAAGGCACTGCCGGGCGCATGCACCGCGACCCCGCAGCAGGGCACCTGGAACTTCACCGAGACCCCGAAGGTCCTGAACGGCCAGATCGTTTGCTACGTCTCGGCAGGCACGTCCTACCTGCTCTGGTCCTACAACAGCCAGCTTTTCTACATCCGGATCTCGACCTCGTCCCCGTACGCTGACCTGCTCAAGTACTGGCAGAACGCGTCCCTGCACCTGCCCTGACCGTGGAGTGACGCTGATGAGGCGAGGCCTGGCCGAGGTGCGGGTCACCGAGGTCGACGAGTTGCTCGCGCAGGGGGCGAGCCTGCTCGACGTGCGTGAGAGCTACGAGTGGGATGCCGGGCATGCGGCGTCGGCCAGCCACCTGCCGATGGGCGAGCTGGCGCTCGACCGGCTTCCGGAAGGCCGGCCGTTACTGGTGATCTGCCATGTCGGCGGCCGCTCGGCGGTCGCCGCTGACGCGCTGGTGCGCGCCGGCGTCGAGGCGGTGAACGTGGCCGGCGGGATGGACGCCTGGGCGCGGGCCGGCTTGCCGGTCGTCACCGGCTCGGGCGAGCCCGGGCGAGTGGTCTGAGCTCAGACGCCCGCAGGAGCGTTGATCGCCGCGAGCGCCGCTGACACCAGGCCGTGGGCGAAGCGCAGGGCGCCGTGGCCGCCGCGATCGAGGTGAACGGCGTCGGTGCCGCCCTTGCGCACGTCGACGAACCCGCTCGGGCAGGGGCCGTCATCCTTCTCGCAGGCGAGGGTCTGATGGAAGACGAAGCCGGGTGAGACAGCGAGCGCAGCGGCATCGCTGAGGTGCCAGCGCCCGCCGGAAGCCTGGACCATGTCGATGTAGAGGTCGCGGATCGCCGGCACGCCCTGGAAGCCGTAGAACGGGATGGGTTTGGCGAGCTCGGCGGCGGTGGGGACCGCCGAGGGAGCGGGTACGGCGGGGTTACGCGCCGGCGGGGTCGCGATGACGACGGCGGCGCCTGCCGCGGTGGCCCGGTTGGCAAGGTCGGTCAGGTGCGAGCGGTAATTGCTGAGCAGCTCGGCGAGCGGATACGCGGTGTGACTGTTCACGCAGCCTGCCGCAGCACCGCCATTGCCGCTGAAGGCCAGCACGACCACCGAGGGGTGCGCGGCGGCGACAGCGGCGTCGAAGTCGCCGCCCGTCCAGTCGCAGGGGGCGGTGCCGAGACCATCGGTGACGCGAACCTCGACCCCGGAATTGGAGTCGGCGCGTAGCTGATCGGCGGCCTGCTCGACCAGGCTGTCGCCGACGACCAGGACGACCGGGCGCACTGTCCCGCCGGCAGCCCGGGCCAGCGTGGCGTCCGCCGGGGCCAGCCGGCTCGCAGCGGCGGGGGGCTTGGCTGGGCCTGCCGGGGCTTGCACGGCAGCCGTGATCAGCGCCACTGCCAGGCATGAGGGGATCGCCCAGCGACTGACCCGGCGGCCAGAGCGCGCACGAATGTGGTCCACAGGTAGTTTTTCGGTCCACTTCGAGCGGTATTGAGCGTCGCTGAGTGTGACATCTCGATTGCACTAAGCAATCGACTTCTTGATGCGGCCCTTGGTCCCGGCTGCGGGTAGCGTGCCGACCCATGAGTGATCAAGGTGCGGCAGCAGGTTCGGTGTTCAGTTCCGCTGACGTCGAGACCGTCGAGCGGGTGATCCCGGCATCACCGGAGCAAATCTTCGCGCTGCTCGCTGACCCGGCACGCCACCCCGAGATCGATGGGTCGGGCACCGTCCGGCGCGTCAAGACGCCACCGCAGACCCTCGCCCTCGGCTCGAAGTTCGGGATGGCGATGAAGCTCGGCATCCCGTACTCCATGGTCAGCACCGTGATCGAGTTCGAGCCCAACCGCCGTATCGCCTGGCAGACCCGGCCGCCGGGCACCATCCCGGGCAAGCTCGCCGGAGGGCGCATCTGGCGCTACGAGCTCGAACCGGTCGAGGGCGGCACCCGGGTGCGCGAGAGCTGGGACATCTCGCAGGAGGTGGTGAAAGTCCTCGTCAAGCCGGCCCGCGGCAAGACCGTCAGGGCCATGGCTGACACCCTCGAGCGCATCGAGAAGGTGCTGGCGGACGGGTCCGCCTGACGCCCCGCCGTAGGGTGCGCCCGTGAGCTCCAGCACTGCGTATCCCACCGGGCGGGCGCTGACCCGGCTGTCGAAACCGGCCGCACTCGGCGTGGTCGCCGGGTGCTACCTGATCGCCGCGATTGCGGCGGCCGTCACCGTGGCCGTGTGGCGTGGCCACCATCCGATTGCGGTGGCGCTGCTGGCCGACGTGGTCGCGACGGTGGTCATCTTCGCGCTGTCGATGGCCGTCGCCAATTCCAGCCTGTACGACGCCTACTGGAGCGTCATCCCACCGGTTGTCGCGATCGCATGGGCCGTCGCGGCGCCGGCCGGGCTGTCGGGTGCGGAGCACGCGCGGCAGGTCCTGGTCATCGTGCTGGTGTCGGCCTGGGCGGTACGGCTCACCCTCAACTGGGCGTTCGGCTGGACCGGATTCGATCACGAGGACTGGCGTTACGTGAACCTGCGGGAGGGCCTTCCGCGCCGCTTCCTGTGGCCTCTCGTGAGCTTCCTGGGGATCCAGCTGATGCCGACCCTGGTCGTCTTCGCCGGGATGCTGTCGCTCTGGCCCGCGCTCGCCGCGCCGCGTCACGGCTTGGGCTTCCTGGACGTGATCGCGACGGTGGTGACGGTGGCCGCGATCGCTCTCGAGACCAAGGCCGACTGGCAATTGCACGCGTTCACCCGGGATCCGGCCAACCGGGGCAAGCCGATGGACCGTGGGTGGTGGGGGGTGTCGCGGCATCCCAACTATCTCGGGGAGATCTCCTTCTGGTGGGGGCTGTGGCTGTTCGCGCTGGCCGCAGCGCCGTCGTGGTGGTGGACCGTGGCGGGACCCGTCGCGATGGTCGTGCTCTTCGAGGCCGCGAGCATCCCGATGATGGAAAAGCGTTCGTTGGAAAGGCGTCCGGAGTACGCGGACTATCAGAAGCGGGTGGCGCGGCTGCTGCCGCTGCGCTCCCGACCTCGCAGCGGTGAGCGCGTCGTCAGCTGACGAGGCTGATGGTCACCGCATCGTCGGGAGCGACGGACTTCGCCCAGCGCCGGGCCTGCTCCAGGCCGGCGGTGTCACCGCTGATGCTGAGCGTGACGGTATTGGTGCGGACGTCAGGCCCGCTGCGCCAGATCGTCACCCCGCAGTCGGCGAGGTGCTTGCGCAGCCGGGTATGGAACGCGTCGAGCTCGCGGTAGGCGTAGCGCACGGTCTCGACCCGCAACCGCCGGATGCCCTCCGCAGCGGCCGCCGCAAGGAGCTCGGCCCTTGCACCAGCGCCGCCGGTGACGTACTGGACATAGTCACCGCCGCCCGCCCAGGTGATCCACGAATGCCCGTCGAGGTCGGCAGGCTGCTGCGCGAGCCACCCTTTCGCGAAGTTCGCGGCGGCTTCCTTGTCTTCCAGGACCTGCCGGTACCACAGCTCCTCGTCGTCGCTCAGCACCTGCCGGCCGTGAAGCCGCCCGTCCGGCATGCGTGCTTGCTCGACGAGCTCCGCGACCAGACCGCGCGCGACGGGGAGACCGAGTTCGCGGCGCCACTCGATGGCCGCATCGATTTCCTGCTCGCGCGCTTGTTCCTCGGTGGGGAGCGCGCCGTCCATCACCGTGCGCGCGCCGAGCGGCCGGGCGAGCTGAACCCGGGCCCGGAACGGGTAGCCGACGAGGTGGCGACCGGCTCCCGTGGGCGGGTCGGTCGACGCCAGCCAGAGCGTCACGACGACCGTGTCGTCCTCGAACTCGTCAGCCTCCACCGCGTGCAACTGGTCTCCGCTGCCGTGAACCGCCGCGAGCTCGAGGGTGAGCCCGTCAGCCGACACGACGACGTCCTGCCAGGCGGCGGGACGGGGCTGATAGCCCGCTCTCGGCGAGAGCAGCGGTGTGCTCGGGTCAGCTGAGGGACCCGGCTTTGGACTGATCGGGCTGCGGACCCGGCTGGGGCTCACGTGCCGCCCTCCCTCCGCGCAGGCCTTTGATCCCGAGCACGCCGATCACGGTGCCCAGCGTGAGCGAGACGATCGTCAGCAGCAGGTGCACGATGAAGAACGCGTGCGGCGTGTTGCCGGTGAAGGAGCGTTTGTCGCCCGCGATGTTCTTGATGAAGGTCGGCCAGATGATCCATGACCACACGCCGAATGCCACCAGGAACCAGGACCAGCCACGCGAGAGTTTCATCCCCGCCCATGGTGCCAGGTCTGGCTGAGCATCGCCTTCGGGGCGGCAAGGTCCCCTGGCCTACACCCCACGGGGTGAGGACTTCCGGCCCTGCCCTTTGACCCGGCGCCGAACCAAGCTGGGAGACGGGCACCAGTAGGAGGAGGCCGGCGGTGAAGCGACTTGTCGTGCTCGGGGCCGGAACGGCCGGGACGATGGTGGTCAACAAGCTGCGCCGGCAGCTGCGCCGAGACGAGTGGCAGATCACGGTCGTCGATCAGGACGACACTCACGTCTACCAGCCGGGTCTGCTGCTCCTGCCCTTCGGGACGACGACCGCGCAGGAGCTCGTCAAGCCGCGACACCGGTTCATCCCGGATGGCGTCGCGCTGGTCCTCGGGACCATCGATGAGGTCGATCCCGAGCAGCGGTGGGTGAAGCTCGGCGACGGGTCGACGATCCCGTACGACTTCCTGGTCATCGCCACCGGGGTGAGTCCACGGCCGGATCAGACGCCGGGCATGGCGGGAAGTGGCTGGCAGGAGAGCATTTTCGAGTTCTACACGCTCGACGGCGCCAACGCGCTGCGCGACAAGCTGGCGTCCTGGGAGGGCGGGCGCCTCGTCGTCCACGTCACCGAG
Organism: uncultured Actinomycetota bacterium; assembly: GCA_963762695.1. Classification (GTDB taxonomy): domain Bacteria; phylum Actinomycetota; class Actinomycetes; order Frankiales; family Frankiaceae; genus DATAZK01. The sequence continues at coordinate 88,499 of CAVXLW010000013.1, forward strand.
ATGCCGATCAAATGCCCGGTGGCGCCGCTGGAATTCACCTTCCTGGCCGACGCGTACTTCAGCGAGCGCGGGATGCGAGACCGGGTGCAGATCACCTACGTGACCCCGCTCGAGGGTGCGTTCACCAAGCCGGTCGCCTCCAAGCACCTGGGGGGCATGCTGGCCGACCGCCACATCGCACTGGAACCGGACTTCGTGGTCGACCGGATCGAGCCGAGCGCCCACCAGCTGATCTCGATGGACGAGCGGGAGATCGGCTACGACCTGCTGGTGACGGTGCCGCTCAACATGGGCGCGGATTTCATCAAGCGTTCCGGGCTGGGCGATGAGCTGAACTACGTCCCGGTCGACAAGCACACCATGCTTTCCAAGGCCTACGACAGCATCTTCGCGCTCGGCGACGCCTCGGACATCCCGACCTCCAAGGCGGGATCGGTCGCCCACTTCTCGGTCGAGATGTTCGTCGACAACTTCCTCGAGCACGTGAACGGGCGCCCGATGACGCGGTTGTTCGACGGTCACGCGAATTGCTTCATCGAATCCGGCCACGGAGCGGGGCTGCTCATCGACTTCAACTACGACACCGAGCCCCTTCCCGGCAAGTACCCCCTGCCCGTCTTCGGCCCCTTCACCTTGCTCGAGGAGAGCCGGACGAACCACTGGGGCAAGCTCGGTTTCCGCTGGGCCTATTGGCATCTGCTGATGAAGGGCCGGGCCGTACCGGTACCCGTGCTCATGTCGATGGCCGGCAAGCGCGCCGAGCCTCAAGCCTCCCGACACCCCGCGAACAGGTAGGTGCGCGATGCCCGTTACCGAGCTCGACGGCCATGCGATTCACGTCGATGACGAAGGCTTTCTCACCCAGTACGACGAGTGGGACGAGGGGCTCGCTCCGGTGCTCGCTCGCCAGATCGGTATCGAGTTGACCGACGCCCACTGGAAGGTGATCCGCTTCCTGCGGGAGGACTACAAGGCGCAAGGCGAGACCGCCACGAGCCGTCGCGTCCAGACCGCGGGTGGGATCCCGATCAAGGAGCAATTCGCGCTGTTTCCGAAGAAACCGGCTAAGAAGATGGCCTACATCGCCGGCTTGCCCAAGCCTCACGGCTGCGTCTGAGAAGGGCGAACGCCATGACCACTACCGGACCGCGCCCGGCGATCGTGCCGGACTTCGGTGACGATGCCCCCACCGGTCGCCGGCTTGCCATCATCTGCTCCAAGGGCAACCTCGACATGGCCTACCCGGGGCTGATCCTCGCCAATGCGGCTCTCGGAGAGGGTGTCGACACCCAGCTGTTCTTCACCTTCTGGGGCTTCGACATGATCACGAAATCCCGGATGCACAAGCTGCAATTCAGTCCCGCCGGTAACGCGGCGATGCACCTACCGGTCGGTGACGTTCACCTGCCCCAGGCGCTGGCTCCGGTGCCAGGGATGACCGGCCTCGCGACCAAGATGTTGCAGAAGCAGATCGCCGAGCAGGGGGTGCCGGAGGTTCCCGACTTCCTCGATCAGATCGTCGCGTCCGGCGGTCATCTCTGGGCGTGCCGCATGTCGGCTGACATGAACAAGCTCGGACTGGGCGATCTTCGCGACGACGTGGAAGGCATCATCAGCGCGTCCGAGTTCATCGAGAAGACCGAGAACGCCCAGCTGCTTTTCATCTGAGCCCGACTCGAGCGCGGGGGAAGGTCAGCTGCTTTCGTAGGCCTCGCGGATGGCGGCGGACACCCGGCCGCGGGAGTTCACCTCATACCCGTTGTCGATCGCCCACGCCCGCAGCGTCGCGGCGTCGGGCCCGGAGCCGGCCGACGCCCGAGCCGTGCGGCTACCCGAGCCGTTGCGGCTGCTGACTCTTCGCGCCACCTCGACATAGGGCGCAAGCGCCTTGCGGAGGGCAGCCGCATTCTTCGCGCTCAGATCGATCTCGTAGGTGCGGCCGTCGAGGCCGAAAGCGAGCGTCTCATCGGCGTCACCGCCGCCGAGGTCGTCCTCGAGAAAAACAATCGTTCGTTGGGCCATGCGCGGGATCGTAAACCGAATCTGACTTGACGTCAGGTTGATCTGCGCAACGCGTGTCAGGCGCTGATCACCTCGGCGGCCACGCGCTCGCCGGAGCTGACCGCGCCGTCCATGTATCCGGCCCAGTACGTCGCGGTCTCCGTTCCGGCCCAGTGGATCCGCCCGACCGGCCGGCGGATCGCGGTGCCGAAGTCGGTGAGCACCCCGGGTGGCATGAAGGCGACCGGGCAGCCGCGCGTCCACTCCTCGTCCGACCAGTTCTTCTCCACGTAGTCGGTGGGTTTCAGGGTCTGCGGGCCGAAGTAGCGGGCCATCTGCTGCAGGAACGTGTCGCGCCGCGACGACGGTGTCAGATCATTCCACTCGCGGGCTTCGGTGCCTCCGACGAAGCCGAACAGGATCCCGGGCGTTCCCGAGGGCGGCGAGTTGTCGAAGCTGCTGCGTGCGAGGCCCGCGTCACCGATGACCTGTCCGGAGAGCTTGGCGTCGCGCCAGAACGGGCGGTCGTAGACCGCTTCGGCCTTGACGAGCGAGCCCTGCGGGGCGCGCTGGAGCAGTTGCGCGCGGCGGCTCGGAAGCAGCGGCGACCAGTCGATGAATGCCGATACGGCAGGCGGTATCGCCACGATCACCCGCCCAGCCGTGACGGTGACTTTGTCGCTGGTGACGGTCACTCCGCGGTCGGTCTGGGCGATCCGGCGGACGGGCGTGGAAAGCATGACCCGGTCGCCCAGGCTCTTGGCGGCTTCGATCGCCACCCGCTGCGAGCCGCCGACGAAGCGCCGCTCCTGGGCGCCGCCCTGGGTTGTGATGAGCCGGGCGAACGATCCGGGCGTGCTCGCGTTGCCGGCGCAGGCCACGTACCAGAGCGCGTAGAGCAGCGAGAGATCGCGGGGCTCGGCGCCCCACAACGACTTCGTGGCGGTTCCGGTGAGCACCCGGGTTCCCGGGTTGCGCACCTGTGCGTCGAGAAAGGTGCTGAGGGTCTGGCTGTCGAACTCGTCGGCCCGCGGGGCGGTCCACGGGGCGTCCACAGGAACGGTCTTGGCCAGCCCGTCGATGATCCCGATGAAGCGGATGATCTCGCTGGCGACAGCCGGATCGGTCGGCAGGCCGGTCGCGGGATAGCGACTGACCTTGCCGTCGAGCAGGAGCAGGTTGCTCCCGTCGTTGTAGGTGTCGAACGTGTCGACGCCGACGGCTTTCGCCAGCGCCGCGATCCGGTCCTGGGTAGGGCCGAGGTACTCGCCGCCGACCTCGGTGATCTCGCCGCCGCTGAGCGCATGGTTGAGCAGCCGGCCACCGACCCGATCACGTGCCTCGAGCACGATGACCGAGCGGCCGCGGCTCACCAGTTCGCGTGCGGCGGTGAGGCCCGCCAAGCCGGCGCCGACGATGACGAAATCCGCGGTCCGGGTCGCCGGTCCCGAGGCGGCGTCTGCGGGTCCGGTGGTGGAGGCGGAGCAGCCCGCGAGGCCCGTCGCCGCGGCCCCGGCGACGCCTGCCAGCAGCACGTTTCGGCGGCTGAATTCCTGAGTCACCCGGCGATCATGCCGTGCGGTTAGCCTGATCAGACGTGAGCGCCACACTCGTTGCCAAGGATCTGGGCGCCGGGCACGGTGATCGGGCGCTTTTCTCCGGGCTCGATCTCGTGGTCGGACCCGAGGACGTGACCGGGCTCGTCGGCGCCAACGGCGCCGGAAAGTCCACGCTGCTGAGGATTCTGGCTGGCGTCGAGGCCCCGGAGAGCGGCTCGGTCAGCCTGCGGCCGTCGTCGGCCACCGTCGGCTATCTGCCGCAGGAGACCGAGCGCCGGGAAGGCGAAACGGTGCAGGCCTTCCTGGCGCGTCGCACGGGCGTCGCGGCCGCCCTGGAGGCCATGGACCGGGCCGCGCAACTGCTTGCGGAGGCTGACGCGGGTGATGACCCGGCAGCAGGCGAGGTCTACGGCGCTGCCTTCGAGCGCTGGCTCGCGCTCGGGGGAGCGGACCTCGAGGACCGCGCACTCGGGATCGTCGAAGAACTCGGCCTCGGCGTCGAACTGCAGACCCCGATGACCGTTCTCTCCGGGGGCCAGGCTGCACGGGCGGGCCTGGCTTCGCTGCTGCTCTCGCGTTACGACATCTTCCTGCTGGACGAGCCCACCAACGATCTCGATCTCGACGGGCTCGACCGGCTGGAGCGCTTCGTGGCCGACGTGCACCGCCAGGGGGCGCCGCTCGTGGTGGTCAGCCACGACCGCGAGTTCCTCTCGCGCGTCGTCACCCGCGTGGTGGAGATCGATCGCGCCCAGCATCAGGTCAACGTCTTCGGCGGCGGTTACGACGCTTATCTGCAGGAGCGCGAGGTGGCCCGCCAGCATGCGCGCGACACGTACGAGGAGTACGCCGATACTCGTTCGTCGTTGCAGGCGCGCGCCCGTACCCAGCGGGCATGGATGGAGAAGGGCGTGCGCAACGCGCGCCGCAAGGCGACGGACAACGACAAGTTCGTGCGCAAGTTCCGCGCCGAGACCAGCGAGAAGCAGGCCGCCAAAGCCCGGCAGACCGACCGGATGATCGAGCGTCTGGACGAAGTCGATGAGCCGCGCAAGGAATGGCAGCTGCGCATGTCGATCGCGCGGGCGCCACGGGCAGGAGCCGTCGTGGCGAACCTGCGAAATGCCCTGGTACACCGGGGGTCTTTCACCCTCGGTCCGGTGTCGCTGCAGATCGACTGGGCTGACCGGGTAGCCATCACGGGAGCCAACGGGAGTGGCAAGTCGACCATGCTCGCCGCCCTGCTCGGACGCCTCCCGCTGGACGCCGGGACAGCGAGCCTCGGCCCCGGCGTTGTCGTCGGGGAGGTGGATCAGACCCGACGGATGTTCGAGCGGCCCGGCGCGTTCCTGGATGTTTTCCGGCAGTCGCTTCCCGACCTCGAACCTGCCGAGATCCGTACCCTGCTCGCCAAATTCGGCCTTGGCGGCGCAAGCTGTCGACCTGCCGGCCGCCTCGCTGTCGCCAGGGGAGCGCACCCGTGCCGCGCTTGCTCTGCTGCAAGCCAAGGGCGTCAATCTGCTGGTGCTCGACGAGCCCACGAATCACCTTGACCTGCCGGCGATCGAGCAGCTGGAATCGGCGCTCGAGAGCTATGACGGCACGCTGCTGCTGGTCACCCACGACCGCCGCATGCTCGAAGCGATCAGCGTCAACCGGCGGCTCACGGTCGAGGCCGGTCAGGTCACCGAAAGCTGAGTGCGGCAGCGGGCTTCGGCGCCGGGCGCGACGCGCAATCCGTTGTAGCCAAGGGAGGTACCGAACTCGCCGCCATGGAACTGCTTCAGACGATGCCGCCCTGGACGACGGCTTCGAGCGAGTAGGGGCAGGCAGGGATTCCGTTCGCGGGCTCCGGGGCAACGATCGTGAACACGTAGCCATGGCCGCGGAAGAAAAGTCCGCCGGCGTCGCCTGTCCCACAAGGCGTCGGGCCCGACCGCTGCGAATAGGTGAGCGTGTAGCTGTCATCGCCGTTCGGGACGTTGGCCGGCCCGGTGAGGGTCAGGGTGACGCTGCGGCCGGTGGCCAGGGGCGTACCCGTGACAGTGCCCAGCTTCGGGGTGACGGTCACGGGTGTCTCGTTGACGAACGTGACCCGCACGCGATTGGCGGCGGGCGGCGCGGGCACCGGTGTCTGCACCAGACCGACGCGGTTGCCGGCGACCGGGAAGAGCACCGCGGTGGTGCCCTTGCCGGGGGAGACGGTCACGTTGGCGCTGATGGTCGGGGTGCCGCCCGGCGGGATGCCTGCGGTGTTGTCGAAGAAGTCGAACTTGTACGTCCCGGGGTTGACATTCCCCGGCGGCAGCGTGGCGTAATTGTTGAGCCGCGAGGCCAACTGATGCCCGACGAAGACGCTGAAGCTCTTGTTGTCGAAGCCGGCGGCGATGGCGAAGCTGCCCTGCTTGAGGAAGCTGATCGGCACCTGCTGCACACGCCGGCCGTCGGTCGCGTTGATCGTGCAGTAGCCGGCGCAATTGAGACCGCCGACCGTGCTCGACACCCGGAACTTCGCCGAGCCGCTCCCGCCGTTACCCAGCCGGACGGCCTGCTGCTGAGCGACGCTCGCGGTGCAGCCGTGCGAGGGCGACGGCACCTGGCCGGGACCGCATTCCGACAGCCACACCATCGCGTTGGGTGCGAACTGGGTGATCGAGACGTCGACCACCTGGCTGTTCTGATACGGCCCGGCCGGCCCGACGGCCAGGCAACCCGCGAGCAGCAGCGGTGCGACGGTGAAAGGCAGCCAGCGTCTCAACGTGTCCCCCAGTCAGGTGCCCGATGAGAACCGGGCACCTGACCGTAGCAGCGGGGTTATGCGTTGATTAGTACCAACCGGTGGCCAGCGAGTGCGACCAGGCGCCGCACGGGCTGCCGTAGTCGGCGCGGATGTAGCTCAGACCCCAGCGGATCTGCGTCGCGGCGTCGGTGCGCCAGTTCGGACCCGAGGCGGCCATCTTCGACGCCGGCAGCGCCTGCGGGATGCCGTACGCGCCGCTGTAGGGGTTGGTGGCGAAGAGGTTCCAGCCGCTCTCGCGCATCCAGAGGTTGTTCAGGCAGTTGAACTGCGTGTCATTGCCCCACCCGTAGGTGAACATGATGTTGCGCGCAATAGTGCGGGGGTTGCTGGGGGGCGAGCAGGAGGTCGCCGTGGCTACTGCAGCGACGACAGCTGCAGAGGCGAGGGCGGCACGGCGGGCTTTAGGGCGCGCGGAAACGGCGGACAGGAACGACACGGCAGGGCCTCTCTCGCGCCTGCGAGGTGAGCTGTCGGGTTCGGGCAAGAGCGGCCCGGCCGGTCACCATCACGTACTGGCGGCCCGGCTTCACCCCAAGGACGCGGCGAGCACACTGACTTCGCAATTGCTTGGTCGGTGCTTTCGCGCCCGGGAAGATTGGGTCCCCCGCTCCCGCCCACGTTGATGACGTGGCTCCACGACCCGGGACGGGATTCGGCGAACGGGTCATGGGCTCCACACTTTCGGTGGAGCGGCCCTAAGCCTAAGCCCCGTCTGCCGGGCGGCTACCCGCGGGTAGCAAGGGTGAAATACCCCACAACGTGTTTACGGCGTGTCGGACGTGGATCCTTGCAGGTGAGCAGGGTTGTCGTCGTACGGCTTGTGGCCCGGCGGCTGCGGGAGCATAGTCAGCGCACGGTCACAAAACGGCCGGCCTCGGCTCGCGTCAACAGGGCGCGCACCCGGGCGTGGCGATAGCCACGCAAACCTAGGAGCCGGCTATGGCCGACAAATCGCCCCGTCAGAGCAGTTCCAAGAAACCCGGCAAGTCCATCAAAGAGAAGCGCGCCGACAAACGAGCAGCGGCCAGCGGCGGTAGTGGCCACATCACCATCCCGCCGCATCACCCCAGCAAGTAGCGGTCACCTCGGCTCAGGAATGGATCGGGACTCTCGAACGCTGCGGGCTGCAAGAACCGGGTCCGTCGTTTGAGGAGTGCTTGTTCATGCCTGAGCCCATCAACGTCCTCTACACCGCCCACGCCACTGCGTACGGCGACGGTCGCAACGGCCACGTCACCAGCGACGACGACGTCCTCGACGTCGACTTGGCCATCCCGAAGTCCATGGGCGGTCCGGGGGGCGAGCTGAGCAACCCCGAGCGGCTCTTCGCGGCCGGGTACGCAGCTTGCTTTCATTCCGCCCTGAAACTCGTGGCCGCCCAGGCGAAAGAGTCGGCCGAGGGATCGACCGTCGCGGCCTCGGTCGGCATCGGCCCCCAAGGCGCCGGTTTCGGCCTGACGGTCGCCCTTGCCGTCGACCTTCCGGCGCTCGACAAGGACACCGCACTCAAACTCGTCGAGCAGGCCCACCAGGTGTGCCCCTACTCCAACGCCACCCGCGGCAACATCGACGTGGCGCTGTCGGTCATCTGAGGGTCCGCCAACGTGTTGCCTGAGCGTCAGCTACGCCGGGTGAACGTCGGCGGCGGTTCCACCTCGTGGTTCGTTACCGCTTGGATGACCTCGGCGGCGACGGTGCGGAGTTTGACGTTGCGACGCTGCGATTGCGCCCGCAAGGCATCGAATGCGTCCGTCGCCGAGATGCGGTGGGTGCCCATCAGCACGCCCATGCCTTGATCGATGGTCGCGCGGCTGGCGAGCGCATCCGTCAGCTGAGCGTTCACCCGTAGCTGCGCCTGATGCCGCTGCAGCAACGTCAGGGCGCCGCAGGCCTGGGACGCGAAGGCCGAACCTTGCGCAATCTCGGCAGCGGTGAATTCATGGGCATCCACGGCGTAGAGGTTCATCGCACCCACCGTCTGCTCGCCATCGCTAAGTGGCAATGAGAGCGACGCGGCCACACCAGAGGTCAAAGCATGCGCGGGATAGTCGCCCCAGCGCTGCTCCAGGGCGAGATCCGTGACCGTGACGATTTCACCCGTGTGGAGCGCCTGCAAGCAGGGCCCCATCCCGCAGCCGTACTGCAACTCGTCGATCCGTGCTGCCAGCGGATCGCTCGAGGTCACCGTCATCGGTTCCCCGCCACGGCGCAGCGTGATCCCACAGGACGCCACAGGTGCGATCACCCGGACGGCGAGTACGGCCAGCTCCGTGAGGAACGCATCGAGCTCAGACGTGCCCAGGAGCAGATCCTGGAGCTCGCGGTAGGCGGCGGCGAGGTCGGCAGGGCTCGAGGCATTGGCCGGAGCCGGCAAGGGATTGGTGGTCATGACGACCGGTCCAGACTGAGGCCGCTACGGGCTTCCTTGGGTGATCGCCAGGGGTGGCACCGCCGGAGGCAGCACGAAGAGACCCTCAGTGGGCTTGAAGATACCCCGGAATCCGGGCATTCGGGGCGCGATCAGCTCGCGATGGCGGGGTGGTACTCCGATGAGAAGCGGCCCAGCGGCAGGACATTTGCGCCCGGAGGACGCCTGCGAATCCGCGCCGGCGAGCTTGCTCGAGGTCTACCGGCCGGTGTGGACGCCGAGGGGCGCACCCTCTTGTTCGAGCGGCTGCCCGCCGGGCCGAGCCCGAACGAGTGACGCCGGTGGTCTCGCCTCTCGGATGCAGCATGCGGTGGCCGCGGTCGGCGACTGCGTCGAGGCGGCAATGGAAGCGGTGCTGGATTCCCGGGATGACGCCGGGCTGCCGATGCGGGCCGCGCACGCCGAGATCGGAATGGCACTGGGCCTGTCAGATGTGACCGCATCCAACCGGCTGATGACCGCCCGCGCGTTGACCACCACCCTGCCTGCGGTGCAGGCGTGCTGGCGGCGGGGGAGATCACCTTCTGGCATGCCATCGCCATCGCCGATGCCACCTTCTCACTGACACCGGAGCAGGCGCGTCTGGTCGCCGACCGGGTACTGCCGAGGGCAGCCAAGCAGACCGTGGCCCAGCTACGCCGATGTTTGAACCGGGCCGTCGTCGCCGTGGACCCGAAGTCGGCGGCGGAACGGGCGAAGCAGGCCCATGCCGACCGCATGCTGGACTGGCGGCCACTACCGGACGGGATGGCCGAACTACGCCTCATCACCTCCGCGACAGAGGTGATGGCCGTCTACCAGGCCGCCGACGCCGTCGCCCAGAAAGCCAAGACCGCCGCCGGCGGCGGCGGCGGCGAGTTCCTTCCGATCGCCGCGCGGCGGGCTGACGCGCTCGTCGCCCTGGTCATCGGTGACGCCGTGGCGGGCCGGCCGGTCGCCGTGAACGTCACCATCGACCTGCCGGCCCTGCTCGGCCTGCAACACAACCCGGCCGAACTCGCCGGCTACGGCCCGATCGCCGCCCCGTTAGCACGCGCGCTGGCCGCCGATGGGCGGTGGCGGCGGATGATCCTCGACCCGCAGACCGGCGCGCTGCTCGACCTCGGCCACAGCAGATACCGGCCCAGCCAAGCGTTATCCCGCTACGTCAAAACCCGTGACCGCACCTGCGTTTTCCCACCTGCAATTGGGCCGCCGAACCCTGCGAAGTCGACCACCGCCAGCCCTACCGGCCAGGCGACCCGGCCGGCGGACGCACCGACCGAGACAACCTCAGAGTCTTGTGCGCCAGCCATCACAAGATCAAACACAAAGGCGGCTGGACGCTGCGCGCGCCAATCCGAAAGGCGGCGGCAGCACCTGGACCAGCCCCACCGGCCACCACTACCAGGCCGAACCCCAAGACCACCGACCCACCATCGCCGAACCCGACCAGACCTCAGAAACGCTTGCAGCTGAAGGGGATTCCGGCCGGTGCCCGTTCTAGAAGATCGGGTTCAGGTGGCTACGCGAGAGAATCGGTGGCGGGCTTGATGTTCTGGTTCACGTGAAGCGCGTTGTCCGGGTCATACCGGCGCTTGATCTGCGCGAGGCGCTCGTAGTTGCCCTTGTAGGACGACTGGACGCGCTCCTGCCCCTCTTCCATCAGGAAGTTGACGTAGGCCCCGCCGGCCGAGGTCGGATGCAGCGCGTCCCAGTAATCACGAGCCCATTGGGAGAGCTTCTCCGCGTTGGCCGGATCGGGGTCGACGCCGACGATGATCCCCGCCCAGCCGCCGTCACGGTAGGCGAACGCAGTCGCGTCCGCGGGCACCCGGCTCGCCGCACCGTCGATCGGGTACAGGTGCATCGTCGAGTGGCCGCTCGGCAGCAGCTGCCCGTACTTCTCATGCACCGCGATCGCCGCATCGGAGATCTCGTTGAAGAAGTCGGCCCGCCAGTACCACTGCAGCCCGGCGGGGTAGAGCGGGTCGAATGCGCTCTGCAGCGCGGTGAAGGGCATCGCATGAAGGCCCACCACGAGTGGGGAACCGAAGCTCCTGATCGGCTCGAGGACCTCGTCGGCGCGCTCGTGAGACCCGGTGTAACACCAGACGACTCCGCAGGCTTGGCGGCCCCACAGCGCCTCGGGAAACGGCGGCGCCGGCGGGATGGTGAGCAACGCGATCCAGCCGCTGAGCTCTTCGGGCAGCGATGGCTGCAGGTCCCGGTACCAGCGCATGACCTTCCCGGTGTCCGCCAGGTCGTAGAGCACCGGGCCGCCGATGATCGTGCCGTGCTCGCCGATGTCGTGGGTGCGGAAGGTGAAGGAGGTGACGATGCCGAAGTTGCCGCCGCCGCCGCGAAGCGCCCAGAAGAGGTCGCTGTGCGAGCGCTCGGAGGCGGTGACGAAGCTGCCGTCGGCCAGGACGACGTCGGCGGAGAGCAGGTTGTCGACGGTCAGCCCGAAGCGGCGCGAAAGGTAGCCGATGCCGCCGCCGAGCGTGAGGCCACCGACTCCCGTGGAGGCGATGAAGCCCGACGGGGTGGCCATCCCGAAGGCGACGGTCGCGTGGTCGACGTCGCCCCAGGTGCACCCGGCATCGACGCGAACGGTGTGCTGCTGCGGGTCGACCGTCGTACTGCGCATCAGCGAGAGGTCGATCACGAGCGCACCGTCGGCGACCCCGAGACCGGCGGCGTTGTGACCGCCGCTGCGCACGGAGATCTCGACGTCGTGCTCGCGGGCGAAGCCGACGCAGGCGACGACGTCGGCGGTGTCGCGGCACCTCGCGATCGCGTCCGGATACTTGTCGATCATGGCGTTGTAGACGGCCCGCGCCTCGTCGTATCCCGGGTCGGTGGCGCAGATCAGCTCACCGCGGAGTGCAGCGGCCAGTTCGGTGTAGGGAGCGGTGTTCGTCCGCTCGGTCGTGGTGATCACGGTGTCCCCCTCGGGGTACGTCGGGTGTCGGTCGTGACGCACGTTAGGAAGGGGAGCGTTCGCCGAGCGTTCGGGTCGTGCGAACCCATCAGGAACGGGGGAGAACGCCCATCGCCGCGAGGTCGCGCTCGCAACGCTGCATCAGCGCGCCGCTGCCGTGCTCGGCCGCGAGCGCGCGCGCCGATTGCAGCCGCGTCACGCGCGTGTCCGGGTCGTCGTGCCGGGCGCGCATCCGGATGACCTCCGGCAGCCACCAGACGTCGTCGTGCGCGTACCCGGCTACTACGGCGGCGTCGAGCGTGGCCCGCGCGGCCTCGCAGTCACCACCGCGGTCCTGCAGGTCCGCGAGCAAGCTGAGCCAGTACGGCATGCGCGCGAAAGAGCCCTCCGCCTTGAGGTTGGCGACCCCGCGCTGCGCACGCTCGAGCCCTGACGTTCCCGGCTGACCCCAACCGTCGAGGATGAGCGCCCACTCGCGGTAGTACGCGAAGTCGTAGCGCTCGCACAGCTCGCAGAGCTCATCGACGGCTCGTCGAAGCGCCGCCTTGTCTTCGAGCATCTGATGCGTCACGGCCGAGTAAGCCAGGGCGACCGCGAGGCTGAAGGGATGCTCGGCGAAGCGAGCCACCTCGACGGCGTACGCCGCGGTGTTGCGGGCGTCCGCGCTGCGACCCACCAGCCACAGGGCGTGAGCGGAGAACGCCTGGCCGAGGACGTCGGGGCGGGTGCCGATGCTCCACGGCTTCTCGCCGCCGCTGTTGAGCTTGGCGGCCTGCTCGAAATGCTCGATCGCCTCGATGGGGCGCCCCAGCGCAAGTGCCGAACCGCCGACGCCGAAGTGCGCGCCGCCCGCCTGCTCCGATCCGGGGGTGGCGAGCTCGAGCGAACGGACCGCACCTCCATAGCTGTCGGTCATCCGGCCCTGGACGAACCGGCAGGTCCAGAGGCCGAAAAGCGCTTCAGTGACGGACTCTTTGCGCCCGAGTTCCTCGGCGACCACGACGGTGCGCTCCAGCACTCGCTCCAGCTGGCGGGAGGAGTAGCCAGAGCGCGCTGTGAACGGAGCGGCCATGGCTTCCAGGATCGCGAGTTCCTGGCGGTCACGCTGTCGACTCTGCGGCTGGCCTTGGATCAGCCGCAGCGACTCGTTGTACAGCCTGACGGCTTCGGCATGGGCGAAGCGACCAGACGCGACCTCGGCGGCCCTGCGGTAGTAGGAGACCGCCCGGTCGGCCCGGCCGCCGCGCGCATACTGCTCAGCCAGCTGGGCCGACACGACGTCGATGTTGTCGGCGTGCAGCAGCTCCAGTCCCTGCGCGATCCGGCGGTGGAGCAGCCAGCGTCGCGGCGGGCTGATCTGCTCGTAGGCCGTCTCCCGCAGCAGGTCGTGGGAGAAGTCGTAACCGTCCTGCAGCTCGTGCAGGATGCGGCGGCCCCAGAGCTCGTCGACCGCACGTACAACGCTGTCAGCCTCCAGATCGCTCGCTTCCGTCAGCAGATCCAGCCTGAAGTCGCGTCCAACGGCTGACGCCAGGCCGGCGACCTCGCGGGCGGTGGGCGTCGCTTGCTCGAGCCGATTGCGCAGCACGCCCGCGAGGTCAGTGGAGGGCTGGAGCACGCTGTCGGGGCCGGCCATGGCGCGGACGGCTTCGATGACATAGAGCGGAAAGCCTCCGGTCATGGCCTGCATCAGCTCGGCGTCGGGGGCGGCGAGTGACGGGCCGCCGATAGCCGCGGCGAGCCGTGCGGTATCCGACGGCTCGAGCGGGCTCAGGGCGAGCTCGGTCAAGCGACCCGTCGCCCGCATGCGGACGGTCCACTCCAGCAGGGTCGGGTCATCGCTCAGGTCGTCGTCGCGGCGCGTGCCGGCGACCAGCACCGGCGAATCGGCTTCCAGTCCCAGGAAAAACGTGATGAACGAAAGGGTTTCCTGATCGCACCATTGCATGTTGTCCAGTACCAGGAGCATCGGGCGCCGCACGCCGAGCAGCGCGCGGGCGAGTCCCTCGAAGAACCGGTGGCTCTGCCAGGCATCCACCATCGCCCGCGTGCTCGCGTCACGATCGTCACGCGCCCCGCCGGTAGGAGTAAGGCGCTCGACCTCGGCTCGAAACACCGGGTCGAGATCGCTCAAGGCCGATTGCACCGCCGGGTTGCGCAGCCAGTCGGCGACAGGTGCAAGGGCAAGCCGGCCAGAGGTCCCGAAGCACTGCGCCACCGCAACGACCGCGCCTTGCAGCCGGGCCAGCTCCGCGACCTCGCTCACCAGACGCGTCTTCCCGACACCGGCACCTCCGCGCACCATCGCCATTCGCGGCTGGCCGGATGCCGCTGCCTGCCAGGCGTTCTCGAGAGCGGACAGCTCGCCCCTGCGCCCGACGAGGTGGGTCGCGGCGAGGCCGAGCCGGCCACTGCCCGGATCAGCGGGCGCCGGGACGGGCGGCGCGTCGGCCCGCTGCTGCGGAACCAGCAGGCGTTGCAGGGTGTTTCGGGTCGCCCGGTCGGGGACTACGCCAAGCTCGCGCTCGAGCACCGAGGCGCAATGGTGATACGTGCTGACGGCTCCGGCACGGTCACCGAGGTCGGCCTGCAGCTCCATCAGCGTCCGGTAACCGGACTCCTCCAGCGGCTGCAGCGCAACGCGGCGGCGGGCCGTGGCTACCGCCGCGGCGATCTCACCGCGCCGCGTCTGGGTCTGGCAGACCAGCCCGCACAAGTCGGCGCACTCGCGCTGCAATTGCTCGCGAAGCTCCAGGATCCAGTCGTCGTAGCCGCCGGGCAGGAACTCGCCCCGGTAGCTGGCGATCGCCGCCAGGCCGTGGGTGATGACGGCCTCGCCGTCACCGTCGGCATCGGCGGCCAGCGCGATGGCCCGCTCGGTCTGGAACGTCCGCAGATCCACGCGGCTGGTGTCGGTGTCATGCCAGCTGAGGTGGGTCGTGGTGACGACCAGCGAGGGCCGCTCGCCGAGGACCTGCCGGAGGTGGTGTAACTCCCGGCGCAGGTTGGTCAGCGCCTGGGCATCCGTGGAATCAGGCCAGAAAAGCAAGGAAATCCGCTGCCGGGTCTGCGGGGCTCCGGCGTGGGCGGCGAGATAGGCGATGAGCGCGACCGCACGTGACGAGCGGGTGCGCACGGCACCCGACGCGTCATCGATGATTGCCTGCTCCCCCAGCAGGGACACGGACAGCATGGCGTCGGCCTCCTGCGGCCACACGCTAACCCAATGTCGGGACCGGGCAGAAGGGGTTGCTTGAACTACGCGAGTCGCCTGCCGGACACCGCTCAGTAGCCGATCCGGTCGCGAACCTCACTGACCAGCGTGCGCGCGGAGGACAGCGGAGTGAAAGCTTCAGCGACGGCCGTGAGCTCGGCGACTTCGCCCGGGTCGAGGTCGAGGTCGGCGGCGGAGACGTTGAATTCGAGCTGCTCGACGCTGGACGCGCCGGGGATCGCCACGACGGCAGGCAGGCTCAGCAGCCAGGCGAGGGCGACCTGCGCGGGCTTGGCCTGATGCGCGGCCGCGACCCGCCGCAGGGTCTCCAGCAGCGGCTCCGCGCGTTGCAGGTTCTCCTTGCCGAACAGCGGGTTGAGGGCGCGCACCCCGCCCGGACGGTTGTCGACCGTGTACTTGCCGCCCAGCAGGCCCTGCGCGAGCGGGCTGTACGCCATCACCATCCGGTGCTCGCGCTCGGCGAAGGGGACGAGCTCGCGCAAAGGCTCGGGATGCGCCAGCGAGAAGTGCACTTGATTGCTGATCACCGGCCGTCCGAGGGCCTCGTCGGCCTTGCGCCAGCGAGCCAGCGAGTAGTTGGAGACGCCGGCCGCGCCGATGATGCCGTCCTCCAGCAGGCTGCGCATCCCCGGCATGATCACCGAGTCGGGGACCACCGGATTGGGCTGATGCACCTGATACAGCGGGATCTTGCGCAGGCCAAGACGCTTGGCGCTGGCTTGCGCGCGCTGGCGAATGACCGGCGGGAAGGGCGCCAGCGGGAAGAGCTTCGTCGCGACGACCACCTGCTCGCGCGCCGATCCCAACGCCTCGCCGAGGATGCGCTCACTCTTGCCGAAGCCGTAGGCCTCGGCGGTGTCGAACAGTGTGACGCCGAGCTCCAACGCCCGCTCGACGATGGTGCGGGCGGATCCCGACGCGTAACTGTCGCCGTAGCCCCATTCGCGCGACCCGAACTGCCAGGTGCCCAGACCGATGCGGCTGACCTTGCCCAGACCGTCGACCTCGAGAAACTTCATGCCGCAAGTCTGCGCCACCAGCTGTCTTCCGCGCCACGCGGTGAGGGTCCAAGCAGCAAGCGTGAGCGGCGAGGGGGGGCGCGGATCACGAGCCGAGGTCAGCGACCCTGCGGCGCCCGGGGGGCATCGATCTCGGGGCTGCGCAGCGCGTGCCATCGGGTCTGGTTGCGACCCTCGTTCTTGGCGGAGTACAGCGCCTGGTCCGCCTTGTGGATCAGCGATTCGACGTTGTCGCCCGGCTCGGAGAGCGCGACGCCGATGCTGCATTGCAGTGCGACGGACAACTGATCGGCCTCCAGGGTGCTCTCGGCGACGGCTCGGTGCAGCCGGTCGGCGAGTGCCTGGACGTCGCCGTGGTCGTGAATCGGGCCCCCGGCGACCAGGAACTCGTCGCCGCCGAGGCGTGCCACGACGTCGCCGTCACGAGTCGCGCTGCGCAGCGCCAATGCGGCGAGCTGGATGGCGTCGTCACCCGCCTTGTGGCCATGGGTGTCGTTGATGGTCTTGAGCCCGTCGAGGTCGATGAACAGCAGCATGACGGTGGTGTGATCGCGGCGGGCGCGGGTCAGCTCCTTGGTGACGGCATCAAGCGCAGCTTCCCGGTTCAGCAGGCCGGTCAGCCCGTCCCGGGTCGCGACCTCGTGCAGCCGCACTCGCTGGCGCTCCGCCTCGCGTACCGACTCGCGTAGCCGGTCCAGCGTGGTCTGCAGCGCCAGGCCGGTGCGGCCGGGTAGCGGGACGTCCAGGGACGCCGCGGTGGGGTCCTTGGCGAGCGTCACAGTGAACGACTCGACCGCGGCGAGCACCGCCGTCATGTCGTCGACCGCCTGCACGGTCTCCACGACCTCGCGCGGCCCGCTGCCGACGACGGCGGGGAGCGCGAAGTTGCCCTCGGCCACCTTCCGGGCGTTGTCGGAGAGCCGGCGCAGCGGACGTACCACCGAACGCGTGAGCAAGATCGCCGCACCTGCGGCGAAGGAGACGCTCAGCAGGAAGATCGCCAGCTCGAGCTGGAAGCTGCCCTCGGCGGCCGCGGCTGCGCTGTCGGCCACGGCGCGCACGTCGGCCGAGGCGCCCTGGACCACGAGAGCGATGTCGTCGAGCCAGCGCTCGCCGTCGGAAAAGGCGCGGGCGTGGGCCACCGCGTTGCCCGAGAGCGGCGACAGCTTGCCCTCCAGGGCCAGCGTCTCGGTCTGAGCGATGGTGCTCACGAACTTGGCAACCCCCGGATCGCGTGCCATGGCAGTCCAGGCGGCCTGGGCTCTGGGCCCGAGGCGGCCGGAGATGGCCTTGGCGTTGGCGGCGTACTCGCCGTCGGCCTCGAGCAAGCCATGAAGCGTCGCCGAGGACCGTGCGGGCCGTAGCAGGGTGTTCGTATCGGCCGCCCGGCGGACGGCGGTGGTCAGGACGCCGTACGCCGTCGGCAGCACGCTGATGCGCTCGGTCAGCAGGCCGGTGCCGTGCGAGGACGTGGTCACGGTGCGCCGCAGGTCGGCCAGCTGACGCTCCCAGATCGTGTCGATGTGGGCGGTGAACCCGGTGTAGAAGTGCAGCACGTCCAGGTACTGGGCGGTGCCCGCGTCGAGTTGCTTGCGAAGCTGCTGCAGCGCCTGCAGGTCAGCCTCGAGGCTCGGGTAGGCATGCAGGGCTGGGTTGGCGTCGACGACGGGGCGGGCGGCGTGCAGCATCGTGGCGAAATCGATGCCTGACAGCTGGTTGAGGCGCGCGAGGCCCAGCCCGTTCTCCTTCGCGTTGGCCACCGCGATGGAGGCGACACCCTCGTTGACCACCAGGGCGCGTCCGGCCATCAGCGCGCTCGGCGCCGCGATCTCGGCCCGCACGTCGAGCGCCGCCTGCCGCTCGCGCCAGGTCGAGACGGCCGACGAGCCGGTCAGCGCTGCCAGTCCGGTCACCGGGATGAGCAGGACCAGCGCCAGTAGCAGGGCGATGCGCGGTAGCCGCCGGCCCGATGGCCTGCTGTCCGGCGCGCCTTTCGCGTGCGTGCTGCGGTCCGTGGACGCGGCTTCCTCGGCAGGTGTCGCCCGCGTACGCGGAAAGCGCAGCATCCACACACCCCCGGCAACTCGACCCCTTAGTCCTGCATTCAGTCGACAGCGCGACAGGCAAGCTGAAGGGCGCGAGGCTGTTGCTACCCGGGACGTCCACCTATTTCGGGCGATTCATGGGGTTTTCTTACAGGGTGAAAAGCGCGATTTCAGACGACTTTCACGAGGCGATGACGAAAGGTGGCACCGGATGGCTGACTTACCGGTTCTGGCTCCGGAGGACCACGTCTGCCCGAGCTGTCAGCTTGTCTACGAAGACGTGGCGGTGGGCGACGTCGCCGCCCGGTTGCGATCCCTGACCGCCGAGATCAGCGCGCTGGTCAACGCGTCGAGTGCCGGGCAACTGTCGCGTCGGCCGGCAACGGACGTCTGGTCGCCGCTGGAGTACCTCTGCCACATCCGAGACGTCTACGTCGCGTCGACCATCCGTCTCTACCGGACGCGCCGGGAGACGAATCCGCAGGTCGAGCCGCTCTTCAACGACCTTCGCGTGGTGCGGTTCCGCTACCACCAGGCTTACGTGGCCGGGGTGCTGCACGAGATGGACGCCGCGCTCGAGGGGCTCGTCGAGGAGATGGCCCGTGTCACGGATTGGGACCGGAGGTTCTCGCGTCGGCCGGGGGAGGAGCGCACCGCCCGCTGGCTCGCCCGTCAGACCCTGCACGAGGCCGTGCACCACCTCGGTGACATGCGGGGTTAGAGGCCGCGGGCGAGCCCCTCGAGGATCGTCGTCGCAGGTTCGGCGCGGATGTGGCGAAAGCCCGTCCCGGCCCACAGGTTGATCATCTCGGCATCATCCGCGGCGGTGGCAGCGCGGCGCAGGGGAGTGGTCAGGGTGTTGATGGCCGGATACCCCTGCGGTGCGAACGCGTCGTAGCGGTCGATGAACTCGTTGCGCAGGCCGCGGGCCGGCCGTCCGGAGAAGGCGCGCGTCACGACTGTTTGCCGCTCACCGGGATCGCCCAGCACGCGCTTGTAGGGCGCGGAGGCGCCGCTCTCGGGGCAACCCAGCAGGACGGTTCCGACCACGGCAGCGGATGCGCCGGCCTGCAGCACGGCGCTGAGGTCGGCGCTGGTCGCCAATCCGCCCGCGGCCAGCAGCGGAAGGGCGGTGACCGCTGCCACCTGACCGACGAGTTCGACGACGGGCGTCGCCGGCGGGAGTTGTGCTGGGGTGAACGTGCCCGAGTGGCCGCCGGCGGCCGAAGCCTGCACCGCCAGCGCGTCGACACCCGCCTCGGTGGCCGCCTGCGCTTCGGCTGCGGAGGTGACCGTCTGCACCAGCAGCATGCCGCGCGATCGCAGGGCCGCAAGGTCCGGCGCGGGCGGGATCCCGAAGGTGAAGCTGACGACCGGGACGGGAGCATCGAGCAGTAGTGCGACCTTCTCGCGCCAGTGATCATCGTCCTCGCGGGGCTCGGCGTGGGCGAGATCGACGCCGTAACGGTCGCCTTCCGCTTGCAGGCGCTGCGCGTACGAGCGGAACTCGAGCGGGTCGACCGGGACCGGGTTCGGCGCGAAGAGGTTGACCCCGAACGGCACCCCGGCGGCGCGTACCGAGGCGATCTGTTCAGCGAGGGCCTCGGGTGTCCGGTAGCCGGCTGCCAGGAATCCCATGCCGCCCGCCTTCGCGGCCGCGATGACGAGCGCCGGGGTGCTCGGACCCCCGGCCATCGGCGCCAACACGATCGGGGTGCTCGTGCCGAGATCGTCCAGGAACGTCACCGGTCAATGATGGCGAAACCCCGCAACGCAGTACAGCCGGGCCCGCTCGGGCACCGGCTGCACTGATGAAGCGGGAAAGCCTTACGGCTGCTTGGCGAATCGCAGGTAGGGCTTGACCTCTTCGACATCCTGGAACTTGGCCTTGGCGTCTTCGGTCGAGATGGCCGGGGAGACGATGATGCGCTCGCCCGGGGTCCAGTCGACGGGGGTCGAGACGGGGTTGGCGTCGGTCACCTGAAGGGCGTCGATGACGCGCAGGATCTCGTTGAAGTTGCGCCCGACCGACTTCGGGTAGGTCAGTGTCAGCCGGACCTTGTCCTTCGGGTCGATGATGAAGACCGAGCGCACGGTCGAGGTGTCGCCCTCGCCCGGGTGGATCATGTCGTAGGCCTCGGACACCTTGCGGTCGGGATCGGCGATGATCGGGAAGTTCAGCGCGGTGCCGCTGACCTGCTCGATGTCGGGCGCCCAGCCGTTGTGGGAGTCCAGCGGGTCTACCGAGACGGCGATTGCCTTGACGCCGCGCTTGTCGAACTCGCCCTTCAGGCTCGCGGTGCGGCCGAGCTCGGTGGTGCACACCGGCGTGAAGTCGGCCGGGTGGCTGAACAGTACGGCCCACTTGCCGCTCTTCCACTCATGGAAGTCGATGGGGCCGTCAGTGGTGTCGGCGTGAAAGTCGGGGGCGACGTCGCCCAGCCGAATTGCCATGGTTTCTCCTCGTCGAAAATGATTTTCGCAGGCGACCGCACGTCGTAGGTGCTCCGGCCCAGACTAAAGGACATCAGACTGATTGAGAATTCGTCGGCCGGGCCCCGGAATCTGGCTCCCGAGCTACCAGATCTGGTCGACGTAGGTATCGGTGCCGACGACCGTACGCAGGAACGGTGCCGCCAGCAGGACGTCAGCAATACCAGCCTTTTCCACCGCGTCGGTGTACTTGTGCATCCGGTCGAGCTGGGTACGCACGTCGCCCTCGCAGAAGAACAGCTGACACAACCGGTTGTCGTCGCCGCCCGGAGTGCCGAGCGCCATCGGCTGTCCGGAGCGTCCGCTGCCGCGGAAGCCTTCGGACGGCACCCAGGAGGCGGCGATGTCCAGCGTCGAGCCGTTCAGCACCTCGGGCAGGAGTTCCTTGCTGAGGTCGGCGTGCGTTGCGGCAGCGTCGCGGCCGTCGCGGCCGTCGAGCCAGACCGCGATGATCGCGTCGTACTTGTGGTCGAGCGCGAGCGTGAGCGGCACGCCGTCGGGGTCGCGGTAATCGACGCCGATGTAGTCGAAGGTCGCGGTGTGGACATGGGAGCGCTCGGGGAAGCCGCGTCCGCTCTCGTACAGGTCCTTCACCTGGATCATCGACCAGTCGTCCCACTCCTTGTGGTGACCGGCGAGCGTCCAGTAGATGGCGACGTAGGAACCTGCGTCGACCGGGCTGGCGACCTTGTCGGACTGCGGCCAGCGCAGCGACTTCATCTCCCGAGTGGCCACCCACCGGCTGCCCGCGATCTGGTAGCGACCCTCCATGCAACCGCCGTAGAAGTGGTCGCGCTCGTACCAGCGGTTGTAGGCCTTCTCGAAGCCCTTGTGCGGGTCTACGAGGGTGAGCAGCATGCTGCCGACCTTGACCGGATAGTCCTCGGGGCCTGCGACCTCAAGGGGGTTGTACGCCATCCTCGTCCTCCATCGTCTGGGTCCGGTGCGCCGCAGCGGGTCGCCGACGCCGTGACATTACCTGGCCGCCATTGGCGTTCTGACGCCGCGTCAGGCCGGAGCCGCCGTCGTCGCCCGAGGTGTCGAGCGGCAAGCCCGGGATCTCGGCATCCAGCGACTGGTGGGCCTCGTGGACGTAGCGCCCGCCCCGCATCAGCGAGGCGACCGCCCCGATCAGTGCGAGACCGGCGGCGACGGCGAACACCACGACAAGCCCGTCGTGGAACGGCTGCGAGATCAGGTGGGGGAAGAAGGTGCGCCCGGTGAGCGTCTGCTGGTTCGCCGCCGGCAACTGCGCCAGCGCGCCGCTGGGGGCGAGCAGGTGCTGGATGGGGTTCACGCCGAGGATGGCGGCGAACAGCGACGCCACCGGAGGGAGCCCGCCGACCTGATGCGCGACGGAGGCCGAGACGCCCTGCTGCTGCAGGCCGTGCGTCAGCGTGGTCGACAGCGTGCCGGCGAGCCCAGCGACGATGAGGGAGAAGAAGATCCCGATCGACAGCGCCGTGCCGGAGTTCTGGAACGTGGAGCGCATGCCCGACGCTGCTCCCCGCTGGCGAGCCGGGACGCTGCTCATGATGGCCGACGAGTTGGGCGAGGAGAACATGCCCACGCCCAGGCCGTTGGCCAGGATCAGCAGCGCGAACACCGGATACGAGAAGTTGATGGGCAGCAGCAGCAAACCGATGAAACTGGCGCCGAAGAGCAGCATTCCGGCGGAGGCGAACCCGCGGGCACCGTAACGGTCGGAAAGGTGGCCGGAGATCGGCCCGGCAACGAGAAAGCCTGCAGTCAATGGGAGCAGGAAGATGCCGGCCCACAGTGGAGTCGCGCTGTAGTCGTAGCCGTGCAGGGGCAGCCAGATGCCCTGCAGCCAGATGATGAGCACGAACTGCAGGCCGCCGCGGGCAATGGCCGCCGAGAGGCCGGCGACATTGCCGGCGGTGAAGGCGCGGATGCGAAAGAGCGCGACCGCGAACATCGGCTCGGCGATGCGGCTTTCGATGACGGCGAACGCGATCAGCAGCACCACCCCGCCGATGAGCGAGCCGTACACCGTCGGGTTAGCCCAGCCCATCGAGTGATTGCGGTACGGATGCACGCCGTTGGTGATGGCGATCAGCACCGCGCCGAGTCCGACGGCGAACGTGATGTTGCCCCACCAGTCGATACGGCTGCGGTGGCGCTCGCCGTTGTCGCGCAGCTTGCGGTAGGCCCAGAGGGTGCCGAAGACGCCGACCGGCACGTTGACCCAGAAGACGGCGCGCCAGTCGATGGCGGCCAGCAGGCCGCCGGCCGTGAGCCCGATGAACTGCCCGGCGAGCGCCGCGACCTGGTTGATACCCAGCGCGAGGCCGCGCTGCTCGGCCGGGAACGCGTCGGTGAGGATGGCCGCGGAATTCGCCGTCAGCATCGACCCGCCGATGGCCTGAAGCACGCGCCAACCGATCAACCACAGCGCCCCGTGACCACCCCGGAACGGGTCGAAGGACAGCAGGATCGAGGCGAAGGTGAAGACCATGAAGCCGGCGTTGTAGATCTTGACCCGGCCGTACATGTCGCCGAAACGGCCGAGCGTCACCACGAAAACCGCTTGGACCAGGCGGTAGCCCATGATCATCCAGAGCAGGTAGCCGATGTTTCCGGGGGAGAGCGGGTCGAGATGGATGCCCCGGAAGATGGCAGGCAGCGAGATGATGACGATCGAGCCGTCGAGCGTCGACATGAAGACGGCCGCTGTGGTGTTGGACAGCGCCGTCCACTTGTAACGGTCGTCCGCTGGTGCTGCGGAGGCCGCCATCAAATGTTCTCGGCCAGTCGCTCCAGCAGCGGTGCCGCGGCCATCAGCTGCTTGAGCTCCGCGCGGCTGAAGCCGGAGAGGGCCTCCGCGATCTGACCGGTGCGGGCATCGGTCCTGCTGCGCCGCGCCTGGCGTCCCGCGCGCGTGAGCGAAAGGACAGCCCGCCGGCCGTCGTCAGGGTCGGCGCGGCGCTCGACCAGACCGCGCTGCTCCAGGGTCGCGAGAGTGGCCCCCATCGACTGGGGGCTGATCTGCTCCAGCTTGGCGAGCTCGCTGGCCGTGGCCGGCCCGCCGCGCTCGAGGCGGGCCAGCGCCGAGCTCTCCGGCAGCGTGAGGCCGCCCTCGACCGGTGTCTGGCGCAGCCGGCGAATCAGCAGGCCGACGCTCAGCCGCACCGCCGCGGCCACCTGCCGGACGTCCGGATCCTCAGGCATGCGCTAAGCCTAACCTGATAAGTCCAGCCTTACTAATTCGGGCGGGGCACCGATTTGGTGGCGCCGCCGAGTTGGAGGGGGCGCGACGCGCCGTTGCGTGAGAAGGTGTTCAGCGGTATCGGGCAACGTGTAGGTGAGGCGTCATGGGAATCGAGTCCGTCCTGGCTGACCCGGCTGACCAGGCCATCGCGCTCGGTGACGAGGACCGCGCGATCCTCGATCTCGAGTGCGAGACCGTGGTCGGCCATACCTGCAAGGTGATCCTGCTGGCGCCGGGCGGGCTCGACGCCGACGCGATTCGCACCATCATCGCTGGGCGGATCGGTGCGGCGCCCCTGCTCACGCGTCGCCTCGGCGGCACCTCCAAGGTTCCTGCCTGGGTTCCTGATCCGAGTTTCGACCTCGCACGTCACGTCGTCCCGGCGGCCGTCGCGGAGCCCCTCGACGATTGCGGGCTGCGTGGTCACGTCGCCGAACTGTTCGCCGAGCATCTCGACCGGGGCCGACCGCTGTGGCAGCTGGACGTCGCGCCGCTGGCCGACGGCGGCGCCGCGCTCATCTGGCGGCTGCACCACGCGCTGGCCGACGGCACCACGATCATGAAGCTGGCACGAGCGCTGCTCTGGGATCCCTGGGACGAGCAGCGAAAGGCTCCCGTACCGGCGCAGATGGACGACGAGGCGCGCCGACGGTGGCATCTCGCGGGTTTCTGCCGCCGGGAACTCGCGCGCTCGAAGCACGCGTCACCGTTCGACGGGGAGATCGGGAGGTCTCGCGAGATCGGCATGTCGACGGTGTCGTTGCCGGCCGTGAGGCGGGCGGCGCACGCGGTCTCTGCCGCCACGGTCAACGATGCGCTGCTCTCGATCGTGGCGGGAGCCGTGCGGCACTATCTGCAGGCGCATCACGGTTCCCTCGACGACATCCGCGTGCGCGTGCCGGTCAGCCTGCATCACGAGGGCGACACGACCGCCAACCGCGACTCGTTCTTCTCGCTGCGACTGCCGCTGCACATCGCCGATCCCGTGGAGCGGCTGCATGTCGTGCATGCCGCGACGATGTTGCGCAAGCGCGCCCACGACGCCGAACTCGAAGACGCGTTGCTCCACGAGTTTCCTGACGTCGTCCCGGTGCGGCGGTTCGTCGAGCGGCTGAACGCGAGCCCGCGCCGGTTCGCGGTGAGCATTTCCAACGTGCCGGGCCCCCGTCGCGAGGTGTCGATCGCCGGTGTTCCGGTGACGGCCCTGCTGGGCATCGCGGAGATCGGTCAGAGGCATGCGCTCCGGGTCGCGGCCTGCTCCCTGCACGACCGGCTCAGCCTGGGTTTCTGTGCCGATCCGACCCTCGTCCCGCAGGTGCAGACGATGGCAGAGGCCGCGCAGCTCGAGGCCGCCGCGCTGGTGGCTGCTGTCGGCTGACCGGTAGGTCCCTCGTCCCGGGCACCGCGGGGTGCGACGATGCGACGGTGTCCTTCTTCGGGTCCGAGCAGCCCAACCCCCGGCGGCGAATCGTCTCCTACCGTTCCCCGTCGTGGATGGGTCCCCCGGACAACTGGGTCCCGGGCATCGTGCCCGCGGCGGTGATCGTCGGACGATCGGACGACGCCGCCGCCACGCTCACGCGGATCGCCGTTTTCCCGGCCGGTTTCGAGTTCGACGTGACGGCGGTGAAGCGCGTCGCGCCGGCCCCGGACGAGTCGATGGACGGCAGGATGCACGGCCTCCGCGCGCTGCAGGTCGGGCTGGAATACGCGAATGGTGCACGCGCGGTCCACGCGCCTCGGCAGCCGGAAGGTCCTTCGAGCGGCGAGCTGCGACTGCTGCCCAAGGGGGGTCACGGCAGCAACAGCGCCTTTCGCCAGACCCTCTGGGCCTCGCCGTTGCCGCCCCCGGGCCCCGTCACCTTCGCGGTTGCCTGGCCTGCAGGTGGGCTGGCGGAGTCGACCGTGTCGATCGAGGGGGCCGTGATCCTCGAGGCTGCCGAACGGGCGCTCCAGCTCTGGCCCGATGAACCTGACGCGCTACCCGAGGCCGATTTCAGCAACGCGCCGGCGCTCCCGCCCGGTGGAACCCCGCCTGTCGACGCTGAAGATTCCGAAGCCGCCATCCGGAGGGCGTTCGCTCAGGTCTTCGACAACGGGCCGCAATCCCCGACCGATCCGCTGGCCGCCGTGCAGGACGGTTCGGCCTTCGCGGGCGCGCTCGAGCAGGTGCGCGCCCGGTTCCCGGTCGAGGCAACGAGCGTCCGGGCTGCGGTCGGCCGAGTCGTCTTTTTGGACGAGGTAAGAGCGGGAGTGCAGTTTCAGCTCCTGCGGACCGAGGGCTTCAGCCCGGGTCCGCAGCTCGGCTACGCGGTCCGCGAGGGCGGCACGTGGAAGGTGGCTCGCGATACCTATGCGCGTGTCCTCGGCATGGCCGGGGTGGCGATCCCGCCGCCTCCGCCCCCCGCGTGACACCTCGCTCACGGTGCGGCTGATTCCGGCTGCCAGTCCGCCGAGCTGATCACCTGGGCCTGCCGCGGAAAGACCTTCGTCGTCAGTACCCGGTGCACTTCCTCGTCACGGTCCAGGCACAGGTCCTCGAGAACGATCAGCCGGTAGTCGCGGTCGGCGCCCTCGCGCACCGTCGAGAGCACCACGCCACTGGTCGAGATCCCACAGAGGACGAGCGTGGTCGCGTCGTGGGAGCGCAGGACCAGCTCCAGATCGCTGCCGGCGAACGCGCTGACCCGCTTCTTCGTGACAACCACCTCGCCCTTGCCGCGCAGCAGCCGGTCCACCGGCTCGGTCGACGGGTCGCCGGCCACCATGGCCCTCCCGTCACGCAGGGCGGAAAAGCTCAGGTTGCGAGCCGAGACCTCGGGATGGCCCGGACTGAACGCCACCCGAACCAGCACTACCAGAACGCCTGCCTGCTCGGCTTTCTCGACGGCGGCGACGACCCGGTCGAGGTAGCTCTCCGGCACCTCGAAACGATCGAAGATTCCGTTCTGGACGTCCATCACGAGCAGTGCTTCGGTCATGCCCCTGATATTGCCCTGAGGTCTAACCTGCTCCCATGACGGCAACGACCACCGATCGCGCTTCGCGCAGCGGCGAGCAACCAGATCATGTCGACGTCCTCATCGTCGGCGCCGGGCTGACCGGGATCGGCGCAGCGTGCCGGCTCGTCCAGGAGCGGCCCGCCGCTTCTTTCGCCATCTTCGAAGCCCGTGACGCGATCGGCGGCACCTGGGACCTGTTCCGGTATCCGGGCGTGCGCTCGGACTCCGACATGTTCACGCTCGGCTACCCGTTCCGGCCCTGGCCCGAGGCTCGCGCCATCGCCGACGGCACGTCGATCCGCGAGTACGTCCGCGCCACCGCCCGCGAGAGCGGGGTCGATCAGGCGATTCGTTTTCAGCACCGGGTGATCAGCGCCGACTGGGACAGCGAGGCGGCTCGGTGGACCGTCACCGCGCAGGACGGCAGCACCGGGGACCTGGTGCGTGTCACCTGCTCCTGGCTTTCGGCCTGCACCGGCTACTACCGCTATGACCACGGGCACCGCCCCGCGTTTCCCGGACAGGAACGCTTCACGGGCACGTTCGTCTACCCCCAGAGCTGGCCGCAGGACTTGGATTGGACCGGCAAGCGGATCGTCGTGATCGGGAGTGGCGCCACGGCGGTGACGCTCGTGCCGAGCCTCGCCGAGCGGGCCGCGCACGTCACGATGCTGCAGCGCACGCCCAGCTACCTGCTTTCCCTGCCGGGCGTCGACCCGATCGCGAAGCTACTGATACGCCTGCTGCCGGCCCGTCTCGCGCATCCGATCATCCGGTGGAAGAGCGCCATCATGGCGTCTGCCATCTACGAGTTCTCCCAGCGCCGCCCGAAGGCGATGCGAAAGCTCCTGCGCAAGGCTGCCGTCGGCGCGCTCCCTGCGGGCTATGACGTTGACGTGCACTTCAATCCCCCTTACGGGCCATGGGATCAGCGCATGTGTCTCATCCCCGACGGCGACTTCTTCGCCTCGCTCACGACGGGCCGAGCCGAAGTGGTCACCGACCACATCGCCACCTTCACCGAGCACGGCATCGAGCTGCAGTCCGGGCGTGTCCTGGAGGCCGACATCATCGTTTCGGCGACCGGGCTGACGCTGCTGGCACTCGGCGGAATGCAGCTCAGCGTCGACGGCGGCACGGTCGAGCTGCCGAAAACCGTGCTGTACAAGGGCATGATGCTGTCGGGCGTGCCGAACTTCAACTTCGTCTTCGGCTACACCAACAACTCCTGGACGTTGCGGGCCGATCTGGTCAACCGCTACGTCATCCGGCTGCTCGACTTCATGGACCGCCGCGGCT
Organism: uncultured Actinomycetota bacterium; assembly: GCA_963762695.1. Taxonomy (GTDB): domain Bacteria; phylum Actinomycetota; class Actinomycetes; order Frankiales; family Frankiaceae; genus DATAZK01. The sequence goes on from CAVXLW010000013.1 coordinate 116,535, forward strand.
ACGACCGTGCCACCCCGATCGCTCCGGCCGACGAACCGGCCGATCTGCCCTTCCTCGACCTGACCTCCGGCTACGTCCAGCGCAGCGTCGACGAGCTCCCGCACCAGGGGCGGCGCGCCCCCTGGCGGATGCACCACAACTACCTCAAGGACTTCTTGACTATGCGCCGCTCTGCGGTGGACGACGAAGGCATGACCTTCGGTCGGCCCGGCGCGCTCGCCGAGAGCGGGAAGGGCGCGTCGGCGCTGAAATCCATGGCCGGCTGATTTCCCATCCGCGGGGGAGCGCCTGTCACGCCCGCCCGGCCAGATGCTCGTGGATGAGCGCGGCCAGCCGGTCGGGCTGATCGAGCGCCGCGAAGGCCGCGCAGTCCTCGAGCGTCGTCAGGTGGGCGTTCGGGAGGTCGGCCGCGAGCCGCTCGGCGAGCCGGCGGGGAAAGAGCCGATCGTCATCGCCCCACGCGATGAGCACCGGGTTCGGGAAGTCCTTGTTGGCCTCGCCCGCGGCCTGCGTGTAGCGCGAATGGATCCCCACCAGCACCTTGCGAAGGTCGCGCCGGATCCCCCGGGTGTGCAGCGGCAGGGTCCAGCGCAGCAACATCGCGTCGTCGACGCCCGCGTGCGTCACCGGTGGCGGGGTGGCGAGCCTGCGCAGGGGACGTAGCCGCGCCCCCTGCGCGGTCAGCCAGATCAGGCCCGGCACCTTGAGCGGGGCCACCAGAAACTTCAGCGAGCGCGGGGGAAAGGCGTCGTAGGCATCGCATCCTGTGAGCACGACCTTGCCGACACGGTCGCGGTGGTGAGCCATCAGCAGCTGCGAAAGCGCCCCTCCGGTGTCGACGCCGACCAGGTCCGCTTTCGCGACGCCGAGACCGTCGAGCACCTCGACGAGCAGGCGAGCGAGGCCGGGTGGGGTCAGGTCGGCGTCGTGCTTCATCGGCAACGGGTGGGCGCCCAGGGGAAGCTCGGGAATCAGGCACCGATAACCCTGCGCGGTGAGCAGCGGGACCAGCTCGGAGTAGAGCTCGCCGTTGACCAGGAGCGCATGGATCAGCAGCACGGGAGTGCCCTTGCCACCGGTGTCGCGGACCTGGATCGGGCCGTGCGGGGTCTGGATCGTCTGCGTCTGGTCGGTGGTCGGGTCAGTGAGCTGCGGAACCATGAGTGCGGCCTCCGGTCTTCTTGAGCCGATATTCAACAAGAGTGGACTGTAGCTCTTGTTGAGCCAGAAGCTCAACAAGAGGCGACGACCTTTTCTCCGATGGCTAGGGTTGCGACGTGCAGCAGCCAAGCGGGCGCAGGCTCACGTTCGAACAACGCCGTGAGCAACTGCTCGATGCGGTGTCGACGCTGGCGGCCGACACCGACGTCGAAGCGCTCTCGGTGCAGGAGCTGGCGGCGCACGCCGGGGTATCAGAAGGCCTGCTGTATCACTACTTTCCGAACAAGCAGGCGCTGATCCTCGCGGCGGTCCAGCGCGCCGCGGCAGCGTTGATGGACGCGCTCACCGAGGCCACGAACATCGAAGGCTCGCCTGATGTGCGCCTCGCGGCGGCGCTCACCGCGTATCTCGATCACGTGCAGGCCGAGCCGGTGGGCTGGCGGGCAGCGCTGCGGGCGCGCAGAGGTGAGCTTGCTCAGGTCGAACCTCGAGGTCGAGGAATTCAGCCCGGACGCTGATCCTTCGCGCGCTCGGCGTCCGCAGGCCGTCGGAGGCCATGCTGCTCGCACTGGCGGCGTGGTCGGCGCTCGAGCGCGAGGCGTGCCTGCGCTGGCTCGAGCATCCGCGCATCCCGCGTCAGGCCATCGAGGAGCTGCTCTTCGCCTCCTTCGACGCGGTGCTGGAGGCCGTCGCCCACCACGATCGGCTGACCGCCGAGGTCCTGGCAAGGCTGGCGGCGGGCGGTTAGGAAGCTCAACGGGCTTCGGTTTTGGCCGCCCATTCGCGTGCCGGGCCGGGCATTCCGAGGTGGTAACCCTGCGCCCAGCCGACCCCGAGCCGGTGGAGCAGTTCGAGTTCGGAGGGTTCTTCGACACCCTCCGCGATCACCTGGGCGCCCACGTCTTCGGCGAAGGTCACGAGCGCGTTGGTGATGGCGAGCTGCCCGCTCTTGAAGTGGAAGTCGCGCAGCAGCCCGATGTCCAACTTGATGATGTCGGGCGCGAGGCTCACCAGATGGCGGAAGCCCGCGAAGCCCGAGCCGCGGTCATCCGCGGCCAGTCGCGCCCCGTTGGCGCGCATCTCCTCCAGCGCGCCCCGCACCGCCGCGTAGTCCTGGATCGGCACGCGCTCGGTGAGTTCGATGACGAGGTTGGGACAGCGCTCCGGCGGGCACAGCTCGTTCTCCATGACGTGCAGGACGGTCGCCGGCGACATGTTGATCGCCAGGAACGTGTCGTCGCCGACGAGGTCGAGGAACGGCAACAGCGTCTGTGCCGCCGACCATTCGAGCTCGACGCCGAGCCCGACGGTGAAGGCGTCGTCGAACCAACGGTCGGGCCCTCCGAACCGCGGGTCATAGAAACGCGAAAGTCCCTCGTATCCCACGGGTTTGCGGGTGTCGAGGTCGATGATCGGCTGATAGACGGGGGTCACGCGGTTGCCGTCGAGTACGCCTTGGATGCGCCGCCTGGTCAGCTCGGGGTCCGGCGGCGGCTCCGGTGCCGGGGGCGCCGGGACGACCCCGGCCCTTCGCAGGTTGGCGTGCAACTCCCGGGTTTCCAGCAGGTTGGCGATGCGCAGGGTGGTCTCGACGGCATCGAACGGCTTGGTCAGGAAGTCGTGTGCGCCATGGCTCAGAGCATGATCGCGCGCGCCGGTCGTGGTGTCGGCCGTGAGGACCAGCACGGGCAGGTAGTCGCCCGCCGCGTGGGCCTTGATCTGGGCCAGCACCTGGAGCCCGTCGACGTGAGGCATGTGCAGGTCGAGCAGCACGAGGTCGGGTCGGTGTTCGCGAAGCCGGTCACGCACCTTGCGTGAATCGGTCTCGGTGAACACGCGGGTCAGCCCCTCCTCATGGATGAGCGCGCTGAGCAAGGCGATGTTGCTCTCGTTGTCATCGACGACGAGCACGCCCATCCCGCCGTACTGGGCGAGAATCCCCGTCACTTGGGCAGCCCTTTGGCCTCGAGCGCGGAGTCCAGGTGGCGCAGGACATCGTCGATGTCGAACGGTTTGGTGAGGTATCCCGCAGCCCCGGCGAGGGTCAGCTGCCGGGACAGGCCGGCATGCGCATCTGCGGTCAGGATGATCACGGTGACGTCATTCAGCTCGCGACGGCGCTTCAGCTCGGTGAGGACGTCGCGGCCCGACAGGTCCGGCAGATGCAGGTCGAGCAGGATCAGGTCAGGCCGCTGGGAGACGGCGAGCTCGATGCCCAGCGATCCCGTGGCGGCGTGGACGAGCTTCCATTCCGGACGCAGCTTGAGCAGCTCCTCGACCACCCGCACGTTGGGCGCGTTGTCCTCGATGTAGAGCAGCGTCGCCTGAGGAGCCTCGGATGGGCCGGCGGAGGACTCCGTCCCGATCTCGCCGATGGCGGCAATTTGCGCGTTCGCGCCGGGAGCCGACTTGAGCCGAAGGGTGAAGGTGGATCCGGCGCCCGGTGCCGACTCGACGGTGATGGAGCCGCCCATCATTTCCGTCAGAGCACGGGTGAGGGCCAGTCCGATGCCCGTCCCCTCGACCCCGGTTGCTTCCGCCCCGAGCCGGTCGAAAGGGGTGAAGAGGCGGTCCAGATGCTCGTGGGGGATACCTTGCCCGTTGTCGCGGATCGCGAGCGCGATCAGGTCATCCGCCTGGTGCCAGTCCACCCACACGCTGCCGCCGGTGTGGTTGTACTTGATGGCGTTGGACAGCAGGTTCAGCAGGATCTGCCGCAACCGCTGACGGTCGGCGTGGACGTGAGCGTCAGCATTGCCGGCCGCGGCGAACAAGGTGACACCGGCATCCTCGGCCAGCGGCTGCATGAGTTCTATGGTCTCGGCCACCACGTCGCCGACCGCCACGGACTCGGTGCTGATCGACATGTCGCCCGATTCGATCCGCGCGATGTCGAGCACGTCGTTGATGAGGTCGAGCAGATGCCGGCCGCCCTTGACGATGTGCCTGATGGCGTCGGAGTACTCGGTGTCGGCGAGGCGGCGTTGCAGGAGCTGACCGAAGCCGAGGACGGCGTTGAGCGGAGTACGCAGCTCGTGACTCATCCGCGAGAGGAACTGGTTCTTCGCCTCGTTCGCCGTCCGGGCCGCGGTTTCGGCGACGCGCAGGGCCTCGGACGCTTCCACCCGTGCGGTGATGTCTTCGATGGTGATGACGGCGCGCCTGCGCGGACTGGCCGGGGTGTCGACCGGGGTCGCTGTCACGCGAACCCATCGCTGGATGTCGCCGGGGGGCTGTATGCGGTACTCGGCCTGGCCCGGTTGACCGCTGGCCGCAGCCTCGCGGATGCCCTCCACGGCGTGCCGGTCGTCGGGATGGATCAGCTCCGTGAGCAGTTCCTCGGTGGACTGCAGGTCCACCGCGTCACGGCCCAGCAGCGCCTTGACCCCGGAGCTGACATAGAGGTAGCGGAACGGATCGAATTCCAGGAGCGCGAAGACGATGTCGACGCTTTCGGTGACCTGGCGCAGCCGGGACTCGTTCTCCCGGGCCTCGGCTTCGATCTCGCGTTGAGCCGTCACGTCGCGGACGGCCGCGATCACGGCAAGGTCGCCTCCGCTGGAGTCCGGTGCGAGGCTGACCTCCACCGGGAAGACGGAGCCGTCTGCGCGTCGCGCCGAGAGCGAGAGGCCCTGACCCATCGAGCGGCGTTGCGGGTGCAGCAGGTAGTCGGCGCGGTGCCGGCGGTGGCTTTCGTGAACCGCCTCCGGGAGCAGCATCTCCATGCTCGCGCCGATCAATTCATCACGGGAGTAGCCGAAAAGCGTGCTGGTCTGCGCGTTGGCGGTGGTGATGCGCCCGTTGCGGTCAACGCAGACGGTGGCGTCGGGGGCCGCCTCCAGCAACGAGGCGTACCGCTCCTGATCGCGCTCGACGCTCGTGACCGGACGCGAGATCGACGCGATGGTGATCAGCCGTCCCGACGCGTCGTACACCGGCGTCATCGACATGACGACCTCGACCGGGTGGCCGTCGGAATGGATACGGGTGCAGCGAAATCCGCTCTCGGCCACCCCTGCGGCGACGCGGGCGTGCCGCTCCCGCTCCTGCTCGACGCGCTCGGCGGGAAACGTCGTCTCGATGGGGCGACCGATCATGTCCTGCGCGCGGTAGCCGTAGAGCTTCTCGGCAGCCGCGTTCCAGGAGGTGACCAGCCCGTCGACCGTCTTGGAGATCACCGCGTCAGGGGCGGATCGCACGATCGCCGCGAGCGTCGCATCTTCCGCAGGTGAGGGTCGAGCATTGCCTGCGGTCACGTCGATCGCTGGCCCATCCGGCATGACTGCGCCCTTTAGCTTCGGTGGTGACTCCCTGTAGAGACGGCGATCACACGTTACGCCCGGGCGCCGCTCGGTTCACGGTTTACGCGATATGCCGCAGGAGGAGGAGCCAGGTTTCAAGGAATCAGCACGATCTTGCCATGGGTGTGGCGATCCTCCAGCTGCGCAAAGGCCTGCTGCACTTCCTGCAACGGGTAGCCGGCGGCGATCGGGATCTCGATCTGACCAGAGGCGACGAGCTCCGCCATCTCCGAAAGGACATCCGTCGAGGTGGCGTCGGAGCTTCCCTGGGTCTTCGCGCCGACCTCGGCCGCCTTCTCCCAAGAGATGATGGTCTCGATCCGGTCGGGCGCTATGCCGAGATCGATCGCCAGCTGCACGTACTCGGGGCCGAAGAGGTCGATGAAAGCGTCGATGCCATCCGGCGCAGCGGTTTTCAGCCGCTCGGCGAGGCCGGCTCCGTAGGCCACCGGGACCGCCCCGTGAGCCGACAGCCACTCGTGATTGTCGGGCGAGGCGATCCCCAGGACCTTGGCGCCTCTGGTCCGCAGCAGCTGCACGACGACGCTGCCCACTCCGCCTGCCGCCGCCGAGACGGCGACCGTTTCCCCTGCCTGCGGGTTGACGGCGCGCACGGCGGCGAACGCGGTGACGCCCACGACGTAGAGCGAACCCGCCGATTCCCAGCTGAGCTCGGCAGGCTTGCGGATGAGCTGGCCGGCGGGAACGGCCGCGTAGTCAGCGTGACTGGAACGCGTCCAGGACCAGCCGAGTACCTCATCGCCGGCGGCGAAGGCTGTGACGCCGTCACCCACCGAGTGGATGACGCCGGCCAGGTCGCTGCCCTCCCCCGAGGGGAAGGTGGTCGGGAAGGCCGTGTCGAGGGCGCCGCTGCGGATCGCCGCTTCACCGGGATTGATCCCTGCCGCACGCACCCTGACGACGACCTCGCCCGGCGCCGGAGTGGGAATCGGGACGTCGGCGATGTAGAGCACATCGCGATCTCCGTAGTGGTCGAACTGCACCGCTCGCGCCATGTCGTCTCCTCGGATGGGTTCCCCCCAGGTACCGACAACGCGAGGACCGAGATCCTTCCGGCTTCGACCTTGGAATCGAGTGGCGTCAGGGTATCCTGACGCACATGGCGAAGGGCTGGACTCCGTGGCGCGACGGTCGCCGCGCCTGGGCGCGCCTGGAGGGCTGGGGCCCGGGCGATCCGGCGTCGCGTTCGGGGCACGAGGCCGACGGTGAAGGAGCGCTCCACGCGCTGTCTGACATCGGCCTGGTGCGACGCCTGCTGGATCAGGCCGAGATGGTGGCGGTGCGCACTTCCCGCCGCCACGGCAAGTCGTGGGCCGAGATCGCCACCCGGCTCGGGGTCACCCGGCAGTCGGCGTGGGAGCGCTGGCGCGAGCTGGACGAGCCGCCCACTTTTGCCCACCGAACCCGCCAGGAGCAGGTGGTTTCCGAGGTTGCCTTCGAGCTCAGCGAGGAGGCTGCGGGCGAGCAGCGCAGGCGCTCGACGGTGTCGGTACCCAACGTCGTCGGCATGTCCTGGGACGACGCTCGCCACGTCCTGCTCGGCCGGCACCTGGTCGCCGCCGGGTCAGACCCTGACGGGCTACCCCTGGGCGCGCGGGGCTGGCCTGACGGCATCGTCGTCGATCAGAGTCCGGAGTCGGGAGCGAAGATGCCCCCGGGTTCGTCGGTGCGGCTGTGGCTGGAAAGTGGGGGAGGGGGCGGCGATGCGGGCGTGCGCGAGCCGCGCCGGCCGTCGCCGAATCCGAAGAGCGCCCGCGCGATGCGTGAGGAGCCTTCAGGCGAGGCCGTCGGCTGACCGGGTCGAGAATCTCCGTCTCGAGGAGCCGGACTCGTTCCTGCGCGCGTTGCGCGGCGCGCGGGCCTAGGAGATGACGGTGTCGAGGTCGATCGCCGTCTCGGTAGGCGGGCTCGTGAAGCCGCCTGCGACACCTGCCTGCATCCGTGGCATCAGGATGCCGTCGCGGAAGCTCTCCCAGCTCTCCTTGGAGTCGTGGACGGCCATGATCGTCCAGCCACCCTCGGAGGGTCCGGCAGCGTGAAAGAGCTGGCCGTCGGGCAGCACGTCGGCGCTCGGGTGTACGGCGGCGACCGAAGCTTCGTACTGCTCTTTCGTGCCTCCCGGGAAGAAGTGGATCACACCGAAGGCGTTGCTGCTCATGCTCGCTCCTGGAGTGCTGAAGGGTCTGACAAGTACTAGACCTGGGTGTTCGCTGTGTCAATCAGCGGGTCAATCAGTCTCCTGGCGAGATCTAAGGGTCACCGCTGCCGGCGCGCCACCAGGACTGTGTCGCGGATGGTGACCTCATGGCCATCGGGGTGCTTGGCATGGCGGGGCCGAGCGTCCACGACGAGGATTTCCCACTGCTGCGGGTCGAGCGCGGCCGCCATCTCCTCGGCGGTGAACATCATCTCGTACAGGTTCGTGCGGCCCATGACGGCGAGCATGTCTTCGGGGTGATGGCCGACGATGAGCAGCGTGCCTCCCGGCGCTACGGCCTCGGCGAGATGGGCGTAGAGATCGCGCCGCTTGTCCGGCGGCAGCTGCAGGAAATGGGCTGTGACGAGATCGTACGAGCGGGGCGCGGGCGGGTCGGCCAGCAGGTCGACGTGCTGCCAGTCGACCCGCAGACCCTGCAATTCCCCTTGTTTTGCGGCTCTTTCGAGCGCGACGGTGGAGATGTCGGTGCCGGTGACCTTCCAGCCGCGGTCGGCGAGCCAGAGCGCGTCAGCACCTTCGCCGCAACCCACGTCTAGCGCCGTGCCGGGCTCCAGCCCGGCCGCTTCCGTGACGAGCACGGGATTGGGGTTGCCGCTCCAGATGCTTTCCGCGGCACCGTAGCGTGCCTCCCACGCCGCCTGGCCGAATTCGCTCTCGTAGTCCAGATCGCCGTGGGGCTGCGAGGCGTGTTCGTGGTGGTGGGACGAGCCGGTGGTGTCCATGCTCTGCAGAGTGCGGCACCCTGCCCGAATTGACAAATGCTATTGCCGAAACGGCAAGATGGCCTCATGGATCGCGTGGACGACGTCGAAGCTGTCGTGCAAGCCGTGGGGCCGCGGCTGCGCTCCCTGCGCCAGCGGCGAGGGGTGACGCTCGCCGATCTGGCTGCGGCCACGGGGATTTCGGTCAGCACGCTGTCCCGGATGGAGTCCGGGCAGCGCAGGCCCACGCTCGAGCTCCTGCTGCCGCTGGCTCGGGCGCATCAGGTGGCGCTCGACGAGATCGTCGAGGCTCCCGCCACCGGCGACCCGCGGATCCATCTGAAGGCGTTCGAATCGCATGGCTGCACGTTCGTCCCGCTCACCCGCAGGCCCGGCGGTCTTCAGGCGTACAAGCAGATCATCCCGCCGAACTGGCCCAAGACCCCGCCGCAGCGGCAAGTGCACGAGGGCTACGAATGGCTCTACGTGCTGTCGGGACGCGTACGACTGCTGCTCGGCGATCAGGACGTGACGCTGAAGGCTGGTGAGGTCGCCGAATTCGATACGCACGTGCCGCATTTCATGGCCAACCCGGGCTCGCGCATCGCGGAGGTGCTGAACCTCTTCGGTCCCCAGGGGGAGCGGCTGCACGTACGTGCGCGCCCGCGAAGCCGGCGGGAGACGGACTGAATCCTCAGCGGATGGACGCCCCCGAAGGCAACCGGAGCGAAGCCAGCGCGCTGAGGGGATCGGCCATCAGCGGACCGAACGCCAGCTCCGCAGCACCCAGCAGCGAGCCGTCCTCCCCGAGGCCCGAGGCGCGCAGCTCGACCATGCTGCGCGCAGCGGCCATCGCGTGCTGATCGAGCGCCGCTTCGACCTGCACCTGGGCGAGCGTCAGTACATCCTCGAGCGAGCCACCCATCACCACCAGGCGCGGGTTGAGCAGGTTGACCATGTTGGCGACGGCGAAACCGAGCGATTCGGCCAGTGTCTGCACGGCTTTCAGCGCGACATCCTCACCCTTGGCCGCCGCCTCCAGTACCTCCTCGACATCGCCGACAGCGCTGTCAGCGCCCGCCAGCCGCAGCAGTGCCGCGTCGCCGATGAACATCTCCACGCACCCCTGGGCGCCGCAGTGACACAGCGGACCCGCCGGATCCAGGATCGTGTGGCCGACCTCCCCGGCGAGTCCCCCCGCTCCCCGCAGCGGGCGCCCGTCCACCAGGATCCCCGCGCCGACACCAACCCGCCCCAGCAGGTAGATGACGTCGTCGTAGCCGCGGGCGCTGCCCCGGCTGTGCTCGGCCAGCACCGCGAGGTCGGCGTCATTGCCGATGGCTACGGGCAATCTGGGGACGGCTTTCTGAGCGAGCTCCCCGAAGTGGGCGTCGTGCCAGCCGAGGTTGGGGGCCAGGCCGACCACGTAGGTCAGCCGATCGACCGTTCCGGGGACGCTGATACCGATGCCCAGCGGGCGGGCCCCGCCGCCCACCGTCTGCTGCAGCGCGGGGACGGCTTCGGCGATCTCCTGCGCGACCTCTTCCGGTGACGCGGGCCCCGGGCGCGTCGTCAGCACCTGCCGGGTGAGCACTCGCCCGCCGATACCGACGGCCGCCGCGACCACCCGGTTGACGTCGATGTCGACGGCCACGACGAACGGGCTGTCCGGCCGTGGCCCGACGACATGCGAGGGCCGCCCCACCCGGGGACCGCCGCTCGGAACCGACTCGCCGAGCAGCCCGAGGGTCGGACAGTTCGGCGACGAGGTCACCGATCGTGGAGCGGCTCAGGCCCAGGCGCTGGGTGAGTTCCGCTCGGGTCAGCGCGCCATCCAGATGGATCTGCTGCAGGACGAGGGCGAGGTTGTGACGCCTCATCGCGTCCTGGCGCGCCGGCGCCGCTCGGATCACACCGCCCTCCGTGGCCAGAGACCCGCAGGCTCAGTGAGTCGGCGCGGCGCGTCGGCGCGAGATGGCATCAACGGCGGCGGCGATCAGCAGCACTGCTCCGGTGATGACCTCCTGGTACTGCACGCCGAGGTTGGGCTTCAGGCCGATGCCGTTCGGGATCATGACGATGACCAGCGCGCCGAGGATCGCGTCACGTGGCTTGCCGCGCCCGCCGAACAGCGACGTTCCGCCGATGACCGCGGCGGCGACGGCGAACAGCAGGATGTTGCCGGCACCGAGGTCCAGCTGCGCGCCGCCCGTGTTCGATGCCAGGAAGATGCCGCCGAGCGCGGCGAGCGCGGAATTCACCGTGAACGCCGTGACCTTGATGTGGCGGACGTCGATACCCGCGCGGCGAGCGGCTTCTGCGTTGCCGCCCGTGGCGAACAGGTGGCGTCCCCACGTCGTCTTGGTGATCGCGATCGTACAGATGATCATCGCGACGATCGGTACCGTCGCCGCCCAGGGCAAGCCCTCGATCTTCTTGAAGTTGTTGGTGTTGCGGTTCTGGTTGGCGAAGTAGGTGATGAGAAGGCCGACGACCGCGATCACGGCGGCCCGCAGGACGACGAGTTCTATCTTGTCCGCCGCGAGCCCTTTTGCTTGAGCTCGCAGGGACTTGAGCGTCGTGTACAGGAAATAGCCGCCGACGACGACGATCGTGAAAACCCAACTCCAGGTGGGCGACATGTTGTCGTGCGCCAAGCCGTACCAGAGGTTGTAGTTGTTGATGCCCTTCGGCTGCGAGTTCAGCGCAAAGAGCAACAACCCCTGGAATGCCAGGAAAAGCGCCAAGGGTCACGACGAAGCTGGGGATACCGACCGAGGCCACCAGCCAGCCGATGAGGATCCCGATGGCAGCACCGAAAGCGATCGCAAACGCTAGCGCGAGCAGGACATGTTTGTCCTGACCCGTAAGCGCAATGACGACGCCGATGGCGACGATGATCGGCCCGCTGATGGACCGCAGATACAGACCTAGCAGGATCATGGCGACCATGGACCCGATGATTGACCAGTAGAGCAGGGTCGGGACCCCGTGATGCAGCCCGCGCGAGAAGATCGCCTGGGCGGCGAATCCGGCGCAGACACCACCGGTTGTGCCGGCTGACAGGTCGATTTCGCCCAGCAGCAGCACGAAGACCAGGCCCATGGCGATGAGCGCGATGTACGCGCCCTGTCCGGGCAGGTTGCCGATGTTGTTGCGGCTCAGGAAGCGGTTGCTCACCTGGGAGAAGATGACACCCAGCACGATGATGCCGAGTACCGACGGCAGTGCACCCGGGTCGCCGGAGCGCAAGCGGTTGTAGTAGCCGGTGAAGGCGTCGCCGATACCGCGACGCTCGATGTCGAGATAGAAGTCGCCGCCCGGACGAGGGGTCGACGAGGCCGGCGTCTCGGTGGTCTTGCTCAGGTCTGAGCTCATCGGTCCCGTCCTCAGTTGTCGTCGGCCATGGCGAGCCCGATGTCGCCGCTGCGGCCGGCGGTGATGAGCTCGACGATCTGCGTGGTGCTGGAGTCTTTGGCGAAGACTTCCGCGGCGATCCGCCCGAGGTAGAGGGCCGCGACCCGGTCGGCGACTTCCATGACGTCATTCATGTTGTGGGAGATGAGCACGACTCCCAGCCCCTGATCGGCCAGCCGCCGCACCAGGTCCAGCACCTGGCGCGTCTGGGCCACGCCGAGGGCGGCCGTCGGCTCGTCGAGGAAGACCACCTTGCTGTTCCAGAGCACCGCCTTGGCGATGGCGACAGTCTGGCGCTGTCCACCGGAGAGATTGGAGACAAGCTGCCGCACCGAGGACACGGTGCGGACCGAGAGGCTGGCCAGGGTCTCGCGCGCCTTGCGTTCCATCTCTCCGTCGACCAGAAAGCCGAATCGCCGGATTTCCCGGCCGAGGAACATGTTCTGGGTGATGTCGAGGTTCTCGGCGAGGGCGAGGTCCTGGTAGACGAACTCGATACCGAGTGCCGCGGCGACCCGCGGATCGGTGAAGTGGACGGGCTGGCCCTCGAAGGTCACCGTCCCGCTGTCGATGCTGTTGATGCCGGCGATGCACTTCACCAGGGTCGACTTGCCGGCGCCGTTGTCACCGACCAGAGCTGACACCTGGCCCGGATACACCGCGAAGTCGACGTCGTGCAGGACATGGACAGGACCGAAGCTCTTGTTCAGTCCCTTGATCTCCAGGATGGGCTCGGCCACGGCGATCCTTGTCCTCTCAGAGGCGGGTAAGTCCCGGAAGCGGGGGCTGTGCGCCGCCGCTGCCGGGACTATGCGAGCGGTGGCCGAGGGGATTATGCCCCCCGGCCACCGCCCGGCGTGGTTAGCGGGTCGTCTTAAGAGACGCCCAGCTTGGTGCAAGCCGCCTCGACACCCTTGCAGATCTCTGCCTTGGTGAGCGCACCGGCCTTGATCACGTCGCCGATGTTGGCCTGCGTGATGACCTGAGCCGGGAGCAGCAGAGCCTGGATCTTGTGGCTCGTGAGCTTGGGGTCCGGGAAGTCGGACAGGGTGAGTCCGGCAGCCGACGGGTCCTTGCCGGCGATCAGGGCGATGGCCAACTGAGCGGCCGCGTTGGCCTCGAGCTTGACGTTCTTGAACACGGTCATGCTCTGGTAGCCGTTGATGATGTTCTGCAGACCCTCGATGCCGGAGTCCTGGCCGGTGATGACGACGTGACCGGCGAGACCGTTGCCCTTGAGGACACCGATGACGGCGTTGGCGATGTCGTCGTTGGCGGCAAGCACGCCGTTGACCTTTCCACCGTTGGCGGTCAGAGCCTGGGTGAACGTCGGGGCTGCGTTGTTGACGTCCCAACCCTTGACGACCGACTCGGAGGCGATCTTCAGCTTGCCAGCCGCGTCCAGCGGCTTCAGGACCGCGTTGGCGCCCTTCGAGAAGAGGATGGCGTTGTTGTCGACGTCCTTTCCGCCGTCCATCTCGATGATCTGCGGGTCCTTGGCGTTGTCGGCGTTGAGGCAGTCCACCAGCGTCTGGCCCTGCAGACGACCCACGTCTTCATTGTCGAAGGAGACGTAGTACTGCGCGCTGCCACCGAGGTTGACCCGGTCGTAGTCGATGACCTTGATGCCGGCCTGTGAGGCTTCCTTCTCGACAGCCGCACCGGACGTGGCGTCGATCGAGTCCATGATCAGGACCTTGACGCCCGCACCGATCATGCCCTGCGCGATCTGCTGGTAGCGGGCGGTGCTGCCGCCGGCGTTCTGGATGTCCGGCGTGATGCCCGCCGCGCTCAGCGCGCTCTTGAGCAGGGGTGCGTCGTACAGCGTGTAGCGGGTGGAAGAGGTGGTGTCGGGGAGGATGACACCGACCTTGCCGGTCGCCTTGAGGGGTGTTCCCGACGTGGATGGCACCTTCGCCGTGCTCGTCGGGGGGTTGGTCAGCTTGCAGGCTGCGGTGATGGTGCCGCTGCCGCTGCCGCCGCTGGAACTAGGAGGGTTGGTTGCTGTGCCCTTCGACGATGAGCCACAAGCGCTCACCGTAAGTGCTGCGGCGACGCCGCACGTCACCAATCCGACCGCGCTTTTGCGCATTGCACACGCCTTTCCCGATTGCTTGAACGCCGCCCACCGGCGCCCCATGGCGAATGTTCTGGGCGGGAACGTATGCCATTCAGGGCGTTACCACAGCTAGCGACGCGAAATTGTTACGGGTGCGTTACCAGCGAAGGTCCTCCGTCCGAACAAATCTGGACGTTGTGCCCTTGTGCCCTCTGACCTGCAGGTAAGCGAAGTCCGGCGTCACCTGGGAGTTGTTTCGAGAGGCCTTCCCGATAGGGACCAAAGGCTCTTTCGGGTAGCGGCGTGACGGACTAATCTGCGGGGTTTCTTTCTTCCGGTCGCCGCGTATCCCGGTCGCCGTCGGACCGGCGTGGCCCCATGGGGCGAGACGTCGCCACTGTCTGGGGTGCCCTGGCGCGCTGGGCGAGTGTCGCCGGGGTCGTGGTGCGCGCCTGGAATAGGCGGTGGACCTCATGGCTTGACTGATGACAGTAGCGATATATCGTTACAGTCATCAACGAGTCCTGAGGAGGACCAGATGTACAACCAACATCCAGAAAGAAGTGGGCGCCAGGGGCGCCACGGGCGGCCGGGCTTCGGCCCCGGGTTCGAGGGGTTCGAAGGCCCACAGGGTGGCCCGCACCGTCACCACCCGATGGAGCCGGGCATGCGGGGCGGCCCAATGCGCCGCCGCGGAGGCGGCCGCGGTCGCGTTCCACGCGGCGACGTCCGGGCGGCTGTCCTGCTGCTCCTCGCCGAGCAGCCGATGCATGGCTACCAGCTCATGCAGACGATCGCCGACCGCTCCGGTGGCCGCTGGACCCCCAGCCCGGGCGCGATCTACCCGACGCTCAACCAGCTCGAGGACGAAGGCCTGGTCACCGTCACCGCGGAGTCGGGGCGCAAGCTCGTCACGCTGACCGAGACGGGCCGCGAGCACGTCGAGGAGCACGGGGAAAGCTGGCCCGATCCGTTCGCTGCAGCAAGCGGGGAGCACCCTGGCGCCAACCTACGGGTCCTGCTCGAGGAGCTGCACATCGCGGCTCGGCAGGTCGCGCGTAACGGCTCCGACGCCCAGCGCGCCGCGGCCGCCGAGATTCTCGGGGGAGCACGCCGGTCGCTGTACCTGCTGCTCGCCGACGGGCCCGAGGGTGCCCCCGCCGCGGCGCCCACCCAGGAGGGCGACGATGGCTGAAGGGTTGACGGCAAGCGCCGGCGCAGCGAACTGCGCGTGGAGTGGCAGCGTTCGACGGCTGCCTGAATCCGGCCGGCCGTCGGCGAGGCTCACCCCGAGACGGCCGGCATCACCTTGTCGACAACGACATTCAAGTAGCGCCAGGCGATCTCGGGCGGCAGCCCGCCGATGAGGGGATGCAGGCCCAGCGGCATGCCGGCCTTCACAGCGGCGATCGCCTCGTCCACCGCGAAGATCCGGTGACTGCGATTCTCGGCGCGTAGCTCCTGGGCGGTCTTCACGAACGACAGGCTCGCCGTGTCGACGTTGCCCTCGTTCCACTCGGCATAGCTGAGCACGTCATGCATGAGGTAGGGGCCGAGCTCCTCCCAGGCCTGGTCGAGATCCTCGGCGACGAAGACGGTCGTCGGGGCATCGGCCGGCGGCAGCAGGCACATCCCAGGTTCGTGTCCGGCCTCGCGCGCCGCCTGCTCGTAAGCCACGCCGAGCTCCGGATCGCCCTTCTGGCCGAAGAATCCGACGCCGTGACGCCCCGCCCGCCGCGCGGCCGCGAGACTCCCTCCGCCCCACGCCACCATCGGACCGCCCGGCGTGTAGGGCGCCGGCGTGACGTGGATCGGGCGCCCGTCGTACGTGAACGGCTCACCCGTCTTGGCCTGCAGCAGGACGCCGAGCTTCTCGTCACCGATCTTGCCGCGACGGTGATAGTCGACGCCGAACATCTCGTACTCGACGGGCCGGTAGCCGATCGCGGCGACGTAGGAGACCCGCCCCTTGCTGATCAGGTCGAGGATCACCATCTCCTCTGCGAGGCGCACCGGGTCATAAAGCGGCAGCAGCACGACAGCCACCGTGATGGGAAGGGTGGTCGTGCGGGCCGCCAGGGCACTGGCGAGGACCATGGGCGACGGCAGGTACCCGTCGCTCGCGGTGTGGTGCTCGCACACGATGGTGGTGACGCAACCGCGCGTTTCGGACCAGGAGGCCATCTCCAGCGCGGCAGCGTAGAGCTCCGGCGCGGGAGCGCCGCTCGCGGGCGCTCGCATGTCGAACCTCAAGGTGAACATCGAACCTCCATAGCCCCGGCGACCTGCGGCAAGTCTGCTTCTTCTATCACGGAAGCGCCGCGTGACACCGGGCAGCGACCCTTCCCTGCGGGCACACGTTGCGCTGGAGTAATTTGCCAGCAACGCTGCGAGCTGGGCCGGGCAAGATCTAGATGTTTGACGAGCGGAGATGGCGCACACAGATGACCGCTGACGCTGCCGCGACCTCTGCCGTCACGGGTCCACTTGCCTGGCTGCGGGTCGTCGATCTGACCGATCTGCGGGGCGCGTTGTGCGCGCGCATCCTGGCCGACCTGGGGGCCGATGTCATACGCGTCGAGAGTGGGCCGCAGGAGGATTCCGGCTCCAGCGCGCACCGCTATCGCCATGCCAACAAGCGCGGGATCGTCCTCGATCTGGAGCATGGTGGCGATCGTGATCGGCTGGACAGCCTGCTCGAGGACGCGGATGTCGTGGTGGACAACGCCGATGCCGCGCAGCGGCAGGCGTGGGGATTGGCGCCGGATGCCGTCGCGGCGCGTCATCCCCACCTCGTCCATGTCGGGCTCACCGATTTCGGTCTCCACGGCCCGCGCTCGACGTGGCGGCTGGAGGCCCTGCCGGCGTTGGCGGCGTCGGGAACGCTTCATGCCACCGGCTTCCCGCAACTGCCGCCCTGCAACGCCCCCGGCTATCTCGCCCATGACTGCGCTTCCGTGTACGGCGCGATCGCTGCGGTTGCCGCGGCGCTCGACGGGGAGCGGCAGGAGGGGCCGGCCGGGCAACTGGTCGACATCAGCGTGCAGGAAGCGGCGCTGGCGGGGACCAACCCGTGGTCGATCGCCCTGGCGTCGTACACGAAGATCAACAAGCTGCTTTCCCCTGAGGGCAAGAGGAATGCGGAGGGTGCCTACTGGGTGTTGCCGGCTGCCGACGGGTGGGTACGCGCGGTCATCGGCACCCCGCGCCAGTGGAGCGGTTTCGTCGAGCTGATGGGCTCGCCGGAGGCCTTCGAGGACGAGGTCTGGGCGAGCATGCTCTTCCGCCTGCAGAACGCTGACGTCGTTCGCATGCTCGCCGAGGAGCGGCTCACCGACCGATCGCGGTCAGAGCTGTTCGACCAGGCGCTCGGGCTGGGCACGACCATCGGCGTCCTGCAGACGTTGCGGGAATTCGTTGACCATCCGCAGACCCGGTCCCGGTCCTTCTTCAGTGACAAGGGTTTTGCCGGCCTCGAGGGGCTGCCTTTCGCCAACCATCCGGTGAACCTGTCGCGCACGCCGGCGTCAGTTCGGCACGCGGCAGCGAGCGAGGCTGACGCGTCCTTCCGGCCACGTTCGGTTCTTGGTGGTGCTGCTATGGGCCTGGGCCGCGGTTTGCTGCTCGAAGGTGTGCGCGTGGTCGAGTTCGGTGTCGCCGCCATCGCTCCCGAGCTGTGCGGGGTGCTCTCGGAGCTCGGGGCTGACGTCATCAAGCTGGAGTCGGTGGTCCACCTCGATGTGCTGCGCGCGGCAGGCGCGTCCGTCGGATCCTTCAACCGCAGCATGACATTCAACGCCGAGTGTCGCGGACGGCGCAGCGTCACCCTCGATCTCACGACCGAGCAGGGCCGCCGGCTCGCGTTCGCGTTGTGTGCCGGTGCTGATGTGGTCGCCGAGAATTACCGCGGCGGCGTGCTCGAAGGTCTCGGCCTCGGCTACGAGGCGGTCCGCGCCGTCAACCCTCGCGTCATCTATGCGTCGTCGCAGGGTTACGGAAGTACCGGGCCATTCGGTTCCATGCCCGCGTACGGGCCGCTCAATTCCGGGTTCACGGGCGTGCACCTGCTGTGGAATCACCCGGATGCGCCGTATCCGTGCGGCACGTCGCTGAACCATCCCGACCACATCGGCGGCAAGCTGCTGGCCGTCGCCGTGCTCGCCGCGTTGCGCGAGCGCGAGGCGAGCGGGGAGGGGCAGCGGCTGGAGATGGCACAGACCGAGGTGTCGGCGTACCTGATAGGGGAGCTGTACCTCGACGCGGCGCGCCCGGGGATGGATCCGGCCCCGCTCGGCAATGCCCATCCGACGGCAGCCCCTCACGGGGTCTACCCCAGCGAGGGCGACGACTCGTGGGTCGCGGTCGCGGTGATGAGCGACGACGAGTGGCAGCGGCTCTGCAAGGTCATCGGTGGGGACCCGGGCGAACTGCCGACTGCCGCTTCGCGGCTCGCCGCCCGGGATCGGCTGGACGAGCGGATCGCGGGCTGGACGCGGGCGCGTGGCAACGTCGAGGCGGCAGAACTCCTGCAGGCGCAAGGGGTTTCGGCGGCACCCGTCATGGGACCAATGGATCAGCATGCCGATCCGCACCTCGCCGCCCGCGAGTTCATCGTCCACCTGCAGCATCCGGAAGTCGGCGAGGAGACGCACGTCGGCAACCCGATCCGCTTCTCGCGCACGGCCCAGCGCCTGGCGGCCAGCGCGCCGTGCCTCGGCGCCGATACGGAAGCGGTGCTGACATCGGTGCTGGGACTGTCACCCGCCGAAGTGGCCGAGTTGATCGAGCAGGGCGTGTGCCGGTGAAAGGTGAAGGATGACCAACGCGCGTGAGGCGGTGGGCGGGCTCGTCAGTGGCTACGACCTCTACTCGCCCGATCCGAGGCTGAAGCCGCTGCTCGGTCCGGGCGGCCCGTTCGAGCTCGAGGACATCGTTCTGGACGGGGTGCCGCTCAAGTCCTTCCTGCGCGCTCCGCGCACGATCGTCGACATGTTCCAGACGGCGAAAGCGCACGCCGACCTCGAGCACATCGTCTTCGAAGACGAGCGGCTGACCTTCGCTGAGGTGCGGGGCCAGGCGCTGGCCGTCGCGGCCCGGTTGCGGACGGACTACGGCGTCGAGCGCGGCGATCGTGTCGCCATCGGCATGCGCAATTTCCCCGAGTTCGTCACCGGTTTCTGGAGCGCGGCGGTGCTCGGCGCGATCGTGGTTCCGCTGAACGCATGGTGGACCGGCCCGGAGTTGCAGTACGCGCTGCAGGATTGCGGCGCCAAGGTGGTGTTCGCCGATTCCGAACGCGTGGAGCGGCTGCTGGCGGTGAGCTCCGGCGTCCCGGTCATCGGGGTGCGCGGCGCGAGAGGTCCCGGGGTGACGGCATTCGAGGAATTGGCGAGCGGTCCGCCGCTCGATGAGAGCGAGTTCGCCGCCCTCGAGCCGGATGACCCGGTGACGATTCTCTATACCTCGGGTACCACGGGTCATCCGAAGGGTGCTCTCGGAACCAACCGCGCCACGATCGCCAACCTGCTGAACATGGGTTTCGGATTCGCCCGTGAGCTGATGCTCAGTGGCCGCGATCCGGGGACGCCCGTGCAGGCCGCGTCGATCGGCTCCGGCCCGCTCTTCCACATCGGCGGTATTGCGTCCATTGTGGGCGGGGCGATGTCGGGCTCGAAGATGGTCCTGATGCGCAAGCGCGGCACCGCTGCGGCGCTGGAGCTGGCCGTTCGTGAACGCGTGACGAGCCTCGGCGGGGTTCCGGCCGTCGCGCAGGAGATCCTGGACTTCCCGGGCATCGAGAAGTTCGATCTGCAGATCCGATCCTTTCCGATGGGCGGGGCGCCCGTCCCGCGGCGGCTGCCGCGCCGGGTGCGCGAGGTGTTCGGTGAATCCGTGCAAATGTTCAATGGTTACGGGGGAACGGAGACCACCTCGGCTGTCGTCACCAATGTCGGCGCCGAGTACGACGCCCATCCCGACAGCGTGGGCCTGCCCAACCTCACCGCGCAGTTGCGCGTTCTCGGCCCTGACGGCACTGCGCTGCCGCTCGGTGAGGTCGGCGAGCTCGCCTTCCGGTCACCGCAGGTCGTCAAGGGCTACTGGAACAATCCTGAAGCGACGAAAGACTCCTTTGTCGACGGGTGGTTTCGCACAGGTGATCTCGGCTATGCCGGCCCCGACGGCTACGTGTACGTCGTCGACCGGCTGAAGGACGTGGTCATCCGAGGCGGCGAAAACGTCTACTGCGCGGAGGTCGAAGCCGTGCTGGTGGAGCATCCGGCAGTCGAGGACGTCGCCGTCATCGGGCTCGCCGAGGACGCGATGGGCGAGCGGGTCTGCGCCGTGGTGGTGCCGCGACCCGGGGCCGAGATGACGCTGGGCGACCTGCGCTCGTTCGCCTCCGCCAGACTCGCCGCATTCAAGTGCCCCGAGGCGCTCTGGGTGACCGACGAGCTGCCGCGCACGGCGACCGACAAGGTTTCCAAAGACGAACTCCGCGCACGCGTACCCCAGTCCGGTCCACGTTTCGAGCGCGCGTTCTAGCGGCGGGTGAGGAGCGATCGTGGACGATGCCATAACAGACGATCAGCGGATGCTGGTCGACGCTTCCGCCCGGTTGATAGCGGACACCTGCCCGCTGGATCGGGTACGCGAAAAGGCCTACGACGATGGTGCTTTTGCGGCCGCATACCGGCGGCGGGCGGCGGATCTCGGTTGGTATGCGATGCTCGTGCCCGAGGCCCTTGGTGGCGGCACCGTCTCGGGCAACGGTGTCGTCGATGCCGCGCTGATCGCGTATCAACGAGGCCGGTTGCTGCAGCCGGGCACCTTCGTCGGGACGAACGTCGTCGCGTACGCCCTCGGGGCGGCGGGCAACGAGGACCAGCGGAGCACGGTGCTGCCGGCGCTGATCAGCGGGGAGGCTTCGGCGGCGTGGGTGGTCGCCGATTCGCCCGGAGCTCCGGCGATGGACGGTGTCGTCAGCGCTACCCCGACCGGCGGCGGCTATCGGTTGTCAGGTGACGCCACGTTCGTGGAAGACCCGGGCCGTGGCGGCTGGCTGCTCGTGACCGCGGCGGGACAGGACGGACCCGGGCTCTTCCTCATCCGCCGGGATGATCCCGGCCTTCGCCTCACGCCGTTGGGGTCACTCGATCTCACCCGCCGGTTCATGGCGCTGCAGCTGGACGCGTTGGACGTCCCGGCTTCCGCGCTGGTCGAGAACGACGGCGGTGCCGCGGATCTCATCGACGCGCTGCTCGCGCTTGCCTGCGTCCTCATGACGTCGGAGTCGGTCGGCGCGATGGACTACGAACTCGCGATGACGGTGCAGTACGCGAAGGACCGGATCGCGTTCGGCCGCCCGATCGGGTCGTTCCAGGCGGTCAAGCATTCGCTCGCAGACGCAAGCTTGCTGCTGGAGATGAGCAAGGCCATCACCCGTGCGGCGGCGCAGCACGTCGGCGACGCCGACGGGTATGGACCGCAGGCGGCGAGCATGGCCAAGGCGTTCGTCGGTGACTGCGGTGTCGATCTGGCGCAAAGCTGCTTCCAGACGTTCGGCGGCATCGGCTTCACCTGGGAGCACGATCAGCACCTGTACTTGCGACGGCTCACGAGCGACGCCGCGTTCTTCGGCGATCCGTCGTGGCACCGCGAACGCCTTTGTCAGCTGTCCGGAATCTGATCGGGAGGCGAGAAATGCCTGTCAGCGTAGAGGAATTCCGGACCGAGGTACGCGCCTGGCTCGAGGCGAACCTCGAGCGCGTACCGGCGGATGCTCCGCCGAAAGGCGGCGAGGCGGTCACCGACGAGCAGGTGGCGGCCAGCCGGATCATCCAGCGGCAGCTGGCAGCTGCCGGCTACGCGGGCCTTTCCTTCCCGACCGAGTACGGCGGCCGCGGACTCTCCGCGGACCACGAGCGGGTGTGGAGAGAGGAGGCCCGCTCGTTCATCCTCCCGGCCTTCGGGGGAGCTGGGTCGGTGACGATGGGTCCGATCGCGCGGTCGATGCTGGCCCACGCGACGCCGGAGTTCCTTGCTCGTCACCTCCCGAAAATCCTCAGCGGCGAGGAGCTCTGGTGCCAGTTCTACTCCGAGCCTGCGGCGGGCTCCGACCTCGCCGGGATCCGCACCACTGCGACGCGTGACGGCGATCGTTGGGTGCTGAACGGCTCGAAGATCTGGAGCACCGGCGCGCATCAGGCGGACTACGCGATGTGCCTGGCGCGTACCGACTGGGACGTCCCCAAGCACCGCGGGCTCACCTGGTTCGCGGTGAGCACCCATGCGCCCGGGGTCGACGTGCGGCCGATCCGGCAGATCAACGGCGCGTCCGGATTCTGCGAATCGTTCCTGACCGATGTGGTCGTGACCGGCGACGAGCTCATCGGCGAGGTCAACCAGGGCTGGTCCGTTGCGCAGACCATGCTGGTCTACGAGCGGGGTGCGGGCGAGTCCGGGGCGCAGCGCGTGGAGCCGCTGGAGCTCGCGCCGGACCTCGTGGAGCTTGCGCGCAAGGCCGGCCGGGCAGGCGATCCGCTTGCTCGGCAGGCCATCGCGCGGGCCCACATCAATGACTTCGCGCAGTACCACCTCGGGCGCCAGATCGCCGCCCGGCTGCAACGTTCGGACACCCCGCAGCCTGCCGTCGCCGCGTACGGGAAGCTGGCCGCCGGAGTGCTGTCGCCGATCCGGGCGCGGCTGGGCATCGAGATCGGCGGGGCTGAGGCGCTGCTCTGGCCCGAGGGTGCGGGGGAACCGGACACGCTTGCTGCTCTGAACTATCTCAACGGCCGCATGGTCTCCATCGCCGCCGGGACGAACGAGGTGCAACGCAATGGGCTGGGGGAGCGGGTGCTCGGCCTGCCGCGCGAGCCCACCTTCGACTCCACCAAGCCGTTCCGCGAAGTCGTTCGCGAGGCGCGCAATTGGAACGGCCGGGTGGGCTGACGGGCGGGCAGTTTGATGATGCGCTCGCCCGGGCCGCGCAGGTGATTCGATGTGCTCCAGACGGCATCAGACGGTTCCGGCACTGAGCGCCGGTCGGTCAGATCCCCTGGAAGCGACGCTTCTTCGGCCGGAAGGCGTCGGCCAGGTCACCGTCGTAGAAGCTGCTCGGCGGCTGACCGTCGACGGCGTAGCGGTACAGCGCGGTCTGGAAGACGCCGCTCAACGCGCCGCTGAGCGCGACCATGATGCCGAGCGTGAGGGCAATGATGACGATCCCCAGCACCAGCACTTTCGTCGCGATGACGGCGCCCAGGACGAAGAACGGCAGCGAGCAGATGAAGATCGGCAACCCGATGGCGGCCTGACCAGTGAGCTGCTCGCCCCACCGCTCGCGGAAGAGGTGGCCGGAGCGGCGGACGGCGGTCACCGGGCCGACACCTTCCAGCACGAGGACGGGGACGACGAGAACCGTCGCGAGCGACCAGGCGACGCCGGCGATGGCGGCGGCGATACGCCCGGCGAGCGGTAGGCGCTCTTCGAGGATGCGCAGCACCAGCCCGACGGTGGCGGAAAGCAGTGCCCAGCCCAGCAGCAACGGCAACCGTCCCACCGTGTCCGACAGGGCCTGGCGCACGCTGATCGGCTGCTGGCGAAGCCGGGCGTCGGCAATCGCGACGATGACGGCGTTAGCGAAGGTGGCGACCAGGGTGAGCAGGATGAGCAACGGGTAGAGCTCGGCGTAGCGAGCGGCGTTGTTCTCCCGGAAGACGTGGGTTCCGGTGACACCGAAGACATAGCCGGCCGCGATGGCGCCCTCGGCCGCGGCGGCGACCAGGGGCAGGGCCAGCGCTGCGGGCTGCTCCCTGATGACCCGCCAGCTGAGCAGGCTCAGCTTCCAACCCCGCTGCATTCGGCCCATCTGCTCCTCGATCCCTCGGCTTCATGGCTTGTCCCGGCCGGGGACAGTTCTGCCACGATCACCATCACGGCAAAGTCCGGCGGAATCAATCCGTCTGCACATGGTCGGCGAGATGGGTCAAGAGCTTTACTGCCGCATCGGGTCGGCTGGGCGACGCCGTGCTAGCCGGCGGCGGCGACGGCCTTCAACTCCGCCAGCGACTCCTGGATCAACGCGGCGAAGTCGCGCGTGCTGGACGGGTCGACCCAGCGGGCGAAGGCGATTTTGAAGACGGCGATGCCGGCCTCGGCCGCCAGGGCGGCGACCGGGTCCTTGACGCCGCGCTGCCGCAGTGCTTCGGCCGTCGCCGAGGCGAGCGACGCCAGCTTGATGAGTTCGCGCTCCTGCAAGTCGGCGTTTGCCGTGATGACGGCCTGCCGCCTCATCGGGAAGTCGCCACGCAGTTCGAAGAGCGGCGCGAGCGCCGAAAGGCCGTGCGCCACCGCATCGAGCGGAGCCAGCGACACCGGTGCGTGCGCCACTCCCGAGTGAGCTCCTCCTCCAGATGCTTTGAACCCCCGAAGAGCACCTCGCGCTTGTCGGCGAAGTAGCGGAAGAACGTCCGCTCGGTGAGCCCTGCCCGCTTGGCGATCTCGGCCACGGTGGTCTGCTCGAACCCGCGCTCGACGTAGAGGTCGAGCGCTGCCTGCTCGAGCCGCCCTTGCGCGTTGGGCTCCCACCGGACCATCGGTCCATATTAGTGATGACAGCAACTGACATCGCGATGTAGAGTGATGACAGCGACTGACATAGCGAACCCTGGAACCGAGAGGTTGTCTCATGCGCGTATTCGTCACTGGTGCATCCGGATGGATCGGATCCGCGGTGGTCCCCGAATTGCTTGCCGCCGGACACGAAGTAGTCGGGCTGGCCCGATCCGACGCCTCGGCGCAGGCCCTCAGCACGGCGGGTGCCGGCGTGCTGCGCGGAGATCTCGAGGATGTCGAGAGTCTGCGGGCGGGAGCGCGGGCGTCGGATGGCGTCATCCACCTCGCGTACATCCACGATTTCTCGCAGTTCGACGAGAACGCCCGCATCGATCTGCAGGCCATCAAGGCGATCGGCGCCGAGCTGGAAGGCTCCGACCGGCCGTTCGTCATCACCGGTGGCACCGCGGCACTCACCCCGGGACAGGTGAGCACCGAACGTGACACGGTCGCTGCGGATCACCCGCTGCGGGCCCGTGCCGTGAGCGAGGAGACCGCACTTGCGCTGGCGGACAAGGGGGTTCGGGTCTCGACCGTGCGGCTTGCGCCGACCGTTCACGGCGATGGTGACTACGGCTTCATGTCCGTGATCGTCGCGGTGGCACGGGAGAATGGCGTGTCGGCCTACGTCGGCGACGGGTCCAACCGCTGGCCCGCCGTGCACCGGCTCGATGCCGCCCACCTCTTCCGGCTGGCGGTGGAGGGCGCTCCTGCAGGCTCGGTGTTGCACGGCATCGCTGACGAGGGCGTGTCACTCCGCGCTGTCGCCGAGGTGATCGGGCGCCATCTCGACGTTCCCGCCGTTGCTCTCGCACCCGAGCAGGCCGCCGAGCATTTCGGCTTCATCGGACAGCTGCTGGCCGCCGACATCCCGTCATCCAGCTCGCTGACCCGAGAACTCCTGGGATGGCAGCCGATGCAGCCCGGCCTGATCGAGGACCTCGAGAACGGGCACTACTTCCGGCTGCCGGCGGCCTGACCGTCAGCGGAGCGGCCGAACACCCACTTCCTCGATGTGCGCGAACATGTCGGCGGTGTCGGCGTAGACCCGGTAGGCGCCGGCGCGTTCGAGTTCCTCGCGTCCGTAGCCGCCCGACAGCAGGCCGATACCGAGGGCCCGGGCGCGCTGGGCCGCCAGCAGATCCCAGACGCTGTCACCGACGACGAAGGACTGCTGCGGATCGGCGCCGAGCAGCTGGGCGGCCGCCAGGAAAAGGTGGGGATCGGGCTTGGCTCGCTCGACGAGGTCGCGGGTGACGACCGGAACGTCGGCCGGAAGCTCCAGCAATTGCAGGGCAGATGCCGCCGTTGCGCGCGCTCCGCTGGTAGCGATCGCGAAGGGAACGTCACGCTCGTAAAGGTGGTGCAGGAGCTCGCGGGCGCCCGGTAGCGGGACGACACCGGCCGCCCGTCGCAGGTAGGCCTCGGAGTGCAGCCGAGCAAGCGTCGTCAGCGTGTCGGCATCCAGCCGCTGGCCGGTCTCACGCTGCAACGCGTCCAGGAACAGTCCGCCGCTCATGCCGATGCGGCGGTGGATGCGCCATACCGACAGCGGGATGCCGCATTCGGCCAGAGCTTCCTGCCAGGCGATGACGTGCTGATAGACGGAGTCGACCAGCGTCCCGTCGAGATCGAAGAGCAAGGCGGGCTGGGGGACTTCCACGCGCAGTGCCTCGGTGCTGCCGGTCACGCCGACTCCTCGGGATCGCCTTCCGGTGGGTGCCACGACCAGTCTGTGCTCTCACGTGTCTGCGCGACCACACGGCCCCGGCTGATGACCCAGCGCGGAGCCGCGTGGCGGCTCAGCACGGCGGCGATGTCCTCACCGTCGTGGACGGCCAGATTCGCCGGATTCCCTTCAGCTATCGCATGATTCGCGATACCGAGCACTCGGGCGGCCGAGGTCGTCACGAAGTCGAGCAGGCGCAGCTGGTCGGGCCGGGAAAGGAAACCGAGCGAGTGTGCGGCCAGGAAGGCAATCTCGAGCATGTTGCCGCGCCCGAAGGGGTAGTACGCGTCCTCGATGTCGTCCTGCCCCAGGGCGACGGCGACCCCGAGGCGGTCAAAGAGGTCGACCGGAAGATGGGCCGGACCGGTGTGCGGGTCGCTGACGAAACCTAGGCCGGCCTGGTGGGCTAGGCCGGCCAGCCGGCGTTGGGCGGGTTCTCCGTAGGCCCCGATCGCGCGGGCATGGCAGGCGACACCGCGTCCCACCAGACCGTGGTCCAGCATCGCCTGCGCCAGCATCGCCGTCGTGGTGAGCGACGGGTCGCCGGCGTCGTCGACGAGCATCGCCACGCGACGATCCAGGCGGGCGGCGAGTGCGCAGGCCCACTCGACGTGGGTCTGGGCATCGCGGTCGGAGAACTCGATCCACGGGATCCCGCCGACCACGTCGGCGCCTGCTGCCATCGCCTGCTCGCAGAGGGCCGCGGCACCCGGATCGCGTAGCACCCCCTCTTGGGGAAACGCGACCACCTGAACGTCGAGGACGTCCTTGAACTCCTCCCGTGCCTGCAGGACGGCCCGCACGCCTTCGAGCTGTCCGGTCGTATCGACGTCGGCGAATGCCTGAATGTGCAAGGTCCCGAAGCGCAACGATTCCATCAGGGCACGCCTGACGTTGGGCAGGATCCAGCTGCTGTCGTAATCGTTCTTCACCGCCCGCGCGAGTTCGATGCCCGTCATCGCGCTCCCCATCGAGCCCGCGGTGTACGCGGCGAGTGCTTCCTCTCCGGCGCGCCCGAGCGTGTAGACCTTGTCCAGATGCAGGTGACCGTTGACAAAGGACTCGGTGACCAGCCGGCCCTCCGCGGCGATGACGTCCGGTGCTTGAAGAGTGTGCGGCTCGCTGATGGCGACCAGCCGGTCCGAGGCGATCCCCAGATCGACGACGCGGCCGTCGCGTAGCCGCGCTGCGTACACCACGACGCTCAAAGCTTCGACCACCGTGTTCACGCTGGTCCGGGCGGTCAGACCGGTCAAGGGACCAACGTCCGCCGCCTCCACGCTGACCGAGTGTGTCCCTATTCGGCTTCAGTCGGTGTGTTCGGTGTGCCGGTGAAGAAGCGTGTATCCGACGGATTTGACGGACGAGCAGTGGGTTGTGCTCGAACCGTTGCTGTGTTCGGCGAACAAGCGGGGCCGCCGGTTCGGTCCGGATGTGCGCCGGGTGGTGGACGGCATTCTGTATGTGTCGTACACGGGGTGTCAGTGGCGGTGTCTGCCGGTCGAGTTCGGTCCGTGGACGCGGGTGTGGTCGCAGTTTCGGCGTTGGTCGCGTAACGGCACGTGGGCACGGCTGCTGGCGGAGTTGCATCGCAGGGTGCGGCGGGTGGCGAAACGGGCCGAGCCGACCCCGTCGATGGTGGTCGTCGACACTCACCTGGCCCGCGGCGCGTCCGCCGGTGGCCGCAGCTTTCATGACCGGGGTGGGCCGTACGGTGCGACGAAGGGCGCGAAACGGGCGATCGCGGTGGACGTGACCGGGTTGCCGCTGGCGGCACGCGTGCTGCCGGCGTCGACGCACGAGAACGAAACCACCGCTGCACTGCTCGCCGACCTCGCCGGACACGGCCAACACCAGCGGTTGGGTCTGGTCCTGGTTGACCGGGGCGTCACCCAGCGCGCGGCCAGCAAGCTCGGCCGCCAGCATCGGCTCGAGGTCCGCCGGGTCGGACATGAACAGAAGCGGGGCACGTTCGCGCCGCTGCCGCCGGCTTGGCGGGTGGAGGTCGCGCACGGCCGGCTGCTGCGCCATCGCCGCTTGGCCCGCTCGTTCGAGAACACCGTCGCCTCGGCCACCGGCTGGCTGCAGGTGGCCTGCCTGGCTGCGGTGCTGGATGCCCTCTTCAGCCCCTCACCACCGTGGCGGCGCCGGCCACGGGCCGGCTGAATGCCGTCGGCTCCTCAGCCCCACACGGTCTGCTGCCTGGGCGATCGGTCGGCCTACCGCTCGGGCACATCCGGTTCGTGCACCCATATCCCGGCCGATGGCGGCTGCACGCCGGAGTTCTCTTGTTCTACGGAGTCGGTGTCCACCGCCCAGATGTCGAGGGTGATCCGCGTGTCTGGCAGCACCCGGACGAGCTCGTCGAACAGCCGGTGGCCTTCAGCGACGTGCCATCGCTCAGCCGCTTTGCTGTCCCAGTGCGGCCAGCGATCAAGGGCAAAGTGTCTTTCGAACTGTTGCGCCCATGCGATGAGTGCTGTTGCCAGGGTTGGCGGGAGGTGCAGCGGCGTCAGGTCCCCGACGTTGGCTTGGCCGTCGTCCACCCAAACTGGCGTCGGGGCGCGGTAGTCCACCGTCAAACGCAGACGCTTCCACCGATCGGACAGCGGCGCTATCACGCCCACGACCCTATCGACCGTCCGGCCACGCTTCGGCTGACCGGAGTGGCCTCGGTATGGGAAAGGTCCGAGATGGCCGGATAGACAGCAGTCCGACCGCTTAGCCGTCACCACGTCAGCGGGCTGTGAGCCTGATGGGCGCCCCGTCGGCTCGTCGTGCTGTCGCCTCCGCTGTCGATTGACAAGGCGCAGGTCAGCTCGCTGTTTTGTCGGAGGCTTCGGGCACGATCAGCAACATGGCGAGCTGGCGCAAGGATGGCGCGGACTCCGGCGGTGGGGTGCTGGTGTCGCACACCGGCACGCGGTTGTCGCGGCCGGTCGCATTCAAGTTCGCCCTCGACGCCAACCGTGACCAGCATGAGGTGTTGTTGCGGCATGCGGGCGCGGCGCGGTTCGCGTTCAACCATCAGCTCGCCCGGGTGAAAGCGAATCTGGACCAGCGCCGCGCGGAAGCCTCCCACTGCATTTCGTCCGAGCAGCAGACCCCGGCGCTGTCGTGGTCGAAGGTGTCGTTCATCAACTCCTTCAACGCGTGGAAGACCGGCCGCACGCCGGACAGCCCGGTAAATGACGACGGCAGCCGCGGGCTGGCCTGGCGTCATGAGGTCAATCAGGATGTGTTCGAGTGTGCGAGCGTGAACGCCGCCCAAGCGCTGGCCAACTTCTCTAACTCGGTGTCCGGTGTCCGCAAGGGCAAGAAGGCCGGGTTCCCAAAGTTCAAGTCCCGCAACAGAAGCGTTCCGGCGTTCAAGCTGCGCTCCAAATCGAAGCCGGGGCAGACCGCGCCGGTGCGGGTCGCCAGCCCGAAGGCGCTCCGGTTCCCGACCCTCGGCGAGATCCGGATTCACGGCTGCACCAAGAAGATCCGCCGGATGCTCGCGGCCGGTCGGCTGCACCTACACGGTGCAAGCTTCCGGTTCGAGCGGGGCCGCTGGTGGGTGTCCCTGCAGGGTGTCGCCGCCGTCTTCCACCCGGCCCGTCGCTTCGCAAACGGCCGTCATGAGCTGCCCGCGGGAATGGATGTCGGCGTGAAATCGCTCGCGGTTGTCGCGGACACGGACGGTGTGGTGCTGCACCAGGTCGAGGGGGTGAAAGCCCTTCAGCACGCGCAGCACAGACTGCGGCGCGCCAATCAGGCCCGCGTGAGAACCAAACCCGGGTCGAACGGCCGCCGCAAGGCCCGCGAGCGGCTCACGAAGCTGCACTCCCGCATCGCCAACCTGCGGAACCAAGCCGCGCACGAGCTGTCTAAAGAGCTTGCGAGCGGCCTGACCCGGCTCACCGTCGAAGACCTCAACATCGCCGGCATGCTGCAAAACCGGTCCCTCGCCAAAGCGCTGTCCGACGCCGGCCTCGGTGAGCTCGGCCGGCTGCTGGCCTACAAGGCCAGCTGGTACGGCTGCGAGCTGGTCGAAGCGGACCGCTGGTACCCGTCGTCGAAGTCCTGTTCCGGCTGCGGTCACCTCGCTGACCAACTCACCCTCGGTCAGCGGACCTACCGCTGCGGCCGCTGCGGGCTCGTCGTCGACCGGGACGTGAACGCGGCGATCAACCTTGCCCGCTGGCCCGATTCGCGACAATCTGCGCCACCAAGCGCTGCCTGACCGAGCACCTCGTGTCTGCACCCGCCTGAAGCGGGAAAGAGCCGATCGCCACCCTGCACCACCAGAACCACCGGGGCTATGGATCGGAACCGGCGCAAGCCGGACGGCAACCAGACACCACACAGTGGTCAAGGGAAGCCGGTGTGTCCCGAATAGGGACACGCTCAGTCAGAACAGGTACTGCTCGCCGGATGCCCGCACCGTGATGTCGCTGATGGAGATGCCCCACGGCTGGTCGATGACGTAGACGATCTGTGCCGCCAGCTCCTGGGGGCTGATCGCCCAATACGCCATGTTCTCCGGGTCGGTCAGCTCCGCTTGCTGCTCGGGCGTACCGCCGCCGAACGCGGCCGTGGCGCGCTCGCGGAAGAGGTCCATGTTCT
Source organism: uncultured Actinomycetota bacterium (assembly GCA_963762695.1). Classification (GTDB taxonomy): domain Bacteria; phylum Actinomycetota; class Actinomycetes; order Frankiales; family Frankiaceae; genus DATAZK01. The sequence goes on from CAVXLW010000013.1 coordinate 147,367, forward strand.
GGCCGAGCAAGCCGATGATGGCTTCACCGTTGACGATCGAGCCGCCGAGGCCGGTGCCGGGCACGCCGGTCGGGCGTACGACCGTGACCTTGATGCGTCCCTGCGACTCGGCGCGCAGCGATTCGGACAGCACGTTCACGGCAGCCTTGGTCGCTCCGTAGACGCCGGCCCCGACGACGGGTGCGTTGCCGTAGATGGAGGAGATGTTGACGATGTGCCCGCGGCCCTGGGCGATCATCTGGTCGTGCACGGCGGTGATGCCGTGCAGCACGCCCTTGAAGTTCACGTCGATGCAGCGGTCCCACGCTTGCGCAGCCGCTGCGTGATCGGCGCAGAACGCGAGTGGCATCGTGCCCGCGCTGTTGACCAGGACATCGATGGCGCCGAAGGTGTCGACGGCAAATGTGCCGAGCCCGTTGGTGTCGGCCCGGTCGGTGACGTCCGTGCGCCGGTACGCAGCGCGCCCGCCGGCCTCCTCGATGCCGGCCACGAGCGTCTTCAGGCCGTCTTCTTCGATGTCGGCCGCGACCACGCGGGCCCCGCGGGCGGCCGTCAGCTGGCAGATGAGGCGGCCGAATCCGCTTGCCGCACCGGTGACGACGACGACCTTTTCATTCAGGTGATCACTCACCTGCCGAGGCTACCGGTGTGCTGAGATCGGAGGGTGAGCCGGGCCGTCGAGGAGCAGAACCGGCGGCTCCTGCGAGCCCGCGACGCGATGGATCGCGACTACGCCCAACCGCTCGACATCTCGACGCTGGCGAAGATCGCCCTCGTCTCGCAGAGCCATTTCATTCGTACGTTCCGGGCCACCTTCGGGGAGACGCCGAACCGCTACCTGCAGCGCCGGCGGGTCGAGCGCGCGATGTTCCTGTTGCGCTCGACCGACCGGCCCGTCACAGACATCTGTATGGACGTCGGCTTCAGCAGCCTGGGCACGTTCAGCCGGGTGTTCGCGGGGATCGTGGGGGAGCCGCCCAGCGCACACCGGCGTCGCGGGGCGCTACCGCCGGTGCCGTCCTGCTTTGCGCGGGCATGGCTGCGACCGAGCAGTTTCGGAGAAGCGCCGCCGTCGCCGTCGCCATAGCGTCAGTCCCATGTTGAACGCATTGGGCATCACCCAGATCTACGTCCTCGACCAGGACCAGGCCCTCGACTTCTACGTGGGCAAGCTGGGCCTGGAGGTGAACACCGACGCCGACCTCGGCTTCATGCGGTGGCTCACCATCAACGTCCCCGGCGATCCCGCCCGCGAGATCCTCCTGGAGCGTCCCGGCCCGCCGTCCATGAGCGAGGAGACCGCAGCGCAGGTTCGCGATCTGCTCACCAAGGGCGCGGCCGGCGGCCACCTGTTCTTCCGCTGCGACGACGCCTTCAAGACGCACGCCGAGCTGAAGGCGAAGGGCGTCGAGCTCACCGAAGAGCCGGAAGACCGTGGCTACGGCATCGACTTCGGCCTGCGTGACCCGTTCGGCAACTCGGTCCGGATCGCCCAGGTCACGTAGGTCCGGGCGCCGGCAGCGCCGACCTGCGGCAGTCCCACCGGCGTTGCTGCAGGCCGGGCGCCGGGTCCTGCCTCACCGGCGACACCTCGACGGACTTGTTCATTTCCGGGAAAACCATGTCGTTTCGGGAGATGCTGACTCGAGCGCAGGTGTCCGAATGCTCCGGCGCAATCGGCGCGGCCGACCGGTTGCGTGCGTCGTGACGGGGGACTGGGTTCATGGGTCGGCTGGTCGACAGGGCGACGTTCGGGCCGGCGCGCCGGCGGCGAGAAATGAGCCGCAGGCTGCGCGAACTGGATCGGATGGACGCCGATCGCCGAGCCGGGCGATACGACCGGCAATCAGTACCGTCCGCCCCGCGCGATTGGAGCGTCGACTCCTCGCCGCCGGGACGGGGCTCGGCCGGGTCCCAGAGCGGTCACCGGCATCCGGTCGCGGTGATGATCGCGGTGGTGCTCATCGGAGCCTCGGTGTACGCCCTGGTGCGGTACGGGCCGTGGACCGGTTCCGGCAGACACCCGGCAACCCACGCCGCCCTGCTTTCCGCACCGCCCGCGGGAGTCGGCGCCTTCCCGCGCCCGCTCGGGCACCCCGCGGCGGCACCGGCCGGGCGCGGCGGCTACGCCTTCGAGCAGACGCAGCAGGGGAGCACGACCGACCCGGTGACCTGGGATCCCTGCCGCGCCATTCACTACGTGGTGTCGGGCACGGCGCCTGCTGGTGCCGCGCAGGTGATCTCCCAAGCCGTGGCCGAGATCTCGCGAGCGAGCGGCCTGCACTTCGCGTACGACGGCACGACCACCGAGAAGCCGAGTTCTGCCGAGCGCCCGGCGTATCAACCCACCCGGTACGGAACGCGCTGGGCACCGTTGCTCATCTCGTGGACGACTCCGGCCCAGGAGGCCGACCTCGCCGGCAGCATCATCGGCCTGGGCGGCGCCGACGGGGTCACCGCCCCGGATGGGCGTGTCACGTACGTCACCGGCGCTGTCTCGCTCGACGGCCCGCAGATGGCGCAGCTGCTGGCACAAGGCGGCCAGCGCGCCGTGCCCGCGATCCGTGCGATCGTGCTGCACGAACTCGGTCACGCGCTCGGGCTTGCCCACGTCAGCGACCCCTCCCAGGTGATGTACCCCGAAGGCCGGATCCAGGTCACCGATCTCGGGGCGGGAGACCGGCGTGGCCTTGCCGCCCTCGGCAGCGGGAAGTGCGAACCCCGGCTGTAGTCCGGGACTCAGGCCTGGAAGCGGCAGCGGCTGATCGAACTCGGCTACGGCATTCCCGAGTGGCTGCGGCTGGTCCCGTTCGCCGGTCGCGACGACGGCCTGAGGCCATCGAGCGGCGAGGACTTCCTCATCGCAAGGACGTGATCGGTCAGTAGTCGAACACCAGCGACAGCGCTGCCACTCGGGGCGACCAAGCGCTGAGGGCGTTCTGCCGCCGAGGCCGAGGCCGACGTCAGGAGGTGGGGTGCACGGATACCGACCTGGCGCGCCGTCGCGGGGATTGCACCCCGCGCATGCGGTCGTCATCCACCAATCGGCGGCGGCGCAGCATGTGCACCAGCACCAGCACCGACGCGATGCCGGCGAGGATGCACCAGAAGGACGCAAACGCCTCTACGTAGACGATGGCGACCAGGATCAGGCCGACAAGGTTGACGACGCCGAAGGCGACGATCGTCGGGTAGCCGGAGAGCACTGACGGACCGATGACAGCGACGATGTACAGCACCGTCCAGAAAGCCCCGTTGCTCACGCCGGTTCCGTATCCCAGCGCGTGAGGGTGAACGCTCACCGTCACCGGATGGGTGAGCAGGGCAACGGTCAGGACGCCCGAAACCACAACCCCCAGACCGACAAACGGGGCGACGCGCCAGCGTGCCTTCCGCGGTTCCAGCAACAGGACGGCAAGGGGCATCAGCGTGGGCAGGATGGGCACGGCGAAGATGACGTACGCGACCGCCGCGGCATGCCCGACGTGGGGCGAGACGTAGCCGTCCGCAGCGGCCCAGACGAGCGCCTCCACCAGTTGGTGGAGGGCGAACAGTAAAGGCAGCGAGGCGAAGGGGATCTCGCGGGCGCACCTGACCTCTCGCAAGGCCAGGATGCCGATCGGGGTCAGAGCTGCGCCGGCGACAAGATCTGCCTGAAGGGAAAAGCACATGAGCTCACCTGCCTCGACCGCTCCAGCGCCGCACCGAGGTGGTGGTGGGTTGAGGAGACTGCCCGGGCTATCCGGAACGCAGGTAGTCACATCATGCGTCCAAATCGGCAGAGATGCGCCACACGAGCGGTAGTGTCTGCGCGCGCTGCCCCCGATCCGTTCCTTCGCGGTATCGTCGGGGCACTGGGTTTCAGTCGGCTGAGAGCGCCGTCGCCGCCTTCGGGTCGCGGCCACGTGAGCGTCAAGCTCCCGCTCAGACATTTCAGTGCCCGTCCGTATGGACACCCGCATGCCCGTCCCCACCACCACCCTGTCGCGAGTTCCGCCGCCCACCACCGCCGTCCCGGACGAGGTCACTGGCGCCGGCGCAGACGAGATCTACCGGGCGGTTGCCCCGCGATGGCAAGTCGTTCTGCTGTGGCTCATCCTGGTGGCTCCGCTCGTCGCGATTGCGGGGGCGACCGTGCTCGCAACCCGCTCGGGGATCGGTCTGACGTGGCTTGACGCCGGCCTGTTCCTCGCCTTCTACGCGGTTTCGGGGCACGGCGTCACGGTGGGCTTCCACCGTTACCTCACTCACCGCGCCTTCACGGCGAATCGGGCGCTGCGCGTCGCCCTCGCCATCGCTGGTTCGCTGTCGGTCGAAGGCTCCGTCATCAGCTGGGTCGCCGCCCATCGTCGCCACCATGCACACTCCGACCAGCCGGGAGACCCCCATTCGCCCTGGCGGTTCGGGACGACGCCGGGAGCGCTCGTCAAAGGGATGTGGTGGGCTCAGGTCGGATGGCTGTTCTCCGATGAGCACACCCGGGAAGACCACTTCGCGCCCGACTTGCTGGCGGATCGGGACATCGCCAGGGTCAACGCACTGTTTCCGCTCTGGGTAGTCCTGAGCTTGACGGCGCCCGCCCTGGTCGGGGGGTTGATCACCATGAGCTGGACCGGGGCGCTCACCGCCTTCCTGTGGGCCGGGCTCGTTCGTATGTTCGTGTTGCATCACGTGACCTGGTCGGTCAACAGTGTCTGCCACGTGGCCGGGAGGCGCCCCTTCCGCAGCCGCGACAAGTCCACCAACTGCTGGCCACTGGCCATCGCCTCCATGGGCGAGAGCTGGCACAACGGACACCATGCCGATCCCACCAGCGCCCGTCATGGTGTGGACCGCTGGCAGGTCGATAGCTCCGCCGTGCTCATTCGAGGCCTCGAGCGTCTGGGATGGGCGACGAACGTTCGCTGGCCGGTGGCGGACCGGATGAACCGTCGCCGCGTTCCCGTCTGAGGTCTACCTTCGTGGTCAGCACGTGTCGGCTGGCCGCTTGAGGTGGGATTCGGATGGAAGAAGCGCAGCTCGCCGCCGGTCTTGAAGGCCTGGCGGGGTTGCTGACGGACCACCGTCCGCTGCGCGAGACGCTGGTCCAGATCGCCGAGTTCGCAGTGGAGGCGATCCCGGGAGCCGAGGGTGCCGGCCTGACGATGTTGGAAGTCGGTGGTCCTCAAACGGTTGTGGCGAGCGCCGAATTCGTGCATGCCGTCGACGAGGTTCAGTACCGGCTCGGTGAAGGACCCTGCTTGCTCGCTGTCGAGACAGGGAAAACCCAGACCTCGGGCTCGCTCGGCGGCGAGGCGCGATGGCCACGATTCGGCCCTCGGATCGGTCGGATGGGCGTCCACAGTGTGTTGTCGCTGCCCTTGCTGTTGCCCGACCGGGTGGTCGGAGCGCTGAACGTGTACGCACATCCGAAAGACGCATTCGGCGCTGCCTCGGTGAGGATCGGCGAGTTGTTTGCTCGTCCGGCGGCGGTTTCCGTCCACAACGCTCAGGTGCTGGCTCAGTCGCAACTACTGGCCGCCCAACTCCAAGAAGCGCTGACCAGCCGGGCAATCATCGACCAGGCGCTCGGCATCGTCATGAGCCGCACCGGGGCGGGTCCCGAGGAGGCATTCGAGCGACTGCGCGCCAAGAGCCAGGCCGAGCGCATCAAGCTCGCCGACGTGTCGCGCATGCTGGTGGACGAGGCCGTCCGCCGTGCTCGTGCTCGAAGTGCCGCCGTGGGCCACGACTGCACCGGATGACCTCCGGCTGACGGATTCCTGCTGGCAGGCCGCGCGGTGCCCAGAGGGTACGGTGAACCAGCGGATAGGCAGCGATCCGCAGTTGTGTGACGTGCCGGGGTCGGAGCTGTTCCAGCCCCCGCTCCGGACGTCTGCGGCACATGCCGGCTCTGGGTGAAGGCCCGTACTCGATGTGGCTACCGAGTGCTTCGCAGACCATGCGGACGGGCTCTCGGGCACCATGCACCCCGTCAGGAGTGCGCCGATGAATGCCACGGCCGCGATCGCTCGCCGGCTCCGGCTCCTCTGCGACGACTTCGACGACGCCGACAGGCTCGCAACAGGACTCACCGAGCTCGGTGCCAGCCTGGTAGCAGTGGTGCCTTCGTGCGTCTCGGTTTCCATCTGGGCGGGCGTTGCCGGATCCGACGTGCCGGTGAGGATAGGGATTCACAGCGCAGCAGCGGCACCCGTGCTGGCATCCCTGGCGGTGCCTCGATCGCTTTCTGAGCCGGGCGACATGGTGCTCCTGCAAGCGAGTGAGGCGGGAGCATTCCTCTTGCTCGCCGATGACCTCCGGGTTCGGTTGGATCCGCACTTCGTGCTGCGTATCGACGAGCATCTGAACGTGGAGATCGAGGCGACCGCCGGCGAATGGAAGAGCTCGATGGATGATCTCTCGGCTGTGAATCGAGCCGTGGGAGTCTTGATCGAGCGAGGTCTGCTGCCTGCGGATGCCTACGCCGAGTTGTCCCGAAGGGCGCAGCAGGACGGTATGGGTCTCGCTGCGGCCGGCAGGTTACTGCTCGAATCGCTGTGACGCCGAGGTGAATGCGCCCGGACCTCACTACGAATCCTGAACGTCAAGGTTGCTGACGCGGCGCCGATATTGACACGTGCGCAAAAGCCGGACCGGGAGTGCGCGGCGTGGCGTCGCGATGGCCGCTGCCGTGATCATCCCGGCGATCGCCGTGGTCGGCGTCGCTGCCTGTTCGACCACAGTCCGCACCGTCGCGCAGGCTCCGTCCCTGACGGTCTACGTCCGGCCGGGTGGTCATGGGCCCGGTTCGGGAACCAGCGCCGATCCGTACTCGAGCCTGGCGATCGCGAGGGACGCGCTGCGCTCGCGGCTCGCGTCCATGGAGGCGGATGCCCACGTGGTGCTGGAAGCCGGTACGTACGTCCTGAGCTCACCGCTGGAGCTGACGGCCGCCGACTCCGGGCGGGGTGGCCACCAGGTCGTCTACGAGGCGGCGCCCGGCGCGCATCCGGTCATCAGCGGGGGATACCAGGTCGGCGGCTGGAAGCAGCAGCCCGGATCGGGTGACATCTGGTCGGCGCCGGTTCCGGCCTCGCTGAAGACCCGCCAGTTGTACGTGAACGGCGTCCGCGCCCAGCAGGCGCAGGGCACTCTGCCGGTCACCCTCACGCGCACGGCGGCCGGGTACACCGCGAGCTCGACCGCGCTGGACGGCTGGCGCAATCCCTCGGGTATCGAATTCGTGTACCCGAGCGGACCGTCCAACTGGACCGAAAGCCGTTGCCGCATCGCCTCGATCGCGGGTACGGCGATCACCATGGCGCAGCCCTGCTGGCAGAACACCACGCTGCGCACCACCCCCGGCACCGCGCTGGCCATCTCCGGGTTCAACCAGCCGCTCGGCAATTCCTTCATCGCCACGGATGCCTACGAGCTCATGACGAAGCCCGGGCAGTGGTACCTCGATCAGAGTGCCCACCGGATGTACTACGTCCCGTTGCCGGGCCAGGACATGGCCCACGCGACGGTGGTGGCTCCGCGGCTGCAGACGCTCGTCTCGGGTGCGGGCACGTCGGCAGCGCCGATCCACGACATCACATTCCGCGGGATCACCTTCTCGTACGCGACCTGGCTCGAACCCAGCAGCAACAACGGGTATTCCGCTTTCCAGGCCGGCACCTACCTGACGGGTGCAAACGCGTACCGCGACCAAGGCGCGTGTGACTCGCCGCGGGCCACCTGCCCTTACGCCGCGTACGACCAGATTCCTGGCAACGTGACCTTCACTCACGACCAGCGAATCACCTTCAGTAGCAACACTTTTGCTCACCTCGGTGCGGCCGGGCTGGCACTCGGGGATGCGAGCCGGGACGACGTCGTCGCGGGCAATCTCTTCACCGACACGTCGGCGGGCGGGCTGACCATCGGCGGTGTCGACATGCCGCAGGCCGGCGGTCCCGATCTCACGTCGGGCAACCAGGTGCACGACAACTACTTCCACGCCGTCGCCGCCGAGTACCAGGACTGCGCCGCCGTCTTCGTCGGCTACGCGCAATACACCACCATCGAGCACAACCAGATCGACGACGTGCCCTACTCCGGTATCTCCATCGGTTGGGGTGGCTGGCTCGAACGGTTCCCGTATCTCGGACCGCTGTCGAACTACTCGCGCGGCAACGTCATCGCCCAGAACCTCATCTTCGACCACATGCAGGTCCTCGTGGACGGCGGCGGCATCTACTCCAACGGCATCCAGGGCACGTCGATGGCCGATGCCGAGCTGATCACGGGCAACGTGGTGCTCAACCAGAAGCATCCCAGCTGGGCGATCTACACCGACAACGGCACCCAGTTCGTACGCGAGAAGGGCAACGCCGTCTTCGCCGCGCTGTATGTCCCGCTGGCACCGCACTACCTGCCCGGCATCTCGCCGTACTTCTCCTTCGGCGGCTGCGGCGGCGGTCCCATCGACTACGACGGCAACTACTCGATCCAGGCGGATCCCTCAGCCGGCCTGATCTCCCGTCAGCAGGCGTGCGGCGGCCACCCGCTGCAAGGCGTGACCGTCGAGGACAACCACGTCATCCACGCGCTGGATGAGGTGCCGGCCGCTATCCTTGCCGGCGCGGGAATCACCGCGCCGTATCGGGCGGCGTTGGCGCCCGCGGCGCGGCCGGACCCGCTGCCCGCCTACAACCAGTACGGACCCTGAGCTAGCGCTATCGTCCGATCGGTGCCGCGGCTGTGGGAGGACTCGCTGTACGCGGGCAGCGCTGTGTTCTAGGTCCGAGGGCGGTCGCCGTATCCGCGCGGATCAGAGGCGCGGGTCGACCGGCTCCGACTCGAGCGCCAGGATCGCGAAGACGCATTCGTGGACCCGCCAGAGCGGCTCGCCTCTGGCGGCGCGTTCGACCGCTTCCAGCCCCAGCGCGTACTCGCGCGTGGCAAGGGAGCGTTTGTGTCCCAGGCTCCGGTTACGAAGCCGCTCGAGGTTTGCCGGCTCGGTGTAGTCGGGGCCGTAGATGATCCGCAGGTACTCGGGTCCGCGAACCTTGAGCCCGGGCTGCACGAGGCCGCGCCGGCCGCGGACCACATTGCGGGCCGGCTTGACGACCATCCCTTCCCCGCCCGCGCCCGTCAGCTCCTCCCACCATGCCGTCGCCGGCGAAACGGAGCTCGGATCGGTGGTGTCGACGAAGCGGCGCCGGGTCACGCGCAGGACTTCCGGGTCAGCCGCCACGAGCTTGTCGATGACGTCGAGATGCCAGGCGTGTGGCCGGTCATGGTAGGTGGCGCCTTCGCCGGCAAGCACCTGGAAGGGCGCGACGGCCACACCGGTGAGTCCATCTGTCGGCCAGCAATAGCGTCCGTACGCCTCGGTGAAGGCGCTCGCATTTGCCACGCGTGACTCGGTACGGGCCAACAGCTCCGAGGTTGCCACCCCCGACGACTGCGCCTGCCGGAGAAGCGCCACCGCCACCGGCAGCGAGGCCCGGGCAGCAGCACCGACCGAGGCGTACTGGCTCTTGAGGAGGTCAAGAGCCTTCGCGCTCCAGGGCAGGATCTCCGCGTCCAGCAGGAGCCAGTCGGTGTCCCATTCCTCGATACAGGCCGGCTATTTCCGCGGCGTTACGGAGGCGGGACAGCAGCTCTTCAGTCAAGGTCGGGTCGAAGAACGTCCGGCCGGTTCGCGTGTAGATCGCCCCTGAGGCGCCGCCGGGCGCGCCGAAGCGCCGCAGGGCAGCCCCGGCGTCGCGCGGCAGGACCACCACCGCCCGCGAACCCATGTGCTTCTCTTCGCACACCACGGCTTCGACGCCTTCGGATCGATAGGCCTCGAAGGCTTGTTCGGGATGCTCCAGCAGTCCTTCTCGGGTGGAGGTCGCCACGGGACTCATCGTCGGCGGTAGGTAGAGCAGCCAGCGTGGGTCCAGCGCGAAACGGCTCATGACCTCAAGCGCTGCAGCGGCATTCTCCTCACGAACGCTGACCCTGCCGTGGTGTTTCGTCTCGACGACGCGAGTGCCCATCACGTCGGTGATGTCGAGGACATCGGGGTCACGTCGAGCCGCCACGTCGGCCGCAGGAACAGCTTCGCCAGTTGGCCGGAAAGGGCTTGGAGGGCGCGTAGTACACCTGCGCGGCGGGCACCGAGACCAGCTCCCGCTCCGGGTAGCGCAAGGCGGTCAGCCGCCCACCGAACACGCAGCCGGTGTCGAGGCACATCGTGTTGTTCACCCACTCCGGTGTGGGGACGGGCGTGTGTCCGTAAAGCACGGTCGCCTTACCGCGATAGTCATTGGCCCATGGGTAGCGAACCGGAAGGCCGAACTCGTCGGTCTCACCGGTCGTGTCGCCATACAGGCAGAACGACCGAACCCGACCCGAGGCGCGGCCCTGATAGCGCTCGCTGATGCCGGCATGGGCGACGACAAGTCTGCCTTCGTCCATGACGTAGTGCGACACCAGACCGTCGATGAAGCCCTCGACCTCGGACCTGAAATCAGCAGGTTCTCGTTCGAGCTGCGCGAGAGACTCCGCCAAACCGTGGGTGATCTGGACGTTGCGACCTCGCATCGCGCGCAGCAGCTTGTTCTCGTGATTGCCGGGGACAGCAAAGGCATCACCCGACCTGACCATGCCCATCGCCAGGCGCAGCACCCCGGGCGTATCGGGACCGCGGTCGACGAGGTCACCGACGAAGACGGTCCGGCGGCCCTGCGGATGGCGAGCGCTGACGGGGCGTCCCTCGCCATCGCGTTCGAGGGAGTAGCCGAGGTCCACGAGCAGCGCCTCGAGTTCGGCGCGGCAGCCATGAACGTCACCGATGATGTCGAACGGTCCGTGCTCGTGACGCAAGTCGTTGAAGAGCGGGGTGCGCACGATGCGGGCGGCGTCGACTTCCTCGGGTGACTTGAGCACGTGCACGGTGCGGAAGCCTTCACGCGAAAGCCCGCGCAGGCCTCGGCGCAGCATGTCGCGCTGCCGCCGCAGGACCTGTGGCCCGAAGTCGCGGTCGGGGCGCCTGGCGTTGCGGTCGGCGCATACCCGCTCGGAAACGTCGAGCACGATGGCGACGGGAAGCACGTCGTGCTGGCGCGCAAGTTCGACGAGCTTCTTGCGCGCGTCTGGTTGGACATTCGTGGCGTCCACGACGGTCAGGCGTCCGGCGGCGAGCCGCTTTGCGGCGATGTAGTAGAGGACGTCGAAGGCGTCGCCCGTTGCCGCCTGGTCGTTCTCGTCGTCGGCGACGAGGCCCCGGCAGAAGTCGCTGCTGATCACCTCGGTCGACCTGAAGGCGCGGCGGGCGAACGTCGACTTCCCCGACCCCGTCACGCCCACCAGAGCGATCAAGCACAGCGCGGGGACGGCAAGCTCCCGCGAGGGCGGCACCGACATCTCGTCGGCGGTCACGGTTTCGGTCATGCCGGCACCGTCTCCACCGCGACGGATCCCTTGCTGAACAGGGCCATCTGCGTCGGCGGGCCTACCTCTGGGTCGTCGGTGCCGATGGGCAGGAACCGGACGCCGTAGCCGTAGCGAACGCCGACCTGCTGCGCCCAATCCTGGAACTGCGCACGGGTCCATTCGAAGCGGTGGTCGCGATGGCGGAAGGCTCCCGCAGGAAGCGTTTCGTACCTGACGTTGTGCTCCACATTGGGGGTGGTGACGACGACCGTCGCCGCCGCCGCGTCGCCGAAAAGCGCGCGTTCGAGCGCGGACAGCCGCGGCGGATCAAGATGCTCGATGACCTCCATGAGCACCAAGGCATCCAGCCCGGCGAGCCGGGTGTCGCGGTACGTGACCGAAGACTGGAGCAGCTGCAACCGTTCCCGCTGCCGTTCCGTCATGGTCTCGAGCCGCAGCTTGCGTGCGGCCAGAGCCAGGGCGCGGGCCGAAACGTCGACGCCCACGACCTGACTGAACGACGGATCGGCAAGGAGCGCGCTCAGGAGCGCCCCGCCACCGCATCCGAGATCGGCGACGCGTGACGCACCACTGCTGCGAAGCGCGGCCAGGACAGCGCCGTGGCGCTGCTGCGCAAGGGGCACCGCCCGCTCGACCTCCTCGGTGACGACCGGACCTTCGGTGGCGTTGTCGAGTACGTCAGGGTCGGTGTCGTCGACTTCGGCGAGACGACCGATCGCCGAGCGAAGAAGTCCTGCCTGATGCGCGAGATAGCGACGGCTGATCAGCTCGCGGTCGGGGTGTCGGGCAAGCCAGCCCTCGCCGGCGCGCAGGAGCTTGTCGACCTCGTCAGGGCTGACCCAGTAGTGCTTCGCGTCATCGAGCACGGGCAGCAGGACGTAAAGCTGGTTCAGCGCGTCAGCCAGCCGCATGATGCCCAGGAGGTGAAGGTCGAGGTAACGGGATTCACCCCACTCCGGAAAGTGTTCATCGAGCGTGACCGGATCGGCCCGAACCTCCCAGCCCAGCGGGCCGAACAACCGTCGGGCGATTTCGGGACCGCCCCGGCACGGGAGCGCCGGAACGTGCAACTCCAGGGGAAGCTCCTGCGCGGCCAACTCCGGACGTGCGTCGCAGCGGCCCGCCATCGCCGTCTTGAACACCCGGGACATCGCCACGGCCAGCAGGCTCGACGCCGCGTAAGGCCGGTCGTTGACGTACTGGCCCAGAGCGAAGCCCTCCGCCGCCGGCCCCTTGCGTCCTCTGACCAGACCCACCGGATCGACCTCGAGCAGCAATGCCGCCGTGCAACGCTTCTCGCTTGCCTCGGGATAGAACACCTGGGCCATCCCGGAAGACACCTCGAACTGCTGGACCTTCGCTGGATGCTTGTGCAGGAGGTATCCGAGGTCGGATGCGGGATTGAGCGTCGTGGTCACCGTGAGCAGCACGATGAGTCAGTCTCCCCGCAACCGCCTCGTTTGGCTGAGATTTATCCGGTGCCGCGACGACGGCGTGACTGCTGGTTTCGATGCCTGCATGTGCTACGGACGCCGCCGGGTCGACCGATAGACGGCCGATACGAGCTGACGGACCCAGCTCGCGCCATACTGTGCGACGAGTCAGTTCCCGGTGGGCTGGAGGCGGGGTGTCGCGGGTTTCCGAGCTTGTCGTCGGAACCGCGGTCGACGCCGTCCCGACGGCTCGCCGTTTCGTCGCGGCGCTCGACGCGCTACCTCCCGATTCCCTGGACGACATCCAGCTGATCGTCACGGAGCTGGTGACGAATGCGCTCTTTCATGCGCGGCCTCCGGTGATCCTGCGGGTGCTGCGGCTCGAAGAGTGCGTACGGGTCGAGGTGGAGGACACCGGGCACACCCTCCCCGTCCAGGTGCGAAACGGTCCCGATTCCATGACTGGTCGCGGGCTGTCGCTCGTGTCGGCGCTGTCCAGCGCGTGGGGGGTCGATCCCACTTCCGCCGGTGGGAAGGTCGTCTGGGCGGAGCTGGCCGAGATCGCCGAGAAGTCCGCCAGCCGGGTCGCGCCGGAGATGAACGTCGATGACCTCTTGGCCTACTGGTCGAAGGAGGAACCCTCCGAGGCGCTCTTCGAGGTGCGCCTCGGTTCGGTTCCGACGCGCCTGTTGCTGGCCGCCAAGGGACATATCGACAACCTGGTACGGGAGCTCACGCTCGCCAAAGCCCAGGAGACGGCCACCGGAGTGAGCCTGCCCGTCGCGATGGCAGACCTCGTCACCACCGTCATCTCCAGCTTTTCAGAGGCACGATCCGACATCAAGCGGCAGGCGTTGGCGGCGGCAGCGCGCGGTGAGTTGATGACCGACTTGGTCCTCAGGCTTCCGCTGAGTGCCGCCGAAGCCGGCGAGCGCTACCTGGCCGCACTTGATGAGGCGGACGGCTACGCACGTGCGGCGAGGCTCCTGACGCTCGCTGCCCCGCGTTCGCATCAGATCTTTCGCCGGTGGTACATCCAGGCGCTGGTCGATCAGCTGCGCGCCGCGGCGGACAACACCGCGGCGCCCCCGGTCGAGCCTTTCACCTCCGCGCTGGCCGGTGAGGTCGAACGGCTATCGCGGCTCGAGGACGCCTGGGACAAGCTGCAGTTGCTGCAGAAGGTGACGGGCGAGCTGACGAAGGCGACGACGGTCACCGACGTCGCCGTCACGGTCGTCAACAATGCGTTCGACTTCCTGGGGGTCGATGCTGCCCGGGTCTTCCTGCTCACCGAAGCTCGCACGTTGCTGACGCTGGCCGTGCGAGGAGGCGATCCCGCCCTCGTCCCGCGCTACCACGAGTTCTCGATCGACGATGACATCCCGGGCGCCGTCGCCGTACGCACCGGGGAGCCCATGGTGCTGCGCAATGTCGAGCAGATCAGGCAGCGGTTTCCCGAGCTGGTCGAGACCAACTCGGCGGAGCGCTGCCTGCACCTCGCTCCGCTGACCATCGGTGAGCGCACCTTGGGGCTGCTGAGCCTGTCGTTCCCCGGCAACAGTGACGTCGACGAGCAGGCCCAGGGTGACTTCGTCGGTGCGCTTGCCGACGCGCTGGCTCAGGCCATGGAACGCGCGCTCGCCATGGAACGGGCGATGGAAGCCAACGAGCGGCTGTCCTTCCTCGCCGACGCTTCAGTGGCCCTGACAGGGACCCTTGATTTCCAGGGAACGCTTGATGCCGTCACCAACCTCATGGTGCCGAGGCTCGCCGACTGGTGTGTGGTGCATCTGGTCGAGGGCGACGAGCTGGCGAGCGCGGCGATCCACCATTCGGACCGGGCAAAGGTCGAATCGGCCCTGGCGATGGTCGACCGTTATCCGACGAGGCTGGACGCGCCGAACGGAATCGCTCTCGTCGCCCGGACCGGTGAAAGCGTGGTCCTGCCCACCGTGCCCGCGCGGCTTGTCGAGTTGGTGGCAAGCGACGCCGAGCAGCTGGAATCGCTTCGCAACGTCGGCATGTCCAGCGCGATGCTGGTCCCGCTCATCGGTCGCAGCGGAGCCATCGGCGTGGTGACCCTGATCTACGCCGAATCGGGCCGTCACTACGGGCAGGCCGACGTAGCGTTCGTCGAAGATGTCGCGCGCCGTGCGGCCCTCGCGCTGGAAACCGCGGAGCGGTTCCGTGAACAGTCCGGGCGGCTGGCCATGGTGACCCGGGTGGCCGACGCGGCTCAACGGGCAATCCTGGCGCCACCTCCGGGGCGTCTGCGCTCCCTGTTGCTGGCGGCGAGGTATGTCAGCGCGGCCGCCGAGGCGCGCGTCGGCGGCGATCTCTACGAGGTCGTGGAACGGCCCGACGCGGTCAGGCTCCTGATCGGCGACGTCCGGGGCAAGGGCCTCGCGGCGGTGCGCACGGCCACCATCGTCCTGGGGGAGTTCCGGGCGGCCGCGGTCGACATCAGCGACCTCGGCGACGTTGCCGAACACATCGATCGCAGGATCCGCCCTTACCTGGGCGACGAGGATTTCGTGACCGCGCTGATCGCCGAGGTCGATGACGACGGCCGGTACTCGATCGTCAGCTGCGGACACCCGCCGGCATTCCTCGCCACCGGCGGCCGGATCGGCCAGCTCGATCTCGCGCCCGCACTGCCCCTGGGGCTAGGGACGATCCCTTCGGTGACCGAAGGCCGGCTTTCGCCCGGCGATCGGCTCCTGCTCTACACCGACGGGGTCATCGAATCCCGCACCCCCGACGGGCGGTTCATCGACCCGGTGCACATCACGCAGCCGATGCTGCGGGGAGACTTGAAGGTGGGCCTGGACCGGGTACTCACCGCGCTTCGCCGCGAGATCGGCTCCGCACCCGCCGATGACATTGCCCTGCTGGCTGCTGAGTATCGGCCGCTGGTCCAGCCAGAAGGAGAAACCCAGTGACCATTGTTTGGCCGGCTCTCATCCTCGTTCTCGGCCTGATCGGCATGGTGCTGCGCTCGTCGGCCAAGCGCAGGGTCTCGGCTGCGCAATCTCGACCTCAACCCGGACACCACTATGTCTCGTGCCCGGAGTGTGGGGGCGAGGGGAAGCGGACCTACTCCGACAAGCACGGACGGGTCGACTGCGGGCGATGTGACGGCTTGGGCGGCTGGCAGGAGCCGGACGCGGCCTAGGCTCCCGGCATCACTGCTTGGGCTTGCCCGAGGGTTGTGGCTAAGCTTGCGTGGAGCCGTGACTGGCGCTGAGGTGGATGACCACCGGGGAGCGGCTCCGTCGTCATGATGTGGTGCCGTGCGCCTGGGCTGCCTTCGACGACGGGAGCCTTTCGTGACCGCACCGACCACTCGCACTGGTAGCACCGCCAGCACCGCATTCCGAGCGGCGCTCGAGGCGATTGCCGCCGTGGAACCCCGCGTCGCCGCGGCCATGGTCGACGAGCTGACCGATCAGCGCGAGTCGCTCAAGCTCATCGCCAGTGAGAACTACGCGTCACCGGCGGTGCTGCTGGCGATGGGCAGCTGGCTTTCGGACAAGTACGCCGAAGGCACCATCGGGCGTCGCTTCTACGCCGGCTGCCGCAACGTCGACACGGTGGAAGCGGCCGCCGCTGAACACGCCCGCGCGGTGTTCGGAGCGCAGCACGCCTACGTGCAGCCGCACTCAGGCATCGACGCCAACCTGGTGGCGTTCTGGGCGATCCTCGCCGCTCGCGTCGAGGCGCCGGCCCTGCGTGAGGCCGGGCTCGGGCACGTCAACGACCTGGCCGAGGCGGACTGGCAGCGGCTTCGGCGCGAGCTCGGCAATCAGCGGCTGCTCGGCATGTCGCTGGATGCCGGGGGTCACTTGACGCACGGCTTCCGGCCCAATGTCAGCGGGAAGATGTTCGAGCAGGCCAGCTACGGCACCGACCCGGCGACCGGTCTGGTCGACTACGCGGCGCTGCGGGAGCAGGCCCGCACCTTCCGCCCGCTGATCCTGGTGGCCGGCTACTCCGCGTACCCCCGCCTGATCGACTTCGCCAAGATGAAGGAGATCGCCGCCGAGGTCGGCGCGACGCTGCTGGTCGACATGGCGCATTTCGCCGGCCTGGTCGCGGGTGGAGTGCTCACCGGCGATGAGAACCCGGTGCCCTTCGCGGATGTCGTCACCACGACGACGCACAAGTCGCTGCGCGGGCCGCGCGGCGGCATGGTGCTGTGCACCGATGAGTACGCCGAATTCGTCGACCGCGGCTGCCCGCTCGTTCTCGGCGGCCCGCTTCCGAACGTCATGGCGGCGAAGGCGGTCGCTCTCGCGGAGGCCCGCACTCAGCAGTTCCGTGACTACTCGCGCCGGGTCGTCGACAATGCCCGCGCGCTGGCCGACGGCCTGCTGCGGCGCGGCGCCACTCTGGTCACCGGTGGCACCGATAATCACCTGGTACTGCTCGATGTTTCCGGGTACGGGCTCACGGGCCGGCAGGCCGAGACGGCCTTGCTCGACGCCGGGCTCGTCACCAACAGGAATGCGATCCCGCACGACCCGAACGGCGCCTGGTACACCTCCGGTATCCGGCTGGGCACCCCGGCGCTGACGACCCGCGGTTTCGGCGAGGACGACCTTCGCGAGATCGCCGAGCTGATCGACGATGTGCTGGCAGCGACGGAGCCGGCTGGGTCCAAGGCGAAGTACTCGCTCGACCCTGCCGTGGCAGCCCGGGTGCGCGCCCGAGGTGGCGAACTGACCGCCGCCCACCCGCTCTATCCGGAGATCGACCTCGCCGGCTGATCGGTACCTGGGCCCGCGTTTGACTTTTTCCAGCCGGGTAGTCAAGGCCTTGTGCGGCTCCCATCCCTGGCCACGAATGACGACGCCTTAAGCCAAGAACGGTTGCTGGGCCAGACGGCCCGGGATGCCGTTCGGCACACCCGCGCCGTCGGGTTCGAGCTCGACGATCCCAGCGGCGCCGGCATGGCGTTCGAGTCGATGGCGGACGTGGCGGCCGATATCCCGCTGCCGGCCGGGGGTCGGACCCTGGCCCGTCTCAGTGCACTTGCCTCGGTGGGCGCGGCGGATCTCGCCCTCGGCAGGCTCGTCGAAGCTCATACCGATGCCGTCGCGATCCTGACCGAGCTGGACGGTCCCGTGCCGCAACCCGGTCAACGTTGGGGAGTGTGGGCCGCTGAAGGGCCGCAGGCGACCGTGCAGGCGCGTGGTTGCGAGGGGGGCCACTTGCTCAGCGGGAGCAAGCCCTGGTGTTCGGGGGCGGGGCTGTGCACTCACGCGCTGGTTACCGCGCCGGGTCCCGATGGGCCGGGGCTGTGGGCCGTTGCGCTCGCGCCGGCCACCTCCCGGCCACGGACGGGGGGCTGGCAGTCGGTGGGACTTTCCGGTACGGCAACCGAGACCGTCGAATTCATCGAGGCTCCGGCAACGCCCGTCGGCAGGCCCGGCAATTACCTCGCGAGGTCCGGCTTCTGGCACGGCGCAATCGGCGTCGCCGCCGTCTGGTGGGGCGGCGCTGCGGGCGTGGCTACGCCGCTGTACGAGGCCACTGCTGCGGGGCGCGCCCACCCGCACGCGGTCGCCCATCTCGGCGCGATCGAGGTGTTACTCGAAGCCAGCGCTGCGCTCCTGCGGCAAGCGGCCGACGTGATGGACAAGGAGCCGGGCGAGGTCGGCGAACGCCTGGCACTCACCGTCCGGGCGGCTGTCGACTCCGCCGCGACCGAAATCATCGAGCGCGTCGGAAGGGCGCTGGGCCCTGCACCGCTGTGCAACGACCGCGCGCACGCCCGCCGCGTCGCCGATCTCGGCGTCTACCTCCGGCAGACCCACGCCGAGCGTGACCTGGAACGGATCGCCGTCCTGGCGGCGGATCAGAAATGACGCTGGGCTCGGACTATTTCGCCGGTCTGTACGAGACCGACGACGACCCGTGGCGGCTGGCGAGCCGCTGGTATGAGAAGCGCAAGTACGACCTGACGCTGGCCGCCCTTCCGGCCGAGCGCTATCGCAGCGGCCTGGAAGTCGGTTGCTCCGTGGGGGTCCTGACGGCGGCGCTGGCGTCACGCTGCGATCGGCTGCTGGGGGTCGACATCGCCCAGCGCGCCGTCGACATCGCCGCTGAGCGCACCCGGCGGCTTCCCGGCGTCGGTATCCAGCGCCGGACGCTTCCCGGTGACTGGCCGGATGGACGGTTCGATCTCATCGTCCTGTCCGAGGTCGGCTACTACTTCGACGCCTTGGATCTGGCCCGGTTGCTCGCTCTGACCTCGGCCGCACTCGAGCCCGGCGGAACGTTCGCCGCCGTTCACTGGCGTCATCCGGTCGCCGAATATCCCGGCGACGGTGATCAGGTCCACGAGACGATCGCGCGAGGCGCCGGAGATCTCGGGCTGGCCCGGACGGTTGCCCACAAGGAGCGGGATTTCTGGCTCGAGATCTACCTGCGCACGCCACCCGACCCGCGCTCCGTCGCCGAACGAGCCGGCCTGGCATGAGCGCCCCGCAGATCACCTGGATCGGTGTCGTCGTCCCCGCACACAACGAGCAGGAACTGCTTCCCGGCTGCCTGGCCGGGTTGGCGGCCGCCGTGGCCGCGGTACCCGTTCCGGTCGAATTGCTCGTGGTGCTCGATTCCTGTACCGACGCGAGTCCGGCTGCCGCCGCCCAGGTGCCGACACTGACCGTCGACGAACGAAACGTCGGCGTCGCGCGCCGCTCGGGCTTCGGACGGCTGCTGCACTCGCGTCCGGCCGGCGTGCCCGACAGTCAGACCTGGCTCGCCACCACCGACGCCGACACGGTCATCGGCATGTCCACGGTGCGAACCTGGGCTTTCGCGGGGACGCCTATCGTCTCGTCGGCGGGATGGCCCCCATCGCCCTCTCCGAGGACGCCCAGCTGATCTCGGCTCTCGAGGCAGCGGGGCGCCGGGTGCTTCGAACGGGCGAACTCCCGGTCGTCACCAGTGGCCGGCGCCAGGCCAGGGTCGAGGGCGGTTTCGCGTCCTTCTTGCTGCAGGCAGGTAACGCGGCGTGATCCGCGATCAGCCCGGCGGGCGGTGTCGGTTCGGCTGCACCGGGTAGACCACGACAAGCGACAGGTTGTTCCGCAGGTCGATGGAGGGAGCCTCACATGGCAACTACGACTGGTCCCCACAGGTTCGCGAATCGAGGTCTCCGCAAGACTGTCACCCCGCGTAGCCGAGGTGCGCTGACCGGATTCGGCCTGGTACTGCTGGGCGCTTGGGGCGCGCTGATCCCCTTCATCGGCCCCTACTTCGACTACGCGTACACGCCCAACCACACCTGGACCTGGACCGCCGCCCGCTTCTGGCTGCAGGTGCTTCCGGGCGGCGTCGCGTTCTTCGCGGGCCTGCTCCTGCTGCTCACCGCGCACCGCGTCGTCGCGTACCTCGCGGCGTGGGCAGCGATCGCTGCCGGCGCCTGGTACGTCGTCGGACCGCTGCTCGCTCCGATCTGGCGCGCGAACTACCTGGGCACGCCGGTCGGCGACCGTACCACCGTCGCTGTCGAGAACATCGGCATGTTCTACGGGCTCGGCGCCGCCATCATTCTGCTGGCCGCCATGGCCGCTGGACGGTTCAGCGTCGTCGGCGTTCGTGACATGGAGCTGGCATCTGCGGAAGCGGAGCGAACGATCGTCATGCCCGATGCCGCGCCCTCGCAGGTAGAGGCCCCCGCGGAAGCGATGGCTCCTGCAGCGTCCGAGGTAGCGGTCGGAACCCCGACTCCGGCGTACCGGGACGATTCTCCTGCCGCCGCCGGAACCCTTGAGCAGCCCACCTCCGGCAGCGTGGAAGAGCAGACGATGACCGAGCAGCCGCACAAGCACCGTCGCATCGTCTTCCGTTAGAACCGGGCGCTCACAAGACGCGATTGTGGGAGGTGCGCATGCCGCAGCAAACGTGGTCATCCAGACGGGAACGGCAGTACGAGCACATCAAGGAGGGGCTGCAAGAGCGCGGCCGCGGTGAGGGCGTCGCCGAGGAAATTGCCGCCCGGACCGTGAACAAGGAACGCGCTCGTAGCGGCGAGTCGACGCGGTCCAGCCGCACGTCGACGAAGGACATCTCATCGGGCCGGCGTGGCGGCCTGCGCTCCCATCGGGGGCCCGGCGGGCGTACCAAGGCGCAGCTCTACGCCGAGGCGAAGCGTCGCAACATCGCGGGCCGTTCACGTATGACCAAAGATGAACTCGAGAGGGCCGTGGGCCGGTAACGCGTCGGCTGCGTAGCGGAATCCGCAGGGCGATACGGGCCTCGTCGTGACCGGTCTTTTCGACGTGCTCCCCGCTGGCATCGCGGCACGGTTGCGGCCCGAGGCGGCGCCCGTGTGGCGCTCACCGATGCTGGCGACCCTTACCGAGGAGAGGTTCTCCGATCCCCGGTGGATCTTCGAGCGCAAGTTCGACGGCATCCGGCTGCTGGCCTTTCGCGACGGCCCACCCGCGCTACCAAGGAACGCGCGATGACAAAGCCGCCGCCGACGTCGTCCGCGAAACCCGCTAGGCCGCTCGATCCCAGTAGCGCAGCTGCCCGCAGGCGTCGAGGAAGTCAGCGGCCGGCGTCTGAGAGAGGTCGACGAAGCCGTCGTCGACCATCTCGCCGATGCCCGTCGCGTCGAACAGAGGCTGCGCTGTGGGGTCGAAGCCGATGAACTTGCAATGGGCGTAGGCGTCGGTCACGAAGTCGCGTGCCGCCGGCTGTTTCGCGAGCGCCTGGGCACCGTCTTTGGAGGTCAGCAGCACTACCGCGTCGTAGAGCACGGAAGGACCGCCGTCCACCTTTTGGTCAGCGGCCACCAGGGAGTCATCTGAGACGGTCACGCCGCCGACGGTCGGCGCGATGAGCTCCACGTTGACCGCGGCCGATCCGGCCGCGGATGTCAATGATTCCAGGAGCTTCCGGTCGGCACCGTCGGTGATCAGAACGCCGATCTTGCGACCGGCAAAGCTCTCCGGCCCGTTGTGCAGGACGCTGAGCGCCGGCGAAGGTGTGAGGTCGGTGTCGGTCTCACGGGCGGCCGGGAGCGGCTCAGGCAGCGCGGAAAGGCCGAGCCCGTCGGCGACCGCTTGAGCGAGTTCGGCGTCGACGTTGCGCAGCCCGGCGACCATCCTGCTGCGGATCCGAGGCTGCTCGCACTTGCTGAGCTCGAAGACGAACGCGTCGATGATGTGCCGGCGCTCCACGGGCGTCTGGCTCAGGAAGAACTGGCGCGCCTGGCTGTAGTGATCGGCGAAGCTCTCCGGACGTAGCCGTCGCTTCTCGCCCGAGGCCGCTTCGCGGGTAGCTCTGGAACCCGCGCTCGGGGTCCTCCCGCGGTCCGGCCTCAGGCGGATCCCAGGAATTGGGCTCGTAGTTCGCGCGTGACGACGGATTGGTCATGGCCATCTGGCCGTCCTGCTGGAAATGTGCGATCGGGCACTTGGGCGCGTTCACCGGCAGCTGTGTGAAATTCGGGCTGCCGAGCCGCTTGAGTTGGGTGTCGAGGTAGGAGAAGTTGCGCCCTTGCAGCAGCGGGTCGTTGGTGAAGTCGATGCCCGGAACGATGTTCTGGGTGCAGAACGCCACTTGCTCGGTCTCGGCGAAGAAGTTGTCGACCACGCGGTCCAGCACCAGCCGTCCCACCCGGCGGACCGGCAGGTCTTCCTCCGGGATGAGCTTGGTGGCATCCAGGACGTCGAAGCCGAAGGAGTCGGCCCACTCGTCATCGAAGAGCTGCATCCCGAGTTCCCACTCGGGATATTCGCCCTGGGAGATCGCGTCCCACAGGTCGCGGCGATGGAAGTCGGGATCGGCGCCGTTGATCTTCAGCGCCTCGTTCCAGATCACGCTCTGCATGCCTTGCTTGGGCTTCCAGTGAAACTTCACGTACGTGGACTTGCCGGCGGCATCGACGAGGCGGAAGGTGTGGACCCCGAAGCCCTCCATGAAGCGGAGTGAGCGGGGGATCGCGCGATCCGACATGATCCACATCAGCATGTGGGTGGCCTCGGGCAGGAGCGACGCGAAGTCCCAGAAGTTGTCATGCGCCGTCTGGGCTTGCGGGAAGCCGCGATCGGGCTCCTGCTTGGCGGCGTGAATCAGGTCGGGGAACTTGATGGCGTCCTGGATGAAGAAGACCGGCATGTTGTTGCCGACCAGGTCCCAGTTGCCCTCGCGGGTATAGAACTTCACCGCGAAGCCTCGCACGTCGCGGGCGAGGTCAGCCGAGCCCTTGTTGCCGGCGACCGTCGAAAAGCGCACGAAAACCGGGGTTTTCCGGCCGGCCTCAGCGAAGACATCTGCCCGGGTGAGGTCGCTCAGCGACTCGTAGGGCTCGAAGAAGCCATGAGCTCCGAAGCCGCGGGCGTGCACCACCCGCTCCGGGATCCGCTCATGATCGAAGTGGAAGATCTTCTCGCGGAAGTGGAAGTCTTCCAGCGCTGCAGGCCCTCGATAGCCGGCGCGCAGCGTGTTCTGGTCATCGGCGGCGACGGCGCCCTGTGCCGTGGTGAGCGAAGGATAGGTGTCACCGGCGTGCTGGTGGGTCTCGCCGCCGGAAGATGGTGCGCCTGTAGCGGGGTTCGGCATCGCCAGGCCTCCCTCTAGGTGTCCGCTTTGCATCGGATGCTCAACGGGTGCAGCCCTACCCGATGGGTGCTGGGCAAACGTCCTCCCGCGGGCAATCTCAGGCCTGCCGCCACAGCGTCAGCCGTTCGCGGTGGCCTTTGTCGCGCTGACCGCGGTGGCCAAAGCCGAGACACCGGCCAGAGCAGCACTGCACAGCGTGGCTCGCCGGTAGGCAGGGAAGGCGATGGCCGCACCAACCATGCTCACCGCGTGCAACCCGTCGACGCCGCTAGCGATGCGCAGCACCAGGCGTGTGGGCCGGCTCAGCTCAGCCGCCGATTGCAGCAGGTAGCGCGCGCCAAGCAAGCGCACGATCCCTTCCCGGGGCACCGCCTGACGCCCGGCTGCCAGGCGAGCGACGGCTTGAGGGCGAGCCACCCCCAGCAGGCCCACAGCAGCGGTGAGCGCGCCGATGCCGCGAGCCGGGGGGCTGTCAGTCGTCATTTGCCGCACGTTCCCTTCCCTGCCGACCCCAATCAACGTGCCGGCTCACATCTGAATCAGGTCTTGCCTGCTTTCATGCATCGCCCGGTGGCTGTGGGGCACAGTCGTGACATGGATCGGATCCGTCGGTTGGTCGGCGCAATCGACCGTTGGCAACGCCGCCACCGGACTCCTGGAGTCGCGTACGGGGTGGTCAAGAAGTTCAGCGACGACAAAGCCAATCTGCTGGTCGTGAGCCTGGCGTGGTACGGCTTCACGGCGATCTTCCCGTTGCTGCTGGCGGTGGTGACCCTGTTCGGGTTCATCGGCCAGAAATCCCTCGGCAGCACGGTCGTTTCGACGCTTCACAAGTTTCCTGTGGTCGGTGACAGCTTCAACCCCGCCAATGGCCAGCACCTGCACGGCAGCACGATCGGCCTCGTCATCGGTCTGCTCGGCCTGATCTACGGTGCACAGGGCGTGACGCAGACGGCGCAGCAGGCGATGGCCACGGTCTGGGACGTTCCTCAATTCGACCGCATCGGTTTCCTTCCGCGGCTCGGGCGAAGCCTGGCCGGGCTGCTCACCATCGGCGGGACGTTCCTCATCAATGCACCGATCGCCACGTACGTCACGGGGTCGAAGGACAGCTACGCGATCCGGGCGCCCGTGCTCGTCGTGCTCCTGGTGCTGAACAGCTCCTTGTACTGGCTGTCCTTCAAGATTCTCACCCCGAGCACCGTCGAGGGACGGGCGCTCCTGCCCGGTGGGATCCTCGGCGGTGTCACGTTCACCGCCCTGATCACCGTCGGGACGGGTCTGGTCACCCATCAGCTGAAGAACGCGTCGAACACCTACGGCACTTTCGGTTCGGTCATCGGCATCGTCACCTTCCTCCTGCTGCTGGCCAAACTGAGCATTTACGCCGCCGAGCTGAACCCGGTGCTGCACCGCACGCTGTATCCGCGAGCGCTGCCGCTGGGGGAGCTCACCGAGGCCGACAAGCAGGTCCAGTACGCGCTCATCCAAGAACAGCGCCGCACGGAAGAGGAGACGATCGGGGTCGGCTTCGGTCCCGATGCTCCGCAAGAAGCGGCGGCCGACGCGCTCGCTGCCGAAGAGGAGCCGGTCAAGTAGCGCGAGCCTGGATCAGGCGCCGAGAATCGCGCCTGGATTGAGGATCCCGTCAGGGTCCAGGGCGTCCTTGATGCGGCGGGTCAGTGCCATGACGTCGGCACCCAGATAGGCCTGCAGCCAAGGCGCTTTCGTCCGCCCGACGCCGTGCTCACCGGTGATGGTTCCGCCGAGTTCGATGGCCAGATCCATGATGCGGCCGAACGCGACGGAGGCCCGCTCGACCGCCGCAGGATCGGTGGCGTCGTAGACGACGAGCGGGTGGGTGTTGCCATCGCCTGCATGCGCCACCACTGCGATCGTCACCTCGTGCTCGGCCGACAGCTTCTCGATGCCTCTCACCAGGGTGGGGAGCGCGGGCAGCGGGACGCCGACGTCCTCGAGCATCAGGTTGCCGAGCCGCTCCAGCGCCGGGAAAGCGGCTCTGCGTGCGGCGACGAACGCCTCCCCCTCTTGCGGATCGTCGGTGCAGAAGACTTCGGATGCACCGTGCTGCAACGCCGCCGCTTCCATCAGCGCGATCTCCTGACTGGCCGCGGCACCCGGCGCGTCGGAGCGCACGATCAGCATGGCCTCGGCCTCGCGGTCGAGCCCCATGGACGTGAAATCCTCGACCGCGTTGATGGATGTGCGGTCCATCAGCTCGGCCATTGCCGGGCGCACCTGCGACGTGATCGCCAGCACCGCGTCGGCTGCCGACTCGATGGAGGTGAAGACCGCAACCATCGTCGACGACGGCGGGGGAGCGGGGATCAGCCGCAGGATCAGTTGGGTGATGATCCCGAGCGTGCCTTCGGAGCCGACGAAGAGCTTGGTGAGCGAGAGCCCGGCGACGTCCTTCAGCCGCGGGCCGCCGAGTCGCACGGCAGTCCCGTCGGCGAGCACGACCTCCATGCCGAGGACGTAGTCGGTCGTCACGCCGTACTTCACGCAGCACAGGCCGCCGGCGTTCGTCGCGGCGTTGCCGCCGATGCTGCAGATCTCGAACGACGACGGGTCCGGGGGGTACCAGAGCCCCTGCGCCGCGGCTGCCTGCTTCACCTCGACGTTCAGCAGGCCCGGCTGCGTGATCGCCACCCGGGCGACCGGATCGATCGTGATGTCGCGCATGCGCTCGGTCGACAGCACGATGCAGCCGTCGACAGCCGTGGAGCCACCGGACAGGCCCGAACCGGCCCCCCGCGGAACGACCGGGACCCGGTGCTGGGTGGCCCAGCGCAGCACCGCCTGGACCTCGCCGGTGCTTCGCGCCCGGACGACGGCGAGCGGCTGGCCGGCCTTGCCTGCGGCGGCCCAGTCCTGCCGGTAGGGCGACATCGCCTCGGGGTCGGTCAGCACGCTGGCGCCCGGCAAGGCGGCGAGCAGCGTCGCGACGTCGCTCATCTCGGGACCTCCACGTAACACGGCTGATCGGAAGGTAGTCCTATCAAGCGCGGGGCACTTTCACTAACCTGCCTTCATGGGATTGCTCACGTTGGACGTACCCCCGCGCGATGAGATCGATGACCACGGCATCGATGTGCGGCCGGTGGCCGGAGCCCTCGGCGCGGAGCTGCGCGGCGTCGATCTGAGGGCGCTCGACGGGCAGACAGTCGCCGCGGTCAAAGACCTCCTTCACCACTACGAGGTCATCTTCTTCCCGGGCGCGGATCTCACCGACGGTGAGCAGCTGGCGCTGGCTCGCCGGTTCGGCGACCTGAACATCTTCCCGGTCGCGCGGCTGCGCGGGGTCACCGAACCCACCTGCACCGTCATCACCGACGGTCCCGACAGCCCGCCCGAAGCCGATGACTGGCACACCGACGTCACGTGGATCGCCGAGCCTCCCAACTACGCACTGCTCTCGGCACAGGTCATCCCCAGGCGCGGCGGTGACACGCTGTGGGCTTCGACGACGGCTGCCTACGAGGCCTTGTCGCCGGTGATGCGCGGGATGATCGACGACCTCGAGGTGGTCCATGACAACAGCGAGTTCATCCGGGCGATGCTCAGGAAGATGCCGGACGGACCCCAGGCACAGTCGCTGGCGGCCGCGTTGCGCGAGGCGTTCCCACCTGTCACGCATCCGCTGGTGCGCACCCATCCCGATACCGGCCGGCAAGCGCTCTTCGTCGCCGGCGGGTTCATGCGCTACGTGAAGGGAATGCGCGACTCGGAGAGCGACAACCTGCTGGGCTTCCTTCGCCGGCACATCGAAAACGCGGCGCTGCAATGCCGCTGGCGCTGGAGCGCCGGAGACCTCGCGATCTGGG
Source organism: uncultured Actinomycetota bacterium (assembly GCA_963762695.1). GTDB lineage: Bacteria > Actinomycetota > Actinomycetes > Frankiales > Frankiaceae > DATAZK01. The sequence goes on from CAVXLW010000013.1 coordinate 174,641, forward strand.
ACGAGCGATCGACCAACCATCGCAGCGCAGCCGACCATTTCCCGCAGGAGCGTTCGATCCGCCGGGTCGAGGTCAGCGGCGAGCGTCCGTATCACCGCGCTGTGGTTCGCTAGCGACGTGCTCACCAAGGCGGCAGTCCTTTTCGAGCAGCCGGGCAAGTGGGAGGTCGTCGAGCTCGAGCTCGAGCCGCCGCGGCAGGGCGAGCTGCTGGTGAAGATGGCAGCCGCGGGCCTGTGCCATTCCGATGATCACATCGTCACGGGCGATCTGCCGCTGCCCGCCGGCGCGCTTCCGATGGCGGGCGGTCACGAGGGCGCTGGGGTCGTCACCGAAGTCGGGCCCAACACGCCGGGCTGGGCGCCGGGGGACCGGGTGGTGCTCACGTTCCTGCCGATGTGCGGGCTTTGCCGGTGGTGCGCCTCGGGCATGCAGAACCTTTGCGACAACGGTGCGCGGGTGTTGTCGGGAGTGCGCGAAGACGGCTCACGTCGGCTGACGCTGGACGGCAAGCCCGTGGGCCAGGCCGCCGGCGTCGCGACCTTCAGCGAGTGTTCGACCGTGTCGGTCCAGTCTGCGGTGAAGTGCCCGGACGGCATCCCGCTCGACGTCGCCTGCCTGACCAGCTGCGGGGTGGGGACCGGTTACGGGTCCGCGGTGCGGTCGGCAGACGTGACGCCCGGCGACGTGGTGATCGTCATGGGCACCGGCGGCATAGGTATGAACGCGGTCCAGGGGGCATCTCACGCGGGCGCCAAGGTGGTGATCGCTGTCGACCCCGTGGAGATGAAGCGCGCCGCCTCGTTCGGCTTCGGGGCCACCCATGCCGTGGCGACGATGGAGGAGGCCACGGAGCTCGCCCGCAGCTTCACCAACGGGCAGGGCGCCGACTCCTGCATCATCTGCGTGGGGGTCACCACGGGTGAGCAGGTCGCCCAGGGCGTCGAATCCATTCGCAAGGCGGGCACCTGCGTCCTCACGGGCCTGCCCAAGGCCGCTGACGACATCGCGCTGCCGGTCTCGCTGCGCCACCTGGTGCTGTTCCAGAAGCGGCTGCAGGGCTCCCTGTTCGGCGCGTCCAGCCCCTCGAAGGAGATCCCGGCGCTGCTCGACCTCTATCAGCACGGGCGGCTGAAGCTCGACGAGATGATCAGCCGGCGTTACACCCTCGAGACGCTCAACGACGGTTTCGAGGACATGCGCTCGGGTCGCAACCTGCGCGGGATCGTCTCCTACCAGCAGTAGCCGCCGCCGCAGCCGGCCGGGTGGCCGCGTGTACCCTGTCGGCCCAAGACCTGAACCGACGTCGACTGCTGGACGCCGTAGCCGGAAGTTCAGAAGCGCTGAACCTGGAGCTGGGTCGCCGGTTGCGAGCGCCGGAGAGCCTGAAAGTCCAACATCTGGAGGGTATTTCGCTGCCGGCCATGGGCAAGGTGCTGCGTCGCGGCTTGGACGAGGGCGGCGCCGGACGGCCGACCGAGTTCGCGCCGCGGCTGCACAGCGAAAGGCAGGATATGCCATGACGACGATGGAGCCCGGCGCGGTTCCCACGCTGCTGGCCGACGGATTCGTGTTCGGAGAGGGTCCGCGCTGGCGGGCCGGCCGGTTGTGGCTGTCCGACATGCACGGCGAAGCCGTCTACACCACCACGCTGGAAGGCAAGACGACGCTGGAGCTGTCGTTGCCCGGCAAGAAGCCCTCAGGGTTGGGGTTCTTGCCCGACGGCAGCGTGTTGATCGTGTCGATGGCCGAGCGGCAGTTGCTGCGCCTGGATTCGCACGGGCACACCACCGTGCATGCGGATCTCGCCGACCTGGTCGCCGATGAGCTCAACGACATGGTGGTCGACGCCGATGGCACCGCCTTCGTCGGGAGCTATCCCACCGAGCGCGGCACCGGAGTGCTGGTCCGGGTCACGCCCGATGGCGCGGCCCGGGTCGTCGCCGATGGGCTCGACTTTCCCAACGGGACGGCGATTTCCGCGGACGGGGCGACGCTCGTCGTCGCCGAGTCCATCGGCCGGCAGTTCACCGCGTTCGACATCGACAGGTCCAAGAACCTCAGCGGGCGCCGTGTCGTGGCGACCACTGGTGACGCCGCCCCTGACGGCATCGCGCTCGATGCCGAGGGCGGCATCTGGGCCGGCTACCCGCTGGCACACGAGTTCCGCCGGGTGCTGGCGGGCGGGGAGGTGACCGATCGCATCCCGATCGGCGAGAGGATGGCGATCGCCTGCGCGCTCGGTGGCGATGACCGGCGCACGCTGTTCCTGCTGTCAGCGCAGGACTGGAGCGCGAAAGCCCTGCAGGGCAGGCGAACGGGGACGGTGGAGACGGTGCGTGTCGGCGTTCCCGGAGCAGGCCTTCCCTAGAAGCGGCGCGTCAGCCGTAGGAGTCCTTGTGGTCGGACTCGGCCACGTCACCCATCTCCCAGTCGGCTGTTGCATTGCGAAGAAGAGCGTCAGGCCCGCGGCAGTCCGAGCAGCTGGCGGCCGATGATCCCGCGCATGATTTCCGAAGTGCCGCCGGAGATCGTCAACGCCCGAGACCAGAGGAAGTTGTGATACCAACGGTCGGCCACGCCGGCTGCCTCGTCGTCAATCGCCGCAGCCGAACTGATGAGCTCCAGGGCGAGCTCGCACAGCGCGACGTTCGTCTCCGAGTAGGCGAGTTTCGCGACGGGGCCGTCGCTGGCGTGCTCGCTCCCGGCCAGGATGCGGTCGACCGTGTCGTGCACGATGAGCTTGACTTCCTCGACCCTGGCGCGGGCATTCGCCAGCTGGGCCCGGACGTCTTCGTGGCCGATCGCTGCCGTCCCATCCGGCAGCCGGGCGCCTGCCGCCAGCGTCACGAGATCGGCGAACATCCGTTGCAGCTGCAGGGCATTCGCGCCGACGAAAGCGCGCTCTGACGCCAGCCCTGACGTCACGACTCGCCAGCCGCCGTTGACCTCACCCAGGACATGTTCGCGGCGCACGCGCACCCGGTCGAGGAAGACCTCGCAGAACTCCGAGAAGCCGGTCATCTCCTTGATCGGCCGTACTTCGATACCGGGCAGGTTCATCGGGATCGCGAAGGCAGTGATGCCGGCGTGCCGGTCGACCGTCGGGTCGGTGCGGGCCAGCAGCGTCCCCATATCGGCCCATTGCGCGTCGGTGCTCCAGATCTTCTGGCCCGTCACGATGAAGTCGTCGCCGTCGGGTTCGGCCCTGGTGCGCAGGGAAGCCAGGTCGCTGCCGGCATCCGGCTCGCTGAAGAGCTGGCACCAGACGTGCTCGCCGGAGCGAATCCGCGGCAGCAGCTGACTTTTCTGCTCCTCGGTGCCGAACTCGATCAGCGCATGACTGGCCAGCATCACCTGATCCAGCGGGCGATACGCGTCGCCCCGGATGAGTTCCTCCATGAGCACGAGGTCGTGCATCGGATGGTGGTCGGCGCGCCCTCCCCACTCCGGCGGCCAGCCGGCGCCGAGGTGTCCGGCGTCGTACATCGCCTTGAGCCACGTCCGGATCTCGCGCTCGTGTCCGGCATCTCGCGGTACCCGGACGCCCTCGTGGTCCATCCGGACGCTGTACTCGCGGATGAAGGCGCGAACCTGCTCGCGGTAGGCGTCCACGTCCTCCCGGTCAGCCGGCATCGATCCACCCCGCCTGTTCAGCCAGCGACTGCACGGCCGCCTTCGGGTTCGACGCCAGCCGGGCGCTGATGTGCGCGCGGCGCTGGTAGTAGTGCAGGCCGTACTCCCAGGTGAATCCGATCGCTCCGGTGAGCTGCAAGAGGTCGTGCAGGATGTGCCCGGCGCCCGAGCTCACGCTGACTTCCGCCAGCGCCACCATCTGCCTGGCGTCGGGTGATCCAGCGGTGAGCAGGCGGGCAGCCTCCTCGACGAGCAGGGTCATGCCGCGCGTTCGCACGGCGTGCTCGGCGAGACGGTGCTGGACGGCTTGCAGGCCTGCGATGGGGTGCCCGAATGCCCGCCGTTGCCGGGCATATGCCACGGTCCGGTCGAGCATCTGCTGTACGCCGCCGACCGCGTCAGCACTGAGGAGCAGCCTATGGAGCACAGTCAGGGAGCTATCCGTTGCCAGTTGCTCTCCGGCGCCCGGCCGCACCGCCACGTCGGCGCAGCGCCGGCTCACGTCGAAGCTGTGGCGCGAGGTCTCGCTGTCCCAATCGGCTGGATCGCGCAGGAGCGTGAGGCTGCCTGAACTATCGGCCAGCAACAGCGCATCGGCGCCCTTCGCGCCGTCCACCAGGCGCGCGGCGCTCCCGGCCGCACTCAGGTATCCGAACGCGCAGATCGCCATCCCCGACAGCAGGCCGGGCAGCAGGTCGTCGTCCGCCAGGTCGGCCTGCGACAGTGCCCGGGCGCTCGCGGTCAGGCCGGCGAACGGGGCTGCGTGCAGCGCCCCTCCCAACTCCATCGCCGCACCCACCGCAACGTCGACGCGAAAGCCGAATCCTCCCTTGTCCTCGGCAACGCATAAACCGGTGACGCCGAGATCGGCAATCGCCGGCCACCCGGCCCGCCACTCGACCTCGACGCGCGGGACGGTGTCATTGCCGTTTCCGAGCGCCCGCCGAAGTGCATGGCGCAATTCGCGGATCTCGCTCGTTGCCGCATCCAGCGTGCTCAGAGCGACGTCATCTCCCATTCCGCGGGTCATTTCGACTCCGGACTCGATTTCGACATCTTGCGCGGCAGCCCTGGCAGGGTCAAGCCGCGCGCGGTTGCGGGCGTGCTTGACACGCGCGTGTGTACCTCAGAACTGAAACCGACATCGAAACTGTGTCGCAGTCCAGGCGGGCGGCGCCATCCGTGGACGGTGAAGAGCTACCTGCAGGGGTAGTGGCCGCTGCCGTGTGCTTGCCTGCCCGCTCAGTCAACGGGCTGCAGTTGGCCCTTCTCTGACATCTGGGCGCCGAGTTCTCGCTCGATCTGATCGAGACTGCGGCCCTTCGTCTCTGGCACCCGCTTGGCGAAGTACGCAAGGGCGAGGAGCGTGAGGAACGCGAAGAGGAAGAACACTCCCTTCGGCGAGATCGCGTTCAGCAGGGTCAGGAACGAGATGGTGACGACGAAGTTGGCGCCCCAGTTGGCTATCGTCGCGACGCTCATTGCCTGGCCCCGGATGCGCAGTGGATAGATCTCCGCGATCATCAGCCAGAAGACGGGGCCGAGTCCGACCGCGAACGAGCCGGTGTAGATGAGCAAGCCGGCGATGCCGACGTAGGCGGTGCCGCCGTGCAACTCGTTGCCGCTGAGGAAGGCGCAGGCCGTCACGATCATTCCTACGGCCATCCCGGCGGTTCCGATGAGCAGGAGAGGCCGCCGGCCGGTGCGGTCGAGCAGCCGGATGGCGACGATCGTCATGAGGACATTCACCGCACCGTTGACGACATTCGCCAGCAAGGACGCGCTACTGCCGAGTCCGGCGCCCTTCAGCAGCGTCGGCGCGTAGTAGATGACCGTGTTGATACCGGTGACCTGCTGGAAAACCGCCAGCCCGACACCGACCCACAGGGCCGGACGCACGCCTCGCGCGAGCAGTTCCTCGGAGCTGCCTTTCGCCTCGGTGCGCGCGACGTCCTTGACCTCCCGGATCTCGGCGTCGATGGCTGCCTCGCGCCGCAGGCGGCTGAGCACCTCGCGCGCTTCTTCTTCGCGGCCGTGACGGATGAGCCAGTGCGGACTCTCCTTCTGGGTCAGGATCCCGATGCCCAAGATGATGGCGGGAATCGCCGCCAGACCGAACATCAGCCGCCAGTTCTGCGAGCTCGCCAAGCCGTAATCGACGAGATAGGACGCCAGGATCCCGCTGGTGATCATCAGCTGGTTGAAGCTGACGAGGGCACCGCGGATCTTGGGTGGGGCGACCTCACCGATGTACAGCGGCACGGTCATCGACGCTGAACCGACGGCGAGTCCGATGACGAACCGCGCTGCAATCAGCGTCCAGTAACTGGGAGCGAAGGCGGCGAGCAGCACGCCGGCCACGAAGATCATGGCCGTGACGAAAATTGTCTTGCGGCGGCCTACCGCGTCGGCGACTCGGCCCGCCGTCAGCGCCCCGACCATCGCACCGACGAGCAGCAGGCTGGTGACCAGTTCCTGCTGGAAGGAGGACAGGCCGCCGAAGTCGTCCTTCAGGAAGAGCAGGGCTCCGGAGACGACACCGGTGTCGTAGCCGAACAGCAGGCCACCCAATGCCGTGAGGGCTGCCGCCACGATGACGCGGCGGCGCATACCGCGGTCTGCAGGCTCGGGGGTCCTTGACGAGGGGGTCCTGGACGACCTCGGCGGGGCATCCGGCGCGGCCGGTCCTGGATCCAAGCGGGTGTGTCGGTGATCATCGAGCAAAGCCATGGAAACTTCTCTCCCGCGGAGCAGCCCTACCGTGGCCTCTCCGAGACGCCGCCCTGAGATAGACAAAACTCACATACCCGACGGTCGGCGATGCACACTCGGCCAATCCTGAGAGGTCCCCCTACTCCGCTACACGCAGGAGCGCGAGCCGTGGTCTCACCGGTCAGTCGCCCAGGAAGCCGCGCAGTGTCAGCGCGTCGCGCGGCGCTGCCCCGCCGGGGTCGTTGTTCGCATACACGTAGCCCTCGCTGAAGGACTCCTGCAACTGCCGCGCCCAGCGCCGAAGCGAAGCGTTCGAGTAGGCCCAGCCGGCCTTCCCATGGTGAAGGCGAAGGTAGCCCCAGTTCGCCGTCACCCACATCGGATTTTGCGGACGCTCGCCTCGGTCGGCCCAGACGAGAGGGACGCCGCGTCGCGTCAACAGCTCACGCACCTCCTCACACCACCAGGACTCGTGGCGCGGCTCGACAGCCACCCGCACCGTGCGGGGAAAGCATTTGAGCGTCGCGTCCAACAGTTGCGGCGCCGCCGCCAGGGTCGGGGGCAGCTGCAGCAGGATCGGCCCGCGCTTGCGTCCGAGACCCCGGCAGCGCTGCAGCAGTCGCGTCACGGGCTCAGCGGGGTCGTTCAATCGTTTGATGTGCGTGAGGTAGCGGCTGGCCTTCACCGCCATCAGGAACCCGGCCGGGGTGCGGGTCTTCCAGGACTCGAAGGTCGAGCGCTCAGGCAGCCGGTAGAACGCATTGTTCAGCTCGACGGTGTCGAAGACCTCCGCGTAGTGCTCGAGCCACAGCCTCTGCGGAAGCTCCGCCGGGTAGAAGTCCCCACGCCAATCCCGGTACTGCCACCCCGATGTCCCGACGCGCCACGACATGCCGGGTCACATACCCGCGAAGGCGAGATAATGACGGGCCGGACGCCGCGGGGCACCGCTAACATAAACGGAGTGCACTCTCCGTATCGCGCTCGATTGATGACGCAGGTGCGGGCTCGGATCGGTCCTGCGGCGAGATGACCTCGATCGAGCAGAGCGCGCACCCGCAGGTTTCGGCCGGTCCGACCCGGGCCCACTGGTGGATCCTCGTTGTGATCGCCGGAGCCCAGCTCATGGTGGTCCTCGACTCCACCATCATGATCATCGCGCTTCCCTCCGCTCAGCGCGGGCTCGGGTTCTCCGACACCGACCGCCAGTGGGTCGTGACGGCATACACCCTCGCGTTTGGCGGCTTCCTGGTGCTCGGCGGCCGTATCAGCGACATGATCGGGACCAAACGCACCCTGATGATCGGCGTCGTGGGCTTCGCCCTCGCTTCTGCCTTGGGAGGCGCGGCGCAATGGACCGCAATGCTGATCGGTGCCCGGGGATTGCAGGGGCTTTTCGGGGCGCTCCTCGCGCCCTCCGTGCTGTCGCTCCTGAGCTCGACCTTCAGCCACCCGCGTGAGCGGGCACGCGCCTTCGGCATCTACGCCACGATCGCCATCAGCGGATCAGCGTTCGGCTTGATCCTCGGCGGATTCCTGACCCAGTACCTCGACTGGCGCTGGTGCCTGTACGTCAACCTGCCGATCGCCGGCCTCGTGGCGTTCGGCGCGTTCACGCTGATACCGAACCAGCAGGGCGCCGCCGGCGTCCGGCTGGACATCCCCGGCGTCGTGCTGGGCTGCGGAGGACTCGTCGCCCTCGTCTACGGGCTCGGCGAGGCGGGAGCGCACGGATGGGGCAGTGCGGGCGTGGTGTGGCCGCTGGTCATCGCCGCAGCCCTGCTGGCGTGCTTCATCTTCTGGCAGTCGAAGGGCCCGAACCCGCTGCTGCCGTTGCGCGTTTTGAACAACCGCAACCGAGGCGGTGCGCTCCTCGTCATCATGCTGGCGGTTACGGGGATGTTCGGGACTTTCCTCTTCCTGACGTACCTGCTCCAGGGTGTCGACCACTACTCGCCCCTGAAAACGGGCGTGGCTTTCCTGCCGTTGCTGGCGATGAATGGCCTCGCCGCGACGCAGGTGGCAAGCCGCCTGATGCACCGGGTGCCCACCCGGCTGCTCACCGTCCCGGGCCTGCTGATCGGTTCGGTCGGGGTGTTCGTCTTGACCCGACTCACCCCGGAGGCGTCCTACGCGACGCACGTACTGCCGGCGGAACTGCTCTTGGGGATCGGTCTCGGTCTCGCCATCGTCCCCTGCATCAGCACGGCCACCAACAATGCCGATCCGCAGGACATGGGCGTCACGTCGGCGATGACGACCACGGCCCAGCAGATCGGTGCCTCGATCGGCACGGCACTGCTCAACACCATCGCCGCCACCGCGACCGCGAGCTATCTGGCGGTGCACACCACCGGTGCCAACCTCGCTTCGAGGGCAACGGTTCACGGGTTTGCCACGGCCAGCGGATGGGCGGCCGGGATCTTCGTGCTGGCTGCCGTCGTCGGCGGCATCCTGATCACCGCGCATCCGGAGCGTGACGTTCGCGCCGGGGGCTAGGGCGACGCTCGCGAGCATGAACTCCTGTCAAGAGTGGCGCGCGGGGCCTGGGAGTAGGCCCCGGCGCACCACGTCCTGGCCTGCCCGCTCTGGTGAGCGACGGGCCGGGCCGTCTGTCACTCGAAGGTGACGCTTGCCTCGATGTAACACCCAGCTTGCCCGTTGCTGACGATGAGGAACGACCCGTTCATCGTGTGCGCGCTCCCGTCGAAGGCCTGGAATGTGCCCCCGTCCACTCCGTTGGCCTCCTGCACCGCGTCGATGACGGCACTGCCGCTGCTGGCACCGGACCGGTCGCCGTTCACCTTGCTGTGTGACACGAAGGTGGTGCCGCTGGTGCTGGTGAGGTCCAGGCTCGCGCTGGGGGGATTGCACACCGCGGAGAGCGTCATGTCGTTCTCGCTGACCAGCGAGATCGTCCCGGTGAAATTGTGCAGCGGGACTACCACCACATTCGCGGGGCCCGGGACTCCCTGCGGGCCCGGGACTCCCTGCGGACCCGGGGCTCCCTGCGGACCCGGGGCTCCCTGCGGGCCAGTCTGCCCCTGCGGGCCCGGGACTCCCTGCGGACCAGTCTGCCCTTGCGGACCTGCATGGCTGGCTGGTCCTTGCGGGCCCTTCTGGTTCCACGACAAGCTCATCTCACCCCGCTTGCAGGACGTCCCGGCGGGAATCACCCGCAGCCGGCCGGCATTGTTCGCGCCACGCTGGCCGTGTCGTGGCGCTTGGTAGCAGGCATGGATGACGCCGTTGGGCCCAGGTATGCGGCCGCTGCCGGCGGCGAGGGCGCTGCCTCCGCCCAGAACTCCCAGGCCCAGTACCGCGCCGGCCGCGACCACGGTGCTTTTCCTGGTCAGACGTCGCCAAGGGCGGGATGCCGCGGACTGGCCAGCCGGCTCTGCACTCATCGTTCGCTCCTCCTTAATGGTGGCTCCGCACGCGCGCAGCCAACGGAGCTCGGCGGAAGAATCCTGAACCGCCCCAGGCCTTATGCCGCAACGTTTTTGCGCGTCTGCGGTTCTGAATGGACCGCGGATGCAGCGTAGCGAGGGCTCCCTGTCAGAAGTGGTGGGTGATTTCTTGTCGGGCAATGATCAGAACGTGTGGATGGCTCGGCCAGCTGCTCCGGGCCGAGCATGAGGAAGTCCAGCGTGCCCGTTCTCAAACGGCCGAAGCCGGATGTCGAAGCAGCGTTGCGCGATCGTCTGCCTCTCAGCTGTCGAGACCGTCCTGGTTGGCTTCTTTCAGGTTCAGCAGCGAGCGTTCGAGCTCGCTGACGGCGGACGCGCCGAGCAGGCTCATGGTGCGGGTCATATCGGACCGAAACCATTGCAGCACTTGCTGAACTCCGCGCTCGCCGGCGGCGCCGAGGCCATAGAGATAGGCGCGGCCGGCCATGGCCGCAGTCGCACCCGCAGCGAGAGCCTTGACGATGTCGCTCCCGCGCCGCACCCCGCCGTCGCAGATGATGTCGACGCGGCCGCCGACCGCATCGGCCACGGGACCCACGAGCGGAAGGATGGCGGGCGCACCGTCGAGCTGGCGTCCGCCGTGGTTGGACAGGGCGATGGCGTCGACCCCGCGCTCCGCAGCGAGCAGCGCGTCATCGACGGTTTGGATGCCCTTGACGACGATCGGCCCGTCCCAGATCGACCGTAGCCAGTCGATGTCGCTCCATGCCAGTCCAGGATCGAATTGGGTGTTGATGTAGTCCGACAACGCGACGGGTGAGGCGCCGTCGCCGACCTCGCGGCCCACCACGTTGGCGAAGCGGATGGGTTCGCTGCGCACGAACGCCCACGTCCACCCCGGGTGCAGCGCACCGTCGATCAGGGTGCTTGGGCCCACGGTGGGCGGCAGCGAGAAACCGCGGCGCACATCGCGCTCGCGCCGCCCGAGGACCGCGGTGTCGACGGTGAGCACGAGTGCCTCGTAGCCGGCTGCAGCGGCGCGTTCAGCCATCTCCCTTACCAGCCCCCGGTCGCGCCAGGCATACACCTGAAACCACAACCGGCCGTCGCTGACCGCCCGCACCTCCTCGATCGAGCGGGTGCTCAGCGTCGACAACGTGTACGGCAGTCCGGCCTGCGCGGCTGCGCGCGCGACGGCGAGCTCCCCCTGCGGATCGGCGATGCGGGTGAAGCCGGTGGGCGCGAGCACCAGCGGGTACGCCAGTGGCCGGCCCAGCAGCGACGAGCCGATGTCGACCTTCCCGATGCCGCGCAGCACCCGAGGGCGAAACGTGGTTTGCGCGAAGGCCCGCTGGTTCGCGGTGAGGGTGCGCTCGTCCTCGGCGCCGCCGTCGATGTAGTCGAAGACCCCGCCCGGCAGCCGGCGTTTCGCGATGCGGCGCAGGTCGGCGACGGAGGCCGCCCGAGCCAGCCGTCGCTGGATCGGATCGGTCTCCAGACGTTGGAAACGCACGACCGATCGCAGTGTCTTGAACATGCTCATGACGATCAGGCGGGGGTCGAGCGGTGGTGGTGCTGCCAGCAACCATCGCCGCGCGCCGGCCGGTCGTGCCCATGCTTCACCGCGCACCTCCCCGTCGAGGGCAGTGTAAAGAGCAGCAGCCGGCAGCGGTTCCTAGCGTCAGGAACCGCCCAGCACGACATCGCGCGTGTTCGGGAGCGGGATCAGAGTCGCGTAGTCGATGAACGAGCGCAGGGTGTTGCCGCCGTCAACGGTGAGCAGCTGGCCCGTCACCCAAGAGGATTCGGGGCCGGCGAAGTAGCGCACGGCGTGGGCGATGTCGTCGACCTCGCCGTGGCGTGCGAGCGGCTGCTCGGCCAGAAACGCTGCCATCATTGCGGGATTGGCGAACGCGCCGGCGGTGGTGGGGGTGCGGGTCATCCCGGGCTGGACGGAGTTGACCCGGATGTTCAGCGCTCCGAGCTCGTTCGCTGCCACGCGTACCAGTTGGTCGACGGCGGCCTTGCCCGCGCTGTAGGACGCCAGGTACTGGCTGGAGAAGACAGCCGCCGTCGAGGAGATCGCCACGAAGGAGCCGCTGCCCGCGCGCACCATCGCCTGCCCCGCGTATTTCAGGAGCAGGAACACCGGCCGGACGTTCTTGTCGACCTGCTCGGAGAACTCGTCGTCGTCGAACAGCAGCACCGGCTTGATCCCGCCTCCGCCAGGAACGACGACCGCGATGTGCAGCTTGCGCTGGGGATCCGATGCGGCGTCGACGGCGGCGCTGACGGAAGCGGCGTCCATCGCGTCGCAGACCGCATAGGTGAGCGTCAGCCCCTCGCCGGCCAAGGTGGTCACCGCGTCTTTCAGCTTCTGCTCGGTGCGCCCGGCGATCGTGACGTGAGCGCCGTCGCGGGCGAGCAAGCGGGCAGATCCCAGCCCGATGCCCGAGCCGCCTCCGATCACGATCGCGTGCCGGCCCTCGAGGATCCCTGCCACTTTTGCCTCCTGCGTGTTGGCGCGGTGGCTTGCATGTCTAGCATCCGAGCCAATCTGCACCGGCGGGAGCGTCTTGGGTACGCGGCACAAGGTCATGATCGCAGGAGCGTCGGGAGTCGTCGGCCAGGCAGCGATGCGGCACTTCGCGTCGCTGCCTGACTGGGACGTGGTGGGTGTGTCACGCCGTCCGCCGCGCCAGCACGATCGGGCGCAGTGGCTCAGCCTGGATCTGGATGATGCATCGGCGTGCCGCAAGGAACTTTCGCAGCTGGACGGCGTGACCCACCTCGTCTACGCCGCCGTCTTCGAGCTGCCCGGCCTGTCGCCCGGCTGGGGGGACGAAGCCGCCATGCAGCGCAACGCCGCCATGTTGAGACACGTCATGGAACCGCTCCTGGCGAGCGCCGAGCTACGCCACGTGTCGCTTCTTCAAGGCACCAAGGCATACGGCCTGCATCACCCCTCAGTCGGGTATGCCGGTGTGCGCAATCCGCTGCGCGAACGCCATCCTCGCGTCGAGCATCCCAACTTCTACTTCCTGCAGGAGGACTACCTGCGCGCGAGGCAGGAGGGGAGGCCGTGGGGGCTGACGGTGTTTCGTCCGACGGTGGTCTATGGCGACGCGATCGGCACCAACATGAATCTGGTTCCCGTCATCGGCGCCTGGGCGGCGCTGCTGCGTGAGGAAGGGAGGCCGCTCGACTTTCCCGGCCGGATGATCTCCTCGCAGCTGAAGGAGGCGGTCGACGCTGATCTGGTGGCGCGCGCACTGGCTTGGGCCGCGCAGACTCCCTCGGCGGCCAACGCCACGTTCAACCTCACCAACGGCGATGCCTTCCTGTGGCAGGAGGTCTGGCCGGCGATTGCCGAAGCCTTCGGGATGGAGGTGGGGGAGCACCGGCCGACGGTGCTGGCGCAGGAGTTGCCCGCCAGGCAGTCCCGATGGGCGGCCTTGGCTGAGCGCCACGCCCTCAGATCGCCGGTGAGCATCGTGGACTTCGTCGGCCACAACTCCCTGGTCTACGCCGACCAGTTGCTCAGTGGTCAAGATTCACCGGTCGGCCCGGTTCTCAACAGCACGATCGCCGTACGCAAAGCGGGATTTCACGACTGCATGGACACCGAGGGCATGTTCCGCAAATGGTTCAGGCGGCTGCAGGAGCAGCGGTTGCTCCCGCCCCCGCCGCAGGCATACCAAACCCCGCCGCCGGCGCGCGACCTGAAGACCCCCCTCGGTCAACGCGCCGCCGAACGCGGAATACGCTCCCGGGTCACGAGACCAGAGGAGTCATGATGACCGCTGCTCACGCCGCAACGGAGGGCCTTCGCGACAAGGTCTGCGTCGTCACCGGAGCCGGTAGCGGCATCGGCCGGGCCATGGCTCTGCGCTTCGCCGCCGCGGGGATGCGGGTCGCTCTCGCCGACATCCAGGCCGATGCGCTCGAAGGCGTGGCGGCGGAGCTCGGCGGTGACGGTGACCGCGTCCTCGGGGTGCGGGCCGACGTCGCGTCGATGGAGGAGATGAACGGCCTGCGCGACGCCACGCTCGAGCGATTCGGACGCGTCGATGTGGTGTGCCTGAACGCGGGGGTCGCGCCCGTCGGCGGGCTGCTGGACACGCCGCTCGACGTCTGGGAATGGGTTCTCGACGTCAATCTGCGCGGGGTCATCCACGGCGCCAAGGCGTTCGCGCCGGTCCTCGTCGACCAGGGCAGCGGTCACATCGTCTGCACGGCGAGCGTCGCCGGCCTCAGCGACACGTCCACCCTGAATGCCTATGGGACCAGCAAGCACGCGGTCGTAGGCCTGGCCGCCGCGCTCCGCGGTGAGCTCTCGGGCTCGGGCGTCGGCGTGTCCGTGCTCTGCCCCGGGCTGATCGACACCAAGATCTTCGAGAGCGAGCGCAACCGACCCGCCGGCATGGACGATCCCTCCCAGGATAATCCGATGTCCAAGCAACTGCGCGACCTGATTGCGACCCAGGGCGTCTCACCGGGCCAGGTCGCCGAGGTCGTCCACCAAGCGGTGCTCGACAACCAGTTCATGGTCTTTCCGACCAGCGACCTGGACGAGATCATCAAGTCCCGGCTCGCGGCGATCGAGCAGGGCATGCAGTGGCGGGACGCGCTCGGCCTGCCGCACTGACCCCTTCGCCGGGGGAGTTGGGCACGCGCCGACGCGCCGAGGGTGGGTGCCCCTGCGGGCGCGTCAACGGGGCGTGGTAGAACGAGGTTGCAATATTGGCACTCGGCGGGTGGGGCTGGGCGCCGAGACGGATTCGAACAGACGCGCCGAAGACGCCGTGTCTTTGTCAAGGGAGGTCTGGCGCAAGGGTCCAACACTGCGCCATGACCCGCTCTGCTCGTTCCCACGGGCCGCTTCGCGCTGCGCCTGACCAGTAACGCCTCGGATCTGTCCTGAGCAACCGCTCCATCGGCTTGCGCCTGCCGGCCTCGGCTTGCGCCCGACATAGAGAAGCAGGGGAAGCAATGTCATCTCGATCTCGGCGTACGGCCGCGATCAGGCCGGCGGTGGTCCTGTTGGCCACCGCCGCACTCGGACTCACAGCGGCGTGTGGACGTTCGTCCAACACGCCCACCGGCGGTACCACCACCGGAGGCGCAGCAACGACCTCGGCGGCTGCATCGACGCAGGCACCCGGAAAGGGCGATTTCGGAACGCTCAAGGCGATCTGTGGCCCGGGTAGCGCGAAGGGTGCGACGGCCAAGGGAGTCACGGACTCCACCATCCGTATCGGCGTGACGGCTGACCCGGGTGCGGCCGCCGCCCCGGGCCTGGAGCAGGAGTTCTTCGACACCGCCGACGCCTTCAGCAAGTGGTGCAATGCGGCTGGTGGCATCAACGGACGCAAGATCATCGTCGACAAGTGGGACGCGAAGCTCTTCAACGTCGGCCAGGCCTTCACCAACGCCTGCCAGAAGGACTTCATGCTGGTCGGCAACGGCAACGCCTTCGACGACGCCGGTGTGAAGCCGCGCGAGGACTGCAAGCAGGGCGACATCTTCTCCTACACCGTCGGCCCGGCCACGGCAAAGTCGAAGTACCAGGTCAGCGTCGTTCCTTCGAACCCCAATCAGTACCCGTACGGTCCGCTGCGCCTGCTGACCGAGGCCTACCCGGCTTCCAAGACCGGCGGCGTCGGCATCGGCTCCAGCACGCTCTCGTCGCTGATCCCGCAGGGCAAGCGGATCCAGGAGTCGCTGAAGAACAACAACGTCAAGGTCTCGGTGCTGCAGCAGCAGCCCATAGCGGTGGACAACTACCGGCCTTACATGGAACAGCTGAAGAGCGCGGGGGCGGTCGGCTTCGACCAGATCACCGGGCAGGACATCTCGACCATCTACCAGGCGATGAAGAACATCGGCTACAGCCCGCAGTTCGTGCTGTACAGCGTCCAGTACTACTTGGACGCCAACGTGCAGGCAGCCAAGGCGCTCGGGACCTTCCCGCCGACGTACATCGGCTTCTCGCATCTGGCCTTCGAGATGGACAACTCGAAGTACCCGGTACTGGGACAGATCAAGAGCATCCTGAACGCCAGCATCAGCAAGCCGCGGTTCACGGACTTCACCGCCTCGTCCATGAGCGCCTGGGCCCTGTTCGCCAAGGAAGCCACGGCGTGCGGCTCCAATCTGACGATGGAGTGCGTGATCGGTAAGGCATCGGCGGAGACGAACTGGGACGCCGGAGGCCTCTACGCCCCCGCGAATCTCGACCCGGTTCACCCGCAGGTCAACAAGTGCTGGCTGCTTATCAACCTCACCACCAGCGGCTGGCAGTACGACCAGAAGGTCACCAACCCGACCAACGGTCCGTTCAACTGCGACCCGAAGAACGTGACGGCGGTCCAGAGTTACCAGACCTCCTGATCGAGCAGTACCTCACGGCAGGGGCTCGGGTCTACGGACCCGGGCCCCTGCTGCTTTGCGCAGGCGGTAGCGTCCGCCTGGGCTTGTTCGGGCGACCGTGGACGGGTGAGGCGGGATGACGGCCGAGGTTGAGCATGTGTTCGTCGATGCGGGGGAGATCCGCATGCACGCGGCCGTCGCGGGCCCCGCGGATGGTCGCGCTGTCTTGCTCTGTCACGGGTTCCCGGAGAGCTGGTACTCCTGGCGGCATCAGCTCGCGGCACTGGCCGACGCCGGCTATCGCGTCATCGCGCCCGATCAGCGGGGCTATGGCCAGACCGACGCGCCCGCCGAGGTCAGCTCGTACAGCCAGGTCCATCTGGTCGGCGATCTCGTCGGGCTGTTGAACGCGCTCGACATCGGCTCGGCGACGGTGGTCGGGCACGACTGGGGTGCGCCCGTCGCCTGGCATGCCGCCCTCCTGCGGCCGGACGTTTTCCCTGCCGTTGTCGGCATCAGCGTCCCGTTCGGGCCCCGGCTGCCGGGTGCTGTGCGACCGACCGAGATGCTGCGGACGGGACTCGGGGAGGCGTTCTTCTACGTCCTGTACTTCCAGGATGTCGGGGTGGCGGAGGCCGAGCTCGACGGTGACATCAGGGGCACTCTGCGGCGGATCCTCTACTCGATTTCGGGCGACATCCCGCCGCAGGACTTCCGCTTCTTCGACCCCGAGGCGCGGTGCTTCAACGATCTCCTCCGGGAGCCGGCGTCACTTCCGCCCTGGCTCAGCGAGGCAGATCTGGACGTCTTCGCCGGCGAGTTCGAACGCAAGGGAACCTTTCGCCACGGCCTGAACTGGTACCGCAACATCGACCGGAGCTGGGAGCTGCTGGCCCCGTTCCTCCACGCGAAAGTGGCGCAGCCTGCGCTGTTCATCGGCGCTGAACGTGACGCCATCTTCGGGCTCACCCGCGAGGGTGTGGAAGCCACCAGGCAATGGGTTCCGCAGTTGCGCGAGCCCATCTGGGTCCCTGATTGCGGGCACTGGATCCAGCAGGAAGAGCCGGAGATCGTCAACGCGGCGCTGCTCGCCTTCCTCGCCACCACCTGAGGGATCACTCGCCGATCGAGCAGTTTCTCGCCGCCGCCGCGCCCCTTCCGCCCTGAACATCCGCGGCCCTGGCCAGTGCCGTCAGTCCGCGCGTCTGCTATGTCCCAGGGCTCCTCACCGGACGTCGTGAAACTGAGTTCGCAACGGATTCCCAGTTAAAGCTTTAGAGGAATCCAAGCGGCCGCCCGCCAACCCCTAGGGCACCTGCTACCGGTGCGGCGCTAGCCGGTGGGCCGGACGAGCCGAAAGCGCGGCAGCGTCAGCTCTTCATCGATGTCGTCGAAGAACACCTCGACCCGGGCTCCGATGCGGACGTCGGCAGTGTCTTCGGGCGGGAGGTCGCTGACCATCCGCACGCCTTCGGTGAGCTCGACCGTAGCCACCGCGAAAGGCGTCTGCTCGGCCCACGCCGGGTGGAATTGATGATGCGTGACGGTGAACGTGTAGATCGTCCCGTCACCGCTCACGGGCGACCACGACCAGTCGTCAGAGCCGCAGTGAGGGCAGCGCGGCTGCGGGTAGTGCCGGTAGCGCTCGCAGCCGCTGCAGCGCTGGATCACGAGTTCGTGGCGACGGGCGGCTTCCCAGAATCCGGCGCTGATGGGGGTCGGTACCGGGACCGGTCGGGTCATCGGGCTCCTCACCGTGTCAGTACGAGAACGGAGCCGTCGAAGAAGTTGCCTTCGTTGACGACGGCGACGGTTTCGCACGGGTTCACCTGGCGCTCAGGAGGGACCTCGCGGCGCAGCTGACGCACGGCTTCGATGACATGGTTCACGCCCGAGACGTGCCCTTCGGAGAGTGCACCGCCGTGCGGATTGATCGGCAGGCGCGAGCCGATCGCCATGTTTCCGGCCTCGACGAAGGGGCCGCCTTCCCCCGGCCCGACGATGCCCAGCGCCTCCAAGGCGGCGATGACGTACCAGGTGAACCCTTCGTGAATCATGAGGCAGTCGAGGTCGTCAGCCGCGATGGTGGCCATGGCAAACGCGCGTTCCGAGGCGC
Organism: uncultured Actinomycetota bacterium; assembly: GCA_963762695.1. Taxonomy (GTDB): domain Bacteria; phylum Actinomycetota; class Actinomycetes; order Frankiales; family Frankiaceae; genus DATAZK01. The sequence goes on from CAVXLW010000013.1 coordinate 192,884, forward strand.
GTTGCAGGCTTTCCACGACGGCCATGTCGGCCTTCTGGGTCAGCGAGGTCGGAGGGTAGCCGTGTGCCTCGCCGAAGCCGGAGACGAGGACTGGGGGTCTGGCAAGGTCTCGAGCGCGTTCGGCACTGGTGATGACGAGCGCTCCGGCCCCGTCGGATTCCAGCGAGCAGTCATACAGCCGGAACGGGGTCGTGATCATCCGCGAACTCTGGTGATCTTCCAGTGTCAGCGGCCTGCCGTACATCAGCGCTTGGGGGTTCAGGTTCGCGTGCGCGCGGCAGGCGACGGCGACGTGTCCGAGCTGCTCGCTCGTCGTGCCGTACTCGTGCATGTGACGCATCGCGGCCTGCGCAAACCATTGCGCAGCAGCCACATTTCCGTACGGAACCTCGAACTGCGTCACATCGGCGACCACGGGCTCGACGACACTGTTGCCGGTCGAGATCCGCTCGCCGGAGTAGCCCCGGCGCCCGGCCGGCACCAGGACGCACGACGCGATGCCCGCTGTGATGGCCAGGCAGGCGCTCTGGATCGACGCGATCAGGCTGGCGCCGCCCATGTGCACGGTCGTGCTGAACCTCAAGTCTCGCAGCCCGAGATTGAGCGCAAACTCCTCAGCGCAGCGTCCGGCGGTGGCGCTGGGCATCACCCCGTCGACGTCGGCGGTCGTCAGCCCGGCGTCAGCGAGCGCCCGGCTGGTGGCCTCGAGGTGAAGCTCCAGAGTGGTCCGATCGGTGCCGCGCGTGTAGGCGGTATTGCCGACCCCGACGATGGCACATTGCTTCGAGAGCTTCACGCACTCCTGCCGTTCGACGCCATGGCGGGTTTCTATCACCGCCGCGATTCAGCCCGGCGGAAAGGTGAATTGCTCGAATGTCCCGGACCCGAAGCAGCCGATGTCGCCGGCGCCGTGGTGCCACGGGATCCCAGCGTCAGTTCGGCCTGCGCCCCCGGGTGCGCTTGGTGACGACGAGCGCAACGTCGCGAAGCCGTTCGCCGAGCTCGGCAACCTTGCTCCCGGAGAGCTTGCCCTTGAAGCCCAGCAACGTCATGGCCAGCACGACCTGGCCGGCGGTCCCGAAGATCGGGGCCGCGATCATCGACACGTCGTAGCGCCGACCGGCATCGAGCTGGTGCAGCTGGTACTGCCGCTCACCGAGCCCGCTCACCAAGTGCTCGACCTCGGCGCGAAGCTGCTCGTTGGAAGGGTCGGCGGCCAGGCCGTCCACCGCGTGTCCGAGCTGCTGGCGGGCCTCGGCTTCGAGTGCCACGGAATAGCCGCGCCGGCGAACGACCTCCAACACCTCGCGTAGCCGCTGCGGATCCACCGCCTTGGCGAGCCAGGATTCGGCATTGCCCCAGGCGACGAACACCGACCCTATGGGGGGTACCAGCGGAACCCGCTGGCCGATGTGCACCGGCACCCCGTGGGCCGACGGCTCGCCGGCGCGGGCCAGGAAGACGATGTGTTCGCCGCCCGGAGCGGTCAGGGCGACTTCCAGACCCGTCTCGTGGGCGAGGTCGCGTGCCGCATCCCGGGCGACATCGATGACCGGATGGGCTTCCAGCGCCGCCGTGCCCAGCGCGACGACCGCCGGTCCTAGGGCAAACGTGCGAAGGCGCGCGTCACGAATCAGATAGCCGGCGTCGGCAAGGACCGTGAGCAACGCATGAGCCGAGCCAGGGTTGATGCCCAGGCGCCCCGAGATGTCTGAGAGGGTGAACGCCTCGGTCGGGTGGGCGGCGAGGAAATTGAGCACGGCGACCGCCCGGCTGGCCGACAATGCGGGCCGGGCCATATAGTCCCCCCAGATTTCATTGCGAAGCGGTTTTCATTATTGCAAAAGGAGACCAGGCGTGAAGCTTGACCTGCTGTATGAGTTCCAGCCCAAGATCAAGCCCTGGGACAAGCCCCATCCGTACGGTCAACGTGAGGCCGAGCAGCGCACCTACGACGAGGCCATCGCCGAGATCCAGTACGCGGACAAGCTGGGTTTCAATACCGCCTGGGTGGTCGAGCACCACTTCCGCGACGGCCGGTCGGCGTCGCCCTGCAATGAAGCGATCCTCGGTGGCCTGGCGCTCAGCACCGAGCGGATCAAGCTTGGTTTCGGCGTCACCCTGACCCCGTTCGGGTTCATCCACCCGGCTCGGCTCGCGGAGAAGGTCGCGACCGTCGACGTGCTCTCGCACGGCCGCGTCGAATGGGGGACGGGACGCTCGACGCCGATGGAGCAAGCAGCCTTCGGGGTGCCCAGCGACGACCGCTCGCGGGAGCAGTGGCGCGAGGCCATCGAGATCGTCGTCGGGATGTGGGAGTCCGAACTCTTCTCCTACGACAGCCCAAACCTGCATTTCCCGGAACGGATGCAGACCCCCAAGCCGTTCCAGGATCCGCATCCTCCGGTCTGGCAGGCGGCCGCCTCGGAGACGAGTGCCGTCAGCGCCGGCGAACTCGGTCTCGGGCTGCTGTCCTTCGCGCTGCTGCAGCCTGTCGAGAAGATGGCCGATCACATCCGGGCCTACCGGACGGCGCAGGCGATGGCTCGCCCGCAGGATCAGCTCACCCGAGTGCGCAACGACCGGGTCGGTGTCTACACCCTCGTACACGCCTACGACGACGCGGATGAGGCTGCGGCATATGGCCTTTGGGACTCGGTGAACTGGTGGTACCGGCACCTGGCCGAGTTCACCCTGCAATGGGAAATGTCGATGCTGAGCGAGGAAGAGCAGAAGAAGATCTTCCCGTTGCTGGAGCCGATCATCGCCGGCCAGGTTCCGGTCGAGCATTACCAGGAACAAGACATGATCATCATCGGCACTGCCGACGAGTGCTTGCGCAAGATCCTGCGCTACGAGTCGGTCGGCGTCGATCAGCTGCTGTGCTACGTGCAGTTCGGTGACCTTCCACATGACAAGGTCATGCGGAATCTGGAGATCCTGGCCAAGGACGTGCTGCCCAAGCTCGAGGAGCGCGGGCACCGCGTGACTGCCACGGCGACCGTCTGATGGACATGATTTCGGGCCTTCGTTACGCGGCGGCGAAAGGTCAGGAGGGATCGGCGCCGGAGCTGACAAGTGCGTTCTCGCTGGACGGGCGCACTGCGGTCGTCACCGGTGCGGCGATGGGCATCGGGCGCCAGACCGCGATCACCTACGCGGCTGCGGGTGCGCACGTGGTGCTCGCCGATCGCGTCGCTGAGGCGCTCGAGGAGACCCGTGAGCTCATCACGGCCAACTCGGGAAAGGCGTCGATCGTCGCGACGGATGTCAGCGTCAAGACCGAGGTGGACGACCTCGCGCGGGCGGCCATCAAGGCGACAGGCCGTCTCGACGTCTGGGCGAATGTGGCTGGAATCATTCGCAATTCGCTCGTCGTCGATACCTCGGAAGAGGAGCTCGACGCCGTGCTCGCGGTCAACCTCAAAGGGGTCTTCTGGGGTTGCGCGGCAGCTGGTCGTGCGATGTCGGCAGCGGGCCGCGGAGCCATCGTCAATGTGGCATCGGCAGGTGGGGAGATGCCGGCGCCGACGCTCTCGGTGTACGGGATGACGAAGGCGGCCGTCATCCAGCTCACGCGCACCGTCGCTGTCGAGCTCGGGCCCAAGGGCGTGCGCGCCAATTCCGTCGCTCCCGGTTTCGTCGAGACGCCCATGACGATCCGCAACTGGACCAACCCTGACGGGACCATCGACGAGGCCAAGCGCGATGCCACCCTGGGCGTGCGAGGTGGGCAGTCGCCGCTGGGCGTGACGGGGGAGCCGCAGGACATCGCCTACGCGATGCTCTATCTCGCCGCCGACGCCTCGAAGTTCATGACCGGCCAGGTGCTGCGTCCCAATGGCGGCGTCCACATGGCATGACGCGCGAAGGCTTCACGGCGACCGGTTACGCTCCGGAGAACCTTCAGGAAGGCGAACGCGCGTGAGCATGAACGACGACGGCGCCGCCCCCTTGCCGACCCGCTTCGGTGCCTTCATCGCGCCGTATCACGACGTCGCCGGCAATCCGACGTTGCAGCTGCGTCGCGACCTCGAGCTGGCGGTGCTGCTCGACGAGCTCGGCTTCGACGAGGCCTGGTTCGGCGAGCACCACAGCGGTGCGTATGAGATGAGCGCCTCGCCGGAGGTCATGATCGCGGCGGCCGGCGAGCGTACCCGGCGCATCATGCTCGGCACCGGGGTCAGCTCGCTGACGTACCACCATCCGTTCGTGCTGGCCGACCGGATCGTCCAGCTCGACCACCTCACCGCCGGTCGCGTGATGCTGGGCATCGGTCCCGGGCAGTTGCCTTCGGATGCCTTCATGATGGGCATCGATCCGCTGCGCCAGCGCGACATGATGATCGAGGCGGCCGAGGTGATCCTGCGGCTGCTGCGCGGCGAGGTCGTGACGGCCAAGACCGACTGGTTCACCCTCGATGAGGCGCGGCTCCAGTTGCGCCCGTACGCGCGACACGGCATCGAGATGGCCGTCGCGTCGACCTCATCACCGAGTGGCGCGACGCTGGCGGGCCGGCTCGGGCTCGCGATGCTCTCGCTGTCGGCGACCGACCCGAGCGGGTTCGACGCGCTGGATGCGAACTGGGGGCATTTTCAGCGCGTCTCGGTCGAGCACGGCAACGCGGTCGATCGGGCCCGCTGGCGAGTGGTCGCGTCGATGCACCTGGCCGAGACCCGGGAGCAGGCGGAGCGCGAGATGGAGCACGGCGTGCTGGCGCTCAACGCCTACATGGAGCGCATGGGCAATCGCAAGCTGCCGTGGACGGGTTCGGCGCGCGAGGCGCTCGAGCACTGGACGACGAACGGCCTGCCCAACTTCGGCATCGCCACCGTCGGCACACCGGACGACGCGATCGCCACCATCCGGCGTCTGTCCGAAAAGACCGGTGGTTTCGGGACTTTTCTCTTCCTCGCCCACAACTGTGCTGACTGGGCGGCCACCAAGCGGTCATACGAACTCTTCGCCGAATACGTGATTCCGGCGTGCCGCGACATGAACGTCAACCGCAACGACAGCATCGACTGGGTCGGTCGCAATTCCGAGCGGTTCTTCGGTGCCATGCAGCAGGCGACGCGCGAGGCGATTGCCAAGTACGGGCGCGTCGACAGCTGACGGTGCCCTAGCGTTCGAGTTCCACCATCAGCTTGCGGATGCCGGTGTGGCGGTTGCTCCGGGTGTACTCGACGGGCTCGACGACGTGAACCTGCCGGAAGCGGGGCAGCAGTTCCTCGAACAGCACGCGGATTTCGAGCCGTGCCAGGCTGGCGCCGAGACAGAAATGGATCCCGTGGCCGAACGCCACGTGAGGATTGGGATCACGCCGGATGTCGAACTCGTCGGGGTGGTCGAAGACGGTCTCGTCGCGGTTGGCTGACCCCTCCCAGATCACGACCTTCTGTCCCGCAGAGATCGCCACCTCGGCGAGCGTCGTTGCCCGGGTTGCGGTGCGGCGCTTGGCAGGGGAGGGGGTCGTCCAGCGCACGATCTCCTCGATGGCAGTCGGCAGCAGGCGCGGGTCATCGCGTAGGGCCCGGTACTGATCGGGACGCTCCGACAGGGCGAGCAGCCCGCCCGCCATGGCGTTTCTGGTGGTCTCGGCGCCCGCGCTGAACAGCAGTGAGAAGAACATGTACAGCTCACCATCGGTGAGCTGCGGGCGGTCCTCGTCGTCGACCGTGGCCGTGGCGACAACGGAAAGCATGTCATCGCCCGGCGTACGCCGTTTCTGTGCAATGAGCTCGCTGCCGTACGCGGCCATGCGGGCAGCGCCTTCGCGGCCGAGGGCGTCGGGCTCGAAGGATTTGCGCGAGCCGCGGAAATCGAAGCCTGGCTCGACGGCGTCGAAGAGCCAGTGGCGTTCGGACTCGGGGATGCCGAGCAGCAGGCAGATCATCTGCATGGGCAACTCGGCGGCGACCTCGCGCAGGAAGTCGAACGGGACGCCTTGGCCGACATCGTCCAGGAGTGCCTTCGCGCGTTGCCGCAGGTCGTCCTCGACCCGGCGAATCATACGCGGGGTGAGCCCGGAGCTGACCAGCCGGCGGATCTGCGCGTGCCGCGGGTCATCCATCATGTTCAGGACCTGGCCGGCGACGGGCAGGTCCTGGATCAGCGTCCCGCCGTAAGGCCGGTCGCCGCCGGTCTCCGAGGAGTAGGTGACCGGATCCCGCAGTACCTCGAGGGTCTCGGCGTGCGTCGCGACCGACCAGAATCCTTCGCCGTCCGGGGTGTGCTCGGTGGGCTCGTGCCACCACACCGGAGCCTCGCGCCGGTGGATCCGGAACAGCTCGTGCGGGAAGCCATCGGCGAAGTTGTCGAGGTTCGTCAGGTCTGTTCCGCGGAGCATGTCCCGGTGAGCGGTCACGGGTCACTCCTCGGCATCTGCGCGACAGCCCCTTGCGGCTGTCTTTGCAGTGAACACGACTCGATGCCGGGAACTCGATGGAGTCGCGCGCACCGACGGTGTCCGGCCGGATGAAGGACGGATCGACGAGTGTGATACACGTCATACAGCGCTTGGGTTCCGGCCAATGCCCTGGAGGGCACATGAGCAACCCGCTTTCGAACCGTTCTGGCCTCGCTCGGGCCGGCGCGGCGGCGTCGGCGCTCGTCGTCGCCCTGGCGCTCGCGTCGGCCTGCGGTCGCTCCAGCTCTCCCACCGGGAAGACCAGCAGCCCGCCGTCGTCGAGCGCAACAGCCAGCAGTTCGGCCGCCGCCAACCCGGCCGGCCCCGGTGACTTCGGATCGCTGAAGGCGGTCTGCGGCCCGGGAACGGCGAAGGGCGCGACGGCCCGCGGGGTCACGAATTCCCAGATCCACATCGCCGTGACGGCCGACCCCGGCGCGGCTGCCGCACCCGGCTTGGAGCAGGAGTTCTTCGACACCGCCGACGGCTTTGCGAAATGGTGCAACGCGGCCGGCGGCATCAACGGCCGCACGATCGTGGTCGACAAGTTGGACGCCAAGCTGTTCAACGTCGGCCAGGTCATGACCCAGGCCTGCCAGCGCGACTTCATGGCCGTCGGCAACGGCAACGCTTTCGACAGCGCGGGCGTGAAGATCCGCGAGGCCTGCAAGCTCGGCCAGATCCCGGCGTACGTGACGTCGCCGCAGGCCGTTGAGGCCACCTACCAGGCGCAGGCGAGCCCCATCCCGTCCAACGAGGTCAACGACGGGGCGATGCGGTTGCTGGCCGAGGCCTACCCCGCGACGAAGACCGGTGGTGTCGGGATCGGCAGCAGCACGCTCTCGTCGATCATTCCCACGGGTTTGAAGGCCCAGGAGTATCTGAAGGACCTCGGCATCAAGGTCGCTGTGCTGCAGAACCAGCCGGTACAGGTGGACAACTACCGGCCTTACGTCGAGCAGTGGAAGCAGGACGGTGCGGTCGGCATCTACCAGATCTCCGCGCAGGACCCGACCCCGATCGTGCAGGCGATGAAGAACGTCGGCTACAACCCGGGGTGGATCCTCTACAGCACCCAGTTCTACGGTCCCCAGGCCGCGGCGGCCGCGAAGGCACTGGGTAGTTTCCCGCCGAGCTACGTGCAGTTCAACGCGATCCCGTTCGACCTCGCCAACAAGTACCCGGTGGTGCAGCAGCTCATCGACATCGTGCACGGAGCGGTTCCGAACGGGAAGCTGACGACGTTCACCTTGTCGTCGATGAGTGCGTGGCTGCTGTGGGCCGAATCGGCGAAGGCGTGCGGGTCGACCCTCACGGTGACGTGCGTGCTCCAGAAGGCGCAGAGCCAGTCCTCGTGGGACGCCGGAGGCCTTTACCCCAAGCAGGACCTGCGTCCGGGTCAGCAGCACGCCTCGCCGTGCATCGCCATCGTGAAGCTCACCAGCAGCGGCTTCGCCTACGACGAGAAGCTCACCCAGCCCACCTCGGGTGACGCGCCCTTCAACTGCGACCCGCAGAACGTCAAGCAGGTGAAGACCTACATCCAGACTTCGTAAGGGCGACGCAGCGGGGTCGCCCGAGCCCCGAACGCAGCGGTCAACTGCCGCTCGCGGGCAGCGGTATGCGGTACAGCGCGGCTGCGTTGTCCTGCAGCACCTTGCGGCGCACGGCTTCGTCCAGGCCGTCGAGACCTGGAGCTGCAGCGGCCATGCTGTCCGGGTAAAGGCACGTCGGGTGCGGGAAGTCCGTCTCGAAGAGGATGTTGTCGGCGCCGATCAGGTCGAGCGTGTGGGCGACGTCGCGCTGCTCGAACCAGAAGCAGGCGTACATGTTGCGCTGGAAATACTCCAGGGGCGAGAGCGTCATGTAGTCCAGGGCAGGCGCCGGGAGCTCACCCTGCTGGTGCGTCAGTGCCTCGAGGATGAACGGGATCCAGCCGATGCCGCTCTCCACTGACACGAAACGGATGTCGGGGTGGCGTTCGAGCAGGCCGGAGAAGATGAGGTTGGCGATGACCCGGGCATTGGTCAGGTACATCATGGCCGAGCCGATCGCCAGCTTCTGGTTGTCGGCCTGCGAGGGCCAGGGCGAGTTGCCGAACCAGGACAGGCTGGTCTCGCTGGCTCCGATGTGGAAGTTCACCGGTAGGCCGGCGCCGGTGCACACCTCCCAGAGCGGATCCCAGGCCCGGTCGGCAAGGTCGGGGGCGCCGCCCTGCTGAGGGTCGCTGGTCATGTTGACGCCGCGAAGTCCCATGGCGGCGGCGCGTTCGGCTTCGGCGACCGAGGCCTGCACGTCCCACCACGGCAGCAGGGCCATCGGGAAGAGCCGGCCATTTCCCTGCTCCTGCAGTTCGAGCATGGCGTCGTTGTAGAGGGTGGCACACAGGTTCGAAAGGACGGGGTCGGTGATCGAGCCGAAGCGCTGCCCACCGAACCCGGCGGCGTTCGGGTAGATGATCTGGGCCCAGATGCCGACCTCGTCCATCACGCGAAGCCGCTCCACCGGGTCGTACGCCGCAGGGTGGGCGTCGTCGAAAGTCCAGCCGATGAAGGAGGTTCCGCGGCTGCGGGTGCCGTCGCGATGCACGACGGAGGAGGCGGATGCCCGGCCCAGCGTGATCCCGTCGACGGTCCACATCTGGGTGCCGTCGATCTCACGTACCTGGGGGACGCGATCGCGCATCGCCGCAGGCGCATTCCGGGTCCACAGGTCGTGGGGCTCGGTCAGATGCGTGTCGGCGTCGATCACCCGTAGCGCCTCGTACGTCGTGGTCATCGTTTCCCCGCTCTCGGTTCGTCGATCTCGCAGCCGACGTTTCCGGGAAGGTCACGAAGCCGCCTGACGCAGAGGCTATTGCGCGCCGGTCGGGGGCCGTTCTCCGGTGGCCCTACAGTCGGCGGTGTCGCTGGAAGGCTCGCGCGCTGCGTCCACGAGGAGTGAAGATGAGTGATGTCCTGATCGGCCGGCGCGAGCACGTCGCGACGATCACGCTCAATCGACCGGAGCGGCTGAACGCGATCAGTGGGCCGATGCTGCAGCAGCTTTCCCAAGTGCTGGTCGAGTTCGACTCCGATCGCGACGTGCGCGTCATCGTCCTGACCGGTGCTGGTCGAGGGTTCTGCTCGGGACTTGATCTGCAGTCCGCCGGCGACAACGACCTCGGCGGCAGCGCTGGGGCGTTCCGCATCGAGGACTCGCCGCCGTTCGTGCTTCGGCGCATCGAGACGCCGGTGCTGTGCGCGCTGAATGGTCCGGCGGCCGGCTACGGAATGGATTTAGCGCTGGGGTGCGATCTCGTCATCGCATCGGAGTCCGCCAGCCTGGCGCCGCCCATCAGGCGGGCGGCGGTGGCCGAGAGCGGCGGCACGTGGCTGCTGCCCCGACTGATCGGTTGGCAGAAAGCGTGCGAGGTTCTGCTGCTGGGGCGCAAGCTCGCCGCCGCGGATCTGGCCAGGCTCGGTCTGGTCAATCTGGTCGTCCCTGACGAGGAGTTCGAGGCCGTCGTCGCTCAGTGGGCAGCAGAGCTCTCCGCCCAGGCTCCGCTCGCGGTACGGGCCAACAAGCGGCTCATGCGCCTCGGGCAGGACTCGACCTTCGAGGCCAACGGCCATCACGTCATGGCCGAACTCATCACGCTCTTTCGTACCGCCGATTTCGCCGAAGGCATCCAGGCATTCCTCGAGAAGCGGCCGCCGGAATACCAGGGCAATTGACCACGAATCCTGAGGGCCCGACCTTGGTGCCCCCGGGGCCCTGCAGCCGACCCAGCTGGGGCAGCCACTTGACGAATCGCGCTGTCTCGGGCCCATCGGGGCGTTACGAGGCCCGCCGAGCTCAGTCAGCCGAGCACCCACTCGAGTTCGGCGTCGGCGATGGGCTCGTAACTACAGGTCATGCCGGTGTGAATGGCGGCTCGCAAGTGGCAGGCGAGCGGTTCGTCGACAGTCGCGATACGGGCCACCGCGGCGCTGACCGCCTTCTTGACGGCGACCCGGGCCCGCTCTTCGGTCGAGCCGGTCGGGCGGGCGCGCCCGCCCAGACCGGTCGCCCGGCCCAGCTCGTCCAGCAGCGCGTCGCGTTCGGCGCGGACCGTGTCGATCCGGCCGAGGTCCGACCAGTCCCGGGCCTCGGCCAGCTCGCGCTCGAGGTCGGCCAGCCGTTGCCGGTACGCCGTCAGTGCCTGCTTGTCGAGGACCTCGCCCAGCCCTGGCGCGACGACGGTCCCGGTGCCGGCCGTCACGAGATCGATGGCGGCGACGGCCTGGCCGGGGCGGCGGAGCAACTCCCTCAGGTAGCCGAACCCGCGCAGTGGGGTGAGCTGAACGGCCAGCTGTTCCGGGCCGACCAGCCAGAGACCGCCGGGAACCGGGTGCAGTCGTATTCGACGCGAGCCCGGTGGGCTCTCGGGCGTCGGCGGCGTCCACGCTGCGAGCCGATCTCGCCACCACTGGGCACCGATGCGCTCGTACGTCGCAAGGGCTTGGAGGCGTAGCCGGGCAGCCGTTTCGGGGTCGCCGAGCAGCCCCGCGGCCCGGGAGAGGGTGTCGTCGGTGACGCCGTGGAACATGACAGCCCCCGCATTAATGACCGCCCGGCCCTCGTACGGTGCGAGGAGCAGAGCAGCCTTTGCGGACCACCTCGAGGTCCTTCACCGCCAGGGCGGCTTCGAGCACGCACTGCAGCGTCAGCAGCCAGTTCACATCACGCGGCAGGTCGTCAAGAACGGGTCCGTGGAAGGTGTGCACCAGCGTCCCGGCGCGATCGAATCTTCCCGCGCAGATCCACAGGAACGCCGCTTCGGCGCACACCACTGAGACGCCCTCGTTCACGCCGAATTGCTCGGCTTCGGCTGCGGAAGCGCCGCAGGTGATGACGTCGCCGGAGAGGGCAGCGGCATAGCCCGCCATCGCCTTGCACACCAACCAGGCATCAGCCAGTGACGCCCTCTCGGCAGCCGAAGTGGCCACACTCGTCAGCTGCTCTGCGGTGTCGGTGCGCCCGCGCAGCAGATCGAGCATCAGGCGTCGCGACGCGGCGAAGAAGAGCGCCCTGGGGGACTCGTCGCCCAGCAGTTCCAGCGCCCGCATCTGACGGTGAATCCCTTGCAGATCAAGGGCTTCGCAGGCAACCTGCAGGCCCCACAGGTGGGCTTGCAGTCGGGCATCCGGATCGAGAACGTGTGCGGCGACATCGTCGAGCCGCATCGCGAGCACGCGGCGCATCTCGAGCTGGTCGGGACCCCAGTGTGCCGCGAGAGCGGCGTCGAGACAGTCGGCCAGCAACTCCGGTGTGCCCACCCGTTCGGCGCGCTCCACGGCGTCGTCAGCGAACTGTTCGGCACGCCCCATGTGACCGGCGTATGCCCAGCAGCGCGCCAGCGCCGCCGCAAGCTGCGCCCTGGTGGCATCGTCGGTGGTGCGCGCCAGGACGTCATACAGCTGGGCGGGCAGCTTGCCCGGCTCGGAGCCGAACACGTAGACCGACGCCGCGCCGAGGACGGCTACCGTCCACCCGTCAAGGTCGTCCTCGGCGCGGCAACGGGTTGCTGCCTCGTCATAGAGGCGCGACGCGATCTCTCCTCGGCCGGCGGCACGTGCGGCGTCGGCCCGGTCGAGGAGATCGCGGATGGTCGCGCCGCGCGTCACCACACCTCATCGTAGATTTCGGGCCATCCGTTCTGCACCCGTCACGGCCGAATCAGCGTCACCGACGCCGCGTGTTCCCGTTGCCGGGCCTCGTCCCAATCTCCGGTGCAGTAGATCGACATGTCCACGATGGACTCGTCCACCACGTCGGCCCGGATCATCTCGCGGCAGTACCAGCGCTGGCCTGCGTGATCCCAGCGCTCTTCGAACTCGATGGTGAAACCGCGGCCGGTCTGCTCGAGGCGCTCGACGCGCACCTTCCCCGGGGAAGGGGTGGCCCCCGGCACGTTCGGCGAGAACACCGTCAGCGGTTGCCGTCTGAATTCGCCAGAGCGGCAGCGACAGATCGGAGAAGACATCGGGGGCGAAGAGTCCTTGCGGGGCAGTTCCGGTTTCCAGGAACCGGATCAGGTTCGCGATCGTCGTGCTCGTCTCCGACCTTGCGCTCACGTCGTTCAACTGCGCACTCATGCCCGTGCTCCCGAAAGGTTCCGCCGAACGACGGCCATGGTGGCCTCGAGGTCGGCCGACGGGCTGAACTCGACGATCGTGGTGCCGGCCGTCACAAGCGGTAAGTGTCCCGGCGGCGCGTAGTACGCATCGCCTGCGACATACGTCTCGTCGTGGCCGGGCCAGCGGAACGTCAGCTGGCCGGCGGTGACGACACCCCAGTGGGCGCACTGGCAGCGGTCATCCGCAAGCCCCACGAAGTACGGTGCCGGATCCGCGTCCTGCCTGAAGGTTTCGAAGCTGACCGTGTACTCGCCGAGCGGCGCGTAACGCCCTTCGATTTCCGTTTCGTCGACCGCGACCGGCGTGGTCATCCGGTTGGCACTGGGCATCGGTGCCCTCCTTCGTGAGGTGAGAACGGACACCCCTACGGCGTGACGACCGAGGGAACACCGTGACGCGCCTCCTCACTTCGTGCTCACTTGCGTGCCCCGGCCCTCTCTCGCCGCGGCCCCATGTGCTGCCCCCTCGCCCTCGGCGCTGCTGTTCGAATGCGGTGCGACTACCCGCGATCGCGGATCCGCGTCACCTGCGTGAGGCCAGCGGGTTCGACCGTGGCGGGATACCACGGCGGCGGGATGACTTCTCCGACGTCGCTGGGCGGACGCGAGCCGGCCTTTCGCCACAGCGGGACGCGGACGCCCGCCAGCAGGTTGAGGCCCCATCCGGCCACCGCCACCAGCAGCACCGACGCTGCCATCATCACCAACTGCCGGTTGGTGGTGAGCAGCCCGAGGCTGACGATCAGCGTGCTCGCCCCTGCCGGCGCGTGAGGGGACCGGATCAGCCGCAGGACGGTCGCCGTGACCGCGACCGACAGTGCGGCCGCTATCACCCGTTTCGCGTCGAGCCCATGGATCACCGCCGAGGGCAAGGCGCGCAATCCGAAGACCTCGAGGGCTGCGAGCCCGGTCAGGATCCCGACCCAGTGGCCCACGACGACGTTGCGCACCGTGCACTCCGGCGGCAGGGGGCGGGCGAAGAAGAGCATCGCCGTCGGCCCCAGGCTCGGAAACAGCAGTGTCTGTTTCGCGCCCAGAGCGACGACTCCCGCCAATGCCATCAGCGCCAGTGCTCCGGCGAACAGGGTGACCGCGGACGGGATGGCGCGAACGCCCGACGCGACGGGAGGACGGGGCCGCGCATCGGGACCGAAGGGGACGATCACCGGCACACCATGGCACACGCACTCAGCCGGCGCGAGGCCGCTGGAACGTTCCGCGTCCCTTCCTTCAGCCCGCTGCCGCGGGAAGGCTGCCCGCGGGTACCGGCAACGCGTCGATCCGCTCCGCGACCTCCAGCGCGGTGCGCGGCCGACGCGAGAGATCAGGATCGACGCAGGCGCTGATCAGCTCAGACTCCTGCGGCCCCAGCAACGGGTCGACCCTCGGCGTGCCGGCGAGCACGGCCCGCATCACCATCATCGGCTGGTTCGAGGCGATGTCGCCGAACATTCCGGTGCCGGCGAGCGCCCGGTGCAAGGTCATGCCCAGGCTGTAGACGTCGGTCAGCCGTGAGGGCTGGCCGCCCGCGAGCATCGCCGGATCGACGTACTCCACCGCGCCGATGCTCCGGCTTCCCAGGCTGGTGACCGTGACTCCGGGCTGCAGCACCTTGGCCAGCCCCAGATCGGCCAGCCGCCCGCCGTCCTCGGCCAGCAGCACGTTCTCCGGCGCGATGTCCTGGTGCACGATGCCCGCTTCATGCAGCGCGTGCGCCGCCCGGGCCACATCGGCAACGGCCTTGCGGGCCGCGTCCTTGCTCAACTCGGCCGCCGGGGCGGCAAGCGAGCCTCGCTCGAGCCACTCCATCGCGTAGAAGAACGTGCCCGCCTGCTGCCCCGCGTCGAAGAGGCGGACGAGGTAGGGCGAGCGCACCGCGGCAAAGGCCTTCAACTCGCGGGTGGCTTTCTGAAAGGTCTCCGACGTCGTCTGCCCGGCGACGACCTTCACCACGACGTGGCTGGCCTGCAGCCCCAGCCGAGCCGGCGGGGTGGCCAGGTAGTACTGGCCGTGGTTGCCCTCGGCCAAGGGGCGGACGAACACGTAGTCCGCGATGCCGTCCACGACTGTCCCCCACTGCTTGTCGTCGCGGTCGCACTTTTCGCCGCGGTCGGGGCTGTTTCGACTGGTCACGCTAACAGCGGGCTGATCGGCGTGGACCGGCTATCGGAGAACTGACAATCGGCCAAGAGACAGACGCGGGGAGCTGGCACGCTCTAGCCTGATTTGGGTCGCGCCCGGCGGCCAAAAGGGCAGATCTTCGTCGTACGGGAGAGCCGAAATGGTCAATGTCCTGGCCTCGAAGGCAGCAACGACGCCGGCGCCTCTTGCGGACCGCACGGCCGAGGTGTTCATCGCGATCATCTTCGTGGTGGTCCTCGCGCGACTGCTCGGCCTGCTCTTCCGGCGTATCGGTCAGCCGCCCGTGATCGGCGAGATCCTGGCAGGCATCCTGCTCGGCACGTCGCTGCTGGGTCAGTTCCACGACGGCAGCCGCACCCTGACGGACGTGCTGTTCCCGGCTGACGTGATCGAGATCCTCAAGGCCTTCGCCAACCTCGGGCTCGTCATCTTCATGTTCATTGTCGGGCTCGAACTCGACCTGAAGTTGATCCGGGGCAACGAGCGCAAAGCCGGAGTCATCTCGCTGTCGTCCATCGCGCTGCCTTTCCTCGGCGGTGCGCTGCTCGCGCTCGCGCTCTACCACGACCATTCGCAGGGTGGTCTCGCCCCGGGCGGGCACGTCAAGAAGGTGGCCTTCGCGCTGTTCATCGGCGCTTCGATGTGCGTGACGGCCTTCCCCGTCCTGGCCCGAATCCTCAACGAGCGCAACATGACCCGCACTCCGCTCGGCGTCATCGCGCTCGCCTGCGCCGCCATCGACGACATCGCCGCCTGGTCGTTGCTGGCCCTCGTCTCGGCGATCGCGGGCTACACCGACCAGCCGCTGTGGGAAGTGCTGACCTGGTCGGCGCTGTACATCGCGGTCATGTTCGGGGTCGTCCGGCCGCTCTTCGCCCGCTACCTGATACCGATCTACCACAAGGCCGGCCGCCTCACGCCTGACGTACTGGCGTTCCTGCTCGTCGGTCTCCTCCTCTCGGCCTGGGTGACCGACCACATCGGCATCCACTTCATCTTCGGCGCCTTCGTCTTCGGCCTCGTGGTGCCGCGGGAAGGCACCGAGCAGCTGTTCGCCGAGATCCTCGAGCGTCTCGAGCAGGTGAGCGTCCTGCTGCTGCTACCGATCTTCTTCATCATCAGCGGCCTCTCGGTCGACCTGACGAAGCTGACCGGCAAAGTCCTCGGGGAGATGCTCGCCGTGCTCGCGGTGGCCATCGGTGGCAAGTTCATCGGCGCCTACTTCGCCGGTCGCGCGCAGGGCATTCCCACTCGCCGTTCCGCAGCCCTGGGTCTGCTGATGAACACCCGCGGCTTGACCGAGCTCGTTCTGCTGCAGGTGGGACTGAAATTGAAGGTCCTCGACGTGCAACTGTTCACCATGCTCGTGGTGATGGCCGTCATCACGACCGTCATGACCGCACCGTTGCTGAAGCTCGTCTACCCCGACCGCATCATCGCCAAGGAGGTCGAGGAGGCCGAGCGTGAAGCCCTCGGAATCCCCAATGCCTACCGGGTCGTCGTGGTGCTCGGCGACGTCTCCGCCGACGCGCCGCTGGTCTCGCTGGCCGGCGACTTCGCGGCATCGGAGCAGCCCGCGCAGGTCGTGCTGAGCCTGCTCAGGCCCCAGCACACCGCGCCCCTCGAACTCGGCAGCGGCCTGTCGACCGAACTCGCCGAGATGGCGGGCCTCATGGGCGAACTCGAAGTGCTGGCCGAGCAGGTCCGGGCTCGCGGCGTCGATTGCGTCGTGCTGTCACGCTTCAGTGCCGACCTCACGGCCGATGCCATTTCCCAGGTCACCTCGGTCGACGCCGACCTGGTCCTGCTCTCGCCCACAGCGTCGATCGATCACGAGCCGTTCCTGTCGGCCATCACCGTGACGGTCGCGGTCTGGGAGGGCAGTGCCGCCCTGGCGGCGAGCGGCTCACCGGCAGCGCTGGCGCACGACGGTGACGCGGCAGACGCGGCGATCGCCTTGGGTGCGCGGGTTGCCGCTGTCCGCGGGGTGACGCTGACGCTGCTCGACGACGGGAGTCGCCGGCGCCTGTCCGGCCTCGCCGATCGACTGGATCGGTTCGGCGTTCATGCCGAGGTCGCCGGGCTGGACGCGGCCACCGACGGTCTCGTGCTGGTGGAGCTCCAGGAGACGACCCCGCCATGGGCGGCCGGGGTCCTGCGGGTGCGTCCGAGCCGGCTCACCGACCAGAGCGAGCTGGCCGCACTGCTGTCCGGCGGACCCATCGTGCTGCCCTCGCACGACCCGGCCGGCGCCCAGAGCATCTCGACACTCTGACGCCTGACGCCCGGTGGTGTCCGGGAACGCCTTACGGCAGCGGCTTGTGCCGAACCCACTTCCACCATTGGGAGGTGGAGCGCCCCATCCCCAGCTTCTTGCCGAAGCCGTACTTGGACAGCTCGTCGGTGATGCGCAGCGCCTGGTACTGCAGCCCGAGGAAGGAGTCGACGGTGGCGTACGGGCCACCCAGGGTCGCCGAGCCCGACGCGAAGATCAGCCCATCGCCGTTGCGAGTGCCGGTGACCTCGAACGAAAGCTCGACCTGCATCTTCCCGTACGGGTTGCGCTGGGCTCCGGTCATGTCGAACAGGTCCTTGAGCAAGCGGTGCTCGGTGATGTCCGCCTCGAGGCCCGTCGCGTCGACGATGTAGTCGGCCGGAACGTTGACCGGACCCTGGTCGGTCTGAACCATCGTGAGGATGCGGCCGTCCGGAGTCTGCGTCACCTCTTTGACCTGTCCGACGAGCTGGCGGTAGTAACCGCCCTTCTCCCCGGCGGCGAGCTGCTGAAGCCATAGCTTGCGGTGCGGCGTGGTGGTGCCGCCCTGCCAGCCGAGCATCTCCGCCCGCTCCTGCGGGGTGGCCTTTTCGAGCTGGCGCTTGTACTCGCCGCCCCAGTTCGACTTCGGCCAGTTGAAACCCTGGATCCCGATGCCGTACAAACCCTTGCGGCGCTTGAAGACGCTCGGTCCGTGCCGGGAGGCCTGGTAGTTGCGCAGCAGGTGGACGATCTGGGTCTGCGCGCCCTTGAGGTTGCGGTCGTCGATCAGGCGCTGCAGCACGCGCGACGCGACGATGCCGCCGCCACGGATCACGACGGTGCAGGGGCGGCGCACGAGCTCGTCGTACACATGCTCGTGCGGCTCGTAGGCGTTCACGACGCGCGCGTAGTCCTGGGTCCTGGTGCGGTACTCCTGCAGATCGGGCAGGAATCGCAGGCCCGGATAGCCGACAGCGATGTGCACGAAGCGGCTGCGGAAGGCGACGCGCTTGGTCTGCGCCGTGCCCGGCGCCGGGGTGAGAATCGTGAAGTAGCCGGCGCCGGCCCGCCGGCGCACCATGCGCACCAGACCCTTGCGCAGCATCGAGGCGTAGCCGATACGCCAGGCCTCACGCTCCATGCTCTCGAAAGCCTGGCCCGCGCGTGGCGTGAAGTAGTCGGTGAGAATCGGCTCGGTCAGCACGTTGTACAGAGGGGCCAGCTTCGCGCCGAGGGTCGACTGCTTCTTCACGCCCTGGGCGGTGGCGACGTAGCCCTTCTTGCCCTTCCACGCCTCGCGGATCGCGTAGCTCGGGAAGCCCCAGATGCAGTCGGGGTTCGACGCGGCGTCCGACCGCAGCCGCTCACCGCGGGGGACCTGGGAGACGCGGGTGAGGTACTCGTAGGTGTCCCACGGATGGTCGTTGACGCCGAGCACGGCAAGCTGGTTGGCCGGCACGCCGGCGATGCGCAGGTGATCGACCATCGCGAACGAGCCGATGCCGCCACCGACGGTCACGAAGGGGATGTCCACGATCGGGATCCCGGCTCGGGCCACCATCTCATCGGTCCAGACAGGAGTGTCGATCAGCTCGGGGGTGAGGTCTCCCGTCCCTGCCAGCTGCTCGCGCTCGAAGACGCCGGTGCCCGGTGTCTGGATCGTCTGGTGCGTGCCGGTCGTCTGCGGCACGACGGGTGCCGCGGCGGGACCACCCTGCGCCGGCGGCCCGGGGTACACGCCACCGACAACAGTCTCGTTGCTCACGGCTCTCTCCACTCTTGACTATTGCGACAGGAAAAGGGAGCAGCTGGGCACTAGCGTTGCCCGCGGTGCGACTCGTACTTCATCGTGCGGTTGCCGAGCTTGATGGTGGTGCCCGGAGTCAGGATGAACCGCCCGTTCTGAGCCACCGGCTGCCAATCGTTGCTGTTCGGCAGGGCGACGAACGTCCCGTTCGCTGAGCCGTGGTCGGACAGCCGGACCGTCCAGTCCTCCAGCACGATCAGGGCGTGGGCGCGGGAGACGGTGCCGCCTGTGTCCTCGAGGCGCAGCGGCCTCGCCGATCCCGACACCACTTCGGGTGCGCCTTCGGGCTGGCGGCCGATCACGTAGTCCTGCTCCAGCTGGAAGACCGAGCCGTCGTCGAGAACCAGCAGGCCGAGCGGCGGCCGCGGACCGTCGACCAGCGCCGGGGTCTGCTGCACCATGTTGATCCCGCAGAGGGTGCAGAACTGCACCATCGGGTCGTTGAAGTGGCCGCGCTTGCAGTAGACGCCCTTGACCGATGCCTGTTCCGGCCCTGCTGGGATCGGCGCCTGCTCATCGGCTACGGGTAGCGGCTCGCGGGGCGGTGCACTCGCGTCGCCGAGCGACTCGACCTGGAAGTCGGGCACCGGCACCGGCGCCGCCACCGGTACGGGAGGCGGGAGCGGGAGTGGCTGCCGCGGGCGGCGGAGGCGGAGTCTGCGCGACCGGCTTGGAGTACTCGACCTTGGGCTGCTCCTCGGGCGTCGTGCTCTCTGCCGGCGCCAGCGATGCTGCTGCCATTGCCGGACCGTCGCCGCGCGGTGCGAGGCTGAGCCCGCTGCCGGGCACGATGCCGGCAACCAGGTCGGACGCGGCGAGCGAACCGCCGCTGCCGGAGCCGCCGGTCACCTGCACGTGAGTGGGTGCGCGAAGGACGCGGTCGACCCAGGTGAGCGAATCGCGGCCGGTGACCCGGATGGGGCCCTCGGCGCCGTCGGCGCTCACGTCGACGTCACCGACGACCAGCACCGCCAGGTCGCCGCCACCCAGGGGGGCGAGCAACGCGAGGTCGACACTCTGGTCGCCCTCCGCGGAAGCCAGGATGCCGGCGAGCTTGCGGGCCAGCGCGCGACCGCCCCCGGGACGAGCGTCCCGCACCAGCGCCAGCAGTTGGTCGACGGTCTGCTCCTGGTCAACGGAAGTGTGGGGCAGCACCAGCGCAGCACCGCTGGTCCGCGCAACAATCCCGTCGCCAGGGTGGACCCTCGCCTGAAATCCGTCCCAGTCAGTCACTGTGATCCCTTCGCCGAACGCGGCAGAAACGTCAGGTCAGTCATGCGGTCAGATGAGCCGGCCGCCGCGATGACGCCAGAACACGAACGGGACGCGCATCGGGCCGTTGACGAACAGGAAGGTCAGCATCCAGACGATCAGGAAGTCGACCAGGAACGTCGAGAACGGAAGCTGCTTCGGAACGCCCGGAACCAGGTCGGCCTTGACGACGAGCCAGACCACGGCGCCTTCGTTGATGACGGTGAGGAAGCCGAACAGGGTCGGCCAGTCCTTCTCCCACCGGAACTGCATCAGCGCGTGGTAGATGAACTCCCACACGACGCCCAGGATGATCGTCGCGATCAGGATGGCGAACGTGATCTTGTAGAGCGTTCCCAGCGGCGCGCCGTTCGTGTGCGGCAGGACCGGGCTGAAGATCAGCTGCGCGATCGACCCGATCAGGGCGAGCGCAAATATCCGGGTCTCGATGCGGCCGATCAGCGTGGGGATCACTGCGCTGAGCTCCTCGGGTAAGTGGCTGGCTGGACAAAGATGATCGAGGGATCACGTTAGGGGGCGGTCCCCTCGCGGGTCCAGGTTTTGACAAATGTGCGACTCAACGTTTGCCGTGGTGCTTCTGGTGGACGGTCCGCCCCTGCGGCTCCAGCACCATCACCGGGATCTGGCGGTGCGAAGCCCACTGGGCGTAACGCGCCCGGGTCGGATAGACGGTCAGATCCAGGTCCCACAACCGCTGCCGTTCTGCCCCTTCGGCTTCGTAGGCCCGCATCGCCTGGACCTGCCCGCGGAACGAAATACTGCACTGCGGATGCGCGCGCAGGTTGTAGTACCAGGCGGGATTGCGCTCCTGACCGTAGTTGGAGGCGATCAGCACCAGCCGGTCGCCGTCGGGGACCCCGACGATCGGATGGGTGCGGGGCAAGCCGCTGCGGGCGCCGGTCGTCGTCAACTCGACGATCGGCAAACCGGTCATCCAGGCGGTCAGCGAGCGCTTCCCGCCGGTGCGGCGCAGGATCGGCTCGTCCAGCCGGTGCAGGGTGCGCGCGAAAAATCGGGCGGTCACCGGGGTCGCCGCCACCGACCGCATCGCGCGGCGCACGAAGCCCGCGCCGTCATAGCGGAACTGCTGCTCGGTCACGCTGCAGTCTTGCACCGGTGCTGCGGCAACCGTGATCAGAGGTAGGTCAGGAAAGCCGCTCGAAGTCACGGATCTATGCTGTCGGCTCGTCGCATCGATGGCACAGAGGGCATGGGGACGGTGGCCGCAATGGCGCAGGTGACCTTCACGCGGATGGACGACGCCACCGCCGAGGAACTCGCGATGATCGTCGCCGAAGCGCAGGCGCATCTGCACGGTCACCTGGTCGACGCGGTGGTGGGCATGCTTGACGCGCTCAAGGGGCCGACCCTCGGATACGCCGTCGATCGCTACGAGCACTCGCTGCAGACGGCGTCCCGCGCTCACCGCGAGGGGACGCGTACCGACATGGTGGTGGCGGCCTTGCTGCACGACGTCGGTGATCCGATCGCGCCGGCCAACCACAGTGAGCTGGCGGCGGCAGTCGTCTCGCCCTACCTTGACGCCGAGTCGACCTGGGTGGTCCGCCATCACGGCGTCTTCCAGGGCTATCACTACTGGGACCGCATCGGGCTGGACCACAACGCTCGCGAGCGTTACCGCGGGAGTCCCTACTTCGATGCCGCTGCGCACTTCTGCGGCGCCTGGGACCAGGAGTCCTTCGATCCCGGCTACGACACCCTGAGCATCGACACGTTCGTCCCGATGCTGCGCGCGGTCTTCTCCCGGCCGGCCAGCGGCTTCGGCTTCGGGGACGACACGAAGTGAGAGGGCTCACCGACAAGGTCATCGTCGTGTGCGCCGGTGGTACCGGCACCAACGACGGTCCGAGCAACCGGGCCAGCATCGGCGGCGCGACCGCGCGCCGGCTCGCGCAGGAGGGCGCCCGGGTGGTCGTGGGCGACCTCAATGAGCCCGCCGCGCGGCGAACTGTCGAGCTGATCGAACGCGACGGCGGGACGGCCATCGCCCAGCAATTCGATGCCAGCGACGAGGCGTCCATCAAGGCGTTGATGGAGCGCGCCATCGCTGAGTTCGGGGGTATCGACGGGGTTCACGCCAATGCCATGGACATGTCGACCGAGACGCTCGGCGTCGACGGCGAGCACGATCTGCTGACGCTTCCGCTCGATGTCTGGCAGCGGACGATCGACGTCGGCCTCACCGGCTTCCTGCTGTGCGCGCGCCATTCGATTCCGTCGATGCTGGAGCGCGGCGGCGGGTCCGTGGTGGCGACGGTGTCCGGCGCGGTCTACGTGGGTGAGCCGATCCGGCTCGCGTACCAGACCACGAAGACCGGCATGACGGCCATGGTTCGACACATCGCCTCGCGGTGGGGACACGAGGGCATCCGCGCCAACGCGGTCGCGCCGGGAATGGTGCCCGGTCAGGCGAAGCTCGCAGAAGTGGATGACGCCGGGGTCCAGCGCATGATGCGGCTGGCGCGATCAAACCGGCTGGGCACCGCCGATGACATCGCGGGCATGGTCACCTTCCTCATGTCGGACGACGGCTCCTGGGTGACCGGCCAGGTGCTCGCCGTCGACGGCGGCGTCTCGATGAGGCCGTAGCGCCCCGAAATGTCATGGCCCACCGGGGTTTCTGAGTTCCGGCCGCAGGAGGGCCTCAAGGCCACGATCTGCGGGCTCGGCTCGACCTCGGCCCGGCTGTCAGGAGTGCTCGCCGCTCATGGCGCCCGGCGGCCCATGCTTGTCTGTGGCTCCCACGTGCGGCGCTCGCCGGCCTTCGACATGGTGCTCGAGGCCATCGGCGCCGAGCCGGTCGTCTTCGATGGGGTGCGGCCGCATACGCCGATCGAGGCGGTGCAGGCAGGGGCGGCGCTGGCCCGGGAGGAGCGCGTCGACGCGTTGGTGGCCGTCGGTGGAAGCAGTGCCGTGGACTGCGGAAAGGGGATCGCGCGCCTGGTGGTGTCCGGCGCTGCCGATGTTGCCTCGCTGACGCCGCTGGACTTCGGCCACTTCGACATGACGGGACGGGTTCGCGCTGACGCTCTCCCGTTCATCAGCGTGACGACGACCCTGTCGTTCGCCGAGTTCCTTCCTTTCTGGGGCGCTCGCCACGCGGAGATGGGCCGCAAGTTGCCGTACGCCGATGACGGGGCGGTGATCCGCACCGTCTTCCTGGATGGATCCGTCGCGGCGCACACCCCCGATGAGGTGTGGGCCGAGACCGGTGTGAAGGCGCTCGACGACGGCGTCGCTTCCTTCTGCCGGGCGGCAGACCCCGATCCCTTCCGTGACGCGGTCGATGTCTCTGCCCTGGCTGCCATCTGCCACTGGCTACCGCTGTCGCTCGGCAACGGCCGGGCCGTCGAGCGCCAGCAGGTGCTCACCGCCGTGTGGATGACCAAGTTCGCGCTACCCCGCCTTGCCGGCTCCGTGATCGGTGCCTGGTTCTCGACCGCGGCCCGCCACGCTCTGGGCGGGACGTACGAACTGGCGCACGGGGTCGGCTCTTGCGTCGCGCTGCCGGTCGCAGTACGAGCGCACGCCGATGCGACGCACGCCCGGCAGCTGCAGCTGGCGCAGGCGCTCGGATGGCCTGCCGGGGATCCGCCGCTGGAACCCGGCTTGGCGCGACTGCTGCAGAGCCTCGGTGTTCCGACGTCCTTGCGACAGGTCGGGATCGACAGCAACGGACTCGAGGCCGTCGTCGATCACATCGTTGCCGAGGCGCCGCAGCTCGGAACTCGCGAGGAGCTGCGCCGGCTCTGCGCCCAGCTCTGGTAGCCGCGACCCGTCAGCCGACAGGATACGGGGCCGCCGCGGGAAGCCGCACCGTGACGCAGAGCCCTCCGGCGGGGCGGGGGGCGAGCGCGAGAGTTCCGTCGTGGGCGTGGGCGATGCTCTTGACGATGGCCAGGCCGAGGCCGACGCCCGCGTGATCGGTGCGTATCCGCTCCGTGCCGCGCTGAAAAGGCTCGACCATGGTGGAAACCAGCTGTGGCGCGAGCCGCTCGCCGGTGTTCTCGACGGTGAGCACCACACCCCCTGGGTGCGCGCGGGTCGTGACCCACACGGTGCCGTGCTCTGGCAGGTTGTGGACGATCGCGTTGTGCACCAGGTTCGTCGTCATCTGCAACAGCAAGGTGCGCGAGCCGGAGGTGGGGGCCATCTCGGCGGAGGTCCTTATCGTGACGCCGCGTTTCTCGCCGAGGGGGAGAAGCGTCTCGGTGGCCTCTTCGGCCATGAGGGACAGGTCGACGGCTACGGGGGTGAAGGACACCTGGTCGGCGCGGCTGAGCAGGAGCAATGCCTCGGTGAGGTCGATGGCTCGGGTGTTGACGACGCGGAGGCGCTCGAAGAGGTCGTCGATGTCGCGCCGCGGATCTTTGCGCGCGACCTCGAGCAGGGTCTGGGTGACAGCCAGCGGGGTGCGTAGCTCGTGCGAGGCGTTGGCCGCGAACCGCTGCTGTTCGGCAACTTGTGCTTCCAGCCGCCCGAGCATGGCGTCGAACGCGTCCGCGAGCTCGCGGAACTCATCCTTGTGGCCATCCAGCTCAATACGGTGGGAGAGCGATCCGTTCGCCGCCGCGCGCGTGGCGTCCGTGATGCGGGTCAGCGGGGCGAGCATGCGGCCGGCGAGCAGCCACCCTCCGACGAGGCCGAAGACGAGCAGGAACGCCAGCACGATGGCCGCGGCCGAACCGAAGCCGTTCAGCGGGTCGGAGCGGGTACGAAGCCACCACGACGGGTGCAGGTGGTAGATCACACCCGGTGGCAGATAGCGCAGGATGAAGAGCCACACGGCCGCGAGCATCAGAGTGCCGGCGAGCATGAGAAAGCCGGCGTAGCTGAGGGTGAGTTTGAGGCGAACGCTCAATCCCGGGGCTCTATCCACGGGCTCCACCTCCCGCGTCGGAGGGCGTGTCGATCCGGTAGCCGACGCCGGCCACGGTGGTGATGATCCAGGGTTCGCCGAGGCGTTTGCGCAGGGCCGAGACGGTGATGCGCACGGCGTTGGTGAGCGGGTCGGCATTCTCGTCCCACCCGCGTTCCAGTAGCTCTTCGGCGCTGACCACACCGCCCTCGGCAGCGACCAGAATCTCCAGCACCGCAAACTGCTTGCGGGTGAGCGCCACGTAGCGGCCGTCGCGGTAGACCTCCCGGCGGAACGCATCCAGCCGCAGGCCGGCGATCTCTCGCACCGGCGGCCTGCTGTGGGCCCGCCTGCGGTCGAGGGCACGCAGGCGCAGCACGAGCTCCTGGAGTTCGAACGGCTTGGTGAGGTAGTCATCGGCGCCGAGTTCGAACCCGGAGGCCTTGTCGTCCAGCCGATCGGCCGCGGTGAGCATGAGAATCGGCATGCCGCTACCTTCCGCGATGACGCGCTTGGCGATCTCGTCGCCGGACGGGCCGGGGATGTCACGGTCGAGGACGGCGATGTCGTACGCGTTGATGCTCAGCAGTTCCAGAGCCGTGTGGCCGTCACCGGCGATGTCGGCGGCAATCGCTTCCAGACGTAACCCGTCGCGTATGGCCTCTGCCATGTAGGGCTCGTCCTCGACGATCAACACACGCATGCTCGACATGATCCCAGCCGGAGCATGTCGTCCGCGTATCGAAAACTACATACGCGCTGGGAACATCGCGCTGCCTTGACTGCAGGTATGGCCGAAAGCGAAACGCCGCGAACCGCAGCTTTGCGCAGCCGCTCTCTGCTGACCTCGCCGTCCCCGGCCGTTCCTGCGACGGGAATGACGATCTATGGATGTGCGCCGGACGAGGCCGAATTGTTTCATGCGCTGGCGCCCGGTTTCGGCGTCAGGGCCACCATCACACAGGCGGCGGTATCCGAAACCAACATCGAACTGGCGCTGGGAAATCGCTGCGTCAGCGTCGGCCACAGAGCCCGGATCCCGAATGGGATCCTGCACGCTCTTGGCCGGGCCGACGTCAGGTATATCTGCACCCGCAGCATCGGCTGTGACCACATCGACGTGGGATACGCGGAGCGCATCGGAATCACGGTCGGCACCGTCGCGTATTCGCCGGACAGCGTGGCCGACTACACGCTGATGCTGATGCTGATGCTGTTACGAGATGCCAAATCCGTCATCCGCCGGGTGGATGCCCATGACTATCGACTGAGTGACGCGCGAGGGAAAGAACTTCGGGATCTGACGGTCGGCGTCGTCGGCACGGGACGGATCGGCGCAGCGGTCATCCGCAGGCTCCAGGGTTTCGGGGCCCGCGTGCTCGCCCACGACCTTCGCCACACGGCCCCCGCTGATTACGTCTCCCTTGCTGAACTGCTGGAGCAGAGCGACGTCGTCACGATGCACACCCCGCTCAACGCTGACACCCACCATCTCCTCGACCGCCGACGGATCGCGCACCTGAAGCGCGGCGCGTTCGTCATCAATACCGGCCGCGGCGCACTGCTGGAGACCGAGGCCCTGCTGCAGGCATTGGAAGACGGCAGATTGGGCGGCGCGGCCCTGGATGTCCTCGAAGGGGAGGAAGGAATCTTCTACGCCGACCGTAGCGATTCGCCCCTCGTGAGCCCCGTTCTCCTACGGCTGCAGCAGCTACCGAATGTGGTCATCAGCCCCCACACCGCCTATTTCACGGCCCACGCACTCAGCGACATCGTCGAAAACACGATCATCAATTGCCTTGCGTTCGAAAAGGAGACGGCGTGGACAGGCTGAAGGTCGGAATCGTCTTCGGGGGTTGCTCCGAAGAACACCCCATCTCCGTGAAATCCGCGCAGGAGGTTTCCAGGAACCTTGACGTCGAGAAATACGAGCCGTTCTACATCGGGATCACGATGAGCGGTGCGTGGAAGCTCTGTGACGGCCCTGAGGCGGATTGGGAAGCGGGCAATTGCCGTCCAGCGGTGCTGTCGCCCGACCGGAGCGTGCACGGATTGCTCGTCCTGGGCCCGGAACGGTACGAGATGATCCGCTTGGACGTGGTGTTTCCCGTGCTGCACGGCAAGCACGGCGAGGACGGCGCGATGCAGGGCCTGTTGGAGCTTTCCGGTATTCCTTACGTGGGCTGCGATGTGCCGAGTTCCGCGCTGTGCATGGACAAGTCCCTTGCCTACATCGTCGCGGGAAGTGCCGGAATCGCCACCCCGAACTACCGGCTGGTCCTGGCGAACGAGACGTTGGATCCCGATCGGCTCGACTTATCCCGTCTTCGTGAAGCCGGCCCGGTCGGGGTCATCTTTCGGCGTCAGCAAGGTGTCCTGCCCGGAGGAGTTGCCGGGTGCGGTGCAGGTCGCCAGACGGTATGACTCGAAAGTGCTGATCGAAGAGGCTGTCGTGGCCAGCGAGGTCGGCTGCGCAATCTTGGGGGAGCGGTTCGGCCTGGTGGCCGGCGAGGTCGATCGGATCTCGCTGTCTCACGGTTTCTTCAGAATCCATCAGGAGACCAACCCGGAGACCGGTTCGGAGAATTCGACGCCGATCGTGCCCGCCGATATCTCGGAGGAGTCGCGTTCACTTGTTCAGGAGACCGCAAAGGCCATCTACCGCGCCCTGGGCTGCCGGGGGCTCGCCCGGGTGGACATGTTCCTGAAAGAAGACGGCACGGTCGTACTCAATGAGGTCAACACCCTGCCTGGCATGACCTCCTACAGCCGCTACCCGAGAATGATGGCGGCCGCCGGGTTGTCATTGGCGGATCTGATCGACCGGATGGTGTCGCTGACATTGAACGGGAAGCGACGGTGAAGAACGATTTCGTCTGGGTCGACGAGTTCGTTCCCGGGATCCGCTGGGATGCCAAGTACGCCACGTGGGACAACTTCACGGGCAAGCCGGTCGTCGGGTATCAAGCCAATCGGATCGTCGGCACGCGGGCGTTGTGCGCCGCCCTGGAAAGAGCGCGAGAGAACGCCGCGTCGCTTGGCTTCGGTTTGCTGCTCTGGGATGGTTACCGTCCGCAGCGCGCTGTGGATTACTTCCTGCACTGGTCGAAGCAGCCAGAGGATGGTCGGACAAAACTGCGGCACTACCCGCACATTGACCGACCCGCGATGTTCGAAAAGGGCTATGTGGCGGCTCGGTCCGGCCACAGCCGGGGCGGTGCCGTCGACCTGACGCTCTATCACTTGGCCACGGGTGAGCTTGCCGCGATGGGCGGCGACCACGACCTCATGGATGCGCTCTCACATCATGAAACGCCAGGAATCACGGAGGTGGAAGCGAAGAACCGCCGATACCTCCGCTTGCTCATGGAGGCCTCTGGTTTTGATCCCTACGACCGCGAGTGGTGGCATTACAGCCTGAGACACGAGCCTTATCCCAACACCTACTTCGATTTTCCCGTCGCCGTCGGCTACGCCCGCGACGGCGGATCGTAGCCGGTCAGACGATGCCGGCGCGCTCGTCGAGCGCTTCCCTCATCGGCCGGTGGATCGACCCCGGCCCGTCGAGCGCTTCCTTGCCGGAGTCGGCTTTTCTGTCGACGCTGTCTCGAGCCACTGCTGCTCTTCCTTCTCCGCGCGCAGCTGGGCGTTCTGCCGTTCCAGATCCAGGACCATGCCGATCCCGCTGAGGTTGAGGCCGGCCGACAGCAGCTCTCCGATGCGGCGGAGTCGGTGCAGGTCGTTCTCGCTGTAGCGGCGGGTGCCACCGCCGGTGCGCTCGGGCACGAGGAGCCCGTGGCGCTCGTAGGCGCGCAGGTTCTGCACTCCCATGCCGACGAGCTCGGCGGCGGTGGTGATGCCGTACACCCCGCGATGCGCGGGCGGCGGGCCTGTGAGGCTCATGGCAACTGTCTCCGTGTGCGACTTCAGGTCTTGCGTCACTCTGCCACAGCTGCTATATGAAATCGATAGCGCTCACCACAGATCCCACGCTGGGGATCGGTGGACCGCAAGGAGCATCACCGAGGTGATGGAGGTGGACATGATGCTGATGCGCACTGACCCGTTCCGTGAACTCGACAGGCTGACCCAGCAGGTCTTCGGCACGGCCGGGACGTCAGCCCGGCCCGCGGCGATGCCGATGGATGCCTGGCGGGAAGGGGAGCAGTTCGTCGTCGAGTTCGACCTACCGGGCGTCGACGCCGATTCCATCGACTTGGACGTCGAACGCAACGTGCTCACGGTGCGGGCCGAGCGCCCTCCCCGAGCCGACGACGTCGAACTGATCGCCGGCGAACGCCCCCGCGGGATGTTCAGCAGGCAACTGTTCCTGGGGGAGACGCTCGACACCGACCGCATCGCCGCGAGCTATGACGCCGGTGTGCTGACGCTGCGCATCCCCGTCGCCGAGCGGGCCAAGCCCCGCAAGATCACCATCAGCAGTAACGGCAAGCACGCCCAGGCGATCGACGCCTGAGACCCCCCCGTTCGCCGCCTGCCCGCCCCACCTCCGTCAGCTCGAATCGTTGCCCGGCGGTGGGGCAGGCGGGCGCTCCGCGACGGCTCCTACAGGCTTTCGGCTACGTGGGAGGTGGAGATGGAAGATCGCCAAGACCTGGAAACGCTGCTGCTGGACGGGCTTCCTGAACGCGAGCGCGAGCACGTCATCGAAGCCATCGACAGCACGAATGCCGAGACATTGCGACGCATGCGAGCAAGCGGACCCGATGACGCTTCGGATGGTCAGCCGGACGAGGAGCCGAAAACCTGACGGCCGCTGCTCACTCCGGGGTGCCGACGCTGTCGCAGCGTCGAGGAAGGCTGATGTCTCGACCAGTTCCTCGACGCCGCTTACCCACCTCATCTCCGCTGTAACGACCGGCAAACCAGGGCAGGGCATCATCAGAGCCCATGGATCCCGATCTGCTGGCCGATCTGCGCGCCGAGCAAGGGTCGCTCCTGGCAGCGCTCGACGGCATCGGCGCGGGTTGGGATCGGGTCACGCCGGCGCAGGGATGGACGGTGCGGGACACCGTGGCTCACCTGCTCGTCGCGGAACGGGCGGCCATGCTTTCGGTCTTGCGCGGCATCGATCCGCTGGAGAGCGGGATGCGTGCATCGCCCACGCAACTGCCGGGGGCGGCACTGCTGGCGTCCTGGGGTACGGCGGCTACCGAGGCTGCGGATGCCTGTGCGGCGCGGGACGATTCCGACCGCGTGCCGTGGGGAGGGCGCACGATGTCGGTGCGGTCCCTGGCGACCGCACGGCTCATGGAGTGCTGGGCTCACGGTCTCGACTGCCTCGCCGCGTTGGATCGACCGGTGGCGGCGACGGCGCGGTTACGTCACGTCGCCTGGCTCGGCTATCGCACCCTTCCGTATGCCTTCGGCGTCGCCCGCTTGATTCCCCCGGCGGATCCGGCCGGCCTGCGGCTGGAGCTCGAGGGGCCGGGAGGTCAGGTCTGGACCTTCGGGCCACCCGAGTCGGCTGAACGCATCACCGGTCCGGCGCTCGACTGGTGCCGGGTGGCCACCCACCGCTTGCGGCCCGGCGATCCGATGAGCCTGTCCGCGGAGGGCGAGCTCGCGGTGCTGGCGTTGCGCCACGCCAGAGCTTTCCTGTGATCACCAGCTGACGGCGCCGCAAGCGCGTAGTCGCTCGATTTCCGTATCGGTGCAGCCGAGTTCGGCCAAGATGGCCCGCGAGTGCTCCCCTTGGCGCGGAGGCGGGCCCCCCAGGCTCGGGTCTCCGAAATCGCTGCGCCACGGGCCGCTCGGCAATGGCAAACCGGGGGCCGCCTCAGCGATCAGCTGCCGCTCGGCCGCCCATTCCGTCGCCGCCAGATCGGCGAACGAGCGGACCTCGGCGAACATCACCCGAGAGGAGGCGAATGCCGCCGACAGCGCGGCAAAATCCGCCAGCCGAACGAGTTCCGCGGCGATCACCCCGCGGGCGAACGTGTCGCGCTCCGCGGGGTTGGCGCTCTGCAGCCGCGGATCCTCCAACGACGCCCGGTCGGCGTCCAGCGCCTCGAGGATCCCGGGCAGCTGGGTGACCGCTCGCCCGAGCAACGCCACCTGCGACCCGTCGCCGAGCAGGAACACCGGATGCAGCCAGATGTCGAAGCCGCCGCGGTCGAGTTCGGCATACTCGCCCGGCCGCTCGCGCAACTCCTGCGTCGTGGGTCGCTGGAGCTCGACGCCGGCCCACTCATTCGCGTAGAGCAAGGCGTGAGCCATCGCGACGTCCATCGCCTGTCCCGTCCCGGTGCGGCCACGCTGGTAGAGCGCGGCGAGCACCGAGCAGGCAGCGAAGACCGCGGCGTACACGTCGCCGTGGATCTGGGTTTCCTGCTCGGCGGGCCGCCCGCGAAGGCGCGAGGCCATCTCGATCAGGCCCGCCTGCGCGTGCACCATCGGTGCATAGGCTTTGCGGTCGCGCCAAGGCCCGGTCTGTCCCCAGCCCGTCACCGAACAGACGATCAGGCCCGGGTTGGCTTCCCGAAGCCGTTGCGGATCCAAGCCGAGCCGGGTCATGACGCCGGGCCGGAAGTTCTCGAGCAGAACGTCGGCGCGGGCAGCCAGTTGCTCGACAATCGCCACGCCATCAGGGCTTTTCAGGTCGATGGTGATGGCCCGCTTGCCGGCGTTCATCTGGGCGAAGTACGGCGACACCCCGTCGACGAAAGGTTGGGCGGTCCGGGTGACATCGCCTTCGGGGGGCTCGACCTTGATGACGTCGGCACCCAGGTCGCCGAGCAGCCGAGCGCACAGCGGACCCGAGACGACTCGCGAGAGGTCCAGGACCTGGACTCCGGAAAGCGGCAGACCCGAGCGGTCGCCCGTGGCTCCTTGCCCAGACATGAGCGCACCATACGCGTGCGCTGAGCCGGCTCCGTCTAGGCCCGCGACGCTTTGTCGTAGCCCAGCAGCCCGCGGAAGTAGCGACGCGCGAGGTGGGTGTTCCAGTCGTCGTGGTCGGCGCCGTGACCGACGAGCCCGTCTGCGAATTCGTACTGCATCAACGAGTCGATCGACAGCAGGTTGGGGTTGAGTTGGATGGCGCAGCCGTTGAGGGCCGTCCCCTCGACGTACAGCTTGCGTCCGAGCTCGTCGGTTCCCTCGACGGTGATCCTTGTCGGGAAGCCGGTCTGGGGGCTGCGCTCGAGCACCGTGCGGTGGGCCTCGGCCAGCTTGGACCAGGTGCCGTCCTTGAGGAAGTGCCCGTGGTAGAAGGCCTCCTGGTCGGCCTGCTCGATGAGGTGGAAGCCGTTGCCGTCGTCGGCCGCCCCGTAGGTGTAGCCGATGTGACCGAAGCTCTCGCCGAACTGGCTTCGCACGCTCCACGAACGGTCGCGAAACCCATAGGAGTCAACGGGGATCTCCTCACCGTAGAGGGTGATGGTGCCTTGCACCCGCCCCGGCTGGTCGATGTGGGAGCCGGCCATGTAGTTCGGCGGTGCGATGGCGGTGAAGGTGAGCCGGATGGTGAGCTCGTCGCCGTCGGGGTCGTCGAAGTTGACTTCCCACTTCTTCTGCGGCTCCAGGCACCGGTAGCGGATCCCGTTGGGTACGGCGATATCCGTGAGCGGTTGATCGCGCATCGGCAGGTGCCAGAACATCTTGGCGTAGAGGGCCGTGTAAGGGTGCGCCCCGTGCTCGTCCCACAGGAAGGCGCCCCCGGCACAGACCTGCTGGTTGGTTCGGAAGAAGGGATACAACTGCCCCGACATCCGCCGTTCAGGAACGTGGAACGTGAACCAGCAGGTCTCGGTCCAGTACGGGTCATCGCTGGTCGGGGTGTGGAACTCGTCATCGGGATGCTGGGCCACGGCTGCTCCTGCCTTCCAGGTCGGTTGGATCCAGTCTCGTCTCCGCACGACGCCTACGGTTGAGGCTGTCGTTGATCGAACTGGATGACGTTGCCCTCTGGGTCGCGAACGAGCAACGTCCGCACCGGGTTTCCGGCGGCTTCGCCGTAGCGGATGCTGTCGGTCGTCACGGGTCCCGCGAGGACCGGAGCACCCGATGCGCGGGCGCGCTCGGCGATCTCGTCGATGTCGTCCACCCAGAACCCGAAGTGGTGCACGCCGAGCTCGAACATCGCCTTCACCTCGCCGGGGGCGACGCCATCGCACGGCTGGTCGAGAACGAGGAACGGCTCGTTGGCGCCTTGGCGCTGCCGCAGATAGACCGCGCGCCGTCGCATCGCCCGGCCCGAGATGGCGAATTCCTCGATGGCGTCGAGGGTGACGTGCAGGCCGACGACTCCGGTCCAGAACGGGAGCGTGCTGTCCATGTCGCGCACGGCGATCGCGATGTGCGAGACGTTGGTGACAGGTGTCATGCGGACTCCGACCTTCCGGCCGGCACGGTCATCAACTCGCGAAAGCGGAGCATGAGAGCGTCATCTTCGCCGGGCGGCGAGAAGTAGTCCACCACGGTTCCCCATTCACTGCGCACCGTCTCGAGGGCGGTTCTGATGAATTCTTCGTCGACGCCGATCAGCACATCGATCCAGTCCTGCTCCGGCAAGAAGCCGAAGACCTGCTCGATCTGTCGCGGCAGCCCCTCCCGGAGCCGGAGATTCTGCGCGTACACCTCCGACCGCAAGTAGTCGGCGACCACGATCTCTTCAGGCACGCCCAACGCCTCCAGAAGGAGCGCGACCAGCACGCCGGTGCGGTCCTTACCCGCGGTGCAGTGGATGAGCGCCGGCCTCTCCCCGTCGACGACGGCCTGGACGAACTCCCTTACCCGCGGGCGCAGGGCGCGTGCGGTGGCGGCGTAGTTGTTCATGCTTGCTTGCCGAAGCGCACCGACGGATCGGTCAGATGCCAGCGTTTCCAGCAAGTTGCCCGGGCTCACCCTCACGTCGGAATTGATGTCGATGTTGAGCAAGCGCGCGTTCGGCGACCACGTGTTGGGTGACTTCAGCCGCTCGGTGTCGGCCCGCAGGTCGCAGATGAGCCGGATGCCGAGCGCGAGCAGTTCGCGTTCGTGGATCGGTTGGAAGCTCGCAGGTCCCTCGGAGCGAAAGATGACGCCCGGACGCACCTGAGTCCTCTCACCGATCGGCAAGCCCCCGATGTCACGGAAGTTGAGCTTCGCGAGTTCCTTGCCCATGGCGTCGTTTCTATCCTGGCCTCGTCCTCGGGTCGACGCGACAACCCGAGCGGCCGTCGACGGCGACGGGCGAGCCGCTCGATGTCTCGGCCAGCAGGCAATTGGGCAGCGGCACCGACGCGCGCCATCAGCGTCGTCGATACACATTCGCCTACCCTCATCTTCACGCTCGACGAAAGGCTCGGGCGGCCGGTCGAACGAGACCCGCTACCGGAAGCCGGATGTCGGCTCTCGGCGTGGCCAGATCCATCGAACCCCCGTCGTCACACCTCAGTGCCCCGCCTACGATTGCTGGCCATCGTCGATGAGCCGCTGCCCGAACTCACGCAGCCGCCCCACCGCGGCCCGGTCGATACCTTGCGTCCGGTTTCGCGCCAGCGAGGCCTTGATCTCGGCGTACGTGGAGGCTTCCATTCCGCAGCGCCGGCACAGTGCGAGGTGGCGGGTGATCCGGTGGGCGGCCAGTTCGTCGAGCTCGCCGTCCAGGTAGCTCTGCAGAACGTGGCCCACCTCGCGGCAGCTGGCAATCTCGGCGGATCCCCGCATCCGCCGCCACATGGAAAGGTTGCCGTTCACTTGCGTCTCCTCGGTGCGAGCCCAGCCTCGGCCAGGACGGTCCGGATGCGGGTGCGGGCGCGGTGCAGGCGGCTCATGATGGTGCCTTCAGGGACGTCAAGGAACTCGGCCGCCTCGCTGTAGCTGAATCCCTCGATATCGATGAGCACGATGACCTCGCGGAACCGATCGGGGAGAGCAACCAGGGCGGATTCGACGACCTCGTCGAACATGCCTCCCAGGACCACGTTCTCAGCCGACATGCCGGCCGGTTCGTCGGACACCTGCCGCGGTTCTACATCTGGATCATCGAGCAGCTGCGGGCGGCGCCGTCGATGCCGGTTGATCTCGGCATTGCGCATGATGGTGAGCAACCAAGCCCGAGGATGGCGGCCGTCGAAGGAGTCGAGACTGCGCCACGCCCGCAACAAGGTGTCCTGAACCAGGTCCTCCGCGTCACTGGGCTGGGCTGTTATCGACAGTGCGACGCGCAGCAGGACGGCGATCTCGGGCAGGACGTGTTGCGCGTAGAACTCGCGCCGGTTCACGTCGCTCACCGACTCCATCACCATCACCGCGGCCTCCATGAGACGGAAACCCGCTTGCCGCGCTGCTGCATTCCAGCGGCTCGAGTTGGTTCGGCGGCAGGCGCGGATGCGAGACGTCGCACAGTACCCAAGTCGCGCAGACTCGACGTCATGTCCTGCCGAAGGAGTTCCTTCAAGGGGGCGGGCGAAAACGGGTCGGCCATGAGGCTTCGCGACCGGCTTTCGTCCCGCGGATGGGACGGTTGCGCGCGCTGTGCGGGTTTCGGTGTCATGGAAACAGCGCAGCACGAAGTGACTCTCGAGGTCTTCTGGCGGCCGGGGTGCCCCTATTGCCGGCGGCTGCGCAATGACCTGCGGCGCAGGCGCATCGAAGCCCGCTGGCGCAACATTTGGACAGATTCCATCGCGCGCGAATTCGTCCGGCAGGTCAATCATGGCGCTGAGACGGTGCCAACGGTCCGCCTCGATGGGCGGGTCATGACCAATCCGAGCGGAGCTGAGGTGGCGGCAGCCTTGCCGGGGCATGTCGCGACAGCATCTCCTGCCGGCCGTCCGACCAACGTGCTGGTCCGGGCGTCGTCCTGGGTTCCCACCGTGGGGTTCATCATCGCCGGCGAGGCCGTGAGCGCAGCGGGGAATACCGCTGTCGGCTACACGCTCGACGGCCTGGCCTTGCTCAGCTGGTGGTTCACCAGGCCGCTGCGGCGCGGGTGACCTCAGCACCTCAGGAGGGCCGTCGCTCATCACCCGTCGCTCATCACCTACGTCCTGGCCGCCTCCGGCGGAGATCGACGGCCATGGCGCTCTCAGTCGCGGCGGTGCCGCCGGATGCGGCGCAGCAGCGATGTGGCGGCCTTCAACGTGGGCCGCTGAAGCTGCGCCTGCACCTGTTCGATCGCGACTTTCCACACCCCGTCGGAGTACGTCGGGTAGGCATGGATCGCAGCTGCGAGATCGCGACCGCGCAGCCTCTGCTGGATCGCAAGGGCCACCTCGGCGAGCGACTCGCCGGCGCGGGGACCCACGATGGTGGCTCCGATGACCCGTCCCTCGGCATCGAACACCAGCCGGGTGAAGCCCTCCGTCTGGCCTTCGGCGACCGCTCGGTCCACGTCGCCGTGCAGCACGGTTCTGATCGTGCGTCTGGTGTCCGCTGACGACTCTGTGCTTGCGCCAACGGCGGCTATTTCGGGCTGGGTGAACGTCACCCGAGGAACGGCGTTGAGGCTGACGGTTCTGCGCACTCCGAGCACGGCGTTGGCGGCGGCAAGGCTGCCATGGACTCCTGCGAGGTGAGTGAAAGCTGGATGGCCGGTCACGTCACCGGCTGCCCAGATCCGCGGGTTCGTGGTGCGAAGTCGGTCGTCAACCTTCACGTAGCCACGGTCATCGGTGTCCACGCTCGCTTGCTCGAGCCCAAGGTCCGCGGTGCGCGGCCGCCGACCGACTGCTACCAGGATCCGGTCGAAACCAACGGTGCTCCTGTCGGCCAGCTCGGCAACCCATGAATCACCGTCTCGGCCGACATCGGTGACGGCGACTCCGGGTGCACCGTCACGCCGTCCGCAGCGAGCGCTGCACCTAGCGCCGACGCGGCGTCGGCGTCTTCACGGATCAACAGTCGGGGGGCCGCCTCGATGATGGTGACGGCCGAACCGAGGCGGGCGAAGGCTTGGCCCAGTTCGCAGCCGATGCTTCCGCCTCCGAGTACCAGCAGCCGTTTCGGCAACGTCTTCAGGCTCCAGACGTTGTCGCTCGTCAGCGGTTCGGCATCGGCTAAGACCGGGAATCGGCGGCAGCACCGGCGCCGATCCGGTCGCCACGATCGCTTGCCGAAACGTCACTGTTTCGTCGTCGACGACGGCAGTTACCTTGCCGACGAGTCGAACTTTTCCGTGCGCCACTCGGACTCCGTTCGCGCGCAGGGCTGCAGGAGAGTCAACCGGCTCGATGGCGGTTATCGCCCGACGAACATGATTCATCATCCGCGGGAAGTCGAGCTGCACGTTACCGACGTCGATGCCATAACGCCCTGCGGACCGGGCATCGGCCGCAGCATGCGCCGCACTCAGCAACGCCTTGCTGGGAACGCATCCGGTCCACAGGCAGTCGCCACCGGTGACGTCCGCTTTCAACAAGAAGGACTTTCGCGCCGAACCCGCTCGCGGTCCTCGCGGCAACCAGTCCCGCGGTGCCCGCGCCGATGACGAGCAAGTCCCATCGT
Organism: uncultured Actinomycetota bacterium; assembly: GCA_963762695.1. Classification (GTDB taxonomy): domain Bacteria; phylum Actinomycetota; class Actinomycetes; order Frankiales; family Frankiaceae; genus DATAZK01. The sequence continues at coordinate 230,263 of CAVXLW010000013.1, forward strand.
TCATCATGTTCAGGCGCCACGCCGTCCGACGGCCATGCCGGGTTGCGGTCAAGCAGGGTGCGCCCACTGTCTACGCTTTGGTCTGTCACGATCCATCCCCACCATCGATCCATCAGCTGGGCGCTGGCGCCGCAACTCGTTCAGCTACTCCCAGCAGGAAACCCGCTTCAGCCTTGCTGCCGTCCACTTTGTCGGAGGGGAGCAAAGACGAGAGTTGTGGCGAGCTAGCCGACGGTCACGCCTGCGTGCCAGAAGGATGGCGCCACGCCCCGGGTTTCGGTTGCGATGAAGGGATGGACATGGGAGCAGCTGCAGCGCGCCGGCCCCGGCCTGCCCACCGTGGAACACGTGGCCGCAGGCCTGCGTGCTGGTCCTGCGAGGCGCCACGGCGCGCGCTGCCGTGCCGGTGGCGCTGCTGGTCGGCTCAATACTGACGGCGGCGAACGAAGGGTCGCAACTGGCCGATGGCAGGTGGCGGTGGACGCTCGTGGTGAAGATCGCGGTCAACTACGCCACACCCTTTCTGGTGGCCAGCTTCGGCTACCTGGCCGGGGGTCGTCGCAGCGGCTGACGTCCGAACGGAGCATTGTCAGGGATGGCGCTTGTCCGATCATGGGTCTGGGGAGATCACCCTGCATCCGGCCGGGTCCCTAAAGCTTCCTGGGCTGCGGTGAGAACTTCCTGGGCGGCCGGGCGGTCGTTGGGTGTGCGCGGACGCCATAACGTGGTGACGGTGCCGTCGACGAGGATCGCGTCAGCGCCGAGCTGGCGGGTGTCTTCGACCGGCCGCTGCAGCGGCGTTCGCGTTGCCGTTGCGCGGGCATAGGTGGCCAAGGTTCCGGGTGAGTAGACGCGCCACAAGGGCGCTCGCCCGATGCCGAGCCGACCGTAGAGATGGCGGTCGGGGTCGCCCAAGGTCGATCCGGGCCAGCCGAGATGACGGGTGATGGCTGCAAGCCGGTCGGGCGGGCTGAACCCGACCGCGACGAGCTGGACAGCAGGGTTGTCGTTCGCGCTGTGCACCTCGACCAGGTGCTGCTGGCAGGGCAGTCAATGGCGATGGCGGAGCAGCACGAGGACGTGTACCCCGGTGAGCGTGGACAGGCTGACGTCGCGCCCCTCAGGGTCGACGAGGGTGAGCTTGCTGACGTCGACGTCGACCCGCTCGGCTGATGGCATGGCGCTCCCTGTCGGATTCAGATGGCACATCGGTAGGGCTGAGGCATGGTGCCGTCAGCGAGACGCTCGGTGAAGAAGCGTTCGATCAATCAGTCTTTTGCCCTCGGCGAGCGGCGTGCCGGTCGCGGCCAGGTGCATGTCGGGGCTGGTAGCTGGCGTCGGCGCCGGCTGGATGCCAGGCGAGTCCCTCGGCGGTCACCGTCAGCTCGGGAACCGTGGTCTCGGCGCCGATGTCGATCCCGTCGCCGGACAGTCCGCGGCGCAGCAGCGGCCGGATCGCGAGTGCGTCATCCGGCAGCCCGATACCGGCGAGCAAGTCGGCGTACGGCGGGGATCTCGGTGCTGTTCTCCGGCGTTTCGGTCAGGGCCACCTTGAGCGCGACCCCGAGGCCCTGCAGGCGTCTCGATGCCGGACATGGTCGCGGCGAACGATCCCCGGCCGCGATGTGCGTCGTGGGTGGCGGCGCGGGCGCCGTCCAGCGAGGTCTGCACCGTCAGGTTGGGGTGACTGGCCAGCCGGGCGAAATCGTCGAGCCTGCGGCCGCGCAGCAGCATCGCGTTGGTGAGCAGCACGGTCGGCAGCCGGTCGGCGGCGTAGTGGAGCATCGCCGATAGATCTGGGTGCATGAGCGGTTCGCCGCCGGTGAGGTACAGCTCGGTGAACCCTTCGGCCTGCGCCTCGTCGACCAACCTCACGAAACGCCGGCAGCGCCAGCGCTCGGGGGTCGGCCTTCGGTGATGAGGCGACGGCGCAGTAGTCGCAGGCCAGGTTGCAGTGAAAGTTCGTGTAGACCCATAGCCGGGCCGGGAAGTACGCCGATCCGAACAGCGGGATGACCGGCCGCCATCGTCGTCGGCCGTCGTCGGCGGTCGGTCGTCTCCCCAGCCGCCGGCGGCTGGCGCGAAACCGGTCGGGGTGAGGCTGCGGTAGAGGTGGTAGCGGCCGCGGGAGCGCTCCGCCGGCGGCAGTGATTCCAGACAGGTGGTCCACCAGCCGGTCTCAATCGTCTCCACGAACGGCTCGGGCAACTGGGCGGCGCGCATCGACGCAGCCTGCGCCGCCCAGTCGTAGGCCAGCCGGATCAACTGCGCCTGCGCATGGCCGTCCTCGAGGTCGAGCAACGCGTACCAGACCTCGCGGCGCCCGTCGTTCGCCGGCTTTCCAAGGACGCCGACGTTGACCACGAGGGTGCCGTCGACGCGGCGCTGCCAGGGCAGGCCGCTGTGCGTGCAGCAGATGACCTGCGCTCCGCTGGCGGCCACCCGCGCGCGGTGCTCATCCTCGGGCAGCGACTCCCACCAGAAGTCGTTGAGCGCCAGCGGTGAGCCGTGCACCAGGTGCACATCGCAGCCGCCGAGCGACTCCCGCCGCTGCGTCGGCAGGCGATCCATCCACGCGGCGAACAGCCGGCTGGTGGTACTGCAGGCGTGTGGTCGTAGATCAGCTGCGCGAACGCATTGTCACGGGGGTCGCGGTAGCCGCAGCCGCAGTCGGGGTCGGCGCGGGCGATCGCGACGTCGTAGTTTCCGGCGACGCATACGACGTCGTTGTCGGTGAGAATCGGCCACAGCGCATCTACTTCGGCACCGAACCCCCCGAGGTCACCCAGGCAGTACAGCCGTTCGGCACCCTTCGCGCGGGCATCGGCGACGAACGCCTCCAGCGCGTAGGGATTGCCGTATGGCCCACCGCAGACCGCGATGCGTACCACGGCGCTCAGGCCTTCGCAGCCGCGACGGCGACCCGACGTGACGGGCCCGGCGAAGTGACCGCCTCGAGCGGACGTCGTGCGGCCTCGACGCCGCCCCGGTGGGCGTAGGCGACGATCGCACCGACCCCCAGCAACCAGAAACCGCTGACGATGAGGTACGACGCGGTCGGCCCGGCGGCGGTCGCCAAGCTCGGAAGGGCCAGCGTCCCAACGATCGCGCCGATACGTCCAACCGCGACCGATGCGCCGACGCCGGCCCCGCGCAGGTGGGTGGGAAACAGCTCGGTGAACGTGGGGTACGCCGAGGTCCACGCTGCGGTGCCGGCAGCATTCGCGACGACGAACGCGATGGTCACCCACGCGGCGCTGCCGGTCGCGGTCGCGGCGGCAAGCACGCCCACACCGACCGCCGCGGCGGCGTAGGTCACACCGACGGTGAGGCGATGGCCGATCCGGTCGAACACGGCGCTCATCGCCAGCCCGCCGGCGAGGGCGCCGACGTTGCCGAGGATGAAGAAGAAGGGGATGTCGGCGTTGGAGATGTGCACCTGCGGCAGCACGACGACGGACAGCAGGGCGAACAGGCCGTAGTAGCCGAACGCTTCGGCGAGGTCGAGGGCGGCGCCGAGCGCGAGCCGCCCGGGGTAGTCGCGAAGCAGTTCGCGCAGTGCGGCGAGAAGCGATGTCGGTGCCGCATCTGGCGCCGCCGCAGGAGCGGTGCAGACGGCTCCGGCCGCGGCCTCGAGGCGGACGACGATCGCCTCGGCCTCTTCCAGCCGGCCGCGGGCGGCGAGCCAGCGCGGTGATTCGGGGATACGCCGGCGGAAGAACACGACGATGAGAGCGAGCAGGCCGCCGAGGACGAACATGTACCGCCACGACGTTGCGGCGCTGAGCGCCAGGGTGTCGAGCAGCAGGTAGGCGAGCAGCGCAGCGAGGATCGCGCCGACCGGCCAGAAGTTCATGACCAGAGCGTTGGCTCGGCCGCGTACCCGGGCCGGCATGAGCTCAGCGATGGCGGCGTTAACGATCGCGTACTCCGCGCCGACACCGAGCGCGGCGAGGAAGCGCAGCACGTACACCGCGGACAGGGACGGGGCGAGCCCGGTGAGCACCGTGAACGCGGCGTACCACAGCAAGGTCGCAAGAAACAGCCGGCGCCGGCCAAGTCGGTCGGTAAGCCGCCCACCGGCAACCGCGCCGACGAGGATGCCGCTCAACCACACCGCGAGCACCGCGTCGCGCTGGAAGACCGACGCACCGAAGTGATCGCCGAGTGGTCCGACCGCCGAGGAGAACATCTGCACCTCGAACGAATCGAAAAGCCAGCCGGCCCCGAGCGCGACCAGGATCACGGTGTGCTGCCGGGTCCAGGACAGCCGATCGAGCCGGGTGCCGATGTCGTTCGCTGTTGGCAAGGTGCTCACAATGCGGTCCTTTGGGCGCCGGCGGGATGGGGCAAAGCAGGGCGGCGCGGCCACGGGCCGGCCTCGTAGCGACGGGCGATCTCGTGCGGGTCGACGCCGGCGAAGTACAGGACCTTCAGCCACTGCATGAACGCCAGCAGCCGCCAGGTGCCGTGAGCATCGAACCGTCGAGCGGACGCCGTCGAGGTCGCTGGCAGCAGGGTGAGCCGACCGATGCGCGCCAGCCTGCGCGATAGCTCCAGGTCCTCCATGAGCGGAAGGTCGGGGAAACCGCCCAGAGCGTCGAAGGCGCTGCGGCGTACGAACATCGCCTGGTCACCGAAGACCCAGTGCAGCCGCCGGGCGCGGGCGTTGGATGTCCAGGCGACGTAGCGCAGAGCGCGGCTTTCCCGGTCGAAACGCAGCCTGCAGCCCCCGCCGACGACCGACGGATCCGCGAGCGCCGCCCGCAACTCAGGTAGCGCCGAGGGCTCGATCCGGGTGTCGGCGTGGTGGAACCACAGCACGTCACCGTCGGCTGCGGCGGCTCCGGCATTCAGCTGCAGTCCGCGTCCACGGGGGGCATCGGACCAACCGCGCGGGAGGCATGACCAGATCGGCGGTGCCGTCGGTGCTGCCCCCGTCGACCACGACCACCTCGCAGCCGGGGAAGTCGCGGCCCAGCCGGTTCAGCAGTCCGGGCAGCCGCGGCGCTTCGTTCAACACCGGAACGACTATCGACACGTTCAGGTGCTCAGCCATCGTGGTCTCCGTCAGTGCTGAGCAGCGCGGCGATCGATGGCGGCAGTGCGGGATCGGCGAGCAGGGCGCGGGCGTCGGTGGGCGTGTCCACGTCGCCCAGCGGGTCGAGCAGCGCCGTCCGGTATCCGGCATCCGCGGCGGCGGCGAGCGTGGCCTGTAGCACCTGCGGGCCGCTCCACAGGGACGGCGGGATGTCGAAGACCGCGCGGCACCGGTCCCGGCACGCCGATCAGGTAATAACCACCGTCATAAGCCGGGCCGAGCACCACGTGGTGGGCGCGATGGATGCGGCTGCCCCGCGAAGCGTGGCCGAGGTCAGGGTCGGCACGTCGGTGCCGACCACGACGACGGGGCCGCCGGTGGCGGTGTATACGGCGCTCACCGCCGCACTCATCCGCTCACCAAGGTTGCCCTCCGATTGAGCGAGCACGCTCACGCCCGGCGGCAGCAGCCGTCGGACTTCATCCTGTGCGTCGGCGGGTGTGACGGCGACGTACGTCGGCGCCACGGATGCGGCAAGCCGGCTGATGTGTCGGATCAGCGCCGCTTGCAGCGCGGCGCAGCCGTCGATGCCGAGCAACGGGCGGAGCCGGGTCTTCGCCGTCCCGGCGCAAGGGGCTTTCGCCATCACCAACACTGATCGCTGTGGGTCATGGGGTGTCATGCCACCGGCTCCGGACGCCGCACCGGCTCCAACGGCAGCAGCCTGCGCAGCTCTGACGTTCTCGAGAGGGTCGAGCACTGAGTGCTGAACGCACGCCGGGACGAGCGTGCCGTCCTCCGGGTGAGCCATCGCGTAGTGGCACGCCGCGAGCCGCTCCTGGGTCGCTCGCAGCCCGGGTCATCTCGCCGTCTCGCCGCGCAGCATCAGCTCCCATGCCGGCGCGACCTGTTCGGCGTCCATGAACTGATGCATCACGAACGTCACCGGACGTACCCCGTGACGCAGCACCCGCAGCAGGCCTGCGCGGCGCACCAGGCGCAGCAACCAGCGCACCGCGACGACGACCAAGCCCGGATGGCGCAGGGCCTTGCGGGCCAGCCGCGCGGCGAGCAGCGCCGGGGGCGTCCCGCCGAACACCATGCCGCCGAGATGGGTGAAGAACGCATCCCTCGCCGCCAGGTCCCGGGGATCCGCCCCTTCAAGGAACGGTAGCCACCGGTCACCGACATAGCAGCCGTACGCCGTGCGGTTGCACCGGACGTCACCGTTCTCGAGGACACGGAAGTCCAGCGGCGTACCGGCGCCCCGTTCGATCTGTGCCCACACCGCGTCCGGCGTGACCGACCGGTACTCCTCGTGCCAGCGACGATCGTCACCGATGAACGCCGCCGGCTGGAAGGAGAACATCCCGTACCCCATGGCGCGGCAGTCGCCGATCACCTCGGCGATCTGGTCGACGTTGCCCGGGGTCACCGTCATGTTGTGCGCCAGGAAGAAGCGCACCCCGTGCTCGCGACGCAGCCGGCGGAACATCTCGGCGAACTGCCGCCGGTAGGGGTTCAGAGAGCGCTCATCAGGCGGACGCTCGATGCCGCGACGACCGAACATGAACATGTCGAAGTGCGCCGCGAACGACAGCCGGGCGAAGCGGCGTTGGCCGTCCGGCGCCACTGCGAGCCGCTCGAGATAGTCGTAGTCGAAATCGCCGTGCGTCATGCTCATCGGCTCGCGACCGTGCGCCCGCATGATCGCCAGCGTCTCGGCGTGATCCTCGGGGGAGAGCAGCGTCACCTCCCCGCCGATCAGCTGCGCGTGCGCATGCGGACCGCGGACCCGCTCGAGCAGCGCCATCTGGGCCGCGACCTGCTCCTTGGTGTGCTCGCCGTCCACCCGGACCCGGTTCGCATCCCGAGAGTGGTAGCACGGCGTGCAAGCGAAATTGCACTTCGGGAAAACGCCGTGGGTTCCCTCGCAGCCCGGCCCATGGCGCCCCAGCACCTGACCGGGGGTGCGCGCCGACTCCGGCAACTCCTCCCACCGCCGGCGCAAGGCGGCGACAAACCGCGGGTCCTCCGGCCGGGTCGCCGCGCTCCAGCCGGCGCAACGCGCCCGTCAGCCCCATGAATTGCCCTCCCGATTCCAAGACGCCCTCGAAACCCGCTTGCTGGCCAAGGCCATTCCCGACCTCGGTTGAAAAGATGGGCCGGCCACGGCCTGCCGGGGCCTATCGGGTGCGGGAAGCATGAGCAGGGCTTGTTCCGAAGGAAGTCTCACATGGCTTCTTTGATGCCCCGCTTGATGAGCCAGACGTTGACGGGGTAGGCGGTGAAGAAGCCGAGGATCATGCCGATCTGCATCAAGAACCAGTAGACCGGGGAGCCGACGTCAAGGTGGTGCGGCGCCGGGAAGAACACGAACGACATCAGGGCCATCCAGCCGAAGAGGCCGACTTCGAAGGCTGACAGCGAGAGGATGTCGGCCTTGGCTGCGGCGGCGATGCCTTTGCGGAAATTCAGGCCGCGCATCGGCGCAATGGCGAAGTATTGAAAGACCAGCCCGAGCAGGACGGCCAGCACGTAGTCACCGACGTACTCGGCGAGCAGGCGCTCGCCGGCGACCGTGACGGCGAGTCCAAAGATGGCGAATTCACTGATGATGTCGCCGATGGTGCAGCCCGCGCCGCAATGGCTGACGCCTACCCAGTAGGTGGCCCAGTCCGGCTTTTCCGGGGGCTCGTCGAGGTGTTGCTCCCGCAGCCATCGTGGGCTTGCCGG
>CAVXLW010000014.1:0-51961 GCA_963762695.1 uncultured Actinomycetota bacterium
TGCCCGACGCCACTTGGCTCCGGCCCGGTTGTCGTCGTCGGACACCCTTATGGCGGCATGGTGATCACCGGCGCTGCCACCGGCAACGCCAACGCACTCGTCCATGTGGGTGGGTTCATCTCGGACGCGGGGACCAGCGTCGGCGCGCTCGCCGGTTTCGAGGCGTGCCAGCTGGCGACGCTCGCTGAGCTCACGACGGATCTGCACGTTGGCCCCCTAGCTGTACTGACCCCGGACGTTGTTGACAGTTTCGGCGTGGTGAGTTGATCAGGGAGGGCCTCCGAGGCGGAGTGGGTGTTGCGACACATCCGCTCACACACCTGGAGGCCCTCGTGGCTCACGCTAATGCCCGACTGACCGTTCACGGCCGTTTGCTTCTGGTGAGCCGGGTGCTTTCCGGTCACAAGCCTGGCGAGGTCGCCAAGCAGCTCGGTGTCAGCCGGCAGACCGTCTACAAGTGGGTCCGCCGCTACCTTGCCGAGGGGCTGGCCGGGCTGACGGACCGGTCGTCACGGCCGCACACGATGCCGCGGGCGACGTCACCGGCCACTGTCGCCCGGATCGTGACGCTGCGGCTGGCGATGCAGGCCGGGCCGATCCGGTTGGCCGCCGCGCTGGGCCTGGTGCCCAGCACCGTCGGCGCGGTGATCCGTCGTGAAGGCCTGGCGTTGCTGGCCGACGTCGATCGCGTCACCGGTGAGGTGATCCGCAGCTCGCGCCGTAGCAACGTGCGTTACGAGCATCGTGAGCCGGGCAGCCTGCTGCACGTTGACGTGAAGAAACTCGGCCGCGTCCCCGACGGTGGCGGCTGGCGAGTCCACGGCCGCGAGGGGCTACCGCACGGCACCGCTCAGGGCTGGGACTACGTGCACGTCGCCGTCGACGACCGCAGCCGGCTGGCCTACGTCGAGATCCTTGCCGACGAGAAAGGCGACACCTGCGCGCAGTTCCTGCACCGCGCCGTCGCCTGGTTCCGCGGGTTGGGTGTGATCATCCGGCGGGTGCTGACCGACAACGCCTTCGCCTACCGGCGCAGCAGCGCCTGGGCTGCGGTCTGCTCGGCCCTGCAGATCAAACGTCGGTTCATCAAACCCGGCTGCCCCTGGACGAACGGCAAAGCCGAACGTCTCAACCGCACCCTGCAGAACGAATGGGCCTACTCCCAAGCCTGGACCAGCAACACCGAACGAGCAGCAGCTCTTGCCCCCTGGCTCGCTCACTACAACACTGAACGAGCCCACACCTCACTCGGTGGCCGCACCCCGATCAGCCGCCTCGCCGCGTGAACAACGTGTCCGGTCAGAACACCTAGCCCTTGGCTAAGGGGACGGTTCCCTCGCTCGTAATTCCTTGGCCTTCCAATTCCGAGGGTTGTCATTCCTCGTGACCGGCTGCGGCGCCCCAGGCGGCACGAACGGTCGTGAGCGCTTGTTCTGGCGTCACGGTGAGGATGGTTTGGCTGGCGAGTTGTTCACGCCACTGCTCGGCGGTGGGCGCAGTGGTGAACATCCACGATTTCGGCGGAGCAAGCGTCGGACCGTGTTCGGCGAACAGCCGGCCTGCTTCAGCGTCGATCGCGCCGACACCGGCCAGCGCCCACAGGTCCCACAAGTCCCGGGCCGCGTGGCGATCTTTCCACGCGACAGTTTTCCAGGCAGCGAAGGCGGCTCGCGTGGGCATGATCAGGGTCACCGGAGGAGCGTCGTCGTATCGCTGGAACACCTGTGTCGGCGCCGTCGGCCACGGCGGATAGCCGACGGGACCCAGCAACTGGATACGCAGCGAGATCCCGTCGTCGGTTGAGACTGTGACCGGATCAACCTCACGCACTTCAGTCAGAGGCCGGCTCCATTGCAGAGTTCCGTGCGTCGCACGCAAGCCTCGGTTGACCGCCCGAACGAGCGCATCCGCGACGTCGCCACGCGAGCCCACCGCAATGAGGTCAATGTCTTCGCTCATACGCCCTTGCGGAAGATAGCTGCGGGCCAGCGCAGTGCCACCGAAGAACACCAGCTGGCTGCGGAGCGGCTTGAGTGCGGCGAGCGTGAGCGAGATGAGGTGGTCCCGGCGTACCTGCTCGAACGCGACACCGAACTGCCGGGCGATCCGCGCAGCCGCTTGGGCATCGAGACCACTGGGATCGGTCATGGAACCCAATCCTCGACACGGGCAAGAGCGGAACGCAGCCGCTGTACGCCGGCCAGCTCCGTCAGCAAAACATGGTCACAGCGCGGCAGGAGCGCCCGTAACGCCTCCGGAATCTGGTCATCAGCGACACCGATGGCGGGCTGACGGCCAAGGTCCAGCACTGTCTGCTCAATGCTCGTGACCAGCGCACGACCCAGCTCGGTAGTGACCGGTACGACGTCAAGACGGCTGGTGTCTCGTTTGACGAACTGGATACGTCCGGTGCGATCGACAAGCTGTATCGCGTCGTGTCGGACGGGCGCGGCGACGATCGCAGTGCTCAGCGCGCGCGGGATCGCACCATGCACGCGGGCGGCCGAGACACCCATCAACGGCGCCCGCGCTGGCGCGAAGGTCGCCGTGGCGACGCCTGCCGCAGTGGCCTCCAACGCCGGCATCCAATCCGTTCCCGCAAATTCCTGGGGCACGACGATGTAGTAGCCCCATGCCGGCCGGTGCAGCGCCCCTGCCCGCTCCAAACGGGCAAGCTGGGGCCGCGGATGTGGATACGCGACTATGGCGTCCTGAGCGCGAAACGTCCGCAGCGGCATGGCGGCAAGCACACGGGGCACGCCAACGTGCGCCCGGCCATTTCGGGCAGCAGCTGCTGAGACAGCCACGACACCTCCCTCACGACAGGCTGTGTCGGAAGTGTACCGTCTCACGGTCCAGAATCGCATCTGTTAGCAGGCTTGCCTGGCTGTGCGTGCCGCAACGTGATCCACGGCGCTGGGCGACGGCGTCATGGGCCAGCAGCGTCTGGGATGATCTTGTCTTGTACCTTTGGATCCTCTTCGACAACCTCGACGCCATCACAGGCGATCTTGAGGTCGGCGCCGTAGTCGTCCTTGGCGAGGCCAGCCTGCGAATCCGCCGACTCTCCCATCGGCAGCGCATAACAACACGCCTGTGGGCACAGCGGCCCAGGTGTTGGTTGCGGATCGGGAAGAGGTCGCGGCCGGCGGCACTGTTGCACTGAGGATCGCCGGCCGGACCTGCCCATACAGCCAACGGTCGAGATGGTCGTCCCAGAACGCCACCTGAAGGTGCTCGCACGTAGCCCCGCCATGACCTCAATCCACACCATGATCAACCGTAGTGGCACGTACGTGGCACGCGGCCTCTCGAGAGGCCCACCGGAAGATCATCTGACGGTGCGTCAGAACATGCATACCTGCAGGTAGCGGAGGCGGAGGGGAATCGAACCCCCCTGACCGAGGTCCTCGGTCACAACGGTTTTGAAGACCGCGCCGCCCACCAGGACGGGTACGCCTCCCTCGCCTGGCCGCCCTGCGGAGACGTCGCGCAGCGAGGCTTCGCAGAGGCCGGGAGGTGTCTACCGTAACAAGATCATCCCGGAACGGAGGCGCCTGGTTCAGGCGGCCCCGGTCCGGCGGGCTTCGAAGGCCATGCTGGTCGAGTCGGGAAGGGTGTCGATGCCGGCGTAGACCGCATCGGCGTCGGGGCCGATCTCGTCGGCGATGCGTTGCAGCGCCGGGAGATCGAAGCCGTACACGTGTGCGGCGTTGCCACCGACGATGGCGGCGACCTCGTCCTGATCGATCCCGGCGAAGGTATTGGCCAAAGCCTCACGGGTGTAGGGGAAGGTGCCCTCGTCGTGCGGGTAGTCGCTGCCCCACATGATCCGGTCGACGCCCGCGGCGTGCCGGTCGAGCGCGTCCTCTCGCGTCATGAAGCTGGCCCCGAGCCAGCAGTTGGTCTGCCAGTACTCGCTCGGCCGCCGCTCCAAGTGCATCGGATGAAGGATCGGCATGACGCCGATGTTTCCCTTCTCCTGCTTGGCCTGGATGTTGTCCATCGCCGCGAGCGTGCCCGCGACCCAGGATGATCCGGCTTCGGTGAAGACCAGCCGCAGCCCCGGGAAACGGTCGAAGACGCCGGCCATCACCAGCGCCCAGAGCGGGCGGTGAGCGTAGAAAGTGGCCTCCAGTACGAAGATCGAGAGGGAGGCCGGGAACGCGCCGTGATCGGGTCCCCCTCCCCCGCCGTGCACGTTGACCACGACGCCGCGCTCCTCGCACGCGCGCCACACGGGGTCATACGTCGGTGCGTGCAAGGGATCGATGCCGGCGTTGGGCGGCACCGCCGAGAGCAGCACGCCGCCCATCAGCCCGTGGTCGGCGATCCAGTGGATATCGGCCACGGCGTCGTCGATGTCGTTGAGCAACATCTGCCCGATGCCGGCCCGCCGGCCCGGGTAGCGCGAACACCACTCGGCCAGCCAGCGGTTGTGCGCGCGAAGGCCCGCGAGGCGCAGTTCGTACTCGTCAGCGGACGGCACGCCGCTGACCAGGCCGCCGGAGGAGAAGAACGGCGGCACCGTGTTGGGAAAGACGATCTCGCCCGCGATGCCATCGGCTTCCAGCGCCGCGTTGCGAATGCCGTCATCCCAGTTGCGGTTGGCATCACGGCGCAGCAGATCGCCGAAGGGGTTCACGTAGGCGTCGGCCCAGCGGTCGAATTCGTCGTGGTAACGCGATTCGAGATACGGGCGGTAGTCCCGAAGGTCTGCTCCCGCGTGACAGTCGGCGGAGATGACCGCGTAGCGCCTCATGATGCACCTCGTGTTCTTCGGGCTCTGACGGTTAGGTCGTGCTGCCGGCCTTCTTGCCGGTGAGGAATTGCGGCCCCTCGAGGAGGTAGTCCGGACGCGAGCCGGACGCCTGTGACTGGGCGCGTGGCAGGGCACTGTCCCCCGAACCCGGCTGGCTGATCCAGAACACGTCGTCGCGGATGCCCTCGAAACAAAGGTCGGCGACCTCCGACAGCGGCGCGAAGACGATCTCCTGACCCACCGCTTCGGCCCGCTCCAGCAGCGCGGGCAACCCGTCGCGGCCGGTCTCCGGAGGCGGGGCATCGGGCCGGCCGTAGCGGGCGTGCCGGTTGCGGCCCGGCTGCCAGATTCCCGTCTTGAGCAGCCCCGGCGTGCGCGTGGAGGGATAGAGCAGGTGCGCCGTCACCTTCGCATCCAGCTGGCGAAGCTGGCCCCACAGGCATTCGGTGACGCAGGTGACGGCAGCCTTGGTGGTCGCGTAGATGGCGCTGTTGATGAGCGGCGTGAAGCCCCCGTTACCGGAGGTCGTGTTGACGATCGCTCCCTCGGTGTCCTGCTTCAGCATGGTGTCGGTGAACGCGTTGATGCCGTTGACGACGCCCAGCACGTTCACATCGAGTGACCAGCGCCAGTCGTTGATGTGGTGCTCCCAGAGCTGACCGGTCGCGCCGGAACCGATGCCGGCGTTGTTGCACAGCACGTGCACGGCACCGAACGCTTCGAGGGCGGTATCGCGTAAACGCTCGACGCTTTCGGGCTCGGTCACGTCGGTCACGACGCCGATGACGTCGTGACCTTGCGAGCGCAACTCCTGCGTCGTCTGATCGACGAGACGGGCGTCGATATCAGCGACGACCGCCTTCATCCCCTCGGCGGTGAACCGCTTGACGAGCGCGCGTCCGATGCCGCCCGCACCTCCGGTGACGACGGCGACCTTCCCAGCGAAATCCTTCATGTTCCCTCTCGGCTCGAAGCAATTTTCTTAGGCAGATTTCAGGCGAATGCCAGGTCGGGATTCGGCGGCACCGGTTGATCGTGGATCTCTGCCTCGCTCGGGCCGATCCGCTCGGCAACATCGGCCAGCGCGACGGCGTCGAAGTTCTGGTAGCAACGCAACGCGTTGAGCCCGAGCATCTTGCGCGTCTCCTCGACCGAGCAGTCGTGGAACTTGATGCGCAGCCAATCACGGGTGTGCGGCCAGGTGCCTTCCGGGTGGGGGAAATCGTTGCCCCAGGCGATCTGGTCGACGCCGATCGACTCCCGCCGCGCCAGCTCGGTGTCGTTCAAACCGACGCCCAGGAAGCAGTTGCGCCGGAAGTAGAAGCTCGGCGTCTCCGGCAACGCCTGGCGGTAGGTGTCGCCGAACTTCAGCGTGGCATGCAGCCCCTTCCACTGCTCGTCGCACCGGTCCAGCATGTCGGGAACCCACCAGGCGCCGTCTTCGGTCACCGCGAACTTCAGCTCCGGGAAACGCTCGAAGACGCCGCCCCAGAGGAGCGACCAGAGCGGTCGGGCGGCGAAGAACCAGGCCTCGCAGGAGTAGATCGGCAGCGCTCCCGCAGCGATCGCGATGTCGCGCGGCGATCCACCGGAGTGCACCACCACGGCCAGGCCCCGCTCCTGGCACGTCGCCCAGACCGGGTCGTACTTCGGGTCGTTGTAGGACGCGTGAGGCGCCCACTGGGTCGGGATCATGACGCCTGCCCAGACGCCGGAATCGTGCGCGCGCTCGATCTCCGCCACTCCCGCCGCGACATCGTGAATGATCGGCACCGTCGCGATGCCGCCCCGTCGCCCGGGGCTCGCGTTGCACAGATCGGCCAGCCAGCGGTTGTGGGCGCGGGCGCCGGCCATGGCGAGCTCCGGATCGTCGGCGCCCGACGCGGCGAGGCCGACCCCGAACGGTGACGACGTCACGCCGCCGATTCCGAGGACGTCAGCGTCGGGGAAGATGACCTCGCCGGCGATCCCGTCACCGTCCAGTTCGCGCTCGCGCAGGGCGTGGTCCCACGACGCCTTGTTGCCGCCGTCGCCGGTCTTGGCGAGGAACTTCTCGCGGAACTGCTGCTGCGCATTGTTGAAGCCGGCGGCCCGCAGGTCCTCCATCGATGCGAGGCCGGCCAGGAACTCGTCGTAGCGCTCGCGGTGGGCAGGATCCATGTATTCGCGGTAGAGATCCGCCGGTGGCCCGGCGTGGCAGTCCGAGGAGACGATCAGGTACTTGACCACGTGCCACTCCCGACGACGGACGATGGCGGGGAATGCCTGCCGATGACACTGTCATAGACCACTACGCCATGGACCACTACGCGCGGACGGCCACGCCCAGGCTGAAGGCACCGACGGCCTTGGGGCCCTTCTCGTAGAAGGTGTCGATCTCGGCGATGGTGAAGCCGGCGGCCGTGATCATGTCGGCGATCGGCCGGGTGAGGCGACATCCGGCGAAGAGCCGCTTCTGGACCGGTTCGATTCGTCGCTGCCACTTCTGCACCTGCGCATCGGGCGCCAACCCGTGCTCGACGAAGTGCAAGCGGCCGCCCGGCTTCAGGACGCGGTGCACCTCACCCAGCGCCACCTGGGCGTCGGGAATCGTGCACAGCGTGAACGTCGACAGGGCGGCGTCGTGCGTCCCGTCGTCGAACGGCAGCGACTGCCCGTCCAGCCCGGACCGCTGCACCGGCACCGGCGAAGCGGCGACGCGTGCGGCGGCCAGCTTCCAGCCCACCCTCGACGGTTCCACGGCGTCGACGCGCTTGGCGGCAGCCGGATAGAAGGGCACGTTCAGTCCCGAGCCGAAGCCGATCTCCAGGACCTCGCCCTCGAGTCCGTCGCACACGCGTCGCCGGAGCCGGTGCAGCTCCTTCGTGCCGCAGGCGACATTGATGAAACGTGGGACGAACTGCTCGCGGTAGAAACCCATGGCGACACTTGTACGCCATGCGCTCCGATGGGCGAAGGGCGCCTCAGGCCCGGGCCGCGAACACCCGCGGCGGTTCGTGCTGACCGAGCCAGCGCTCGAACTCTTCCGGCGGCAAGGGCCTGGACAGGAAGAACCCCTGGGCGCTGCTGCAACCCAGGTCGGTCAGCTGGTCCCACACCGCCTTCGTCTCGACGCCCTCCGCGACGACTTCGAGGTTGAGATTGTCGGCAAGCTCCAGGCTCGAGCGCACGATCGCCGCGTCACTCGCGTCGGTGTCCATGTCGGTGACGAAGGTGCGGTCGATCTTGATCTCACTGACCGGGAGCTTCTTCAGATACGCCATCGAGGAGTAGCCGGTGCCGAAGTCGTCGATGGCGAGCCGGATCCCGGTCCGGCGCAGCGACTGCAGGATCGCGAGCGCCCGGTCGGGATCGCTCATGACCGAGCTTTCCGTCAGCTCCAGTTCCAGCCGCTCCGCGGGCACCCCCGTCTCCTGCAGGATCCGGGCGACCCCCTCCGGGAATCCCTTGTCCAGCAGGCATCGCGCGGAAATGTTGACGGCCACCCGCAGCACCAGGCCCTCATCGGCCCAGCGGCGGTTCTGTTCGAGGGCCTTGCGCAGGATCAACCAGGTCAGCGGGCGGATGATCCCGGTGCGTTCGGCAAGGGGGATGAAGTCGTTCGGCGGCAGCAAGCCGTGCTCCGGATGCTGCCAGCGCACCAGCGCTTCCACGCCCGTCACGCGCTGGGACTGAAGCGACGCTTTCGGCATGTAGTACACGACGATCTGGTCGGACTCGTCGACCGCCCGGCGTAGCCCACCGAGCAGCGCGAGCCTTTCCGGGCTGTGCGAATCGAGATCCGGCGCGTAGCTCACGACCCCGAGGCTGTCCTTCTTGGCTACGTACATGGCGACGTCGGTGTGCTGGAGCAGCAGGTCGAAATCCTCACCGTGATCGGGCGTCAGCGCCACGCCAACCGAGCATCCGACGTCCACGGCCGCCCCGTCGATCAGGAACGGCTGCTGAAGCACGTCCACCAGTTTCTCGGCGACCTCCACCGCGATGACGCTGGAGCGCAGATCGGGCAGCAGCACGACGAACTCATCACCGCCGAGCCGGGCGACGGTGTCGGTGTCGCGCAGGTGCTCGCGCAGCCGTGGGCCCACCTGCTTCAGCAACGTGTCGCCGTAGCGGTGTCCCAGGGTGTCGTTGATCTCCTTGAAGCGGTCGAGGTCGAGCAGCAGCAACCCGACGTGGCTTCCGCTGCGCCGGCTCGCGGTGATGGCTTGCTCCGCCCGGTCCCGCAGCAACGCGCGGTTGGGCAAGCCGGTGAGCGAGTCGTGGGTCGCCAGATGGGCGTTGGCACGCGACTGGCGGGTCAGTGCCCGCGAAGCGCCCGCTACGAGCCGGAAAAGGCACGCCCAGAAGACCAGCAATCCGACGGCAAGGACCAGGATGGTGCGCTTGACGTCGGCAGCTGCGGCGCGCTCGGTCGGGGTCATCGGCGCATAGGTACGGACCACCACCAGCACCGGCGACGAACTCGTCAGCCGAAAGCCCATCTGCACCTCGAGCAGGTCACCGTGCTTCACCAGCAGCCGCTGCTCCAGAGCCGAGGCCGCGCCGGGGTGACCGCGACGCAGCTCTTCGGTGACGACATCGCCCTGGACTGCGCGCCGGAAACCCGCGTCCATCGCGATGGTCGTTCCGGCCGCATCACCGCCCGTACCGGCGATGACATACCCCGTGGTCAGCAGGACCTCGGCAGCGATGCTGGAACCCGTCTCCCGGAGAACGGTCGCGGCGGTATTCATGAGCTTGACTTCGTGCATTTGCTCGGCCGCCGATGGCACATGATCACCAGCGGTCGGGAAGTCGGCGATGATGACTTTCGAGGCGACTGCTACCGCGCTGATGGTGGTGTTCTTCAGCGCCCGCACGCTGTGCGTGTTGATCGTGCGGTGAATCTGCACCGAGAGGATCACGGCGAGTCCCAGGGTCAGGGCAAGGCTGACCGCGCCGAAGGAAACGACGAGCGGAATCCGACGATGTCCTGAACGTCTCCGGACTCGTCGTGGCGGCAGCCTCACCAGGGTGGAATCGGCAGCAAGGACCGTTGCGGGTACCTCACCCGCCATGGACCTTCGGCCAGGTGCGTGGGTCTTTGGTTCGTGGCGCCGGCGGTCGGAAGGCCCGCTACCTAGGCTGGGCCAGTGCCTCCCGAGCCGTCGCCGCCTCATGCGTGACGAGCCCAGCGTCCTGCACCTGGACGCCGACGCGTTCTTCGCGGCGGTCGAGCAGCGCCAGCGGCCGTCGCTGCGCGGCCGTCCGGTCATCGTCGGAGGGCTCGGGCCGCGGGGCGTCGTCGCGACCGCGAGCTACGAGGCCCGCCGCTTCGGGGTCGGCTCCGCGATGCCGATGGCACGGGCGCGCACCCTGTGCCCGGCAGGGGTGTTCCTCACCCCCCGATTCGATGCCTACAGCTCTCACAGCGCGGTGCTGATGGAGTTGCTGCGCGAGGCCAGTCCCCTCGTGCAGCCCATCAGCCTGGACGAGGCCTTCGTCGACCTGGCTGCCGGTGACAACCCGGATCCGCTCGCCACAGCCGACCGGATCCGGCGCGAGTTCTGGCGACGGACGGGGCTCGTCGTCTCCATCGGATTGGGGCGTTCGAAGCTCATCGCCAAGCTCGCCTCGGAAGCGGGAAAGCCTCACGGATGGACCGTCATCACCGCCGAGCAGGAGGACGGTTTCCTGCTGCCGACTCCGGTGGGCAAGCTGTGGGGCGTCGGACCGGCCACCGAATCGGTGCTGCACGGGATCGGGGTACGCACGGTCGCGCAGTTGCGCGAGACACCCCAGGCCGATCTGGTGCGGTTGCTAGGAGTCGCCCACGGCAACGGGTTGCACCGGCTCGCGTTCGGGCTCGACGAGCGGCCGGTGGAGAACGACCGCGAGACCAAGAGCATCAGCGCCGAACGCACCTTCGCGTTCGACATCACCGGACGGCAAGCCCACATTGCGGAACTCGACGTGGTGTTTCGCCACGCCCGCCGCCGCCTCATGCGCCATGGCGGCGCGGCCCGCACGGTCACGGTCAAGGCCCGCTTCAGCGACTTCACGACCGTCACCCGGGCGGTGAGCCTGCGCCAGCCCACCACCGACCCGCGCGCGCTCCTGACTGCCGCCGGGCAGGCCCTCCAGGCGGCAGCTCCGACCGGAGAGCCACTGCGCCTGCTCGGCGTCGGCTTCTCTGCGCTGGTGGACCACGACCAGCTGACCCTGGCGTTCGACGAGGACGCCGACACCGACGCCGCGGACACCGAAATCGCTGATATCGCTGATATCGCTGAAGCATCGCTCTCGGCCCCGCTCCAGCCCGAGGCGGCTTTCGTCGGTCTCGACGTGCTCGTCCCGCGTCTAGGGCCGGGCTGGATCGTGGCCATTCGCGATGCGGCGCTCACGGTCCGGATCGAGGGACCGCAGACCGCACCCGGCCAGGACCACGAGCTGGAGTTCGGACGCGAGCAGATCCTGCGCCGGCCCGCCCCGCCGGTCTGCCCGGTGCAGCAGCGCGGTGACAGCCCGGCCGCTAGCCCTGCTGCTCCTTGAGCTTCAGCTCCGCCTCGAACAGGTGCGGCGTCCCGGCGATGAGAGCCTCGCGCACGTACTCCTCGACGGCCCGGAACGCCGCCCAGTACTGCGCGTCGTAGGCCTCGACGATCTCGAACGTCCACATGTCCCGCACCACATCACGGCCCACCAGCACCTGCTCGACCTGATCGGCCGCCGCCGCCTGACCGACCTCGCGGAGCGCGCCGACGGCATCCTTCAGCTGCTGATCGGCGTGCCCCGAGAGCTGATGGAAGGCGTAGAGGTGCCCGCGCGCCTGCTCGACGGTCTCCAACGCCTCGGACAGCTTGCCCGTGGCCTCCACCACCGCGTCGTCGACGCCCTGCGGGCGGGCGTGGACGACCGGACGCTCCGGATGCTTGGCGGATCCGAAGCGGCCGGCCAGATCACCATTCCGTTGCGGCATAAGGGGTTTACCAGGCGTAGTGCTCGGGCGCGGTGCGGTAGCCCGGGAACATCTCATCGAGGCGGGTGAGGGCCTTGTCGTCGAGTTCCAGGTCCACCGCGCGGATCGCCGAGTCCAGGTGTTCGGCGAGGCGCGGTCCGACGATCGGCGCCGTGACGCCCTTCTGGTGCAGCAGCCAGGCCAGCGCGACATCGCCCGGCTCGTGACCCAGCTCGGCCGCGAAGTCCTCGTACTGCTCGACGCGTTCGCGATTGTCCCGGACGTACGCGGCGGCGGCCCCCTCGAGCCGGCGCTTGCCGTCGCGCTCCTTGCGCAGCACACCCCCGAGCAGGCCGCCCTGCAGCGGCGACCAGGGGATGATGCCGATGCCGTAGTGGCGCGCCGCGGGCAGCACCTCGAGCTCGATGTCGCGCCGTACCAGGTTGTAGATCGACTGCTCGCTGACCAGGCCGGTGAAGTGCCGCGCGCTCGCGGCGGCCTGCGCCTGCGCCAGATGCCAGCCGGCGAAGTTGCTGCTGCCCGCGTAGAGAATCTTGCCTTGGGTGACGGCGACCTCGATCGCCTGCCAGATCTCATCCCACGGCGTGCTGCGGTCGATGTGGTGGAACTGGTAGAGGTCGATGTAATCGGTCTGCAGCCGCGTGAGGCTGGCGTCGAGGGCCCGGCGGATGTTCAGCGCGGAGAGCTTGCCGGAATTGGGCCAGTCATCCATGTCGCCGTACAGCTTGGTGGCGATGACCGTACGTTCGCGGCGGCCACCTCCCTGGGCGAACCAGTTGCCGACGATCGTCTCGGTGGCGCCCCGGCCGGCGCTGCGGCCGTAGACGTTGGCGGTGTCGAAGAAATTGATGCCGTGCTCGTGGGCCGAATCCATGATCGAGAACGAGTCGGCCTCGCTGGTGAGCGGACCGAAATTCATGGTGCCGAGGCAGATCCGGCTGACGCGCAGGCCACTGCGTCCGAGGTGGGTGAACTTCATCCCTCTACCTTCCTCGGCGGGTGGTCGCCGAGTCCAATCGGGGTGCCTTGCCGAGGCGGCCATACTCGGACGCACGAGGTTTCGCGCCGGGACCGGCTGAACGGAGCGGACGATGCGCGCATGGCAGGTCGTGGAGCAGGGCCCGGCCGACGCCGGCCTGCTGCGCTCGGTCGACATCGAGACGCCCGAGCCCGGGCCGGGCGAGCTTCGGGTCGCCATCGAGGCGTGCGGCGTCTGCCGGACCGATCTGCACATCACCGAAGGCGACCTGCCGCTGCACAAGAAGCCGGTCGTCCCCGGCCATGAGGTCGTCGGCATCGTCGACGCGCTCGGCGCGGGATCCCAGCGCTTCGCGATCGGTGATCGGGTAGGCATCGCCTGGCTTCGCCACACCTGCGGGAAATGTCGATTCTGCCTGCGCCAGCAGGAGAATCTGTGCCTGTCTCCCGGCTTCACGGGCTGGGACGCGGATGGCGGGTACGCCGAATCCGCGGTGGTCGACGAGGCATACGCCTACCGCATCCCCGACGCGTTCTCCTCCCAGGAGGCAGCCCCGCTGCTGTGCGCCGGGATCATCGGCTACCGCGCGCTGCGCCGCTCCCAACTGCCGACCGGAGGCCGCCTCGGCATCTGGGGTTTCGGCGGCTCGGCCCATCTCGCGGCCCAGGTCGCCCTCGCCGAGGGTGCCGAACTTCACGTGCGAACGCGCGGGGAAGCCGCCCGGCAACTCGCCCGCGAGCTCGGCGCCGCCAGCGTCGGCGACAGCTTCGACCCGGTCGACGTCCCGCTCGACGGCGGGATCATGTTCGCCCCGGCGGGCGAGCTCGTCCCGGCGGCATTGGAGACGCTCGACCGCGGGGCGACGCTCGCCGTCGCCGGGATCTACCTGTCCGACATCCCCCCGCTGAACTACGAGAAGCAGCTCTTCCAGGAACGCTCCCTGCAGAGCGTCACGGCCAACACGCGGGCGGACGGCGAGGCATTCCTGCAGATCGCTGCCCGCATCTCGATACGCGTGACGACCACCCCCTACTCGCGCGAGCAGGCCCCGCAGGCGTTGCGCGACCTCGCCGCCGGCCGCTTCAACGGCGCCGCCGTGCTGGTTCCCTGATCACAGCGGGCAGGACTCGCGCCTGCGACGGCGAACCTCCACTGTCGTGTCCCGAAGGTCTGCATTCACCGTCTCGGTAGCCCTGGTCGTCGCCGCCGCCCTGGCCGGCACCGCTGACGCCGCGAGCACTTCCGCGACGAGCCTGCCGAGCACCGCGTACCGCGCGAACGACTACGCCGGCGGCCAGGCGATGAGCATCTTGCCGCCCGGCGAGAACGGCCTCGTCAACCTCACCGACGCCGCGAAGTTCGAGCTGACCCAGACCCGCCCGCCGGCCAGCGACGACCAGCTCGGCAAGTACTCCAGCCTCATCTACAGCTCGCAAAACCCTACCGATGCTGGACTTTCCGCGTACTACAACGACGAGTCCTTCGGCGTGCGGCCCGGCGACGTGACGCGCACCGAGCAGCCCGAGACGGGCGTGACGATCTACCGCGACACCCACGACGTCCCGCACGTCTACGGCAACACCGACCAGTCGATGGCGTTCGGCGCTGGGTATGCGCAGGCCGAGGACCGGCTCTTCCTGATGGACGTGCTGCGCCACTACGGCAGCGGCACGCTCGCGTCGTTCCTCGGCTCGTCCTGCGAGTTCGAGCAGATGGACCACGACCAGCTGCTGCTGTCCGCCTACACGCCGGCCCAGGCCCAGGCCCAGGTCGACGCGCTGCCCAAGGAGTACGGCGCGCAGGGGGCGCTCGCGAAATCGCTCATCGACAACTACGTCGCGGGCGTCAACGCCTACATCGACGCGACGCGCACCGACCTCGCCCTGCTGCCCGCCGACTACGCGGCCGCCCTCGCACCGCCGCAGCACTGGTCCGACGCCGACGTCGTGTCGATCGCGGGTCTCATCGGTGGCATCTTCGGCCGCGGCGGTGGTTCCGAGGTCGCGAACGCCGCGCTGCTGCAATACCTGCAGAAGCAGCTCGGGACGGCTGGCGGAGCCAGCGCTTTCCGCCAGTTCAAGGAGCAGAACGACCCGTCCGCGGCGACGACCGTCGTCGACAAGTCCTTCCCCTACGAGATCCCCGGCAAGGTCGACCCGGCCACCACCGCGCTACCGGACAACGCGCGCGCGCCACTGACCGGCGGCCCGGCCGACACCACCCCGGGATGCAACCTCAGCGCGCCCAACCCGACGGCGACGGCCATCATGACCTCCCTCGCCGCCATGCCCAAGCACATGAGCAACGCCCTCGTCGTCAACGGCAAGGACTCCGCGAGCGGCCACCCGATCGCCGTCTTCGGACCCCAGGTCTCCTACTTCGCCCCCCAGATCCTGATGCTCGAAGACCTGCACTCCCCCCACTACGCGGCGATGGGCGCCTCGTTCCCTGGCACCGGCCTCGTGGAGCTCGGACGCGGCGAGGACTACGCCTGGTCAGCCACGTCGGCCGGTAGCGACCTCATCGACCAGCGCCTGGAGAAGATCTGCAGCCCGAGTGGCGGCGCTCCGGCAGCGCAGGGCACGTCGTATGAGTTCGACGGCAAGTGCCAGCCGATGACGCACGAGACCTTCACCGAGATCGCCGTCCCGAAGCCGGGCGGCATCGGCGCGCCCGCCGTCATCACTCACGACGTCTACCTCACCCGGCACGGCATCGTGCAGGGCTGGACGACCTCCGGCGGGCAGCCCGTCGCGGTCGTCAACCAGCGCTCCACGTACGGCCACGACATCGACTCGGTCGTCGGCTTCCTGCGCTGGGGCCAGCCTGCGCTCACCCATGACGTCACCAGCTGGATGAAGGGCGCGGCCGAGGTCGGCTACACGTTCAACTGGTTCTACGTGGACGACCGCGACACCGGCTATTTCGTCAGCGGGCTGGACCCGCTTCGCCCGCGCAACGTCGATCCCAACCTGCCGACCTGGGGCACCGGCAACGCCGAGTGGCAGGGCTACCTTCCCGCCTCCCGGCACGTCCACGAGACCAATCCGGCCCAGGGCTTCTTCGTCAGCTGGAA
This sequence comes from uncultured Actinomycetota bacterium, assembly GCA_963762695.1. GTDB lineage: Bacteria > Actinomycetota > Actinomycetes > Frankiales > Frankiaceae > DATAZK01. Next base: position 15,779 of record CAVXLW010000014.1, read on the forward strand.
CAACAAGCCGGCGCCCGGCTTCTCCGCGGCGGACGACCAGTACGGCTATGGACCGATCTACCGCTCGGTGCTGCTGGTGAACCAGCTCAAGGCCCAGCTCGCGACCCACGGCCACAAGCTGACCCGGGCCAACGTCGTCACGGCCATGGCGACCGCCGCCACGCAGGACCTGGACGGCGTCACGGTGCTGCCTGAACTGCTCGCGTACCTGAAGAACCGCCCGGAGCCGGCAGGCGTCAGCGCCATGCTCACGCAACTGCAGAACTGGGTCGCCGCTGGGGCGCATCGCAAGAAGGCTGCTTCCGGCGACACCCAGTACGACCACGCGGCTGCCGTCGCCATCGACGACACCCTGATCCCGCTGGTCATCCACGCCGTCTACGACCCGCTGCTGGCCGCCGGCGGCACCGGGACGGTCGGATCGAACGGCGGCGCCACAGCCGAGGGCTACCGGATCCTGCCGATGCCGTTCATCAACACGCCCAACAGCGGCGGCACCCACCTCGGGAGCGCGTTCGACGGCGGCTACGAGGGCAACCTGGTGAAGACGCTCGAGCAACTGCGCGGGCAGTCCGTCATCGCAGGCTTCTCCCCGGCCGTCACCGCGACCTGGTGCGGCAGTGGCCCGGCCGGCTGCCCGAACGCGATCGACGGCGCGCTGGCGAAGGCGTACGCCGCGCTGGTCGACGCCAACGGCGGAGCGACGGACGTCGCCTCCTGGACACTCTCGCCGGCGGCCGCGGCGGCCGGGCAGACCATGCCGGTGTTCGACGCGATCCAGTTCCGCGCGCTCGGCATCATCGGGCAGCCCGCGATCGACTGGCAGAACCGTCCCACCTTCCAGCAAGTGGTCAGCTTTCCGCGCCACCGTGCGCGTTAGCCTGGACGGGGCATTGCCCGCGGGTTTTTGACCCGTTCGGCTTGACAGCGCGCTCCGAGAAGGCCGTAGTGAAACTCCGAGCCAACCGGGCATGGCCAACAGCCGTGTGGTGGGTGGCAATAACGCAGCTCCTGTGGATACTGTGCCCCAGGTCACAATCACACTTGGCGCAAAGAAACGCCTGGTGGGACGGGCTCCACAGAAGAGAGTTGAGGTCGCGTTGTCCGCAGGAACCGCAAGCGTCGAGCAGGCCCCGGCTACGGGTTTTCGCCGCAGTCTCTGGACCCGCCAGCTGTCGCACTACCCGAACACCGGGCCGCGGACCTTCTACCTCGGGGTCACGGTCCTCGCGACGATCATCCTGTACTACGAGTTCTACCTGCAGGGTGCCGTAGCGACGCAGATCATCCAGCACTACAACATGACCTTCACGTACTTCGTGGTGATCTCGATCGTCGCCAACGGCATCGGTGCGTTCGCGTCGCTGCTGGCGGGGTTCGCTGACCGGTGGGGCAGGGCCAACCTGGTCACCTACGGCCTGCTGATCACCGGCGCGCTCTATGCGTTCGCGCTGCCCCACGCACCTTCCAAGGTGTGGTTCATGGTCATCTACTCGTGCGTCGGCTTCGTCGAGGGCATCGTGCTGGTCGCGACCCCCGCGCTGATCCGTGACTTCTCGCCGCAGGTCGGCCGCGGCTTCGCGATGGGCTTCTGGACCCTCGGCCCGGTGCTCGGCAGCCTCGTCGTCACCGAGGTCTCGAGCAACACGCTTTCCAGCCACCCCGACTGGCGTTTCCAGTTCTACCTGTGCGGCGCGGTCGGTCTCGCCGTCTTCGTCATCGCGTTCGTCGGCCTGCGCGAACTCTCGCCGCGCATCCGCGACCAGCTGATGGTCACCATGCGCGACCGCGTCCTGGTCGAGGCCCGCGCCGCCGGTCTCAAGCTCGAAGACCTCACCAAGGGCCTGTGGCGGCAGATGATCCGCCCGAGCATCTTCGGGCCGGCGTTCGCCATCAGCCTGTTCCTGCTGCTCTACTACATCGCCGCCGGCTTCGCGGTCGTCTACTTCGCGACGGTCTACGGCTACTCCGAGTCCAAGGCCAACGCTCTCGCGAACTGGTACTGGATCACCAACGCGCTGACCCTCGTCGTCACCGGGCTGTTCTCGGACTACCTGCGCGTGCGCAAGCCGTTCATGGTCCTCGGCACGGCGATCAGCCTCGTCGGGATCGCCTTCTTCGCCATCGCGGCGACGAAGCCGGAAACCAGCTACTACCACCTCGCTGTGCTGTTCATCGTCATCGCGTTCGGCGGCGGCATGACGTACTGCGCCTGGATGGCCGCCTTCACCGAGACCGTCGAGAAGGTCAACCCGGCGGCCACCGCCACCGGACTGGCCGTCTGGGGCTGGATCATCCGCGTCGTCGTCACCGTGGCGCTGCTGGTCCTGACCTTCGTGGTGTCGTCGACCTCGACGTTGGTCGACACGCAGGGCAAGTACCCGACGCAGGTCGCCGTGCTGTCGTCGCTGGACCACAAGACGTCGGCCGCCCTCGGCAAGAACCCCAGCGATCCTGCTGCGCTGTCGGTGGCGCTCGGTGAGGTCGCCAAGCAGCAGTCGGCGCTCGACCCGGTGAAAAACCCGCCGGGCGATGCCGCCAAGGTGTCCGCGGCCGTCACCAAGTACGCAGCGGCCCTGGCCGTCCTGCAGTCCATCGACACCCCTAGCGCTACCGCTCTCGCGAAGAACCAGAGTGATATCCCAGCGCTGTCCAAGGCGCTGGGTGAGATCGCCACGAAGATCACTCCCACGCAAGCCACGGCGTTGGCGAAGAGCCCCGGCATCCCGGCCGCTCTGGCTACCGCCTTGGGGGAGATCGCGAAGGCCCCGGCCACGTCAGCCTCGGCGGTCAGTGCAGCGGTGCTGCGCAGGCCGAACGAGATCGCGACCGCAAACGCGATCGACGCGGCCACGCTCGCCACGCTGAACGCCGACGCCACAAATGCGGCGGCCATCAGCAAGGCGCAGGGTGAGATCGCCGCAGCGTTCAAGATCACTCCGGCCGCGGCATTCACGCGGCTGTTGGCGCTCGCGGCGCCCGCAACCAAGGCGGACCTCGCGACGATCATCCCGTTCGCTGACACCCTGAAGGCAGCGAATGCGGCTGTGCCAGCAGCGGATCTGGCGCTCATCCAGAAATACGGGGCGGTGCTCCAGGGCGCGCAGGCGGGCATCCCGCCGGCGACGCTCGCCAAGCTCACCAAGGCCGGAAACGACACCCCGACCCAGTGGCAGCACTGGTGGTGGGTCTGCTTCATCGCGCAGATCGTCTTCCTGCCGTTCATCTTCCTGCTGACCGGGCGCTGGAGCCCGAAGAAGGCACGTCGGGACGAGGAAGAGCACGAGGCTCTGGTGGAGCGCGAGCTCGCCGAGCTGCACCAGCACGCGCAGGCCTAACCAGCCCCCGCACGTTTGTGGCCCCCGCCGGGTTTCGGTGGGGGCCACAGTCGTGTAGGGAGGTGTCATGGCAAGCGCAGATGTCTTGGTCGACGCGTTCGAGCGGGTGCGCGAGGTCGTGCACCAGGCGGTCGACGGGCTGACCCCCGAGCAGCTCACTGTCCGGCTGGACGGCGAGTCCAACAGCATCGGCTGGCTGATCTGGCACCTCACGCGGATCCAGGACGACCACATCGCGGGCGCCGCCGGACTCGATCAGGTCTGGACAGCCAAGGGGTGGTACGGGCGCTTCGGGCTGCCCTTCGACGCCGGCGAGACCGGCTACGGAATGGACCACGAGCAGGTCTCCGCCGTCAGAGTGAGCTCAGGCGAGCTGCTCACCGGCTACTACGACGAGGTCCACCAGCAGACCATCGACTTCGTCCGCCGGCTACCCGACTCCGAGCTCACCCGCATCGTCGACGAGCGCTTCGATCCCCCGGTGCAGCTCGGCGTGCGCCTCGTCAGCGTCATCGCCGACGACCTGCAGCACGCGGGGCAAGCAGCGTTCGTACGCGGGCTGCTGACCTGACGGCTAGAGCTGGCTGCCGCTCCCGCCGGCGCTGACCTCGAACACCGCACCGGAGATGTGCCTGCCGGCGTCGGAGACCAGAAACGCTGCCACGTCAGCGATTTCCTGCGGGTCGAGCCAGGCGACGCGCATGGGGTTCATCGCCGCGTAGCGATGACGGACGGTCTCGCGGGTCGGGTCGGCGATGTCGGGGGCGAAGAGCCCGTACATCGGGCGGTTGTGGACCATCGGAGTGTCGGTCGTGGTCGGGCACAGGCAGTTGACGGTGACGCCGCTCTCGCCGAGTTCGAGGGCGAGCGTCTTCACCAGGCTGATGACACCGGCCTTCATGGCGGCGTAGTGACCGATGTTGGGCGAGCCGCCGCGTCCGGCCATCGAGGAGGTCGCCAGCAGCCGTCCGGAACCCTGGGCGCGCATGGTGGGCAGGGCCGCGCGCAGGGTGCGGAAGACGCCCCCGAGGTTGACGGCCTGCATCTCGTCCCACTGCTCGTCGGTGATGTCATCGAAGCGGGCGAAGCTGCAGATTCCGGCGTTGGCGATGACGACGTCGAGGCCGCCGAGATCGCGGGTGGCCACCTGCACGGCGAGCTCGATGTCGACGGTGTTGCGCACGTCTCCGACCACCGCGACCGCGCGCTGACCGGCCTCCCGCACCAGCGTGCAGGTCTGCTCGAGATCCTCCTCGGAGGCGGTCTCGTACGGGAGCGTCGTCAGGCCCGAGGGCGCGTCGAGCGCGACGACGTCGTAGCCCAGCCGGGCCAGCGTGACCGCATGCGCGCGACCCTGGCCACGCCCCGCACCGGTGATGAAAGCGACGCTCATCGCCCCGCTCCGAACCGGGTCGACGCGTCGTCACGCAGCGATCCCTTGGCCAGCTTGCCGCCGCTCGAGCGCGGCAATTCGTCCATGACCACAAGGCGTTCCGGCAGGTACTCCGACGAGACCCCGCGCGAGCGCAGAAAGGTCACCAGTTCCTCCAATTCGAGCGTGGATCCAGCGGTGAGTTCGACGTAGACGCAGACCCGTTCGCCGAAGACGGGATCGGGAGACGCGACCGCCGCAGCGAGCGCCACGGCCGGATGAGCACCCACCTCGTCCTCGACGTAGGGGGCGCTGATGTTCTTGCCGCCGCGGATGATGATGTCGGACTTGCGGCCCACGACGGTGAGGTAACCCTCGTCGTCCAGCGTCACCTCGTCGGCATGCATCACGAAGCCGTCAGGAGTGAAAAGTTCAGCATTTGCCGCGGGATCGTCGAGGTAGCCGAACGAGATGGCAGGCCCCCGCGAACCCGGCTGACCGCGACCCGAGGCCGTCACGTCGACGCCGTCCTCGTAGAGGCGGAGCTCGGTGCCCGGCTGCACGCGCCCCGCCGTCCGGAGCCGCTTCTCCTCGGGATCGCGGATGGTCGTGGCCGTCGCGAAACCGCTCTCGTTCGAGCCGTAGAAGTTCAGCACGGTGGCCCCGGTGCGCCGCTCGAAGTCGCGGGCGCGCTCGTACGGGATCATCTCGCCGCCGGTGAACATGACCCGCAGCGAGCTGAGGTCGTAGCGGTCGATGTCGGGCGCGTTCAGCATCAGGATGAACTGGGTGCTGACGGCACAAAGGACCGTGACGCGCTCGCGCTCGATCAGCGCCAGCGCCCGGCTCGCGTTGAAGCGCTCCATCACCACAGCAGGCGCCCCGAGCAGCGTCGGGGTGAAGTGTGACGTCCACTGGCCGAAACCGAAAGGCGCCGGCACCGCCCCCAGGACCACGTCGTCGCAGTGCAATCCCCCGACGTCTTCGGCGATCTGATGGAAGTAGTACCAGCGGTTCTGGTGATGCATCACGCACTTGGGAAGTCCGGTGGTCCCTGACGTCGAGTTGACCAGCCAGAGCTCGTCGGGACCGAGCTTGCGATCACGCCAAACCTCAAGCGGGGCAGCCACAACGGGCTCGCCGTCGACCGTCACCCCCGGGTCGGTCAGCTTCTCGGGCAGGACGACGTGGTGGCGCAGCCTGGGCGCCTCGGCCCGCAGTCCCGCGAAGTCATCGGCGACGACGCGCCCGCGATGGCGGGCGTGCGTGATGAGCCCGCTGGCGCCCGTTCGGGCCAGCAGGTAGCGCACCTCCCGCTCGCCGGCCCGGGCGCCGATCCCGACCGCGACGAGGCCCGCCTTCTCCAGACCCACGAACGCGATGTGCACCGCCGCGGTGTCCGGCAACTGCACGGCGACGCGCTCGCCGCGCTCAAAGCCCGCCGCCACGAGCACGCCGGCGAGCTGGTCCGAGGCATCGGCGTACTCACGCCAGCTGAGCCGCTCGTCCTCGGTGATGAAAGCGGGCGCGTCAGGACGGGCTGCCGCGTGGAGCGCGATGTCGTCGGCAAGCGTCTCGTCGCGCCACCACCCCCGGGACCGGTACTCCCGCGAAAGCTCGGTCACTGCTCTCCTTTGCTGGCCGCTGAGGTGCAGCCATGCTTTCAGACCGCCCGCAGCGGCGAGCCAGCGGCTGTCAGCCGGTCGCGTCGAGCCGCGCCTGCTCCTCTGCGGCCGCCTGCTGGGCGCCGACCATGCGCAGCGGCACCTCGCGCTGCAGCACCGCCAGCACGAACGCCACGACGAGCACGCCCGCGCCCACCAGGAAGGCGAGGGTGAGCGAGGACGTGAAGCCCTCCTTGAACGGGTGGGCGAGGGTCGCGTTGAAGTGGGTGAGGAACGACGTGTCGTTGAGCGCGCCGTTGCCGCCGCTGCGAAGCGTCGCGATCTGGTCGGGGTGCTGGCGCGCGATGGCGATGAACGCGGGCGACTTCGCCGCCGCCTGGTAGGCCGACCGGATGTGGTCCGACGCGATCGAGTAGACGATCGAGAGGTAGACCGCGACGCCGATGGTGCCGCCCATCTGACGGAAGAACGTCGCCGAGGAGGTGGAGACGCCGATGTCGCGCGGCGGCACCGCGTTCTGCATGGCGAGCACGACGGTCTGCATGTTCATGCCGATGCCGAGCCCGACGACCGTCATCGCCAGGCCCGCGTAGACGAGCGAACTGTCGGCGGAAAGCCGCCAGAGCATGAGCATTCCGGCGACGAGGGCGGCGCTCCCGACCACCGGGAAGATCTTGTAGTGCCCGGTACGGGACGTGACCTGACCTGACGTGATCGAGCCGGTCATCAGCCCGACCATCAGCGGCAGCGTCAGCAACCCGGCCCGGGTGGGCGACGCGCCCTTGACCAGCTGCAGGTACAGCGGGAGCAGCGTCAGGCCGCCGAACATCCCGATACCGATGATCAGCGACTGCCCCGCACCGATGGAGAACTCGCGCACCCGGAAGAGCCGGGCGGGAAGCAGCGCGGCGTCGCCTGCTGCCCGCTCCGTCCGCACGAACATCACCAGAGCGATCACGCCGACGGCGAAGCAGGCCAGCGACTTGGCCGATCCCCAGCCCCAATCGCGCCCCTGCTCGGCGACGAGCAGCAGCGGGACCAGGCAGATGACGAGCAGGGCGGCACCCCGCAGGTCGAGCCGCTGACGGTGGTGACGCTCGTGGTCGATCTGCAGGACCCGGTTGATGACGACGAGTGCAAGGATCCCGATCGGGACATTCAGCAGGAAGATCCAGCGCCAGCCGGCGATCCCAAGAATCGTGTTCTGCCCTGCGAGGGCTCCCCCGATGACCGGGCCGAGCACGCTCGACGTGCCGAACACAGCGAGGAAGTAGCCCTGGTACTTGGCGCGCTGACGCGGCGGGATGATGTCTCCGGTGATGGCCAGCGCGAGCGTGAAGAGCCCGCCCGCGCCGATCCCCTGAAACGCCCGGAACCCGGCGAGCATGTACATCGACGTCGCGAAGCTGCAGGCGACGGATCCGATGACGAAGATGGTGATCGCCCCGAGAAAGAACGGCTTGCGGCCGTACATGTCGCTGAGCTTGCCGTAGAGCGGGGTCGCGATGGTTGACGTGATCAGGAAGGCCGTCGTCACCCACGCCTGGGCGGTGAGGCCGTGCAGGCTCTGGCCGATCTTGTAGATCGAGGTGGAGACGACCGTCTGGTCGAGCGCCGCCAGGAACATCCCCAGGATCAGCCCGGAGAGGATCACCAGGATCTGACGGTGCGAATACTCCCCTTCCGCCAGCTCTCCATCGGGAGCCGGCGGCAGAGCGGAGCCGGGCCGCTGCGCGAGTGCGCCGGCCATTCGCATGCACCTTCGATCGGTCTGGGGATTCGCCTGCAGGAGCACTTACTTGTACGTACCAACTACTTGTCCAGAGTAGCCATTCCTTGCACTCAGCGCACTATCGCCCCTCCGCACAGTGAGGTTGCCCACGCTGCTGGACGCGTGCCGTGGGGCCGAGTGGTAAAGCTGGCGGATGCGCGCGGCCTTCCACGAAGAGCAGGGTGACGTCTCGGTGCTGCGCATCGGGGAGCAGCCCGACCCCGAGCCGAAGGCCGACGAGGTGCTCATCCGGGTCCGCGCCACCTCGCTGGACCGGGTCGACCTCTACTACCGCGAGGGTTCTCACGGGATGTCGATCCGGGGGGCGCACATCGGTGGCCGCGATGTCGCCGGGACCATCGACGCCGTCCGGTCGCCGGCCGACGAGCACCGGTTTCGCCTCGGAACCGACGTCGTGGGGCTGGCGGTGCAGGGCGCTCACGCCGAACTGGTCGCCGTCCCCTCGGAGCTGGTCTTCCCGCTGCCGTCCGGCTGCTCCTACGAGCAGGCTGCGGCGATACCGACGGCGGGGCGGACCGCGTACGACGGCCTGATCAACCGGGGACGGTTGCAGGCGGGCGAGAACGTGCTCGTGGTCGCCGGCGGGAGCGGGGTCGGCAGCTTCGGGATCCAGATCGCCCGGGCTGCCGGCGCCCTGGTCGTCGCGACGGTCGGCAGCGAGTCGAAGGTGGAGCCCGCGCTGGCGCTCGGAGCCGCGGGCGTCATCAATCATCACGCCGAGGACAGCTTCCGGGGGGCCGGCGCCTTCACCGGGGGGCAGCCCTTCGATGTGGTTCTCGACCCGGTCGGCGCCGCGACCTTCGCGTCGGCGATGCGCATCCTCGGGCCTGACGGCCGCTACGTGACGACCGGGGTCACCGTCGGCCATCGTGCTGACCTGCACCTGGGGCAGGTGTTCGTCCAGGGGCTGACGGTCACCGGGGTCGGGCGTCCGGACAACCTGCGGATCCGCGACACGATGTTGCGGCTGCTGCGCCTGGTGGCCCGCGGCGAGGTGAAGCCGGTCGTGCACGCGTCGCTGCCCCTGGAGGAGATCGCCGCCGCGCACGGACTGCTGGCCAACGGCGAAGTCTTCGGCAAGCTCGTGCTCACGCTCTAGCACTCAGAGCCCGGCGCCCGGCCCGCTGCGGTCGGGCGCCACACGCAATTCGATGTCGCCGAGCGGGAATGACCTTTTTCGTGCGTACAGACAACCTGCGCGAGTCGATACGGAAAGTGGCTTAGTTACTGCCTCGGCATCCCGGTGCCAATAGGTAGCTTGATCATCTCAATGGCAGCGAGTCGAGAGCGGTGCCGTGGTTCGTCACCGATAGCGACTACCAAGCGTTCATCGACAGATTCGGTGCGTGCCCGAAGGACCTTGAGCGCCGACGGAGGAGCGTCTGAAGCACCCAGGCGTCCCACCGCGAAGTAGTCCGCCCGCCACCTGCTGCACGAACCGCAGATAGCTGTCGACGGTGTCATGGGTGCCCACCAGTCACGCCGGACAGCTCGCTGCAGCGGCCTTGGTCGTGCTCGTAGTCATGTCTCAGCAACTGCGTGGCGAAGACGCTGGCGTCCTAGACTCAGGCCGATGACGAGCACGAACCGTCGGCGAGGGGCCGGTCGGCTGTTGCGATGACGGCCTGGCTGCTTGTCGCGTTGAGCGCGCTGTTGGTGGTGGCGTGCGGCGGGTTCGTCGCGGCGGAATTCGCACTCGTCACGGTGGATCGGGCCGCGGTCAACCAGGAAGTCGAAGCCGGGGATGACAAGGCGCGGGGGCTCCTGTCGGCACTGAAGAGCTTGTCGACCCAGCTGTCCGGAGCTCAGCTCGGGATCACCCTGACCAACCTGGCGATCGGATTCCTCGCTGAACCGGCAGTCGCCCACCTGATGCACGCACCGCTGCGAGGCATTGGCCTGTCGTCCGGTGCGGTACGAGCCGTGTCCGTCACGCTGGCCCTCCTCATGGCGACAGCGACGACCATGATCTACGGCGAGCTCGTTCCCAAGAATCTGGCGATTGCACGGCCGCTGGCGACGGCACGGATGCTCGCCGGGCCGCAGCGGGCGTTCACCCGGATGATGTCGCTCCCGATCCGGTTGCTGAACGGCACGGCCAATGCCTTGGTGCGGCGGTTGGGGGTCGAGCCGCAAGAAGAGCTCGCGTCGGCTCGCTCGCCCGAAGAGCTCTCTTCGCTCGTCGCCCGCTCCGCCGAGCAAGGAACCCTTGCGGGGCCGACCGCGACCCTCTTGCAGCGCACGCTCTCGTTCGGTGAACTCACGGCGGCGGACGTGCTGACCCCGCGGGTCCGGCTGCGGACGGTGCGTAGCTCGGCGCCCGTTGCCGCCGTGCTCGACGCCGCGCGGCGCACCGGCCACTCGCGCTTCCCGGTGATCGCTGAGGACGCCGACCACATCGTGGGTTTCGTCCACATCAAGCAGGCCGTCGCCGTGCCGGACGGTCAGCGAGGCTCGCGCACGGTCGAGACCGTGATGGCCACGCCGGAATTCGTGCCGGAGACTCTGCATCTCGACCCGTTGCTGGCGCAGCTTCGACGCTCGCCGTTGCAGATGGTCGTCGTGCTCGACGAATTCGGCGGCACCGCCGGCATCGTCACGGTCGAGGACCTGGTCGAGGAACTGGTCGGCGAGGTGTCGGACGAGCACGACCGCTACGGGCCCGCGTTTCGCCGCCGCCGTGACGGCAGCTGGATCCTCTCCGGTTTGCTGCGCCCTGACGAGATCACCGCCGAAACCGGTCTCGCCATCCCGGAAGACCGTAGCTACGAGACGCTCGGTGGCCTGATCCTCCAGCGGATCGGACACGTTCCCGAGACCGGGGACGCCGTCGAAGTGGAGAGCGGACGGCTGACCGTCACCCATGTTGAGGGACGCCGCGTTGATCGGGTACGACTCGAACCACGACGTCCCGATGAGCCGCCTACCGACGACCCCGAGAGCATCGGATGAGCGGCGCGCTGGGCGTGCTGATCGCGGTGGTGCTGCTGGTTGTCAACGCGTTCTTCGTCGGTGCCGAATTCGCCCTGATCTCCACGCGCCGCAGTCTGATCGAACCGCGAGCGTCCCAGGGCTCCCGGCGGGCCCGGATCACGTTGAACGCGATGGAACGCGTGTCGCTGATGCTGGCCGGCGCTCAACTCGGGATCACCCTCGCGTCGCTCGGCTTGGGAGCTGTCGCCGAGCCGGCCATCGCGCACCTGCTCGAAGGCGCGTTCGACGCCGCACATGCGCCGAAGGATCTGCTGCATCCGGCCGCGTTCGTCATCGCGCTCGCGATCGTGGTGTTCCTGCACGTGGTGATTGGTGAGATGGTGCCGAAGAACCTTGCGCTGGCCGCGCCGGAGAGTGCGGCCTTGGCCTTGACGCCGGCGCTGGTACTCGTGGTGCGCGTACTGCGGCCGGCCCTCGCGGCGGTCAATGCGCTTGCGAACCTGAGCCTGCGGCTGGTGCACGTCGCGCGCCGTGACGAGCTGGCGAGCGCGTACACCCACGACGAGATAGCCCAGCTGATCGCCGAATCCCATCAAGAGGGCCTGCTCGCGGAGGAAGAGCACGAACTCCTCAGCGGGGCCCTCGGTTTCGGCGAGCTGACCGTCGAGTCGGTGATGCTACCGACGTCGCAGCTCGTCGTCATTCGCCCGGACGCGACGCCACATGACGTGGAAGAGCTCGCCGCGCGTACCGGCTTTTCACGTTTCCCGGTCATGGACGACGGCGGCGAGCTGATCGGCTACGTCCACCTGAAGGACGTTCTCGAAACGAACCCGGTCCGTCGCGCGGCGCCCATCCAAAGCAAGTGGGTGCGTCCACTCCGGCGCCTCGGCCTGGACGACACCCTGGCCGGCGCGCTGGCGCTGATGCAGTCCGGCGGGGCGCATCTGGCGCGGGTCACGGCTCATGGTGGGGAATCGGTAGGTGTCGTGGCCCTCGAAGACGTCCTCGAAGAGCTGGTCGGCGAGATGGCTGCCGCCCGTCCGGCGCCATCCTGGAGGCGATCTGTTGCACCTCCGCCATGACATGGCTGGAGAGCAAGATCGAGGTTCCTGCGGACTGTCGCTCGGCCACCAGCACCGCGAACTCCCGCTGCAACAGCAGGTCCAGCCCGCTCCTCGGGTCATCCAGCACGAGCAACTCGACGTCAGGTGCAAACACGGGCACCAGCCCGAGCTTCTGCTTGTTGCCCTTCGACAGCTCCTGGACCCGAACCGGATCCAACAGTGGTCGCGCAGCCGAGTAGCGGCGCAGCACGTCGTCGCCGCACGGTCTTCCTTGCGATGAGATCAGGCAGCGGCCGCACGTGCGGCGTCCCGGGCATCCCCGACCAGCCCGTCGGCGATCCGCACGCCCATAGAGGGCAGCATCCGGTGCATTCCGGCGCCGACGTGATCGACGGCGATCGCTTCGATGCCGTGCTCGCGCAAGAACCGCGCGATGCGCGCGTGGTGCGAGCCCTCGCTTCCCTGCTCATGCAGTGTGTTCCACCCGACGTCGAACACCGCCCAGCCGCTGACCGCCCCGTCGGTGACGTCGGCCACGGCGACGCGGTCGGCACGACCCCACCGCGGGTCGACCCGCCCATCGGCGGTGACCGGAACTGCGACTCTCATGTCGTCATCCTTCCCCGCCGCCTCCCGCATCACCGAGTGGCCGGCATCATCCCACACGCCACGCGCGCAACGGCCTCGCTGTGGGCGATCGGCGGGCGCTCTGTAGCCTGCGCTCACCGTTGGACGAAGGAGTGGCTGCCATGCCCATGCACGATCTGGTGATTCGAGGCGGCACGGTCGTCGATGGGACAGGCGCCGCACCCGTGAGAGCTGACGTGGCCGTCGACAACGGGCGCATCACCGCCGTGGGCTCGGCGGGAACGGTCGGGGACGGCGTCGAAGTCATCGAGGCCGACGGCCGGATCGTCACCCCGGGTTTCGTCGACATCCATTGCCATTACGACGGCCAGGCGACCTGGGACCCGGTGCTCGAACCCTCATCGCTGCACGGCATCACGACCGTGATCGTGGGCAATTGCGGGGTGGGGTTCGCCCCGGTGACCGAGGACAAACGCGACTGGCTCATCGAGCTCATGGAAGGCGTCGAGGACATCCCCGGCGCCGCCCTGAGCGAGGGGATCTGTTGGGGCTGGGAGACGTTCCCGGAATACCTCGATGTGCTCGACGGCATCCCGCGGGCCATCGACATCGGCACCCAGGTTCCACACGGCGCGCTGCGCAGCTACGTGATGGGCGAGCGCGGCGCGACCGAGGAGGCGGCCACCGACGACGAGATCGCCCGCATGGGCCGCCTCGTGGCGGAGGCCGTCGAGGCAGGCGCGCTCGGTTTCTCGACCAACCGGCTCGAAGGGCACCGCTCGCGCAGCGGCATCCCGGTGCCGGGGACGTATGCGCGGGAGGGTGAGCTGGCCGGGATCATCGGCGCGATGGGACGCCTCGGCAGCGGGACCGTGGAATGGGTGCCCAATGGCGGTGTCGGCGGCTTCCAGGCGGGCCTCGGCGGCCAGTTCGACATGATGCGGCGGATCTGCGAGTCCAGCGCCCGGCCGACCATCTTCCAGGTCAGCCAGCGTCACGGAAAACCCGACCGCTGGCGCCACGAACTCGACCGCGTCGCGGCAATGGTCGACGCCGGGCTCCCGGCGATTCCCCAGGTGCACGGCCGCGGCTTCTGCCTGCTCTTCGGCTTCGACACCTCCTTTCACCCGTTCAAGTACGCGCCGTCCTGGGCACCGCTCGCGGCCCTCGCCTTCGACGAGCGGCTCGAACAGCTGCGCCGCCCCGCCGTACGGGCTGCGCTCATCGCCGAGATGAACGAGCTGGGCGATCCGACGCAGGGCTTTCTCGCCTACGACATGGTGTTCTCGATGGGCGATCCGCCGCAGTACGAGCCGTCGAGCGAGGAGTCGATGGCGGCGATCGCGGCAGCAGAGGGCCGCGACGTCCTCGACGTCATCTACGAGCACCTGCTGGCCAACGACGGTCGCAACCTGCTGAGCCTGCAGATCGTCAACTACGCCGAGCACAACCTCGATGCGATGGCCCAGATGCTCGCCGATCCGCACACGGTGGTCGGCGGTTCCGATGGCGGCGCTCACTGCGCCACCGCCTCCGATGCCAGCATGCCCAGCTTCATGCTCACCCATTGGGTACGCGACCGGCCGGCCGGGCGGCTGCCGCTGGAACTCGTCGTGAAGAAGATGACGAGCGCCACGGCCCATGTGTACGGGCTCGCCGACCGGGGCGTCATCGCGCCCGGTAAGAAGGCCGACCTGAACGTCATCGACCTCGCAGGCCTGCGCCTGCACCTGCCGGAGATGCGCTACGACCTTCCCGCCGGCGGCAAGCGCCTGGTGCAGACGGCCGACGGCTACGACGCCACCGTCGTTTCTGGTGCGGTCACCCGGCGGCACGGGGTCGACTCCGGGGCGCGGCCGGGGCAGCTCGTGCGCGGCGCGCGTGCCTAGCGGCTGGCGCATCCCGCCGCGTGAAGAGCTGTTTCCCGTGGCTGCTGAGCAGAGCTGCGTCATCTGCGGAAGTACGGACTGGCGCTACGTCTACCCGCTCCTGAACGCGCCAGACTGGGTGCAGGCACTGCCGTGGGTCGTCAACTGGTTCGTGACGATGTGCGCGTCCTGCCACACGGCTTTTCAAGCCGGGGACGACGACGCTCTGAGCGCGGCGTCCGGGCAGAGCGACCAAGTCGGGTCCGCACCGGACACGGCCGAATTGCTCAGGGTGCTACGTGCTCGGTCGTCTGAACCGGCGGTTCCGCGGGAAGTGGCGCGTCGCCCGTCAGCTGGTTCGTAGCAGGGCACCTCTGGCGCGACGGGCCGCTCGCCGCGATTCTCGAATAACCGGATCGCCCTGTGAATAAAGGGGTTTCCGCGCGCCCGCCCTGCTAGACTCGCACGTATGTTCGAGAGCTTGAGTCCCCATGGTGTGGTTGCCGCGGCGTTGATTGCGCCGCCTGGTCCGGAGGTGCTTGCCGCGCTCGCGCCGCTGGCCTGCACCGCGTTGTCGGCCTCGGCGCGGGTGGATCTGCTGGTCGCGTTGGAGCGGCAGGCGTCGTGGCTGACCGCCGTGATGCAGCCGACGCTCGCCGCGGTTGCCGATGCGGTCGAGGCGCAGACCGAGCCGCTGCTCGAGGCGAGTGACCCGGCGGACATGCCCTTGCGGGCGGCGCACGCCGAGATCGGTGCGGCACTGCGGATCGCTGACAGCACGGCCGCCAGCCAGCTTCACACGGCCCGCACGCTCACCCATGAGCTGCCGATGGTGCACGCCGCTCTCGCCGCCGGGGAGATCAACTTCAAGCAGGCCGATGCCATTGTCGACTCCACATCTGACCTCACGGTGGAGAAAGCTCAGCGGGTCGCGGCGAAGGTACTGGGCCGGGCGCCTCATCAGACCGTCGGTCAGCTGCGCCGCTGCCTGCGCCGGGCGGTCCTCGCGGCTGACCCGCAGGCGGCTGCCGATCGGGCTGCCAAGGCCCATGCCGAACGGACGTTGGTCTGGTCGCCATTACCCGAGGGGATGGCCGAATTGCGTCTCATCGCCTCCGCGACAGACGTGATGGCCGTCTTCGACGCCGCCAGCGCGATCGCCCGGCAGATGAAGGAGGCCGGTCCCAAACGCGGCACCGCGGGGTGGCAGCCGATCGCCGCACTGCGTTCCGATGCGCTGGTGCATCTGGCGACCGGCTGCTCACAGCCACCGCGTCCGGCAGCGGTGAACCTCACCATCGACCTGCCTACATTGCTGGGACTGCAGGACAACCCTGGCGAACTCGCCGGCTACGGACCGTTGCCCGCACCGCTGGCCCGCATCCTGGCCGCCGACGGCCGGTGGCGCCGCATGATTCTCCATCCGCTGACCGGTGCCCTGCTCGACCTCGGCCACACCAGCTACAAGCCCAGCACGCAGCTGGCGCGGTTCGTCAAAACCCGCGACCGCACCTGCATTTTCCCGACCGTGCAACCGGGCCGCCGAACGCTGCGAGATCGACCACCGGCAGCCCTTCCGGCCCGGCGACCCCACCAGTGGCCGCACCGACCGCAGCAACCTGCACCCCGAATGCGGCAACCACCACAAGGTCAAGCACCACAGCGGATGGACACTGAAGACGACCACGGCGACGGCCACGGGGTCCGGTCAGCCGACCTGGGTCAGCCCCCTCGGCCGCCACTACCCCCTCGACCCCGAAGACCACCGCCAAGGCGACCCCGAACCGTGCCCGTTCTAGCCGAGTGGAGACTGTCGGAAGCGCCACGAGACTCGGAGGACTCACGTGCCGAACCACACCCTGCAGGAGGCCGGGCTCGCCCGCGTCTCGCACGTTTCGGTGCAGGTCGCGGATCTGGACGCGACGGAGCGCTGGTGGACCGAGCATTTCGGCTTCCAGCCGATCATCCGGCGCGATCTCGGCGGACCCGATTTCGAGGCCGTGACGCAGGTTCCCGGCGCGACGAGCCGGATGCTGCGCGGGATGGTGGCGCCGAACGCGGTGCTGCAGTTCTTCGAGCACAGCTGGCGCGAGTTCACCGCTCCGGGGGCGCTGATCTCGTTCGAGGTACGCGACGCGGCGGCGGCTCACGCGCGACTGCTGGCCGCCGGGGTCGCGTGCGCCAGCGAGCCGGTCGAGTTCGACAACTCGTGGGCTTTCACGGCCTCGGATCCGAACGGCCTGCCCATCGAGCTCATCCAGTGGAAGCCGGCGGCCGAGCCCTACACCGCACGCTGAGCTACATCCAGGCGGGCCGGGTCCCGATGATGCGGTCCTCGGCGAGCTGGGCGATCTCGGCGTCGGAAAGTCCAAGCCCGGCAAGCACTTCGGCGTTGTCCTGACCCAGCGTCGGAGCCGCGCGGCGAAAGAGCGGCCGGGGCATGCCCGAGAACGTCATGGGCAGCCCGAGGTAGTCGATCGGGCCGGTGATCGGGTGGTCCATCTTCTGAAACCAGCCGCGGGCGGCGATCTGCGGAATCCAGCTCAGCCGGCGCGCGTCGATCGTGGGTGAGGCCGCAACGCCATATGCCGCAAGGTGTTCCACCGCCTCGAGCATCGGCCGCTCGCGTAGCCAATCGGTGAGCGCCGCGTCGATCTCATCATGTGCGGCCTGCCGCCCCGCCGCCGTGGCGAGCGCGTCGCCGGCCGCCCACTCGGGACGTCCAAGGGCCTCCTGCAACGCCACCCACTGGGCATCGCTCTCGACAGCCAGCACGACGTAGGAATCCTCATCAGCGCAGGGATAGACGCCCTGCGGCGCCGCCGCGAACGAGCGGTTGCCGTGACGTTCGAGCAGTACCCCGTTGGCGGTCCATTCGATGGTCTGCTCGGCGGCGATGTTCAGAGCGGCCTCGGCGAGCGGCACCTCGACGAGCAAGCCCTCGCCGGTCTCGCGCCGATGCTCCAGCGCGCAGAGCAGGGCGACGATCGCGTGCAGCCCACCGAGCACGTCACACACCCCGCGCGGCACGAGCGGGCCGTCGTCCGGGAAGCCGGTCAGCCAGGCGAGCCCGGAATTCTGCTCGACGGTCATGGCGAACCCGCCGCGATCACGCCACGGACCGTCGAGCCCGAACGCCGGCATCCGCACGATCACCACGTCGGGCTGCGCGGCGCGCAGGTCCTGCTCGCTGAGGCCGAAACCGTCGAGGACGCGCGGGGAGAAGTTGTCGACGACGATGTCGGCGCCCTCGACGAGACGGCGGGCCAGCGCCGCGCCTTCGGGCCGGCTGAGGTCGAGCGTGACGTCGCGAAGGCCGACATTGGCGCCGTGGGTGACGGCCGACCACTCGAACATCAGCGGGTCGCCGATCTTCACCCCGCCGGCGAAGCGCATCCCGTCGGGTCGCTGGATCGACTCGATCTTGACGACGTCGGCGCCCATCGCCGCCAGGTACGCCGCGACGAACGGGCCGGCCCAGAACGCGACGAAGGCGACGACCCGCTTGCCCTCGAGCGGCCGCGCGGGATTCGGCGCCGCCGGTGCCCCGTGCGCCGACGACGGCGGGGTCGGCGAACTCGCGGGCCACCTCGGCGGCGTGCTCGTCGAGCCGCGGTGCCGGCAGCGGGTCGGGTGAGGCGTGATCGCCGAGCAGGTAAGGCCTTCTCGGCTGCTGGAAGCCGCCCGGATGCTGCTGGAAGACGCCGCGCTCGACGTATTGCTCCATCTCCAGCACGGTGTGGCCGTTGCCCACCGGGGTGATCGGAATGCGCAGCAGCGACGCCATCTCGACGATCTCGGCGACGGTGCGCTTGGTCGTCCACTCGGCGATCGCGGCGCGGATTTCCTGGTGGCGCGGCATCCGCACGGCGGCGTGCGACAGCGTCGGGTCATCGCCCCATTCCGGATGGTCGATCATCGCGCTGAAATCCGCCCATTGCTGATGCGTGATGGTGCAGATCCCGACCCATCCGTCGGCCGCCGGTTCGATCGACGGGATCTCGATGGAACGGCCATACAGCCGGTCCTCGAACTGCGCGAAGATCGGCTGGTAGGGGGTGAACGACAGGATCATCGTCTCCAGCATCGAGACGTCGACGTGCTGGCCGCGCCCGCTCTCGCGCGCCGCGAGTACCGCCAGCGCCGCGGCCGAGGCGGCCGCCGAGCCGGCGACGAACTCCCCCGCGTTTCCGCCGACGCCCACCGGCGCGCTGCCCGGGATGCCGCGCGACGCGAGCGAACCGCACCAGGCCTGCATCGTGAACTCGGTGGCGGCACGCGTGCTCCAGGGGCCGCCGCGCCCGAACGCGGAAAGCGAGACCAGCGAGGTGGCCGGGTTGCGTACGTGCAACGCGTCGAGGCCGAGTCCGAGGGCCTCCAGCTCGCCGGGGACGAACGATTCCAGGACGAGATCGGCCCTGCCGGCCGCGCGCAGCGCGAGGTCATGCCCTTCGGGGGTCGAGAGATCGGCGACGGCGCTGCGCTGCCCCGCGTGCAGGTACTGGAAGAGCGGCGCGCCGGCGACCGGATCCACCGGGCTGCCCGATGCCGAACGCGAGCGCAGCGGGTCGCCGCCCGGTGGCTCGAGCTTGATGACGTCGGCGCCGGCGTCGGCGAGCACCTTCGAGCAGTAGCCCCCGGCGATGCCGGTCGACAGATCGACGACGCGCATCTTCAGCGGTTTGATGGCATCTCGGGAGACGGGGCGGCTCACGAACGCACCTTGCCACGCGACCCCCATGCGAGTGCGCAGCGGGCGGGGCTACGCTCCGGGGCCATGCCGGTGATCGAGCAGACACGTACCTGGGCCGCCGTCGAGGAGCGCCTCGCGACCGAAACCGACCCCACGCTGAGGCGCAACCTCGAGCTGGTGCTCGACCACATGAAGTCCGAAGCCGCCGGTGATCTCGACGGGCTGCTCGTGACGCTCGCCGAGGACGCCAAGTACCACGCCTACGGCGCCCCGCCCGAGTCGAGCCCGACCGGCAAGGCCGAGGTCCGCCGCTTCTACGAGGACTTCATCGCCTCCGGCGCGACCCGGCTGCAGCTCGACATCGACCGCCTCGTCGTCGACAAGCACTGCATCCTCACCGAGGGCGTCATGCGGATGGCGTATCCCGGCTCGACGCTCGCGGCCCGCGGCATCCCGGTCGACGACGAGTCCGCGTACTACCTCTACGAGGCGCGGATGGCGACGCTGTGGCCGTTCAACGACGAGGGCCTGATCGTCGGCGAGGACACCTACACCGGCGGCAACGGCTTCGAGGGCATCGCCGGCCGCAAGCTGGCGCCGGAGGACATCGTCTAGCCCGGTCTAACCCAGCGGGCCGAGGTGCGCTGCGGGGAACGGGATGACCTGACCGCCGCTGCGGCGCAGGCTCTGGTACTGGCGGTCGGCGAAGCGCCACTTGCCGTCGCCGGGGTCGCGGCTGTAGGTGTCGTGGTAGACCCCGTGGATCGTGCTCCAGCCGCCGCTCGTCGCGTCTTGCCTCAGCTCGGACATGTACATCCGGCCCGTGGCCGAATTCTCGTCGCGCACGTGGACGGTGGCGTTGAGGATCACGAACTGGAAGTACTCGAATCGCTCGATCGAGCCGGCGATGAACGGGCCGATCCCGCCGCGGCCGGGATAGTCCAGCGGCGGGGCGGGAGCCAGGTTCAGCCGCACGTTGGAGTCGGCCGTGAAGAGATCGTCGACCTCGTCCCAGGCACGGCGGCTGACCACGTCGGCGTACTCGTTCTGCAGCCGGGTTATCGCGATGTACGCGAGGGCGTCGCTGTCGAGGCCGTTACTCATGCCCACACCCAACCAGACCGGCTCAGGCGGCCCGTCATGGTGGTGGGACGCTGCGGCTCACTCACGCCTCAAGGAGAACCAGATGTCCGACACGATCGTCGAGCAACTCGAACCCGGCATCCACAGCATCACGCTGAACCGGCCGCACCGGCGCAACTCGCTCAGCATGCCGCTGCTGACCGAACTGCATGGCGTCATCGACGACCTCGCCGCCGACCCGGCCGCCCGCGTCGTCGTGATCCAGGGCGAGGGGCCCGCCTGGTGCGCCGGGGCCGACATGAAGGGTTCCGAGGGCGACGAGGACCTCTCGGCCCATCCCCTCGGACGCCTGATGGCCGCCTCGCAAGGGGCGACCCCGCGCATGTTCATGGCGCAGGAACTGATGGCCGGCCTGTTCGAGAAGATCCATCGGGTACGGCTGCCGATCATCGCCGCCATCAACGGCCCGGCGCACGGCGGAGGCTTCGCGTTCTCGCTCGCCTGCGACATCCGCATCGCCACTCCGGCCGCCAGCTTCGGCGCCGTCTTCATCAAGCGCGGGGTCTCCGCTTGCGACATGGGCACGAGCTACCTGCTCCCCCGCTTCGTCGGCGCCTCCCGCTCCGCCGAGCTGCTGCTGACCGGACGGGTCTTCGACGCGGCGGAAGCAGAGCGCCTCGGGCTCGTGCTCGACGTCGTGGAGCCCGACCAGCTGCTCGAACGTGCGATGGTCACCGCCCGTCAGATCGCGTCCAACGCGCCCCTGGCCGTCTGGATGACGAAAGAGACCATGTGGCAGACGCTCGACGCGCCGAGTTTCCGGCACGCGCTCGATCTGGAGAACCGCACCCAGATCATGTGCACCTCGACCGGCGAGCTGCACGAGGCGTTCACCGCCTTCGTGGAGCGACGCGAGCCGTCCTGGAAGCCGCTCTAGGCGGCGCTAGATCACGGCCAGCTCCACCCCCACGGGCTGCAGCTCGATCAGCGCGTCACGCTCGCCGTCGAACCGGGCGTGAGCCCACTCTCGTACCTGATCCTGGTGGGCGAACAGCACGATCTGCCGCTCGGCCGACAGCCGATGCAGCAGCTCGAGCATGCGATGGGTGCGCTCGGGATCGGCATGCACCGTCACGTCATCGAGCAGCAGCGGGCAGGTGTCATGGCCCGCGGTGAGGCGGGCCGCGAGCGCGACGCGCAGCAGCAGGTAGATCTGCTCGGCCGTCCCGTGGCTGAGCAGATCGGCGCGGCGGAACTCGCGGGTGGGTCCGCAGACCTCGATCGCGAGGGTCGCCGGATCCATCCGGACGTCGTGATAGCGCTCCTCGGTCAGCCGGGGCAGCCACTCGCGTAACAGGCCGGTCAGCTCCGGGACGATCTCGCGGTGCACCCGCTCCTGCGCGCGGCGCAGGAACTCGATGGCCTGGCCGAGCGTCTGGTCGAGCTCGCGCACCCGGGCGAGCTCCCGCTCGGCGGCGGCAAGCTCTTCCTCCGCTTCGGAGAGCGCCGGCGTGGCTCTCGCCCGCTCGGCCCTGACGGCCTCGGCCCGGTGGGCCCGCAGCACCGCCTCGTGATGCCCGCGACGCGCGCTGTCGGCGAACGCCTGACGCTCGGCCAGCTCCAGACGAAGCTCCGCGAGAGCCGCCGACTCCCGCGGCGCCGACCTTGACGGCACCGGCCGGAAGGCTCTGACAGCCCGCCACCCTGACAGCGCCGCGAACACGGCGCCGAGCAGGCCCACAGCGATCGAGTCGAGCACGGTGGCCGCCACGAACAACCCCACGGCCAGGCCCGCCAGGGCCGCGGCGACTCCGAGCCTGGCCACAGCCGGGTCGGGCGGCTGCTCCTCGCGCGCGTCGCGAAGCTCGGCGGCGCGCAACGCACCCGCCGCTGCCCGCACCTCCTCTGACGCGCGAGAGAAGGCAGCTTCAGCAGCCTGGACGTCAGCGTCGAGCCCCGCCTGCTGCTCGGCCAGACCGGCGAACTCCGCGCGCAGGGCCGCCGCGGCGTCGACGCGCCGGCGGCCCGCCTCGACACGATCCAGCGCCCGCCGCAGCGGCCGGACCGCCGAGGCGGCGTCACGACCGACCGCCTCGCGCCGGCACGCTTCCAACCGATCGATCGCGACGGCCGCGGTGCCCGAGGCTCCCGCCGACGAAGCCGCCTGCTGCAACGCCTGCTGCAGCCCGTCGGCGGCATCGAGCACCCGCAGCACCTCGGACTGACCGACGCACGCCGTCGCCCGAAACGCCGATCGGGTGAGCCCCAACCAGGCGGACGCGTCAGGGCTGCCGTCGACCATGATCTCGGAGCTGACGTCACGGGCCAGCAGTGTGTCGGTGGCGCGGCAATCGACCTTGCCGGACAGATCGTGGCGCAGCTCTATCGGCCGGCCGTCGTCAAGGCGCAGCAGGCACGACACCGCCCACGGCCCGCCGTCCCAGGGCCGGTGGGCGTCGATGAACTGCTGCTCCTGCGCGCCGGGACGGCCCCGGGCGCGCCGCCGGCCGCATAACGCGGCGAAGGCCGCGGCGTGCCAGCTCGACTTCCCCGACTCGTTACCACCCACGACGATGGTGAATCCGGGGGCGAGCCCGAGGGTCTGGCCGGCGAGCGGCCCGAACCCGTGCGCGGTGATCGACTCGATGAGCATCAGCCGGCCACCAGCTCGTCGAGCCGGCCGTCCAGCGCCCGCAATCCCGCATCGAGCACGCGCTGCTGCTGCTCGACGGGCAGCTCGCTGGAAAGCACGTCACGGATGAAGTGCCCGCGGACGGTCTCCTCGGCGGCGAGCGCCACCAGGTCATAACCCACCGCGAGCTGAAGCGGGCGCACCACGAGCGCGTCGAGATGGCCACCGAGCGCGGTGAGGTCGAGGTTGCCCAGCGCGGTGCCCGGCGTCACCTCACCGCTGACCGTCAGCCGGACGAGCCCGCTCAGCGCCGCCAATTGCGCCGCGACCTGCTCGCGTATCTGATCGGCGTGCGAGGCACCCTCGATCCGCACGTGCAGGTCATGCCACGCGCTCTCGGCGACCGGATGCACCTCCCGCGTCACGGTGCCGTCTTCCGCGACATTCACCAGAACCGCTCCGCGCTCGCCCCGCTCACCGAACGCCAGCGGCTCCGGATTTCCCGGATACGTGTGCCAGCGCCCGAGCGCGGGACCGTGGAAATGGCCGACCAGCGCATGCGACAGCCCGCAAGCGGGCACCTGATCGGCGGCGAACGGCGCATGCGGCACCTTGCCCGACTCCTGCTGGGCGAAGCCGCCGCGCTCCGAACCGTGGAAGAGGGCGACCGAGACGCCGCCCCGGTCGACCCGGAATCCTTCGAGGAAACCGTCGGTATTCGCCGGCGCGCGATGGGCCGCCCCCCAGACCGTGAACCCGTCGGCCAGCTCGAAAGGCTGCAGCCGATCCTCGCGAAAGACCACCACCTGACGCGGCCACTCGACCTGCCGGTACAGGCTCGCCGGCCCGTACCAATCGTGATTTCCGGGGGCGATCAGGACCGGGCAGGGTGCCTCGGCGAAGACGCTGCGCAGGAACTCGCCGGTGTCAGGCCCCGCCCTTTCGTGCTCGTAGAGATCGCCGGCAAAGCACAGCGCATCGGCTCCGAGCTCCGCCGCCAGCTCGACAATCCGACGCACACCGGCCCGCAGCGCCCGCCGCCGGGCCCGGGCGACCACGGGCTCGGCCCACATGAACGGGGTGTCCAGATGAACGTCTGCGGCGAGGAGCAACCGGATCGTGGCCATGCGCCGACGGTCGCATCGGGGTCCGACAAAATGTGGAACCGCTTTACCCTCGACCGATGACAGTGCGCGTGACGGGTCTGGATCATGTGGTGCTGCGGGTGTCTGACGTGGAGCGTTCCCTGGCCTTCTACCAGGGGGTTCTGGGGCTCGCCGGCGAGCGCGTCGAGGAATGGCGGCGCGGGGAGGCCTTCTTCCCGTCCGTCCGGGTGAGCGACGACGTCATCATCGACCTGCTGGCCTCACCCACGCGGCAGCCAGAGCTTGCCGGCGCCGAGAATGTCGACCACATCTGCCTCGTCGTCGAGCCGCTCGACTGGAACGCCGTCGTCGCCGAGGGAACGTTCGAGGTCGTGGACGGCCCCGCCACCCGGTTCGGCGCCCATGGCGACGGGCAGTCGCTCTACGTACGCGATCCGGACGGCAACGTCGTCGAGCTGCGGTACTACCCGCCGGATTAGCCTGAGGCATGGCCACCCCGACCGCCGTCCGGCTCACGACTCTCGCCTCGGGTGGCGGTTGCGCCTGCAAGATCCCGCCCGGTGAGCTCGAGGACGCGGTCCGTGGCCTGACCGGGCAGACCGGCGACGGGTTGCTCGTGGGTCTCGACAGCGGTGACGATGCCGCGGTCTCGATCGTCGCGCCCGGCCTTGCCGTCGTCGTGACCGCCGACTTCTTCACCCCCGTCGTCGACGATCCCTACGACTGGGGCCGGATCGCCGCCGCCAATGCCCTTTCCGACGTCTACGCCATGGGCGGCAAGCCCGTGCTGGCCGTCAACCTGCTGTCCTGGCCCCGCGAGAAGGTGCCGTTCAGCATTGCCCGTGAGGTGCTACGCGGCGGGCTCGACGTCGCCGTCGCGGCCGGGTGCATCGTCGGCGGCGGCCACAGCATCGATGATCCGGAGCCCAAGTACGGGATGGCGGTCACCGGCGTCGCCAACCCGGATCGCCTGCTGCGCAACGACGCCGGGCGGCCCGGCATGGCGCTGACGCTGACAAAGCCACTGGGTCTGGGCGTCCTGAACAACCGGCACAAGGCCACCGGTGAGCGCTTCGAGGAGGCCATCGAGGTGATGACGACGCTCAAC
The DNA here is from genome assembly GCA_963762695.1 of uncultured Actinomycetota bacterium. Classification (GTDB taxonomy): domain Bacteria; phylum Actinomycetota; class Actinomycetes; order Frankiales; family Frankiaceae; genus DATAZK01. The sequence goes on from CAVXLW010000014.1 coordinate 40,985, forward strand.
GCCGCCGCGTCCGTCGCCGCGCTCGAGGCCGGTGCCACGACCGCCACGGACATCACGGGTTTCGGGCTGCTCGGGCATCTGCACAAGCTGGCGCGTGCCAGCGGCTGCGCGGCCGAGATCCATGCCGCTGCCGTCCCGTACCTCGAAGGCGCCCGCCGGTTCGCCGCCGAAGGCGCGATCCCCGGTGGCAGCAAGCGCAACCTCGATTGGGTACGCCCGCACCTCGTCACCGGCGGCAGCGGCGGCCCCGGATGCACAGGGGGCGTCGACGAACTCGAACTCGTACTGCTCGCCGATGCGCAGACCAGCGGCGGCCTGCTGGTGGGCGCGGAGCTCGCGGGGCATCCGGTCATCGGCGAGCTCGTCGACGGACCCGCCGGGCAGATCACGATCCGCTGAATTCGCCCCTCGTCCTGCGCAGACGCAGAATGGACCCATGACCGCCACTCATGAGGTCACCAACCAGCCGCCGCCGCTCGTCGACTACGACGTCTTCAGCGCCGATCGCACGCTGGGCCAGGCCGTCGAGCGCTACGGGGCCGGCTGGGCTGCGGATGACCTGAAAGCGCTGGGCGCCAAAGCGGGCAGCGCGCAGGCGCAGCGGTGGGCCGACGAGGCCAACCGTTACCCGCCCGTCCTGCGCACCCACGACCGCTACGGCCACCGGCTCGATGAGGTGGACTACCACCCGAGCTACCACGAGTTGATGCGCACGGCGATCGAGCAAGGCCTGCACGCGGTGCCGTGGGCGGACGCGCGGCCGGGGGCTCACGTCGTGCGCGCCGCCGGGTTCTACGTGTGGTCGCAGACCGATGCGGGCCACGGCTGCCCGGTCTCGATGACGTACGCGGCCGTCCCCGCGCTCACCGCGCCCGGCGCCGATCCCGACATCGCTGCCGCCTGGCTCCCGCGGCTCACCAGCCGCACGTACGACAGCGACCTGCATCCCGGCAAAACCTCAGCAATTGCAGGCATGGCGATGACCGAGAAGCAGGGCGGGTCCGACGTGCGCGCCGGCACCACCCGCGCGCTTCCCACGGGCGAGTCCGGCGCTTACGTCCTCACCGGCCACAAGTGGTTCTGCTCCGCGCCGATGAGCGACGTCTTCCTGGTGCTCGCCCAGGCCCCCGGCGGCCTGTCCTGCTTCCTCGTGCCGCGCCTGCTCCCCGACACCGCACGAAACCCCTTCCAGCTGCAGAGATTGAAGGACAAGCTCGGCAACCGCTCCAATGCCTCCAGCGAGGTCGAGTTCGACGGCACGCTCGCGTGGATGGTCGGGCCCGAGGGGCGGGGCGTCGCCACCATCACCCAGATGGTCAACGCCACCAGGCTCGATTGCGTCATCGGCTCCGCGTGCGGGATGCGGCAGGGGGTCGTCCAGGCGTTCCATCATGCGAGCCATCGCAGCGCATTCGGGCGCACGCTCGTGGACCAGCCGCTGATGGCCAATGTCCTTGCCGACCTCGCCGTCGAATCCCAGGCCGCCACGCTGCTCGCGATGCGGCTGGCCCATGCGGTCGACGCGGGAGAAACGGCGCTGCGCCGCCTCGGTACCGCCGTCGCCAAGTACCACGTCTGCAAGACCGCCCCGCGCCATGCGGCCGAAGCCCTCGAATGCCTCGGAGGCGCCGGGTACGTCGAGGAATCAGGCCTTCCGCGGCTCTACCGCGAGGCGCCGCTGAACGGGATCTGGGAAGGCAGCGGCAACGTCAACGCGCTCGACGTGCTCCGCGCGATGTCCCGCGAGCCGCAGAGCCTCGAGGCGCTGCGCACCGAGATCGGTCTGGCCGCCGGGGGAGACAGCCGGCTCGATGCAGCGATGGCCGACCTCGAGAAATCCCTGGTGGATATTGAGGAAACGAGCGCGCGGCGGCTCGTCGAGCGGATGTGTCAGATCTTCGCCGCGTCGCTGCTGGTGCGCCACGCACCGACGGCGATCTCCGATGCCTACTGCGCGACGCGGATCGGCGGTGACTGGGGCCAGGCGTTCGGCACGCTGCCCGCCGGCACCGACACCCGGGCGATCATTGCGCAGGCCGCTCCGCAGCTTTGAGCCGCTCCCGCTGATTCATCCGCTCCCGCTGCGGGACGACGGTGTACTTCGGATCGCGCGCTGACGCCTGACCCGCCTCGAACACGGCAAAACGCTCGCAGCAGGCACCGGCCAGAAGTGCCGTGCCTGCAAGGGCACTGCCCAGACGCGAACGCCGGGTCAACGCCGCGAGGACCCCTCCGCCCACCAGCAGCGTCTCCGCCGCCCGGGCGAACTTCCCGGCGCGCCCCTGGGTGAACGTCTCCCCCGCCAGGCCGGCAGCCTTCTGCATCCGGAACACCGCTCCGACCTCACCCGCGGTCGACGCGATCGCCAGCCTCCGCGCCGGGCCTGACTCCTCCAGCGGCGCGAAGAGTCCCACGCCCGCACCGCTTGCCAGCGCGCCCGCGGCGAAGGCCGCCGTGATGGTCCCGCCGGCCTCCTTCCAGGCCGGGGTCGCGGTGTCGGCGATGAGCACTCCGGTGTAGGTGGCGAGCGCCGGGGCGAGCGCGGCGGCCACCCATCCGGCCGGGCCGGCGACCGAGCCGAGCAATCGCTTCAACGGCCCCGGCAACGGCAGCGCGTTAGCGAATTCTCCGGCAGCAGCCAGCCCTGCGGAAGGAGCGTAGAGCGAGACGAGCCAGGTGCCCATCGACATCGGCGACGTGGGCTTGGCCACCCGCAGCATCATGTAGAAGCGCTCGGGCCGGCCGAGGTCGTGGATCAGGGCGTACGCGCTGGCGGTGATCGCGCCGAGCGCCGACACCCGGGTGAGCCGGCGCAGCACCGGGCGCCCCGTCACCGACGCCCCGGCGGCGAACGCCGACGACCCGGCCGCCACCCCGCCGAGGAAGAAGTAGGCCGGGATATCGGCCTTCCACGGCGCGGCCTTGACGATGGGACGCCCGTAGTACGAGGTGAACTCGGCCTCCGGGACGACCGCGTTCGGATCTGCCCGCCGCCGCCGGCGCCGCTGCCCTTGCTCGCTCACCGCCGCCTCCCGACAAACGCCACGACGGCACTGGCCGCAAACATGAGTGCCGCCCCCGCCGTCTGCCGCCACAGCGCCGCGACGTCTCGCGTCGGCACCACCGGATCGGGCGGCAACCCGTAGACCTCGGGCTCGTCCAGCAGCAGGAAGAAGGCGCCCGCCCCGCCGACGCCGTCACCGGGGTCGTCGCCGTACAACCGCGCCCCGGTCTCACCGCGCTCGTGCAATTCAGCCACCCGGTCAACGGCCCGCTCGCGCAGTTCGTCGAGCGGTCCGAACTGGATCGACTGCGTGGGGCAGGCCTGCGCGCAGGCCGGCGTCTGGTCGTTCTGCAACCGGTCATAGCAGAGGGTGCACTTCCAGGCGCGGCCGTCCTCCTCGCGCCGGTCGATCACCCCGAACGGGCAGGCGGGAACGCAATAGCCGCAGCCGTTGCAGATGTCCTCCTGCACGACAACGGTGCCGAACTCGGTCCGAAACAGTGCCCCCGTCGGGCATACGTCCAGGCATCCCGCGTGGGTGCAGTGCTTGCAGACGTCCGATGACATCAGCCAGCGCAAGCCGTCAGCCCCGGCGCCCGGATCGGGTGCCGGCACGGTCTGCTCGATGAACGCCACATGGCGCCAGGTGGACGCCCCGAGGCCGCCGGTGTTGTCGTAGGACGAGCCCAGCAGGTTCAGTCCCGTCCTCGGGGACGGAGTTCCATTGCTTGCAGGCGACCTCGCACGCCTTGCAGCCGATGCAGAGCGAGGTGTCGGTGAGAAACCCCAGCCGCGGCGGGTGATCCAGCCAGCCGCTCGCCGCTGCGGGATCCGTCGAATGGTTCATCGGGTGCCCGTTTCCCTCGTGATGCCCGCGCGCCGCTGGTAGGCCTCCACCAGCGCGCGCAGCGCGGGGCCGCGGGGCCGGCGGCCGGAGACGATGTCAGCCGTCGACGCCTTCGTCTCCATGATGTGCACGTTGGCGTCGAGCGCCGAATGCAGCAGATCGTTCGCGGAATCGCCGGGAACCAAACCGTTTCCGCCCCAGTGGTAGGGCAGCCCGATCTGATGCACGACGCGACCGTCGACGGTGAGCGGTGCCATCCGCGGCGTCACCAACACGCGCGCCTCGATGGCGCTGCGGGCCGTCACGAGCGTCGCCCATCCCGCATGTTCCAGCCCGCGCAGCGCCGCCAGCTGCGGCGACACCTCGACGAACATCTCCGGCATGAGCTCGGACAGGAAGGGCAGGGTCCGGCTCATGCCGCCGGCCGTGTGGTGCTCGGTCAGCCGGAAGGTCGTCAGCACGAAGGGGTAGACCTCGCTCCCCGGCTCACTTCCGCTGGGATTGAAGGGGTTTTCGGCCCGCACGTGCAGCTCGCGGGTCGGGTTCGACTGCGTCTTGTACATCGGGTTGTCGATCGGTGATTCCTGCGGCTCGTAGTGAGTCGGCAGCGGCCCGTCGACCAGCCCGCTCGGCGCGTAAAGCCATCCGCGCCCGTCTGCCTGCATGATGAACGGCTCGGTACCCGAGATCGCGTCCTGAGCGCGCGCATCCTTGGGCGGCACGTAGTCCGGAGGCTTGGTGGCTTCGAAGTCCGGGACGTCGTCACCGGTCCACCTGCCGGCCTCGCCATCCCACCAGACGTACTTCTTGCGCTCGCTCCACGGCCGGCCCTCGGGGTCGGCGGAGGCGCGGTTGTACAGCAACCGCCGGTTGTTCGGCCACGCCCACGCCCACTCCGGCGCGACCGCGTTCTGCTCGCGGCCGGGCCTGCGCCGGGCCGCCTGGTTCACCCCGTCGGCATACGCGCCGCAGTAGATCCAGCACCCGCTCGCCGTCGTCCCGTCGTCCTTCAACTCGGTGTAGGCCGGCAACGGGCGCCGGTCGGCGACGGCGTAGCCGTTGATCTCGGCCAGCACCGCCTCGGCGTTCGGTTCCTGGATCGCCCCCTCGGTCGGGTAGTCCCAGGTGAGGTCCAGCAGCGGCCGGTCGCGCTCGTCGCCGGAGGCAGCGAGCCGTTCGCGCAGCAGCCGTCCGAGGTGGTACGCGAAATGCAGATCGCTGCGGCAATCATCCGGTGGCTGCACGGCTTTCGTGTGCCACTGCACCAGGCGCTGGGTGTTGGTGAACGAGCCGTCCTTCTCCACGTACGTCGCCGCGGGCAGGAAGAACACCTCGGTGCCGATGTCGGCCGGGTTCCACTCACCCTCGAGGACCTCCGGCCCGTCCTTCCAGAACGACGCCGAATCGATCATCACGTTGTCGCGGACGACGAGCCACTCGAGGTTGGCCAGCCCCTTGCGTTGCATCCGGCCGTTCGCCGTTCCCACCGCGGGGTTCTCACCCCACAGGAAGTAGCCGCGCACCTTGCCGTCGATCATGTCGATGACCGACTGGTAGTTGCCGTGGTCACCGGTGATCTTGGGGAGGTAGTCGAAGCAGAAGTCGTTCTCCGCCGTCGCCGCCTCACCCCACCAGGCCTTCAGCAGGCTGACGGTGTAGGCGCGCATGTTGCCCCAGAATCCCGTGGCGGCGGAGTTGTCCGCGACGAACTCGTCGAGCGTCGGATGCGCCGTGGCCTCCGGTGACGGGATGTACCCGGGAAGGGTGTTGAACAGGGTCGAGATGTCGGTCGAGCCCTGGATGCTGGCGTGTCCCCGCAGGGCCATGATCCCGCCAGCCGGGCCGGCCCATGTTTCCCAGCAGGAGCTGCAGGATCGACGCCGCCCGGATGATCTGGACCCCCTTGATCTGGTGGGTCCAGCCGACCGCGTACGCGAACGCCGTGGTGCGCTCGCGGCCGGAATTGCGGGTGATCTCCTCGGCCACTCGCAGGAACGTCTCCGGCGGGATGCCGCAGACCCGCTCGACCATCTCGGGGGTGTAGCGCTCGTAGTGGCGCTTGAGCACCTGGAAGACGCAGCGGGGGTGTTCGAGGGTCGGGTCCAGCTCGATATCGCCCTCGCCGAGGCTCGCCCCACCCGAACCGTGGGTGTCACCTGCCGACGTCTCGCGACCCCGCTTCTCCGCGGAGGAGACGCCGCGATTGCCCGCCGCGGCAGAGGTCGCGATTCCCTCGTACTGCCAGCTGGACTGGTCGTAGTGCCGGCCCTCGGCGTCGTACCCGCTGAAGAGCCCGCCGAGCTCATCCGCGTCCTGGAAGTCCTCGCGCAGGATGGTGGGCGCGTTGGTGTACGCCACCACGTACTCGCGGAATTCCAGCCCGCGGCTCAGCACGTAGTTGATGAGCCCGCCGAGGAACGCGATGTCGCTGCCCGAGCGGATCCGCACGTGGACGTCGGCCATCGCGCTGGTACGCGTGAAGCGCGGATCGACGTGAATCACCGTCGCACCACGGGCTTTGGCCTCCATGACCCACTGGAAGCCGACCGGATGGCACTCGGCCATGTTGGAGCCCTCGATGACGATGCAGTCGCTGTTGGCGAGGTCCTGCTGGAAGTTGGTGGCCCCGCCGCGACCGAACGAAGTCCCCAGACCGGGGACGGTGGAGCTGTGTCAAATGCGCGCCTGGTTCTCGATCTGCACCGCGCCCATCGCGGTGTAGAGCTTGCGCATCAGGTAGTTCTCTTCGTTGTCGAGCGTGGCGCCGCCCAGCGAGGCGATGCCCATGCACCGCCGGGTACGGCGTTGCTTCCCCGGCTCGCCGACGAACTCCTCCCAGCTCTCGGCACGGGTCGCCAGGACCCGGTCGGCGATCATCTCCATCGCCGTGTCGAGATCGAGGTCCTCCCACTCGGTCCCGTGCGGGCGGCGGTAGCGCACCTTCGTGATGCGCGACGGGGTGGTGACGAGCTGGGTGCTCGCGCTGCCCTTGGGGCACAGCCTGCCGCGGCTGATCGGCGAGTCCGGGTCACCCTCGATCTGGCTGATCTTCCCGTCCGTCACGTACACCCGCTGCGCGCAGCCGACCGCGCAGTACGGGCAGATGCTCGGGACCACCTTGTCGGCGGTCGCGGTACGCGGGGTGAGGGCTGCGGAGCGGGCCGACTGCGCGGCCTTGCCCCGGCCGCTCAGGTCGTTACCGGCGGCCTGGCGCACCAGCGGCCAGCCGAGCAGCGCCTCGCGCGCCCGCCCAGCGGCCGACTTGCCGGCGCCGTTCACGTCCCCTCCCCGGGCCCCTCGTAGGTCTCGAGGAGCGCCGCGAGGCGGCTGACGGCGGCCTTGACGTCGTCTGCCGTCCCGCCGGACTTTCCCGCAGCCAGCCCGACCAGGAACGCTGTCAGCGGCGCCGCCGGACGCGCCACCCCGTGCGCGACATCGCGGGTGAGGTCGAGCAGGAGGTCGCGTTGGATCGCGTCACGCTCGACACCGAGTGCGTCCCCGGCCTCAGCGAGCCAGGCGTCCAGCGGATTCATCCATCAGCTCCTTCGCGGCGACGAGGTCGGCGGGGTCGTCGCAGTCGAACCATTCGGGACGACCGCCGGACGGCTCCAGCCTCGCAGGTGTCAGTTCTCGAAGCTGCTCGCGCAGCGACCGTCCCGCTTGCTCGCCGGCCAGCGCTCCCCGCAAGAGATCGGCCGGCCAGCAGCTCAGCAGCCATTGGACCCGGCCCGCATCGTCGACCATGACGGCCCCGGCCGGATCCGCTGCGGCCAGCAGCCGGCCGACGGTCTCGCGCGTCACGAACGGCAGATCGCCGGCCAGCACGACGACCGTGGGCGACGCGACGAGCCGCAGCCCGCACGCCAGCGCGGCCGCCGGACCACCGCCCGCAGGCTCTTCACGCGTCCAGCGCACCGGGACCGACGCCGGGCGCGCGGCGCCCACCACGATCGTCTCCCGCGCCTGCGCGACAGCGAGCAGCGCCCGGTCGAGCAGGCTGACGCCGTCGACGGCCAGTGCCGTCTTGTCGCCGCCGCCCATCCGGCGGCTGGCCCCTCCCGCGAGCACGACCGCGTCGAAGGTGGTCATCCCCCGATGGCGGACATCGGACGGGGTGGCTGCAGGAAGCTCGGGTCGTTGATGCCGTGGCCGGGGCGCTTGCCGCGCATGGCGATGACCCACCGCGCGGCGATCTCCTCATCGCTCGCGCCCGAGCGCAGCGGGGCCCGCAGATCCGATTCGGTGCGGGCGAACAGGCAATCGCGGATCTGGCCGTCGGCGGTGAGGCGGACGCGGTCACAGTTCGCGCAGAACGGCGCCGTGACGCTCGCGATGATCCCCACCCGCTCCGGGCCGCCGTCGACGAGGAACGTCTCGGCCGGCGCGCTGCCCCGGCCCGGCTCTGCTTCGAGCGAGTGGCGACCCAGGATGCCCGCCCGGATCTCCTCGGCCGTCACCATCTCGGCGCGGTCCCAGCCGTGCTGCGGGTCCAGCGGCATCTGCTCGATGAAACGCAACTCGTAGCCCGCGTCCAGCGCGAAGTCGAGCAGGTCGGCGGCCTCGTCGTCGTTCACCCCGCGCATCAGCACCGCGTTGACCTTGACGGGCGTGAGCCCGGCGTCGGCAGCGGCCTGGAGGCCGCGCAGGACGTCGTCGAGCCGGTCGCGCCGCGTGAGCTGCTCGAAGCGGTCGCGGCGCAAGGTGTCGAGGCTGACGTTGACCCGGTCGAGGCCGGCCGCCGCGAGGGCGGGAGCGAGCAGGTGCAAGCTCAGCCCGTTCGTCGTGAGCGAGATCTCCGGGCGGGGCTCGAGGGCGGCGATCCGCTCGATGAGGCCGGCCAGGCCGGGACGCAGCGTGGGCTCGCCGCCGGTCAGCCTGACCTGGGTGATGCCCAGCCGGGTGACGGCGATGCCGACGAGCCGCAGCAGCTCGTCATCGGTGAGCAACTCGGGCGCCGGGATCCACGGCAACCCCTCGGCCGGCATGCAGTAGGTGCAGCGCAGGTTGCACCGATCGGTCAAGGAGATGCGCAGATCGGTGGCCACCCGGCCGTAGGTGTCGGCAAGCGGCAAGGAGCGCACTTGCTCCAAAGGTCCGGCCGCCATCCCTCCACTGTAGGTAACTGGTTGGTTGTTGGTCGCAAACTGGTCAGAACCGCCGGCTCAGCGGTACTGCGCGGCGAGCCCCAGGACGGTCTTCACGTAGTAGTCCGAGTGGTTGTAGGCGTAGATCGCGTCGTACAACGTGTCGGGCTGGCCCCCGCCGCTCGCGCACAGGTAGCGCGCCGCGGAGTACACGGCATCCGCCTGGTCGAAGATGTTGGCCTTACCGTCGCCGTCTCCGTCGACCCCGTAGATCGCCCAGGTCGAGGGCAGGAACTGCATGGGTCCTTCCGCGCCGGCACTGGAGACCGCCTTGACCCGTCCGTGGTCGGTCTCGACCTGACCGATGCCGGCGAGCACGCCCCAGGGGAGCCCGGGGCAGGTGGCGGCGGCCCGCCTGTACAGCGTGCGCAGGTCGATCGGCGAATCGGCGGTCATGCGCTGGCCGCCCGCCGAGGTCGTGACCGGGGTGAAGGCCGGGCGCAGCAGGTCCACCGCGACCCCGCCTCCGAGCACCCTCGTGAACGCCGCCTTGATGGTGGCCGCGTCGGCGCTCGGATCGCTGACGAGCACCACCGGCGTGATAGCGCCCACCGCTGCATCTCGCGTCGCGCTGACGACGACGTCGACGTCGGGCAGCGAGAACTCCGCCAGCGCGCCGATACGCATGTCCGGCACCCCCCCAGCGGCAGCCGGCCACCGAGCGGCAGGGCGCCCCGCTTGTTCAGCTCGTACGACGCGATCGCCTCCCCCCGCGCCGGGACCTGCCAGAGCGCGTCGGAGGCCGCCGTCGGGCGCGGGGTGAAGGCGCGGAACGTGCCCGGGTCGACGGCAAGGACGCTCACCCGCCGGGTCCCGAGTGTCGTGGTCCCGCGCAGGGCGGCCACCAGCCCCTGGATGCCGGGGATCGACCGCAGGGCGGCCAGCTGAGCGGGAGTGATCGGGTGGGACGCGGTCACGATCGCGTCCGGAAGGTAGAGCCGGCCGAGCTTGGCGACGGCGACGGCCGGGGTCGCCGAACTCGCGGAGCGCCCGGGAGCCGGGCCGGCGATCTGGTTCCGGCTCTCACCCTTGCCGTCGGCAAGTGCGCTTCGGGCCAGCGCGCTCGAGGAGTGCGCCGGCGCGGAATGCGAGCGCGTGTAGGCGACGCCCGCGCCGGTGGCCAGCACCGCGAAAGTCGCCACAGCGACGAGCGCAGGCGCCGCGTGAGCGCGCCATCCGCGTATCCGATGCACCGGAACCGTCCTCACACCTCCCTGCCTCCCGCCGCCCCTTACCCACCTGTAACGCGGCGGAGCCGATTTCGGCTCGGTATGAACGCGGGAAACGGTGTAGAAGCAACTTGATCGCTTTGACCTTCGCCGCCGCGACCGTCCCGCGCCGACCGTGAAAGGCTCGCCGAATGACAACGCCCAGCGCCCGTCGCAGCTCCTCGATCCAGTTCGGGATCGACATCGGTGGAACCGGCATCAAAGGCGCTCCCGTCGATCTGGCGACAGGCCAGCTGACGGCCGAGCGGGTCCGGCTGGCCACCCCGCACCCGGCCACGCCCGAGGCCGTCGGCCAGGTCGTCGGCCAGGTCGTGAGCCACTTCGGCTGGACGGGTCCGGTGGGCGCGACGTTCCCGGCCGCGATCAAGGGCGGCGTCGCCATGACGGCGGCCAACGTCGACAAGAAATGGATCGGCACCAACATCGAGGACACGCTCGGTGACGCCACCGGTGCCCGCGTGGCCGCGGTCAACGACGCGGACGCGGCCGGCGTCGCGGAGATGGTCTACGGGGCGGGCCGCGGCCAGCACGGCGTCGTGATCATGACGACGTTCGGCACCGGCATCGGCACCGCGGTGTTCCTGCACGGCCAGTTGCTCCCCAACACCGAACTCGGCCACATCGAGATCGACGGCCAGGACGCGGAGAAGGCGGCCTCCGAGATCGCCCGCGAGAAGAAGGGTCTGAGCTGGGCGAAGTGGGCCAAGCGGGTCGACCGCTACCTGAAGGAGATCGAAGACCTCTTCTGGCCGG
>CAVXLW010000015.1:0-17065 GCA_963762695.1 uncultured Actinomycetota bacterium
GTCGGAAAAACCCTTACCCCACGACCAACGCCGCGGCGGCTACCTATCTTCCCAGCTCATGCCCCCACCGTCCAGTGGGTAACCGCTCACACCAGCCCGGCGACCGACGCGGCGACCAGCCCACCCAGCTCCCAGCAGTCCTCGCGCACCTGCTTCGTGAGCTGCCCCACCACCGTGAGCGGGGGCCGGACCGGCGACCAGCGCAGCCCGCCGACGATCTGCTCGATACTGCGGACCGCACCGCCGGTGTCATTGCCGCCGTGCACGTAGACCCCGTACGGACGCCCGATCGTGGCGTCCAGGCACGGGTAGTAGATCTGGTCGAAGAAGTGCTTGAGCGCGCCGCTCATGTAGCCGATGTTCGCGGCGTCCCGAGCAGGTAACCGTCGGCTTCGAGCACCTCCGCGGCACCGCACGCGAGCGCGGGGCGCACGACGAGTTCGACCCCCTCGACCTCGCCCACCCCGCGCTTCGCCTGCTCGAGCAGTTCCTGCATCGTCGGCGACGGCGTGTGGTGGACCAGCAGCACGCGCACGTCAGCGTCCGGTCACGCCGTCGAGCGCTTCGCGGAGCAGGTCGGCGTGGCCGTTGTGACGCGCGTACTCCGCGATCATGTGCACGTACGCCATACGCAGGGAGAACGGTTCGCCGTGACGCAGGAACGTCGCGTCGAGATCCATGTCGGCGACCGCTTCGACGGCGAGCCGGCACTCGTCCTCGAAGCGTGCGAACGCCGACCCGGCTTCAGCGGGATCGAGGTCGTCGAAGTCGGCGTCCTTGCCGAGCGCCGGGTCATACATCGGCTCCAGCTGTTGCGCCCTTGCGCGCTCGCGGAACCAGATGCGCTCCACCTTCGCCATGTGCCGCACCAGTCCGAGCAGCGAGAGGTTGGAGGACGCGAGCGGCCGGGTGGCCAATTGCTCGCCGGTCAACCCGGCGCAGATGTTCAGCAAGGTGCGCCGCTGATACGCCAGGTACAGCTCGAGGATGGGCCGTTCAGCGCCGGTCAGGGGTCCGGTCAGGGGCAAGGGCTGGGGTGCCGTCCATGTCACCGCGCCATGCTTTCACGCCGGCGGGACCGACTCCCCGCTGCCGTAGGGGCGGGTGATGATCTCCAGAACGTGGCCGTCGGGGTCGTCCCAGTAGAGGCCGCGACCGCCGTCGTCGGTGTTCCAGCTCCCCGGGTGCCGCTGGGCTGGATCGGCGTAGAACGTGAGACCGCGCGCCTTGATCCGGCCGAGGATCTCGTCGAACTCCCCCTCGGTCACCAGGAAGGCGTAATGCTGCGGGTGCACCTCCTCGACCTCGATGTAGTCCAGGGATGCGCCGTTCGCGAGCGTCACGACGGCAAAAGGCCCGTAAACACTGGGCTTTTCCAGTCCGAGCAGGTCGGCGGCGAACTGGGCTGATGCCCACTTGTCGCGCACGTTGACGAGCGTGTGATTGAACTCGACTGCCATGTGTTCTCCACGGATCGGTCGGGCATGCGAGGGTAGCCTCTCGCCACTCGGCTCACACGCGATTCACACAAGCCCTCGGGCTCTTACAACGGATTGTGTGTATCCCCCGAAAAGCTCCCAACCTCCCTGCTACATCGGATTGCGCGTACCGCCGACCAGACGGACACATCTGACCCTTGCCGTATCAGCCGACCCTGGATGCGGCAGCTGGATGACTTGGCGAAGGGCGCCGCCCCACCTGCAGCCCAACCGTGACACACGACCACAGATGGTGATACCCGCTTGACAAGCGTGCCACCCAGAGACACGGTGGACCTCGTGAGTCTCCCATTGGGTGCAGTGTCCGCCGCGTTCCATGTCGGCGCGAAGGGCCGGGTCGTGCTGCCATCCGCGGTCCGTCGAGCGGCCCGGATCGAGGAGGGCACAGAGGTCGTCGCTCGCTTTCTGGGCGAAGGGCAGCTGTTGATCGAGACGAAGGACGCGGTACGCGCACGCGTCTGGGTGCAGCCCCCGAGCCCACCGGCCTGAATACCACCAAGGACGTGCGCGCGCTGCGCAACGAGGACATCGCGCTGGTGGCGAGCAGCGCCGCCCGGCAGGCGGACATCGCGGCCGGCGACCAGGACACTGACGCCGCAGGCGCAGCTCTCCTTGCGCACCTGGGCCTGTGAGCGACGACAGACGGGTTGTTCTGGACGCCTCCGCGCTCTTGGCGTGGGTGATGAACGAGCGAGGTACGCAGACCGTCGATCGGCTGCTGGCCTTCAGCGTGGTTCCCGCTTCCGCGATGGTTGAGGTGCTCTACCGCGCTGCCGAGAAAGGTTATCGGCTACCCCTGGAACAGCTTCACGCATCACTGCTCGAGATGGGCCTCGAAGTCGAAGACGTCACCGCTGCGGACGTCGTGCGAGCCGGGGAGCTGATCGCCGCCTCGCGGCTTGACCCGGCCAAGGGATCGCTGTCCCTGGGAGACGGACTGTGCATCGCGGTGGCAGAGCCTGCACTGACGTACGGGTGAGAAGTATTTCCAGCCGACCCCGAGCACCGCCGCCGGCGCCGTCCACAGCACCTGCCGCAGCCAGTCATCGCCGAGATCGAGCCGCACCAGGGCATCGATCTGATGCTCGTAACGGTAAGGAATGGTGGGGAAATCGCTGCCGAGCAGGACGCGACCGGCCAGCCCGAGGTCGCGCAGCTCGGGCAGCCGCTCGCGCGGGAAGGGCGCGGTCTCTTCGGAGAAGTCGGTGAACGCCATCGTCGTGTCGAGCATGAGCGAGGGGTAGCGCGCGGCCAGGTCGAGGAAGTCGCCGTAGCGCGGCAACCCGGCATGGGCGATGACGACCCGCAACGCGGGATGACGAGCCAGCACCTCACCGATCGGACCGGCTCCGGTGAACGGCCCGGGCACGGGTCCGTCGCCGCAGTGCGTCACCACCGGAATCCCTGCATCGGCAAGGGTTCCCCACACGTCATCGAGCAACGGGTCGCGCGGGTCGTAGCCGCCGACCTGCAGGTGCGCCTTGAACAGCCGGGCCCCGCGCGCGATCGAAGCGGCGACGTACTCCCCCGCACCCGGCTCCGGATAGAACGTCGCCGACGCCACCACTTCCGGTGTGGCCGACGCGTAGTCCAGCGCCCAGCCGCTCAACCACTCCGCCATCTCCGCCTTGTGCGGGTAGACCAGCCCCGGATACGCCCGCACGCCGAGCGCGGCAAGCTCGGCCCGGCGCTCCTCGAGCGGCCACGAATACGTCACCGGCCACGGCCTTCCGTAATGCCCATCGGCACGCTCGAAGTACGCCCACACCTTGCGCTCGACGTTCGGCGGCAGCACGTGCACGTGGACGTCGACAAGGCCGGGCAGCCCGAGCTCCTGCCACGCGGGAGCGGGAGCCGTCACGCCGCCACCTGCTGCCGCTCGGCGGCCTCGGGCACCTCCACGGGCGGGCGCCGCCGCCGGATCCAGCCCAGCAGCACCGGCGCGATCGCCAGCGCAGCAGCATCGAAGAAGCAGTACCCGCCTGCCGCACCCGAGGGCGGATTACCGGTGGCAATCCAATGGAAGATGGGGTTGTGCGGCTGCCAGCGCCAGGTGCCGATGGCAGTGCCGAGCAGCTCGAGATAGGTCACGACGACGAAGGCCGCCGCGTAGACCCGCTTGTCGCGACCCCGCCACAGCCACCACAGCAGGCACCCCGCCCACAGTGCCCCGAGCACATCGAGCTGCGGCGAGAGGAACAGCCCCCAGAGTGCGTACGCGCTCACCCCGACCGCCGCGGCCGGCACCGACCACTTCGGCAGCTTGCGGCCCAGCACGACGGCAGCGAGATAGACCAGCCCATGACCCGGCGGCACGAAGCTCGGCACCTTGTCGAACGCGTCGAGCCCGGGGCCGTGCAACCGGTAGACGTACACGTGCAGGTAGCCGGAAAACGTGTACTCGATGAGCGACGCGTACACGACGACGACCCCGACCGACAGCCGGGTGAGCGCGTCCTGCCCCCACAGCAGCACCGCGAGCAGCACCCAGGACGCGAGCCCGAGCAGCCGCTGCTCGCCGAGCGAGGCCCCGCGGTCGAGCAGCAGCACCCCTGGGATCCAGGCGATGACCGCGAGCGCGGGCGCGATGGCCGGCAAGCCGGGCTACTCCATGCCCTTACGGCGCCGGCCCATGGCGCGTTCGATCTCCCGTGACGCATCGCGCTTGGCCAGGTCCTGCCGGTGGTCGTAGGAGCGCTTGCCCTTGGCGAGCGCGATCTCGACCTTCGCCTTGCCGTCCTTGAAATACAGCGCCAGCGGGATGATGCGTCAGCCCGCCCTCCTTGGTCTTGCCGATGAGCTTGGCGATCTCGTCCTTGTGCAGGAGCAGCTTGCGCTTGCGGCGCGGCGCGTGGTTGGTCCAGGTCCCCTGCGTGTACTCGGGGATGTGCAGCCCGAGCAGCCAGGCCTCGCCGTCGTCGATCTGGGCGTACGCGTCAGTGAGCGAAGCGCGCCCGAGCCGCAGCGACTTCACCTCGGTGCCGGTGAGCACCAAGCCCGCCTCGTAGACATCGACGATCGAATAGTCGTGGCGCGCCTTCCGGTTCTGCGCGACGACCTTGCGGCCGGTCTCCTTGGGCACCGTCCGAGCTTACGGGCGGGCCGGGCGCCGGCCCCGAATACGTCAGCTCAGCGGCGCCGGTGACTGCCGTTGGCGGAACTGGCGGCGTTGACCGTGGCCATGGGCCGCTTCGCGAGCTCTTCCAGCCCGACGCGCGGCGGCGGGATCGACTTGCGCAGCGAACGTGACGGTCGCTTGGGCTCGGCCGCGTTCACGTGGCGGCGCAGCGCGATGAAGGCCATCAGCGACGACGCGCCCGCCCCGGCGATCAGGACGTAGGCGATGACGGTCCACACGTCGCCGTGGCTCAGTACCGGGGTGAACTCCTGGTGGCTGAAGCGATGGTCGATCAGCGCGACGCGTAACCCGAACAGGGCGCCACCCGCGACGATGCCACCGGCGAGCCCGGCGATCGCGCTCTCGAGGACGAACGGCAGCTGGATGTGGAAGCGGGTCGCGCCCACCAGCCGCATGATCGACGTCTCGCGGCGCCGGCTGTGCGCCGACATCCGGATCGTGTTGTAGAGCAGCACCAGGGTGGCCAGGCCCTGCACCGCGGCCAGGATGTACGCGGCGAGCTGGAAGCCGTGCAGGAAGCGGAAGAAGCCCTTCAGACGCCCGCGCCAGTCCTGGACCTGGTTGACGCCCGGGAGGTGGGCGTACTCGGCGGCAGCGGCGCTGAAGTCCTGCGGGTTGACGAGCTTGACGTGATAGCTCGCCGGCAGCAGGTCAGCAGTGACGCCCTGGGTCAGCTCGGGCTGGCTCTTGTAGAGCTGCTTGAACTCGGCGAAAGCCTGGTCCTTGCTCTCATACGTCGCCGTCTTGACGAGCGGGTCGTGCGACAGCTTCGACGCGAGCGCGTCCTGCTGGTCGGTGGTGATCGCGTCGTTGACGTAGATGGTGAGCTCGACGCGTCCGAAAAGGTGCTGGCTGGTGATGTCGACCTGACGGTTCAGCAGCAGACCGGCGCCGAAGAGGGTCAGCGAGACGGCCGAGCAGAGCACGACTGCCAAGGTCATGGCGAGGTTGCGGCGCAGGCCCGTCACGGCGTCGCGCAGCATCGGAAGCACGCGGGTCATGCGTGGCTCCCGACGGTGACCGCAGCCCCGCTGCCGTAGACCCCGCGCTGCTGATCGCGCATCAGCAGGCCGGCGTCGAGCTCGATGACCCGGCGCCGCATCGCGTTGACGATGTCGGCGTTGTGGGTGGCCATGACGACGGTGGTGCCGGCCCGGTTGATGCGGTCCAGCAGCCGCATGATGCCGACGGACGTCGCCGGGTCGAGGTTTCCGGTCGGCTCGTCGCACAGCAGCATGACGGGACGGTTGATGAACGCCCGGGCAATGGCCACCCGCTGCTGCTCACCACCGGAGAGCTCGCCGGGCATGCGGTCTTCCTTGCCCGCCAGGCCGACGAGTTCGAGCACCTCGGGAACGAGGCGCCGGATCAGCGAGCCGGGACGGCCGATCGATTCACAGGCGAACGCGACGTTGGCGAAGACGTTGCGGTCGGGCAGCAGCCGGAAGTCCTGGAAGACGCAGCCGATCTGGCGGCGCATCGCGGGAACCTTCCACGATGAAAGCCGCGTGATGTCACGCCCAGCGATGTGCACGGTGCCCGTCGTCGGAAGTTCTTCGCGCAGCAGGAGGCGCAGGAAGGTCGACTTGCCCGAGCCGGAGGTGCCGACCAGGAAGGCGAACTCGCCGCGCGCGATCTCGACAGAGATGTTCGACAGGGCGGGTTTCGGGTTGGCCGGGTAGACCTTGGTTACAGCTCTGAGCTCGATCAATTGGGGCCTCGACTGGTAGCGGCAAACGGGCGCAAAAGATCACTTGGGCGTTCGGCCGAGCCTAAGTGGATGCAAGGTCGTATCGGCGGCAAAACGCCGACCTCCAGCGGGTCTCCCCGGCCCCGCCAGCTACACCCGAATGGAGTAGTCCCGCGGGCACGATCGGGTGACCCTAAATCGTTCCTCAATGTGACGGTGGTGTTCACCGCGGCGGAGGCTTATCCTTTACTCGGGTGAAGTCTCGCGCTTCCGGTGCAAGCCGACCGTTTCGCGAGCCGAACAAGCAGGTCGGAGGTGGGGCACATGCGTAGTGACCACCTGGCTTGCGCCCACTGCGGGGGCATCGTCGCCGACGGGGGCTGCTCCGTCTGCCGCGTCACCCGCGAGCAGCTCGATCGCCAGCACTTCTCGGTCCCGGCCCCGCTGGTCGCCCTGATGCTCGCACTGGTGACACTGATGATCGTTTTCGCCGCCCGCCACGCCGTCTGAGCCCCGCTCAGACCTCCTGCGCCCGGCGCCACCGGATTTCGGCGTCCAGGAAAGCGTCGATGTCACCATCGAGCACCGCGCCCGTATTGCCGGTCTCTTCCTCGGTGCGCAGGTCTTTCACCATTTGGTACGGGTGCAGCACGTAATTGCGGATCTGCGAGCCGAAGCTCACGTCCTGCGGGCCGCCGGTCAGCCGGGCGCGTTCCTCCGCCGCATCCTGGCGGCGACGCTCGAGCAGCTTTCCGGCCAGCACCTGCATCGCCGCCGCCTTGTTCTGCAGCTGCGACCGCTCGTTCTGGCAGGTGACGACGATGTTGGTCGGGATGTGGGTGATGCGGACCGCGGAGTCGGTCGTGTTGACGCCCTGGCCGCCCGGGCCGGAGCTGCGGAAGATGTCGATCCGCAGGTCCTTCTCATCGATGTCGACCTCGTCGGTACTTTCCACGACCGGGGTCACTTCGACGCCGGCGAAGGACGTCTGACGCCGCGACTGGTTGTCGAACGGGCTGATGCGTACCAGCCGGTGCACGCCATGCTCGCTGCGCAAGGTGCCGTACGCGAAGGGCGCCTCGACCTTGAACGTGGCGCTCTTCAGCCCCGCCTCCTCGGCGTAGGACGTGTCGAGCACCTCGGTCTTCCAGCCGTGGCGCTCCGCCCACCGCAGGTACATCCGCAGCAGCATCTCGGTCCAGTCGGCGGCGTCGACCCCGCCGGCTCCGGCCGACAGCTGCAGGATCGCCTCGCGCGGGTCGTACTCCCCCGACATCAGGGTGCGCACCTCGAGCGCGTCGACCTCTTTCTTCAACCCCGGCAGCGAGGTTTCCGCCTCCGCCATGAGGTCGGGATCGTCGAGCTCGACGGCAGCGATCGCGTCGTCGAGCCGCACGCGCAGCGCCTCGATCCGGGTGAGGTCGGAACGCACCCGCGAGAGCTCGCTCGTGACCTTCTGGGCGCGGCCCTGATCGCTCCACAGGTCAGGGTCTGACGCCTGCTCCTCGAGCGCGTTCAACTCATGACGCAAACCCTCGACGTCCAGCACCTTTTCGATGCCGGCCAGGGTCGCGTCGAGCGCTTTCAGCTCGTCGGACAGGTCAGCGGACACGTTGGCGAGAGTACCGCTCTAGCTCTTGATGTCCTTGGTGGTGAAGTACGCCCAGGACGCGCCGAGCAGCACCACCATGTAGACCAGCTGCAGCAGCAGCCCGCGTTCGACGTCGCGCCAGAGCACGGGATTGCGGAAAAGGTCGACGAATTTCAGCCAGTAATGCGTGGGCAGGTAGGGCTGCACGGAGCCTGCCGCGTCGAGCGCGTCGAGGGTGGTCGACGCGACCAGGACCGCGAATCCGCCGAGGGCGGCACCGAGCGGATTGTCGAGAATGGTCGACAGCAACAGGGCGAACGAGGCGACGCCGATCATCGAGACGCCCACGTAGAGCACCGCAAACACGGTGCGCAGCAGCACCTGCGGGAACGTCAGCGGCTCGCCGCCGGAGATCGTCGAGACCGACCCCGAGCTCGGGAAGAGGATGACGCCGGCGATGTAGCCCGAGACGGCGACCGTGACCACCGCGGCCAGCACGAAGGTGAGGATCGCGACAAGTTTGGCGGTCAGCAGCCGGCTGCGGCTCACGGGCCGGGTGAGCAGGTAGCGCAGGGTGCCGGAGTTGGCCTCGCCGGCGATCGAGTCGCCCGCCACCACCAGGACGCGACAGCGGCAGCAGCGGGATCAGATCGACGGCGAGGGCCGCCGCGGCGAAGAGCGTGCCGTTGCTGAGGACCTGGCTGAGCAGCGCGGGACCCTGCCCGGGGGCAGGCGCGATCTTGGTGACGGCCAGGAAGATCGCCGCGGTGATCGGCAGCGCGATCAGGATCGCCAGCGAGATCCAGGTCCGCGGCCGCCGGGCGAGCACGGCCAGTTCGACACCGATCACGCGAAGACGCTCGCCTTCGTCGAGGCCAGGAACACGTCTTCCAGCGAGCGCCGCTCGACGTGCAGCTCGGTGACCCGCACGCCCGCCTGCACCAGCGAGGAGTTGACGTAGTCGGGGGTGTTGCTGCGTACGACGATCAGGTCGCCGTCGGCGTGGACCACCGACCTGCCGAGGATCTCGGCCGCGCGTGCCCGGTCAGGCGTGCGGACGTGGACGTTGCCGGTGGGCGTCCGCAGCGACGCAAGATCGTCCTGCACCATCATCCGGCCGCCGCTGATCACCCCGACCCGGGTGCAGAGCGCCTCGATCTCGGTGAGCTGGTGGGAGGACAGGAAGACGGTCGTGCCGGCCTCGTTGAGCTCGATGAGCAGGTTGCGCACCTCGAGGATGCCCTGCGGGTCCAGGCCGTTCGTGGGCTCGTCGAGGACCAGCAGGTCGGGCTTGCGCAGCAGCGCCGCGGCCAGCCCCAGGCGCTGCTTCATGCCCAGCGAGTACGCCTTCACCGGACGCTCGTCGACGTTGGTCATGCCGACGCGTTCGAGGGCTTCGGCGATGCGGTCGGCCCGGTCGCGCCGACCGCCGCCGGGGCCTGCCGCATCGCGCAGGGTGAGGTTGCGCCGGCCCGAAAGGTTCGCCCAGAACGCGGGCGACTCGATGATCGCGCCGACGCGCTCCAGCGCCGAGCGCGCGTGCTTGGGCACCGACTCGCCGATGAGCTCGATGCGCCCGCTGGAGGCGAAGACCAGCCCGAGCAGCATCCGGACGGTGGTCGACTTGCCCGACCCGTTGGGGCCGAGGAAGCCGTAACGGTCGCCCGGGCGCACGTCGAGGTTGAGGTCCGAAACGACGGTGATCTTCCCGTAGCGCTTGGTCAGGCCTTCGGTACGGATCACGGGATCTGCCGCGCGGGATGGCGTACCAAATCGAGGGCCATGGCTTCGATCTGATCACGGGTCACGGTGCCGAGCAGCACGTAGCCGTTCGTGTTGGTGGCAAAGATCAGCCCGGTCACCAGCGGTGTCTCGATGAGGGAGCCCACGCCGAACGCACCTTTGACGGGGGGGTGGCCCGGCGAGTCGATCTGCTGGCGAAGCGCGCCGGCGGTCTGCGGGTCGAGGGCGGTGATGGCGACGATCGACGGCCCGACGCCGTAGGTGGCGATCCACGGATTCGGGCGGCTGCGCTCAGGGAGACCGCCGATGAGCTTGGGGAGGGTGAAGGTCGCGGCGGCGCTCTGCGGGGCGCCCGGCTCGGTGTTCTGGACGAAGGCGGTCTTGTCGTTCGACGGGTCGAACTTCAGCACCGAGGGGTCGGGGGCGACGAAGTGGATGTCCAGGAAGGACGAGCTGAACGCCCGCCCTCCCCCGACCGCCCGCACCTCGACCGACAGCGGCAGCCCGGTGTTCTGATCGACCCAGACCTGCACCCGGGCGATGGTCGAGCGCGGATCGCCGGGCTCCCAGACGATCGCGAGCACGGTGCGGCCTGCGATGCGACGGGCGCCGGCGGGATGCAGGTCTGCGGGCTTGGCCTGCGCGAGCAGCCGCCGCGCGAGGTTGCCGGGCAACGCGTCTTGCGGGCCGGGCAGCGGGAACTGCGGTTTGCCGGCGGTGACCACGGCCGTGCGCGTGTCGGAATCCCAGGTCCAGACCCGATTGCCGGTGCGGTAGACGTCGGACTCGGCGGCGAAGGTGACCCGGTCGACCCGGTACCGCGTCGGGCCGTCCCACCAGGCCCGCAGCCGGTTGGTCCCGGAGAGCAGCGCCGGAACGTCACTACCGACCCCGAGATCCGGAATCTGCAGTGACCCGGAGGCCGACGCCAGCCCGGTGTAGGGGACCGTTTCCGACGCCATGACCCGGGCCAGCAGGGTCGCCACCGGGATCTTCTTCGCCGAGACCGGGATCGCGCCGACGACCGCCGGCAGGCTCACCAGCAGGGCAATCGCGACAGCAACAGTGAGGTAGCGACGGGGCGCTCCCGGGCGGTGCATCGGTCCGTCACGCCACCAGCGGCGCACGCCGGTGCTGTCGCGCTCGCCTCCAGCCACGCGCCCAGGCTAGAGGCCTTCCCTGGTGAACGCTGTGAGCCACAAGGGTCGGCCGCTAGGCCAGGTGCGTCGTCGCGGCCTCAGAAGTCGGTGGCCTCCTCCAGCAGCCGGCTGGCGAGGGCCGCCACCGGGGAGCGTTCGGCGCGGGTGAGCGTGACGTGGCCGAAGAGCGGGTGCCCGCGCAGGCCGTCGACCACCGACGCGATCCCGTCGTGGCGTCCGACGTGCAGGTTGTCGCGCTGCGCGATGTCCCAGCAGCACACGGCGCGGCTGTCGGCGGCGAGCCGGGAGAGCGCGGCGAGCAGCACTGTGCGCTCGATGTTCTGCACCTCGTCGATGATCACCCACGCGCCGGTCAGCGTGCGGCCCCGGATGTGGGTCAGCGGCGCGATCTCGATCAGCCCGCGGGCCTTGATCTCGGCGATGACCTCGCGGTGGGCGAACGACTCGAGGGCGTCCATCACGGCAAGCGCCCAGGGCTCCATCTTCTCGTCCTGGCTGCCGGGCAGGTAGCCGAGGTCCTGGCCGCCGACGGCGTAGAGCGGCCGGAAGACGATGATCTTGCGGTGGGTGCGGCGTTCGAGCACCGCCTCGAGGCCCGCCGCAAGGGCGAGGACGGTCTTGCCGGTGCCCGCCGGGCCGCCGAGGCTGACGACGCCCACGCTCGGGTCGGCCAGCAGGTCGAGCGCGATGCGCTGCTCGGCGCTTCGGCCGGTGACGCCGAAGAGCGAGCGGTCGGGCGGGATGAGGTGCACGCGCTTGTCGGCGCCGAGTCGGGCGAGCGCGCTCTGGCTGCCGGCGGTCAGCACCAGGCCGGTGTTGACCGGCAGGTCGCGTACCTCCTCGAGATCGTCGGCGGTGTCCAGGCTGCGCGCCTCGAAGAGGTCGTCGACCAGCCCGCTGGACACGTCGAGTTCGACGAGCCCGGTCCATCCCGCGTCGACCGCCTGCCGGCGCCGGTAGTCCTGCGCGGCGATGCCGGCGACCGAGGCGTTCAGGCGCAGCGGGAGATCCTTGCTGACGAGCACGACGTCCATACCGTCGGCGGCGAGGTTCGCCGCGACGGCCAGGATGCGGCTGTCGCTGGTGTCGCGCCGCAAGCCGGCCGGCAACGCGGCGAGATCGCGATGGTTCATCTCGACGCGCAGCGTGCCGCCGGCCTCGTTGACCGGGACGGCCTCGGTGAGCTGGCCGTACTCGACGCGCAGTTCCTCCAGGCGCTGCAACACATGGCGAGCGGCCCAGCCGAGCTCAGGGTGATGACGCTTGGCCTCCAGTTCGCTGATCACGGGCAGGGGCAGCACCAGGTCGTGCTCCTCGAAGGCGCGCAGTGCCGCCGGGTCGGAGAGCAGGACGCTGGTGTCGAGCACGTACGTCATAGCCGAGGTTTGAGAAGTCAGAGCGGTCACGGGTCGCCTTCTGGTTCTTGGAGCCGGGGACAGGGCGCGTCTGCTCTCCCGCTCAAGGCGGCGACCGCGCTCGCACGCGGCGATCTCGAGGTCGATCTCCCGGTGTGCCCACCACCGACGACGTTAAGACCGCGAATGGCCCGCGGCGCGCAGGCGCGCGTGAACTTCAGGTGACGGAACGGGGCAGCGCCAGGGCCTCCTATGCGGAATGGGCGAGATGGGCGATGTGGGGCGACGCGGTCCCGGTTCGTGCTCCCTGCGCCTGAAAGCGGCGGGATGATGATGGCCCGGGCGGAGCCGAGCTCGGCAGCGAGTGCGGAGCCCAACCGCTGGTCAATCGTTGGGCGGGGTGTCCCTGGCTCGGGACTGGTGTGGCTTTCGCGGGTAGGGACCTTCGCCGATCGATGGTCGCGGGAACGGACCGGTATGCCATTGAAGGGCAGCTTCGCGGCGAATGATCTTCCAGTCGTCCCCCACTCGGATGACGTCGTCCTGGTACCGCAAGCCGAGCTTCAGGTGGTCAATCGGGCTGCCGGGTGACTCCATGTGGTAGCCGACCACCCAGGTTTCGACGAAGGCGCGCTCGCCGTCGAGCTCGACGTACTGGTTGCCCTTGAAGTGCATGGTGGCGTCGTACATCAGCAGGCCCTCTTCGAGGCCTTCGAGATAGTCATCGAGGGCGCCTTCTTCCATGGTGCCGACGACGACGCACTCGGGGTGGAAAACCGATCGGACGAGGTCCATGTCGACCGAGTCGACACCGTATGCGTAGCGGTCATAAAGGTCCTCGATCAACGCTCTGTCACGTAGCCACGTGATCGTGGCCGCCGTGTCGGCCGCCGGCGGAGGGACGCTCGAGCGGAACTCCATCACTTCGCGAGTACGGTTTCGCGGCATCGCCTTGCCTCACTTTCATCGGGTCGTCAAGCCAGGGTGCCCTCGCGGTAGCGCGTGCTGGCTGGAATGATTCACCAGCGCGCGAGCCGGATGCTGGACGCCCGCGAGGTGGCGGTGACCGTCACCGGGCCGACGCCGAGAAATCCGGCGAAGGGCAGGCTGACCGGGCGATGGCCGGTGACGACAACCGTGTCGCCGTCGGGTCCGTGCTCGACGCTCGCCTGCAGGTCGCGTGATCGCCCGTGTAGTCGCGCGACCGCGGCTTGGACCGCGTTCAGCGGGAGACGGGCGCCGGCCCCGTTCGCGTAGACCTGCCGCCTGCTGACGGCCTGCGCGGCGGCGACGCGAGGCACCGTCGGCTTCGGACGCGAGGCTGCGGCGGGCGAGGAAGACGGCGGAGGCGTCGACGACCACCACGACGAGCATCAGGGCGACCGCGACGCAGCCGAGCGTCAGCAGCAGGATCGTGCCCTCGTCGTTGCACTGGCGACCCGGCCGGGGCCGGGTCATCCGCGGGCCGCCCGGTAGCTGTCGATGCTGACGGCGTACTGGCCGTTGACCGTGAGCGAGCCTCCGAGCGGGAGGACGGCTTGCGTCCGCACGCAGACGACGAACCGGGCTCCGGGGCGCAGGCTCGCCGCGCCGTCATTGCCCGATCCGCAACCGGCGCCCGCAGGGGCGTAGCGCAGCGACACCGCAGCGGTCACGCCCTGGCTGCTGAGCGCGAGCCGGGCGGCGTAGGCGGCTCTGGTGCTGGCGGCGGCGGTGCTCGGCGCGGTGGCGTAGGCCCGGCCGGCGTCACGGGCCGCCTGGGTGACCGCGAACGCCGCCCGTTGCACCGAAAACACCGACAGCAAAAGGTAGATCAGCGGTATCAGCAGGAGGACCGCGAGCCCCACGAACTCGATGAGGGCGCTGCCTTCGTCATCGCGCTGCCTCACCGCGCGACTTCCTTGAGGGAGCGGCCCGTGACCGTGAGATGGATCGGGCCGACCGGAAGGAAGGCCAGGTGCAGCTGGGCGTCGCAGGTGACCTCGGCGACCGTCAGCCCGTCAGGACCGGCGCTCTCCTGCGCGCGGCAGGTCATCCCCGACGCGAGGCCGGGAACGCTGCGCTGCGCGAGATCCTTGGCGACGGAGGCGCCGGAGCTGACCGGCACGCCGAGCGAGGCGGCGTGGCGCGCTCCCTCCGCTGCGTCCGCCGCGAGCACGTTGCGGGCGTGCAGCACCAAGCCCACCTGGAGCACCCCGAAGGCGACGAAGAGCAGCAGCGCGCCGACGAGCACGAATTCCACGACCGACGCACCCGCATCGTCGCGGATCCGCGGCTTCATCACCCAGTGATGGAAGAGATCGCGTGGGTAAAGGCGTCGGTCAGCTTGGGCGCGGCGATGGCCAGCAGGGCGGCGACGAGCGCGGCGGTCATCACCGTGACCATGACCCAGCCGGGCACATCTCCCGTCTCGTCGGAGTCGGGTGAAACGGCGGACGGCGGCACGAATCTCGAGCAGGGCGAGCTTGAACATGGACGGTCCTCCGGGCTGGGGAAGGGATCAGTGCGTGACAAAAGTGAGCGAGGTGAAGGCGGGGTAGGCGGCGAAGGCGACGACCGTCGGGAGCACCAGGAAGACGACGGGCACCATCATCGCGATCTCCTTGCGGCCACCGGATTCCATGAGTTGGCGCTTGGCGCTCTCCCGGACGTCGCCGGCCTGGGCGCGGAGCACGTCGGCGAGCGGGGTGCCGCGTTCGACGGCGACGACGAGCCCGTCGAGGAAGCGGGCGAGCGCGGTCACGGACGTGCGGGCGGCGAACGCATCGAGCGCGGTGACGAGCGGCGTCCCGGCCCGGACGTCAGCGAGGACGCGCCGCAACTCGCCGCGTAGTGGGCCGCCTCCGCCGCGCGCGATGCGTTGCAACGCGCCGATCGGGCTCTCCCCCGCGGCCACCGCGAGGGCGAAAAGGTCAGCAACCGCAGGCAATTGCGCGAGCATCTCCGCGTCACGTTCCTTGATGGCGTGGCTGAGCCAGGCGTCACGCGCCGCCACTCCCCCGGCCAAGCCCGAGATGACGAGCGCAGCGCCGGCGAGCGAGACGCTCGGTCGGGCGCTGACGCCGCCGAGGGCCAGCAGCGCGGCACCGGGCAGGGCGCCGGACGCCGCCCACAACACCTGCGAGGCCCGGTATTGCTCGATGCTGAGGGCGGCTCCGCAGGCGTCGAGGCGCCGGGACAGCGCCGCGCGTCCCCCGACAAGACGGTCGAGCCGGATCGCGGCCGTGCCGAGCAGCGAACGGCGGGGTGCCGCGCCCCGTCCGGTGCCGATCACCATCGCCGGCGGCGTCACGCGGTCGGCCATCCGTACCCGCCGCAGGATCGGCAGGCGCAGCAGGACCAGCAGCGCGCCCAGCCCGGCGAGCAGTCCGAGCAATGCCCCGGCAGCGATCACGTTGCGCTCACGGCACTTCGCGTCTCGGCCGGCAGCCGGCCGATGCGGCGCATGAGCACGTAAGCCAGACCCGACAACCCGCCGCCGATCGCGAGCACGAGCAGTCCGCCGGGCCGGTCGTAGACCTTGATGCTGTCGCTCCGACTGGCGAGCAGGAGCAGCACGGCCCACGGCGCGCAGACGGCGAGGCGGGCGCCGTTGACCGTCCAGCTCTGCCGGGCCTCGATCTCGCCGCGGGCGCGCGCGTCGTCGCGCAGCGCCTGACCGAGGGTGCGCAGCAGCCTTCCGACATCCGTGCCGCCCACTTCGCGCGCGAGCAGGAGCGCTTCGACGACCCGATCGGCGACGGGGTCGGCCAGCCGCCCGGCGAGGCGATCGATGGCTGCCGTGAACGAGCCACTCGCCCGGTAGTCCGCCGCGAAGCTGGAGAAGGCCGGCCGCATGGGCAGCGGTCCCCGCTCGGCCACGGCCGCGACGGCCTCCGGCAGCGACAGTCCAGCCCGGATCCCGCTGGCCAGATCGTCGATGACATAAGGCCAGAGGTCACGCCGTTCGCGCCGGCCGCGCAGCACCCGGCGGCGCAGCAGAAGCCACGGACTCAGCGCGCCGAACGCCGCGAAGACCACCGCCACCGACCACGTCGACGAGAGCGTCAGCACCAGTGCCCCGGCGATGAGCGCCGCACCAGCCGAGACCAGGACGAGGTGAACTGGACGCAACGCGGGCAGCTGCGCTTCGGCGAGCCACGCGTCAAGACGCGGACGGGCCTTCGCCCGGGCTGTGCCCTGGCCGCTCAGCAGGCACAGGAAGAGCCCGATGCCGAGCAGCAGCCCGACGAGCACGCCCATCAGGCCACGCGCCGCTCGGCGGCTAAGAGCGCTGACAGATCGAAACCCGCCCATCCGTAGCGCTCGGCATGCGGCGGAAAACCCTCGGCGCGATAAAGGTTTTCGGCCGCATCGGTGGCGTAGATCTGCGCCAGCTCGATGACGCCGGCGCCCGACGCGGAATCCTCGACCCGCCCCGACAGGCCGACGACCTCGCGTACCCGCCGCTGGCCCCGCGCATCCTTGGAAACGTGGACCACCAGGTCGATCGCGCTAGCGACCGTCGGCACGACGAAAGCGTGGGAGATGTTGGGCGACGCGAGCAGCGGCAGCGTGCACAGCTTGGTGACCGTCTCGCGCGCCGAGTTGGCATGAATCGTTGCCATGCCAGGGATTCCGGAGTTCAGGGCGATGAGCATGTCGAGCGCCTCGCCCTGTCGGACCTCGCCGACGATCAGGCGGTCGGGCCGCATGCGCAGGGCCTCTTTCACCAGCCGGCGTAAGGGGATTTCGCCCGCGCCTTCAAGATTGGGCAGGCGCGTCTGGAGGGCGACCCAGTCGGCGGCGGGGAGGCGTAGCTCGAAGACCTCTTCACAGGTGATGATCCGTTCGCGGCCCGGGATGGCCGCCGCGAGGCAGTTCAACAAGGTGGTCTTGCCGGCTTGAG
>CAVXLW010000016.1:0-265946 GCA_963762695.1 uncultured Actinomycetota bacterium
ATAAGTCCTCTTTTTGAGCATCTTAAACAACAAGATTCTTTGCATCTGCTTAAAGCCATTCTCAGATTAACTACTATCTTTTGTGCAGATATGCATATAAAACCTATAAACGAGGCACCAATTAATGTACAGTTTCTATGTCATCTTTCATCGCTTAATAATACTCTTTGATACCATGAGAAACGAGCTGGAAGTAGTCCGGAATACTGTCATGAGTGCATATCAATACTTTCTCCCTTTGCACTGACAGCCGGATTTTTGCCGCCTCTACCGCCCTGTCGAACACCAGTATTTGTCGGAAGTGCCACGAGCTGTACACCAGCACCAACTGGTGCCGCAGACCCGGCGGTCGCGCAACGCGATCATCGCGACCGGACGGCCAGGAAACTGCCCGGCCGTGCCAGTTGCCCCCGATCGGGTCGGCACGATGAACAAGGCAGGGCGATCAGGCCCGTCAGATCCACAGCGAGCGTGCGGATGGCCACTGGGAATCGCGGAACGGCATCGGCCAGCCCATGGCCGCCACCGGCGGCACCGCGATGAGCGTGGAGAGGGGAACGGGAACGTGCCCTGCTCGGGGAACATCAGGATCGCGATCGCCCCGACCATCGCCCCGACCAGCGCCAGCAACAGCCGACGGCTTGGTGCGCAGCCACGCCAGCGCGGCCAGCACCAGGAAGAAGCCGGCCAGCGGGCTCGCGAGAGAGGTCAGCGTCGCCGAGACCAGTGCCCGGCGCGGCCGGCGCATCGACACCTGCAGCAGGGCCAGGACGGCGAAGGCCAGTCCGACAGCAAAAGCCATCCGGCCGACCACGAGGTTTTCCACCACCGCGGCGGAGAACGCCAGCAGTGCCAGCCGATGCTGACGCCCGGTCTCGCGCCTGATCAGCCGGTTGCCCAGAAGAGCGGTGAGGGTGCAGCGCCCAGACCGACCGTTCCAGAGCCCAGGAAGCCCGCCAGCGGCGGAAAAATAACGCTGTACCCGAGTACGGTGTGGGCCGCCGTACCACTGCGTATTCCATATCGTGAAACCGAAATGGTGGAACAGCCAGACCCGGTAGGCCTCGGCCGGAGTGTCGGACCCGGTCAGGTGCAACGCCAGGGGTAGGCAGCACACCAACGGGGCGACAAGCCAGGGATACTTCCCAAAACCACGCACGACGCGGAGGAGGACTCGACATCAGCGTCGACTTCAGCCACGTCAGCGGTCCCACCGGAACGGTGGTGACCTCGGTGGGGCGGCGACAGCGGTCGTCACCGAGGAGTCGGTGCGCGTCGGCCTCCGGCAGGTCGAGGACGGTCACCAGTGCACTGTCCTCTCTGACTCGTGCCCGGCGGCGGCACTCCGTTCGGCGTGGCGAGACATTCGCTTTTGCCGCTGCCGGACTGCTACTCGGTTTTGCTGTCGTCGCTCGTGGGGCCGGCTCGGACCCGAGCCGGATCGCGGAATCCGACGAGCTGGCTCGGGATGCTCGCCGTCGTAGCCCCCAATAATGCCAGGACCGCCGACTACCTGCTTGTCCTGGTACCCGCCCTCTTCCTGCTGATGCTTCTTTGGTGGTCCTGCTGCGACTTGCTGCAGGTCAGCGGCTACCAGCGAAGGCCGCCGCGCTGATCGCGACCTGCTGGGGCCTGCCCTTCGTCGGTCGGGCCGGTGATCGGTGGTCGCGACGCCTACGCCTACGTGGCACAGGGCGAGCTCGCGCGCCGCGGGCTTGATCCGGCGAACGCTGTCGTCAGCCGGCTCGGACCCGGTGCCTTGCTCTCAGCGGTCGACCCGCGCTGGCGCGAGCCCGTCCTCCCTATGGCGGGGTCGCGGTCGCCATCCAGAAGGTCGCCGCATCGACCGGACGGCCCGTGCTGGCCCTGCTCGTCCTGCGCGTGGTCGCCCTGATCGCCGTGGTGGTGCTGGTCGCCGTCGCCGCCCGGATGGCCTCCCCCGCCACCCGGCCGATCGTCGTCGTGGCGATCGCCGCCGATCCGCTCGTCCTCGTGCATCTCGTCGCAGGCGCGCATCTCGATGCCGTCGCCGCCGCGCTCCTGATCAGCGCCCTGGCCCTGGCGCAGTCCGGAGGTGGCGGAGCGGGTCGCGCCGCTGGCTCGCGATCGCGCTCTGCACCCTCGGCGCGATGGTGAAACTCCCGGTCGCGCTGGGTGCGGCGTATCTCTCAATTTGCGCGCTGCTCGCCGCCGGTCCGACGGTTGCGGCCCGCCTGCGCAGCCTCGCCGCCGACCTCGGCGCGGTGGCGTTCGCGGTCGGACTCTCGATGCTCATCAGCGGCGGCGGGCTGGGCTGGCTGCACAACTTCGGCACGCCCGGCCGGCTGCGCACCGGCATCGCTCCGCCGACATTGCCACCAACCTCATCCGCGGGCTCGCGTGGCTCGTCGGCGCCCATCCCAGCGACGCCGGACTGCTCACCGCTTTCCGCGGCGTCGCCGCAGGGTCGGGATCGCCCTGGCGGTGGTTCTGCTCCGGCCCGGAGAAGCGCTCAGCAGACTGCGGCACCCCACCACGACGCGGGCGACCACCTGGCAGCCACCGGACCCGCGACCGGCTCGGGCTGGCGCTGCTCGCGCTCGGACTGCTGGGCCCCGTGCTCTACGGCTGGTACCTCGCTCCCGGCCCTGCCGCTGCTCGCCCTGCGGCCGCGCGTCCGCCGGCTGCCGCGGGCTCACGATCGGGGAGATCTCTCCGGCGGTTGCGTCGTGGACGATCGTCTCGCTGTCGGCGGTGCTGACCTTCGCGACCATCCCGAGCCTCGGGCCGATCTGGTCGGACCTCGGGGCGCATCCCCTTGCCATCGTCGCCGCCTCGATCGGCACCGCGCTGCTGATCGCGGGGTCGCTGCTGAACGCTGGTGCAGGTCGTCTCCCGGCTCCGGGCAGCACGTCTCGAGCAGCACGCCCGGCTCACCCGGCCCGCGCCCTCCGTCTGACCGCGCGCAGCGATCTGCGATGCTGGCTCGCGTGCCAGATACGAACTCTGATGCCCGGGGGGCTGCGCTGAGCGTCTCCGCCGAAGAGCCGCTGACGCCCGAAGCCGCCAGTGGGTTGCAGCGCTGGCTGGCTTCCCGGCTTCCCGGCGGCGACCGTCTCACCATCACCAGCGTCTCCAAGCCGAGCAGCGGTTTCTCGGCGCAGACCTGGCTGATCGACCTCGCCGATGCGAGCGCGGCGACGTCCGCCCGCCGCGTGCGTCGCCCGGATCGAGACCCCAGATCCCGCCGTCTACCCGCGCCAGGCCCCTGACCACCCGGACAATCCGGCCGGCGACATCGAGGTGGCGCTGCAGTACCAGGTGATGCGAGGCGCTGCACAAGGCCGGCGGCATCCCGCTTGCGGCGCTGGTCGGCTACGAGGCCGACCGGTCGCTGCTCGGCCAGCCGTTCTTCGTGATGGATTACGTCGGCGGTGACGTCCCGACCGAGAGCCCGCCGTATCCGACCGAGGGCTTCTGGACCGAGCTCGACCCGACCGTGCGCACGACCATGCTGCGCAACGGGCTCTCCAGCGCTCGCCGCGCTGCACACCGTCCCGTGGCGCAAGCTCGGACTCGACTGGCTGGTGCCGCCCGGCGTCGAGCCAGGGACCGCGACAGCAGATGGCGGTCTGGCGCGCGGTACGCCGACGATGAGCTCGCCGGCCGCGAGCATCCGCTGCTGGAGGCGGCCTGGAAATGGCTCGAGCAGCGGATGCCGGCCAAGCGCGAGCCGGGCCTCGCGTGGGGCGATCCCCGTCCGGGCAACATCATCTGGCGCGACGGCGAGGTCGCGACCATCACCGACTTCGAGGCGGCCTCGATCGCGGAGCCGCTGCAGGATCTCGGCTGGTGGCTGATGTTCGACCGCACGATGCACGAGGTCGTCTCGGCCGACCGGCTGCCGGGCGACCTGACCCGCGACGAGCAGTGCGAGCACTACGCCAACGTCAGCGGCCGCGACGTCAGCGACATCCACTGGTTCGAGATCTTCGCGGCGGCGCGCTACTGCGCGATCGTCGTCCGGGTGATGAATCGCGCCGTCGCCCGCGGCATGCTCCCGGCCGAGCAGATGATCTGGCTGAACAACCCGGCCTCCGACGCGCTTGCCGCGCTGATGGACGGCTGAGCGGGCTCGCCGGCAAGGGCATCGAAGTTAGTCCGGACGGGCGTATTCGAGAACGGGCGCCGAATCCGATCTGTTAGACATCGGCGTGCTGGTGGGACGAGGTTCCCGGTGGCAACCTTCGGGGGGTTGGCCACCAGGAGCATCGGCCCGCCAGTCTGTCGCGGGGACACAGCCGGCCCGCGGGAGCCTGTGAGCAAACCGGACCGGTGAAAGACCGGTGGCGCAACGCAATAGTGAGGCGTTCACACGCCGCCCTTGATCAGCCCGATGGCAGCAGCCACCGGGCTGATCGCTTCCCCACCGCCTACGCGGACTGGCCGGCGGGGGGTTGGCCATTGCCGGGCCCGAGCTGAGGCGGCCCGGAGGGTGGCGGGTTCTGGCCCTGCTCGTCATCCGAGTCGTCAGCGCCGTAGGCCGAATTGCCGCCGAGCCCATCGGTAACGGCGCGCAGGATCGCCATACCCTGCGACGCCAGGGCCGCGACGGTTCCGTTGAGCCCCTCGGCGCCGTTCAGGACGGTCAGGTTGGCGTTGGACAGGCCATCGGCGGCAGCTGTGATCATCTGCG
The DNA here is from genome assembly GCA_963762695.1 of uncultured Actinomycetota bacterium. Lineage (GTDB taxonomy): Bacteria > Actinomycetota > Actinomycetes > Frankiales > Frankiaceae > DATAZK01. Next base: position 4,676 of record CAVXLW010000016.1, read on the forward strand.
GCAACTGGGAAATGATCAGCTGGTCCAGCGCGATGCGTCCCTCGGCCGACGCGGCCTCCGCCGACATCCGGGTGCGGTCGGCATCGGCTCTGGCGAGGGTGCGAATGCGCTCGGCCTCGGCCTGGGCGGGCTTGACGATCTCGGCGACCAGCTGGGCCTCGCGCAGCTCGGCATTCTTCGCAGCCACCTTCGCCTGCTCGACCAGCACGTCCTGCTGCGCCTGGGCGGCGGCGAGCGGGCCGGCCTGCCCCGCGCGGGCCTGCGCCTGATCGATCTCCGACTGGTACTGCGCCCGGGCCACGGCCGTCTGGCGCTCGTACTCCGCCTGCTTGGTCAGCGAGAGCTGGCGCGCTTCGGCCGCCGCCTGGTCGGCCCTGGCCTGGGCGATCTGCGCCGCCTGGTTGACGGTGGCCTGGTGCGGCGCGGCGAGCGCCGCGATGTAGCCCGACCCCCGGTCGTCGATCGACTGGATCTGCAACGAGTCGACGGCGAGGCCGATCTTCGCCATCTCCGTCTTCGATCCGTCGAGCACCTGCTCGGCCAGCGTCTGGCGCTCGCGAATGATGTCTTCCACCGTCATCGAGCCGACGATCGAGCGCAGGTGGCCGGAGAAGATCTGGCCGGTCAGCGTCGACATCTGGTCCTGATCGGCCAGGAAACGGCGGGCCGCGTTGGAGATGGACTCCTGATCGTCACCGACCTTGAACGCGATCACCGCCCGCACCAGCAGCGTGATGCCCTGCTGCGTGACGCACTCCTCCGTGACGAGCGACTCCTGCATCGCCAGCGTCAGGAACGAGACCCGCGACCGGATCGGCATGACGAACGCGCCATGACCCGTGACGATCTTCACGGGCAGCGCATTGTTGCCCTTCTGCCGGCCGCCCGAGATGAGCATGGCCTGGTTTGGCGCCGGAACGTGCCACCCGAACATCGTTTCTCCTTCGTCGCCAATGACGCATTGCGTGAAGCGGCGCTCAATCGATGAGCGACTCCGACGTCTCCAACTCCTGCGGCCATGGCCAGGGCACCACGTCCACGGAGCGCTCGCCGCGCGAGTTGACCACGAGCACGTCGCGATCACGTTCGATCTCGGTGTCGGCGTAGGCGATGAACGCCTCGCTGCCCCCGCGCACCCGTACCAGCACTTCGCCTGGCCCCTCGCTGCCGCGCACTCGAACGATGATCCGGCCCACCTTGCCGGTCACCTCGAGGTCGACCACCCCCGCCACGTTAGCTGGCGGCGTTCACGGGCGCCTGATGACCTGTGGATTCAGGCCGAGAGCGCTTCCCGCGACTCCACGGCGCCGATCAGCAGCGCGAGCGCCGCTCCGGCGTCGGCCCGATCGGCCGCGTTCAACGCCAGGCTCTGCTCCCAGGCGTGCAGCTCCTCGTTCACCGCCTCGGCCAGCCGGCGGCCCTCGGCGGTGAGCGAGACGACGATGCGGCGGCGGTCGGCCGTGTCGGCCGACCGTCTCACCCAGCCGGCGGCTTCGAGCCGGTCGAGGGTCAGGGTCATGCCGCCGGTGGTCCGCCCCAGGACGGCGCACATCTCGGTCGGACGCCCATGACCGCCGGGCGAACGCCGCACCACCCCGAGGACCAGGTAGTCCGCGAAAGCGATGCCGTGGGTCGCCGCGATCCGCTCGACCTCGGCGTCGACCAGGAGCGTCAGCCGGGTCAGCGGGCTGAGCAGGCCGAGCTCGGGAGGCAATGCCAGCGCGTCGCGAAGGCCCGCCGGGCCGGAGGGAACGTTTGCCGTCACGCAGTGATCCCGAACCGTTCGAGCCCGTACGCCTTGATCGCGTTGCCCCGCAGGAACTGCCAGCACTCGTGCTCGTTCAGCCCGGCGCCGGCGCAGAGCCGATGCGCCACCTCGCGCGAGCGCGGGAACGTGCCGTCGCTGTGCGGGTAGTCGGTCTCGAACAGGATCGACTCCATGCCGACGGCGTCACGCGCGACGAGCCCGTGCTGGTCGTCGAAGATGCAGCCCCAGATCCGGCCGCGGGCGTAGCTGCTCGGCGCTTGCGGGAGGTCGAGGTCGCCGACGCCCTCCTTCCAGACCAGGTCCATGCGCTCGAGCAGGTACGGCAGCCAGCCGATCTGGCTCTCGGCCCAGGCGACCTTGAGCTTCGGGTAGCGGGCGAGCGTGCCGGAGAACACCCAGTCGACGACCGAGCCCTGCGCGTTCTGCGACGAAAGCGCCATCGACGTGGACAGCGGCGCGTCAGGACTGGTGGTGGGCATGGTCGACGACGAGCCGATGTGCATCGAGATCGTCGTGTCGGTCTCCTCGCAGGCGGCGAGGAACGGATCCCACTTGCCTGAGTAGAGGCTGGGCAGGCCGAGCTTGGTCGGGTTCTCGCTGAAGGCGACGGCGTGGGCGCCCTTGTCGGCGCAGCGGCGCACCTCGGCCGCCGCCAGGTGCGGGTCCCACAGCGGGATCAGGGTCAGCGGGATGAGGCGTCCGCGGCCGTCGCCGGCGCACCACTCGTCGATCATCCAGTCGTTGTAGATCTGCAGGCACAGCAGGGCGAAATCCTTGTCGGAACGCTCGGCGAAGCCCTGGCCGGCGAACCGCGGGAAGATGTTGGGGTAGTTCAGCGCCGCCTCGACATGGTTGGTGTCCATGTCGATGAGGCGGTCTTTCTGGTTGTACGTGCCGGGCCGGAAGTCCTCGTACGTGGCGCCGATGTTGCTCACGTCAGAACGCTTGAAGCCGGCCGGCCCGTGCAGCAGACCGGTCGGCACCACCAGGTCGTCGAAGAGCCACACGTCGGTCCAGTGACCGTCGAGGCGCGTCTCGGACGAACCCGTAATGACCGCCGGTGAATTCCAGCCGCACCCGCTCGCGGACCGTGCGCGGGCCGCGGTCGCGAAGGCTCGGCGGGAGCTCGCGCTGCCACAGGTCGCGGGGCTCCATGACGTGATCGTCGACGGAGATGATCAGCGGGAGGTCTTCGGCGCGAGGGGTGGTCATGAAGCGGCACCTTTCGCCAGGTGGATTCTCGGTGGGCGTTCGGGTTGGCGCGGACGCTGCCGGCGCGAGGGGTGGACCCCGCCTGCCCGGCGTAATTAGCTTTGTGGAAAGCTACCTGCGACACAGCCATCGAGCAAGGGAGCCCGCGTGACCACACCCGCGACACCCCCCACACCGTCGACCGGTTCGACAGTTCCGAACCAGTCCCCGCGCATCCCGGGCAAGGAGCCGATCTTTCGCTCGCTCGACGACCCGGACATGAACTGGCAGCAGGTCAAGCGCCAGCGCAACGCCGACGGGTCGGAGTCCTGCGTGTGGGAGAAATGGTTCGCCTTCTCCCCCGACCCCCAGTACCTCTCGCTCTACGCGCGCTATGACCCGGGCATGATCGTGCGGCGCCACGGCCACTTCAGCCCGCACGTCGTGTTCATCATCAGCGGCGACGTCTGGATCGGCGACCGCCACTGCCCGGCCGGCACGCACATCGAACTGCCCTACGGGGCCGCGTTCGGGCCGATCCGCGCGGGCGACGAGGGCTGCGTGATGTTCGAGGTCATGCTCGGCGATCCGCGCTCCTGGGGCGATCAACCGGAGACACTCGAGAAGGAGCGCGCCGAGCGCGGGGTGACGGCGCTGCCCGACGTCGACCTGGAGTACCCGCCGTGGCTGCAGGACTTGCGTAGCCACTGGACGCCTGAGGCGCCGCCGGCCTGAACACCCGCCGCGTAAGCGTTTGAGGACGTCCGGGCGTTCTGTGGCGCTTACGCGCCCGGTACAGAAGCGACATTCACCACACGTCCCGGCCGTCGCGAGAAACGTTGGGCTCCCGTAGGTTGGGAGGCAAAGCATTCTGGAGGAGCGGGGGCGGATGGCTGTTCTGGGACGCACCCCGCGCACTCCTCGCGCCCGGCGCGGCCCCCGGCTGGATCCGTACGTCAAGCGTGTCGGCCTCGTCACCGTCCTCGGCTCGGTCATGTCGGTGCTCGACACGACGATCGTCAATGTCGCGCTCGACTCGCTGGCGACGAAGCTGCACACCACGATCTCGACGATCCAGTGGGTCGTCACCGGCTACCTGCTCGCGCTGGCGGCCACCGTGCCGGTCAGCGCCTGGGCAGCCCGGCGCATCGGGATCAGGCGGCTCTACCTGATCTCGATCCTCGTCTTCACCGTCGGCTCGGCGATGTGCGGGCTCGCCTGGTCCGCCGGATCGCTGATCTTCTTCCGGGTCCTGCAGGGCATCGGCGGCGGCATGATCATGCCGGTCGGGCAGATGATCCTGGTCAAGGCCGCGGGCAAGGAGAATCTCGGACGCGTCATGGGAGTGCTCTCGACCCCGACCGTCCTCGCGCCCGTTCTCGGCCCCACGCTCGGCGGCATCCTGCTGCAGTCGTTCGGCTGGCAGTGGATCTTCCTGATCAACGTGCCGATCGGCGTCGTCGCGCTGATCTACGGCGTCCGCGTGCTTCCCGAGGACGAGAAGGAAGTGGCCGGCAAGCTCGATGTCGCCGGCCTGATCCTGGCCGCTGCCGGCACGGTCTCACTGATCTACGGGCTCTCCGACGCGGCGCGCATCGGCAACCTCTCGCAGGTCAGCTCCGGAGGGGCCATCGCGCTAGGCCTGATGCTGCTGACGGCCTTCGTGTGGTGGTCGCTGCGCTCGCCCTATCCGGTGCTGGACCTGAAGCTCTTCCGCCATCGCGGGTACGCGGCGGTGACCATGGCGTCGCTCGCCACGGGTGCGGCGATGTTCGCCTCGATGGTGATCGCGCCGCTGTACTTCCAGGTCGTACGCGGTGAGGACGCCACCCGCACCGGGTTGCTGCTGGCGCCGACCTCCCTCGGCGTCGCGGCTGTCATCAGTGCTGCCGGGCGGGCCACCGACCGGTTCGGTGGGGGCCGGGTCGCGGTCACCGGCCTGCTCGTCGGATGCGCGAGCCTGCTTCCCTACACCGCTTTCACCGAGCACACGTCCTACCTGTTGATCGTCGGGGTGGCCACGATCCGCGGCGTCGGTTTCGGCGCGATCGGCCTTCCGCTCTTCGCGGTCGCGTTCTCCATGCTCGAGGAGGATCAGGTACGGGACGGCAGCGCCCAGCTGAACATCATCCAGCGCATCGGCGGCTCGATCGGCACCGCGGTGGCGACGGTCATCCTGCAGCAGGCCCTCACACACCACGCCCACACCCCGGGCGGTGAGGCAGCGGCTTTCCGGCACACCTACTGGTGGCTGTTCTTCGTCGGCGCGTTCGCTCTCATCCCCGCTTTCTGGCTCCTGCTCGTCGAACGCCGATCCCGTGACCACGCCCCGGATTCACGCGCCGCCACGAGCGCGGCTCTCGAATCGGCACTGGAGGTGCTGTAGTGACCGCTGTGAACATGGCGACCCCCGTAACCGAGCTCGACCCGCGGACTGATGCCATCGCCACCATCCGCGCGGCACTGGGCGAGCTGCTCGGCGCGGAGCGCCGCCTGCGCGCCCGCGATCAGCAGCGGCGCGACCGCATGACCTACGCCCAGACCCGCGCCCTGATCGCGCTGGCTGACAGCGGCGGCACCGCGGCGGATGTCAGCGCCGGCCAGCTGGCCAAGGCCGCGGATCTGCACCCGGCGACCGTGACGGCCATGCTCGACCTGCTCGAGGAAGAAGGGCTCGTCGTGCGCCGGCGCTCCGACGCCGACCGCCGGTGCGTGCTCGTCGCGCTGACCGGCGAAGGTCAGGCGCTGCTGGAACGCAAGCGGGTCGAGTGGAGCGACCAGTGGGAGGAAATGCTCGCCGACGTCGATACCGGCGACATCGAGACGGCCGCGCGGGTCATCCACCGGCTAACCGCGATCTTCTCCGGGCTGTGATCCGACGGCTGCCTCGGCAGCCAGCTCCTTCTCGGCCTCCTCGATCGTGGGCTCGGGCAGGGGCACGCCCTTGTGCCGCAGCTGCCATTCCAGGCGGGCGTAGGAACCGAAGCCGATCGGGATCGGCAGCCAGAAGCTGATGAGCCGGAACGCGATCACGCCGAGCAGGGCGACGGCCTTGGTCGTGCTGAACGCGACGAGGGTCGGCACCAGGATGCCCTCGACGATGCCGAGCCCGCCCGGGGTGATCGGGATGGCGGCGGCGACATTGGCCAACCCATACGCCACCAGCAGGCCCACCGGCCCGAGCGTGTGACCGAACGCCTTCACGCAACACCACAGCGTGAGGGCCTCGAACAGCCAGTTGACGGTCGCCCAGCTGATGATGCGGACCAGGAACCGCCGGTCACCGACCAGCCGTCGCACCGTGCCGGCGAGTGACGCGATGAGCCGGGCACCGCTTTCGGCGTCGACCTTGGGCAGGTGCTGCAGCGTGCGCACGACGGTGCGGGTGAGCCAACCCTCCGAACGTGCGACGAGCGCCGCGCCGATGCTCGCCGCCAGGATCAGCGCCAGGCCGACCGCCGCGATAGGGGCGTACAGCGGGTTGTTGCCGTGGGTGACGAGCGCGGCGATGAGCGCCCCGCCGAGCATCAGGTTCAGCACCACGGCGGAGCCGACGGTCTGCAGCGCCTTGCCGGACACCGCCCGGTCGGAGGACACGCCCGAACGCGTCAGCAACCGGTATCCGAGCCCGATCCCGACCGCAGAGCCGGCGGGGACGACGTGGCTGACCGCAAGCGTGGCAAGGTCGACCCGAAGCAGCTGGCCGTAGCTGACTCCCGGCGCGTCGAGTGCGATCTGGCTGAGGCGGGCGTAGGCCAGCAGCGAGAAGACCTGCGCGACCAGGCCGGTCGCGAGCCAGGCCGGCGAGATCCCGCTGAGCTTGTGAATGGCCTCGCGGGCACCCGCGAGCTGTGGCAGCAGCGCGAATTCGACCACCGCCGCGACGATCATCAGGCGAATGGCCGGGGACCCGATCCGGCGCAGAACGGTCCACCAGGGGTGACGAGGCCCCTCGGTGGATTCCTGCGAGGCGAGGCTCGCCCGTTCTTGCGACATTTCTTCCAAAGTAGAGGGTGCCTGTACGGCAGCTGAGGACATTGAGGCGACAGCTTCCCGTGGCCCGGCCAGCCTCGGGGGTGACGACGCGCGTTCAGCGTAGGTTCCTCCGGTGCGAGCGCCAGTGAAATTAGACCGCCTCGACCGCAGGGGTTTCCTCGGACTGATCGGCGTGGGGGCGCTGGCCGCCTGCTCCAGCTCAGGCTCCGGCCCGGCGTCACCCACGAGCGCCGCCCCCCACACCTCGACTCCACCGGCCCCACCGTCGTCGGCAGCGCCGCCTGACTGGACCGCCTTGAGTAAGAAGCTCTCCGGCACGCTGGTGCTTCCCGACGACCCCGCCTATGCGGTCTCCCGGCAGCTCTTCGACTTCCGTTACGACGCCATCCGGCCGCAGGCAATCGCGTACTGCGAGTCGGTCAGCGACATCCAGAACTGCCTCGACGTGGCGCGTTCGTCGGCCGTCACGCCCCGTCCGCGCGCCGGAGGCCACTCCTACGGCGGCTGGTCCACCGGCACCGGGCTGGTCATCGACGTGACGCGGATGGCCGGCGTCAACGCGGCGAACGGCAGCGCGACCATCGGCGCGGGGGCACGGCTGGTCGACGTGTACGCGGGGCTCGCGGCCGCGGGCGTGGCGATGCCCGCGGGTTCGTGCCCGACCGTCGGTATCAGTGGCTTGGCGCTCGGCGGCGGGCAGGGAGTGGTGGGACGCTCGTACGGGCTGACCTGTGACCGGCTCGAGTCGATCGACGTCATCACGGCCGACGGGACGCTGCGGCACTGCACGAAGTCCAGCGGCGGGCTCGACGGCGACCTCTTCTGGGCGAGCCAGGGCGGCGGCGGCGGGAACTTCGGGATCGCCACCTCGTTCACGTTCAGCACCGTGGCCGCCCCGACCCTCGTCTCGTTCGGCCTCAGCTGGCCCTGGTCGGCGGCCGCCGACGTCATCGCCGGCTGGCTCTCCTGGGCCCCCGGCGCGCCCGACGAGATCTGGTCGACGCTGCTCCTGATCGCCCATCCCGGCGGCACCGGAGCGGCCGGCCCCGCCATCCGGATCAACGGCGTCTACAACGGCGGCCTGTCGTCGGCCAACAGCCTGGTGAACGGTCTCATCAGCGCCGTCGGCAGCCAGCCGTCGAGCAACTCCTCGTTCACCCAGCCCGACTACCTGTCGGCCATGCTGTACGAGGGCGGCTGCTCGGGCCTGACCGTCGAGCAGTGCCACCTGCCCACGCAGACGGCCGGTGGGCAACTCACCCGCAAGCCCGGGATCGGCGCGTCCGACTACGTGACGAGCCCGCTGTCGACGGCCGGTATCGGGGTCATCATCGATTACGTCAACATGCGCCAGGCCGACCCGCAGGTCGGCGAGGGCGGGGCGCAGTTCGACGCGTACGGCGGCGCGATCAACCGGGTGGCCTCGAACGCGACCGCCTTTCCCCACCGCAACGCGCTCGCCGGGATCCAGCGCAGCTCGTCGTTCACGATGACCGACTCCCCCGCCGTGATCCAGCGTGGACAGACCTGGCTGGACGAGTTCACCAAGGCGCTGCGCCCGTACGTGAGCGGCGGCTCGTACGTGAACTACCAGGACCCGGATCTGGCCAACTTCGCCGAGGCCTACTACGGCTCGAATCTGTCGCGGCTGCAGGACATCAAGCGCCGAGCCGATCCGGACAAGCTCTTCACGTTCCCGCAGGTGATCTAGCCTCCGTCCAGCGCTGACAGCCGGCCGGCAAGGTAGCTGCGTTCGACGGCATTGTCGGTGAGCAGCAACGCTTCGGTGTACGCGTCGCGCGCCTGGGCGGTACGCCCCAGCCGGCGCAACGCATCGGCGCGGGCGGCCGGCAGGTAGGCGTAGCCGGCCAGCTGCTCGAGGGCGCCGAGCTTGTCCAGCTCCGCGAGGCCCGCCTCGGGTCCGGCGGCGAAGCTGACCGCGACCGCCCGGTTGAGCGCGACCACCGGTGAGGGCCAGCGGGCGTAGAGCGCGTCGTAGAGGCCGACGATCTGCGCCCAATCGGTCCGCTCCCAGGTCGGCGCCTCGGCGTGCAGCGCCGCGATCGCCGCTTCGAGCGGGAAGCGTCCCGGCCCTCGGGAAGACGGCGCCGAGAGCGCCTGCTTGGCGAGCGCGCATCCCTCGGCGATGGCGACGTGATTCCACTGGCGGCGGTCCTGGTCGGCCAGCAGCACCAGCTGACCCTGCGCGTCCATCCGCGTCGCGCGGCGGCTGTCGGTGAGCAGCAGCAGCGCGAGCAGCCCCGTGACATCGGCGTCCGCGGGCAGCAGGTCGTGCAGCATGCGGGCGACGTCGAGGCTGCGCTCGACGAGGTCGACGCGCACCAGCGCACCGCCCGTGGGAGCGGTGTGGCCGGTGGTGAACAGCAGGTGGACGACGGTCAGCACCGCGCCGATCCGCGCCGGCAGCTCGGCCGGGGGCGGTATGCGGTACGGGATCCGGGCCGCCGCGATCTTCTTCTTGGCCCGCGTGAGGCGGGCCGCCATGGTCGGCTCGCTCACCAGGAAGGCCCGGGCCACCTCGGCGGTGGTGAGGCCGCAGACCAGCCGGAGCGTCAGCGCGACCTGGGCCGCGGGCGCGAGCGCCGGGTGGCAGCAGGTGCAGATCAGCCGGAGGCGGTCATCGGGAAACGCGGCTGCCGGATCCAGCGGCTCGGCTTCTTCTGCCGAGGCACCGGTTCCGGGCTCGATGAGCAGCGGGAGCTTGCGGGCCAGCGTGGCCTGGCGGCGCAGGGCGTCCAGCGCGCGACGCCTCGCGGTGGTCGTGAGCCAGGCGCCCGGATTGGCGGGGATGCCGCTCCATGTCCAGTTCGTCAGGGCCTGCGCGTACGCCTCCTGGACGCACTCCTCGGCGAGGTCGATGTCGCGCGCGACGCGCACCGTCGCGGAGAGCACGAAGGCCCACTCGCGACGGTGCGCATCGGCGACAGCGGCACTGACCTGCTCGCTGGCCCGGCGTCCGGCGGGCACCGAGCTGGGAGACGAGGTGACGTCAGGAGAAGGTCATGATCGGCCGGACCTCGACGCCACCGTAGGGCGCCGGCACCTGCTTGGCGATCGCGATCGCCTGGTCGAGGTCGGCGGCCTCGACCAGGTAGTAGCCGCCGAGGGCTTCCTTGGTCTCCGCGAACGGTCCATCGGTGACCGTGAAGTCGTCTCCGGCCGCGCGGATGCTGGTGGCGGTCGCGGTCGGCTGCAACGCGTTGCCACCGCGCAGGACGGCCGCGTTGTTCTCGCCGAACTTCTGGTGACCGTCCATCAGCTGGCCCCAGCCCGGGTCGTCCGGCGCCGGGTAGTTGCTCTCGTTCTCGTAGATCAGGATCAGGTACTCCGACATCGGGGCTCCTTCGCATCGAGGAAGTGGGCGCTCCTGCACCCGGATACTCGTCCGTCGAACGGCGCCGCGTCAGTTCGACAGCGGAGGCGGAAAATTCTTCAGTTGTGCCTGTCAGCCGCGCCCGACGAGGGCAAGCGCGTTGTCGTGCAGGATCCCCCGCTGCTCGGCCACCGGCAGGGTCTCGATGAGATGGGCGAAGTCGGCCGGTTCGGCGAAGCCCTCGCCGTGGGGGAAGTCCGATCCCATGACGATCGACGTCGACTGCCCGAGGTCGCTGACGATCTTGACGACGTCGTCCTCGGGGTAGGGCACCACCCGAACGTGGCGCTCGAAGATCTTGCTCGGACGCTCGGTCAGCGCGCCGCCGGGCCAGGGGCCGCGGCGGCCCATCCCCCGGCTCTTGTCCATTTGCCGTACGAAGAGCGGCACCCATTCGGCGCCGAATTCCGACACCACGACATGAATTCGGGGAAAGCGGCCGAAGAGATTGCCGAAGATCAATGCCGACAGGGTTTCTTCGATCGGGCGCCGACCCCAGCAGTTCTGCCATTGCCAGGCGGACATCTCAAAGAACACCGGCTCCGGGTCATATCCCCAGGCCGGAGCGACCGTTTCGTTGTACCAGAATTCTCCGATGTGATAGGCCACGCTCGCGCCGGACTCATTGATCCGCGACCAGAAAGGATCGAAATAGCTGTCGGCCGGCGAGCGCCCGTACGCCGGTCCGGCATTGAGCATGATGAACTTCGCACCGCGGGCCAGCACGAACTCCAGTTCCTGCACCGCGCGGTCCAGGTCCCTGAGCGAGAGCAGCGCCGGCGTGTAGATCCTCGACTGGTAGTCGAAACCCCAGTCCTCGTAGAGGAACTGGTTGTAGGCGTGGATGTTGTCGTAGAGGGGCTTGACGCCGCGCACGTAATGCTCGGCCATGGTGCCCATCGTGGCCGGATAAAGGATGGCGCTTTCGATGCCCTGCTTGTCCATGAGCGCGAGGCGGGGCTCGCGTTGCAGATACTCAGGACGTAGCGGCTCCAAGGCATAACCCTCGGTGGGCTTGCCGGATTTCATCTGGCGCAGCATCTCTTTCAGGGCGCCGGGGCGGTGGGCCAGGTCGATCGGATGGTCCAGCCCGGTGACCAGCCTGCCCCCCGCCAGCAGGCCCTGCTCGCCATTGGCGAGCGTGACCGGGGTGATGGCCCGGCCGAGCGCCTCCTTCGGCAGGTAACGCGTGACGGCATCGGCCGGTTCGTAGATGTGGTTGTCGCAGTCGAAGAGCGCGACGAGAGGGTCAGGACGTTCGGTCACAGCGTGCCTCGCTACCCGGTGATGCGTGCTCGTGCGCTGGCCAGATCACGATAGCCGACCCCCTCCGCCGCGCCGCGCGGTGGACCTAGTACCCGACGCCCCGGGCCCCCGCGCGAAATGGCACAACCTTTACATTCGTCAGCTTGGGAAAATGCCCGTGAGGACCGATAGCCCCACTATGGTCGGCTACCGGACAGAATCTTGATCAAGAAATTCGTCGCCGCGATAGCGAGTTCGGCGCTTGTGCTTACCGTATTCGCGGTCGTCGGCAGCGCAGCTCCCGCCCAGGCCGACGTGCCCTCAGATCCGAATTACTGCGTGCCGGCCAGCGCCCCGGGCGTCGCGAGTGACACACATTACGAGAGCCTCTTCACGCGTTCCGGCCCGGGCTGGACCGGCGCCGACGGCGGCGTGAGCACCCTGCTTCCTGACGGCCGCGACAGCTGGATCTTCTCCGACACCTGGCTCGGCACGACCACCGGTATTGCGCCCAACCGCACGCGCAACATCGCCGCGACACCGTTCGTGCGCAGCTCGATGCTGCTGCAGACCGGCGACAACCTGACCCTGAACAAGGAGGCGGCGGCGAGCGTGCCGACCTCGCTGATCCCGTCGGTCTCCGGCACCTGGTGGTGGCCGAACGATCCGGTGGTCGAGGGCAACGTGCTGCGCGTGCCCGTCTACCAGATGACCGACGGCGGAGCGCAGCCCTTTCCCTTCGCCTTCACCGGCCAGCAAGGCATCGCGACGTTCACGCTGCCCGCCTTGAACTTCGTCTCGATCACGCCCATCGCGACCGACCCGGCGCTGCCGATCTACGGGCAGTCGATCGTGCAGTCGGGGGGCTACGACTACGTCTACGCCGGCGACTCCGAGGGAGGCCTGTCGAGCTTCGCCAAAGTCGCGCGGGTCCCGGCAGGTCAGCTCACGAACGCGAGCGCTTGGCAGTGGTCGACCGGCGCGGACTGGTCGAGCGATCCGCATGATGCGCAGGACATCGCCTTCGGCAATCCGCAGGCGGTCGTGCAGCGCGCGGCGGGCTACGCGATGTTCTCCATCCCGAACTTCAGCAACCAGATGACCGTGTCGTATGCGTGTGACCCGCTCGGACCGTGGAGCCCCGCGCAGGCGGCGTACACCCTCCCGCAGGTCGCCGGCAGCGAGTTCGCCTACGGCTCGGCGGTGCACCCGGAAAGCGACGACCCGAGCGGCAACCTGCTGGTCTCCTACGACACCAACTCACTCGACCCGGCTGATGCCGGCAACGTCGACGACTACCGTCCCCACTTCATCCGGGTGGGACTCGCGCCCGTGGCGACACCCGACCTCGTGGTCACATCGGTGTCCGAGACGCCGGCCGGCGTGCGTCCCGGCCAGGTGACCACGTTTCACGCGACGCTGAAGAACGTCGGGGCGGCGGCCACCCCGGTCGACGCGGTGACGGGCGTGGGCTTCTACCTCGACGGCAAGCGGGCGGCGGCGAGCAGCTCCAATACGACCCCGTTACGGCCTGGCGCGAGCCTGAGCGTCACCGGCAGGTGGACCGCAACGGCCGGGAGGCACTCGCTGGTCGCGAAGGCCGACGACACCGGCACGATCCTCGAGAGCAACGAGGCCGACAACAGCTCGACGGCGACCGGCTTCACGGTCATCCCCTGGCCCACCGCGCCCATCCGGATCAACGCCGGCGGGCCGGCCTGGAAGGACTCCGCCGGGCACGCGTGGTCGGCTGACACGAGGTACAGCGGGGGCGCTACCGACATCTCCTGGACGGCGGTGGCCGGCAGCATCGACGGCTTCGTCATGCAGACCGAGCGCTACAACATGAGCGGCTACCACATCCCGATCGCCAACGGCACGTACCACCTGAACCTCTACCTCTCCGAGAACTACTGGACGAAGAAGGGCGCCCGGGTCTTCAGCGTGACGGCCGAGGGCGTCAAGATCATCAACAACCTCGACATCTTCGCCGCGGTCGGCAAGAACCGGGCCCTGGTCAAGAAGTTCACGGTCACCGTGAAGGACAACAGCCTTGATCTCGGCTTCACCGCCACCAGGGATCACGCGAAGATCGGCGGTATCGAGATCACCGGCTGACGATCGGGGATCACGCCAGCTTCAGCACCTCGCGCGCGTTGTCGCGCAGGAAGCGGGGCCAGGTCTCCTCGCGCAGCGGAAGGTCGGCGAGCTCGCGGAAGATGCGCTCGAGCGACAAGCCGGACGGGTAGTAGCCGGCGTAGATGACCTTGCCCGCACCGCGGGAGCTGTTGGCGTAGTCGATGATCGCTTGCGGGTAGTACTTCGGAGCGAAAGCACTCGTCGAGTAGTAGAGGTTGGGCCACTTCACCATCAGCTTCACCGCGAGATCGACCCACGGCTCACCGCCGTGGCGCAGCACGATCCGCAGGTCGGGGAAGAACCAGCAGACCTTGTCGACGAGCGCGACGTCCTGGGCGTCCATCGGCACCCGAGGGCCGGGAACGCCCGCGTTGACGAAGATCGGGATGTCGAGCTCGACGCACTTCGCGTACACCGGGTAGACCATCCGGTCATCGATCGGCACCTGCGGGACGCAGCCGCAGGGAAAGAACGTCGCCGCGACGACGCCGAGGTCGTGGACCGCACTCTCCAGGCCCCGCACGGTTTCCATGCCCCGGACCGGGTCGACCATGAAGCTGCCGAGCAGCCGGTCGGGGTGCTGCTGCAACGCCCGCATGCTCACCGGGTCGTCGGGCGTGACGGGCAGCAGCGCCTGCGCGACGCCGTTCTCGTCCATCTCGCGCAGCAGCACCGCCACGGGGTCCTCCCCCATGTCGGCCTCGGCCGGCAGGTCCTTGTACATGTAGCTCGCGGCATGCTGAAACGAGCCCTGGCTGTCGGCATCGAGCAGCAGGGGTGCCATCGAACGTGCCCACCACCGCCGGTCTCCGGACGGCATCCCGATCATGGTGTCGATCACGCCGATGTCGGTCGGCATTGCCATGGGTGGTTCCCCTCGCTGAATCGTGGTCGGTCAAGATGGGCCGCGTGGACCTGGACTTTGCGGTGGACGGCCGGCTTCGCGCGCTCGCCTCGCACTGGGCCCGCACGACGCTAACCCGGCTGCGCGAGCAGGATCGCGCCGAGGGTCTGCCGAACACGTTTCCGGTGCGCTGGCGGCGGGCGCTCTACGACGGTGGCTGGGCGGTGCCGACCTGGCCGGTCGAGTACGGCGGCCGGGGACTGTCGGTGCTGGAAGCCGCTGCGGTTGCTGAGGAATTCGCTGCAGCGGGTGCCCCGCTGGCCCGCGCGACCGGCGGCGAGTTGCTGGTCGGACCGACACTCCTGCAGTTCGGCACCCCAGCGCAGAAGGCACGCTTCCTGCCGCCGATCGCCGCCGGCACCGAGACGTGGTGCCAGGGCTTCTCCGAGCCGCAGGCGGGCAGCGATCTCGCCGGGATCGCCACGACCGCCGTTCGCGACGGGGACGAGTTCGTCGTCAACGGCCACAAGATCTGGACGAGCGAGGCCGACGAGGCCGATCTGATGTTCATGCTGGCGATCACCGACCCGGCGGTGCGCCCGCATGCCGGGATGTCCTACCTGCTCCTGCCGATGCGGCAAGCGGGGGTCGAGGTGCGCCCGCTGGTACAGCCCGACGGGCGGGTCGGCTTCACCGAGGTGCTCCTGCGCGACGCCCGCTGCCCGGCGGCGAACGTCGTCGGCGCGGTCGGCGCCGGATGGTCGGTCGCGATGGGGACGCTGGGCTTCGAGCGCGGGGTGTCCTCGTCGGCCAGCCACCTGCGTTTCCGGGCGGAGCTCGACGAGGTCATCGCGGCGGCGCGGGCCAACGGGCGGGTGGCCGACCCGTTGATCCGCGATCGGATCGTCAGCGCCTGGTGCGACATCGAATCGCTGCGGCTCGCGTCGTACCGGCTGCTGACCGCCGCTGTCCACGGTGACGTGGACCCCGGCGCCGCGGCGGTGGGCGCGACCTACAAGTTCGCCTACACCGAGTTCCACCAGCGGCTGACGGCCCTGGCACTCGAGGTCACAGGGCCTTCCGCCGCGCTGCTCACCGGGCCTGCCGGCGCTCCCCCGCCGCCCGGGGTCGGAATGGGTGGCCGGCGCCACGTCTACGACTATCCGGTCACCGACGCGCAGGCGAACTGGCTCTTCGCCCGCTCCGGCACCATCTACGGCGGCACCTCGCAGGTGCAGCGCAACATCGTCGCCGAGCGCGTGCTCGGGCTCCCCCGCGAACCGCGTCCGGATTAGGTGAGGCCGAGCGACACGGCGAGGCGCTCGCGTTCGCGGCCCGGATCGCCGAAGAGCAGCTGGGTGGCCTTCGCCCGCTTGAGGTAGAGGTGCGCGACGTTGTCCCAGCGAAAGCCCTGCCCACCCTGTACCTGCAGGCACCACTCGCTCGACTCGAGCGCTGCCTGCGTGGAGACGATCCGGGCGTGCGAGACGGCGTCCGGCGAGAGCGTGAGCAACGCGTTGTAGGCAGCGGCCCGGGCCTGCTCCACGAGCAGCACGAGCTCCGCGAAACGGTGCTTGACCGCTTGATAGGAGCCAATGACGCGTCCGAACTGGTGCCGCTGCCTGGCATACGCGAGACCGGCGTCGAGCGCTCCCTGGGCACCACCGACCTGCTCCGCCGCCACCGCCGCATGTGTCACGCGGCGAAGCGTGTCGAGAGCCGCATCCGCGTCCAGCGCCAGGATCGTTCCCGCAACGCCCGCCAGCTCGACGCGCGCCAGCTTGCGGGTCTGATCCAGCACCGGCATCGGTACGCGGGTGACTCCCGGCGCGCCGGTCTCGACCTGCACGACGCAGGCGGCGCCGGCCCGCACCCCGAAGACGAGCAGCCGCTGCGCGGTCATCCCGTCCAGCACGAACGACCTCACACCCGACACGCGGCCATCCGCGCTGACCGTGACTCCTGACGCGCAGAGCACGCCCGACTCGTCGCCGGCGGCCACCGCCACCAGATCGGCTGCGTCCGGCAGCAGCGCGCCGGCCATGACATGCGACAGGTACGGCCCGATGAACAGCCGCTCCCCCAGCACCTCGAGCGTTGCCGCCACGTCGGCCGGATCCGTACCACCGGCCAGCCGGAGCACCTCCGGCCACAGCTGCGGATCGTCGCCGACGGGATCGGCCATCAGCTCGCGGACGGCCGACTCCGGCAGGCGCGCGTCCAGCAGCGCGCGCAACTCGTCCTGACGCGCCCGCTGCTCGGGGGTGAGCGCGAAGTACACCGCGGCTCAGGCTTCGCGCAGGAAGGCGGCGATCTCGTCACGCAGCTCGGTCGCCGCGGGGAGCACCCCGAGGAAGGTGAAGAAGCTGTGGAACATGCCGTCGTAGCGATGCTTGAGAGTCGAAACCCCAGCAGCGGCAAGCCGATCCGCGTACTGCTCACCTTCGTCGCGAAGCGGGTCGAACTCCGCCGTGGCCACCAGCGCGGGTGCCAGACCGGTGAGATCCGCGGCGAAGCTCGGCGCCGCATAAGGCTCGCCGGCCTGCGAGGCATCGGCGAGATACTGGCCCCAGTAGTACATGACCTCTTCGTGACGCAGGTAGTACGCATCACCGGTCTCGCGATGCGATGCGGTGTCACCACGGGAGTCGAGCATCGGATACACGAGCACCTGCGCCGAGAGCGCGGGCGCACCGCGGTCACGCGCCATGAGCGCCACGGAGGCGGCGAGATTGCCTCCCGCGCTGTCGCCGACGACCGCGAGCCTCGCGGGCAGGTCGAGCTCGGTGGTGTGCCGGCTCGCCCAGAGCGCCACGGTGTAGCAATCGTCCACGGCCGCAGGGAAACGCGACTCCGGCGCCCGGCGGTAGTGCACCGCGATGACGACCGCCGGCGTCGCGTTGCACAGGGCCCGGCAGATGCCGTCGTGCGAGTCGAGATCGCAGAGCACGAAGCCGCCGCCATGAAAGAACACGATGGTCGCCAGCGCCGGGCCTGCCGGCCGGTAGATCCGTATCGGGATCTCCCCACCGGGCCCGGTCACGGTGAGGTCCACCACCTCAGCGACCGGCTCCGGCGCGGCGCCGCGCGCCATCATGGCGCCCGCCTGCTCGACGAGCGCGCGCATCTCGGTACCGGACATCGTCGGGTCCAGCGGCGGGAAGGTCTTCTCCATCGCGTCGATCAGCACCCGGGCGGTGGCATCCAGCGGCATCCGCTCACCAACCCCGGTATTCGGCCGGGCGACGCTCGACGTAGCTGGCGAGCCCTTCCTGACCGTCGGCGGTGTGCATGTTGAGGTCCTGCGCGATCGCCTCGTCCTCGAATGCGGCTCCCCGCGAGACGTCCAGCGAACGGTTCACCAGCCACTTGGTCAGAGCGAGCGCCCGGGTCGGCCCGCTCGCCAGCCGCTGCGCCAGCGTGCCGGCCGCATCCGCCAGCTCGTCGCCGGGCACGACGCGATGGATCAGCCCCATCGACAGGGCTCGCTCGGCCGGGACGTCGTCGCCCAGCATGAGCAGCTCCTTGGCGCGCTGCACCCCGATGAGCCGCGGCAGGAGGTACGCCGCACCCGCGTCCGGCACGAGCGCGCGGCGCACGAAAACCTCAATGAAACGAGCAGTTTCGGCGGCCAGCACGAAGTCGCAGGCGAGCGCCACCTGCACGCCCATTCCCGCCGCCGTCCCGTTCACCGCAGCCACCACCGGCTTCTCGCAATCGAGAATCGACGCGATCAGGCGCTGCGCGCTCGCGCGGATGCCGCGGGCGATGTCGCCCGCGATGCGCTCGGGAACCCCCTCCGGCCGCGGCGGGGCCTGTTGCGCCCGCAGATCCGCGCCCGTGCAGAAATGCCGGTTCCCGGCGGCGGTCAGGACGACGGAACGAACGGTCGGATCGCCGCTCGCCGCGTCGAACTCGGCGATGAGCCTCGTCCGGGTCGCCACGGTGATGGCGTTGCCTGCCTGCGGCCGGTTGATCGTCAGCCACAGGACCGGCCCACGCTGCTCGCGAAGGATCTCCTCGTCGTCGGACATCCTCGGATCAGAAGGACTCGGGGTCGTCCACGACGCTCTGCGGCACCGGGTGCCGGTAGATGGTCGACGCGTTCTCCCAGGTGAACTTGCGGACATCCGCCGCCGGTAGGCCGCCGATCGCCTGCTTGATGACCGATTGCGTACGCGGCCACAGCGAATCGCTGTGCGGGTAGTCCTCTTCGAGCAGGATGTGGTCGACACCGATCCGCTCCCGGAGCGCGAACGCGGTCGGGTCCTCCACGGCACAGAAGTAGAAGTTGCGCTTGAGCACCTCGGCCGGCGTGATGTCGATGCCGTCCCAGGTGCCGTACATCGACGCGTACGTCTGCATGTGGTCGAGCCGGTCGAGCAGCGCCGGCACCCAACCGATGCCGCCTTCGCTCATCACGATCTTGATGTCCGGGTAGCGCACCGGGATTCGCGAGAAGAGCCAGTCGACCGCCGAGAACATGGCGTAGCCGAAGAAGAGCACGCCCACAACGTCAGGCGGAGCGTCGTCCGCGGTACCGGGCGAGGTGCCCGACGAGCCGATGTGCAGGTTGACGACCGTGCCGGTCTCCGCGCAGGCCCGCATGATCGGGTCCCAGTGTCCGGTGTGCATCGACGGCAGGCCCAGCAGATGCGGGCCTTCGGAGAACGTCACGGCCTTGTAGCCGCGCTCGGCGTTGCGGTAGATCTCCTGCGCGCCGATCTGCGGATCGAGGAAGTACGGCAGCTGGCAGGGGATCATCCGCTCGGGGTAGGCCCCCGACCATTCCTCGATGTTCCAGTCGTTCCAGGCCCGTACGGCGGCAAGCGCCAGCTCCGGGTCCTTCGTCGACAGCTGCAGCCGCTGGCCGGCGAAGCCGGGCAGGAACGAGGGGAAGCACAGCGACGCGTAGACCCCGGACAGGTCCATGTCGGCGACGCGGCGGTGGATGTCCCAGGATCCGCGGCGCATGTCGACAAAGCGGGTCGGCTCGAAGCCCCACTCGTCCACGGGCCGGCCGACCACCGCGTTGAACCCGACGTTCGGGAACTCCTGCCCGTCGTAGACCCAGACATCAGCACCGTCCTTCTCGACCACCCGCGGCGCCTGCTCGGCGAACTTGGCCGGCATCCGGCCCTCGAACGCCTCCTTCGGCTCGACGATGTGGTCGTCGACCGAGATGACCGTGTAGTCCCGCTTGGCCCGCGGCGGATCGGGCAGCAGGGTCACCTTGCCCTTCACCTGCGTGGTGAAGCTGGTGTTGCGGGTGAGTTCTTCGATGCTTGCCATCAGGCGTGTGGTCCTCGGGTTGGCTTGGAGAAAGTAAGGCCGGAGCTAGTTCACGACTAGTCGAGAACACCGGGCTCGGCGCGTAGCAGCTGGCGCACCGCGCCGTTCCAGAACACCTCGGTGCCCCGCTCGATCAACGACTTCTTCATGCCCTGCCGCAGTCCCTTGGCCAGCGGGATGGGCGTGCGGCCCGACAGCATCACGTCGTACGCGAGCTTGCACATCCGGTCGATGCTGGCGGACCGGTACGTGGCCTCGGCGATGGTCGGCGCCGTCACGATGATCCCGTGGCTGACCAGAATGGCGTTGCTCGCACCGCCGATGCGCTCGGCCAGTTCGGCGCCGAGCAGCGCGTCGTCGACCTCGCCGGTGTACTCCTCGACCAGCACCAGATCGTCGTCGAACATGCTGCCCTGCTGGTGGACGATCTCCGGGAGCATCCCGATCGCGGCGAGCACGACCACGTGGTAGGGGTGGTTGTGCACCACGACCCTGGCGTCAGGACGGCGGCGGTGCAGCTCGGTGTGGATGTGGAACGCCGGGGTGACGTCCCACTTGCCCGCCAGGACGTTGCCGTCGTAATCCACCCGGCAGACGTCGGAAGCGGTCATCTCGTCCCACCACAGCCCCCACGGGTTGATCATGAGACTGCCGTCGTCACGGGCGACGGTGATGTGGCCGGCGATGTCCTCGCTGAACCCGCCGCGGGCCAGGATGCGGAACGCGCACGCCAGCTCCTGCTCGGGGGTGAGCTCACGGCCGATAGGCGGGGTGACCTTCGGCGACCACACCGCGGTGCCGCCGGCCCGCGGCTGGTCGATCGTCGCCGGCGCTTCAGTGGAGATGCTCATGGGTCAAGTCCCTTCCGGGGGCGCGGGTGCTCACGCGGCTCGTCGGCCCGCGAGCGGCCCCGTCACCATGGTCTAACACGCATCACGCGAAGGTGTCGCTGGGTGGCGGATACGGTCCAGTCATGGCCGGCCCGCTGCACACCTGCTCCTTCCGTCTGACGTACGGCGACTGCGACCCGGCCGGAATCGTCTACTACGCCAACTATTTCCGCTGGATGGAGCACACGCACACCACCTGGTGGCTCGCCGCCGGTGAGCGAATCGACCAGATGCAGCAGCGCCACGGCGTCGAACTCGTCACCCGTCACACCGGGTGTGAGTTCACCGCCCCCGCACGCCCGTTCGACGTCGTCGTCGCGGAACTGTCTGCTGAGGCCGTGGGCCGCACGTCGTTCCGCATGCGGGTCGACTTCAGCCTCGAGAGCGGACCCCCGGTCGCGACCGGCGATCTCACCCTCGTCACCATCGATGCTGATGGGCGCCCGGCGCCGGTGCCGGCCGCGCTCAGAGCACACCTGATCATCTAGCGTCATCCAGGAGCAGCCGTGACATCCACCAGCTCGCCAACCCCCAGCGTGCAGCTCAACCACGTGGCGATCACCGTCACCGACAACGCCCGGGCTACCCGCTTCTACGTCGACGTGCTGGGCCTGAAGGAGCTGCCCCGGCCCGACTTCGGGATCGCGGGGGCGTGGCTCGCCACCGAGAGCGGGATGATCCACCTCGTGGAGCTGCCGAAGATGCCCGAGCCACGCGACCCGGTGGCGCACTTCGCGCTCCAGGTGCCCACCGATCAGATCGCGCCGCTCAGCGAGGCGGTCGTGCGCGGCGGCGGCAGGGTGACGAGCGAGCCGCAGACCAGCGAACGGTTCGGCATCACCGTGACCACCGCGTTCTGCTGCGACACCGAGGGCAATGCGTTCGAGCTCACCGACGCGGCCTGACTACCGGCTGAGGTATTCGCGCGGCTCGTGGACCGACCGTCCGCGCGTCGCCTCCCGCAGGAGCGCGGCCTAGGCTTCCAGGGAGCCCGCCGCCGTCAGCAGGTACCGGCCGTATTCGCTGAAGGTGTTGTCGTCGACGAAGATGTGCTGGGTGCTCGCGTGAGTGTCGCGGTAGAGCCGCTGCAGCGATCCGGGACGGATGCCGTCGGCGCCCGACCAGTGGTAGGCGAAGTCGACGACTTCAGCGCTGACGTGAGCCGCGTGCGTCGTGGCCTGCCGGATGCCGAGGCGAAGCTCCTCATCCAGCGTTCCCTCGCCTTCGAGTTGCTGCTGAGCTGCCGTGAACGACTGGAACAGCAGCGCCCGCGCGGCCTTGAACTTGGCCGTCACGGCGCCCAATCCGTAGCGGAAACGCTCGATACCGGCGACGTTCGTGGCGTGGCCGAGGCGCTGCTTGCGGCCGGCCAGGGTCACGACCTCGTCGATGGCACGGCGGCTGACGCCGAGGGCGAAGCCCGCGTGGCCGATCGAGGTCATGCCCATCACGCCGAGCCCGTAGAGCGAGCCGCCGCGCTGCTGCTGCGGGTCGGTGATCTCGAACGTGAACCCTGCCGGCACGACGCGCTCGGAGATGGCGTAGTCGAAGGAGCCGGTCCCGATCAGGCCCATCACGTCCCAGCCGCCGAGGAACTCCACCTCGCTGCGCGGCACGAAAAATGCCCGGATGACGGGCCTTCCGTCGACCATCTTCGGCGCCTGCCCGTCCATCTCCACGGTGCCGCCGCCGACCCAGTCGGCGTGGCCGGTGCCCGACCCGAACGCGTAGCGCCCCTGCACCTGATAACCGCCCTCGACAGCGACCGACGGGCCCTTCGGGGAGAACTGTCCCGCCATGATCGCCGGATGGTCGCCGAACATCGCCTGGACCGCATCGTCGCCGAGGTAGGCGCTGAAGGCTGAGGTGGACACGTTGGCCATGTGCGACCAGCCGATCGACGCGTCAGCCGCCGTCAGTTCCTCGAAGACCGCGAGCGCGGTGACCGCGCTGACCTCGCTTCCACCGAGCGAGCGCGGAACCATGATCGAGAAGAGCCCGCTGTCACGCAGCGTGTCGACCACCGAATCCGGCATGGTGCCCTGCCGCTCGCAGGCTTCGGCCTCCGCCTCGATGGACGGGGCGAGCTTGCGCGCCTGCTCCAGGACTGCCGGATCGGGCGTCGTGAGATCCGCGTGCTCGGCGAACGGGGCTGCTTTTGTCATGCCTGGGACCTCCACGAATACGCCCTACACCGACCGGCGTGAGGCTGGCCACAACCTGGATACGAGAGACTGGCGGGGTGCCTGCCGCGAATTCGACTACTGCCCGTGCCTCGGTAGCGCTGCTCGGCCTGCTCGGGGTGCTCGCCGCCTGCAGCAGTACCGGCGCCGGACCGACCCCCAACTCGGCGGGCAGCGCGACGGTGGTGCCGGGCGCGGTCCCGACGCTGGGCGACGGAAGCGGCGGCGGCATCACCATCACGGCCACCAGCATCGTGCGCACCGGCACCAGGCTCGCCCTCAGCGCGCAGATCCACAGCACCGAGAGCACCGCTGACGAGCTCACCGCGGTCGGCAGCAACGTCGGCCCGACCCTCACGCTGGCGACCCCGCTGCAGATTCCCCCCGGCGGCACGGTCTCGATCGGCGGTGCTGCCACCGCCCCGGTCGTGCTCGACCAGAGCGGCCGCCTCGAGCCCGGCGGCACCGTCGCGCTGTCGTTCCAGTTCAGCAACGCCGGCGCGATCCAGGTGTTCTCGAGCTTCCGCGACGCCTCCTGACGGTCCGGGCAGCAACCTGCTCAAGCGAGCACCAGTTGCCCGTCCCCCAGCGGCGCCGACGGCGTGAAGGTGACCGGCATGCGCTCGATCCCGCTGATGAAGTTGTTGCGGCGACGGACCAGCGGCTCGTCCGAGGCGAGCGCGATGTCGGGCAGCCGGTCGAGCATCCGGTCCAGTAACACGCGAAGTTCGAGCCGTGCGAGGTTGGACCCGAGGCAGAAGTGCGCGCCGACACCGAAAGCCATGTGGTCATTGGGCTCACGGTCGGGATCGAACGTCGTCGGCTCGTCGAAGTGCGACTCGTCGTAGTTGGCCGACTCGTACAGCAGCAGCGCCTGATCCCCCGCGGAGAGTGCGGCGCCGCCGAACTCGTAGTCGCGGGTGAGCGTGCGGCACATGTTCTTGATGGGCGAGACCCAGCGCAGCATCTCCTCGACGGTCTGCGGGATGCGGCTGCGATCGGCCAGCAGCGCCTGCCAATGCTGGGGATTGCGCATCAGCGCTTCCATGCCGCCGGCGATGACGTGGCGGGTCGTCTCGTCGCCGCCGATGAGGATCAGCAGGATCTCGCCGAGCACGTCCTCGTCGCTCAGCCGCTCGCCCTCGATCTCGGCGTTGAGCAGGATGGTGATGAGGTCGTCCGCCGGGTTCTCCTTGTGCTCGGCGATGACCCGCGTGGCGTACTCGTGCCAGGCCTCCGACGCCGCGATCTGCTTGGAGATCAGGTCCTCGTCGCCGACCCCTTGGGTGCCGAGCAGATCCTCGCTCCATCGCAGGACGTCGCGCCGGTCCTGCGGCAGCACCCCGAGCATGTCGCCGATGACGATCATCGGCAGCTGGGCGGCGATGTCGTGCACGAGTTCGCTCGAGCCGCGCTCGCAGACCGTGTCGATGATGTCGTCACACAGCTGGCGCAGGCGCGGCTCGTGCTCGGCGATGCGCCGCGGGGTGAAGCCCTTGCTGACCAGCCCGCGACGCTTGATGTGCGCCGGGTTGTCCATGTCGATCATGTGGTTGTTGGCGCCGTGGAACGGCCGGGAACCGTTGGCGCTGCTGAAGATTCCCGGGTGGGTGCTGGCGTACTCCACCAGCTCGTACGTGGCGATTCCCCATAGCCCGCTGTTGGGATCGCGGTGCACCGGCGCGTCACGGCGCAGCGCCTCGTACACCGGGAACGGGTCGAAGGCGTAGAAGTCGCCGTCGGCGAAGCGCGCCCGGCTGATCAGTTCGGCGTTGGTCGGTGTGCTCAAAGCTGCCTGCCTAACTCATCACGAAGTCGTCGAGGTTCGGACTGCGGGTCCAGGCCCAGTAGTCGACCAGAGGCCACGGGCTCAGCGAGTGGATCTTGCCTTCCGGGTTCTTGAAGTGTGAGTGTTTGATCGACGGCTGCGCCCACACGAGAGTGCTGAGCTCCTTCTGCACGCGCTCGTAGTACGCGTCGTGCACGTCCTGGCGCGGTTCCATGGCCCGGGCCTCGCCCGCGAGCAGCACATCCAGACAGCCGGTGATGTAACGCATCTGGCACTCGGAATGAAAGATCAGGCTGCCGCCGTGAGCGAGGTTGGTGCCAGGCCCGTACATGCAGAACAGGTTGGGGAAGCCGGGGATCGTGATACCGAGATAGGCCGACGGGCTCTCCCCCCACAGCTGGCCGAGGTTCTGGCCGCGGCTGGTGATCTGCATGGGCCAGAGCGCGCGGTTGGTGTAGAAGCCGGTCGCGTACACGATGATGTCGGCTTCGTAACGCTCACCGGTGACGGTCACGATCCCGGTCTCGTCGATGTGGTCGATCTCGTCGCGGACGAGTTCGACGTTGTCGCGCTTGAGTGCGGTCAGCCAGCTGCCGTTGTCCTGCAGCGTGCGCTTGCCGGTAGCCGGATAGTCCGGGATCACCTTGGCCAGCAGCTCCGGATCGTCGCCCACCTGGCTCTCGATCCATTGGGTGAACACCTGGCGGGTCAGGTCGTTGGTGGCGTTGACCGCACGCTGCTGGTCGGGCCAGTCGGGATCGACGCGTGAGCCTTCGAGGCTGCGCCCGCTGGCGGGCCAGAAGATGAGGAAACGGAACCAGCGTCCGTAGTACGGCAGGTGTTGCAGCGCCCACCGGAAGCCCTCGCCGACCTTCGCGTGGTAGTTCGGATTCGGGAACATCCACTGGGCGGTGCGCTGGAAGACGGTCAGCTGCGCGACTTCCGGCGCGATGGTCGGGGCGATCTGGAATCCGCTGGCACCGGCGCCGATCATGGCGACCTTCTTGCCGCGGTGGTCGACCGAGTGGTCCCAATTGGACGAGTGGAACCACGGGCCCTTGAAGTCGTGCATCCCCTTGATGTCAGGCGTGTGCGCGCGGTTCAGCTGGCCGACCGCCGAGATGAGCGCCCGCGCCGGCAGCGTGGCCTCGTTGCCGTCGGCGTCACGCGTGCGGACCTGCCACAGCCCGGTCTCGTCCGACCAGTCGGCGCCGATCACCTCGGTGCTCCACCGGATGTCGGACTCGATGCCGTGGCGGTTCATCACGTCACGGAAGTAGGCGGCGAGCTCGGGCTGCTGGGCGAAGAACTCGGTCCAGTGATCGCTCGGTTCGAACGAGTAGCAGTAAAAATGGTTGCCGACGTCGACCCGCGCGCCCGGGTAGCTGTTCTCGTACCAGGTGCCGCCGGGTCCCGCGTTCTTCTCGATGATGGTGAACGGGATGCCGGCCTCCTTGAGCCGGATTCCCGCGAGCAGGCCGGACTCGCCGCAGCCGATGACGACGACCGGGAACTCGGCGCGCACCTGCGCCGATGCCGACAGCTCGACCTTGCGGGAGTCGACGTCGTCGAGCTCGAGCTCCTCGAGCAGCAGCGGGAGGTAGCTCTCCGGAACCTCTTCGCAGACCAGCCAGCTCATCATCTCGTGGATGAGCTCGCGGCTCGGCGGGGGCGGCAGCGTGCATCCCCGGTCGCGGTACTCGCGGATGATGTCGAGGGCGATCTTGCGGATCTCGGCCTTGTCCTCCTCGGACATGTACCCCTGGTACTCGTTGAGGAAGATGCCCTGCGGGCGCAACCGGCCACGGATCAGCTCGGCGTCCCCCGACATGTGGACCAGCGAGAGCATCAGCGTCGGGATGCTCACGTCTTCGAGCGCAGCGGCGATCGTCGCATCGTCGTCGGTGAACGGACGGCCGGCGTGGGGACTGCGCGTGGGACTCGGCATGACCACCTGATCTCTGGCGTCTTCGGCAGGTCTGAATCGGCGAGGCAGTAGACAGATTTCAAAGAGTGTCTACCGTGGCATCTTGTGGGTGAAGCCGTGATCACGTCAAGCACGCGCGACCGGCTGCTGGATGCTGCCGAGCGTTGCCTGCGCAGCAGCGGAATCCGGCGCACGACCGTCGGGCAGATTGCCGAGGATGCGGGCGTCTCGCGGGCCTGGCTGTACCGGCTCTTCCCCGACAAGATCTCCCTGATCGGCGCTGCGTTGCTACGCGGGGACGAGGAGTTCTGGGCGGAAGCCCGGGCTCATGTGGAGGCTGCCGACGGGCTCGCCGGGCAGGTCGCCGCGGCCGTCGCGTTCAGCCGCTCGCACCAGCCAGGTGCGCTCGTACTGATGCTGAAGGAGGCCGAGCCCGAGGCCTTTGCCGCCGTGGTCGGCAGCGGCCTGCGCCAGATCCTGCCGGGGATGTCGAGCTTCTGGCATCCCTACCTGGAGCAGGCCCGGGCCCGCGGCGAGGTGCGTGCCGGCCTCGACATCGCCCGCGCCGCGGAGTGGGTGCTGCGCATGGTGATCTCGCTGGTCACCACCCCCGGGGATGCCGTCGACATCGATGACCCGGCGCAAGTGCGTGCATTCCTCACGGATTTTCTGGTGGCAGGGCTGGGTTGAACGTCGCGTAAGTCTCAGAGCACGCCAGGGCGTGCCTTGGGGCTTACACGGCGAGCTCTAGGCCGGCACGATCCGGATCGGCGCGCCGTCGAGCCAGGCGGCGATGTCCTCGACCACGTCGCCGTAGAACGCCGCGTAGGCCACCTCGGAGACGTAGCCGATGTGCGGCGTGAGGACGGTGTTCGGGGCGGTCAGGTAGGGATGCCCCGGGGGAAGCGGCTCGATGTCGTACACATCGAGAGCCGCACCGGCGATCGTGCCGGCGTGCAGCGCGGCGACGAGGGCGGCCTCGTCGACGATGGGGCCGCGCGAGGTGTTGACGAGATAGCCCTTCGGCCCCAGCGCGGCGAGCTCAGCTGCGCCGACGATCCCAGTGGTGCGCTCGCTGAGCTTGAGATGCACGGTCACTATGTCGCTGCGTTCGAAGAGCTCCTCCTTGCTGACGAGTTCGGCGCCGCACTCGGCCGCCCGCTCCGCGGTCATGTTCTGGCTCCACGCGATCACCTTCATGTCGAAGGCGTGGGCATAGTGCGCGACGCGCGGGCCGGTACGTCCGAGGCCGACGATGCCGAGAGTGGAGCCCATCAGCTCCGGGCCGATCCCCAACTGCCAGCGGCCGTTGCGGACACCGGCGTCCTCGGCGGCGATCCCGCGGGTCACCGCGAGGATGAGTCCCCAGGTGAGTTCCGGCGTCGCGGCGCCCGCTCCCCCGGTACCCGACACGACGATCCCCAGTCTCCCGGCCGCTGCGACGTCGATGACCGCGTTGAAAGGCCCGGTGGTGATGAGCAGCTTCAGGTTCGGCAGCCTGGACAGCACCGACTCCGGGAAGGCCGTCCGCTCCCGCATCGCGACGATGACCTCGAACGGCTCCAGCCGCGCGACCAGTGGCCCTTCCTCGTGGAGATGGTCATTGAAGACGGTGATGTCCACCCGATCATCAAGTGTCCAATCGGCGGACGCCAGCGCGACCTCCTGGTAGTCATCAAGGATCGCGACGCGTGGTGTGGCCATGCCCCATGGTCTACCGGCACCCGAGCGCCGGCTGCCTCCGGGTCCGGGCTAGACCCCTGACGGACTGGACGTGCGAAGTGGTCGCGGGAGGTAGGCCGCACCCGGGCCGCCGCCCGCTGCGATGTCGCCCGGATTGCTCAGCCGGCAGCGCTGCAACGACAGGCAGCCGCAGCCGATGCAGGAATCCAACCCGTCGCGCAGCTGCACCAGCGCATCGATCTGCTCGTCGAGCCGCGACCTCCAGGCCCGCGACATCTTGGTCCAGTCAGCCCGGTTAGGCGTACGGCTCGCGGGCAGCTGATCGAGCGCCGCGCGCACCTCATCGAGGCCGAGCCCGATGTTGCGGGCAGCCCGGATGAAGGCGAGCCGGCGCAGCACCGAGCGCTCGTAGCGCCGCTGCTGCCCGCTCGTGCGCGTGGCGTGGATGAGCCCGGCGTGCTCGTAGTACCGCAGGGCTGAAGCGGCGAAACCGCTGCGCTCAGCGACCTCGCCGATGGTCAGCAGATCGTGGGTATCCATCAGGGGCACCTCGCTCGAAAATCCGCCGGGAAGATCCCTTGACTTGAAGTTGACTTCAAGTACAAGCATAGCGCCCACGCGCCGGCGGTCGGCGCCTGGAGGATGAACATGAGCACAGCAATCATCACCGGAGGATCCCGGGGATTCGGGCACGCCCTGACAGCAGCCCTGGCCCGTGACGGGTGGACCGTCATTGCCACCGGACGCGACGCCGGAGCACTGGAGACGGCGCTCGCAGTCGACCCCACACGGGTCATCACCGTCCGCGGCGACGTCCGCGATCCGGCGCACCAGCGCGACCTCGTGGCGGCAGCGGAACGGGCCGGCGGCCTGGATCTGCTGGTGCACAACGCCAGCACGCTCGGCCCGAGCCCGCTTCCCGCGGTGGCGAGGCTGGCTCCCGCGGAGCTGGCGCGAATCCTCGACGTCAATGTCGTGGCACCGCTGGCCCTGACCCGGCTGGCGCTTCCGCTGCTGCGCGAGGCGGCGCGACCGACGGTGGTGGCGCTGAGCTCCGATGCGGCAGTGGAGGCGTACGCAGGATGGGGCGGCTACGGCTCGTCCAAGGCCGCCCTCGATCACCTGATGGCGGTGCTGGCCACGGAAGAGCCGGCGCTCACGGTCTACTCGTTCGATCCCGGCGACATGCGAACGGCCATGCATCAAAGAGCTTTTCCGGCTGAAGACATCAGCGACCGTCAGCAACCTGAGTCCGTCGTGCCGATCCTGCTAGAACTGCTCCGCGAGCGGCCGGCGAGCGGGCGCTACCAGGCGGCGGATCGAGCAGGGGTTCCCGCATGAGCACCGCGACCACGCATCGGCCGCGACCGACGACCCGCTTCACGCTCCCCGAGGACGCGGCGGCGACCGAACCACCGGAGATTCGCGGCCTCGCGCGAGATGAGGTGCGGCTCATGGTCGTGCGCGGACCGGCGCCGGGGACGATCACCCACACCCGGTTCCGCTCGCTCGCCGCGCAACTCGACCCGGGCGATCTCGTCGTGGTCAACACCTCCGCGACCGTCGCCGCGGCCATCAGCGGCCGGCGGGCGAAAGGCACCCCGGTCGTCATCCACTTCTCGGGAGCGGCCGCCGGCGACCGCTGGATCGTCGAGCTGAGGGACGAGCGGCTGCGCAGAGTAGGTGACGGGGAGGCGGGCGAGCGCATCGCACTCCCCCGTGGGGTCCATCTGACGCTGGTCCGCAGCTGGCCGGATCCCCTGCAGCGCCAGGGAAGTCGGCTCTGGGAGGCCGAGATCGCGGTGGAGTCGGGCGGGGCGGCGTTCCTCGAACGGGAGGGGCGTCCGATCTCCTACGACCACATTCATGGCGAATGGCCGCTCTCGGACTACCAGACGATCTTCGCCGAGCACCCCGGCAGCGCCGAGATGGTCAGCGCTTCACGGCCGTTCTCGCACCGGCTCGTGCGAGAGCTCTGGAAGGCCGGCATCGCCATCGCGCCGCTGCTGCTGCATACCGGCGTCTCGTCGCTGGAGGCCGACGAGCTGCCGCTGCCCGAGCGCTTCCGGGTGCCGGCCGAGACGGCCGAGCGGGTCAATGCGGCACGGGCGGCCGGCGGTCGCATCATCGCCGCCGGCACCACCGTGACCCGGGCACTGGAAACCGTTGCGGCTGAAGACGGTTCGGCTCATCCCGGCGCCGGCGTCACCGACCTCGTGATCGGGCCGGACCGGCCGCCGCGGGTCACCGGCGGGCTCATCACCGGATGGCACGAGCCCGAGGCATCGCACCTGCTCATGCTGGAGGCCGTCGCCGGACGCGAACTCGTCGGCCGCGCCTACGCCGCAGCGCTCGACCCGGCGAACGGTGGGTACCGATGGCACGAGTTCGGTGATTCGTGCCTGCTGCTCCCGTGAACCGGCGGCTACTGGCCCGGCCGGCTGCTGGCGGAACGGATGTTGCTGCGGACGGTGATGCCCGTGACGCTCGAGGACTCCTCGGACGCCAGCCACAGCACGATCTCGGCGACCTCGTGAGGTTCGGTGAGGCGCTGCAGATCCAATCCCTTGACGTGCTCGGCGATACCCCCGGGCTGACCTTCCATGTAAGCCCGCAGCGGCGCAGTGGCTGTCGGGCCGGGGGTCACCGCATTCGCCCGGATCCCGAGCGGGCCGTACTCGAGCGCCACTGTCTCCATCAGGTTGATGACGCCGGCCTTGGCCGCCCCGTAGCCGCCGAGCCCGTACTGGCCGCCGATGCCCGCACCCGAGGACATGCTGACGATCACGCCCGAGCGCTGGCGTACGAAATGGGCAAGCGCAGCGCGGGTGGCGTAGAAGCAGGTGTCGAGCGTCATCCGCTGCTGGAAACGCCAGTCCTCGTCGGACAGGTCGCCGATCAGGCCGGTGCGCGAGACGCCGACGTTGTTGTACAGCACGTCGATACGCCCGTGCTCGGCGACAGCGGCATCGACCCACCCGGTGACGTACTGCGGATCCGACACGTCACCGATGGACGCGGTCGCACCCAATTGCGCCGCGAGGGTCTCGATCTCGCCGGAGATGTCGTTCAGCCAGAGGATCGCGCCCTCCGACGCCATCCTTCGCGCCGAGGCCGCCCCGATCCCGCGCGCCGCGCCCGTCACGAGGACGACCTTGTCCTGCAGCCTGCCCGCCCTGCCGTTCACCTCGGTGCTCACTCCTTCACGCCCGCATGATGCCGCCGCCGTCGACCATCAAGGTCTGCCCGGTGACGTAGGAGGAGCCGTCGGAAAGCAGGAACGCGACGGCCGGCGCGATGTCGGTCACCAGATCGCCGTCGCGGCCGAGCGGGTGGTCGGCGTACATCGCCGCGAACGTCGCGGCCCGGACCGGGTCGTCGTCCGGCGGCATCCGATGCCCGACGGACGCCGGGCAGACGCAGTTGACCAGGACGCCGAAGCGACCCCACTCGCGGGCCGCCGTGCGGGTCAGCGAACGGATCGCCTCGTTCGAGGCCGCGTAGGGGCCGTATCCCGGACCGCCGGTGAGCCCGACCGCCGAGCCCATCGTCACGATGCGACCGCGCCCCTGGTCGCGCATCGCCGGGAGCACCGCCTGCATCGACCACAACGTGCCCGCGGGACCGGTGTTGAAGACCACGTCCAGGTCGTGCTGGGTCACGTCTTCGAGCGGGGTCACCGGGCGGAAAGTCTGAGCGTTGGCGACCAGGCCGTCGATGCGCCCCCACCGTTCGCGCGCGGCAGCGGCGAGTTCGAAGGCCCCGTCACGATCGGCGGTGTTGACGGTGCGGGCGATGACGTCGGACGGGGAGCGGCCGAGCGAGGAAACGGCGGCGGCCAGCCGTTCGGGGTTGCGTCCGGTGAGCACGAGCTTGGCGCCCTGGTCGGCCAGGAAGCGGGCGCAACCGAGGCCGATGCCGCGGCTCGCCCCAGTCACGATGATCACCTGGTCCTCGAGGCCGAACTGCGGCGTGCTCATCCGGACTGCACCAACTGGAAGTGCTCGACCACGGGAGCCGGCTCGTAGAAGTGGTGCAGCAGCGCGCGCCATTCCAGATAGTCCGAGGACTGGCGGAAACCTTCCATGTGATCCTCCAGCGCCCGCCACTGCACCAGCAGCAGGTACGCGTTGGGCCGCTCGAGGCAGCGCGACAACGTGAGGCTCTCGCATCCCGGCGAACCGAGGATGATCGACTTCGCCAGGGCGAAGGCTTCCTCGAACGCCGCTTCCTCGCCCGGCCTGACCGGCAGGACGGCATGCTCCAAGATCATGCGGCTGACGATAGCGGCCCGCCGTGTCAGGCGGCCGGGGCGTTCGGGGCGGGCAGTGCCGGGAGCCGTGCCGAGTAGATCGAGTAGCCGTCGAGGTAGCGGGTGATCACCGTCGCCACCACGGTGGCCACGATCATGGGGACGCTCAACCCGGGCCCGGCGTCGGTCAGCTCGAACACGAGCACGAGCGCGGCGAGCGGCGCCTGCATCGCCGCGCCGATCATGGCTGCGGCTCCGACCATCGCGTACGCGCCTACCGGGGTGCCGTGCCACAGGTGCGTCCACGCCAGGCCGAGAAAGCCGCCGAACAGCGCGCCGATACTCAGCACCGGCGTGAACAGGCCGCCCGAGGCGCCTGCCCCGAGACAGAGCGCGGTCACGAGCGGCTTCAGTAGGAAGAGGGCGAGCAGCAGCGTGATCCCGCCGTCACCGATGAAGGTCTCCCCCACGATGCCCTTGCCGTTGCCGAACAGTTCCGGGTAGGCGATCCCCAGCAGGCCGAGAATGCCGAAGGCGACGGGCATGGCGGCGAGCAGCGCCGGACCTTTGGCGCGGTGATGCGACACCCAGCCGATCAGGCGGATGTATCCGGCGGCGAACAGGCCCACCAGCGGCCCGAGCAGAAGTGCCCACACCACAAGTCCGGCGCTGGATTGGTAGTGCGGTATCCCGAGGTACGTCGCATGGTTGGGCAGGTACCAGCGCGCGGTCTGGGTAGCGACCGCGGAACACGCCAGCGCGGGGAGGATGACCGGCAGCGCGATGCTGCCGACCAGCACCTCCGCGGTGAACAGCGCGCCGCCGATGGGCACGTTGTACACCGCGGCCAGGCCCGACCCCGCACCGCACGAGACCAGCAGCCGGCGCTGCGCCGGGGACAGGCGCGCCCAGCGGGCGACGATGCTCCCCGAGACGCCGCCCATCAGCTTTGGCGCAGCCTCACGTCCGATCGAGGCGCCCATGCCGATCACGACTTCGGAAATGGCCGACGTTCCCAGGCTGCGCCAGAACGACAGCTCGCCGGTGCCGTTCCAGATCGCGTCGTCCACCTCGGTCGTCCCCTTGGTGAAGCGGCGCAGCACGTACCAGGCAACCCCTCCGAAGACCCCGCCGATGAGCAGCGACACCACCCGCCGCAGGCCGGACGCCTGCCGGACGCCGTCGAGCAGGCTTCCGTGCTGATAGCCGAAGGCCCAGTGCTCGACGTGAAAGAGCAGGGCCATCAACGCGTCGCCGAAAAGCCCGCTCGCGACCCCGGTGACGACGACCGCGACCCAGAAGATGGGCGTCAGCGCGGCCGGACCGTCGTGCCCGGCGTTGGGTTGCTCGATGGCTCCGCGGCCGGTCGGGAGCCGGCGCTTCACGACCGGGGCAGGGACGCGTACGCGCTCGTTGTGAGCCGCCCGCCTCAGCATTCCTTCACTATGGCGTGTGGCGCAGCCATCGCGGCGAAGTGCCTCGCTGGGCCGATCAGTGTCTAGTCCGTGGCGAGCGCGACGACAGGGACAGGCATCCGGCGCGTGGCCCGCAGCCGGGCACGAATGCCGGAGGGGCCGGCGTGCAGACCCTCCTGGCGTGCGACGCGAAGCGACCACATGACGGTCACGGCGACCGCGGTCCAGGTCACCGCCATCGCCGGGAACGGCTTGACGGCCACGAAGACCGGCACCGACTGCGTCAGCAGCAGCCAGCAGGTGACGGCGGCGTTGAGCAGGTTGACCGCCGCCCACATGATCGTCAGCCGGCGGAAGAGGCGCTTGACCCCGCGGCGGCCGACGATGTCGTCGGTCAGCGGGCAGAAGTCCTTGGCCAGCCGGTCGACCATCGGGCTCTTGGTCATCGCCGATGCCAGGAACGTGAGGCCCACCATGGTGGTCGCGGCGATGGGCTGCAGGAAGTAGATGAAGGCGCTGCCGCTGGCGACGACGACCACGGTGCGCACCGTCAGGCCGAGGCAGGTGAGCATCAGCAGGCCGGGGATCCGGATTCGCATGATCAGCCGCCGCACGAGCATCGCGTAGGACCAGCCGAGCGCCGCGAGCGAGGCGATCACCAAACCGGAGAGCTGGAGCACCACCGAGAAGATGAGGGTGGGGACCAGCGTGCACTCGACGAGATTGGGGACCGCGTGGCGCGCGATGGCGCGCAGCCTGGGCAGCGGGAGAGGTACGGCATCGTGATCGGCGGCAGCGACGGCGACATCACCGGGCCGGGTCACCATGATATTCAATCGGTCACCCGCGCCGGAGCTGTAGGGCCGAACGGCCCCCCGTCGCAGCAAATTCGGCCGAATGCTGGACCTGTGCACGCATCGTCACTCTCGCCGGGTCAGGGTGAAGCGGAAGCGGCGAGGGGCACGGGGTCCGGACTTGTCCAGGCTCGCTCTAATGGCCTGACAGTACGCGTGGATCCTGTGACCGCCGAGGGCCACGGCGTCATTCGCCTCACAGACGGCGGCCTTCGATTCGGGCGGATCCGGGCCATTGCACCCGGGTCACCCAGCCCAGGCTTTCGCACTCAGCGGGTGCGTCATCGGACGAACAGATGCCACCCCACCCAGGCCCAGCCCAGAACGAGCAGGATCCGCCCGGTACGCCTACGCCGGATGCCGGCGATGAGCTTGCCTCCTGAGGCGACCGGGACGCCGGGGCGTCGAGCCGCGACCGCCAGGCCGATCATCACGGCGAACAGCACGCAGTAACCCGTCAGGCCGATCGCGTAGCTACTCATCTCCTTTCCCCGCCCGCGCCGAGGTCTCGCACCATCAGCCAGCCGAGCAGCAGCCAGCCGAGGAAACCCAGAAAGCGGCTGGGATGCGTGCTCAACAGGTCATTCGTGATGGAGCTCAGCGTGGGATGTGCCTGCCGCGGCTGGGAGAACAGCTCGCTCAACTCCCACCCGACGATGGCAGCGAAGGCCAGCACCCAGGGCCACACCGTTCGCCATGGAGTCCGGGCCAGGGCAAGACCGGGGCTGAGGCGCGCGCTGGGGCGCAGGGTCAGTACCAGCACCAGGACAGCCGGGATGAAGGTCAGGACCTCGGCCGGCCGGGTGAAGGTGCGCACGCCGCTGGCGAACCACGACCAGCACGCGGCAACGGCCAGCCCGGCGATCGCGGCAGGGCTCAGCGACGACGACGCTTTGACCTGCTGCGGCTGGCGCATGTGCTTGCCTCGGATCGCACGCTCGTGGCTGGGGCGCGCTCCTCCAGTCTGCCCCGTCAGCTGACCTGGGCGCCGATCAGCCGCCCGACCAGGTACGTCACCGCTGCGGCCAGCGCACCGAGCGCCAGTTGGCGCAGCCCGCTGAACCAGGCGGACCGGCGGGTGAACTGGGCCGTGACCGCTCCGGCGGCGAAGAGCGAGACGCCCGCCACGGCCAGCGACGCCAGCAAGCTGGAGGCTCCGGCGAGGTAGGTCAGCAGCGGCAAGATCGCCCCGACGGCAAAGAAGACCAGGCTGCTCGCCGCGGCCGTCCACGGATTGGGCAGACGCGCGGGGTTCACCCCGAGCTCGATCTGCGAATGCGTGCGCAGGGCCTGGTCGGGATCAGCCGAGAGCTGGCGGGCGACGCGCAGCGCAGTGGACGGGTCGACCCCGCGCTGCTCGTAACTTTCGGCGAGTTCCGCCATCTCGTCCTCGGGATTGCGCCGTAGCTCGAGAGCCTCGTTCTCGACCTCGGCGTCGATGGACTCGTTCTGACTCTTGACGCTGGTGTACTCGCCCGTCGCCATGCTGAAGGCTCCGGCCACCAGGCCGGCCATCCCTGTCAGGATGATCGTGTGCCGCCGGGCGCCGCTGCCGCCGATACCCGCGATCAGGCTGACGTTGCTGACGAGACCATCCATGGCACCGAAGACCGCCGGACGCAACCAACCGCCCGACACGTCGCGGTGCGTATGTCCCCGCCTTCCCCGCGAATCCTCGCCACTACCCCTCGTATCGCTCACGGCCCGTGCATACCCCAAGCAGCGCGCTCTTAGCAGCAAGCCCTATGCTGACCGGGCCGGGCCGAATCCGGCGGCTGGAGGTGCTCGATGTCCCCCACGGAGTCGGCGCCGGCGGAGCACAGCACATCGATCAGCCTGTCCTGCCCCTACTGCGCGGCGCCGATGGACCCACCCGGCTTCTCGCCGTGGCCTCTGGAGCCCCGGCTCATCACCGGCCGATGCACTGGTTGCGGCCGTAGCGTGACCCTCCCCCGCAGCTGGCTCGGCGGTTCACCCGTTCCAGCGCAGCGGTAGCGAACGACCCCGGTGAGTCTCACGCTGCACCTTCTGGCCGAGGGGACCGACATCCATCTCCGGCTGCCCGAAAGCACCAATGCCGATGAAATTCTGGCGCTCTGCGCCGAAGCCATGCGCGGTCACCGGGTCATCGAGTTCGCCGACGCATTGCCGCCGGGTAGCGTGCGCCGCACCGCCGTGCTGGTGAACTTCGAGCACGTCAGCGGCGCCTGGGTCGACACCGCGGAGTGACTCCTCGCTGCCCGGGCTAGCTCGGGTCGAGGTGCAGGCGCTCCCCGGCAAAGGCCAGCTCGGCGATGAACGTCAGGCTTCCGGTGCCTTCGCTGACCCGTCCGTCCGCGGCGTGCTGGCGGACCCGGACCGGTTGGATGCGGTGGACCGGACGCCCTGCCGAGCCATCCGGGTAGCCGACACGGGCGGGATGGGTGACGTCCCAGACGTCCGATTCCTGGAACTGCTCGTCGCGCCAGACGCCGAGCCCGAGGTCGTCGTTGTAGCCGCCGTAACCCAGTCCCTGCATGGCGACAGCGGGTCCGATCGCCTCGGCGTCCAGGCGCACGAAGCCGCCGCCGGCGAGGTGGACATCGAACGCGGCGGTGGCCATCCGCCGCGGACGGTCGGCGTCGACGAAGGTCGCGTCGAGCCCGACCCGCTCTCCCGGCGTCGAGACACCGGTGGCGCGGTCGATGATCTCCACGGTCGAGTGGTTGAGCCCCTCGGCCCGGCGGGTCACCTGCACGTGGCCGGAGAAGTCGGGGGTCGAGTAGAACAGGAAAGCGAAAAGGCCTCCCTGCGGCGCCGACGCCGGTGGGCCGGTGACGGGCTCGGGAATGCCGACCCGCTCCCTGACCCCCCACGAATGATCACGACACGACCACCACGACTCG
Source organism: uncultured Actinomycetota bacterium (assembly GCA_963762695.1). GTDB lineage: Bacteria > Actinomycetota > Actinomycetes > Frankiales > Frankiaceae > DATAZK01. Next base: position 42,423 of record CAVXLW010000016.1, read on the forward strand.
ACCTCGCGCCGCTGCCCCTCGACCTCGAACCAGCCGGTGCAGGAGCCGATCTGGTCGTAGCGGCTGTAGTCCTCCAGCACGCGGCCCGACAATCGCGCGTAGTGCGGACGCTCCTCCTGCGGCGGATCGCTCGCGAGCCATTCCAGTTCGGCGCTGATGCCGCTGGGATTCGGCGCGACCGAAAGGCCGATGCGCTTCATCGGCTCGCGGACGTCGATGGCCAGCGGCCCGCAGTTCGACTCGTAGCGCGGTCGCAGGCTTCGCGAGACCCGCAGGTTGTGCTGACGCCCGCCGGCGATGAAGACCGCGCCGCCATCGACCACGTTCATGTTCTGGTAGACGCCCATGGTGAATTGCAGCGCGCCGCCGCCGACCCGGTCTGACGCCGCGAACCACAGCCGGTCGAAGAAACGCGGATCACTCGTCCCCACATGGTCGAACGTGGTGGGCAACTGGTGCCAGGGCGAGTCGTCGAGCGTCGTCAGCATGCGGGCCTCAATGTCGGGTCAGTCCTTCGGAGCGCCGGCTGGACGCCACACGGATTTCAGCGGATAGCGCTCGGCACGCTCCCGCAGGTGGGCGGCGAGGTACGTGCGTAGCTCACGCAACTCGTCACGTTCCATGACGACCGGGATCGCGTCAGCGAGAGCCTGCCTGACGCGCACGTGCCGGGCCTGCAGCGCCGCCAGGTCGGTGGCGTCGGGCGGATCCTCGAGCACCACCGCACGCAGCTCGTCATCGAGCGCGTCATCCAGCTCGACGTCGGAGGTGAGCACTTGCCGCAGCAGTGCCGCTGATATCTCCGCATCCCACTGCAGGAAGCCGGGGACCGCCCGCCACCCGGTGCTGAGCGTTTCCAGCGTCGCGCAGACGCCGGCCAGGATGTCGATCGGATACGGGTCGTGCAGTTCGGGGGCGACGACCTGTTCGAGGATCCGGCGCAGGCCGTCCAGCTGCTCGCTGACGTCTGGTCGCACGTCAGGCTCCGATCATGTCGAGCATCAAGCGGTAGATGCCGATCGGCGCCTGGTGCACCCGATCGAGCCGGCCGTCGACGAACGCGCGTGAACCGCTCAGCACGATCGCCGACAGCTTGAAATTGGCGAGCACGCTCCACCAGTGCACGGCCTCCGGCTCGGCCCCGTAACCCGTCCGCTCGCTCCAGCGGGCCAGCAGATCGGCCGGCTCCCAGCTGCCCGGGATGCGATGCTCGCGGGCCCGCAACGGATTGGTCACCCAACCCAGATCCTCACGCGGATCGCCGAGATGAACAGTCTCCCAGTCCAGGACGGCCGACACCCGCGCGGCCCCGACATCGCCTTGCAGATCACCCACCAGCAGGACGTTGCCGGCCTTGAAATCCCCATGAACGACAGTGGTTATCGCGCTCACCGGCGCCTGCGAGCGGAGCCACTGGATGACGAGCTCGAGCTCCGGCTCGGGCTCGAGCTGCACCCGGCGCAGCTCCGCCTCCCAATGCTCGAGCGCCACGAGGGCGGCGCGCTCCCCCGGGTCGTCGAGGACATCCCCGAGATCCAGGCTGCGCCAGTCGAGCAGATGGATCTCGGCAAGCCGGTCATACAGCTCGTGCGCGAGCCGCAGCCGTTCCTGGGGCGGGGCGGCGCCGGCGAGCACGAAGCCGTCACAGCTGCCTTCCGCCAGATCCATCACGAGGGCCGGACGGCCGAGCCGCCCGCCGTCGAGATCCACCCAACGCAGCCGGGGACTCGGCACCGCCGTGCCGTGCAGCGCGCTCAGCACCCGCGTCTCGATCCTGCGGTCGGTCGCGAGCACGCTGCCCTCGGGGTCGCGGCGGGCGATGAGCGCGGCGGTGCGGGCCTGACCCCCTTCGGTCCAGGACGCGTCAAAAACCCAGTTCTCCCGGGAGAATCCGGCTGACGTGCGCCGCACCCCGCTGACCGCCGCTCCCGGGTCGCCCACCTCGTCGGCGACCCATTGACGCAAGGCCTCGGCGAGGTCCGCAGCGGCGTTCACGCAGCGAACGTGACGCCGTACAGCGCCGCCGCATTGTCGACCAGAACCTTCTGCAGCACCTCGTCCGGGAGCGAGCCGAGAGCCTCGCTCGCATACTTCTCCGGACCGACCGCAGGAGTGCGCGGCCCGGGATGCTGGCACGTGGGATGCGGAAAATCGGTCTCGAAGAGCATGTTGTCAGGGAAGGCCAGCAGCGGGGTCGTGATGGTCTCGCGCTCGTACCAGAAGCAGCCGTAGATCTGGCGGCGGAAGTACTCCGACGGCAGCAGGTCGTACTCCGGGTGCTCCTCGGCGACGCCACCGTTTCGCCATTGCCAGTCGAAGGATTCGAGTGCGCCGGGCAGCATCGAGACACCGCTTTCCACCGACACGAAATCCAGCTCCGGGAACCTGTGGCAGACCCCGCCGTGGATGAGATCGGCGATGCACCGCAGGTTGTCGACGAAGAGCAGGGACGACGCCCGCGAGAAGTTCGCGCGCCATCCCATCTCCGAGCCGCGCGACAGTTGCTCGCCGATCCGGCCGCCACCGATGTGGAAGTTGACCGTCACTCCGGCGTCCTGCGCGACGGCCCAGATCGGATTCCAGTGCAAGGCCCAGAGCGGCGGCTGGTCGAAGGCCTCGGGCTGGTTGCAGAAGTTGATCCCGCGATGGCCGTTGGCGACGCACCGCTCGATCTCGGCCACCGAGGCGTCCACGTCCCAGAACGGGAGCGACACGACCGGCAGCAGGCGGTCCGGCGCGGCGGAGGCGAAGTCCACCTGAAAATCGTTGTACGCCTGGACACATTCGAGCGCGAACGCCGGATCTCCGTAGCCGAGCCACGACCCCCCACCGAAGCCGCCGATGTTGGGGTAGAGCACCTGGGCGTAGATCTGCTGCTCGTCCATGAACGCGATACGCGCCTTCGCGTCATACGCCGCCGGATGCATGTCCTCATACGTCTTCGGGCCATCGGGCAACACGCCGTCGAAGCCCGCCATCGCCGTGTTTCCCGGCTTCGACCACGGCTTGCCGGCGATCACCCACGTGTCGAACCCGTCGATCCGCTCGATGTGCGGGACAGCATCGCCCCACTTGCTCGAGACCCGAGCGGTCCACGTGTCGCGCGGTTCGGTGACATGCGTATCGGCGTCGATCACCCTGAAGCGCTCGAACATGGCGTGCTCCCTCGGTTGGCGGGACTGCGCGGCCGTGCGCGTCGCCTCCCGCGATCGGCACGACGCTATCGCGGGCCGGACCAGGCCGAGCGCGTGCCGCCGGAGCCGCCGAGCGCTGGGATCGGACCCTTGCTCGCCGCCGCGCGGTCTGGATAGCTTGGCGGCACGGCCCGCGGTCCTGAGATTCGCCGCCGGCCGAGGTTCGGGGGGTTATGAAACCAGCCGCTCGGACCGCCTGAAGCGCTCGATCAGCGCCGTGGACCCGCGGGGGTCTCGATGTGCGCGCTCCCGCGTTCGTGTGGTGTGGATCACATCTGACGACGGGGCTGGTGGACCGGGCCACCCGCGTGCCAGGCTCCGGGACGTTACGCCAACCAGGCGAAACCCACGCCCCGCCGCCGAATCCCGTCCCGGGACGTGGTCACCAGAACTCCGTGGACGGGAGCGGGGGACCCGACGTTTCACCGGACGAGGCAGCTGCCGCGTCCTGGGGTGAAGCCGGGTCACCAGCATCACGTGGTGACCGGCCGGGCAGCCTAGCCCGAACCCGACAGCTCACCTCGCAGGCGTCAGAGAAGGCGACCTGCGATGCTCTGTGCCCCACACTGGTTGACGCGCGCCCGGCTGCGGGCGACCACCCGGGCCCGCCGATCAGCGGCGTTCTCGGTCGGCGTCGCGGCCCTCGGAATTGCCGTGATGGCGAGTTGCTCGCCGCTCGCGACCACCGCGTTCATCTTCCCGCTGTCGAGGGCGCAGGCGTGGGGTCCCGGGACCTGGAGCCAGGACCAGGGCGTCGACATCAACGCGCCCTGCGGGGCCAATCTCGCCGCACCCGAGAACGGCGTCATCATTGCCGAGGGCATCGGCGGTTTCGGGCCGTACGCCCCCGAATTGCTGGTGACAGCCGGACCGCTCACCGGCCGCATGATCTATCTCGGACACGTTCAGCACACCTACGTCCCCGTCGGCGCGCATGTGCGCGCCGGCCAGTGGATCGCGCAGGTGGGAACGCTCGGCATCAGCTACGCGTGCCACGTCGAGATCGGTATCAGCCCGCCCGGATCGCGCGCGCTGCCCGGATGGCACCAGACGTCGGCGGAGATGATCAGCCTGCTGAGCAACGGCTGGTTCGGCTGAGATCGCTCGCGCGCGACCATCGCCACGTCGGGGCGTGCTTCCCTCGCCGTGCGCGCTGACCAATGATGGACCCATGCCCGCCCGCGAGCTCGAGGACCTTCCCTTCGCCCCCTTTCTCGAGCCGTGGGACGGCACGCTCATTGCCGACGCGCGCTACGACACCGTCCACTTCGACGGCGCCGAGCTGGAGCGGCCGACGGCGACGGGCGCCCGGTTCATCGAGTCGGCCCTGACCTCGATGACGTTCGACGGCGGCACATTTCGGCTCTCGCGCTGGAGTGACGTCTGGCTGAAAGCGGTGCGCTGGATCGGCACCGACCTGTCGGGAACCGACTGGATGGACGCCGAGATCACCGGGAGCGTCTTCGCCGGAACGGCCATCTACGACGCTGCACTACGCCGGGTCGTCATCCAGCAGTGCAAGGCTGATTCGGTCAACCTGCGCGGCGCCCGGCTGCAGCAGGTGTCGTTCGTCGAATGCCAGCTCAGCCACCTTGATTTTGCCGGGGCCACGCTGACCGATGTCACGTTCGAAGGCTGCGAGCTGCACGGCGCAGCCTTCGACAACGCACACTTGAAGAACGTCGATTTCCGCCACGCTCACGAGCTGACCATCACCAGCGGCTACGACTCCCTGAAGGGAGCCACCATCACCACCAGCCAGCTGGTCCACCTCGCGCCATCGCTGGCTGACGTGCTGGGGATCGCGGTGGTCGACGGTTAGCCGAGCGAGTTCTTGTTGGCCAGGGTCTCGGCGTAGTCGAGCTCGTCGTCATAGTCGGGTGCCGCCGGCTCGAGAGCGCGCAGGCGCCGGACGAGCTCGTGACGGTCGCTGCGGCTCAGGTGGGCAGCGTGGTCGGTCAGTCGATCGAGCTCGGGTGAATCGTCGACCTCCATCGCGTGCAGGCGGATGCGCAGGTGACGCAAGGTCCAGCGGTCGAGCAACCCGGCAGCGGCAGTCAGCTCGTCCAGGTCGAGGTGAGCAGCGGCGCGGCTCTCGAGAGTCGTCATTGTGTTCCTCCCTTTCGGGGTCGTCACCTATGACGTCGGCCCCAGAACTACACAAACGACGCTATGAGGCGCAGGGTCCCCCCGGAAGTGGCCAAGGTCCCAGCGCCCGAGGTCATGTCGCGAACAGGCAGCCAGGCACTCGTTCTCCTGACAAGTAACCGACTGACCCCCCAGACTGGGCCCGGAAGGGTGTGACGATCGGTCGGACAGGTTGACGATCCGGCGGGCTTGGAGGCATGACGATGGCTTCCTGGCAGCTTTCGGGCTTTGCCGAGGAGCGCGTGCTGGGCTCGGGCGGCAGCGGCCGTGTCGTACTGGCGCGCCACGAGGGCACCGGCAACGAGGTCGCCATCAAGTACCTCGCGGAATGGCTCGCGGCGGACGCGAACCAGCTGCGGAGCTTCCGGACCGAGGCGCAGCTCATGGCCGGCCTCGCCGACCCGCATCTGGTGATGCTCTACGAATACGTCGAGACGACCGCCGGTGCCGCGATCGTGATGGACCTGCTCGAAGGCGTCTCGCTGCGCAAGATGCTCGAGGACGGCGGCGCGCTCTCCCCCGAGGCCGCGCTGACGCTGATGAAGGGATCGCTGCTGGGCTTGGCTGCGCTGCACGCTCAGGGCGTCGTGCATCGCGACTACAAGCCCGAAAACGTCATGGTCGACGCGACCGGCAACACCAAGCTCGTCGACTACGGCATCGCTGCTCCCGTCGGGGAGATCGCCGGGGTCTCGGGAACGCCTCTCTACATGGCTCCCGAGCAATGGCGCGGCGAGCCGAGCAACGCGGCCACCGACGTCTACGCGGCGACAGCGACGTTCGTGGAGTGCCTGACCGGACACCCCATGTTCACCGGCACCACGGTCGGCGCGCTGCTGCAGCAACACCTCGCCATCCCGCCGCCGCTGGAGGAGGTCCCGGAGGCGGTGCGCCCGATCGCGGCGGCCGGGCTGGCCAAGGATCCGGCGGAACGGCTCGGCAACGCCAAGGCGCTGGTCGAGCGGCTCAACGTGCTCGCACCGGCCGCGTACGGACCCGATTGGGAGTCCCGTGGTCGGGCCCACCTGGCCGCCCGGGCCGTGCTGCTGGCGTTGCTTTTCGCGCATCCTGAACGCGTCGCGCATGAGCAGGCCTCGGCGGAAACCGACCTGGGCACGGGGAATTCGAGCGGTACGAGCGGATCGGCGGCGGGCGCCGGGGCTGGCGCGGGTGCGGTCGCGGGAGATGCCCGAGCTGCCGGATCCGCAGCGGCTGCAGCTGAGTTGGCCGCCGAGGAGCGGGTGCGCCGCCGGCCGCTGGCGCTCGTGTTGAGCGCGCTGATCGTCGCCGTCGCGGCACTGGGCCTGGCCCGCCACTCCGGCGACAGCCCGAAGTCGTCGAACGCGGCGTTCGAGCAGGGCCAGGCGACGGTGCCCACCATATCGGCGAGCGTCACACCCGCCCGTACCCCCACACCGACACCCGCGCCGAGTGCCTCGGCGACCGAAACGGCCGCGCCGCCGCCGTTCAGCACCTCGCCGCTCGCTCCACCCACGACGGCGAGCGCCGGTCCGACATCGGCGCCCCCGACGTCCGCGCCGGTGACCACGCCGCCCGTGACGAGCGCGCCCCCCACAACCACGCCGACCCCCACCAGCACGCCGACCCCGCTGCCTCCGACATCCCCGCCGCCGATCCTGACCAACCAGCAGCCGCCGGCATCGCCGCCGTTCAACAGCTGCCCGCCGACCATCGCCTGCGGAACCAACTGACACATGAGCACTCCTGAGGGCAACCCGACAGTCCCCGTCGACCCGCGCGAAACCGTCGTGTCGCCGCGCCAGCGTGAGCCGGAGGGCGAGCTGCCGACGATCGATCTGCGCGACACGGTGTCCGCGGATCAGCCGGTCCACACGGTCGACCTGCGCGACACCGTGCTCGTTCCGGCGCAGTCCGTGCTCACCGAGCCGCCTTCGCCGCCGGTGGAGCTCCTGCGCTTCGGTCCAGGCGTCCCCGCGGTCATCGCGACCACCTCAGCGCTGACGACCACCCAAAAGCCCGCCCCGCTGAGGAGATGGCGCCGCGACCGCGCGCTGAACCTCGGGCTCACGCTCGCGCTGGTGGCTCTTGTCGTCTGGTGGCTCTGGCCTTCCGGTGCGCTACGCGTGCGCTCGGTCACCGTGAAGGCAGCCCCTGGCGTCGTCGCCTGCGAGCAGACCGCTGACGTCGTCGCGACCGTCCTCACGAACGGCAACGCCGGCCGGCTGACCTACCGCTGGACCCGCAACGACGGGGTCGGCAGTGGCACGCTGGTGCAGTCGCTCGCCCGCGGCCAGCACAGCGTGAACCTTCATCTGGCGTGGGTCTTCCACGGTCCCGGTAGCTACGCCGCGCGTGCCACGGTGCAGGTGCTCACGCCCGGGACGGCCGGCGCGACGGTCAACTTCAGCTACGTGTGCTGAGGTTCTCCCGGAAGAGTGCGAGCGTCCTGTTCCAGGCATCGGCAGCGGCATCGGGGGCAAAGTCGGGGCTCCCGTCACGCATGAAACCGTGCCCGGCGTCGGGGTAGACGACGGTGTCGGCATGATGGGCCGCCACGGCCTCGATGTCGGTCATCGGGATCCACTCGTCCTTGCCGCCGAAGAACAGCACCGTGGGGCAGGCCGGCGTGCCGAGCTCACCGGAGATGCCGGACCCGTAGAAGCCGGCGGCCGCGTCGAAACCACCGGCGAGCGCCGCCCCGTACGTCAGCCGCCCGCCCATGCAGAACCCGGTGACCCCGAGGCGCCCGGCACCGTGCTCGCGTGCGATTCCGGCGGCGGCAAGGATGTCCTGCTGCGCCTGGGCGAAGTCGAGCTTGCGGATCAGGGTCATCGGGTCCACCGACTCGGTCCCGCCGAAGCGGAAGAACAGGTCCGGCGCCACGACGAGATAGCCCTCCGCGGCCAGCCGCTGGCAAAGCCGTAGCAACTGCGGGGAGATTCCGTTGCCTTCATGGATGACGACGACGCCGGGATCACCCGGCTGGTGGTCCTGCGGGGCAGCGAGGAAATACGGAAGCGCGAGGTCAGGCACGCGGGAACGGTAGCAGCGGCGATGACGTGCGCAGGACGGCAGGCCAAGATGAGGGGGTACGCCCTGCTGACCCGACCCAGCCGACCCGCGGTGGAGAGCCATGACCCGACACGCAGCCACCCCGCCCACCAGGGACAAGGGCGCTCCGAGCGCCCCGCCGCCGCCGCCGGCGTGGCGCCACTTCCTCTGGCCGGTCGCCCTGCTCATCTTCTTCGTGCTGCTCTTCGTCGTCCCCGTCACGCAGAGCAGCAAGCAGGTCACGCTCAACTACACGCAGTTCCTGAAGGACGTGTCGGCCAAGCAGGTGAAGACCGTCAGCATCTCCCCCAACGGGACCGCGACGGGCACGCTGGTCAAGGGCGGCGACTTCACGACCGTGATCCCGACCCAGGCGGGTGAGAACTTCCTCGAGCAGCTGCAGAAGTCGAACGTCCAGGTCACCGCGAAGACCGGCGGCACCTCGTTCAGCGCCACGGTGATCTCGTGGGTGATCCTGTTCCTCCCCTTCATCATCCTCGGCTTCCTGTGGTGGCGGCTGTCGAAGGGCGCGGCAGGACGCCTGCAGGGCGCGTTCGGCGCCGGCAAGTCGAAGGCGAAGGTGTTCGACGAGGAACGTCCGAGCACGACCTTCGCCGACGTCGCCGGCTACGAGGGCGCCAAGGTCGAGATCCGCGAGGTCGTCGACTTCCTGCAGCACCCCGAGCGTTACGCGCGGGCTGGAGCCATGGCGCCGCGCGGCGTGCTGATGGTGGGCCCGCCAGGTACCGGCAAGACGCTGCTCGCGCGAGCCGTGGCCGGCGAGGCCGCGGTGCCGTTCTTCTCGGTGACCGGGTCGAGCTTCGTGGAGATGTTCGTGGGCGTCGGCGCGGCTCGCGTACGGGATCTGTTCCAGGAGGCGCGAAAGCGCGCACCCGCCATCATTTTCGTCGACGAGATCGACGCCATCGGCGGTCGGCGCTCGGGATCCGGAGCCGTCGTGTCGAACGACGAGCGCGAGCAGACCTTGAACCAGTTGCTCGCCGAGATGGACGGCTTCGACCCCGCATCGGGCATCGTCGTGCTCGCGGCGACCAACCGGCCCGAGGTGCTCGATCCCGCGCTGCTGCGGCCGGGTCGTTTCGATCGCCAGGTGACGATCCCGCTCCCGACGCTGCCGGAGCGTTTCGCGATCCTGCAGGTGCACTGCCGCGGCAAGCAGCTCGACAGCGGGGTCGACCTTCAGGTGGTGGCCCGCGGGACGCCGGGTTTCGCCGGTGCCGACCTGGCGAACCTGGTCAACGAGGCGGCCATCAACGCCGTCCGGGCCGGGCGCGACGTGCTGAGCGCCGGCGACTTCTCCGAGGCGCGCGACCGCATCATCCTGGGCCGGCGCGAAGGCTCGAACGTGCTGCTGCCGGAGGAAAAGCACGCCGTCGCCATCCACGAGGCCGGGCACGCGCTCGTCGCGACCTACTCCGACAAAGCCGACCCGGTGGAGAAGGTGACGATCCTGCCGGCCGGGCAGACCCTCGGTGTCACCGAACAGTTGCCGCTCGTCGAGCGCCATCTCTACGGAGAGGACTACCTGCACGACATGCTCGCGGTCTTCCTGGGCGGCCGGGCGAGCGAGCTCGTCGTGCTCGGGCAGGGCTCGACGGGCGCGTCCAACGACCTCGCCAAGGCGACCGAGCTCGCGACCAAGATGGTGCGCGAATTCGGGCTCACGTCAGCGCTCGGCCCGGTCGGCTATCCCTCCGGCGGCTCGGTCTTCCTCGGAGCGGGCGGCGGGGAGTACTCGAGCCGCCCCTTCTCGGACGAGACGCAGGCGAACATCGATGCAGAGGTCAAACGCTTGCTGCGGGAGGCCGAGCAGCGCGCGGTCGCGCTGCTTCGCCAGCACCGCGACGTGCTGGACCGGCTGGTGGAGCTGCTCGTCGCGGAGGAGACGGTCGACGGCTCCCAGATCTACGCGCTGGCCGGACGCACCGAGCCGGAGATGGGCTCCGGGGTGACCGTGGCGCCCAGCCGGGCTACAGCTCTGGACAAGGCCGCCACCACGACCGACGCCTGAACCACGCCCTAGCCGGAGACCGCCCACGAGGTGATGAGCGCGAGGAACGCGGCCAACACGATGACGACGACGGCGACCCCGCCCCAGCCCCCGATGCTGGCAGCGCCGAGGCCGCTGGCTCCGAGCAGCAGCAGGAGCGCGATCAGCGCCGGAAACCCGATCTCGCCGGTGCGCCAATTCGCCTTCCTGAGTGCGGGCGTCGGCGTCGCGGCCGGGGACGTCTGCTCATCCATGGCTCCACTCTGACACCCGATCCTGTGGCGTCGACGCAAATCCCGTGACGGGACCCGTCGATCGACCGGTTACGCTCTGCCGCCGTGACCAAGCGCACCGATCCAAGGCCGGACTGGGCCCGTCGACTCATCGCCATGGGTCCCAACGTGGGAGGCGCGCAGCACCTCATCCCGCTCGATCCCGACGAGCTGATCGCGACCGCCAAGGACGCCACCGGCCTCGCCGATTTCGGACCTCCCACCTGGGAGGAGCCGTTTCACCGGCTGGTACTGGCACTGGACACCGAGGCCCGGCTGCATGCGCTGGGGCGCCTCATGGCACGGGGTGACCTGCTGCGCCACCTCAGCACCCGGCTGCTGGTCATCGACGCCACCACCCGCGATCCCGCCATCGCGCAGGAGGAGGTGACCGCACCGGTCTTCATCACCGGGCCCGCTCGTTCCGGGACGAGCATCCTGCACGAGTTGCTCGGCGAGGATCCGGCGCTACGCGCCCCGCTGGCCTGGGAGATGGCCCATCCCTTCCCGCCGCCGCCCGGAACTGCGGACGAGCGTCGCGAATGGGCCGAGCCGGAGTTCGACCTCTGGGCCGACGTCAACCCGGCCTTCGGCGCCGTGCACGAACTCAAGGCGAGCCTGCCCGAGGAATGCCTGTGGCTGCTCGCGCCGGAGTTCGACAGCGGTTTCTGGGCGACCAACGCCGACATCCCGAGCTTCCTGGCCTGGCGCGCCGGGACCGACCCGCTGCCCTCGTACCGCATGCACAAGCTGATGCTCCAGATCCTGCAGCACCAGTCACAGCAGCCCGCGCGGCCTTGGGCGCTGAAATCACCCATGCATCTGATGCGGCTTTCGGCGCTGTTCGCGGTCTATCCCGATGCGCGGGTGATCCTCACCCACCGCGACCCGGTCAAGACCGTCACGTCATCGGTGAGCACGCTCGCCGCCGGCCGCTGGGTGCGCTCCAACGACGTCGACACCGAGCAGATCGCCGCCTCCTCCGGCTTCGGGTTGAGCTTCATGCTGAACGCGCTCGTCGAGCAGCGCTCGCAACTGCCGGCCGGGCAGGTGGCCGACTTGCATTACCTCGATCTCATCAGCGATCCCGTCGCCGCGATCGAGAGCGCCTACGCCACCCTCGGGCTCCCCTTCGATCCCACGCTGCCCGGCAAGATCCGCGCCTACCTCGCCGCCCGCCCGCAGCACAAGCACGGCGAACACCGTTATTCCGCAAGGGATTTCGGCCTCGACCCTGACGAGATCCGCCAGACGTTCCTGCCCTACACCGACGCCTTCCACGTGCGCTACGAGTAGCTGTTCCGCCCCAGCCCGCGCCCTACCGCGGCAATACGTGGGGGTCGATGGGCGCATAAGCGTCGTCCAGTCAAGCCTGACGGAACCGCCCGAAGCGGGCCAGGTCAGACCTCTCAGCTCACGCTCAGCTCTCGGCGATCGCGGCGATGCGCTCAAGGGTGAGCGCCATGCCTGCCCGCGTGTCGCTCGCCCCCTTCGCGATCATCCCGGGGATCTTGCGCACGGCTCGCACGTACCTCGGCATCGAGACGATCTCGTAGGACTCGGTCACCTTCGTACCGTCGCCGGACGGCTCGAAGCGGTATCGCCAGTGGGTCGACGGTGCTCCCTTGAAGAAGGTCTGGAACGCGAACTCCCGGCCGGGATCACAGGCATTGACGATGCACTCGCGAGACCAGCGCATACCCAACTGGCGGTTGTGCCCGACGAACCGGGCGCCGACCTCCGGCCCGCTCGCGCTGCCGATCCACTCGCAGCCCACCAGCACCGGGCTCCACTCGACCATGCGCGGCACGTCGGCCACCAGCGCCCAGACCTTCTCCGGGGTTGCTGCGATCTGCCGGGATACCTGGTCAGCCATCATGGAGGGGATCCTCGCACAGGGGTCTGACCGGCTCCCGCAGTCACTTGGCTTCCCCCAGGCGCACGCACATGCCGCGTTCAGGGTGACTTGGTCACGATCGGAAGCGTCGCTGCAGGTCGGCGTAACCGATCGCGCCGTCGAGGAAGCCGAGCGTTCCGGAGTCGTGCAGTTCTCGGCCGGCGCGTTCCAACATGCTGAGCGCGGCTCGGGCCAAGCTGCCTCCCAGGCTGACCCGCTTGACGCCCAGCGAGAAGAGCGTGGGCGCGTCGATGATGTTCGCCAGTCCTGCCACCACGTTCAGGGGGCCGGGGATGGCAGCTGCGAGCCGGCGAATCGTGTCCTGTTCGACGACGCCTGGCACGAAGACGCAGTCAGCTCCCGCTTCGAGGTAGCGCACCGCGCGCTGGACCGTCTCGGCGAAGACGTCCCCCTTCGTGCCGACGAAGTACGTATCAGTGCGGGCGTTCAGCACGAAGCTGCCGCTCGGTGCCGCGGCCCGGGCAGCCGCGATGCGGTCGACGGCCTCCTCGATCCCGAACAGCCCGCTCTTTCCGGCGTCCTCGAGATTGGCGCCCACCGCCCCGATCTCCACGGCCCGGGCCACGGTGCGACCGACGTCGTCGGGTGTGTCTCCGTATCCAGCTTCGAGGTCCGCGGTCACCGGCAGGCCGACTGCGGCCACGATGCGAGCGACGTGCTCGAGCATCGTGTCGCCGTCCAGCGTTCCTCCGTCCGGGACTCCGCAGGACCAGGCGATGCCCGCACTCGTCGTGGCGATCGCCGGGAAGCCGAGCTGCTCCAGGATGCGGGCGGAGCCGGCGTCCCAGGCGTTGGGGAGCACGAACCCGGGACCGCTATGCAGGGCAAGAAGGGCGGTTGCCTTGTCGGTCGAAGGTCCGGTGATCACGAGGCGACCCTGGTGACGTCAGCGAAGGACGCACCGCCCGAGAGCGGGACGTACCCGGGTCCCCGGTCGAAGAGCACCTCCACCCGGGCCGGCCGCGGTGCGCGTGTGGCATCCGTTGCTGCCGCGTCGTGCAGCAGCAAGTCGTGGTCCAACTCTCGGGTGAACACCGACCCATCATCATTGATCGCCGCTTCTCGCAACACCCCCGGATAGTCCCGCCGCTGGGGGGCGCGAGCATCCGCTGATGCCGCTGTACGGGCACCGCCCGACCACGCCGCTGACTCGTTGCCACGTGCATCCCATGCGCCCTTGCGTGAGAGCAGACCACGAGCGTTAACGGCGGCTGGCCGCAGGGCGTGCGGTACCTGACGGTGGTGCCATCGACCGGTGTCCGCGGGAGTTCCGCAGCGTTCGTTGAACGCCCGACAGGGCTTCTGAAATGCACTGGCGAACCCGCACGGATCGAACGGAGCGTCGTCTGAGGGATCTCTTGATCCGCAACTGGTCCCGATGCAGGTGCCTTCAGCGTGCTACCACAACTGATCGCTGTAGGTAGAAGCCCCCGGGATCGTGGCAATGAACGGCGCGGCAAGGGCGAGTGACCCGAGTCCTGAGCCGGCAACGGCGTCGCCGAGATCCGCAAACGACGAACGCCACACGTCGCGTGGATCGACGTCAAGAAAACACGCGACGAGGAGCCGGTCGCCAACTGCCGTTCCCGAGCCCGGAAGGCCCGGAAAATCGCGCGGCGAGAACACCAGCGCCTGGGCGACTCCACCTTCCTTGCTCTGAACCAATGCGGGCAGCTGGGATTCGAGCAGCCAGCTCGCGAGGTCGTCCCGTGAGGCGGTCGCATTCCGGTCGATCCACAGGGCGACGACGCCGGGGTACCGGTGATCGAGTGAGATCTCGGCCGGCACCGGCCATCCCTCGCGGTTGACCGATCCCAGGAAGTCGTACAGCGACAAGGACACCAGCTCGCGGTCTGCGTTCATCCGCCCCTGTTCGCCCAGCCGCGCGGACTCCGGAAAGGACCAGGCATAGTGCTCGTCGACCTGGCCGGCCAGGAGATAGAAGAAGGACAGGTAGCTGCCCTTGTCGACGGGCTGCGCGATCGCACTCGAGTCCGGATACCGCAGGTCCTTGAGCTCGCGGGTGGCCACGAACCGGCTGTAGGAGAACGCCCCCGGCCCAGCGACGACACCGGAGTAGACGTGATCGTGCTCGTACCAGCGGTTGTACTCAGCCAGCCGTTCGGGGTCTCGGTCTGGCTCGATCATCACGATCATGGCCTGGCCAAGATCGACGTGGGTTCCGCTGGTCATGTGCACTCCTGAACTCGATTCCGGCTCGGCCACGGTTCGGCCGCTTCCGGACTGGCGGCCGCTTTGCTGGAAACCACTGGACAATAGGCCGAGCGACTAGAGCGGGGAGGCAACTGATGTCGGACGCCGAGATCGACGCATACCTCAACCAGCTGGACGAGCCGAAGCGCTCGACGCTCAGCCAACTGCGCCGCGACATTCTCGCCGCGATCCCTGACGCGCAACAGTGCATCTCGTACGGCGTCCCGGGCTTCAAGGTTGACGGCAAGACGGTCGCCGGCTTCGCTGCCTTCAAGAATCACCTGAGCTATTTGCCGCACAGCGGCTCGGTGTTCCGCGAGTTGACCGACGAACTGGACGGCTACGAAAAGTCATCCGGAGCCATGAGATTCGCCGTCGACACAACCGCTGCCGGCCGAGTTGGTCAACAAGCTGATCGCCGTGCGGCTTCGGCAGGCATTCCCGGGGCGACGCGACCTGCGCCTGAGCGAGGACCGGTAATCGCCGAGAAGAGGCCGATTCCGGCGTTCGAGTAGGCCGATCGGGGTACCGCGAATTGCGGCGTTCGGCGCTATGCCCTGCCTGAACTGCGTCTTAACGTGAAACCAACTCGTCCGCCAAGACGCTCGCACAAAGGACCCCGACCATGCGCATCGATCTGACCGAAGTACGCAACGTGCTGGCGACCGTCGACCGCATGCTGAGCGCTCACCACGGCCAGGACGTGTCCGGGGTCAGCGCCCGGCCGGGAGTGATTCGCCTCAACGGGCCCGCCACCTCAGCGCTGAGCGACGACCTGCTCGTCGTCCAGGATTACCTGCGCCTCGCCGACGCCGAGGTGACCGCGCTGTACTGGATGAGCAAGGGCCGGGAGGATCCGCGCCGGCCGGGCGGCCCGCGGCGGCCCCCGCACATCGCGACGATCCCGTCACCGGTCAGCCCGGCGCGCGACACCAACAGCCGCTGCGGCACGTCTCCGGGCCAGCGCCCGCTGACGCTGACGCGCTGATCCGCTTCGCTGATCCCGGCCGGGCGTTCTAGGCTCGCCCCATGCTCCTGTCCGGTTTCAACCATGTAGCGATCCTCACCAACGACACCGACCGGCTGCACGCGTTCTACCGCGAGGTGTTCGAGGCCGACATCGCGGAAGCCGACGTGGTGGTGGAAGCGGGCGCCCCGCGACTGTCCTTCATCCACATAGGGCCGACCGCCGAGCTCAACGTGTTCGAATTCGAGGGCAACACCGAAGCCGACCGCCAGACCCCGATGTTCGGCCGTGGCCGCATCGACCACCTCGCGCTGCAGGCGTCGTCGCTGGAGAGCTTCGAGGAGCTGAGGCGGCGGTTGATGGAACGCGGCGCCGCCGACGACTTCGTCACCGACTTCGGCCAGATGATGAGCGTTTTCTGGCGTGATCCCGATGGCCTGGAGTGCGAGCTCACCGTCCCCAATCCCGATGCGCAGCCGGGGGTCAGCAATCCCCCGGGCACCCGGGCCGCCCGCTATCCCGCGGCCTGAAGCCCCTGATGAGAATCGGATTCGCCGCCCCTGTCAGCGGTTCCTGGGCCACCCCGGAAATCATCACGGAGGTCGGCGGACGCGCCGACGAGCTGGGTTACGCGAGCCTCTGGACCTTCCAGCGCCTGCTGTATCCCGAGGGCACCGCACTCGGCGAGACCTACCACAGCGTGCTGGATCCGCTCGTCACCCTTGGCTTCCTGGCCTCCTGCACGCAGCGCGCCAAGCTCGGGGTCGCGGTGGTCAACTTCCCCTTCGTCGCACCGATCCTGCTCGCGAAACAGGCTGCTGCTATTGACGTTTTGAGCAACGGCCGGCTACTGCTGGGCCTCGGCCTGGGCTGGGCCGAGGAGGAGTTCACCGCGACGGCCGCCTCGAGCGAGCGCCGCGGCGCGCGGCTGGCCGAGTACGTCGCGTGCCTCGACGACGTCTTCACCGGAAGGCCCGACTTCCACGGCGAGACCTATCAGGTCCCGCGCTCGGAGGTGCTCCCGCGTCCCGTGCAACGGCCCCGTCCGCCGGTCCTGTTCGGCGGTGTCGTGCCGGCCGCGCTGAAGCGCGCGGGACGGCTCGCTGACGGTTGGGTCAGCAGCAGCCGTGCCGACCTTCGCTCCATCGGCGAGTCGGCCACTCTGGTACGCGGCGCCGCGCAGGAGGCCGGGCGCGACCCGGCGAGCCTGCAGATCGTCGTGCGCGGCCTGCTGCAGCTGACCGAAGCCCGAACCGGTGAACGCACCCCGCTCCACGGCTCGGCGGAGCAGATCCGGGCCGACTTCGCCGATCTCGAGGCGCAGGGGGTCGACGAGGTCTTCATCGATCTGAACTTCGACTCGGCGATCGGTTCGCCGGGAGCCGATCCCGCGCGGTCGCTTGCCGTCGCCCACGAGGTGCTCGAGAGCCTCGCCCCGGGTCGCTGAAGCCGCCTGCCGAAGAGTTCTTGAAAATTCCTGGCGGAAAAGCCAGGAAGCATGTCGAGAATCCCGACCCGGCTCCGTCCTCACTGTGACGGCGCCGAAGGGGCGCCGCCGGAATCGACCTAGAGGAGCACACCATGTCCACCTTCCTGCTGCTGAAGCACTACTCCGGCGACGGCGCCCCGATGCCCGAGTGGACCCCCGCCGAGATCACCGCTCACATCCGCTTCCAGCACGAGCTGGTCGCGAGCTGGCCGAGGCCGGCGAGCTGGTGCGGGCGGACGGGCTCGCCGGTCCGGATCTCGCCAAGGTCGTGACAGTACGGCGGTCGCGGATGCGCCGCCGGTCGTCACCGACGGACCGTTCCCGGAGGCCAAGGAATTCCTCGCCGGCTACTACCTGATCGACGTCGAAACGTCGAGCGGGCGTACGAGATCGCCGCCAAGGCCTCCTCGGCACCCGGGCCTTACGGCGCCCCGATCTACGAGCGCATCGAGGTGCGCGAAGTCATGGGCGCGCCCGACACCGACTCCTGACCGGCCACATGCGTCTGGACGCTGAACAACCGGGGACCTGCTGCGCGAACTGGCGCCGCAGGTCCTCGGCGTGCTCGTGCGCCGCTCCGGCGAGTTCGCGGGCGCGGAGGATGCGGTGCAGGAGGCGTTGCTGGCGGCGGCGCAGCACTGGCCCGCCGAAGGCGTCCCGGACAACCCGCGCGGCTGGCTGATCCAGGTCGGCGTCGCGCCGGCTGACCGATCAGATACGCAGCGAGCGGCGCGCGGCACGGCGGGAGGACGCCGCGGCGTTCCCGGCGCCGCCTCGAGCCGGACGCAGCTGGAGCAGCCGACGACACCCTGCTGCTGCTCTTCCTGTGCTGCCATCCGGACGCTGACGCCGGCGTCGGCGATCGCGCTGACGCTGCGCGCCGTCGGCGGTCTCACGACCGCCGAGATCGCGTCGGCCTTCCTGGTGCCGGAGGCCACGATGGCGCAGCGCATCAGCCGCGCCAAGCAGCGGATCAAGGTCGCGGCGCGCCGTTTCGCGATGCCGACGCGCGCAGGAGTGGCCGACCGGCTGCGCTCCGTACTGCAGGTGCTCTACCTGATCTTCAACGAGGGCTACGCGCGCAGCGGCGGACCGGGCGTCTCACCGGGCCGAGCTTTCCGACCGAGGCCATCCGGCTCGCCCGCATGCTGCACGCATTGCTTCCCGCCGACAGCGAGATCGCCGGGCTGCTGGCGCTGATGCTGCTGACCGACGCCCGCCGTCCCGCCCGCACGGGCCCGGACGGTGAGCTCGTTCCGCTGCCGACCAGGACCGTGAACTGTGGGACGCGGCGCTGATCGGCGAGGGTGTCAGGCTGATCACGGCTGCCCTGCGCACCGACGCCATCGGCGAGTATCAGGTGCAGGCGGCGATCGCCGCGCTCCATGACGACGCGCACGGAAGCCGACGAGACCGACTGGCCACAAATCCTTCACTGGTATGCGGAATTGGAGCGGCTGACCGGCAATCCCGTGGTCACGCTCAACCGCGCCGTCGCGGTCGCGATGGTCGAGGGGCCGGCGGCCGGCCTCGCGCTGCTGGAAAGCGTCGACGAGCGACTGCACGGGCATTACCGGCTCGATGCGGTACGCGCTCACCTGCACGAGATGGCGGGTGATCAGCAGCAGGCGGTGTCGCACTTTCGGGCCGCAGCAGCGCGTACCACGAGTACGGCGGAGCAGCAGTACCTGCTCACCCAGGCCGCGCGGCTGGGCAGCGAGCTCGCTTAGCCGAGGTCGGGGCGACACGCTCGCGAGGTACTGCGCGAAGGTCTGCTCACCCCGCGGGCCTTCACCCTGCGGGAGCAGGCCGCCGCCGGCCATCGCCTTGCCGACGGCTCCGGGCAATCGGACGGGGACCACGGGCTTGCGCTGCGAGCGGGCCTTGGCGATCTCGCGCACCATGTCGAGGAGCGACTCCTCGCGCGGACCGGCCAGCTCGGGGGCCATACCCACCGGCTCACCGACCGCCAGTTCCGCCAGCGCCTCTCCCACCTCCCGGGCGGCGATGGGCTGCACGAGCATGCGCGGCACCACGGCCAGCGGCCCGCGCGAACGGTCGAGCAGCTGCCCGGCGAACTCGTGGAACTGGGTCGCGCGCAGCACGCTGGAGGGCCGATCGGCGGCCAGCAACAGCTCCTCCTGCACGACCTTGCCGCGGTAGTAGCCGAAGTCCACCCGATCGATCCCGACGATCGAGAGCGCGACGAAGTGGCGCACTCCGGCCGCCTGACCGGAGGTCAGCAGATTGCGTGTCACTGCCCCGAAGAAGCGCTCCGACTCGGTCGCTTTCATCGTGGTGACGTTGCTGCAGTCGACCACCGCCGACACCCCTTCCAGGGCGTCGAGCAGCCCGTCACCGGTGGCCACGTCGACCCCACGTGAGCGGGCCAGCACCACCGCCTCGTGGCCGGCCTTCTCCAGGTTCTCCACCGCATGCCGTCCGACGACTCCGGTGCCTCCCGCGACCGCGACGCGCATGGCAGAAATGTAGCCAGTTCACTCAGCCCAGACGAAGTGTTTTTGTCGTCGCCGCGAGTTCGGTGGTGCCCTTGTCGATGTCGGCGGACGTCTTCTGCAGCAGTGCCGGCTTGTTCTCGTCGATACCGGCCAGGCACTCGCCGGCGGCGGTTCTGAACGCCGTCAGTGCGGCGGCCCAGTGCTGCTGGGCGGCCGCTTGCGGCACCGGCTGGTAGAACTGCGCCGCCGCTGCTGATGCCTCGAGTTCGGCGCAGCCGTCACGTACCAGCGTCGCGTTGGAGCCCGCGTCATGAATCGCAGCGAGGTCGGTCGTGAGGGCGTCGATCTTGTCCAGCCCGCCGCCCTTGGCCCAGGCCGTGAGGGCCGCGTCCACGGAGGGGGCAGCGGTCGGCGTAGCCGAAGTCGTCGGTGACGGCGCGGGGGTCGCATGGTGGGAACTGCACCCGGCCAGGAAGGCCAACGGGGCGGCAAGAGCGAGCGCCAGCCCCGCCTTCACCGCCACCAGCCGAAGCTTAGGGCGTCACGCTCAAGTAGCGGGAGACCCCGTCGGCAATGCCCTGCGCCGCCTTCTCCCGCCAGTTCGGATCCTTCACCCGCGATGCATCGACGGCGCCCCGCATGTTGGCGCATTCGATGAAGACCTTGGGTACGCGAGAGAGGTTCAGGCCGCCGAGGTCGTTGCGCGCGATCAGCCCCTGCTGCGCCACGTAGTTCGCGTAAGGCTCCCCGGTGGCCGCCAGGAACGCCGACCGAACGTCCAGGGCGAGCCGGGCCGAGGGAGCGAGGATGGACGCATCACCTCCGTCCGGGGCGAGCGAGGGCTCGATGACGTGGAAGCCCGTCCCGTCCGCGGGTCCGCCGTCGGCGTGGATGGAAATCGCCGCAGACGCGTGGGACTGGTTGCCGATCGCCGCTCTGACGTTGACGCAGGGGCCGACACCGGACGACGTGGTGCGGGTCAGCACCACCCGCGCACCCTGTCGGCGCAGGTACACCGCTGCCCGCTGCGCCACGTCGAGGGTGAACGCGTATTCGGGGTAGCCGTCGTCGGTCTCGGTGCCCGCAGTGTCGCAGGCCTTCTGGAAACCACCAGCAGGAACAAGCTGATTGATGACCGACGCCGCGGCCGCGTTGCCCCCGTTGTGACCGGGATCGATGACGATCGTGCGCCCCGCCAGCGGCAGCGCGCGAGTGGACGGCGAGAGGCTCGCCGGCACCGGCACCGGCACCGGCACCGACGGTGCGGAACTCGGCGGCAGTCCTGGCGAGGGCGGGTGCGGTGAGGCCGAGCAGGCGGCCAGCACGCCGGCCACGCTCGTGACGGCGAGCAGTGCTCTCCAGCAGCTCACAGCGTTCCCTTCCCCGGATCCCGCGAGTCTCTCTCACTGCTCATGCGTCGTTTACCTGACGAAAGCCCCGCGACACAGCTGAAGCGGTGATACTCGGCAGCGGCCCCGAATGAACGCCCACCGGAAGGCCTGCCCGTGGCTTTGGCTCCGCTTCGCTCCACCGACCCCGTGAGCTGCGGCCCTTACCAGCTTCATGGGCGGTTGGGCGCGGGCGGCATGGGGGTGGTCTACCTCGCGTTCGGCGCGGACAACACGCCCGTTGCGCTGAAGGTGCTCCAGCCGGCGCTCGCCCACGACGAGGATTACCGGGTCCGCTTCATCCGGGAGGTGAACGCGGCGCGCCTGATCGACAGCCCGTACGTGGCACGTGTCATGGCCGCCGAGACCGAGCAGGAACCGTTGTGGATGGCGACCGAGTACGTCGAGGGCGCCACTCTCGCTCACGCGGTGGAGACGAACGGGCCGGTGCCGCCCGACCGGCTGCGCGGGCTCGCGTCCGACCTCGCCAGCGCGGTGGTGGCGCTGCACACCGCGGGCCTGGTGCATCGCGATCTGAAGCCGGCGAACGTCGTGCTGGCCTGGAGCGGTCCCAAGCTCATCGATTTCGGGATCGCCAAGCACGAAAGCGCGACGGACCTGACGCAGAGCGGCGTGACCGTCGGATCGTTGCAGTGGATGAGCCCGGAGGTCTTGAACGGGCACCAGGCCGCCCGGGCCAGCGACGTCTTCTCGTGGGGACTGTGCGTCGCCTTCGCCGGTACCGGCAAGCCGCCGTTCGGGGCGGGCAACCCGACGGCCGTGGCCTATCGCATCGCCAGCGAGCAGCCTGACCTGCAGGGGCTGCCGCACGAACTGGCGCCGCTGGTCGCGGCCTGCCTGGCCAAGGATCCGCAAGCCCGCCCCACAGCCCGGGAGCTGACACTCGCGCTCGGCGGCCGGTCCTCACAGGCCACGGCCGTGGCGGTGCCGCGGCCCGAGGGCGGCTGGACCGGCCCCAACCCCACCAGCGTCGTACCGCGTCCGGCTGCCTCCCCCGCGGCGTACCCGCCGCGGTCCTACGCCCCGCCCGTGGCCAACGAGCGCCGGCGAAACTCGCGCCCCGGCTGGCTGCTGCCGCTCGCGGTGATGGGCGTGCTCCTGCTGGCCGCGGCCGTCGCCATCACGATCCTGGCAACGTCGAACAACTCCCCGGCGCCGGCCGCGCACACCTCGACCAGCCCCTCGCCGAGCGCAAGCCCGACGGCGAGCGCCTCCCCCAGCCCCGGCGCAAGCTCGTCGGCGTCCAGCACCCAGCAGCAGGCAGCGAAGGCGCTGGACGCGCTGCTCACCGACTCCTCACGCAACCGGGCCAACGTCGTCGCCGCCGTCGCGTCAGTGCAGTCATGCCAGGACCCGGCGAGTGCGGCGACGACCCTGACGCCAGGCCGCCGATGATCGGTCGGCAGAGCTGCAACACCTGCAAACACTGGACCTTTCGGCCCTTCCGGGCAGCGGCCAACTGGTCGGCGCACTGACCAGGGCGCTGGATCACTCACAGGCGGCGGACCAATCGTTCGCGGCATGGGCGACGGCGTCGGAGGGCTGCACCGGCAGCGCGGCGCAGGACTCGAACTACGCCGCTGCCAGCGACGCCTCGACCGCCGCCACCGCCTCGAAGCAGCAGTTCGTCGCCTTGTGGAACCCGCTGGCCCAGCGCTTCGGGCTCGACCGTCCGGCAGACATCCGACATCTAGCCACCCCGGACACATGTCACGGCACGTCGCACCGCAGATCGCGGGTCAGGGTCTCCCCCACGAGCAGCACCACGGTTTGCCCGGCGACGCTGCGCCGCACGCGCCCAGCGCCACGACCCCGACCATCACGGCGGGCAGGCAGCAGCGGGCCGGTCTCATGGTCGTTGGACGTCTTCGCCCGGCCTAGGGTTGCGCCTCATCGAGGTCGAGCTTGAGCAGATCGACGGTGCCGGCGCCGTCGACGGCGATGACCTGACCCGGAGATGAAGCGCGCCGCATCGCTGCAGAAGTACAGGACCTGATAGGCGATGTCGGTGCCGTGACCGATGAGGCCCAGCGGATTGCCGCGCCGGGCGCCGCGTCCGTGCACGGTCTCGGTGAAGCGCCGCACCCCTTCGGTGCCGGCGATGGTGCCGGGAGCGATGCGCGTTGACCCGGATCCCGTGCGGGCCCCACTCCACCGCGGCGGTGCGGGTGAACGAGTCGACGCCCGCTTTGGCCGCGGCCACGTGTGACTGCATCTGCGCGCCCTTGAGCTCGAACGGCGCCGTGATGTTGACGATGTTGCCGCCGTGCTCGCCGAGCCACGCGTCGAAAGCAGCCTTGGAAACGTTGAAGGTTCCGAGCAGGTCGATGTCCACGACGGCCTTGAAGCCGTTGGGCGAGATCTTCGTGATGGGTGCCGGGAAAGTTGCCGGCCGCGTTGTTCACCACGATGTCGAGGCGGCCGAAGCGCTCGATGATTCCGGCGACCACGCGCGCACCGCGGCCGGCATCCCGTACATCGCAGGTGTCGATATGGACTTCGAGCCCCTCGCACGGAGCTCTTGCGCCGCTGCTTCGAGCGCCTCCTGCTTGCGGCTGGCGATGGCGATCCGGGCGCCGTGCCGGCCGAGCACCCGGCAGATCTCCTTGCCGATGCCGGTCGCACCGCCGGTGACGAACGCGACCTGTCCGGCGAGGATGTCACCGCGAAACGGCGAGACGATTGCTTCACTGGGGGCAACGCCTCATGCTTCGACGACCGCCTTGATGCGCTCGAGCGTCGTCCGCATGCCGTTGACGTTGGTGCGCCCCCGCAGGCGCCCCATCACCATCCAATAGAGCCGCATCGGCAGCATGTTTGACAGCGTGAACGACTCCGTGACGTCAGCGCCGTCGCCGCTCGGCGCGAACTCGTAGCGCCACGTGTTGACGGGTTGGCCGCCCGGTCGACCGTCGACCCCGAAAGCGAAGACCTTGCCCGGCTCGCATTCCGTGACCGTGCACTTGGTCCAGTAGGTGGGGCCCTTGCCGTTGCGCTTGCACGTGGCCGCGGAAGCGCGCGCCGACAGACGGCCCGGTCGATCCTTCGATCCACTCGGCCTCGAAGGTCTCCGGGCTGAACTTGCCGGTGTTGGTGACGTCACTCACCAGCTCCCAGACAGCTTGCGGCGATGCGGACATGTGGACGGTCACGGAATCATGCACGAACCGGATCCTAGGCTGACCTTCGAAGCCCACGCCGGCTCCTGCCGGCAGGGTGGCGGCGACCACCGTGGCCTCCAGCTCGGGCGCCATGAATGTCTGCGGGACCAGGCCGTAGCCGGCGATGCTGCGCTCGAGCGACCCGACCTGCCGTTCACTCGCCTCGACGAGCACCTGGCCGCCGGGAGCGAGCCAGCGCGGCGCTTCGGCGATGACGCGGCGCAGGATCGCCAGGCCGTCTTCGCCGCCCTCGAGCGCGACCTGCGGCTCGTACTGGCGGGCCTCCCGGGGCAGGAGGTCGAGCTCTGCCGTCGGCACGTACGGGGCATTGGCGACGAGGAGGTGACGTGACCGCGTAGCCGGTCCGGCAGCGGCGCGAACAGATCACCCTCGTAGACGGTCGACACCGGGCCTGTCAGATTGCGCCGGGCGCAGCGCACCGCCGGCCGGATCGATGTCGGCAGCATGCACCTCGATCCCTGCCACGGCCGCCAGCAGCACCGCGCTGATCGCCCCGGCACCGCAGCACAGTTCCACGACGAGAGCCCCCGGACGGGCGCGGGAAATCGCCCGCTGCGCAAGGAACTCGGTGCGCCGGCGTGGCACGAAAACGCCTCGGATCCACAGCGATTCGCAGGCCGCAGAACTCGGCCCAGCCCAGCACCACCTCGAGCGGCTCACCGCTCGCCCGCCGGGTCACCATCGCCTCGAGCTGCTCCGGGTCGCGGGCTTCGGCGGCGAGCAGGCGAGCCTCGTCCTCCGCGAACACGCACCCTGCCGCGCGCAACCGGAGCACGAGCGGATCCTCGACGTGACGGGCGGCCATGTCCTCTCCTACCCCGCCCGCACCCCGCCGTCCAACCATTGCCGGCGGGCGCGGGCGGTCAGTCGCTCGTCATGCCCGTCATCACGGCCATCCCGCTGACTGCGGGCTCGACCAGGGAACCGGTGTTCTTCCAGAGGTCGAACAGGCCGCCGGTGGAGTTGTCGAACGCGTAGACGTCCCAGCCGACCCAACCATGTGACGCGGCGTAGTTCTGGACGTTGGTGATGTACCGGCCGTCGTTCTTGTCCGGGAAGCCGAACTCGGTCACCATCACCGGCATCGTCTGCCCGATGGTCGCGAAGTGCGAGAGCAGCCCGCTCGGGTCGTAGATGGTGCCGTCCGGCCCGGCACTGCAGCTCGCACCGCTGGAGGGCAGGCCGGCCGGGCAGGTGTACGCATGGGCCGCGTAGACGAGGTTCCTGGTGCCGGTCAGCGGGGCGGTCGCCGGGAAGGCCGTGGCCCAGTTCGAGCCGCTCGCGAACACCAGGTTCGCGGCGCCGGTCGCGCGGACCGTGTTGTAGAGCTTCTGCATGCCGACGGCCTGATACGTCACGCCGCTCGAGGTCACGGTGCCGCCGGAATGCCACACGGCGTCGCTGACGTCATGCGGCTCGTTGTAGAGGTCGAAGCCGACGAGCGGGTTGGTCTTGTAGCGCGTGGCAAGGGCGTTCCAGACCGTGGTCGCCTTGGCGTCGGGCATGTTCTGCTGGGTCGGCGCGGCGCAGCGGGTGAGCGCGTTGGTGTGCAGGTCGAGCATGACGAAAAGGCCGTTGCTGGTCGCGGCGTTGACCATCGCGTCGACCTTGCCGAGGTAGCTGCTGTCATACGAGCAGTCACCCGGCACGAGGTAGTTCTCGGCCAGCGGCAGCCGCACGAAATTGGCCCCCCAGGACTGCGCCACAGCCAGCTCGCTCGTCGTGACGTTCGCGGTGTTGGAGTACTGGAGCCCGTCGATGTCGACGCCGTGGAAGGTGACCACCCGGCCGAGGGCATCGATGACATTCCTGCCCTGGGTGGTCAGCGGGCCGACGATCTTGGCTGCGGCCCCGGAGGTGCTGGTCAGCGTGAGGTCGTCGAGGCGCTGCACGTCACCCGCCCCGCCGTCGAAGTCCAGGAACACCAACGATCCGCTCATCGCACCCGGAGGCGCGATGGCGACCACGGGCGGGGTCTGCGTCCAGCCCGAGGTGGTGTCGACGGCAGGCCGGCTCAGCTGCGTTCCCAAGCCGGTGATCAAAGCCCCGGAGGCGTCACGGAACTGGATCGCCAGTCGCCGACCGAATGCGCCGGCGGAAAGTGCCGTACACCCACGTGCTCGCGCTGTAGCGAACCCCTGGCGTGACGGCGAAACTGCTCGACGCGGCACCGGTCCAGGGACCGGCGCTGGTGACGGCCAACGCCCCCGCTGCCAGCCGTCCGATCGCCGGAAGCTGGACGACGCCGGCGCCCGCGTAGGACGACCAGCCGGTCAGCGACCGACCCGAACGCGGTGGCCGCCGAAGGCAGCAGACCGGTGAGCGTGGTCTGGCCGGTGGGAGCGGCCACCGGAGGCGTCGTAGCGCGCCCGGGGCTTAGCGAAAGCCGTTCCCGAAACGGCGGCGACGAGCAGGGTGGTGGACAGTGCCAGCGTGGTGAAGCCCGATCGCAGCGAGCACGAACGCATCAAGGAACTCCAGAGCTCGGGGGGAGACATTCGCTATTTCACTCGTGAAATCGGATAAAGCCCATGAAACCGACAGCTAAATGGGTGGCAATTGGGCAGAATCCCCACAAATGACCACGCGCACCGCGAGGGCCGGACTAGTCATTCCGAACCTGGCCCGATAGGCCCAGCCGGCCGGCGCGTCCGCTAGTGGACGGTCCCGACCGCAAGCTTCGCGAAGCTCGGCCACAACGCCGGATCGATGGCGTCGCCGGTCAGCTCCAGCAGTTCGCAGACGTCCGGGACATACATTTCCGGCAGCCCCGCGAGCAGGCTTGCATCAACCGGTTCCGGCGCTCGGACGCTGGCATTGCGCGGTTCGGTCAGCCGGATCGACCCCGGATAGCGCGCCGCATCGATGCCGAGGAATTCGAAGGTGACGCGCAGCATCGCCGCCGGGTCTTCGCGGCAGCGCTCGAATTGCAGTACCAGGACCTGCTCGGCGGGAAAATGCTCGAGCAGGCGGCGCATCTGACCCGCGTACATCCCCCGCGCGATGGCGGTGTTGATCACGTCGGATGTGACGCGTCCGGTGTGGGTGGCCGCATGCGTGACGCCGGAACGGAAACGGCGCGACGGGATCGCGCAGCAGCACCAGCAACCGGGCGTCAGGGGCCGCACGGCGCAGCAGCGGCGGTGTCCAGGGATCGAACATGTAGCGCGGGTCCACTCACCGCCCAGCATTCCCTGTGGCCGCAAGAAGAGTTGGTGGTAGGCGCGCTCGTCGGCGGCTGTGAAGTCACCGCGCCAGAACTCGTCGAAGAAGTGCAACTCCTTGGCCCCGAGGCCCAGCGGCGAGACGTCCGGGTGGCCTTCCAGCAGGCGATGCCACCAGGAACTGCCGCCGCGTTGCACACCGACGCCGATGAAATCCGGTGGCCTGGGCCGCCGCCCGCCGGCCAGTAACGGGACCCGCGCCTGGGCCTGCCGGACGCCTGCGCGCACCGTGCCCCGAACGACCGTCTTGACCGGCCCGCGAACGGCCGACCGCAGGACGCTGCGCTGAGGCTGCGGCTTGATCAGCGCCACGGGTCAGACACCGGCCCCGCTCTGGCTCACTGGCCCCCCACTCCCGTCAGTCGTCTCCGCGAACACGCTCCATCACCTGCTGAATCCCCAGCGTAAGAAGCGAAAACCCTTGCAGAATCGGTGTTCTTGGGGACTTGGGAAGAGCGTCCATCGCCGTTCACCCGATCTTTGGAATGCTCACCTGTTCGGCGCAATCGACGTAACGCCGGTCACCCTTCACGGCTGCCGAAGCGGTCGTAGTGAACGGCGTCTGCGAGCGGACGGCGCCGCCGCCAGCCGGCGCGCTCCAGATCAGGCGCGGACTCCAGATGGGTGACGGGACCGACGCACAGCCACGCGACCGGACGCAGCCGAGCCGGGATCGCGAGCAGATCGCGTAAGAAATCCTCCTGATAAAAGGAAACCCAGCCGACGCCGAGGTCCTCCTCCGTCGCAGCGAGCCACAGATTTTGGATTGCCAGGCAGGTCGAATAGAGGCCGGTGTCACCGATCGTGTGACGACCGAGCACGGCCGGGGCCCCGCGCTCGGGGTCGTACGTCACGACGATCCCCAGCGAGGACTCGAGGATGCCTTCGATCTTGATGCGATTGAAGGTCTCGGCGCGCGAAGTGTCGAGGGAGGCAGCGAACTCGTCCCGCTGCTGCATGACGTGCGACCGGAAGGCCGCCCGCAGGCCCCGGTCGCGGACCACGACGAAGTCCCACGGCTGCGTCAGGCCGACGCTCGGCGCGGCATGTGCTGCCGCGAGCAGCCGATGCAGCACCTGGGGCTGCACGTCGGACCCGGTGAACTGACCGCGGACGTCGCGCCGCCGGTTGATGACGTCGTAGATGTTCGAGCGTGAGATCCGTGAGATCAAGGTCTGTGACAAGGCAGGCTCCCGCAGCTTCGCCGCTTTCGCGGATCGAGATGCGAGGCCGGTCTTCGGACTTCCGGGTCACAGTCCACCGGCCGCCTTCCCGGACCGCGAAGCCCAGTGGCTGCGCTTGCGCGCATGGCCGGCGACTCTCCGGTCACCGCAGCGGGCCCTGTGCCGGAATCTCACCGGCTTCCCGATTCTCCCCTTGCGGGGCACCTCGCAGGCTTTGCCGTTGCCGACTCTAGTGGCTATTCCGGGCCAAGCGCGATCAGCCCGTCGGGACTCACGGCGATGAGCGCTGCGCCGGTCCAGATCAGTGACTCGGGCTGGGGCTTGAATCGCCGGGCGCTCGGCAGGGTGACCCAGCGCCTGGCGTTCAGATCGAACGCCGCCGCGTCACCGGGCTGCTCGTCGCGGCCCGGGCCGGTGATCTGCGACCCGGTCATCACGACGTAGCTACTGCCGACGACGGTCTCGGCCCGCAGCTGGATCGACGGCCCCGTAATCCCACCGAGCCCGTGGCCCTGGGCGTCGACCAGCCCGAACGCCGCGTTGGGCTGGAAAGGACAGGCCGCGAAAGGCGGGCAACTGGTTCCGCCCGCGATCGCCAGGAGCGACCCGACAGGACGCAGGTCGGCGCCCACCAGCGCGGTCGACGACACGGCGCGAAATCTTGACCAGCGGGCCTTCGCCGGATCAAGCAGGAAGAGGTCGACCCCACCGTCGCCCTCGGTGGCTCCCGGTGCGGTATGCACGACGTGCTGCCAGGTCGCAGCGATCATGATGCGACTCCCCCAGCGCACGGCCGTCACTTGCACCAGGTCGTGGCCCTTCACGGCAGGCAGGCCTGGTAATGGACGCCACGTCCTGGTCGCCGGGTCGTAGCTCGCGACGCGTCGGCTGACCGGTGCATTGCCGGCGCTGGACGTTGCCGGCATGCCGCCCAGGATGATGACGTCGTCAGCGTTGTCGGTGACGGCAACTGATCCCGTCAGGGGCGGAAGTGGGCTCGCGGGCAGCACGCTCCAGTGACGCTTGGCCGCGTCCAGGATGGCGCCGTCGGCGAGGGCCTGGCTCAACCCGCCGCGGCCGCCCGGGGCCGAGGCGCCGCCCCAGACGAGCAGGCCGTAGCCGGTCCACGCGCTCGCCGGAGAGTTACGCGGGGTCAGCGGGAAGCTCGGGAGCAGTTGCCAACGTCGCGTCTGCGGGTCGTAGGCATCGGCACCGGTAAGGCCGGCACCGGCCAGACCGTCGCCGGTGATCGGTGCGCCGCCCACCGCGAGGAGCTCACGGCCGGTCCAGGCGGTGACCGCCAGCTCACGCGGACCGAGCGGATCTGCGGGAAGCGCGGCCCAATGCAGCCGCTTCAGCGCGGCCACCGAGAGGCCGGCGGGTGGGGTCGGCGCCGCGGAAACGAGCGGGGTCACGGCCGCTCCCGGGGATCTGGCCGGGGTGCCGCTCGAGCACCCGGCAGCCGCAAGCAGCACGGCTGCCATGGCCATCCGCACACCGGCGCCGGCGGATCTCAGTTCGCCCACACGCGTACAGACGCGCCGCTCCCCGAAAGGTTGCCTCACGCTCCCGAATCCTGCCGTCACGCTGGGTAAATTGCTCACCCCCGCATAGCGCGCAGGACGGTCTTCCCGCTACTGTTCCCGGCATGGGGGAAACAGTTGATCAGGTAACGGGAAGCCTTCGCGGACTCGCGGTCGAGCTGGTGCGCGGTGGGCGCACGTCAGAGGCCGCTGCCGTGCTTGCAGGGATCGGTGCGGTCGAGATGCTGAGCATGTTCGCCGAGGCAGCCAAGCCGGCTCAGAACGGCCAGGCGCATCAGGAGCACCAGCACGAGCCGTTCGGCTAAATCCGGGAAACTCCCGGTCACCGGGAAGTTTTCGCGAGATCGCGCAATCCGTTGCACGGGCTGCTGGCGCTTTCGGGTTGACGCAGTCACGCGAGGGCGTGAACCTGCGCATCGTCGAGGACTTTCTCCTGAGCCGGCGCGGAGCGCGGCCGGATGTCGACGGCGGGCCGGTCGAGCACCTTGGCTGCCGCGCTGAAGACGGCGAGCAGGAGAGCGCCGAAGATGACGCCGCCGACGTTGTCGCTGTGCCAGCCTTGTGACGCTCGATCGCCGCGGAGGCAGAGTTCACTCCGACGGGCGTCCCTCAGCCATGGTGCTCACAGGGAGGAAGGCCGATCGTGAGGGGGTCAGCGCGTTTCCTGGCGAGGAGGGAGGCCGTGGATGGCCACCTATCGACCCGATCCGGTCGTCATCGGACTGTCGGTCCTGAACATCGGAGTGCTGATCGCGCTGGTGGTGCTGATCCTGAGCGCCTGAACCGCCCTGAGTCGAGCCGACTCAGGGGCGGCCGGCGTCGCCCATAGGATGGCCGGCCAGCAGGACCAGCATCATGAACACGAGTACCAGTCCCACGCCGCCGGCAATGAGGATCCGGGTAGGGACCGTCATCAGCAGCGCCTTGCCGTCGGCGAGCCAGGACTGCAGCGTCGGCTCCGGGCCCCTCGCAGGTGCAAGCGAAGGCAGGTCCTCCCCGAGCGGGCGCAGCTCCTGCTGGGTACGCGCCGACCAGGCGCTGGCGATGCGCTCGTCGAACTCCTCGAAGGTGAGCCGGCCCTCGGCACAGTGACGGGTGAGCTGGTCGATGAAGTCCTGACGCTCACTGTCGGAGATCCGCAGCAGGGCGGGGTCTGGCTTGGCCGCCAGGCCGGCACGACCGGCGGGGGCAGCAGCTGACGGGCCTGAACGCGCAGATGGCCCGAACGTGGGTATTCCTGACTCAGCGGTCATTGGCATCCTCCACGGCCCGTGGCGCCGGGACAGCACGCCGCCCGGCCTTCGTTCCTCTTCGAGCATGACACGCCACAGCGCGGCAACGCCCGGCACATGCAGCTTTCACAGGGACTTGCCGGACGGGCCGGCGAAGCCCGCGGCACCGGGCCTTGACGCTCGACTCCGAGCGGGGGACTGTCGGCATCCCCAGCAACGACGGGGACCGGGGTGACGAGCGGATCCGGAGGAGGTGCGTCGTGTCTTCACCGGAAGGCGACGACTCCACGCAGCCCATAACGTTCGACAAGCCGGTCGCGGCCCAGGGTGCGCCCGCAGGCTCGCCGCCGTACTCCTCGCCTCAGCCATCCCCGAATCAGCCGCCCCCGAATCAGCCGCCGTACGCCCCTTACGGGCCGCCGGCCGCGCAGCTTCAGCCCGGGTTGGGAGTCGGCCGCATCATCGGCCTCGTCCTCGCGTCCTTGCTCGCACTCTTCAGCCTCGGCGTCATCACCGCGGGTGGCGCTCTGGCCTGGGCGCACGGGAGTCGCGACGCCGACGGATTTCTCAGCACCAGCAGCGAAACTCTCTCGACTCCCACCGCGGCGCTCACCTCGGCGAAGGTGGACATCAACGTCGGAGGTGTCGGCTGGTTCGCCGATCATCTCGGCACGATTCGCATTACCGCGACGTCGACCAACGGCAAGCCGATCTTCGTGGGGATCGCACCCCAGACCGCTGTCCTGGGGTGGCTCGGCACGACCGGCATCGACCAGATCAAGGACCTGCAATTCGAGCCGTTCTCGGTGACCCTCAATCGGCTCCCCGGTTCGGTCGCCGCGGTCAGCCCACCCGGCTCGCAAACGTTCTGGACCGCCCGTGGCACCGGATCGACGACCCAGGTCCTGAACTGGAGGGTTTCCCAAGGAAACTGGGCGGTTGTCGTCGCGAATGCCGACGGCAGCCCGGGAGTGGCCGTAGCGGCGCGGCTCGGCGCGAAGTTCTCCTGGCTCGGACCGCTGAGCGTCGCGCTGATCATCGCCGGTGTCGTGCTGCTCGTGCTTGCCGTCGTCGTGATCATCCTCATCCTGCGCGGCCGACGCTCCAGGCAGCAGTGGCCGGCGCAGCCGCCGCAGCAGCAGTACCAGCCACCGCCGGCCTGAATTCGGTCTCGCCGCGGATCAGGGGCGGCGATGCGTAGCCCAGGCGGCCGGAATCAGGACTGGGCCTGCTCTCCCGAGCCGGCCTCGGCTGCCGCTTTGACGGCGCCGAGCCAACGCTGCGCCGACTCGGTGATCGCCGCGGCGGAGAGGACGTTCGGATTCCACCGGTACACCGACCTCAGCAGGCCGCCGCGCTCCTGCGCGAGCAACTGCTGGTCCACCTCGAGGGACGCGGCGCGCACAATGACGCGATAGGGCTCGGGCCGCAGGACCAGTTGAAACGTGCAACCCAGCTGACCCTCCGAATGACGGCTCAGCTGGACCTGGATGAGACGGCCGTCCTGCTCAGCAATCCACTGCTTCTCCAGCTCCCGGCCTGCGAGCAGGCTGCCGTCCTCGTCCTCGTTGACGCGCCAGATCTCCTCAAGGGATGCCGCAATCTCGATCTCGTGACGCATCTCGGCCGCCGCAGCATCGGGCTGGAAGACCAGCGTCTCCACCGCGTGCGCACCAGGAACCTCAGCTGCCAGCGCGACTTCGAGACCCTCGGCGAGACGGCGCAGGTAACGCTCGCTGACACCGGGCCCGCGCTTGCCGAACTCGTAGCGATACATGGATTCGGAGAACGATATCTGCACGTGCGTGCGGTCTCCGCGAGGATCGAGGCGAAACTCCACGCGGCTGTCGGCATGCGGGCGTTGCCTCTCGCAAAAGGTGATCAGCCGGTGAGGCTCGAACTCGACGACCTCGTTCACCCCGCCCTTGAGCGACCTGTCAGACCAGCGCTGCCAGCACACCGTGAGAGCACCCACCCCGTCCGGCCGTCCTGGCACCGGCAACGCCAGGACGCATCCGGTGACGATCCAGTACATGGCGTCGTAGTCACGAAGGACGTCCCACACCTGCTCGACATCCGCATCGACGACCGTCGTTCGTGAGACGGTCCGCCGCTTGCGCTCGAACATGCTGAGCCCCCTACTGCGAGGCCGGAGCGGGCACCTCGCCGGCAGTCGGCAGCGGGTCGATGGCACCAGCCGCGACAAGCTCAGCTATGGCCGCCTCGGTCAACCCGAGAACGTCGCGGCACACCTCGGCCGTGTGCTGCCCGGGCATGGGCGCCGGATCGCAGCGCGGCACCCCCATGGACGACGCGGCAAACACCGGACCTTCGAGCAGCAGCGGCCCCGACCCCGGCTGCTCGACCGGGACCGGATACCCCCGTCCCACAAAGTGAATGTGCTCCGCATGACCTCTCATGCTGAGCAGTTGCCCGGCTGGAACTCCGGCTGCCTGCAGCGACTCCTCCGTCGCCGCGGGGTCGGCCGTCCGCAGCCACGCTTGCACAGCCTCGTCCAGCGCCTCGGCGTCACGCAGCCGGGCCTCTGCCGTCTGCCACTCGGCGCGGTCGAATTCGCCTGGTGCTGCTGAAAGAAAGGCTTTCCAGGTCGCATCATCGGGGACGCAGACGGCGAGCCATTGCTCGATCCCACCGTCGCCGTCGGCGCAGCGATACACGTTCCAGGGAGCGGCCTCCGATGAACGGTTTCCTACCGGCTGCGCTGCGCCCGGAGTGATGCTCTCGGCTGCCAGCAGATCCCCCAACAGTGCAATGACGGTTTCGAATTGCGCGAGGTCGATACGCGACCCGTGCCCGGTGCGCTCGCGGGCGTGCAAGCCCGCCAGAGCCCCGAGCGCCACGAGGCGGCCGGCCAGATGGTCGGGGTGAATCGTCATGACCCCGCGCGGCGCATCGGGGCCGTGCGCCCACAACCAGGTGAGGCCTCCGATCGCGCGCGCGCTCGGGCCGTACCCCTTCTTGGACGCCCACGGCCCGCGATTGCCGTACAGCTGCGTATTCACCATGACGATGCGGGGATTGAGCTGGGTGACGGTGTCCCAGCCGAGTCCGAGACGATCGATGACGCCCGTGGCGTTGTTCTCGATGATGACGTCGACGTGCGGCAGCATGCGTTGCACCAGCTCTTGCCCCGCTGCGGTGCCGAGGTCGGCGGCAAGCCCCCGCTTGTTGCGGTTGGGACTGGAGAAGGCCGGATTCATGTCGCCGCCCATGACGCGGCGCTGGAAGTCCGGGCGGTTCGCCGATTCGACCTTGATGACGTCGGCGCCCCACTCACTCAAGAACCGTCCCGCCTCCGGGGCGGCTACCCCGCTGCC
Organism: uncultured Actinomycetota bacterium; assembly: GCA_963762695.1. Taxonomy (GTDB): domain Bacteria; phylum Actinomycetota; class Actinomycetes; order Frankiales; family Frankiaceae; genus DATAZK01. The sequence continues at coordinate 77,241 of CAVXLW010000016.1, forward strand.
GATCTCGAGCACGCGGATCCCGGCGAGCGGGCGCCCGGCCGCCGCTCCGGACGAGGCCGCCGGACGGGCGGACCACGCCGGCGGTTCAGTCCGGTGTACCGGCGGCGTGGTGGCCCCGGCGCGTACGCCATCGACCCCGAAAACCCCTGCAGTCACAGCAACTTCGGGTAGCCCCTCCCCCGCGAAGACGCGGACGAAGGTTCCCCGCCCGACGGAGTGCTCATTGCTCAACACTTCCGCGGGAGTGAGCACGGGGGTGATACGCAGGCCTGCCGCGTCGCCGTCGGCGGCAAGCTCGGCCCGCGTGCCGGCAGCGAACTTCTCCGGCAGGCGCGCGACGATCGCGTCACGTTCCTCGGGGCCTAGCATGGCCTTCGCCCACGCCGGTCCGGTCCATTCCGGCGGCGAGCCCAGCCATGCGATGAGGCTGCGCCACTCCCCCGGCGACATCGGCAGTACCAGCCGGGCCAGCCCGTCGGTGCACGCGAACAGCGGGTACAGGCCGGCGCCGCTGCGAGCCGACGAGAAGCGCAGCAGACTCCAGAGCGGCAGGGACATGTCGGTGCAGTGCGCGAGCGCCAGGATCGTCGACACGTCGATCAGCTGACCGGTGCCGCCGCGTCGCCCCTGCCAGAGCCCGAGGACTCCGGCAAGCGCCCCGACCGCCGCACCAATGTCCTCGCAGTACGAGCCCGGTGCCGACACCGGGGGGAGTTCCGGCACTCCGCTGCGGTACACGACACCCGCCAGCGATTGAGCCACGAGTTCGGTCGCCCGCCACCCGGACGTCGGCCCGGCCAAGCCGAACGGCGTCAGAGCGACCACAACGAGATGCGGATGGCGAGCCGACAACTCTCGCGCGCTGCCGGTCGGGAGATCGTCGGAGCAGAACGCGATGTCGGCGCCCGCCAGGAGGCCGTCGAGGTCGTCGCCGCCGGCGGTGACGATCGACTTGCTGAGGTTGCGCTGCAGGTAATGCAAGCTAGTGCCATCGGCAGCCCGCGGGGCGCGCTCACGAGCGCGGCCACCCTGCTCCGGTTCGACGCGGACGACCTCGGCACCCAGGTCGGCGAGCAGCTTGGCGGCGAAGCTCCCGTACGCGTCGGTGAGGTCGACCACGCGCACGTCATTCAGCAGGTCTGCGGCTGGCACGGCGACATCGTTCCATGCGCGCGAATCCGGGCCCCACGGACTCGGCTCACAAGGGCCCTGCTGCTATGACTAGCGTGACCGAGACCGATCGAAGGGGATCGCCATGGGCATCAAGCTTTTCGAGTTCCTGCGGCGCACGCCGGGGACCACGAGCGAGCAGTTCCACAGCGACTGGCGCGAGGTCCACGGCCCGATGCTGGCCGACGATCCCCAGCTGAGACGGCACGTGACGCGCTACGAGCTCAACCACCGCCTGCCCACCGATGCCGACCGCGAGCGCAGCGGCGCCGAGGTCCGCGACGACGGTTGGGACGGCGTGGCGGTGCTCTGGTTCGAGTCGATGGACGAGCTACGCGCTCTGAGCGCCGAGCCGGCGATGGCTGCCATCCGGGAGCGAGCGCCCGCGCTGCACCAGGATGAGCGCCTCATCGTCATCACCGAGGAACCCGACACCATCATCTCGACGCCCAGGCGCGACGAGGCCGGCGCGAAGATGCTCTGCATCCTTCGCCGCAATGCCGCGCTCGATCTCGACACCTTCCACGAGCACTGGCGCACCCACCACGGAGGGCTGTTCCAGAACATCGCCGGGCTGCGGGCACCGCTGCTGGGCTACGACCAGAACCATGGCCTGCGCGATCCGAACGCCGCCTTCGACGGCGTCACCGAGCAGTGGTTCGAGTCGCTCGACACATTCGTCGAATCGTTGTCGGTCCCCGAGGTCAGGACCGACGTGAACCCCGATGTCGCCTACATGCTCGATCCGGCGAGCATCCACTTCGTGATGGCGGGCCGACCCACCGTTCTCATCAGCTAGCAACGGCCAGGTCGCCCGCCATCACGAGGCTGACCGTCAGCTGGTGAGGTAGCTCTTGACGGTCTTGACGTTGTTCGGGTCGCAGTTGAACGGTGCATCGCCACTGGTCGGGTTGGTGGCCTTCGCGTCGTAGACGAAGCCGTTCGGCGTGAGCCGCACCAGAGCAATGCAGGCCGAGGCAAGGGCGCCGGGCTTGGTGCTGTGCGCCGGGTACAGCCCACCAGCAGTCCAGTTGTCATGGCTGCTCGCCTTGGAAAGCACGCAATCCATGGTCAGGGTCGAACCGCACTCCGTCGCCGACTGGGCCCACAACGTCCAGGCGCTCATCGCCGAGAGCGTGAACGTCGTCAACTTCGCATTGGGAACCGCCGAGCGCACGATGCTCTCGGTCTGCTGCAGCACCGGGTACTTGCTCGCGAGCTCGAAGGGCAGCGCGCCGAACTGCACGTAGGTCGGCGGGAACACCGGGTTCGCCTTGGCGGCGGCCACGGCCTGCGGTCCGTAGAACTGCGTGCTGTAGAGGATGTAGGACGGGTTGTAGCCGATGTTCTTCATCGCCTGCACGATCGGGCTCGGGTCCTGCGCGGAGATACCGAAGTACGCCTTCGCCCCAGCCTGCTTCAGCTGCTCCATGTAGGGCCGGTAGTTGTCCACCAGCGGCGGCTGCTCCTGCAGCACTGCCACCTTGATCCCGAGGTCCTTCAGGTACTCCTGGGCCTTCAGGCCGGTGGGGGTGATCGACGCCAGGCTGCTGCTGCCGATGCCGACGCCGGCGGTCTTGACCTCGGGATACTCCTCGGTCAGCAAGCGCAGAGCGCCGTCGTTGATCTGCGTGATCGGAATGGGCGTGGCCTGCGCCTGGTACTTGGCGCTCACCGCCTGCGGCGACGTCACGTAAGCCGGGATCTGGCCGAGCTTGCAGCCCTCACGAACCTTCACGCCCGCGCTGTCGAAGGCGTTGCCGTTACCGACCAGCATGAAATCCTTCAGGCAGGCACTGGTCATGACCTGGCCGACGTTGAAGAGCTTCGCATCCCACTTGTCGAGCACGATCTTGCGGCCGTTGATGCCACCCGCGGCGTTACACCACTTGCTGAAACCCTCGCCGGTGTCGAAGAACTCCTGCTCCAGGCCCGGTGCCGCCGCGGCGCCCGGGTCGGCCGTGACCCCGATGTGGATGTCGGTGTTGGTGACGCCCCGAGCCGTCGCGCCCGTCGCCTTGCCGGGCCCGCAGATTCCCTTCAGCGTCCCGAAGTCGCCGGCCGCTGCCGTCGCCGAGGACGACGGGCTGCTGCTCGTGGTCGACGATCCTGAAGCGGCGGGACCGCTGGGAGTGTTGCTCGAGCGCCCGCACGCCGCCAGCGCGAGAACCAGGCACGCGGCGCCGGACACCACTGTGACCGGGCCCCGGGAACCTCTCTTGGGCATCAGCCCGGACACAAATCGCACAACAAACTCCAAGCGGAAGTGAGGGAATCGAGCTAGGGGATCGCGCCGCGTCAAGCTACGACACGTGACACAGGCTGTCTCGAACGGTCGATATGATCCGCATCACACCAAATGGACCTGGCGGGGTCACCGGCGCCGGGTCGCCATGCTGTGATGCAACGATGAGCAGCCCGCAGCAGCCGAACGATTTCGTCGCCGAGCCTTTCGTCATAGCGGTGCCGGACGCCGAGATCGAGGACCTGCACCGGCGCATCCGAGCCACCCGCTGGCCCGATCAGATCCCGGGCGCCGAGTGGGTCTACGGCGCCGATCTCGCGACCGTGAAGGATCTCGCGAACTACTGGGCGAGCGGCTACGACTGGCGTGCTGCGGAACGCGAGCTCAACCGCTACCCGCAATTCCTGACCAGGCTCGACGGGCAGCGGATTCACTACATCCACGCGCGCTCTCCGCACGACAACGCGCTGCCCCTGATCCTGACCCACGGCTGGCCAGGATCGGTCAGCGAGTTCACCAAGCTGATCGAGCCGCTGATCGACCCTCCTTCGGCCGGCGGCTCGGCGGCGGACGCGTTCGACGTGGTCATACCCTCGCTGCCGGGCTACGGCTTCTCCGGCCCGACGACCGAACGGGGCTGGGATGTGCGGCGCACCGCGTCAGCGTGGGCAGCCCTCATGGCCGGCCTCGGTTACGAGCGCTACGGCATCCAGGGCGGTGACTGGGGCTCGATGGTGACGCGCCACCAGGGCGCCCTGGACTCCTCGCACGTCGTCGGCATGCACGTGAACATGGTGGTGGGGCTTCCGCCCGGCAGTTCCGACGACATGGACGACGTGAGCCCCCACGAGGAAAAGCAGCTGGCGCGGGGCGCGGAGTACATGAAGTCGGGGCAGGGTTACGTCGCGATCCAGTCCTCGAAGCCGCAGACGCTCGCTTTCGCGCTCGTGGATTCACCCGTCGGGCTGCTCGCGTGGATCACCGAGAAATTCTGGGCGTGGACCGATCACAACGGGCGGTTCGAGGACGCCGTGACCCGCGACGAGCTGCTGACCGACGTGAGCATCTACTGGTTCACCGCGACTGCAGGCAGTTCCGCGCGCATGTACTACGAGTCGATGGCGAGCATGGCCGTAGTCGCCCCTTCCACGAAGGACGTCCCACTCGGCGTCGCCAGCTTCCCGGCGGAGATCCTGATGGGCCGGCGCCGGTGGGTCGAGCCGAGCAACGACGTTCGTCGGTGGAGCGAGTTCGATCGGGGTGGGCACTTCGCCGCCCTCGAGGAGCCCGACCTACTGCTGGGCGACATCAGGGAATTCTTTCGCCCCTTACGCTGACGGTGTGGCTCGCGTCCTGCTCACCCGGCCGCTCCCGGCTGACTGGATCAGCCCTCTCCTCGCAGCGGGACACGAGCCGCATTCGCTCTCGCCGACACCGCTGTCCCACGCAGAAATCCTCGACGCTGCAGCCGATTTCGACGCGATCGTCTGCACGATCACCGACACCATCGACGAGGCGGTTTTCAGGAGCGGCGCCGGTCGCCTTCGCGTCGTCGGCAACATCGGTGTGGGCTACGACAACATCGATGTTGCTGCTGCGGCGCGCGTGGGAATCTCGGTGTGCAACACCCCGGGCGTGCTCGACGAAACCACTGCCGACCTCGCGTTCCTGCTGCTGCTCGCGGCCTGCCGGCGGGCGTCCGACGCCGCGGCGGCCCTGCGCGCCGGCCGGTGGGACGGGTTCCGCATCGATGCGTTCCTCGGAAACGACGTGCATGGCGCCACGCTCGGGATCGTCGGCTTCGGCCGGATCGGCCAGGCCGTGGCGCGGCGCGCGGCCGGCTTCGGGATGAACCTGCTGCACCATGGCCGGCGCGACACCGGCCAAGGCGGCTACGTCGCGAACCTCGACGACATGCTGGCGCGCTCCGACGCGGTTACCTTGCACGTGCCGCTCACCCCCGAGACTCTCGGCCTCATCGACGAGCGCCGGCTTCGACTCATGCCACGCAGCGCGGTACTGGTGAACACCTCTCGCGGGCCCGTGGTCGACGAGCTGGCATTGGCCGTCGCGCTGGAGCAAGGGGTGATCTTCGGCGCCGGCATCGACGTCTACGAACGGGAGCCGGCGGTGCACCCACGCCTGCTGGCCGCGCCGCACACCGTGCTGCTTCCCCACATCGGCAGCGCGACCGAGGCGACCCGCCGCCGCATGGCGCAGCTGGCGTGCGAGGGGGCCGTCGCGGTGCTTGCCGGACGGATCCCGCCGAACCTGGTCGTCGCGTCAGGCCGGGACGGCTAGCCGGCAGCCCGCGTCGCACTGCCGGGAAATCAGGACACCGGGCGCCGCACGTCGCACGATGGTCTGCACCGCCGGGGGAAACGCCGAGCTGTGGCGGTGAGCCAGATGGGTCCAGCCGAAAGGGCGCTCAAATCGCGAGGGGTCAGCCTTCAACCACTGACCTTCGATGACCCGCGCCATGACGTCGGCCAGGCGGCCTTCCTGCTGGCCGAGCCGCTTGCCGACGGCTCCGCGCTGTTCATCGCGCTAGCCCGCGCAGACCTGCCGCCGGACGCGCGGGAAGCCGTCGCCACCTGGACGTTGACGAAGGTCGACAACTTCCTCGCCCACGGACCCGGCCGCGACGGGTGGTCCAGACGCAAGGTCGACGGCACGTGGCAGTTGTGGATGCGCGACCCGCGCGCACCCAGCCGGTAGCCGGCGGTAGCTACTGTCAACCTTTTCCCGGTCAGGTGGACTGACTATCTATGTGGGGCGCGCCGCAGGATCTCGGTTGATGCATGAGTGACGCCGACGCTGCGTTCACCGCGTTCGTACAGGTGTCCGGGTCCCGGTCGCTACGCCTTGCTGTCCTGCTCGCCGGCGACCTCAACGCCGGTCAGGACCTCCTCCAATCCGTTCACGAGCAGCTCTACAAGCGCTGGCGAAAACACGGCAGCCCGGGTGCACCCGAGCCGTACGTGCGCAAGGCCTTGGTGAACGCCGCCAGCAAGTCGCGGCTGCGCCGTACCCGGATGCGCGAAACCCTGGTCGGGGAGGCACCCGATGACGGCAGCTACGAGATGGGTGCCGACGTCCTGCTGCGCGGCCACCTGCTGCCCGCCTTGAGGCGTCTGCCTGCTCGCCAGCGCAGCGTCGTCGTCCTGCGCTATTTCGCCGACCTCACCGAGTCCGAAACCGCCGATCAACTCGGATGCACGGTCGGCACGGTCAAGACCCTCGCATCGCGGGCGCTGCGGCGCCTGCGCGAGGACCCGATCCTGGCAGCGGCGCTGTCGACCACGGAGGCATGAGATGGCCGAGGACTTAGCGAATCTGATGCGTTCAGCGACCGAGAACCTGGTGCTGCAACCGCAGGCGGCGAGTGAGGCCATCGACAGCTACCGCCGCAAGCACCGCCGCCACCTCGCTGCGCTGAGCCTGCTCGCGGCGGGTGCGATCGCCGCCGGTGTCACGGTGCCGCTGGCCACGGCGAGATCCGCGGGCCGCGGCGACATCAACCGTCTCATGCCCGCGTCTCCCTCCCCCACGAGCGTCCCGCTCGCCAGCGTGAGCGGGATCGACGTGACCTACCTTCCGGACGGACTGGTCGCCGCGCCGGACTTCGTCCTAGGGGCGATGATCAAAGAGAACGGCCATTCGAGCGTTTCCCAGTACTACCTGCCGGCCTCGGGCCAGACCGCCGGTGCCGATGCGCCCGAGGTCTCGCTGGCCGTGCAGCGCGGCTACACGGCCGACCTCGATGCCTTCGCGGCCCAGTCGAAGGGATCGAGCGAAACCTGGACCACGGTCCGTGGAAAGCGCGCGCTCCTACAGACGGTGCAGGCGTCTGCACCCTCGACCTCGGTCAGCTACGAGCTGACCTGGATCGAAGCACCCGAAGTCACGTTGACCGTCTTCTCCAGCGGCAACGTTTCGCTGACCGACGTCGAGCGGGTAGCCACCGGACTCGTCGTGCACCCCGCCGTTCCGCTGCCGGCGGATCCGTCCGCTGCAAACGCGTCCGTTCGCGCCGTCGTGCTGCAGGCCTTCACCGGTGGCCAGCCCTCCGATGTCACCCTGGGCGCCATCGACAACGGTCAACGGCTGTCGTCAGTTCTGGGCAAGCTGACCCGCACAGCGCCAGAGCTGGTACGCACCGTCCGGGTCAAGGCTATGAAGGTCTATTTCGTCTCCGCGGATCAGGCGGTCGCGTCGACGACGCTCATCTACCGGCAAGGTGGTTACCCGCAGACCACCGACGCCGATGTGACCGTCAACGACACCGGCGGCAGGTGGCTCGTGAGCGGGTCCAGCTACTGCGCCGTCATCGGCGTCCTGGTGGGCGGATGCCCGGGCCAGTGACGGCGCGCCGGAAGATCCTGCGCCGGGCAACAATCTGCCTGTCACTGCTGGTGTTTCTCGTCAGCGTGGGCGGCTACGCGGTGCAGGAATGGTTCAACGGAACCGTCGACCGCGTGCATCTGAGCCTGGGCACGCACCGGCCGCCGAAGACCCCCGCTGGGTCACAGAACTGGCTGCTGGTCGGCACCGACAACACCGCGACCGATCAGTTCGGCGTCCGCTCCGGAACCCGCAGCGACACCACGATCCTGGCTCATCTGGACGCCAACGGCAGCGTCACCAACGTATCCCTGCCTCGAGACACGCTGGTGACCATCCCGGACTACCTCGACAAGCAGAAGCGACACTGGCCGGCCCATCAAGACAAGTTCAACGCCGCCATCTCACTCGGCGGCCCGTCACTGCTGGTACGTACCGTCGAGCACCTCACGAACCTGCACATCGACCACTACGTCTCCGTCGATCTCGACGGCTTCGAGAAGATCAGCAACCTGCTGGATGGCGTCGAAGTCTGCATCCGGCCCTCCGACTACACCGACCCGACCGACCCCAGCATCACCAATATCAACGATGGATACAGCGGTTTTCACGGTGTCGACGGCCCGCAAAAGGTCGCCGGGGCGCAGGCGTTGGCCTTCGTCCGCCAGCGTCACGGGCTGCCGAACCAGGACATCGACCGCATCCAGCGCCAGCAGCAGTTCCTGGGCGCGGTATTCCGGGAGGCCACCACCAACCACTTCCTTTTCAACCCGGTGAAGGTCGCCGAGCTCGTCGCAGCCATCAAGGGGGTCGTCACACTCGACGACCACACGTCGTTGGCGGATCTCGAGACGCTCGCGTTACGCCTTCGCGGGGTTGATCCGGGCAGGGTGACATTCGAGACCGTCCCGCAACGCGGCCTCGAATTCAGCGACACCGACCTGGGCGCCGTCACGCCCTACCAGGGCCGGCCCGGTGGCCTCCCCACCCTGACGCCGAAAGGTCAGGAGCTGAACATCGGCAGCGTGCAGGTCCTGAACGAGGCCGCGCTGGAGGCGATGCTCGCACCCCTCCGGGACAAGCCGGCCCACCCTCCGGCGACCCCTGCGACACCACGCACGACCCCGCGCGTCCCGTCGACGATTCAGCGGACACCTGCCACGGCGGCGTCACCGCCGGCGAACACCGCCGCGTCCGCAGGCAATCGCTGCACCTATTGATCGTGTCGGGGGGCTGCCGGGTTACGGCGCGACCCGATGCCAGCCGCCGCACTGGATCGTGGTCGTGAAACCGGCGTCAGTGCCGGCGATCGTCACATGGGGATTGAGCCCGGGGTTCAGGTTCTGCGCGATGACAGCGCCAGCCGTGCCGGTGAAGTTCGACAGGCGCTGCCAGGTGCATCCTGACCCGCCGGGCGCGGCGAAGGCGCCGGGAAGCAGGTCTGTCGAAACGCGATAGGTCCCGACCTTGGCGGCGCACGGTTGGGGTTGTAGGACTTGAGGCTCGGATGCTTCCATACCCCGCATCCGCTACTGACGACCCCGGTATCGGTCGCCAGGATCTCGATGAAGCTACGGCCACCCGAGGAACCCGCTTGCCCGACAAAACCAGGAGTTCCGGACTGTTCCCGCTCGACAACACAATGGCCACCGAGCGGGATAGCGCTGGTGTACAGCCCGGGGCGAACGTCAAGGCCCTTGGCCCCGACCGGGTGGTTGCCGTTGGCGAAACAGCCGGCCAGGCTGAACGCGACACCGGTAGCTACTGCTGCTTGTGCGATTCGTACTTTTGGCATTGGCACGAACGTAGGCCGCATGAACCTGCTGTGTGACCCGCACCTGAAGGGACCCATGATGAGCTGGGACGAGCAGCTGGCAGCGGCGACCGAGGCGTGGCAGGGGTTCTGCCGGGCGCTCGAGACGACCGGGACCGAGACCTTGGCAAAGACGCTGACGCACGACGAGGTCGAAACGGCGCCGACACCTTCCGCTTGCGCGGCAGCCGTGGCTCCGCTCGATGGGTATCGATCATCGTGGGACAGGCCGGACCGCCGCCGTACGGCGACGCGCTCTTCCTGCCCGACCTCGTCATCGCCGAGGACGGCACGTTCGAGGTGCTCGTCTCACCGCAGCGCCAGCCGGGCAACTGGCTGCGCAGCACCGCGTCCAGCAACGGCCTGCTGGTACGCCAGTTCTACCCGACGCCGGACAACGTCGAGCCGATGGTGCTGACCCTCGAAAACCTCAGCAACGACAGGGAAATCCCTTCGGCGGTGAGTCTCGACGTCGTCGTCGCGGGGGTGGAGCGGGCCGGCCGCATGTATGCAGCGATGCTGGCGATGATGCAGGGAGAACTACTGGACTAGGGCGTCGCCAGGAACTCGTTCAAGACCGACATCGGCGATCCGACCTCGACCAGCGGGGGCGTTCCCGGCGGCAACGCGGTCACCGCACGCTGGTCGCTCGAGCCCGACGAGGCGCTGCTGGTACGCGTGACTCCGCCGGAGCCTTGCGCCTACTGGGATGTTCAGGTGGGCAACGGCTGGTATGAGTCGTTCGACTACCGCCATCGCTTCTCGGGGTTCACGTGCGAAGGCGCGCACCTCGGCGATGACGGCGTGCTGACGGTGGTCGTCTCCGACATCGACCCGGGAGTGGCGAACTGGCTGGAGGCGGCCGGACACCACGAGGGCCACATCGCCATTCGCTGGCAGCTGACCGAGGGAAATCTGCCTATCCCCGAGACGCGTGTGGTGAAGGTCGACGAGGTCGCCGTGTTGACCGGACTGCCGCCTGTCACGGTGGACGAGCGGGCACGACAGCGCCTACTGCTGGCCGGGTCTTTCGACGCCCGCTTTCGCCTTTAGTCGCGCACGGTTGGCCCTCGGGACCTGCGGTTGAGCAGCGCCCTTGGATCGTGGCCGGCGCGCTTTCGGATCCGTCACCTCACCATGAGGTCCAGGACACTCGCTTTCCTGCCACCGTGCACTTCACAGCTCGGGCCGCTCCCGGCTCGCATCGAAGGGGCGCCCTCTGGACCTGCAAACGGCTCCTGCCAGCAGGCGTTGGAGCCCGCAGACGCGTAGCACCTTTTCCTGATACGGACTGAGCCCCAGCAGCGTCAGCCGGCTACCCGAATCACGTAGCTGATCGTGGGCGTCGGCGAATATGCCCAGGGTCACGGCGTCGAAGAACTGCACATCCGAAAGGTCGACGATGACCTCCCCCTGCACGCCCCGGCATGCCTGGTCCACAGCGGCCCTCACCGTCGCGGCCGTAGCGATATCGAGTTCCCCGCTGAAGTACAGGATGGGTCGAGACCACCAACATCCACGAAACCCGGCAGCCTCGTCGAACGTGCTCTCGCGTCCCGACGTGGAGACCGATGCGCAGCGTGCAATCCTCTTCAAGCCGTGCTCCTCAGTACCACCTCGCGGGCGGCCTGGGATCTGGAGCCGATGCCCCACGCTAGGCGCTCCGCTCAGTAATGAACAGAGACAAACACGACGTCTCTCACTCTGTCTGTCTGGCCGCGAGGCAAGAACTACTCCCGCTCCGCCGGCTACTGGAAGGTGTCCGTCGCCGCGTTGAACACGTAATTCTGCGCGGTCCCGACCAGGTTCAGCGTGAGCAGGCTGCCGCTGACCGAGATCACCTTGAGCTTTCCCTGCGGTCCTGACGGCGGACGATAGATGGTGCCGACGTTCAGGAACGCGACCTGGCCGTGCTCGAACCGGTAGTAGTCCTCAGGCGTGATCACCAGGACAGCGGCCCACGTGGCGTCGCTGTGCTGGAGCGTGTGGTCGATGGTCGCGCCTCCCGCATAGACGGCCAGGAACGGATCGCTGTCGAGGTAGAGGGGGACGCTGACAGGCGTGTTCCAGGAGTTCACGTTCATCCAGCGGGTCGCGGAGATCTGCGGACCGTTGTCGGAGATGCCGGTCTGGACGGTCACGTTGTGAACCGCCGTAGCTGTGGCGAAGGGCAAGGCGGGTGGGATCGGAGGTCCCTGACACGCGACCGGGGCACCGCACGTAGGTCGCGTCGACACCGAAGGACTCGGGCTCGCAGACGGCGAGCTGGTCGGTACGAGCGTGGCTGGCGCGTCGCCGGCCGTCGAACCACCGCTCACCAGAAGCGGGATCGCCACCACTGCAGCGACCACCACCGCCGCCGAGGCGAGCGTCGTCAGCCTCCGGGTACGCCGCCGCGCCTTGCCTTTGCCGATGAGCCGTTCGATGTCGGCGGGGTCGGTCGAGGCGTCTTCAGCTCGGTCTCGTAGCACCTGCTGGAGATCAGAAATGTTCATGGGCACCATCCCGGTCGGTCGCCTCGAGCTGTGGCGAGAGCCGCAGGCGGGCGAGGGCACGCGCCGTCTGGGTTTTGACGGTTCCAGTCGTGCAGCCCAGAATCTCCGCGACTTTCTCGACGCTGAAGTCTTCGTAGAAGCGCAGGACGAGCACCGCCCGATACCGCGGCGGGAGTTCGTCGAGGGCGCGGCCGAGCTGGTCCCGATCGGCGATCCCGCTGTCCCCGGCGCCGGCGACTGCCGTGTCAGCCGATGTGCCCAGATCCTCGGCCACGCGTCTGCGACGCCGCATTCTGCTGAAGGAGTTGAACAGGATCCGCTGCGCGTACGCATGGGGATCGTCGGCCCTGCTGACCCGCTCCCACGCCGTGTAGGTCTTCAGCAGCGCGTTCTGTACCAGGTCCTCGGCGGTCGTCCGGTCACCGGTCAGCGCATGAGCGGAACGCAGCAGGCTCCCGCGCCGGGCGATGACGAATTCCCGGAACCCGTCGTCGTCTGCGCTCACACCGATAAGAGTCCATCAGGGCGCGGTTAGGTTTCGGATAATCGACCCGGCGTGCCCAGCGAGCCGAAATCGGAGGCCAGCATGTGTGAGGAACCTGTCGACGCAAGTGAGGTTGCCCAGGCCGTTCCTCGTGCCGCGGCCGGTGACGCCGTCGATCCCATCGCTGTCGAGCCGGTCGACGAGGTCGTCATCACCACCCTGGTCGACAACGTCTATGACGCGCTGCTGACCAGCGACGAGCGCACGACGAGGGCGCCTTTCAACGCCGGCACCGCGCGTGCTCCTCAGTTCGAAGCCGGCACCACGACCGTCGGGTTGATGGCCGAGCATGGATTCTCGGCACTGGTGAAGGTGCGACGCGGCGACACTGAAACGACGCTGCTGTTCGACACCGGACTGTCCCCCGACGCGATGGTGGTCAACGCTGACCGGCTCGGCGTCGACCTTTCGGCCATCCAGGCAGTGGTGCTCAGCCATGGCCACTTCGACCACGCGGGCGGCCTTGCCGGCCTCGCCGGTAAGCGCGGCGGACGCGGCCTGCCGATGGTGGTCCACCCGGGGATCTGGACGCGGCGCCGGATCGCGATTCCCGGCCGCGAACCCGAAGGACTGCCGACCCTGAGCAAGCGCGCCCTGGCCGCCGAGGGCCTGCAGGTCATCGAGCGACGCGAGCCGTCGCTGCTGGTGGATGGCTGCGTCCTGATCACCGGAGAAGTCGATAGGACAACGGATTTCGAACTCGGGATGCCGCCCGCTCATCAGGCGTGGACCGGTACCGACTGGCAGCACGATCCGCTCATCGTCGACGATCAGGCGCTGGTCGTCCACGTGCGCGGCCAGGGACTGGTGGTCCTGACCGGCTGCGGGCATGCAGGCGCCGTCAACATCGTCCGGCATGCTCAGCGACTCACCGCGGTACCGAGACTGCACGCGCTCGTCGGCGGCTTGCACCTCGGCGGCCCCGCGTTCGAGCCCATCATCGGTCAGACCGTGAGCGCGCTGACCGAGCTGCAGCCCGCTCTCGTCGTCCCCGGCCACTGCACCGGATGGCGCGCCCAGCACGCGCTCGCCGCGGCGCTTCCAGCCGCGTGGGTCGCCGGTAGCAGCGGCTCATCCTTCCGGCTGTCGGGCCTGTCTCGAACCCCAGGCGGGAGCAGCGACCGCTGACGCCTGACGCCGGGAGGTCTCAGGCCGCCGCCGTAGCCGCCCAAGCCTTGGGGACGACCCAGGCGCCGAGGCCCATCCCCGCGATCAGGACGAGATCGAGCGTGCCCGCGCGGTAGTTCGCGTTAACGGCGTGCTGCGAACTCACCACCCACGCGGCAGCCGCAGCGAGACCGGGCACGGCCGCGATGCCGGCGACCGACGACAGGCGGCCCGGTCGTGGCGGGCTTCGGCGGGTCACGCGTACCAGAAGCACCACCGACGCGGCGCACCCCACGATGGCAACCGGGCACAGCACCATCCAGGTGAGCTCTCCGACAGGGAGGGTGAGCAGCCGGGACGGGTGGAGCCAGAACGTGCTGATCGAGTCGGTCGCCGCCCAGCCGATGCGGGCGGCATGCGCGAGCAGTCCGTCATGGTGCGCGACTCGCAGGCCCGGCCACCTGGACCCCATCAAACCCACTCCCGCGGCAAGAAACCCCGCGCTGATGACCAGCGAGAGCAGCGGGCGCAGCACTGGCCCAGCGCCTCCCGTGCGCACGGTCCGAACGACGTCGACAGCCAGCTTCGCGCCGAGTGCAGCAGCCACGATGAGCAGGCCGCCAAGCCAGCCGGACAGGCCGACGAGGCCGACGGTCGCGGCGCTCGTGCCGGGCGTGGCGGTGAGCCGGCCGTCGGCAAGCTGCGTCCAGATCGAAAGCGCCGAGGCGACGAAACCGACGGCAGCTACAGCCACGACCGCCGCCGCCGACGAGTGGCTCCGCACCGGGCCGCGGGCGAGTCCGCAGGCCGCCAGCCGGGCGCAAAGGCCGGCGTGCATGACGTCAAGGTCACGGCGAAACGAGCGCGGAACGGTCGGCGAGATCCTCAGCAAGGAGCGCGGTGAACTCCTCGCCGTAACGCTCGCGCCACACGCGCGGATACCAACGCAGCAGCCGCTGAGCGTGTCGTTCGGGAGGAGTCATGAAGCCGTTCACGTCGTGCCGAATCCGGAACGCAGCCGGCGCAGCCCGATATTGGCGATGTGGCGCTGATGGTCGAGATGGCGATGCAACGCCTCGGCGCCTGCGGCCGTGAGCTTGTAGGGCTTGCGCCGATCCTGCGCCGGAAGCGCCTCGATCAGCCCGCCCTGCTCGAGCCGCGTCAGGGCCTCGTACAACGTCCCCGGCGCGAGCCGCACCCCGGCGAACTGCTCGACGTCCTTCGTCAGCGCGTAGCCGTGCTTGGGTCCTCCGGCAAGGCTGGCGAGAACAAACGTCGCCGGACCCGCGTAGCGCCCGAACCCGCTGAACCCGTCGTCGGCCATGGCGGCACAGTACTCCGGGTGCCGATGCATCGTCAGCCGGTGTGGGTTGCGAGCAGTTGCGGCAGTCGCCACGTCAGCCAGCGCCGCGGGAAGTCCGTCGCTCAGGCGACGTCGTCTCGCATAGTCGCCGACTTTATATCGGCCGACGGTATATCGGTCAACGGTGCATCGTCCGCCGGGTCCGACTACGTCCCCTCAGCAACCTCGGCGACGCCGGAGGACCCCGGCCGTGTGGCAGGGGCCATGGCCGCAACGTGCATCATCACTTCGCTGTGCCGGTAGCGCGGTTGGCCACCGGGGGTGAGAACGACCGTCAGCTTGCCTCGCTCAGCCCAGCCGCGAATGGTTTCGGTCGTCACGCCGAGGAGCCCGGCCACCTCGTTCGGAGTCGAGCAGGTGCTCCGTCACCTTGTGCCTCTTGAACATGCCCTCTGTGTCCCCCGTCATGGTCATATTCAAATCAGATACTCGCGATTCATGAAAGACCCGGGCGGGTGGGGCGTGGAATGACTGTCGAGGGATCACCCGCGCTGCCAGAATCTCAGACACCACCGAACGGAGCGCAGGCATGTCTCACGGCACCGATTACACCTCGCTCTTCGAACGTGTCCCGGTGGGATGGTCCGAGGTGCTTTACGAGGGTCGCCGCTACGGCGTCACCCGATCCGTCGCCGCACAGGGACGCGCGATGGCCGTGTACGCGGAGGAGCTGGGCGGGCGGGACGTCGTCAGCGCGAACCTCTACCTGACGACTGGTGACCCGCAGTTGAGGGCGTGCGAGATGCCCGCCGCCAAAGTGGTCGACTTCCTGGAGAAGTTCGAACCGCTCAGCGAGGAAGCGGCCGGATCACCTACCGTGCGCCGATGATCGCGGACCCGAATGTCGCGCCGACAATCAGCAGTATGACCATGATCCAGACCCAGTCCGGCGCATCCTCAGAAGTCCGGGCTTTCGTCTCGTCGGTCTCGTCCTGCAGCTCTTCACCCAATCACCCTTGAACCCACATCTGGCCGGCGCACTGTCTTGCTGGTGCCGCCACCGTCCGCCGCGAGATTCTGGTCCCCGGCGACGGCAGCCAGCCCGTTGTTCGTGTGGTTCCTGGTGTTTATCGGTGCAGGTATTCAGAACGAAACGCAACGCGCTGGGGCGGTACTTGTCGGTACCTCATCAGCTGTTCTGGGCGGCGTCGCCCTTGGACGATGGCGCTTGTTCCGCCGACACAAGCGCTAGCTCATGCAGCCGCCGATGACCTGTCCGGCACAGCACTGACGACGGCTGCCGCACGACCCGAAGGAAGCTCCCAGAAGCATGTGCAGCGCCACCCGGGAAGCGATAGACCGCGGAACCGATCGGGCTCGGCGGCAGTCCCGAACGGTCAGGACCATCGGTGGATTGGCTTCGTCGCCCCGTTCCATCGCGCTCGCCGTCTTTCTGGGCTACGGCGCCTGGATCTCCGCTGTTCTGCTCGTGCACCACTCCCCGTACGCCTTCGTCCGCCCCGGCCGGCACTACGTTCAGCTGGCTCTTCACAACGGCATCCAGCTCCCTGCACTGCCCTCCACGTACGGGGGAACAGCGGCGAATACCAGCCCGTATGGATACGACGGGCAGTTCACGTTCTACCTAGCGCTGCATCCAACGGGCGCGAGAAGCCTGCTCGATGTCCCGTGGTATCGCTACCAGCGCATACTCGAGCCACTCTTCATCAGGGTGGTATCGCTCGGGAGTGCGGCCCTCGTCGCCTGGCTGATGCTCGCCGTCTCGTGGCTCGCCGTCGTCGGCGGTACCTGGGCATTGGCCTCATGGTTGACCGTCCACGGACGCAACCCGGCCTGGTCATTGCTATACGGGTTCTGGCCGGGGCTGCTGGTGACCGTGCGCAACGACCTCACCGAAGGGCTCGCGTACGGGCTGGTAGCGGCCTGCGTTCTACTTCTCGATTCTCCGCGCCGATCCCGACCGATGCTCGCCGCCGTCATCATGAGCCTGGCCGTGTTCGCCAGGCAGGAGGTCGCGATATTCGGCGTCATGATGGCGGCCGGCATCGCAGCGGGGTTGTTTCCGCCAGAGCGCAGCATCGACCTCTCACCATTGCGGAGCCGCCTCATTGCGGCACTGCGGTTCGTAGCCATCGCCGTCGGCCCGTTCCTCGCCTACCTGCTGTTGTTGTCGCGCTCGCTGCCGCCGGCGCCCAGCCAGCACTCGGCTCCACTGACAATGCCCATCCCCGAGAAGTTGGCCGACATCTTCCTGCTCATCCTCCCGGCGATCCTGGCTTCCTTCGCTTTCCGGCCACACTCTCGCAAGCTGTGGTCCGCGCCAGGCTGGGCGTGGCTGACGCTATCTGTGCATGTGTTGGCGCTGATTACATTCATGATCGCAGGACGGTTCGGCGTCTACTACTCATGGTCGTTCTCCACGGTGTATCGCTACTACATCCCCGTTGCGCTCGGCACCGTTCTGTGTTGCGGGACTATCCAAGCAATGACGCGTACGAGGGCCATCACCCTCGCCGCATGTCTCGGCCTCGCCATGGCCGCGTTCCCCGTCCTGGTCGGCGCAGGACTCTGACGTCCGGCTGATGCAGCCAGTTCATGACTGACCGCCGCGCGATGACCTTGCCGTCGCCCGTCGGCGCCGGCGAGCAGGTTGAGGGAGCCTCGTCTTGCTCATCAAGCGCCGGCCGCCGGCTCAGTCGCGTCGGGCAACGAGGCCACCGGTTCAACCACTCCCCTGAGGGCGGAGTCCACGTTCTTGCGAAAGTCGACGATGGCGCGGCTTCGTTCGTAGTTCGTCCCGAATCTTGTTGCGGCCCCCTGGATCAGATGCGCTTCACACACGGATGCGCCGTCGAAAACTGTAATGGCCCCCCGTTGGACTCCACTTAGCAGACAGGGCGCACAGGCAGGCGGAGTCATGATGCAACTTTGCGCCGAAAGCGTTGGTGGACCATGAGACCGATTTCCCGAATAGCGCGGCCAGGTCCTGGATGGTGACTGGTGGCCACTTCACCGGCAACTTCTGTGCCGTCAACTTTGCACTCCGGCACCCACGAATTCAACGCTCGCGGCCCGTCGACGCGGCGCCGGCGCCGGCTGCTCGATTCCTTCGCCATAGCCAGAGTTCGCTGGGAGTTCGGCGGCGAACAGCCAACCCGATCGTGTGAAGACGCTGTTCTGCAACAGATCCGGCGGGCGACAAGAACTCTGGCCGCTGCCGGCACTCCTCTCAGTGCTCGTTCAGTCCGACGAGGAGAATGCCAGTAGACATGACAACGCAAGCGCCATCTGAGTTTGTCCGGCCGCGTGGAGGTTCGTCAGTGCGTGTACTCGTCGTGGAGGATGAGTGTGGGCTCGCTGACGCGTTGGCCCGCGGCCTGACGGCAGACGGCTGCCTCGTCGAGGTCGCCGATAATGGTCAGGCGGGACTACAGCGCGCCCGTCAGGATCGCTATGACGTCATCGTCCTGGACATCATGTTGCCGCTGCTGTCGGGATACGAAGTGGTGCGGCAGCTGCGGGCCGACGACGTATGGACGCCGATCCTCATGCTCACGGCCAAAGACGGCGAGTACGACGAGGCTGATGCCCTTGACCTCGGCGCCGACGACTATCTCACCAAACCATTTTCCTACGTCGTGCTGCTGGCGCATCTGCGCTCACTGGTACGACGCGGACGCCCACCCCGGCCGGCCGTGCTCACAGCCGACAATCTGTCCTACGACCCGGCGACGCGCCGATGCCACCGAGACAGCACTGAAATCGCTCTGACTGCAAGGGAAACCGCGCTCCTGGAGTTCCTGATGCGTCACCGCGACGTGGTCGTGTCCAAGACGCAGATTCTCGCCAACGTCTGGGACGAGTTTTACGCGGGCGACCCCAACATCGTCGAGGTCTACATCGGCTATCTCAGAAGGAAGATCGACGCGCCCTTCGGGCGCCGCAATATCGAGACCGTGCGCGGCGCGGGCTACCGCCTGCTCGGCACCAGCGGATAGCACGCACCACACCAGTGCGAAGAGAATCGGCCGGCAAGAACCGCCCGGCACGGCGGACGAGGTTTTCGCTGCGGGTGCGCCTTACCACCGCTGCGGGAGTGGTCATCTTGGTCGGGATGGCCGGCGCGGCAGTCTTGCTGGTAGCGCGGCTGCACTCGAGCCTGCTTGCCAATCTTGCGAATGCCGCGAAACAGCAGGCTCAAACCATCGCGGCAGCCGCGCAACGCGGGCAGCTTCCGCGGTCTTTGCCGAGTCCCGGCGAAACTGGCTCCATCATCCAGGTGGTCGACGGCCGAGGTCGCGTAATCGCCAGCTCGGCAAGCGTTCAGGGTGAGCCCAGGCTGTTCACCTTCGCACCCGGAAGCGCAGACCCGTCCATCGCCAGCTTCGACGAAATCCCCGTAGGCGACGGCCAGGCTTCGGCTGTGCGAGTGGCAGCACTGGCAACCCACACCCCTGCGGGTGAGGTGACTGTCTACGTCGCTCGGCCGGCCACAGAGATCAATCAAAGCGTTACCGAACTCACCACAACATTGGCGTTCGGCGTACCTGTGATCACGTTGCTGCTAGCGGCGGTGGGCTGGCTGCTCATCGGGCGCGCGCTGCGACCGGTGGAATCGATGCGTCAGCAGGCCGCCAACATTTCCGGGACCGATTTGCATCGCCGGCTCGCTTCACCGCCCACCGATGACGAGCTGGGCAAGCTGGCGAACACGCTCAACGAGCTCCTCGCCCGCATCGAACGGGCGACAGGCAAGCAGAAGAGTTTCGTCGCCGACGCCGCTCACGAATTGCGTAGCCCGCTGGCTGCTATTCAGACGCAACTCGAGGTGGCCGTCCGTCACCCGGAAGGGTGGGACGCCTGGCTGGCCAGCTCGCTGCTGAACGACACCAAGCGGCTTTCACGCCTGGTGGACGACCTGCTGCAGCTTGCTCGGCTGGATGCGGCTCCGACACCAAGACGACAGGTGGTGGATCTGGACGACGTGGTCCTCGAACAATCAAGCCGGATCCGCGGTTGTGGACGGGTGATCCACACTGGCGGAATCTGCGCAGGAAGGGTTGTCGGCGATCCGGATGCGCTGCTCCGCGTGGTCCGCAACCTGCTCGAAAATGCCGTTCGGCACTCACGACGCAGCATCACCATCGCCCTTCAACACGTGAACAGCACGGTGGTATTGATGGTGGCGGATGACGGACTCGGCATCGCATCAGGTGACCGCGAGCGTGTCTTTGAAAGGTTCACCCGGTTGGATACGGCGCGCAGCCGGGACGCCGGCGGATCGGGACTCGGACTCGCGATCGTCCGCGACGTCGTGCGCGCCTGCGGGGGAAGCGTGCGCATAGAGGACAACAATCCCGGCGCTCGCTTCGTCGTCACTTTTCCCGCAGCCGACTAGCACCCCCCTCAGCGACCTGCGCGAAGCTGAGAAGACTCTCAGCAGGCCTCAGTCCAGCCTCAGCACCCACGCAGCATCGTGGGCTTCCGGAGGGACAACCGCCTTTCGGTGCTGAGGGAGTCCAGATGACGTTGCAGCAGTCACGAGCCCGCTCGTTGGCCCGCGTTTGGGACAAGCGGGTCAACAGCTGGCAACAGCACGTGTTCTCCGCCCCGGGCTTCCAACACATTCGAGCGCAGCTCATCGCTGCTGCCGCGCCAACCGGCCGGGACGTCGTAGTGGACCTCGGAGCAGGTACTGGATTCTTGACTGTCCCGATAGCCGAGCTCGCCGCCGAAGTCACGGCGGTCGACGTGTCACCGAACATGCTCGCCGAACTCGCGTTGTTCACCGCCCAACGCCCCACGCTGAACATTTCCAGCGTGACCGCGGACCTGGCGACATTTGACTTGCCTCCGGCAAGCGTGGACGTCGTCGTCTCCTGCTACGCGCTGCATCATCTGACCGACCGCGACAAGATTCGACTGCTGAATCGAGCGCGGGTGTGGCTACGTCCCGGCGGGAGGTTGGTCATCGCCGACATGATGCTCGGCCGCGGAACCTCACGAGAGGACTGGACCATAGCGCAGCACAAGATCGCCGCACTCGTGCTTCGGGGCCCCGCGGGCTGGTGGCGCATCCTCAAGAATGTCGTCAGGCTCGGGTTGCGAGTGGGTTCCGAACGTCCTGCCAGCACGACGTTCTGGGCTCAGCACGCCGCGTCGGCCGGATTCGCCAACGTCGAAACACGCCGGCTCATCGCCGAGGCCGGTCTGTTGACGGCATCGGTCCCGCCAACCCCACAGGGCTCCGGCGACCCTGCCACCCCACCTGACCTGGCTACCCAAACGCAGACCCATACACGGACGCCCGATGCTGTGACGGCACTCAGCTGAAACTCCCCACTGCCGCTCAATGAAGATTGCAGGTCGGGACTCACCTGACGTGACAGCTGTCGCACTCGAGGAATTCACACGCCGGTGTAGTTACATCGTTGGGTGAGGTGGACGATGCGGCGACGCTTGGCGCTCGCCCTTGTCGTCACGGGCGTGGTGTGGGCGCTGATCAACAAGTCCGTGGACGAAGGTCCGACCCTGCTGGTGTTAGCAAAGGGCTATGGCGTCACAGTGGCCGATCTTGGTTCTGTCGCAGCGTTCATCGTTGCGGGACTCACGCTTTGGCTCGACCGTGGTCGCCGTGACACCCGCGGGCCATCCGATGCTCAATAACCTAAGCATTGCTTAGCGGCTCTGGGGCAACCCATCAACGGCCGTTGCCTCGGTCGCCAGGCCACTGGGCCGGGGGTCTGAGCGATGGTCTTTGCGCCGGCGACGGCCGCGCGGACGTGGAGTGCCGCCTTGAAATTGTCGACGGCGTATGCCGCAAAGGTGCGCTTCCTGTCGACTCTGCAAATCTGCACGTCAGACCGGCTAGGTAGGGCGGGTCGGACTCGAACCGACGACCCAGGGATTATGAGTCCCCTGCTCTAACCAGCTGAGCTACCGCCCCTCGCGGCCAGCCTAGCCGCGAGTGTGGTCAGCTGAAGCACGGGGAAATGGTTATCGAAAGCCCGATGATCAACCATCACCTCGCGCGCGAGCCCGCAGGACCCCAGGGAGAGGCATGCCATGACTTACGTTGCCGCCGAAGACCGCTACGAGCGCATGACCTACCGGCGCTGCGGGCGCAGCGGGATCAAACTTCCCCTTATTTCACTGGGGTTGTGGCACAACTTCGGCGGCGACCGCCCCCTGGAGACGCAGCGGGCGATCCTGCGCCGCGCGTTCGACCTCGGGGTCTGCCACTTCGACCTCGCCAACAACTACGGCCCGCCTTACGGCAGCGCCGAGTCCAACTTCGGGCAGCTGCTCGCCCAGGATTTCCGGCCGTATCGCGAGGAACTGTTCCTCTCCACCAAAGCGGGCTGGGACATGTGGCCCGGCCCTTACGGCGAGTTCGGCTCGCGCAAGTACCTGCTTTCGAGCCTCGACCAGTCCCTGGCGCGGATGGGCGTCGATTACGTCGACGTCTTCTACTCCCACCGCTTCGACCCCGACACCCCCATCGAGGAGACGATGGGCGCGCTGCACACCGCGGTGCAATCCGGCCGCGCCCTCTACGCCGGCATCTCCTCCTACTCTGCCGAGCGCACCGCCCAGGCCGCCGCGGATCCTGCGCGAAATGGGCACTCCCCTGCTCATCCATCAGCCGTCGTACTCGATGCTGAACCGGTGGGTCGAGGGCGGAGCTGCTCGACACCTTGGAGACGGTCGGCGCGGGCTGCATCGCGTTCTCGCCGCTGGCGCAAGGGATGTTGACCGACCGCTACCTCGATGGCATCCCCGCCGACTCCCGCATGGCCGAGAACTCCTCACTGTCCTCAGACTTTCTGACCGAGCAGAACCTCACCCACATCCGCGCCCTGAACGAGATCGCCCAGCGCCGCGGCCAGTCGCTGGCGCAGCTCGCCCTGGCCTGGGTGGCTCGCGACCCCCGCGTCACGTCGGTGCTGATCGGCGCGTCGTCCGTGAATCAGCTCGAGCAGAACATCGCCGCCCTCGAACATCAGGACTTCAGCGATGAAGAGCTTGCCGAGATCGACCAGCATGCCGTGGAGGGCGGCATCGATCTGTGGCGCGGGCCGTCCACCAGCTGAGAGTCAGCTCGCAAACGAGCGTCGAGCCTTGATCCAGGGGTACAACTAAGCAGTGACCCTGGCTATCGTGATCATCGCGGTCATCGTGGTGATCCTGCTGCTCATCGCGTTCGCCGTGTTCCGACGCAAGCGCCGCGCCGGTGGCGTCGTGGCCACCTCGCGCCGCCCCCGCCGATTCGGCAGCAGGAAGCCATGACCGACCTGCTGATGCGCGCCACGAGCCTGGTGGGCCTTCCCGTGGTGACCACGACCACGGGTGAGGACATCGCCGAGACCCGCGATGTCATCTACGTCCCCGACCAGGGCCGGGTCGTGGGGTTCACGCTCAACAAGCGCGGCCGGTTCGCCGGACGGCTGCGAAACGTCCTCGCGATGGAGCAGGTGCACGCGGTCGGACGCGATGCCGTCATGGTCACCGATGCCTCCGCGTTGGACGCCCCTGAGGGAGATGCTGAGGCGCAGGATGCCAAGGGCCGCAACGTCATCGGCAACCAGGTGCTGACAGACGCCGGCAAGGAGCTCGGAGTCGTACGCGACCTCATCGTGGAACTGAACCGCGGCGAGGTCATCGGCTACGAGCTCGAAGGCGAAGCCGCCCTGCAACGCGCTGAAGGTGCCCCGCTCCTGCTTCCCCTTCCGGCCACGCTCGCCGTCTCCAGCGACACCCTTATGGTCCCGGCAGAAGTCGAGGCGTACATCCGCGACGATCTCGCCGGGTTCGGCAGTGCCGTCGCTGACTTCCGGGCGCGGCTCGCTGGAGGCTCCGATGCATCTGTCTGAGCTACGCGGGCGCCGCGCCGTCAGCCGATCGAGCGCCGAGACGCTGGGCGAAGTCAGCGACGTGCTGCTGACGCGGGCCCCGCAGGGGGCGTGGTCGGTGTCGGCACTCGTCCTGGGCAAGGGGCGCAAGTCTCAGGCCGTCGGCTGGGCGCAGATCGTCGGGATCGGGCCGGATGCCGTCGTCGTCACCGATGACGACGCGGCGAGCGAGCAGACCGACCGCTCCCCCATGGGCCGCCTGGCGCTCAGCGAACTCGGAAACGCGGCTGGTGTGGTCAGCGACGTCGAGTTCGACGAGACGAACGGAACGCTCATCTCGCTGGCCACCGAGAGCGTTCTGATCGAAGGCGACCGGCTCATGGCAGACGGCCCGTACGCGCTCATCATTGCTGCCCGGGAAGGCACCGAATTCCCGGGCTGAGCTGCCCATCCACATTCACAACGGGCGTTCAACCGGGCTCCCGCGACGGGACTCGAACCTGTAACCTGCCGGTTAACAGCCGGCTGCTCTGCCAATTGAGCTACGCGGGATGAAGCGCCCTCGGCGCCTCTGTCATGCTAGCGCACCATAGCGGCCGGGGATCTGGTCAGCAGTCGCACCCGGAGGTTGAGACATGGCGATCCGCGCGGTATTCGGGGTCGGCTTCGCTGCTGGCTACGTTCTCGGCGCCCGAGCCGGACGCGAGCGCTACGAAGCTTTGGTGAGGGCCTTCCGCGCGGTGAAGGAGCGTCCCGAGGTGCAGGGAGCGGCGGGCATCGTCGCCGCGCAGGCCGGCACGCTGGCCTTGCGCGCGAAGTCGGTCATCAGCCGGCCGGCTGAGCAAGAGCGCCTCGAGTTCACCGCGGCCACCAGCTCCAACGGTCACGGGGCTCACGCGTCGCACTGACGCGTTACACCCACCGGCAACCGGCAGCCCATCGCCAGCTGCCGTGAGCCGCCACACCCGGCCGTTTTCGAATGAATGTGCCGGGCACGCCCTCTAGGCGAACGAAACGCTATAGAGGGAGATTCATCGTGGGTTCTGTTGCGCACTACGTCGAGGTCAACGCGACGCCGGACAAGGTCTACGGATGGTGGCGTGGGCTGACCAATCTGCCGTCGATCCTCCCCGACGTGAAGACGGTCGAGCCCAAGGGCAGCGACGACACGCTGACGCACTGGGTGGTCAGCGGACCGCTGGGCAAGGACATCGAGTGGGACGCCAAGATCGTCGAGGACGTCACCAACGAGAGGCTGGCCTGGCGCAGCGTCGACGGCGCGGTCGACAATTCCGGCGCCGTCCGGTTCGACGACCATGGCGACACCACCGGGGTCGAGGTCAGCCTGCGGTACGACCCGCCGGCCGGGGCGCTCGGTGATGTCGTCGCCAAGTTGTTCAGCGACCCGCAGGCCAAGGTCGAGAAGGCACTCGCGGCCTTCAAGGAAACGATCGAGGCGCAGACCCCGGGCAGCTCCACCGCCAGGACGGTCAAGTGACCCGAGTCCGAATTCGGTAGGCGATGCGGCTGCGCCGTTCTGACCTCGCCGCCGGCGGTTCTCAAGCGCGCCCTGCCGCGTGCCGCGAAGCGACCTACGATCCTCCCGCGGTCATCACGTCATGATCCACGAGGACCTGCAGTCGATCGGCGACGGCGCGGGCTATGGTCAGCTGGCATTTCAAGGTGACGTGGAGGCTGCCGTGGTTGCGCTGCTGCGAAGCCCGCAGGCTGCCCGAGCAGCGTCGCGACGCGTCCGGCTGGCGCAAGCGGCGGAGCAGCGCGCACAGCGCAAGGCACCGCCGCTCGGGCAACGGCCGACCGGCCGTGCCGCCTGAGCCCTCGGCCGGCGGAGCCCCCGAGGCGCTCGCCGGCCTCGTCGACCTGCTCGCCCGCCGCCACGCGCTCGCTGCGATCTGGGAGCTCCGGGGTCCCGCCCAACCCTTCCGCACGCTCACCAAGCGCCTCGGCGCAGCCGATGACCGCCTCTCCCAGCGGCTACGCGAGTTGCGCGAGAGCGGCCTGGTCGAGGTCGACGAGGGCGGCGACTACCGCCTGTCCAGCGAAGGCCGGCGGCTGCTTGACCTGCTGGAGCGGCTCTCGGACTTCGCGGGCGGCTGGGCCGCTCTCACCCCGCGCCAGCGCACGCCGCGAGGTTCACGAACGTCGGGCCGCGGGGAGAACGGCTGGGAAGAGTGAGCGACCAGCCGACCGGTCAGCGAAGACAGCGGGCGTGAGGATGTGAGCGTGGGCCGGGGGGCGAGAGCGCTGGCAGGCTTCGCTCTCGCGGCACTGACGCTGCTTTCCGTCGCCGGGCCGGCCGGTGCGGTGACCGGAAGCTGGTCGGATCAGCTCGCCGACCTCGTCGGCGCGGGGCCGCTCGCCGGCAACGGCCGCGGCGTCACCGTTGCCGTGCTCGACACCTGGGTCGACGTGACACACCCCGACTTCGGCGGCCGCGTCTCGCGCGGGGTCACGTGCACCGGCACGCGCTGCGTCCCTGGCGCCGACCAGCCCGACACCTGCGACCCTCATGGCACCCACGTCACGGGGATCATCGCGTCGTCACGCTACGGGGTCGCGCCGCAGGCCAGGGTCGTCCCGGTTCGCGTCCTCACCAGCGCTTCCGGCTCGTGCACGGCCAACGCCGGCGACGTCGCCCTCGGCATTCGATACGCGATCGCCCACCACATCAGACTCATCAACGTCTCGCTCGGGAGCACGTTCCCGCTCGCCGACCCCGGACGCGTCCTGCCCGCTGCCGTCACCGCCGCCAGGAAGGCGGGTGATCTGGTCATCGTCGCCGCCGGAAACGGGCGGGCCGAGGCCGCCACCACGTACGGCCCGGACGCGCTGACGGTCGCCGCGCTCGGCCCGGACGGCTCGATCGCGTCCTACAGCCAGCGCGGCAAGGGCGTCGACATCGCCGCACCCGGGCGGCGACGCGGCCGGCGGCAGCTGCGACCCGGCCGATTGCGTCGTCTCCACCTGGGAGGACGGCGGCTACGCCTCGGACGCCGGCACCTCGATGGCGGCGCCGTTCGTCAGCGGTACGGCGGCCCTGCTGCTCTCCCAGGATCCGCACCGAACGGTCACCCAGGTACGCCAGATCATCACCGCGACGGCCAAGCCGCTTCCCGAAGCGGGCGCGGGACGGCTCGATATCCTCGCCGCCGTCCGCCTGCACGCGGCCGCTGGCAGCGACACGCTCTCACCCAGTGACACCCCGAGCGCCGGCGGCGCGAGCAGCGCGAGCATCACCCCGGCTCCGGGAGCCGGAATCGCGCCGACACCGACGAGCAGTCAGGCTGCAGCGGCCACCGAACCGCGGGCCGCCTCGAGCTCGAGCAAGATCAAGCTCGGGCCGGTCCAGCTCCTCGGGATCCTGATCGTCGGCGGCGTCGGGATCGCGTTCGTCTCCGTGACGAGCCAGCTCTCCCGCAGCCGCGACTCGATCGGGCTTACTCCAAGTAGTCGCGCAGCTTCTGCGACCGGGAGGGGTGGCGCAGCTTCGAGAGCGTCTTGGACTCGATCTGGCGGATCCGCTCGCGGGTGACGCCGAACTCGCGCCCGACCTCCTCGAGCGTGCGCGGGTGGCCGTCGGTCAGCCCGAAACGCAGCTGGATGACCTTCTTCTCCCGCTCCGACAGGGTGTGCAGCACCGAGTCGAGCTGCTCCTGCAAGAGGATGAAGCTGGCCGCATCGATCGGGACGACCGCATCGGAGTCCTCGATGAAGTCACCGAGGTGGGAGTCCTCCTCCTCGCCGATCGGGGTCTCGAGGCTCACCGGCTCCTGCGACACCTTCAGGATCTCCCGGACCTTCTCAGGCGAGAGGTCCATCTCGTGAGCGATCTCTTCGGGGGTCGGCTCGCGTCCGAGATCCTGCAGCAGCTGGCGCTGGATGCGGATCAGCTTGTTGATCGTCTCGACCATGTGCACGGGGATGCGGATGGTGCGCGCCTGGTCGGCGATCGCGCGGGTGATGGCCTGGCGGATCCACCACGTCGCGTAGGTCGAGAACTTGTAACCCTTGGTGTAGTCGAACTTCTCGACGGCCCGGATGAGGCCGAGGTTGCCCTCCTGGATCAGGTCGAGGAAGAGCATGCCGCGCCCGACATAGCGCTTGGCGATCGAGACGACGAGCCGCAGGTTGGCCTCGACCAGCTTGCGCTTGGCGATCTGACCATCACGCTCGATGGCCTCGAGCTCGCGGCGCAGCTTGTCGGCGACCTTCTTGGTGGTGGTCGCGACCTTCTCCGAAGCGAAAAGGCCGGCCTCGATGCGCTTCGCGAGGTCGACCTCCTCTTCCGCCGTCAGGAGCGGAACTTTGCCGATCTCCTTCAGGTACATCCGTACCGGGTCGGAGGTGGGGGTCTTGAGCGCGAGCTCCTCCTCCTGCTTGCGACGCACGGCGGTGCTCTCCGCGTCGTCCTCGTCGCTCTCGGAGGTGTTGTCGACGAGCTCGACCTGCTCATCGGTCAGCAACTGCAGGATGATGTCCATCTGCTCGGGCGGAAGCTCGGCGGCCTGCATGGCCGCGCTGACATCCTCCGAGGTGACAAAGCCGGCCTCTTTGCCCTTGGCGATGAGGTCCTTGACCTCGTCGACCTGGGCTTCCGGCGGCAACACGGCGGGGGCCTTGACTGTCGTTTTGCCATCTCCTCAGTCAGAGCCTGGACTAGCAGCAGGCGGCGGATGTGACATACAGCATGCCCTCGCCAATGTACGGCGTGATTCGGCCTAATCAGCAGTGCGCAGCTGACGCTTTAACGCCTCGAGCGCCATGAGTTCACCGAATACCCGCCGGTAACCTTCCTGATCCACCGGGTTGGTGCGCTGCAACTCGGCCTTCTGCCGCACGATGCGGCGGGTGAGGTCGAACTCGCGGAGGCGCGAAACCACCTGACCGGCGTAACCCGCCTCGTCCTCACCGGCGAAGTGCAGCGGCTCGACAGCGAGCTCGAGCATCAGCTGGCGAACGGTGTCGTCGGCGCACGCCTCCCCCACGATCCCGACCCAGGTCTGCGGGCTGGTCGCTGCTTGGGTGCCGCCGGCGGCCACGATGGCGGCAAAGACCGCGCGGGTCTCCGCGAACGTGAAGTGCGACGGTTCGAGGGTGTCGAACGTCGGGCCGCAGTAGCCCGGCGTCTGCAGCGCGGCCTTGAGCGCCTCGCGCTCGCCGGCCAGGGCGCGCTGGTCGGGGCCGCCCGGCGCGGGCCGCTCCCCGGGGCGCGGAGCCCCCGCGGGAGGGCCGGGTGGGATCGCCGGCGAGCTGGCGCACCTGCGCCAGGACGGGCTCCGGCGTCGGCATGCCGATCCACCCCGAGAGCCGGCGCGCGTACTCGTCGCGAAGTGCCCAGTCCTTGATCTTGGCGACGAGTGGCACCGAGGCCCGCAACGCCGCCACCTGACCTTCGGCGCTGGCCAGGTCGTACTCGGCCAAGGCGCTGCGGATGGCGAACTCGACCAGCGGAACCCGGTTGGCGACCAGATCGCGTACCGCCGCATCGCCCTCCTGCTGGCGCAGCTCGCACGGATCGCGCCCGCCGGCCTCGATGGCGACGAAGGTCTGCGCGACGAAATGCTGGTCGAACGCGAGTGCCTTGCGGGCGGCTGCCTGGCCCGCGGCATCACCGTCGAAGGTGAAGATGACCTCGGAGCGATGGGCGTCCTGATCGTGCAGGAGCCGGCGCAGGAGCTTCACGTGGTCCTCGCCGAACGCGGTGCCGCAACTCGCCACCGCCGTCTCGACGCCGGCCAGGTGGCAGGCCATCACATCGGTGTAGCCCTCCACGATGACAGCCTGGTAGCGCTGGGCAATGGCCTTGCGCGCGAGATCAGCGCCGTAGAGCACGGTGGACTTCTTGAACAGCAGGGTCTCGGCGGTGTTCATGTACTTGGCCGTACACCGGGTCGTCGTCGTGGATCCGACGCGCCCCGAAGCCGACCACGTCTCCCCCGGGCTCCTTGATCGGCCACAGCAGGCGACGGTGGAACCGATCGATGGGCGAACCCCGGCTGCCCATCTTCGCCAGCCCGCAGTCGACCAGTTCCTGGACCGTGAAGCCCTTGCCCCGCAGGTGGGTGGTCAGGGTGTCCCAGCCGCCCGGCGCGTAGCCGACACCGAAATGCTTGGCGGCGGCCTCGTCGAAGCCGCGCTCGGCCAGGAACTCGCGGGCCAGCCGCGCCTCCGGGGTGCGCAACTGCTCCTCGTAGAAGGAGGCCGCTTCCTTGTTCGCCTCGACGTGGCGCATGCGCTTGCCGGTCTCGCGATTGACCGCCGCCGTGCCGCCCTCGTAAGTCAGCGTGATGCCCAGCTGGCGCGCGAGCCGCTCGATCGCCTCGGGGAAGGTCAGCCCTTCCATCTTGCGGACGAAGCCGATGGCGTCGCCGCTCTCGCCGCAGCCGAAGCAGTGGTAGAAGCCGTTGGTCGTGTTGACGTAGAAGGACGGGGTCTTCTCGTCGTGGAAGGGGCAGAGGCCTCGCAGCCGTCCCGCGCCGGATGGGCGCAACGCCACTTGGGCTCCGATGATCTCTTCGATCGAGACCCGCTCGCGCACCGCGTTGATGCTGGCGTCGCTGATGCGACCGGCCAAGAGCCCCTCCCCTCTGGGCCGCCCGGGAAGACACGCGATGCACAGCGCTGGCGGCGGCCAAAGTCTATGTGGCGAGCGGGCCCTACCGCGGATCTACCCAGGCACTTGCTACAGCGTTGTGGGCAATTGGGCAGCGCCATTCGCGACGAGACGCTGATGCCAGCGCACCGCGGACAGATCCGTCAGCCGCGCCACCTGGTCGACGATGGCCCGCCGGCGTCCGGCAGCGTCGGCAGCGACGGTCCAGGCCTCGGCGAGCAAGGGCTCCAGCGTGTCCGGCGCACCAGCCGCTACGGCATCGGTGAGCTCGGCGAGCAGCTCCCGCTGCCGGCTCTGCAACGCCTCGGCTCCCGAACGTCCCATCACCCACAGCGCCGTGATCGCCTTCAGCACCACGCATTCCGAACGCACGTCGTCCGGCACGACGAGCGAGGCGTCGTACCGCGCCAGCGGGCCGTCGCCGTAGACCGTCCGGGTCGCGGTGAGCGCCTCGCGGGCGAAGCGGGCGATCAGCTCGCTGGTGAGCGTCTTCAGGGCAGCCATCTGGGCGGCGGTGCGAGGGGCACCATCGGCTTCGGGCCACCAGGGGGCGGCGCGCAGCCGCTGGAGCGCCTCGTCGTCACCCCCGCCGTAGAGCTCGCGGGAGAAGGCGACGAGGTCGGCACGCTCGCCAGGATCGGCGAGCCGGCTGAGGTCGACCAGACCGGCGCGTACGCCATCTTCCAGGTCGTGCACCGAGTACGCGACGTCGTCGGCCCAGTCCATGATCTGCGCCTCGAGGCAGCGCGTGCGATCGGGCGCGCCGGCCCTGATCCAGGTGAAGACCGGCAGGTCATCGGCGTAGACGCCGTACTTGACCGGGTCGCGATCGCTGCGCGGCCAGGGGTACTTGCAGGCGGCGTCGAGGGTGGCACGGGTGAGGTTCAGCCCCGCGCCGACCACCTTCATCTCCAGGCGCGTCAGCTCCCGCAGGCTCTGCGCGTTGCCCTCGAACCCGCCGCACTCCGCGGCGGCCTCGTCGAGCGCGGTCTCGCCGTTGTGCCCGAACGGGGGGTGACCCAGATCGTGGGCCAGGCACGCCGCGTCGACGACATCGGGATCGGCACCGAGCCTGCCGCCGAGCTCGCGTCCGATCTGCGCGCACTCCAGCGAGTGCGTGAGCCGGGTGCGCGGGACCCCGTCCTCGGGCTCCTCGTCGACGCCGACGACCTGGGTCTTGGCCGCGAGCCGGCGCAGCGCGGCGGAGTGCAGGACGCGCGCCCGGTCACGTTCGAACGGGCTGCGCGCCGCGGGTGTCGCCTTCGAGGGCTCGGGCGCCCAGCGCTCTTGCGGGGCGGGATGCTCGGTCGTCAGCGGGTGTCACTGCCCGCGGAACGCTCGAGGACGCTCGCCCGACCCGATTCCAGCCGCGCGACCGGCACCCGGAAAGGTGAGCAGGACACGTAATCGAGCCCGACCTCGTGGAAGAACTGGATGCTGTCGGGGTCGCCGCCGTGCTCGCCGCAGACGCCGAGGTGGATGTCGGGACGCGTCGCGCGGCCCTTCTCGACGGCGATCCGCACCAGGGCGCCGACGCCCTCGACGTCGAGCGACTCGAACGGCGAGACCCCGAAGACGCCCTTCTCCAGGTAGTTGGAGAAGAAGCCGCCCTCGACGTCGTCACGGCTGAAGCCCCACGTGGTCTGCGTGAGGTCGTTGGTGCCGAAGGAGAAGAACTCGGCGGACTCGGCGATCGCGTCAGCGGTGAGCGCGGCGCGGGGCAGCTCGATCATCGTTCCGAAGGGGAACTCGAGGGTGCAGCCGTGGTCATCGGCCACCGACTTGAGCACCCCGGCCGCCTCGTCGCGGATGAGTTCGAGCTCCTGGATGCTGCCCACGAGCGGGATCATGATCTCGGCCTGCGGATCGCCCTTCATGCG
Organism: uncultured Actinomycetota bacterium; assembly: GCA_963762695.1. GTDB lineage: Bacteria > Actinomycetota > Actinomycetes > Frankiales > Frankiaceae > DATAZK01. The sequence goes on from CAVXLW010000016.1 coordinate 109,649, forward strand.
CTGGCGGAAGCAGGCCGCCTCGGCGATGGCGCGCACCTGCAAGGCGAACAGGCCCGGGATGACGAGGCCGAGGCGCACGCCGCGCAGGCCCAGCATCGGGTTCTGCTCGTGCAGCCGGTTGACGGCCTGCAGCAGGCGCAGGTCGTTCTCGTCGGTCTCGCCGCGGGCCTCGGCGAGGGCGACGCGCACGGCGAGCTCGGTGCGGTCGGGAAGGAACTCGTGCAGCGGCGGGTCGAGCAGCCGGATGGTGACCGGAAGGCCGTCCATCGACTCCAGGATGCGCTCGAAGTCCTTGCGCTGCAGCGGAAGTAGCGCATCGAGGGCGGTCTTCTTCTCCTCGTCGCTCTCGGCCAGGATGAGCTTCTCGACGTACTGCTTGCGGTCGCCGAGGAACATGTGCTCGGTCCGGCACAGGCCGATGCCTTCGGCACCCATCCGGCGTGCGCGGTCGGCATCTTCGGAGGTGTCGGCGTTGGCCCGCACCCGCATCCGCCGGGTGGCGTCAGCGTGTTGCATGAGGCGGTGCACGGCACGCACGAGATCGCCGGCGTCAGCCGACTCGGGATCGAGATCGCCCTCGAAGTACTGCACCACAGGCGAGGGAACGACCGCGACCTCACCGAGGTAGACGTCACCGCTCGTGCCGTCGATCGAGATGACGTCGCCCTCCTCGACGACGACTCCGCCGGGCGCGGTCATCTTGCGGCCCTTGGTGTCGACGTCGAGTTCCTCGGCGCCGCAGACGCAGGTCTTGCCCATGCCGCGGGCCACGACGGCGGCGTGCGAGGTCTTGCCGCCCCGGCTGGTGAGGATGCCCTGCGCGGCGATCATTCCGGCGAGGTCGTCAGGGTTGGTCTCGCGGCGGATCAGGATGACGTGCTCGCCGCTCATCGCCCACTTGGTCGCCGTGTAGGTGTCGAAGACCGCCTTGCCGACCGCGGCGCCCGGAGAGGCGTTCATTCCCTTGGCGAGCTTCTGCTTGGTCGAGCCGTCCTCGAACCGCGGGAACATCAGCTGCGCCAGCTGCGCGCCGGTGACGCGGGTGAGCGCCTCGTCCATGTCGATGAGGCCCTCGTCGACGAGCTGGGTGGCGATCCGGAACGCGGCGCCGGCGGTGCGCTTGCCGACCCGGGTCTGCAGCATCCAGAGCTTGCCGCGCTCGATCGTGAACTCGATGTCGCAGAGGTCCTTGTAGTGGTTTTCCAGCGTGGCCATATTCGCCATCAGCTGGTCGTAGGACTTCTTGTCCAGCTTCTCGAGGTCGGCGAGCGGCAGCGTGTTGCGGATGCCGGCGACGACGTCCTCGCCCTGCGCGTTCTGCAGGTAGTCGCCGTACACACCACGATCGCCGCTGCCCGGGTCACGGGTGAACGCGACGCCGGTGCCGGAGGTCATGCCGATGTTGCCGAAGACCATCGCCACGATGTTCACGGCGGTACCGAGGTCGGCCGGGATGCGCTCCTGGCGGCGGTAGAGCTTGGCGCGGTCACCGTTCCAGGAGTCGAAGACGGCGCTGACGGCGAGGTCCATCTGCTCGCGCGGGTCCTGCGGGAAATCGCGTCCGGTGTGGTCACGGACGATCTGCTGGAAGGTGGCGACGAGCCCGCGGATGTCGTCCTCGTCGAGGTCGAGATCGTTGGTGGTGCCCTTGGCCCGCTTGACCTCCTCCAGCGCGTGCTCGAAGAGATCTCCCTCGACGCCCAGCACCGTCTTGCCGAACATCTGGATCAGCCGGCGGTAGGAGTCCCAGGCGAAGCGCGCGTTGTCCGCCTGCTTGGCCAGGCCCTGCACCGACTCGTCGTTCAGCCCGATGTTCAGGACGGTGTCCATCATTCCGGGCATCGAGAACTTGGCGCCCGAACGCACCGACACGAGCAGCGGATCGGCGGCGTCTCCAAGGCCCTTGCCCATCGCCTTTTCCAGCCCGGCAAGGTGCTCGCTGACCTCAGCCGACAGGCTCGCGGGTGAGCTGCCCTGGTGCAGATACTCGCGGCACGCCTCAGTCGTGATGACGAAGCCGGGCGGGACGGGAAGCCCGATCTTGGTCATCTCGGCCAGGTTGGCTCCCTTGCCGCCGAGCAGATCTTTGAGGTCCTTGTTGCCCTCGGCGAAGTCGTAGACGTACTTCGTGGCAGACCCCATGTAATTCCTCCGAAAGACTGCTCAGCCGCGTTCATGGCTGGCCGCTGACCTGTAGACCGGTGCCTGCCCAGGCTACGTCGCACGGATTGGCAACGTCATCGCCGCGCCGTCTCAAGATCAACGCTGCCATGATCATGGTCCGGGGCGTTTCATCGCGTCCAAACCATGATCATGGCAGCGTTCGTTTAGAGTCCGGACGCAATGAAGCAGTCGTCCCGCGCCCGCGCGCTGGTCTCCTTCCTCGCGCTCGGGGCAGTGGTGGCCGGCTGCTCCAGCGGCTCCGGATCCAAGGCCGCGGCCGGTCCGCCGAGCGCCTCGGCGCCGGCGTCGGCAAGCCCGAGTCCGAGCCCCAGCCCGACGCCCAGCCCGACCCCGACGATCCCGCCGCCACAGGGCGCTCCCGGGTCCTGGGTGACGGCCGTCGCGCATCTCGGGCGGCCCGAGATCCAGACCCAGACCGTTGTCGTGAACGGGTCGACGGTCGTCGTCATGCGCGCCGACACCTACACCACCCGGCTCGTGCTCCACGCGGGATATGAGGACCCGGGCGGCGACCAGTGGCTGGCGGGCCCGGCGATATCTGCGGCCGAGACGCCCTGACGTTCTGGCGGCGTTCAACGGCGGCTTCCGCTTGAACCTCGGACTCGGCGGCTTCCTGGTGCTGGGCCGCGGCGCCGGGACCATCCAGCCCGGGCTCGCGTCGGTCGTCACCTATGCCGACGGGAGCTCGAACATCGGCGCCTGGGGACATGACGTCCCGCAGCCCGGCAAGAAGGTCATCAGCGTCCGGCAGAACCTCGGCCTGCTCGTCGACAACGGCGTGCCGGCTGCCGACGTCGACGAGTACGGGCCGTGGGGTGCCACGCTGGGCGGCGGTTTCGCCGTCGCCCGCTCCGGGCTCGGGATCGACCGTTTCGGCAACATCATGTGGGCCGGCAGCTCCTTCGCTACGCCGCGCACCATTGCCCAGGCGCTGATCCAGTCCGGAGCCGTCCGCGCGATGCAGCTGGACATCAACCCGATGTGGGTCGACGCCTTCACCTTCCCCAGCGCCACTACCCAGCAGCTGGTACTTCCGACGCAGTACCTACAGGTTGGAAGCTTCCTGACGCCCTACAGCCGCGACTACTTCACCGTCGCGCTCCGCCCGACCGCCGGCTGATCCCGCTCACGGCTCGAGGCGCTCCGTGAGGTAACCGCGCAACGCATCGAGCCCGATCCGCTCCTGCGTCATCGAGTCGCGCTCCCGCACCGTGACGGCCTGGTCCTCGAGCGAATCGAAGTCCACCGTGACCGAGAACGGCGTGCCGATCTCGTCCTGGCGCCGGTAGCGTCGCCCGATGGCGCCCGCGTCGTCGAAGTCGACGTTCCAACGCTTGCGCAAGTCGGCGGCGACGCTCTTGGCGATCGGGGAGAGCTCGCTGCCCCGCGAGAGCGGCAGGATCGCTGCCTTCACCGGGGCCAGCCGCGGGTCGAGCCGCAGCACCGTGCGCTTGTCGACCCCGCCCTTGGTGTTGGGCGCTTCATCGACCGCGTACGCGTCGAGCAGGAACGCGAGCGCCGCCCGATCGACTCCCGCCGCCGGTTCGATGACGTAAGGAAACCAGCGCTCGCCCGTCGCCTGGTCGAAGTACGACAGGTCGACCCCGCTCGCCTTGCTGTGGACGCGAAGGTCGTAATCGGTGCGGTTGGCGACGCCCTCGAGCTCGCCCCACTCGCTGCCGGCGAACTGGAAGCGGTACTCCACGTCGACCGTGCGCTTCGAGTAGTGCGAGAGCTTTTCCTGCGGGTGCTCGTACAGCCGCAGGTTGTCCGCGGCGATGCCGAGGTCGGTGTAGAACTTGAACCGCTCGTCGATCCAGTACTGGTGCCATTCCTCGTCGGTGCCGGGCGCGACGAAGAACTCCATCTCCATCTGCTCGAACTCGCGCGTGCGGAAGATGAAGTTTCCGGGTGTGATCTCGTTGCGGAAGCTCTTGCCGATCTGGCCGATGCCGAACGGCGGCTTGCGCCGGGCCGAGGACATCACGTTGGCGAAGTTGATGAAGATGCCCTGGGCCGTCTCCGGTCGCAGGTACGCCAGCCCGGCTTCGCCTTCGACCGCTCCGAGGTAGGTGCGCAGCAGCCCGTTGAACTGCTTCGGCTCGGTCCAGGCATGACGCGTTCCGCAATTGGGGCAGGCGATCTCGTCGAGCGCCTTGCCCTTCTCCTCTTCGAGATGGTCGGCGCGGAAGCGCTTGTGGCAGGACTGACACTCGACGAGCGGATCGACGAATGCCTCGACGTGGCCGGACGTCTCCCACACTTCGCGCGCGAGGATGACGCTCGAATCGAGCCCGACGACGTCATCGCGGCCCTGCACCATCGAGCGCCACCATTCGCGCTTGATGTTGTTCTTCAACTCGACGCCCAGCGGCCCGTAGTCCCAGGAGGCCCGCAGCCCCCCGTAGATCTCGCTCGACGGGAACACCAGACCCCGACGCTTGCTCAGGCTGACAATGGCGTCAAGACGATCGGGGCTGGCCATGTGCTGCTCCATCCGGCTGGCGGTCGGCGGTAAGCAGCCGAGGCTACTCGTCAGAAACCATCGGGGTTTTCGTAGACTGCCGGCTCGTTCTCGGCGAGTGCCATGAACGGCATCACCTCGATCCGGACGTCGTACGCCGACAGCGCGCGCCGCCAGGCGCCGACCCCGGTCCACTCGCTCACCAGCACCCAACGCGTCGGGTCTTCCAGGCTCCGGGCGAGCGTGCTGCGCACGTGTCCGGGCCGCGCCTCGAAGGCCGTTCGCAGGCGGGCGCCGTTAGCCACGAAGTCGGCCACGTTTTCGCGGTGATCGGGCGTCTCATCGGGCACGATGAAGCGCGTCACGATCACCACTCCACCGACATCTTGGGGCATGGGAGAACAGTGTCACCGAAGAAGCGGGCATCCGGACGACCCGGGCGCGCCGGACCGCCGCCGCGCAAGGGCTCTCCTGCCAAGCGGGGCAACGCGGGCGGACGCTCGCCGCAGCCGGCGGCCGAGCCGTTCTACACGCCGGGAGGCTCGTCGTTTCGCCGCTCGGTCGAGCGCACGAGCGCGCCCGCCCTGGTGCTGCTGACCCAGCTGCCGCGCCTGGTCATGATGCTCTTGCCGCTCGCCCTGCTGCTGCTCGGTTTCTTCCTGCCGCTCGCGATCGGGCTGGTGTTCCTGGCCATCTTCTTCGTCTTCACCGGCTGGCTGGCCTACCTGTCCTGGCCGCGTACCGACGTCAAGGCCAAGCTGATCCGGATGGCGATGTTCGCCCTGGTCATCGCCCTCGCAGTGATCCGTATCGCGCGGGCCTGACGCGACCGGCCGGATCAGCCGAGGTGCCGGCGCGAAGCACGCGGGCGCCAGAGGCTCACGTGCACCTGGCCGCCGGCGCTTTGCAGCGTGGCCTCGCAGATCATCCGGGCGCCCGGGATCGCCGTGTCGAGCCCGATTCCCTGCACCACGACGGGAGCGTCGAGCTTGGTGAGTCCGGCCAGCAGGGTCCGCACGCCGCAGCCGACGGCGACGACGATCTCGGCGAACGCGTCAGCGATGTCTCCAGCCGCGACCTCGTCCGCGTGCAGACCTAGCAGGCCGACTGCGGCGGCATTGGCCGCTGACTGAGAGGCGCGCACCACGACGACGGTGGACTCCATTCCGGCCAGCTGCACCTGCGCGCTCACCGCGAAAAGGTCGGCGCGCGCTGCCCGGCCGGGGCGCAGCGAGGTGCCCAGCAGGCGCTTCCAGGCCAGGCCCGTGACGTCAGTGAGCGCGGCTTCCGTGAGGTGCTCGCTCAGCTGGCGGGGAATCACGCGCCCGACCGTCGCAGTGTTCGTCACCGCCAGCCCCCTCTTGCTCAAGCGTCACCCCGTCGCGCGGGGTCTTGCCACCCGGCTGTCAGCCCTGAATGTCGACGGCACCGGCAGTCTCCTGAACGGCCTTCAGGCCTCACTATCGGGTGAACCCTCGGCCGACCCGAAACGGCGTTCCCGCTGCGCATATGAGACGCAGGCTTCCCAGAGTTGCAGACGGTCAAACTCCGGCCACCGTGTGTCAGTAAACATGAGCTCGGCGTAGGCGGACTGCCACAGCAAGAAATTGGAGATCCGTTGCTCTCCGCTGGTACGGATAAACAAGTCAACATCGGGCATTTCCGGCTCATCGAGGTAACGCGCCACGAGTTTCTCGCTGACGTTCTTCGGGGCGACGCGGCCCGCCGCGACGTCATCAGCGATCGCCCGCGCCGCATCCGCGATCTCCGCGCGGCCGCCGTAGTTGACGCACATGCAGAGCGTGAGGCGGTCGTTTCCGGCCGTCCGGCGCTCGGCCTCCTCGAGACGATTGATCACCGCGCGCCACAGTCGCGGGCGCCGGCCGGCCCAGCGCACCCGGACACCGAGCGCGTCCATGTCGTCCAATCGCCGACGCATGACGCCTTCGGTGAATCGCATCAGGAAGGCGACTTCTTCCGGCGAGCGCTTCCAGTTCTCGGTCGAGAACGCATATGCGGACAACCAACCGATACCGAGCTCAATCGCCCCTTCTACGCAATCGAAGAGCGCGTCCTCGCCGGCCTCGTGGCCGCGGGTGCGCGGCAGGCCGCGCTCGGTCGCCCAGCGTCCGTTGCCGTCCATCACGAGCGCGACGTGCTGGGGCACCAGATCGCGCGGGATGAAGGGCGGCGCGGTGCCGGAAGGGTGCGGCTTGGGCGGCCGGTAGCTGCGCGCGCTCACCGGCCCTCGACCAACGCCAGCGAACGCAGCCCCCGCTCGAGATGCCACTGCAGATGCGCCGCGACGACCCCGCTGGCCTCGCGGCGCACGCGCCCGTCACTCGCGTCGGCGTACTGCCAATCACCCTCGGCCAGCGCGGACAGCAGCCGCACCGCGGGCTCGGACATGAGCACCGCTCCCGGTGCCCGGCATTCGCTGCAGACGACGCCTCCGGCCGGCACCAGCATGGCGCGGTGCACACCCGACGCAGGAATCTGACCGCACCGCGCACAGGCCGCCAGCGCCATCTCGTAACCGCCTGACGCCAGCGCCCGCAGCAGGAACGCGTCGACCACCAGAGGCGCGTCGTGCGACCCCTCGGCCAGCGTGCGCATGGCGCCGACCAGGAGCAGGAAAAGCCGCAGCGCCGGCTCACGTTCCTCGGCCGACAGCCGCTCAGCCGTCTCCAGCACCGCTGAACTCGCGGTGTGGCGGCCATAGTCACCGACGACGGCGGCGCCGTAGGGGGCGAGCGTCTCGGCCTGCGTCACGACGTCGAGCGAGCGGCCCTCGTAGAGCTGAAGGTCGACGTGGGTGCCGGGCTCCAGGCGCGCGCCGAATTTCGATTTGGTACGCCGCACTCCCTTGGCGACCGCGCGCACCCGGCCGTGGCGGCGGGTCAGCAGGCTGACGATGCGATCGGCTTCGCCGAGCCGCTGGGCGCGAAGCACCACGGCCTCGTCCCGGTACACCGCCATCCGCCCATCCTGCCGCGCCGGACCGCGAGCGGCGGTCAGGCGCACCGCTCAGAAGCCCAGCCGGCGCAGCTGCTTCGGGTCGCGCTGCCACTCCTTGGCGATCTTCACGTGCAGGTCCAGGTACACCGGGCTGCCCAGCAGCCGCGAGATCGCCGCCCGCGACCGCGTCCCGATCTCCTTCATCCGCGCCCCGCCGCGGCCCAGCACGATCGGCTTCTGGCTGTCGCGTTCGACGTAGATCGTCGCGTAGATGTCGATGAGCCCATCCGTGCGGCCCTCCCGCGGCACCATCTCCTCGACGAGGACGGCGATGCTGTGCGGCAACTCGTCGCGTACCCCCTCGAGCGCCGCCTCCCGGATGAGCTCGGCGATGAGCGTGGCTTCCGGTTCATCGGTGAGCTCGCCCTCCGGGTAGAGGTTCGGGCCTTCCGGCAGGCGCTGCACGAGCAGGTCGGCGAGCAGCTCGACCTGAAACCCGGTGACGGCACTGACCGGGATCACCTCGGCCCAATCGCTCAGCTTGCTGACCGCCAGGAGCTGTGCTCCGAGCCGTTCCTTGTCGACCGCATCGGACTTCGTGACGACCGCCAGCACCGGGCTCCTGATCTGCGAGAGCTCAGCGGCGAGGAAACGGTCGCCGGGTCCCACCGGCTGATCAGCGGGCACGCAGAAGCCGACGACGTCGACCTCGGCGAGCGTCTCGCGCACGATCGCGTTGAGCCGCTCCCCCAGCAGGGTGCGCGGCTTGTGCAACCCGGGCGTATCGACGATCACCAGCTGCGCGTCGGGACGATGCACCAGACCGCGGATGGCGTGGCGGGTGGTCTGCGGCTTGCTGCTGGTGATGGCGACCTTGCTGCCTACGAGCGCGTTGGTGAGCGTCGACTTGCCTGCGTTGGGCCGGCCCACCAGGCTCGCGAACCCCGAACGATGCTCGCCAGCCATCCCCCGACCCTAGTCAGCTCAACAGCACCTGATGGCCGAGCGACGCTGGATCGGCGTCAGATCTGTTGCGCAGGCAGGTGGCGCCGGCGGTATCAGTTCCGGACCGTCCCGTCCGAACCCACGACAAAGAGCGCCGGCGATCCAATGGCGGCCAGCACGTCGACACCGGCCGGCTCGTCGGCTTCCGTGACGACGACGGCGGCCTCGAACGAGCGCGCGCCGCTCGCCAGCGCCGAGGCGACCGCGAGATGCAGCGCCGGCAACCGCAGCGGGCCCCGCACGACCGTCGCGGCGACGTACGTGCGCCCGGTCTCGTCGCGCACCGCGGCGCCCTCGGCGGCCAGTCCGTCGCCGACCACCGACCGCACCCGCGCGGACCGCGCCAGGGTCACGAGTTTGGCGTCTTCGGGATCGAGGCCGGAGTTGTGCTCAGCGGTCGTCACAGCTCACCATTCTGGCAGCGTGGCAGCCCCAGAAGCCTCAGCCCGTCTCGGCGGCGGGCTCCTCGGCGGGCTGCTCGCGGGTGACCAGCACGGTGTCGATCCGGTTGCGCCGCCCCGCCGTGCTTTCCGCGACCAGCTCCAGGCCCGCGACATGCGCCACCGCGTCAGGGATGGGAACCCGTCCGAGCAGGCTCGCCAGCAGGCCGCCGACGGTCTCGACCTCGTTCTCGTTCGGGAGCTCGACGTCGAAGAGCTCGGCGAGATCCTCCACCGGCAGCCGGGCGGTCACCCGGATCCGGTCGTCGTCGAGACGCTCGATCGGAGAGGTCTCCTGGTCGTACTCGTCAGTGATCTCACCGACGATCTCCTCGAGCACGTCCTCGATGGTCACCAGGCCGGCCGTGCCGCCGTACTCGTCGATGACGATGGCCAGGTGCTGGCGTCCGGCCTGCATCTCGCGGAGCAGCTCGTCGGCCGGCTTGGACTCGGGCACGAAATAGGCGGGACGCATCGCCGCTTCGATCGGGCGCTCGTCCCAGCCCTCGTGCTCGCGACGCACCAGGTCCTTCAGGAACGCGATGCCGACCACGTCGTCCACCGACTCGCCGACCACCGGGATCCGCGAGAAGCCGCTGCGCAGCCCGAGCGCGACCCCCTGGGCGATCGTCTTGGTGTGCTCGATCCAGACCATGTCGGTGCGCGGCACCATCACCTCGCGCGCGAGCGTGTCACCGAGCTCGAAGACCGATGCGATCATGTCGCGCTCGCTGCGCTGCACGACGCCGCGCTCCTCGGCGAGGTCGACCAGATCGCGCAGCTCGGCCTCGGTCGAGAAGGGCCCTTCGCGATAGCCGCGACCCGGGGTGATCGCGTTACCGAAGATGATCAGCAGCTGGGGCAGCGGCCCGAAGATCCGGGTGAGCGCGAGCGTGAGCCCGGCGGTCGCCAGCGCCACCCGAGGCGCGTGCTGGCGGCCGAGGGTACGGAACGCCACGCCGAGGATGATGTACGAGACCAGCCCCATGATCAGGGTCGCGACGCCGACCGCCGCCAGCCCGGCACCGAACTCGTGGACCATGGACACCGTCACCAGAGCGACGGCGCCCATCTCGGCGAAAACCCGCAGCAGCAGCAGCAGGTTCAGGTAGCGCGCCGGATCGGCGACGACCGTGGCAAGGCGCTCGGAGCCGCGCCGCTCTTCCCGGACGAACTCCTCGACCACCACCCGCGAGACCCGGGTCAGCGCCGCATCGATCATCACCAGCAGCGCGGCCAGCAGCACCAGGAAGAAGGCGCCGACCAGCAGGCCGACGTCCGACGCGGTCATGGCCGGCCCGCCTCGCTCACGAAGCGGCTGCTGCGGCGCGCCCGCCAGGCGTCCATCAGCCGGGTCTGGACCCCGACCATCTCCTGCTCCTCCTCAGGATCGGCGTGGTCGTAGCCGAGCAGGTGCAAGATCCCGTGCGTGCACAGCAGGTGCAGCTCCTGGGTCGGCGAATGGCCGGCGGCGAGCGCCTGGCGTTCGGCGACCTGCGGGCAGAGCACGACGTCGCCGAGCAGCGCCTCGGGCACGTCGTCGGAGCCGGTGACCGGGGCGCCGCTGTCGAGATCGTCCTGCGGGAACGCGAGCACGTCGGTGGGTCCGGGCTCGCCCATGTAGACCTCGTGGAGGCGCTCCATGTGCTTGACGTCGACGATCATCAGCGAGAGCTCGGCCAGCGGCGAGACGCCCTGCGACGACAGCACGTGGCGGGCCAGCGCGACCAGTTCGATCTCGTCGACGTCGACTCCGGAGTCGTTGGCGACAAACACACTCATCGGACGCTCACAGCTCGCTTTCGTCCGGCTTCATGGTCACGTCATGATCCCACGGAATTGATGGCGGCCGGTCAACGGCGTTTGCGTTGCGGCATCGGCCGCGGCCCGGAGGCCTCGTGGGCGGCGTCCCAGCGGTCATACGCGTCGACGATGTCGCTCACGAGCCGATGGCGCACGACGTCGCTGCTGGTCAGGGTCGAGAAGTGAACATCCTCGACGCCGTCCAGGATCTCGCGCACCACCCGCAGCCCGCTACGCGTGCCGCTGGGAAGGTCGACCTGAGTGATGTCACCCGTGACGACGATCTTGCTGCCGAAGCCGAGCCGGGTGAGGAACATCTTCATCTGCTCGAGCGAGGTGTTCTGCGCCTCGTCGAGAATGATGAACGCGTCGTTGAGCGTGCGGCCGCGCATGTACGCCAGCGGCGCCACCTCGATCACCCCGCTCTGCATCAGCCGCGGGATCGAGTCGGGGTCGACCATGTCGTGCAGCGCGTCGTACAGCGGCCGCAGGTAGGGGTCGATCTTCTCGTAGAGCGTGCCGGGCAGGAAGCCCAGGCGCTCGCCGGCCTCGACCGCCGGACGCGTCAGCAGGATCCGGTTGACCCGCTTGGCCTGCAGCGCCTGCACGGCCTTCGCCATCGCCAGGTAGGTCTTGCCGGTGCCCGCCGGGCCGATGCCGAAGACGATCGTGTGCTCGTCGATCGCGTCGACGTAGCGCTTCTGGTTCAGCGTCTTGGGCCGGATCGTGCGTCCGCGGCTGGACAGGATGTTGAGCGTCAGCACGTCGGCCGGGCGGTCTTCGCCCCCGCCGCGCAGCATGTCGAGGCTGCGCTCGACCTTGGGCCCGTCGAGCACGTCACCGCGGTCGAGCAGCGCCACCAGCTCCTCGAACAGCTGGGCGGCAAGCTCGTTCTCCGCCTCGTCACCGGTGATCGTGATCTCGTTGCCCCGCACGTGGATGTCCGAGGACAGCGCCTTTTCGATGACTCGCAGGAGCTCGTCGCGCTGGCCGAGCAGGCTCACCATGTCGTGCGCGCCGGGCACGACCACTTTGGTGACGCTGTCTCTGCTGAGACGGGCTGATCAGCTGCCATAACTGTCTTTCATGCTACGCGCCGCCCATCTCGCGGCACTCCTCGTTCGAATCGTCGTCCGTTCAAGCGTCCAATACCGCGTTCATGTCCACCGGCCCGTCGCCGCCATGACCACAGCGGCCGCCGCGCACCCTGCGGTGCTGGCCCGCAGGACGCTCGGACCCAGCCGCACCTGGTGCGCACCCGCGGCGGCGAAGCCGTCGAGCTCCTCGTCGGTCAGGCCGCCTTCGGGCCCGACGACGATCAGCGCCTCGCCGCTCCACCGGCGCGGCGAGGACGTCGGTGAGGCGCTCGGTCGCCGTCTCCTGCAGGACGCAGGGCCAGCGCGGCCGAAGCGATCCGGTGACGAACCGCCCGCGGTCGTCGCCGACTTCTGCCACCGCGGCCAGCCACGGTCGGCGGGCCTGTTTGGCGGCGCTCGCGGCGGCCTGCTCCCAGCGCCGCCCGGACCGTTCGGGCACCCAGGACGCGACGCACCGCTGCGCCTGCCACGGCACGATCTCATCGACGCCGACTTCGGTGAGCAGTTCGACGGCGAGCTCCGAACGCTCACCCTTGACCAGCGCCTGCACCACGACGATGCCGCGGCTCGGGCGCACCGACGCAGTTGCGGGCGACGACGTCGAGCTCGAGCCGGTCCTTGGCGACGCTCGCGACCACGCACTCGGCGATCCGACCTTCGCCGTCGGTCACGTCGAGGCGCTCGCCGGCCCGCAACCGGCGAACGGTCGCCGCATGGCGTCCCTCCGGACCGTCCAGCGTCAGCCGGTCGGCGTCCGGAAGCGGGCGCAGGAGAAAGACCGGGGCCGTCATGCGCTGCGGTGGGTCTGCAGGGTCAGCGCCCGCTCATCGTCGACCGCCGCGGCGCTTGCCGAACAGCCGCTCGCGGTTGCCGTTGCCGCTGCCATGACCGTTGGTGGTGATGGCGTCAGGGCTCTCCTCACCGCGCAGGCTGGCGAGCTCGCGGATGAGCTTCTCCTGCTCGGAGTCGATCCGGGTCGGGATCTCGACATTGACGTGGACGTAGAGGTCGCCCCGGCCGCCGCGGCGCAGATGCGGCACCCCGCGGGCGTTGAGGGTGACCGTCGCGCCGGGCTGCGTCCCGGGCTTGATGGTGATGTTCTCCTCGCTGTCGAGCGTCTGCAGGCTCACCGTCGCGCCGAGCACCGCCGTCGTCATCGGGATCTTGAGGTGGCAGTGCAGGTCGTCGCCCTCGCGCTCGAACTGCGGATGCTCGCGCTCGTGGATCTCGATGTAGAGGTCGCCGGGCGGGCCACCCGACGGGCCGACCTCGCCCTCGCCGTTGAGCCGGATGCGCATGCCGTCCTCGACACCGGCCGGCACCTTGACCGTGAGCGTGCGCCGTCCGCGCACCCGCCCCTCGCCACCGCACTCGCGGCACGGGCTGGCGATGACGCTGCCGTAGCCGCCGCAGCGCGGGCAGGCGCGAGCCGTCACCATCTGGCCCAGGAACGAGCGGGTGACCTGCTGGATCTCGCCGGAACCCTTGCACTGCTTGCACGTTTCGGGGTGGGTGCCCGGCGCGCTGCCCTCGCCCTCGCAGGTCTGGCACAGCACGGCGGTGTCGACGGTGATGTCGCGCTTCACGCCGAATGCCGTCTCGGACAGGTCGAGGTCGATGCGCAGCAGCGCGTCGGCGCCCGGACGCACCCGGGTACGCGGGCCGCGGCTCGCACCGCCCCCGCCGAAGAAGGCGTCCATGATGTCGCCGAGGCCGCCGAAGCCGGCGCCGAACGGGCTCCCGCCTCCCCCGCCGCCCGGCGCGAGCGGATCGCCGCCGAGGTCGACGATCTGGCGCTTGTCGGGGTCGGACAGCACCTCGTAGGCGCGCGTGACCTCCTTGAAGCGCTCCTCCTCGTCCGGGTTGACGTCGGGGTGCAACTCGCGCGCCAACTTGCGATACGCCCGCTTGATCTCCTCGGGCGAGGCGTCCTTGTGCACCCCGAGGATGGCGTAATAGTCGGTGCTCACAAACCTGCCGATCGTGTCAGTAGTCGAAAGTCAGCTGCTCGTCAGCCGTCATCCCGCGACGGCTGCGAGCTCACGCCAGGGACCCAGCAGTTCGCCGACGTAGCGGGCCACCGCCCGTACCGCCGCCATGTTTGCCGGGTAGTCCATTCGGGTCGGGCCGAGAACGCCCACGCCGCCGAAGCCGTAGTCCGCCGACACCACCGACGTGGTCTGCAAGCCCTCGACATCGTTCTCCGCGCCGATACGGACGGTGATGGTGTCGGGCTCGCTCGCTGGAACCCAACAGCCGCAGCAGCACCACCTGTTCCTCGAGCGCCTCCAGCACCGGCCGCAGCGTGTGCGGGAAGTCGAGGCGTCGAGCGGGTGAGGTTGGCGGTGCCGGCCAGCAGCACGCGCTCCTCCGGCCGCTCGACCAGGCTCTCCAGGACGACGGCGACCAGCCCGGAGAGCGTGTTGCGCAGGTGCGGCCGGCAGGTGTCGGGCAGCTCGGAAACGGCGGCAGGAACGTCGACCAGGCGGCTCCCGTGCAACGCCGAGCCCAGGATGCGGCGAAGGTCGGCGACGTCCTCGTCCTCCATCGGCTCCGGCAGGTCGACCACGCGCTGCTCGACCCGCCCGCGGTCGGTGATCAGGACCAGCAGCAGCCGGGTGGAGGTCATCGCCACGACCTCCACGTGACGTACCTCGGCGCGCGAGAGGGTCGGATACTGCACGACCGCGACCTGGCGCGTCAGCTGGGCCAGCAGGCGGACGCTGCGCCGCACCACGTCGTCGAGATCGACGGCGCCTTCGAGGAAGGTCTCGATCGCACGCCGCTCGGCGACCGACATCGGCTTGACCGTGGACAGCCGGTCGACGAAGAGCCGGTAACCCTTGTCGGTGGGGACCCGCCCGGCGCTGGTGTGCGGCTGGACGATGTAGCCCTCTTCCTCGAGCGCCGCCATGTCGTTGCGCACGGTCGCCGGCGAGACGCCGAGCTGACCGCGCTCCGCCACGGCACGCGAGCCGACCGGCTCGTTGGTCAGCACGAAGCCCTCGACGATCGCGCGAAGCACGTCGAGCCGGCGTTCCTCCAGCACCGGCGCACCTCCTGCCCACTGCTCGACTATTCTCGGCAGGTCTTGGCACTCTTGCGTCCAGAGTGCCAAGTGTAAGTCGGGTGAGCGGGCTGGGCCACCACGGAACGCCCAAGGCTCGACGCGCCACCTAAGCTCGGCCGGTGTCCGGTCGGCTGATGGCGCTGCTCGCGTCAGGACTGGTGATCGCCGGCTGCGGCAGCAGTGGGCTCGAGCAAGGACACCTACCTCAGCCGGGGCGACGCGATCTGCAAGCAGACCGGGGCAGCCGAGGCGAAGCTCAAAGCGCCCGCCGAAGGGCAACCTGCCGGCGACCGCGACGCTACCTGCGCGGCTCCGCGAACCTGATCGACGCCGAGCTCGCCAAGCTCCGCAAGCTCGCCAAACCCAAGGGCGACGGACAGCGACTCGGCGACCTGCTCTCCCGCGAAGGGCGACGCGATCGCCACCCTGCGCCGGGCGGCCACCGCCGCCGCCGCCGGCCAGCAGAGCAACGCCGACGCGCTGCTTCACCCAAGCCGAGGGCGAACTCTCCGACGTCGGCGCCGGCCTGCACGACTACGGCTTCACCGTCTGCGGCACCTGACGGATCTCAATGATCAGGCGGCGAGGCGGCGGACGACGAGGTCGGCGAGCAGGCGGCCCTGGCGGGTGAGGACGAAGCGACCGTGCATCCGTGAGAGCAGCCCTTCCCGGGCGAGTTCGCACGGCGGCGAGGCGGGTCGGGTCGTCGAGGTCGGCGTCGGCGAGGCCGGAGCGCAGCCGCACCTCGAGCATCAGCCGCTCGAAACGGCGCTCGTCGGCGCCCGAGCAGTTCGCGGGCGGCCGCGGGGCTCTGGCCTGACGCGAGCCGGGCGGCGTAGGCGGCGGGCTGGCGCGACGTTCCACCAGCGCACGCCGGACTCGCGATCGCCGACGAAGCTGTGCGCCCCGGGTCCCGCTCCCCACCAGCTGCCGTCACGCCAGTAGCCCAGGTTGTGCCGGCATTCCGCGCCCGGACGCGACCAGTTGCTGACCTCATACCAGCGGAAGCCGGCCGCGGAAAGAAGCTCGTCGGCGACCTCGTAGCGGCCGGCCAGCACGTCGTCGTCGGGCGCCTCGACCTCCCCGCGGCGCACCTGGCGAGCCAGTCGCGTCCCTTCCTCGACGACGAGCGCGTACGCGCTGACGTGGTCCGGGCTCGAGAGCGATGGCGGCCTCGACGCTCGCGATCCAGTCGGCGTCGCTCTCGCCCGGAGCGCCGTAGATGAGGTCGACGCTGATCTGCTCGAAGCCCGCGGCGCGGGCCCAGCCGACCGCCTCGGTGACGCGTCCAGGGGTGTGCCGCCGGTCGAGGGCGGCCAGCACGTGCGGGACAGCGCTCTGCATCCCGAACGAGATCCGGTTGATGCCGCCGTCGCGCAGCTCCTTCAGGCTCTCCGCGCTCACACTCTCCGGGTTGGCCTCGGTGGTCACCTCGGCGCCCTCGCGCAGCCCGAACGCCTCGCGAGCCGCGTCCACGATCGAGACCAGCGCCGAGGGCGCCATCAGCGTCGGGGTGCCGCCACCGAAGAAGACGGTGTCGAGCGGCGGGCGCCGCCGGCCCGAGCACGCGGCGCGGCCGAGGCGATCTCGGCGAGCGCCGCGTCGAGCCAGCTCTGCGGGTCTCCCCCGCTGCCGACTTCGCTCGGCAGGTAGGTGTTGAAATCGCAGTAGCCGCAGCGCACCGCGCAGTACGGCACGTGGACGTAGAGCCCGAACGGACCCCCGCCGAGACCGCCAGCGCGCTCGCCGGGAGCGCCCCGTCGGCCGGTGCCGGCTCGCCGTCGGGCAGCGCGGACGGCACTAGCGGTCCACTAGCTCTGCGGGGATGGTCTGCAGGGCGGCGATGAACGCCTCCTGCGGAACCTCCACCCGCCCGACCATCTTCATGCGCTTCTTGCCTTCCTTCTGCTTCTCCAGCAGCTTGCGCTTGCGGCTGATGTCACCGCCGTAGCACTTGGCGAGCACGTCCTTGCGGATGGCGCGGATGTTTTCGCGCGCGATGACCCGGCTGCCGATCGCGGCCTGGATCGGCACCTCGAACTGCTGGCGCGGAATGAGCTCGCGCAGCTTCGACGCCATCGACGTGCCATAGGCAAAAGCCTTGTCCTTGTGGACGATCGCGCTGAACGCGTCGACCGGCTCCCCCTGCAGGAGGATGTCGACCTTCACCAGATCTGCCGGCTGCTCGCCGGCAGGGTCGTAGTCCAGGCTGGCGTAGCCACGAGTACGCGACTTCAGCTGGTCGAAGAAGTCGAAGATGATCTCCCCGAGCGGCAGGGTGTACTTCAGCTCCACGCGATCTTCGGACAGGTACTCCATGCCCTTCAGCGAACCGCGACGGTTCTGGCACAGCTCCATCACGGTCCCGATGTATTCGCTCGGCAGCAGGACCATCGCGTCGACGATCGGCTCGTAGATCTCGGAGATCTTGCCGTCGACCCAGTCCGCCGGATTCGTGACCGTGACCTCGGAGCGGTCCTCCATCACGACGCGATAGACCACGTTGGGCGCGGTCGAGATCAGCGACAGGTCGAACTCGCGCTCCAGCCGCTCCCGGACGATCTCCAGGTGCAGCAGGCCCAGGAAGCCGCAGCGGAAGCCGAAGCCGAGCGCAGCCGAAGTCTCCGGCTCGTAGGTCAGCGAGGCGTCGTTGAGCTGCAGCTTGTCGAGCGCGTCACGCAGGTCGGGGTACTGGTCGCCGTCGATCGGATAGAGGCCGCTGTAGACCATGGGACGCGGATCGCGATAGCCGCCGAGCGAATCCTTCGCGGGCCGTGCGGCGCTCGTCATCGTGTCGCCGACGCGGGCCTGCCGCACGTTCTTCACGCCAGGGATCACGTAGCCGACCTCGCCGGCCGACAGCGCGCTGGTCTTCGTCGGCTCCGGGCTGATGACGCCCACCTCGAGCACCTCATGAGACGCACCCGTCGACATCATCAGGCACTTCTCGTGGGTGGTGAGCGTGCCGTCGACCACCCTGACGTAGGTGATCACCCCGCGGTAGATGTCGTAGACGCTGTCGAAGACGAGCGCCCGAGGCGGGGCATCCAGATCACCGGTCGGGTGCGGGAACCTCCTGGACGATCTTTTCCAGCAGTTCCCGGACACCCTCGCCGGTCTTGGCGCTGATACGCAGCACGTCGAACGGATCGCATCCGATGATCGACGCGATCTCCGCGGCGAACTTCTCCGGCTGGGCGGCAGGCAGGTCGATCTTGTTCAGGACCGGGATGACGTGCAGCCCGGCCTCGACCGCGAGGTAGAGGTTCGCCAGGGTCTGGGCCTCGATGCCCTGC
Source organism: uncultured Actinomycetota bacterium (assembly GCA_963762695.1). GTDB lineage: Bacteria > Actinomycetota > Actinomycetes > Frankiales > Frankiaceae > DATAZK01. Next base: position 127,966 of record CAVXLW010000016.1, read on the forward strand.
GCAGCGTCGACCAGCAGCACCGCGCCCTCACAGGCGGCCAGGCTGCGGCTGACCTCGTAGGTGAAGTCGACGTGGCCCGGGGTGTCGATCAGGTTGAGGGTGTACGTCTTCGCGTCGGCGGCGGTCCACGGCAGCCGGACGGCCTGGGCCTTGATCGTGATGCCGCGCTCGCGCTCGATGTCCATCCGGTCGAGGTACTGCGCCCGCATGTCGCGCTTCTCGATGACACCCGTGACCTCGAGCATCCGGTCGGCCAGGGTGGACTTGCCGTGATCGATGTGAGCGATGATGCAGAAGTTGCGAATCATCGCTTGGTCGGTCACGGGCACAGCTCTATGGTGTCATGGCAGGTCGCGGGCAGCGCTCGTCCGCCGCGGCGAGTACGCGACGTGTAACCTGGGTCGTCGGCGCATGTGCTCGATCGTGCGCAAGCCCCTATAACTTTTGACTTCGGAGTCGTCTCAGCGTGGCCAACATCAAGTCGCAGATCAAACGCATCCGCACCAACGAGGCGGCGCGCCTTCGCAACAAGTCGGTCAAGTCGGCCCTGAAGACGGCCGTGCGCAGCTTCCGCGAGGCCGCTGACAGCGGCGACCGCGAGACCGCTGATGCCCGCCTGCAGGCCGCGTCGCGCGCCCTCGACAAGGCCGCCAGCAAGGGCGTCATCCACGCCAACCAGGCCGCTAACAAGAAGTCGGCGATGGCCAAGCGGGTCGCGTCGCTCTAGCTCTGTCACAGAACGGGCCGTCATCCTGCGGGATGGCGGCCTTTTCGTTTCCGGGTCGATCGCTGCTAGTGCCGGCTCTCGCGCGCCTCGACGATCGCGAAGACCGCCCGCTCCAGCGCGTACGCGGCATCCGCAGCGCCGCCCTTGACCCCCTCATCGGCCTCGGCGACGGCGACGAACGCGTGGCGCAGTGCCGAATCCGGCCAGCTCAGAGCCAGCTTCTGAGCACGCTCGAGCTTCCAGTCGGGCATCCCCAGCGCCTTGGCCAGCTCGGCCTTGGACTGACCACGGCGCTCGGAGGCCGCGCTGACCTTGGCGATCTCGCGCAGGCCGCCGGCCAGCGCCGAGGGGATGAAGACCGGCGGGGTGCCGACCTCCAGCGATTGGCGCAGCAGGGTGAGCCCGCGCTCGAGCTCACCGTTGAGGACCGCATCGGCGATGTTGAAGCCGCTCGTCTCGGCCCGGCCACGGAAGTGCTGCGCGACGGTGTCGTCATTGATCAGCCCGCGCGGGCCGGTACTCGCCATGAGTTGCTCGACGGCACCCGCAATCGCGCCGAGATCGCTACCGACGGCCTCCACCAGCATCCGCGCGGCGTCATCAGTGATGCGCCCCCCGTGCCGGCGGGCCTCGTCGGACGCGAACTGCTGGCGCTTCCACGGGCTGGTGATCGGCGCCGCCTTGACCTCGGGCACCTTGAGCTTGCGCAGCGCGTTCACCAGAGCCGACGGCCGGCCCGTCGCCGTGAGGACGACCGCCATCTCCGGGGCGGGCTCGCGGGCGTAGGCCAGCAGCGCCGCGGCGACGTCCTCCGGCAGGTCCTGCACGCCGCGCGCGACCACCACCCGCCAGCCGCCGAAAAGGCTCGGGCTGTTGAGCGTCATGGCGTCGTCAGCACTGAACTGGCCCGGCGCGAAGTCGTTTACCTCGGCCATCGGATCGGCCGCCCGCGCGGCGTTGGCGACCGCCGCGATCGCCCGGCTGACCAGCAGGTCATCGGTTCCGGTGATCAAGGTGATGCGTTGAGGCGGGGCGCTGGCAGTCATCGCTGCTCATGCTTCCACGAACCGCCGACAGAAGGGGCGGCCAGTGCAACCTTCGTCGCCGGATACGCGTCTACCCACCGTGCGGTTGCCTGCCAAGCTCGCGTTGGCGTGCCTTCTCGGTTCGTTCGCCGCCTGCGACTCGGCCCGTAGTTCGACATCTGCTCCGGCGACGAAGTCGGCCTCGGCGACGCCGCCCGCTCCCCACCCGGTCAATCCCGCGCCCGCCATCGCGAAACCTGACGTGCTGCGGTTTCGCCCCGGGCTGGTCGACAACACCGGCTGGCACGGCAGCCGTGACGCCCGGGTCTATCCCGACGGTCGCCTCGTGGTGCTCACCAACGACGGAGGCTGCGCGCGCCAACCTGTCCTGCTGAACGTGCGGAACGCCAGCCATCTCGACATCACGTACGGGGCGGTTGCGGGCCAGGGGACGGCCTGCCTGAGCTTTCTGGGGCCGTTCACCGCCGTCGTGGAGCTGCCGCCGACCGTGAACCTCCGGCGACCGCTGGCGGTCACCGTGCACTTCGACGGTGCCGCGGCCTACACCCTCACGGCCCGGACCTCGTGACCCGGGCCGAGACTATCGGCGCCCGGCGAGCCGCGCCGCCGCCAGGATCACAGCGGTGAACAGCAAGGTGCGCCGCCCGGAACTCGTGCGCACCGCCGCCACGAGCGCTGCCGTCACCAGCGCCACGCTCGCCAACCCGGCCGGCCCGGAGGGTGCGGTGACGGTCGCCAAGGGCAGGTGAGCGGCCGTCCGCGCCACCAAGACCAGCCAGTGACAGCCGGCGCCGGCAACCGTGCAGAGCACGCCGGCCATCCCCGGTGAGACGAGCGAGACGACCGCTGCCAGCAGGCCGAGGACAGTGGTGAACGGGACCGCTGGGAGCGCGAGCAGATTGGCCGGCACGGCAGCGAGGCTGACCGTTCCGCTGATCGCCGCGATCACCGGCATGCAGGCGAGCTGAGCCGCCAATGGTGTGGTGACGGCCGGCGCGAGCAGTGCGAACCGCGGCGGCAACCGCTCGCGGAGCGACGCCGTCCACCCTGGCGCGAGAACGAGCAGGGCGAGCGTCGCGAGGACCGAAAGGGCGAAGCCGGGACTCGACGCCAGCGTCGGCTCGAAGAGTGCCAGCGCGGTCAGGGTGGCGAGCAGCGCCGGAAGGATCGCCCGAGGACGTCCGAGCGCGATCGCGGCAAGCGCAAGCAGGCCCATCCCGGCGGCCCGCAGCACGCTCGGGGTCGGTCTGGCGAGCAGCGCGAAGCCGATCAGGGCAGCGGCCGTCACCCCCGCCCGCATGCGGATGCTCAGCGGCGTCCACCGCAGCAGTCCGAAGACCGCTGCCACCACGACGGCCAGGTTGGCGCCGCTGACTGCGGTCAGGTGGGTCAGCCCCGCCTTGCGGAAATCGGCGGTGTCGGCCGCAGGCATCGCGCTCGTGTCGCCGACGACCAGGCCGGGCAAGAGGCCACGCTCGGAGCGTGGCAACCCGGCGGCCGCCCGGCGAAGCCCCTCCCGGATCCGCCCCGCCCAGCGTTGGAGCGTCGACGGACCGCGGATCATCACCGGGCCCCGATGGGTGACCAGCACTGCCGCGACGTCGTTGCCCTCGCGGTGTGTGCAGAACGGCACCCGCCGCGATGCGGGTACTCGGCAGCAGGGCCCGCCACGACGAGGCCGGGGCCAGCACCAGCACGGGAAGGTCAGCCGTCCAGCGATGACCCGTAGCCGCGATGACCCGCAGCCGCGCCTTGATCTGCACCGCCGGCGGCAGGTGAGCGACCGGCGGCAGCGCCTGCGGATCGCTCGACACGACCAGTTCGACCTGAGCGGCCGAGCCTGCTCTTGCGAGTTTCGCCACCGGCCCCTGCGTCAGCGCGACGCGTCCGAACGAGGCCACGAACAAGCCGGCCGCCATCAGGATCAGACCGACCGCCAGGACCACGCGGCGCCGCAGCCCTCCGGCGAGGGCCACCAGGCATCCGGCGACCGGCCAGCAGACGGCCGGCGGCAACAACCCGCCGGCGAGCGCCCCCGCCCACGCACCGAAAGCCGATGAACCCAGGCGCAAGTCAGGCGGCGGCTTCGGAGCCTCTCCCGCCTCGCGTGCCGCGATCTGCCGGCTCATACGCGCACCAGCGGCGCGAGAGTGTCGAACTTCTTGCCACCCAACCCGGAGATCTGGCGCAGCTGTTCGACGGACGTGAAGGCGCCGTGGGACGGTGCGCCAGTCCACCACCCGCTGGGCCAGCACCGGACCGATGCCCGGTAGCGCATCGAGGTCATTCACGGTGGCGGTATTCAGGTCGAGCGGCCCCGAGGCTGCCGCGGATGCGCTCGCCGGCGGCCCCGTCCCCGCCGGTTGGGGCTCCCCGACGACCAGTTGCTCGCCGTCAATCAGCTTGCGCGCCAAGGACATTCCGAGCATCGACGTCGCCGGCAGCACTCCCCCGGCGGCGGCGATGGCGTCAGCGACGCGCGCGCCGGCCGCCAGCTTCACCAGCCCCGGACGTCGGACCTTTCCCGCGACGTCGACGACGACGTCCGGCAACGCGCTGGAAACCGCGCCGCCGGGGTAACGAGCTTGGGCACTGCCACGCCGCGGAACGACCGGCTTACGGGCGGCGGCCGGCTTGGCCGAGGACGACCACGCAAGTGCGACCGCGACCGCCGCAGCGACCAGGGCGACCGCCGCCAGCGCCAAGGCGCCGCGTACCCCCGGATCGAGGCGGCCGCCCCGCAGCGCAGGGGGCAACCGGTCGCGTAGGAAATCGCGCAGCGGCGCCCAGCGGTCGATCGGCTCGGCCGGATCCCGCGATGCCCCGTTTCCTCGACGCCACCCGGGATCCAACCGCCGGCGGGCGGCTCTTCGGTAGGCATGCCGGGAAGCTACGAGCCCGCCGCGCTCTCCGCAGGATTCAGCAGGCCGGCTGTGGACAACGTTGCTCCGACTACATGTCAGCCGGCAACGATGTTGACCAGCTTCGGCGCCCGCACGATCACCTTGTGAACCGGACGACCATCCAGCGTGCGCTGCACCGCCTCACTGGCCAGTGCGAGCGCCTGCAGCTCCTGCTCGCCGATCGACGGCGAGACCTCCAAGCGGTCACGCACCTTGCCGGCGACCTGCACGACGCAGGTCACGGTCGATTCGATCAGCAGCGCCGGGTCAGCCGTCGGCCAGCTCTGGGCATGCACGCTGTCGCCGCCAGCCACGTCGTGACCCAGCAGCGCCCAGCACTCCTCGGCGGCGAAGGGCGCATACGGAGCCAGCAGAATCGCCAGTGTTTCCAGGCCCTGGCGGGTCGGCTCGCCCTTCTCACGGCCTGACCCAGCGCCTTCGTCAGCTCGTGCAGCCGGCTGATCGCGACGTTGAAACGGAACGACTCGGCCAGGCGCGTGGAGTCGTCGACGATGTGCGCGACGGCGCGTGCCAGCGGCTCGGCGCAGCTCACCGTCAGGCCTGCCGGCTCCGTCGCGCACCACGCGCACCACCCGGCGACAGGAACTTCGCCGTGGGTGCCGGGCGACATGTCGGCCCAGTCGATGTCATCCTCGGGCGGGCCGGCGAAGAGCATCGTCAGCCGGACGGCATCGACGCCGTAGCTGGCCAGCTCGGCGCCCAGGTCGACCCCGTTGCCCAGCGACTTCGACATCGCCTTGCCCTGGTTGATGACCGAGCCCTGATTCAGCAGCGCCGCGAACGGCTCGATGAAGTCGACCATGCCCATGTCGTGCAGGACCTTGGTGAAGAACCGCGAGTACAGCAGGTGCAGGATCGCGTGCTCCACGCCGCCGACGTACTGCGCGACAGGCATCCACTGCGCGCACTTCCTCGAGGTCGAACGGCGCCGTGCTCGTTGCCCGGAGAGCAGTAGCGCAGGTAGTACCAGGACGAGTCGACGAAGGTGTCCATCGTGTCGGTGTCGCGCTCGGCCGGCCCGCCGCAGGAGGGGCAGGGGACCTCGACCCAGGCGCGGTTGGACGCCAGCGGCGAGACGCCCTTCGGGTGCAGTTCCTCACCCCGCATGTCCGGCAGCGTGCACCGGCAGCTGATCATCCGGCACCGGCGACGGCACCGCACGCCGGGCAGTGGATGACCGGGATCGGGCAGCCCCAGTAGCGCTGGCGGGACAGCAGCCAGTCGCGCAGCCGGTAGTTGACGGCGCCGCTGACCCAGGCCGCGCTCCTCCAGATCGGCGATGACGGCAGCGATCGCGTCGTCCTTCGCCAGCCCGTTCAGCGAGCCCGAGTTGACCAGCAGCCCATCGCCGGTCGTCGGGAATCCCGGTCTCGGCGGGATCCGGCTGCGCCGGTGTCGACGACGACCCGCACCGGCAGGCCGAAGGCCCTGGCGAAGTCCAGGTCACGCTGGTCGTGCGCCGGGCACCGACATGATGGCGCCGGTGCCGTAGTCGGCCAGGACGTAGTCGGCCGCGTAGACCGGCAGCTCCTCGCCGTTGACCGGGTTGATCGCGACGACGCCCAGATCGACGCCCGTCTTCGGGCGCTCGGTCGTCTGCCGATCGATGTCGGACAGCTTGCGCACCTGCTCGATGTACGCGTCCAGCTCCGCGCGCTTGCTCCGGCGCGCACAGCTCGACCGCCAGCGGCGCATCCGCCGCGACGACGAAGAACGTCGCCCCGTACAGCGTGTCCGGGCGGGTCGTGTAGACCGGTGACGGTGCTGTCGCTGCCGTCCGCTCGGCGGACCTTGAAATCGACGTGGGCGCCGGTCGAGCGGCCGATCCAGTTGCGCTGCATGGTCAGCACGCGCTCAGGCCAGTGGCCCTCCAGCGGGACCATGTCGTCCAGCAGGCGGTCGGCGTACTCAGTGATCTTGAAATACCACTGGGTCAGCTCGCGCTTGGTGACCTCGTGCCCGCACCGCTCGCAGCGGCCGTTGACGACCTGCTCGTTGGCCAGCACGGTCTGGTCGTTCGGGCACCAGTTGACCGCCGACGACTTGCGGTACGCCAGCCCCCGCTCCATGAAGCGCAGGAACAGCCACTGCGTCCAGCGGTAGTACTCGGGGTCGCTGGTGTGCAGCCGGCGGCTCCAGTCGAAGCTCACCCCGAAGCGGCGAAACGACGCCGCCTGCGTCTCGATGTTCGTGTACGTCCAGTCCGCCGGATGCTCGTTGCGCTGGATCGCGGCGTTCTCCGCCGGCAAGCCCGAAGGAGTCCCAGCCGATCGGGTGCATCACGTCATAGCCGCGCAGCATCCAGTAGCGCGCGACGACGTCACCGATGGCGAAGGCCTCGGCGTGGCCCATGTGCAGGTCGCCGGAGGGGTAGGGAAACATGTCCAGCACGTACAGCTTCGGACGGCCCGCGACGCGCGGTCCGGAGGCGCGGTACAGGTCGAGCGAGTCCCAGACATCGAGCCATCGCTGCTGGCTTGCCTGCGCGTCGTAGGAATCAGCCCGCCCGGTCGGCGCTGTTCTGGGCCCGGTCACGTTCTCGCCTTTCAGCTCGTACTGGCTGCGAACACGAAAAAACCCCCCGCGCACGGAGGGTCACCACGCTGGCCGGATGGCGTCAGCGCGGCTCGTGAAGAAGTCGGATTCGCACGTCGCGGGAGTCTACGCCGGATGCGCCCGTGCCAGCTGCGGCGATTACTCTGACGCCGGTGCGGCTCGCCACCTGGAACGTGAACTCAGCCAAAGCCCGCCAATTCCGGCTGATCGACTGGCTCGACCGGGCCCAGCCCGACGTCGCCTTCCTGCAGGAGACCAAGCTCGGCGACGCCGACTTCGACGCGCTGTTCGCCGACGATCTGTTCCGCCGCGACTACCGCTATGCCCACGTCGGGCAGGGACGCTGGAACGGGGTCGCGATCTTGTCGAAGGTCGGGCTCGACGACGTCAGCGTCGGGCTCGGACCCGCTGCCGGCCCGCTCGGCGAGGAGGCGCGTGCCGTCGGAGCGACCTGCGGCGGGCTGCGCGTCTGGTCGGTCTACGTGCCGAACGGGCGCACCGTCGACGATCCGATGTACGAGGCGAAGCTGACCTGGCTCGGCAGCGCTGGCCGACGAGGTCGCCGCCGCGGTGCCGAAGGGGCCCTTCGTGGTCGCCGGCGACTTCAACATCGCCCCGGCCGACGTCGACGTCTGGGACCCGTCGGTCTTCGTCGGGGCCACCCACGTCACCGGCCCCGGAGCGGGCGGCGCTCGACCGACTGAAGGAGCTGGGCCTGGTCGATCTGGTACGCGAGCGGTGGCCCGGCCGAGGTGCCCGTCTTCAGCTACTGGGACTACCGCGCCGGCGCGTTTCACCAGGACCTCGGCATGCGTATCGACCTGCTGCTAGGGACGCCGGCGGTCGCGTCACGGCTCAAGGCGGCCTACACCGACCGGGCCGCCCGCAAGGGAAAGGACCCGAGCGACCACGCGCCGGTGATCGTCGACCTGGACGAGGCTCCGGACGGCGACATCGGCCCTGTCGTCCCGCCCCCCTCGCTGAAGGGTTCGTCGACCAGGGGCCCGAAGCCGACGCGTCGCAGCTCCGCAGCAAGCGGCTAGTCCGGACGACGCCGGCCGGGTCAGTCGAACTCCGGCAGCGCAGCCATGGGCGTCACGGGCGAGTTGTCATGCAAGGGCCGGGCGCCGCGCAGCAAAGCTCGACGCACGCGCGGGTGTCCATGACGCGCTCGGGGATCGCCGCCTGGCGTGCCCGCCGGCCCAGCGCCTCCAGGGGCGGTTCCTGCTGGCCCGCGACGAAGACGACATTGCCGGTGCGCCGACCCCGCAGCACACCGGGATCGGCGATCGCCGCGAGTTCGGCGAACGCCAGCCGCAACGTGCTGACCTGCGCACGCGCGTACGCAAGGGGCGGCGAATCGATGACGTTGAGAACGTAGAGCCCACCCGGGCGCAGCACCCGCGCGATCTCGTGCGCCGCCTCGGCACTGCCGAGGGTGCCCGGCACCCGAGTGCCTTCGAACGCGTCGCCGACGACCAGGTCCTGGCTCGCATCCCGCAGACCCAGCAGGCCGAGCCTTGCGTCTTGCTGATGCACCCGCAGGCCGTGCGCCGGAGCGGAGCCCGAGATGGGAGCGGGCCAAGGTCAGCACGTCGGCGCTGATCTCGAAGACGACCTGCCGGGAACGCGGGCGGGTCGCCCGCACGTAGCGGGGCAGCGTCGCTCCGGCGCCGCCGAGATGGACGGCGGCGATCGGCCGGCCTTCGGGCCAGGCCACGTCGATCACGTCACCCATGCGCCGGATGTAGCCGAAGTCCAGGAACGTCGGATCGGCGAGATCGACGTACGAAGCATCGATCCCGTCGATGAGCATCAGCCGGCCGTCGGGGTTCTCCGGATCGCTGCGGATCTGCACCCCGCCGAGCTCGGCCAGCACGTTCGAGCGGCGCCGCGGCAACGCGAGCGTCTAACCGCTCAGGCACTGGGTGGAGACCGGCGACGTGGTCGGCGGGTCGGGCTTGCAGACCCAGCCACCGGCGCCCGGACGCCAGTCCGGACCGAGATGCACGACGTACCACTGCCCGCGCCAGGAGATCATCGAGTCGATCGCGAACGACTTGACCTGCCCGCCCACCTCGTAGCGCACCCTCGCGTACATGACCTCGTAGTAGCCGATCGAGTTGACCTCGACACCCGGCGGCACCCAATGCACCGCGGCGGCCGGCACGTCGACGCCGAGCACCTTGGCGCCCGGGCCGCTGCTGGTGACGAGCGTGTGGTCGGCGATCACATCGTTGCGGTAGTCGTGGTAGAGCCGGGTGTCGAAGTCGCCGCCGGCGTTCGGCAGCTGCTTCAGCTGCAGGTAGGCGGTGCGGGGGAAGAAGAAGTCGTTGCCCAGGCCGATGCTGCCCGACAACACGTGCGTCCAGTAGCCCTGAAGGCGCGCCATGAAGTTCGCGTCGATCACCGGCTGAACCATCGTCTGCGCAAGCGTGCCCGGGTCGACCGTCGGGGTGGGCGACGGCGTGGGTGAGGGGGTCGGCGACGGGGTCGGTGAGGGCGTCGGCGAGGGCGACACCGACGGCGTGGGCGACTGCGCGACCTCGATGGCCTTGCTCGCGCTGGAGCCGCAACCGGCCGCGGTCACCGCCAAGGCGACCACGAAGGCGGCCGTCAGCAGACGGCGGACGCGATTCACTGCCTGGACTCTAAAGGGCGGACTAGGCAGTGGTGGGCTTCTTGTTGTGGCCGAAGTAGGACTGCCACGTCTCGCCGATCCAATGACCGATCTTGCCGATCCAATGGCCGAGCCAGTGCACGAAGCCGTAGAGGTCGGTGCCGAAGGTGTGGACCGATGCGTCGCCACCGAAAATCCCCGCAAGCAGGACGATCGCGACAAGCCCACCTACTGCCAAAACCGCTTTGGCTGCCAACTGCGACCCTCCTCCCACACTGAGTAACGGTCGCCAGGCTAGCCCCATGCTCCCCGCTTACCCGTCACGCCACTCCGGCGTGTCGGTACTGGGCGGGCCGCAAATTGCCGCCGGCCGCGCTAGGTTTGTCACTCCCTGTCCACCAATCCACGGGTCGGTGACATGGCGGTAACTGACCGCCTTCGCGATTGGGTGCGGCGTCTCGACTCGATCCCGCTGCGCCACCTCGGTGACCAGGAAGACGTGGTCGTCTGCCAGCGGCAGCACCCTGCCGTACTGATCCCGAAGGCCATCCGCACCGGTAGCGGAGTCGGGATGATGGTGTCCCATCCGACCCTGGGCCTGGTGCTGATCTTCGCGGCCTCGATCCTCATCGAGACCCTCCGCGCCCCCGCCCGGCTCCGCCGCAAGACCATCCTCGTGCTGGTCGTCGGCCTGTCGGTGGCGGTACTGCTGCTCGGACACGCCGACGTGTTCATCCGCACGCTGACGGCCCTAGCGATCCTGATCTGGCTCGCAGCGGACGTCGGAACCTGGCTCTATGACCGGCTCGTGGTCACCGACAAGCGGCTCTACCGCGTCCACGGCCTGGTCACGACCCACCGTCCCTCGGTCGCGCTGCAGACGATCACCGTGATCGATCTGGAGCTGGGGCCCGCCGGCCGCTGGTTCGGCACGCTGATCTTCGACACCCCAGCCCAGCGGGACGGTCCGCTGCACCGCTTCACGTTCGTACGCGAGGCCAGCGAGGTCCACAAGACGATCCTGCGGCTCCGCGCGACAGCCGCGGCGAAAGGCCCCCCGCCGTTCTAGCCGGGAAGACGGTCAGTCTGCGGTTCTGACCCGGGAGTCGTCGGCCTGGCCGGTGGCCGGGTCGTCCTCGATCGTCGTCCTCGTCGAGCTCGTCGTAGTCCTCGAAGTCAGCGGGCAAGGGACGGCTGGTGCCGCTCACCGTGGCGGAGGCGACGATGAGGAAGAGGACCAGCGTGAGGCCGTGCACGACGGTGCAGTACAGGCAGATCGCGTCGATGATGAACAGCTCGGCGTAGACGAGCCAGAGCACCATCCCCACCCCGCCAAGCGCGGCGGCCAGCCGGGCGTAACGCACGATCGGCTCGGGACGGCGCCACATGAACGGCAGGGACAGCGCCCCCATCGCGACGAAGTACGCCAGCCCGAGTACTGCCACCGGCATGCCGAGGAAGTGCGACTGGGCGGAGGTCGTGACCTTGGCGCAGTTGACAACGCCCCGGTCGGAGCAGGCCAGGTTGCGGACGTCGGTGTAGTGCGCGTACGTGAGGTAGCTCGCGACACCGAGGCCCAGCACGCAGACGAGCAGGCTCGCGGGCGCCGCCCAGCGCGGAGCCTTCCAGCGAACCGTGAGATCGGGCTCGCCGGTCAGTTCGGCCGGGTCGGCCTGGTCAGCTCTTCTCGGCATTCAGGATGCTCCGCAGCTTGGTGATGGTCGGATCGTCGCAGACCGAACCGGGCTTGCCGCCCGTCACGTCGCAGATCATTGCCGTCATGAGGTTGGCCGTTCCCAGCACGCTCTTTCCGACCTCGGAAGTGGGATCCGCGACCGCTGCGGCGATCTCGTCGAAGGACTTGCCGACGAGCGGGGCGGAACTGTAGCTCGCACCCTCGATGGTGTACTTGTTGCCGAAATCGAGGAAGGGTACCGAGCCCGTACCGTACTTCGAGGCGATGGCGTTCTGGGCCGCGGTGGGCGTCTGCAAGGGCGTGTAGCTGCCGTTCTTCTTCTGGTTGGTCTCGGTCTCGACCGCCTGGAACGCCAGGTAGGGGCTGGAGTACGAGGAGCCCACGAAGCTGAACGTCGGGGTCGCCGGATAGGGCTCAGGCGCGGCCCCGGAGACCGTCTGGGACAGGTTAGAGAAGGTGCCGAAACGAGACAACGCGACGACGAGGGGCCAGCGTTCGGCCGCGCAGAACGGGCAGTACTCGGCACCGAGGTAGTAGATGCCGGGCTTGCCGTCGAACTTCAACGCCGGACCGCTGACCTTCTTCGGCCCAGCGACCACCTTGCTCGTGTCCACCTTGTCGTAGGTGGAGGCCGGGACGGTCGTGACGCTCTTGACGGCGGCCGCCGGAGCGAGGCTGGACGCCGCGACCTTCTTGTCGCTCTTGGTCGCGTAGACGATCACCATGGCTGCCACCACCGCGATGAGCGCCGCCGAGATGCCGCCGATGATGAGCTTGCGTCGGCGGGCATCGCGCTTGCGCTGGGTCTCCCGTGCCGCCGCGGCGCGTTCGCGCGCGCTGCTGCGCGCGCTGCCCGCCTTCGGCGAGTCGGGGGGGTCGGTCGCCATCTCGTCTCCTGACGTGCTGCGAGGCGGGATACGCCTTACGAACGATCCTGCTGGAGCGGACCGTTCCCTCGGTGCTTGTATCGACCCGACACCCCGGCCCGGAAGGGAACAAAGTCATGGCCTCGCGCGCGGAGATCTGTGCCACCTGCGATCAGTACATTGCGCTGCTCAGCAAGGGTGACACGGAGGGAATCGTCGCCCTGTACGACCCCGATGCCCGCGTCGAGGACCCGCTCGGCTCGGAGCCGAAATACGGCCACGAGGCGATCCGCGGCTTCTACGCAGCGATCGCGGGCGTGAGCCTCACCGCCACCCGCCTCGGGCCGGTGACGGTCGTCGGCCACGAAGCCGCATTCCAGTTCCGCATCGACGTCCCGGTCGGCGAGGACACCATCTCGATGGTCACGACCGACCTGATGAGCTTCGACGAGAGCGGGAAGGTCGTCTCGATGAAGGCCTACGCCGACGCTGACGCGCGGCCGGGCACGTGAGCACCTGATCCCCGTGGGCAACGCTCCCCGATTCACCAACCCCGCCCCACCGCCGCGTGGTATCCCTCACATCTGACGAACTTTTTGGCGTTGGCCAGCGAACGCTCAGGTGAAGACATCGGTCGTCAAGGCGGCGAACGAGGTGTCGGAGGAGGCTCGCTGTGGCTCAGGGTGATGCTGAGGGAAGCGGCGCCGACGCAGGCAGCCGGGGCCGCCGACGACACATCGCGGTCGTCGGAAGCGGAATCGCCGGTCTCACCGCCGCGTACGTCCTGCAGCGCGACGCCGACGTCACCCTGTACGAAGCCGACTCCCGCCTCGGCGGCCACTCCCACACCCACGACGTCATCGACGGCGGAGCCGGTGCGCCCGGCGCCGAAGCGCTGACCTCACAGGGCGAAACGGGACCCACGCTCGCCGTCGACAGCGGCTTCATCGTCCACAACAGCGCCACCTACCCGACGCTGCTGCGCCTGTTCGCCGAACTCGGGGTCCAGACGCAGGAGGCCGAGATGAGCATGTCGGTCTCCTGCGCCGGCTGCGGCCTGGAGTACGCGGGCGCACGCGGCGCCGCCGGCCTGTTCGCCCAGCCACGCTCGCTCGCTCGGGGCCGGTACCTGCGGATGCTGACGGAGGTGCCCAAGTTCCACCGGGCCGCCCGGCGCCTGCTCGCGGCCGCCGAGCAACTCGAGGCCGACGGCGACCAGACGCTGACCGACTTCCTCGCCGCCGGGCGCTACTCGACCTACTTCGTCCGCCACTTCATCACGCCCCTGGTCGCGGCCGTCTGGTCGTGCGCGCCCGCCGACGCGGGCCGCTATCCAGCGCGCTACCTGTTCACCTTCCTGCAGAACCACGGCGCGCTGTCGGTCAGCGGGTCACCCTCCTGGCGCACGGTCGTCGGCGGCTCGCGCACGTACGTCGACAAGCTGGCCAAGGAGCTTTCCGCGGTCTTCACAGCGACCCCCGTGCGCTCGGTACGCCGGCTGCCGGAAGGCGGGGTGCAACTCGCCGACGATGCCGACACGGCGCTGCGCTACGACGGCGTCGTGGTCGCCACCCACCCCGATCAGGCGCTCGCGATGCTGGCCGATCCGACGCCCGCCGAGCGGGAGATCCTCGGTACGTTTCGTTACTCGGCGAACCACACCCTGCTCCACACGGACGCGAGCATTCTCCCGACGGCGAAGGGAGCGATGGCCTCATGGAACTACCGCATGTCGTCCTGCCATGACCAGGCCGAAAACGTGATGGTCAGCTACGACATGACCCGGCTGCAGCGGCTGCCTACCAAGACCCGCTACATCGTCTCCCTCGGCGCAGATGGGCAGGTCGATCCGCGCACGGTCATCGACGAGATGGTCTACGAGCACCCCACGTACAACCCGCAATCGCTGGCTGCCCAGCGCCGGTTACCGGAGCTCACGACCCCGAGCTTCGCGCTCGCCGGCGCCTGGCACGGCTGGGGTTTTCACGAGGACGGCGCCCGCTCCGGCCTCGCCGCAGCGCAGGCACTGGGCGGAGCCTGGTGACGACGCTCGCCGGCGCGCGCGAGCGCGGCCCGGCGTCCACTCACCGCGACACGGCTGCCGCGCTCTACGACGTCCAGATCCACCACGTACGCACCACGCCGCTGCGTAACGCGTTTCGCTACCGGAGCTATCAATGGCTCGTCGACCTCGACGCGCTACCCACGCTGCCCCGGCCGCTGCGCCCGTTCGCCCGCTTCGAGTCCCGCGACCACGTCGGGGATCCGGACTGCACGATGCGCGAGAACGTCGACGCGTATCTGGCCACCCAGGGGATCGACCTGCGCGGCGGCCAGATCAGGCTGCTCACCAACGCCCGCATCCTGGGCCATGTCTTCAACCCGCTGAGCGTCTACTGGTGTCACGAGCCTGACGGCTCGCTGCGCTGCGTGATCGCCGAAGTGCACAACACCTACGGCCAGCGGCACCGTTACCTGCTGCAGGCAGACGAGCGCTGCCTCGCCGAGACCGCCAAGCAGTTCTACGTCTCCCCGTTCTACGAGGTCGCGGGCCGCTACACGATGAGCCTTCCCGAGCCCGGCGACCAGCTGCGACTGCAGATCACCCTGCACCCGCCGCAGGGCGCGACGTTCGTGGCGAGCGTGCGCGGCCGGCGCCGTCCCGCTCACGGATTCGGGCTGGTCAGGATGCTGCTCGGCCGGCCCTGGACCACCGCTGCCGTGTCAGCGCGCATCCGCTGGCAAGGAATCAAGCTGTACGTCCGCGGGCTGCCCGTCGTCCCGCGCCGTTCCTCCTCCCCGGCAAAGGAGCACGGATGACCACCACGGCGAAGCGATCCCTGACGACATCCGAGCCCCCGATCGATCGCTGGGCGGCCCCTTCGGTCCTGCCCGCCGAGCCGGCTCCCATCGACGCGACGCGCTGGCCGGACGTGGCGACGGTTCCCGACGGCCGGCTGCGCGCGGCCGTAGCCCGGCGCCTGTTCGCGGGCGTCGCGCACCGACTCGCCGTGCAGGTCACCCTGCCCGACGGGGCGGTCTTCGGCGGCGGACGCGCCGGCGATCCCGTGATGCGCCTGGTGCGCCCTGACGCGTTCTACCGGCGGCTGGGAGCGGGCGGGCTGATCGGCTTCGGGGAAGCGTTCATGGCCGGCGACTGGGACGCTGACGACCTCGCCGGCCTGCTCACTGTCTTCGCCCGCGAGATGGCCACCCTGATTCCCCCGCGCCTGCAGCGGTTACGCGACCTCGCCGTGCAACACCAGCCCCGGCTCCACCGGGCGACGACGAGCGCGAGCAAGCGCAACATCGCCCACCATTACGACCTGTCGAACGAGCTCTTCGCCCTCTTCCTGGACCCGTCGATGACGTACTCGTCGGCGCTCTTCGAGGAGACGCCCGGCGCGAACCGGATCGCGCCCGACGCCTGCGCTGCCGGCCTCCCCAAGGCGCAGGCCCGCAAGATCGACCGGCTGCTCGACGGGACCCACGTGGGTCCGGAAAGCACCGTCCTGGAGATCGGCACCGGGTGGGGCGAACTCGCCCTTCGCGCAGCGCGGCGCGGCGCCCGGGTCACCTCGATCACGCTGTCCGAACAGCAGCGCGAGCTGGCGCTGCAACGGGTCGCTGACGCCGGGGTCGCCGACCGGGTCGACATCCAGCTGTGCGACTACCGCAACGCCACCGGCAGCTACGACGCCGTCGTCAGCGTCGAGATGATCGAGGCTGTCGGCTACGAGTTCTGGCCGGTCTACTTCCGCACGCTCGACGAGCGGCTACGTCCCGGCGGGCGGGCCGGTCTGCAGGCGATCACCATGCCCGATGACCGGATGCAGGCCTCCCGGGATACCTACACCTGGATCCTGAAGTACATCTTCCCGGGCGGCCTGATCCCCTCGGTCGCCGCCATCGAGCGCACGGTCGCGCGCGACACCCGGCTGACCGTGCTCGACCGTCACGCTTTCGGCCTGCACTACGCGCAGACCCTGCGGTTGTGGCGGGAAGCGTTCGAGGCGGATCCCGCCGCCGTCGAGGCGCTGGGTTTCGACGCGACCTTCCGCCGGATGTGGAGCCTCTACCTGGGCTACTCCGAGGCCGGTTTCCGCTCCGGCTACCTCGACGTCTACCAGTACATCTTCACGAAGTAGGGACCGTTATGACGTTGCTCAGCGAACGCCCCGCCACCCCATCGGTGCCGCCGGCACCCGCGGCGACGGGGATCGCAGCCCAGCTCGAAGGCCTGGTGGCCCCGCTGTTCGGCGGCGAGCTGCCCTTCCGCCTGCGCGCCTGGGACGGCAGCGAGGCAGGACCCGCCGGCACCCCCGTCGCGATCCTGCGCTCCCCCGCCGCGCTGCGCCGGCTGCTGTGGTCCCCCGGCGAGCTCGGTCTGGCGCAGGCGTACGTCACCGGAGAGCTCGAGGTCGAGGGCGACCTGCAGGCGGCGCTCGAGAGCGTCTGGGCGACGGTGCGCGAGCGCGGACTGAGCGGTCGCCGGCCGGGTCCGCGCCAGCTGGTGAAGGCTGCTCGCACCGCGCTGCAGCTGGGCATCCTCGGACGCCCGCTGCCGGCCCCGGCGTCGCAGGCCAAGCTGACCGGAAGGCTTCACACCAAGCTGCGTGACCGGTCGGCGATCGCGCACCACTACGACCTGTCCAACGACTTCTACGCGCTCGTGCTCGACCCGCGGATGGCGTACTCGTGCGCCTACTGGACCAGCGACGAACCCGGGTACGGCCTCGTCGATGCCCAGCGCGACAAGTTCGACCTGGTCTGCCGCAAGCTCGGCCTGCAGCCCGGTCAGCGCCTGCTCGACGTCGGCTGCGGCTGGGGCTCGCTGTCGCTGCACGCCGCCGAGCACTACGGGGTGCGCGTCACCGCAGTCACGCTCTCGCGGGAGCAGCAGGCGTTCACGTCCCGGCGGGCGGCCGACGAGGGGCTGGCCGACCGCGTCGACATCCGGCTGCAGGACTACCGCGACGTCAGCGACGGCCCGTTCGACGCGGTGGTCTCGCTCGAGATGGGCGAGCACGTCGGGCAGGCCAACTACCCGGTCTACGCCGCCCAGCTGTTCCGCCAGCTCAAGCCCGAGGGCCGGCTTGTCCTGCAGCAGATGTCGCGCACCGGCACCCACCCGGGCGGCGGCGCCTTCATCGAGTCCTACATCGCTCCGGACATGCACATGCGTCCCGTGGGTCAGACGGTCGACCTGCTGGAGTCCGCCGGCTTCGAGGTGCGCGATGTCCACGCCTTGCGGGAGCACTATGTACGCACGGTGGCTGCCTGGTATGAGACCTTCGAGAAGCGCTGGGCCGAGGCGGTCGCGCTCGTCGGTGAGGAGGTCGCCCGCGTGTGGCGGCTGTACTTCGTCGGCGGTGCCCTGGCATTCCAGGAGGGACGGATGGGCGTCGACCAGATTCTTGCGGTGAAGCCCGGGCCCTCCGGGGTGAGCGGCATGCCGGCGACGCGAGGGGCATACGCCGGTTAGCGCGTTCTCGACCCGACCCTTCCTCGAAGGGTTGCCGGTCACCCTGGCAGCCGTCGCCGTCCTGATGGCGATCACGTTCGCGGTGGCGCTCTGGCGCGGCCACCACAGCGTCATCGATGTCACCTGGGGACTCGGATTCGTCGTCGTCGCGCTCGCATCGTTGCTGACCTCGAGCGGCCATGGCGACGCGACGCGACGCGTCCTCATCGCCGCCCTCACCGCTGCGTGGGGGCTGCGACTGGCGTTTCACATCGGACGTCGCAACTGGGGCAAGGGCGAGGACCCGCGCTACGCCGCGCTGCTCGCGAAGGCACCCGGTAACCCGCAGCTGTACGCGCTGCGGATGGTCTACCTGACCCAGGCCGTCGTCATGTGGTTCGTCTCCTTGCCGGTTCAGGTGGCGATGTACGAAGGTTCCCGTCCGGGCGTGCTGAGCTGGGCCGGCACCGCGGTCTTCGCCCTCGGCCTGTTCTTCGAAGCCGTCGGCGACTGGCAGCTCACCCGCTTCCGTGCCGACCCCGATTCCCGGGGCAAGGTGATGGACCGGGGACTGTGGCGATACACCCGTCACCCCAACTACTTCGGCGACGCGTGCGTCTGGTGGGGGCTGTACCTGATCGCCGCCCAGCAGTGGCAGGGCGCGCTGACCATCCTTTCGGCCGCGGTCATGACGTACACCCTCGCGAACGGCACCGGAAAGCCCACCCTGGAAAAGGGGATGGCCGAACGCCGCCCTGGCTACGCCGAGTACATCAGGCGCACCAGCGGCTTCATCCCGCTGCCACCGCGCAAGTAGGGCTCAGGCCGCCGACCCACTGAGCACCACGTCAGAGGGTTGAGCGGGAGCGCTGCGGCCCGGCTCGTACGAGATCGCCAGCTGGCGGATCTGCGCCGCAGTGAACGGCAACTTGTCGGCCGTCATCTGGACCGGCGCGCTGCCACGGACGTCGAAGGTCCCTATCGCGCGGCGCTGACCCTGCGCATTGGCCGCCCACAGGACATAGATGCTGCGCGAGCGGTCGTTGACCGGCAGCCCGTTGGCAAGCAGGTACATGCCCTTCTCCCACATGACGGCGCGCGCCAGGACGGCTCCGGTCGCGCCCTTGAGCGTGACCTCCTGCGCGTTGGGCTGCAGCAGAGCCTGGGCCAGCACGCTGGTGCCGGCGGACCCGTGGTGAGAGGCCGCCAGCGTCACCGGCACGGCGACGCCCACCCCGATGGCCGCCGCCAGGGCCCCGACCAGGATCCGCTCGCGCAACTGCCAGCGCCGGCCCGCCGGCTTTGCCGGGGCCGCCACGACCTCCGGTGGATCCGCCGGCTTGGAAACGGCAGGTGGGGCCGGCAGCGACTCGGGCGACGGACGCGGCTCCGCCGCGGCGGCGGCGAGAATGCGGTCACGCAGACCCGGCGGAGGCGGCTCTGATTCGAGCAGATCGGCGAAAGCTGCTCCGAGCAACGCGGTGTCGGCCACCAGCCGGGCGCAGCTCAGGCAGGTGAGGAGGTGGACGGAAAGGTGCTGCTCGTCCTCGGGCTCGAGAGCGTGCAACGCATAGCCGGCGGCGAGCGCCTCGTAGTGGGCGTGTTCGGGGGTGCCGGGCGCTCCGGCGTCCTCAGTCATCAGAAGTCACCCAGGGCGAAGTGCGGGCCGAGGGCAGCGCGCAGTGCGCGCACCCCGGCGAGCATGCGGGTCTTCACCGTGCCGAGCGGGGCGCCGGTGAGCGCGGAGATCTCCCGCTGCGTGTAGCCCTGGAAGTACGCGAGCAGCAGCGCCTCCCGTTGGGGCGCGGGAAGTCGCTTGAGGGCCTGGCGTACTTCGGATCCGGCGAGCTGGGCCTCGGCCTGCTCGGCCGTGCCTGCGTCGGTCGAGGGCAGCTCGACCAGCCCCTCGTCGGACGCGACCCGTCCGCGGCGCTGCAAGGCCTCGCGGCGCAGCACGTCGACGGCCCGGCGATGGGTGAGGGTCAGCAGGAAGGTGGCCAGGCTCGCGCGCGAGGCGTCGAACCGCTCGGGGGCGCGCCACAGACCCAGCAGGGCCTCCTGCACCGCATCCTCGGCCAGGTTCGCATCGCGGAGCAGCCGCCGGGCAAGGGCGTAGCACCTGCCCCCGTACGCGTCGTAGATCTCGGCGAGTGCCTGCGGATCTCCGGCGACCAGGCGCTTCAGCAGCGCCTCCTGGTCGACCCCGCGACGGTCCCCGGAGCCGAGGCCAGGGGCAGACGTCACGGGCTCAGTCTGCGTGATGCAGGACATGACCACTTATTCGCACGGGCAGCGAACCCGGTTCATTCGCCACCCGCCGGCGCCGGTCGGGTGCCGGGGTATCAGCGAACTTGCGGAACCCGGCGGGCGCCGCGGTCATTCGCCGCGCGGGCGGCCTGGGCGGAGCCGGTGATCAGCAGGATGGCCGCGATCGCGCAGAGCCCGGCGATCAAACCCGCCGCCACCCCGATCACCACGGAACCGGCCGCCTCACCGATCCCGGCGCCGATCAGGATGTAGGCGCCGATCAGCACCAACGCGCCTTCCGCCAGGTTGACGCCATGGCGCAGCCGAACGCGGAAGGCGGCCTGGGCGGGGGCGCCCGTCGACCCGAGCCGCAGAACCGCTCCCGCTGAGGGATCCCGCGGCGGGTTCATGGCGAGCTGCGGGAACGGCTGGCGGGCCGCAGGAATGGCGAAGGTGAGGTCGGGTGACGGAGGCGGAGACGCGCTTCTTCGCAGGTCCACATCTGCCTCCTACCCGGCTGTGACCCATCTCTCCCCCGCAGAATGCAGGAATTCTGGATCGGATGGCGACAGGGGGCCTCGTTTGACGGTCGTGTCGCCAGTTGGTAGACCAAGTGACGTGCCCAGCCAGATACCGCTGGTCGACTACCTCGTGCTGGGCGATAGTCCGCATCTCGTGGCTCACGAGTGCACCAGCTGCGGCGCCAGGTTCTTCGACCGACGTAACGCCTGCGCCTCCTGTGGAGGCATCCATTTCACGTCCGCTGACGTGGCCACCGAGGGCGAGGTGCGCGCCTTCACGATCGTGTCGATGGCGGCTCCTGGCATCCCGGTCCCGTTCGTCGCGGCCGTGGTCGACTGCAAGGGCACGAGCGTGTCCTGCAATGTCATCAACTGCCCTCCGGATCCTGAGCACGTCAAGCTCGGGATGCAGGTCAAGCTCGCCACCTACTCCGTGGGAACGGATGAGGCGGGTACGGAGGCAGTCGGCTTCGGATTCGAACCCGCCTGATCCGCCGGGTCACGCGAAAGGATCAGCCATGAGCGAAGACGCCTGGATCCTCGGGATCCACATGACGAAGTTCGGCAAGCACCCCGACAAGGACACGGTCGACCTGGCGTCCGAGGCGGTACTGGGCGCTCTCGGCGATGCCGGCGTGACCATGAAGGACATCGGGGTGATCGGCGCCGGAAACCTCATGGGCGCCGCGGCCGGTATCGGCCAGCAGCTGCAGAAGCAGGTCGGGCAGACCGGCATCCCGGTCTACAACGTCGCCAATGCCTGCGCGACGGGCGCCACTGCCCTGCGCGTGGCGATCATGGCGGTCAAGGCCGGCGAAACCGACATGGGGCTGGCCTTCGGCGTCGAGAAGCTCTCGGGCGCCGGCCTGCTCGCCGGTGGATCGCGTGGCAAGGAAAACCCCAACTGGACCCCCACGGGCCGCACCGGCTCCGTCGCCCCGACCGACGGGCGTATCGGCACCCAGACCATGCCGGGCGTGTTCGCCCAGATCGGCATGGAGTACGGCCACAAGTACGGCGGCACCAGCTTCGAGCTCTTCGCCAAGATCTCCGAGAAGAATCACGCGCACTCGACGCTGAACCCGCTCGCGGCCTACTCGAAGCGGTTCACGCTGGACGAGATCATGGGCGACATCATGATCGCCTACCCGAACACGCGGCCCATGTGCTCGGCCAACTGCGACGGCGCTGCAGCCGCGGTGGTGGTCAGCGACGCGAAGCTGAAGACGCTTTCGCTGGAGCAGCAGCGCCGCGCGGTCAAGGTGTCGGCCTCGATCCTCACCACCGACCCGTGGGAGGAGGCCTGCCAGGTCCTGCCCAACGTCAACACGCTGACCCGTAACGCCGCCGCCCAGGCGTACGAGAAGGCCGGCATCTCCCCCGCCGATCTCGACCTCGTCGAGCTGCACGACTGCTTCGCCACCGCCGAGCTGGTGCACTACGACAACCTCGGGCTGTGCGAGCCGGGCGGCGCCGTAGACTTCTTCAACTCCGGCGCCACCTGGCGTGACGGCAAGACCCCGGTCAACGTCTCCGGCGGCCTGGAGTCCAAGGGCCACCCGATCGCGGCGACCGGAATCGCCAACATCTGGGAGGTCTGCCACCACCTGCGCGGCGAGGCCGGTGACCGCCAGATCGAGGGCGCGAAGACCGGTCTGGCTCACGTCATCGGGCTCGGCTCCGCGTGCGGTGTCCACGTGCTGGAGAAGTCAGCGCTCTAACTCTCGACCAGGCAGCTGTAACACTCTCGACCACGTCGAAATGGTCGCCCCCTCGCGTTGGGGGCGACCATTTCTGCGTTGTCGGATGAGCCTCAGGCGTTGGTGAGCGCCTGACCCTCACGGGCGGCGTCGCGGTCGTCGATGAGCTTCTTGCCCGGCCCGGTGCGGAAGTACGGGATCACGTGCTCCCCGATGTTGCGGATGGTGTCCATCATCGCGTCCTGCGGGATGGTGCCCATCTGGTTGAGGAAGAGGATCTCGTCGGCGCCGGCGTCGATGAGGCGGGCGACGTAACCGATGCAGTCCTCGACCGTGCCGTAGGCGTGGTTGGGGTTCAGCAGCGCCAGAGACGGGTCTGAGAAGTCGACGGTCACTCGCTCGGAGCCGATGGTGGTGGAGATGATCTGGGTGCCGTCGCCGGTCGTGGTGGTGACGTCGTCGGGCCACTCCTCGGGCTTGGGAAGCGGGGTCTTGCCACCGCTGGCCCAGTGGCCGATCGACTCCATGAAGAAGCGCTGGCCCTTGATCCCGAGGCGGCGGGCGCGCTGCCCGTCCTCGAGTACGACGGCCGGGCACAGCGCGGCGAAGTGCTCGTTCGGGAAGTAGCCGACCTGCTGCTCGGGATCACGCTTGGCGAAGGCCTCGCGGTAGACGCGGTTCTTCTCGGCGACGGCATCGGGACCGCCGAACCCGAGCACCAAGGCCCCGATTCCCCGGTCCGCCGCGTCGACGAGGCTGTCCTGGTGAGTGCAGGCCATGTAGAGCCGCGGGTGCGGTGACTGCAGTGGCTTCGGGTGCACCGGGCGCGGCGGCACGTCGATGTACTCGCCGTGGTGCTCGACCACGTCCTCCATCCAGAAGCGCGGGATGAGCCGCATCGACTCGGCGATCATCGGCCGGATGCTGTCGATCTGGTAGCCGAAGGTGCCGGACTCCTGCTGGGTGCCGCCCTTGCCGAAGCCGATCTCGAGCCGTCCGTCGGACAGGATGTCCAGCGTGGCGCAACGCTCGGCCACCTTGACCGGGTGGTTCATCTGCACCGGCAGGCAGATGACGCCGTGGCCGATGCGGATGCGCTTGGTCGCGCCGGCGACGTAGGCCAGGAAGGTCTCGGGCGCGCTCATGTGGGCGTACATCGTGAGCGCCGTGTGCTCGACGGCCCAGATGACGTCGAAGCCCACTTCCTCGGCGAGCAGCGCCTGCTCGCGCACCTCGCGGAAGATCTGGTGGTCTCCCTCGCGGCTCGGGTTGGCGGTCTGAGCTTCGTAGATCAGGGAGAATCGCACCGGTTACCGCTCCTTCGCGTCTGTTCAAGTGACGGGGCTTATGGTGTAGCCATTGGCTACAGCTGTCAAGGAGGTCCAGTGCGCCCGACGGGTCGTGACGCGATCACCGACGCCGTGCTGGACGCTGCGGAGCGGCTCTTCGCCGCCGCCGGCCCCAACGATGTGTCGCTTCGGTCGATAGCCCAGGAGGCGGGCGTCACGTACGGGCTCGTCTACCGCCACTTCGGCACCAAGGACGAGCTGCTCGAACGGTTGCTCGCGCGATACGCCGACCGCTGGCAGGAGCATCTCGGCAACGAGCCCGACTACGAGCGCGCGCTCGAGGACCTGATGGGCGCGAGCTTCGACACCGGCCCGTACCTGCGGCTGCTCGCCTGGAACCTGCTGACCGGCGCAACCGACCGGGAGGGCGAGAGCTACCGCCGCCACACCACGCTCGACGAGCTGCCGCCGCTCGCTCCCGGCGCGGGCCAGGACGCCGAACACACGGCGCGCCTGCGCACGGCCGGCGCACTCGCGTTCGCGTTCGGCTGGCGGTTCTTCAACCCGTTCATCCGCGCGGCGCTGCACTTCGACGACGAGGATCCCGAGGCGCTTCAGGCCGCCATCCGCGAGCAGCTACGCGAGCTCGTCAGGTGAACGCGCCCTCGCCGGTGATGTGGATCGCCTCCAAGGGGGACGAAATCGCCTTCGAGCTCATCACCGAGTAGACCCGCATCGGCTCCATTCCCGCATCGACGCACTGTTGCTCCCTCTCCTACGATGCAGCGCGGGTCGCCGTCGGCCCGCAGGAGGACTCATGCCGCTCTTTCGTCGCCACTCCGCCGACCCGGCCTCCAGCGCCCAGCCGCCAGAGCACGTCGCCGGCCTGCACGCCGCCATGATGGGACGCGGGTGGCAACCGGCACCGTCCCAGCCGTTCGACGGCAAGCTGGAACAGCAGTGCACGCACGTCGCACTGACCATGCACAAGCTGTCGAGCAGTCCGCTCGGGCCTGATCCGGCCATCCAGGGAAGCAATTTCCGCGATTCCTACCGCGGCATGGTCGACGGTCGCTCCGTCACCGTGGCCAACGCGTGGCTTCTGATGCGGGACAACTGGCTCAGCGCCATCCAGCCGTTTCACGGGACATCGGTCTGCGCCGTGCAGCTCCCGACGCTGGTGGCGCCCACCTGCGTGCAGCCGCGCACCTTTCGACCCGCGGTGCCGTTGGCCGAAGTTCCCACCGGGGACCACGCATTCGACGAGCGGTATTCGGTCCGCGCCGCGCCCGGCCTCGGTCCGCAGCTGCTTACCGCTCCGGTGCGTCAGCTCATCCTGGCCCGCGACGACTGGATCTTCCTCATCGATGGAGCGCTGCTCGGTTGCATCGGCCGCGGTGCTTTCGAGGCGATCGACGACGTGTGGCAACGGATCGACGACGTGATGAACGTCGTGCGAGCGATACCCACTTCCGTCATGCCCGACCACGTTGATCGCAGCGTGGACGACCTCATGGCACGGATCAGCGCGGTCGATGACATCGACGGCGCCTTGGCGCTCCTGCAATCGCTGTCCGACAGCGACCGGGAGCGGCTCGCCCGTTCGACGACGCCGCTTTCCGTGATGGCTGACGTGCGTACGCCGGAAGAGGCGATGCAGCGGTTCGAGGCACTGAGCATGGACCTGCGAGCCCAGCTGCTGGCCATGTTCGGTCGGATCGACGGATAGATCGATGGATGACGAGTGAAGGCAGCTCCCCCGAAGCTGCCGTTCACTCGCGAAGCGCCGACGTCACTTCACGCTGGTGGTCTGCACGGCCCAGAAGTCCGAGGCCAGCTTGCTGCTCGTGGCGTACTGGTAGGGCATCTCGAAGTAGCCGTCCTGGCCCCACGAGGTACCCCACGAGTTGCGCACCCTGAACCGGTCCTTGGCGTCGTCGTAGCCGACCATCAGGACAGCGTGGCCGCCGACGATGGACTCGCTCGGCGACGGCATGGGCAGGATGCCCGACTTGGCGACCGCGGAGCTCTCGAAGGAGTCGTACACCGTGAAGCCGAAGACGACGGGCAGCCCGCCGGCGAGCACGCTCTTGAGACCGAAAAGATCCTGCGGCGCCGCCTCGTACGTCATCACCTTGTCCTTCAGCGCGTCCTTGTAGTCCTTCTTCGACGGCTTCTCGGCGAAGGTCGAGATGTCGTAGGGCCAGTCGGTTTCCGGGCAGACGCCTAGCTTCGCGACGGCCTTCATGCCGTCACGGATCTGGGCCCCGGAATCCTGGGGCACCGTGCCTTCGATGACCCTCTCCTGGTAGTAGATCCAGAGCCGGCTCGGCGTGATCCACTGCTGGTCCTGACGGTGGTTCTGGAAGTCGACGGCGGCCGCGATGGCGTTGGCCGTACAGCTGCCGAGCTGTCCTTGGTCGTATACCGGCGGCATGTCCGGCTGAGCGGACAGATCCACCGATGACGGCAGCGACGTGACGGCTGACAGGGCCAGCCGGGCGTCGCGAATGTCGGGGAGTTGGGGCACCCAGCCGTAGCCGGTGACCTTGCGGGGGGCGGTCATGGGCGCGACCCTAAACCCGCCCGTAGTCACGCGATAGCCCTCTGTCGCCGTCGCGACAGCGCGATGCTGTGACGTGCGACAGTGACGCGTGATCGGTCTCCCGGCGACGCGTGCTCGCCTGCTCGCGGCCGGGGTGCTCTGGGCCGGGTCCGCCCAGTTCTTCCTTGCCCAGGCCCTGGCGCAGCGCGCCTGGAAGGGGTCGGCTCCCTACAGCTTGCGCACCAGCTGGATCAGCGATCTGGGCGCCACCACCTGCGGGAGCTACTCCGGGGGCGGCGGCGTGGTGGTCTGCTCTCCCCGTCATGCCTTGCTCAACGGCGGCCTGACCCTGCTCGGGGCGCAGGTGGTGCTGGGAGCCCTGCTGCTGCAGCCGGTTCTCGGCTATGACGGCTACGGCCGGGCGGCCGGTGCATTGCTCGTCCTGGCGGGCGCGGCGCTCCCCTTCATCGGCGCTTTCCCCGAGGACACCGGCAAGCCGTGGCACGCCATTGCCGCGACGATCCACTTCGCTGCGGCCGGGCTGGGGATGGTGGCAAGTGGGCTGGCGGTGCGGCCCCGCTTTCCGCGGGCCGCCGCGGCGGCCTTCGTCCTCGGCGGCGCCTCGCTCGTCGGGACGCTGCTGACGCTTGCCGGCTCGGGAACCGGGATCGGCCGCGCCGCGGTCGAACGAGTGGCCGCGTGGCCGTTCACCCTCTGGACCACCGCCACCGGCGTCCTGCTCCTCGTCGCGATCGCCCGGCGACGAGACGTCGGGTATTTGTCCGGTTAAGTCAGCTAGGACTTCGACTCGGGCGTTTCGCTACTCACCGTCCGGTGTGCCGTCGGGCACTCTCAGACAGCAGCGAGCCCAAATCGAGCGCGTTACCCGCTCGCAATGTGTTTCGCTGGACGCTTCACACTCAGGTTGACACTGACGGGGGATCACAGATGACGCCGCTCACTCGCCGTGGGCTGATGGCTGGAGCCGCAGGCTCGGCCGCCCTACTCGCGATGGAGGCGTGCGGCTCGAGCAGTTCGGGCAAGGCGTCACCCTCGGCGCCGCCCTCGTCGTCCGCAAGCCCCAAGGCGGCCGGGATCGGCGGCATCAGCGACCCGTCGAAGGCGCCGTTCGACACGGTCGTCGTGCTGATGATGGAGAACCGCTCGTTCGACCACCTGCTGGGCTGGATGCCGGGCGTGAACGGCAAGCAGGCGGGCCTGACGTTCCCCGGCTACAAGGGCGGGACACACTCGACCTTCGCGCTCGGCTCGAACACCCAGGCCTGCGGCGACAAGGACCCGGCTCACACTTGGCAGTCGATGGTCCAGCACTACAACGGCGGCAAGCTCGACGGCTGGCTGAAGACGCAGTTCACCGGCGATCAGTTCCCCATCGGCTACTACGAAGAGGCGCAGGTGCCGATCCTCGGCGCGCTGGCCCGCAACTACACGCTTTTCGACGCCTACCACTGCTCGCTGATGGACGCCACCTGGCCCAACCGCTTCTACCAGCTGTGTGCGGCCACCGACGTCGACGCCACGGGCCTGTTCCCGGCCGCGGGAGGGAAGCGGCCGTCGAACCTGGAAATGGCGATCTTCGACCGGGTGCGCGATGCCAAGCTCACCACCGGCTACTACACCTGGGGCGAGCCGATGACCGAGCTCTTCGCCTCCAAGAAGTACGACGACATCACCCATCCCAAGGACGAGTTCTTCACCGCGGCCGCAAAGGGGACGCTGCCCAACGTCACGTTCCTCGACCCGGACTACACGACACGTTCGGAGTTCCTCGGCACGTCGAACGACATGCACCCGCACGGTGATCTGCAGGCGGGTGACAGCTACATCGGCGAGGTCTACAACGCGCTCAGCAAGAGCCCGCAGTGGGAGCGCATGGTCTTCGTCCTGAACTTCGACGAGAACGGCGGCTTCTACGACCACGTGAAGCCGCCCGCCTGCATCGACAACAACGTCAACCCCAACCCTGGACCGCATCCGAACTACAAGCAGCTCGGCTTCCGCGTGCCGGCGATCGCGATGGGCCCGTACGCCCCGCAGAAGGTCGAGACGGCCGGCCCCTACGAGCACTGCTCGATCCTTCGGATGATCGAGTGGCGCTGGGGTCTGGCGCCGATGACTGCCCGCGACGCCAACGCCAAGAACCTCGCCGAAGCGCTGGACTTCACCAAGAAGCGCGACACCTTCGCGCTCCCCGCCTTCACCCCGGCCACCTCTCCCGCGTGCCCCAACCCGCAGCTGGCCCTCGCCTGACCAACAACGGGCGCCCAGATCCCATGACATACGGCTGAACCCAGTCAGGGCCGTCTCTTGTGGACGTCACGTTTCACGCTGCCGAAACCTGATTGGCACATCGCGCACCTAACTTTTGCAGCGACCGGCGCGGATCCTGAGCCCTTCCGCGCCGCCCCGACGTCAACGAGCGATTTCAAGGAGTGACCTATGCGTGGAAGTAGTGCTCGACAGGAGGCGATCAACGCCGTCAAGGCGTACGAGCCCCCCGCAGCCAGCTTCGCGCCGGCCGAGGTGCCCGGAGAGATCTTCGGCGCGAACGTCTTCAGCAAGGCGGTCATGCAGAAGCGGCTGCCCGAAGGCCGTCTACAAGTCCGTCATCGCCACCATCGAACACTCCAAGCCGCTCGACCCCACGGTTGCTGACGCCGTCGCCGTCGCCATGAAGGACTGGGCGATGGAGAAGGGCGCGACCCACTACGCGCACGTCTTCTACCCGCTCACCGGGCTCACCGCGGAGAAGCACGACAGCTTCCTCGAGCCCGGCGGCGACGGCTCCTCGATCGCCGAGTTCGCCGGCAAGACCCTGACCCAGGGCGAGCCCGACGCCTCCAGCTTCCCGAACGGCGGCCTGCGCGCCACGTTCGAGGCCCGCGGCTACACCGGCTGGGACGTCACCAGCCCCGCGTACGTGCTCGAGAACCCCAACGGCAACACCCTGTGCATCCCGACCGTCTTCGTCTCGATGACCGGTGACGCGCTGGACCACAAGACGCCGCTGCTGCGCTCGCAGCAGGCGATGGCGGCGCAGGCGGAGCGCGTCCTGAAGCTCTTCGGCCACGAGAACCCTGACGCCGTCGTGTCTTTCGCCGGCGCCGGAGCAGGAGTACTTCCTGCTCGACAAGAGCTTCTTCTACAACCGCCCCGATCTGCTCAACTCCGGCCGCACCCTGTTCGGCGCCAAGCCGCCGAAGGGCCAGGAGTTCGACGACCACTACTTCGGGGCGATCCCCGACCGGGTGCTCGCGTTCATGCTCGATTGCGAGCGGGAGCTGTTCAAGCTCGGCATCCCGGCCAAGACCCGGCACAACGAGGTCGCGCCCGGCCAGTTCGAGATCGCTCCGGTCTTCGAGCGCTCCAACGTGGCGGCCGACCACCAGCAGCTGCTGATGGTGACGCTGCAAGCCGGGTCGCCCACAAGCACGGGATGGAATGCCTCTTCCACGAGAAGCCGTTCGAGGGCATCAACGGGTCGGGCAAGCACGTCAACTTCTCGCTCGGCAACGCGACCGAGGGCAACCTGCTGCTGCCGGGCGACACTCCCCATGACAACGCGCAGTTCCTGGTGTTCTGCGCGGCGGTCATCCGGGCCGTGCACAAGTACGGCGGGCCTGCTACGCGCGTCCGTCGCGTCGGCCACGAACGACCACCGCCTCGGCGCCAACGAGGCTCCGCCCGCGATCATCTCGATCTTCCTGGGCGACCAGCTGACCGACGTCTTCGATCAGGTCGCCAAGGGCGGCGCCACCTCGTCGAAGGAAAAGGGCACGCTGATGATCGGGGTCGACACGCTGCCGGTCCTGCCGACCGACCCGGGCGACCGCAACCGCACGAGCCCCTTCGCCTTCACCGGTAACCGCTTCGAGTTCCGCGCGCCGGGCTCGCTGCAGACCATCGCCGGCCCGATGGTCACGATCAACACGATCCTGGCCGAGGCGCTCGACTACATCGCGACCGAGATCGAAGCCCGCCTGTCGGATGGTGCCGAGTTCAACACCGCGGTGCAGAAGGTGCTCGAGGACATCATCACGATGCACGGCAGCGTCGTGTTCAACGGCGACGGCTACTCCGAGGAGTGGCAGGTCGAAGCCGCCGCCCGCGGGCTGCCGAACCTGCGCACCACGCTCGACGCGCTTCCGGTGCTGATCGAGGAGGAGTCGCTCGAACTCTTCAGCCGCTACGGCGTTTTCAGCCATCGCGAGCAGCACAGCCGCTACGAGATCGGGCTCGAGCACTACGCGCTCAGCATCGGCGTGGAGGCCAAGACGACGCTGGAGATGGGGTCGACGATCGTGCTGCCGGCAGCCGTCCGCTACCAGACGGAGCTGGCGACCAACGTGGGCGCGCTGAAGGCCGTCGGGATCGACGCCGACATGGCCGAGCTCGAGCGGCTGACCGCTCTGGTCACCGGGCTGCGCGAGGCGCTGGCCGAGCTCGGTTCGGCACTGTCGCATTCGGCGACAAGCACGCTGGCCGAGGCCGAGCACGCCCGGGATGAGTTGCTCCCGGCGATGGGCGCCGTGCGTGCCGCGGCCGACGCGCTCGAGGGGATCGTCGCCGACGACCTCTGGCCGCTTCCCACCTACCAGGAGATGCTCTACATCCTGTAGCAGTCCGCCAACACAGGCAGCGCGCCCCGACCCGCCAAGACCCGCCAGGTGGTGGGCTGGGGCGCGCCACAACCCGGGGAATGGCCGCCTGAGTCGGGGGCTCGGCGGCCATTCCTCGGTGTCTGCTGACCACCTGCGTACGGCCGCCGAACCGGGTAAGCAAGTGCCATGACTGCACCAGCACGGCCGCGGACCATCCTGATCACCGGCGCCACGGACGGCCTGGGACGCGCGGTGGCCCAGAGCCTGGCCGGGCCGCAGAAACCGGCTGATCCTGCACGGGCGCGACCCGCAGCGACTCGCATCGGTCGCCGCCGAGATCGCCGCGCAGACCGGCGGACCCGCTCCGGAAACCGTGCTCGCCGACCTCGCAGAACTCAGCCAGGTGCGCCGGTTGAGCGAGCAGGTGGCTGCGCTGACCGACCGGCTCGACGTCTTCCTGAGCAATGCCGGGGTCGGGATCGGCGCACCGGACGGCCGCGAACGGCAGGTGAGCGCCGACGGCCACGAGCTGCGCTTCGCCGTGAACTACCTCGCCGGCTTCGACCTGGCCCTGCGGCTCCTCCCCCTGCTGCAGGCTTCCGGGTCGGCCCGCATCGTCAACGTCGCCTCGCTCGGCCAGGCGCCGATGGATTTCGCCGACGTGATGATCGAGCGCGACTACACCGGCTTCCGGGCCTACGGGCAGAGCAAGCTGGCGCAGATCACCAGCGGCTTCACCATGGCGGAGCGACTGGATCCGGCTGTCGTCACCGTGAACAGCCTGCACCCTTCCACGATGATGCCCACCAAGATGGTCGTGGCGGAGTACGGGCGCACCGTCGACACCCTCGAGGAGGGCGAGATCGCCACCCGCCGTCTCATCGAGGACCCCGAACTTGCCGGCGTCACGGGCAGGTTCTTCGACCGTCTTGCGCGAGGCTCGGGCCGACGAGTCCGCGTACGACCCGCAGGTGCGCAGCAAGCTCTGGCAGCTGAGTCTCGAACTCACCGGAGCGCCGGACCTCGTGCCGTCGCATACCTGATCGCCTGACGACCGCCAGGGGAAACGTTGGCGTAACGGCGGCATGGGACTTTGAGCAGGTTCGCGACGAGATTCGCTGCCTGGATTGGGACGCCGTTCATGGATTTGGCCGAAGACACGCTGCAGAAGGCGCTGCGCATCAACCTCGACTCGCGCTGGTACGGCACAGTCGCGGAGATCGGAGCGGGCCAGGAGGTCGCCCGCTGGTTCTTTCGTGCCGGTGGCGCGGCCGGGACGATCGCGAAGTCCATGTCGGCGTACGACATGGCCGTCAGCGACGCCGTCTACGGTAAGTCGCAGCGCTACGTTTCCCTCGGCCGGCTGCAGGCGATGCTCGAACACGAGCTGGACCTGAACATCGACCGGTTGGGCGACACCCGCGGCGACACCACGTCGTTCTTCGCGTTCGCCGACACGGTGGTCGCTCGCAGCTACGCGGGCGGCAATGAGTGCCACGGCTGGATGGGCGTGCGCTTCCAGGCGCATCCGCTCGATGAGCCAAGCCAGATCGTGCTGCATGTGCGGATGCTCGACGAGGACGCCAAGCTGCAGCAGGAAGCGCTCGGGATCGTCGGCGTGAACCTCATGCACGCCGCATTCTTCGAGCACCACGAGCCGGATCAGGTCATCCAGAGCCTGCTCGACCGCCTCACCACGGGGCGCATCGAGATCGACATGATCGAGTTTCGCGGCATCGAATTCCGCCGGGTGGATAACCGGCTGATGGCGCTGAAGCTCGTCCAGCTCGGGCTCAGCGGGGTCGCGATGTTCGGGCCCGACGGGACCGTCCTGCAACCCAGCGAAGCGCTGCGCAAACACGCGATCCTCGTCGAGCGCGGCAGCTTCCGGCCGCCGACCGTCGTCAACATCGACATGCTCTCGTGCGCGCTGGCGAAGTTCGAGACCGATCCGGCCGTGGCCGGGAAGCCAGTGCTGGCGCTCACCGAACTGACGATGCGCAACCTGCTGGCCGGCGGGGCCGACGTCGACCGGCGCGACTTCCTGGCCAGAGCCGACCTGCTCGCCGCATGCGGCATGACCGTGCTGATCTCCGACTACTACGAGTACAACCGGCTCGCCGCCTATCTGGGCGCCCGAACGCAGGAGCGCATCGGCATCGTGATGGGCGTGCCCAGCCTGGCCGACCTCTTCGACGAAAAGAACCACGCGCGGCTGCCGGGCGGGATCCTGGAGAGCTTCGGAAGGCTCTTCAAGAACGACCTCAAGCTCTTCGTCTACCCCATGCAGAAGTCACCGGACTCCGAGCTGATCACGGTCGACGACGTGCGGGTCGAGCCCGTGCTGCAGCCGCTCTTCGACTACCTCGCCGGCCGCGGCAGCTTCGTCAATCTCGACAATTATCAGCGGGACTACCTGCCGATCTACAGCCGCGACGTTCTTCGCCGGATCGCCGGCGGCGACACCGAATGGGAGGCTATGGTGCCTGCCGAAGTCGCCGAGCTGATCGTCCGTCGGTCGTTCTTCGGTCACCAGAAGGTGCCGGTGGCAGCGGGCGACTAGCGCGCTGCGCGAGCGAAGATCTGCCCCTCCGAAACTGTCAAAAGTCCCTACCGCGACGGCCTCTTCAAGACAAGCATGCGGGGTGCCGCCGACGTCCGCGAGCGGGACCGGAGCGGCGGAAACGAGCGCTGTCGCCATGAGCTTCAACCTGGCCTGCATGCTGCGGGAATCCGCCAAGACCCACCCCGACAAGGCGGCGATCCTCTTCGACGGCGGCTCGATCAGCTACGCCGAGTTGGACGCTGCTGTCCGATCGGTTTGCCGTCGGTCTTCGGGCGCACGGTCTCACCCGGGCGATGCCGTCGGGCTCCAGCTGCCGAACATCCCGCAGTTCGTGATCGCCTACTTCGGCATCCTCAAGGCCGGCTGCGTGGTCGTGCCCCTGAACGTGCTGCTGAAGGCCCCCGAGACCGCCTACCAACTCGGCGATTCTCATGCCCGCGCGCTGATCACCTGGGCCGGCATCGCAGACGAGGGCGCGAAGGCCGCCGCCGCCGTCGGGAATCGCCGAACTCTTCGTCGTCAACACTCCGGGCACGCCCACGGCCATGTGCGGCCATCCCGCCGAGACGCTGCTCGACAACGACCCTTCGCTCGCCGGCCCCGTTCGAGCAGCGCGACCCGGGCGACACCGCGATCATCGTCTACACCTCCGGTACGACCGGCACCCCCAAGGGCGCCGAGCTCACCCACTTCCAGCTGCTGATGAACGCCGAGATCCCGGGGCGGCTGTTCGGGATGCGCGAGGACGACGTCGTGGTCGTCGTCCTGCCGCTCTTCCACGTCTTCGGGCTGTCCAGCCAGCTGAACGTGTGCGTCCGGTTCGCCGCCACCATGTCGCTCGTGCCGCGGTTCGATCCGGCGAAGGTCATCGAGGTCATCCGCCGCGACCGGGTGACGATCTTCGAGGGCGTGCCCGACGATGTACATCGCGCTGCTCAACCACCCTGGAGTCACTGACGACGACGTGGCATCACTGCGCATCGGGATCTCCGGCGGGGCGCCGCATCCCCGCCGAGATCCTCGATGCCTTCGAGAAGAAGTTCGGCATCCTGATCCTCGAGGGCTACGGGCTGACCGAGACAGCGTCGACGACCACGTTCAACATCAGCGTCGAGGACCGCAAGGTCTACAGCGTCGGCAAGCCCATCTGGGGTGTCGAGGTCGAGATCTGGGGCGACGCGGAGAAGCTGCTCGCCGCCCGGCGAGGAGCAACGTCGGCGAGGTCATGGTGCGCGGCGTCAACGTGATGCGCGGCTACTACGACGATCCCGAGGCGACGGCGGCGGCGTTCACCCGCGGCTGGCTGCACACCGGCGACCTGGGATATCTCGACAAGGACGGCTTCCTGTTCATCGTCGACCGCAAGAAGGACCTCATCATCCGAGGCGGCTACAACGTCTACCCGCGCGAGATCGAGGAAGTGCTCTACACCCATCCGCAGATCGCCGAGGCAGCCGTTGTCGGAATCCCCGACGCCCGGCTCGGCGAGGAGGTCAAGGCCTTCGTCACCACCCGCCCGGGTCCGACGGTCAGCGAGCAGGAACTCATCGACTACGTCAAGGAACGCGTCGCCGCCTACAAGTACCCGCGCCACGTCGAGTTCCGGGCGCAGATGGCCCATGGACCCACGGGCAAGATCCTGAAGCAGGAGCTGCGCTAGCGGATCACAGCTTGCTGTGCAGCTGGCTGATGATCTGCTTGCCCTGGCCAGTCGTGACGTCGGTCCCCCCTGAGAGCTTGATCAGGATGTCGCCATAGAGCACCTCGAGGTGACCCTGGATCCCGCCCCCGTACGCCTTGTCACCGATACCGGTCACGGGTGTCAGGTTGGTCAGCTTGTTGTTCACCGACTTGGCCGCATCGACATCCGCGGACAGTGCGATGGCCCCGTTGTTGCCGATGATGTCGAGGGCGAGCTGGTTGCTGCCTTGCGCGACGGTGCTGGTGTAGTTGCAGCTGTAGAGCTGGTAGGAGGAGGTGTTGTCGGTCTCGGTCGTCGTGAACTGCTTGCCGGTGAGCTGCGAGATCGTTGCCGCCGGCATAAGTGCGCAGATGTTCACCGAGCCCTTCAACCCGCTGCTCGATGCGCCGGAACCCGCCTTCGCAGCGGCTTTGGTCGATGATCCGCCGGCTGTGTGAGCCGGCGCCGAGGTGTTTGCCTTGGATGAGCTGCCGCAGCCGGCAACCGAAAGCGCGGCAGCGGAGCATGCCACGAACGCAAGAGCAACGCGACGCGAGCCTGGGGTAGCAGACACCTGAACCTCCGATTTGACGGTCACTTTCACCCAGTCAAGGGCAGGCCCGTAATGGCTGCGTAACGTCGCAAACTAGGATTCGCAGAATGCGGGTCGACCTGCTGGGCGCGCTGGCCGTCACGCATGAGGGCGGCGTCGAGGGGCGCCGCCTCGGAGGCCGACGCGCGCAGCTCGCGCTGACCCTGCTGGCGCTCACGTCGGGTTCGGTTCCCGCGGAACAGCTGGCCGAGGCGCTGTGGGGTGAGCAACCCCCACCGACGTGGCGGCCCGCGCTTCGCGGCATCGTTCGTGGGCTGCGCGACGCCCTCGGGCCGATCGGGCTCGGCGGCGAGGCACTGATCGCGACGGTTCCGGGTGGCTACGCACTCAACGAATCGGCCGAGGTGGACGTCGCCGTCGCCGCCGAATCCCGGCGGCGCGGCGAGGCGCTGCTGCTTGCGGGTCAGCTCGCCGAGGCGGCTGAAGCTGCGGATCCGGGTAGCCGGCTCAGTGGCGCGCAGCTCCTGCCGGGAGATGATCAGCCCTGGCTTGCTGCCCACCGCCGGGCCATCGACCAGACCCGTTTCGATTCGCTACGCATCATCGCCGAAGCCGCGAGCGCGCTGAACCAACACGCCCGCGCCGGCCACGCAGCGCGGCTCGCTGTCGAGCTCGACCCACTCAACGAGCGCGCCCATCAGGTACTCATCGCCGCGCTCGACCGGGCGGGTGACCGCGCCGGGGCCGTCAGGGCATACGAGCAATGCCGCACCGTGCTGGGCGACGAGCTCGGCATCGACCCGAGCCGGGAGACCGTCGAGCTCTACCTGAGCGCGTTACGTGATCGCACGCTGCTCGGGGCGGGCAGGTTGCCCACGCCGACCGCCGACGATCGTTGGGCGCGCCGATGAACTCACCGAGCTACGAAAAGCCTTGCAAACACTGGCCATCGTGACGCGTGACCGGCAAGGGCGGGGTCGGCAAGTCCCGGCTTGCGTTGCAGGCCGCGATCGACTCCACCGACTTCCCCGGTGGGCGGCGCTGGGTCTCGCTGGCCGCCGTCGCCGCCAACGAACTCGTCGCCGCCACGGCCGCCCTGGAGCTCGGCGTCGCGGTCGGGCCGGACAACCCGGAAGGAGCCATCGCCGCAGAGCTCGCTCCACTCGGACGGGCACTGCTGGTGCTCGACGGCTGCGAGGCGACGCGCGACGGGGTGGCGTCGCTCGTCAGCGCGCTGCTGATGACCTGCCGGCAGCTGACCGTCCTGCTGACGAGCCGCTCCCCCATCGGTCTCGAGGACGAGAAAGTGCTGAAACTGCAGCCCTTTCCGGCCCCGCCCGCCGATCTGCCGTCCCTGGAGTCCGACGACTCCGTCCAGCTGCTCGTTGATCGCGTCACCACTGCGGGCGGGCTGCTGGAGGTCGACGAGGGCAATGCACCCCTCGTCGCCGCCCTGTGTGCGCGCTGCGGTGGGCTGCCACTCGCGCTGGAGTTGGCGGCCGCTCAGCTGACCGTGATGTCGCTGACCGACCTGCTCGAACACCTCAGCATCGATGGCGATGACGACCAGGTGCGCGCAGTGCTGGAGCGCAGTTACGCCTTGCTCGATCCCGACGAGGCCGAGGTGTTCCGGACCTTCGCGATCCTCGACGGTGCGGTCGGGCTGCCGCTGGTGCGTCGCGTGGTGTCCGAGCAGCACGTCGCGCCGATGCGCGTCATCCGGGTGCTTCGAGAGCTGACGGCCGCCGGGCTCATGTGGGTCGATCGCTCGGGAGCCCGCTGGCGCTATCAGATGGACGACGACGTCCGCCGGTTCGCGTCCGACCGGCTCATCGCCGCCGGCGCCGAGCAGGACGCGTTCGAACGGCTGGCTGATGCCATTCGGGCAGTCCTTCCCGATGACGCCAGGACCCCGCCGAGCGGCTTTCAGGACGAAGTGCTCGACATGATCGGCTCGGTGCGGTCCTTCCTCGGCGCGGCGATCGACGGCCGGGCGGCGCTCGACCGCGGGCTCGAAATCGCCTTTCGGCTGCACCGTTTCTGGGCGGCGACGAACGTCGCAGAGGGTCGCTTCTGGCTGTCCCGGTTGCTCGCCCAGGCAACCGGCGGGGAGTGGCACGGCTACGCCACCTTCGCCCTGGGATACCTGACCTACTGGGCCGGTGACGCCGATGTTGCTGTCAGCCAGCTGGAATCGGCCGCCGAGGCGCTTCGCGAGAAGGACGTCACCTACGCCGCCCACTCGCTGATCTACCTGGCAGGGCTGCTCGACGACCTCGACCGGGTCACCGAGGCGATGGCATGCGTCGACCGGGCGATCGAGGCGTCGAGCCAGGTCGAGTCGGTGGATCTGCAAGTCGCGGCACTGTCGGGAGTGGGCTGCGTGCTGGGCGAGCGCGCCGACCCTTCGGCGGCGACCCACGTGGTGCACGCCGCCCAGCTGTGCCGGGAAGGCGGCACGCCGGCGCAGCTGGCCGCCGTGCTGTCGACGGCGGCGATGGTCTGCTGGCAGGCGGGAGACTTCACGCGGGCCCGCGCGTTCGTCGCCGAGGCCGAGCCGCTGCATCGCGACAATCGCCGGATCGCCCGCGTCGTCTGGCTTTCGGTGGCGGCAGCGCTGGAGCTCCAACGCGGTGACGTGGCGGCAGCGCTCGACCGTTCGAGGCGGGCGGATGAGGAAGGCACGGCCCTCGGGGTGGAACGTGAGCTGCCCTTGCTGCGCTGCATCCGGGCCCTTGCGTGCCTGGCGAGCCAGGACCCGGCCGAAGCCTGCGCTCACGCTCAGGCGGCGCTGAAGGCCGCGCAGGCGCTGACCTACTCGTTTCCGGCCGCCCTCTGCCTGGAGACGGCGGCTGCCGTGCTTGACGCGGACGCGGACGCCGACACGTCGGGGCTCGCGTCGCTGCTCGCAGCGGCTGACGCCATTCGCGAGCGCGGCGACCGGCCCATCCCGCCCTCGCTACGCCCCGTCCTCAGCCCGATCCATGACCGGTATGCCGGCGCCGTCGGGGCCGGCGAGGCGCTCGACGTGGCTTCCGCCACGCACTATGCGCTCGCGTTACTCGAGGGAGGGCGACGTCTCACCGGTCAGGCTGGCATTGTTTAGCGATGGACGCCCCGACCGGTCCGCCGGACACGGTTGGCGATGGTCTCGTTGCGGATGCGGTAGCGCTGGTCACCGACTGGCTGCGCGACAGCGAGGCTGCCTTGAGCGGGCGCCAGCGCCGCGAGCGTCGTCGCTTCCAACTGCTGACCGGTGACGCGCGCTCGCTGGCGTTCACCATGGCCTTCTGCGACCGCGTGCTGCGACCGGAGAGCGCGTCGGTGGCGGCGGCCCAGTTGCAGGCCGTCGCCGCCGGTCCGACCCCACCCTTCCTCGGCGTCGCCGATCGCTTCCTGCTCCGCGCCGGGGTGCGGCTGGCAGCCAGGGCTCCGCAGCTGGTGATGCCGGCGACCCGGCGCCGGCTCCGCCAGATCGTCGGCGCCCTCGTCGTCGACCGCTCAGATCCGGCATTTGCCCGCCACCTTCGCCACCTCCGGAGCCAAGGGTTCGCGGTCAACGTCAACCTGCTCGGCGAGTACGTGCTGGGCGAGCAGGAAGCCCGCCGCCGGCGCGAAGCGATCGAGGAGCTCCTGCGCCGCCCTGACGTCGACTACGTCTCGGTGAAGGCCTCCGCTGTCGCGAGCCAGCTCAACCTCTGGGGCTACGAGCAGACCCTGAAGCGCGTGACGGCCGCGCTACGCCGGCTCTTCCGCACTGCCGCCGATGCCCCCGGCGGGCCGACGTTTCTGAATCTGGACATGGAGGAGTACGCCGATCTGCGGCTGACCGTCGACGCGTTCACCCGCCTGCTGGATGAACCGGAGCTGCGCCACCTCGACGCGGGGATCGTGCTGCAGGCATATCTGCCCGACTCCTTCGATGTCTTACGCGAGCTGGTCGACTGGACGGCGACCCGCGGCAGAGGCGCCGGGACCGTCAAGGTACGGGTCGTCAAAGGTGCCAATCTGGCGATGGAATCGGTCGAGGCGGCGATGCACGGATGGCAGCGGGCGCCGTATGCCACGAAGGCCGAGACCGACGCCAACTTCGCCCGGATGCTCGACTGGGTGCTGGCGCCCGATCGGCTGTCGCGCCTGCGTATCGGGATCGCCAGCCACAACCTGTTCGACGTCGCCTGGGGCCACCTGCTCGCGTCCGCCCGCGGGGTCGGTGACCGGGTGGAATTCGAGATGCTGCAAGGGATGGCACCGGGGGTCGACGCCACCGTGCGCGCCGCGACCGGCGGGCTGCGGCTCTACACCCCGGTCGTCGCCGGGTCCGACTTCGACACCGCGCTCGCGTACCTGTTCCGCCGCCTGGAAGAGAACAGCCGCGGGGAGAACTTCCTGCGCAACTCGTTCGACCTCAGCAGCGAGGGCGACGCGTTCGCCCAGGAACAGGAGCGTTTCGAGGAGTCTGTGGGCCGTCGCTGGCAGGTGTCATCGCAGCCGCGCCGGCGCCAGCCGCTCGAGCGTTCGCCCGGCTTTCACAACGTCTCCGACACCGACCCGACGGATCCCGCAGCGCGCGCCGGCGTACTCGACGCCATCGGGCGCTGGGCGCCCGCGCCATTGCCGGCGCCCATCACCGATATCGGAGGCGTCGACCGGGTCGTCGCCCGAGCGTCCGCCGCGCGCGACGGCTGGTCAGCAACGACCGCGGCGCAGCGCCAGACGCTCTTGCGCGCGGTCGCGCAGGAGCTGGCGAGCAAGCGGGCGACGCTGATGGCGGTGATGGCTCACGAGGCGTGCAAGACGCTCGCC
Source organism: uncultured Actinomycetota bacterium (assembly GCA_963762695.1). GTDB lineage: Bacteria > Actinomycetota > Actinomycetes > Frankiales > Frankiaceae > DATAZK01. The sequence continues at coordinate 168,395 of CAVXLW010000016.1, forward strand.
GAAGGTGACAGCGAGGTCTCCGAGGCCATCGACATGGCGGCCTACTACGCCGAGCAGATCCCGGGCCTGGGCGGCGACTTCGAGGCCGAGGCCGACTTCGCCCCGCTGGGCGTCGTGCTCGTGACACCGCCGTGGAACTTCCCGCTCGCGATTCCCGCCGGAGGCGTGCTGGCAGCGCTGGCCGCCGGCAACGCGGTCGTGCTCAAGGCGCCACCGCAGACGCCGCAGTGCGCGTACGCGATTGCCGAGGCGGTGTGGCACGCCTGCCGCCAAAACGGCGTGGCCGTTGAGATCCTGCAGTACCTGCAGTGCCCCGAGGAGGTTGTCGGCGAGCATCTGGTCGCCCATCCCAGCATCGACGCGATCGTCCTCACCGGCGCCCGTCAGACCGCCGACCTCTTCCGCCGGCTGGCTCCGCGCACGGCCCTCTTCGCCGAGACGTCGGGCAAGAACTCGATCGTCGTCATGCCCGACGCCGACCTCGACCTTGCCGCCGGCAACGTGGTCCATTCGGCGTTCGGTCACGCCGGGCAGAAGTGCTCCGCCGCCAGCCTCACGATCTGCGTGGGTGGCGTCTACGATTCGGCCCGCTTTCGCCGCCAGCTGGTCGACGCCGCCACGAGCCTGGTGATCGGCCCGGCGACCGAACCCGCCACCACGCTCGCGCCCCTCATCGGCCCGCCCGGTGAAGCCCTGCAACGCGCTCTCACCCGGCTGGATCCGGGCGAACGCTGGTTGCTCGAACCGCGGCTGATCGACCCCGAGACGCATTTGTGGTCGCCCGGCATCAAGGACGGGGTACGTCCCGGTTCCTGGTTCCACCAGACCGAATGCTTCGGCCCGGTGCTGGGGCTGATGAGAGCGTCCGACCTCGACGACGCGCTGGCGATCGCCAACGGCACGCCCTTCGGCCTGACCGGAGGCATCCACACGCTCGACCCGGATGCGGCCGCGAGATGGCTCGAGGGCGCGGCGGTGGGCAACGCCTACATCAACCGCGTCATCACCGGCGCTGTCGTGCAACGCCAGCCTTTCGGGGGCTGGAAGGGCTCCGTCGTGGGACCCGGGGCCAAGGCAGGCGGACCGCACTACGTGGCCCAGCTCGGCCGCTGGCGGCAGGAGCGGCTGCCCGAGAAGTCCGGCCAACCCGCCACGTCCGTGCTGTCCTGGCTGGCGGCCGCGAGCCATCAGCTCGACGACGCCGAACGGGAGTGGCTGAGCGCGGCCGTCCGCAGCGATGCGTGGTGGCAGCGCGCCTACTTCGGCGTCGAGCACGACCCCACGGGCCTGTTCTGCGAATCCAACGTTCTGCGCTTCCGCCCTCGCCGTCGCGCCGTCCTCTGGATCGCCGCCGACGCCAGGCCGGCGCAGGTTCTGCGGGCCTACGCCGCCGCCGCGGCCGCCGGCTGTGACATCGAGTGCGTATCCCCTCCCGGAAGCGATGTCGACGTAGATGGGATCGGGGTCGGGTCTGCCTCCGCGCAGCAGTTGACGCAACGCTTGCTGGCGGCCCCACCCGACGCCCTGCGGGTGCTCGGGACCCGGCCGCGGGAGTTCGACGCGCTCGCCGGTGAGTGCTTCGTCGACGACGCGCCGCCGCTGGCCGACGGATTGATCGAGGGGCTGCGTTACCGCCGCGAGCAAGCGGTCAGCCGCACGCTGCACCGCTTCGGCAATGTCATCGCGCCTCAGAGACCGTAGCTCCGCGCAGGCGTGATGAAGACAGCCGCCCGGTGCTGCTCGAGCATCACGCGGTCGTACTCCGCCCAGTCGTCATGGCTGCCGCCGGCGGCCTGGTAAACCTCACGCAGGAGCACCCGGAGCCGCTCGGCATCGACGCCGGGATGCGGATCGTCCGGCCCGATGATCTGGGCAGAGCCCTCGACCGCGGCCCACCTCCAGCCGCTGCGAAACGTCGCCGTCAGCTGCGGCCGGTCACGCAAATTCCCGAGCTTCACCTTGCCATACGTCACGAAGCCCACGACCGTGCTGTCAGGTTGCAGCGGATGAGACATGACCGCGGCGTTCACCACGGACGACGCGATGGTGGAGTCGGCGCGCAGCGTCGAGATCACCGCCAGGCCGTGCTCTTCGCGAGCGAGTGCGTCGATTGCTTCCAACGTGGCCATGCGTCCTCGATTCTCGACCTGCATCGCGACATTGCGGCTTTGGCAACGTACTGCCGGTCTCCATGTTGGTATGAAGCGGCGGGCCAGGAACAGGCGTGGCCGATGGGACGGTATGGACGGAGGGTCAGTGACGCTTCAACCGGGGACCCGCTTCGCCGGCTACACCATTGAGCGGTTGCTCGGGGTGGGCGGCATGGGCGAGGTGTACCTCGCCGACCATCCCAACCTTCCCAAGCAGGACGCGTTAAAGGTGCTCGCCGCACCGCTGTGCACGAGCGACGCCTTCCGGCAGCGCTTCCTCGTCGAGGCCAATCTCGCCTGCCGGCTGCGCCATCCCAACATCGTCGGCATTCTCGACCGGGGTGAGCACGAGGGCCGGCTCTGGATCGCGATGGACTACATCGACGGCCGCAATCTCGACGACGCGCTGAAGCAGGACGGGCCCTTCCCCCTCGCCCGGGCGCTGCACGTGATGGCCGGGATCTGCTCGGCCGTGCAGGACCTTCACGACAGCAATCTGCTGCACCGCGACATCAAGCCGGCCAACATCATGCTGACCGACCGGCGGGGCACCGAGCAGGCGTATCTCACCGACTTCGGGATCGCCCGCGACGCCGCGGACACGCTGGGCCTCACGGCGACGACGCAGGCCGTCCTCACGCTGGCGTACGCCGCGCCGGAGCGGCTCTCGATGCCGAGCGCGCAGCTCGATCGCCGGGTCGACGTGTTCTCGCTCGGGTGCGTGCTCTACGAGATGCTCACGGGCCGCCGGGCCTTCCCCGGCAGTGATTCACGCCAGCTGCTTCACCAGATCATGGACGAGTACCCGCCGCCCCCGTCACGCATCGTCCCGGGTATCCCCGATGTCGTCGACCGAGCGATCTACCAGGCCATGGCCAAGAACCGGGAGGACCGCTTCAACACTTGCGACGACTTCCAGCGCGCGCTGGAGTCGGCGGTACGCGACACGACACCGTTGCTGCGCCCGGAACCCCCGCTGACCATCTGGTACCGCGGCGAGGACATGGCGCCGATCGAGCTGCGCAGCGAGCGCCTGAGCCATTACGACCGCGACCGGCTGGTTCAAGAGGTCTGGCAGAGCGCGTTCTTCCACCTCGACGCCATGCTGCCGTCGGCGAACTGGCAGGGCGGACGGCGAGAGCTGGCACTGCAGGCCAGCAACGGGGCGAAGACGGTGGGCTGGCAGGGTCAGCCGCCGCCGGCCGTCCAGGCGCTGTGCCGCGCGGTGGAGGAGATCGCTCACGGCGGCACCGGCAAGGGGGTGGAAAAACCCAAGCGGAGCAAGAAGAAATGGGTCATCGGGGGCAGCGCCGCGGCTGCCGTCATCGCCGGCGTCGTGGTCGCGGTCGTCCTGCTGGCGAAGCCGGCGAAGCCCCCCATCCCGGCCGTTCCCGCCAACCTGACGGCCGCGGCGGGGCCCGGCGCCATCAAGCTGAGCTGGCTCGCCTCGCAGAATGCCGACCACTACGTGCTTTTCCGCGACAACACGGTGCTGAAGTCGGACCTGAGCACCACGACGTTCACGGATCCCTTCCCCACCGACATGAGCAGCCACAGCTACTTCGTCGTCGCGGTGTCGGACAAGGGCAAGGAATCCGCACACAGCGCGATCGTGAAGTCGGCGGCGAAGCTGCGCAGTCTCAACGCGGCCGAGACCTCGCTGGTGAAGCGGCTCCCCGTCGGCCTCGCCGACACTTCCAGCTGCACGCCGGACCTCGCCGTCGAGGACTCGACGGTCGACGCTGCCGTGGACTGCGATCCCAAAACGGCCACCGACGCGGTCGCCCCGAGCCAGAAGGTGCTGGCGTACCACTCGGTGAACAAGGCCGACTACGACGCGGACGTGAAGGCCGGCGAGAACGGGCTGCAGACGGCCAAGTTCAACTGCCAGGGCGGCGTTCCCTCGTCCGGCACCTGGACCCACAACTCCGTGACGGCAGGCGCGTTCTACTGCTTCATCACCAATGACCGGAGCCAGAATTCGGCCCTCGCGTGGACGACCGACAAGAACCTGGACACTCTCGTCATCTACAACAAGCCAGGCTCCGGGCGGCCTGGCATCGCCGCTCTCTACAAGTACTGGGCCGCGGTACCCAACCACGAGACCACCTGAGAACACCGCGCGCATCCTCCGATCGGTGGATGCCCGCCATCCACCGAATCGGCTTGCCGCGCAGCCTCGTCGGACGATTCGCCGGGAGCCGGATTGGCGAAGGCTCGAAGGGCCGGGACAGCCGTACCGGCGCCATCGAGCAGAGGACTCGTGATGAGCACCAGCACCGCAACCCACCGGCAACCGGTCGCCGAGAACGGTCAGCCGGACACGGCGCAGGCGTTTCGCAGGATCAAGCTGCTCGCGGGCGGCTACGCCACGCTGAGCGTGCTGACGCTTGCGGCCATCGTCGTCCTGCGCCACCACGCCGGCCTCGTCAATGCGGCGGTGTGGACCCGCGCCGTCATCGTCGTCATCAGCGCGCTGCTGACCCTGCGGTTCATCGCCGGGGCGGCCCGCGGCTCGCGGCGCGCGTTCCTGCGGGTGCGCATCATCTCGGCGGTCATGGTGCTGGCGATCGCCGTCATCGTCGCGTTGCCGGGGACGTTCCCGTTGTGGATGAAGATCGAGCAGAGCGTCTGCGGCGTCGTGCTGATCGCCATCGCGGCACTCGTCAACGGCCGCCGGCTGGGCTCCGCCTTCGTGACCCGGTAGCTCGCGGAAACCCGGCGGACATATCGGGCGGGTCAGTGACACGATCAGGAGCGTGAGCGTGGCCACCGAAGCGAGCGGCACCGGCACGGCCCCCGTTGCCGACCCGTGGCAGGCCCGGCTCGACCGGCTCAGGCGGCTGTTGCCGTTGCCGATGCTGGCGGTGTCGGCCGTCGCTGCGCCTTGCCGTACCGAGCAGCAGCGCACCCGACGTGGGCACGCTTCGACATCGGCCTCCCGCTCGCCATCGTCGCCGCTGCCGGATGGGCGATCGTCTCCGTTCGCCTGCGCGGGACGCGTCCACCCGATGGCGGGGACGGTCTTCGCCGCACATACCGCTGCGCGGGCGTGCTGGTGTGGGTCAACGGCCTCTACGGGGTGTTCGCCTACGTCGGATTCCTCTTCGCGTACGGCCTGGGCCCGGCGCTGGCGACACGGCCGGTTCGCCGTCACGGCACTGATCGTCTCGGGGGCGATGGCGGGCGGCTACCCGTCGGCGGACGCCGGGAAGGCGCTCACCTACATCGTGGTCGCCGGCGTCCTGCTGGCACTGGTGTTGACGACGTCGAGCATCACCAATCGGGCGGTCGAGCAGAACCAGGAGCGCGGACGGATGATCGATGAGCTGGCGGAGGCGAACCGGCGCCTCGCCGCCACCATGGCCGAGAACGCCGAGCTGCACGAGCGGCTCGTCGCCCAGGCCCGCGAGGCGGGGATCGTCGAAGAACGGCAGCGCCTCGCCGGGGAGATTCACGACACGATCGCACAGGGACTCACCGGGATCATCGCTCAGCTGGAGGCGGCCGAGCACACCCGGCACCGTCCCAGCGAATCCTCGCGCCACCTCGTCCAAGCCCGTACCCTCGCCCGTTCCAGCCTCACCGAGGCGCGCCGCTCGGTGCGGGCGCTGCGCCCCGAACAACTCGAGGACGCCTGCCTGCCGGAAGCCGTCGCCGCGCTGGCCGAAGACTGGTCCAGGCAATCAGGCGTCAGCGCGGACGTGCAGGCGACCGGCGATCGTGCTGGTCAGAGCCTCCCCCGACGTCGAAGCCGCGGTCTTCCGGGTGGCCCAGGAGGCACTGACGAACGTCGCGAGGCACGCGAAAGCAGGCAAGGTACGGCTGACCCTGACCTACGTCGAGGATGCGTTGTTGCTCGATGTCGTGGACGACGGCGCCGGGTTCGACGGTACCCAAAACCCCCATGGATACGGGCTTATCGGGATGCGTCACCGGCTCAGCAAGGTGCGCGGCACCTTGACCGTCGAGTCGGTGCCCGGCACCGGCACGAGCGTGAACGCGGTCGTGCCACTCGCCGCGCCGGAAGTCGGCGTGGGCCGGTGACCGCCATCCGGCTGCTCATCGTCGACGACCATCCGATCATGCGGGACGGGCTGCGCGGCGTCTTCACCGACGATCCGGACTTCGACGTCGTGGGCGAGGCTGCCGACGGCGCGCAAGCCGTGGCCCTGGCCGGAGGGCTCGACGTCGACGTCATCCTGATGGACCTGCGCATGCCGACGATGGGCGGCGTCGAGGCCATCGCCCGGCTTCGCGAGTCGGGGCACCCGGCTCGGGTGCTCATCCTCACCACGTATGACGCCGACCGCGATGTCCTGCCCGCGATCGAAGCCGGCGCGACGGGCTACCTGCTCAAGGACGCTCCGCGCGGCGAGTTGCTACGCGCGGTCCGAGCGGCCCACGCGGGCCAGCCGGTACTCGCGCCGTCCGTAGCGGGAACTCTCATGAGCCGCGCCGGCTCGCGCCACGACAGGCCCGCGGGCACCGATCTCAGCGCCCGCGAGGTGGAGGTGCTGCGCCTGGTGGCAGACGGGGCCACGAACCAGTCGGCCGCGCGACAGCTCATGATCAGTGAGACCACCGTCAAGACCCACCTGCTGCACATCTACACCAAGCTCGGGGTACGCGACCGCGCGGCGGCCGTCGCCGCCGGGTACCGGCGAGGGCTGCTCGGCTGACCTGTGGATAACTTCTGCGCCGGTCAGAACTCATGGCCAGACTGCGCGTATGAAATCCCGACCGCTGGAAATCTCGATCCGCACCGATGCTGATGTGCGCACGCTCTGGATGTCGCTCGTGCCATCCGGCGAGCGCCGGCGGCGAAGCCTCTGGCTCGTATTGCTCGACGGGGATGATCGCACCCTGCCGGTCGCGTTCCCGATCGACGACCTCCCGGCTGAGCCCGACACGCTGCTGTGCCGAAACCTCGGCAAGATCCTGCGCGATCTCACCTCGACCGGCCCGGCGGCGTCAGCCGTGCTGCTGCTCTGCCGGCCCGGTCCGCAGACCCTGACGGTCCAGGACCGGCGCTGGGCATCGGCCATCCGCGCAGAACTGGGCGCGGCGCTGTGCCGCTGGCCCCTTAACCTGGCGACGCCGTTCGGCCTGCAGTCGCTGGAGGCCGACGATCTGAGCGCGGCATCATGAGGGATGCCGCCGGCAATCCACTGCCGATCGACGTGGCCACGACACCGGCAGAAGCGGTCGACCTACTGACCGCGCGGTTCGAGCACGACCAGCGGCACGGTGCGTCCGAACTGTGACGCCCGCTCCTGATATCGCTCCAGCGAGTCGCCCTTGGTCCCGAGATAGGCAAAGAGCCGCTCATACTCGGCGCCCTCCGCAACATGAGCATTCACAGCGATTTTGCGCCGCTTCACGTGCACCCAGGCCGTGCCGTCGGCCCGCACGTTCCACACCCAGTCGGGATCCTTCGGTCCACCGCCGTTGGAGCCCACGACGATGAAACGATCGCCGTCCCTCACGTAAGGGAGTGCCCGGGGTCGCAGCTCGCCGCTGCGCTTGCCGATGGTGGTCAGCAGCAGGGTCGGGCGATACCTGACGCCACCCGCTTTGGCGTACTGCCACGTGATGAACGAGACCCCGAGGTAACGCACCAAGGCGCGGTCGAAGGCCCGGCCCCGGTCGCCTTTCAGGATGATCCAACGGGTGTTGCCACGCGAGGAGTAGGAGATCGCCTCGTCAGCTTCGGAATGCGCGGTCATGCTCCAACCTTGGCGTGCTCCCGCCCTCCAGTCGAGGGCGGCCGCGAGGTCCGATGCCGACCGATTCCTTTTCCGCTCCGCCCGGTCTACCTGACAGAAACTGGAACTCGAACCGGGAGCGGAAGAGATGACGGCAGCGGGAACGACCGAGGCAGTTACTGCGGAGCTGACGCGGGCGGCAAGAAGCACGATGGAGGTGCTGCAGCGAGTGCAGGGAGGGCACATGACGGAGCCGACGCCGTGCGCGTCCTGGGATGTGCACGCGCTGATCAACCACTTCGTCGGGTCGGCGCGGTGGTGGGCGGTGAGGCTCGAAGGCAAGGACGAGGACCCTGCTCCGGACTACGCCGCCGGGGACTACCTGGCCGCCTACGCCGACAGCATCCGGATCGCGTGTGCGGCGTTCACTGCCGAGGGTGCGTTGGAGCGGATGGTCCACCTCGAGCAGGGCGAGCTCCCCGGTGCGGCCCTGCTCGGCTTCGCCACGACGGATCAGTTCGTCCACGGCTGGGATCTCGCACGCGCCATCGGGCAGCCCACCGCCACTCTGGATCCCGAGCTGGCCGAGCGCTTGCTCGCCCAGGCAAGGCTCGCCGTCACGGACGACTATCGCGGCCCCGACGGCGTCGCGGTCTTCGGACCGCAACGGCCGGCTCCCGCGGGAGCGGCGCCGTCCGACCGGCTCGCAGCTTTCCTGGGACGGTCGATGTGATCGATGCCTGACTCCGCACGGTTCGTCGCACAGACCGAGCCGCACCGGGGCGAGCTGTTCGCCCACTGCTACCGGATGCTCGGTTCGGTTCCGGACGCCGAGGATCAGGTGCAGGAGACGTTCTTGCGTGCCTGGCGGTCCTACGCGGGCTTCGAGGGCCGCTCGTCGGTACGCACCTGGCTGTATCAGATCGCGACGAACTGCTGCCTGTCAGCGCTGGCCGACCAGCGCCGCAGGATGCTGCCTTCGGGGCTGGGCGGCGCGGAACCGGATCCCCTGGCGGCGCCCGAGCCGGCCGGAAGCCGCGTCAGCTGGCTGCAGCCGGTTGCGGACGGCCGGGTGCTGGCACCGGGCGCCGCCGAGAGCGATCCCGCGTCGATCGTGGCCGAGCGGGAGAGCGTGCGACTCGCGCTGATCGCGGGGCTGCAGCACCTTCCGGCACGGCAGCGCGCCGTGCTTTTGTTGCGAGAGGTGCTGGCGTTCCCGGCGCGGGACGTCGCGGCCGTGCTCGAAACCACCACCGCGTCGGTCAAGAGCGCGCTGCAGCGCGCGCGGGCCACGCTGCGCGAGCACGTCCCGGACGCCGATCGGATCGCCCATCCCAGCGAACCGCGCGCCAGAGAGTTGCTCGAGCGGTACATCTCCGCGTTCGAAAACGCCGATGCGGCAGAGCTGGAACGGCTGCTGCTGGCGGACGTCACGCTGGAGGCGACCCCGATGCGCACCTGGTTCGCCGGACGCCGGACGTGCGTGCCGTTCCTGCAGGCTCACGTGCTCGGCGCACCGGGTACCTGGCGCATGTACCCCACGCGCGCGAACGGCCAGCCCGCGATGGCCGGCTACCGGCGTGACGCCAGCGGCGGCTATCAACCGTACGGCGTGACCGTGCTGACGGTCCTCGACGAGGGGATCAGCAGGGTGACGTCGTTCGGAGATCCCGACCTGGTGGCAGCCTTCGGCTTCCCGGCGCAGCCGCCGTCGTCGCCGCGATGCGCGGCTCCCGCATGAAGCCGAACTCCGAGGAGCGACCATCTCCGGCATCAGCCGCCAGGCGCTCGAGGCACATTTCGGAGGACCGCCTCGGGGTCGGGCCGGAAGTACGTTCCTCGGCGACCGCGCCAGCGGCACGTTCACCGTTGAACCGGTGACGGCCGCAGACTGGATGCGAATCGCCGAGTTGGTAGCGCTACCGCGACCTGCCGCTGGCCACGGTCGACGCATCGGCTGCGATGCGTTCGCTGGCCGCCGGGGGCCAGGACTCCCCCACCCGCGGGCAGCTCCAGCCGGTCGCCGAGGGCCGTTGAGCGACTGCGGGGATGGGTTACCGGCTGATGCCCTGCTGTGGCATCGCCGCGACCCCCACGTGCTCAGGTGACGGTCGCAGCCTCCGGCGCGTCCGATTCCGGCTGATCGCTGCCTTGCAGTTCAGCTAGCGCGATCTCGGCGATGCTGCCGTCGGCAAGCTCAACGACGATCCTGACCTCACGAGCGCCGGCCGCCGTCAGGTACGAGCGCAGCGTGGACAGCAGCACATCACCTCGCCGCTCAGTGCGGGCGACCGCGCCCTGGGTGACGTTCATCCGCTCGGCAACATCCTGCTGCGTAAGCCCGGCAGCGTTACGCACCATGGCCAGGGTCATCGCATGTACCTCGTCCGCCCGGTGCATCCGTTCCCGGATCTCCGCTATGCGAGGTGCCAGGTCGGGACGGCTGATCAGACGATCGATGCGATCGCTGCCGTCCGTGAACGTTGTCTGCCGCTTACCAGCCATGCCTAGCCTCCATGTTCACGAAGCCACTGGTCGACCAGCGCCTGGCCCTCAACCGCGGCCCGGTCGTACCAGACGTCACCGAGGTGGGCCTTGTCGAACGCGAACACCGCCAGCACGGCTTGGTCGACCTGCGGGAACCAGACGATGATTCGAAGGGCGACATCGGCATCGAACGGGTGGGCCACACGCCACAGCTCGTGGCGGGTGGCCTGCCGCACGATGCGCAAGGTCGCTGACTCGACCGCGGGTTTCGTTGGCAGCTCCCGCAGCTTGCCGAGCAGGGCACCGAGGTGCGCGAGCCGTTCGACGGCGATACGGCCCTCGGGCGTGCTGGGATCGAGCTTCTCGACGTCTTCCTCGAGCGCACTGAGGAAACGGTCGAAGCTGTCGGACCAGTCAACGCGCACCCCCGCAACATTACCTGAAGCTCATATTCCCTTGAGCTCATAGTGCCCGGCGGGACGGCGTTTGGCAACCATCCCTGGCGACGACGGACAATCAGGCCCGGGAGGTCCGTCGAGCGACGTGAGCCGCGCGTCGAGCTGGTGCGCGGCAAGGAGGAAACGCAGACCACAGGAGTCGGGTTCGACTGCCGTCGGATTGGGTGGAGCTGAGGGGATTCGAACCCCTGACCCCTTCCATGCCATGGAAGTGCGCTACCAGCTGCGCCACAGCCCCGATCGGAATCCACCATACCGCCCGCGAAGCTCTTGAAGCCCCGGCCAGGCCATGGCGGGGTCGGCCGGGAAGGTGTCGCTCAGGGAACCGGCGGGATCGCGAGGTCGGCGGTCACCGCGTGCGCAGCAAGCCGCCATCCGAAGCGGCCCTCTTCCAGCCGCGACCAGGCGGCGTTGGGCAGGCCCCCGAGCACGTGCCGCGAGCGCACCGGAATGCCCAGCATCAGGTCGATCAGCGAGCGGGCCGTGCCGCCGTGGGTCACGGCCAGGACGATCTCGTCCGGCGGCCCGTCGAGCAGCGGCCAGACAGCCATGAACGCCCTGGCCCCGACCTCGCCGTAGGTCTCTCCCCCGCCGCGGCGCAGCTCCTCGCGGATGCCGTTGATCCAGTCGGCGTACTCCTGCGGAAACGTGGTCTTGACCTCGTCGAGAGTCAGTCCCGACCATCCGCCGATGTCGATCTCGCGAAGGTTCTCCTCGAGCAGCACGTCCTGGCCGAGCAGGTCGGCGATCGGGCGCGCGGTCTCGATGGCGCGCGAGGAGTCCGACGAGACGACAGCCACCGGCCGGTGCGCCGCGAGCAGCGGTGCGACGCGGGCGGCCTGGGCGAACCCGAGGTCGTCGAGCGGCACGTCGACCTGGCCCTGGAAGCGGCCCGTCGCGTTGTACGCGGTACGCCCGTGGCGAAGCAGCAGCAGCTGCCGGCTCACTCCAGTAGCCGCTGCTGCTGGAACCGCCGTCCGGGCTGCATCAGCGTCGACGAACGGTAGCTGCGGGCAGTCCTTCCACAGCCGCTCGAGCGCGTAGTACTCCCGCTCCTCGGCATGCTGGACGTGCACCACGACGTCACCGAAGTCGAGCAGCACCCAGCGTCCCTCGCGCTCGCCTTCGCGCCGCACCGGCTTCGACTCCCGCCTCGCGCATCCGCAGTTCGATCTCGTCGACGATGGAGCTGACCTGGCGCTCGTTGGGCGCGCTGGTCAGCACGAACGTGTCGGTGATGGCGAGGCGGTCAGCGACGTCGAGAACGGTGACGTCGGTGGCGAGCTTGTCGGCTGCGGCCTGCGCCGCGACCATAGCGAGCTCGACGGCGGCGGGGGCAGCGGGCACAGGCGACTCCATCGGTTCGAAAAGGGATTCTTATGTGTCAACCCTGAAGCCAGGGTGGCACATTCCGTCAGACTTCGTCGCGATAGAGGTGGCGCTTGTCGACATAGCGGACGACGGGGTCCGGCACCAGGTACCAGATCGGCGCGCCTCGCGCGACCCGCGCCCGGCAGTCCGACGAGGAGATCGTGAGCGCCGGAATCTCCACCAGGCTGACCGAGCCCTCCGGGAAACGCTCGTCGAGAGCCAGCTCGTAGCCGGGCCGGGAAACTCCGACGAAGTGCGCCATCGAGAACAGCTCGGGCGCCGAGTGCCAGTCCAGGATCTGGGCCAGGGCGTCGGCACCCGTGATGAAGAACAGCTCCGCTCCGGGCCGCGTCTTGGCGCAGTTCGCGCAGCGTATCGATGGTGTACGTGAGCCCGGGCCGGTCGATGTCGATCCGGCTGACCGAGAACGCGGGTTGGTCGCCGTCGCCAGCACGGTCATCAGGTAGCGGTCCTCGGCGCTGCGAGACCTGGCGTTCGGTCTTCTGCCAGGGCTGGCCCGTCGGCACGAAGATGACCTCGGAGAGGTCATACAGCGCCGCCGACCTCGCTGGCGGCCACCAGGTGGCCGTGGTGGATGGGGTCGAACGTGCCGCCCATCACCCCGATGCGCTCGCCCAATGGCTGTCAGGTCGGAAGCAGGCGCTGCACGAACTCGGCGAGCTGCTCGACGTTTCGGCACTCGACCATCTCGTCGAACAGCGGCTCGTAGGTCTTGGTCGCCGAATCGCCCGATCCCCAGTAGGTACGCGGCTCAGGGTTCAGCCAGTACGCGTGCCGGGCCTCCTTCACCAGCCGGCGGACGGTCGGGGCGGCGGCCGAGCGGTGGTTGTTACGCGCGTCGCCCAGCACCAGGAGCGAGGTCTTGGGGGTGATCGCGTCGGGGTAGCGGTCGGCGAAGACCTCGAACGCGTGGCCGTAATCGCTGTGGCCGTCGAACCAGACGAGGTCGGCATTCTGGGCGATGCGGGCCATGGCGTCGCTGATGTCGACCGAGCGCAGGTAGTCGGTGACCTCGTCGCAGGTGTCGATGAACGCGAACGCCCGCACCTTGGAGAACTGCTCGCGCAGCGCATGGGTGAGCATCAGCGTGAAGTGGGCGAACGAGCTCACCGAGCCCGAGACGTCGCAGAAGACGACCAGCTCCGGCTTGTGGGGCTTGTGTGGCTTGTGCTTGGTCTCCAGCGGCACCCCGCCGGTGGCGAGCGAGGCGCGCACGGTGCGCCGGAAGTCGAGCTTGCCGGCCCGGCCGAGACGCCGCTTGGCCGTGAGCCGGGTGGCCAGCCGCCGGGCGAGCGGCTGCACCTGGCGGCGCAGCTCGATCAGGTCGTTTCGCGACGCGCGCAGGAAGTCCACCTGATCGGTCAGCGGCTTCACCGCGGTGCGGGTCACCGATTCGACGCCCTTGGTCTCGGCAAGCCGGCGCCGGACCTCGCTCTCGACCGCCTCCTCGAACGCCTTGATGCGGTCAGCGATGGTCTGGCGCGCGACCTTCTCGGCCAGGCCGCCGCGCTCCTGGTCGCCCATCATGGCCGCCAGCAGCGAGGCGATCAGCGTCTCCGGCGAGAGCGCGCGCAGCACCCGGTAGGCGAAGTAGTTCTGCCGCCCGGCGGGGGAATCGGTGCGCCCGAGGCTGCTCACCGCGGCGCGGGCGAAACGCCGGATGGCGTCCTCGTCACCGTCGAGCAGCAGGTCACGCAGCTGATCGCGCATCGCCTTGGAGAGGTCGCCGGCGTCCATGGGCTCGCCGTCGCCGTCGCCCTCGCCGGGCCGAACTCCTCGTCGCCCACGCCGTCGCCGATCTTGGGCGGGAACCACAGGTCGAACAGGGTGTCGAACGTCGGCCGGTGAGCGGCGCGCTTGCACGCCGTCGCCGCGAACGCCGCCCGCAGGTGCTCGCGCTGGACGATGTCGACCTTGCCCAGCGCGCGCATGGCATCGACGGTCTCGGCCGTGCTCACCGGGATACCCGCCTGGCGCAGGGCGCCGGCGAACTCCACGGTGCGGTCGAGCAGGCTCATGACAGCTTGAGCTGGCTGATGGCGCGTGCCTGGTCGCTGGCGTGCTTCAGCACGACACCCAGGGTGCTGCTGACGGCTTCCTCGTCAAGGGTGTCGAGGCCGAGCGCCAGCAGGGTGTGCGCCCAGTCGATCGACTCGGCGACGGACGGGGCCTTCTTCAGCTCCATCGCCCGCAGCGCCCGGATCGTGCGCACGAGCTGCTCGGCAAGCTCTTCGGGCAGCTCGGGCACCCGCGCCTTGACGATCGCCTTCTCGCGCTCGGCGCCCGGGTAATCGATGTAGAGGTAGAGGCAGCGCCGCTTGAGCGCCTCGGAGAGCTCGCGCGTGGCGTTGGACGTGAGGACGACGAACGGGCGCCGGACAGCCTCGATGGTGCCGAGCTCCGGGATGGTCACCTGGAAGTCCGAGAGCACCTCCAGCAGCAGGCCCTCGACCTCGACGTCAGCCTTGTCGGTCTCGTCGATCAGCAGGACGGTCGGCTCGGTGCGGCGGATCGCCGTCAGCAGCGGGCGCGAGAGCAGGAACTCCTCGCTGAAGATGTCGTCGTGCGTATCGCCCCAATCGGCGTCGCCACCGGAAGCCTGGATGCGCAGCAGCTGCTTCTTGTAGTTCCACTCATACAGCGCGCGCGCCTCGTCGAGACCCTCATAGCACTGCAGGCGGACCAGCTCCGACTTCGTGGCCGCCGCGACGGCCTTGGCCAGCTCGGTCTTTCCGGTGCCCGCCGGCCCCTCGACCAGCAGCGGCTTGCCCAGCCGATCGGCGAGGAAGACGGTGGTGGCGATGGCGTCGTCAGCGAGATAGCCGGCCGCTGCCAGCCGGTCGCGGACGTCGGCCACGTCGCCGAACACGGGGAATTGCTGCACGGGCTCACTCCGGGATTTGGCGCCACACGTCGTCAGGCGAATAGGTCAGTCTTTCATGCAACGAGCGTGAAATGTCAGACAGTGCCACCGGTGCGCCTTCGCAGCCGGAATCAGCTGGCCACGACGCCGTTGGAACTGTTGACGAAACAGCGAGCGGGTAAGGGCAAAACCATGAAGGTGGCATATCTCGGCATGGGCCGGATGGGGCGTCTGACTGCCGCACACATCCTCGACGCGGGCCACGCGTTGACCGTCTGGAATCGCACTCCCGGCAGGGCTGCGGAGCTGGTGGAACGTGGGGCGCGGGAGGCCGCAGCATCGAGGACGCCGTGCATGACGCCGACGCCGTCGTGCTGATGCTCTTCGACGGTGCGAGCGTGGACGAGGTGCTCGGGCCGATCGCCGCGGGCGACCCCGCCGGCGACGCTCGTCATCGACAACACCACGACCGGTCCTGACGCGGCCCGGCGGCTCGGCGAGAAGGCGCGTGCGCTCGGGCTGCGCTACGTGGATGCGCCGGTCGTCGGGAGCCTGGCGCCGGCGCGGGACGGCACGCTCGGCATCCTGGTCGGCGGCAGCGAGGACGACGTCGCGGCGGCCCGCCCGCTGCTGGAGCTCTGGGGTGCGCCCGAGCGGATCCGTCATCTCGGACCGGTCGGCTGCGGGAAACGCCCTGAAGGCCGTCGTCAACATGTGCCTCGGGATCGCCATGGCGGGCGTCGGCGAGGCGATGCGGCTCGGCGCGCAGCTGTCGCTGCCACCGGACGTGGTGCTCGACGCCCTGGAGGCGGGGCCCTTCGGCTTCAGCGTCAAGCAGAAGCGGGAGATGCTGGCGAAGGGAGACTTCCAGCCGCCGTCGTTCTCGCTCGATCTGATGGCCAAGGACCTTCAGGTGGCTCTCGAGGCGGCCGGTGAAGCGGCAGGTGAGCTGACGCCTCCTGCGCGACAGCCTCGCGCTGGCGCGCGAGGCCGCTCGAAGGCCGGCCACGGCGAGGACGACTACGCCGCGATGGGCGGGATATCGCGCCGGGGGCTGAAGGCCAGGCGGTAGGCAGTTAGGCGTCGTGGGGCGGCGGGTCTGGTGGGCCCCGGAGAGCAGGTGGGTGGCGAGCAGCTGCTGGGCCTGCTCCGCGAGGCGGTGTTCAGCGCGCTCGACGACCTTGTCGACGTTGCGCGCGATCCAGACCGCCAGGCCGCAATGGGCAGTTCGAGCAGGAACGCAGCAGCAGCGCCTGCGTGAGCGCCCAGGCCCCGTCGGACGTCAGGACGTCGAACCAGGCGTCGACCAGCAGCAGGGTGGCCGTCGCGGCCGCCGGCAGCTGGACCTGGCGCCGGCCCCTTCCAGGCGAGCAGCGCGGTGCGGGTCATCGCGAACAGCAGCAGCAGGTCGAACCCGACCCAGGCGAGGTTGTAGTGCCGGTCGGTCGAGCGCTCGGGGAGTGCTAACCCGAGGTAGACGATCCACGGCACGAGCACGAGTGCCCCCGCAGCGAAGAGGGGGGCGACCCAGCGCGGGGCCGTGCGGCGCACGCCGAGCGGCACCGCGGCGATGAACGAGACGACCTCTTCGACCTCTTCAGGCGTGGAATCGCTGTCGAGCAGGCCGGTGACCGCGCCGGCGGCAGCGTCGGAGTCGACGGTGCGCGGCAGCGGCGGGGTCTCGGCCGGCGGCGGTTCGGCCGGTGTCGACCGGCTCACTCGCGTCGGACATCCCCACCCCCGTCGGGCTACTCGCGAATGTGGCCGTCTCCGGTCACAACCCACTTCGTGGAGGTCAGCTCCGGCAGGCCCATCGGACCACGGGCATGCAGCTTCTGCGTGCTGATACCCACCTCGGCGCCCATCCCGAACTGCTCGCCGTCGGTGAAACGGGTCGACGCGTTGACCATGACCGCCGCGCTGTCGCACCCGGCGATGAACGCGCGGGACGCCGCCAGCGACCGGGTGATGATCGCCTCGGTGTGGGAGCTCCCCCAGGTGCGGATGTGCTCGAGCGCCTCGTCGAGGGTGCTCACGATCGCGACCGCGATGTCGAGGGAGAGGTACTCCTCCGCCCAGTCGACGTCCTTCGCGGGGATCACCTGGGGATCGAACGCCTGCACCGCCGGATCACCGTGAACCGTGACCCGCGCCGCGCTCAGCGCCGGCAGCAGAAGGTTCAGGAAGTCGGGTGCGATGGCGCGGTGGACGAGCACCGTCTCGGCGGCATTGCACACGCTCGGCCGCGAGGTCTTCGCGTTGAGCACGATGCGTAGCGCCATCTCCAGGTCGGCGTCCTCGTCGACGTAGATGTGGCAATTGCCGACGCCGGTCTCGATGACCGGCACGGTCGATTCCTCGACGACGGTGCGGATGAGCCCGGCGCCGCCGCGGGGAATGATCAGGTCGACGATGCCGCGCAGTCGTAGCAGGGCTTTCACCGAGTCGTGGTCGACGCCGGGCACCAGATTCACGATCTCGGCGGGCAGTCCCACGCTCTCGGCAGCCGCCCGCAGCACCCCGACCAGCGCGGTGTTGCTGTGGTACGCCGAGCCGCTGCCGCGCAGCAGCGCCACATTGCCGCTCTTCAGGCAGAGGCCGGCGGCATCGACCGTCACGTTAGGACGGGCCTCGTAGACGATTCCGACGACCCCGAACGGGACCCGCACCTGCCGGATCTCCAGCCCATTGGCCAGCGTGCTGCCGCGCACCACCTCGCCGACGGGGTCGGGCAGGCCGGCCACCTGACGCAGCCCGCCGGCCATCGCCTCGATCCGCGCCGGGGTCAGGGTGAGCCGGTCGATCATCGCGGCCGGGGTGCCGTTGGCGACGGCCGCCTGCACGTCACGCTCGTTGGCCGCGAGCAGCTCGGCGGACGACGCCAGCAACGCGTCAGCCATGGCCTCGAGCGCCGCGTCTTTCACCGCCCGGGTGGCATTGGCCAGCGTGACGGCGGCCGACTTCGCCTGCAGAGCCACCGTGCGCACGGCACTGATCGCGGTGTCCGGCTCGCCGGCGAGCACAGCGGACTGCTCGGCCTGGGCGCTTTCGGACAGCAAAGACATGAGAAAAGGATACGTACGGGCATCCGGTCAGTCGCCAGGTTTGTCGCCGCTGCGACCTCAGGCCGGAAAGATCACCAGGTCGTCGCGGTGCACGACCTCCCGCGAGTAGCCGGGGCCGAGGTCGGTGGTGGAACGTCCGAGCATGGCGGGCAACTCGGCCGCTTCGTAGCCCACGAGGCCGCGCCCGAATGGCACGCCCGTCGGCCCGACGAGCTCGACCGGATCGCCGGATCCGAAATCGCCCTCGACGCTCGTGATGCCGGCGGCGAGCAGCGAGCTGCCCCGCCGGACCAGCGCGTCGACCGCGCCGGCGTCCAGGTGCAACCGGCCGCCCGGGGACGACGCGTGAGCCAGCCACAGCAACCGCGACGGGAGCCGCTTGCCCGCCGGGTGAAAGAGCGTGCCGCGATCCTCGCCGGCCAGCAGCGCCTCGAGTTCGCGAGCGGACCCGATCACGGCCGCGCAGCCCTCCGACGCGGCGAGCAGCGCCGCATCGACCTTCGTCTGCATCCCGCCGGTCCCGACGGCCGCGCTCCCGATCCCCCGGAACGCCGCGCCGCCCAGATCCGCCGGCGAGTGGACGTCGGACAGGCGGGCTGCGTCAGGGTTGGCGCGCGGGTTGCGCTCGTAGACCGCATCGACGTCGGTGAGCAGGACGAGCAGGTCAGCGGCGACGAGGTGGGCGACGAGCGCGGCCAGCCGATCGTTTCCACTGAAGCGGATCTCGTCGGTCGCGATCGCGTCGTTCTCGTTCAGCAGCGGGATGACACCCAGCGACAGCAGCCGCTCGAGCGTGCGGCGGGCGTTGCGATAGTGCGCCCGGCGGATGACGTCTTCGCTGGTCAGCAGCACCTGGCCGACCGACTTGGAGTAGCGGCCGAAGCTGGCCGCGTAGCGCTCGGCGAGCAGCAGCTGGCCGACGCTGGCACAGGCCTGCAGGGTCGCAAGGTCGCGCGGGCGGCGCGACAGCCCGAGCGGCGCGATTCCCGCGGAGATGGCGCCGCTGGAGACCAGCACGATGTCGCGGGTCTGCCTGGCGAGCACGTCGACGAGGGCGTCGACCCGGCCCGCGTCGAGGCCACCCTTCGCGGAAGTGAGCGAGGACGAACCGACCTTCACCACTACCCGGCGCGCCTGGGCGACGAGCGGGCGGCTCACGACGGTTCGAGGTCGGCCGCCTCGCGCTCCTCATAGGGGGTGTGACGCTCGATGAACTCCGCATGGCGCTGCTCGCGGCTCTTGCGGACCTGGGTGACGACGCGGCTGTCGGTGCCGCGGGGGCCGGCCGTCGCGTCGGCGAGGGTCGGCTCCCAGTCGAACGTCACGTCGCCGATGGTGACCTCGGCACCGCGCTTCGGCGCCCTGCTTGGCGAGCTCCGCCTCCACGCCGAGCTTGGCGAGCCGGTCACCCAGGAAGCCGATGGCCTCCTCGTTGGTGAAGTCCGTCTGGCGCACCCAGCGCAGCGGCTTGCGGCCCTCGACCCGGTACTGCTGGGGACCCACCGGTGTCACGGTGAACTCGTTGCCACCGACAGGCCTCGGGCGCAGCACGATGCGGGTCGGCTCCGGCGGCACGTGATCGAGGCGGTAACGCTCGACGAGCTCCGCGAGCCGCAGGGTCAGGCTGCGCAGCCCCTCGTGGCTCGCGGCGCTGATCTCGTGCACCTCGAGCCCGCGGGCTTCGAGGTCAGGGCGCACAAGGTCGGCCAGCTCGCGGGCCTCGGGGACGTCGATCTTGTTCAGCGCGACGAGGCGGGGACGGTCGGTGAGACCACCGCCGCCGTAGGCGTTGAGCTCGGCCTCCAGCGCATCGAGGTCGCTGAGCGGGTCGCGTCCGGGATCGAGGGTGGCGCAGTCCAGCACGTGAACCAGCACGCTGCAGCGCTCGACGTGGCGCAGGAACTCCAGGCCGAGGCCCTTGCCCTCGCTCGCCCCCGGGATCAGGCCGGGGACATCGGCAACGGTGAACGACGCGTGATCGGCGGCCGAGACCACGCCCAGATTGGGGACGAGCGTCGTGAAGGGATATTCGGCGATCTTCGGGCGAGCAGCGGAGATCGCTGCGATGAGCGACGACTTGCCTGCACTCGGGAAACCGACAAGCGCCACGTCGGCGACGCTCTTGAGCTCCAGGACGACGTCCTTGGCCTCCCCCGGCTCGCCGAGGAGCGCGAAGCCGGGCGCCCGCCGCCGCGGTGACGCCAGAGCCGCGTTGCCGAGCCCACCGGCGCCGCCCGCGGCCAGCACGTAACGGGTACCGGTGCCCATGAGGTCGGCGATCTGCTCACCGGTCTCGGCGTCGACGACCACCGTGCCGTTGGGCACGTGAAGCACCAGGTCAGAGCCCTCGGCTCCGGACCGGTTGCTGCCCTGGCCGGGCTTGCCGGAGGTGGCGCGCTGATGGGGGTGGAAGTGGAAGTCGAGCAGCGTGGCGACGGCCGGATCGACCTCGAGGATCACGTCGCCGCCGCGGCCGCCGTTACCGCCGTCGGGTCCGCCGAGCGGGATGAACTTCTCGCGGTGCACGCTGGCACAGCCGTGACCGCCGTTTCCCGCAGAGACGTGCAGGATGACGCGATCAACGAAGCTGGGCACTGGAATCCAACCTCTGGTGACGCGCGCGAAGCGGGCCGGGTAGGGATCACCCGGCCGGCGACGCTAGGCGCTGGCCCCGACGGGAGCGTCGGCTTCGGCAGCCTGCTCGGTGACGATGTTGACGACCCGGCGGCCCCGCTTGGTGCCGAACTGGACGTAGCCGGCGGACAGGGCGAACAGGGTGTCGTCCTTGCCGCGCCCGACCAGGTCACCGGGGTGGAAGTGGGTGCCGCGCTGGCGGACGATGATCTCGCCGGCATTGACCAGCTGGCCACCGTAACGCTTCACGCCGAGGCGCTGAGCGTTGGAATCACGACCGTTGCGCGAGGAGCTGGCGCCCTTCTTGTGTGCCATGCCGTCAGCCCTTCTTGCTCGTCGCGGTGGTGTCAGCCGAGCTGACTGTGTCGCTGTCGATGCCGGTGACGCGCAGCCGGGTGTACTTCTGGCGGTGGCCCTGGCGCGTGTGCTGGCCCGACTTGTTCTTGAACTTGTGGATGCGGATCTTCGGGCCCTTCTCCAGGCCGAGGATCTCCGCCGTCACCGAGACGCCGGCAAGAGCCGCCGCATCGGTGGTGACCGTGGTGCCGTCAACCAGCAGGAGGGCGGGCAGCGTCACGGAATCCCCGGTCTCGCCGGGCACCAGCTCCACATTGAGCTCGTCGCCGACAGCCACCTTGTGCTGCTTACCTCCGGTGCGCACGACCGCGTACACCGATTCACCTACCTCGCTGGACTGGCTGGACTGGCTGGAACTGCAATTCGCAAGAACCAAGAATCAAGTGCCCGGGACGGACTCTTCCCCGTCCCTGGGGCACGACCGCCCATCCTATCGGAAGGGCCGCCGCGCACGGGACCGGTGCAGGAATGGACGGCCTTACTCCACCAGGACGTCTGCCGAGTGGGCCTCGGCGGACTCCGCGGCGTCCTCAGCAATGTCTGGCTCATCGGACTCGTCGGATTCGGCCGCTTCGATCGCCTCCACGGCCTCCTCGACCTCCGGTGCGATGGCCGGCTCGGTGGAGGCGGCCTCGACACCGTTCTCCGCTGGCGCGCCGTCACCCACCGCGGCGGGGATCTCGTTGCCGTCCTCGTCGAGCGGGCGCGGCAGCGGTGGGCGCGGGATCGGCTTGGGCTTGGGCTTGATCCCGCCCAGGCCCGGCAGCTCGATCGTGTGGCCGCGGCCTCCGCAGGTGGGACACGGTTCGCTGTAGGCCTCGAGCAGCCCCTGACCCACCCGCTTGCGCGTCATCTGCACCAGACCGAGGCTCGTGACCTCAGCGACCTGATGCTTGGTGCGGTCGCGTCCGAGGCATTCGGTCAGCCGGCGAAGAACCAGCTCACGGTTGCTTTCCAGGACCATGTCGATGAAGTCGACCACGATGATCCCGCCGACGTCGCGCAGCCGCAGCTGGCGTACCAGCTCCTCGGCGGCCTCGAGGTTGTTCTTGGTGACGGTCTCCTCGAGGTTGCCACCCTTGCCGGTGAAGCGGCCGGTGTTGACGTCGACCACCGTCATCGCCTCGGTGCGGTCGAAGACCAGCGAGCCGCCCGACGGCAGGTAGACCTTGCGGTCGAGCGCCTTCAGCAACTGCTCGTCGATACGCGCTTCGGCGAACACGTCGCCGCTCGTCTCCTGGCGCAGCCGCGGCAGCAGGTCAGGGGCGACGCCCGAGACGTAGCCGTGGATCAGCTCCCATTCGGCGTCGCCCTGGACGACGAGCTCGTTGAAGTCCTCGTTGAAGATGTCGCGGATGACGCGCACGACCAGGTCGGGCTCGGCGTACAGCAGGCCCGGAGGGGTCGCCTTGGTCGACTTCTTCTGGATGTCCTCCCACTGCCCGGCGAGGCGGGTGATGTCGCGGGAGAGCTCGTCCTCGCTGGCGCCCTCGGCGGCGGTGCGCACGATGACGCCCGCGTCCTCCGGGGTGATCTTCTTCAGGATGCTGCGCAGCCGGGTGCGCTCGCTGTCGGGCAGCTTGCGGCTGATGCCGGCGCTGCCGCCGTCGGGCACGTAGACCATGTAGCGGCCGGGCAGGCTGACCTGGCTGGTGAGCCGGGCGCCCTTGTGACCGATCGGGTCCTTGGTGACCTGGACGACGACCGCCTGCCCCGCCTTGAGCGCCTGCTCGATCTTGCGCGGCTTGCCTTCGAGGCCGCTCGCGTCGTAGTTGACCTCGCCCGCATACAGCACGCCGTTGCGGCCCTTGCCGATGTCGACGAAGGCCGCCTCCATGCTGGGCAGCACGTTCTGCACGCGTCCGAGATAGACGTTGCCGGCGTAGGACGCGGAACTCGCGCGGGTGACGTAGTGCTCGACGAGCACGTTGTCCTCGAGCACGGCGATCTGGGTGCGCTCGCCGGCGTTGCGCACGACCATCACGCGGTTGACGGACTCCCGGCGGGCCAGGAACTCGGCCTCGGTGACGAGCGGTACGCGGCGCCGACTGGTGTCGCGACTTTCGCGGCGACGCTGGCGCTTGGCCTCGAGCCGGGTGGAACCGTTGACCCCGCGGATCTCGTCGTCGGATGAGCGGGCGCCGGCTGTGCTCGGAGCGTCGTCGTCATCGCTACCTGCAGGGCGACGCGGGCGGCGCTGGCGGGTGCGGCGGCGCTTCACGGAGCCGGGCTCGCCGGACTCTCCTGCTTCGCCGCCCTCGGCGGAGTCGCCGTCGGAGGTCTCCTCGTCGTCGGCCTGCGCCGCGGGGCTCTCGCTGGACTCCTCACCGGGCTCGGCGCCGTCGGCCGAGTCGGTGCCCTCGCCGCCCTCGTCCTCGCGGACCCGGCCCCGGCCCCGACGGCCCCGACGACGCCGCTTGCGCGGGGCATCGCCTGACTCGCCGGAGTCCTCGCCGCCGTCAGCTTCGCCATCGGCATCGTCCGAGGCCTCGCCGCCCTCCCCCTGGTCGCGGAGGTGGTCGTCGAACGACGGCCGGTCGAGATGCTCCAGATCGACCGCAGGCGCCGCGAACGTGACGGCAAGCGGGTCGGGCGCCTGGAAGGTGACAACCGGGGCGGCGCGGCGGCGCGACCGGCGGGCCGGCTTGGCCTCCTCGACCTCCTCGGCCGCCACGTCTTCGGGGGCGATGTCTTCGGTCGCGGCGTCCTCGGAGGCGGCCGGCCTCGACCGCGACCTCTTCGGCAACGAACGCGTCAGCCGCCTCGGCAATGACTTCCTGCTCAGCGACCCCCGCCGCGAGTTCCTCGGCGACGGCCTCGGCCACCGCCTCCTCGACCTCGGGCTCGACCTCGGGCACGGGAGCCGGCTCGGGCGCGGGCGCCCCGACGGGGCGGCTGGCCGCACGCCGGCGTCGGGGGCGCGTGGGTGGGGTTTCCGGCGTCGAACTCGGGGCCGCAGATGCAGCGGCCTCGGTCGCGTCGGTGCTGTTGTTGTCGTTTGTCTTGTCGATCAAGTTATTAAGCCTTCCGGCCCCCGGGCGCGTGGTGCTCGCGTCCGCGCAGGGATCCGCTCAGGCGCTCACGGGGATCGTCAGCGCTCCTGCGACGCCACTGATGAGCTCACAACACTGCCGGCTGCCCTGTCGGCCGCGAGTGGATCAAGAATCGACCCGTCCTCCAACAGTCGGCCCTGCGCCAGCCTCGTCACCAGGGACGAGATCGGCACCGGGCAACTAGCCACGGCAGTCAAAGCAACCACAACGTCATCGGGTCGTACAACGGGCGTCGTCTGCTGCACAACCACCCTGAGTATCGCACACGGGGGCGTCGCGGCCCCTGATGACACCCGGGCGACCTGCTCGACCCCCTCGCTGGAGGGGCTCACGATCAGGGCACTGACCAGCGGAGCTCGGACGTCGATCGTGCGCCGGCCGTCCTTGGTGAGCCGCTCGACGGGCGCGGCGGCGGCCGCGAGCAACCTGTCGACCGCCGGCCGCAGCTCGGATTCATCGATGCCATGCAGGACCAGTTCCCAGACCGACACGTCTAAACGCTCGGCGAGCTTGCCGGTACCGGCCAGAGCCGTGACCGCCTCGAGCACATCGATACCGGGCGGCAGGGCCGCATCGAGATCGTGCGCGAGCTGCGCGGGGTCGCGCAGCTCGGCCAGCCCCAGCTCGACGTACTCCGCCTCGCTTGCCGCCCCGGTCGGCGCGGCCCCGGCCCAGGAGATACGCGGGTGAGGTGTGAAGCCCGACGAGTACGCCATCGGGATGCCGGCCCGCCGGATCGCCCGCTCGAACGCGCGCGCGACATCGCGGTGGGAGGTGAACCGCAGCCGCCCGCGCCGCGCGAAGCGCAGCCGCACCCGGGCCACCACCTCGGTCGGGCGGCCCGTGATGTCGGGCTGGCGCTTGGCGGCGCTCACTCCCGCGCCCTGTGCGCGCGGGTGGCGGTGGCCGTCACGAGGCCGGGGTCAAAGGAAGGAGCGTGCGGCCGGTCGGACCGGTCTCGATCGCGGTTCCCATCGTCGGGCAGACCCCGCAGTCGAAGCAGGGCGACCAGCGGCAGTCGTCGATCTCGCGCTCGTCGAGGGCCTCCTGCCAGTCCGACCAGAGCCATTCCTCGTCGAGACCGGAGTCGAGGTGATCCCACGGCAGCACCTCGGCGCGCGTGCGCTCACGGGTGGTGTACCAGTCGACGTCGACGCCGACCGCCTCGGCCGCTTCCCGCCAGCGGTCGTAGGAGAAGTACTCGCTCCACCCGTCGAAACGGCCACCGCGGCGCACCACCTCGGCGATCACGGCGGAGACCCGGCGGTCACCACGCGACAGCAAACCCTCAATGATTCCAGGCTTTCCGTCGTGATAGCGGTAGCCGATCGAGCGGTCGCGGCCGATCGCGTCGCGCAGCAGTTGCAGGCGGCGATCGGTCTCCTCTGCAGCTAGCTGCGGGGCCCACTGGAACGGGGTGTGGGGCTTGGGGACGAAGCCGCCGATCGACACCGTGCAACGGATGTCGCGGCGTCCCGTCGCCTCGCGCCCGGCGCGGATGACCGCCTTGGCGAGGTCGGCGATCTGCAGCACGTCCGCGTCGGTCTCGGTGGGCAGCCCGCACATGAAGTAGAGCTTCACTGCGGTCCAGCCGGCCTCGTAGGCGGTGGTGACGGTCCTGATGAGGTCGGCTTCGGTGACGGTCTTGTTGATGACCTTGCGCAGCCGCTCCGACCCGCCCTCAGGGGCGAATGTCAGGCCCGAACGACGCCCGCCGCGGGAGAACTCCTCGGCGAGGGTGATGTTGAACGCGTCGACCCGGGTGGACGGCAGCGAGAGCGAGGTCTGGGTGCCCTCGTAACGGTCGGCCAGCCCCTTGGCGATCTCGCCGATCTCGGAGTGATCCGCCGACGAGAGGCTGAGCAGACCCACTTCCTCGTAGCCCGTCGCGGCCAGCCCGGCGGCGACCATCTCGCCGATGCCGGTGATGCTGCGCTCGCGGACCGGACGCGTGATCATGCCGGCCTGGCAGAACCGGCAGCCGCGGGTGCAGCCCCGGAAGATCTCCACGCTCATCCGCTCATGGACGCTCTCCGCCAGCGGCACGAGCGGCTGCTTGGGATAGGGCCAGGCATCGAGGTTGGTGACCGTGTGCTTGGAGGGGCGGCGCGGCACGTCCGGACGGGTCGGCGTGATGCGGGCGATCCGGCCGTCGGCGGCGTAGTCGACGTCATAGAAGCGCGGCACGTACGCGAGCCCGCGCCGGGCCAGCTCGACCAGCGTTTGCTCGCGCTCCCAGCCTTCGGACTTGGCGACCCGCAGCACCTGCGTGATGCCCAGCACCGCCTGCTCCCCGTCGCCGAGCACGACAGCGTCGAGGAAATCGGCAATGGGCTCGGGGTTGAACGCGGCGTGCCCCCCGGCGATGACGAGCGGGTGCTCGCCGGTGCGCTCGCGCGACTGCAGCGGGATCCCGGCCAGCTCAAGCGCCACCAGGAAGTTGGTGTAGCCGAGCTCGGTGGAGAAGCTGATGCCGAACACGTCGAACGCGCTCACCGGGCGGTGCCCCTCGACGGTGAACTGGCCGATGCCGTGCTCGCGCATGAGCGCCTCGAGATCGGGCCAGACGCTGTAGGTGCGCTCGGCGAGCACGCCGGGCTGCTCGTTCAGCACCTCGTAGAGGATCATGACGCCCTGGTTGGGCAGCCCGACCTCGTACGCGTCGGGATACATCAGGCACCACCGCACCTCGGCGGTGTCCCATTCCTTGAGCTGCGCGTTGAGCTCGCCGCCGACGTACTGGACGGGCTTGCGGACCTTGGGCAGCAGCGGCTCGAGGCGCGGCCATACGGATTCGACCGGCATTTGTCCGAGGGTAGTCCGGTGAAGCCGGGCCAGCCGATTTCGTCAGCCTGAGCAGGTGGCCGACCCGGCGCCGGGCTCGGGGGTCAGGCCAAGGCGCCATGACAGGAACGGCAGCGAATCGCGGAACGCGCCTTCCCAGAAGGTGAACGTGTGGCCGGCGCCCGCCACCTCCTGCGAGCACGTCAGAATCCCTGCACCCTTCGACAGCGGGACGAGCGTGCGCTGGGCCTCGAGCGGCACGTGGTCAGCGGTACCGACCGCGAACCAGCCGGCGGTCTGCGGGAAGCGCTGATGGCGTAACAGGTACAGCGGGTCGTGCTGGTTGTACGCGCTCTGCGAGCCGCCGAAAAGCACCGGAATCGTCGCCGCCGGATCCACCGCTTCCTCGACCGTGGGGCTGGTGAGCCCCGAATAGTCGCCGAACGCGACGAACTCGCCCGGGTGGCGCAAGGTCAGCATGAGCGAGCACAAGCCTCCCTCGGAGAGCCCCGCGATGGCCAGCGAGCCCTTCGCTCTCGAGGCGTTGAAGTGGGTCCGCATGAAGTCCGGGACGTCTTCGGTGATGTAGGTCTCGGCCTGCCCGCGCGGGCTGTTGACGCATTCGGTGTCGTTGGTGAACGAGCCGTTCTCGTCGGGCATCACGATGAGCGGCGCCAGGCCGTGATGCGCATCGGCGAACTCCCGCGCGGTCACGTCAGCCATCGACGCGCGGGTCCAGTCCGACGGCTGACCCGGGATTCCCGCCAGCAGCACGATCACCGGCAGCTTGACCTTCTCATTGGCTACCCAGATCGGCGGGACCCAGACGAAGGCGTGGCGGCCGGGGAAGTGCGATTTCTTGCCGGCGATCGGGACCTCGATGGTGAAGCCGTGAGTGGGGAGGGCGCCGCCGTTGTCGGCACGTGCCTTCGCCCGGATGTCCTTGAGTTGCTTGAGGCTGACCTGATTCTGAGCGTCGACGCCGAAGAGCGATCCGACCGTCGGGTAGTACTGGTACTGCTTGTTGATCAGCGTTCCGGCCATCGCTGCCGCGAGCGCGATCGACAGGACCGAGACGACCCGCCGCCAGTTGCGAAAGCGGGTCCAGCCGACGACGCCGACCACGAGCGCCAGAAAGACCAGGCCGACCCACAGGTAGTAGGAGTTCGGGAACTGGTACGGGATCAGCGCCAGCCCGTCGACGAGCAGCGCGGCGAGCCCGACCATCGCGAGCGTGATGGGCAGCCCGTAGAGCAGCTGCTGCTTCCACACACCGCCTTTCCAGCGAAACGAGAGCAGCGTGGCGCCGAGCCCGAGGCCGACGATGACGATCGGCGTCGGACCGCTGATGAGCGAGATGGACGCGATGGACGTGGCTCAGCCGCCCTCTCCGGAGGCGGTCCGCGACCGCGCCGCCATCAGGCAGCCGCAGCGGGATCGCCGGCGTCGCCGGACACCCCGCCCACGGCCTTGGGCACGAAGAGGTCGCCGATGCCGGGCAGGGCCAGGAAGCCTTCGGCCCCGGCGTAGAGCAGCCCCACCCGCGGCAGGTCGGTGATCTCCTGATAGACCAGCACCCTCGAGAGCCAGAACGGCGAGAACTTCGCGTTGAAGTCGTGCAGTGACTTGATCTGGAAGAACGGGTTGAGGACGTCGACCGCGCGCTTGGCGAGCTTCTCGGCGAGCGTGTAGTGCACGTGTTCCTCGTACAGGCGGCCCCACATCGCGAAGTTCATCGACAGCCGCACGATGCCTTCCTGGCCGAGTGCCAGCGCCGCCTCCGCGATAAGGTATTCGGTCATGCCGTTCGGGGCGTCGGGCAGGTGGCGCATCAGGTCGAGGGTGTAGCCGAAGTCCTCGCCGTAGGCCGGCACGATCCGCAGGAAGCCGCCCGGCCGGTCGTGCTCGTCGAGCGCGACGCACAGCAGGAACTCGGCGTTCTTGCCGTGACCTTCGATGTCCTGGCTGAGCGACATCGTGAAGCCGCGCTCGGGAGCCTTACCGCGCCATTGCTCGCTGATCGCGTTCAGGGCGTTGACCAGCGCGTCCGACGCCTCCGACTCACGGATCACCTTGAAGCGGTAGTTGCGCGAGACCCGGCGCACCGCTGCCCGCACGCTCTTCATCGCCGGCCCGTCGAGGCTGAACTCGTCGCACTCGATGATGGCCTCGTCGCCGAGGTAGAAGCCGCGCAGCCCGCGGGCCGCGTAACGCGGCAGCTCCGCTTCCCGGGCGGCCAGGAAAGCGACCCGCCACGAACGTTCCTGGCAGTAGTCGATGAACTCGTCCAGCACCCGGTCGATGGATTGCGGCGCACCGATGGGGTCCCCGGATGCGAGCGCGAATCCCCCCAGGTAGGTGTAGGCGACGAAGGCCTCGCCGTCGCTGCCGAAGAAGAAGCTCTTGTCATCGCGCAGCGCGAAGTAGGCGAGGGTGTCGGAGCCGTAGAGCTGCACCAGCCGGCGCGCGCGGGCCCAGTCGCTCTCGGTGTGCGGCGCTCGTGAACGCAACGGCCGGAAGAGCAGGTAGGCGAGCCCGATCACGCCGATGATCCCGAACGTGAGCATGGCTGCCGGGAAGAAGTCGTCGAAGAACGACCGCTCGTAGCTGTAGGGGCCACCAACCCCTACCAGTCCCTTGACGATGGTCTCGAGGCCGCCGGAGATGGTGAGCTGCGCGCCGAGGCGATGCCGCTCCACGCCGAGGCTGGTGAAGCCGAACGCCAGCACGGCGATCGACGTACAGCGGCGCGAGCCACACCAGCCGCAGCAGCGACGGCGGATCCGACCGGGCCCGGAAGTAGCGGCGGTAGGACAGCAGCGCGGCCGCCAGCACCGCGCAGTAGGCCGCCGAGACCGGGTGCGGCCCTTTCAACACGTTGGTGACGACACCCAGCAAGAAGAACACGGTGCAGATCTGCCACGCGCGGCGCTTGCCGCGCGCCACCTGCCCGGCCAGGAACAGCAGCATCAGACCGATGACGGTGGTGACCAGATGGCCGGTGACCCGAAACCACAGCGGCCCGATCGGCGTGCCGAAGGGCTGATAGCGGGAGTGAAAGAACGGGATCAGCGTCAGCAGCATCATCAGGCCGCCGAACGCCGCGAGCGCCCCGAGCGTGCGCACGATCCGCTTCCCCCGGCGGCGCTCGTGCTGGCGTTCCTCGATGGTGGTCGTGTCAGGGGGCACCATCACCAGCGAGGTGACCGGGGCCGGCGCGGCGGCTTCCGGAGCCCCGGCCGCTGCCTGGACGGGCAGCGGGGTGATGCGCCCGAGGCCTCCGCTGCCGGTGCGCCGCGAAGGCCCGCTCGGCCCCGGAGTCCCCCCTTCGGGGCGCATCGTCGGGAAGAGGATGACCTCGCGGATGTTGTCGGCTTCCGACAGCAGCATCACGAGCCGGTCGATCCCGATCCCGAGGCCGCCCGTGCACGGCAAGCCGTACTCGAGAGCCCGCACGTAGTCCAGGTCGACGTCGCCGGCTTCCGGATCGCCCTCAGCTTTAGCCCGTGCCTCCATCTCGAACGCGGCCAACTGCTGCTTGGCGTCGTTCTGCTCGCTGTAGGCGTTGCACAGCTCGAAGCCCGCGACCATGAGCTCGAAACGCTCGACGTAGCCCGGACGCGAGCGGTGCACGCGGGCGAGCGGCGAGACCTCTTCCGGGTAATCGATGCAGAAGATCGGGTCGACGATGTCGTGCTGGATCTTCTCGTCGACCACCTGCTTCATGAGCTTGCCGGAGCCCCAGCCGTTCTCCCACTCGATGTTCAGCCCGTCGAGGATGGCGCGGGCCTGCTCCACCGGCATCGTGGCGTCCATCCGCGCCCCGAGCTTCTGCTCGATCAGGTCTGACATCGTGATGCGCGGCCATGGCGGCGTGAGGTCGACGGTGTGGTCACCGACCTTCACCACGAAATTGCCGTCGAGCGCGTCACGAATGGCAGCGACGACCATGCCCTCGACGAGATCCATCATGTCGACGTAGTCCGCAAACGCCTGGTACGCCTCGAGCATCGTGAACTCGGGGTTGTGCCGCACGTCGATGCCCTCGTTGCGGAACACGCGTCCGATCTCGAAGACGCGCTCCATCCCGCCGACGACAAGCCGCTTGAGGTGCAGCTCCAACGCGATGCGCAGGTACATGTCGATGTCGAGGGCGTTGTGGTGGCTGATGAACGGCCGGGCCGTCGCGCCGCCCTGGATGCTGCCCAGCATCGGACCTTCGACTTCCCAGAAGCCGCGGTCGTCCAGGTGCCCGCGGATCGCCCGGATGACCCGGCGGCGGATCTCGAAGATGCGACGCGTGCGCTCATTGGTCATCAGGTCGACGTAGCGCTGGCGATAACGCACCTCGACATCGACGAGGCCCTTGTCCTTGTCCGGCGGTGGGCGCAGCGCCTTGCCCAGTGTCTCGAATTCCTCGAGTGCGACGGACAGTTCGCCCTTGTCGGTGCGCATGACCGTGCCGCTGACGCCGATCCAGTCACCGCGGTCGAGGGCGCGGAAGCGGCGGTAGGTGTCCTCCCCGACCGCGCGGCGATCGACGAAGACCTGAATGGTTCCGGTGCGATCGCGCAC
The DNA here is from genome assembly GCA_963762695.1 of uncultured Actinomycetota bacterium. Classification (GTDB taxonomy): domain Bacteria; phylum Actinomycetota; class Actinomycetes; order Frankiales; family Frankiaceae; genus DATAZK01. Next base: position 199,921 of record CAVXLW010000016.1, read on the forward strand.
GACCCCGAAGATCAGCCCGCCGTGACGTCGCACCAGCATCAGCCGGCCGGCAACGCTGACGCGCTCCCCGGTCCGGGAACCGGCCGGCAAGTCGGCCCATGAGCCGGCCAGGTCGGCCGCCGAATGGTCGGCGTCGAACCGGTACTGGAGCGGATGCGCATCATCCGCCTGCAGCGCGTCCAGTTTCGCCCGACGTCGGTCGATTTGACTTCCGACATTTCTGGACGAACCGGCCGCCGGCTCAGGGACATTTATGGCGGAAGTGCCTGAAAGGGGGTTTCCCGCTTCAGTGTGAGCCATTTCGGCACTCTAGCCAACACTCAAATGCGCTTCACAGTTTGGCTCGCGCTGGCGATACGTTTCTCGCGCGCCCTTGCAGAAGAGGCCTGTCCCCCGCCGCAGGATGAACGGATCCGCATGTCGCTGCTGATCGCGGTGCCGTGCGGGGTGGCTTCGGCCATCGCGTACGGCGTCTCCACCGCTGTCGAGCATGCCGCTGCCCACGAGAAGGCCGACGAGCAGGCGGCGGCCGGCGGGCTGCTGCGGCTGGTGAAGAACCCGCGATGGTTGATGGGCATGGGCGGCGACACCCTCGGGCTGGTGCTCCAGGTGATCGCGCTGTCCACCGGCCCGGTTGTGCTGATCCAGCCGCTGCTGGTGCTGGCGCTCCCGATCTCGCTGCCGGTCGCACGCTGGCTGGGTGGTCCGCGCCCCGGACGCGCGCAGTTCCTGTCGTGCCTGTGGATCATCCTCGGGCTGGGCGCGTTCTTCGCCATCGTCGGCAATCCGGGAGACGCCGATCCGCTCGACACCCGCGGCGCTGTCAGCTGCGTCCTCATCGCGGCGGCAGGGGGCGTCGCGACACTCGCGGTCTTCCGCAAGCGTTCCGGCGCCGTGAAGGCGGCGGTCTACGGGACGGTGTCGGGCGCCTGGTTCGGTGTGGTGGCGGTGCTGATGGACGCGGCGGCGGCAACGTGGCAAACCCATGGGATCGCCGCGTTCGGGCGGGGTGAAGGGCTGGTGCCACTCGTATCGCTGGTGGTACTGGGGGCGGCGAGCATTGCGCTCTCGCAGGTGGCTTTCGCCGCCGGGGCGCTGGGAGCGTCCTTCCCGGCCAACCTCACCGCCGATCCGGTGGTCGCCGTGCTGCTCGGGGCCATCCTGCTGAACGAGCGGGTTCCGGCGTCGGCGCTGGAGGTGCTCGCCTACGTCGCATGCCTGGCGGCCGTCCTCTACGGCGCGGTGCGGCTGGCGGCAGAACCGGCGGCGAAGCCCGTCGCGCAAAGCGTGGCGACCGCATGACGACGGCCGCTTCGCCGCCTGACGCTCCAGCACAGTCCCCGCCGGACCGGCCGGGGACGCTGCTCGTCTTCGGCACGATCGCCGCCGCGCTCGCCATCGTGGCCGGCATCGCCGTGTTGCTGGCCGGCGTGGGTCGCGACGGCTTCAGCAAAGGCTCGGTTTCGCAACTGTCGGCAGCGATGCGTGCCAGCGGGCTGCAGATCTGCTCGACGATCGCGCCGGCGGGTAACGGCAAGGGCGGTTCCTTGACGACCCAGGTGCTGCGCGTGAGCACGCCCGGCGATTGCGGCAACGCCATCGACGTGACCATCGACAGCTACAAGAACGCTGCGGATCGCGACGCGGCCGCCCGTAACGCCGAGGCGCAGGAGCGCCAGCGCAATTACGGGGTCGTCTACACCTGGCATCAGTTCACGGTCTACCTCCAGGCCGACGACGCGAGTACCAGGACGGCCTTACGCGACCGCGTCGTCGCGGCCCTGGACGCGGTAGGCGCGAACTGATGGCCGGCGCGCGCAAAGCCAGGCAGGTCGGCCTCGGCGTCGGCGCCCTCGCGATGATCAACGTCGCGGCCATCGTCAGCGTGCGCAACCTGCCCGTGATGGCCGAGTACGGCTGGTCGATGCTCGCGCTGTTCGCCATCTCGATCGTGGTCTTCCTGATCCCGATCTCCATGGTGGCAGCGGAACTGGGCACCGGATGGCCGCGCGACGGCGGGGTCTTCGCCTGGGTCAAGGAGGCGTTCGGTGGCCGCACCGGATTCCTGGCGGTCTGGTGCGACTACTCGGAGAACCTGGCCTGGTTTCCCACCGTCCTGTCGTTCATGGCCGCCACGCTCGCGTACGCCATCAACCCGGATCTGGCGAGCAACTCGACCTACCTGGTCACGGTCATGCTCATCTTCTTCTGGCTCACGACGCTGCTGAACCTGCGCGGGGTGCGCGCGTCGGCACTGCTCGGCTCGCTCGGCACCATCGCCGGTTCGATCCTGCCGGCGGTGCTCGTCGTCGGGCTCGGGATCGCCTACCTCGCACGCGGCGACCACTCGCAGATCCCGTTCAGCGGCCACGCCTTGGTGCCCGACCTTCAGCTGTCGAACCTCGCCTTCCTCGGCGGGATCATCCTGCTGTTCACCGGCATGGAGATGGCCGGCTTCCACGCCCGTGAGACCCGCAACCCCGGTCGCGACATCCCGCGCTCCATCGCCCTTGCGGTCGTCATCATCGTGGTGTTCTCGGTGCTCGGCTCGCTCTTCCTCGCCGTCGTCCTGCCGCAGAAGGAGATCGGCCTCGTCTCGGGCACGATGCAGCTTTTCCAGAGCGTTCTCGGCACTTTTCACGCCTCCTGGCTCGTCGCTCCGCTGGCGATCCTCATCGCCGCCGGAGGCATCGCCCACCTGTCCCCGTGGATCCTCGGACCGGCGAAGGGCATGGCGGAGGTCGCCCGCCAGGGTCACGCTCCCGCCGCGCTCGGCCGGGAGAACGCGGCCGGGGTGCCCGTGATGTCGCTGATCTTCCAGGGCATCGGCGGCACCGTCTTCTCGCTGCTGTTCCTGCTCGTTCCGGACGTGTCGACCTCGTACTGGATGCTCTCGGCGGTCACCGCGCAGATCGTCATCATCATGTACGGGCTGATGTTCGCGGCGACGATCCGCTTGCGCTACAGCCAGCCCGACACGCCGCGCCCGTACCGGATTCCGGGCGGCACCTTCGGGGTGTGGCTGGTCTGCGGAATCGGTCTGCTGGGCTGCGTGGTCTCGTTCATCCTGGGCTTCGTGCCGCCGAGCCAGCTCAAGACCGGCAACCATCTGACCTATGTCGGGTTACTGGCCCTCGCGGTCATCGTGCTGACCGCGCCGCCGTTCGTCATCCAGCTCTTCGGCCGCCGCTCACGGAGGGAGCTGTATCGACCCGCCACCGTGGCCGCGGAGGGCTGACGCGCGATCGGGACTGCGCAGCCGGACGTTTTCCACCAGGCCGACGGCCACCAGATTCGCGAACATGGCGGAGCCGCCGTAGGAGATGAACGGCAGCGGCAGCCCGGTGACCGGCATGATGCCGAGCGTCATGCCGATGTTGACGACGATCTGAAACGCGAACCAGATCACGACGCCGACGCAGACCAGCGTGCCGAAGCGGTCACCGGCGCGCTGCGCGATCGACAGCGAACGCCACAGCACGATCGCCGAGCAACGCGATGATGACCGCGCACCCGACGAACCCGAGTTCCTCACCGGCGACGGTGAAGACGAAGTCGGTCTTCTGCTCGGGCACGAACTGGCCCTGGGTCTGCGAGCCGGCTGAACAGCCCGCGACCGAGCAATCCCCCGTGGGCATTGGCGATCAGCGCCTGCTGGACGTTGTAGCCGATGCTCGAGGTGTGCACCGAGCTGTGCTTGAGGAACTCGGTGAGCCGCGCTTCCTGGTAGGGCTTGAGCAGATGGAATTTCAGGATGGCAGCGCCGAAGCCCACCCCTGACGCGACAAGCAGCCCCACCCAGCGGGCCGGGGCGCCCGAGACCGCGAGCACGCCGACGACCATCACGATCAGCACCATCGTCGTACCGAAGTCGGGCTGCATCATGACGAGCGCCAGCGGTACAGCCGCCAACGCCAGCGCCTGCAGCAGTTCCCTGCCTCCCGGGGTTCCCAGGGCGCCGGTGGCTCCCGCGTCGCGCTGCTGCCCGAGGATCAGCGCGAGCCCGACAACGAGAGCGAGCTTGGCGAGCTCGGAGGGCTGCAGCTGAAAACCCGCGGGCAGCACGATCCACGAACGGGCGCCGTTGATGGTCGACCCGATGGCGATGACGGCGGCGAGCCCGGCCAGCGACGCGAGGTACACGATCGGCGTGTACGCGCGTACCAGCCGGAAGTCGCTACGCGCCACCAGGATCGCGAGCGCCGCACCGATGCCGACCGTCAGCAGATGCTTCTTCAGGTAGGCGTACTGGTCGAGGTGATGGTCGAGCTGGTACTGGCGGGTGGCTGACGCGATCAGGAGCGAGCCGATGACGCAGAGCGCCAGCACCGCGAACGCGAGCACCCAGTCGACCCGGCGCCAGGAGATGTCGTGGCGTTCGCGCGCTCGCGAGGTTGCCGCGCCCGGCCCGGAGAGCGGCTCGAGGGTGACCGGTCCGCGGTTGAGCCGCCTCGGCGGGCGGGTGCCGGGGAGCAGGTTGGTCACGGCGCGGTCCCCCGCGTCAGCTTCGGCAACGCGCTCGGCGGGACCGGCAGCAGCGCGGGACGGCCCACCCCGTAGAGACCCTCGTAGACCTTGCGCGCCACCGGTGCCGCGTAGTTCGCGCCCTGGCCGGTATCGGGAATCGAGATCGCGATGACGTACTGGCCGCTGAACGAGACGAACCAGGAGGTGTCGTTGTGGCCCTGGACCTCCGCCGTTCCGGTCTTGCCGGCGATGGGGATCTGGTCGAGCGGGAAGCCGGCGAACGCGCCGGAGGCCGTCCCGCGCCGGGTCACGTCGATCATCGAGTCGCGGATGTATTGCAGGACGGTCTGGCTCACCGGCAGGTGGCCGGCGACCGAGGGGCCGATCTTCTGCACCAGCGAACCGTCCGGGGAGACGATGGCCTTCGCGACCCGCGGGTGAAAGACGGTGCCTCCGTTGGCGACCGCCGCGTAGGCGACGGCCAACTGCAGCGGGCTCACGGACAGGTACTGGCCCTGGCCGATGCCGAACATCGTGGCCGCGCCCCCGTTGTAGAGGTAACCGTCGGTGCAGCCCTCTTGCGCGTACTCCTTCAGCAGTTGGGCGTCAGCGGGATTCGGATCGTCGGGATAACCGGTCTTGGCCCGGGCGCAGTAGGTGGCCTTCATCTGGTTCCAGATCTTCAGCTCGCCGGCCCGGTCGACAACCCAGCCGCTGCTCTCCCCCGGAAGGTCGATCCCGGAGTCACGGCCGAAGCCGTAGGCCTTGGCCATGTTGGTGAAGTACTCCTTGGGTGGGGCGTACGGCCCGCTGCCGGTGCGCAGCCCGCCGTCGGCCAGCCAGGCGTTGTAGGCGAACTGGTCGAAGATGACGTCGCAGGAGATGACGATCGCTTCGTGCAGGCTGATGTCACCGGCGGCTTCGCCCTCGAAGTTGTGGAAGAACTGGCCGCCGATGTTCACCCCCGAGGGGCACGCGTAGGTGCCGTTCAGATCGGCGCCGGACGCGACCGCCGCTGACAGCGATACCGCCTTGAACGTCGACCCCGGGGCGCCGGTGCTCTGAAAGGCCCGTGAAATAAGGGGAGCTCCCGAGGTCGGGCTGGTGAGCGCCGCGTAGTCCTGCTGGCTGATCCCGCCGGTGAAGACCGAGGGGTTGTACGTGGGCAACGAGGCCATGGCGATGACCTGGCCGGTGTGCCAGTCGAGGACCACCCCGCTACCGGCGATCGCGGGCTTGCCCTGCTGCTGGGCGAGCGTGAGCTCATTCGCCAGGGACTGCTCGAGCAGGCTCTGCACGCCCGAGTCGAGGGCGAGCACGACGGTGTCACCGGCCTTGGCCGGGGTAGCCGACATCGTGCCCGACACCCGGCCGTAGCGGTCGACGGCCAGCTTCTTGACCCCTTCTGTCCCGCGCAGGTAGTTGTCGTAGCTGCTCTCGATGCCGGCCTGGCCCACCACGTCGCTGGCGGTGTAACCGGCGTTCAAGTCGGCCAGCTGCGCCTGGCTCGCCGGGCCGGTGTAGCCGATCTCGTGGGCCGCGAGGCTGCCCTGCGGGTAGACGCGGACGGCACTGGTGTCGGCCGAGACTCCAGGGAAGCGCTCCGGATGCTCGATGACCGACAGGGCCACCTGCGGCGCGACGTTGGTCGCGACCGGGATGGGCTGGTACGGCGAACCGTTCCAGCAGGGCTTGCCGACGGTGCGGGTGCAGATCCGGGTCTTGAGGTTCAGCGCCGCGGGTGTCGTGTGCAGCACCGTGGCCAGCCTGGACGATGACCGAGCGTCCGGAATCGGCCTGGCGGTCGAGCACGCTGCGGTCGATCGTGATGACCAGCGAGGTCTTGTTGGTGGCGAACACCTTGCCTTGATCGTCGACGATGACGCCGCGGGGCGCCTGGCTCACCACCTCGCGGACCCGGTTGCCTTCAGCGGTCACCTGATAGCGCCCGTGCTCGAAAACCTGCAATGACCACAGCCGGAACAGCAGCACCGCCAGCGCGGCGAAGACGATGACACGCAACACGTTCAGCCGCAGCCGCGGGTGCGAACGTGGCGAGGCGACGAGCCTCACCGCGAAGGCCTTCCGATCCGGCGCTTTCGGCCGGGTCGCGCGCGCTCGCCGAGCAGCCGGCGGGTGAGGGGATACGCGAGCGGCGCCAGCAGCAGCCCGTACACCAGCCCGGCGAGGCAGCGGGTCGCGAGCAGCATTCCGGCCGCCCGGTCATCGCCGACGAATGCCCCGGTGAGCGCGAACAGCAGCGGGGTGGCCGCGCAGGCGACCCCGACCGTCAGCCACGCGATCGGGAAGCGGTTGGCGCGGGCGGCGGGCATCATGCCGCACAGGTAGCCGACCAGGCAGAGCACGGCGGCGAGGCGTCCGAGCGCATGGTCGGAAAGGGCATCGGAGGCCAGCCCGATCCCGAAGCCACCGAGGCACCCGGCGACCGGGCCCGCGTAGAGCCCCAGCACCACGACGAGCACCGTCACCAGATCGGCCGGCCCCCACGGCACCAGCGGCAAGACCGTGCGCTGCAGCAGCAGGCCGATGATGAGGAGCAGGGCCGCACCCAGCCGCGCCGAACCGCTGAGGCGGGCCGCGCTCACGGTGGTCTCGAACTGCTGCCCGGCGGGCGGGGCGAGCGCGAGACCGATCAGCGGGGCGTCCTGACCGGAGCGCGGGGGAACCGGCACGCGCGAGGGTCGCGAGGGCTGGGGAGGGCGCCGGCCGCCCGGCGCGATGAGGGTCACGACGTTCCCTTGCCGACGATCACGCCCACCAGATCGAGCATGCCGAACTGCACGTAGGGCTTGACCTTCACCTGCTGGGTAAGGCTTCCGGCCTGAGGAGAGGTGCCGATGTCGCCGGCGCCGACCGTCACGCCGATCGGCACCCCACCCGCGTACGCCGCGCTTCCATAAGTGACGACCCGCTCCCCCGCCCTCACCGGCAGGGACGGGTCATAGAGCGTGAACGCGAGCCGGCTGGTGGAGTCCGAGCCGCTGATCGTGCCGAGCGCGCGGGAGGTTTCCAGGCGGGCACCGATGATGGTGCGCGGATCGTCGGCCAGCCTCACGGTGGAGACGCTCGAGCCGACCCGCACGAGCACGCCGACCAGCCCGTCGGAGTTGATGACGAGCTGACCCACCGCGAGCCCGGAGCTGCTTCCCGAGCTGATGTCGACGGTGCGCTCGGTCCCGGTGGTGTCGCCGACGGCGATCACGCGCGACGCGACGAGCTTGAACGACCCGGCCGAGGCGAGCAGCCCGAGCTTGGTCAGCGCAGCCGCCTGCCGCTGGGCCTCGGCGTCGGCGGCGAGCTGCACGGCGCAGCCCGGCGATCTCACCGGCCAGCGAATCGGCCCGGCGCTTCTGCGCTTTCGCGTCACCGATCGAGCCGAACTCGGTGCGGATCGGGCGCACGACAGCGGCGGCGGCGCGCTCGACCGGCGAGACGACGCTGTCGGCGACCCGGCGCAGGCCTCCCCCGCCCTTTCCCGACCCGACATCGATCGTGATCAGGGCGAGAGCCACGACGAGCAGCGCGGCGAGCAGCATCCGAGTACGGCGGGTATCACGGCCCATACGCGTCAGGTGATCTGCGTCTGAAGCGGGTGAGGCGGCATCATCGCGGCTCCGGACTCAGCACCTGCTGGAGCGTCTCGAACTCCTCGATGCATCGCCCGGAACCCAGCGCGACGGAGCTCAGCGGGTTCTCGGCGATCGAGACCGCCATCCCCGTCTCGGCCCGCAGCCGGTCATCGAATCCGCGCAGCAGCGCGCCACCGCCGGTGATGACGATGCCGCGGTCCATGACATCGGCAGCGAGATCGGGCGGGCAGCGGTCGAGGGTCGACTTCACCGCGTCGACGATGTCGTTCAGCGGCTCTTCCATGGCCTTACGGATCTCGGGTGCACCCATGACGATCGTCTTGGGCAGCCCCGAGACCAGATCACGGCCACGCAGCTCCGCCGACGGCTCATCCTCCAGCGGGAACGCCGACCCGATGGCCAGCTTGATCTCTTCGGCTGTGCGCTCGCCGAGCATCAGCGAGTACTCCTTCTTGACGTACTCGATGATCGACTGATCGAGCTCGTCGCCCGCGGTACGCACCGACTGGCCCGCGACGATGCCGCCGAGCGAGATCACCGCCACCTCGGTGGTGCCACCGCCGATGTCGACGATCATGTTGCCGGTCGGCTCGTGGACCGGCAGGCCGGCACCGAGCGCCGCCGCCATGGGCTCCTCGATGATGTAGCACCGTCGCGCGCCTGCCGCGTAAGCCGTGTCCTTGACCGCCCGGCGCTCGACCGCGGTGATGCCCGACGGCACGCAGATCACGATGCGGGGCTGGGCGAACCGGCGCCGCCGATGCACCTGCTGGATGAAGTAGCGCAGCATCCGCTCGGTGGTGTCGAAGTCGGCGATCACGCCGTCCTTGAGCGGACGGATGGCGACGATGTTGCTCGGGGTGCGCCCGATCATCCGCTTGGCGTTGGACCCGACAGCGACGATGCCCTGGGTGTTGGTGTTGACCGCGACGACGCTCGGCTCGTTGAGCACGATCCCCCGGCCGCGCACGTAGACCAAGGTGTTGGCGGTACCCAGATCCACGGCCATGTCGCGGCCGATCAACGAGAGTGCACGAACCATCGCAGCCTTCCCCCAGGAGTCGGGGGAAGACTAAATCGGGCGGCGAGCCCGAAAGGTGCGACGCGCCAGGGGATTTACTGGATATTCGGAAAGAAAATTGCTACCTCGCGGGCGGCGGACTCGGGCGAGTCCGAGCCGTGGACCAGGTTCTCCCCGATCTCGAGCGCGAAGTCACCGCGGATGCTCCCCGGGGCCGACTTGACCGGGTCGGTCGCGCCGATCAGGCCGCGGGCGGCCTCGACCGCACGGGGGCCTTCGGCGACGAGCGCGACGAGCGGCCCGCCGGTGATGAAGTCGACCAGCTCGCCGAAGAACGGCTTCTCGGTGTGCTCGGCGTAGTGCTTCTCAGCCGTGGCGCGGTCGAGCGTGCGCAGCTCGAGCGCGGCAAGGATGAGGCCCTTGCGCTCCAGCCTGGCGACGACCTCGCCCACCAGCCCCCGGCGTACACCATCGGGCTTGACCAGGATCAGGGTGCGCTCGGCGGCCACGCCAGAGCTCCTTTCATCAGACGAGAGGCGGCTGTTGCCGCGGGTGCGAGGCTACCGGCACCCGGGCAACAACCGCCTCCCGGTGGGGATCCGCCGCTACGAGGTCGTCTGGTAGGTCTTCACCGTCTTGACGTTCTCGGGGTCGCAGTTGAAGACGCCGTCGGTCGGCCGGGTGACCGACTTGTCATAGATGAACCCGGTCGGGGTCAGCTTGACGATGGCGATGCAGGGCGACGCTTTCGCGTCCAGCGCGGTGCTGTGTGCCGGGTACAGCCCGCCGGCGGTCCAGTCGGTGTGCTGCTGGGCCTTCTGGATGACGCAGGCCGTCGTGAGGTTCGACCCACATTCGGTCGCCGACTCGGCCCATAGCGTCCACGCACTGAAGGAGGAGTCGGTGAACGCCGTCAGCTTCGGGTTGGAGACGGCGGCCTTCACGATGCTCTCGGTCTGCTGGAGTACCGGGAACTGGCTGGCGAGCTCGAACGGCAGCGCGCCGAACTGCACGTAGCTCGGCGGGAAGACCGGGGTGGCCTTGGCCGCCTGGACTGCCTGTGGGCCGTAGAACTGCGGGCTGTAGAGGATCCACGATGGGGTGTATCCGATGTTCTTCATGGCCTGCACGATCGGGCTCGGGTCCTGGGCGGAGATGCCGTAGTAGCCACGCGCCCCGGTGCCCTTCAGCTGCTCCATGTAGGGCCGGTAGTTGTCGACCAGCGGCGGCTGGCTCTGGATGACGGCGACCTTGATGCCGAGGTCACGCAGGTATTCAGCAGTGCGCAGGCCGACAGGAGCGATGGAGGCCAGCGTGCTGCTCCCGATACCGACGCCGCCGGTCTTGGTGTCCGGGTAGGTCTCGGCGAGCAACCGGATCCCGCCGTCGTTGATCTGCGTGGGCGGGACCGGGGTGGCCTGCGCCTGATAGGGCGCGGTGACCGCTTCCGGCGAGACGACGTACGAGGGATCTGGCCGAGCTTGCAGCCGACGCGGATCTTCACGCCGCCGCTGTCGAACGCGTTGCCGTTGCCGACGAGCATGAAGTCCTTCAGGCAGGCGCTCGTCATGACCTGGCCGACGTTGAAGAGCTTCGCGTCCCACTTGTCGACCACGATCTTGCGGCCGTTGATGCCGCCGGCGGCGTTGCACCACTTGCTGAACCCGTCAGCGGTGTCGAAGAACTCCTGCTCCAGACCCGGCGCCGCAGCAGCACCCGGGTCAGCCGTGACGCCGATGTGGATCTCCGTGTCCGTGACGCCGCGCTCGGTCGCACCCTTCGCGTTGCCGGGACCGCAGATCTTCTTCAGGGTGCCGAAGTCGCCCGGGCCTGCGGTTGCCGCGCTCGAGGCCGACGCGCTGGCCGCCGTCGACCCGCTCGGAGGAACAGCGGCGTTGTTCGACGAGCGCCCGCAGGCCCCCAGGCCGAGCGTCACGACCGCCGCGATGGCAACGGACGTCGCGACACCGTGACGGGTTCGGGACCGAGCAGAAGGAACACGCGGCATTGCGATTCTCCGGTCTTCGTTGAAGCGCGGACGAGCACTGACGTGGGGATCAACCCACAGCGCGGCCGGCGAGAAGGGCCGACTTGACGCGCCGTCAGATTAGGACCGAACGTCGCCCAACGTGATCGGGAACACATTTTTCGTCGTCAATTCGTTACCTGGGTCCTCGAGGCCCGGCCGCGGAACGGCGCGGGCTAACGGCGCAGCAGGCGCCGGGCCTCGCCGACCGTGACGAGCGAGCCGGTGACGATGACCCCGCTGCCTCCGAGCGGGCCCTCCTCCTCGGCGATGCGGACGGCGGCGTCGAGCGCGTCGTCCAGCCGCGGCTCGACCGTGACCCGGCCACCGCCGAAGATGTCGACCGCCTCCGCAGCCAGCTCGTCGACGGGCATCGCGCGCGGCGAGGAGTTCTGGGTGACGACGACTTCGCTGAGCACGGGTTCGAGGGCGGAGAGGATGGCGCCGACGTCCTTGTCCCGCAGGATCCCGATCACGCCGACGAGCCGGTCGAACGCGAACTCCTCGATGAGCGCCTCGGCGAGCGCCTTGCCTCCGGCCTCGTTGTGGGCGCCGTCGAGCACGATGGTCGGCGAGCTGCGGATCGTCTCGAGCCGGCCGGGTGACTCGACGGCCGCGAAACCGGCCCGGACCGTCTCGATGTCGAGCGCACCGCCCTCACCGGCGCCGAGGAAGGCCTCGACGGCGGTGAGTGCCGCCGCCGCGTTGTGGGCCTGATGCGCGCCGTGCAGCGGAAGGAAGATCTCCCCGTACTCGCCGCCGAGACCCTGCAGTGACAGCAGCTGTCCCCCGAGGGCGATCTGGCGCGAGACGACGCCGAACTCGAGTCCCTCACGCGCGATCGTCGTCCCGAGCTCACCGGCCTTGCGCAGCAGGACGGCCGCGGCCGGCGGGGGCTGGCTCGCCAGCACGGCAAACGCGTCAGCGCGCAGGATGCCGGACTTCTCGCCGGCCACCTGCGCGACGGTGTCGCCGAGCTCGCGGTGATCCAGCGAGATGGGCGTGATCACCTGCACGGTCGAGTCGATGACATTGGTGGCGTCCCAGGTGCCGCCCATCCCGACCTCGATGACCCCGACGTCGATCGGGGCGTCGGCGAACGCGCTGAACGCCATCGCGGTGAGCAGCTCGAAGAACGTGACCCGCTCGGCGGACTGCGAATCGACGATCTCCGCGTAGGGGATGACATCGTCGTAGGCCGCCGTGAAGACCTCCGGCGGCACCGGCCGGCCGTCGATGCCGATCCGCTCGGTCACCGACTCCAGATGAGGCGAGGTGTAACGCCCCGAACGCAGCCCGAACGCGAGCAGCAGCGTGTCGATCATCCGGGCGGTAGAGGTCTTGCCGTTGGTACCGGTCAGGTGGATCGAGGGGTACGCGCGCTCCGGGTGGCCGAGCAGGTCGACGAGCTGACGCATCCGGTCGAGGTCGGGCAGCATCCGGTGCGGGAAGCGGCCGGCGAGCGCCTTCTCGACCCGGGCGAGCTCGGCGCGTACCGCAGCGGCGTCAGCCAAGACGACCCAGCCGTTCGGTCAGCAGCGCGTGCTCGGCGACGGCCGCGTCATGGCGGGCGCGGATCTCGGCGACGACCTTCTCGGGAGCCTTCGCCAGGAAGCCCTGATTGCCGAGCTTGCCGCCGGTCTGGGCGATCTCCTTCGCCGCTGCCTCGAGCGCGCGGGTGAGCCTGGCCTTCTCAGCGCCGACGTCGATCGAGCCCAGCAGGTCGAGCGCCACCGACATCCCGCCGGCGGTGAGCGTCTCCCAGCCGTCGGGGGCCACCGTGCCCACCTGGATGGTCAGCTCGGCGAGCGAGGCGAGCTGCGGCGACCAGGCCGCGGCGAATGCCTGCGCGTCGGGGCTGGCGGCGAGCAGCACGGCGCCGATCTTGCGGCGTGACGCGATTCCCTGTTGCGTGCGGAAGCGGCGCAGCTCGATAACGAGTTCCTGCAACCGCGCCAGCTCGGCCGCGGCCGCAGGATCACGGCGACCCGGATCGGCCGGCCACTCAGCGAGGGCGAGCGTCTGCGGGTTGCCGTCGCCGTAGCCGTTGAGTGAGCGCCACAGCTCGTCGGTGACGAACGGGATGACCGGGTGCAGCAGCCGGAGCACGGTGTCGAGGCAGCGGCCGAGCACGGCGCGGGTGCCGGTCGGAGTCGGCCTCTTCGCCGCGCAGCGGCACCTTCGGCGAGCTCGACGTACCAGTCGAAGAGCTCGTCCCAGGCGAAGTGGAAGAGCGCGTCGCACGCCTTGCCGAACTCGAAGGCGGCGTAGAGCGCGTCGACCTCGGCGGTGACCTCGGCGAGCCGGGAGAGGATCCACCGGTCGGCCACCGTGAGCGGTCGCCTCGTCGAGCGGCAGCGCCGGATCGGCACCGTTCATCAGGGCGAAGCGGGTGGCGTTCCAGAGCTTGTTGACGAAGTTACGGCTGCCCTGCACCCACTCCTCGGACAGCGGGACGTCGCCGCCCGGGTTGGCCGCGCGGGCGAGCGTCCAGCGCAGGGCGTCGGTGCCGTAGTAGTCGATGAGCTCCAGCGGGTCGATGCCGTTGCCCGCCGACTTGCTCATCTTGCGGCCGCGCGCGTCGCGCACCAGGCCGTGGACCATCACCTGGCGGAAGGGCACCTCGGGGCGATGAAGCGTGCAGAACATCATCATCCGGGCGACCCAGAAGAAGATGATGTCGTAGCCCGTGATCAGCACGCTGGTCGGGTAGTAGCGCTCGAAGTCCGGTCGTGTCGTCGGGCCAGCCGAGGGTGGACGCCGGCCACAGCGCCGAGGAGAACCAGGTGTCGAGCACGTCCTCGTCCTGCTCCAGCCCTCGCCCGACGGGCGGCGCCTCGTCGGGCCCGGGCACGACCGTCTGCCCGTCGGGGCCGTACCAGACCGGGATGCGGTGGCCCCACCATAGCTGGCGGCTGATGCACCAGTCGTGCATGTTGTCGACCCACGAGAAGTAGCGCGCGGCCATCTCCGGCGGGACGAACTGGTCTCCCCCGCCGCGCACCGCATCGCCGGCCCGCTTGGCCAGCGGGCCGACGCGCACGAACCACTGCAGGGAGAGGCGCGGCTCGACGATCGTGCCGCAGCGCGAGCAGTGCCCCACCGAATGCAGGTACGGCCGCTTCTCGCGACGATCAGACCCTCGGTCGCGCAGCGCGCCACGACGGCCGGGCGCGCCTCGAAGCGGTCGAGCCCCTGGAACGGCTCCGTGGGCCGTGACGTCGCCCGAGCTCGTCGAGCACCGTGATCGACGGCAGGCCGTGACGCCGGCCGATCTCGAAGTCGTTGGGGTCGTGCGCCGGGGTGACCTTGACGGCGCCGGTGCCGAAGGCGGGGTCGACGTGCTCGTCGGCCACCACCGGGATCATCCGGCCGGTCAGCGGCAGCGGCACGTCGCGTGCCCACCAGGTGCTGGTAGCGCTCGTCGTCAGGATGCACCGCGACGGCGGTGTCACCCAGCATCGTCTCGGCCCGGGTGGTCGCGACCGTGAGCGGCCCGTACTGGATGTGACGAGCTCGCCCTCGATCTCGCGGTGGTCGACCTCGATGTCGGACAGCGCCGTGCGGCACGCGGGCACCAGTTGATGATCCGCTCGGCGCGGTAGATCAGGTCCTGGTCGTAGAGCCGCTTGAAGACGGTGCGCACGGCCCGGGAGAGGCCTTCGTCCATGGTGAAGCGCTCGCGCGACCAGTCGACCCCGTCGCCGAGGCGGCGCATCTGACCGAGGATCTGGCCGCCGTACTCCTCTTTCCACTGCCAGACGCGCTCGACGAACGCCTCGCGGCCGAGGTCGTGGCGGCTCAGGCCTTCCTTGGCCAGCTCGCGCTCGACGACGTTCTGGGTGGCGATGCCGGCGTGGTCCATGCCGGGCAGCCAGAGGACGTCGTAGCCCTGCATGCGCTTGAGGCGGGTCAGCGCGTCCATCGAGCGCGTGCTCGAACGCGTGACCCATGTGCAGCGAGCCGGTGACGTTGGGCGGCGGGATGACGAGCGAGAACGGCGGGCGGTCGGCGTGCTCGGGACGGCCGGCGGTGAAGGCGTCGGCGTCGATCCAGCGCTGATAGCCAGGGGCCTCTACGCGCTCGGGTCGTACTGCGGGGGCAGTTCGATCACCGGGCGAGAGGGATCCGTGGCCATGGCGCCGAGTCTAGAGATCACGACGGCCGCGAGTCGCCCGTGGGCGGGCCTCCTGGTCACCGGCTCATCACGTTCGGCCAGCCGCTCGGCGACGGCGCGGCGATGCGCCGCATCGACGTTGCCGCCGAACTTGAACTTGGCCGCGACGCCCTGCGGGTGCAGCCGGGCGGCCCGGATCCCCGGCAGCTTGGCGGTGTGGACCTCCGGATCGGCCAGCGCGCCGGCCACCTCGAAGGCGTCGATCGTGCGGCGCAGCACGTCCAGTTCTCCTCCTGGGCCGGGGAGCAGCTCGGCACGGGCGGTCAGCTGGACGGCGCCGTAGTACTGGGTCGGCACGCCGAGCGCCGGATCCTCGTCGCCGATCGCCTTCCACGGCCCGGGGATGTGGGCGACGTCGCCGATGACGGCCAGCACGACCAGCGGGTTCTCCTCGATCGCCGCCCAGATCGGGATTGGGGGTGGCGAGGTGGAGCAGGACGGTGTCGTCGGGCTCGAGGACGAACGGGGTCGGCGAGATGACCGGCACGTCGCGCCCGCGTCCGGCTGCCACCAGCTGGCCGAACCGATGGCGTCGCAGGAAGGCCCGCCACTGCTCGTCGCCGGCAGCCCGGTCGGGCCGCGGGACGTACATCAGGCTGGCGCGAGCTCGCGAAGCATGGCGGGCAGCTCGTAGCGGCCGGTATCAGGGCGATCACCGGCGTCTTGATCCCGGCCGCGACGTAGCGCTCCAGGTGCTCGCGGCATTCCTGGGGCGAGCCGTGCACGATCAGGTCGTCGACGAGCTCGTCGGGGATCGTCTCCAGGGCGCCTTTGCGGTCTCCGGCTGCCCACTTCTCGAGCAACGGCGCGATCATCTCACCCCGCCCGAGCCACTGGTGGAAGGCCGTATAAACCGGCACGGTCAGGTACGACGCGATCATGCGCCGCCCGACCTCGCGGACATAGGCCTCGTCCTCGGACGGCAGCACGAAGATCCGGGCCACGACGTCCTTCACGCCGCCACCGGACGCCGCCGCGCCCTCGGCCACGTGACCGAGGACGGTGGGTACGTCGTTCACCGAGAGCCAGTTCAAGATCACGCCGTCGCCCTCGCGTCCGGCGAGACGGAGCATGCCGGGCCGCAGCGCCGCCACCAGCAGCGGCGGCACCTGCGCGGGCGGGCGTCCGAGCCGGAATCCTTTGACCTCGAACGTCTCGTACGTCTCGGTGACCTTCTCGCCCGTCAGCGCGGCCGCAGGAAGCGCAACGTGTCACGTACCCGCTGATACGGTTGTCGAAGGGGATGCCGTTCCACCGCTCGACGATGACGTTGCTGCTGGTGCCGATGCCGAGCGAGAAACGGCCGGGCGCGGTTTCGGCCATCGCGGCGACGGACTGGGCAAGCAGCGCCGGACCGCGCAGTGTAGGCCGGAACGATCGCAGTACCCAGGTGCAGGACGGGCGCCCAGGCCGCCGCCAGCACGAGGGGGGTGAAGCGCGTCGGCGCCGTCCGCTTCGCTCGACCAGACATCGGTGTAGCCCAGGTCAGCGAGCTCCCGGAAGAGGTCGGCGTGCTCGGCGAGCGGGACGTCGTTGAACGGGATCGTCATACCCCAGCGATTGGCTGCCACCGGCCCAGTCTGTCAGGAGCGACGCCTTCGGCAGAAGTCACGTCGTGATCCAAATGGCTCAAGGGTTCAGCCATTCCGCCCACATGCCGATGGCGTGTCAGGAGTGCAGATAGGCCGGCGTCCTGCCGGCATGCCCAAGGAGGTCCCCCGTGGAGCAGCAGACCGGCGCACCTGGTGCGGCTCAGGCTCAGGCAGCGCGCACCGTCCTGCCCGGCGAGCCGTTCGACCCGCCGCAGGCCGCGCAGGTCCCCGGCCCGCGTGCCGAGCAGGCTCCGGTAGCTGAGCCGCTCGCGCCGCCCGCGCTGGAGCTACGAGCAGCAAGCCCCGCAGGGCGCACCGGTGTACGGCGCTGCCCCGGCCACCTACGTCGACCCGCAGCAGTTCGGCGACGGCGACCTGAGCAGCCTCCACGACTTCGCGACGCTGCCGGTCGCGCCGCAGTTCGGCGCACCCGCCCCGGCCACCGAGGCCTTCTCGCCCGCGGCCTACCCGCCGCCGCCCCCGGCCGAGGCTCCTGCCTGGCAGCCCGCCCCTGCGCAGCCGGAGATGGGCTTCCCGCCGCCGGTCTTCGCGCCCGCCGACGCCGCAGCACTCCCCCCGCTGCCCCCCGAGCAGGACGACGAGGGCATGTTCGCCGAGCCCGCCAAGCGCCGCACGGGCCGTAAGGGTCCCGACAAGCGCCTGCTCGCCGTCGCGCTGGTCGCCGTGCTCGCCGGCGGTGGCTACTTCGGCTACACCCAGCTGAGCAAGAAGTCGTCCTCCACGCCAAACGCCGTCGTACCGCCGGTCGCGGCCCCCGTGGTGCCCTACAGCTTCCCGTCGAACATCGCAGGTCTGCCGTTGCAGCCCGCCGCGAAGTCCGCAGCATTGCGCGCCGACGTGCTGGCTGAGGCCAAGACCTGGAACGCGGCAGCCGCCAAGACGCTGAGCTTCGCCAGCTACAGCGCCGGCACCCGACGATCGTCGCGCTCTCGCTTCCACCCCGGCGCCGCCAAGCTGGCCAGCGACTACGCATCACTGGTCCGCTTCACGGCGACCCCGGGCACCGGGCAGGTCACCACCGGCGTGCACGTCGCAGTTCCGGGTGCGGCCGGTGGCCAGATGACCTGCGGCGGCGTCAGCGCGGCGCGAGCCCGCAGTCCGTGGTGCGTCTGGCGCGGCGCCACCACGATCGGTGTGCTGACGGTCGAGGGCTCACCCAAGACCCAGATCACCGAGATCCTCACCCGCGAGATGCGGGCGTACGCCGAGCACTGATCGCTCGCTCACGTTTGATGCGGCCCCGGGCAATCGCCCGGGGCCGCATAACGTTGCAGCGGTGACCGGCACGACTATCGAACTCGACCCCTCCTGGTCGATCGGCGACAAGATCCACGGCGGCTACCTGCTCTCGCAAGTCGTCACCGCTGCGCTCGAGGGCGGCGACTACCCGCACCCGCTCGGCGTGAGCGCACATTTCGCGTCCGCGCCCGATCCCGGGCCCGCCGACGTCGAGATCGAGCATCTGCGCTCAGGCCGTCGCGTCGGCTTCCTGCGGGCGTCGCTGCGCCAGGGCGGCCTGGTCCGCGCCGAGGTACTGATCACCGCCGGCACCCTGCCCGACGAGACGCCCCGCTTCGTTGCCGCGGGAGCCGCCGCACCGGTGATCCCGCCGCCCGACGAGTGCACGCGTTCGGCCACCAAGACCCCGACCGGCGGCCGCCTCGGCGTCGCCGCCCACCTCGACATGCGGCTCGATCCCGCCACCACCGGCTGGATCCGCCACGAACCCTCAGGTCAGGGGGTCGTCAGGGCCTGGATCCGGCGGGCCGACCCGCCTCACGAGGCCCCGATCGACCCGTTCTGGCTGCTGATCATCGGCGACGCTCCCCCGCCGGTCACGTTCGACCTGGGGCTACGCGGGTGGGTGCCGACCGTCACGCTCGACGCGCACATCCGCGCCCTCCCGGCTCCGGGCTGGCTTCTCGCCGAGCAGAGCGCGCAGGTGGTCGCCGGCGGCTGGCTGGACGAGACCTGCACGCTCTGGGACGAGACCGGCCGCCTCGTCGCGTCAGTACGCCAGCTGGCCGGCTACCGGGAGAACTGAACCGGCGGCGTCACCGAAAATTCGAGGAACCCTGCGGTTCGGACGCCAAAAGCGTAGGTTTCCTCGAACTTTCGGTCGGAGGGGCCGTCAGGCGGACTTCTCGCGGCGCTCGCGCTTGGCGGCGACCTCGCGCGGAACGATGGTCGGGTTGACGTGCTCCAGGACGGTCTCCCGGGTGACGACGACCTTGGCGACGTCCTTGCGGCTCGGGATGTCGTACATCACCGAGAGCAGCACCTCTTCCATGATCGCCCGCAGGCCACGGGCGCCGGTGCCGCGCAGGATCGCCTGCTCAGCGATGGCTTCCATGGCGTCGTCAGAGAAGTCGAGGTCGACGCCGTCGAGCTCGAAGAGCCGGCGGTACTGGCGTACCAGCGCGTTTTTCGGCTCGGTGAGAATCTGGATGAGCGCGTCACGGTCGAGGCTGTTGACGCTGGTGATCACCGGCAGGCGGCCGATGAACTCCGGGATCATGCCGAACTTCAGCAGGTCTTCGGGCATGACGTCGGTGAAGACGTCGGAGCGATCGAGGTCGTACTTGCTGGCGAGCACCGCCCGGAAGCCGAGCGCCTTCTTGCCGATGCGGCCCTCGATCACCTTGTCGAGGCCGGCGAACGCGCCACCACAGATGAACAGCACGTTAGTGGTGTCGATCTGGATGAACTCCTGGTGCGGATGCTTGCGGCCACCCTGCGGCGGGACGCTCGCGGTAGTGCCTTCGAGGATCTTCAGCAGTGCTTGCTGGACGCCCTCACCGGAGACGTCGCGGGTGATCGACGGGTTCTCCGACTTGCGGGCGATCTTGTCGACCTCGTCGATGTAGATGATCCCGGTCTCGGCCTTCTTGACGTCGTAATCCGCCGCCTGGATCAGCTTGAGGAGGATGTTTTCGACGTCTTCGCCGACGTAGCCGGCTTCGGTGAGGGCCGTGGCGTCAGCAATGGCGAACGGGACGTTGAGCATGCGCGCGAGGGTCTGCGCGAGGAGCGTCTTGCCGCAGCCGGTGGGGCCGAGCAGCAGGATGTTGCTCTTGGCGAGCTCGACCTCGGACTTACCGTCGGTCGCGCCCGCTTGGACCCGCTTGTAGTGGTTGTAGACGGCGACCGAGAGGGTCTTCTTCGCGGTGTCCTGCCCGACGACGTAAGAGTCGAGGAACTCGTAGATCTCCTTGGGCTTGGGCAGGTCGTCCCACTTGAGCTCCGAGGACTCGGAGAGCTCCTCCTCGATGATCTCGTTGCACAGATCGATGCACTCGTCGCAGATGTAGACGCCTGGCCCAGCTATCAGCTTCTTGACCTGCTTCTGCGACTTGCCGCAGAACGAACACTTCAGCAGGTCACCGCCGTCACCGATGCGGGCCACCGGCCACTCCCCTGACTCTCGTGCGGGCTATGCGAGCGGCCCGGATGCTGGTCAATGTCGGTTCAAAGTCGGTACAGCGGGTGGAGCAAGTAAAGCGAACGAGCAATCACTCCATGGTGCGACCTGCGGAGCTTCGTTGATAGTGCTTTTGTGCCCGATCTGGCACGTGACGCTACCCCGAGCATCGTCCCACGAGTGACTTATCGGCGGCTCAACCCGCCGCGCGTAGTGCCGATGTCTTTCGCGACTTCAGAACCTCGTCGATGAGGCCGTACTCGACCGCCTCCGCGGCCGTGAGGATCTTGTCGCGGTTGATGTCCTTGCGGACCTGCTCCTCGGTGCGGCCGGTGTGGTCGGCCAGCATGCGCTCCAGCAGCGCGCGCATGCGCATGATCTCGTTGGCCTGGATCTCGATGTCGGACGACTGCCCCTCACCGGAACCGGACGGCTGGTGGATCAGGATCCGCGCGTTAGGAACGGCGAACCGCTTGCCCTTCGCGCCGGCGGCGAGCAGGACGGCGGCGGCGCTGGCGGCCTGGCCGAGACAGACGGTGGAGATGTCGGGGCGGATGTACATGCATCGTGTCGTAGATCGCGGTGAGCGCCGTGAAGGAACCGCCCGGCGAGTTGATGTAGATGTTGATGTCGCGGTCGGGGTCCTCGGACTCCAGGTAGAGCAGCTGCGCCATCACGTCGTTCGCCGAGACGTCATCGATCTGGACGCCGAGGAAGACGATGCGTTCCTTCAGCAGCTTGGAGTACGGATCCATGCCGTACTCGCCGCGGCTCGTGCGCTCGATGATGTTGGGCAGGACGTACCGGCTGGTCTGCGCGAGGTACGCGTCAGCCGCCGTGATCCCAGCGTTGATCTCACTCATCTGCGTCTCCTCTTAACTGACCGGGCCGGCGCTGGGCACCTGAGCGGCCTTCGCCACGACGCGGTCTATGAAGCCATACTCCGCCGCCTCGTCAGCGGTGAACCAACGGTCGCGGTCGGAATCCTCTTCGATGCGCTCGATGCGTCTGTCCCGTGTGGAACGCGATGCGGTCCTGCAGTACCCGACGCGTGTGGATCATCTGCTCGGCCTGGATGGCGATGTCGGCTGCGGTTCCGCCGATGCCACCGGAGGGCTGGTGCATCATGATCCGCGCGTGCGGGGTGGCGTAACGCTTGCCCTTGGTGCCGGCGCAGAGCAGGAACTGGCCCATGCTCGCTGCCAGCCCGATGGCGACGGTGGAGACGTCGTTGGGGACGAACTCCATCGTGTCGTAGATGGCCATGCCCGCCGTCACAGAGCCGCCGGGCGAGTTGATGTAGAGCGAGATGTCACGCTTGTCGTCCTCGGCGGCCAGCAGCAGGAGCTGCGCGCAGATCGCGTTAGCAATCGTGTCTTCGACGACGCTGCCCAGGAAGATGATCCGCTCGCGCAGGAGCCGGTCGTAGACGCGGTCATCCAGGGTGGGAGCGCCCGGGCCGGGGCCGCGGGAATCGGGAGTGGTCAGGGTGGGCACCACGAGCTCGCTCATGCCGCTCCTTCGGATTGGACCCGGTCGCGCCGGGTGCTTGGTGCGATCACCTGTCGATGACCCTAACCAGGTCTTCGGTCGCCGCGGTGCCGCGCAACAGCGCTTTTCGCCGTAGGCGGATGTGATCGCGCCGTAGGCGGATCAGCCCTCCGCGTCAGCACGACAGCACGCCCGGACGATCTACCAGGCTTACGCGAGCCGTGCTACTCCGCTGACTCGGGCTCGTACTGCTCCTCGCGCGCGTGCTCGTGCGGGTGCTCGGGGTCCTCGTCGTCCTCGTCGTCGGCCTCGTCGTCGGCTCGTCGTCGATCGTCATCGTCGAGCCGCCGGGTCGTCGGCCATGATCTGGGCGAACTCGTCGTCGTCGCCGTCGTCGGCTTCGTCGGCGTCATCAAGAGCGGAGAGGTCGACGGCGTTGCCCGACTCGTCGGTGATCTTGACGCTCTCGAGCAGCTGCGCAAGCGCCTTGCCGCGACGCACCTCGGAGAAGATGACGCCGATCTGGCCGCTCTGCACGACGGAGTTGGCGAACTCCTGC
This sequence comes from uncultured Actinomycetota bacterium, assembly GCA_963762695.1. Lineage (GTDB taxonomy): Bacteria > Actinomycetota > Actinomycetes > Frankiales > Frankiaceae > DATAZK01. Next base: position 222,307 of record CAVXLW010000016.1, read on the forward strand.
GGCGCGACGCCGGACTGCTGGGCGCGGCGCACGAGGTGCTCGGTGAGCTCCTCCTGCTCGACGGTCAGCTCTTCCTTCTCGGCGAGCGCGTCGAGCACGAGCTGGGACTTGACGGCCTTCTCGGCCGTCTCGCGGACCTCCGCGGCGAACTCCTCCTCGGTCTTGCCCTCGGTCTCGAGGTAGACCGCGCGGCTGACGCCGATGCGTTCGAGCTGGTGGCTGAGGTTGTGCTCGCGGGCGTCGACCTCAGCCTTGACCGCCGATTCCGGCAGTGGCACGTCGACCATCTCGATCAGCTTGTCGATGAGCTTGTCGCGGGCCTGCGCGCCCTGCTCGTAGCGGCGCACCCGGGCCAGCCGCTCGCGGATGTCGCCTCGCAGCTCGTCGAGGGTGTCGAACTCGCTGGCGGTCGTGGCGAACTCGTCGTCGAGCTCGGGGAGCTCCTTCTCCTTGACGCTGATGACCTTGACCAGGACCTCGGCCGTCTGGCCGGCGTAATCGCCCATGCTTCAGCTCGGTCGGGAAGGTGCGCTCGTCGCCCTCGCTGGCTCCGCGGATCGCTTCGTCCAGGCCGGGGATCAGGTTTTCCGTGCCGACCTCGTAGGACATCCCCTTCGATTCCGAACCGGGGACGATCTCGCCGTCGATGGTGGCGCGACAGGTCGATGCGTCAGGTAGTCGCCGTCGGCGACGGCACGCTCGACCGGCTGGAGCGTGGCGAACCGGTCGCGCAGGCTCTGCAACTGCTCATCGACGTCCTCGTCGGTGACGGTGACGTCGTCGACGGTGAGCTCGATGCCGTCGAGGTCGGGGAGCGTGACCTCGGGACGCACGTCGACCTCGGCGGTGAAGACCAGCTGCTCGCCGTCGTTGAACTCCTTGACGTCGACGTCCTCCGGCGGGGCAGATCGCCGCGATCTGCTCCTGCTCGAGCGCCTGGCCGTAGAAGCGGTCAAGCGCACCCGGGCAGGGCCTCGTTGAGCACGTAGCCGCGCCCGATCCGCTGGTCGACGATGCGCGCCGGCACCTTGCCCGGACGGAAGCCCGGCACCTGGATCTGGCGGCCGATCCGCTTGTAGGCCGACGCCAGGTCTTCGGAGAGCTCCTCGAACGGAACCTCGATCGTGACCTTGACTCGGGTAGGGCTCAGGGCTTCTTTGGTGGCCTTCACAGCGGCGCAGCTCTCCATAGCAGCTGGGAAGTCGGTACGATGGGATGGGGCTGAGGACTGGCGACAGCAGGCAGTCGGGGCGGGGAGATTCGAACTCCCGATCTCCTGCTCCCAAAGCAGGCGCGCTAGCCACTACGCTACGCCCCGCGGCGTGCCCCGATCCTATGGTGCTGCGCGCCTACCCTCGTCTGCCAGCACAGATGCCGTCCGTCGAGGGCTTCGCGGAGGCAGCCACTCTTGTGCTGACGTTGCCCAAAACGTCCCCCACCCCGGGCACGAAACCATCAGAATCGGGCACCGGGGAGGTCGGATGAAGTTCCTGGTGCTGGGACCGCTGGCTGTCGAGGGGCCTTCAGGCCCGCTCGAGCTGGGCGGACCCCGCCAGCGCTCCGTCCTGGCCCGGCTGCTGATCGCGGGCGGCGACGTGGTGTCGGTCGACCGGCTGCTCGACGACCTCTGGAACGGTGAGCCGCCGCCGCGCGCCGTCGGATCGTTGCAGGCGTTCGTCTCCAACCTGCGCCGCACGCTGGAGCCCGACCGCGCGCCCCGCTCCCCCGCCCGTCGGCTGGCCAGTTCCCCGCCCGGCTACGCGCTGCGGATCGGTGCGGACGACGCGATCGATTCCGTCGAGTTCGAGCGGCTGGCGAGCGAGGGCAGCCGGTTGCTGGCCGAGGGGCGTCCGGCGCAGGCCGGCGCTTGCCTGGACGCGGCCCTGGCGCTGTGGCGCGGGGAGGCCTATGCCGACTTTGCTGACGAGGCCTGGGCCGCGCCCGAGGCGGCGCGGCTGGCCGAGTGGCGGCTGGTGGCCCGCGAGCACCGGATGGCGGCGTTGCTCGCGGCAGGCCACGCCGCTGAGGCTGTCCCGACGATCGAGACGCTGGCCCGGGAGCATCCGTTACGCGAGGGGCTGTGGCGGCTGCTCGCCCTGGCGTTGTATCGCACCGGGCGGCAGGCCGAGGCGCTTGAGGTGCTGCGCCGGTCGCGTGACCTGCTGGCCGGTGAGCTCGGACTTGATCCGACGCCCGCCGCCGCCCAGCTGGAACGCCAGCTGCTCACCCAGGCACCGGAGCTCGACTGGACTGCCCCGCGCGAGACCGCGCCGACGGTGCCGATTCCGGCTCAGCGTGAGCCCCCGCGGCTTCCACGGGTCCGGCGGCGCCGGTCGGCCGGGATGCCCCGCTGCAGGCCTTGCTGGACGCCGCGGAAGAGGCGCTGTCGGGCCGGGTGCGGTTGGCGATCGTCAGCGGCGAGTCGGGGATCGGCAAGACGTTTCTGGCCGAGTGCGTCAGCGTGCGGCTGCACGCAGGCGGGTGGCGCGCCGGTGGGGCGCTGCCCGAAGCGGAAGGCGTCCCCGCGCTGTGGCCGTGGCAGCAGGTACTCGGCCCGCTGGTGAGTGCTTTTCCCGCGGCGCCCGACCTTGCCGGCCGGCTGGCGAATCTGCTGGGCACCGAGGCGGCGCCCGCTGCCGAGTCCGCCGATGGCGCCGAGGCGCGGTTTCGCCAGCACGATGCCGTAGCCCGCTATCTGGCGCTCGCGACGGCGAAGGAGCCGCTGCTCATCGTGCTGGATGACCTCCAGTGGGCCGATGCGGCATCGCTACGCCTGCTGCTCGATGTCATCGCGCTGCGCCGCGGAGGTCGCGTCCTCATCATCGCGACCCTGCGCTCCGGGGAAGGCAGCCCGTTTCTGAACGACGCGCTGGGCCGGCTCGCACGCGACGGGGCGCTCCGGCTCTCGCTCGACGGTCTTGATGGCGACGCGATCGCCGAGCTGGCAGCCGCGCTCGGGCTGGCGCTCGACGCCGCCGAGGTCGCTCAGCTCGCCGCTCGAACGGCAGGAAATCCTTTCCTGCTGCAGGAAAGCATCAAGCTCGCCGGCTCCGTCGGGGGCACAGCGACCGAGGCGCTGCTGAACGGTGTGCCGCCGACCGTTCGTGACGTGCTGCAGCGCCGGCTCGGCCGACTGCCTGACGCGACCCGCGAGCTGCTGTCGACGGCTGCCGTGCTCGGCCGTGACGTGGATCCCGAGCTGCTTTCGGCGGTGACCTTCGAGCCGGAGGAAAAGGTGCTGGACGCGCTCGACCTCGCGACCGTGCACGGCGTCCTGGTGGAGAGCGGTCAGGGACGGCTGCGGTTTGCGCATGACCTGGTGCGCGAGACGCTGGAGTCGAGCCTGCTGCCGATGCGGCGCACGAGGGTGCACGCCCGGACCAGCGAGGCGCTGGAGGCCCGCGGTGGTGATGCCGCGGCGATCGCGTATCACGCCCTTGCCGCCGGCCCGTCGGCGAGCCGGCGGGCCGCGCATTTCGCTTACGTTGCAGGCGTTTGCGCGCGTCAGCGGCTGGCTTTCGACGACGCGGCGGAGTGGTTCACCAAGGCGGTCGAGCTCGCGCAGGCGGACGTGGAGCCCGACTGGCCCGCGGTCGTCGGGATGCTGCTCGAGCTGGTGCGCGTGCAGCTCGATGCCGGCGACGTGATCGCTGCCCGGGAGACCCGCGCCGCGGCCATCCGTACGGCAGACAGGACCGACGATCCGGAGCTGGCCTTGCGCGCCCTCGTGGCACTCGACGCGCCGGCGGTCTGGACGCTGCACAGCTACGCGGAGGTCGATCTCGACATCGCCGCGCGCACCGAACACGCTCTCGCGAGCCTGCCCGGCGGGAGATTCGGCTTGCGCTGCCGGCTGCTCGGCACGCTCGCGGCGGAGCTGTACGACGGCTCCGACGATCCGCGCTGCGACACGCTCAGTCGTGAAGCCGTCGAGATGGCCCGCCGGGTGGGCGATCCGCGGCTGCTCGCGGTCGCGCTGACCTCGCGTTATCAAGCCGTGAACCAGCCGCGTTTCGCTGCCGAGCTCGTGGCCGTCGGGCAAGAGCTGGTCGAGCTCGGCGCGCAGGAGGGGATGCCGGCGTTCGAGCTGCTGGGCCATGAGGTCTCGGCCATGTTCCGGATGCAGCTGTTCGACGTGCGCGGCGCGGATGCTGAGACGGCCGCGTGCGAGCCCCTGCTGCGCCGGTTGTCGCTGCGCCCGGCCGCGACGATTCACCAGACCTGGCAAGCGATGCGGCTGCTGGCCGACGGGCGGCTCGATGAAGCGCAGCGCCTGTACGAGGAGGCGTTGGCGGAGCAGCGCACGCTGGGCTTCTTCGGCACCGAGCCGCTCGCTGACGTCATCCATGCGCTGGTCGACGCGACCCGCGGGCGCTGGGACGCGATCATCGAGCAGCTTGCCTCCCTGAGCGTGGCGAGTCCGCTCTTCGCGCAATCCATGCGGGTCTGGGCGCTCGCCGAGACCGGCCACCAGGCGCAAGCCCGCGAGCTCATCGACGCCCAACCCCCGGCCCTGCCGAAGGATTGGTCGCAGCTGACGCTGCTGGCAGTGGCGGCACAGGCGGCCATTGCCGCCGGGCACCCGGCGCGCATGCATTGGTGCTACGAGCAGTTGCTGCCCTACTCCGGCTGGTTCGCGATCGCCGGCAACACGTTCGCGTTCGGTCCGGTCGACCACCACCTGGCCGGGCTCGCCGCCCGCCTGGGCGACGACGAAGCCAGCGCTGCTCACCAGTCGGGCCGAATCGGACTGCCGTGACGCGGGCTGATCTGGTGGGCCGAACGCGTGGCTGCCGGTGCGGCAAGACGCAAGGGCGACCACTAGTCGGCCACAAGTCGTTCGCTGACGGTCGGCCTGACGGTGTGGATGTCCCACCGACCGCCCCCGTCAGGAGATCACGATGTACACCTCAGCTCCCACCACCACCCACGGCTTCGCCATCCCGGCCGAGGTGCTCGACGGCCAGTCCGCGGGCCCGACCTGAAGCTCTTCCTGCTCGCCCACCGCACCTTCCGGCGCGAGTTCGCCCGGCTTGCCGCTGCCGCCGCGAAAGCGCCGGAGTACGGCGCGCGCAAGGAAGCGATCGAGGCGCAGATCGCCACCATGGTGCGCAGCCTCCACCACCATCACCACGGTGAAGATGCCGGATCTGGCCGCTCTGCGCCGGCGCGACCCGGCCGGCGCCGTCGTCCTCGATGCCCTCGAGGCCGAGCACCAGGAGATCGATCCACTCATCGCCGCATCATGACACGTGCACCCTGCTTCCGGTGCGGGCGATCGCGCTGGAGCAGCTGTCGCAGCTCATCGACCGCCACCTCGACCACGAGGAGGAGTCGGCCCTGCCGCTGATCTGCCGGCATTACTCCGCGGAGGAATGGGAAGCCGAGGGCAAGTGCACCTGAAGCAGACCCGCGCCGAACTGCCGATGTTTGCCTGCATCATGTTCGACCACATGACCGAGCAGGAGATCGCCGGCACCCTCGCGGCTGCCCCGAAGATCCTCGGGATGGCTGTACAGGCTCTCCTGGCGTCGCGCGTATGCGAAGCGGCGCGAATTGGTCTACGGATACTGAGGTTGTCGGTGCCGCCCTCGCGGTTCAGTGGACCGAGGAAGGCGGCGCCATCGTCGAGTCGGGCGCGCGCCAGTCGGTCGAGACGAACCGGTGCTGGATCAGCCACTGCTCCCCCACCGGCACGAACGTGTCGCGGTAGCGGCCGTAGTGGTCGAGCCCGATCTCGGTGAAAACCGTGAAGTAGCAGCAGACTTTGGCTTGCTCAGGTGTGAGTTCGAGGAAGCGGATGTTGGCGATGTTGTGCGCGGACGATCCGCTTGATCCCCGACGCTTCCGGCCGCGGCCTTCATGAGCGGCCCGCGCCTCCTCGCCGGAGCCGGTACCCCTTATGCCACCGAGGAATTCGATGATGGCCGCGCGTCCCTTGCATGGCTCCTCGCCGCGGACCTCGAGCTCGCCGTCCTCGGCGAAGGCTTGGGCAGGTCCTCGAGCCGGTACGCGTCGCCGGACCAGTTGTAGAGGGCGATCGAGTCACGGATGCGCTCGCGGGCCACCAGCTCCCACAGCTCCACTAGGCCACGACCCGGAACGCGTACGAGCCGGTGCTGATCGCGCTGCCGCCGGCGCCCTCGTCGATGAGCGTGAGGCGGGCCCCGACTGTGCCGTCGGTGCCCTGGAAGGCCTCACCTTCCGCGCGGAACGGGCCGTCCTTGCCGCGGGCCATGAACATGACGTGGGACGAGACGCCCTGCAGCCGGTCGGTGCCGGCGAGGGTGGACGCCAGGTCGAGCGCGGCCGTTTCCAGGACGACGAACTGCGGCCCGATGTGCAGGGCGGCATCCGGTGAGGCGAGTTCGACGGCGAGCTCGGGCAGCGCCCAGTGACCGTCGTCGCGGCGGCTCGCGCCGAACACCTGCCACAGCGGAGGCAGGTCCGGCGAGTCGGCGACGTCGATGGATTGGGTGTCCATCAGTTCCAGGCCCTCGGGCGGCACGCCGATCACGACGCCCTGGCCTTCGGTGAGCGCGAGCACCCGGCTGTGGTCGTCGGCGTCGACGATGCGCGAACGGCTGTAGCTCATCTGCCGGCCGACCTGCAGCGTCTCGGAGAGCGACCTCGATGCGTTTGACGTCATGGCCCGGATCGAGGATCTGCGTCGAGTGGATGACCGGGTTCGGCACGGCCGTCAGGTCGGTCATGCCACCGCCCTCGGGCGAGGAGATGCCGAGCACGGCGAGCAGCAGGCCGCCGGTCGGTGTTGCGCATGTCGTGCCGAAGCGTCACGGTGTCGTCGGAGTTGCGTGTCCATCGACGCGAACATGCGTCCGATGTAGCGGTAGCTGAGCAGCCCGCCCCACCGGCGTCGCAGCTCTTCCGAGTAGGCCGCCTGATCGGCGGTGAGCTCCCGGATGTCCCGCACACTGCGCTCTCCCGCTTGCTCGCGTACATGTCGGCGGCTCTGTCTACACCGGGCCAGCGGGTACCGCTAGCGCGGGTCAGCGGCCGCTAGACGTGGTCTGCCGTGGCCGACGCCGACGACGTGCGGCGCATCGCGCTGTCGCTGGCCGACGTCGTAGGAGATCCCCAGCGACGGCTTCGACTTCCGCGTCGGCGGCAGGGGCTTCGTCTGGTCGTATCCCGAGCGTGTCCCCGGCCAGCGGCGCACGATCCGCACCGACATTGCCGTGCTCTACGTCGGCGACGAAGCCGAGAAGCAGGCGCTCCTGCTCGGCGAGCCCGACCTGTTCTTCACCGCGCCCGGGTACGGCGGCTTCCCCCTGGTCATGGTGCGCCTGGAGCTCGTCGGCGTGCGCCGGCTCCGCGAGCTGGTCACCGACGCGTGGCGGCTGCGCGACGGCGACGCGCCGACTGGGTAGCTCGCTATGACTGCCGTACCGGCGACCGGCTACCGTCGTCCCGGATCGGGAGCGGCAGGACCCATGAAGCTCAGCGCTCGCCCCGTTCGGTGACGCGTCCCGAGGCGTTGTTCTGCGGTTCGGTCCGGCTCTTTGCGTCGGTCAACTGGCGGATGAGGTCATCGCGCACCTCGTGCAGCGCCTGAGCAAGATCCGGCTCGCTCGAGGTGGCGACGACACGCGTGTGACCCGAGATCCAGGCCTCCAGCACCGTCCGCTGGCTCGCTTCGCCGCGCTCCTTGACCGAGAGTTCCAGTTCGACGGTTCCGGCGTCGAACGAGCGGAGGCGAGCATCCAGACTCGCCCATCCTGCGACGATCGGACCGCGTTCGTCCTGACCGAACCCGGTTCCGAGTCGCAAGCTTTCTTCCACCGTCGCAGTGCCTTCGTCGCTCATCTCGTCCTCCTGGTCGAGTCTCCGGCGTTCAGTAACGCAACGTCGCAGCGACGCCGGTGACGGTTCCGAGTGTCGCCTCGTCCGTCACGATGACCTCGCCACCGCTCGCGAGCGTGTCGAACACTGCACGGTCGATCAGATCCTCGTCGTCGATCGAGGCACGTGACGACGTCGATACCGTGCCCGTGTCAGGCGCGACGCGACCCCACACCGGTGGCACATCGGTGACCAGCAAGGTGTCGATACGCCCCTCACGAGCTCGGGTCACGACATCGGCGATCGCGGAGACGGTCGTGCCGGCGCCCATGGCAGCTCGATACCGGTCGATGCCGGGATGATCCACATTGGTCGATGACTCGATCAGCCGCAAGGCGTCGGCGTGGAGCTCGGCCGGGGAACGATGCTCGGGGTTGCCCGTCACCGCCGCGTCGAACACGTTCGGGTAGCGAGTGACCGCCTGGAACAACGGCAAGTAGTAGTCGACGCACGCCAGCACGAGCGGCTCGTGCGCGTCGCCGAGCCGTTCGCAAACACCACGATCGACTGCACGCAGAAAGCGTTGAATCGCTTCCTTGTCCAGCTCGGCGCCGGCGCCGTGGCCATGGAACTCGACGCTTCCTCCGCCCGTCGAATGGAACTGGAGTTGACGCTCGGGATCCTCGAGCGCCAACGCCTCTTCCATCGATGTCGCAGCCGACCCCAAGTCCAAGATCGTGATCGCAGAACGCGTGGCCTCGAACAACTGCACCGCGTTCTGGCTCAACGACAGAACGAAGAACCTCTCGTCGCGCGACAGCAACGACAACACCGGCCGAACCCGGAACGACGCGGCCACGACGACCTCCTCGGTCAACGACCGCGAAACCCGGTATCGCCCGAATCGTCCCGGCGAACTGAACAGCGCCAGACCGTCTGCTGTGTGCTGCCAAAAGGCGTGATCGTCGGCGAGCGACTCCAATGGCGCCAGCATCGCCTCGATAGTCGTCTCGGCAACGTCGGCACCGGACAGCTCGCCGCGGGCCGTGTTGATGAGGTTCCGCAACCGGACCGGACCCTGCAACGTCTCCCGACCGGAACGATGCGTCGGCATGAACATCGACACACACGGACCCTGAGCGGCGCTCAACGACATGACGTCCGCGACTGAGATCGCATCGATGTCCGCGTCTACGCGAATCTCACTCATGACGCCGACCTTAACCCCCCGATGCACCGAACCAGCGTGGGCCCCGGACTTCCTGTCCCAACCGCACGCAGCGGTGCTCGGCCTCTGCGAGCAACCTGCCGGCGCACCCCGCCGACGCCCCTCCGAGGCGAATCCGACGCTCGACATGCCCAGCTGTCGGGTTCAAGGACGGATTCCTCCGGTACAGGTACCTTCGTATCCGGACAGTGAGCGATAACGATCTTGAGCGCGGAGGTTCCTCACACTCCGCGCCCGAGTCCTGTTACACGTTTTCTCCCACAGTCACGCGGGCGTAGCTCAATGGCAGAGCCCCAGCCTTCCAAGCTGGCCATGCCGGTTCGATCCCGGTCGCCCGCTCTGGTAAATGCCCAGGTCAGAGCCACCTTTCGGCTCCATCACATCTCCTGCAGCCAGCCTTGTCGCGGGCTGTGAAGGGGCACGTTGAGGTACGAAGCTCGCGCGCCGCCTGCGGCGAACCGTGCCTACCCCGCGCTGAGCTGCACTCTCAGACCGCGGCGGCGCTCCCCAATTCGGAACATGACCAGCTTTCATAGCCGTGGGCTGCTTCGCGGACCCGCAGGCGTGTTAAGCCCCGGCTTGGTTGTCTCAGCGTCCTTAACTACGACGACGGCGACTGCAAAGGCCGCCCCACGAAGCCGGCTGCATGATGCTGTTCACCCAACCCGCGGTGTCCGGGGAGATGAGGTCACTCCAGGGTGTCCACCGAACCGGGTGAGCTCCAACCCATCGCGCACACCCCAAATGCCGGAAACGCCTGCAGCCAAAGGGAATCGGTGACTGGTCAAGCTGGCCTGGCCGCTCGCCCGCCTTCCGGCTCGCCACACCCGACGTGGTCTACCCGGCCTGGGCACTGATTGCCTGACCGGTGAGCGCCGAGCGCGCTCAGCGGATGCGGGGCTTGATCCGGGGCTGACTGGCGAATGCCTGGTTGCCGGCAGCCATGACGTCCTTGTTGATCGAGGTCGACAGGATCGACGGTGCCATCGTGGTCGCGCCGAGGCGGCCGAGGTCGTTGGCCGCCCAGACCGCGCGCAGGGTGCCGGCGATCACATCAGGGTCGGCGCTGGCGATCGCCTCTGCTAGCCACGCCGCCTGCGCCGCGAGCTCGTCGGCCGTGACGACCTCGGTAATGAGGCCGATCTCAAGGGCCGTCGTTGCGCTGACCCTCTCCCGGGCGCCGAGCAGGGCGATGCGCAAGACGTTGCCGAGCGAGATGTACTGCCGCAGCAGCATCGGCTCGTAGACCGCGGCCTGGCCATAGGTCACATGCGGGTCGAAAAAGGTGGCGTGCTCGGCGGCGATGACAATGTCCGACTCTGCGATCATGTAGAACGCGCCGCCGCAGGCCATGCCGTTGACGGCGCAGATGACTGGCTTCCAGAGGTCGTTCGACTTCGGGCCGAGGAACCGCCCGGGATCGTCATACATGTAGTTGTTCGACGTTCCGTACAGCGTGCGCTTCTCGAACACGACATAGGTGTCGTCGGCGGTGCGGTCGATGCCCACACAGAAGGCCCGCTCACCCGAACCGGTCAGCACCACGCAGCGCACGTCGTCATTCGTCCGTAGTGAGCGCCACAGGTCCTGGACCTCGCGCATCATCGTCGAGTCAAAGGCGTTGAGCGCGTCGGGGCGGTTCAGGGTGACGAACGCGATCCGTCCCGTTCCGCGTAAAGCAGGGTCTCGTAGCTGTCGGCAAGGGTGCTCATGCGGTGAACCTCGTATCTGTCGGCGGCGCCAAGCGTGCGAGCTTGGAAGGGTAATTGGCTGCCTGACTGTTGAGCTGTTTGGAGAAGCCTGCAACAAACGCGGCCAGCTCCTCTCGCTCTCGGTCGAACGCCTCTGCGAGTTCGGCCCGCTCGGGCGCATTGAGCAAGCGCTTTACGCGTGTCAGCGCCGCTACCGGCCGTGCTGCGAGCCGTCGCGCGTACTCGTTCGTGACCTCAAGCAGTTCGCCCGGCTCGCACAGCTTCCATGCCAACCCGATGGCTTCAGCTTCGGCCGCATCGATCCACTCCGAGGACAGCAAGATCCACGCCGCCTCTTGTCGGCCCAGCAGGTGCCGAAACAGGTAGCTCGAACCTGCCTCAGTGGGCGCGCCCAACTCGGTGAAGGGACAACGCAGCCGGGCTTCCGTGGACATGAAGACGAGGTCGGCGAAGGCGAGCATCGTCATCCCGAAGCCCACCGCGTAGCCATTGACGGCCATCAGCAACGGCTTGGGGAAATCGGCCAGCGCGTCGAGAAGCCTGTCAAACCCGGAACCGCCGTCGCCGGCGGCGACCGTCTCCCGTGGCAGCGCCAAAGCCTTGAGGTCTGCCCCGGTGCTGAACGCCCGTCCGCTCCCGGATAAGACGACCACTGCGACGCCGGGAGACGCGGCTGCCTCCGTCAGGGCATCAGCGAGGTCATTGACAAGGCCGCCATCAAAGGCGTTCAAGCGCTCGGGACGGTGCATCAAAACCGTCCGCACCAGGTTGTCATCACTGATCTGAACGGTCGCAGGCGCCTTCATGGCCCGATGCTATTTCTCTGGTCAGTGCGTCATCCACCCCCCCGCCCGGCGCGGGACCGTCGCGTCTGCAGGTGCGGCCCGAGGAACACATGACCAGCTTCTACGCCGCCGGAGCTTCATGGCCGTCATACGCTCCCGCGACTCCCGCCGGACGGAAGCGCCGAGGTCGCTGGTATGAACGTCATCGAGACGGATCGCGGAGGTGCCGTATGGCGATGGCGCGGTTGGAGTCGCACGTGCGCGAGGAGTTGCTCGCCGCATCGGATGAGGTGATCGAGGACGCCGTCCTCCACGCGGACCCGTTCGTGCTGCGCGGGCTGCTGTTTCAGCTCACCGGCGACGAGGAGGTGGCGCGAGCGCACGTTGCCGAGGTCGGCCGTGGGATCGCGCTGTCAGATGTCGATGACGACGCAGCTCTCCTGCGGCGCAAGGCCGTCGAGTTCCTGAAGGCCTACCGCGACAGGGGCGCCGGAGAGATCTCGATCGGCGCCGAGGAGCGCCTTCCGACGAGCCTGCGGCTGGCGAGCAGCTTCGAGCTCGCCGACGAGGACATGGGGCTTTACCTCGAGGAGCTCTCCCTGGATCCGTGGGCTCGCGGGCTCGAGTGGAAGACGCCGCCGCCGCAGGATCGGCTCGAGGCGTTCAACGTCATCGTCATCGGCGGCGGGTTGGGCGGCCTCAACGCGGCCATCCAGCTCAAGCGCGCCGGCATCCCGTTCACCGTCATCGAGAAGAACGCCGATCTCGGCGGTACGTGGTTCGAGAACCGGTATCCCGGTTGTCGCGTCGATACGCAGAGCCGGTCATACACGAACCTCTTCGGCGTCGACTACAGCTACCCCAACCCGTACTGCCCAGCGGCCGAGCACGAGCGCTACTTCCACTGGGTCGCAGACTCGTTCGCGCTGCGCGACGACATCGTCTTCGACACCGAGGTGCGCTCGCTCGCGTGGGACGAGGACTCGTCCGAGTGGCACGTCTCGATCGACGGCCCCGACGGCGAACGAGTGCTGCGGGCTAACGGCGTCATCACCGCCGTCGGCTTCCTGAACCGTCCGAAGCTGCCCGAAATCGAGGGGATGGCTACCTTCCGGGGACCGTCCTTCCACTCGGCGCGCTGGCCGAAAGGCCTTGAGGTCAAGGGCAAGCGCTTCGCCGTCATCGGCACCGGGGCGAGCGGCTACCAGGTGATCCCGGAGCTCGCCCTCGAGGCCGAGCACGTGGTGATCTTCCAGCGCACACCGCAATGGCTCATGCCCACCCCGGGCTACCGCTCGCCCTACCCGCCGCAGGTGAATTGGCTCGACCGCAATCTGCCCTTCTACACCAACTTCATGCGGTTCCGAGCGGCCATGTCGATCCGGTTCCTCTCGGACTTCAGCGAGATCGACCCGGACTTCGACGACCCCGACGCGTGCAGCGCGGCCAACAAGATGATGCGCGACGCGTGTCTCGCGTTCCTCGAACACAAGCTCGGTGATCCGGATCTCGTGCGCACGATGACGCCGCCGCATCCCTATCTCTCGGCCCGTCCGCTCGCTGTGGACAGCGAGTACAGCGTTCTCGACGTGCTCCAGAACGACAACGTCACGCTGGTGACGGACGGGATCCGCCGGATCACCGAGACGGGGATCGAGACCACCACCGGCGAACACCACGACGTCGACGTGATCCTCTATGCCACGGGCTTTCATGCGACGGACTATCTCTTCCCGATGACGATCATCGGACGAGACGGCGCGACGATCGAGAAGACGTGGGCCGAATCCGGCGCCCGCGCGTACCTCGGGTGCATGGTGCCGGGCTTCCCGAATCTGTGGATGGTCTACGGGCCGAACACGAACGGCGGCATGCACCCCGCGAGCTTCCACGAGGTGGTCGGACGCTACGCGCTGGAGTGCATGGAACACCTCATCGTGAACGACAAGCGGGCGATCGAGGTGACCGAAGCCGCGTACTGGCGGTACAACCGATCTGCTGGACGAGCGGAACGCCCGGAAGGTCTGGAGCGACCCCCGAGCCCACAACTACTACTGGACGGAGTTCGGCCGCTCCGCGGTGATGTGCCCGTTCTACCCGTGGGAGATCTGGCACTTCCTCCGTCACCCGTCGTTCGACGATCTCCTCGTTCGCTGAGGAACGGACACGCGGCCGTCGCGTCCAGCCTCGCGCGGGAGGAGCCGGTCGCGAGTGTTGCAGGGTCCTGAACACGGATGGTCGTGAGCAACGCCGGCGCTCGGCGAACCAGACAGGCGGGCGGGAAGCAGGTCTTCACTCCCCTGGCGCTCGGCGCCGCCGAAGGTCATGATCGGTTCGTCCGCACCGCTGCAAGACTCCGCCGACAAAGGTGCCCCATGGTCGCGTTCATCACGGTTTCCCAAAATCCGGTCATCTTCAAGTATCCGACGTGGTGCTCCACCACCTGGTCGACTTCACCGTCGAATGGGACACCGGCGACCCTGCGGTAAAAGCACGGCTGTCTCGGTCGCTGAACGGTGGCGCCGAGGCGGTGCTGCCTGGTGCACCCGTGAGGGTCGGAACCATGACGCAGCAGATCGGCCTGGATCAGGTGCTCACCTTCGTCTTGCGCCGGGCAAGTAACGCTGCGGAAATCGGTCGGGTCACCGTGACAACTCAGAAGAACGCATTGGCGCAAGCAATGACAGATCCCGACCTCGGCTTCATCTACGGCCTCAAGGTGCAACCACTCGTGGACACCATCGCCGTCGATTTCCAGACCAAGCAGCCGGCGTTTCCGTACGTCGAGATCCGGCGCCAGGACAACGGTGAACTCGTCGATTCCTGGATGGGCGGCCACCTGCAGCAGCAGCACGCCAACGTCTTCAGCGGCTTTGGCCGTGGACTGGCCCAGGACACCGCGTTCGACATGCGCATCGTCGCGCTGAAAGACGTCGGCGGGGGCCATGTGGTCCTCGGCTCAGGCGCGAAAAACCCGGAAATCAAGGGGTCGGTGGCCACCGGGGCGCGCACGGTCACCTTCGTCTTCGACCTCATCCACGTGCGCACCGATGGCGATCCGGACGGCGCCGGTGAGTTCACGTTCTGGTTCGGAGTGGGGGATGTCGCCACCCAGCAGAAGCTGGGCAGCGCGCCTCAATGGGGCGAAGGGGATATCTCCGCCGGCGGAGATCGCGAGGTCGCCAGGACCGTCACGATCGAACACGCTCCCCGCCGCATGTGGGCGCAAGTGCTGGCCTGGGAGGACGACACCAGCTTCGGCGACTTCCTGGGCCACCCCCTCGGACTCGGCTTCGGCGAACCGACCGGCACCGGATATGCCCTGCCGGGCAGTGACAGCTACGAAGTCGACGAAGGTTCGGCGGCCTGGGTCACCGCGCACTTCGATACCGACGAGACCGCCTCCGACCGGCAGCGCGGATTCGAGATGTCGACGGGGAACTTCTCCATCGCGTATGACGTGTTCGGTTGGTTTACCGTCGCGCGGCGAAACGGCGTCAACAACTTCAAGGGACTCGCGCTCGGACGCGTCCCGCATCGGCCAACGGTGACCGACCGCCTCCAGTTGCGTAGCCGCGCCCTCGTGCCCGGTCACACCCAGAGGGTCTCGCTGGCAGCTGCCAGCGGTGTGCTCAGCATCAGTCCCGAAGGGTCGGTCTTGCTACGCGTCACGGATCCGCTCGCGCAGGCCGGATACGTGACCGACCTCGGCGGCTGCTTCCACGGCTCCGTCACGATCGTCTCGCCGAAGTCCGACGCTGTTCACGTTCTCGGCATCACCCACGACGGCGAAGCAGTCGTTCGTTCGTTGGCAGCGGAGCCGGCGGAAGGCGGGTGGTGCCAACTCGGCGGGACGTTCAGCGGTGCGATCACGGCAGCCGCCCGCGGCGATGTCGTGGACGTCCTCGCGCACGACGCCGAGGGGCATCTCTTCCACCGGACACTCGCGACGCATGCGGCTGGCTGCGACAGCGCCCACCCAGGCGAATGGCAACGCCTCGGCGGGGGCCTCGCTGGACCGGCTGCCGCCGTCGGGACTGCCGGCGGTGATCTTGCCGTCCTCGCTCTAGCGCGTGACGGCCGGATCCTTCACCAGCGCCTCAGTTCAGCGGGAGGTTGGTCGCCGGGTGATGAGCGCTGGGACGAGCTGGGGCGCCTCGGTGAAGCCGCTCGTGACAGCGTGACCATTGCGGTCGAGTGGGCTTCGGAAGCGGACTTGGTGGTCAGCGCCTTCGACGGCGATGACCTGATCGGCGCTCTGCTGTGGCACGACTACCCGCACCCCGATCCAGAGGCGAAGTGGGTGCCGGCACTGGCCGATCCGGACGTCGGCGTGGCTGCCAGGGGATGCGAACGCTGAGCCGGACCGGCGACGCTGCGGGCACACGGCTACATGATCCGTCGTCGTCGTGGGACCGGTCGATCGCCGGCTTACGCGCTCAGCTTCCGTGCCTCGACCAGAAGCTGCTCGAGCGGGCCTTGCGAGAGGGTCGGGATACCGATCACGGTCAGGGTGGCCTTGCCGTCCATCGTCTTGAACGTGCCGTCCGTGGAATCCCTGCTGCGCGGCGCCCCCTTCGCGACGTACACCTTCGTGCCGGTGTTGACGACGACCAGACACCCTGCCGGCGTTGGGAATCCGGACGCGTAGACGGTGCACTGCTCGGAGAACGACGTGCCTGCTACCTGAGCGCCCCTTCGATCGAGCAGCGCACCCCGAAGGTTGCGCGTCTGGTATCCGATGTTGCCGCTCGATACGCCACTCTGCGTCGACACCGACACGGTCGCCTTCCAGCCGTGCGGTCCCGTCACCGGGTCACCGCAGGCAGCCAGGCCGCCCAGCAGCACCGCGACACTCACCGCGATTGCGGCCCTCCTCGCTCCTTCACTGCAAAGCATCATCCGTGCTCCTTCTGTTCGGCTTCAGTCACGGCTGAAGACGCGTAGCGGCCGGGGAACGTTGCTCTACCCGGAACGTGTAACGAAGCCGGTTTCGTATGCGAGTACGACAGCTTGGACGCGATCGCGAACGCTGACTTTGTTGAGGATTCGCGCCACGTGGGTTTTGACGGTGGTTTCGGCAACCATGATCTCGCTGGAAGCCCGGCTGCCCACCGTCCTATAACGGCGGATCCAGTTCAGCGACCTGTAGCGCTGGAGTCTCGTGCCACAGCAGACCGACCTGTGGCATAGTTGTCGCATGGATGCCACGCTCGTGTTGGGTCAACAGGGGCGGCTTGTGATCCCCGCAGAGATCCGGGCAGCGCTGGGGTTGGCGCCGGGCGACCACCTGCACCTGCACGTCGCCGGAGCGCGACTGGTCCTGCAGCGTGAGCAGGATGCCGTCGATGAGCTGCGTGCGCTGGCCAAGAACGTGCCGAAATCCCACTCATTCGTTGAGGAACTGCTTGCCGAGCGCCGGCTGGACGCCGCAGCAGAATGACCGTCCTGGACGCGTCGGCCGTCCTGGCCCTGGTTCACGACGAACCCGGCAGCGACCTCGTCGCGAAACGCCTCGCCGGTGCTGTTCTCGGCGCGGCGAATCTGGCGGAGGTGATCGGCAAACTCGTCGACGCCGACATCGACGCAAGTCGATTGCGGGGGCTGCTCGGGGCCGCCGGTGTCACCATCGAACCGCTCAGCGAAGCTGACGCCGAACTCGCCGGTGCCCTGCGCTCGCTTCACGGCGGCCGGTCGCTCTCGCTCGGCGATCGCTGCTGCCTGGCCTTGACCGTTCGCAGCAATCCCGCCGAGGTACTCACCGCTGATCGGGCCTGGGCCGATCTGGACCTTCCGATCCGGGTGCGCCTGATTCGCTGACCTCGCCCCGCGGACGCGTGGCGTCGTTGCCGCTAGTCGCGTACCGACACCTTCGGCACCCGACCGTCGGTGTCGGTAAAGCCGAACTCCTTGGCGAGTAAGGACGTTTCGAAGGCTTTGCCGGTACGGGTCGTCAGGTCCCCCGCGCCGGCGAGCGCCACCACTCCCCGACCCACGAACCGGGGTGACTCCGCAGCGCCGAGGTCGAAGCGGCCCTCGCCGGGCAACTCGATGTAGATCTGGTCGCCGTCGCGTACCGCGGCCGCGTCGAGCATCTCGTTGCGCACGAGCCCCGGCCACACCGAGACGATCGAGACGCCGGTGCCTTCCAGCTCGACGGCCATGTCGGCAGTCATCTTGTCCACGGCCGCCTTGCCGACCCCGTACACCACGTTGTGCGCATACGTGACCGCACCGGAGGACGACACGTTGACGATCAGCCCACCACCGGCAGCAAAGAGCAGCGGAGTGGCCAGGACCGCAGCGACGTAGTGCGAGCGAGTACCGACGTCAATGATCCGATCCCACGCTTCGATCGGCAGTTCCCAGTACTTCTTGCCCAGCCACGGGGCGAGCTCGGGGGCGGAGTAGACGTTGTTCACCAGGACGTCGAGCTTGCCCTGCTCCTGCCTGACTCGCTCGAAGAGAGCCGTCACCTCGTCGTCCTTGTGATGGTCGACGGCAACGGGGATGCCGACGCCGCCCAGCGCCTCGATCTGTGCAGCCGTCTCGCCGATCGTGCCCGGTATCGCACCGGGCTTTGTGGTGCGACCTGTCAGGTAGACCGTCGCCCCTGCAGCGCCGAGCTCGAGCGCGATGCCTTTACCGATGCTGCGGCTCGCCCCCGTGACCACGGCCACGCGGCCACTCAGATCGACATCTGGGGCAACCGAGTCGTCCGACAGAACGAGTCCGGTGGCGTCGGTAGGCATACGTCTCCTCTGGGCGGGGCTTCCGGGAATCCGGCTACAGCACCATTGTCCGTCACCAGTCCTGGGCGGCGAGTAGCAGCGTGGCGAGCGGCTCGAGAGCGGCCACGAGCTCATCGAGCTCGTCCGGCTCGAGGCTTTCGTAGGGCTTCGCCGCGAGGTCGTCGGTGAGCGCCTCGACCCGCTGTTTGACGGCGCGGCCCTGTTCGCTGAGCCAACCGTCGTCGCCGATCAGGCCGCGATCGCGCATCCCGTCGATCACGGCGGCGAGCTGCGCGCCGGGAGGTGGTGGATGCGTCCGAACTTCTCCGCCGGCATGCCCATGTCGAGGGCGAAGAGGACGTGAGCTTCGAGGCCGCCGACACCCTCGATCATCAGGGCCGCGATGTGCCCGTCGCCGCGGTGCTCGCGCAGCAGGGAAGCGGCATGGAAGAGGCGGGCCACCACGTCATCGGGGATCGGGATCGCGCGCAGCGCGGCGTACATCGGCCGGCCCTCGAACGGTGCGCTGGTCGCCGCCTTGAGTCAACAGTTCAGCGGCGCGGGCGAAGGCGGGAGAGTCGACGTGATCGCCGAGGATCCGCCGCAACGCCTTCACGCAGCCCAGCTGGCGAGCGGCGATCGCCGCTTCGGGCGTGGTGGTGCGCCACACCTTCGGAATGTGCCGGGCCACCTCGCCGGGAGCGAAATTGTAGAAGAGCGCGTCGACCACCTCCGCCGCGGCGAGGCCCAGCGGCGCTGCCCGTCCGGCGAAGTAGGTGTCCCAGTAGTTGGTGAACCCGAGGGCGAACATCGCCTCGTTGGGTTCGTCGGCTGAGTAGGGGATGACACCGATCGGCTCGACCAGCTCGAACATCCGGCGTGCCATCGAGTTCATGGTCACTCCTCCTGCTGCAGGCCCGGCGCCCCTTGCGGGCACTCACGATCAGTTGGACGACGGCGCGCCGCCGGACTCATCGCACAACACAGACATCCGGCGTGCGGCACGTCCGTTGCGCGCCTGCCGGCATCCAGCTAGCGTCGTTACCAGTATTCAGCGCAGAACGGCAGGTCATTCATGGCGGTGATCGATGTCGACACCCACTGGGAAACGTCGAAGTGGGCGGGCACAGAGCATCCGCTGGCTCCTTGGCTGAGCACGTTGCCGAGCGGCCTCGATCTGCTCGGCCACGCGATCGCGGGCGATCTGCTGAATGCGTTGCCGGCCGGCCGCCGCCCGGACGCGGCCACCCTCCTGCCGGGTCTGGTCCGGATGTCGCAAGAGCGCAACGGTCCCGTCGTCCTGCATCCACAGCACGACTCGAGCGCCACTGAGCGGATCGCCTGGATGGATCGGGTCGGCATCGACCATTGCCTCGTCAATCCCGGGGGTTACTGGCAGCAGCTGGAGTTCCTCGGCGACGAGCGGGCAACGGCCGTCACACGATGCAATGACTACCTCGCCGAGCAGCTCGCCGCGCATGCCGATCGACTGCATGCCGTCGCGGTACTCGACTTTCGGGACCCCGAGACCGCGGCGACGGAGCTCGCCCGGGCACGCGAGCGCGGTCATCGCGCGTTCTTTCTCTACACCGTCAACGGCCGTCCTCCGGGCCCGGTGCCGCCGGGCCATCCGGCCTGGGATCCCGTGTGGCGCGCAGCGACCGATCTCGGCATGGTCGCGGTCATTCACGTCGGGAACACCTCGGCCGACTTCACCGGATGGGCTGACATCGGCTGGGACCATCCAGGCGGTGGGGGTGTCACCGCCCTCACGCGTTTGGCCAACACGCAACGCATTCACGTCGCTCAGAACCTGCTCACCTCGCTGCTCTACGGCGGCGTGTTCGAGCGCCATCCCACGCTCACCGTCATCCTCGAGGAGATGAAAGTGGGATGGCTGCCCTCCTTCGTCGACGCGTGCGCGCGGCAGTCGCTCCCCTCGCTCGGACTCGGCGAGTGGCCCTACACCCGCAGCGGGGGCGACATGCTTCACGAAAACGTGAAGATCACTCCCCTGCCCGGTTTCGGCGACACGGAAGCGCTGGACGTACTCGTCCGGCTCCCCCGGATGTGCCTGTTTTCCTCAGATTTCCCGCATCAGGAGGGCAACGCCGATCCCATCCGCCTGTACGGGCAGGGGCTGGACGATCTGGAGCCCGAGCTGCGCTCTCGGTTCCTGGGAGGCAATGCGCAGGAGGCTTTCTCCCGCGTCGGCGACCCGCTCTAGCGGATCCCGTCAGGTGTGCGCTGGGCGCCGGCCGAATACCGGTGGCTGTTCCAGGAACGGCTCGAAGACGTAATCGAGCTCGAAGGTGCTACCGAACGCCAGGATGCCGAAGCCGCACACGTCGGTCCTGACGAAACACTGGATCCAGTGCGGGGCGAACGAGGTCGGCTCACGACGGAGAAGGCCGGTGAGGCGTCGATCCGGGCGGCGACGTCCGCGTCAGCCTCCCCGTTGCCGCCCGGACGCGGCCGGTATCTCCTGACCTGGATTCGTCCGGCGAGTTCCCCTCCTGGCGAGGCTGCTGCCGCCAGGTCGTCCAGCACGTTCTCGAGCGCCTCCAGCGAGCGGTAGCGGATTCCGATGTGCGATGAGGATTCGGGGTTGACGCTTGACGCCGCTTCGAACGCGCCGGCGGCCGGGTCGGCATCCGGCTCGCCCAGCCGCAGTGCGTGACGGATGGCCGACTCGACGGCTTCCTGCTCGGCCGTCATGCCGGACAGGAACATCAGGTTGTCCGCATAGTCGGCGGTGGCCGGATCGACGAGGACTGTGCAGAAGCCATCGGATCCCGGTGCCGGACCGTTGTCGACGAGCTTGCATCCAAGGAGTTCGAGCAGCCTGCGCGCCGGCCGCTCATCCCCCTCGCGATAGTGCAGGGCGAGGTGGCCCAGCACGGTGGATGCCGCAGCGACCATCGTTGCTCCCTTCGTCTGCCGCCGTCATGCTCGACGGCTGAGCCTCACACACTCCCTATTGATGCCGGGCGGGCCGCCGCAACAGACCCTGAAGGTTGCCCTCGTCGCGCCATTCGGCGAAGAGGTCTCGCAGTTCGGTGGCGCTGCGCATGTAGCAGGCCCCGCGCATGTCACGTTCGCCCGGGGCCGCGAGTTCGTTGTTCAGGTAGCCGGGCGTGCAGGTGGCGAAGTACGCGGCATAGGCGCCGACGGTGCTCGCGACGAACTCGAACCACTGCTGCTCGGCGTCGACGTCCGGCTCGATCGTGACGTCTTCGTCCAGCGCGCGCTTGATGACATACGCCGTGTGCTCGGCGTTCTTGGTCGCGGCGTAGGCAATGTTGATGTGCTGCCCGCCCTGGATATGACTGTTCATGCAGAGGTTGGGAAAGCCGTGTGACCAGACGCCGTGCAACGTCCAGGCACCCTTGGCCCAGGCCTCGGACAGCGAACGGCCGTCCTTGCCAACAGGATCGAATCCGAGCCGGTGGGTGTAGAAGGTGCTCGGGGCGTCGAAGCCGGTCGCGTAGACGATGCAGTCGAGCGGGTACTCGGTGCCGCCTGCCACGATTCCGCGCTCGGTGATCTCCTCGACGCCGATGCCGTCGGTGTCGACGAGCGTGACGTTGTCCCGGTTGAACGTCGGCAGGTAATCATCGTGATAGCAGGGCCTTTTGCAGCTCACGCCATACCACGGCATCAGAGCCTCGGCCGTGGCAGGTCCCTCACCGTCTCGGCGATGCGCGCGCGCACGGCGTCCATCAGCTTGCGGTCGAGTGCCTTGAGTTCGGCTGCTTCCACCTCGTCCCGCGGCTCCTTCTTGACGTCGACCTTGAACATCTCGGTCCAACCGTCCTGGACGAGATCGACTTCAGGATTGCCACCGGTCGTCATCAGCACGAAGTTCGCCATGCGCTCCTCGTGCCAGCCGGGCTTGGCCGCCATCTCACGAAACCACTCCGGGTCGGTCGCGCGCTGGTTTCGCGGGCTCACCGTCGACGGGGTGCGCTGGAACACGTAAAGGTGCTTGGCTGCCGCAGCGAGCTTGGGCACCGCCTGCACCGCCGTCGCGCCCGTGCCCACGATCCCCACGACCTTGTCGTGCAGCTTGTCCATGGGCTCTTCCGGCCCACCGCCGGTGTAGGCGTAATCCCACCGGCTCGTATGGAAAGAGCGACCCGCGAACCGTTCGATCCCAGGAATGCCAGGCAGTTTCGCCTTGTGCAGCACTCCCCCGCAGATGACGACGAATCGGGTCGAGAGCCGATCCTGGCGGCTCGTCGTGACCAGCCAGCGCTCGACGTCCTCCTGCCAGGCAACCCTGGTCACCTCGGTCTGGAAGATCGCGTGTGGGTACATGTCGAAGTGGCGGCCGAGCATTTGGGCGTACTCGAAGATCTCCTGGGCGTGGGCGTACTTCTTGGTCGGCATGTAGCCGACTTCCTCGAGCAGGGGCAGGTAGGTGTAGGACTCCACATCGCACATGCAGCCGGGGTAGCGATTCCAGTACCAGGTACCCCCGAAGTCGCCCGCCTTGTCGATGATCCGGTAGGACGTGACCCCCTGCTTCGTCGAGATACGCGGCGGTGCTCATCCCGGCCCAGCCGGAGCCGACGACCACGACATCAACCTGCTCCACTATGGGCTCGCGCACCAGTGGCTCCGCGTACGGATCGGCATCGAAGTCGATGTCCAGATCCCGCAGCGATTGGTAGTGCCGCTCACCACGAGTGAGCCGCTTGGCCATCTCCTCCTGATAGCGACGCTCAACCTCGTCACCGGTCAGCTGGGTATCACTGCCTTCGGTCACCTACGCGCCCCTTCTCTGGAAACTGCTTCGCTGCTGGGATTCTGCTACCAGGCAGCTTGATAAGTCGCGCTGGTCACGGCACGAGGCGGGCGAGCACCGGGGCGTGGCCGAGGCTTCCGGGAAGCGGCGGATAGCCGGCGCCGTCGACCGGGAGCACCTGCGAAACGCGTTCGAGCAACACCTGCAGTGCGATCGCGCCCTCTCGCCGCGCGAGCGCCGCGCCAGGACAGACGTGCGAGCCGGCGCCGAACGCCAGATGGCGGCGCGGATCGGTTCGCTCCAGAGAGAAGGCCTCACCCTCGCTGTAGATGAGGTCGTCACGGTTTGCCGACGCGATGCCCATCTCGACCCACTCACCGCTGCGTATGGCCGTGTCGCCGATCGTGGTGTCACGGGTGCACAAGCGCGTGGTCCGCTGCACCGGGGCGTCGTGGCGCAGCGATTCCTCCAGGTACTGGGCGATGAGGCCGTCGTTCGCGCGCAGCGCCGGAAGAATCGTAGGGTCCTGGACGAGCCGGTTCATCAGGTGGGTCAGGAAGCCCCGCGTCGTGTGCACACCGGCCTGCAGCATGAAATGCAGCTGGGTCACGATCTCGCGATCGGTGAGCGGCCGCCCGTCGATCTGCGCCTCGAGGAAAACTCCGATCAAGCGGATGGACGGCTCAGGCAGAGCGCGTTGCTGGGCCAGCAGCGCCTCGAAGAAGGGATGCGTCGCCGGACCTTGCGGGCCCACACCTGGGGTCGCGGGTCGCGTCATCAGCGTGCCGTCCATCGACCACTGCATGAAAAGCGGCGCCGCCTCGCTGCCGACGCCCAGGAAATGCGCCATGGTGAAGGCCGGAATCGCGGCCGCATACTGCCCGTGCAGATCGGCCAGCCTCGGTCTGCAGCATGACGTCAACGAGCCGATGACACTCGGCCTCGATCACCGGATCGATGTCTTTGACCCGGTGGGCACCCAGCACGGAGTTGTAGAGCCGGCGGATCTTGCCGTGCCGCGGCTCGGGAATCTCGCTGAGGAAGTGCTGATCCTCGGGAATCGAGAGGACTCCCGCCGGGATTCCGGTGATCGGTCCGAGCTCGGCACGAAACGTATCGACGTCCTGCAGGGCGGCCTCGACGTCGGCGAAACGTGACAGGTACCAGGATCCGGCCGCGGTCCGATACACCGGCTCCTCATGCCGGATGCGCGCCAGCGCCTCGAACGGCACGCCTAGCTCGGCGAATCGCGGGTCGTGCGGGTCGAAGACGACAGCGCCCGGCGCGCTCATCGCAAGGCACTCTCGCGCGGGAAGTGCCGCAGCACCTCGCGCGTGCGGTCCTGCTCATCGGTACTGCCGAAGACGTCGGCCATCAACTCGGTCACGCCGGCTTCGGCGAGAGCGGAGATGCTCGCAAGAACGTGGTCGGCGTCGCCGACGATGGCCAGCTGCGCCACGTCGTCGATTCCTTCGAGCTCGAGCTGCCGGCGATAGGACGGCATCTGCGCGGCCGCCTGGATCCGGGGTCGGACCGCGTCGCGCGCAGCCGTCACGTCGGACGTGACGCAGACCGGCAGGCCCGCGATGACGCGAGGCGCGCTTCGCCGGGCGCGCGCTGCCACCTCGGAAATGGCGGGAACGATTCGTGTCCGCAGGGTTCGCGGGCCCGTCATCCACGTAACCGTGCCGTCGGAAAGCTCACCCGCGAGCTCGAGCATCTTCGGACCCAGCGCTGCCACGACGACGCTCGGCGACGGCCCCTGCATGCTGAGGCCGACCTGAGTGACCACGAACCTGCCGGCGACGTTAGCCTTGCGGTCAGGCCCGAGCAGTCCCGCAAGAGCCTGGAGTTCCTCCCGGCAGAGCGCCACAGCGTCGCGGTAGGGAAAGCCGTAGAACGTCTCGGAGACGAACGCGTGAGTCACGCCGACGCCGAGGGTGAAACGGCCCGGTCCGGCCGCGTCTGACGCGGTCAGCGCCTGCTGGGCCAGCGGGAAGGGATGGCGGCCCTGCAACGGGACGACCGCCGTGCCCACATGGATGTCGGGGACCTGCGACGCAGCAACGGCCAGGGCCGAGAGCGCGTCGACGGAAAGCGTCTGCGGAAGCCAGACCCCGTCGAAGCCGGCGTCGGCAGCATCCCGGACGGCTCCCGTCACCGCGGCGACTGTCGTGTGTCCTGATCCTGCCCAGGCCGAGACCCGAAACTGTGCGGTCATCGAACTTCTCTCCCCTGCGTCAGCACCACCCGCCGATCGTAGTGAGGTGCTGCTACCAGGCCTGGCCCCGGGCCAGGCGCATGAGCTCGATCCGGTTGCCGTCGGGATCAGCCAGGAAGACGATCTGGACGACGTCCGGATCGTCGTCACCGGACCGGGTGCCTTCGATGATCGCGCCGCCGCACCGTTCCAGCTCCTGGGCGGCGGCGTCGACATCGTCGACGACGAACGACAGGTGAGTCAGCCCGAGCTGAGTCCGCCGCGACGACGGCGTCCCGGTCGGGGTCGGCCGGCGAAAGTACAGCAGTTCGACCCGAAGGCCGTCCTTCTGGACGAACCACGACGTCAGGTCGCAGTCGCCGTCCATCTCGGCAAGCGGCCGGTCGATCTCGAAATGGGCGAAGTCGGCGAAGCCCAGCCCGTCGACGTAGAACCGGCGGGCCCGATCCAGATCCTTCACGCACAAGCCGATGTGAGACGTCTTGGAAACGATCGGCACAGCCTTCTCCTTTCCTGCAGTTCCCAGCGCCCGATCTGGGCATCGCCGCGCTGCCCGTGAGACGGTGCCGCTGCGGTGCCGCGCCGACCATGGTTTCGACCGGCGACTTGATGCGCGATGACCACTTTGACACGCCCAGCGGCCGCGCGAGTGACGAGACCCAGGAGGGGCAAGGATCGGACATGCAGTGGCTGAACGGACAATGGGCGCAGGCGGGAGAGGTCGCCGGCAAGGCGGCACTGATGTATGCGACGGCGCTCCTGGCGCTGCGCATCGGTGAACGTCGAACGGTGGCGCAATGGACGATCATCGACTTCGCCGCAGCGGTCGCCATGGGAGCCATCATCGGGCGCACGGCCGTCGCGGGTAGCCAGTCCTATGTCACCGGGGCGGCCGCCGTCGTGACTCTCGTACTGGTGCACCGGCTGGTATCCCTGCTGCGTTTCACCAGGGCCGGAGGCAGACTCCTCGAACATCGGATCCGGGTGCTCGCCTGCGACGGGCAACTGCGGTCCGGTGAGTTACGCAAGTGCGCCATCACACCGGACGACCTGTACGCGCGCCTGCGCGAACAGGGGATCTTCGACCTCCGCCAGGTTCAGTACCTGCTTTACGAAGCCAAGGGCGGCCTGACAGTCGTACCGCGGACGCCCGGGGTGAAGGGTCAGGATCCCCCGCTCGTGGGGGCGGGGATTCGTGAGTCGATCGGTTTCCGGACCACGCAGAACTCCACCGGTCATCCGCCGCAGCCATGAGCAAATGAACACTGATCGTTGCTCACACCGGTGATCAGGTCCGCTCCCCCCGGCGGACCGGCTCGCCTGCTTCCTCCCGGCGATGAGGGTCGCCACGACCGCCGTCGACGTGGCGCATGCGCTGCAGAGCACCATCCGCCTCGTCATCCATGAGTCGCTGGAGTTCGGCTCGCTCACTCGCCGAAAAGCCTGAGAGTAAAACGGACTGAAGATCGTCTCGAAATTCCAACGATGCCTCCCAACAACCCGGACGCAGCGGCGCATGGCTCGCGACAGGCGGTCATTCGGGCCGTCGATGTGGCCCGCGTCTGCTGGCTTCTCAACAGCGACCGAGCGAGGAACTCAGCTTAGAGCGCCGTGTCTCACCCGCGCACTCTGACCGGGCAAATGAAACAGAACTGCAAGGAATGGCGCGGCGCTTTCCGGCTGAGAGCGACGTGGCGCTGTCTTTGCGAAGAGCAACAGTTGTGTGCTCCGCGCAGCCGGCCTCGACGGCGTTCAGCGGCCTTCGTCCCGGGTAGAGCTGAGGCATGCCAACTTCCGGCCGGTTGAGCGCCGCCCGCGACGCGTTCTCCGCGCTGTTGTGGCCCATTCCGGTCGTCGCCGTGCTGCTGTCGATCGCGCTGGGCATCGGGTTGCCGCATCTCGACGCTCACGTCGCCACCGACTCCTCCTCCGCACACACCCTGCTGTTCTCCGGAGGCGCGGCATCGGCGCGCTCCGTCCTGTCGACGATCGCCAACTCGCTCATCACCGTGACGTCGTTGACGTTCTCCTTGACCGTGGTGACGCTGCAGCTCGCCAGCAGCCAATACTCCCCTCGGCTGCTGCGCACCTTCGCTCACGACCGGATCGTCCAGTCCACCCTGGCGCTCTTCCTCTCCACGTTCACCTTTGCCCTGACGGTGTTGCGCAGCGTCCGATCGAACGTCGCGGGGCCTCAGCAGGCGGTGCCGCAGATCTCGGTGGTGGTCGCCTACCTGCTGACTGCCGGGAGCGTCGTGGCGCTCGTGGGGTTCCTGTCCCATCTGACCCGCCAGATCCGCCTCGAGTCGATGGTCCGAGCCGTGCACGACGACGGCAGCGCCACGCTGAACCGGATGCGGTCCAGTGCGCCGCAGCAACAGGCGCAGGGGGCCCTCGAGCCGCCGGCCGATGCCGCACTGATCTGCGCGTCCCGATCCGGATTCCTCGTCGGCGCCGACGAGCAGCAGATGCTGCGTTCCGCCCTGGACGCCAACGCCCAGATCGTGCTCGACGCCGTGCCTGGAGACTTCACGGTCGCTGGTGTGCCGATCGCCCGCGTCTGGCCCGGCGAAGGAGGCCTGAAGGTCCCGGTTCCCGACATCGCCAGCCGGATTCAAGCGGCTTTGATCGTGGGAGATGAGCGCACTGCCGCTCAAGACATCGGCTTCAGCTTCCGCCAGCTCACCGACGTCGCGGTGAAAGCACTTTCTCCCGGAATCAACGATCCGACGTCGGCGGTGCACGCGCTCGATCGCTCGGCGGCGCTGCTCTGCGAGTTCGCCGGTCACGAGCTGGGGCCCCAGCTCCTGCACGATGAAGCCGGCAAGGTGCGGGTCATGCTTCAGCGCGCCGGCTTTGCCGACCTTCTGGAGCTGATCATCACCCAACCGCTGCACTACGGCGGGAGCGACGTGGTCGTGCTGAAACGACTTCTCAACCTGCTGCGAGAGGTTGCCTGGTGCGCGAAGACCCCCGCAGCCAGAGAGCAGATAGGTCAGCAACTCAGCCGGCTCTCGTCGGCATCGGAAGCGCACTGCTTCAACTCCTCGGAACGGGACGCGTTGGCACGCTTGACCCGCGGCGTGCAAGCAGCGTTGGCCGGCCACTGGGAACCGACCGCGATCCGCGTCATCTGACCGACCATTGCGCGCCGCACGCAACAGCTGTCTCTCACCTGCTGCACCTGCACGAGTGACCGGGAGGAGCTGCCCGTGATCAGGACCATCGCGGTGTCATGGAGGCCAGGTGAACATCTCAAGCTGAGCCGCTGCCGGAGCCGAACTTCTGAAATTGCTCCTCTCCACCGGGATTACCTTGCGGCACAGGGGGAAGCGGGCGGACATGGGCGTTCCCAAATCGGTCTCGGGCTGGCCTGTCCTGCGGCAATTGCGCGGCGATGATGTGCTCGGTCGCGGGGCGGCTGCGAAGTCGCGGCGCTCCTTCGAGCTGACCCCGCGCACCAGCGCTGCCGACAAGGTCGTGAAGAGCGTCTGCCCGTACTGTGCGGTGGGCTGCGGCCAGGACGTCTACGTCAGGGACGGCAAGGTCGTCCAGATCGAAGGCGATCCGGACAGCCCGGTGTCGAGAGGACGGCTCTGCCCGAAGGGTTCTGCCAGCAAGCAGCTCGTGACGAGCTCGCGCAGGGAGCTGAAGGTCAAGTATCGGCCGGCGCACGGCACGGCCTGGCAGGAGCTGGATCTCGAGACGGCGATGGACATGATCGCCGATCGGGTGATCAAGACCCGGGCAGAAAGCTGGCAATGGGAGCAGGACGGCAAGCGGACCCGGCGTGCGATGGGCCTGGCGAGCCTCGGAGGAGCGACTCTCGACAACGAAGAGAACTACCTCATGAAGAAGCTCTACACCGCCCTGGGCGCGATCCAGATCGAGAATCAAGCACGAATTTGACACAGCTCCACCGTTCCCAGTCTGGGAACCTCGTTCGGCCGTGGCGGTGCCACCACGTTCCAGCAGGACCTGCAAAACGCTGACTGCATCATCATCCAGGGTTCCAACATGGCCGAGTGCCATCCGGTGGGATTCCAGTGGGTGATGGAGGCCAAGGCCCGCGGCGCGAAGATCATTCACGTTGACCCGAGGTTCACCCGTACCAGCGCGGTCGCGGATCTCCATGTGCCGCTTCGTGCCGGCTCGGACATCGCCTTCCTCGGTGCCCTGGTGAACCACGTCCTCACCGAGGAGAAGGATTTCCGTGAGTACGTCGTGGCCTACACCAACGCGGCCACCATCGTCGGTGACGACTTTCGGGACACCGAGGACCTCGACGGGTTGTTCTCCGGATTCGATGACGAGGCAGGCAAGTACGACCCCTCCAGCTGGCAGTACGAGGGCACCAGCGTGGCCGCCGCCTCCGGGCATCGCGACAGCCAGTACGACAAGCGCGCCGGGCACGGAACATCGTCCGCTACCCAGGAGAGCGCCAAGGGTGACAGCCACGGAAGCGGCGGCCCGGCTCTCGAGGGCGAGCCGCAGACCGATGAGACGCTCACCCATCCACGGTGCGTGTACCAGATCCTGAAGCGTCACTTCGCGCGCTACACCGCCGAGATGGTCCAGAACGTCTGCGGCATCTCCGCAGAGCAGTTCTATGAAGTGGCGGACGCGCTCACGTCGAACTCCGGCCGCGAACGCACCTCTGCTTTCGTCTACGCCGTCGGTTGGACCCACCACACGGTGGGCGTGCAGTACATCCGCACCGCCGCCATTCTCCAGTCGCTGCTGGGCAATATCGGCCGGCCGGGTGGCGGAATCCTGGCGCTGCGCGGGCACGCGAGCATCCAGGGTTCCACCGACATTCCCACGCTCTACAACCTGCTTCCGGGCTACATCCCCATGCCCCATGCCCATCAACACGAGAATTTGGAGGACTTCGTTTCAGCGGATGCGGGCAAGCAGGGCTACTGGGGCAACATGAGCGCCTATACGGTCAGCCTGCTGAAGGCTTGGTGGGGCGACGCCGCTTCAGCTGACAACGACTTCTGCTTCGACTACCTGCCCCGCCTCACCGGCGATCACGGCACCTACAACACGGTGATGCGCCAGATCGACGAAGGCGGCGGAGGCTACTTCCTCGTCGGCGAAAATCCGGCGGTGGGTTCGGCCAACGCCAAGATGCAACGCCAGGGTTTGTCGAACCTCGACTGGCTCGTCGTTCGCGACTTCGTCCTGATCGAGAGCGCGACCTGGTGGCTCGACGGCCCTGAGGTGGAGACCGGCGAGATGAGGACCGAAGACATCGCCACCGAGGTCTTCTTCCTTCCGGCCGCTGCCCACACGGAAAAGAGCGGCAGCTTCACCAACACCCAGCGGATGCTGCAATGGCACCATCAGGCAGTCGAACCTGAAGGCGATGCCCGCAGCGACCTATGGTTCTACTTCCACCTCGGCCGGATCATCCGGCAGAAGCTTGCCGGCTCGACCGACGAGCGCGACAAGCCTTTGCTCGAGCTGACGTGGGATTACCCGACCGAAGGCAGCTACGACGATCCCGTCGCGGAAGCCGTGCTCGCCGAGATCAACGGCTTCGACAGTGACGGGAAGCCGTTGAACTCGTACACCGGCCTCAAGGACGACGGCTCGACGACTTCCGGCTGCTGGATCTATTGCGGCGTGTATGCCGACGGCGTCAACCAGGCGGCCCGCCGCAAGCCCGGCAGCCAGCAGAGCTGGGTGGCGCCGGAATGGGGCTGGGCCTGGCCGGCCAACCGACGCATCCTCTACAACCGTGCCTCCGCCGATCCTGACGGCAAGCCGTGGAGTGAGCGGAAGGCCTACGTCTGGTGGGACGAGGACGAGAGCAAGTGGACCGGACACGACGTCCCTGATTTCCAGCCGACGAAGCGCCCCGACTACCGGCCCCCGAAGGACGCCAAGGCCGAGGACGCCATCGCCGGCACCGAGCCGTTCATCATGCAAACGGATGGCAAGGCGTGGCTCTACGTTCCCGCTGGACTGACCGACGGGCCGATGCCGACGCACTACGAGCCACAGGAATCACCCTTTGCGAACCCGCTTTACGCCCAGCAGAGCAACCCTGCACGCGAAACGTACTCGCGCCGCAGCAACCGCTATCACCCGTGGGGTTCCCAGCCGGGCAGCGAGGTTTTTCCTTACGTCTTCACGACCTACCGGCTGACCGAGCATCACACCGCCGGCGGGATGAGCCGCGGCTTGCCCTACCTGGCCGAGCTTCAGCCCGAGTTCTTCTGCGAGGTCAGTCCCGAACTGGCCCGCGAGCGCGGGTTGCGCCACAACGAGTGGGCCACGATCATCACCGCTCGCACGGCCGTCGAAGCTCGGGTGATGGTGACCGACCGGGTGACGCCGCTTCGCGTCCAAGGTCGCACCGTGCATCAGGTCGGGCTGCCATATCACTGGGGGCCCAACCTGCTCAGCTCCGGCGACGCGGCGAACGAGTTGGTTCCGATCGCTCTCGACCCGAACGTGCACATCCAGGAGACCAAGGCGGCCACCTGCGACATCCAGCCGGGCCGGCGCCCTCGAGGGCCTGCCCTACTGGCCTACGTCGAGGGATACCGCGTCAGGGCGGGCATCACCGAGACCACCGGCACGGAGGCACGGACCACATGACGCTGTCATTCCTGGGATCGCCCAACCCCGCGGCCAGCGCAGGCTACGCCGATCCTCCTGCACGCAAAGGGTTTTTCACCGACACCAGCATCTGCATCGGCTGCAAGGCATGTGAAGTGGCGTGCAAGGAGTGGAACTCCGTCCCGGAGGACGGGCTGTCCCTGAGCGGCATGTCCTATGACAACTCGGTCGGACTCGGCGCCTCGACATGGCGCCACGTCGCCTTCATCGAGAAGCCCGGCGATTCGCCTTCCCACCAAGCCCCCGGCACGACCGTGCGCTCGCAACCGCTGGATCTCGGCATGCCCAGCGCGGCGCTGCCGGGCGCGAGTGCCGATCCCGAGGAGCGCACTTCCTTTCGCTGGTTGATGGAATCCGATGTCTGCAAGCACTGCACCCACGCGGCGTGCCTCGATGTCTGTCCCACCGGCGCGCTGTTTCGCACGGAATTCGGCACCGTAGTGGTGCAGAACGACATCTGCAACGGCTGCGGGTACTGCGTTCCCGCCTGCCCCTACGGAGTCATCGAGCGCCGTGATGGACCCGCCGGCGACGAAGCGGTCGGGCTCGCGCAGAAATGCACCCTGTGCTACGACCGTCTCTCCGATGGCATGGAACCGGCATGCGCAAAGGCGTGTCCGACCCAATCGATTCAGTTCGGCGACCTCGACGAGCTCAGGGAACGAGCCCAGTCCCGGGTCGAGGCGCTCGTCGAATCCGGACTTGCCGATGCGCAGCTGTATGGCGCCGACCCGGATGATGGGGTCGGTGGCACCGGAGCGTTCTTCCTGCTGCTCGACAAGCCAGAGGTCTACGGCCTTCCCCCGGACCCCGTCGTCACCACCAGAGACCTCCCGCAGATGTGGCGCAACGCCACGCTCGCCGCGGTCTCTCTCCTGTCCGGCACCCTGCTGGCGTTCGCGAGGAGGCGACGGTCATGACCCAGCCACGCACCGATCGCCAGCCCGCCGGAAGCCCCCCGGGCCGGCACGGGGGTCGCCGCGGGCGCGGCAAGGGCGAGCGCGCGATGGTGCCCGACGCGAACTTCACCTCCTACTACGGCAAACCGATCGTCAAACCATCTCCCTGGACCGCAGACATCCCCGCCTATCTCTTCCTCGGGGGTCTGGCCGGCGGCTCGTCGCTGCTCGCCGCCGGCGCCGACCTCTCAGATCGGCCGGCGCTGCGAAAGGCCTCCCGGTTCACCGCGGCCACCGCGCTCACCCTCAGTTTCGGCGCACTGGTGCACGACCTCGGTCGACCCTCACGCTTTCATCACATGCTCCGGGTGGCCAAACCGACCTCTCCGATGAGCGTCGGCACCTGGGTGCTCACCGCCTACGGCCCGCTCGCCGCGCTTGCTGCCGCCGGCGAGGCGCGCGGTCTGCTGCCGGGCAAGCTGCGCCGCGGCACTTTCGGCAAGCTCCTCCCCGCTGCCGGCAGATGGGCCGGGCTCGGTGCGGCGATGATGGCGCCACCGCTGGCTTCCTACACGGCGGTGCTCATCAGCGACACCGCGACACCGGCCTGGCACGACGCCCAGCATCAGCTGCCCTATCTGTTCGTCAGCAGCGGCGCATCCGCTGCCGGCGGGATGGGGATGGTTTTCGCTCCGCTGAGCGAAGCCGGACCCGCCCGGAGAATGGGTGTCGGAGGCGCTGTGGCGGAGCTCGCCGCCGGTCAGGTGATGGAACGTGCGATGGGACTGTCCGCCGACGAACTGCACGAAGGTCCTGCTGGTAAGTACCTGCGAGCGGCACACGTGCTCACCGCTCTCGGCGCGGCGCTCGCAGCGGCGTGCGGAGGACGCAGTCGCGTGGCAGCGATCTCGTCCGGCGCGGCGCTCGTCGCCGGCTCGGCATTCACCCGGTTCGCCATCTTCCACGCCGGCCAGCAATCAGCCGTCGACCCGCGCTACACCGTCGTTCCTCAACGCGAGCGACTCGATCAGGCGCGCGAAGCGCGCAACGTCGGGCGGCCCCGCTAACCCAAGCCGGCCGCCAGGTAGTTGCGAATCCGCACGATGCTCGGCGGATCGGGCAATGCGGAAAGCCGTTGCTCGACATCGTCGACCGCCCGGGCCACAGCGCCCGTCGCCAATTCAGCGAACTCCACCGTGGTGACCGCGAGCTTGGGCGCGTGGGCGGCTTCTTCGGTGCCACGGGCCAGATGCGCGCGGCTGCCCCACAACGTCGAAAGACGCTCGAAGCCCGGGCCGTCGATGCCCCGGTCAAGGTCGAGCAGCAGGGTCACATGCCATTCCCGAGTCCGCGTCGCCACGTCCACTCCTCCCAAACTTGACGTGGCTCCTGTCTATCCCTGCGAGCACTGCGATCACGTGACGGATTCTTGACAGCTTCATGTGCAAACCGGTCACGAAACCGTCACATCCAAGTGGCGTCCACGGACATGGTGTGACGGCAACCTGTTGCGCGTGGCGGCGAGCTTGGTTTCGGGTTCGACCCGATCAACCGATGGATCCCGCCACCGTCAGCGGCCACGGGAAACTGCCCGGAGACGGCCATGTAGCTGCCCGGTGGCGGACATGAGAATTGCCCACTGACGGTCATGGGATCTGCCCGACACGACGTCGTCTGCCTCGCCGCTTCCCGCGGTTGAGGCCCCTCCTCGGGTGCGGTTGGCGGTGCTGATGCGCCCACCGCCCCGAGGAGGGACCTGTGAAGTCTGCCGAGGAGATCATGAACATGTTGGAAGCTTTCGACCTGACCGGGTCGTTGCGTGATGCCGGGGAGCTGCCGGCTGTTCCCACCACACCGTCGCCAAGTCCGTCGCGGCCCGCGACGCCGGCGGCCTGTCGGATCCGGCGGCGGCCCGGCCGCAGCTGATCGACGAGTTCCTGCCCAAGATCGAGGAGTGGATGGAGCGGTCGAAGGGCAAGATCCGGGCGGACGTCGCCCACGAGAAGCTGTCGCCCTGGGGTACACCGGGTCGGAGCGCACGACCCGGCGGGCGGTCGCGAAGGTGAGGGCCGCGTCAGCGGCCGGGTCCGGGTGCACCGGCCCTGGGTGACCGAGCCGGGGATGTGGCTGCAGTACGACTTCGGCGACGGCCCGGTCATCGACGGGGCGAAGACGACGTTGTTCTTCGCGTGGTTGGCGTGGTCGCGGTTCCGGGTGGTGCTGGCGATGCGGGACAAGACGATGCCGAGGGTGTTGGCCGCGCTGGACGTGACGCTTCGCCGCCTCGGCGGGGCACCGACGTATGTGCTGACCGACAACGAGAAGACCGTCACCGTCGAGCACGTCGCCGGGATGCCGGTGCGCAACCCGCAGCTGGTGGCGTTCGCCCGGCACTACGGGGTCACGGTGCACACCTGTGTGCCGGCGGACCCGGCGTCCAAGGGCGGGTCGGAGTCGACGGTGAAGATCGCGAAGGCCGACCTGGTCCCCAAGGACACGAACCTGCTGCGAGCAGTACGCCTCGTTCGCCGAGCTGGAGGCGGCCTGCGAGGCGTTCTGCGAGCAGGTCAACGCCCGGGTCCACCGGGTCACCCGGCGGGCACCCGGTCGAGATGCTCGCCGAGGAACGCGGCCCGGCTGCACCCGCTGCCCGAGCGCCGCACACCGTCGCGTTCGGGGTGACCCGCACCGTGCCGGCCAAGACGCCGATGGTGACCTTCGAGGGCGGCCAGTACTCCGTGCCCGCCCCGGCTGCTCGGCCAGACGGTGTGGGTGCGGGTCCACGGGCACGGCGCCGACGAGCATGATCGTCGTCGTGCACGTCGGCGACCGGGCCGGTCGAGGTCGCCCGCCACGCGCGGGCCACACCGGGCAGCCCGCAGATCGATGACGAGCCACTTCCCGCCCGCGCCGGCCGGAGCGCTGGGCCGGAACCCGATGGCCCGCAACGCTGCTGAGGCCGAGTTCCTCGCCCTCGGTGACGGCGCCCGGCTGTGGTTGACGCGAGGCCGCCGCCGCCGGCACGACGAGGATGCGGGTGAAGATGGCGCCGCGGTCGCGACTGGCGAAGCTGTTCGCCAGCACGGACGTCGACTGGGCGCTCGGCCACGCCGCGGTCCACGCCCGGTTCGCCGAGGCCGACCTGGCCTCGATCCTGGACCACCACGCCCGCACCACCGCGGCCCGACGGCACCGCGCCGGTGAGGACCGGCTCCCTGACCCAGGGCACCGCCGGCTGGGCCGCCCTCGGCGCCGCCACCACGACCGGCGACACCACCCGCAATGACGTCAATGACGTCGACCGCGTGAGCGTGACGCGTGACCGCGGACAGCAGTGAATGTCCCATGGCTGTCGGTGTCCCGGCCGCACCGCCGCTGCCGGACGACCTCGAGGCGCTGCTGCGCCGGCTGCGGCTGCCGCACATCCGCCGCCACGCCCCCGAGGTCGTCGCGACCGCGAAGGCCCAACGGTGGGAACCCGTCGAGGTCCTGCGGGCCCTGCTCGCCGAGGAGGCCGCCGGCCGGGAACGCTCCGCCCTGGCCACCCGCCGCGCCACCGCCGGGTTCCCGACCGGCAAGACGTTCGACGCGTGGAAACCGGCAGGCCTCCTCGATCCCCGCCCCGACCCAGCAGGCGCTGCGCACCCTGGAATGGGTCCACCGGCGGGAGAACCTCGTCGTCTGCGGACCGTCCGGGACCGGCAAGACGTTCCTGCTCGAGGCCCTGGGCCAGCAGGCCGTCGAAGCAGGGCTGAAGGTCGCCTGGTTCACCCTGGAAGACCTCGGCGTGCTGCTGCGCCGCCACCGCGCCGACGACACCGTCACCAAGGCCATCGCCCGGGTCCTGCGCGCCGACCTCGTCGTCGTCGATGACATCGGCCTGCTGCCGGTCGCCCAGGACGCCGCCGAGGGCCTCTACCGCCTCGTCGACGCCGCCTACGAGAAACGCTCCGTCGCGATCAGCTCGAACCTGCACCCCGCCGCGTTCGACGAGCTCATGCCCAAGACCCTGGCCACCGCGACCGTCGACCGGCTCCTGCACCACGCCCACGTCTGCCAGACCACCGGCGACAGCGTCCGGCTGACCCAAGCCCTCGCCGGCCAGGGGGTGAGCCCCTTGACCTGACCCACCGCGCCGGTGGTGGCCAGCACTGGGCAGATCCCATGGCCACCACCGGGCAGTTCTCGTGACCGTCACCGGGCAGGTCTCACGACCGCCCCTGGGCAGATCTCAATGGCCCTTGACACGCCACAGACGCGGCGGGCTTCCCTGAGGCCAACGAGCACGACGACGCTGACTTTGTAACCGCCACGGCCAATAGGTCTTCAAGAAAGCAGAGTCGAACGACCTTTTCCTGATGCGGGGTCAACCCCAGCAGTGTCAGCCGGCCGCCCTGCTTGCGCGACAGGGCATTGGCCTGGGCGAAGATGCCGATCGTCGCCGCATCAAAGAAGTCCACCTGCGAAAGATCGACGAGGACCTCCCCGCACGTGTCCTGGCACGCGTCAGCCAACGCAGCGCGGACCGTCGTTGCCGTAGCGACGTCAAGTTCCCCGCTGAGCCGCAGGACTGGTCGAGCACCTTCGCGGCACAGCCGAGCCACGGCCCCATGGACCGTGCTATCGCCCCGTTTGCGAAGGCACCAGCATCCAGCGCGTAGACCGCAACTCGCTCACCTCAGAAACACCCTCAGGGCGGCCTGAGATCTGGAGCCGATACGCCAACATAGGCGCCTTGGCCGGTGGCGACCAGAGACAAAGGCGACCTCTCGTCACGGGATCTATAGTGCAGGGGGCTCCGGACCGTGGCTCGTCGACCAACGGACTGGGCGATGGAGGGTTTGCCATGGAAGCCAGAAGCGATCTGAGCAATGTCCTGTCGGACGGTTTGAAAGCGGCCGCACGCGAGCACGTCGTGAGGACGATCCACAGCCCCCTCCAACGGCGGTGGGATCACGCGACACCCGCGGCAGCGAGCCTCTGCGCCAACGATGACGGGCGGACCAACGGTGGTTGAGCTGGGGTCGGTCACCCGGGACGGCTTGTCCTGGGCGCTGCAGTGGCTTCAGGTGCCGCTGTCGGGCGAATCCGAAATCGTCAAAGCTGACGAGGTCGGCCGCCTGAACCGCGAACTGAACGACCGATCAGCGCAAGACCCGCTCATCGCTTCAGCCGCAGCAGTGGCTGCCGCATCTGTCGCAGTCCAGCTGTTTGAGCTTCTCGTCGAACGCGACCCACAGGGTGCGGGTGAGTACGTCAGAGACCTGACTCGCCGGCTCGACTCGCTCTAGCGGCAGCGGGTCACCGGTGCGGGCGAACATGCCGATCGTCACGCACCGGAATCAGCGGGCGTCGGTGGCGGCTGCGGCTGAGCGATTAACCCGCGGGCAGGAGGTGCCGACCGGCCTCGCCCGGGCGGCTCAGGAGAGCCTCGATTTCGCCGGCCGTCATGGGATGGGCAAAGGGGAAGCCTTGAGCGAGGTCGCAGCCGGCCCGGTTGATGACGTCGGCTTGCTGCTGGGTTTCGACGCCCTCGGCAATGATGACGAGTCCGAGATCGTAGCCATGGCGCACTCCGGAGAAATCTTCTTGCCGGTTGCACGACTACAACGATCCCCGCCGAGCCCGACAGGGACGTCTGGGTGCGACGTCTCTCGTCGAGAAATGTCGGCCACGTCAGCTATACCGACGGCGCTCTCCCAGCAGTCACGCCGGCGAACCACGCGCGCGGGGGCTTGAGCATGCTGGCGACCGGTCCGTGTCGCTCGTCAAAGACCAAGCGCGTATAGCCGAGATCAGTCGGCTACCGCTGGCGAGGTGGTTGCCCGGTTCGCACCAGCCGAGCCGCACCGTCAGGAGTCAGCCGCGGGCGAGTTCGTCGTCTCTCGCTGTGACGTAGGCGCGGTCGGTGTCCTCCATCCGGCCGCGCAGATAGCGCTGTTCCTTCGTCAAATGGCCGGTGGCACCGAATGGCAACCCTGTGGCGTTCCACGCGGCGCGCGCTTGCTGGGCGGTCGTCCGAGCGGCCGCGACCGCTGGGGCGTCCATCCACGACCGTCCGATGCACTCGTCATGAACCGACTCACGATCCTGCGAGTAGCCCATGTCAGGCAACCTTCCCACCGCGTCTGTGCCGACGGACGATGCCCCTACACCCGCACCTGTACCACGATCAGTACACCTTCAATCACTTTTGGTGACACTGCGCGGATCTGCTTGCAGTCTTTGACGGCTCAACCCGTCGACCCCGTGCGCTCGCGGCCGGCGGTCTCAAGGCGGCTGGTCTTGGCCCCCCGGCTTGATCGTTTGCGACGCCCGCACCGTCGGTCGGCATGACGTCGTCGGAGCAGGGGCATGTGACCGGTGGCCAGAAAGGACACCGCGATGCCCGGGGCGTGGCTCGAGACACTGTCATGGACAGCGCTGGGGCTGGCATTCGCCAGCACGGTCCTCATCCTTGTCGACGTCTACGGCCGTGGCTACCGGCAGAGAATGCGGGTCATGGAGGCGGTCTGGCCGGTGACCGGGCTGTACTTGGGGCCGCTGGCGGTCTGGGGCTACTGGCGTTTTGGGCGGCCGGCAAGCCCACGATGGCCCGATGGCCACGGCCAACGCCCTGCACGGATTGACTTTCGACAGCCCGGTGGGCCTCGTTAAGGTGCGTGGTTGTGACAATATGGCGCTGTACAACTTTTTCGTTGGTACCGTGAAGCGAGACCCCTCATTTCCGGACGGGATCGGCGTAGCTAACGTGAAGGCTTACAATACGGCCGACTACGCACGCTCCTGTGACGAAATCAAACGGCTACGTAGCAAGCAGTGAACCCGATCTTAGAAGTCAGGGACCTGCACTCGTATTATGGCGCAAGCCACGTGCTGTTTGGCTTGAACCTTCACGTTCGTGAAGGTGAGGTGGTGGTATTGCTTGGGCGCAACGGGGCGGGCAAGACCACCACCCTCAAAGGCATTATGGGGGTACACCCGGCTCGGTCGGGCAGCATCAGCTTTCGCGGTAATGAAATTCGCGGGTTGCCGTCCAACCGGATCAGCAGGCTTGGGATCGGTTACGTGCCGGAAGAAAGACGGATTTTCCGTGGGTTGACCGTCGCGGAAAATCTTGAGGCTGCGCGCCAACTTGGGAGGACTAGTCAGAATTCTTGGGACGAAAAGAGTGTCGTCGAATTGTTTCCGAAACTGGCAGAAATGATGCAACGACGCGCCGATTCTCTAAGTGGCGGCGAGCAGCAGATGCTAGCTATCGCACGCACACTGATGACGAATCCAAGTTTACTCTTGCTCGACGAGCCATCGGAGGGTCTGGCGCCACTCGTGGTTGAGCAGATGCGCGAGCGGCTAACGGCGCTTAAGAGCACCGGCAGCACAATTCTATTGTCAGAGCAAAATCTCGTATTTTCACTGCGGCTCGCCGATCGTGCCTACATCATTGAAAAAGGTGAAATAAAGTACGAAGGCACGCCCCGCGACCTCCTATCGAACGAAAGTGTGCGGCAGGCATATTTGCTGGTGTAAGTTGGAGAGTGTTGTTTTTTAATAGCGATATGTTTTGCGGAGTGCATTTCGCGTGGGCTTTTTGTCGATAATTAGTTCTTATAAGCAAGTTAGCACAATGACAGGTTATGGAATGCCGCATCGATTCAACTTGGTCCGGATCGCGGATTCAGTTGGGCTCGGTCAGCGCGTGTAGCGTTCATCGACATATTGCTTATGCCGATACGTCCGCGTAGCCCAGCACCTTAGCCATCAAGCCCAGCCCACTTGCCGCCCAACTAGATTAGTCCCCATCCATGAGGTGACAGCGGCAAGCGTCCAAGGGGATTGCGCGAGGGGTATTTGTATGCTATTGTATGCATATAATTAAGATCGAACTCCCAACCAAGTTTGGAGCCTGCCTTAAGGTGTAGGGTTGTCATGCGCTCAGATTCTTATTCCCCTAATCGGCTAGCCGATAGGGCGGAAATTCAAGATGTGGTACTTCGATGGTGTCGCGCCATTGACCGTGCCGACTTCGATTTAGTTTGTGATGCATACCATGAGGATGGTGTCGATCATCATGGGATGTACGACGGCAATGTGGATGGCCTGATTGCGTGGCTGAAGGAGCGGCACGCATCGATGAGCCTATGCTTTCATTCAATCGGCAACGTGCTTATTGATTTCACTGGACCGAATTAGGCTCTGGTTGAAACTTATTGCACCTGTTATCAAACGCACGCTTCTGGCGGTGATAGTCTTGCGGCGATCGCGAATAGTGCGAGCACAAATGGTTCGCGGTCGACACAGCTCACTGCATGCGTTCGCTATCTTGATCGCTTTGAACGACGGACAAACGAGTGGCGAATTGCCAACGGACTGTGGTTTGGGATGCGGTCATGGTTAGAAACGGAGATGAAGACGCGACTGTTGCTGGCCCTGACTGGGTATTGGGCCAGCGAGGCCGCAACGATCCCGTGCTGGTAGCGGTCAGAGCGGCTGGGCTACGTCGGGATGGCCACTTGCGGGAGGTGCCATAGTTGCGTGACAAAGCTACCGCATAGCGACCGCAATAGTGACATTGACCTGGCCGCTATCCTTTGCAAGTTGCCTCTTATTTTCAGCGATAAGTGTGGCGTTCAACGGGCTCGTTAGCGGGGTATGGCGTGTGCCATCGTGCGCGCAATCACAAAATCTTCTTGGCGGCAGAGCGACTCGTATTTTGTCAGTTGAAAATAGGTTTGGTGCCACTGCTAATGGGATTGCAGCGCATCGAGCGTTTCAATGACGCATTTTCTAAATGCGCCTAAGTGGGTGCTTGGCAACATTCGTGTGCAGACCTCAATCAAAGTTGGCTCGGCTCTTATGCCTATAACGGAAGGATACGATTGCGGTATGAGAATTTGTCTGCTATTGTATACATATAACTAGGAGCAAAATATGGATTTGCCGTCAGAGGCACTCGAGCGTGAAAGCGATCGCTCTCTGTACGAACAATCACTGATCACATCCGTCAGCAATTGATTGCCGATGTGGCTGCTGGCGAGCCGATTCCGACCGAAGCGGATGTAGTTGAACGGTTTTCGGTAAGCCGCTCCACCGTCGCAAGGCAGTTCAGAAACTGGTGGAAAAAGGCGTCCTGACGGACGACAGGGAAAGGCACGTTCGTTTCGAGACCGTTGCCGAAGATCGTGCATCCGATCGACCGCTTAGCTCCATTCATGGAGACGTTCAAAATGTCGGTGAGGATATTCAAACTCAACTAATTCATTTTGGTTGGAGACCATCGCCCGATCTTCCCGATGCGCTTAAGGCCTGGGAAAGTCCCGTGCTATCGTACGAACGGCTCTACATCTCGCGGGGTGTGCCACATGCGGTCACTAAAGTCGATCTGCCGCGCTATATTGGGCGCCGAATTAGCCAGGCCGACGCGGAGGCGCATCCCATATATTATGTGCTGACCAACAAGCTTCGCATCGCGCTGACGCGGTCCGAATTCCTGGTCAGTTGTCGACAGCCATCTCCGGCGCTCAGCCAGACACTCAGCATTTCTCAAAGCGCTTTCCTGCTTGTCCTCGAGCGGATCACTCGCGATGAAAGCGGGCAACCAATCGAGTACACAACACACTATCTGCGACCAGATGTGTATCAATTAAGCGTCGCATTAGACGATCTGCCGGTCGTTGGGGTAGGCGTCACTCCGGGAGAAATCGAAAAAGATAGTTTGGATAGCGCATGGGCCCGAACACAATTGTTAGCGGCGCGTTGCACTTGACCTCCGAAGAAGAGGCCATGTTGCGCGGCGAATATGGACGAGCAGTTCAGAATGCACTGAGCTTTCAGATTGAAGTTGGCAGCTTCTTCGATGCCCAACGGTTTGTTCCGATCACGAACGCCCATGTGATGGGAGATATCGAGGTGATGGGGGATTTCGGGCTCGATCACCTTTGTTCACTTTCAGGCAGAATGCGCATTGTGTAGTGCCAACCTCGAGCAATGCGAACTGCATGCATTTTGAGGATATTGATGCCTGAGGCAGGATGAGGTCGAAGTGCGCAAAGAACAACAAATAATTCGGTGTCTACGTGAAATGAAAATCGCGACTACTAACTCCTGCATCAACTATCAAACGGTCTATCAGCCCAAACTAAATGAGCACGTGGCTTGGGGTGACACCAGGAACAGTCATATACGCTAATTCCGTCTTTGGCGCGCGCACTAACTATGAAGGCGGGTACGCAGCCTTGCCGCATCACTTACCGGGCGTACGCCTGAATATGGCTTTCATTTGGATGAAGTACGGCGCGGCTCAATCCTGGTTGACCTGCAAACGCAACTCGAGGACGTTGCGGAAATGGGCGCGCTTGGCAAGATTGTCGGTCACCCAAATCAAAATTATTTCGCAGTGCCCGTCTTCGAAGGAGTGCAAGCAATGCCGACTTCGGATCAGCTTAAGCACCTTGGAGCCTCGCTAGCGAGTTATGGCTCAATCGCGATGTATCATATGGGCCGGTGTTATCCGGAGGAACTAAGAAACGTGTTGGAAGCTTTTGGCGGTCGGCAACCGCAAGCGCGGATAACAGTCAAAAAGCAGGATATTGAAGAAATCTTTCGCAGTTACCGCTATGTGAGTGATGGGCGCACTTTAGTAGTGTTTTCGGCGCCACAACTATCTCTATTTGAGATGCAGCGAATGGCGGCGTTGTTTGAGGGTCGTAAGGTGGCGCCGAATATTCAGGCCTTCGTGACAACGAGTCACGCGGTGTACGGCGATGCCAACCGACTTGGCTATATTCGCTCGCTGGAACTAGCAGGTGTGACTATCCTAAAGGGTGTCTGCTTCTACTTGCTGCAGCGACTAAGCAAGATTCGCGAGCAGAATGGGTG
>CAVXLW010000017.1:0-154241 GCA_963762695.1 uncultured Actinomycetota bacterium
TCGGCGGCGCCGAGGCGTAGGTGTATCGGTCGTTGGGGTTTGTGGGGCTGGCACCGCCAGGGGTGATCACGGTGATGTCGACCGTTCCGGTGCCTGCCGGTGCGGTGGCGGTGATCGTGGTGGCGTTTGTGACCGTGAACGCCGTCGCGGCCGTCGTCCCGAACTTGACTGCGGACGCACCCGTGAAGTCGGTGCCCGAGATCGTCACCGACGTCCCACCGGCAGCCGGCCCGGACGCCGGGCTCAACCCGGTCACCGTCGGTGCCGGCGGCGGAGGAACGAGGCCGTTGGCCGCGTTCCGTGGTTGGTCACCTGCGCAGCAGTGAGGGCGGTGCCGTAGATGGCGACCTCGTCGAGGCTGCCGGCGAAGTAGGTGCTGGTCGGCGCTGAAGGCCAACCCGCGACGGTGTCACCGCCGACCCTCCAGTAGCCGCCGTTCGGGAAGTTCTGTGCCGTCGTCACGGTGGCGTTGGACGCGACGAGCACATTGTCGACGT
The DNA here is from genome assembly GCA_963762695.1 of uncultured Actinomycetota bacterium. Classification (GTDB taxonomy): domain Bacteria; phylum Actinomycetota; class Actinomycetes; order Frankiales; family Frankiaceae; genus DATAZK01. The sequence goes on from CAVXLW010000017.1 coordinate 498, forward strand.
ACAACCGCAGCCCCGTGGCACCCTGCGTGGCGACGACCTGATGCCACTGCCCGTTGTTGTAAGACTTGGGCGAGGTGATCACCCTGGTGGAACCGGTGTAGACGCCGAACTGCAACCGCCCGTTGTTGAGCATGATGATCGAACGGTCATAGTTGGCGCTCAGCGAGATCTGGGCGTCACCGAAGCCGATGATCTTCCCGCCGGTGGTGGTGCTGGTCTTGAACCACGTCTCCTCCGAGAACGCCCCCGGGCTGGGCTGGCGCAACTCGCTGTAGAGATTTCCGGTTCCATTCAGCGAGATGGCCGAGTTATTCGGTTCTGAGGCCAAAGCGCTTGGCTGGTTGAACGCCATCGTCGTCGACTGCGGATATGGATAGTCGCCCGGGTTGTTTGTCGGGGTGCCGGCATTTGTCGCACTGTCCGCGGCAAAGGTTCCCGAAGCCTCGTCGAGGCGCCAATGCAACTGGGGATTGTCCGCGTTGACCACCGTGTCGTAGGCGGACGCGACGCTCGCGACCGTCACGCTGCCGCTGGCCTGAGCCTTCACTGTGGTCGTGGTGCCGTCGCTCGCGGTCGCTTGATAGGTGTGGGTCGTTCCCGCGGCCTGGGTGTCGACGAACGTGAATTGCGGGCGCTGCCACCAGGACGACGTGAGCTGACCCGTCCAGACCGGCGTGGCGCCGCCGTCGCGATAGATCGCGTAGGTGAGGGTGCCGTCGTCATTGTCAAAGCCCGCGCGCAACCGCACCTCGACCTGGCCGGCCTGGTAGCTGCCCACTGAGATCGCTGGCGCGGTTGGCGCGGCTTGCGCCGGACCAGTGCCGAAGCGCGTCATTCCTTGTTGGGCCTTGCCGTTCACCGTGGTGAACTCGCCTACGACCCAGAGAAAATCGCCACTTGTGCTGTTGGCAACGGCTAGGCCTCGCGGACCTATCGACTCGTTGATGCCGTCGTTGGTGTCCGGGTAGAAGGGAAGCAATTGCGGCTGCGGAATGGTCGGAGTGGAAGCGGGTGGGGTGGCCGGCTCCGCGAGTAGGTGCTGACGGCGGCCATTGCCGTACTCCCCCATCGAGCCGCAGTCGTGAGCATGCGAGCCGCTGTAGATAACCCCCTTGTAGTAGACGACCGACTGGGTCGCACCGAGACAGGTATCACGCCAGATCTGCGGGTAGTTCGGGCCGGTCAAGCTGACGGCGGTACGCCCGTCGAAGACGCCGCCTCCGGTGCCTTCGTTACCGACATAGAACGCGCTGCCGTCAGGGTTGACCGCGAGGGACTTCACCACCGAATTGGGATCGAAAAACCCGGTGAACAGCTTGAGCACCGCTCCTGTGTCCTGGGTGAGGATTGTCAGCGCGTGCGAGGAGCCATTCACCGTCGTCGTACCGTCACCGCTGGTGACGGTGTTGAAGTCGCCCCCCACCAGAACCCGATCGTCGTTTATCCCGCCCGACGCAGGAGGAATGGCAAGTGCAAGTACCGGGAGGTCGAACGCCGGGTTCCAGGTGGAGTCCAGCGCCCCGCCGGTGCTGAGCTTCGCGATCCGCTGATGGGCGATGCCGTTGACCTGGGTGAAGTCGCCGCCCACGAAGACGTTCGTCGAGTTGGACGCGATCGCCCGCACCGTCGCCGACATAGCCGGGTGGAACGTGCGGATTCGCGTGCACGCAGCGATGTCGATCGCCACCATCTGGGCGACGGAGTCGGTGACCTGCGCACCATTGAGTGGGTAGATCACGTGGCTGAAAGAGCCTCCCACGTAAAGGGTCTTGCCGTCGGGGGAGACGTTCAAAGCACGTACCGTCGCCGTGTGCCCGGCGTTGTCGAAGCCGATCTGGCACGACGTCGGCGCGCCGGTTGCGGCGTTGAGCACCGCGAAGTTCAAAGCCGGCTGTTCGTTGCTCCCTGCCGCGGAGCCGGGGGGCCGGATCGAGGTGAACGTGCCCCAGACGAAGACGTTGTTCCCGGCGGCCGCGACGGCCCACGCCTCCCCGTTGGTCTGCCAAGTGGAAAGATCAGCCGCCGTGAAACCGGTCGATGACCACTGTGCGCTGGCGGGAGCGGCGATCCCGACGGCACCGGCAGCCGCCAGCAGAGTCGCCGTTACCGCAGCCAGAAGGCGCTTTCCCACCACAACGTTCCCCGATCATTCGCAGCACTTCTTGGAGGGAAGTCAACTACGCCGACTCGCCAGTCGTGTGGAAACCAGTAATTTCCGAGCTTTGTCACATAACTCCTTCCGGTTCGCCGGCTCTTGTTGCGCCCGAATGGCCCAATGGGAGCCGGCGCGATGGGCGTCGGGCGAGGCCGCTTACAGCCGGATCCCGGAGCCGGACTGCGGAAGGCGCGGCCGTTGGATGGGCTGCTCGCCGGCCGTTGTAAGTGACAATGAGTAAAGGAACGCGCACGCGAGGGGGAAGCTGTGGCTGCCGAGACGTCACTTAACCGGCCGATACCCAACACGCCGATCAAGACCCTCTTCATTAGCCAAGCCACCCCTGGATCCACCACCATGGGGCACCTGAGCGTGGAGCGGGCACTGCAACGGGGACTGTGGGCGGCGCCGGATCTCGAGACTGAATTTGTCCACCTGGACCCTTGGAGCCTCGCCCAGCGCGTAGCAGCCGCTCCTTGGCCCGGGCTGCACCGCTACAGCCTTGATGCGCACATGCTTCGCTGGCACCTCGTCGAGGGTTTCCGTGGTCGGGCATTTACGGACAGGCGACTGCGGGAGAGCGGTGCCGACCTGCTGCACCTCAACAGCCATGCTGCAGCGTTTGGGCTGCGCCGGAATGTGCCGCCGTATTTCGTCAACGTCGACGCAACCGTCGAGCAATGGGCAGCCTTTCCGACCGAGAGGTCTCAAGGCCGAAAGACTGCCGAGCATCTTGTCCTTGCACGTCGGCTCGAAAAGCGGACTTTCTCTCGCGCCGCCGGAGTCATCGCGATGTCTCACTGGGCGGCGATGGGGGTGCGAGACGTCAGTCCTGAGGTTGACACCCGCGTCATCCATCCGGGCCTTGACATCGAGAAGTTCACCCCGCGACAAGACAGGCCGGCCGCTGATGATCAGGTGGTAAGAGTCCTTTTCGTGGGAGGACGCTTCAAAGAGAAGGGTGGCGCGACGCTCCTCACCGCAATGCAAGATCTCTTGGGGGCGGGGTTTGAACTCGACGTTGTCACGACGAGCAACATTCGACCTCAGCCGGGGCTACGGCAGCACCGCTTGACGGGAGGCGACCCTCGTCTCGTGAAGCTCTACCAGAACGCCGATGTCTTCTGCCTGCCAACCAGTCGCGACTCGGTCCCGTGGGTCATCCTTGAAGCATTCGCTTGCGGCGTACCCGCAATCGCGTCCGACATCGGTGCCATTCCCGAAATGTTGGGTCCGGACGGGGAGCGCGGCGCGTTATTACCCCGCAACGATGTTCAGCATGTTCGGGCTGCCCTCGAGGAGGTGGCCCAGCACCGCGACGAGTGGCGCCGGCGCGGGGCGGTGGCAAGACGCTATGTAGAGGCAGAATACGACCCGGCCGCGCAAGGCCTCAAGCTGCTGGCATTCATGCGTTCCGCCCTTTAGCACCGTTCATGATGCGGAGTCTTTGTCACGCCTGCTTCAGCTGGGCGCGAGTATCCCGATGGGCTCCGGCTGACGGCGAAGCCGCGTTGCGTTCTCCGAGGACCCGCTGAAACGTGTCAGTACGCGCCGTTCCGGCGTAGAACTGCCCCCGGAGTATGAGCAAGGATCCGAAGGTCCCACCACAGCGACCATGAGCTGACATAGACGGTGTCGAGGTGTCGGAGATCTTCATAGGTCAGCTGGCTTCGGCCGCTGACCTGCCAAAGTCCGGTCATCCCTGGGAGCACGTCGTACCTGCGAGCGGCGGCCCCGTCAATCATTGCGGCTTCACAGGGGACGAACGGACGGGGACCGACAAGTGACATGTCACCGCGAAGTACGTTCAGCAGCTGCGGGAGCTCGTCAATGCTGCTACGGCGCAGGAATGCACCGACGCGCGTAATCCGCGGATCGTCACGCAACTTGAAGAGTGGCCCATCCATTTCGTTGTTCGCAAGCAGTTCGGCTCGATCGGCTTCGGCGTCTGTCAGCATGCTGCGCAGCTTGTAAATGTAGAAGATCTCCCCGCGCCGACCCCAACGAGGCTGCCGGAAGAACACCGGCCCAGGGGACGTCACCTTGATGGCAATCGCGGATATCAATAGCACCGGTGACAAGATCAGCAGGATCGCCGACGCGATTACCAGATCAAGGCTTCGCTTGATGACGCGGGCGGAAACTGACAGGGACGCAGGAGCGACATGCAAGAGGGGAATTCCATAAATCTCCTCCAGGTTCGAGCGCCACGAGAGCATCTCGAACATACGGGGGACGACGGAAACGCCGACTCGGCTGCTGAGCTTACGCAGGTTGCTGAGGGTGGACGTGGAAGGGGTCCGGGAGAATGCGACGAGAACACGATCGACCCGATACCTGTCGACAAGGTCTGCCAGATCGCCAATGGGTCCGAGGACCGCTTCGCCGGGAGCCGGGTCGTCGTCAGCCATGCCGACGACCTCTAGCCGGTCCACCCGTGACAGGCGATCGGCAACGCGCTTAGCGACTTTCCCAGAGCCAACGATGAGCACACGAGTGGTCTGAGCACGACCGGGCAGTGGAAGCGCCCTGGCGGCCCGACGGCTTGCTGGGACTATTAAGATTCCCGGCAGGAGCATAAGCAGGGCCGCGGAAAGCGAAACATGCCTACCGAAGAGATTCGTCAAGGCGATCAGAGTGATTACCGCGGTTGGAAACCCAAACAATGCGGCTCGAGCCCCGGAACCAGCTCGGGGAAGCAAGCGCTGGCGGTCGCTTCGGTACGCGCCATGCAGCACCAGAGCGAGGAGCGCCGCGACTGCCGACAGCGCCGCGCGCACCACTGTGGCCGACGGGTCGTGGGTGTCAACCGTGCCGGCTGCTCGTGCAATCGCCGTCCCGGCAGCAGCCGATACTGCGAGCCCGACAAGATCGGAGACGACGAGCGACGCGGTCTCAACGAGGCTCCCCGGGCGGCGTAGCGGCTGAGCGGTCTCGCCGAGCGCATCGACGACAGCGTCTGCAACTGGGTCGGTCTGCATGGAGCCATGGGTGCTGGGTGCGTCGACGTGACCCCGCCTGGAGCCGCCACCGAAAAGCTGTGGCTCCGAAAACACTCTCATGGCTACCGGTACCCCCGAACTGCGCTTGATCCGGTCATCGGCGCGGACACACTCGGCCTGAAGGTCTTGCGTCCCGGGTTGCATGCTTGCCGGTTGACCGTAGCCACAGCTGGATCGGCGGCTTCCGGGGCGTGTGGGCGCTGTTGGCGTCGCGAGTTGGTGGCAATCCTGATGGACACTTTGTCTCCGACCGGGTCAGGGTGAGGTTGCCAATCTAACGGCTCTCGGTCACCCGGTGTGACGAAGAAGTCAAAACACCGACAGCTTTTTATCCATGGATCCGCACTGAGAGGCTCCGTTCGTGGCAGAGCGTCGCCGGACGGTGGCGGAGTCCGAGGCCTGGGGTGCGAGGCGATTGCCGCGTGATCCTCTGCTGATGTTGGTCAGTGTGGCCCGCCTGCGAAGCCAGGAGCCTCCATTCCTTTTAGGGGTGGAGTCATGTCAGAGCTAGGCCGAAGGGGCACCGAGCTGCGTGAGCGGGAGGTTCGGACGGTCCCGGAACTCCGGGCGGAGCACGAGTCTAAGCGGGTGCGAGCGATGCCGGCCTGAAGGCCGGCGTAACCATAGGGGACTCGGCGGACTTGGAGCGGCTCAAATGGGAGAACGCTGAGCTGAAGCGTGCCAGCGCGATCCGGTGGTGGCATCGGCTTTCACACGGCGCGCTACTGCACGGATCGTCGCGTTCATCCACCGATTCGTCAGTACCCTGACGAGGTCGCCGACGGGCAGAGTCTGCCCTGCGGTGTCGAGTCGATCTGCAAGCAGCTCGTCGCGATGGGCTGCCAGATCGCCCCTGCGACCTGCTACGAGCACCGCTCCCGCTCGCCCTGCAAGCGGCTGGTGCCTCGTTCGTGATCAGCTTCGCCGGTCGTCTGCCTGTACCAGACCTACGCTGGGCGCCGCCGTAAGCATCAAGCTGGACCCAGCGCTGACGCACACGAGATTACAGCTCGGAAGCAGGGTTCCGGGCGTGGCTCAGGCAAATCGGGCGTGCGGTATGACGAATCGGGAAGCACTCACGCGGGACCCTCGACGAGTGGCGGTTGGCCGGCGGTCGAGGCGTCAGTCGCATCACCTGCCAGGGTGAATGCGTCGAAGCCGAGCCTTGCGACCGCGCGCATCTTGTTCACCGCGTCCAGCGCGGCGACCTTGTAGGTCTCGCTCAGGGTGGGGTAATTGAAGACGGCGTTGACGAGGTAGTCGAGCGTGCCGCCGGTGCCCATGATCGCCTGGCCGATGTGGACCAGCTCGGTGGCGTTCGTCCCGAAAACGTGGACACCGAGCAGCTTCTTCGTCTCCGGGGACACGAGCAGCTTCAGCATGCCGTAGGAGTCGCCGACGATCTGCCCTCGCGCCAGTTCGCGATAGCGGGAAATGCCTACCTCGTAAGGGATCGAGGACTCGGTCAGCTCACTTTCGGTGCGCCCGACATAGGAGATCTCCGGGATGGTGTAGATCCCGATCGGCTGCAGGACCGTGTCCATCCCGGCGGTCGGCTCGTCGAAGGCAGCGTGCGCGGCGAGGCGGCCCTGCTCCATCGACGTCGACGCGAGCGCCGGGAATCCGATGACGTCACCGACCGCGAAGATGTGCGGCACGACCGTGCGGTAGGACCCGTCGACCTTGATGCGGCCCCGCTCATCCGCGTCGAGCCCGGCCTTCTCCAGGCACAGATTTTCCGTGACGCCCTGCCGGCCGGCTGAGTACATGACTACTTCGGCGGGGATCCGCTTCCCGCTGCGCAAGGTCGTGAGGGTCGCCTTCTCGGTCAGCTTCACCGAATCGACCGTCTCGTTGAACCTGAACGTGACGCTGAGGTCCCGCAAGTGGAATTTGAGGGCTTCGACGACCTCGCCGTCCACGAAATCGATCATGCTGTCGCGACGCTCGACGACGGTGACGCGGGTTCCGAGCGCGGCGAACATGGACGCGTACTCGATCCCGATGATCCCGGCGCCCACGACGACCATCGAGTCCGGCACGTGATCGAGGTCCAGGACGCCGTCGGAATCGACGATGCGGCGCTCGTCGAACTCGATCTCCTTCGGCCGGGCGGGCCGGGTGCCGGTCGCCAGCACGATCCGCTCGGCGCTGACCTTGAAGTCCTCGTCGCCGAGGCCCTCGGTCACCAGCATGGTGTGCGGGTCGAGGAACTGGCGGTGCCCTGGAAGTACTGCACGTGGTTGCGGTGCAGCTGGGTGCGCACCACGTCGGCCTCGCGGGCGATCACGTGCTGGGTGCGCGCCGTCAGGTCGGCCACCGTGATGTTCTCTTTGACCTGGTAGCTGGAACCGTAGAGCTCGCGCTGATTGGTGCCGGTGAGGTAGAGCACGGCTTCGCGCAGCGTCTTCGACGGGATGGTGCCGGTGTTCACGCAGACGCCGCCGACCATGCCCTTGCGGTCGACGATCGCGACACGCCGGCCCAGCTTCGCCGCGGCGATGGCAGCGCGCTGGCCACCGGGGCCGCTGCCGACGACGAGCAACTCGAATTCCTGCACGAAACCCTCCGGGTCCCCGGGATCACGAGGCAGCTCCTGCCGCCGCCGTTATCCGCCGATTGTTTCAGGACTGTGCGGCAATCATGTTGCGGGCGGCGAAGATAGGGCCATGCAGCTTCCGGTCATGCCCCCCGTTGCACCGATGCTCGCCAAATCCGTCGAGCGCATCCCGGATGACGCGCACTACGAGCCGAAATGGGACGGGTTCCGCTCCATCATCTTTCGCGACGGCGACGAGGTGGAGATCGGCAGCCGCAACGAGCGCCTCATGACGCGCTATTTCCCGGAAATTGTCGAGGCCGTCAAATCGGAGTTGCCCGAGCGTTGCGTCGTCGACGGGGAGATCGTGATCGCGGGGGAGCGGGTCTGGAGTTCGAGACCCTGCAGCAGCGGATCCATCCCGCCGCGTCCCGGGTGAAGCTGCTGGCCGAGCAGACGCCGGCGTCGTTCATCGCCTTCGACCTGCTGGCGCTCGGCGATGACGACCTAGGCGACGGCCGTTCACCGAGCGCCGCGAGCTGCTGCTCGGAGCGCTCGCGAAGGCCAAGCCCCCGGTCCACGTCACGCCCGCCACGACCGACCCGGCGCTGGCCGAGGAGTGGTTCGAGCTGTTCGAGGGCGCGGGGCTCGACGGCGTCGTCGCCAAGCCGCTGACGGGCACCTACCAGCCCGACAAGCGCGTCATGTTCAAGATCAAGCACGCGCGTACGGCCGACTGCGTGGTCGCCGGCTACCGCGTCCACAAGAGCGGGCCCGGCGCGTGGGCTCGCTGCTGCTCGGGCTCTACAACGACGACGGGACGCTCGCCTCCGTGGGCGTGGTCGGGCGCGTTCACCATGGCCCGCCGCCGCGAGCTCTTCGACGAGCTGGCACCGCTGGTCACCACGTTCGACGAGCATCCCTGGGCGTGGGCCCAGCAGGAGGCCGGCACCCGTACCCCGCGAGAGTCCGAGGGCTCGCGCTGGAACAACGGCAAGGACCTCTCGTTCGTGCCCCTTCGTCCGGAGCGCGTGGTCGAGGTGCGCTACGACCACATGGAGGGCCGGCGCTTCCGCCACACGACGCAGTTCGCCCGCTGGCGCCCCGACCGCGATCCCCGCTCCTGCACGTACGAGCAACTCGAGCGGCCGGTCCATTTCGAACTCGGCAAGATCGTGCCCGGCCTCGCCGCCGGCTGATCAGCTCGCGCGCACGACCGCCACCGACTCGGCAGGCAGCGAGCAGCCACCCTCGACCGGCTGCACGGACTCCGACGCGGCCGAGCTCATGAGCAGCTCACCTGCCACCGGCACGTGCTGGGCCCGCTCCGACAGGTTGACGGCGACCGCGATGCTCTCCCCGTCAGGATTCCCGCGCCAGGCGATGAACCAGTTGTCGAGCTCGTCGTAGCGAAACCGGGCCTGCCCCAGCTGATGGTCCGTCAGCGCCGGCTCCGCTCGCCGCAGCGCGATCAGCTGCGGTACCAGTGCAGCAGGCGTCGCCCCCGAGCGGTCCGGGCTTCGTTCCAGTCCAGTTTCGACGCCTCGAAGGTCGCCGGGTCCTGCGGGTCGGGGATTCGCTCGGCGGCCCAGCCGTGCGCGGCGAACTCCCGCCGGCGGCCCTCGCTGACGGCCCGGCCAGCTCGGTCGGCGTGGTCGGAGAAGAACTGCCACGGGCGTGCGCGCGCCCCACTCCTCGCCCATGAACAGCATCGGGGTGAAGGGGAGAGCAGCAGCAGCGCGGCGCCGGCGCACAGCAGCCCGTCGGACAGCGTGGCGCCGAGCGGTCGCCGGTGGCGCGGTTGCCGATCTGGTCGTGGTCCTGCAGGTAGGCGACGAACTGCGGCGGCCGCGGTGCCGACCGGCGCGGCCGGCCGTGCGAGCGCTCGCGGAAGCTCGACCAGCCGCCGTCGTGGACGAAGCCCTGGTCGAGGGCCTTGGCCAGGACCGGCGAGGGGCCCGAAGTCGTCGTAGTAGCCCTGCCGCTCGCCGGAGAGCGTCGGCGTGCAGCGCGTGGTGGACGTCGTCGCACCACTGGGCGTCGATGCCCGTACCCGCCGGCCGATGCGCGGGCGGATCACCGCGGGATCGTTGAGGTCGCTCTCGGCGATGAGGAAGAGCGGCCGGCGCTCGATGCTGGCCGAGCGCTGTCGACCTCGACCGCGAGCTCCTCGAGGAAGTGGATCGCGCGGTCGTCGACGCAGCTCGTGGACCGCGTCGAGGCGCAGGCCGTCGCAGTGGTAGTCGCGCAGCCACATCAGGGCGTTGTCGATGAGGAAGCGCCGGACCTCGTCGGAGTACGGCGTCGTCGAGGTTGACCGCCGTGCCCCACGGCGTGTGCGTGCGGTGTCGGTGAAGTACGGGCCGAAGCGCGGCGAGGTAGTTGCCGGCCGGGCCGAGATGGTTGTAGACGACGTCCATGACGACGCCGATGCCGCGCTGGTGGCACGCGTCGACGAAGCGCTTCAGCCCGTCGGGGCCGCCGTAGGGCTCGTGGACCGCGTACAGGTCGACGCCGTCGTAGCCCCAGCCGTGCTGGCCGGCGAATCCGTTGCACGGGCAGCAGCTCGACCGCGTCGATACCCAGCTCGGCGAGGTGATCGAGGCGCGTCGATCGCGGCGTCGAAGGTGCCCTCCGGCGTGAAGGTGCCGACGTGCAGCTCATAGAGCACCGCGCCCGGTAGCGCGAGGCCGCGCCAGTGGGCGTCGCTCCATCCATAGCGGTCGTGCTCGTAGACGCGGGACGCGGCCGTGGACGCCGTTCGGCTGCCAGAGCGAGCGCGGGTCGGGAGTCGGATCGCCGCCGTCGACGACGAATGCGTAGTCGGTGCCGTGATCGGCTTGCGGGACGTCAGCCGTCCACCAGCCGCCGGGCGCAGGCCGCATCGGATACGCCTGTGCCCGGCTGCCGATCGCCACCGACAGCTCGCGCGACTGCGGGGACCACACGCTGAAGCGCGTCACGTCGATGCCACCGGCACTGTCCTCGGGCGCTTGCTAACGCCGCTCCCACGCGTCTTCACTTCGGGTCAACGCCTCCACTTCTGCGGGCAACTTTCCGGCCAGCAAATGCCCGATCGTGACCTGTTCAAGCACCAGGCGAAGGCTCGCCCGCACGGCGATCCAGACGTCCTGCAGCCGCGCCGCCGGGCCGGGATAGCTGACGTCTTCGGGCTTGGCGTCCTGCACGCTCGCCAGCGGGCCGTCCACGGCACGCATGACATCGGCGATGGTGATCTCGTTCGGGTCACGGTCGAGCAGATACCCGCCCGACGGCCCGCGCTGGCTGCGCACGAGTCCGGCGCGGCGCAGCTCGCCGAGGATTCCCAGCAGGAATTTCAGCGGTACGCCCTGAGCGCGCGAGATCGACTCGGCGGTCACCGCCTCGCCGCTGCGGGCTGCCAGTTCGGTCAGGGCGCGGACGGCGTAGTCAGCTCGGGCAGACACTCTCACGTGATCAGTCTCCCGCAGCCTCGCTCGTGACGAGCAAAGCCACGGGGAAGTCGCGCAGCAATTTCAACAGGTATGCGCTCGACGGCTCGCCCTTCGCGCCCCCATGACGCCTTCCGGTGATGACGTCGATCCACTCTCCGGGCGGCAGTTGCACGGCCGTGTCCTTCCAGCCGCCGGCCTGGCGCAGGCCCAGGACCAGCCGGGGGACCACGGTCACCGCCCTGCCGGGACGGCCTTCGGCCCCGCGGGCGAACGCCACGACATGTTCGGCTGCCGAGCCGCTGACCTCGAGCGGCTCGTAGCCGGCCGCGGCGCCGAACAGGTCGGGCCGGCGGCGGCGCAGCCGAAGCGCGCTGCGCACCAGATGCAGCTTGGCGGCGCCGGAGTCCTCGACGCGGGGAGTCGTCGCATCGACCCGGTTGAGCGCGGCGATGCAGCCGGGCCCGCTCGCCGAAGTCAACCGGACGCCGGTTGTCGGGATCGACGAGCGAGAGGTCCCAGAGCTCGGATCCCTGGTAGGAGTCGGGGATCCCGGGCATGGTGAGCTGCAACAGCTTCATCGCGAGCGCGTTCACCCGGCCCGGCTCCGACGAGTTCGCCGACGTACTCCGCCACAGCCGCCATGATCGCCCGGTCGGCGAGCACGCCCGCCGCGTACGACTGCAGGGCCTCCTCGTAACCCTGGTCCGGCGCGGTCCACGAGGTGTGCAGCTTGGCCTCGCGGACCGCTTTCGCCAGGTAGGCACCGAGCCGCTCCGCGCTGATCGGGTAGGCGCCGACGAGCGTCTGCAGCACCAAGTACTGCGTGGCCGCCTCGGGGCCCGCGGGTCCCGTGTACTTGCTGGCCAGCGAGAGCAGCTTGGTGACGACGCGTTCCCACCGCCGGGCGTCCTCGGCCAGCAGCACCAGCCTGGCCCGCACGTCCTCCGAGCGCTTGGTGTCATGCGTGGACAGCGTCGTCATGGTCTGCGGCCAGCGGCGGTGCAGCGGCCGCCCAGGCATGGAAATCACCGATGGGCAGGCCGAATCGGCAGGGGTCGCCGCCGACCTCGTTGAGGGCGAGCAGCCGGCCGTAGCGATAGAAGGCGGTGTCCTCGACGCCCTTGGCCATCACCGGACCGCACGTCTGAGCGAAGCGCGACGACCAGCTCCTCGGGCCCGCGACAGGACGAGATCGGCGATCGCCGTCGATGTCTCGGCACGGTCGGGCCGGGCGCTGATGGCGCGCTGCGCCGCGCGGTCGATGACTCGCGGGCACCGGCGGACGGGGCGCTCGCCGGCGCGCAGGTAAGCGCGATAGACGTCGAACTGGGTCAGCAGCTCCGCGAGTGCCTCCCGCAGGCCCCGCCGGGTGAGATCGCGGTAGCGCGGGTCGTGCCCAGGCGGCGCCGGCAGCGAGCTCGGTCAGCCGGTTGAGCTCTGCCGCGAGCACGGTGCTCAACGACCTCGCGCTTGGCGGCTTGGCCGCCGTCGGCCACCGGTGGTCAGCGCCGGTGATCTCGTCGTAGAGCCGGGTCAGCGGCTCCTCGCCCGCGCGGGTCGACGAAGACGCCCGGTGATCTTGTTGAGGGCGTCGTAGCCCGTAGTGCCGTGGCACTCCCAGTCGGCGGGCAGCTGCTCGTCGGCCTCGAGGATCTTCTCCACGACGATCCAGCATCCGCGGGTCGCCTCCGACAGCCGGGCGAGGTAGCCCTGCGGGTCGGCAGACCGTCGGGATGATCGACGCGCAGGCCGTGCCACCGTCCCGTCGGCGACCGAGGCGAGGACTCGCGGTGGGTCGCGTCGAAGACGTCCGGATCCTCCACCCGCAGGCCGGCCAGGGTCGTGACGTCGAAGAAGCGCCGGTAGTTGAGCTCCTCGCCGCCCACCCGCCAGTGGCACAGCCGCCAATGCTGGGCGGCCAGCAGCTCGGCCAGCGCGCAGCGTCCGCGGTGCCCGTCGGCCAGCGGCAGGACATGGTCGTAATAGCGCAGCCGGTCGCCCTCGACCGACGAGCTCGCCGGCGTCGAGGCACTCGGCGACGGCTGCCCGAGCACCGGGACCAGGACTTGCCCGGGTTGTCGCGGCTGTCCCAGTCGATGTCGAACCAGCGGGCGTAGCGGCGACGCCGGCCCGTCGCGCAGGACCTCCCACCAGGCGGCGATTGGCGACTCCGGCTCGGCGACGCTGGCATGGTTGGGGACGATGTCGAGGACGATGGCGAGGCCGGCCGCGTCACAGGCCGCCCGAGGCCGCGAAGGTCCCTGCGCGCCGCCGAGTTCGGGATTGATGCGCCGGTGGTCGGTGACGTCGTAGCCGTGCCTGCTGCCCGAGGTGGCCTGCAGCCAGGGTGAGCAGTACAGGTGCGAGACCCCGAGATCGGCGAGGTAAGGCACCACTCTCGGCGGCCGCGTCGAACCCGAAGTCAGGCGTCAGCTGCAGCCGGTACGTGCTGGTGGGTAGCCGGGCCGCCGGACGGGGCGCGGGTCTCGCGGCGCATCTAGTACCGCCGCCGGCAGCACCAGGATCGAGCGAGCCTCGACCGCGACCGGATCGCGCGCCTTGAAGGTGCGCTCGTCGACGGTGGTCCGCGAGCGGTTCAGCGGTGTTGACGACGATGTCCCACGCCTCCCCGTACTCCTCGTCGGGAAGCGTGAAGTCGACGGGCTCGTAGTGGGCGTTGAAGAACAGCAGGAACGAGTCGTCGGTGACCCGGTTGCCGCGCGCGGTCGGGGTCGGGAATCGCGGCGCCGTTGAGGAAGACGCCGAGCGAGCGGGCCCAGCCGTTGTCCCAGTCCTCCTGGCTCATCACCTCGCCGGAGGGGTTGAGCCAGACGATGTCGTCGAGCCCGCCGGACCCCCGAAGGGGCGGCCCTGGAAAAAGCGGCGCCGGTGGAAGACGGGTGGCCCGCCGCAGCTTCGGCGACGCGGCGGGTGAAGTCGAGCAGGATCGAATTCTCCTGCACGTCGCCCAGTCGCCCAGTCGAGCCAGGAGATCGTCGTTGTCCTGGCAGTAGGCGTTGTTGTTGCCGCCCTGGGTGCGGCCCATCTCGTCGCCGGCCACCAGCATCGGGACGCCCTGCGACAGCAGCAGGTGGTCAGGAAGTTGCGCTTCTGCTGCTCGCGCAGCGCGACGATGTCGAGGTCGTCGGTCGGGCCCTCGACCCCGCAGTTCCACGACCGGTTGGTGCTCTCGCCGTCGCGGTTGTCCTCGCCGTTGGCCTCGTTGTGCTTGTCGTTGTAGCTGACCAGGTCGTGCAGGGTGAAGCCGTCGTGGGCGGTGACGAAGTTGATCGACGCGAAGGGCTTGCGTCCGTTGCCCTCGTAGAGGTCGCGACGATCCGGTCAGCCGGGAGGCGAACTCCCCGATGGTCGAGCCCTCGCCGCGCCAGAAGTCGCGGACGGTGTCGCGGTACTTGCCGTTCCACTCGGTCCACAGCGCGCGGGAAGTTGCCGACCTGATAGCCGCCCTCTCCGACGTCCCAGGGCTCGGCGATGAGCTTGACCCGGGAGACGACCGGGTCCTGCTGCACCAGGTCGAAGAAGACGCTGAAGCCGGTCGACGTCGTAGAACTCGCGGGCGAGCGTCGAGGCAAGGTCGAAGCGGAAGCCGTCGACATGCATCTCGGTGACCCAGTAGCGCAGCGAGTCCATGATCAGCTGCAGCGAGTGCGGGTGGCGCACGTTCAGGGAGTTGCCGGTGCCGGTGTAGTCCATGTAGTAACTCCGGGCTGGTCCTCGACGAGCCGGTAATACGCGGCGTTGTCGATACCGCGGAAGCTCAGCGTCGGGCCCAGGTGGTTGCCCTCCGCCGTGTGGTTGTAGACCACGTCGAGGATGACCTCGATACCTGCCTCGTGCAGCGCCTTGACCATGCCCTTGAACTCCTGCACCTGCTGGCCGCGCTGGCCGGAGGAGGAGTAGGAGTTCTGCGGGGCGAAGAAGCCGATCGTGTTGTAGCCCCAGTAGTTACGCAGCCCCTGCTTGACCAGCTGCTCGTCCTGGATGAACTGGTGCACCGGCATGAGCTCGAGCGCCGTCACGCCGAGCTTGGTGAGGTGCTCGATGATCGCCGGGTGCCCGATCGCGGCATACGTGCCGCGGATCTCCTCCGGGATCTCCGGGTGGGCGATCGTCAGCCCTTGACGTGCGCCTCGTAGATCAGCGACTCGTTGTAGGGCCGCCGCGGCGGCCGGTCGTTGTCCCAGTCGAAGAACGGGTTGATGACGACCGACTTCGGCATCTGCTTGGCCGAGTCGGCGTTGTTGCGCTTGCCCGGGTCGTTGAACCGGTAGGAGAACACCGCCGGGCTCCAGCGCGACGTCGCCTTCGATCGCCTTGCTGTAGGGGTCGAGCAGCAGCTTGTGGCGGTTGCAGCGCAGGCCCTTGGAGGGGTCGTACGGCCCCGTGACGCGGAAGCCGTAGCGCTGCCCGGGGCCGACGTTGGGCAGGTAGCCGTGCCAGACGAAGGCGTCGACCTCGCGCAGCTCGTACGCGGGTCTCGGCGCCGCGCTCGTCGAACAGGCACAGGTCGACCCCCTCGGCCACCTCGCTGAAGATCGCGAAATTGGTCCCGGAGCCGTCATAGGTCGCGCCGAGTGGATACGGCGTCTCCTGGCCAGATCTGCATAGTTCTTCGCCCCTGCCCGATCGGCGCGGCCGAACCTGTCACCCGTTGGTCCACCAGTGGATGCGTCTCAATGGTCATGGGCAGCCGTTCGCGTTTCACTCACCCGGCGGGCCGGTCGCGGGCTCGACCGGGGTCGCCGGCCGGTGCTGGCAGTCGCACTGGCCACGTCCGGGGCAGTGTTCATGGTCCTGCTCCCGGCAGGGCTCGCAGATGAACGAGGGCACGCACACGGGCCGATGATGCCCGACAGGTGCGCCCGCCACGGTCGCGAGCAAGGTCTGGACACTTGTTGGCCGGGAGTGATTGCAGCTCAGCGGGTATATGTGCCAGACTGTGCAGCAATCGATCACCAGGGACCGCGCCGAGGCCGCAGGGGAAGGCGTCCCTCGTCTTGGAGGTCAGTCGTGAACGATGCTTTGTGTTGGCCAGGCGCCGGTCTTGTTCCGGGTGTCCTGACCATTTTGTCATGCCCGCCGCCGCTGTGCCCTCACGTCGAATTCGCGGTCGGCGACAGTCCTCGGCGTGCCTGCGCCTCTGGAGTGGAGTGGGCAGCCGGCGCGGCCCGCATGGCGTACGCGGCGCTCGAGTGGCGTGCCGGGCCGGCGCGGCCGGCCGGCTGGCCAGCCGGCTTGCGCGGGCTCGGTGTCGCTGACGTTCGAGGTGGTCGAGGGCCCGCGAGCCGGCTGTGACGCTGTGCGTTACGCCTACACGCCCGAGCTCGGCTTGTTCCACGGAAGCATCGCCGCGAGCGGCGACATCGTCGTCGGCGAGGGACAGCTGCGGGCATTGCTGGCGAAACCGTGGGCCGGGCGCCAGCTGGTCGGCGGCCTGCACGCGCTCATCGGCACCGACTGGGACGACGCCCTGGAGCCGCTTCGCCAGGGCGGCGACGGCGCACCCGTCACCTGGCTACGCCAAACCGGCTGACCCGTCAGCGGGTCTGGCCCGGCGGGCCCGCGCGTGTCGGCTACGCGCACATTCTCGTCTAACGCCTGCCAAGACACTTGACCTAAGGCAAGCTCAGTCCTCACGATCGCTGCTGACTCGCCGATGGCGAGGGCAGTGGATGCGGCACGTCGGCCGGACAAAAAATGTGACCTCGACGACAGCGGGCACAATGACCGCCCTCTCGGGCGTTCGGTTGGGCGCAAGCATGCTTTACGACGAGGAGACCTAGTGGCGACCGATTACGACACGCCGCGCTCGGTAGAGGGCGAGGAAGACCAGGAGCAGAGTCTCGAGGCGCTGAAGGCTCGGCGCGCTGAGGCTGCTGCTGACCTGGGAGATGACGCCGACCCGTTCGAGGCGGAGCTGGACCTTCCCGGAGCGGATCTTTCCGCCGAGGAGCTGACGGTTCGGGTACTGCCGAGGCAGGCCGACGAGTTCACCTGCAAGAGCTGCTTCCTGGTGCATCACCGCAGCCAGCTCGCTGACGAGAAGCACCATGGTCTGCACCGATTGCGCTGCCTGACGCAGCCGGCAGTTAGAGCCGCAAGAAGACCGTCACAGCCGGCCGGCCGGCTGGCACGGAAGCGGCGGCCTTCGGCGCGTCTGGGCGCCTGCGGGCGTCCGCCGTCGCGCTGACCTACCGTCAATCGGTGCCTGTTCCAGCGCTGCCTCATCCCCGCAGATCCTCCCCGCGAACGCATGAGGGGTCGTTACGACATCGACGTGCTGGCGGGCGGGGCGCCACCCCGCATTGCGCGGCATCCCCGAGGTCACCGCAGAGTCCCGGGATGGTCGTGGAAGATGCGGAGAGCGGGTGGTGCGGCGCCGTCGTGGAGGTCGGCAAGGATCTGGTCCTGCTCGAAGACCGTTTCGGCAAGCGCCGCGCGTTTCCGATGGCTCCGGCCGCCTTCCGTTTCGAGGGCAGGCTCTGCACCCTCATCAAGCCCAGCACGCGGCCATCGCAGGAGGCCGGCCGCACCGCCTCCGGGTCCCGGCGGTCGCCTGCGCTCCCGCGCGGGTCGCCCGTTCCAGCCGGCTGCTGGTCGAGGGCCTGCACGATGCCGCACTCATCGAGCGGATGTGGGGCGACGACCTGCGTGTTGAGGCGTGGTCGTGGAGATGCTCCACGGGGTCGATGTGTTGCCCGAGGTCGTGCGCGAGTTCCGTCCCGGGCCGGGGCGCCGGCTCGGGGTCCTGGTCGATCATCTGGTGCCGAGGCAGCAAGGAGGAGGCCATCGCCGCCCGGGTTGCCGAGATCAAGCCGAGCACGTGCTGGTGACCGGCCATCCATACGTCGACGTCTGGCAGGCGGTGAAGCCCGCTGCCATCGGCATCCCGGCCTGGCCGCAGAGTCCCCGCGGGACCGAATGGAAGACCGGGGTCTGCGCGCGAGTTGGGCTGGCCGGACCCGGCGACCGGATGGCGAACGGTGCTGGCAGCAGTCAACTAGTTCACCGATCTCGAGGTGCCGTTGCTCACCGCGGTGGAGCAGCTCATCGACTTCGTGACGGCGGCGTCAGACGACAGTGACGACCTGTGATGAAAGGCCTACCGCTGCCGCCGCCTGCACAGCCGGTGAGCAGCCCGGTCGGGCTGCTTGACGCGATCGTCCGCGATGCGCTCGACCCGAGCTATGCCGAAGCCGCCGCTCGCAACTCGCCGCCGGCCGCGGCGGCGCCGTACCGCCGCCGGCGTGGCGTTGCTGGCTGCTGTCGGCGCCGCTCGGCGGGCTGGCCGTCTTCGTTGCAGCACAAGGGCGTGCCCGAGGTGGGAGCGGCGCGCAGCGCCCTGGCCGGCGACGCCGGTGCGCGCACCCGCGAGGTGAAGCAACTCGAGGAGAGCTCGCGGCCGCCGAGCGGCAGCTCAACGCCCTTCAGCAGCGAAAGCCTGCAGTCGACTTCCGCGGGGCGCGCGCTCGCCCAGCAGGAAGCGGCGCTTGTCAGCGGCCCTGGGCCAGACGGCGACCACCGGGCCGGGCGTGACCGTCACCGTCACTGACGTGCTGACGTCTTCCGTCCCGGAGGCGGGAGACCGGCCGCACGGGCAATCGGCCGACCGCAGCGGTCAGGTGGCCGATCGCGACCTGCAGACTCGTGGTCAACGCGCTGTGGGCGGCTGGGGCCCGGGCCGTCGGGGTCGGAGGCGTGCGGCTCGGGACCGCAGACGCGCCATCAGGACCGCCGGGCCAGACCATTCTCGTCGACTTTCAGGCCGCTGCGCAGCCCCTATGTGGTCACCGCGATAGGGGGAACGGCCTTCGCCCGGCGGCGGAGCGTTCGCCCGCGCTCGCCGCTTCGTCGCCGGGCCCACCGGAACCCATCCCGGCGTCACGGTCCGCTCCGGCACGGAGTTGGCGCTGCCCGCTGCCGTCGCCGGTGCAGCCGGCGCCCACCGACAACGGCCGCCCGCTCACGCGGAGGTCACTCGTGATCGGGATCGCTGCCCTGGTGGCCGGCTTGTCGTCGGGCTGGTGCTGCAGCCGACGGCGCCGAGCTGGCTGGAGCCCTACCTTCCGATCGCGATCGTGGCGGCGCTGGACGCGGTGTTCGGGGCCGCAGCGCGCCGCGCTCGACGGGATCTTCGACGACCGCGTGTTCGTCGTCTCGTTCATCTCGAACGTGCTGGTGGCGGCACTGATCGTGCTTCCTCGGCGACAAGCTCGGGGTCGGCACGCAGCTGTCGACCGCCATCGTTGTCGTGCTGGGGATCCGCATCTTCAGCAACGCGGCCGCCATCCGCCGCCATCTGTTCAAGGCTGAGGGCCGATGCCCACCGTGACGCGAAGCAGCCGGCTGCCGGCTGGTGGGCCTGCTGCTGCTCGCGCTGCTGGGCTTCGGTCTGGCGGCAAGCGTCCGTTCGCAGCGGACGGCCTCCCAGCTGGCGACCACCCGGCCGGAGCGATCTGGTCCGCATCCTCGACGCCCTCGACGCCCGGGCCGCACTGCTGCGAACCCAGATCACCGAGCTGCAGAGCGCCCGCGCGCGGCTTTCGGGCAGCGGGTCCGCCGCAGCTGCCCTGGCCGAGGCGCGCAAGCGGACCCAGGACCTTGCCATCCTGGCGGGCACCATCGGCGCCCAGGGGCCCGGCATCGAGTTGACGATCACCGACCCGCGTCACGACGTGAGCGCCGAGGTGCTCGTTGACACGGTGGAGGAGCTGCGCGACGCGGGTGCCGAGACCCTCGAGCTGGCCGGCGTCCGGCTCGGGGCCAACGTCCTACATCGAGGACACGAACACCGGGCTCGCGGTGGACGGTCACCCCGCGCAGCCGCCCTATCTGGTCCGCGCCATCGGAGATCCACCGACGATGCAGAAGGCTCTGGAGATCCCCGGCGGCGTGGTCGATACGGTCGACGCCCGCAACGGCGCCGCGGCGACGATCAAAGCCGTTCCGGATGAGCAGATCCGTTCATTGCGAGTCGCTGCCACCCACTGGATAGGCTCAGTCAGCCATAGCTAGCTCGCGGTCGAAGCTTCCGATGAGACCGATCGTCGTAACTTCAAGGAGATCTCAGACCGCATGGCCGAGTACCCGGAAGACCTGAAGTACACCGTCGAGCACGAGTGGGTGAAGGGCCGGACTCCGGTGACGGCGTGGTCGTGCGCGTCGGGATCACCGCATACGCGCAGGAAGCGCTCGGAGACATCGTGTTCGTCTCGCTGCCTGCCGCCGGTACCGCGTCTCTGCCGGTGACGCGCTCGGCGAGGTGGAGTCGACCAAGAGCGTGTCGGACGTCTACGCGCCGCTCGCCGGTGAGGTGGTGGCCCGTAACGAGGAGCTC
The DNA here is from genome assembly GCA_963762695.1 of uncultured Actinomycetota bacterium. Taxonomy (GTDB): domain Bacteria; phylum Actinomycetota; class Actinomycetes; order Frankiales; family Frankiaceae; genus DATAZK01. Next base: position 20,986 of record CAVXLW010000017.1, read on the forward strand.
AGCAGCACGCCGGAGCTGATCAACTCCGACCCGTACGGCGAGGGGTGGCTGGTGGAGATCCGGATCAGCGAGGGTCGGCGGTAGAGGGGTTGCTCGACGCGCGGGTTACGCCTCTCACGTCTCCGCCCACTAACCTGTGCGCGGCGCGGCGCCAGGCGTCCGTGATTCGTTCGATTCGTTCATGGCTGTTCTGACGTCGGCTCAGTGCATGTCGGCGCAGCGGCAGCACAGAGGGGAGCCGGGGACGTCGTGTTCTGTACTCGTTGCGGGCAGCAGAATCCGCCGGACGCACATTTCTGCGCCCGTTGCGGGCAGGAGCTGCTGCGCCCGGGCGGGCCGGTCAGCGGTGAACGGCTGACCGAGACCACCACGACGCTGGCCCGTCGCGGCGACACCGCAGACTCTGCCGAATCCGAGCCGGCCGAGAGCGTCACCGACAGCGAGGCGCATGCGGCCGTCGAGGCGTTGCCGGTGGGCGCTGCGTTGCTCGTGGTCAAGCGCGGGCCGAATGCCGGCAGCCGTTACTTGCTCGACCGTGATCTGGTCACGGCCGGCCGCCATCCCGACAGCGACATCTTCTTCGATGACGTCACGGTCTCGCGTCGTCACGCCGAATTCCGCCGCGATGCCGGAGGGCAGGTTCTCCGTCGTCGATGTCGGCAGCCTGAACGGCACCTATCTCAAGCGGGGTCGCATCGATTCGGCCGCGATGCTGCTCAGCAGCGGCGACGAGGTGCAGATCGGCAAGTTCCGGCTGACCTTCTTCGCCGCCCCGCCTCGACGCGCAGTGATCGCGGGATGACCTCCCCGATGCACGGCCGCCTCGTCGCGGCTGCAAGCGCCGGGCCCGGAGCACGCGCCGCCGGCGCAGCTCGCGCTGGCCGAGGACTTCGCTCCGACTCCCGCGCGTGGCGGCCCCGACATGACGATCGGGGAGGTGCTCGGCGGCTGCAGGCCGACTTCCCCGAGCTCACCATCAGCAAGATTCGCTACTACGAGCGGCAGGGTCTGCTGCGCCCGGCTCGCAGCGCGGCGGGGTATCGCAAGTTCTCCGCGGCTGATGTCTCGCGGCTGCACTACATCCTCATGGCGGCACGTGATCAGTACCTTCCGCTGAAGGTGATCAAGGAGCGGCTCGAGGCAGCCGACGCGGGCTGGCCCGGATCCACGCGCTCGGACCGAGTTCGCGCCTGGTGAGCGCAGGACCAGCCCGCGGTCGCGCCGCCGGCGGCCGCGCGCGCCGGTGCTCGGCGTCGGCCCGGAGCTGTTCGACTTCGAGACCAGCGACATCCGGCTGACCCGCCGGGAACTGATGCGCGAGAGCGGGCTGGACAACGAGCAGCTGACCGAGCTCGAGGCGTACGGACTGATCGCCGCCGCGCGGATCGAGCACGACCTACGAGGCCGAGGCGCTCGTCATCGCGCGCATCGTGGCCGAGCTGAGCGCCTACGGTTTCCAGGCCCGCCACCTGCGTCCGGTGAAGGCCGCCGTGGATCGCGAGGTAGGGCTGATCGAGCAGGTGCTCACCCCGCTCGTGCGCCAGCCTTCACGCGAGGGACGCGCCCGCGCCGAGACGCATGCCCGCGAGTACGCCGCGCTCTCGGTCCGGCTCCACGTCGCCCTGCTCGAGGCGGCGCTGCGGGCGACTCTGCGCTGAGATTTCGCGCCGTTTCGCGCTGGCGCGCCGGGGTGTTCGCCGCCGGCGAGGGGGCTCGCCACGGGCACGAAACGGCAGGCCCTAGCGTTGCGTGAAGAGTTAGGGTCAAGACCTACCGGGAGGAGGTGTCGCCGTGCACCGGCTGGACATCGTGGGTGTGCGCGTCGAGCTTCCCTCGAAGCAGCCGATCGTCCTGCTGCGGGAGGTCGGCGGTGAGCGTTACCTGCCGATCTGGATCGGTGCCGTCGAGGCGACGGCGATCGCCTTCGCTCAGGAGGGCATCGTCACGGCCCGCCCGCTGACGCACGACCTGATGCGCGACACCCTTCGCGCCCTTGGCACCGAGCTGTCCCAGGTCACGATCAATGACCTGCAAAATGGCGTCTTCTTCGCGACGCTGCACTTCGGCAACGGCGTCGAGGTGTCAGCTCGCCCGTCCGACGCGATCGCCCTGGCGATGCGCATGGAGGTGCCCGTCTTCGGCTCCGACGCGGTGCTCGACGAGGCCGGAATCTCCGTCCCCGACGACGCCCCGGCCGACGACGACGGAGAGGTGGAGCGGTTCCGCGAGTTCCTCGATCAGATCTCTCCGGAGGACTTCAACACCGGCTCCTGAGGCCGCGGGGCACTGGGCCGGCCGGGTTACATCGGCGACACACCTTCAGGCATGCTTGATCGTGGGGGCTGCGGCTCGTACGTTCAGTCTCCCGGCAAATGAGCAAGGGGAAGGCGGGAGACGCGATGCGCAGCGGCGTGATCGGCCAAGTAGCCCGTCAGGGCGCTGCGCGATGACGCGCCAGGTTCCGCTCAGCGAGCAGCCCGGCCTGTTCGCCACCGACGATCCCGCTGCCGCCGATGACATCGGTTACCTCGGCAAGACGGCGATGGAAGCCGCCGAGATCACCTACCGCCAGCTCGACTACTGGGCGCGCACCGGGCTCGTCGTCCCGAGTGTCCGGCCCGCCAAGGGCTCGGGCTCGCAGCGGCTCTACAGCTTCCGCGACATCCTCGTCCTGAAGATGGTCAAGCGGCTGCTCGACCTCGGGATCTCGCTGCAAAACGTGAAGGCCGCGATCAACCATCTGCGAGAGATGGGTGTCGAGGATCTGGCCAGCGTCACGCTGATCAGCGATGGCGCATCGGTCTACGAGATCACCTCGACCGACGAGCTGGTCGATCTGCTGGCCGGAGGCCAGGGGGTCTTCGCGATCGCCGTGGGCAAGGTCGCGTCGGAGACCCGTGGCCAGCTGGCCACGCTGCCGTCCGAGCGGGTCGTGGAAGAGAACGACGAGCTGGCGCGGCGCCGTCGCAAGCGGGCCGTCAGCTGAGCGCTGGAATTAGCGCCGGATCAGGCAGCGTGAATGCCCTTACGGGTGCGCTGCTCGGGCATGCAGGACGACGTAGGGGATCCTGGCGAGCAGCCTTCCTTGGCCCGGTGCGGTGCCACCACGGAGCAGTCCGGTAGCAGACCGCCGGTGTCCTCGAAGACGATCAGGCCGTTGCACAACAGGCTCCAGCCCTGCTCCGGGTGACCGGAGACCACCCGGGCCGCCTCGCGGTCGGGCTCTTGAGCGGATGGGCACTCTGGCGTGTGCGGGCACATCGGCGTGCTTCCTGCTTGACGGTGGTGGTAGTTGGTTCGCGTCCTGAACCAATGGTGCATCAGGGCGGGCCTCTATCGGCGCAAATCGCACATTTAAAACGCGTGGCGTTGCCGAATCGTTGCATTGGATTTGTTCGGGCGCGTGATTCCGCGGTGTTGACGGGCTACCCGGGCCCAGCTAAAGCTGTGTCCGCAGCAGGTGGATCAGGTGCGGCCGGATTCCTCCTGCGCCGACTGCATCTGCGGGGCGTAGGGGATCCAGTCGGCGAGTTCGACCGGCCAGCCATCGGCGGCGAGCGCGCTCACAACCGCCGTGTCGTCATCGATGACGATGGCCACGTGGCGACCTGCGGCCAGCCGCCGCAGCTCGCGCGCGCTTGACGATCTTCGCGGGCCGGCGATCGTGGCCACGGCGCATGATCAACCGTCCGCCGGGCAGGTCGTGGCGGGCGAACCAGTCCAGGGTCGTGGCCCGCAGGTGTTCGGGTCGGCCGGTCAGCCAGATGATCTCGTGGTTGGTGGCCAGCGACTGCACCCGGGCGACCCCTTGAGGCAGCGGCGGGTCATCGCCGGCGGCGGCGAAGAAGGCGTCCCAGTCGCGGGGCCTGCTGTCCAGATGGCGTACGCGGTGACGGACATCGGCGACCACGCCGTCGACGTCAATCACCGCGACAGGCCGTGTCTCGCCTTCGGAAGGGGAGCCGGAGGCGACCTCGGGCGCAGAGTCGGGCATCCGCGAAACGGTACGGTGACCTTGATATGGACGAGCGCGAGAGGGTCGGCGAACCGATCGATTTGCCGCTGGTTCTGCTGTCGCACCGGGGCCCGGTGACGTTCGGACGCGAGGGTGACCGGCGTACCACCAGCAAGGGCAGCGGCGGCTTGGTGACGGCGCTGCTCGGCCTTGCCGAGCACCTCTCCGACGCGGTCTGGGTGTGCGCGGCCGCGAGCGACGAGGACGCGGCGGTCTCCCGGGAAGCCGATGACGGGGATGTCGACGTCGTCACCTCGCCGGTCCCGCATCTGGCGGGCGATCGGGCCGACGGCACCCCTCGCCCGAGTCCGAGCGCGAATCGCCGGATCAAGAAGGCCCGGTCATCACCGTGCGGATGGTCGAGATCGAGCCGACCGCCCACGAGCGCTTCTACACGGTGGTGTCCAACCCGATTCTCTGGTTCATCCAGCACGGGCTCTACGGGCTCACGTTCTCCCCGGTGCTCACCCAGGACGAGCGGGTGGCGTTCGAGGAGGGCTATGCGGCGGTGAACCGGATCTTTGCCGACGCCGTCGCCGATGAGGTCGACGCCCGCGGCGGGCGCGCCCTGGTGATGATCCAGGACTACCACTTCTATCTGGTGGCCGAGCGCGTGCGGGAGCGCTGCCCGGATGCGCTGCTCAGCCATTTCATCCACATCCCCTGGCCGGGACCCGACGCGTGGCGCATCCTCCCGCCCGACATGCGCGAGCGGCTGCTGCGCGGGTTGCTCGGCAGCGACGTGGTCGCGTTCCACACCGCCCGCTACGCGCGCAACTTCGTCACCTGCTGCGAGGAACTGCTGGGCCTGAAGGTCGACCGGCAGGCGCTGACGATCGACGTCGACGGCCGGCAGGTGCTGGCCCGGCACTATCCGATCTCGGTCGACCCGAAAGCCCTCGACGACGTGCTCGCCACCGACGAGGTGCAGGCTCATGCGGCCGCGCTCACGGAGGCGTTCCTCACCCCGCTGCCGAGCACGTTCGGCGAGGACAGCGCCGAGACCGCTGACCGCCCGCAGCGCAAGCTGATCCTGCGGGTCGACCGCACCGACCCGAGCAAGAACGTCGTGCGCGGTTTCCTGGCATTCGGCCTGCTTCTCGACCAGCACCCGGAGCTGGTCGGCGAGGTGAGCTTCCTCGCGCTCCTGCAGCCGAGCCGGACCGACGTCGCCGAGTACGGCGACTACATCTCCACGATCGGTGCGGTGGTCGCCGAGGTCAACGCGCGCCACACCGCGTCGGGCCGCCAGCCGATCGACCTGCGGCTCGTCGAGGACTTCCCGCTCGCGGTCGGCGCCTACTCCATCTGCGACGTGATCATGGTCAACGCGCTCGCCGACGGGATGAACCTGGTCGCCAAAGAGGTCGCGGTCGTCAACCAGCGCAACGGGGTGCTCGCGCTCTCGGAGAACGCCGGCGCGTTCGAAGAACTCGGCGAATTCGCCGTGGCGCTCTACCCGTTCGACGTGCAGCAGATGGCCGACGCGCTCTACGAGGCGCTGACGATGCCGGAGGCGCAGCGGGCGCGGCTGCTTCGAGGTGCGGCAGACCAGGTGCGCAGCCACGACGTCGGCGCCTGGCTGCAGGCCCAGCTCAGTGATCTCGGCGTGCTCGACGGCACCTTGCACCGGCTCGCCTCGTCCGTCGATCGCTGAGTCAGCGGTAGTCTCACGGTCGGACTTACCGACATTCTTGGAGGGCAACCGTGGCAAGCTCCGACGGCGGGCACGTCAAGGCGTCGCCCGGTGCCTGGCTCTCCGTCATTCTCATCGTGGTCGGCTTCACCCTCGGCACGTTCGCGCTCATCGCCGACTCGGTGCCGCTGTGGATCGCGACCGGGATCGTGATGGTCGCGGGGATCATCGGCGGCTTCACGTCGCGGATCATGGATCAGGCCTACTGACCCTTTCGGCGCCTTCCGAACCGGCCCGGTTTCGCCTTAGGCGGCGGTGGCGACCCCAGGGGGAGGGCTGGTAGCCCGGCGGCGGTGACGCAGGCGGCGGTGTCTGCGGATAGTGCGGGCTGAAGACCGGAGCCGGCTGAGGTCCCGAGGGATGCGGCGGCAACGGATAGGGCTGCGGCGGCGGGCTGCTCGGGGGGCGGCGGGGCAGGAGTGGACCCGAGCGCCTGGTGGCGGAACGCCGGGGCCTCCGGGACCGGTGCGTTGCGATGCGGGAGCAGGTAGTCGAGCAGGTCAGGAGCCGCGGGGCGGCTTCTGCGGGTCCTTGCGGAAGGCGGCGGCAAGGAGCGGCCTGAGCCGGGGCTCGATCGAGGGGTTCGACAGGTCTGGATCGTTGGCCACGACGCGGTACAGGACGGCGGCGGGGGAGCCCTCGCCGAACGGCGCCAGGCCGGTGGCGGCGTAATAGACCACGGATGCCCAGCAGAAGATGTCGGTGAGCGGCAGCACCTTCTCCCCGTTGACCTGCTCCGGAGCCATCCATCCGGTCGTGCCGACGACCAGTCCGGTGCGGGTGAGGGAGGCCCCGTCGGCGGCCGAGGCGATGCCGAAGTCGATCACCTTCAGGCCGCGCTGGGCACACAGCACGTTCGCCGGTTTCAGGTCACGGTGCACCAGCCCCACCGAATGGATCGACAGCAGCGCCTGCGCGAGCCCGGCGGCAAAGGCGTGCTGACGCCGGCCGTCCAGAGGCCCGTATTTCGCGACGAGGCTGGCCAGGTCGGGGCCGCGAACGTATTCACTCACCATGTACGGGGGCTCGGCCTCGGGGTCGGCGTCGAGCACCTCCACGACGCAGGCACCCGACACCCGGCGGGCCGCCGTCACCTCGCGGCGAAAGCGAGCCCGGAAGCCCTCGTCGTCAGCCAGCTCGCCGCGCACGACCTTGACGGCGACCTGCTGACGTGGCCGGCGCCGGCGCACTCACCGAGGTACACGACGCCCATGCCGCCCGCGCCGAGGCGGCCGAGCAGCCGGTAGCCGGCGACCTGCTCCGGATCGTCGGGACGCAGCGGGGTGAGTGCCACGGCGCCATTCTCGCAGCGCACGCCGCGGTTCTCGTTGCGAAAGCGGTTTCTTCGTGCGCGCCGGTCGGCGCCGCGGGCGGTGGCGGGTCGATACCGTGAAGCGGCCATGTCGCGCAAGAAGCTCGAACGCCAGTTGAACCTCGCGATCTGCCTGATGGCCACCACCCGCCACCTCTCCGTCGACGAGATCGCCGATCTCGTCCCCGGATACGCCCGGGACGGCACCCCTGACGGCGAGACCGCGTTTCGCCGCATGTTCGAGCGCGACAAGGCCGAGCTGCGCGAGCTCGGGATCCCGGTGGAGACCGGCGGGGTCACCGGTTGGGACGACGAGATCGGCTACCGCATCCAGCGCTCGGACTACGCGCTTCCCGATCTGCACCTGACGGCGGAGGAGGCGGCGGCGCTCGGGCTCGCCGCCCGGTTGTGGAGCAGCGCGGCGCTGGCCGAGCCGAGTGCGAGCGCGATGCGCAAGCTGCGCGCCGCCGGGATGGATCCACTGCCCCCGCCGGCAGGGCTGGAGCCGCGGGTCGAGGCGACCGAAGCCGCGTTCGGGCCTTGCCTCGCGGCGGTACGTGAGGGCCGGGAGCTGACGTTCGGCTATCGCCGGCCGGGGCAGTCGGCGTCGACGCAGCGCCGGGTGCATCCCTGGGGAGTCGTGTCCTGGCGCGGCCGCTGGTATCTCGTCGGACATGACCTCGCCCGGGGGGAGAGCCGGGTTTTCCGGCTCTCCCGCATGGAGCCCGGGGTGCGCGCCGTAGGACCGGCGGGCGTCGTGACCCGGCCTGCCGGCCTCGACCTTCGCGCTGCGGTCGAGGCCGCGGAGCCCGGCGAGCCCGCCTTCCAGGCCGTGGTGCGGGTGCGTCCGGGCGCGGCCCTCGAGCTCCGGCAGGGGGCACCGCCCGGCCCGGAGCCCGACACGATCGTGCTGACCGACCGTGACATCGGCCGGGTGGCCGACCGGGTGGTCGAGTTCGGCGCCGACGCCCAGCCGGTCGATTCCCCGGAGCTGGCGGCGGAGGTCCGCCGCCGGCTACAGGCCACGCTCGCCGTCCATGCCGAGGGCACGCCGTGACCGGGGCAGCGGACCGGCTGCCGCGGCTGCTCGCGCTGGTTCCCTACCTGCGTACCCACCCGGGAGCCGAGCTCGCTGAGGTCGCCGCGGTCTTCGGGGTCGACACCCGCCAGCTCAACGACGACCTCAACCTGCTCTGGGTGTGCGGCCTGCCCGGGGGCGGCCCGGGTGACCTCATCGACTTCTCCTTCGAGGGCGACACCGTCACCGTCGTCGAGGCGCAGACCCTCGACCGCCCGCTGAAGCTGACCGCCGACGAGGCCCTCGCGCTGCGCGTCGCGGCCCGGGCGCTCGCCGACGTGCCCGGTCTCGCCGAGCGGGACGCTCTCGAAAGCGCCCAGGCCAAGCTGGCCTTCGCCAGCGGGGCGCTTCCGGAATCGGCGGCTGCTGCGGCGCCCCCGGTGCAGGTGGCCCTCGAGCCCGAGACGGAAGCTCTGGCCACGGTGCGCCGGGCGCTGGACGAGCGTCGCCAGCTCGAGCTGCAGCTATCTCGTCGCCTCGCGTGATGAGGTGACCGAGCGCGCTGTCGATCCGATGCGCCTGGTCAGCGTCGACGGACGCTGGTATCTCGAGGGCTGGTGCCATCTCGCTGAGGCGGTGCGCCTGTTCCGCCTCGACCGCATGGTCGACGCGAGCCTGGGCGGCGCGGCGTCACCGCTGCCGTCCGAGGCCGTCCCGCGAGACCTGGCGGAGGGGCTCTTCCGGCCGCGTGAGGACGACCTCACCGTCGTCCTGGAGCTCGAACCGGCAGCTCGCTGGGTTGCCGACTACTACCCCGTCGAGCAGGCGACCGAGCTCGGAGCGGCTTCGGGGGGCGCGTCGGCCGGCGATGCCCCGGGGGCGTTACGGGTGGAATTGCGTACTCCCGATCCGGCCTGGGTCGTGCGCCTCGCCCTGCGGCTCGGCGGCCGGGGACGGGTCGTCTCGCCGCCTGCCGTTGTCGCCGCGGTGAGGGAGCAGGCCGAGGCTGCGCTGGCTGCCCTCGGCGATTGAAGCGACTGCTTCGCGATCCGGCTCGCGTTTCCTGCCGTGCTGCCGATGGGAGGTGAGCGGAAAACCGTCGCAGGCCCGAATGCCGTAGCAGGTCAGGGCCGAATGTCGGGCCGCATCTAGTCCTAACGGACTATACGGACCAAGCGCGAATCCGCCGAAGGGAATTGTGTCGCCAACTCGGCGGACGACCGTAGGGAAGGGGTGGCGTAGTGACCACGATCAAGGCGTCGTGCCCTTCGTGTGGCGAGGTGGAGATGACCTCGAAGGACGTCTCGCTGATGGTCTGCAGCCACCCGCCGCTGTCCTACTACGCGTTCGCGTGCCCCTCGTGCCGGGAAGAGATCCGCAAGCCGGCCGATGACCACGTCATCTCGCTGCTGATGTCCGGCGGGGTCCGCGCCCAGGTCTGGGAGCTTCCGGCCGAGGCCCTCGAGCCCAAGGTCGGTCCCGTCCTCGACTACGACGACCTGCTCGACTTCGCGCTTCAGCTCGCCGACGACGACCTGCTTGCCGCCCGCATCGGCGGCCAGATCACCCGCTAGCCCCGCTACTCTTGGCGCGTGTGGCTCGCCATCTCGCTCTCTATGGTCGGGCTCGGCCTCGTCCTTCTCGTGCTGGCCGCGCTGTCCGCCTGGCGAAGGTTCGCAAAGATGAAGCGCACCGGCGGACGGTTCACCCGGCGTGTCGGATCCCTCTCGGAGGCGGCGGCGTTGCTCGGCGAACGTGTGACGAAGGCCGAGCAAATGGGCGTGAATGACTGAGCGCAGCAGGCTTCCCGCGTACGATCGGCGGGAGAAGGCCCAGCTGGCCGGTATGCCTTACCTAGCAGGAGGTCACTGACATGGGTGAGCTTCGCCCCTGGCACGTCATCGTTATCGTGGCCCTGGCCTTCGTCCTGTTCGGCTACAAGAAGCTGCCAGACGCCACCCGCTCCCTCGGCCGGTCGCTGCGCATCCTGAAGACCGAGGTCAAGAGCCTGCACGACGACGAGCCGGAGACCGGCTGAGCAGCCTCCCGTCGCTCCTCGCGCCGTCGAGGCGCCCCGCGCCGCCGTTCCTGACGCGAGCTCGCCGACGGTCCCGCCCGTCCCGGCAGGCCATCCCGCTCACCCGACGTCTGACGCAGACCACCGCTGAGCAGGCTCGACTCCCGGCTCAAGGCAGCCGGCACCTCGACACGACGGATCGGCCGCAGGCTGTTCGGCGTCACCCGGCGGGCTCGTACCGTCGAGGACAGCCGGATGACGCTCATCGAGCACATCAAAGAGCTGCGCCGCCGCCTGTTCATCGCCCTGCTCGCGATCATGATCGTCACGATCGTGATCGCGGTCTGGGCCTACCACCCGATCTTCAACTTCCTGCGCCACCCCTACTGCGAGCTGCCGCCCGCCCGCCGGGCCGGCGGCAAGAGCTGCGACCTGATCTTCACCCATCCCACTGACGCGTTCTTCGTCCGGCTGCGGGTCTCGCTGATCTCGGGCGTGCTGTTCTCGGCGCCGATCTGGCTGTACGAGCTCTGGGCGTTCATCACCCCCGGGCTGCACCGCAACGAGCGGCGCTGGACCCTCGCGTTCCTGACGTCCGCCACGTTGCTTTTCGCCGCCGGCGCCACGATGGCGTACCTCTTCCTGCGGACCGCCCTGGACTTCCTGCTCGGCTTCGGCGGCAACGGCATCAAGTCGCTGCTGACGGTCACCGACTACCTGAGCTTCGTGACGCACCTGCTGATCGTCTTCGGCGCGTCGTTCCTCTTCCCGCTGGTGATCATCCTGCTGAACCTCGCCGGGATCCTCTCGGCGAAGCGGCTCGCGAAGCACCGCCGGATCGAGATCTTCCTGGTGCTTCGTGTTCGCCGGCTTCGTGACCCCTTCCGGCGACCCGTTCACGATGCCCGCGCTCGCCATCGTGCTCTGCCTGTTCTACGAGGGCGCGATCCTGTTCGCGAAGTGGAACGATCGCCGCCGCGCCCGCCGCGACGAGCTGGCGGAGTTCGCCGGCCTCGCGGACACCGAGGCCTCGCCCGAGCCGGTGGCGGCGCCGATCGAGATGCCGCGCCCGGTCGAGCCGCCACGGGCCTCGGTCAGCGCCGGGTTGGGCGAGGACGACATCACCTGAGCAATTCACGTTGCGGACGAGCCGGGACATAACCTGAGGCAGTGAGCGCTGCGGGGGGTGTCGCAGCCGAGGTCGCGGCGTTCGTGCGCACCTACCCCTTCGGGCTCGACCCGTTCCAGAAGAAGGCGTGCCTCGCGCTCGCCGAAGGCCGCAGTGTCCTCGTCGCCGCGCCGACGGGTGCGGGCAAGACCGTCGTCGGCGAGTTCGCGGCCGACAAGGCGCTGCGCAGCGGCGGCAAGTGTTTCTACACCACGCCGATCAAGGCGCTGTCGAACCAGAAGTACACCGAGCTCTCCGCCCGCTACGGGGCCGCCCAGGTCGGGCTGCTGACCGGTGACACCGCCCGCAACGGTGACGCCCCGATCGTCGTCATGACGACCGAGGTGCTGCGCAACATGCTCTACGCGGGCTCGCCTGCGCTGCGCGGGCTCAGCCACGTCGTCATGGACGAGGTGCACTACCTCGCCGACCGGTTCCGCGGCGGGGTCTGGGAAGAGGTCATCCTCGCGTTGCCCGAGCCGGTGCGGCTGGTGTCGCTGTCGGCGACCGTCAGCAACGCCGAGGAGTTCGGCGAGTGGCTGGAGACGGTCCGCGGCGACACGGCGGTGATCGTCGAGGAGCACCGTCCCGTGCCGCTGTGGCAGTCGGTGCTGGTCGGGCGGCGGCTGTATGACCTGTTCGCCGATGCCGAGGAGGCGGGCGGCGCCGGTGGCAGCGAGGTCAATCGCGAGCTGGTGCGGCTGCGGGCCGAACAGTCACGGGCCGACCACTCTCGCACCGGTCCGGGCTCGCGGGCACGCACGAGCCGAAGCGGCGGTCCGCGTGGCGCCCGCCGGCTCGAGGCGCCGCGCCCGCGCCGGATCTGGGTGCCGTCGCGTGCTGACGTCATCGAGATCCTCGACCGTGAGGGACTGCTGCCGGCGATCACGTTCATCTTCAGCCGCGCCGGGCTGCGACGCGGCCGTCGCGCAGTGCCTGTCGGCCGGCCTGCGCCTCGCCACCCCCGATGAGCGCACCCGGATCCGCGAGCATGCCCGTGAGCGCACGGCCGATCTGTCGGATGCCGATCTGCGGGTGCTCGGCTACTGGGAGTGGCTCGACGGGCTCGAGCGCGGGATCGCCGCCCACCACGCCGGGTTGCTCCCGCGGTTCAAGGAGATCACCGAGGAACTGTTCGCCGGGGGCTGGTCAAGGCCGTCTTCGCCACCGAGACGCTGGCCCTCGGCATCAACATGCCCGCGCGCTCCGTCGTGCTCGAACGGCTCGTCAAGTACAACGGCGAGACGCACGTCGAGCTGAGCGCGGGGGAGTACACCCAGCTCACCGGACGTGCCGGCCGCCGCGGGATCGACGTCGAGGGTCACGCGGTCGTGCTGTGGACGACCGGGTTCGACCCCGAGCAGGTGGCCGGGCTCGCGTCGACCCGCACGTATCCGCTGCGCTCGTCGTTCCGGCCCTCCTACAACATGGCCGTCAACCTGGTCGCCTCGATGGGCCGGTCCGCGGCCCGGGTACTGCTGGAGTCGTCGTTCGCCCAGTTCCAGGCCGACCGGGCGGTGGTCGGGCTGGCCCGGCAGGTGCATCGGCACGACGAGGCCATCGCCGGTTACGAGGAAGCGATGCAGTGCGACCTCGGGTCGGCCGAGGAGTACGCAGCCCTGCGGCGCCGGCTGTCGCGCCGGGAGACCGAGCTCGCCCGGGAGCGATCCTCGCAGCGGCGGCTGCGGGCGGACGAGTCCCTGCGCAAGCTGCGCACCGGTGATGTCATCCGGGTCCCGGCCGGACGCCGCGCGGGCCTGGCCATCGTGCTCTCGGACGGGGCCGCGGTCGCCGACACCGGACGCCTGGTCGTGCTCACGTCCGACCGGCAGGTGAAGCGGCTGTCGGCGGTCGACTTCCCGACGCCCGTGGAGGCGCTGGCCAAGGTGCGCGTCGGGCGTAGCTTCAACCCGCGCTCCCCCCAGTCGCGTCGCGACCTCGCGTCCTCGCTTCGCGAACTCGGGCTGGGCACGACAGCTGGCCGACCCGAGCCGGCGCGCGGCGGCAACGACCCGGCCGGACCCGATGACGAGATCGCCCGGCTGCGCTCGGAGCTGCGCGAGCACCCGGTGCACGCCTGCCCCGAGCGCGAGCAGCACATGCGCTGGGCCGAGCGGGCCGACCGGCTCCGGCGCGAGACTGCCGGACTCAAGCAGCGGGTCGAGGGCCGGACCAACACCATCGCCCGCACCTTCGATCGGGTGTGCCGGCTGCTCGAGGAGACCGGCTATCTCAGGGCACACGTCGAGGGAGCAGCCGATGCTCCCGAGGTCACCGCGGCAGGCCAGCGGCTGGCCCGGCTCTACGCCGAGTCGGACCTGCTGGTGGCCGAGTGCCTGCGGCAGGGGGTGTGGGACGAGCTCGGCGCCGCCCGCGCTGGCGGCGGTCGCGTCGCCCTCGTGTACGAGTCGCGTACCGATGAGCACCGCGATCCCGTGCTGCCCGGCGGGGCCGAGGTGCGGGAGGCGCTCGACGCGACCATCGCGCTGCGCCGCGAGCTCAAGGAGGTCGAAGCCGCGCACCGCCTCGACCAGCTGCCCGGCCTCGATGCCGGCTTCGCCTGGGCGGCGTTTCACTACGCGGCGGGCGCGCAGCTCGAACGCGTGCTGTCGGGTCCCGGTGTCGGGTCGTCACGGGGCAGCGATCAGGGGCGTCGAGATCGCCGCCGGTGACTTCGTGCGCTGGACCCGCCAGCTCGTCGACCTGCTCGGTCAGGTCGCCGACGTCGCCGAAGATCCGGTGCGCACATCCGCCCGGCGCGCCGTCGAGGGCTTGCGGCGCGGGGTGGTGGCCGTCGACGCGCAGGAGGGCTGAACCCGGCCGCGCTCGGACTCGCGCCGCACCATCCGGGCGGCGACGGCGTCAGCCCACTCCAGGTCGTCGAGCGTCGCCCGGTCCCGGCCCTCGACCTCCAGCAACGCTGCCACGAGATCGGCCGACAGCTGCACCGTCCGGCGCATCGGGGTCGGGAGCGGGCCCTCGTGCTGCGGGCAGCCGCAGCGGTGCCGGCGGACTCTCGACGGCAAGCGTCAGCAGGCTCATGTGTCCCAGGGTCCGTCGCCGCCGCGAGCGGCGAACAAGTCTTGAATCTGGGCCGCGGACGGGGATCGGGCGCGTCCCACAGGCGGCGGCCGGTTGTCCCCAGCCGGGTCCCCAAGTTGTCCCCAGCACCGTCCCCACCGTGCGCCTCTCAGCGGTCGGCGGCCCAGGGGTCGGCGGCGAGCGGCGCCTCGTGCTGGACCGGTGCTCCGGCGTCCCAGATCCGACGCCAGCGGGCGGGCTCGGCAGCCTCCTCGGATGCGGCGGCGGAGGGCTTGATCGAGTCCCACCAGGTGCTCGCATCCTCGGCGCACAGCTGCTTCACGGCAAGGCGGACGCGATCGGTGAGGTGCTTGGCGTTCTCCTCGGGGCGCAGGCGCAGCGGCGCTCCGAAGCGGACGCTCACCGCCCGTCGGCCCGGCACCGGCCAGCCGCGGCCGCGGGGCATCGCCGAGTACGCGCCGCGCAGGCCGATCGGGACGATCGGCACGCCCGACGGACATGGCGAGCCGAGCCGTCCCGCTCTTGAACGAGCCGAGCTGCCCGTCGGCCGAGCGGGTGCCTTCGGGGAAGATCACCAGGTTCCAGCCGGCGTCGAGCAACTCGCGCGGGGTGGAGGACGAGGACGCGGTGGTCGCCCGGCGGTCGAGCGGGACGGTCCCGAAGGCGAGCGCGGTGCCGGTGGCGCGCCACCAGGCGTCGAAGAAGTAGTCGGCGGCGGCGGTGACGAGCGTGCGGCGCCGCCACGCGGGCGGCAGCGAGCACAGGATCAGCGGCGCATCGAGGTGCGAGCTGTGGTTGGCGGTGAAGATGACCGGACCGTCGAGGCCGACGAGGTTGTCGAGCCCGCGTACCTGGGGCGAAACCTCCGACCAGACAAGGGGTTTCAGCCCGCCGGCCTGGATCGCTGCCCGTGCGCCGACGGCGAGCGGGGTGCGCGCCCAGGCCGTCGCGAACTCGCTCGCCGGCTCGGGCGGCGGCCGGTGGGCTTCGGCCGACGCCGGGCACGAGCGGGCGTGCCGCCCCAACGCCAGCCGCGCGCCACGTCACGCCAGTCGCGCCTGCCACCGGCCATCAGCGCACGTCCGCGAGCGTGTGCGGCGGCGCGTGCAGGTAGCTGATCGTCGGGCTCGAACCCACCGCTCCGTGCACCATCTCCAGCGCGTCGGCCATCGTCGTCGCGGCCCGAAAGCCCATACGTTCCACGGCTTTTCGGTCGGCGCCGACCCAGACGACGTTGCGTGAGTCACCGAGGTGGTCGAGCGCGTGGGCGCCCCAGTACCACATGTAGAACGGGTGCACGCCGTGGTAGGCGTGCGAGGTGCGGTACAGGTGGATGTACCAGGGGTCGGTCGCGTACGCCTTCTCGAACTTGGCCTCGATCGTCGCCGGGTCGGTCGACTCGACGAGGACCTCTTCGAAGAAGTCGACGTAGCTCGGGTGGTGCAGCTGGCTGAACTCGTACGGCACCGGGTGGTGGATGATCAGCGCACCGCCGCGGCCGCACCAGCGGCATTCCGCGGTACATGTTGAAGAAGTAGCCGAGCCCGAGGCACATGGCGAGGATCGGGTTCATCACGGAGTTCACGTTGTACGGGCCGACGAACGGCAGGCCCAGCACGAGCACGTCGGACTGCCCGTTCACCTCGACCAGCTGCTGGCGATGCACCGATTCGAGCGTGCGCTTGTGGACGGCCTCGACCTCGCCGGCCTGCACGCTGGTGAGCCCGTAGTCGGCTTCCATCCGCTGGAACGAGCGCCGGCGCAGCCGCGCCGGGCACCTGGTCGAGCCTCGCGTACCGCCGCGAACGCCATCGCCTGATCGCGCGCCGACCATTCCCACTCGCGCTTGGTCAGAAAGCCCATCGACTGCCGGGAAAGCCTGATTGTTCAGCGTGGTCTCGATCTGGAAGATCTTCAGCGACTCGGCGAGCAGCCGGCCCATCCGCCAGGCCGACGAGTGCAGCGCCGACTTCTCGGGATCCATGAACGAGCGCGAGTGCACCATCGTGTGGCTGTTGTGGTGGTGGCGCAGCGACTTGTACGACGCCAGCCCGATCGGCACCGACTTGTGGCCGCCGTCCATCGCGACGAGGTTGACGTTGACGTACACCAGCAGGTCGCTCTCGGCGGCCCGCTTGTTGATCTCGACGTCCTCGCCCGCGTCGGTGAGGCCGACGTGCAAGAGGTTGTCGGCGTCCTCGGCGTCGTGGTTGGTGAGCCGGTCGGGCCAGAACGAGAGGAAGACGCGCTCGCCGACCGCGCGGCGGATCTCCGCGGCGGTCATGCGGCGGTGCAGCGCGTTGGCGACGATCAGTTCGACGTCGTCGACGCCCGCCTCGGCGGCCCGGGTCAGGACCGCTTCGATGATGCGCTGGCGGATGTCGGGCAGGCGCATGGGCGGCAGCGGCAGGCTGATGTCGTCGAAGGCGATCGTGAGCTTCATGCCCGGGCGCAGCAGCTCGCGCAGCGGCGGGGAGTCGATCGGGGCGTCGAGCGCGGCGTCGATCGCGGCGGCCTCGTCGTCGATTCCCGGCAGGATCTCCGGCGGATAGATGACGCGGGTGCCGAGCGGGAACCGTTCGAGGCGCAGCGTCTCGCCGGAATGCACGAGCAGCGGCGGGGTTCGTTCGTCGACCTCGAGAACGAAGCCGGGACGGGTCACGAGTGGATCCTTCCGGTGCTGGACGGCAGTTCGAAGACGACGCGCCCGGTGCCGAGCCGGCCTGCGGAGAGCGCATGGTCGAGGGCGTCGCGCCAGCGCTCGAGCGGGTAGCGGCCGCCGACGAGCGCGTCCAGGGCCGGGCTCGCGGCGGCGAGCTCGAGGGCCGCCGTCATGTCGGCCGGGTCGGCCGCGTACGCGCCCGTCGAGCGACAGCTCGCGAAACCACAGCGCGGTCAGGTCGGGGGAGCTGCGTCGGCAGGCCGCTGAGGACGACGCGGCCGCCGGCGCGGGTGACCCGCAGCGCCGCGTCCAGCCCCGAACCGGAGCATTCGAGGGTGACGTCGACCCCGCCGAGCAGGTACGGCGAGCCGTGCTCGGGGTCGAGCCGCAGCGCCCGGGTCGCCCGGCGCACGCCGCCGACGAGGTCGGCCGGGGCGATCACCTGGGTCGGCGCCGTACGCCGCTGCCAGGGCGCGCTGCTTGGGATGTTTGGCCGCGACGAGGATCTCGCCCGCCGAGGTGAAGGCGCGCAGCGCCAGCAGCGTCAGCAGCCCGATGGCGCCGGCACCGACGACGAGGACGCGCTCGCCCGGCTGCACCGCGGCCCGGCGCACCGCATGGATGGCACACGCGAGCGGCTCGATGAGGACGGCGCGCTCGTCGGGAAGCGCGTCGGGCACCGCGAAGAGCTGCGACCGATGGGCGACCAGCTGCCCGCTCCACCCGCCGCCGGTGTCGGCGCAATAGCCGGTCTGCAGGCCGGGTGCGAGGTGTCCGGACGTGATGCGCTCGCACCGGCTGCGCTTCCCGCTCGCGCAGGCGTCGCAGCGGGGCAGCGCCCGCGCGTCGCAGCCGAGCACCGGAGCGATCACCACGCGGGTGCCCGCGGGCAGCTCGCCGCCCTCGCCATCGCAGGAGTCGATCAGCTCGCCGACGATCTCGTGCCCCGGCGTGAACGGCAGCGAGATGAGCGACCCGAAGTAGAACGACGACCGTCCCGTCACCGTCGCGAGGTCGGAGCCGCAGATGCCGGACAGGCGGGGGCGGACGCGAGCCCAGCCGGCACCGGACGGGCAGCGCCGGGGGAGCGCCCTCGTGCAGCCGCAGCGGGGCGGCTGCCGGTCGCCGTGCTGGTGAGCGCGGACGACAGCGGGCGCAGCGGCCGGGGCAGCGCCGACGACAGCGTGCGCGCCGCCACGTAGCGCGGCACCGAGCGGTAGAGCTGCACCGCACTGATCCGGCCGTGGGCGCGCAGGCGCCACGTGTGTCCGTTGCGCCGATCGTGCGGTCATCGGGTGAGCGCCATCCGTGATTGCCCTGCAGTCATCGCCCAATGGACGACCGGCCAGCGGTGGCGGGCGGCGTAGCGGCCGAGCGGCAGGTCGGGGTTGACCGCGACGGGCTGCCCGACGGACTGCAGCATCGGCAGGTCCGAAAGGCTGTCGGCGTAGCCGTGGCGAGGCGCGCAGGTTGGCCTCGATGCGCGGGGCGGTGAAGCGCAGCCAGGCCGCCCGGGCCTCGCCGACCAGCGGGGGCGACGCGAGCCGGCCGGTGCAGCGCCCGCTGTCGTCGACGGCGAGTTGCGCGGCCACCACCTCATCGAACAGCGGGAGCAACGGGCGCACCAGCAGATCGACCGCGCCGGTCAGCAGCACGGTGCGGTGACCGGCGGCGCGGTGGGCGCGCAGCCGGCGCAGCCCGGCGCTGCTGATGCGGGTGAGCAGCTGGTCACCGACCTCGGCGTCGACGAGCCGGGCGAGCTCCTCGGGATCGGCACCCGCGTAACGCGTGTAGACCTCACGGATCAGCCGGCCGCGGTCGCTGCGTTCGGCGCGCAGCCAGCCCGGCGCGTGGCGGGCCAGGCTCGCCAGCTCCCGGGGCACCCGGCTGCGGGGAGCTCCCGCCAGCCGGAGCCAGAGGTAGGACTCGACCACCGTGCTCGACACCAGCGTGCCGTCGAGGTCGAAGACTGCCAGTACCTCGCGGCCGCCGGTGAGGTCGGCGCGCAGCCGCGGCGGGCGCCGCCCGCCCGACGGCCGACATGGCACGCATCGACTCGGTGATCGAGTCGCAGTGGCGCCGCAGGTACGCCTCCCACTCATAGCTCGCGGGGTCGAAGCCGAAATCGCTTCTGGTCCGCCGGGTCGAGCGAGGAGTGCAGGGCGGCGGTGTTGGTGTCGTCGTAGACGAGCTCGGCCTGGGTGTAGGGCCGGTAGAGGTCGGTGTAGCGGCGCAGGAAGCGCAGCTTCGCGTCGGCCTGGTCGACGTCGGACGCGAGCCGGCGGACCCGTCCGGTCGTCGGCAGCGCCTCGAGGACCTTGGTGGCGGCCGCGACCGCCTTCTCGCCCCGGGAGAGCCGGCCCTCGATCGCGGCCGATCCGGCGAAGCTCCACACCGGGGTCGAGATCCCGCCGCGCCCGCGCTTTTCCATCGGGCGGTCGGCGAAATAGGCGCGCACGTGGCGGTAGAGATCGCGGAACAGCAAGGGGTTACGCGTGCCCGAGCACACCTGGTAGTACGCCGGCTCCCCGGGCGCGGGCGGGGTGGCAACCGCCGCGATGATCGCGTTGACGACGATGTCGACCGGGACGATGTCGATGATCCCGTCGGGCGCGGCCGGGAAGTCGGGAAGCTCACCGCGGCCGTACGCCAGGATGATCGGCTCGGCCATCTTGAAGCCTTCGATCCAGCCCGGGAACGGGCGCTCCAGCGCGCTCTCGATGATCGAGGGCCGGACCACGCTCACCGCGAGGGCGCCGGAATGCTCCTCGAGGTAACGCTCGCCGAGCGCCTTGGTCATGGTGTAGCAGTCGGTCCAGCCCAGGCTGCGGGCGCGCTCGCGGCCGGCGGCGACCAGCTGCTCGCGTACCCACTTCTGGCGCAGATGCTCGGCCTCGACCGAGACCGCGGGCAGCCCGGCCCGGCCGACGTCGGCGGCGGCCTTCTCGTTGAACTCGGTGAGCGCGGCGGGCGCGCGGGAGGCGTCCTCGGCGCTCTGGCGGACCCGGAGGGCAGCGGCCTCCTCGGCCTTCCAGTCACCGGAGTGCGGGACGGCGGCTTCGGCGACGAGCCCCGATCGCAGGCCGGCGACGTAGGCGGTGGACACGTGCACGAAGTGAATGGGGGCAGCGCTGCCGGCCGGTGGGCGCCGGCGGCCCGCACGGCACGCAAGACCTCGCGCAGGCCACCGAGATTGGTCGCGAAGCCCTCGTCGATCGGGGGATCGAAGGAGACCTCCCCGGCGCAATGCACGACCAGGTCCAGATCGGCGGGCAGCTCCGGGACTGCCGCCAGGTCGCCCTCGACCACATCGATGCGGGCCAGCAGATCCTCGACGGGCGTGCTCTCGCGCAGCTCGGCGAATGCGGGCTTGGCCAGCAGCCGGCCGAGCCGGTCGCGACCGCTCTGACCGGAACGCGGCCGGATCAGCACCAGCAGCCGGGTCTCGGGAAGGTCGCTCAACAGGCGCTCGAGCAGCGCCTCTCCGACGAAACCGGTGACGCCGGTGATCAGCAGCCGCTTGCCTGCCAGCCGCTCCCGCAGCATCACCTGAACGTCTCCCCGCTTTTCCCTGAATAGCCCGTGCCTGAACGGCCCGGACCGTCTCACCCTAGGCGCTGGATCGGCCCGTCAGCCGCGAAGAGCGCTGAGCAGTCGATTCAGCGCGGAATCCAGGCCCCAGCGTTCGGAAAGCTCGACGAGAGCGGCGGGGTCCGCAGGCTCGCGGGGGAGCGTCACGTCAAGCTCGGGAAGCGGCACATCGGTGCGGACGCGCACGACGAGCCGGGCGGCGTCGATGTAGTCCCGGGAGCGCTCGAGCTTGGTACGCGCGCCGGCCGGGAAACCCGCGTCCTCACCCGCGTCCAGGGCCGCGAGCATGGCCTGCACCGAACCGAAGCGCGTCACGAGCGCGGCCGCCGTTTTCGCGCCGATGCCCGGAACACCCGGCAGCCCGTCGGACGGGTCACCGCGCAGCACCGCGAACTCTCCGTAGCCGGCGCCGGGAATGTCGTACTTGCGCGCCACCGCGGCCTCGTCGATACGCGCGTACCGCTCGACGCTGTAGATGACGCGGACCGGGCGGTCGTCGCGGACCAGCTGGAACAGGTCACGATCGCCGGTGACGACGTCAACCGGGCCCGGCCACTGGTCGGCGTAAGTCCCGATCACGTCGTCGGCCTCGAACTCGGCGACCCCGCAGCGCGCCAGACCGACGGCGTCGAGGACGGCCTCGAGGATCGGGACCTGCACCTCGAGCGGGTCCGGGGTGCCGTCGCCGCCGTCCTCGGCGACCCGGTGGGTCTTGTACGACGGGATCGCGTCGACCCTCCAGGCGGGACGCCAATCGGCGTCGAACGCCGCCACGAAGGCGTCGGGAGCCAGGTCGCGGATCTGGCGAGCGAGCACGTCGAGCGTGCCGCGGACGGCGTTCACGGGCGTACCGTCGGGAGCGGTGACACTCGACCGGCACCCCGTGGAAGGCACGGAAATACGCTGACGGAGCGTCGACGAGCAGGAGCCGGCCGCTGGGTGACATGTAGGCCATCTTGACGCCCCTGGCATCCAAAGGAGAGACCGGTGCGGGTGCTGACCCTGGTAGCCAGCGCGATCGCGCTGATCGTCCTGGTGCTGGTCATCTTCAAGCTGCGGGCGCGCCCGATCGTCGAGGCGCGGGTGCCCGGAGAGGACTGGCAGCGCACCGAGGAGCTGGTGAACGACCCGGCCACGGGTCGCACGCTAAGAATCTGGGTTGACCCGGCGGACGGGTCGCGTTACACCGTCGCAGAGCTGCGCTGACCGCTGAGCGGTGCGCAGTCGTGATGCGCACCAACTCGTCCGAATTACTATGAGTCGCTCTAGATCAACCAACCGTGAGGAACGTGGGGTGCTCGAGGACCTGGATCGCCAGATCGTGAGCCTGCTTTCAGCGGATGGGCGGATGAGCTACACCGACCTCGGCCGGGAGACCGGGCTCTCGGTTTCTGCTGTCCATCAGCGCGTACGGCGGCTCGAGCAGCGGGGGGTGATCCAGTCCTACGCGGCGCGCATCTCGCCGGAGCAGGTCGGGCTGCCGATGACGGCTTTCGTCTCACTGAAGCCGATCGATCCGGCCAACGACGACGACGCACCCGAGAAGCTGGCGCATCTCGACGCGATCGAGGAGTGCCACAGCGTCGCCGGCGAGGAGAACTACATCCTCAAGGTGCGAGTGGGCGGGCCGGCCGAGCTCGAATCGCTGCTGCGCGAAATCCGCGGGGTGGCGGGGGTTAACACCCGGACCACCGTGGTACTCAGCACCGCGTACGAGGGCCGCCCGCCGCGCGTGTGAACCGGATGGGTGGTCCCGAGCCCAAGGGGGCGGCAGGTGCCCAGTGACTGGCGTTCGACCGGCCTGCCGAGTGCCGATGCGCGCGACGACTTCACCCGCGCCCGCCGCCGGGCGGCCTGGGCGAAGGTCATCGCGCGGCTGTCGGGACGGCCGGGGGACGTGGCGGTGTTGCTGCCCTACGACGAGGTCGTCGCCGCGCTCGGGCCCCGCGAGATCATCCCGCTGGGCCTGAAGACCGTGGAGCTGGATTCCATCGTCGGCTCCACCGACCGGGTCGGCGGGTTCGACCGGCACTTCCGGCCGACGAGTGGGCAGCCCCGCGAGCGTTTCGAGCGGCTGGCCGCCGCCGCCCGGCGCGGGGAGTCGTTCCCGCCGGTCGATCTCTTCCGGGTCGGCGCGCTGCACTTCGTCCGCGACGGCCACCACCGCGTCGCGGTCGCCCGGGCGCTCGACTGGAAGGTGATTCCCGCCTACGTCACCGAGGTGCGGACGGCCATCCCGGCGCCTCCTGACCTGACCATCGCCGATCTGCCGCGCAAAGAGCGGCCAGCGGGTCTTCTTCGAGCGCGTGCCGCTTGCCGGAGGAGGTGCGCGACGCGATCCGGCTGCGCAACTCCCGACGACTATCTGGTGCTCGCCGAGGGCGTCGAGGCCTGGGCGTTCCGCTACATGATGGAGCGCGAGGAGCTGATCTCGCGGCGCGAGGCGGCGGGGCTGTGGTGGACCGAGGAGTACGAGCCGGCGATCAGGCTGCTGCGCGACGAGGACCTCATCGGCGACCTGGCCGAGGACGACCCGGGCCTCACCGACACCGAGGCCTACCTGCGCTTCTCCGCCCAGCGCTACCGGCTGCTGCGCACGCACGAATGGGACGAGCGCGCCGTCGAGGTCCTGCGCGACGACCCGCCCCGCGGGTCTCGCTCTCACGCCGGCCCCATCGTCGCGGGTGATCCCTAGCGCGGCTGACGCCTCAGCTGGCCGACTGTTCCGGAGCCTGCGCCGGCGCCTCGTCCGAGGGCGCCTGATACGTCAGGCTGTCTCCGGTCTCGGGGTCGAACAGGTGCAGCCGCGTGGTGTCGACCCACAGCTGGGCTTCCTCACCCTCGCGCACCTTGCTCGCCGGGTCGAGGCGGGCCACGATCTGGCTCTCGTCGCTGTCACTGTGCAGATCTTCCTGCTCCAGCTCGCGGGCGAGCTCCTGAAGGCCGGCCTGACGCTGCTGGTCGCCCTGCGGCACCGGCAGGTAGACGAAAGCTCCGAGCCCATCCACTCGACGACGTCGATGCGGGCCGGGAAGGAGAGCTCCGCGTTCCTTGTCGCGGTCCTCAACGAGCTCGGGATCCTCGAAATCCTCCGGCCGGATACCGACGATGACCGTCTTCTCGTCGCGTCCCAGCCGGCTGACGAACTCCTCCGGTAGCGGGATCTGCCCGAACGGCAGGTCGCAGCTTGCCGCCCTTCAGGGTCGCCGGCAGGAAGTTCATCGACGGGGAGCCGATGAAGCCGGCGACGAACAGGTTGATCGGGTTGTTGTAGAGCTCGCGAGGCGAGGCCACCTGCTGCAGGATCCCCTTGCGCAGCACCGCCACCCGGTCCCCGAGCGTCATGGCTTCGGTCTGGTCGTGGGTCACGTAGACCGTGGTCGTGCCGAAGCGCTTCTGCAGCCGGGAGATCTCGGTCCGCATCTGCACGCGCAGCTTCGCATCGAGGTTCGACAGCGGCTCATCGAACAGGAAGGCGTTGGGCTCGCGGACGATCGCGCGTCCCATCGCGACCCGCTGGCGCTGCCCACCGGAGAGCGCTGCCGGCTTGCGGTCGAGCAACTCGGTGAGCTCCAGCGTGCTGCGCCGCCTCCGCCACGAGGCGTCGGCCTTGGCCTTGTCCATCTTCGCCAGCCGCAGCGGGAAGGCGATGTTCTCCCGTACGGACAGGTGCGGGTAGAGCGCGTAGTTCTGGAAGACCATCGCGAGGTTGCGGTCCTTGGGACCGGCCTCGTTGACGCGCTTGCCGCCGATGGTGAGGTCGCCGGAGCTGATGTCCTCCAGACCGACGATCATTCGCAGCAGCGTGGACTTCCCGCAGCCGGACGGGCCCGACGAGGATGACGAACTCCCCGTCGGCGATGTCGAGGTCGATGTTGTCCACGGCGATGGTGCCGTCGGCGAAGCGCTTGGAGACGCCTTTGAGCGTGATTTCAGACATGTCTGGGTCAGCCCTTCACTGCGCCGGAGGTGAGGCCGGCGACGATGCGCCGCTGGAAGATCAACACCATGATGATGATCGGGACGGTGACGACGATCGCTGCCGCCGCGATCGCGCCGGTCGGTTGCGAGAACTGCGACGAGCCGGTGAAGAAGTTCAGCGCCGCCGTCACCGGACGGCTGCGGTCGGTCGAGGTCAGCGTGATGGCGAAGACGAAGTCGTTCCAGGCGAAGAAGAACACCAGGATCGCTGCTGTGAAGACGCCTGGTGCCGCCAGCGGAGCGATCACCTTGCGGAACGCCTGGAACGCCGTGGCCCCGTCGACGCTCGCGGCCTGCTCGAGCTCCCACGGGATCTGGCGGAAGAAGGCCGACAGGATCCAGATGGCCATCGGCAGCGAGAACGTCATGTAAGGGATGATCAGGCCCGGCCAGGTGTCGTACAGGCCGATCGAGCGCCACATGTTGAACAGCGGCCCGACGATCGAGATCGGCGGGAACATCGCGATGCCCAGCGCCGCAGACAGCACCAGCTTCTTGCCCGGGAAGTTCAGCCGGGCAATGGCGTACGCGGCGAGGGTGGCGAGGAGCCACCGCGATGAGCGTCGAGATCATCGCGATGCCGATCGAGTTGAGCAGCGGCCGGACGAAGACGCCGGTCCTGAAGATCGTCGCGTAGTTCACCCAGGAGAAGTGGTTCGGGACGATCGACCCGTCGGTGATGTCGGTCTGCGACTTCAGCGAGAGCGAGAGAATCCAGAGGATCGGGATGATCGCGTAGAGCACGATCAGGATCGAGCCGACGATCCACGAGCGGCTGGATCTTGCTGCCGGTCCTGGCGGGATTTCCGCGCGTGCGGCCGGCCGTACGCGATCCTGCGGTGGCGGCGATGGTGGCCATCAGCGATCCCCTCGAACCTGGCCGAGATCGGTCCGGAATCCCTTGACGAAGATGAACGCGATGACGATCACGATGATGAACAGCAGCACCGAGACCGCAGAGCCCAGGCCGAGGTTCAGCTGGCTGATCAGCTGGTTGTAGCCCAGCTGCGAGAGGGTCTGCGGTGTTGTTGGCGCCGCGCGTCTGGATGAAGACGGTGTCGAAGATCCGGACCGCGTCCAGCGTGCGGAAGAGCACCGCCACCAGGACGGCCGCGCGCATGTTCGGCAGGATGACCCGCCTCAGCCGCTGCCAGGCATTGGCGCCGTCGACTTTCGCCGCTTCGACGTAGTCGTTGGGCACCGTGGCAAGGCCGGCGAGCAGCAGCAGCGACATGAACGGCGTCGTCTTCCAGACCTCGGTGATGATGATGACGAACAGCGAGGTGTAGCGATTGTTGAGCGGTGGAGACGTGAGGTGCCAGAAGCCGCCGATGCCCGGTGAGACGGCGAACTGGAACGCGAACGCCGAAACCACCGTGATGATGCCGTAGGGCAGCAGGATCGCCGTGCGCACGACGTTGCGCCCGAAGATCGCGCGATGCATGAAGAGCGCGAGGGCCATGCCCAGGATGAGCTCCACGATCACCGAGATGATCACGATGAGGAAGGTGTTGCCCATCGTCGACCAGAACTAGGTGGAGGACAGGATCTTGCCGTAGTTGGCGAACCAGACGTACTTGTGGTCATTCGGGAATCGCAGGTTGTAGCGCTGGATCGACAGCCAGATCGAGTAGCAGATCGGGTAGACCGTGACCGCCAGCATGACGATGACGGCGGGCGCGACCAGCCGCAGGCCGAGCCTGCGCTCGGCCTTGTCGCGGTCGGTGAGGACGGGCTTGCGGCGGTGGCCGCCGGAACTCGTGGTCGTCCCGGTCGGTGCTTCGGCAATCGTGGTCACAGGACCGCCTCCGACTTGAGGGCCAGTTTGGCCAGGTCACGAAGCTTGGACGCCGTCTTCGGCGGGTTGATCGACTTCAGCGGGACGAGGGTTTCCTGCACGGCGAGGCTGATGTCGTTGTAGGCCGGGGTCGTCGGCCGCGGGGCGGCGTCGTTGATCGATTGCCGCAGCAGCGCGGCGAAGGGGTACTGCTTCTTGTCGATCTTGTCGTAGAGGTTGGACAAGGTCGGCGGGTTGCCGCCCTTCTCCGCCGCGTCCAGCTGGTTCTTCGGCTGAACGATGCATTCGGCGGCGGCCACGTCGAGCGTCTTGTGCTTGCTGTGGCTGGCGATGCCGATGTTGAACCCGCCCAGCGGCGGCTTGCTCGGCTTGCCGGCGATGACCTCCGGGTAGCGCGCCCAGCCCAGGTCGGCCTGCAGCCCCTTCACCGACGCGGCGCTCGGGTAGATGAACGGGTAGTTGATCTCGTACGCCGAGCCGCCCTTCTCGAACGCGGCCCGGCTGCTGTCCTCGTTGGCGGTGTTCAGCTCCGGGTCGGCAGCGGACGAGGCGGCCAGCTTCTTCAGGGCAGCCAGGGCGATCTCGGTCGGCTTCTGCGCGAGGCTGATGCTCGCGTTCTCACCCTTGCTGGTGTCGTTGACGAACGAGCCGCCGGCGGATTCGAGCAGCGCGTTGAACGTGACTGTCATGCTCTCCGCCTGGACCCCCTGGATCTGCACCTTCAGGTGCTTGGAGACAGCGGTGTCGACCATCTGGTCCCAGGTGAAGTCCTTGCCGGGGGCGGGCACCAGGCTCTTGCGGTACCAGAGCAGCTGGGTGTTCGAGGTGTACGGAGCGCCGTAGAGCTTGCCCTGATAGGTCGCACTCGCCAGCGGACCCTTGAGCACCCCGTCACTCAGCTTGGCTCTGGCGTCGGCGGGGAAGGGGTAGAGCCACCCGGCGTTCGCGAACTCGCCGGTCCAGATGACGTCCATGCCGATCAGGTCGACGGAGCTGTCGTTGGCGGCGAGGCGGCGCACGATCTGCTCGCGCTGGTCCGTGGCGCGCGAGGGCAGTTCCTGCTCCTTGATGACGAACTTGCCCTTGTTCTGGGCGTTGCAGGTGGCGATCGCGTCTTCGATCCAACCGCCGGCCTGGGCCCCGATGTACCAGTTGACGACCGGAACGCCGTTGACCGAGCCGCTCCCGCCCTGGCCGCAGGCGGCGAGGGCCGGGGCGATCATGGCACCGGCCATCGCGGCGCCGACATAGCGGCGTCTGCGGCGGCTTCGCCCTTTCGGGTGCTTACTGCGGGGTGTCGAGCGGCTGGGGGAATCCGCAGGACGCACATTCGCCTCCCGGGCTCACGGGCCCCCCGCCATCCGGGTGACCCCGATCACAGCACCTCCCCTCCGTTATGCGCCGGAAACATCACGGGCCGCAACTTTTGCGGAGCACTCCGTCAGACAGGGCGCAGCCAGACCGCAGTATCGGGTGATAAGTCCGGATCTTCGACGGCTGAGCTGCTCCTCAAGACGACATCACCGGGCGGGAGCGTCACCGATGTGTCGGAAAAATTGACCCAGCACTCGAGCCGCTGCTCGCCGCCGCCGCGGCCGAATCGCAGCACTCCGGGCGGGGACGGCAGCCAACCGAAACCGTTGCCGGCGAGCGCGGGGTGGCTGCGGCGCAGCGCGAGCGCGGCGCGGTAGAGCTCCAGGGTGCTGCCCTCCTGCCCGCTCTGAGCCGCGACGGTGAGCGGCGCCCAGTCGGCGGGCTGCGGCAGCCAGGTCGTGGCGCCCGCGGGACCGAAGCCGTACGGCGGTGCGTCGCCCGACCACGGGATCGGCACCCGCGCCCCGTCGCGGGAGGCCTGGGCGCCCTTCGAGCGAAACCATTGCGGGTCCTGCATCGCCGCCGGGGGCACGTCGGCCTCGGGCAGCCCGAGCTCCTCCCCGGTGTAGAGGTAGCAGACCCCGGGCAGCGCCAGCATCAAGAGCGTCGCCGCTCGGGCACGCTCCAGGCCGCCGAGCCGGCTGCGGTGGCGTACGACATCGTGGTTCGACAGCACCCACGTCGGCGGGGTGCCGGCCGGGAGCACCTCGAACTCGGTGTCGATCGTCCGTCTTACCTCCGCGGCGTCCCAGGGCGCGCTGAGGTAGCGGAAGTTGAACGCCAGCTGCAGCTCGTCCGCACGCACGTAGCGGGCGAGCGACTCGGCGTCGCGGATCCACACCTCGCCGGTCGCCATCCGGTCACCGTCGTAGCTGTCCAGGACGCGGCGCCACCGCCGGTAGATGTCGTGGACCTCGGGCTGGTCGTAGGAGTGTCGTTCCTCGGTGCCGATGCCGAAGGCGCCGTCCCGCCTCGCGCCTGGGTTGTCGCGCAGTTCCTGGTCCTTGACGAGCCCATGGGCGACATCGATCCGGAAGCCGTCCACGCCGCGGTCGAGCCAGAAGCGCAGGATGCGTTCGTAATCGTCGCCCACGGCGGGGTTGCGCCAGTTCAGGTCCGGCTGCTCCGGCGCGAACAGGTGCAGGAACCATTCGCCGTTGCGCAACTCGCGGGTCCACGCCGGTCCGCCGAACTCGCTGCGCCAGTTGTTGGGCGGCCCGCCGTCTGCCGATCCGGGGCGAAAGAGATAGCGCTCTCGCTCGGCGCTGCCGGGCCGGGCGTAGAGCGCCGCCTCGAAGTCGCGGTGACGATCGCTTGTGTGGTTGGGGACCAGGTCGATGGTGACCTTCAGCCCGAGCGCGTGAGCGTCGGCGAGGAGCGCGTCGAACGCCTCGAGATCGCCGAAGAGCGGGTCGACCGTGCAGGGGTCGGCGACGTCGTAGCCGCCGTCGGCCATGGGCGAGAGGTAGAAGGGCGTCAGCCAGAGCGCGTCGACGCCGAGGTCCACGAGGTAGGGCAGCCGCGCGCGCAGCCCGATCAGGTCACCGACGCCGTCGCCGTCGCCGTCGGCGAAGCTGCGGACGTAGACCTCGTAGAAGACGGCATGCACCCACCACTTGCGCGGTGTCTCCTGCGCGGTCATGGATCGCATCCTGCCCGTCGAGATCTCGGCAGGCCTCAACCTCGAGATCAGGTCGACCGTCAACCGCCCGTCGAGGCCGGCCCCCGGGTGTCGCCCTGGCGCCGTCGCCGCGATGGCGATGCGCCCGAAAATCCCTGGATTGCAGGGTTTTTGTGGGCCTCGCGTGGTCAAACCGAAACCGCATCAGCGCGACACGTACGGAGTGGCGCACAAGACACGCCGTACCAACGCACAACAACCAACGAATGTCCCGCGCATGAACGCCCGGAAAACCGTCCGCATGCTGCGCTAGCGCACGGCAAACGCAGGTCAGCGCAAGAGTTGACACGCAGAGTGCGACCGCCGATACAGTTCCGCTCCATGCTCACCACGTCGGCCGGAGGCCATTCAAGGGCCTCCGTCCCGATCGGCACGGAGCCGACCTGCGCGAGGTCGGGCATCCGCCAGCCGGAGCCGGGGGGACGGGGACCTGAATCCGGGGCCAGCCGACGTCTCCGGTGCGCGTGGGAAGGCAACGGCCGGGTCGGCCTGTCCTTCCGCGCGACCGGGGGAGGGGCCCGAGTCATCCAGTAGACAACGGCTGTCTGCCTGCTGCCAGCGGGCCGGTGGCCGGTCCGAAGGGTGACTCGGGCCCGATACCCCGGGCAACGGATTGATGCGCAGTGTGGTGCGCGATCCCAGCTCATGTGAAGGCGCTTTGTCGTGGCCAGGTGGTCACTGAAACGTCACTCGTCCGGCAGGATGTAGCGGTGACCGTCGCGACTCCGAGCACCGCAGCGCCGCGCGGCGCGCATGCCGAGTCGCACTCGCGGGACGGGCGAGGGGCTGATGGCCACGGCGGATCCGCAGCACCGCGCCGCCGGGGATTTCGGCGTTTCGTGCCCACCCGGCGGGCTCTCGCTGCGGCCGCTCGCCGGGCTGGTGACCTGCGCTGCCTTCCCGCCCTGGGGGTGGTGGCCGCTGGCTTTCGCCGGCGTCGCGGGTCTGGCACTGGTGGTTCGCGACCGGCGGTGCAAGGTCGCCTACGGGCTCGGAGTCGCCTACGCCCTCGGGTTTCTTCTCCCGCTGCTGGTGTGGAGCAAGGTGGCCGGGGTCGACGCCTGGGTCATCCTGACGATCAGCCAGAGCCTGCTGCTGGCCCTCATCGGCCCGCTGTCGGTGCTCGCCCAGCGGCGCCGCTTCTCGCCGCTGTGGATCGCCGGCGCATGGATGGTCGAGGAGGCGATACGCGACCGGGTGCCCTTCGGCGGCTTCCCCTGGGGACGGCTCGCGTTCAGCCAGAGCGACAGCCCGCTGACCGCGCTGGCGGCCTGGGGCGGGGCACCGCTGCTGAGCTTTGCGGTCGCCCTCGGCGGCGGGCTGCTCGTCGTCGCGGTCCGGGCCACGCGCGGCTCGAGCGCCGGGCCACGCTCCACGCTGACAGCAGGCACCGCCCTTGCCGGGTTGCTCGCGATCACGTTCGGGCCGCTTCTCATCCCGCGCCCGACGGCCGCCGAGCGTGGCAACGCCGTCGTCGCCGCCGTCCAGGGCGACGTCCCGCGCACCGGCCTTGACGCGCTGGGCCAGAAGCGAGCCGTCACCCGCAATCACGTCGCCGAGACCGAACGCCTGGCCGCCGAGGTGAAGGCCGGCAAGGTGCCGGCGCCCGATCTCGTCCTGTGGCCGGAGAATTCCTCCGACCTCGACCCGTTCAAGGACGCCACCGCCGCGCAACTGCTCGACACCGCGTCCGCGGCGATCGGGCGGCCGATCCTGGTCGGCGCCGTGCTCGACGGTCCCGGCACCGGCCACGTGCGCAACACCGGCTTGCTCTGGGGGCCGAAGGGCTACCTCGGCCAGATGTACATCAAGCGCCACCCGGTCCCGTTCGCCGAGTACCTGCCGGGCCGGGCGATCATCCAGAAGATCGTCACCCGCTACGCGCACGACCAACCGGATGACTTCGTGGCCGGCAAGACCGCCGGGCTCTTCACGATCCAGGGGCCGAAGCAGTCCTACCGGCTCGGTGACGTGATCTGCTTCGAGGTCGCCTACGACGGCCTGGTGCGCTCGGTCGTGGACAAGGGCGCGCAGCTGATCGTCGTGCAGACCAACAACGCGAGCTTCGGGCGTTCGGGGGAGACCTACCAGCAGCTGGCGATGGGCCGCATCCGCGCGGTCGAGCACGGGCGCACCGTCGTCGTGGCGGCGACCAGTGGGCTGAGCGCGATCATCAGCCCGGATGGCTCGCTGCTCGAGCGCAGCAGCCTGTTCACCCCGCAGGCGCTGGTCGCCTCGGTGCCGCTGCGCACCTCGCTGACGCTGGCTGACCGGCTGGGCGGCTGGACGGAACTGGTGCTGGTCGTGCTCGCAGCCCTGGGCCTGCTATCGGTCATCCAGTGGCGCAGCACTCGCGGCTACCGTGTGGTCGGCCGCCGCCTGACGGCAAAGAGCAAGCCGGCTACCTCAGCCGGATCGGGATGCGAAGAAGGAGAAGGCCTCAGCAGTGAGCACTGAGCGGGTGCTGGTCTGCATCCCGACCTATAACGAGCGCGACAACCTGCCGACGACCTTGAGCCGGCTGCGGGCGGCCTGCCCCGACGTCGACGTCCTGGTGATCGATGACGGTAGCCCTGACGGCACCGGCAAGATCGCCGACGAGGCTGCCGAGCAGGATCCCAAGCTGCACGTGCTGCACCGCGCCGAGAAGTCGGGGCTCGGCACGGCGTACGTCAAAGGTTTCGGCTGGGGCCTGGAGCGCGGCTTCGACGTCCTGGTCGAGATGGATGCCGACGGGTCTCACCAGCCCGAGGAACTGCCCCGGCTGCTCGCGGCACTCGCGTCGGACGACACCGGCAGGCGCGCTGACGTCGTGCTCGGTTCGCGCTACGTCGACGGCGGGGTCGTGCGCAACTGGCCCCATCGCCGGCTCGTGCTCTCGCGCGGCGGTAACGCCTACGTGCGTATCGCGCTCGGCCTGCCCCTGCGCGACGCGACCGGCGGATTTCGCGCCTACCGCAGCGAGGTGCTGCGCCACCTGCCGCTCGGCGAGATCGCTTCGCAGGGTTACTGCTTCCAGGTCGACCTGGTCTGGCAGGCCTGGCGCGCCGGGTACCGGGTGGTCGAGGTGCCCATCACGTTCGTCGAGCGGGCGATCGGTGAATCGAAGATGAGCAACGCGATCGTGGCCGAGGCGCTATGGCGGGTGACCTGGTGGGGGCTTCGGACCGGGCCGCGCGGCCGCCGTCAGGGAGTGCTGCCTGCCGGGCCGGCTCAGCCAGCAGTCACGGATCCGGCTGTTACCGACACAAAAAGTCCGTGAGCCGCCGGGTGGGCTCAGGCGCTCTTGCGCGAACCTTGCTTCTCGCGAAGCACGGCCAGCCGCTCGGCCAGCACCTCTTCAAGATCTTCAGTGGTGCGGCGCTCCATGAGCATGTCCCAGTGAGTACGCGCCGGCTTGGTCTTCTTCGGCTCGGGACGCTCTCCATCGACCAGGAGCGCCTCGCGGCCGCACACCTTGCATTCCCAGACAGCCGGAACGTCAGCCTCCGCCGCAAAGGGCATGCTGAAACGGTGTCCGCTGCCGCAGTCGTACGTCACCGACTGGCGAGCCGCCATTTCGGCGCCTCGGTCGGTCTCGTACGAAACGGTGCCGAGTCGGCTGCCGCGCAAGACCCGCTCGCCCATCGATGGTCCCTTCGTCGTTCACGCGGTGACAAACAGCGCGTGGTCTGCTTCGTCGGAGTCAACGCCAGCAACCCGTGAGACGTTCCCGTCCTATGGTCGTCGTAACAAAGGTGTGATATTGAGCCCGTCCACGAGATTTCCATTGCGTTTTGACCAGGCTCTCACTCCGAGTGCCTTTCCGCTGGGTGCGGCACGCGCCTTGGTCGGGGCAGTTGTGCTGGCCAGGCCAACTGTGCTCGCCCGGGTGCTGGGTGTCGACTCGATTACGGCTGAGCGCACCGCCTGGATCGCCCGTTTCTTCGCCGGACGTGATTTCGCGCTGGGGGTGGGTTCTGCAGTCGGGAGCCGCGGCTGTCAGGTGGCGGCATGCGCCAGCGACATCTCCGATGTGGCCGCCGTGTTGCTCGCGGTGCGCTCCAAGCACGTCCGCCCGCTGCCTGGACTGCTCGGAGCGCTGGTCGCGGCCGGCGCGGCCATCGGCGGGGGAGCAGGCCTCATGGTTACAAGAGGATGACAAGAGCGCGCCGTTGAGCGAACTCTCAGCAAGCGGTGGGTAACGTTTCGCCCGTGGCAACAACCGAAACCGGTAGCCACCCGACCCAGGACGACGTTTCGGTGCTGTCAGCGGACGCTGCACAGTCGCTGAGCGTGACCGAGCCGGCGGGGGAGCAGCCGAGAGCTGAGCCCCCTGGTCTCGTCGCTGAGGCGCAGCTGGCCGGGTCGGGAAAGCCGGTCCGCAAGATCCGCTGGTGGTTCGAGGTACTGCTCGGCGTCATCGGCTACTACGTCTATGCCCAGGCCCGTGAGCTGCACGGCCTGCACCCGCAGGCCCAGCGAGCCCTCGCTACGCGCAACGGCAAGGGCATCTTCCACTTCGAGCAATGGCTGCATCTCGATTGGGAAAAGGGCCTGCAGCACAATTTGCTGCCCTACAAGGGCTTCCTTCAGGTCATCGGCGGTTTCTACGGCGGCGCCCATTTTGTCGTGACGATCGGAGTGTTGTTCTGGATGCTGTTCAAGCGGCCCCAGTTCTACCGGTTCTGGCGCACCGTTCTGTTCGTCCTGACCATGGTCGCCGTCGGGATCTTCGCGCTCTACCCCGCTGAGCCGCCGCGCACCCTGAAGGACGCGTCCGGCCACACGCTCACGGTCGACACCCTGGCCAAGATCGGCGGCCTGTGGAACTACAACCACGGTGTCGTCGAACACATCAGCGACCCCTTCGCCCCGATGCCGAGCCTGCACCTGGGTTGGGCGACCTGGGTCGCGCTCGCGCTCTGGTTCACGCTGCCGGCCCGTTCCTGGCGCCGACGGCTCGTGGTCGGGCTCTACCCGTTCGCGGTGTATTTCACCGTCATCGTCACGGGAACCCACTTCGTCATCGACGGTGTTGCGGGCATGGCGCTCACCGCAGTCGTCGTCTTCTTGAGCGCTCATGCGGTGCTTTGGTATCGAAGGCGAAGATTGCTCCGTCCGGGTGGCTGGTCCGCCTCAGGGTTGACCCCGACCTCTAGCGCACCGAAGGAGTAGGGGCAGGCGCCTGCTCTGACGGCCCTGCCAGGGGACCGGGGGCGGTGTGCGAACTCGAATTCGGGCAGTTCTCGGGGGACTGCTGGCCGCCCTGATGGCCGGCTTGCTGCTCGTCGCGCTCCCCGCCAATGGCGCCAGCGCCGCCTCGATCGTCCTGCGCCAGGGGTCCCGGGGTTCGGCCGTGGTGGTCCTGCAGCGCGATCTGCACCTCCCGGCGGACGGCGACTTCGGCCCGCAGACGCGCCGGGCGGTCATCACGTTCCAGCGTCGCCACCACCTGGCGGCGGACGGCGTCGTGGGGACGCACACCTGGGCGGCGCTCGGCGGCGCACCTCGCGTCAGCGCGCCGGTCCGGTCGGTGGGCGTGCGGCGTCCGGCGCCAGTGGTGCGCGCGGTGGGGTCCGCGGTGGAGACGCGAGCGGTCTTCCTCGCCGCCGCGCAGCGCGGCAAGCCCTACCGGTGGGCCGCCGCGGGTCCGAACTCGTTCGACTGCTCCGGGCTCGTCCAGTACGTCTACAAGCGCCTCGGGGTCATGCTGCCGCGCACGACCTACGCGCAGTACGCGGCCGCGGTGCACATCCCGCGCTCGCAGATGCGTCCCGGTGACCTGATCTTCGTCGACCGGCTCGGCCACGTCGGGATCTACGCCGGCTTCGGCTTCATCTGGCACGCGCCGCACACCGGCGACCACGTCCGGCTCTCGCTGATCTGGGACAAGCGCTATCTGGTGGCCCGGGTGCGCTAAGGACCCGGGATTCGCTACGCGGGCTGGTGACTGACCGCCTCGACGTTGTTGCCGTCGGGATCGCGGACGAACGCGCCGTAATAGCCCGGGTGGTACTCGGGCCATTCCCGTGGTGCGTGCAGCACCTCGGCGCCCAGCCCGGTAGCGGCGTCGAAGAACGCGTGTACGCCGGCCCGGTCGGCGGCGGTGAATGCCAGATGCGATTCGCGAAAGCCCTCGCCGGTCTGCTGCTGGCTGATCCAGAAGTCGGGATGACCTTGCGAGCCGTAACCGATGGCCATGCCGAAATCCATCACCCGCGTGACGCCCAGCGGCGCGAGCACCGCGTCGTAGAAGCGCGCGCTCGCGCCCATGTCCACCACCTGCATACCCACGTGATCGATCATGGGCCGAGCCTGCCAGCTCCCCGCGCTCCGTGTCATGGGCCCTAGGACCCTCGTCCTCGCGAGCTATGGCACGATTTCGCGGGTGTCGAGCATTTCCGCCGAAGCCTCGCACCTGCGCGAGCTTGCGCTGCTGCGACGCGTCCGCGACCGGATGGACCGCGAGTACGCCAAGCCGCTGGACGTCGAGGCGCTGGCCCGCGGGGTACACATGTCGGCCGGGCACCTCAGCCGGGAATTTCGGCGGGCGTACGGCGAGTCGCCCTACGGCTACCTGATGACCCGGCGCATCGAACGGGCGATGGCGTTGCTGCGGCGCGGTGATCTCAGCGTCACGGACGTCTGCTTCGCTGTCGGCTGCTCGTCGCTGGGCACCTTCAGCACCCGCTTCACCGAACTGGTGGGCGTGCCGCCGAGCGTCTACCGGCGTGACCCGGCGCGCGCGACGGCCGGGATGCCTTCCTGCGTCGCGAAACAGGTCACCAGACCGATCAGGAATCAAGAAGCGCCGCGTGCCCTGCCGCACCTAGCCTGATCGCCATGGGAACTTCTCCGGAGTTGACGATTTTTTCGGCCTTCCTGCCGCACAACGACCCGGAGGCGACGATCGCGTTCTATCGCGACATCCTCGGCTTCGAGGTGCGCAACGACGTCGGCTACAACGGGATGCACTGGATCACCGTCGGTCCGGCCGGCCGGCCCGGCATGTCGCTCGTGCTCTACCCACCCGGAGCCGACCCCGGCGTCACCGAGGACGAGCGCCGCACCATCGTGGAGATGATGGCCAAGGGCACCTTCGCCATGCTCACCATGGCAAGTGCGGATCTCGATGGTGCCTTCGAGCGGTTGCAGGCCGCCGGCGCCGAGATCGTGCAGGAGCCGACCGACCAGCCGTACGGCATTCGCGACTGCGCCATCCGCGATCCTGCGGGCAACTTGATCCGCATCAACCAGCTGGGCTGAGCCATTCACACCGCAGACCTTCATGACGTGATCCGGGTGCACGGGGCGCGCGTCAACAACCTCAAAGACGTCAGCGTCGAGCTCCCCAAGCGCCGGCTCACCGTGTTCACCGGCGTCTCCGGTTCAGGCAAGAGCTCTTTGGTCTTCGGCACGATCGCCGCCGAATCGCAGCGCCTGATCAACGAGACCTACAGCGCTTTCGTGCAGGGATTCATGCCGACGCTGGCCCGCCCCGAGGTCGACGTGCTGGATGGGCTGACCACAGCGATCATCGTCGACCAGGAGCGGATGGGCGGCGATCCCCGCTCGACGGTCGGCACCGCGACGGATGCCTACGCGATGCTGCGCATCCTGTTCAGCCGGCTCGGCGAGCCGCACATCGGCTCGCCGCAGGCCTTCTCCTTCAACGTCGCCTCGATGTCCGGCGCCGGAGCGGTCACGTTCGAGCGCGCCGGCCACACGAGGAAGGAACGGCGCAGCTTCAGCGTCGTCGGGGGTATGTGCCCGCGATGCGAAGGACGCGGCGCGGTCAACGACATCGACCTCACCCAGTTGTACGACGACAGCAAGTCGCTCAACGCGGGCGCGCTGACGATTCCCGGTTACAGCATGGACGGCTGGTACGGCCGAATCTTCAGTGGCTGTGGCTTTTTCGACCCTGACAAGCCCATCGCGAGGTTCACCAAACGCGAGCTCGACGACCTGCTCTACAAGGCACCCACCAAGATCAAGGTGGAGGGCATCAACCTGACGTACGAGGGGCTGATCCCGCGGATCCAGAAGTCGATGCTGTCCAAGGACGTCGATGCGCTGCAGCCGCACGTGCGCGCCTTCGTGGAGCGGGCGGTCACCTTCACCACCTGCCCCGAATGCGCCGGCACCCGGCTCAGCTCCCTGGCGCGATCGTCGAAGATCAAGGGCCTCAACATCGCCGACGCGTGTGCGATGCAGATCAGCGACCTGGCCGCGTGGGTGAGCGATCTGCAGGAGCCCTCGGTGGCACCGCTGCTCGACGCGCTTCGCCACACGCTGGATTCGTTCGTCGACATCGGGCTCGGCTACCTGTCCCTGGAGCGGCCGTCGGGGACGCTCTCCGGGGGAGAGGCCCAGCGCACGAAGATGATCCGTCACCTCGGCTCGTCACTCACCGATGTCACGTACGTCTTCGATGAGCCGACGATCGGCCTGCACCCGCATGACATCCAGCGCATGAACGAGTTGCTGCTGCAGCTGCGGGACAAGGGCAATACGGTGCTGGTCGTCGAGCACAAGCCCGAGACGATCGCCATCGGCGACCATGTCGTCGACCTCGGACCGAAAGCGGGGACCGAGGGCGGTCAGGTGATGTACGAGGGGACCGTCGAGGGACTGCGCAAGAGCGACACCATCACCGGGCGTCACCTCGATGACCGCGCGGCACTGAAACGCGAGGTGCGCAGATCCGCGGAGGCGCTCGAGGTTCGCGGGGCCTGCACGCATAACCTGCGGGACGTCGACGTCGACATCCCGCTCGGGGTGCTCACCGTCATCACCGGGGTCGCGGGCTCGGGCAAGAGCTCGCTCATCCGAGGCTCGGTGTCGGGCCGCGAGGGTGTGGTGACGGTTGACCAGGGTGCCATCCGCGGCTCGCGGCGCAGTAACCCGGCCACCTACACGGGCCTGCTCGAGCCGATCCGCAAGGCGTTCGCCAAGGAGAACGGCGTCAAGCCGGCGCTGTTCAGCTCGAACTCCGAGGGCGCCTGCCCGAACTGCAACGGCAATGGTGTCATCTACACCGACCTGGTGATGATGGCCGGCGTCGCGGCTCCCTGCGAGGTGTGTGACGGCAGGCGATTCGACGCCTCGGTGCTCGAATATCACCTGGGCGGTAAGGACATCAGCGAGGTCCTCGCCATGCCGGTGGCCGCCGCTGTGGATTTCTTCGGGGCGGGCGCCGCCGCCCTGCCGGCCGCTCACAAGATCCTCGAGCGGCTCGCCGACGTCGGGCTCGGTTACCTCACGCTCGGCCAGCCGCTCACCACGCTGTCGGGCGGCGAGCGGCAGCGCCTGAAATTGGCGACGCACCTGGGGGAGAAGGGCGGGGTCTTCATCCTGGACGAGCCGACCGCGGGGCTGCACCTGGCCGACGTCGAGCAGCTCCTCGGGCTGCTCGACCGGCTCGTCGACGCCGGCAAGTCGGTCATCGTCATCGAGCATCATCAAGCGGTGATGGCGCACGCCGACTGGATCATCGATCTGGGTCCCGGTGCCGGCCACGACGGCGGGAGGGTCGTCTTCGAGGGCACGCCGGCCGACCTCGTCGACGCGCGCTCCACCCTCACCGGCGAGCACCTCGCGGCCTACGTATCCCGTTAGCCGCGCAGCGACGGAAAGTCGGGTTAGGCGGCGTGTTGCATGAGGACGTCGACGGCGTAGTGCAGGTCGAAGGGGCCTTGGTAGTGGGGTGGCAGGGTTGTGGCGTCGATGTGGCTGTCGGGGTCGAGGTGTTCGGCGGGTTGCCAGGGCCAAACATGCTTGTGGGGGACGGGTTTCCCGGTGGCGGTGAGGATGGTGAGTGCGCGGCTGCGGGGGTGCAGGGTGAGCTGGAAGCCTTCGGCGTGCACGACGGTGTGGTGCCGTGAGCAGAGCAAGATCATGTTGTCGAGGTCGGTGTGTGCCGCCGTGCTGCCATTCGATGACGTGGTGGGCGTGGAGTTTGCGGCGGCGGGTGCAGGAGGGGTAGCGGCAGCGTTCGCCGTCGAGGGTGGCGATAGGTCGCGTAGCGGCTGGCTGGCGATGGCGCTGGCTGCGGCCGGCGTCATGGGCGGTGAGGTCGGCGGGTCGGATGGGGCGTAGCACGGTGCCGGCGGGCAGGGTGGTGATCGGGAGGCTGCCGGGTGGGAGGAGTTCGCCGTCGGGCAGCCGGGCCCAGCCGGAGATCGGGTCGATGTTGACGGTGAGTTGGGACCGGTCGCGGCGGGCCCGGTCGGGATGGGCGGCGGCCCGGTCGTTCAGGTAGGCGGACGGCCAGTTGCAGCAGCCCGTCACCGCGGGTCGCCGTCTGCGGGATATCGGAATCTCGGCGCTGTCCGCTCTTTCCGCGGAAAGATCCGGGGGGGTGGGGCGGTGTCGAGGTCGGTGCGGGCGGCGTCGATCGCGGCGAGCAGGATCGCGCCGTCGGCCGCGGAGGCTTTGATGGTGATGGACAGGTCGCCGTTGTCGTCGTCGTAGCGGGTGAACACCCGGATCCGTTCGGCCGGCAGGCTCCTTACCCGCTGCTCGGCGGTGTCGGCGGCTTTGCGCTTGTTTGAGGTTCGCGGTCGCGCGGCGGACGCCGCCGATGAGCCGTTCGAGTTGGCGCCGGTGGCGTGCCGGGCGTAGCCGATCCACTTCTGCTCATCCTCGGCGGTGGCGACCCGGCTGATCGCCCGCACCTGCGTGTAGGACAACCGGCCGGCGGCGTAGGCGGCGAACGTTTCCGGCAGCCGGCGTAGAGCCCGGGCGACCCGGACCCGTTCACCGGCGGCGTTCTGTCCCATCCCGAGCCGCCACGACAGCCAGTGCGCACACGACAGGATCCCGTCCATCGCCCAGCCATGGCGTTCATCGAACTCGCCGATGTAGGCCAGCAGCCGCGCCTCACCCGGCGGCGACCCGCCCCGCCCAGGTGCGCAGCCCGTCTTCGACCTCGTCGTTGGACAGGCCGGCAAGATCAGCGGGGGTCAGCTCAGGACGAAGTGGCGGCGGGGGCGGGCAAGCACGGAGACCGGATTCATAGCGAAACGCTACCGACCACCACCGACAAGAAATCCGCTTTGAACAGGGAGAGCGAGGGACCCGAGGGCTGCTCTGAGGCGCTCCAGATCGGCGTCGCGTGATTCCAGCAGCGGAAGGCGCACGGTGGCATGTGAGATGACGCCGAGTTCCGCCAGCGCCGCCTTGGCCATGATCGCTCCCTGCGAAGTGCGCATGATCGTTTCAGTCAGGGGGAGCAGCGCGGTCTGGATGGTCCGGGCCGCCTCGAGGTCACCGCAGCGCACTGCTCGCAGGAGTTGCGCGATGCGGTCGGCGGCGACGTTGCCCACGACGCTCACGACTCCGGCAGCCCCGCTCGCGAGGTAGGGCAGGTTCAGTTCGTCGATGCCGCAGTAGTAGGCGAGCGAGCCGCCGGCCATGACGGACATGGCTTCGAACAAGTCGCCCTTGGCGTCCTTGACGGCCCGGATGCGCGGATGGCCGGCAAGTTTCAGCAATGTAGTTTTCTCGATCGACGTGCCGGTCCGGGCGGGCACGTCGTACAGCATCACCGGTAGCGCGGTGGCATCGGCAATCGCCTCGAAATGCGCCGCGATCCCGGCCTGAGTCGGCCTGGAGTAGTACGGGCAGACGAGCAACAGGGCATCCGCGCCGGCGGCTTCAGCGGCGGTTGCGCGTCGAATGCTGGCGGTCGTGTCGTAGCTGCCGGCACCCGCCACCACCCGGGCCCGGCCGCCCGCCCGGGCCGAGACGGCCTGGACGAGCCGGACCGCTTCGGCGTCGGTGAGGGTGGGCGACTTCCCGGTGGTGGCGCCCACGACGAGCCCCTCGCACCCCGTCGCCAGCAGGTGGTCGACCAGCCGAAAAAGGCTCG
This sequence comes from uncultured Actinomycetota bacterium, assembly GCA_963762695.1. Classification (GTDB taxonomy): domain Bacteria; phylum Actinomycetota; class Actinomycetes; order Frankiales; family Frankiaceae; genus DATAZK01. The sequence continues at coordinate 62,198 of CAVXLW010000017.1, forward strand.
GTTCATTGATGTTTCCGTCCGGCTGCATCGGGGTCACCATGGCGACGAGGTTGGAGCCGAAGAGCTGATGGGCATGCTCCAGGGTGGTCATGGTGCCAGGTTCCGCGACTCGATACATCCAGTCCAGCGATGCTTTCTTGGCAATATTGCGTAGTTTCGCTACATGATCGATGTCGATGCCTTGCAGGCCCTGCGGTCGGTGGCGGAATCCGGGACCCTGGCCCGGGCGGCCGAGGATCTCGGTTTCACGGCCTCGGCGGTATCGCAGCAGATCAAGCGGCTGGAGCGGCAGGTCGGGGTGGCGGTGCTGGCGCCGGCCGGACGTGGGGTCGTACTCACGCCGGCGGGAAAGGCCGTCGTCGAGTCGGCCTCCGACGTGTTCCAGGCGCTGGAGCGATGTGCCGAAGCGGGCCGTTCGGTGGCCGACGGTGCACCTCGTGGCGACCTTCGGGTGGTGGCGTTCGCGACGGGGATTCGGGGCCTGCTCGCACCGACGACGCGCTCGCTGGCGAAACGCTGTCCGCAACTGCGCCTGCTCATCAACGAGCAGGATCCGCAGGAAGCCATCCGTGGCGTCGAGGCCGGTACGGCCGACCTCGCGCTCGTGCACGACGCTGACGACTTACCGGCGTCTGTACCGTCATCGCCTGCGTCGCCGTCGGCGTTGACCCGGCGACACGTGCATACCGACGTCGGCGATGTCGTCATGACCCGGGCGCATCCGCTGGCGCGGATCGACCGGCCGCTCACGCGTAGCGACCTGGCGGGCCATCCATGGGTGACAAGCCCGCCCGGGACGGTGTGCCACCTCTGGTTCAGGCAACTGTTCGCCGAGGCGCCGCAGGAGCCCGACGTGCGTCACCTCGTCGATGATTTCGCGAGCCAGCTGTCGCTGGTCGGCTCAGCCGGAGTCATCGCGCTGATCCCGAGGCTGGCGCGCCCGCCGTTGGGAAGAAATCTGATCTCGCGTCCGCTGCGCCGTCAGCCCAAGCGCGACGTCCACGCGGTGTGGCGTCGTAGCGCTGACGCCAGCCCGGCGATCCGGGCCGTGGTTGACGACCTCCTCTCCGGACCGACCAGCTGAAATGGTCTTACGCCGATAATCGACATTATGTAAAGCTAACCGGGAAAGGCCCTCTCCCGCCACGGCAAGCCGCAGCTGCGGAGACGAGGTATGGAAGGCTCGGTGGCCGTGGACATCCTCATCGGTGCGGCAGGGACCATGGGCGATGTCGCGCCGTTCACCGGCCTGGGCGCGCGGCTGAAAGCTGCCGGGCATCGGGTCGCTGTAGCCGCCTTTGAGCCGTTCGGGCCCTACGTGACGGCTGCCGGCCTGGAGTTTCGGCCGCTTCCCCGGCGACCCGGCCGAGCAGGCGCGCTCGGACGAGAACCGGAAATGGGAGGCCGGGGGTGCAGGGGCACGTGGGACCCTTCGCCTCGTCCGACTGCTCGCCACATCGTTGCCGGACATCAACGACGGATTCCTCGCGGCCGCGCGCTGCGGTGCGGATCTGATCCTGCTGTCTCAGGTGAGCATGCTCGGCGGCTATGATATCGCCCGCGGTCTGGACATCCCCAGCGCCGGGGTTTTCGTTGTCCCGGTGCACCCGACGGGCGACTTCCCGCCGCCGGTCGGGCTGCCCTCCATGGGCCGTCTGCTCAACCGGCTTGCCGGACGGGTCCTGCACGGCAACGCCTCGCGCCCCTTCGCCAAGGACATGGCCCGGACGCAAGTCGCTGTCGGTCGTCCACGACGCGGTCCGGGTGCTCTGATCGCCGAGCAGGACCGGGAGCGTTGGCCCGTGTTCTACGGTCTTCAGTCCCAGCGTCATCCCGCGTCCGGCGGACTGGCGTCCGGGAGTTCAGGTCAGCGGCTACCTTTGGCCGCCGGTCCCCGCATGGCTGGGAGCCGGACCGCGATCTCGTCGACGTCCTGACCATCGGGCCGGTCCCCCAGGAGTGGCTGCTGCCGCGCACGTGCGTGGTCGTCCACCACGCCGGTGCCGGCACCGACCGGCGCCGCCTTTCGCGCTGGTATCCCGCAGGTTCCGGTCCCGGTCGCGGCGGACCAGCCGTTCTGGGCCGATCGCGCAGTGCGCCTGGGCGTCGCCCCGAGCCGGGTTCGCTTCCAGCAGCTGACGGCCGAACGCCTCGCGTTGAGCATCACGACGGTGATGAACGACGACGCGTGCAAGACCAGAGCCGCCGAAATCGGCCGACGCATCGCCCTCGAGGACGGGTCAGGTCAGATCACGCAGGCTGTTGCTCAGCTCGGGCACTGACCGGCGTTAGGATCCGTGTTGGCGTTGCAGGATCGCCTCCGGGTCCGCGGAAAGGGCTGAGCCCACCTGTTGAGCGAGGAACGTGACTGTCGCAGCCGCCTCCTTTCGCCCCGTCACGCGGACCACGGGGATGCGAAAGGAGGTCGTCATGGCGACCGAATCCCTACCGGCGCAGCCCAACCTCGTGCAGTTGCGAAAGCTCGCCCGCGATCGGCAGCGCAGCGTTCCGGGGCCCTACCCGCTGAGCGCAGCGCAGCGGGACGTGGCGCGTCGCTACGGCTTTGCCAGCTGGCCGAGGCTCAAGCGTCACGTCGAGGCCATCGCGGGTCGCAGCTGGGTGCTCGTAGATGCGGCCGATGACGAGTCGCCTGCTGACCGTCTGGTCAGGCTGGCCTGCCTGAACTACGGCTCTGATGCGCCGGCGAACCTTCGCACCGCGGCCGAGATGCGGCAGCAGCAACCCGCGCTGGCGACTGCGAGCCTGGCCGCGGCCGTCGTCTGCGGTGACGTTGCGGAGGTGCGCCGCCGGTTGTCAGCTGATCCCGGGACGGTCATGGCGGCGACGGGGCGCATGGATGGCCGCCGTTGATGTACGCCGCGTACAGCAGGCTCGACATCGGCCTCGACAGCACCTCGGAGATGGCGCGTCTCTTGCTGTCGCAAGGGGCCGATCCCAATGACGGCAGGTTCTTTTCGGGGTTGCCGACCCCGTTCACGGTTCTGACGGGTGTGCTCGGCGGTGGTGAAGGCGACCAGCCGCCGCACCCCTATGCGACGGAACTGGCACGCGTCCTGCTGCGGGCCGGTGCGGATCCCAACGACGGCCAGACCTTGTACAACCGCATGTTCCGGGCCGAGAACGACTTTCTCGAGGTGCTGCTGGCCTTCGGGCTCGGCCAGGGCGATGGCGGTCCGTGGCGCCGCCTGCTCCCCGACCTGCTGCCCACTCCTCCTGCGCTCCTGCGAAATTTGCTCGGCTGGGCTGTCACCCATGACCAACGGGAACGCGTCGCGATCCTCGCCCGTCACGGCGTTGACGTCGTCAGCCCGCTGCCAAGCGGCGAAACGCCCATCGTGTCGGCGCTGCGAGTCGGCAATCGCGAGTTGGCCGACGAACTGCGGACGCTTGGTGCCGACGAGCCGCATCTCCCGCCGGTCGCGACCTTCGTGGCCGATGCGCTCGCGGGTGACGCCCGTGCCGTGCAGGCCGCGGCGCCAGAGGTCATCGTCGCTGCTCGAAAGTCGCGCCCGGGGCTCATCGCGTGGGCGGCCGGGCAGGGTCGGGTCGATGCCGTCGAACTGCTCGCCGGTGCCGGCTTCGACGTGAATGCCCTGGGGCGCGGCGACGTCCCGGTCGATCAGCCCTGGCAGACCGGACTGCATACGGCGATCGCGCGCGGTGATGCAGAGATGGTGCGCGCACTGCTCGCGCTAGGGGCGGATCCAGCCCTGCGCGACTTGCGGTTCGACGCGACGCCGCAAGACTGGTGCCACCACTTCGAACGTCCCGAGATGGCCGTGTTGTTCGATGGGTGAATGGGTTACATCGAGGTCGCGGGAATGCAGGTCTGGCACGAAGTCTCGGGCGACGGCGATCCGGTGGTGCTGCTGCATGGCGGCTTCGCGTCGGCGTCCTCGTTCTTCGAGCAGGCGCCAGTGCTCGCGGCCGCCGGTTACCGCGTCTACATCCCCGAGCGCAGGGCTCACGGGCATACCCGCGACGTCGCGGGCCCGATCACGTACTCCGTGATGGCGGACGACACCATCGCCTACCTCGAGACCGCCGTGCAGTCGCCTGCCCATCTCATCGGCTGGAGCGACGGTGCCGTCGTAGCTCTCCTGGTGGCGTTGCGGCGGCCCGAGCTCGTCAGTCGGATGGTGCTGATCGGCCAGTACTACAACTCCAGCGGCAAGACCGACAAACCCCTGACGGACGAGCTCCTCGAGCTCGACAACGAAGCCACAGGGTTCCTTCGCGAGATGTACGCGGCCGAATCCCCCGACGGCGCCGATCATTTCCCGGTGGTGCACGCGAAGATGGTCGAGATGTTTCGCACTGAGCCGGAGCTGGACCTCGAAAGCTTCCGGGATGTCCAGACTCCGACGCTCGTGCTGCAGGGCGATCGCGACGAGGTGACGGTCGCGCACAGCCAGACCGTCGCCGACACGCTCGGGAAGGGCCGGCTCGCCGTGCTTCCCGGAACGCACATGCTGCCGCTGGAAAGTCCTGACGTCGTCAACGCATTGCTCTTGTCGTACCTGCGCGGCGACCCGCCCGAGATCGGGTTCTGATCACCCGAACGCCGCCCGGAATCGCTCTCCCAGATCGCCGAGCCGCTCCACGGGTTCGTTCGCGAACACCAGCCGCAAATAGCGCTCGCCGCTCGGTCCCCACCCGTTCATGGGTGTCGCGGCAACCTGTGCGCGGGCGAACAGACGTTCGGAGGCCTCCCCCGGCGTCATTCCCATCGCCGTCGTGTCGATCAGGATCGACCACCCGCCGTGCGGCCGAACGCACGGATACGCCTGCAACTGTTGAAGAATCATCTCACAGCGCTGCTGCCAGATCGCCGTCGCGGCGGCGACATCGGCCTGCGCGTCAGGAGCCGCGAGGGCTGCCGCCACGGCCTGCTGAGCGATGCCGACCTGGCACACCACGTTCGTCATCCCGACGAGTCCGACGTCAGCCATGATGTCCGGCGGGCCGACCACCCAGCCGACCCGCCAGCCGATCATGCGCAGTTCCTTGGATGCCGAGCCGATCGTGATGGTGCGCTCGCGCAGCCCCGGCTCCGACGCGGGATGTGCCGGGGGCTTCCCGTCGAACCGGATGCGCTCCATCGCGGCGTCGTAAATGACCCAGGGCTTGTGGCGTTGCACGGGTTCGACGAGCGCCCCGAAATGCGCGGCATCCAGCAGCGCCCCGGTCGGCATCGCCGGTCCCATCAAGAGCACCGCGGCCGTCTGCGGGCCGACGGCATCGGCAAGCTCCTGGGGGTCGGTCCGCCAGCCGTCGGCCGTGGCAGCTGCTCGCACATGACGAGGTACTCCCCCGGCCAGCCGGATCCGATTGACCAGTCCCGCGTAGATCGGGTCAGCGATCACCACTTCCTGACCCGGCTCGACGGTCGCCAGCAGGACGTTGAGGATGCCGTTCAACCCACCTGCCGTGCTGACGCAACTGGTGCGCGGATCGTAGGGAACCCCGGCGATTGCGCTGACGTGCCCCGCTGCCGCTTCCCGAAGGTTGAGCCGGCCCTGGAACGGGAGGTAACTGTTGGCGCTGTCGTCCTCCAGGGCGTGGCGGGTGGCCTCGACGGCCACCGCGGGAGGGCGAAGGTCGGTGTCGAGATTCTCCAGTCGCAGGAAGCGGGGATCGCCGGCCGCGTCGGCCGCATCGCCGACCTTGTCGACCCCGATACCGGGTATGTCCCGCAGCCGTGACACCGACATCTTCGCCCTCCCGTGGCTCAGCAGTTACGCAGCAGCATCGCTGGTCGCGTACTCCATCACAGGCTCGGCTTCCGGGAGCGCGACCGGCGGGTCCGGCCGGCGACGCACCAGCAGCACGATGACCGTGAATGCGACCGCGAGGAACACCGCGGAACCGGTGAGGGCGCTGCCGACCGCGTGCGCGAGATCGTACTGAGCCGAGGTCAGCGGCGTGACGTCCACCAGCGGATGATGAGCCGCCGAACGGCTGGCCGCTCCGAAAATGGTCACCATCACGGCGAGGCCGACGGCTGCCCCCATCTGCTGGGCGACATTCACCAGGCCTGACGCTGCACCCGCGTCCTGCTCGCTGACGCCGTCGATGGACGCCGCCGTCAGCGGGATGAGCGCCACTCCGATCCCGGAGCCGAGCAGCATCATGGGGAAGGCGATCTGCGGGAAATACTGGGTGTGCGCGCCGAGCCGGCTGAGCCAGGTCATGCCCGTGACGGCGAGCCCCACTCCCCCGGCCATCAGCTGGACGTTGCTGAGCCGCCCGCTGAGCTTGGGGACGACCTGGACCATGGTGAACATCAGGGCGGTCATCGGCAGGAACGCGAACCCGGTCTTCAGCGGCGAGTAGTCGCGAACCCCCTGCAAATACTGGGAGGTGAAGAAGAAGAACGAGAACATCCCGCCGAGGATCAGCAACCGTCCCAGGTAGCTACCGGCACGGGACCGGTCGGCGAACAGGCGGAGCGGCGTGATGGGCTGCTCGGCCCGCAACTCCGTCATGACGAACGCGCCGAGCAGGGCCGCGCCGGCGACGAACGAGGCGATGGTGCCGCGGTCGGCCCAGCCGTCGGAGGCGGCGCGCACGAACGCGTAGACGATCGCCGTCATGCCGAGGGTCGACGTGACCGCCCCGGTGATGTCGAACCTTCCCGGGCGGGGCTGCGTCTCGGGAAGGTAGCGCGGCGCGAGCGCGACGAGCGCGATGCCGACCGGCACGTTGATGAACAACCCCCAACGCCAGGAAAGCGCGTTGGTGAGGAACCCGCCGAGCACGAGTCCGACGCTGCTGCCGGCGCCGGAGATGGAGCTGTACAGCCCGACGGCTCGGGCTCGCTCGCGGCCGCTGGTGAACGTCATCATCAGCAGGGCCAGGGTGGATGGAGCAGCGACAGCAGCCGCCGTTCCCTGTACCGCTCGGGCGATGAGCAGCCAGCTCGCGGACTGGGCGAGGCCGCCCAGGAGCGAGGCAAGGGTGAACACGGCGATGCCGGCGACGAAGACGCGCCGGCGGCCGAGGATGTCACCGGCGCGGGCGCCGAGCAGGAGCAGTCCCCCGAAGGTGAGGGTGTACGCGTTCTGCACCCAGCTCAGCCCGGTGGCCGAGAAGTGCAGGGATTCGTGGATTTTCGGGAGTGCGGTGATGACCACCGACGCGTCGAGAATGATCATCAATTGGCAGGTCAGGATCAGGACGAGCACGACGAGCGGCGAACCGGGCGTGTGCGTCGCCCTCCGGACGTGGCGCGCGGTGGGACTATGTGGAGCGAGCACCGATAGGCGTAAGGACATGGGGTAAGGAACCCTTCGGGCAGAACGTTGGTAAGTACTAAAGTGGAGGCATCCCTCCGCAACTATACGGAGGGGTGCCTCCGGTAGCAAGGGAAATGAGGTCCGGGTTCGATGACGAGCGCGGGTACGGTCCCCGAGGTGCTGGCCCGGCGGCCGAAGCGAGCGGATGCGCGGCGGAACTACGAGCTGCTGCTGGAGGCCGCCCGGGAGGCCTTTGCCGAGGGCGGCGTCTCGACCTCGTTGGAGGACATCGCCCGTCGCGCCGGCGTCGGGATCGGCACGCTGTATCGCCACTTCCCCACCCGTCAGGACCTTTTCGAGGCCGTCTACGTGAACGAGGTGGAGGCGCTCTGCCAGTCCGCGGAGGGGCTCAAGGCCTTGCGTCCGTGGGATGCGCTCGTCACCTGGCTGCGCGGGGTGGTGCGTTACGCGGCGACCAAGCGGGCCATCGCCGAGGAGCTGACGGCGTCCGGGGGCACCTCGTCCGAACTCTTCCGCGCCTGCCGGCTGGAGATCAACAAAGCCGGCGAGCCGTTGCTCAAGCGCGCGCAGGACGCCGGGGTCGCCCGCTCCGATGCGACGTTCGACGACGTCTTGCGCATGATCAGCGGCATGACGATGGTCACGTTCACCGAGCCCGGCCAGATGGAGCGCGTCCTCGATATGGCCTTCGACGGTCTGAAGTGCCAGCCCGCGGGCGACTGAGCCGACTCACCGACGCGTCCCTTAGGGTCGGGCGGGACGGATTCGCACCCGGGGAGGTCTGCAATGCCGATCGCTCTTCCGGGGCCGGCGGAGGAGCTGCTGACGGCGCCCGGGCCCGACGAGGTCGCCATGCTCGCACGCGGGATGACGAGTGCGATCGCCCCCGAGGGCGGTCTGACGAGCCTGCAGCAACTGCTGATGTCGGCGATCGTGCGCGCGATGACCGGATTCGCCGTGGAGACGCGAGACCTCGAGCCGGTCGGGGCGGCTGATTTCGCGCGGTCGCTCGCCGCGCGCAACCTGGCGTTCCGCACGCGCATCGTGCAGAACATGATCCTCGGCGAGCTGATCCTCGAGCCGCTTCCGCCCGCCGTGGCGGCGCGGGTTCGCGAGTTCGCCGCGGAACTGTGCGTCGACGACGAGATGATCTCCGTCGCCGAGTCCTACGCGGCCGGCGCACTCGACGTGGCTGCCGCGGACTTCGCACGCAACGGCTACCTTGCCGCCGTCGACCCCGGCCGGCTTCGCGCGGTCCATGCGGAGGCGCTCTCGCAGGCGTGGGCGGCGGTGACGCAGGACCCGGTGCTCGCTGCGCAGTGGGGTGCACTGGAAGAACTGCCGGTCGGGACGCTCGGCCGCGAGGTCGCCGACTTCTACCGTGACCGCGGCTTCGTCTACCCCGGCCTGCCCGGCTCCGCTCCCCCGCTGCTGGCCCAGCACGATTGGGTGCACGTGCTGGCCGGCTACGGCACGACGTTGGAGAACGAGCTCGAGGTCTTCGCCTTCATCGCCCGCGCCAACGATGATCCGCGCGGATTCAGCCTGCTGGCCATGATTGTTTCGCTGTTCGAAACCGGCAATCTCGCGTCCGGTGCCGGGCTCTTCGAGGCCGATCCCGGCCACCTCCGCGACGCCGGAATGGCTGTGCGGCTGGCCGACGCCATGCGCCGGGGAGCGCTGGTGCGCGGGAGTCAGGATTTCCTCGGAGTCGACTGGTTCGCGCTTGCAGGCCGTCCCGTTCAGGAGGTGCGTGCCGACTTCGAGGTGCCCCCCAAGAGCCCTGAAGCGCTGGCCGCCGGCTCACGCGGGTCGTGGGAGGACGGGGGAATCACGCCTTACCAGCTGAGCTCGGCGCGTCAGGCGGCGGTGCGGGCCGGGCGCCCGTCCCTGCCGTGGACTCCCGACCCGACCCGCAGTTGAGCAGTACCTCGTACTGAGGGAATACCACCAGCCCGCCGGGACGTTGGTCCCACATCCGTACGGTTTTACGGATGTATAGTCCTCCGCGGAGGTGGCTCGATGGACTTCTTTGCAGGTGTCTGGCACGGGCTCGACGAGGCGTTCTTCATGTTCTGGGAGACGCTCTGGGCCCTGGTCCTGGGCTTCGCCCTTTCGGGTGCGGTGCAGGCTTTCGCGTCACGACGCGAGATGCGCCGCGCACTTGGCGATCACCGTCCGGCGACGCTGGCGAAAGCGTCGTTCTTCGGGGTCGTCAGCTCGTCGTGTTCGTACGCCTCCTCGGCGCTGGCGAAGAGCCTGTTCTCCCGGGGTGCCGACTTCACGTCGTCGATCGTCTTCATGGTCGCCAGCACCAACCTGGTCCTGGAGCTCGGCATCGTGCTGTGGCTGCTCATCGGATGGCAGTTCGCGCTGGCCGAGTTCGTCGGCGGCGCCATCATGATCGCGCTGCTGGGCCTCGTGCTGCCGCGGGCAATCCCGGAGCGATGGCTCGCGCAGGCTCGGGCCCGGCTCGATGACGGCGGCGAAAGTGCTGACGATTCAGCGGAAACCGAGCCACTGCGGCGGCGGCTGCGCTCGCGTCGCGGATGGTCCGATGCCTCCGGCTACACGATCAGCGATCTCGGGATGCTGCGCCGCGAGCTCGTGATCGGCTTCGTGATCGCCGGCTTCTTGTCGGCGCTGGTGCCCGGTCACTTCTGGCAGTCGCTCTTCCTCACCGGCCACGGCTTCTGGTCGAGCCTGCAGAACGTCGTCCTGGGGCCGTTCCTGGCCATCATCAGCTTCGTCTGCAGCATCGGAAACATCCCCCTCGCTGCTGCGCTCTGGCACGGCGGAAGCAGCTTCGGCGGGGTCATCAGCTTCGTGTTCGCCGACCTGATCACGCTGCCGCTGCTGCTGATCTACCGGAAGTACTACGGCGGCGCGATCACCCTGCGGTTGCTGGGGATTCTCTGGGCGATCATGAGCGTCGGCGGTCTCGCCGTGGAGTACCTGTTCAAGCTCGTGCACATTGCGCCACCGGGCCGACCCGAGGTGGTCGCGCGTACCGGCTTCGAGTGGAACTACACCACCGTTCTGAACATCATCGCCCTGCTCGCCTTCGCCTTCATCTACTGGCTCTATCGCACCCGCGACGGCGCAGACGCGTCCAGTCCGTATGCCAAGGATCCGATCTGCGGCATGCAGGTGGAGAAGGCTAACGCGGGGGCTACGGCATCGCGTGAGGGCGAGCAGTTCTGGTTCTGCTGCGACGGCTGCCGCGACGCGTTTCTCGCCCAACCGGCCGGGGAAATGGCGGGCCGGCATGACCATCACTGATCACGACCACCCGATCGACCCGGAGCGCGTCGCTCACGCGCGGGAGCGGCTGCCGTCTTTGGAGGACGCGAGCCGCCTCACCAGCCTGCTCAGTCTGATGGCCGACCCGGTGCGTATCCGGCTGATCTACGCGCTCGACGTGGTCGAGGAACTCTGCGTCGGCGATCTCGCGCTGGCGCTCGGGGTGAGTGAAGACGCGGTCTCGTATGCCCTGCGCCTGCTGCGGACGGCAGGTCTCGTGGTGACGCGCAAGGAGGGCCGGGTCGTCTACAACCGGCTTGCGGCCGACTTCCCGGCCCCGCTGCGCGACCACTGCCTGCACCAGCTCGTCGACCTCACCCGCAGCGTTCCTGACGACTGACCTCGCTAGTGCGCGCCGATCTCGTGGCGGCCATGGCTTCGGGGTTCGAACTGGAAGGTGGAGTGTTCGACGTCGAAGTGGCCGACGAGGCACTCCTGAAGCTGGTCCAGCAGCTGCGGGGCGTGGCCGTCGTTGAAGCAGCTTTCATCGAGCACGACGTGGGCCGACAGCGCCGGGAGGTCGGACGTGACGGTCCAGACGTGCAGGTCGTGGACATCCAGAACGTGATCGGTGGCCATCAGGTGGGCGAGGATGTCGTCGAGGTCGAGGTGGCCCGGTGCGGCCTCCAGCAGGATGCGACCGGAGTCGCGCAGCAGGCCGTAGGCGGCGTGCAGCATCAGCCCGACGACCAGTAGCGACGCGACAGGGTCGGCGCGGGTCCAACCCGTGGTGATGATGATGATCGCCGCGACGATCGTCCCGATGAAGCCGTAAAGATCGGTCACGACGTGCTTGTAGGCGCCCGCGACGTTCAGGCTCGAGCGGTTGGCCTTCGCCAATGACAAGGTCGCCGCGAGATTGATGGCGACCCCGACAATCGCCACCGCCAGCACGGCGCCGCCGGTGACGTTGTGCGGGTGGACGAGGCGCCGGATGGCCTCGAAGGCCACGAGGGCGGAGACGACGAGCAGGGAGATGCCATTGCCCGCCGCTGACAGGATTTCGGCGCGTTTCCAGCCCCAGGTCCAGGCGCCCCTCGCCGGACGTGCAGCGAGTCGAATCGCCCAGAGCGAGGCGGCGAGCGCGCCGATGTCGGAGAGCATGTGGCCGGCGTCGGACAGCAGGGCCAGCGAGCCGGCCAGGAACGCCACGGTCACCTCGACGACGAGAAACACCGTGAGCAACCCGAGGGCGATGAGCAGGTAGCGGCGGTCGGCGCCGGCAGAGATGCCGTGCGAGTGATCGCTGCCCGCGTGATCGCCGCTGGCGTGATGACCGTCCTCGCCCTGGGCGCGGCGGGGCGTCGGGTGTCCGTCGCTCACGCGTTCACCGTAGACGAGCGGGGTTCGGATGATCGGCAGCGTGACCGGTCGTTCAGCACGGTCAGCCGAAGACGCGCGCCCAGCTCTCGGGAAGCCGACCTTCGCGGGCGGCGCTCACGACCGCCTCGTGCGCCGCTCCCCCGGCCTCCAGGATGGCCGTGACGGCGACCTGGGCGCCGGTCGAGGGCCGCGGGTAGGACCCGGGGCGTTGGCCGCGTCTCATCTCGGAGCGGGCGGTCGCCGAGGGAAGATCGAGGACGACCTCCACGTGTCCCGAGGTGACGGTCGTGACGATCTCGCCGCTGGCGCCGGCTCCGGCCGAAAAGACGGCGTCGGTGACGACGACCGCGTGCCCTCCGCCCGGCAGATCCAGCTCGTCGGCCTTGCGCCACTTGCGTCCAGCGGGGTTCCAGCCCAGTGGCTCGGCCAGCTTGGCGGCGGTCTCGGCAGGGAGCCCGAATGCGCGGGGAGCGTCGTAGCGGCGGCCCAGGTCGCGCCAGACGGCCAGCAGGTCGACCGCCTCCCAGGCGTCGAGGATCCAGCCGTCGGCGTCGACGAGGGCGAGAGCCCCCTCCCCTACCCAGGGAGCGGGACGCGCGTCGGCCAGCGCTGACCAGGCGCCGAAGTCAGGCCAGTCGACGGTCTCGGACTCCCCGTCGGGCGCATGCGCCAGATGCTCCTGCGTCCAGACGACCGCACCCGCCGGCCGACGGGCGACCCGCAACTGTGCCGCCGATGTCCGCCGCGCCCAGCACTGGTGGTCGCCGCTCGTCCAGACCGCCTCGGCGAGTGCCAGGTCGGGTCCGGCGTACGAGAGCTGCATCGGTGGTTGGGCGGTGCGCAGGGTGAGCCGCGAGTTGCGCTTGTCGAGGACGAGCCCGGCGACAGGATCAGCGGGATCTCCTGCGATGACGGCGACGCGTTCACCCGCCTCGTAGCCCGCCCTCGCCTCGTCATCGGTGAGCAGCGGCGGCGCCCATCCCGGAAAGGGGATTCCGTCGTCGTGGGCGTAGGCAAGATCGCGCGACGCGAAGGGCGCGAACGGTCCGGCCGACCCGCCAAGCGCTGCCATCGGCCGACGGTAACGCCTGTCACCCTGGAGTGCATGATTGCCCCTCGCAGTGGCCTCAGCATCGGAACCGCGTCGTGGACCGACAAGACGTTGCTCGAATCGGGCTGGTACCCGCCGGATGTCACGACCCCGCAGGACCGGTTGGCCTACTACGCCGAGCGTTTTCGGGTGGTCGAGGTCGATGCCACCTACTACGCGCTGCCGAGCGAGCGCAACAGTGCGCTCTGGGCGGACCGCACGCCCGCGAAATTCACCTTTGACATCAAGGCCTTTTCACTCCTGACGCAGCATCCGACAAAGACCACGGCACTGCCGAAGGCGCTGCGCCCGGATGACGCGAAGGCCCGCGTCTACCTCAAGGACCTGCCCGCGAGGACCGTCGACGACATCTGGGATCGGTTTCTGGGTGCGCTGGCACCGTTGCACGACGCCGGCAAGCTCGGGGCGATCCTGCTCCAGTTTCCGCAGTGGTTTCCTGGTGGCAAGGTCAACCGCCAGTACATCCTCGAGTGTGCCGAGCGCTGCAAGCCCTACCGGGTGAGCGTGGAGTTTCGCAACCACACCTGGATGGATCCTGATCGCCAGGAGCAGACCCTCGATTTCCTTCGTGGATACGGGCTTTCCTACGTGTGCGTCGACATGCCGCAGGGCTTCACCTCGTCCATCCCACCCGTCGTGGCGGCGACAGCTGATCTTGCGGTCGTGCGTTTTCACGGGCACAACAACGAGGGCTGGAACAGCCGCGACATCTATCAGCGCTTCGGCTACCGCTACTCGGAGCAGGAGCTCGAGGAGTGGGCGCCCAAGATCCGGGACCTGTCGGAGCAGGCGCAGGAGACTCATGTCCTGATGAACAACTGCTACCGCGACTACGCCCAGGTGAACGCGGCGCAGCTGGCGGCGCTGATCTGAGCGAATGCGCGTAGGAGGTAACGGGTCAGGTGCTCGTCGCGTAGCACACGTTTCGAAGTCTCGATTGCGGCTGGGCAATTCGGCACGCGCTCTTGGCGGCTCCAAGCCTCCTTGCATCAGGTTCCAGATCTGCGCAGAATGCTGTACATGGAGACTATGACCGTAACGGATGCTCGCGCACGGTTCACCGAATTGGTGGAGAAAGCGGTCTCCACGCACCTTCGGACGACAGTCACCCGCAACGGCGCGCCGGCGGCCGTCATCATCTCCGTGGACGACTACGAGGCAATGCTCGCGACCATTGAGGTGCTGTCCGACCCCGCGACGCTGACCGCCATCCGGGATTCAAAGGAGCCAGAGTCTCAGTGGTTCTCGCAGAAGGAAGCGCGAGAGGCAGTGAATCGGCGCCGTGCCCGCGGCTAGATGCACGCTTCGATACAGCCGCATGGCCATTCGCACGCTCGAGAGTGACAAGATCCCGTTGTCGGTGATCGACGCGGCGCTTGCATTCATCGAAACGGAGTTGGTCGCTAAGCCCCGACTGGTAGGTAAGCGGCTGCTCCCTCCGCTCGATGGTCAGTGGGTGGCGCGTCGCGGCTCCTACCGGATCACGTACGAGATCTCGGATCGGGTCATCAGCATCATCGACATCACCCACCGCTCAGACACTTACCGCAACCCGTGAGGGGGACATCTGCGTTCCCACGACGACGTCAGTCAGGCTGAGGACCGCCATATCCTGCGTCGAGCCATGCCACGATCTCGCGCGCTCCGGCGGCGACCTCGGCTTCGTCGTCCATCGTGAGCTGGATGAGCATCTTCCGCTGTGCTCGACTGAGTCGTCCTGGGTTCTCGAAGAACTCGATCGAGTCGGACTCCGCGTTGAGATAGCCCTGAGCGTAGACACGTAGCGCAGCAAGATCGCCGCGTGCGATCAATGCTTGGCTTGTCTTCTCCGTGACGAAGGTGTTCTCGGCGTCCAGGAGAAGCCTCAGCAGCAGCTGCGCAGCAGATGCGTCATCGGCATACATGACAAGGTGCTCCCCCGCGATGGCACGCTCCCGGAAGTCCGCAGAGTTCGCCGCCTGGCGGAGCTTGGCCATCGGATCTGCCATGGCTCCATTGTCGCGCGGGACGCTGAGGCCGCCCGTCAGCTGTGGCCTGCGAAGTCACGATAATTGTTCGCATCCCGCTCCCCTTCGGGCAGGTCGAAGGAGCGCTAGCACACCGCGAGACAGTCCTACACAACTGCTTCCGCGACTACGCCCAGGTGAACGCGGCGCAGCTGGCGGCGCTGATTTGAGGCGAGGCGGTGGAATGAGCTTGGGACCTCCGCGGGCCCCGAGCTCATTCGGCTGCTACCTGCGCCCGAGCCTTTGACGGCGTCGCGACCGGATGACAAACGCGATGGCGCCGGTCAGGGCCACGATGGCACCTATCACGGCACCGGACACTCGTGGGTGTTGTTGTCGGGCACTATGCATCAGCGCCTGAAGCTCGCCGTTCGCACGTGCGATCAGCTGCTCGCCCACAACAACACGTTCTGCCCGCCCGGTGCCACGGGACCATGATGAGGACATGTCATGGGCCGATGCGGTGACGCTCTGGCGTCCCACTGGCCCCGAGGAATTGCGGCTGGTTGAGCAATCGGGCTGGCGACGATGGCCACCACGCCTGCCGGCACAACCAATCTTCTTGTCCCGCTACGAGCTCCATCAGGTCGGAGGGCGTGACGTCCTCGAGTACTGGATTCCTGCTGAAGAATTGGAGGACTTCAACGACCACATCGTCGGCGACATCGAGGTGGTCGCCGAGTACCGGCCGCACCGCCTCGCAAGGATTGATGACTAGCCGCGCGCAGCAGCACGCTCGGGAGCCGGCACTTTGCGCGGCCTGCCGATGCTGGACTGCGTCGGGACGTTCTGGCTTGAACGGCAGCGGCCCACGCGTTTCGGCTGGTTAACTCAGGGTCCTCGCGAGCGCCGATGCTGGCGTCCCACACGTCTGATCTGCGCGTCGAGCGACCGTGCCGCGGCGGATATCCCACCTTCGGAGGCTCCATGACCGCCACGATCCCAATGGTCACGATTTTTCGCGAGGTCAGGGTCTTCGACGGTCAGTCCGATGTGCTCACGGAGCCCGTCGACGTCACCGTCGTCGGGTCTGGCATCGCGGCTATCGGCGCCATGGCTGATGTGGAACTCTCTGCGGGGACGACGACCCTGGTGGAGGGTGACGGCCGGGTGCTCATGCCAGGGCTGATCGACGCACACGCGCACGTGGCGTTCACGACCCTCCCGGCTCAGGTGGCGCTCACCGCAGATCCCACCTACGTCGGCATCCACGGCTTGCTCGCCGCTCAAGCGATGCTGATGCGGGGATTTACCTCGGTCCGTGATGCCGGCGGTCCGGTCTTCGGCATCAAG
Source organism: uncultured Actinomycetota bacterium (assembly GCA_963762695.1). GTDB lineage: Bacteria > Actinomycetota > Actinomycetes > Frankiales > Frankiaceae > DATAZK01. The sequence goes on from CAVXLW010000017.1 coordinate 78,514, forward strand.
CGGGCCATCGACGAAGGCTCTTCGCCAGGGCCACGGATCTTCCCGTCCGGGGCGTTCATCTCTCAGTCCTCAGGGCACGGCGACTTCCGGATGCCCTACGAGACCCCACGCGGTGTCTGTGGATACCTGTCTCACGTCGAGATGGCCGGCGGAGCGGTGATCGCAGACGGCGTGCCTGAGGTGTTGCGCGGGGTCCGTGAACAACTCATGCACGGCGCTTCCCAGGTCAAGATGATGGCGGGCGGCGGAATCTCCTCGGCCTACGATCCGATCGACGTCACCGAGTACACCGAGGATGAGCTTCGCGCCGGCGTCGCCGCGGCCGCCAACTGGGGCACCTACGTCATGGTCCACGCCTACACGCCGCACGCCGTGCAACAGGCGATCCGCGCTGGCGTGCGATGCATAGAACACGGACAGCTTCTCGATGAGGAAACCGTGGCAATGATGGCCGCGCACGGTATCTGGTGGTGCCTGCAACCTTTCCTCGACGACGAGGACGCCATCCCCGTCCCCGATCCCGCCGGTCAGGCCAAGCAGCTTGACGTGTCCCGCGGAACTGAAACGGCGTACGCGTTAGCCAAGCGCCACGGCGTCAAGCTCGCCTGGGGCACTGACACCCTGTTCGACGCCCACTTGGCGTCCCGGCAGGGCGCCCAACTGGCGAAGATGTCGCGATGGTTCACACCCGCCGAGGCGCTGCGGATGGCGACGTCCCGAAACGCTGAGCTGCTCGCGCTCAGCGGTCCACGCAATCCCTACCCCGGTGTCCTCGGTGTCGTCGCAGTCGGGGCTTTAGCCGATCTGCTGCTGGTTGATGGCGACCCGCTGACCGACCTTGACCTGGTGGCCACCCCCGAAACATCCTTCCCGCTCATCATGAAGAACGGCGTCATCGAAAAGAACACGCTTCCGTAGCCGCCTTCGGGAGCTGAGCGTCGCACGGCCGGCGCCCTGCCCTGCTCACACAGGCCAAAATATGCTGGCTGTACTGCATGTTTTCGGCTGAGCAAACCCCCAGACGCACGTGAGCACGACGGGGTCCAGGGTGCTCCCATGCCGCGCCCACCTGCCGCTTGCGGAAATGAAGAACCGGGGCGCGGAGGTCGTTGACCGGCGCGAGCGCGGTCGGGTCGTGATCATAAAGCCCTGTCAGCGGGCGGCCGCCGCTCGTCGGCTACGAGCCGTTCCAGCAGTGCAAGACCGATGCTGCCACGATGTAGGTGGTGTCCCTGCGCGTTCGATGCGAGGGACCTACGGTCGCCGGCAGGCTGGTGGCGTCCACTCGGAGGATCTTGTCGTCTTTGACGAACGCCACGACATCGTCCGCCGCCAGGAACGCAGGGATTCCGAAGTTCGGCAAGGATTTCATCGCGGCGCCGGCGTGCGCGTACTGACTTTGCAGCGCGTGGAAGTCCCGCAGTGCGGCCGCGGCAGACCCGTCCTCGGTGACCGAGAGGCGCAGTGGTCCTTCCCGCAACAGGTACGTGCACTGGTAGACGGGCGGGTCCCAACGGGCGTTCGTCGCAGGCCGGCCATCGAGACCGAGAATCAGTGCGACTGCGTTCTGGGTGTCTTCAGAACAAATCATTTGCGCTGCGCCGGACGGGCGAGCCGCGGTGAGCGCTCCCTGCCCAGTCGTTGACGCCGAGGGGGTCGCCGCAACCTGATCCTGCGAGTTTCCGCAGGCGACCGCTGCGCCGGAGATGGTTGCGGCCGCAATCGCGAGGCGCAGACCGTGACGAGTCACGCCAGGAGGCTAGCGGTCGGCGCTCGTCGAGGCGATTCCGGTCGCCGGGCACGGCGGTGTGCCGATGCTTCATCGGGCCTTGTTTGGAGCAGACTGAGCGACATGGACGCGACGAAGGCGGTTGAGGGATTTCAAGTCGAGCACGTCCGTATTCACGGCGAAGACGTGGCTTACCGGCGCGGCGGCCAGGGTCCTGTGCTCCTGCTGCTGCACGGCATCGCCGGAAGTTCCGGCACCTGGATCGCTGCGATGCGCCTGTTGCAGCGTGACTACACCGTGATCGCTCCGGATTTCCTCGGTCACGGGAAGTCGTCCAAACCACTCGGCGACTACTCACTCGGCAACCACGCGAGCGGTATCCGTGACTTCCTGCACACGCTCGACGTCGAGCGGGTCACGGTGGTCGGCCAGTCCTTCGGCGGCGGCGTCGCTTTGCAGTTCGCCTACCAGTTTCCCGAGCTTTGCGAACGGTTGGTGCTCGTCGACGCCGGGGGCCTGGGCCGTGAGGTCAGCCTGCTGCTCCGGCTCATCACGCTTCCGGCGGCCGAATACGTGATGCCCGTGCTGTTCCCGGAGATCGTCCGCGACTGGGGCGATCCGGTCGTCAAATTCCTGGGCGATCGAGGGCTGCGCAGCGCTCGGGGCATGGAGATGTGGCGCGCCTACCGGTCGTTGACCCAGCAGGAAAACAGGCGGGCGTTCGTGCGCACGATGCGCGCGGTCATCGACCCGGGCGGTCAGTCGGTGAGCGCCTTGAACCGGCTGTACCTGGCAGCCCACATGCCCACCCTGATCGTCTGGGGCGAGCAGGACCGGATCATCCCGGTCGCCCACGCGTATCAGGCTCACGAGGCGATCCCCGACAGCCGCCTCGAGGTGATGGCGGGCGTCGGGCACTTCCCCCATGCCGAGGAACCGGTGCGTTTCGTGGAGATCCTGCGCGAGTTCCTCGACACCACAGAGCCTGGCTGGTTCACGCCCGAGGAGCGCCGGGAGTTGCTGCGCGGAGCACCTCGCGGGGCTGGCTGACCGAACGGCCCTGCTGGCGACTGCTGATCCCGCTGCGGGTATGACTGAGTGAAATCGGGGCGGATCCGGAGGCGGCCATGCGTTACGAGATCATCGACTGCGACACACACATCACCGAGCCGCCGGACGTGTGGACCTCGCGCGTCCCGGCGCGCTTCGTCGAGCACGTTCCTCATGTGGTCCGTAACGATGCGGGCGTTGACGTCTGGCTGCTCGACGGGGTCCAGATCTACACCGCCGGGATCACGGCGCTTGCCGGCTGGCCCACGCCCTTTCCCAGCGCGCCCCCGACCTACGAGGACATGCATCCTGCGGCCTACGACGCGCACGCCCGCCTCGAACTCATGGACGGCAACCGCATCTGGGCCCAGGTGCTGTACCCGAACGTCGCGGGCTTCGGCAGCCAGAAGTTCCTGCAGATCGGTGACGACGCCCTCAAGCTCATCTGCGTGGAGGTCTACAACGACTTCCTGCGCGACTGGGCGGCAGCCGATCCGCGTCGGCTCATCACCATCATGTCGATGCCATTCTGGGACGTCGACGCGTGCGTGCGCGAGGTCGAGCGTGGCGCGGCTGCCGGGCATCGGGGGGTGCTGTTCACCGGTGAGCCGCAGCGTTTCGGGCTGCCCTATCTGGGTGAGAAGCACTGGGACCCGCTCTGGGCCGCGGCGCAGGACGCCGGGCTGCCCATCCACTTCCACATCGGCAGCGGTGACGTCGGCAACATCTTCAGTGCCGAGCGCGTCGCCGCGCACGGAACGGCTGCCACGTATGCGCTCAGCTCCGTCGATCTCTTTCTGAAGAACGGCCTGCAGGTGGCCGACCTGCTGCTGAGCGGCGTCCTCCCCCGCTTCCCGGACCTGAAGTTCGTCTCGGTGGAAAGCGGCATCGGCTGGATTCCCTTCGTGCTGGAAGCGGTCGACCACAGCTACCGCGAGGGCCGGCCGCACCGCACGAGCGAGTGGGAGCTGATGCCGTCGGAGTACTTCCGCCGGCAGGTCTACGCGACCCACTGGTTCGAGACCGTGCCGCTGCGCCGGCTGCTCGATGACCTGCCGCTGGACAACCTGCTCTTCGAGACCGACTTCCCGCACCCGACCTGTCTCTACGCCGACGTTGCCGGCCGGGTGGCGGAGGCTTTCCACGGCATCGAACCCGACCTGCGCCGCAAGCTCCTGTGGGGCAACGGCGCCGAGCTCTACGGGATTGCGGATCCGCCTGCCTGACCCTCACGCGGTGACGCCTCGTTGCCTGCGTACCCGTCTAAGCGAGAGGCCAACGTGCGTCGACGCAATTACGCGCTGCCGCCTGGAAGCGTGAACGAGTAGAGCTCGGCCGCGTTGCCGGCGACGATGAGCGCGCGCTCGTCGTCCGGCACGCCGGCGAGCACCTCGTCCAGCACCTCCCGCGAACGCGGAAAGGTCGATTCTGTATGGGGATAGTCGCTCCCCCACATGAGCGTCTCGACCCCGATCTCGTCGCGCAACCGGATGCCGAGCGAATCCTCCTGAAAGCTCGCGAAGCAGTTGGACCGGAAGAATTGCGACGGCAGCGCATCGGGGTCGCTGAGGCGCTTCCACTCCGGGCCCCGGATCGGCTTGTCGGTGTAGGTGTTGTCCAACTGCTGCAGGAAGAACGGGATCCAGCCGAGCTCGTGCTCGACCGTGCCGATGCGCAGCCCCGGGTGACGCTCGAACACCCCGGAAAACATGAAGTCTGCGAGCGTGCGCCGGATCGGGTAGTCCTTGTTCACGAAGACCGACGGCGGGACGTCCTTGACGTTCAGCACGAATTCGGCGGCCCGCGAGTCGGCCCGATCGGTTCCGACGTGCAGGCTCAGCGGCATCTGCAGTTCCTCGGCGGTTGCCCAGAAATCGTCGAACTCGCGGCTGCGGTACGGCAGCCACGCCGGCGGGGCGACCGTGATCAGTGCGCCGCCGAGGCCGAGGGAATGGCAGCGGCGCAGCTCGGCGGTGGCCTCGGCGACATCGTCGACGTTGACCATCCCGATGCCCTTGAGCCGGCTGGTGTCGTGGCTGCAGAAATCCGCGATCCAGTCGTTGTAGACGGCCATGGCCGCCGAGACGACCTCGGTGTTGGGCACGCTGAAAATCACGAGCCCCTCGGAGGGATAGATGACCGAGCCCCACACGCCGTCCTGCTCGTTCGCCTTGAGGTAGGCGGCCGGGTCGTACGCCGCCGGGGTCACCTCTTCGAACGTCGCCGAGGTGCGCAGCTTGGTCGGGTCCTTCTCGAACCTCATGCCCGTCTGGATGCCGAGGAACGACATGGTCTTGCGGCCGTCGATGTACCACCAGTCGCCGTCAGCCTCGCGTACGACGTGCGGGAGGCGGCTGTCATCGGCTCGCGCGGTCCACAGGTCCGGCGGCTCCACGATGTGCGAGTCGGACGAGATGAGCCAGGTCTGCGGCTCGGTGGTGGTCATAGGACTCCCTGCTGAGATTGCGGTTTCTCGCGGCGGTTGCGAAGCAATTGGCCCGGACGGGGTGCCGGGCTGACCGGCTCGCCGTCGCGGCGGATGGGCGTGCCGTTGACCAGGACGTGACGCAGGCCGAGGGGTGCGTCAGCCACGAGGCGATCGCCACCGGCCGGGAAGTCGACGATGCGACGGGTGGGGCCCGGACCCAAGGCTTCCCAGTCCAGGACCACGACGTCGGCGGCCGCGCCCTCGGTGAGGTAACCCCGGCCGTGCAAGCCGATGAGGTCGGCGAGTTCACCGGTGAGCCGGCGGATTCCCGCTTCGGCGGTCATCAGTTCGCGGTCGCGTACCCAATGAGCCAGGAAGTCCAGCGGCATGACGGCGTCGCAGATCTGGCCGATGTGGGCGCCCGCGTCAGAAAGACCGAGAACGCAACCCGGTTCGCGCAGCAACGCCCCGACGGCGGCGGGATCGTCATTGGCGAAGTTGATGGTGAAGCGGCTCGACAGCTCGTCGGCCAGCGCGATGTCGAGCACGCAATCGAGCGGGTGCATCCCCCGCTCGCGGGAGATGTCGGCGATCACCCGACCGGCGACGCCCGGCTGCGTCGTCTCGCTCACCGTGCAGCGATCCCAGCGCATGTCGACGTGCGTGCCCGAGTCGAGTTCGGCAGCTGCCTGGGCGCGCCATCCTGCGCTGCCATACAGCCCGACGCGCCCTGCCCGATCCAGCCCGGAGAGGGTGCCGAACGCCGGCACCATGTACAGGCTCGAGGGATCGGCCATCGAGAGCTGGAACGTCACCGGGCGGCAGGTGACCTGTGGGTGGACGTCGGCGCCCGCGGCGGTCCCGGCACGATGACGCTGGAGCTTGCTCGACCACGGAGCCTTGGAGACGGCGTCAGGCGGGTAGGCGAGGATGGCCGACCACGTGACGGGCGTGCTGATCGTGAGCTGCAACTCATAGACCCACTCGTAGGTCTCTCCGGGTGCGACGTGGATCAGCCCGGCACCGGCCGCGTCGGCAGCCCGCCACATGGCGGCGACCTCCTCGAGCGTGGCCACCGCCGATGGCACCGGACGTCCGCCGTCGCCGCGGTGAAACGGTGACCGGTCGCTGGAGAAACCCAAGGCTCCCGAGGCGATGGAATCACCGACGACGGCGGCCATCTGCGCGATCTCCGCGGGTCGCGCCTCGCGCTCGTACGCCTCGTCGCCCATGACCGACAGCCGGACCGCGGTATGGCCGACGTAGCCGCCGAAGTTGATGGCCGTTCCCCGGCCCGCGATCGCGTCGAGGTACTCCCCGTAAGTCTCGAACGACCAGTCGATCCCGGCGTGCAGTGTCGCTGATCGCATGTCCTCGACGTTGACCAGCGTCGCGATCATCGAATCGCGCCACGCGGGTGGGCAGGGCGCGATCGAGAAGCCGCAATTGCCGGCCACCACCGACGTCACCCCGAGCTGGCTGGAAGGGCTCAGCAGCGGGTCCCACAGGACCTGCGGATCGTAGTGGGTGTGCAGGTCGACGAAGCCGGGGGCGACCAGGCAGCCGCTCGCGTCGACGACGTCGCGGCCCTCGAGTCCAGGCGCGATCGCCGTGATGGACCCGCCGTCGATGCCGAGATCGGCCCGGCGCGGTGGGCCGCCACTTCCGTCGACGACGAGCCCGCCGCGGATCGTCACCTCGTGCACCAGACACGTTGACTCTTGTATCGTGCAATTGTTGTGCGAGTCAATCCTGGGGGGTACGCGTGAGCGGCATTCCGATGGCCCTTCGGCGGCGTTCGCTGCGTACGGGTGAGCGCCCCTGGACCGACCAGGAGTCGCGCGCCAGCTTTGACGTGCTCGGCGATCGCGTCGTCAAGGCCACGAGGCGATGGACCAGGAGCAGCCGCCGGCAGCGCCTGCAGCACGAGCTCTACACCGTCAGCGGGGTCGAGCTCTCGGTCAGCCAGATCGATGCCCTGGAGTGGGTGGCAGCAGGCGATATCAGGATGCATGAGCTGGCGGCCCGGCTGCTCATCGACCCGTCGACGGCGACCCGTACCGTCGCGCCGCTCGTCGACCTCGGGCTGCTGCAGCGCGTCCCCGATCCGCAGAACCGGCGCTACGTGATCCTGCGGTGCACCGCCCTGGGCCGGCGGACGGCCAAGCGCATCGGCAAGGAGCGCATGCAGCTGATGGAACACGTGCTTGCTCCGATGGCGCCCGATCGCCGGCTGCTGCTCGCCGATCTGCTCGAGGAGTACCTCGATCTCATCGAGGCCTATCGCGCACCCGAGCGCGGTTCACGCTGACCAGCTCCCGGTGATCTGCCCGCCCTCCAGCACGCTGCGTTCGAGATCCGACAGCGGTCCTCCCCCGGACTCGCCGACCTTGACCATCACCGACTGACCGAGGGCGTGACACACGTCGTCGCGGAACACCGCATGCCCCAGCGTGTAGGACGCGGTGCCGATGCGCCGCACTCCCGTCGCGACCGTCACCGAACCCGGGTAGTGCAGCGGGCTGAAGTAGTCGATTTCCTGATGGGCCAGGACGAGGCGCAGCTTCGCCCCACCCAAGCCGGCCTTCAGCACCCCGGTGTCGAAATCGGCGCGGCCCTCCTGAAACCAGCGGATGTACGCGACGTTGTTGACGTGCATTTGGGCGTCGAGATCGCTGAAGAGGATCCGGGTGACGTAATGGGCCGGGAAGTCCTGGACGGTCGGAACGGGGCCGCGTGGCATGAACGAATTATGGCGGGGCGCCGGCCGCCGAGCCCAAGGTCCCGGCCGGGCTCGACTTGTGGCTCTGCCGGATTGCAGGAAGGCGGGGCGAGGATGGGTGAAGGCGCTCGAGGGAGGCCTTCATGGCCTTGGACGTGGAAGCTGTCCGTGACCCCTCCCCATTGCCCGCAGTCGATGACGTCGTGTGGGCCGGCAGGCTCGCGATCCAGCAGGTGCTGCCCGCCCTGGGAGTCCACGCTGATGTCGGGCTGAGCAGCGAGCAGGTCCTCGCACGGCGCGAGAAGTGGGGATCGAATGCCGTCGCCTCGCATCGGGCGCGATTCTGGCCCGTGCTGTGGCATCAGTTGCGCTCTCCCTTGCTCGCGTTGTTGCTCACGGCCGCCATCGCGTCGTACTTCGTCGGCGAGCGCAGCGATGCGCTCATCATCTCGGCCATCGTGTGCCTGTCGGTAGGCCTCGGGTTCGTCAACGAGTACCGCGCCGAGAAGGCCGCCGAGTCCTTGCATTCGCAGATACGCCACCTGGCAGTGGTGATCCGCGACGCCCGGCCATCGACGGTCGACGTCACCGAACTGGTCCCGGGTGACGTCATCGAGCTGCGACTCGGCGACATCGTCCCGGCGGACGTCCGGCTGCTGGAGGTCAGCGGTCTGGAGTGCGATGAGTCGGTGCTCACCGGGGAATCGATGCCGGTCACCAAGGGCACCGATCCGGTGGCCTCCGGGACGCCGCTGGCCGAGCTGTCCGGCTGCGCGTTGATGGGCACCGTGGTGCATGCCGGGAGCGCACGAGCGGTCGTCGCGGCGACCGGCGTGCGCACTGAATTCGGTAAGCTCGCCGCGGGCCTGAGCACCCATCAACTCGACACCGAGTTTCAGGTCGGCCTTCGGCAGTTCTCGATGCTGCTGGTGTACGTCGCCGGCTCGTTGACGACGGCCATCTTCGCCATGAACGTGCTGCTGCACAAGCCCGTCCTGGATGCTCTGCTCTTCTCCTTGGCGATCGCCGTGGGCATCACGCCGCAGTTGCTGCCGGCCGTCGTCTCGACGAGTCTGGCCGCCGGCTCACGGCGCATGAGCCATCGCAAGGTGCTCGTCAAGCGCCTCGTGTGCATCGAGGACCTCGGCAACGTCGACGTGGTGTTCACCGACAAGACCGGGACCCTGACCGAGGGTCGGATCGACTACATGCGTGCGGTTTCCAGCGGCGGCGTATCGCGGGATCTGGTGCTGCGCTTCGGACTGCTGAGCACCGAGACCATGGCCGGAGACGGCGGGGCGGTCGGCGGCAACCCGCTCGATCAGGCCCTGTGGGACTCCCCGGCCAGTGCGGCCGTACGCCGTTCGATCGGCGCTTACACCCGGTTCGGGGTAGCTCCCTTTCGACCATGAACGCTTGCTGGTCTCCGTCGCCGTGCGCGGACCGGATGGCGAGCGCAGCCTCGTCACCAAAGGGGCTCCCGAAGCGGTGCTGCCACGCTGCCTGGACGTGCCCGCTGACGCCGCCGCCGCGCTGCAGGCGGAGTTCGCGGCGGGCAATCGCGTCGTCGCCGTAGCGACCCGGCCGCTTCCCAGCGATCGAGCCCCGGAGTTCGCCGACGAAAAGGGCCTGAATCTCATGGGCTTTCTGGTCTTCCTCGATCCGCCGAAGCGAGGTGCCTCGCAAGCTCTCGCTCGCCTCGCGGGGCTGGGAATCACCGTGAAGGTGGTCACCGGAGACAACGGCACCGTCGCCGCCAAGGTCTGCAACGATCTCGGCCTCGACGGCAGCTCCGCGCTGAACGGGTCGACAGCTCAGCGCCCTGGACGATGCCGCGCTCGCTGAGGCGATCAACCGCACCACGGTCTTTGCCCGGGTCAGTCCCGAGGACAAGGCGCGGATCGTGCGCATCCAGCGTCGCAGCGGAGGAGGGGTCGCGTTCCTTGGTGACGGGGTCAACGACGCCCTGGCGCTGCACACAGCAGACGTGGGGATCTCGGTTGATTCGGCTACCGACGTCGCCAAGGATGCCGCCGACGTCATCCTCCTGGAGAAGGATTTGAACGTGCTCGCCGACGGGGTCGCGGAAGGCCGGCGCATCTTCGCCAACACCATCAAGTACGTCCTGATGGGCACGTCCAGCAATTTCGGCAACATGTTCTCCGCGGCGGGGGCCTCGCTCTTCCTGAAGTTCCTGCCGATGCTCCCCTCGCAGATCCTGCTCAACAACCTGCTCTACGACAGCAGCCAGCTCGCGATCCCGACCGACAACGTCGATGAGGAGCAACTGCACCGGCCCTCGCACTGGGATCTCGGCTTCATCCGCAGGTTCATGATTGTCTTCGGGCCGCTCAGCTCGGTGTTCGACTTCCTCACGTTCGGCGTCATGCTGTGGGGTTTCCATGCCGGAGCGGCGGAGTTTCGCTCCGGCTGGTTCGTGGAATCGCTCGCCACCCAGACTCTGGTGATCTTCGCTATTCGAACGCGTCGCACCCCGTTCTTCCGCAGCCATCCGAGCCTGCCGCTGACGTTGGCCGCGCTCAGCGTGGTCGCCGTCGGCGCGCTGCTGCCCGCGACCCCGCTCGCCCACACGCTCGGGTTCAGCCCGCTGCCCGGCGCCTTCTTCGCCGCCCTGGCTGCCATGGTCGTCGGCTATCTGGGGCTGATCGAGTTCGGCAAGCGGCTCTTCTACCGGACCGCCCGGGAGACCAAGCCCACCCCTCGCGCCTACAGCCATCGCCGGCACGTGGGACGCCGCGCGGCCCGCTTCAGTTCGGCCGCGGCAGACTCCCCCGCAAGGGATTCGCTGCACCGGTAGCGCGCGCGGAGCAGTCTCGGGACTATGGACGGATGAAACACACCCAACTCGGAAATCTCGACGTCTCGCGGATCGGCCTCGGCGCCATGAGCATGTCCGGCGCCTACGGAGCGGCGACCGACGAGGCCGAGTCGATCCGCACCATCCACCGAGCGCTCGAACTCGGTGTCACGTTCATCGACACCGCCGAGGCCTATGGGCCCTTCAACAACGAGGAACTCGTGGGACGGGCGGTCAAGGGCCGCCGCGAGCAGGTGGTCATCGCGACGAAATTCGGCTTCATCTCCCACAGCGGGCGCTCGCGGGGGACGTTGGACAGCAGCCCGTCGAGCGTGCGGGCCGCGGTCGAGGGCTCCCTGTCGCGCTTGCAGACCGACTACATCGATCTGCTGTACCAGCACCGGGTCGATCCCCAGACGCCGATCGAGGAGACCGTCGGCGCGATGGCTGAGCTCGTCTCCGAAGGCAAGGTGCGCCACCTCGGCCTGTCCGAGGCATGGACGCCGACCATCCGCCGCGCGCACGCCGTGCACCCGATCACCGCCTTGCAGTCGGAGTACTCGCTGTGGACGCGCGATCAGGAGGACGAGGTGCTCCCCGTCCTTCGCGAGCTCGGCATCGGCTTCGTCGCGTACTCACCACTCGGCCGGGGCTTCCTCACCGGGGCCGTGCGTTCCCGGGAGGACATCCCCGAGGACGACAATCGCAGGAACAACCCTCGCTTCAACGAGGAGAACTTCGACAGCAACCTGCGACTGGCGGATGAGGTCGCCGCGGTGGCGGCAGAGGTGGGCGCCACGCCGGGCCAGGTCGCCCTCGCGTGGTTGCTGGCGCAGGGCGAGCACATCGTCCCGATCCCGGGCACCAAGCGTGTCTCGCGCGTCGAGGAGAACATCGGCGCCGACGCGGTGGAGCTGACCGGCGATCAGGTCGCCCGGCTCACCAGCCTGCCCGGCGCCGCCGGCGACCACCACGCTCCGCAGCAGATGCTGATGCTCGAGCGCAGCTGAACGGTTGGCGCTAGGACGAATGCGTCGGGGGCTCGGCCGTTTCGAGTTCCAATTGGACGCCCTGGCCAGGAATCTCGGGCGTGACCGGCTCGACCGGGTCGGGACGGCCGGCGACCGCGTCCTGCATCGAGTCCTTGAGCTTGACGAACCGCCGCCGGTAGCGGATCTCACGCCGTCGAGCCTTCGCCGTCTTCCTGGCGCTGTCCCGGTAGAACTTGCGTGCCCACGGCGAGGCCGGGCGCCCGATGCGGATGGCTCCGGCCAATAGCAGGACGGGAAGGAAGAGGCCGAACAGGCCGGTCCAGATCTTGCCCTTTAGCATGGTGATCGCCGCGAGCCCGAGGTCGAAGAGCACTACGATGCCCAGCGCCAGCGCGGCCTTCGCGCCCGAATGCGCTTTGGTCGCCCCGGAGACGTCGCCGGTGATCGAAGGTACGACTCCCAGCAGCAGCAGCCCCGTCACCCCGACGGCGACAAAGATGGCGTCCACCGAGAGCCGCCCCGCGTTCGACCAGTAGACGTCATCCAGGTGCAGGATCAACGCGAACTCGTCCAGCACGAGCGCGGTCCCGAGCCCGAAGATCGCGGCGCACGCCGAGGGAACGCCGACGGGATTGTCGGGCGCGGCCAGCCCGGCGAGTCCTCCGATCACCATGAAGACGACGCCGAACACCGCGTGATGGATGTGCAGTCCCCCTGGCGTGACGTTGCCTGGCCACCACTTCACCTGCCGGCGAATCATGCGCACCGAGAAGCGGATGAAAAGGAACGTCACCAGGAAGGCGACGAAGAAGCAGAACAGCGGCAGATGGCCGGTGTCGAGCACGCGCCGGGAAAACCATCCGTCCACGCTCCGGGCCTCCCTCGCGTGCTCCCGGGGTCATCAGCTACGCCGGAGCGTCAGGCGGAGGCTGCCTTGATGTGCTCGTCGATCTTGAACACGCGCAGCGCGTTTTCGCGCAGGAACTTCGGCCACACCTCGTCCTTGAACGGCACGTTGGGCATGTCGGTGAACTGGCGCTCGAGCGACAGCCCCGCCGGGAAGTAGCCGCAGTACATGATCTTGTCGGCACCGCGGGTGTTGGCGTAGTTGATGATCGCCTTCGGGTAGTGCTTGGGGGCGAACGCGCTCGTCATGTAGTGCAGCCCGGGCCATTTGAGCATGAGCTTGACCGCGAGCTCGGTCCACGGCTCCGCGCCGTGCATGATCACGATCGTGAGGTCGGGGAAGTCGTAGCAGACCTCGTCGAAACGCTCGACCTTCTGCGGCCAGCTGGGCATCCGGGGGCCGACGATGCCGCCGTTGACGCAGATCGGGATGTCGAGCTCCACGCACTTGGCGTAGATCGGATACATCTTCTTGTCGTCGATCGCGACCTGCGGGAACTGCCCGCTCGGAAAGACCATCGCCGAGCACACGTCGTGCTCGTCCTTCGCCTTCTGCAGCTTGCGCAGCGCGGCGACCCCCTCGTTTGGGTTCAGCGAGCAGTTGAGCACGAAGCGGTCGGGAAAGCGCTCTTTGGCTTCGATGCCTTTGGGCCCGTAGCCGGTCATGCCCACCTGGATGCCGAACTCGTCCATCTTTGCCAGGGTCCACGCGACGACATCGGTGCCGGGCTCCACCAGATCCGGGACGTTCTTGAACATGTACTGCGCGGGGAACTCGAAGTCCTTCGCGCTCTGCTCGTCTTTCAGCAGCGGCCGGAAGAAGTCGTACGTCGCCTTCTTCTCCTCGACGCTGGTGTGGGGAAACCCGATCCCCAAGTCAATGATCCCGATGTCGGTGGGCATAGCCATGCGCGGAGCTTAGATCGGCCGTTGTCCCGATAATCTTCCGGGGGTGCCGCTGCAGCTGCTGGTCCTGCGCCACGGACACGCCCACCAGGAACCGCCTCCCGGGGGTGACGATGCCGCCCGTCGGCTGCGCCCCCGCGGCCGTCGCTCCGTCGTAGCCCTGGCGCCGATGGTGCAGGCGCTCGCTCCCGGCCTGGTGCTCAGTTCCCCGTCGGCCCGTACCCGCGAGAGCGTCGAATGTCTCGCGCTGGTGGCCCCCGTCGAGTATCGCGAGCCGCTCTACGCTGCCGATGCCGACGAGTTGCTTGATGCCGTACGCGAGTTGTCGGCCCGCGACGATCCGCCCGACACTGTGCTGCTCGTCGGTCACAATCCCGGGGTGCACCAGCTCGTCCTGGAGCTGACCGGCGGCGAGCAGCTGTCCGGCTTCCCGCCGTCGGCCCTGGCCGTGCTGGCGCTCGACATCGACGACTGGTCCGCCGCTGACACCGGGGTCGCCCGGCTCACCGCCCTGCACCTGCCAGAGGGGCCGAAGGACTGAACGTCAGCCGGCGGCCCCGCCTGTCGAGTACTCCCGCCCCGTTCCTGGTGGTGGGAGCGGTCGTCTCGGTCCAGATCGGCGGTGCGCTCGCCAAGCACGTCATCGATGACGTCGGAGCGGCGGCCGCGACGTCGCTGCGGCTGCTGTTCGCCGCGATCGTGCTCGCGCTGCTCTGGCGACCCCGCATCCCCCGCCGGGGTGGCGCCCTCATCGTGCTCTACGGCGTTACCCTCGCCGCGATGAACCTGCTCTTCTACGAGGCACTGAGCAGGGCTCCGCTGGGTGCCGTCGTGACGGTCGAATTCCTCGGCCCGCTCGGGGTGGCGGTCGCCGGCTCGCGGCGGCTGCGCGACGTGGGCGTCGTCGCCCTGGCAGCGGCGGGCATCCTGCTGCTCGCCCGCGGCGGCGGCTCGGTGAGCGTGCTGGGACTCGTCTTCGCCGCGCTGGCGGGGGCGTGCTGGGCCGGCTACATCCTGGTGTCGGCCGCCGTCGGGCGAGCCCACTCCGACTCGACCCCACTGGCACTCGCCATGGCCGTCGCGGCGCTCGTCAGCCTGCCCTTCGGGGCTGCCCGCGGGTGGCATGCCGACGCGCATTCCCTGCTGTTGGCCGCAGCGATCGGGATCCTGTCCAGCGTCCTGCCCTACACGCTCGAGCTCGAGGCGCTGCGCCGGCTGCCGGCGCGGATGTTCGGGGTGCTGATGAGCATGGAGCCGGCGGTCGCGGCGCTGGCCGGCCTGGTGATCCTCAGCGAGACGCTCACGGCCCGCCAGTGGGGCGGCGTCGCCTGCGTCATCGTCGCCTGCATCGCGGTCACGCTCGGCCGCCGCCGCGCTCCGGCGGTCCCTGTCGGGGGCTGATTACCGGGCGCCGCGGACATCGATTTCCCAACGCGACGCGCAAAGGGCGACGCCGATCCCCTGAGCTGTCAGGATTGCACCTGCATCGTAGGAATCGCGAAGGGACGATATGAGTACCGACAGTCAGGGACGCCCGCTCTCCGACGACGGCCAATGGGCGTGGAACGGCACCGAGTGGGTGCCCGCGGCCGGCGGCCTTGCGGGAGCTGAGCAGGCTGGGACGGCCGGGGCGGGTGCCGCAGAGGACGTCGGCGCCACCATGATCGTCCAGTCGCCGTTCCCGGGTGGCGTCCCGGACGCCCCGCAAGCCGCGACCCCCGGCTACGGCGCCGCTCCGGCCGGATACGGCCAGGCGCAGGGCTCCGGGCAGCCTGCCTTCGAGCAGCAGGGGTACGGGCAGGTACCCGGCTACGGCCCCGGCGCTCCGGGCTATGGCGTCCCCCCGCAGCAGAAGTCCCGCAAGCCGCTGATCTTCGGCGCCGTCGGGGTGCTGGTCATCGCTGCCGTCGTCGTGATCCTGATTCTCACCCTCGGCGGCGGCAGCAGCAGCAAGAAGGATCCGACCGGCGCGTTCAAGTGCTCGGCGCCGGGGACGACCCAAACCGTCACGCTCACCTTCCAGTCAGGTCACACGTATTCCCTGAGCGAGGGCGGTACCGGTGGGGCGTATACCCGCAAGGGCGACGTCCTGACCTTTACCAGCGGCGACGTCAAGCCCGGCAAGGGAACGATTTCCAACGGAGGCAAAACCATCACGGTGACCGGCGGCTCAGTGACGGTGACCTGCAAGAAGTAGCGGCCGCTACATACTCGCGATCAGCTTGTCGACCCGCTCGTCGATCGACCGGAAGGGGTCCTTGCACAGCACGGTGCGCTGCGCCTGGTCGTTGAGCTTGAGGTGCACCCAGTCGACGGTGAAGTCGCGCCGGCGCTCCTGCGCGCGGCGGATGAACTCACCCCTCAACCGGGCGCGGGTGGTCTGCGGCGGGATCGACTTCGCCGCGAAGATGTCGAGGTCCCGGCAGACCCGGTCGACGGCTCCGGCCCGCTCGAGCTTGTAGTACAGGCCGCGTTCGCGGTGGATGTCGTGGTACTTCAGGTCGACCTCGGCGACCCGTGGTGAGGAGAGCGGCAGTTGATGCCGGGCCCGGAAGCGGTCGATCAGCACGTACTTGGTGATCCAGTCGATCTCGCGGTCGACGAGCCCGAAGTTCTGCGGTCTCGACGGCTTCCAGCGTGCGTCCCCACAGATCGATGACCTGCTTGGCGACGGCGTCACCACCGCGGCGATCGACGAAGTCGGCGGCCTTCTTGTGATACTCGCGCTGGATCTCCAGCGCGGTCGCCTCCCGGCCGTTGGCCAGCTTGACCTTGCGCTGGCAGGTGATGTCGTGGCTGACTTCGCGGATCGCGCGGATCGGGTTTTCCAGCGTCAGATCGCGCATCACGACCCCGGCCTCGATCATCCGCAGCACGAGGTCGGTCGAGCCCACCTTCAGCAGCGTCGTCGTCTCGCTCATGTTGCTGTCGCCGACGATCACGTGCAGTCGCCGGAAGCGCTCGGCGTCGGCATGGGGCTCGTCGCGGGTGTTGATGATCGGCCGGCTGCGCGTGGTCGCCGAGGAGACCGACTCCCAGATGTGCTCGGCCCGCTGGCTGATGCAGTAGACGGCGCCGCGCGGGGTCTGCAGCACCTTGCCCGCCCCGCAGATCACCTGCCGCGTCACCAGGAACGGCACGAGGACGTCAGCCAGCCGGCTGAACTCGCCGTGGCGCCCGACGAGGTAGTTCTCGTGGCAGCCGTAGGAGTTTCCGGCCGAGTCGGTGTTGTTCTTGAACAGGTGGACATCGCCGGCGATGCCCTCTTCCCGCAGCCGGCGCTCGGCCTCGACGAGCAGCCCTTCGAGGATCCGCTCTCCCGCCTTGTCGTGCGCGACGAGATCGAAGACCGAGTCGCACTCGGGAGTGGCGTACTCCGGATGGCTGCCGACGTCGAGGTAGAGCCGGGCGCCGTTGCGCAGGAAGACGTTGCTGCTGCGGCCCCAGGAGACGACGCGGCGGAACAGGTAGCGGGCGACCTCATCAGGCGACAGGCGCCGCTGCCCGCGGAACACGCACGTCACTCCGTACTCGTTCTCGAGTCCGAAGATCCTGCGGTCCACGGTCCTCCAACGTGCGCGTGCTCCCCTACCCTATGGCCGCGCCAGCCTGGAGCGCGCGGCGCCGGTATGGCGGCGGGTTCCAGCGAGATGTGCCCGTCCCGCAGGAGTTCGCGAGCGTAGTACACATCGCCCGGCCGGCCGAGCGCGAAACCCTGCCCGAACTGGCATCCTGCCGCCCGGAGCATGGCCACCTGGTCGAGGTCCTCGATGCCTTCGGCGACCGCCGGAAGGCTGAGGCTCTCGCACATGGCGAGCACGGCCCGGCAGAGCGCGTCAGCACGCGGGTCCTGGCCGAGCCCGCCGGTGAAGCTGCGGTCGATCTTGCAGACGGTGAAAGGCACGTTGCGCAGATACGCGACCGAGGAGTAGCCGATGCCGAAGTCGTCCAGGGCGAGGCGCACGCCGTGCTCGCGCAGCCGTTCCAGCAGGTCGAGCGCGTAGGGCTCGTCCTCGACGAAGACGCTCTCGGTGACTTCGAGCATCAGCTGCGGCGCGTGGCGGTTGAAGGGGAAACCGTCGATCAGGTCGAGCAGGTGGTCATCGCGGAGCTGGCGGACGCTGACATTGACCCCGATGTTCAGCTGGCGGCCGGCGAACGCGCTGAGCGTGCAGCCGTCGGCGTAGGCGCGGGGCAGCAGCCAGTTGCCGATCTCCGGGAGCAGGCCCGCTTCCTCGGCCAGCGGGACGAACGCCGCGGGCAGCAGCAGGCCGCGCTCGGGGTGCTGCCAGCGCAGCAGCGCCTCGAACCCGTCGATCATTCCGGTCGCGAGGTCGACCACTGGCTGGTACTCCAGGAACAGTTCGCCACGTCCGGCGGCACCGCGTAGCTGCTCCAGCAGTTCGATGCGGCCGAGCCGTTCGGTGCGCATCGTCGGAGCGAAGAGCTGGTAGCCGCTCTTGCCCTTGGCCTTCGCCTGATACATCGCCAGGTCGGCGTTGCCGAGCAGGGTACTGGCGGCTGACGCGATCGACTCGGGGGTGACGGGCTTGGGCCGCGACTGGGTCTTGGAGGTCTTGCTCGGCGCGAGGTCCACGGCGACGCCGACCGAGACACCGATGGGCAGCGACCGGCCGGCGAGGTGGATCGGGTCAGCAGCGGCCGCCACGACGCGGGTGGCGCACCCGGGTGGCCTCCTTCGGATCGTCGAGGTTCTGCAGCAGCAGGGCGAACTCGTCGCCGCCGAGCCGGGCCACCGTGTCGCCCTCGCGCACGCAATGGGAGAGCCGGTTGGCCATCGTCAGCAGGACGGCGTCACCGCCCTCGTGGCCGAAGCGGTCGTTGACCGGTTTGAAGTCATCGAGGTCGCAGAACAGCACGGCGACGTGCTTGCCCGGCCGGCGCTGCTCGAGGGCGGTGGCGATCCGCTTGCGGAAGACGGTGCGGTTGGCCAGGCCGGTGAGCGGGTCGCTGGTGGCGAGGGTGGTCATCTCCGTCGCCATGCGCATGCGCACCAGCGATTCCTCGACGATCGTCGCCAGCGCCGCGAGCGCCCGCCGGTCGGCCCGGTCGTAGGGCTGGGCGCTGCGCGGGGCACAGACGAGCCAGCGTCCATCGTCGGCGCCGATCCGGATGCCGATCTCCTCCTCGGCAGGGGGCGTGGACCGGATGTCAGCCTGGGTGCTGCGCAGTACCCGGCGGGCGTGGCCGGTGAGGCTGTCGAGCAAGGCGCTCGGGCTCTCGGCGCCCTGCGCGCTCTTCGCGGCGTCGAACAATGCCGACAGGCGCACTTGGTGCTCGCTGGCGCGGCGGACCGCCCGGGCCGCAACGAGCATGGCGATGGTCGGCACGGTCAGCAGCGAGGTCGTCCACAGGGGTAGCGCGCGGGGGAGCAGGACCGCCAGGTAACCGATGCAGCTGATGCCGAGGAACCAGACCATCGACACCGGCAGATCACGGTCGAACAGCAGCAACCGCCAGGGTTCACCGCTTTCCAGGGCCAGTGAAAGCCCGGTGATGAGCCAATCGGCCGTGAAGTAGATCGCCGCGCCGGCCAGTACCGCGACGAACTCGCGGGCGCTCGTGTGGCCCGAGGCCCCCGACCGCCGACATCGCCGCCAGGGCGAGCCCGCCGACGAGGATCACGAGCCCGACGTTGAACATCCGGGCCCACAGCCGCTTGCTGGAGACGACCTGGCTCAGGATGCCGGCGATCGACCAGAGCACGAGCGCCTGCGAATGGGGCAGCAGCACTCCGAGCGCGACGAGCACGGCTGCGTCGAAGCCGATTTCCACGTCGCCGCCGGGGCGCAGCAGCACGAGCGGGAACGACGGAGACGAGCATGACGATCGGGATCGCGATCAGGCCCACGCCGAGCGGGTGACCCCTCGCATCCCATCGGGGCAGGGTGACGAGCAACGTCGTGATCCCCAGCGCAACGACGAGCAAATCCAATGCCTGATAAGGCTTCACCCGCCGCAGCGCCACCACACCCCCACTCCCCTGTCAGGACGCAGTCGGCAGGAGTGAAGGCGAACTTGAATCTACGGTTGCTCAACTTCCGCTGGGTTGCCCGCCAGCAGGTCTTCCAAGGCCCGGCCGGTGATGCGCCGGAAGCACCGCCGCGGCCGGTCCCGCTCGAGGACGGCGACCTCCAGCGTGCTCGCCGTCAGCCGGCGCTCGCCGTCGTTGGCCGGCTGCCCGGCACCCGGCGCGGGCAGCACCTGACCTGCGGTTCCAGCCTCCAGCGCCTTCACCGCGACGGCCACCGCGTCCTTCAGCGAGGCGTCGGGATGGTGGTGCTGCGCCAAGCTCTCGGCGACGGTGTCGGCCTGCCCGCCCATCGCCACGAAGCCTTGCTCGTCCGAGACCGAACCGTCGTAGGTCAGGCGGTAGATCTGGTCCTCGTCAGCCGTATGGCCCACCTCGGCGACGACGATCTCCACCTCGTACGGCTTCTGGTTTTCCAGGAAGATCGAACCGAGCGTCTGGGCGTACGCATTAGCGAGCGCCCGGCCCGTCACGTCACGCCGGTCATAGGCGTAGCCGCGCATGTCGGCATGGCGCACGCCGGCCACGCGCAGGCTCTCGAACTCGTTGTAGCGGCCGACGGCAGCAAGCGCGATCCGGTCGTAGATCTCGCTGATCTTGTGCAGCGCCTTGGACGGGTTCTCCGCGACGAACGCGATGCCCCCGTCGTAGGTGAGCACGACGTTGCTGCGACCGCGGGCGATGCCCTTGCGGGCGTACTCCGAGCGGTCGCGGACCAGCTGCTCGGGACTGGTGTAGAACGGCGTCGTCACGTCAGCCCCCCGGGTTGGTCATGCGTTCGTCGACGACGGCCTGTACCACGGTGCCCACCTGGGCGTCTTCCAGCCGGCGATAGCCGGACGAGCTGACCGCGGCAACGACGGAAAGATCCGCCGCGTGAGGTCGGGTCCGCCGGTGGCCGAGTCGTCATCTGCAGCGTCATACAGCGCCACGATCGCCACCCGGATGGCCTCGTCCTCGGTCAGGTCGTCGCGGTAAAGCTTCTTCATCGACCCGCGGGCGAAGACCGATCCGGAGCCGACGGAGTAGAAGTGGTGCTCCTCGTAGCGCCCGCCGGTGACGTCGTAGGAGAAGATCCGGCCCGGCGCTGGTCTCGAGGTCGTAGCCGGCGAACAGGGGCACCACCGCGAGGCCCTGCATGGCGAGGCCCAGGTTGCCCCGGATCATCGTCGCGAGCCGATTGGCCTTGCCCTCGAGGGAAAGCACCGTGCCCTCGATCTTCTCGTAGTGCTCGAGCTCGACCTGGAACAGGCGGACCATCTCGACCGCGACGCCGGCCGTGCCGGCGATGCCGACAGCCGAGAACTCGTCGGCCTGAAAGACCTTTTCGATGTCGCGCTGGGCGATGAGGTTGCCCATCGTCGCCCGCCGGTCGCCCGCCATCACGACGCCGCCGGGATGCACGATCGAGACGATGGTCGTCGCGTGCGGCGTCTCCGGAACGGCGGTGGCCGGCAGCCGCCGTGAACTCGGGAGCAGGTCGGGCGCAGCAGCCGCCAGGAACTCCGTGAACGAGGCGCTGCCCGCGCTCAGGTAGGCGTCCGGCAGCCGTGCGCCGTCACCGAATCGTTCCCGCACGCCATGCTCCCTCTCCGCTCTCGCGGTTCGTCGTCAACGTCAGGCCGGGAGGATTCCATGCGTCAGCCGCCCGGTTTTGCCAAGTCCACCACAATGCGCAGGCTGGCCTACTGGCCGCCCTTTTGGATGTAGCCGCGGACGAACTCCTCCGCGTTTTCTTCCAGTACCTCGTCGATGTCATCAAGCAGCGCGTCGACATCGTCGGCCAGCTTCTCGTGCCGCTCCTGGACGTCGCTCTGTGCCTCGTCGGTGGTCGCGACCTCATCCGACTCGCCGCGACGCCGCGACGCGCGCTGCTGGCCTCCGCCATCCGTGCTAGCCATTCGCCCTCCTCATGGGACTGCAAAAGGACCCTACGTCCAAGGGCGGGCGCCCGCTCGCAACAAACCTCGCAAGCCACGTGAGCCTCGTACCCGCCTCGCCCAGGGTCAGTGACCGCCGGCCAAAGCGTCCAGCAGTTGCACTGCAGTCGAGCATCGGTCGAGCAGGTCGCCGACGTGAGCGCGTGTCCCGCGCAGCGGCTCCATGGTCGGAACCCGTTGGAGCGTCTCGCGTCCCACATCGAAGATCACGGAATCCCAGCTCGCCGCCGAGACCTCGCTGGCGAACTTCGCCAGGCACCGACCGCGGAAGTACGCGCGGGTGTCGCCGGGCGGCTCGGTCATCGCCCGCTCGACCTCGTCCTCGGAGACCAGCCGGTCGAAGCGTCCGGTGGCCACCAGCCGGTTGTACAAGCCCTTGTCCTGACGGACATCGCTGTACTGCAGGTCGACCAGCTGCAGGCGCGGCGAGCTCCAATCGAGCCCGTCACGCTCGCGGTAGCCCTCGAGGATGGCGAGCTTGGCGACCCAATCGAGCTCGCGTGACAGGCTCATCGGCTCCGCCTCGAGGCGCACCAGCGTGGACTCCCACCGGGTCAGGACGTCACGCGTCTGGTCATCGGCATCGCTGCCCCAGCGGTCCTCCACGAACTTGCGGGCCTGCTCCAGGTACTCCATCTGCAGCTGCACGGCGGTCATCGTGCGCCCGTCGCGCAGGGTCACCTGCTGGGTCAACGACGGGTCGTGGCTGACGGCGCGCAAGGTGGCGACGGGGGCTTCGAGGGAGAGATCGGCGACGAGCCAGCCGGCCTCGATCATCGCGATCACCAGCGAGGTGGTGCCGACCTTCAGGTAGGTCGAAAGCTCGCTCATGTTGGCGTCGCCGATGATCACGTGCAGGCGCCGGTACTTCTCCGGATCGGCATGGGGCTCGTCGCGGGTGTTGATGATCGGGCGCTTCAGCGTGGTCTCCAGCCCCACCTCGACCTCGAAGAAGTCGGCGCGCTGGCTGAGCTGGAAACCATCGGATTTGCCGTCAGCCCCGATCCCGACCCGGCCGGCGCCGCAGATCACCTGGCGGCTGACGAAGAAGGGGATGAGGTGGCGGATGACGTCAGCGAAGGAGGTGCTGCGCGACATCAGGTAGTTCTCGTGACACCCGTACGAGACACCCTTGTTGTCGGTGTTGTTCTTGTAGATGTTCACCGGTGACGTGCCGGGGACCGAGAGCGCGCGCCGGGCCGCCTCGGCGATGATCCGCTCTCCCGCCTTGTCCCAGAGCACGACATCGCGCGGAGACGTGACTTCCGGGGACGAGTACTCGGGGTGGGCATGATCGACGTAGAAACGCGCGCCGTTGGTCAATATCAGGTTGGCCAGGCCCAGATCGTCCTCGTTGGCGGGGGCCGACGGATCGACCAGCGGAGGGGCCGCAGCCTCGAAGCCGCGGGCGTCACGCAGCGGGTTCTCCTCCTCGAAGTCCCAGCGCGCCCGCGAACCACCGATCGTGCGCTGGGCGTAACTGTTGACGACGAGGGAACTCGCCTGCATCGCGTTCATCGACGGGGCCGCGGGCACGGAGATGCCGTACTCCGTCTCCACGCCCATGATGCGCCGCACGCTCATGTGAGAAGCCTAGGCTCAGACGCGCGTATCGGTGCGAGGACGGGCCTCACGGGCTTCGGCGCGCCGCCCCGACACCAGCGCCCGCGGGCCGGTTCAGCTCCGGGCGCTGCCGTGATGGTGGCTTCCGTGCTGGTGATGGTGGCGGCTGTGGTGGCGGTGGCGTCCGGAGGCGAACCACCAGATCAGGACGACAGGAATGACGAGCCCGTGCGTCAGGCCGATCGCGACCGCCGCCGCGAGTGCGATCAACACGAGCCGGCGCATGTCGATGCTGCCGAGCCGTGCTGCGGCGGCCTGGGTCCGTGAGCGGGGCGGGGCCGGCGGCGGCGCGGGCGGGGCGAGCATCGGCAGATCGGCGAACAGGCCGGCCAGCTCGGCGTTCACCCGGGCGGCGTAGGCCTTGGCGAGGCGCTCGTCGAGCTCCTCCCAGGTGAGGCGGCCGTCGGCGAAGTGCTGCTGCAGCTGGCGGGCCGCGGCTTGGCGCTCGAAGTCCCCGATGCGTACCTCGGGCGGCTGGCTCGGGACTGTCCTCGGGGCCGTCTTGGTGAAGCTCCTGTCGTCCACGCCGCCTCCGTGCCTACGTCGACCTGTGCAGTGTAATCAGAATTACACCAGCGTTTTTACTGCTCGCGCTAGAGGTACTGGCCGGTGTTGGCGATCGTGTCGATCGACTTGCCCGCCTGGTTGCCCTTGCCACCAGTAACGAGGGTGCGGATGTAAACGATCCGCTCGCCCTTCTTTCCACTGATGCGCGCCCAGTCGTCCGGGTTGGTGGTGTTGGGCAGGTCCTCGTTCTCCTTGAACTCGTCCAGGCAGGCCGACAGCAGGTGGGCGACGCGCAAGCCCTTCTGGCCGGTCTCGAGGAAGGCTTTGACGGCCATCTTCTTGCCGCGGGCGACGATGTTTTCGATCATGGCTCCGGAGTTGAAGTCCTTGAAGTACAGGACCTCCTTGTCACCGTTGGCGTAGGTGACTTCCAGGAACCGGTTCTCGTCGGTCTCGGTGTACATCCGCTCGACGACCCGCTGGATCATGCCCGCGCACGTCGCATCGCGATTGCCGGCGTGCTCGGCCAGATCGTCCGGGTGCAGCGGCAGCGACGGGATCACGTACTTGGAGAAGATGTCGCGGGCGGCCTCGGCGTCGGGACGCTCGACCTTGATCTTCACGTCGAGACGACCGGGACGCAGGATCGCCGGGTCGATCATGTCTTCGCGGTTCGACGCGCCGATCACGACGACGTTTTCCAGCAGCTCGACGCCGTCGATCTCGGCCAGCAACTGCGGCACGATCGTGTTTTCGACGTCAGAGCTCACGCCGCTGCCGCGGGTGCGGAAGATCGAGTCCATCTCGTCGAAGAAGACGATGACGGGCATGCCCTCGGACGCCTTCTCACGGGCCCGCTGGAAGACCAGCCGGATCTGCCGCTCGGTCTCCCCGACGTACTTGTTCAGCAGCTCCGGGCCCTTGATGTTGAGGAAGAACGCCCGGCCGTCGCCCTTGCCGCTCTGCTCCTTGACCTTCTTGGCCAGCGAGTTGGCCACGGCCTTGGCGATGAGCGTCTTGCCGCAGCCGGGAGGGCCGTAGAGCAGCACGCCCTTCGGCGGCTTCAACTGGTGTTCGGCGAACAGTTCCTTGTGCAGGAACGGGAGCTCGACCGCGTCCTGGATCGACTCGATCTGCGCGGAAAGGCCACCGATCGCGGTGTACGCGACATCGGGGACCTCCTCGAGCACCAGCTCCTCGACCTCGGACTTGGGCACCCGCTCGTAGGCCCAGCCGCTTCGCGTGTCGACCAGCAGGGAATCGCCGCTGCGCAGCGGCCCATCCATCAGTGGCGCGGCGAGGTGGACGACACGCTCCTCGTCGGCGTGTGCCACGACCAGCGCCCGGTCGTTGCCCTCGAGTAGTTCCTTGAGCAGCACGACCTCGCCCTGGCGCTCGAAGTCGAGAGCCTGCACGACGTTCATCGCCTCGTTGAGCATGACCTCCTGGCCACGCTGCATCTCGCTGATCTCGACGGCCGGCGACACCGTCACCCGAAGCTTGCGGCCCTGCGTGAAGACATCGACGGTGCCGTCGTCGTGGGCGGCGAGGAAGACGCCATAGCCGCTCGGCGGCTGCCCCAATCGGTCGATCTCTTCCTTGAGCGCGACGACCTGGTCACGCGCTTCTCTCAAGGTGGCGACCAGCTTCTCGTTCTGCCCCACCAGCCCGCGCATCCGGGCCTGGCTCTCGGCGAGGCGCTCCTCGATCATCCGAGCGACACGCGGCGACTCGGTCATCCGGCTGCGAAGGCCGGCGATCTCCTCTTCGAGGAAGGCGATCTGGGTGTGCAGCTGCTCGACTTCCTTGGCCGACGCAGCCTGCTTGGACTGCGGATCGGACGGGCCTTTTTCGCCGCGCCCGCCCGCGGGTGGACGAGGACCAGCCACAGCCGTCACCTCCCCGGTCGGGTCGAGATCCCACACTAACCACCTGCAGGCGTGAGGGGCGACACCATTCGTGCTCGCGTCACAGCTAATGCGGCCGTTGTTATCAGCCTGTGACGGGCCTGGCTGCGTCCTGGTTGCTAGCGTCAAGGGATGCGGGTCTACGTCGATCAGGACAAGTGCACGGGCGACGGACTCTGCGTTCAGTACGCCACCGAGGTCTTCGAGTTCGACATCGACGGGCTGGCTTACGTGAAGGGTCCTGACGGTGAGCTGCAGACCGCGGTCGGCGCCGTGGTGGACGTACCGAAATCGCTGCAACTCGAGGTCATCGACGCCGCCGAGCAGTGTCCCGGCGAGTGCATCTACGTGACGGCGGACGACGGCTCGGTCATCGGTGGTCCGACCGACTGATCCGCCGGCAGGTTCGGCGGCCTGGGTGGGCCGCGCGCCCTTGGCCGGCCGGGTGCGGCGCGCCGGTGGCTTGACGCCCGGCGCCATCCTGCCGGGCCGTCATCAGGAAGCCGGTGTGGCCGACCATGCGGTGGTCGGGTCGTACGGCGAGCCCGTCGACGTGCCAGCCGCGCATCATGCTCTCCCAGCTGGACGGCTCGGCGTAGCAGGCACTTTCGCGTACCGCCTCGACCAGTCGCGAGAGCTGCGTGGTGGTGGCGACGTAGCCGCAGAGCACGCCGCCGGGGATGAGCGCCTCCGTCACGGCAGGCAAGCACCTCCCAGGGCGAGAGCATGTCGAGCACGACGCGATCGACCTCGGGCAGCTCGGGCTCGCCCTCCAGGCGCGTGCCGACGTCGCCCACCCGGCATTCCCAGGCCGGATGCGGCGCGCCGAAGAACATCTCGACATTGCGGGCGGCGATCTCGGCGAAGTCGGGGCGGCGCTCGTAGGAGATGACCCGGCCCGACTCCCCCACAGCCCGCAGCAGCGAGCACGAGAGCGCCCCGCTGCCGGCACCGGCCTCCAGGACCCGGGCGCCGGGGAACACATCGGCGAAGCCCACGATCTGCGCGGCGTCCTTCGGGTAGACGACCGTGGCCCCGCGTGGCATCGAGAGCACGAAATCCGACAGCAACGGCCGGAAGGCGACGTAGGGCGTGCCGCCGGTGCTGACGACGACGATTCCTTCGGGACGACCGATGAGCGTGTCGTGGTCGATGGCGCCCTTGTGGGTGTGGAACTGCTTGCCCGCCGTCAGCAGGACCGTATGGCGCCGTCCCTTGTCGTCGGTCAGTTGAACCCGGTCGCCGACCTTCAGAAGTCCCGTCCCGCCACCGCTCACCGGCGGGGCACGAATCGGTGGGCCGCTGCTCGGGATCGATGCGCGCCACGACGTCAACCATGACCAGCACCCCGGTCGGCTGCTCGTCGGGGCCGTAGACGACGTACTCGGAGGCGGGCACTTGTGAAAGGCGCTGCATGAGGTCCTGCCCGCTGAGGTCTGCCGGGATCTTCATGCCTTCCTCGATCGGGCGCGAGACCTGATTGATGGTGGTCCAGGGGCGGCGGTCCTCGGGCACCGAATCGACCGCCGCACCGTTCATGACCGCCCACGGGCGCCCGCTGCTGTCGGCGACGATGACCGCGGTGACGCCGGCCGCCTGGGCGCGCCGGAGTGCTTCGGACAGCGGAAGGTTGGCCTCGACGGTGACCGCCGGGCGCGCCACCGAGCCGGCGGTCAGGCTCGGCAGCTTCTCGATGACCCGGCTGCGCCGGATCGCCTGGGTGGCTCCCAGCGCCATGATGAACCCGATGAACAGCAAGTACAGCCCGGCGCCGTTGGAGCGCTGCTCCCGGATTCCGTAGACGACCATGACGGCGGCGACGACGTAGCCGGCATAGCCTGCCGCCCGGGTGGCGACATTGCGGTCACCGGTGACCTTCCAGATGCCCGAGGCGAAGGCGGAGCCGCCGTCGAGCGGGAGGCCGGGAAGCAGGTTGAAGATGCCCAGGGCGAGGTTGATGAACGCGAGCGAGAAGACGAAGAAGCCTGCCGTGCTGTTCGGATTCACGGCGGGGTACCAGAGCGCCGCCGCCCCTCCGATCACCAGGTTCACCAGCGGACCGGCCACCGAGACCAGGAAGCTGCGCCCCGGGGTCTGCGGCTCGGGGCTGAACTGGGTGAGGCCCATGAAGCCGTTCACCGAGATGGCGTCGACCTCGAACCGAAGGCTCTGTGCCACCAGCGCATGCCCCAGCTCGTGCAGGACGATGCAGACCATGAGGATCAGCGAAGCGGCGAGGCCGAGGGTGTAGCTGCGTGCGTCGGCCACGCCGGTGACCCGATCCTGCGCCACGGTGGCGAAACTCGCCGCGAAGAAGAAGATGAAAAGCAGGGTGATCGGCGAGAAATAGATGGGCACCCGGTGGACCGTCAGCAGCCGAACTCCACGGCCGGGCACGCTGCGCGGCGGAGGGGGCTGCTGGTCGGTCACATGCTTGATGGTGTCAGACGCGGGCGCGGCCGGTGTGCGACCGTACGGTGATCGTGTGAGCAGCATCTCGAGCGGCCCTGGCCAGACCCCGCCCCTCGCGGTGAAGGCGATCGACCTTTGCAAGGATTACGGCAGCGGCGAGGCCCGCGTCACGGCGCTGCGGCAGGTCAATGTCGGTTTCCCGGCAGGCATGTACTCCGCGATCATGGGGCCGTCGGGCTCGGGCAAGTCGACCCTGATGCATTGCCTCGCGGGGTTGGATTCGGTGACGTCGGGCGAGGTCTGGCTCGGCGGCGGCAAGCCGGGTGAGCAGCCGGTGTTGCTGTCGTCCCTGTCGGACAAGAAGCT
Organism: uncultured Actinomycetota bacterium; assembly: GCA_963762695.1. GTDB lineage: Bacteria > Actinomycetota > Actinomycetes > Frankiales > Frankiaceae > DATAZK01. The sequence continues at coordinate 106,872 of CAVXLW010000017.1, forward strand.
CACCCAGGTGCGACGCGATCGCGTCGGCTTCATCTTCCAGCAGTTCAACCTGCTGCCCACGCTGACCGCCGCCGAGAACATCCGGCTGCCGCTGGACATCGCCGGGCGCAAGGTCGACCAGGCCTGGTTCGACCAGGTGGTGAAGACGCTCGGCCTCGAGGACCGGCTCAAGCATCGGCCGACGGAGATGTCCGGCGGTCAGATCCAGCGGGTCGCGTGTGCCCGCGCCATCGTCTCCCGGCCGGCCGTGATCTTTGCCGACGAGCCCACCGGCAACCTCGACTCCCGCGTCGAGCGCGGAGGTGCTGGGCTTCCTGCGGCAATCGGTCCGGGAGCTCGGGCAGACCGTGATCATGGTCACCCACGACCCGACGGCCGCTTCGTTCTCCGATCAGGTCGTGCTTCCTCAGCGACGGGCAGATCGTCGACGGGATGAGCCGAGCCGACGGCCGACCGGGTCCTGGACCGGATGAAGTCGCTCGACGCCTCGGGTGCTGCCGGAGCTCCGCAGGGTCGGCGCTGATGCTGCGGGTCACCTTCCGCGGCTTGTGGTCGCGCAAGGTCCGGCTGCTGCTGTCGGCCATCGCGGTGGTGCTCGGCGTGGCCATGGTCTCCGGCACGTACGTGCTGACCGACACGATCGGCAGCGCCTTCGAGAACCTCTTCGCCTCCATCAACCGCAACACGGCCGTCGCGGTGCGCGGGACGACCGGTGCGGGCTTCAGCAACACCAGCATGAGCACCGACCGCTCGTCCCTGCCGGCGTCCCTGCTGGCGAAGGTGCAAGCCGTGCCGGGCGTGCGCGAGGCCGACCCTAACGTCTCCGGCAACGCCCAGATCATCAACCCGAAAACCAACAAGCCGGTGTCGAACGCCGGGGCCCCGGGCTCGGCGTAACTACTCGGGCACCCCGCTGGCGACCCTGACGCTGCGCCAGGGGGACGCTCCGCACGGCGCCCAGATCGCCGTCGACCGCGGCACGTTCAACAAGATCCATCTGAAGCTCGGTCAGCAGGTGCTGGTGCAGGCGGGGACGCAGCCGGCCACCTCCTATCAAGTCGTCGGCGTCGTGACCGTCGGCGACATCGACAGCCTGGGCGGCGCGACGCTCGCGGCGTTCGACCTCCCGACCGCGCAGCGGGTGCTCCTGCAGCCCGGCCGGCTGACCCAGATCACCGTCGCCGCCGACAAGGGCGTCTCCCAGACGGTGCTCGCCGGGCGAATCAAGGCGGTCGTCGGGAAGGCGGCCGATGTCGTCACGGGTGATCAGCTCACCCAGGAGACGTCGAACGGCATCAAGAACGGGCTCGGCTTCTTCAACCTGATCCTGCAGGTGTTCGGCGGGATCGCGCTGGTGGTGGGGCTGTTCATCATTGCCAATACGTTCGCGATGCTCGTCGGGCAGCGGGCTCGTGAGCTGGCGCTGCTGCGCGCGGTGGGCGCGAGCCGGGCTCAGGTGGTGCGGTCGGTGCTGGCGGAGGGCCTCGCCGTGGGAATCGTCGGGTCGGTCGTCGGGCTCGCGCTCGGGATCGGCATCGCGATCGGGATGAAGTCGCTGTTCAGCTCGCTGGGCATCGACATCCCTGCCGCCGGGGTGGTCGTCGCCGCGCGCACCGTGATCGTGGCGCTGCTGCTGGGCGTCGTGGTGACGACGCTCGCGGCGCTGTTCCCGGCGCTGCGGGCCAGCCGGGTGCCTCCCGTCGCGGCGATGTCGGAGACCTACAGCATTCCCTCCAAGGGACTGCGCCAGCGCGGGGCGATCGGGCTGGCCTTCGCCATCGCGGGCATGGCGACGCTGCTGAGCGGGGTCGCCGGGCATGGATCACGGGCCGCCGAGAAGGTCGGCGTCGGCGCCGTCCTCGTGCTGGTCGCCGTCGTCGTCCTCGCGCCGCTGGCTGCCGGGCCGGTGGTCGCCGCGCTCGGGGCACCGATCCGGCGCCTGTTCGGTGCGATCGGCGTGCTCTCGAGCGAGAACGCCCGCCGCAACCCGCGCCGCACGGCCGCCACCGCGTCAGCGCTCATGATCGGGCTGGCGCTGATCACGGCTGTCAGCGTGCTCGCCGCCTCGGTGAAGACCTCGGTGGGAACTCTCGTCAGCAAGGGCACCGGGGCGACCTTCATCCTGCTCGGCTCCGGTAGCCAGCCGTTGCCCAACAGCCTGACGGCCGACCTGTCGGGGCAGCCCGGGGTCGCGTCCGCCGCCGGAATCGCGATCGTGCCGCTGCGCATCGGCGGCAGCAAAGCGGCGGCGACGGCGACGAATCCCGCCGCGTTGAAGGACAACATCCTGCTGACGCGCGAATCCGGCGACCTGAACGGGCTCGGGCCCTCGACGATCCTCATCAGCAAGAAGGTGTCCGACGACAAGCACTGGAAGGTCGGCACCGTGCTGCCCGTCGGCTTCTCCGAGGGCGGCCAGACCCAGCTGCGGGTGGCCGGGATCTACAAGGAGAACCAGCTCGCCGGCGGCTACCTCATCGACCGCGCCACGGCCGTGCGTTACGTGACCAACCTGACCGACATCGTCAGCCTGGTGCGTGCCGCGCCCGGGGCCAATCCCGACACCTTGCGCAAGACGATCGAAGCGGTGCTGACCAAGTACCCCGGCATCAAGGTGCAGAGCCGCGGCGAGTACATCCAGAGCGCGCAGAACAGGATCGGGCAGCTCGTCAACCTGATCTACGTGCTGCTGGCGTTGTCGGTCCTGATCGCCTTCTTCGGCATCGTCAACACGCTCGCGCTCTCGGTCACGGAACGGACGCGCGAGATCGGACTGCTGCGTGCCGTGGGCATGAGCCGGGGTCAGCTTCGTCGCATGATTCGCCTCGAATCATTGGTGATCGCGCTCTTCGGAGCGATTCTCGGGGTGGGAGTGGGCTCGCTGTTCGGCTGGGCGATCCTGCCGCCGCTGGCCGATCAGGGGTTGAACGACTTCAGCTACCCGGTGACGTCGATCATCGTGTTCTTCGTCGTGGCCGGCCTCCTCGGGGTGATCGCTGCCGTGTTCCCGGCGCGCCGTGCTGCCAAGCTCGATGTTCTACGCGCGATCTCCACGACCTGAGCGTCCGTGACCGAGGCTGTGGATCGCGCGGCTCGATCCACACATGCGCATTGCCGGGGCATGAGGTCACGAAATCCGGGTGACCGTGTCGCATGGCCCTCGCCCCTGTGCCCCCGTCGCTCCCCCAGCCGCAGACCCGCCTTCGCCTGAGCACGCCCGAGCAGGTGCTCGCCGCTGTGCCCTACCTGCTCGGCTTCACTCCGGCGCGGTCGCTGGTCGTCCTCAGCCTGCGCGGCAAGCAGGTGGGCCTGACGATGCGGCTGGACCTCGATACGCCGCCGTCCGAGCTCCGCACGATCGTCCTCAACCGCCTGCGCGCCGACGGGGCGACGACGGCGGTGCTCATCCTGTTCGATCCGGACGACGGCCCGAATGCCGGCGGCGGGCCGCCGTGCGCGTCCCGGATCCCGGCTTGCCCGGCCGCTCATCCGCGCCCTGCGGCGCGAGGGCCTCGCCGTGAAAGACGCGCTGGTCGTGCAGAAGGGACGGTTCTGGTCCTACCTCTGCACGGAACCGGCCTGCTGCCCGGCACGCGGTCGCGCGATGCCCGTCGCCGGCCAGCCCGATCACACCCTGGTCGCCTCCACCTTCGTGGCCATGGGCACCGCGCCGCTGGCCAGCCGGGAGGAGCTCAGCGCCTGCATCGAAGCGGCACCGCCCGAGCGTCAGGCGGCGCTCGCGCCGGCGTTCGTGCGGGCAGTAGCCGAACCCGCCGCCTACCCGCTGCAGCGATGGTGGGAAACCGTGATGCGCTACACCGACGCGCCGCCGCGACGCGCCCTCCCGGACAGCGGAGATCGCCCATCTCATCGTCGGCCTGGGCGACGTCGCCGTCCGCGACGAGGTCATCAGCTGGACGGCAGGCGCCGAGATCACCGGCGTGCGTGAGGTGCTGCGTGTCCTGGCTCCCGACGCACCACCACCGTTCGATGTGCAGGTGCTGGCGAGTCTGGCGTGGGCTGCCCTCAGCCTGGGCGAGGGCGCGCTGGCGGCCGTCGCCCTGGAACGAGCCCACACCATCGATCCGGGTCACGGCCTGGCCAACCTGCTGGGCGCGGCGCTGGAAAGTGGCGTGACCCCCCAGCAGCTGCGGGCGATCGCCACCGACCTGTCGGCCGGGGTCAGGCTGCCGGGGACCCCGGACGCTTCTCGGAGCCCGGATGAATGCTGAGCTCGCTGAGCAGCTTCAGGTCCACGTCGAGCAGGCTGGAGCGTTGCACCGCGCGGGCCGGGAGTTGCTCTGCCGCGCTCGAGTCCGGATCCTCCTGGCCCGCGGGCTGGAGGCCGGGAAAGGTCGGCACGTAGACGCAGGCGCAGCCGGCCCCGATCGCGCTGTCCAGCCCGGCCCGGGCGTCCTCGATGACGACGCAGCGCGCGGGCACCACACGCGAGCGCCTTGGCCGCCGTCAGGTAGGGCTCGGGGTCCGGCTTGCCGTGCGCCACCTCGTCACCGGCGACGCTCACCGCAAACCGGTGTGCACCCACCCCTTTGAGAGCCGCGTCGACGAGCTGGCGATAGGACGACGACACGAGCGCGAGCGGGACGTTCGCGGCGGCAAGCGCGTCGAGCAGCTGCTCCGCTCCTGGCTGCAGCGGAACGCCCGCGGCGAAGAGCGCCGCCGTGTGAGCCATCAGCTCCTGCCCGACGGTGTGCGGGTCGGCGGCCCGCGCCTGCGGCGTGTCCAGCCCGTCCAGCAGCACCCCGATCGCCAGATCGACCCGCTTGCCGATCATCCGCTGCTTCAGCTCCGGCGTGAACGTCGCCGCCGAGCGACTCCGCGACCCGGTGCTCGGCGACCGTCCACAGCGGCTCGGAATCGACCAGCAGGCCATCGAGGTCGAAGAGCACCGCCGCCGGGAGGTGGCAGCTGGTGACCACGCTGGCCGCGCCGCCGGAAAAGGTCGAAGAGCCCCGCGGGTCCGGGCTGGGTCGGCCCCTCCCCTCCGGTCCAGGGCTTGGTGCTCACGGCTCAGCGGGCGTTGAAGTAGGTCGCCGCAGGGTGGTGCAGGATGATCGCGTCGGTCGACTGCTCCGGGTGCAGCTGCGACTCCTCGGACAGCTCCACCCCGATCCGGTCGGGCTTGAGCAGCTGCACGATCTTCGCCCGGTCCTCGAGGTTGGGGCAGGCGCCGTAGCCGAGCGAGAAGCGTGCGCCGCGGTACTCGACCTTCAGCAGGCCGGCCAGGTCGGCGGGGTCGTCGGCGACGATCCCGAGCTCCTGACGTACCCGGTAGTGCCAGTACTCCGCGAGCGCCTCGGCGAGCTGAACGGAGAGGCCGTGCAGTTCCAGGTAATCGCGATAGGAGTTGCTCTCGAAGAGCTTCGCCGTAGCCCCGCTGATCTTCGGGCCCATGGTGACGACCTGGAAGCCGACGACGTCGATCTCACCCGATTCCTCCGGACGGAAGAAGTCGGCCAGGCACAGCCGGCGGTCGCGCCGCTGGCGCGGGAAGGTGAAGCGGGTGAGCTCCTCACCGTTCTCGCCGAGCACGATCAGGTCGTCGTCCTTGCTGACGGCCCGGAAGTAGCCGTAGACGACGCCGGCTTCGAGCAGCTGCTCGGACTGCAGCCGTTCGAGCCAGGCACGCAGCCGCGGCCGGCCTTCGGTCTCGACCAGCTCCTCATACGAGGGGCCCTCGCTCCCGCGGGCGGCGCGCAGCCCCCATTGGCCGAGGAAGGTCGCCCGCTCGTCGAGGTAGGACGCGTAGTCGGCGAGCTGGATACCGCGTACCACCCGATCCCCCCAGAACGGCGGGGTCGGAATCGGGACGTCGGTGGCCACATCGGAGCGGCCGCCGACCACCGGCTCCGGCTCGATCCTCTTGGTGCGCGGTCGCGTCCGCGCCTTGGGCAGCAGCGCTTCGGCCGGCTCGCGTCCGGTCTTCACGGCCATGACGGTGTCCATCAGGCGCAGGCCCTCGAACGCGTCACGGGCGTAGCGCACCGTGCCGTTGAAGACCTCGCTCAGGTCCTCCTCGACGTAGGCCCGGGTGAGCGCGGCTCCGCCGAGCATCACCGGGAAGCGCTCGGCGATCCCGCGAGTGTTCATCTCCTCGAGGTTTTCTTTCATGATCACGGTGCTCTTGACCAGCAGCCCGCTCATCCCGATGGCGTGCGCCTTGTGCTCGATGCGCCGCCTCGATGATGGCCGCCACCGGCTGCTTGATGCCGAGGTTGACCACCGAGTAGCCGTTGTTCGACAGGATGATGTCGACCAGGTTCTTGCCGATGTCGTGGACATCGCCCTTGACCGTCGCGAGCACGATCGTGCCCTTGCCCTCACCGTCCTCGGACTTCTCCATGTGCGGCTCGAGGTAGGCGACGGCGGTCTTCATGACTTCGGCCGACTGCAGCACGAACGGCAGCTGCATCTGCCCCGAGCCGAAGAGCTCACCCACGGTCTTCATGCCGGCGAGCAGGGTGTCGTTGACGATCTCCAGCGCCGGCCGGGTGGCGAGCGCCTCGTCGAGGTCGGCCTCGAGGCCGGTGCGCTCCCCGTCGACGATCCGGCGCTCGAGGCGCTCGGAGAGGGGCAGTGCGGCCAGCTCCTGCGCGCGGGTCTCCTTGGTGTCGCCGTTGCTGGTGATGCCGGAGAAGAGATCGAGGAAGTGCGTCAAGGGGTCGTAGTCCGGGCGCCGCCGGTCGTAGATCAGGTCGAGGGCGCACTCGCGCTGATCGTCCGGGATGCGCGACATCGGCAGGATCTTCGACGCGTGGACGATCGCCGCATCCAAACCGGCGCGGGCGCACTCGGCGAGGAAGACGCTGTTGAGCACGACGCGCGAGACCGGCGACAGGCCGAAGGAGATGTTCGAGAGCCCGAGGATGGTCTGCACGCCCGGGCGCCGCCGCTTGAGCTCCCGGATCGCCTCGATGGTCGCCGCGCCGTCGCCGCGCGACTCTTCCTGGCCGGTGCCCAGCGTGAAGGTCAGGCAGTCGACCAGGATGTCGCCCTCGGGAATCCCCCACTCGGTGCCGAGCGTGTCGATGAGCCGCTCGGCCACCGCCACCTTGTGCTCGGCGGTGCGGGCCTGCCCGGTCTCGTCGATGCACAGTGCGACGACGGCCGCCCCGTGCTCGGTGATGATCGGAAGCACCCGGGCCCAGCGCGAGTCGGGCCCGTCGCCGTCCTCGAAGTTGACGCTGTTGACGATGCAGCGGCCGCCGAGATTTTCCAGGCCGGCCTCGATCACCGCGGGCTCGGTCGAGTCGAGCATCACCGGAAGGGTGCTCGCGGTGGCGTAGCGGGCGGAGACCTCGTGCATGTCGATGGCACCGTCGCGGCCCACGTAGTCGACGCAGAGGTCGAGCACGTGAGCGCCGTCGCGGGTCGCGTCACGGGCCATCTCGACCACGTCGTGCCAGCGCGCCTCGAGCATGCGCCTCGCGAAAAGCCTTGCTGCCATTGGTGTTGGTGCGCTCCCCCACCATCAGCACCGACGAGTCCTGCCGGAACGGCACGGCCGCGTACAGCGAGGAGCACGACGGTTCGGTGTGGCTCTTGCGCGCGGTCAGCTCCCGTCCGCCGACCCGCTCGACGACCTGACGCAGGTGCTCGGGGGTCGTTCCGCAACACCCGCCGACCAGGCTGACGCGGTAGTCGCGGGTGAAGGTGTCGTGGGCGTCGGCGAGCTCCTGCGGTGTGAGCGGGTAGCTGGCACCGTCAGCACCGAGCATGGGAAGGCCGGCGTTGGGCATGCAGGTGAGCCCGACGCGGGCGTGCCGCGAGAGGTGGCGGAGGTGTTCGCTCATCTCGGCGGGGCCGGTGGCGCAGTTCAGCCCGATGGCGTCGATGCCGAGCGGCTCGAGTGCGGTCAGTGCCGCGCCGATCTCGGTGCCGAGCAGCATGGTGCCGGTGGTCTCGATGGTCACCTGGGCGAAGAGCGGGAGCTTGCGCCCGGCGGACTTGAACGCGCGGCGGGCACCGATCAACGCCGCCTTCGCCTGCAGCAGATCCTGCGCCGTCTCGATGAGCACGCAGTCGGCGCCGCCGGCGATCAGTCCGGCCACCTCGGCCTGGTAGGCATCGCGCAGCGCCGCGAAAGGCGCGTGGCCGAGGGTCGGCAGCTTGGTGCCCGGCCCGACGCTTCCGATCACCCACCGGGGGTGGTCAGGGGTCGCCCAGCCATTGGCCACCTCGCGGGCGATCCGCGCGCCGGCTTCGGAGAGCTCGTAGATGCGATCTTCGATGCCGTACTCGCCGAGATTGGCAAGGTTGGCGCCGAACGTGTTGGTCTCGACCAGGTCGCACCCGACCGCGAAGTAGGCATCGTGCACCCCGGCGACGACGTCAGGACGCGTCGCGTTGAGCACCTCGTTGCACCCCTCGTGGCCCTCGAAGTCGTCGAGCGAGAGATCGGCCGCCTGCAACATCGTGCCCATCGCTCCATCGGCGACGAGAACGCGCTGCGACAGGGCGGTGAGGAGCTCCATGTCCTTCAGAGTATCGGGGGCGTCCAGCTGACCTGCGGATTTAAATCACACCGGGCGCGGCCTGCGTTACCTGCACCAGGGGTTGGGAGTTAGGCGTCAGCAACAGGGCGATGGATCAGCTCAGACGGCCTTCGAGCGAGAACAGGGGCACTCCCACATGGCAGGCGGCTACACCACCATCCTCGTCGGCACCGACGGTTCCCCCAGCTCCTACGTGGCGGTGGAGAGGGCAGCGCAGGTGGCGACCGGTTGCGGGGCGCGGCTGGTCGTCGCCTGCGCGTTCCATCCCATGAACAAGCGTGAGGAGGAGCGCGCCGCCGAGCAGCTCGGGCACGACGCGTACAAGGTGCACGGGTCCAACCCGGCGGACACCGTCCTGAACGAGGCGCTCGAGCGCGCCCGTGCCGCGGGTGCCGCCGAGGTGGAGGCCAAGCCGGTCGAGGGCGATCCCGGTCGACGTGCTGCTGAAGGTGGCCGCTGACGTGCAGGCCAACCTGATCGTGGTCGGGAACCGGGGGCTCAACAGCCTCGCCGGCCGGCTGCTCGGTTCGGTGCCGGCGAACATCAGCCACCGGGCCACCTGCGACGTGCTGATCGCCTACACGGTCAGCCGCTGACCCGGTCCAGCATCCTTTTGACACCGGCCGGCCCGGCGCGGTCGCCGGCTTCCCCCAGCCCGTTGCGTTGACGACGTAACGTTTGGGCTGCCTGCCCCGGTTGAGCGGCCCGGGTACGACCCGGCTGCCGAGGCGGCAGGGGGAAGGCGGCCATGATCGAGTTCTCGGATGTCGGCGAGTTGCGCAGGCCCGTGCTGGTAGCTGCCTTCGAGGGCTGGAACGACGCCGCGGATGCGGCGACGGCAGCCGTCGAGCACCTGGAAGAGGTCTTCCACGCCCGCACGGTGGGGGTCATCGACCCCGACGACTACTACGACTTTCAGGTCAACCGGCCGAGCGTCTCGCTGGTTGACGGCCGCACCCGGCGCATCGACTGGCCGACCACCCGCCTTTCCGTGGCCCGGCTCCCGGATGCCGGACGCGATCTCGTCGTCCTGCGCGGCCTCGAGCCCAACATGCGCTGGCGCGGCTTCTGCGAGGAGCTGATCGAAGGCGCCCACGCGCTGGACATCGATCTCGTGGCGACGCTCGGCGCCCTGCTCGCGGATACGCCGCACACCCGTCCGGTTCCTGTCAGCGGCAGCGCGAGCGACGCGGCGACGGCCGCGCAGATGAACGTCGAGAGTTCGCGCTACGAAGGCCCGACCGGCATCGTCGGCGTCTTCGGGGAGGCGTGCCAGACCGCCGGCCTCCCCGCCGTCTCGTTCTGGGCGGCCGTACCCCACTACGTCGCCCAGCCGCCCTGCCCGAAAGCCACCCTCGCCCTGCTGCGCCGCGTCGAGGATCTGCTCGACACCGCCGTGCCGCTGCTCGACCTGGTCGAGCGCTCCCGCGCCTGGGAGCGTCAGGTGGACGAGCTTGCCGCCGGCGACTCCGACGTCGCCGAGTACGTGCGCTCGCTCGAGCAGCGTGAGCCCGAGACCGAGCTCCCGGAAGCCAGCGGCGACGCGATCGCGCTGGAGTTCGAGCGCTACCTGCGCCGCCGTCGCTCCGACTGACCCGCCGACCTCCTGCCCGCGGGACCTCGGGGGCGCTAGAGCGCGATGCCGAGCAGGGCGTCCACAGCGGTGCGCACGAGTGCGGGCGCTTCGGTGTCGGCGGTGTCGCCGGCGAGAGCGCCATCGGCCCAGGCGTCGACGGCCGCAAGCGCCATGGGCGCATCCAGATCTTCGGCGAGGCAGGTGCGCAGGCGGGCGAGCAGGTTGACGCCGTCGGGTCCGCCGGGACAGGCGGCAGCGGCGCGCCAGCGGGCCAGGCGGGCGATCGCCTCGTCGAGCGTCTCGGCCGTCCACTCCCAGTCGGCGCGGTAGTGCCGGGACAGCAGCGCGAGCCGGATGGCCATCGGGTCGACCCCGTCGCCGCGCAGCACCGAGACGAAGACCAGGTTGCCCAGCGACTTCGACATCTTCGAGCCCTTGTACGCGAGCATCCCGGAGTGCACGTAGCTGCCCGCGAACGGCCAGCGCCCCGAGACGGCGGCCGCGTGGGCGGCGCTGCACTCGTGGTGCGGGAAGGCCAGATCGCTGCCGCCGCCCTGGATGTCGATCTCGGCGCCGAGATGCTCGAGCGCGATGGCCGCGCACTCGACGTGCCAGCCCGGCCGGCCGCGGCCGAACGGGGCGTCCCAGGCCGGCTCGTCGGGCCGCTCGGCCCGCCAGAGCACCGGGTCGAGAGGGTCGCGCTTGCCCGGCCGGTCGGGGTCTCCCCCGCGCTCGGCGAACAGCGCGATCATCTGCTCGGCGGGCCAGCCCGGCGACGGCGCCGAAGTGTGGTGAGGTCTCGATCGCGAAGTAGATGTCGTCGTCGAGCAGGTACGCGTTGCCGTCGGCCAGCAACTTCTCGATCACCGGGATGATCAGCGGGATCGCCTCGACCGCGCCGATGTACGCCTGCGGCGGCAGCACGCGCAGCGCGGTCATGTCGTGCCGGAAGCGCTCGGTTTCCGCCTGCGCCAGCTCGACCCAGTCGACGCCGTCGCGGGCGGCGCGCTCGAGCAGCGGCTCGTCGATGTCGGTGACGTTCTGCACGTAGCTGACCTCGACGCCGGAGTCCAGCAGGACGCGCTGCGCCAGATCGAAGCTCACGTACGTGAGTGCGTGGCCCATGTGGGTCGCGTCGTAGGGGGTGATCCCGCAGACGTACATGCGGGCCAGCGGGCCCGGGGCCACCGGATGGACGCTCTCGCTCGCCGTGTCGTACAGCCGCAGCGGCTCACCTCGACCCGGCAGGCGGGGAGGCGGGGTCGCTGGCCAGGCTCGCACCCCCTGACATTAGCGGGACGAACCGTGCAGAAGGGCGGCCAGGGAATCGCCGGCCAGTCACCACTGGGCGACGGGAAGACTCCCGTGCGGAGCAACCGGTCGATCCGGCGGTGCGTGGCGGTGACCTCGCGGCGTGGTCAGCAACTCCAGCAGCCGCTCGTCGAGATCAGCGTCGAAGCGCAGCTTCTCCAGCGTCTCGCGCTCGGCCTGCGAGAGCTTGCGCCCGCGCCAGCCCCACAGGAGCGTGCGCAGCTTGTCCTCGCAGTGAAACGCGATGCCGTGGTCGATGCCGAAGACGTGGGAGCCGCCGCCGACGGGCAGCAGATGCCCGCCCTTGCGGTCAGCGTTGTTGATCACCGCGTCGAACAGCGCCATCCGCCGCAGCTGCGGGCGTTCGCTGCGCACGAGCCGTTCCAGATCGACCGTCTCGTCGATGTCGATCCACAGCTGCACCATCCCGGTGCCGAACGGCCCGTCGCGCATCACGGTCGGCGGCACGATGTTCCAGCCCGACGCCTCCGACACCTCGTAGGCCGCCAGCTCCCGGCCGGCCAGCGAGCCGTCGGGGAAATCCCACAGCGGCCGCTCGCCCCGGATCGGCTTGTAGACGCACTGCGGCGATCGCCTCGTCGGTGCTGATGGAGCAGAAGAGGGTCGCGTTGCTCGCGTCGACCATGCGGCCCTCGACGTCGATGGTTCCCTGCGCGCAGCAAGGCGAGAGCCGCCTCGCGATCGGCCGGGCCGACTGCCGGGGGCTCCTCCTGGGAATTGGCCGCGTGGGTCATGGCATCTCGAAAGTACGTGGCCGTCAGGTTTCAGCGCAGCGCATGGCGGTTTCGCGCTCAGGCGCCGGCACCTCCGCCGACCACCGCGTCGGAGGACGGCTTGCGGCGGCTGCGGGTCTTTTTCTTCGGGTGGGAGCAGGTCGTCGATGCTGCCGCCGTTGTCGTTGACCCGCAGGGCGAACGAGCGCAACTCCGCGTAGCGGATGACGGTCACCGAGCAGGGGTCGATGTTGATGCGCTGGAAGAGATCCAGGTGCATGCCGAGGGCGTCGGCGACGACGGCCTTGATGACGTCGCCGTGGCTGCAGGCGAGCCAGGTGGCGTCAGGGCCCGACTCGGCGGCGATCTTGGCGTCCCACTCGCGCAGCGCGGTGACGGCGCGGGCTTGCGTGTCGCGTAACGCCTCCCCTTCTGGCCCGGGGAAGACGACCGCGCTCGGGTTGTTCTGCACGACCTTCCAGAGCGGGTCCTTGGCGAGCACCTTCAGCTCCTGGCCCGTCCAGTCGCCGTAGCGGCACTCGCCGATGCGCTCATCGACGGACAGCGACAGCCCGCGGCCTTCGGCGACGATCGCCGCCGTCTCCTGGCAGCGCTCCAGCGGGCTGGAGACGATCGCCGCGAGTGGCAGCGCTGCCAGCCGCTCGGCGACCCTCCTGGCCTGCGCGATACCTCGCTCGTCCAGCGAGATGCCCGGGGTCCAGCCGGCGAGCCGGGGGCCGGTCATCGCCGTCAAGCCGTGGCGCAGCAGCACGATGTTTGTCATCGGGTCCTGTCTACCCCGCCCGGGTCACGAGTGCGGCTACAGGGTGCCCACCGCGAGCAGGATGATGATGACGATCCCGGCCGCGACCCGGTACGGCACGAACGCGCTGATCTTGTGTCCGGAGACGAAGCGCAGCAGCCAGGCGATCGACACGTAGGCGACGACGAAGGCGATCGCGGTGCCGACGAGGGTCGGGCCGACGCCCACGCCGTGGCCGAACGCCTTGCGCAGCTCCAGCAGGGTCGCGGCGGTGAGCGCGGGGATGGCGAGGAAGAACGACAGCCGGGTCGCGGACACCCGGTCGATCCCGCGCAGCAGGCCGGCGCTGATCGTCGCGCCCGGATCGGGAGACGCCCGGCACCAGCGCCAGGCACTGCACGACGCCCATCACCACCGCGTCCGGGCATCCGCAGCATCCGCTCGTCGCGGTTCTGCCCGGCGCGGCGTTCGGCCACGACCATGACGCCCGACCAGACGATGAGCGCACCGGCGATGACGCCGAGGTTGCGCAGCGGACCTTCGATCTGCGTGCTTGGCCGCCAGCCCGACGATCGCGATGGGGATCGTGCCGATGACGACGAAGCCGGCTTCGCGGGCGGCCGGCTCGGAGCGTTTCGAGGGCTCGCGTATCGCCGCGACACCCGCCTTGATCAACCGCCAGAGGTCGTGCCGGAAGTAGATGAGCACCGCGACGACGGCGCCGAACTGGACCACGGCGGTGAACGCCGTCACCCCTGGATCGTCGATCTTCAGGTTGAAGAGACGCTCGGTGACGGTGAGGTGGCCGGTGCTGGAGACGGGCAGGAATTCGGTCAGCCCCTCGACCACTCCCAGCACGGCCGCCTGGATGTAATTCAGGTATCTGCTCCCGCCTACGGTCGGGCGCCGATGCGAACGCCTGTGGTCACCGTAAGGTCAGGGCTCGTGGAACATCGGCGGTTGGGCCAGAGCGGGCTGGTCGTGTCGCGCCTCGCACTCGGCACGATGGGGTGGGGACGCGATTGCGACGAGGACGTCGCGCAGGCGCAGCTCGCGGCCTTCCGCGAGGCGGGCGGGACCCTGATCGACACCGCTGACGTCTACGGCAACGGTGAGTCGGAGCGGATGCTCGGCGCGCTGATGCGCGGCAGCGCCCGCGCCGAACTCGTGATCGCCACCAAGGCGGGTGCCCGCTCCGGTGACGGTCCGCTGTCCACCGGCACGTCCCGGCGCCGGCTGCTGGCCGCCCTCGACGGCTCGCTGAATCGCCTCCGCACCGATCACGTCGACCTCTGGCAGGTCCACACCTGGCATCCCGACACCCCGCTGGAAGAGACGCTCGCCGCGCTGGACTATGCCGTCTCCAGCGGCCGGGCCCGCTACGTCGGCGTCTCGAACTACTCGGGCTGGCAGACGGCGAAAGCGGCGGCGTATCAGCGCAGCACTCCCGGGCGCGCGCCGCTCGTCTCGACGCAGATGGAGTACTCGCTGCTCGCCCGCGGCGTGGAGCGCGAGGTCGTGCCGGCCGCGCTCGACGCCGGCATCGGGCTGCTGCCCTGGTCGCCGCTCGGCCGCGGGGTGCTCGCCGGCACGTATGGACGTGCTCGCGAGAGCGCGCCCTCCGGCTCGCGTGCCGCCTCGCCCACCTGGGGCCGCTTCGTCGAGCCGTACCTGACCGACGAGTCCACCCGCGTTGTCGAAGCGGTGCGCACGGCTGCCAAGGGTCTCGGGGTGAGCCCGGTGGCCGTCGCGATCGCCTGGGTACGCGACCGGCCGGCCGTCACCGCGCCGATCGTCGGCGCGCGCACCGAGGCGCAACTCGCGGCGTCGCTGGAGTCGGAGGAGCTGACGTTGCCGGCGTCGATCCGCAGCGCGCTGGACGACGTGTCCGCCCCGGAGATCGGCTACCCGGAACGCCTGCCCTGGGGCTGAGCGACCGTCCTTCGTCCCGCCGCTGTGCATAACCGCGGCCGGCCGGGTCGCCCGCCGTAGCCTGCGATGGTGACGTCGCCGGCTGCCGAGATCTTCACGGCTTTCTGCGCGGCCGGGCTCTGGCCGGGGATGGGCAAGGCGTTGCGCGACAAGCTGCCCGCCGCCGGGATCCACGAGCCCTCCGATGTCACGGAAGACGCGCTCGCCGCGGTCCCCGGACTGTCGGCCCGCCGGGCCGCCAAGCTCATGGTCGACTTCGCGCGCGCCCGCCCGACGTATGACGTCGTGGCCCTCCTGCTGCCGGCGGAACTGCCTGCCCGGCTGGCCGGCGGGGCGCTCGGCGCGCTCGGTCCCGGTGCGGCAGCGGTGCTGCGCGACGATCCGTGGCGGCTGCTCGACGGGGGCGAAGCCGATCTGCGCCAGGCCGACCGGCTCGCCGGCACCCTCGGGAAGGGGCGCGCCGAGCCCAGCCGGGGTCCTGCCGTCCTGGTGCATCTGCTGATGCTGGCCGCCCGGGCCGGCGACACCTCAGCCCCGGCCGACGTCCTGCTGAGCGGCGCCTTCAGCCGCGGCGTACCCGATCCCGCCGACGCCCTGGAGCGAGCGGTCGAGGCGGGCCGGGTGGTGATCGACGATCCGGCCGAGGGCGGCGATGAGCGCCGGCGGCTGGTGACGCTCCCCCGCTACGCGATGGCCGAGCAGTCGCTGGCCGAGGGCCTGGCACGGCTGGCGGCGACCGCGAAGCCCATCGGCGAGGCCGACGCCCTCGGGATCACCGGCCTCGACGATGCCCAGCGGGCCGCCGTGATCGCGGCCCTCGTCAATGGCGTCAGCCTGCTGACCGGCGGCCCGGGCACCGGCAAGAGCCGCACGGTGTCGGCGGTCGTGGAGCTGGCGACGGCGCGCGGCTGCACCGTCGCGCTGGCCGCGCCCACCGGACGGGCGGCCAAGCGGCTCGAGGAGCTCACCGAGCAAAGCGCCTCGACCGTGCATCGGCTGCTCGGCGCCCAGCCGGTGCGCGAGACCGGGCCCAACGGCGGTCAGGTCTTCACCCGCGGAGAGAGCTGGCCGCTCGACGCCGATGTGGTCGTGGTCGACGAGGCGTCGATGCTCGACGCGGAACTCGCGGCCGCCGTCGTGCAGGCCTGCCGCGACGGCACCCATCTGCTGCTGGTCGGCGACCCGGCGCAGCTGCCGAGCATCGGTCCCGGCCGGGTGCTCGGCGACCTCGTCGACTCCGGCGCTGTCGTCACCACGGAACTGATCACCCTTTACCGGCAGGCCGAGGGCGGCACCATCGCCAGCCTCGCCACGGCGGTCCGGGGAGGCGCGCTCCCGGCCGTCGAGGACCCCGAGCGCGAGGTCGTCATCGTCCCCAGCCGCGACAGCGCCGAGGCGGCCCGGCGCGTCGTGCAGCTGGTCACCGACTCCATCCCGCGGGTGCTCGCCATCCCCAGTGCCGACATCCAGGTCGTCACCCCCGTCCATCGCGGCCCGGCCGGCACCGAGGCATTGAACCTGGCGCTCAAGGAGGTGCTCAACCCGGCCGCCGCCTCCGCTCCGGCTCCCAAGGGCCGCAAGGGCGTCAGCCCGGCGCGCCGGTTCGACGTCGGTGACCGGGTCGTCGCCATCGCCAACCACCTGGACGAGGGCTTCGCGAACGGCGAGGTCGGGACGGTCACCGCGCGCAACGCCGACGGCCTGGTGATCACGTTCAGCGGCGTGCCGGTCACGGTCCCGGTCACGTCGTGGAGCGACCTTCGGCACGGCTGGGCGATCACCGTCCACCGCTCGCAGGGCAGCGAGTGGCCGGCGGTGGTCGTCGTCCTCCCGCCGGAATCGGGCGGCCTGCTCACCAGGCCGCTGGTGTACACCGCCCTCACACGGGCTCAGCGCCACCTTTCGGTGGTGCCTGCGGTCGGTGGCGCGCTCGCCCGCGCCGTACGCGAGAACGGCGGCCGCCCGCGCATCACGCGCCTTCCCGGCCTGCTTGAAGACGCGTTCGGGCGGGCAGATTTGTCAGGTACGCATCAGCCAAGGTAGGTAGCCTGTGCCGATGATCGAGCGGGGTGGCGCTTCGTGAGCGCCCCGGTCGAGCCACGTCGGCAGGACCGCGAGCCCACCCTCCCCGCTCCCGCCGGAGTGATCGATCCGAAGGCGCCGGTCCGGGGGCTCCGTCGACTGATCGACGAGGCGCCGCCGAAAGCCCGCGGGAGCGAGCCCGCCGGCCCCGGCCGCCGTGCACCGGCGGCGTCAGGAGCTGGTTCGCCCGCCAGCGCTCGCTGCCCTGGCTGGTTGCCCTCGTCGTGCTCGCCGTCGCCATCGGCTCGGTGCTGCGCTTCGTCACCAGCAGCCACATCTGGCTGGACGAGGCGCTCACCGTCGAGATCTCGGGCCGCCACCTGCCGCAGCTGTTCGGGGCGCTGCGCCACGACGGCTCGCCGCCGCTGTACTACCTGCTGCTGCATTACTGGATGGAGCTGTTCGGCACCAGCGATGTGGCCGTCCGGGCACTGTCCGGCGTGATCAGCCTGGCGACGCTCCCGCTGGCCTGGTTCGCGGGGCGCCGGGTCGCCCGCGTCGCCTCGTCGTTCGGACACATCGAGCCGCATGCCGTCGACCGCACCGGCACCGCCGTCCTCCTGCTGTTCGCGACCTCGCCGTACGCGATCCGCTACGCCACCGAGACCCGGATGTATTGCCTGGTCGTCTTCCTGGTGCTGCTGTTCGCGATCGTGCTGGCGCGTGCCCTCGAGCAGCCGAGCCTGCGCCGTTGGGCTGCGGTGACGGCTACTACCGCGGCACTCGCCTACACGCACTACTGGACCTTCCTGATGCTGGCGAGCGTCGCGTTCTTCCTGCTGCTGCAGGGGCGCCGGCGCCGGCACTACCGCAAGCTCTGCTACCAGGCGCTCTACGCGATGCTCGCCGCCGGGGTGCTCTTCCTGCCCTGGGTGCCGACCTTCGTCTTCCAGATGCTGCACACCGGCACCCCGTGGGCCCAGCAGGTGCATGCGGAGGTGCTGCTCGACACGGTCTTCTCGTGGGCCGGCCCGGCTTCGGCGGGAGCGCTGCTCGCGCTCGTGCTGATGCTCCTTGCCTTCATCGGCTACACGGCACGCCCTTCGGGTGACGGCCTGCACCTGCAGCTGTCGGGCCGGGTGCCCGGTCGCTACCTCGTCGCCATGTGGCTGGTGCCGCTGATACTCGCCTACGGCACCTTCGCCTTCGGGGGCAGCGCCTACGCCGAGCGTTACACCGGCATCTCGCTGCCGCCGTTCCTGCTGCTGGCCGGTCTCGGCATCGGGCTGCTGCCCTCGCGCGCCACGGTCGCCGGCCTGCTCGCGCTGATCAGCGTGCTCGGCCTGATCGGCGGTCGCGCGTTGAACGGCGACGAGCGCACTAACGCCGCCGAGGTCGCCACCCGCATCCAGCAGCAGGCGCGTCCCGGTGACGTCGTCGGCTACTGCCCCGATCAGCTCGCTCCCGCCGTGCATCGGATGCTGGTCCGGGCCAAGGTCACCGGCATCACCGAGGTGTCCTTCGCCGACGCGAGCGGCCCGGCTCTCGTCGACTGGGTCGACTACGCCAAGCGGATGGAGGCGGCCAGCCCGACCGCGTTCGCTGCGGAGCTCGACAAGCTGGCCGGTCCCGACGGGTCGATCTACCTGGTCAGCGCCGACGGCTACCGCACGCTCGGCGACGACTGCTCCGAGGTCGCCGACCAGCTAGCCGCGCTCGGGCGCGATCCGGTGGCCCAGGTCGGACGGCGCCGGCTGCTCGAGTCCTCGACGCTGGTGCGCTTCTCCACCAAGCGATAGCGCAGCGGTCGGGCGGCCGGCGCGCACGCACAACGCCATCACCACCAGGGCCATCCCCAGCGTGTAGTGGTTGAAGAACGACTGCGTGTTGGTGATGTCGAGGGCCAGCACGATCAGCCCGGCCCCCGCGCAGAACCCGAAGGCATCTCCCGCGCACGCGCCAGGCGATGCCGTACGCGACCAGCAGCCCTAGGGCGGTGAGCGCGAAGCCGGGATCGTGGCCGAACTCCTTGTGCACCCAGGTGGCGATGCAGAGCGCGTCGGCGCGGTAGCCGAGGCCGGTGTTGGCGTCGACCGCGTCGTGCCAGAAATCGTGGGGGCCGGCGATGATCCACGGCAGGATCAGGACGAACGCGCCGGCGGCCGAGATGACGGTACGGCGCAGCCCGAAGCGCGGCCAGAGTGCCGCGAGCGGCAGCAGCAGGAGGATGTGCTGCTTGGACGCGAGCGCGAGCATCAGGCAGGCGATGGCGATGCCGGTGCGCCCGCGCTCGGCCGCGAGCACCATCCCGGCCAGCAGCGCGACCAGCAGCGGCTCGGTCCAGGAGAGCTGGTCGGCGTACGTCACCTTCGGGTGCAGCGCGATCAGCAGCGGCAGCAGAGCGGGGGCGTAGCGAACCGCCCCGCCCGGCCCTTGCGTCAGACGGCGTGAGAGCCAGGCGGCGACGGCGAGCGCGGTGACCAGCCCGTACCGGATGTCGCCGAAGACGACCCGGAACGGCAGCAGCAGCACCGAGGTCCACGGCAGGTACGGGTAGACGTCGAACAGGCCGTGCGAGTAGTAGCTCGCACGGGTGGCAGCCCATTGCTGGCGGTACATGTCGTCGCCGGACAGCAGCCCCTTCGTGCTGCCCTGGAGCAGGAAGAAGACGTCGATGTGCGGCTGCGGCGCGGAGGCGATCATCGTGACCCCTGCTGCCGACATCAGCCCGAGTGCGGTCCAGAACGGCCAGTGCCGACCGCGTAGCGCCTCGAGCATCCCGAAGGCGGGAAGTGCCGTCGCCGCGGCGAGCAGCCCGCCGGCCGCTGCGAGCACCTGGGACGCGGTCCAGCCGGCGCCGTGAGCAAAGTAACGCGGGTGCCAGACGAGCGGCGCCGCGCCAACGGTGAGGGCGGCGGCAGCCAGGGCGACGCGGCCTGTCCAGGCGGGCGCGGCGGGTAGCCGCGGCCGGATCCCCGCCCGGCTTCCGGCAGCCGTCACCCCTGCTGCGACCAGCACCGTGCCGATCACGACGAGGGCGAGCGACGGGAGCGCATACCGCCCGTCATGGGTGCCGATGCCGAGCGCAACCGCCACCCAGCCACCCAGGAGCAAGGCCGCCGGCCAGTCGCTCGTCATGATCATGGGTGCGGGCGCGTCGGACGAAGAGGAGGCCCGCATGTCGGGCACAATGCTAACTGGCGACGGTCTGCGGCTCGCCCGAGCAATAGCCCCGGGACGCGCCACGGACATGCCCGGGGACCGGTCCTCGCGCATCGACGAGCCGTCGCCCGCGCCCCGTCAGGCAGTCGAGGCGCGGGACGGAAAGGGAAGGTCGTAGTCGAATCGTGGCCGACAAGCCGCAGGTAGTCGTGATCGGAGCAGGACCGGCAGGCCTCACCGCCGCGTTCGAGCTGGTGAAGCGCGAGGTGCCCGTCACCGTCGTCGAGGGCGACTCCATGGTCGGTGGCATCAGCCGCACCGCCGAGCGCGAGGGATGGCGTTTCGACATCGGCGGCCACCGGTTCTTCACCAAGGTCCCCGAGGTCGAGGCGCTGTGGCACGAGATCCTGCCTGACGAGGACTTCCTGATGCGCCCCCGGATGAGCCGCATCTACTACCGGGGCAAGTTCTACGACTACCCGCTGAAGGCGTCCAACGCGCTGGGCAATCTGGGTGTCATCGAGGCGATCCGCTGCGTGCTGTCCTACGGCTGGGCCCGGGTGCGCCCGCCGAAGAACACCGACACGCTCGAGGGCTGGATCATCGCCCGCTTCGGCCGCCGGCTCTACCACCACTTCTTCAAGACCTACAACGAGAAGCTCTGGGGCGTCCCGGTCGACGAGCTTCCCGCCGACTTCGCCGCTCAGCGCATCAAGAACATGTCGCTGTTCAACGCCATCATGAATGCGCTCAAACCGAAGACCAATCAGAAAGAGATCACCTCGCTGATCGAGGAGTTCCAGTACCCCAAGTACGGCCCCGGGATGATGTGGGAGACCGCGGCTGACAAGGTGGTGGCCAAGGGCGGCAAGCTCGTCCTCGAGGAGAAGGTGCGCACCGTCCACTGGGAGGACGGCAAGGGCATCACCGGCGTCACGACGGTCGTCACCGGTGGCTATGGGCCCGGCGCGGGCGCTCCTGACGCCACCCGCAAGGATCTCGGCAGCGAGCACACCTACCCCGCCGATCACGTCATCAGCTCGATGCCGTTCTCCTCGCTGATCAAGGCGCTTGATCCGAAGCCGCCGGCGGAGGTGCTGGCCGCGGCTGATGCGCTGAAGTTTCGCGACTTCCTCACCGTCGCCGTCGTCGTGCCCGAGAGCGCCGGCTTCCCCGACAACTGGATCTACATCCACTCCCCCGAGGTCGGCGTCGGCCGCATCCAGAACTTCGGCACGTGGTCGCCGTACCTGGTCAAGGAAGGGCGCACCTGCCTCGGACTGGAGTTCTTCGTCAGCGTGGGTGACGAGACCTGGAACCGGTCCGACGAGGACCTCATCGCGCAGGCCAAGCGCGAGCTGGGGATCCTCGGACTGGTCGATCCGGCGTCGGTGGAGCGCGGCTTCGTCGTACGGATGCCCAAGGCCTATCCGTTCTACGACGCCCAGTACAAGAACAACGTCGACATCATGCGCGGCTGGATCGCCGACAACGCGCCCAACCTGCATCCCGTCGGGCGTAACGGCATGCACCGCTACAACAACCAGGACCACTCCATGTTCACCGCGCTGCTCACCGTGCAGAACATGATCGACGGCGCCCACCACGACGTCTGGGACGTGAACGTCGAGGAGGACTACCACGAGGAGGTCTCACCCGGCGCGAAGGGCATTCAGCGTGCCTGAACGCCATCTCAATGGTTCGCAGGGCAGACTCCCCCTGTGACCGACGTCGCGCTGCGCCCGCCCAAGGGGGCTGACGAGCCGCCTCCCTCGGCGCCGCAGGCTCATTCTCGACGCGATCGGCTGGCCTGGGGAGCGTTCTGGGCCGCGATCGCCTTCTGCGTCGTCTACAGCATCCTGGTGCGGCTCTGGGGTCCGCGCGGACTGTGGCTGGATGAGTCGCAGAGCGTCGCGATCGCCAGGCTGCCGCTCGGCGGTCACGGCACCACGCTCATCCAGGGGCTGAAGCAGGACGGCTCGCCGCCGCTGTACTACCTGCTGCTGCACTGGTGGATCGAGGTGTTCGGCAACGGTGACCGCACCGTGCGCGCCCTGTCCTTCGTGCTCAACATGCTCTGCATCCCGCCGCTCTACTGGCTCGGCAAGCGGGTCATCGGCAAGCGGGCGGCCTGGGTCGCGGTGCTCGCGTTCATCACCTCGCCCTTCGCCGCGTACTACGCGAGCGAGACCCGCATGTACAGCCTGCTGGTCCTGCTGGCGCTGCTCGGCGCGCTTGCCCTCGAGCGCACGCTGCGCGCGCCCACCTGGTGGAGCGTGCTCGGGATCTCGCTGGCGTCCGTCGCGGTGGCGTTGACCCACTACTGGTCGCTGTACTCGCTCATCACGGTCGCCGTCTTCCTGCTCATCGGGGTGTTCTGGGGAAGCCCGGTGCACCGGCGCGGCTGCAAGCTGTCGATCGCCGGCCTGCTCGGCGGCGCGGTGCTGTTCATCCCGTGGTTCCCGACATTCCTGTACCAGGCCAAGCACACCGGCACCCCGTGGGGACAGCCGGCGGCGTACTCGGCGATCGTGCACGCCTTCGGGCAATGGGCCGGCGGGCAGCTCACCGCCGGCCGCGCGCTGCTCGTGGTGGTCTGCGCGTTGCTGGCGATGGCAGTCTTCGGCTATCCGGCCGGGCCCCGCCAGGTGCTCATCGACCTCAAGGGTCACGAGCCGGGACGGCTCCTGCTCCTGCTCTCGCTGACCACGCTGCTGCTGGCGGTGACGGTCGGCAAGCTGGTCGGCAATGCCTGGGCCGACCGCTACACCGCCATCGCGTTCATCCCCTTCCTGCTGTGCCTGGCGCTGGGCCCGGAGCGGCTGAGTGACCGGCGATTGTGGGCCGGGTCGATCGGGCTGATCGCACTGTTCGGGGCCCTCGCCGCCGGGCCGGTCGTCACGGCGCAGCGCACCCAGGCGGTGCAGGTCGCGCGGATCCTGTCGAAGCAGGCGAAGCCCGGCGATGTGGTGCTCTACTGCCCCGATCAGCTCGGGCCGGCGATCGCCCGCGAGATCAATGCCGGACGCGGCGGTAGCGGTCTGAAGAACTACACGATCCCCACCTTCGCGCCGCCCGACCGGGTCGACTGGGTGGACTACAAGGCGCGCAACGCGGCCGCGGATCACCAGGTGCCGCAGCTGATGCAAGCGCGCGCTTGCCGCGGCCGGAAACCACCGGATCTGGCTGGTGTACTCGCCGCGAGTACCTCACCTACCAGAACCTGTGCCCTGACCTGCGGCTGGGCCTGGCGCAGCAGCGCTCGCTGTTCATCTGGGCGGCGGCGAGCCTGGACTCGTACGAGCACGAGGAGCTGGACAGCTTCACCGCCCGGCGCCCGTGACACCCATGCGTGCTGACGGCCGGCCCGCGCGCCCGGCTGCGCATCTGGTTGGGGGCTGACGGGGCTGACGCGGTCAGCTCCTGGCTGACAGCGCGCGTGCTCGTGGTCGGGGCACTCGGGCTGGCAGCGGCGATCGCGTCGAAGGTGAACGAGATCTCGCCCGGCACCCACATCAAGCGGGTCGGGCTGCTCGGGTGGGACGCGCACTTCTACAGCGACATCGCCCACGTCGGGTACGGCGGGGTGTCGCCGGACACGCGACGCTTCTTCCCCCTGCTGCCCATGCTGACGTGGCTTTTCGGCGGCGGTGGCCACGCGACGGGTGTCGTGCTGCTGATCCTGGTGAACGTACTGGCGTTCGGCTACGGCGTCGCGTTCATCAAGCTCGCCCGGTTCGAGGGCATGTCGCAGGAGATGGCCCGCCGCGCGGTGTGGCTGCTGGCACTCGCACCGCCGGCCTTCGTGCTGGTGATGGGCTACACCGAGGCGCTGGCCGGGCTGCTGGCGATCATCACGTTCTACGGGCTGCGCAGCGGGCGATGGTGGCTCGCCGCGGTCGCCGGCCTGCTGTCGGGCCTGTGCCGCCCACCAGGGGCGTTGCTCGTCGTGCCGGCTCTGATCGAGATCTGGCGGACGCGCTCGGCTCCGGGTCCGTGGGTGCCGCGGCTGGCCGCGCTCCTGGCCCCGCCGGCCGGGGCGGTCGCGTACCTGACCTATGTCGCGATCCGTTTCGGCGACTTCTTCCAGCCGCTCTCGGTGCAGCAGAACCCGCAACTGCACGGCAAGTTCACCAATCCCCTCACCGTGATCCACCGGGCGATCTCCGGCGCGGGCGACCACAAGCTCGGCAACGCGTTGCACGTGCCTGGCTGGTGCTCTTCCTGCTCCTGCTGATCCCGATGGCGCGGCGGCTGCCCGCGTCGTACACCGCCTGGAGCGCTCTGGCGCTGCTCTCGACGCTGGCCGGCAGCAACCTCGCGTCGGTCGAGCGCTACTGCTGGAGCGCTTTCCCGTTCGTGCTGGTGGCGGCATCTCTGCTGAGCTCGCGGCAGCTGTGGCGCGGGGTGTTCGCCGTCTCGTCGGCGCTGCTGATCGTGTACGCGTCGTTCGCGTTCCTGCAGTTCTTCGTGCCCTGACGGGACGTTGCGGCGGTCAGCCTTTGGCGAGCTGGCTGCCGACGGTGAGCACCCAGAGGAGCAGGACGGGCGCGGCGACGTACAGCGCGTAACGCGCGCGGTTGCCGAGGATCACGAGCACCGAGAGCAGGTAGCCCTCGGTGCCGGCACGCATGAACGCGGTCGCGCCGCTCCAGAGGAACGCGTTGAGCGTCAGGACGACGACGACCGCCGGGATCCACGCGACGCGCTCCACGAACGGGATCGTCGTGCCGCGCATGGCCATCCCGCCGACGGCGATGACCGCCAGCAGAATAACCAATGACAGCAGGCGAAATGCGGCCGCTCCCCCGTGCGGCGGGAGGTCCTTGCCGAGCTCCTTGGCGAGCCCGACGAGCGGTCCGGAGAGGTTGTTCTTGCGCGACTGGGTGAAGGGCCAGGCGTGGAAGCGCACCCGCTGGAGCACCTGCCAACCGGCGTAGACCAGCAGGCTGCTGCCACCGGCGAGGAGCGGGCCCCGGGCGCCCGGGCGTCGTCGCACGAGGAGGTACGCGCCGCCGGCAGCGAGTCCGGCGGGCACGGCAACCGTCGTATCGCGGGCGAGGACCGCAAGCGCCAGCAGCAGCGCGGTGAGCCCCCAGCGCCGGCGTCGCCCCGCATACAGGCCGGCGAGCAGCAAGGCGCCGGCCAGGAGCTCCGACGTGTCGAGCGTGAGGGTGTACGCGTAGCCCGGGTACAGCGCCAGCAACAGCCCCCACGCGGCGTGCCGGCCGCTACTTCGGGCGAGTGCTCCGGCGGCCGCCCCGAGCGCGATCGCCGAGACGAGGTTGATGGCGAGCAGCGCCCACGGGACGCCGGAGCGCCGGCCGCCCGACAGCAGCCAGGCGAGCCCACCGGACAGCCAGCGGACGTTGCGCAGGGCCGGGAGGTCGAACGTGACACCTGAGACCGTCTTGGCAGTGCTGAAGGGCGCGACCCCGAGCCGGTAGAAGAACTGGCCGTCATACGCCTGGTCAGCGGGGCGGACCGCGAGGGAGTGCGGCGCCGTGGCGGCGCTGGTCCACGGCGGTCCGGCGTGCACGATGCGCGACGCGTTGCCGTGGTCGCGGATCAGCAGGATCGCCAGGATCAGGGCGGCGAGGACGCCGGTGACCAGGGCGGGAAAGGCGGTGCGGTTGGTCGCGGCGGCCCATCGACGCTGCGCGATCACCACGCGTTGCAGGCTATCGGCGGGGTGGCCCACCCCCCGGTAACGCCACTGATGTTGTCCGGCCGGCGCCGCCGTGCCTTACCGTGACCCGATGAGCTTTGACGCGGCGGAGCAGCGGCGGGGTGGGCTGCAGTACGAGCGGCTCTACCTACCGCCGGGCACCAGCCGGCGCACTGCTCAGACTGTCTTGACGCTGCACGCGGAGTTCGGCGAGTGGGAGCTCGACCGGCTGCGGCTGTATCCCGACGGTTCGCGTCGCGTCGTCCTGCGCCGCAAGGCCCGCCCTGGCTTGCCACCGATCCTGCCCAGCTGACGGCTACAGGAAGTGCAGAAAGCCCAGTAGCTGCAGGCCAACCGGGACGCACAGCGCGGTGAGAGACAGGATGACCAGCAGCCGGGCTCGCGCGCGCCGCTGGCCGTGGCCGGTGATGGCGGCTTCGGACAGGTCGCGGAAACCCTGGATGTAACCCTCGACCGTGTACGGGCTGGGTCGCGGGCGCAGCGGCTCGTTGTGCTCGATCATGGCCGACGGATCGACGCGGGCCGGGTCGATGTCCTCGAGCCGGCGGCGGTACTTGTTGGCCTCGCTGTCGTCGTGACTCTCGCCGGGAATGTTGTCGGGGTGCCAGGCGGGCACGTCAGGGCGGCGCGGGATGCCGAAGCTGCTCGGCCCCTGACCCTCGCCTGCCATGGCTCGCCCCTCAGCAACCGTCGAGGAAACGGTCGAGGACCCGGACGCCGAACTGCAGCCCGCTGACGGGGACGCGCTCGTCGACCCCGTGGAACATCGCCGTGAAGTCGAGGTCGCGAGGCAGCCGGAGCGGGGCGAAGCCGAAGCAGCGAATCCCCAGGCGGGCGAACGATTTCGCATCCGTGCCGCCGGAGAGCATGTACGGCACCGGGCGGGCGCCGCTGTCCTCGGCCTTGAGGGCGGCGCTCATGGTGTCGACGAGCTCGCCGTCGAACGTCGTCTCGACGCCGTGGTCGAAGTTGATCCACTCACGCTTGACGTCAGGGCCGAGGATCTCGTCGAGGGTGGCTTCGAAGTCCGCTTCCCCACCGGGCAGGAACCGCCCATCGACGGCGGCGCTGGCCGACCCGGGAATGACGTTGACCTTGTAGCCGGCGTCGAGCTGGGTGGGGTTGGCGGTATGGCGCAGGGTCGCTCCGACGACGCGGGCGATGGCGCCGAGCTCGGCGACTGCCTTCTCGGGGTTTTCCAGGTCGAGCGGGACTCCGAGGGCTTCGGTGAGCGCTTCGAGGAAGGCGCGCACCGAGGCGGTCATGCGTACCGGGAACCGGTGACGGCCGAGCCGGGCGACCGCCTCGCACAGGGCGGTCACGGCGTTGTCGTCGGCGATCATGCTGCCGTGGCCGGCGCGGCCGGCGACGGTCAGGCGCATCCAGCCGATGCCCTTCTCGGCGGTCTGGATGCAGTAGAGCCGCAGGTCATCGCTGATCTCGTAGGAGAAGCCGCCGACCTCGCCGATGGCCTCGGTGCAGCCCTCGAACAGGTGGGGATGGTTGTCGACGAGCCAGCGCGCACCGTAGTGCCGCCGGCTTCCTCGTCGGCGAGGAACGCGAGGACGATGTCGCGCGGCGGCTTGCGGCCGGTGCGCAGCCGGTCGCGGATGACCGCGAGGGTCATGGCGTCCATGTCCTTCATGTCGACGGCGCCGCGGCCCCAGACGTTGCCGTCGTCGGCGATCTCGCCGGAGAAGGGGTGCACGGCCCAGTCGGCCGGCATCAGCAGGGACGACGTCGAGATGGCCGTGGATCAGCAGCGCCCCGCGGCTGGGGTCCTCCCCTTCGATACGCGCGACGAGCGACGTGCGTCCGGGCGCCGACTCGAGGACGGTCGGCTCGATCCCGACCTCGGCGAGCTTCGCGGCGACGTACTCAGCAGCATCGCGCTCCTGGCCGTCTCCCCCGCCCCGGTTGACCGTCTCGAAGCGCAGCAGATCGCTGCACAGCCCGGCAACTTCCGCCTCGGCGCTCGCCACGCGTCCATTGTGACCGCTCGGGGAAAAGCGGGTCGGCTGTGGAAAACGGGCTCGTCAGGGGGTCGTACGCTGCGTGCCTGCGGCAGCGCGGTCACGAGATGGTGGAACCGGTTCGCCGGCGAAACCCCGATCGCGGGGTCAGGCGTGCGTCATACCCCCTGCTTCCGGGTTGGGGACGTGCCAGCCACGCGGCCGACGGTGCCGACCGGGGGCAGGATTGGTATGGTGTCCTGCGCGGCGATGGCCCTTCGGGGTGGTCGTTGCGACCCAGGTCCGGGTGGCGGAATTGGCAGACGCGCTAGCTTGAGGTGCTAGTTCCCTTTACGGGGAATGGGGGTTCAAGTCCCCCCTCGGACACTCGCCTTTACGGCCTCTGAGCTGCAAGTTTGCCTCGAGGAACGCCCGTCGGATTCGCCGATGGGAACACTGTGGGAACAGGCGCGGCCCATTCCAAGATCGGGATGGCCTCGCAAGGCTCCGATTCTGGAAACCCCAGGTCGAGAGGGAACAGGTCATCCCCCATCGCAAGGGAGTACCTATGGCCAGCGTCGAGACCCGCCCCTCGAAGTTCGACCCGAGGGTCACCAGCTATCGCGTCAACTGGCGCCAGGACGGACGCATGGAAGGAGAGACGGCGGCCCCGGCTGCCGCACAGTCAGGCGAAGCGATTCCAGCTCGATGTTGAGGCCGCCGGCAAACGCTGGCCCGAAGGGTGGATCAAGGGAGTCGGCTACCGCAACGACCTCCTCGCCGAGCCGCCGGTGCCCGACCAACCGTTCTTGGCATTCGCGATGCAGTGCGTTCGCGATAAGACCGGCATCCAGCCCGACCCCCGCCAGCGTTACGCCAACCAGGCCAAGGTGCTGGCACCGAGGACCACAATGGAATCGTCCGAACCGTAACCCGGTTCGGCGTATCCCGAAATGACATCGGTGGGCAATGTATCCATCACCGTACGGTTCGCCGGTGGCGTAGTTGACCAGACGAGCAAGTATTCATGGCGTCGCTCCGTCTGATTTAGATCAAGCTCCGAGTGCTGACGCATACCACATCGTGCCAGCCGGTGTCAGGTGGACACCATCCGATAAGCGCATGGACACCATTGGCCCGTTGATAAATTGTGGTCGATTGACTGTGAACTTATGGCCTGGTGTCAGCGCATTATCAGCCGCCGCATTGTAGGTCATGCCCAGCCTCGCACATTCCGTTTGGTACATGGTATTCAGTAGCGGACTACCATTGAACAGAAACCATCCAACGTTGTCACGCATAGCTGGCGACGCGACAACTGCTATCGGTAGGCCAACGAATGCCGCATGAAACGTGTCAAGCGCCGACTTGTAGTTAGCAAGAATCCCGACGACACCATGTGACTTGAGTGAATCCCTGGCACAGCTTGTTATACTGTTCCCCGTGAAGGCAATCACGACGCGGGCAGGACGGTAGATCACGCGGTCACTTACCGCTTTTCCAGCCCAGTCACACATTGCCGTGCCACCAAGTGCGCGGAACACAATGTGGTAATCGTTCCCGTAAAGAAGATTCACTGCCGGTTCGGATTGTACGCTGAGTGAATCACCGTACATTAGCAGCGTCGGTTTAGGCGGTGTCGGTGTACAAGCGGTCATTGCGACGAGAGCCAGTAGGCCCAGCAATCCACACATCGAACGTAGAGCTTTCATGACGCTACTGCGTCAATTCCGACGGCATCGTAGAAACGCTGACGATCAAAGCGGCTGTTGTCGCGCGTGAGAATGTCAGCGAGCGATAGGGTGATGTTGTAGACGACGCGAGCGGCAGCCTCACGGGCAGCCGGGTTGAACGCCGGAGCGGCGGGAGTAGGAGTAGGTGCCGAAGAGGCGTGTCGTCCCGAACGACGTCGAAGGTCTGGGCGGCAGCAATGCTCTGATCGGAGGCTGCCGGGCCACGACTTGCACGTAGTGCCGGCCGCTCTGCAGGCCCGACAGATTCTGAGAAGTGACCTGCGGGCCGAGCCCTTGCTTCTGCTGCAGGTCCAGATACAGCTCGTAGTGTCGAAGCGGCACGTTTAGCACTGGAGCCTTCCAAGTGACCAAGGCCGAATGTCCGTCTACGGTCACGTGAAGTCCGATGGGGGCGGACGGTGGTGTCTGGACATTCGCCTGAACCGCCCTGACCGGTGACGCCACCGGCTTGTCGGCACACCCGGCTAGGGACACCCCAGCGATGGGCAGTGCGAGCGAAACGCGACACGTTGAGGCTAGCGATGAACGAGCAGACATCGGACCCCCAGGGGGTAACGCCCGGAGGCGTTGTTACCCAAAATGTCGGAGGGTCACCGAGGTCGCATTAGAGCCACTCGGCCCAGCAAGCTGCTGCCGAGGAAAGTGCCCGATTAGAAGGGAACAGGGAACTCGGCGCAGTATCTCAACGTCGAGGGCCAGTCCGATTGGGTGACGACGGGACGTGTCCCGCCGGTGAAGTTCCCTTGTTGTCTGTCGCTTGCCAGGCTGATGGGACCACCGTGTTGCCACGACCTAGGGACCACTCCGGTCGTCTGGTGATGGTCATGCCTGCTCCCGTTCTGGTCAATTAGGACGCTTTGTTCGGCGTCGTGTCGGGGGCGTTGTTGGCGGCGGTAGGACTGGCCCTTCGACGACGAGTTCGTAGCTGGTGGAGATGAGCCGGTCGATGGCGGATTGGGCGAGCAGCGGGTCGCTCATGACGGCGATCCATTCGGCGGGGTCGCGGTTGCTGGTGACGACGGTGGACGCTTTCTGGTGTCGTTCGACGACGAGTTCGTAGAAGTCGGCGGTTTCGGTGGCGTCCATTGCTTGGAGGGCGAAGTCGTCGAGGATGAGCAGGTCGACGCGGGCGAGTTTGCGCATTTCGACTTCGAGGGAGTTGTCGAGGCGGGCAGCTTTGAGCCGGCGGAACAGCTGATCGGCGCGGCTGAACAGGACGGAGCGCCGGCGGCGGATCGCGATGTGCCCGAGTGCGGTCGCCAGATGCGTTTTGCCGACTCCGACCGGGCCAAGGATGTGCGCACCGCGGGTGTCGTCGAGGAACCGCAGTGAGCACAGTTCGGCCCAGAGTTGCCGGTCATAGGTGGCGGGGCTGTCGGGTTGAAAGGTTTCCAGCCGCATGCCCGGGTCGAGCTTGGCGGCGCGGGCCCGCAGCTCGGCGGAGGCCCGGTCGCGGCGGTCGACCTCGTCAGACAGCACAAGGGTGAGGAAGTCGGCGTGCGGCAGCGATTCGGTCCGGGCCAGCGCGAGCCGTTCGGGCAGGGTGTCGAGCAGCCGGCCGAGTTTCACCTTGCGCAGCAGCACTTTGAGGTCATCGTCGATACCCGGGCGCCGGCGGCTGCGGGCGGCTCATCGCCCGCCGGCCTGGAACTCGCCGGGGTCGCGGGCGAACCGGGCCGGGCCACCGACGACCCGGGCCGCCTTGGCGGCCGGGATCGGGTCCCGTTCGCGGGCCTGCTCGAGCATCCGGGCGATCTTGGTGACGTCGACGACGTCGAGTTCGAGCGCCCGGGCGCAGGCGGTGTCGACCGTCTCGGCCCCGTAGCTGCGGACCAGGCCGAGCAGCCGATAGACGGTCCGCATCGACGTCCACGGCAACGGCACGTCCAGCAGCCGGCTGGCGTAGAGCCCGACCGCCGGCCCGGCCGCCGTCGCCTTGGCGGTCAGGGTCGCCGCATCCCGCAGGGCGTATTCGGCGCGTCCGGCCGGGTAGTCCTTCGGGTCGGTGGAACGGCCACCCGGCGGCACCCGCGGATGGGTTTTGATCAGCTGCCCGCGGGAGAACACCTTCACCAGCCGCGAGTCAGCCCGCACGTCGACCCGTTGCCCGAGCAGCTCACCCGGCACCGAATACAAGCCGCGGGCCACTTCGATATGCAGATCACGGGCGACCTTCGGCGTCGCGAAGATCGGCACGTCATACGGCTGCGTCGGGGCCGGCAGCAGCAGGGCCTGCTCGTCGGCGGCGAAGTGTTCGGCGGGACGCTGGGCGGTGGTGCCATGCATCCGCAGCCCGGCAGTCTGCTCGCACCAGCCGACGACCCGCCGTTGCGCATCAGCCAGGTCGAGGAAATGCTCGCCGCGGAAGAAGTTTTCCCGCACGTACTGCACGGTGCGTTCCACCCGCGGCTTGTCCTTCGGTGACCGGACCCGGGCCGGGTCGGTCCCGAACCCGCGGGCCTGGGCATAGTCCAGCCAGCCGGCCGAAAACGTCGGGTTCACCGCATCAGCTGCCGTGACGACCGGCTTGAGGTTGTCGGGGATCAGCACCTTGAACACGCCGCCGAAGAAGGCCCACGCGGCTTCGCAGCCGTCCAGCACCACGGCAAGGGTCTGGTTGAACGACAGCCAGACGAACATGTGCCGCGAATAGACGGCGGTGAAGATCAGCGCATGGACCGCCCGCCGGCGGCCGGTCGCCGGGTCGACCATCATCCCGAGCTGGCCGAAATCGACCTGGCACTCCACCCCAGGCTTGCCGTCGGCGACCCGCATGCGTCGGCTGCCGACCCCCGAAACCGCAACGTTCACAGGCGAATCGGTGCAACGTCCGATATGGCACCACCAGCCCGCGGCGGGTCGAGCTTGCCCTCAACGTTGGTCAGCTGCAGATCCTCCTTCACCCAGGCGGTGATCTGCTCGGTCCACGGAATCAGCGCCTCCCACGACTCGCCATGCCCCGACGGACGTGCCGGGCGGACCGCAGCCACCACCGCCCCGATCAGCTCATCGGTCAACTGACCGACGCCGCCGTCACGGACCAGCCCAGCCGCCACGGCGGCTTCGACATAGCGGCGGGCCGTTTTGCGGTCCACCCCCGCCCGTTCGGCCGCCGTCCGCAGCCCCGCACCGTCGAGCCAAGCCCGCAAGACTTCCCGCACCTCGACCACACGAACCTCCCGGAACGCCACCCGATGCCTCCACGTCAATCGACATGAAGAGATCGCTAGCGGCAGGCCTGAAGGACCCCGACTCACGACACGCCGGTGGTCCCATGACTGGCAAACGGGGTGGTCCCATGACCGTGGCCAAACACCGGGTGAAACGGTCCCATGCTCGTGGCTAGCGACAGTTACCGCGCCCGGCCTCTGACCTGCTAAACAGTCTCCACGCTGGCTTCGAAACGGAAAGCCAGCCAGCATGAACGGGCGCCAGTACGTACTCAATCGGCTGTGCTTCCGCCAAATCCGCCAAGAAATTCCGCAGAAAGCCGTACTTGACGCCGGGGAACGCTCTAGCAGGCGCCCGGCGCAGCGATCGGGTTGCAGATCAGGGTTCGTCCCGAGGACTGTTGCAGTTGGTTAACGGTCGTGAGTAGTTGGCTGATGGCGCCCTCGTCGTCATTCAGCTGTGTCTGCAGCGAGGCGACCTCAGATTCGCTCGCACCACCGACGGCAGACTGGCCGGGTGAGCCCTGAGATCCTGTTGCACCCGGTAGTCCTTGTGGTCCCTGCGGCCCGCGAGGCCCGGCAACGGGTGGACGGCTCTCCAGCCGATGCAGACGGTTCGAAAGGTGTCTATTTGACACCAGTGCCACGGCTGCTAGGGCACAGGCGGCAAACGCGAGAAGGGCGAGCAAACCGAAGCCTGTTGGCTTCAGCCACCTGCGCGATGGCGAATATAGATCGAATGGATTGGTCATCGTTCCCCCGTTTGTTTCAGCCGGGCGAAGCGTAGCGATCTTCGGCCGTCACAGCGGAGGCTTTTCGCTGAACAATGGCGCGCACCGTCATAGCCGACCACGAGCTAGCCCTGCGCGGACGCAAGCCCTCACCGTCAAGCCTGGCGGCAATCTCCCGGTATGAGTGACCCGCTGCGCGTAGCTCACCGATACGGCGCACGGCCCGTTGTTCGGATTCGTGCGGGACCGCGTCACGGTCACGGCCCTTGCCGGCGCCCGCGTAGCCGTAGGCGTACGTGCCAACGCTCTTGCGGCCGGCGGCCTCCTTAGCCCTGCGACCGTCTCTGAGTCGCTTGACGACCATGGCGCGGTCGAGTTGTGCGAACACCCCGCGCATCTGACGTATCGCGGTACGCATCGGGTCGTCAGCATCGTCCTGACGCACCTCACCATCGTCAGCCGTAAACACCGTTGCGTCTGCCTGCCAGACCATCCCGAGGATGGCTTCCTGCACGGTCAGCTTGCGTGCCAGCCGGTCGAGCGTGGCAACTATCAGACCTTCAGCCCGACGGTCTTGGATGTCGCGCAGTGCGGCCGTGAGTCCTGGCCGGTCTACGGCGTCTGTGGTCCCGCGCACCGCGCCGTCAGAGTGGATCTGGATTAGCCGATGGCCCTGCCGATTGCACCACTCGCGCACGATGCGCGTCTGAACGTCGAGACCGAAACCATCCAGTTGGCCCTTCACTCGATACCCGTACGTAGCCGACGAGTCGCATCGTTCTGTGCCTCGAATCTGGCCTGTCTCTTCAGCGTCAGTAGGCCGTATCTGACGGACGCACACCGGGCAACGGCGTGCGTTTCGACTGACTCAGTCCTCGTCGACGGGGACCCCAAAGGTGATGTCCTGGGGACCTTCAGCCGGCCGACTCGGCTGGGTCCGGGCTGAACTCGAAGTGACGCGCACCCATCTCGGTCCACTCGTCATCGACGCTTTGGCCCGGGAATCGAGCGACAACGTCAGCGAGAGTCTGAGCGACGTAGGCATCTGTGGCGTGTTCGTCAATGCCGACGGTGAAGCCGTACTCTGCTCCGGCGTATTCGCCCCGCGAAAGAAGACTCGCACGGCCTCGATGGTGAAGCCATCCTCGTTCTCAACCCAGCTGCCGGCAACGTCGGCGGGAGTTGCAGTGATCGTCATAGCGGTCTCCTACACGGGATACGGGCGATGCCTCATCGGCGCCAGATGCCCATTGCTGGCGGACGCTCCGCAGAGCGTTTCGGCTTGCTAGGCGAGACTGAACGGGCCGGACGCTAGCGGCAGGGTGACGGTCCGAATGCCGGTTGGCGCGGTCCACGGATTGGCCTCCACAGACACGCTCAACGTGAGCGTGCGAGCGTCGCTGTCGTAGGCCTCAACGGTGCCGAACCGGGCGGCGAGCCGCTTTCCGTCGCGATCCTTCGGACGCCATTGCACGAGCTTGCCGACAAGCTCAGCCGGCGGGGTGAGAGGCGCGTAGGTACGCCGTGGGTAACGGCCGGTGCGGTAGCTCATGATGCGCTCACAGCGGCGTAAATGGCTTGCAGGCTCTCAAGGCTGAAGCCGTCAACGTGTGCGCTCACGGTGCACATCTCGCCGGTTCCGTAGTCGGTTGTGAAGTCCTCAGCGGTCCACCAACCGTGACGCTGAAACTCGCTGGACGAGTACTCGGTGCAACCCGCTTTGATGATCGCGTCAACCGCGTCTGAAACGTCATCGCACACGACCGTCTCGCTGTCCGTGTCGTGGTACGTCACGTCTCCGTCGGCGATTGCCTCAGGCAAATACCGGGCACTGTGAATCGTCACGGTCGGATCGGCATGCGTGACGAGTAGTCCCGTGAGGTGCCCCCGTCGGCTGCTGATCCGCTTGACCGTCAGGCCGATCGTCTTAGCGATCGTCAGCATGGATTCGAGGCCACAGCGCCATCCAGCGTGACGTGAGAACTGGTCATCTTGGGCGTGTAGTTGACGGTCATGCCGTACAGGCCTGAGCGGTCGTTGTTCGGCTGACGCTCATTGCCGATGTACGAGCCGTAGGCGCGGCCTGTGTACGCCAGGAGCTGCAGTGCTGGCTGATAGGTCTCCTGTAGCCATTCGCCGAAGACCGTGCCTTGCATGTCATAGCCACCGCCCGTGCAGCGGAATCTCTTGCCGGTGCTGGTGTCGACCAGCCGGGCGATGTTGTACCCGTACGTCTCACGTCCGCGGCTAGTGCCCCAACTGAGACTGAGAAGTGTGGTTGTCATGGCGACCTCCCGGGGTCGCTTGTCAGTTGACAAACGTCAAGGTGGACCATGGCTGGCCTATTTGTCAAGTGACAAGTCTAAGATTGAGTCTGGGGACAGTGACGCACTACGTGGGGGCGACTGAGATTGCCCGCATGCTCGGCGTTACTCGTCAGCGCGTTCAGCAGCTCATCAACGGCCAGGGTTTCCCTCACCTGACGGCGTGCTGAAGGCCGGCCGTGACGAGCTGAGAGATGTCCGGAAGCCGGCCACTGTCAGCAAGTGGGCCGAACGGTGCCGGCCGATGGAAGTCGGCTAACGCGTAAACGATTCTGAGGACTCGCTTACACCGCAGGTCAGCGTGCTTGGGTATGTCGGTCCCGCGGACTCGGCGCCGCCCATAGGTACGTAACCGGACTCACCGTCACAGTCGCACGGTCATGAAAGTGACCAGCCACGCGCACGCGCGCTACAGCAGCAGCGCTGTCAGCGTCACCGGCACTTGTTCAGCCAGAGAATCGACAGAGCGCCGGCAGGCGTTGATCTTGACCCCGGGTTGTTGAATCGCCGGCCGATGATCTTGGTACTAGCCACTCGAAGTTGTTGAATAATTCCGGACCGGGCAGGCTAGTAGCTAGTGAGTGGCAGGCCAGTACTTCTTGCTTTGCAGGTATTGGACAGCCTCAGGTTCTTCGTCGAAGTGCAGAAGGCTCCCTACCTTGTCTGTGAGCACTTCACGCACTTCTGCCGGTGTTGCGAAGAAGAACTCGCGGCGTGGGTTCACCCGGTTGAGGCGTCGGTCAGCGAAGGCATGGTGTAGTCGGTCTCAAGTGGACCGCGTCGTCTGAGAAGTAGAGGGCATGCACGTCGAATGGGAACGGCACGCGCGCGTCGCCGAGTTCGCGGACTCGGTCCATCGGCTCTAGCCGGCGGGTCATGCCGATCTTGACAACGTCGCGCCCGAACGCGCCCGGATTGCTGATCACGTAGACGTATCCCGCACGGATGTTGGCCGCGCGGTAGTCGTTGTGCGCGATGGCTTGGTCGAGTTCAGCGAGCTTGCTGGTCAGATCCTCAATGCCGTCGGGCCACCGCTCCTCTCCAGGCCGCCGAGAGCGTTCGCGTAATGAGCTCGCTCCTTGTCGAGGCGTTCGCGTTCGGCGGCGAGCTCGTGCTCGGCCTTGCGCTCTTCGCGGAGTCGTTCTCGTTCCGCGCGTTGCGCTTCCCGCTCTTCTTGAAGCTTCAACAGGTAGTCGGCGGTCAGCTCCAGCTCTTCGATACGCAGCTGGTGGAAGGCCGGGTTGATCCGCATTTCCATCATCGAGCCAAGCCGGGCAACGGCTGTCGCTGTGGCTTCCAATCGTCGTTTGGCCGTGTCGACATTGCCGGCGCGCAGACCGCGAACGCAGTTGTCTGCCTCGGCGTTGTAGGCCCGAAGCATCAGCTTGGAGAAGTCGGCGGTCATGCGTCGGCCGTTCGCCAGACTGTTGTTGAACGTGAACGGTCCGAGGCTTGGACTGCCCCGCCCGACCTGACCGTTTCTTTGATCTTGAGCTGAAGGCATCGAGCCACGCTCTGAACTCCGGTGCGTTTTCCAGCGGGTGGTGGTAGCGATAGATGCCAACTTCCTGAAGCAGCCGCTCGTCATCCAGATCGACAAGATCGGTCTCTGGTGCGGGCGAAGGTGTCGCACGCAGTTGGGCCTCAAGCGAGGCCGCCTGGTTCTGAAGGGTCTGAACCTGAAGTTCTCGATGGAAGAGCTTTGAACGACACTCGTCCAATTTGTGTTGAACCATTGCCAGCTCGTCGATCTCGGGTTCAACCTCGGGAGCGACCGGCACAGGTTGGGCGGCGACCGGCCCGCCGGGCACTGGGGTGGCAGGCACCCAGTAGACCCAATCGGCCGGCGCAGGCGGCCAGCTCGGGTCTGGAAGCCAGCCGGGCGGCGGCTCCCATCCGTCAGGGGGGGATCGGCCAGCCGGGCGGCGTCTGAAATTCCAACCCGAGCCCGTCATAGCCGGCGGACGCCACGGGACTGCTGGACCCCCACCAACTCGAAGGGGTTCTTAGAGACCGCAGCGCCAAGATGCTGAAGCGTCGCCAGAGGCACCACATTCGCCAAATTGATCGCCGCGAATGTGCGACCGGTCCGCCGGGAACGTCACGAACGTTCTGCGTTCTATGAAGCCTGTTGCAGGGTCCGTTGCATCGCAAGCCACGGTCAACGCTACCGTTCGCACCCAACCGTGATCGTCGCTGCCGAATAACTCGTACAAGGTTCGGAGCGCCACCTGGTAAACCGCGTTCGAGTAACGCTGGCGCTGTTCGGTCTTCGGCAGAAGGCTGCTACTGATCTCGCTGCGTGACTTCACATACCTGAACTCCCGCTCGCTCGGCAGAGTGTCAGGCGCTGGCACAAGCACAGTCACGGTCACCTCACCTGAAGCCGAGTCGAACTCGAAGTCGTGCTCGACCGGAAACGCATCAGGGTAGATCGACTTTCCGAGCACTATCCCGATGTACTCCTGCACGGCGTATTCGAGTCCACGGTCCAGGTCGAGTTTGAGACGGTCGATTGTCTTGTTTCCGTCGTTGACCTCTGCGGTGATCCGGTCGCACTCCGCGGTGTGAGCCGCGCGCTCCTGAGCAAGCCTGGACTGGCGATGCGCTTCCGCCTCCTTGTGGTCGCGCTGTTGCTGCATCTGCCGAGCTGGTAACTCCGCTGCACGGGTGCGCCAAGTCTCATACGCCAGGCCAAAGGAAGCCCTCGCTTGCTGCGTGGCCTGAGCATGTTTCTTCTTCCCGCCGAAGACTCCTGAAAGGCCAGTGGGCGGTGGAGTCTCGACGAAGACAGGCTCTGGCTCCGCGACTAGCGGCGGTGGCGGGGTATCGGTCGTTCCAATTCTGGGAATTGGAATGCAGGTTGCTGAGGCTGCGGCCGAAGCGCGTCGAGGTCGACGCGGGGGTCCCCCCGTAGCGATTCCGCGAGCATTTCGTCGATCTCGTGGTTCGTCTGCACAAGCGCAGCGGTCTTTGCGCGGCTTCCGCAGTCCTCGCTTCATCCTCGGCTCGCTGGGCCTCTTTCTCGGCGGCTTTCGCATAAGCGACCGCGCTGCGTGCAGCGGCGAGCTGGGAACGCTCAGCCTGACGCTGAGCCTGCTCAGCACGCCGATACGCGGCTGCATGAGCCCGGGCCGCGGCTTGAGACGCCTGCGCCTGCCGCCTCGCTGCCAGTTGATTCTGGCGTTGCAGCTCCGCGAGGAAACCCCGCCGACGTGCCATTTCTCCCCCATGCCCGCACGTGCCCGTGCTCAATTGAGTCATCCTCTAAGACCCTGAGGTCAGCGAGTCAGTTTCTCGGCATTCTCGGCGTCCAGTTGACGCGAATCAATCAAGTGCGACGCGAGGGCCGCCTTAGGGTGAAGCCACGCGGGGCTACCGTCAGTGGGTGACGTTCGAGCCAGGTGACGTCGTCGAGCGCCGCTACGGGCAGCGTGAGCACCGCTTCGGCCGCATCACAGGACGTGTCCACGAGGGATACGACACTTGGTATGTGAACGCAGGCGTCGGCATGACCTTCTGCGACAACGGACGTGATCTGCGCCTTGCGCCTCGCAACGACACCGACGTCACTGCCGAGTCACCCGCTTCCGCCTGACTTGACCCGGGGCTTTAGGTCTGGCGCGGATACGTGTACTACCCGTTCATATTCGCGCAACAATTTCCGGGACGTTGGCCCGCAGGAAAGATCATCCGTCCTACCCTGCTTGCAGCACGCACGCCAACAGCATCCGGCCTCTAACTGACGGCCAACTGTCGTAATCCTTCGCTGGCGCTGACGTTCAAGATCCGGAATCCGTCTTTCATTCTTCTGGTGAGCGTCCTAGTGCCCCCCTCCTCCAAATGAGTCCACTCAGTCATGAATTCGATCAGACGGCTCTTGAACGAGCCATGGTCTTGCTGCCCCTCATCGAATCTTGGAGCTATTATCGTGAGATGCTTTGTGCCGCTGTCTAGCCATCTGCCGATTGAAACATTGATGTGCTCGTCGCGGAACGAGTAACCGACAATCGTGAGATTCTCCGCCGCACCAAGCATGCGGTCGAAGGCGTGAAGAATCGCCAAGAGAAAGGACCGCTCGCCCGCAGCTTTCCCCGCTGACCGAAGACAAGCGTCGGTGTCTCGTTGTAGCCGCCTTCTCGTTGCACGATTCGTTGTAGCGCGAGCCGGGCACGGGGGTTGTCCTCGTTCTCTACAAACCAATCCACGGAACCATGCAACTTAAGAATGCTCACCGATGCCTGCTCGTCAAATGTCCAGTCGTACCCCCCACGCCAATTATTTATACCGGTATCCGCTGACAATCCCTTCTGAGCGCAGAGTTCTTCAACCGTCCTCCGATCATAGTTAAGTGTCGCAATGTTGACCGGTGTCCCACCAGTTAACAATGGGGCAAGGTATTCTCAACTTTGAAACGTCGACGGCGAGTAGATCTTTGAGCGCAATTATCATCCTGTTTTCGAGTGCTCGGAAAACTGCCTCGCTATCCCGGACTGGTGCCATCGACGCTATGGCCTTCTGAACAGATTGTCGAAGTCAATTGGATGCGGGCGTTCAAGCGCCCTGAGAAAGTTATCTCTGAAGAAGGCTGGGAAGGCCGGCGGCGAGCCGAGCGACGCCAGGGCAGGTTCCCACGACGCGACGAATGGCGCGATCTCGACGCGATCCTTAGCCCCGAGCATCTGGACCGCTGCGAACAGCCTTTCGACGTCGATGCCCGCATAAGGGCTGGCTCGGCGGCTGAACATGCGCGATGAGGGCACCGACGGCGTAGTTCAAGGCCGCGGCCAGGTTGGACCCGCCCTGTCCCTGGATTCGCTCCACGATGCGCTCTGTCATGTCCGTAGAGGCTCGGGATCCGGCCTCGACCGAAGCTCCAGCGCCCAGCAGAACCACCGAACTAACCATTCCTGCAGTTTCGTCGGCCGTGGCAGGGCAGAGGTGGCGGCGCGCCGCTCATGTGCCGTTCGCAGGCGCCGTGGCCACCCCAGGCAAACCAGCGCCGGTTGTTGTGTGTCCTTGATACCCGGCGTGATACCAAGCCGTCCGGAAAGGGCTGCAACGGACCTCAAGCCGTCATCTCGACATAACTTAGTACCGCTGTTCAGCGGCACTATTCGGCATCGTGCGCTACTCCCCTTCAAACGCCTCTACCGGCGTTCGAATCCATAGCTCCAACAGAGGGGGTCGAGGCACTGGCGTCACAGCGGCATCCATGCCAGCCTGACCCGGCACGAAACCGCCAGCATGCCGCCCATGGGCGGCGTAGGCGCTATGCGACGGAAGGGGTTCTCGGGATGGCTAGCCACGGCGGCGTGGCACCGACGCTGTCGAAGCTGTCTAGCGACTGGGCGTCGGCCAGGAACACCGGCAGCGGTTGGCCGAAGTTCCTTGAAGGCGTCTACGTCGATGGAGTCCGCGTTGGTCTCCAACAGTGGGTCGAATTTCGCTTTCCGGTCGTGGCGCTTGCTGGCGAAAACGGCTCCGGCAAGAGCACGGTTTTGAAAGTGGCGGCGGCGACAACAGCGGCGATCAGTCGCTCGGTGCCGTTGCCGCACGGGTTTTCTCCCCGGACGACTTTCTTTCCAGAGCTACGCCTTGGAGACGGTCAGCGGCGTTTCGCTTGAATATCGAGTGCGTCAGGGTGATCAAGTCTCAACCCACTCTCTCCGAAAGGCCACCAAACGTTGGCGGGGTATGCCGGCGCGACCGTCACGGGCCACGTACTTCCTGGATATTTCGCGGACCCAGCCTATTGACACCCTGATCGGGTATGGACGTTTGGCTAGAGCCGAGCTCGCCGAATCTGCGCAGGAGCTGCTCATCCAGGATCACTATCGAGGCATTCTGTCCCGGGTGCTTGGCCGAGCTACGACGCAGGGTCCTTGGTACGCGACAATCGCGGCAAGCAGGTGGGGGTCATTGCGACCGCTGGCACGACATATTCAAATTTTCACCAAGGCGCTGGAGAGGATGCCACAACCGACCTTGTTGCTCTACTCCAGGAAGCTCCCCGCCACTCACTCGTCATCATCGACGAGGTGGAGGCTTCGCTCCACCCACGAGCGCAGCGTCGGTTGATGACCGAGCTGATCGGGGTCGCCACAGACAGACGGCTGCAGTTGATCGTCTCAACGCATTCGCCGTACGTGCTGGAGCAACTACCAGCTGAGGCGAGGATCTACCTGCAGAACGACAGAAGCGGGCGCAAAGAAGTCGTGTACGGCGTGACGCCTGAGTACGCACTCTCGCTGATGGACGACGAGCGACATCCTGAGCTGACGATCTACTGCGAAGATGCGGAGAGCGAGTACCTGGTTGAGGCTCTGATCAATGCGACGGATCCTGACGCGTACAAGCGCGTGCGCGTAGTGCGGGTCGGACCAGCCGGAACAGTTCGGGCCTTGGGTCAACTGATAGCCGATGAGCGATTGCCTGATCGAGCCATGGCAGTCCTCGACGCGGATCAGTCGCCCGCCGCAGGCTGCGTAGTTCTGCCGGGAACTGGCTCACCGGAACAGACTGCGTTCTCAGCCCTGAGCGATGAGTCATGGGCGCTGGTGGCAGAACGTTTGGCCGTGCGGCCGGGGGACTTGCTAGACGCCGTTGACGACTCGCTTCGTCTTGGGGATCCCCATACCTGGGCGGGTCGGGTCGCCCAACGATTACACCCGGGGATGCGGACCAGTCGAGTGTGGGAGTCCGTTGCAGACGTCTGGGTCCAGGCCGTACTTGACGCGGCACTGCGCGAGCAATTCGTTACACAGCTACTGGCTGCGCTGCCCGCCGCCGCGGCGTCGGGCTCG
The DNA here is from genome assembly GCA_963762695.1 of uncultured Actinomycetota bacterium. GTDB lineage: Bacteria > Actinomycetota > Actinomycetes > Frankiales > Frankiaceae > DATAZK01. The sequence goes on from CAVXLW010000017.1 coordinate 149,314, forward strand.
GATTGAGCAGATTGGTCAAACGGGGACACCAGGTCAGCAAAAAGTCAGCAAGCCACTCACCATTCGACCGGATTGGCCACCAGCAGACGACAGTCGGGTGGAGGCGATTTCGGGTCTGACCTGCAACAACTCGCCATTCCGCGAGGTCGGGCGATTGTCCGAATTGCCTGACGTACTTTCCCCGGCGTACAGGCCGACTCGTCCGTCCCACCTGCAGTCAACGTGTAACGGTGTACGTAACCAATGTCCATGTACCGGTATCCAGCGACTACCAGCGCTGTCGTCTGATGACATCCGTTCCGGGCCGTTTTCGACAGGCATGCCGACTTCTTGCTGACCACACGGCTGCAGATCCTGTCAGCACAGCTGGCGCCACCCCATCCGGACACTTCCAGGGCCCTTCAATGAGCACGGCTGCTCTGGATGGCAGGCGACGTCGAACCTGACCCTGGCACTCGCATCCAGGGTGAGAGTCTCGGCGTGTGGTGCAGACGGTGCTGGGGTGATTTTTACCGTGCTGACGGTCGCGTCGTTAAACCGGTCAGCCGTCCCGAGCGGTCGCTACATTACGGACTGGTCGAACTCCTTCATTCTTGTCTCTGTCAGGTGAAGTCAGCCGGCGATGCCGAGCAGGGCGGCAGTGTTCGTCCGCAGGATGCGCGCGAGGTCGTCTCCGTCGATGCCGGCGAGTTCGGTGTCGAAGTGCAAGGGGGTGTCGCGCCCCTCACCGTGCGGCCAGTCGGAGCCGACAGCACGTGCTCGGCGCCGAGCAATTCGATGAGCTCGCTGACCGGTGCTTCGTGTCCGGAGTCGAGGAATGGCGCGACCCAGACGTGCTCGCGAAAGACGTCGCTCGGCCGTTCGGTCAGCGGGCCGCCGACCCAGTAGGACAGCGGGTTGCCGGCGACGAAGCGATAGGCGGCGTCCATCTCGTGCAGCAGATTGCCCACCCAGCGCGAGCCGTTCTCGACGCTGAGCACCCGCAGGCGCGGGAAGCGGCCGAACAGGTTGTGGAAGATCAGTGCTGCGAAGGTGTCCATCGCCGGGCGGGTAGCGAAGGTGGCGTACCACTGGAAACCGGAGCGTTCGGCGTGCTCGAGGTGCGGGTCTTCGCCCCACATCTCAGCGACCGCCTTCTCGTAGCCGCTCGCGGTGATGTGCAGCGCGACAGGTACACCGGCTTCCTGCACGCGGGCCCAGAACGGATCGAAAGCCGGATGGGCCGGTGACCGGCCGTTGACCGGTCCGAGCCGGATCTGGATGAGGCGTGCGCCGGCGGCGAGGACCCGTTCGAGTTCGGCAACTGCCATGTCGAGCGACTGCAGCGAGATGAACGGCGCGGCAAAGATGCGGTTCTGGTAGGCGAAGCCCCAGTCCTCTTCGATCCACCGGTTGAACGCCGTTGCCGCGGCGCAGGCGGCATCCGGTCGGGTGCTCATCTGCGCGTCGAACGCGAGACCTGAGCTGGGGAAGAGCACGGTCGCGTCGATGCCCCACTCGTCGAGGAGTTTGAGCCGGACGTTGCGGTCGGTGTACTCGGGTGCCGTGCCGTCTATCAGCACCGGGGAGTAACGCTCGCCGCGCTCGCGAGCGCCGAGGGATCGCTCGAGTTCTCCAGGAGCCACGGTCACGTCCCGGGGGTAGCGCTCCCCGTCGAGGGGCACCCCGCCGAAACGCCATTCTGCCCGGCCGGCGTCGTTGATCTCGACGTGGAGAGCGAAGTCCGCGTAGGCCGGGTCGAGATGCCGGGTGCAGCAATCCAGCGGCTCGTAGTAGTGCTGGTCGATGTCGATCATCCGGACGTCGGGGCGCACGGATCACCTCCTGGAGCGAAGACGGACGTTCAGGGCGTGGGTATGGCGCGCAGTTCACCGATTCGGCGGCGATGAGCCTGGGAGTCCCGAGCAGGCGCAGCCCAGCAGCGGCGCGCTTGAGAAGAAGGTGGGTTGGGTGCTCCCAGGTGAACCCGATGCGGCCCATCATCTGCAGGCAGCTCTCGCAGGCCTGCTACCCCGGCGTCGGCGAGTTGGCGCCAGAACCGGTCGTCGTACGGCCGTACCTGATCCAGGCCGTTGACCACGTCGTTCCAGGGGGCGAGGTCGTCGACGATGTCGCGGACGACGGCTCGCAGCGCCTCTTGCTCGTCGTCGTACAACAGCGACGGCATAGGACGTTCAGCCACGGAAGATCGCTCCTCAAGAAGGGTGGTTCAGGCGGCGCCGTCGCGGGTTTCGTCGTGTTGACGAAGACCCGCCCGGCCCGCGTCGATCTCATCGGAGAAGCGTTCGGCGAGTTCCCCGAAGTGCGCCCGGTCGGCGTCGGACCAGTTACGCATGAACCAGTTCAAGTCGTCGAGCCAACGCCGGCGTACGGCGTCAAAGGCCTCGGTTCCCTTGTCGGACAGCGAAAGGATGGCGACCCGGCGATCGCCGTCGTGGGCCTGGCGGGTGATAAGGCCTGCGGCGTCAAGGGGCTTGAGCTGCCGGCTGACGGTGGACTGGTCAAGGCCGAGTTGGTCGGCGAGCTCGGAGACCCTGAGTTGGCCGTGGCGGTGCAGGATGGTCAGGATCGCCCAGCCTGAGGGCTGCACGGCGGAACCCGCCAGGGTGAGCAGGCGACTGAGCAATCGTGGGCTGTTGGCCATCTCGGCCATGCGCGACAGCAAGCCATCGACCTGGTGCTCGGCTGACACGCCTCCGAGACTAGGTGCACTCATTCAGGGACTCCAGCTTCATGGGCACGGCTCGCGGTCACGTCCCCGACCTCAGAAACCGCCGCCGCCATCGGCCCAGATCGTGGCGCCATTGATGTAGGCCACTGCAGGCGAGGCGAGGAAGACGCAGATATCGCCGATCTCCTCGGGGGTGCCCATCCGGCCGACTGGAATATCAGAGCTGTAGCGCTCGTGCTGCCCCGGATCCCTCAACAGCAAATCCGCCAGGGCTTCCGACTCGACCCAGCCCAGCGGTCCGGTCAGGTTGATGTCGATGATCGACTTGATGAATCGGGCCGAGACCGTCGCCGTGTCGGCGGGTGGCTGGCCGCCGGCGTTGTTGACGAGTACGTCGAGCCGTCCGAACTCGGTCAGTGCCGCGTCGACGACGGCTTGGATGTGGGACTCGTCGCGGACGTCCGCGGAGATATGGCGGCGGCGGGTGAGTTCCTCATCCCCGCGCGCAGCCGGCGGCTTGTCGAAAGTCGACCGGGCACAGGTGACGACCGTCGCGCCGGCATCGAGAAACGCGCGGGCGATGCCCAGACCGACGCCCTGACTGCCGCCGGTGACGATGACAACCTGGCCGTCGAGGCGGGTGGCGGAAAGATCGCTCAAGCGATTCTCCTCGTTGCGAAACCGGATGGTTAGGCCGCGTCCGGCGTGGCCCAGTCGGTGGTGGGGGCGATGGTGTACGTGGCGATCAGGGCGCGGATGAAGTCGTTGTCGGAGGGATCGCTGGGCTCGGCGACGCGGACACCTTTGTCACGCATATCGGCGAGCAGCCGTTCGAAGACCATGTCGTGGGTGAGGTCGTCCGTGTGGTCCATCGAGACCTTCAGCTCGTTCAGGTCGGAGTACACCTGTGAGCTCCAGTGCACGAGCAGTCGCATCTCGCCAGGGCGATAGGTCCGGATGGGCGTGCCATCAGTGGTGATTTTCCAGGTGTCGTCGCCGGGGTCGTAGCCGAGCATGCTGCGGTGGGCGAGGCCTGGCACGTCGCGCTCGGCGGGGGCGCCGACGGGATCGCCGCGGTGGAACATGAGCTCGTTCTGCACGACGACGCCCTTGTTCCAGAGCGGGTGCTCGAGGCGGACCGGCGGCTCGAGCGGGCCGTCGGGCCAGTAGGTGAAGGTGCCGTTCTCGCCGAGGTACCACCAGGTGATGACCTGGGCCATCTTCTCGAGGAAATCGGTGAACAGCCCGGATTTGCCCATGACGTTCTGCAGCCATACCGGTGAGTTCTCGTATCGGATGCCGCGGAAAGTGACCGCGTCCAGGTGGGCGTTCAGCCCGCTTCTGGTGCGGCCCGCACAGGTTGAACAGCATCATGGTCGGCCGGGCGTACTTGGCGCCCCAGTAGCCGCGTACCAGCTCGAGGAAATGGCTGTTGTAGAAGCAGTCCTCGAGCTCGGGGTAGTAGGCGACCGAGTTCTGCGCCGAGGAAGCCGCGGAAGTGCGCGGTGGCGAGGTCGTCGAGGGTCAGGTTCAGGCCCTCGGGGACGACGCCGGTCGAGGTGGCGATGAGTTCCTCGGCGGTGTCGAAGTGGTGCGCGGTGATCGTCGGCCAGGGCCCGTTGGCTTTGATGACATCGAGCATGCGGCCGTGCTGATCGTCGGTGTAGACGCCTTCGAGGATCCGGGGTTGTGCCACGGGCCGCAGGATGCGGGCGAGCTCGTGCTGGTACTCAGTCACAGCAAAGCCTCCTGAAATCAGCCGGTGGCAGCCGCGGCGCGGTGCTCGGCAAGCGGAATCGACGACTGGGTGTCGAGCGTGACGCGCAGCCGACAGATGCGCACTGCGTCGCCGTCCCGGCGGACAGTGCCGCGGACGAGACCGGTGGACAGCGGGCTGACGGCCCCGTCGACGATCTGCGTGACAACGATGTAGGAGGCGAAGTCCGCCTCGTCCCCCTCAGCGCGGGTGAGGTGGATGTTCGTGCCGCTGTGCCGCAGCGGGAACGGGCTGCCCAGCCGGTGGTCGGTCTGCCATGCCATCACCTCGTCGCGGCCACGGGTGTCGCAGCGGATGAAGTCCTCGTACGGCGTGGTGCCGGTGTCGCTCTCGCAGGAGAAGTGGATGTCTGCGGTGAGCAGGCCGGGCAGGACGTCGAGCTCGCCCTGGTCGTAGGCGTACCACCAGTGCCCGAGCACGCCCTGCACGTCGGTGAGTGTGATCATCGATTTCCTTCCGGGCGGGTCGGTCAGAAGCTGG
>CAVXLW010000018.1:0-101608 GCA_963762695.1 uncultured Actinomycetota bacterium
ACTGGGTGATCTCTCGCGACGAAGGAACCCACTGAACCTGCGGTTAGGGCACCGCGGGCGCAGGGGCCTGGTGGGCCGTGTGGCTGGTAGCAGTCGATGCTGCGGACGCCTCGGTCAGGCCCCCACGCCGGTCTTGGTCCGCACGTATTCGTCTGGATCATGATCGTGGGTCGGGATGCCGGCCGCTTTTCGCGCTTCGTAGTCCACGAACTCAACGGCGATCTGGTGGCGCATCGCGAGGGTTGCATGCCGCCGGAAGTCCGCCAGGTCCTCCCGTTCCTCCTCGGCCATGTGGTCGCTGTTGGCGATGCGGGCCTGTTGGACCGCAGCCCAGAACTCGTCGCTGGCTACGGGATGCCTACGCGACCTGGCGATGGCGTCCCGGATCTGATTGTGGTCTTTGATGGCATCACGGGTTTCGCTCGACGCGCCCTGGCTGCCGCCGGCGCCGCTGCCCACGGCGAGCAGCCGGGGGTAGAAGAATTTTTCCTCCGCTTCGGCGTGCACCTCCAAGAGGATGCTCAGCCGGGACCAGATTGGTGCGACCTTTTGTGCGTCGTCCCGGTCGATGTCGTCCAGCAGAGCGAACATGCGGCGCTGCTCCTGGTGTTGGAACAGGATCAACTCTGTGATGTCCATGTGGGCCTCCGGATGAGAGATGTGATCGGCGCAGCCGATCTTTGGTGGGCAACCTTTCGGGCGATCAGCCGGGGAGCTCCCCCAGCCTCACCGTGACTTTTCGGGGCGATCTTCCGGGTGAAGCGACGGTCACGGAAACCGGCGTTGCCGGCTTCAGGTTGGCGAGCGCCTGCGCGAGAGTCGCGGGGTCTGGCGTCTGGTGCCCGTTCAGCGCGGTGATGATGTCGCCTGCGGCTACTCCCGCGCGGGCTGCTGGCCCATTCGGCACGACGCTGACGACTGCGACACCCGCCGGATTCCCCGATGAGTCCACGACACCGGTGATGCTGACCCCCAGTTCGGCGCGGTGGGAGTTGGTGACCCGTCCGGAGGAAATCAGCTGCTTGGCGATGTCTGTCACGATGCTGCTGGGAATGGCGAAACCGATCCCTGGTGCTGCTCCTCCTGAACTCGCCCCCTGGGCGGGGTCGACGGCGGCCAGGGTCGGAATGCCGATGACCCGCCCGTCCAAATCGACCAGCGCGCCGCCGCTGTTGCCCGGGTTGATCGCGGCGCTGGTCTGGATCACGTTGGGCAAGGTCGCACCAGGCGAGTCGGAGTTGGCTGGTTCGGTGACCGTTCGCCCCAGAGCGCTGACGATCCCGTTGGTGACCGAGCTGCTCAACCCCAGCGGGCTTCCCATGGCGAGCACGATCTGTCCGACTCTCAGCGTGCCCGAATCCCCGAACGTCGCCGGGTGAAGTCCGGATGCGCCCTGCACTCGGATCACCGCGAGGTCGTCCGGTGGATAGGTTCCGACCAGCGTGGCCGCCAGGCTCCGGGAGGAGCTCGGAAGGCTCACCTTGAAAGAGGTGAATTGCCCGACGACATGATCGTTTGTGACGATGTCACCCTTCGTGTCGAAGACAATCCCCGAGCCGAGACCCGCACTGGTTCGGATCTGTACGACGGACGGCAGGACGGTGCTCACCACATGGATGTAGGCCTGCTGCAGGGCCTGCGCGGCGCCGGACGTCGGCGAGGCCGGGGAGGGGCTCGAACTTGGTGCGCCGGAGGTACCGGAACCCGCGCTGGAGCATCCAGTCAGGACGATGCACACCGTCGCAGCGCATAGGGCACTGAATCGTTCGCTCAGCCTCGGCTTCCTCACGTGCACCACATCCCTACGGATCTCCCGACGTGCGGGCTCGTTCCCCATGGGTGGCTAGCAAAACTGGCCAGCTGGACCTTGCTGTTTGCACCGTGCAACTGTTGCGATGTCTTGGGTACTGGCGCGGGATGTGTTCGGATCATCGATGACGGGACCCGGCCGTCACTCGTCTGACCTGTCGTGTCCATCGGTGCGGGCGCCATTGTTCAGGGCGTATGCACGCGCCGAGACGCGGCGTACCTCACCGACGGCGATCGCCTCGGCCAGCGCACGGCTGAACGCTCCCGGCCCCCAGTGACGTGCTCCGACCAGCTGGCGAAGTTCACTGCTGGTCATCGGACCGTGCACCGCGAGTTCGCGCTCGATCGCAAAGATCTCGGCGCCGAGCGCCTGCCCGGGTGCGGGTCGCCGGCTGGAGATGGCGGGAGATCCGCCCACGCTCCGTCCGGGACCCAGTGCCAGCCGCCGCCGCTGCAGCGTGGGGCTGGCTGCTGAAGGCGTGGATGTCCCCGAGGAGGATGATCCGCCGTTCTGCTCCTGGGCAGCACTGGTCCTCGGCTGCAATCGCGTACCCGCAGCCCGGTCCTTGGACGCGCCGTCCGGAGTTCCTCCTCGCTCCCCGCCGTCGCCTTCGGCGGTGAGCAGCTCAGCGATGTCTTCGAGTTGCTGGTTCTCGGCGCGGATCCCCCAGGCCAACTCGGTGATGCCCCCAAGGGCCATCACAGCTGATCCGATGTAGAACGCGATCGCCACCTCACTGCGGTGCCCGCTGCCGATGAGGTTGCCGAACAGCAGCGGTCCGGCGATACCTCCGGCTGCCGTGCCGATCGCGTAGAAGAAGGCGATGGCGAGGGCACGGGTCTCCATCGGAAAGATTTCAGAGGCGGTGAGGTAGGCCGCGCTGGCCCCGGCCGACGCCAGGAAGAAGGTAGCCATCACCACTGCGATGAACGACCATGAGTTCAGCGTGTGGCCGGTGAACAGTAACGCCAGCACCACACCGAGCACCGCGGATCCGAGGTACGTGCCCGAGATCATCGGTTTGCGGCCGACCGTGTCGAACAGTCGCCCGATGGTCAGCGGCCCGAGGAAGTTCGCGGTCGCGTACAGAATGATGAAGACCGGGACGAAGCCTGACGACACCCCGAAGAACGTGGTCATCAGGGTGCCGAGGTTGAACGTGATCCCGTTGTAGATGAATGCTTGGCCGACGAAGAGCGAAAATGCCAGGAGCGAGCGCTTCGGATACCTCGTGATGGCAACCTGAACGATCTCCCGGAAAGGGATGCTCTTGCGTTGCCGCACGGTGAGTTCGTCAGTGACCGGGCGCAGCGACTGCCCGGTTTCCGCGGTGATGTCCTGCTCGATTGCGCCGACGATCTCCTCGGCCCGCTTTTCCTGTCCATGGATGAACAGCCATCGAGGACTTTCCGGTACGTGCCGGCGGACCACCAGCACGGCGATCGCGAGGATGACGCCGAGCGCGAATCCCAGTCGCCAACCGACGTCGGTCGGCAGCCAGGCGGTGTTGAGAAGCGCGATCGAAGCGGCCGATCCCGCGGCGGCACCAACCCAGTAAGAACCATTGATGATCAGGTCGACGCGTCCTCGGTTACGCGCCGGGATGAGTTCGTCGATGGCCGAGTTGATGGCCGCGTATTCGCCGCCGATCCCTGCACCCGTGAAGAAACGCGCAAGCATGAAGTACCAGGCGCTGAAGGAGGCGCCCGTCGCAGCGGTCGCGACCAGGTAAAGCACCAGGGTCCAGGTGAACAGTCGCTTGCGTCCGAGACGGTCGGTGAGTTGACCGAAGAACAGCGCTCCCACGCAGGCCCCGGTGACATAGACCGCGCCGGCCACGCCGATCTGCGACGTGGTGATCGAGACGCCGCTGCCGTGCGACGTCATCCGGGACGCGACCGTGCCGACGATGGTCACCTCAAGACCGTCGAGGATCCACGCGGTCCCCAGGCCGACAATGATCAGCCAGTGAAATCGCGACCAGGGCAGCTGGTCGAGCCGGGCCGGGATCTTGGTGTGTATCACCCCGGTCTGAACGGCCATCACCGCTCCCCGATCCGGTGGCCGGTGACACAGCAAGCGTTCCGCGAGCTAGCGTCATGCCAGTGCTGGCATGCCGACTGCTCGGTCACAGATACCGCTTCCGCGCGCAAGGCCCGACGATGACCTGGGAATGCGAACGGGGCTGCGGTGCGACAGGTCTCAAGGAGTACGCGTCCCACGCGGAAGCGGCGCGGTTCGCCGCCGCGTTCGACCGTGAGGACCGTGCGGATCTGGGCCGTCGGGCCCCGTTGCTCGGCTTCTTGCCGTTGCGCATCTGGCGTCGTTGGACTCAAGACCGAAGCCATCGCTGACGCTCCCCTCACTCAGTCCGCCGCGGTCCCCCCGAGTCGAAGCATTGATACGTGCAGGATGCAATTACCCGTACCACGCAATGGCCGTCTCTAACGTTCCGAATCCTGGGAAGACTTTGAGCCTCCGACACCGCGCGCTTATCAGGATTGACGCTGCGCCAGGAACAGTCTGGCGAGGTCGACCAGGCGAACCGCGAGGCCGACAGCAGCGACCATCATGACGGCGACGCCGATGTCGTAGCAGATGCTCGTGACGATCCCGAGCGCGGTGATCGCGATGCCGACGAGCATGAGCGTCATCGCTGCCAGCATCGGGATCCTTCCAACGGCACCGCGGGAAATTTCTGTCTCGCTTCCCGCCCTGCGTGGGACTATTCGCGATCGGCTGGGGCAAGCATTCGATCGTGACGGGATCGACGCTCACTCTCGCCGCTGGAAGCGCCATCCCTGCTCGCTCCCAGATGGGCGCCTCGCTCGGCTTCCACATCATCTTCGCTTGTTTCGGGATCGCCTTTCCGGCCGTCGTGCTCATCGCGGAGTGGATAGGCCTTCGGCGTGACGACGCGACCGCCCTGCTGCTGGCCCGGCGGTGGTCGAAGGTGATGGCGGTGATCTTTGCGGTGGGCGCCGTCTCGGGAACGGTGCTCTCCTATGAACTCGGACTGCTCTGGCCCAAGCTCATGGGGCAGTACGGGGCCGCCATCGGGATCCCTTTCAGTGTCGAAGCGATCTGGTTCTTCGTGGAGGCGATCTTCACCGCGATCTACCTGTACGGCTGGCGCAAGCTCCCGCCGTGGCTGCATTGGTGGACCGGGGTACCGCTGGTGATCTCCGGGGTGCTCGGCGCGCTTTCCGTCGTGGCGGCAAATTCGTGGATGAACCAGCCCAGCGGTTTCACGATCAGCCATGGGCAGATCACCCACGTGGATCCCTGGGCGGTGTTCTTCAATCCGGCGACGCCGTGGGAAGTCCCGCACATGATCCTCGCGGCCTACATGGTCACCGGGTTCGTCGTCGCCGGCGTGTACGCGGTTGGCCTGTTGCGCGGTCGCCGCGACCGGTATCACCGGCTCGGATTCCTCATCTCCTTCGCGACCGCCGCCGTCGCCGCACCGGTACAGGTGGTGTTCGGCGACCAGGTCGCGCGCGTGATCGCGCGCCAGCAGCCGCAGAAGTTCGCCGCTATGGAACTCGTCGACCGCACGCACAGCGGGGTGACGGAATGGCTGGGCGGCATCTACGTCCACGGTCACGTGTACTTCGGCATCGGCATCCCGGATTTCGACTCGATCCTGGTCGGATATTCGCCACACACGAAGGTGATCGGATGGAACGCGGTCCCGGCCGACCTGCGACCGCCGCTGGCCAATCTCGTTCACCTGAGTTTCGACGCCATGGTGGCTATCGGGGTGGGGCTGATGCTGCTCGCCGCCTGGCAGGGCTGGGTGTACTGGTTTCGTCGCAGCATCCCGCTGACCCGGTGGTTCCTGGTGCCTGCTGCGCTGGCCGGCATCGGAGCCATCACGGCGATGGAGGCGGGATGGATCGTGACCGAGGTCGGCCGCCAACCGTGGATCGTCTACGGCCTGCTCAAGACCAGTAACGCCGTGACAACGGCAGGAGGAGTGCCGGTCACGCTGGCGGTCACGCTCGCTGTCTACGCCGTCTTGACGGCGGTGACTCTCGTCGTGCCGTGGAGGATGAGCCGCCGCTGGCGCGCGCAACCGCCGCCGGACGATGACTCCGGTGACAGCTACCAGAGCGAGGGCCAGCGGCCGCTGGAGGCCCGGTCGTGAGTCCCTCTTGGGAATCGCTCACCATCGCGGTGGCACTCGCAGCGACGATCGCCGCTTATGCACTGTTCGCCGGCGCCGACTTCGGTGGCGGGGTCTGGGATTTGCTGGCCGGAGGCTCGGAGCGCGGCGAGGCCCCTCGCTCGGCCATCGACGCCTCGATGACCCCGGTGTGGGAGGGCAACCAGACCTGGATCGTGCTCGGGATCGTGCTGCTGTGGACGGCATTTCCGACCGCCTTCGCCGCGGTGATGACCACGCTCTTCGTCCCGCTGTCACTGTCAGTCCTGGGGATTGTGCTTCGCGGCGTGGGCTTCGCCTTCCGGCATGAGAGTGAGCGACTGCCGGCAAAGCGATTGACGGGCGGGCTGTTCGCCATGGGCTCGGTCATCGCTCCCTTCTTCCTGGGCGTTGCCGTAGGAGCCGTCGCGAGCGGCAGGGTCAGCACCGAACCGACCAGTTCCGCCAGCGCCTGGGTGACGCCCACCGCGCTCATGACCGGCGCGCTCTTCGTGGCGACGTGCGCCTACATCGGCGCCGTCTACCTGGTCGGCGATTCGCACCGGCGCGGCCAGCCCGAGATGGTGCGCTACTTCTCCCGACGGGCCGCCATCGGAGGCGTTGTCTCAGGTGGCCTCGCCGCCGTCAACCTCGTGCTCCTGCACGGCAGTGCCAAGTACGTCTTCCACCGGCTCGTCGGTGTCGCGCTGCCGTTGGTGATCGTGTCGTTCGTCGCCGGGCTCACGGCCCTCGTGCTGATCGTTCTCCAGCGCTGGTGGGGCGTGCGAATAGCCGGTGCCCTCGCGGTGGCAAGTGTCGTCGGAGCCTGGTCGTGGGCGCAGTACCCATGGATGCTTCCGCAATCGCTGAGCATCAAGGCGGCCAGCGCGACGCCGAGTGCCCTGCTGTCGGAGATCGCGGTGCTCGGTCTCGCCGTGATCCTGGTGCTCCCGGCTTTCGCCTATCTCTACTGGCTGCAACAGCACGGCCGGCTCGAAGAGACCCCCGAACCAGCACAGTTACGGGATGCCTCGACGCGCGAGCAGCAGGCGCTGCCGAGTCAGGACTCGCCGCCATCCGGCTCGCGCCACCCGTTCATCGTCGGTGCGGTCATTGCTGCAGCGCTCCGGGATTGGGTGAGTGACGTACGCGAACATCGACGACGAGTATCTCGGCGACCCTGAAGCATCCGGTCTTTCCAGATGGGGAAGTTGCGAGCCCCGCCCCAGGCATAAATAGCCCGACACCGGCAATAGTTGCACTGTGCAGGTATTTACCCTATCCGACACCGAAGAAGGGACGAGTGGTCATGGCCGAGCGGGGCGTGGTAGTGGTATCGGGCGGCACGGCGGGAGTGGGCCGCGCCGTCGTACGGGAGTTCGCCGATCACGGGTATGACGTTGCCGTGCTGGGACGCGGCCGTGCCGGCCTCAACGGTGCGGCTGCAGATGTCGACAGCAACAACAACGGCCGACGGGTAGTCACCATCCCTACCGATGTCGCCGATCTGCAGCAGGTCGAGCAGGCAGCGGACCGCGTCGATCGCGAACTCGGCCCCATTGATGTATGGGTGAACGTCGCGTTCGTCGGCGCCCTGAGGTTCTTCTGGGACACCGACGAGGAGGTGTACCGGCGCATCACGGATGTGACCTACATGGGTCAGGTCCACGGCACCAAGGTCGCGCTGGCGCACATGCGCCGCCGCGACCGCGGGGTGATCGTCCAGGTGGGTTCAGCCCTCGGATACCGAGGAATTCCACTCCAGTCCGCCTACTGCGGGGCCAAGCATGCGGTGAAGGGCTTCACCGAGTCGGTGATCACCGAGTTGAAACACGAGAAGAGCAAAGTCCGGATCTCCATGGTCGAGCTTCCGGGGGTCAACACTCCTCAGTTCGACTGGAACGACAACGAATTCGATCAGCACCCGATGCCGGTCCCTCCCATCTTCCAGCCCGAGGTTGCTGCCCGGGCCGTCAGGTTCGCGGCCGAGCATCGGCGCCGCAACATGTGGGTTGGGCTGCCGACCGTCTACACGATTCTGGGCAACCGGCTGGCCCCTTCCTTCCTCGATTGGTACCTCGGCAAGACCGGGGTCAACGGCCAGCTGACGAACATCGACGCACCTCGCCACGGCTCAAATGTCTTCGCCCCGAAGGACGACGACGCCGACCGCGGTGCTCACGGCGCGTTCGATGGAAAGGCCCACGCGCACGACCCCTGGTCATGGGTATCCATGCGGCGCCTTCCGCTGCTGGCCGCCGGGGCCGCGGCGACAGCCGTCGCAACGGTGGCCTGGATGCGTCCCGACGCGAGCTCATGACCACAACCACCAACCCGCCGCGCGCACGGGTGTCAGGCTTTCGTCCTTGGACCCGTGACGACGGCTGGGCCCCCATAGAGGACTACGCGGCTCTCAGCGATGGACGGACGGTCGCCCTCGTGGCCGGCGACGGCCGCATCGACTGGTGGCCGATCCCCGCCATGGATTCGCCGCCCGCTTTCGCGGCGCTGCTGGACCCGTCACGCGGCGGATACCTCGTGCTGACCCCCGCCATCGCCTTCACCGCCAGCAGACGCTACCTGCCGCAGACGAATGTCCTCGAGACCGTTTTCCGGACGGCGGAAGGCTGCGTACGGGTCACCGACGCGCTCGCCGTGGGAGCGGCGGGCCCGCTGCCGTGGGAGGAGCTCCTGCGCCGGGTCGAGGGGATCGACGGCGAGGTGCCGATGCGCTGGGAAGTCGCACCGGGCTCTCGCTTCGGCAGCGCGCAACCCTGGACGAGCCAGCTCGACCGGGCGACGGTGATTCATCTCGGCGATCAGCATCTCGGCGTCATGGGCTTTGACATCGGCGAAGCGCAGGTTTCGTTGCACCGGGTGGCCGGTGCCTTCACAGCCACCGCCGGGTCGACCGGCCTGCTGGCCGTGACGAGTTCGGATTCCGAGCCGCTTTTTCTTCCGGAGCGGCGCGATCTCGAGATGCACCTGGACCGCACGATCACCCGCTGGCGGGAGTGGTCCTCCTGCATCGGCTACGAGGGTCGGTGGCGAGAGTCGGTCTTGCGCTCGGCGCTCGCCCTGAAGCTGCTGCTCTACTCCCCCACCGGGGCGATTGCTGCCGCACCGACGACATCGCTGCCGGAGCGCGTCGGGGGCGAGAAGAACTGGGACTACCGCTACATGTGGGTGCGTGACTCGGCCTTCACCGTCGACGCCCTCATCAACCTGGGCCTGCACGAGGAGGTGCAGGGGGCGGTGTCCTACCTCCTCGAGGTGGTTCGTGAGAGTGCGCCTGATCTTCATGTCTTCTACACGCTCGAGGGACAGGTCCCCCAATCGCATCAGGAGCTGGACGCATCCGGATACCGCAACAGCGTTCCGGTTCGCTCCGGAAATGGCGCAGCCACCCAGACCCAACTCGGCACCTTCGGCGATCTGTTCGACACCATGTGGCGCTACGTCCATTGCGGTCATCTGCTGGACCCACCGACCGGTCGGCTCCTCGCCGAACTCGCCGACCGCTGCTGCGATATCTGGAGCCGTCCCGATGCGGGAATCTGGGAACTCCCGGCAAACCGGCACTACACCATCTCCAAGATGGGGTGCTGGGTGGCACTGGACCGGGCCGCGCGGCTGGCTGACGAGCATGCGATCGCCACCGAGCACGCCGAGCGCTGGCGGGCACAAGCCGATGAAATCCGCGCCTGGGTCAACGAGCACTGCTGGTCCGAGGCGAAATCCGCCTACACGTTCTACGCGGGCACCGATGACCTCGACGCCGCGACCCTGCTCGCCGGACAGACCGGGTTCGACCGCGGGAGCCGGCTCGCCGGAACCATAGCGGCGATACGTCGGGAACTGTCGGACGGGCCGCTCGTTTATCGCTACAGCAGCATGCAAGACGAGGAAGGGGCCTTCCTCGCCTGCACATTCTGGATGGTCAACGCACTCGCCCAGCTGGATCGAAAGGCGGAAGCTGCCGCGCTCATGGAAGAGGCGATCCAGCTCACCAACGACGTCGGGCTGCTGTCGGAGCAGATGGACCCCGGGACGCGCCAGATGCTCGGCAACTTCCCGCAGGGTCTCAGTCACCTCGCGCTCATCAACGCCGCCACATCGCTCGATCGTTGCCGTGCCGGCGACGACCCCCGTTGAGCGCGGGAACTGCACCGCTTACACGCCGTTGAGCGCATCGACGGCCGCTTGAAGATCACCGATCGACGCGAAGTCGACCGCCACGAAGTTCGGTTGCCGGCGTCCTCGCGCCTGGCACAGCTTCGCCTGATTGATGATGAACGATTTGGCATTGGCGGTGGCTGCCTCGCGCCGGCTGCTGGCTGCGCGCGTCACCCAGTCGTTGACCAGCAGGAGCGGAGCAGTGACATTCCCCCGGTTCGGCTGGCAGGCGAGCCCCCGCGTGGTCTGGTTGCGGAAAGGCGTGTCGGAGGCATAGCGGTAGAAGTTGCGGTACCAGCCACCCGGCACATCCGACTGCTCGGCGAAGATGAAGACTCGTTTCCCACTCGACACCATGCTCCCCAGCGTGGGCCAGGCGCCGTCCGGATCAGCCGGAGGAGTCGCGACGTAGCGCATCAGCCCGCTGTCACGCACTGCTCGCATGGTGTCGGTGGTCGTGATGGCGTCCTGGACGATGAAGGTCACCACCTCATCCGGGTTGCGGGCGAGCCACTCGCTGACCTGGTGGAGCTGGCTGACCAAGGGGGTGGCGCCGAGCTGGCAGATGTCATGGCACAGCCAGGTGCCCGCGCGCTGATACGTCGCCACCTTCGCGTATGGCGCGAGCGCAGCCCGCAGTCCGCTCGGGAGGGTCTGAACAAACGCGCTCGCCTGGGCATCAGGGGTCCAGTAGTGGGTGTCGATCAGCAGCGCCCGCACGCCGTTGTCCAGCTGGTGAACCATCGATGGATCCTGGGCCGGTCCAAGAAAATGATCCTCGCTGGTCGCCATCGCATTGTGTGCGGCCGCGAAAGTGACGTCGTCGTAGGGGCGGGCGCACAAAGCATGCGAGCCGTTGCAGACGAGTGTCTTCGCCGCCGCGGTTCGCGGCAGGCCCACCGCTCCGGCAAGTACCACCAGCAACGGCAGTACGGCGGCCGTACCCGTCACCCACGCCCGCTGACGCGCGCCTCGGCGCACGATCAACCGCGCCGCCAACCGTCGAAGGAGAACCACGGTCAGGCAGGTGAGGACAGCGGCCGCGAGAAGTTGAACAGCTCGTGCTTGAACCTCGTTGAGATAGTTCGAGCCGATGTCGGCGACCAGCCGCCGCGCGCTCGGCGGCAGCCCTGAAGATGGCCCGGTGAGCGGGCGCAGCGCGTTGAGCGCGAGCTGCCGGAGCACCACCCACGCCATAGCGGTCACCACGACCGTCGCCAGCACCACGCCGACACCGAGGCGCATGAGGCCGATCGGCGTCAGCCGAGCGAGCCGGCCGGCCGCGAACACCAGCAACGCCATGAGGGCCACGGCACCCAGTTCGAGCCATACCAGCATCCCGCCGATCGAATGAGTCCACGAAAGCGCCTGTCCTACCAGCGATCTGCGCACAGGCGCCAGCGAGACAGACAGGTTGAGCTGGTCGCCGTGCTCGAGGCGGCTGCTGAGGTCGGCGCTGGCTTTCCCGACCCCTGCGAAGACGTACGGACCGACCAGCGACAGCGCGCCCGCCAGATCACCCTCGGCAAGCTGGACCTGAAGCTGGTCGGCGACGGAGGACCGCGAGGCCGCTGGAAGCGCCCGCAGCATGGCCTGCGCCAGTTGTCGGCTCTGCGGAAGGGTCAAGCTCAGGCGCGGGAGCCTGCCCGGCAACCGTCCAGCACCGATGTCGGCGACCGCTGCCAACGCCTCGGCCGTATAGCGCCGGATGGTGCCCGCGTTGTAGGTGGGGGCATCGGCAAGGGCGCGCCCCACGTACCGATTGGCGAGTGCAGCGATGTTGCTGAACACGGGCTGCAGGTCCACTCGCAGGGCGAGGGTGGCCGAGCGGCCCTTGGCATACGCGAGGATCCGGTCGAGTTGAGCGTCGACCATTCCACGCAACGTTGCCGGGGGCAGGACAACCCGCAGGTTCGCGGTGACCAGCGACGGGTCGATGGGCAGTCGAGCCAGCAGATCCGTGGTGACGCCCGCCGCTGCCGGATCAGGAAGCACCTGGGTGTAGAGCCGGTCATAGGCATGCGCTTTCGCCAGCGCGGCATCGTAAGAGGCGCGCCGCAGGAGCGTGGAGCGCGCCGTTTCCCCGCAGGTGGCCACTACTCCGAGACCTACCGCTACCAGCGACAGCAGCGCGATGAGTGTCCTGAAGGTCCAAAGGCACCTCCCCTCGCTGCGATCCATGCCGGCAATCGTCATCCATCCCGCCGGCTGTGGGCGACGACCTTCCGGTCGGCCTCGTGAGGTCTGCTGCCTTCGAGTGCGATTTCGCGTGGTCGTTTCAGCGCGAGCAGCGCCAGAGCAGCCGCCGCGCACAGCAGCGAACCCGACAGCGTGAGCGCCACATGCAGCCCGTCACCGAACGCCTGGTAGGCCGCTGATATGACGCGGTCGACGATCGCTGAGGTGCCGGCGGGCGCCTGAGCCTGCGCCGACTGCTGGTTGGGAACCCCGCCGTGGGTGATCGCGCTCAGCACGATCGACTGGAACTTGGCCGGGATGCCGATGGCGGTGAGCCGGCTTTTCAAGGAACCGGTCAGCTCCGCGTTGACGACAGCACCGAGCACCGCAACGCCGACCACAGATCCCAGTTGACGGCTCGTGTTCGTCACCGAGGCCGCCATCCCGGAGCGCTCGGCGGGTACCAGGTTCAACACCGTGGACGTGATGGGTACCACCGCGATTCCGAAGCCCGCTCCGACGAGCAGCAGCGGCCCGGCCACCGCCGCATAGCTCACATCGGGTCGCAACGCCACATCGGCGAGCAGGATACCGGTGCCGGCCAGCGCGCAACCCACCGTCATCGGGATGCGTGGCCCCGCCGCGGCAACCCACCGCCCGGTGAGCACAGCTGCCAGCACCATCGCGGCGGTCATCGGCAAGAACTGCACCGCCAGGGCAGCAGCCGAGTAGCCGGCCACCACCTGCAGGTAAAGCGCAGTGAAGAAGAAGATCGAGAACATGCCGAAGAACACCATGAACGTGATGGCGTTGGCGGCGCTGAAGGCCGGCAGGCGAAACAGCGAAACGTTGATCAACGGATCACGGCGCCGCCGCTCCACAACGAGGAATGCCAGCCCGGAGCCAAAGCCGGTCGCGAACAAGGCGATCATCAGAGGATTCGAGTAACCGCTGCTCTCGCCCTGGATGACGGCGAATGTCGTCGACACAAGCGCCAGCACGCCCAGGAACGCGCCCGTGCCGTCGAAACGGCGACCCTCGGGGTCACGGCTTTCCGGCAGCGCCACCATGCCCGCCACGAAGCATCCGACGCCGAGTGCCAGGTTGAACCAGAACACCGCCCGCCAGCTGGCTGCGGCGACGAGGCCACCACCGATCACAGGACCGAGCGCGAGAGCGAGCCCGGACACGGCTGCCCACACCCCGACGGCCCGGGCGCGCTGGGTGCGCTCCGGGAAGATGTGGCGAATCATCGACAGCGTCCCCGGCTCGCTCGCCGCGGCGCCCAGGCCCATGACACCCCGGCCGGCGATCAGCATCGGGCCGTCCGGGGCGAGAGCACACACCACGGAACCGGCGCAGAAGATCCCGACCCCGGTGAGCATCACGGCCTTGCGGCCGAGAATGTCGCCCAGCGTCCCGCCGACGAGCAACAGACTCGCGAAAACGAGGGCGTAGCCGTCGACGACCCATTGCAGCTCGGTCACCCCAGCGTGCAGGCTCGACTGGACATCCGCCAGCGTGACGCTCACGACGGTGTTGTCCAGGAACGTCAGGAAGAGCACCGACGTGATCGCCACCAGGGCCAGCCGCGAACCATCACCTGCCCGGTTGGCAATCATCAGCAGCTCCGGCGAGGACACGTCGAGTCAGGTCAGATCCGGGGCCGCCGTCACCTCCCGCTGCTCGGGCACCCCTCTGCATGCGTGCCCGATCTGCGTGCGCGCAATCGTTGCGTCTAGCACGTATCTGCCTCAACTCTTGGGCGCCGCGACAGTTGCAGACGTCAATTCAGCGATTCGCCGCCATCTCTGCGGAGAGATCCCAGAGCAGATCTGAATTCGTCTCTCCCACGGCAGCCGCGAACTCTTGCAGGGCCTTGGCAATGCGGCGGCGGCGGGAGGGCTCCACATTCACGAGCACATCTCGGATGTCGCTGCGGCGAGCTGCCGTCACCTTGTCCACCAGCCGCTGCCCCTTCCGAGTCAGGGACAGGACGACGTAACGGTGATCGGTGGGGTCTTGCTGGCGCAGCAGAAGCCCCTGCGCGATCAAACGATCGCTGAGCCTCGTCGCTGTCGAGGGATGCACACCAACGGCAGCCGCCACCTCGTTGAGCGAGAGCCGCTCACCAGCAGAGATCACCACCAGGGCACGCCACTGCATCAGCGACACCGCATCCTCGACGAGCACGAGCGATCTGGCGGCTACAGCGACAAAAGCACGGGTAGCCGCCATCACAGCGTCGACATCTGCCTCTACGACAGCGGGCGAAACGGGCGGCTTCGGTCGGGTCGGCACGACGTAACAACCTACAGCGCCAGTTCCCTGGTTCGCATCCGCATGGCTCGGACGCAGACTGCCCGAAGCCACGCAGGAACTGTCGCCAGGGCCGTCGCTACCCGGCGGTCAGCCACTCTCTGCGTCCGACGAGATTCTCCGCGACCCAGCAGGAATTGCCCCTTGAACACCCAGCAACGGCGATCTCGCCAGGGCCAACGCGCCGGCGGCGATAACGCAGGCGGCCACAAGAGCACCGATGAGATAGCCGCCGGTGCGGATCGATTCGTGGTATCCGAGAACGCCCCACAGCGCGGAGGCCAACGGATCGACGAGCGTGACCCCAGGCTGGACCGCAACCAGCGGTCCTGCGCCCAGTGCCCCCTGAAGCAGAAGCATTGCCGAAAGTCCGGCGAGCACCATCCCATACGTCTGCCAGGTACCGATCACCGCGGGAAGCCCACCACGAACGACCGCATTCGTCACCGACTTCATGAGCGCCACTGTCAGGCCGAAACCGAAGCCGGTCGCGATCCCTAGCAGGGCGGCGCGCCGCCCCGAGCCGGACCGCATGGCTCCGAGATAGAGCCCGAGAATGACCGCGACGTTAATCGAACCGCCAACAATCCAAATCTCACCTGACGCGCTCTCCGCCGACTTGGCCACCGGTGCGAGCGCATACAACAGGCCGCCCACGCCTCCTGTCATAGCCAGCGCGGCAAGCCAATCCCGACGAGAAAGCCGATGCCGAAAGGCGACGCCGGCCAGCAGGAGGGTGAGCGGAAGCTCGATCACCAGAACGGGTTCGACCATCGAGATGGCCCCATGGCTGAGCGCGGCCGCTTGAAGCAGGAAACCCGCCACCACGGCGGCGAAACCCAGAAGCCACCACGGTGCTCGAAGGACCGCCAGCGCTTGGGTCACCGCCGATCCGCTCACCGGATGCTCGCGATGAGCCTTGCGCTGAAGTACCGAGGAGGCGGCGTTGGAACTCGCGCCGAGCACGGCAAGGATGACGGTCAGCACCGCGGCCCCAACCAGCGCTTCAAGCCTTCAGCCAGCAGCGGGAGTCCCACGTGGGTCGGGAGCCGAGCCGACCCTGGGTCCTGGGGCCCGCTTGTCCTGGATCTGTAACGCAGTCCACTTGTCCATGACTTCGATGGCCTGTCCTCGATCGGCTTCCGGAAGGCCATTCAGAAGGAGCTGCTCCAGGTCTTTACGATGTTCCATCTCAACCTCGCAGGACTGAACTAGGTGCGCCGCCGGGGTTGGGCCGGCAGCCTGGGTGGCCAATAGCGCGACTGACTTCGACCGGCCGTGAACGTCTCGCTCCACGGCTGGCCGGCTGGTCGAAGTCCCGAGGAGTTGTGGCCCCACCGCGACGTTCCCGGGGCAATGCCCAGCAAAACGCAATAGTTGCTGTGCGCCGGGTATCCACGGACCGTCGGTCCTGACGGCCTCGCAGTCCAGCAACGCATACCGGCCGGTTCCCGCGCCTTCACTTCCCCTCTCAACGTGATAGTTGCGAAGCGCGCGGTATCTCGGAAACCGGATTTCCCCGGACCGGAACGGGTAGCAGACCTTCAGCAGCCTCGGCTGGAGGAGGGACGTCGTTGTCCAGTCTTCGACTTCTGCATCATCCAATCCCGAAGGAGGTCGCATGAATTTCGGAGCTGTCTTCGCGGGCACCTTCGCTGCCTCAGCAGTGGAGACGATCGAGATGGTGATTATCGTCATCGGGGTCGGCACCATGCGCGGCTGGCGCTCGACGACTTTCGGGGCTGTCAGCGGCCTGGTCGTCTTAGCCGGGCTCGTCGCCGGCCTGCGCCAGGCCCTCTCGCTGATCCCGATTGATGTTGCCCGGATCGTGATCGGTGCGCTGCTGCTCACGTTCGGCCTGCAGTGGCTCCGCAAAGGCGTCCGTCAGGTGGCGAGTCAGGGTTTCTGGGGTGGCGGTTCGGAGGAAGGAGAAGTCGAGAAGCAACACGACCACGATGGTGTCGACTGGACAGCATTCGTCCTCTCTTTCAAGGGAGTGCTGCTCGAAGGGCTCGAGATCGCCTTCATCGTCGTAGCTTTCGGTACCGGCTCGGGTGGCTACACGCAGTCGCTCGTGGGCGCGGGGGTGGCCTTGGTCGTCTTCTGGACGGCGGGGCTGCTCGTACGCGGGCAGCTGGAAAAGGTGCCCGGGCGGACGCTCAAGTTCGGAGTTGGAGGCTTGCTGACGACGTTCGGGACGTTCTGGTGCCTGGAGGGTCTCGGGGTGCACTGGCCCGGCGAGGATCTCAGCCTCGCCTGGCTTTACCCGGCGTACCTGGCGACGAGTTTTGCGTTGAACGGTGCGCTGCGCAGAGGCTGGCTCACTCCCGATGAATCGATCCCGCGCATGGCTGAGGCGGCACGATGAGCGCAGTATTGGGCCGGATCGGCAGAGCGTTGCGGTCATTCGGGGCGTTCTGGTACGACTTCATCATCGGCGACGATTGGGTCGCCGCCGCTGGTGTCTTGATCCTTCTCGGCGCTGCCTACGGCCTGCTACAGATCGGGGTGCGGGCGTTCTGGACGGGACCCGTCATCATCATCACGACCACGATCATCCTGGTGCTGCGAGCCGAAGGGCGGCAAAGACGTCACTGAAATGACGTCACTGTCAGGTCAAGCGTTTGCCGTGTCACCCCTGCCGTGTCGATCGCTGCTTCATCGGATATGCGACATCGGCGACGGCGAAGTTTTCGAAGGGTCTGAGTTCACCCCGCGCCGGTGAGCCCCGCGGATGGCTGGGGACGCGCTGGCGGCCGGCGTCAGCCGTGAAGGTTACGGGTGGCCCGTTCGGACGCCATGGCGGTGGCGACATCGGCGGGGTAGGTTCGCCGCCCGATCACCAGTAGACCAAGGCCTGCCAGGGCTAACGGTAGGAGCATCAGCAGGAAAGTGATCTCAAGCCCGTGCGCACCGTCAGGAGCGGGTACCGCGGTCGCGTGGTTACCCGTGGAGCCGGCCAGGCCTACGTTATGCCCGCCGAAGTGGGTGGAGACGAGACCGAAAACCAGTGGCGCGAGGGCGGTGAACATCGAGCGGGTCGAGGTACGGATCGCCTCGGCCCGCCCCCAAAGGTGATGCTGCATGACGTCAAGGCGGGCCGCGTCCAGCGGCGGATTGCTACCACCGAACATCGCCGCTCCCAGAAACAGCACCGGTCCTCCGACCAAGAGCGACGTCATGAGCAGACCAGGTAGCAGCGCGGCCGCGGTCGCGAGGAACGCGACACCGGCGACCACGACGCGGCCAGCCAGCACCCCGCGGTGAATCATCCGATCGGCCAGCGGCCCGCCGACGAGGACACCGATGACGGCACCCCCGCCGATGAGGATCAGTACCGTGCTCGCCGCGGACTGACCGAGCGCGTACCGGCCGCGCAGGAACGCCACCGCGAAGACCTGCAGCCCCGAATAGCAGAAATAGCCGATGGTCGACGCGGCGACTAGCAAAATGTTCGTGCGGATGGAAAGGACATAGCCGAAGGCACGCCAGGTCCCCAACCGAACCGGGTCTTCGTGCAGCACCAGGCTGGGGTGCGGGTGGATCTGCTGGGCACGAACGCCGCGTTCCAGATCGCCCTCTCCCTCGCGGTCCGGCGTCTGCGGCGCTGCCCGCGACGCCCGGGTCACTTCGGGGGCATCATGCTCGGCAACGATTTCGGTGTCGCCCACGCCGATCCGGCTCTGGCCCCCGCGCGCCGGTTCGGGCAGCAGCCGGGAAAGGGCCATGGCCAGCAGCAGGCTCGGCCCCGCCAGCACGAAGAACGACGCACGCCAGGAAACGAGGCCTGCGAGGTTGCCTGACACGAGATAGCCGAGCCCTGCTCCGAGGAGTTCACCGAAGAGGATGAACCCGAATACGCGGCCGCGATCCGGAGCTGGAAACAGGTCGCCGGTCAGCGAGGCGATCGCGGGTCCGGCAACGGCGATCACGACCCCGAGCGCGATCCGGGTGACGAGCAGCATCCGGTACGAAGTCGCCAACCCGGATATGACCATCGCCAGCGACCACAACGCAACCGCGAGGGTGAGCAGTCTGACCCTTGGGAGCCGGTCTACGAGAATGCCGGCCGGCACGGTCGCCGCGGCCCCGACCACGGCCGACACTGTGACGAGCAAGCCGAGTCGCACGTTGCCGATTCCGAGCGATCTCTCGAGCGGCACGGAAACTGAGCCGATGGTGGCGTTGTCAGCGCTCTGCAGCGCCAGCACGAGAGCCAGTAGCACGATCACCCGGAGCCTGGCGTCGCCTCCCACCTTCGGAGAGAGCCACCGCCGTATCCGCCGGCCGAGCCGCGCACCGGCTATCTCGCGCTGCTCCGTCTCACGGTTCAGACGTAAAGCCATTGCCGCTGTAGCTCACGAAGGTCGACAGGCATGGAGGATCAGCCTGCCCGCCAGCGTTCGGCCTCGAGGCGGAGCGTCATGCCGTGCCCGGGGGCGTCCGTCAAGTGGAGCGCGCCGCTGGTGACGGCGGGCAACCCGTGGACGAGCAGCGGTTCGAGTCGGGCATGGTCGGCGAACCACTCGACGTGCCGCAGGTTGGGCACGGCGGCGGCGACCGGCGCGTGTAACGAGGGAGCGCAGTGCCCGCTGATATCCAGGTTGTGAGAGGCGGCGATTGCTGCGCAACGGAGCCATTCGGTATAGCCGGCGCAGCGGGTGACGTCGATCTGTAGGCAGTCAACGGCGGCGGCGGCGAGCATCCGCTGCACGTAGAGGGCGGAATCGGCGTACTCGCCGGCAGCGACGTCGCACCGCAGTTGACCGCGTAGCCGCGACAGGCCGCTCAGGTCGTCGGAGGAGAGCGGCTCCTCGAACCAGACCACACCCAATTCGTCGTAGGCACGGCCCATCCGGGCGGCTTGACCGCGGTTGTAGGCGCCGTTTGCATCGACCATCAGATCAACGTCCGGGCCGACGAGGTCGCGAAGGAGGCTGGTTCGCTGCAAGTCCCGCTCGAGGGCGGCCCCCCACGAATCCCCAACCTTGATCTTGACGGCACGACAGCCGGCAGTGAGCCAGCCATCGACCTGCTCGCGTAGCTCGTCGTCGGTGAGGCTGGTGAAACCGCCGCTGCCGTAGACCGGAACGCTTTCACGGGCGCGCCCGAACAGAGCGTGCAGCGGGACATCCAGGAGTTTGGCCTTCAAATCCCACAGCGCGATATCGACTGCGGCGACGGCTGCCGAAACGACGCCGGGCCGGCCGAGGTTGCGGCAGGCGCGGATCATCGCCTCCCAGCTTCCGGGGACGTCTTGCACGTCGCGGCCGCGGACGACGTCGCCGAGCTTGCCGGTGACGATGTCGGCCGCCGCGGGGCTGCTGTAGGTCCAGCCGAGCCCCGTCAGATTGCCCGCGGTGACGGTGACCGTCACCGCCGTCGTTGCCTCCCACGTGAGCGTGCCGTCGCTTTCCGGCGCTGGGGTAGGGAAGGTGTAGACGCCGGCGCTGATGGTTTCAACGCGGGCGGCATCGTTCGTCATCTCGGCGTCCTCGCATGCCGGCCGGAGCTCAGGTGGTCACCCAGACGGGCGGCAAGCGCCATGATCGTGAGGGCCGGGTTGGCCGACCCCTGGGTCGGTAGCACGCTGCCGTCGGCTATGTAGAGGTTGTCCACGCCGAAGACCCGCTGATCGGCATCCACCACGCCGTCCTGCGCGCCAGCGGCCATGCGGGCGCCTCCGACCAGGTGCGCGGCACGCTTGATCGTCATCACCTCACTGCCGCCGGCGGCCGACAGCAATTGCTCCATCACCCGCTGCGCGGCATCGACCAGTTGGTTGTCGTTCTCGCAGTGGCTGTAGGAGAAGTGCGCTACCGGCAGCCCATGGCGGTCCTTCTCATCGGCGAGCGTCACCCGGTTGCGGGCTTGCGGCAGGAACTCGCAAAGCGCACCCAGCGTCGCCCAATGCACGTAGTCGCGCATGTACTCACGCAGCGACTCGCCCCAATGTCCCTGGGCCGCCACGTGTTCCGCCCAGGTTATGGGCAGCGGGCTGACGGTCTGAATCGACCACCCCCGCTTGTACGGCTTCGTCGGATCGGTCTCGTAGAAGGCCTCTGAGCTGACCTCCGGCGGAGGCGCCTTGTACATCCGCACCTCGTGATCGAAGCGGGCGGCCGTCTGGGGTGCGCCCTGCACCATCAGGTAGCGGCCGACCTGGTCGTGGTCATTGCCCAGCCCGTTGGGCCAGCGCTTCGACGTCGACAGCAGGAGCAGTCGCGGTGTCTCTATGGAATATCCGGCGACGGCGACCATGCGCGCACGCTGCCGGTGCTCAACGCCGCCGCGAACGTAGGTGACTCCGCAAGCCAGCCCTGTCCGCTCGTCGACCAGAACCCGGGTCACGTGCGAGTCGGGCCGGATCTCGGCGCCATGCGCGAGCGCGTCGGGAATGTGAGTGATCAGCGGGCTGGCTTTGGCGTTGACTTTGCAGCCCTGCAAGCAGAATCCGCGGTAGATACAGTGCGGGCGGTTACCGAACCGCCCGTTGGCGATCGCCACCGGCCCAACGCGTGCCTCGATTCCCATTGCGTCCGCGCCCCGCAGGAACATGTTCCCGTTGCCGCCAACGGGATGCGCGTGATGCGGGTAGGTGTGCGGGTCACCCCACGGCCAGTCCTGACCGGCAACCGGCAACTCCGCCTCGATCGCCTCGTAGTAGCCGCGCAGATCGGCGTACGAGATCGGCCAATCGGCACCGACCCCGTCAGCGCTAGCTGTGTGGAAGTCCGACGGGTGAAAACGCGGCGTGTAACCGGCGTAATGAATCATCGATCCACCGACGCCCCGTCCGGAGTTGTTGGACCCGAGTGGAACCGGGTCGCTACCACCGATCTGCCGCGGCTCGGTCCAGTACAGCCGGTGCGAGCCGCGCTCGTCGCTGACCCAGTCGGCGTCAGGATCCCAGAACGGCCCCGCATCGAGGGCAACCACCGACCATCCAGCACGGGCCAGCCGCTGAGTGAGGACGCTCCCGCCGGCACCCGCGCCGACGACGACGAGGTCGACCTCGTCGTCGTCGGCGTAGCGGCGCATGTCCCGACGCAGCGCATGATTGGTGCGCGAGCCGTTGTTCGGGATCAACCAGGCGGAGTCATTGCGAGCGCGGACCTTGCTGTACTCGCGAAAAGGGCTGCGGTTCATGACTTCTTGCCCGTACCGTTCACGAGTTCGGCCTGCATCCTTCGCGCACGTTCCAGCCGCGCGGCGAACGGCACCGGGTCGACGTCGTCGTGGTCGGCGACCTCCCACCGCTCTCGGCCACCCCGGTCGCCGGTCTGCCCTCGGTTCTTGTAGCCGCGGGGATAGGCCGGTCCCCCGAAGCCGATCTCATTCCATGCCCACGGGTGCGCGTAGAACTCCGCGCACGCGTAACGCGTCCACAGACTCCACACGTGGCTCGCCGGCAGCCCATGCCACGCGTCGCTGCCCAGCGACTGAACGGTCTGCACGATCGCTGCCTGCCCGGTCTGAGGCAGCTGGGCGAAGCTCTGGCCGCCTTTCGCCGTCGCGTCCTGGTCGAGATACCTGAGCGTGTCGCGCCAGGCCTGCCCGTCCTCGGGCATGTCGTCGTAGTGCCAACCGTCGGTCTCACACGTAGCGAGCCGCCGGTCGATGAGGGCGACCACCGGAACTCGGGGGTCGCGGTCCTGATGAAGCAGCAGATCGCACAGCGCGGAGGCAGCCGCGTTCTCCGCCATCGTGAAGAACGACAGATCGGTGACCGGCGCCAGCCGGGCCAGCACCACGCCGGCGGTGACGTCATCCCATCGTCCGACCTCGTCGAGCACGTCGTAGCCGGGGAACCGTCCTCGGTCCTGGGGAGTGATCGCCCGCTGGTCAGGGCTTCGGTAAGGCATCAGCGCTCACCGCCGGTGTCCGGCTCGCGGCGCAGCAAGGACGCGAGCAATCCCATCCCACCGACGAGTGCGGCAAGCCCGGGCGCGAACAGCGGCGGCCCCATCTCCAGGTTGTAGGCGGCCATCCTCCAGCCGCCCGGCTTCTGAGCGATCCCGCGGGCGTGCAGGTACGTGCCCTGCACGCCGTTGGCAACCACGATCGCCGAGGCGACCGGCAGCACGGTCTTTGCTGCCCGCCGGGAGACGACGGCAGCAATGCCGGCCGGAACCAGTGTCGGCATCACGGCGATCGGCCACCACATCACCCGGTTGCCGAAGCTCGCCGAGTCATGCTCGGTATAGATCTCGGCAGTGGTGATGATGGCGCCGCCGGCGGTCAACGCCGCCAGTGTCCGCTCGAAACGACCGGTTCGAACATTTCCTAGAAATCGGTCGATGCCCTCGAGCGGCTCGCCATGGATCGTCTTGCCGAGCCAGCGCATCATCAGCCCTTGCTCCCTGGGAGAAACTCCTGAGCCTTCTGCTTGATGCCCTGTTTGACGAAGCCCCAGCTGTCCTCATCCCCGCCCAGGATCGCCGAAGCAACCGATTTGATCTGGGCGAAGGTGGCGTGCGGAGGGATCGGCGGCACGTCCGGATCGCATCGGATGTCCAGAACGGTCGGTCGATCGGCCGTGAACGCTCGCTGCCACGCCGAGCCGATGTCCTCGGGATCGTCCACGAAAATGCCCTGTAGGCCAAGGCTTCGAGCGAACGCGGCGAAGTCGACGTCAGGCAGGGCTTGGGACTCGACGAACCGCGGCGAGTCCTCCATAGCCCGCAATTCCCAAGTCACCTGGTTGAGGTCGTCATTGTGCAGAACGGCGACGATCAGCCGCGGGTCAGCCCACTGCTTCCAGTAGTGCTTGATCGTGATCAGCTCCGCGAGGCCGTTCATCTGCATCGCGCCGTCTCCAACCATCGCGATCGCCGGCCGGCCCGGGTGTGCCCACTTCGCACCGATCACATACGGCACGCCCGGGCCCATCGTCGCAAGAGTGCCGGACAGGCTGCCGCGCATGTCACCGCGGAAACGCAACTGCCGGGCATACCAGTTCGCCGAGCTGCCGGAGTCGGAGGCGACGATCGCGTCGTCGGGCAGCCGCTTGTCCAGCTCGCGGAAGATCCGCATCGGATTGATCGGATCGGCGCCGGTCATCGCCCTCCTCTCGACCGTGTTCCACCAATCGGAGACGTTCTTTTCGACCGACGCCCGGAAGGAGCGATCGCTCTTGCGTTCCAGCAGCGGCAGCAACGCCGTCAGCGTCGCTTTGGCATCGCCGACGATGTTCAGCTCGTAGGGGTAACGCATCCCGATGAACTTGCCGTCGCGGTCGATCTGGATCGCGCGGGCCTGACCGAGCTTGGGCATGAACTGCGTGTAGGGAAAGTTCGACCCGACGGTCAGCAGCGTGTCGCAATCCATCATCA
The DNA here is from genome assembly GCA_963762695.1 of uncultured Actinomycetota bacterium. GTDB lineage: Bacteria > Actinomycetota > Actinomycetes > Frankiales > Frankiaceae > DATAZK01. Next base: position 23,966 of record CAVXLW010000018.1, read on the forward strand.
GGTGGTAGCTGGCCGTGGTGCCCAGCAGTCCGATCGAGCCGGTGACGTATGGCAGTTCGTCGGACAACACGTCCTTGCCGAGGAGCGCTTTCGCGACACCGGCACCGAGCTTCTCGGCGACCTCCATCAGCTCCTCCCGCGCGCCTCGCGCCCCCTGTCCGGCGAGGATGGCGACCTTGCTTCCGGCGTTGAGGATGTCCGCTGCCTGCCGGAGCGCCGCGTCATCGGGGTTGTTCGTTGGCCAGGCGATCCCGAGCGACGACGGCACCTCCTTGAAGGCATGACCCGGCGGCTCATAGTCGAGCTCCAGAACGTCAGAGGGGAAGATCAGAGCGGTCGGCGCACTGGCTGATGCGGCGACACGAATGGCCCGGTCGACCAGGTTCGGCAACTGCTCGGGCACGGTGCACATCTGGACGTAGTCGCTGCAGACGTCCTTGAACAGCGAAAGCAGGTCGACTTCCTGCTGATAGGACCCGCCCATGGCGCTACGTTCGGTCTGTCCGACGATCGCCACCACCGGCACGTGATCGAGCTTCGCGTCATAGAGACCGTTGAGCAGGTGGATCGCGCCCGGACCGCTCGTCGCGACGCACACCCCGACCTGTCCCGAGAACTTCGCGAATCCCACCGCCTCGAACGCCGCCATCTCCTCGTGCCGCGCCTGCACGAACTGCGGATCGTCCTTTGCTCTCGCCCACGCCGCCAGCAAGCCGTTGATTCCGTCGCCCGGGTAGCCGAAGACCTGCTCGACACCCCATGCACGCAGACGCTCCAGCAGGTAATCGGCGACGGTTTGGCTCATGACATCTCCTTAAAGGCCGTAGCGATACGGACGAGAAGGACCGCCCGCGATTTGGTCCTTCCCCATCAGCGATGCCCGACGTATCCGCCGTAAACCGTTCTGTCCCTGGGAATTGCCCGTCAGCCGTCGTCAGCCGAATCGTGGCCCGGGTCGTCGGGGGCGGCCGGTTTGAAGCGAGTGGTGATGGTCTGAAAGCCCTTGAACCGCTCGGTGGCGGCATACATGGTGTAACTCCGTTGGTCGGCGACGGTGAGATCGACCGCATCGGTGAACGGGGTCAACAGCGCCCGTGGCCACAGCCGGTAAGCACGGACCACGTTGATCTCCGCGGCGAACATGAGCACCAGCGCCTCGACATAGATCCAGGCGATGGCCGCCAGCACCACGCCGAACGTCCCGTATGCCGACTCGGCGTGATCCAGCCGGTGCGCGAGATAGCTGTTGCCGACGGTCTGCAACACCAGCCAGGCCCCCGCCGCGACGATCCCCCCGCGGATGACGTCGCGTAGCCGGAGGTCACGCGCCGTCAGGAGTTGAAAGGCTGCGGTGAACAGACCGACGTTGAGTGTGAACGTGAGCAAGTAGCCGAGCGAGCGCAGCGCAAGCCCGAGCCGCGCGGCGATCGGGTTAGGGGTGCCCAGGATCGTGGCAATGGCGCTCGAGAGCAGTACTCCGGCACCCAGCAGCAGCATCAGCCCGAGGCTTCGCAGTCGTCCCTTGAGTGGATTCGGTTGCTCGTTGCGCGCGACACCATAGATACGGTTGAAGCCGGCTTGTGCGGCTTGCATCGCGCCCGTCGCCCCGTACACCGTGCCGACGATGCCGGCCGCCAAGCCGATGCCGCTGCCGCGAATGTTGGTGACGTTGTGGCGCAGTTGCGGTCCGATGATCGGAAAGTTCGCCAGCGCCGAATCGACGAGCTGGCTTTGGAGATGGGCGTTTCCGTGCAGGAAGAAGCCGAGCAGGCTGAAGAAGATCAGCAGCATCGGGAAAAGTGAGACGAACCCGTAGTACGTCACCAAGCCCGCGAGGTGCGGGCCCCGGTCGTCGGCGAATTTGTAGATGACCGCAAGCGGAAAGCCGAACCAGCTGTGTTCACGCTGATACGCATCGACCCGCTCCACGACAGACACCTACGTTCCCTGCCCTGCCTGACCGAACGCATGCAGGACGGCGGATCCGGGTAGTCAGCGGAGGCCGGTGCGGCACTCGGGTCAGCAGGTCCCGCTGCGCAGGGCAGCCGGCCGCTGCCACAAAGAATCCTTGTGTTATGGGGATTTCTGTCGACCGAGTCGATACGAGCCTGCCGAAGAGCGGCAGCGTAGCCAGCCGGCTACTCCAGGGGTCGGCGGCCGAGGCTCTTGGGGGTACGGCCGAGCAGCCAGGCCCCGGCTATCGCGGCAAGCGGCAGCCCGAGGATGAGCACGGCGAGGTTCGCCCACGGGGGCTTGTTCAGATAGCTGACGTCGTGCCAGTGCCAGGCAATCAGCGCGAGATACGCCGCAGCGGTCCCGAGAAGGCCGCCCAGGAGCGCCAAGGCCCCCGCCGAGGTCGCGTTCAGCGTGCGCCGGGTCGCGCCGCTGGCGCCGGTCGCTGCGAGCGTGCGCAGGTCGCCGGCGGTCTCGCCGCGGATCAGCCCGACCGTCATCGCGAGGACGCCCAGCGCGACGAGGGCTCCCGCGAGCGTCGCGTAGTCGCGCAACTGCTGGAGGCTCTTGTCGGGGCCGGTCCGGCTTTCGATGGTGATCCCGGCGGCCGCCGCGCGATGGCGCGCATCGGCGAGCTGCGCAGCCGTGATCGGCTGCTTGGCCTGGACCAGCCAGCCGATCGGTTCGGCGGTGTAGCCGTTGGCGGTGATCGCCTTGGCGGTGAGCAGCGTGTTGGGGGCCGAGGTGTAGTCCGGCAATTTCTTGGACACCTGCACGGAGACAGCGGCGAAGTCGCCCTTGAACCCGGTGCCCAGCTCGATCCCGCCGAGGTCGCGGCGCGAGGTGAGGACGTAGCTGCCCGGCGCGATGTCGGCGGTCGAGATCCCGTACAGCCCCAGCACGGAGGCGTTCGCGACGTAGGGCACGGCCACCTGGTTCCAGCCCTGGCCGCGGCCGGGCACCGAGATCTGATGGACCAGGCTCGCCTGCCCGGCCTCCGGGGGCGCCCCGGCCGGGATGGGCGTGTGCAAGTCGACCGCGGCGTCCAGTTCGACGACGGTCTTGCTCGCGAGGGACTGGGCGATCTGATCGGCCGTCGACCTGGCGCTGGCCACCACGCTCGGGTCAGGAACGCTCGGGGTCTTCGTGGCTCCGCCTGCCGGAACGACGGAGAGCCCCGGGCCGCTGGGCCCGCTGGGGTTGGCGAGCCAGACGATGAGCTGGTTCGTCGGCAGGTTCCCGCCGGTGAGGGTCTGGTCGTGCGCCTGCTGCGCCGCGGCCGTCACGGCAATCGTGGCGGCGATCCCGACGGCGAGACTGGCTGCCGCCAAGGCCGCACCGGAACGCGCCTGGTAGCGGGCCAGGTCACGCAGGGCCAGGCGGACAGCGACGGGCGCCCGGCCGGCCAGCAGCGCCACCGCTCTGATGCCGAGCGGCGCCAGCAGCAGCATGCCTGCCGTGATCGCCAGGATGCCGCCGATGATCAGCCCGGTATGCACGGCGTGGGCCAGGATCAGCGCCACGAAACCGGCTGCGGCGACGGCGGTGCCGAGCAGCGCGAAACGATGGGCGGGCTGCGGCGGAGCCGGGCGGCCCGAAAGCGCCTCCACGATCGGCAGTCGCGCCACGGCGCGAGCCGGCCACCACGACGCGGCGAGCGACGTCAGGAGCGCGAGGACGACGCTGGCGATCACTGCCCACCAGGGAAGGGCGAACGGGTCGTAACGGTGCCCGACGACCTTCTCGAACGCCGGGGTCAACGCGAACCAGACGAGCAGCCCGAGTGCGGCGCCCGACGCGGCCCCGACGATGCCGACGGCCGCCCCGTTCGCCAGCATCACCCGGCGCACCTGACGGTCGGTGGCACCGATCGCGCCGATCATGCCGAGGGCCCGGAGCCGCCGCTGCGCCATCACCGTGAAACCGGCCACGGAGAGCAGGCCGACGAACGTCAGGCCGATCGTCGCGAGCAGCAGGACGGCCAGGGCCTGATTGCGGTGCTCCTGAGCGGCGCTGGTACCCGAGGACATGATGGACTGGATCGTCCCGCCGCCGGCCGGCAGTTGCAGATGCAGCGAATCCCCGCCACCAGTGCTGCGAAACAGCAGCGTGAGGGTCGAGGGAGAGGCGATCTGACCAGGAGCCACCAGCCCGAAGGTGTCCTGCAGGTCCTTGGGATTCTCGACGATCCCGACCACGCGTAGCGAGCGGCCGTCCGCGGCCCAGGCCGATCCGACCTTCAGGTTGAAGGTGGTCGCGACCGCCCGGGTGACCGCCGCTTCGCCCGCACCAGCCGGGTACCGGCCCGAGACCAGGCGCAGCGTCGGCTTGCCGAACACGCCGTGCGGGTCCTGCGCCCGCAGGTCCACGGGCGTGATCGAACCGGGGACCGGCACGCTCCCGTGAACGATCGCCTCCACCGTGCCGAAGCGCTGGCGAGCGGCGGCCACATCGGCGGAGATGCCCCGGGGCTCCGGGGCGCCGATCTCGATCCGGGAGTTCGCCGAACCGAACACGCCCTGATCGGTGTGCTGCACGTTGACGACGAGCCCCAGGCCGACCGTGGTCGCCAGCACGGCCACGATGAGCAACGCCAGCACGAGCACCTGCTGACGCCATTCGCGACGCAGCAGCCGCCACGCCCAGCGCCGGATCGCCCGGCGGGCCGGCGCTCCGCCTCGCGTCGGCGGCGGTGCCACCGGAGGCGGCGCCAGGGTGGTGCTCATCGCGCCGGGTCCCCCTCCAGCAGCGATTCCGGCCCCGGCGCCTGGGCGGTCTGATCGACGATGCGACCGTCTCGCAGGAAGATCACGCGGTCGGCCCAGGAGGCCAGCTGCGCATCGTGGGTGACGACGACACCCGCGACGCCGGCCTGGCAGGTCTCGCGTACCAGCCGCATCACCGCTTCGCCGTTGACGGAGTCCAGAGCGCCCGACGGCTCGTCCGCCAGCAGCAGGTGCCGCTCGCCGACGACCGCCCGGGCAATGGCCACCCGCTGACGCTCTCCGCCGGAAAGGTCGTCCGGAAAGCGGTCTGCCCGCTCGGCCATGCCCAGCCGATCCAGCGCCGCCAGAGCCGCGGTGCGGGCAGTGCGGATGGGCTGGCCGTCGAGCTCCAGCGGCAACGACACGTTCTCCGCCGCCGTCAGCCCGGCGAGCAGGTTGAAGTCCTGGAAGACGTAGCCGATCGCGCGGCGGCGCAGGGCGGCGCGCTCGCCGCGGGACAGCCGCGAAAGCGGCACGTCCCCCACGGTCACCTCGCCCCCGGAGGGTTCCTCGAGGCTGCCCGCGATGGTCAGCAGCGTGCTCTTGCCGGAGCCGCTGGGCCCCATGACCGCCACCAGCTCTCCCGGCTCGACGGTGAGGTCGACGCCGCGAAGCGCGTGCACCTCGGCCACGCCGCTGCCATACACCTTGCTGACCTGCGTCAGTTGCAGAGCGCTCATTGCGGTACTTCCGCCTCTCGGGCTGGGGTCGGGGTCGGGGTCCGATCAGTCCGGGAAGGCACGGCCGCCGCGACCGGCTCGCTGCCGGCGCGGCGGAACCGCGCGTCGGCCGCGTCGAGCCAGCGGACGACCGAGTCGAGGCGAAAAAGCTCCGCGTCGACCACCAACGCCACGCTGAGCTCGCCCGGACCCGCGTCGCGCTTGACCCGAGTCCACTGCTGCATCAGCTCGACGACGTGACGCCGGTGGTTCTGGATCACGTCGTGGACGCTCACGCCGGGCACCCGGCTGGCGACCAGCACCTTGATGACCATCTCGTCGCGCGGCGGGGAGCCGAGATCGGGCGGGGTCCGCAGCCAGGAGTCCAGCTCGACGCCCCCGTCAGAGGTGAGCCGGAACGACTTCTGCGGTCCCGCCTCGCCGTCACCGTCGGACTCGATGAGGCCGTCCCGCTCGAGGCGCTGCAGCGTCGTGTAGACCTGCCCGACGTTCAGGGGCCACACCTCACCGGTGCGCTCCTCGAACTCGTGGCGAAGCTGCAACCCGTACTTCGGTCCCTCGCTCAACAACGCCAACAGCGCGTGCCGGACGCTCATCCGCCTCAGTCCCTCGATCCGCTCGGTATACCGGGTATATATACCAGGTATACCCGAGCCGGCACAAGGGCCTTGACGTGCTCAGATGCGTCAGATCCCCGGGTGGTCGTGCTGAGCGCTCAGCACGCCCGGAACGTGGCCTGGCGGAGCGACCTCAGGCGCTGCGGGTGCTGCCCGCAGGCTCGGCCCAGGCGCCCGACGCACGCCGGGTCAGGCCGTAGGTGGCGAGCAGGCGCTGCTGGAAGCCGCTGAGCTCGCGCAGGAAGAGCCGGCCCCCGGTGCGCCCGACCCGCCGCGCGGCTTCGGCGAACAGGTTCAGCGCGGTGACGTCGAAGAAGTCGACATGGCGAAGATCCACCACGACGTCACCGGATGGCGCGGCGAAGGCGTCGGCCAGCGCGTAGCGCAGCCGCGGGACGGTGTCGAGGTCCAGATCGCCGATGACCACGAAGGTCCAACCCGCGCTGTCGCGCGTGCCGTGTACGGCGAAGTCCATCTCGACGGCTGGGGTGCCGGTGAATTCGTCCACGGCTCTCCAACGCGCCTCACGCCGGTTGGTTACGCCCAGTAGCAAAGCCGCCGCGCGTGCCTCGCTACGCGCCGGCGTGGGCTGCCATCCAGGCATTCAGGGGCGCCAGCGCCTTCCAGCGGGTGGCGACCTCGGCCTTGACTTCGGGGCTGCTCAGCAGCGCGCCCGGCGGGTGGTGGAAATGCGCGGTGAGCGACTTGTAGCGCAGCAGGTCAGCCCGGGGATGAGCGTCGTCCCACGGCTTGGGAACGCGCTTGAGCTGCTCGCCTGCGAGTTCGAAACCCTTGCGCAGCAAGGCATCGAGGATCCTGCGCAGCTCGCGGCCGGTGAGGTCTTCGGCGATGGCGGCGCGCATGCGCCGCGCCTGCTCGGTGGACGCCTGGTACTGCCCTCCTCCCAGGTGCAGCCCGTCGGCGTCGATACCGACGTACAGCCCCTGCACGCCCGGCGTGCTCCCCGCCGGCTGATTGCAGGTGCACCACGGCGTACTGGCGGGTCTTGTAGGGCGACTTGTCCTTGCTGAAGCGCACGTCGCGATAGGGGCGGAAGATCTTGGCGACGCCGAAAGCCGGTTCGAGCTCGTCGAGCAACTCCTGCATCGGGCCTGCGACGCAGGTGTCGAAGACGCCCTTGTGGGCCGTCCAGTACTCCTTGCTGTTGTCGGCTTCCAGACCTTCGTAGAAGGCGAACGCCTCCGGCGGGAAGCCGCTGAAGCTCATGGTCACGACGCTAGAGCCTGGATGCGGGCTGCGCCAGGCCGGTCTCCACATCGTTTCGTATCGGCGTTACGATTGTCTCGACAGCCCCATCCCGTAGTGAGCGGAGATCCCGTGACATCGCTGGTCGACTACCTGTGCGTGGATTCCGTCGCGACGATCACGATGGACGACGGCAAGGTCAACGTGCTCTCGCCGCAGATGCTCACCGAGCTCTCAGACGCGCTCGACGCAGCCCAGGAGCAGGCGGCTGTCGTCCTGCTCACCGGCCGCGAGAACCGCTTCTCCGCAGGCTTCGACCTGGAGATCCTGCGGGGCGGCGGCCGCGCGGCGATCTCGATGCTCGACACCGGCTTCGGGCTGGCCGAGCGGCTGCTGCGCTTCCCGAAGCCAGTGGTGGCGGCCTGCAACGGGCACGCGATCGCGATGGCCGCCTTCCTGCTCAATTGCGTGGACTACCGGGTCGGGGCAGCCGGCGCGTACCGCATCACGGCGAACGAGGTGACGCTCGGGCTCACGATGCCGCGTGCCGCCGTGGAGATCTGCCGGCACCGCCTGACCCCGTCGCACTTCCATCGCGCGCTGAGCCTCGCAGAGGTGTACTCGCCCGCCGGCGCGGTCGAGGCCGGCTTCCTCGATGAGGTGGTGGAGCAGGCGGACTTGGCGGCGGCGGCCCACTCCCGCGCCGTCCAGTTGCTGGCGCTGGATACGGCCGCCCACGTCGCCACGAAATTGCGCACGCGCGCGCGCGCCCTCGCGGCGCTGGCAGCCGGCCGCACCGCTGACAACGCGGAGCTCGAGAGCCAGCTCATCGCCGGCGCCTAGCCGCAGATGCCCAGAGCGAAGCAGCGCACGCCGGAGCTTCGCGATCGCGTGCTGTCGGTGGGCCTGGCGATCCTCTCGAAGGAGGGCGTCGGCGCCATGACGACCCGGGCCGTGGCACGCGCGGCGGGCACCTCGGTGCCCGCGGTCTACGAGCTCTTCGGCGACAAGGCCGGCCTGGTGCGCGAGATGTTCTTCACCGGCTTCCGGCGGCTGCACCAGCGGCTGCTCGAGCGGGAGACCGCAAGTGATCCGCTCACCGACCTCGCGCAGCTGGCCATGACGTTTCGCGCCTTCGCCAGGGAAGAGCCGATGCTGTCGCAGCTGATGTTCTCGCGCGCGTTCGCGGAGTTCGATCCCGGGCCGGCCGACACGCGGGCGGGAGCGGCAGTGCGCGGCTACCTGATCGACCGGGTGGACGCGGCCGTGCGCGCCGGAGAGCTAGCCGGTGATGCGATCGACATCGCCCATGTCCTGCTGGCGACCGTTCAGGGGCTGGCGCTCCAGGAGAACGCCGGCTGGCTCGGATCGACACCGGCGTCGCTCGAGCGGCGATGGGCGCTGGCAATGCGAGCGGTGCTGAGCGGGCTCAAACCCGCGCCAAGCGCGTGATCGCGCATTAAGAGACCTTTCGGGTAATGCACCTGATTTGGGCGATCCTGAGCCCGGTGCAACAATCTCGGCGCGCTTTCGACAGCGCCCTACGAATATCGGCCGCCTCACTCGGTCAGGCCCCACATCGCGCGTGAGCATAAGCGCCCGGCTGTTTCCATCGCGGATTGCCACCACCATTCTTCGTGGCCCGGAGCGACCGTCGGCTACGGTGCTCCTCGCGTCGGGCGACTGGCAGACGCAGGGCAGTCCCGGCGATCCTCGGTGACTCCCAGTTGCTTTACTTTCAGTAAGAGAAAGGGGGTCCGATGCGTTGACCGTTGCGGGATATTTGGCGGCATTTCTTCCAGGAGGTTGTGACGGAACGTACATGGAATGCCACCCCTTTTCACAACTACCGGCCGCACGATCGACAGATGGCGGAAAGGCGTTTCGTGGAGTTGGTGGATGATCTCGACGGCAGCGAAGCCGAAGAGACGGTCCGCTTTGCGATCGACGGTCGCGACTACGAAATTGATCTTTCACTCGACAACGCACAGAAGCTGCGCACGATGTTGCAGCGGTACGTCTCGGCGGGACGGCGGACGGGCGTCCGGCGCCCGGCGCCGATCAGTGGGTCTCACGAGGCACCGGCAAAGGCGGACGACTCACAGCAGATCCGCGAGTGGGCGCGGGCCCGCGGGCTCGAAGTCAGCGCGCGTGGACGGATCCCGGCCTACCTGCGACAGGCGTACGAGCGCCGCGGCTCCTAAAGTGCCGCCGCTGCAGGGCTTCCCGGCGGGGAGATGAATGCCGGCAGCGCCGCGCCGGCGGGCTGAGGGCGGCCGAAGAAGTAGCCCTGCACGTGCAGGCGTGCCGCGTCTGGAAGCGCCGCCAGTTGCTCCGCCGTCTCCACCCCTTCCACAACGCAGTCGAGCCGCAGTTCCGTCGCCAGCCCGACCGTGGCCCGCACGATCGTGGCGCTGACGGCGTCGTCCGGAAGCCCGGCCGTGAAGGAGCGGTCGACCTTGATCGCCGTCACCGGAAGCATCGCCAGGTAGCGCAGGCCCGCGTATCCGGTCCCGAAGTCGTCGATCGCGATGCCGATGCCGTCCTCGTGCAGCCGGCGCAGATCCTGCACGGTCGTCGGACCGGCCTCCAGCAGCACCGACTCGGTGATCTCCAACGTCAACGCGCGGGGGTCGAGCCGCGTGCTGCCCACGATTTCGGTGACCCGGTCATAGAGCCCGGGCCGGGCGATCTCGGAGGCGCTGAGGTTGACCGCGACCGCGAGATCGGCGTGCTCGCGTGTCTGCCGCCAACGCGCCGCCTGCTCGCACGAGCGGCGCAGCACCCGCTCGCCGACGGCACCGATCAGCCCGGTCTGTTCCGCGGCGGCGATGGCGGCTGCGGTGTCGAGCAGCCGGCCGTCCGGACCCGGGATGCGCACCAGCGCCTCGACCCCCGTCACCCGGCTCGTGCGAGGATCGACGATCGGCTGGTAGTAGACCTCGAGGGTGTTGTCGGCCAGCGACTGCCGGACCCCTCGCACCAGCTCGTCGCGGGAGCGGGCGTCCTCACGCAGGGTCGGGACGAAGAGCGCGTGTCCGGCCTTGCCGTTGAGCTTGGCCTGGTACATCGCCGTGTCGGCATCGCGCAAGAGGTCATGCGGGGTCGTGGCGGGCTGGGCAACGCAGATGCCGACACTCGCGGTGACCGCGTGTTCCACGGCGCCGAGCACGAGCGGCTCGCCCACCGCACGGATGATGCGCTCCGCCACCTCGCGCCCGACCGCCGCGGGATCCTCGTCCGCGACCACCGTCAGGATCACGACGAACTCGTCGCCGCCCATCCGGCCGACCGTGTCTCCGGTGCGGGTCGCGCTCACCAGCCGGCTGGCGCTGACGCGCAGCAGCGAGTCGCCGATCTGGTGGCCGTGGGCGTCGTTGACGCGCTTGAAGCCGTCGAGATCGCAGAACAGGACGACGATTTCGCGCTGCTGCGGCCCGCCGGCTTCCCGCCGGATCTGCTCCAGCGCCTCACCCAGCCGGCGATTGATGAGCCGCCGGTTCGGCAACCCCGTGAGGTCATCGTGCAGCGCCGCATGCTCGAGCCGCTCCTCGAACGCGATCACGTCGGTCACGTCGCGGGTGACGCCCAGCAGCTGGGTCACCGCCCCATCCGCGTCGCGCTGGAACGGGGTCAGCCGGTTGGACACCCACTGGAGCCGGCCGTCGCGATGGCGTACCTGATGGCGAACCTCGGTCACCTCACCGTCGGCGCAGTCGCAGGCGGCGGCGACAGCGGCGTTGAAGCGGACGAAGTCCTGCTCGGGGATGATGTGCCGCGACGGGCCGCGCTCGAAGGTGTCGATCTCCTCGGTGGTGTAGCCGAGCAGTTCGTGCATCGTGCGGCTGGTCCACAGCATGCGTCTGGTGCGCACGTCGAAGACGTGGATCGTGTCGGGAGACACCGCGAAGACGGCCTGCTGGAAGTGGTGGGCATCGAGCAGCTCGAACTGGTGACGCCTGCGCTCGGTGACGTCCTGGATGAAACCCATCCCGCCGAGCAGCTTGCCGTCGTTGTCGCGCACGCCGGTGACGCGTTGCAGCAAGGTCCGACCCAGCAGCGACACCTCCACCGAGACGTCCTTGCCTCGCAGCGCCTGCCGGTAGGGGCCCTCCAGCCGTGCCGCTACCTCGGGGCCGAAGGCCTCCGCGACCGTCTTGCCTTCGACCATTTCCCCCGAAAGGCCGACATCCGCCAGAGCGCCACCACCCGCCGCGAGAAACCGGAGCTGATCGTCGAAAACGAGGAGGGCGCCGCCGGGGAAGTTGCGCCCCAGCGGGCTCAGGCCGGTGCGCTTGAGCTCCTCGGCCCACAGGCGCCGGCTGCCCTCACTGGCACCGCTGGTCGCTGCTCGCGCCCGGACGATCGGCACCGCGCCTACCGGCTTTGGCACGAGACCCCCTTGGCGGATGGAGCGGCCTGTCGAAGCGGCGACATGTCGGTACTGCTTCCTTAAGATCATCGGGAGGCTCGGCAGGTGGCTGAACGCCCACTTTCGACCGGTGCCGCGAGCGCCTAGAGTCCGCCCGTGACCCAGCCCGCGTGGATCCCGGAGCGGGAGGTCACCCTCCCCGAGGCAAATCGGCTGGTAGGCGGCGTCTTTCCGGACGTGACGGGCGTCGGGGCGGAGCTCTTCGCCCAGGGCTGGGACAACACCGCGGTGCGGTTCCGAAACCCCCATTTGGGTGAACTGATCTTCCGGTTTCCCCGGCGGGCGATCGCGCTGCCGGGAGTCCGCCGCGAACTGGCCTGGCTGCCCCGGCTCGCCGCCCACTTGCCGCTGCCCATCCCCCTGCCGGCCTACTCCGGATCGTGGGGTCCGGAAGGTGACGAGCCCTGGCCGTTCTGGGGCGGGCAGATGCTTCCGGGGACCGAACTCGCTCAGACAGCCATCGAGTCAGATCAACGCGCGATCGTGGCGGCTGAGCTCGGAGGGTTCCTCCGGGTCCTGCACGACCTGCCGCCCGGCGACTTCGAGATCGCCGGCGAATACCCACTCGCGTACGACCCGATGGGACGGGGCCATCCGGCGCGGCGGGCCGAGCGCACCACGCAGTGCCTGGTGCGGTTACGTGAGCGCGGAGCCGACGTCCCCTTCGACGCCGCGGCCGAGCTGCTCACGAGGGCGGACCGGCTCCCCGCGCCGCCGCCGCCCGGTGTCATCTGCCACGGCGACCTGCACGTCCGGCATGTGCTGATCGGCCGAACCGGCATCACCGGGGTCATCGACTGGGGAGACCTGTGCCTGGGCGACCCTGCGCTCGACCTGTCGATCGCCTTCGCCGCCTTCAGCGGCAGGCATCGTGAGGCCTTTTTCGCCTCGTACGGGCCGATCGACGCCGAGCGTGAATTGCGGGCCCGCGCGCTCGCTCTCTCTTTGAGTGCCCTGCTCACCGAATACGCGCTGGCCCAAGCCCCTCCGGACGGCACGGCACCGCCGCTGCTGCCCGAGGTGTCCGACGGGCTGACGCGCGCCCTGATCTGCTAGCGGTGGCGCAGAACACAGGGCGCCGACGAAGTCCGATGGGCCGCCTGGTCGTTGCTCATGGCGGCGGGGCGGTGCTCTCTGCTGGGGGATGCAGCGCCGCCCCGTCCGTCACCGGGACGGGCGGCCGACCATCAGACCCCGACGGTGTCGCTGCGCGCCTCGTCCAACGCCCGATCGGCGCATTCGGAGCAGATCGGCGCTTCGAGATCGGGACCGGGAAATTCGGTCTCCAGGAAGACGAAGACGACCGGGGCGCCGCACAAGGTGGTGCAATCAGTCGCGCGCACCGCATGCAGCACATCCGAGGCCGCGATGCCGCGCGGCCGGCACGAGGCGCCCGTGCTTCCGAGAATCAAGGCTGCCACAATCGCGGCTATCGGCAGGCGGCAGCGGCCTATGACTCGGGTGGCCGCAAGTCCACCCGTCGGTCACGCGCGCCTGCTTGACTGCGTGCCGAAATCAGGTCTGCAACGGCAGAATTCGGTCATGAAATCCGGACAAAAAGTCTTCGCGGGCCACCGTCCCCGCGGAGGGCCGGAGGCCCGGATCACGAACTTGGTCAGCCCCGCCTCCATGTAACGCTCGATCAGTCGCGCGCGCCTCGTCCCAGCCGGTCGGGACCAGTGACGCGAGGAAACGTCGGCCCGGCGAGCGCGGATGAACGTCACGTCAGCTGCCTCGGGAAGCTCGCCGAACGCGACGGGAACGCTGATCCCGTAATGATCGGGGTCGATCTCGCGACCGGCCTCGGCCGCGGCGGACTTGATCGCTCGACGCCGTCGGCCGCCTCCTCCGGGCGTGATGAAGCTCGGCCAGCCAGCCATCGCCATAGCGGCCGATCCGGCGCAGCCCCGCGGGCGCGCTTCCGCCCAGCCAGATATCGAGCGGCGCGGCCGGAAGCTCACCGACTGGGCGCGTCGTCGACGTCGAAGAAGTCGCCGTGGAACGACACCAGCGGCTCGCGCAGCAGGCGTCGCAGGACCTCGAGCGACTCATCGAACACCGCGCCGCGTTGGCCATTCGGGACGGGAAAGGCGGCCCGCTCGGCCGGACGGGCGGGCGAGAGCCCGAAGACGGGCAGCACGCGCTTGGGTGCGAGCAGGGCCAGCGACGCCAGCTGCTTGGCGACCAGGATCGGGGAGCGGCCCGGGCAGCACGGCGACGCCGGTGCCGACCTTCAACTTCTTCGTGCGGGACAGCGCGTAGGCCATCCCGATGAACGGGATCCACGAGCGGCGAGTACACCAGCTCCGACAGCCAGAGCGAGTCGATCCCCGCTCCTCCAGCTCATCGACCTGGCCGCAAAACCGGCGGGCCGTCGTTGGTGGAGGGCGAGCCGCCGAGAGCGGACCTTCAGGACTTCCACCCGCCCACGCTAAGCCCACTCAACCTGCTGGCGGCGGGTGGCTCGGTGCCGATGACTCCCGCCTGCCGAGAGCCGCTCGAGATCGTCGGCTGGCACGCCCGAGCATGCCGCTCGAGCACGTCCGCATTGTGCTCGCCCACGAGGAAGCGCCCTGGCGGATCCAGCGGTCGACGCCGGACATCCGAAAGGGCAGCTCCGGGAACCGGATGCGTGCCGACGACCGGGTTGGCGACGTCCTCGAGGTAGCCGCGGGCCACCAAATGGGGGTTGGTGAGAGGCTCGCGGGCTGGTGAGGCGCGCGGCCGGGATACCGGCCGGAAATCAGCAGCTCGACCGTCTCGGCGAGATCGCGCCCGCGGGCCCAGGCGTTCAGCTGCGGTCGAGCTGATCACCCGCCGCGCGCCGGCCGGCATGGGTGGCGAGCTTCGGATCCTCGCGCCCAGTCCGGCGAACCGAGCACCTTGATGAGCGCTTCCCACTGCTCGTCGGTGGCGACCGAAAGCGCCAGCCACTGCTCGGCGGCGGTCTCATCGGCTACGGGCTGGTGGCAAGCGTACAGACCCTGCGGCGCGGCGGATGGCGAGCGGTTGCCTTCGCGACTGAGGACAGTGCCGGTGGCGGTGTACTCGATCACCTGCTCCGCCGTCATGTTCAGCGCGCTGTCCAGCAGCGGCGCCTCCACCAGCTGGCCCTCACCGGTCGGCGTCACGCGCGGCCAGAGCGGCCAGGAGCACCGCGAAGGCGCGTGCATACCGCCGATCGGGTCGCACGGCCCCGCGGCACGAGCGGCTCCCCGTCCGGAAAGCCCGTCACCCAGGCCATCCCGGACATCTGCTCGACGGTCTGAGCGAAGCCGAGCCTGCCGCGCCACGGGCCGTCGAGGCCGAACGCCGGCATCCGCATCATCACCGCCGCGGGATTCAGCGCGTGGACGGCATCCCAGCCCAGTCCCCAGCGCTCGAGGACGCGCGGCGTGTAGTTCTCGACCACGACATCAGCCCACTCGACGAGGCCGCGCAGCAGAGCACGGCCCTCGTCGGCGTCGCCGGCCTCACCGGATCCCCCGGCCAGATCGATCGTGACGCCTTGCTTGTTCGAGTTGATCGCCAGATGGAAGCCGCTGAACTCCCACCAGCGATCGCGGCCCATGAACATCACGCGCTGGCCAGCCGCATCGGGTCCAGGTGTGCCAGCGACTCGACATGGACGGCCTGTGCGCCCATCGCCGCCAGCACCTGCGCGACGGCCGGACCGGCCCACCAGGCCGTCAGATCAAGGACTTTCACGCCCGTCGAGCGGCAGCTCTCCCCGCGCGGCTCGCCGGCCGCGGGGGGCGTACGCGGGCCAGGTGACTGCCGGGTCATCGGCGCCCAGCGCGGGGGCCGGGACCGACCGGGCGCGGGGCGTCGGCCGTTGCGCAGGTAATGCGGCCTCGGGCTGCGTACGCCCGTCGCCGGATCGGTGGCATAGAAGTCACGCGCGACCACCTGCTCCTCATCGATCACGGTGCGGCCGTCGTTGACCCGGGCCGCCGGAACCCGCAACTCCTCCGCGCGGGCCAGCACTTCGGCGGTGGTGGAGCCGGCGTGTACGCCCGCACGATCGCGTCCCATTCGGCGCGTGCAGCGACCCGGCCCGGCGATGGCGCCCCACTGCGGGTGGCCCGACGAGATCCGGCCGGCCGACGAACTCCGCGAACGCCCGGAAATGCTGCGCGCCGTTGGTGTTGAAGCCGACCCAACCGTCGGAGGTCGGATCGATCGACGGCAGCTCCACGCTGCGCGGGGCGCCGGGCAGGTCAGGCCGACCCATCAGGCTGAACATGAGGTCGGAGAACAGGTTCGTCGCGAGGACCATCACCTCGAACCACGAGACGTCGAGCAGCGCACCCTCGCCGGTACGGGTAGAGCGGCGCAGAGGCGCCAGCGCGGCGGCGGCTGCCGTCGCGCCCGGCAGACCACTCGGCGATCCGGCCTCCGGCCTGCACCGGCGGCCGGTCAAGGGTGCCACGGCCGGCGATCGAGCCGCACTCGGCCTGCACGGTGAACTCGGTCGCCGGCCGGCCGGCATACGGGCCGCTCAGCCCGTACGGGGTGATGGAGCACACCACCAGGCGCGGGTCGGCCGCGAGGCCAACGCTGCCGGATCGGCGCCCGCATCACCTGAATCCACCACGAGATCGGCGGTCGCGATGAGCCGTTGGATATCCGCGTCTCCGGGCCGTCGCCGATGACCGAACGCTTGCCCGCCGCCAGGAACCGGAACAGGGCGCCCGCCACCTCACCCGGTCGCTCCCGAGGCCGACCACTGGCGCTGCGGGTCACCGCCGGGCGGCTCGACCTTGACGACATCGGCCCCGGCATCGACAAGCAGCTTCGTCACGTACGCGCCGCTGATCCCGGTCGGAAGTGTCGACGACCCGAATGCCGTTCGGAGCGGCGCGGTCGCCACGTCAGGCCGGAACGTGGGCGAGCTCGGCGCCGATCAGGAGCAGGTGCTCGGTCGCTCCGCCCAGACTCAGCTCGGTCTGCCGTGTAGGCGAGGAACAACCGGTGCAGCGGATAGTCCTTGTCGACGCCGATGCCGCCGTGGATGTGCTGCGCCGCATGCATGACGCGCTTGCCGCCGTCGGCCGCCCAGAACTTGGCGACGGCAACCTGCTCGCCGGCCGGAAGGCCGGAGGCGACCCGCCAGCACGCCTGCAGCGCCGTGAGCCGGATGGCCTTGACGTCGATGAAAGCATCGGCCGCGCGCTGGGCGACCGCCTGGAACGCCGCGATCGGCTTGCCGAACTGCTCGCGCACCCGGGCGTACGCCGTCGTCAGGTCCAGAGCGGCCGCGGTGATCCCGGCGGCAGTGGCGCAATGCCCGGCCACCACGTGTTGGCGAAGCCACTCGTGAATCGCCGCACCATCTCCCGCGAGCCGGCCAAGGGCGACGACGCCGGACAGGGTGAGCCGGGCCTCGACCGATCCGGCACCGGTGACCTGCGCCTCGCTGCTGACACCCGCTCCGTGCGGATCGATGAGGTAACGGCCCCGAGCCCACCGGCAGCGTTCTCGGCGAAGACCAGGACCGCCGACGCGTCGAGGCCGGCCGGAACGAACGAGGCCACCCCGTCGATCGCACCGGAGGCGGAAGCGGTCAGCGGCGGGTCAGGGAAAGACGCCAAGGCGGCGGAAAGCTCGACGTCCCCGGCGCACACCTGGGGCAGCCAGTGCTTGGCGAGATCCGCAGGCCCGAATGCGGCCACCGCCGCCGCGGTCGTCAACGTCGGCAGCAGCGGGACCTTGGCCGCGTGGCCCCCCGCCTCGGTCAGCAGCAGCCCGACCTCGACGAAGCCGAGCCCGCCACCGCCGTACTCCTCGGGCAGGCCGATGCCGAGCAATCCTGCTGTCGCCAGCTCGGACCAGAGCGATCGGTCGAACGATTCGCCGGCATCTTCGAGGGCACGGTGACGCTCGGGGGTCGCCTTGTCATCGAGGATCTGGGCGGCCAGCTCGCGTACAGCGGTCTGGGACTCATCAAGGGTGAAATTCACGAGAGTGCTCCTGGTGGGGGAGGCGCGGTCAGCGCGAAGCGCGGGGGAAGCCGAGGCCGAACATGGCGATGAGATCTCGCTGCAACTCGTTGGTGCCGCCACCGAAGGTCAGGATGAGCATGCTGCGGGCCGCTGCCTCGAGCTGGCCGTGAAGGATCGAGCCCGCGGTATCGCCCGCCAGGTAACCGGTCTGGCCGACGATCTCCATGAGACCGCGGATGCACTCGAGGTTGAACTCGGTGCCGAAGACCTTCATCGCCGACGCGTCCTGCGGCTGCCAACGAGCCTTCGGTGGCCGCCGAGGCAACCTCCCAGTTCATGAGGCGCAGCGCCTCCAGCCGGGCATGCAGGCGGGCGAGCGAGACGCGTACCCACTCCTGATCGATCACCGGCTCGAACCATCGGGCCGCTTGGTCTGCTGCGCCCACTCGCGCACCTGACGCAGGTAACGCCCGATCGAGCCGGAGCTGACGAGCGTGACCCGCTCGTGGTTGAGCTGGTTGGTGATCAGCTTCCAGCCGCCATTGACCTCGCCGACCATGCTGGCGGCCGGGAACGCGGACGTCTTCGAAGAAGACAGCGGTGACGTTGTGGCTCGCGATGAGGTTCAGCGGCCTGACGGTGATGCCCGGCGTGTTCTTCATGTCGACGATGATCATGGAGATGCCGCGGTGGCGGCGGGCATCCGGATCGGTGCGCGCCGCAAGCCAGCAGTAGTCGGCGTCGGAGGCGAGGCTGGTCCAGATCTTCTGGCCGTTGATGACGTACTCGTCGCCGTCGCGCACCGCGCGGGTCTTCAGGGCGGCCAGGTCGGTGCCGGCGTCGGGCTCGCTGTAGCCGATGCAGAAATGCAGATCGCCGCGAGGATCTTGGGCAGGAAGAAGTCCTTCTGCTCCTGCGTGCCGAACTGCATGATGGTCGGGCCGACCGTGTTCATGGTGAGCATGGGCACCGGGGCGCCGGCGCTGCATCGACTCGTCGAAGAAGACGAACTGCTCCGCCGGGGTCAGGCCGCGACCGCCGTACTCGGCGGGCCAGCCCACGCCGAGCCACTGATCGGTGCCCATCTGCCGCACGACCTTGCGCATGGCCTCGCCGATGCCGCCGCCGCCTGCCAGCTCGGCCCGTACCTCGGGAGTCAGCAACTCCCGAAGTAGGTGTGCACCTCATCGCGCAGCGCCTGCTGCTCGTCGGTGAGCTCCAGATACATCTGCGAGGTCCCGTCTTCGAGCTGCGGTGGCGCAACGTACCGGGTCGCTAGACGACTGACCAGGGGCCAGATCGTCAGGCGGCCACCCCCGCGGGGCGCAGACCGGCGACCGCGGCCTGATCCAGGCCGAATTCGCCGAGCACCACGTCGGTGTCGGCGCCGACGTACGGCGTAGGACTGGTTCACCCATCCCCGTTGGCAGCCATGCCCGAAAGCCGCGGTGAAGGGCGGAGCTGGCGGCCGCCGTCGGGGGTCGTGACGAAGGCGCCGCGGGCGACGTTGTGCGGATGCTCATGCGCTTCGGCCAGCCGCATCACGGGGGCGAAGCAGACGTCGGTGCCCTCCAGCAGGTGCCTGCCACTCATCGCGGGTCCGCGTCTTGAAGACTGCCGCGATCCGGTCGCGCACCTCGGGCCAGCTGACTGCGGTCGTACTGCGCGGAAGCTCGTCGGCCGGGATCTGCAGCGCGTCGAGGAGCTGGCGGTAGAAGTGCGGCTCGATAGGTGCGGCGGTCACGTATTGGCGTCCGACGTCTCGTAGACGTTGTAGAACGGCGCCCCGCCGTCGAACAGGTTGCTGCCGATCTCCTCGGTGTGCATCCCGAGGCGGACATGCCGTAGAAGACGCCGTAGAGCGACATGACGCCGTCGAGCATCGCCGCATCGACTACCTGACCCTTGCCGGTACGCCAGGCTTCGAGCAGCGCGCAGACGACGCCGTAGGCCAGATGCAGCCCGCCCCCGGCGAAGTCGCCGAACACCTGCAGCAGCGGTACCGGCGGGCCCCCGACCGGGCCGATGGAGCCGATGGCGCCGGAGAGTGACTCGTAGTTCAGCGAGTGGCCGGCGACCTGTGCCAGCGGCCCGCTCTGTCCCCAGCCGGTCAGCCGGCCGTAGACCAGCTTGGGGTTGCGGGCCATGCCTGTCCGGACCGACGCCCAGCCGCTCGGCGACGCCGGGGCGGAAAGCCTCCAGCAACACGTCCGACTTCTCGGCAAGGCGCAGCACGAGGTCGACACCGCCGGGGACTTGAGGTCGACAGCGATCGAGCGGCGGCCGCGGTCGAACTCCCGCCAGAACTGGCGTCTCGGGCGAGTGTCCCGCGGCGGCTCGGCAGGGGCGTCGCTCACCCGGTTGACCCGGATGACGTCGGCGCCCATGTCGGCAAGCTTCAGCGTGCCGTACGGCAGCGCGCCGAGCCCGGCGAGTTCGAGCATGCGGTAGCCGGAGAGCGGGCCATGGGGCCGGGAGGTGTCAGCTGCCGGGCTTGTTCGAGCAGTGTCGGTCACCCGAGCATCAGACCAGATGGGTCAGCGATGGTTCTGGGTCGGATCGTTGCCGGGATCGGGTCGAGCGGGATGAGTGGTATGCCGTTCCACTCGTAACGCACGCTTGGGTGCCGCCGGTCGGACAGCAGTTCGGGATCGCTCGGGGCCGAAGAGCGTGTAGCCGAGCGTGATGACGTGTCGGGCGTGCGGCTGCCGACGGCAATCCCAGGCTCGGGTCCTTCGTGTCGTGGCCGATGTACTTGTTGCCGACGAAGAAGAAGGCCCAGTTGTTGTAGCCGTCGGCGGACTCGGTGAGCGTCCGAGGATGACGTTGACCGGCGCGTCGGGTTCCAGGAAGGCCGAGGAGTCGGAGTAGGGCGTGTAACCGGCGGCCAGCACGGCGTTCTCCGCTTGACCGAGGTTGGTCGGCGCGGGAGGCGCTGACGTCGGCGGCGTGGTGGGCGGGGTCGTCGGTGGTGTGGTGGGTGGCGTGGTGGGTGGCTCGTGGGAGGCGTCGTGGGAGGCGCGGTGGGGCTGCTCGGGGTGGCCGTGATCGAAGGTTGGGACCGTCCTTGCCCTTGCCGAATCCATCGTCGCCAGGATGGCGATGCCGATCGCCGCTGCAACGAGAAGCACGGCCATGATGGCCAGCGGGAGTCCGAGCCCGCGTCGCTGTTGCGGTGGTGGCCCTGCGGGCGGGTACGTCGCGCCGCGGCGGTGGGGTTCCTGGGGGACCTGACCCGGCATTGGGCCCGGTCCAGCCGCCGTCAGAGCGCGGTATGGCAACCATCGTCGGTTGCTGGCCACGACCACCCAGGGCGCGGCACAGATCGTCAGCGGTGGGGCGGGCGGCGGGGTTCTTGGCCAGTGCCGACGCGACCAGTTCGGTGAGGCTCGCCGGCAAACCGCGCAGATCCGGCTGCTCCTGGGAGATCCGGTATGCGACGGCGTGAGCATTGCCGGAACCGAACGGCGCCCGGCCCGGCCCGGCGAATGCGACGCACAGACCCCAGGCGAAGACGTCGCTGGCGCGTGCCGCCGGTTGCCCGGCCAGGACTTCCGGACTCATCCACAGCAGCGAACCCACCGTCACCCCCGTCTGGGTGAGGTCGGTCGAACCTTCGTGCTTGGCGATGCCGAAATCGATCAGCTTCGGACCGCTCCACGCGAGCACGACATTGGCGGGCTTGAGGTCGCGATGGACCACGCCGGCGCATGCAGCGCCGCGACGGCTGCGGCCAGGTCGGAACCCAGCCCGCGGAGCCGATCCGGTGGCACCGGGCCGTTGGTCTCGACGGCGTGCGCGAGCGTCGCGCCCTCGACGTATTCAGTGGCCATCCAGAGCGGCGCAGCTGTTCGTTTCGGCCGCGAGCGACCTTCGCCACGAAGGGGCTGTCGACCAGGCTGGGCGGCGCTGACTTCCCGTACAAAGCGGGTTCTGTAGTCCGCGTCCTCTGCGAGAACCGGTTGCAGCACTTTCAGGGCGACCGGCTGGTTGTCGGGGCCGAACGCCAGGTAGACCACGCCCATGCCGCCCGGCCCCAGGCGACCTTGCAAGCGGTAGGGGCCGTAGGGTCGGTGGATCCGCCGGCCGAAGCGGTGCCAGAGCCAACGAACCCTCCCCAATCGCGGCAGGCCGCGCCCGTCAGGTTTCGAGTATCACCGCTCAGGCCGTGTAGACCACCGCGATCGCGCCCGTTTTCAGGTTTCGCGTGATGTAGCCGTGCTGGAAGTTGCTACGCCGGCCGCCCGGGATGCCGAATTCGTCGGACCGCGGGTAGCCCAGCCGGCCGCGCTCCCAGCCCAGGGAGGCCCACTTCGCCTGGATGGCACCCAGCACGTAGTGGGCACCGAGGCGAGGGGTCCAGTAGATCGATCCCCGGGTGAAGTGGTTGTAGCGGCCCACCTTGTCGGGCGTGGCCGTCTCGTCGGTCGTCGGGTAGCCCAGGCCGCTGCGCTCCCAGCCCACTGAGGCCCACTTGGCCTCGATGGCGCCGAGCACCTCATGCGCCCCGGACGCCGGACTCCAGTAGATGGCGCCCTTCGCGAAATGGCTGTACCGGCCGACCCCGTCGGGCGAGGCCGCGTCGTCGGTCGTCGGGTAACCGATGAAGCTCGCGGTGGCGCCGATTGCCTTGTATTTGAGCCAGATGTTCCCGCGGACCGCATGAGCACCGGTGGCCGACGACCAGTAGATCGCGCCTCCCGCGTAGGCCTGCGAGCGGCCACCGCCGGCGAGGAACGCCTCAGCGCCTGAGGGGGCGCCCAGATACGACGAGCTGCCGCCGAGTTGCGCGTATTTGGTCGTCACCGCGTCGAACGGGGTGACCGGAGCCGACCCTGCACTGGCGACGCCCGTGCCGACGCCGTTCACAGCCGCCACCGTGAACGTGTACGCCGTCCCGTTCGCCAGTCCGGTGAGCAGCTGAGACGTCGCGGTCGAGGTGAAAGCCCGGACCGGCTGCACGACGCCGCCGATGCTCGGAGTGACGAGATACCCGGTGATCGGGCTGCCGCCGTCCACCGCCGGCGCCTGCCAGGTCACGGTCGCACGGCCGTCGCCGGCGACGGCGGAGACGGCCGTCGGCGCACCAGGGCCGGCGGGCACGACGGGCACTGTGGAGGCGAAACCACTGACGCCATCAGGGGTTCCGAGTCCGGTCGGACCGTCGTAGCCGGTCGCCGCGGTGCACAGGTACGTGACGGCGCACGAGCCGTTGGACCCGCTCGTCACATCGAAGAAGTCCGCCGGATGGGCATAGAGGGCCTGCACCGGAAGGTCGGCCGGTGAGCTCACGCCCGCCAGCTCGTAGGCGCCGGCGACGAGAGGGGCGGCAGCACTCGTCCCACCGAAGACCATCCAGCCGCTCTGGCCACCGTTGGCCGTGCTGTCGTAGACCGCGACCCCGGTGGACGGATCGGCGTCGGCCGAGACGTCGACGACCGAACGGTTCGCACAGCCCGAGTCGCTCTGCCACGCCGGTTTCGGCTCGTATGCCGAGCATCCGCTCCCGGTGCCGGACCAGACCGACTCGGAGTAGCCGCGCGAGCCGGATGTCACCGACAGGCTCGTGCCACCGACCGCGATGACGTTCGGGGACGCCGCCGGGTACTCCAGGCCGTAGTCCGAGTCACCGGCGCTGACGGTGATGGCCACGCCCGGGTGGTCGAAGAACTCGGAGTCGGCCACGCTTTCGTTCGACCATTCGGCGCCGCCCCAGCTGTTGGAGACAGCGGTCGCGCCCAGGGCCACGGCGGTGTTCTCGGCGGTGCCGAGGTTGAACATGCCGGAGTCGTTGGCCTCGACCAGCAGGATCGAGCACTTCGGGCAGGCGGCGCTCACCATGTCGAGGTCCAGGGCGATCTCCTGGCCCCAGCCGGCGTCCGCGATCGGCGGCGCCGTGCCGCCGTCCTGGTTCACCTTGCGAAAGCAGCCACTGGCGCTGGTGCACGCCGGCAGACCGTACTGCGCGCGATAGGTGGCGAGGTCGGCCTCAGCGGTGGGCAGGTCATACGCGTCGACGATCGCGACGGTCTGACCGCCGCCGCGGCCGACGCCGAGGGCAGCTGGTAGGCCGCCTGCAAATCAGCCGGCCCGAAGCCCCAGGGAACCCCATTGGGCGAGGCATTTGCACTGATATTGCCGCTGATACTGCCGCTGACATTGAGGTCGACGATCGCGTTGCAGGAAGCGTGAAGCGCACTGGGCCGGGCGCAGACGCTCGCATGGCGATGCCGGCTGAGCGTAGCCCTCATCGATGCGGCCGCAGCGATCCGCTGGGCACCGAAGCGGGGCAATCCGGACGCTGCAACCGGCCCGGGGGCGGCGACCGTCAGGCCGGCCATCCCCACGAGCAACGTAAGCAGGAACGAGGTCCTGGCACGCACAAACGACTCCCCCGATGCAGGCTGAGGCTTGTCATCGGCCCCGCCGACACGGGACTTGAAGCCCGCGCCGACCGGCATTCGGGCTAAGCGGGGACCTGAACCTCGTGTCGTCCGTGGTCGTGCGCCGGGTCCTGGACCGGCAGGAGCGATCCGAGCGCCTGCACCAGCCGGGCGCGAGTGATCGCCATCTGCTCCGCAGCCGCCACGCGCATCTCCACCGCCGGCGCGTTAGCGAGCCGCCTGCGCAGCAGGAGCAGAGCTTCGGCCGCGCCCCGGCCCTGGCCGCGCGCGACGTAGGCCATCGCGAAGCGCTCTTCATACGCCCGCAGGCACTCGGCGATCTCGCGCAGCAACGCGGATCCGGAGCCCGAGGCACTGGGCGGCGCAGGTCTGGGATTGGCGTCGAAGGCCTCCTGCCAGTCTCCCGGCGAGAGCAGCCACCAGACGTCGTCGATCAGCTCGTAGAACTGCGCGTCGTCCTCGCACTCGTCGAGCCGATGGGCGACGATCGCTGCCCATCGCGTCGAGGCGCAGCACTCGAACAGCAGGCCGGCCCGACTCCGTAGACTGAGCGACCGCAACCGGCGCACGCCATACACACCCTCCGGGCCCCCAACCACCAACGCAACCCCCGATGTGCCCACAAACGCCCGGAAACACTGGGAAACGTTGCTGGAACGCTGCGTGCAACGCTGGATGTCCGGACGCCGAACAAGTCCCTGCATGTTCTACCGCAGAGTCGCTCCGGACGCGATACCGGCCGCGTCGGTCAGGCGCCGGACCGCTTCGCGAAGCGTCTCGGGCGGGGAGGTGGCGAAGCACATCCGGGCGCCGCGCGCGCTCTCGCCGCTGCTGCCGTCGGCTCCCGGGACGGCGAACGCCTCGCCCGGGATGAAGGCGACGCCTCGGTCGAGGGCGGCGGTCAAGAGCTTCGCCGGCGAGGTGCCGTCGACGAATCTGGCCCAGCAGAACATCCCGCCCTGCGGGTCGGCGAGTTCGAGACGCTCGCCGAAGCCGGCGCGCAGCCCGTCGGCGAGAGCGCTCGCCCGCTCCGCGTAACGCGACCGGGTGGCGGCGAGGTGGCCGGCGAGCAGCGGCGCATCGCTGGCGGCGGCGTGCAGCAGCCGCTGGGTGAAGGTCGAGGTGTGAAGGTCGGTCGCCTGCTTGGCCCGGACGAGCGCGCTCCGCAAGGCCGGCGGCGAGACGATCCATCCCACCCGCAAGCCGGGGCCGAGCACCTTCGAGAACGAGCCCAACCGCACGACACGGTCACTCGCCGACGCGATCGGCGCCGGTGGTGCGACGTCGAAATACAGCTGGCGGTAGGCGTCGTCCTCGGCAACGAGGAAGCCGTAACGATCCGCCAACGCCGCGAGGGCCCTGCGGCGGTCGTCAGGCATCGTCGTGCCGCTCGGGTTGGCGAACGTCGGTGTCAGGTAGACGAGCTTGGGCCGCAGGCCGGCCGCGAGCGCGTCGGCCAGCAGCCCGACCCGCATCCCGTCCGCGTCCTCGGCGATGCCGACGAGCCTGGGCCGGAAGAGCTGAAGGGCCTGCAGGGCGCCGAGGTAGGCCGGGTCGGTCGTCACGACGACGTCGCCCGGCTCGACGAGCACCTTGGCGAGCAGATCAAGGGCCTGCTGCGACCCCGACGTCACGAGCACGTCGTCAGCCGCGACACGGCGCCCGCACCAGCCGCTCTCCCACTCGGCGATCAGCTCCCGCAGCTGCGGGTCGCCCTCGGTGGTCGAGTACTGCAACAGCTCCGGCCCCTGCGCCGCGAGCAGCGCATCGGCACACGAGCGCAGCCATTCGGCCGGCAGCGCCGCCGCGTCAGGCAGCCCACCCGCCAGACTGATGATCTCGGGACGAGACGTGAGTGCGAGCAGGTCACGGATGACCGACGACGTCATCCCCCGCGCCCGCTCCGCCAGCAGGCTCTCCTGCCACTCGGCGCCGGCGCCTGCCGACTCGTACATGCTCACCGTCTTACCCGCTCACATCCTGGGATCGCGTGCCCACATCATGGACGGCACATTCTCGCACGGCCCGTCCCGAGGCTGCCCGCGATTAACCCCCGGGTGCCGCGACAGACAATCCGTTGTCCCGGGTGGCCGGACCCCTTTTTCGTGAACACACGCGATCCGTTGTAAATCGGCGATTCCTACAACGCATTGCTTGTGTTCGACAAAAAGGGTCAGCTCCCCTCGAACAGCGGATTGCCTGTCAGCTGCTGCTGATGGGCGAGTCGGACCGCTCGCTGCAGCGCGAGGTGGTCGAGGTCGCGGTCGTGCCACCAACGGCCGCAGTCGTCGGGAGAGGCGATCGCGACCTTGCTGGTCACCGAGGTTGACTCCCGAACGAGCCGGTCGAAATGCTCGGCGGACCGGAGGAGCACGTCAGCGTCGCGGCCGGCGAGTGGCCAGCCCTCGTCCAGCCGTTCCCGTTCGGCGACCGCGGGTGACGTCACGCCGAACGGCGAGACGTAGACGATGTCGGCGCGCGCGAGAAAGGCGGTCAGTTCGTCCAGATCGACGAGCGGATCGACCCAGATCTCGATCTCGTGAACGCGAATGTCGGCGCCGTGCAGGCGGGCGGCGATTTTTCCGCCGAACACGAGGGACAGGCCGCCGCTCGCCTCGGCGATGCGGGCCACGTGCCTCTGCAAAGGCGGGTCCAGGCGGTCGAGCGGGCTGCGCGGCGAGCAGTTCCCGCGTCGGTTCGTCTTCCAGGCCGGCTTCGGGGACCAGCCGCCATGACAGCCGCAGGCCGCAACCCGCAATCAGCCGGCTCAGCGTGGCGACGCTCGGCTGGCGCGAGCCCCGCTCGTACAGCGCGACGGTCTGCTGCGCGATGCCCGCGCGTTGGGCGACCTCGGCCTGCGTCAGGCCGGCCATCCACCGCGCGTCATGCAACAACTTTCCGGCGTCGACCTCGTCCATCCCCGGATTCTGCGGGCCGGTCCGGACGGGATCGGCCTGTCCACAGGCTGAATCTCAGTCGAGCTTGTTACCGAGGATCGAGACGAACGAGACCATCTCGCCGGGGTAGCCGCCGAGGTTGTGGGTGAGCGCGTAACCGCGGTCGGCGGTGCCGATGCGTGCGCTCCGGCGGGGCCTCACCGCGTAGCTGCAGCCAGGCCTCGAACATCATCCGCAGGCCGGACGCGCCCACGGGGTGGCCGAAGCTCTTCAGGCCGCCGTCGGGGTTGATGGGGAGATCGCCGGCGAGGTCGTAGGTGCCGGCGAGGACCTCCTTGTAGGCGGTGCCACGCTCAGCGAACCCCAGGTCCTCCATGAGCACCATCTCGGTCGGGGTGAAGCAGTCGTGCACCTCGGCCATGGCGATCTGGTCGCGCGGCGAGGTGATCCCGGCCTGCGCGTAGGCGTCCTTCGCCGACATCGCGACCTCGGGGAAGGTGGTGTAGTCGTACGTCGGGTCGGCGAGCCCGTTTCCGTTGCCGGCGACGAACGACAGCGCCTTGATGTACAGCGGCTTGTCGGTGTAGC
The DNA here is from genome assembly GCA_963762695.1 of uncultured Actinomycetota bacterium. Lineage (GTDB taxonomy): Bacteria > Actinomycetota > Actinomycetes > Frankiales > Frankiaceae > DATAZK01. The sequence goes on from CAVXLW010000018.1 coordinate 51,453, forward strand.
GGTGCGCGTCCTCGGCCCGCACGACGATCGCCGCCGCGGAGCCGTCGGCCACGCCCGGCACAGTCGTAGATGCCGAGCATCCCGGCCACCGGCGTAGCTGCGCAGACCGCCGCCTCGCTGACCTCCCGGCGGAACTGCGCGCGCGGGTTGCGGGCGCCGTTGTAGTGGTTCTTGGAAGCGATGTGGGCCAGCGCCTCGCGCATCTCGGCCTCGGTGACGCCGTAACGCTTGGCGTACGCCGGCACCACCATGCTGAACATCGCGGCCGCCGTCAGGGTGCGGGCCGTGCCGTCGTTCGGGATCGGCGGCTGCCGACATGCCCTGGTAGCCGGAGTCCTTGATCTTCTCGACGCCGACCGCCATCGCGATGTCGTACGCGCCGCTCGCCACCGCATACGAGGCGTTGCGCAGCGCCTCGGAACCGGTGGCGCAGTAGTTCTCGACCCGGGTGACCGGCTTGCCGGTCAGCTGCAGGGGGCGGGCGAGGGTAATGCCGCTCATCCCGCTGCTGGCGGTGCCCAGCCAGAACGCGTCGACGTCGTCCTGCACCATCCCGGCCGACTCGCGTAGGCCTCGTCGATGACGCCTGGACCATCAGGTCATCGGCGCTCTTGTCGAAGTGCTCGCGAAACGGCGTGCAGGCCATTCCGACTATGGCTACCCGGTCACGAATCCCGTGCGATCCCATACGACCCCGTCTCCTCGACCGTGCCTAGGCAGGCTGCGCTGTAGGTGCAGAGGCGCAACGCTGCGCAGCGGCCGCGCCTTCCAGAAGTAATTGTGAATCCCGTCGGCGGTCGACAGGCGCCGGAACGTCATCTCGACCCGGGTGCCGACCTTCACGTCGTCCGCGAGGTCCTTTTCCGGCACGTCGGTGATCTCGACCGGGTAGCGGCCGCCGCCGTCGAAGTCGACGATCGCGAAAACGATCGGCGGGCTCGGGGAGTACGCGAGCCGGTCGACGGTGAAGGTCGCGATGGTGCCCGCAACGTCGCTCATCGGCACCGCCTCGCCGCCTGTCGGGAGCGGCGGCAGCTGCGGGTCGCCCGAAACCGGATCGCGGCGCCCGGCGAACGCGTACTTCCAGTCCTCGTTGCGAAGGGCGGCGCTGGCCGACATCCGCGCGGGCTCGGGCCGCCGCGGCGGCTCGACGGTCAGCCCGCCGCGCCAGGACAGGAACTTGCCGTAGGGCACGTTGGTGCCGCCGGCGAGCTGATCAGCGACCGAGCGCACCGGCGTCTGGGCACGCTGCCTCGCCGGCGCGGAAGAGCAGCACGTCAGCACCGTCAGCGAGCACGACCAGCGCCACGACCTCGCCGGGCGACGCGGCCTCGAGAGCTGCGGCGAGCAGCAATCCAGGCTGGGCCGAGCCGGCATTGCCGAGCCGGGAGCCGAGGTCGTCGACGAGCTTGTCCTTCACGCCGAGCTTGGTGCCCAGGACGCGTACCGCCCGCGAATGCAGTCCGGTGATGATGACCCGGTCGACGTCGCCGGCCTCGATCTCGGCGTTCTTCAGCGCCTCGCGCCAGGCGCGCTCGCCGAGCGGCACGTAGGCCGTCTCGCCGAAGCGCTCCTCCCACAGCTTCGAGCGGGCGTCGCCAGGGCTGCGCCAGCGGTCGGTGAACTCCTCGCTGATGGACGCCGACCCGAGGAAGGCCGCCAGCAGCGGGCCCTTCGCGTCGTCACCGACGAGCAGCGCCGCACCGGCGTCACCCCCGGCCGCCTCGTCGCCGCTTCCCGCCAGCCCGCTGCGGGCGTCGGCGGCAACGGTGAGCACCGTCGACGTACTGCCCAGCGCGGCGAGCAGCGCGCCGACCGCCGAGCGCTGTGCGCCGCCGAAGTCGGCCGCGAGCACGTCACTGTCGAGCCGCAGCGCCGCCGCCACCCCGGTCGCGTTCGTCTTGTCGACATACGCCGGGCTGACGGTGGAGAAGTACAGCGCCGAGGGCGCCGCGTCAGGCCGCGCCCGGCGCACCAGCCGCGCCGCCTCGACCCCGAGGGTCGTGGTGTCCTCGTCGTACCAGGCCACTGACGGGTGCCATTGCCCCCGCCGGTGAAGACGAATGCGGCGATTTCCGCCCTGTCCAATCGGCCGTGCGGCACGTAGCCGGCAGCCGCGAGAATGCCGCGAGTCACGTCTGGCAGCCTAACCTGCGCGATAACACGTTCCATCCGGCGGTGTCAGCCGTCACGTATCAAGTATCCCTTCGCCTACCAAGTATAGGAGCACCATGACCGCCGGGCTCTCGCCGGACCTCGAGTCGACCGACGAGATCACGTTCACGCTGGAGGACGGGATCTTGCGGGCGACGATGACCCGCCCGGAGGCCGGCAACTCGATGACGCACGACCAGCGCTACCGCCTGATGGCGTGGCTGGACCGGGCGAACGAGGACCCAGGCGTGCGTTGCGTGGTGATCGGCGCGACCGGGCGGTTCTTCTCCACGGGAGCGGATCTGCGCAAGGGCACCCCGATGCCGCCGCGCGGGACGAGAAGTTCCCCGAGAAGCTGCTCGGTGACCACGCCGGATGATGATGCGCGGCGCCATCAAGCTGGTCTCCTCGATCATGGACTGCGAAAAGCCTGTCATAGCTGCGGTTCAGGGCACGGCCGCCGGCATCGGCGCGCACGTCGCCTTCGCCTGCGATCTCGTCATCGCCGCCGAGGAAGCCAAGTTCATCGAGATCTTCGCCCGCCGCGGACTGGTCGCCGACGGGCTCGGGACGTACCTGCTTCCCCGCCTGATCGGGTTGCAGCGCGCCAAGGAGCTGATCTTCTTCGCCGACGACGTCGCGGCACAGCGGGCGTACGAGATCGGGCTGGTCTCCCGCGTCGTTCCGGGTGATCGCTGGAAGCAGCGGTCAACGAGTGGGCGACGCGCCTCGCAACCGGGCCGACCGCGGCCCATCGCGTGAACAAGTGGTTGCTGAACCGCTCGTTCGACATCGACCGCGCGACGATCGCCGGGGAGGAGGCGTGGCTCGTCGACGTCATGACGAACACCGAGGACAGCCAGGAGGGCGTCGCCAGCTTCCTCGAGCGCCGGCCGCCGGTCTGGCGTGGCTACTAAATGACCCGGCCGCAGGAGCCCTCCGAGGAACCGACCTTCGTCGACCTGCTCGAACTCGAGGAGATCGACCGCGACATCTTCCGGGGCTGGAGTCATGCGGGGGCGCCGATGCGCAGCTTCGGCGGTCAGGTCGCGGCGCAGGCACTGGTCGCGGCCGGGCGCACGGCCGGTGAGCGCTACGTGCATTCGCTGCACAGCTATTTCCTGCGCCCGGGCAACCCGACCGCGCCGATCATTTATCTGGTCGACCGGTTGCGCGACGGCGGGAGCTTCACCACCCGCCGGGTCGCCGCGGTCCAGAAGGGCGAGACGATCTTCAGCCTCTCGGCCTCGTTCAAGGACAAGGAGGAGGGAGGCGGCCACCAGCGGCCGATGCCGGTCGTGCGGCCACCGGCGGAATCACTCGACCTCTACAAAGCGGCCGAAGAGGCCGGCGAAACGGCTGACCGCGCCCAGTCCGTCGCCCGGCTGGTGCTGGAGCTGCGCGGCCCGGATCCGACGTCACGCTTTGCCGGATCGCAGGTGCCGCAGGGGCCCGAGGACGAGATCGGCGTCATGAGCGACGACATCCCGCGGCGCCGGTTCTGGATGCGTGCGGCCGATCGGCTGCCCGACGACCCGCTGCTGCACGTGTGCGCGCTCGCGTACATGTCGGACCTCACGCTCGCCGGCACCGCCACGCTGAGCCACGACATCCCGCCCGGGCAGCTGCTGCTCGCGTCGCTCGATCATGCGATGTGGTTTCACCGGCCGTTCCGCGCCGACGAGTGGCTGCTGTTCAGCATCGAGAGCCCGTCGTCGTCGGACGGTCGCGGGCTGGCAGTGGGCGAGTACTTCACCGAGGACGGCCGGCTGGTCGCGTCGGTGATGCAGGAGGCCTTGGTACGCCGGCGCTCGCGCTGAGCGCTAGAGCTGACCGAGGTAGAACCGGCTTCCCTGGTCATCGACGCATTCGGACGTGATCCCGTAGGGCTGCTGCTCCGGCTCGGTCGCCGTCCCGCCGGCCGCTCGGACCCGCCCGACGGAAGCCTCGACGTCGTCCACCAGCCACATCGGGATCGTCAGTGGCTCGTCGGCGCCGCCGCCGATACCTCCCATGGGCGCGACGTCCTCGACCTGCCAGCCGTCATCGGCATGCCCCGCGGCGAAGCGCCAGCCGAGCACCGCGCCGTAGAACTGGCGAGCGGCCGCCGAGTCGACCACACCGTAGGTCACGTAGCACAGGTCACCGGGAATCGCCCCGTTCATCGGGGGACGCTCCCCCGGGTCGTCGGCGCGCGGGGCAAAAACGGAGAAGGCCGTGCCCTGATTGTCGATGCAGTCGGCGGATCGACCCCAGGGCTTCTCGGTCGGAGCCTCGGCGGTGCCACCGGCGGCGCGCACCCGCTCGATCGCCGCGTCGGCATCGCCGACCGCGTAGGCGCAGTAGAGGTTGGGCGACTGCTGACCGCCGAAGATGCCGATATGAATCGACTGCCCTCTGACGTGCAACGACTGCTCGCCGCGCTTCTCGTAAGTCCAGCCGAGCAGTGCGGTGTAGAACGTCGCGGCGCGGTCGGCGTCCGGTACCTGAATCGACACGTAGCCCACGTCGCCCTGGCGCCACGGCGCGGGCGGCGCCTCGGTGGCCGGCACGGCCGTCAGCGTTTGCTGGAGCATCCAGCGATGACCGAACGGGTCGACGATCGTCGCGTTGCGCGAACCGTAGGCCTCAGCGATCTCGCGGGTGAGCCGGCCTCCGTGTGCGGTGGCCGCAGCCGCCCGCGCGTCGACGTCGGGGACGTCCAGCACCAGGCTGACGGACGCCCCGGCGGCGGCCGGGGCGACCACGCCGATCTCCGGGTACTCGTCGGCCAGGTACAGCTTGCCGCCGGCGAGGGCGAGTTCGGCGTGGCCGATGCGCCCGTCCGGCATGACGATCGGATCGCCCTGGACGACGGCACCGAACACCTCGACGTACCAGTCGATGGCGCGCCGGGCGTCGCTCACGGCGAGGTACGGGATGGCAGCACCTGCCGGAACGCTCGGGACGACGCTCGGTCGATCGCTGGTGGTCACGGGGTCGGAAAGTCCAACAGACACGCTGACTCCTCGGGGTAGCTCGAGTGCGCGCTCGAGACGTGCGCGCAACCTGGCGGCGAAACCGGGATCGGGGGCCACCGGGCCGTCGGGCTCGCGTAGTACATCCAGCGGATCAGTCACGGCCGGCCCCCTCTCCGTCGTCTCGCCCATCGGTTCGGTCGGTGTAGGTCGTTCGAAATGCCGTGCGGGCCCGCACCAGCAGCGCTTCGGTGGCGTGGACGGTGCGGTCCATCGCCTGCGCCACCTCCGCGACCGGGAGGTCGTCCAGATAGCGCAGCGTCAGCGCCGCCCGGTGCTGCGGGGCGAGCGCCTGCAACGTCTCGTGGGCCTCGAGCGCGTCGAGCCTCTCGTCCCAGGGATCGCTGGCCTGATCCCTGGTGGGGTCACCGGCGACGGCGGTGAGCGTGCGCTCCTCGCGGGCCAATCGTCGCCAGTGGTCGACCAGCTTGTGCCGGGCGATCCCGATGAGCCATCCCGTCGACAGTGGCGGCGGACGTTCGAGCCGGACCGCGTCGACGGCAGCCAGGAACGTCTCCGCCGTCAGGTCCTCCGCCAGCGCCACGCGCCCGCAGCGGCGCAGAAGGTAGCCGTACACCTGCGGAAGGGCGACGTCGTACAGCGCGAGCAGCCCGCTACGCGGATCGCCCGTCTGCATCTGCTCGACGCTCACACCATCTCCGTCGCTCCGCGGATGGAAAGTCCAACGGTCGTTCGGGAAGTTTCTTCCTTTTACCCCGGCACGGGTACTCGGGCCCTGGAGCATCCGGCCCCATGGCCGGGGGGGTATGAGGTCGTCAGCGCCCGCATGGCAGGCTTCCCGCAGCGGCAGCGAGGAGGCAGGCATGTTTGATCTGACCGGTCACCGGGCGCTGGTGACGGGCGCCGGCGACGGGATGGGCGTGGGGATCGCTCATGCCCTGGCGCGGCAAGGGGCCGGCGTCGCCGTCAACGACATCGTCGCGGCCAAGGCCGACGCCACCCGAGATGCGATCCTCGCCGAGGGCGGCATCGCGATGAGCGCCCCGTTCGACATCACCGACGAGGAGGCCGTCAACGCCGGGATCGCGGCCGCGGGCGAGACGCTCGGCGGCCACCTCGACATCCTGGTGAACAACGCCGGCATCCCCGCTGACATGGCGCCCGTCCGCTTTCGCGACATGCCTCCTGCGCGCTGGCGCTCCTACATCGACATCAACCTGTACGGCTCACTGCACTGCATCGCCGCGGTGATCGAACCGATGGTCGAGGCCCATTGGGGACGCATCATCCAGATCTCCTCCGGGGCCGGACGCACCGGGTTGAAGATCGGCGTCTCGCTGTACGGCGCGTCCAAGAGCGGCATCGAAGGCTTCATCCGCCACCTCTCGACCGAGGTCGCGTCGACGGGGGTGACCGCCAACGCGCTCGCCCTCGGGCTGATGGCGGCACCGAACAAGCAGCAGGACGCCACCGTGACGGCAGGGATCGCGCGCACCATTCCGGTCGGCCGGCTGGGCACTCCCGACGACGTGGGCGCGGCAGTCGTGTTCCTGGCGTCGAACGAGATGGAATGGATGACCGGGCAGACGGTCAATCTGAACGGCGGTTCGACCTTCAGCTGACTCTGCACAATGACTGCAGCTGCACACTGACAAGGGAGACGACAGGTGGACCTCGCGGGAACCGGGCTCTGGAGCGGCGAGCTGCGCTATGGCGACCCAGCGGTGGCGGCCGAGTCCGCGGCCGAGCTGGACGAGCTGGGCTATACCGCGCTATGGATTCCCGACGTGACGGGAGACGTCTTCACGCCGCTGAACAACCTGCTCGGCTGCGACCAAGCGCACCGCCATCGCGACGGGAATCCTGAACCTCTGGATGACGTCAGCGCAGGACACCGCCGCGGGCTACGCCGAGACCGTCGCCGCCCATGGACGGCGCCTCATGCTCGGCATCGGCGTCAGCCATCAGTTGCTCATCGACGGCGCCAAGTCAGCGGGCACGTACCAGAAACCGTTGCAGGTCATGACGAATTACCTCGACGAGCTCGACGCGCTACCGGGCCAAGGGGTGCCGCCCGAGGACCGGATGCTCGCCGCGCTCGGGCCGAAGATGCTCGCGCTCGCCGCTTCACGTACCCGCGGCACCCACACCTACCTCGTCACACCCGAGCACACCGCCAAGGTGCGTGCCGAGCTCGGCGCCGGTCCGCTGATCGCGGCGGAGCAGGGCGTGGTGCTCGAGACCGACCCGGCCCGCGCCCGTGACATCGCCCGCCAGAACCTCGCCGGCTACCTGATGCTCTCGAACTACACCAACAACTTCCTGCGCCTGGGTTTCACCGAGGACGACGTCGCCGGCGGCGGTTCCGATCGCCTGATCGATGCGCTGATCGTCTGGGGCGACGAGGAGACCATCGCTGCCCGCGTGAAGGCCCACCACGACGCGGGTGCCGAGCACGTCTGCGTCCAGGTACTCAACCCCACCGGCGACGGCGGGGGCTGGGGCGGAAGCTCGCTCGAGCAGTGGCGGCGGCTGGCGCCCGCGCTGCTTTCGGACGCCGCTTGATGGCAGGCGGCCTCGACCCGCGGACCCCCGTGCTCGTCGGTTCGGCCGCGATCACGCAACGCGAGAAGGACCCGGCCCGGGCGCGGGATGCGATCGGGCTGATGGCCGACACGCTGCGCGCCGCCGCCGACAGCGCGGGCGGCCCCGACCCGCACCGGCTGTTGCGCAAGGCCGACGTCATGTTCGCGACGCAGGGGTCGTGGAAGTGCCAGGATCCTGCCCGGATCGTGGCCGAAGAGCTGGGCATCGCGCCGCACACGGTCTACGCCGAGCTGGGCGTGCTGCAGCAGACGCTGTTCACCAAAGCGTGCACGTCGATCGCCTCCGGCGACGCCTCCATCGTGCTCATCGCCGGCGGCGAGGCCCGGGCCCGGATGGCGTCGGCAGCGCGCCAGGGCCTTCCGGTCGCGTCCGAGCGGGAGGCCGAAAAGCCCGCAGATACGGTACTTTCGCCGGCCCAGCAGGTCATCAGCAAGCTGGAGATCGATCGTCAGCTCTACGTCGCCGCACGCCAGTACGGGATGATCGAGACGGCCCTGCGCGCCGCCGCCGGGCAGACGTTGGAAGAGCACGCGCGCGAGGTCGCGGCGCTGTGGGACGGTTTCGCCGCCATCGCCGCCTCGCGTCCCGAGGCGTGGAAGCGCGAGGTCACCCCGCTCGGCGACGGCATCGCCACCCCGAAGAACCCCTGGTACTCCTGGCCGTACACCAAGCAGCACGTCTCGTACTGGACCGTCGATCAGGCGGCGGGCTTCATCCTCTGCTCGGTCGAGGCTGCGGAGGCGGCGGGAATTCCCCGCGATCATTGGGTTTTCCCGCATGCGGCCATCGAGTCCAACGCCATGATCATGCTGAGCGAGCGCGCGCAGCCGCACCGCTCGCCGGCGATCGGCGCCAACGGCCGAGCGCTCGCCGAGCTCACCGGCACCGCCCCAGCGGACGCCGACTTCGTCGACCTCTACAGCTGTTTCCCTTCTGCCGTACGGGTGCAGGCGGCCGAGCTCGGGCTGACCGGCGACCGGCCGCTGACCGTCACCGGTGGCATGTCGTTCGGCGGCGGACCGCTGAACAATTACGTCCTGCAATCCACGGCCAGGATGATGGACGTGCTCCGCGAGAACCCCGGCTCGACCGGGCTCGTCACGTCCATCAGCGGGATGATCACCAAGCACGGGATGGGATTGTGGTCCACCACCCCTGCCACCAAAGGGTTTCAAGTGGCAGACGTCAGCGAGCAGGCGCTGGCACGAGACCCCCACCGCGGCGGCGGATCCGAGCTACCAGGGTCCGGCTGACGTCGTCGCGTACACGGTCACGTACGAGGGTGACCTCCCGCAGGCGGGCATCACCATTGCTCGCGCAGCCCAGCCCGGAGCGCTCACCCACACGGTCGCCGTGACCAACGATCCGAGCCTCCTGAACGACATGGTCAGCACCGAGTGGGTCGGGCGGCGTATCGCCGTGGCCGGCGACAGTTTCACCGCCTAGGAGGCACGCGTTGACAGCGCCATGGACCGATCCCCGCTGGGCACCGCACGTCGAAGGCGCGCGGCAGACGAATGACGCACTCCGGCAGATGGGCGACCTCATCCCCGTCTTCGAGACCCCGGAGCAGGTCGCCGCGATGCGGATCGTCCCCGAAGCGTTCGCGAGCGCCGAGACCGTGCTGGCGCTGCACGACCGCGCGATCCCCGGCCCCGCCGCCGACCTGCGGTTGCGCGTTGCCGCAGCAGCGAGTTCTCCCAGCGCGGTCTACCTGGACATCCACGGCGGCGGCTTCTGCATGGGCTGGCCCGAGATGCACGACCCGGCAAACGCCCGCCTCGCCCAGGCGACGGGGATGACCGTCGTCAGCCTCGACTACCGGCTTGCTCCGGAATACCCGTTCCCGGCAGGGCCGGACGATTGCCGCGCCGCCGCGGATTGGCTCATCGCCAACGCCGGAGCCGAATTCGGCTCCGGAAGGCTGATCATCGGCGGCGACTCGGCCGGCGCCAACCTGACGATGCACGTCGCCCTGCATCTTCGCGATCGCGGGCTGATCGATCGCGTGGCAGGGATGAACCTGACGTACGGGATCTACGACCTGTCGGGAACGCCGAGCGCCCGCAACCTCGGAGCCGAGCCGCTCGTGCTCAGCGCACGGGCAATGGAGAAGTTCCACGACTCGTACGCACCCGGGCGCAGCGTGGAAAAGCTGCGCGACCCGGCGATCTCACCGCTCTACGCCGACGTCTCCGGGTTGCCACCGGCCCTGCTCACCGTCGGGACTCTCGATCCGCTGCTGGATGACTCGCTCTTCATGGCGGCGCGGTTGCGGGCCGCGGGCAACCCTGCAGAGCTTCACGTGGTCCCCGAATCGCCCCATGGATTCGGCTCTTTTCCGGGCCCGATGGCCGCCGAGCTCGAGCTGCTGACGCAGGAGTGGGTACGCGCGCGGCTCAGCGGGTGAGCGTCATGTTCAGGTGCTGCGACACGTCTCCGACGTGCTCGACGATCATCACCCGGTGCTTGTAGCGCCACACCCCGTCGACCCGCTCGAACGTGTCGCGGTATCGGCCGTTGACGATCGGCTGCAGCGGGAGCGTTTCCGTCTGCATGAACACGGTGTAGTACGCGCGGCAGGTGCCCGTGTCGCCGTCGACCTCGACGATCGGATTGGTGATGACGTGCTTGGTGCGGGGAGTGCCGTCCTCGTGCTTGCGCGTGAAGTCGTAGTACATCGCGGTGATGGCGGCGGCGCCGGTCCACTCGCCGCCCTGGTCCGAGGTGACGGTGCAGTGCGCGAGCAGTTCGCCGATGCCCTCGTAGTCGCCGGCGTCGATCAGCTCCGCGTAGCGAAAGAGCAGGTTGGTGATGGCGGTGGGGGCGGGCAGCTCCTGCGACATGGTGGTCACCGTAGCCGCCCGCCCAGACCGGCCGGCTGGAAGGGGTCACTTGCGCGCGGACATCAGTGCCTCTCGACCGTGAACGGGTTGCTCGTCGGGTGCACGCGCTGGGCGCCGAGGAAGACGTGCGTCGGCGGGAGCTCGTGGCCGTTGGCGGCGAGGCTGAAGCTGACGGTCTTCGCGCAGTCGGCCCGGAAGGCCACCCCGTCGAGCCCGCCGTAGTTGACGAACAGGAAGGTCAGCGTCTTGTGGTCGGGCGAGAGCCGGATGATGTCGTGACGCTCGTCGCGCACCTTGACGGCCGTGATCGGCGCGCTGGCCGTGATCTTCCCGGTGAAGACCACCGGCACGTGGCCGACGTGGGTGACGGCGAGCCCGTACCCGGCCTTCTCGGAATCGGGGCCGGTGCCATGGGCGATGTACACGCCGCCGGTCTGGCCGGGCTTGACGTTCGGGTTTCCGAGGATGGACGCGGGCAATCGCCCCGTGGAGCAGCTGGCCTGGGTGGGCGCCGGGGTGGCGGCCCCCGCCGGCGAAGCGGCGGCGAAGCCGGTGGCGAGCAACCCGACTGCCGAAGCTCCGGCAGCGGTGAGGGCGAGCAGCGAGCGACGAGCGGCCATGAAGGCCTCCTTGCGGTGAGGGACGGACTGTGGAACGGACACAGCAGTTCTCGCCACCACATGTACGGCCCGGGAACGCCGAGACGTTCGGAAAACGTAAAGGCAACTCCCAGGTGCCTCGTGGACCGGCGTGGTCGGCCCGTTCGACCCAGAAGCCCGGCCCAGAAGACAGAGTGGTGGAGCTGCCCAGCGATATCCCGCGTCCCAGCCGGTTCACAGCTTGCACTCAGGCTGTGCGTCGACCATGAGGTCGACGACTGTCGCAAGGGAGCACGCACCGTGAACGATCGTGAACCACGGCCCGGGCAGAACGGCCGGCCGGTCGAGGCGAAACTGCTGGTGGTCGATGACGAGCCGAACATCGTCGAGCTGCTTTCCGCCAGCCTGCGCTACGCGGGCTTTGCCGTGGCGACGGCGACCTCCGGCGTAGATGCGGTCAACTCGGCCCGCCGCGACCGACCTGACCTGGTGCTGCTGGACGTGATGCTGCCGGACATGGACGGCTTCGACGTCCTGCGCAAGCTGCGCTCCGGCGCCGATCGCGTACCGGTCGTCTTCCTCACCGCCCGCGACGCGACCGAGGACAAGATCGCCGGCCTCACACTCGGCGGCGACGACTACGTGGTCAAGCCGTTCAGCCTGGAAGAGGTGCTCGCCCGGGTCCGTGCCGTGCTGCGGCGCACCAGCGGCAACGTGGACAACGAGCGCACCAGCCTGCTGACCTTTGCCGACATCGAGCTCGACGAGGACTCGCACGAGGTGCGCAAGGACGGCGCCGAGGTCTCCCTGTCGCCCACGGAATTCAAACTGCTGCGCTACTTCATGCTGAACCCTGGACGCGTGCTGTCCAAGGCACAGATCCTTGACCACGTGTGGCAGTACGACTTCGGAGGCGAGGCGGGCATCGTCGAGTCCTACGTCTCCTACCTGCGCAAGAAGGTCGACGCCGGCGAGCCCCGGCTGCTGCACACGCTTCGGGGAGTGGGGTACGTCCTTCGCCTGCCCCGCGGATGAACCAACTCCTGGCGCGCTGGCGCCGGCGAAAGCGCTTGCCGCTGCGGGTGACGCTCGTGGCGGCGATGCTGGGCCTGGTCACGATCGCGTTGATCGTCATCGGAGTGGCGGGTTCGACACTTCTGCAGCGGTACCTGCTCGCCCGTGTGGACAACCAGCTGAAAGCGTCAGCGGCCAGCGTGGCGAACACCGCGCTGAGAACGGGGTTCGCACTCCCGGATCCGGTTGAGCGAATCGGCCCCGTGAGCCTCTACTACGTCGGCGTCATAGACAACTCCGGTTCGATCCAGAGCGGCGTTGTGGTGCGACCCGGCGAGCACACGCCCCCCGGACCCCGCTTGGGCACGATCACTCCGGACGAAGCGGCGGCGCGCAATCAAAACCCGTTCACCGTCGGATCCGTTTCCGGAAGCCGCCGGTGGCGAGTCGACATCGTTGCCCTACCGAACGGCCGAAAGCGTCATCGTCGCCTTCCCGCTCGACGACGTGAACAGCACCGTCAACCGGCTCATCCTGATCGATGCGGTAGTGAGCGCGATCGTGCTCGCGCTGCTGGCGGGCGTCGGGTACTTCCTGGTCCGCGGGAGCCTGCGTCGGCTGGTCGAGGTGGAGCGCACCGCGGAGGCGATCGCGGCCGGTGACCTCGCCCGCCGCGTCGAGGTCGCCGACGACCACACCGAGGTCGGCAGACTCGGCACGTCGCTGAACACGATGCTGGGCCAGATCGAGGACGCGTTCCACGCCCGCGAGCGCTCGGAGCTGAACGCCCGCGCGTCCGAGGAGCGCATGCGCCGCTTCGTCGCGGACGCGGGGCATGAGCTGCGCACGCCCCTGACGTCCGTGCGCGGTTTCGCCGAGCTGTACCGCATGGGCGCGGTGGCCGACGAGGCCGAGCTGGCTCGCGTCATGAAACGCATCGAGGACGAGGCCTCCCGGATGGGGCTGCTCGTCGAGGACCTGCTGCTGCTGGCCCGGCTCGATCAGCAGCGTCCACTGGACCGTCAGCCGGTCGAACTGCTCGCTCTCGCGACCGACGCGGTCACCGATCTGCACGCCCTGCACCCCGAGCGTGACCTGCGGCTCATCACCGACCCGGACAACGATCCGCCGGTCGTCATGGGCGACGAAGGCCGGCTGCGTCAGGTGATCGGCAACCTGCTGAACAACGCCTACACCCACACCCCGGAAGGCACCCAGGTCAGGCTGTCGGTCGCCGCGGAAGGACCCTTCGCGGCGCTCGCCGTCGGCGACAACGGGCCGGGGATGCGACCGGAGGATGCCGCGCGCGTCTTCGAGCGCTTCTTCCGCGCCGACCCCTCGCGGGTCCGCAGCTCCGGTGGCTCCGGGCTGGGCCTGTCGATCGTGGCCGCCCTGGTCGCGGCGCACGGCGGCACCGTCGAGGTCGACAGCAAGGAAGGCGTCGGCACGACGTTCACGGTGCGCCTGCCGCTCGCCGATGCCCTTCGCCCCGCTCCTCCTTCGGTGGGGGTCGCCTCACATCCGCAACCCTCCCCCGCGATCACCCGATAGCCTTCCGGGTGGCCAAAGTCGGCCAGCCAAACGGTGGAAGGAAGCACATGAGCGGGTTGTGTGACGGTCGGGTTGTCGTAGTCACGGGTGCCGGTGGCGGCATCGGCCGGTCGCATGCGCTCCTGTTCGCCAAGGAAGGCGCCAAGGTCGTCGTCAACGACATCGGCGGCTCGCGCGACGGCAGCGGCGCCGGGGATGCGGGTCCCGCCCAGCAGGTCGTCAACGAGATCACGGCGCTCGGCGGCGAGGCCGTGGCCCACACCGATGACATCTCCACCTGGGACGGCGCCAAGAGCCTGATCCAGCTGGCCATCGACACGTTCGGCACCGTGGACGTCGTCGTGAACAACGCCGGCATCCTGCGCGACCGGATGATGGTCAACATGTCCGAGGCCGAGTGGGACGCGGTCATCAAGGTCCACCTGAAGGGCACCTTCGGCCCGGCCCACTTCGCCGCCGAGTACTGGCGTGACAAGTCCAAGGCGGGCGAGCAGGTCGACGCCCGGATCATCAACACCACGTCACCCTCGGGCATCTTCGGCAACATCGGGCAGGCGAACTACGGGGCCGCGAAGGCCGGCATCGCCGCGTTCACCGTCATCACCTCGCAGGAGCTCGGCCGCTACGGCGTCACGGTCAACGCGATCGCCCCCACCGCTCTGACCCGCATGACCGAGGACCTCGGCATGATGAGCGGGCTCACGGACGAGCAGCGTGAGGCGCTCGGTCCCGACTCGATCAGCCCGATCGTCGTGTGGCTGGGCAGCAAGGAGTCCGCCGGCGTGACCGGCCGCGTTTTCGGCATCTTCGGCCCGAAGATCTCCGTCGCCGAGGGCTGGGCCTACGGCCCGTCACACGACAGCGGCCAGATCCTCTCGGCAGGCGAGCTCGGCGAGGTCATTCCCGGGCTGGTCGAGCAAGCCGCGAACAACGCGTCGATGCTCGGAACCCGCGACTAAAGGCCCAGGGATCGGAGTTCAACTGAGAGCGCGCCCACCGGGCGCGTAGTGCGTCTCCTGCAGATCCACGTCGGGAATCTGCGGCGCCACGTCGCTGAAGAGCTTGAGGTACTGGTCGAACCGGAACATGCGATTTCGCTTGCCTCCGGTGATCTCCGTAAGAAGGCCCTCATCGCAGAAGTTGGCCACCAGGTTATTCGCTGACGCGAACGAGACTCGGAGATCGTCAGCGACCGATTTCACGTTGGTAATGGGTCGCATGAACAGCCGGTCGAGCAAAATCAACCCCGTCGCGTTGGCCGACTCGCTCTGCAACTGTTTGCGCGCCTGCTCACGCAGCTCCACGATCTTGTTCGCTGTGAGAGCAGCCTCAGCGGCGACATCTCGAACGCCTCGGAGAAAGAACTTCAGCCAGCCTTCCCAGTCGCCGTTGAAGCGCACCGCGGTGAGACGGTCGTAGTACTCCGCACGATTCTGTTTCAGAAAATGGCTGAGGTAGAGAAGAGGTCGTTGCAGCTCACCCGCATGCACCAGGAGGAACGTGACCAGCAGTCTTCCTACCCTGCCGTTGCCGTCCAAGAATGGATGGATCGTCTCAAACTGAGCGTGCGCAAGCCCGGCGACAATCAGCGGCGGGAGCCCGTGGTCAGCGTGCAAGAACTTCTCGAAGTCGCCCAGAGCTTCGGTCATCACTGCTGGGGGTGGCGGCACATAGGTGGCGTCTCGCAAGCCCCGCGGACCGACGTTTCCGATCCAGTTCTGGGACGTGCGGAACTCGCCGGGCGACTTCTCGCCACCACGCACACCCTGAAGCAGACGGCCGTGAATCTCTTTTAGCAGGCGCAGCGAGAGCGGGAGCTCTGCTAGCCGCTGAAGACCGTAGGTCATCGCGGCGACGTAGTTGACTACCTCTTCGACGTCTTTCGGTATGTGATCTGCCTTTGGGTTGATCTCAAAGGTGAGGACGTCGTCGAGCGTGCTCTGCGTGCCCTCGATCTGCGATGAAAGTACAGCCTCACGACGCACATACATGGCGACGAAGAGGCTTGGATTCGGCAAAGTGATCGCGATTCCGTCCAGCCGCCCCAGCGCTGTCGCAGCGGTACTGAGCAGCTCGACGAGTTCCGTGTCAAATCGCAGCGCCGGCGATGGCGGCAGCGACACGGGGATGTAAGCCCGGTAGTCCGCGGGCTGCTCTACGTACCTACCAGCCCGGTTCTGCTCCGCCACCATGCGATGGACGCTACCGCCATGTTATAAGAAAGGCCCCTCTGAGCGAACATGGCGCCAGGTCGGCGCGCCATGTTGTAGCCAGCTTGCCTATGGAGGCAGGCGAGGCAGCCATGTTTGCGACACGCCGTCACCGCCGGCACGTTGCGATAGCGACCCACTAGGCCTGCGGAACGTCGCTCGCGTCCGCTGTCGCTCGGAACCGACTCAGCTGCGGAGCCTTCGCCGTAGACAAGGGTTGAGTTAGCTCGCGAGCTTGGCTCCCGGAACGCCTACCCAGACCTGGTCGGGGTACCAGACGTTCTCGTAGCGCACCACGGCGCCGCTGTGCGGGGCGTCCCACATCATCCCGTTACCGGCGTACATGCCCACGTGGTAGACGTAGCCGGTCGTGTCGTAGAAGAAGATCAGGTCACCCGGCTGCGCCTGCGCATACGGCACGTGCAGGGTGGTGAGGAACTGGTCGTTGGCCGAGCGCTGCAGCTGCACCCCCAGCTGCTTGTAGACGTACATGGTGAGCCCGGAGCAGTCGAACGCGTTGGGTCCGGCCGCGCCCCACAGGTAGGGCTTGCCGGCGTAGGTCGCAATGAGCGCCAGCGCCTTCGCACCGAGTCCGGGCTGGCGCACGATCGCGGGGTAAGCCGGCGGCTTCGGGGCTGACGGGGTCGGCGTCGCGGTCGGGGTGGGCGTCGCACTACCGAAGACCGCCGACCAGGTCTGCGGACCGACCTGACCGTCGACCGTCAGTCCGTGAGCGGTCTGGAACGCCTGGACCGCCGCCAGCGTCAAGGTGCCGAAGTAGCCCGTCGACGGGGTGACGCCGAGCTTCTGCTGCAGTTGCATGATCGCGTTGCTGGTCATGCCGTACTGCAGGATGGTGCCGGGGAAGGCCGGGATGGAGCCCGTGGGCGCCGGGGTCGGGGTGGACGTCGGGGTCGGCTTGGGGGTCGAGGTCGGAGTCGGGATCGGCTTCGGGGTCGGGGTAGGGGTCGGCTTGGGAGCCGTCGTGGCCGTCGAGCCACCGCCCACCGGAACACCGGTGCCGGGGGTGCCCGTCCCCGGAAGCGGCGTACATGCGGCCGCGCCTAGCGCGCACAACACCGCCATAGCGGCCACTCGCCCCCGAACAGTCATGCATCAGGCATCGGCCCGGCTCAGGGGGATCTTGACAATGGGAGTAGTGAAAACTGGGCTGGATGGCCGGATACTCCCCTGCGCCGCCCGAGCGGCACCGGCTCCGGACCGCGTATGAAGCCCCACTCAGTGGCGCTGGCTCAACGCCGACGCTCAGGGGCTGAACCACCCCTGGTAGTCGACATAGAACGTCGCGACGCCCCCCGAGAGGTGCAGGTGAACCTGCCCAAGAGCGTTCGTCATGACGATCGTCGTGCCCGAGGTGGGCTGGTTCGCCTTGAACTCCTGAGCTGCCAGGGTCACCGCGGTTCCGCCTGGGGCCGCTCCGAACCAGCCGGCGACCGTGGGATGCGACAGATGCACGTTGATCATCACCGGGGTGCTGTCCGGGAAGCCACTGATGATGGCGTCCTGCAGCCTCGGAGCAACCGGCACATGCATCGGGCCGGCGGAATGGAACGCCTGGCCACCGGCCGTCGAGGGCCCGTACCAGCCGACCGCGTTGAGTCCGACGATCGCCGCCCCCCACGTCACGCGCACCCGGATCTTGCCGGTGCTCGCACCCGTGCCGAGCGGGACAATGGCCGTGTTCGAGGTCAGCTCGCCGGAGTCGTAGGAGAGCGTCGGGACGATCGACGTCACGCCGCCCGGCCCGACGACCAGGACGCCGTGTCCCCCGCCGGACATGACACTCGCCGACATGACCACCGCGGTCACTCCGCTGGCCGGGATCCCGGCAACGCCGAGCAGATTCACGTCCACCGGCCTGGTCGTGGCCGTGCCGGAGTACGCCCGCCGCTGGGTCGGCAGCTGGTGATAGCTGACGCCGCCCGGGGAGTACCAGCCGACGAGGTCGACGCTGACGATGCCTGACATCGCCGCTGCCGGCACCGCCGTGAGCGAGATCCGGATGCGTCCGAGATCATCGACCGGCAGCACGCTGAGAGCCGTGCGGGTCTGCCTGGCCAGGAAGTTCTGGCTGTCGGGCAACCCGGCGCCGGAGCAGCCGGGGAGGGCCGACCAGTAACCGGACCGCGTCGGCGCCTGCACCGCCACGTTCACCACGACGGAGGTGGCGTCGGCGGGCACCCCGTCGACACCGGTCACCTGGACGGTCAGGGGAGACGTGTTCGTGACCGTGCGCGTAGCCACCAGGCGCAGGGGGGCGGCCACGTGGTAGTCACCGATGGCGGCCGACGGCGACCCGCTGGTCGGCCAGCCCATGTCCTGGAACATCCCGATCACGATCGGGCCCACCGAGCGCTCGACCTCACCGAGATGCAGCGCCGGCGTCATCAGCGCGTTGGGGTTGCCACTCGGATAGGTGTTCTCGTCGAGGTGGGAGAAGCTGCTGCCCTCCTGGAACGGGTTCGGCGCGAAGAGCACCGGGTGGCCCGCTGCCGCAGCGTCGCCCGCGGCACCGGTCCACTCGAGGCCGCTGTCCTGTCCCCGCAAGGCGTTGCCCAGGGCTGAGGTGCCGCTGGTGTAGCTGGTGTCCAGCGGATGGCCGGTACCGTCGGCCACGAAGGTGTCGAAGACGGTGAGGTTCTGCCCGTCGAGACTGAGGCCGGAGTCGCCCACACCGGTGTAAGGGTCGCCGGGAATGTCGTAGCTGCCGACGAAGCCGAGTCCGTGGCCGAGCTCGTGGAGCACGACGCTCTCGAAGTCGACCTGGCCGGCGCCGGGAGTGCCCGTTCCGTAGTACCAGGCGCTCTGGTCGCTGTTGAAGGAGGCTGTGATCTCCGCGCCGCTGGGGTTCGATGGGTCGGAAGTGCACACATTCGCGGGTAGCTGGTCGGAGCCGGCGATCGCGTTGGCCAGGGCGATCGGGTACGCGACGTTCTGCTGCGGTGCGTTGGTGAAGTTCTCCACGTAGTCGGTGGGGCCGGCGGCGCCGAGGATGGTCGAGTCGTTGTACTGAGCGGTGAGGTTCGACCAGTCAGCCGTGACGTCGATCGGCACCGTGCTGTGGATCTGGGTCTGCCAGATGTTGACCGCAGCCTGGAAGGCGGTCTTGGCCGCCGCCGGGAAGCCGATGTACGTGACATTGATCTTCGCGGTGGGAGTGGTGAGCAGCGGCTGCGCGAGCCGCTGCTGTGCCAGCGGCCTCACCTGAGCTCGGGGTGCCGGTCCGGGAGCGAGGCGAACGATCTGCTTGGTGCCCGGGGTGATCGACTTGTGACCGGCGATCACGCGTTCGGAGGCCTTCTTCGCAACGGCCGGCGTACTCGGCGATGTCGACGCCCACGCGTTCCCGCCTGTCCCGGCGGTCGCGATGAGCAGGGTGGTCGCGAACAGCAGCGTCCGGCGCACTGAGCCTCCAGTCGCGTCCCGAAGGAGCGCGGTAGTTCGTGTCCATCGGGGGTCAAGATGCGATTCGCACCCATATCGGCAACTGGTGACCGCGTGTGAAGGCATCCGCGCAAGGTCGGTTACCGGCTTCGAGATGGGCAATGAACTCGGCGGTAACCTGGAAACGCACGTCCGCAAACAAGCAGGGAAGAGGCGAAATCGCCCGTGTCAAGCCCGGCGAGTGATGCCACGAGTAGCGCTGTAGCCACCGATTTCGGGCCGAACGAGTGGCTGGTCAACGAGATCTGGCAGCAGTACCAGACCGATCCGGCGAGCGTCTCCCCCGAGTGGCGGGAGTTCCTCTCCGACTACCAGCCCGACCCCATCGCCCCGGCACCGCCGAGCAACGGCAAGGCGACCGGTGACGCCGGGACGACCAATGGCGCCGGCAGTGCCACGGTGCAGGCCGCACCCAGCCCAGCGCCTCCCATCGCGACGCCGGCTCACGCTCCTGCCCCCGCGCCGGCGAAGCCCGCGATGGCTCCGGCGGCCGGCGCTCCGAGTGCGGCAGCCGACCACAGCACCCCGCTCCGCGGAGCCGCGGCGCGCGTCGTGGCGAACATGGAGGCCTCGCTCGAGGTGCCTACGGCAACCTCGGTGCGGGCCGTGCCGGCGAAGCTGCTCGAGGACAACCGGGTCGTCATCAACCGCCATCTCGCCCGCAGCCGCGGCGGCAAGGTGAGCTTCACCCACCTCATCGGTTACGCGCTGGTGCGGGCGCTGCTCGACCACCCCGAGATGAACGTCTCCTTCGCCGAAGTGAACGGCAAGCCGGCGGTCGTCCACCCCGAATCCATCGGGCTCGGGCTCGCCATCGACCTGGTGAAGGGCGACCAGCGCCAGCTCGTCGTCGCAAGCGTCAAGGACGCGCAACGCCTTGATTTCAGCGGCTTTTGGGTGGCCTACGAGGACATCGTGCGGCGCGCGCGCTCCGGCAAGCTCACGATGGACGACTTCGCCGGCACCACCATCAGCCTGACCAACCCGGGTGGGATCGGCACCGTGCATTCGGTGCCGCGGCTGATGTCGGGGCAGGGCTGCATCATCGCCGTCGGTGCCATGGAGTACCCGGCGACCTTCCAGGGCGCGTCGTCAGAAACCCTCGCTCAGCTCGCCGTGAGCAAGACCATCACGCTCACCTCGACCTACGACCACCGGGTCATCCAGGGCGCGCAGTCCGGCGAGTTCCTGCGCCGGATGCATCAGCTGCTGCTCGGCGAAGACCACTTCTACGACGACATCTTCGCCTCGCTGCGCATCCCGTACGAGCCGGTCCGTTGGTCGCCCGACATCCCCGACAGCCGCGAGGGCGACCCCGAAAAGGGCGCGCTGGTGATGGAGGTGATCCACTCCTACCGGGTGCGCGGTCACCTGATGGCTGACACCGACCCGCTGGAGTTCAAGATCCGGCGCCACCCCGACCTCGACATCACCGAGCACAGGCTGACGCTCTGGGATCTCGATCGCGAGTTCGCCGTCGGCGGCTTCGCGGGACAGCGCACGATGAAGCTGCGTGACGTCCTCGGCGTGCTGCGCGACTCCTACTGCCGGCGGGTCGGCATCGAGTACATGCACATCCAGGATCCCGAGCAGCGGCGCTGGATCCAGCACCGCGTCGAGCGGCCCGCCGAGCGGCCCGATCCCGCGGAGCAGCTGCACGTCCTGGAGCGGCTCAACGCCGCCGAGGCATTCGAGAACTTCCTGCAGACCAAGTACGTCGGGCAGAAGCGCTTCTCGCTCGAGGGCGGCGAGTCGGCCATCCCGATCCTCGACGAGATCCTGCAGGGCGCCGCCGAGGACGGCCTCGACGAGGTCGTCATCGGCATGCCGCACCGCGGCCGGCTCAACGTGCTCGCCAATATCGTCGGCAAGTCCTACGGGCAGATCTTCCGCGAGTTCGAGGGCAACGTGGACCCGTCCACGGCCCATGGCTCCGGCGACGTGAAATACCACCTCGGCGCCGACGGCATCTTCCGCGGCCGCGACGAGCTGACCGTCCCCGTTCACCTGACGTCGAACCCGTCGCACCTCGAGGCCGTCGACCCGGTCGTCGAGGGCATCGTGCGGGCCAAGCAGGACGTGCTCGACAAGGGCGAGGCCGGGTTCACCGTGCTCCCGGTGCTGATGCACGGAGACGCCGCGTTCGCCGGGCAGGGCGTGGTCGCCGAGACGCTGAATCTCTCGCAGCTGCGGGGATATCGCACCGGCGGCACGGTCCACGTCGTCGTCAACAACCAGGTCGGTTTCACCACCTCGCCGCTCGCCGGACGCTCGTCGGTCTACGCGACCGATGTCGCGCGGATGGTGCAGGCGCCGATCTTCCACGTGAACGGCGACGACCCCGAGGCGTGCGTGCGCGTCGCGCGGCTCGCGTACGACTTCCGGCAGGCGTTCCACAAGGACGTCGTGATCGACATGGTCTGCTACCGCCGCCGCGGCCACAGCGAGGTCGACGAGCCCTCGTTCACCCAGCCGCTGATGTATGACCTCATCGACCGCAAGCGCTCGGTCCGCAAGATCTACACCGAGGCGCTGATCGGACGCGGCGACATCACCATCGCCGAGGCGGAAGAGGCGTTGCGCAGCTACCAGTCGCACCTGGAAAACGCGTTCGCCGAGACCCACGACGCGTCCAGCCAGCCGGTGCGCAGCCCTAACATGTCGGCAGTCACCGAACAAACCCCTGTCAACACAGCGATTTCGCTGGAGACGGTCAAGACGATCGTCGACACCCAGCTGAGCCTGCCGGACGGTTTCACCGTCCACCCGAGGCTGGCGCCGCAGCTGCAGCGCCGGGCGAAGATGATCGACGACGGCACCATCGACTGGGCGTTAGGCGAGCTGCTGGCGTTCGGCTCGGCGCTGATCGAGGGCCATCCGGTGCGCCTGGCCGGTCAGGACAGCCGGCGCGGCACTTTCGGCCAGCGCCACTCGGTGCTGGTCGACCGCACCAACGGCGCCGAGCACACCCCGCTGAAGACGCTGCCCGGTGCGGCGACGTTCTACGTCTACGACTCGCTGCTGTCGGAGTTCGCGGCGATGGGCTTCGAGTACGGCTACTCCGTCGCTCGCCCCGACGCGCTCGTGCTGTGGGAGGCGCAGTTCGGCGACTTCGCCGACGGCGCGCAGTCGATCCTGGACGAGTTCATCTCCTCGGGCGAGGCGAAGTGGGGTCAGCATTCGGGCGTCACCCTCCTGCTCCCCCACGGCTACGAGGGCCAGGGACCCGACCACTCGTCGGCCCGTATCGAGCGCTACCTGCTGCTGTGCGCCGAGGACAACATGACCGTCGCCGTACCCTCGTCGCCGGCGCAGTACTTCCACCTGCTCCGCCGCCAGACGCTGGCCCGCCCAGCGCGGCCGCTGATCGTGTTCACCCCGAAGTCGATGCTGCGCCTGCGGGCCGCCGCCTCGGTCGTCGAGAGCTTCACCAGCGGCGGTTGGAAGCCAGTGATCCGCGACGATTCGGTCGACCGTCCGAGCCGGGTGATCCTGTGCAGCGGCAAGGTGTACTACGACCTGCTCGCCGCCCGCGGGAAGCGCTCGGGCAGTGCCGACAGTGCCGACGACATCGCGCTCGTCCGCGTCGAGCAGCTCTACCCCACCCCGGTCGACGAGGTGTCGGAGGTGCTCGCGTCATACGGGGTCGGGTCCGGGGGCACCACGGATGTCGCCTGGGTGCAGGAAGAACCGGCCAATCAGGGTGCCTGGCCCCACGTCTCCATGCACTTGACCGAGGGGCTGCCGGAGGGGGTGCGGCTGCGCCGGGTCTCGCGTTCGGCATCGGCTTCGCCGGCCGCCGGCGTCCTCACGGTGCACGAGGCGGAGCAGGCGGCTCTGATCGAGGCCGCGCTCGGCCGCTGAGGTCCCCATGTACTTCACCGACCGCGGGATCGAGGAGCTCACCGAGCGAAGAGGCACCGAGACCGTCTCGCTGGAATGGCTCGCGGAGCAGCTGCGCATCTTCGTCGACGAGAATCCTCAATTCGAGACGGCCGTCGACCGGCTGGCGACCTGGCTCGCCCGGGACGACGACCTCGACGAGTAGTGGCAGCGGTGACGGTCGGCTACACCCAGGCCCGGACGAGCCCGAGTTCCTCAGCATTTTCCGATAGCAGGTCGAACTCGTCGATGGCGTCCACACCCCGTTCGCTGAGTCGAGGGTCGTGCCGAGTCGGCCGGTCCAGCCTAGTTCTCATCGAAGGCGCGGCTCACACACATTGCCGGGCAAGGCTGGTTCACTGGCTGCATACCCTCGAGGAGGCACCGTGAGCCAGCAGCCCTATCAACCCGGTCAACCAGGCCAGCCCGGGCAGCCGGGCGGCTACCCGCAGGGCGGGTACCAGCAGCCGGGTCCTCCGCCGGGGCAGCCTGGCTACGGCGGCTACCCGGGCGCGGGCAGTCCTTACGGAGCCGCTCCCGGCCCGAGCAGCAATCCGCTGTCGACGGCGGCGGGACTCGCGCCGATCCTGCAGATCCTCGCCTACGTCGTAGCCGCCATCGGCGTCATCGGCGGCTTCTTCGCCTTCGGGATCGACGGCTATCCGGGCTCGCTGAAGTTCGTGACGTTCGCCGCCGGCGCGGTGGGCGGTCTGGGCTTCGGCGGTGTGCTGCTCGCCCTGTCGGCACTGCTGAAAAAGGCCTAGCCGGCTGGTGCTGACGGTTCAGGCCGTCAGCACCAGCTTGCCGAACACGTCGCCGCCCACCAGCGCGGTGAAGGACTCGCGCGCGTCAGAAAGCGGCCGCACGTCGTGGATCAGCGGCCGCACTCCCGTGTCGGCGAGGAGCGCAAGCAGGCCGGCGAGCTCGTCGCGGGTGCCCATCGTCGAGCCGACCACCGACAGCTGCAGGAAGAACACGCGGTTGAGGTCGGCCGGCGGGTTGGGACCGCTGGTCGCCCCGCACACGACGAGCGTGCCGCCGGGACGCAGCGACTTCAGCGAGTGCGCCCAGGTGGCCTCACCGACGGTCTCCATGACGGCATCGACCCGGGCGGGCAGCCGGGCACCGGGTTCGAAAACCCCGTCAGCCCCGAGACCTTCGGCCTTCGAACGCTTGCCCGGCTCACGGCTCGTCACGAAGACGGTATGGCCGAGCGCCTTGCCCAGCAGGATCAGCGCCGTCGCCACCCCGCCGCCCGCGCCCTGCACGAGCACGGTGCCCGGACCCGCGAGGCCCGAGCGGGTGACGAGCATGCGGTAGGCGGTGAGGTACGCGGTAGGAAGGCAGGCGGCCTCCTCGAACGTGAGGCCGGCCGGCTTGGGGACGAGGTTGCGTCGCGGCACAGCGACCTTTTCCGCCAGCGTGCCCGGGAACTTCTCCGACAGCAGCGAGCGTTTCGGGTCGAGCGTCTCATCGCCGCCGCCAGCCGCGGGATCACCGATGACCGCGTGGACGACGACCTCGGTGCCATCGCTGCTGACCCCGGCGGCGTCGCAACCGAGCACCATCGGAAGCAGATCCGCCGACAGCCCCACGCCTTTCAGCGACCACAGGTCGTGATGGTTGAGCGCGGCCGCGCGGACGGTGACGAGCTCCCAACCGTCCGGCACCTCGGGATCGGCGATCTGCTCCACCTTCAGCCCGGCGAGCGGGTCATCGGGGTTGATGGCTGACGCGTAGGCAGCAAGCACGTTGCTGACCTTACGAGACCGCGAATCCGGCCCGGCGGGCGGCGTGTCTGCCGGCTCCTGTCACCATGCCGTGTTCCGATTCACGGCGTGGTGTTGCTTGATTCCGTCCGCCGGGTCGCTGGTCGCCGACTGGTGCGTATGAGCCTGCCTGCGCCAGTAGCCCGAGTGATGACGCGTCCGGCACCGGCACGCCCCTCGCGGGTCCCGCGCCCGCCCTCGCTCCAGCCCGGCCAGCTGCGCCGCACGCGGCCGGATCTGCCGCTGATCGACGCGGTCGACGGCCTCAGCGATTTCATCCAGTGCCCGCATCCGGGATGCTGCGCACTGCGTCCCATCGAGGGTGGCGGACGCTGCCCAGCGTGTCACCGGCTGTAGTCCGCAGCTCACTTTCGTTCCTGCGCCCCGTATTGGTGGAAGCATCTGCCTATCGCCGGGACACCTGCCGGGTGCCTGGACGGTTCGAAAGGGTGCACCACCATGAGCGATACCGCTGGCCAAGCCGCTGATCCGCCAGTCCCGGAGCCCGTTGCTTCGGGTGCCGACGCGACCTCGGTGTCGACCCTCTACGGAGGGGTCCGCTCCCGCCGGGTGACGGTGCGTGACCTGCAGGCAGCAAAAGAACGCGGCGAACGCTGGGGGATGCTGACGTCCTACGACATGCTCAGCGCCCAGATCTTCGACGAGGCCGGCATCCCGGTGCTGCTCGTCGGAGATTCCGCGGGCAACAACGTCCTCGGCTACGAGACGACCGTGCCGGTACGGCTCGATGACCTGCTGCCGCTGACGCGAGCCGTGGTGGGCGCATCGAAGCGGGCGATGGTCGTCGGGGATCTGCCGTTCGGGTCCTACCAGGCCTCGCCCGAGCAGGCGTTCACCTCCGCGCTGCGGCTGATCAAGGAGGGCGGCGCCCACGCGGTCAAGCTCGAGGGTGGACGCCGCGTCGTCGCGCAGGTGGAGCTGCTGGCCAGCGCCGGGATGGCCGTGATGGGCCACATCGGGCTGACCCCGCAGAGCGTGCACGGCATCGGCGGCTTCCGGGTGCAGGGCCGCGGCGAGGACGCAGGCGAGCAGGTGCTGGCCGACGCCCTCGCCCTGCAGCAGGCCGGCGCGTTTGCCGTCGTGCTCGAACTCGTGCCCGCCACGCTGGCCGCCCGGGTCACGCGGGAGCTGACCATCCCCACGATCGGGATCGGAGCCGGCGCCGGCTGCGATGCGCAGGTCCTGGTGTGGACCGACATGGCGGGCCTGAACGCCGGCCCCGGACCCCGTTTCGTGAAGCGCTACGCCGACCTGCGCAGCACGCTGTCAGCGGCAGCGACCGAGTACGCCGACGACGTGCGCACCGGGCGCTACCCCGCGGCGGAGCACTCGTACACGTAGCCGTGCGAAGTGCGGGCCCGGTCAGACGTCGGTGATCCGGATTCCGGCGTGGCCCTTGTAGCGCCGGTTGATGGAGATCAGGTTGGCGGTGAACGCCTCGACCTGACCGGCGTTGCGCAACCGGCCGGCGTACACGCCGCGCATGCCCGGGACGAGGTCGGCGAGGCGGCCGATCAGGTCGGTCGCCTCCCGGTCCTCGCCGAGCACCAGGACGTCGGTCTCCACCTGCTCGACCGCCTCGTCCTCCAGCAGCACGGCGCTGACGTGGTGGAACGCGGCGACGACCGTGCTGTCGGGCAGCACGGCGGCCGCCTGCTGCGCGGCGCTGCCCTCCGGGACCTCGAGCTGGTAGGCGCCCTGCTTGTCGAAGCCCAGCGGGTTCACGCAGTCGACGACGACCTTGCCCGCGAGCTCGCCGGCGAGCGACTTCAGCAGGTTTTCATGACCCTCGTACGGCACCGCGACGATCACGATGGTGCCTGCCGAGGCCGCTCCCGCGTTGTCAGCTCCCGTCACCGGAAGGCCGGCCGCCGCCATCGGTTCGGCAGCCTGGCCTGCGCGGCCGGCGTCACGCGACCCGATCACGACCGGGACCCCGGCGGCGGCGAAGCGGCGAGCGAGCCCGCGCCCCTGCGGGCCGGTGCCGCCGAGCACGGCGACGGTGCCGAACTCTGCGGGATCGGCAGCTGGGTTGGCGTCGGCGGAAGCGGGGAAGGGCGGCGAAGACGTGTCGTTAGTCGAAGGCATCCTCGCATCGTTGCAGGAAGCCCGGCCCCGGTAGCGAATGCCATAGGCGACGGCTGGTGGATGCAGGTTCAGGAGACGGTGTGCGGTGGTCCAAGGGCGGGTCACGCGCGGCTACCGGGGGTGGTGACGCCGCTACGGCGGGGAACCGTCCGGAGGGCGGCGCCGGGTCCGGCGACCGCTTGATCGAGGCTCTCTACGGGAACGACGCCGCCCAGATCCAGGCCCTCCTGCACACCCTCTCGCAGGTGCGGCTCGCCGTCTCCGCTGATCTGAGCGCTGCCGCCGGCGCCCTCGAGGACGATCGGGCCGACATCGCGGCCGAGGTCATCGCCGGCGCCCGCGGCGAGCTCGCCGATCTGCGGGCGCAGGTGCGCGGGCCTGAGCACGCCCCGTCGCCCTTCCCGCGGAAGCCGGCGGCCCCGCCGGCCCGCATGCCCGGCGAACAGACCCGGCGCCCATCGCACCGGCTCGCCCGTGCCCTTGCGGGTGCGGCGGCGCTGGTGGTGGCCATCGCGGTCGTTCCCCAGCTCACCCGAGGCGCCGGCCACCCGGCGCCGGGCGCGGCCGGTGTGACCGCGGTGCAACCGAGTCCCGACATCCGCCTCGCGAGCAGCGAGTTCACGACGCTGAGCCGCCAGCTGCTGGCCGCCGACGCCGCTCCGGCCACCATCCTGGCGGCGGAGCGCAGCTGGCAGGGCGCGGTCGCCGGCAGCCTGCCCAGCGCGTCTACCAGCGTGACCGCAGCCTCGGCCGTCGTGACCATGCTCCGCCGGCAGCGCGCGCTGATACTCGCGTCGCCCGCGCTGCGCGTGCCGGCGAACCGGGAACTCGCGACCTCCCTGGCAGCAAGCTCGCAGAACCTGCTCGCGCGCCTGCGCCGACTCGCCGACCCGCACGTGCTCGCCGCCCTTCCGACCGTGCTCGGCGCCCTTCCGCTTCCCGGGCCGGATGCCACGACGGCGCCGGCTGCCGGTGCCTCCCCCACGTCCGCGACGAGCGACGCCCCAACCGGGCCGACCTCGAGCACCGGAACAGGTTCTCTGCCCAACCCGGCGGACCCGAGCGCCGGCGCCCCGAACCCGTCAACCCCGCCGCCGGCGCCGAATCCCCCGCTCCCGTCGCCGCTTCCCGGCCCGGGCCAGGTGCCCCCGGTGCCCCTGCCGTCGACGCTCGGCCAGCTCACCGCAGGGGCTGCAGGCGACGGCGACCTGGGGCAGACGGTCGGCAACGTGCTGAACGGGCTCGGACTCGGCGGGTAGCTCCGCCTCATCCGACGGGTCGCCCGCTGACGATGCGGCCGAGGCTCGCCAGCGACTGGGTGCCGGCGTCGAAATAGCCGCTGTGCCCGAACGCGCCACCCGTGGGGAAGTGCCGGGCGCCGAAGGCCGGCGAGGTCGGGTCGGGACCGAAGACCGGCGGCAGCTCCACCCCGAGGAGGGGTCCGAGCGTGGGTGGCCAGAACACCAGCTGGATCGGGTCGGTGGACGCCCGCGCCGCCCAGACGTGTCCGACCGGTAAGTGCAGGTCAGACGCGTGGTCAGCCTCGACCCCGGGACTGGCCAGCAGCACCAGATCGTCCGCCGCGAGCCCGCGCTGGGCGGCGATCCCTGCGACCAGCGACCCGTAGCTGTGGCCCAGAACGGTCACGTGCTGCGGCAGCGCCGATGTCGCCCGCAGGCCCGCCACGAACCGCTGCAGGGCAGGCGCACCCGACTTGGCGGAGGCGTCGCCGGCCGCCTGATGCACGCCCGGGGCGTCGTAGCCCAGCCACATGACGGCGGCGGTGCCCGGGCCTCCTGCGGCCGCCAGCCTCCGGGCCTGCCGCAACAGCGTGGACGCGTCACCAAGGTCACTCGTCATCCCGGGCACCAGGACCGCCACCGATCGGCTGGCCTCGACATCCGCCGTCGCCACCACCGCCTCCCCGTCACCGTGCGGATCGAACAGCAGGAGTTGGGTGCCGGGAGGCGCGACGGCGGCCACGAGTGCGTTCAGCCGGAGCAGCCGGGTACGCGCGGTCTCATGGGCGTAGGTCAGGTAGAGCGGTGCGTGCGCGTAGGCCCGCTCGGCGTCGCGGACGGCCGCCGCCAGCCGCGCCCGGTTGACCCCATCGCGCCGGCCGGCCGGGATCCCGTCGACGCTGCCGACCGATGCCGCGGGGAGCGCCGACCGAGCAGCGCGGGTCAGGCCGGCCCACCACACCGCGACCGCCGGAGCGCTCTGCGGCGCGGGAGGGGCGACGGACACCTGCCGAGCGAGCACCTGCGCACCGGTCAGCGCGAGGAGGCGACCGGGCTGCACGGCGGCGCGTGCAAGATCGATCAGCAAGGTCTCGCCGAGCAGGAACGCGGCCCGGGCATCCGCGTCATCGAAGGCCGCCAGCACCCCAGCAAGTTCGGACGCGACCTCCCGCCCCGGATCGGTAGGCCCGGCGAAGGCGAGCACCCGGCTCGCCGCCTGCGCCTCGCCCTGCACCGCATCCAGCGCCGCCCCCAGCGACGACAGGGCGGACGCCGCGACCTCGAACGCGTCGCCCAGGCGGGCCAGCCGTGCCCTCGCGGTGGCGGCGGCGCGGACGAAGGCGTCGTGACCGGATCCCGACCACCCCGAGAGGCTGCCGGCCGGCGCCAGCGCAGCCACCCCGTCAGCGGCCTCCCGGACGTGCTGGCACATAGCGCGCAAGTGGGCGGCCAGCGTCGTCAGTACTCGTGCATCCACCCGGGAGAGGCGGTCTGCGGCGACTAGAGCTTCCACGGCTGCATCCGGTCACCGACCGGCACGAGAGCGCCGGCGGTCGCCTCAGCATGCGCATAGGCCACGGCGCTCCAGCGAAGGCTTGACGCGAGCTCCTCCACCGCCCCCGCGCAGGCTTCGAGCGCTGCCGCGGAACCTGGCCGGCACGAGGCCAGGACAGCACCGGTGCGGCGGCCGGCGAGCGCGACCGACGCCTGATCCCAGGCCGAGAACAGGACGGGAGCGCCGGCCCGGAGCAGCTGCGCGCGCTGGACCAGCCCGGGCGGCACGGACGCGATGGCCGCCGGCTCCACCGCCACTGCCCGCGCAGGTGACACCCCCGGCCTCAGGCCGGCCAGGGGCGAGGGGAGAAGGTTGGACATATCGACTCCTCGATGGGGGGTTATCGGGAGCTTGGCGTCGAATCTCGGAGTGCATCCGGCTGTCCACAGGTGCCGGCTGCCGCCTGCTTTCATCCACAGGCTCGGAGGTCCGGGCGGGCCGTCGCGGCGGGTCCTTCGTGACTGTGCGGCTGCTGTGACAGAACATGCGGGGGTGGCCACGCGAGAGCAGGCTCCATGAGATCGCTCCGGCCGAGCGATCCCTGGTCGATCGCCGCGGTCCTCTGCCTGTTCGGCGGCGCCGTGCTGCTGGTCGTCGCCTGGTACGACATCTCCGGCACCGCCGACCTCTACCGCCAAATGCCCTACCTGGTCAGCGCCGGCTTCAGCGGGCTGGCGCTCATCATCGTCGGCAGCGCGCTGGTGATCGCCGGCCGCAATGATCGGGTGGAGCGCCGCCTCGCCCAGCTGCTCGACGCGATCACCGAAGCCGCTGCGACGGGAGGAACGGAGACCGAGACGGCGGCGGGCGGGCCTCCGTCCGGTGATCCTCTGCTCAGCGCGGCCACCTCGGCAGCGGCCTTCCTGACCGTCCCGCAGGGGACGACGTACCACCGCCCCGGCTGCCTGCTCATGCGCGAGAAGGACGCCGAGCCCGCCGACCCTGACGCGATCTCCAGCGGCGCCCTGAGCCCGTGTCCCGTCTGCTCGCCGGAGCGGCCGAGCGACAGCTCATGATCGCGATTGACCTGGCGTTGGCCGGGGTCGCCATCGGTGCCGTCGCCGCGCTGGCCGGTCTCGGCGTTCTTGTCACCTACCGCACGACGGGCGTCTTCAACATCGCCTCCGGCGGGATGGCGATGCTCGTCGCGTACGTGCTCTGGGAGGCGGTGAGGGTCTGGCACTGGCCGCTCAGGGTCGCCGCGCCGCTGGCGCTCTTCGTGATCGGACCGGCCATCGGCCTCGCCGCCGAATGGGGCGTCTTCCGGCCGCTGCGCCGGCGCGCCGCTTCCACGGCGGAGACGCTCGTGGCGAGCACCGGGCTGCTGGTGCTGCTGCTCGGGTTCGCCTCGCAAGTATGGGGTTTGCAGGCCCGCCAGAACGCGCCCTCGCTGGTGCCTTCGGGTGCGTTCGACCTTCCCGGCGGGGCGACCATCGACCGCAGCAGCCTGGCGCAGCTGCTGATCGCGATCATCGTCTGCCTCGTGCTGACGGTCGTGGCCCGGCGCACCCGGGCCGGGCTGCTCGCCCGGGCCGTCGTCGACGAGCGCTCGCTCGCGCTCCTGGCCGGGGTGAACGCCGATCGGGTGGCGGCGATCGGCTGGGCTCTCGGCGGCGGCCTGGCCGGGATCGCGGGGGTGCTGCTGGCACCGTCAACCCAGCTCAGCCCGTACGGGCTCACGCTGGTCGTGCTGGAGACGCTCGCGGTGGTGGTGATAGCGAAGCTGCAATCGGCGATCGCCGTCGTGGTGTCAGCACTCGCGATCGGGATCGGCCAGGCCGAGCTCCAGCGGGTGCAGCTGACAGGCCTGGCCCAGACCATCTTCGGCAGCGTCCAGTCCAACCTCTTCGTGCTCGCGTTGCTCATCGGGCTGTTGCTGATCCCCCAGCTCGCCGAGACGGGCGCAGGGGCGGTCGCCTCGGTGGCTCGCCGGCCGGGAAGGTGGCCGCGCTGGACCGTGCCGGTCGGTGCCGCGTTCCTGGCCTCGCCCGTGCTCTTCCCGCTCGTCGACGTGAACACCGCGCAGCAGGTGCCCGCCCTGGCGCTGATCTTCCTGTCGCTGATGCTGCTGTCCGGCGTGGCGGGTCAGATCTCCCTCGGCGCCGCGGGTTATGCGGGTGTCGGCGCGCTGCTGGCCGCCGCTTTCACCGCGGGCGAGGGCGGTTTGCCCAAGCTGCCCGGCATCATCGCGCTCGCGTTCGGCGCCATCGGCGCGGGCGTGCTGGGACTGATCACCGGCTACCCGGCGCTGCGCCGCAGCGGCCTCGCGCTCGCTCTGACGACGCTTGCGGTCGGCACGGTCGCCAGCCGTTTCGTCTTCGAGCAGCCGCGCTTCACGTCAGGGTTGACGATCCGGCTCGCGGTCGGCGGGGACCGGTCGTTCTACGCCCTGGAGCTGGTGTGCCTGATGCTCGGGCTCGGCCTGGTCGAGGTGCTCACGCACGGTCGGGTGGGGCGGGCGTTGCGCGCGGCCCGCGACAGCCCCGACGGCGCCCGCGCGGCCGGGGTCGACGTGCGCACGATGACGCTCGTCGCCTTTGCGGCCAGCGCGACGCTCGCCGGTCTCGGCGGCGGGTTGATGGTGGAGGCGGCCGGCGCGTTCGACGCGAGCGCCGTCGATCCGCTGCAGGGCCTGCTGTGGTTCACCACCGTCATCGTCGCGGGGGCTGACAGCGCGGTGGCGGCGGTGCTGGCGGCGGCGCTGTTCGTCATCGTCAACGCGGTGGCGGTGCCGGGCACGTCGCTGTTGGTCGTGGGCTTGCTGGCCGCGCTGCTCGGACGGCTGCCACGGGGAATCGCCGGCATCATCGACCTCCTCACGGCGCTGCTCTTCCGCAACCGCCTCGCGAGTCCTGACGAGCCGCGAAGGCTCACTCCCGCCGGGCAGCGGGTACTAGGCCTGCTGGGGCTTTCGCGATGAGCGCGCTCGAGGCCCGATCGCTGAGCAAGTGCTACGGCGGCCTGCAGGTGCTCAACGCCATCAACCTGGCCGTCGACGCCGGCTGCGTCACCGCGCTGGTCGGCTCGAACGGAGCCGGTAAGACCACGCTTTTCCGTTGCCTGGCAGGCACTTTGCGCCCCGATTCGGGCCATGTCCTGCTGGCCGGTCGCGACGTCACCCGGCTGCCGGCCGACGCTCGCAGCCGGCGTGGCCTGGTGCCGACCTACCAGGTGGGCAGCGTCTTCCAGACCCTCACCGTCCGCGAGAACCTGCTCGTCGCCGCCGAGAACCGGCACCGGTTCGCGATCCTGCAGGCGTTCAACAGCCGGCAGACCCGGGCAGCCGAGCGGCGCGTCGACCGCGTCTGCGACGAGCTCGGCCTGGCGGGCGTGGCCGAGATCGCGGCCGGCGAGCTGCCGACCGGGACGCTGCGGCTGGTCGAACTCGCCCGGGCCCTCGTCGCCGATCCGCTGGTGCTGCTGCTGGACGAGCCGGTGAGCGGGCTCGACCGGCGGCAGGCAGCGGCTGTCGCAACCCTGCTGCGCGGGCTCGCTGGAGCGGGCAAAGCGGTGTTGCTGATCGAGCACGACCCCGCGTTCGTCAGTGCGGTGGCCGATGACGTCCACGAGCTCGCCGACGGCATCCTGCATCACGCTGATGCGCCGGCGAAGGACAGCGCCGCGCCATGACGGTCGCCCTCTCCGCCCGGGGTCTGCGCGCCGGTTACGGGCCGGTCGAGGTGCTGCACGGCATCGACCTCGACATCGCAGCGGGCGTCGTCACCGGCATCCTCGGGCCCAACGGCGCGGGCAAGACCACGCTGCTGTCGGTCCTCGCCGGATCGATCCCGTTGCACGGCGGGACGCTGCTCTGGGACGGCAGGCCGTTCGGACGCTTGCGGCCCGAACAGCGCGCCCGCAAGGGTCTGGTCGCGGTTCCGGAATCCACCGGCGTTTTCCGTCACCTGTCGGTGCGCGAGAACCTGGAGGTGTTCGCCGGGGGCCGCTCGCTGGCTGCGGCCTACGAGACGTTTCCGATCCTGCGGGAACGCGGATCGCAAGCGGCGGGGACCCTGTCCGGCGGCGAGCAGCGCATGCTCGCGCTGAGCCGCGCGCTGGTGGCGGACGCCCGTTGCGTGATCGTCGACGAGCCTTCGCTCGGCCTCGCGCCCGCGCTGACCGACGAGCTGTACGAGGTCATCGGGCGCATCGCCGCGACGGGTGTCACCGTCGTGCTCGCCGATCAGTACGAGGACCGGGTGCTCGCCCTCGCAGCGGTGGTCTACCGGCTCGAAAGGGGCGAGGTCACCTTCGCCGGCGAGTCGGCGGAGCTGCGAAAAACCGTTGCCGGCTAAGGAGAATAGGCCAGCTCGAAGACGTTGAAGCAGTTCTTGTTCATGTCGGGCACCTGCGACACCCAGCCGCCCTTGCCGCCGTCGGCCGAGTCCTGCCAGCGGGCGACGTTGATGCAGCTGCGTCTCCATCGGCGGCGGACGCTTGACGACGAAATTGCGCGGGGTCAGCAGCCCGTGTCCGGTGTAGGCCTTCTGGTCGCTGCAGGTAGTTCTCGACGCACTTGCGGGTGAGCTGTGCCCCGCAGGAGCGCATCGCGTCGGTCAGCCACTGCGCGGACGCCCAGCCTTCGAGCTCCCACTCGGACGTCTTGCCCTGATGGCCCGGGAAGATCTTGTTGACCGCGTCCTGGAAGGCCGCGACGCCGGGCTTGCTGCGATCGTCGTAGTTCTGGGTGTCTCCGGTGGCGTAGATGCTGTTGCGGCACGTCGGGCTCGACTTGAAATCGCTGCCGACCGTGGAGGTCCAGCCCTGCGTCGTCGTCACCTTCGCCTTGAGCTTGACGTGATGGGCATCCAGCGCCTGGCACAGCCGCTCGTTGCCCGCCGTGTCGAGCGCGTCGTACACGCTGTCGACCTTCGCGCCGCCGATGTCGACCGCGATGCTGTCGAAGTTGGCGAGTCCGAGGTCGGCCTGCTCCTCGCGGACGGTGTAGCCCTCCTTGCGCAGCCCGGCTTCGATGCTCAGCGCGAAACGTTGCGAAGGCGCGACGTTGTAGAAGACGACCGCTGCGCTCTTGGCCCCGAGTTCTCCTTGAAATACCGGTAGACCTCGGTGCCGCCGTAGAGCTTGCCGTCCCAGCCGACGGTGCCGTTGCGGGGCTCATCGCTGCCGTAGAGGTTCCACAGGTGGGCGTAGGTGTCGTAGCCGTTGCCGACCGGCTGGCCGGCGACGTCCGGCACGCCCTTCTGGTTCACGTACGCGTCGCCGTCGTAGCTGAAGGCCGTGGTGCCGGCGAGCGCGAAGATCGAGTCCTTGTCGATCAGGGTGTGGACGCACTGGACATTGCCGCTGCCGCTGCCGGTGTCATCGCACGGGACGACCTTGACCATCCGGCCGTTCACGCCGCCGTGCTGGTTCAGGGTGTCGAAATAGGCGGTGGCGCCGTAGTAGGAGCCGCTGAACGCGTCAGGACCGAGCGGGCTGGTCCGGCTCACCAGCAGTCCCACCGTGATGGTGGTCGGGGTGACGCCGATGTCGGAAGCGGGATTGCTCGGGCCTGCGGAGGCACCTGATGGAGCGGCGGTCACCGTCGGCACCGGCTGGGGAGGCGCGGTTACGCGGGTCCCGCACGACGTGGCCAGCAACACTCCAGAGGCGACAGCAAATGACGCCGCCGCGACCCCCCGCCCCGGGACCCCCATGCGCAGCACACCTCATCCTCTCTCAATCCCCTCGCAGTGGACGACAGACACCCAACTGTCGGCTGTTCGACCCGGTCACCCCGAGCTTTCGGGCCGCTCACGGAGTCTGGACCTGCGACGCTGCGCCTCATGAGCAATTCGGGGGGATGGCTTCTGCTGCGCATCGGCGGATTGGCGGCCGCCGCGACGTTAGCGGTGAGCGCCTGCGGGAGTTCGGCCGTGGGGTCCGTCTCGGGCACGGCGAGCGGCTCGCCGCCGGCCTCGAGCACCTCATCGCCGGTGCCCGCCGGTTGCCACAGCGGCGTCGCGCACGATCTCCCGAGCACGCTGGCGATCCTCACCGATCCGTCGAACTGCCCGGGGTCGGTGAACGCGTTCTGGACCGTTCAGCTGGGCGCGCAGTGGACGACTCCGACGTTCGTGGCCTACCACGACGGTCAGGTACCGCAGGACGCGTGCGGCACCGCCGACGCCAACGCGAGCGACTTCTCCGACAACGCCTTCTACTGCCCCACCGACGACACCGTCGCCTACAGTCGCGAACTGCTCGACGG
Organism: uncultured Actinomycetota bacterium; assembly: GCA_963762695.1. GTDB lineage: Bacteria > Actinomycetota > Actinomycetes > Frankiales > Frankiaceae > DATAZK01. The sequence continues at coordinate 87,644 of CAVXLW010000018.1, forward strand.
GCTGTATCAGAAGGGCGGGCCCTTCCTTCCCGTCGTCGTCCTGATGCACGAACTCGGTCACCGCGCCGACCACATCCTCGGCGTGACGGGCCCGATCTCACGCTCGGAGGAGAATCAGGCCGACTGCTCGGCAGGCGTCGAGACGGCCTTCGCCCGCACCGCCCACCGGCTTCCGTTCACCGACGTGCTGGGCGCCGCCAAGCTGCTCTTCCAGTTCGGCGACACCCGCCACTTCGGCTCGGAGCTCGCGTCCTCCCCCGATGCCCACGGCACGCCGGCCCAGCGGTTGATCGCGTACAGCCGCGGCTACCTGCAGGACAAGATCAGCGTCTGCCGCACGATCGGCCAATCGGCGACCGGCAGCGTGGTCTAGGCCGTTCATGGTCGCAGACCCGCGCTCGGCTTCGCTGCGCTCAGCCGAGTCACGATCTGCTCCGGTTCATGGTCGCAGACCCGCGCTCGGCTTCGCTGCGCTCAGCCGAGTCACGATCTGCTCCACCCGTCTGCGATATTGGGATCGTGCTTCGCGTCGCAGTCATCGGTAGTGGTCCGTCAGGCATCTACGCAGCCCAGTCGCTGCTGAAGTTTGCTCCGGAAGTGGATGGCGTCGCGGTCGACGTCATCGACCGTTTGCCGTGCCCGTACGGGCTCGTGCGCTACGGGGTCGCGCCCGACCACGAGAAGATCAAGTCGATCACGCTGGCGCTGCGCAAGGTGCTCGAGACCGACGGCATCCGCTTCCTCGGCAACGTCGAAGTCGGCAAGGACGTCACGATGGACGAGCTGCACGAGCACTACGACGCGATCGTCGTGGCTTACGGCGCGGCGATCGACCGGCGGCTCGACATCGAGGGCGAGGAGCTTCCCGGCAGCTTCTCGGCGACCGACTTCGTCGCCTGGTACAGCGGGCATCCCGACACCCAGATCGACCGCTTCACGCTCGACGCGACGGATGTCGTGGTCGTCGGCGTCGGCAACGTGGCCGTCGACGTCGCGCGGATCCTGGCCAAGACCGCTGATGACCTGCGGCCCACCGACCTTCCCGATCACGTCCTCGACGTGCTGCACGCCAGCCGCGTCACCGACATCCACATGCTCGGCCGCCGCGGCCCGGCGCAGGCGAAGTTCACCACCAAGGAGCTTCGCGAGCTCGGCGAGCTGGCCAATGCCGACATCGTCGTCGACCCCGACGAGCTGGTGCTCGACGCGGCGAGCGAGCAGACCATCGCGACCGATGCCAACCAGCGTCGCAACCTGGAGATCCTGCGCCGCTGGGCGGAAGAGCGGCCGAGCGGCAAGCCGCGCCGGATCCATCTGCGCTTCCTGCTGCGTCCGACGGCGGTGCTCGGCGCCGACAAGGTCGACGGGGTCGAGGTCGAGCGCACCGTGCTCGACGGCACCGGCAACGTCCGCGGCACCGGCGTGCTCGAGACCATCCCGGCCCAGATGGTGCTGCGCAGCGTCGGCTACCGGGGGCAGGGGCTCGCCGGGCTCCCCTTCAACGAGCGCAACGGCACCATCCCGCACGAGGCCGGCCGCGTCATGCACGAGGGGCAGCCGGTTGCGGGCGAGTACGTCGCCGGCTGGATCAAGCGCGGGCCCACCGGGGTCATCGGGACCAACAAGTCCGATGCGTCCGAGACGATCAGCTCGCTCATCGCCGACGCGCCGGCCCTGAAGCCGGCGCCGATCCGCGACCCGGAAGCATTACTGAAGATCCTCGCCGACCGGGGTGTCGACGTCGTCGACTGGGAGGGCTGGGTCGGCATCGACGAGGCCGAGATCGCGCTCGGCAAGTCGCAGGGCCGCGACCGGATCAAGATCGCCGACCGCGACCTGCTGCTGGGTCACGCCGCCCGGCGCTGAGCTCCCGCGGCCGGTCGCGCCCCGGCTCGAGCACGCCGGAATGCTTGCTCATCGGTGGTTCATGCCACCATTTCGACGTGGTCGAGCTATTGCCCGGGCCGTATCAACTCACGTCGAAGACCGTCTTGATGCAGTCGCCGCTGCGGGCGGCGACCGCCTGATAGGCAGCGGCGGCCTGCTCCAGCGGGAACCGGTGGGTGAAGATGCCGTCGGTCTGCATCCGGCCCGCGGCGACGAGCGGGAGAAGCTCGCGCCAGGTCTGCTGGATCGGCGCGGAAGTGGTCCGGATGGTGATGCTCCGGAAGAGCGTCATCAGCACGGGAAGCTGGTAGGGGTTCATGTTGTGCACGCCGACGATGGAGACGGTTCCGCCTGCGCGCACGGAGGCGATGGCCGCATCCATCGTCGCGTCAGCACCGACGGCCTCGATGACCGATCCCGCGCCGAGGCCACTGGTGGCCGCCTGGATTGCGGCCGCCGTTCCTCCTTGCGCAGCAGGGTCGATCGGCTCGGCGCCGAAGCTTTCGGCCAGCGCCCGCCGGCCCGGCGCGAGGTCCGCCGCGAGTACCCGACCGGCCCCGAGCAGCAGGGCCGAGCGCACCGCGCAGAGCCCCACCGCACCCAGACCGACGACAGCGACCGTCGCTCCGGGGCGGAAGTCGGCCTTGCGGGCCGCGATCCAGCCGGTGGGCAGGTTGTCGGTGAGTAGGAGGGCCGCCTCATCGGAAATCTCCGCCAGCTCGCCGGTGAGCCGGCGCAGCTGAAAATCCGCCGCCGGGACGGCGAGCGCTTGGGCCTGGGCACCCCCGAGTTCCCCGGAGCCGAAGACCTTGGGACCCGGACGCCGGCACAGGATGGGATCGCCCGTCGCGCACCCCGGGCACGCGCCGCAGCCCGAGATCGACGACACCAGCACCCGATCGCCGACCTTGACGGTCGCCACGTCGGGACCCACCTCGGCCACGACGCCCACGGCCTCATGCCCGATGCGTAGCCCATCCGGGCCGACGCCCATGTCGCCGTCGTAGAAATGCAGGTCGCTACCGCAGATTGCGGCCTTCTGGACGGAAACGATCGCTCCGCCCGGGCCCGGCAGCACCGGATCGGCGACGTCGTCGACCCGCACGCTGTGGGCTCCGGTGATCACTGCCGCACGCATAGGTTTTCTCCCGGCAATCGAGGGCTCCGGGCACCTTCTCACGGGGACTGCCTGGACACCACCGGCGGGGCGGGTTCAGGCTGGCGGTGTGGACGTCTCGCTGGTGGGCCGGGTGCTCTCGACAATTCCTGCTGACGACGACCATCCGTACCGCACGGGTGCCTGGCGTCCGCAATCAGCAGAGTGGCGCGCCGACGACCTCGATGTGACCGGCGAGCTCCCCGCCGACCTGTCGGGGGTCTACCTGCGCAACACCGAGAACCCGGCACACCCGGCGCTCGAGCGCTATCACCCCTTCGACGGTGACGGGATGGTGCACGCCGTCGGGTTTGATCGCGGGCGCGCTTACTACCGCAACCGCTTCGTCCGCACCGACGGCTTCCTCGCGGAGCAGGCGGCCGGCGGGCCGCTCTGGGCGGGCGTGGCCGAGAAGCCGGAGTGCTCGCCCCGCGAGGACGGGTGGGGAGCCCGCGGGCGCATGAAGGACGCGTCGAGCACCGACGTCGTCGTGCACAACGGGGTCGCCCTCACCAGCTTCTACCAGTGCGGCGACCTGTACCGGCTCGACCCGATGACCCTGGAAACATTGGGGAAAGCGGACTGGCACGGCGCGTTTCCCAGCCGGCACGGCGTCTCGGCCCACACCAAGGTCGACCCCCGTACCGGCGAGTTGCTGTTCTTCAACTACGGCACCGAGGCGCCCTACCTGCGATACGGGGTCGTCGACTCGACCGACACCCTGGTGCACTACACCGACGTCCCGCTGCCGGGGCCGCGACTGCCACACGACATGGCGTTCACCGACAACTACGCGATCCTCAACGACTGCCCGCTTTTCTGGCTCCCTGAGGCGCTGACCCTCGGCAAGTACGTCTCGCGTTTCCACCCGGATCTGCCGACCCGGCTCGGCGTCATCCCGCGTCGCGGCGGCGCCGCCGACGTTCAGTGGTTCGAGGCCGCACCGACGTACGTGCTGCACTGGGTGAATGCCTACGAGGAAGGTGATGAGATCGTCCTCGACGGGTTCTTCCAGGAAGATCCCATGCCCGCTGATGACGGTGCCGGATCCCTTTATCAGCGGCTTTTTCGCTCACTCGCTGCCGACCGGCTCCAGACGCGTCTGCACCGGTGGCGGCTCAACCTGCGCACCGGGCTGACCAAGGAGGAGCGCCTCACCGATACAGTCAGCGAGTTCGGGATGATCAACGCCGGCGTCACCGGACGCCCGTATCGCTACACGTATGCGGCGAGTGCGGTGCCCGGCTGGTTCCTGTTCAGCGGCATCGTCAAGCACGACGTCGTCACCGGACGGGAGGAGCGCTACGACCTTGCGCCCGGGGTGTACGCGAGTGAGACGGCCGTCGCGCCGCGACCGGGCGCCACGGCCGAGGACGACGCGTACCTCATCACCATCACCTCGGACGTCGAGCGTGACCTCTCCGAGTGCCTGGTCTTCGATGCCTCGCGGCTTCCCGACGGGCCGATCGCCCGGGTACGCCTGCCGGAACGGGTCTCCAGCGGTACGCATGCGACCTGGGCTGCGGGCGCCGAGTTGCGAGGCGCTGGTGATCATGCAGAGCGCTGACCCTGAGTCTTCCCGGCGCGAAGTCAACAAGTCGATCGTGCGCCGCATCTACGAGGAGGGCTACAACGGCAACCGTGTAATAAGAAGCACATTCACACTAAAGAAAGCAACGGTAATGATAATCGGCAAAAAAATCTCAATTTTTTCTCCCAATCTACTTTCACCCCATGGCATCTGATTAAATAATGGTAAAAAAGGTGGAAGAAACATATAAACGATAAGAATATATGCAGTTTGAAGAATTAAAATTGCCGCAGCAAGTATCATTCCCCATTTGATGATTTTATCAGACTTAATATGTTTAATAAGTTCGTTCATAAATTGCTGCACCTTTTATTCCGTAGGTGCCGGTATAGTTGGATAATCGAAAGGGTATTGGGGGAGCTTCCGAGAGAGTAATTATAAACTTTGGTTTAGTTTGGTCAATTGCAGCTTGTGTTTCTTCAAAGGCATTTGCTTGTTCCCTAATATGATATGAAACGACATATCTTCCAGGGGGAAGTTTCTTCGTGAGTGCATAAATTTGAGGACTGTCACCCCAAAGAAAGATTTGATCGTTTGGTGTCGTGTGACGGTTGATATAAGAAACAACTTCATAATCCCTTGGAGTGAGCTGGTCAAAAAAAGCTTGATAGTCACGTACTTTTTCCTTTCCTGATAAAAATTGATAGACATTTTGGTAGTACAGGAATGTCTTGTTATACACAGGGAAGTAGGTAACGGCAATAAAAACAATACAGAGAAGCAGTACTCCAATACCTGATTTCAAACGAGTGGAATGTGACGTAAATAATAACCCCGTCATCAGACAAAAACTTGGCAGGAGGACGAGTAGGTAGTGCGTGTATGGTCTTTGGGAGAAAAATGCACTAAATACTGCAAATACAAACCAAAGTACAATAAAAAAGGTGGGTTTGGGTAACGATTGTCCTTTGATAAAAATCCAGCCTAAAGCAAATACAAACAAACATATTTTAATAATGAGTAATCCTTGAGGAATGATAAAATTATTACCATACCCAACGTAATCAATATTGCCAAAAAAAGCCGCTTGAACAAACGCAACAAGTGAACCGCTGAAGGTAAAATAGAGAAACGTTATGATAATTGGCAAGAGAAAGCCGCTTATGAAAGGGATGAGAAAATATAATGCATGGCTCACAAGTCTTTGTGCTCGTTTCCAAATATTTTTACCTCTGACTGGTGATTCTTTATGAAGCGTGATGAGGAAGAAAACGACAAGTGCAGTGAAATCAAAAACAGCAACAATCTTAAAAAGAAACGCAAAACCTAACAAAAGACCCGCAATGAGGATTGATGGGCGAGACGTAAGTGCGAATAAAAATTTTTGATGGTGATGAAGTCCGGATTCTATTGTTGAACTGAACCTATAAGTAAGAAATGCTGCGGTAAGAATTGGTAACAGCATGAAATTTTCAGCGTTTGCGATATTGCCTTCTAAATATGGTGTTGCAAAAAGCAATGTAAAAAGAATTGTTGTTATGATACTTGCTTTATCATTTTTAAAGAGTTTTTGTGCGAGAAAAAAGAAAACTATAGTTGCGGTGATCCCAAACATTAGCGATACGAGCCGAATGGTAAATTGATCGCTGGAAAAAAGTGCATACACAAAGTATAATAGCGGTGGTTTGTTATCCCAAATACCTGAGTAAAGAACTCTCCCTTTTTGCAACGCTTGCCCAATAACTTGATAGATACCTTCATCTCCATACCAATTTGGTTCGATAAGCGAAGGGAGTCTGAGAATAAAGAAAACGACACATACAGTTATAAGAAACCAAATATATCGACTTTTTTCTAAATGTTTGAGAGTTTTCATTGGTTAGGCTTTATCTGTTACTTTATATTCCATTCGTTTGCCTAACATAAGTTGAGTATGCGAGATAAGAGCGGGGAGTGCTGAGAGAAAAAAACCAACAATCGGCATTAAGAGGAATTCAAAAGGGAACAAGATCTTTCTTCTGAGAGGCAAATGCTGATTTGATGGACGGTTTTTGTAGTCTATATACAGCATTGCAAGAAGAGCAAGTAGTGCGACGTTCAGGATTGCACCTGCAAGCTGCGGCAGAATAAATCCGAGTGTTGTTCTTGAGAACATCGGATTAATAATTGCCATAACGTTCGCTGCTATCGTAATAATAAACCAACTGCTTGGCCAGAGAATATGGTCAACAAGGACATTAACCATAAGAAAAGTTTTACGGAAGAACGGTACATCTGGTGTATTGAACCACCATTTAATAAATAAGGGATTATCTGATACCCCCCAGGACCAGCGGCGTTCTTGATGGTATTTATTCTTGAGCGTATTAATATAACCCTTAGAAAGTGCTGCATCCATGGATGTTTTGAGAAAGATTGGATCAACCCAAATATCACCCTGTTTGCGGTAAAATGCTTTAAAGAAAATCCGGTAATCTTCGGGAATCACATCAACATCCCAAAAATCAATGTCTTTGAGGAGTTTAAAGGATAAGGAATAGGTCGCATGTGTCAGCATGCGGTCACCCTGGACAAGAAGAGCAATACGGTAAAGGTTGCCGAAGAAGGAACTGACTCTGATAGGCGCTGGTACTTCCCAATAATTATTATGGAAAACAATAGCTGACTGCCAGAATTTGTGATAACGTTTCGGATCTGTAAGAAATTTATATGCTAGGTAGGAAAAGTATTCTTTATCAAATATAGAATCAGCATCAACACTTGAAACCGTCGCGAAGTCAATATCAAATGGACCTTCTTCAAATAATTTTTTATAGGCAACCCGTCCGGCATATGCTTCATTTGAAGATTTGCCTTTTACTTCGCCTGAAACATCAGGATGAAACGTCGGAAAAATGCTGCCGAATACGTGTTTATATTCGTGTACCAACGTTGCTCCCCGTTCTTTGGCTTCTTCTTCACGTTCCTCCATCGCGAGTACAATATGCAGCTGTTTGGCAGGAAATGATTGTTTTGCAAGGACATCAAGTGTGGGCCGCAATTTTTCGATAGATTCTTTGTAATTAAGAATAATAAGGACATGCTGCATTTTTTCGATATGGTTAAGGTTTTTCACTTTGTCAAACCAATTGATTTTTTCAGCCTCTTTAATTTTGCCTGATGCGATTGCAGCCGTTATAACCAAGGAGAATGACCTATATAACCAATAGATATCAAAAAAGAGGATGAAATATGCAAGCTGAAGCGGAAAAAAGAAAGAACCCCACAGAGGAGAAAGAACTAAGGTCCACGCCATTAGGCCAGGAAATACTTCCAGTGCCCGTCTCGTTTTGACAGGATAACGGTCAAAACTTTGTTGAAAAATTTAGTCATGAGATTTTGATCTTAACTTTTTAGCTTCTTAAAAATAGTATAGACATTTTTATCTGTTTGTACTACTAGGTCTTCGAAACTGATTCCCTTTAATTGTGCAATAAAGTGTCCTGTAAGTATAGCATATTTGGGCTCATTTCGGGTTCCCCGATGAGGTACGGGAGTAAGATACGGCGCATCAGTTTCAACCACAATTCGGTCAAGAGGAGTGAGGTGTATCAGCTCGCGCAGTTCCACAGATTCTCCAGGTGCGAGGCCTTTATAGGTGCTATTCCCATCAAATCCTATACAAAATCCCAAATCCAAAGCAGATTTTAATACCTCTTTTGTTCCGGCAAAGCAATGAAACATACCGGGTTGATTTTGCAGAATATTTTTATGATGTCTGAGTATCTCAATAATATCTTCACCGGCAAGTCTATTATGAATTTGCAGCGGCAGTTTTACACGATGAGCAAGATCAATTTGTGCCTCGAAAATTTCCTTTTGCCGTTTTGGTTCAACAATACCGTTTGATTTGTAACTGAAGTAATCAAGTCCTACCTCACCAATACCCAACACTTTGGGATCTTTCGCAAGTTTTTCAAGCTCCTTTAACCAAAAGTCCGGACTAAGTCCTTCTCCATTGCTTAGTGAAGGTCTTTCACCGCGTTCTACAATATTTGGATCTTTCTCAATTTTATCTGAATGGTGAGGATGGACACCGACAATTGCGTAGAGATTTTCATAACGATTTGCAAATTCCACAGCCTTTTGGCTTGAGGAGAGCTGGGTGCCGGTATTGATAATTTTGGTTATTCCTTCAGCAAATGCACGATTAATGACTTCATCATAATCTTCCTCAAATGCTTTGAACTGTAAATGGCAATGAACATCAATCATAATATAGATTATACCAAGATACTGAGCTAAAATAGAAGAGAATCAGTGAAGAAATTTTCGTTTATTACATGGATCATTCTGGTAAGTGTGCTTTTTTGCCTCGCAATTGGATTTGATGTTTCTCCTTATCTCAGAGGACCATCTTACTACGCACCCGAATGGCGGTGGGCGTATCTTTTTATTAGTACCTTAAGCAGAATTTATCTTCCGATTCTTGTTGCTTTCTGTGGTTTTGCGTTGTTCTATTGGGCAGAAAAGAAAAAACATCAAAAAGCAAAGTCGCTTTTGGTTTTATTATCAGCTCTCGTGCTCCTCTTTTTTTGTTTTCAGTTCAGTCTGCTATTTTTTAGCAGATCAGGCATTGCTGTTTTGATCCATCGAATCATTAATCCTGAAATAAATGGCTATTTTACAGCTGCATTGACTATCCATTCCGTTCCGGATTTTCTACGAAATTACAATTCCGTAATGCTTACTTTTGTCTATCATGCCAAGGCTCATCCACCTGGTGCAATTCTTTTATTTTACTATCTTCATCAGTTGCTAGCTTTTTTTCCGCAGCTTGGTGACATTGCCGCGCATCAAGTCCCAAACCGTTCTGATGTGCGGGCTATTTGGGATACACTTTCTGCTTCTGCAAAAGCGGCCGTGTTTGCCTCTGCGCTTGTTATTCCCTTTCTCTCTTCCATGAGCATAATACCTCTTTACTTTACAGCCAAACTGCTTTATGGAGCTAAGACGGCCACAAGAAGCATATTCTTATTTCTCTTTATCCCTAGTCTTCTGTTCTTTCTCCCAATAAACGATGCGTTTCTTCACATTTTTTCAATCACAGCTTTTTGTTTTTTTGTTTATGGATTAAAAAACAATTCTATTTGGCAGCTTTTGTTATCGGGCACAATTCTTTTTTTAGGAATATTTTTTAACCTTTCACTTCTGCCGGTGCTAATTCTGTTTTTTATGTACTTTCTTCTTCATGAGTATACGAGTCTTAAGAAACGTTTTACAGTAGTGTTAAAAAAAGGAATACTGTTTACTCTTGGTATATTCATCCCCTTCTTACTTTTATTTGTCTTTTTTCAATTTAATTTCATTCAAGTAACACAGACAATTATGGCGAATGTACCCGATATTCATACCAGATCCTACACGATTTGGATTTTTTATAATCTTTATGATTTTTTTGTCTTTACAGGGATTCCTGTTGCGATGCTTTACTTTTTCTCAGTCAAAACACTTGTGAGTAATACATTTAGGGAACAATGGAAAAAAGATCGATCCGCTTGTCGCTGCTTTTACCGTTATGCTCCTTATTGTTAACTTCTCAGGCTCGATACGAGGAGAAACGGGGAGAATTTGGATTCCATATGTCCCGTTTGTCATCCTTATCGTCAGCGGAGTTTTAACAAATTCACTAAAATTTTCAACAAAAAAGTTTGCAATCATTTTAGGTTTGCAACTTTTACAAATACTGGTGATGCAGGAATTTTGGGTTATGCTGTGGTGAAATTAGATCCGGGGAAACAAGGATTCACTAGAAACGATTTTTGGTCCTTTAAATTGCTCAGTTATTTTCCCGGCAGTTTCGGGCATAAATGGTTCAAGAAGGATTGCGATCTGCTGAATTTCAATTACACATTTTTCGAGTACCTTTTTTAGTTTCTCAGGATCTGTTTTAGCAAGTACCCAAGGTTTTTCGTCGTTGATATATTTATCGACTTTACTAATTTTGTTCCAAATGAAATCAAGAGCGTCATTGAATTTGCAGTCATTAAGTTTTTCAAGATATGTGTTGATCGAAGGAATATTTTTAAGCTCACGTTTGTGAGTCTGAGAAAGGGTAAATCCTGAAGTCTCACACAATTTGGCTACTCTAGCGATTAAATTCCCAAGACCATTTGCGAGGTCTGAATTATACGTCTCAATAAGTTTTGATTCTGAAAAATCACTATCAGCAAATGGAGATATTTTTGCTAAACAATAGTATCGAAGCGGATCTGCTCCATATTTTTTAATCAGCGCACTCGGGTCAATAACATTTCCTATAGATTTTGACATCTTTTGGCCGTCCACAGTAATATATTCATGGACGAACAACCGTTTTGGCAGCGGCAATCCCCCTGAGAGCAGCATACCGATCCAATAAATTGCATGGAAGCGGGTAATGCCTTTCCCAACGACTTGGGTTTCAGGCGGCCACCATTTTTTGTAAAGCGCTTCATCAGTACCAAAACCAATCCCGCTGAGATACACTATCAGCGCGTCAAACCAGACATAAATTCTTTGGGTATCATCTCCGGGGACAGGTATGCCCCAGTTACGTGCCCGCTCGTTGCTTCTGGAAACACTAAAATCCTGCAGTCCGCTCTTAACAAATGTTAAAACTTCGTTTTTTCGGAATTCAGGAATAATGCTGAACTTACCCGATTCAATAAGTTCTGCAATTTGGTCTTGGTATTTTGAAAGTTTAAAAAAATAATTTTCTTCTTCAACTTCAACCAGTTTTTTCCCCGGATGTTCGAAGCATTCTCCATCTTCGTTTAATTCATCCTTTGTTTTAAATTCTTCACAGCCGACACAATACAGTCCCTTATATGATTTTTTGTAAATGTCTCCCGACGCATTGCAAAGTTCCCACAATTTTTGGCTGGCTTTAGAATGGCTTTCCTTACTCGTTTTTTGAAATGTATCCAGTTGCACATTCGTTTCTTTTGCTAATTCTTCAAAGAGTTTTGCATTTTTATCAACAAATTCTTGTACAGGAATATTCTCCCTCTCAGCAGACTGGACGTTTTTTAAAGCGTTTTCGTCACTTCCCCACAAGAAGAATGTATCATCGCCTATAAGACGGTGAAACCTTGCAATTGCGTCAGCTTGGATCAACTCCAGAGCATGACCAATATGCGGTTTTGCGTTTACGTATGGAATTGCTTCGGTAAGATAAAATATTGCCATAATTGATCTTCAAATTGTACCAGAGACGGAGGCTATTTTCTATATGTAAAAAGAAGTTCAAGCACTAGGAAGAGTGCGAGGAGAAGGACGGCAAAAAATGGGTGGGTGAGGTCATTTTGTCGGAAAATAAGATAGGTAATCGCTAAAGAAGCTATCAATATGCCGTGGATTTTACTTTTGAAGAGATACGAACTTGATGCAAAAAGAAAAGTAAAAAGTAATAAAAAAAAACCTAGAATGACTGAGAGATGAAAAGAATAGATTGAATAAGTTGTTGTTGGCGGTACTAAATAAATAAGTAGTGCGAGCAGGATACAAGACAGAATACCCAGCAGTAACAGTTTCCAAGAGCGTTTATTTCTGTGACTATTTAATGATGATTCACTATATTTTTGTTTTAGCATGTGCATTACTGTAACGAACAGAGTGGTTAGTATTTGCTCATTGAGTCATTCCAGGCAGATGGAGGATATCAACGCCGATTACCTGGAGGATAACTACGGAGAAGATAATAAAGAGTAGGCCAACAATGGCGGCGACAAGCTGTTCTCGCCCGGCGGTAACTCTGTCAGGTTTGCCTGCAGAGGTCATCAAAATATATCCAGCCCGCATAATAAGAAGCAGGGCAATACCTCCGGAAAAACTAAGAAGTAAGGCAAAAATTCTCACAAGAAACCCTCCGGCATCAGTATTAATTTCACCAAACGCTGTTAAAAATGCTGCACAGACTCCATCAGCACCCAATTTACCGGGAGCGCATGGAGGTGGAGGAACAGGCGGCACAGTTGGTGTCGGAGGGCTGACAACACCTGGTAACCCTGCTTGTTTGCATTGGACACCGGTTAGGAGTACCTTATCCAAACTTTGATCTGGAGGAGTAAAATTCATCGTCCCATGATCAAGAGCTTTCGATCCATCAGTTTCAGGCAAACAAGCGAGGTCGGGATGGCATGATCCTGTAACTTGTTTGCCGTTAACAGTACATTTCAGTGTACCTTTACCAAGTTGCCCCGGAGTATCGCAGCTGCAGACTGCTTTTGCTTCATCACAGGTCACTCCCTGCAATGTGCTATTCGGTAATATTGTTCTGCCATCTTTAAGATTATCTCGTTGCACAGGGGTCTTAGCATCGACAGAATTACATGCCAGTTCAGGCCTTGAACAGTATGTCGTTACTGCCGGTCCTGTTGCTTTTCCCTGCGCATCAATAGGAGTACAATCAACTTCATTTGCTCCAGGATCTGTTTTGCCAGGATTTTTGCAGGTACAGCTTGCATTGGTAGCTTCTTGCGTACAAAGAATACCTTTGATCACGACTCCTCCGAGAAATTTTGTGTCACCATTAACAGGAGTCAACCTGATGTCATTTGGGGTTCCCGGTTTACAAACCTCATTGATATGGCAGTAATCATTGGGTGTGTTGTCGCTTGTATTTACTATTGCCCCCTTATCATCGACACAGGTATAACCATTTTGACCGACACCTGCCTTGCCGGGGTTTTGACAGGTACAATGAAGTATTTTTTGGTTCTTGCCGGCGTCAGGGTCGGGTTGACAAAAGAACCGTGGTACTGTGAGTTGTGACATATCCTGCAGACACTTGTCTACACCAATCTGACAACTGTTGGTTTCAACGTTGGTTCGTTGCGCAGGGGGTAGAATACCGTTATTTACATCCCATAATTGCCGCGCAGTCATCTCGGAGTTGGGGTCACAATCAATGCCATGACCAATCCAAGCCTCGGCAGAAGGAACATTGGTAAAGAAAGAAAAAAAGAAAACTATGACAAACGAAGTGATGAGCAGTATATATCGTTTCACACTATTAGCATGGCAAAATATGTGTTTAAAAGCAAGAGTTTTTACTATGCTGCAGAGGCCAATGTGGTTTTTTGTGAGGGGCGTGTTGTTATTTGTTTAAAATTTGCATCATCAGGTATTTTCCCATCAACAAGCTTTGCACGGTAAAGAGTGAAGCCTGCGGTTTCTGCATCTCTCATGCGTTGTTCAGCAGAATGATTGTCCTGATAAGTTTTTCCAAATTCTTTTGACTTTACTTGTTCTGGGCGGCCCGCACGAGAAATCCTCATTGCAGCACTAATCTGGTCAGTGCTTCTATCTTCAGCTGGTAAGGCCATTTTATCTGAGCGGACTAAGACATATGCATACTCTTTCGTGCCAA
>CAVXLW010000019.1:0-458467 GCA_963762695.1 uncultured Actinomycetota bacterium
CGAGCCCGCCGGCCGGGCGCCCGCGCCCCGGTGCCGCCGTGCGCCAGGGACGGCGCGGTTTCCAGCACGTTCCCGCTCTCGACGGGTCCGGGCGCTGGCCGTGCTGTCGGTCATGGGCTATCACGCGGGGGTCGAGCTGGCTCCCGGTCGGCTGCTCGGGGTCGACGTCTTCTTCGTGCTGTCGGGGTTCCTGATCACCAGCCTGCTGCTGACCGAGTTCAGGAGGACCGGGCGGATCAGCCTGCTCGGCTTCTCGGGTCGCCGCGCCCGACGGCTGCTGCCCGCGATGGCGATCCTGCTGGCGTCGATGATCGCCTGGGCCACCTACGTGTCCCCCGCGACCTCACGCGCTTCGCTGCGGGCGACGCGCTCTCGACGCTGGGATCGCGGCGAACTGGCGCTTCATCGTGTCGGGGCAGGGTTACTTCGACCACTTCGGTCCGCAATCGCCGCTGCTGCACACCTGGTCGGTCGCGGTCGAGGAACAGTTCTACCTGGTGTGGCCGCTGCTGCTGCTGCTCGTGCTGCGGTGGCGGCGGCGGGGCGTGTTCGCGCTGGCCTTCGCCGGGGCGACCGCGTCGGCGATCTGGATGGCGTGCTCTCCCTCGACGGCGCCAACACCGACCGGCTCGACTACGGCACCGACACCCGCGCGCTGCCGCTGCTGCTCGGGTGCTCGCTGGCAGCGCTGCGTCCGCCTGGTGGGATCGAGGAGTCGCTGGCCCGGATCCGCAAGGTTCGCGTCGCCAACACCATCCGCGTCGTGATCCAGCTGATCGGCCTGGCGGGCGCGACCGTTCTCGTCCTGTGCTGGCTGCGCACCCAGGACCGCAGTACCTGGCTCTACCGCGGCGGGTTCGTCGTGGTGGCGCTGGCGGCGGGCGCGCTGCTGCTGACGTGCACCGACGCGCCCCGCGGACCGCTGGCGCCGGCTGCTCTCGCTACCGCCGATCCGCTACGTCGGAGCCATCTCCTACGGCCTGTACCTCTACCACTGGCCGATCTTCCAGTACCTGACCCACGCCCGCACCGGGCTGACCGGCGCCGGGCTGCTCGGCGTCCGCTTCGCGGTGACGTTCGCGGTCGCGATCGTCTCCTACCACCTCATCGAGCAGCCGATCCGGCGCGGCGCCCTCTCGCGGGCCCGGCTGCGACGCCGGCTGCCCAAGGGTGTTGCCGCCGCCGCCCTGCCAGTGACGTCGGTGCTCGTCGTCGCCGGGCTGATCACCGGGCTCACCCTGTCCACCCAGGCGTCGGCCTCCCAGCTCGCGTCGGCCGGCGGCGTCCCGGAGGCGCTGCCCAGCGTCCAGCCGCCGCCGCCGAAACCGCCCGAGCTCAACTCGGCGCAGAAGGCCGCGCTCAACCGGCCGATCCGGGTGCTTGTCGAGGGCAACTCGTGGCGGCCACCTTTGCGGTGGGCTTCGGTGACATGGGGTCGAAGTACGGCTACCAGTCCTTCAACCTCGGCCTGCTCGGCTGCGGGCTCGCGACGGTCGGACCCTTCCGCGACGACCGTGGAGTGAACTACCCGAGCCCCAACTGCGCCAAGTGGCCCGCCAAGCGCACGGCTGACGTCAAGACCTACGACCCCGACGTCGCGGTGCTGCTGGCCGGGCGCTGGGAGGTGCTGGACCGGGTTTACAACGGCCAATGGATGCATGTCGGTGACCCGGCGTACGACAACTACCTGCTGCGCCAGATGAACCTCGCGATCCAGGTGCTCAGCTCCGGCGGCGCGAAGGTGCTGCTGCTCACGACCCCCTGCTTTGCCCCGCAGGAGCAGCCGGACGGTTCCACGTACCCGTTCGACGACCCGGCCCGCGTGATCCGCTACAACCAGCTGCTGCGCCAGGCCGCCGCCGCCCACCCCGGAGTGGCCGCTATCGGCGATCTCGACGCGCAGTTCTGCCCGACGAACACCTACTCGGCGTCGGTCAACGGCATCGTGGTGCGCAACTCCGACGGGATCCACATCTCCGAGGCCGGCGGCAAGTACGCCGCCACCAAGCTGGCGTCACAGATCATCGCGCTCGGCTCCCCCCGCCGCGCGGCGCAAGCCCTCAACACCGTCGCCAACCAGTCCCAGCCCCCGCCGCCGTAGCCAAGATCAACGCGCCCATGATCAAGGAATGGGCATGATCAACCGGCTCAGAACAAGATCATGGGAGCGTTGATCAAGGTCGGTGTTCGAGGTGGACGGCGGCCTGCTCGCGCTGGCGCAGCAGCCAGCGGTGGCCGACCGCGATGCCGGGACGCTCGACCAGCAGGTAGCTGACGGTCGAGACGGCGATGACGACGACGACCGCTGTCGCCAGCAAGGGCAGGAACGGCGCGTTGAGCACATGCCACGACGTGTGCGCCTGCAACTCGCGCACCACCAGCTGGTGCCAGAGGTAGATCCCGTACGAGACCAGGCCGATCAGCGAGAGCACGTGGCTGGCCAGCAGCCGGCGGACCAATCCGGTGCGCGGCGTGCCGAACACCGCCGGCAGCAGCAGGAAGAAGCCGAACAGGCCGTAGAGGATCTCGCGGGCGACATCGGTGCCGGCGCCGCCGACCGCCAGCGGATCCGTGCTGAGCCCGACCTGGGTGGCCACCAACCAGAACAGGAAGGCGGCGACGATCCAGGAGAGCAGGTCTGCTCCGGGTTTCGCCAGCCACCGCAGCACCTTCGGCACCGTGCCGGTCTGGCTCACGTAGGTGCCGGTGACGGCCAGCGCCATCCCGAGCGCGAAGTGATCGCTCCAGGCCGGGAGCCAGGACCGGGCCGTCTGGGTGGGTCCGGTCGGGTGAGGCGACGACCCACAGCCGGAAGAGCAGGCTGGCGACGTACAGCACCGCCAGCGCCGCCAGTTCCCGCCGCAGCACGGCCGCCGGGTCGTGAGGTCGCCCGCGGCGCAGATCCAGCTTGCGCATCCACGCCGCCCACAGCGGCAGCGCCAGGTAGAAGGTCACCTCGATGCACAGCGACCAGGCCTGGGTGATCCCGTGGAAGACCCACTGGCGCGAGTACACCTGCAGGAAGAAGGCGTTCTCCAGGAAGCCACTCACCCCGTGCACGCTCGCCCAGCCGGTGAACAGGTACGTGACGACGAGCGCGACCCAGTAGAGCGGCACGATCCGCAGCACCCGGCGGACGAGATAGCTGCGCACGTTGGGGCCGGCGCGGCCGGCCATCGCCGCCGCCGCGAAAGGCCGATAGAGCAGGAAGCCGGAGATCAGGAAGAAGACCGAGACCCCGATCTCCCCGCGCGACGTGTACTGCCCGAGCGAGTTGCGGAAGGTGAAGCCTGACGCGGCCCCGACGTGCACCACGACGACGAGGAGCGCCGCCATCGCGCGGAGCCCGTCGAACCCGACGACGAAACCCGCGGCTCTGCCCGCGTGTCTGGGTGGCGGCGGATCCGGTGGCGTCGGCAGCCGACGTCGAGGACGTCGAGGGGCTCGAGGACGCAGCCACTAGACCGGTGCCCGATCGGGGTCCACCGGCGTCTGCAGCGAAGCCGCGTCGCCCGCCGGCGGCAGGTCCCGCTGCCGGCGCCGCTTGACGATCTCCGCCAGCCCGGCGAAGCCGGCCGTGCCCATGAGCACGAACGCGATCTCCGCGCTCGCCCGGTAGCGGCTCTGCCCGAAGGTGATCGCGGTGGATATCGCGACGTTGACGATGAGCGCGGCGAGCGGGGTCACCGGGATCTTGCGTCTTCGCATGACGAAGACGCCGAAGATCGACGACGCCTGCAGGAAGTAGAGGATCGCCAGGCCGAAGCGCCCCCAGTTCAGCGGCTTGGTCTCGATCGTGGAGTCCAGCTGGACGTTCTGCAGCGGCCGGTACCAGTCCCAGGTGCGGCCCTCACGTTCCAGGACGAGAAGCGGCAGCTCGCTCTTGTGCGCCTTGATGAAGTCGAGAGCGTCCTTGCGATAGAGCGTCGCCTGAAGCGACAGGTCACGGTAGACCCGCGGCTTGTAGATCACGCAAATAGCGGCCCAGTAGGCCCGGAACGGCCCTTGATACGTGGTCGGGCAGTTCGCCGAGAGCAGGGTGACGTCGAAGCCGCTGCTCACCGTGACCGGCTTGGCGAAGCGCGAGAGGTTGAAGCCGACCCAGGGGCCGAGCAGCAGGCTGGTCGTCAGCCCCGAGGCGAGGATCAGGGTGATGCGGCGCTTCCACGCCATGCCCTTCATCCACAGCACCATCGGGACGAGCATGAGGACCGGCAGCAGGATGGCTTCGGCACGCGAGAGCGTCGCCAGCGCGATGCCGACCCCGAGCCAGCAGGCCGATTTCACGGTGCGGCGCTGCCAGAAGCGATACGCCCACAGCACGGTCAGCGCCGTCGTGAGCTGAGCAGTCCCCTCGGACAGGACCCCGCCGTCGTTGAACCAGAAGTAGGGGTAGATCGCCACGATCACGGCGGCGAAGATCCCGGCGCCCTTGCCGAACAGTTCCCGCGCCGTGTAGCCGATGATCACGACCGTCGCCGTGTCCATCAGGCACGTGAAGATCTGGTGCTCGAGGTAGGTGTGCAGCCCGATCCAGGACTCGCCGGCCAGCAGCACGATGTAGAGCGGCGGGTGCTCGGCGGCCTGCACGACCCACCCGCGCTGGAAGTAGTCGTAGGGCTGGATGAAGCCGTGACCGGTGGCCAGCAGGTTGGCGCCGTAGTGGTAGTAGAACGAATCGCCGCCGATGTGCACGTGGTACTGGTAAATGAAGACGTAGCCGAGCCGCACCGTCAGCCCCAGCAGCGCAACCGCGATCATGACCGACCACCATCGGGTGGGACGATGGAGGCGGAGCCGCACGGCCCGCAGGTTATCTGCCGCGCCTGCGTCAGGCTCGCTGCCACGCCTGCCGATGCCGGGATGCCCGACGCGAGCCGCTCGGAGCCCTAGTCTGGCCAGGTGTCCACCGACCCGCTGACAGCGCGCCGGCGCGCGACCTGCTGGTCGTGGTCCCGGCGTGGAACGAGCAGGCGTCAGTGGGTCACGTCATCAAGGAGATCGGCTCGGCCTGCCCCCAGGCCGACGTCCTGGTGGTCGACGACGGCTCGTCCGATGCCACCGCCTCGGTGGCCAAGCAGGCGGGCGCCGCCGTGCTGCGGCTGCCCTACAACCTCGGGGTCGGCGGCGCGATGCGGGCGGGATTCCGCTACGCGCTGCGCAGCGGCTACCGGGTCGTCGTGCAGGTCGACGCGGACGGCCAGCACGACCCGGCCGCGATCGCCGAGCTGGTCGCGGCGATCGACGGGACGGACGGGAGCGACGGCGCCGACGTCGTCGTCGGGGCGCGGTTCGCCGGCGAGGGCGCGTACAAGGTCGGCAAGGCGCGCCGGGCAGCGATGCGGATGCTGGCCCGGTTGCTCTCGCGCATCACGAAGACCAAGCTGACCGACGCGACCTCGGGCTTTCGTGCCACCGGCCCGCGCGCGCTGCCGCTCTTCGCCCGCAGCTACCCGACCGAGTACCTCGGCGACACGATCGAGTCGCTGGTCATCGCCGCCCGGTCGGGCTGCGTGTGCCGGCAGGTGCCGGTGGTCATGCGACCGCGCTACGCCGGAACGCCGAGCCAGTCGGCCTGGAAGTCGATCGCCTACCTGGGCCGGGCGTTCCTCGTGCTGATGCTCGCGGCCGTCCGGCGCTGGCCGCAGCTGACACCCGCGGATCAGGATCAGCTCACTGCAGACCCGGCCGCGAAGGAGCAGCCATGATCCGAACGCATGTGATCGCCGGGGTCTGCGGCCTCCTCGTCCTCACGGTCATGGTCGAGCTGCTCCGCCGGCGCCAGCTGCGCGAGAAGTACGCGATCCTGTGGCTCGGGGTGAGCGTCGTCGTCATCGCGCTCGCCGCGTTCCCGGGCCTGCTGGACTGGTCGGCGCACCGGCTCGGCATCTACTCCCCGCCCAACCTGCTGCTGTTCGCCGCCGTGCTGGTGCTGCTGCTGGTCGCGGTGCACCTGTCGTGGGAGGCGAGCCGCCTGGAGGAGGAGACCCGCACCCTGGCCGAGGAGATCGGGCTGCTGCGCATGCAGGTCGACGCGCTCACCCCGGATTCCCCCGACGATCTCGCGGCAGCCCGCGGGGTCGCGGCCGGCGAGCCCGACGATTCCGCCTGACGGCCCGCGTGTCATCAGCTCAGCCCGCTCTCACGGCGACCAGCGGCGCCGATCCGGCCGGCAAACCGCAACGAGACCTCCGCATGCCGCACCTGGCGCCGCTCGACGGGCTCCGGGCGATCGCCGTCGCGGCCGTCATGGCGTTCCACACCGGTGCCGGCTGGGCCGACGGCGGGTTTCTCGGCGTCGACGTCTTCTTCGTGCTGTCGGGCTTCCTGATCACCGTGCTGCTACTGAAGGAATGGCAGCGGCGCGGGACGGTCAGCCTGCGCCGCTTCTACGCCCGCCGCGCGCTGCGCCTGCTCCCGGCGGTCGTGCTGCTGTGCGCCTTCCTGCTGATCGTGGGCCCGGTCGGCACCGGGGTCGCCGCGCGGAATGCGCTCTGGAAGGCCGTCGCCGGGACGATGTTCTACTTCCAGAACTGGCAGCAGGCGTTCCACCTGATCCCGATCCTGCAGCTGACCGATCACACCTGGTCGCTGGCGATCGAGGAGCAGTTCTACCTGGTCTGGCCCACGCTGCTGATCGGCGCTCTCTTCTGGGCCCGGCGCACCGGGCGTGATCCGATGCGCGCCGCTCTGATCCTGGCTCTCACGCTCGCCGCTGTCTCGGCGGTGCTCAAGATCGTGATGTGGTCGGGCGTCAGCTCGCAGGCCCGGATCTACTACGGGACCGACACCCGCGCCGATTCCCTGCTGCTCGGCGCCGCGCTCGGTATCGCGTACGCGAACGGATGGCTCGAGAAGCTGCGGCGCGCGCTTCCGGCGCTTGCTCCGCTCGCGATGCTGATCATCGTCGTCACCTTCGGCCTCGCCCACGACAACTCGGCCCGGCTCTACCAGGGCGGCCTCACCGCGTTCGCCCTCGTCTGCACCGTCCTGATCGGCGGGATCGCCTTGGAGCCGGCCGGCCCGGTCGGCCGGCTGCTGGCGCTGGCGCCGCTGGTATGGCTCGGACGGATCTCGTACGGCATCTACCTGTGGCACTGGCCGGTGTACCGCTACCTGCACGAAGCCCGCCTCGGACTGTCGTGGGGACCGACCCAGCTGGTGCGGATCGCCGTGACCCTGGCGGCGGCGACGATCTCGTTCTACGTGCTGGAACGGCCGATGCTGCGGCTGCGGCACCGCTTCGATCCGCCGGTCAGCGCTGATACCCCAGCTCCCGTGGCAGGCTAGCTGCGTGCCCCGCGCGTTGATCACCGGTATCACCGGACAGGACGGTCTCTACCTCGGCGAGTTGCTGGAAGAGAAGGGCTATGAGGTCTTCGGCCTGGTCCGCGGCCAGAGCAACCCGAAGATCGAGAAGGTCGAGCGCTACATCCCTGGCGTCACGCTGCTGGAAGGCGACCTGACCGACCTGCCCTCGCTGATCGGCGCGATGGAGATCGCCCAGCCCGACGAGGTCTACAACCTCGGGGCCATCTCGTTCGTCGGGCTCTCGTGGAAGCAGGCGGAGCTCACCGGTGAGATCACCGGCATGGGCGTGCTGCGCGTGCTGGAGGCCATCCGCATCTCGACCCAGAACGACATGAGCCGGGTGCGCTTCTACCAGGCGTCGTCGTCGGAGATGTTCGGCAAGGTGCGCGAGGTCCCGCAGCGCGAGAGCACCCCCTTCCACCCCCGCTCCCCCTACGGGGTGGCGAAGACGTTCGGGCACTACATGACCGTCAACTACCGCGAGTCCTACGGTGCCCACGCCACCTCCGGGATCCTGTTCAACCACGAGAGCGAGCGGCGCGGGTACGAGTTCGTCACCCGCAAGGTCACCCGCGCGGTGGCGCGGATCTCGCTCGGACTGCAGGAAACGCTCGCGCTCGGCAACCTCGAGGCCCGCCGCGACTGGGGCTACGCCGGCGATTACGTCAAGGCCATGTGGGCCATGCTGCAGCAGGACGAACCGGACGATTACGTCGTCGCGACCGGCAGCACCCACAGCATCCGTGAGCTTCTCGACGTCGCCTTCGCCCGGGTCGGCATCAGCGACTGGGGCAAGTACGTCACCCAGGACCCGCGCTTCTTCCGCCCCGCCGAGGTCGACCTGCTCGTCGGTGACCCGAGCAAGGCGCGCGAGGTGCTCGGCTGGAGCCCGGAGGTCGGCTTCCAGGATCTGGTCGAGCGCATGGTCGACGCCGACGTCAAGGCCGAGCAGATGGCCGAGCGCCACCGCGAGTAGACCGCGCTAGTGCCCACGCCGCGCGCGACGCGCCCGGCAACAGCCTCGGGCAGGCTCCTCCGGCGCTAAACTCCCGGCGAGGATCTGCGCCTTTGGCCTTGCGGCTGCCCGGCCCGAGGCCTGTCGGGAGTTCGCGGCCTGTTGGCGAGCGCGAGGTCGGCTGGTGACGGCGTACTCCCGCCGTAGCCGACTCCGCTCCCACTGACCACCGCGCCGCGACACCCGCTAATACGCCGACCGCTCGACCTGCCGGTGATCTCTGACACCCGGGCCGCGGTCCGCGGCGCCAGCCCGATCGCGCTCGCCGGGCTGGTCGCCAACGTTGCCAACATCGGCGTCACCCTGCTGGTCGCCCGGCTGCTGTCCACCCGCGGCTACGGCGCGCTGAACCAGCTGGTCGCCGTCTTCTTCGTGCTGTCGATCCCCGGCTCGGCGCTGCTCGTCGGCATCGTCCGGCGGGTGACGCTCTGGCAGCGCACCGGCCATGGCGCCCGGGTGCCTGGCTGGGCCTATCCGGACCCGGCGCCGCGCGCTGGTGCTGGTGGTGGCCTTCGCGGTGGTCGCCATCGCGATCCGCGGACCGCTGGCGGGCCAGCTCTCCCTTCCCGGTCCCGGTGGTCTGTCCGAGACGCTGATCGCCGGCGCGGTCTGGGGCGTGCTGTGCCTGGAGCGCGGGCTGCTCCAGGCGTCCCACGCCTACCGCGCCCTCGGGGTCAACCTGCTGGTCGAGGGCCTGTCCCGGGGCGTGCTGACGGTCGCGCTGGTCGGCGCCGGCTTCGGGGTCACCGGTGCGGCGCGTGGCGATCCTGCTCTCGGTCCTGCTTGCGGAGGCGCACGCGCTCACCGCGCAGGGAATCATCGATCGGCGTGCGGTGCGCCGCGCCGCTGCGCGCAGGACAAGGAGCGCTCAGTCCGAGCCGCGCCCCGGCAGCGCCCGCGCAGACCCCGGCCGACGTCGCGCTGCCCCAGCCGACCACCACCGAACAGCGCCTCGAGCGCCGCACCCTGGCTACCGACCTGCTCAGCGCGCTGATCGCGCTCGCCCTGCTGGCGATCCTGCAGAACTTCGACGTCGTGCTGCTCGGACGCGCGGCACCCGGTAACGCCGGTAGCTACGCGCCGATCTCGGTGGCCTGCAAGCCGCTGGTGCTGGCCGCCTTCGTGCTCGCCGGTTTCCTGCTTGCCCGAAGCGGCGTCGCGGCGCCACGCCGGCCAGCACGCGCTGCGCCAGCTCGGCGTCGTGCTCGCGGTCATCGCCGTTCCCGCCGTCATGCTCATCGCCTCAGCGGCGCGGCCCCGAGCCAGGTGCTGCGCATTGCCTTCGGGCCCCGGCTGACCGCCGCCGCGCCCGCGTTTCTCATGCTCGCGCTCGCCATGACCCTGCTCGCCGCCACCGTGCTCTTCACGCACTACCTGCTGGCCGCCGGCCGTCCCGTCGTGCTGCTGGTGCTGCCGTCGGCGCCGCGCTGATGGTCGTCCTGCTGTTCACGCACACGGGGCGTCGGTCGCGACGGCGCGGGTCGATCTCATCGGGCAGGCCATCGTCGCCGTCGCCACCGGAGCGCTCGTGCTGCACACCGCGCGTCCGCGCAGGCGTTCAAGGTCGGTGGGATAGCCTCGGGCAGCCGCGCAGAGATTGGCGGCCTCGAGATCACCCCGAGGAGCCTGTGACTGACCTGGTGCCGGCGGCCGTTGCCGCACCCGTGCACACCCGCCGAGCCGGACGAGAACGTGGCTGACCCTCGCTACAGGCACTCGTCGAAGCCTCCGGGCTGACCCGCATCCACCTGCTCGCCTGGCGTGATCTCGCCGACCCCGAGGCCGGTGGCAGCGAGGTCCATGCCGACAAGGTCGCGCAGGCGTGGGCGCAGGCCGGGCTCGACGTCACGATGCGCACCGCCGCGGCCGCCGGGCAGCGCGCGTACGGCAAGCGCAACGGCTACTCGCGTCGTCCGCAAGGCCGGTCGCTACACGGTCTTTCCGCGGACCGCGCTCTCGGGGCGATCGGGCGCACCGGCCCGCGCGACGGGCTGGTGGAGATCTGGAACGGGATGCCGTTCTTCTCCCCGCTGTGGGCGCGCGGTCCCAAGATCGTGTTCCTGCACCACGTGCACGCCGAGATGTGGCGCATGGTGCTGCCTCCGAAGCTGGCGAAGCTCGGGGAAACCATCGAGTTCAAGGCGGCGCCGCCGTTCTACCGGTCGTCGCAGATCGTCACGCTGTCGCGGTCGAGCCGCGACGAGATCATCGACCTGCTGGGGCTGCCGGAGCACAACGTCACGGTCGTGCCGCCGGGGATCGACCCGGTGTACCGGCCGGGCGGCGCCCGCTCACCCCACCCGCTGGTGGTCGCCGTCGGACGGCTGGTGCCGGTCAAGCGCCCCGGCGAGCTGGTCGCCGCGCTGCTGGAGACCAAGAAGGCGGTGCCGGCGCTCGAGGCGGTCCTGGTCGGCGAGGGCTACGAGCGGGAAGGGCTGGAGACGCAGATCCGGGCGGCCGGAGCACAGGATTGGCTACGCCTTCCCGGCCGGGTCAGCGACGCCGAACTCGTCGCGGCTCTACCAGCGCGCCTGGGTGCTCACCTCCGCCTCGGCGCGCGAGGGCTGGGGCATGACGCTCACCGAGGCCGCGGCCTGCGGCACGCCCGGCTGTCGTCACCGACATCGCCGGCCACCGTGATTCCGCGGAACCGGGCGTCAGCGGGCTGCTCGTCCCGGCGCCGGCCGACCTCGCGCCGGCCTTGAGCCGGGTGCTGCTCGACCCGGCCGAGCGGGAGGCGCTCAGTCAGGGGGCGCTGCGTCACGCCTCGCGTTTCACCTGGGAGGCCACGGCCCGCGAGACGTTTCGGGTGCTCGCCGGCGAGGCCGAGCGGTTCGCCGCGCGGCGTCGGGGCCGCATGCCGGCGTGACCGTCACCGCAGGGCCGGCGCCGGACGCGGCCGACGTTCCTACCCGCCCGGGCCCACCGCGCCCTGCGCGGCGCCTGCGTCGGCTGCCGCGCCGGGCGCCCTCCTGGCCCGCCCTGATCATCGCGCTGATCTCGTACGTGCCGCTGCTGCTCACGGCGCCCGGCTGGGTCGGCGCCGACACCAAGCAATACCTCTACATCAATCCCGACCGGCTGCTCGCCCGCGCGCCGTACCTGTGGGACCTGCACACCGGCATGGGCGGCGTCACCCACCAGAACATCGGCTACCTCCTGCCGCAGGGCCCGTGGTACTGGGTCTTCGAACATCTGCGGGTGCCCGACTGGGTGGCGCAGCGGCTGTGGACCGGCACGCTGCTGTTCGCCGCCGCGATGGGCGTCCTCGCGCTGCTGCGCACGTTCGGGTGGCAGCAATCGCCCGTCGTTCCTGGCGGCTGTCGGCCTACCAGCTCTCGCCGTACGTCCTCGAATACGTCGCGCGCATCTCGGCGATCCTGCTGCCCTGGGCCGGGCTGCCGTGGATGGTCGTCTTCGTCGTGCGGGGGCTGCGCTTCCAGGCATTGCACGTCACGCATGAAGCCGAGGGCGAGTTCGTCGACGCGGACTCCACGCGAGTGTCGAAGGTCGCGAGTTCGAAAGTGTCGAAGCCGCAGCGGATCTCGACGAGTTCGACGAGCGAGTTCGACGCGCGAGGAAGGTCATTTCTCGCGGTTCCTGCACGGCCTCGCGCGGTGGCGCTACCCCGCGCTCTTCGCGCTCGTCGTCGCGCTCATCGGCGGCACCAACGCGACCTCACTGATCTACGCCGGCCTCGCGCCGACGATCTGGCTGCCCTTCGCGATCGTGCGGCGCGAGGTCACCTTCCGCGACGCCCTCGCCTTCGTCGCCCGCACGTTGCTGCTGACGGCCGCCGTCAGCGCCTGGTGGATCAGCGGGCTGGCCAGCCAGGCGGCTACGGGCTCGACGTGCTCGCGTACTCCGAGACGGTCAAGACCGTCGCGTCGGACTCGCAGGCGTCGGAAGTGCTGCGCGGCCTGGGCAACTGGTTCTTCTACGGCCGCGACGGCATCAGCGCCTGGATCCAGCCGTCGGTGACGTACACCGAAAACCTTGCCGTTGCTCGCGGTCTCGTTCGCGGTCCCGATCCTCGTCGCTGGCCGCGGCGGCGTGCCTGCGCTGGGTGCACCGGGCGTACTTCGTCACGCTGGTGCTGGTGGGTACGGCGCTGTCGGTCGGCGTCTACCCGTACGACAGCCCCTCGCCTGCGGGTGCGCTGTTCAAGGCGTTCGCCGCCGACTCGACGGCCGGGCTCGCGCTGCGCTCGACGCCGCGGGCGGTCCCGCTGGTGGCGCTCGGGTTCGGCGTCCTGCTGGCCGGCGGGGTGGAGGCGCTCTTCCACCTGCCCTGGCGACGGCTGCTGCCGTCCGGCGAGACGGTGCGCCGGCGGTTCGGCACCGGGCCGCTGGTGCCTGCCGGCGCGTTCGTCGCCGTCCTGATCCTGATCGCGGTCGACATGCTTCCGCTGTGGCGCGGGCAGTTCGTCGATCCCAACCTGCGCCGGCCCGAGAAGCTGCCGGCTACCTGACCCAGGCGGCCGCGTCGCTGAACGCCGCGCCGCGCATCGACGGCTCCGCAGACCCGGGTCCTCGAACTGCCCGGCGCCGACTTCTCGCGACTACCGCTGGGGGGCGACGCTCGACCCGCCGCTGCCCGGACTGATGAACCGGCCGTACGTCTCGCGGGAACTGATCCCGGCGGGCACCCCGCAGTCCGCAGCCCTCGTGCGCGCCATCGACCGCCGGCTGCAGGAAGGCGTCTACGAGCCGGCCGCCGCTCCCCGCGCTCGCCCGGCTGATGGGCGTCGGCGACGTCGTGCTGCGCAGCGACCTGCAGTACGAGCGCTTCCGCACCCCGCAGCCGATCTCGACGTGGGCGGAGTGGACCACTCAGCGCCCGCCCGGGCTCGGCGCTCCCAAGAGCCTTCGGCCCCCCGGTCGCCGAGACTCCCGCCATCCCGTTCGTCGACGAGATCAGCCTCGCCAACCCTCCCGGGGCGCGCCGAGCCGCCGGCGATGGCCGATTTCCCGGTCGACGGATCCGGTGCCGATCGTGCGGGCCGAGCGGGCGAGCGAGCCGCTGCTGGTAGCCGGTGACAGCGAGGGCCTGGTCGACGCCTCCGCCGCCGGGATGCTCGACTCCACCGGCACGGTGCGGTTCGCCGCGTCGCAGACGACCGCGAAGGCCAAGAAGGCCACGGCCGCGCCGGTGCCCTCCAACGCCGACCTCTTGCTCACCGACTCCAACCGCAAGCGCGCCGAGCGCTGGGGAACGGTCCGGGAGAACTACGGCTACGTGGAGACGGCGACCGGCAAGCCGCTCGTGAAGGACCCCAACGATGCGCGCCTGCCGGTCTTCCCGGGCGAGACCACGGCCGACCAGACGATCGCGGTCGCTGGGCGGCGTCGCCGACATCGAGGCGTCCGGCTACGGCAACGAGGTCAGCTACGCCCCCGCAGACCGGCCGTTCTACGCCTTCGACGGCGACACGACGACGGCCTGGTCGGTGGGCGCGTTCGGTGATCCCCGCGGGCAGCGGCTGCGGGTCGACCTGCTGCAAGCCGGTGACGAGCGACCACGTCACGCTCGTGCAGCCCTACACCGTGCCGGCGACCCGGACGATCTCGAAGGCCGAGCTCACCTTCTCCGGTGGCGGCGAGCCGGCGACGACCGTCGACGTCGACATGACTCCCGCGTCGCTGACGAAGGCCGGGCAGGTGGTGCGCTTCCCGAGCCGCTCCTTCACCCAGGTCGAATTCAAGATCATCCAGACCAGCAACGGCACGCTCAACAGCTACGACGGCCAGAGCGGCGTGGGGCTGGCGCGAGCTGGGCGATCCCCGGAGTCACGGCGACCGAGACGCTCCGCCTGCCGACCGACCTCTTCCAGGCCGCCGGCACCGACGGCGCCAACCAGCCGCTGACGATCATGCTGACGCGCGACCGGGCCAACCCGCAGGAGCCGTTCAAGACCGACACCGAGCTGTCGATGTCGCGCGAATTCACCCTGCCCACCGCGCGGACCTTCGGGGTCGGCGGCACCGCGCGGGTATCGGCGACGACGCGCGATTCGGATCCTCGATCAGCTGCTGGGGCGCACGGCCAGCGCCGACGCCGCCGCGCCCGGCAGCGGGCGTCGTGACCGCGACCTCCTCCTCAGCGCTGCCCGGATCGCTCGACGCGCGCGCGTCCGTCGGCGATCGACGACAACCCCAAGACGGCCTGGACGAATTCGTTCGGCGGCAACCTCGGCGCCTGGGTGCAGATCCACTCCGCGACCCCGACCACGCTCTCGAAGCTGAACCTGCAGCTCATCGCCGACGGTAAGCACTCGGTGCCGACCACGATCGAGCTCGTGGTCGACGGCGGCAAGCAGAAGCGCATCCTGCACCTGCCCGCGGTCACCGACCAGAAGGCCGCCGACAGCACCGTCTCGGCGCCGGTGTCGTTCGCGCCGGTCACGGGAAGCACCTTCCGCTTCGTCATCACCGGCGAGCGCCGCGAGACCACCACCGACTACTTCACCCACGAGCCACTCGAGGTTCCGGTCGCGATCGCCGAACTCGGCGCACCCGGGCTGAAGGTGGCCGCCGCCAGCGCGAGCCTGCCCAGCACCTGCCGCACCGATCTGCTGAAGATCGACGGCAAGCCGGTCGGCGTTCAGATCGGTGGCTCGACCACCGCCGCCATCGCCCGCGACGGCCTGCAGGTGCAGCTGTGCGGCAAGCCCGGTGACGCTTTCCGCGGGCACCCACACCCTGACCACAGCGCGCGGCAGCAGCACCGGCATCGATCTGGACCGGCTCCTCCTCAGCTCGTCCGCCAGCGGCGCCGCGGCGCGACCCGACCGACCCGTTCCCCGGCACCGTCCGCACCGCCACGACCTCCGGCTCGGATGTGCCCCAGGTGACGGTGACCGGCGAAGGGCCCGGTCGCCTACCGGCTCGTCCGTCAGCGGCGCCACGCCCGGCAAGCCGTTCTGGCTGGTGCTGGGCCAGAGCCTGTCCCCCGGCTGGGCGGCGAAGGCGACCGGTCTGGGCAGCCTCGGCAAGCCGCAACTGGTCGACGGCTACGCCAACGGCTGGCTGATCACACCCACGTCGGCGACGTTCGACGTGTCGCTGGACTGGACCGCCGCAGAACCGGGTCTGGGTGGGCATCGGGATCTCCGCCGTCGCGTTGCTCATCTGCCTGCTGATGGTGCTGCGCCGGGAGCCGGTCCGGCTGCGGATCGGTCCGGAAACGACCCGCTGCCCGGATCGGAAGCCGCGCCCGTGCTCATCTCACCGCTCGCCAGGGATGCGGGCCGGGTGCCCATCGTGCGGGGCGCGATCGCTGTCCTGGTCTCCGCGGGGCTCGCGTTCGCCCTCATCACGCCGGTCGCCGGCCTGGTGGTGCTCGCCATGACCGTCGCTGCCCTGCTGGTCCCACGCGGGCGTCTCCTGCTGCGGATCGGAAGCGTCGCCGCGCTGGCGGCCAGCGCCGCTTACGTTTTCGAAGTGCAGGCCCGGTACAACCTGCCCGAGACCGGTCAGTGGGTGCAGGCGTTCCACCGCGTCGCGACGATCTCGTGGCTGGCCGCAGGCCTCATCGTGGCGGACGTTCTGGTGGGCTGGGCGCGCCGCGACGATCCCCCGCGCCGGCTTCGAGGCGCCGGTCGCGCCGCCCGAGCCCCCTCCGGTCGAGCCGGCCGAGCCTCCCTCGTCCGCGCAGGATGCCCCGGCCCCGGTCGATCTGTCCAAGGAGTAACCGGACGTCAGTGGGCGGCGTCGTCCCAGGTGCGCCCGTAGCCGACGGACACGTCGAGCGGCACGTCCATCTGATACGCGCCGGCCATCTCGCGCCGCACGAGCTCCTCGACCTCGTCCCGCTCGCCCGGGGAGATCTCGAGCACCAGCTCGTCGTGCACCTGCAGCAGCAGCCGGGAGCGCAGCTTGGCGTCGCGCAGGGCGCGGTGCACCCCGAGCATGGCGATCTTGATGATGTCGGCGGCCGAGCCCTGGATCGGGGCGTTCAGCGCCATCCGCTCGGCCATGGCCCGGCGCTGGCCGTTGTCAGAAGTGAGGTCGGGCAGGTAGCGCCGGCGGCCCAGGATCGTCTCGGTGTAGCCGTTGCCCCGGGCCTCCGCGACGACGGAACGCAGGTAGTCGCGCACCCCGCCGAAGCGCGCGAAGTAGGCGTCCATCTGCTCGCGCGCCTCGTCGCGCGGGATGCCGAGCTGCGCCGCGAGGCCGAAGTCGGACAGCCCGTACGCCAGCCCGTACGACATCGCCTTGATGCGCCGGCGCAGCTCCGGGTCGACGTCTTTCGGGTCGAGCTCGTGCACCCGTGACGCCACCCAGGTGTGCAGATCCTCACCGGACGTGAACGCTTCGATGAGGCCCTCGTCGTGGGACAGGTGGGCCATGATGCGCATCTCGATCTGGCTGTAGTCGGCGGTCAGCAGGCTCTCGTAATCGGCGCCGACGATGAACGCCTGCCGGATCTGGCGGCCCTCCGCCGTTCGTACCGGGATGTTCTGCAGGTTCGGGTCGGTCGAGGACAGCCGGCCGGTAGCGGCGATCATCTGGTTGAACGTGGTGTGGATGCGGCCGGCCGAATCCACCATCGGAATGAGGGAGTCGACGACGGTCTTCAGCCGCGCGACATCGCGGTGGCGCAGCAGCGCCGGGATCACCGGGTGGTCGCTCTGCAGCGCCAGCCAGGCGAGCGCATCGGCGTCGGTGGTGTAACCGGTCTTGATCCGCTTGGTCTTGGGCAGCTTCAGCTCTTCGAAGAGCACCACTTGCAGCTGCTTGGGCGAGCCCAGGTTGAACTCGTGACCGACGGCCTCGTACGCCGCCTGGGCCGAGCTGCGCACCTCGGCTCCGTACTGCGACGACAGCCGCTCGAGGTGGTCGGTGTCGGCCGCGATCCCGACCCGTTCCATGTCGGACAGGACGCCCACCAGCGGCAGCTCGATCTCGCGCAGCAGCCGGGTGCCGCCGCGGCGCTCGAGGTCCTGCTCCAGCGCGATGGCGAGGTCGCGCACGGCAAGGGCCCGCAAGCCGTCCTCGGCTGCCTCGCCCTCCTCGCCGGTGCCGTCGAGGGTGAGCTGGCCTTCGGTCGCCACGGCCACGGATTCGGCGCGCAGCTCCCGGCGCAGGTAGCGCAGCGCGAGGTCGGCGAGGTCGAACGAGCGCTGCCCGGGAAGCGCCAGGTAGGCGGCCAGCGCCGTGTCGCTCGTGACCCCGGCAAGGGTCAGCCCGTGGGCCGCGAGTGCCAGCAGCGGTCCCTTGACGTCGTGCACCGCCTTCGGCTGGTCGGGGTCGGCAAGCCAGGCCGCCAGCGCGCCCTCGTCCTCCGAACCCAGCCGGGTCGGGTCGACCCAGGCCGCTGCACCGTCCCCGGCGGCGATGGCCACGCCCGACAAGGTGCCGGTGCCGCGTCCCCAGGTCCCGCGGAACGACAGCCCTGAGCGCTCCCCGGTCTGGGCATGCTCGGCGAGCCACTGCGCGACCTCGCCCGCGGCCAGCGACTGCACGTCGATCTCGAAACCCTGGTCGGCTTCGGGCTCGACGGCCGACAGGGTCGCGTAGAGCCGCTCTCGCAGCACGCGGAACTGCAGGGTGTCGAACAGCTGGTGCACTGCCTCCCGGTCCCAGGAGCCGAGCCGCAGATCATGCGGTCCCACCGGCAATTCCACGGTGCGCAGCAGCTCGGTCAGCTGCCGGTTGCGCACCACGGAAGCCAGGTGCTCGCGCAGCGCGGCGCCGGCCTTGCCCGGCACCTCGTCGACCCGGTCGACCAGCGCGTCGAGCGACCCGAACTGGGTGATCCACTTCGACGCGGTCTTCTCGCCGACCCCCGGGATCGACGGCAGATTGTCCGACGGGTCGCCGCGCAGCGCGGCGAAGTCCGGGTACTGCTCGGGGGTCAGGCCGTACTTGGCCATGCACCTCTTCGGGGGTGAAGCGGGTCATGTCGCTGATCCCCCGCCGGGTCATCAGCACGGTGATCTCGTCGTCGACGAGCTGCAACGCATCGCGGTCGCCGGTGACGATCAGCACGTCCATGCCCTCGTGCTCGGCCTGGGTGGCCAGGGTCGCGATGACGTCATCGGCCTCGAACCCGGGCGCGCTCACCATCGGCACCGCCAGTGCGTCGCACACCTCCCGGATCAGCGACACCTGCCCGCGAAAGTCCGAGGGGGTCTCCGAGCGGTTCGCCTTGTACTCGGCGAAGGCCTCGTGACGGAAGGTCGGCCGGCTCTCGTCCCACGCGACCGCGAGATGCGTCGGCGTCTCGTCACGCAGGACGTTGATCAGCATCGCGGTGAAGCCGTAGACGGCGTTGGTCGGCTGGCCGGTCGTGGTCGAGAAGTTCTCCACCGGGAGGGCGAAAAACGCCCGGTACGCCAGCGAATGACCGTCGAGCAGCAGCAGCCGTTCCTTGCCCGGCTCGCCGGCTCCCGCAGCTCCTCCGGGCTTGCGCGCAGGCTCCTGCACCGGCTTCTGCGGAGCTCGGCGACGGCGCGCCGGAGGTGGCTCGGTCAGGGCGGTCGGCGCGTCAACTTCGGGCACTCTCGCGAGTCTAGGGTCGACCCATGACAGGAACGGCGGCCGCAGGAGACGGCACAGGAGACGGCACAGGAGACGGCAGCCACGAGCCGGGGATCCGTTCGACGGCGCCTTCCTGGGTGGGTTCAACGAGCTGCTGGGATTGCAGATCGACGAACGCACCCCCGATGCCGTGCGCGGTCACGTGACGATCCACCCCGGCCTGCTGCAGCCCTACGGCATCGTTCACGGCGGCGTCTACGCCTCCCTTGCCGAGTCCGTGGCAAGCCTCGCCGGAGCCATGTGGCACCTGGACCGCCGGCCCGGTGGGCGCACGGTCGGGGTCAGCAACGACACCAGTTTCCTGCGCGCGGTCCGCGAGGGCCGCCTGGATGTGCTCGCCACTCCCCTGCACCGCGGACGCACGTTGCAGCTCTGGCAGGTCATGATCACCGACGAGCAGGGCCGCCTCGTCGCGAAGAGCGACGTGCGGCTGGCCAATCTCGAGCCCGAGCCGGGCGCCTGATCCGGAGCGACTAGCTGGGAGTGCGGCGCCGGACGGCGGTGGGCGTGCGGCCGCCGGTGATCCCGAGCCGCAGCCGGCGGCGGCGCGCTCCGTCTTCGCTGTCGGCTTCGGCCGCCGGCACCTCAGCGCCGAGGATGCGACGAAGGCCCGCCACCGGAGCGACCCGATTCACCGAAACGGGTGCGAATCCGAGGCGTGCGAAGAACCGGTTGGCCTCCCGGGACGAGGCGTAGACCGCGACGCGTACGTGATCGACATCGCATTCCTCAGCCCACTGCGTGGCGGCGGCGACCAACACGCGCCCCACGCCCCCGCGGCGCGAGTTGGCAGCGACGGTGAGGTGGGACAGCACCACGGCCGGCGCCGTGGCGAGCGTGCTCGACGTGCCGATGGAGCACAGCACCATGCCGGCGAGCCCGTCGCGGTCCTCGGCCACCAGCAACCTCTGCTGAGGGTCAGCGATCACAGCGGCAAAGCGTTCGGCGGCGGCCTCACGCATGAGCGCCGGATCGGACGGCATGGACACCGAGCGGCGCGGACCAGCGGCGCGGAGCTGGTCGAACAGGTCGAGCAGCTGCGGAATGTCGGCGGCGACTGCCTCGCGGGCGGAGACCGTGGCACGACGCACGCCGATCTCCCTCTTCCGGTTTCACAGCTACGCACCGTGACCGCCCAAGCCTACCGTCAATCCGGGGCCGCAGCGTGCCCTCAGGCCGACTGCTCACCCTCGCCGAGATAGGCCGCCCGTACCCGCTCGTCGGCAAGCAGCTCGGCGGAACTGCGCGCCAGCACGATCTCTCCGTTGGCCAGGACGTAGCCGCGGCTCGCGTACTTCAACGCCTGCGCCGCGTTCTGCTCGACGAGCAGCACGGCGGTCCCCTGCTCGTTGATCTGCCGGATGATGCCGAAGATCTGGGCGACGATCAGCGGGGCGAGACCCATCGACGGCTCGTCCAGCAGCAGCAATTTCGGGCGGCCCATCAGCGCCCGGCCGATCGCCAGCATCTGCTGCTCGCCGCCCGAGAGCGTGCCGGCCTGCTGCTTGCGGCGCTCGGCGAGCACCGGGAAGAGCGTGAAGACGCGCTCGGAGTCCTCAGCGAAATGGCGCTTGTCGAGATACGCGCCGATCTCGAGATTTTCCATGATCGACATCCGCGGGAAGACCCGCCGGCCTTCCGGCACGTGACCGATACCGAGGCTCACCACCTTGTGGGCGGGCAGCCGATCGATGCGCTGACCGCCGAAGCGCACTTCACCGCTGGTCAGCCCCAGCAGCGCCGAGATGCTCCGCAGCGATGTGGTCTTCCCGGCCCCGTTGGCCCCCAGCAGGGTGACGATCTCGCCGTCACCGACAGTAAGCGAAATGCCACGTAAGGCGGTCACGGCCCCGTAGCTGACGCTGATGTCGTCGACCTCGAGCAGCGGCTCGCTCATGCGCCCATCCCCGACTCGCCGTCGCTGCCGAGGTAGGCCTCGATCACGGCCGGGTCGCGCTGGACATGCTCGGGGGTGCCGCCGGCGATCACCTTCCCGAAGTTCAGCACGACGACGTGCTCGGCCAGCCCCATGACCAGGGGCATGTCATGTTCGATCAGCAGGACGCTGATGTGTTCGGTGGCGATGCTGCGGATCAGGGCCGAGAGCTCGCGCTTCTCCGTGGGGTTGGTCCCAGCCGCAGGTTCGTCCAGCAGCAGCAGCCGTGGTTTGGTACCGAGAGCCCGGGCGATCTCCAGCCGCCGCTGCTCGCCGTACGGGAGCCCGGCGGCGGGGACGTTAGCCCGCCCTGCCAGCCCGACCCGGTCGAGCAGCGCATGCGCGGCGTGAGCACTCTCGCGGTCGTCGCGACGGCTGCGCGGCAGGCCCAGCATGTGGCTGATCGGCCCCGAATGCTGCAGCGTCTCGATGGCGACCTGGACGTTTTCCAGCGCCGTGAGCGCGGGAAAGAGCCGGATGTTCTGGAAGGTCCGCGCGATGCCCAGGCGCGCGATCTTGTGGGGCTTGCGGCCCAGGATCGAGACGCTGCCGCCGGCGCCATGGAAGACGACCTTGCCTTGCTGCGGGTGATAGGCCCCCGTCAGGCAGTTGAACAGCGAGGTCTTGCCCGCACCGTTGGGCCCGATGACGGCAAGCACGCTCCCGCTGGTCATGGTGAGCGAGACGTCGTCCAGGCTCGTGAGCCCGCCGAAACGCAGCGTCACATGGGAGACTTCGAGCACCGGCGCCCCGGCCGGGGCCCCTGCCAGGGCCGCCTCGTCCTTCGTCAGGCTGCTCATGATGCGCTGCCACTCATCGTCGCGTCGGCGTGTCCGATGCCGGCCTCGGACAGGGCGATCTCACGACTTCGCCGCCGGGACGGGAGCAGCCCCTGCGGCCGGAAGACCATCATCAGCATGATCACGGCGCCGAAGTAGATGTAGCGGTCGTTGGCCGGCACGGTGTCCTTGAGGTTGTAGAGCAGACCCTGCAGCACGATAGCCCCGAGCACGACCCCGAAGACCGACCCCATCCCGCCGAAGATCACGACGGTCAGCACCAGGATCGAGGCCTGGAACGTGAAGGACGACGGGTCGAAGAACTGCTCGGTCGCGAAGATCACCCCGGCGAAGCCGGACACCGACGCGCCGATGGCGAACGCGATGAGCTTGTACTTCAGCGTCGGCACGCCCATCGCCTCCGCAGCGACCTCGTCCTCGCGGATTGCGGCGAGAGCGCGCCCGGTGCGGCTGCGGTTCAGCGCCGAGAACGCCATCATGACGACGACGATGATCCCCAGCAGCAGGTAGTAGTACGGCAGCGAGTTCAGGCCCCACTTGTACTTCAACGAGCCCAGGTGGATCGACAGCTGCGGCACCCCGAAGGCGCCGGACGCGCCGTTGGTGATGCCCTTCTCGTTGTTGGCCAGCAGGTAGACGATCTCGCCGAAGCCCAGGGTGACGATGGCCAGGTAATCGCCGCGCAGGCGCAGCGTGGGGCCACCGAGCAGCACGCCCGCAAGGGCGGCGACGATGACGGCGACCGGGAAGATGAAGAACGGGTTCCAGACGAACGGCGCGTGCCACGGGATGGCGGTCTTGCTGGTGAAGTACGCGGTCGTGTACGCGCCGATCGCGTAGAACGCGATGTACCCGAGGTCGAGCAGCCCGGCGAAGCCGACGACGACGTTCAGGCCGAGGCCGAGCAGAGCGTAGATCGCCACGTCGTTGACCAGCGACTGCTGGCCCGCGGCCGAAATGGTGCGCGGGTACCAGATGGCGACCCCGAGCAGGACCAGGTACAGCAGCGGCCGGGCCCAGCGCGGCTGCAGCGCGCGGTTGGTGACGGCGCTGACCTGCCCGCGGGTGGCGCGCAGGGCGGGCTGAAGGCTGCGGCCGACCACGATGGCGACCCACAGCGCGAGGCCGCCGAGCGCGTAGTAGAGCCCGTGGTGGGTCAGCGACCAGTTGATGCCGTGCAACGGGTGGTCGCCGCTGCCGTCCTTGCCGGTGACGATCGAGAGCAGCAGCGCGATCAGCACGCAGGCGATGAGCCGGCCGCGGTCGGCGGCGGTGGGTCGCCAGAGGTCGCGCAGCCGGCTGACGACGCCGGGGCGAGGCCGGGTACCGGTCGGGGTCGCCGTGCTCATGCCGCCCTGCCCAGGCGCTCGCCGAGCAGGCCCGAAGGACGGAAGAGCAGGACCAGGACGAGCACGAGGAAGGCCGTCACGTCGATGTAGCTGGCTCCCAAGAGGTCACCCCCGTACGCCTCGACCACACCGAGCAGCAGCCCGCCCAGCATGGCACCGCGCACGTTGCCGATACCGCCGAGCACTGCCGCAGTGAAAGCCTTGATGCCCGGGATGAAGCCCATCGTGTAGCTCGCGTTGAAGACCTGCGCGTACAGGAACCCGCCGGCGCCGGCCAGCAGGCCGCCGACGACGAACGTCAGCACGATGACGCGGTTGACGTTCACTCCCATGAGCGACGCAGTGTCGGCGTCCTGCGCCACCGCCCGGATCGCCTTGCCCAGCCGGGTAGCGTTCACCAGCCGGTCCAGGATCACCAGCATCGCGATCGCCACACCGAAGATCAGCACGGTCTGGATCCGGATCTTGGCGTTGAACACGTGAAACAGGACGGTCTGGTTGTTGTACAGGTTGGGACCGTTGACGCTCTGGCGGCCGAACTCCTTGCCCGCCAGGTTGAACGCGAAATACGACGCACCGATGGCGCTGATCAGATACGCGAGCTTGGGCGCGCCGCGGCGCCGCAGCGGCGCGTAGGCCGTGCGCTCAAGCGTGAACGCGGCCAGCGCCCCCGCGACCGCACCGCAGATCAGCCCGAACGCGATCAGTCCGACCGAGGCCCAGCCGCTCGCTCCGCCCGGCGCCAGCCCGCGCACCACGAAGATGCCCGCGAACCCCCCAGACATGAAGACCTCGCTGTGAGCGAAGTTGATCAGCTGGAGCACGCCGTAGACGAGCGTGTAACCCAAGGCGATGACGGCATAGAGACTGCCCGTGGACAGCCCGTCGACCGTCAGCTGCCAGAACTGGTGATAGAAGCCCATCGCGTTTGTCGCTGTACCCCGGCGGGCCCCGCAGTCACCGATGGACTGCGGGGCCCCCGAGGGATGAGCGATCTACTTGATGAGATCCGAGACGAGACCGAGCACGACCCGCTTGCCGTTCTCGACCTTGTAGACATACACGGCGTCGCCCTCGACCTCACCGGAGGAGGTGAACTTGATGGTCTTGGTCAGGCCCACGTAGTCGACCTTCTTGTACCCGTCGACGACGGCGGAGGCGGTGGGCTTGTCACCCAGCCCCTTGAGCACCTGGATCAGGGCGTTCGTGGCGTCGTACGCCTCCCCGGAGTACGTGCCCGGTGCGGTCCCGTTCAGCGCCTTGAACGCGGTGACGAATGCAGCGGCCTTCGGGTCACTGTTCGCATCGCCACAGGCGCAGGTGAGGTACGTGCCATTGGCGATGCTGGCACCGCCGGCGTCCTTGATGAACTGGTCATCGTTCGAACCGTCACCGCTGAGCAGTGCGCCCTTGTAGCCGGCACCCTTCAGGGCCTTGACCAGCGGGCCGAACTCGCTGTAGTAGCCCGAGTAGTAGACCGCGTCAGGGTTGGCGCCAATGATCTTGGTGGCTTCTGACGTGTAGTTCTTCGTCGGGTTGATGCCGTCGTGCGTGACGGTCGCGCCATCGGCCTGCAACTGGGCGTCGAGCGCCTTGGACAGGCCCGTGCCGTAGTCACTGTTGTCGTCGAGCGAGAAGACCTTCTTGGCGCCGAGCTTCTTGACGATGTAGTCGGCCGCGGCCTTGCCCTGCACCGTGTCGGGGGCGATGACGCGCACGAAGGTCTTGAAGCCCAGCGTGGTGAGCGCCGGGTTGGTGGCCGACGGGCTCACCGAGAGGATCCCGGCCTGCGAGTAGATCGGCTCGGACGCCTTGGTGGCGCCGGAGTACATCGGGCCGATGACGGCAATGACCTTGTCGTCGACGAGCTTGCGCGCTGCCGTGGGGCCCTGGTCGGGCGTGCCCTGGTCATCGCTCTGGTCGAGCTTGAGCGTGTACGGCAGCACCTTCGACTTGTTGGCCTGATCGATGGCCAGCTTGACGCCGTCGACGCCGTTGATCCCCAGCTGCGGCGAGTTCGGGCCGGACAGCGGGCCCTGGAACCCGATGGTGACCGAGCCCCCGGTCTGGGCGACGCTGCTGCCGCTCGAAGGGGCAGTCGTCGCAGTGGTCGTGCCCTTGCTGCTGCTGCCGCACGCCGCCAGCGCGAGGGGCAGGACCATGACGCCGACTACGCCGGCCGCCGCTTTTCTTGTCCGCAGTCCCACGGTTGAACTCCTTCTTGGTTGCGCTGACGGGAGACGGGCGTCCCCTGTGCCGGGCGCCAGACTAACCGCAAGTTGTGACGTCAAGGGTCGTTATCTTTGTGTCGTTATCCGAACTGTTACCTGCGGGTAGGTCGCCTGACATGGCCACTAGAGCACTTTGGCCAGGAAGTGCTGGCAACGCTCCGTTTGCGGCGCACTCAGAGACGTCCCTGGGGCGGCCCCGCTCGACGACGACGCCGTCATCCATGAAGACGAGCTCATCGCCCACCTCGCGGGCAAATCCCATCTCGTGCGTCACGACGATCATGGTCAGCCCGTCCTGCGCCAGGCCCCTCATGACGTCGAGCACCTCGCCGACGAGTTCCGGGTCCAGCGCGGAGGTCGGCTCGTCGAAGAGCATGAGCTTGGGCTCCATGGCCAGCGCCCGGGCGATCGCGACCCGCTGCTGCTGGCCGCCGGAGAGCTGGGCGGGATAGGCGTCGACCTTGTCGGCGAGCCCGACCCGCTCGAGCAGCGCGCGGGCCCGCTTGCGCACGACGTCCTTGGGCTCGCCCTTGACCCCGATCGGCGCCTCGCACACGTTGCCCAGGACGGTCATGTGCGGGAAGAGGTTGAAGCGCTGGAAGACCATCCCGATCTCGGCGCGCTTGCGCGCGACCTCGCGTTCCCGCAGCTCGTAGAGCTTGCCGGTGGCCTGCCGGTAGCCGACCAGCTCGCCGTCGACGTAGAGCTTCCCGCCGTCGATCTTCTCGAGGTGGTTGATGCAGCGCAGGAACGTCGACTTGCCCGAGCCCGACGGGCCGATGATGCACATCACCTCGCCGGGACTGCACCTCGAGGTCGATGCCCTTGAGCACCTCGCAGCCGCCCGAAATGCTTGGAGACGCCCTCGGCGCGCACCAGCGGCGGCGTCTTGCCGGTCGAGCTGCCGGTCACGCTGCGTCATACGGCCTCGTCGCTTCGGGCGCGTGGAACGCTGATCAGGTTGCGCCGCAGCCGCTGCAACGGGGTCGGAGGCAGCTCGCGTGCGAGCCACGGGCGTAGCGGCGCTCGAGGTAGTACTGGCCGACGCTGAGCACCGACGTGACAGACGAGGTACCAGATGCTGGCCACGATCAGCAGCTGGATGGTCTGGTAGGTGCGGTCGTAGATCGTCTGCGCCGAGTCCGAGCAGCTCATGCAACGAGATGACGCTGACCAGCGAGGTCGTCTTCAGCATCGAGATGGTCTCGTTGCCGGTCGGCGGGATGATCACCCGCATGGCCTGCGGGAGAACGATCCGGCGCATGATCCGCAGCCGGTTCATCCCCAGCGCCTGGGCGGCCTCGGTCTGCCCCTGATCGACCGAGAGCACACCCGCTCGGACGATCTCGGCCATGTAGGCGCCCTCGTTCAGCCCGAGGCCGAGGATCGCCGCTGTGAAGGTCGTGATGACCGTGTTCGAGCTGCCGCTCGAAGAAGTGCGTGCCCGAACGGCACGCCGAACGACAGGCGCGGGAATAGGCGCCGAAGATGTTCCAGAACAGCAGCTGGACCAGCACCGGCGTGCCGCGAAAGACCCAGATGTAGAGCCAGGAGGCGCTGGAGACGATCGGGTTGGGCGACAGCCGCATGACGGCCAGCACGATCGCCGAGCGACGATGCCGATCGCCATGGCGATGACGGTGAGCTCCAGGGTGAGCCAGGAGCCCTCGAGGATGACCCGCTTGACAGAGGTTCTTGCCGACGACGCTGCCACTGGAAGCTGGGGTTCGTGAAGACGCTGTGGACGAGCATGCCGAGCGCGACGAAGACGGCCGCCGCCGCGACCCAGCGGCCGGGATGGCGCAGCGGAACCGTCTTCATCTCATCCGGCGGCGGCAGCAGCGGCACGCCCTCGATGACGCGGGTCTGGCAGACGAGTCAGCGAAAGTCTTGCGCTCGGACTCCCAGAGCGGCCGGAAGAATCCGACCAGGCTCACCAGATCGACGACATGCAGCCAGCAACCGCCGCAGGCAGGTGGCCTCGGTCGGGGAAAGCCCGTCGGCGTCGTCGACCAGCGAGATCCCGGCCCGCGCCTTGCCGATGGTCTGGCCCACCGCTGCCTGGCGGACGACCGCCTGCCAGGCGTAGAACAGCGCTGGCATCACCAGCAGGGCGAACGGTGCAGTATCAGGCCGCCGATGCCGTGCAGACCCGCGACCGCGATGAGGCCGATCGCGATCCCCTCACCGACCGCGAGCAGCCCGAGATCGATGAGTTGGGCCGAAGCCCGCCTTCCCCAAGGGGCGAGGACCAACGTTGCCCTCGTGCGTGAATCGCCCCCGCCGTCACCGGACTTGCCGAGGTTGATCCCCCCGGCAAGCTCCGGCGTGGGGGGTGTCAGCTGGTCGCTCCGTTGACCTGCGGGTTGGTGATGGCCCCGTCGTCGATGCCCCACTTCTTCAGGATCGTGGTGTAGGTGCCGTCGGAGATCAGCTTCTTCAAGGCCTGCTGGATGGGCTGGGTCAGGCCATTGGTCTTCGGGATCGCGATGCCGTAGGGCGCAGTGTCATAGCTGCTGCCCACGATCTCGAACTGGCCGTTCGACTG
Organism: uncultured Actinomycetota bacterium; assembly: GCA_963762695.1. Classification (GTDB taxonomy): domain Bacteria; phylum Actinomycetota; class Actinomycetes; order Frankiales; family Frankiaceae; genus DATAZK01. The sequence goes on from CAVXLW010000019.1 coordinate 27,735, forward strand.
CTTGGCCGCATAATCCGCTACCGGCGAGTCGGCGAGCACCGCGTCGGCGCGACCGCTCGAGAGCGCGAGGTTCGCACCGCTTTCGTCGGGAACCGAGCGGCGTGATGGCCGACTTACCCGCCGCGGTGCAGGCCTTCGAACGGGTCGGGATGTCAGGGTCCTGCTGGACCGTGCCGGATTCGACCGCCACCTTCTTGCCGCACAGGGTGTCGGGGGTGAGCTTCTCCGGGTTACCGTTCTTCACCATCAGGCTCGTGCCCGCACTGAAGTAGGTGACGAAATCGACCGTCTTCTCGCGTTCCTTGGTGTCCGTGAAGGACGAGAGGCTCAGGTCGTACTTTCCGGAGGCGAGGCCCGGGGATGATGCCGGCGAAGTTGGCCTTCAACGACGTTGACCTTCAGCCCGAGCGTCTGACCGATCGCCTTGGCGAGGTCGACGTCCATGCCGATGATCGTCTTGTTGTCGGTGTCGAAGAACTCGTTGGGCGCGTAGGAGGGTCGGTCGCGACCGTGATCGTGCCCTTGCTCTTGATGGCCGCCGGCACCGAGATCGACGAGTCAGCAGAGGCGCTCGGGGCGTTACTCGGCTGCGTGCTCGATCCCTTGCTGCTGCTGCCACAGGCAGCCAGGGCGAGAGCGAGGCTGGCGGCGGTGCCGACCGCCGCGCTGCGCCTCACCAGATGGGTGCGTGATGCCACGTGAAGTCCTTCGGGTGTGGGGTGGGAGGTACCGCCAAGCATGTACCGGGGATACATACTGCCAACGACAGATGAATTCGGTGTGACCGATGTGACCACGCAATTGCGTGTCACGACAAGCTTCAACGACGGAAAACCTCGCGAGCCCCTCGTCAGGTGGGCAAAAGCTCCCCGGCGATGACCGCCTCGGCAACCGACCGCATCGTAGAACGCCGGTTCATCGAGGTGCGCTGAATCCAGCGAAATGCCTCCGGCTCCGACAGCCCGTGCTCGGACTGCAGCACACCCTTGGCGCGCTCGACGATCTTGCGGGCCTCGAGCCGCTCGCCGAGGGTCGAGACCTCCGACTCGAGGCTGACGATCTCGGCATGGCGACTGACGGCCATCTCGATGGCGGGCAGCAGGTCGCGCTTCTGGAACGGCTTCACCAGATACGCCATCGCCCCGGCGTCACGGGCACGCTCGACCAGATCACGCTGGCTGAAGGCGGTCAGGATGACAACGGGCGCGATGCGGTTGGCGGCGATGCGCTCGGCGGCGGTGATCCCGTCCATGCCGGGCATCTTCACGTCGAGGATGATCAGATCGGGGCGCAGCTGCTCGGCGAGCTTCACCGCCGTCTCGCCGTCGCCGGCCTCGCCCACGACCTCGTAGCCCTCTTCCTGGAGCATCTCCTTGAGGTCCAGCCGGATGAGCGCCTCATCTTCGGCGAGCAATACCCGCCGCGGTGCCGGCGACGACGACGGGCTCGTCAAAGGGGTCTCCTAGACAGGTCACGGGGAGCTGGGGTACGTGATCAGAACGTTCCCGAGCGTACCGGCCTGATCGCCGGCCGCGACCTGTGCGATCAGCAGATTAAGCTGGCACGGCGCAAGTCACCCGGGCGCGCACGCAGCACCAGCAAGCAAGAGCCCCTGTACTCCAACCGGTAGAGAGGGCGGTCTCAAACACCGCACAGTGTGGGTTCGAATCCCACCGGGGGCACCAACCGGGCGGCCGCCCGTGTCAATCTGGGTTGACAGCTCGGCAATGTCAATCTAGGTTGACAGCCGTGAGCGAAGGAACCCAGCTGGCCGACGAGGCCAGCAGCACCGACCCGGCCGTGGGCCTGCGCGCCGTCCGCGCCTTGCGCGAGCTTGCCGAGCGGCTCGAAGCCGGTCACGTCGCGAGAGCCCGCGAGCAGGGGTGGTCCTGGCAGGACATTGCCGCGTGCATCGGCGTCAGCCGGCAGGCGGTCCACAAGAAGTACGGCAACGCTCCCTCGGGCCCACTCGCCCGCAGACGTGGCCTTCTCAGTAGGGAGAAGTAGGAGATGTTCGAGCGGTTCACCACCCCGGCGCGCGAAAGCGTCCGGTGCGCCCAGGAAGCGGCTCGCGAGCTGCGCCATCCCAGTATCGGCACCGAGCACCTCCTGCTCGGGATCGCGACGGTCGAGGGCCCGGCCGCTGAGGTTCTCGCGTCCCGCGGGTTGACGCCCGACGAGCTACGACACCGGCTGCAGGTCCTCACCGACGACGGGCTCGATCCGGCGGCCCTCGCCACCGTAGGCATCGACCTCGAGCAGGTGCGGCAGGCGACCGAGGCGCACCTGGGCCCGGGCGCGCTGGACAAGCGGCACCCGCCGGTCAAAAGCGGTCACCTGCCCCTGACCAAGGACGCGAAGAAGGCGCTGGAGCTCTCCCTGCGGGAGGCGGTGCACCTGAAGTCCGGCGAGATCGGCACCGGTCACCTGCTGCTGGGCCTGCTCCGCGAGGGCGAGGGCCTGGCCGTCCGGCTTCTCGTCGAAAGCCGGATCGACCTCGACGCTCTCCGCGCCGACGTCACCGCGCTGATGCACGAGCGGGCCGCCTGACCAAGAGTTCGAGGAAACCGACGCCGATCGACCGAAAACCGTAGGTTTCCTCGAACTTTCGGCGAGCGGGCTGGCGGCGGGCCGGTCAGTCCGAACCGCGTGAGAGGTCGCCGCTGGTCATGCGCTCGGCCAGCAGCTGCGCGTAACGCCAGCGCTCGATCGCGGCCACGGCGGCGGGATGCTGCTCCATGTCACGCAGGATCGCGGCACCGGCCTCGACGCCGACGTTCGACAACAATTCCGCTTCCAGATCGCCCGCGCGCAAGGCGAGCACCAGAGCCCGCTCACCACGGCGGGGTCCGCGAAGACTCTCCGCCCGCGCACGCAGGACGTGCACCTCTGCCCCCATCAGGTGCCAACGGTCCAGCCCCTCGACCAACGCCGGGTCGAGGTCGACGGCCACCTCGGTCATGCCACTTGCCTTTCATCCGCCGCTCTCGCGAGGAGTCCGGCGGACCGCTGGGGGATCCGTGCGGACGCTTTTGCGTCCTGACTCTTGGATCGGCAGGAGCCGGCGTCTTGGAAGAGGGCCACGCGGGTGAAGGGAAATGTCGGCTAACCGACCCGGAGGATCAACAGCGAGAGGCCTCCCGGGTCAACGGGTCGTGGTCAGGATGGGCGACGGGAGCAGGGTGTGACCCGCCAGCCGGCGATCGACGGCAGCCGCGCAGGCGCGTCCCTCCGCGATCGCCCAGACAATCAGGGACTGCCCGCGACCTGCGTCTCCGCAGACGAAGACCCCCGGCTCGGTGGTCTCCCAGCCGGCGGAACGGGCGACGTTGCCGCGCGCGTCGAGCTCGACGCCGAGTCCCTCCAGGAGCGGCCCCTGCTCCGGTCCGGTGAAGCCCATCGCGAGCAACACCAGGTCAGCGGGGATCTCCCGTTCGGTACCGGCGATCTCCTCGAACTTGCCGTCGACCATTTCCACCTCGACGAGCTCGAGGCCGCGTACGCGCCCCTCGCCGACGAAGCGGCGCGTCGAGACCGAGAACAGCCGCTCGCCGCCCTCCTCGTGAGCGCTGGAGACGCGGTACATCAGTGGCCAGGTCGGCCACGGGGTCGATGCGGCGCGCGAGTCCGGCGGGCGCGGCAGGATCTCCAGCTGGACGACCGAGGCGGCGCCCTGGCGGTGGGCGGTACCGAGGCAGTCGGCGCCGGTGTCGCCGCCGCCGATGATCACGACGTGTTTGTCGGTCGCCACGATCGGCGAGCGCTCCAGGTCACCTTCCTGCACCCGGTTGGAGGGCTCGAGGTACTCCATCGCCAGATGGATGCCGTCGAGCTCGCGGCCCGGGGCCGGCAGGTTGCGTCCGGCGGTGGAGCCGACGGCGAGCACGACCGCATCGTGGCCGTCGCGAAGCTCCTGCACCGAAACGTCGGTGCCGATGTCACAGCTGGTGACGAACCTGGTGCCCTCGGCCTCCATCTGCTGGAGCCGGCGCTCCAGCACCATCTTCTCCATCTTGAACTCGGGGATGCCGTAGCGCAGCAGCCCGCCGATGCGGTCGTTGCGCTCGTAGACGGTGACGGTGTGGCCGGCCCGGGTGAGCTGCTGGGCCGCGGCAAGACCGGCCGGCCCGCTCCCGACAACGGCGACCCGCTTGCCGGTGTGCTCGGACGGGAGCACCGGGGTCACGAAACCCTCGTCCCACGCGCGGTCGATGATCGACACCTCGACCTGCTTGATGGTGACCGGGTCGTCGGCGATGCCGAGCACGCACGCGGACTCACACGGCGCCGGGCACAGCCGCCCGGTGAACTCCGGGAAGTTGTTGGTGGCGTGCAGCCGGTCGATCGCGTCGGCCCACTGGCCCCGGCGGCTGAGATCGTTCCACTCCGGGATCAGGTTTCCGAGCGGGCAGCCGTTATGGCAGAACGGGATGCCGCAGTCCATGCAGCGGGTCGCCTGCGCGCGCAGCTTGTCTTCCGGGAAGGGCTCGTAGACCTCTTTCCAGTCGAGCAGGCGCAGCGGCACCGGCCGCCGGGTCGGCAGCTCTTTCTTGTGCTTCATGAAGCCCGAGGGGTCAGCCATGTCTAACGCTTCACCGCAGCCATCACCATTTCGTCCGCGTCAGCTCCCGACTCCTGCGCCTCGCGCATGACCTCGAGCACCCGCTTGTAGTCCCGCGGCATCACCTTGGTGAACCGCGAGGGATCCCAGCCGTCGAGCAGCTGCTGCGCCACCGGGCTTGCGGTCTCCTGCGCGTGACGCTGCAGCAGGTCGCGGACCAGATGCTCGTCGTCGAGGTCGAGCTGCTCGATGTCGACCATCTCCGGGTTGATCCGTCCCCGGTCGGCATCGAGCAGGTAGGCGACGCCCCCGCTCATGCCGGCGGCGAAGTTGCGACCGGTCGGGCCGAGGATGAGCACCCGGCCACCGGTCATGTACTCGCAGCCGTGATCGCCGACACCCTCGACGACGGCCGTAGCTCCTGAATTGCGCACGCAGAACCGCTCGCCCACCAGTCCCCGCAGGAACACCTCACCGGAGGTGGCGCCGTAGAGGATCACGTTGCCGGCGATGATGTTGTCCTCGGCGGCGAACGTCGATCCCTCCGGCGGCAGCACCGTGATGCGCCCGCCGGACAGGCCCTTGCCCAGGTAGTCGTTGGCGTCACCGGACAGCCGCAGGCTGATCCCCGGCGGCACGAAAGCGCCGAAGCTCTGCCCGGCCGATCCGGTGAAGTGCAGGCTGATGGTCCCCTCGGGCAACCCGGCGCCGCCGTAGCGCTTGGTCACCTCGTGGCCGAGCATGGTCGCGACCGTGCGGTTGACGTTGCGGATCGGCATTTCCAGCCACACCGGGCGGCCATCGGCGAGCGCTCCCTCGCACAGCTGGATGAGCGTGTTGTCCAGCGCCCGCTCCAGACCGTGGTCCTGCTTCTTGGTCGCGTGGGCCGCGCCGCCGAACGGGCGCTCGGGCACGTGCAGCAGGGGGGTCAGGTCGAGCCCGTCGGCCTTCCAGTGCGAGATCGCCGACGCCATGTCGAGCACCTCGGCGTGGCCGACGGCTTCGGCGATGGACCGGAAGCCCAGCTTGGCCAGGTACTCGCGAACCTCGTTGGCGATGTACTCGAAGAAGGTGACGACGTACTCGGCCTTGCCGTTGAAGCGCTTGCGCAGCTCGGGGTTCTGCGTCGCGACGCCGACCGGGCAGGTGTCGAGATGGCAGACGCGCATCATCACGCAGCCGGCGACGACCAGCGGTGCCGTGGCGAAGCCGAACTCCTCGGCGCCGAGCAAGGCGCCGATGACGACGTCGCGACCGGTCTTCATCGAGCCGTCGACCTGCACGACGATGCGGTCACGCAACCCGTTCAGCAGCAGGGTCTGCTGGGTCTCGGCGAGGCCGAGCTCCCACGGCGCGCCCGCGTGCTTCAGCGAGGTCAGCGGGCTGGCCCCGGTCCCGCCGTCGTGCCCGGAGATCAGCACGACGTCCGAATGCGCCTTCGCGACGCCGGCCGCGACCGTGCCGACCCCGACCTCGGCGACCAGCTTCACGTGGATGCGCGCGGAAGGGTTGGCGTTCTTCAGGTCGTGGATCAGCTGGGCGAGGTCTTCGATCGAGTAGATGTCGTGGTGGGGCGGCGGGCTGATCAGGCCCACTCCAGCGGTGGAGTGACGGGTCTTGGCGATCCACGGGTAGACCTTGTGGGCCGGCAGCTGGCCGCCCTCACCGGGCTTCGCGCCCTGGGCCATCTTGATCTGGATGTCGTCGGAGTTCGTCAGGTACTCGCTGGTGACGCCGAACCGCCCGCTCGCCACCTGCTTGATGGCCGAGCGCTTGGAGTCACCGTTCTCCATCGGGGTGAAGCGGACGACATCTTCGCCGCCCTCCCCCGTGTTGCTCTTTCCGCCGAGCCGGTTCATGGCGATCGCCATGGTCTCGTGGGCCTCGGCGCTGATCGAGCCGTAGGACATCGCGCCGGTGGCGAACCGCTTGACGATCTCGCTGACCGGCTCGACCTCCTCGAGCGGCACCGGCGGCCGCAAGCCCTCCCGGAGATGGAAGAGCCCGCGCAGCGTCCCGGCCTGCCGGGAGAGCTCGTCCACCTGGGCGGTGTACTCGCGGAAGACGTCCTCGCGCTGGGTGCGGGTCGCGTGCTGGAGCTTGAAGACCGTCTCCGGGTTGAACAGGTGGGGCTCGCCGTCGCGACGCCACTGATACTCCCCGCCCGTCTCCAGGCTGCGATACGCCAGCTCGGCCGCATTGTCGGGGTAGGCGCGGGCATGGCGGGCGGCCACCTCGGCGGCCAGCACCTCGAGCCCGACGCCCTCGAGCCGGCTCGGGGTGCCGGTGAAGTAGCGGTCGATCAGCTCGCTGGAGAGCCCGATGGCCTCGAAGACCTGGGCTCCGGTGTAGGAGGCCACCGTGCTGATGCCCATCTTGGACATCACCTTCAGCACGCCCTTGCCCAGCGCCTTGATCAGGTTGTACGCGGCCTGGTCGGAGGTCACGCCGGTGAGGTCACCGCTGTTGATGAGGTCGGTCGCCGACTCGAACGCCAGGTACGGGTTCACCGCAGCCGCGCCGTAGCCGAGCAGCAGCGCGGCATGGTGCACCTCGCGCACGTCGCCGCATTCGACGACGAGGCCGATCCGCGTGCGCTTGCGGCTGCGGATCAGGTGATGGTGGACGGCGCTGGTCAGCAGCAGGCTCGGGATCGGAGCCAGGCGACGGTTGGCGCCCCGGTCGGACAGCACGATGATCCGCGCGCCGCGCTCGATCTCCACGTCGACCTCGGCGAAGATCTCCTCGAGCCGCGCCTGCAGGCCGACCGCGCCCTCGGCGACGTCGTACAGGCCGCGGATCTTCGTCGCGGCGAACCCGGGCAGATCGCCGTCGTCGTTGATGCCGACGATCTTCGAGACGTCTTCGTTGCTGATGACCGGAAAAGGCAGGAAGATCTGCCGGCAGCTCGCGGGACCGGGCTCGAGCAGGTTGCCCTCGGGGCCCATCGTGCAGCCCAGAGAGGTCACCAGCTCCTCGCGGATGGCGTCCAGCGGCGGGTTGGTGACCTGCGCGAACAGCTGTGTGAAGTAGTCGAAGAGCAGCCTGGGGCGACGCGAGAGCACCGCGATCGGGGTGTCGGTGCCCATCGAACCGATCGGTTCCGCCCCGTCGCGGGCCATCGGCAGCAGCAGGATGCGCAACTCTTCCTCGGTGAAGCCGAACAGCTGCTGGCGATGGCGCACCGACTCGTGAGTGGTGATCAGCCGCGAGCGCAGGGGCAAGGAGGAGAGCTCGACGACGCCCGCGGTGAGCCACTCGTCGTAGGGGTGCTCCGCGGCGAGGTTGGACTTGATCTCCTGGTCGTCGACGATGCGCCCGAGCGCGGTGTCGACCAGGAACATGCGACCGGGCTGCAGCCGGCCCTTCGCGACGATCTTCTCCGGCGCGATGTCGAGCACGCCGACCTCGCTGGCCATGACAACCAGCCCGTCGTCGGTCACCCAGTAGCGGCTGGGGCGCAGGCCATTGCGGTCGAGCACCGCACCGATCACGGTGCCGTCGGTGAACGCGATGCTCGCCGGGCCGTCCCACGGCTCCATCAGGGCGCTGTGGAACTGGTAGAACGCCTTGCGCGCCGGATCCATCTCGGTGGAGTTCTCCCACGCCTCCGGGATCATCATGAGCACGGCGTGGGGCAGGCTGCGGCCTCCGAGATGCACCAGCTCGAGCACCTCGTCGAAGCTGGCGGAGTCGCTCGCGCCGTCGGTGCAGATCGGGAACAGGCGCTCCAGGTCGCCCTCGATCAGGTCCGACTCGAGCAGTGCCTCGCGGGCCTTCATCCAGTTGCGGTTGCCGCGCACGGTGTTGATCTCGCCGTTGTGGGCGATGAAGCGGTACGGATGCGCCAGCGGCCAGCTCGGGAAGGTGTTGGTCGAGAACCGGCTGTGCACCAGGGCGATGGCGCTGGCGAAGCGGGGGTCGGACAGGTCGGGGAAATAGGCCGGGAGCTGGTTGGTGGTGAGCATCCCCTTGTAGACGAGAGTGCGCCCGGAAAGGCTCGGGAAGTAGACGCCGGCTTCGCGCTCGGCCCGCTTGCGCACGCAGAACGCGCGTCGCTCCAGGTCCATCCCGCTCGCGCCGGTCAGGAAGAGCTGCCGCATGACCGGCTCGACCTCGCGCGCTGCCTCGCCGAGGGAGTCGCCGCAGACCGGCACCTCACGCCAGCCCAGGAGGGTCAGCCCCTCCTGGCGCACGATCTTGCGGATCATCTGCAGCGCCGCGTCGCGCTCGCCGGCCTCGCGGGGCAGGAAGGCGATGCCGACGGCGTAGGCGCCCTTCTCCGGCAGCGGGACCGGCGCAACCTCGCGCAGGAACGCGTCGGGGACCTGGACGAGCATGCCGGCGCCGTCGCCGACCTTGGGGTCGCTGCCCGAGGCGCCGCGGTGATCGAGGTTGCGCAGGGCGGTGAGGCCCTTGGACACGATGTCGGAACTCGCCCGGCCGCGGGTGTCCACCACAAATGCGACACCGCAGGCGTCGTGCTCGAACCGGGGGTCGTAAAGACCCTGCCGAGAAGGCATATTGCCGTCCATCCGTCTCGTAACGTTCTCGAAATCGGACGACGCTGTCCGGCCTACCTCCGCGCAGGAGGCAAAGCTCCCGTTCACACCGATGTGCCGCCGCGGCCGGCCTGCGCCACAGCAGCACTTGTGTTGCATGCAGGTTACGCAGCCCGCGCCGACACTGTCGAGTGTGCCATGTTCAGCGAGTCCAGCCGAGCGAGAAACGAGGAGCAGACAGCCACATGCGCGAACTGGTTTTTCCGCGATTGATGCTCGGTACGGCCGCCCGCCAGGCCAGCGAGCGGGTGCTCATCAGCGAGGACGGGGTCCCGCGCACGTTCGAGGCCCACGTCGAGCGGGTGCACCGACTGGTCTCCGGGATGAGCAAGCGGCTCGGGATCGCACCCGGTGACCGTTTCGGGGTGATGGCCGCCAATTCGGCCCGCCATATGGAGCTTTGGCACGCGGCGCTATTCGGCGCCGGGGTGATCAACCCGCTGAACCTTCGTTTTTCCGGCCGCGAGCTCGCGCACGTGTTACGCGACTCGGGAGCAAAGGTCGTCTTTACCGATGCATTGTTCGCCGACGTCATCAATGCGGTACGCGACGAGGCCGGCATCGAATGCGTCGTCCTGATCGCGGAGAGCGCGCCCGACGCGCCGGTACCGCAGGGGATCGCCGCTGACCTGATGTACGAGGAGGTCGTCGGCCACGGCTCGCCGTCCGGCGCCGGCTGGGACGAGCCGGAGGAGACCGATCCCTGCGTCCTGATGTACACCGGCGGCACGACCGGACTGCCCAAGGGCGTGCTGCTCGAGCAGCGGGCCATGACGTTGACCGCCTACCACTCCGGCCTGAAATGGCGGTTCGAGCCGGACGACGTCTACCTGCTGCAGACCCCCATGTTCCACGCCGCCTCCTTCGGTGGGATCGCCATCGCCCCCGCATTCGGCAGCACGGCGGCCTTCGTCCCGTTCTTCGAGCCCGGCGCCGTCATCGCCGCCATCCCCCGCTTCGGCGTGACCACCACGGTGATGGTGCCGACCATGATCGCGATGACCATGGCCCATCCGGATTTCACCCCGCAGACCTTCGGCTCACTCCGCCGGCTCACCTACGGCGCCTCACCGATGCCGGCCGCGCTGCTGGACCGGCTGATCGCCGAGTACCCCGAGCTCGAGATCTCCCAGGGTTACGGGATGACGGAGTCAGCCGCCCTGCTCACCGCGCTCGGCCCGGAAGATCACGTGCCAGGCTCACACCGGCTGCACTCCGCAGGCCAGGCACTGCACGGGGTCGCCCTGTCGATCCAGGACGAGAGCGGCAACGTTCTCGGTCCGCACCAGACCGGCGAGGTCTGTGCACGGGCAGGAAACCTCATGCGCGAGTACTGGAACCGTCCCGAGGAGACCGCCGCCTCCTTCCGCGGCGGCTGGTACCACACCGGCGACGCCGGCTACCTGGACGAGGACGGGTACCTCTTCCTGGTCGACCGCCTCAAGGACATGATCGTCACCGGCGGCGAGAACGTGTACAGCACCGAGGTGGAGAACGCGATCACCGACCATCCCGCCGTCGCCCAGGCGGCCGTCATCGGGATCCCGGACGAGCAATGGGGCGAGGCGGTCCATGCCGTCGTCGTGCTGCATCCGGGCCAGGCCGTCAGCGAGCAGGACCTACGCCAGCACGTCCGCCATCAGATTGCTGGTTACAAGGTTCCCAAATCGATCGAATTCCGCACCGATCCGCTTCCGCTGTCCGGAGCGCTCAAGGTCCTGAAAAGGGAATTGCGCGCACCCTATTGGGAGGGCCGAGACCGCCACGTGAACTAAACGGGTTAGCTCATCCGGGCCAACCTCACAAGGTTGCTCTACAGCCGGACGCGACCCATCCGATAAGCGATAGGTGACTTTGGTCCGTAGCGGTCGCCGGGGGAACCGACCTCCCCTAGACGACCGGCAGCGCCGGCAGGAGCGCCGTCGCCGCCGGGCCTTCGCGCTGTGCCTGGCCTGCGGCATTCTGATGGCCGTCCTCGCCCCGCTCATGCGGGACGCCTGGCATGACGCGACCACCATCGCCATCGGTTCCGGCGTGACCGCGACCATCAGTTGCTGGCTGCTGATCCGCTTCCAGTTCGAGCCGCTCCATCGCAAGATCGAGGATCGCGAAGCCGACCTGCAGCGCCAGGCCGATCGCCAGGAGTTCGGAGCGCAGCTGAACCGGGCGCTCGAGCGCTCGCGTACCGAAGCGGATGTCCTGAAGGTCACCATGCGTGCCGCAGCCTCCGCCGACCCGTCACTGCCGACGGAGGCGCTGATCGCCGACTCCTCGCGCGCCCACCTGCGCCGGGCCCCGCTGGCACTTGTGGAGCATGGCGCGGGCGACGGCTCGCTGCCCCATCTCGGCTGCCAGGTCGTCTCTCCCTGGGACTGCCCGGCGATGTCGACGTCGCAGACGCATCACTTCCCCGACAGCGGCGCCCTCGACGCGTGCCAGTTCCTGCGCGACCGCGCGGATACGGCGGGCACCGCGCTGACGGCGCTCTGCCTGCCCATGTCCAGCCGTGGCCAAGCCGTCGGCGTGCTGCATTCGGTACGCGCGGCCGACCAGCAGATCGACCGCGAGGTCCAGCGCTCGCTGCAGACCATCGCCGGACGCACCGGAGCGACCATCGGCGCCACCCGCGCCTTCGCCAAGAGCCAGCTGCAGGCGTCGACCGACCCGCTGACCGGCCTGCTGAACCGGCGCAGCTTCGAGGAGCGGGCCACGTCGATGCTCGACGGCGCCGAGCACTACAGCCTGGTGATGGCTGACCTCGACAACTTCAAGACCCTGAACGACGTGCACGGGCACTCGACAGGCGACCGCGCGCTACGCCGCTTCGCCGAGGTGCTGCGCAGCGTGACGCGGACCGAGGACATCGTCGCCCGGATCGGCGGCGAGGAATTCATCGTGCTGCTCCCCCACGTGCTGACGCCGTACGCGGCGGAGCTCGCCGAGCGGGTGCGCGCGCGGCTGCGGGATCGGGACGGCGTGTCGGAACCGCCGTTCACGGTGAGTCTCGGCGTCGCTGAGGGGCTGCACATCGATGACCTGCACGACGTGATCTCTTCCGCCGACCAGGCCCTGTTCGCCGCCAAGGCGGCCGGGCGCGATCGCGTAGTGCTCGCCGGCGACCACGAATCCGCCCCCGCAGCCGCGAGCGTCCTCCCCCAGCCGCGCCAGGCCGTCCCCGGGCAGGGCTAGGACTCGACGCGCGTCAGGTCTGGGCCTCGGAGTCGGCCGGCGCCGGGCTGTCTTCCGGCTCGTCCTCCGCGGGGAGGGACCCGACCACGACCTTGGTCGAGGTGGCTTCCTGGGAGGTGTCGGCCGCCTTGGTGAGGCTGACGCGCTCGCGTCCGGTGGCCTCGAACGGCACGTCGTGCGCGCCGCGACGCTTGATCAGGTAGGCCACGGCCAGCGCGAAGACGATGACGCTGACGTAATCGTTCAGGCGCAGCCCGAAGAAGCGGTGGGCGGTGTCGATACGCAACGACTCGATCCAGCCCCGGCCTGCGGTGTAGGCCGCGACGTAGAGCGCGAAGACCCGGCCGCCGCCCAGGCGGTACCGCTTGTCGGCCCACAGGCACAGCAGCGCGACCCCGAGACACCAGATGGACTCGTACAGGAAGGTCGGCTGGTAGGTCGCGACGCCCCCGTAGCCCGGGATCCGGTGCGCGGGATCGATGTGCAACGCCCAGGGCAGGCCACTCGGACGGCCGTACAACTCCTGGTTGAACCAGTTGCCCCAGCGGCCGAAGGCCTGCGCCACCGGCAGGGCCGGGGCAAACGCGTCGGCAGCGATGCTGGTGGGAATGCCGCGGTGGCGAAGAACGAGCCAGGCCCCCAGGAAGCCGCCGGCGACGGCGCCCCAGATACCCAGCCCGCCGCGCCAGATGTAGAACGCTTCGATGGGGTGGCCACCCCTGCCGAAGTACGGGTCGGGCGTGGTGATCACGTGATAGAGCCGGGCGCCGACGATCCCGAACGGGACGGCAACCGTCGCGATATCGGCGGCGGTTCCGGGGGGTGCTCCGCGGGCGCGCATCCGGCGTTCCGCGAGCAGCACGCCCACGATGACACCGACCGCGATGCACAGCGCATACGCGCGAAGCGGCAACGGACCGAGATGGACGACGCCCTCGGACGGGCTCGGGATCGACGCCGTAATGATCATGATCCGGCACGCACCCCTTCAGCCAGTTGAGCGGCCAGGTTTCGTACAGCGGCGATGCCCTCGGCTTCGGTAGGAGCTTCCAGCAGCGCGCGAACGAAGGCGGATCCCACGATGACCCCGTCGGCATATCCGGCGACCTCGGCAGCCTGCGCCGCGTTGGACACCCCCAGGCCCACCGCGACCGGCTTGTCGGTCACCGCCCTGACCCGCGCGACCAGTTCTGCCGCCGCCGACCCGATGCTGCTGCGCGCCCCGGTGACCCCCATGGCTGATGCCGCGTAGATGAATCCGCGCGAGGCATCCGAGACGATGCGCAGCCGGGCCTCGGTCGAGGAAGGTGCGACCAGGAAGACCGGGTCGAGGTCGTACTTGGCCGCCGCGGCGAGCCACGGACCGGCCTCGTCCGGAATCAGATCGGGCGTGATCACACCCGCCACGCCGGCGCTCGACAGGCCCTCGGCGAACCGCTCCACGCCGTAGTGGTCCACGGGATTCCAGTAGGTCATGACGACCGTCGCGACCTGTGGGGCCAGCGCGGCGGCTGTCGCCACGACGTCGCTGACCCGCACGCCGCCCTCCAGCGCCCGCTGGACCGCCTGCTGGATGACCGGACCGTCCATCAGCGGATCGGAGTAGGGCAGGCCGACCTCGAGGACGTCGCAGCCGCCTTCGATCAGCGCCTCGAGAGCGGCCTGGCCGCCGGGAACCGTCGGGAATCCTGCGGGCAGGTAGCCGATCAGCGCGGCCCGGCCTTCGGCACGCGCGGCGGCGAAGACGTCGGCCAGCGGATGCAGCGCGCTCACCAGCCCTCCCCCTCGCCCTCGGCGACATCCTTGGAGAGTTCGGCTTCGGCCACCTCGTCGCCCGTCACCAGCCCGAACCAGCGGGCGGCGGTATCCACGTCCTTGTCGCCGCGGCCGGAAAGGTTGACCAGGATCTGCTGCTCGGGCGACATCGTGGCGGCCAGCTCCAAGGCGCCGGCGATGGCGTGAGCGCTCTCGATCGCCGGCAGGATGCCTTCCGATTCCGCCAGGATGCGAAACGCGCGCATCGCCTCGGCGTCGTCGACCGGCAGGTACTCGGCGCGTGCCTGGTCATGCAGCCAGGCATGCTCGGGTCCGACGCCCGGGTAGTCGAGCCCGGCGCTGATCGAGTGGGTGGCGAGGGTCTGGCCGTCGTCGTCCTGCAGCAGGTAGGTGCGCATGCCGTGGATGACGCCGACCGTGCCGCCGGCAACCGTCGCCGCATGCCGGCCGGTCGCGATCCCGTCTCCCCCGGCCTCGCAGCCGAGCAACCGGACCCCGGTGTCGGCGATGAACGGCGAGAAGATGCCCATCGCGTTGGAACCGCCGCCGACGCAGGCGACGATCGCGTCGGGGAGCCGTCCGGTGAGCTCGAGCATCTGGGCACGCGCCTCGACCCCGATGACCCGCTGGAAGTCGCGGACCATCATCGGGAACGGGTGCGGACCCATCACGGAGCCGATGCAGTAGTGCGTGGTCTCGACGTTGGTGACCCAGTCGCGCATCGCCTCGTTGATGGCGTCCTTGAGGGTGCGGCTGCCGGCCGTGACCGGGATGACGGTGGCTCCGAGCAGGCGCATCCGGGCCACGTTGAGCGCCTGCCGGACGGTGTCCTCCTCGCCCATGTAGACGACGCATTCCAGGCCGAGGAGGGCGCAGGCCGTCGCCGTCGCGACGCCGTGCTGGCCCGCACCCGTCTCGGCGATCACGCGCTTCTTGCCCATGCGCACCGTCAGCAGCGCCTGCCCCAGGACGTTGTTGATCTTGTGGGAGCCGGTATGGGCGAGGTCCTCGCGCTTGAGCAGGATCCGGGCGCCCCCGGCACGCTCGGTCAGCCGCTTGGCGTCGGTGATGGGGGTCGGGCGGCCCGCGTAGCTGGCGAGCAAGCCGTCGAGTTCGGCCACGAAAGCCGGGTCCTGGCGGGCGGCGGCGTACTCGGCGTTGAGCTCGTCGAGCGCCTTGACCAGTGCTTCCGGGACGAACCGGCCGCCATAGGGCCCGAAATGGCCGGTCTCGTCGGGGACGACGGGCAGCGCAGAGTTGGGAACTGCGTCGAGGCTCGTAGGACGGGTCATCGGGCGGCCTGCACCTGCGAGGCACCAGCGGCGACGAGTTCGGCGACGGTCGTGAGCGGATCGGCGCCGATGACGCAGGCCTCACCCGCCAGCACGGCATCAGCGCCGGCGGCGGCGTACTCCGCGACATCGGCCGGCCCGCGCACGCCCGATTCGGCCACCGCCAGCGCCCCCTCCGGGATCAGTGGACGCAGCCGGGCAAATACCGCCCGGTCGACCTGCAGGCTTCGCAGGTCGCGGGCATTGACCCCGATGAGGGCGGCACCGAGCTGGGCGGCACGCTCGAGCTCGGCCTCGTCGTGGACCTCGACCAGCGGGCACATCCCGTACTCGCGGATCTGGTCGTGCAGCTCGGCGAGCAAGGGCTGCTCCAGCGCGGCGACGATCAGCAGCACCAGGTCGGCGCCGTGGGCCCGGGCTTCCGCCACCTGATACGGGGTGACGACGAAATCCTTGCGCAGCACGGGCACGTCGACCGCCGCGCGCACCGCGTCGAGGTCGGCCAGCGAGCCCCCGAAGCGACGCTGCTCGGTGAGCACGCTGATGGCCGACGCACCGCCGGCGGCGTACGCGCTAGCCAAGGCCGCTGGATCAGCAATGGTCGCGAGCCGGCCCTTGCTCGGAGAACGCCGCTTGACCTCGGCGATCAGGCTGGTGCCGCCGCCGGACAGCGCGGCAAGCGCGGCGCGGGCAGGCGGCGCGTCGGCCGCCGCGGCCTGGACAGCGGACCAGGACCGGTGCGCCTGCCGCTCCGCCAGGTCAGCGCGGACGCCGACGAGAATCTCGTCGAGAACGGTGGCAGCCACGCCCCGATCGTACGGGCGAGCGCCCGCCTGACCGGGCGCGCCGAGCCATCCAGGAAGCCGGCAAACGTCCTCAGGCAGCGGAGACGGGAATCTGCTCGGGTGACGTCGGCGCGATCGGCGCGATCCGGCGGCGCATGCTGCGCCGGATCCGGATCCAGACCGGCGGGGCGGCGACCACCACCCCCAGCAGCACCCACGCCACCGTGGCCGTGGGCACGTCCAGCAGCTTGAGCGCGCTGGCCAGCAGCACGAAAGCGAGGGCGCGGCGGATGATCCAGCTCGGCGCCGTGGCCGAAGCCCGGGCACCGAGGTACACGCCCGGGAGGCTGCCGATCAGGATCGAGCTGGTCAGGCCGAGCTCGAAGTCACCGAAGATGACGTGCCCGAGAGCAGCCGCGCCGACCAGCGGCACCGCTTGCACCAGATCGGTGCCGACCAGGTCACCGGTCTTGAGCTGCGGGTAGACGAGCAGCAGGGCCACGATGATCAGCGATCCCGAGCCGACCGACGTCATCCCGACGACCAGGCCGCCCACCGCACCGATCGCCACCGTCGTGAGCTTGTGCACCTCGATGCGGCCGGTGAAGTCGGCCGCCGGGCCGAGGCGCGCCCGCCGCCGCACGTCGAGCAGCGCCTTGAAAATCATCATCGAGACCGCCACCAGCAGCGCGATGCCGAGCGAGATCTTGACGGTGTCCTGGACGGTCCCGCCGTTGCCGACGGTTCGCAGGAGCAGCACGCCGCAGAACGCCGCGGGGACCGAACCGAGGACGAGCCAGGTCACCAGCTCCCGGTGCACGGTGCCGCGCCGCAGGTGCACCAGGCCACCGATCGGCTTCATGCACAGCGAGGCGACCAGATCGCTGCTGACGGCGGCCAGCGGCTGGATCCCGAAGAAGATCACCAGCATCGGCGTCATCAGCGCACCGCCGCCCATGCCGGTGAGGCCGACGACGAAACCCACGAAGAGCCCGGCCAGCGCGATGAGCAGATCCACGTGCATGTGCCGAACCCCCACCGTGTCGACTAATTCCAGGTAGTCGAGTGACATACTAGAGCTTGTTCCGGTACGCCGGAGCCCCTTTGAGATATCGGCCGGGAAACGGGCTAGCGAGAGCCGAACGGAAGACGAATCGTGAACGCGGCCCCGCCCTCGGGGGCCCGTCCCGCCGCTGCGCTGCCTCCGAGCGCACCGGCGAGCCCCGCGACCAGGGCGAGGCCGAGGCCGGTGCCGACCCGGCGGATCCCCCGGTAGCGCTCGTAGAGCGTCGAGCGTTCGAACGCCACCGCGCAGTCCTCCGGGGTGAGCCCCGGGCCACCGTCACGGACCTGCAGGAGCGCGAATCCGGGGTAGAGCGGGTCGGGACCGGCAGCGAAGACGATCGGTGCGCCCTGCGGCACAACGCGCAGGGCGTTCTCGGCGAGCCCGTCGATGATCTGCCGGACCCGGCCGCCGTCGGTGACGATCACCAGCGGGGCCGCGGGGAGTTCGAGACGCAGGTCGATGCCCTCGGCCGCGCAGCGAGGGCGCCACGCCTGCTCGGCCCCGCGCACCAGAGCGGCGAGGTCGGTGGGTGCGGGGTCGATCCGGAAGTCGTCGGCGCCGAGGCGGGCCAGATCGAGCAGGTCGGACACGAGCCGGTTGAGCCGCTGGGCCTCCGAGAGCATGACCTTGCCCGCAGCACGGGTGTCGTCACCGGTGATGACGCCGTCGGCGAGGGCTTCGGCATGGCCCGTGACCGCGGTCAGCGGGGTGCGTAGCTCATGGGAGATGGACAGCAGGAAGTCGCGCTGGCGTCCCTCGCTGCGGGCCAGCGCTGCGGCGAGCCCGTTGAGCGCGTCCGCCACCTCCGCCACCTCCGCCGGGCCTTCCGGACGCACCCCGACGTCGCGACGCCCACCGGCCAGCGCCCGGGCCGCGGCGGCGGCGTGCTGGAGCGGGCGGGCCAGCCGGCGGGCGAGCAGGATGCCGGCGACGGCGGCCCCGACCAGGCCGACGGCCAGCGCGATGAGCAGCCGATTGCGCAACGGGTCAGCCAGCACCTTCGCCTGCGAAGCCTTCTGCAGCAGCGCGATAGCGACCGCCGGGCAGCCCCCCAACACCGCACCCGACTGGTCAGGTGAAAGCGGGCGACCCTCGATGAGCCGGCGCGCTCCGCCGACGCGGGCCACCCCGCTGACGGGCTGGCCGTTCACGAGCGCGCCGGCCAGGTCGGCCGGGAGCTGGATGGCATTCGTTCCGCAGGCCCGGCCGCCGGCATTGATGGCTTCGAGCTGCGTCTGCTGGCGGGCCAGGACGTTCTTCAGCTGCTGGAACCGGGCGCCACGCACGGCCCGGTCGACGATGAGGACGTAGCCATCGGCCTGGCGTCCGAACTGCTGCCGGGCTTCCGTCTCCGACGCACCGCGCAGCAGCCCGAGCGAGACCAGGCCCGAGACGAGCACCGCCAGCGCGGCCACGGCCGTCGTCGCGATGGCCAGCCGGGACGCCAGGCCCGACCGGCGCTTGGGCGACGGCTTCCTGCGGCGGGCCCGCCACTCAGGCGCCTGCGGTGTAGCCGACGCCGCGCACGGTGCGCAGCGGGCTGTGCTCACCGAGCTTCGCGCGCAGCTGGGCGACATGGACGTCGACCGTGCGAGTGCCCGCGGCCGCCTCGTAGCCCCAGACCTCCGACAGCAGCTCCTCCCGGGTGAAGACCCGGCCGGGACGGCGCAGCAGCATCGCGAGCAGGTCGAACTCGGTGGCCGTCAACGACACCGGGGACCCGCCGGCGGTCACGGCCCGGCGCGCCGGATCCAGGCTCACCTCGCCGACGGTCAGCGCCGGAGCATCCCCCGGAGGCCCCGACGCGCGCCGGAGCACCGTCTTGACGCGGGCCACGAGCTCGCGGGGCGAGAACGGCTTGGTGACGTAGTCGTCGGCGCCGAGTTCGAGGCCGACGATGCGGTCGACCTCGTCGTCACGGGCGGTCACGAACAGGATCGGCACCCAGTTGCCGTCCGAGCGCAACGCCCGGCAGACCTCGGTGCCGTCCAGCGTGGGGAGGCCGACGTCCAGCACGATCGCGACGGGCTTCAGCGAGCGCGCGGCCGCCAGCCCGGCCCTGCCGTCGGACTCGACGTGGACCCCGAACCCTTCGCGCTTCAGGTAGAGCCGCACCAGGTCGCTGATATGGGCCTCGTCTTCCACGACGAGCACGAGCCCCTTTGACGAACCCGTAGGGCCGCTTGCCGCCTCCGCCACAAAGGGGAGGGTAAACGCGCAGGTCAGCCCTGAGTGGGATCTTCGCCCCTGTCGAGCGCCTCCCACTGATCGGCCGGACGCGCGGCCCGGGCGGCGGCGCGCTCGTAGCGCGGGGTCGGGCCGGGCCAGCTGCCGGCGCGCAGCACGCCGACGATCCCCCCGGCAATGATCAATACGGCGCCCACGACGCCCAGGTACGGCGGCGCCCCCAGGTGCGCTGACACGAACGCTCCCGCCGAGCGGACCTTGCTGCTGCCCCTGGCGACCCGGTTCGGATCGGCGATGACCTGCACGACCGCGATCAGCACCCCGATCCCGGCGGCAGCGATGAGGGCGCAGAGCAGCCGGCGCGCCCAGCTGCGCACCAGCGCCAGGGCGATGAGCCCGGCGGCGGCCACGAGCGCCAGCGGTACCGCAGCGGCGGCGGCGTTACGGCCGGTGAGGGTCACGTCGGTACGCGACGCGCGGATGGACACCCGCAGCCACGTCGGTGAGGACGACAGGAGCACGACGACGACCCCGAGCCCGATACCCAGCGCCGCGATCAGCGGCCGAGCGGGGAAGCGTCCGGCCCGGCGCCGGGTTCGTCTCGACGGGCCCGGGCGGCTCGCTCACGGCACCCGGGAGGCGGGCACGTCGGCCGCCGGGCGCAGCGTCTCGGCGAGGGCGAGTGCCCGCAGCACCGCCCGGGCCTTGTGACGGGTCTCGGCCTCCTCGAAGTCGGGCTCGCTGTCGGCGACGATGCCCGCGCCGGCCTGGGCGTACGCCAGCCCGCCCCGCATCACCGCGGTACGGATGGCGATCGCGAGGTCGAGGTCTCCGCCGAAGTCGAGGTAGCCGACGCCTCCCCCGTAGATCCCGCGGCGGGCCGGCTCGAGCTCGTCGATGAGCTCCATCGCCCGGACCTTCGGGGCGCCCGTGAGCGTTCCCGCCGGATAGCAGGCGGTGAGCACGTCGACGGCGTCGAGGTCGGCGCGCACCTCCCCGACGACCGTCGAGACGATGTGCATGACGTGGGAGAAGCGTTCCACCGCGCCGAACTCGACCACCCGGACCGTGCCCGGCTCGCAGACCCGGCCGAGGTCGTTACGGCCGAGGTCGACCAGCATGATGTGCTCGGCGCGCTCCTTCTCGCTGCCGACCAGTTCGGCGGCCAGCTCGGCGTCCTTGGCCTCGGTGCCGCCGCGCGGACGGGTGCCGGCGATCGGGTGCAGCCGGGCGACCAATCCCTCGCGGGTGCCGGTCACGGTGACAGCGATTCCGGGCTCGATCCGACGATGTCGAGCGTCGCCGCGCCGGCTCCGGTGCGCTCGGCCCCGGTGCCGGCCAGGCGCAGCAGGTACATGTACGGGCTCGGGTTGCTGGTGCGCAGCAGCCGGTAGACGTCGAGCGGGTCGGCGGCGGTCGGCCACCTCGAAACGCTGGCTGACGGTGACCTGGAAGATGTCGCCGGCCCGGATCGCCTCGAGGGCACCCTCGACCGCCCGCTGGTACTCCCCGGCCGGGGTGCGGCTGCGGAACGCGAGCTCCGGCGGTGTCTTCCGGCGAGCGCGATCACGGCAACCGACGGGGGCAGCCGGCTCGGCAAGGGCGGCGGTCATCTCGCGCAGCCGGGCGACGGCGGCGTCGTAGGCATCGTCGACGCGACGCGGCGTCCGCCGGGAAGGCGTTGGACACCAGCAGGCACGAGCCGTCGTCGTGGTCGAGCACGGCCAGCTCGGTCGCCAGCATCATCCCGAGCTCGGGCAGGTGCAGGTCCTCGACCGCGAGGCTGGGCAGCCGCTCGATGCGGCGCACGAAGTCATACGCCGAGATAGCCGACGAGCCCGCCCATCAGCGGCGGCATCCCGGAAAGGCGCGGGGCGCCCGCAGCGACTTTCGCACACGCGTGGAGCACCTCCAGCGGGTTGCCGCGAAGCGGTACTCCCGGCGGCGGATCGTCCAGCCAGACCGCCTCGCCGTCGCGCTCGGTCAGGGTGGCTCGCGAGCGCACGCCGACGAACGAGTAGCGCGACCAGCTGCGGCCGTGCTCGGCCGACTCCAGCAGGAACGTGCCCGGGCCACCCGCCAGCTTGCGGTACACGCCGATCGGGGTCTCGCCGTCGGCGAGCACCCGCCGGGTGACGGGAACGACCGGATAATGCGCGGCGAGGCGGGCGAACTCGGCGCGATCGGGATAGAACGAGCCGTCGCGTCACTGCGGCTGGTCACGAGCCGGCCGTCACACGGCGACCGACGCGGCGGCGGACCCGACGACCGCACCGAGGTCAGCGGCGTCGAAGCAGGTGCGGTCGCCGGTGTGACAGGCCGCGCCGACCTGATCGACGCGCACCAGCAGGGCGTCGCCGTCGCAGTCCAGCGCGACCGACTTCACCCACTGCTGATGGCCGCTCGTGTCGCCCTTGACCCAGTACTCCTGGCGGCTGCGCGACCAGTAGGTGCAGCGGCCGGTGGTCAGCGTGCGATGCAGCGCCTCGTCGTCCATCCAGCCGAGCATGAGCACCTCGCCGGTGTCGTACTGCTGGGCGATGGCGGCGATCAGGCCGGCCGGGTCGCGCTTCAGCCGCTGCGCGATCGCGGGATCGAGGGAACTCGGACGTGTCACGCATCCATCCTGCCAGCTCGTCGACCGGTCACGCGCTGAGCCGGCGAAACTGGCGGCAGCCCAGCCGAGCCCTTGAGCGAGCGCCGGGCGCCAGACGCCGTAGTCGTGACCGCCGGGGCGAAGGCGCAGCACGACGTCGAAGCCGCGGCCGACCAGCTCCTGGCGATGCTCGAGGTGTCGCGCCGCGCGCTCGTGTCGCTGCGGCCGACAGTCGAGCCACAGCTTGACCTGCGGCGACGGCGACAGCGTGGGGACGTACGCGGCCGGCGTATTGGCTGCCGCGACGCTGGCGAGGTCGGGCCGGTTGCCGAACAGCCGCTTCAAGCCGCCGTCGTGGGTCGGCCGGTCGAAGCCGGACAGGTCGATGACGGTGGAGAACAGCTCCCGGTTGCGCAGTCCCAGGTTCAGCGCGCAGTAGCCGCCGGCGGAATTGCCGGCGACGGCCGCGCGCCGCCGCGGTCGGCGATGGTGCGGAAGCGGGAGTCGACCTCGCGGACGACGTCATTCACGACATACGTCGCGATGTGTTCGTTGGGACGGTCGACGCACTCGGAGTCGTCGGTCCAGTTATGGCTCGCCCGGGGCGCCACCAGGATGCACCGGATGGCCTTCGCGCGCGACGGCGAAGCCGGCATCCGACGCCCGGGCGGCGCGAAACCAGTCGACCGGCGCACCCGGCGAGCCGTGCAGCAGGTAGACCACCGGGAAGCGGCGGGTGGGGCTCGGTGAAGTACTGCGGCGGGAAGTAGACCAGCGCGGTCGGATCGCCGAAGCCGCTCTTGACTCCCGGCAGCGGCACGCTCGACGACCGCGCCGTGCGGATGCGCCGCTTCGGGCCTGCCGAGCGGCATCGGAGACCTCGGCCAGCCGGGCGGTGGCCACGTGCGCAGCCCGAGCACATCCGCGACCCGCGGCAGGAACGCGTAGTGCGCGTTGACGA
This sequence comes from uncultured Actinomycetota bacterium, assembly GCA_963762695.1. GTDB lineage: Bacteria > Actinomycetota > Actinomycetes > Frankiales > Frankiaceae > DATAZK01. Next base: position 50,710 of record CAVXLW010000019.1, read on the forward strand.
AATCGGCGACCGTCACGAGCGAAAGGACGAGCGCCAGCACGCTGAAGCCGGTCGCGCTCACCCAGCGCCGTCGCTGGCCCGCGCCACAGCACGACCCCCCACGCCGACGAGGGAGACGATGCACCAAACCCGCGAGGAAGTTCGCGCTGATGACAAGCAGGCCCACGACGCTCCGCACGCTTGGTTAACGAAACACCGACGAACACCGGGACAGGTTAGCCCGAAACACTCGCGCCGCTCAGCTGCCCGATTCTAGCGCACGGCGCCACGCCGGGCGACAGCGGCTCAGGCGTGGGTGCCCGTAGCGGCTCGGGGTCGGGAAACCCGGAACGGCCGGCGCGGAGCCGCCGCCGCTGCCGGAGGGCGGCGGGCACGATCGTGGCGGCATCCGGAAGCAGAGCGCTTCATCACCTTGGCGGCCTCGGCGGCGACCACGGTGGCGTTCGTCGGGACGTGGCCGGCCAGCCCGCTGAGGATGACCACGACCTGGTAGCGGCCGACCGTGGTGAACGCTCCGATGCTGATGCCGGTGGTGCTGTCCGTGGTTGACGAAGGCGGTCGCGGTCGGGAATCCCGGCAGCGGGATGGTCTTCGCCGTCTTCTTGTTCTGTGCGTTGGAGTACGTTCAGCTCCGCCACTGCCGCTGCCGGGCTGCTGAACTGAGGATGTTGATGTCGGCGTCCCAGTCGTCGCTCGTCGCGGCCGTTGGGCCCCAGGGTCAACGCCCGCAGGCCGACGACCCGTGAAAGCCCGTACTTCTTGAACTGCACCAGCTCCGCCGGGCCCAGCGCGACGTCGGACGGGTCGAGCGAGCGCAGCGAATACGCGTGGTAGCCGATCGCCAGCAAGCCCGGCGGGGTCGGCACGCGCCCAGCGAGCGGACTGGACTCTGCGGGCTGGACGGGCTCGGCGCTGGTCGGGCTCGGCGCGAGCGACGGCGCCGGATTGGGCAGGACCGGTGCCGCCGGAGGCCGACGATTTGGAGCGAACCGGCGAGCCCGTATTCGCGGACACCAGCACGGCGATGAGCGTCGCCACGATCGCGATGCCCACGAGCGTGACAGCCCGTCCAGAGCCCGCGCCGGGTCGCGGCTGATGGCCAGCCCTGCTGCGGCGCCGTGGGCCAGCCCTTGCTGGGATGCCGCCGGCCAACCTTGCTGCCAGGGGGCGGGCCAGCCCGGAGTGTCGGGCGGGGCGTAGGCCGGTGAGAGGCGCGTACGTCGGTGCCGGCCCCGCAGTACTCCCGCGACCAAGGCGACGGCCCGGGCGGCTGTGTCGACCGGCGGCGGCTGTGTCGACCGGGGCGGCGCCGACGGGACGGCTCTCGGCTGGACGGCCGCGTCGACGGGAGGTCCCTCGCTCCGGCATCAGCAGGCTGATGGCCCGCCCGCGGATGCACCGGCAGACTCGCTCACGCCTCGATTGTCCCCTACGAAAGCTTGGAGCGCACCGCAAACGCAGGGCGAGTGCACCTAGCGCTCCTTGCCGCGCGCGGACCACGAAGCGTGCAACCGGGCGTAAACGCCCGGCACGGCGACCAGATCGGCGTGCGTGCCGCGCTGCACGATGCGGCCGGCATCGACCACGATCACCTCGTCGGCGAGCTCGGCAGCCTTCAGCCGGTGGGCGATCGTGACGGTGGTGCGGCCCGCCGCCAGCGACTCGAGCGCGGCGGACAGCCGCATCTCGGTCGCCGGGTCGATGGCGCTCGTCGCCTCGTCGAGTACCAGCAGGTCAGGATCGGCCAGGTGGGCCCGGGCGACGGCGACGAGCTGGCGCTCCCCCGCCGACAGCGACTCGCCCCGCTGGCCCACCGGCGCGGCCAGGCCGCCGGGCAGCCCGGCGAGCCAGTCGGCGAGGCCGCAGCTCGTCGAAGACGCCTGGCGACCTCGTCGTCGGAAGCGCCGGGACGCCCATAGCGCACGTTGTCAGCGATCGTGCTCTCGAAGAGGTGGCCCTCCTGCGGCACCATGACCACCCGGCGCCGCAGCGAGGCGAACGGACCTGCTGGAGCGGCGACGCCGGCGAGCTCGCACCGAGCCCGCGTAGCGGATCGATCAGCCGGGTGAGCAGCTTGGCCAGCGTCGTCTTGCCGCTCCCGGTCTCGCCGACAACCGCGATGCGGGCGCGGGCGGCACGTGAAGGTCGACGTCGCGCAGCACCTCCGGGCCGCCGGGATAGGCGTACGCGACGTCGCGGAACCGGATGTCGATCGGCCCGGGCGGCAGCTGCGCGGCCCGCGGAACCGGCCCGATCGCGCCGGGTCCGTGATGTCGATCGGGGTGTCGAGCACGTCGAGCACCCGGCGCAGGCCGGCCAGCGCGTTCTGGGCGTCGTTCAGGGTCTCGGTCGCGACCTGTACCGGCCCGACGAACAGCGTCACCAGGAACAGGAACGCGACCAGCCGCCCGGCGCGACAGGTGACCGCCGATGCCGAGCCAGACCCCCATGACGACCACGCCGGCGTTGGCGAGCCCGGCGACGAGCTCACCGCCGGAGAACGTCAGCGCGGCGAGCCGCTGGGCGCGCACCGCCGCGTCGCGATGCGCGCCGATGGCGACGTTGATCCGCCGGCCGGTGCGCTCCCCGACGCCGAACGCCTTCACCACCGCCGCGCCGACCACGGCCTCGGACACGGCCGACAGCACCAGCCCGACGCGCTCGCGCACCTGGCCGTAGGCCGCCGCGAGCCGCACCGACATCGCGCGGGCGAGCAGGGCGAGCGGCGCGAAGCAGGCGTAACCAGCAGCGTGAGCGGCCAGGAGTAAACGAGCATCAGCACGGTGGCGAGCGCCAGCTGCAGCACGCTGACCAGCAGCTGGATGCCGCCCCACTGCAGGAAGTTCGACAGCTGGTCGACGTCGCTGGTCACCCGGCTCACCAGCGCGCCGCGGCGCTGCGACGGCCTGGCTCAGCATCGACAGGTCGTGGACGTGACGGAAGCGTCTGCATCCGCAGCGACGCGAGTCCCGACTCGGTCGAGGTGAACAGCCGCACGTTCAGCAGGTAGGCGGCGGTGGCCGTCACCAGGACCGCGACGGCGGCCAGCGCGAGGGACGCCCGGATGGCGCCGAGGTCGACCTTGGTCGCCGACCGGCGGCGCCAGCCGAGCCCGTGGTCGATCGTCTGCTGCACCGCGACCGGGATGACGACCCGACCCGGCGGTGGACAGCACGGCCAGGAACAGCGTGAAGCCGAGCCCGCGCGCGAACTCCGGAGCCATCCGGAAGGCGCGCCGGAACGTGACGACGGTGCCGCCCGCGTCGGGATTCCCGGAGCTCATCGAGCTCCGTCGGAAACGGCGGTCATGCCGCGGACTCCTCGTCCGAGGGCGTCGGAGTGCGTCGCGCCGTACGCGGTGAGCACGTCGCGGTAGCCCGCGCACCGTGGCCATCAGCTGCTCGTGCGTGCCGCGACCGCGGACCTGGCCGTCCTCGAGGTAGATGACGAGGTCGGCCAGCGCGATGGTCGCCTGCCGGTAGGCGATGACGACGACCGTGGCCGGCGACTCGCGCAGCCCGGCGAGGATCGCCCGCTCGATGCGCGGGTCGACGCTCGAGGTGGCGTCATCGAGCACCAGCAGCCGGGGGCGGCGGGCCAGCGCGCGGGCCAGCGCGAGGCGCTGCCGCTGGCCACCGGAAAGCGTCGTCCCGCGCTCCCCCACGAGGGTGTCGACGCCCTCCGGAAGGTGCGCGACGAACGCCGTCGGCCTGGCTGATCTCCAGCGCCTCGGCCAGCGCGGCGTCGCCGATGTCGGCGCCCAGCGTCACGTTGCCCCGGACGGTGTCGTCGAACAGGAACGCGCCTTGCGGCACCAGCGCCGCCGCGTCCGAGAGCTCGCCCGGCCGCCAGCTCGCGCAGGTCATGGCCGTCGAGCGTGAAGGCGCCTTCGTCGGGGTCGAGCAGGCGCAGCGCCAGGTGCGCGAGCGTCGACTTGCCGGAGCCGGTCGGCCCGACGATCGCGACCGTGCTACCGGCCGGCACGTCGAGCGTGACCTCGTCCAGGACCCGCTGCTGATCGCGGTCCCGGTCGTCCCGTAGCCGAAACCGACGCCGTGGGCGGCCATCCGGGCCGGGTCGGCGACCGGTGGCGACGGATCGAAGCGACGCTCGCCGGCGGGCATCGAGTCGTCGGCGTTCAGCACGTCGTGCATGCGCTCCCAGCCGACGACCGCGCGGGGCAGGTCGGCGAGCACCCAGCCGATGGCCCGGACCGGAAACGCCAGCAAGCGTGAACAGGTAGGCGACGCGCACCAGCCCGCCCGGGTCAAGCGATCCCGCCGACACCCGCAGCCCGCCGACCAGCAGCACGGCGAGCACCGACAGGTTCGGCAGCGCCTCGAGCGCCGGGTCGAACAGGCCGCGCAGCCGGCCCACCCGGATCAGCGCGTCGCGCAGCTCCCGGGCGCGCTCGGCGAACCGCTGCGTCTCCTCGTTCGCCGCGGCCGAGCACCTTGACCGTCAGGGCGCCGTCGAAACTCTCGTGGGCCAGCCCGCTCACCTCGGCCCGCAGCTCCTGGGCCCGGATCATCAGCGGGGCCAGCCGGCGGCTGTAGATCACGTTGAGCACCGCGATCAGCGGGAAGATCACCCCGCCGACGAGCGGCCAGCACCGGGTCGGTCGCCACCAGGAAGCCGAGCGTGACCAGCAGCATGACCACGACGCCGACCGCCATCGGGAACGGCGCCATCGGCTCCCAGGTCTGCTCGACGTCGGAGTTGGCGACCGACAGCAGCCGCCCGGTGGGGTGCGACTGGTGCCAGCGCAGCGGAAGGGCGAGATAGCGGGCCGCCACCTGGCGCCGGTAGGTCGCCCCGAGCTCGTACTGCACCCGGCCGGCGTAGATGCGCCGGCCGGCGATCCCGAGGGCCTTCAACACCGCCACAGCCATGATCAGCAGCGCGGCGAGCGAGCAGCGAGCCCCAGCACGACCCGTCCGGCCCGGAAAGCCGGCAGCACCGTGCGCTGGGTGATCCGGCCCGAGCACGTACGCCTGGCCGACGGTCATCAGTGCCCACAGCGAGCTGCCCAGCACCGAGAGCGAGAACGCCAGCTTCTGCTGCGCCGCCCCGCGCCCGAGCACGGCGAACCCGCGCAGGACGACGCGGCGGTCACTGCGGACCGCCCGCCGCGCGCGGGATGGCGTCTCGGGTGCTACTTCGGGCACGCTCGACAGCATGCCTGGACGTTCACTGCGAGGTCGCGCGAATTCGCTGCCGGCCAGAGCCACCGGAGCCGCCGGAGCGGGACTGGCCGACGCTGCATCCGCGCAACCTGGCGGCGCACCCTCCGTACCGGCGCGCGCTGGTGATCGTGCTGATCGCGTTCGTGATGGGCTCGCTGTTCGTCTACAGCTACATCGACGCGCTCGGGCATCCGGTCGCCCGCCGGATCACGACCGCCGTGGTGGGCACCTCGCCGGTGCGCGCGCCGTTCGTCGCGGCGCTGGAGGGCACGCGCGAACAAGGGGCTCGACGCTGCAGCAGCTACCCGACGCAGCAGGCTGCCGAGACGGCGATCGGCAAGCAGCAGGTGTACCTGGTGCTGGTGTTCTCGCCGGCCAAACCGGCGCGCGGTCTCGGTACTGCTGTCCAGCGCCTCGGGCCCCAGCGTGGCTCGAGTGCTGTCGACGTCGCTGCCCCAGGCCGCCAGCCGGGCAGGCGCGGTGCTCACCGAGACGGATCTGCATCCGCTTCCCAGCCAGGATCCCTCCGGACTGGCCGCTTTCTACCTGACCATCGGGGCCACCGATCCTGGGTTTCGTCACGACGTTCCAGCTCCGGGCGAACGCCCGGCCGATGCCGCTTCCGCCCTGGCTGGCGTTCACCGGCGGCCTCGCCATCCTCGGCGAGCCTGGTGCTGATCGCCGTGGTCAAGGCGGTGCTGCACGCGTTACCGGTCCCGTTTTTCGACGGGTGGGGAGTGGTCGCGCTGCAGATGCTCGACGGCGACCGCGGTGGCCTCGCTGATGGCCACCCTGATCGGCCGCTGGGCGATCATCCCGACGTGGCTGATCTTCGTGGTGCTCGGCAACACGTCGTCGGGCGGTGCGGTATCGCCGCGCGCTGCTGCCCGAGCCATACCGCTTCCTGTCGCGGGCGCTGCCCTCGGGCGCGACGGTGAGCCTGCTGCGCACGACGGCCTACTTCCCGGGAGCCTCGCGGCTCGAACCGATGCTGGTCTTGATCGGGTGGGCGGTCGCCGCCGTAGGCGGGCTGGTCGATCGCCGGCCGGCTGCTCGGCCGCGGGCCCGGGACGCTCGATCCACCGCGGCCTGTCACGGCAGCTGAGGCGGCGGCCGTCGTCAGCGGACGGGTAGCCCGGCGCCCGCAGCGCCGTCCTTGACCTCGCCGATCCGCAGCGTCGCCGAAGTGGAAGACGCTCGCCGCGAGCACGGCATCGGCACCCGCCGCGCACGGCCGGGGCGAAGTCGCCGACGCGCGCCGGCCCCGCCGCTGGCGATCAGCGGCACGTCGACGACGCTGCGCGGACCGCGCCGATCATCTCGAGGTCGTAGCCCGCGCGTGGTGCCGTCGGCGTCCATGGAGTTGAGCAGGATCTCCCCGGCGCCGAGTTCGGCGCCGCGCGCAGCCCAGGCGACCGCGTCGATCCCGGTGCCGCGGCGCCCGCCGTGGGTGGTGACCTCGAAACCGCTCGGGGCGCGTCCGCGTCGGGTGGACGCGGCGCGCGTCGACGGACAGCACGATGCACTGGCGCGCCGAACCGCTCGGCGCACTCGGGCAGCAGCTCGGGCCGGGCGACGGCGGCGGTGTTGATGCCGACCTTGTCCGCGCCGGCGCGCAGCAGCCGGTCGACGTCGGCGGCGCTGCGCACGCCGCCGCCGACGGTGAGCGGGATGAAGACCTGCTCGGCGGTGCGGCGCACCACGTCGTAGGTCGTCTCGCGGTAGCCGCTGCTCGCGGTGATGTCCAGGAAGACCAGCTCGTCGGCGCCCTCGGCGTCGTAGAGCCGGGCCATCTCGACGGGGTCGCCGGCGTCGCGCAGCGACGGGAAGTTGACGCCTTTGACGACCCGGCCGGCGTCGACGTCCAGGCAGGGGATGACGCGGACGGCGACGGTCATGCGGGCCGCCGACACCGCGGCGAGCGCTTCGGGCAGCGTGAACGCCCCGGCAGTACAGCGCCTTTCCGACGATCGCGCCTTCGACCCCGGGCACGGCGGCGATCGCGGCCAGGTCGGCGAGCGTGCTGACTCCGCCGCTGGCGATCACCGGCCGGTCGGTGGCGGCCGTGACGCTGAGCGCAGCAGGTCGAGGTTGGGCCCGGTGAGCGTGCCGTCCCGGCGGACATCGGTGACGACGTAGCGCGCGCAGCCGTCGGCGTCGAGCCGGGCAAGCACCTCGAAGAGCTCGCCGCCCTCGCGGGTCCAGCCGCGCGCGGCGAGGGTCGTGCCGCGGACGTCGAGCCCGACGGCGATCCGGTCGCCGACCCGGGCGATCGCGCGGCGCACCCAGTCCGGGTCCTCCAGCGCCGCGGTGCCGACGTTGACGCGGGCGGCGCCCGGTCGCGAGCGCCGCGTCCAGCGACTCGTCGTCGCGGATGCCGCCGGACAGCTCGACGGCGACGTCGAGGCGCCGACGACGTCAGCCAGCAGCTCCCGGTTGCGACCCGCGGCCGAACGCGGCGTCGAGGTCGACCAGGTGGACCCACTCGCGCGCCTTCGCGCTGCCATCGCAGCGCCGCCTCGAGCGGGTCGCCGTAGCCGGTCTCGCTGCCGGCCTCGCCCTGCACGAGCCGCACCGCCTGCCCGGCGGTCACGTCGACGGCCGGCAGGAGGATCAGGCTCACAGCTGACCCAGCCAGTTGCGCGAGCAGCCGGGCGCCCGCGTCGCCGGATCTTCTCGGGGTGGAACTGGGTCGCGGCACAGGCACCCCCGCTCGACGGCGGCGGCGAACGGCGCAGCCGTGCTCGGCGACCGTGTCACCCGGCGCGGGCGGGGCCGCGTAGGAGTGGACGAAGTAGAAACGCTCGCTCTCGACGCCCGCGAAGAGCGCCGATCCGGGCGGCGGCGGACACGGTGTTCCAGCCCATGTGCGGCAGCACCGTCGCGCCTGCGATGCGCAGCGACCTCGCCCGGAGCAGGCCGAGGCCCCCGCGTACGCACCCCGTGCTCCTCGCCCGCCTCGTACAGCACCTGCATGCCGACGCAGATGCCGAGCACCGGCACGCCCGGCGGCCACCCGCTCGGCGATCACCTGCCTGCCCCCGACGCCGCGGATCCCCTCGACGCAGGCGGCGAACGCGCCCACGCCGGGAACCACCAGACCGTCGGCCGCCGCGGCGGCTGTCGAGGTCGGCGGTCACGATGACATCAGCCCCGGCCCGCGCGAGCGCCCGCTCGGCGGAGCGCAGGTTGCCCGACCCGTAATCGAGCACGACGATCTTCGGCCGGGCGCTGCTCACAGCACGCCCTTGGTGCTCGGGATCCCGCCGCTGCGCGGGTCCAGCGCCACCGCGTCGCGCAGGGCCCGGGCCACCGCCTTGAACTGCGCCTCGACGACGTGATGCGCGTTGCGCCCGGAAAGCACCCGCACGTGCAGCGCGATCGCCGCCGACGCGACGAACGACTCCCAGATGTGGCCGGTGAGGGTCATGTCGTAGGTGCCGATCATCGGCGCCAGCCCCTCGGGCTCCTCGTGGACGCAGTACGGCCGGCCCGACAGGTCGACCGCCGCGCTGCACCAGCGCCTCGTCGAGCGGCACCGTCGCGTCGCCGAAGCGGCGGATCCCGGACTTGTCACCGAGCGCCTGCCGCAGCGCCGTGCCGATCGCCAGTCGACGTGTCCTCGACCGTGTGGTGGATGTCGACCTCGAGGTCACCGGTGGTCGCGCACCTTCAGGTTGAACCCGGCGTGCTTGCCCAGCTGGGCCACCATGTGGTCGAAGAACGGCACGCCGGTCTCCGACTCGGCCTGACCGGTGCCGTCGAGGTCGAGCTCGACGAGCACCGACGATTCCTTCGTCGTTGCGCTCCACCCGCGCGCTGCGCGTCACGCTGCCCCAATCCTCGTGCTCGTCCGGCTGCCGGCAGCCATCAGACGCTCCAGCTCCGACAGGAACGCGTCCATCTCCGCCGGGCGTGCCGGCGGTGACCCGCAGCCAGCCGGCCAGCCCGACGTCGCGCACCAGAACCCCTTGCTCCAGCAGGGCTTGCCAGATGCGGCCGCTGATCGCCGGGAACCTGCGAACAGCACGAAGTTGGCGTCGCTGGCGGACGACCGGGCAGCCCGAGCGCGCGGCAGCTCGCGCCAGCAGCCGGTCGCGCTGCACCCGCAGCGCCTCGACGCTCGCCAGCAGCTCGCGCGCTGTGCGCGAGCGCGACCCGCGCCGCCGCCTGCGTGAGCGCGGACAGGTGGTAGGGCAGCCGGACCAGCTGCAGCGCGTCGACGACCGCCGGCGCGCGGCCAGGTAACCGACCCGGGCCCCGGCCAGCGCGAAAGCCTTGCTCATGGTCCGGGTGACGACCAGCCGCGGGCACTGCCGGCAGCAGCGTGACCGCGCTCGGCACGCCGGCGCGGCGGAACTCGGCGTAGGCCTCGTCGACGACCACGATCCCCGGCGCCGCGTCGTGGATCGCGCGGATCGTCTCCAGCTCCAGCGCGGTGCCGGTGGGGTTGTTGGGCGAGCACAGGAAGACGAGCGACGGGCGGTGCTCGGCGATCGCCGCGCGGCCGCCGGGGGGTCGACCCGGAAGTCGGGCGTCGCGCTCGCCGCGCACCCACCCGGTCGCGGTCGCCAGCGCGATCAGCCCGTGCATCGAGTACGTCGGCTCGAACGCCAGCGCCGATCCGCCCGGGGCCGCCGAAGGCCTGGCACAGCTGCTGCAGGATCTCGTTGGAACCGTTGGCCGCCCACACCTGCGCCGGCGCCCAGACTGCCCGGACGCCGCCGATCGGTCGTCAGGTACGCCGCGAGCGTCCTCACGCAGCGCCGTGGCCTCCCGGTCGGGATAGCGGTTGAGCGAGGCGCGCCGCCTCCGCGCACGCGGCCGTCAGGGCGGCGACGAGCTCCGGGCGAGGGCGGGTAGGGATTCTCGTTGGTGTTCAGCCGATAGGGCACGTCGAGCTGCGGCGCTCCGTACGGGCGAAGCCCGCGCAGGTCATCGCGCAGCGGCAGCCCGTCCCAGTCCGCTCACGGATCGACCCGCACGCGCACGGCTTCCACGTGTGCATGCAGATCCTCGGCGGCGCCCAGCGCGTAGACGCCCGGTGCCGACGCGGCCAGCGCGTCGGCCGTCGCCGTCACGACGTGTTGCTGGCGCAGGAAGGAGAACGACCGAAAGGCCGCTGGTGTGGCGGGCGGTGCCGCCGGTCGGCAGGACGTGGTTGGACCCGGCGAGGTAGTCGCCGAGGGTCACCGGCGCGTGCGGTCCGACGAAGATCGCGCCGGCGTGGCGGACGCGCGCAGCGACCGCGTCGGCGTCGCGCCGTCACGATCTCGAGGTGCTCGGCGGCCCAGGCGTCGACGACCTCGATGCCCTGCTCGATGTCGCGCACCAGCACGGTCGCGCTCTGCCCGGTGAGCGCCGCGGCCATGCGCTCGTGGTGCTTGGCGGCCGCGCACCTGGCGCACCACCTCGGCCTCCACTGCTCGAGCAGCGTCTCGCTGTCGGACACGAGCAGGCAGGCCGCCAGCGGGTCGTGCTCGGCCTGGGAGATCAGGTCCGCCGCGAGGTGGACTCGGGTCGCCGGTCTCGTCGGCGAGGATCGCGATCTCGGTGGCGCCGGCTTCGGCATCGATGCCGACGACCCCGCGCACGATCCGCTTGGCCGCCGCGACGTAGACGTTGCCCGGGCCGGTGATGACATCCACCCGGGGGCAGCTCTCCGTGCCGTAGGCGAACATCGCGACCGCCTGGGCCCCTCCGGCCGCATACACCTCGTCGATACCGAGCAGCGCGCAGGCCGCGAGCACGGCGTGGTGCGGGCAGCCCGGTCTCGCGCTGCGGCGGGCGAGGCGACCGCGAGCGACGGCACACCTGCGACCTGCGCCGGAACGACGTTCATCACGACGCTGCTCGGGATACGCGACGCGTCCGCCCGGCACGTAGAGGCCCACCCGCGACACCGGCACCCAGCGCTCGGTCACGCGGCTGCCAGGGGTGACCTCGACGGTCACGTCCGGGGCCGGGTGGCCTCGGTGACCTTGCGGGTGCGCCGGATCGCCTCTTCCAGGGCGTCACGCACGGCCGGGTCGAGCGCGTCGAGCGCCTTGATCAGCTCGGTGGCCGGCACCCGCAGCCCGAAAGCCACTGTGGGATCGGCGAGGTCGACCCCGTCGAACCGCTCGGTGGCCGCCACGACCGCCGCATCCCCCCTGCGGCGGACGTCGTCACACACCGGCCTGACGGATTCAACGGCAGCCGCCACGTCAAGATCGGCCCGCGGCAGGAGGTCACGCGGATCCTCGGTGCGGAAGCGCAGGTCGAGACGGGTGAGCACGGTTCGAGGGTATCGGGTCGGGGCTGACCTGGGGATTGAGTTAGGCCTGGCGCGAGGCCGCTCGACAGGCCCGCGGCTGCGGCGCAACGAGACGCCTGCGCCCGCCAGCCGCGATGATGGGCAGGTGACCGACGAGGGCGCAGCACACGCACTGCCGCTTTTCCCGTTGTCGGCGGTGCTGTTTCCGGGGGCGCCCCTCCCGCTGCAGATCTTCGAGGAGCGTTACCGGGAGCTGGTGCGCGATCTGCTGGACCTCGAGCCCGAGCAGCGCAGGTTCGGTGTGGTCGCCATCGAGGCCGGGAGCGAAGCCGGGATGGCGCTGCCCCAGATGTATCCGGTGGGCTGCGAGGCATGGGTCCAGCGCATCGAGCCGGCTCCGGATGGACGCAGCAAGCTGCTCGCGTTCGGCCGCACCCGCTTCCGGCTGCTGGAGGTCGACACGGTCAGCAAGCCCTACCTGATCGGACGGGTGCGCTGGCTGGACGAGCCGGCCGGCGAACCGGGGCTGGCCGAGGCGATCGTCCCCGCTGTCCGGGACGCGCTGCTGACGTACGTCGACACGCTGGCGGACCTGACCGGCGGAACGGTCGACGAGGGCACGCTGCCCGACGATCCGACGGAGCTCAGCTATCTGACGGCGGGCGCTATCTTGCTGGCGCTCCGCGAGCGGCAGGCCCTTCTCGAACTCGGCGACACGGCGACCCGGTTGCGCGCCGAAGTGAGCCTGCTTCGCCGTGAGCAGTTGCTGATGGCCGAGCTGCGCGCGGTCAACGCACCCGAGCTCTTCCGCGTCCCTCGCTCGCCGAACTGAAGGCCCGCGCCGCGGCTAGCGCGGCACCGACCAGTAGCGGTCGGGCTCCGGGGCGTCGGGCAGCGCCGGCTCCTGATGGCTGGTCGTCAGCAGCAGGATGATCAGGTACGTCACCAGCGCGGCGACGGGCAACACGACGTGAAACCCGTGGCTACGCAGGACGAAGTCGACCACGTTGCTCACCCGGCCGCGGATGTCCTGGGGAAGCTGGTCGAGCACCCGGCTGCTCCCGCGCAGGTGACCGACCTGAGCGGCTACCAGCGACCCGCCGACCCCGCCGACCGCCAGCGCCACCGGCAGGGTCCAGCTTCCGTGCCGCCCTCTCCACCCGACCACGGCACCAGCCAGCACACCGAAGATCAGGGCCAGCAACGCGAAGTGCACGTCGGCACCGCCCTGGACGTTGAACGCCGCCTCGCTACCCGCCAGCGCCTGCTTGACGTTCAGTTTCGGTGTGGTGGCCGCCCAGATCAGCCCCATCGGGACTCCGACGACGACCAGCGCGACGGCCACGACGAGGGCGCTGAGCACGTCCCGCGAGTGCGGCGCTTCCGGCTTCCAGCGGCGGGCTTGCGGCGGTGCCGGCGGAAGGGCGAAGCCGGGGTCGGAATGGGTCTGTGAAGGGTCGCTGTCCGGCATCGGCGAACCAGTCATGCCCTCAGTCTCCCTGAGCGATACAAGGTACTTTGCACCACCACGCTGTCGAAGGGACGATTCAGCGGCGAGCCAGCCGGCGCAGCGCCCAGCCGCCGGCGAGCAGGCTGACGATCGCCACCAGCAGGCAGACGAGCAGGTCGACACCCACCGAACCCCACGGGACGTGATGGCGAAAGCTCACCGCGAGGGCGTCGGCCCCATAGGTACCGGGCAGGATCGCCCGGATCACGCGCAGCGCCTCCGGCATCCGTGACGCCGGAATGATGTCCAGGAAGAGCACCGCACTCATCCCCAGCTGGCCCGCCACCGTCGCGATCTCCGGACGCGGGGCGATCAGGCCGAGCAGCGCGCCGACGCCCGCAAGAGCGGCTCCGGTCAGCACGATCACCGGGATCAGCAGCCACAGCCGGCCCAGTGGCAGCCGGTAGACCAGGCCGCCCGCGACGGCGGTGATGATCGTCCCGGGGACGGCGAATGTCGCATACGACGCGGCCGTGCCCAGCACGACCGCGCTCGGTGGCATCGGCAGCGTCAGGTAGTAGTCCAGGGCCCCCGACGCCCGCATCGCGCCGAAGCGCTGGGCCAGCAGGTTGAGCCCGACGAACGCGACGACGAGCACGGTCGTACCGGCGACCACCTGCTCGCCGGTCGTCTCGCTCCCCCGATCCACGACCCCGCGCAGCAGCAGGAGCAGCCCGATCGATTGGAAGGCGGCGACGAACAGCAGCGGCACCCGGGCGACCCGTCCCCGGGCGAGCTGCTGGCGGAACACCGTCGATGTCGCGGCCCACATTCCGGGCCGCGACGAGGGCCCCGCACCGGCGGTCATGGCACGCGCATCGGCGCCCGGCAGCAACTGCGTCACGCCCGCTCCAGGTCGCGGGCCCGTCCACCGAGGGCGAGGTAGACGTCTTCGAGGGTGGGGGTGGCGAGGGTGAAGTCGTCGAGCGCGGCAAACGCCGGACCCGAGGTGAGACCGCCGAGCGCCTCCCGCGCCTGACCCACCGGAAGGTGAACGCTCCAGCGGCGCCCGGTGACACTCGCCCGGGCGGCGAGTGCGGCGACCACCGGGTCGCTTCCGGGCGGTTCGGCCCGCCAGACCAGATCCAGCCGCACCTCGTCGCTGACCTGGGCCTTCAGCCGTCCCGGAGTGTCGCAGGCGATGACCCTCCCGGCGTCGAGCACGGCTACCCGGTCGAGCACCGATTCGGCCTCCAGCACGTTGTGGGTGACGAGCACGACCGTCGTCCCGGCATCGCGGCGGCGACGTTCCAACGCCGACCACACCGCCCGGCGGGCCTGCGGGTCGAGGCCGGTGGTGGGTTCGTCGAGCACCAGGACCGGGCGCGGGCCGGCCAGCGCGGCACCGAACGCCGCCAGCCGGCGCTCCCCACCCGAAAGCTGACCGATGACCCGGCCGGCGAGCGGCGCGAGGCCCAGCTCCTCGACGAGCGCGTCACGCGTGGCGTGCGCTGCCGACGGGCCCAAGCCGCGCAACCGCCCGGTGGACTCGATCGCCAGGCTCACGGTGAGATCGGCGAGGGCCGCCTCGTCCTGCGGCAGGTAGCCGACGCAGGCGCCGGCCCGGGAGTCCAGGGCAGAGCCGAGCAGGCGGATCGTGCCCTCATCGGGGCGCAGCAGGCCGACGAGCTGGCGTACCAGGGTGGTCTTTCCCGCCCCGTTGGGCCCGAGCAGGCCGAAGACCGTGCCGGCGGCGATGTCGAGATCGATGTGATCGTTGGCCAGCACCGGCCCCGCATGAGCAGGAGCGGAACCGCGCCCCTTGCCCTGACCCTTGCGACCTGCGCCGGCAAACGTGCGGACGAGTCCGCGCACCTCATACGCGAGCGGCCCGTCCACCGGCCCAGTGTCGCAGCTGATCGTGTGGCCCGCCTGGACAGCGGGAGTGCCTCGCCCGTCGACAGGTGGCTCAGACCAGGCTGCTGGTCCAGACCACGATGTCGAGCACGCGCAGCGGGGTGATCGGCGGGCAGTCCTCGGGGACGAGGCGGGCGAGCGCCGCGAACTCGTCGGCGTTGTCACGCAGATCCTGGCGGATCGCGCGCACCAGCAGGCCCATGTACTGGCGGACCGTGCGCCCGTTCTTGGGCGCCGGCGGGACGCACGCCTCGTTCTGGTAGAACATCTGGACCTTGCTGTCGAACAGCGGGACCAGCCCCGGACGCTTGCGGTGCAACACCTTGGCCAGCAGCGAGCCGCGCACATCCCGGTCGAGGGCGCTCGGGTCATCCAGCGGGTCATACAGCGCGGCAACCAGGTCACACGTCTCCTCGTCGGCCTCCACCAGATCAGTCGGCGGCAGCGCATCGAGCCCGCGCTGCAGCAGCGGGAGCAGCGCGGTAAGGGTGTGCATGCGGTCGAGGCTGAGATTGACCCCGAGCAGGGTGGGCGCCAGCAGATCGCCCGTGCAGAGCGTGGCCGGATCGTCGTTGGTGATCAACCCGTCGTAGTACGGGTAGGCGTAACGCAGCCCGCGCTGTCCAGGGCTGACGTAGGTACGCACCAAGCCCTCGGCGTCGAGCACCTCTTTGGTTCCCATGGCCAGGCGCATGGGTTCAGCCTCTCATCCGGAGACGCAACCGGCACCGAGCAACTCTTTGAGGTCCGCCACAAGACTGGTGGAAACGCTGACCCGCAGCCCGTCGTCGAGGCGCAGGGTGGTGACACGAGCGGGGCCCAGCAGCTGCAGCCGCACCTCCGTGGTGCCGGGATGCGTCGACAGCACGCCCTTGAGCCGGGTCACCAGATCCGGGACGCAGCGGGCCGCCGCCAGTGAGACCGTCAGCGGGCCGCGCGGGCCCTGGGTCAGGTCGGGAACGATCAGCTCCATCGCGATCAGCCGGGGCATCTCCTCGCGCTTGTCGACGCGCGCCTTGACCAGCACCACCTCGTCTTCGATCAGCTGATGGGAGACCGCCGCGTACGTCTGCGGGAAAAAGAGGCTCTCCACCCCGCCGTCGAGATCCTCGAGCTGGACCACCGCCCAAGGGCTGCCGGTCTTGGTGACCTTGCGGGTGATGCTGGCCACGATCCCGCCGACGGTCACAATCTGCCCGTCGTCGCAGGACTCCGACAGATCCGCCACCGTCGCATCAGAACCCGCCGCGATGATGTGCTCGACGCCGAGCAGCGGGTGGTCGCTGACGTAGAGCCCGAGCATCTCGCGCTCGTACGCGAGCAGCAGCTTCTTGTCCCACTCGCCGTTGGGGATCGTGGTCTCCAGCGCGGCGTCAGCCTCCTGACCGCCGGCGTCGGGATCCTCCATGCCCAGCCCGCCGAACAGCGAGAACTGGCCGGCCGCCTCGGCGCGCTTGACCTCCAAGCACGCGTCGATGACCTCGGCGTGGATCTGGACCAGCCCGCGGCGGGGATGGCCGAGCGAGTCGAAGGCCCCCGCCTTGATCAAGGACTCGACCGTTCGCTTGTTGCAGGCGACCGGCTCGACCTTGCGCAGGAAATCGGTGAAGTCGGCGAAGCGGCCCTTGGCCTTGCGGGTGCGTACCAGCGAATCGACCACGTTGGCACCGACGTTGCGGATCGCGCCGAGCCCGAAGCGGATGTCGGTGCCGCGCGGGGTGAAGTCGCGGTCGGAGTCGTTGACGTCAGGGGGCAGCACCTTCAGCCCCATCCGCCGGCACTCCTGCAGGTAGACGGCGGTCTTGTCCTTGTCGTCGCGGACGCTGGTGAGCAGCGCCGCCATGTACTCGGCAGGGTAATTGGCCTTCAGGAACGCGGTCCAGTACGACACCAGGCCGTAGCCGGCGCTGTGGGCCTTGTTGAACGCGTAGTCCGAGAACGGGACCAGGATGTCCCAGAGCGTCTTGATCGCCTGGTCGCCGAAGCCCTGCGCGCGCATCCCCTCGCTGAAGGGGATGTACTCCTTGTCGAGGATCTCGCGCTTCTTCTTGCCCATCGCGCGGCGCAGCAGATCGGCGGCGCCGAGCGTGTAGCCGGCCACCCGCTGAGCGATGGCCATGACCTGCTCCTGATAGACGATCAGGCCGTGGGTCTCGTCGAGGATGTCGGCCAGCGCCTCGGCGAGCTCGGGGTGGATCGGCTCGACCGGCTTGCGCCCGTTCTTGCGGTCGGCGTAGTCGTTGTGCGCATTGGCACCCATGGGGCCGGGGCGGTACAGCGCGATGAGGGCGGAGATGTCGTCGAACGAGGTCGGCTTCATCGAGCGCAGCAGCGAGCGCATCGGCCCGCCGTCCAGCTGGAAGACGCCGAGGCTGTCACCGCGCCCGAGCAGCGCGTACGCCTCGGGATCGTCGAGGGTCAGCTCCTCGAGCACGAGGGTCTCGCCCCGGTTGGACTCGATGTGCGCCAGGCAATCGTCGAGGACCGTGAGGTTGCGCAGGCCCAGGAAGTCCATCTTCAGCAGGCCGAGGCTCTCGACCGCGCCCATGTCGAACTGGGTGATGATCGCCCCGTCGGCATCGCGCCGCCAGACCGGCACATGATCGGTGAGCGGATCGCGGCACATGACGACGCCGGCCGCGTGGACGCCGACCTGGCGCTTGAGCCCTTCCAGCCCGCGGGCGGTCTCGAGCACCTTGGCGACATCGGGCTCGGAGGCGGCCATCGCCCGCAGCTCGCCGGCCTCGCTGTAACGCTTGGACTGCGGATCGAAGCAATCGGCCAGCGCCATCTCGCGGCCCATGACCGCCGGCGGGAAAGCCTTGGTGATCTTGTCGCCCATCGCGTACGGGTAGCCGAGCACCCGTGAGGAGTCCTTGATCGCCGCCTTGGCCTTGATCGTGCCGTAGGTGATGATCTGGGCGACCTTGTCATCGCCGTAGCGCTCGGTGGCGTAACGGATCATGTCGGTGCGCCGGCGCTCGTCGAAGTCCATGTCGATGTCGGGCATGGAGATGCGATCGGGATTCAGGAAGCGCTCGAAGATCAACCCGAACTGCAAGGGATCGAGCTCGGTGATGCCGAGCACGTACGAGACCATGCTCCCGGCGGCGCTCCCCCGGCCCGGGCCGACCCGGATGCCCGCGGTCTTGGCATAGCGCACGAGGTCGGCGACGACGAGGAAGTAGGCCGGGAATCCCATCTGCAGGATGACCTCGACCTCGTAGTCGACCTGCGCCTGCTGGGCTTCCGTGGCGCCGTTGGGGTAGCGCTGGGCGACCCCGCGCGCGACCTCCTTGCGAAACCAGCTCTCCTCGGTTTCCCCTTCAGGGCAAGGGAATTGGGGCAGCAGCTGCTTGGGCGCGAACGACGGCGGCTGGATCCGCTCGGCGATCAGCAGCGTGTTGTCACACGCCTCGGGGAGCTCGGCGAAGGTGGCCCGCATCTCGGCCGGTGACTTCAGGTAGAACTCGGTGGCCTCGAACTTGAACCGGGTCGGGTCAGCGAGGGTGGCGCCGGTCTGCACGCACAGCAGCACCTCGTGAGCCGTGTGGTCAGCCTGCTGGGTGTAGTGCAGATCATTGGTGGCGACGAGCGGGAGGTCGAGCTCCCTGGCGATCTGGACCAGCTGCGGGAAGGTGCGCCGCTCGATGTCGATGCCGTGCTGCATCAGCTCGACGTAGAAATTGCCGCGGCCGAAGATCTCCGCGTACTCCCCCGCCGTCGCCTTGGCGAGCGCGTAATCGCCACGCTCGAGCGCCTGGCTGACCTCCCCGCCGGGGCAGCCGGTGGTGCCGATGATGCCGCCGGCGTAGCGCGCGAGCAGCTCGCGGTCCATCCGGGGCTTGTAGTAGTACCCCTCCAGGCTCGCCAGGCTGGAGAGCTTGATCAGGTTCGAGTAACCGTCCGGATCGGCGGCCCACAACGTCATGTGGCTGTACTTGTCGGTCTTCGCGCTCCCGCCGTCCGGCAGCCGCTTGTCGAAACGCGACCCGGGCGCGATGTACGCCTCGGTGCCGATGATCGGCTTGATGCCGGCGCGGGTCGCCTGGCCGGCGAAGTCGAAGGCGCCGTACAGGTTGCCGTGGTCGGTCATCGCCAGGGCCGGCATGCCGAGCTGCTCGCAGCCGGCGAAAAGGTCTTTGAGTCGGGCCGCACCATCGAGCATCGAGTACTCGGTGTGGACGTGGAGGTGAACGAACGAATCGTCCCGCGACACCTTTCCCGCGGGCCCCTCGCTCGTCATACCGCAGACCTGCCTTTCACCCTCAGCTGAAGCCGCGCGGCCCGCTCCCGGTCGCCGCAACGCAAGGTTCAGGTTTAGCACTTGCTGACGACAGAATCCGAGTCCCGGGGCGGGTCGTCAGGTGGGTGGGCGTGTCGCCGTGATCAGCCTCCGGAAGGGACTGGCAGGCGGCCTGCCATTAGGGCACCATGGACCCACGTGCGACTGCTCACACCCGCCCCGTACGAGCTGACCTACGACGACGTCTTCCTGGTGCCTCATCGGTCGGCGATCACGTCGCGGCTCGAGGTCGACACTTCCACCGGCGACGGTTCGGGCACCACGATTCCCGTGGTCGTGGCCAACATGACCTCGGTCGCGGGCCGGCGCATGGCGGAGACCGTAGCCCGCCGCGGGGCGATCGCCGTGATCCCCCAGGACATCCCGATCGACGTGGTCTCCGACGTCATCAGCTTCGTCAAGAGCCGCCACATCCTGTTCGACACGGCGATCACGCTCGGCCGCCATGACACGGTCGGCGAGGCGCTCGGGCTGCTCCCCAAGCGGGCCCACGGGGCCGTCGTCGTGATCGAGGACGGACGGCCGGTCGGGGTCGTCACCGAAGCGGACTGTCTCGGCGTCGACCGCTTCACCCAGGTCCGCGAGGTGATGTCACGGGAGCTGCTGACGCTGCCCGACACGGTCGACCCGCGGGCCGCGTTCGATCGCCTGCAGGACGGGCGCCACCGGCTGGCCCCGGTCGTCGACTCCGGCGGGCGCCTGGTGGGCATTCTCACCCGCGAGGCCGCCCTGCGCTCGGGGCTCTACGCGCCGGCGGTCGACGCCGGCGGCCGGCTGCGGGTGGCGGCCGCGACGGGCGTCAGCGGCGACGTCGAGACCCGGGCCAAGGGGCTGCTCGACGCCGGGGTCGACGTGCTGGTGCTCGACACCGCCCACGGTCATCAGGAGCGGATGATCGACGCGCTGCGCACGGTGCGAGCGCTCGACCCGCAGGTGCCGATCGTCGCGGGCAACGTCGTCACCGCCGAGGGGGTACGCGATCTGGTCGCCGCCGGCGCCGACATCCTGAAGGTCGGGGTCGGCCCGGGCGCCATGTGCACGACGCGGATGATGACCGGGGTCGGGCGTCCCCAATTCTCGGCAGTGCTCGAATGCGCGGCCGAGGCCCGCCGGCTCGGCCGCCACGTGTGGGCCGACGGCGGCGTCCGCCATCCCCGTGACGTCGCGCTCGCGCTCGCGGCCGGCGCGGCGAACGTGATGATCGGCTCGTGGCTGGCGGGCACGCACGAGTCGCCGGGCGATGTCCAGCGCGCCCCGGATGGCCGGCTGTACAAGGAGAATTACGGCATGGCGTCGGCCCGCGCAGTACGGGTGCGAAGCGCCGACGACACCCCCTTCGAGCGCGCCCGCAAGGCGCTCTTCGAGGAGGGCATCTCCACCGGCCGCATGTACCTCGACCCTGCCCGGCCCGGCGTCGAGGACCTGCTCGACACGATCGTCGCCGGCCTGCGCAGCGCCTGCACCTACGCCGGCGCCCGCACCCTCGAGCAGCTCTACGAGAACGCCGTCATCGGGATCCAGGGCTCCGCCGGTTTCGCCGAGGGACGCCCGCTGCACAGCAGCTGGTGATGGATCAGCCGGCAGTGTCGGCGCGCTCGACCCAGCCGCTGAAGACGGGCAGTCCCTGCCAGGTCGCCGGCTGCGGTCCGCGGGTCACGGCGACGACGGCGTAGGGCCGGGCGAAGCGCACCTCGAGGTCGCGGATGATGCCCGGCCGTTCAACGTGCATGCTGACGGCGCGAACGGCAATCACCGTGATCGCCGCGGCCTCGAACCCCTCCCGGGAGTAGGCGGCGACCGCACTCTGAATTGCGGCAGCGTCATAGTCGCCCGGGGGTAGCAGGGCAATCAGAGCAGCGGCAGCATCGCCGAACCCGAGCCCGGCTTCCCTCATCAGATCCATCCGGGTCTCGGCGTGCCACGCCGGAAGCAGCGCGCCACTCCTCTCCTCCCGGCCGGCGTGATTCGCGACCATCCCCTCGCGCTCGGTGAGCCGCCACGAGTGACCGTCGCCGAGCGGCAGTTCATAGAGCGAGAGCGGTCGCTCGTCCAGTGCCACCTCGTAGGCCGCCGCGATGACGGACGCAGCGGGTATCGACTCCTCGGCCACGACAGAGACCACATCGAGGCCGTTCTCGCTCCCGGCGATATGTACGCCGACCCGCCCGGCCGCCGCGGTGTCGGCGACGAAGGCACGATGCGTCGCGGACGAGCGCAGCACCTGCCGCACACCGGGCCCCCAGGCGCTCGGCAAGTCCGACGCGTCGGCCAGCGTGAACGGGATGCGCCAGCTGATCCGGGTGGCCAGGGCGCTGGCGAGCACGAGCACTGCGAACGCATCGACCTGCACCGGGAACGACCGGATCAGCCCGTCCGTCACCCGCCGAGCCCACGCGTCTGCTCCCGCCTGATCGGGGATGTCGCCGCGTTCAGTGGCGCCAGGCAGTGAGCGCGCCCAGGCTTCGAGCGCGGGGGTGTCGACGGCGGGCCGGTGCCAGCACGCCGTCGCAGCGCTGACCGCTGGATGGGGGTCGGCCAGCAGCGCGCGGGCGTGCTCGGCGGCGGCGTCCACGTCGATCCCGAGCACCGCTTCGAGTCCGTCCCGCCGCTTTCCCTGCGCTCCCGGCCCGACAAGCGCCAGCAGCAACCACGCCCCGAGCGGCGACAGGACGTGGTGCCCGGACGCGGCGCGGTGCATCCGGGCGGCGTACGCGGTGATCAGCTCTGGCAGCGCGGGGGCAGGCATAGCTCAACTTTGCCCAACGAGCGTCAGAGGCGCGCGTAGCCCATGGCACGCGGGTCGCTCGACGGCACGATCTCCTTGCCCAGCGGGGCGATCGCGACGAACGCGAGCTTGAAATTCGCGATGCCGAAAGGGATTCCGATGATCGTCAGGCAGAGCAGGAAGCCGGTGACGATGTGGCTGGCGGCGAGCCACAGCCCGGCCAGGATGAACCACACGATGTTGCCGACGAACGAGGCCGCGCCCGCTCCCCGGCGCGGCACCACGGTGCGGCCGAAGGGCCAGAGCACGTACCCGGCAAGCCGGAACGACGCGATACCGAACGGGATCGTGATGATCAGCAGGCACATGAGAACGCCCGCGAAGAAGTAGCCCACCGCCAGCCAGAAGCCTGCGAGCACCAGCCACAGGACGTTGAGGATCAGCCGGATCACGGCGCGCCGCCCCCTCCCGTAGGCCCGAACCCGTCGGTCACGAACTCGTACTCAACGGTGGCGGACTTGTCGTGCAACTCCCGGGTCGCTCCCGTGCGCCGGTAGCCGAGCCGCTCGTACATCTGGTGGGAGTCGGTGAAACGGGTGTCGCTCCACGCCCGCATCACGTTGCCGAACCGGGCTGACCGCCGGCCCGGCGCTCGATGAAGTGCACCAGCCGCGAGCCCCAGCCCTGGCGCCGGCATGCGCGCGGCGACGTAGAGCGACTTCAACTCAGCGCCGCCCGGATGCGGGCGCCAGCCGGCGCACGCCAGCAACCCACCGCCGTCCGGAGCAGGCACCACCCACAGCTCGCCGCGGCCTTCATAAGAAGTCGCCGGCGCGCGCAGCCACGGTTCCTCACCGTCGATGTCGAGGACGATCGACGGGTACTCGGCCCACACTGCGCCGATGAGCTCGATGAGCGCGGCGCTGTCGGCATCCGTCACCGGGCGCAGGCCGGGCAGCAGCTCCTTGCGCATCGTCAGGTGCGGGATGCCGGCTTCCTCGTACGGTTCGCCGACGCCCGTGTACCCGAGCCGCTCGTAGAACCCGACGACCGATGCCTGCGAGTGCAGCTCGACGGCCGGCAATCCCTGATCCCCCGCCCACCGCTCGGCGGCGGTCATCACGAGCACGCCGAAGCCCTGGCCGCGCCGGTCGGCCTCGACCGCCACCCGGCCGACGACGGCCTCGCTGCCGGTGTCGAAGATCCGCGCGGTACCGACGAGCGTCCCGCCGTCCTCGAGCACGACGTGGGTCGCCTCCCCGTCGCGCCCATCGAACTCGAGCGCCGGGTCGACCCCCTGCTCGAGCACGAACACCCGATGCCGCAGCTTCGAAACCTCCGCGAGCACCGCGGGATCGGCGGTGATCCGTGCAGCGCTCACGATTCATCCTCCAGGACCTGCAGCGCATGAGCCAGGTCGGCCGGGTCAGGGCTGGTGAAACTCACCGGACGACCTTCAGTGGGATGGGTGAAGGACAGCCGCGCGGCGTGCAACCACTGCCGCTCGAGCCCGAGGCGGGCGGCGAGGGTCGGGTCGGCACCGTAGGTGAGGTCGCCGACGCAGGGGTGGCGGATCGCTGCCATGTGGACCCGGATCTGGTGGGTACGACCGGTCTCGAGCCGGATGTCGAGCAGGCTCGCTGCACGGAAGGCTTCCAGCGTCTCGTAATGCGTGACGCTGTCACGCCCGCCGGCGACGACGGCGAACTTGTAGTCGGCCCCCGGATGCCGGCCGATCGGCGCGTCGATGGTGCCGCGCGAGGGATCGGGGTGGCCCTGCACGAGCGCGCGGTAGCGCTTGTCGACGTCGCGGTCGCGGAAGGCGTCCTTCAGCCGGGAGTACGCGATCTCGCTCTTGGCGACGACCATCAGCCCGGACGTCCCGACGTCCAGCCGGTGAACGATGCCCTGCCGCTCGGCCGCCCCGCCGGTCGCGACGCGATGGCCGGCCGCCGCGAGCCCGCCGGTGACCGTCGGCCCTTCCCACCCCGGGCTGGGGTGCGCGGCCACCCCCACCGGCTTGTCGACCACCAGGATGTCGGCGTCCTCGAAAACGACGCGCAGCCCGGGAACCCGCTCGGCGACCGGCTCGAACCCGGCCCGCGCGACCGGCGGATCGGGAAGCCGGACGTCGAGCATGGCGCCGGCGCGCACCCGGGCGGACTTGCTCGCCGGCGCACCGTCGAGGCTCGCGTCACCGGCCTCCACCAGGCTCGCCGCCGCCGCCCTGGAGAGGCCGAAAATGCGCGCGACAGCGGAGTCCAGACGCATGCCGTCCAGCCCGTCGGGGACGGCCAGCGAGCGTTCGGCAGCCATGTGGCCAGCGTACGGGGATGCCCTGCCGCGGTTCAGGCCTCGGGCAACCGGTCGGCCAGCAGCGGCAGCGCCGGGTCCCACCTCGGCCCGCCGGCCGCGTCGCGCCGCTTGCGCGCCGTAGCCGAGAGCACCTCGAGCGCGACCCGGTTCGCCAGCGCCGCGGTGATGTCGGCCGAGTCGTAAGGCGGCGAGACTTCCACGATGTCCACGCCGACCACGGGCAGCGCGTACGCGAGGCCGCGCACGGCATCCAGCAGCTGGCGCGCGGTCAGCCCGCCGGGCTCGGGGGTGCCGGTGCCCGGCGCGTGGCCGGGATCGCAGACGTCGATGTCGATGGACAGGAAGACGCCGTCACAGTCGTCGGTCGCGATGGCTGACGCTTCCGCCAGGCACGCGTCGAGCCCGCGGACGCCGATCTCGCTCATCTCGTACGAGCGCATCCCCTGGCGGGCCATCCACTCGAGCGTCTCCGGGCCCGGCCAGTAACCGCGGAGCCCGACCTGCAGGAAGCGGTCGCCGCGCAGGGCCCCGGACTCGATGAGGCGGCGCATCGGCTGCCCGTGCCCCCACAGCGAGCCGAACTCGATGTCGCCGGTGTCGGCATGCGCATCGAAGTGGATCATCGATACCCGGCCGTGGCCCAGCACGTTGGCGACGCCCGTGGCATCGGGGAGCGCGATCGAATGGTCACCGCCGAGCACGAGCGGGATCGCGCCGGCGGCGGCGACCGCTTGCACGGCCGCTTCCAGCGCGCCCAGAGCCCGCTCGATGTCCCCGGAGAACATCTCGACATCGCCGGCGTCGACGACCTTCAGGTCGCGGAGGCCGTCGGTGCGCAGCGCCAGGGAAGGCCGCGAGCCGTCGTGCGGAAGGTAGTCGGTCGTCCGGATCGCCATGGGTCCGAAGCGGGTGCCCGGCCGGTGCGAGGTGCCCCCGTCGAAGGGCGCCCCCACGATGACGACGTCTGCCGCGGCGAGCCCCTGCGGATCGTCCAGAGACACCCGGTCGACCCCGAGGAACGTGACGTCAGGGCCGTATTGCGGACCGTAGCGCGTCACTGCGTGGGGTGGCGTGCTGGTGCTGGCCGTCGAGCCGGATCCCGCGCATCGACAGCAGAACGGCGAGGATTCCGCCGACCACGATGCCGGAATCGGCGAGGTTGAACACCGGCCAGTGGTGCAGGTGGATCCAGTCGACCACGTGGCCGCGCAGCGGGCCCGGAGCGCGAAAGAGCCGGTCGCCCAGGTTGCCCAGCGCGCCGCCGAGCAGCAGCCCGAGCGCCCAGGCCCAGCCTGCTGACGCGAGCCGGCGGGACGCGCGGGCGATGAAGACGACCACGGCGACGGCGACCACGGAGAAGATGACCGTCGCGCCGGCAGCGAACCCGAAGGCCGCGCCCGGGTTGCGGGTGAGCTCCAGATCGAGCACCGACGGGATGACGTTGACCGGCGCCCGGTTGCTCAGATGCGCGACGACCAGCTGTTTGCTGATGACGTCGGCGATGAGCACCACGCCGGCGACGATCACCAGCAGCGAAAGCCGGCGCCGCGGCGGGGCTGCGGGGCTCGAGGGCGTCGGTGGCAGCGTCGGATTTCGCCGGTACGGGAGGAGGCACCGCTGTCGAATCGGCATCCTCCGGCTGCGACTGAGACACGTCTGCTGCCGTGCCTGCTGCCTTGCCGGTGTCGAACGCGCTGCGCTCCGTCGGCTCTGCCACGCCCCGCAGTCTAGGAGCAGATCGTGACTTGGCTGAGCGCAGCGAACGCGCGGGCTGCGGCCTGTCGGAGAATCGACTTGGTTGAGCGAGCGAAGCCGCGCGGTTGCGACCGTGTCGCAGATCGTGATTGGCGAGGGTCAGGACAGCCAACCGGGTCGGATGTGGCTCTGGACAGGCCACGTATTCTCACACCAGCGCGGAAAGCGGCCCTGACGGGGACGAGTAGCGCCGGTAGCAGCCACGAGCGATCCGGGGATGGTGTGAGCCCGGAGGCCGGCCCGGCGTGAAGATCACCCCTGAGCTGCCGGAAGAGGCGGGACGGGATGCATCCGGACCGCGGTAGACCCGGCCCGCGCACG
Organism: uncultured Actinomycetota bacterium; assembly: GCA_963762695.1. Lineage (GTDB taxonomy): Bacteria > Actinomycetota > Actinomycetes > Frankiales > Frankiaceae > DATAZK01. The sequence goes on from CAVXLW010000019.1 coordinate 76,942, forward strand.
TGAGTGGGCTCGTGCGGGTCGGCGGGCCAAGGAGGGTGGTACCGCGGGGCCGGCAATGAACCAGCAGGAAATCGGCCTCGTCCCTTCGCCGGACGACCGACGAAGGAGCACCCCGCAGGATGACCACCTCGCCGTTCAGGCCACTGCCTGCGGGTCCTCCCGACCTGCCCTCGCTGGAGACGCAGGTCCTCGCCCGCTGGCACGAGAGCTCCGTCTTCGATCGCTCGATGGTGCAGACCGCGCAGGGTCCGAGCTGGGTCTTCTACGAAGGTCCGCCGACGGCCAACGGCAAGCCGGGGGCCCACCACGTCGAGGCCCGCGTCTTCAAGGACCTTTTCCCGCGCTTCAAGACGATGAAGGGCTACCACGTCCCGCGCCGGGCGGGCTGGGACTGCCACGGCCTGCCCGTCGAGCTCGCCATCGAGAAGGAGCTCGGCTTCAACGGCAAGCAGGACATCGAGGCCTACGGGGTCGCCGCATTCAACGAGAAGTGCCGCGAGTCGGTGCTGCGCCACGTGGATGAGTTCGAGCGGCTCACCGAGCGGATGGGCTACTGGACGGACCTGGCCGGCGCCTACCGCACGATGGACACCAGCTACATCGAGTCCGTCTGGTGGAGCCTGAAGACGATCTGGGACAAGGGCCTGCTGGTGCAGGACAACCGGGTCGCGCCGTACTGCCCGCGCTGCCAGACCGCCCTCTCCGACCACGAGGTCGCGATGGGCTACACCGACGTCGTCGACCCGAGCGTCTACGTGCGCTTCCCGGCCGTGGGCCGGCCCTACGACCTGCTCGTCTGGACGACGACGCCGTGGACCCTGGTCTCCAACACCGCCGTCGCCGTCCATCCCGACGTGACCTACGCGGTGATCGAGGTGGCGGGCGGCGCGCCCGGTGCTCGTCGCCCAGCCGCTGGTGGAAGCTGTTGGCGGCCCCGAAGCCGTGGTGCTGCAGACCATCCCGGGTCGGGAGCTCGAAGGGATCGCCTACGACCGCCCGCTCGACCTCATCGCGAAGGACGAGTTCGGGGAGGGCGCGCATCGGATCGTGCTCGCCGACTACGTGACCGTCGAGGACGGCACCGGCCTGGTGCACCAGGCGCCCGCGTTCGGCGCCGAGGACCTCGAGGTGGCCCGCCGCTACGGCCTCGGCGTCGTCAACCCGATCAGGGCCAACGGCACGTTCGCCGAGAGCGTCCCGCTGGTCGGCGGCATGTTCTTCAAGTCCGCCGACGAGGTGCTGGTCGCCGAACTCGAGCGGCGCGGGGTGCTGTGGAGTCACGTCCCGTACGAGCACAGCTACCCGCTCTGCTGGCGGTGCGACACTCCCCTGCTCTACTACGCGCTCCCTTCCTGGTACATCCGCACGACCGCGATCAAGGACCGGCTGCTCGCCGAGAACGAGGCGACCGACTGGCACCCGGCGCGCATCAAGCACGGCCGCTACGGCGAGTGGCTGCGCGGCAACGTCGACTGGGCGCTCTCGCGTAACCGGTACTGGGGCACCCCGCTGCCGATCTGGATCTGCGCGGACGAGCCGGGGCACCGGGTCTGCGCCGGCTCCCTCGCTGAGCTCGGCGAGCTCGCCGGGCAGGACCTCTCGGCGCTGGATCCGCACCGGCCGTTCGTCGACGACATCGTGCTCCCGTGCGCCGAATGCGGCGGGCGGATGCACCGGGTGCCCGAGGTGATCGACGTCTGGTACGACTCCGGAGCGATGCCGTTCGCGCAGTGGGGAGCGCCGCACCGCCGGCTCGCCGAGTTCGAGGCGAGCTATCCCGCGCAGTACATCTGCGAGGCGATCGACCAGACCCGCGGCTGGTTCTACACGCTGATGGCGATCGGCACGCTGGTCTTCGACAAGTCCTCGTACGAGACGGTGCTCTGCCTGGGCCTGCTGCTCGACGGCGAGGGCCGCAAGATGAGCAAGCATCTGGGCAACGTGCTGGACCCGTTCGAGCTCTTCGACCGCCACGGGGCTGACGCGGTGCGCTGGCTCATGCTCGCCGGCGGCTCCCCTTGGATGGACCGGCGCGTCGGCCACGAGAATGTCGAGGAGGTCGTCCGCAAGGTCCTGCTGACGTACTACAACACCGCCTCGTTCTTCCTGCTGTACGCGAGCACCAGCGACTGGAAGCCGGGCGACCCGACCACCGACGGGCCGCAGCACGTCCTGGACCGGTGGGCGCGCAGCGAGCTGGCCGCCACCGTCGCCGAGGTCGACGCGGCGCTGGAGGACTTCGATTCGGCGCGGGCCGGCAAGCGGATCGCGTCGTTCCTCGACGACCTGTCGAACTGGTACGTGCGCCGTTCCCGCCGCGCGCTTCTGGGCCGGCGATCCCGGCAGCCCTGGCCACCCTGCACCTGTGCCTGGAGACGGTGACCCGGCTGATGGCGCCGCTGACCCCGTTCCTCACCGACTGGCTCTGGCCGCAGCTGGCGGTGCCCGGCGCGCCCGACTCGGTGCACCTCGCCGCCTGGCCCACCGTCGACGAGGCCGCGGTCGACGAGCAGCTGTCACGGCAGATGACGCTCGTGCGCCGGTTGGTCGAGCTCGGACGAGCTGCCCGGGCCGCGGCGAAGGTGGGCATCCGCCAGCCGCTGGCGCGGGCCGGCGTGCCGAGCGGGCTGCTGCGTCAGCTGCCCGCCGAACTGGTCCACGAAATCGCCGAGGAACTCAACGTGCTCACCGTCGAAGCCCTCGACAGCGACCTGGTCAATGTCTCGGTGAAGCCCAATTTCCGCGCGCTGGGCAAGCGTTTCGGTCCGCGCACCAAGCAGATCGCCGACGCGGTGGCGCAGGCGGGCACGCCGGTGGACGGCAGGCTCACGATCCAGGTCGACGGCGAGACGATCGAGCTGGCTGCTGATGAGCTGATCATCACCGAGACCCCGCAAGAGGGCTGGGCGGTCTCCCGCGAGTCAGGCGCGTCGGTGGCGCTGGACCTCACGCTCACCGACGAGCTCCGCCGCGCCGGGGCGGCCCGCAACGTCGTGCGCCGGATACAGGAGGCCCGCAAGCAGTCCGGGCTCGACGTCAGCGACCGCATCGAATTGTGGTGGCAGGCCGACGGCTCCGGATCCACCGAGCTGGCGGTGGCCATCCGTGAACACGCTGAACTGGTCGCCGGCGAGGTGCTCGCGACCAGCTTCATCGAGGGCAAACCGCCGGTCGCGATCGCGCCGCACCGCGACGACGCGCTCGGCCTCACCGTCTGGCTGCGCGCCGCCGGCGAGTAGCGCGCGCCGGGCGGGTTGAAGCTTCCTACGGCTTGCAGATCCCGCAGGCCAGGTAGCCCTGGCGGATCGCGGCCACCTTGGTGATCTCTTCGGCCTCGGCGCCGGTCAGCATCTCGCAGTCGGGCCGGTGGTATTCCTTGGTCGACGCGACCGCCCGCACGGTGCGCGCCGCTCGGCCGGCGCGCCCGGCTGCGGGCGGCTCGGTAGTGGGCGGCTCGGAAGCGGGCGGCTCGGCTGCCGGGGGTCGGGCGACCGGCGGTTGGGCCACCGGCGCCGGCGCCTGAGTCGCCTGTGTTGCCTGTGTCGCCTGCGGTGCCGTCACCGGCGCTGGCGGCTCGACAGCTTGCGGCTCGGCTGGGGCCGGCGGGGGGGCGTACGCCACCGGCTCGCGCACCGGCGGCGAGGCCGCCACATGATTGTGCTGGGGGTCGGCGACCGGAGCCACCGCGGCCACCGGCACCGGCTCGTAGCTGGCCGGCTCGTAGCTGGCGGGCTCGCTGACCCGGACCGGACTCGGCTTCGGGTGTGCGGCGTGCTCCTTGCCGGCTGCGCTGCGGGCCAGCGTCTCGTTGGGACGGCAGGCGCCGCACGGGGTGAACCCGAGCTCGCGAGCCTCGTTGATCTCCAGCGGCTCGGAATCGTCGTTGCCCTCGACGTACGCGCAACCACCGACGTGGTAGCGCGGGCGTCCGGAGATGACCAGTACGTCAGCGTTCGTCGCGCCGGAACGACCCTCGAAGTCGGCGTCGGCCTTCTCCAGCGGGAAGTCCGCGGAGATCTCGTCGCCGTCGGCTCGCCTGCGGCATCCACCAGGTCGATGTGGCCGGCGGGCTCGTCCTGATCGGCTGGTTCGAACTCTTCGGGCTCGGCTTCCTTGGACATCGCCACGGAGGTCCTCGCCGGACGCGGCGCCTCGTCATCGCGTGGCGACGCCTGCCGGCGCGTGCCCTCGCTGTCGGACTCGCGGGGCTCGCTCGCCGGGACGGGTCGCTGGAAGACGCCCACGAGCAGGAAGACCGCAGACACGATCGAGAGCCCGATGGCCGCGTACACGAGCGAGATGTGCGGCGTAGCGATGCCGAGCACCAAGAGAAGGGCGGCTATGAGGACGAGCCCCCCGCTGATGACAATCAAGCGCGTACACCCTTGTCTCGCGTCCCGATGATTCGGCGGCCCGCAGCCTCATCAGCCCAATCGAGGATCAGGGGCGCAGCTCAACCACCGTCATGTTGCCCCTCCGAGCCCGTGTCAAACGGCGAATCGTCACCGTGCGACCCGTACGACTCCTGATCGCCTGGGGTGGCCACGAGCGGGTCACCGTCCTGCGTTCCCGAGCCGCCAGGAGACCAAACCTGCCCAAATCCCGGCGGATCGACCATACCTCCCGGGTGGGAGGTGCCGGCCTCGCCGTGATTGTCCTGGCTCGAGCCGCCGAGCTCGCCGGGGTGACGACCTTCGACCGCTGCAGGACCGGACTTGCCGGACTCCAGGTCGTGGAGCTGCATCTCGAGGTAGGCACGCAACCGCTGCCGGTACTCCCGCTCGAAGGTCTCCAGGCCCTCGATCTGGGTCTCCAGGCCCGCCTTGCTGCGCTCCAGGGCGCCGATCTCCTCCGCGGCACGCGCACGAGCCTCGGCCAGCACCCGCTCGGCCTCGACACGGGCATTGCCCCGGGTGCGATCGGCATCGCTTTGCGCTTCCCGCACCGCCGCGTCGGCAGTCTGCTGCGCGAGCACCAGCATCCGGGCGACGCGCTGTTCCATGGCGACGGTGTCATCTGCTGACGCGGCCGGAGCCGCGGCGACAGCGGGCTCGACGGCTGCCGCCGGCGTCGCTTCCACGGCCGCCGGGGCGGGAGTCGCGGGGACAGCTGGAGGAGCTGGAGCGGCCTCGACGGTCTTGACGAGCGGATCCGGGGTCTGTTCGGCAGCCGCCGACGGACTGGTGACGATCCCCTTGCGCGCCTGCTCGAGCTCGTGGCGAAGCTTCTCGTTCTCCGTCGTCAGCCTGGTGAGCTCGGCCTCCACCTGGTCCAGGAAGGCGTCGACCTCGTTCTCGTCGTAGCCACGACGCATCCGGGTCGGACCGAAGACTTTGCTGGCCACCTCTTGAGGTGTCAGCGGCATGGCAGCTCCCCCATCACACGCGTCACAAAGATGTCAAAACCTACTCCTGCCATGGCGGGGCCGCGAACGCAGGGGTTACAGCTGGTTTGCGTACTGGATCGCGACCTGGACGAGGATGAACAGCAGGATAAAGCCCAGATCCAGTGCGAAGCCACCGATACGCAAAGGAGGGATGATCCGGCCCAGCAATCGAAGCGGCGGATCCGTGACCGTGTAGATGATTTCGAAGAGCACGACCAGAGGCCCCGACGGGCGGAAATCGCGCCTCAGCACCAGGACCCAGCTGATGATGGCTCGGCCGATGAGCATCGCGGCAAAGATCCACAGCAGGGTGACGAGAACAACCCCAACCGCGTGAATAACGCCTCCTGCAGCCTCGCTTCGAGACCGTCAGGACTGGTTGTAGAAACCGCCCGCAACGATCCGGCGCTTGTCCTCCGCGCTGACGGCCACACTACTTGGGGACAGCAGGAAGACCTTGTTCGTGACCTTTTCGATACTCCCGCGAAGGCCGAAGATCAGGCCGGCCGCGAAGTCGACGAGGCGCTTGGCGTCATCGTCGGACATGTCGGTGAGATTCATGATCACCGGGATGTGCTCCCGGAAGGCCTCACCGATCTGGCGAGCCTCGTTGTAGCTGCGCGGCTGCAGGGTGGTGATCTGGTACGAGGGGGTCGACTCGGTCGTCTCGTGCGGCACCGGATCGGCGAGCCGCGGCGCGACGCTCCCCCGGATGGGCTCGACCGCGAGCTCGGCACGGGCCTCATGGCGCGCCCGGCGGCCGGTGCTGACCTCGGGGACGCGGACCTCACGCTCGCGTACGTCGCGAATCTCCCGCTGCTCGACCCGGCGCGCCGGTCGCGCGGCCACTGGCTCGCGGACGGGCTCCTCGGCCTCGTACTCGTCGTCGACGTAGCCCTCGTCTTCCTCGGCAAGCCCGAGGTAGACCATCGCCCTGCGGCCCATTCCCATGGGCAGAACTTTAAGCCCGAGACCCCATCAAATCGGTGCCGACACGTAGGTGTGTCGCCCCTTCGATCACCGCATCTTCAAGATCAGCCGACATGCCGGCGGACAGGGCGACGGCGCCGGGATGGCTGACGCGCAGCCGATCGCTCGCGGCGCGCAACCGCGCGAAGGCCGGTCGGGGGGCGGCGCCGAGCGGCGGCACCGCCATCAGCCCTGCGAGACGGAGCCCGGAACAGGTGGCGACGGCATCGGCGAGGGAGGCGATCTCGTCCTCGGCGATGCCGCCGCGACGCGGGTCGCCGTCCAGGCTCAGTTGCAGGAAGACCTCCAACCGGCGGCCGGCGCGAAGGGCGGCCCGATCGAGCGGGCCGACGAGCGCGCCGCGGTCGAGCGTGTGCAGTGCGAAGCACTCCCGGGCGACGAGCGCGGCCTTGTTCCCCTGCAACTGGCCGATGAAGTGCCAGCGCAACGGCGGCTGCGGCAGCTCCTGCAACGCGGCGAGCTTCGAGGCGAGCTCCTGCGCCCGGTTCTCGCCGACGTCGAGGACGCCCAACCCGTGCAGCAGCGCGATGTCACTCGCCGGGAAGGTTTTCGTCACCGTGATGACGTCAGGTCTTCGGGCCGCCGCCCGGCTGCGGCCGCGGCTCTCGCGACGCGCTGCATGAGAGCAGTGCGCCGGCGGCTCAGCTCGGTACGGCGGTCAGTGCTGCTGGTGACGGGCAAGACTCAACCGTCGATCACGATGAGGCCGGCGGTGCGCCCGGTGCGCTGATCACGCCGGTGACTGAAGTGATCGGGTGATTCGAAGGTGCACGTGGAATCGACCTTGATCTGGCTCACCCCGAGCGCATGCAGCTGCTGGACCAGTCCGGAACGCAGATCGAGCGCGGGGCGGCCGGAGCGTGCGGTCGTGCGGGCCGCCGGAGCCACGGCCGCCACCTCGTCGCGCATCGACGCCGGAACCTCGTAGCACTTGCCGCAGACCGCCGGGCCGAGCTGCGCCGACGATTGCCTTCGGTTGCACGCCCATCGAGCTCATCCGGCTGACCACGGCCTCGACCACACCGAGCTGCAGTCCCCGCCGCCCGGCATGAGCCGCCGCCACGACCTGCCGATGCGAGCCCCGGCGGCGGGCCGCCTTCAGTCGTCGACCGGGCCGCGCAGCATCACCGGAACGCAGTCGGCGACCAGCACCGCGAGGACCAGGTCGGCCGCGTGGTCACGATCGCGTCGGTCTCCGGGAATCGGCGCCTCGCTGCGGGCCGGTCGACGACGGCCACCCGCCTGCCGTGCACCTGATCCATCCAGACGATCGGGCGGCCGCCCGTCACCTCTGCAGGCGGCGCCGGTTTTCGGCCACGGCCACAGGATCATCACCGACGTGCAGCCCGAGATTCAGCTCGGCGTAAGGCGGTTCGCTGACGCCACCCCGGCGGTTGGTGAACCACACCGCCATGAGCTCAGCCGGCCTACTTCAGAAAGTCGGGGACGTCCAGATCGTCGAAGACTACCGGGCGACGGGGCTCCGAACGCGGCGCTTCGGAGGCCGGCCGGCTGCTCGGCCGGGCGGCTCCGGGAGGCGGCGACGTGGGAGCCGCGGTGCTGGGCGCCCCCGTGCTGCCGGTGCCACCGGCTCCGCTGGTGCCGGCAGCCGCTGCGGGCCGCGGGGTCGGCTTCGCGGCCGGACGCTGCTCGGTGACGCGGGCCGTGGTCGCGCTTCCCGCGGGAGCCGCGACGCGCGCCGGCTCTTCGCGAAGGTCGACGATCCGCGGGTCGGTGGGCGCGCCGGGGGCACCGGGCGCGCCGGGCGCGCGGCGGCCGAGCGGCGCCGTAGCCCTTCGGGCGGCGCTCGGCCGGCGCACGTCGAAGCCGGCGGCGATGACGGTGACCCGCACCTCGTCGCCGAGCGCGTCATCGATGACCGCACCGAAGATGATGTTGGCCTCGGGGTGTGCCGCCTCGGCAACGAGCTCAGCGGCGGCGTTGATCTCGAACAGGCCGAGGTCGGAACCGCCGGAGATGTTGAGCAGCACGCCTTGCGCGCCGTCCATGCTCGCCTCGAGCAGCGGGCTCGAGATCGCCTGCTGCGCCGCCACTTCGGCACGGTCCTCGCCGCGGGCGCGGCCGATACCCATGAGGGCGCTGCCGGCCTTCGACATGACCGCCTTGACGTCAGCGAAGTCGAGGTTGATCAGGCCGGGGGTGGTGATGAGGTCGGTGATGCCCTGCACGCCCTGCAGCAGCACCTGGTCGGCGCTCTTGAACGCGTCCATGACGCTGACGTGATGCTCGGCGGTCGACAGCAGGCGATCGTTGGGAATGACGATGAGGGTGTCGACCTCGCTGCGCAGCGCATCGATGCCCGCGTCGGACTGACCGGCCCGGCGGCGGCCTTCGAACGTGAACGGCCGGGTGACGACGCCGATGGTCAGCGCCCCGATGGAGCGGGCGACATTGGCGACGACCGGGGCGCCGCCGGTGCCCGTGCCACCGCCCTCACCGGCGGTGACGAAGACCATGTCGGCGCCCTTCAGCACCTCTTCGATCTCCTCGCGGTGATCCTCGGCAGCCTGCCGGCCGACGTCGGGGTTGGCGCCGGCACCCAGCCCGCGGGTCAGCTCGCGGCCGACGTCGAGCTTGACGTCGGCGTCGCTCATCAGCAGCGCCTGGGCGTCGGTGTTGATGGCGATGAACTCGACGCCCTTCAGCCCGACATCAATCATTCGATTGACGGCATTGACCCCGCCGCCGCCGATGCCGACGACCTTGATGACGGCGAGATAGTTCTGAGGGGCGGGCATACGGCGGTCCTCCATGGCGGAAACGAGCGAGTACGAGCAACAGGGCCTCGAGCGGTCGACCCCAACCCTCAACCCTCACCGTTAAGTTGACGGTTACCAGGTGGTAAGGCGTAGGTCTGGGCGCAGACTAGCCCAGGCGTCGACCCTGTCAGCCCGCGTTACGGCGTGTCGCAAGAGAACCTGCGCGACGTTCGCGATATGGCGTCGCTGCGAAGCCCTCCCGACCCCAAAAGTCGCCCATCGTAAGAACAATTGCGCCGGTCCGTCTTGACGCCGCCGGCTCTCCACGCGTCGAAAATGCGGCGGCCATCGGGTGCCTGGGAAGGTACCGCGCCCACGACCCTCAACACCAGGTTTACCCTCGACGCCCCGGTCAGCCTTCGGAGAGCTCGCGCAGCACTTCCGGCCCGAGCAGGGTGACGTCGCCGGCGCCCATCGTCAGCAGGAGGTCGCCGGGACGTGCGAGCGCCGCGAGCAGTGCCGGCACCCGCGCCCAGGTCGGCTCGTACACCACCCGGCCGGCGGGCGGCGGAACCGCATCGGCGACGGTGCGCCCGCTGACGCCGGGGATGGGGTCCTCCCCTGCGGAGTACACGTCCATCACGACGATCACGTCGGCGAGGCCGAGCGCCTCGCCGAAGTCCTTGGCGAACGCCGCCGTACGGCTGTAGCGGTGCGGCTGGAAGACCACCAGCAGCCGGCCCGCCCCGGCGACCGGCCGGGCAGCCGAGAGGGTGGCCGCCACCTCGGTGGGATGGTGGCCGTAGTCGTCGACCACCGTGACCCCCCGCGCGCGGCCCTTCAGCTCGAAGCGCCGGCGCACGCCCGGATACACCGCGAGGCCGTGCAGCAGCGTCGACGCCGGGACGCCCAGCTCAGCCCGGCGGCGATGACGGCAGCGGAGTTGCGCGCATTGTGCGCTCCCGGAACCTGCAAGGTCACCTCACCGAGCCGGCGGCCGTTGGCGACCGCCTGGTAGCCGACGTCTCCCCCGCCGCCGGCGCGCAGCTTGTCGATCCGGACGTCGGCGTCGGACGCCGTCCCGTAGGAGATCGCCCGTACGCCACGCGCTCTGGCCAGCGGGAGCAGCCGCGCCGCTCCCGGGTCGTCGAGGCACGCGACGAGAAAGCCGGACGGATCGATACGTTCGACGAACTGGACGAAAGCGGCGTCGACGGCAGCGGCATCGGCGTAGTGGTCGAGATGGTCGGGCTCGACGTTGGTGACGATCGCGCCGAAGGGGGCCAGGAGCAGGAACGATCCGTCGCTCTCGTCGGCTTCGGCGACGAAGATGTCGCCGCTTCCGGCGTGCGCGTTGCTGCCCGGCTCGGAAAGGTCGCCGCCGATCGCGAACGAGGGGTGCAGCCCCGCGTCCTGCAGCGCCACCGTGAGCATCGAGGTCGTCGTGGTCTTGCCGTGCGTTCCGGCGACCGCGACGCCTTTGCGACCCGACATCAGCGCGGCAAGCGCGGCCGCGCGGGGAAGCACCCGCAGCCCGAGCCGGTGAGCCTCGATCAGTTCCGGATTCGTGGCACGAATCGCCGTTGACGTGACGACCGTGAGGGGCTGCGGCCCCGAGCCGGCTTGCGCCAGGTGCGCGGCATCGTGGCCGACGAAGACCTGCGCGCCGACTTGCCGGAGCGCGGCCAGCACGCGGCTGTCGCGAGCATCGCTGCCGGTGACGACGCCGCCGCGGGCCAGCAGCAGCCGCGCGATGCCGCTCATTCCGGCGCCGCCCATCCCGATCAGGTGGACGCGAGCAAGCTCGGGGGGAAGGTCGGCGGGCACGTGTCCCATTGTCCGCGCTGGGGTCACGAGTCAGGGCGATCGCGGCGGGTGACTTCCTGATAAGCGGCGGCGACCAGCGCGACCAGCGCGGCGGCAGCATCCCGGTGGCCGGCGGTGATCGAGGCCGCGCTCATCCGCTCCAACCGGCCGGGCTCGGCGAACAGCGCCGGGACGTGCTCCTGCGACCCAAGCCCCGGTGAGCTGGTCGTCGGCGACCATCACGGCGGTCCCCGGCCGTCGCCGCGTGCTCGGCATTGAGCCGCTGCTCGCCATTGCCGATCGGGAGCGGGACGTAGATCGCCGGCAGGCCCACGGCAGCGAGTTCGGCGCACGTCATCGCTCCGGACCGGCAGAGCGCGAGATCCGCGGCTGCATACGCGGCCGCCATGTCGTCGATGTAGGGCAGCACCACGTACGGCGCCGTCGAGTTCGTCCGGGAAGCGCGGCCTGCACATCCGGCGCACCGGCGGCGCCTGCCGCGTGCAGCACCTGGATCCCGTCGGCGGTCAGCGCCGGGCCGCGGCGACGGCGGCTGCGTTGATCCGCCGGGCGCCTTGCGAGCCGCCGAAGACGAGCAGGGTCGCTCGCTCGGGATCCAGCCCGAAGCCTCGCGGGCGGCCGCCCGCCGGCCCGGGCGGTCAAGCGTCAGCAGGGACGTGCGGAGCGGGATCCCGGTCAGCACGGCATGGGGAAGCCGGGTGCCGGGAACGCTGATCGCGACCTGACGCGTCAGGCGGGCCCCGATCCGATTGGCGATCCCGGGCAACGGGTTCGCCTCGTGCACGACGATGCCGCACCCCCGCCGCCGCGCCGCGAGATACGCCGGGAACGCGACGTAGCCCCCGACCCCCACCACCACGTCGGCGCGCACCTCGTCCAGTACCCGACCCGCAGCGCGGACCGCACCGAGGGCCCGGGACGGGACGGTGAACAGCGACGGGGTCAGCCGACGGGGCAACGGGACCCGCGGGATCACCCGGAGCGGGTACCCGCGCGCCGGCACCAGCCGGGTCTCGAGCCCTTGAGCGGTCCCGAGCAGCGTGATCTGCATCGACGGCTTGGCCGCGCGCAGCGCGTCGGCGATGGCCAGCGCCGGCTCCACGTGTCCTGCCGAACCGCCTCCGGCGATCACGACGCTTTGCGGCAGGTCGGGAGCGGCTACCGGAGAGGGCTCGCCCGCTGCCACGTCAGCGGTTGGGTAATCGGCGACGCGAACGCGATGGCCGGGTGCGACGCGGCCGGCCCGACGTGCGACCGGCGGCCCCACTGCTTCGTCGAGCCCGCGGCTGCCCGGCCCCGGCGCGTGCGACCGGCCTTTCCGGCCCCGGCGCTCTTGCGTTTCGCCGAGCGCTTGGCGGCCGACTTGCCCCCGCGCCCGAGGAAGCCGAACCTCCGCTTGCGCCCGACCGAGCGACTCGCCGAACGGCTGGCCGCGCGGGCGGCGATGACCTGAGCTGCTGCCGGCTCGGTCTTGGCCAGCGACAGCAGCACCCCGATGGCGAACATGGTCAGCAACATCGAGGAGCCGCCGAACGAGATCAGTGGCAGCGGGATGCCGGTGATGGGGAGCAGCCCGACCACCGCGCCCATGTTGATCAGAGCCTGCCCGACGAGCCAGGCGGTGATCGCCGCGGCAGCGAGGCGTCCGAACTGATCCGAGGAGCGTTGCGCGACCCGGATACCGCCGTACGCCAGCACACCGAAGAGCACCACGACGAGCAGGGTGCCGACGAGGCCGAGCTCCTCGCCGATGATCGCCAGGATGAAGTCGGTGTGGGCGTTGGGGAGGTAGGACCACTTCTCCCGGCTGGCTCCGAGGCCGACGCCCCACCAGCCGCCCGAGGCGAGCGCGTACAACCCCTGCACCGCCTGCCATCCGGTGTCCTGCGAGTCCTTGAACGGGTCGGCGAACGAGGCGAGCCGGGCGAGCCGGTAAGGCTCGGCGACGGCCAGGTACGTAACCAGCATCCCGATCACCGACAGCAGCCCGGCGAAAAGCCTCGCCGGCGAGCCGACCACCCACAGCAGGGTCATCAGGATCGCGACGATGACCAGAGTCGTGCCGAGGTCGGGCTCGAGCATGACCAGTATTGCGAGCAGGGTTGCCACCGGCAGCAACGGGATGAGCAGGTGACGCCACTCGCGTAAGCGCCGCTTCTTGCGCACCAGCAGATCCGCACCCCAGAGGGCGAGGCCGAGCTTGGCGAGCTCGCTCGGCTGCAGGGTGAACGAGCCGACCCCGACCCAGCGGGTGGCGCCGTAAGCGGACACCCCGATGCCGGGCACGAGCACCAGCATCAGCCCTCCGATGCTGGCCAGCAGCAGGGGGTACGCCAGCATCCGCAGCACCCGGGTGGACATCCGGTTGGCCAGCAGCAGCGCCGGCAATCCGATGCCGACCCACATCAGCTGCTTGATGAACACCGAGAACGAGGACCCGGACGCCGCGTAGGACGTGACGCTCGACGCCGACAGCACCATGACCAGGCCGAGGCCGAGCAAGAGCGCGCTCGCTGAGGCGATGAGGTAGTACGACGCCATCGGCCGGGCCAGCAGCGGCACGCGCTCGTTCTCGGCGGAAGCCTGCGGCTCCGGCGGGCGGCGGGCGGGACGCGCCGGGCGGACGCCGGCCGGGCGGGGCGTGCGGGTACGCGGCGTTCCTGGGGTGTCCAGTGCCGCCACGAACCCTCCCGTGCTCGCTCAGGGCAGGCCGGTGCGGCTGCCGCCCAGGCATCGTCCCTGGCCGGGCCCCGCGAGGTGGGGATCTGCGCCGCGTGTCGGGCAGCGTGTCGCAGAACTCGCCGCGCTGCCGCCGGGGTCAGTGCAGGGAGCCGTGCGAGAGGAACTCGGCGTAGAACAGCCCCAGGCCCAGGGCGACGGTCAGGCCGCCGATGATCCAGAACCGGATGATGACGGTCGTCTCCGGCCAGCCGGCGAGTTCGAAATGGTGATGGATCGGCGCCATGTTGAACACCCGCTTGCCGGTGAGCTTGAACGAGGCGACCTGCAGGATGACCGACACCGTCTCCAGGACGAACAGGCCTCCGAGGATCACCAGCAGCAGCTCGGTACGGGTCACGATCGCCATCGCGGCAAAGGCGCCGCCGAGCGCGAGCGATCCGGTGTCGCCCATGAAGATCCGCGCCGGGCTGGCGTTCCACCACAGGAAGCCGAAACAGGCCCCCATCGCCGCCGCCGCGACGATCGCCACATCGAGCGGATCTCGCGCGACGTAGCAGGACGCGAGTCTGCTGCCTTCGCCGCACTCGTTGCCGAATTGCCAGAAGGAGATGATCACGTACGCGCCGAACACCATCGCGCTGGTGCCGGCCGCCAGCCCGTCGAGGCCGTCGGTCAGGTTCACCGCATTGGAGGTCGCCGAGATCATCAGCCAGGCGAGCACCGGGAAGCCGATGGTGCCCACCGAGAAGTCGATGTCGCGTACCCACGACAGCTCGGTGGAGCCCGGCAGGTAGCCCTGCGCGTTGCGGAAGCGGACCGCCAGCAATCCGAAGGCGAGCGCGACCGCGAGCTGGCCGATGAATTTCGTCCGGGCCGAGAGCCCGAGGTTTCGCTGCCGCCGGATCTTGATGTAATCGTCGGCGAACCCGACGATGCCCAGGCCCGTCATGACCATGAGGATCAGCAGCCCGCTGGCGGTGAAGCCGCGCATGTCGACGAGATGGGCGACGCCATAGCCGGCGAGCGTGGCCAGGATGATGACCGCCCCGCCCATGGTCGGGGTGCCGCGCTTGGTCAGGTGGCTCTGCGGGCCGTCCTCGCGGATCTCCTGGCCGTAGCCGCGGCGGCGGAACAGCCGGATCGCCTGCGGGGTGCCGACGAGCGAGATGAAAAGGGCGACCGAGGCCGCGATGAGGACGCTCTTCACGCGGCGTGCTCCGGGGCCCCGGCCAGCAGGGCTGCCGCCACCCGTTCCAGCCCGGCCGCGCGACTGGCCTTGACCAGGACGACGGTCGACGGATCCGTGTCAGGGCCGATCTCGTCGCGAAGCACCTCGAGCGCGGCCGCCACGTCGGCGACCAGGACCGGCTCCTGGCGCGGACCCTCGAGGTGGGCGCCGGTGTGGATCGCGGCGGCGTCCTCGCCGACGGCGATGACCTTGTCGATGCCGAGCCGTACCGCAAGGCGGCCGATGGCGTCGTGCTCGTCGTCGCTCGTGGGGCCGAGCTCGTACATCGGCCCGAGCACGGCAACGGTGCGCCGCGCGTCACGGCCGGGGGCCGGTTTCCCCAGCAGTGCAAGGGTTTTCAGGGCGGCACGCATCGACTCGGGATTGGCGTTGTACGCGTCGTTGACGACCGTCAGGCCGGAAGGGCTCGTCGCCACCTCCATGCGCCAGCGTGACCGCGGCCCCGCGCTCGCCAGCCCGGCCGCCACCTGATCGAGGGTGCGCCCGCACTCGAGGGCGACGGCCGCGGCGGCAAGAGCATTGCCGACCTGATGACGGCCGATCAGCGCCAGCCGGGTACTCGAGCGGCCCTGCGGGGTGACGAGAGTGAAGCCGGGCCGCCCCTGGGCGTCGACGTCGACATCCTCGGCGCGCACGTCGCCATCGCGGCTCTCGCCGAAGGTGACGACGCGAGCCCGGGTGCGCGCCGCCATCGCCAGCACCAGCGGGTCGTCGGCATTCAGCACCGCGACGTCACGGGCCGCTTCGGTCAGCTCACCCTTGCTCTCAGCGATCGCCCGGCGGCTGCCGAACTCCCCGAGATGGGCGCTGCCCACATTGAGCACGACGCCGATCGAGGGCGGTGCGATGGCGCACAGCCGGGCGATGTGACCGCGCCCGCGCGCCCCCATCTCCAGCACCAGGAAGCGGGTCGACGCGTCGGTGCGCAACACCGTCAGGGGCAGGCCGAGATCGTTGTTGTACGAGCCGGGCGGAGCGATCGTGGGGCCGGCGGGCTCGAGCAGCGCGGCGACCAGATCCTTGGTGCTGGTCTTGCCGGACGATCCGGTGAGGGCGATGACCCTCACCTGTGGAGTGCGGCGCAGCGCGTATGCCGCGAGCGCGCCCATGGCGGCCGCGACGTCCGGCACGATCACCGCCGGCTGCGCCGCCGCCCGGGTCGCCAGGATCGCGACCGCGCCGGCGGCGATCGCGCCTGCCGCGTGCTCGTGGCCGTCGGTGTGCTCTCCGGGCAGCGCCGCGAAGAGCAGGCCCGGCGCGGCCTGGCGCGAGTCGATCACCAGCCCGTGAGCGACCCTGTCGCCCTCCGCTACCGGGACCACGATCCCCTGCACCGCCGCCGCCACCTCGCGCAACCGAAGTCCGATCATGCGCCGGCCGCTGAATTCGAAAGGGCGCCGCGCAGCACCTCGCGGTCGTCGAACGGGTGCACGACACCGGCGACGTCCTGCCCCGTCTCATGCCCCTTCCCGGCCACGATGACGGCATCACCCGCACGCGCGTGCCCGGCCGCCAGCGCGATCGCCGCCGCCCGGTCGGGCTCGATGACGAACTCCCCCACCGAACTCATCCCGGCGGCCGCTTTGCGAGCGCCCTCGCTCATCTCGGCCAGGATCTGGAGCGGGTCCTCCGAACGCGGGTTGTCACTGGTGAGGATCGCCACGTCGGCGCCGACGACGGCCGCAGCACCCATCAGCGGCCGCTTGCCCCGGTCACGGTCTCCCCCGCAGCCGAGCACGAGCAGCAGCCGGCCGGGGACCAGCTCGCGCACCGTCTGCAGCAGGCTTGTCACCGCTGCCGGCGTGTGCGCGTAGTCGACAAGCGCGAGGAACGGCTGCCCGGCGTCGATCCGCTCCATGCGTCCCGGCACGCCCGCCAGCCCGGCGACCCCCTCGACCGCCGCCTCGAGCTCGGTTCCGGTCTGCGCCAGCAGCGTGATCGCGCACAACGCGTTGCTCACGTTGAACGATCCGGGCATGGCGACGTGAGCTCGGATGGGAGCGTCGGCACCTGGCAGGAGCACACCGAAGTCGGAGCCCGCCGGACCGCACCGGACCTCGACCGCCCGCCAGTCGGCGTCGGCGCTGAAACCGAAGGTGACGGCGTCGGCGTGACGCAGGGCCAGCCGACGTCCGTGGTCGTCGTCCGCCGAGAGGACGGCGCGTCCCGGCGGGAGAAAGCCTCGCTTGGGATCGAACAGCAACGCCTTGGCCTCGAAGTAGTCCTCGAGGTCGGCGTGGAAGTCGAGATGATCCTGGCTGAGGTTGGTGAAGGCGGCACCGGCGAACCGGCAGCCATCGACCCGGTGCAAGGCCAGGGCATGGCTGGAAACCTCCATCGCGGCGGCGTCGACCCCACGCTCCAGCATGCGTCGCGAAGAGCGCCTGCAGCTCAGGGGCCTCAGGGGTCGTGCGCACGCTGGGAACGACCGCGTCGGCGATCCTGGTCTGCACCGTACCGACCAGTCCTGTGCGATGCCCGGCTGCTGCCAGTCCGGCCTCCAGCAGGTACGCGACGGTCGTCTTTCCATTGGTCCCGGTGACGCCGAGCAGGCGCAGGTGGCGGGTCGGTTCGCCGTAGATCGCCGCGGCAACCTCCCCCAGGACCGCCCGCGGGTCGGCCACCGCGAGGACGGCCGCGGGCCGGCCGGCGCCGATCGGGGGGTCGCCGATCAGGGCGGCGCCGGCAGGATCGGTCAGGACCGCGACCGCGCCGGCGCCTACTGCTTGCTCCGCGAAGGCAGCGCCGTGCACGTGAGCCCCGGGCAGCGCGGCGTAGAGGTCACCGGGTTGCACCTGCCGCGAATCCAGCGTGACGCCCCTGATGACCTGCGGCCCGGCTGCCGTCCCGCTCACGGATGCCGCTCCCCCGCGGCGGGCCAGCACCTTCTGGAGCCGATCAAGCGGGAACTCCGGCGCCGCGGTGGGGCGAAGCGCCTTCGAACTCACGGGCCCGAGAATAGGTGCCCGGCCGCCCCGGGCTGGGCACCCGCGCGGCTCACGGGGCCGTCTGCGGGTAGATCACCGGGGTCGTCCCGGTCGGCGGGACCCGCAGGGTGGTCAGCGCAAACGACATGATCTGCGAGAAGACCGGTGCGGCGACGGTACCGCCGTAGTAGCTCGACTGCGGATCGTCCAATGTGACGAGAACGACGAGCGAGGGATTGTCTGCCGGGGCGAAGCCCACGAACGACGCGACGTACCCCTTGTACGTGCCGGTGTTGGGGTCGATGCGGTTGGCCGTGCCTGTCTTGCCGGCCACCCGGTAGCCGGGCACCGAAGCCGCCGCGCCCGTACCGTCCGCTGTCGTCGTCACCTGCTCGAGCAGCTGCGCCATGGTCTTGGCGGTCTGCGGGCTCACCACCCGCCGCGTCGGACCGGGGGTGGTCGGCTCCACATTGCCCTTGCCGTTGATGGTGCCGCTGATGATGCGCGGGGTCACGCGCACCCCGCCGTTGGCGATGGTGGCGTAAGCCTCGGCCACCTGAAGCGCGTTCACCGACATGCTCTGCCCGAACGGGATGTTGGCCGCCTGCGAATCCGACCACGTACTCGAGGGCGCCAGCAGCCCCTGGGACTCCCCTGGCAAACCGACCCCGGTCAGCTCCCCGAGGCCGAACGCCCGCAGCTCACCCTCCAGCGTCGCCCGCGACGGCAGCATGCGGCTGATGAGCAGCGCCCCCTCGTTGCTCGACCGTGCCAGGATGCCGGCGACCGTCAGGTTTTCCGTGGGGTGATTCTCCGCGTCGTGGATGATGAACGGCGGCACCGGAATCCCCTGGGTCGGGGATGACGCGGGAATGGTGATCGCCGTCGTGGGCGTGACGATGTGGCGGTCGATCCCCGCGCTGACGGTGATGAGCTTGTTGACGCTGCCCGGCTCGAAAGTCCAGGCGACATCGGGGTTTTGCAGGTCGGCAGAGGTGATCTTGGTCGGGTCGTTGGGGTTGAACCCGGGGGCGCTCGCCATGGCGTAGATGTCGCCGGTGTGCGGGTTCATGACGATGGCGACGCCCTTGATCGCCCCGGAGGCCTTCACCTCGGCGCCGAGCGCCTGCTCGGCCTCGTACTGGATGTCACGGTCGATGGTCAGCTGCAGGCCCTGCCCGGGAACCGGCGCCTTCTCGCGGTGGGTGCCCGAGGGGATCACCCGCCCCTGCGGGTCTTCCTCGACGACGAGCTTGCCGTTCTTGCCGGCCAGGCTCGTGTTGTACTCGCTCTCCAGGCCCGCCAGGCCGGTGCCGTCACGCCCGACGACACCCAGCACGTTAGCGGCGAGATTGCCTGCCGGATAAAGGCGTTTGCTCTGTGGGAGCGTGCCGATGCCGGGCAGCGCCAGCTTGGTGATCTGGTCGCCGACGGTGGGGTCGACGTCGTACGCGAGATAGCCGGAACGGGGTGTTGTTGAGCAGATCGGCGGTGAGGTCGGCGACCGACATGTGCAGGAGCGCCGCGAGCTTGTTGGCCTCGCCGACGACGTCGGTCACCTTGGGCGGCTGGGCGTAGACGTCGACGGCAGCGACGTCGACGGCGAGCACGTTGCCCGACCGGTCGACGATCTCGCCGCGGGTCGCGGGCTGGTCGACGGTGTGGGTGCGCTGCTGCTCGGCGAGGGCCGCATACGTGTGGGACTTGAAGCCCTGCAGCTGGACGAGACGCCCGGCAAGCAAGAGGAACAACGCGGCCATCGCGGCAGCTGCCATGCGCAGCCGGCGGCCGGACGAGCGCAGCCGGAAGCCGGGGCGCTTACGACGCCCTCCCCAGCGCCGGTCGGCTCGGGTGCTCGCCGGCCGCGCAGCAGGCCGTGCGGGCTTGCGCGACGGGACCGGACGCTGGCGTACCGGCGGCGGCGCGGTCGGGCTCATCAGTGGCCTCCCGCGACCGGGCTTGTGGCTGGGTGAGTGGCGGGGTTGGTGGCGGTCTTCACCGGCGTCCGCGTGGTGGTCGTAGGAGTGGTGGCCGGACGGGTCGCCACCGGCGCCTTGCTCACAGTCGCGACGGGTGCCTTGGACGCTTTGGTGCGCAGCCACGGGCTTCTTCACGACCGGCTCCACGACCGGCTTCTTCACGACCGGCTTCTTCGCGGCGGCCTTCACCGTCGGCTTTGGCGCCGGGCTAGCCGCCACCGGCGGCGGGGTCACCGGCACCACGTTCGGCGCATAGATCAGGTTGCCGACGCGGATGGCGCCCTTGGGAATCGGCACGCCCCGGGGCAGGAAGACGGGCGGGTCGCCGGCGACCATCCCGAGCTCCGCCGCCCGCTTGGCCAGCTGCGACGGGTCATCGAGACCGTCGGCCAGGCTGGTGAGGGCTTGCTCCTGCTGCTGCAGGGCGGCGTCCTGGTCCTGCAGGGCGTGGAGCCGGAACGAGTCCTGCGCCGAGGCGGTATTCAGCAGCAGCAGCCCCACCAACCCACCCGCCAGCAGGATCAGCAGCAGCACGACGAACGGCGCCCGCCTGGCTCTCGAGGGGGGCGGGACGAGCGCAAGCCTTCCGCGGCCTCCGGGCCGGGCCGGGCCGCGGCCGGAGTTCCTTCGGGGAGCTTCCGGGGATACGGGAAGCGGTTGGGCGCTCACCAGCGACCTTTCCTCGAGTGCTTCGACAGCGGCGACAGCAGGCTGGACGGGAGCTCGGCATCGAGACGCTCGGCCGCCCGCAACCGGGCCGAAGCCGCTCGCGGATTCGCAGCCACCTCGGCCTCGGTGGGCCGCTCCGCGCCGCGGGTCAGCAGCCGTAGAGAGGGAGCCGGGGGCGGCAACGGGAAGTCGGGCGGCAGGTCGTTCTCGCGTTCCGGATGGGCACCCGCAGCCAGGCACCGCTTGACGATCCGGTCTTCGAGGCTCTGATACGCGAGGACGGCGATGCGGCCGCCGGGAGCTAGCGCCGCGATCGCTGCCGGAACGGCGGACTCCAGCGCGCGCAACTCGTCGTTCACTTCGATGCGCAAGGCCTGGAAGGTGCGCTTGGCCGGATGGCCACCGGTGCGCCGGGTGGCGGCGGGCACGGATTCACGGACGAGCTCGGCCAGCCGCGCGGTGCTCGTGAACGGCGCCACGTCTCTCTCCCGGACGATCGCCTCGGCGATCCGCCGAGCGAAACGCTCCTCGCCGTACGTGCGTAGCACCCGCGCCAGCTCTCCTGTCTCATAGTCGTTGACGACATCCGCCGCGGTGAGCCCACGCGACTGATCCATGCGCATGTCGAGAGGGGCGTCCCGGCTGTAGGAGAAGCCTCGCTTTCCATCGTCGAGCTGAAGCGACGACACGCCGAGATCGAGCAGGACTGCCGAAATGGATCGGATGCCGAAACCTTCGAGCACGGCGGGCAATTCGTCGTAGACGGCATGAGCGAGACGCACTCGCGACGCGAATCCCGCCAGCCGGGTGCGCGCTTGCGCGATGGCTTCGGTGTCGCGGTCGACGCCGACGGCGAGGGCGTCCGGAGCCGCGGTCAGGAGCGCCTCGGTGTGACCGCCGAGCCCGAGCGTCAGGTCGACGAGAACCGCTCCGGGTACCTGCAATGCGGGAGCCAGCAATTGCACGATGCGGGCGACGAGGACGGGCTCGTGCGCGAACTGCATCTCGTCTGGCTGCATCTCGTCTGGCTGCATCGCCGCTGCCACCCTTCTGCCCCGGATGTGGAGATGTTCGGGCGATCGGAGGTGGACGGGCTTGCGGGTTGGTGCATCCGGTCAGGTCCAGGTCCGCTCCCGGCCTGGCGCCAGGGAAGGGACGCCAGGATTGCGAGCGGGCCGGAACCTCGCCGTATGCCCTGAGATCAAGGCAGGCTGAAAGGCGCTGGTGGTCAGCGCTCAGAGCACCCCGGGCAGCACCTCCTCCTGGAGCTCGGCGAAACGAACGTCATTGCCCGCCTCCCACTCGTCGAAGGCGGTGGCATTCCAGACCTCGAAGCGCGCATTGGTGCCCACCACGACGCAGTCGCGCTCGAGGCCGGCGTAGTCGCGCAGCGAAGCGGGCACGGTGACCCGGCCCTGCTTGTCGGGCACTTCCAGCGACGCGGAACCAAAGAACGTGCGCTGGTAGTTGCGGAGCGCCTGCGATCCCACGGGGGCATCGCGAAGCGCGTCGCCGAGCCGGGTGAACGCAGCTGCCGTGTAGCCGTAAAGGCAGCGGTCCTGCCCTTTGGTCAGCACGACACCCTCCGCCAGCTCGTCACGAAATCGGGCGGGAAACGCCAGCCGGCCCTTCTCGTCGAGTCGCGGCCGGTGGGTGCCAAGGAACACAGCCCACCTCCGCCCAGCGACGCGTACGCCAAATCAGCCGATGCTCCCCACGGCCACCCACTCTAACCCACTTTCCCCCTCAGGACCATACATTCGGCGTCCCGCCCGCCCCGGAGCCGTCGATGACGGGGGAAGATGACCGGGTGAGCGACGTCGATAGCGGTGCCGTCGGTGCCGCACCGACAGCCGAGTCCGCGCTGGAATGGCGCGCGCCCGCCCGGCGGATGCTCGGCCTGCGCCGTGCCCAGGTTCGCGTCAGCTCCGCGGTGCTGATCGCGGGAGCCGGCGTCAGCGCCGCCTTCTTCCCGGTCGCCGGGCTCATCGCGCTCGGCGCCGTCGTCGTCGCCTCCGCGGTGGCCGAAGTGACGATCCTTCGCCGGTTTCGCGCCTGGGGCTACGCCGAGCGCGCCGAGGACCTCCTGGTCCGGCGCGGGGTGCTGGTGCGCCGGTTGTCGGTGGTGCCCTACGGACGCATGCAATTCGTCGACGTGGTGGCCGGGCCGCTGGAGCGCCGGTGGGGGCTGGCGACGGTGCGCCTGCACACCGCGGCCGCGGCGAGCGACGCGCGGGTGCCCGGGCTCCCGGCCGCCGAAGCCGAGCGGTTACGCGACCGTCTCGCGATGCTCGGGGAAGCGCGGGCCGCGGGCCTGTGAGGGAAAGATTCCCTGCAGACACGGCCGTTTCGACGGATGCAGCGCCCGCGCTGTCCGCCGTTCCGGGCACCGAATGGGCGCGTCTGCATCCGCTCACACCGGTGCTGCGCGGGTGGCGCGCACTCGGCGTCGTCGCCGCCGTCACGGCTCAGGACGGCTTGCGCCGCGGGGGCTTCTCGAGCACCCAGTTCCTGCTGATCGTCGCGGTCGTGCTGCCCGTTTCGGCACTCGCGGGCTACCTGTCGTGGCTGCGCCGCCGGTGGCGCGTCGAGGGTGGTGATCTGCGACTGGAGTACGGCATCTTCACCCGCAAGAGCCGGCGGGTACCGCTGGCGCGGCTGCAGGCGATCGATGTCGTCCGCCCGCTCATCGCCCGCGCGCTCGGGCTCGCTGAACTGCGCATCGAGGTGGTCGGGCACGGCAGCGGCGAGGCCAACCTCGCCTACCTGACCGAGGCGGAGGCGTTGACGGTCCGTGCTCACCTGCTGGATCTCGCGCACCGGCCGGTGGGCGCACCGGCACTGCCGCTCCAGCCGGCGCCGTCCCTCATGCCGGCGCCCATACCGGCGCCGCTGCAGGCGAGCACCGCTGCGGCCCCGTCGTGGGGCGCCGAGGACGAAGCCGTCCTGGCGATCGTGCCGCCGGCCCGCTTCGTCATCTCGCTGCTGATTTCCGCGACCGGCGTCTTCGCCGCGGTCTTCGTCGCGGCCATCGCGTTCGCGACGCTCGTCACTCCTGCCGCAGCTGGGGCCATCGTCGCGGCGATCCTGCCGATCGGGGCAACCCTCTACTACAAGTTCACCGTCGAGTTCGGGTTTACGGTTTCCCTGTCCCCGCAGGGCGTCCGCCTGAAGCACGGGCTGCTGGACACCCGCCACCAGACCGTCCCCCGGGGCCGGGTGCAGGCCATTCGCGTCGTCGAACCCTTGCTGTGGCGCCGCCTCGGATGGATGCGGTTGGAGGTCGACGTCGCCGGCTACCGCAACAAGGGCGCCGGTGGAGCGGAGGAGCGGGCGGCGATCGGGGTGCTCATCCCCGTGGCCCCGCGGGCGCAAGCCCAGAGGCTGATCGAGACGGTCCTTCCCGGGCTGCGGCTGGAGTCGATCCGGCTGACCAAGCCACCACCTCGGGCACGGTGGCGGGCGCCGCTGTCCTACCAGTTCCTGGCCGGCGCGTTCGATCACGGCTGGTCCGTGACCAGCTATGGACGGATCCGGCGGATCACCGACATCGTCCCCCAGGACAAGCTGCAGAGCGTGCGACTGGTCGCCGGCCCCGTGCAGCGCCGCCTGGGGCTCGCGACCGTGCACCTCGACACGGCGGGGCGCAATGTTCACTCGGCGTTCCGCCATCGCGACCAGCAGGAAGCGGCCGAGCTCACCGACGCGCTGGCCGCAGCGGCGCGGGCAGCCCGGGCAGGAGGGTCGTACAACCGATAGCCGGGTGCGCGCGTCCAGGAAGGCGACACACAATCAGCAGGGCGTGTGAACTACGGCTGTGAAGAACGGCGCGCGGGGGCGCGAAGGGGCAGGCACACTGGTGCAACTGAACCTGGAGGTATGCGGTGGTTGATCCGTTGCCCGTGGTGGGCCGGAGCTGGCCCCGCGGCGCGCCCGAATCGCGCCCTGACGTGGAGACGGTCGGCGCGATCGGCGAGCGGATGCTCGAGGCGATCGAGACCGTCATCGACGGCAAGGCGGCCGTGATCCGCACCGCGCTCGTCGTGCTGTTCTCCGAAGGCCACCTGCTCATCGAAGACGTCCCGGGCGTCGGCAAGACCATGCTGGCCAAAGCCTTGGCGGCGGCCATGTCCGGCACGGTCCGGCGCATCCAGTTCACGCCCGACCTGCTGCCCAGCGACGTCACCGGCGTCAGCGTGTACGAGCCCGAGCGCCATGTCTTCGAGTTCCGGCCGGGCGCTGTCTTCGCGAATGTCGTGATCGGCGACGAGATCAACCGCGCCAGTCCCAAGACCCAGTCGGCGCTGCTGGAGTGCATGGAGGAGCGCCAGGTCACGGTCGACGGCGTCACCTACACGATGGAGCCGCCGTTCTTCGTCGTCGCCACCCAGAACCCGGTGGAGATGGAAGGCACCTACCCGCTGCCGGAGGCCCAGCGCGACCGGTTCACCGCGCAGGTCGCGATGGGTTACCCGTCAGGCGACGCCGAGCTCGCGATGCTCGACAGCCACGCCGGCGGCGAGCCGCTGGCCGATCTCGAGCCCGTGACGACAGCGGCGGAGATCGCCCAGCTGACGGGCGTCGTGCGGCAGGTCCACGTGTCCGACGACGTGCGTCGCTACGTCGTCGACCTCGTCACCGCGTCGCGGCGCCATCCGGAGCTGCGCCTCGGCGCCTCCCCGCGAGCCGGACTGCAGCTACTGCGCACGGCCCGGGCGGCGGCAGCGCTCGAGGGCCGCGCGTACGTGCTGCCCGACGACGTCCAAGCCCTCGCCGGCGCGGTGCTCTCCCACCGGCTGCTGCTGAGCCCCGAGGCCGCCGCCAACCGGCGCCAGCCCTTCGACATCGTCAACGAGCTGGTGGCCCGGGTCGCGCTGCCCGGTGCGGGCGCCCTTCGCCGGGGTCGCTGATCGTGCGGCGACGGCCCGCCGGGGCACCGCCCCAGCACCGTGGCCATGTCCGGCTCGCGCTGGCCGGGCTCACCTCGCGCGGACGGACCTTCGTGGGCGCCGGGGTCACCTGCCTGGCTGCGGGTGTCGTGCTGGATCAGCGCGACCTGGTCCGGGTGGGCATCCTGGTGCTCGCACTGCCGATCACGGCTGCGGTGTATCTGACCCGGGCGCGCTACCGGATAGCGGCGCACCGCCATCTCGACCGCACGCGTACCCCGGTCGGCAGCGTCGTGCGCGTGGAGCTGGAGGTGCGCAACGCCTCGCGCATGACGACCCCTCTGCTGCTCGCCCAGGACGCGCTCCCTCCCGAACTCGGAGCCGCTGAGGGCGAAGGCGCGCGGTTCGTCCTGCCCCGCATCCCTTCCGCGGGCCAGACCACCGTCAGTTACGGCGTGCGTCCCGTCCGCCGCGGCCGCTACACCATCGGCCCCCTGTCGGTGCGCCTTGCCGACCCGTTCGGTTTCTGCCAGATCCTGCGCACCTTCGCCGTGACGGCGAAGGTCAGCGTCCTGCCGGCCGTCACGCCGCTGCGCATCAACCGGCTGGGCGGGCAGTGGAGCCTCGGCGGCGAGAGCCGCCAGCGCGGCATCACCACCGGCGGCGAGCAGGACGTGACGACCCGCCCCTACCGGCCCGGCGACGACCGGCGCCGGGTGCATTGGCGTACCACCGCGCGCACCGGCGAGCTGAGCGTCCGCCGGGAGGAGCAGCCCTGGCAGAGCCGGGCCACGATCCTGCTCGACACCCGTACCGCCGCCCACAGCAGCGGCAGCCGATCCGAATCGTTCGAGTTCGCGGTGGGCGCCGCCGCTTCCGTCTCCGCCGCCATGATCAGGGGCGGCTACGGGGTACGCCTCGTCGACGACCTGGCTGCCGTCCTCGCCGAGTCACGCAGCCCCGCTCTAGAAGCAGGCTTCGGCGTGATGGACGCCTTGGCCGACGTGGGCCGCCGCGAGAGCGCGACGCTGCTGCCGCTCCCCACGCGGCTGGGCGGTGACGCCGGCGATCCGGACTCGGTCATCGCCGTCCTGGGCACGGTAAGCAACGGCGACGTCGGCGCGCTGATCCGGACCGCGAGCCGAAGCTCCCGGTGCTTGTGCATCCTGGTCGACGCGCCCGCCTGGGACCGCAGGGGCGGACCGCCGTCGCCCGCCGTGCTTGCGGCCCGCGACCTGCTGCACCGGTCCGGCTGGTCAGCGGTGATCGCGGGGCCGGCAAGCAGCCTGGAGATGCTGTGGCAGGAGCTGCACGGCGTCGACCGGCTGCAGTCGCGGCGGTGGGTCGGATGAGCGGCACCGGGGTCGGGCTCCGCGAACCGCCGAGCGCGCGACCGCCGGCGCCGCGCGCGCTGGTCGCCACCCGCGCCGCCGGCGGCGGCCAGGCCCGACCTGCAGATACCGATCCCGGTCCTGGCCGGGTTCGCGACCTTCTGCACGGCGCTCTGCCTCGGCAACCTGTTCGCCGGCCTGCGGTGGTGGCTGGTGCCGGTGGCCGGCGCCATCATCGTCGCCGGGCTGGCCGGCGAGCTGGCGCGGCGCGTCCGCGCGCTGCAGGCCGTCATGCCGATCGTCTATCTCGTCGCCGGCTGGCTCTACGTCATCCCGGTGTCCACCCACGGCTCGCCGTTCAGCTCCAAGATCAGTCTCGCGCCGTGGGGCACCACCTGGAGCGCGCTGCGATCGCTGGCCACCTCCGGCTCCAACGACATCCGGGCCCTGAGCGTGCCGGTCCCCCAGCGTCCGGGGTTCCTCTTCCTCACGGTCGCCGGGGTCTACCTGATCGCCGCGCTGGTCGACGCGATCGCCGGCTCCCTGCAACGCCCGGCCGCCGCGGGACTGCCGCTGCTCACGCTGCTGGCCGTTCCGGCGGCCGTCGTCGATCGAGGCGTGGGGCTGCTGGCGTTCGTGGCCGCCTGCGTCGCCTACATCGCCCTGCTCCTCGCCTCGGGGCGAAGAAAGCTGACGAGCTGGGCCAAGCTGCCGCCGGGTTCGGCGACGTCGATCAGGCGCGCCACGGGCTCGAGCGGGCGCCGCATCGGGGCGATCGCCGTGGTGGCAGCGCTCTTCATCGCGCTGTTCATCCCGCGCTACAGCGGCATCGCCCGCCAGCACCGCGGCGGCGACGGATCGGAGGTCGGCGACCGTCATCGAGCCGGTCGTCACCCTCGCCCAGCAGCTGCACAGCAGCGTGGACCAGCCGCTGCTCACCGTGCACACGAACACCCCCGAGTACCTGCGCCTGACGGCACTGGAGCATTTCGACGGCAACACCTTCACGCTCGGCTCGCTGACCGCCGGCGCCGACGCCAAGGTCTCCCACGGCCTGCCGGCCGTCGCCCCCGGACCGACCCAGCGCGTCGAAGCGACCATCGACGTGCGCCCCACGCTTCATCAGCGCTACCTTCCGGTGCCCTACGAACCGACCAAGGTCGACGTCGAAGGGCGACTGGCGCCTCGCCGGCCGCAACTTCACGATCTTCTCGGCGCAGACCGACACCTCGGGAGCGCACTACACGGTGACCTCGCAGGTGGCCGACCCGACTCCGGAGTCGCTGCGGGCGGACTCCGCGGGCGGATCGGTCCCGTCGGATGTGGCACCGAGCACCGAGCTTCCGGCGAACCTTCCGGTCCAGGTGAACCAGCTGGCCGATCGCCTGACGTCGGGCCTGCTGACCGAGTACGACCGGGCGGCGGCGATCCAGGCCTACCTGCGCAGCCCGCTATTCCACTACGACCTGAACGGCGCACCCACCGGCGACAACGCCTCTCCCAATTCCTGTTCGACACCCACCGCGGGTACTGCGAGCAGTTCGCCGGCGCCATGGTGGTGCTCGCCCGGATCGCAGGGATCCCGGCGCGGGTCGCGGTGGGATTCACCCCGGGAAAGCAGCAGGCCGACGGCAGCTGGCTGATCACCAATCACGACGCCCACTCCTGGCCCGAGCTGTGGTTCCCGCAGGCGGGCTGGGTGCGATTCGAGCCCACCCCGCGCGACCCGGGCACAAGCCACCGGGCTACACGCGTCCCGATCCCCGGTAGCGCGCCGACCACGGGCCCGACCTCCACACCCCGGCCGGAAGTCAGCGACCCCCACCCCGAGCGCTGGAAACGCACCCCGCAAGCAGGGGCGCGCTGCACCGGTCGCGGGTGCCGGCGGCAGCGGCCACGGCGGTCCGGTGCCGTACTTGATTGGTTCCTCGGCATCGCCGCCGGAGCGGTGCTGCTGCTGACTCCGGCCGCCGTGCGGCGGCTGCGGCGACGCCGCCGGATCCGGGCCGCCGGGAGCAGCCCGGCCGCGCTGTGGGCCGAGATCCTCGACACCGCGCTCGATCTCGGGCTGCGGTCCCGCCCAACCTCTCGCCCCGCCGCCTGGTGCAGTCCTGGTCACGACGCCCGACGGGCGAGCGCAGCATGCCCGACCTCACCCGGGCGGCGATCATGGAGGTCGCTCATGCGCAGGAGCTTACCGTTACGCGCGGCGGGGCGACCCTGCCCCGCGATGCCGCCCGCCACCTTCCGCGAAGCACTGCAGGCGTGGGAACGCTCCGCCGGCGGCCAGGCACGCTGGCGGGCCTGGCTCGCGCCGCAGTCGGTGCTGGCGGGCTTCACGCGCTGGCGCGGCAGGCTCAGCTCGCCCGGCTGGCGGCCGCGAATCCCCAAGATCCACGGGACCGCGGGTAGCGAGCAGACCTGATCGCGGCCGTCACCGGCTGACCGCTCCCACCGGCTACTGACCACACCGCCTACCGACCACACGGCCGGCTCATTGACCGAACTACCGGTCGCGGTCTTCCCAGCGCCGTTGCCAACGCTCTTGCGCCCGCTCGGACAGCGAGCGCCGGGTCTTCGGCCTCCGCGAACGCCGGCGCGGGCGTCAGGATCGGGACGGCCACCCAGCCGGCGCAGATCTGCGGAGCCCCGCAGAGCAGCAAGCAAGCATGACAACGAATCCGACGAGACCCAACACAATGCTGACGGCGCCAGCGCTCGAGCTGATCACGACTGCGGAGACCAGCACACCAAGGCCGACGATGAACAGCGCGGAAGAGCGCCAGAGGCGCCGAATCGCGTAGGTACGGGGGTTTATCGAGCGAACAGTGCTGACCAGTTTGGGGTCATCGGCATAGAGCTCGCGCTCGATCTGCTCGAGCAGACGCTGCTCATGCTCTGAGAGCGGCATCCGCGCTCCTCCCACACCAACGTTTCAGACCCCGAGAGGGGGTCTTCTTAGGATAGAACTTCGGCAGGTCGGACGATAGTCGCAAGCCTTGACGGTTAGGCAAGTTTCGGCAACGTGGGAAAGCGACGTCTCCCACGGTCCCTGTGGCGGGCCATCTCCGCAGGTTGCTCGACTATTGCTAGCGTGTTTTCGGGCGCTCCTCGAGAGGGCGCGACGGCTCGCGCGCTCGGGGACCTACGGCGGCGACCGTCCCGGGAGGGTCGAGCAGCGACGCCGGCCGCACCGAACCGGACCCGAACCTGGCAGAGGCCCGATCGACCGCCCGATCGGCCTCCCGCCAGCCCGGATTCCCGCTCCCCCAGCAACTGCTGGCGGGTGACTTTTGCTGAAGTGACGAGGCTCTCCGCGCGCACCCCGACCAGCCGCAGGCGGGCACGTTGCAGGCCGAGCTTGAGGAACAGCTCGCGAGCGACCTCGTAGATCTCCCGGCCGGTGTCGGTGGCCTGCGCGCAGGGTGCGCGACCGGGTGATGGTGGTGAAGTCGGCGAAACGCACCTTCAGGCTCATCGTGCGCGCCGCGTATCCCTGCTCGCGCAGCCGGGCCGCGGTGCGTTCGGCGAGCCGCAGCACCTCGCGCAGCACGACCTCGGGTCGTCGACGTCGCGGGCGAAAGTCTCTTCAGAGCCGATGCTCTTGTCCGGCTCGTCGGGAATGACCCGGCGCTCGTCACGACCCCAGGCGAGCGCGGCCAGATGAGCGCCCGGCCCCGCACCGAGCGCCCGCTGCAGCGTCTACCGGCGATCTGCGCGAGGTCACCGACCGTGCGCAGCCCGAGCCGATGCAGCGCCTCGGCGGTGCGCTCGCCCACCCCCCACAGCGCCTCGACGGGCAGCGGGTGCAGGAACGCGACGACCCCATCCGCCGGGACGACGAGCAGCCCGTCGGGCTTGCCGCGCGCCGAAGCCAGCTTGGCCACGAACTTCGTGGGAGCGACCCCTACCGTGCAGGTGAGCTGCTGCTCGTCCCAGATCCGGGCCCGGATCCACTCGGCGATCTGCGCGCGGGCGGCCAAGGCGCCGCATCGGCACCCCGAACGTCAAGAAATGCTTCGTCCAGCGAGAGCGGCTCCACGAGCGGGGTGACCGAACGGAAGATCTCCATGATCCCGGCGGACGCCTCGCTGTAGCGGGCGAAACGTCGGCGAGAGCACGACCGCCTGCGGGCACAAGCCGGCGGGCCCGCATCATCGGCATCGCGCTGCGGACGCCGAACTCGCGGGCCTCGTACGTCGCGGACAGCACGACCCCACGGCTGCCGCCCCCGCCCACGATGACGGGCCGGCCCTGCAACTCCGGCCGCGAGCGCAGCTCCACGGAGGCGTAGAACGCGTCCATGTCGACATGCAGGATCGGGCAGTGATCGTCAGGGCGGCTCGGCTCGTCAGGGCGGCTCGGCTCGTCAGGGCGGTTCGGCCGGTCGAAGCGGCTTCGCTCGTCAGGCAGGCGACTCACGGCGCCGGCCGATCAGCGACCGACCTCCGGCCCATGGCCGGCAAGTGCGAGCAGATGAAGCCGGGTGGCCATCGCGTGGTAGGCCGGCAGGCGCGACACCTTCTCCTCCAGGCGCTGCAGAACCTCGCGGGCATGGGGCTCGGTGTCGAGGACGGCGCCGGGCACCAGGTCGGAAAACACCCGATCACCGTGCACCTCGAGTACCGACATGCCGGCGGCCTCGACGAAGGCCACGAGCTCGCCCAGATCGAAGCGCCGGATCGAACGATCGGTGGTGCCGGTCTTCCCGCCGTCGAGCACGATCTCGGCGGACTCGAGGCGCCCCGCGAGAACTCGCCCCAGCACCGCCGCCGATCGATTGGCGGCCAGCAGGCTGAGCAATCCGCCCGGCCGCAGCACGGCGGCCACCGCCGCCAGCCCGAGCCGGGGATCGTCGGCGATCTCGAGAACGTCGTGACACAGCAGCAGATCGGCCTGCTGCGCGCCGACGGCTTCGGCCAACGTGTCGAGATCACCCTGGCGCCCGCTGACCCGGTCACCCACCCCGGCCTCGGCTGGCCCGGCGCTCCAGCGCCGCCAGCGAATCAGGACTCGGGTCAACGACGATGACCCGGTGGCCGAGCTCGGCAAGCGGGACCGCGAAACCGCCGCTGCCGCCACCGGCATCGACGACCGCCAGCTCCCGACCTCGACGCTCGGACAGCGCGCCGAGCGCGCGGCGCAGGTCTTCCCAGACGACGCTGCTGCGCGCCGACGGCCACGAGCCGGACTGAGTCGGCTGGCTGAGGGGCACGAGAGAGGCACGGTCCTTTCCTGGATGCCGAAGGACGCTCCCGGCACCTGACCGGAAGGGTAATCGTCCCGCGGGCCCATGGCTGCTCATCCGCCGGAGCTCCCAGGGCTGGAGTGCCACAGCCGGCGCGGGGCACTGCGCGCATCGCCGCCGGACGGCTTGATGTCGGCATACGGGGACAACCGGAACCCGGTGGCGTACTGCTGCGCCCGGCCTCCAGGGCCCCCAGCGGGCGGATTCACCATCACCGGCCGGCTCGAGCGGCTGGCAGCGGCACCCTGCACCGCCAGCTCGCTGACCCCGGCCCGGGACGCCATCAACTGCTCGACGGCAGGGATCCCTCCCGACTCCCACGCGTCTCGCATCGCCGGCAGCTCCCAGCATCCCGTCGCCCGCAGCGATACTCCGCGCGGACCGGTGCGGCGCACGAACCCGCGGATCACCAGCAACCACGAATGGAAGACGGTGGACGCGTAGCCGGCCTGGGCGTCTTCGAAGAACGTGGCGTCGAGCGGGCCGCTCGCGTCATCGAGCGTCACGAAGACCACCCGGCGCCCGGACCGCACGGGCGGTGTCTGGGTGGCCACCTTCACCCCGGCGATGAGCACCTCCTGACGGCTGCGGCAGCCCATGAGGTCGCGTGACCGGGTGATGCCCATCGCCGCCATGAACGGCTCGTAGAAATCCACCACGTGACGGGTGACGTCGAGACCGAGCACTTCGAGCTCGGCCCGCAATTGCTCCGCACCGGTGAGCTCCGGGAGGCCTGATGCCGTGACAGCCGACGGATCATCGCCGAGCGGAAGAGCGAGCTGAACCTGATCGGCCTCACTGCCTGCCCCTCGCGGGGCTTGTGACTGGCGGGCTGCCTGCTCCACCACTCCCCCGGTTTCCCCGGTTCCCCCGGCTCTATCGCCTGAGATGGTCGGCTCGGCCCGGGGACGTCGGGCCTTGCGCCCGGAACTGCGCGCCACCGCCCGGCTCCACCGATCGAGCTCGGTCACCTGCAAGAGCAGATCCCGGCGGGTGATCCGGCCGCGACGGCGGACCGGCGCCGCCATCCCGATCCCGTAGAGCGAATCGAAACCTCCTGCTAATACGAGCCTTTCGACGATCGGGCGCGACGCCCGCGCCCGGTGCCAGAAGTCCGACAGCGACCCGTAGGGACGCCCGGCGACGATGCTCTCGACCTCCGCCGAACTGATCCCCTTCACCTCCGCCAGCGCCATCCGGATCCCGTAGTCACGCGCGTCAGGAAGTCGGGGATCCAGCGGTGGACAGCGGGCCGGAGCATCGAGCACCGCGGGGGGCGGCTCGCTGAAAGTGCCGACGCGCTCGATGCGATAAACGCTGTCGGACTGGTTGACGTCGAGACCCAGAATGGCAATGCCGAACTGGCGGGCGTCATCGAGGATCAACCGCTTGGGATACATCCCGGGATCGTGGGTGAGCACACCAGCCAGAAAGGCGGCGGTGTGATGAGCTTTCAGCCACGCCGACTGATAGGTGGGCAGCGCGAATGCCGCGGCATGAGCCTTGCAGAAACCGAAGGATCCGAACGCTTTGAGCACT
Organism: uncultured Actinomycetota bacterium; assembly: GCA_963762695.1. Lineage (GTDB taxonomy): Bacteria > Actinomycetota > Actinomycetes > Frankiales > Frankiaceae > DATAZK01. The sequence continues at coordinate 110,378 of CAVXLW010000019.1, forward strand.
TCCCAGACCCGCTCGATGGTCGCCAGGTCGTATCCGGCCCGCAACGCCGCCGGCACGAACGCGGCACGGACCTCCTGCTGAAGGTCGGGATCACCCAGAGCGCGGCGGGCCTCGTCAGCCTCGGCAAGCGAAACCTTGGTCATCTGCGCCACGATTTGCAGCACCTGCTCATGGAAGACGACGACCCCGCCGGTATCGGCGAGATAAGGCTCCAGATCCGGATGCAGGTAACGCGCCTCGCGCCAACCCTGGCGGGCCTCCAGAAAAGGGGTCACCATGTCGCTCTTCACCGGGCCGGGGCGGAAAAGCGAAATGTCGATGATGACGTCTTCGAAGGTCTCCGGCGCGAATTTGCCCACCAGCTCCCGCTGGCCCGGCGACTCGATCTGAAAGCAGCCGAGGGTACGGGTGGACTGCACCAGCGCGAAGGTCGCCGGATCGCCCCGGTCGATCTCATCGATGGGAACCTCGACGCCGTCGACCCGCTGCACTTCCGCAATGGCATGCGCGATAGCTGACTGCATGCGAATGCCCAACAGGTCGAGCTTGAGCAGCCCGAGATCTTCGACGTCGTCCTTGTCGAACTGGCTCATCGGGAAACCCAGATAGCTCGCCTCGACCGGGGTGCGCTCCAGCAGGGTCACATCCGACAGCAGCACTCCGCAGGGATGCAGCGCGATGTGGCGCGGGAGCCCGTCGAGCCGTTCTACGAGCCGCAGCAGCAGATCCAGCCTTTCGGTGGACAGCCCGCTGGAGCGCAACTCGGGAAGCTCGCGCATCGCAGCGCGCACCTGGCTGGCACGAATGTGCGGGAAAGCTTTGGCCACTGCGTCGATCTCGCCGGGAGGCAGCCCGAGCGCGCCGCCGACATCCCGGATCGCATGGCGGGCCCGGTAGGTGTCCATCATGGCCACGCATGCGCACCGCTCCCCGCCATAGCGGGCAAGCACTTTTTCGTAGACCTCGGTGCGCCGGGCGGACTCGACATCGATATCCACATCGGGCAACTGGTGGCGAAGCGGCGACAGGAACCGCTCCATCAGCAGGCCGTAACGCAGCGGATCGACATCAGAGACGCCCGTGAGATAGGTGACCAGGCTGCCGGCTCCCGACCCGCGGGCTGCGCAACGCACCCCCATCCCCCGGATCAGATCGACGACATCTGCCACGGTGAGGAAGTAGCTCGGATAACCCAGCGACCGGATGATGTTGAGCTCGCTATCGAGCCGCTCGCTGACTTCCCGTGATGCCGTCATGCCGCGGCGGGCGAGCCCCGCCTCGCAGCGCGCTCGCAGGGCGAGATCGGCATCGGCACCCGCGATGCCCCCGCCGGACACCTCCAGCTCCGGGAAGTGGATCTCACCGATGCCGAGATCAGCTTTGGGATCGAGCACGCAGCGCTCGGCGATCTGCCGGGAGCGGATGAGCATGCTCCGGCCGCCGTCGGTGAAACCGGCGGCGCGCGCGACCTCCTCGGCTATCTCGCTCATCTCCTTGCCGGATTTCAGATAGCCCTCGGCATTGACCCGGCCGACGTGGCGCGCATCGAGAGCGACCAGCAACCGCGAGGCGTCGAGCACGTCAGCCACCGGGGCATCGCTGCGGTCGGCATAGCGCACCTCATTGGTGAGCACCACCGGAAGCCCGGCCGCGGCGCCGAATCCGGCCCACCTGCCCGACCTCGCCAGCTCGCCGCGGCCACGGTGATGAACCACCTCGACCTGCAATTCACCCGGCTCGGGCAAAGCCGCCCGCCAGCGCGCGACATGAGCGGCGGCCAGCTCCCCTCGGCGCAAGGCCAGCGCGCGAGCCGCTTCGGACTTCGGCCCCATCAGCACCACCAGCGCGCCACCCGCGGCACGAGCGATCTCGGCATGCTCAGCGACCAGTTCGAGAGTGGTGATGGGGGTGCCGCGCTCCCCCGCCAGATGCGTCGCCGTCACCAGCCGGCACAACGCTCCCCAACCCGGCCGGCCGACAGCAAGCAGGGTGACCCGCGGCAAACCAGGATCGACGAAGGTGCCACCGCGCACCGGCCCGGGAGGAGGCGAGGCTCGCTGGGCCGACGGCGACCGGCGATCTTCGGGCGACGCGTGATCACCGGAGAGCGACACCGGGGCGACAGCGAGATCGGCACCGAGCATCGGACGGATGCCCTCACGCTGACAGGCCTTCGCGAAGCGAACGGCCCCGTAGACCCCATCACGATCGGTCAGCGCGAGGGCATCCATCCCGTGCTCCGCTGCCCGGGCGGCAAGCAGATGCGGATGCGACGCGCCATGGCGCAGTGAGTAGCCGGATGCCACATGCAGATGGACGAAGTAATCGGACATGCCCTGCGCTTCGAATCTCTCGGACTCAGGCCGAGAGGGACAGCGGCGGCTGCTGCACGAGACCTAGCAGAGCGAGCACCGCCAGCAGGAAGTGCTCGGCATCGCGGATCAGATCGTCGGCCTCGCGCTGGCTGACGACCGGACGCCCCGCCTCGGCAGCGGCGCGCTTGCCGGCACCGGCAGCGAAGAAGGCAGCCCACTCGCCGAGCTCGGGAGCGACATCGCTCAGCAGCCGCCAGGCACTGACCGGACGGCCGCGACGGCTCTGCGGACGGGTGCGCGCTGCCAGCACAGCAGCTGCAGCGCGCAATGCCGCCAGGTGAGCGAGCGCGTAACGCTCACCGCTGACGCGGGCTCCTTCCGCATCGGCCAGGCCCTGCCGGGACGCGGCGAGCAATCCGCCGACCGCACGCGGCAACGCCTTCGCTCGCGCTTGTGCAACGCTCTTCGCGGAATGCGAATCAGAGACGGTCATCAGTCGTGTACCTCCATCAGCTGCCAGCTACCGAGTGACCAGAGAAAACAAAGGTCATAGATCCCGGGCGACGAGGAGCAGTCAGCTCGGCCCGTCACCGCCTCCACCCGCCAGAACTCCTGCTCACCGTCGTCGATGGAGGCCGGACCCATCGACGCACCGACATCCGGCGCCGCCTCAGAACGTGCGGGCTGGGCATCGCTGCCGGTGCTCAACGCCATCGCCGACGCGGACGCCCACCACTGGCCTGACTCGAACCAGTGCTCCAGCACGTCTTTGACGACGTACCGGCGAGAACGCCACAGGAACTGCGCCGGCACATCGTCGCGCCGGCGAACATCGATCGGCTCGGCATGACGCCTACCCATGAACGCCTCCTCCCCGAGACACCGGCCGGCGATAAACCGCTGGGCTCGCCGGGGGAAGGCGACGATGCCGGCAGGCAGCGCCGCTTCCCCACGACGCCGCCTGCCGACAGCTCCCGCTCGCCCGTACGCTGGATGGGAACGCTGCGAGCTGGTGTCCCGAACATACGTTCGATGAAGCGGCGGGTCAAGTCTTTAAGGCCGTTGGTGGCGGCGACACCGCGGCGAGAAAGGGTCCCGCTCGGCTCGGCGCTCAGCCCTCAGCCGGCGGCGCGCCACTCCCGTCGGACCGCAACACGAAGCGCCGGTTGCAGGAGTGACACCACCAGCCGCCGCGCTCCCCTACCGGCTCGAGGTCTTCCTCGCCGCAGTAGGGGCAATAGAAAGGGACCGCGCGCTCCCCACCCGGAGAGGCGGCGCCCGGATCCGCGGGCGTGCTCACGCTCGGGCCGGACTCAGGCCAGGACCGACTCGTCGGCCCGGCGCACCCAGGACGCGAAGCTCTCGCCCTCGGCGCGCTCAGCCTGGAAGGTCTGCAGGATGCGCTCGACGAAGTCCGGGAGCTCGGCCGCCGTGACCTTGAGCCCGCGCACCTTGCGTCCCAGCGCCGCCTCGACGCCGAGTGAGCCGCCGAGGTGGATCTGGAAGCCTTCGTCGCCGCCGATCAGCGAGCCCTTCAACCCGATGTCAGCCACCTGGAAACGAGCGCACGCGTTAGGGCAGCCGTTGACGTTGATCCCGATCGGCTCATCGAAGTCGGGCATCCGCCGCTCCAGCTCGTCGATGAGCTCGCTGGCCAGCGCCTTGGTCTCGACGATCGCCAGCTTGCAGAACTCCAGGCCGGTGCACGCCATGGTCGAGCGCCGGAAGGACGACGGGAAGACCTGCAGATCGATGGCTGCCAGCTCGGCCACCAGCCCGTCGACGTCGGTGACGCCAATGATGATCATCTTCTGCTCGGTCGTCGTGCGCACCTGACCGGAGCCGAACCTGTCGGACAGCTCCGCGATCTGGCGTAGCAGCGAACCCGACACCCGTCCGACGCGCGGGGCGAAGCCGACCGCAAAAGTACCGTCACGCAAAGGGGTTACGCCCACGTGATCGCGCCGCTTGGACCGGGGCGCATCCGGCGCCTGCCCGTCAGCCAGCAGGTAGCCGAGGTATTCCTTCTCCAGCACCTCACGGAAACGCTCCGGACCCCAGTCGGAGACCAGGAACTTCAGGCGGGCGCGGTTACGGGAGCGCCGGTAGCCGTAGTCACGGAAGATCGACGTCACGCCGGCCCACACCTCGGGCAGCTGCTCCGCGGTCACGAAAACGCCGACCCGCACGGCCAGCTTGGGATTGGTGGACAGGCCGCCGCCGACCCAGAGGTCGTAGCCGGGCGTGCCGTCGGCGCCGAAGACACCCACGAACGAGACGTCGTTGATCTCGTGGACGGTGCAGTGGTCGGGGCAGCCCGAGATCGCGGTCTTGAACTTTCGCGGCAGGTTGGAGAACTCCGGCGAGCCGACATAGCGCCGCGAGGTCTCGGCGATGGACGCCGTCCCGTCGATGATCTCGTTGGCATCGTCACCGGCGAGCGGGCACCCAAGGAAGACGCGCGGGGTGTCACCACACGCCTCGGTGGTGGACAAGCCGGTCGCTTCGAGCCGCTGCCAGATCGCCGGCATGTCTTCGATACGGATCCAGTGCAGCTGGATGTTCTGCCGGTCGGTGACGTCAGCGGTGTCACGGCCGTACTCGCTACTGACGTCAGCGATGGCGCGCAGCTGCTCGGAGGTCAGCCGGCCGCCGTCGATCCGCACGCGCAGCATGAAGAACCTGTCGTCGAGCTCCTCCGGCTCGAGCGAGCCGGTGAGCCCGCCGCCGATACCGGGACGGCGCTGCGTGTAGAGCCCCCACCAGCGCATCCGGCCGCGCAGATCGCTGGGGTCGATCGCGTCGAAGCCGCGGTGGGCATAGACCTCTTCGATGCGCTGCCGAACGTTGAGCCCGTCATCGTCCTTCTTGAAGCGCTCATTGGCGTTGAGCGGCTCCCGATGACCCAGGGCCCACTGGCCCTGTCCGGTGCTGCGCTGCGGCGCGGGCATGCGGGTGGGTCCTTCCCGTTGAAAATTCGGAGATCTCACCGAACGAGGTCACGTCCGCGGAAGCGGGCTGCCGGCCGGGCGCCTCGGTGTCGGTCGAACCGGCTGGCCCGGCGGCGGACGATCACCGCTCTGCGAACCAGGACAAGTCTCGCACAAGAGGCTGACGAGACGAACGTGACCACCGTCATGCGCGATCATGGAATCGGCGACCGTCCGAAATCCTCATGAAGTCCCGCCGGAATAGATCCGGGGCGCCGGTTGTACTGTTACCTCGTGTCCTTGATGCTCGTCGCGCGGCTGCATGTCGATCTGCAGCGCGTCTCGAGCGCGGTCTGTCGGTAGCGGTAGCTGACGCGTCACCTCTGACGCGTCCCTCCCGCTTCCCCCTCCCAGACCCGCCAAAGGATCTCTGTGACCTGCCTCGATCTGACCACGATGTCCCCGCGCGAGCTTGCCGAGCGCGCCGGTGAGGAACTCGAAGGTGCGCCCCCGCTCGAGGTGCTGCGCTGGGCGGTGGACCGCTTCAGCCCCCGGTTCGCCATCACGGCGTCGATGCAGGACACCGTCATCCTGCACATGAGCGCGCGCATCGATCACGCCATCCCCGTGATCTTTCTGGACACCGGCTACCACTTCGCGGAGACGATCGGCACCGCCGACGCCGTGGAGTCGGTGTACGACCTCAACCTGCTCCGGGTGCGCCCGCAACTCACGGTCGAGGAGCAGGACGCGACCTACGGCAAGGACCTGTTCGCCCGCGACCCCGACGCCTGCTGCCGGATGCGCAAGGTCCGCCCGCTGGAGTCGGCGTTGCGCAGCTACGACGCCTACGCCTCCGGCATCCGGCGCGACGAGAGCGATTCGCGCGCGAGCGCCCGTGTCGTCGAGTGGGACGAGACCCGTGACAAGGTCAAGATCAACCCGCTCGTCGGGTTGTCACAGGACCAGATCGACGAGTACATCCAAGCAAATGGTGTGCTGGTCAACCCGCTGCTCACCGACGGCTACGGAAGCGTCGGCTGCGCCCCCTGCACGCGCCCAGGAGCCGGTCGCGCCGGACGCTGGGCGGGCCAGGACAAGGTCGAGTGCGGCCTGCACCTCTGAGCCGCAGCTGAAAACGGCTGAGCTCGGCCCTGCTGACGTCATCCTCGTCGGTCATGGAAGCCGTGATCCTGGCGCCGGGGCGGTGCTCCGGCGGTTGCGCGACGCCGTCGCAGAACGGCTGGCCCCGGTGCGCGTCGTCCTGGCCTGGATCGAGCTCGACGCCCCGCTGCTGACCGATCTCATCGGAGCACCCGAAGAGGCCGACCCGCAGCGCACCCCGGTCGTCATCCCGCTGCTGCTGTCGCGGGGCACGCATGCCGCCCGGGACCTGCCGGCGACCGCTACCCCACCCCTCGGTCCCGACCCGATGCTCACGACCATGCTCGTGGATCGGCTGCACGAAGCGGGGATCGCCGCAGGCCGGCCGCTGGTGCTGGCAGCCGCCGGATCGGCGAATCCGCTGGGGGCCTTGGACGTGTCGAGACAGGCCGAAATGCTCGAAAGGGCCTGGGGGGCTCCCGTCCGCGCCGGTTTTGTGACTAGTGAGCCCACCCTGGCTGCGGCGGCCGAGAGCGCCGTGGCCGCCGCCCGCGCCAGACCGGTTCATCGGCTCCCACCTGCGCATTCGTCCGCAGCGGTGATCAGCTATTTCCTCGCGCCGGGCCGGCTGGCCACCAGCGCTCGCCCGGATACCGAACATCTCGGGAGCCATCCGGCACTGGTCGAACTAGTCCTCTTGCGCTATCGGGCGGCTGCTCCGGACGGCGTAACCCGGTTGGGCCTGTAGGCGGACTTACTCGCTGCCGACATAGGTGGTGTGGCTGGTATGCAAACGGTGATCCGCCCGGCAGCAGTGCTGCCGGAACACGCTGTGCGGCTGATCCTGCCCGCCCTGGAGCGGCTCGACGTCTCGACGGGCGGTGTGTGGCTGACGACCCCCACCCTGTGGCAGCGTTACAACCGCCCGTGGGACGGTCCTCTGGGCAGTCACGGCACGTCCGAACTCGTCGGCTCGATCGCCGTCGTCTATGGGACTCCCACCCGCTCGAGCATCACGGTCTACCGTGCGGCCGTCACCGAAATCGGGGTCGCCGCAGGATGGACCACGGACAGCTTGTGCGACGAGGCCTTCAGCTACGCGGGCCTGACGCTCGCCAACTGCCCGCGCGCCGCGCTCGCCACGCCGCCGGCCCGCGATCCCTTCAAGAACGCGCCGCTCACCCGCGTCCCCGAGTAGCGCCCCACTCGGGCAAGCTGGTCCGGTGCACGACGCGCCGGATCTGGTCACGCTTCACCTGTGGGGTGTCGCACGCCGTCACGTGCCTTGGGCCCTCAGCCGCATGATCCGCCACCGCTCGCCGCTGCGGCGGGTGCCGGGCCTTCGTTTTGCCCGCCTGCTCGGCACCGGTCACGGGCGCAGCTTCACCCCGGCAGACGCCGACCCGCGGCACTGGGCGCTGCTGGCCGCCTGGGACAGCGCGCACGATGCGGCGGCCTTCGAGCGCGCAGGACTCACCCTGCAGTGGGACGCCCGCGCGCAGGAGCGGTGGCGGGTGAGCCTGCGGCCGGTGTCCTCGGTGGGCTCGTGGTCGGGGGAAGCGCCGTTCGGTCCCCCTCGCAGCGCCGGTACCCCTCCGTGGGCCGCGGCCCCCTGCGCCGTGCTCACCCGCGCCCGGCTCGCCCCGCGCAAGGCCGTCGCCTTCTGGCGGGCGACCCCGCCCGTCGCCGCCGCCGTGGCCGGGGCGCCGGGGCTGCGGTTCGCCCGCGGCATCGGCGAGGCACCCATCGGGCTGCAGGCGACGTTCAGCGTCTGGCAGGACCCGGCTGCCGCCTCGGCCTTCGCCTACGAGCACCCGGCACACCGCGCTGTGGTCGACCGGACCGGACCCGAGGGCTGGTACTCCGAGCAGCTCTTCGCCCGGTTCACGGTGATCGACGCCAGTGGCGAGGTCGACGGCCGTGACCCGCTGGCAGCCGATGACGCCGATGACGCCGATGACGCGGAAAGCGGTGCCGGTGGACGACTCGGCTGAGCAGCGCCGGGAAGTGCGGCTCGAACGCTGGGGTCCGGCGCAGATCAATGCCCGGATGACCGACGTCATGCGCGTCTACCGGCGGGCGTTCCTCGATGTCCACGAGGCGTTTCCGGCGCGCGCCGAGATCGAGCGCACGGCTCATGCCCGCAGCCATCTGCACCGGCCGGGCCTGCGGGCGGTCGCGGCGCTGGAAGGCGATCGTCTCGTCGGTATCGGGTACGGCCAGCCCGGCGCTCCCGGTCAGTGGTGGCACGACGTCGTGGTCACCGCCGTCACCGAGAGGGAAGGCCACGCATTCGCCGACGACTGGCTCGCCAGCTGCTTCGAGGTCGTGGAGCTGCACGTGCTGCCGACCCACCAGGGCGCCGGCATCGGCCGGGACGTACTTCGCCTGCTACTGGCCGATTGCAGCGAGCGCACGGCCGCTCTGTCGGCGCTGGAACCCGACGGCAGCCGCGCCCGCCGGCTGTACACGGCCGAGGCTTTCGTGCCGCTGCTGTCGGACTTTCGCTTCCCCGGCGGGCCGACGCGCTACGCCGTCCTCGCCAAACGCCTGCAGCCCTGATGGACAGCCTTGACCCGCTCGACGTGATCGTCATCGGCGCAGGGCACAACGGGCTCGTCGCCGCGTGCTACCTGGCCAAGGCAGGCCTTCGCGTGGAGGTGCTCGAGCGTGACGACGTGATCGGCGGGGCCGTGTCCACGGTCGAACGCTTCCCCGGCTACCAGATCGACCGCGGCTCGAGCCTGCACGTGATGATCCGCTGGACCGCCATCACCGAAGAGCTCGCACTCGAGCGCCACGGGTTGCGCTATCTGGAGTGCGACCCCTGGGGATTCCTGCCGATCCCGGGCGCACCCGGTGGAGGCATCACGTTCCGCGCCGACCTGGACCGCACCTGCGCCTCGATCGAAGCGGTCTGCGGAGGCGCCGAAGCCCAGGCATACCAGGATTTCGTACGCGATTGGACCCAGCGCACCGCGCCCATGATCGACGCCTTCAACGCTCCTGCGACGCCGGGACGGATCGGGCGGGCGGCCTGGCGCGCCGGCAAGCATCTTTCCGTCAGCGGCATGGAGATCAGCCGGCAATTCCTCTCGCCGGGCGACGGCGTCCTCGATGAGACCTTCCGGGACGAGCGGCTCAAGACCGCGCTGGCGTGGATGGGCTCGCAGTCGGGGCCGCCGATGTCCGAGCCGGGGACGGCGGGCCACCTCGGATGGAGCGCGATGCTCCACACCCGCCCACCGGCGCGTCCTGTCGGCGGTTCCGGAGCGCTCACCGCAGCGCTCGCGCGCCGGCTGCACGCCGATGGCGGACGCGTGCGGCTGGGAGCCGCGGCGCGCTCGATCGAGGTGGAGCGCGGCAACGTGAGCGCGGTCGTCACGGCCGGCGGCGAGCGCCTGCGCACCAAGGCCGTGGTGTCCGCCTGCCACGTCCTGACCACGCTGGAGCTGGCCCGAGGCGCGCTGCCGGCGGCGCTGACCGAGCGAGCGCAGCGGGCCATTCGCATCGGCAACGGCATCGGCGTCGCGCTGCGGTTGGGCACGTCCGCGCTGCCCGGCTATCCGGACGCGCCGGCGGACGTGCACTCGGGCCTCGGGCTGCTGGCCTCGAACCGCCAGGCGCTCGCCACGGCCTATGGCGACTACCTCTCCGGCCGGCCGCCGGCCGAACCTCCCGTCGTCGTCATGGGTTTCTCGGCGCTCGACCCGACGCTCGCGCCTCCGGGCCGGCACACCGTGACGCTCTGGGGACAGTGGTATCCCTTCGAACTCGCCGACACCGCCGGCGGCTGGGAACGGCTTCGGGCGCAGACGACCGACCGGCTGCTGGCCGCCGTCGACGCGAGAGCGCCCGGCTTCTCCTCCACGGTCGAGCACGCGTACCTGCAAACGCCGCAGGACCTTCAGGATGAGCTGGGGCTGCTGCGCGGCAACGTGATGCACGTCGACATGAGCCTGCCGGCGATGTTCGGCTGGCGTCCGCTCCCGGAGCTTTCGGGCTATCGAACGCCGCTCTCCGGCCTCTATCTCGCCGGCGCCTCGACCCATCCCGGCGGGGGCGTCTCGGGGGCCAGCGGGCGCAGCGCCGCCAGGGTCGTGCTGGCCGACCTCGAGCGCGCGGCTCGGCGGCGGCGCCTCCCGAGCTTCGGCGCGCTGTCGCGATCGCGCCCGCTGTGAGCCCGTCATGAGGGCTCCCCCGTACGCTCCTGCTGTGGCGAGCTCCACCGGCGCGGTGCCGACGAAAGGCGTTCTGCGCAGGGTCGGGCCCGGCCTGCCCGCCGGCATCGGCCTGCGGTCGCCGGCAGCGCGAGTCGTGCCGGCGCTGATCACCGGGCTCGCGGCGCTCACCGTGCTCAGCCAGATCGCGTACCCGCTGACGTCGGGCGCGGTTCGTGACCGGCTGACGATCGCCACCGTGCTGCTGTGGTGCGCCGCCTCGCTGACGCACGCGGCACTCTCGCGCGGCCCCCGGTTCGCCGCCGGGGTCCTGGCGATCAGCGCCGGCGTCGGGTTCGGGTCGGAGGCCCTCGGCGTCGCGACGGGAGTGCCGTTCGGGCACTACGGATACGCGGCGACGCTCGGCCCGCGACTGCTCGCCGTTCCGGTGATCGTCCCGCTGGCCTGGACGATGATGGCGTATCCGGCGCTGCTGGTGGGCCTGCGCATCGGGGCGCCGATTCTCAGCGGCGCGCTGGCGCTGGCTAGCTGGGACCTCTTCCTCGATCCGCAGATGGTGGCCGCCGGGCACTGGCGCTTCACCGGCGGCGGCCCGCGCATCAATGCGATACCGCTGACGAACACCCTCGGATGGAGTCTCGTCGCACTGGTGATCATGGCCGGGCTGACGCGGCTACCACGACGCACCGAGCGCCCGGTGGACGACCGGGTGCCGATCGGGCTCTACCTCTGGACCTACGCCTCCAGCGTGCTCGCCGCCGCGGCGTTCTTCCACCAGCCCGGAGCGGCGCTTGCCGGCGGCATCGCCATGGGGATCCCGGTGGCGCTGCTCGCGCGCTCCCGGCGCCGGCTCGCCGAGCCCCGCGGATCAGCGTGAGCCCGTCGCGGCGGGCGGCACGGGTGCTGGCCGTCGCCCTGGCGGCGCACAGCGCGATCAACGCCCGCCTGCTGCGCCGGCCACCTGCCGCCGCCGGCGTCGGCGAGCGCGTCAGCGTCCTGCTGCCCCTGCGCGACGAGGCCCACCGGGCGCGCCCGTGCCTGACGGCGCTCGCCGCGCAGACCGGCCTGGAGAACGTCGAGTTCGTGATCCTGGACGACGACTCCAGCGACGCCACCGGCGAGCTCGTTTCCTCAGCAATGGCAGGGGATTCGCGGCTGCGGCTGATCCACGGGCACGAAGCCCCGCCGCCGGGATTTCTCGGCAAGCCGTGGGCCTGCGCCCGGCTGGCCGCCGCCGCCGACGCGCAGGCATCCGTGCTCGTCTTCCTCGACGCCGACGTCGTGCTGGCACCCGACGGGCTGGCCCGCACGGTCGCGCTGCTGCGGTCGGCCCGGCTCGACTTCGTCAGCCCCTACCCGCGGCAGGAGGCCGGCTCCGTCGCCGAGCGGCTCGTGCAGCCGCTGCTGACCTGGTCATGGCTGACACTCGTCCCGCTGCGCCTGGCCGAGCGTTCCCGGCGACCGTCACTGGCCCTGGCGAACGGCCAGTTGCTCGCCGTCGATGCGGCCCGCTATCGGGCGGCGAGTGGCCATGGCGCGCCCAGCGTGCGCGCGAGCGTCCTGGAGGACATCGCGCTCGCCCGGCTGCTGCGAAGCCGCGGCGGGACCGGCGGCATGGCGGCCGGGGAGCAGCTCGCGTCCTGCCGGATGTATGAGGGCTGGCCCGAACTGCGTGACGGGTACGCGAAATCGCTGTGGGCCGCCGCAGGTGGCCGATGGGCGGGAAGCGCCGCGCAGGTCGGGCTGCTGGCGTGGCTCTACCTGCGTCCGGATGGGGTCTGCTACCTGGCGGGGGTGGCGTCGCGGCTGGTGGCCGCCCGGCGGACCCGGGGGCGCACCTGGCCCGACGCGTTCGCCCACCCGCTTTCCGTTGCACTGCTCGGCGCCCTCACCGCCCGCTCGTGGACGCGGCACGCCCGCGGAGAGCTCGCCTGGAAGGGCCGCCCGGTGGTCCCCGCCGGCGCGCTCGCGGCGTAGGGGCGGTTATGGCACGGATCGTCGTCATCGGAGCGGGACTGGGCGGGCTGGCTGCTGCCGCCCGGCTCCAGGCACTCGGGCACGACGTCACCGTTTGCGAGCGGTCGCCGGTCATCGGGGGCAAGCTCGCGACGTACGAGCGTGACGGGTACCGCTTCGACACCGGCCCGTCGCTGCTGACGATGCCCTTCGTCTTCGAGGAGCTGTTCGCGGCTACGGGCGAGGGGTTGGCACAGACCCTCGATCTGCAGCGCGTCGATCCGCACTGCCGCTACCGGTTCGACGACGGCACGGTCCTGGAGGTGCCGGCGTCGCGGGAGGCCCTCGCCGGGGCGATGAGCGATGCCTTGGGTGCCCGGGCCGCGCAGGAGTGGACGCAGCTGCAGGAACGTGCTGCCCGCATGTGGGAGGTCGCGCGTGGACCGTTCCTGCAGGCCCCCGGCCCGCCGCGGCTGCTCGAACTGGCCGCGCGGCAGCCGTCGAAATTGCCGGTGATCGCGCCCGGACGTTCGCTGCGGTGGCTCGCCGAAAGCCTGCTGACCGACCCGCGACTGCAGGTGCTCCTCGAGCGCTATGCCACCTACGCCGGCTCCGACCCCCGGCGGGCCCCGGCAGCGCTCGCGGCGACGGCCTTCGTCGAGCAGGAGTACGGCTGCTGGTACGTCGCGGGCGGCCTGCACCGGCTCGCGTCGGCCCTCGCCGGCCGGATCGCGGCGGTGCGGACCGCGACGGCAGTGACGGGAATCGACCTCGCCGGCGGACGCGTGTGCGGGGTGACGCTCGAAGGCGGTGGGCGGCTCGCGGCGGACGCCGTCGTCGCCGATGTCGATGCGACCCACCTGTACGGAACGCTGCTGCCACGGCGACGCCTGGTGCCGAAGGAAGTGCCGTCGTCGGCGGGCTTCGTGATGCTGCTGGGGATCACCGACCCGGCGCCCGAACTGGCCCACCACACGGTGCTTTTCCCGGCGCTGGAGGGCGCCGGTTACGCCGCCGAGTTCGACGCCGTGTTCACCGACTACATCAGCGCCGACCCGACCATCTACGTGTCGGCGCCCCGTGACCCGGCGGTGGCACCTGCCGGTGGCCGGGCGCTCTTCGTCCTGGTCAACGCGCCCCGACAAGGCCGGTTCGACTGGGACACCCCAGGAACCGGCGACATCTACGCCCGGCACCTGCTGGGCGTGCTGGCGCAGCGCGGTTTGGAGCTGCGCGACCGGCTGGCCTTCTGCGAGACGCGCTCTCCAGCGGATCTGGCGCGGTCCACCGGCGCCCCCGGGGGGGCGATCTACGGCACCGCGAGCCACGGCGCCGCGGCCTTCCGTCGCGCCGCGAACCGTTCCCCGGTACCCGGCCTGTTCCTCACCGGCGCCAGCGCCCACCCCGGTGGCGGCCTGCCACTCGTGGCGCTGTCGGCAGCCGCCGTAGCGCGACTGATCGGGCCCGCCTGAAACCGCCCTACAAGCGCTGCTCGCGCAGCCGCGGGGCCACCGCTCGCAGGAATTGCACGGCGCCCGTGACGCTCAGCACGCCGGTCAGGGCGGCACCCGTCGCCGCAAGAACCCTTGCGCCTGCAGGGAAAAGGCCTGCCGAGATCAAGCCGGCCGCCGCCACGGCGGTCCGCACCGGACGCTCCCCCACCGTGACCGTGCCGATCTCCCCGACGCCCGCGGCCGCCGCCCGCGCCCTGGCGTACTCGAGCAGCATGACCCCGGCGCCCGCGGCGACCGTGAGCCGCGGCGGCGCCCCGGCGGCCCGCAATGCCAGCAATTGCAACGCATCACTGGCCCGATCCGCCAGGGAATCCATGACGGACCCCCAGCCGGTGTCGGCGCCCGACAGCACGGCGACCGAACCGTCGAGCCCGTCGGCAAAGCCGGATGCAACCACGGCCCCGCCGGCCGCCATCAATCCCCGGCCACGCCTCCGGGCGGCGAGGGGTGCCACACCAGCAGCGGCGACACCGAGAGCGGTCAGCGTGGCCGGGGCCACGTTGCGGCGCGCCAGCGGACGGGCGGCGCCCTCCACCAGCGTGAGCCACAGGCCGGTCACCCTCGCGGCCGCCGCGTCAGGCCCGCCGTGCAACTCGGCCCAGCGCGCCCGGTAGGCGGCCCGATCAGGAAGGGCGTTCACGCGACGGACGAGATCTCCTGGGCCCGGCGGCGCAGCTCGGTTTCTGCCGTGCGAGCCAACAGCCGGACCGCCAGCGAACGAAAGAGCCAGCGCGGCAGCAGCGCCGGCAGCGCGAGCGGCCCGTGCAGGGTGATCCGCGCCGTGACGAGAGTGCCCCCGGAAGCCTGCGGGATCAGCAGGTGCTCGACTTCCTCGGCGAGCCCGCGGAACAGCTGCGCGGTGGTCGCCAGCGACGAGCGGTTGACCACATGGTCGACGTCGATCGGGAGCTGCGTGCGAAACAGCCGCACCTGCGCCAGCACCTGCTCGCCGGCGACCACCTCCCAGGCGCCCGCGGCGTCCTCCCCCTCCCGCGGGTCCGACGACGGCTCGACCGCCCGCAGGAACGGATCGAACTCGACCCACCGGTCAGGATGGGCCAGCACGGCCCACACCGCGGGCACCGGCGCAGCGCTGCTGGCACGGGTCGCGGCGGAGGCGCGCAGGAGCATGCCGAGCGGCCTGCCGGGCACCGATGCCAGGGTCTGCAGGGACGTGAGGAGGGGCACAGACGGCATGTCAGGCATCCTCCCCCGTATGGTCGCCGGGTGAGCGAACCCGCGCCGTACGTTGTCGAATCGGCGGAAGCATTCGCTCCCGACGCCGTGTTCCTCGATGGTCGCGAGCAGGTGGTGCTCGCGGTCCGGATCACCCCTGTCTACGGGCAGATCGACCTGACGTTGCTGGCCCGCGTCATCGACGCCGGCAACGAGCGCGGCTTCGAGCTCGTCCGGGAGCGGTCGTTTCGCGATGAATGGCTGATCTGCGTGTTCGACACGTTCGAAGCGGACTGACCCGCCGGGTGAGCTGCCCGGGGCGACGGACCCGTCGTCCTGGCGTCCTCCTGGGATCAGTGCGCGACGTGACTCGGCCGGCCCAGCGAGTCGAAGATCTCCAGCGTCGCGGTGGAGCGGTTCAGGGTGTAGAAGTGCAGGCCGGGCGCACCCCCCGCGAGCAGGCGGGTCGCCAGGTCGGACGCCACCTCGACCCCGATCGCCCGCACCGCGGCGCCGTCGTCACCCACCTCGGCCAACCGCTGGGCGAGCTCGTCGGGGAAGATCGCCCCGGACATCTCCGCCATCCGCTTGATCGAGGACGTCTGGGTCACCGGCATGATCCCCGGCAGGATCGGGACGTTGCAGCCGAGCGCGGCGACCCGGTCGCGGAGCCGGAAGTACGCGTCAGCGGAGAAGAAGAACTGCGTGATGGCGAAATCGGCGCCCGCGTCGCACTTCTCCACCAGCCGCCGGGCGTCGGCCTCCAGGTCGACCGCGCCGGGGTGCTTGTCCGGGAAGGCCGCGACACCCACGCAGAAGTCACCGAGTGAACGCACCAGTCCCACGAGCTCGTTGGCGTAGCGGAGGCCCTCCGGGTGCGGCTCCCACGCCGCCGTCGGGCCACCGGGGGGATCTCCGCGCAGCGCCAGCACATTGCGGATCCCGGCACCGGCGTAGTCACCGATGACCCGGCGCAGCTCGGAGACGCTGTGGCCGACGGCCGTGAGATGGGCCACCGGGGTGAGCGTGGTCTGCGTGGCGATGCGTTCGGTGACCCGGATCGTGCGGTCACGGCTGGAACCGCCCGCGCCGTAGGTGACGGAGACGAAGGTCGGGGCGTAAGGCTCCAGGTCGCGGATGGCCCGCCACAGCTGGACCTCACCCTCGTCGGTCTTGGGCGGGAAGAACTCGAAGGAGAAAGATGGCTCACCCGTGGCGAGGAGTTCGCGGACGGTTTTGGAGCGATGCGCGCGTGCACCAGCCGTGCTCACGTGCCTGCACCCCGTTTCCACTGCTCACCGCTGCCTCGAGCGCTGACTTGCGAGATTAGCTGCCGGCGGCCGGCTCGCCCGGTGAGTCGCCGCGCAGGCTCAGCGGCGCCGTCGCGGCGAGGATGCGAACGTCTGTCCCCCACACCCTGACGTACCCCCCGGTTTCCGCCGCCTGCTCCACCTCGACCAGCGCGCCGGCGGGCGCGCTGACGCGGTAGGGGCCGCCCGGAAGCGCCAGCACGCAGTTCGGGGCGGTCACCTCCACCCGCTCCGGCGGCGAAGCGAAATGCAGATTCGCGCGGGCGGCCCGCACGGTGAGGGTCCGGCACCTCAGCTCGCGGCAGGAGACCCGGCCGGCGCGGCTCGCGAGGTCGAGCTCACCCCCGGCCCCCCATGACGTGATCTCCCCGCGCCGAAGCTCGACCGTCACGTCGACACCATCGGGGAGGTCGATGCGCAGCCGGGCCCGCCGGGCCCGAAGAACCAGCCCCCCAGGCTCGGGACGGCACCGTAAACCCTGCGGCCGCAGCCGCTTCAGCCAGCGCGCCGGGAGCCGGGCCGGGACCGTCCAGCGCACCCGAACCTGCTGGCCGGACCGGTATCCGAGCTCGACGCGGCCACGGCCCACCACGACCCGGATCCGGCCCGAAGGCACCGAGGTGAGCGCGATGCGCTCGACGCCGTCGCGGCGGCCGCCGGCCAGCTTCACCCGTGACCCCCGTCCGACTTCGTCCTCGTCACCCGGTGCGCGAGCCCTACACACCGACATCTCGCTACCGTCCACATCATGCCGACCGGGATGCCTGCTGCCGATGCCGCAGCAGCTGCCCGCGACCCGGCCCGCCTGACTGAGCTGGGACTGCGGGTGAACGACGCGCTCGAGACCTTCCTCGATCGCGCGGAGCCGGTGGTGACCCGGATCGGCCCCGAACTGCAACCCGTCACCGCGGCAGCGCGGGAATTCGTCCTCGCCGGCGGCAAGCGGCTGCGCCCCGCGTTCTGCTACTGGGGCTGGCGCGGTACTGGCGCGGCGGACAGCGATGGCGTCCTGAAGGCGGCCGCCTCGCTGGAATTGCTGCATGCCTGCGCGCTGATCCACGACGACGTCATGGACGCCTCCGACACCCGGCGCGACCGTCCGTCCACCCACCGGCGCTTTGCCGAGCTGCACCTTTCCGGCGGATGGCGGGGCGACCCCCAGGCTTTCGGGGTGAGCGCCGCCATCCTGCTCGGAGACCTCTGCCTGGTCTGGGCCGACCAGATGTTCGGCGAATGCGGCCTCGACCCGGCGGCGCTCGACCAGGCCCGCGGGATCTACGCGGAGATGCGTGTCGAGCTGATGGCAGGGCAGTACCTCGACGTCCTCGCCTCGGCGTTGCGTGAGCCGGACAGCGCGACGGGCAGCCCGGGCACCGAGCGCGCGCTCCGGGTCGCGCGCTACAAGAGCGCCAAGTACACGGTCGAGCGTCCGCTGCAACTCGGTGGGGCGCTGGCGGGTGCGCCGGCTGAGCTGCTGGCGGCTTACTCCGCCTACGGGCTGCCGCTCGGGGAGGCATTCCAGCTGCGGGACGACATCCTCGGCGTCTTCGGCGATCCTGCGGTCACCGGCAAGCCCGCCGGCGACGACCTGCGGGAGGGCAAGCGCACGGCCCTCGTGACGCTGGCCGAGCAGCGCGCCAGTCCCGCGGCAGCAGCCCAGCTCAGCGTCCTGCTGGGCGATCCGGGCCTCGACCCGGCGGGCGTCGCGACGTGTCGGCAGGTGATCAGCGAATGTGGAGCCCTTGCCGAGGTGGAGGAATTAATCGTCCGTCGCGGGGCACAGGCACGAGAAGCGTTGCACGTGCCCACCCTTGACCACGGGGCACGTCGCTCCCTCGAGGCCCTGGCCGCGGTGGTCACCGACCGTATCGGGTGAGCATTGTCGTAAGCACGGTCGTAAGGGCGGTCGTAAGGGCGGTCGTAGGGCGGTCGTAGGGCGGTCGTGAGCACGCCGCGTTATGGCGGTTAACGGAACGCGGTCGGCCATTAGGGTGTCGGAGACGTCGGGGGGGGTGTGGATGATCGGGTTGGAGACCCGCTCGCAGAGCGGGCCGAACGCCGGCACGGCGCCCGACGCCCTCGCCCCCCTGCTGCTCGTGGAGGACGACGAGGGCGATGCATTCCTCGTCACCGAGCTGCTGCTCGAGGCCGGTATCGACTGGCCGGTCGCCTGGGTGCGCAACCTTTCCGAAGCGGCTGCCGCGCTCGCCTCGGGGGTCCGCTGCGTACTGCTCGACCTGGGTCTTCCTGACGCCGACGACCGCCCTGACGGTCTCGGCGCGCTGCATGACCTGCTCGAGATCGCCCCGCTCACCCCGGTCCTCGTGCTCACCGGACTCGACGACGAGGCGCGCGGCGCGGCTGCCGTCTTCGCCGGAGCCCAGGATTACCTGGTCAAGGGGCAGGTCGACGGCAACAGCCTGGCCCGGGCGGTGCTGTACGCCGTCGAGCGCCGGCGCGCGGAGGAATCCAGCCGCCAGCTCATGGAAGCGCGGCTGCTGCAGGGCGAGAACGACCGGCTGACCCGGGGCCTGCTCCCCCAGCCGCAGCTGCGCTCCTCCGACCTGTTCGTGCACTCCAGGTACACGCCCGGTGGGCGGCGGCTGGTGCTCGGCGGCGACTTCTACGACGTGGTCGAGGGCGCCGACGGCCGCTTGCACCTGCTCGTGGGTGACGTCAGCGGCCACGGGCCCGACGAGGCCGCGCTCGGCGTCCACCTTCGGGTGGCCTGGCGCACGCTGGTGCTGGCCAGTGTCCCTTCCTCCGACGTGCTCCCGATCCTCGAGGACATCCTGGTCCGCGAGCGACGCTCGGACGAGATCTTCGCGACGGTCTGCCAGCTGGTCATCAGCACCGATCGGAGCCGCGGGACGCTGTGGCTCGCGGGTCATCCGGTGCCGATCCTGCTCGAGCCGCAGTGCCGTCCACTCGCCGACGAGGGGGGCGCCGGTCCGCCCTTGGGCGCCGTTCCGGGCCTCTTGTGGGACCGGGTCGAGGTCGCCCTGTCGCCGCCGTGGTCGCTGGCGCTGCATTCGGACGGCCTCTACGAGGGCCTCGCCGAGCCGGGGTCCGGCGCCGATGAGGATGCCGATGCCGTGGGACGCCCGCGCCTCGGGCTCGCCGGCCTGCTCGACATCGTGACCTCGGCCCAGACCAGCAACCTCGACGACAGCAGCCTGCTCGACACGGTCATCAGCGAGGCGGAGCGGCGCAACGGCGGTCCCATGACCGACGATCTGGCGCTGCTGCTGGTGCGCCACGATCCGCGTTCGGGCGCGTGAGCGGGCCGGACACTCCGGACGGCGCGCCGACCTCCGGATGGAGCCTGCGGCGCCGGCTCTCGCTGACGTTCGCCGTCCTGGGTCTTCTGGTCGCCGCCGGCACCGTTCTTGCCGCGGTCTCGCTGGCCCGGCTCAACTCGGCGCAGCACCGCCAGGTCGACCGGCTGGACCCCGCGAGCCAGGTCAGCGACGACCTGTTCATCCAGCTGCTGAACCAGGAAACGGCGCTGCGCGGTTTCGCCCTGACCCGCCAGGACGAGTTCCTCGCGCCCTACTCGCAGGGCCGGAAGAGAACCGATGTCGACCTGCGCCGGTTGCATGCGCTGCTCGTTCACGAGCCGGCCATCATGGCCCATCTCGACGGCCTCGAAGCAGCCGCCCGCGCGTGGCAGCAGGACTACACGGTGCCGGCACTCGCCGTCATCCGGTCCACGCCGCATGGGGTCATCCCCGTTGTGCAGTTCACCCGCGGCAAGGTCATGTTCGACGCCATCCGCGCCCAATACGACCGGCTGAACCTGAGTGTCGCCGACGCCCGCCGGCACGCCCGCGACCAGCTGCGCGGCTCCACCCAACTGCTCGTCGGGCTCGTCGTGGGCGCCGCGATCCTGGCCCTGATCATCAGCCTGGCGCTCTTCCGTTCGCTGCGGCGCTGGGTCACCACCCCGCTCGCGGCGTTGCGCCGGGAGGTGCGGGCCGTCGCCGCCGGCGACCTCGAGCATCCGGTGGTGGTCTGCGGACCGCCCGACATCGTCGAGGTGGGCGCCGACGCCGACCTGATGCGCCGGCGCATCGTCGACGAGTACTTCGCCGCCGTGGCCGCCCGCGGCCAGGCGCAGGCCGCGGCCGAACAGGTCGCGTTCCAAGCTCAGGAGCTCCGGCGTTCGAACGCGGAACTCGAGCAGTTCGCCTACATCGCGTCGCACGACCTGCAGGAGCCACTGCGCAAGGTGGCGAGTTTTTGCCAGATGCTCGACCGCCGGTATTCGGGGCAGCTCGACGAGCGCGCCGATCAGTACATCGCCTTTGCCGTCGATGGCGCGAAGCGGATGCAGAACCTGATCAACGACCTGCTCGCGTTCAGCCGGGTCGGGCGAACGACCGCCGGCTTTCGGCCCGTCGACCTCGGGGCCTGCGTCGAAAATGCCCAGGGAGACCTCGAGACGCTGCTGGCGGAGGCGGAAGCGGTGGTGGAGGTCGGCGAGCTCCCCGAGCTCCCGGGCGACGCAAGCCTGCTGCGGCAGCTGTTCATCAATCTGATCGGCAACGCCGTGAAGTTCCGCGGCGACGACCCGCCGCGCATCCGTATCACCGCCGAGCCGGCCGAGGACGGCTTCTGGGCGATCACGGTCGCCGACAACGGCATCGGGATCGATCCCCGTTACAACGAGAAGGTTTTCGCCATCTTCGCCCGCCTGCACGCCCGCGAGCAGTACGAGGGCACCGGCATCGGGCTGGCACTGTGCCGCAAGATCGTCGAGTTCCACGGCGGGACGATCGATGTGGTCAACGATCCCCCGCCGGGTACGTCACTCGGGCGGCGCGACGTTGCGCTTCACGCTTCCGGCCACCCTGGACCAGGGCGGCGCCACGCCGCCGGGCCCCGAACCCGCACCGTCGAGTGCCGCCCTCAGCCCCCCAGCCCCACGAGCCCCACGAGCCCCACGAGCCCCACGAGAACGGGAGAGTCATGACCACCGCCGAGCCGCGGCTGATCGAAGTGCTTCTGGTCGAGGACGACCCGGGAGACGTCCTGCTCACCCGCGAGGCCTTCGAACACCAGAAGGTGGCCAACCGGCTGCACGTCGTCAACAACGGCGAGGACGCGATCGCGTTCCTGCGCAAGGAAGGCGAGTACGCCGAGGCGCCCGAGCCCGACCTGGTGCTGCTCGACCTGAACCTGCCGGGGATGCACGGCAGGGAGGTCCTCGCCGCCGTCAAGGAGGACCCGCACCTGCAGACGATCCCGGTCGTCGTGCTGACGACTTCCGAGGCGGAGGAGGACGTGCTGCGCAGCTACCGCCTGCACGCCAACGCCTACGTGACCAAGCCGGTCGACTTCGACCGGTTCATGGCGGTCGTGCGGGCGATCGACGAGTTCTTCGTCAGCGTGGTCCGGCTGCCCAGCCGCTAACGTCAGACCGGTGCGTACTGTGCCCGGCCGCACCGACTCGGTGGTCGTCGTGGGCGCCGGGCTTGCCGGGCTTTCCGCCGCCCTCCACCTGGCAGGCGCCGGACGCGCGGTGACGGTCGTGGAACGTGCGGACGTTCCGGGGGGACGGGCCGGGGTCTGGAAGTCCGGCGGCTACACCATCGACACCGGCCCCACCGTCCTGACCATGCCCGAACTGGTGGAGCAGGCCTTCGCGGCGGTGGGCGCCCGGATGAGCGATCACCTGGAGCTGATGCCGGTCGATCCGCTTTATCGGGCGCTGTTTCCGGACGGCAGCACGCTGGATGTGCGCTCCGGGGTCGAGGCAATGGCCGCGGAGGTCCAGCGGGTCTGCGGGAGCGCCGAAGCGGCCGGTTACCGGCGCTTCGTCGGCTTCGTCTCCGAGCTGTACGCCCTGGAGATGAAGGCCTTCATCGACCGCAACTTCGACCACCTGTGGAGCCTCGACGCCAGGCCGCTGGCCCGGCTGGTCGCGATGGGCGGCCTGCGCCGGCTGGCGCCGAAGGTGAACTCCTATCTGAAGGATCCCCGTACCCGAAGACTCCTGTCGTTCCAGGCGATGTACGCGGGCCTGTCCCCGTACGACGCGCTCGCGATCTACGCCGTCATCAGCTACCTCGACTCGGTAGCGGGCGTCTATTTCCCCCGCGGCGGGATGCACGCGGTGCCGCGGGCGATGGCGGCCGCAGCCGAAGCGGCCGGTGTCGAGTTCCGCTACGGCACCGCCGTCGACCGGGTCGAGGTCACGTCCGGACGGGCCACGGGCGTGATCCTCGCGGGCGGCGAGCGGATTGCCGGCGATGCCGTCGTGCTCACGCCTGACGCCCCGGTGGCGTTTCGCGAGCTGCTGCCCGACACCGCGGCCGGCAAGATCTGGAACCGGCGGCTGCCCCGCCAGCAGTACAGCCCGTCGTGCTTCCTGCTGCTGGCCGGCAGCAGCAACGCCTACCCGGGCGCGGCCCACCACACGATCACCTTCGGACGCGCCTGGCGCCGCACCTTCACCGAGCTGATCGACCGCCACGAGTTGATGAGCGACCCGTCGCTGCTCGTCACGTGCGCGACGGCGAGCGACCCGGGGCTCGCCCCACCGGGGCGGCACGCGTACTACGTGCTGGCGCCGGCACCGAATCTGGATGCCCGACTGGACTGGTCGGTGATCGGGCCGCGCTACCGCGACGAGGTCGTCGAGACGCTGGAGCGACGCGGGTGGGTCGGCTTCGGGTCGGGCATCGAGGTCGAGACGGTGACCACCCCCGCCGACTGGCGAGCGCGAGGCCTGGAACGCGGCGCCCCCTTCGCTGCCGCGCACACCTTCCGCCAGACCGGCCCGCTGCGCCTGCCCAATCTGGTACCAGGAGTGGAGAACGTCGTGCTGGCGGGATCGGGCACGGTCCCGGGTGTCGGGGTGCCCATGGTGCTGGTGTCAGGACGCCTGGCCGCGCAGCGGATCACGGGTGTCGACGGCGAGAGCCGCTCGCGGGCCACCCACATTCAAGCGCCGTCCTGGCAGCAGCCGGCGCGGGGTCGGGTCGTCCTCGCGCAGCCAATCGGCAAAGGCCAGCAGCGGTAGCGGCCGGACGAGCAACGCGCCTTGAGCCTGGCCGCAGCCCATGCGGCGCAGCAGGTCCCACACCGGCTGGCGGTCGACGCCTTCGGCGACCACGTCGAGCCCGAGCTTGGCACCGAGTTCCACGATCGAGCGCACGATGGCCTCGTCCGAGGTGTCGTGATCGATGCGCCGGACGAACCCGGAGTCGATCTTCACCTGACGGATCGGCATCCGCCTCAGATAGGAGAGCGACGAGTGGCCGGTGCCGAAGCCGTCGACGGCCACCCTGACCCCCAGGGCCGAGAGCTGGCGCAGGCCGGGAAGGGTCCTGCTGTCGTCGGTGACGACACTGCTCTCGGCGATCTCCAGCGTCAGCCGGTCCGCTGGGACGCCATGCGTCTCCAGCAGCCGGGCCACCATCTCCGGCAACGAGGGGTCGGCCAGCGCCCGGGCCGGAACGTTCACCGAGACCCCGAGCTCGCAGCGGGTCCGGCGCCAATCGGCGCACGCGCTGACCGCGGCGCTGAGCAGGTACCGGGCCAGCTCGCTGGCCAGGCCGCTGCTCGCCGCCGTGGGCACGAATTCCTCCGGCATGAGCAGCCCCCGCTCGGGGTGCTGCCACCGCGGCAGCACCTCGACATTGACCACCTCACCGGTGATGAGCGACGCGATCGGCTCGGCGTAGATCCCGAGTTCGCCGTCGGACAGGGCCCGGCGAAGCTCGCCGGCGAAGGTCAGCTGCTGGGCGTCGGTCTGGCCCATCCCGGACTCCCAGAGCCGCAGGCCGCGGTTGGTGGCCTTGGCCGCGTACATCGCCATGTCGGCACGTTTGAGCAGGCCCGACGCCTCGATGCCGTGCCGGGGGGCGAGCGCCACGCCGATGGACATGCCGATCGAGATGACGAGATCGGCGAGGGTGACGGGTTCGGCGATGGCACGCAGCACCCGCTCGCCGGCCTCCGCGGCCGCGTCCGCGGTCAGGGTGTTCGGAAGCAGGATCGCGAACTCGTCGCCGCCGAGGCGGGCGAGCACGTCGCCGGGGGCCAGTGCCGCAGCGGCCCGCCTCGCGACCTCCTGCAGCAGCACGTCGCCCATCTGGTGGCCCAGCGCGTCGTTGACGTCCTTGAAGCCGTTGAGGTCGCAGATCATGACGGCGGCGCCGGCCCGGTTGCCGGATCGGATTTCTGCCAGCACGTCGGTCAGCTGCTGGTGCAGGTAGCTGCGGTTGACCAGGCCGGTGAGCGCGTCGTGGCGGACCGCGTGGGTCAGGCCGTTGATGAGCCAGCCGTTGCGCAGCGCGAGCCCGGCGTGGTTGGCCAGGGTCTCCACCAGCCGCAGGTCGGCCGCGTCGAACGTGCGGACCTGACCGACCCGTCCGGCGACCAGCAGGCTTCCCGTGACGGGAGCGGCGGATGCCTGACCCGCCTGACCGGCGTGCATCTCACTTTCCTGCGCGGGCGCGTCACGCAGCGGGACGGCGAGCGCCTCGCGGCGACCGACGCGTTTGAGGTAGCGCCGCCAGTCCGGACGGCGGGCCAGCCCGGAGCGGTGCGGAAGCAGGATGGCGGTGCCGGTGCGCAGCACCTGGGCATGCACCGGGTCGGGAATCTCCATCCCGGACGTGCCGGCGGAGGCGTCGTTGCGCTGCAGGCGGCCGCTGTCGTCGATGGTGAGCCTGGTCGGCAACCCCTCCGGCAAAGCCGGCGCGAAGACGATCTCGGCATGCTCGGCGGCAGCGATCTCCCGCGCCGAGAGCAGCAACTGGCGCAACACCTCGTCGGGCTCATGGGTGTTGCTGATGGCGTCGGTGAAGCCGTAGAGGCGGGCGAGCGCCGCATGCCGGCCGGTGAGCGCGGCATACGCGCGGTAACAGATGAGGATGACGGCGGCCGCACCGGCCAGGAGCCAGCCGGTTTCGGTCGAGCGTTGCAGGGCGTTGACCGCGACGAGCGCGATCGTCCCGATGACGGCGGAGACCGCGCTGCTCGTGGCGACCGCCCGGGTCAGGTCGCTGAGGTGGAACTCGTCCTGGAAGAGCGCGATGACGATCGTCACCAGGACAGCCGAGACGATGCCGCTGATCAGGACGGCGACGTAGGCGGCGAGCCAGGCCCGGGGCGAGGACACCTGAGAGCCGTCGCAGATCAGCCGGAAGAGCTCGACGGCCAAGCCGACCTCGACCAGCAGGACCGCCGTGTTCACCCCGAGCTTCAGCAGCGACTGACGCCTGATGATCGCGAAGACGACGAGCGGGCCGATCAGGCGCGCGAGCACCAGATCCGGCGGGGCGGTGAAGAACAGCCCCAGGACCAGGGGGGCTTCGGAGAGCGAGACGGTCCGGGCGCCCCCGCGCATCTGCACGTGCAGGACGCAGACCTCGGCGACCCCGAAAAGTGCAGCCAGCAGCAACCAGGAAACGGTCGGCCCAGCGGGACTTGCCGAGTGCTCCGGAAGGAAACCGGCCAGGCCGAACCCGGCCGCGGCGATGAGGAACCCCGCCGTCCAGGCGCGGGAGGGGTGCCCGGCTGCCGGCGTGGCGGGTCGCCGCAGAAGCTTCATCCTGTTGGTACACCGATCGGGATCATGATCCACCGCCCTGCGCCGAGGGGTCCGTCGAGGACGTATCGACCGACGGGGTCGGAACGGGAGTCGCCGGAGCCGGATCCGTGGACGGGCTCGGGTCCGGTGTCGGGGTGGAGGTGTCGACGGGTACCGCCGGGTCGGTCGACGGAGCAGGAGTCGCCGGACCGGCCGCCGGATCCGCTGCCGGAGTGGGATCGGGAGTCGGCGTCACTGCGGGCGTGGGGTCCGACCAGTTGCCACCGGCCCAGCTCGAACCCGCCCACGACGAACCGGCCCAGCTCGAACCCGCCCACGACGAGCCCGCCCAGCTCGAACCCGCCCACGACGAACCGGCCCAGCTCGAACCCGCCCAGCTCGAACCCGCCCACGACGAGCCGCTCCAGACCGAACCGTTCCAGGTGCCCATCGACCAGGCGGTCAGCCCTTCCTCGCCGGCCGCGATGGCCGCGGAGTCGAAGGCGACACCGAAGATGTCCTGCTCGCCGGTGAGCGGCACGCCGTCGAGCGTGACGATGTGCGTGCCACGGGCGGCGTTCAAGGAGCCGCCGCCGATCGAGGCCGGGTAGCTCTGGGTCGCGCCCCCGGAGCGTGCCCACAGCGCCTTGTAGACGTTGATGAGACCGCTGCCCTGGTCGCGCGGGCCGGCGCCGCCGACGCCCTGGGCGGTATGCATCAGCAGCGCCTTGACCTTGTCAGGGGTCAGGGTCGGACGGGCGGAGAGCAGCAGTGCCGCGGCGCCGCTGACCATCGCGGTGGCCTGCGAGGTGCCGCTGCCGCGGATCAACCGGGTGCCGACTCCGGCCAGGTCCCCGTACGCGGTCGCCACCTGCGAACCGGGAGCGAGCAGGCTCGCGATGTGGACGCCGGGAGCCACCACGTCAGGATTGCGTACGCCATCGCCCCGGCTGGAGAAGGCGGGCACGGTGTCGCTCGCGGGGGACGTGGAGAAATCCGTGTCGGCCGCCCCGACGGCGATCAGGTACGGGTCGATCGCGGGGTCGGCCAGCCGCCCGGTGCTGGTGCCGTCATTCCCCGCCGACGCCACGACGACGATCCCGTTGCGCCAGGCCACCTCGGCGGCGTGGGCCAGCGGATCGATCGTCGCCGACTGCGAGGAATCGGTGCCGTAGCTGAGGTTCAGCACCCGGATGTTGAGACCGCCGGCCGCCCCGCTCGGGTCGTGGGCGTGCTGGACGACCCAGTCGATGCCGGCGAGCACCTGCGAGACGTCGGTGACGCCGTTGCCGTCGCCCACCTTGACGTTGACCAGCCGGGCGCCGGGAGCGACACCCTCCACGCTGGAGGAACCGGCATACAGCGGGTTCGCGGTCGCCCCGAGATCGTTGGCCGCGATGATGCCGGCCATGTGGGTGCCGTGGCCGTTGTTGTCGACGTACTGGCGGCCGGGCGCCTGGGACTCCAGCGACAGGTCGGGCCCGTTGATCACCTTGCCGGGGGCGGTGAGGCCCTGCACGGGCGCGATGCCGGTGTCGATGAGGGCGACGTCGACCCCACGGCCCGTGGTGTAACGCCAGGCCTGCTGCGCCTGGATCGCGTCCTCGGCCTGCGACAGGCTGACCGTGTTGACGGTGGTGGCCGGCGGCAGGGCACTGGTGGCACCGCTGACGGGCGCGGTCGCCGCGAGGGGGGCGGCCAGCGACGTGGACGACGTCGACGAGACCGAATTCGAGGTCGACGCCGTCGTGGTGTCGAGCTGGGGCTCGTCGTCACCCCAGCCCATCGAGCGGCCGCTCATCCTGACGTCGGCGCTCACCGAGAGCACCGCCGCCTGGCTGCGAAGAACGCTTGCCGAGATGCCGTCCACGACGAGCGTATCGAGGTCGGGCAGGCTGCGCTCGATCGCACCGCCGTGGCCCAGCACCTCGGAGGCGACCTGGCCGGTCCTGCCGTGCTGGGTGATGACGACCAGGGCGGACGAACCGGACGAACCGGACGAACCGGCGGAACCGGCGCAACTCGTGGCCGCGGAAGCCGCTGACGTCGACCCCGCTGTAGCCGCGCCGGCAGCCCCGGCAGTGCCGGCGACCAGCGCCGCCGCCGCGGCTACCGAGACGGCAGCGGCCGCGGCAAAGCGGGGAACGGTGTTGGCGGTCACGAGGAACCTCTCGCGTCGTTCAAGGCAAGCGGCTGCTGTCTTGCAGCGCGCATGCGTCGCTCCCCCGGACACCCACAGTATTCATACGTGCGCGGGATGTGACAAGCCGAATCACGAGAGAGTCCAGCAGACTCACAGGGCGTGTCCAGCCACAACTGCAGGCTCAGTTGCGACACTGGCCCGGTGACACCGCCCACGAATGACGCCAAACCAGCCGTCGCCGCGACGCTCGAGCAGGTGCTCTTCGAGGTCAAGCGGGTCGTCGTCGGCCAGGATCGCATGGTCGAGCGCATGCTCGTGTGCCTGCTCGCCCGCGGCCACTGCCTGCTCGAAGGCGTACCGGGAATCGCGAAGACGCTGTCGGTCTCCACGCTGGCACGGGCCATCGGCGGCACGTTCACGCGGCTGCAGTTCACTCCGGACCTCGTCCCGAGCGATGTTGTCGGCACGCGCGTCTATCGGATGGGCCGGGAACAATTTGACGTGGAGCTGGGGCCCGTTTTTGCCAACTTCGTGCTCGCCGACGAGATCAATCGGGCACCCGCCAAGGTGCAGTCGGCGCTGCTCGAGGTGATGGCCGAACAGCAGGTCACGCTCGGTGGCACCAGCTATCCCGTGCCGTCGCCGTTCCTCGTTCTCGCCACCCAGAATCCGATCGAGTCCGAGGGCGTCTACCCGCTCCCCGAGGCCCAGCGCGACCGTTTCCTGATGCGGGTTTCGGTGCCCTACCCGACCGCGTCCGACGAGCTGGAAATCGTCCGCCGCATGGGGTCGCACCCACCGCACGCTTCCCAGGTGCTCACCCTCGCCGAGCTCGCCGAACTGCAGGAGGCCACGCTCGAGGTGTTCGTGCATCACGCCGTCGCGGAGTACGCGGTGCGGCTGGTGCTCGCGACCCGCGAGCCGGTGCGTTTCGGGGTCCCCGACATCGTCGGGATGCTCGCCTACGGAGCGTCACCGCGGGGCAGCCTGGGGCTGATCGCCGCCGCGCGCGGCCTCGCGCTGCTGCGTGGGCGCGACTACGTGATCCCGAGCGATGTGTCCGACGTCGCACCCGAGGTGCTCCCCCACCGGCTGGTGCTTTCGTACGAGGCGCTGGCCGACGGTGTGGCACCGGAATCGGTCATCGAGCGCGTGCTCGCCGCCACCCCGCAGCCGGTCGTGACGCCCAGCCAGTACGCCGGCCAGTTCACCGGTCAGGGGCAGCCGGCGTGACCGTCCCCCCGCATCGGGTCCATCTGACGCGCCGCGCGGGGGGCGTCGCCCGAGCACCGCGCGCGTCCCGGGCGCCCCACGAGGCTCCCGAGGACATCGATGCCAGGCTCCGCCGGCTGGAGCTGATGATCAGCCGCCGGCTCGAGGGACTGCTGCACGGCGACCATCTCGGGTTGCTCCCGGGCCATGGCAGCGAGCGGGCGGAAAGTCGCGAGTACCGGCTCGGGGACGACGTGCGGCGGATGGACTGGGCGGTCACCGCGCGCACCAGCGTCCCGCACGTGAGCGACCTCATCGCCGACCGCGAGCTCACCACCTATGCGGTGGTCGACCTCACGCCATCGATGCACTTCGGCACCCACACCTGGGAGAAGCGCGATCTGGCGCTGGCCGCCACGACCGCCTTCGGCGTGCTCACGACCCGGCTCGGCAGCCGCTTCGGGCTCACCGTCGTGCAGGGCAGCGGCCCGCGCGGCGGAATCACCGAGCTGCCACCCCGGGGCGGGCGGGATTCGCTGCGGCACGCGCTGCGGGTGCTCGCGGCCGCGCCCCGGCCGGCCGAAGGCAGCCGCCCCGCGGGCGAGTCGGCGACCCAGCCACTGAACACCGCTCTCGAACAGCTCGGCCGGCGCGGCATGCGGCGCGGGCTGGTGGTCGTCGTCTCCGACCTGCTCGGCGATCCGCAGTCGTGGTCGCGCTCGCTGCGTGCGCTGACCGGCCGCCACCAGGTGCTCGTCGTCGAGATCCGCGATCCGCGCGAGATGACGCTGCCGTCGGTGGGCGTGCTGGCACTCACCGACCCGGAGACCGGCGCCCAGCTCGAGGTCGACACCCGCTCCCCCGGCCTGCGTGAGCGCTTCGCGGCGGCGGCCAACGCCCAGCGGGCTGACGTGGCGCTCGCCCTGCGCCAGGCCCGCGCCGGTCACCTGATCCTGTCGACCGATTCCAACTGGCTGCTCGATGTCGCCCGCCACGTCGCCGCGGCCCGGCGCTCGCGCGGAGCAGCGCGATGACCTACCTCGCCGCCTCGCGCTTCTGGCTGCTGCTGGCGGTCGCCGCCCTGCTGGCCGGCTACGTCTTCGTCAGCCTGCGGCGCCGGCGCTACACCGCCCGCTTCACCCAGCTCTCGCTGCTGGCATCGGTCGCCCCGCGTCGCCCGACCTGGTACCGCCGCCACCTCCCGGCCGCGCTGATGCTGCTCTCGCTCATCGGCCTGGTGTTCAGCCTGGCCCGCCCGGCCGAAGACCGGAAAGTGCCCAAAGAGCGGGCAACGATCATGCTGGCCATCGACGTCTCTGAATCGATGGCGGCCACCGACGTTTCCCCGTCGCGCCTGGCCGCCGCCAAGACCGGCGCGCTCGCGTTCGTCAAGCAGCTGCCGCCCAAGCTCCAACTCGGCCTGGTTTCCTTCTCCGGCACCGCCTCTGTGCTGGTCAACCCCACGACGGACCGCGCGGAGGTGCAGAACGCGATCAACAACCTGCAGCTCGGGCCGGCGACGGCGATCGGTGACGGCATCGAGGCCTCACTGACGGCCATCGCCAACAGCGCGCGCACCCAGACCGGTGACAAGTCCCCGCCCCCGGCCCGCATCGTGCTGATCTCCGACGGGGAGACCACCAAGGGCACCCCCAACGAGACGGCGATCGCCGCGGCGGTGAAGGCTAACGTCCCGGTGAGCACGATCGCGTACGGCACCGAGAGCGGGAGGCTGCTGATCCAGGGTCAGGAGGTGCCGGTGCCGGTCAACACCCAGGCCCTGCAGACCATCGCCGCCGACACCCACGGCGCGTACTACCGGGCCACCACCGGAGACGAGCTCAAACGCGTCTACCAGGGCCTGGGGAGCTCCATCGGCTACAACGTCACGCACGAGGAGGTCGGTCGCTGGTTCACCGGCCTCGCCCTGCTGCTCGCCCTGATCGGCGGTGGGCTGTCGGTGGTCTGGACCTCCCGGCTCCCGTGAGCCGGCCTGCGACACCGGCCGGCTCCGGCCGGCCGGCTCCCGAGCTGCGGGCGGCGTACGAGACCTGCCGGAGCCTGCACGCCGCCCACGGCCGGACCTACTACCTGGCCACCCGGCTGCTGCCGGCCTGGAAGCGGCCGTACGTGCATGCGCTCTACGGTTTCGCGCGTTACGCCGACGAGCTGGTGGACGCGCCCGGCGCGTCCTCCCGCGATGCCGACGCCGCGCTGGCCGGCCTCGAGCGCGGGTTGCTGCAAGCACTCGACGGAGCCGAGGCGCCCGGGGCCGGCACCCGCGGCGACGTGCTGCGCGCCGTCGCCGACACCGCCGCCCGGTGGGAGCTGCCCGTCGCGCACTTCACGACCTTCCTCGCCGCCATGCGGATGGACCTGTCGGTCCGCGAGTACGACACCTGGGAGGACCTGCTCGGGTACGTCGAGGGTTCGGCGGCCGTCATCGGGCTGATGATGCTGCCGATCCTGGAGCCGTCCTCGCGGACGGCCGCGGCCTATGCCCGCGATCTCGGCATCGCGTTCCAGCTCGCCAACTTCCTGCGGGACGTGGGCGAGGACCTGCGCCGGGGCCGGATCTACCTGCCTCAGGAGTCGCTGCGGCTGTTCGGCGTCACCCGCGAGGGGCTGCTGACCGGGGTGGTCGACGGCTCCGTCCGGCGGTTGCTGGCGCACGAGATCGCCCGCTGCCGCGAGCTGTTCCGCTCGGCCGAGCCCGGCATCCGGCTGCTGCACCCGAGCTCGCGCGATTGCATCCGTACCGCCTACACCCTGTACGGCGAGATCCTCGACGCCATCGAAGCGGCCGACTACCAGGTGCTCGACCGGCGGGTCAGCGTGGCACTCCCCCGCCGGCTCGCCGTGGCCGGTCCGGCGCTCTGGCGGGCCGCCCGCGCCCGGTAGTGCGCCCCCACCAGACCCACCACGAAAGCGTCTGCAACACCAGGGAGAACCCGAAGGCGAGGTCCTCCACCGGCGCACCGGCGATGCGCAATCCGAGGATCGTGCCCGAGTCGTAGCGGACGACGTGGCGGTAGGTCAGCACCCCGTTGCTGATCAGCTGGAAGGCGATGATGATCGCGTACGCGACCCAGAAGAGCCGCCGCCGGACCAGCCGGGTCCGCAGCACCGCGAGGTCGAGCACGAGTGCCAGCGCGAGCCCGGCGAGCGCCAGCACCGTGTAGCTCATCGCCAGGCCGCCTCGTCGCGAGGCGATGGTTCGTCGTCGGCCGACCAGCCGGTCACCTTGCGGACGGCCTCGAACGTGAGCACCGCGCACACCGGGATCACCAGGAAGAAGAGCAGCTCCTCCAGCGGAAGCCGGCCCGGCAGCAGCACCCCGGAGGTCTGGGCCCGGTCATAGGACCAGTGATGGCGCGCGATCGCGTA
Organism: uncultured Actinomycetota bacterium; assembly: GCA_963762695.1. GTDB lineage: Bacteria > Actinomycetota > Actinomycetes > Frankiales > Frankiaceae > DATAZK01. The sequence continues at coordinate 143,150 of CAVXLW010000019.1, forward strand.
AACGTCCCAGCTGACGAAGACGACCACCACGGGAACGAGCGTCAGCAGCAGCCGGAGCCATTGGGTTCGCACCCGCAGCCGCAGCAAGACCTCCAGCGGCGCCGCCGCGAGCAAACAGCCGGCCAGCACGAACAGATACGTCAGGTGGCGCACAACCCGGCTGCCTCCTGCAGCCGCCGGGACAGCTCGAGGGAAACCGCTGCCGGGTCGGGCGCACCCGTGATCGCCCTGACCACGACCACCCGCCGGGCGCCCGTGGCGAGCACGTCGTCGAGCGTCTGCGGCGCGACGCCCCCGGTGACGAACCACGGGCGGGCACCGTGCATGAACGGCGGCGCCAGGTCGACCGCGCGTTCCAGCAGCCCGAGGCCCACTCCCGGGCGCCCCTGCTTGGTGGGTGTCTCCCACACCGGCCCGACGCAGAAGTAGTCGATGTCGGGGTCGACGACGGCAGCCGCGAGCTGGGCTTCGTCATGGGTGGAGAGCCCGATCAGCACCTCCGGCCCGACGATCCGGCGGGCCAGCGCGGGCGGCAGGTCGTCCTGGCCGAGATGCAGCACGTCGACAGGGGCGAAGGCGGCGAGGTCAGCCCGGTCGTTCGCGCTCACCAGCGCCGGCAGCCCGGCAGCCGCCGAGGAGGTCGCCACCGCGCACTCGCGCAGCCGGCGCAGCAGCGCGAGCTCCTCGCGCCACTCCAGACCCTTGCGCCGCAGCTGGACCATGGCGACCCCCGGGGGCGCCATCGGCTCGGGCGTGCACAGGTACAGCTGCGCCGCCTCGAGCTTGGCCAGCCGCGCCTCCCGCATCAGAACGCGAGTGCTTGGGCGCGGCGGTGCACTTCCCGGCTCCGGTTGCCGGTCAGGGCATCCACCGGAGTCCCCGGCAGGCTGGGGTCCTCGGTGAACAGCCAGCGCATCGCTTCGGTGTCCTCGAAGCCGGCATCCAGCAGCAGGGTCAGCAGGCCGGGCAGGCCCTTGAGCACGTGACCGTCAGAGACAAAGGCAGCGGGGACGTAGAGCACGCCCTCGCGCCGCTCGGCCAGCAGCTTGTGATCTCGGATCAGCTGGCGGACCCGGGTGACAGGGATATCGAGTCGTTCGGCGACATCGGGGAGGGGCAGCCATTCCACGGTGAATCAGTCAACCACCCGGCGCCGCACCTGCGCTGTTGCGCCGCCGGTCCCGTTCACGACGTCGATGACCGGCTCCCCCGCGACCGCTCGCCGCATGTTCGCGACGACTCCCTGGATGAGCCGGGCGCTCGACTGCTGCGTGGACCCCGCGACGTGAGGCGAGAGCAGCACGCGATCGGGCGGGGCGGCGCGCAGCGGGCTGTCGGGCGGCAGCGGCTCGTGCTCGTACACGTCGAAGGCAGCCCCGCCGAGCGTGCCGGCGGCGAGCATGTCGAGGACAGCCTGCTCATCGACGATGCCGCCGCGGCTGACGCTGATCACCAGCGCACCGGGTGGGAGCAGGGCGAGCGTCTCGCGTCCGAGCAGGCCGCGGGTCTCGGGCCCGAGCGCGATCGCGTTGATCAGGATCTCGCTGCGGCGCACGAGCCCTGCCAGGTCAGCGTCGTAGGCGGCGCCGAACTCCAGCTCCGGCGGGCGCTGCCGGCGCGACCAGTAGCCGACCGGGCACCCGAGCCCCGCGAACGCCCGGGCACAGCCCTGACCGATAGGGCCGAACCCGACGATGCCGACCTGCCGGCCTCCGAGTTCCACCGCGCCGCGCGTCGCGATCTCTGTCTGCGGCCAGCGCCCCGCTCGCAGTTCGGACTCCGCCCAGGGCAGCAGCCGGCTCACCGACAGGGCCGCTCCCAGCGCCCATTCGGTCACCGCGGCGGCGTTGAATCCGGCCACGTTCGCCAGCGGGATCCCGGCGTCCGCCAGCGCCTGCGCGTCGTGAGATTGGACACCGACGCTGGGCTGCTGCACGAACGCCAGCCTCGGCAGCTCGCGTAGCGCCGCGGCATCAAGGCCGGTCGGGCCGGGCCGCCAGTCAGCCAGGATGAGCTCGACCCGAGCCTTGTCGTCGCCGCCCAGCTCACCGATGCTGTCGGCCTGGATGACCTCGACCGGCAGGTCGTGAAACAGCGCCTGCAAGATCTCCGGGGGCAACGGGGCGAGCGAGAGCAGGGTCCAGGGCGGGTCCTCGCGCTGCCCGCCGGTGGAATCTGACACGCCGTCGCCGTCCGAACTCTGCGTCATCCCAGCGAGACTGCCACTCCTGCCTAAACTCCACCGCATGAGGACCGTCCTCAATTCATCTGTCGACCCCTTGGTGGGTCGGCTGCTCGACGGTCGCTACAAGATCGCCGGCCGGCTCGCCCAGGGCGGGATGGCCGTCGTCTACTCGGCGTTCGACACCCGGCTCGACCGGCCGGTCGCCGTCAAGATCATGCATCCCGCGCTGGCGGCCGACGAGGATTTCGTCGGCCGCTTCCGGCGCGAGGCCAAGGCCGCGGCCCGGCTGTCGAACCCGAACGTCGTCGCCGTGACCGATCAGGGCCAGGACGGCGATGTGATCTTCCTGGTGATGGAGCTCGTCGAGGGCCGCACCCTGCGGGAGGTGCTACGCGAGGCCGGCCGCCTCGACGAGGTCGACGCGTTGACAATCATGCTTCCGGTGCTCGAGGCGCTCGCCGCCGCGCACCGCGCCGGCCTCGTCCACCGTGACGTGAAGCCCGAGAACGTGCTGGTCGCGCACGACGGCACGGTGAAGGTGGGCGATTTCGGGCTGGCCCGCGCGGTCGACGCCTCCCCGCTGACCGCCACGGCCGGGCTGCTGCTCGGCACCGTCGCCTACCTGGCCCCCGAGCAGGTGGCGCGCGGGGTCGCCGATGCCCGCGCTGACGTCTACGCCTGCGGCGTGATGCTCTTCGAGCTGCTGACCGGCGCCCCGCCGTTCCAGGGAGCGAGCGCGCTGCAGGTCGCCTACCAGCACCTCAACGACAACGTTCCGGCCCCCTCCACGCTGGTCGCCGGCGTCTCCCCGGCCGTCGACCGGCTCGTCGGGGCCGCGACGGCACGCGATCCCGGCGACCGCCCGCATGACGCCACGGCGATGCTCTTTCGCACCCGTGCGGTGCTGGAGCGGCTGTCTCCCGCTGCTGACGCCTCCGCCACCGGTCGCCACGACACGGCGCCGCTGGACCTCGATCTGGCGGAGGCTGCCGCCCTCGATCTGGCCCGTACCGGCAAGCGGGCCTCGGAGGCGCCGGTCGCGCCGCGCGACGCTCCGGACGCCGAGACCGGCGGGCTGGACGGGTGGCTGCGCGGGGCACCGGCCGACACCGGGGCCTTCGTCGATCTCACCGCCGAGCCGGGCATCGTGCACCGGACCGACGACCTGGACTACGCCGCGGATGCTCCCGAGACCGACGACGAACCGCCGAAAAGGCGCCGCCTGCGCCGGCGCACGAAGGCCGGCGACCGCCCGCCACGACGTCGCTTCCTGCGCCCGAGCCGGATCATCGCGCTGGTACTGATCCTCGCGACGGCGGCGGCCGGGCTCATCGGCTGGCGGCTCGCCGGGCGCCACGCGTCGGTCCCGTCGGTCATCGGCTCCTCGCAGTCCGCGGCCGAGACCGCGCTGCGCAAGGCCCATCTGACCCCGCAGGTGGCGCCTGTCGAGGTGTACAGCGAGACGGTCAAGAAGGGCGACGTGGCGGTCGTCAATCCCGCCGCGGGGCACCACGTGTCGCGCGGGGCCGTCGTCACCCTGCAGCTCTCGCTCGGCCCGGAGCGCTACACGGTGCCGAGCGTCGAGAAGCTCACGCTGACTGACGCCGTCGATGCGCTGAAAGTGGCTCACCTGCACGCCGACACCCCGACGAGCGCCTACAGCGACACGATCGCCAAGGGGTCGGTCATCTCGATCGACCCGGTTGCCGGCACAGCAGGTCAAGGCGCAGACCCACATCGCGATCGTGGTCAGCAACGGCCCGGCGCCGGTCGCCGTCCCCAAGCTGACCGGACTCACCGGCGATCAGGCCAAGTCCCAGTTGCAGAAGCTGGGCCTGAAGGTCAACGTCACGCAGGATTTCAACGACACTGTCGCGATCGGGCAGGTCATCGGCCTCACGCCGAGCAAGAACCTGCACCGCACCCAGACCGTCAGCTTGAGCGTCAGCAAGGGTCCGCAGATGGTCACGATCCCGCACGGCATCGAGAACGACAGCCCGGGCTATGCCAAGCAGGTCCTGCAATCGCTGGGGCTCAACGTGCAGACCCACAGCTACTTCCCCGGGCTCGACAGTTCGATCCTGGCCGTGCGCCCCGGCGGCGGCTCCTACGTCCGGGTCGGCTCGCAAGTCTCGATTTACCTGTACTGACGCGTGCCGGCCCGCAAACCCAGCCCGGTGGGGGCACACGTTCCCGCTGCCGGTGGGCTGGCGCGTACCGCGCTGCCCTACGCCCAGCGCATCGGCGCCCAGGCGTTGCAGATCTTCCTCGGCAACCCCCGCGGCTGGGCCGCGTCCACGGGTGATCCGGCCCAGGACGAGACGTTCGCCGCCGCCTGCGCGGCCGAGCACCTGCCGGTCTTCGTCCACGCGCCCTACCTGATCAATCTCGGCTCCCCCGTCCCCGCCACCTTCGAGCGCTCGATCGCCGCGCTGCGTCACGGGCTCGAACGCTCCGCCGCGGTGGGCGCCGCCGGGCTGGTGCTGCACGCCGGTTCCGCCGTCGATCCCGGCAGTCGCGGGACGGCCCTGAAACAGGTGCGCGAGGCCCTGCTGCCACTCCTCGACGAACTCGACGATCGCGCGTCGACGCGAACCCGGCCGTGACCCGCCTGCTCATCGAGCCCACGCCCGGGGGCGCCGACTCCGGCGCGCTCGCGGCTCGGATCGAGGACCTCGCGCCCTACTTCGCCGCCCTCGAGGGCCACCCGCGCCTCGGGGTCTGCCTCGACACCTGCCACGCCTACGCGGCGGGACACGACCTCGCCGCCCCCGGCGGTGCACGCCGGACGCTGAACCTGCTCGTCAAGACCGTCGGACGCGGCCGGCTGGGGCTCGTGCATGCCAACGACTCCCGCGACCCGCTCGGCTCCCGCCGCGACCGTCACGCCCCGATCGGGGTCGGCACCATCGGCGTCGAGCCCTTCGCCGAGCTGTTCGTGCATCCGGCGACGCGCGGCGTGCCGGTCGTCATCGAGACTCCGGGCGGCGAGGCGCAGCATTCAGCCGACATCCTCGCCCTCAAGCGCCTGCGCGACACCGCCCGCTGATCCCCGCCCAGATCCCCGCCCCAGATCCTGCGGGCAGCCCGCTGCCAAAACCCCGTTCCGGTCGTTATCAGGACGGTGAGCGACCAGAACGACGTTTTGGCTGCAGCGTTGGGGGAACTCCCTTCGACTGGCTTATCGTTGTTGGGCCTGCTGGTGAAGGTGCTCTCGCGTCCGGTATGACCCAATCGGGCCATGTTCGCGGGGATATCAATCCGGCAGCATGGCAGAGGGCTTCGCGGCGCGAGCCAGGGAATGAGCGCGGCCGTGCGTCGCATCGTCTTGCAGGGAGGTGTCGTGGTAGCGGGGTTGGTCGGGCGCAAGGCTGACGCGTTCGCCGCGCTGCTCGACGGCTCCAGCAAGGCGGGCACCCAGGATCCCGCGCTTGCTCACCTGGCCCAGCTCACCCAGCGGCTCTCGTCGGTCCCGCAGCCGTCCGCCGCCTTCAAGTCAGCGCTGCGCGAGCAGCTCGTGCACGCCGCAGCGCATCCCGCTACCGCATCCTCAGTCGCCGGCGCGCTGCACACGGTGCCGCGCCCGCGCGTCTCCCCCGGTCACGGCGCCGGGTCGGGTGGTGCCGCCGGCACCGGCGCCGGCGGGAGCTCGAGCGCGATCATGGGGCTCGGCAAGTCCGCCCCGCTCTGGATCAAGCTCTTCACCGGCGTCACCGCCGCGGCCGTCTCGGCTACGGGGGTCGGCATCGGGGCTCACCGCGCGCTGCCGGGCGATCCGTTCTACGGCATCAAGAAGCAGGTCGAAGCCGTCCAGCTCGACCTCGCCAGCGGCGCCCGCGAAAAGGCGACCACGCAGCTCGGCTTCGCCCAGGCCCGGATCAACGAGCTCAAGCAGCTCATCAAACGCGACCACGTCACGCCGACCGCGAAGCTGTCCTCCGCCACCGAGGGCCACATCCGCGGATTGCTCCAGGCCTGGGCCGAAGATGCCGGCGTCGCCACCACCTCGCTGATCCAGCAGATCCGCGCGCTCGGCAGCAAGTCGTCCACCGCCGAGCTGTCCGCCGAACTGCGCAAGACCCTCGCGACCTTCACATCGGGGTCGTTCAGCCAGCTCGGGGCCCTGCTGGCTGACGTGCCGGCCGGGCCGCTGCAGTCGCTGACCGTCAGCGCGCTGGGTTACCTGCAGCGCGTCGACGGCGTGCTCGGTGGCAACCCGGCCGCGCTGATCCAGCAGCTGCCGATCCCGCTGAGCGCGATCCCCAACCTGTCGAACGTGCTTCCGCAGCTCAACCTGCCGGCGGGCCTGGGCTCCACCGTCAAGGTGCCGTCCGTCGGTGCGATCACCGGCGGGGGCAAGCTGCCGACGACCCCTCTGACGAGCGCTCTCGCGTCGCCCCTCGGCAAGCTGCCGAACCCGGCCACCAGCCTGTCGTTGCCCACGCAGATTCCGACGGTGACCCTGCCCACCAGCGGGGCGGGTGGGATCAAGCTTCCCGTTACCCCGAGCCTGGGCGGTCTGCTGCCGAGCGACGGCGCGCTGACGGGCGTGCTGAACAATCTCGGCGGCGCGGCGGTCAGCGGTGCTGACGGTGGTCTCACCGGCACGCTCAGCGGGGTCACCGGTGGCGTCGGCAAGACCGTCACGGGTGTCACCGGCACCGTCACGGGCGCCACCAGCACTGTCGGGGGCACTGTCGGGGGCACCGCCAAGGGCGTCACCGGAGCGGTGGGCTCCACGGTCGGCGGGGTCACCGGAGCGGTGACGGGCTCGGGAGGCAGTAGCACCGTAGGCGGTGTTACCGGCGCTGCCGGCAGCACCGTCAGCGGGGTCACCGGTGCCGTGAGCGGCACGGTCGCCACCGTGACCGGTGGGCTGACCAGCAGCGAAGGCCCGGCCCTCCCGCTGCCGACGGCACTGCCGACCCTTCCCCCGCTGCCCAAGCTCCCCAGCCTCGGATAGCCCCAGCCCTACCCCAGACCCGCGGCCCGCGCCGGGTCGGGCAGCACCGCGACGTACGGCATGAACGTCGGCGCCGCCAGCACCGCCAGGATCGAGTCGGCCACCTCAGGGCACTGCATCGTGCCGGGACCGTTGTCCAGCAGGTAACCGCCAGGGCCCCAGTCGGCCGAGAGTTCGCCGAGCAGCGTGCGGTCCCAGCTGTCGGTGACGCCGGTGCCGAGCGTCATCCCGACGGCGACCGTGGCGAACACGACGTCGCGATACTCCGAACGCCAGGCGCGGGCCAGCTCCTCCAGCGCCGCCTTGCTGGAGGCGTAGGCGCCCATCCCCGGCAGCGGCCGGCCGACCGAGGTCGCGGAGATGTACAGCACCCGACCGCGGACCTCGCGCAGGTGCGGCAAAGCCGCCCGGGTGATGAGCGACGCGCCCACGACGTTGGTGGCCAGCAAGTGCATCCAGGTGGCGGCGTCGACATCGGCGATCCTGATGAGCGGGTCGATGGCGGTCGCGTAGATCACCGAGTCGAGCCCGCCGAACGCTTCTGCCGTGGTCCGGACCGTGTCCTCGACGTCGCTCTCGACGGTGACGTCGCAGCGCACCGCGAGCGCACCGGCGCCGGCCTCACTCACCGCGTCGTCCAGCAGCTCGCGGCGGCGACCGGCGAAGGCCACTCGGGCGCCGGCATGCGCGGCCCGGATGCCCACCTCACGTCCGATCCCCGACGACGCCCCCACCACGAGGAGGCGCTGCCCCTTCAGGGCGTGGCTGGAGGGCAGGATCGCGTTGTCCGTCAGGATCGAATCATCGGGCATGAGCGCACGCTAGCGAGCCGGGCCGGGACGGCCGAAGGGCGGGTGCAGCGCCAGGTCCTGCGGCGCTGCACCCGCCCCGAGGCGACGTTGAGCAAGGGGTCAGGTCGCGAACTTCAGCGCCGTCATCCCCGGCGTGTTCCCCGCGCCGTACATCGAGAAGAAGGTGGGCATCCCGGCACCCTTCAACGTCACGGCCAGGTCGCCGATCACCGTCCGGCGCACCAGGTCAGAGACCTTGTCGTCGCCGATGAGCGGCCAGATGTGGTACGGGCCGGCCACGGTGAGAAAGGAGCGCGGGCCCGTCACGTGGTTGAACAGCCACTGGCTGCTGGAAGGGGCGTTGTACGGGTCAGCTGTGGCCTGCTCGATCAGCGTCGGCACGACGCGGCGCTTGTTCCAGGTCAGCCCCATCGGGCCGGCCCCGCTCATGACGACAGCCATCTTGATCCGGACATCGTTGAAGCTGGTGGACATCGTCATGCCGGCGACGGTCATGGCCCCGTCGCTGTGGCCGATGACCCCGATCTGGGTCTGGCTCATGGCCGCGCCCAGGAAGTTTCCCGGCTGGCGGGCATAGGTGATCATCTGAGAGATCACGGTCGACATGTCCCACATCTGATTGACGATCTCGGCGTTGCTGCGGACCGCCGGGGCTGCCCCGGCGATCGAGGCCTCCATCGGGAAGACGGGAGCCGCGACGATGTAGCCCTGAGCCGCGATCGCGTGCAGGAACGGCTGGTAGGTGTCCGGATTCGCATCGAACCCGGCAGCGAAGACGATCAGGGGGAAGTGGCCGCCCCGTGCGGTCGCCCAGAACGTGTCGGTGCTGGAGATCGGGCCAGACACGGCCGGGTACCAGATCTCGATCGGCAGGTTTCGGTGCGACATGGCCGGCGAGGGATACCGCGCAGCCACCCCGCGCACCTTGTCAACGGCGAAGCCACCCGTCTTGCCCACCGGGTAGACGTCCCGCAGCGGCGTGAAACCATCGCCTCCGGTCGTCGCGAAGGGATGCAGCCGGCTGCCCGACGCGTGGGAGCCGCGTTCGGCGTTCAGGATTCTCGTGATGTCGCGGCTCGCCGCGGTGGCCGTGGCCGCCGAGGTGGGAGGCGTGGCGGATGTGGTCGCGGACGCAGTGGCGGGAAGCAGGGTTGCAGCAGCCGCCAGTGCTAGGGGCAAAAGCATCATTCGGCGCATGTATTCCGATCGGCCGGCCCCGCCGACCGATAAAGGCTCCCGGTGAGGCTGTCAGTTTTGTGAGAGTTTGCTGAGAACTTCAGCTGCTCGCCGAGCCGCGGCTGGGTCAACGGCCAGTGAGGTCACCAGGCGCACGCGGTCTGGAGCCACGGCGGACAATAAGACACCCTCGGCCCGCGCCGCCGACACGAAGCCCGGCGCGTCGCGAACAAATGCCAGCAGAATATTCGTCTCCACCGATTCCGGGTCGATCCCGCACGCATCGGCGAGCAGCCGGGCGTGGGCATGGTCCTGCGCCAGCCGGTCCACATGGTGGTCGAGCGCGTAGCTTCCGGCCGCGGCGAGAATGCCTGCCTGGCGCATGCCTCCGCCCAACCGGCGCCGGATGGTCCGAGCCGTCGCGGCTCGCTCGGTCGAGGTGACGACGAGCGAGCCGACGGGAGCACCCAAGCCCTTCGACAGGCAGACCGAGAGCGTGTCGAACAAGGCGCCGTACTCGTGCAGCGCGACGCCCGACGCGACGGAGGCGTTCCAGATGCGCGCGCCGTCGCAATGCAGCGCAGTGGTCTTCCGGGTGCGTTCCCGCAGCTGGACGAGCTGCTCGAACGGGTGCACCAGTCCCCCGCCGCGATTATGGGTCAGCTCGACCGCGACGGCGCTGGTGGGTAGCGCGCCCCAACCCGGCACGCGCACCTGGGCCAGGTACGCATCGACGTCGAGCCCGGGACCGGCGACGGTGCGCGTCTGGATCGCGCCGTGCTGGGCCGCCCCGCCGCCTTCGTAGGTGACGATGTGGGCATCGGCGTCGCAGAGCAACTCTCCGGCGGGGGGCACCACCAGCCGCAGGCAGATCTGGTTACCCATCGTTCCTGACGGGACGAAGACGGCGGCCTCATGGCCGAACATCGCGGCCACCCGTTCTTCGAGCGCGATGACGCTCGGATCCTCCCCGTAGACGTCGTCGCCGACCTCGGCCGCCGCCATCGCCCGGCGCATGCCTTCGGTGGGCGCGGTGACGGTGTCGCTGCGCAGGTCGATCATCAGCCCCATGATCGCCATCAGCCCTGCTGGAGCATCTCCGCGACCAGGAACGCCAGCTCCAGCGCCTGCGACGTGTTGAGCCGGGGGTCGCAGGCCGTCTCGTAACGGCCGGCGAGATCGGCCTCGCTGATGGCTTCGGCTCCGCCCAGGCATTCGGTGACATTTTCCCCGGTCAGCTCGATGTGCAGGCCCCCCGGCCAGACACCGAGCGACCGGCAGACGTCGAAGAAGCCCTGCACCTCCGCCATCACGTCGTCGAACCGGCGGGTCTTCACCCCACCCGCCGTGACGGTGTTGCCGTGCATCGGGTCGCAGGCCCAGACCACGGCATGACCGGTGGCGCGCACCTTCTCGACCAGCGGAGGCAGCGCGTCAGCCACCTTGCCGGCACCCATGCGAGCGATCAGCGTGACCCGGCCGGGCTCGCCGCGCGGATCGAGCCGCTCGACGAGGGCGGCGGCATCTTCGGGGGACGTGCTGGGCCCGAGCTTCACGCCGATCGGGTTGCCCACGGCCGCCGCGAACGCCACGTGGGCGCCTTCGAGGTCACGGGTGCGCTCGCCGATCCAGATCGTGTGCGCCGAGAGGTCGTAGGCGAGCCCCGTGGCGTCTTCGGTACGGGTGAGCGCGCGCTCGTATTCGAGCAGCAGCGCCTCATGGCTCGTGTACAGCTCGACCTGCTGGCCGGACGGTCCCAGCTCGACCCCGATGGCGCGCATGAACGACAGGGCGCGGTCGATGTCGCGGCCCAGCATGTCGTAGCGGGCACCCGCCGAGGAGGCCGCCACGAAATCGCGATTCCACGCATGCACCTGGTGCAGATCGGCAAAGCCGCCGGTGGCGAACGCGCGGAGCAGGTTGAGGGTGGACGAGCTCGAGTGGTAGGCCTTGACCAGGCGCGCCGGGTCGGGCGTGCGCTCCTCGAGCGTGGGCGCCAGGCCGTTGACGGCATCGCCGCGGTAGCTCGGCAGGCCGGTGCCCGGTTCGATGTCGGCCGACCGCGGCTTGGCGTACTGCCCGGCCATGCGGGTGACCTTGACGACCGGGAGCGACGCGCCGTACGTGAGCACGACCGCCATCTGCAGCAGGGTCTTCACCTTGTCGCGGATGCCATTGGCCGTCGCGGCCGCGAACGTCTCGGCGCAATCGCCGCCCTGGAGCAGGAACGCCTCCCCGGCAGCGACGGACGCCAGCCGCTCGCGAAGAGTGCGCACCTCATGGGCCGTCACCAGCGGCGGGACGGCCTTCAGCTCGTCGACGGCCGCCGCCAGGCGCGCCGGATCAGGCCAGCGCGGCTGCTGCGCAGCCGGACGCTGACGCCAGGCGTCCAGATCGGCAGCCGAAGGCCGACGCCCAGCGGCGCCGTCGGGAGTGTCCACGGTCATCAAGACTACGGTCGGCGTGCTGATCGCGCTCTGAAGTTTCCGACCCCGGCGGCCGCTTCATGATCAACGCTTCCATGATCTTGGTCTGAGCCGGATGATCATGGTTATTCCATGATCATGGGCGCGTTGATCTTGCTAGCCGAAGAAGACCTCGGCCTCGGCGTAGAGCTCGGGCGTGACCAGCTTCAGCTCGCGGGTCGCGTCACCGATCGGCACCCGGGCGATCTTGGTGCCCTGCAGGGCGACCATCGTGCCGAAGTCCCCGTCGGTGACGGCGTCGACGGCGTGCAGGCCGAAGCGGGTCGCGAGCCAGCGGTCGTACGCGGTGGGCGTGCCTCCGCGCTGGATGTGACCGAGGACAGTCGCCCGGGCCTCGTGACCGGTGCGCTCCTCGAGCTCGCGCTCGAGCAGCTGGCCGATGCCGCCGAGGCGCTCGTGGCCGAAGGCGTCCTTCTCCCCGCCCAGCACCGCCAGGGTGCCCTCCTTCGGGATGGCCCCCTCGGAGACGACGACGATCGGCGCGTAGCGGTGGGTGGAGAACCGGTGCTTGACGTAGTCGGCGACCTCGTCGATGTCGAACGGGCGCTCCGGGATCAGGATGACGTTGGCCCCGCCGGCCAGCCCGCTGTGCAGCGCGATCCAGCCCGCATGGCGGCCCATGACCTCGCAGATCAGGGTGCGGTGGTGACTCTCGGCGGTGGTGTGCAGCCGGTCGATGGCCTCGGTCGCGATGCTGACCGCCGTGTCGAAGCCGAACGTGTAGTCGGTGGCGCCCAGGTCGTTGTCGATGGTCTTGGGCACGCCGACGACGCGCACGACACCGTCGTTCTGCAGCTTGTTGGCCACGCCGAGGGTGTCCTCGCCGCCGATGGCGATCAGCGCGTCGATCTCGAGCGCCTCGACCGTCGCCCGGATCCGGGCCAGACCACCTTCCACCTTGTACGGGTTTGTCCGGCTGGAGCCGAGGACGGTCCCGCCGCGGGGCAGTAACCCGCGCACTGCCTCGACGTCGAGCGGGACGATGTCGGCGTCCATCGGGCCGCGCCACCCGTCGCGGAAGCCGACGAAATCGTGACCGTGCACCTGAACGCCCTTGCGGACGACCGCCCGAATGACCGCATTCAACCCCGGGCAGTCCCCGCCCCCGGTCAGCACGCCGATTCGCATGTCAGGAGGCTAACGCGAGCCGCTGGCAGGCGTGCTGAGACTTTGTGCCTATTTGCCGGATCACCGGTCAAGGAAGCCCACCGATGCGCCGACGCAAGCCAAGTGCGACCGACGACAGCGACCACCGCAAATGCCCGCCGCCTGCGGCGCTGGGTGGCCGTGGGAGCGCTCGTCGCCGGGCTCGCCGTGAGCCGGCCCGCCTGGGCTGACACGTTCGTGACCACCTCCGTGCCCACGAGCGGGCCGAACTCGGTCGCCGGCGCCGCAGCGGGCGTGCAGAGCGCCGCTGAGCAGGTGGCCACTGCCCAGCGCCAGGTCGAGGCCGCGACCGCCAAGGCGCAGCAGCTCGCGTACGCCGTGGTGGCCCTGCACGACCAGCTCGCGGCGGCCCAGACCGCCGTCGACTCCGCCCGGTCGCACGCCCGCGAATCGATCCGTGTCGCGCTCGATCAGGCGGACAGCGATCCCACGACGGCGCTGTTCGCGGCGCTGGACGGCGCCGATCCGGGCCTCGCGGGCCAGGTGCGCAACCGCCAGCTCGGTGACGTCGCCACCCGCACCCACGCGTTGACCATGGCGATCTCGCGGCTCAGCTCGCTCCAGCACGAGGAGTCCAAGCGTCTCGAGGCCGCGCTCGGCGCCGCGGCCCAGGCCGTCAGCGCCGCCGACAAGGCCCGCATCGCCCTCGCCGCGGCCCAGAAGAACGCTCAGGAAGTACGCGACAAGGTGACTCTGGCCGCTGAGCAGGCGGAGCTCACCCGGTTGAACGCGCAGCTCGCCGCCAGCCTGGCCGCCGTCTCCTCGAGCAACAGCTCCGGCTACGCGATGATCACCGCCACGAACCTGCCGGCGTCGCTGCGCAGCCTCTACATGCGAGGCGCCGCTACCTGCCCCGGCCTGCCATGGAACGTGCTGGCAGGCATCGGCCAGGTCGAGACCGACCACGGGCAGAACAAGAACATCTCCAGCGCCGGCGCCATGGGTCCGATGCAGTTCATGCCCGCGACCTGGGCCGAGTACGGGGTCGACGGTGACGGTGACGGTGTGGCGAACATCCTCGACCAGGCTGACGCGATCTTCTCGGCCGCGCACTACCTCTGCGCCAACGGTGGCGGGAACAGCGCCACCCTGTACGGCGCGATCTTCGCCTACAACCACTCCGACTACTACGTGAACACCGTCCTCGGGGTCGCTGCCCAGTACCACTAGGACTGCAGCTCCACCAGGACTCCTCGTCAGTCTGCAGCCCCAAAGCCGTCCGCGTAGGCCGGATGCAAGGGTGCCGAGACCCGCCAGCGGATCAGGTTGTAGCGGGCGTCAGCCAGCGCGTCGTGCGTGTCGGGGGGCTCCGGCGGAAGCGCCGGGCTACCCGCCTCCTCCCAGAGCTGGCGCAGGTCACGGGTGAAGCGCGGCAGCGCCCGTGGCAGCTTCGGCATGGTCCCCCACAACTGGCACAGCACCACGTGGTCGTACGCGCCGAACCAGGCCCACAACTGCGGGCGGGCGCCGTCGGCGGTCAGGAATTCCAGGACGCGATCGCGGATCGTGAGCTTGGACTGCCACGCGCTGGATGACGGTGGGGGCAGCTTGTCCAGCACGTTGCGACGCACCCATGGCCCGGCGCGGTCGGGGTCGAATTCAGTGGAGACGAGGTAGAGCTCGCGCTCCCCCGTCTCATCGACGATCGCGATGGAGACCAGCTCGATCGTCTGCCCGTCCTCGATGAACTCGCAGTCGTAGTAGAAGCGCACCGGGGGCATGGATTATCTTCGCCCGTCCTCTCAGAGCTCACCCGACGAGACGACCCCGCCGACGCCATACACCGCGACGGTTAATTGGCATTTGTGACCGGCGCCGCAGCAGCAAAATGGGGTTATTGCCAACCCCGCCCCAAACGATGCCAAAATCGCAAGCGCGATGACCGCCTGCCCGGCCTGCGCCACGCCCGCCGCCCCCAGCGCCCGCTTCTGCGGAGCCTGTGGCACCGTACTGCCGCAGGGCTGCCCGAGCTGTGGCGCCGAAACGACGGCAGGGCAGGCGTTCTGCACCGACTGCGGCACTCCGCTCGCCAGTTCAACGGGCGCGGTGCGGCGCCGGCCGGACGAGCGCAGGCGCGGTGAGGAACGCCGGGTCGTCAGCGTGCTCTTCGTCGACGTCGTCGGTTGGACGGGCGCCGCCGAGCAGCTCGATCCGGAAGACCTGCGGGCTGCCCAGTCCGATTATTTTGCCGCGGTTCGCACCGTCATCGAAGAAAGCGGCGGGACGCTCGAGAAATACATCGGCGATGCCGTGCTCGCGTGTTTCGGGGCACCCCGGGCGACCGAGGACGACGCGCTACGTGCGGTGCGGGCGGCGCTGCGCATCCAGGAGGCGATGACCGAACTCGCCGTCGGCGACGAGCCCTTGCAGGCGCGCATCGGCGTCGCCACCGCCGAGGCTCTCGTCGACCTCGATGCCGACCCGGCGCGCGGGCAGGCGTTCGTCACCGGTGACGTCGTGAACCTCGCCTCCCGACTGCAGTCGGCGGCGCCCGGCGGCGGGGTCATCGTCGGCGCGGCGACATATGCGGCGACGGCGGAGTCGGTGCGTTACGAGCCGGTGGGCGCGCTCACCTTGAAGGGAAAGGCCGAGCCCGTCGAGGCTTTTCTGGCTTTGGAGATGTCGGCCAAAGCGCCGACCAGCCCGCGCCACGACCTTCCTTTTGTCGGCCGCGGTCCTCAGCTGCGGCTGCTGGAAAGCTGCCTGGACCGCGCGATCGGCGACGGTGCCGGAGCTCTGGTGACCATCACCGGCGAGCCGGGGATCGGCAAGAGCCGGCTCGTCCACGAGCTGCACCGGGCTCGCGCCGGCAGCCCCTCACCGGAGGGACCGCGGGGGGTTCGCTGGCTGTCGGCGTCGTGCGTCTCCTTCGACAACAAGGGCAGTTACGCCCCGCTGGCAGCGCTGCTGAGGAGTTGGAGCGCCATCTCCGACGCGACCGCTCCCGGCGTCGCCGCGGCCCAGCTGACGGAGCAGATCTCCACGCTGCTGCCACGCCTGGATACCCAGCGGATCGTGGAAGCCCTGAGCCCGCTGCTCGGGCACGCGGGACCGAGCGCCGGACTCGACGGCCGATCGGGTGCGGCGGGCGCGGCAGCGGCCTGGCGACGGATCATGATCGCGCTGGCGGAGGAGTCGCCGACCGTCCTGGTCCTGGAGGACCTGCAGCGCGCTGACGACGCCCTGCTCGACGCCGTCGAGGAGCTGCTGGCGCTGGCGACCGAGGTCCCGCTGCTGATGATCGTCACGGCCTGGCCCGAGCTGCTCGAGCGCCGGCCGGGGTGGGGGTCGTCAGGCCCCGACATGGTCACCCTTAGCCTGCCGCCGCTCGACGAGAGCGAGACCGTGCAGCTGCTGTCCGGGCTGCTCGGCCCCGACCTGCCGCCTCCGGCGCTCGCCCGGCTGGTGGCGCTCGCCGGCGGAAACCCCATGTACGCCGAGGAATGCGCGGGGATGCTCCGCGACCGGGAGGCCGCCCAGCTCGTACGCGGGATCCCCGAGCTGCCGCTGCCGCGGTCGGTACAGGGCCTGGTCGCCAGCCGGCTCGACCTCGTCAGCGACGACGAGCGGGCCGTGCTGCATGCGGCATCGGTGCTCGGCGACAGCTGCTGGCCGGGTCCCGTCGCGCTGCTCGCCGAACTCCCGGGGCCCGAGGTCGAGGTCTGCCTCGCCCAGCTCGCCCGCCGCGGGATGCTGCGCCGGGTGCGTCCGTCGAGCGTCCCTGGCGAGCCCGAATACGTGTTCCGTTCGGCGCTGGTACGCGAGCTGGTCTATGCCCGGCTGCCCCGCCCGCGCCGGCTCCAGCAGCACGTGCGGGCCGCCGACTGGTGGTCGACCCGGCCGAGCGGACGCGACTCCGAGCGCGCCGAGCTCGTCGCCCATCACCGGGTGCTGGCCAGCGAGCTCGCGTCGGCGTTGCGCGCCCCCGAAGCGGGCCTTCGGGCCGAGCAGGCCCGCCTCGCGTTGCGCGAAGCGGCAGAGCGGTCCTACGTGCTCCGCGCGCTGCTGCCCACCCGGGCGCACCTGGACCGTGCGCTCGCGCTCTGGGACCCGGACGTCGACCCGGTCGGAAGGCAGTCGTGCCTGCGGCTGGTCGAGGAGGTGCGCTTCCTCGCCGATCGGGACAACTACGTCAAGGAAGGCGGCCCGGCGCGGGTGGCCGCGGTGGCCGCGGCCCTGAGCGCGCTGAACGCTGACGCCGAGGCGGCTCGCGCACACACCCTGCTCGGTCAGGTCGCCTGGTGGATCGCCGACCGCGCCGAAGCGCTCGCCCAGCACGGTCGCGCCGTCGAGCTGCTGGCCGCCTTGCCACCGGGTGAGCAGCAGGCGCTCGCCCTCACCGAGCTGGCCCGCCTGCAGATGCTCTGCGAGCAGCTGGCTGACGCGATCCGCACGGGCCGGGAGGCGGTGGCCCTCGCTGAACGGCTCGGGCTTTTCGAGGCGATGGCGAACGCGCTGTGCACGGTCGGTGTCGCGCGCTACCTGTCGGGTGACGCGGGTGGGATCGCCGAGCAGGAGACGGCGCTCGAGCTGGCCCGTCGCGAACGGCTCGCCGCGCTGCCCCGCGTCGCCAACAACCTCGCGACCACGCTGCAGGAAGAGGGCGAGCTGCGCCGCAGCTACGCGCTGATGGACGAGGCCGCCACCGCCTCGGACTCCGACGGTGGCGGCGGCGGGGCCGGAATGCACTCGTTCCAGGCCGAGCCGGAGGCGGCGCTGCGGGCGTACAACGAAGGCGACTGGGACCTCTCGCTGAGCCTCGCCCTGGGATTCCTCGACCAGGCGCAGGATCGGCTCGGCCCGTGGGAAGCGCACCTTCGGGGACTGCGCACCTGGCTGCGGCTGCTGCGCGGGGAGGACGCCGCCGCGCTCATGCCGAGCCTGGAAGCGGCCATCGACCAGGCGAGAGCCAGCGGCTTCCCGCAGATCCTGCGTCCGGTGCTGGCGATTGCCGGCCGGTGCGCCGCGATCGACGGCGAACCTGCACGCGCTTCGGCCTTCTACGACGAGCTGCGCACCAGCTTCCCCGGGGCCGACGAGACGCCGTCGCGGGAGTGGCTGCCGGCCGCCGTCGCCGTCGCGTGCCATCTCGACATGTACGACGGCGGCGGCGCGGCACGCAGCGATGATCTGCTGACGCGGCTGCGCTCGGCCGGCCACCAGACCCGCTGGGTGAAAGCCGCCGTCGCCTCACTCCGGTCGGCGCATGCCGGACGGCAGGGCGACGCAGCGCAGGCGCTGCACGCGGCCGAGGAGGCCGTGGCTCTCTACGGCGAGATCGGCGACGAGACCGAACGCGGCCTTGCCGTGGCACACGCCGCCGCCTGCGAGCGCGAATTGCGCGGTGCGGGCCGGTGGGAATGGGAGCTGGCGGCCTTCGTGGCCCGCACCGGAGCGGTCCGGCTGCTGCCGTCGACATCGTCCGCGTCGGAGGTGCTCGGCCTCATCCCCGACCGGCCCAAGCACAGGTCACCGAGCTCGCCGGCACCCGACTGACGGATCAGGCCGCCTCGCGATCGGTGTGCGGGTCGTCGGAGCCCGGCGACGGGGGCGAAGGCGGCGGAGGCGGCGGTGCTGCCTTCCGGGCGGCCGCGAGATCGGCCTTCGCCTTGGCGGCGTAGATGTCGACGTATTCCTGGTTCGACAGCGACATCAGCTCGTACATGATCTCGTCGGTCATGCTCCGCAGGACGAAGCGGTCGTCCTCGAGGCCGGCGTAGCGGCTGAAATCCAGCGGCGGCCCGAACCGCATGCCGATCCGCTTGATCCGGGGGATCACCCGGCCCTGCGGCTGAACCTCGAAGGTGCCGATCATGGCCACCGGGATGACCGGGACACCGGCCTCGAGCGCCATCCGGGCCACCCCGACCTTGCCGCGGTACAGCCGGCCGTCGGGCGAACGCGTGCCCTCCGGATAGATGCCCAGCAGCTTGCCTTCCTTGAGGATGTCGATGCCGGTGGACAGCGCCGCCTCGCTGGCCCGCCCGCCGCTGCGATCGATCGGCACCTGGCCGACTCCCGTGAAGAACATCCGCTTGAGCCGGCCCTTCACCCCGGGCTCGGTGAAGTAATCGCTCTTGGCCAGGAACGTGACCCGGCGCGGCACCAGGAGCGGCATGAAGATCGAGTCGAGAAACGACAGGTGATTGCTGGCAATGATCGCCGGACCGATCTCGGGAACGTTTTCCAGGCCCTCGGTCCACGGCCGGTAAAGCACCCTCAGTAGGGGCGTCAAGATCGCCTTGACGACCCAGTAGAACACCTCAACTCCTCGCCGCGGCCGGTCGAAGGGGTGCCGGCGCACACCGCTTGTCCGACGAGCCGATCCCCCGACCCTAAGAGTGCGAGGGGTGTGGCAGCAATCCCGACTTGCGTCGCCATCAGCCAAACGGGCCAATCCGGCCGATGCCGGCCCGCCAAACGGCCAATCGGCCCTCAACACCATCGCCACCCGAGCCGTCGCATGAAACGATGGGACGGGCCCGGGTAGGTGCAGCCGACCCAAGGGGCTGCTACGGACCGGGCGAGGAGGTGCGCGCGTGCCTTTGTTGCCGGGTGCCGAGCCGTTCGCTCGAGACGGCGGCCCCATCGGAGCGGTGGTCCTGCACGGTTTCACCGGTACCCCGCAGGGCGTGCGTGATTGGGGGCTCGCGCTCGCCGACTCCGGCTTGACCGTGACGGTTCCGCGCCTTCCCGGCCACGGCACCCGGTGGCAGGACATGGCCCGCACCCGCTGGACCGACTGGTACGGCGAGGCCGAGCGCGCGTTCGACGAGTTGCGCAGCTGCTGCGCGGAGGTCTTCGTCTGCGGCCTGTCGATGGGCGGCACGCTGGCGTTGCGACTGGCCGAGCAGCGCGCCACGGAGGTGGCGGGAGCCATCGTGGTCAATGCCTCGCTGGCCACCGAGCGCAAGGACGCGTTCCTGCTGCCGCTGCTGCGCCACGTCATCCCCGCCTTTCCCGGGGTCGCCGGCGACATCGCCAAGCCCGGCGTGACGGAGCTGGCCTACAGCAAGATGCCGCTGCAGGCCGCGCACTCGCTGAGCCGACTCTGGGCGATCACCCGAGCCGACCTCGGCGAGATCCGCTGCCCGGTGCTCGCATTCCGCAGCGAAGTCGACCACATCGTCGAAGCGATCTCGGGCACGATCCTGCGCGAAGGCGCGGCGGCTACCACGGTCACCGAACGCCTGCTGACCAAGAGCTTCCACGTGGCCACCCTGGATTACGAGGCCCCGGAGATCTTCGCCGAGAGCATCGAATTCGTACGCGCCCACTCCGGGGCGCCCCGGACGAGCCCGCGATGACCCCGCGCAACAACGGCCTGCGGGCGAGCGCCTACGCGGTCCTCATCGAGATCGAGGAGTCCCTCGGCGAGCCGATGCTTGCCGCACTCGCTGCCCGCCAGATCGCGGCCTACGTCCAGCCGACGCCCGGCCCCGGCGGCACCACCCGCCTCACCCTTTACGTCGACGCGCTGCAGCGGGCTCCTGCCGGTGCGGTACTCGCCGGGCTCACCCCCGCCATGGCGGGAGATCCCCCCGCCGACTCCGAGCCGACTCGGCCGCCTCGCGACGTCGTCCCCACTGATCCCACCGCCGAAGCGATGGCCGACGATGCCGCGTTCGCCGCCCTGGTCGAGGAATTCCATCGGCCCCCGCGGGAGCGCACCTGGCCGGATGCCGAAGACCTGCCGGCCGAGCCGCCGGCGCCGGGGCCGGCCGACACCGCGCGGCCGGCCGACACGGTGCTGCCGGCGATACCGCCGCGCCGGATCACGAAGAAGTTCAATCCGTCCACCGACATCGACCGGCGCCGGCCGGTGCCGATGCCGCCGCCCAAGCCGGTCGACTCGGTCGACTCGTTCGACGAGGAGGAGCACTACACCCCGCCGCCGCTCCCCCGGCTCGAGCCACCACCGTTCGCCATCCGCTGGGCGCTCGTGGGGCTGCTGCTCGGGCTGGCCATGCTGCTGGTTCCCACCTTCTTCGATTTCGGCCACCGCACGTCGATGGACATCGCGGGCGTCGTCTGCGTCCTGGGCAGCGGAGGCGTCCTGGTCTCGCGCCTTCGTGACCGCTCCCCCGACGACCCCGACGACGGCGCAGTCGTCTGACCCCGGCCGCTGGCCCGTTGGCCCCACAGCCGGCCCGGCTGCCGTAGCCTGCGCCGATGGAGTTCTCCGAGACCGTCGAGGTGACCGGCCACCTCATGGACACCGGGGTGCTCGCCCGGATTCTGGACGACGTGCTGGAGTACGGCGCCGACTACGCGATCGAGCGGCTCGACGTCGGGCGCACGCATGACGACGAGTCCAGCGCCCAGATCAGCGTCGTCACCCAGGACGCCGACTCACTGGCACGGCTGCTCATGCGGCTGCAGTCGCACGGGGTCAACGCCGTGGAGCCGGGCGCCGCGATGACCAGGCCGGCGCCGCGCGACGGGGTCTTCCCCGACGACTTCTACTCCACGACCAACCTCGAGACGGTCGTGCGTCTGGGCGGCTCCTGGGTGCCGGTCGAGAACCCGGAGATGGACTGCGGGCTGCTCGTCTCCGGCTCGCGGGTGCGCACCGTTCCGGTGTCCGACGTGCGTGAGGGTGACACGGTCGTCTGCGGCGCGTCAGGAGTGCGGGTGGTGCTGCCGGCGCGCGAGCATTCGGCGCACACCGGGGCCCGCAGCGGCGCGGAGATGTTCGGCTTCATGTCCTCGGCGGTCTCGTCGGAGAAGCCGCAGGCGCTGCAGGTGCGCCAGATCGCGTCGCGCATCCGCGATGTGAAGGCCGACGGCGGGAAGGTGCTGTGGGTCGCCGGTCCGGCGGTCGTCCACACCGGCGCCGACGCGGCGATGGTGGCGCTGGTCGACGCCGGATACGTCGACGTGCTGTTCGCCGGCAACGCGCTGGCCACGCACGACATCGAGGCGTCGCTCTACGGCACGTCGCTCGGGGTCGACCTGTCGGCAGGTCGCGGCGTGGAGCACGGTCACGAGCACCACATCCGCGCGATCAACACGATCCGCCGGGAGGGATCGATCGCGGCCGCGGTCGAGTCGGGCGTGCTGACCGGCGGGATCATGCACGCGATCGTCAAGCACGACAAGCCGTTCGTGCTGGTCGGCTCGGTGCGCGACGACGGCCCGCTGCCCGACGTCTACACCGACGTCATCGAAGGTCAGCGCGCGATGCGGGCCGGCCTTCGCGGGGTCGGGCTCTGCATCATGGTCGCGACCATGCTGCATTCGATCGCGACGGGAAACATGCTGCCGGCGTCGGTGCCGCTGGTCAGCGTCGACATCAACCCGGCGACGGTGACCAAGCTCGCCGACCGCGGCAGCGCGCAGGCGATCGGGCATGGTGACCGACATCGGGCTCTTCCTCGAGCAGCTCGCCACCGAACTGGTGCCCGACTACCCCGGGATCCGCTGAAGCCCTCCGGCACGCTCGGCGCCACCACATGAAGGCGGCCGGGACTCAGAGCGCCTGACGCGAGAGGTCGGCGGCGCCGACCAGACCCGCCTCCGGGCCCAGAACCGCCCGCACGAGCTCTGCCTCCGGCCGGAAGCCCCGCCCCGGCAATCGCCGCCGAAACCATTCCCGGCCTGGGCCGAGCAGCAGGTCACCGGCGTCGGATACCCCGCCGCCGATGACGAACAGCCCCGGGTCGAGAGCAGCGGTGACGTTGGCCAGACCGCGGCCGAGCCATTCCCCGATCGTGGCGAAAGCCTCCACCGCCGCCGGGTCGCCCTCCTGCGCCGCCTGCGTGACGATCGGGCCGGTGATGTTGTCCGCCTCGCCGCCGGCGAGGCGCAACATCCGCCGACCGTGGAGGGGATCGGTCGAGGCGATCTCCCGCGCCTCGCGTACCAGCGCCTTGCCGCTGCAGTACTGCTCCCAGCAGCCGCGCCGCCCGCAGCCGCAGCGGTGGCCGTCCGGCACCAACTGCATGTGCCCGAATTCGGCGGCGATGCCGAACCCGCCGCGGTAGAGCTTTCCCGATGCCACCATGCCCGCCGCCGATGCCGGTGCCGATCGTGACGCAGATGAGGTCGGACGAGCCGCGTCCCGCGCCGAAGCGGTGCTCGGCCCAGGCGGTGGCGTTGCCGTCGTTCTCGACGACGATGGGCAGGTCGATGCGAGCGGCGAGGTCGTCGCGGATCGGCTCGTTGCGCCAGACGACGTTGGGTGCGAAGTAGACCTTCGAGCGGCTGCGATCGATCCAGCCGGCCGCCCCGATCCCGACCGTCTCCACGGCGGGGTGCCGGGCGCGCAGCTGGGTGACGAGCTCGACCACCGCCTCCGAGACCGCGGGGGCCTCGGTGTCAGGCGTGGGGCTGCGCAGCACCTCGAGGATGGACCCGTCATCGGCCACCACACCGGCCGCCACCTTGGTGCCGCCGATGTCGACACCGATCGCGAGCGCCATGGGTCAGACTTTGCCGGGTCAGCGGATGTCGATGCGCTCGGACGCCGGCCGGCGGCCTGCCGAACCCGCTGACCAGGAGGCCTGCGACGACTCGAGCGCGGCCCGCAGCGCGGCCATCAGCGACGCCGACGCGTCAGCCAGATGTTCGAAGACCTCGGGCCGGGAGCCCTGGACCAGCCGCAGCAGCTGGCACACCGGGCACAACCGGCACTCCGGGGACTCGCCGGCACCTTCCATCAGCGGCTGGCTGAATCCCGCCGACACCCAGCCCGACAGCGCCTCCGCGAGCTTGGCCGCCTCCTCGGCGAGCGGGCCGTGCGCGTGCGGACCAGCGCTAGCGGGCGTCATGTCTTCATCCAGAGGTCGGGGTCGGGTTCGAAGGTCACGTCGAGCCGGCCGTCGTCCAGCCGCGCCCCGGTCACGACGCAGCGGCGCAGCACAGAAGGAAGCGAGAGCAGCCGCCGCCAGCTCCCCACCGTGAGGGAGAGCTCGTCGCCGCGGCGGGTGAGCCCGACCTCGTCGCGCGAGGCGAAGGGCAGCAGGAGCGTCAGGGTGAAGCCGTCGGTCGTGCGCCGGACGCTGATCGGATCGGGTGCGGTGGGCAGTCCGAGCGGGTCGAGCCCGCCATACGCCTCCTCGCCCAGCGCTGCGAGCGCGGCGACCCCGACGGGCTCGCCGGGCTGGTAGCCGACGCGCAGCAGCGGTAACGGCGCGAACGAGTCCTCCACCACCTGCAGCTGCCCCTGCTGGGCCTGGGCCCACGCGTCGCGCCAGGGATCGCCATCGGGAAAGATCCGGTTGGCGATGACCGCGTCGACCCGGTAACCGTAGAGCGAGAGGGTGGTCATGGTGCGACGCGCCTCGGCGACCACGACGGCTTCCGGCGTCAGCACCAGCCGCACGCTGGTGCGCTCCGGATCGGACAGCACGGCGCGCACCCCCGCAAGTTCCGCGTGCAGCCGCTCGACGGCGTCGAAGACGGCGTCGGTGGGCATGGGAACGCCCGCCACCCGGTTCAGCACCGGCCGCAGCGAGCGCACCACCCGGCGTTCCATCGGCCAGAGCCGGCGCATGTACCAGTCCAGCGCGTCGGGCAGCGCCAGCAGGCGAAGCGTCTCCGCGGTCGGCGCGCAGTCGACGACAACGAGATCCCAGCGTCCGCACTCGACCTGCTCGCGTACCGCCAGCAGCGCCAGCACCTCGTCGGCGCCGGGCAGGACGGTGAGCTCCTCGGCCTCGATCGGGTCGATGCCCGCCTTGGCCAGCACCTGCATGAGATAGCCCTGCACCTGCCGCCAGGAGCGCTCGAAGCTGGACTGGGCGTCGATCTGCATACCCGCGAGACCGGTGTCGATCTCGGTGGGCTCGGCGCCGAGCGGCACCCCGAAAGCATCGGCCAGCGAGTGCGCCGGGTCGGTGGACATCACCAGCGTCTTCAGGCCACGCGCCGCCGCCGAGACCGCGGTCGCTGCCGCCGCGGTCGTCTTCCCGACGCCGCCCTTTCCGGTGAAGAGCAGGACACGCACCTACGCGACTCCCGCCCAGGCCCGCACGATCAAGCCTCGCAGCGCTTCTTGAGGTCTTTCAGGGCAGTGTCGACGATCTTGGCCTGGATCCGCCGGCGGATCAGGCCCGGGACCGGGATCGCGATCTCGACGGTGAGGTCGTAGGTGACGGTCGTGGCACCGCCGGCCGGGACCATCTCATACCAGCCGACCTGGCTCTTCTGCGAGCGGCCCTGGCTCATGGTCCAGTCGACCCGGCGGTCGCCGTCCCAGGTGTACTCGTTGGTGTAGACGTCGGCCAGGCCCATGATCTCGACGTGGAATCGCACGGACTTCGCCCGGCCGTCGGCGCCTTCTGCGAGCACTTCCATCTGCTTCACCGGGCCCGCCCACTCCGGGTAGGACGGGAAGTCGGCGATCACAGCCATGATCTTCGCGGGATCAGCCTTGATGGTCATGCTTTCGTTGGCGTGATCGGGCACGCGACTGCCTCCTTGGAACGGCGGACGACTCCCAGCCATCCCCGGAAGCAAAAAGGCTACCCGCGGGCCTGCGCCGGGCGGGTCAGATCCGTAAGAGGCGACGCGAGCAGGCGGGCTGCCGGATGGGCGAGCCCGCGTACGAGCCGCTGCCGCTCAGCCGAACAGCGAGATGAACAGCGGGATGAACACCGCGATCGCGATAGCGACGAACGCCGAAAGCGCGAGCCGGACCTGCCGGGATTCCGGGAGCCAGCTGAGCGCCGCCCCGCCGGGACGGTGTCGCCCGCCCGAGCCGTCATGAAGATCGCCGAGGAAGTGACCACCGCAGACCGGGCACGCGTCTTCCGCGAAGGAGACGATCTCGCCGCACTTGCAGGACCAGGTGAGCGCGGCGAGCCTGCTC
Source organism: uncultured Actinomycetota bacterium (assembly GCA_963762695.1). Taxonomy (GTDB): domain Bacteria; phylum Actinomycetota; class Actinomycetes; order Frankiales; family Frankiaceae; genus DATAZK01. The sequence goes on from CAVXLW010000019.1 coordinate 168,753, forward strand.
GGCTGGCCGTCCTCGTCCAGCCTCTCGTCCAGCTGGGCATCCAGCGCGGCGAGGCTCTCGGCAACGCCGGCCGGATCAGCAACCGGGCCGCCCGCCAGGTCGGCATCGTGAGAGCCGCTGCGCGGGGCGTAGATCCGGCCCTCGTCACCGACGATCTCAGCTTCGACAATTTCGGCATCGACAATTCGGCATCGACAATTCGCCGTCGACGGCGTCGTTCCAATGGCCCGATCCCGGCTCCAGCGCCGCGTCCACCAAGGGGGCAGCGAGCAGATCGGCAGCCCCGGCGGTGTCGGTGCCGTGCGGAGCTGGGGCCGTCACCAGCTGGGAAACGGGGCGAAGGTCCTGGTAGCAGAGGGTGCACCAGGACGCATCAGGGCGCACTTTGGCCCCGCATCCTGGGCAGCGGTCGATCTCCACACATTCCTGATCGGCTGGTCGGAGCGCGTAATGAACGGGCACGCTCCTCATCACCCAACTGCCGAGTGACGACTGCCACATCGCGGGCTACTTGCCGGTAGCCTTTATTGAAAGGCTGCGCCGTCCTTCGTTGGGCCGTCCGTCGTGATCCTGCCGCGTGTCTCGAGGGGAGCGCTCGTGCGAGAACTAACCGTGCCCGCCAGGCGAGAGATCCTGGAATCGGTCACTCCCGAGGCCAACCTGACCGACGCGCTCTTCCGAAATGTCGCCGAAGCGGGCGACGAGATCGGGATGCGCCGGCGCACTGCGGACGGCTGGGTCTCAGTCACGTGGAACCAGTTCGCCGCCGAGGTCCGCGCGCTGGCCAAGGGCTTGATCGCCAAAGGCGTGGCGCCGGGTGACCGGGTGACGCTGATGAGCAAGACCCGCTACGAGTGGACCCTCGCCGATTACGCCATCTGGTGCGCAGGCGCCGTGACGGTGCCGATCTACGAGACCTCCAGCAGCGAGCAGGTCGCCTGGATCCTGAGTGACTCGGGTGCGGTGGCGATGATCGCCGAATCCGAGCTGCACAGCTCGACTGCCACCGACGTCCGCGATCAGGCTCCCCTGCTGCGCGACATCTGGCAGATCGACGGCGGCGGGCTCGACGCCCTCGCCGCCGAGGGCAGCGACGTCCCGGACTAAGAGGTCGAGACCCGCCGTACGGCGCTGCGCGGCGACACCCTGGCGACGATCATCTACACCAGCGGCACCACCGGGCGTCCCAAGGGCTGCGAGCTGACGCACGGCAGCTTCGTCTTCGACGTGGCGTCGACCACCAGCGGCCTGGACCGGCTCTTTGACGTCGAGGGCGCGTCGACCCTGCTCTTCCTCCCGCTGGCACACGTCTTCGCCCGGCTGATCCAGGTCGGATGCGTCGCCAAGCGGGTCGTGCTCGGCCACACCGCCGACATCAAGAACCTGCTGCCCGATCTCGCCGTCTTCCAGCCGACGTTCGTGCTGGCCGTCCCCCGCATCTTCGAGAAGATCTTCAACGGGGCCCACACCAAGGCTCACGCCGAGAGCCCGGTCAAGGGCCGCATCTTCGACCAGGCCGAGCACGTCGCCATCAAGTACAGCCAGGCCCTGCAGTCCGGGCGCGTCCCGGCGTTGTTGAAGGCCCAGCACGCGCTTTTCGACCGGCTGGTGTACTCCAAGATCACGGCCTTGCTCGGCGGCAACGTCACGTACGCCGTCAGCGGCGGCGGACCGCTCGGCGCGCGGCTCGGCCATTTCTTCCGCGGCATCGGCGTCACCGTCTGCGAGGGCTACGGCCTCACCGAGTCCGCCGGGGGCGCGTGCGTCAACCTGCCGCATGCGATCCGGGTCGGATCGGTCGGGCGGCCGATTCCGGGGACGACGATCCGGATCGCCGAGGACGGCGAGGTGCTGATCCGCGGTCCGCACATCCTGCGCGGCTACTGGCGCAACGACCCCGCGACCAAGGAGGCCATCGACGGCGACGGGTTCCTGCACACGGGAGACATCGGCGAGCTCGACGCCGATGGCTACCTGTCGATCACCGGTCGCAAGAAGGAGCTCATCGTCACCGCCGGAGGCAAGAACGTCGCCCCGGCCGTGCTCGAGGACCGGCTGCGCGCCCACGCCCTGGTCAGCCAGTGCGTCGTCGTCGGGCGATGCGAAGCCTTTCATCGCCTGCCTGATCACCCTCGACGCCGACGCGATTCCCGCGTTCCTCAAGGCGCACCACAAGCCGCTGGACACCCCGATCGCCGATCTCACCGAGGACCCCGACATGGTCGCCGCGATCCAGGGTGCGGTCGACGAGGCCAACCACGCGGTCAGCAAGGCGGAGGCGATCCGCAAGTTCGTCATCCTGCCGGTCGACTTCACCGAGGAGGGCGGCGAGCTCACCCCGTCGCTCAAACTCAAGCGCACCGTGGTGATGAAGGAATTCTCCGGCGAGGTCGACGCGCTCTACCGCTGAGTGCGGATCATCGGCCGGGCTGCAGCAGCTCCTGCAGGCGGGCCGCGAGGGTGGGCCAGCGCCACTCCCGCGACACCCACGCACGGCCGGCCTCTCCCATCGTCGTGCGTTTGGCGTCGTCCTCGAGCAGCTCGCTGACGCGGGCGGCGACCTGCGCCACCTGGCGGCCGTCGACGACGTGGCCGGTGATCCCCTCCAGCACCGCATCCGGCGCTCCGCCGCTGTCGCCGGCGACGACCGGAAGGCCGCAGGCGTTGGCCTCGAGGTAGACGATGCCGAGCCCTTCGACCTCCAGGCCGCGCATCCGGCTGCGGCACGGCATGGCGAAGACATCACCGGCGGCGTAGTGGGCCGGCAGCTCGGCGAAGGGCACCGAACCGCTGAAGACGACATCGCGCTCGTGTCCGCCTTCGCGCACGAGGCCCTCGAGCTGCTTTCGGTAAGGGCCGGCCCCGACCAGCAGCAGCGCCGCGTCCGGTACGCGGCGGCGGATCTCGGGCAGCGCGCGGATCAGCACGTCCTGCCCTTTGCGGGCCACCAGCCGGCTGACGCAGACCACGACCGGCCGGCCGGCAGCCCGTAGCGGCTGCGGATGGCGGCACCGTCGGCATCCGGCGAGAACGCGGTGGTATCGACCCCGCTCGGCAGCCGCTCGAAGTGGGTATCGGGGCCGCACGCCGCCGACAGCCGCTGCAGCGTGTACTCGCCGAGATAGGTGACGACGTCGCACTCGCGCCCGATGCGTGGCGAGCAACTGGCGCGCCGCCGGCAGCTTCGCCCACCCGACCTCGTGACCATGGGTACTCGCCACGATCCGGGCGATGCCGGGATCGCGGCGCAGCGGCCCGGCGAGCAGGCCCGAGCGGAGCGGCAGCCCCGAACCAGACCGAGTCGCAGCCGTAGCTCGCTGGCAATCTCCCTGGCCCGGCGCAGCGCGCCGGCGGTGGGCAGCAGCAGTGACGTGGGATGGCGCACGACCGGAAAGGCTTGCGTCTCTGTCGAAAGCCTCCGCGCCCTCCCAGCGCGACGCGTAGACCACCAGCTGATCGGGCGGCAGCTGGCTGGCCAGGCTGTGCACGAACGACTGGATGCCGCCGACCCGCGGCGGAAAGTCATTGGTGATGACGAGGGTGCGGCTCATCCCCCGCGCCCGACCACGCTGCGGATCGTACGAGAGTGGGAGCTGCCCGCGGGATCATCCGGCGCGCGGGCGCCGCGACCACCGCACGGCCGTGCCCCGCTCAGCGCCGGAGGCCGGCCGCTGGCGCGGATCCCCGACCGGGATCTCAGCGGGCATCAGCCGCAACGGGGGCACCAGGCCCGAACCGGCGAGCACCGCAACGGCCGTCTGCTCGTCGGCATCCAGATCGACGACACCAGCGTGAGGACCCAGCACAACGCTCACCACGCAATCGCCGCACTCGGACGGGCGCCCGACGCACGTAGAGCAATCGATGATCATGAAGCCACCTCCTCGCGCCCGGCGTCCTACCGGGACGGCGCCGACGCTAGGAGGGGGGTCCGACAAAACCGTGGGACGCCTTTCCCGGCCCGTTCCGCCGAGCACGGGTCAGCCCCGATCGAGTCGTCCCAGCAGCGCCGCCGAGGGCAGCGCCTCGGCGCCGGACCGGCGCACGGCCTCCACGACCTCGCGGTCGTTGGTCACCGACCACCACCGGTCGCCCCGGCGGTTCGGCGGCCGCCAGCCGCACGATCAGCTGGTCGGCCAGCTCACCCAGCGCGCTGTACAGGACGCGCACCCCCCGCGGAGCGCCGGCAGCCACCGGGCGGGCAGCCGCGGCCGTGGCATCGAAGACGCAGGTCAGCTCCGCTCCTGGCAGCGAGCCGCCAGCGCACCGAGCCCGCTGAGCAGCCGGCTGCGCTGGTCCTCCAGCGTCAGCGCCGCGTAGCCGAGCTTGGTGACGTTGTAACCGTCGACGATGAGGTGCATCCCCGGCACCGCAAGGATCTCATCGACCAGCGCCGGATCGTCCCTGGCGCGCCCCCGGCGCAGGGCCGCCAGCGTCTCGCCCAGCCCGGAAGTCGCGCCGCGGGGCTCACCCTCGGCCACGAGATCGACCGGGCGCACCACGCTGACGGGCAGGTCCAGCTCGCGGCGCAGACCCGGCGGCGGCCGCGGTCACCGTGTCCAGCAGCACGCTGCAGGCGCGCCGCCTGCGCATCGCGATCCGAGCGCGTACCCCGGCGGGCAGCGGCAGCGCTGGCCTCCGCGTCACGCAGGCGGCCCGCGCAGCCGGCGTATCTGCGGCCGACAGTTCGCGTTCCGTCGCGTCGCGCTGGGCCTCGACCTCGGCGACCCGCGCCTGCGCCTCCTCGAGCGACTGGGCCGCCCGCCGCGCCGCGCTCTCGGCCCGGCCGAGCCCGCGGCGGATCTCGTCCACTTCGCGGCGGAGCCGGCGAGCCTCATCCCGCCGCCGCGCCGAGTTCCTCGCGGGCAGCCGCCCGGGCGCGCCTCCCGCTTCTCGTGGCGGCGCGGGCGCCGTCTCACGCTCGCCGGATGCCCGTCGCGCTCGGCGGGGCGGAGCGCCTCCACCCGCGGCCCGCCAGCCCGGTGCGTCCAGCACGTACGCGACGGCCGCGAAATCGGCAGCCGGCACGGCAGGTACCTCGGTCCCCGCCTCGACGGCAGACGCCAGGTCAGGGAGCCCGGTCCGGACGCGGGCCTGCACGGCGGCCCGGAACGCCGGGTCACTCTCCAGCGCGGCGCCGATCGTCGGCGCGCCGAGCCGAGCCCGCTTCACCGGCGTGAAACGCCGGATGGCGCGCAGCGACGCCGGAACGTCGTCCTCATCCATCGCCACCAGGGCCTCGTCGGCCAGGGCGATGACGCGCGTGCGGACGATCGGGGGCAGCTCGCCGGGCCGCTCGATCCCGGGCTGGGGAGACGGGCCCGGGCTCACGACTCGCCGTCGGGGGCCGCAGCTACCCCATCTGCGGCGGCCACCTGCTCCGGATGATCCGGGCGAGCTTCGAGCACGACGCTGTCGACCGCCGCACACCAGCGGCACGTGACCCGCTCGATCGTCTCGGAGAGCACCTCACGCTCCTGGACCTGCGGGTCGCCGGCGAGGCTCACGTGGACGAATTCGCGCGAGCGCAGCGTGCGCACCACGTCGAAGCGGGTGAGGTTGCCGCACGCACCGCACCGCCAGCGGCTCTCGGGACCGGGCTGGGCAACGGGCACGGCAGGCTCCTCGATCAGGGTGTGGCGGGTCAGCGGGCTGCTGGCTTCGAGCCTAAGTCCGTGAACACATCGCCATGGTTCGCACGCGTCACCTTCTGCGGCGTTCCCGGTTATAGCTCACAAAACGCCGCATCCTGCGCAGCCGCGAACGCCTCGCGTTGCACACTTGGACTGCCGGCCAGCCCTGACGGCCCGCTCGGAAAGGCGGCACGAGGTGAGCCCGACGCGCTGGGTCTCCTCCCCCGCGGGAGCCGTCCGGGCCATGGCGCCCGCAGCCGCCAAGCGCGGTCCGACCTATCGCGCCGACGACCCCGGTTTGGTACGCGCGTTCGCGGTGCTCCGGGTGCTGGTGGGGCTGACGATCTGCATCGGCGCGCTGTTCGTCGCCGCCCGCGAGCCCGACACCCGGCTCTGGCTGCTGCTCGTGTCGGCGGCCTGGCTGCCGCTGTCGATCCTGCTGCTGATCGCCAATTTCCGCACCCGCAGCCGCACGGTGCTGCTCGTGGGAGCCGTCAGCGATCTGGTGATGCTCGCGACCGCGCAAGCCCTGCTGCATCAGGGCATCAGCTTCACGTCCTGCTACCCGATCATCGCCGCGTTCGCCGCGTACACATGCCCGGAAGTACCCATCTGGCTGCTCGGTGGTTTCACGCTCGCGCTGAGCCTGTCGGTGCAGTCCCAGTTGCCGCGCGGCCAGCGCTTCACCGCCGCCCATTTCGGCCTCTTCGCCGCGCTCGTCATCGGCGTCCTGCTCATCGTCGAACGCGCGACGACCCGGTCGCGAGGGGCCGAGGAACGCTTCGTCCAGGCCAAGACCCGGGCCGACGTCGTCCTGGATGCCGTGGGTAGCGCGTTGGTGGTGACCGGCTCCGGCGAGCCGCGTCGTCACCGCGAACCCGGCAGCTGATCGGTTGCTCGGCAGCGACCAGGCGTTGGCCGGTCAGCTGTGCGGCGAGGCCTTGCGGCTGCACATCGGCGAACGGCGACTCGATTGCCGCGACGGCTGCCAGCTGCTCGCCCTGAGCCAGAGCCAGAGCCAGACCGACTCTCCCGACGCAGCACACCGCAGCCGAGGACGCGAGCGGAACCGACCACGACTTCGAGGCCTGGCGCCCCGGACGGAACGGTGAACGCCAGCCGCTGCTGGTGAGCGTCAGCCCGCTACCCGCCGCCGACGGCCCCGACGTCGAAGTCGTGCACAGCATCCGTGACATCAGCCGGCTCAAGCAGGCCGACGAGGCCAAGACCCTGTTCCTGGCCACTGCGTCGCACGAGTTGAAGACCCCGCTCACCGTGATCAACGGGTTCGCGAAGACGTTGACCACCCGCGACCTGCCGCCGGACAAGCAGCGCGAGGCCCTCGCCTCGATCAGGCGGCGCGGCGAGGAGCTCGCCCGGGTCGTCGACCGGCTGCTGCTCTCGAGCCGCATCGAGGCCGGACGCGCCGAAGTGGCCCGCACCGAGGTCGACCTGATCCCCCTCGTCTACGAGCGCGCCGCGGAACTCGGCGCGGCGACCGACCGCCAGTTCGAGGTCGATCTCCCCGACGACCTGCCGTCGGTCTTCGGCGATCCCTCAGCCGTCACCACCGTCGTCGACCATCTGCTGGACAACGCGGTGAAGTACTCCCCCGGCGGCGAACCCGTCGCGGTCCGCGGCGCAGCGCGAGGGTGGCGAGGGCGGCGACGCCGTGGTGCTGGAAATCACTGACGCCGGGGTCGGCATGGACCCGGAAACCGTCACGCGCTGCTTCGAGAAGTTCTGGCAGGCGGACGCGAGCGGCACGCGCCGGTTCGGGGGCACCGGAATCGGGCTGTACATCGTGCGCAGCCTCACCGAGGCGATGGGCGGGACCGTCACGGTGCGCAGCCGGCCCGGCGAGGGAACCACGTTCGCGCTGCGCCTGCTCGCCGCCGACAGCGGGCCGGTCATCCCGGCGCCGACTTCGCCGGACGCCGCGGCGGGTCAGCTGCGCCGCCGCAGCCGGCTCCCGCGCCTGGGCCGGGGCGCCGAATCCGGCCCGGAGCCGGTCAGCCGCGATTGACGGCGGCGGAGATCGCGGCGGCGACCTCATCCAACGCGGCGGGGTCGGTGTCGGGGTCGGCCTTGGAGAAATCCAGCTGCGATTCGCTGTTGATCGGGATCAGATGCACGTGCACGTGCGGCACCTCGAGGCCGACCAGCAGCGCAGCCACCTTGCCGGGATGGAAGACCTCGTCGATCGCCTTGCCGACGGTGGCGCACGCCGCCCACAGCGCGTTGCGCTCCTCGGGGGTCAGCTCCAGCCAGTCGTCCACTTCGCGACGCGTGACGACGAGCGTGTGTCCGGGGACCACCGGCGCGATGGTCAGGAATGCCGCGCAATCGTCGTCCTCGTAGACGAAGCGGCCGGGGAGCTCCCGCTGCAGGATCCGGGTGAAGACCGAGGGCATGGGCCTGAGCCTATGAGGCCCTGCCGGGGCCGAGTTCGCCGCCCTTCGGCCGCGCCTACCCGGTTTTGTCGGTGGCGGCTCCTACCGTTCGGCCATGTCACCCGCGCACGCCTCGCTCTCGCCAGCCGGGCCGTCGCTTGCTCGCCAGCCGCTGCTCGACGAGGCGATCCCCGCCTGCGAGCGCCCGGTGCGCGAATTGCGGGAGCTCACGTTCGTGATCGTCGACCTCGAGACCACCGGCGGCTCGCCCGCCGGCTGCGACATCACCGAGATCGGTGCGGTGAAAGTGCGCGGCGGCGAGGTGCTCGGCGAGTTCGCGACGCTGGTGCGCCCGTCGGCCGAGATCCCTCCGTTCATCTCCGTGCTCACCGGGATCACCGATGCCATGGTGGCGAGCTCGCCGCGGCCGTCCGCAGTGCTGCCGGCCTTCCTCGAGTTCGCCCGGGGTTGCGTGCTGGTGGCCCACAACGCCCCGTTCGACATGGGGTTCCTGCGCGCCGGGTGCGAGCAGCTCGGGCTGACCTGGCCGGCATTCGAAGTCGTCGACACGGCTCTGCTCGCCCGGCGCATCCTCACCCGTGACGAGACTCCCAATTGCAAGCTCTCCACCCTGGCGCTGTACTTCCGGGCCGCCGAGCAGCCGTGCCACCGCGCGCTGGCCGATGCCCGCGCCACCGTTGACGTGTTGCACGGCCTTTTCGAGCGGCTCGGCCCGCTGGGGGTCACCACGATGGACGAGCTGCGCACGTTCACCGGGATGGTTCCGGCAGCCGTCCGCCGCAAGCGCCACCTGGCTGACGATCTGCCCACCGGCCCGGGCGTCTACCTCTTTCGTGACGGGCAGGGCCGGGCGCTCTACATCGGCACGTCACGCACTGTCCGCACCCGGGTGCGGTCGTATTTCACGGCCTCCGAGTTGCGCACCCGGATGGCGGAGATGGTCGGCATCGCCGAGTCGATCGATGCGGTGCCCTGCGCCCATTCGCTGGAGGCGGAGGTCCGCGAGCTGCGCCTCATCGCCGAGCACAAGCCGCGCTACAACCGGCGTTCGCGATGGCCGGAGCGTTCGATCTGGCTGAAGCTCACCGTCGAGCCGTTTCCGCGGCTGTCGCAGGTGCGCCTGGTGCGCGATGACGGGGCCACCTACCTCGGTCCCTTCGGTTCCACCCGGCTCGCCGAACTCGCCGCCATCGCGCTGCACGAGGCGTTCGCGCTGCGGCAGTGCGGGGGCCGGCTCGCCGTGTCGGCCCAGCGCACGGCCTGCGTTCTCGCCGAGCTCGCCCGCTGCGGCGCTCCCTGCACCGGAGCCCAAGGCCGCGCGGATTACGCGGTCCACGTGCAGGCCGCCGAGCAGGCCATCACCGCAGATCCGAGTGTGGTGATCGAGGCGTTGAAGCGGCGGATGGATCGGCTGGCCGGCGCCGGACGTTTCGAAGACGCCGGCCGCCATCGTGACCGCCTCATCGCCTTCGTCCGCGCGGCGGCCCGCCGGCAGCGGCTGGGCGCCCTGGCCGGCGTCGAGGAGATGGTGGCCGCGTTGCCCGACGGCGCGGGCGGCTGGGAGCTCTCGGTGGTTCGTTACGGCCGGCTGGTGGCGTCGGGGCGCGCGCCGGCGGGCGCCGGCGTCCGGCCCTACGTGGCCGCGCTGAAAGCCACCGCCGAGACGGTGGTTCCCGGTCCGGGTCCGTTGCCGGCAGCGAGCGCTGAAGAGGTCGAGTGCGTGCTGCGGTGGCTGGAGCGTCCGGGCGCGCGGCTCGTCGAGTGCTCGGGCACGTGGGCGTCGCCCGCGTTCGGCGCCGCGGGCCGGCGGGAGTGGCTGGTGGCCGCGAGCGAGCGAGCCGCGGTCCCCCTCAGCAAGCCGGAGCGGCGTAACACGCGTCCCACCGCCCGTCCCCCGCGCGCGGAGCCCGGGGCGGCGATGCGGCCCGTGCGGCCGGCGGGTCCGGTCGGCCCCGGCCGGTGGCCCGCCGGATAGGGTCCTTTCGTGGTCACGGCAGTGGTACTGATCAAGGCGGCGGTCGAGCGGATCCCCGAGGTCGCCGAGGCCATCGCGGCGCTCGAAGGCGTCAGCGAGGTGTACTCCGTCACCGGTGAGGTCGATCTGGTGGCCATGGTCCGGGTCCGCCGTCACGAGCAGCTGGCTGACGTGATCGCTGACCGGATGAGCAAGATCTCCGGTGTCACGCACACCGAGACGCTCATCGCCTTCCGTGCTTACAGCCGCCACGATCTGCAGGCCGCCTTCAGCCTGGGATCCGACGAGCCGGCCTGACTCCCGGTTCAGCAGCTACGCGTTCGAGACCTTCGCCCACCGCTGCAGGACGTCGAGTCCCGCCCCCGAGGCCAGCACCTCCTGGGCCCGCGCGAGCGCCGGGCGCAGCTGCTCGACGACCGGCTCGCCGGTGGTGCCTTGAGCGGCGACGAGGGCGGCAGCCGCGTTGAGGGCCACCGCCGCGCGGACCGGCTCGGTGCCGCCGCCGGCGAGGACCTCGCGAGCCACCTGCGCGTTATGCACCGCGTCGCCGCCGCGCAGCTCGTCGACGGTCGCCGCACCGAGCCCGAGGTCGGCGGGGTTGAGCTCGTCCTCGCGCACCTGCCCGCCCGCGACCACCCAGACCGCCGACCGCGTCCCGGGCGTGAGCTCGTCGAGGCCGTCATCGCCGCGGAAGACGAGGGCTGACGCGCCCCGCCGGGCGAGCACCCCGGCCAGCACGGGTCCGAGCCAGGCCTGCGGCACTCCGAGCGCCTGGCGGGTCACCCGTGCCGGGTTGGTGAGCGGCCCGAGGATGTTGAAGATCGTCGGCACGCCGAGCTCGCTGCGGGCACCGGCAGCATGACGAAGCGCCGGGTGAAAGCGCGGGGCGAAGCAGAAGCCGATACCGACCTGCTCCACGCATCGGGCCACGGCCGCCGGCTCGAGATCGATCGCGATGCCCAGCGCTTCCAGCAGATCTGCCGAACCCGACTGGGACGACGCGGCTCGGTTCCCGTGCTTCACGACCGGCACGCCGGCCGCGGCGACGGTGATGGCGGCCATCGTGGAGATGTTGACCGTGCCGGTCCGGTCGCCGCCGGTACCGCAAGTGTCGACGGCGGCGGACCTCCAGCGCTCGGCCAGCGGCAACGGGACCGCGCGTTCGAGCATCGCGCTGACGAAACCGTCGACCTCCGCCGCCGTCTCGCGCTTGCTACGCAGGGCGACGACGAAACCGGCGATCTGAACCCCGGTGGCGGCGCCGTCCATGATCTCGCCCATCGCCCACGCCGTGTCGGCGGCGGGCAACGGCTCGCCGGCCATCAGTTGGGCGATCAACGCGGGCCAGGTCGGCGATCCAACGGGCGTACTCAAGCCGGACTCACACTCACCGCGAACTAGTGGCGGCGGGCGAGCTCATCACCCGCGACGGGCGCGGGCAACGCCGTGACCCGCGCGCGCAGCAGGCCGACGAGCACCTCGGTGAGCTCCACCGGATCGATCGGCATCTGCACCCAGGCGTCAGCCAGGGACCAGCGGGCGAGCCAGTGGTCGTCCTTGCGCATCACGAGCAGCAGCACCGCCGGGCAGTCGGCAATCTCGTTCTTCAGCTGCCGGCTCAGGCCCATGCCGCCCTCGGGAGCGGCCTCACCGTCCAGGATGCAGACGTCGACCCCGCCCTCGTCGACCCGCGTGACGAGCGCCCCGCCGTCGGCCGCCTCGAGCCAGTCGATCGGATCCAGAGCCGGATCGGGACGGCGCCCCACCGCGATCTTCACCCGCTCCCGGACCGCCGCGTCATCGCTGTAAACGAGCACCGTGCTCATACGGGAATGGCCACCTCAGGAGGGACGGACCGCGGTCCGGCTGGAACGGTTGCTGATCGCCGGAAGGCTACCGGAAGGGGGTCCGGCGCCCGCGCAGTACCGGAGTCGGCATTTGCTTTGCCGGCTTCCCATGGTGATACTGAGACTCGTTCTCAAAAGTGTCCGCTGCCCTTTGCAGGGAGGTGAACCCCGTGCTCGACACTGTCATGTCCGATGCCCACTGGCGGCTCACACCTCAGCGGCGCGCCGTGCTCGAGATCCTGGAGTCGGCCACCGACCACCCCACGGCAGCAGAGGTCTTCGAGCGCGTCAGGGTCAGCTCGCCCGGCATCGGCCCAGCGACGGTCTACCGCACGCTCGCGCTCCTGGTGTCCAGCGGCCTCGCCCTCGAGCTCTCGCTGGGCGAAGGGACCTCCTCGCGCTACGACGGCAACACCACCCGGCATGATCACCTGGTCTGCACCTCGTGCGGGGCCGCGAGTGACATCCAGAGCGCGATACCGGGCGAGTTGCTCGAACAGGTCACCGCAAGCACCGGCTACGCGATCAGCCACTACGACCTGCAGTTCCACGGTCTGTGCCCCGAATGTCTAGCTCACCGATCACACCACCAGGAGGAAATGAATGGCTGACCTCGCAGGCAGCAAGACGCACGACAACCTCAAGGCCGCTTTTGCCGGCGAGAGCCAGGCCAACCGGCGCTACCTTTACTTCGCTCGCCGCGCCGACATCGAGGGCGACAGCGAGACGGCGGGCCTCTTCCGCGACACGGCGGAGGGCGAGACCGGCCACGCGTTCGGCCACATGGACTTCCTGGCCGCCGTGGGCGACCCGGCGACCGACGAGCCCGTGGGCGACTCGGAGAAGAACCTCGTCAGCGCTGTCGCCGGCGAGACCTACGAGTTCACCGCCATGTACCCCGGCTTCGCGAAGACCGCTCGTGACGAGGGCTTCGACGAGATCGCCGACTGGTTCGCCACGCTGGCCCGGGCCGAGAAGACCCACGCCGGCCGCTTCCAGAAGGCCCTCGACCGGGTTCGCAGCGAGGCATCCGCGAGCGCCTGAGGCGTTTCGCTAGCTCGAAAAGTTCGACCCGCAAGGGCCGGCGCTGGAAACAGCGGCCGGCCCTTGCGCCGTTCACCACCGAAGGCAGGGAACATGCTCACCGCGACACAGATCACCACCGACCATCACAGCTACGGCGAGCGCCGCGCCGAGGAGCGCGCCCGGGTCATGCCGATCCGCGCCGAGCGCCGGGTCAGGGTCGGCGACATGCTGGTCTTCGAATTCGAGAACCTCGAGACGCTGCACTACCAGGTGCAGGAGATGGTCTTCGTGGAACGCATCACCGATCCCGCCGAGGTCGCTCACGAGCTCGAGCTCTACGGCCGCATGGCGCCCAACTCCCACGAGCTCTGCGCGACCATGTTCGTGGAGCTCGAGCAGGACGCCGACGTCCGTGCCGAGCTGGCTCGCCTGTCGGGCATCCAAGACGCGGTGAGCCTGGAGATCGGCCCGTCCGCCGTCGACCCGGAAGGCCGGCCGTCGCGGGCGCCCGCCGTCGAGCTCCGCGGGATCGACGAGGATCCCGAGCGGCCCAGCGACACGGTCAGCGTGCATGTTGTGCGTTTCACACTTACCGATGAGCAACGTGACGCGTTTCGCGACCCGCAGGTGCCGGTCGAGCTGGTAGTCGAGCATTCGGAATACGCCGAAAGCACCCCGATCACAGGCCCAACTCGCCTGTCATTGCTGGCAGATCTGGCTCTCGGGACCCCCACTGCCTGAGACTCGGCGGCTGCAGCCGGGGATTGGCGCCCCCGTTGCCCGCAATAACCCTGTCGGTCTGCCAGAATGCGCCTGTGGCAGCAGCAGCAGCACCGGCCCTCGACAAGGCGCCGCCTCATGGTTCGGCTACCCGCCCGTCGATGGTGTCGGTCGGAACGATCATTTGGCTGTCGTCTGAACTGATGTTCTTCGCGGCGTTGTTCGCGATGTACTTCACGGTTCGCTCTGAGGCGCCGTTCGACTGGCCCCCGGTCCACGGTGTCGGACCGGGTCACGTCGGGCCGGTGGATCTGCACGTGTACTACGCGCTGGTCTTCACGACGATCCTGGTGCTGTCGAGCGTCACCTGCCAGCTGGGGGTGTTCGCCGCAGAGCGTGGCGATGTCTACCGGCTGCGGGTCTGGTTCGTCATCTCGTTCCTCATGGGCGCCGCGTTCATCGGCGGGCAGATGAACGAGTACTTCGGCGAAAACACCTTCTCGATCTCGAGCCATCCGTACGGCTCGGTGTACTACCTGACCACCGGCTTCCACGCCTTGCACGTCACGGGCGGCCTCGTCGCCTTCCTGGTCGTGCTGGCGCGCACCAAGTTCGGAGAGTTCACCCCTGAGCACGCCGTCTCGGCGATCGTCGTCTCGTACTACTGGCATTTCGTCGACGTCGTCTGGGTGGCCCTGTTCGCGACCATTTACCTCCTCAAATGACCCTCGAAGCGAGCGCCGTGACCCCCGCTGTTCCCTCGGCTGAGGCCGCCCCTTCCGGGCACAAGCACTCCGGCAAGCCCCAAAGCAAGCTCCCAAGCAAGCGTGGTCGCCAGCGCGGCCAGAAGCGCAAGCTGCCTGCCGGCATCGTGATCGTGCTCGGTCTGATGACCACCGGCTTCCTGTGGGCCGCCTTCGCGCCTGCCGGTCGGGCGGCCGACTCGACGGCGGCCAATGAGCAGGTACGCCTCGGCAGGGCGCTGTTCCTCGCGGGCTGCTCGTCGTGTCACGGGCTCGACGCGCAGGGTGGCAACCAGGCCCCGAGCCTGATCGGCGTCGGTGCTGCAGCGGTGGACTTCCAGGTCAGCACCGGCCGGATGCCGTTGGCCAAGCCCCAGGCGGAGTCCGAGCGACACTCGCCGAAGTACAACCAGACGCAGATCGACCAGCTCGCCGCCTACATCGCCTCGATCGCGCCAGGACCCAAGAAGCCTGACGCCGCGACCGTCGAAAACGGCGCCAAGATCGCCGAGGGTGGTGCGCTCTTCCGTACCAACTGCGCCTCCTGCCACCAGGCTGTCGGCCAGGGCGGCGCCCTTTCCTACGGAAAGAACGCTCCGTGGCTCGGCCAGGCCACGGCGGTGCAGATCGCCGAAGCCGTGCGCACCGGTCCGGAGAACATGCCGGTCTTCGGTGACAAGCAGCTTGATGACCAGCAGGTCGCCTCGATCATCAAGTACGTGCAGTTCGTCACCGACCCCAAGGACCCGGGTGGGGCGTCCATCGGCCACTACGGCCCGGTCCCCGAGGGCCTGGTGGCGATCATCGTCGGACTCGGTGGCCTCGTCGTCGCCACCCTCTGGATCGGAACGAGATTCTCGTCATGAGCGAGGAGCACGAGCACCCTGACGAGAACCTGCCGGGCGAAGGACAGCCCGCGGGTGAGGCCGACGACAGCATCCTCGGCCGGCCCAAGCACCCCGCCTCCTCGTCCGAGCCGGTAGACAGCGAGCGGCGTCGCGAAAGCCGACAGCGGCGCGGCCGAAGGTGGCGAGAGCCGCGACATCCAGCCACAGCGCTACGCCGACACCGAAGACATCGACCGCCGCCGCGAGCGGCGGTCGGAGTTCGTCGTCGCTTTCTGGTTCCTGGTGTCGGTCGCGGGCACCCTGGCGTTCGTCGTCACCGACCTGATCGGCAACCGGCACCGGCAGTACTACACGCCCGTTGCTCGGCACGTTCATGGCGCTGGCCCTCGGCGGCCTCGGCATCGGCCTGATCCACTGGGCCAAGCAGCTGATGGGCGATGAGGAAGCGGTCCAGGAGCGCGAGGCACACGTCGCCACGCCGCAGGAGATCGAAGCGACGGAGAAGGTCTTCGCCCACGGGGTCGAGACCTCCGGAATCCTGCGCCGCCCGATCATCAGGCGTTCACTGCTCATGGCGGGTGGCGCGCTCGGGCTGATCGGCGTCGTGCCGATCCTGAACCTCGGTCCGCTCACCGGCCGCCGGCCGAAGGCGTTCGAGGAGACCAGCTGGCGCTTCACCACCGCGGTCACCGACGGCGACGGCAAGAAGATCCAGGGCATCCGGATGATCGACCAGACCGGCCGGGCCATCAAGCTGGGCGACATCGCCGCCGGCGGTCTGGTGACGGTCTTCCCGGGGATCCTCAATCAGGAGATCAAGGGCAAGCCCGGCTTCTACCCGGAGCCGCCGCTGCAGGTCAAGGGTGATTCGACCGTCCTGCTCTTCCGGTTGCGCCCCGGTGAGCTCAAGGGCAGCGCCAAGGACGGCACCTACTTCGACCACATCGCGTTCTCCAAGATCTGCACCCACGCCGGGTGCCCGGTCTCGCTCTACGAGCAGCAGACGCACCACCTGCTGTGCCCGTGTCACCAGTCGATCTTCGATGTGACCGACCACGGCCGGCCGATCTTCGGTCCCGCCGCCCGGCCGCTTCCTCAACTCGCGATAACCATCGACGCCGAGGGATACTTCATCGCGAAGGGCGATTTCAACCAGCCTGTCGGTCCGACCTTCTGGGAGCGCGGATGAGCACGCTCAACCCCGTGCAGAAGTTGCACCGTGGAACGGACGAGCGCTTCGGCGCCTCCAATTTCATTCGCAAGTCGCTGAACAAGGTTTTCCCCGACCACTGGTCCTTCCTGCTCGGTGAGATCGCGCTCTACAGCTTCATCGTGCTGCTGCTGTCGGGCACCTATCTGACACTGTTCTTCGACCCGAGCCAGACCGAGACCGTTTACCACGGCTCATACGCGCCGCTCGAAGGCGTGCCGATGAGCCTGGCGTACGCGTCGACCGTGCATCTGTCCTTCGACGTGCGCGCCGGTCTGGTCTTCCGCCAGATCCACCACTGGGCGGCGCTGCTTTTCGTCGCGTCGATCATCATTCACCTGATGCGGGTGTTCTTCACCGGCGCCTTCCGCAAGCCGCGTGAGATCAACTGGCTGATCGGCGTGACCCTGCTCGTGCTCGCGCTGCTCGAGGGCTTCGCCGGCTACTCGCTTCCGGACGACCTGCTCTCGGGTACCGGGCTGCGGATCATGTACTCGGTCATCGAGTCCATTCCGGTTGTCGGTACCTGGCTCGGATATCTGTTCTTCGGAGGCGAATTCCCGGGGACAGGTCTGATTCCACGCTTGTATGTGGTGCACATCTTGCTCGTGCCCGGAATCCTGCTGGCGCTGATCAGCGCCCATCTGGGGATCATGTGGCATCAGAAGCACACCCAATTCCCCGGCCCCGGCCGCACCGAGAACAACGTGGTCGGCCACCGCATGTTCCCTCACTTCGCGGCGAAGTCCGGCGGGTTCTTCATGCTGGTCTTCGGTATGTGCGCCGCGCTCGGCGGGCTGGCCCAGATCAACCCGGTGTGGCTGTACGGCCCGTACGACCCGTCCCAGGTGTCCGCGGCATCCCAACCGGACTTCTACATCGGCTTCCTCGACGGCTCGACCCGGCTGTTCCTGCCCTGGGAATTCCGCGGGGCAGGAGTGTCGATTTCCTCGCTGTTCTGGCCGACCGTCGTCATGCCCGGGTTGTTGTTCACGGCGCTCGCTCTCTGGCCATGGCTGGAACAGAAATTCACCGGCGATCGCGAGTTCCACAACCTGCTCGAGAGACCCAGGGACAATCCGACCCGCACCGGGATCGGGGCGATGGCGCTCGCGTTCTACGGCGTCCTGATGATCAGTGGCGGCAATGACCTCATCGCCACCACGTTCCACATCAGCCTGAATGCGATGACCTGGGGCGGTCGTTTCATGGCCATCGCCGCACCGCCGGTCGCGTTCTACGTCACGCGAAGAATTTGCTACGCCCTCCAGGCGAAGGACCGGGAACTGGAGGAGCACGGCATCGAGACGGGCATCGTCCGCCAGCTCCCGTCCGGCGAATTCGTCGAGGTCACCCTTCCCAAGCCCGCTCCCCCGCACCACGAGCTCACCCCCGTGGAGCTCGACGACGCGCCGGCCCACAACGGCCACAACGGCGGAGGTCTGCTGACCCGCGGACGCCGCGCTGTCACCGGGTTCTTCGTCGACCCGGGTGACGCGGGCGACCCGGGCAAGAAGACGCCGGAGGAATCGGCAGGTCGGCGGCACTAGCCGACCCGGATCCGTCCAACCCTCGTAAACGCCCGTATCACCCGCTCGTCTGGTGGTGCGGGCGTTTCGGCGCGCACCCGGGGACCGGCTCCTGGATGTGGTCGTCTGCCGAGCACCTGAGGGTCGCTTGCCGCGGTCATGGGACCCTTACGAAACAGGTGAGACAGCAGGCTCTCCTTGGCCGGTGTACTGGCCGGCCCTCACGACTGGTGCCCGACTGCCGCTCGGGTCCCACGCGGCATGATGCGTGACGTGCCCGAGTACTTGATTCATCCAGTGGGAGCCCGGACTGGGTTCCAGTTCCCGCGGATCAACTCGTCGAGGTGTTGGAGCCCCGGGGCTACGGGACGCAGGTAGTACCCGGTCACGGCGATCTACGGCTATGGCTCGGGGGATGCGAGATGGTCTTCTCTGGGGAAGACGTGGGTTGGCAGGTCTGGCTCGAAGGCGACATCGAGGGCTGCGACACTGACGGGATGGTCGCCGAGGTGGCCGCGCAACTCACCGAGTTCGCCGGCGGGCCGATGGAGTGGATCCGCATCAGTCGTTGATGACGGTGCAGGCGGGTCGCGGCCCCGGCCGGCACCGGCTCCGAGCGGCGGTGTACAGAGACGGGTCTGCGGTCCAGGACAGGGACAGCAGCGCCGGCGAGCGTGCCGCTACTCTTCGATCGGGTTGCGGTTCACGAAGTGCTCGAACATCAGGCCCATCAGGGTGGCGAACGTGGCGATCGCCCCGATGAGGGCGAGCCAGATGCCCACGATGGCACCGATCAGCATGATGGCGGCGCCCATCGAGATGAAGAACGGCCAGTAGCTGCCCGGGCTGAAGTGCCCCAGATCGCCGGTGCCGTCAGCGACCTCGGCATCAGCCAGGTCTGACGGACGGGGCCCGAGCCGCTTCGCGGTCACCAGCAGGTAGCCGCCGATGAGCACGCCCAGGAGCGCCGAGATGGCGAGCGCGGCCGTGCCCGTCGGGTCCTTGGAGGTGTACCAGTAGACGATCGCCGCACCACCCAGGAACGTCGTGAAAACCCCGAAGACCAGCCCCTCGACCTTCATCGCGCGCCCGTCACTTCTGCCTCAGGTGAAGCGTGATAATTCGCTCCGGCAGCGACTTCGGGATAATGCAGGTCAAACGCCGGTCTCTCGGAACGAATGCGTGGGAGCGAGACGAAGTTGTGCCGTGGAGGCGGACACGACGTGGCCCATTCCAGGGAATTGCCGTAGCCCCAGGGATCGTCGGAATTTGCCAGCTCGCCGTGCCGGTAGGAGCGGATCACGTTGTAGAAGAAGACCAGCTGACTGGCCCCGAGCAGGAACGCACCGATGGTGCTGACGGTATTCAGAGTGGTGAAACCGTCGCTGGGCGAGTAGTCCGCGATCCGGCGCGGCATGCCCTTGATACCCAGCCAGTGCTGCACCAGGAAGGTCATATGGAACCCTATGAGCTGGGTCCAGGCATGAAGCTTTCCTAATCGGTCGTCGAGCATTCGCCCGGTCATCTTCGGGAACCAGAAATAGATTCCCGCGTAACCACCGAACACCGCCGACCCGAAGACCACGTAGTGGAAATGGGCCACGACGAAATACGAGTCGGTGACGTGGAAGTCGATCGGCGGGCTCGCCAGCAGGACGCCGGTCAGGCCACCGAAGAGGAACGTCACCAGGAAGAAGATCGCCCAGAGCATGGGGGTCTCGAACGTCAGCTGGCCACGCCACATCGTGCCGATCCAGTTGAAGAACTTCACGCCCGTAGGCACCGCGATGAGGAACGACAGCAAGGCGAAGAAGGGCAGCAGCACCGCGCCGGTGGCGTACATGTGGTGCGCCCACACGGCGATCGACAGGGCGCCGATACCGATCGTCGCGAAGACCAGGCCCTTGTAGCCGAACAGCGGCTTGCGGCTGAACACCGGTATGACTTCGGTGATCACCCCGAAGAAGGGCAAAGCGATGATGTAGACCTCGGGATGACCGAAGAACCAGAACAGGTGCTCCCAGAGGATCGCGCCGCCGTTGCTCGCGTCGAAGATGTGGGCCCCGAGATGGCGGTCGGCCGCCAGGGCGAGCGACGCGGCGGCGAACACCGGGAAGGCGACGAGCACCAGGATGCCGGTGATCAGCATGTTCCAGCAGAAGATCGGCATCCGGAACATGGTCATGCCGGGCGCGCGCAGCGTCAGGATGGTCGTGACCAGGTTGACCGCACCGAAGATGGTGCCCAGGCCCGACAGCGTCAGCCCGAAGATCCACAGGTCGGCGCCGACCCCGGGTGAGTACAGGCTGCTGTTGAGCGGTGCGTAGGCGAACCATCCGAAGTCAGCGGCGCCGTCAGGGGTGAGGAAGCCGGCCACCACCATGGTGCCGCCGAACGCGTACAGCCAGTACGCCAGGGCGTTGAGCCGCGGGAACGAGACGTCGGGCGCGCCGATCTGAAGCGGGACGATGTAGTTCGCGAAGCCGAAGGCCAGCGCCGGCGCGAACAGGAACATCATCACGGTGCCGTGGATCGTGAAGAGCTGGTTGTACTGCTCGTTGGAAAGGAACTGCAATCCGGGCCGGGCGAGCTCGGCTCGCATCAGCTCCGCCATCACACCGGCCAGCGCGAAGAAGATGAACGCCGTGACGGTGTACATCACGCCGATCGTCTTGTGGCTGGTCGTCGTGATGTAGCCGAGCATCGTGGTCGGCTTGGGCAGGTGATGGGCGGGTGCGTGAGCCGCCGGCTCGAGGTCGCCGGCAGGTGCCGGCTCGTGGAGGATCGTCACGATGCGCTCCCTGTGGCGGAGGCAGTCAGATACTTCGGGTCATAGTTGTGCGCGACGTAGGTGTCGAAGACCTTCGCAGGCACGACTTTCACGATGAAGTCCATCCGATCGTGGTCGACGCCGCAGAGTTCCGCACAGCGGCCGATGAAGGTACCGGTCTTGGTGATCTTGCTGACCTCGAACTCGTTCACGCGGCCCGGGATCACGTCACGCTTGAAGTTGAACTCGATGATCCAGAACGAGTGGATGACGTCAGCCGACGTCTCCTTGAACAGGATGCTGCGGTCGGTCGGCAGGACCAGGACTGCGGGCTGCCCGGGACGCCCCGTGACCTGCGCCTTCTGGACCTCCTTGACCGGCCGCGTTCTTCTCCAGGTAACTGAACGACCAGTTCCACCGGAAGCCCACCACCGAGACGGTCATGTCGGGCTTGGGGGTCTGGTCGATCTTCGACTCGTCACGGGCCGTGTAGTAGAAGAGCCCACCGACGATCACGAACGGCACGACCGTGTAGAGGATCTCGACGGGCAGGTTGTAACGCACCTGCTTGGGCAGCTCATCGGTCTTCTTGCGGTACGCGAAGCTGCACCAGAAGATCAGGCCCCAGACGCCCGACACCGACGATGAGTGCCGCGATGCAGGAGCCGGACCAGATGTTGTACATCCGCTGGGCCTGCGGGGTGATGCCCTTCGGATACCCGAAGCTCGGCAGCTCACAAGCGGTCGCGCTGGCCAGCAGCAGCGCTCCGGCGGCGACACGAGCGACGAGCCGACGGCGACTAGTCCGGCGGTTCGAGCGGATCACCGCATGGCCTCCCGATAACAGGCGCTGAGCCCGGGTGCTGGACGACGACTTCTCACACAACTTGGCAGGCCCCTGACGCCCTGCTGCCGGACCCCGAAGTGCCCAGCACAACGCGCAGAACGGACTGCTTTCGTTCTCGGGGGAATGTATCGCAGCCATGGCTCGGCGCGCCCGCGCGGCATGCCCGAAACCTCAAGCGCCGCTGCGGGATAGCTCACGATTCCGGTTGCCTGTCACAGCCCTGCCGCCAGCGCCTAGGCTGGCTCGGTGCAGCCGGGCGCCAGTTACCTGGACTGGGCCTCCCAGACGCCGCTCCATCCAGCCGCCCGAGAGGCCCTGCTGGCCGCCTACGACGCCGGCTGGGCCGACCCCACCCGACTGCACCGCGAAGGGCGTCAGGCGCGACTGCTGTACGACGCGGCTCGCGAGGCCGTCGCCGATGCGCTCGGCGTCTCGCCTCCCGAGGTGAGCTTCACCAGCAGCGGTACGGCGGCGGCTCATCTCGCGGTTCTCGGAGCGCTGGCCGGCAACCGCCGGCGAGGCCCGGAGCTGATCGTCTCGGCGATCGAGCACTCCTGCGTCCTTCACGCGGCGCAGCTCACGAGGCCTCCGGCGGCCGGCTGACGCGGCTGCCGGTCGACGCCGCAGGCCATGTCGTCATGGCGGCCCTGCAGCCCGGGCGAGCGGACAGCCCTGGTGAGCGTGCAGTCGGCGAACCAGGAGATCGGGACCCGCCAGCACGTCGCCGACATCGCCGAACGCTGCCGGGCCGCTGGGGCGCCGCTGCACGTCGACGCTGCCCAGAGCGTCGGTCACGAGCCGGTGAACGTCCGGGAATGGGGCTGCGCGCTGCTCACCGCCAGCGCGCACAAGTTCGGCGGGCCGTCCGCGACGGGGGTGCTCGTCGTGCGCGAAGGGACGCGCTGGGAGCGGCCCGGCCCGGAGGACGACCGCGGCGACCCACGCGTGAGTCGGCCCCCTCGACGTGCCGGGTGCCGTCGCTACGGCCGCCGCGCTGGTGGCCCGCACCGGTGAGATCGGCGAGGAGAAGGCCCGGCTGCACGCGTTCACGCGAGCGGATCCGCGGCGGCCGTAGCCGCCATTCCCGACGCGCAGCTGCACGGCGACCCGGATCCCTCCGGGCGCCTCCCCCACCTGGTGAGCATGTCGTTCCTCTACGTCGACGGCGAGGCGCTGCTGGACCGGCTCGCATCGCAGGGAGTCGCCGCCGCGAGCGGATCCGCCTGCACCGCGAGCAGCCTGTCCCCCAGCCATGTCCTGGAGGCGATCGGCGCGCTCACCCACGGCAACCTGCGGGTCTCGCTGGGACGCGACACCACTGAGCAGGACGTCGACCGGCTGCTGAACGTGCTGCCGGCGGCGGTCGCCGAGCTGCGCGCCGAAGCCGGGGCGACGGCCTGTGACCGGGCGTGAGCGAACCGCCACCGTGGACTCGCGGGGCCGGCGCTGCCCGCTGCCGATCATCGACCTCGCCGCGGCTGCCCGCGGAGGCCGCCGACGGCACCGTGATCACCCTGCTCGCCGACGATCCCGCTGCCGCCGCCGACGTGGCGGCCTGGTGCCGGATGCGCGCGTCAGACCTACGAGGGCAGCGCACCGCTGGACGACGCGCGCGATGCGCTTACCGGGTGCGGATCGCAGCTGCAGCGTGAGGTGCGCCGCGATCTCGTCGGCGGCCGCGTCGCCGAATGCGGCCCGGAAGCGGGCGAGCGCATCGGCGTCGACCTGGTACTCCTGCGTGCCGACCGTCTCCAGGGCGAGCGTGGCGAGCAGGCTGCCGATCTCGGCGCACCGCTGCAGGCCCAGCTCCCACGACAGACCGCCGAGGAAACCGGCCCGGAACGCGTCGCCGACACCCGGTGGGATCGGCCTTCGCGTGCTCGGCGACGACAGGAACCTCCAGCTCCGGCCCGTCCGCAGGCTGCAGCCGCACGCCCTTGCCTCCGAGCGTGGTCACCAGGACGCCGACCCGGGAACGCAGCTCCGCATCGGTCCAGCCGCTCTTCTGCAGCAGCAGGCCGTGCTCGTAGTCGTTGCAGAACAGGTAGGTGGCGCCCTCGCACAGATCGCGGATCTCCGCGCCGTCCATCCGCGCCAGCTGCTGCGACGGGTCAGCGGCGAACGGATATCCCCGCTGGCGGCACTCCGCGGTGTGGCGCGTCATCGCCGCGGGATCGTTGGGGCAGATCACGACCAGGTCCAGCCCCCCGACCCGGGCCGCCACCGGCTGCGAGCTCGATCTCCCGCGCCTCGCTCATCGCGCCCGGATAGAACGACGCGATCTGGCACATGTCCTGGTCAGTGGTGCACAGGAAGCGCGCGGTGTGGGCGAACTCGCTGACGTGGACGCTCTCGGTGTCGACCCCGGCGCGCTCGAGCCAGGACGGTAGTCACCGAAGTCCTGGCCGACGGCGCCCGACGAGCAACGGTCGCAGGCCGAGGGCGCCCATACCGAACGCGATGTTGGCCGCCACCCCGCCGCGGCGCACCTGCAGCTCGTCAACCAGGAACGAGAGCGAGAGCCGCTCGAGCTGATCGCCGACGATCTGCTCGGCGAATCGACCTGGGAAGGTCATCAAATGGTCGGTCGCGATCGAACCCGTCACGGCTATGCGCACGACGCGAAAGCTTACTGGCTGGTAGGGGGTGACCAGCCGCTGAGCAGCACATAGCGTTCTCGGCGTGAGCCTCGTAGACCTTCCGAACGGCCGTCCGCAGACCGCTTCCGTCAGCGATCCGGACGGGGGTTGGGCGGAGCTGATGAGGCTCGCGTCCAGCTTCCCGCTGGAGCGGCTGTCCTTCGGCACCGCCACCCCGGCGGCGATCGTTGTCCTGCCCAAGCCGCGCGAGGTCAGCTACGACGCGGTGATCGACATCGCTGACGGGGCCGGGCTCCGCCTGGCCACCTGGTAGCCGTCACGGGACGCGCAAACGGCCCGGCCCCGGCGATCTGCCGGAACCGGGCCGTTGCTCTGTCTGCAGTTAGCTGAACGAGTCTCCGCAAGCGCAGGACCCGGTGGCATTGGGGTTGTCGATCGTGAAGCCCTGCTTCTCGATGGTGTCGACGAAGTCGATCCTCGCGCCACCGAGGTAGGGCAGGCTCATCCGGTCAACGACGAGGTCGAAACCTCCCCAGTCGGTCCGGTCATCCCCGTCGAGCTCGCGCTCGTCGAAGAAAAGCTGGTAACGCAGGCCGGAACACCCACCGGGCTGCACAGCGATGCGCAGCGCCAGGTCGTCGCGTCCCTCCTGGTCGAGCAATGCCTTCACTTTTTCGGCTGCCGTGTCGGTCAACACCACACCGGTCGGCGGCGCTTCGACTGCTTCAGGCGCGGTCTGGCCCGTGTCAACACTCATCTGGTGGACTCCCTTTCGAAGACTTCTTCATCGTAGGTGACATCGGCGGCAAGCCAGACATTCCCAGCCACCCAATATCTGTTTCGTTTTGTCACGCGCCCCAGCGGGACGCCAGCGTGGCTCCGGCAACTTCCAGCCAATCGCCTGGCGACGCGATCGCCGCCGCCACCGAACCGGCCAGGTCCGCGAGCGCGAGCGTCTCGTCCACCCCGTGAGCGGCCGCCTCCCGCCGGCCCACGCTCACCTGACCGGCCACGACGACGCACGGCAACGCTGCCCGGCCCGCTGCCGCCGCCACCGCGGCCACCACCTTCCCCCGCAGCGACGTGATGTCGTACGCGCCCTCTCCGGTCACGACGAGGTCGGCGTGCTGCAGCGCCGCTTCGAGGCCGATCACGTCGGAGATCAGCGCCGCGCCCGGCTCGCGGCGGCCACCGAGCCAGAGCAGGGCAGCGCCGAGACCGCCCGCGGCACCTGCCCCGGGCTGCCCGGCGACCGCGTCCAAGCCGTCGAGTTCTGCCACCCACGCCCGCATCCGGCCCTCCAACCGGGCCACCGCTTCCCGGTCGGCGCCCTTCTGCGGTCCGAACACGGCGGACGCGCCGGACAGACCGAGCAGCGGATTGGCGACGTCGGTGGCGATGACGAGGTCCACCGCGCGGATCCGCGTCAGCGAACCGTGCGACTTCAGCGTCTCGATGAGGCCGCGCCCACCGTCGTTCGTCGCCGAGCCGCCGAGTCCCACCACGATGCGTCGGGCGCCGGCATCCAGGGCGGCCTCCAGCAACGCCGCCAGGCCCGCGGAGGTGGTGCGTTCCGGATCACGCTCGCCCTCGGCGAGCAGTTGCAGGCCCACCGCCTGGGCGCTCTCGACATAGGCGGTTCCCTGGTCTCGCAACCAGGCGGCCGAGATCGGACGCCCCAGTGGATCTGTCGTCGTCACCTCCCTGGTGTCGCTCGATGCCAGCGCCGCGGCCAGCACCGAGAGAAAGCCGGGACCGCCGTCGGACATGGGCAGCTGCCGTAGCTCATCGCCGGCCCGGCGCGAATCCCACCCTCGAGCGAGGGCCGCCGCCGCCCGCGCAGCCGTAAGGGTGCCCGCGAACTTGTCCGGCGCGATCACCACCCGCACGGTCGCTCCCCTCCGAAACACCTGCGATCCCCCGATCGTCCGCGGAAGCAAGACCGGGTCCGGCCCGTTGTACGGGGAGTTATAGTCGTTCGGACCATCACTCGATGGTGAGGGAGAGACGATGACCGTCGATGTGGCAGCCGATGCAACAGCCCCCGCCGTTGGCGCGCCCAGCCCGGTGAGCCAGGCCCTGTTTCTGCTGGGCACCCAATCAGATCGGTCATCCGAGCGCGGGGTCGATTGTCCTGGCGAGCTGCCGGCGGCCTCCGACCCCCGGCTCGTCGCACGGGCTCGCGCCGCGAAGGCAGCGCTCGGCGAGCGGGTCTTCATCCTCGGCCACCACTACCAGCGCGACGAAGTCATCCAGTTCGCCGACGTCACGGGTGACTCGTTCAAGCTCGCGCAGGCCGCGGCCGATCGCCCGGAGGCCGATTACATCGTCTTCTGCGGCGTGCACTTCATGGCCGAAAGCGCTGACATCCTGACCTCCGATCACCAGGCCGTCGTGCTGCCCGACCTCGCGGCCGGGTGCTCGATGGCTGACATGGCAACGGCGGCGCAGGTCGCCCGCGCCTGGGAGGCGCTCGAGGACGCCGGCCTGGCCGAGGGCACCGTTCCCGTGTCGTACATGAACAGCTCCGCGGCGATCAAGGCTTTCACCGGGCGCCACGGCGGGACGATCTGCACGTCCTCGAACGCCAAGGCAGCGCTCGAGTGGGCCTTCGAACGCGGTGAGCGCGTCCTCTTCCTGCCCGACCAGCACCTCGGACGCAATACGGCGGTGCTCGAGCTCGGCATCCCCCTCGAGCAGTGCGTGGTCTTCGACCCGCGCCGCCCCGGCGGCGGCCTCACCCCCGAGCAGTTGCGTGACGCCCGGATGCTGCTCTGGAAGGGCCACTGCTCCGTGCACGGCCGCTTCAGCCTCGAAAGCGTTCGGGAAGTTCGCGAGCGCATCCCCGGGGTGAAGGTGCTGGTTCACCCCGAGTGCCAGCACGAGGTGGTCACGGCAGCCGATCTGGTGGGCAGCACCGAGTTCATCCTGCGCACTCTCGCCGAGGCTCCGGCGGGCAGCAAGTGGGCGATCGGCACCGAGCTGAACCTCGTGCGACGGCTCGGCGCGGAGCATCCTGACAAGACGGTCGCGTTTCTGGACCGTACGGTGTGTTTCTGCTCGACAATGAATCGGATCGACCTGCCGCACCTGGTGTGGGCGCTGGAATCGCTGGCCTCCGGGCAGCTGGTGCACCGCATCACCGTTGACCCTGACACCGCAACGGACGCCCGGAAGGCGCTCGATCGGATGTTGACCCTGTAACCCGTGAGTGAGCCAGATGCCTTCGCTGCGTAAGAAGCCCGCCCGAGTCCCGGTCGAACCGGACAAGTTCGAGAAAGTCAACGGCAAGGGCCGGGCGACCCCGACCCGTAAGGAAGCGCAAGCAACGCGCCGCAGCGGCTCCACCTCTCGCGCCGCCGGCCGTTCGGGTGCCAAGTCCAACGACCCGAAATCCGCGCGCAAGGCGATGGCTGAGGCTCGCCGGGCCAAAGCCGCCGAGTACCGCCGGGCGATGAACTCCGGAGACATCTCCAAGCTGCCCGCCCGCGAGCGGGTCCCGGAGCGGGTCATGGCGCGCGACCTCGTCGACCAGCGCCGCAACCTCGGCCCCCTGCTGCTGGCCGTGATCGTGGTCGCCTACTTCCTCGGGCTCGCCCCGGTCTCCGGGCTGAAGGTCGTCGCGTTCTACCTGCTGCCGCTGTGCCTCATCGGCATCGTGGCCGACAGCATCGCCGCCGCCCGCAAGGTCAACCGGCTGGTGCGGGAGAAGTACCCCAACAGCACGGTGAAGGTGAAGGGCTACGTCGGCCAGCGTGCGCTGATGCCGGCGCGCTGGCGCCAGCCCCGGCCGCGGCCGGGCATCGTGATCGGGCGCTGGATCCCGCGCGGTTAGCAGGCACCGCGGGGATTACTCGGTGGGCCGCAGGCTCATGGGGCCGTAGACCTTCCGGTCGTCCTCGCGCAGCGTCACCTGCTCGACCCCGGCGTGCAGGAGCTCGGGCCAGACCTCACCCAGCCAGGATTCCGCGTCCGACTGCGACGGAAAGATCTCCTGCGCCGGAGCATTGGCCAGGTCCTCGGAGTCCAGCGGCTCGCCGTCAGCGGCTTCGTACTGCCAGGTCCAGGACACGGCTCCTCCTCCATGCATCGCCACACTCTCCCGCCATCATGACCCGATTGTGGAGACTGGGCCCGTGAAGCTGCAGCTGCTCGGCACCGGGTCGTCGGACGGCTGGCCCAACCCGTGGTGCTCGTGTGCCTCCTGTTACGCCGCGCGCTCCACCGGCGAGCTGCGCGGACAGACCGGTGTCCTGGTCGACGACCGGCTGCTGATCGACTGCGGGCCCGACGTCCCGCGGGCAGCGGCGCGGTTCGGCATCGATCTCGGGACGGTCGAGCTGCTGCTCATCGGTCACGCGCATCCTGACCACTGCGGGCCCCAGGCGCTCATGTGGCGCGGCTGGTCATCACAGGCCCAGCGCCCGCTCGAAGTGATCGGCCCGCCCGCCGTCATCGCGGCGTGCCGGCCATGGGTCGACCCGGCCGGTCCGATCTCGTTCACCGTCATCGAGCCCGGCCGCGAGCTCACGCGCGGCGGCTACCGGATCCAGGCTCACCCGGCCCGTCACGGCGGTCCCGAGATCGGGCCCGCCGTCCTGTTCGACGTCACCGCACCCGACGGCGGGCGCCTGCTGTACGCCGTCGACACCGCGCCGTTCGCTGGGGGCAGCCTTCCCGGCGACCGCTCGCACCCGTACGACGTGCTGCTGCTCGAGGAGACGTTCGGCGACGGCGGGGGTCAGCGCGGCGATCACCACGGGCTCGACGATTTCGCAGCGACCGTCGAGCGCCATGCGCCGCGCGGGAACGCGTGGCCGACGTCCTCGCAGGTCGTGGCGGTCCACCTGGGCCACGGCAATCCCGCCGGCGACGAGCTGCACCGGCGGCTCGCTCTGGTGGGCGCCGTCGCGCCTCCCGGACGGCGCGGTGCTGCACAGCGGGGGCGATGCCGCGCTCCCCAGGCCCGCGCCGCGCCGCGTGCTGGTCACCGGGGGCGCCCGGTCCGGTAAATCGCAAGAGGCCGAACGCCGGCTCGCGGGCGCGCCCGAGGTGATCTACGTGGCCACCGCCGAGGAGTATCCGGGTGACGACGAGTGGTCGGCCCGGCTCGCCGCGCACCGCGCGCGCCGACCGGCACACTGGAGCACGGTCGAGACCGCGGTGCTGGCCCCCCTCCTTCGCCAGGAGGGACCGCCACTGCTCATCGACTGTCTCGGGCTCTGGCTCGCCCGGGAGTCCGAAGATCCTGACGCGCTCGTCGAGGCGTGGCAGGCGTGTCAGCGGGAGGTTGTTCTGGTCACCAACGAGGTGGGCTCCGGGATCGTGCCCGCCACCGCCAGCGGGCGGGCGTTTCGCGACGGCCTCGGCCGGCTGAACGCGCGTCTCGCCGCCGGCGCCGATGAGGTCTGGCACTGCGTGGCTGGAGTGGCATGCCGGCTCAAGTGAGGACGCCGGACGAGTCGGCGCGCCGGCAGGCGCTCGAGCGTCAGGGACGGCTGACCAAGCCGGCGGGCGCGCTCGGGCGACTCGAAGAGCTGTCGGCCTGGGTCTGCGCGGTGCAGGGCGGCTGTCCCCCGCGCCAGTTCCAGCGCGTACGGGTCATCATCGTCGCCGCGGACCACGGGATCGCCTCCGCGGGCGTCTCGGCGTACCCACCCGAGGTCACGGCGCAGATGGTGGCGAACTTCGCCGCCGGTGGCGCGGCCGCCAACGTGCTCGCCCGGCAGGCCGGGGCCACCGTCCGGGTGGTCGATGACGCGGTGGGCAAGCCGTCCGGACGCATCGACCGCGAAGACGCGCTGACCCCGGCCGAGTTCGAGGCCGCGTTCGAACTCGGGCGCACGGTCGTCGACGAGGAGGTCGACAGCGGCTGCGACCTGCTGATCCCGGGCGACATGGGGATTGGCAACACGACGCCGGCGGCAGCCCTCGTCGCCGGGATCCTCGGGCTCGAACCGGTGGCGGTCGTCGGCCGCGGCACCGGCATCGACGACGCCGGGTGGATGCGCAAGACCACCGCCATTCGTGACGCGCTCACCCGCGCCCGCAAGAGCGTCGGCGACGACCCGGAAGGGCTCATCCGGGTGGTCGGTGGCCGCGATCTGGCGACGCTCGCCGGCCTGCTCGTGCACGCGGGCACCCGCCGGACGCCGGTGATCCTCGACGGCGTGGTCAGCTGCGCCGCCGCACTCGCCGCCGACCGGATGGCGCCCGGGGCCCGCGCCTGGTGGGTCGCCGGAACGCGCTCGACCGAGCCTGCGCAATCCAAGGCGCTGCAGGCGCTGGGCCTCGATCCGCTGCTGGATCTCGGGCTTCGGCTCGGCGAGGGTACGGGTGCCCTGCTCGCCGCCGGTCTTGTCCAGGCCGCGGCAGCGACGCTGGCGGAAATGGCCACGTTCGGCGAAGCCGGTGTCAGCGACCGGGAGTCGGAGATCCCCTGACAAGTCTGGCGCCACTGCGCTACGTGATCAGCCTGCTGACTGTGATCCCGGTCGGTCGCCGGCCGATCGCGCTCGCCCCCCGCCAGGTGGGCACGGCCATCGCGCTCGCGCCGCTCGTCGGCGTACTCGTCTGGCTGCCCGCCGCCGGAGTGCAGATCGGGGTACGCGTCCTGCTCCACGACCCGCCGAACCTGGTGGCACCCGCGCTGGCCCTCGCGACCGTGGCCCTACTCACGGGCGGGCTGCACCTCGACGGGCTGGCCGACTTCGCCGACGGCCTCGGCTCCCGGCGTCCCGCCGCCGAAGCGCTGGCGATCATGAAGGATTCGGCCATCGGTGCCATCGGCGCCATCACGCTCATCTTCGTCGTCCTCGTCCAGGCCGCGCGCGCTCGAACTGGCCATCGCCCGCCATCACGGCACCGTCGCGCTGCTGACGGCCGCGCTTGCCGGACGGCTCGCGGTGGTCCATGCGTGCCGCTCCGGGATCCCGGCGGCCCGGACCGACGGGCTGGGCGTCACCGTCATCGGCTCGGTCTCGGCGGCGCGCTCGGCGATCGTCACGGCGCTGGTGTTCCTCGTCGCGGCCGTCGCCGGCAAGCTCGACTTCGACGGCGGCCGGCTGCGCGAGAGTGCCCACGCCATGTTCGCGGTGCTCTGCGCGGTCGCCGTCGCCGCACTGTTACGGCGTCTTGCCGTGCGGCGCCTGGGCGGCATGACCGGCGACGTCTTCGGTGCCCTCATCGAAATCGCCGTGGTCGTCGACCTGTTCGTCATGGCGATCCCGGCGCCGTCCTGGCTGCACTGACCGGTCCGGCCGGCGCGGGTCGAGCGGGTTAGCGCGGAGACGCGTCAACGAACGGCGGCTTGACGACGGTCGCCGCGACGGGACGACCGCGCACGTCGACGGACACCTCCGTGCCTTCCATGCCGTCCTGCGGGCCGGAAAGGATCGCCAGGGCGATGCCGGTGCCAAGGGTCGGGCTGAACGTCCCGCTGGTCACGGTCCCGCTGACGGCGCTGGGGCGGCCGCCGGAGACCGCCATTCCGGGACGCGCGATCCCGGAAGACAGGCGTAGCCCCCAGAGCAGCCGCGACGGGGCCGCGCGTTCGGCGAGCAACGCCTCACGGCCCCAGAAGGCGGGCTTCTTCCAGCCGACAGCCCAGCCGAGTCGCGCGGCCACCGGGCTGATCTCGGCCGACAGGTCCTGCCCGTGCAGCGGATATCCCATCTCGGTACGAAGCGTGTCGCGAGCACCCAGCCCGCAGGGCACCCCGCCGGCCGCGACGAGCGCGTCCCAGATTCCCTCAGCCGCATCCCATCGCGGGAGCAGCTCGTAGCCGCGCTCCCCCGTGTAGCCCGACCGGCAGACGATGAGCGGGTCGCCCTTCCATTCGGCCCTGACATGGGACATGTACGCATGCTCCGCAGGCAGCCCGAGGTCGGCCAGCAGCCGGGGCGAGTGGGGGCCCTGCACGGCGATGACCGCGTAGTCCCGATGCTGGTCCCGCACCTCGAACCCCCGGGGGCGCCGCCGCTGCCAGCAGCTTTCCGAGGCCTCCCGTGTTGGCCGCGTTGGGGACCAGGAAGACGTCGTCGTCACCGTTGACGTAGGCGATCAGATCATCGACGACGCCGCCCGCTTCGGTGCAGCACAGCGTGTACTGCGCGAAGCCGGGGTCGATCCGGAAAAGGTCGTTCGTCAGGACGGAATTGAGGAATTCGCGCGCGCCCGGCCCGGTGACGGAAAGCTTGCCCGAGGTGGCTCACGTCGAAGATCCCGACGGCGGTGCGCACCGCGTGATGCTCGGCAACGGTCCCGCCGCTGCCTGCACTCGCACCGGGATACGCCAGCGGCATTTCCCATCCGCCGAATTCCCCGAAACGAGCTCCGGCGGCGACGTGACGATCGTGCAAGGGTGAGCGCAGCAGCTCAGGGGCCATGCGTCCGACGCTACCGCTGAACACGGGTGGCAGACCCGCGCTCCGCTTCGCTCGCTGCGCCGCGCGGCGATCATCTCCTACCGGCCATTAAGCTGCACAAATGGCCACGCTCACCACTTCGAACGAGTCCGCAACCACCGCCCAGGTCGATGTCCTCGTCATTGCCGTCGCCAAAGGCAGTGACGGGCCCGTGCCGCAGCCCGGCAGCGAGGAACTCGACGCCGCACTTTCCGGCCGGTTGACCGCGGTGCTGGCTGATCTCGGGGCCAGTGGCGATGAGGGTGAGGTCACGCGTTTCGCGTCGCTCGGGGCGGTCACGGCTCCGGTGATCGCCGCGGTCGGCCTCGGCGAGGTGAACGGAGGCAGCGCGTCCGACGAGGTGCTGCGCAAGGCCGCCGGGGCGGCCATCCGGGCGCTCGCGGGCCAGCGCCGGGTAGGCCTCGCGCTGCCGGACGGCACCGACGTGCGTGCCGCCGCCGAGGGCGCTGCGCTGGCGGCCTTCTCGGTCAAGCAGCCGCCTCCGGGGAAAGCGCCGGTCGGGGAGATCGTGCTGCTCGGCGGCGCCGCGGACGCTCCGCTGTCACGCGCGTCGATCCTGGCCGAAGCCGTCGCGCTTGCCCGCGACCTCGGCAACCTCCCGGCCAACCTGCTGCCGCCAGCCGGCCTGGCCGACCGCGCCGTTGCCGAGGCGGCGACGTGCGGGGTCGAGACCACGGTCCTCGACGAGCAGGAGCTGCAGGCGCAGGGATTCGGCGGGATCATCGGGGTCGGCAAGGGATCGATCAACCCGCCGCGGCTGGTACGGCTGTCCTGGGCCCCCGCGGGTGCCACCCGTACCGCCGCCTTCGTCGGCAAGGGCATCACGTTCGACTCCGGCGGCCTGTCCCTCAAGCCTTCCACCGGCATGGAGTACATGAAGGTCGACATGGCGGGCGCCGCTGCCGTGCTCGGCGCCGTCCTCGCCGCCGCCCGTCTCCAGCTCCCGATCAACGTGACGGGATGGCTGGCGATCGCCGAGAACATGCCGTCGGCGCTGGCCAGCCGGCCCACCGATGTGCTGACGATGTACGGCGGCAAGCGGGTCGAGGTGCTCAACACCGACGCCGAAGGCCGCCTGGTGCTGGGCGACGCGCTCGCCCGGGCCAGCGAGGAACACCCCGACATCCTCATCGACGTCGCGACCCTCACCGGCGGGCAGGTGATCGCCCTCGGGCAACGCACGACCGGGCTGATGGGCAATGACGACGACGTTGCTGGCCGACCTGCAGGCCGCCGGCACCGCCGCGGGCGAGCCGATGTGGCCGATGCCGATGCCTCCGGAGATCCGCAAGGGCCTCGACTCGCTGGTCGCCGACTTCTCCAACGTCGCCCCCGGCGGTAACCGTGACGGCCACATGCTGGTCGGCGGGATCTTCCTGAAGGAGTTCGTCGGCGACGGCATCGCCTGGGCCCACCTGGACATCGCCGGGCCGGCCTGGAACGGCGGCGAGCCCTACGGCTTCACCCCGCGCGGGGCCACGGGCGTGATGGTGCGCACACTTGTCACGCTCCTGGAGGGGATGATCGCTAAGAGCTGATCGCGGGCCTCGCCGGGACCGCTTCGCGTTTGCCTGCGGTGGCAGACTGGTAGGGGCTGGAGCAGATCGCGACTCGGCTGAGCGCAGCGAAGCGAGCGCGGGTCTGCGACCAGCGATTCGAAGCCCGCCCTCCAGCCCGCAAAGGAGCGTCGCGTGAGCCCATCCCGCGAGCCCGTCGATCTCGCCATCCTGGGCGCCGGAAGCGGGGGCTACGCCGCAGCCCTGCGCGCCGCCGAACTCGGGATGTCGGTGGTCATGGTCGAGCGCGACAAGGTGGGCGGCACCTGCCTGCATCGCGGATGCATCCCGACCAAGGCGCTGCTGCACGCCGCCGAGGTCGCCGACAACGCCAAGGAAGGTCCGGAGAAGTTCGGCGTCAAGTCGACCTTCGAGGGCATCGACATGGCAGGGGTCAACGCCTACAAGGACGGCGTCGTCAGCCGGCTCTACAAGGGCCTGTCCGGTCTGGTGAAGTCACGCCAGATCGAGGTGGTCGAAGGCTCGGGCCGCCTGGCCGGCGCGACCAGCCTGCAGGTCGGCGATCGCACCATCGAGGCGCGTCACGTCATCCTCGCGACCGGCTCGGAGTCCAAGTCGCTGCCCGGGATCACGATCGACGGCGAGAAGGTCATCTCCAGCGATCACGCGCTGAATCTGGAGCACGTGCCCGCGTCGGTCATCGTGCTCGGCGCCGGAGCCATCGGGTGCGAGTTCGCCTCGGTGTGGAACTCCTTCGGTGCCACGGTCACGATCGTCGAGGCGCTCCCCCACCTCGTCCCGCTCGAGGAGGAGTCCTCCTCCAAGCTGCTGGAGCGCCAGTTCCGGCGCAAGGGCATCGCGTTCCACGTCGGCACCAAGCTCACCGGTGTCGACACCAGCGGCGACGGCGGTCACCGTCACCCTCGAGAACGGCAAGACGGTGTCGGCCGAGTTGCTGCTCGTCGCCGTCGGGCGCGGGCCGGTGTCGGCCGGCCTCGGCTACGAGGAGGCGGGCGTCGAGGTCGACCGCGGCTTCGTGAAGGTCGACCCGACCTGCCAGACCAACATCCCGACCATCAGCGCCATCGGCGATGTTCGTCCCGGGCTGCAGCTGGCACACGTCGGCTTCGGCGAGGGGATCCTGGTCGCCGAGCGGCTCGCCGGGCTGCCCGTCGTGCCGATCGACTACGACGGCGTCCCGCGCATCACCTACTCCCACCCGGAGGTCGCGTCGGTCGGCCTCACGTCGGTGATCGCCAAGCAGCGCGGGCATGACGTCGTGACCGCCTCGTACGACTTCGCCGGCAACGGCCGCGCCCAGATCCTGCAGACCGCCGGGGCCGTCACGCTGATCGCCGAGAAGGACGGTCCGGTCCTGGGCGTCCACATGGTCGGCGAGCGCGTCGGCGACCTGATCGCCGAGGCTCAGCTGATCGTCAACTGGGAGGCCCACGCGTCCGAGGTCGCCTCCCTGATCCACCCCCACCCGACGCTGTCCGAAGCCGTCGGGGAGGCCCACCTCGCCCTCGCCGGCAAACCCCTGCATTCGCACGGATAGCCGGCCCCGCCGCACCGCCCAGGAAAGCCAAGTCAGCCAGCACGAACAACCGAAGGAGCGCGACGACCGATGCCGGTCTCCGTCACCATGCCCCGTCTCGGGGAGAGCGTCTCTGAAGGGACGGTCACCCGCTGGCTCAAGCAGGAGGGCGAGCACGTCGAGGCCGATGAGCCGCTGCTCGAGGTCAGCACCGACAAGGTGGACACCGAGATCCCCTCACCGAGCTCGGGCGTCCTCACGTCGATCAAGGTCGGCGAGGACGAGACCGTCGATGTGGGCGTCGAACTCGCAGTGATCTCCGAAAGCGCGGCCGCGCGCGTCGCCGCAGGCCGGCGCACCGGAGCCGGCGGCGGCCGAACCGGAGCCGGCCCCGGCACCCGAGCCGCCCGCCGCGCAGGCCGCGCCCGCACCTGCCCCAGCCCCCGCTCCGCCGCCCCCGGCGGCAGCACCCCCGGCCCCTGCTCCCGCCGCGCCGGCTGCCGTAGCGCCTACCCCGCCGGCGCCCCCCAGCACCGGGGACGACGAGGGCGGTGCCGAAGGTGGCCCGTACGTCACGCCTCTGGTACGGCGCCTGGCGGCCGAGCACGACGTGGATCTCTCGGCACTGCGCGGCACCGGCGTCGGCGGCCGGATCCGCAAGCAGGACGTCCTCGATGCCGCACGAAACGGCTCGGGGAGCTACGGCGAGCCGGCCCCGGCCGCCGCGCCGACACCCACGATCGCCCCGCCGGCTCCCGCGGCGGCACCGAGTGCCCCCAGCCGCGGCCCCGGCCCCGGCCCCGGCAAGGCCAGCCAGCCGGTGGCGGCAGCAGCCGCGACCCAGTTACGTGGCCGCACCGAGAAGCTCTCCCGGCTGCGCGCGGTTATCGCCACCCGCATGGTCGAGAGCCTGCAGACCAGCGCGCAGCTGACCACCGTGGTCGAGGTCGACATCACCCGGATCGCCCGCTTGCGCGAGCGGGCGAAGGCGTCGTTCGAAGCGCGGGAAGGCGTCAAGCTGACCTTCCTGCCGTTCTTCGCGGTCGCGACCTGCGAGGCCCTCAAGCTGCACCCGAAACTGAACGCCAGCATCGACCAGGCCGCCGGCACGGTCACCTACCACGACGTCGAGCACCTCGGAATCGCTGTCGACACCGAGCGCGGCCTGCTCGCGCCGGTGATCCACGGCGCCGGAGACCTCAACCTCGGCGGGATGGCACGTCAGATCGTCGACCTGGCTGACCGCACCCGTCGTAACGCGGTGACCCCGGACGAGCTCGGCGGCGGCACCTTCACCCTGACCAACACCGGCAGCCGCGGCGCGCTCTTCGACACTCCGATCATCTTCCAGCCGCAGGTCGGCATCCTCGGGACGGGAACCGTCGTCAAGCGGCCCGCCGTGATCGAGGACCCCGAGCTCGGAGAGATCGTCGCGATCCGCTCGATCGTCTACCTCGCGCTGAGCTACGACCACCGGCTCGTCGACGGAGCCGACGCCGCGCGCTTCCTGACGACCATCAAGGAGCGCCTCGAAGAGGGCGCCTTCGACGCCGACCTCGGCTTCTAGGGCTGCTGGCTCAACTTGAAGATCGTCGTCAGCGGCGGCAGCGGCCTCATCGGCTCTGCCCTGGTGCCGCACCTGCGCGCCGCCGGGCACGAAGTGATCCGCCTGGTGCGCCGGGAACCATCCGCGCCCGACGAGGTCCGCTGGGATCCGGCGGGTGGCCGGCTCGATCCGGCCGATCTGGCCGGCGTCGATGCCGCCGTCCATCTCTCGGGAGCGAGCGTCAGCCGGCGCTGGACCCAGGCGTCGCGGCGCGCGATCCGAGCGAGCCGGGTCGAGAGCACGGCGCTGCTCGCCGAGACCCTCGCGGCGCTCTCCCCGCGGCCCAAGGTGCTGCTGTCGGGCAGCGCCATCGGCTTCTACGGCGACACCGGTGATCGCATGACCGGTGAGGACGGGCCGCGCGGCGAGGGCTTCCTGGCTGATGTCGTCGGCGACTGGGAGGCGGCCGCCCACCCGGCCATGGCGGCGGGGATCCGGGTCTGCCGGCTGCGCACCGGGATCGTGCTCGCCCGCCACGGAGGCGCCCTGCGCCTGCAGCTACCGATCTTCAAGCTGGGCCTGGGCGGCCGGCTCGGCGGCGGGCGGCAGTTCACCAGCTGGATCACGCTCGACGACGAGATCGCCGCCATCACGTTTCTGCTCACTGCCGACGAGGTCAGCGGCCCGGTGAACCTGGTGGCACCGAACCCGGTGACCAACCGCGAATTCACCAGGGCGCTCGCTGCCGCCCTGCACCGGCCGGCGGTCGCGGCGGTGCCGGCGATCGCGCTCAAGCTGGCGCTCGACGGCTTCGCCGAGGAGGGCCTGCTCATCGGCCAGCGCCTGACCCCGCGCGTCCTCACGGATGCCGGCTTCCAATTCCGCCACCCCGACCTGCCCGAGGCGCTGGACGCGGTGCTCACGAGCTGACCGCCGGATCGCTCAGCTTCACGAATCTCCACGGCCCCGCCGGAGCTCGCCTCGAGTTCGATGACGTGCGCCGCCGCCCCGCGGGCGGGCGCCCGGCTCACCAGCTTTCCGCTGCCGTCACGCAGGTCGTAGCCAAGCCGTCGATCGGTGACGCGCAGGGTGGCGCGCCGGGCAGTAG
Organism: uncultured Actinomycetota bacterium; assembly: GCA_963762695.1. GTDB lineage: Bacteria > Actinomycetota > Actinomycetes > Frankiales > Frankiaceae > DATAZK01. The sequence continues at coordinate 207,049 of CAVXLW010000019.1, forward strand.
CCGATTCCACCCGCACGCTTTCCAGCACCAGCCGAAGCCCGACCGCGTGCACCCCATGGGCGCGAAGCGCCGCCACGGCCGCCGTGTCGTACCGGTACGCCTGACTCCCCGGGACGTCGACGCCAGCGAAATCCAGCTCCCCGGGCCGCTCGAACACCGCCGAGCGCGCCAGATCCAGCTTCGCCAGGACCTGCCGCCAATCCACCTCCTGCGGCACCGCGCGCGCGGGCGGGCCGGGGCTGGGCGCGGCGGCGCCTTTCGAGTGCGGGCCCGGAGCGCTGGCCCAACCCACCAGCCCGCCGAGCAGGACGACCCCCGTGCCGGCGGCGAGCATGCGCGGGCGGACGCGCCCCAACCCGGGCAGGCGCGGCCCGCGGTAGCGGCGGCGTGGCGACACCTCCTCTGACGCGGGACCGGCGGCGTCCAGTTGAAGGGGTGCCGCCGGTGCCGACCCGGCCAGCAGGGCGGCCAGCCCCGCCGCGCTGGGGCTGCCGGCGGTGAGCGCCTCGCTGACCTGCCCTGCTGCCGCCGACGCGTGATCGAGCAGCGACGCGAGCATGCGCTCCAGCGCGCGCACGTCACCTTCCGGGTCGCCTGGCGCGCCGAGCACGCCGGACACGCCGACGCCGGTGAGCACGGGACGCCCGTCAGGCCCGATGAGCACATCCGCATCGCAGATCCGGCCGTGGGTGATGCCCGCCGCGTGAGCATGGGCGAGGGCCCAGCAGAGCGCCACACCGAGCGTCACCACTTCACCCGCTGACAGCAACCGGCGGCGGGCCAGCAGGTGCAGGCCGGTCGACGGCGACGGCAGGTGGCCGTACACCAGGGCGATGCCGTCGTAGCCCCTGCGTACCGAGCGAATCGGCACCAGACCCGGATCGTCGAGCGCGATCAAATCCTCCGCCACGGTTAGCGCTCGACCGCGCAAAACCTCGTCGACCGGCATCCGCAGGAGCCGGATCCGGCACTCGCCCACTCCCGGGAGATCAGCGGGCAGCCTGCTGCCCTCATCCCCGGCCAGCCCGCCGGTGACCCGCGCGCGCCAGACCTCTCCCCGACCCACCCACTCCCCGGCATCGGCCCGCTCGAGCAGGCGAAGCCCATCGACCTGCGGTATCGGTTCGTCCACGGCCCGCAGGCTAGGCGTTCAGCACGAGCGGCGAGAACGGCCTGTGGACAACCCCGGGCGACCCCCAGTGTCCCGGCCACGCTGCACTAGCGTCGGCGTCACCAGCACATCTCGAGGAGCCTTCCGTGAACATCCTGGCCACCAGTGCCGCTTTCCGTCCCGCCCGGCGCGAGGGGATGCGCCCCAGCCCCGTCGTCGAGTACGCGATCGAGCTGGCCGAGGTCAGCGGCCGGCGGCCCAAGGTCTGCGCGATGCACACGGCCCTCGGCGACGACAGCCGCTGGATCGCGATGACGTACGCGGCCTTCGCCGGCCACCGGCCCGACGTCGAGCTGAGCCATCTCGCGCTCTTCCCGATGCCTAACGTGGAAGATCCGCGGGCCCACCTGCTCGAGCAGGACGTCGTCTGGGTCGGCGGCGGGAGCGTCGCCAACCTGCTGGCGGTCTGGCGGGTTCACGGCCTGGACGAGGTCTTCCGGGAGGCCTGGGAGGCCGGCGTCGTGCTGACCGGCGTCTCGGCCGGTTCGCTGTGCTGGCACGTCGGCGGCACCACCGACTCCTACGGCCCGGATCTGCGCCTCGTCACCAACGGGCTGGGCCTGCTGCCCTACAGCAACACCCCGCACTACGACTCCGAGGAGCAGCGCCGGCCGCTCGTACCAGAGCCTGGTTGCGAGCGGCGAGCTGCCCGCCGGCTACGCGACCGACGACGGGGTCGGCGTGCACTACCGCGGCACCGAGTTCGTCGAGGCCGTCTCCGACCGGCCCGACGCTTACGCCTGGCGCGTAGAACCCGCGGTCAGCGGCGACGACGCAGGGGTGCTCGAGACGCGCATCACCCCGCGCCGGCTCGACCAGCCGTAGCCTGGAGGGGTGCAGGTACGCCGGCTCGGGACCATCGGATACGAGCAGGCGTGGGCTTATCAGCGTGACGTGCTGGAGCGCCGGGCCGGCGAGCGGATCCCTGACACCCTGCTGCTGCTGCGAGCATCCGAGCGTCTACACCGCCGGGCGACGCACGCGAGGCGCGCGGAGCGCCCGATGGACGGCACGCCGGTCATCGACGTCGACCGCGGCGGCAAGATCACCTGGCACGGTCCGGGCCAGCTCGTCGGCTACCCGATCGTGCGGCTCGCCCGACCCGTCGACGTCGTCGCGTACGTGCGCCGCCTCGAGGCCGCGCTCATCGACGCCTGCGCCGAACTCGGCGTCGACGACGGTGCAGGTGCCGGGACGTTCGGGCGTCTGGACCCCGGACGGCAAGCGCAAGATCGCGGCGATCGGCGTGCGGGTGAGCCGCGGGGTCACCATGCACGGCTTCGCGCTCAACTGCGATCCCGACCTGGCGGCGTTCGATCGCATCGTGCCGTGCGGGATTCGCGACGCGGGTGTGAGCAGCCTGTCGGCCGAGCTCGGGAAGCGGGTGAGCGTCGCCGACGCTCTACCTGTCGTGGAGAGCGCCGTCGTCGTCGGATCAGCTGCAGCCGGGGGGTGCGCGGCCGCATGACGATCGCCCCCGAAGGCCGGCGCCTGCTGCGCCTCGAGGCGCGCAACGCCGAGACCCCGATCGAGCGCAAGCCGCCGTGGATCAAGACCCGGCTGCGCACCGGACCCGCAGTACACCGAGCTGACCGACGCTGGTGCAGCGCGAAGGTCTGCACACCGTCTGCCAGGAAGCCGGCTGCCCCAACATCTTCGAGTGCTGGGAGGACCGCGAGGCGACCTTCCTCATCGGCGGGCGACGCCTGCACCCGGCGCTGCGACTTCTGCCAGATCGACACCGGCAAGCCCGCAGCCGCTCGACCGCGATGAGCCGCGCCGGGTCGCCGAGTCGGTGGCGACGATGGGGCTGCGCTACGCGACCGTCACCGGGGTCGCCCGCGACGACCTGCCCGACGAGGGCGCCTGGCTCTACGCGGAGACCGTCCGCGCGATCCATGCGGCGCTGCCCGGATGCGGTGTCGAGCTGCTGATCCCGGATTTCTCGGGCGACCCGCAGCTGCTGGCGCGAGGTGTTCGCCGCCGCCCCGGAGGTGCTCGCTCACAACGTCGAGACCGTGCCGCGCATCTTCCGCAGCATCCGCCCGGGCTTTCGCTACGAGCGATCGCTCGACGTCATCACGCCAAGCGCGCGCGGCCGGGCTGGTCACGAAGAGCAACCTCATCCTCGGCATGGGCGAGACCCGCGAGGAGATCAGCCAGGCGCTTGCTCGATCTTCACGAAGCTGGCTGCGAGCTGATCACGATCACCCAGTACCTGCGTCCCAGCGCGCGCCACCATCCGGTGAGCCGCTGGGTGCAGCCCGGAGGAGTTCGTCGAGCTGGCCGCCGAGGCGGAGCGGCGTCGGCTTCAGCGGCGTGATGAGCGGCCCGCTGGTGCGCTCGTCCTACCGCGCCGGCCGCCTCTACGCCCAGGCTATGGCAGTCCCGCGACCACAAGATGAATCGGTCTACTTGCGGCCGGGCCGCCAGTCGAGGCCCCAGCCGTAGGCGGCGTCGAGCTTGTCCTGGGCACCCTCGATGTAGCGGACCTCGCGCGAGACGGTGAGGTCACCGCCGGTGTTCTGCGAGCATCGCGATGGCGCAGGTACGCGCGCCCGCCCTGGTCTCGTCGAGCGCGATCTCGATCGGCGGGCCCTGCCACGGGATAGAGGGTGACGACGGCATTCGCCTGATCCCAGGCCGGGACGCCCTCGTAGATGAACGCGAAGACGAGGATGCGACGGATGTCGGCGGTGTGGTCGAGGTTGATGAACAGCGTCTCGCCGGCCGCGCTGGAGCCCGTGCGGTCATCGGCGTCGAGCTTCACGTACGGGCGGCCCTTCGAGGTTGCCGAACGTGTTGCCGAGCGCCTGCACGACGCCCTTGCGTCCGTCGGTCAGCTCGTACAGCGCGGCGAGATCCAGGTCGATCCCGCCCGAACCGCCGGCCGACAGCAGCTTCTTGAAGAATCCGCCGCCGCCGCCGACTCGGCTGGCTTCGCGGTCCAGTTGAGGTTGACCCGCAGGTGGCCGTGTGCGCCGCCGCCCTTGGACAGCGACACGCTCGGCGCCGACTTGGTCAGCGTCACCTTCGACAGCGAAACCCCGCCCGGATCGGTGCTCATGCGACATTCACCCCGAAGTCGACGGCGATGCCGCGCAGGCCACTCGCGTAGCCCTGACCCGACCGCGCGGAACTTCCATTCGGCGTCGCGCCGGTAGACCTCACCGAAGATCATCGCGGTCTCGGTGGAGGCGTCCTCGGAGAGGTCGTAGCGCGCGAGCTCGGTGCCGTCTGCCCGATTGACGACGCGGATGTAGGCGTTGGTCACCTGACCGAACGCCTGGCCGCGCTGCTCGGCGTCGTAGATCGACACCGTGAAGACGATCTTCTCACCTCGGCGGGCACGAGCGGCAGCTCAACGTTGATGGTCTCGTCGTCGCCCTCACCCTCGCCGGTGAGGTTGTCGCCGGTGTGCTCGACGGAGCCGTCGGGGCTTTTCAGGTTGTTGAAGAAGACGAAGTGCTCGTCCGACAGCACCTTGCCGTTCGCGCCGGTCAGCAGGCGCTCGCGTCGAGGTCGAAATCGGCGCCGGTGGTCGAACGGGCATCCCAGCCCAGCCCGACCGCGATCGAGGTCAGGTTAGGGGCGCTCTTGGACAGGGAGACGTTTCCACCCTTGGTGAGGGCGACGCTCATGACTCCTCCGCGAACTGATGCCAGGGTTATCCGGTTTTCGCACCGGTGCGAGTGGATCGCGATAGGCCCACGCAGCCTACGCGCCCTTCATTGCCGCAGGACCGTACTCTCACAGGCATGGCGAGGAAGGGCGCGACCCCGGCAGACGAGACCGGGCAGCAGCGGGGAAGGCGTGGCTCCAAAGCGGCGGCGGCCAAGGGCGGCGAGGCCAAGCAGAGCCGTCTCAAGCAGATGCGGACGGTCTTCAAGCTGACGCGCGAGCGCGACCCGAAGCTGGTGCTCTGGACGGCCGTCGTCTCCTGGTCGCCCATCGCGGTCGGCGTGGTGCTCGGTTTCGTCCTCAAGCCGATCTGGCTCTGGATCCCCGCGGGTGTCCTGTTCGGCATCCTGATGGCGCTCAACGTCTTCGGTCGCCGCGCCCAGCGCAGCGCCTTCACCGAGATGGAAGGCCAGCCGGGGGCAGGCATCAGCGTCGTGCAGCGCATGCGCGGCGATTGGCGGGTCACCACCCCCGTCGCGGTCAACCGCAACCAGGATCTGGTCAGCCGGGTCGTCTCGCGGGCCGGCGTCATCGTCATCGCCGAGGGCCGCGGGCGCGGGGCGCGTGATCTGCTCGCCGCCGAGATGCGCCGGGTGCGCAAGGTCGCCGGCGACGCTCCGGTGATCGACATCATCGTCGGCAACGGCGAGGGCGAGGTCCCGCTCGCCAAGCTGCAGAACACGCTGATGCGCAAGAAGCGAGTGATGCGCCGCGGCGAGATGGACGACCTCTACCGCCGCCTGGCCGCCATGGGGCGATGAACCTGCCGATCCCCAAGGGTCCGATCCCGACCCGGGTCCCCCGCGGCGGCAAGATCCGCTAGCGGGCTGAGGTCAGCGGTCGCCGTTTGCGGCGCGGCTGAACGGTGGCGCGAGGAGCCTTCTTCGGCGTACGCGCCGGGCCCGCTGAGCGGGCGCGGCCTGCCGCCTTCACCGGCGGCGGGCTGACCGGAGGGCGGCGCGCGGCCGCCTTGTTCGGGTCGACGACGACGACGACTCCCGAGGCCTTGTCGTGCAGCCCGCGGCGGTCGCGGTCCCACACCACGGCCGGCACGAGCACGCCCAGCAGCACGGTGCGCAGCAGCAGCCAGGACAGGGCTGGCCAGCCCATCGCCGTCGACCCTGATCACGCGGATGCCCAGCAGCCGCTTGCCGATGCGTCTGGCCGTAGAGCGCGTCGAAGAACAACTCGACCAGCAGGAACGCGCCGAGGATCACGAAGCCGCGGCAGTTGGCGCTGTAGCGAACGCCGAACACGTACGGCAGCCCGGCGAGCAGGTTGGCGACGATCGCGTCGATCACGAACGCGCCGATCGCGCGACCCGATGCTCGCAACCGAGCCGGGCCCGTCAGCGGGCAGCCCGAGCCGGACACCGGGCTGGAAATCCGTCGGCACGGGCGGCCCGGAGAGCCAGCTGCCGATCGCCCGCGCCATGGCTCGAAGGTTACTGAAACCGGCGCTGTCGCCCGCAGCCGCATCAGCCGGTCGGCTCGAGGGCGTCTGATGTTGCCGGACATGTGAGCGCGGACGTTTCGTAGCCACCCCGGCTCTACGACGCCTCGGTAACACAGCCGAAACCTGCCGAGAACCCGGCCGGAAACTGTCAGCGGCTATGTTCGACGCGAAGTAGCGATCACCGGTCGGGCCGATTCACGGAGGGTGAATGTTCAAGCGATCAGGACGAGGTGCTGCGGTACCTGAAAGACAACGACGTCGAGTACGTCGACGCCCGGTTCTGCGACCTGCCGGGCATCATGCAGCACTTCACGTTCCCGGTGTCGAACTTCGGCGCTTCGGTCTTCGAGGACGGGCTGCCGTTCGACGGTTCCTCGATCCGCGGCTTCCAGGCCATCCACGAGTCCGACATGCTGCTGCTCCCGGACCCGACCACGGCGTACATGGACCCGTTCCGCCAGCACCCGACGCTGAACATGACGTTCTTCATCCACGACCCGCTGACCCGCGAGTCCTACAGCCGCGACCCGCGCAACATCGCGCGCAAGGCCGAGCAGTACCTCGCCGGCACCGGGGTCGCCGACACGTCGTACTTCGGGCCCGAGGCCGAGTTCTACATCTTCGACGACGTCCGCTACGACTACCAGCCCAACGGCTCGATGCACCAGGTCGACTCCGTCGAGGCCGCCTGGAACACCGCGAAGCACGAGGCCGGCGGCAACCTCGGCTACAAGCCGCGCTACAAGGGCGGCTACTTCCCGGTCCCGCCGACCGACCACTTCACCGACCTGCGGTCGGAGATGGTCAAGGTGCTCGATGGCGACCGGCATCGACGTCGAGATGCAGCACCACGAGGTCGGCACCGCCGGCCAGGCCGAGATCGACTTCCGCTTCGGCACGCTGCTGAAGACCGCCGACAACCTGATGACGTTCAAGTACATCGTCAAGAACGTCGCCTACGCGGCCGGCCACACCGTCACGTTCATGCCCAAGCCGCTCTTCCAGGACAACGGCTCGGGCATGCACTGCCACCAGAGCCTCTGGAAGGACGGCGAGCCGCTGTTCTACGACGAGGTGGGCTACGGCGGCCTGTCCGACCTCGCCCGTCACTACGTCGGCGGACTGCTCAAGCACGCCCCGTCGCTGCTGGCGTGGACCAACCCGACCACCAACTCCTACCGCCGCCTGGTGCCCGGCTACGAGGCGCCGGTCAACCTGGTCTACTCGGCGCGTAACCGCTCGGCGTGCTGCCGCATCCCGCTCGCCGGCAACTCGCCCAAGGCCAAGCGCATCGAGTGGCGCGTGCCCGACCCGTACTGCAACCCCTACCTCGCGTTCGCCGCGCTGCTGATGGCCGGCCTCGACGGCATCAAGAACAAGATCGAGCCGCCGGCTCCGGTCGACAAGGACCTCTACGAGCTGCCGCCGGACGAGCTCGCCAGCGTCGCGCAGGTGCCGGGCAGCCTGGAGAAGGTGCTCGAGGAGCTCGAAGCCGACCACGAGTACCTGCTCGAGGGCGGCGTCTTCACCCAGGACGTCATCGACACCTGGATCGACTACAAGCGCATCAACGAGGTCGACCCGGTGCGCCTGCGTCCGCACCCGTACGAGTTCCAGCTCTACTACGACATCTAGTCGGGTGGGCCGGTAACGGCCCCGAGCAGCACGTTCGCGAAGCCCCCGCCGGGGATTCCCCCAGTTCCCTTGGCGGGGGCTTTCGCGTGGCGGTGGCCGGTTGCGCTCGTGGCAACGGGTCCCTCACGTGCTGGTGCCCAATACGGAGTCATCGCGATCGGGGTGCCGGCATCGCGGGTCATCGGCAGGCGGTGTCGATCGGATTCTCGGGCAGATCGTTCTGCGGGTCCTGGGTGATCGTGCGCGAGAGCGCGCCCCAGAAGCGATGGACCCGCAGCGTGAGAGCGATGCCGTTGCTGTTGCGGGCTGCGGTGCAGTCGGTGATCTCGAACTCCAGCCGCACCGAGGTGCCGCCCTTACGCGCGATGCGCGCTGGCAGAGGGCTGACCGAAGTCACGGCGATGCCGGGCGTGGCGGACCTGATACCGATGAGCCGCTCGTCGAAGGAGCCGCTCGTCGTGAAGTGCTGCGTCTCGGCGAAGCGATGGGTGCCGGGTTGCACGGTCAGTTCCTGGAGCTCGCCGCTGACATGCGGCGAGATCAAACCCGACCGTCCCGCGCCGATGGCCATGGCGAACGCCGCGACGAGGAGGACGGCGACCACGCTCACGAGCATCCGTGCCCGCCGGTCGAGTCGACCGGCGGCGGGGTCGAGCTGCGCCCATGTCACGTCGTCCACCCATTCGGTCACGCTGGTCAATGTAGCAGGACATTGATACATTGCTGGCGTGCACAGCCTCCTGATCGGACTGCTGGTGCCGCTGGGCGTCGTGGCGCTGGTTGCCCGGCCGTTCGGAGCGGTCACCCGCAATCGGCTCGAGCGCTTCGCGAGGCGGCAGGCGCTAGTCATCACGCCGGTCAACGGGTCGCGGGTAATCGGCTACCTGCGCACGACCCGTCGCTGGCGCGGCTCCGGCATCCTGATTGCGCTGGGCTGCGATCTCGTGCGTACGGCCATGGGCAGCAACGGATTCCGCGTCGGGCTGGAGGTTTTCGCTGGCTGGTTCGTGGGCGCGGTGATCGCCGAATGGCGCGTGGGCAGCGGATCCCGCGACGGCGTGCGACGGGCGGCCTCATTGCTGCCACGGCGCGCTTCGGACTACGTGCCGACGGCGCTCTGGATGGCGACGGTCGGCGCGTTCGTCGCCGTGGCGGCATTTGCCGTCGGCATCCTGATCAGCGCGAACGGTGGCCGCCTGACGGTGCTTGTTTGGCTGCTCGGCCTGATCGCGACCGGCAGCATCGTCGCTCTGGTGGCGCGACACGTGCTGCACCGGCCGCAGGCCCTGGACGGCGGCGACGTCCTGGCCGCCGACGACGCCCTGCGCAGCCGTTCGCTGCACGCGCTGCTGGGCTCCGGGCTCGCACTGGCCGGTTACGCGCTCGCGCAGCTGTCGAGCGTCGCGGCCGAGTACCGGGCTTGGGGCGGTGAGCAGTGGCCGAGCCTGGTCACGGCGATCGGCATCATCGTGCTGCCGATGGTAGGCATCACTGAAGCGACGGCCACGTTCGTCCCGCGCTCGCGCCGGCGGTCGGCTCGAGCCGTCACATGATCCTCGAGGTCGACACCGCGAGTGCCGTCCCACCGTTCGAGCAGATCCGGGCGCAGATCGCCGAGCTCGCCCTCACCGGCGTGCTGCCGACCGGGGCCCGGTTGCCGACGATCCGGCAGCTGGCCGGCGATCTCGGGATCGCCCCGGGCACCGTTGCCCGCGCATACCGCGAGCTCGAAGCGGACGGCGTGGTCACCAGCCGGGTGCGGCACGGCACGACAGTGGCCCCCCAGCGCAAGCCGACGTCCAAGCAGGTCATCGACCGGCTGGCGAACGCGGCTCACGCCTATGCCGTCGCCGTGCGCGGCCTCGGCGTCGAGCGCGACGCCGCGATCGCGGCGCTGGACGTGAGCCTTGCCGCCCTACGGGAGAGCTGATCCCGGCCGCTGGACGGCTTTCCGTCAGCCGACCCGCAGGATCCGATCCGGGTTCTGGATGAGGCGGCCACCGGCTTCTCCGAAACGCAGTGCCCGCGAGTTGCCATTGCCTACGGGGACGCGCTGCGTCTCGCATCCGCCAACCACCACACCGGCTGGAGCCCGCAGCCGGACGGGTAGCCGGTACCTTGCACAGGAATTCCTGTTTGAGGAGAACGCCACGTGCTCGCTCGGCTGGCGCGCCTGCTGGTCGCAGGCGTGACGATCAGCGCCGCTCTCGGGGCCCACAGCGCGCACCGCGAACCCGCACCGCCGCTGCGCGTCGAGTTGTGGGGCGACTCCATGGGCATGCAGTCAGCTCCCGCCTTCTCGCTCCTCATGGGGCTGTCCGGCAACGCCGTCACGGAAAACCACACGTTCCCCGGCACGGCGATCTGTGACTGGCTGACCGATATCCGCGGCGAGCTGGACCCGGCGAACCCGAACGGCTTCCATCCCCAGGCCGCGGTATTTGTCTTCTCGGGGGTCTCCTACACCCCGTGCATGCGGGGTCCGAACGGCGCCGAACTCGCCGGCCAGGCGTTGCTGAACAAATACCGGGCCGACGCGGCTCAGGCGATCGCGCTGTTCGCCAAGGCCAAGGTTCCGGTGTATTTCGCGAGCGTCCCGATCTCACGCCAGGAAGCCGCCTTCGGTGCGGTCGGCGACACTCCGCTCGGCAAGCTGTACGCGACGCTGCCGGCCCGCTTCCCGGGTGGGATCGCCCGTTTCGTCGACGCCGCCCTCGCCGTCGAGCGGCACGGGCACTACACCGACACGCTCCCGTGCATGAAGGGTGAGGCGTGCACCGGGCACTGGCGGGACGGCACACCGACCGTGGTCGTACGCGAGGCGGATGGGAAACACTTCTGCCCCGTCACCGAAACCCCCACCGGTGACGGATTCGGCTTCTCCGCCTGCCCGGTGGCGATGCCCGGTGCGCTGCGATTCATGGGTGCCATCACGACCAAGGTCCTGCACGACTTCGATCTGAAGTGACGGGTCCGAAAGCGGACACAATGGACGCGGAGGCCAGGCTCTGCTTCCCTGGCGGGAATTGTTTGGCGTGTCGGCGGTGCTGAAGAGAAAATGTCCTTCAGATGAATCAGCGGCGACAGGCCGACGCGGGTAGTCCTTCGCGGCGTGCCGAGTTATAGGAGAATGGCGACGTGGTCTCGAATCCCCTGGCAGCCGAGCGGGCTGTCGAGGCGGCCGAGGAGACCCACGACGAGATCCAGATCCACGCTGCCAAGGCGATCCGGCGCCGCACCTACCTGTTCGAAGCGGGCCTCATCCTGGCCGCGTATTTCGTCTACGGCTGGGTGCGCGGTCTGGTCGAGGGTCACACCGGTGAGGCCATCCACCGCGCGCAGCAGATCGTCCGCCTCGAGCGCTCGCTGCACATCTACCACGAGAAGGCGATCAACCACTTCGTCGCGAGCCAGCATTGGCTGGCCTACATCTGCGACTACTGGTACGCGATCACCCACTTCCTGGTGACCATCGCCGTTGGCGTCTGGGTCTACTGGAAGCATCCGGAGTGGGCCCGCCAGCTGCGCACGGCCTGGTACTCGATGAACGTCGTCGCGATCTTCGGCTTCGCCTTCCTGGCGCTCGCGCCGCCGCGTCTGCTTCCCGGCGGCGGCTTCATCGACACCGTCGTCAAGTTCCACACCTGGGGCTCGTGGGGCAGCAAGAGCGTCTCCAAGGACGCCAACCTCTACGCGGCGATGCCGTCGATGCACATCGGCTGGGCGCTGTGGGTCGCGTTCGCAGTCGTCCTCCTGGCCCGTCGCGCCTGGGTACGGGTGCTCGGTGCGCTGTACCCCGTCGCGACGCTGTTCGTCATCATCGGCACCGCCAACCACTTCTTCCTGGATGCGGTCGGCGGTGTGGTGGCGTGCCTCGGCGGGATCCTGATCGCCCGGATCATCACCCGACGGCAGATCCTGCCGCCGCTGCACAGGCCGAAGCCCCTGTCGGCGTACCGCTGATCGAGACCTTCACCGGTCCGGCCCGCTCGGCCCGCAGGTAGGTCCATTCCCCCTGCTTGCGCAGGCAGCCATTGCTCGTCTTCAGCCAGCGTGACCAGTGCAGCTGCAGCACTCCCTGCGCGCCCGCCCGCGGGGCTTCGAGCTGCACCGACGAGCGTCCGACCGAGGTGGCGGTCAGTGTGCCGCCCACGAGCGGCGCCGGGTGGCTGACCGCGTAGAGCGTCCAGTCGGCGTCGTGCCAGACGGGCGTCAGGTAGTCCAGGCCCTTGCGCACGAGACGACCTTCAGACGTCGCCGCGAAGTCGAGCTTGGCGTTGGGAAGCGCGACCCAGCCCACCGCGTACTCGTCGAGGAAGTGCCGGTAGCTGGCCGCGTCGAGGCGCGCCCGGCCGTAGAAGATCGGGTTGCGGGCGTCGTCGACCTGCCGCTCCCACCCCCGCGCGATGGGGATCTTCTCCGCCACGTAGGCCGACGACCAGTGGGTACGCGGGTCGACCACCTCGACCCGGCGGGTGCCGTCCCAGCGCTTCTCGAGCTCGGTGATCAGCGGCGTGTAGAAGGAGCGCGACGCGCTGGCGTCACCGGAGCGGCGCAGCTCCTGGCCGATGTTGCGCTCGGCCCACCACACCAGCGGGAAGGCGACGAGCACCACGGCGAACGCCGGCAGCGGCGAGTACGCGAGCAGTACGGGCAGGCCCCAGAGCAGCGCGAACCGCTCCGCGTTGCTCCCGATCGGGCTCGTCACCAGATACGCGCCGAGCACCAGCACCAGCGACGCGACCGCACCCCACCGGGCCAGTCGCGCCCGGCGGCCGTAGAGCGACGGGATGAGGCCGAGCGACGCGTACAGCGACGGCTTCACCGCGTCCCACGTGAACGGCATCCGGCCGGGATCGGGGAACAGCACCACGACCGCGACGACGGGGATGGTCGCCGCTGCCCCGAGGCCGAAAGCACGCCGCCGCCACCCCGCCGCGAACAGCACGAGCACGGCGGCGACGATGCCGAGAAAGAGTGCGGCGACCGGACTCGCCAGCCCGCTCAACGCCGCCGGAAGCGCTGCCCACCAGGCCCGGCCGGCGGCGAGCAGGCGCAGGCCGGCGAGCGCGAGCGCAACGCCGACGGCGAAGGTGACCCGCCCCGCCAGCAGGTTGGTGACGAGCAGCAGGGTGAACGCGATCCCGGCGAGCGTCGGGCGCAGCGCGCCGCGCATGAGGCCCGGGAAGAGCCCAGCGGCGGCCACCGTCGCCACCGCGCCGACGAGCGACACCGAGAAGACGTGCATCAGCGGGGGAACCAGCACGCTGTAACCCGGCGTGTGGACGCCGCCGAACCAGCCGGTCCAGTAGACGACCGCCCCTGCGGTGTCGGCGCGGGCCGTCTGAGCCGCGAGGTCGGGCACCGGAGGCACCCAGAACAGGTAGCCGACGGCGAGGACCGCGCTGAGCGCTCCGGCCACGGCGGCCGGGCGGTGGGCCGGACTCGTGGCGGAGGTCAGGGCGCGAGCAGGACTTCGCACAGCAGAGCAGCGACGAGCGGGGCCGCGGCGAGGTGCGGGGCAGCGCCGACCCCGGGCAGGGTGATCATGTCGACGGTCGTCGGGTCGACGCACCGGCCGAGCGCGCTCACGACCTTCTCGCCGTAGCGGGGCCTGAGCCGGCGCGCCCGGGTGCCCCAGATGACGCGGCTGCGCTCCGGGCGCGGGAGGCCGCCGAGGTCGGGGTCAGGGCTCAGATACGCGCGGCGCAGCGGGGTCGACCGCGCGCCGCCGCCCTCGGCGAGCAGGCGCGGAGCGGGACAGGCCGGGCGCGGACTGGCCGGACCCGGCGGGCAGCCCGGGCGGCCAGCCGCCGCCGATGACGACGAGCCGGCGCACCAGTTCCGGCCGCGCGGAGGCCAGCGCAATGGCGACCGTGCCTCCCCAGCCGTGACCGACCACGTCGACCGGACCGTCGACCTGCTCCAGCACGACGGCCGCCATCGTCGCCGCGACGGCCGAGAGCGCGTAACTCCCCCGGGCCTCGGATTCGCCCCGGCCGGGAAGGTCAGCGGCCAGCACGCGCAGCGAGCGCGGCAGGCGCGAGGCCACGTCACGCCAGGCGGCGGAAGTCTCATCGAGACCGTGCAGCAGCAGGGCGGGGACCGCCGACGCGGACCACATCGGAGTCGTCGGCGCCCATCCGACGTAGCGCGATCCGGCGCCCGTCCGCGGCCACCGGTTCGGGCTCGGTCCACGGCAGCGAAGGCCAGAGTCACTCGCCGACCCTACGAAAGACCTCTGTGGCCACCGCGCGGGCGCGCCGCCCGCGTTCGCGATGCTCGGCCAGCAGTGCCTCACCGTCCGACCCGTAGCCGAGCACCCGCGCCACCGCGATGAGCGGGCGCCCCTCGGAGGGAAGCACGTCCGAGGCGCGTCCCGTGGTGAGCACGACCGCGTTGCGCGCCCGCACGACGGACGACCACGACGTGCGCAACGTCTCCTCCTCGTCAGCCGACAGCAGGCCGGCCTCGGCGGCGGCGGCGAGCACCGGAAGGGTCGCGGTCGAGCGCAGGCTCGCCACCGTCGCCCCGTAGCGCAGCTGAAGCAGCTGAGCCGCCCATTCGACGTCGGTGAGACCGCCGGGTCCGAGTTTGAGATGCAACGAGCGGTCGACCCCGCGCGGCACCCGCTCGCGTTCCATCCGGCCGCGCAGCCGCAGCACTTCCGAAACCGCCTCGCGCGAAAGGGATTTCGGGAAGCGGATCTCGTCGGCGAGCGCGGCGAAGCGCAGCCCGATGTCCTGATCTCCGACGATCGGCAGGGCGCGCAGCAGCGCCTGCGCCTCCCACCCGAGCGACCAGCGCTCGTAGTACGCCGCATACGACGCGAGTGACCGCGTGAGCGGCCCGTGCTTGCCCTCGGGCCGCAACCCGGAATCGATCACCAGCGGCGGGTCGGGACCGGGCACCGCCAGCAGCCGGCGCATGGTCTCGGCCACCTCGTGCGCGGCGGCCGCGGCCACCGAGTCGGCGGGGAGGAACTGCCCGTCCGGCGCGTACGGCTCGTGGACGAAGAGCACGTCGGCGTCGCTCCCGTAACCCAGTTCGCGCCCGCCCAGACGCCCGACGGCGATCATGGCCATCCGCATCGGGAGCTCGCCGGGCCCGCATCTCGTGCTCGCCCTCGACCGTGCGCAAGGCGACCTCGTAGGCCGCTTCCAGTGTCGCCTCCGCCGCGGCCGAAAGCGCGGTGCCGACCTCGGTGACGTCGAGCTGGCCGAGCAGATCCGCGCAGGCGACCCGGAACAGCTCGAGGCGCCGGGCGGCCCGGGCGACCCCGACCGTGGCCTGCCAGTCCTGCCCGAGGTCCTCGCGGCGGCGCACGCCGGCAAGCAGGCCGACCTCGAGCTCGGCGCGCGTTCGCGGGCGCAGCTCATCTCCGCCGGCGATGAGCCGGACGGCCTCCGGGGCGCGGGTGAGGAGATCGGCGACGTACGGGCTCGTCGCCAGCAGCCGGGCGAGCCGCTCGGCGGTACCGCCGGCCACCGGCGGGCCACCCCCGCCCTCGTCGCGCAGCAGGCGCAGGTACCAGGGGGTGCGGCCGAGCGCGTCGGACACCGCGCCGGTACGCGAGCAGCCCGCGTCGGGATCGGCCGCGTCCGCGAACGACTCGAGCATGGCCGGCAGCAGCACGCGCTGCACCGCGGCGGTGCGGCTGACGCCCCGGGTGAGCGCCTGCAGATGGCCGAAAGCCGTTGCCGGATCGGCGAATCCGAGCGCCTCGAGCCGGGTCATGGCGCTGCGTTCGGACAGCCGCACCGACTCATCCGATCGCGTCAGCGCCGGCATCGGGAGCTCGTCCGCGGGCAGCCGGGCGACGGCGGTAAGCAGCGGTCGGTAGAAGAGTTTCTCGTGCAGCCGGCGGACCTCGCGGGCGTGGCGCTGGCGTTCCTCTTCGAGCGCCGGGCCGTCGCGGAAACCGAGACTGCGGGCGAGCCAGCGCAGCGTGAAGGGCTCGGTCGGGATCATGTGGGTGCGTCGAAGCCGCTGCAATTGCAGGCGATGTTCGACACTGCGCAGGAAGCGGTACGCGGCAGCCAAGCGTGACGGCATCGACGCGTCCGACGTAACCGCCGCGCCGCCAGCGCGGCGAGCGCGGGGAGGGTCGCCGCCTGCCGGATGCTCTCGTCGCTGCGGCCGTGGACCAGTTGCAGGAGCTGCACGGCGAACTCGATGTCACGCAGCCCGCCGGGCCCGAGCTTGACCTCGCGGTCGACCTCTGCTCGCGGCAGCGACTCGACCACCCGGCGGCGCATCGCCTGAACGTCGGCAACGAAGTTCGGGCGCGACGACGCCGCCCACACCATGGGCGTGACGATCGACATGTAGCGACGGCCGAGGTCGACATCGCCGGCCAGCGGGCGGGCCTTCAGCAGCGCCTGGTACTCCCAGGTGTGGGCCCAGCGGCGGTAGTACGCCTCGTGGCTGGCCATGCTGCGTACCAGTGGCCCGGCCTTGCCTTCCGGGCGAAGACCGGCGTCGATCGGGAAGATCGCAGCCCTCCGCGGTGACCGACGAGCACAGCCTGATGACGCCATTCAGCAAGGCGGGTCGCGATCCGGACGGCGTCGCGCTTCGCTCGGTGCCGGGGCCGGCCTCGGCAGACGAAGATGACGTCGACGTCGCTGGAGTAGTTGAGCTCGCGCGCACCGCACTTGCCCATGGCGATGACGGCGAAGCGCACGTCGGGGGCGTCGTCCGGGCAGCGCGGCCCTGGCCTGCTGCAGGGCGGCCTCGATGGCGGCACCAGCAAGGTCGGCGAGCTGTTCGGCGACCTCTTCGAGCCGGATCTCGTCGGTGAGGTCGCGGGCGGCGATCGCGAGAAGTCCGCGCCGGTGGGCCAGGCGCAGCCCGTCGGCGTCGGTGCGGGTGCCCGAAAGCCGGCAGTCGTGCAGCTGCCCGGCGCCGCTGCGCAGCGATCGCCAGCTCCCCGCGGTGACGGGCCAGGTGATCGCCCAGCGCGGCGCTGGCTCCCAGGACGGCGCACAGCCGGCTGCGCAGCAGCTCGTGCCTGGCGCAGTGCCGGCATCAGCGACCGGTCCGCCTCGGCGATCCGGGCGAGCGTCGCCAATGCCAGATCCGGTGACGCGGCAGTGGCCACCGTGTCGAGCACCTCTCGTGACAGGTCGAGCTGCTGGGTGAGCGCGATCGCGAGCGGCGCGTCCTCGAAGCCCATGCGGGCCATGACCGCGACGTCGGCGAGCGGTCCGCGGCGCGGCGCCGACCGTCCCGCCGGACGTGCGGGCGGCGGCCCGGCGCGCTGCCTGGCTGCCCGGAGCTGCCATCAGGCTCCACCTTAGCGGCCGTCCGTGCAGGAGCTCAGAGGATGGCGAGGTAGCGGTCGAGCTCGAACTGGCGTGACGTTGCGCCGGTAGTCGTCCCACTCCGCCCGCTTGTTGCGCAGGAAGTAGTCGAAGACGCCGTCGCCGAGCGTCTCGCGTACCAGATCGGACTTCTCCATCCGGTCGATCGCGGCGGCCAGCGAGTCCGGCAGCGCCTCGATGCCGAGCTCCGCGCGCTCCTCGCGACTCAGCGCCGAGACGTCGGTCTCGGCGCCGGGCGGCAGCTCGTAACCCTTCTGGACGCCCTCGAGCCCGGCCGCGAGCACGAGCGCGAAGGTCAGGTAGGGGTTGCAGGCGGAGTCCGGCGCGCGCAGCTCGACCCGCGTCGACTGGCCCTTGTTCGGCTTGTACATCGGCACGCGCACGAGCGCGCTGCGGTTGTTGGCGCCCCAGCTGACGTACGAGGGCGCCTCGCCGCCCCACGACAGCCGCTTGTAGGAGTTCACCCACTGGTTGGTGACGGCGGTGATCTCCGCGGAGTGACGAGCAAGCCCGGCGATGAACGAGCGCCCGACCTTGGACAGGTGCAGCGGGTCGTCGGGGTCGTAGAAGGCATTGCGGTCGCCCTCGAAAAGCGAGACGTGGGTGTGCATCGCCGAGCCGGGCTGATCGGTGAACGGCTTGGGCATGAAGGTCGCGTAGACGCCCTGCTGCAGCGCGACCTCCTTGACGACGAGCCGGAAGGTCATGATGTTGTCGGCCGTCGTCAGCGCGTCGGCGTAGCGCAGGTCGATCTCCTGCTGGCCGGGCGCGACCTCGTGGTGGCTGAACTCCACCGAGATGCCCATCTGCTCGAGCATCGTGATCGCGTCGCGCCGGAAGTCGTGCGACACGTCATGGGGGGTGAGGTCGAAATAGCCGCCCTGATCGACCGGCGGCGGCACCGGCGAGCCCTCGCTGCGGGCGGTCGCGCAGCAGGAAGAACTCCACCTCGGGATGGGTGTAGAAGGCGAAGCCGGCGTCAGCTGCCCGGCGCAGCGCGCGGCGCAGGACGTAACGCGGATCAGCCGGCGACGGGGTGCCGTCAGGCGTGAGGATGTCGCAGAACATGCGGGCCGTGCCGGGCGATTCGCCGCGCCACGGGAGCACCTGGAAGGTCGACGGGTCGGGCTTGGCGAGCACGTCGGCTTCGAAGACCCGCGCGAATCCTTCGATCGCCGATCCGTCGAATCCGATGCCCTCCTCGAAGGCGCCCTCGAGCTCGGCCGGCGCGACCGCGACCGACTTCAGCACGCCCAAGACGTCGGTGAACCACAGGCGCACGAAGCGGATGTCGCGCTCCTCGAGCGTGCGCAGCACGAACTCTTGCTGCCTCTCCATGGGCGCAGCCTATTCGGACCTGAGGTCGGTTCTGTTACCGGCGCGCAGGTAGGTTCGCCACGTGCCCACCCGGCGACTGGCAGCCAGGCTCGCCGTGGCCGCCCTGGTGGCGACTCCGCTGGCCTGCGCCTCCAGCTCGGCCCATACCGGATCCCCGGCGCCCGAGGTCACCCCGGCCGCTGCCGCCGGCTCCGCCACCACGCCTGCCCCGATCGCGTCGCACTCCCCTGCGGCCCCTCCTGCTCCGGCCTGCCATCCCGAGCCGCTGCAGCGCCTGGCCGCGCAGACGCTGATCGTCGGCCTGCCCGACACTGTCAACCCGAACGACCCGCTCGCCGTCTCCGCGCCCGCGCTCGGTGTCGGCGGGATCCTGCTGGAGAGCGCGAACGTGCAGAGCGCCGAGCAGGTGCGCGCGTTGATCGCCGCTGTCAAGGCACGCCGGGGTGGACCGTTGCTGGTCACCACCGACGAGGAGGGCGGACGCGTCACGTCGTTCTCCGCGGCGATCGGCTGGGAGCCCTCGGCCCGCGCGACGAGCCCGCTCGGACCGGCTGCCCTGCAGCAGCGCGCCAAGCTGCTCGGCCAGCAGCTGCACGGCCTCGGGGTGACCGTCGACTTCGCCCCGGACCTGGACGTGACGGGCGGGCCGGACGTCGCCCCGATCGGCGACCGGTCGTACTCGAACGATCCCGCGACCGTCTCGGCGGACGCGCTGGCGGTGGCGCGCGGGCTCTCCGAAGGCGGGGTCACCCCCGTCCTCAAGCACTTTCCGGGGCTGGGCTCCGCGGATGCGAACACCGATCTCACCTCCATCGTCGTGAACGATCCCGCGTGGTCGCTCATCTACCGGGACATGCGGCCGTTCATCGACGCGATCAATGCCGGCGCCCCGGCGGTGATGGTGAGCCACGCGCAGTACCCGGCGCTCGGCGACCCGACCCTGCCCGCCAGCCTCTCGCCGGTGATCTACCAGAAGCTGCGGGCCATCCCGTTCCACGGCGTGACGATCACCGACTCGCTCGGCGCCGGCGCGGTCAACCTGCGCTTCGATTTCCCGGTCGCGGCCGTCAACGCCCTCGCCGCGGGTGTCGACGGGCTGCTGACCACCGACGCCAATCAGGCACTGCGCATGCGCGACGCGATCGTGGCGGCTGTCGAGTCACACCACCTTCCGGCTGCCCGGGTGGCCGACGCGGCGGCTCATCTGATCGCCCTCGCCGGCGCTGACCCGTACCCCCTGACCTGCGTGCACGTGAGCCTGCCGAAGCTGCGCTGACCCGCACTAGGCTTGCGTGCGTGCCCCAGCTGCGCGTCGCCCTCGCCCAGATCGACGTCACCGTCGGTGATCTCGACGGCAACGCCGAGCGCATCCTCGAATGGAGCCACAAGGCCGCTGACGCGGGCGCTCACCTCATCGCGTTCCCGGAGATGGCGCTCACCGGATACCCGCCGGAAGACCTGGTGCTGCGAGGCTCGTTCAGGGCAGCGAGCCAGGCCGGGCTGCACCGGCTCGCCGCCCGGCTCGCCGAGGAGGGGCTCGGCGAGCGTGCCGTCGTGGTGGGCTATCTCGACACCGCCGATGAGCCCGTGGCCCGGGTGGGCCGCCCGGCGGGCGAGCCGGAGAATGCGTGCGCGCTGCTCTACGGCGGCCGGATCGTCGCCCGCTATGCCAAGCACCATCTGCCCAACTACGGCGTCTTCGACGAGTTCCGCTACTTCGTGCCCGGCGACCGATTCCCGGTGATCCGGCTGCACGGCGTCGACATCGCGATCTGCGTGTGTGAGGACCTGTGGCAGGACGGCGGCCCGATCGCTGTCGCGGCACGGGCGCAGGTCGGTCTCGTCGTGTGCATCAACGCCAGCCCCTACGAGCGGTTGAAGTCCTACACGCGCGACGAGCTCGCCTCGCGGCGGGCGCGTGAGGCCGGGGCGGCGCTGGCGTACGTCAACATGGTCGGCGGTCAGGACGAGCTCGTCTTCGACGGTGACAGCCTGATCGTCGACGCCTCCGGCGAGCTGATCTCACGGGCACCCCAGTTCGCCGAGACGTTACTCATCACCGACCTCGAATTCCCTTTGGCCGCAGGGACATTCAACGGCCCGGTCGATGCCAGTGACGGCACGCGGATGCACGTGGAACGGCTCACGATCTCCGGCGCCGGACTCGAGATCTACGACGCGTTGCCGTCGACGCTCATCGACCGGCTCGACCCCGACGCCGAGCTCTACGCCGCGCTCGTGCTGGGCACGCGCGACTACGTCATGAAGAACGGATTCCGTTCTGTCGCCCTCGGCCTGTCCGGTGGCATCGACTCCGCGCTCGTCGCGACGATCGCCGTCGACGCCCTCGGCCATGACGCCGTACACACCGTCGCGATGCCCTCGGCCTATTCGTCGGGCCATTCGGTGAGTGACGCGGCGGAGCTCGCCGAGCGCCAGCACACCCACCATCAGGTGCTGCCGATCGCGGGCGTCGTCGATGAGTACCAGAGCAACCTCGGCCTCACCGGGCTCGCCGAGGAAAATCTGCAGGCCCGCGTGCGCGGCACCGCCCTCATGGCGCTGTCCAACCAGTACGGCCACCTGATCCTCACCACCGGCAACAAGAGCGAACTCGCCACCGGCTTCTCGACGCTCTACGGCGACAGCGCCGGCGGCTACGCACCCATCAAGGACGTGCCCAAGACTCTCGTCTGGCAGCTGTCCCGGTGGCGTAACGCGGTGGCCCAGGCGGCGGGCGAGTCCGAGCCGATTCCCGTGCAGATCATCGAGAAACCGCCGTCCGCCGAGCTGGCACCGGACCAGCTCGACAGCGATCGCCTGCCGGACTACACCGAGCTCGACGAGGTGCTCGACGGCTACGTCGAGCGCGACCTCGGCCACGACGAACTCATCGCCGCCGGGTTCGACATCGCACTCGTCGAACGCGTCATCCGGCTGGTCGATCTCGCCGAGTACAAGCGACGCCAGTACCCGCCGGGGCCGAAGGTCACCGGCAAGGCGTTCGGCCGCGACCGCCGCCTGCCCATCACGTCAGCCTGGCGCGAGCCCTCCGCCCAGAGTTCAGGCGCGCGCTAGTCCCTCGTCGCGCGCCGCCTGGGCGACGGCGGAGGAGACGGCCGGGGCCACCCGCTCGTCGAAGACGCTCGGTATGACGCATTCGGGGGCGAGGTCGGCGCCGACCACAGCGGCAAGCGCGTCGGCCGCGGCCAGCTTCATGCCCTCGCTGATGCGCCGGGCGCGGACCTGGAAAGCGCCGCGGAAGACACCCGGGAAGGCCAGAACGTTGTTGATCTGATTGGGAAAATCGGACCGCCCCGTCGCGACGACCGCCGCGTACTTATTCGCCATGACCGGATCGACCTCGGGATCGGGATTGGCCATCGCGAAGATCAACGAGTTCGGCGCCATCGAGGCGATTGCTTCCTCGTGGATCTTTCCTGCAGACAGGCCCAGGAAGACATCGGCACCGGCCAGCGCGTCCTCCAGAGTGCCGGCGAAGCCCCCCTTGTTGGTCTGGGCGGCGAGCTCGGCCTTCACGTCGGTCAGCCCCGAGCGCGAGGTGTGCAGCATGCCCTTGGAGTCGGCCACACCGATGTCGCCGATGCCGGCCGCAAGCAGGATCTTGGCGACGGCAATGCCCGCTGCACCCGCGCCCGAGACGACGACGCGCAGATCGCCGAGACTGCGGCCGGTGAGCTTCGCGGCGTTGCGCATCGCGGCCAGCACGACGATCGCGGTGCCGTGCTGGTCGTCATGGAAGACCGGGATGTCGAGCGCGTCCTGCAGCCGGCGCTCGAGTTCGAAGCACCGCGGCGCGGAGATGTCTTCGAGGTTGATGCCGCCGAAGCTCGGAGCGAGCCGGACGACGGTCTCGAAGAGCTCGTCGGTGTCGGTGCAGTCCAGGCAGATCGGGACCGCGTCGACCCCGGCAAAGTGCTTGAACAGCAGCGCTTTGCCCTCCATCACCGGCATCGCGGCAGCCGGCCCGATGTCGCCGAGGCCGAGCACCGCCGTGCCGTCGGTGACGACCGCGACGGTATTGGCCCGCCACGTGTAGACGTCAGCCAGCTCGGGGTCGGCGGCGATCGCCATGCACACCCGCGCGACGCCCGGCGTGTAGGCCAGCGAAAGGTCCTCGCGGTTGCGCAGCGGCGCCGTGATCCCGAGCTCGATCTTGCCGCCGCGATGCATCGCGAACGCAGGATCGGTGTCGAGGATCGGCGCCGCGACCTCCACGGGCACGTGGTGCTCATGCTCGTGGGTCGGGTGTGCAGCCGACCCGTTGGAACTCGAGGCGACGTCTGATGCGGTGTCAGGAACTGAGGCGTTCATCGCCCGTAGTCTTTCACGGCCGGTGAGTGACCTGGCAATGGCAAGATCGTCACACGACAAACCAGGCGAAAGGCCACCCATGATCCGTCCCGCCGGGCCCGCGGACGTCCCGATGATCCTCACGCTGATCCACGAACTCGCGGCGTACGAAAGGGCTCCCGACGAGGTGCGGGCGACCGAGCGGCAACTGCAGGACGCGCTCTTCGGTCCCGACGCCGTAGCGTCGTGCCTGCTCGCCTGCGGCGACGCGAGGGCCGGCGAGGACGGTGCCGTGGTCGGCTTCGCGCTCTGGTTTCGCACCTTCTCGACGTGGAACGGCACCGCCTCGATCTATCTCGAGGACCTGTTCGTGAGGCCGGACGCGCGGGGCGGCGGTCATGGCCGGGCGCTGCTCACCGAGCTCGCCGCCATCGCCGTCGAGCGTGGCTACGGCCGGGTCGAGTGGTCGGTGCTGAACTGGAACGAGCCGGCTCACGGTTTCTACCGCCGGCTCGGCGCCGCCCCTCAATCTGAGTGGACCGTGTGGAGGCTGACCGGGCCCGCGCTCGACGCGCTCGGCGCGAGGCCTTGACGAAGCGGGCGCAGTGCCGACCTTCTCGGTAGGCTGGCTGCTGCTCGAAAACACCCGCGTGCAGCAGCGCCGCGCGGGAACCCGTGTCGCAGCAATCGCATACGAGAGTTGTGAGAAGGAGCGACGTGCCCGATTCGCCCGGCGACCGTGACGTGGTGCGGCTGCAGCTGCCCGCCATCGGCGCCTACCTTGCCGTGCTGCGGACGGCGACTGCCGGATTGGCGGCGCGCCTGGACTTCACCCTCGAAGAGATCGAGGACCTGCGGATCGCGGTGGACGAGGCTTGCGCGCTGCTGCTTCCCTCCGCGGTCCCCGGCGCTGAGCTCGATTGCGTCTTCGAGCTCGCCGCCGGCGAGCTGCGGATCACGGTGAGCGCCCTCACCGTCGACGGCGCCGAGCCGGCGCGTGACTCGTTCGCCTGGACCGTGCTGTCCGCGCTCGCGGGCGAGGTCGACAGCTCGGTGGATGCGCAGGCGCGCGTCAGCATCACGCTCGTCAAACACCGCTCTGCGGTCGTCAGCTCATGACCGTCACCGGCGGCGCGATGTTCGATGAGCCTGTCGGTCCCTCGCAGCAGGTACCAGCCGGGGTGCCCGATCCACAGCACGTCGCGCCACAGCAGCCCGAGCCCGTCGCCGAGAGTTATCCGGAGACCGCCGCCCCCGCACCCACGCGCTCGACGTCGGGAGACCGGGTGCGCGCCCGCGGTCTGTTCGCCGAGCTGGCCGCGTGCGAGCCCGACACCGCGGAGCGCGGACGCATCCGCGACGAGCTGGTGGAGATGCACCTGCCGCTGGTGGAGTACCTCGCGCGCCGGTTCCGCAATCGCGGCGAGCCGCTCGACGACCTCGTGCAGGTGGCGACGATCGGGCTGATCAAATCCGTCGACCGCTTCGACCTCGAGCGCGGCGTGGAGTTCAGCACCTACGCCACGCCCACGATCGTCGGCGAGATCAAGCGCCACTTCCGCGACAAGGGGTGGGCGATCCGGGTTCCCCGCCGGTTGCAGGAGCTCAAGCTCTCGCTCACCAAGGCGACGAGCGAGCTCTCCCAGCGCCTCGGCCGCTCGCCGACGGTTGCCGAGCTCGCGGGCCATCTCGAGATGACCGAGGAAGAGGTCCTCGAAGGCCTGGAGTCGGCCAACGCGTACTCCGCGGTCTCGCTGGATGCGCCCGACGGCGGAGATGACGACTCCCCCGCCGTCGCCGACACCCTCGGCGTCGAGGACGAGTCGCTGGAGGGCGTCGAGTACCGCGAGTCGCTGAAGCCGCTGCTCGACCAGCTGCCGCCGCGCGAAAAGCGCATCCTGCTGCTGCGCTTCTTCGGCAACATGACGCAGTCGCAGATCGCCGCCGATCTCGGCATCTCCCAGATGCACGTCTCCCGGCTGCTCGCGCGCACGCTCACTCAGCTGCGCGCCGGGCTGCTGGCCGACGAGTAACGCTCGGTCGCATTACTCGTCAGCCGGCACCAGCAGCCCGGCCAGGCCCATCAGCACGATGACGGCCACCGCGACCACGGCGAGCGGCACCCCGACGTACCAGCGTCCGCCCTGGACGGTGGTGATCGCTATGGGCACGCAGATGATCTCCAGTACCAGCAGCGGCGAGCGCACTCGATGCCGTCGCGCGCGCACCAGGCGCGCGGTCGCCACGATCACCAGCCCGACCGCGACCGACAGCACGCCGAGCACCTCCGTAGACCCCCGGTGGGCCGCGTCGGGCTCGAGCGCACGGACGATCAGATACCCACCCGCGCCGACCAGCCCGATCCCTTGCAGGGCGACGAGAGCGGCGGCCGCCATGGCGTATCCGCCACGACGTGCGGGTGGGTCGGGGCGCGGCATGTCACCTCAGCTTAAGGCGAAGGATCTCGATAGCATTCGTTCATGAGAGCGGTGCTCGTCGTCAATCCAAATGCCACGGCGACGACACTTCGCACGCGTGACGTGCTGGCCGCTGCGCTCAGTTCGGATCTGCGGGTCGACTCCCATGAGACCAAGGGCCGCGGCCATGCCATCGAGCTCGCCACCCAAGCCGTCGAGACCGGCGCTGACCTCGTGGTCGCGCTCGGCGGCGACGGCACGGTCAACGAGGTCGTCAACGGGATCCTGAGCCAGGGGGTCCGCCCGGGCCTGCCGGATCTGGCGGTCGTCCCCGGCGGCAGCACCAATGTCTTCGCCCGTGCCCTCGGCATGCCGGCGAGCGCGGTCGAGGCGACGGGCCAGATCCTCGAGGCACTGCGCGAGGGCCGCAGCCGGCGTATCGGTCTCGGCAAGGCCAACGAGCGCTGGTTCACCTTCTGCGCCGGGCTCGGCATCGACGCTGCCGTCGTCGAGCGCGTCGAGAGCAAGCGCGCCAAGGGCAAGCGCTCCACCCACAGCCTGTACGTGCGCAGCGCCGTCAACCGGTTTTACCTCGCCACGTCGCGGCGCAAGCCCCCGCTGCGGCTGTCCGCCCCCTCCCTTGCCGAGCCGCGCGAGGTCTACGTCGCCCTCGTCTGCAACACCGACCCGTGGACCTTTCTGGGCGAGCGCCCGGTACGCCCGTGTCCTGACGCGAACTTCGATCTCGGCCTCGACGTGCTGGCGCTCTCCCGGATGTCGACCCTCTCGACCCTGCGGGCCGCGGGCCGCTTCTTCGCCGAGGACTCCCACCCGCATTCCAAGCACGCCCTGCTGCTGCACGACCAGTCCGAGCTCGTCATCGAGTCCACGGGTGAGCCGCTGCCGTTCCAGGTCGACGGTGACGCGCTGGGTCACCGCGACAAGCTCGAGCTGACCTCCGTGCCGGCCGCGTTACGGGTTATCAGCTAGCCGGCCTACCGCCGCTGCCGGGTCGTCGCAGATCACGGCGTCGACCCCGAATCGGCGCAGCGGCTCGAGCTCGCTGAGGGTGGTCACCGTCCACCCCACCAGGGAGAGCCCGGCATCGTGCACGAGGCGAGCGGACCCTTGCCGGATCGTGCTGACATGCGCGTGCAGCTCGGTGTAGCCGCGCTCCAGGACGTAGGCGAGGCCCTCCTGGGTCAGGACACCCGGGATCGTCAGCAGGCCCGTCCGCCAGCCCGCGGCGCGCGCGACGTCGACCGCTGCCGGATCGAAGGAAGAGATCACGATGTCGGCGCCGGGCTGCAGCCGCGCGAGCTCGGCGACCAGGAGCTGGGCCGCCAGCGCATCCCGCGTGTAGTCGGGCTCGCCGGGAAGGTTCTTCACCTCGATGACGAGCCGCCCGGTGCCCGCCGCCGCCACCACTTCGGCGAGCGTCGGGATGCCGGCCGCCGCCAGCGCGGCAGTGGTCTGCTCGATGACCGCCCGCCGGTCGGGACCGGCGACGGGGTCATGCACGCAGACGAGGTCGCCGTCGGCGCTGCGCCGCACGTCGATCTCCGAGCCCAGCGCCCCTGCGGCGAGCGCGCGGCGCACCGCCTCGGCAGTGTTTTCCGGCCCGGGGATGCGCGACCCCCGGTGTCCTAGCACGTGCATATGTATCAGCTTGGCCGAACGCGGCCGAACGCTGCAAGAACAGGACGTGACTTGGATCACGCTTATGACGGGTCGTCAGAAACTCGCCTGCCAGGGGATTGCCAAGCGTCCAAAAGAAGTGAGAGGTTCGAGATCCACGCACTCCGCCCCAGATGGCTGACTCCCCAGCGGACGGAAACGCGCGGTTCGAGGCATACCGGCCTTCGCTCCTGCGATCGACTTGCAGGGTGTGGGGCGACGCGACGACGCGACGAGGAGTAGCCGGATGGACTGGCGCCACAGCGCGCTTTGCCAGGACGAGGACCCAGAGCTTTTCTTCCCCATCGGGGCGGTAGGTCCGTCGCTTCGGCAAGTGAATGATGCAAAATCCATCTGCCGCCGATGTGCGGTCACCGATGACTGTCTGTCCTGGGCGCTCGACACCGGCCAGGACGCCGGCATCTGGGGCGGCAAATCCGAGGAAGAGCGCCGGCTGATACGCCGCGAGAGCCTCTCCCGCCTGCGAAGCGCCTGAGCTCCGCAGTTCCTCACCGCCGGGGCGGGGCTGACCGCGCGGTCAGCCCACCGTCCCCTGCACTTCCGGTATCGCCACCGCCGCCTCGGTGCCACCGGCCGCGCCGGGACGCAGTGCGAGCGTGCCGCGCATCTCTCCGACGACGAGGGTGCGCACGATCTGCAGGCCGAGACCTTGCGCC
This sequence comes from uncultured Actinomycetota bacterium, assembly GCA_963762695.1. Taxonomy (GTDB): domain Bacteria; phylum Actinomycetota; class Actinomycetes; order Frankiales; family Frankiaceae; genus DATAZK01. The sequence continues at coordinate 234,740 of CAVXLW010000019.1, forward strand.
TGATCGAGGTGGAAGTCGGCCGGCAAGCCCGCGCCGTCGTCGGCCACGACCAGATCCAGTTGGTCGTCGTGGCGTTCGACCGTGAGCCGGATGGCCCGGGCCGCTCCGTGCTCGACCGCGTTCTGCAGCAGCTCGGAGAGCACCAGGGCCAGCGGGGTCGCGAGGGTGCCGGGCAGGATGCCGAACGCGCCCTGGCGCTCCACCGTCGCTCGCGAACCCATCGCGGCCACGTCGACGGTCATGGCGGCGAGCTGGTCGGCGACCGCGTCGAAGTCGACCTCCTCCCCCATGCTCTGCGAGAGCGTCTCGTGCACGAGCGCGATCGACGTCACCCGGCGCACCGACTCGCGTAACGCCATCCGCGCTTCGGGCACGACCATCCGGCGCGCCTGCAGCCGCAACAGCGCCGCTACGGTCTGCAGGTTGTTCTTCACGCGGTGGTGGATCTCGCGAATGGTCGCGTCCTTGCTCAACAGCTGCGCCTCGCGGCGACGCAGCTCCGTGGCGTCTCGCGCCAGGACGAGCGTGCCGCGCTCGGCGCCGGGCATCAGCGGGATGGCCCGCAGCAGCACGATCGTGCCGCCGCGTTCGATCTCATCGTCGGTAGGGGCCCGGCGCCGGACCGCCTCGCGGAAGCGCAGGCCGGGCGGAAGCTCGGCGGCTGGTGTGGCGGCAGTGGCCGGCGCGCCGATCAGCTGGCGATGGACCTCGGCCAGCGACTCGCCCACCAGGTTGCCGTTGTGCCCGAGCCGCCGGTAGGCCGAGACGGCGTTGGGGCTGGCGTAGTTGATGAGCCCATCACCGTCGAGCCGGATCATCCCGTCGCCCACGCGCGGCGCCTCGACCGAATCGGCGAATCCCGCCTCGAAGGGGAACGTCCCCTCCGACACCATCTGCACCAGATCACCGGCGGTCCGCAGGTACGCCAGCTCGAGAGCGCTGGGTGAGCGGGTGGCCGACAAGTTCGTGTCGCGGGCCAGCACGGCGATGACCCGTCCGCGATTGCGAACCGGCACGGCTTCGACCCGCACCGGCACCCCGCGCTCCCACTCCGGATCGCCTTCCCGCACGATCCGTCCCTCGCGCACCGCGGTGGACAGCGTCCAGCGGCGCAGCGTCTGAGCCACCATGTCCTCGGCGTAGATCGTCGGGCCGGTCGCGGGCCGCACCTGCGCCACGACCAGGTACTCCTCGGACGCGGAGTCCTTCACGCGCACGCACAGCAGGAGATCGGCGAAGGAAAGGTCGGCGAGCATCGCCCAGTCGGCCACCAGGGAGTGCAGCCGGTCGATGTCTTCGGTGGACAGATCGGTGTGCGCGGACACGAGATCCGAGAGGGTGCTCACCACCAGAGTCTCTCGCTTGCTGGCCCTGATTGACTTCGGACATGACCGATCTCGTCGCCCGCGACCTGGCAGCGGTGTGGCACCCCTTCACCCAGCACTCGCTGTGGGAGGACGACGAGCCGCTGGTCGTCGAACGCGCCGAGGGCATGTACCTCATCGACACCGACGGCCGGCGCTACCTCGACGGCGTCTCCTCGCTCTGGGTGACGGTGCACGGCCACCGCGTACCGGAGATCGACGCGGCAGTACGCGACCAGCTGGACAAGGTCGCCCACAGCACCTTCCTGGGGCTGACGCACGAGCCCGGCATCGCCCTCGCCGAGGCGCTGCTGGAGACGGCGCCCCGGCCGGCGGCCGGTGAAGGTGCCCCGCTGCGCCGCGTCTTCTACGCGGGTGACGGGTCCAGTGCGGTGGAGGCCGCGCTGAAAATGGCCTACCAGGCGGCGGCCCAGCGCGGTGAGCATCGCCCGCTGTTCGTCTCGGTCGCTGAGGGCTACCACGGCGACACGCTCGGCGCGGTCAGCGTCGGGGGCATCGACACGTTCCACGCCGCGTACCGGCAGATCCTGCTGCGCACCCGGCAGATCCCTTCCCCGCACCGGGTGGGCACGCAGGCGGCGCTGGCCGCACTCGAGGCGTTGCTCGAGACCGACGGCAAGCAGGTCTGCGCCGTGATCATCGAGCCGATGGTGCAGGCGGCGGCCGGGATGCTCACCCACGACGCTGCCTTCGTGCAGGGGGTCCGCGAGCTCTCGCGGCGAGCCGGCGCCCTGATGATCGCCGATGAGGTCGCGACCGGGATCGGCCGCACCGGCAAGATGTGGGCTGTCGAGCACGCCGGCGTCGTCCCTGATCTGCTCACCTGCGGCAAGGGACTGTCGGCGGGCTACCTGCCGATCTCCGCCGTGCTCGCGACCGAGGAGGTCTACGACGCGTTCCTCGGAGCGCCCGAGAGCGACCGGACGTTCTTCCACGGTCACACGTACACCGCGAACCCGCTGGCGTGCGCAGCGGCGCTGGCCAACCTCCGGCTGATGGCCGAGCGCCAGACGGTGCGCCATGCGGCGGCCGTCGGCGAGCGCCTCGGCGCGCTGCTGGCGCCGCTCTCGCAGATGGCCGGGGTCCTCGACGTCCGGCGCTGCGGGACCATGACCGGCATCGAGGTGGCGTCGAAAGGCTCGCGGACCGGTTTCGAGGTCTGCCGCCGGGCCCGTCGCCGCGGCGTGCTCCTGCGCCCGCTGTCCGATGTCGTGGTGCTGATGCCCCCGCTCGCCATCGGTGACGAGGACCTGGATGAGCTTGCTGCGGTGACGGTCGACTGCGTGCACGAGGTCGTCGGCGCCGGTGGTTGAGCAGCCGGCGGACCCGTTCGGTTGGCTGGCCGATCGGGCGGCGGCGCGGACGGCGGCCGGCTTGCGGCGCAGCCTGCACCCGCGCCAGGCTGACAGTCAGGTGCTGGACCTTGCCGGCAACGACTATCTCGCGCTCGCCCGCCATCCTTCGGTGATCGAGGCGGGCGTCGAGGCGCTTCGGACCTGGGGAGCCGGCTCGACCGGCAGCCGCCTGGTGACCGGGTCGACCCAGCTGCACGCCGACCTCGAGGCCGCGCTGGCCGCACATGTCGGTGCCGAAGCCGGGCTGGTCTTCTCTTCCGGTTACACCGCGAATCTCGGGGCGCTCACCGCTTTGGCCGGCCCCGGCTGCCTCATCGTGTCCGACGAGCGCAACCACGCCTCCCTCGTCGACGCATGCCGCCTCGCCCGCTCGCGCGGTAGCGAGGTCGCCGTCACCCCGCACGCCGACCCTGACGCCGTCGCCAAGGTGCTGGCGGCCCGGCCGCCCGGTACCCCGGCGATCGTCGTCACCGATTCGGTCTTCAGCGCGGATGGCGACGTGGCTCCGCTGGCCGAGCTGGCCTCGGTGATACGCGAGTCGGGCGCGGCGCTGCTGGTGGACGAGGCGCATGCGCTGGGCGCCGTCGGGTCCGGTGGTCGCGGGGCCATTGCCGCCGCCGGGCTCGCTGGTGCGCCGGACATCGTCGCGACCGTCACGCTGTCGAAAGCACTCGGCAGCCAGGGTGGAGCGGTGCTCGGCCCGGCGCCGGTGATCGCCCACCTCATCGACTCCGCGCGCAGCTTCATCTTCGACACCGGGCTGGCCCCCGCCGCCGCCGGCAGCGCGCTGGCGGCCTTGCGCCTCCTTCAGGCCGAGCCGGAACGGGCCGAGCGGGTGCGTGCGATCGCCCGTCGCGTCGCCGCTGCGCTGGGGGCTCCGGCGCCGGCCGCGGCGGTGGTCTCGCTCGTCCTCGGCGAGCCCGAACGCGCACTCGCGGCTGCCGAAGCCTGCCTGCGCGAGGGGATTCACGTCGGCTGCTTCCGCCCGCCGACGGTGCCCGAGGGCACCAGCCGGTTGCGCGTCGCCGTGCGTGCCGACCTCACCGATGACGAGGTCGACCGGGCGATCGCGGTGATCGCCGCCGCCCTAAGCCGGACCTGATGAACGATCAGCCGCGCGGGAAGGCCCGCCTAGGCAGGCAGATCCTCGACCAAGCACTTGATCGCACTCAGTCAGAGACCGGTCGTCCAAAACCCGGACTTCCGGAGCCCTGGCTTCGGCTGAGGGGCCGTGCTTCGACGCTTACGCCAACGCTGGAGCCGACCTGTGCGCCACATGCCAAGACACGCAGCGAGCGAGTCGTAAGCCGGTCGCATTACACAGTCACGCAAGAGGGCGGCCGGCTGTGGCAGTAAATCCGGGTGCCTGAAACCCGGATCTACTGCCACTGCTAACTCAGCCGGTGACGAGGCCCTGCGTCCGGGCCTCTTCCAACCAGCCCGCGTAACGCTCCAGCAGCGCGTCGTACAGCGCCTCATCGGGCATGGCCGCGGGGGTCGGGGCCTCGACGAAACCGTGGTTGTCCAGATAGCGCCCGGAGACGCTGTCGATCGTGCGCAGCGTGGCCATGCTGTTGTCGACGGCCTGCCGCACGATCGCCTGCTTCTGCTCCTCCGGGATGCGTGATGCGATCGCGGCGTTAGGGCTGCCCGGCCCGAAGTTGGCCTCCATCACCGAGCGCACCTGCATCTCCACGGTGCCCACGACGAGCATCTGCCAGAACAGCGGCTCGTAGCTGGAGGCGACCAGCTGCTCGATGGTCTGCTGCGGATCGGTGGTGCCGCCGTCGGTCACGAACAGCACGTAGACCGGCGTCTCGGGAGGCGCGGGAGAGTTGCGCGGGCCGGCAGTGCCGAAGTAGCGCTGGCGCACGGCGGCCATCGTCGAACCCCAGTTGGTGCCGGCTTCGAGCGTCATGCCGGCGGTGCCGAGGAAGTCGCGCGCGTTGGCCAGGCCCATGCCGCCGAGGCTGCGGGCGGCGGCGCCGACGGTGAATACGTCGACCTCTCCGTCGTCGTCCCATTGCAGCGCGAGCGCCAGTGCCCGCTCGGCGAACTCCTGCACCGCGCCGGTGGAGAACAGCTCGGCCATCGAGGCCGAGACGTCGAGGACGAGCGCGACCCGGGCCGTCTCATCGGCCAGCGAGCGCTTCTCGAGACTGATGCGCGCCGCCTTGACCAGGTTCAGCAGCTGCGGTGCCTGTTCGGCGACCTTTTTCTCCATGTCCATCGAACGCGTCGCCGAGGCGGGAACGACCGCGGCCGGCACGGGCTCGTCGTCCACTGTGATGCCGAAGTCGGTGGCGAGCCCGGCAAGGCCACTCGCCCATCCCTGCCCGACCGCCCGGAACTTCCAGCCGACCCCGCGCCGGTAGAGCTCGCCGAGGAGGACGGCCGTCTCGTCCTCGGCGGCGGGCACGTCGAAGCGCAGGATGTCTTTGCCCTGACTCGAGAGGACGATTCGAAGACCGGAGACCTCGCGGAACGCCGCCCCGTCAGCGCTGACGGTGACCGCCACCCGGTCGATCCCGGCCGGGATAGCGGGCAGCCGTGCCGTGATGCCGTCCGCGGACCAGCTGACCGAGCCGTCGGCGGAGCGCCGGGCGTTGTAGAAGATGAAGTCGTCGTCGGTGCGGACCTTGCCGTCTGTTGCGAGCAGCAGGCCGCTCACGTCGAGGACGTGTCCGCTGTCGCAGTGCGCCGACAGCAGGACCTCGTTCAAGCCGTCATCGAGTGCTGCGTTGGCTCCCTTGCCAAGCGCGGTGGCGGTCACGCAGGCAGCAGTCCCTGCGCCTGCGCGAGCTTCAGCCAGCTGGGGTACTCGTTCATCATCAGGTCATACAGCTGCTCGTCGGTGAGGTGTGCAGGGTCGGAGACAGAGAAGAAGTCGGCGTTGTCGATGAAGCGGCCCGGCATGTCGTCGAGCTCCTCGAGGAACTGGAAGTCGCCGGTCATCATCGACGCGAGCCGGGCGCCGAACCCGCCGCGCTTCTTCTTGCTCAGCGGCGCCGCGCCCGCGTCGACGTTGCGGCTGGACTGCCCGATGGCCATGAACTGCCAGAAGAGCGGCTCGTAGGACGACCACTCGACCTGGTGCTTGGTGCCCGCCTGGTCGGTCGTCTGCCCGTCGGTCACGAACATCACGTAGACCGGCAACTTGTCCGGGTGCGGGCTGTTGCGCGGCCCCCCGTTGGCGTCGGGGAAGTAGTGGCGACGCACGGCTTGCATGGCGTGGTTGTAGTTGGTGCCACCTTCGAGCCGGCGGCGTTGCAGCAGCTGGTTGATCCAGCCCTGGTAGTTGCGGAGGTCGAGCGGGCCCTCGTCGTAGCCGCCGGTGCCGAAGGTGAAGACGTCGCAGGCACCGTCATCGTCGAACTGCACCGCCATGCCGAGCACCCGCTCGCACAGCTCCTGCACCTTGCCGGACTTGTAGAGCTGGTTCATGGAGCCGGAGATGTCGAGGCAGAGCGCGACGCGGGCGCGGTGCTCGGTGAGGCCGTTCTTCTCCAGCGAGATGCCGGCCTTCTTGACGAGGTTGACCATCTGCGGCGGCGCCGTCGCCAATTGCTTTTCCAGGCGCACCGTCTTGCTCATGTTGATGGAGCCACCCGCGGGCGCTGCGGGCGCAGGCGGCGGCGCGGCGGCAGGCGTGGGGGTCGCCGGAGCCGGCGCCGGTTCATCGTCGACGCTGATGCCGTAGTCCGTGGCCAACCCGGCAAGCCCGGAGCTCCAGCCCTGGCCGACGGCACGGAACTTCCAGGCGCCCTGGCGGCGGTAGAGCTCGCCGAACACGAAGGCCGTCTCGGAGGTCGCGTCAGTGATGTCGAAGCGCACGAGTTCGGGACCGGCAGCGTCGGTGACCGTCAGATAGAGCCCGCTGGCCCGGCCGATCGGCGTGCCGTCGGTGGAAGCCGCGATGGCCACCGTCTCGATCTCGGCGGGCAGCGCCGCCAGATCGACCTGCAGCGAATCCACCGTGCCGGACTTGCCCTGGTGGGTCACCGATCCGTCGACGGATCGCGGCTGGTTGTAGAAGACGAAGTCGTCGTCGTTGCGGACCTTGCCGGACGCGGTCAGCAGCAGCGCGCTGGCGTCCAGATCGACCCCGCCGGACCAGCCGAGACGTACGAGAACACGTCCGACCGCAGCGGGCAGGGACGTGTTGGCACCCTTGGAGATGTTGGTCACGGCACGGGAGCCTAGCCCGGTTGGCCCGCGTCGTGGCTCGCTCTGTCGGGTCCGCGTCATCCTCGGGTGAACAACGCGTGGACAGCACGTCAACATCGCGGCAGCGACCCCTCTCGGCGAGCGGTTAGCCTGCGTGCGTGACAGTCTTGGCGGTCAGCGGCACGGGCACTGACGTGGGCAAAACCGTCGTGACCGCGGCCGTCTGCGCGCTGGCGCTACATCGCGGAAGCTCGGTCGCCGTCGTCAAGGCGGCGCAGACGGGCGTGGGCGCCGACGAGCCCGGCGACCTTGCCGAGATCGCGCGACTCTGCGGGCAGAACGCTGCCGGGCTGACGATGGTCGAAGCAGCCCGCTTCCCCGACCCGCTGTCCCCCGCCGCCGCGGCGCGGGTGAGCCGGCGCGCACCGGTGGATCTTGCTGCGGTGGCGGCTCGCGTCACGACCCTCCGCGAGTCCCACCGGCTTGTCGTGATCGAGGGAGCCGGCGGCCTGCTGGTCCGCTTCGACGAGGAGGGCGCCACCCTCGCCGATCTCGCGGGGGCCTGCGACGCCGAGGTACTGATCGTCACCGGGGCGGGGCTCGGCACCCTCAACACGACCGCGCTCACCCTGGAGGCCCTGGCCCATCGCGGGCTTGCCCTGGCGGGAGTGGTCATCGGCGCCTGGCCCGCCGACCCTGACCTGGCCTGCCGCAGCAACATCTCCGATCTGGAAATGCTGGCCGCCAGGCCGCTTCTCGGTGCGCTCCCGGCCGGCGCCGGCGCGTTGAGCCCCGACGATTTCCGGCTGGCCGCGGAGGCAGGTCTGGGGCCGGCGCTCGGAGGGCGGTTCCAGGCGGGCGCGTTCCGCGCGGCGCATAAGGCAGGATCGACAGGGTGACGACGATTTCTCACCCCGCTGGGGACGCTGTCGATATCGCCGGCCTTCCCGCCCCGGCTCGTGAACTCCTGACCCAGGCCCGACGCCAGGTGCTCGAAGCGGGACGCGGGCTGTCGCAGCAGCAGATCCTGCAGTGCCTGCAGCTTCCCGACGAGGCGATCCCCGCACTGCTCGGGCTCGCCCACGAGGTCCGGATGCGCTGGTGCGGCCCCGAGGTGGAGGTCGAGGGAATCGTCAGCCTGAAGACCGGCGGCTGCCCGGAGGACTGCCACTTCTGCTCGCAGTCCGGGCAGTTCGAGTCGCCGGTGCGCGCGGTGTGGCTTGATATCCCGTCACTGGTGAAAGCGGCTCAGGAGACGGCCGCCACCGGAGCCACCGAATTCTGCATCGTGGCTGCCGTGCGCGGCCCCGACGAGCGGCTGATGGCCCAGGTGCGTGCCGGCGTCGCCGCCATTCGCGAGGCCGTCGAGATCAACGTCGCGTGCTCGCTGGGGATGCTGACGCAGGAGCACGTCGACGAGCTTGCGGCGATGGGCGTGCACCGTTACAACCACAACCTCGAGACCGCCCGCTCGCACTTCCCCGGCGTCGTCACCACCCACTCGTGGGAGGAGCGCCACGACACCTGCCGGATGGTCCGCGAAGCCGGCATGGAGCTGTGCTGCGGCGGCATCCTCGGCCTCGGCGAGACGATCGAGCAGCGCGCGGAGTTCGCCGCGCAGCTCGCCGAGCTCGAACCCGACGAGGTCCCGCTGAACTTCCTGAACCCGCGTCCCGGTACCCCGCTGGAAGACCAGTCACTCGTCGACCCGCGTGATGCCCTGCGGGCGGTCGGCGCCTTCCGCCTCGCGATGCCCCGCACGATCCTGCGCTACGCCGGCGGCCGCGAGATCACTCTCGGCGACCTCGACACCCAGGGCCTGCTCGGCGGCGTCAACGCGGTCATCGTCGGCAACTACCTGACGACGCTCGGCCGCCCCGCCGCCCAGGACCTCGCCACCCTCGAAGAGCTCCGCATGCCGATCAAGGCGCTGTCGGCCACCATCTAGTGGTGTGTCGCCAAAATAGCTAGGTGGTGTTGATCTATTCTTGGTCCATGACGAGGGCTGCGGCGGCTTTGGTGGTCTCTGAGGGGCAACGACAGGTGCTGGAGGCGTTGTCGGTCTCTCGGACGGCGGCACATCGGGAGGTGCAGCAAGCCCGGGTGCTGTTGTTGGCTGCCGAGGGTGTCGCGAACACGCGGATCGCGTCGGTTGTCGGGGTCACGGCGATGACGGTGCGGTCGTGGCGGACCCGTTTCGAGGGGCAGGGGCTGACGAAGTTCGCGAAGGTTGCCGAGGGTCGTGGTCGCAAGGCGACGATCCCTCAGGAGGTGATCGATCAGATCGTGGATCTGACCCAGAACACCACCCCTGCTGGGGAAACGCACTGGAGTACCCGCACGATGGCCAAGCGGGTCGGGGTCTCTAAGGACACGGTGCAGCGGGTCTGGTCCGCACGCGGACTCAAGCCACATCTGGTCAAGACCTTCAAGCTTTCCAACGACCCGCGGTTCGAGGACAAGCTCATCGACGTGGTCGGTTTGTATCTGCACCCGCCCGTGCAGTCGATCGTGTTGTGCATGGATGAGAAGTCCTCGGTCGAAGCCCTGGACCGGACTCAGCCGTCGCTGCCGATGGTCAAGGGCAGGGCGGCGACAATCACCCATGACTACAAGCGGAACGGGACCACCACCTTGTTCGCGGCACTGGACGTGTTGACCGGCCGGGTCATCGGTTCGTGTCTGCCCAAACACCGTCACAGCGAGTTCTTGAAGTTCCTCAAGGTCATCGACGCCGAGGTCCCCGCCGGCCTGCAGGTGCACCTGATTCTGGACAACTACGCGACCCACAAGCACCCGAATGTCCAAGCCTGGCTGGCCAAACACCCGAGATTCCACCTCCACTTCACCCCGACCTCATCGTCGTGGTTGAACCTCGTCGAGCGCTGGTTCCGCGAGCTGACAGACAAAGCCCTACGCCGCGGGGTGTTCCACTCAGTGCCAGACCTGATCACTGCCATCGAGGCCTACCTCGACGCCCACAACAGCGACCCCAAGCCATTCGTGTGGACCGCGACCGCCGACGAAATCCTCGCCAAGGTCGCCCGCGGACGAGTCGCCCTCCGAGCAGTCAATCAAAACTGAGACACACCACTAGCATCGCCCGGATGGCGCAACGTCCGGTTGGGCCATAGCGACAGTCGGGGTTTCGGGCTGCCGATGAGACACGTCAGTGCCGTCGGCCGCCTGAGGAGTTCGCCCGTGCTCAACCCCGTGGAGGCTCCGGGCCGCCGCGCTCTGCTTGCCGCACTGGGAGTGGGTCTGGTGGCGGCCGGTTGCACCGCGCCCGCGGTCGGTGGCACGACAGCGCTGGCCGGCGGTGGCACGAAGACTGGTCCCAAGCCCGCGCCCAAGCCGACTCCCAAGCCGACGCCCAAGGCCACCCCTCCCCCCACCCCCACGCCGACGCCCGCTCCCAGCGCGCCCGCCGGAGCGTTGCCGAACCTCACCGGCACCGACCCGGTCTGGCACCTGCTGCGCCGCACGACGTTCGGCCCGACCCCGGCGCTCGTCGCCGAGGTGAAGACGCTCGGCATCAGCGCCTGGCTCGCCCAGCAGCTCGCTCCCGCAGCCATCGACGACAGCGCCTGCGACGCCTACCTGTCCCGCTACCCGACGCTGCCGATGACGACGATGCAGATCCGGGCGGCCATCCCGCAGTACGCGTGGGACGCGATGTTCGAGCTCGGCCGGGCGACCCTCGCCCGCGCGCTGTTCAGCAAGCGCCAGCTCTTCGAGGTGATGGTCGAGTTCTGGTCCAACCACTTCAACATCGCCACGCCGGACGGCGACGTCTGGGACCTGAAGACCGTCGATGACCGCGAGGTGATCCGCAAGCACGCGCTCGGCAACTTCAGCGACATGCTCCTCGCCAGCGCCCAGAGCCCGGCGATGCTGATCTACCTCAACAACAACGACAGCAGCGTCGACACGCTCAACGAGAACTACGGCCGCGAGCTCCTCGAGCTGCACACGGTCGGGATCAGCGCCGGCTACACCCATGCCGAGGTCATCGACTCCGCCCGCATCATGACCGGCTACCGGGTCGGGGTCCACGGAGAGTTCGCGTACTACAACGACCGCCACTACGTGGGCCCGGTCAAGGTCCTTGGCTTCAGCTCCCCGAACGCCGACGAATTCGCCGGGCTCACCCTCGTCCCGCAATACCTCAGCTACCTCGCCAACCATCCGAGCACCGCGCGCCATCTCGCGACCAAGCTGGCGACGCGCTTCGTCTCCGACACTCCCTCCGACGCGCTCATCACCACGCTGGCGAATGTCTACCTGGCGAACAAGACCGCGATTGTGCCGGTGCTCAAAGCACTTTTCACGTCGGCGGAGTTCACCGCGAGCATCGGGCAGAAGACGCGCCGTCCCCTCGAGGACGTGATCGGCGGAGCTCGGGCGCTCGGCATCACCCCCGGCGCCGGTGACGCCGGCAGCCTGTCGGGGCTCTACTGGGCCCTCAGCCAGATGGGTCACGCGCCACTGGCCTGGCAACCGCCCAACGGCTATCCCGATATCGCCGGTGCGTGGCTTTCGGCCGGCGGGGTGCTGCGCCGCTGGAACGCCCACCTCGGCCTGGTCGGCGGCTGGTGGACCGACGGCATGACGATCCCCGCCGCCTCGACGCTGCTGGGAGCGACCCCGCCGGCGACGATCGGCACCCTGGTCGACGCGCTCGCGACGCGCCTGCTCGGCGTCAAGATGGCGGGCGCGCAACGCGCCGCCGTCGTCGACTTCGCCTGCTCGCGCACCAGCGGGGCCACCGAGAACACCTCGTCGGCCAACACGATTCGATGGGACCTCCCCGCGGTGACCAGCCTGATTCTCAGTACCCCGAACTGGATCGAGCGATGAACCCGGCCATCCCCCGACCCCGCCACTCCGGCCACAGCGAGGGTGAATGCTGCGCCCCGCGCCGCGGCCTCACCCGGCGCAGCATGCTGGCGGCCATGGGCGTGACGGCGGGCGCCGCCGCAGTCTCGCCACTCGCGTCGCGCATCGCCTTCGCTGCGGACGCCTCCTACACCGGCGACGTTCTCGTCGTGCTCTCGATGCACGGCGGCTGGGACACGCTCTCGGTCATCCCGCCGATCGGCGACCCGGACTACGCGAAGCTGCGCCCCCAGCTGGCCATCCCGTCCGGACTCGCCCTGCCCGCCGGAGGCATCTTCGGCCTGCACCCGGCGCTCGCCCCGCTGAAGCCCTTCTACGACAGCGGCCAGCTGGGCATCGTGCACGCGGCCGGCCAGCCGAACGGGGTACGCAGCCACTTCCAGGACGAGGCCGAACTCGAACGCGCGGCGCCCGGCACCAGCGTGGCCACCGGGTGGATCGACCGGGTGCTCCAATTACGGACGCCCGGGACGACGTTCCAGGCGGTGGAGCTCGGTTCGAGCATGCTGCCGAACTCGCTGATCGGACCCGCGGCGAGCCTGGCACTGCAGGACGTCTCCGACTTCTCGCTGTCCCTCTGGTCGGGCTACCAACCCGCGTTCGGCGCCGCGCTGGCAAGCATGCACGCCGGACTCGCCCACCCCGTCGCCAAGCAGGCGGGACTCACGCTCGACGCGCTCTCCACGGCCGCCGGCATGCAGTCGGCCGGCTACAGCCCGGCTTCGGGCGTGACGTACCCGACGAGCAACCTCGGCAAGGCGCTCCACGATCTGGCCTGGATGATCAAGAGCAATATCGGGCTGCAGATCGCCTGCCTGGACTACGGGAACTGGGACATGCACGCCGACCTCGGCACCCCCGGGGACACCACCGGCTGGCTGCACCGCCAGCTCGCTGACGTCGCCGCCTGCCTGGCCGCGTTCGCGACCGACCTCGGGCCGGCGCTGGCAAACGTCGACGTCGTCACGCTCTCGGAGTTCGGACGCCGGGCCGCGGAGAACGGGAGCGGCGGCGCCGACCACGGCCTAGGTCAGGCCGTGCTGGCGCTGGGCGGAGGGATCAACGGCGGCCAGGTGTTGGGGCCGTGGCCGACGCTCGCTGCAGGCTCGCTCGCCGACGGCGACCTCGCCGTCACGACCGACTATCGCGCGATCCTCACCGAGGTGCTCACCAAGCGCTGCGGGCTGACCGCGGCGTCGACCCTGTTCCCCGGCTTCACCCCAGCAGCCGTCGGGATCGCCAAGTAATCCGATGATTGCCCGGCAGGCCAGCTGCGGCCGGCCTTCGCCTATCCTTGCCGGCGTGGGCGAAGAGAGCTGCGGATGATCGCCGTCAGCGGCGCGTTCTGCACCCGTTGCGGGCAATCGCACGAGGCGCACGATGACCAGCGGCGGGCCGGATGTGTGACCGCGCTGAAGCTCGAGCCCGCTCGGTACTGCCCGCGGTGCGCCCGCCGGATGGTGGTGCAGGTGACCCCCGGCGGGTGGAGCGCGCGCTGCTCAGAGCACGGCGACCTGGACGCCAGCCAGCTCTGATCGCCGGCAATTGCGGGCGATCAGGCCACCAGTCCCAGGCGGCGCAGCTCGACCTGAAGGTCGTGCGGCGACGAGCTGGCGGCCATCGCGTCTTCCAGGGTGATGACGCCGTCGCGGATGAGCGTGACCAGGTGCTGGTCGAAGGTCTGCATCCCGTAATAGCCCCCCTCGGCGATCAGCGCGTTCAACCCCGAGGTCTTGTCGGGATCGGCGATCGCGTCGGCGATGCGGCCGGTGTTGACCATGATCTCCATCGTCACGCAGCGACCCGCCTCGTCGGCCCGCGGGACGAGCCGCTGGCAGATCACGCCGCGCAGCGCACCGGCGAGGGACAGCCGGACCTGCTTCTGCTCGTGGGGCGGGAAGAAGTCGATGATGCGGTTGATCGTCTCCTGCGCGTCGGTGGTGTGCAGGGTCGACATCACGAAGTGGCCGGTTTCCGCGGCAGCGAGCGCGGCTTTCACCGTCTCGGCGTCACGCATCTCACCGACGAGGATGACGTCGGGGTCCTGCCGCATGGCGGCGCGCAGCGCGGTGGCGAAGTCCTCGGTGTCGACGCGCACCTCCCGCTGGTTGACCATCGAGAGCTTGTCGAAGTGCAGCACCTCGATGGGGTCCTCGATGGTGACGATGTGGACCTCGCGCGTGGAGTTGATCTGATCGACCATGCCCGCGAGCGTGGTGGTCTTGCCCGATCCCGTCGGGCCGGTCACCAAGACCAGTCCGCGCGGCTCCAGCGCCAGCGCGCTGAGCACCTCGGGCAGTCCGAGCTCGGCCAGCGGGATGGCGCCGACGCTCACCCGGCGAAAGACCAGACCGGCGGCGCCGCGGGCGCGGAAGGCGTTGACCCGGAAACGGCCGACGCCGCGCACCGAGTAGGCGAAGTCGGCTTCGTTGGTGTGCTGGAACTCCTGGACGAGATCGTCGCGCAGTACCTCGCGAACCATCAGCTCCGTGTCCGACGCGGACAGGTCACGCGTCTGGAGTTTGCGCAGCCGACCGTCGACGCGAACGCGCGGCGGCGACCCCACCTTGCAGTGGAGGTCAGAACCACCGCACTCCACCAGGGCGCGCAGAAAGGGTTCGACGGTGCTCACCTTGACTGTGTCGGCACGCCTGCCGCATCACCTGATGGTCCAGCCGAGGGATCCTGCAAGAACGCGGAAAAAGGCGGGACAAATCAGTCGAGTCGGGCGATAAGGTCGCCCTCCTGGACGACGTCGCCCTCACTCACGGCCAGCTCGGTCAGCGTGCCGCCCTCTTCCGCGAGCACCGGAATCTCCATCTTCATCGATTCCAGGATGACCAGCGTGTCGCCCGCCGCGACAGCATCCCCCGCTGACGCCACGACCTTCCAGACGTTAGCCACCATCTCCGCCCGGATCTCCTCGGCCACTCGCCGCTCCCGTCGTCTCACCGCTGCTGGCCTTGCCGCCGCTGGTCGGTCCTGCTGTTCGTGCTGGTGCTTCTGGGCGCATCCTGTCACGCGACGCGGGCTCAGCTGCGGCGAGGCGCGCTCATCGATCCGACCAGGCCGGTGTCGTACTCCCCGCTGACGAAAGCCGGCTCGGCCAGCAACCGCGTGAAGAACGGCAGGTTGACCTTCGGGCCCTCGATCGTGTAGCCGTCCACGGCTGCGGCAGCGCGGGCCAGCAGCTCGGCCCGGTCCGGAGCCCAGACGCAAAGCTTGGCGAGCAGCGGGTCGTAGTGCGGGGTGACGACATCGCCATCGCCATAGCCGGAGTCGACCCGGATCCCCTCGCCGGAAGGCTCCTCGTAACGCGAGATGGCTCCGGGCCCGGGCAGGAAACGCACCGGATCCTCGGCATAGACCCGCAACTCGAGCGCGCAGCCCTGCGGGGCCGGGGGCTGCGCGCCGAAGGTCGGCTCCTGCCCCGCAGCGATACGCAACTGCTCCTCGACGAGGTCGATCCCGCAGGCCAGCTCGGTCACCGGGTGCTCGACCTGCAGCCGGGTGTTCATCTCCAGGAAGACGAACTCTCCCGTGCCGTCGCCGCCCGGCTGCACCAGACATTCGACCGTGCCCGCGTTGACGTAGCCGACCGCGGCGCCCGCGCGGATCGCCGCGTCGAACAGCTGCGCGCGAAGCTGCGGTCCGACCGCCGGCGACGGCGTCTCCTCGGCGATCTTCTGGTGGCGACGCTGCACCGAGCAGTCGCGCTCCCCGAGCGCCAGGATGCGGCCGTCGTTCAGACCCAGGATCTGCACCTCGACGTGACGGGCGCCCTGCAGGTAACGCTCCAGCAGGATGTCGGCGGACCCGTAGAGCCGCTCCGCCCGGCTCTGCGCGCCGGCGAACACCGAGCGCAGGGAGTCGTCGTCGTGCACCGCACCCATCCCGACGCCGCCGCCGCCCGCGCTCGCCTTGACCATCAGCGGGTACCCCAGCCGCTGCGCGGCGTCGAGCGCCGATTCGATGTCGGTGACCGGCAGATCGGTGCCGGCGGCGACGGGAACTCCCGCAGCCGCCATGGTGCGCCGGGCGGCGATCTTGTCGGCCATCGCGGCCATGGCGGTCGGCGGCGGCCCGATCCAGACCAGCCCGGCGGCCTGCACCTGCTCGGCGAACGCGGCAGATTCCGACAGGAAGCCGTAGCACGGGTGCAGCGCCTGGGCGCCACTGCGCTTGGCGGCCTCGATCAGCCGCTCGCCGTCGAGGTAGGACTGGCGCGGGTCGGCGGGGCCGAGCAGCACCGCGTCGTCGGCCTCCAGGACGAACGGCAGCCCCGCGTCGGCCTCGCTGTACGCCGCTATCGAGCGCACCTCGAGGCGCCGCAACGTCCGCATCACCCGCCGGGCGATCTCGCCCCTGCCTGCCACCAGAACGGTCTCGAACACCGTTCGGACCCTATAGAGCGCGCTGCGGAGCGTGACTCGACGCTCAGCGTCCTCGAGACCCGCTCGTACCCTCGGGCGCTCGTATCATAGGGGACATCGGGTGACGGCGGCGCCCGCACGCCCGGCCGTCTGAGACACTGGGCGCATGGCAAAGAAGGCACGTCGGCGTCGGGCACGGGCAAAGAGCAAGGCCAACCACGGCAAGCGGCCTAACGCCTGAGCCTCGATCACCCCACGAGAACGCGTCCAGCGTGAAGCTCTTGGTCACCGGCGGAGCCGGTTACATCGGAAGCGTTGTCACGGCACGGTTGCTCGAGGGCGGTCATGAGGTCGTCGTCCTGGATGACCTGAGCACTGGCCACGCGGATGCCGTCGCACCGTCGGCGCGCCTCGTCGTGGCAGACATCGCTGACGACGCGGCGGTGCGCGAGGTGCTCGCTGACGGGGTCGAGGCGGTGCTGCACTTCGCGGCGCGCTCGCTGGTCGGCGAGTCCGAGAGCGCGCCCGAGCGCTACTTCGGCAACAACGTGGGCGGGACGCTCGCGCTGCTGGAGTCGATGCGGGCGACGGGCGTGCGCGGGCTGGTCTTCTCCTCCACCTGTGCGGTGTACGGCGAGCCGGTCGTTCCCGGCCCGCTGGACGAGTCCAATCCGTACCGTCCCCAGAGCGCCTACGGCGCGTCGAAGGTCGCCGCAGATCTGATGATCTCGGCGTTCACCCGGGCTCATGGATTCGCCGCGGTCAGCCTGCGCTACTTCAACGCTGCCGGCGCGTACGGCACCTACGGCGAGCGCCACACCACCGAGACGCACCTGATCCCGCTGGCGCTGCTCACGCTCACCGAGCCCGACCGGGTGCTGCAGATCCTCGGTACCGACTATCCGACCCCTGACGGCACGGCGGTACGCGATTACATCCACGTGCTGGACCTCGCTGACGCGCACGTGCTGGCGCTCGAGGCGCTGGCGAGTGGCCGTCACGAGATCTACAACCTCGGAAGCGGGGTCGGCACGTCAGTGCGCGAGGTGGTCGACGTCGTCGGCGCCGTGGCAGGTAAACCGGTCAATGCCGTGGAGGCGGGCCGCCGCCAGGGAGACCCGCCGCTGCTCGTCGCCGCCGTCGACAAGATCACCCGGGAGCTGGCGTGGAAGCCGCAGCGCTCGCTGCAGCAGATCGTCGGCGACGCGTGGGAGTTCGCTCAGGGGCGACGCTGAGGGGTCGCGCTCGCTACTCGGCCTGAAACTCCCCCGAGGTCCACTGGACCTCGACGGCTCGTAGCCGCTTCAGTACCGCCACCCGTACCGACTCGGGGGCTCGGTCGCCGCCGCACCTGCGGGCGACCAGCAGCTTGACCTCCTGCTCCACGCCGAACTGGCGAAGGCAGGGAGAGCATTCGTCGAGATGCTCGCGAATCAGGTGTCGACGCTCGGCGTCGATCTCACCGTCGAGGTAGAGGTAGACCTCTTCGAGAACCTCTCGGCAGTCAGTCTCATGAGGCGATCCGCAACTCACCGTGATCCCTCCGGCGCCGCAGCCGCGGCTGAGTCGGTCCCGGCGCCAGCCTCGGCCGGGATGAGCCCGCGCTCCTGTGCGTAGTTCTCGAGCGCCACCCGCAAGCCACGGCGACCGCGGTGCAGCCGCGACATCACCGTGCCTATGGGGGTGCCCATGATGTCGGCGATCTCCTTGTAGGAGAAGCCCTCGACATCGGCGAGGTAGACCGCCATCCGGAAGTCTTCGGGAAGTGACTGCAGCGCTTCCTTGACGTCACTGTCCGGCAGGTGCTCGAGCGCCTCGGTCTCCGCGCTCTTCAATCCGGCGGGCGTATGGGATCCCGCCTCGGCCAGCTGCCAGTCTTCGATCTGCTCGGTCGGGGACTGCAAGGGCTGACGCTGGCGGCGACGGTAACTGTTGATGAAGGTGTTGGTCAGGATGCGGTACAGCCAGGCCTTGAGGTTGGTGCCCTCCTGGAACTGGTGGAAGGCAGCGAACGCCTTGACGAACGTCTCCTGGACCAGATCCTCGGCATCAGCCGGGTTACGCGTCATCCGCAGCGCGGCCGCGTACAGCTGATCGAGGAACGGCAGAGCGTCGCGCTCGAACCGCGCACCCCGCTGCTCGGGGGTCTCCTCGACGGGGACCACCTCCCGACCTGCCGCCCCGGATGTTGCCCGCGCTTGAACTGAAAAGCGCGGATGACTGCCTGCTGACCCTACTGCCCCGGCGGCGACAAGGTCGTCACGGGAGGAGGCGGCGGCGGCACGGCTCGGGCGACCGGCTGCCGGCGAGACGGGACGCACCGGACCAGGGCCTGACGCGGCTCCGGAATGCGGCCGCACGCGATTGCGAGCGGGATGGGGTGTCACGTGGAGCCATAACACCCGCCGAGGCCACAGCGATTCCCCGGCCCGCCCGGAGCACGTCCGGAGGCCGGCTTACGCAGCGGCTGTGGACACGAGCGCGGGAGGTGACAGCCCCGTAGCATCCGAGGCATGTCCAGCGGTTACCACCCTCCGGTCGAGGAGTACCTGGAGACCATCCTCGGCTTGGAGGAGGCGGGTATCCGGCCGATGCGCGCCCGGATCGTCGAGCGCCTCGGGGTCTCAGCGCCCGCCGTGAGCGAGACGGTGCGCCGCCTCGAGCGTGACGGTTACCTCACTCTGGACGATTCGCGCGCCATCACGCTGACCGATGCGGGACGTAGCTACGCGACCTCGATCATGCGTCGTCACCGCCTCGCGGAGCGGCTTCTCGTCGACGTGCTCAAGGTGCCGTGGTCGCAGGTCCACGAGGAGGCCGGCCGGCTGGAACATGCCATCAGCCCCTGGCTCGAGGACCACCTGGTGACCCTGCTGGGCGACCCGGCCACCTGCCCGCACGGCAATCCGATCCCCGGCTCGGCGAACAAGGCCGACTTCGGCGATCAGCGGGCCCTTTCCGACCTGCCCGACGGGTCCGATGTGGTCGTCCGCCGGATCGATGAGCAGCTCGAAGGCCAGCACACCTACATGCAGACGTTGGAGACCGAGGCCGTGCTTCCCGGGCGAGCGATCACGATCGTCGGTCGCGGCGCCGAGCGCATGCAGCTCACCGTCGACGGGCGTGAGGTCGCCCTTGACCTGGCGATAGCCGAGCGGGTGTTCGCCTCCCGCCAATAAGCGAGCTCCCAGCAAATCCCCAGGTCTGCATTTGAAAGATGTGGGTAGCTTGCTGATATTCGCTTTTGTCTTATTTGCTATTTCTGGGGGACCTCGGTGAGCTGCCGGTGACGGCGTACGGTTCCCCTCGCTTCGAGAGCCATCAGCTCGAAGGCGGGGAGGCGGTCCGTCACCTCGGCGATCCCTACCCCAGGTTCGTCGCCACGGTCGCGCTTCGCCAGCTGGCGGAATGGCTTCCCCTCTCGCCGGTGAGCGTGCTCGATCTGAGCCGTCCGCTTCCCGACTGCGAGACGGGATTCGACGCCCGGATCGGCGAGGTCGTGCTGGCAGCGGGTCACCGGGTGACCTCGGTGACCGTCGATCCGGCCAATGTGCCCGTGGCGGCCGGCGACCGACGCTCACACCCCGTCGTTGCCGGCGATCCTCGGAGCCTGACCTGGATCCGCAGCGAGAGCGTCGATGCGGTCGTCGCCGAAGGTGCAGCGCTGTCCGACAGCCTGGCGACCGAGGACACCCTGCATGACATCGCCCGCGTCCTGCGGCCCGGCGGCCGGCTGCTCGCCTCCGCGGATTCACTCGTCCTCGGGCTGGCCCGGCTGGCGGAGCAGCACCGCTGGCCCGAGCTGGCCGACGCACCGGCCGCTGACGTCGTCCTGGTGCCCGATCCGGCGCGGGCCGGCGGCTACACGCGCTGCTTCTCCCCCGACGACCTCGCCGAGCTGCTCACCGGCTGCGGCCTCGAGGTGCAGTGGATACGCCCGCGGACGGTCCTGCCGGCCGCAGCGGTCCGGCAGACCCTGCTCTCCGATCCGGCCGCGATGGGCGACCTGGTCATCAACGAGCTCGCCCTGGCCGGCGCGCAAGCCGGTGAAGCCCACGGCGCGCGTCTGGTCGTGAGCGGTCGCAAGCCGCAGTGAGCGGCCGCTGATCAGCGCCGGGAACGCTCGTACTTCTGCTGGTCGGCCACGCAGCGGGCGGATTCGGGGCGGATCTTCAGGCGGGCGTCGGGAATCTTCTTGCCGCAGTCGACACACATGCCGTAGGTACCTGCGTCGATGCGTTCCAGCGCCTGCAGGATGAGCTGCTGGTCGGCGGCTGCCGCGTCGAGCACGGCAACCTCGCGTTCCGCATCGGAGATGTCGGTCCCCTGGTCACCCGGGTGCTGATGGACGTGGCTGAGATCGCCGCCGCCCTGCTCTGAGCCCTCGGCCGCGAGCACGGCAGAGCTGTGACCGATTTCGGCCAGCCGTGCCTCGAGTTGCTTCCGGGCACGTTTGACGTCCACCAAGAACCTCCGATGCTGATCGATGCCTGCCAGCCGCGAGCCGGCTCGCTGATCTGACCCTGCGGCCCAGTCTGCCTACCCCGATACTGGGGATGCTCCCATTAGCGATGTCCGATGCCTGTCTGATTCCCGGAGGTTCTGTGTCCGCCGTCACCCCGGAGCGCGCCCTGCAGGCCCCGTGGGCCGCTCCGCACGCGCAGGCACCGGTCAGTGGACGGGTGTCGATGCCCGGCTCGAAGTCGGCCACGAACCGGGCGCTGTTGCTCGCCGGCCTCTCGCCGGGGGCCAGCACCCTGGTCGCACCTCTGCGGGCGCGCGACACCTTGCTCATGGCCGGCGCACTGCGCGGGCTCGGGGTGCGGGTTCAGGAAGGTGACACCGAGTGGGTGGTCACAGGCAGCGCGGAGCCGGCTGACGTCGGCGCGGTGACGGTCGACACCGGCAACGCCGGCACGGTCGCCCGCTTCCTGCCTCCGGCGGCCGCGGTGCTGGCGCGCGGGGAGGTGACCGTCGACGGCGACGCCCGGATGCGGGAGCGCCCGCTGGGACCGCTGCTGGACGCGCTGCGGGCGCTCGGGGCAGGCCTGGCGCCCGGCGCTGACCGGATCCCCTTCACGATGCACGCCACCGGACGGTTGCGCGGCGGCACGCTGGAGGTGAATGCGTCCTCGTCCAGCCAGCTGATCTCCGGATTGCTGCTCGCGGCGCCGCGTTACGACAGCGGGCTGGTCGTCTCGGCCGCCGGCGGGCGGGTGCCGTCCGCGCCGCACCTGGCCATGACCGTCGCGATGCTGAGGGATGCCGGGGCCGCCGTCGACGACACCGAGCCCGGACGCTGGGTGGTGTCGCCGGGCGGCCTGCAGGCCACGACGTACGCCATCGAACCCGACCTGTCGAGCGCGTCGGCATTCCTGGCGGCGGCCGCCGTCACCGGCGGCTGCGTGCGGATGGCGGGATGGCCGGCCGCGACCTCCCAGCCCGGCCGGCTGCTCCCGGAGCTGCTGACCGCCTTCGGCTGCCGATGCGAGGTGACGGCGTCCGGCGAGCTGGAAGTCACCGGGCCCGATGCGCTGCATGGCGTCGACCTCGATCTCAGCGACTACGGCGAGGCGGTTCCCACCCTGAGCGCCATCGCGCTGTTTGCCGACTCGCCGACCCGCTTGCGTGGCATCGCCCACCTGCGCGGTCAGGAAACCGACCGGCTGGCGGCGCTGGCGGAGGAATTCGGACGGCTGGGTGCCGCCATCACGGTCACGGAGGACGGGCTGCAGATCACGCCGACGTCGCTGGCGGCCGCCGGTGGCGTCGTTCTCGACCCGCGGGCCGACCATCGGCTGGCCATGGCGTACGCGGTCGCCGGGCTCCGGGTGCCTGGAGTGCTGGTGTCCGACATCGCCACGACCGGCAAGACCATGCCCGACTTCCCCCGACGGTGGGCACAGCTGCTCGCCGGGGACTGCTGAGAGCCGGGCGTTCCCGCATGCCGCGCTCGCTCGACGAGGACGACGTTCCGATCCGCCCGGGCGGCGCCAACCGGCGGCGCAGCCGGCTACGGCCCGAGCACGCCGACGCCCGCGACGCGCTGATCACGACCGTCGACCGTGGCCGGTCGACCTGCCGGCTACTCGACTCCGGCACGTCGGTCCTGGCGGTGCGGGGGGCTGATGTGCGCCGCACCCCGGTGGTCGTCGGGGATCGGGTACGGCTGGTCGGTGACGTGTCCGGACGCGACGGGTCCCTCGCCCGGATCGTCTCGGTCGCCGAGCGGGTGAGCGTGCTGCGCCGTACCCCCGATGACACCGATCCTGCCGAGCGCCCGATCGTCGCCAACGCCGACCAGCTGATCGTCGTGGTGGCGCTGACCTCTCCCCCGGCGCGCCCCCGGATGATCGACCGCTGCCTGGTCGCGGCCTACGACGGCGGCCTGACCCCGGTGCTCTGCCTCACCAAGCACGACCTCGCCGGCAAGCTCGCCCCGGACGACACCGACCGCGACGCGCTCACCACGCTGACCGCCGCATACGAGCCACTCGGGGTCCCGGTGGTGACGGCCGGCGTCGACGACAGCATCGATCCCATCAAGGCCGTACTCGCGGGCAAGATGAGCGTGCTGTTCGGCCACAGCGGGGTCGGCAAGTCGACGCTGGTCAACCGGCTGGTGCCGGGCGCCTACCGGGCGACCGGCGAGGTCAGCGATATCGGCCGCGGTCGCCATGTCAGCTCGTCGGTGATCGCGCTGGAGCTGCCGGGGGGCGGCTGGGTCGTGGATACGCCCGGGGTCCGGTCGTTCGGCCTCGGCCTGGTCTCCCCGGCGCGGGTGCTGTCCGCATTCGAGGACCTCGCTGCCGTCACCGAGGAGTGCCCGCGCGGCTGCACCCACCTCGCCGACTCCCCCGACTGCATGCTCGACAGCTACGCCGCCACCGGGCCGGCCCAGGCCGCACGCGTCGACTCGCTGCGCCGGCTGCTGCTCTCGCGGGAGATGCCCGACGACTGAGTACCCGGCGCGTACCTGACGCCTACCCAGCGGCGCCGGCGGCGATGGTCGCGTCGACCTCGGCCTTGCGGGCTTCGATGGCGGCGCGCTCGCGGTCGAGGTTCTCGGCGATGTCCTCGTCGGCCTTCATCAGGGCACCGAGGTCGACGCCGGCCATGTCGAGCACACCCATGTCGGCATAAGCCTTCTGCACCTTCTCCCCCCAGAGCCCGATGTCCTTGACGATCGGCACGATCCGGGTGAACAGCAGCGAGCGGAACATCTGCTGGAAGGCCGAGCGGTCGGCGTAGTCCAGGCACTCCTCGACCGGGTAGCCGAGCGTCTCCCAGACCTCCTTGCCGCGGAGGCGGTCGCGCATCAGGTAGCAGGCCTCGACCACGAACTCCTCGCGCTCGTCGCGCTCCTTGCTGGTCAGGTCGGCGTAGGCGTCCTTCAAGGCCATCCGCCCGAAGGCGACGTGACGCGCCTCGTCCTGCATGACGTAGCTCAGGATCTGCTTGGGCAGCGGGTTGGTGGTGGTGTCGCGCAGCAGCCCGAACGCGGCGAGCGCGAGGCCCTCGATCAGCACCTGCATGCCGAGGTAGGGCATGTCCCAGCGGCTGTCGGAAAGCGTGGTCGCGAGCAGCGCCTGCAGATGCGGGTTGATCGGGTAGACCAGCTGGACCTTTTCCTGCAGGAAACGGGCGTACGTCTCGGCGTGGCGAGCCTCGTCCATGGTCTGCGTGCTGGCGTAGAACTTCGCGTCAAGATCCGGGACACCCTCGACGATGCGGGCGGAGCAGATCATGGCGCCCTGCTCGCCGTGCAGGAACTGGCTGAACTGCCACGCGACGAGGTGCTGGAACATCTCGTCCTTGTCGCGCTGGCCGAGCTTTTCGAAAGTCGGCGAGCCATAGATCGGGCAGGACTCCTCACCCAGGCCCAGGACGTTGAACTTGTCGACCTCCAGCGACCAGTCGATACGGGTCGAGGCGTCCCACTGCTTGTCCTTGCCCTTCTGGTACAGCGCGAGCAGCCGCGCCCGGCCCTCGTCGTACTCCCAGGTGAACCGGGCGTCACCGGCGGCCGGCACGTCCCAGGTCTCGCGCGGGGTTTCGGTGACATACAAGTCGTGGGTGGTCATGAACGCTCCTACGGATGGATCAGCGGGACGGATCAGCGGGTCGGGCATGGAATTCGGGGGGCAGCGCACGAGCGACGAGAGTCGCGATGTCATCAGCGGTGCGCTCGATGGGTGCGAGTGGCAGCACCAGATGCGAGACGGTGAGCCGGATCGCCGAATCGGCCACCAGGGTCACGTCGCGGGTCGACAGGTGCGGCCAGTGATCGGTCAGGTAGCGGGTCAGCAGCTTGCTGGACGACGCCAGCAGCGGCTCGGCGCGGGTGGTCAGCAGGGGCAGCAGCTCGGACGGGCCCCGCGCGCTGGACAGGATCGCCTTCAGCAGCGGGTCGTCGGCACCCGTACGCAGGGTGTGGGCGACAGCCGCCCGGGTGCCGGCCACGGGATCGTGGGGATGGGACTCCAGGACGGTCGCCAGCTCGGCCAGGAAGATCTCGGTCTCGTGCGCCGACAGCGCTTGGGCCAGGCCATCCTTGCTGCCGAACTCCTTGTAGAGCGTCTGGCGGCTGACCCCGGCGCGCCCGGCGAGCTCAGCGAGCGGCATCCGCTCCCACTCGCCCGACACGACCACCCGCCGGGCGGCGTCGAGCAACGCATCACGGGCTGACGGCACCTCGCCAGGATTGACAATCCCTGGCGGTTTGTCAACTCAACACTTGACAGATCAGCCCGTTAAGTCAGGCGAGCAGTGTCTGAACCGTCACCGGGGTCAGGCCGCGGGTCGCCAAACCGTCGAGGATGGCCGGCAGCGCCTGCACCGTGCCGGCGTGGCCGAGGTGCATCGAGACGATGCTGCCCCGCTGCACACCGGCGAGCGTGCGAGAGATGACCAGCGACGCGCCCGGGTCGAGGTAATCCGACGGATCGACGTCGAACGCGACGACGGTGCTGTACCCGGCCGCTCCGGCAGCCGCGCGCACCAGCGGGTGTCGACCGGTTCATCTGCGACGGGCGGGCGTAGTGCCCGTTGTTGCCCGACACCTGCACCAGGACGTCGCGCGCCAGGGCGAACTCCTGCTCCACGCCCGACTCGGAAAGGGCCGACAGGTCGGGGTGGGTGTACGTGTGATTCGCCAGGCCGTGACCGGCGGCGAGGATCCGGCGACCGAGGGCCGGGTTGGCGGCAAGCCAGTTGCCGACGGCGAAGACCGTGATGTGAGCGCCTTTCGCCTCGGCGGCTCGCAGCAGCGCCTCGGCGAGCGCGGGGTCGCCGTTGCCGTGGAAGGTCAGGGCGACCTGCGGCGTGGTGCGCGAGCCGTTGACGATCTCGATCGCCGGCCCACCGGCCGCCGCGGACACGCTCGGCGCTGCCGTGGTGGCCACGGGCGCGGGCGTGGCCGGCGCGCCGGACGGGGCGGGCGCCGATCCGGCGCCGGCGGGCGACGCCTTGGAGCGCGCCGCGTGAACTGCACCCCCGCATCCGGCCAGTGCCAGCGTGGCCAGGACGGCGCGCCGGCTGGGCGTCACCCTGCGGCGCATGGACTCCTCACCCAATGGACGCTTCCACCCTTCCCGTCTGAGGCTCTCGATTTCTGCGGCGGCCTCGTAGTCTCGCGCTGGTGACCGCCACCCGCCACCCTGATTCCGGCCCAGCATCGCAGGACTTCATGTCAAACCAGACCCCCGCTGACCACGCCGCCGACCTGGCCCTCGCGCTCGACCTGGCCGATGCGGCGGACGTGGTGACCCAGGACCGGTTTCAGGCGCTCGACCTGCAGGTGCAGACCAAGCCCGACACGACGCCGGTGAGCGACGCCGACCTCGCGGTGGAGGCCCTGCTGCGCGACAAGCTCAGCAGGGAACGTCCGGGCGACATGGTGCTCGGGGAGGAGCAGGGGCTGCTGGGCAGCCCGGGCGCCCGGCGGTGGATTCTCGACCCCATCGACGGCACCAAGAACTACGTCCGCGGCGTTCCCGTGTGGGCCACGCTGCTCGCGCTCGAGGTCGAGGGTGAGATCACGGTCGGGGTGATCAGCGCTCCCGCCCTGGGACGGCGGTGGTGGGCGAGCCGCGGCGCCGGTGCCTACGCGAACGGCCGGCGTATCGAGGTGAGCAAGGTCGGCGCCATGGACGATGCCTCGTTCGCCTACTCCTCGCTGGCCGGCTGGGAGGAGCAGCACCGGCTGGCCGGATTCCTCGATCTCACCCGCGCGGTCTGGCGCGATCGCGCCTTCGGCGACTTCTGGTCGCACTGCATGGTCGCCGAGGGCGCCGTCGACATCAGCGCCGAACCGCAAGTCTCGCTCTGGGACATCGCACCGCTGCAAGTGCTCGTCGAGGAGGCGGGCGGCACCTTCACCGATCTGGCCGGAAACGCCGGCCCGAACGGCGGCAGCATCGTGTGCAGTAACGGGCCGTTGCACGCCGAGGTGCTGGAGATGCTGGCCCCCCGATGACCCTGCGGATCCGGGTGAGCGCGCGGTGATCGGCTTCGCGCACCGCGGCGCCCCCGCGACGGGCCTGCGCGAGAACACTCTCGCCGCGTTCAGCAACGCTCTCGCCAGCGGCGCGCGCGCCTTGGAGTCGGACGTCTGGCTGACCGCTGACGGGGTGCCGGTGCTCGTGCACGACCGCATCGTGCGCAGCGGGCTGCGCCGCCGGCCGATCACCGCGATGCGCAGCGGCGACCTTCCGGACTGGCTGCCGACGCTCGACGCGCTGTACGCCGCCGCCGGAGGCGACTTCGACCTCAGCCTCGACGTCAAGGACCCGGCCGCGGCACTGCCCAGCATCGAATCCGCCGCCCGCCACAGCGCGGCCGGACGGCTCTGGCTCTGCGGCTCCGCCGGCCAGATCCGCCAGTGGCGACCAGCGAGGGGTGGAGCCCACCTGGTGGTGTCCACCACGCTGCGCAACGGTCGCTCGATGCTCGACGACCGGATCGACGCGGCCGCCGAGGTGGGGGCCGACGCGGTCAACCTTCGCGCACCGGAGTGGTCGCCGGAGCGGGTGCGGCGCTGCCACGAGCACTCGATGCTCGCCTTCGCCTGGGACGTGCAGGACCCGGCGAGGCTGGAGAGCGTGAGGGCCCAAGGTTGTGACGCGATCTTCTCCGACTTCCTCACTTTGATCGCTACCGCGCAAACCTTCACGGACTAACCTCCCGCGGCTGCGAGCGCGAAGGGCAGCACCTGCGCGGCCCCTGCCTCACGCAGCAGGCGGGCGATCCAGGTAGCGGTCCAGCCCGAATCCCAGAGATCGTCGACGAGCAGGACAACGCGATCCTGCACCTGGGCAGCCACTTCGGGCGGCACCTCGAAAGCACCGACGACATTGGCCAGTTTGTGAGCGCTGTTGTGCACCTCCTGCTGCGACCGGCACGCCGTCACGCGCCTCACCACTCCCCCCGGCATGAGCCTTCCGACCGAAGCCACCTGCGCCGCCAGCGACCCGACCAGAGCCGGGTGGCGGTGCGACTCGATCGCGACGACGACTTCCGGCCGCTTCTCCCATGGCCAGTCGCGCAGCGCGGTGACGACACCGGACATCAGCGCGGGATTCAGCTCCCCGTCGGCGGACAGCGCGCCGGCCAGCCGATCGCCCCATCCCAGATCCGACAGCCGGGCGAGGGCGCGGCCCTCCAGCGCAGCGCTCCCCTCGGTGATGCGACCGGTGAGCTCGATACCCGTGGCCGCCATCCCGGTGGGCCAGGTCTTCTTGACGCCGAGCGGCACGCCCGACCGGGCAAGCGCCTGCGCCCCGTCCTCGACTGCGCTCAACTGCAACTCGCGGAGCGGATGGCCGAGGCAGCGCGAGCACCGGCCGCAGTCGGCGGCTTCGGGGTCATCGAGCTGCTCGCGCAGGAAACGCAGCAGGCAGCCCGTGGTGTGCAGGTACTCCTTCATCGCCGCGCCCTCGCGATCGCGGGCCTCACGGAGGGCGTCGTAACGCGACTTGTCGTAGCTCCAGGGCTTGCCGGTGGAGATCCAGCCGCCGCTGACGCGCCGGACCGCCCCGTCGACATCGAGCACCTTCAGCACCATTTCCAGCCGGGTGCGGCGCAGATCGACGAGCGGCTCGAGCGCGGCGGTGGAGCGTGGTGAATTGTCGAGCTCTTCCAGGAGCCGGCGCACCATCGCCTCCTCGGGCATGGACACCGACGCGAAGTAGGACCAGATCGCGGAGTCGGCGGGGGTCGGAAGCAGGAAGACCTCGGCCCGCTCCGTGGCCCGGCCGGCGCGGCCTACCTGCTGGTAGTACGCGATCGGGCTGGACGGGCTGCCCAGATGCACGACGAACGTGAGGTCGGGCTTGTCGTAACCCATGCCCAGCGCGCTCGTGGCGATGACGGCCTTGAGCTCGTTGCCGGCGAGCGCGGTCTCGATGCGCTTGCGCTCGGCGTCTTCGGTACGGCCGGTATAGGCGGCCACGGCGTGACCCCGGGCGGCCAGGAACGCCGCCGTGTCCTGCGCTCCCGCGACGGTCAGCGTGTAGATGATGCCCGACCCCGGCGCCTCGGCCAGCAGCGCATCCAGCCAGGCCAGCCGCTCCGGATCGCCGGGCAGCTCCACGACGTCGAGGGCCAGCGACTCGCGATCGAGCGAGCCCCGCAACACGAGCGGCTCGCCGAGCACCGCGGCCACATCACGGGTAACCCGCTCGTTGGCCGTGGCGGTGGTGGCGAGCACGGCCACCCCGTCGGGAAGCCCGTCGAGCACGTCACGCACGCGCCGGTAATCGGGCCGGAAATCATGGCCCCAGTCAGAGATGCAGTGCGCCTCGTCGACCACGAGCAGGCCACACCGCCGGGCGACGTGAGGGAGCACGCTCTCGCGAAAGCCCGGGCTGTTGAGCCGCTCCGGGCTGATGAGCAGGACGTCGACCTCGCCCGCCTCGACCGCCTGCTCGACCCGGCCCCACTCGTCGAGATTGGCGGAATTGATGGTCTCGGCGCGGATACCGGCGCGGGCCGCCGCCTCCAGCTGGTTACGCATCAAAGCCAGCAGCGGGCTGACGATCAGCGTGACGCCGGCGCCGCGGGCCCGCATCAGCGCCGTCGCCGTGAAGTAGACGGCGCTCTTGCCCCAGCCGGTGCGCTGCACCACCAGCACCCGCTCGCCCTGCAACAGGGCCTCGATGGCGCGCCACTGATCGTCGCGCAGCACCGCCGACTCCCCCGCCAGCAACGCGAGGACCTCTTGCGCGCCGGCGCGATCAGCGGTAGGGGCCGGTGCGGAGCCAGGTGCAGCAGTCATGACGCCATCCTGGCCGCCCGCACCGACAGAACGTCGAGCGCGCGGGCAGTTGGGGACAACCGGGTCACGGTTCGGGAACGACGACTCCCGTAGCCAGCAGCTCCGGAGGTTCGCCCGAGGCCGACCGGGGCGGCCGGGTGGCCAGGAACGACCCCGCCAGGATCAGCGCGAAACCGACGAGCGTGCTCGCCGTGATGTGCTCGTGCAGGAAGATCGCGCCGATCACCACCGCGACCGCGGGATTGACGTACGTGATCACCGTGGCGAGCACCGGGCCCACCTCGGCGATCAGGGCGAAGAAGATCAGGAAAGCGGCCGCCGTGCACACGACACCGAGCACCAGCACCGACCACGTCACCTGGCTGCGCGGCCAGCGGTGCGGCAGGCTGGTGAGCGCGAACGGGGCGTAGGCGATCGTGACCAGGGTCAGCGAGGCGGCCACGACCCCGACCGGCGGCAGGTCTCCCAGGTAGCGCGACAGGATGAGCGGCCCCACCGCGTAGCCGATGGCGACGACGCCCACCGCTAGCGTGGCTCCGAGCTGGGCGCCATGGACGTCGAGCCCGACGAGCGCGCCGACGCCGAGCAGGCCGATCACCAGCCCCGCGATCCGGGCGAGGCCCAGCTCGTGTGACGCGCCGCGCGCGAAGGCGAGCAGCGTGCCGACCAGCGGAACCGCCGCGACCAGCAAACCGGTGAGCGAGCTCGGTAGCTTCTGCTCGGCGATCGGCAGCAGCAGCCAGGGGATCGCCACCTCGATGATCGTGTACGCGAGCAGCGGCTTCCACTGTGGCAGCAGCGGGCGCAGCTCACCCCGGGCCGCAGCGACGGGCAGCAGGAGCACCACGGCCACGAGGCAGCGCCCGAAGATCACGTCGACCGGGCTCAGGCTGCTGACGGCGACCTTGATCAGCAGGTAGGGAATCCCCCAGATCACGCACATGGCGGAGAACAGGACCCACCCGCGCCGCGACATCGTCCCCCTTTCCGGACCGCTCCCGAGCCTGCACTGCGCCGCCCGATCGTGCCTGTTCTTTTCGTGCGGAGCCGAACATGTCACAGCGTGCGGAGCCGAAACATGCCACAGCGGCGGGCAGACCGGCGCCAGCCCAAGACGGGCCGCCAACATTGACGGCCAGCCGCAAGCCGGCGGTTCAGCTACCGGCAGGTCAGCTACCGGCGCCGGCCGCTACTCGCTCGGTGCCAGCCGGGGCCGGCGCGTTGCCTGGGGTGACCGTCACCAGGAAGCCGTTCACGGCGGCGTTGCCGGAGGGAACGTCGACAAAGTCCACGGGTGCCAGCAGGTTGTTGTTGATCCCGGCGAGCGCCCGGTCGACTCCTTCCTGCGCGCCCGCGATCGTGTGGCCCCACCCGTGCGGCAGTGACACGACGCCGGTCATCATCTCGTCGGTGACCTCCAGCTCGACGTCGACGCTGCCGGCTTCACTGGTGACCCGGACGAAGTCGCCGTCGGCGACGCCGCAGCGCGCCGCGTCACTCGGGTGCATGTACAGCGTGCAGCGGTTCGACCCGCCCACGAGCTTGTCCATCTGATGCATCCACGAGTTCTTCGAACGCAGGTGGCGACGGCTGGTCATGACCAGCGAATCGATGCTGCGGTCGAGCCGTTCGAGCAGGCGGGGGATGTCGTCGGTGACGTATTCGGGGGCCACTTCGAGCTTTCCGGACGGCGTCCGCAGGATGTCGCGCACCTTGGGGACCATGGGGCCGAAATCGAGCCCGTCAGGGTTGTCTTTGAAGGTCTGCAAGGTGATTCCGTCGGGCTTCTCCCCGTAGCGGTCGCCCCACGGTCCGGTGCGCAGCGACAGGTCGAGGAGGCGTTCGGGACCCCCTGACGTGTAATGCGCCTTCACCGCCGCTGGATCTAGTCCGTTGACGGTCACGAGGAAGTCGAAGTACGCGTCGTCGAGGGCGGCGACATCGACCTCTGCGGCCTTCTGCCCGGCGAGGATGCCACCGAGCCGCACCAGGATTTCCCACTCCCCCGGTCGCCCGTCCGCCGGCGGGAAGATGGCGTCGGACCATTTGCCTGCGCTGCGGACAGCGAAAAGCCACAGCAGGTCATCGAAGTGCGGCTGCTCCAGCGGGCTGAGGCCCGGCAGGATGACGTGCGCATGCTTGGTCGTTTCGTTGATCCAATTGTCGACGGAGATCATCGCGTCGAGCAGGGGCAGCGCCGCCTGCAGGCGCTCGGCTCCGGGGGCGCTCAGCGCGGGATTGCCGGCGACCGTGATCAGTGCCTTGATCTGGCCGTCGCCCGGGGTGTCGATCTCCTCCGCCAGGCAGGAGACGGGAACCTGGCCGAGCACCTCGGGTGCGCTGCGCACCCGGCTTCGCCAGCGACCGAACTCCGGCCCGGTCTCGCTGCCGGGAGTGCCGGGGGCGGCCGGGGTCGGCAGCACGTTGACGGTCCAGTTGACCGGCGTCGGGAACATCAGCCCGCCGGGCACGTCGAAGCTCGCGGTC
The DNA here is from genome assembly GCA_963762695.1 of uncultured Actinomycetota bacterium. Taxonomy (GTDB): domain Bacteria; phylum Actinomycetota; class Actinomycetes; order Frankiales; family Frankiaceae; genus DATAZK01. Next base: position 266,682 of record CAVXLW010000019.1, read on the forward strand.
AGGATGTTGACGACGTCGACCAGCCAGCTCGCGAGCGTGCCGAACTCCTGGTTGCACAGCCCGATCCGGCCATAGACCACACCGTGCTTCGCGGCGGCGATCTCGTGCGCGAGCGCGCGAATGCGATCGGCGGGGATCTGGCAGGCGTCCGCGACCCGCTCGGGGGTGAAGGGGGCGGCAAGGCTCTCGAGCTTCTCGACGCCCAGCAGGATGTCGGCAAGGCCGCCGAGGTCGACGAGACCGTCGGCATACAGCACGTTGACGATGGCCAGCAGCAGCGCCGCATCCGTGCCCGGCACGATCGGGATCCATTCGGACGCGTGCCGGACGGTGCCGGTGCGGCGCGGGTCGATGACGATGACCTTCCCGCCTTCGCCGCGGATGCGGTCGAGCTCGCCCAGCACGTTGGCGCAGGCCATCAAAGAACCTTGCGATGCTTGGGGATTCGCGCCCATGAGGACCATGAAGTCGCTGCGCTGCAGGTCCGGCACGGGGATGGTCCACATGTTCCCGTACATCAGCGCGGCCGTGACGTTCTTGGGCCACTGGTCGACCGTGCCCGACGAGTAGATGTGGGGAATGCCGCCCATCCCGATCATCACGCCGAGGTAGCGCCCGATCGAGAACGCGTGAGCGGCGGGGTTGCCGACGAATGCGGTCAGCGCCTCTTTCCCGTGCTCGGCGATGACCCCGTGGATCAGCCGCTCGCAGGTCTGGAACGCCTCTTCCCAGCTGACCTCGCGGAAGCCGTCACCATCCCTGACGACGGGGCCACGCAGGCGGGTCGGGTCGGCGTGCAGCTGCCCGAGCGTCGTCCCCTTGGGGCAGATGTGGCCCTTGCTGAAGACGTCTTCCTTGCGCGGGCGGATCCGGGTGACCTCATCGCCGCGCACGGTGATCTCGAGCCCGCACATGGCCTCGCACAGCGGGCAGGTGCGCAGGTGAGTGACTTCCTTCTCGCCGTGACCGTTGGCGGCAGTTGCAGACTCGACAGTGACCATTGCTCGCTCCTCGCGCCAGGGCCGCGCTACTCGTCCTGGCACCGTAACGCGAGCGGCTCAGATCCGGGCTCGCAGGCTGCCTTCCGCGGGCGGGCCGTCGCTCTGGCGGGCACCGGCGAGCTGGGTCATGACGAAGAACGTGGTCAGGCCGTGCCACAGCGAGATGCGCCGCAGCATCGCATGCCCGACGCCCCCGACCTCGACCCTGGCGACGTCGACCCCGGCGTCACGGGCGCGCGTCGCGAAGTTCAGCGACCCGCGCGGGTCGACCCACTTGTCACGGGTGCCGTGGGCGATCAGCACCGGGACGCCCCTGAGGTGATCCACCGGCTCCATCGCCGGAAGCCAGGGCGCGAGCGCCAGGATGGCGCGGACGGACTCATGCCCGCCTGCCGCGAGCGCCGTTCGCCCGCCGAGCGAGTGCCCCACGAGATACACCGGGACGCCGGGATGCTCGCGCTCGATCTCGCCGAGCGCCCACACGGCGTCGTGCACCTGCGATCCCTTGTCGTTCCAGCCGCGATCGCGGTACTGCAACGTCCACACCGCCAGCCCGGCCGACGCGCCGGCCCGCTGCAGCGCCCGGGCGAACGGGATCATGCGCACCGCACTGAGCTGGCGCCGGCTCGCCGGCCGCATGCTCCGCGCCTTGCCGCCGTGCAGCACCAGCGCTACGGCGACGGTGTCGCCCTCTGCTGGACGGATGCGCAGGCGCGGAGCAGCAGCCTCCTCAGGCTCGTCCTGACGGGTCACCTCAGGTATTCGGACGCCACTGCTCACATGGTTGTTGACGCCTCGCGCGGGGCTGACATTCCCCGGCGGGCCTCACGAGGGCCGCCGGCCCCAGCAACTCACCATGACGGGGGCGAAGAAGACCGTGGTGCCGTCGTGGCAGAGCCGAATGAAGGCATCGAGGTCGGCTTGCTCCAGCAGCCCTCCGGCCAGCATCGCCGGGCCGAGTTGCGCGACGAGCAGTTCCCACTGCGGCACCCCGCGTTGCGGATCGGCGTACACCGGCATGGCCTGCGCGTGAGTGCCGATGTCCACCAGCCCGACGTCGGCCAGGGCGCGGGGCAGGCGGCGGCCGAACTCGGGGTCATAGCCCCGCGACGACATGAACCCGCGGCAGGCATCCGCCACGCGGCTCAGCAACGGGGTCGGCGGATCGACCATCAGGGCCGTCGACCAGTCGAAGTCCTCGACCAGCACCCACCCTCCCGGGGCGGTCGCGTCGGCCATCGAGCGCAACACGTCCTGGCGCTGCGGGAGATGCTCGAGCAGCAGCCGGGCGTGGATGAGATCGAACGAGCTGACCGGCAATCCCGCCGTCACGTCTGCCGCCTGCACCAGGAGCACCTCGTTGGCGAGCGGCTCGAGAAAGCGCGTGTCGGTGTCGGTGGCGACGACCCGGCCGTGTGGCGACACCCGCTCGGCGAGGGCCTCGGCGACCGTTCCGGTGCCGGCGCCCAACTCGAGGCAGCGTGAGCCCGGAGCGACCTGCAACTGCTCGCAGAGCCGGAGGGTGGTCTCGTCGTAGAGCCGGGTCAGGCTCGCGAGGCGATCGCGTTCGGCATGCCAGCCGGAGTCGAGGGAGTAGCTGGACGAGGACTGGGTGCGGGTCGTCGTGGTCATCGTCCGGCCACCGTCAGCGTGAAGGAGCGGGTGGCGACGGTGTGGGGATGCGCGGAGTCGGTCACCCGGACCGTCAACGCCCAGTGGCCGCCATGGCGCGGCGTCCCCGCGATGATGCCGGCCCTTCCCAGCCACAACCCCGGTGGAAGCCACCCATGCGCCAGCGACCAGGCGTACGGGCTGGTGCCCTGAGCCGCCTGCAGGACGACGTGATAGCCGTGACCGGCGCGGGCGTTGGGCAGGCTGCCGGTGAGCACCGAGAGCGGCGGCGTGAGGGCGATCGCACCCGGCCCGGCCAGACCGGTGTTGCTGCCGGCGATCGTGGTCAGCGGGGCGACGTTGCCGTTCGCCGTCGCCGGGTAGCTGGTGATGTCGTTGCCGAACTGGTTGGCCACGTAGATGTGGCCGCTGGCGTCGACATCGATGCCGTCGGGGAAGCTCAGCCCGGTCGACGATCCGGACAGGGTGCGGATCGGGGCGACGTTCGGATTGGTCGCTATCCCGATGAAGGAGATCGCATACGCGGTGACCGACTCGCCGAACGTGTTGGCGGCCAGCAGGTTGCCGCTGGCGTCCTGGGCAAGACCCTGCGGGTCGTTGAGTCCGGTGGCCGGTCCGGCGATCCGGGCGACGGGTTTGGCGTCGCCGGTGGCGCCGGCCGCGTAGGCCGTGAGGCTGTTCGTGCCGGCATTGGCCACCCAGAGCCGGCCCATGGCGTCGACGGCGACCGCGGCGGGGCTGGACAGGGCGGTGTCAGGACCGGAAATCGTGAACAGCGGCCCGGTATTTCCACTCACGTCGGGGGCAAAGACCGTGATGCTGTTCGAGGTCCGGTTCGCGACGTACAGCCGGCCCGAAGCGTCCAGCGTCAGCCCTGCCGGTCCCGCGAGTCTCGTCGCCGGCCCGGCGATGGTCGCGGTAGGCGGTGTGGAACCGGTGGTTCCGCGGTCGTACTCGGTGATGGCGTCGGCGCCGCTGTCGGCAACGAACAGCCTTCCGGCGGCGTTGAGGACGAGACCGCCAGGGGCATTCAGGCCCTGGCCGAGACCGGCAAGGCGGGTCGAAGGCGCGAGGTTGCCCGATGACAGCGGGTAGGACGTGACCGAGTCGTTGGCACCGTTGGCCACGTACACCGCCGGCACGATCCCGGTGGATGTCAGGTGCAGCGCCCTGATGGCGACGTGCCGCTTGGGGACGCTCGAGTCGGTGACCCTGACCTTGAAGTAGGCCGTCCCCGCTGCCGTGGGCGTGCCGCTGAGGGCACCCGTCGTCTTGTTCAAGGTGATTCCCTTCGGAAGGTGGCCGGCGGCCAGGGTCCAGGTGTAGGGCGGAGTGCCGCCCTGGGCGCCGAGGGTCGTCGAGTACGCCTGGCCGACGAAGCCCGGCGGGAGCGCGCTCGTCGCGACCGACAACGTCTTGAGCGTGACCTTCAGCGTGAGCGTCTGGGGCACGACCGCGTTGACGAGGCTCACGGCGAACAGCGAGATGGGGAAAGTGCCTGCAGCGGCAGGGGTTCCGGCCAGCGTGGCCGTCCCGTCGCCGTGGTCGGTGAGCGTCAGGCCGTCGAGCTTGCCCTTGGCCAGCAGCCCGGGTGGCGGGAAGCCGGTCGTGCTCACGGTGAACGACAGCGGGACACCCACCACACCCGCGAGCGTGGCCTTGCTGGTGAAGGCGACGGGGGCGGCGACTTCCTGGCTCAGCGGATCAGAGCTACTGCCCGCGTAGACGGCGTCGCCGTAGTACGCCGCGGTGACGGCGTGCAATCCGGGTGTGAGACCCGAGGTCGAGAACGTGGCCACGTCCTGGCCTGATGCGTTCAGCTGCAGTGGCGCGTTGCCCAGGTGCCTTGCCCCGTCGAAGAAGCCGACGGTGCCGCCGGCGACGGGCTCCCCCGCGACGGGTGCCCCGGGACCCACGACCGCCGTGAACGTGGCCGGCTGACCCACCCGGGAGAAACCGCTTCCCTGCAAGGTGGTGATCGTCGGCGGCTGATCCCAGGTGATGAAGACGGTCCCGTTGCCGAACCCTCTGGCGGTCCCGAAATTCACGCTGGACGCGGCGGCCTCGGCCGACGATGCGCCCGCGCCGCCGCCACCACCGCCACCGTTGCCGTACTTGTTGGGGTCCAGCGAGGAGATCCCGCCGGCGCCGCCGCCGGTCTGGCCGGCGGGGATGTTCCACCCGGCGCCGCCGCCGCCGCCCGCGCCGGCGATGTCGAACCTGTTCTGCCCGCCCTGACCGCTCACGCCCAGGCCCGGCTTGGCGCCGCTGCCACCCGGACCCGGCACCAGGCCGCTGCCGTCCTGGCCGTTGCCGGCAGGATTGCCACCGGCACCGCCCGCACCGCCGCCAGCGGTGGGATTCGCGCCGCCGCCGCCACCGCCGCCGCCCGCTGCCAGCAGCGGGGTCGATCCTGCGGTGACGACGGTCGCCCCGCCGCCGCCCCCACCGGCGCCGAGCGCGGCGGCATCACCGGCACCGCCACTGCCACCGCCGACGAACGCCCCGCCCAGGCTCAGGCCGCTGCTGCTGCCGCCGGCCCCCTGCGAGTTGCTCGTGGCTGCGGTACCCGCGTTGCCGATGTAGATGTTCAGCGTCTGTCCCGGGGTGACCGGCAAGGCCGCTGACACGGAGCCGGCAGCGCCGCCACCGCCACCCGAGTTGCTGTCTCGCGATGCTCCGGAGCCGCCCGATCCCCCGATGGCGGACACGAAGAGGCGTGACACCGCGGCGGGGACCACGAAGTGCTGGACGGCACCGCCGTCGGCGGTGAAGTACGCCTGGGTCACGGCAGCTGAGGCCGGTGGCGCGATCGCCACCGGGGCGACGATCGCCACAGCCGCGGCTGTGACGGCCGCCGCGGCAATGGGGCGCCTGGCTTTGGGCAGTTTCATCGTGCTCTCCCTGTGGGGTCGAAATCCTGGGGTGCCGCGGCCGCCGCCGCGAGCGCGGTGCTCACCGCGTGGGTCAGGCCGACCCACCCGGTGAAGGGGTGCACCGTGCGGCTCTCGTCGAGCAGGCGGCCCGAGATCGGGGTGGCCCCGACTTCGAACTCGATCGTCAGAACGGCGACGGGACGTTTGATCACGGCCGTATGTTCAGCGCTGGGGCCCACCGCCGAGCACCGGGGTCCGACCCCGGGATTAGGCGCGGGCCACCCCGGGATTTGCACCACGAGGCGGCAGCCGGAAGGGATGCTGGGCCTGATGCGTGAGGGGCTCTGGGAGCGCGAGGGCGAACTGCTCGCGTTGCACGAAAGCCTTGCGGATGTGAGCGCCGGCCGGGGTCGGCTGCTGGTGATCGAAGGTCCTGCGGGGGTCGGGAAGTCGCAACTCCTGCTGGCAGCGCGGCGAGCGGCAGAAGGCCGCCGCATGACGACACTCACCGCCCGCGGCATGGAACTCGAACGCGGGGTGCCGTTCGGGCTGGCCCGCCAGCTCTTCGTGCCTCACCTGCTGGGTGCCGCCGCGCACGAGCGTTCGCAGTTGCTCTCGGGTCCCGCGGCGCTCGCCGGCTCGCTGCTCGGGGAATCTCCGGCGGCGAATGCCGGGATGGGCGAGGGGCAGGCGGGTGCGCTTGTCGAGGGGCTCTACTGGCTCGCCGTCAACATCGCCCGCGCATCGGCCCCGCAAGTGCCCGAGTCGGGAGAGCCGGGCCTGCTGCTCATCGTCGACGACGCGCAATGGGCCGATCGCTCGTCGCTGCGCTTCCTGGTCCAAGCCGTGGGCCAGCTCGCCGAGGTGACGCTCGGGGTGCTCCTTGCGGTGCGCACCGGGGAGCCCGAGACGCCGATGGACCTGCTCGGGCGGCTCCGTTCACATCCGGGGTCGGTGCGCTTGCGACCGGCAGCGCTGAGCGTTCAGGCGGTCGCCGAGGTCGTCAAGGCGCACGGGTTTGCGGCCGCTGAGGAGGAGTTCTGCCAGGCGTGCGCTCACGTCACCGGCGGCAACCCGTTCCTGCTGGAGGAGCTGCTCACCGTTCTGCGGGCTGACGAGATCCTCCCGACGGCAGCTGCCGCGCATCGGGTGAGCGAGTTGGTGCCGGACTCCGTGCTCGATGCCGTCGTCATCAGCCTCGGACGGCTTCCGGAAGCGGCCGCACGACTGGCGACGGCCGTGGCCGTCCTGGACGAGGCCGCGTTACCGCTCGCGGCGCAGCTGGCCGGGCTGCAGATCGCCGATGCCGAGGACGCCGCCGATGCCTTGACCGAGGCGCATCTGCTGGCTCGCGGCGAGCCGCTGCGGCTGGTGCATCCGCTGATCGCCGCTGCGGTACTGGCCGATCTTCCGGACCGGGCCCGGGCCCGGGCGCACCGCACGGCGGCACGGCTGCTGGCCGATGACGGCGCCGAAGTGGGCCGGGTAGCGGTCCACTTGCTCAAGAGCAGGCCGCAGAGCGACCCGTGGGCCAGCGACATCCTGCGGGCCGCGGGACGCGAGTGCCTGATCCACTCCGAGACCCGAAGCGCCGTCCGGCTGCTGCGCCGTGCCTTGGAGGAACCGCCGCCCGCGCACTCCCGAGCTGCGGTCCTGGTCGAGCTGGCGCATGCCGAGGCAGCCGATGACTCGCCGCACGCCGTGAGCCGGCTCGTGGAGGCGCTGGACAGCGTGCACGATCCCCGGCAGCGGGCGGAGGCGTACAACCAGCTGGCCCGGCTCCTGTTCTTCAAGGGCGACATCGCGCAGTCGGCCGAAGCGGCCGAACGCGGCCTGTCGGAGTTGAGTGACGACGATCCGCTCGCCAGCCAGCTGCTTTCCGCCCAGCTCACGGCGGCCACGTTCGACACCCGGCTGCGGCCGGGCGTCACCGATCGGCTGGGGCCCTACCTTCCGCACGCTCGCGCCGGGCAACCTCCGCCGGATCCACTGATCTGCGCTCACCTGTGCGCCCGGATGGCGATCCAGGGCGACCCGGCCGAGCTCGTCCTGCCCGTCGCCGAAGCCGCCTTCGCCCGCCATCCGCTGGTCGACGGATCCGCACACGGCGTCGTGCTCGCGTTTCCCGTGGTGGCACTGGTGATGATCGACGAGCTGGCACGCGCATCGGAGGTGCTCCAGCGCGCGCTGCGATCCGACCGGGCGCAGAACTCGCTCATCCTGCTGACCGTCGCGCACCACTGGCTGTCGGTGGTGAACGGGCGGCAGGGCGAACTCGTCGACGCGCAGGCGCACGGGCAACGGGCGCTCGCCAGCATGGGCACCGAGGACTGGGATCTCTACGGTCCCTGGATCGACGCCAACCTCGCCCTCATCGCCCTGGAGCGGGGTGACATCGAGGCTGCGGGCAGCGTTCTCGGCCCGGCGCCCGCGGAGGGCGTCGACCCGATCGGTCATTGCCTGCAGCTGGAAGCCCGGGGCCGGCTGGCCCTGGAAAGCGGTGACGCGCATGCGGCGCTGCAGCACTTCACCGGCGCTGGACGGGCCCTTTCCGCCATGGGCCTGCGCAGTCCCGGTTTCATCAGCTGGCACTCCGGTGCGGCGCAGGCAGCCCTCCGCCTGGGCGAGCACGGGCTGGCGGCCGAACTCGCCGGCGCAGGAGCTCGAACTGGCTCGCGGTACGGGCGTCCCCCGCGCCGTCGGCGTCGCGCTGCGGACCGCGGCGCTCACCGGCGACCCGGCAGAACGCCGGCCATTGCTGGAACAATCCTGCGCCGTCCTGCAGGGCTCCCCGAGCCGCCTCGAGCTTGCCCGGTCGCAGCTGGAGCTGGGCGCGACGCTGCGCAGCGGCGGGCAACGCGCCGCGGCACGGGTCCCGCTGCGGCAGGCGCTCGACATCGCCGCCGGCGCCGGCGCCGATGCTCTCGTGCTGCGGATCCGCGCGGAGCTGGCCGCGGCCGGTGGCAGACCACGGCGCGCCTCCCTCACCGGCCTCGACGCGCTGACACCGACCGAGCGCCGCATCACCCAGCTGGCTGCCGCCGGTCGCGGCAACGCCGAGATCGCCCACGAGCTCTACGTGACCAGCAAGACGGTCGAGTGGCACCTGGGCAACGTCTTCCGCAAGCTCGAGGTCACCAGCCGCAGCGAGCTGACCCCAGCCGTGACGCGACAGCCCGCTGAGGCGTCGGGCAGACTCGGGCCATGCCAGTCACCGTAGCCAACGCTTCCGATACGTCGAGCGCGCCGCAGATCAGCGTCACGCCGGACACCCTTCCGCAGACTCTGGAGATCGAGGACCTCGTGATCGGCGAGGGTCGCGAGGCCACCACCTCGCACACGGTCGAGGTGCACTACGCGGGCGTTCACGTGACCAACGGCCAGGAGTTCGACTCCTCCTGGGGCCGGGGCGGGCGTCCCACCAGCTTTCCGCTCAGCGGCGTCATCGCAGGATTTCGCGACGGGATCGCCGGGATGCGCGAAGGAGGCCGGCGCGTCCTGGTCGTCCCGCCGGACATGGGCTATGGCACCCGCGGCGCGCCGCCCGCGATCGGGCCGAACGAGACGCTCGTCTTCGTCGTCGATCTGGTCCGCATCTCCTGACGCGGACCCGGGCCGCGTCAGGCCGGGTGAGCGGAGTGGACCTGCGGGGTACGCCCAACCAGCGGTGAACCCACCCGGCGGCGCACCCTTTCGACCGTCTCCCACTGATCGCCGTCGAAGCTGATGATGGCGGCCGGGAAGACGCCGTCCTGCTCTTTGAGGATGTGCTCGCGAAGCACGCCCAGGGCATCGCGCAGGCGCTCGGGCCAGAGCAGGTCGGCCGGCACGCCGTACGCCGCCTCCTCGAGCACCCGCTCGACCTGGCGGTGCTCGAGCGTCAACGCCTCGAGCCGGCCGGGGAATTCTCGGAACAGCTCCGGAAAGAGCCCTTCCTCTTCGACGATGACGTGCGGGGCAAGCAGCGGCGCTCATGGCGCAGCAGGTTTCGGCGACGGCGCGCATGTCGCCGGCCAGCGTCTGCTCGCCGACCGTGCGGATCAGGCTGACCACGGCGTCGTGCTCGCGGGTGAGTTCCTCGATCAGCGTGTTGGCCAGGCAGCCGCAGTTCTGGCACATCACGACACCGCCCGGACGGGATGGCGAAAGCCCAGCACGGTCGCGACGGCGGCGATCAGGGCCAAGACCGCCAGCAGTGCCAGCTGGAGTTGGTCGCGCGGCCGTCCCACACCTGGAGTGTTCGCTGGTCGCCCCCCGATGGCCAGGGACGTTGGTCCCGGCAGGCTGAAGCGGCGGCAGCGGGAAAGGGTGGACGCTCAGGCCCCTGGAGCCGCCGATCTGCCCTTGCGCGCCGGGGCGCCACCGGCCCTCGACTGACCGCCGTCCTTGCCGTCGTCTCTGGCGCTCTTGCCGTCCGCCAGCAGGTCGGCGACATGATCGGGCACGTAGGTCTGCGATGCCCGGGGCGGTCGCACGTAGCCCTTCGACGCCGGCCGTTTGGGCAGTTTGAGCTTTGGCGGTTCGACGTCGCGGTAGTCGAGCGTGGACAGCAGATGGGCCATCATGTTCAGCCGGGCCCGGCGCTTGTCGTCGCTCTCGACGACGTTCCACCGCGACTCCGGGATGTCGGTCTGGACGAACATCTCGTCCTTCGACCGCGAGTAGTCCTCCCACCGCGTGATGGACTCCAGGTCCATGGTCGAGAGCTTCCAGCTGCGCATCGGATCGGTGAGCCGGGAGCGGAAGCGTCGCTCCTGCTCCTCGTCGCTGACCGAGAACCAGTACTTGCGCAGCAGGATCCCGTCCTCCACGAGCAGCCGCTCGAACAGCGGGCACTGGTGCAGGAACCGGCGGTACTCGTCATCGGTGCAAAAACCCATGACCCGTTCGACACCCGCGCGGTTGTACCAGCTGCGGTCGAAGAGCACGATCTCCCCGGCCGCGGGTAGGTGCTCCACGTAACGCTGGAAATACCACTGCGATTGCTCACGTTCGGTGGGCGCCGGCAAGGCCACGATGCGAGCCACCCGCGGGTTCAGGTAGGCGCTGAGTCGCTTGATCGTGCTGCCCTTACCGGCGGCGTCGCGACCCTCGAAGACGACCGCGAGGCGGTGACCTTCGGTGCGCACCCACTCCTGCACTTTGACGAGCTCGGCCTGCAGCCGGAAGAGCTCGCGCTCGTAGACCCCGCCGGGAACGCGCGACGGCGAGCCGCCGGCGGATTTCCCCCTGCCTGCTTTGACCTTTGGGTTGGCGTTCTCGCCGGATGCCACTGCGATCACCGGCTTGCGGGTGCGGCGCGCAGCCGGACCGGGAGCTCGTTGAGGCACACTCCGACATTCACGGCGGCGCCGCCGCCTCCCCAGACCGGCGGGCCGGTCAGTTCGATGCTCGCGAAACGCGTGATCAGCGCCCGGATCATCACCTGCACCTCCCGCTTGGCGAGGTTGGCCCCGAGGCAGTAGTGCGCACCTCCCCCACCGAAGGACACGTGAGGATTGGGCGAGCGTCTGATGTCGAACCGGTAAGGATCGGCGAACGCGCGCTGGTCGCGGTTTCCTGCCGGATACCAGAGCGTCACGCGGTCGCCGGCGCGGATCTGGGCACCCCCTATCACCGCGTCCACCTCGGCGGTACGACCGAAATAAAGCACGGGGCTGGACCAGCGGATGATCTCCTCCACTGCCGTCTCCAGCAGCCCCGGATCCGCCCGCAACTCCGCCAGCTGATCCGGGTGGTCCAGGAGCGCCACCAGACCTTGCGAGATCGCGTTGCGGGTGGTCTCGCTGCCGGCAATCGCCAGGATGATGAAGAAGAAGTCGAGTTCCTGCTTCTGCAGCCGGGTGCTACTCCCGTCCGCGGCGGTGACCGACGCCTGCGTGAGCTCGGTCCAGACGTCGTCGGCCGGCTCGCGTTGCTTGCGGGCGCTGAGCTTCTCGGCGTAGGTGAACAGGTCGATCCGGGCCTGCATGCTCTGTTCCGGGGTGACCCCCGACGCCGGATCGAGGCCTTTCAGCATCCGGTCGGTGAGCTCGAAGACGTGGGGACGCTCGTCCTCCGGGATCCCGATGATGTCGGCGATGACGTGCATCGGAAGCTGGTAGGCCACCTCGGAGACGAAGTTGAAATCGCCGCGCTCGGCGGCGGCGTCGAGGATGCGATCGGCGCGGCGGACCAGCAGTTCATCGAGCCGGCGCAGCATCCGCGGGGTGAAGCCGGCGCTGACCAGCTTGCGCAGCCGCGTGTGGTCGGGCGGGTCCATCCAGATCAGCGCGGTGCCTCGCATCTGCGGCGGAAAGGCGACCAGGGTGGGGCCGTCGGCCGCGCGGAAGCGCTCCCAGTCACGATTGACCTCGGTGATCTCCGGATGCCCGAGCACTGCCCAGAAACCGTCGCTGCGGGCGCCTTGCGGGTCCATGTTGCTGGGCAGGGCGACCGGGCCGTGCCAATGCACCGGGCGCTGCTCGCGAAGCTCCCGAAAGACCTCGTGGGGAATCCCGTCGGCATACAGTGCCGGATCGGTGAGGTCGATCGCCTCGGCGCGAGGGTCGGTCACTGCGGCCAACGAGTTCATGCGGCATTGTGACACGCGGCCACCAGCGCACCGGCGCGACGAATCAGCCCGCCACCTCGATGACGACCTTGCCCATGGCGCGCCGCTCGTAGAGCACGCGCATCGCATCGGCCACCTGCGCCAAGGGGAAGCGATCCTTGATGGACGGGGTCACCAGGCCCTGCTCGTACCAGGCGAAAAGTTGCTGGAAATCCTCAGCATTTGCGGCCGGGTCGAGCACCGCCGACATGCCGTAGCCGACCCCGACGATGGAGATCCCCTTCAGGATCGTCTGGTTCAGCTTCACCTCCGGGATCTCCCCCGAGGCGAACCCGATCATCAGGTAACGCCCGTTCCAGGCCAGGCAGCGCAGCGGCTCGCGAGCGTCCGTTCCGCCGACAGCATCGAAGACGACATCGACCCCGCGCCCGCCGGTGGCCTCCTTCACGGCCGCCGAGAGCGAGCCGATCTGCTGGTGGTCGAGCACGGCATCGGCCCCGAGCCGGCGCACCAAATCGCACTTGGCGGCACCACCCGCGACCCCGATGACGGTCGCCCCGGCCGCTTTGGCGATCTGCACTGCCGCCGTGCCGCATCCCCCGGCAGCGCCGAGCACCAGCACCGATTCGCCGGCAGTGAGCCGGCCGCGCGGGAGCAGGCCGTGATACGCGGTGCCGTAGGCGAGGTTGAACGCGGCGGCCTCGTCGAACGGCATGCTGTCCGGCAGCCGGTGCACCTGCTGCACCCGGGGTGTGACGACCACTTCTGACGCGAACGCTCCGGACCCGAGCAGGGTGAGCACCCGGTCGCCGACGGCGAAGTCCGTCACGTCGGCCCCGACTTCGGTGATGGCACCCGCGCACTCGCTCCCCGGGACGAACGGCGGATCGGGCCTGACCTGGTAGAGCCCGCGCACGATCAGCACATCCGGAAAGTTCACCGAGGCAGCGCGGACCGCGATGCGCACCATCGCCGGACCCAGCGGCGCGACCGGCCACTGCTGCAGGGTCATCCCACCCTCGCCGGACAGCTCGGTGCAGACGGCGGCCAGGCTCGTGCGGGCGGCCGGGCTTGCCGGCTGGGCCTCGGAAACGCTCATGGTCGGCAGTATCGGCGAGCGGCCCGGCCACCCGTACCGGAGGGTCCTGGCGCGCGCCGGCTACAGATCGATGACCACCTCCTGCTGCGGCGTGGCGCAGCAGATGAGTACCGCTCCCTGCGCGGGAAGGTCCACCGGCGCCGGGTCGTAGGTCACCTCGCCGGCCACCAGTCCCGCCTCGCAGCTGTGACAGACCCCGGTGCGGCACGACCAGCGAGTCGGGACGTCGCAGGCTTCGGCAAAGTCGAGCAGGCTCGCGAAGTCCTGCTGCCACGGCACCGTCAGCCCGCTGCGGGCGAAGGTCACGTTCGGGCCGCTTCCCGGCGTTCCGGCGGGCGGGTGCGGGGGCGTCGCAGCAGTGGCGGCGATTCCCGGTGTCGAGGCCGGTCCGCTGCCGAAGATCTCCGTGTGGACGTCGGCCGGGTCGACTCCGAGGTCCGCCAGCGCGATCCGCGTGTCGGCCATGAACGTCTCGGGGCCGCAGATGTAGGCCTGCGCGCCGGGCGGAAAACGCTGCGCCTGCAGGGTATTGGCGCCGAGCCTTCCGACGAGGTCGAAGTCGCGCCCCGGCTCGTCCCCGCTGCCGGGCGCGCTGAAGCAGATCACCCGATGGGAATGGGGAAGGTGGGCGAGCAAGGATTGGACCTCGGTCGCGAACGGGTGCTCCCGGCCATCCCGTGCACCGTGCAACCACCAGACCTCACGGTCAGGTCCGGTCTGCACCAGCGCGTGCAGCATCGCCAATACCGGGGTCGCGCCGATCCCTGCGGAGATCAGGATCACCGGGCCGTCGCCGGATTCGAGGATGAACTGCCCGCGGGCGGCGGCGATCTCGACCGACGTCCCCACCTTCAGCTGCCGGTGGATGAATCCGCTGACGAGCCCGTGCTCCTCACGCTTGACGCTGATCCGGTACTCGGCAGATCCCGGCGGGCTCGACAGCGAGTAGCTGCGCGCCACCGGCGGCTCACCGGGGGCCAGCGGGAACCTCAAGGTGAGGAATTGTCCAGGCAACGCAGGGGGAAACGGCGCCCCGTCGGTCGCGGCGAGCCGCACCGACACCACCGAATCGCTCTCCTGGTCGATCCCGGCGACGACCGCCGATCGAAAGCCGGGCCAGGCCGGCGGTGGAACCTGCGACTGCGCGTTGAGCCCCGCGTTGCCGGCCCTTCCCGGTCCGGCCGCCAGGATCGCCTCGAACGAGGCGATCCATCCCGGGCTCAGCGCCGGCAACCGTGACGCCCGCTCGACGTCGGCGCGCGGGTGGCCGGGCAGGTAGAGCAGGCCGTCGATCTGCGCGACCGACATGGACTCCTCGCCGCGCTTCACCCGCTCGATCGACGCCCCTGCCTGAACCCGCCCTTCGCGCAGCACCCGGAGGTAGAAGCCGGGGCGCCGGTGCGACACCAGCAGCGACGGCAGCCGCGGCTGCCCCATGCGAAGACCCACGCGATAACAGGTGACCCGAGGGGCGCTCACCTCGAAGAGGGCCTCGCCGATCTCGAACTGATCGCCGATGCAGACGCTGTTGTCGGAAAGATCGTCGGCCAGCCCTTCGACGGTGAAGTTCTCCCCGAACTGGCCGTACACGAAATCCTCGAGCCCGAACTCGCGTTGCCAGTGCGCATAGGACTCGAGCTGATAGACCAGCACTGCCCGGTGCGGACCGCCGTGACCGGCGACGTCCCCTTGGCCGTCACCGTCGATGTTGAGCCTGCGCACCATCCGCGGTCCCTCGACGGCACTCTTCCAGACGCCGGTGTGCACGACGCGGCCGTGCCAATCCACATCGCGCGGCAGCCCGACATTGAGGGCGACGAGGCGCCCGACGACTTGCCTTTCGACCGCACTCCGAGACATGCGTCGGATCTTGCGCCACGTGGCCCAGGGTTGGCCAGGCGGCTAGCGAGCGGCCGGGAGGACCTGGTAGCGCAAGCCGTCCATCAGCAGCGAGCAGATCCGGCACGCCTGCTCCTGCCAGCCGGGCTCGTCGGCCGCGAGGCAGACACCGCTGAGGGCGCGCAGCAGGTCGGTCGGGTCGACGTCCTCACGGATGGTGCCGGCCGCCGCGGCCGCGTCCACCAGCCCGCGGATCGACGCGTTCATGCGCTCGTGGGCGTACGTGAACAGCGGGGAGTCGGCCGCCAGCACCGACTTCAGGTGGCTGGCCAGCCCCTTCTTGCTCGCGACGTAATTGACGAAACGACGCATGAACTCATCGAGCGCACGGTCGGGAGGAAGCTCGCGGAGCAGCTCCTCGGCGCCATCGGCGAGCTGGTCGATGTTGCGCCGGAAAACCGCTTCGAGAAGTGCGTCACGGCTGGGAAAGTGTCGGTACAGGGTGCCGATCCCGACACCCGCCCGCCGGGCGATGTCCTCGAGCGAGGCGTCCACGCCGTGCTCGCTGAACGCGTCCGAGGCCACCTCGAGCAGCTGCTCGCGGTTACGCCGCGCGTCGGCCCGCATTGGCCGAGACACGATCCACACCTCCACCGAAAATTCATTTGCCAAACGGAGGGAGCCTCCGATACGTTACCGGAGGCAGCTTCCGCTTAGTGCCACTGTACGACGCCCAGGGCGATCCGTCCCGGGGTTCTTCGGCCCGGCCAGCCGATGACTTCCGGCCCGTGACGCCGTCTGACTGGGTGACAGGCGTACGACCGTGCAGTTCCGATGCAAGCCGCGCCCGCCGGGTGCGGAGACCGGAGAAGAAGACCCCGTGACCACCACAGATTTGCGCGAACAGGTCTCCGCTCGCGCCGACGCTCCTCGTGACCGTCGCTGGCTCGCGCTCGCCGTCATCGGCGTCGCCCAGCTGATGATCATTCTTGACGCGTCGATCGTGAACATCGCCCTCCCCCACGCCCAGGCCGCGCTGCACATCAGCGACGCCTCGCGGCAGTGGGCCCTCACCGCTTACACCCTCACGTTCGGCGGGCTGCTGCTCCTCGGTGGCCGCATCGCCGACTATCTCGGCCGCAAGCGCACCTTCCTCGTCGGGCTCTTCGGCTTCGCCGCCGCGTCCGCCTTGGGTGGCGCCGCGCAGAACGCCGCCTGGCTCTTCAGCGCCCGCGCACTGCAGGGAGTCTTCGCGGCCGTCCTCGCGCCCGCGGTGCTCTCGCTGATCACCACCACGTTCACCGAGCCACGGGAGCGCGCCAAGGCGTTCGGTGTCTACGGCGCGATCTCGGGTGCCGGCGGCGCCATCGGCCTCATCGCCGGCGGCGCCCTCACCGAGTACCTCAGCTGGCGCTGGACCCTGCTGGTCAACACCCCGATCGCGCTGGTGGTCGCCGTGGCGTCCCTCCCGCTGCTGAAGGAGAGCCGCGTCGAGGGTGACCGGCACTACGACGTGCCCGGCGCGCTGCTCGCCACGCTCGGTCTCGCGTCGCTGGTGTACGGGTTCACCGAGGCGTCGCTGCACTCGTGGACGGCCGCTTTCACGCTCACGCTCATCAGCATCGGAGTCGTGCTGCTGGTGGCCTTCGTCGCCTGGGAGTCACGGGCCGCGAACCCGCTGCTGCCCATGCGGATCGTGCTGAACCGCAATCGCGGGGGCTCCTACCTCGCGTTCCTGCTGGCCACGCTCGTCATGTTCACCGTGTTCCTGTTCCTGACGTACTACTTCCAGCAGGTGCTCGGCTACTCGGCGTTGAAGGCCGGCGTCGCGTTCCTGCCGTTCCCGGTGGGCGTCATCGTCTCCTCGGCGATCGCGTCCCGCACCCTGCCGATCTTCGGTCCCCGGGTGCTGGGCGTGACGGGATTCCTGCTCGGTGCGCTCGGCGTGCTGTGGCTGACCCAGCTGTCGGCGGACTCCTCGTACCTGACCCACATCGTGCCCTCCGAGCTGCTGATCAGCCTGGGCATGGGCCAGGTCTTCGTGCCGCTCTCGTCCACCGCGCTGCTCGGGGTCCCCAACCACGACGCCGGCGTGGCCAGCGCGCTGGTCAACACCATGCAGCAGGTCGGTGGCTCGCTGGGAATCGCGTTCTTGAACACCATCGCCACGAGCGCGACGGCGCACTACGCCCTCAGCCACGGAGGACCGTCGAAGGCGGCCGTGACCCACGGGTTCACCACGGCGTTCGCCGTCGGGGTGGGCGTGCTGGTGCTCGCCGCGCTGATCGTGCTCTTCCTGATCCAGTCCAACCGCAAGCCGGCTGAGCCAGGAGTGCCGGAAGCCGCCGACGACTACGGCTACCCCGACGCGGGCGGCCGGCCTCTCGCCCAGGCCGCCGGCACCGCGCCGGTGCCCACGGCGGGCTGACCCGCAGAGCCGGCCCGCCGGCAGGAAGGAACCGGTCGCTCTCCCCGGAGGAGCGGCCGGTTCCTCCGTGTCCGGCCTCAGACCCGCGGCGCGTGACTCAGGAATACTGAGCTGATGAGCGCACCAGCGGGAAGGCGAGCGGCCATCGCCGGGCTGGGCATCACCGAGGTGGGCAAGGTCTACGGGCGCAGTGCCATGCAGTTCGCGGCTGAGGCGGTGCGCCTGGCCGCCGCCGACGCCGGGCTCGCGCTCCGCGACATCGACGGGTTGCTGGTCTCCTCGGGCGTCACCCGGGGCGTCTCCCTCGGCCTGCAGCAGTCGCTGGGCCTGACCGATCTGGCGCTCCTGTCGGAGATGCAGGCGTACGGCGCGACGGCCGGGGCGATGGTGGCGACCGCCTGCATGGCCGTGCAGTCAGGCATGGCGGAGGTCGTCGCGTGCGTCTTCGGCGACGCCCCGCTCACCGAAGGACGGCGCACCGGAGCCGCCTACGGCGGACGCAGCGCTCCGGCGGGCTGGCGCGGGATGATGTCGGCGGCCGGCATCCAGGGCGCCAACCCGATGTACGCGCTGGCCGCTCGCCGGCACATGCTCGAGTACGGGACCACGAGCGAGCAGCTCGCCCACATCGCCGTCGCTCAACGCGAATGGGCGCGGGCCAACCCGCTGGCACAGATGCGCACGCCCATGACCATCGCGGACCACCAGTCCTCGCGCTGGGTCGCCGAGCCGTTCCACCTCCTGGACTGCTGCCTGGTCTCCAACGGCGGGGTGGCCGTCATCGTCACGAGTGCCGAGCGGGCCGCGTCGCTGCGCCAGCCGCCGGTGCACGTCCTGGGCTGGGGGCAGTCCCATCCCGGCCATTCCCTTCGCCGCTCGGAAGATTTCGGCCTGGTGACGGGAGCCGGACGTTCGGGCGCGACGGCCTTTTCGATGGCCGGGCTCACGGTGAACGAGGTCGACGTCTTCGAGCTCTACGACTGCTACACCTACACCGTGCTGGTGTCCCTCGAGGACTACGGGCTGTGCGCCAAGGGCGAGGGCGGCCCGTTTGCCGCGAGCGGCGCGCTGGGACCCGAGGGCAGCGTCAAGGTGAACACCGGCGGCGGCCAGCTGTCGGGCTATTACCTGTGGGGCATGACCCCCCTGTCGGAAGGCATCATCCAGGCCCGCGGCCACGGCGGGGATCGTCAGGTCGACCGCCATGACGTGGTGCTCGTCTCCGGCAACGGCGGGGTGCTCGACCACCACTCGACGACCCTGCTCTCACCCCACGCACCCTGACCTGTACGACCCGATCCGATCTCAGAAGGAGAGCGTGTGCCCGTAGGAGCCCTGGGAACCTTTGCCCGCAATGACGAGACCGCCGACTTCCTCGACGCGGCGGCTCGCGGCGAGTTCCTCGTCAGGCGCTGCGAGCTCGGCCATTTCAGCGAACCGGCCGCGGCCTGCTGCACCACCTGCGGTGCCGCTCCGCTCACCTGGACTGCCGCGTCGGGCCGGGCACAGCTGGTGTCCTGGGCCGTCACCCATGGCGCAACGGGTGCCGGCGAGCCGGTGCCGCATGTCCTCGCCATCGGCGCGCTCGAGGAGGGACCGTGGTGGTGGTCGTGCATCCCCGACGCCGATCCCACCGAGCTGACCGCCGGCGCCGAGCTCAGCATCGGCTTCGAACGCCCTGCAAACACTGAAGAATCGCTGCCCGTCTTCCGGCTCGTCCGATGACGGAAGGCTCTGAGGCCGACCCGACGCCCGGATGGTTCGTGCGTGCCATCGCCAAGCGCCCCGAGGTCCGCAGCATCGAGTCGGGCGGCGCGCGCATCAACTACCGCGTCTGGGGAGAGCGCGGACGCCCCGGGCTCGTCCTCGTTCACGGCGGATCCGCACACTCGGGCTGGTGGGACCACATCGCCCCGCAGCTCACCTCACATCGGGTGGTGGCGCTCGACCTCAGCGGCCACGGCGACAGCGACCGGCGCACCGAATACGACCTCGTCACGTGGGCGCGCGAGGTGCTCGACGTCTCGGCGGCGGAAGGCCTGGACAAGCCGGTGGTCGTGGGCCACAGCATGGGCGGCTGGGTGTCGGCCACGATCGGCGGGATGTACGGCGACCAGATCACCGCGATCGCGATCCTGGACTCGCCCCTGAACGACCAGCCGCCCGAGGAGGCCCGGCTGCAGGAACGGCGGCAGCCCACCCGCGTCTACGAGAGCGTCGAGCAGGCGATGCTGCGGTTCAAGACGATCCCACCGCAGGATGTCGTGCTCCCCTACGTGCAGGCGCACATGGGTCCGCAATCGCTGCGTCCGGTGGAGGGCGGCTGGACCTGGAAGTTCGACCCGCTGCTGTTCGGACGCCGGATCCTGCTACGCGAGCTGCTGGCCACCCTCGGCTGCCCGGCGGCGCTCTTTCGCTCCGAGCACGGTCTGGTCACCCCGGAGATGGCCGGGGAGATGGCGCAGATCGCCGGCAACCACTTCGCGGTCGTCGACGTGCCGGCGGCGGGCCATCACCCGATGCTCGACCAGCCGCTCGCACTGGTGACGGGGCTGCGCACGCTCTTCACGTTCTGGCCGGCGCCGCGCTGAGCTCCGGGCCGGGGTGCAGGGTTCGCGTCGTCCACGGTCCGTGCGCGGCGGGGTCGAGCTGATGGTCGAGCCGCATCGTTCCCGGTCGCGCGGCCAGGAACTGGCCGAAGACCGTCGCGAAAGTGTCGTCGTCGATCGGGGTGCGCACCAGCAGTTGGGCGGGATCCTCGCTCGGCGCCTGCTCCTCGATGACCGCCAGCCAGTCCGGCCACGCTTGCCGGGTCGGGGCATCCAGCGCACCGGAGAATCCCGCGCCTTTGGGCCCGAATCGCGGGTCGAGCCCCGAGCGCAGCAGCCCACCCGGGGTGAACATGTAGGTACCGGCCGACAGTTGCTTGTCATCGAGACGCTCGCCGTCGAACGACCACCAGTGCAGCCCTGCGGGCCCGGCCAGCACGAGGTTGAAGGCGGCCATGCCCGTGACGTCGAGGAACTGCGGCCAGCGCGCGCCGTGCCGGACGGCCACCAGCGGCAACACTCCCCGGCTCGGCGCCCCCGGGGCGGCCTCGCGACGTTCCGGCCGGTTCAGGACCACGCCCGTCACGCCGGTACGCACGTCCGAGACGCACCAGCTTCCGCCGGCCTGACGGTCACGGCCGCCGATGACGTCGGGCTGCTCGGGCCACCACGCCGCCGGCAGGTCGAACGCCCGGCTGATCAGCTCGTCACGCAGCGCCAGCATCTGCACCGGAAAATCACTGTCGGCCGACCAGCGGCACACCACCGTGCACACGCGGCGAACTCTACAAACTTCCCCGGCGGAGCCCGCTACGGGATGAGGACGACGGGGCGCCCGGCACGTCCGAGCAGGCGACCCATTCCCAAGGGAAGAAAGCGCGCGAGCAACCGCGGGCGGGCGCCGACGATCACGGCGTGCGCCTGCAGCTCATCGGCCGTCTCCACGACGGCCCGCACGCTACTGCCCATCCGCACCACCAGCGAACCCTCGATCCCGGCGGCGGCACATTCCTCGGCGACCTCGTCGCGGATCCTGATCTCAGTGACGGTGTCAGCCTCGACGACCGCTGCCACGGCTCCGGGCGTGTTCGCCAGGTAGGCGAACCCTGACGGCGATCTACGCACGTAGACCGCGACGAGTGCGGCCCCCTGCCGGCGCGCCAGGCCCGCGGCGTACGACACGGCCCGCATCGAGCATTCCGATCCGTCGACCCCGACCACGATCGAGGGCTGCTGCTGCTCCCCGCAGCCCGAGAGCGGCTCGACCTCGGTCTTGGAAAGCCGGGCTTTGCCCGCCGTCCCGTGCGCGATGGGTCGATCGCTCATCCAGGCACCCTCCCAGGCCGAGCCGCGGCGCGCAGGCGAATCGGGTGACTATTGCACGTCCAGCTGTGCCTGGCCACCACTGACGCTCAACCGGTACCGCTCACGAACGCAATCGGGCGACTGGCGGTGGCGCACGCACTCACCCCTTCAGGAAGCTTGCCTTGGGCCATCAACTGGCTCCGCAACTGCCCCAGGCACCGCGGCGCATTGGACGGCCGCAGCGAGCCCAGGGTGGGGAACGTCGCAACGGTGGCGTTGGTGAACGTCTCCCGGGCGAGCTGGGCCCCCCACGTGCCCGGTGAGGTGAAGGGCGACAGCGCCCCTTGCGCGATGAGGGTCGGCGCATCCATGGCGAGCGTCGCGTCGAAGGCTGCCGGCGGAAGCCGGCGCACCTTCCAGGCACCGCAGTCGAAGGCCCCCGTCTCGTCGACGCCACTGAGCTCGAGCCGGGTGTCGGAGGCCAGGACGTGGGCCTGGCTCACGGTGAAAACGTCGTAGCTGCACTCCTCGGAAAGCACGGCGCCCCAGGGATATTCGGGATCGAGCAACCCGGGCTCGTACGCGATCACCCCGTCGGCCAGCAGCCCATCGAGCAGGGGGCTGCGGGGGTGGGCGATCGCGCTGGCGAGTAGCGGGAGCGCCCGCGGATCATCCATTTCCGCGGCGATCCCCTGCGCCACCCGCGGGCCGTCCACCAGCACCCGCTGATTGGTCCCCGCATTGTTGTTGCCCAGCCCGAAGGACGGGGTGGCCTGGTAGGAGGTGAAGAGCTTCGCGTAACGCATGCGCAGGTCGCCGAACCCGCGGCAGCCGGAATCAGCCGCGCACAACTTGGCGTAGCTGTCGAACGCGGCGGCGAGGTACTGGGTGGGATCGGTCGAGGAACTCTCCCCCGGCACCACGGGATCCAGCAGCGAAGCGGTCGCAATCGCCTGCGGCGCAAGGCGATCGAGCTCCAGGATCGACACCGTGTCGGTGAGCGCGCCGGCCACGTTGACGCGGGTCAGGTGCAGCGCCCGCATCAGGTCGAGCATGTCGTCGGCGTCGGTGTAATACGTGAACATGTCGGGGTCCATGCCGTGGGCCATCAGCCGCGAGAAGCAGGCCTGCAAGGCGCTCCGGCGCTGGGTCGCCACCTGCGTGTCGGCGGCACGCCTTTCCAGCGACGCCGGGGCGATCTTCGCGTATTCGGGGCAGGTCAGCACCGGCTGCGAGGGGGCAAATCCCCGCCTCGACAGTTGAATCTCCTCCGCGTGGTCGCGTACCGGCGAGTCGGCCAGCTGGTCGGCGCCGAAGTCGAGCACGGGCGCGCTGGTGACCTTTCCCCGCGCCGGGGCCCGCGTCACGAACAACGTGACCTGGGCGCCGTTCGGCTTCATCCGGTCCATCGGGACGGTCAGCGTGCCGCACGTCGCCCCGCGGATGCCGGCGGTACAGGTGGCGGCCACGTACTTGGGCGTGTAGCCCACGGCGGGCGGCAGTGCGGCCGAGCCCTTCGACCCGCCGGCGACGCCGACGAGCACGCTGACGGCGACGAGCACCGCCACCACCGCGATGGCCACGGCCCAGGGCCAGCGCCGCCGACGGGGCCCGGGCGGCGCAGATGTGGGCGCTGGGGCGGCTGCCTGGGCCGCAGGTCTCGTCACGCGATTGGTGTCGCTATCGAGGGAGAGCGCGGCGACCGCGGCAGTCGCCGCGGCGGCAAAGTCCTGGCAACTGGGGTAGCGCTCGTCGGGCTGCTTGGCCAGGACGCGTTCGAAGACGGGCGCCAGTGCCCGCGCCACTGGCCCATCGCCGCCCAGCGCCGGGACCGGATCGTTGATGTGGGCGATGAGCGCGGCCATCGGCGTATCCCGCGGGAACGGGACGTCACCGCTGAGCAATTCGAAGAGCAGGCAGCCGAGCGCGTACTGGTCGGCGCGACCGTCGACGCGCTCGCCGCGCGCCGTCTCGGGCGCGGCATATGCCGGGGTGGCAAGCAGCTGCCCGTCGGCCGTCACGAGGGTGGACGACGTCTCCACCCGGGAGATCCCGAAGTCGGCGAGCACGGCGAAAGGCCGGTCTGGCGGCCCCGGCATCAGCAGCACGTTCTCGGGCTTGATGTCGCGATGCACGAGGCCGCTCTGATGCGCGGCATCCAGAGCTGACGCGAGCTGGCTGACGATGGTCAGCGCCACATCGACCGAAAGGGGACCTGACTCGCGTAGCCGCTGGCGCAGGTCACCCCCGCTGACGTACTGCATCGCGAAATACAGCAGGCCCTCGTACTCGCCGCGGTCGTAGACGGTGACCACGTGCGGATGAACCAGCCCGCAGACAAGCTCCGATTCGCGAAAGAAGCGATGACGGAAGGCGTCGTCGGCGCCGAGCTGCGGGCTGAGGACCTTGATCGCGTCGAGCCGGGGAAGGCGCGGGTGCTGGGCGAGGAACACCTCTCCCATGCCACCCACACCGAGCCGGCTCTCGATGACCCAGCCGGCTATCTCCTCGCCCGGATCCACCTCACGCCCTTCGTCTGCTCGGGTTCACCCGGGCGGATTCAGCGCTGGCCTGCCCAGATGAGCGCGCTGACCTTGCCGAGGTCGTTGTTGATGGACAGGACATCGTTGACGCCACCCGCCAACGGTGCATTGTTGACCATCAACGAGAAGGCGAGATGGCGGCCGTCTTTGGTGTCGATGTAGCCGCCCAAAGCCTTGGCCGGCAACACCAGACGGTTGTTCAGCCCGTCGCCGCCGGCGAGCGTGCCGGTCTTCGCGACGACGTGACCCGCGGCCGGCGTCCCCGACTGCACATCCGCCAGCGACCCGTCGACACCGAGGATCGGCAGCACCGGCTCGTAGCGCGCGAAGTCGCCGCGGCTCGCCATGTACCGCAGCAGATCGACGACCGCCTGCGGGGTGACGAGATCGGCCACCGAACCACCCTGCCCGTCGTTGAGGACGAGCTGGGTGGTGTCGACCTTCGCCGTCTGGGAAAGCCAGCGCTGCTCGCCGGTCAGGCCGTCTTCGCAATCGGTCGATCCATCACGGACGGCGAGCAGGCAGACCGCGAGATTGGCCCCCAGGTTGAGGCTCACCTTCATGATGAGCTTGATGTACTGCTGAAGCTTCGGTGAGACGAAGACCGCGACCCGGTTCGCCGCCGGGTAGGAATTCTTGGCCGGCAGCAGGCCCGCCGGGTTGGGTCCGGTTCTCGTCGCGTTGACAGTCACTCCGGCGCGCTGAAGCGCCTCGATGAAGGCCGTACGGGCGAAGGCGGGCGGGTCGGCGATCTGTTGCGTGCGGACCACCGGTGCATGCCCGGCCGGGACGGAACCGCGCAGCTGAAGGTGTCCGGGTGAGGTCACGTCGATCGAGAGGTTGATGGCCGAATTCGGCGCGCCGGTGGTGACGGTCGAGGTGACGGAGTACGTCGCGGTCTTCGGCCGCCAGTCAACACCCGCCTGTTGCCCGACCGCGCGGGGAGTCGCGACGACATCGATCAGGTTGTCGTTGATGATGATCGGCGTCGTCGGGGTCTCGTGGTTCTGCGTCGTGTCGACGTCGAACAACCGGTTGTCGATGACGACGTTGCCGGTGATGCGCGTGACCCCGGACGCCCGCACCTGGCGAGCGAGCTGGTTCAGCCCGGCCAACGGGTTCTCCGGCGTCAGCGTCGCGAATCCGGGCAACGCGTTGGCGTCGTTGTGATCGAAGTTCGTGAAGTCGACGCTGCCGTCGGGCTTGGTGCGCCCGCCCATCGTCAGGTCTCCGGAGGCGACCAGGACCAGGTTGCCTTTGAGCGTGCCGTGCCGGGTAGGGCCGGTGCGAAACACCGGGGTCCGGAACCGGTAATTGGGTCCGAGCGTGCCCCAGAGCGCCGCCGTGGTGAACAGCTTGGCGTTCGATCCCGGGACGAACATCTGCTGCGGGTTCAGTGCCGTCAGGTACTTCTTGCTCGACAGGTCCTGGGTCAGCAAACCCCAACGGCTATGGGCATAGATGGGCTTGCTCATCACCTTGGTGATGGCGGCTCCCGGACCCGGAACCGCTGCCGAACCGCTACCTGCCACGAGTACCGAGGTCACCGACGCCGTCACGACGACAGCGACCGCGGCCAGCAGGGACCGCGAGGGCTTCACCGGGCCGCGCAGACGGCGAGCTCGTAAATGTGGCGCAGCGCCGGGAAGTACTTCTGGTTCGCGTTCTTGGGTGTGATCTGCGCGTTGATGGAGACCGTGACCGCCCGGTTGCCGTCGGCCGAAGAGGCGACGAATTGCGTGTAGCCGCCGGTGTTTCCGGTGTGGCCGTACACGGTGCCGCAGCTGGTGACGTACTTGAAGACGCCGAGCCCCGCGTAGTTGGTACCCGGCCCGGTCGGCTCCGATGAGCCCGGGCGGAAGGTGAACTGCGCGTGGTGGGTGGCCTTGTTGAAGAGTGCACCGCTCACGTATCCCCGCACGAAGGCCAGCGCGTCACGCGGGGTGGAGACCACACCGCCGGAGGCCCAGCTCCAGCCGGCGGCCACCTGGTTGGTGACGTCTTCCAGCGGCGGGGTGATGTCGTAGCCGTGCAGCACCGGGAAGACCATCGCCGTTCCCCTCGGCAGGCTGGTCCGCGTCAGCTTCAGCGGACCGAAGACGTTCGTCGCGAGCACGCTCTCGTAGCTGCGGCCCGTCGCGTTCTGGATCATCAGGCCGATGAGGATGTTGTCGGAGTTGGAGTACTCGTACTTCGTCCCCGGAGTGAAGTTCAGCGTCGGCTTCGTGATGTAGGACAGCAGCACCCGGGGCGGCGGCGCTTGCTGCAGCGACTTGACGACCGCCGCGAGAAAGCCGGGGAAGCCGCTGAAGTCCGGGATCCCGCTGGTGTGCTGGAGCAATTCGGCGAGCGTCACGTTCTTCCACGCCGCGGGCATCTTCGGGATCACCCCGCCGACGGTGTCCGAGAGCTTGAGCTTGCCGCGCGATACCAGCGACAGCGCGGCAGCACCACTGAACGCCTTGGCGACGCTGGCGAGGCGCATCTGATCATTGGCCTGGGGCCGGCGCTTCGTCTTGAGGTTGCCGACGCCGGCGGACAGGAAGGTGGACTTGTTCCCCGGCCGATCATCACCGCGATGCCAGGCGCGCTGCCGGGCGTCGCCACGAACGCGTTCATAGCCCGCTGCAGCCTCGCGGCGGCCGTCGGTGCGGCTGCCGCTGCGGTGCCGGCCACGGCCGGAACCGTGCCGAGCACCAGCGCGGACGTGGCCGCAGCGACGATGAGTGGACGCCAGCGGCGACGGGTGGCGCTCGTCAACGGAAACATCGCGAAACTCCCCAACGTGCAAAGCCTGAATGGCTTACGCGAGACGATTAGCGCTCATCATGTACCGGCCTCGCACCTTCCGTGCCCTTGGGAGTTATTGCGGCGATTTGTCTCCCCTGATCGGCGGAGCGGAACTCAGGCGTCGACGAGGGCTACGGCCTTCTGCCGCCTGTCCTCGAGTCGCCGCCGCGTCATGAGCAGGGCGGCGATCCCGTCGCCCACCGCGGAGCCGAGCTGCTTGGTCGATCCCGAGCGCACGTCGCCCGCGGCGAATACGCCGGGCATGGACGTCTCCATGGTGGGGCTGGTGAGCGAGGAACCCGCCCGCATCGCGTTCGACGGCGTCGCCCAGGAAGGCGCTGTTGGGCTTCAGCCCGATGAACACGAAGGCCGCGGCGGCCGGGAACCGGAGGATCTCGCCGCGTGTCTCGGTCGCGGGCCACGACGGCGGCGAAACGGCCGCGCTCGCCCTCGAGCTCCACGATGTCGACGCCGGTGCGGATGGCGAACTGCGGGTCGGACCGCACCCGCTCCTGGAGGACCGGCGAGGCGGACAGGCCGGAGCGGGCCAGCACCTGCACCTGCTGGGCGAACTCCGACAGGTGCAGGCCCTCCTCCAGGGCCGAGTTGCCGCCGCCGATCACGACGACCTCGTCGGCTCCCTTGTAGAAGGGCCCGTCGCAGGTCGCGCAGAAGTGCAGCCGCGCCGATGAGGTCGTCCTCGCCGGGCACGCCGAGGCGCCGGTACGTCGAGCCGGTGGCCACGATCACGGCGTGGGAGGTGAGCTGCTGCCCGGAGGACAGCGAGGTCACCAGCGTCATCGTGATCGCGCTCGACGGCGGTGACGGATACCGCCGAGACGAGCTCCACGCCGTAACGGCGGGCCTGGGCCACGAACCGGTCGGCCAGCTCGCCGCCGGAGATGCCCTCGGGGAATCCCGGGTAGTTGTCGATCCGGTCGGTGATCCCGGCCTGGCCGCCGAGCGCGCTGGCGTCCACCACGATGGCGTCGATGCCTTCCCGGGCGGCGTAGATGGCGGCGGCCAGCCCGGCCGGCCCGCCCCCGACGATGACCAGGTCGTAGGCGGACCGGTCGGCTTCGAGGGTGAGGCCGATGCGGCGGGCCAGTGCCTCGTCGCTCGGGTTCACCTCGTGGGTGCCGTCCTGGTAGACGACCGTGGGGATGATCTGCCCGCCGTCCTGCAGCTCCTTGAGTTGCTCGATGGCCTGCGGGCTGCTGTCGATGTCGACGAGGCGTAGCGGACCCGGTGCGCGGCGAGGAACTTCTTCACGCGCTTGCAGTGCGGGCACCACGGGGCCCCGTAGACGGTGAGGGCCGGCGCCCCGGCGGAAACCATCGTGCGACTCTACTGAGCCGCTGCTGCTACTGCCGCTACTGGGCGCTCGCGACGAGGCCGTACCTGCGCACCCGTTCGCGGCGGCGCAGGAAGGGCTGCTCGACCCAGCGATAACTGGCGAGCGCGAGGCCGAAAGCCAGGAAGGCGGCGGCCACCGGGCGCCAGGAATGGGCAATGCGGATCCAGCCTTGCTGCTCGGCGAATCCGAACAGCAGCATCCCGAGCACGTTGTAGAGGTAAAGGCTGTAGGACAGCGTCCCGATGAAGGTCACCGGGCGAAGGCTCAGCATCGCCGACGCCAGTGATGGCCTTTCCCGCCGTTGTGCGCTTCGTGCCGTGACGGCCACGATAACGAGCGCCGTGGCCACGGCCATCACCGGCGACAGCCGACCTTGGGAGTAGCCGTTGCCGCGCGGGTAGAACCACAGCACGGCGACGCCAAGGGACAGGCCGGCCCAGCGGGCCAGCACCACTCCCCAGTACCCCCTGGAGCGCCCCCGCAGCGCGGACTGCCAGATCGCCACCGCGCAACCCAGCAGCAGGCCGCCCGAGCGAGTGTCCGGTGCCACCGCGATACGCATGACGGGCGCATGCACCGCGGCGAGGTGATAGGACCAGGCGGTCGAGGCGAGGAAGCCGGCGAAAGGAAGCGCCCCGAGCACCAGCCGTCCCCGCCGGCCGCGCGCCAGGCGCAGCCCCAGCACCAGCACCACCGGCCAGAGCAGGTAGAACTGCTCCTCGGCGGCCAGCGACCAGGTGAACTCCCACAGCCGTGGAGTCTCGGCATCCCAGCGGTGCAGTGCCGTCGCGATGTTGCTGGTGTATGTGAGCGAATGCGCCACCCCCTGGCGGACCAGCGATTCGCTGGCGTCGCCACCGAGCGCACCGGCCGCCAGCACGGTCAGCCCCGTCATGGCGAGGTACGCAGGCATCAGCCGCAGCGCGCGCCGCCGGTAGAAGGAGCGGAAGCTGACCGCGCCCCGCCGATCGCGTTCGGAAACCAGCAGGCCGGTGATCAGGTAGCCGGAGAGGACGAAGAAGACGTCGACCCCGAGCGTGCCCGGCAGGAAGGCGCCGAAGTGCTCCGCGAACACCAGTCCGATGGCCAGGGCGCGCAGCCCGTCGAGCGCGCGATGCCGGGCAGCCACGTCCTTGTCAGTACCTGCCCAGAACGCACCGCATGCCCAGATCTGGCTGGATTTTTCCTGCGAACCGCCGCGTGCCTGGTCAGAGCGGGGTCAGGACTGGAAAGAGGCGCGTGCGCTGTCGCGTCCCCGCTTGGCCAGGTCCCAGAAGTCAGGGGCACCGGACCGCAGGTCACGGGCCGCGTCGACGAGGGCGCCCAGCGCCGCATACGCCAGCGATCCGCCCACCGAGATGCGGCTTACCCCGAGATCGGCCAGCTCCCCCACGCTTGGTCCCGAGGCCAGCAGCAGCACGTTCACCGGTGCGTCGACGGCAGAGAGCACCGCTTTGATGTCGGCCGCCGTGACCAGGCCGGGCGCGTAGAGCACGTCGGCGCCGGCCTCCTGGAAGGCCTGCAGCCGGGCGATCGTGTCCTTCAGATCCGGGGCGCCGTGCAGATAGTTCTCGGCGCGGGCGGTGAGCACCAGCTTGCGGTCGCCGGCATGGGCGGCCTCGGCTGCAGCGGCAACGCGCGCGACCGCCAGTCCAAGGGCGTAGATCGGTGCCTGCTCGGTACCGGTGAAATCCTCGATCGAGCAGCCCGCCAGCCCGACACCGATGGCGTCGGTGACGGTGCGCGCCACCGCGGCAGGATCGTCGGCGAAGCCGTTCACCAGATCAGCCGTCACGGGGATGGTGACGGCCTCGGCGATCCGCCCGCATTCGGCGAGCGTCTCCTCGCGGTTCACCGCACCGTCGAGCCGGCCGAGCGAGGAGGCGAACCCGCTGCTGGTGGTGGCCAGTGCAGCGAATCCCAGCCACTGCAGCAGGCGGGCGGACCCGGCGTTCCACGGGTTGGGAACCAGCAAGGGTGTCTCGGCGTGGTGCAGCGCCAGCAATTGCGAGGAGCGATCAGGACCCATGCCGGCCACTTCACCGCATGAGGCCCCGGAGGGACAAGCGGGTTCCGTCACACCGGCGCGGCGGTGACGCGAAGCCGGTGGACCGGGTCGGCGCTGGAGCGCGCGAGCACGACGTCATACTCCCCGGCAGCGAGCAACCACCCGCGGGGCTTGCCACTTGCCGTGCCGATACCCGCGGCCATGGTGCCGCCCAGGCCCGCCAGCTCATTCACGGGTTCGCCGACGATCGCGTGGTCGTCGCCGGTGTGCCAGTAGCTGAAGGCACGGTCGTCGAGAGTGAGCCGCACCGCGGACCGCTCACCGGGCGCGAGTTCGACCTTGGCAAAAGCCTTCAGCTCCTGGCGCGGCCGGCTGACCGGCGCGCCGAGGGGCACCACGTAGCACTGCACGACGTCGGTGGCTGCCCGATCGCTGCCGTTGGTCACCGTGAGATCGATCGTCAGCGCCCGGCCCGGCTCGATGGTGGCGGCGGAGATGACGGGATCGCTCCACCGGGTCGAACCATAGGAAAGCCCGTGACCAAAGGGGAATCGGACCGGAAGCTGCCTGGTGTCATACCAGCGGTAGCCGACGAAGACCCCTTCGCTGTAGCGCACGACGTGGTTCTCCGGGGCGAACGACATGAAGGCCGGGGTGTCCTCGAGACGGCGGGGGAAGGTGGTCGCGAGCCGCCCCCCGGGGTCGCACGCGCCGGTGAGGACGTCGATGACCGC
This sequence comes from uncultured Actinomycetota bacterium, assembly GCA_963762695.1. Taxonomy (GTDB): domain Bacteria; phylum Actinomycetota; class Actinomycetes; order Frankiales; family Frankiaceae; genus DATAZK01. The sequence continues at coordinate 297,396 of CAVXLW010000019.1, forward strand.
CTCCCCCATTTCCTGCCCGCCGAACGAGACGTGCAGCACGGCGGCGACGGCCGCGTCACCGGTGGCCCAGGGCAACTCGACCGGTGAGCCGGTGTTGACGACGACCACGGTCCGCGGATTGGCGGCGGCGGCGCGGCGGACGAGTTCGTCCTGCTCCCCCGGCAGCGCGAGCGACTCCCGGTCACGCCCTTCGGACTCCCACTCGTCGTTCGTGCCGACGACGACGATCGCGAGATCGGCTTGCGCCGCGATGGCGGCAGCACGCTCCATCAGGTCGGGCGCATCGACCGGCTGGCAACCGACCCGAAAGCCCATCACCATGAACGACGCTTCGGACGTCAGCTCGATGGCGATCGGGTAGCTGCGGCCCGCGGTCATGGTGAGCGAGGCCTCGAGATCGGTGCTGCCCATGCCGAAGAAGTGCGTACCCGGACCGGGTGGATCGACGGTTCCGTCGAGCACGAGCACGCCGTCGATGAACAACCGGGCACGACCGGCCTGCGAGAGCGACCACCGGTGCGCGCCGTCCTCGAGCGGGATGAACGTGCCGCTCGCCCGCAGCGACCAATCGGCCATGGATAAGGCCCGGCACCGGGGGTTCGGTGAAGCCCAGCTGGGTGTCGGACGCGATCAGCCGGCCGGCCGGCTCTCCGGCCAGCTGGGTCCCGGCGAAGCATTCGACGAGCAGCCCCGGCGAGCCGTCGACCGCCCGCAGTTGCTGGCCTTCGCAGACCGGCGGGGAGCTGTCGAGGCTGCAGCCCCGCGCGTACTGCACGCTGACACCGTTGCCAGCGCGTTCGCGTATCGCATCGAGGATCGACGCGCGGTGGTAAGGACGCACCTGGGCGGAGCCGCCGCCGGCGATCTGGGTGCGGGCCGCATTGGGGCCGAGCACGGCGATGGAGCCGACCTCGCCGAGTGCGAGGGGCAGCAGGCCGTCGTTGGTCAGCAGCACGCACCCTGCCGCGGCGGCGCGACGCAGCAGCGCCCGATCCTCGGGCCGGTCGACATCGGGTACTCCGGGAGCGTCGAAAACCCTTGCCTTGTCGAACATTTCGAGCAGCTGCTCGACCGACGCGGTGACCGCCTGCTCGTCCAGGTCGCCGCTGCCCACGGCCGCGGCGACGGCCGGGCCGAACGCCCGTCCCGGGCCCGGCATCTCCAGGTTGAGCCCGGCCTTCATGGCGGCGACGGTGTGGGCGCCGGCGAACCAGTCGGTCATCACGATGCCGTCGAATCCCCACTCGCGGCGAAGGATCGACAGCAGCGGCGCGTTCTCACCGCACCAGATCCCGTTGAGCCGGTTGTAGGCGGTCATCACGGCGCGCACGTCGCCGTCCCGAACCGCCATCTCGAACGGCAGCAGGTAGATCTCACGAAGCGTGCGCTCGTCGATGACGGAATCGGCGGTCATGCGCTCGCGCTCGCTCTCGTTGCCCGCGAAGTGCTTCACCGTGGCCGCCACGCCTTCGGACTGCACGCCGCGGATGTAGGCGACCGCGAGCGCGCCGCTCAACAACGGGTCCTCGGAGAAGGCCTCGAAGGTGCGACCACCGAGAGGTGAGCGATGGATGTTGACGGTCGGGGCGAGCAGCACGTGACAGCCTTTGGCCCGCGCCTCGCGGCCGATGAGCGCGCCGACGCGCTCGAGCAGGTCCACGTCCCAGCTCGCTCCGAGCCCGGCGCCACAGGGCGTGCAGGCCGACGCAACCAGGCCCACGCCGGGCAGGCCCATCCCGCGCGCGCCGTTGGGCCCGTCGGTGAGACCGACAGCGGGGATGCCCAGCCGCTCGATGGCGGCCGTCGACCACAGGTCGGCCCCCGCCGTCAGGGTTGCCTTCTCCTCGATCGTGAGCGCTGCCAGGAGCTCACGGGCTCGTTTGCTGCTCACGTGAGAAGTCAGGCGTCCTTTCGGGTCAGCAGGCCGATGATCTGCGGCGCCAATTCCTTGGCCACCTCGGCGATCTCGGCAGCGGTCCAGATGGCCAGCGGGACATGGGGATAGTCGACGGTCAGGAAATCGTAGTCAGGCATCCCGCTCACCCGTGACATCGCCCGTGCCGTGCCGGCCATCGTGTGATGGACGACGGCCACGCTCGGGATACCCGCCCATTCCAGCTCCACCGCGTCGCGCAAACTGCGCGCACTGCAGGAGCCTCAACCACCGAAGCCGGCGACCGCGACGGTGACCTGATTGATCAGCCGCTCCCAGTCGATGGGATCGGGCGGCACCGACACGCTCGGCTTACGCACGGCGACCGTGCCGGCGAGCTTCACGTGGCGGCCGACCTCCTCGCCGACGGCGGCGAGGATCTTGTCGCTCTCGCCGAGCCCGTTGGAGACCAGACCGATGACGACGCCGTCGAGAGTGTCGCGGCGGCGCGCCGGGCGACCCTTGACTTCCGACAACGGGCCGCTCGTGGGATCGAGACCGATGAGCGTCACGAGGCTCTCCTCTCGCCGGCGACGGCGACATCCGGGACGACCGGTTCGGTGATGGCCCAGGCCAGATGGGGCAGCAAGAGCCAGCTCTCGGCCATGCCCGGACCGCCCGCGGCGACGAGCAGGATGCCCTCCGGCTTGGCGAGCTTCACGTTGCCCTCCCCCGGCTGCTGTGGCGCGGTGAGCAATGGCCACATGGCCGCCCGCACGTCGGCCTTCGACCAGCCCGCCTCGGTGAAGTAGCGGCGATGCTCGGGCCCCATCACGACGACCACGTTGGTGTCGTCGCCGAGCCAGACGTCGCCGGCGGTGCCGCGCTGGCGGATCGCCTTGGCGATGGACGCGGTGACCCCTTCGGGGGTACGGCTGACGAAGTCGGTCGCCGACGTCATCGTCATCATCGACGCGACCGTGACCGCGCTCGTCCCGGCGGGGATGCCGCGCTCGACGCTCATCGGCAGCCAGTCACTGCCCTCCTCGTCCTCACCGAAGCAGAACGTGTATCGCGCCGGCGTGGAGAAGGTGGCCCGGTCGAGGAAGTTCGGTATGGCGCGGCAGACGTTGCGGATGACCAGCCGGAGGGCGCGGCCGATGGTGGCATTGGCACGCCAGCCGGGACCGAAACATCCAGCGGTGCAGTTGATGTCGAGCGCCAGGCGGGCCGGGCCGTTCACGATGACGACCTGGGCCGCACCCGAGAGCGTTCCCGTGGTGCTGTGGCAGTTGCCCTTCTCGTTCAGATGCGCGCGTACCGCGGCGACGACGACCGGCATGTACTCGGCACGGCAGCCGGCCATCACCGCGTTGATGGCGGCGTGCTCGGCCGTCACGATGACCTCGCGGGTGGGCACCTCGCCGAGCACCGTCTCGGGCGCCAGTCGGGCCGCCGCCAGGAACTCGGCGACCAGCGCTGGGGTCGGCGGCACGACGGGCAGCCCGTCGGTCCAGCCCTTGGCGTAGTAGTCCTCGAGCAGGTCGGCGTAGCCGGCGTACTCGTGACGAGGCGCGTGCAGAGCCGCCAACGGGACGTGCTCGTCCATGCCCGCAGGTGTAGCACACGCGTCAGCGCCGGAGCGGCTCCGGGTGAGGATGCCGCCCCTTGATCCGACCCGAGGGTCAGGCGGCCTTGCGGGCGAGCGCTCCCTCGGACAGCGCGCGGGACTCGTGGCGGTAGCCGTCAGCCAGCTCGTCGGCAAGACCGACGCCGCCGCTTTCGAGTGCGCTGTTGATGGACCAGATGTAGGCACGCTGGAGGTCCTCGGCACTGGTGACGCGCGGCGCCGGCTCGAGCGCGGGGCTGGGCGTGGACGTGGACATGGAGCAATCCCCCCTGGGGATGATCGGTGTTTGCGGCGCCTGCGGGCAGATCCCGAGGCAAGTCGTTCGTGGCGCATGAGGAATCGGGCGGCCGCTGCGGGCTTCGCCTCTTCGCTTTTCTCTCATCACCGTGATCGCTACGATACGTTGCGTTGTTTACTTTTCCTAACTTGTATCGGCTGGCCAGACCCGATCTATAGTCCTCGAGCCACGTGACTGGCTGGTAAACGCAACGCAACGTTTCGGAGTGTGAGCTACGTGACTCCTGGCGCCGCTTCGGGGGTGTCTGCCCGGCTGACGCGCAGCGAGCGCTGCGAGGCCGCCATCCTTGCCGCGACCCGCGAGCTGCTCGCCAAAGGCGGGGTTCGCGAACTGACCATCGAAGGCGTCGCCGCGTGCTCGGGAGTAGCGAAGACGACGATCTACCGGCGCTGGCGTTCCAAGGACGAGCTGGCCCTTGCCGTTGTCATCGACATGGTGCAGACGGTCGTCGCCGTGCCGGCATTGGCGGACACCCGCTCGGAGTTGATCGCCCTCGTGCAGGGTGCGGTGCGGGTGCTCGGCAAGACCCTCATGGGCACGGTGATGCAGGGCCTGGTTCCCGAGCTGGCCACCGATTCCGAGCTGGCACGCGCCTTTCGGGAACGCGTGGTGGCACTGCGCGTTCAGGAGGTCGAGCGCCTGCTGCGGCGCGGCATCGAGCGCGGCGAGCTGCGCGCCGACATCGACATCGGCCTGACCCACGAGCTGCTCTTCGGCGCGGTGTACTACCGCCTCTTTCTCAGCGGAGCGCCGCTGGACCGCAACCTCGCCGAGCGCATCGTCGACGGCGTCCTGCCGGGGCTGCTCAAGCCGGCCCGTCGACGGCCATCTCCCCCAGGGGCGACCAATCGTCCTGCGGGATCGAGGTGTTGAGCACCCGCGGTGTTTCCACCAGCAGCGGCGGCAGATCGTGTCGCGCCTGCTGGAAGTGCGCTGACTGCACGTGGGCGGCGCCGGCCGCATCGTCCCGGAAAGCCTCGATCAGCACGTACTCGGTGGGGTCCTGCAGGCTGCGCGACCAGTCGAACCACAGGCAGCCCGGCTCCGCCCGGACCGCTTCGGTGAAGGTCTGCGTCAGCTGCGCCCACTGGTCGGCGTACTCGGGCCGCACCCGAAACTTGGCCGCGATGAAAATCATCGCGCCAGGCTACGCCGCGGTACCTTAGGCCTCACGTTTCTGGTGGCCTTCCGGCGGCGCGACCTCCAGGGCGAGTAGTCGAACTATCTAGAGGAATCGACCCTCCCGGCCAGGTTCGCCGAGGCGCCGCTTGGTAGCGTCACGACTTGTGAGCGGGCACAGCAGCAGCGATTGGGAATCCACGCTTGACGACCTCGATCGGCGCTACGCGGCAAGCCGTGCGATGGGCGGCGACGCGCGGCTGGCCAAGCATCGCGCGGCAGGCAAGCTGGATGCCCGGGCTCGCGTCGAAACCCTTCTGGATTCAGGGACTTTCCGCGAGATCGGCACGCTGACCGGCGGCGATGTGCCGGCCGATGCGCTGGTCTGCGGATCGGGGCTCATCGACGGCCGTCCGGTCCTGGTCGGCGCCGAGGATTTCACGACCCTGGCCGGCTCGATCGGCGGCGGCAGCAACGCCAAGCGCTACCGCATCGCCGAACTCGCCCGCCAGTACAAGGTGCCGCTCATCATGCTGCTGGAAGGCGCCGGCTACCGGCCTGCCGGCCACACCGGCGGTCGCTTCCCGGTCGACCTCGGCATGCAGGCGCGCTGCTCCGGCCAGGTGCCGGTGGTGTGCGGCGTCCTCGGCGCTTCCGCGGGCCACGGCGCGCTCATCGGGCCCATGGCGGATTTCTGCGTGATGACCCAGCAGGCCTCGATCTTCACCGCCGGTCCGCCGGTGGTGAAGCAGTCGACCGGTGAAGACGTGTCCAAGGAGGACCTCGGCGGGCCGTCGGTCGCGGTGGCAAGCGGGCTGGTGCACAACGTGGCCGGTGACGACGCCGAGGCGCTCGCGCAGATTCGCCGCTATCTGAGCTACTTCCCGTCCAGCGCCTGGGCCTATCCCGGGCGCCGCACCGAGGACGAGACGACCCTCCCCCGCTCCACCCCGCAGCTGGTCGATCTGGTGCCGCGCGACAACCGGCGGGTCTACGACATGCGCAAGGTGATCGACGCCATCGTCGACACCCCGGACTGGTTCGAGGTCCAGCCGACCTTCGGCACCGCCATGATCTGCGCGCTCGCGCACTTGGGCGGCAACCCGGTCGCGATCGTCGCCAACCAGCCTCGGGTGATGGCGGGTTCGATCGATGTGAAGGCCGCCGACAAGGCCGCCCACTTCATCGCCGTCGCCGATTCCTTCCACCTGCCGCTGGTGTTTCTGGCCGACAACCCCGGCGTGATGCCAGGCACGCGCTCCGAGCAGGCCGGCATCCTGCGCAGCGGCGCCCGCATGTATGCCGCGCAGGCGTTGGCCACCACCCCCAAGCTCGAGGTGACGCTCCGCAAGGCGTACGGCTTCGGCTCGATGGTGATGGCGATGGCCCCGTTCGACGGCCAGACCGCCACATTCGCCTACCCGGGCGCGACGATGGGCGCGATGGGCGCGGCCGCCCAGGGCTCGGCCATCAATGCCGATGCCGACCAGGCCGAGTCACTGCGGCGGGCTGAGCTCCAGGCCTCCTACCGGTCCGCCGAGGGCTTGGGCTTCGATGAGCTGATCGATCCCCGCCAGACACGCAACGCCCTCCTGGACGCTCTGACACGCGGGCTGTGGACCCGTCAGGAGCCCGCCGCGCCCGTGGCCCGGGTCGGCATCACGCCCTGACGGCGATCAGGGTCAGCGCTCGGGGTCAGTGCTGGATGTCAAGGACCCCGCGCATGTTCAGCCCGTTACGCATGTCGCTGTAGCCCTCGTTCACCTGATCCAGCGCGTATCGGCGGGTGATGAGCTCGTCGAGCTTCAGGCGGCCCTGCCGGTAGTGGTTGAGCATCGCCGGGATGTCCTTGGTCGGGCTGCTCGCGCCGAACAGCGAGCCCTGGATCCGCTTCTGGAACAGCGTGATCATCGCTGCCGAGACCGGGATCGACGCGTCCATCATGTTTCCCAGCCCGGTGAGCACGCACGTGCCGCCCTTGCGAATCGCGTCGACGCCCTGTGCGATGTGCTCCCCCGTGGTCACGCCCACGCTGACGATGCAGGAGTCGGCGCCCTGCCCGTTGGTGAAGCTGCGCGCGATCTCGGTGCCCTCTTCCATCGTCGCCACCGCGTGGGTGGCTCCCAGGCGCAGCGCCATCTCACGCTTCAGCTCGACCGGATCGACCGCGATCAGGACACTCGCGCCGGCGTGGGCCGCACCCTGGACAGCGTTGATGCCGATGCCGCCGACGCCCATGACGATGACCACGTCTCCGGCCCGGACCTCGGCCGAGTTCACCGCGGAGCCCCATCCGGTGCCGACACCGCAACTGGTCAGGCAGGCGACGTCGAGCGGGATGTCGTCGGGGCACGGGATCGCCGACATCGTCGAGACGGTCGTGTACTGGCTGAAGGTCGAGATCCCGGCCATCTGGCCGACCGGCATCCCGTCGAGGTGCATGCGGTAGCTGCCGTCCATGCGGATTCCGGCGAGCGTGTTAGCGCCGTTGTCGCAGAGGTTCTGCATGCCTGACGCGCACCACCGGCAGTGTCCGCAAGCCGGCAGGAACGACAGGATGACCCGGTCGCCGACGTTCCAGTCCGGCGTGTGGGGGCCGACCTGCTCGACGATGCCGGAGCCCTCGTGGCCTCCGCACATGAGCCCACCGCCGATCGGAAGGTCGCCGGTGGCGACATGATCGTCGGAGTGGCACAGGCCGGCGTGCTCGAGACGCACCAGGAGCTCGCCCTGCCGGGGCTCCTCGAGATCGACCTCGAGAATCTCCCACTTGCCGGGTTGCTCACGCAGGACGGCTGCCTGGCTCTTCATGTGCTTCCTACCCATCGTCTCGGCTGACTTCGATGTCACTCAGCGGTCAAACTAACGCCCACTCATTCCCCGCGAAAGACCGGTGTGCGCTTCTCGTAGTACGCCATCATCGCCTCTGCCATGTCGGCCGTACCGACATTGACGTTTTGCGCCAGTGTTTCGGTCTCCAGCGCGCTCGCGAGTGAGGAGTTCGCGGCATTCGTCAGCATGCGCTTGGTGATGGACAGCGCGATCGGCGGCCCGGCAGCGATACGGGCCGCCACGCCGGCCACCTTCGCGTCGAGCTCATCGGCAGGCACGACCCCGTTGAGCAACCCGAGTGCCTCCGCCCGGCTCGCGTCCATCATCTCGGCGGTGAGCGCGATCTCCTTGGCGCGGTGGATGCCGACGCGCTGGGCCAGGAACCACGAGGTGCCGAAGTCCAGGCTCAGCCCGAGCTTCGCGAAAATGGCCGAGAAGCGGGCCCTTTCGGAGCAGAACAGCATGTCGGCCGCCATCGCCAGCCCGAAGCCGGCACCCACCGCCGCGCCGTCGACCTTCGCGATGACCGGAATCGGGCATTCGTGCACCGCCATGACGGCGCCGGCGAGCCGGCGCATTCCGTTGACCTTGTTGCCCTCCCAGCCCGGATCCGGCTCGTCACCGCCGCTGAGGTCGGCGCCTGAGCAGAAGTCACCGTTGGCGCCGGTGAGGATGATGACGCGAGCGTCGCTCGTGGCGAGATCGCGGAAGGCGTCGCGAATGGCCAGCCACATGCCCATGGAACAGGCGTTGCGCCGGCCCGGGTTGTCGAGCGTGACCGTGGCGACGAAGCCGTCGCGTTCGAGCCGGACCTTGCTGTTGATGCTCAACGTCGCCCCTTACTTCGCAGCAGCTCCTGGAGTGCTGTCTTGTCCACTTTCGCGGTCGCCGTCATGGGTACGTCGTCGGCGTCGCCGATCATCCAGATCGTCGGCACCTTGAAAGCGCTGAGCCGCGCCCGCACCGCCTCGGCGACGCGCTCGAGCGGCGCTGCGGTGACGACGAACGCACCCACCTGGGCCAGCCGGCTCACCGGAGTCCTCCCGCACGTCGGTGACGAACGCCAGCCGCACCGCCGGGACGGCCCGCAGCGCCGCCTCGACCTCGGTCGGGAAGACCGTGGCGCCCTTGACCTTGAACATGTCGTCGCGCCGCCCGCCGTACCAGAGGTAGCCCTCGGCATCGAGGGATCCGAGGTCACCGGTGGGATAGCAGCCGTCGGCGCGGAAGACCTCCTCGCGGGTACGCCCGCACATACCGCGCATCACGTTGGGACCTCGGACGCAGATCTCGCCGGTGACGCCCGGCCCGCAGACCCCGCCGGTCTCCGGGTCGACGATCCGGACCTCGAACCCCTCGAAGGGCCTGCCGCAGCTGCCGAACTTCCTCGGCGGCAGGTCGAGGTCGAGCCGGTCGCCGCAGTACGGACCGAAAGTCTCGGTCATGCCGAACAGGTTGGCGCGCGAGCGCCCGGACGTCGGTCGCAGCCCGGCGGCAGGACGGCGGCGAGGCTGCCCGGACGCAAGCTGGGCAGGTCCGCCCGGCGGCGAAGCGTGGATGCGGCGGCAAGCCGGGCGGCCTGGTCGGGCCAGCCGCGAAAGAGCGTGACGCCGCTCGCGTTCGAGCAGCGCGAGCGTGCGGGCGGGTTCGGGCACGGCCTCGGTGAGCAGGGTGGCGCCGGCGACGAGCACCGACATCAGGCCGCTGGAGAAGCCGCCGGTCCAGAAGAACGGCATCGGGATGTAGAGCCGCTCGTCGTTGCCGATGCGGCGGCTCTCCAGCCCGGCGGCGGTGGCTCGCAACCCGCCGCCGTGGGTGTGGATGACGCCCTTCGGCGCTCCCCGGCTGCCCGAGGTGAAGAGCACGACGAGGTCGTCGGCCGGACGGACACGTCGTCCTCCAGCGCCGACACGAGCGCCGTCCGTCGGGACCGTCGCGCGTCGGGAAGCGCGTCGAGCGTCCAGACGTGGCGCAAGCAGCGGCGGACCGCCGGTCGAGACTCTTGACTTCGTCGAGGTAGTCGCGGCCGCGAAACTCGCGCGGCCACCACGAGATGGCTGACGCCGGCGACGCTCCAATTGTGCTTTCAGCTCCGGGGGCTTCAGCAGCGTGCTGAGCGGGACCAGGACCGCGCCGAGGCGCATGACCGCCACCGCTGTGAGGCCCACTCGATGCCGTTGGGCGCCATCAGCGCCGACGCGAGAGGCCTTGCCGACGCCGGCGGCGACGAGCCGCCCGGCGAGCGCCGGCTGCGGTCGTCGAGCTCGGCATGGGTGAGGCGCGCGTCCTCGGACGACGACCACCGCACGCCGGGCGCCGCGGACGCGCGCTGCGCGCGCAGGAGCGGACGGGCAGCGTCGAGTTCAGCGAGCACCGAGGTGCTCCTTCAGCGCGCGGGAGTCGAGCTTCCCGCTCGAGAGCATGGGCACTCGCCGATCGGCCAGGAAGACGATCCGCCGCGGCACCTTGTACGCGGACAGCCGCGTCGCAGCGCCTGGCGCACTCGTGTCGACGTCCGGCGCCGGCCGGCCGGGTAGCCGGATGGCGGCGGCGACGAGCTGGCCGCGCTCCGCGTCCTCGATCCCGACGACATGGGCGACCAGGTCGGTCACGCTCGAGGATCGCGGCCTCGACCTCGCGCGGCGAGACGTTCGCGCCGGCGGTCTTGATCATGTCGCCGCTGCGGCCCGTGAAGTAGCAGAAGCCGTCCTCGTCCGACACGGAACAGGTCGCCGGTGTGGTACCAGCCATCGGGGTCGAACGTCTCGTGGCGTTCGCGGCCGTAGTAGCCCTCCATCAGGAACGGGCCCCGCAAGCACAGCTCGCCCGCCTCTCCGGTCCCGCAGCTCGGCACCCGTGTCGGGATCGACGATCCTGGCCTCGAAGCCGGGCGCCGGCCGGCCGAACGAGCCGCGGCGGGGCTCGGGCTGGTCGCCCTCGTCCGCGCTCACCAGGCAGACGCTTCCGGCCTCGGTCATGCCGAGCATGTTGTGGCGCAGCTCCGGGTCAGCGGCCGGACGTCAGTCGGGCATGATCGGCCAGAGGTTGCCCCGCCGGATCGAACTGAGATCCCGGCCGGCGAAGGTGGGGTCCTTCGGCCAGGTGGGCGACGGTGGCGGCGAATCCGTTGACCATCGTCGGCCTGGTCGCGCTCGAGCAGGTCGAGCACGCCGCCGGGGTCGATCGCGTTGGAGCACACCAGCGTGGCGCCGGCGAGCGAGCGTGCCGAGCAGCCCGTAGGCGAAGCCCGCCGATCCAGAAGAACGGCGAGTTGGAGAACAGGATCTCGTGTCTCGTCGTAGCGGCGGAGCTCGTTCAGGTTGTCCAGGTGGCGCAGCAGCGCGCCGTGCTGGTGGATGACGCCCTTGGGCGCGCTGGTCGATCCCGAGGTGTGCACGATCACGAGCCGGTCAGCGGCGCTGACTGACGTCCTCGCACCGCAGCAAGGACGGCGTCCGAGATCGCCTGCCCCGCCTGCAGCGATCGCGCTGGTGAGCAGCGAAGGCGACGTCCGGCGCAAGGCGCGGCGCAGCGCTGGAACGAGCACCGAAGCGGCGGCTCGGCCGCCAGATCGAGCCCCGGCACCGCTTCGCGAAGCGCCGCGACGTAATCGCGTCGCCGGTAGGCGTCGGTCGCGAGCAGGATCTCGATGTCGGCGCCGCGCAACAGTCCGCGCAACTCGGCAGCGGTCGAGAAGGTGCTGAGCGGCACGGCGATGGCGCCGATACGGGCGGCGGCCAGAAGCGCGACGACGAAGTCGGCGCCGTTCGGGTACAGCAGGCCCACGCGCGTGCCCTTGCCGGCGCCGTAGGCCAGCAGACCCTTGGCCAATGCGGCCGACCGTGCCTCGGCGCCGCCGTAGGTGAGCACCTCGTCGTCGCAGATGAGCAGGGGATGCCCGGCCGCGGGCGGCGGCATGCTCGCGAAGGCGTGCCGGCAGCGTCAGTGGCGCGGCGGGCTCATGGCGCGTCCGACGTGGTGAGACTGGCGCTAACCGGGCCCGGTCACCGGCGACCGCTTGCATCGTGGCGGTGCACAAGCGGCTTGTCGGCGTCGCCCCGCAACAGGCGGGCTCGCGAGGTGATCCTGGCTGTCGGTGACCTCGCGTTCGATCTCGAACGTCAGAGGCTGCATCAGCGGAGTAGGCCGGTGGTACTCGACCAGCAACGACATGGTCTTGCCCGCCACTCCCACATCGCAGTTGTGGTGCTGGATCGCGCAGTCGAAGAAGGTCGCCAGCACGCCGCCGTGGACGATCCCGGGCGGCCCTTCGAACGCCAGCGGAAACGTCACCGATCCCATGCCTTCGCGCCGTCACATCGATCGCGTATTCCGGAAAAGCACGGGTTGTAGGCGCCGATGTCACGGCTGTGGTCGAGGTAGACCCGACGTTCGCGGCCGGCGCGTCGGCTCCCACCCGCGGGAACAGATCGGCCGGCGCAGCGGCTTCCAGCGCCGTCTCGGCGAGCGCAGGTCGCTGATGAGTCGGGCGATCGGCGCGCGATCGCCTTCCATCGCCGGCGCCAAGGCCGGCGACGCGCCGCATCAGCGCCGCCAAGGCCTGCGTCTGCGGCAGCGGCTCGCCCGAACGTCCACCGTTCGCTCATCGGCCCTCACCCGTCTCTCTGGATGAGCAGCTCGCGCACGGCCGGGAGGTCGACCTTGCCGGAGGGCGTGCGCGGAAGCTCCCCCACGATCGCAGCGCGGTCGGCAGCTCATAACGGGCAAGCACCTTCGACGCATCGGCCAGCAGCTGCTCGGCGGTGACCGCCAGCGCACTCCGCCGCAGCTCGACAGCGGCGACCGGCACGGCCCCGAGGCGGGGGTCGTCCATCCCGACGACCGCCGCGCTGTGCACGCGGGGGTCGCGCTCGAGCGCCACCCGGACGTCATCGGGCAGCACCTTGAAGCCCCCGCGGATGATGGCCTGGTCGGCGCGGCCGAGGATCCACAGGAAGCCGTCCCCGTCGATACGCGCCAGGTCGGTCGTCCGATTCCAGGCCAGGTCGTCACCGAGCTGGCGAGCCTCTCACTTCGAGCAGGCCCCGGCCACGTCCGCCGGTAGCGGTCTCGCCGGTCTCGGGTCGACCACGCGAAGCTCGCAGCCCGCATGCGCACGCCCGACACTCCCGCGCTTGGCGGTCCAGTAACTGCTGGTGGTCCGTGAGGTTCCAGCCCGGCGACTCCGCCGCCGAACTCCGTGGCCGCGTAGGTGACAGCACCGGCACGCCGTACTTGGTGAAGAACGCGTCGGCGTCCTCCGGCGAGAGCGGCGCGGTGCCGGAGATGACCGACCGGACGCTCGCAAGATCCGGCCGGATCGAGGTCGGCGTCCAGGATCATGCGCAGCGCGGTCGGCACCAGGCTCACCGTCGTCGGGCGGTGGCGGCGTACCGCATCGACCCAGTCCATCACGCGGAAACGTCTCGAGCAGGCAGAACGCTCGGCCGTCCGCGACGCACTGCAGCACCCGGAACAGGCCGCCCAGATGCACGAGCGGCGCGTTGATGATGGCGACCCCCGTGCGCAGCCGGAGCTCGGCCTGCTTGGCGCTCTCGTAGTGCTTGGCACCCGCGAGCACCCGCCAAAGTGTCTCGTACGTCAGGGGAATCCGCTTGGGCGGACCGGTCGTCCCGCTGGTGAGCATCTCGACGGCAACACCCGGCGCGCGGGCCGCTGCGGCCTCCGGCACCCGGTCCGTCGACGTTCACCGACCCGAGCGATTCGCTGCAGATCTGGCGCACCCGCCCCGGCCCGGGGCCGAAGGTCTCCAGATCCTCGGATGTGCCGGCGATCGTTCCCACCCCGAGGCCGGCGAGATCCTCCCGCACCCGCTCGATTCCGCGCCCCGGATTCACGGTGACGACGCACGCCCCGGCGCTGATCAGCCCGATGAGCAGGCCGACATGCTGCGGACGGTTGCGCAGCAGGAGCGCCACCCGCTCGCCGGGCTCCACCGCAGCGGCGAGAAGGGCTGCGGTCTCGGCGATCTCACCCCAGCTGAACCACTCGGCGTCCATACTCCATCGCGGGCGCATCGGGGTCGAGACGTCAGGATCTGCTGGACCCGGCGGGTCGAGGCGCGGCCGTCACCGAAACCTCGGAGGCGGACGGTCGGCACCGCGCTCCGCGACCTCCGCCGAACCGATGCGGATTGCCGATGCCGGGTGTAGATGAGGCCCTGCTCCATGGCCGCGCGATACGGCCGGTCGAGCGAATCCCAGATCGCCCTTACGGTGCCCTGCGTCGCCGCCGTCGGCTTGCGCGCGATGCCGGCAGCGATCTCGTGTGCCCGCTCCCACAACGCCTCGCGCGTCACGACTTCCGTCACGAGTCCGATGCGCAGCGCCGTCGGCGCCGTCACCCGTTCGTCGTTGCCGGACAGGGCCATCCGCAGCGTTTCGCCGAGGCCGATCTTGCGCATCAGGCCCACCGGCTCGAGCGCCGACACCAGCCCGTACGTCACGTGCGAATCGAAGAAGGTCGCGTCCTCGGAGCAGATGACGATGTCGGACTCGTTGACGAAGATAGAACGCGCCTGCCGTGCAGATTCCGTGGACCGCACACACGACCGGCTTCCAGACCTGCAGCCACTTCGGGCTGAGCAGCTCGCCCGGATCCTCATGGTTCCAGATCATCATCGGGCTGCCCGTACGGCTTGCTGGTGTCGAGGCCGGCGCAGAACGCCCGGTCGCCGGCCGCGCGCAGCACGACCGCATGGACCGACGGATCGGTCTTGACCCGGTTCCAGGCGTCCTGGATCTCCTCGCACATCTGGCGGTCGAACGCGTTGAGCACATGCGGGCGGTTCAGCGTGAGGGTCGCGACGTGATCGCCGCGAGATCTCGTACTGGATCGTGCTGGTAATCGCCGCTCACCGGCATCGCCATTCGGGCTGGCGCTTCTCGACGAAAGCCAAGGGCCCTTCTTTGGCGTCGTCGGTACGCACCACACGCTCGCGGAAGGCCTCGGCGAGGATCTCGGCCTCGTTCAGCGGCAGGTCGAGACCCTTGCGGATCGCCAGCCGGGTGCCACGGACCGCCAGGGGCGCGTTGCGGTTCACCGTCGCCGCGATCTCCCGCGCGCGCTCCATCAGCCGTTCGTGCTCGACGACCTCCGACACCAACCCCGAGCTGATAAGCGCGGTCGACCTTCATGCGCTCGTGACGGCCCATCAGCGCCATGCGCATGGCGATGTGGGTCGGCAGCGCCCGGGCGAGCCGGACGACCTCGCGTCCCGGACACCAGGCCGATGCTCACGTGAGGGTCGAAGAACTCGGCGCGGTCGGAGGCGATGACGATGTCTCCCGTGGTCACCCAGTCCAGGCCCGCGCCGCAGCACAGCCCGTTGACGGCGGCGAGCACCGGCTTGGTCATCGTGCGAAACGGCGGCGTGCCCTCCTGCGGTGCCTCCCACTGCGGGTAGGTCGACAGGTAGGGCTCGTCATAGAGGACGCGCCCGTCTGTCAGGAATTTCGGTCACGTCGGCACCCGCGCAGAAGGCCCGGCCCTTGCCGGTGACGAGCAGGATCCACACGCTCGTCGTCGGCCTCGGCCATCGCGTAGGCCGTGCGCAGCTCGCCCACCATCTCGGGGCTCAGGGCGTTCAGCTGATCCGGCCGGTTGAACGTGATGGTCGCCACGCGGTCGAAGACCTCGTAGTCGATCGTCGTGAAGTTCATGACGACACCTTCTCCCACGCCGATCCGGCCGTCTCGGACACCTCCCGGACCTTGGAAACATCCAGATATTAAGACTAGGCTCCGCTGTCGTGCGCGCGCAACGCAGAAGGGAGCCGAGTTGACGGATCCCCGAGTACTCCTCGAGCGGGACGAGGCCAGCGGCATCGCCCGGATCTCGCTCAACAACCCCGAGCGGCGCAACAGTTACGACGCGGCGATGCGCACTCAGATGGCTCGAGTACCTCGACGATCTCGCCGACGACGATGCCGTCAAGGTCGTCGTGCTGCGCGGCGAGGGCGGCGTGTTCAGCACCGGCGCCGACATGGAAACGCCTACGGCTGGTACGGCAGGGGCAGCGATATGCCTGCAACCAATGGGGATCGCGGCAGGCCACCCGCCGGCCGAGCCAGCGGCGCCGACTGGCCGTCGATCGCGAGGCGTTCAGCTTCTACCACAATCTGATGGGCTACCCGAAGGTCACCATCGCCGAGGTGAGGGGTTACGCCCTCGGCGGCGGCTTCGAGATGGCACTGATGGCTGACATCTCGGTCGTCGCCAGCGACGCCAAGATCGGCATGCCCGCCACCCGGTTTCTCGGGCCGGCGCTCGGGATCGCTGCACATGTTCTTTCACCGGCTGGGGCCGGTGCTCGCCCGCCGGCTGCTGCTGACCGGTGACACGGTGGCGGCCTCCAGCTTCGAACACCTGACGGTCTTCACCGAGGTCGTCGACGACACGAGGTCGCCCCGCGTGCCGACTGGTGCGCGCGCAAGATCGCCAAGATGCCCGCCGACGGCATCGTGATGGCCAAGGAGGCCTTCCGGCTCGTCGAGCAGCTGCAGGCGTACGCCGGCGAGGAGGTGGCGAGCTACCTCTTCCACGCCTTCGGCACCAACCTGCAGTTCGAAGCGGACGAGTTCAACTTCGTGAAGGTCCGGGCCGCTCACGGCACGAAGCGCGCCTTCCAGTTGCGCGACGAGCACTTCGAGGTGCCCGAGCCCTAACCGGCATCGCCTGTGACATCTAGAGCTTTTCGTGCCCTGAGGCCGGTCGGCTAGATTCGCCGCAAAGCCACGCCCCGCCCAGGAGAGCCACCTTGCTGGAACATGTCAGCGCCTACGCCGCGAGCGCGCCCGATCGGCTCGCGGTCGCCATGGCAGACGGCAGCGCCACCCTCACTTACGCGCAACTGGACGCCCGGTCCAACCAGCTGGCCCACCACCTGCGCGCGATGGGGCTGCGGCAAGGCGATCACGTCGCCCTGGTGCTGGAGAACCGGCTGCGAGTTCTTCGAGGTGACCGTCGCGGCCATGCGCAGCGGGCTGTACGTCACCCCGATCAACTGGCACCTCGCGGCCGACGAGGCCGAGTACATCGTCAACGACTGCGGCGCGTCGCGTCATCATCGTCTCGGCGCGTCTGCCCGAGCTGACGAGCCGGCTCGGCGCTCGCCGATCGCCCGGCCGGCGCGGCTCGTGGTCGGCGGCGCGGTCGACGGTTTCGAGGACTACGACGCAGGCGCTGGCCGCGCAGCCGACCGACGCCGGTCGCGGACGAGAGCGAGGGCTCGTGGATGCTCTACTCGTCGGGCACGACCGGCAAGCCCAAGGGCATCAAGCCCGGCCGCGTCGGCGGCGAGCTCGGCGCTCCGAGCGCGTTCGTCGGATGCTGGTCCGGGGTCTCTACGGCGTTCGGCGAGGGCACCGTCTACCTCTCGCCCCGCTCCGCTCTACCACGCGGCGCCGGCCGGGCTGGACCGATGGCGTCCTGCGCCTCGGGCGGCACCGCCGTGGTCATGGAGCGCTTCGATCCGGTGGAGACGCCTGCGCGCCGATCGAGCGCTTTCGCGTCACCCATGTGCAGTTCGTGCCGACCCATCTCATCCGGCTGCTGAAGCTGCCCGAGAGCGGAGCGGAACCGGTTCGACCTGTCGAGCCTGCGCTACGTCGGTGCACGCCGCCGCGCCGTGCCCGCCGGAGGTGAAGCGCGCGGCGATCGAGTGGCTGGGCCCGATCGTGTACGAGTACTACTCGGGCAGCGAGGGCGCGGGCTTCTGCGCGATCGGTCCCGAGGAGTGGCTGGCGCATCCGGGTTCGGTCGGCACGCTCGCTGCTGGGCGCGGTCCACATCGTCGGCGAGGACGGCGACGGAGCTTGCCGCCGATGAGACCGGGCAGATCTGGTTCGAGGCGCCGGCACGCTTCGAGTACCACGGCGATCCGGCGAAGACCGCCGAGGCGTTCAACGACCGCGGCTGGAGCACCCTCGGCGACGTCGGCAATGTGGACGACGAGGGCTACCTCTACATCACCGATCGCGTCACGAACATGGTGATCTCCGGCGGCGTCAACATCTATCCGCGCGAGATCGAGGATGTCCTCGTCGGGCATCCCGCGGTGGGCGACGTCGCCGTCGTCGGCGTCGCCCGATCCCGGACTTGGGCGAGGCGGTGCGCGCGATCGTGGAGCCGGCCCCGGGAGTCGTGCCGTCCGCCGACCTCGAGGCCGAGCTCATCGCGTACTGCACCGCCCGGCTCTCGAAGTTCAAGTGCCCGCGCTCGGTGGTGTTCCTGGACGAGCTGCCGCGCCTGCCGACCGGCAAGCTCGCCAAGCGCCTGCTGCCCGCCGAGGCTTTCGCGGTGGACTAGTGGCCGGCCCAGGCCTCGATGACGGCGTCGGTCGTGGTGACGGTCGTCAGCAGTCTCAGGGTGTTGTCGATGACCGCTTCGGCGTACTCGCGGGGCACTCCCGCCACCGCGTCGCGCGGGAGCACGAACTGATACGACGCGTTCACCGCGTCCATGACGAAATTCGTGATGGCCACATTCACCGAGACACCCACACCGATGACGGTCGTGATGCCCATGTTGCGCAGCACGGCGTCGAGTTCGGTGCCGCCCATCGGGCCGAGGCCGTGCCACCGCGAGATGATGAGGTCGGAATCAGCCGGTCCGAGCTCGGGGAGCAGGCCCGCGCCGGGGCTGCCCGGAGCGATCGCGTTGCCCACTCCGGTCGTCGTCCCCGCGAACAGCCGCGCATTGTGGTTGGCGCCGAGGCCATCAGGATGGCGCTGTACCAGGCAATGCACGACGGGCACCCCGGCAGCGCGGCCGGCCCTCAAGAGCCGCCCGATGTTGGGGATCGCCTCGCGTTGGGCCTCTGCGGCCAGCACCGGAAGCCCGGCCTGCGGACCGACGACTGCCCCCTGGCACTCCTGGGTCACGATCGCCGCCCGGCGCGGATCCACCAGCTCCGCGAGCGCCGGTTGGGGCATCAGGAACGCCCCGCGGGCACCGGCAGGTCGAGCAGCTCGAACATGTTGGCCGACATGATGCGCTCGACGTCGGCCGGCGGCAGATCATCGATCTGGCCGGCGAACGAGAGCGGCTTGTCCAGGCCCTCGGGGTGCGGGAAGTCGGAGCCGAAGCAGACCCGATCCGGACCCATCAGCTCGATGAGGCCGTGCAGCGAGTCCTCCCAGAAAGGGTTGATCCACACGTTGCGCTTGAAGACCGCGACCGGGTCCTCGGCGAACGCGTTGGGCATCTTCTTGTAGGCGAACGCGAGGTTCTTCACCAGGTTGCCCACCCAGCTCCCGCCGTTCTCGACGCTGATCAGGCGCACGCCCGGAAACGGTTCAGCATCCCGTGGCACACCGCCGAGGCGAGCGCGTCCTGAATGGTCCGGTCGCCATCGGCCACCTGAGCAAAGGGACGAGCTTCTTGCGCCCGCCCAGCTCGACGAAACGGAAGAGGTTGCGGTGCGCTTCCGGCAGGTGGCGGGTGAACGCATCCTCGGTCTCGTACAGATGGTTGTCGGCGTCGAAGACCGGAAAAGCTGGCGTCGTCACGCCTGCAGTTGTAGCACCCCCGCCAAAGTCGGACAACGCTACTTTCCGAATCCGAAAGGCTGCCTGTACTCTGCCTGCATGGAGCTGGGTTTCCAGGCGATCGACGCGGACAACCACTACTACGAGACGATGGATGCCTTCACCCGGCACCTCGATCCGAAGTTCCGCCAGCGCGGGGTGCAGATCGTGCAGTCCGGCAAGCGCTACCAGCTCCTGATCGGTGAGCGGGTGAATCGCTTCATCCCCAACCCGACCTTCAACCCGATCATCGTGCCGGGCTGTCTCGACGTGATGTTTCGCGGGCAGGTGCCCGAAGGCGTCGACCCGCGCACGCTCATGGCGGTCGAGCCGCTGCGTCCGGAGTACCAGGATCACGACGCGCGCGCCGAGGTGGCCGAGCAGCAGGGCCTGGCGTCGGTGCTGCTCTTCCCCACGCTGGGCTGCGGGGTCGAGGAGGGCCTGAAGGACGATGTCGACGCGACGATGGCCAGCCTCTCGGCGTTCAACAGGTGGCTCGAGGAGGACTGGGGCTTCGACTACCGCGGGCGGCTCATCGCCGCGCCGATGCTGTCACTCGCCGATCCGGTGGCTGCCCTCGATGAGCTCAGCAGCCTGATCGAGCGCGGCGCCCGCATCGTGCACGTGAGACCGGCGCCGGTTCCGGGCGCGCACGCCGGCTCGCGTTCGCTCGGTGACCGCAGCCATGACCCGGTGTGGGCCCGGTTGGCGGAGGCGTCGGTCCCGGTCGCGTTTCATCTCGGTGACAGCGGCTACAACGCGCTCACGTCAGCCTGGGGTGGGAGCGCGACGTTCGAGGGCTTCGGAAACACCAACATCCTCAGCCGCATCCTGGTCTCCGACCGGGCCATTCACGACACCATCGCCTCGCTGGTCGTCGACGGCGTCTTCGCCCGCCACCCAGGCCTTCGCGTCGCCAGCATCGAGAACGGTTCGGACTGGGTGAAGCTGCTCGTCAAGCGCCTGCGCAAGCAGGCCAACCAGACGCCCTGGGCCTTCGGCGAGGACCCGCGCGAGACGATCCGCCGCCACGTCTGGGTCACCCCGTACTACGAGGAGGATCTCGGCGCCCTGGCTGAAACCATCGGCGTCGAGCGCATCCTTTTCGGCTCCGACTGGCCCCACGGTGAGGGACTCGCCGAGCCGACCGACTTCGCCAAGGAGCTCGACGGCTTCAGCGAGTCCGAGATCCGCCGGATCATGCGGGACAACAGCCTCGAACTGCTGGGCTAGCGGGCTCCCCCCCGCGCTTGCCGGCCCGCGCGGGACGTCGCGGAAAGCCTCGCTGTCAGCCCGGCGCTCACGCGGCAGTGGCGCCCGAGGTGGTAAGCGACGATCAGCAGGTCCAGCAGGCCGTTGCCGCTGATCGATCCCCCGCCGAGCTGCTCCGAGACCAGCAGCGAGGTCCAGCCGAGCTCAACGCCCTGCTTCCAGGGCACCGGCTCGAACACCGGGGCATACCGCATTTCCCGGATGCGTTCACTGGCGTAACGGGTGGCCAGGAACTGAGCGGTGGTCGCTTCAAACAGCTGTTGATCTTCCGTGAGCGGGAACATCGCTCTCCACGGCAGAAGGGTCCATAAACATCTACACGTTAGGCCGAACGGCTGGGCGTGTGAGCGAGCCGGTCGCAAGCCGGTCACAAGAACAGGGAGAATGCCGTTCATGAGAAGCAGGCGAGCCACCACCGGAACGCGAACGAGGTTGGGATGACGAGCAGGACCCACCTCCAGCGCCTGGAGGCCGAGAGCATCCAGATCATGCGCGAGGTCGTCGCCGAGTGCGAGAAGCCGGTGATGCTGTACTCGGTCGGCAAGGACAGCTCGGTCATGCTGCACCTGGCGCGGAAGGCGTTCTATCCCTCGCCGCCGCCGTTCCCGCTGCTGCACGTCGACACGACCTGGAAGTTCCGGGAGATGTACGCCTTCCGCGACACGGTCGCCGCCGAGAACGGGCATGGAGCTGCTGGTCTATCAGAACCCGGAGGCGTTGCAGCGCGGCATCAACCCGTTCGACCACGGCTCGGCGATGCACACCGACATGTGGAAGACCGAGGGGCTGAAGCAGGCGCTGGACAAGTACGGCTTCGACGCCGCGTTCGGCGGCGCCCGCCGCGACGAGGAGAAGTCCCGGGCCAAGGAGCGGATCTTCTCCTTCCGCTCGGCGCAGCACCGCTGGGATCCCGAAGAACCAGCGGCCCGAGCTGTGGAGGCTCTACAACGCGCGCAAGGGCCCGGGCGAGAGCGATCCGGGTCTTCCCGCTGTCGAACTGGACCGAGCTCGACATCTGGCAGTACATCCACAACCGAGAAAATCCCGATCGTGCCGCTGTACTACGCCGCAGCCGCGGCCGGTGGTCGAGCGCGACGGCGCGCTGATCATGGTCGACGACGAGCGGATGCCGCTCGCTGACCGGCGAGGTCCCGCAGCTGCGCAGCGTCCGCTTCCGCACCCTGGGCTGCTACCCGCTGACCGGCGCGGTCGAGAGCGACGCCGGCGACGCTGCCCGGGATCATCCAGGAAATGCTGCTGACCACCACCTCGCGAGCGGCAGGGCCGGGTCATCGACCACGACTCAGTCCGGCTCCATGGAGAAGAAGAAGCAGGAGGGGTACTTCTGATGTCCCATGCCGCTGACGAGCTGCTCGCCACCGACATCGATGCCTATCTCGAACGCCACGAGCACAAGTCGATGCTGCGCTTCATCACCTGCGGCAGCGTCGACGACGGCAAGAGCACGCTGATCGGCCGGCTGCTCTACGACTCGAAGATGGTCTTCGAGGACCAGCTGGCGGCGCTCGGAGGCGGACTCGAAGAAGGTCGGCACGCAGGGCGGCGAGATCGACTTCGCCCTGCTGGTCGACGGCCTGGCCGCCGAGCGCGAGCAGGGCATCACCATCGACGTCGCCTACCGCTTCTTCTCCACCGAGCGGCGCAAGTTCATCGTCGCCGACACCCCCGGCCACGAGCAGTACACCCGCAACATGGTCACCGGCGCCTCCACCGCCGACCTGGCGGTGATCCTGATCGACGCCCGCAAGGGCGTGCTGACCCAGACCCGGCGCCACAGCTTCCTGGTGTCGCTGCTGGGCATCCGCCACATCGTGCTGGCGATCAACAAGATGGACCTGGTCGACTACTCGCAAGAGGTGTTCGACCCGATCGAGGCGGACTACCGCGAGTTCGCCCGCCGGATCGGCCTCGAACGACATCGTCGCCATCCCGCTCTCGGCCCTGCGCGGGCGACAACATCACCGAGCACAGCGCGCACACGCCCTGGTACACCGGGCCCACGCTGATCGGCCATCTGGAGACCGTCGAGGTCGAGCGACCGACCCAGGACGGCCCGTTCCGCATGCCGGTGCAGTGGGTCAACCGGCCCAACCTCGACTTCCGCGGCTTCTCGGGCGAGATCGTCGGTGGCACGGTGCGCGCCGGGCGACACCGTGCGGGTGATCCCGTCCGGACGCGAGAGCGCGGTCTCCCGGATCGTCACCTTCGACGGCGACCTCCAGGAGGCGGTCGCCGGGCGAGTCGGTCACCCTCACCCTTGCTGACGAGATCGACATCAGCCGCGGTGACGTGCTGGCTGCCGCCTCGGCGCCGCCCGGTGTCGCCGACCAGTTCGAGGCCCACGTGGTGTGGATGCACGACGAGCCGCATGCTCGCCGGGCGCCCGTACCTGCTCAAGCTCGGCACCCGTACCGTCGGCGCGACGCTCGCCCAGCCGAAGTACAAGGTCAACGTCAACACCCTGGAGCACGCCGCGGCCAAGACGCTGGAGCTGAACGAGATCGGCGTCTGCAACCTCAACCTCGACCGGCCCATCGCCTTCGATCCCTACGAGCGAGAACCGCGACATGGGCGGCTTCATCCTCATCGACCGGATCACCAACGACACGGTCGGCGCCGGGCTGCTGCACTTCGCCCTGCGGCGGGCCGACAACGTCCACTGGCAGGCGGTCGAGGTCGACCAGTCGGCGCGGGCCGAGCTCAAGCACCAGCGGCCGGCGGTGCTGTGGTTCACCGGCCTGTCCGGGGCGGGCAAGTCGACGATCGCCAACATCGTCGAGACGCAAGCTGCACGCCCAGGGCCGGCACACGTACCTGCTCGACGGCGACAACGTGCGTCACGGCCTCAACCGCGACCTCGGCTTCACCGACGGCCGACCGGGTCGAGAACATCCGCCGCATCGCCGAGGTCGCGGCGCTGATGGCCGACGCCGGGCTGATCGTGCTCGTCGCGTTCATCTCGCCGTTACCGCGCCGAGCGGCGGCTGGCCCGCGAGCTGATCGGCGAGGACGCGTTCGTCGAGGTGTGGGTCGACACCCCGCTCGCCGACGCTGAATCACGCGACCGCAAGGGCCTGTACTCCAAGGCCCGGCGCGGCGAGCTGCCCAACTTCACCGGCATCGACGACCCGTACGAGGAGCCGGAGGCACCGGACGTGCACATCCGCACGCCGGATCAAACCGCCGAAGAGGCGGCCGACGCCATCATCGAAAACCTCCTGGCCGGCCAGGGAGATTGACCGCCGGACCGCGCGGGAAGGTCAGCGAGCCTTCCCGCGCGGGACGCGGCTGCTGGGCTCCCTGGTGAGCTGGCGCAGGATCGAGCGGCCATCACCGCCCGCGAGGTGAAGGTCGTCATCGACCTTCTGGTGCCACTCGCGCGGCAGGACCGCGCCCAAGCCGCCGAGGGAGAACAGCGACAGCTCGACGACGCCCGGTAGCTCGAGGCCGAGATCGTTGCCCAGCGTGATCGACGTGTTGTACGAGTTGCGCAAGGAGCACACGAAGTACGTCGCGCTGTCGATGCCACTGCCGATACCGCTGCCGATGCCGACCCCGGGCAGCTGACCCGCCGCGACCGCATCCGCGATCAGGCCTCGGAAGAAGGCCGTGACGGGTGCCTGCGCGGAGGCCACCAGCGCCGGACGCGCCTGGCTCAGCTGCAGGCGCAGGTGCGACAGCCCGCGATCAACCCCTGAGCCGTGCATCGCAGGCATCCGGGCCGATGCCATGATGCCGCCGGCCAGCCGCTCCAGCGGGTCCTGCAGGGACTTGACCGCCGCGGTGATCAGCCGTGCGTACGTGCGCATGGCCTCCTCGTAGACGGCCAGCAGCAGATCATCCTTGCTCGAGAAGTACTGGTACAGCGTGCGCAGCGACTGGCCGGCCTCGTCGGCGACTTCCTGGACGGTGAGGGACTCACCGTTGGTGCGGTCGAGCACCTTGGCCGCGGCGCGGATGAGCCGGGCGCCCCGATCGATGGACCGGCGCTTCGCGTCATCCAGCGACCGGTCCACCACCCGGCGCTGCCAGCCGGCAGGCTCGCTAGCGGTGCTGCCCGGGCCGCCCTCAGCGAAGGCCACCGGCTCGCTCATTGCACGGATGCTACCGGAATCGTGCTATCGCCACTTCCACAATCGGCAAGTCCCTGAGCCCAGCGGCCGCCCGGAAGCTGCGGATATCAGTGGTCGTCGAACAGATCCACGACCACCGAGGCGCGCTGGCCGAGCATCACCTTTCCGACCACCGCCATGTGCGAGCGCCAGTGCAGCTCCGCGGCGTTGCGATCGCCCGCCTTGATGAGCTCGAGCAGGCGAAGCTGCGAGCGGATGCCGCGGCGGCGTACCGAGAGCGAACCCACCGTGTCCTCGCTCCGGCTCACCTCGGTCACCGCCCGCGTGACGATCTCGTTCAGCATCTCGGTGAACAGCCCGAGCGTCTGGTTACCCGCCAGCGAAACGAGCCGCTCGTGGAAAGTGGCATTCGCAGCGGCGAAGAGCTCGGGATCGCCGAGGTAATCCTCCTGCGCCTGGACCAGGGCGCGCAGCTCGTCGAGAACGGCTCGCCGCGCGCGCATCCCCGCCAGGGCCCCGGCGGCGAGCGGCTCCACGAGGGTGCGGGCGGCGAAGACGTCTTCGAGGGCGACGTTGCGCGACGCGAGCACCAGTGCAGCCGTGCGGGCCATCATGCGCTCATCGGGCTCGTGGACGACGACGCCCCCGCCCGCGCCGCGCAGCACCGTGATGAGGCCCTCGGCTTCCAGGATGCGCAGGGCCTCGCGCAGCGACGGCCGGGAGACCCCGAAGCGCTCTACCAGCTCGGGCTCGCGGCCCAGCGAATCGCCCTCGGAGAGTTCGCCACTGACGATGAGCCCGCGTAGCTCGTCGGCAATCTGCTGCGGCTTCTCCCTGGGCTGGACCCGGTGGCGCTTCGCCGCAGTCACGTGACCTCCAGTCGGCCTGCACGCTCGGGCAGCAGGATCGGCCGGCAGCGTCGGCCTCGCGCAGAGGCTACCAACGAGGCCGCTGACGCCGCGGTCGCAACGTGATGGGAGGGTGGTCGGAACACGGCGCAGGACTCACCGAACGGAGTGGTCGCGTGACCGCAGTCATGCAGGGGATCCGCATCCTCGAGGTCGCCGAGCACACGTTCGTCCCTGCGGCATCGGCGATCCTGTCGGACTGGGGCGCCGAGGTCATCAAGGTCGAGCCGGTCGGCCGCGGCGACGCAATGCGCACGCTGGCCCGCACCGGCGTCATCGATCTGGGCGAGGGCGGCGTGCACGTGCTGCTGGAGCACTCCAACCGCGGCAAGCGCAGCATCGGCCTCGACCTTGCCACCCCCGAGGGCCGCGAGGTGCTCTACCGGCTGGCGGCCGTCTCCGACGTCTTCCTCACGAACAAGCTCCCGCGGGTGCGCACCGCCCTGGGCATCGATGTCGACGACATCCGGGCGCACAACCCGAACATCGTCTATGTCAGGGGTTCCGGGTACGGCCAGCAAGGGCCTGACGCCGACCGCGGCGGCTACGACATCCTGGGCTACTGGTGCCGGTCGGGCGTGGCCGCGGGTGCCCGCCCGCCGGATGTCGACGGCTTCATCTCCCAGCCCGGTCCCGCGTACGGCGATTCGCTGGGCGCGATGACGATTGCCGGTGGCATTTCCGCAGCCCTGCTGCACCGTGAACGCACCGGCGAAGCGCCCGTGGTCGACGTCTCGCTGCTCGCCACCGGCATGTGGGCGCTCGGGGCCGGTATCGCCCTGGCCAAGCACATGGGCCAGCCCTGGCAGAACGCCACCATCGAGCGCACCCAGATGAACAACCCGCTGACCGCGTCCTACCGCACCAAGGACGAGCGCTGGATCTATCTCTCGTGCCTGCAAGGATTTCAGTACTGGGCCGAGGCCTGCGGCATCTTCGGCCGCGAGGATCTGATCACCGATCCGCGGTTCGCCACGCATGCCGACCTGCTGGCGAATGCGCTGGAGGCGGGCACCATCCTGGCGGAGACCTTCCTGACCCGGACCGCCGACGAGTGGCGGGAGCGGCTCTCCGGATTCCGCGGTCAGTGGGCGATGGTGCAGGACGCCCTCGAGGTCACCGAGGATCCTCAGGTGAAGGCCAACGGCTACCTCGTCGGCTGCAAAACTGCCCAGGGCGCCGAATTCTCACTCGTCGCCACGCCCGTGCAATACGACGGCACGCCCTCCCCCGCAGCCCGTGCACCGGAGTTCAACGAGCACGGCGATGCGATCCTCGGCGAGCTGCTCGGCTACGACTGGGACACCATCGTCGACCTGAAGGTGAAAGGCGCCGTCGAATGAGCACAGCGGCATGAGCGCGCTGGAGTTGGAGCCCTTCACCATCGACGTGCCGGAGGCGGTGCTCGAGGAACTTGCGCGGGCGGCTGGCCCGCTCGCGGCTGCCCAACCAGATCGAGGGCATCGGGTGGGAGCAGGGCACCGAGCGCGATTTCCTGGTGGAACTGCTGGAGTATTGGCGGACCGGCTACGACTGGCGGGCGACGGAGGCACGGCTCAACGCGATCCCGCAAGTGGTCACCGAGGTGGCCGGGCAGCGCATTCACCTGCTGCATGCGCGTTCGGAAAACCCTGACGCCACCGCGTTGCTGGTGACGCACGGCTGGCCAGGCTCGGTGACCGAGTTCCTCGACGTGATCGGGCCGCTGCGCCGGGACTTCCACGTCATCGCGCCGTCGCTGCCGGGCTTCACGTTCTCCGGGGAGACCAGCGAGCGGGGCTGGCATCCGCGGCGGGTCGCCGCCGCTTTCGCCGACGTGATGGCGGCCCTGGGCTACGAACGTTACGGGCTGCAGGGCGGCGACTGGGGTTCCATCGTCTCGGCCAACCTCGCCGACCTCTACCCCGACCGCGTCGTCGGGCTGCATCTGAACATGGTGACCGCGCGCCCGATCCGCGATGCGCCGCTGACGGATGAGGAGAAGGTGGCGCTGGACCGGGCCCGCGAGTGGCGCCGCACCGGCACCGGATACCAGGAAATCCAGGGAACCCGGCCGCAATCGCTCGGGTACGCGCTGCAGGATTCGCCGGCCGGGCTGGCGGCGTGGATCGTCGAGAAGTTCCGTGACTGGAGCGATGCCGGCATCACCGAGGCGTTCACGGCAGACCGGCTGCTCGACAACATCACCGCGTACTGGGTCACCGGCGCAGCGGCCTCATCCCTGCGCATCTACTGGGAGATGCGCCAGAACGGGCGCGACGCGATCCCGCAGGCGCCCGTGACGGTGCCGACCGCCGTGGCGATGTTTCCCGGCGAGATCGTCTACCCGCCGCGCTCCTGGATCGAAGCGCAGTTCAACGTGGTGCGCTGGACGCATCCGGCCAAGGGCGGCCACTTCGCAGCGATGGAGGCACCGGCGGAGTACGTCGAGGACGTGCGCGGGTTCTTCCTCGGGTTGCCGGGCTGAGCCCTTACGGCGTGCGGTAGCCGTCGCGCGTCAGGAGCCGGATGGGGTCGGTGCCGTCCCACTGCGCGCAGGTGCGGGCGATCGCGGCGATGTGCTTGACGAACAGCGGCGAGTGCTCGATCACCTCGACGTAGAAGCCGAAATCGGCGACCGTGTCGAAGTAGGCGACCCGCTGATCAGGCGTGATCACCTCGCACACCAGGTCGTAGCCGAGCGAGGAGTAGTGCGCCGACTGGCCGTCGTAATCGGCGGTCACCGTGGCGAGTTGATGCATGAGACTGCTGCCCGGCGCCGCCAACTCGCGGTACACGCTCGGGCGCTCGTCGTTCTGCTGGATCAGCTCGATCTGCACCGGTCCCGCCTGGGCCACGCCGACCTGCACGTCGAGCCCGGAAGGCTCCCCCCGGTAGGTGCACTCCACCCTGGCGCGCGGAAGCACGTGGAACGGCCCGATCCCGAACGTCCGCGCCCATTTTCCCGCCGCAGCGAGCAGGTCGTCGACGATGTAGCCCACCTGGAAGAAGCGGAACTCGCCCTCGGGCCAGGGCTGCTGGAACAGCGGGTGCGCCAGCGCGCTCGCCAGGTCAGCGTTCAGGTCATTGCCGGACACGGATCAGCACCTCCTGCATGGCGGTCGCGACCAACCGGCCCTCCCCATCATGGAGGGCACCGCGCACCAGACCCCGGTCGCCCGAGATGGCGACTGTCTCCTGGGTGTGCAGCACCCACTCGTCGAAACGCACCGGACGGTGAAACCACAGTGCGTGATCCAAGCTCGTCGAGGTGAAAGCTGACGCCGGCAGGCCCAGCGGATGCGCCCGAAAAGCCATGTCCAGCAGGAAATAATCGCTGGCATACGCCAGCAGCGCGGTGTGCAGCAGCGGATCGTCACCGACCGCGCGCGGCAGCCGCATCCAGTGCGACCGGGTGCCGCCCGCGGGCTCCCCGCCCAGGAACCGCAGCGCCTCACCCATCCGGATCTCGACCGGCGGCGGCAGCTCGACCCAGCTGCGGGTTGCGCCGGCACGGGATTCGGCCGGGCTCCGCAGCACCCAGTCCTGCAGCCGCGGCAGCTGATCCGGCGGCGGAACGGGCGGCGGCGGGTCGGCGAGCGACGGCTCGACCGGACTGTCATGGAAGGAGGCGATCAGGACCAGGAGATCGCGCCCGTCCTGGCGGACGCTCACCCGGCGTGAGGCCATCGAACGGCCGTCACGAACGCGCTCCACCGAGATCCGCAGCGGTGCCTCGGGAGTCCCGCCCTCGACGAAGTACGCGTGCAACGAGTGCGGCGCCTTGCCGGCGACGGTCGCGCTCGCCGCGAGCAGAGCCTGGGCGACGAGCTGGCCGCCGAACACCCGCCCGAAACGGCTGGGTTCATTGACCATTTCGAAGCAGTCGTCGTCGCAGCGCTGCAGCTCGAACGCTGCCAGCAGCCCCTCGAGCGCCGCGAGCGTGCGCTCGCGCAGCGGCGCCTCGTCAGCACCCTCCATCGATGTGCCGGCTACCAGATCCGCCGGAACTGCGCGCCCTCGCGGCGGGCCTGCAACCGGCGCTGCCGCTCATCCGCGGTGACGACCGGCGTGTCGGCCGGCAGGTGGTCGCGCACCTCGGAGACCAGAACCTTCTTGATGGTCGGGTCGGGATAGTCCGTCGCCCGGTTCCACCGCAGCTGGATGACGCCCCACGGGTAGTCGCCCTTGTCGAGCCAGTTGGGCACGCCCGGATCGCGGTGGGAGATGACCGCGCGGAACTTGCCGTCACTGTCGATGTGCGCCTGCGCATCGTTCAGGCTGGACTGACGATTGACCCAATCGAGCGTGCAGAACCGGTCGTCGGCCACGAGCGCCTGCCAGTACCGGCATTCTGCGGCAGTTCGGTCTCGAGGATCAGCGCCTCGTCATCGGTGATCTCGTGGATGCCGTCGTAGTACGCCTGCGTGGGCAGCCCGCCCATGTCGTCGATCTTCGAGGAGCGCAGGAACGTGTTCACGCCGTGGTGCTCGCGGTAGTAACGCACCAATTGCATGTCGAACTTGATCATTCCTTCGATCCAGGCCGACAGGTCGGAGAAGCGGCGGGCGATCTCCTCCGGTGTCATGTCTGTGTTACCACCACCGTCGAGGCGCTCGATGGCCACCCGGGCATCGACCTCGTTGGTCCAGTCGCACGCGCAGCGGCGCATCAGCAGCCGGCGCGCTCCCGGGTTCAGCTCCCACCAGTCGCCGGTGTATCCGTCCGGACGCGAGCCGCTGAGCACGACGCTGAAGTAGCCGCGCTCGTCCATCGACAGGTCGTCCAGGTCGTGGGTGATGTTGAGGTTGGTGCCGCCGCCCATGTCATCCGGGTTCAGCATGTCGAACGCCTGCTGGGTGATGTCGACGAAGCGCGACGTACCGCGGAAGCCGGAGATCCGGTAGCTGCCGGAGGCGTCGATTTCTGCGGTGGAGTAGACGTAATCGGGGTCGGGCCCACCCTGGTTCATGGCGTAGTTCCACAGCGGCATGAAGACCGGACGGTGACTGTCGGGGTAGACCCGGCACAGGTAGCCCTCGGCGAGGATCGACAGGGCCAGTTTGTTCATGTCCTGGACCTCGGCGGCCGTCGCGCCGTCCGGACGCCAGACCGCCAGCAGGTTGTCGCCGACGGCCTCGAGCGCCTTCATCTGGTCGGCCCAGCTTGGTAGTGCCGGGGCTTCAGCCATGGCTTTGCCTTCCTGTCGCGGACCCAATGCGAACAACGTCAGCTTTCGATGGCCACATCGAAGTGGCGGATGTAATCGGCGAAGTCGTCGTGCAGCTGCGCCGTGCTCAGCCCGAACTGCTCGGCGGTGTAGACGTGATTGCCGTGCTTGCCGGAGCGGTTGACGCGGGTCCACTCCTGCATCGCCTGCTCGACGTCGGGCCGCAGGTCGAGGTCGAGGAACGCGTAGATCCGGCGCAGCACGCCCATCGGATCGGCAATGAATTCGGGATGGTGCACGTCGAGGAAACGGTCCTCGCCGATCCGCTTCCGGGCAGCCATCCCCTTCTGCACGCCCATCAGCAGGTGGGCGGAGACCTCGCGCCCCAGCCGATGCAGGTCGCGCTCGACCCGCGGCGGCGGGAAAACCGCCGACACGAGGCTCGACCACGACGGGATCGCCTTGGCCGGATCCCGATGGGTCGTGATGAAACGGGTGCCCGGATAGGCCGCGGCGACGGCCTCGAGGTGGAAGTTGTGATGGGGCGCCTTGAACAGCCACAGGTTCGGCGGGCGCTGCGACTGCAGGAGTTTCAGCACCCGGCGGTGGTACTCGTACCCCTTGACCATGTCGTCGCCGCGCCACCACGCGTGGTAGCCGTAGACCGGGAGGGTGAAGTGCTGACCCTTGAAGGCCATGCCGAGCACTTCGGTGTCTTCCATCGTGGCGTTGACGTCGTAGAGGTGCATGGTCTTGAGCTCGGCCGGGAGTTCCGCGTCCTCCTTGATGGCTTGGCGGCGGCGGGGATCCTGCAGCTCGTCCTCGATACGCGGCGGCGGGACGGGCTTGCCCTGCTCCCAGCCGCGCAGCGAGCGGAACTGGGGGTCGAGCGACAGCACATTCGCGAGTGCGGTGGTGCCGGTGCGCGGCAGGCCGTTGATGTCGACCGGCCCGGGCACGGCAAGGT
The DNA here is from genome assembly GCA_963762695.1 of uncultured Actinomycetota bacterium. Classification (GTDB taxonomy): domain Bacteria; phylum Actinomycetota; class Actinomycetes; order Frankiales; family Frankiaceae; genus DATAZK01. Next base: position 329,087 of record CAVXLW010000019.1, read on the forward strand.
CCTCGATCTCAGGGTGCTGGGCGTACCAGGCCTCGACCTCGAGCCGGTTGGTCAGCCGCCTTCGCAGATCGCCGAGCACCTTCGCGTTGCCTTCCGGCGAGAAATCGCAGTCGCCGTTGAGGCTTTCCAGCAGAACGGTGAGCCCTTCACGGAAATCGTCGGGCCCGAAGTCCGACAGCCCGGCGGCTGCGCGACACCTCGGCCAGGAGCGCGTCGGTGTCCGGAAAGATCGCCATGTCACGCCCCCCCACTGGTCGGGCTGCCGGAAACGAGCCGTTCGGGATAGAAGTGCTCGGCCATCCGGCGGAAGCCCGCGCGCCAGCCGACGCGGCATGGCCCGGTGATGGCGGTGCGTCTGGCGACGTCTCCCACTGAGCCGATGGATGCGCCCGGGATCGGCTGCACGTCGACACTGGCCGCAACGCCCAGCATCTCGCCGAAGTACGCCGTCCACTCCTGCACGCTCACCGGCTCGTCGCCGCACCAGTTCACGATGGTCGCCGGCACGCGTCGCCGCATCCAGCAACGGCCTCGAGCTGATCGCAGATGTCGTCTTCATGGATGGGCGCATACGGCAAGGGGATCCCACCGCGCGGAGACCGGCTGCCCGGCCGCGACGCGCGTCCAGATTCCAGGCCGGCAAGCCGCCGGTGTCGCCGTACGCGGCCCCCATCCGGGCAATGACCACCGGCAGGTCGAACGACCGCGCGCAGTAGCGCGCGACGGCCTCTCCGGCAATTTTCGACACCGAGTACGGCAGCTGCGCGGGCAGCATCACGTCACCGAGTTGATCGTCCTCGCGGAAGGCGTGCCAGGGATCGGGATGTGGCTTGTAGACGCTGAGGGTCGACATCACGAGGGCCGCCTTGGCGCGGCGGCAGTGCTCGAGGACGAAGCCGGTGCCCTCGGCGTTCACCCGCAGCGCGCGGTCGTAGTCGTCGGCGCTGAAGTCAGCCGCGATGTGCAGCAGATAGGTGAAGTCCGCCGGCAGGTCGCCGAAGTCGTTGCCGGCCAGGTCGAGGGTTCGCGTCGTCACCCCGAGCGCCTCGACCTGCGCGCGGTCCGCCGGGTCGCTGAAGCGGGCGATTCCCCAGACCTCGTTGTCGGCAGCGAGCGAGCGCGCCAGCCCGAGGGCGATCCGCCCTGCCGGCCCGGTGATCAGCACCTTCTCGCCGCGCAACATCCGGCAGACCTCCCTCGCTCACCGACCGGCACTGATCCGGCGAGGAGCATCCCACGAGGGGGATCGGCGGTTCACTCAGAGGGGTCGCCCGCCGTGAAGCCCTCGATCCTCGACGCGGCGGCATCCGTCGCCGCCCACGCCGGATCCTGGTCGGTGCCGAGGCCCTCCCTGACGTGACCCGGGAAGAGCGCGAAGTACGCCTCATCGGCGTGCTTGGCCCGCTGCAGGACCGGCTGGAACTCCGGATGCGAATGCCCGAGCGGAAGTGCCTCGCGCAGCCGATGATGCGCCGCGAGCAATTCCGTGCGGGCTGCCTGCAACTGCGGGGTCAGGTACCAATCGTCAACCGCCATGGTCGCGAACGTAGACCCCGCCGGGGTTCTCGGCCACCCCGTCTCGGTACGGTTCGGCCATGGGCCGAGACGGCAGGCTGGACGGCAAGGTCGCCATCATCACAGGCGCCGCGCGCGGGCAAGGCGCGGCTCATGCACGACACTTCGTCGCCGAGGGCGCGTCGGTGCTCCTTGCCGATGTCCTCGATCAGGACGGCCTTGCCGTGGCGGGCGAGCTCGGCGAGCGCGCCGCGTACCGGCGAGTCGACGTCAGCTCCCAGCCCGACTGGGCAGCGGCCATCGCCGACGCGACAGAGCGCTTCGGCGGCGTCGACATCCTCGTCAACAACGCCGCCATCCATCACATCAAGGCGTTGGAGCACGAGAGCGAAGAGGTCTTCGAACGCTTCCTGCGCGTCAACCTCGTCGGCGCGTTCCTCGGCATCCAGACGGTCATTCCCGCGATGCGGGCGCGCGGCGGCGGGTCCATCGTCAACGTGTCGTCGACGGCCGGCATGCGCGGCTACTTCGGCCACGGCGCGTACGCCGCATCCAAATGGGGCTTGCGCGGGCTGACGAAGGTCGCGGCCATCGAACTCGGGTCCGACCACATCCGGGTGAACTCGGTGCATCCCGGGCCGATCCGCACCGACATGATGCCGCAGGACGAAGCCAGCCTCGAGCGCTTCCGCGCCCTGCCGCTCGGGCGCCACGGCGAGCCCGAAGAGGTCTCCGAGCTGGTCTGCTTCCTGGCGTCTGACGCGGCCTCGTTCATCACCGGCCAGGAGCACGTGATCGACGGCGGTTCGACCGCCTAGATGCGGTTCGACCCGAGGTAGGTCGACCCGAAGTTGTCGACGAAGGCGAGCGTCTGCGCCTCTGTCGAGAAGTCCCAGGCGAACGAGACCCAGGTGGCGCCGATCTCGGCGATGCGTCCCAGCGCCTCACGATGGCGCTCGACCTCGACGCCCGGCTCGAGGATCGACTCGTCGGTGTAGAGCACCATCACGTCGATCTCCTGCGCACGCTCCCCGGCCTGCTCCTTCAGATCGCGCACGGCCGCCCCGATGTCGTCCAGGCCGGAGAGGTGAGCGGTGCGGGTGGTGCTCGCCACTTCCGGCGAAACGGTCATCGGCATCCAGCCATGGGCCCGGGTCGCGACCCGGCGGCGGGTGATCTTCGCGTTGCCACCGATCCAGATCGGGATCGTGCGGCCGGCCGGAGACGGGCGGGCAATGATGTCGCGCGCGTCGAAATGCTTGCCGCTGTAGCTGAATCGCTCGCCGCTCCAGTGCATCGGCAACACCTCGAGGGCTTCGTCGATCAGCTCGTTCCGCTCGTTGAAATCGACCCCCAGCGCGAAGAACTCGGTCTTCAGGTAGCCGGTTCCGAGGCCGAGGATGAAGCGGCCGTTCGAGATCATGTCGACGCTCGCTGCAGCCTTCGCCAGGAGCAAGGGATTGCGGTAAGGCGCGACCGACAGGTACGTCAGCAGCTTCAGGCGCTCGGTGACGGCCGCGGCGGCGCCGAGGGCCACGAACGGGTCGAGCGTCTGATGACCGCCGCCCTCGGCCAGCCAGCGGTAGCCGGGTGCGGGATGCTCGGTGAACGCCACCCCGTCCCAGCCGGCTGCCTCGAGCGCCCGCGCGACGGTGAGAACCTCCCCCGCGTCGAACAGGTCGCGCTCGACACCGATCGGCTCCGGATGCTGCATCAGATATTTCACGCCGCCCAGCTTCACATACCGCCGGGGTGCATGATTCAACAGACCAGCGCAGTCCACGAACCGCGGCGAAAGCGAGGACCGATGGCGACGTACCGGATCGTCTACGGAGACAACGAACAGGTCGTGCGGGAGACCTACGACAATGTCGATGACCTGCAGCGCGAAGACGGCTGGCTGGTTCTCTTCCGGGGCAACGAGGCGATCCTGCGCGTGCAGGAAGCCCACGTGCAGTCGGTCGAAGAGGTCAGCTGAACCAGTCGGTCTAGGGCTGGAACCGGTAGCCCATGCCGGGTTCGGTGAGCAGGTGACGCGGGCGGCCGGGCTCGGGTTCGAGCTTGCGTCGCAGCTGGGCGATGTAGATGCGCAGGTAGCTGCTGTTGGTGTAGCCCTGCTGCCCGCGTAGCTCCGCAACGAGGGCGGCCTGCGTGATGAGCCTGCCCGGGTGGGCCAGCAGGAGGCGGAGCAGCCGCCACTCGTTCGGGGTGAGCGCCACGCGTTCAGGCTGACCATCGCCGCCCGGGCGGTCCGCGGTCATGGCCGCCAGGTCGATGCTGGTGTCGCCGACCTTGATGACCGCCGGGGAATCAGCCGCGCCCGCACGCCGGGTGGCGGCCCGCAGCCGGGCCACGAGTTCGTTGACGTTGAAGGGCTTCGTCAGGTAATCATCCGCGCCGGCCTCGAGCGCGTCGACCTTGTCGCCGCTGCTGCTGCGACCGGAGAGAACGACGATCGGCGTGCCTGAGTACGCCCGGACGGCCCGGATGATGTCCAGGCCGTCAAGGTCGGGCAGCCCGAGGTCGAGGACGATGACGTCAGGCGTCGAGCCTGCCGCGTGGTTCAGCGCTTCGCCGCCGTCGGCCGCCGTGACCACCTCATAACCGCGAGCGCTCAGGTTCAACGTCAGCGCACGCCGGATGTCCGGGTCGTCCTCGACCACCAGCACGCGCGTCTGGTGCTCGGTCATCGGGTGGCCTCGAGAGTGCCGTCGCCGGCTCGTGCGGTCGCCAGCGGCAAGGAGACGATGACTGTCAGGCCTCCACCCGGCGTGTCGTCCATCGTCAGCGAGCCGCCCATGGCCTCGGTGAAGCCGCGGGCGATCGCCAGCCCCAGGCCGACGCCCGGACTCCCGCTCGTAGACAGGTCGTCGCGTCGCTGGAAGGGCGCGAACGCCTGCTCGCGTTCACTTTCCGGGATGCCGGGGCCGCGATCGATCACCCGGAGCTCCGCCGTCGCGCCGTGGGCACTGCCGGTCAGGAGCACCGGGCGATCAGCCGGGCTGTAACGCAGGGCGTTCTGCACGATGTTCGCGACGACGCGATCGAGCAAACCCGGGTCAGCGAGCACCTCGGGCAGATCGGTCGGGACGTCGATGTCGACGACCCCTTCCGCCGCACCGAGGTTGTCGACCGTGAGCGTGACGACCTCCTCGAGGCCGAGGGGACGCGGGAAGACCGACAGCACATCCGCCTGCAGGCGCGAGAGATCCAGCAGGTTGGTGACGAGTTCGGTGAGCCGGTCGAGCGCCGCGTCGGCGCTCGCGAGCAGCTGTTGCCGATCTGCTTCCTGCCACGTCACCTCGTCCGACCGGAGACTGGTGACAGTGGCCTTCGCGACAGCGAGCGGGCTGCGCAGGTCGTGGCTGACGGCGTTGAGCAGGGCGGTACGCATCCGGTCTGCCTCCCGCGCCGGAATGGCCTCCGCTGCAGCCTCGCGCAGCTGCCGCTGCTGATAGGCCACCGCGACCTCGGCGGCGAACGCTGCAAGCACGCGGCGGTCCTCGGCGGGAAGCGGGCGGCCGCGCAGCACCAGGGCGAGATCGTCGTCGACCGGCACCTCGATGTCGCCCTCTTCCGGTTGCATGCACGGCTGGTCGCCGACACTGGCCAGGCAGGTCCAGGTCCCGCGCAGGGTGCCGGCACGCACGGTTGCCGTCGCTCCGCCCTCGCTACCGGGCGCTTCGCTCGTGCGGCGCAGCAGGCTGACGGCGCTCATGCCGAATGTCTCCAGCACCCGGTCCAGCAAGGCAGGCAGCGCTTGCTCGCCCCGCAGCAGGCTTCCGGCGAGGGTGAACAGGGTCTCCGCCTCCGCAGTCGCGCGGGCCGCTTCCGTGCTGCGGCGCGCGGAACTGTCGACGACGACGCTCACCAGGCCTGCGACGACGACGTAGACGACGAGTGCGATGACGTTGTCGACGTTGTAGATCGTGAAACTGTGGAGGGGCGGCGTGAAGTACCAGTTCAGCGCCAGCGCGCTCACCACTGCGGCGGCGAGCGCCGGCAACAGCCCGCCGATCAGCGCGACGACGACCACCACGACCAGGTAGATGAGCCCCACACTGGCCAGCGTCGTGTGATGACGGAGTGCAGCAAGCGCAGGCGTCATCCCCGCCAGGGCAAGCGCGGCGACGAGAGCCCCGAGCAGCCGGCGCCTGGGCGTCAGCCCACCGCCGAGCTTGGGCAGCACCCGGCCCTTGCCGATGTAGTCGTGGCTGACCATGTGAACGTCGATAGGGCCCGACAGCCGGGTGACGGTGGCACCGACCCCGGCACCCGTCAGGGCGGCCCGCAAGGGCGACCGGCGGCTGGCACCGAGCACGATCTGCGTCGCGTTGTGCGCTCTCGCGAAATCCAGCAGGGCGCGGGGCACGTCATCGCCGACCACGGAATGGAAGCTCGCGCCGAGTGACTCCGCAAGCAGCCGTTGAGCGGCCAGCGCCGCGACGCTCGCGCCCGCCAACCCGTCGCTGCGGGCGACATGAACGGCCAGCATCTCACCGCCGGTGGCGCGCGCCGCGATGCGCGCTCCCCGGCGCAGCAACGTCTCGCCTTCCGGTCCGCCGGTGAGCGCCACCACCACCCGCTCGCGGGTCTCCCAGGTCCCCTTGATGCCGTGCTGCTCGCGATAGCGTTGCAGGCCCTCATCGACGGAGTCGGCGAGCCAGAGCAGCGCCAGCTCGCGTAGCGCCGTGAGGTTGCCGGTGCGGAAGTAGTTGCCGAGCGCCGCGTCGATCTTCTCCGGGGCGTAGATGTTGCCGTGGGCCATCCGGCGGCGCAGCGCCTCGGGCGTCATGTCGACGAGCTCGACCTGATCCGCCGCGCGCACGACCGAGTCCGGAACCGTCTCGCGTTGCGGGATGCCCGTGATGGCCTCGACGACGTCGTTGACCGACTCGAGGTGCTGGATGTTGACGGTGCTGATGACGTCGATGCCGGCTTCGAGCAGCAGTTCGACGTCCTGCCAGCGCTTTTCGCGGGCCGAGCCGGGCACGTTGGTGTGCGCCAGCTCGTCGACGAGCGCCACTCGCGGATGTCGCGCCAGCACCGCGTCGACGTCCATCTCGCTGAACGTGGCGCCGCGGTAGCTCAGCTGCTTGCGCGGGACGAGTTCGAGACCCTGCAGCTTCTCAGCGGTGCGCGGACGGTTGTGGGTCTCGGCAAGGCCGACGACCACATCGGTGCCGCGACTGGCCCGGCGATGCCCCTCATCCAGCATCGCCAGGGTCTTGCCCACGCCTGGTGCAGCGCCCAGGTAGACCCGCAGCTGGCCCCTGCTCATGTTCCCCTCCACACCTGCACCCCGTCCAGGACTGGGTGTCATCCGTCAAGAATGCCGTTCAGGGTTGAAAACCCAGTAATTGCAGCTGGGTTCGGGTGCGAGGCGCATCATTTGCCCTGGTAAGGATAGAGCCGGTCGAGCGCGAGGTTGGCTTCCAGCACGTTAACCCGGGGCTGGCCGAGGAACCCGAGGTCGCGTCCGGCCCGGTACTTGTTGATGACCGCGAGCACCTGGGCCGTGGTGATGCCCCGGGCCTTCGCCACCCGCGGCGCCTGAAGGTCCGCGTATGCCGGGCTGATCTCCGGGTCCAGGCCGGAACCGGAAGCGGTGACCGCGTCGGCGGGGACTGCCGGATGCGCGGGTGCGTCACCCCGGATCGGCACGACCTGTCCCGCGGTGTAGTCGGCACCGAATGTCGCGCAGTCCACTTTCACGCCCTTGTAGGTGGCGATGAACGGCTTGGTCGGGCAGGCCTCGTTGAGGCTCACGACTCGGGTGATCGTGCCCTGGTAGCCCGGACCCGACCAGAACACGGCGAGCACCGCGCCTACCCCACTCGGGGTACAGAAAGGCCTTGAGCCATCGACGTTTTCCAGCTTTCCGGCGGCCAGGCTACGACTGCAGACCTGGGTCAGCAGAGAGTGCTTGCCGGTGTCGCCCTTCACCTTCGGATCGGGCAGCGTGTCGACTATCGACTCGGGTCCGAGGTTCGATGCGCCCGACGAGGTCGGGTCGTAGCCCGCACCTGCCGCCGAGGGACGCGACTGAAGGTACTGCACCAGGGGGTTACCGGCCGAGTCGGTGAAGGACTGCCCGATCAGCTTCGAGCCGACCACCTTGCCCCCGACCTTGACCAGCGACCCGTCGGCACGGGACTGCAGACCCGGAATCTGAGCCACCGCCATGACCGCCAGCGGGTAGAGCACCCCGAAGATGACGGTGAAGATGAGGAGTATCCGCAGTGCCGCTGCGTGCCGGCGGAGCGAGGACAGCAAGCGCGCCATGGTTATCGGATCCCTGGGATGAATTGGATGATGAGGTCGATGACCTTGATGCCGATGAAGGGCGCGATCAGCCCGCCGAAGCCGTAGACGTAGATGTTGCGGCGCAGCATCTGCGACGCGCTGCTCGGCGTGTAGCGCACTCCGCGCAGCGCCAGCGGGATCAGCCCGATGATGATGAGCGCGTTGAAGATGACCGCGGAGAGGATGGCCGACTGCGGCGAGTGCAGCCGCATGATGTTCAGCTTGTCCAGACCGCTGTAGACGCTGGCGAACATGGCCGGGATGATGGCGAAGTACTTGGCGACGTCGTTGGCGATGGAGAACGTCGTCAGCGAACCCCGGGTGATCAGCAATTGCTTGCCGATCTCGACGATCTCGATGAGCTTCGTCGGGTTGGAGTCGAGATCGACCATGTTGCCGGCCTCCTTCGCGGCCGACGTCCCCGAGTTCATCGCCACCCCGACGTCGGCCTGCGCGAGCGCCGGTGCGTCGTTGGTGCCGTCACCGGTCATCGCGACGAGCTTGCCGCCCTCCTGCTCCTTGCGGATCAGCGCCATCTTGTCCTCGGGCTTGGCCTCGGCCAGGAAGTCGTCGACGCCCGCTTCCTCGGCGATGGCCCGGGCGGTGCGCGGGTTGTCGCCGGTGATCATCACCGTGCGAATGCCCATGGCACGCAGCTCCTCGAAGCGCTCCCGCATCCCTTGCTTGACGACGTCCTTGAGGTGGATGACGCCGAGCACCCGGGTGATGCCTTCGCTGGATTCCGCGACCACCAAGGGCGTTCCCCCGGCGCCGGAGATGCCGTCGACGATCTCGCTGGTCTCGTCCGGGACCTCGCCGCCCAGCTCGCGCACCCACGTCATCACCGAGCCCGCAGCGCCTTTGCGGATCTGGCGGGCGGGCGAGCCATTAGCCGAGAGGTCGACCCCGCTCATCCGGGTCGACGCGCTGAAGGGCACGAACGTGGCGTGGCTGAGCTCACCGGGGTGACGTTCGCGTAGCCCGTAGAGATCCTTGGCCAGCACCACGATGCTGCGGCCCTCCGGGGTCTCATCCGCCAGTGACGAGAGCTGCGCCGCGTCGGCGAGGTCGCCCTTGGCAATGGTCCCGACGGCGATGAACTCGCTTGCCTGCCTGTTGCCGAGGGTGATGGTGCCGGTCTTGTCCAGCAGCAGCGTGTCGACGTCGCCGGCGGCCTCGACGGCACGGCCCGACATGGCGAGCACGTTGCGCTGCACCAGCCGGTCCATGCCGGCGATGCCGATCGCCGAGAGCAGGGCACCGATAGTTGTCGGAATGAGGCAAACCAGCAGCGACACCAGCACGATTCCGGTCACGCCGTTGGCGCCGAGCGCCGAGGAGTTGGGAATGCCCGGCTGGTTCACCTTCGAGAAGATGGCCAGCGGCTGCAGGGTCGCGACCGCCAGCAGGAAGATGATGGTCAGCGAGGCGAGCAGGATGTTCAGCGCGATCTCGTTCGGAGTCTTCTGCCGGCTCGCCCCTTCGACCAGCGCGATCATCCGGTCGATGAAGCTCTCCCCCGGCTTCTGGGTGATCTTCACGACGATGCGGTCGGACAGCACCTTCGTGCCCCCGGTGACGCTGGAACGGTCGCCACCGGATTCCCTGATGACCGGGGCGGATTCGCCGGTGATCGCCGACTCGTCGACCGAGGCGACCCCGTCGATGACGTCGCCGTCACCAGGGATGAAGTCTCCCGCCTCGCACACGACGACGTCGCCCTGGGCGAGCTGCGGAGCCGGCACGGCCTCCTCGCGGACCTGCGTCACCGGCATTCCCGGGGCCCAGTTGATGATCCGGCGGGCGACAGTGTCGGTCTTGGCCCGGCGCAACGCCTCGGCCTGAGCCTTGCCACGGCCTTCGGCGACGGCCTCCGCCAGGTTGGCGAAGATGACCGTCAGCCAGAGCCAGACGGTGATCTGGATGGCGAAGCTGGTGTGGTCGCGGACCGCCAGCACGGTCGTGAAGACCGAGCCGATCTCCACGATGAACATGACCGGGTTGCGCCAGAGCGTGAACGGGTTCAGCTTCTTGACGGCGTCCGGCAGCGAACGCACCAGCTGCCGGGGATCGAGCAGCCCGCGCCGAGACCTTCTGGCGTACCCATCAGTGCAGCCCTTCCGCGAGCGGTCCCAGTGCCATGGCCGGGAAGTAGGTGAGCGCGACCACGATGACGGTCACGCCGGTCGAGCAGGCCGATGAACAGGGGCCGATGAGTGGGCAGGGTTCCGGCCGAGGCAGGCACGGGTCGCTGCTTGGCGAGCGAGCCGGCCAGCCCGAGGACGAACACCATCGGGAGCAGCCGGCCGAGCAGCATCACGACGCCGAGCACGCTGTTGTACCAGACGGTGTTGACGCCGATGCCGGCGAACGCCGAGCCGTTGTTGTTGGCCGCCGAGGTGAACGCGTAGAGCACTTCGGACAGGCCGTGCGGACCGGAGTTGAGCATTGCCGCCCGCTCCCCCGGAAGGGCCATCGCCAGCGCCGTTCCGGCCAGCACCAGCGTCGGTGTCGTCAGCAGGTAGAGGGACGCGAATTTCACTTCGCGGCCGGCGATCTTCTTGCCCAGATACTCGGGCGTTCGGCCGACCATGAGACCGGCGATGAACACGCTCAGCACCGCGAGGATGAGGATCCCGTAGAGCCCGGAGCCGGTGCCTCCGGGAGCCACCTCGCCGTACATCATGTTCAGCAGGAGCGCGGCGCCGCCGAGGCTGGTGTAGGAGTCGTGGAAGCTGTCCACGGCGCCCGTCGATGTCGCGGTCGTCGCCGTAGCGAAGATCGACGAATCCGCTACGCCGAAACGGGTTTCCGTTCCTTCGGTCGATGCCCCGACGGCAGTGGGAACGGTGCCGTGGTGCGCGGCCTGGGAGCCGAAGACGATGGCCGTGCTCGCGGCGAAGATGAGCACCATCACCGCGACGATCGCGAGGCCTTGCCGCTTGTCCTTCACCATCCGCCCGAACGCGCGCGGCAAGCGAGAAGCTGATGGCAAGCAGCAGGTAGATCTCCAGCCAGTTCGTCCACACCGTCGGGTTCTCGAACGGGTGAGCAGGAGTTGGCGTTGAAGAAGCCACCGCCGTTGGTGCCGAGTTCCTTGATGGCCTCCTGGCTCGCGATCGCGCCGCCGGGCAGCGTCTGCGAGGCGCCGGTGGGGCCGTGACGGTCCGGTAGTGCGCCCAGGTCTCGATGGCTCCGCCGCCGATCAGGACGATCGCGACGACGAACGAGATCGGCAGCAGGATCCGGATGCAGATCCGGGTGAGGTCCACCCAGAAGTTGCCGAGCCGATCCGTGCGGTTGCGGGTGAAGCCGCGCACAAGAGCGATGGCCACGGCGATACCGACGGCCGCAGAGGCGAAGTTCTGCACCGTCAGGCCCGCCGCCTGGGCGGCGTAGCCCAGGGCGCTCTCGCCGGAGTAGGACTGCCAGTTGGTGTTGGTGACGAAGCTGGCCGCGGTGTTGAACGCCTGGTCGGCGTGCATCTGCGGCACCGCGTACGGGTGGCCGAACAGGTGCGCCTGCTGGACCCGCAGGAAGGCGTACAGGCCGAGCACGGAGATCAGCGAGAACGCCAGCACGCTTCGCAGGTAGACGCCCCACGTCTGCTCGGCATCCGGGTCGATCCGCACGATGCGGTAGATCCAGCGCTCCGGGCGCCAGATGCTTCTCGCTCTGGAAGACCCGCGCCATGTAGTCGCCGAACGGGCGATACGTCGCCGCCAGCGCAATGGCCAGCGTGACGAAGAAGATGATTCCTGCCGTCGTCGTGCTCATCAGAACTTCTCCGGGAAGAGCAGCGCGATGATCAGGAAGACGGTGAGGGCGATCGCCAGGATCAGGCCGATGAGATTCTCAGCAGTCACAGCTTCTCCGCTCCTCGAACGATGACTGCCAGCACCGCGAACACCGCGAGCGTCAGCAGCACCATCCAGAAGTCCACGGGACTCTCCCTCCGCAGCAGCCGGTGCATTCACCGGCGCATCGGAATGGAACGCCTGCTGGAGGGCGGATAGCGCGATCCTGACGCGATCCTCACGAGTCGATGCGCGACCCTCACGGGATCCTCACGACTTCCTAACGCCGGCGGCCGCCCGACGCGTGAAGGCGGCTAGAACCCGAGATCGACGACCGGCTGCTCGAGCGGGTTGACGTTCACCACCGAGAGCCCCTTCAGCAGCGCCTCGTACGGCAATCCAGCCAGGAAGCCGTCGATCAGCCGCTCGAAGTTCGAGATGCCGCCCTCGGCTGCTTCGACAGCCGCATGTACTCAAAACCCTTGGCGTGCAAGCCTTTTTGCTGGCGGGGCAGGTTGGAGAAGTCCTGGGCGGGGATCGGTGGCCAGCGCGGATCGTCGTGCTCCCAGATCTCGGGCTGCGGCGGGGTCTGCGGCTCGCTGCCGGCGGGGTAGCGGGTGAGCGACCAGATCTCCATCAGCGTCTCTTCCGGACCGAGCGGCCGGAAGCGGTAGGACGAGGCGCTGCTGTACATGGGCAGCACGAAGAAGTGCGGGAAGCCGTAGTACATCGAATCGCCCATGCCCTGCGCGGCCAGCGCGTTCAGGTCGGGGATAGTGGCTCCGGCGGCGCGATGCGATGCCACGACCGCGTCGTTCAGCGTGCGCTGCCAGAGCGCTGCGGCCGCTTGCGGATCGGTAGGCAGCTCGATGTCACGCAGGCCTTCGGCGACCTCGACATCCTTGGCGTGCACCATGCCGGCCATGCCGTCGCTCATGGTGTGCAGGTACTGCAGCTCCCCCGCCATCCACGCCTGCCGGTCGAAGGGCTTGCCCGGGCGCGGGAACATCCGCCCGGGGATGCGCAGCTGTGGATGCGACTGCAGCACGTGGTACTGCTCCATGAACGCCTCTTCGGCGATCTTCCAGTTCACCGGCAGCCGGCAGGCGTACCACCATTCGGCCCGCATCGATTCCAGCTGCCAGGCGTCCATCACCGTCGCGAACGGCTCGAGGCAGGCGCGCAGCGGTGGGGCGCCCGGATCGAGGTTGATCCAGGCGCAGCCGCCCCAGGTCTCGCAGCGCACCGGGACCAGATCGAGCTCGCCCGGCTCCAGGTTGTGGTCGTTGAACGTGCGCCGCTGAGTGACGGCGGTGTTCTTGCCGTCTGCCCCGTAGCACCAGCCGTGGAACGGGCAGGTGAAGCCCGACGGGCATGAGCCGCGGCCGGACGCCACCTTCACCCCGCGGTGCCGGCACGCGTTCTGAAACGCCTGAGCCCCTCCGTCCTCGGTGCGGACCACGACGATCGGCTGGTCGAGAATCTCGTACTCGGCGAAGTCGTACGGCTGCGGGATCTCCTCGAGCCGGCACGCCATCTGCCAGGTTCGCGACCAGAGCTGCTGGTCCTCGAGCGCGTAGAACCCCGGGTCGAAGTAGCGCTCCTTGGGCGCCCGATCCGCGTACTCCATCGCGAACGGCACCGCGAGTGGGGGCCTTTCCCGTTCCACATCGGCACCGTATACCAACCGGTCGGTACAATCACCGCTCCCGGATGATCCTCGTCGAAGGCGATGCATGGCCCCCTCTGAGCAGACCGACGTACTCGTCGTCGGTGCCGGCATCACCGGGATCTACCAGCTCTACCGAGCCCGCGAAGCCGGTTTCTCGGTCCAGCTGCTGGAGGCCGGCGGCGGGGTCGGCGGAACCTGGTTCTGGAACCGGTATCCCGGGGCGCGCTTCGACTCCGAGAGCTACACCTATGGCTACCTGTTCTCCCGTGAGCTGTGGGACGAGTGGCAGTGGAAGGAGCACTTCGCCGAGCAGCCGGAGATCGAGCGCTACCTGAACCACGTCGTCGACCGGTTCGATTTGCGACGCCACATGCGCTTCGGGGCGCGGGTTCGCAGCGCGCTGTACGACGAGGCATCGAGCACCTGGACCGTGACGACCGGGCAGGGCGAGCTGCTCCGGGCGCGTCACCTCATCTGCGCCACCGGCGTCCTTTCGGTGCCGTTCTTCCCTGACGTACCTGGACGTGCGGACTTCCGGGGCGAGCAGCACCACACCGGGCTCTGGCCGGCGGCGCCCGTGGACTTCGCCGGCAAGCGGGTCGCCATCATCGGGACCGGCTCGAGCGGGGTGCAGCTGGTCCCGGTCGTGGCCGAGCAGGCGGCCTCGCTGACCGTCTACCAGCGCACGGCGAACTGGTGCACGCCGCTGAACAACGCACCGATCACCCCCGACGAGCAGGCTGCCCTGCGGGCCGACTTCGAGTCCATCCGCGAGACGCTCAACACCTCCGCGGCCGGCTTCCTGCACCTGCCGCACGACCGGTCGACGTTCGACGACACCCCGCAGGCACGGCGCGCCTTCTACGAGAAGATGTGGGCCAGCCGCGGCTTCAGCAAGCTCACCAGCAATTACCTCGATCTGCTGTTCGACGAGCAGGCCAACGACCAGTGGTGTGAGTTCCTCGCCGAGAAGATCCGCGGGATCGTCAAAGATCCGGCCACGGCAGCCAAACTGATCCCCCGCGACCATCGGTACGGCGAGCACCGGCCACCCTTCGTGACCCGCTACTTCGAGGCCTACAACGACCCGCGCGTCCGGCTCGTCGATCTCACCGAGACCCCGATGATCCGGGTGACGGCGGCGGGCATCGAGACCACTGCATCTCAGGACAGGTGGAGTTACGCGAGTTCGACCTCATCGTGTGGGCGACGGGGTTCGACTTCGGCACGGGTGCCCTGCTGCGCATGGGGATCCGGGGTCGCGACGGCCTGCCGCTGACCGAGCACTGGGCCGACGGGCCCAAGACCTTCCTCGGCCTGCAGACGACCCGCTTCCCGAACCTCTTCTTCCCCGGCGGGCCGCACGCGGCCGCCGGCAACAACCCGCGCTACAACGGCGATCAGGTCGACTTCGTCACCGACCTGCTGGTCTACGCGCGGGATCACGGCTGCGAGACGATCGAGGTGCAGCCGGCTGCGGAAGCAGCCTGGACCGCCATGGTCGATCGGGGCGCGGGGCGCAAGCCGTCGTTCGGCGCCGGCAGCTACTACTTCGGCGCGAACATCCCCGGCAAGCCCCGCAAGTACCTGCTGAACTCCGCGGGCCGGCCCAAGCTCTTGAAGGAGATGGCCGCGGTCATCGCCCATGACTACAAGGCTTTCGGGCTCTCCTCGTAGCCGGCCTACACCGTCGCCACGGGGGTCAGCGGAGAGCCGACCACGCCCGGCAGGCGCAGCGGCGGTGCGGTGAGCAGGAAGCGGCTGCGCTGATGCTCGCGTAACCACTCCGCGAGTTCGTGCAGGTACCACATCTCCCCCAGCGGGACCCCGAGCTTGAACAGGCACAGGTGGTGGATCGGCAGGAAGGAGTGCCGGCTCGGGTCGCGGTCCTTGCCCAGCAGTCCCTCGACCGCATAGTTGTCGGCGACGAGCGCGGAGATCTGCGAGTCGGCGAGCCACTCGAGCAGCGCGTCGTCCCGCGCATCGAGGTAGCTGCCGGTCGTGAAGAGCTTGCGCGGATCGGGCTTGCGGTTCCATTCCAGGATGCGGGTGGCGTAGCCGGTGTGCAGCAGCAGCATGTCGCCTGGCTCGACGACGACGTTGTCGGCCGCCATGATCTCCTGCAGTGTCGCGAGATTCACGCCGCGCCACTCGTCGCCGAGGTGCGCGTGCAGGTCGACCAGCACCCCGCGGCCCTGCACCCCCTGATACGCCATGTGTTCCAGGCCGAGGTGGCGGGCAAAGGCCCGATGCTGACCGCCATCACCCGCCGCGTCGTCCGTCGGCCCGACGAGGTCGACGCCGGCGCGGTAGCCGTTGTAATAGACCGCCTCCTCGATCCCGTCGCCGTCAGCGTCGAACTCGGCGCCGACATGGGCCAGCGAGTCCCATTGCGTCGAGTACTGCAGCGAGAGCGTGACGACGTCATCGGCCCAGACGTCGACGTACTTGGGGTCGCCCCAATCCTGCATCTCGCTCATCCGGACGTTGTAGAAGACGCCCGCCGTGCCGTTCATGTCTTCCGTCGGCGCGATGGCCGGTGGGTGACGCCGCTGGTTCAGCGCCGTGCCGCCGGGATAGTCCAGCGGCAGGCTCAGGCAGAAACTCGTACCGGTCTGGACCTCGCGGACTCCCTCGAGCACCTTGGCAGGTGTGAGCAGGTTGATCCGGCCGAGTTCGTCGTCATCGCCCCAATCGCCCCAGGTGGAACCGGGCGGACGCTGCGTCCAGCGTTTCGGCACGGGCTTCTCCTTCCTCAGCTCACGGGCTAGGTTGTAACGATCGGTCCACAGAACCTAGCGCGAAGGATGAGGTTCATGAGGCAAACGGAGCTCATCGTCTCCGCCGACGGCCACGTCCTGGAGCCGCCGGACCTGTTCAAGACGCGGCTGCCGAGACAGCTGCGCGACCGCGGGGTCTGGGAGGAGGACTTCGAGGTGGAGCCCATGGAGGGCGGCGCGCGGATCTTCCGGCGGCTGCACACCCCCGGGTTCGACGGCTGGACGATCTCGCGCTACCGCCAGACCGGCGGCCGCATGCCCGAGGGCGACCCCGTGCACATCATCGAAGACATGGCACTCGACGGGGTCGACGTGCAGGTCATGCACCCCAACCTGTCGCTGTTCGGGCTGTACTCCGACGACCACGAGCTCTCGATGGGTCACGCCCGCGTCTACAACGACTACGTCGTGGAACGGTTCACGCCCTACTTCTCCAAGCTCGCGCCCACCGCGCCCATCCCGCTGACCGACATCGGTGACGCGGTCGCCGAGATCGAGCGCGTCGCGGCCGGCGGGTTCCGGGCGATCCTGCTGCCCGCGACCCCGCCGGTGCACTACTACTCGCGCGCGCTCGATCCGGTGTGGGAGGCGGCGTCGGCCAACGGGCTGCAGATCTTCTTTCACACCCAGACCGGCGGCGTGAAGGTGAACGACCCGTCGTCCACGACGCTCAAGGTCGTGATGGAAAACGCGCAGCAGGTCAACCAGCCGATGACCGAGAAGTCGGCCGCCAAGCGCATGATCACGCAGGCCGTCTACAGCACGATCGTGCCGCAGCAGATCATCTGCGAGCTCATCGGCGGCGGCGTCCCGGAGCGTTACCCCGACCTGCATTTCGCGCTCATCGAGTTCAACGCGCACTGGCTCGCCTCGCTCGTCGGCGCGATGGACAAGTGCTGGGTCACCGGCATCGGCCAGGACGCCGACTGGTGGCTCGGGGTGTGGGACGACTCGCGGCCCCCGACAGATCAGCCCAACATGGCGCAACTCTTCCGCCTCAACGAGAAGTGGCCGTACCCGCTGATGCCGAGCGAGTACGTCAGGCGCCAGTTCCACGTGTCCTTCCAGGACGATCCGGTGGCCGTCGCCTCGCGCTACATCAGCGGCGTCTCGACCATCGTCTGGGGCAACGACTATCCGCACGCCGAAGGCACTTTCCGCGGCAGCCGCGAGCTCATCGCCAGGCAGTTCGCGGGCGTCCCGGATGACGAGCGGGCCGCCATGCTCGGCGGGACACTCGCCGGGATCCTGGGATACGCGAGCTGAGCGCGCTCACCTTCGACGGCCGCGTCGCCGTCGTGACCGGGGCCGGCCGCGGGATCGGGCGGGCGCATGCGCTGCTGCTCGCCTCGCGCGGGGCGAGCGTCGTCGTCAACGATGTCGGCGGCTCGATGACGGGCGTCGGGGCTGACGCGGCACCCGCCGCGGCCGTCGTCGCCGAGATCAGCGCGGCCGGCGGGGCGGGGGTCGCGGACGGCAACGACGTGTCGACGGTCGAGGGCGCCGAGGCTTTGATCGCGACGGCACTCGAGCGCTTCGGACGCATCGACATCCTCATCAACAACGCCGGCATCATCCGCTGGGCCGGACTCCCGGAGGCCGACGCGGACAACCTTGCCCAGCACCTCGCCGTGCATGTCGGCGGATCGTTCAACACCGCCCGCGCGGCCTGGCCGCACTTCGTCAGCCAGGGCTACGGACGGATCGTGATGACCACGTCCTCCGGGCTTTTCGGGCTGCCGACGAACGTCTCGTACGCCGCTGCGAAGGGTGGGGTCGTGGGGCTGACGCGAAGCCTCGCCGTCGCCGGTGCCAAGAAGGGCATCAAGGTCAACGCGCTCGCCCCGGCGGCCATGACGCGCATGGCCGGGCCGCCGAGCGGCGCAGCCGATTCCACTGCCATATTGCAGCCGGATCCGCACATGGCGCCCGAACTCGTCGCGCCGATGGCGGCATACCTGGCACACGAGTCGTGCCCGGTGACCGGCGAGATCTACGCGGCCGGCGCCGGCCGCTTCGCCCGCATCTTCATCGCCGCGACGCCGGGCTACGTGGACGCCGACGCCACCATCGAGGACATCGCGGCCAACTGGTCTGCCATCAACGACGACAGCGGATACACGATCCCGGCCAGCCTGATGGAGTGGTCCGCTGCCTTCCTCGCACACCTGGCCGACTGAGCTCGATCCGCCCGCCGCCCCGGTTCGGCGTCACGTCGGTACCTTGCGGCAATGTCCGCACGTCCTCTGGTAGTCATCACCGGTCCACCAGGGGCTGGAAAATCGAGCGTGTCACGGCTGGTGGCCGATCGTCTTCAGGCACCGGCATGCGTCATCGAGTCCGACTGGTGGTGGACGACGATCGTGAGCGGGCGCATCCCGCCCTGGCTAGCCGAAGCGCATGCCCAGAATCGAGCCGTCGTACAGTCCTTTGCCGCGGCCGCCAGCGTCATGGCCAGCCGCGGTTTTGCCACCGTCCTCGACGGAATCATCGGGCCGTGGATGCTCGATCTTGTGTTGGCCGAGGCGGACGCGGCGAGCCTTGAGGTCCACTACGTGGTGTTGCGCCCGACCTTGGAAGTGGCGCTGAATCGTGCCTTGGAACGAGCGGGCGAGGAGCGGGTTGCGGGGCATCCGGCGCTCAGCGACCCGGAACCGATACGTCAGTTGTGGCATCAGTTCTCGGAGTTGGGCGCGCTCGAGAAGCACGTGCTGGACAACACTGCGCTTGACCCCGAGAAGACAGCCGCACAGGTGGTGTCGCTGGTCGGCGAACGAATCACGATCGTGGCAAGCGACGACCGAGCTGAGGTCGATGATTAGTGGCAACTACGCGCACATAGCCGGATACCGCGCCTACGGCTCCCGTGGTTTGACGGGTCCTGCTACCGACCCTGCCGGCACCAAATCTTCATGTCCGTCTGGGTGTCTGGCCGGGCTTGCGGAGGAGGGGTTGGCGGTGGCCTTGGAGCGGTGGTCTTCCGTCGGGTGGCCAGAACCAGGGGGTGTGGTCGGGGTCGTCACCGATGGTCATGTCCCAGCCACCCTCATGCACCTTGTGATGATGATGAACGCAGAGGAGATCGAGATTGTCGGGTTCGGTTTTGCCTTGGTCGCGTAGCCATTCTTCGCGGTGATGAGCTTCGGTAAATGAGGGTGGCCGGTCACATCCCGGCCAGGTGCAGCCGCCGTCACGGGCGATGAGGAAGTGGCGTAGTCCGGTGGGGATGTGGCGGGTGAGGCGGCCGAGGTCGAGGATTTCGGAGTCGGCTCCGAAGACGGCGGGGATGATCCCGGCATCACAGGCCATCCGCCGGACGGCTGCGGCGGGGAGGCGTTGCCCTTCGGGGGTGCCGGCGGTACCTGTCCCGTCACGCAGGACCTGTTCGGACAGGCCGACGATGACGGTGTGCCGGCCACCACCTTGGCCGTTGCAGGATTCGGCGTGGGCGGTGGCATGCCGGGCCATTTGCACCAAAGCTTCGGCGCGGCGGGAGCCGATCGATTCGGTGAGCAGGTCACCTTCGGGATCGGCCTTGCGGAGGAATTCGGTGAGGGCTTTGGAGATGATCAGGCCGGCTTCGGCGTCGAAATGGCCATCGAGGCGCCACATCCCACCCAACGTTTCGGACAGGTGCAGATGCTGCGCCGCGCGTTTGCGTGCCGCCGCATCCGCCGATTCCTCCGGCGCTGCGGCGGCGACGCAGTTCTTCGGCGACGATGCGTAGCTGCCGTGGGGTGAGCGGCGTCGCCTGCTGCGCCAGGAACGCTTCCAGATCGGCAGCGAGATCTGACTGCAGATCCTTCGTCGCCTGCACAATCACATGAGCATGATCCAGGCCCGAGATCACCGGCTTCGAACGCTTTGGCGGTGACCGGCATCCGGTCCGCCAGCGCCCGGCCGACCTGCACCCTTTTCGACACCCACCCGTCAGACTCACCGGAAATCTGCCGCACGTACGCCCGCGTCGACGCTGCCCCATCCGTGGCGTAGAAACCGGACCGGTCAGCCCGCTCGATCAGCCGGCACGTCAACAGATCCGCCTGCCGCACCCCAGCCAGCACCTCCGGCAGCACCTCGACTGCCAGAACGGCCGACGTATCCGAGGAGACGAACGCGGCGAGTTCGGCGAGCAGCGCATGCGCCTGCGCCGCTTTCGCTCCGAACTCTGCTTCGATCATGTGTTCGAGCCTAGCCTGAAACCTCCAGCACAGCCAACGAATTTACTGCCAAGCTCAGGCCGCGCTCAGCAACGATCCGGGGTTCCCGCAAGCACACGATGTGGTGTCAATGGGCGTTGCCCGGACGGGCACCGGATCGTGTGCCTGACCGAAAGAGGTGCGAGCCGGTCAAGACATCGCATTGGCTGCGGAGCCGCGCAGCTCCCGCTTGAGCACCTTGCCGGATGGATTGCGTGGCAAGGCATCCAAGAAGACCACGCCCTTCGGCACCTTGAAGCGGGCCAGGCGCTCGCGGCAGTGCTCGACGAGCGCCTCCGCCGAGACGGCAGCACCCGGCCGCAGCACCACGTACGCCACCGGGACCTCCCCCCACTGCTCGTCCGGACGCCCCACCACCGCCGCTTCGAGCACCGCCTCGTGCTCGTACAGCACGCGCTCCACTTCGGAACCGGCGATGTTCTCGCCACCCGAGACGATCATGTCCTTGAGGCGGTCGACGATGAACAGGTAGCCGTCCTCGTCGCGGACGCCGATGTCGCCGGTGTGAAACCAGCCACCGGCGAAGGCCGCTGCGGTGGCATCGGGATCGCGCCAGTAGCCCTTGAAGACCTTGGGTCCGCGCATGACGATCTCGCCGCGCTCCCCTGCCGGCACCGGTCGGCCCGCGTCGTCCCAGATGTCGAGCTCGAGATGCAGGCACGGGCGGCCGACGCTGCCGAGCTTGGTCACGATGCTGTCGCGGTCCAGGAACGTGTCACCGGAGACGGTCTCGGTGAGCCCGTACGCGTCGGCGAACCAGGCGGAGGAGAACACCCTTTGGATCCGTTCGATCAGCGGAATCGGCATCTTCTCGCCGCCGTTGATGACCAACCTGACCGAGGAAAGGTCGCGAGACTCGATGCCGGGCAGCGCCATGATCGCGTTGACCATCGCCGGCGCCAGCCACACGACGGTCACTCGCGAGCGCTCCAGCTCCTCGACCACCTCGGCCGCATCGAACGCCCGATGGATGATGGTCGTGGCGCCGGCCGCAACGAGCGAGGTGGTCGTCAGATCGAGCGCGCCGACGTGATACAGCGGGCCACAGGCCAGCCCCAGATCCGCGCTCGTAAAGCCGAATTCCACCAGGTGCGCCAGGTTCTTCCAGGCCAGGTTCGCGTGGGTGAGCATGACCCCTTTCGGGCGCCCGGTGGTGCCCGAGGTGTACATGAGCCGGTGAATGTCGTCAGGGGCGACGCGTGGCCGGGGCGGCGCCGTTGCCGCGCGCACATCCGTCAGCGCCGTCCAGCCGTCCGCCTCGCCGATGCACACCCGCACCACTTCATCGAGGCCGCCGGTGGCTGCGTTGCCGAGGTCGGCGAGCGTCGCGTCGCACACGAACGCCTTCGCCTGCGAATGCTCGAGGATGTAGCGCACTTCGGGTCCGGCGAGCCGCCAGTTGATGGGCATCACGATCGCGCCGAGGTAGTTGGCCGCGAACAACGTCTCCAGGAACTGCGGGCAGTTGTAGGACAGCAGGCCCACCACGTCACCGGCAGCCACGCCACGCTCGTGCAACCCGCCGGCCAAGGCGATCGCGTTCGCTTCCATCTGGCGGTAGCTCGTCGCCTCCCCCTCGAAGACCGTGAGCGCCTTGTCGGGGGTGCGAATCGCGTGATGCGCCAGTACCGCGAACCAGTTCAGGTCCGCCTGCATCTCGGGCACGCCGCTCACATGCGAGAATGTACCGACCAGTCAGTCTAACGAGCGTGGGATGTGCCGATGACCGTCGCTGCCCGAAGTCCCAACTGGGAGACGCGGCTGCACGCGATCGTCGATACCTCGGCGGCCGTGTTTGCCCGGGGCGGCTACCACGCCACCGGGATCGCGGAGTTGTGCGTCGCCAACGACCTCGGCAAGGGCGCGCTGTATCACTACATCGGTTCCAAGGAAGCCCTTCTTGCCGCCATCCATGACCGGGTGATGGACGAGGTGATCGCCAGCGCGGAACGCGTTGCCGCAGCCGGCGGATCGCCCACCAAGCAGCTGACCATGCTCGGCGACCAGTTGCTCGACATCATCGCCCGATACCCCGACCACGTCTGGGTTTTCCTGCATGAGTTCCCCGCGCTGACCGGTGAGCGGGCCGAGCAGTTCCGCGAGCGGCGGCGGGTATTCGAACGTGCCGTGGAGACGATCCTGCAGGCCGGTATCGACTCCGGCGAGTTCCGCGAGATCGACCCGCGGCTGACGGCGCTCGCCTGGCTCGGCATGCACAACTACACCTACCTCTGGCTCAAACCCGACGGTCCGCTCTCGGCCCACGATGTCGCGCAGCGCTTCGCCGACATCTTCGTGGCGGGCATCGCGAACCCCAAGAAACCGCGCGCGAGGCGGAAGTAGCGCGCTACGGCGCGGAGTAGCCGCCGTCGACGACGAGCGCGCTCCCCGTCGTCCAGCGCGACGCGTCGCTCGCCAGGTACGAGTACGCGCCGACCAGATCCGTCGCCGCGCCGAGCCCGAGCGGGTGGCGTCCGGCGATCGCGTCGAGGGCCTCAGCCGGCAGTTCGGCGTGGATCCCCGAGAAGAACGTCCCGGGGCAGACGCAATTGACCCGGATCCCGTCGCGGGCGTACTCGACCGCCGCGACCTTCGCGAGCTGGATGACCGCCGCCTTGGTCGCGCAATAGGGAGCGGCATGCGACCACGCTGTCAGCCCGGAGACGGATGCGGTGAGCACGATCGACCCGGCGCGGCGCGGGCGCATCACCCCGACGGCGGCACGGATCCCGTTGACCGCCCCGAGGACGTTCACCCGGAACGCGCGCTCCCAGTCCTCGGTGCGCAGGTTGTGGATGCGACCGTTCGGCGAGAGCACTCCCGCGTTGCTGATGAGCACGTCGACGTGTCCGAACCGTTCTTCGGCGAGCGCGACGACGGCCTCGACCTGCTCGATCTCGCTGACGTCGGCGAGCAGCGTGGACACCTCGCCGGGAAGGCCGGCCAGCGTCGCATCCAGCGATGCCTGGCTGAGGTCACTCAGGACGAGATCGGTGGCCGGCTCTGACGCGAACTGGCGCGAGAGGGCGGCACCGAGCGCGCCGCCCGCGCCGGTGATGACGACGGTGCGCCGCGCTGTCTGTTCAGTCATCCGCCCTGCTCAGTTTGGACCGGTCGTTACAGCCCGGTCGCTACAGTACAGCGCATGACCCCGGGCCTTGACGAGCTCCTCGAGATGCATCGGCGCATGCTGCTGATCCGGGGCTTCGAGCAGCGCGTCTCGACGCTCTTTCGCGACGGCGAGGTCCCGGGCTTCGTGCATCTGTCGATCGGGCAGGAAGCCGCGGCGGTGGGCGCCTGCTGGCCGCTGGGTCCCGCTGACGTCATCACGTCCACCCATCGCGGCCACGGCCATTGCCTGGCAAAAGGTCTCGATCCACTGGGCATGTTCGCCGAGCTGATGGCCCGTGAGCACGGCACCAACGCGGGGCGGGGCGGGTCGATGCACATCGCCGACCCGAAGCTCGGCATCTTCGGGGCCAACGGGATCGTGGCTGCCGGATTGCCCATCGCGGTCGGCGCGGCGGCCGCCTCCCAGCTGCGCGCGGACGGCAGCGTCGCGGTGGCGTTCTTCGGCGACGGTGCCGTCGCCCAGGGCGCGTTCCATGAGGCGGTGAACCTGGCCGCGGTCTGGCACCTGCCGTGCATCTTCTTCTGCGAGAACAACGGGTACGCCGAGTTCTCCCCCGCCGCGACCCAGCAGGCCGCCCCGCTCGAACGGCGTGCCGCCGGCTACGGGATCGACCACGTGGCGGTCGACGGCAACGACGTCCGCGCGACTGCCGCCGCCATGACCGAAGTCGTCGACTCCGTCCGCGGCGGGCGAGGGCCGGTCTTCGTCGAGGCGACGACCTACCGCTGGCACGGCCACTACGAGGGCGACCCGGAGCGTTACCGCACGCCCGAAGAGGTGCAGTCGTGGGAGGCGCGCGATCCGCTGGTGCTGCACGCGAAGCTGCTGCGCGAGCTGGGTGCCGACGAGCACGAGCTGACCGCGATGGAGGCTGCGGTGAGCCACGAGCTGGACGAGGCGGTGGACGCTGCGCGCGGGTTCGCCCAGCCCGACGCGTCGACCCTGATGGCCTACGTCACCCAACCCCGCATGGCACGCGCGGAACCCCCCGCGCCGCCTGCGGATGCGCCGGTCTTCCGGATGATGGATGCGGTGCGCACGGCCCTCGAGGTCGAGCTCGCCTCTGACGAGCGGGTCTTCGTTGCCGGCATCGACGTGGCCGACGGCGGCGGAGTGTTCGGGGTGACGCGCGGGCTGCGGCAGCGCTTCGGGAATCGGGTACGCGACACCCCCATCTCGGAGACGGCCGTCATGGGGCTGGGGGTCGGTGCGGCGATGGCCGGCATGCGTCCGGTCGTCGAGCTGATGTACCTGGACTTCCTCGGGGTCTGCCTCGACCAGCTGATGAACCAGGCCGCCAAGATGCCGTTCATGACCGGCGGCGCCGCGCAGATGGGGCTGACCGTGCGTACCCAGTTCGGGGCCGGCCGCTCGGCGGGAAGCCAGCATTCGCAGAGCCTTGAGGCGCTGCTCGCCCACATCCCCGGGCTGACGGTCGTGATGCCCTCGACTCCGGCCGACGCGTACGGGCTGCTGCGCGCCGCCATCCAGGATCCGAACCCGGTCGTCTTCATCGAGAACCGGCTGCTCTACACGATGAAAGGCCCGCAGCCACCGGAGGAGCACCTCCTGCCGATCGGCAAGGCCGCGGTGGTACGCCCGGGCAGTGACATCACGGTTGTCTCGGTCTCGCGCATGGTGCACGAGGCCCTCGCCGCCGCGGAAACCGTTGCGGCAGAAGGAATTTCGATCGAGGTGATCGACCTGCGGACGGTCGCACCACTCGACATGGCGACGGTGCTGGATTCGGTACGCCGCACCAACCGGCTCCTGATCGCGCACGAGGCGGTCGTGCCGTTCGGTATCGGCGCCGAGATCGCCGCGGTCGTCGCCAAGGAAGCGCTCTGCGACCTCGACGCCCCCATCGAACGCATCGGCGCCGCCGCCACTCCCCCGCCCTACGCCCCTGACCTCGAGCACGCGTGGCTACCCGACCGTGACGTCCTCGCCGACGCCCTGCGCCGCCTCGCCGCCTTTTAACAAGATCAGCAGCCGAGGGTGCGGGCGATGACCATGTGCTGGATCTCGTTGGTGCCCTCGCCGATCTCCAGCACCTTGGCGTCGCAGTAGAAGCGAGCGACGGCGGAGTCGAGCATGTAGCCGGTGCCGCCGTGGATCTGCACCGCTTCTGACGCGGCCCAGACGGCGACCCGGCTGGCCTTGAGCTTGGCCATCGACGCCTCTTTCAGGAACGGCTGACCGGCGTCGCGCAGTGACGCCGCGCGATAGGTCAGCCAGCGGGCCGCTTCCAATTCGGTCGCGATATCAGCGAGTTTGAACTGCACCGCCTGAAACTTCGAGATCGGACGGCCGAACTGCACGCGCTGCTGGGCATACGCGGTCGCGAGATCGAGCACCGCCTGCGTGAGGCTGAGCGAGAGTGCGGCGATGGAGATACGTCCGACCTCCAGCGTCGCCAGGAACTGGCTCAACCCGAGGTCGGGATCGCCGACCAGATGCTCGTCAGGAACCCACACGTCGTCGAGGAACAGTGCGCGCGTATCGAGGCCGCGCCATCCGATCCCGCGCATCTTCGGGCCCATCGTGAAGCCAGGAGTGTCCTTCTCCACCACGAAGCTCGCGAACCGCGGGCCCTTCCCCTCGATCTCCGCCGTCCGCGCGAGCACGGTCACGCCCAGGGACATGTCGGTGCCGGCGTTGGAGATGAAGGTCTTGCGGCCGTTGATACGCCAGCCGGGGCCATCACGCACGGCTCGGGTTCGGATCGCTCGCGTATCGGATCCCGCTTCCGGTTCCGTCAAGCCGAAGGCCCCGAGCGCCCGGCCCTCGGCCAGCGGGCGCAGCCACCGCTCGCGTTGCCCATCGTTGCCGAACAGGTACAGCGGCAGCGAACCGATCGTGACGTGCGCCTGCATCGCCGCAGCCACCGACTGATCGGCCTGCCCGATCTGCTCCAGGGCGGCGACGAAGCCGACCGTCGACATCCCGATGCCGCCCCACTGCTCGGGAACCAGCATTCCGAGCAGCCCCAGCTGCCCCATCTCCCGCAGCAGATCGGTCGGGCAGCGGCCCTCCTCCCAGGCAAGCGGGGCGCGCGGCGCGATCTCCCGCTGCGCGAAGTCACGGCACAGCGCGACCAGGTCACGCTCGGAGTCGCTCAGCGAGAAGTCCACGCCGTGATGGTATTGGACCGACTGGTACAGCACGGGCTAGGTTCATCAGGTGCGCTTCGGACTCGACATTGCCCAGCAACGCCAGCCGTGGGACGAGATCGCCCGCCGCGTCCAGCTCGCCGAGGAGCTCGGCTTCGACGGCGCCTGGGGCTTCGATCATTTCCAGCCGATGTACGGCGACGGCCCAGGCGAGACCTTCGAGGGGATGGCGACCCTCGCCGCGCTCTCGGGCCTGACCTCCCGGATCCGCCTCGGACTGCTGGTGACCGGGGTGACCTACCGCCACCCGTCGGTCTTCGCGGCCGAGGCGCTGACGATCGACCACGCCAGCCACGGGCGCCTCGAACTCGCGCTCGGCGCCGCCTGGTTCGACAAGGAGCATCACGAGCTCGGCATCCCGTTCCCGCCCACGGGCGAGCGCTTTGATCTGCTCGAGGACACCCTCGAGATCATCACCCGCCTCTACACCGGCGAGACCGTCGACTACGAGGGCCGGAAAGTCTCGTTGCAGCAGGCACGCATGCAGCCGTTACCGGTCCAGCGGCCCCACCCGCCGATCTGGATCGGAGGCACCGGGCCCAAGCGCACCCTGCCGCTGGTCGGCCGGTTCGCTGACGTCTGGCACGCCTGGGGCACCCCCAACAGCCTGCGCGAGGCCAACGCCGCCATCGATGGTTATGCCACCGCCGCCGGACGCGAACCGTCGTCCGTGATGCGGGCGAGCTCGCTCTCGCTGGACGACCTCGACACCGCCCGCCGGCACGCCGCGAAATGGCGCGACGCCGGCTACGGCTACCTCGTGTGCGGCTGGCCCGGTGCCGGGCAGTCGCAAGTCGAGGCCTTCGCCCGCGACGTGCTGCCCGAGTTCTCCGGCGACTGACGCAAGAGCCATGATCCAGCCGGCCGAACTGTCAGAGCCCGACTTCTTCCGCGACCCGGCGACCCTCGCCGATCCCTATCCCTATTACGCCTTCCTGCGCCGGCAGGGACCGGTGTATCGCGAACCCCACCATGGCGTCGTGATGGTCACCGGCTACGACGAGGCGCGCGCGATCTACTCCGACCTGGAAGCGTTCTCCTCGTGCAACTCCGTCAGCGGCCCGTTTCCCGGCTTCTCGCCGCCGCTCGCCGGCCCCGGGGTCACCGACATACGAGAGCTCATCGAGGAGCACCGGCACGAACTGCCGATGCACGATCAGATCATCTGCTTCGACCCGCCCGTGCACACCGACCACCGGGCACTGCTGATGCGCCTGCTCACCCCCAAACGCCTGGCGGAGAACGAAGAGTTCATGTGGCGGCTGGCCGATCGCCAGATCGACACGTTCGCGGCACGCGGCTCGGTCGAGCTCATCAGCGAGTACGCGAGCCCCTTCGCCTTCCTCGTCATCGCTGACCTGCTGGGCGTCCCGGAGGAGGACCGGGCGACGTTCATGGCCGACATGCAGGGCAAGGGGCGCCGCCGCGCGATGGTCGGCAGCGCCAAGGAGAATCTCGAGCACAACCCGCTGCAATTCCTCTACGACTGGTTCAGCCGCTACGTCGAGGACCGCCGCCGCGAACCGCGCCCGGACGTGCTCACCGGCCTCGCTACGGCGACCTTCCCCGACGGCTCGCTGCCCGAGGTGATCGACGTCGTGCGCGTCGCGGTGAACCTCTTTGCTGCCGGGCAGGAGACGACCGTTCGCTTGCTCGGCTCGGCCCTGCAACTCATCGCAGAAAGACCTGAGATCCAAGAGACGCTGCGCGCCGAGCACGGCCAGATCCCCGATTTCATCGAGGAAACCCTCCGCTACGAGAGCCCGGTGAAAGGCAGCTTCCGGCTCGCGCGCGTGTCGACGACGGTGGGCGGTGTCGAGATCCCGGCAGGCACGACCGTCATGCTGCTGAACGGCGCCGCGAGCCGGGACGCCGGCCGCTTCGAGGAGGCGGACGAGTTCGAGATCGATCGGCTGAATTCACGCCAGCACCTCGCGTTCGGACGCGGCGTGCATTCCTGTCCCGGGCGGCCCGCTCGCTCGGGTGGAGGCTGCGGGTGAGCGTCGAGCGACTGCTGGACCGGCTGGGCGAGATCCGCATCTCGGCAGAGCATCACGGGCCGCCGGGTGAACGTCGCTACAAGCACGTGCCGACCTTCATCCTGCGCGGGCTGACCTGGCTGCATCTGGAGTTCGACGCGTCTTAGCTGAGCTGGCCGCCGCACTCTGGTATGCGCACACGTGGTCGACGCAGAGTTCGGAGCGAAAGCGGCGAGCTCGCATGCACCTGCGCGACGCAACCTTCCCTCCATCACAAGCGTCTGAAGAGGCGATGATGACGATGGCTGTGATGAAGCGAGCGTGGCTCTGGCCGGCGATTCTGGTGGCGGGTTGCGCCTCGCCAACGCACAAGCCGACGCCGACGCCGACGCCGACGCTGGCAGCCAAAGCGACAATTACCGGAACTCTGCAAGCGGTCGGCGGGCCCGGCGGCACGCCGAACCGCCCGCTACGCGGTGCGATTACAGCTGCCGGAAGTGGGCGTTCCTACTCGGTCTCCGTCGGAACCGATGGCCACTTTTCCGTCACCGTGCCTGCCGGCATTTACACGATCGTCGGCCGGAGTCCGCTCTACCAGGGCGGGGCTGCCGAATGCCAGGGGCGATCCAGGCAAGAGCCGCGGCAGGCACCGTAGCCACGGTTGATGTTGATTGTGAGGAGAAGTGACCGCCACCCGCTCGAGCGCCGGGTGGAGTTCGTCGTGCGTGCCGTCGAGCCGCGCGGCTGACCTTTCCGGATTGGCGATCTCGGATTGGCCATTTCGCCTGACGCCGCGCCGCCGATGCGCAAGCATGTCGCCGTCACACGAAACTCCAACCAAACCTGGAGACACCCATGGCGGGCACCCCCACTCTTCCGCTGGCCGACACCACCGAGATGGCCTCCGTGCACCGCGTCTTCCGCAATGCCCTCGACGACGTGCCGCGTCTGGTCGGCCCGGCGGCGGACAACGCAGAGCGCGCGGAGATGGTGGGCTCGTACTACGACAACGTGCTGCGGCTGCTGCACATCCACCACGAGAGCGAGGATGAGCTGCTCACGCCCCGCCTGATCGCACGGGGCACGCCTGAAGAGCGCGCCGAGATCAAGCGGATCGCACACCAGCACGTCGGAGTGCGGGGCGACATCGAAGTGGCGGAGACGCACATCGCGAGCTTCCGGGCTGCGCCGACGCTCGACAACGCCGCTTCGCTCGCCGGGAAGCTCGCGATCCTCAACGCCAGTCTGGTCTCCCACCTCGACCAAGAGGAAGAGATCGCGATGCCGATCGCGGCCAAGTACATCAATGTCGCCGAATGGGGCGAGCTGCCCGGTCACGGCATCGCCAACTTCACCGGCGACAAGCTGTGGCTGATCCTGGGGTTGATCCGTGAGCAGATGACGGGCTCCCAGCGTGCGAACATGGACGAACACATGCCACCGCCGCTCGCCGAGTTCTGGGCACAATCGGGCGAGCAACTGTTCACCGATTACGTGGGCGCACTGCGGATCTGACGCCCGCCACGGCCGCAACCTGGAGGTGGGCGCGATAGCGGGTTGGGATGCCCGTCGACGCGTGCTACGCGGCTCGCTTCGCGGGCTGATCACCGGCCAGTGTGTGGGGCAGGCGGCAGACGGGCTGGCACAGATCGCCTTCGCGCAGTTCGCCGTCTTCGACGCCGGCCGCGGCGCCACCCCGGCTCGGCTCGCCGGCGTCCTGGCCGTGACACTGCTGCCGTTCAGCTTCGTCGGGCCCTTCACCGGGGTCCTCATCGACCGCTGGTCGCGCCGGCAGGTGCTGGTGGTCATGTCCTTCGTCCGCTCAGCCCTCACCCTCGCCGCGCTCGCTACCGTCATCACGCATTCGCAAGCCGGCGCTTACGTCGGGGTTCTGCTCCTGCTCTCGACGTCCCGTTTCGTGCTGGCAGCCAAGGGTGCGGCGCTGCCGGGCACCGTTGCCGGCGACGACCTCGTGACGGCCAACGCGCTCTCGGCCCTGGCCGGCATGTCGGCTTCGTTCATCGGCGCCATCGCGGGCGCCACCTTCGTCGGACATTCCGCCGCCGCGGGGTTCGTCGTGGCGAGCCTGCTCTACGCCGGCGCCGGGTTGGTCTTCATACGCCTGCCCGAGCTCGGTGGCCGGGCCTTGCAGGGGTCGGGGCCGGGCCTGCGAGTGACCCTGGCCGAGGCCCGGGATGGCCTGCGCGTCATCGCGCGCACCGTCGACATCAGGCGACCGCTGGCGGCTGTCTGGCTGCACCGGATGCTGCTCGGAGCCGGCTTCGTGCTGGTCGTGCTGATCTCGGACGCGCGGTTCCACCTGAAGATCGCCGGCTACGGGCTGGCGCTCGGCGCGACGGGCATCGCCGCCTTCCTCGGATCGCTGGCGGCTCCCGCCTGCGCCCAGCGCTGGCGGCCCGGGGTGCTGATCCCGTTCACCTTCCTGCCGCCCGCCCTTGCCCTCCTGCTCGGGGCGCTGTTCACCAATCTTGTTGTCATGATCGGCGCCCTCGGGCTGACCGGATTTGCCTTCCAGTTGTTGAAGGTGCTGGCTGACGCGATGGTCGGAGGCGCGTCCGACGATGCCGTGCGGGGGCGCGTCTTCTCCCTCTACGACGTGCTCTACAACATCGCCTTCGTGCTCGCGGGCCTGCTGATGATCCCGCTGTGGCGACCGGATCGGGTTCACCTCCTGCTTGCCGCGTTGGCCGCCGCGTTCCTCGTCGGAGGGCTGGTGTTCCGCGTGGTGTTGCGCAACGGAAAGCGAACTGATTCCGGGGTGCTGACCCCGTGAGCCGACGTGCGGTAGTCCTGCTGTTCGGTCCCTGAGCAGCGAACTCGGGCGGCTGCGGCAAATATTTGCGTTTCGCCTCCTCGAACCGACGACCCTGCCATCATCACCGTGCGTGACAGGTGACTGTCCGCCGCTGTGTGCTGAGCCACGATGATCAAGAGGGCTGGGATGATCAAACGGGTCACGTCGCGATCCCCTGGGCGCAGGAGCGCCGCTGTCGCCCTCGTTGCGGTGACCGCCCTGCTGGCTCCGGTGTCAGCAGCCTTCCCGGGATCGTCCGCCGCTGCGGCCACCGGGCCCGCAGGCAGCTACGTCTCGGTGCCATGGGCGCGCGTCCTGGACACCACCACGGGCCTCGGTGCCCCCAAGACTCCGGTAGCGGCAAACGGCTCGGTGTCCTTCACTGTTGCCGGGCACGGCGGCGTCCCGGTGACGGGAGCGGCCTCGGTCGTCCTCAATGTCACCGCGAAGAACGCGCGCAAGCCCGGCGCGCTGACCGTGTATCCGGCAGGTTCGGCGCGGCCCGCCGGCGCCAACGTCTCCTTCACCCCCCGTTCGATCGAGTCGAACCTGGTGACGGTAGCGCTCGGCGCGGCCGGACAGGTCACGGTCACCAACGGGTCCAGCGGCATCACGGCGATCACCGCCGACGTCGTCGGCTACTTCGTCTCCGGCACGCCGAGCGCCCCCGGCACGTTCACCACCGTCCCGTCGGCACGCATCCTCGACACCACGACCGGACTCGGTGCTCCGCTGGCTCCGCTGGCCGCCAACGGCGCGGTGTCGTTCACCGTCGCCGGGCAGGGCGGGGTCCCGGCGAGCGGCGCGGCATCCGTCGTCCTCAACGTGACAGCAACCGCCTCCAAAGCGTCCGGCGCGTTCACCGTGTATCCGGCGGGCGCGGCCGAGCCGGCGAGTGCGAACCAGACGTTCGCCGCCGGCATGGCCATCTCCAACCTCGTGACAGTCCCGCTCGGCACCGCCGGACAGGTGACGATTGCGAACGGGTCGTCCAACACCACTGAGTTCTCCGCCGACGTGCTCGGCTACTTCCTGGCCGGAACTCCCACCGCTGCAGGCACTTTGGTCTCCCTGCCGTCAGCCCGCGTCCTTGATACGGCGACCGGAGTCGGTGCCCCCACCGCGCCGATAGCCGCCCACGGGTCGCTGAACGTCACGGTCGCCGGCCAGGGCGGGGTGCCGGTCAGCGGCGCCTCGGCGGTCGTGGTGAACGTCACCGCCAAGTCGGCGACCGCAGCCGGGGCGTTGAAGGTGTACGCCGCCGGGGCGGTGAAGCCGGCGGGCCCCTACCTGTCGTTCAAGGCGGGTCAGACGGTGTCGGAACTCGCGGTGGTCGCGCTGGCGTCCAGCGGAAAGATCACCGTCAACAGCACGTCGACCGGGACCGTGGGTGTCAGCGCCGACGTGCTGGGTTACATCGTCGGCCCCGACACCACCCCGCCCGGGCCCGTCACCGCGGTCTCGGCCACCGGGGCACCCACCTCGGTGACGCTGAAGTGGACCAATCCGAGCGACGCCGATCTTGCCGGGGTGATGATCCGGCGCGCCGTCGGAACCACGGCTCCCACATCGGCGACGGCGGGGACGTTGGTGGCTGACGTGCCGGCACCGGCAACCACCGCGACCGACAGCGGTCTGGCCCCGAACACCAAGTACTCGTACGCATTCTTCGCTCATGACGCGGTGCCGAACTACGCCGCGGCAGCCAAGCTCACCTACACCGTCCCGGCCGCACCGACCGTGACCACGCTGAGTCCCGCGACGGGACCGGCCACCGGGGCGACCGCTGTCACCATCACCGGCACCAACTTCACCGGCGCCACCGCAGTCGCGTTCGGCACCGCGGCCGCGACCTTCACCATCACCAGTTCGACGAGCATCGCTGCCGCCGCGCCCGCCGGGCAACGGCACTGTCGACGTCACCGTCACCACCAACGGCGGCACCAGCGCCACCAGCGCCGGCGACAGCTACACCTACCTCGGAGTGCCCCCGCCGCCTCCCCCGGCGCCGACCGTGACCAGCCTCAACCCCACCTCCGGCCCGACGACGGGCGCCAATGCCGTCACCATCACCGGCGCCAACTTCACCGGCGCCACCGCGGTCGACTTCGGCACCACCCCGGCCACCTTCACTGTCACCAACGCCACCACCATCGCGGCCACCGCGCCTGCCGGCGCCGGCACGATTGACGTCACCGTCACCACGGGCAGCGGGACCAGCAACGTCACCGTCAACGATCAGTACACCTACATCGCCCCGCCGCCTCCCCCGGCACCCACCGTCACCAGCCTCAGCCCCACCTCCGGCCCGAGCACCGGCGCCACCCCCGTCACCATCACCGGCACCAACTTCACCGGCGCCACCGCGGTCGACTTCGGCACCACCCCGGCCACCTTCACCATCACCAACGCCACCACCATCAACACCACCGCCCCGGTAGGAACGGGCACCGTCGACGTCACCGTCACCACGGGCAACGGCACCAGCACGACGAGCGCCGGCGACCAGTACACGTACCTGAGCCCGCCGCCGGGCACGATCCCCTCACCCGATGCGGGTGGCTGGCAGCTGAACGGCACGGCGCAGCTCGTCGCCAGCCCAGCGCCGGCGAACCTGCAGTTGACTCCAGCTACCAACTGGGTGTCGGGTTCGGCGTTCTATCCCACCCCGGTGCCCGGCGCGGGCATCACCGCGTCGTTCGACGCCTACATCGGCCCTGGCTCGGGCGCTGACGGCATGACCTTCACACTTGCTGACGCCAGCGTCACCCCACCGACGACCATCGGCGACAACGGCGGCGGCGAAGGGTTCGCGGGCATCAACGGGATCGCCGTCTCCCTCGACACCTGGCAGAACAGCAGCGACCCGTCGAGCAACTTCGTCGGCATCGCGACCGCGACCGCTCCCGTGCAGTCGCTGACCTACGCGGCCACCAACACCACGATCCCGTCGCTCATCGACACGGTGCACCACTACGTCGTGACCACGTCAACCACCGGGCTGGTCGTGACGATGGACGGCACCCAGGTCCTGAACTACGCGACCACGTTGCCGCCGTACGTTCTCGTCGGATTCACCGCAGCCACCGGTGGTTTCAACAACATCCACCAGGTGCAGAACGTCTCGATCACCGCGGGCTCGCCGCCGCCGGCAGCGACGGTCACGTCGGTGAGCCCGAACTCGGGGCCGAACACCGCCGGCACGACCGTCGCCATCAGCGGCACCAACTTCTACGGGGTCGGCGCGGTCAACTTCGGTGCCAGCCCGGCGACGTTCACCATCAACAGCCCGACCAGCATCACGGCAACGGCCCCCGCCGGCACGAGCACCGTCGACGTCACCGTCGCCAACGGCTCAGGCACGAGCGCGACGAATGCCAATGACCAGTACACCTACGTCACCGGTCCACCGCCTCCCCCGCCGGCACCCACCGTCACCAGCCTCAATCCCGCCACCGGACCGACGACCGGCGCCAATGCCGTCACCATCACCGGCGCCAACTTCACCGGCGCCACCGCGGTCGACTTCGGCACCACCCCGGCCACCTTCACTGTCACCAACGCCACCACCATCGCGGCCACCGCGCCTGCCGGCGCCGGCACGATTGACGTCACCGTCACCACGGGCAGCGGGACCAGCAACGTCACCGTCAACGATCAGTACACCTACATCGCCCCGCCGCCTCCCCCGGCACCCACCGTCACCAGCCTCAGCCCCACCTCCGGCCCGAGCACCGGCGCCACCCCCGTCACCATCACCGGCACCAACTTCACCGGCGCCACCGCGGTCGACTTCGGCACCACCCCGGCCACCTTCACTGTCACCAACGCCACCACCATCGCGGCCACCGCGCCTGCCGGCGCCGGCACGATTGACGTCACCGTCACCACGGGCAGCGGGACCAGCAACGTCACCGTCAACGATCAGTACACCTATATCGCCCCGCCGCCTCCCCCGGCACCCACCGTCACCAGCCTCAGCCCCACCTCCGGCCCGAGCACCGGCGCCACCCCCGTCACCATCACCGGCACCAACTTCACCGGCGCCACCGCGGTCGACTTCGGCACCACCCCGGCCACCTTCACCATCGCCAACGCCACCACCATCAACACCACCGCCCCGGTAGGAACGGGCACCGTCGACGTCACCGTCACCACGGGCAACGGCACCAGCACGACGAGCGCCGGCGACCAGTACACGTACCTGAGCCCGCCGCCGGGCACGATCCCCTCACCCGATGCGGGTGGCTGGCAGCTGAACGGCACGGCGCAGCTCGTCGCCAGCCCAGCGCCGGCGAACCTGCAGTTGACTCCAGCTACCAACTGGGTGTCGGGTTCGGCGTTCTATCCCACCCCGGTGCCCGGCGCGGGCATCACCGCGTCGTTCGACGCCTACATCGGCCCTGGCTCGGGCGCTGACGGCATGACCTTCACACTTGCTGACGCCAGCGTCACCCCACCGACGACCATCGGCGACAACGGCGGCGGCGAAGGGTTCGCGGGCATCAACGGGATCGCCGTCTCCCTCGACACCTGGCAGAACAGCAGCGACCCGTCGAGCAACTTCGTCGGCATCGCGACCGCGACCGCTCCCGTGCAGTCGCTGACCTACGCGGCCACCAACACCACGATCCCGTCGCTCATCGACACGGTGCACCACTACGTCGTGACCACGTCAACCACCGGGCTGGTCGTGACGATGGACGGCACCCAGGTACTGAACTACGCGACCACGTTGCCGCCGTACGTTCTCGTCGGATTCACCGCAGCCACCGGTGGTTTCAACAACATCCACCAGGTGCAGAACGTCTCGATCACCGCGGGCTCGCCGCCGCCGGCACCGACGGTCACGTCGGTGAGCCCGAACTCGGGGCCGAACACCGCCGGCACGACCGTCGCCATCAGCGGCACCAACTTCTACGGGGTCGGCGCGGTCAACTTCGGTGCCAGCCCGGCGACGTTCACCATCAACAGCCCGACCAGCATCACGGCAACGGCCCCCGCCGGCACGAGCACCGTCGACGTCACCGTCGCCAACGGCGCAGGCACGAGCGCGACGAATGCCAATGACCAGTACACCTACGTCACCGGTCCACCGCCTCCCCCGCCGGCACCCACCGTCACCGGCCTCAATCCCGCCACCGGACCGACGTCCGGCGGAACTGACGTCACCATCACCGGCACCAACTTCACGGGCACGTCATCGGTCAACTTCGGTGCCAACCCCGCGACGTTCGTCGTCACCAACGACGGCAGCATCGACGCGACCGCCCCGACCGCGCTGACCGGCGTGGTCGACGTCACGGTCACCAACGGCGGTGGCACGCAGCGCCACGAACCCGGGAGACCAGTACACCTACGTCGCCGGACCGCCGCAGCTGCCGACCATCACGAGCGTCGACCCGGTGAACGGGCCGGCCGGCAGCCTGGTCACGCTGGGCGGCACCAGCTTCACCACGGCGACGGCGGTGCATTTCGGATCCGTGGCGGCGACGTTCACCGTCAACAACGACGCCACCCTCACCGCCACCGCCCCCGCCGGGACGGGGACGGTGGACGTCACCGTCACCAACGGTGCCGGCACGAGTGACCTCACCCCGGACAGCGACCAGTTCACCTACACCGCAGGACCGCCGCCCGGCACGATTCCCTCGCCGGTCGCAGGCGCCTGGCAGCTCAACGGCTCCGCCTCGATCATCACCTCGACCACCCCGGACAACCTGCAGCTGACCACGACCACCAACTGGCTGGCCGGTTCGGCGTTCTATCCGGTCCCGGTGCCGGGCATCGGCGTCACCGCCTCGTTCGACGCCTTCATCGGTCCGACATCAGGTGCCGACGGGATGACGTTCACGCTTGCTGACGCGAGCGTCACGAGCCCGACCGCGCTCGGCAGCAACGGCGGCGGCGAGGGTTACGCGGGCATAAACGGCATCGCCGTCTCGCTCGACCACTGGCAGAACAGCAGCGACCCATCGGGCAACTTCGTCGGCATCGCGACGGCGACCGCGCCGCAGCAATCACTGAACTACGTGACCACCAACTCCTCCATCCCGTCGCTGATCAACACGCTGCACCACTTCAAGGTGACGACCTCGAGCCTCGGCATCGTGGTCACCATGGACGGCGTCCAGGTGCTCAACTACGGGACCACCCTCCCGCAGTACGTGCTGCTCGGATTCACCGCGGCCACGGGCGGATTCAACGACAACCACCAGGTCCAGAACGTCTCCATCACCGCCGGCCCCCCGCCGCCGGTGCCCACCGTGACCGGCGTGAGCCCGAACTCGGGACCGAGCACCGGCGCCACCACGGTCACCATCAGCGGCACCGGACTGCTGAGCGCCTCGGCGGTGAAGTTCGGCGGCACGCCCGCGTCGAACTTCCTGATCCAGAACGACGGCGTCATCACGGCGACGGCACCACCCGGCACGCTCGGCGCCGTTGACGTCACAGTCACCACCGCAGGCGGCACCACGGCGAAGAGCACCGCCGACCGATTCACCTACGTCACGCCGCCCGTGCCCACGGTGACCGGCGTGAGCCCGAACTCGGGACCGAGCACGGGCGGCACGGCGGTCACCGTCACCGGCACCGGCTTCGCCGGCGCGTCAGCGGTGAACTTCGGGGCGAGCGATCCGGCCATCTTCTACACGGTGAACAGTCCGACCTCGATCAGCGTCACGGCGCCTGCCGGCACGCTCGGACCGGTCGACATCACCGTCGTCACCCCTGGCGGCACGAGCCCGACGGGCGCCGCCGACGCGTTCACCTACACGGTGCCGCCCGCGCCCGTGGTCGGCAGCCTGAGCCCGACCTCCGGGCCCAACGGCACCTTCGTCACCATCACCGGCACCAACTTCTCCGGCGCGTCAGCGGTGAACTTCGGGGCCAACCCCTCGACGTACACGGTCAACAGCCCGACGTCCATCTCGGCCACGGTCCCCGCGGGGACGGGTGTCGTCGATGTCAGGGTGGTGACTCCTGGCGGGACGAGCGTGACGGGTGCCAACGACCACTACACGTACACCGTCCCGGACGCTCCGACGGTGACGAGCGTGGGCCCCGGCAGCGGCTTCAGCGGCTACTCCGTCGTCGTGACCGGCACCAACTTCACGAGCGCGTCAGCGGTGAACTTCGGCGCCAACGCCGCGACTTTCACCATCAACAACGACACCAGCCTCACCGCGACCGCACCGGCGGGAACGGGGACCGTCGACGTGACGGTGACGACCTCGGGTGGCGCGAGCACGACGGGCTCGGTCGATCAGTTCACCTACCTGACGGGGCCGCCGCCGCCGTCCCAGGTCGCCACCTATCGCGGTGACCTCGCGCGGACCGGCTACTACCCCAACGAAACCGGCATCACGACGGCTAACGCGAGCAGCCTGGTCAAGAAGTGGACCGCCATCGGAGGCGTCGGCTCCTTCGCTCAACCCATCGCCGCCAACAACCTCGTCTACTGGGGCGACTGGAACGGCCTCGAGCACGCGACCAACCTGTCCGGCACCGACGTGTGGACCTACCCCACCGGCACCGACACCGACGCGTCCTGCTCCCCCTCGGAAGCCGGCATCAGCGGCACGGTCACCATCGGCCAGATGGGCGGCACGTCGGTGGTGTTCGTGCCCGGCGGTGACGACAACATGTACGCGTTGAATGCGCTCACGGGCGCGCTCATCTGGAAGACCAGCCTCGGCACCCTGCCGGCCTGGTACCTGTGGTCCTCGCCGGTCCTTTACAACGGCAGCCTCTACGAGGGCATCGCCTCGTTCGGCGACTGCCCGCTCGTCCAGGGCCAGCTGGTGCAGATGGACGCGGCGACGGGCGCCATCCAGCACGTCGCCAACATGACGCCGGACGGCTGCATCGGTGCCGGGATCTGGACCTCGCCGACCGTCGACCCGAGCGACGGCAGCATCTACGTCACCACCGGAACGCCGAACGCCTGCCACAACGCCGGTCTCAACATGGCGCCGGCGATCGTCAAGCTGAGAGCCAGCGACCTGGCGATCCTGTCGTACTGGAACGTGCCGGTCTCGGAACAGCAATTCGGTGACGAGGACTTCGGCGGCACTCCGACCCTGTTCACCGCCACCATCAACGGGGTGCAGCGCCCGCTGGTGGGAGCGCTGAACAAGGACGGGCTGTTCTTCGCCTGGGACCGCAGCAACCTGGCCGCCGGGCCGGTGTGGCAGTCGACGATCGCCGATCCGAGCGGTAGCCCGCGCTCGATCCTCTCAGCAGCATGGGACGGCAAGTACCTCTATGTCGGCGGAGGCGGCACCATCATCAACGGCGCCAGCTGTTACGGCAACCTCTCTGCCCTCGACCCGGCCAGCGGCGCCTTCGTCTGGCGCTCATGCCAGCAGGGCTTCATGACCGCCGGGATCACCGTCGTTCCGGGGCTGCTCATCGAAGGCGTGGGAGCAGGCGGCCAGGTCAAATTCCTCAACACGGCCAACGGCGCCACGGTCGCCACCTACAACACCGGCAGCACGGTGCAGGGCGAGGTGACGGTCTCCAACGGCGTCCTCTACGTCCCGCTCGCCAACGGAAACCTGCTCGCGCTCGGCCACTAGCGGGACGTTCTGCCCTGGCCCGCCGCAGCGCGTGGCCTCAGGCTTGGCATGGCCGTCCCGCCGTAGGAGGTGGCCGTGTTCGGGCGCGATGAGGTGCGGCTGCTCGCTCATGTCGCCAAGTGGCGCGTCACCTGGGCGAAGTACGACCTCGATGAGCTGCCGGCCGGGCTGGGGCCCACCTTCGTCACCGCCCGCCGGGCAGCGGAACTCATCGATGACGGCGCGACGGTGCTGTGCTGCGGGATGGCCGCGCACCACCGCCCGTCGATCCTGTACTGGGCCATCAGGGATCGCTACCGGAGCACTGCCCACCCGCGCGGCCTGACGTGGTGCGGCGTCGGCGCGCTCGGCGGCCGCGGGAGGATCCCCGGCACGCTCGAGGAACTCGGCATCCCGGGACTGGTGACGACGGCGATTCTCGGCCACCTGGAGACGGTCAAGTCGTTCCTCGAGCTGGCAGACGCGGGGCACCTGCAGCTGCACACCCTGCCCCAGGGGCAGTTCGCGTTCCTGATCGAGGACCAGGCCGACGGCGCAAGATCCCACGAATCAGACGTGGGCGTCGGCAGTTTCCTCGACCCACGGGTGGGCGCCGGGTCGCGGGTCACCGGCGACGCGAGCGGCAACCTGATCGAGGCTGCGGGTGACCGACTGCGCTACCGACTTCCCCTGCTCGACGTGGCCCTCTTCAACGCCCCGTATGCCGATGCCGACGGCAACATCTACGTCCAGGGCGCGGCCTGCCTGACCGAGATCCACGACAGCGCGCATGCCGTCCATGCCAACGGCGGCACCGTGATCGCGTGCGTCGCGGATGTCATCGAGCCAGATCCGCAGCGCATCTACGTGCCCTCGGAATGGGTCGACGCCATCGTGGTCAACCCGCGCAACGAACAGAGCGGCTCCATTCCCCAGCGCCGCTGCTGGCCCGGCTTCACCACCGCGGGCGACGGGAATCCGGACCGGGTCATCAAGGACATCCGATTCGTCAACCGGCTGCTGGGCATCACCCCCCGCCGCAGCGCCGCCGACGAAGCGCTCGCCAGGCTCGCGGCGTCCGTCATTGCCGCGCAATTGCCCCCGGGCGCGCTCGTCAACTTGGGCGTCGGGCTGCCCGAGGAGGCCGGTCGGGTGCTCACCGAAGCCGGGGCCGGCAACGGCTTCGTGGAGACGACGGAGGCCGGCGTCATCGGCGGGACACCGGCGAGCGGAATCTTCTTCGGCGCCGCCGTGAACCCGTCCGGGCAGGAGAGTTCCGCGTCGGTGTTCCATCGCTACGAGAAGGGTCTCGACCTGGCCTGCCTCGGCATCCTGGAAGTAGACAGTGCCGGCAGCGTCAACGTGTCCCGGCGAGGCGACAAGGCGACCCAATGTGTCGGTCCCGGCGGTCTGCCCGACATCGCGCACCTGGCACGAACCCTGGTCTTCGTCGGCTCCTTCGCCTTGCACGAGCGGCTGCAGGTCCGTAACGGCCGGATCCGGGTCGCGGCCCAGGGCGAGCCGAAGTTCGTCCCTGCGGTACGCGAGATCACCTTCAGCGGACCGCACGGTCTCCTGCGCGGCCAGCAGATCTGGTACGTGACGCACCGCGGCGTCTTCCGGCTCACCGCGGCCGGCCTCGAGCTCGTCCAGGTCATGCCGGGAATCGACGTGCTGGCAGACATCGTGCGCCCGTCGGGGGCGCAGATCGCGCTGCCCGCGGGTGG
The DNA here is from genome assembly GCA_963762695.1 of uncultured Actinomycetota bacterium. Lineage (GTDB taxonomy): Bacteria > Actinomycetota > Actinomycetes > Frankiales > Frankiaceae > DATAZK01. The sequence continues at coordinate 370,765 of CAVXLW010000019.1, forward strand.
CCCGGCTGCCGTGCCGGTGGCGGCGGAGCAGCTCGTCACCGGTCGCGACTACCGGGCCTTGCTGGCCGGCGTGTCAGCCGCCTGAACCGGATCCGCTCACGGGCACCACGCGTTAGCCGGCACCCCCTTGCAGGGGTCGGGCATCGTCGGCAGCGAGGAGGGCAGCGGGTGCATCACGACGCCGGTCGTCTTCGGGTACTTCGCGCCCGCTGGGCAGGACCCGAACGAGGTGTCGCAGAGCGCCTGCGTCAGCAGATCACCGGCGCCCGTCGCCTTGGCTGCCGTCCCGTCGCACGTGGGCTGGGTGGCTTCCAGGTTCGCCGGTGAGCTGCCGTCAGGCGCGGTGTTCGACGCGTAGCAGTTGCGCGGCTTGCCAGGGGTGAGGACGATCTGCCCGTAGTCGGAGTTCGACGGGTTACCGAAAAAGCCGTTGTGGCTGAAGGTGTTACGCAGCAGCGTGTTGCCGGAGGACTCGTAAACGCAGCCGAGGCCGGCCACCTGCGTCCCGCCCGTGCCACTGCAGGTCTGCCCGACGGACGGCTTGTCGCTGTCCGGGAACGGCACGAACAGGATTCCCCACGCCCCGTTGTTGGAGAACGTGTTGTCCATGACCGTGTCGTTGCTGCCCCCGGAGACGGTCATGCCCGTGCCCAGCGGGCCGTTGGACGCGGTGCCCGACTTCGGCGCGTTGGGGTTGTTGTTGTCGTGCACGTTGTTGTGCATGAACACCCAGCAGGAGTGGGTGTGGGTGATGGGGCTGATCCCGTTGCCGGGGCAGGCCCCGTTCTGCGGCGCGGGCGGGTCGGCGCCGATCTGGGTGTTGGTGTCGAAGCCGTCCTGGTTGTGGTCGAACTCGGAGTTCTCGACGACGACAGCGCCACCGGAGTTGGTGCCCGAGTAGCCCAGCACGCTGTACTGCATCCAGACATGGTTGATGGTCACGTCGCAGACCTGCTGGCAGGCACCGACGTAGAGCCCGGAGTCGTTGAAGTTGCTCGCGTACGACTGCTCCAGCAGCGCGGGACCCGCCGCGTCGGAGGAGAAGATCCCATACTGGGCAGCGGTTTTCTCGCCGCCGAAATAGGTCGAGGTAGCGGTCAGGTAGCGGCCGGTGTAGCCGTGCATGCCGATCTTCGCGGTGTCGGCGCCGCCGTTCCACCAGATCTCGTTGCCACTGTCATCGGCGCCGGCCAGGAAGTTGCAGGCGGTGAGGTTCTCGATGCTGACCCCGTCGGCTTTCCACACCACGATGCCGTTGCGGCCGGCCACCTTGCCGCTCTCGTCCTTGGCACCGTACTGCTGCGCGCTGGGGTCGGAACTGCACGCCGAGGAGCCTGGCTTGGTGCCGTCGACGATGACGCCCGAGCGATCCATCCCCCGCACGTGCAGGTTGGAGGTGGTGATGTAGACACCACCGAAGTCGCCGTGCTCGAAGCTCGCCGGCGGGTTCGTGAGGTCAGCGGTCTCGTGATAATCGCCGGGGGCAACCAGAATCCAGTCGCCGGGCTCCGCAGCATTTACCGCCGCCTGGATGCTCTGGTACTTGCCGGCCTTACCGTGGTAGGTCCCGACCAGCAGCACGTTGCCCGAAGAACTGCCGCTCGAAGAACTGCTGCCCGCCGAACTGCTGCTGGGATTGCCGCCGGGGGTGCCGCCGGTCGTCGAGGACCCGCAGGCGGCGATCATGGTGGAGGCGGCGATCACACCCGCACCGGCTACCAGGCGAATGCGGCGGCTGGTCAGGTTGCGAATCACGTCGATTACCCCCGAGAAGCTGACGAGCTGACATCTTCCTGCCACGGCGTGTAGACGCAGCGCCGCGATGCTAACCGACCTAGGGGATGAGGGGCAGCTACTGCGCCAGCGCGTCAGTCAGCATCTGCACGAGTGCTTCGAGTTGAACGTCACCTGACGACGTGATCTCCTCGTCGGAGCCGTCCAACGCGCGGGCGGCAAGACCGGCCTTGCTGTCGATGAGCTCGGCGATACGCACGTCGATGGTCTGGGCGGCGAGGATGCGCCAGGCGGTGACCGGCTGATCCTGCCCGATCCGGTGTACCCGGTCGATCGCCTGCGTCTGCTCCGCCGCGGTCCAGGACAGCTCCGACAGCACGACGTTCGACGCGACCTGCAGGTTGAGCCCGACGCCCGCGGCCGTGAGCGAGCAGACGGCGACCGCGACGTCGGGCTCGTTGACGAAGGCATCGATGTTGCTCTGGCGGACCCGTGAGGTCTGGTCGCCGCGGATCGAGGAGTAGCGAATGCCCCGCCGGGCAAAGGTTTCCTCGGCAGCGTCCATCACGTCGACGTGCTTGGCGAAGAAGACGACCTTGCCGACGTTGTGCGAGAGCTGAGCCGTGTAGTCGGCGGCGAGTACGGCCTTCGCCTGCCCGATCCGGCGCATCAGGTTGAAGACATTCCCTTCGGAAGAGGTCTCCTTGGCGTCGCGCCGCTCCCACGTCGCGACCTGGCGTACGAGCGCGTGATCGATCCTGTGGGGAACGACGCCGTCGCCGCGTGTGGCGAGAGCCCGCTCATACCGCCTGACGAGCCGCTCCGCGAGCGCCCGCTCGGCCTCGCGGATCGACTGCCCGAGGCTGCCCTCGAGCTCCACCGGCATGTCGGCGATACGCCGCGCCGGGATGTCAGCAGCGACATCGATCTTGCGCCGCCTGACGATCCCGAGCTCGATCACCGCGCTGCGGGCCGCCGGGTAGAAGTCGGATTCCGCCGGGGTGAGCGCGTTGCGTTCGAGGATGTCCATCAGCGCCGGGCCGGGCTCGGTCTCGCCGACCCATCCGAGGAACTGCCAGATCGCCAGGAAGTCCTCGATGTCGTTGATGAGCGGGGTACCGGTGAGCGCCATCAGCAGCGGCCGGGTCGTGCGCTCGCGGATCTGGTCGGACAGCCGCAGCACGTTACGTGAGCGCTGAGAGGACTTGTTCTTGATGAAGTGCGCCTCGTCGACCACCATCGCGCGAAACCCGTGCATCCCGAGCCAGCCCACGTGACGGTCGAGGATGTCGTAGTTGACGACCACGATGTCGGAGAACGCATCGACGCTCTCGCCGTCGCTGTGCACCACCGTGACGGGATGGGTCGGGGTCCAGATCCCGGCCTCACGCGCCCAGCTCGTCTTGACCACGTTAGGCACCACGGCGAGCAGCGGGTAGGTGTCGGCCGCCTGGGCCGCCAGCAGGGCTTGAGCCGTCTTCCCCAGGCCTGGCTCGTCCGCGAGCAGGAAGGTCCGGTGACCCTCGGCCGCGGCGGCGATCACCTGGGCCTGGTGCGGCATCAGCTCCGGGCCGGCCGATCCGCGCACGGCCGAAGGAGGCGGAAGCGTCATGCAGGAGGACGCTCCACTCGCCGCCGTCTCGAAGGAGCGCAGGAGGGGACCGAGCAGTTCCCAGCTCGACAGCCGGCGGGTCTGGGGCCGCGGCGGAGGCGGCTGGGAGAAGTCCGGTGCCAGGAACGGATTGGCCAGCTGACGTGAGATGACCGACTGCGGCACCACGCGACGCTCCTGCCGGCCCGATGGCACCTCCGCCGCGACCGGCTCGGACTCCGCGGCCTGCAGCCCGGTGCTGCTGCGCAGCTCCCGCAGCACCGAGCGGGTTTCGTCAGCCATGGCCGCGTCATCGGTGAGCAGCGCCAGCAGGGAGGAGTCACGGGCCGCGGTGCGGGCGAGCACCGTGGCGACGGCGTTGATCCGCTTGAGTTGCGCGTTGCGCCGCGTTTCGCTCAGGTTCTCCGCATTGACCTGGGCGCGCAGCTCGCGCACCAGGAGTGCGACCGCTTGGAACGTCCCCCGCATGGACGGTGTGACCCGGCTGCGCTGAACCGCCACCTCGACGCTGCGCGCTGCCTCCTCGAGGGCGGCGATCGGCCGGTCCTCAGGGCGCTGCCGCTGCGGCGCGGAACGGCCGCCGTCGGAACGACGCCTCGCTCTTGGGGGCACGTACCACTCCTTGTGAAGGTCTGACCCTCCGGCCGGTGAGCCAACGCAACCGCGCGTCCCGTCACAACTGCGCGTCACACCCGACGTGATGCTTCCTCCTGGCCCGCGGGGCACCAGAGTGGGCGCCGGAATTTCCCGAGTCACCCGTTGCATCGAGGTCGCAAGGCGCGAAGATTCGCGCGGCGCGGCGGTCAGTCTTGGACGCCTCATCCTAGCGCTGACGCCCCCGGAGCAAAGGGGCGACAGGCGGATTGGGCTCGCCGGGCTATTCGGGGCGGACCGTGAGCAGGACGACGGCGTCGGTTTCGGCGAGCAGGGAGTGGCGTTCCGGCGGGATGGAGATGACGTCGCCCGCACTCAGCTGCCACTGCCGGTCATCGCCACGCAACAGCACGCTGCCCTGCTGGACGAGCAGCAGCGCGGCCGGCGGGCTCGCGTGCTCGGCAAGCTCGTGACCGGCGCACAGCGCGATGACCGTCGCCCGCAGGCCTGGGCCGTGAAAGAGCGTGCGAGCTGCTCGGCCGGCGGCTCCGGATTCGCGTGCCTGCGTCATGAGCTCCTCGGCGACGCGGTCAAGCCGGATCGGCTCGATGCCACCCGCGGGCTGTGTGGACTGTGCTGACTCTGCTGACTGTGCTGACGGTGTCATCCGACGCGCTCCCATCCTCTGCGTGGGGCTCGGTTGCCGAGCCTGTCATCGCGGCTGCGATAGACGATGTACGGCCGGGTCAGGTAGCCCAGCGGGGCGCTGAACACGTGGACCAGGCAGATGCACCAGGCAAGGGCCGGGGGCCGTCGCGCACCGGCGCCAGGCGCACGTTCGCCGGCAACCCGGTGCCCCAACTGGTACCTCAGCTGGCATAAGTGTCGCCGCTGACGTAGACCCAGCGACCGCCCTTCCTGGCGAACCAGCTGCGCTCGTGACGACTGCCAGGCGTGCGGGCCACGCGATAGTGCGCCCGGAACTCCACGACCCCGTCGGCGTCGAACGGGCCCCCGCGCACGGTCTCGACGATCTCCAGCCGCGTCCAGCGCAGGGCCTCGTCGAGTTCGATGGCGGCAGGCCGGGTGCCGGGCTCCCAAGTGGCCGACAGGTAGCCGGCATCCCCCACCGCGAAAGCGCTGTACCGCGAGCGCATCAGCTGCTCAGCCGTCGCAGCAGCCGCCGCCCCGCTGTGGAAACGCCCGCAACACGCGGCGTACGGCTCCATCGAGCCGCACGGGCAGCGGGCGCTCCGTTCCGGGGTTTCGGCCACCTCTCGACGATAGGCCTTGGGTACCCCAGCAATCCCCCGCGAGCCCGCGGGCCACCTCAACCGGGCCCGGTCGGCCACCCGCGTTGGTCACCCCCACCACCGAAATCGTCGCCGCCCACCTCCGGTTGCTCGCGCCAGCGGCAGGTGGCCGCCTGACTCAGATGCCGTCGCGCTGAATCGGGCATGCCATGCAGCGGGCACCTCCACGCCCACGTCCGAGTTCGCTGCCGGGGATGGAGACCACGTCGATGCCGTGCTCGCGCAGCATGGTGTTGGTCACGGTGTTGCGCTCGTATCCGACGATGACGCCGGGCGCGACAGCGAGGAAATTGTTCGCGTCATCCCACTGCTCCCGCTCGGCCGCCCGGGCATCCTCAGTCGCCGACAACACCCGCGGCTTGTCGATCCCGAGCTCGTCGGCGATCGTCGCAAACAGGTCGTCGCGGCGTTCGACATGCAAACCGCCGGTGTCGACCTCCACGACCTCATCGGGGTCCGTGGGAGTGATGACCCAGGGCTGCAGCGTGGCGACGTCGAGGAAGGGATAGCGCACGAAAGTATCGACGTCGATCATCGTCAGGAGCGTGTCCAAATGCATGAAGGCGTGCGATTTCGGCAGTTGCACAGCGATCACCGTCTTCGCCTGGCCGCTGCGGAACAGCGCCTTCGTCAGGATCTCGACGCCCATCGGGGTCGTCCGCTCGCCCATGCCGATGAGCACCACGCCGCGACCGAGGACGTGAATGTCGCCGCCCTCCAGGGTGGCCGGCTGGTGGCTGGCGTCGTCGTCCCCGAAATACACCGGGAAGTTCACGTGCGCGAACCGGGGATGGAAGCGGTACACCGCTCGGCTGTGCAACGACTCGCGCTGGCGGGCAGCCTTGGCCATCGGGTTGATGGTGACCCCGCCATAGATCCATGCCGAGTTGTCCCGCTGGAAAAGGGTGTTGGGAAGCGGCGTCAGGACGAAATCGTCGAGCCCGAGTGTCTGCCAACGCAGGCTCCGAACCCGCAAGGGAGCGACGTCGGCCTTCGTGACACCACCGATCAGCAACTCGGCGAGGGTGGCCGCGTCCACCGACTCGGCAAAGTGGCGCAGCGGCCCGGCGAGAGTCGGACCGACGAGCTCCGGAGTGCAGATGCGGTCGAGCACGAAGGCCCGCGCCTGGGGCAGTTCCAACGTCTCGGCGAAGAGTTCGCCGAACAGATGCACGGTGACCCCGTGCTTTCGCAGCTCGGCCACGAAGACGTCGTGTTCCTCACGGGCTTTCGCCGCCCACAGGACGTCGTCGAAGAGGAGCTCGTGGCAGTTGCTCGGGGTGAGCCGCGTCAGCTCCAGGCCGGGACGGTGAACGATGACGTGACGCAACTGCCCGACCTCGGACTCGACACCAAAGCTCTGTGCCATGGTCTTCCGCCTTTCGGTGCTAGCCGGCGAGTCCGCGCAGCCGTACCGAAAGGCAGGTCACGCAGCCTTCGAGTTTCTGGAATTCGCTGATGTCAACGGCGATGGGTTCGTAGCCGAGATCGGCGAAGAGGTCGGCGGTACGAGGGCAATCGGCGGCCATCAGCAGCTTGCCGGCCCCGAGCACGACGACGTGGGCCCCCGATTCTTCAGGTACAGCAACGAAATGCGGGAAGAACTCGGGAGTGTCGACCAGCGGCGGGTAGCCGATGATCGAGCCGTCAGGTAGGGCGGTGACCGCCGACTTCAGATGCAGGACCCGGTGTATCGGGACGGCGACGACGGTCGCTCCCAGCGGCGAGAGGATCTGGCGGAGCTGGCGGATGCCCTCACCGTTCGTCCTGCCGCCTCGTCCGACGTAGCTCGTGTCGCCCACTTTGAGCACGTCGCCGCCGTCCAAGGTAGCGGGCGGGCGAATGCGATTGATGGAGTAGCCAAGAGCAGCCACGGCCGGTTCCGCCTCGAGCACTTCCGCTCTGCGTGCGGCCGCTCCGGGCGATGCCATCACCGCCACGTTCTTGAAGACGACCATGGTGTCTTCGACGAAGACGCCGTCCGGGCAGTCGTCGGCCGGTGGCACCTCGACCGGCTTCCACCCGGATTCACGCATCGCCTCGACATAGCAATCCCATTGTTCGCAGGCGAGTTCGAAGTCGACCGGCTGCCGCTCGATATGGGTCACGATGCCCTCGGCCAGGCGGGGGCAAGGCCTGCGCACGAGGGCGATCTTCGACGTCATGTCCTGCTCCTCTGACCTACGAGAGCGTCGGGTGCGGGGCACGCGGCGGAGCGATGAGGCCTTCGTCCACCGCCAGTGTCGAGGACAGTTCCGTCGGTGCAGCGGCCAGTCCCATCCGCTCCCGACGTGCCTTCAGGAAGGCGTAGATCGGGATACCGATAAGCAGCAGCAACATCGCCTGGTACACGGCCTGGTAGCCGGAGGTGAAGGTCACCCACAGCGAGAACAGGACGCTGGCTCCGGCGATCGACAGGTCGCGGGCAAGCCGCCAGCCGCTGACAACACGGCGACCCGAAACGAGGTAGGCCAGCTGGGCGCACGCCGAGAAGAAGTAGGGAATGGCGACGGTCACCACCGACAGGCTCACCAGGTAGATGAAGACGGTGAGGCCGGTCTTGGTGCTGTACGCGAAGATCATCAGCACTGACGCGACGGCCGTGGAGACCAGGATGCCGAACCACGGGATCCCGTCGCGATAGGTCTTAGCGAACTGCGGCACGAACAGTCCGTCTTTCGCTGCGGCCCAGGGCATTTCCGCGGTCACCATGGTCCAGCCGTTCAAGGCACCGATACCCGAGACGACTGCGGCTCCCGCGACCAGCTTGCCGACCCACGCGGCGTGACCGAACATCGTCTGGAATGCATCGACGAAAGGAGCGCCGTTGCCGGTCAGCGTTTGGTGGGAGACCAGTCCCATCACCGCTGCGGTGACCGCAACGTAGAGGAACCCGCTGACGGCGGTGCCCAGCACCGAAGCGCGCCCGACGTTGCGGCGCGGATCCTTGACCCGGCCGGCTGCGATCGACGCACATTCCACTCCGATGAAGGAGAACAGGGCGACGCCGGCCGCGATGCCAATAGCGCTGTACAGGCTTCCGCCGGTGGCGTTGAACGGCCCGAAGTTGGCAGACTTCACGAAGAACCAGCCGACGACGCCCACGACGAGCAGAGGCAGGAACTTCAGCACGACGGTGACGTTCTGGAACCAGGCCATCTGCCGCACGCCGACCAGGTTGATGGCCGCCGGAATCCACAGGCCGCACATGGCGATGCCGACGTTCGTCCACGCGGTGGGGTTGTGGATCCCGAAGAGCGACTCCACATAGAGCACCCAGGACGACACGATCGCCGCGTTACCCGCCCAAGCCGTGATCCAGTAACACCAGGCGGTCAGATAGCCGGCGAAGTCACCGAACTCGTGGCGTGAGTACGCGTAGAGCCCGCCGTCACTCGACGGGATCCGCTTTGTGAGCTGACCGAAGAGGACTCCCAGGAGCACCGCGCCGAGGGAGATGATGCCGAGTACGAGGATCGAGCTCGTGCCGGCACCGGCCATGACACCGGGCATCGTGAATACCCCGGTTCCGATGATGCTTCCGATGACGAGCGCGGTCGCTGAGGGCAGCCCGAGCGCCCTTGCGCGAGACTCAGCTCGGGACGGTGGTTCCTTGGATGGCTGGTGCTCGGACGGAGCTTCCAGCGGCATGATCGCCATTGAGCTCACCTGGTCTTTCAATGCCCACCATGGGCGATTGAGCACCCTCCATCATTTCAAGAGCGAGAGCCCGGCCAAAGAGCCGACCATCACCCGTTTGCGGGCATTCCGTCCCTTGCGACGGCTCGTGGAAAGTGCCCCGGGAAACGAGCCGGGGTCGACCGCGGGCTAGGTCAGAAACGGGACCAAAGTCCCTGTTCGAAGACACCGGAATCGGCTTTGCTGTCATCACCCAACAGCGAGTGAGAATCGTCCGGAGCCGCCAAGATGGATACCCACCCGTTCGTGCCGTTGGCCGTCCGCTACCAGGCCGCGCTGCATCGGGTCATCCAGGATTCTGCGCCGGGGCGTGGAGAGCAGGATGCCGCCGGCTGCTTCGCCCGCTGCCTCGACGAGGCTCGGCGCCTGGGGTTGCGAGGCAATGCCCTGATCGTCGCCGCGGAGCACATGGCCATCGGTCGGCTGCGGCAGTGCGTCCCGGCTCAGGCGTCGCAGCTGCTCCCGGTGTGAGGCGCTACGACGAGGTGTGACCGAGCGCGTAGATCGCCCTTCTGAGCTGCAACACCGCGGCGTCGATCTGCTCTGATGCGGATCTGACCTTGCCCGGGAGATCGACCGCGCCGGGCTCGAGGGCGGCCGCCAGGTCGGCGGATGCGCCAGCGAGCACCCTGTCGACGACCGCGCCGAGCTTGCGGGCAATCCGCTCCCGTTCGTGCAGAAGCACGACCTCCTGACTGCTCCTCAGCAACGCGGCCTCGGCTTCGACCCGGGAGGAGACGTCCACCTCCAGCACCAGCACGCCCTCGACAGCGCCGTCGACGAGGTGCGGCGTGTAGGCCACGTACGTGCGCCGCTCCTGGCCCGCTGCGTCGACCACCTGCCGTTCGAAGTCCTGCTTCTCCCCGCGCAGGGCGCGACCGAGATACCGCAGGTTCTGCGTGTACAGCTGCTCGCCCAAGAGGTCGGCCAGTTGCGTGCCCACGAGTTCCTGCGCCGGCCGTCCGAACCATTCGGCATACGCCCGGTTCACGAAGCAGGTGACCTGGTCAGCATCCCAGAACCCCACCATCGCGGGCAGCTCGTCCAGCAGCGCATTGAGCTCCTGGTCGCCCCAGACGGCCTCATTGCCCAGCGTGGGATCGACCATGTCCTACTCCTGGCGTCCAGTGAGACCTGCGCAGGTCCTTGATGGCCATCTCGATGCGCCACCAGTGCGGGCAGCTGGTCCAGCAGCGCGACGAGCTCCTCCGTCGTCGGCCCCGGCGATTCCGGAGTCCGAGAGGGGGCAATCTGGAGGGACACTTCGCGCTCGTCTCGGGTGATGGGCTCTTCGCTGGCGACCTATTTCTCGGGTCGTTGACTCAGCACGATTCCCGATGCCGATTGGCTGCTACCAGGGGCATAAGTCCCAGCCGTGTGATGCCTTCTGCAATAGCGTTCGAAGTCGCGGGCTTCGAGGGCCGGCGTCCAGAAGAAGCCTTGCCCGTAGTCGCAGCCGAGCTCGCGAAGTATCGCCAGCTGGGTGCCGCGCTCGACGCCTTCGGCGACGGCCTGCAAGCCCAGCGAGTGGGCGAGCGTGATCAATGCACCGACGAGCGCCTGGCTGCGCGGGTCGGCGTCGATCTGCGCGATGAAACTGTTGTCGATCTTCAAGATGTCGAGGGGCAGGTCCCGAAGGCGCGACAACGACGAGAACCCGGTGCCGAAATCGTCGATCGCGATACGGACACCGAGCCGGCGCAGCCGCGCCATCACCTCGACGGCCGTCGGATCGAACAGCAGATGTTCACCCTCGGTGACTTCGATCCACAACGTCGAAGGCGACACCCTGACGTCCTCGAGGCTGCGGGAAATCAGGGCCGACAGGTCCGCTGTGAAGAAGTTCTTTCCCGATACGTTGACCCCGACCAGCAGCCCGTCTTTCTCGGCGAGGCTCGCCATGTCACGGAACGCGCAGGCGAGCACTGCCCGGTCGAGCGCGACGCCCAGCCGACCCTTCTCTGCGAGTTGCACGACCTCTTGCGCAGGAACGGGTTCTCCTTGTGCGGTTGACCATCGCAGCAGCGCCTCGGATCCCCAAACGGCTCCGCTGTGAAGGTCGACCACCGGCTGGTAATGCATGGCGATCGCGCCGCGCTCCACGTCACGTGCCAACGCCGAGGTGAGATCGAGCGCGCGAAGCACGTCCGCCCGCCACTCCTGCCGGAACAGCTCCGCGCAATCTCGCCCGTTGCGTTTCGCGCGATACATCGCGTCGTCGGCCTCCTGCACCATCGCGTCGTCGGATGACGCTTCCGACGACATCGCGACGCCGATGCTGACGGTCGGCCGCAACTCGCGGTCGCCCACGATGACCGGGGCCCGCACGACGGTCCTGAGCCGGTCGGCCAGGGCCATCGCCTCCGAGGGGCCGGCGACTGCTTCGATGAGCACGATGAACTCGTCGCCGCCCACCCGCGCCACGGTGTCGCTCGGGCGCAGGACCTCGGCCATGCGCCGGCCCGTGGCTCTGATGAGCGAGTCCCCGGCGTCGTGGCCCAGACCGTCGTTGACCATCTTCAGCTGATCGATGTCCACGAAGAGCAGGGCCACCGAGTCACCTTGGCGCCGCTGGCGCGCCAGGGCGTTCCTGAGCCGATCCAGCACGAGCGTGCGGTTGGGCAATCCCGTCAGCGGGTCGTGCAAAGCCATCCTGACGAGCTCGGACTCCAGTTTCACCCGGGTCGTCGCATCACGCACCGCTGCGGTGAACGCCTGCCCGGAGGGAAGCGTCAGCGGCGCCAGGCTCACCTCGACCGGGATCTCGGTTCCATCACGGCGACGGCCGAGAAACGGTTTGCCTTCGCCCATGCGCCGCCGTACCAGGGTGGCCACGTAGGCATCGCGGTGGCGCATGTGCCTGGACCGCAATCGTTCGGGCACGAGCAGTTCCACCGATTGCCCGAGGAGCTGCTCGCGCGGGTAGCCGAAGAGCGATTCGGTCTGCCGGTTGACTCTCCTGATGATGCCTCGGGTGTCGACGACCAGCAGCGCGTCCGGCGCGTCCTCCACGAGCCCGGTCAGTAATTCGACCTCGGCGTCGCCGCCGGCATGCGGTGGCTCCGGCAGTCCAGACGCATGCTGTCGTTCGAACTCGTCGTGCTGGCTGCCGCCGCGGCGGACCATTTCCCGATCTTGTCACCACCGGGCAGCACCCGAGAGAGCCCAAAGTCCTTATGCCGCCGAGGGTGTCGCCGATCACCCCCGGTTGCTCAGCTGCACCGTCCATCCGGGGATGAGACCGAGGTCCGAACACAGCTTGGGCGCGTAGATCCACTTTCCCAGGAAACGATCGGCGCCAGGGTCGGTCGCGAGCCACGCCACGACCTTGCCGGTCGCCTCCGCCGGCGCGCTGCCGAACTCGCCTTCGTACTCGTCGTCGGGTCGGACCACCTTGCGCGCCTCGGTGATGACGTTGCCCGGGTCGAGGTTGTAGGTCTTGATGCCGGACGCCAGATGCTCGGCGTTCATCCCGCCGGCCACCCGTCCGAACGCCGCCTTCGACCCGGAATAGAGGATGCCCCAGCCGCCCTCGCCCGGCGCACCGGGAGGATCCCAGCGCGCCGAGCCCGACACCATGTTGGCGATGACGCCGCTGCCGCGCTCCTTCATATGCGGCAGCACTCCCTGGATCAGCAGGATCTGGTGGATGAAGTTGCCGGTGAAGACGTCGATCATCGATTGCGGGGTCAGGTCCTCGATGCGGTCCAGATTCCCGACGCCGCGGAAGACGGCGTTGTTGAACAGGACGTCGACCCGGCCCCACTCCTCGAGCACTCGCCGCGGCAGGGCCACCACCGAATCGCGGTCCATCAGGTCCAGCGGGACGATGAGCGCTCGCCGGCCGCGCTCCTCGACCTCCTCGGCCGTGCGTTCGAGGCTGCCGGGTACGGAAAGGTTGCGCGACTCACGTACCGAATTGGCTTCGGCGACGCCCTCGCCCTCCTTGACGGTGCGCGAGCTGACGACCACGTCGAACCCGGCTTCGGCAAGGGCCAGCGCACCTGCCCGCCCGATACCCCGGCTCGCTCCGGTGACGATGGCGACTGGCGTGTCGGGCATTGCACTCCCTATCGATGCGGTCAACGAACTGACGTGGCAACGGCTGCCGCCCGCACACTAGCGCCCGGCCCGCCCGCGGCTTTCACCGCGTTCCCCCATTCGGGCCAATGGCTTCGGGACGTTTTACCTGGCCGAAGGTCTCTATTGCTGCTCGACAGCCGGCCCTATGGTTGATGTCGATCGCGGAGCCAGGGGGCGGGATCATGCGAAGAAATCGTGGCCCGATTCGGTGTATGCCAAGCAAAATCATCACAGCCGTCGCAGCTATGGCAGCGGCCCTCCCACTCGGCGCAACGGGCGCGGTCCTCGCCGCAGCTCCGGCCGGCGCCGCCGTGCCGGCCAGCAGCTGGACCACGGTCGTCAACAACGGGCAGAGCGTGCCTGGCTCCACCAAACACTTCAACAGCTACAGCCAGCCGTCCGTGAACGACGCCGGGCTCGTGGTCTTCCGCGGGCGCACGCAGGGCAACGACACCGGAGGCGAAGGCGAAGGCGAGAATGCCGTCGCCGTCGATGCCGGCGGGACGCAGGCCATCCGCGGGGTCTACAGCCGCGACATGGCAACACCCGGCTCCTCCGTGACCACCGTGGCTCAAACCGGTCAGGCGGTCCCGCAGCCCAACAACAGTGGCGGGAAATTCAACGAGTTCCCATCCTTCCCGCGCATCAGCGAGACCGGCTCGACGATCGTCACTCGTGGACAGTCGACACCCGTCTGGACCTACTCGCTGGACGGCACGGACACCCGCATCGGAACCAGTGGGATCTATACGAGCAGCGGCGGTTCGCTGACGACAGGCGCCAGCCTCTTGGGTGTCGTTCCAGGCTTCGAGAACTACGCGGTACCCGGTGCCCCCGCGGGAACGCGGTTCGACCAGTTCCCGGCTTCCCCGACCGTCGATGGGCAGACCATCGTCTTCAAGGGCAACTACACGACCGGGACATCCGGCCTGACGGGCGTCTTCTACCGTGACCTCAGCGACGCGAGCTCGGCCGTGCAGCTCATCGCCGACGGCGCCACGGTCATCCCGAACCAGCCGGCCGGCGGCACTGTCACCTTCGGGGCCACCGCGCCACCGAGTGCGGCGGGTGGCCGGACCGTCTTCACCGCCTGGGACAACGAGGACGCGCCCACACTCGGCGGCGTCTACCTGGCGGACACCGCGCCGTCACCCACCTTGCGCACCATCGCCGGCATCGGCGAGCAGGTGCCCGGGCAGGCCGCCGGCGCCACGTTCCGCAACTTCGGCGAGGGGCTGTCCTTCGACGGCCGGTACGTCGCTTTCTGGGCAACGTGGGGTAGCGAGACCCGCACTGCTCTGCTCACCTGCAGCAGCGACGGCAACAAGGACGTCCTGGCCTACTGCCAGCAGCAGTACCCCAACGGATATGTGGCGACCATCCCGGTGCACCAAGGGATTTTCGTGTACGACACCGCGACGAACCAACTGAACCCCGTGGCCACGACCGATGCGCAGTTCACCGACTTCGCCTACTGGGTCTTCTCCGGAGCACCCCCGGGTGTCGGAGGCACCACGGACACCACGCGCGAGCCCCCGCGCTGGCGCAGCTCCGCGTTCGCTGCAGTCTCCGGGATGGCCAACGGGAAGTTCCAGGTCGCCTTCAAGGGGACGACCACTGATGGCGTCATCGGCATCTACGCCGGCGAGGGCCCGGGCACCGGTACCACGATCGGCACGGTCGTCGACACCTCGACACCGGGGACCAGCGTTGATCCCCAGGCTCCTGCCAGCTCGCTCGTCACCGCACTCGGCGTGGAGCGGGACGGCTTCCGCGGCGGTCACCTGGCACTGAGCGTCTCGATGCTCGATGCTGCGACAGCAGAAAGCTGGGCGGGCATCTACGAAACGTCCGTCCCGACAGCGGAAACCACGTTGGCCCTGTCGATCAGCGCGACGGCGCTCAAGGCCACGGTGACGCCCGCACCGCCCGCGACGGGAAACCCGACCGGAACCGTGACGTTCAGCGTGAGCGGCAAGGTGGTCGGCACGGCGCCGGTCTCGGCCGGGGTCGCGACACTCAGCTACCGGATTTCCGCCGGAACCACCCCGGTCATCAGCGCTACCTACTCCGGCGACGCCGCGTTCCTCGGCAGCTCCGCGACGTTGACGAGCTACAACCCGAAGATCACCGTCGGCGTGACGAGCGCCTACCCGAAGTCCAGCTACGGCTGGTATCGCAGCCCGGTCACCGTGACGTTCACGTGCACCAGCGCAATCGCCCTGACGGCGGCGTGCCCCAGCCCCGTCACGCTGAAGTACAACGGCGTCGGCCAGACCGTGACACGCACGATCACCGCCGTCAACGGCATCAAGGCGAGCGTCACGGTGCGCGTCAACATCGACCAGACCAAGCCCTGGGTCACCCTGAGTGGTGTCCGCAACGGTGCCGTGTACTACGGCACGGCCCCGACTCCCCGTTGCTACGCGGGTGACTCGCTCTCAGGTCTCGCCTCCTGCACGATCACCCAGAAGCCCAGTGGTGAGCGCACCAACTACACGGTGACGGCCAAGGACCGCGCAGGAAACGTGAACTCGCTCAGCGGTAGCTACGTCACCTTGTCGAAGTGGCTCGCCGGCGCGACCTACGCCAACGGCATCTTCAACGTCAAGGCGGGTCACACCTACACGGTCGTCGTGTACTCGGCCACCCGCCCGGCGCTGTACCGCCCGGTGGTGTACCCCCACACCCCGCACATCTGGGACAAGATGCTTGCAGCGGCGGGCTACCACCGCTGGACGACCTCGTTCCACGTGTCGCCGTCCTTACGCAGTAGCGCCTACTGGAATCTCGGCGTGAAGATCGGCAACACGATGCAACCGCTGACGGTCCGCGTCTGGTAGGGATCGGGCAGCGCGAGGGGTCGTTCTCGGGGGGGCATGCACTCCCGGGAACGGCCCCTCGGTCGTTGTCAGGCCGACTCGACCTTCGCCTCCACCACCTCCAGCGATGACGCCGACTCCAGCCGGCGCAGCCCCGTGCGGCGCTCGATGATCCAGAGCCGTGCGGCCGGTGCGATGGCGACGACCGAGATGGCGGTGAGCCACCAGTAGGTCTGCTGAAACGCGAGGGACGCCTGCGCAGGGGTACGGCCGTGATGGCTGAGCGCGCGCTGCAGGATGACAGTCGCCACCGCTGTCCCCAGCGAACCGCCGACCCGCATCACGATGTTCATCTGCGCGCTCACATCACGGGTGTGCTTGTCGCCCAGCGCGGCGAAAGCGACGGCGAACAAAGGCGTTCCGACCGCACCGAACCCGATCCCGCGCATCACGTTGACGACGATGGTCACGAGGTAGGGCGTGTGATTGTCGAAGACCACGAAGGGCAGCAGGCTCAGCGCTCCCACTACCAGCCCGATGACCGAGACCCGGCCCCCGCCATAGCGGTCTGACGCGCGTCCCGCCCGGCCGATGACGAGCACCACGCCGATCGAGACCGGGGCGACGAGCAGCGCGGTCCGCGTCGCGTCCTGACCGCGCACGATCTGGAAGTACAGCGGTGTGATGACCATCGCCGAGAACATCGCCGCGGAACTCATCAGGGCGGTGACAGTGACAGCGGTGTACGTGCGGTCGCGAAAGACCGTCAGGTCGAGCAGGGGCGCCGACGAGCGCAACGACGCGCGGACGAAGGCGGTCAGCAGGATCGCCCCGGCGAGCACCGCGCCACCCGAGCCCACCTGCAACAGGTCGCCCTTGCTCGCCGTTTCGGCGAGACCGTAGATGAGGGCCACCGTGCCGACACCCGCCAGCACGAAGCCGGGGACATCGAGCTTGCCGGCCGCCTCCGGCACATCGGCCGGCAGGATGCGTTTGCCGAGAACCAGGGCCACGACGCCCACCGGGACGTTGATCAGGAAGATCCACTGCCACCCGAAAGCCTGCAGCAACAGGCCTCCGATGGTGGGCCCGAAGATCGGCGCCAGGATCGTCGGCGTCGACAGCACGCCCATGACGCGGCCCAGGTTGTCCTTGCCCGCGGCGCGCACGATGATCATCTGGCCGACCGGGACGATCATGCCGCCACCGATGCCCTGCAGCACCCGGAAGACGATGAGAGACCCCGCCGACCAGGCCAGCCCGCAGAGCGCGGAGCCGACGGTGAAGATCAGCAGCGAGATCAGGTAGAGCTTCTTCACCCCGAGTCGCTGGGCCGCCCAGGCGCTGATCGGGACGGTCGCCGCCAGCGCCAGGAGGTAACTGGTGACGACCCACTGGATCGTCTCGATGTCGGTGTGCAGCTTTCGCGACAGCGAGTCCAGCGCCACGTTGACGACCATGGTGTCCAGCACGGACATCACCGAGCCCAGGATCGTCACCAGACCGATCCGGCGCAGCGTGGGATCCAGCCGCTCCCGGCGCAGGCGTCCGCGAATCGCGCTGGGGCTCACCCGGCTAGTTTGCCAACTGCCCTCCGAGCAGCGCGCACGGGTGGTGCTGGGCCGAACGGCGCAACCGACCGGGCCGAATGCTGCATACCGACGTTCGCGCTGCCGATGCACCAAGTCACGACGCTCATCTCCCGAGGAGACCTAGGAGACACCGTGACGGGCCGCCTTTCCCGCGTCATCGCCTCGCTGGCCCTCGCTGCCGCCGCCGGGCCGGCGATCGCCGCCTGCAATCCGTTCGTGTACCCGGTCTCGGTACCGAGGCAGGCCGACCCCCGGCCCGCTCCCCCGTCCGCCCCGTCGACCCCGTCGACACCGGTGAGCCCGCCGAGCCAGGCCGCCGGCTACGAGGGCCGCATCCTGGTGCTCGTCAACAGTGAGCGCGCGAAGCACGGCCTGCCGCCGCTGGCGCTCGTCAAGTGCGCCGACACGTTCGCCGGCTCGTGGGCCGCCACGCTGGCGCAGACCGGGAGCTTCGCGCACCAGAGCCTCAGCCCGATCATGCAGGCCTGCTCGGCCCGCGGCGCCGGGGAGAACATCGCCTACGGCAACGTGAGCGCAGACGCGATGATGACCATGTGGATGAACTCCCCCGGCCACCGGGCGAACATCCTGAACGCGTCCTACACCGGCATCGGGGTCGGCGCCGTGAAGACCTCATCCGGCCGCTGGTACGGGGTGGAGGACTTCGTCACGCAGTAGCTCCCGCCCGTGGGCTCAGGCCCAGGGCCCTGCTGTGCGGAAGGCGAACGGGCTCGCTCCGGCGGGAACCGCCTCCAGCGGCTGCGAGATCGCCTCGTACGTCGGAGCGTCGATGGTCGCGGCGACCTCGCCCAGCGCCGCCAGGTCCAGCCCGTAGACCTTGGCGGCCGTCTCGCCGACGATCGCCCTGACCGTCGACTCGGCGAGCCCGGAAAGGCTGAAACGCAAGGAGAGTTGGCTGTACGCGGTGGTCCCGGCCTGCCAGGTGGACTCCATGTGCGGGTAATCCGAGCCCCACATCAGGCGGTCGGCGTAGCCATCCCGAACCGCCCCGTGCGCCTCGTCCCGCGAAAGGAACGACGCCCCGATGAAGACGTTGCGGTGCAGGTACTCGCTGGGCCGGCGCGGCACCTGGCGTGCCAGCGCACCCTGCGACGCGTTGGCCAGATGTACCGAGTCCAGCTCCTGCTCCAGATACGGCCACCACTGCCCGGGCTGCTCGGTCAGCACGAGCGTCAGGGCGGGGTGGCGCTCGAACACGCCACCGAAGATCATCAGGTGGGCGGCACGCCGGCTGAACCACCCGCCGCTCTCGATCGACATGAGCGCCACGAGCTCGGGGCCCTGGAACACCGCCGGATCCCCCGCGCCCGCATGGGTACTGAGCGGCATGCACAGCTCTTCGGCAGCGGACCAGAACGGCTCCCAGGCCCGGTCGTTGTAGGGCCGCAGCCACGGACGCGGGGCCGGGAAGTTGACACCTCGGAGCCCCGCTTCAGCGGCCCAGCGCAGCTCCGCCGTCGCCGCGTCGATGTCCCACATCGGGAGGTGGGCGAGACCCACATGACGCTCTGGCGCCGCCGCACACGTCTGTGCGAGCCACCGGTTGTAGAGGTGAATGCCGGCGGCGTAGAGCTCCGGGTCGTCGGGTGGGCCGAGGATCGTGCTCTGGAACGGCACCGGCTGGTCGTTCTGGCTCCCGTGGTAGACGACCTCGCCGGCGATACCCTCGAGGTCCATGTCGCGGCGCCGCGCCTGCGGGTCATGATGTCCCGCTGCCCGCTGGTTGCGCCAGGGTGAGAGCTCGTCGTCGCCACTCGCGTCGTGCTCGACGTAGCGGCCCTTAGAGCGCTTGCTGTCCCCGACGTACGCGTCGAAGGCCCCGAGCAGGTCGGGCGGGCAGAGCGGGCGCAGGTCCTCGACCAGCCGGGGCCCGATGTGTGCGTCGGAGGACACGATGACCAAGGGGTTGCTCACGCCCGCTAGTCTCCCACTGCCGGGCCGCAGGCACGAGCGTGAGAGGGTCTCTCGCGTGACAGCAGTCGTTCTCGTCCACGGCGGCATGCACGGAGCCTGGTGCTGGGGTCCCGTGCGACCGTTCCTGGCCACCCCTTCCGTCGCCGTCGACCTGCCCGGGCGCGGCACCCGGCCGGCCGACCTCGCGCAGGTCGGTCTCGATGACAGTGTCGCGGCCGTGCTGGAGGAGGCCGACCGGGCCGGCTTCGAACGGTTCGTGCTCGTCGGCCATTCGCTGGGCGGCGTGACCATCACCGAGACCGCGGTGCGCCATCCCGAACGGGTGGCGGCGCTGGTCTACGTCGGCGCGCTCGTTCCCGGTCCCGGTGAGAGCCCGGCGAGCCTGCTGGTCGGGGAGCCCTCAGTGGCGATGCCGGTGCTGGCGGAAGACCTGGCCCGCACCCTCTTCGGCACCGGCATGGACGACGCGACCTGGGCGGCGCATTACGCCCAGCTGACCCCTGACGCGCCGGGTCTGATGAATGCCGTCGTGTCGGGCTACCCGTCCGGAATGCCGATCACCTACGTGTCGATGACCCTCGATCAGCCGGTTCCCCCGGAGCTCGCAGCCCAGATGGCCGCGAACCTCGGACCGCAGGCCGAGCACCGGATCATTCCCGGTGAGGGCCACACGATCATGACGACGAATCCCGGGCTGATCGCGTCGATCATCAACGACATCGCCGCGGAGCGCTAGGTCGGCGAGTTCGCCTTTCCCATCCCTCAGCCGTGGCTTGACGCACGGCGTCCGCGCACCGCTTGCCAGGCCGCCTCGGCGAGGGCGTCGCCGGCGGCGATGAGATCGTCGGTGCTGGTCGGGTGCGCCATCCACAATCGGGCGTACTCGAGCGTTGCGCCCATCCAGAGTGCCTGAAACATCCGCGGTGACAGCGACTTGATCCGGCCTGCATGGGTATGGCTGGTGAGCCACTCCGACGCAACGCTGTACAGCTCCTCGTTCAGCGCCGCCACTGCTGGTACGCGTCGGTCGCTCACCTCTAGCTCACGCCAGTTGAACACGTAACGAGCCCGGTCAGGGTTGGCGGCGACCCATGCGAGGTGGGCGTGCACTGCGCCGGTGACGCCGGCTTTGGCGGAGCGACTGGTGCGCAAGGCATCGAGGTAGTTGGAATGGTGGTCGGCGAGCAGTTCGACGTACAGCTGAGCGGCGAGCCCGTCCTTGCTGCCGAAGAAGTGGTAAATGCTGCCGACGCTAGCGCCGGAGCGTTCGCGGATCGCCTCGACCGTGGTAGCGGAGATGGTCTCGGTGAGGAAGCACGCCAAGGCGGCGTCCAGGATCGCCTGGCGGCGGGGTTGGGGTTCGCTCACGACGGCCTGCATCGGGGGTGAGCCTAGTCGATTCCCGCCCTTGACTAGAAGATGCCTCTAGAAGATTCTTCTAGTATGACGACGCCGCTGGTGCGACTGCAATCGGACGGCTATGTCGTGCTGCCCGACGTGGCCGGACCGGATCTCTTGCGTCGGATCCGGGAGGAACTCGCGCCGCACCTTGCCACCGGGGCGTTCGGCCGCAACGACTTCGAGGGTTTCCGCAGCCAGAGGTTGTACGCGTTGCTCGCCAAGGCGCCGGCGACCGCCGATCTGGTAGCTCATCCTGCCGTTCTCGAACTCGTCGACGCCGTCCTGGATGCACCGTGCCTGCTGTCGGCCAACATCGCGATCAACGTCCACCCCGGGGAGACGGCGCAGTCGCTGCACCCCGACGACGGCTACTGCGGCGTGCCCCGCCCCCGCCGCCCGTTCGGGGTTTCGGCGGTTTGGGCGATCGATGACTTCACAGCACAGAACGGCGCGACGGAAGTCCTCCCCGGCAGCCACCTGTTCGGTAGCGAACCGATCGCCGATACCGACCCGCGGATCCGCCCGATCGAAATGTTGGCAGGGTCGGTGGTCGTATTCCTCGGCACCACGCTGCATCGCGGCGGAGCGAACCACAGCGACAGCGTCCGACTCGGGATCACACCGCAGTACTGTCAGCCGTGGATGCGACAGATCGAAAACATGGCGCTCGCCATCCCTCCCGGCGTCGTCACCAACTTGCCCACTCGGGTACAGGAACTGCTCGGCTACAGCATCATGCCCCCGTTCATCGGCTACGTCGACGGGCAGCACCCGCGACGGATCTTCGACCACTCCGGAGCCGCGCAGAGGGATGGTCAGCGACTTGCGAATCCGTAGAGCCGCTCGGCATTTGCGTGCAGTATCAGGTCGCGCTCGGCCGGCACTATCCCCGACATCGACGACTGGATCGTGCGCCATGAGTACGGGTAGTCGGCGCTGATGTGCGGGTAGTCGCTCGACCAGAGGATGCGCTCGGCCCCGACATACTCACGGCTTCGCAGCCCGAAAGTGTCGGTGATGTAGGTGAAGTGGAAGTGGTCGTTGATGTATTCACTGGGCAGTCGAGCCAGGCCGAAACGGCTGACCGGGTCGAGCCGCTGGTAGTTGTTGTCGATCTGCTCCTTGACGTACGGCACCCAGCCGAAGTCGACCTCCGCGAACACCACATCGAGCTGCGGGAAGCGATCGAAGACACCGTCGAAGACCATCTCGATCATCCGGTTGGGCGCGTCGAAGAACCGGCCGTATCCGGGGAGTTTCGCGCGGTGCGCGGCCGGCATCGACTGGGTCAGCGAGACGTGGATGCTCAGCGGGATGTTGCGCTCGCTCAGCGCGGCCCAGACGAGGTCGTCGTCGGGGCTGATCGTCAAAGTTCCGTTGGGCCAGCACCCGATGAGCGCGCCTGACATGCCGGGGCGGTCAAGGACACGTTCGATCTCCGCGACGGCCTCCTTGGGCCCGCCGCGGTTGGGCAGGAGGGCCAACCCGGCGAAGCGATCCGGCGCCGTCTCGACATACTCCGAAAGCCAGTCGTTGTAGGCCCGGATCATGGCGAGGTGGTACTCGACATCGGGATGCGCCACCAGGGCATTCGACAAACGCGGCGTGGGGTACAGCACCTCGGCATCGACACCGTCCCGGGCCATCTCCGTCAGCCGAACAGCCGGATCCCATCCCCCGCGTCGCATCTCCTCGAAGCGGCACCAGCCCTTCATCTGCTCGGGCTCGAGGCCGGCGCAGGCGTTCATCCCGAAGTTGATCGGCTCGTTCACACCCTCGATCACCCAGGCGTCGCCCTCGTCGAAGCTCCGGATGCGCGGAGCGCGATCACGCAGAGCCGCCGGCACTCGGGCGGTCCACAGGTCGCCGGGCTCGTTGACGTGACTGTCCGCCGAGATGAGCCGGTACCGGGTGCGCTGCGCTGCCACGCCCATGCGATCTGCCTCCCACGCGTCGACGGCCTTCCTACTTTCTTGTCAATGATTGCATGGATGGCGCACGCATCTCCGCTGACCCCCGCCGGCCATCCAGAAGCGCCGGCGGGTCGGCCCGGTAGGCCATGTCTCGCGTCAGTCCCATTGGCCGGGCTGGTAGTCGCCGGCGGGCTGGCGCGTGATGGCGTTGAGGCGGTTCCAGGCATTGATGCCGGCGACCGTGGCGACGAGCGCCGTGAGCTGGTCGCTGTCGTAGTGCCTGACGGCAGCGGCCCAGACCTCGTCGCTCACGCCCTCGGCGCCGTCGGCCAGCCGGGTGCCCTGCTCGGTGAGTGCCAGCGCCGCACGCTCGGCCTCAGTGAAGACGGTGGCCTCGCGCCACGCCGCCACCAGGTGGAGCCGCACGGCCGATTCACCTGCAGCAGCAGCGTCTTTGGTGTGCATGTCGGTGCAGACCGCGCAGCCGTTGAGCTGGCTGGCGCGCAGCAACACCAGGTTCAACGTCGCCGTCGGCAACACCTCGTGCGCCACCTTGCCGGCCGACTGCAGGTACTTCACGAACTTCGCCCCGACCGGGTTTTCGAAGTAGTTGAGCCTGGCGTCCATGGTGGTCTCCTTGTGTTGGGTCGTTGGGGACGGAGGTTGTCCCTCGCACTCAGTCGACGGACAAGCACCCGCTCAGGGGACAGCCGCGGTCGACGAGTTCAGGCGACAGGAAATCCGGTGTACGGGCCGGGCGCCGGCAGCTAGCGTCAGAACCGGTCTTGAAAGTTGTGGCCCGGTGGTGTCCCGTTCGCAGTCGCTCGTTCGTCGTCTGTGCGAGAGCCCATCTCCCCGGGAGGTTTGCGATGCAGTACGCCCTGATGATCTATGCCAAACCCGGCTACGGTGACGCGCTGCCCGCGCCCGACCGCGAGGCGATCCAGACCGAGTTCCTGACGCTGCTCGGTGACGCCCGGGTCGTCCAGGCGGCGCGACTGCAGCCGGCAGAGACGGCCACCAGCCTGCGCCTGGTCGATGGTCGAACCCTGATGACCGACGGCCCCTTCGCCGACACCAAAGAGGTGCTCGGCGGCTTCGCGCTGATCGAGGCGGCCAATCTGGACGAGGCGATCGACATGGCGGCGCGCATCCCGGTGGCCCGATACGGCGGTGCGATCGAGATCCGGCCGGTGGTGCGACCCTGAGCGTGCTGGAGGACGTTTTTCGCGATGAATGGGGCCGGGTGCTGGCTTCGCTCGTCGGGTTCCTCGGTGACTTCGACAAGGCCGAGGACGCCGTTCAGGAAGCGTTTGCGATCGCCGCGGAGCGCTGGCCCGCATCGGGAGTGCCCAACAATCCGGGCGCCTGGCTGGTGACGACGGCCCGCCGCCGCGCGATCGACCGGATCCGCCGGGAGCGCACCCTGTCCGAGAAGCTCCACCTGCTGCCGGTGCCTGAGACCACCATGGACGAGTACGAAGAGACGGTCATCAAAGACGAGCGGCTCGAGCTGATCTTCACCTGCTGTCACCCGGCGCTGCCGTTGGACGGGCAGGTGGCACTGACGTTGCGGGCTCTCGGTGGCCTGGAGACCGCTGAGATCGCCCGCGCGTTCCTGGTGCCGGAAGAGACCATGAAGCGCCGCTTGTCCCGTGCCAAGGCCAAGATCAAGGCCACCGGGATCCCGTTCGCGGTTCCCGACGAGTCCCGGCTCGCCGAGCGCCTCGACGCCGTACTGGCCGTGATCTACCTGATCTACAACGAGGGTTACCGCGGCCGGGTCGACCTCGGCGCCGAAGCCATCCGGCTGGGGCGCGTCCTGGTGAGCCTCATGCCGGATCACCCAGAAACGCAAGGGTTATTGGCACTGATGATGATTCACCATGCCCGCCGCAAGGCCCGCTTCCGCGGCGAGGATCTCGTGCTGCTCGAGGATCAGGATCGTTCGCTGTGGGACCTGGCCGCGATCGCGTCGGGTCGCGCCGTGCTCGATCAGGCGGTCGCGGCCGGAGGGCTCGGCCCGTACGTCCTGCAAGCCGTGATCGCGTCGCTGCAGACCCGGGAGCGCATCGACTGGGCCGCAGTCGCCGAGACCTACGAGCGGCTGGCCCAGCTGACCGGCTCCCCCGTCGTCGAGCTGAACCACGCTGCAGCACTCGCCCAGGCCGGCGACCCTGACACCGCGCTGGACACCGTCGAGCGCCTCGGCCTTGACGGCTACCTCTACTACCACTCGACCCGCGGCGAGCTGCTTCGCCGCCTCGGCCGAGACCAGGAAGCTCGCGCGGCCTACCGCCGGGCCCTGGCCCTGGCCACCTCGACCCCTGAACGACGCTTTCTCACCAGACGGCTCGAGCAAGTCTGACTCCGAACTGTCCCCCGGGGAAGCGCCCATTCGTCGCCCCGATAAGCGTCACTACCGGTGGTGGTGCCGCGTCGTCGCGGCAGCGCGAACAACCTGAAAATGAATGGAGAGCCTGGATGTCGAAACGCGCCGTTCCTGCCGTCCCGACCTGGGCTGTGCTGGCAGTGTGCTGCGCGGCCCAGTTCATGGTCGTGCTGGACATCTCGATCGTCAATGTGGCCCTGCCCAAGATGCGGTCCGATCTGGACCTTTCAGCCACCGGCCAACAGTGGATCATCAACGCTTACACGCTCACCTTCGCCGGGCTCCTGATGTTCGGCGGGCGGGCGGCTGACCTGTTCGGCCGCCGGCGCACCTTCGTGTTCGGCCTGAGCCTGTTCACCGGGTCCAGCCTGCTCGGCGGGCTGGCGCAGACCGGCGGTGAGCTCATTGCGGCCCGTGCCGTGCAGGGCGTCGGCGGTGCGATCCTGGCGCCGGCCACATTGAGCTTGATCACCACCACCTTCACCGATCCTGCAGCTCGCCGTCGCGCGCTGGGTGCCTGGTCGGCGACGGCGGCGAGCGGTTCCGCGGTCGGCGTTCTGGCAGGCGGGGTCCTGACCGACCTGCTCGACTGGCGGTGGGTGCTGTTCGTCAACGTCCCCATCGGGGCGGCGCTGGTCGGGGCGGCGCTCGTCGCGCTGACGGAGTCGCGCGCCGATCACCGGCCCAGCCTCGACGTCGCGGGGGCAGTCACCGTCACCGGCGGCCTCGCGCTGCTGGTCTACGGCATCGTCAGCACCGAGACCCGCTCCTGGGGTTCGGCGGCGACGATCCTGACACTGGCCGGCGCAGCCGGGCTGCTTGCGGTCTTCGTGGTCATCGAGGGGCGCACCCACAATCCCCTTGTCCCGCTGGGGATTTTCCGCCTCCGCTCGATCGCCGCGGCGAACGCCATCGCGGTGACGATCGGAGCCGCCCTGTTCGGCCTGTTCTTCTTCCTTTCGCTGTACCTGCAGCAAGTGCAGTCCTACAGCCCGCTCAAGACAGGGGTGGCCTTCCTGCCGGCAGCCTTGTCGACGATGGCCGGGGCGATCGTCGGCACCCGGCTCGTGACCGTTCTGGGTGCTCGTCGCCAGCTCGTGATCGGCCCGCTGACGGCCGCCGGCGGGCTGGCCTGGCTGACCCAGCTGTCCCCCGGCGACGGGTACTTCACCAGCGTGTTCGGACCGCTCCTGCTGTGCGGCATCGGTCTGGGCCTGTCGTTCGTGCCCATGACGATCGCCGCGACATCCGGCGTACCGATGCAGCAGGCGGGCCTCGCGTCGGGACTGCTCAACACCGCCCGCCAGATCGGTGGAGCGGTCGGCCTGGCTGTGATGGCCACCGTCGCCGCCGGGGCAGCGTCACCGACCGCCGGCTACGACCACGCCTTCTGGATCAGTGCTACCGCGCTGGTGGCCGGTGCGGTACTGGCCATGGCGTTGCCTGCCCGTTCCCAGCCGGAGGCTGGGGCGACCGTCGACCTGGAGACGACTGCTCCCGAGGCGGCCCTGGCTGCCCCGCTCGTTGCACTCGGCGCAACCGGGGTCCTAGCATTGATCTAGATGTTTCAACATCAGAGGGGTGCGATGGACTACCAGCTGATCGACGCGGACAATCACTACTACGAAGCCGAGGACTGCTTCACCCGCTACGGCGACGACGAGGTGAAACGCTTCGTCCGCTGGGTCTCTGAGGGTAAGCGGCGCTACATCATGTTCGGCACCTCGATGCAGACCATGGTGCCCAACCCGACGTTCAACCCGGTCATCAAGCCGGGTGTGCTCCACAAGCAGCTCAAAGCGCTCGCCGAAGGCGGCGGGCGCGAGCGGTCAGGCCCCACGAACGCGTGGCGCTCGGACTCCCTCGAGCCTTTGCGGCCGTACTACCAGGACCGCGACGCACGCCTTTCGGTGATGGACCAGCAGGGGCTGGAGAAAGCGTGGATGTTCCCGACGTTGGCCGTCGGTATCGAGGGTTTGCATCCGCAGCAGGTTGAGCTGACCTACAAGCTTTTCCACGCTTTCAACCGCTGGCTTGAGGACGACTGGGGCTGGGCTTACCAGGACCGCCTGATCGGCGCGGCGGCCATTCCCGGGCTCGACCCCGTGCTCGCCACCAAGGAACTCGACGCCGTCCTGGCTCGCGGCGCCCGCATGATCGTGCTGCGTCCCGGACCCGCCAACGGCCGCTCCCCCGCCCACCCGGATTGGGACCCTTTCTGGGCCCGCATCCAGGAGGCGGACATCCCCGTCACCTACCACATTCATGCCGGTGGCGACGCCTACGACGAGGCCTATCGCCTCCTGTGGCAGCGCAACGGGGTCACCGATCCCGTCTACGAGAACAGCCTGCGAAACGCGCTCTTCGGCGGTGACCGCACCATTCTGGATACCGTCGCCGCACTCATTCTCGGAAACGTGTTCGGCCGCTTCCCCCGCTTGCGGATCGCGACCATCGAGCTGGGTTGCGGTTGGGTCCCTTACTGCCTGCACATGCTCGACCATGCAGGGGTTTCCATCGTGGAGCGCTACATCCAGGCCTTCGGTGAGACCGTTCACGAGCGCCCCTCCGACGTCTTTCGACGTCATTTCTGGGTCTCACCGTTCCCGGAGGAAGACGTCGCCGGCCTGGTGGAGCTCATCGGGGCGGATCGCGTCCTGTTCGGCTCCGACTGGCCTCATTCGGAGGGCACCGAGCAGCCTGCTGATTACATCGACTACCTCGGCAAGCTCACCGCTGAAGACAAGAAGAAGGTGCTGAGGGACAACGCCCTTTCCCTCCTCAGCCCCTCCTGACCTCGGCCGGAATTGTTGGCCCCGGTGTCTGACGCGCGCCTCGCGTGCAGCGGCTCGCCGACTGTGCTGCCAGGGTCGGCCCACACGCAATCCGATGTCCCCGGGGAGGTGGGGATTGTTCAGGGGATACACGCAATCCGCTGTAGCGGCGCGGTTCTTACATCGGATTGCGTGTACGGACAGAGCCTGCCCGCGGGGCCGTTGTCCCGCATCACCGATGCGCGGGGTAGCGCGCAGAGTGCTTGATACGGAGCGTCTCGACGGGGAGCAAAATCGGCCGGATTTGGACACCCAGGAACAACACTTCCTGCCGCGATCAGCCCCTCCTGAGTTCGGCCGACGAACCGGAGCCGGCTCGCTCACGACCGTCAGGCATCCTGAACGCGTGAGCGACGCGCAGGAACCGTCCCCTTGGCGAAGCCTTGGTCACCACGAGGTGCTGGCCGCCGACTTCGAGATGGACGGTGCGGACTGGGCCGACGTCTTTCCGCCCGAGTTCGCGGAGCCTGTACCGGATTTCCTTCTGCAGGAGCTTCCTCACTCGGGCTGGCGGGCAGTCAATGTGCGCACCTGGGGCGACCGACCATCCAACCAGCTCTTTGCCGCGCCCAGCGAGAGTGGATGGGCGGTAGCGATGGTGGGGATCGTCTCGGACGGGCTGCCGATCTTCATGGGCGACATCCGGACCTACCAGCTGCGTCCCGACCAGGAATCCCGCCGGCGAGGCCTTCGGCTCACCTGGAACGACCCCGTCCACGTCGCCGTCTCCGATCTGGACGCCGTCACGGTGACGTTGACCAACACGACCGACGTCGCCTGGGCTCCCGATCCGGAAGACCACGCTTTTGTCCACGGCCATTTCCTCGATGAAAACGGCCAATCCCCGGAGCGCTGCCACTTTGCCTTCGGCAGCCACCAAGGTGCGTGGAAGACCGTCTCCCTAGCCCCTGGCGAAGCCATCGAACTGCCGGTCAGTTCGGCCACGACGATCCATCCGAACCGGGCAGCTACGGGATCGAAGCCATCCTGGTGTCGCTGAACCTGCGCAGTCCCAAGGGCACGCTCACGATCGTCGCCGATCCGTCCCCCGGCGCTTTCCCTCAGCCACTACGGACCGAACACACAGCCCCGCTGCTGGATCGGCTCGCCATTCTCGAGGCTCTGCAGACGGCCCTCGACAATCCGCACGCTGTTGTCGAACTCGCCATCGAGAACGAATCACACGCCGACTTCCTGATTGCGGTCATGGAGACCTTCGACCTCACCTTTGCTCAGGCAGTAGCCATCGGCGACATGCAGGTTCGCAACTTCTTCAAAGAAGCCCGCAGCAACGTGAAGACCGACCTGCGAAAGGTACGCCGGCAGCTGGGTGAAGGCCCAGCTGCCCCGTAGGCAGACCCGGGGATGGAGGTACTCCCCTGAGCTACCGGTCATCGCCGTGGGTGGTGACGGCCGTCACCGCTGGAAGTCGCTGGTCCGCAGGCGAAGTCGGGACCATCCGCATCACCGCGTCCGGCATCGCGCCAACGGTGAACACGCGCCCCTCTGTGTCGACGGTGACCGTGGCGAAAGCGGCCTCGGTCGGAACACGATCCGGAAGGGGAAAGTCATGGGCGCCCATCGCCAGGTCACTGTCGAACAGCACCATCGAGGTGCTGGTCGGCTCGGGAGGCACGAACGATCGTCCAGAAGGCTTCCGTTCTGACATGTGCCGTCTCGGCAAGCCTCACTTGCAGCATCCGGCCGGCGGCGTCGTAGGCGATGTCGAGTGACTGCTGATGACTCGCCACGCGTCACAGACTCGACCTGGGCCGCGATGACTCCGCGATACCGGCGAGTCCTTGCACGAAGATGACGTCGGGATTGTGCTGTGAGATCTCGGCGCGCAGGTACCGCTTGGTGTCGGCCGGGACCATCCCACCGAAGACCAGCACGTCGAGACCGCTGATGTCGTAGTCGGCGAGTACCCGGTCGAACTGGTTGGTCGCGTCTGCCATGAAGCCCTTGGCGCGCAGCATGTCCACGGTAGCCACGAGCACGCTTGGGCTCCGCCCGACGATGAGGACGCGAGCCGGGATGTGGGCGGGGGGCTGGCTCATCGTGTCGTCTCCAGGGAGGCTCGGAGCCGACCGTGAGCGGGCCCTGCCCGGCCTGCGCCTCGGCTCCTGGTCGGCCGGGTCCTCCCGGGTGTTCTTCGTCGCCAGCGCAACGACCGCGGCGGCAGCAGCGAAGGCCGCCCCCGTAGCCAGAGCGTGTCCGCAAGCCCGAGGTGGTGGCGTCAGCGAATCGGCGTGCCGCCGGCAAGCAGATGGCTGGACCTGCGCCGTTCCCACGGCCGAGAAGATGGCGAGCCCGAGAGCTCCGCCGATCTGCTGAGAGGCATTGAGGATCGCCGCCGCCATCCCGGCACGGCTCGGGACCGACGCCCGCGTTCGCGGCCGTCGTCACCCCGACGAACACCGGCCCGACACCGAGGGCGAACAGGATCAGTCCGGGCAGGATGTGGGCCGCGTAGCCGCCGTGGACGGGATGCCATGCTGAACAGGAGCAGGCCGCTCGGCGGCGATGAGGGCAGCGACCGAGATCACCGCGCGGGTGCCGATCCTGGTGAGCAGCTTGGAGCCGACGCCGGCGGAGACGCCGATGGCGAACGTCAGGGGGAGGTAGGCGGCCCCGGCCGTGATCGGCGAGTAGCCCAGGACGTTCTGCATGTAGAGGGTGAGGAAGTAGAACATCGAGAGCATGCCCGCGAAACCGATCAGCCCCGTGAGGTTCGCCGCCGCGAGTCCCGGTACGCGGAAGATGTTCAGCGGCAGGATCGGCTCGCGCGCCCTTCGCTCCCGAAGGACGAAGCACGCCATCAGCAGGCGCAGCACCCCCCAGATCGAACCACGTGAAGGCGGCGTTCCAACCCCGATCCGGTGCCTTGATGAGGCTGTAGACCAGCAGCAACATCGCGCCGGTGACGAGCAGGCTCCCCAGCGCGTCGAACCGGCTGCTGTGATCGGCCGGCCGGTCCTTCGGAAGGAGCGCGACCACGGCGGGGATCACGAGGACGCACGCGATCGGGTTGACGAACATGACCCAGCGCCACCCCGGACCCTCGGTGAGAATGCCGCCGAGCAGGATCCCCACGGCCGAGGCAAGGCCCGCGATCGCCGCCCACACCCCGAGGGCTGACTGGCGATCCTTGGTGGTCGTGAACGTGGTGGTGATCGTCGAGAGCGCGGCCGGAAGCATGAGCGCAGCGCCGAATCCCTGAGCGAGCCGGGCGGCGATGAACATTCCCTGGTCGGCGGCGAGTCCACCCAGCAGTGAGGCGAGTCCCACGATCGCCGCGCCGACGAGCAGGACGTTGCGGCGGCCGAGCAGGTCGGCAATTCGCCCGCCGAGCAGCATGAAACCGCCGTACGTGAGCAGGTACGCCGACGGGACCCACTGCAGGCTCTGCAGGGAGAAGTGCAGCGAGCTGCGGATGTGGGGCAACGCGACGTTGGTGATGGACGCGTCGACGAAATCGAGGAAGGCGACGGCGCACAGCAGGAGCAGGATGCGCCGGCCCCGCCGGCTGTTCAGGCTGAGGGGCGCGGAAACGGGGGGCATGCGACCTCCTGTGTTGGCACGGCCAATGTTGGCTGGGCCAACATAGCAAGTGTTGGCGGCACCCACAAATCGGTAATCTGAAGGCATGCCCGTGCGTCACGATCAGACCGGTCGCATTCCGGACCGCGTCAAGGACCGCCCTACCTGGCTCCTCAACCGCGCCTACGCACGCTCCACTGCGCTGTTGTTCGCGGGATTCGAGGCCGACGGCGACGGGCTCCGCGGATACCACTACCGGCTGCTCGCCGCACTCGAACAGTGGGGACCCGCGAGCCAAGCCGACCTCGGGCGCGATACGGGCATTGACCGCAGCGACGTCACCGCCGTCCTCACCGAGCTCGAATCACGTGGGCTCGTGAGAAGGAAGCCCGACCCTGATCACAGACGTCGCAACATCGTCAGTCTCACCGCCCAAGGCGGCAACGCGCTGCGCAAGCTGGATGTGGTTCTCGAAGACATCCAGGAGGCCGTGCTGGCACCACTCACCCCGGCGCAGCGGCGTCAATTCATCAGTCTGCTGTCTCGACTCACCTAACGATCGACCGGTCGTGGTCATGCACGACGACGACCGGGACCGTGGCGTGCCGGACCACCTTCTGGCTGACGGAGCCCAGGATCCGGCGGACGGCGGCTCCGGATCCGTGGTTGCCGACGACGATCATGTCAGCGTCGGCAGAGGCCGCCGCCAGCACGGCAGCGGCGTTGCCCGGCTCCGCACGTGTCGTGATCCTGGCCGCCTCCGCGGGCGTCAGCTTCCCGATCTCCCGGGCCAGCAGGTCTTCGGCCCACTGCTCCTGGACCTCTGCGGGTGCGCTGAAAAGCGGCATGCTGTAGCCGTATTGGGGTCGCCACTCCCAGGCCGTGATCGCCTCGATCTGTGTGTCGCTGACAGCTGCCTGGCGAACCGCCCAATCGAGCGCCCGCCGAGAGCAATCGGAACCGTCCAGCCCGACGACGATCCGGCCGGTCCGGGGATGGCGCCGGGGATGCACGACAGCCACCGGACACGTCGCGTGGCTGACCACCCTCTCGGTCACCGACCCGAGCAGCAGGCCGCTGATACCCCCCTCCCCATGAGGTCCGACGACGAGCAGGTCTGCGTGTTTCGCTTGAAGCAGGAGGGCGGCGGCGGGGTCGCTGGTGGAGACGCGAAGTTTCACCAGCCTCGCGCGCTCGGCAGGCAATGCCGCCTTGACGGTCTCCTCCAAGGCCCGGAAGGCGTTCGTCTCGGCCTCGGCGATGTTGACCTCGCCGAGTACCGATTCCGCTGCGGGCACCGCGGTGACCGCGTAGAGGATCCCGTCGCGAGCGGCCGCCTGCCGGTCGGCCCACCGCAGTAGCGATTCCGCGCCGGCTGACAGGTCAACGCCCACCACGACCCGCTGTTTCGAACCAGTCATCAGGCTCATGGCTTGTCCTCCACCTCCGCGAGCCAGGCCCGGTGATGCTTGGCGGCCCAGGACCGGCGAACCCGACCGAACACCATGCCGTGCAAGGCGGGCCGCGTGCGGGGGTTCACCACGGCCATGAAGATGTGAGCGGCGAGCAGCAGTCCGGTGAGCAGCACAGCGGCGCCGTGCAGGCCTCCCTCGCCGCCGTGGGACCAGGAGAGGACGCCGGTCACGATCACGATGAGCATCGCTGTGCTGAGTGCCCAGGCCAGGATCTTCTGGCCGGTGTTGAACATCCCCCAGGTCGGGTTGGCATCCGGATGAAAGGGGTCGCTGACGCGTGCGCGCAGCCAGGCTACGTCGCGGCGATCGAAGAGGAAGAGCCGCCGGGCCGCAGCGAACACCGCGTGGTGCTGACCGAACAGCAGCGCCGCGCCGATCCCCGCTCCGATCGTGACCACAGCCGCGACGTGCACTGTCAGCAGCGGGCCGGAACCGCCGTCGTCCCCCATACCCAAGCCGCTGAGCAGGGCGACCGACATCCACAACACGGTCCACCAATGCACGAAGCGCTCCGTGCGCCCGAACCGGTGGACCCACGCCGTCCGGCGGGCCTTCGACCCGGCGTCGATTCGTCTGAAGAGCAACGCTTTCCCGGACGCTCATGGCGACGCTGACTTCCTGCGGGGATAGCACCCGCCCCCTCCATCAAAGCAACCGAACCCCGGCGATGCCAGGGACAAAAGACCCGCCCACTTCTGCGTGCGCTTCTGGCCCGACTTCGCCTGCTGGCTCGTGACTTTCGGCTCTAGCTGGGACCAGGCCACCTCGGGTTGCATGGAAGGGCGGCCCAAAGGAGTAGCGCTATGGCGACGGGAACGAAAGCCGCCGCATCAGTCGACCAGCGGCTCGAGCCCTGGTTCCTCCCGCTGGCGCTAGCAGGTCTGCTCGCCGGCGCCCTCGCCCACCTTGCAGGGGCGGCCGGCGCCGGGCATGACATCTGGGCGGTCACGACAGTCGTCGGGCTCATCCCGGCGACGTGGTGGGTCATCGAAGCGCTCCGCTCCCACCACCTCGGGGTGGACGTCATCGCCTTGCTCGCGCTCGCTGGGACGCTGGTGGTCGGTGAGACGCTCGCCGGTGCCGTGATCACGGTGATGCTGGCCAGCGGTCGCGCGCTCGAATCATGGGCGGCCGGCAGGGCGCGCCGCGAGTTGCGCCTTCTGCTCGATCGTGCCCCGAGTGTTGCTCACCGCCTGTCAGCAGACACCGCCGCAGACGTGCCCGTCGTCGATGTCATCGTGGGTGACCGGCTGCTCGTCAAGCCGGGCGAGGTCGTTCCCGTCGATGGACGAGTCGACGCACTGTCGTCCGCGGTGATCGACGAGTCGGCGCTCACCGGCGAGTCGCAGCCGGTGGAGCACTCCGCAGGCGAGCTCGTACGTTCCGGCACCGTCAATGCCGGCGGCCCGTTCCAGTTGTACGCGACGACGACAGCCGCCGAGAGCACCTACGCCGGCATCGTCCGCCTGGTGTCCACAGCTGAGGCGTCGTCGGCTCCATCGGTGCGGCTCGCCGACCGTTACGCGGCTGGCTTCCTGGCGATCAGCCTGGGCGTCGCGGCGCTCGCGGGGCTGCTGTCCGGCAGCCTCGCGCGCGTCGTCGCCGTACTGGTCGTCGCGACCCCCTGCCCGCTCATCCTTGCCGTTCCGGTGGCGCTCGTGTCCGGGCTCTCACGCGCCGCGCAGCGAGGTGTGGTCGTCAAGGGCGGTGCTGTCCTCGAACGGCTGGCCGCCGCCACAGTCCTGCTCTTCGACAAGACGGGCACCCTCACGTCCGGGCGTCCGGTCGTGGCCGACGTGATTGCCGTATCCGGGCAGGACCCGACCGAACTCCTGCGGATGGCGGCCTCGCTCGACCAGCTCTCCCCCCACATCCTCGCCGCCGCCGTGGTCCGGGCTGCGCAAGACCGGCAGCTGCCGTTGAGCGCTCCTGCCGGTACCCAAGAGGTTCCGGGCAGCGGCGTGCGCGGCACGGTCGAACGGCACACCGTCGCGGTCGGCAAGGCGACCTGGGTGGCGCCCGAAGCCGATCCGGTGTGGACGCGCCCGATCCGCCGTCGCGCCGATCGCGACGGCAAGCTCAGCGTCTTCGTCGCCATCGACGGCAGGCCGGCCGGCGCGCTGCTGCTCGATGACCCGATTCGCCCTGACGCCGCACGCACCATCCGCCGTCTCCGCAAGGCCGGCATCAGCCGGGTCGTCATGGTGACCGGCGACCGCCTCGAGGCCGCAGAGGCCGTCGGCGCGATGATCGGCGTGGACGCCGTGCTGGCCGAGCGCTCCCCGGTGGAGAAGGTGGACGCCGTCACCCTCGAGCGGCGGCGCGGCGTGACCATCATGGTCGGCGACGGCATCAACGACGCACCCGCGCTCGCCCTGGCCGACGTCGGGGTCGCCATCGGCGCGCGCGGTGCCACCGCCAGCTCGGAAGCGGCCGACGTGGTCCTCACGGTCGACCGCTTGGACCGCCTCGGGGAGGCGACGCTGATCGCCCGCCGCGCCAGGGGAATTGCCACTCAGAGCGTGGTCGTCGGCATCGGACTCTCCTGCGCGGCGATGGCCGTTGCCGCCGTGGGATGGCTACCCGCCGCGTGGGGCGCGCTCACCCAGGAAGTCATCGACGTCGCCGTCATCCTCAACGCCTTGCGCACCCTGAAGACCGGTGGGTCGAAAGGCACGCTGGCTGATGCCGATGCTGACCTGGCCCGCCGCTTCAGCAGCGAGCACGCCTTGCTGCGCCCCGACGTCGAGGCTGTCCGAGCCGCCGCTGACGCCATCGGCGTCGAACCTGCCACGACCGCAGTCCAGGAAGCGCGCAGGGTGTGCCGGCTGCTGCTCGAGGAAGTCGTGCCGCACGAGCTCGCCGAGGATGCCGAGCTCTACCCGGTGCTGGCGCGGGCTCTCGGCGGCACCGACCCGACCGGAACCATGAGCCGTGCGCACAGCGAGATCGTCCACCAGACCCGCCGGCTCGACCGCCTGCTGGAAGAGCTCGGACAGGCTGACCCCGACGCCGAGGACCTCGTCGAATTGCGCCGGTCGCTCTACAGTCTGTACGCGATCCTGCGGCTGCACTTCGCCCAGGAGGAAGAGAGCTACCTCTCCCTCGCCGACCAACCCGAAGATGCGCCACCCCTTCCCCCCGCTAAGGTCTCGACCGCATCGAATTCAGCGTGACAGCGACGCTCGTTTCTCAAGCTGCCAGGAGGCGCGATGAAAGAGACCGAGAACCCCGCCGAATCAACGCGCCTGCAAGAGGTCGGCAAGCGTCGCGCCGGGTTGCGTCGCACCATGACCGGCGTCGAAGAGGCCGGGTCAGCGGCGCTGGCCGGCCGTCCTCGGGAGTGGCGCGCCAACCTGTCGCCTCACGTCGATGAGCTGTGTGAGGCATGGGAGTCGCACGTCAGCGGTACCGAAGGGCCCGGCGGCCTTTGGGAGCAGATCCGTACCGACGCCCCGCGGCTGAACGGTGCCCTCAACAGACTGGGTCGCGAGCACGGGAAGTTGACATCCGAGCTGCAGGCCCTGCGCCAGAGCCTGGCCGCCGCCGCCGGCGAGACGCCGGCGACGAGGACCAGCTGTCCGCCGCCCGCGAGCACGTGACGTCGGTGCTCGTCCAGTTGACGCGTCACCGCCAGCGCGGCGCCGACCTCATCTACGAGGCGTACGAGCATGACATCGGAGGCAACGGGTAGCAGGCCACCCGTGCGCGGGGCCCAGCACGGCCATGCGCTGCGGGTTTGCATGTTGAACGAATGTGCGCTGAGTGGACTTTTCCCTGACGGGAGTAGACGCCCCGGGTAGTCCGTTGTTGCTGGAGGACGACCGCAGCAGCGGGCCGCCGGCGGCGACGACTTACAGGGAAGCGGGTGCGCGCAGGTGGACCGCGAAGAGTCCGGGCAGACGCCGGTGGGTCAGGCGGCGGCGGTCGGATCCGGACATCGGGCTGGTGATTTCGTGGCCGGACGGGCGAGCACCGCTATCGGCGGCGGAGGCGGAGCTCGCTCACCTGCTGGAAGCCGCCGGCGCCCAGGAAAGGCACCGGCTGACGCACGCGGCGAGACCGGCGCTGGCGGCGTTGCTGTCGCTGGAGCCGCAGCTGCAACGCGTTGAACTCGACCGTGAGCGCGGCGGAGCGTTGCTGGCGTTCGCCGATGGCACGCTGCTGCGGGCAGCCGCAGCCCGATCAGCACATCCGACCCTGGAATGGCTCGCCGGCCGCCTCCACTGGGATCCGGTCTACCTCGCGGGGGCCCGCCTGAGTGCGGAGGGCGGTGTCCTGCTGCGCCTGGTGTGCGGGGCATTCTGGCCGTTGGAAATCGGGCCGCTGGTGCCGGCCGCGCATTGAACAACGCGCTACCAGTCGGTGGGTCCCCTCCCGGAGCGCGGCGGTAGGTCGCCGGACCGGCGGGCGAGCTCGTCGGCCGTCACGGCCACGCCGCCGCAGTGCCGGCAACTCGGCTCGCCGAAGAGCACCTCGCGTCCGCAACTCGCGCACCACAGTGGATCCCGGTCCAGCTCGTCGGGGTTCTCGCGGATCACGGCCGGCGAGTCGTGCCTCTTGACCAGGCGCCGGACTCCGGGAGCTCGACCGATCCGCGTGATGATGCCCATGCCCCCAGTGTCACCAGTGTCACCAGGTCCGCGGTGATGCGGATCGGCGCATCTGCGGCGCCGACACTCAGGAGCGCCCGAAAGCCTCCTGCGGGGTCCAGATCACCGCAGCCAGTGCGGCCAGTCGATCGGGCACCGCACGGTAGTAGGCCCAGGTGCCTCGGCGGCTACGCGTCACCAGGCCGGCTTCGAGCAGCACTTTCAGGTGGTGGCTGATCGTGGGCTGCGTGAGGCCCACCGGGGTGGTCAGGTCGCAGACGCACGCCTCGCCACCCTCGTGGGCCTGGATCAAGGACAGCAGACGCAGCCGAGTGGGGTCAGCGATGGCCTTCAGCGTTCCGGCCAGCTCCAGGGCAGCGTCGGCGGACAACGGTTCGTGGGCCAGCGGCGAGCAGCACGTGAGGGTTTCGTCGCTCGCCATCGGCAACGTCTGCGGCATGACACCGGATTCTTCCCGAGAAATAGACCGCTGTCTATGTTGACAAGCGTCGATCCATCGAGCAGGCTTCCGTTACATCGATGCTTTTCGATGTAACCCGAGTACCCCTGCGTAGGAGGAGTCCCACGTGTCCCGTGTTCAGCTCGCCCTCAACGTCGCCAACATCGACGACGCTGTCGATTTCTACTCCAAGCTCTTCAGCGTGGAGCCGGCCAAGCGGCGTCCCGGATATGCGAACTTCGCCGTCGCCAACCCGCCGCTGAAGCTGGTTCTCATCGAGGACCCCGAGGCGCGCGGCAACGGCGTCGCCGGAGCCCTGAACCATCTGGGAGTGGAGGTCGAGAGCCCGCAAGAGGTGAGCGCCGCGACGGGCCGGCTTTCCGGGGAAGGCCTGGACACCGTCGCCCAGGAGGGCACCACGTGCTGCTACGCCGTCCAGGACAAGGTGTGGGTGCATGACCCTGACGGCGCCCCGTGGGAGGTCTACACCGTCCTCGCCGACGCGCCCGGCGACGACATCTCCGGCGGGACCGGCTGCACCACCGTCGACGGCGCCTGCGTCCCGAACGCGACCACTGCTGCGGATGTCGAGTTCACCACCCATGGCGTCCCCGTCGCCGCGACGAACGGCGCCGGCTGCTGCCCGTGAGCCAGCTCGGCAGCGAGACGCTGCGCCCGGCCGACCCGGATGCACCGGTGCTGCAGCGGCTGTCGACGCTCGACCGGTTCCTGCCGGTATGGATCGTCGCGGCCATGGCTGTGGGCATCGGGCTCGGCCGGGCGTTCCCGGGCCTGAATCGCACGCTCGACACCGTCAAGATCGGGTCGGTCAGCCTGCCGATCGCGTTCGGCCTGCTGCTGATGATGTATCCGGTCCTGGCGAAGGTCCGGTACGGCGAGCTCGGCCGGGTCACGGGCGACCGGCGGCTGCTGGTCGCCTCCCTCGTGCTCAACTGGATCGTCGGCCCGGCGCTGATGTTCGCGCTGGCCTGGCTGCTGCTGCCCGACCTGCCGACATACCGGACCGGTCTCATCATCGTCGGGCTGGCCCGCTGCATCGCCATGGTCCTGATCTGGAACGACCTCTCGGGCGGCGACCGGGAGGCCGCGGCCGTGCTGGTGGCGCTCAACTCGCTGTTCCAGATCGTCGCGTTTGCCGGCCTCGGCTACTTCTACCTGCGGGTACTGCCCGGCTGGCTCGGCCTCTCGCAGCAGAACCTGCAGGTCTCGGTGTGGGGCATCGCCAGGTCGGTCCTGGTCTTCCTCGGCATTCCGCTCGCCGCCGGCTACCTCACCCGGCGCCTCGGCGAAGGCCGCCGGGGACGCGACTGGTATGAGGAGACGTTCCTGCCCAGGATCGGCCCGGTGGCGCTCTACGGCCTGCTGTTCACGATCGTGGTGCTCTTCGCCTTGCAGGGCCACACCATCACGGGCCGGCCCGGTGACGTTGCTCGCATCGCGCTGCCGTTGCTGGCCTATTTCGCCCTCATGTTCGGCGGCGCTTTCGCGCTGGGCGTGCGGCTGAAACTCGGCTACGCCAAGACCGCCACTCTGGCTTTCACCGCCGCGGGCAACAACTTCGAGCTGGCCATCGCGGTCGCCATCGGGGTCTTCGGCGTCACTTCGGGCCAGGCCCTGGCCGGGGTCGTCGGCCCGCTGATCGAGGTACCGGTGCTGGTGGGGCTCGTCTACGTCGCGCTGTGGGCGCGCAAGCGTTTCTTTCCCGACGCCGGCGTCCGACAGCTTGACCCCGGGAGATAGCTCAGCCAAGATTGAGTCGATGAATGTTGAGCTATCGGAGCGATCTTCGGCGGCGCGCTCGCGTCCACGCGGCACTGTCTGACCCGCAGCGCTTGCTGATCGTCGACCAGCTGCGCCTCGGTGACGCTTCCCCGACCGAGCTGCGCGAGCTGCTCGACATGCCCTCTAACCTGCTCGCCCATCACCTGCGCGTTCTCGACGGCGCCGGCCTGCTGGGC
The DNA here is from genome assembly GCA_963762695.1 of uncultured Actinomycetota bacterium. Taxonomy (GTDB): domain Bacteria; phylum Actinomycetota; class Actinomycetes; order Frankiales; family Frankiaceae; genus DATAZK01. The sequence continues at coordinate 410,738 of CAVXLW010000019.1, forward strand.
CGGACCCGCTCCGAGGGTGACCGGCGGCGTAGCTACCTGCAGCTGCGGGTCGACGCGCTCGAGCGGCTGCTGCCCCCGGCGATCGCGACCACGCCCCGGGTCGTGTTCGTCTGCACCGCAAACTCCGCCCGCTCCCAGCTGGCCGCCGCCCTCTGGGGGCAGGCGAGCCAGGTACCGGCCACCTCCGCGGGCACTCACCCGGCTGCCCGGATCCACCCCGGCGCCGTCGATGCCGCCGTCCGGCACGGGCTGCAGCTGGCAGATGTTCCGCCGATCCGGTTGGCCGACGTCCTCGCCGCTCATGACCTCGTCATCACCGTGTGCGACAACGCCCACGAAGAGCTCGGAGACGTCGCGCAAGTGCACTGGTCGATTCCCGACCCGGTGCGCGTCGGCAGCGACGCCGCCTTCGATGCCGCATTCGACGAGCTGACCAGCCGCATCGACACCATCGCCCCTCATCTGACGACCCCCTGACAGGAGCTTCGCCATGACCAGCCCAGAAGCCCAGCCCGAGATCACCCTCGACCAGCAGATCGCGCTCAAGGCTGCCGCAGCACACCTGGCAGCCGAATTCACCGGCGTCTTCGGCGCAGCGACCATCGAAAGGTTCCTGTTCTCCTCCTACGACCAGTTCGCCGGCAGAGCCACCGTGCTGAACTTCCTGCCGCTGCTGGCCGAGCGGTTCGCGCGCCAACGCCTGACAGCGCTCGCCCGGGTGGAAGGCCATGTCCAGGACGGCAAGCCTGTCGTGCTCTTCCTGTGCACGCACAACGCCGGCCGCTCGCAGATGGCGCTGGGCTTCTTCGAGCGCTATGCCGGTGACGCGGCCGTCGCCTGGTCCGGTGGATCGGAGCCCGGCACAGAGGTCAATCCGGCGGCGGTCGAGGCCATGCGCGAGCGCGGCATCGACATCTCCCGCGAATACCCCAAGCCCTGGACCGACGAGATCGTCAGCGCGGCCGATGTCGTCATCACGATGGGCTGCGGTGATGCCTGCCCGGTCTTCCCCGGCAAGCGTTACGAGGAATGGGTCCTCACCGACCCGGCCGGGCTCGAGGTGGAGGCCGTTCGTCCCGTCCGTGACGACATCGAGGCGCGCGTCGTCGCCCTGCTGGGTCAGCTCGGGGTTGCGATCGGCTCGCGTGGGACCACCACGTCGCCGGCCGCGGCTGCCACCTCCGGATAGAGCACGTGAACGGCCGCCACGGCACAGGCCGCCCCGGCGAGCTGCATGAGCAGGAACATCGGGACCGACCCCGGAGCGATGCCGGCAAACGTGTTCGACAGCATCCGGGCGATGTCGATCATCGGATTGGCGAAGCTGGTCGACGAGCTCCACCAGTAGGCGGCGGTGATGTAGGCCCCCACGGCAAACGGGGCGAGAGCGGCCCGGTCGGCCCGCACCAGCCCGAAGATGAGCACGATGAGTCCGAACGTCGCCAGCGCCTCCGACAGCCACAGCCCGCCGGAGGCGCGGTGATGGGTCGAGATGCTCACCGCTGCCCTGCCGTACATCAGGTTCGCAGCGATGGCGCCGACGACACCCCCGGCAAGCTGCGCCGGCACGTAGACCATGACCTCACGAGTGGTCACGCCCCCGAAAACGCGGTCGGCGAGGGTCACTGCCGGGTTGAAATGCGCCCCGGAAACCGGGCCGAACGCCAGGATCAGCGCCACCAACCCGGCGCCGGTGACGAGCGCGTTCTCCAGCAGTTCCAGGCCGACGTCGTGCGACAGGCGCTGGGCCGCTATCCCCGAGCCGATCACGATGGTGACGAGGCCGGCCGAGCCGAGAAACTCAGCCAGCGCCTGCCTCCCGAGGCGCGTCACCCGCATGGACGCCGCAGTTCCACGGTGCGCTGCGCTCTCCCGGCGAGCTCGGTGAGCGCCCCTGCCGCGTCGAGCAGCGGGCCGGGCGCGATCCGGTGATAGGTGTAGCGACCGGCCGGCTCGGACCGGATCAGCCCGGCGTCACGCAACACCCGCAGATGGTTGGAAATGTTCGTCTGCGTCGCGCCCGTGTCCGCCACAAGATGGCACGTGCAGAGCTGCTCGGCCGCGAGCAGCCCGAGAATCTTCATCCGCAGTGGGTCGGCGAGCGCCCGCACCACCGCTTCGTCCATCAGCGACACCTGACTGGTCAGCACATGCTGATGTGACCGCGTCGCCACTTGCGGGTCAAACGAACAGCTGGTGAACGGCGAATGACGTCCCCGCGCTGTCAGCCGTCGTGGCGGGCCGGGCCGTGGCAGCTGCCGGTGCCGCTGTCGGAGTAGCTGAGGACGCTGGGGTCCTGACCGTTCCCGGCGGCAACGGGCTTGAAGCTGTAGCCGTAACCGTGCTGCCCCAGGGTGAGCTTGAGGACCCCGTACGCCGAATCCTCAGCGGTCACGACGTGTTCGGCTTGCAGGGCCGACGAGGTCGAGAGGGTGTCGAGGTCCTCACCGCCGGTACCGACGGTGAACTGGGTGATGCCCTTGCGCGTATCCACCTGACCACTGGGATTCATCGGCTGGAACCTGGCGTAGACGTGTTCGTGGCCGTTGAGCACGACGTCGGCGCCGTCGCATACAGCAGCTTCCACCAGGTGTCCGCGCGCACCACCCTCGGTGGAGGCGAAGGCGGTGTAGGGCGGATTCGCCGCGTCGCTGGTGGCACTGAAGGTGGGCTGATGCCAGTACGCGAGCGTGCACGCGCTCCGGTTGGCGGCCAGATCCTTGCGCGAGCCAGGCGGTCTCCTGGCCGAGGACGCCCGTGGTCGGGTCGCAGTTGTTGCCGAAGGCCGGTGAACTGCATTCGATGTTGAGCGAGATGATGTGCCAGTTACCCAGGTTGTAGGAGTACCAGCCCTGGTTGTAGTCGCCGGCTTGACCCTGTGGGCGGATCGCGCCGGTGGCGTCCTGGCCGTTGAAATACGCGAAGTAGCCGGCGCCGTTCTGGCCGGCTTCGTTGTCGCCGTGCTTGGTGTAGGCGTAGTACTCGTGGTTGCCGGGCGCCGGACGCTCCAGGAACTTAATGGCGCCATAGGTCTTGTCGAAGGAGGCCATGAAGTCGCTGAGCTTGCCGACCTGGTACTGCTCATCACCCAGCAGGGCCACCAGATCCGGGTGCATGCTCTCCACCTGATCCGCGGTGGCGTATTCCGCCGGTAGCCCACCGATGGTGGGGGCACCGCACTTCAGACTCGCCGGGTTCGCTGCGTTCTGCGGATCGTCCGGCTCGCAGGAGATGTCACCGACTGCGGCGAGAACCGGCGCCGGTCCGCTCGTCGCGTACGGCCAGTCGTTGGACTGATGATGATCTGCACCGAACACGGTCCCGGTCAGCAGTGCCAATGCGAGTGTTCCGGCAGCAGCGACGCTGACGGTGCGGCGGGGGAACGAATGCACTTGGGCTTCCCTTCGGGTCCGGCGGATTTCACGCCATGCGCAGCAACCTAGGGACTGGCTGTGAGCGATGCGTGCCGTCGAAATGTCCAGCAGCTGAACGGGGAACCAACGATGTGCGCGGGTCTCACAGGCGAAGCGCCGTCCCCCCACGCACCGTCGGCCGGGTTCACACCCGGCCGGAAGCCTGCGATCACGGCGGTCTCACCAACCCCGTGTTCGCTGGGGCTGCACCCCCGAGGAGTCCCCCAGTGCCGCACCGAGGAGCAGGGTTTCGTTGACGACGCCGGCCATGACGCCGGTGAGCGTGCAGGACGAAGCCCGACAGTCGTCGAGCGTCAGGCACGGGCGCCTCCGCAACCGGCCACTACCCGGACTCGGGCCCGTCGCGGCGATAGCGGCCGGTGCCGCGGCGCTACGGCTGCTGCTGATGTGGCGGCAAGGGGGCCTGTTCAGCGACATCGAATACGACGACGGCGTCCACCTCGGCAGCTCCCTGCTGCTGGCACACGGGCACGCGCTGTACCGGGATCAGGTGTTCCTGCATCCACCTGGAATCAGCCTGTTGCTGCTGCCCTTTTCCTGGGCCTCCGGCTGGTGGGGCCAGCCCATAGCCTTTGCCCTGGCGCGACTCGTCACGACCGCGGTGTCCGCCGCGACAGCCGGACTGGTCACCTTCATCGTCCTGCGCGCCAGCACCACCCGCCGAGCCCTCCTGGCGGGGGCGTTCGCTGCTGTTTTCGCGCCGAGCATCGTGGCCGGGTCGACGCTCATGCTGGAGCCCTGGCTGGCCCTGTTCAGTTTGCTCGCCGTCGAACGCCTCACCCGCAGCGCACCGCGCAGGATCGATGTCGCCCTGGCCGGCGGCTACCTGGGCGCCGCAACGATGATCAAGGCATGGGGGGTGATTCCCCTTGCGGGCGCGGCTCTTTGGCTGCTGTGCGAGCGACGCCGCCACCAGGTACCTCGCCTGCTGATGGCCGCTGCGGCAAGTATTGCCGTGCTGTTCGGGCCGTTCCTGGCGATCGCCGGCAGCCGGTTGCTGAACGATGTCGTCTGGGCGCAGCTGAGCCGCCCGCCCGACGGCCTGCAGGGGATGATCGCCAGAACGGCTACCATCCTCGGCCTGCGCGGCCCACCGCTGACGCGAGATCGCGTGCTCGTCGCGCTGGTCTTGGCTGCGCTGGCCATTTTGATCCTGCGATCGTTGCTCACACCCGGTGTCGCGAGATTGAGCGCGGTCGTCCTCGCGATCGCCATTCCCATCTTCGCGAATGCACCCTCGTTCTTCTTTCATTACGGGGACTTCTTCACGCCGTGGACGGCTCTGCTGCTGGCCGGCCGGCCCGCGCCTCGATGGTCCCGCCCGGTCAGCCGGATCCATGTCAACCTTCCGGCCGCCGGCGCCGCCCTGGTCGTGATCGGCTTGCTCTATCAGTCCGTCGGGCTGATAGCTCGACAGAAGCCGGCCGACATGAACGTTGCCCTGCTGCAGCGAATCGTCGGCCGGCACGCGTGCGTCGTGTCAGATCAGGTGAGCCTGCTGGTGCTGGCAGGCGCGTTCGATCGACCGGCGTGCCCGAGCTGGCTCGACCCTGACGGGACCGCGCTGACCGAACTGCGCGGGCCGGTAGCCGCCAACTTCTACCCGACCGGCTTCCAGCGACTCCCCCGGTGGCAACACCAGTACGTCGCACTCATGTCGCACGCGAGTCTGCTGATCCTGACGGGGCGACCGTGTGGCCACCCGGAGTGGACCGCCGCAACATGCCAATGGGTGCAGGTGCACTTCCGGTTCGTCGCCGGCGTCGGTCACGCCGGCCCGGGCAGGGTCCCGGTGCAGGTCTGGCAACGCCGCTCTGAGCTCAGAATTCGTGTCGGCGCCGCAGATGTCGTATCGCCAACAGTCCGAACACCGCCGGCGCCCAGAACGTGATCAGCCGGAACAGCAGGACGGTGGTCAAGGCGCTTCCCGCCGGCACATGAGCGGTGATCAGCACAGCGACGAGAGCCGCCTCGGTGGAGCCGACGGCCGCCGGTGCCGGGACGGCGGTCCCGACCGCCCCTCCGATCAGGTAGCCGATGAACAGGCTGCCGAAGCCCACGCTGGGAGCCGGTGATGCGACCAGCGCGCTGACGGCGAAGCCTGACGCCAGCAGCATCGTCGTCGCCGCTGAAGCGGTCAGCAGTGTGGCGAGCCGGGCCGGCGAGCAAGCCAGCTCCACCAGCATGTGCCACAGGCGGTAGGGCTTGGATGCGGAGCCGTCCGCGGCGGCACGAGCGTTCCGGTGGCGGCTGATCCGGCGCCAGAGCAAGGCGATGAGGGCCAGGGCGACGACCCCCACGACCGCAAGCAGGGCCGGCAACGGAAGGCTGCCCAGCGCATGCAGGGGTGCCTTCAACTTCGAACCCAGAGCGGTGAGTTCATGACTGCCGCCGCTGATCCCGACCCACTTGCCGGCCACCACGAGCACGACGAAGACCAGAAAGTCCGCGACGGCACCCAGCCCGCCCAAAATGGCGACGGTGCCTACCGATTGCAGCATCGGCAAACCCAGCCGGGTCAGGAAGCGCGCGTTGACCGCGGCGCCGCCGATCCCTGCGGGAGTGATCCGATTAGCGGCCGCAGCAGCGAACTGCACCCACACCGACTCGCGTATCGGCAAGGGCTTTCCCGACGCTGCCCGCAGCGCTATCGCCGCTGCCAGGTAGTGCAGCAGTGAAACGACGACGAGAGCCGGCGCGATCTGCCACGGCATCTGCCGGAGGTTCTTGGCCGTCGCATCCAGCGAACGCCAGAGATCGGAAGCCGTGTCACCATCGGCTATCGGCGTCCCGATGACGATGACAGCGGCGGCTGCCACGAAGCCGACCAGCCACCACACCTGCCGCTTGGACAGCCGTAACGCCCGCAACTGACGTAGCGGAAGCCGTTCCGCAAGTGACACCGCAGCCGCTCCGTTGCCGGCCGCTTCGATCTGCGCCGGTGTCTGGAGTTCGACGCGGGGCACTTCGGGTCGCATCCAGGCGTCGGTCATTGCGGCTGCAGTTCGGCCCGCGACGATGCCGTTTCGCCGTGCTCCGCGCGGGCGAGCCGAAATACCGAGAGGGCAAGCGCGACCAGCGCGATGGCCTCCCCCGCTGCCGTGAGGGGTGTTCCGTGCAACTTCTCGTCATAGAGCAGGACTCCGAGGATGATGCTCGCGAGCGGATCGACGGCGTTGATCGCCGGCAGGCTCCGCTCCAAGGGACCGGCCTGGAACGCCACCTGGTTCACGACGAACCCGATGGGGCCGATGAGCAGCAGCGCGTAGAGCGGCCAGCTCGTGAAAATCGCATCAGCGTCGCGTCCGAAGGCTTCCCCCACGGCCTTGATGAGGGCGGCGGTCGCACCGAAGGCCAACCCGGTGACGACCCCGAGCGCGGCGGCCCGGCGCGCGGGCACGCGGCGGCCCGCCAGGAGTGCTCCGGCGACCAGCAGCAGCGCCACCCCGGCAGCGGCGGCCGAAGGACCGAGTTCGGGCTTGACGCCGTTCCCTGACGGACGCGCCAGCCCGAGGAATATCCCCAGGCTGGCCACAGAAACGGCGGCCCAGACCAGCTCGGTTCGCGTGACGCGACGGCGGTCGAGCCAGGCACCGAGTGGGAGCGCGAACAGCAGCCCGGTCACCAGCAGCGGTTGGACGATGGCCAACTGCCCGGCCGTCAGCGCGTACGCGTGCAACCCGAATCCCGCGGCGTCGGCGGCGAGTCCTGCCAGCCACAACGGCCGCTTCACCAGCCCGCCGAACGCCCGCCCCGCCGCCTTCGCTCCCCCACCGATGCGCGCCTCGGACGTGGCCGCCCGGTGCTGCAACGCCGTCGCCACGGCAAAGGCGGCGGCCGCCGCCACGGCAGCGATGTAGGCCAGCATCGCGCTCACCTCCGGACCCGGTCAGCTCCTGCATAGCCGACGGGCATGTGAGGCCTACCGGCAGCGGAAACGGCCGGGGCGAAGCACGCGGCTCAGGCTCCACGATCGGCCATGGTGTCCGGGTTTCTGCCGGGACCTGGCTCCCGTGCCAGCAGGCCCAAAGCCCCGGGCCCGTGGCTACTTCGAATCGACGGTGAAGAAGTCGCGCTGCCATGCCGTGAGGTACGTGCCGACCGGCCTTTGCTGGCCGGGAAGGAGAGGACTCTGGCTGACGGGCGTGAACGAGAAGGCACACACCCAAAAGGGGTTGATGTCGAGCTCCATGGCTTGCCGGGCACCCGCTGCGATCAGCGCCTCCGCCAACGCGCGTGGGGTCGCTGCCATGCTGCCGGCCCAGATGAGATCACCGTGTGAGTCGATGCCGAGCGCGCTGCGCGCCACCACGACAGCCCCTTGGATGGTCGCTCCCCAATCGATTATCACGTCGACATCCGCCGCGGGGCGACCGTCGGAGACCAGCAACCGCAGATTCTGCCGCACACTCGCCACCGCACGTCCTGGCGCGGGCACCTGCTGGCCCCACTGCCCGATCTGCGAGCTGCCGTCGGTGTACGTGACGACCGAAGCCGCACCGGGCAGGAGTGCTCCGGCCTGCCGCGCACCGACCGCCATCCCGCCGTCGCCCAGGTTGAGCTTGAATCCGCCGTTGAACGCGGCGAGCAGGAGCGGCCGCTCCGCAGGCAGCACGACGGAATGCGTGCTCCAGCCGTAGCCGCCCGGATCCTGGTAGCCCGGGTGCAGAACCAGCCGCGTCGAGGCCGCGTCGAAGCGCAGCAGGGTCACGCTTGCTCCAGCGGCTGTGATCGTGCGAGAGGACACCGACACCCGCCCGCGGGTGGTGCTCACTGTTTGCCATCCGGGCGGCGATCCGGTCGCCGGCAACGAAGCCGGTGCGCCAGTGTGCGCCACGGGCCGTGGCGGTTCGGTCTTCGTGGGGACGGCGCTGCGTATCGGCCGCCCTGACGACCGCCCGGCGACCATCGGGGAGGCGGCGCCCACCTTGCGCTGCGCCGAGCTGAGACCACTGCCACAGGCGGCCACCAAGACACACACCAGACTCGCGACGACCGAAACCGCGCCGCGTGACCGCGTCACTGGACGGGACACGTCACGGGGACAGGACAAGAAGTCGGCGAAGCTGGGTATGGCACGAGCGGCTCCCTCGAGGTGGAAGCGCCCACAGAACACGGCGTTGGTGAGGCGAGCATGGCCGTCGGCTTACTTCTCGGTGTGGAAGCCGCTCGCTGCACCCGTCGCCGCCGCCGGTCCCCCGCCGTCACAGCACCCTGAAGGAACCGGCTCACACTGATCACATTCCGCCGGGCTAAGGATAGTCAGTGAGCCTGAGTCCCCATACCGTGGCCCATCGCCCGGCGTGGGCAAAGGAATCACGGCGCGCGGTCTGGATCGCGCTGTCGGTCTGGACAGGGCTGTGCAGCCTGCTTCACGGGGCCGCCGCCGGCTACTCGTGGCACTACTTCCTGCAGGGAGCCCGGCTACTGACCGGACCGGCCGGTGCCGGGACCGGCCTACACCTCTACGCCGCCCATCCCGAACTACAGATCGGCCCGCTGGCACTGGCGATCGCCGTCCCTTTCAGCTGGGCCGGCCCGACGTTCGGGCTGCTGCTCGCGGCCATGGCCCTGACCGCGCTGGGACTGCTCGCCCTGCGCGTGCTGGTGACTGCGGCCGAACGCACCGCGCCCATCTCGGATTCGCTGCTTCTGCTGACGGGAATCTGCCTGATGCCCGTATGGGCAGAGCTGGCAACGCATTTCACCCACCTGGACGACGGGCTCACGCTGGGCTTCGCCGTTCTCGCGCTCAGCGCAGTCGCCAGTGACCGCCCGCTGATGGTCGGCCTCTGTCTGGCGGCGGCCGTCGGCTGCAAACCCTGGGCGATCGCCTTTGCCCCACTGCTGCTGGCGTTGGCCCCGCAGCAACGCCGACGTGCCGCGCTCCTCACGCTGCTCGGAGTTCTCGCGGTCTGGTTACCCTTCCTGCTCGGCGACCCGGGCACGGCAGCACTGGGACACTTCTCGATCGTGAACGCGGCCGACTCCGGACTGCGAGCGCTGGGAGTCACCTCCGCGCGCACACCGCCGTGGGACCGGGCAGCACAAGCCGTGCTCGGCGCCACGGTGGCGGCCATTGCCGTTCGGCGCAAACGCTGGCCGGCTGTCCTCCTCGCCGGCATTGCCGCGCGGATGCTGCTGGACCCCCAGACCTACCCGTACTACACCGCCGGCCTGGTGCTGGCGGCAGCCGCCGTCGACCTCCTGCGCCCGCAACGGCAGGTTCCGCTTTGGACCACAGCGGCATTGGGCTTCTATCTGGTCACCACCGCCGGCAAACTCGTGCTGCCGGCCGGCGCCCTCGGCGACGTCCGCTTCGCCTTCCTGGCAACGATTCTCGGCCTGCTGTGCATCCCTGGGCCACAGGCGCGCGGACCACATCCGCCTGCGCGGGGGCCGAACGAACCTTCGTGGTCGCACCTCGATGACTACGCAGAAGTCTTCCCTCAGCCGCCGGCTCCGAGGATCGTTGCTGCCTCGCGGATCGCGTAGCACACGGGCACGTATCCGGGGGGTGGGGTCGGCCTACCACCATCGTGCGGCAGCGTTCGAACTCAGGCCCGCCAGGACGGCGAGGAAAAGCAACCCGTCGACGGCGGTCACCCGCCCCTCAGCAGGCAGTACCGGGTGGGACTTTGGCCTCTGTCGGCGCAAGCCGGACGGGACGACACTTCAACCATGGCTGATACGACGGCCGTTGAAGAGACGCCGGCTACCGGCGTGGCAGGCGATCCGATCGCGATGACGATGCTGTCCACCGCCGCAGATCCGGTCCGCTGGGCGGTGCTGCGCCGGCTCTCCGGCGGGCAGGCCTGCGTCTGCGAGCTGCAGGAGTCGATCCCGGTTGCCGGCAACCTGCTCAGCTATCACCTGAAGCTGCTGCGCGAAGCAGGGCTGGTCACCGCCAGCCGGCGCGGCCGTTGGATCGACTACCGGCTGGCCCCTGACGCGCACGCGTTGCTGACCTCCGCGTTGCCGACAGCCCTGGCGGCGCGAACGCCGTGACCGTCATCGAACGCATCCCGACAACCCACCGGGGGCAGGTCACCACCCTGGCTGCAGCCGCGGTGCTGTGGGTCGGCGCCTACGAGCTGAACGGGCACCTGTGGAACTGGCTGCTCTACGACGGTCTCGGGATGAACCCGTCGGCTCGGCTGACCGGCGCGCTGCACTTCTTCGGCTATGACTCGATCAAAATCGCGCTGCTGCTGATCGGGATCATCTTCGTCGTCACCGTCCTGCGCTCGTTCATGAGCGTCGAGCGCACCCGTGCATTGCTCGGCGGGCGCCGCGAAGGTGCCGGCAACGTGATGGCGGCCGGGCTGGGCGTGGTGACCCCGTTCTGCTCGTGCAGCGCGGTGCCGGCCTTCATCGGATTCGTCGCCGCCGGAGTGCCGATCGGGGTGACGCTCAGCTTCCTGATCTCGAGCCCGATGGTCAACGAGGTCGCGATCGGCATGCTGCTCACCATGTTCGGCTGGCAGATCACCGCCGTCTACATCGGTGCCGGCCTGACGATCGCCGTCGCAGGAGGCTGGATCCTCGGACGCCTCGGCGTGCAGCGCTGGGTCGAGCCGTTCGTCTTCGAGACCCGCCTGGGCGGTCAACTCGTCGACCCGGCCGCCGGCCTGACCGCCGGCGAGCGCATACAGATGGGCGTGGAGGAGGTCGGCTCCATCCTGCGCAAGATCTGGCCGTATCTCCTGGCCGGTATAGGACTCGGAGCGGTCATTCACGGCTGGGTGCCCACGTCGTTCTTCACCAGTTACGCAGGCGCCGGCAGCGCCTTCGGTGTCCTCGTGGCGGTCGCCGTCGGAGTGCCGCTGTACTCCAACGCTGCCGGCGTGATGCCGCTGGTGCTGGCCCTGCACGAAAAGGGCCTGCCGATGGGCACCCTGCTGGCTTTCATGATGGCGGTCGTCGCCCTGTCGCTACCGGAAATGATCCTGCTGCGCCGCGTTCTCAAACCCCAACTACTGGTCACCTACATCGGCATCGTCGCGACGGGCATTGTCGCGGTCGGGTACCTCTTCAACGCACTCCTCGCTTGAGAAGTCAGCTGCGCCCAACTCAGAAAGCAGATACCCACCATGATCATCAAAATCCTCGGATCCGGCTGCAGCAACTGCAAGACACTCGAGCGCGTCACCCGCGAGGCACTCGCCTCACTGGGCGTCGAAGCGAGCGTCGAGAAGGTCACCGACTACGCGGCGATCGCCGGCTACGGCGTCATGTCCACCCCGGCTCTCGTCATCGACGAGCAGGTCGTCGTCGCGGGACGGGTCCCCAATCTTGCGACTGTCCGCGAACTGCTGACGGCACGCGCCGCCTGACCCGAAGCTCGCCGTTCGACGCCGTCGGCGGCTGTACAGACGCCACCGGTGACCCGGCACGGGGTCCACTCCGAAACCCTCGCGCACGACGGCGCGCTTTCTAGTACATCGCGGTCAAATGCCTGGCGGGCAAATTGGGCCCATGGCAAGGGCTGATCCGCAGATCGTCGGCGCGTTTGCCTTGGAGACCGCGCCGCGTCCAGGCACGAGCGAAACGGCAATCCCCGTCGCCACCAGAGCAGTGGCGCCGGGCCCAGCAGTCGGCTGGGACGGCGCTCGGGTCCCCCGCCGCGCACGCTTTCGGATCACTCACCTGGGGCCGCTTTCGGTGTTACGGCTGTCGGTGACCTTTGCCTTGTGCACAAGTGTGATCTGGCTTGCCGCCGTGGCTGCCCTGTGGGCAGCGCTCGACAGTGCGGGAGTCTTCACCTCCCTCGCACACGCCACCAGTACCTTCACCAGCAGTAGCGGCCAAACCGGTACCACCCTCACGCATTGGCTCAGCTTCAGCCGGGTCATGCTGATCGCCGCCGGGCTCGCCGTATTGAACGTCCTCGCGTTCAGCGCGCTGTCCACGGTCGGATCCGCCTTCTACAACCTGTTCTCCGATTTCGCCGGTGGTCTCGAGGCCACGCTGACCGAGCGCTGAGGCCGTCGATGCCGCGACCGCGGCCATCGCCATCTCCCGCGTCGGTGGCTCGAGGAGGGCCAGCGAGTCGCTTCCGAAGTTCTGTCTGTATCAGAGGTACCTTCTTCGCAATGTCCCGACTTAATAGATTTGACAGGCATTTGTCCCCTACGTGGTGGGCATGTCGCCGGCACCCGGGCGAGTCGATTTGACGACCAAGGCGTCGGGCGGGCAGGTCGCACTCCCCGTCCTGGATGATCCGTCGCCGGCTGAGCCGACCGTCGTCGACGGCGCGGGTCGGGTGGCCAGGGCGCAGCTGGCAGGCGGAGGCATCCGGCCGGTGGCGGCTCCGCGGTGGTGGTTCGATGTGCTACTTGCCGTTGCCGGGTATTGGGTTTACGCGTTCGCCCGGTCGGCGCACGGGCATTCGCTGAACGCACAGGACGCCCGGGTCGCAGACCGGCACGGCCGAGCGATCTTCGCGTTCGAGAAGCTGATCCACCTGGATTGGGAGCGCGGCCTTCAGCGCAATCTGTTGCCGTACAAGGGCTTTCTGCAAGTCGTGGGGGGGTTCTACGGCGGCGGCCATTTCATCGTCACCATCGGAGTGCTGCTGTGGCTGCTGCTTCGCCGCCCGCAGCTCTATCGGTTCTGGCGCAACGTCCTGTTCATCCTGACGATGACGGCCGTTGTCGTCTTCGTGCTGTATCCGGCGGCCCCGCCGCGGCTGCTGAAAGAGCCCGGCGCCAGTCAGACGATTGCCGTCGACACGCTGGAGAAAATCGGCGGGTTGTGGTCCTACAACCATGGAGTGCTCGAGCACATCAGCGATCCGTTCGCACCGATGCCCAGCCTGCATCTGGCGTGGGCCACGTGGGTGGCGGTCGCCCTCTGGTTCACGCTTCCGGCCCGTTCCTGGCGGCGCCGGATCGTCGTCGCGGCCTATCCGCTGGCGGTGTACTTCACCGTCATCGTGACCGGAACGCACTTCGTGATCGACGGGGTGGCCGGCATGGCGCTGACCGGTGTGGTGACGGCGACGAGCGCCTGGATCGTGCTCGCTTACCGGCGACACCGCACAGGGACGCGCGTGGTGGATCTGACATCGAAGGATCCGCGCGATGCGGGTTGACGCGAAGCGCACCGACGTGTTGACCGATGACGCGCGCGCGTTGGGGACCACGGTGTCGCGGTTGCGACGTGCGTTGCGGCGCGGAATTCGGCTGGATCTTCGTTGGGAGGACCTCCCGATGGCGCATGTCGAGCTGTTGCAGTGTCTTGCCGATCAGCCGGGGTTGAAGGTGGGCGAGGTCGCCCGGACGCTCCGGCTGGCGCCGAACACGGTGAGCACGCTGGTGGCCCAGCTGGCCGCGAAGGGGTTGCTGGAGGCCGACCGGGATCTCTCGGATGGGCGGGCACGTCGGCTGCGGCCAAGCCCGCAGGGATATGAGCAGCTGTCCCGATGGAAGGTGGCGCACGAGCAGATGCTGGGGACGGCCGTGGAGCAGCTGACCACCGCGGAGCGCAAGGCGCTCCTCGCGGCGTTGCCGGCGTTCGAATCGTTGATCGACATTCTCGACCGGGAACGCTGATGGCTCCTGAGGGAAGACCCGCGCGCTGGCGCCTGGTGACGTTCGATCTGGGCCTGCTCGCTCTCGCGTACTTCATCTACAGCCTGGTACGCAACGCCGTTCCCGGTGAGCGGGCGGCAGCGATCCGGCGCGGCAGCGACCTGCTCCGAGGGGAGCTGTTCACCGGCCTTGACCCCGAGCACGGCCTGAACCATGCGCTGGCAGCCCACCCGGTGCTGGCGAACATCGCCGATTACTACTACGCGACTTTCCATTTCATCGTGGTGCTCGGCGTTCTGGGCTGGCTGTACTGGCGGCATCTGGAGGCTGCTCGGCGGTGGGTCTACGCCTGGCTGACCATGAATCTGCTGGCGCTGCTGGGGTTCTGGCTGCTGCCGACGGCACCCCCGCGGCTGCTGCCCGGTGCAGGCTTCGTGGATACGGTCGTGCGTTTCCATACCTGGGGCAGTTGGGCCGACTCGGGGGTGGCGTCGGCGGCGAATCAGTTCGCCGCGTTTCCCTCGCTTCACGTGGGTTGGGCATTGTGGTCGGCGCTGACCATCAACGGGCTCGCACGACGCCGCTGGGTAGGCCGGTTGGCGTTTCTCTACCCGCTCATGACCGCCCTGGTCGTGCTGTCCACCGCGAACCACTACCTGTTCGACGTCATCGCCGGAGTCCTGGTCTGCCTGCTGAGTTTCCCTTTGACGCAGGCAGTTCTGACGCTGATCGCCAGCGCACGACGACGCCTGGGCCGGCCGATGACAACGGCGCCGACTCCCGCTACCACTGGCCCGCACCGGCGGCAGTGGTGGAAAGGATGGCGTCGCGGGGAACTCATCACGGCCGTCGTTCTGGTCATCGCCCTTGTCGCCAGCCTTTCCACGGTTTTCGTCGTGGTGGCACGCGGCCGGTTGGAGAAGGCAACCCGGCGCGCCGCGGGCAACGTCGCCAGTCGTTTCCTGTCCGAATGGTCGGGTGGCCACTACGCCGGGATGGCTCAGCTCGCCGGACAACCCCCGGGTGCGTTCACCACCTTCTATCGGCAATCGGCGCAGGGTTTGCATGAAACGGCCGGCAACTACCAACTGAAGTCCATCAGCCTTGGACGCAAGCCCTACGCGGCTTTCACGGCGCGCGTGACGGTTTCCGGCTACGGGCTCTGGACGTATCAGGGAGCTCTTCCCCTGGCCCATCACGGGGGTCACTGGTCGGTGGCATGGTCACCGTCCGCCCTTTACCCGGGCCTGCAGGCAGGTGACCGGTTGGCGCTGCTGACCTCACCGGTCACCGTCGGCCATCTCCTGGATGACTCCGGCGTGCGGATCCGCACAGCCGATTCCGAGCTGTCTTCCAGCGTCCTGGGACCTGCCGCCGGCGACACCGCCACGCCCGTTGGGCTACGCGCCCAACTGGCTACAGAACTGGATGGCAGGCCAACGGGCAGCATCGCGATCGTCGGACACGACCGCGAACTCGGCCGCCTGCTCTTCCGCTTCACCCCCGATCCCGGCAGAGACGTGCACACGACGTTGGACTTGGGCCTGCAACGACTCGCCGAATCCGTCGTCGACACGTCCGGCCTTCCCACTTCACTGGTGGCCGTCGACACCCGTACCGGTGCCGTCAAAGCGTCCGCAGGCAATCCTGCGGCAGGCGGCTCGACGGCACTCGACGGCCGCTTCCCGCCAGGTTCGACATTCAAGATCGTGACGGCAACGGCGGCCCTGGAGAACGGCTACCGCCTCGATACCCCCGTCAATTGCCCGGCCACCATCAACGGCGGCGGGTTCACCTTTCACAACGCCGGCCACGAAGTCCTCGGCCGCATCACCTTCGAGAAGGCGTTCGCCGTGTCCTGCAACACCGCTTTCGTCGGCATCGCCGAAAGCCTGCCCGAAGGTGCTCTGGCCAAGGCCGCCGCGTTCTACGGCTGCACTCTTCGGCTGCCCACCGCGACTCAGCGGCAGCCGCTCGACGTTCCCTCGTTCGCGTGCAACTACCCGCCGGCGGCAGGCGCCGAATATGCGGCCTCGGCGTTCGGTCAGGCCGCCGTCGAGGTCAGCCCGCTCGGTATGACGATGATCTGCGCAGCCGCCGAGACCGGCGTCTGGCGCCCGCCGAGCCTGCTGGCACCCGGCACGCCCGGCAGTCCTCCGGCCCCGGCCATCCGACTGCTGCCGGCGGCCGTCAGCGCGCAGCTACGGGTCGCGATGCGCGCCGTCGTCACCTCCGGCACTGCCACCGCGATCTCCGCCACCCCGGTGGCCGGGAAGACCGGGACCGCGGAGTACGGAACCGGTAACCCGCTGCCGACCCACGCCTGGTTCACCGGATACCTGGGGCACTATGCCGTCACGGTGCTGGTGCAGGACGGGGGGTACGGCGGCTCGGTCGCCGCACCGCTGGCGGCACGGTTCCTCACCGAAGCGCAGTCGGTCGCGTCCAGTGGCGGCGTCCCCGCATGAGCGTTCCCATGGCACAGCTGCCCAGTCCGTCAACCGGGGTATGGCACCTTGGGCCGCTGCCGATCCGCGCCTATGCCCTGTGCATCGGGCTCGGGATCGTCGTGGCGGTGTTTCTGACGCAACGCCGCTGGAAGAACCGGGGCCGAGATCCCGAGCAGGTCATCAACATCGTGGTCTGGGCGGTCCCCTTCGGAATCGTCGGCGCCCGTATCTACCACCTGATCACCGACCCCGAGCTGTACTTCGCCCGCGGCAAACATCCCCTCCAGGCATTGGAGATCTGGCACGGCGGCCTGGGTATCTGGGGAGCCGTCGCCGGCGGCGCCGTCGGGGCCCTGATCGCCTGCCGGCGCCAGGGGGTCAGCCTCGTGGACTTCGCCGGGGCGGTCGCACCAGCCCTGCCGGTCGCCCAGGCGATCGGCAGGTGGGGTAACTACTTCAACCAGGAGCTGTTCGGAGGCCCGTCCGGGCTGCCGTGGGCGGTGCTGATCGATCCCGCCCACCGGCCGGCCGGCACCCCGAACATCGGCGCCTACCAGCCGACCTTTCTCTACGAATGCCTGTGGGACCTGGGCGTCGCCGCAGCCGTGATCTGGGCCGAACGCCGCTTCCGGCTCGGACCCGGCCGGGCATTCGCGCTTTACGTCGCGCTCTACACCGCCGGGCGAGGCTGGGTCGAAGCGCTCCGCGTCGATCACGCCAACCACTTCCTCGGTTTGCGCCTCAACGACTGGACTTCGCTGCTGGTGTTTGCGGTATCGGCCGGGTACCTGCTGCTGAGTCGCGGCCGGGCAGCGTCCGATTCCGACGATGCCCAGCATCCGGCCGACGGATCAGCCGCGCAGGACGACCCGGTCGATCTGGAGCGGCCGCTGGGTCCGGGCAGCGGGGTGCCGGGACCGTAGCTGGACAGTGATCAGCGGCCCGGCGCGGCCACCTTCCGGAGACGACAACCTGACGGCCTAGACATCCCACGTCTGTAAGTGTCAAGCGGCTTGAGCTTGAGGTGTATTGAGTTGGGGCCAGGCGGTGGCTTCGTCGTAGGTCGTTTCATGACGGAGGCAACCGTGCAGTAGTCCCACGAGGCGGTTCGCCAGGGCGCGCAGGGCGGCGTGGTGAGTGACTCCGGCGGCGCGTTTGGTGTCGTAGTAGGCGCGGGCACCCGGCGAGCTTCCCAGGGCGCTGAACGCCCATTGGTAGAGGGCATCGGCGAGGCGTCTGTTGCGGGCGACCCGGGCCAGCACGACCCGGCTTTTGCCGGACGCGCGGGTGATCGGTGCGGTGCCCGCGTAGTTCTTGCGGGCTTTAGCATCGGCGTAGCGGTCCGGGTCATCCCCGAACTCCGCGAGCACCCGAGCGCCGAGGACCACGCCGAGTCCGGGAAGACTGCACAGGATCTCAGCGCTCGGGTGCTGCTCAAAAGACGCGGCCAGCTTGGCTTCGACGTTGCCGATCTGGCGGACCATCTCGGCGATGATCGCGACCGACGCCGACACGCTGGCGCCGAACGCGTCGGCGACCAGCGGCAACGCCGCGAGCTGCTCACTGCGCAGCGCGGTAGCGATCTCCTCAGCCCGGGTCCGCAGGTAGCGCTGACGGCCGGCGGCGCGCAACTGCGCCTCGATTTGCGTGACCCGCAGCACCGACCCTTTGGCTGGGGTCGGCGCCTTCGCGAGCACCGCGAGAGCGTCCCTGCCTGCCAGGTCGTCACCGAACGCTTCCAGCGCCGCCGGGTAGAACTCGCGCAGCGTGGAACGCAGTCCGTTGGTCTGGCGTTGCCGGGTCCAGATCAGGTTCTGATGGGCCCGGGCGAGCACCTTGACCGCTTCGGCCAGTTCGCTGTCACCGGCGATCGGCCGGTGCTGATGACGGTCGGTGCGGACCAGATCGGCGAGCACATGGGCATCACCCGGATCGCTCTTCGCCCGGGACGTGACATGCCGGTCGCGGTAACGCGACGCCGACAGCGGGTTGATCGCAAACACCCGATAGCCCGCTGCCAGCAGCGCCTGCACCCAGCCGCCCCGGTCGGTCTCAATCCCGACGACCACCTGATCTGGCCCGGCGTCGGCGGGCAGGTGCTCGGCGAGCAGCCCATGCAACTGGCCGATACCGACAATCCCTTCCGGCAGCCGGCGGCGGGCCAGCCTGCGACCCGTCTCGTCCTGAATCTCCACATCGTGATGGGCCTCAGCCCAGTCATCGCCCACGAACAGCAACCATGCCTCCCTCGCTCGACCGAATCTTGCAGCCTGAGCACGAGGAAACCGCGGCACGCTAATGGATTAGTGCTCCAGGGCGACGACATCCCACCAGCCGTTCGATCACCTCACCACCAGCCAGGGCACGCTCTAGGCCTAGACCTCAAACTTCGGGCCTGCGCACACGAGTGCTCACCGGCTGACGGCTCAGACGCACAACAGCCTGGACCATCACCGGCTGCCGTACGAGTCCCATTAGCGCAACTGGGACTGAGCGCAGCAGGCAAGGCACTGCGGCCCGGTTCCGTTGTGACGACACACCCCCTCGCGGGCCATTGCCCGCACCCTGGCCTTCCGCCAGAGCCCGACGGTACGGGCAACGAGACCTCGCTTCGCCACGACGTGATGCTCCGTGCGGCACATGAACAGCAGCCGACTCAGCAGCAAACTTTCCGGCACGGGCGGACGCCCGATTTCCCTTGCGCCGCCGAGCCAACCGACGATGCCTCGACGAAGGTTGCTGTTCATCTGCCGGCCATCCGGCGTCCAGTCTGTGGAAACGGTCGTCATCCACTGTGTCTAACGACTGTTACGCAACATGTGTAACAGATTGGCGCAACGAGGAGTGTGGATGTCACGTCTGACCAGCTTTCAGCTGCGTACCGGCGCAGCTTTGACGATCGCCGCGGTGATCACTGGGTGTTCCTCGGCAACCGCCGCGAAGACCAACGCGGCTGCCACGTCCGCCCCCGCTGCCGGACCGACCAGCGCATCAGCCACCAATGCCTCGACCGCCACGACGTTGATCGTCTATTCGGCGCAGGGGTACGACGCACCTGTCACCAAGGCGTTCAGTCAGGCGACCGGAATTCCGGTGAAGCTGGTGGACGACAGCACGGGACCGCTGCTGACCAAGGTCGCCGCAGAGAAGAACAACCCGCAGTGGGGACTGCTGTGGGTGGACGGAGACACCGCATTCGCCGCGCTTGACAAGCAGGGGCAGCTGCTGCCGTACACACCTGCCGCCACGTTGAACACGGCTGGGCAATCACTGGTCCCGAGCGATCATTCCTACGTTCCCGTGAGCACCACCGTGATGGCCGCGCTGATCTACAACGCCGCGCGGGTGACGGCGATCCCGGCCACGTATCAAGACTTGCTCGGGCCGCAGTACACGGGAAAGGTCGGCATGAACGACCCCTCGCAGTCCGGGCCCACGTTCCCCTTCATCGCCGGCCTCATGAATCAGCTCGGCGGCCAAAGCGGTGGCGTGGCGGCGGGTGAGAGCTACCTCAAGAAGCTCAAGGCCAACGGCCTGCATGTGTTTCCGACGAACGGCGACACCCTCCACGCGCTGGAGACCGGCCAGATCGACTACGGCCTGATCCAGAGTTCCGCCGCCACCGGCGAGGTCACCAAAGCCCCGACGAGCGCATCCTTCAACGCCAAGGTCGACCTACCTGCCGGAATCAACGCTGCTGCCCGGCGTGATCGGCATCGACAAGGGAGCCTCACCCGCCGTCCAGGCGGAGGCCAAGAAGTTCGTCGACTTCGTGCTCTCCCCCGCCGGTCAAGCGGCCATGCAGAAGGGCGACCCCACCGGCGACTCGCTGTTCTGGCCTGTGGTGCCAGGCGTCAGCGCGCTTCCTGCCCTGCCACCCTTCCCGGCCAAGTACCAGCGGATCGACCCCTATTTCTGGGGACCGCTGGAGAACGAGGTCAACACGTTCTTTGACGCAAACATCAAATAGCCCATGACCACGGTCATGCCGCCTTCGCCGCCCCCGACAACCGTCGCGGCGAAGGCGGCACCAGGGCAACGCGGACTGCACGCTGTTCGCCTGCAATTATCGAGATTCCGCAACGGCCCGTGGCTGCTTTTCTGGCTGCTGATCGTCGCCATCCTGGTCCTTCCCATCGCGCTGTTCCTGCTGGTGGCCTTCAGCCCGAGACTGCTGGATCAGGGAGGTGCCTGGTTCACCCTCGACGGTTTCAGGCAAGCGCTCAGCGGGACTCTGGTACGCGGTTCGCTGAACTCGCTTCTGGTGGGGCTGAGCGCAGGAGTCATCGCCACGAGTATCGGCGCAGGCGTGGCGTGGGCCGTGCTCGCGCACGAACGTCATCGGCCGCCGGCTGCTGGTCCGGCGCCATGTTCGCGCTGCTCCTCGCGCCGTCCTACCTGATCGCGCTGGGCTGGGAACGCTTGCTCGAACCGTCGGGCGTCCTCGACCTGCTCGGGCTACCGTCCGCCGGACTCCGTCAGCTTGTTCTACGGCCCGTTCGGCGTGATCGTCGTGCTCAGCGTCAAGGGCGTGCCCTTCGCCTACCTCGCCTTCTCGCGGAGCCTGCGGGGACTGGGAGAGGAATTCGAGGCGGCGGTACGCGTGCACGGCGGCGGGCGGCGCGATGCCGCTCGGATCGTGCTGGCCCTGCTCGCCCCGGCGTGCTGGTCGGCCTTCGCCATCGTGTTCGCCGAGTCGGTCAGCGACTTCGGGGTCGCGGCGACGCTCGCTAACGATGCCCATTTCCCGGTCGCCACGTTCACGCTCTACAACGCGATCGACAACTTCCCCGTCAACTTCCCGGTGGCGGCCGCGGTGGGCTGGATCCTCATGGCGATGGCCGGCCTCGCGCTGCTTCGCCCAGACGAGGGCGCTCCGCGGTCGCAGCTATCGCGTCCTCGGAGGCCGCACCCGCCCCGCGAGGCGGCATCGATTGTCCCGATCCGCCCACTCCCTCACCCTCACGGGTCTGTGCGCATTGTTGTTGATCGGCTTGGGGATTCCCACGTTCGGCGCGGTTTCGGCGTCGCTCATCGACGGCCTCGGATCGCTGGTCGGCACCATCACCTGACGCTGGCCAACTTCACGCGGGTGCTGCACAGCCCGGCCCTGCGCGATCCGCTGCAATGTTCTGCCGAATTCGCCGCGATAACGGCGACGATCACGGCGGCCGTCGGAGTGGTGGCCGCCCGACTGCTTTCCACCCGAGGGAGCCGGATCACCGGACGCGTGCTCGACCTGCTCCTGCTCACCGCGGTGGCGCTGCCCGGCATCGTCTTTGCTGCCGGCTACATCTTCACGTACAACCTGCCGCTGGCCAACCGGTTGGGCCTGCACCTGTACGGCACCTCGACCCTGTTGTTGCTGGGATATCTGGCGACGGCGCTGCCGGCGACATCGCGAGTTCTGGTCGGAAGCGTCAGCCAGGTCCAGGAGTCCTTGCGCGAAGCCGGACGCGTGCACGGTTCGCGGCATGTTCACCTCCTGGCTGCGGACCGTCATGCCGCTGCTGGCACGCCCCCTCGTCGCGGCATGGGTGCTGACCTTTACCGCGACGCTGCTCGAATTGCCGGTCTCCCAACTGCTGTATCCCCCCGGAAAGCCGCCCGTCTCGGTCGGCATCACCAAAGCGCTGGCGAACTACGACTTCGGAGGCGGCACGGCAATGGAGGTCATCGCGATCCTTCTCGCGCTGGCCGTCGTCGCAATCGCGTGGGGGCTGTTCCGGCTGCTCACCCCGCCAGGTTGGCGTGCGCATCGGAGAGACCTCGTGAACACTGCACAACCGCAGGCGATACGGCCACCACGTCCAGGTGGCCGGCGCCGTCAAAAGGTACGGTTCCACAACCGCGCTGGCGGGGGTCGACTTCGAGGTCGAGCCGGGCAAGTTCCTCGTCCTGCTGGGCCCGTCCGGCTCGGGAAAGTCCACCCTGATCCGCAGCCTGGCCGGCATCGAGCGACTCGACAAAGGGCAGGTGCGCCTGAGCGGTCAGCTGGCGGCCGACGAGGACAACGGCATCTGGCGCCCGAACGCCGCAACCTGGCGATGGTGTTCCAGGACTACGCCCTGTGGCCGCACCTGACCGTGCTCGGCAATGTCGGCTACGCGCTGCGTCGACGGCGGCTGGCCGGCGCGACCTCTCGCACCCGCGTAGAAGCCGCCCTCGAACGCGTGGGTCTGGGCCGGCATGCCGCCCGCTATCCCCACGAACTGTCCGGAGGGGAACAGCAACGCGTCGCGCTTGCCCGAGCGGTCGTCGCCGAACCGCAATTGCTGCTGTTCGACGAGCCGCTTTCCAATCTCGACGCCGACCTGCGAGAACGGCTGCGCGTCGAGATCGCGACCCTGACGCGGGAAAGCGGGGCGACGGCGATCTACATCACCCACGATCAGGCTGAGGCGTTCGCGCTGGCCGACACGTCGGCGTGCTTGACCACGGCCAGTCTCCTGCAGCTTGCCCGGCCGGAGGAGGTCTACCGACGGCCGGCGAAGCCCGTTCGTCGCCCGCTTCACTGGCGTCGCCGGCGAGCTCTGCGGGCGGGCCGCCCAGACCGACGGCGAGCTACGCACACATACGGCTGGACAACGGGGTCGATCGCTTCGCGCCCGGTGCATCGGCGCTGTCTCCCCGGGCGACATGGTGCGCGTGCTGATCCGGCCCGGCGGCAACCCGAATCTGCGCTCGGCGACCGGAACGGCCGGGCAGACACGCCAGCTAACACGTTGCACGGACCGTCACCGACGTCGCATACCGCGGCGGGGATACGACCACGTAGTCGTTGCCGGAGCGACGAGCCTGAGCGCGATTTTCGATCAGGCCGCTCACCCACGCGGCGCCCTGGTGAGCGTCGCCTCGACGCCGACCAATGCCTCGCCTATCACCGAGCAGCAAGCCACGGCATGATCAGCCGTTACGATTCCGATCTAACGACTGTTACATTCGGACCCGGTTGACGAACCGCGGGAACCCGAACTGGCCAGGAGGGCCCATGTGAGCGGCACAGCATTGTTCATCGCCGTGTTCCTGGCCTGCTCGGTGGAGGCCGTCGAGGCGCTCGACCATCGTGCTCGCCGCCGGTACCGCGCGCGACTGGCGTTCGGCGCTCACCGGCGTCCTTGCCGGCGCTGGTCACGTTGGCCGTGCTTGATCGCCGCGCTCGGCCCTGCGGTGTCTGCCGTTCCGCTCGGCGGCCTGCGGCTGTTCGTCGGGGCGCTGCTGCTGGTGTTCGGTCTCCAATGGCTGCGCAAGGCGATCCTGCGGGCCAGCGGAAACAAGGCGCTGCACGACGAAGCCGCGATCTACCAGACCGAACTGGAGTCCGCCGCCAGGCGGCGAGCGAGCGCCGCGGGCGCTGGTGGCGGACTGGTACGCCTTCACCCTGTCATTCAAAGGGGTGGTGCTGGAAGGTCTCGAGGTGGCCTTCATCGCGCTTGACGTTCGGCAGCAACCAGCACGACATCCCGCTGGCCGTCGCGGCCGCCGTAGCGGCGGTTGTCGTGGTCACCGGGCATCGGCATCGCGGTGCGCGCCCCCTTGGCGCGGGTGCCGGAAAACAGCATGAAGTTCGTCGTCGGAGTCATGCTGACGTCGTTCGGGATGTTCTGGGGCGTGGAAGGCGCCGGCGGCCATTGGCCCGGGCTCGGACGCCGCGCTCCTGGTCCTGATCCCCGCCGTCGGCCTCTACGCGCTGGTGCTGACCGCGGTGTTCCGGCGGCAGCCGGCAAGCATGGAAACCCAGCCCGTCGCCGTCGTCACAGCGGGAGCGACGCGTCCATGATCGGCAAAACTCCGGGCCTTCGCGGCGTTCTGGTACGACTTCATCGTCGGCGACGACTGGCGCGTCGCCATCGGCGTCATCGCCGCGTTCGCCCTCACCTACAAGCTGAGCAGTGCGACGGACACGTCGCGATGGTGGATCGTCCCTGTCGTCGTCGCGCTCTTGCTGCCGCTCAGCATCTATCGGGTCGCCCGCCAGCGCCGCTCGTAGCCGGCCGAGATGGCCCGTCCCCGTTCACCCCTGCGCAGCCCAAAGGAAGATCATGGCCAGCCACCTGTTCACGTCCGAGTCCGTCACCGAAGGACATCCGGACAAGATCGCCGATCAGATCAGCGATGCGATTCTCGATCAGATGATCAAGGGTGACCCGTCCAGCAAGGTCGCCATCGAAACCCTGATCACGACGGGACAGGTCCACGTCGCCGGAGAGGTCGACACGACGACCTACGTCGACATCGCCAGCGTCGTCCGGGACGTCGTCCTCGGCATCGGTTACGACTCGTCGGTAAAGGGTTTCGACGGTCACTCGTGCGGTGTCAGCGTTTCCCTCGGCGCCCAGTCAAGGGACATCCGGCAGGGCGTGGATGACGCCTACGAGTCACGCACCGGCGGATCACACGATGATCTCGACCGCCAGGGGGCCGGCGACCAGGGACTCATGTTCGGCTATGCCTGCGACGACACTCCGGAGCTGATGCCCCTGCCCATCGCCCTGGCACACCGGCTCGCGCGACGGCTGGCCTCGGTTCGCCGTGACGGAACTGTCGGTTACCTCCGTCCGGATGGGAAGACCCAGGTGACGGTGGCCTATGCCGACGGGGCGCCGGTGCGACTCGAGACCGTCGTGGTGAGTTCTCAGCACGCCGCCGATATCGACCTGCAAAGGCAGCTCACGTCCGACATCCGGGAATACGTCGTGGAACCGGAAATCCGCGAACTCGGCATCGAGACATCGAGCTATGGCCTGCTGGTCAATCCCACGGGACGGTTCGAGATCGGCGGGCCGATGGGAGATGCCGGCCTCACCGGCAGGAAGATCATTGTCGATACCTACGGAGGGATGGCACGCCACGGCGGGGGTGCGTTCAGCGGCAAGGACCCCTCGAAGGTCGACCGGTCGGCCGCGTACGCGATGAGGTGGATTGCGAAGAACGTCGTGGCGGCTGGACTTGCCCGAAAGTGCGAGGTTCAGGTCGCTTACGCGATCGGGAAGGCGCACCCGGTCGGGTTCTTCGTCGAGACTTTCGGTACCGGGTCCGTCCCTGACGAGCAGATCCAGGACGCGATCCTGTCCAACTTTGACCTGCGCCCCGGTGCGATCGTGCGTGACCTCGACCTGCTGCGGCCGATCTACCAGCAGACTGCCGCCTACGGCCACTTCGGACGCGCCGAGACCGACTTCACCTGGGAGGCGACGACGCGCGCAGAAGCGCTCGCCCGCACAGTCAAAGGCTGAGCGGGCACGCCCGGCGGAGCCGAGTGCGGCAACCGGTCCCGGGTCAGGTGCCTCAAACCTCCAAGGTTTGCCCGGCGAATAGCCTGCTGGTAGCAAAGGACGCCAGATTCATCGCGAGCCCGCCCACGGCCGGCACCGCGCGACCGGGTGGAAGGACGAGAACGTTGCCCGAAGACTCGCCGGCCAACGACCCCGCGGTCGAGTCTTCGGCAGCCATCGACCAGTGGCTGCTGCTGATCTACCGCGTGCCTCCGGAGCCGACCCGCTTGCGGGCGACGGTTTGGCGAAGGCTGAAATCCCTGGGCGCCATCTATCTGCAGAACTCGGCAGCCGCCCTTCCCTTCAGCGAGGGCGCCGACCGCGCGCTACGCAAGCTGCGTCGGGAAATTCTCGAGATGCAGGGCACCGCCGTGCTCTTCTCCTGCACCGCCTCGGTCGGCGCGCGGGATGTGGTCGCACTCTTC
Source organism: uncultured Actinomycetota bacterium (assembly GCA_963762695.1). Lineage (GTDB taxonomy): Bacteria > Actinomycetota > Actinomycetes > Frankiales > Frankiaceae > DATAZK01. The sequence continues at coordinate 436,857 of CAVXLW010000019.1, forward strand.
CAGGCCGCCCGCGACAGTGAGTACGAGGAAATTCTCGATAAGTGCCAGGACTTCCACACGGGGCTGGAGAAGGAGTACACGGCAAATCACTTCACCTACGGCGAACTGGAAGAGAACGAAGTCGAGCTGGTCAAGCTGCGCAACTGGTTCGCGAAAGTCCAGGCTCGCGACGTTTTCGGGGCGCCCACGCAGGGCGAAGCCGAGGAGGCCCTGAACGCCTGCTCCCAGGCCCTGGAGGCCTACGCGGCGCGCGTGTACGTCGAGGAAGGCGAAGGCGACTAAGCCTTCGCCGCTTCATGCGAGGGCGCCGCTGCTCACGGAGCTGGTGGCGGCGCCGACGATTCCGCTGCACCAAGAGGCGATGAGTGCCGGCTCACCAGCTCGCCCCAGATAAACCCCCGGGGGTATGAGAGGATGGTCGGTAGGCGTCGCTCGTGGCGCCCTGCATCCAAGGAGGCCATCCAGTGGGCGACCACGCGGGACATGACGGGTACGGCGCTGCGGTCCAGGAGGCCCTGCGCGGGCCCGCGCGAGAGCTCCGCCGGGCGATTCCTGAGGTGTACAAGGGATTCGCGGCACTTCATGACAGCGCGCTGAGCCCCGGAGCACTCGACACCAAGACCAAGGAACTCATCGCTTTCGCGATCGCCGTCAGCGAGTGCTGCGACGGCTGTATCGCCGCTCACGCTAACGCCGCCGTACGCCACGGTGCCAACCCGCAAGAAGCCGCCGAGGCCATCGGCGTCGCGATCCTGATGACGGGTGGCCCGGCGACCATCTACGGACCGCGCGGATACGCCGCGTTCCAGGAGTTTCACGCCGCTGCCCACGCCGCCGACGAGGCAGCCCCCGTGACCACCGCGGCGGTGGCCTGACCATGTGCAGTCGTGCGACGTGCCGAACGTGCGGCAAGGCCACCTACAGCGGATGCGGACGTCACGTGGATCAGGTGCTCGCGGGTGTCCCGCAGAGCAAGCGCTGCGCCTGCCCACCCAGCACCCGCGAGGGTTCGCTGTTGTCCCGCCTGTTCCGTCGCTGAGTTCGGGTCCAGCCCAGAAATCAGAGCCTTTGTGCCCTGGCGACGCGATACCCCACGGGGTGTAGTGGTAGTGCTCGGCTGACGATCCTTTCGGTGCGCATGAGGAGCCTGCCATGGCACGTGTGGTGATTCTTGGAGCAGGGATTTCGGGGCATACGGCGGCGCTGTACCTGCGCCGGCTGCTCGGCAAGGAGCACGAGGTGCTCGTCGTGTCGCCCAACTCGAAGTGGAACTGGATCCCGTCCAACATCTGGGTCGGGGTCGGCCGGATGTCGGCCAAGTCCGTCACGTTCCCGCTGGCCCCGGTCTACAAGCGCAAGGGAATCACGTTCGAGCAGGCAAAAGCGGTCGCGATCCGCCCCGAGGGCGATGAGACCGACAGCCATCCAACGGTAGAGGTCGTCTACACCTCACCGGAACGTCAGGGTGAGACGGACCGGATCGGCTACGACTTCCTGATCAACGCGACGGGACCCAAGCTGAACTTCGCCGCGACTCCGGGGCTGGGCCCCGACGGCAACTCGCTGTCGGTGTGCACCCCCGGGCACGCGGAGCAGGCGGCCGCCGCGCTGACCGAGGTCATCGCCAAGCTACGAGCGGGGCAGCGGCAGCGACTCGTCATCGGCGTCGGGCACGGCACGTGCACCTGCGAGGGTGCGGCCTTCGAGTACACCTTCAACGTCGAGCACGAGCTGCGTTCCCGCGGGCTGCGCGAGCTGGCCGACGTCGTGTACCTGACGAACGAGTACGAGCTCGGCGACTTCGGCGTCGGCGGCATGTCCTTCAAGCAGCAGGGTTTCATCACCACCAGCCAGACCTGGACCGAGTCGCTCTTCCGTGAGCGAGGAGTGCGAGCCATCCTGCGCGCGCACGTCGAACGCATCGAGCCGGGAAAACTCTTCTACGAGACCCTGGACGGTCAGCACGACGCGCTCGACTTCGACTTCGCCATGCTCCTGCCGCCGTTCCGGGGGGCCGACCTGAAAGCCTTCGACCGCAGCGGGCAGGACATCACCGCCGATCTGTTCGCACCTAACGGATTCCTGCGCGTCGACGCCGACTACACGGCGAAGCCGTTCGAACAGTGGCGCGCGGAAGACTGGCCGCAGACCTACCAGTCCCCCAAATACCTGAACCTGTTCGGCATCGGCATCGCCTTCGCGCCGCCACACGCCATCTCCCGCCCGCGCACCAGCCCTGACGGCACGGTCATCTCCCCCGCCCCGCCGCGCACCGGCATGCCCTCCGGGATCATGGGCCGCCAGGTCGCCCACAGCATCGCCGACATGATCAAAGGCAAGGACACCGTCCCGAATCACCCGGCCTCCATGGCACACATGGGAGCCGCGTGCATCGCCTCGGCCGGCGCCGGGTTACGCGACGGCACCGCCGCAGCGATGACCATGTATCCCGTCGTGCCTGACTACGTTCGCTACCCCGATCACGGGCGCAGCCTCAAGGACACCTACGGCGAGGTCGGCCTTGCCGCGCACTGGGTCAAGCACCTGCTGCATTTCCTGTTCATCTACAAGGCAAAAGCGCGCCTCGGGTGGGCTCTGCTCCCGGAGTAAGGAGAACGTCGATGGATGTCGCCGCAGAACGCATCGCCTCAGCACCGCTGCCGACCGACCGGACCCTTCGGCTCCGTTCGAACCTGCCGTTCCAGCTGTGGCGCTTCGCCGTCATCAACCTGCGCATGTTGCGCATGATCCGCAAGGGTCATTGACCTTCCAAGGCAAGGAATCCGGCAGTGGACATCCCGCGCATCTTCACCATCCGCGAGAGCAGCCACCGCATCCACAACCCGTTCACGAGCCGGCAGCTGGCCGTGCTCGGGCAGGCGCTGGACCTTGCTCCGGGCGCCCGGCTGCTCGACCTGGCCAGCGGATCGGGCGAGATGCTGTGCACCTGGGCACGCGACCACCAGGTCACCGGAACCGGTGTCGACCTGAGCAGCGACTTCACCGCGAGCGCACGCGCCCGTAGCGTCGAGCTGGGCGTCGCCGACAGGGTGACCTTCGTCCATGGCGACGCGTCCGGCTACGTCGCCGAGGAGCCGGTCGACCTTGCCGCCTGCGTTGGTGGCAGCTGGATCGGCGACGGCGTGGCCGGCACGATCGACTTGCTGGGACGCAGCCTGCGGTCCGGCGGCATGATGCTGATCGGCGAGCCGTTCTGGCGGCGCGAGCCCCCGGACCAGGCCACCCTGGAGGCCTGCCAAGCGCGCCGCCGGGATGACTTCCTCACGCTGCACGCCCTGATCGAGCAGTTCGGCCAACTCGGCTACGACCTGGTCGAGATGGTGCTGGCCGACCAGGCCAGCTGGGACCGGTATCGGGCCGCCCAGTGGCTCAACATCCGGCGCTGGCTCGATTCGAACCCGGACGACGATCTCGCCGGCGAACTCAGGGTCGAACTCACCACCGCACCCGCTCGGTATGCCAGGTACGAGCGGGAGTACCTCGGGTGGGGAGTCTTCGCCTTGATGAGCCGCCGACGGGGACCAGGCCGACGAGGCTAGTCGTAGGTCTAGCGCGCCCGAGCCGGCTTGTCAGTTCCGATGCCGAGCCGGGTCAGCAGCAGTGACATCGGGCACCAGCCGCGCCATGACATGAAGAGCTGGTTGACGCTGACGAGGACCGGCAGCAGCAGGAACCATTTGCTGGCGAAGGCGCCCAGCAGGGTGCCGACCAGCGTGAAGGTCCCCGCCATCCCGAAAAGGATGCGGGTCTGTGGCGTGCTGGCGGCGGCGCAGGTCGCCATCAGCGAGGGGCGCGGTGGGGCGGATTGAACGGTCATGAGGTCCTCGCTGGGGTGAGTGTGCTGAGGGCGGTGACAAGCCGTTCGCGGGCCTGCGCGGCGACGTCCGCGAGTCCGGGATTGCCGGTGGCGGTGACCATGACAGCGGGGTCCATCGCTTCGACCAGCGTGTGCGTCTCATCAAGCGAGCGGACGACGACGTTGCACGGCAGCAGCAGCCCGATGGAGGGTTCGACGCTCAAGGCCTGATGGGCGAGCGGTGGGTTGCAGGCGCCGAGGATCACGTGCGGCGCCATGTCCTTGCCGAGCTTGGCTTTCATGGTGGCGGCGACGTCGATCTCGGTGAGGACGCCGAAACCCTGGCTCGCGAGCGCGGCGCGGGTGCGTTCGACGCTTTCGGCGTAGCCGGCCTCCAGCGTCGTGCTGATGGCGTATTCGGTCATGGAGAAACCTTTCGGGGTCAGTGCGAGAAGTGGACGTTCGGCAGGATGCGTCCGAGCCACTTCGGCTGGTACCAGGCGCCGTGGCCGGTGAGTCGAAGGACGACGGGCAGCAGGATCATGCGGATGCACAGCGCGTCCAGGAAGACGGCGACGGCAAGGATGATGCCCATCTCCTTCGGGGCGAGCGGGCCCGACAGCGCGAACGTCAGGAAGACGGCGACCATGACTCCGGCGGCCGCGACGACGACACGCCCCGAGGTCCGCAGGGCCATGCGCATGGCGTGTTGCGGATCGTCGGTGAGGTCGTAGTGTTCGCGGGCGGCCGAGAGCAGGAACAGCGTGTAGTCCATCGCGACGCCGGTGAGCATCGCTCCGAAGAACAGCGGCCCCCAGGCATCGACGAAGCCCTGCGGCTGGAAGTTCAGGAAGCCGGACAAGTGACCGTCCTGGAAGATCCATTTGGCGACACCGAAGGCGGCGGCAATGGACGCCAGGTTGGTCACGACGCCGACGAAAGCCACCAGCGGGCTACCCAAAGCGATCAGCAGCAGCAGGAACCCGAGCCCGACCAGCAAGCCGAACACCAGCGGGGTGCGGGCCGAGAGCACCTTCTCCAGATCGTGGTTCTCCGCCGCGGCACCGCCGATGAGCGAGCCCTTGGGAAGCTCGGAGCGAAGCCGGTCGATCGTGGTTCCGGTCGCCTTTGACGAGGCATCGGTGGTCGGGATCGCGAGCGTCATCGTCCACCCAGCGGACGTGCCACCCGGCATCGTCGCTGCCACTCCCTTGTCCTGGCCGAGAACGGCGGCCGTCTTTGCCTGGTCGGCCGATGGAGTCAGGACTGACAGGGTGCCGGGGGCGCCGGGGCCGAAGGCGTTCACGACGTCGTAGTAGCCGGCCCGGGCGGTCTGGCTTTGGGGGATGATCGTGATGCTCGGCATGCCGGTGCGCAGCGACGTGACCGGCCAGGCGAGGGCGCCCAGGATCACGATGACGATGCCGCCTGCGACCCAGGGGCGGCGGTGCAGCAGCGCGCCCCAGTGGTGCAGCAGCCGCTCCAGCCCGGCGACGGTGTGGTGCAGGTGAGGGTGAGAGGCAGCTGCCGCATCCGGGACGGCGCTAGCCGCTGTAGCTTGCCGGCGGTCAGCGCGCGCCTGTGCCCGGCGGGCCGCCCCGGGTGGGCGGATCCGGCCGGCGTCGATACGCCGCCCGAGCTTGCCCAGGACAGCAGGCAGCAGGGTCAGGGTTGCGGCCAGTACGGCGACGACCGAGAGCATGATGCCCAGCGCCATGCTGCGGAAGGCGGGGCTCGGGACGATGAGCACCGTCGTCAACGCGACGAGCACGGTCAGACCGCTGAACGCGACGGCCTTGCCCGCCGTGCCCATCGTTTCCGCGATCGCATCAACCGATGCCTTGACCCGATCGGGTTCCTCGGCACGTGCATGCAAAGCGGCACGGAATCGCACGACGATGAACAAGGCGTAGTCGATGCCCAGCGCGAGGGCGAACATCATGGCGAAGTTCAACGCCCAGATGCTCACCGGCGCGATGTGGGTCGCCAGCACCAGTGCGCCTGCTGCGGTGAGCAGCCCGACCAGGGTCAGCATCAGCGGCAGGCCGGCCGCGACCAGGCTGCCGAAGGCGATGACGAGCACGACCATCGTCACGGGCCACGACAGCACCTCGGACTTGATCATCGCCGAGTGGTTGACCTTGTTGAAGTTGGCCCACAGCGCGCTCGACCCGGTCAGCTGCACCGACACGGTCGTCCGTCGACAGCTTCGTGATCGGCTTCACCAGATCATCGGCGGCGCGGACCATATCGTTGGCATTCGCCTTGGCACCCGCCTGGATGATGCCGGTGCGCCCGTCCTTGGACAGGCTCATGCCTGGTTGCGGGGGGACGACCGTACTCACTCGCTTGTCGGCCTTCAAGAGCGCGGTGGCTCGGCTGATCACCGCTTGAGCCGCGGGGTCACTCGCGATCGGCCCGTTCTTGTCGACGACCACGACCTGCAGCGCGGTGGAGCCGAGCCCGGCGAAGTCCTTCGCGATGACGTTGCGCGCCTTCACCGACATGCTGCCGCTGTCCTGCCAGCCGGCTCCCGACAGCGCGGACATCACCTGCGGCGCGAACGCGCCGAAGACGCCGAGCAGCAGGAGCCAGGCCACCAGGACCACCCGAAGGTGGCTCCCGGACCAGGCCCCGAGGCGGGACAGCCACCCCCGGGCCGGCGTCTGCTCGGTGGGTGAGCTGGAAGGACGTGCGGCGGTCGTGGTCACGGTTTCCTCCGAAGCCGTCGGCGGCACATGGCGCGCGTGCGTCGATGTCTCGACAGACCTTAGCAGATACCCATGGGGGTATCTATGACTAGAGGCCGACCGCTCCAACCCGTAGGACAAAAGTCCTTACGTTGGAACATTTTCGGCCCTTCTGCTCGCCGAGGGCCACGGATCGCAGCGCCCGAGCCGGGAGCCCGGCGATACGCGGGCTCGCTGCTCCTTCATACATACCCCATGGGGTACTCTGGCTCAACAGTCGAGGAGGCACCGTGGTCGCACTGCCGCGCGGAGAGACGGACAAGGTCGTCAACCGGCTTCGCCGGGCCCAGGGACAGATCGGCGGCGTGATTCGTCTCATCGAAGAAGGCCGTGACTGTGCCGACATCGTCACGCAACTCGCGGCAGTCAGCCGGGCCCTGGACCGGGCCGGGTTCGCCATCATCGCCACCGGGCTCAAGCAGTGCCTGGTCGAAAGCGGCGGCACCGAGAACCTCGACAGCGCTCAGATGGAAAAGCTCTTCCTCTCGCTCGCCTGAGCGCGCACCGGGGCTGAGACGGAGGCCCGACGATGGTCCTGCTGGTTCTCGCCGCCTTGGCGCTGCTGATTCGCTACGGGTTGCGGCACGGCTGGCCGGGTGCGGCGCCTGTCAACGCCTGGTGGAGCAGCCATCGCCACCAGGTGCGCGCTTTCGTCCGGGGCTCCCCCGCGACGTTCGCCTATCTCGCCATCCTCACCGTCACGACCTGGGTGCTGGTAGGCGCGAGCCCTGGCGTCGTCGACGCCATGCTGCACGACCAGAGCACTAACCTGAGCCATCTCGGCCGGGACCCGGTCCGGGTGTTGATTCGAAGCGCCTTCTGGCTCTCCAACTACGAGTTGCTCTTCTGGGCCGTCCTCTATGTGCTGGTGCTGGCGCCGGCAGAGCGCTGGCTGGGGACGGGTCGCTGGCTCATCGCCTTCGCCGCCGGCCACGTGGGAGCGACCCTGCTGACGGCGACCGGAGTCTGGCTCGCGATCCGCAGCGGCATCGCGTCGCATGGCCTCGAGGACTCTGTCGATGTCGGGGTGAGCTACGGATTCGCCGCGGTCGCGGCGCTGTTCACCTACCGGCTCGCCGGGCGATGGCGCTGGATCTGGGCGGCGGGTCTGCTCGGCTACGTCGGCGCCGGCATGCTGATCGACGGCAGCTTCACCAGTTTCGGTCACGCGACCGCAGTCCTGATCGGGTTCGCGCTCTACCCGCTCACCCGAGCCACCGCGGTGCGAGCTCGCCTCACGGAGCCCATGCTGCGACCGGCGCCGGGCCCGCCGGCGGAATTGACCGGATCGGAATGAGTTTCCCACCCGGCCCGTTATACCCCCATGGGTATTAGCCAACAGATCGGAGCAGCCGTGACCACCGTCGCCCTGACCGGGTCCACGTTCGAGCAAACCATCCAGGACAACGACATCGTGCTCGTTGACTTCTGGGCCTCCTGGTGTGGGCCGTGCCGCATGTTCGCACCCGTCTTCGAGAAGGCAGCGACGGCGCATCCCGACATCGTGTTCGGCAAGGTCGACACGGAGGCCGAGCAGGCCCTCGCCGGAGCCGCAGGAATCAGCTCGATCCCGACCCTGATGGCGTTCCGGGAAGGAGTCCTGGTGTTCTCTCAGCCCGGAGCCCTCCCGGCGCCAGCACTCGAGCAGGTCATCGATGCGGTGAAGGCGCTCGACATGCAGGAAGTACACGCCAAGGTGGCCGCGCAGAGCCGGTGATCGCCGGCGCCGGTGCAGCGGCAGGGCGCCGGTCGCTGGGAGCGCGTGCATCAAGGCGAGGTGGCGCCCGGTAACTCCTGCAGCGCGTGACCGCGGTAGCGGTGGGCGAAGCGCTGCGTGGATTCGGGCGGGTCACCGAAGTAGATGACGACCCGGCATCCGGGGTCGCCGACAGCAATGCGCTCCTCGAGGACCACGGAGACTTCGTCTCCGTTGCGGGCGGCGATGCCGCCGAACACCGAGCTGGTCATGCGACACAGGGCTGGGGATTTTCGCACCGCCGACCCGAATGGACACCGGTCGTTCCCCAGCACGATCCGGTCGTTCGTGACCTCCAGCGGGTAGAACCCGCCCGAGATGGCCTGCTTCAGCCGGACAAGACATTCGACGATCTGATCGCGGGTGAGGCGGTCGGAGATGCGTTTTGCCGCCCGGTACTCGGCCTCCATCTGCCCACCAACAGCCGCGCCGACTCGGGCCACGGCATCCTCGGCCACATCAGGACCGGCAGCGTGTTCAACAGCTTGCGCAAGCTGCACCACGAGGGCCCGAAGAAACGCTTCGCGCCCGAATCCCCCGGCTGCGCTCGCTTCCTCCAACGACGGAAGCGCTTCGGTGACCCCCGCAATCGGATCGATGCTGCGCGAGGGGGCACGAACCACCGGCAGCCTGGCGGTCACCGCGCTGCCGCCGCCCCGACGGGCCGCGACCTCCAGCTGCGGCGCGAGCTTTGTCGCCAGGAACAGCCCCCGGCCACCCTCAGCGAGCACGTCGGGCAACTGCTGCCCTGTCGCCGAATCGTCATTGCCGGCTTCTGGCACCGCTCCTTGCACGGGTATGTGCGGCGGTGCCGGCTCGTCTGTGAGCGCGAATCCGGGGCCGAGGTCGCGCACCACCAGCTCCGGTTGATCCGCCAGCCAGGACAGGTGTACCCAGACCGGCCCGGTCGCGTGCTCCAACGCATTGGCGACAAGTTCTTGGACGACGAGCTCGGCATCGCCCACGTCGGAATCCGGCTCGCTGTGGCGGGTCAGGTACTCGCGGACTTGATGGCGCAACGCGGTCGCCGAGGCGCCGTTGCTGCCGCTGAGATACCAGTCCACCGCCCACCTTCCCCGAGGGTCCCAGCCCGGATACCCCGTCCCGGGCATCGACAACCGCGGCGTGACAGAGGTCGCGTTACCCGCAGACCTCGGATGCGTGCGTGCCCGAGCGGGCGGCCTTCGGCCGTCACATCAGATGCGGTATGGAGCGGGCTGCGGTGTAACCGGCGACGACGATCAGCAAGCCGGTGAACGCCAGCACCAGCTTCCCGGAATCGACTTTGGATGCCAGCCGGTGCCCCACGACGGAGCCGGCGATGGCGGCGGCGGTGAAGACGGTGAGCAGCGTCCAGTCGAGATGGACGTGAGTCCCCAGCCGGGCCAGCAAGGCGGCAACGCTGTTGATCGCAATGACAAGCAAGGAGGTGCCGACGGCGGAGGGCATGTCGAAGCCCAGCGCCAATACCAGAGCCGGAACGATGACGAACCCTCCGCCGACCCCGAAGAAGCCTGTGAGCAGCCCGACCACGCTGGCAGCGAGAACGACCCTGATGGCGCGGCAGGCATCCACCCGTTTGCTCGGTGACGGCAGGCGGCAGCCGCGTGACGTCGTGGAAGGTTCCAGGACGGCGGTACCGCCACGCGCTTGCGGCGGCATAGCAGGCCCGGGTTGACCTGCCGGCCGATGCTCGGGGCCGTGGTCGAGACGGCGCTCGATACCGCCGGACCCGCTGTAAGCGCGGTGGAGCATTGCCGTGGCGGCGACCAGCATCAGACCCGCGAAAGCAGCCAGCAGCACATTCGGGTTCACGTGGGCGGACAGGCGGCTGCCGGCCCAGGAGCCGGCGATGCCGAGCACGCCGAAGGTGAGACCCGAGGCGGCGCGGACTCGGCCGGTGCGCAAGTGCACCACCGTTCCCGCGACCGCGGTGATCCCGACGATCAGCAGCGAACCGGCTGTTGCCGCATGCGGAGATTGGTTCAGCAGGTAGACCAGGGCCGGAACGGTCAGGATCGAGCCGCCGCCGCCGAGGGCACCGAGCGAAATCCCGATCAGCAGCCCAACCGGGACGGCGATCAGCAGCATGCCGGTGGGGCTCCTTCCACGGCCGGACGCGAGCGACTTCTTTCAGCGAGGCGGGTGCTGCGCTCAGCTGACGCGAGCGGGGCCCGATCCGCCGGCCCGGTGAAGCCGAACCAGCGCGTCGATTGCGACCTTGGCTCCCTCAGGCGTGACGACGGGCCGGGCCACCGACTCGGCCTTGTCAACGATCAAGTCGGGAACCCCGTCCAGGTCGTCCACGATGTCCTGCGGACTGAACAGAACGCTCGGGTCTTGCGGGCCTCCGACGCCGTCAGTGAGATTGCGCGAGTCGTGGCCGACGACGAGCAGGGTGCCGCCGGTGCTGAGTACGCCTGCTGCCAGCCGGACTGCCTGCTGCCGCTGGGACGCCGGGAGCTGCAGATACGCGATGACCACCGCATCGAACGGGCCGGCCGGAAGCGGTCCTTGCACGACATCGGCGACGACGAACTCGGTCTCGCCCGATACTCCGCCCGCTGCGGCCAGCTGCACGGCACGCGCTACGCCCGCGGAGGAGAAGTCCACCCCGGTCGCCCTCCAACCCTGGCGGGCGAGCCAGACCGTGTTGCGCCCCTCGCCGCAAGCGACGTCCAGCGCACGTCCCGGCTCGAGTCCTTCGAACTCCGCCGCGACGAACCTGTTCGGGTCCAGGCCCCACACGAGATCGCTTCCGGAGTAACGGGCATCCCACCCTGCAGCGTCCACGGTCGCCTTTCCCTTCGGTCGCAAGTGCTAGGCTGGAGCATACGCCGGGGGGTATATCCCCGAGATTGGTGCTCAGCGTGACACGCACGAGCGATTGGCCTGGCCGCCGGCAATGGGCCGGGGCAACGTCGCGCCTGAAGCACCCACTGTCCCTGTGGGCCGCGCCTGCTGAGGCGAAGGCCGTAAGCCGGCTGAGCGTTGCCCACACCTGCAGCCCTTCGCCGCAAAGCCCTTCACGCAATCTTCATCCTGGCCGTTCGCGGCGCATCACACCTGCGGCCGAAGCTGAAGGTGTCGGCAAGAGCCGGCGGGAAGCGAAAGGGTGAATGACCATGAACGGCAAACGAATCCTGATCGTGACCGGCATGGTGGCGGTGCTCGGTGTGCCGGCTGGCGTGGCTGTCGCCGCGACCACCGGCCCGGGAGCAGCGAATCACGGACCGGCATCGACCGCCCCGGCGGGCGTGGGCTACGGACGGATGGCGGGTAGCGGCTACGGCGACCCGGCTGACTGCCCGTTCTACAACTCCACCGAGGCCCAGCAGTGGCGCGCCCAGCAGTCCGACCGGATGAAGCTGTCGGCTACCGACCGCCAGCAACTCGCCGGGCAACACCGTGCCGCGATGCGCGTGTTGGCCACACCCACCACCACGCCATAGGTCGTGACGGGTGATGCTGAGCAACGGAACGGCGGCGCAGACCGGTCGGTCTGCGCCGTCGGCCGGCACTGAGGTTCGACAGCTGCAGCGGGTGCTGATCGTTGATGACGAGCCGCCTATCCGCACGGTGCTTCGCAGCTATCTGGAGGCGGCCGGCTTTTCCGTCCTGGAAGCCGGCGACGGCGCCTCAGCGCTGCGCATCGCTCGTGACGAGCGCCCGAATCTGTTACTGCTGGACGTCATGCTGCCCGGCATGGACGGGCTGGAAGTGCTGCGCCAGCTACGCCAGGACAGCGACGTCTACGTCATCCTCGTCACGGCCCGAACCGAGGAAGTGGACAAGCTCGTCGGACTGGGGGTAGGGGCTGACGACTACATCACCAAACCGTTCAGCCCCCGGGAAGTCGCCGCCCGGGTGAAGGCTGTGCTGCGCCGCGACCGGGGGGTGCGAGGCGGGCCGGACGGTGAAGAGGAACAGTTTCGCTTCGAGGGCCTCGTCGTTGACCGGGCGCGGCGTGAGATCGACTGCGCCGGCCAAGCCGTCACGATCTCCACGTTGGAGTTCGACCTGCTCGTGGCCCTGGCATCAAGCCCCGGCCGGGTCTTCTCCCGCCAGCAACTGCTGGAACGGGTGTGGGGCCAGGACTTCTACGGTGACGAGCGCGTCGTCGACGTCCATATCCGATCGTTGCGAGCCCACCTGGCAGACGACGCGAACACGCCGCGGCTCATCGCGACGGTTCGCGGGGTGGGCTACAAGTTCGTAGGAAAGCCGTCATGAGCCCGGGCCGCCCGATACGGCTCGCGGTCAGGCTGTTGATCTCGTATGCCGTCGTCATCGCCATCGGCGTCGCGACCGCCTATCTGACGGTGCGGCTGCTGGTTCCCCCGCTGTTCGACGAGCGGATGCGCATGGGCGCAGGCGGGGCAAGAGGCCCAGGATCTGGCGGCAGCGTCTCCAGCACTCACGCCGCGCTGATCTCGGCGCTCAACACCGCCCTGGTGGTGGCCATGCTCGTCAGCGTGGTCGCCGGTGGCGTGGTGGCCGTCGTCGTGAGTCGGCGCCTGTTCAGACCGTTGTCGGACGTCCGGAAGGCGACCCGGCGAATAGCTGCCGGCGATTACGACGCGGCCGTACCACCACCGCGAGAGCCGGAGCTCGCTGGCCTGGCGGCCGATGTGAACACGCTGGCGGCAAGCCTGCGGGAGACCGAGGCCCGCCGCACTCAGCTGCTCGGTGACGTCGCCCACGAGATGCGCACCCCGCTCACCGCACTGGACGGCTATGTCGAGGCACTCATCGACGGCGTACTCGCTCCGGAGCAGGACCACCTGCAAGTAATGGCGGAAGAGCTCCGCCGGCTGCATCGGCTTGCCGATGACCTGGCGGCGCTTTCGCGCAGCGAGGAGCAGCGCGTCGAACTGCATCGGGCACCGGCAGATCTCGCCGATCTCGCCCGGCGCGCTGCCGACCGGCTACTTCCGCAGTTCCGTGACGCCGGCGTGACGCTCGCCGTCGGCGGCGACGTACCACTTCCGGTCACCGTGGACGCGGACCGCGTCGTGCAGGTGCTGACGAACCTGCTCGGTAACGCGTTGATCGCCACGCCGTCCGGCGGTTCCGTGACAGTGAGCAGTAGCGCGGGTCCCGGCAGCGCCGTCGTCACTGTTGCCGATACCGGGGTCGGCCTCACCACGGCCGATCAGGCGCGGGTATTCGAACGGTTCTACCGGGCCTCGACGGCGCTGCGGCGCTCCCCCGGTTCGGGGATCGGCCTCACCATCTCGCGCGGCCTCGCACGGGCGCACGGCGGCGAGCTGGAGGTCCGGTCGCCCGGTCCTGGGCAGGGCACCACAGCCACCCTCAGCCTGCCGCTACGCCGGGCAACGAATCCCCGCGACTCTGGTGCCGCCGGGCCAGGACCTTTGCCCCTTCTTGCCACCAGCGAACGGGCGGCAGGATCGGGGAAATAGTTATGGATGGGTGGGCATGATGGCCAAGCGCGGCATAACGCTTCCCGCCTGGCAGTCGGTGCTGGCGGTCGTCGCCCATCCTGATGACGAGTCGTTCGGCCTCGGTGGAGTCCTTGGCGCCTTCACCAGCCGCGGCGCGCGGGCGTCCATGTTGTGCTTCACGCACGGGGAGGCGTCCACCGTTCACGGGCTCCCCGGAGACCTGCATCAGCTGCGTGCGCGCGAGCTCGAGCAGGCGGCAGAAAGGCTCGGCCTCACGTACACCCGGATCCTTCGCTATCCGGACGGCGAACTGGCGCAGGCTTGCCGGAGCCGGTTGGCCGGCGAGATCGTGGACGCCGCCCGGCAGGTGAGCGCGGACGGCATCCTGGCGTTCGCTCCCTCAGGCGTCACCGGTCATCCCGATCACGCTGCTGCCACCGCCGCCGCGCTGGCAGCAGCCGAACTGCTCGACCTTCCGGTACTCGGATGGACCATCCCGTCGACGGTCGCCGACGTCCTGAACGCCGAACATGGCACCGCATTCGTCGGCGCCGAACCGGATGACATCGACTGCAAAATCATCGTCGACCGCAGCCGACAGCGGCTGGCGATGACCGCTCACGCCAGCCAGGCCGTCGCCTCCAGCATCGTGTGGAGGCGACTGGAACTCCTTGCGGACAACGAGTATCTGATGCAGCTACGGACGGCGACCGCGCCGAAGGATGACCTGCCGGCCGGGCCCAGCTCCGCCTTGCTGGAGCGGATTCGCACCAGCGTCATCGGCGACGACGAGGTCGTCGACATGCCGTACGGACCCCGGCGGGTCACCTACGCCGACTACACCGCCTCAGGCCGGGCGCTCACGTTCATCGAGGACTTCGTCCGGTCTGAGGTGCTCCCGCTCTACGCGAACACCCACACCGAGAGCTCCGGAACGGGCCGCCAGACGAGCCGCCTGCGCGAGAACGCCCGGACCATCATTCGCGACGCTCTCGGAGGCGACGATGACACCCTCGTCATCTTCACCGGGTCGGGTGCCACCGGCGCCATCGACAAGCTCATCGCCATCCTCAACCTGCGGATCCCGAACGACTTAGACGCCCAGTACCACCTGAGCAGGAGCATCCCGCCGCAGGAGCGGCCGGTGGTTTTCGTCGGCCCCTTCGAGCACCATTCGAACGAGCTGCCCTGGCGGGAATCCATCGCCGACGTCGTCGTCATCCCCGAGGACGAGACCGGTCACCTGGACGTCGAACGTCTCGACCGGGAGTTGGACCAGTATGCCGGCCGGCCGGTGCTCATCGGCAGTTTCTCGGCCGCCAGCAACGTCACCGGCATCCTTACCGATACCGAGCAGGTCGCCGAAATGCTGCACCGCCACGGCGCGCTGTCGTTCTGGGACTACGCCGCGGCCGCCCCTTACGTGCCGATCCGCATGACGGCACCGGCGGGACGGCCCCTCGCTTACAAGGACGCGGTCTTCATCTCCCCGCACAAGTTCATCGGCGGCCCGCAGACCCCCGGCGTACTCGCCGTCCGGCGGCCACTGGTGAGCAACAAGGTTCCCACCGTTCCCGGCGGTGGCACGGTCGCCTACGTCTCCGCCTCCGAACACCGTTACCTGGACGACCCAGTGGCCCGCGAAGAGGGCGGCACCCCTGCCATCGTCGGGGCCATCCGCGCCGGCCTGGTCTTCCAGTTGAAGGAGGCCGTCGGCACCGATCTGGTCAGGCAGCGCGAGGAGCGATTCTGGCAACGGGCGCTCCGCCGCTGGAGCGAGCATCCGGCGATCGAAATCCTCGGCCGTGGTGACACCGAACGGCTCTCGATCGTGTCCTTCGGTGTGCGCTACGGCGACCACCGGCTGCACCACAACTTCGTTGTCGCCGTGCTCAACGACCTCTTCGGCATCCAGGCCCGCGGTGGCTGCTCGTGCGCGGGGCCGTACGGTCACCGGCTCCTGGGCATCGACGCCCCGCTCTCGCACGCCTTCGAGGAAGAGATCGTCGTCGGGTGCGAAGGCATAAAGCCCGGCTGGACCCGGGTGAACTTCAACTACTTCATCAGCGACACCGTCTGCGACTATCTGATCGACTCCGTGACTCTGCTGGCGGAGCAAGCCTGGAAGCTGCTTGGGGACTATCGCTTCGAACCCGAAACCGGGCTCTGGCGACATCGCAGCGCCGCCCCCAAGCCTCCACTGTCCCTGCACGATCTGCACTATGACGACGGGGGCAGGCTCCGCTACCCGTCCGTCCACCGGCGCGCGCCGGAAGAGATGCTGGCGACCCAGCTCGAGCAGGCCCGTGCGCTCCTCGCCTCACGACCGGACGAACCCTCCTGGGACGCGGATGAGCCGACCGGGCTACCGGCCGAGTTCGAGTCGCTGCGCTGGTTCGAGCTGCCGCGAATGTGCCTGCGCTGAGCCGAATTTGCCCCCCGAGGGGACCGCCGGAGAGTTTGCAGGACCGGTGCGGACGCTGACGAGCGTGTCCCGACGGCCCAGCCCTCACCGGCCAATCGACTGGGCGCGGAATACCTCGAGGATTCGCCGGAGTACATCGCGAGCTACCTCGAGTTCCTGATCAGAGACGCCCGCGGCAGCGAGTAGCTCTGACCGATGGTCATTCGACGCCTGCGCCAAACGGCTGTGCACCAAGCGGCCCTCATCCGTGAGCGTCACTAGTTCCGCTCTGGAATGGTCAGGGTTGGCGAACTTTTCGACGTGGCCCTGCGCCACGAGATCGTCGACGACTCGGTGTACTGCCTGCCGAGGCAGGCCCAGCCGGCGCGCGATCGCCGCGACCGTCATCGGGTGCTCTGACATAGCCGACATAGCCAGCCAGCGAGCAGCGGTCGACCCAAACGCCGCGGCCTCGATGTCACTCTGGCGCCGGCTGCGGCCGGCGAGCTCATACACCTCTGCCAGCAGCGCCCGGTAGCGATCCGCTCCGTCCGACACCACGCCTTGAACGTTAACAATGAAAACCAGAGTTGTCAGCATGCTGACGATATGTCATCGTACTGACGTCGCGGTCTGGAGCCAGCCGCGGCAGCTGCCCGTCGCGTGATGGGTGGTGGACCAAGCGGAGGTGCCATGCGCCGGGCAAATTTCCCGCCTGCGGTTGTCTTTGTGCCGCCCCCTCCAAATGGCGGAGCGATGAAGGCCCTTCGTGCGCATCATCGCGGTGGCCCCGAAGCGCTGGTCTTCGAGGACGCCCCCCGGCCTGAGCCCGGGGCGGGCGAGGTGAGCGTCGACGTCTCAGCTGCCTCGATCACATTCGCAGAGTTGAGTTGGGACGAGACGTGGACCCGCGGCGGGGTCGATCGCACGCCGGTGATTCCGGCCCATGAGGTTTCCGGGATCGTCGCGCGAGTCGGCTCGGGCGTCAGCGATCTGAGGGTCGGCCAAGAAGTGTTTGGCTTGCTGCCCTTCGACCGGGATGGAGCCGCAGCGGAATGCACCGTGACGGCGGCACAAAACCTCGCCAGCAAGCCAGTTTCGCTCTCCTACGCCCAAGCGGCCGCCGTACCGCTGGCCGCCCTGACTGCATGGCAGGCACTGAGTGACCACGCGCACCTCCGCCAGGGCGAACGCGTACTGATCCACGGAGGCGCAGGCGGTGTAGGGCTCTTCGCCGTTCAACTCGCCCACGAATGGGGAGCGCACGTCACTGCGACCTGTCGGCGCCATGATTTTGATGTCGTGACGTCCGCCGGCGCTGATCGGGTCATCGACTTTGAATCAACAGCGTTCGGCAGCGAGTCAGACTCCGACACCGTCCGCTACGACGTCGTGTTGGACACCGTAGGTGGGTCAACGCTGGAAAAGTCGTACGGGGTCGTTCGACCCGGAGGGCGATTGATCACGCTGCAGGCACCGCCGTCGGATGAAGAGCTGCGGGCAAACGGCATCACCGGCGCGTTCTTCATCGTCGCACCCGATCGCGCCCAACTGGATCAGCTCACCAAGCTCATCGACGCCGGGCGGCTGACCGTCACCATCGCAGCGGCGTTCCCACTCTCGCAGGGGCGGGGAGCATTCGAGAGCGCTGCCGCGCCCGGACGCAAGCCGGGCAAGACCGTGCTGATCGTCCGTCCCGAAGCTACGACGCAACCGCCGACGAACGGCTCGTCCCTCGGGGACGCGGTCGGGTGACATGACTTCCCGCGCACGACCATCCACTACGCCCTACCCCACCTGAAAGGCAGCTCTCATGAGCGATCACAAAGCTCCGGTCGTCTTCATCCACGGGCTCTGGCTCCACGCCAGCTCCTGGACCCCCTGGGTCGAGCACTTCAACCGGCTCGGCTACCCGGCGCTCGCACCCGAGTGGCCAGGTACCCCCGACACGGTCGCCGAAGCGCGGAACCACCCTGAATCCATTGCCAACCACGGCATCGATGACGTCTGCAACCACTTTGCCACGCTCATCGACGACCTTCCGGAGCAGCCGATCCTCATCGGTCATTCGTTCGGCGGAATGATTGCCGAGAAACTGCTCGGCTTGAACTACGCAAGTGCCGCCGTGGCCATTGACGCAGCCCAGATCAAGGGCGTACTCCCCCTGCCGATCTCAGCGTTGCGCTCCACCCTCCCCGTGTTCAAGAACCCGGCCGATAAGCATCGGGCGGTTTCGCTGACGGCCGACGAGTTCCGTTACGGCTTCGGCAACGCCATCTCCCCCGAGGAGTCAGACGAGCTGTACGAGCGCTGGGTGATCCCGGCGCCCGGAAAGCCGCTCTTCGAAGCAGCCGCGGCCAACTTCAGTCGTCATTCGCCTGCGGCTGTCGCGACCGACAACGAGGAACGCGGACCGCTCCTGCTCGTCATGGGCGGGCAGGACCACACGGTGCCGGAAGCAATCACGAAGTCCACGTTGAAGCAGTACCGCCATTCGGAAGCAGTGACCGACCTCATCGAGTTCGAGGACCGCGGCCATTCGCTGACGATCGACTCGGGATGGCAAGAAGTGGCCGACGGCTGCCTCGCGTGGCTCGACAAGCTCGGCTACTAACCCATCCCGACGAAATTCATCCGGCACCGCCCGGGTGGTGCCGATCTGCCCGCATGAAGCTCACTTTCCACCCCTGAGGAACCACATGAATCGACTGCCTGACTCCGAACTCGTGCTCGTTCCCGGAGGGACGCTGATCACCGCAACACCCGACGGAGGGCGCGCCCTGGCATTTACGTTGGCGCGGCACAGCGTTCACAACCTCCAGCCCGACCTGGACGTGCTCAAAGGAGGTCGACCGGAATACGCCACCAATCCGGAGAGTCTCATCGCAGCCAGCCAGGTAGTGGCGATCGAGTTCCAGACGATCGCCGCAGCTAATGACTACTGGCGTCCATGATGTCCTGAGTCCGAGGAATTGCTGCGTGTCGGCGCCGCCCAGGCTGCAATGCTTTCACTAGCCTCCGCAGCCTTGGTGGCCGGCGTCGCGCTGGTCGCTTGCACGAGCACCATCTGTCCCCCAACGATGGTCCAGCCGACCGAGAGTAGTTCGCCGAGGGCGAGCAGCAAGTGCCACAGCTGATCCACCGGAGCGGCCAGCGGCGGCAGGACGACCACGCTCATAGCGGCTCGCGACGGGCGAGCAGCGTGTTGAGCAACCCCAGCCCGGCGACAATGCCTCGGGGTTCAGCCGATTCGAGCAAGTCCGCAGCCAAAACAGCCGAGCCGACCTCGGACCGGCCGTCAAAAGGCCATACATCGACCGGCAAGCGCACGAGCAAGTTGGCGTCCGCCACCGCGGGCCGTGCGTGCCACATCTTGTCCCGCCAGAAGGGCGGTTTCCGTGACACCTGGCCGGCGAACGCGTGACATGTCTCATTACGGGTCGGGCGGCAAGCGCGCGAGCCGACATGGAACCCTTGCCGTGTGAGCGAGCTTGCCGACACGGTCCTACCGCTGATCCGCTCTCGTGGCGACTTGTCGCGATGGCGCTCCGCCAACCAGCACGGCGAGCAGATGCAGCAAGCGGTGGCGATCCTCGAGGCGGCAGCCGTCACTCACGATCCCGCAGACGTGTTCGCGGTCACCCAAAAGGCGATCGCCTCGGCGCTGAAGGTGATCATGCGCGCCGACGACTCCAGCGGGATCATCGGCGACGCGTGCCGAGCCCTGCTGGAACTGCATCCCCATGCCGCGGCGAAGGCCAAGCCGCCGGTGGCGAAGCTCGTCGACTGGATGATGAAGTTCCAGTTCCACAACGATTGCGACTACTTCACCCTCGACCCGGTCGCCTACGCCCCCGCACTTGGCGAGCGGGGCATCGCCGCCTACCGGAGCAAGCTCTCCGAGGTCGAATCTGGCCTGGGTGCCCGGCCGACGGAGCAGACGCGGTGGACGTTCCCGCACAGCCACGACTGGTTCACGCTGGACTGGAACGCCCGGCGGCTGGCCGTCTACGACCGGGACGTCGAGGGCATCATCCGCACGCATTCACGGGACCGCAAGGTGGCTGCGTGGCTGCAGGACACCGCAGAGGCGCTGGCAGAGATCGGCGAGGTCGACCTGGCGATCGACTGGGCCAGGCAGGCGGTCGACGTCGGCCCCTGGCATCAGTCGCTGAAGGCCGGCGAGTACTGGTGCCACTTGCTGGCTCAGCACCGCCCGCACGAAGTGCTCTCGGCGCGGCTGGAAGTGTTCCGGCGATGGCCCTCATCCAGCACCGCGAACCACTTGTACCGCGATGCGGGTAAAGCGTGGCCGCAGCACCGCGACGAGGTCATGCAGCGACTCGCCGCACACCCGTCCGACGCGGTGCTGTTCGCGTTGCTTTCGCTCAACGACGTGGCGTACGCGTGGGAGTTGGCCCACTCGCTGAGCCTGCAGGACGATCGCACCTGGAGCGATCTGGTCAAGGCTTACGAGAAGGTCGACCCGCATGCCGTCCTTCCCGTGCTCAACCGACTCGTCCTGAACGAGCTCGTCGAGACCGGGGCTCAGCACTACCAGATCGCCGCCCGCCGCTTGAAGAAGATGCGCAAGCTCGCCGCGGGATCCGAATACGCTGCCGAGGTCGACTGGCTCATTGCCGAACTTCGGGAGTCAAACCGCCGGCGGCCTCGACTTCAGCAAGAGTTCGACCGCGCAGGCTTGCCCTGACGCCACACCGACCGGGTCGTCCGCTTGAACCAAGGCGCTGCCTACTGGTCGCGCCGACCAACGCAGTGCTCGCATCAACCACGAAGACCCGGCCACTCGAAAGCGAACCGGGTCTTCGATCTGGGTGGCGGGGGCAGCGCCCAAACCTGCGGCCGCACCGGCGACCGCTCGCGGATTTCCGCATGTCGCAGCGGTGTGCATGAGCAACTGCACCCCCTTGGAGATGTGACCCCAGCCGACCCTTTCCGTGCGGGACATACGACGACCAAGCGCCATTTGGCTAGCTCACCACCCGAGGCAAACACACCCGGGCGACAGCGGCGCCCGCGAACGATCGCACCCCTGTCCGCCGCGCGACGAAGGGAGTTCGCGTCGCAGTCCCTGTGGAGTCGCTCCGGGGCTAGTGGCACCTCGGGGCCCAGCCGCCGAGTCTGCCGAACCTGCCGAACCGCGGTCAGCGCTCGCTCGCTGCCCCGCCGCCAGCGGTCGGGCATTTGAGCAGGGTGTTGTCCTTGGCGTGAACGGCCTCATGCTTCGACATCAGCTCGCCGCACCTGTGACAGACGTCCGTATCAGGGGCGGACGGCCGGATCGGCGCCTTGAGATCGCCCAGCTGCGCGGGACCCGCGATCGACCACACCAATCGGTTCCACAGACCGCGGTGTCCTGGCCGCCTCATGCCACCAAACGTACCCCCGGTCACCCGTGATCCGGCTTCGCGCGACCCGCAGGCAATCGGAGCCGGATCTGCAGGTAGTTGCGGTG
>CAVXLW010000020.1:0-43310 GCA_963762695.1 uncultured Actinomycetota bacterium
TCTGTCCTGTACTGGTTCGGCGTATTGCTAAGCTGATGGTGTCGACCGCCTACGGCGGCACCATGGAAGCCGACCTGAAGAACGGCGTGAACCCCAAGCACGATCCGGTCCCGCTGGCCGTGCTGATGGCGCAGGCCACCTCGCGGCTCGGGGTGGTGCCGACGATGTCGACCAGCTTCTACCCGCCGTTCCTGCTGGCGCGGCTGTGCGCGACCATCGACCATCTCGCCCGCGGTCGGTTCGGCTGGAACATCGTCACCTCCGCCGAGGACCGCTCGGCGCAGAACTTCGGCATGGACAAGCTCTACGAGCACGACGAGCGCTACGCCATGGCCAACGAATACCTGGAACTGGTCGACGCAGCTCTGGGAATCGTGGGATGCCGACGCCATCGTCCGCGACCAGGCGACCGGCGATCTACGCCAACCACACGAAGGTGCGCACCATCGATTTCGTCGGCAAGTACTACAAGTCCCGCGGGCCGCTGAACACCGTGCGGCCGCCGCAGGGACCGCCCGTCCGTCGTCAGGCGGGAGCCTCACCTCCGGGCGCCGAATTGGCCGCGCAGCTACGCCGACACCATCGTCGCGACCCGCCAACGCGCCCGCCGGCGATGAAGGCCTTCCGCGACGACATCCGACGCCCGGCTGCCGGCGAAGGCCGCGATCCCGACGACTGCAAGGTGCTCTTCCTGATCGTCGCCGATCGTGGCCGACACCGTGCGAGGAGGCGGTCGCCAAGGGGCTGCGCTGGATTCAACGACCCGCTGTACATCGAGTACATGCTCGCCGACCATGGCGTCGATCACCGAGATCGACTTCTCGCGTTCGACCTCGACCAGCCGGTGCCCGCCGTGACGACCAACGGTGAGCGCGGCTTCGCTCGAGGCGTTCCTGGCGCGGGGCAAGGGAAAGACCCTGCGCCAGGCCGTCATCGGCGACGGGCTGAGCGGCGCAATATCCTTCATCGGAACTCCGGAGACGGTCGCCGACCAGATGGGTCGATTGATGGACGAGGTCGCCGGCGGCGACGGCTTCCTCATCACCAGCCCGGAGAAGAGGCTGAACCGCCGCTACGTCACCGAGATCACCGACGGGTTGGTCCCCGAACTGCAGCGGCGCGGCCTGGTCCGCTCGGAGTATGAGCACGCGCAGTTCCGCGACAACCTGCTGGCGTTCTGAGCGCCATGCAGGCGACGGTCGTCGTCGGCAACCCCAAGCTCGACTCCCGTACGCGGGCGGCAGGGGTCGACCGTCGCCGCGGCCGTGCTCGCCGCCGCCTCCGTCGACGTCATCGAACTCGGTGCGCTTTCCAGTGCCCTGCTGACGTGGGGCGATGAAGCGGGTCGGTGCCGCCAAGAAGGCCGTGCTGGCAAGCGATCTGTTGGTGGTCGCGTCACCGGTCTACAAGGCGTCGTTCACCGGGTTGCTCAAGGCGTTCCTCGATCAGTTCGATCGTGACGAACTCGGAGCGATGGCAACTGTCCCCGCTGATGGTCGGCGCCTCCCCCGCGCACTCGCTCGCCGTGGAGACTCACCTGCGGCCGGTGCTGGTGGAGATCGGCGCCTCCTGCCCGACCCGCGGCGTTTACCTCCTCGAAGGAGCGGTCGCTGAGCTGGATCTGACGGGCTGGCTCGCCGTCTGGGGTCACGCCTTGCGCGCGGTCATTCAAGCACCGCGCGCCACGACCCGAAGTCGCTGACGTCCTCGGCGGCGGCGAGGGCGACGTCGTCACCGAGGTATCCGAGGACGACGCTTCCGTCAGACATCCGCACCGGGCCGAGCCGCAGGGGCGCGGTGAGCTCGGCGGCGAGCAGACCCAAGGTCTGCAGCGGAACCTCCCAGATCTCCACGGCGAAACCGGCGGCCGGGCCGTCCCCCGAGATCAGCCCGGGGCGGGGCACCCCGGGGCCGGGTACCCGCTTCATGCGATAGCCCGCGGCGGTCCGCGCTCGGCGTAGCAACCGGCCGCCGCGCCCCGCGACGAGACCGTTCAGCGCCAGACCGCTCTGATGTGCGCCCGACCAGGGCCACCGAGCGCGGTGCCCGGGCCGTCGCCGGCGTGGCGACCAGCGCCTCTCCCGTCCACCTGGCCGCCAGGTCGAGCAAGGGCGCGTCGGCAAAGGCAGGAGCGATGAGTTGCACGCCGAACGGACGCGCCGTCGGCCGTCGTCGCACGCCGGGAACTGCAACCGCGCACAGGTCGAGCAGGTTGACGAAATTGGTGAACGTACCCAGCCGCGCGTTCACGCCGATGGGATCGGCCGCCACCTCGGCCGGTGTCGGGATGCGTCGGGGCGGTCGGCAGCAGCAGCGCATCGACGCTTGCCCACACCCGTTCACTTCGCCGCCGAAGGCGCGCCAGTTCCTCAAACGCCTCGAACGCGCCGGCGGCCGTCATGTCGCGTCCACGCAACGCGACAGCTCGCACGGCGGGGTCGAGACAGGGCGCGTCGGGCTCGAGCAGATGTCCGAACGCAAGGTATCGCTCGGCCACCCACGGCCCGCGTACAGCAGCTGCGCCGCGGCAAGGAACGCGCGAGACGTCGACGCGGACGACCCGCAGGCCCAGGTTGCGTCGCACGCTGCACGGAAGAAGCGAACGCCGCGGTCGTAGGCGGGGTCGAGGTCGATCGGCCCGTCCGGGATCGCGATGGTCCCGAAGCGGGAGGCAACGCCGGCGGCGACGCGGCCGGCGCGGGTCGCGACCACGGGTCGAGCGGGTCGAAGCCTGCCATCACGGCAATGGCGCTGCGCGCCTCGGCGACGGTGTGCGTGAACGTCGTGACGCAGTCCAGGGAGCGGCACGCCGGAAAGACCCCCCGGACGGCAGCAGCCCACGGGTGGGCTTGCACCGACCAGCCCGTTGAACGCCGCCGGTACCCGGCCCGACCCGGCGGTGTCGGTCCCGAGCGCCAGGGACACCACGCCGGCGGCGACGGCGACGGCACTGCCGCTGCTGCTCCCGCCGCTGATGCGATCCGGTGCAGGCACCGAGAGGCAACCGCCGTAGGGACTGCGCGTGCCCACCAGGCCGGTGGCGAACTGATCCATGTTCGCCTTCGCGATGGGGACGTACCCCGCCGCCTCCAGGCGGGTGACCACCGCCGCCGACGAGGTCGCCGGTGTCGCCGGCGTATCCAGCGCCGGGCAGGCGACTGTCGTCGGCATTCCCGCGACATCGATGTTGTCCTTGACGACAAAGGGTATTCCGTCGCCGGGGGCGCCCTGCGCCACCGAGATGAAGACGGGGCTTCCCATCGCCTCTGCGACCGAGCGGGCGCGCTGTCGGCCGCGCTCACCTCACTGGCCAGAGTCATCGCGCCCACCGCTCCCGTTCGGCGGCGAATCCGGCCCTGCGCGCGCTTCGTGAACAGCGTCGATCTCCTCGCTGTGGGCTGCCGTGATCGCGCTGACTTCGGCGAGGCTGAAGGTCGCCGGCCGGGTCATCGAGGTCGCGCGTTCCAGCAGCGATCTCGTGGCGTACGCGGGCGAGTTCACTCGCGCTCACCGGAACGAATCCAGCCTGTCGAAAGGCCGCAGCAGCCACGGCACCTCGTCGCCGCCACCCGCCGGCAATCGCCAGATCGGCACCGTGCGACCGACGAGCTGGTAGCCACCCGGGCCTTCCATCCCGTACACGCAGAGGTAGACGCCGCCGATCCCGACGGCATTCTGCGGCGTCCACGTCCGCGGCGGGTCGTACTTGGTCGTGACCAGCCGGTGACGCGGATCCATCGGTACCGCGACCGGCGCACCCAGGTACACGTCTCCGAGCCCCACGACGAGATAGGTGGCGGAGGTGAGGATGTCGAACACGTCGGCGCGCTCGGCCAGATCGTTGATACGCCGGATGAATTCGACGTTGTCGGGACACCAGGGCGCATCGGGACGGACCGACCGGGTGTAGCGGGCCATGGCCTCATGCGCCTCGGGGTGGTCGAGGGCAACCGGCAGCTCGACCTCGCGCACGGCAAGCGTGACCGTCTCGGGGTCGGGCACTTCGAGGGCGAGTTCGCCCAGCGCCGCTGCCAGCTCAGCCAACGCGAGCCGGGCCGGATCCACCTTCACCAGCAGCGAGCGCACCCCCTCCACCATCTCCGCGATGCCCGGCAGCCGGCTTGCCGCCAAAGCCTGGGCCAGCAAGTGGATCCAGAGCCGGACGCGCAGATCCAGCAGCTGCGGTCCTGCCTCCAGGAGCAGGTGCGTGTCGCCGGCGAAGCGGATCGTGATTTCTGGACGGTGCCCCGCGGCCGTCTGTGACCCCAGGACGGGGGGCCGGAAACCGTCGTGCGGCCGCGCAGATTCGGCGCCGTGGGTGAGTGCGTGATGCGGGTCGGCGAGCAACTCACGGCGGCGCTCGAGCGCCGCTGCCGCTTCCGCTTGCGTCACCGGGACGCAGCCGCACCCGGTCTCCTGGGCGAAGCTGCGCGAGCGACCACTGGTCGGCGGAGATGACCACGCAGGCGACGACGAACCCGCCGAGGCTCGGACCGTCCGGACCGACGATCACGGGGGTGTCCCCGGAAATCATGACCCCGCCGACGGGATAGGCGCTGTCATGGATGTTCGACGGATGCAGCCCGGCCTCGCCGCCGTCGGGACGCGCCCACCCCGGACGGGGCCCGACCAGGCGCACTCCCGTGCGGTCGGCGCGATGGTCCACCGACCAGTCGGCATCGAAGAAGGCCGCGGCGCCAGCCCTCGGTCAGATGCTCGGGGCCCCGTGCGGCCCGGGTATGACGCGCAGCCGCCACTCGTGCGACAGGGATGGAAGCAGCTCGGCCACGTCCAGCGGCTCGGTCACGTTGTGGGACTCGCGCACGCAGAGCTCGTCACCCGCCTCGAGCGCCCGACCGGCCAGCCCGCCCATCGCCCCGAGCAGGAAGGTCGCACGGCTTCCCAGCACCCGGGGAACCTCGATTCCCCCAGCAACAGCAAGGTAAATCCGCATTCCGGGACCGCCGCTGTCGCCAACGCTGAGCACGCTCCCGGCAGGCACCGTCGTCACGACGCCTGCCGCTACCGGTCGGCCATCGAGCCGAGCGTTGGTGACCGCACCGGTCAGGCAGACGAGCGTGCGACGCGCGAAACGCAGCACCGGTCCGCTGAGCACGGCCTCGAGCCCGGCCGTGCCCGCAGCGTTGCCCACGGCGAGGTTCGCCAGCGAGAAGGACAGGTCGTCCCACGCGCCGGACGGGGGCACGCCGACGGCCCAGTAGCCGGTGCGCCCGGGCAACTCCTGGACGGTGGTCTGCAGCCCAGGCGCCACCACCGTGATCAGCACGATGTCGCCGGCCCCCAGATCACGACCCGGATCGGGGTCGGATTCCAACCGTTGCAGGGATTGTTCAGCTGCGGGCAGTTGCTGATGAGCACGTAGAGCTCACGCGCGGCCTGCATCTGCACGTACGCACCCGGCGAGCTCAGCCCGTCCTCGAAGGCCAGTCCCCCGTCCCCGGTCACCGGGACGTTCATGAAGAAATTGATGTTGTGGGAGATCTCGGCCGCGCCGATACCCACCTCGGCGCCGTAGCGCAGGAACGTCTGCCGGCAAGCGTGCTGATGGCGCGTGTGCGTGCCGTAGCGAATGACATTGGACTCCTGGGAGCAGGCGCCGCCGATCGTGTCGTGCCGGCCGCAGGTGTCGGCCGTGATGGTGCCGAGCAGCTCCAGGCGCTGGCTCAGCAGCCGGGCACCGGTCGTCAGGTAGACGCTGCCCTGCTCGCGGATGGTGTCGAAAGCGCTGTAGCGATTGGTGATATCGGCCCGGTCGTAGAACAGCGTGTCCGCCGCCTGGTTGCCCTCGGTATCGACGATGCGCACCGAGCCGCCGGCGGGAACGACCGCCAGGAACCCGTCGCCCGGCGCCACCACCTTGTCCACGAGCGCGTCGGCGGGATCGAGCGCGCTCGCGATGAGCCCGCCGGCCACCATCGGGGCGGTCATGCGAACACGAACCTTGCCTCATCGAGCGCCCGCGCCGACTCGGCGCGAAAGGTGCGGCTCGGGTCGTCGGGCGCGACCGGATCGGCCGGTGTCACCTCGATGCGCACGCCGGCCGGCTGCCAGACCGGGTCAAGCGGGTGGGGCGCGGTCGAGAGCACCACGAGCAGGTCGACCTCGCTGCGCAGCGTCACCCAGTCACCGCCCCGCGAATGCTCCGGCACGAACGACAGCCCGGCTGTCCCTCCCTGCGCGACGATGGCGGCCTTGCTGAACAGGTTCACGCATCCGTGCAGGTCCGCCTCGTCACGCCCGTGCTTGCGCAACTCGGCCAGCAATCCGGTGCGGGCGCTGCGGCGCCAGAGATTGCGATCACTCGCGTACGAACTCTCGCCGTAGCTGGAAAGCCCGTGGCCGCAGAGCGCGTCGTGCCACGGCAGGGAGGAGCCGGTGACGGACGCCAGCCCCACCCCGCGGTCGGACATCAGCACCATGGGCGCCTTGATGCAGGCGCTGTACTGCGCCTTCAGCGTGTCCGGGACGTTCAGCCGATCGCTGCGATGGGTCGCCGCGAACAGCAGCACGCTGACGTTGGCGCGGTCGGCTTCTGCGGTGAACCTGAGCGTGCGGCCGCGCGCGACCTGCAGCGACCAGGCCGCCCCGGCGGGAACGGTGTGGGCCAGCAGCGGGGGTTGCGCGGCGGGGGTCACGGGCCGGCTCTCCGTTCAGCACAGGCCCGGGAACAGCACGGCCCGGGGCCATGTCGGCCTCCCGGGCTTTTCTCCCGCCGTGGAGCGGCGTCAGGTTCGACCCCGCCTGCGTCTCTCGGACCAGACTCCCCGCCGGCAGCGGGAACGGAACCCTAGACGCGCCCTGCCGCTCGAGCAGGTCAGGGATAGTTGACCGCGCCGATGTTAAGGAGCCGGGCGCCGCCGGTAACAAGTGAGTTTCACCTTGTGCCGACGCCTCCCGCGCAACGACGAAGGGGGCGGGCGCCCGTCCCGGCACCCAGGACCCCCTGCGACGTTGCTTGCTGCTAGCTGGCGACCTTCAGCTGCCGCGCCGAGCGCAGGAGCGCCTGGTTGGCTCCCTCGGGCAGCGTGGTGAGCGGCTGCGAGATCTCGGCGACCGTCGGGCCGAACTCGTCTGCGGCCGGACGCAGCGCGTCGAGGTCGAAGTTGTAGAGCTTGGCGGCGTTGCCGGCGAGGAACTGCTGGAGCTGCTCGGGCTCGAGGTCACCGGCGACCTGGCGCAGGTGCTCGCGGGTGAACGGGCCGGTGCCCTCCTCGTGGGGATAGTCGCTGCCCCACATGACGCGGTCGAGACCGACCGGGCCGAGCGCCGCCTTGACGTCAGCGGGGGTCGGCTGGCTGACGCCGACGTAGCAGCTCTGCTGGAAGTACTCCGTCGCCGAGCGCGGTGGGACCAGTTCGCCGTCGAAGCGCATCTCGCCGACCTTGTTACCCCGGATGTTGTCCATGAGCCCGTCGAGGTGCCCGAGCATTTCCGGGATCCAGGCGCAGCCGGCCTCGGTGAGCACGAACTTCAGGTTCTGGAAGCGCTCGAAGACGCCGCCCAGAATCATGTACGCGAGCGGGCGCTGGGAGTAGAACGGGATCTCCAGGAAGTGCACCAGTGGCATCGCCGGGGCCTTCTGGTAGACCGGCCCGCCGGTGCCCGAGTGGGCGTTGACCGGCACGCCGAGGTCCTCGCAGACCGCCCACAGCGGGTCGTAGCACGGGTCGTACAGCGGCTTGATCCAGTCACAGGTGGGCGGGACCGAACCGACGAGCACGCCGCCGCGCAGCCCGTTCTCGTGGCACCACTTGACGTCAGCGATCGCGTCGTCGACGTCGTTGAGGAAGATCTGGCCGATGCCGGCGCGGGCCTCCGGCTTGCGCGACACGTAATCGGCCAGCCAGCGGTTGTGCGCCTGGATGCCGGCGTGACGGTGCTCGTATTCGTCCGGTGTGGGGGGCTGGGCAAAGAGGACGAAATTCGGGAAGAACGGCGGCACCGTGTTGGGGAAGATGACCTCGCCGACGACGCCGTCGTTGTTCTGGTCGCTATCGCGACGCTCGTCGTCCCAGTTACGAATCCGCAGGTCAGTGTCCTTCAAGTCCTTGAAGGGGTTCTTGTACTTCTCCCGCCAGGCATCGAAATCGGGGCGGTACTTCGGGTCGAGGAACTCGCGGTACTGCTGGTGGCTGCCACCGGCATGGGTATCCGCGGAAATGACGATGTAGTGGTCACTGGCCTGCACGATTACCTCGCTCAACGCTGCGGGACGGGTCTGGCGAACGGATTGCCGACAACTTCAACGGACATCATCACCCTGTCGAGTGTGCGCCGGCACTGGCGAGAACCATAACGCGAAGTGAAATGAGATTCCATTTTTCTGGAACGTGACCTGGCTCGCATTGCCGCAGTGTTACGCGAGTCGTCACGGTGCGTGGGCTGAGCTCCGCGCGGGTTCAAGGAACCGCGCGAACGCGCCGAAACTTCTCGCGTGGCCCGAGCAGACGTCGAGGGACGCCACCGCTCCCCCGCCCCCGCCCGCGCAGCACGCCGGCGGCAGCAGCCCCAGCAGCCCCAGAAACACCGCTGGGTACGCCGGCTCCTCTGGTCGGTCTACGCGCTCATGGGCTGCTACCTCGCGGGCTATCTGACGTCGCTGATCGTGCTTCCCGAAAGCCGCTCCTGGCCGATGTTCAACGACTGGGCGATCGACGGGTTCGAGATCGGCGGAGCCGTCCTGTGCCTGGCCCGGGGGGTGCGCCGGCGACAACGCGAAAGCAGCCGCACGCTGGCGCTGACCCTGGGCGTCGCCCTGCTGCTCTGGGCTGCGGGCGACCTGGTGCGTGCTCTCGAAGCGATGGGCGGCCGCGATGCGCTGACGCCGTCGCTCGCCGACGCCTGCCGGATCGCGGCCTACCCGTTCGCCTGCCTGGCATTGATCGTCTTCGTGCGCAGCGAGGCTCGGCAGCTGTCGACTCCGAGCTGGCTGGACGGAGCCGTCGCCGGCACCGGCGCGGCCGCCGTCATCGCCGCGTTCGCGTTCCACCGGATCCACTCGTTCAGCCGCGGCAGCTCACTGATCACTGTCACCAATTTCGCGTATCCGATCGGCGACCTGCTCCTGTTCTGTCTCGTCGCGTGTGGATCGGCCGTACTCGCGGGCCGGCGGCGCCTGCCGTGGCTGCTCATCGCAGCGGGCATCACCATCAACGTCGCCGGCTACACGGCGAACCTGTTCGATGCGCATCTGGGACGCACCGGGTTCGTGCTCGACGCCATGGGATGGCCGACGTCGATCCTCGTGCTGTCGATGGCGATGTGGGTCCGTCCCCGACCCTCGGATCCCTTCGCCGCGCCCAAGCCCGCGTCGTTCGTCATCCCCGGGATCAGCACGCTCGCCGCGTTCATCGTGCTCTACGTCGGCAACCTGCACCAGACCAGCCGCATCTCCTTCCTGCTGGCCGCGGCGACCTTGCTGCTGGTCGGCATCCGGCTGGTCATCTCGGTACGCGGGCTGCGAGCGCTCAGCCAGGAACGTCGCCACCAGTCGCTGACGGACGAGCTGACGGGCCTGGGCAACCGGCGTTGCCTCTCGCTCGTGCTGGACACCTTCTTCGCCGAAGCCGATCCGGATGACCCGCAGTCGCGCACACTCGCGTTCCTGTTCATCGACCTGGACCGCTTCAAGGAAATCAACGACACCTTCGGCCACCCCGCCGGCGACCAGGTGCTGCGCCAGATCGGCCCGCGCCTCTCCGGTTGCCTTCGCGACACGGACCTCCTGGTGCGGCTCGGCGGCGACGAGTTCGTGGTCCTCCTGCTCGACGCGGACCCCCGGAGCGCCGCGCAAGTGGCGCAGCGTCTGACCGAGGCGCTGGAGGAGCCCTTCGAGTTCGGGGCGATGCGCGCCAGCGTGGCGGCGAGCATCGGCATCGCGCTGGCACCGCGCGATGCGACGGATTCGGTCGGCTTGCTCTGGTGCGCCGACACGGCGATGTACCGGGCCAAGGTCGGTGGCACCGCCTACGCGCTGCATCAGCCGGACCTCGACAAGAACGGAAACCGGCTGCAGCTGCTGGAAGATCTGCAGTCCGCGCTCGAGCAGGAGCAGCTGCTGCTGCACTATCAACCGCAGCGTGACCTGCGCACCGGGGAGATCGTGGCCGTCGAGTGCCTGCTGCGCTGGGCACATCCGGAGCACGGACTGCTGCTGCCGATGGAATTCCTGCCCTTTGCCGAAGAGGCGGGGCTGATGCGTCCCCTCACGCGCTACGTGTTGCGTGAGGCAATCGCGCAGTGCGCCAGATGGCGCGCCGCGGGCAACTTCTGGACGGTGTCGGTCAACATCTCCGCGACCAACCTCGTCGACCCGCATCTGCGCTACCTCGTGCAGGAACTGCTCGACATCTACCGCGTGCCGCCGGAGTCGCTGGTCCTGGAGATCACCGAGACGACCGTGATCGCGGACTTCGACCACGCCGCTCGCGTCATTCAGGAGTTGCGCGACTCGGGAGTCGTCGTCTCCGTCGACGACTTCGGCGCCGGCTTCACCTCGCTTGCTCACCTCAGCACTCTCGCGGTCAAGGAGCTGAAACTCGACAAGGTCTTCATCAGCCGGATCACCGACGAGAACGGCATTCGTGACCTGGACCTGGTGCGCGCCACGATCGAACTCGGCCATGCGATGGGCCTGCGCATCGTCGCCGAGGGCATCGAGGATCAGGAGACGCTGCAATTGCTGTCGGAGCTGGGCTGCGACCTCGGGCAGGGCTACTTCATCAGCAGGCCGAAGCCGGCGGATCAGCTGGCCTTCCGGCCCGCACCGGCGGCGCCTGCCCACCGGATACCCCACCAGCAGTCAGCGCCGGTGGGGCATCCGGTAGTGCAACGTCAGTGAGACGTGTAACGCTGCCCGGTGGTCGGGTTCAGGAACAGGGCCTTGTTGCTGCCCTTGTGACCGCCGAAGTCGAACAGGTGGTTCAGCGTGCCGGCTATCGCGTCGGACGAGCCCGCAATCTTCGGCAACCGCCAGTTGTCCTCGACGAACTTCAGGATCGAACTCTGGTCGGTCAGGGTGTGATCGACCGCGTTGTGCTTCGCCCAGGGCGAGATCACCAGCAGCGGCAGCCGGGGACCGTAGCCACAGCGCCCGTTCTCCCCTGCCAGCGGCGGGTGAGCCGCGGCGTCACCACAGACGCCTGATCCCGTCAGGAA
Organism: uncultured Actinomycetota bacterium; assembly: GCA_963762695.1. GTDB lineage: Bacteria > Actinomycetota > Actinomycetes > Frankiales > Frankiaceae > DATAZK01. The sequence goes on from CAVXLW010000020.1 coordinate 11,179, forward strand.
GTCCTGCGGCCCGGGCGGGGAAGCCACACCCGCCGTGTTCGAGGCGTTGTGCACGCCGCTGTAGACGTGGTCATACCAGCCGTCGGAGTCGTCGTAGGAGACCACGACAGCGGTGCTGGACCAGTCCGGGGTGTTCTCCAAGGCGTTGATCTCGTTCACCACGAACTGCTGCTCGTCCAGGGGATCGGAGTAGCCGGCGTGACCGTCCTGGTATCCGGGCGCCTTCAGGAAGCTGACGGCCGGAAGGTGGTCGGGCGAGAGGTAGCCATGGGCGATGGCTCCGACGAGCGAGTCGAAATCACTCGTGTCGTACTGGTGATTGGCGGTGTCGAACTGCGGGACGCCGCCGACCGTGTGCTGGGTGTCGGTCCCGATCGACGCCAGTGACACCGGCGGGAGGTGGTGCGGGTTGGCCGTCGACGCGTAGTACTGGAACGGCTCGTGGTGGGCGATGTAGTCGTCCTTGTTGCCGTAGTTGGTGCCGCCGGCGATCGTGCCGCCGGTGCCGCCCAGGGCGGCGCCCACGGGGTGCACGGCGTTGCACAGGCCTTGGTCAGCCGCCGGAGCGACGGCGAACTTCCCCTTGAACTGATCGGGGGTGAAGACGCTCGTCGGCTGCGCGCCGCCGGTCGCCGCCGCGAACGAGGTGGTGGGCCGGAAACCGCCCTGGAACCAACCCCAGCTCAGCCCGTCGGCGTTCAGCAGGTCGCCGACGTTCTGGCCGTTCATGGTGACCGCGTCGCGGGTCGAGCAGTCGTCGTAGTACGGCTGGGCGTCCGAGATCAGCGAGAGCCCGCCCTTGCCGTCGGCGATCGTGTCCCCATTGGTGTCGGCGCCGTTGATGGTCTTGCCGACGTTGCCGGTGTCACCGGCGACGAGGTTGATGGCGCCCGGCGAGGAAGGCCCGAACGTCGTGCCGAACGAGTTGTCACTCATCGCGTACTGCTGCGCGTAGTTCCAGAGCCCGGTGACGGTGTTGCCGTCGTAGTAGTTCATGACGTCGCTGGGGTTGCAGGGCTGACCGGTTCCGCTCTTGCCCGAACCGGTGCCGACCGAGGTGACGAACTTGTCCATCTTCCCGCCGTCGAACGCCTTCTGCTCGTCCGCGTAACCGTGGTCCTGGTCGCAGGTGAGGACGTCGTTGATGTTCGCGGGGTTGTACCGGCGCGGATTGACGGTGTTGCCACCGGCGTCCTTGTTCGGGTTGTTCGTCAGCAGGTTGCCGGTGCCGCCGCTGCCCTTGGCGTTGGTAAGACCCTTGACCGAAGGGGTGTTCTTGGCGGCCTTGAAGAACTCACCCGAGGTGTTGGCCGCCTTCGGGTAGGTCCCGAAGTAGTGGTCGAAGGAGACGTTCTCCTGGTAGATCACCACCAGGTGCTTGATCGGTGTCGTGGTCCCGATCACCGCTGACGGCTTGGCGGCCGGTGCCGCCGCGTTGGCCACCGCTCCGCCCGCTATCAGCAGCGTCGAGCCGAGCGCCGCGGCGCCGACGGTGACTTTCCGCGTTCTGGACATGTAGAACTCCGCTCTCCACTCCACTGCCTGGCACATAGCCAGCTCACAGGCAGAAGCTAAGGGCGAGCGATGAACGGGCCGGGACTCTCAGGCAAACAGTCAGCGGCGAGTACGCCCTATTTGCGAATCGCGATGCAGGACAAAGAAGTGGGCTCCCTCCATGTATGAGATGGAGGGAGCCCACTCTGTCAGGCTGCACCACATCACCGATCACTCGGCTACGTGTGCGTTGCCCAACAAGCCACCGGCCTCGAAACACAACCTCTCAACTGCCGGTTACCCGACCCCTGACAAGCGACCCGGGACTTCTCCCGAGCGACCCCGGATCTCTCCCGGGCCTGTCCGCCGCTGGCGACAAACAGAGTTCTACCGGCTGCGGGACACCCCGCGCAAGAGGCTGAGCGTCATAGTCCGTTAAATTGTTTCGACCCTCGGCGTTTCCCACAGAGCCAGCCCAGTTATCCCCGTAAACACAGGGTTTTCCACCGGTACCCCACAGCCTCATCCACACGTCTGCCCGGCTAGACCATGGTGCCGGTGCGCCGGCTGCTGCCACGGCGGCCGAGCAGGAAACAGGATGGCAAGCACGGCCACGAACCACAGCAGCGGGTGCACGACCAGGCCGAGCACGGCGGCGATCGCTACGATGACGATCGCGATCACGATGTCCGACAGCATTCTCATCAACTCCTCTGGGGACTGCCAAGCGGCAGCGATACGTCGAATACCCGCGGTTTCGGAGAACTACCGCGGTGAAACAGGTTTAGAAGCCACTGGGGAGGTGACGGCATGCGCGAGGTGTTCGTCGTGCTGCAGACCAAGGCCAACCCGACCCGCGAGGTCATCGTGGCGGTGTGCGCGTCGCGCCAGCGCGCCGAGCGTTACGTGGCGGCCGAATCCCACCAGCAGGATCTGCGCATCGAGGTGCAGCAGCTGCTGCACTGACCCGTTGCGCTAGCGTGACGACGCGTGAAGGCGTATGCCGGGATGGACCCCCGCATGCCGCTGGCGCAGGTGCCGGCCTACGCGCGGCGTATCGAAGCGCTGGGTTACGACGGCATCAGCGTTCCCGAGACGATCCATGACTCGCTGGCCGTCGCGCTGCTGATCGCCGAGCACACCGAGCGCCTCACGATCCGCACGGCCGTCACCCTCGCGTTCACCCGCAGCCCCACTCTGACCGCCTACGCGGCGTGGGACCTGTCGGCCTTCTCCGGCGGCCGCTTCGAGCTCGGCCTCGGGCCGCAGATCCGCCAGAACATCGCCGATCGCATGGGCATGCCGTGGTCTGCGCCGGTCGCCCGGATGCGCTCGTTCATCACGGCACTGCACGCCATGTACGACGCGTTCCGCACCGGCGAGCTCCACCCGGTGCCGGAGGGCGACTACCCGGTGAGCCGGCTGCAGCCCTACTTCAACCCCGGGCCTGATCCCGCCACCGTCACTCCCCCGACCTGGCTCGGCGCGGTCAACCCGCGGATGTGCCGGCTCGCCGGCGAACTCGCCGACGGGCTCGTCACGCACCCGACGAACTCCAGCCCCCGCTACCTCGAAGAGGTCTGCCTGCCCAATGTGCGGATCGGGGCCGAGCACGCCGGACGCGACCCGCGTTCGGTGCAGATCGTCGTGGCCGTCACCCTCGTGGCGGGAGCTTCCGACGAGGAACTCGCGACCGAACGCGAGCGGCATCGGCGCCTGTTCGCCTTCCTGTACTCCACTCCCGCCTACAGCCGAACCCTTGAGCTGTATGGGATCGAGCAGCTCGGCGCGCAGCTGCGAGCGGTGGTGCGTGAGGAGCGCTGGGAGGAGTTGCCGGTCCTCGTCCCGGACGAGCTGCTGGACCGGGTGCTGGTCGTGGGTCGCTACGACGAGCTCGGACCGATGCTGAAGGAACGTTTCACCGGGCTGGCCGACGGCTTGCTGCTGGGGCCGGTGAGGTCCACCCAGGACGATGCCGACGTGGCCCGCCTGGTCGCTGCCGTGCGCAGCTAACCGATCTCGAGCAGGACCTTGCCGATCGCCCTGCCGTCGGCCACGTAGCGCAGTGCCGCGGCAGCCTCGTCGAGCCTGAAGCGGGCGCCGATGTGCGGGACGACCTCTCCCGAGCCGAGCAGGCGGAGCAACTCGGCTTCGTTGCGTTCGAGCTCTGCGGCGCGATGCGTCGCGAAGTCGATGAACTGAAACCCCAGTATCTGCATGCCTTTCAGCAGGACCAGGTTCAGCGGGATCCGTGGGATGACTCCGGATGCGTAGCCGACCGTGACGAAGCGGCCGCCGTAGCGAAGGCACCGCAACGCCGGCTCGGCCAGCTCGCCGCCCACCGGGTCGATGACCACGTCGCCACCCTTGGGCAGCAGATTCTTCAATGCCTGCCGGAGATCGTCCTGGCGATGGTTGACGAGATGGGTTGCCCCGCACTCCGAGAGCGACTGCCAGCTTCTCGTTCGAGGAGGCGACCGCGGTGACGGTCGCGCCGATCAGCACGCCGAGCTGCACCGCTGCCAGACCCACGCCGCCGCCGGCGCCCAGGACGACAAGCTCCTCCCCGGGCTGGATCGCCGCCACCGACCGCAGCACGTGGTAGGCGGTCCGATGTGCGACCCCGAACGCGGCGGCCGCACCGGCCTCGACCCCGTCGGGAATCTTCGTCAGCGAGCCGGCTGGAAGCAGCACCTCTTGCGCAAAGGCGCCGACGATGGTGCTGGCGAAGACGCGATCGCCGACGGCCGGCGATGTGACATCGGCGGCGACCTCGACGACAACCCCGGCCAGCTCGCTGCCGGGCACGAATGGCGGCGGAACCTTGATCTGGTACTCACCGGCGACCAGGAGGACGTCAGGAAAGTTCACGCTCGCGGCGTCGATGCGCACGCGCACCTGACCGGCGGCCGGCGGCGGGAGCTCGAGCGTATCGATCTGCACCACCTCCGGTGGCCCGTACTCGCGGCAGATCGCAGCTCGCATCACTCCCATGGGGCTAGCGGCCCTGCCACACCGGGTCACGTCGCTCGGCGAACGCGACGGCACCTTCCCTGGCGTCCTCGCTGGCCCAGATCATCGGCTGCAGCTCGCGCTGGCGGGCCTTCGCGGCCGGGGCATCGAAGACGGCCAGGCGCACCAACTCCTTGATCGCCGCAAGTGCGAGCGGGCCGTTGGCCGAGATCCGCGCCGCGTAGTCCAGCGCGACGTCGAGCACCTTGTCGGCAGGGACGACCGCGTTGACCAGACCGAGCGACGCGGCCCGGCGGGCATCGATCAGATCGCCGGTGAGGGTGAGCTCGAGGGCGATGGCGAGCGGGAGCCGGGTGCCGATGAAGACGCCTCCGCCGCCGGGAAAGAGTCCGCGCTTCACTTCGGGCAGGCCGACCCGGGCACCCTCGGCGATGACGATGAGATCGCAGCCGAGCAAGAGCTCGAGCCCGCCGGCGACGGCGGTCGCGTTGGCAGCGCCGATGACCGGGAGCCGGGCCTCGCCGGTGATGAAACGGTTGAACGCCTCGAAGTCGGCGGCGTCGCCCTCGTTCTGCTCGCCGGCCGCGAACGCGCGCAGATCCAGCCCGGAGCAGAACGCCCGATCCCCCGTCCCGGTAAGGACAATCGCGCGCACCTGCGGGTCGGCTTCGGCCGCCAGCAGCTGCGCGCCGAGTGCTGCCCATGAGCGACGGCGTCAGCGCGTTGCGGGCCTGCGGCCGGTTGAGCCGCAGCACCATGACGGCGCCGCGGCGTTCGACGACGAGCTCGGGCGTCGGACGGGGCGGTCATCGGCCGTAGTCCGTGGTCTCGGCGAGCTCGGCCGCGCCCTGCATGAGCTCGAGCACGATCGGGCCGAAAGCGTTCAGCTTCTCGTCGTCACCGGCGCGCTGGAAACCCTGCTCCAGGACGACGCCGAGCTTCCACTTGGCGAGCACGCAGTAGTAGTCGATGTCGTCGACCTGGCGGCCGGACGACCTCGGCATAGTGGGCGAGCACCTGGTCGCGGGTCGGCATGTACTGCATGTCGACGTAGCCCGAGGTGGCCGACCGCCGGCGACGTCGGATCCGCGCGGCCAGCGTCTGCACGACCCAGCCGAGGTCGAGCTTCGGGTCGCCGACGGTGCCCATCTCCCAGTCGACGATCGCGGCCAGCCGGGCGGGCGCGCCGTGGCGGTACATGACGTTGGCGAACTGGTAGTCGCCGTGCATGAGCCCGGGGATGAAGTCGATCGGCTTGTGCGCGCGCAGCCAGGCGGCGGCCTCGTCGAAGCCGGGAAGCTCACGCCCCTTGATGCGCTCGAGGAAGCTGTCCAGCGATCGACCTGGCGCTCGTGGAACCCGTCGGGACGTCCGAGATCGGCCAGCCCCTTGGCCTGCCAGTCGACATTGCCGAGCAGCGCGATGCCCTCGACGAGCTGGTAGGCCAGCCCGCGCGGGCCTCGAGGTCGGTGTCGAAGGGCGCCGGCCACTCTTGTCGGTCAGACCCATCGGCGACCAGCCGTCGACGAAGCCCATCAGGTAGAACGCGCGGCCGAGCACGCCGGTGTCATTGCACGCCGCAATCGCCGTGGTATGAGGGACGTCGGTGCCGTCGAGCGCCTCGATGATGCGCCACTCGCGCCAGATGCCGTCGTCGCGGCTGGCGGGCGCCGTCGGGGGCGGTATGCGCAGCGCGCCGTGCAAGTCGCCGCGGCGGATCTCGTAGATCTCGTTCTGCGAGCCGCCGGCGATGAAGCGGTGCTCGAAGGTTCGCCCTTGCCGGGCAGGCCCTCGCCGTCGAGCCAGTCGCGCGAGGCGTTCGAGATCGATCACAGGTTGCCCACCTCGAGCTCGAGCAGCTCGCGCGTACTTCGCCTTGGCGGCCTCGATCTTCCCGGGGATCCACTCGCTGGGCCAGATGCCGGACGCGGGCTTGTAGTCGCGCAGCACCTGCTTGGCGACCGTGACCTTGTGGACCTCGGTCGGGCCGTCGACCAGGCCCATGATGGCGGAGCCGTTCAGCAGGCCGGAGAAGCGGCATCTCGTTGCTGACGCCGAGCGCGCCGTGCACCTGCATCGCCCGCCAGGCGATGTCGTGCAGCATCGTCGGCATCACCGCCTTGACGACGGCGATGTCCTTGCGGACCCTGCTTGTAGTCGTTGTACTTGTCGATCTCCCACGCGGTGTAGAGCACGAAGAGCCGGAACTGCGTCAGCTGGGCGTAGGAGTCGGCGATGTAGCCCTGCACGAACTGCTTGTCGGCCAGCAGGCTGCCCTGCGTCGTGCGGCTGAGCGCGCGCTCGCACATCATGTCGAAGGCCTTCTTGGCCTGCCCGATCGTGCGCATCGCGTGGTGGATGCGACCGCCGCCGAGCCGGGTCTGGGCGATGGCGAACGCCTGGCCCTCGCCGCCGAGCAAGGCCTCCGCCGGCACCCGGACGTTGTCGTAGTGGATGAGCGCGTGGAAGCCCTCGTTCAGCGGCTCACCGAACAGGCCGACGTTGCGCACGATCTTCACGCCCGGGGTGTCGGTCGGCACCAGGAACATCGACATGCCCTGGTAGGCGCTGACGTCAGGGTTGGTGACCACCATGACGATCAGGAACGACGGCGGTCTTCGCGTTGGAGGAGAAGAACTTGCGGCCGTTGATGACCCACTCGTCGCCGTCCTTCACCGCGCTTGGTGGTGAACAGCGTCGGGTCGGCGCCGGCATGCGGCTCGGTCATCGAGTAGCGAGGAGAACATCTCGCCGTCGAGCAGCGGCTGCAGGTAGCGCTCCTTCTGCGCCTCGGTGCCGTAGTGGGCGATGATCTCGGCGTTGCCGGTGTCGGGCGCCTGGCAGTCCGAAGACGATCGACGCCCACGGCGAGCGGCCCAGGATCTCGTTCAGCAGCGCAAGCTTCAGCTGGCCGTAGCCCTGGCCGCCCAGCTCGGGGCCCAGATGGGTGGCCCACAGGCCCTGCGCGCGCACCTCGTCCTTGAGCGGATCGATGATGCGGCGCTTGCGGTCATCGAGCGGGACGAACTGCTCGTGGGGGAAGAGATAGTCGAGCGGCTCGACCTTCTCCCGTACGAACTCGTCTGCCCAGTCCAGCTTCTCCTGGTACTCGGGATCGGTCTCGAAGTCCCACGCCATTGCGCCTCCCTCGCTGCGTGGCAGACTAGCGTTCTAGTGAAGCAGAATGCAATTCCGGATGCGACGAACGATGTTGCAGGCCGGATCGCCCAGGAGTCGCTGCGCCGACGCGGAGTCGACTACGCCGACGAGGTGCGGCGGCTGCTTGACGCCGCCCTCGAGGTCATGCAGCGCAACGGCTCGTCGTCGCGGGCCCGGGTAGCCGACATCGTCGCCGCAGCAGGGCCTGTCCAACGAGGCGTTCTACCGCCACTTCCCCTCGAAGGACGCGCTGGTCGCCGCCGTCATCGAAGACGGCACCGAGCGGCTCAGCGGGCTACCTGGAGCACCAGATGGCCAAGCAGCGCACGGCAGCCGGCCAGGTGCGGCGCTGGGTCGAGGGCATCCTCTCCCAAGCCGCGCCGAAGCTGGCCGAGCCGGTGCTCGCCTTGCTGACCGGGTCCGGCGGAGCCGGTACCGAGTTGCACTCGGGCCGCTATCCGGCCAGCGCGCCTCTGGCCACGCTGCTGCACGAGCCCCTGGCCGAGCTCGGCAGCGCCGCGCCCGACCTGGACGCGCTGGTGCTCGCCCACGCCATCCTCGGGCGGCTGACCGATCATCTGCGCCAGCGCACCCAGCCGACGCGCGCGGAGCTCGACCATCTCGTCGAGCTTTGCCTGCGTGCCGTGGATTCATCGGCCAGATCGGCATTCCCAGGGAAGGCGGCGCTGATGAAGGCGGCTGACCAGTTCCACATCGGCGTGGTCGTTCCCGACCTCGAAGCCGCGCTCGCCGAGCTGACCGCGCTGTTCGGTAGAGTGGTGCGAGGAGATCCGGGTCGATCAGCCGGTCCGGCTACCGACGGGACACCACCGTCGAGTTCCAGTTCCGCTACTCGCGGAGCACGCCGCGGCTGGAGGTCATCCAGCAGCAGCCCGGCACCTTGTGGATGCCGGCCGGTGGTTCAACGGGCTCGGGCATTCATCACCTCGGCTATTGGTCCGACGACGTCGCCGCCGACAGCGCCGCGCTCGAGCAGACGGGTTACGGCCACGAGGCGTCCGGCACGGGCCCTGACGGCGCCCCGGTCTGGGCGTACCACCGCAGCCCGACCGGTCCGCGCATCGAACTGGTGAGCCGTGCCCTCGAGCCGTTGATGGCGACGATGTGGAGCTAGCGACCGAACCACAGGTCGGCGATCGTGCGCATCGATTCAAGGCTCGTCGGCTCGGCGATGAGCGTGGTGATGGGACACGCGCGCCACTTCTCGAGTTGGGCTGAGACCTTCGCGGGCGGTCCGATCAGGCACAGGTCGTCGACGAGCTCGTCGGGTACGGCTGCGGTCGCTTCGCGCGCGCCGGCCGCTGAGGAAAAGGTCCTGGATCTGACCGACCCGTTCCTGGTAGCCGTAGCGGGCGACGAGGCTGGCGTAGAAATTGCGATGGCGTGAGCCCATTCCCCCGATGTGCAAGGCGATCCGGGGCCGTACGGCAGCGCGGCAGACATCGAGGTCGGGGCCGATCGACACGAAGACCGTCGGGGCGATGCGGAAGTCCGGACGCGCGTCGGCGAGGGCGTCCTTCCATGCTGACTCCCAGCGGGTCGGGCTCCACAGGTAGGGCAGCAGGCCGTCAGCGACCGCTGCTGCGAGGGCGACGTTCTTCGGGCCGATCGCCGCGATGTAGATGGGGGTCTCGGGCGCGGCCTTCATGGTCGTGCGCAGCGGCTTGCCGAGGCCCGTCGCGTCAGGCCCGGCGTAAGGCACCTGAAAGAACTCGCCCCGGTAGGTGAGCCGCGACTCGGCACTGAGCACTTCGCGGACGATCGTCACGTACTCCCGGGTCATTTCCAAGGGCTTGCGGAACGGGACGCCGTGCCAGCCCTCGACCACTTGCGGTCCGGAGACACCGAGGCCCGAGTTCGATCCGTCCGCCCGAAAGCTGCTGCAACGTCAGCACTGTCATCGCCGTCGCTGCGGGCGTGCGCGCCGCCATCTGAGCGATCGCCGTACCCAACCGGATCGTCGAGGTGCGCGCGGCGATGTAGGCCAAGGGGCGTGAACGCGTCGCTCCCCCAGGCCTCGGATGCCCAGAGCGAGTCATAGCCGAGCTGCTCGGCCTCCTCGGCCAGCCCCGCCAGAGCCGGTCCGGTCAGCGGGAAGCCCGCAAGGTTGAGCCCGAGTGTCGGCTCCGGAGCGGGCAGGATGGCTCTGCAATCACAGGTGAGTCACTCCTTGCGGACTGGTGGGAAGTGCATCTCGATTCGACGGGACCGGAAGCGAGGCCGTCCCCCGGCGAGCACGATGTCGTCGTGGTAGTACCCGACGACCCGGGTGCCCGTGTCAAGGTCGACGAAGTTCCAGGGGCACGTGCTGGTGATGGCCTCCGCCGTCGCTGAAACGACCGGAAGACCGCACAGGTGGATACCTCGCGGCGCATTGCGCGCGAAGTCGAGCAGCTGCGCGTGGCCGACCACGGTCTGGCGGTTCATCTGCAACTGCCCGTCGGCGGTGAACAGCGCCGTCCAGTCCTCGAAGCGCCCGCTGTCCAGGAGGAAGCAGTACTCGCCGAGCAGGGTGGAGACCGACGCAAGCGTCTCTGGTGCACCCACGTCAGCGGGACCGCTTCTTGGCGGGCTTCTTGCGCGCCGGCGCCGGTTTCAGGCCCAGAGCGTTGCCCCACAGAAAAGTGAGCTGCTCGACCGCCTCGTCGAAGTCGTAGTCGCGATAAGCCTGCACCAGCCAGAGCTCGGCGAAGCGCGCCACCATGGCCCCGAGCGCGTCAGCGGCAAGCGCCGGGTTGAGGCGCTCGTCGACCAGACCTTCGCGCTGCAGCCGCGAGACGGCTCGCTCGGCGCGTTCGACGAAGTGCTTCATCGTGGTCATGCGAGCGGCGTTGACCGGCTCGTCATAGCGTGAAACCTGCTCGATGACACCCATCAACGCGGCCTCGTCGCGATAGCGCTCGAGATAGCGACGGTTCGCCCGGCGGATGCGTTCCCACGGCGAATCCTCCGGCGACACCGGCTCGGAGCCATCGTCGGCAGGTGCCGTCAGCCGCTCCTCCTGGGCCTGCGCGACCTCCCGGAAGATCTGCTCCTTCGACTCGAAGTAGTGGTAGAAGGAACCGGGCGCGAGCTGCGCCGTCTCCGCGATGTCCACGATGCGCGCGTCGAGGAAGCCATCGCGCTCGAAGACCCGCTTCGCGGCATCCACCAGCCGCAGCCGGGTGGCCACACCCTTGCGCGAACGAGGTCGGTCGGCAGCTTCGGCGGTAACAGCCTTCGCCTGTGCCATAGCGGGCCGTCCTTCCATCGCTGCGTACCGGCGAAGACTATCGAAATCGAGTCCGACGTCAGAAACATGTCCGCTGAGCTGGTTCACCGCAACTCGCGGGAATCGCCGCCCAGCGCACCCCCGGAACCGCCATGCGGGCAAGCTACCCTCACGGGCCATGTACATCGCAGACCATGCGCGCTCGAATCCCGACGGCCTCGCGGTCGTGATGTGGCCGTCGGGCGCGCAGTACACGTGGGGCGAGCTGTACGAGCGTTCCACCCGGCTCGGCAACCTCTTTCGCAGCGCCGGGCTGCGCGAAGGCGACCACGTCGCCATCTACGCCTACAACCATCTGCGCTACTACGAGGCAGCCTTTGCCGCCGTCAACGCCGGGCTGTACCTCACTCCGGTGAATGCCCACTCGCCGCTCGATGAGGCCGAGTACGTCGTGAACGACTGCGGTGCCCGGGTACTGATCGTCGCCGACAGCACGGCTGCCGTCGCACACGAACTCGTCTCGCGGACGCCGGGGGTGCAGCTGCGGCTGTCACTCGACGGGACGCAGGGAAGCTACGTCGGGCTCGACGAGGCGGTCGCCGGGCAGCCCGGCTCGCCGACGAGTCCGGAGCGGCGCGGGACGTTCATGTTCTACAGCTCGGGCACCACGGGACGACCCAAGGGCATCGAGCCGCCATTGCCAGAAACCCCAGCAGCCGCAGGGGATCCGATCGGTCTGGGCTTCTCCCACTTCAGCGTCGGACCGGAGCCGGTCTACCTCTCCCCTGCCCCGCTGCATCACGCGGCGCCGCTGCGGACCTCGATGGGCGTGATGGAGGCAGGCACGTCGGTGGTATGCCTGGAACGGTTCGATCCCGAGGAGGCGCTCGCCGCGATCGAACGCCATCGCGTGACGGCGTCGCAATGGGTGCCCACGATGTTCATCCGCATGCTCAAGCTGCATCCGAATGCGCGTACGCGCTACGACCTTTCGAGCCACCTCGTCGCGGTGCATGCGGCAGCGCCGTGCCCGGCGTGGGCCAAGGAGCAGATGATCGAGTGGTGGGGCCCGATCATCGACGAGTACTACGCCGGCAGCGAGAACATCGGCTCCACGTGGATCACCAGTGCGGAGTGGTTGGCGCACCGGGGATCGGTCGGCAAGTCGGCGCAGGGGAACGTGCACATCTGCGACGCCGAAGGGGCTGAACTGCCTGTCGGTGCTGATGGTTTGGTCTACTTCGAGGTGGCGCCGGGAAGCAGCTTTGCCTATCACGACGATCCGGCGAAGACCGCGAGCGTCTGGCACCCGACGCAGCCATGGCGCACGCTCGGCGACATCGGCCACGTCGACTCCGACGACTACCTCTACCTTTCGGACCGCGCCACCTTCATGATCATCTCAGGTGGGGCGAACGTCTACCCCCAGGAGATCGAGAGCGTTCTTGTCGCTCATCCCGGCGTGATCGATGCTGCGGTTGTGGGGATTCCTGACGACGATCTCGGCGAGGTGGCGCTGGCTGTCGTGCAGCCGGTCGCGAGTGCCGATGGTCGATGCGCTCGTCGCGGAGCTCCGGGAGCTGTGTTCCGCGAAGCTGGCGCGTTACAAGGTGCCGGCCCGCTTCGAGCTACGCGACGCGTTGCCGCGCGGCGAGGACGGGAAGCTGCGCAAGAAACCGCTGCGGGATGAATACTGGACGGGGACGTCACGGATTCTGGGGTAGGTGCAGGCACTGTGTTCGACGTTCACGAGCGGGTCCGTAGAGCCGTCTATGACTCGTTCGCCGTGCATGGGCGCGCCCCGCGTCGCGCGGAGCTCTCAGCCTTGGCGTCCGCCAGTGAGGGCGACGTGCAGGCGGCTCTGAGTTCGCTCGCGGTGAACCGTCATGTCGTTCTGGATGCGTCTGACGAGGTCGTCATGGCCCACCCCTTCAGCAGCGTCAACCTCGGCTTCTCGGTGATGGGAGCCAGGAACCTGTGGTGGGGCGGCTGCGCGTGGGACAGCTTCGCTGTCCCTCATCTCGTAGCCGATGAGCCGCGGGTGCTCGTGGCCACCTCCTGCCCCGCCTGCGATACGCCGCTGGCTTGGCACGTGTCACGGGATGAGCCGCCGGACGGACCTGGAGTCGCGCACTTCCTGGTGCCGATGCGCGACTGCTGGAACGATGTCGTCTTCACCTGCTCGAACCAGCGGATCTTCTGCTCCCCCGGGTGCGTGGACGCGTGGCTCGACGCGAGGAACCTGGCTGCGGGCTATGTCATGGACCTGCCGACGCTCTGGCGCTTGGCCGCGGGTTGGTACAGCGGTCGTCTCGAGAGTCCGTACGAACGGCGAGACCCGCAGAGCGCCGCTGAGTACTTCCGGTCGGTGGGATTGCACGGGTCGTTCTGGGGGCTCGAGGACTAGACGGTCTCCGGCCTGGTCGGCGCGGGCGGCGCGGGCGGCGCGATCGGCGGAGCGCACGGAGCGCACGGAGCGCAAATCCCCTTTGTTTACAGGTGATTCTGGTGACCGCTACCTGCTAGGCTCGTACACATGTTCGAAGTGTTGAGTGTTCATGGCAGGGTCGCGGCGGCGTTGATCGCACCACCGGGACCGGAGTGCGTGCAGGGGCTGGCCGATGTCGACCCGCGGGGGTTGAGCGCGTCGGCTCAGGTGGATCTGCTGATCGCGTGGGAGCGGCAGAATTCGTGGCTGGCCTCGCGGGTGCAGCATGCGGTCGCCGCGGTCGGCGACACGGTCGAGGCCGCGATGGCCGCGGTGCTGGATTCCCGGGATGATGCGGGGTTGCCGATGCGGGCCGCGCACGCCGAGATCGGAATGGCACTGGGCCTGTCGGACGTGACCGCATCCAACCGGCTGATGACCGCCCGCGCGTTGACCACCACCCTGCCTGCGGTGCAGGCGTGCTGGCGGCGGGGGAGATCACCTTCTGGCATGCCCTCGCCATCGCCGATGCCACCTTCTCCCTGACACCGGAGCAGGCCCGGATCGTCGCCGACCGGGTCCTGCCGAGGGCAGCCAAGCAGACGGTGGCCCAGCTACGGCGCTGTTTGAACCGGGCGGTCCTCGCTGTCGACCCGAAGTCGGCGGCGGAACGGGCGAAGCAGGCCCATGCCGACCGCATGCTGGACTGGCGGCCACTACCGGACGGGATGGCCGAACTACGCCTCATCACCTCCGCGACGGAGGTGATGGCGGTCTACCAGGCCGCCGACGCCGTCGCCCAGAAAGCCAAGACCGCCGGCGGCTCCGGCGGCGGCGAGATCCTTCCGATCGACGCCCGGCGCGCTGACGCCCTCGTCACCCTGCTCATCGGTGACGCGCGAGGCGGGCCGGCCGGTCGCCGTGAACGTCACCATCGACCTGCCGACCCTGCTCGGACTGCAACACAACCCGGCCGAACTCGCCGGCTACGGCCCGATCGCCGCCCCGTTAGCCCGCGCGCTGGCCGCCGACGGGCGGTGGCGGCGGATGATCCTCGACCCGCAGACCGGCGCGCTGCTCGACCTCGGCCACAGCAGATACCGGCCCAGCCAAGCGTTATCCCGCTACGTCAAAACCCGTGACCGCACCTGCGTTTTCCCACCTGCAATTGGGCCGCCGAACCCTGCGAAGTCGACCACCGCCAGCCCTACCGGCCAGGCGACCCGGCCGGCGGACGCACCGACCGAGACAACCTCAGACCCTTGTGCGCCAGCCATCACAAGATCAAACACAAAGGCGGCTGGACCCTCCACGCCAACCCGAAAGGCGGCGGCAGCACCTGGACCAGCCCCACCGGCCACCACTACCAAGCCGAACCCCAAGACCACCGACCCACCATCGCCGAAACCGACCCCACCGACTGCCCGTTCTAACGGACCCGAACGCCCCTGACCACTACCGCCGCCGGCATCGCCAGGACTTCTGGTTGCTCGCGCGGGTCGCGCTCATAGGTGACGAGATCGCCACTGTCCGATGGAGCCCCCAGGTAGCTGGTGGCATCAACCGACGCGGCCCGCAGGGCCTCCGCTACCGGAAGCCCATGTTCCACAAGCAAGGCGATCTCGCGGTCGATGCTTCCAACGACGTCCGTTCCCGCAAGTATCTGCACCCCAGCAGCTTTCGCGACCGAGACAAGTTCAGCCATCAGACGAGAGCGGTCCTGCGCTGCGTCGTCACGCGCCTCGGGCGGCCCGACACCCAGTACCGCACACAATGTCGGTGTCCAGGCTCCTCCACGACGACCCAACTCGGCTAGATCCTCGGTGCTCAGCCACAGGCCGTGCTCGACCGAATCCACGCCGGCCCGCACCATCCAGCCGACAGCCGAGGTGTTGGTGTGCACAGCGACCCTTGCCGAGCGCGCGTGCGCGGCATCCACGACGTCCTTGACGATCTCAGCCGGATAGGTCGTCTCAGCTTCGCCCGAGACGGTGCCCTCAGCGTCCATCGTCCGGAAGTCCCCGATGAGCTTGATCCATGACGCGCCTGCGTCGAGTTGGGCATTCACTGCCTGGACCAACTGTTCAGGCTGCACGGGCTGGAACATGCGCGGAAAGTAGCGGCCGGCCGGAGCGAAGAATCGGCCGGCCGCAAAGACACGAGGCCACCCGGCGGTGAGCTGCCTACCGAGCGGGAGCGTCACGTCATGTCGGCCGCCGACGTCGCGAACGATGGTGACGCCCGCCCGAGCAGAGTCGCGAAGCCGGCCGTGGGCGAGCGCCTCGTCGCCCAGGAACGGGCCCAGGTCGTCAACGTCGACCGTCAGGTGGCAGTGGGCATCGACCAAGCCGGGCAGTGCGTAGTGCCCGGGGAGAGTCTCGAGCGGCCCGTTCCCCACCTCGATCTCGCCGTCTTCTCCCGTCGGCAGCAAAGTCCCCGAGAAGGCCCACGTCGGCACGCGGACAGTAAATCAAGCGGCCGGCCCGATCCCTAGCTGCACAGCGACTGCAGAATCCCCGCGATCTCGACAGGCTCCAGGCGGCAGGTGGCGCGGCCGACGGTCAGCTCGCAACGCACCATGCCGGGCTCGCTGGCGCTCATCGGCTTCGGCCAGACCCAGATGCCCTGCTCGTCGGCGAGCCGCTGGGCGTTCGCGATGAAGCGTTCCCGGGTGACGTCGAAGAACAGGTGCATCATCGACGTCTGCGGCGGATCGGGCAGCACGCGTATCCCGGCTACGTCAGCTGAGCGCAGCCGCAATTGCCCGGGCATGAGCGAACCGCGTGGGCATCTCGGCCAGCCGTTCTTCAAGCAGGTGCAGTGCAGACGCGGCCGACGGCCACATCCCGAAAAGCGTCCCGCCCAGCCGTCGACGCCACTCCCTCACCTGAGCCACGATGTCCGGGGGGCCGACAACGCAACAGCCGGGTAGCGCACCGATGCCCTTGTAGAACGACACGTACGCCGTGTCGAACTGCCCGGCAATTTCTGCCGGGGTCTTTCCGTATCCCGCGCCGGCCTCCCAGAGCCGGGCACCGTCGAGATGAGCTGCCGCGCCGTGCTCATGCGCCCACGCCACCTGCGCCGTCAGGTCATCCCAGTCCGGCAACAGGCCGCCCAGTTCGCGAAGCGGCAGTTCCAGCAGCAGCGCGGCCACGGGTTCGGCGACGGCCTCGAGATCCTCGAGCGTCGGGAGGCCGTTGGGGTCACCCACCGGACGGCCGACCAAGCCGTGCACCCGCGAGTACGCGCCGTCCTCGTGAATGTTGAGGTGACAGGTCGGGTGCCACAGCACCGTCCGCCGTCCCCGTGCGTCGGCGTGCACCCGCAGTGTCGCCGCCTGCGCCATGGTGCCGCTCGGCAGGAACACCGCCGCGGGAAAGCCGAGCAACTCGGCCACGGCCGACTCCAATTCGGCAACGACTCCCCCGTCGCCGTAGGTGTCGGGCACGACTGAGTCGTCGATCGTCGCCAACAAGTCCGCCGGGCGCACATTGCCGTCACCCGTCAAGAAGGTGGTGCAGCGATCACGCCGAGCGCGGGTTTCGTCGTCCACCGCCTGGACTCTGCCAGTTCGGCGTGGGATCAGGCGGGAATCTCCAGGATCATCGCCGCACCCATGCCACCGCCGGCGCACATGGACACGCAGCCGAGGGTGGCGCCGCGGCGGCGCAGCTCGTGGATCATCGTGATGATCATGCGGGCGCCGGTGGCGGCGATCGGGTGGCCGAGGCTGGCACCGCTGCCGTTCACGTTGACGATGTCCTGCGGGATGCCGAGCTTGCGAACGGCGGCGACCGGAACCGAGCAGAAGGCTTCGTTGATCTCGAAGAGGTCGATGTCGCCGAGGCTCAAGCCAGCCCGTTGCAAAGCCTTCGGGATCGCCAGGGTCGGCGCCATGCCGGTCAGCTTCGGCTCGATACCGACCGAGGCCCACGAGAGGATCCGGGCCATCGGCGCGAGGCCATGCGCGCTCGCGTACTCGTCGCTCGCCAGCATCACGGCGGCGGCAGCGTCGTTGATGCCGGCGGAGTTGCCGGCAGTGACCGTCGGGTTGGGCAGCTCGGGGTGCAGGAAGGGCAGGGCGGCCAGCGACTCGACCGTCACGCCGCGGCGCGGGAACTCATCGACCTTGAACTCGACCTTCTCGCCATCCGGCCGGGTGACCGTCATCGGCACGATCTCGTCGACGAAGGCTCCGGAGTCGATCGACGCGATCGCCCGCCCTTGCGTGTAGACCGCCCACTCATCGACGTCGAGCCGGGTCAGGCCCATCTCGCGGGCCGTGTTCTCCCCGACGGTCAGCGGCATGTCGAACGCCGGCGCTTCAGGGGTGTTGGGGTTGGGCTCAGACATCCACGGCTTGTACTCACCTTCGGCGTTGCGCTTCAGGCTCGCCGGTGACGTGCTCAGGCTCTCGGTACCGCCCGCCAGCACGACGCGTTCCATGCCCGCCTTGATCCCCGCCGCGCCCGTCGCGACTGCCGTGAGGCCCGAGGCGCAGTGCCGGTTGCTCGCCATGCCGGGCACGCTCGTCATCCCGAGACGCACGGCGACGTTGCGGCCGATGACCCCGCCGCCCTGCATCGACTCGGCCAGCACCAGGTCGTCGACGTCGGCGAGGTCGACACCCGAGCGCTCCCACGCCGCCTGCAACGCGACCTCAGCGAGCTCGAAGGCGTCGACGTTCACCAGGGTTCCCTTGCGGGCCCGGCCGATCGGAGTGCGTGCGGTGGACACGATGAGCGCTTCGGTCATGTTCTTCTCTTCTCCTCATGGGGTTTTGCCAGCATAAGCGGGAGACTTCAGAGCGAGGTGAGTCCCAGCAGTGAGACGGCGTTGTCGCGTCCGTCAGCCGCACCTGAGCGGACGGCAGATCAGCGAGTGACTCGTTGACGAAGTCGGCCGGCCGGCCGTCGATGTCAGCCCACCGGACCCCGCGATTGCCGAGCGAACGGTCCTGATGGCGGGTGAACGCGTCGGCCGCCTCGTAGTAGTGATTGTCGAAGTCGAAGATCCAGCGATCGCTCACGGTTGCCAACTCGCGCTACGGTTCCGACTCATGAGCAACGGTGAGGTCGCGGTCATCACGGGTGGTGCTTCGGGCTTCGGCCTCGCATTGGCGACCCGCTGTGCGGCCCAAGGCATGCGGGTCGCACTGTTGGACCTGGACGGTGAGCGGGCGCTCGGCGAGGCGGCCGGGATCGCCGCAGCGCACGGGGTCGACACGCTCGGGCTCGCGGTGAATGTCGCCGACGACGATTCGGTCCAGGCGGCGGCGCGAGCCATCACCGACCGGTTCGGACGAGCCGACCTCGTCATGTCCAACGTCGGCGTGCAGCTGTTCGGCTCCGTCGAACGGCTCACCGACCGCGAGTGGCAGTGGGTGCTCGACGTGAACGTCATCGGGGCCGCCCGCATCGCCCGCGCCTTCATCCCGCTGCTGCGCCGCGCCCCTCGCGGCCGGCTGGGCTTCACGACGTCCTCATCGGTGCTCGCCCCGGCCAGCCGGCTCGGCGCGTACCAGGCAAGCAAGTTCGCCTTGTGGGGACTGGCCGAAACGCTCGCACTGGAACTGCAGGAGGACGCGATCGCGGTCTCGATCGTCTTCCCGTCCGGAATGATGTCGCGCCACCTGGAGAGCAGCACGGCCGCACAGCCGGAGGAGCTGCGCCGCGCCATCGGCGAACCCGAGGACTTCGAGGCGATGATGGCCAGCAATCCCGAGATGGTGCAGGCGCCGGTGAGCCCGGAGGAAGCGGCAGCGAACGTCATCGACGCGCTGCTGGCCGGGCAGCGGTACATCGTCACCCACGGAGACCTCGTCGGCGCGATCACGGCCCGCGACGAGGCGCTGCTCGAGGCGGCAAGGGCCGCACTGCCTTAAGCCGGGACGGTGGCGTCGACGTTCATGAGCCGCGCGAGGTTGCCGCCCATGATCTTGCCGACTCGCCCTTCGGCAGCACCGTCCAGAGCTGCGACGTAGCTTCGCGGCTCGGCGAGGCCCTCGGGATGCGGGTAGTCGGAACCGAAGAGCACGCGGTCCTCACCGATCAGGTCAGCCAGCTCGTTCAGGTCCTCTTCCCAGAACGGGCTGATGTGGATGCGCTCCTTGATCTGCTGCACCGGATCGCTCTGGAAGTCCTGCGGCCGCTTCTTGTACAGATCCTTCATCGAGCGCAGCAGCGGCTCGACCCAGCTGCTGCCGTTTTCGATGACGGCCACCTTCAGCGTCGGGAACCGCGAGAGCGCGCCATGGCAGACCAGCGACGCGACCGCATCTTCGACCGGGCGCCACGAGTGCAGCATCCGGAAGGCCGCTGTCTGGAACGGCAGCATCTCTCCCGAGCCGCCGTTCCACTCATTCGTGTAACGGTCGTAGCCACTGTCGGAGGAGTGCAGGCCGACCAGGATGTCGTGCTCGACGACCTTCTGCCAGAAGGGGTCGAACTCCGGCAGCGCGAAGGAGCGCGGGCCGCGGAAGCCCGGCACCGGAGCAGGCCGGATCAGCACCACCCGCGCGCCGCGCTCGACGACCCACTCGAGCTCCTCGATCGCCCGCTCCACGATGGGCAAGGTGATGACGGGAGTGCTGAAGATGCGGTCGAGACCCTCGTAGTTGAACTGCCAGGTCTCATACATCCACTCGTTGAGCGCGTGGATGACCACGTGCATCGCGTCAGGATCGTCACGCAGGCGCTCCTCGATCAGGCTCGCCAGCGTCGGGAACATCAGCGTGCGGTCGACGCCCTGCTCGTTCAGCAACTCCAGGCGCGGCGCGGGCTCGCGGAACGCCGGGATGGCGCGCATCGGCTCGCCGAAGATCTGCCGCGCGCTCTTACCCTCCGGATTTCCTTTGCGGTAGTAGTCCTCCTGCGCCCCGGGACGCGCGACGACGTCGAATGTCGGGTTGGGGATGTACTCGCTGATCTTGCCCTTGACCGCGATCTTGGTGCGGCCGTGCACCTCGACGTAATCCACCAGGCCCTTGTAGCGACTCGGCAGATGCTTGGTCATCGCATCCGGCGTCTCGTACATGTGGTTGTCAGCGTCAAAGATCGGGATCCGACTGCCGTCCGTCATGGGTGAACGTTACCGATCCTTCGACGTTGACGTCAATATTGGAGCGCAGGGGCATGGCAGTATCGCGTCCACCATGGCTGCGACACTCCCTTCCGCCCTTCCACCGGACACGATCGGCCTGCTCGAAGGCCTGACGACCACCCGGGCGATCCGGCGCTACCGCGACGAGCCGGTGCCGCCGGAGGCGCTGCGGGCGATCCTGTTCGCCGCCACCCGCGGCCCGAGCGGCTCGAACCGCCAGCCCTTCCGCTTCCTCGTGCTCACCGACGGGCCCAGGGCCCAGGAGGCCAAGCGCCTGATCGGGGAGGCCGGCCGGCGCATCTGGACGGCCAAGCGCGAGCGGGACTCCTACGACAGGGGCAGCGGCGGCTCGGCTGACTCGCCGAAATCACGGATGGCCGCCGCCATGCAGCAGTACGTCGACGATTTCGACCGGGTGCCGGCGCTGATCCTCCCGTGCCTCGTTCGCTATCGCGAGCCGACCTCCAGCGAGGGTGCGTCCATTTACCCCGCGTGCCAGAACGTGCTCCTCGCCGCCCGCGCGCTCGGCTATGGCGGGGCGTTCAACGGATTCAACTTCGCGGTCGACGCGCAGCTACGCGAACTGCTGGGAGTCCCGGCGGAAGCGTTCATCGCGGGCACGATCACCCTCGGCCGGCCGGCCGGTGGGCACGGCCCGGTCCGCCGGCGCCCGATGGCGGAACTGGTCTACGAAGAGGGCTGGGGAACTCCCCCGGGCTGGGCGCAGGATCCGGCCGGCACTACCTTCACGTCCGCCGGACCCCCGCCGCCTCCCGAACGCGTGCACGAAGTGCGGAGCCGGGCGTGAGGACCGTCGCCGAGATCTTCCGGCAGCGCGCGAGCAGCGACGGCGACGCCTTGCGCTTCGGTGATCAGACGTGGAGCTACCGCGAGTTCGTCGCCGAGGCCGGCCGCCGGTGCGCGCTCCTGCAGGACCGCCTCGAACCCGGCCTCCCGCCGCACGTGGGCGTGCTGCTGGACAACGTGCCCGACTACCTGTTCTGGCTGACCGCGGCCGCCCTCTCGGGAAGCGTCATCGTGGGCATCAACTCCACGTATCGCGGCGATCAGCTCGGCCGGCTGATCCGCCACGCGGACTGCCAGCTGCTGGTGACCGCGAGCGCCCATGCCCCGCTGCTCGCGGACGTCGCGACAGGCCTGCCGCCCGCTGCGGTACTGATGGTCGACAAACCCGGCTACGCCGAGGAAATCGCCGCTCAACCGAGCATCGTGCCGGACGTTGCCGTCACCGAGGAAGACCTGCTGCTGCTCATCTTCACGTCAGGCTCGACCGGCCTGCCGAAGGCGGTCCGCTGCACCCAGGGGCGCTTGGCCCGTACCGGTGCGCACGTCGCCACCATCGCCGATCTCGGCGCCGGCGATGCCGTCTACGCGCCGCTGCCCTTCTTTCATTCCAGCTCGCTGTTCACCGGATGGTCCTCGGCCTTCAACGCGGGCATCCCGATCTCGACGCGTCCACGGTTCTCCGCTTCGGCAACGCTGCCCGACATCCGCCGGTTCGGCGCGACGCTGCTCACGTACACGGGCAAGGTGCTCAACTACATCCTCGCGACGCCCGAGCGAGCGGACGACGGCGACAATCCGCTGCGGATCGCGATCGGCAACGAGGCTTCTGCCCGCGACATCCGCGAGTTCGCCCGCAGGTTTCAGTCCGGCGTGCGCGACAGCTACGGCTCCACCGAGGGGATCATCATCATCCGCCGCGATCCGTCGATGCCGGAAGGCGCGCTGGGGACGGCTGACGCATCAGTGAAGGTGCTCGATCCGCAAACGCAGCAGGAATGTCCGGCGGTGAGCTTCGGCCCGGACGGGCGTGCCCTGAACCTGCACGAGGCCATCGGCGAGATCGTCGACACCGCGCCCACGAACGGCTTCGAGGGCTACTACCGGAATGAGGACGCGACCCAGGAGCGCTTCCGCGAAGGTGCCTACTGGTCGGGCGATCTCGGCTACCGCGACGGCGCCGGGTGGCTGTATTTCGCCGGTCGTTCCAACGAATGGATGCGCGTCGACGGGGAGAACTTCGCTGCCGCACCGGTCGAGGCGATCGTGTCGCGTTACCCCGAGGTCCGTTCGGTCGCCGCCTACGCCGTGCCGGACGATCCGGTGGGCGACCGGGTCATGGTGGCGCTCGAGGTGGCCGACCCCGCTGCCTTCGACCCGGCGGAGTTCGACGCGTTCCTTGCCGGGCAGCGCGATCTCGGACCCAAGTGGGTGCCGGCCTTCGTGCGCGTGACCGGCGAGCTGCCCAAGCTCGCGAGTATGAAGGTCGACAAGCGGCGGCTACGCGATGAGGCGTGGCGCGCCGGGCCGGTCTACTGGAGGCCGGCCAAGGGAGAGCGACTGCGCGCCGTCTCGGCCGAGGACCGCGACGGGCTCGATCCCTTGCTGCCGTGAGACTTTTTCGCCACAGACCGCTTGTGGGCGCTCGTACGGATGGTGCTCGTGCGCCTTGGCACGCGAGGGGTCCCGTGACAGCTCGTCCATGGCCAGCCGTCACGGGCGAAGACGACCTTGCCGCCCTCCACGAGCCGCGCCATCGTACGACGTCCCTTCGCCGACCGCGGCTCGTTCACCGTCACGGAAAGATCGCGCCACGCAGCGCGGGCACGGCGACGGACTGCCGCGCGTACAGCCCGCGCTGCACCGCTTTCAGCAGGGCGTTGCGGGTCTCCCGGGGATCGAGAAGCTCGTCGAATCCGAGGTTGTCGGCGGAGCGGTAGGAGGCTGCGAGCTCGGAGTCACGCAGCATCTCGGCCTGGTCGGCCTGGAGTCCATGGCCGATCTGGGCCGCCGCGCCCATGGCCCCGAGGGTGGCACCCGGAAAGGCGAAAGACGCGACCTGCCGGTCGAAGCCCACCATGGCCATGACCATCGAACCGAAGCCGTAGGCCTTGCGGAAGGTGACGATGGACCTTATGGCGTGGTGGCTTGGGTCTGGGCCGCGAACATGCGGGCGCCGCTGCGCAGGATGGCGGCCTTCTCCGAGCGAGTGCCCGGAAGCATTCCCGGGATTGTCGGCCAGGAACACGAGGGGGAGGTGGAAGGATCGGCCACCATGATGAAATGCGACGCCTTGTCGGCCGCGTCGGCGTCGATGGATCCGGCCAGCACGAGCGGCTGGTTGGCGACGACCGCGACCGGAGCGCCACCAAGGCGGGCCAGGCCCACGATCACCGCGGGGCCGAACCCGGCCTGGACCTCGAACCAGTGACCGTCGTCGACCAGTACGTCGATGACCCGGCGCATGTCGTAGACCTGGCGGCTCTCGCGGGGGATGATCGAGAGGAGCTCGTCGACACGACGGCGCCCGTCGGACCAAGGCTGACTCGGTGGGTAGGACCAGGCGCTGGACGGGAAATACGAGAGGTACTGGCGGACCTGGTCGAGGGCGGAACAGTCGTCGGCGGCGACGTTGTGGATGAGCCCACTGGCTACGGCCACGCCCGGGCCGCCCAGGTCTTCCTTGGTGACCTTCTCGCCGAGCGACTCCCGAACAACCGGGGGTCCGGCGGTGAAGACCGACCCGTGCTCGCTCATGACCGCGAAGTCCGACATCGGGAGCGATCAGCGCGCCATGGCCGGCGGAGGGCCCAGCACAGCGGTGATCACCGGGATCCGCGCTGGAGCAGCTGGGCCTGCATGAGCAGGTCGGTTGGCGATCGACCTGGGACCGTGATCGGTCGGCCGGAAGCCGGCGCCCTCGAGGATCATGATCAGCGGGATCCGCTGCTGCAAGGCGTGCTCGGCGAGGCGGAAACGCTTGGCGTTGCTGATCGGCCCGATGGTCCCCGCGACCACGGTGAAGTCCTCGGCGCCGACCATGACCGGTCGGCCGTCGATGTGGCCGGAGCCGGCCACGATGGCGTCGGCCGGGACCTGCCACCGACCAACGTGCCGAGCTCCCTGAAGCTGCCGGAGTCGAGGAGCGTAATCGACTCGGGCCCGGGCCGTGAGCTTGCCCGCGGCGCGGTGACGGGCCAGCCGTTCGTCGCCGCCCATGGCGTAACTGGCTGCCCGGCGCTCCCCGAGGTCGTCGAGAGTGACCTGCCATGCGGCCGTTGGCTCCATTCCGTTCACCGGCTGGATCGTAACCTCAAGGCTTTGCCGGCCGATCGGACAGGCCGTCAGGGGTGAGGAAGCGGCACCTGCGCGTCTGGAAACGCCATTGCCCCGAGGCTTTGACGACGGCGTCGTCGTAGATGGCGAGCCGGGTCTCGGCCAGCGCTGCTTCGATGAAGACGAGCTGGCTGCGCACCGTCGCCCGGTCGCCGTCGACGGTGATCTGCGCACGCCCGGCCAGGTGCATGCCGCGCGGGGCGGCGGTCATCATCGCGCGCAGCCCGTCCCATCCGGCGAAGCGGCGCCCGTAGACCTCAACGCACCCTCGGGGGTGAACAACTGGAGGCAGCCCTCGATGTCGTCGAGGTCCAGAGCGATCGCGTACGCGGTCAGCAGGTCGTCGATCTGCTCCCGGTCGCTGGTCATCGCGGAGGCGCTACCGCGAGCGCATCGCGGCGAGGTTCGACTGGAACTCTGCGGTATCGAATAAATGGGACTCGCGCTCGAATGCCTCGCCCGCCTCCGCACGCAGCCGGTCGCGCAGTGGAGCGTTGAGGATCGCCTTGGTCTCGCACAGTGCTGCGGCGGCAGCCGCCAGCCGTTGGGCGAGCTCGAGGGCTTTCGGGACCGATTGCCCCGCGGGGACGACCTCGTTGACCAAGCCGAGCGTCAGCGCCTCGGCGGAGCTGATGCGCCGGCCGAGGTAGACGAATTCCTTCACCTTCGGCAGCGGCATCTGCGCCGGCCAGGTGAAGACCACCCCATCGGCCGCGGCCAGGCCCAGCGAGACATGAGGATCGGCGAAGTAGGCCTGCTCCTCCATCACCACCAGGTCGCACAGCGACGCGAGGCTGCAGCCCAGGCCGACCGCCGGACCGTTGACCGCGGCCACGATCGGGACCGGGAACGACGCGACGGCCTGCACCAGCTCCGCGGCCTCGTTCAGCACTTCGGCGCGCAGCTTCGGGTCATCCGCCATACCCTGCAACAGGTTCAGATCCCCGCCGGCCGAGAAGGCCTTCCCGGCGCCGGTCAGCACCGCCGAGCGGAGCCGCCGGCTGTCGGCGGCCAGCTTCGCCCAGACATGGGTGATCGCATGGTGCAGGTCGGCGCTGGCGGCGTTGAGGGCCTCCGGCCGGTTGAGGGTGACGACGGCGACCGGACCATCCCACGTCACCCCGACGACCTCGCTCATGGCCTCACTCACGCTGCGTCTCCTCCCCTGCCTGCCGGACGCGTTCCACATTTTTGATTCTGACGTCAGCCCATAGCCGCGCGGTCACCCTACCCTCGCGTGACGACCTCGCCCGCCACTCGCACTGCCCCGACAGGGGCGCCGTTCAGCTGCGACGCGGGAGGACCTTCGGGCCGGGGTCAGGCCTCCAGGGCCTCGCTGTCACGGGACCGAAGCCTCAGCCGTGGCCGTGAGCCTGTGGAGACGATGACCGCAACGACCCTCTCCCGCGTTCGGAGGCTGCCATGCCCGTCCTGCCCCACGATGCCGCCGATCTGTACCTGGCACCGCTACTGCTGGTGCTCGACGAGCGACTGGAGGAGCTCAGCCGCCTGGACCTCGACCAGCTCCACGTGCACGTCGGCCTCGTGAGCGACCGAGCCCGACTGGAGCCGCGAGATCCGTGAAGCCGGCCTGCTGGAGGCCGTTCGGCACACCATCGATTGCCACGACTGGACGCTGTCGTGGCACCCCCGCGGCCTTCGCGTCAGCCACGGCAAGCACGAGGTCGTCCTGGGCGTTTCCGCGACGTTCGGCGCGTATCTCGACGGGGTGCAGGCCGACACGCGTCAGCTAGCCTCGGCTCTCGAACTCGACCAGGAGCAGTTGGTCCACCTCGTCCTTGCTGAGGTTGAGCCGGACCCCTTCGTCGCCGGTGCCGACGCTCGCCACCGCCGAGATCGGCACGGTCACCCGGCGCCGTCCCCACAGATGGCCCTCCTGCAGCGACACGTGCGTCACGTGGCCGTCGGAAGGATCGATGACCAGACCCTGGACCGTTCCGATCCGGCCGTCCGTGGCCTCCACGGGCTGGCCGCGCCGGACCGCCACCTCACCCACCGGCAGCTTGTCGAAGACGATCGGCTGGGGCGCGTTGCCTCCGTAATCGTCGAGGCCCCCGAGCCGGCCGAGCCCCAGGCCGTAGTACGGCCACGTGAGCACCTGACCGTCGTAGCCCCATTCGGCGCCTGCTTCGGTCAGGAACTCCGTCTCCTCGGCGCTCTCGTACCGCTCGAATTCGGCGCGCGTGCAGCTCAGGTGCACATCGCCGTCGGTGCTCGCAACCTGGTCCAGCGGGATGAGCCGGCCGAGCCCCCAGCGATGCTCCGGCTCGACCACGATGTGCGTGACGACGCGGGCGACAGGATCGACCACGGCTGACAGCATCTTGCCGCATACACCGTCTGAGCAGCGCACCGTGGCGCCGATCTCGAATTTGGTCATGGGACCAGCCAATCACGCGGGCAACTCCGGACGGATGCACCCCGCCCGACATGCTGCCCGACAGCACTGCACCGATACCGTGACACACAATGTCAGGCATCGCAGTGGACGGCACGCGGTTCCGCATCCTGCCCAAGGTCTGGTTCGTCGAGGACGACGGCGGCAGGGCGGCTGCCGGCTACCGGGGGCAGGCCGGCGATTGCGTCGCCCGCTCCATCGCCATCGCCGCGCAGCTCCCGTACCGGACGATGTACGACGCGCTCAACCTCGCGGCGAAAGACGAAACCGGCGCACGCCAGTCCTCCGCCCGCAACGGCGTCATCCGCCCCACCATTCGCCGGTTCATGAAGGATCTCGGCTGGGTCTGGACGCCGACCATGCGGGTCGGCAGCGGCACCACGGTGCATCTGTGCCCCGAGGAGTTGCCGCTCGGCCGCCTGGTCGTGTCGTGCTCGAAGCACCTCACAGCCGTGATCGACGGCGTCATCCATGACACCCATGACCCGTCGCGCGGCGGCACCCGGTGTGTCTACGGCTACTGGAGCAAGCCCGAGAGCGCCCGGTTCGTCGTCGGGCCCGGCGGAGTGGAACTCGCCGGCTGACGTCAGAGCAGGATCGGCACCGACTTGTAGCCGCGCACGGTGCTGGTGTGCAGGCGCACCGCCCTGTCGTGGTCGACGTTCCAGGCCGGGAAGCGCGCGAGCGTCTCCTCCAGCGCGATACGCCCTTCCATCCGAGCCAGCGCCGCGCCGAGACAGAAGTGCGCGCCGATACCGAACGAGACGTGCTGCTCGGGCTTGCGCTTGATGTCGAACTCGTCGGGCCGATCCCAGACCCGGTCGTCGCGTCCGGCGGCGCCGGTCAGCAGCAGGATCTTCGCGCCGGCGGCGAGCGTTTCGCCGTGCAGCTCGACGGGACGCGACAGGGTCCGCCCCTGCACCGGTGACGGCGCCTCGTAGCGCAGCAATTCCTCGACGGCAGCGGGGATCAGCTCCGGATCCGCGGCCATCTCGGCGCGCTGCTCGGGATGGTCGGCCAGGATGACCGACGCCCAGCCGAGCAGTTTCGCGACGGTCTCGGTGCCGGCGCTGACCAGAAGGTTGGCGAAGTCGGCAGCTTCCTTGTCGGTGAGCCGCCGCGCCTTGCCGTCCTCGGTCAGCTCCGCCTCGGTGAGCGCGGTGATGAGGTCGTCGCGCGGCGTGCGCCGCCGGTCGGCGAGCTGTTCGGTGAGGTAGGTGTGCAGGCCGATCTGCGCGTTGAACGAGACCTCGTTCATCATCCCGACGCCGGGCTCGATGTGGAACACGGTGTTGATCAGCTCGAGCACTCGTGGCCGGTCGGCCGGCGAGACGCCGAGCAGGGACGAGATCACCAGCGAGGGCAGCTGGGCCCCGAAATCGCCGACGTAGTCGAAGCCTTCGCCTCCCACCTGCGCGTCGAGCAGCTCCCGCGAGTACTGCCGGATCCGGTCCTCCAGCGCCGCCACGCGGCTGCGTGTGAACGCCTTGGAGACCAGCACGCGCATCTTGTTGTGCTGCTGGCCGTCCATGAAGATGATCTGCCCGGTCCCGCTCATGTCGCTTCCCATGAGCTCCAGCACGGTGCCGTAGCCGGACAGGTAGGTCTGCGGGTCGACGTGGGCGGCGTGCACATCCGCATGGCGGCTCAGCGCCCAGAAGTCGTACTTGTCGTTGCGGTAGAGCGGCGTCTCGTCGCGCATCCGTCGCCAGAGCTCATACGGCGAGGTGTCAATCTCCTCGTCGAACGGATCCCAGTAGATGGCGCTGGTCGTCGTCACGAGCAGCAGCCTAACCAGCCCCGGACAGCGGCCCCGCGTCCTAGACCTTGTAGCCGCCGTCGACGCTGATCACCTGACCGGTGATGCCCCGCCCGTCGGGCCCGGCCAGCAGCGTCGCCATCCCGGCCAGCTCGTCGGCCTCGAGCACGCGCCGCTGCAACGATTCCGCCGCCGCCCGGGCCTCTTCCTCCTCGGCCGTCGTGCCCTTGCGCTGCGCGACTGCCTCGAAGTCGAGCAGGGAGGTACGCGTCCAGCCCGGGCAGAGCAAGTTGACGTTGATCCCGTAGGACGCGGCGTCGGCGGCGAGCTGGCGGGTCAGTCCCTTGAGCCCGTGCTTGGCCGCCACGTACGCCACCGACGCGCCGGTGCGCTTGGAGGCACCGGAGCCGATATTGATGATCCGGCCGAAGCCCTGCTCGCGCATCGACGGCAGCGCGGCCGTACTCGTCCACCACGCCGACGTCAGCGACAGCACGAGCGTGCGCTCGAACCCGCCGCCATCATCGGTGAACGGATCCCGGCGGCCGAGGTGGCCGCCGACGTTGTTGACGAGGATGTCCACCCGGCCGAACGTGCGCAGCGCCGCCTCCACCGGGCTCCGGGCGTCGTCCCGGTCGGTCGCGTCGGCGACGACCGCCAGGCCCCGGTCGGCGCCGAGGCCGGCGTCGGCGAGGGTCGACTCGAGATCAGCCGCCGTGCGCGAGGAGACGACGATCGCGGCTCCCTCGGCCGCATAGCGCAACGCGATCGCACGCCCGATGCCCCGGCCACCGCCCGTGATGACCGCTACGCGCTGATCAAGCTGACCCACCACTGGCCTCCGTCACCACTTTTGAGCCACCAATGAATCGGGAACTTCAGGCAGCCGCTCGGCAAAGATAGACGAGCCACCCCTGCGGGTGCTCGGCGGCTGCGACAGGGCCCGCAGCGCCATTCCGCGACGGCGAACACGTCGGCCGGTGACCAAGCGCGCCGGCTCGGCGATCAGGAATGCCCTGCTGTCGTTGAGGTTTCGGCCAGCCGCTTGAGGTTGAGCAGCTGGCGGCGAGCCATCACCAGATCGCCGACCGACACGACCGGCGCGACCCAGTGGCTGCCCGCCATGACGACCTTCAGCAGCAGCCGGGTGGCGTCACCACGCGGCACCAGGACATACGACATGACCGCACCCGCGATGCGCGCCGTGAGTTGCTCCTGCGCGCAGACCGACAGGATGCGCCCCAGCGGTCGCCCCGCCGCCGTGGTGAAGTGCTGTCCCGGTACCGGCTCCGGCAGGTCGCGCAGCTCTTGGGGCGAGCGGTGGCCGATGTTGTCGATCCAGTCGTAGGAGTACGGCCCGAGCCGGAGCTGCCCGATCCACGGCCAGACCGTCTCCGCCCTCGCCTGAATCGTGACGCCCCGCCAGGCCGACAGGACCGGGCTCGTGACGAGGTCATCGCACGGATAGCGGCGGGCGACCTCCTCGGCGCTCACACCCCACCGATCACCGATCACCGGCCCTCCTCACCTCGCCGCTTGGAATGTAGCTGCGCCCTGCGGCCACCGGCGGCTAGCGTGCTCGTCGTGCCACAACCGGCCGGAGCCCGGCATCTGGTGAAGGCGAAAGACCTCATCGACGCCCGCTACGCAGACCCGCTCAGGGTCGCCGACCTCGCCGCGGCGGCGGCACTCTCACCCGCGTACTTCAGCCGCGAATTCAAGCGGGTGTACGGCGAATCTCCCCATGAATATCTGCTCACCCGGCGCCTCGAGCGGGCAGCATCCCTGCTGCGGACGACGAACCGGACGGTCACGGAGATCGCGTTCAGCGTCGGCCTGCACAGCCTGGGCTCGTTCACCACCAGCTTCACCCGCATCTACGGACGCAGCCCCAAGGCCTACCGGGAGTCCTTCCCACCGGCGGAGGCACACGTCCGAATTCCCCGCTGCGTCATCCAGGCGTATGCCCGCCCACAGAACCGTCCATACCGCACGTTTCGAGAAGCCACGAGCGCCGCCCGGTCCGTAGCGTCGCCGACCACCGCGACAAGGAGACTTGGGATGATCAGGATTGCCAATGCCCAGTTCTGGGTGCACGACCAGGACGAGGCGCTCGCGTTCTACGTGGGCACGCTGGGC
This sequence comes from uncultured Actinomycetota bacterium, assembly GCA_963762695.1. Classification (GTDB taxonomy): domain Bacteria; phylum Actinomycetota; class Actinomycetes; order Frankiales; family Frankiaceae; genus DATAZK01. The sequence goes on from CAVXLW010000020.1 coordinate 42,026, forward strand.
TGGGAGGTGCGCAGCGACGTCACGATGCAGGACTGGAATTTCCGCTGGCTCTGCGTGGGACCGAAGGGCCAGGAGGACGTCGGCCTGGTGCTGATGCCCATCCCCACCCCGCCGATGGTCGATGCGGACGACCAGCGCGCAGCTGGCCGAGCTCGTCGCCCAGGGCGCCGGAGGCACGCTCTTCCTCGAGACCGACGATTGCCAGGCAGGCGTACGAGGACCTCTCGGCGCGAGGCGTCACGTTCAACGACCCGCCCACCCCGCAGGCGTACGGGATCGACACCTCGTTCCGCGACCCGTCCGGCAACAACGTGCGTCTCACGCAGGTGCTCGAATTCGATCCAGCGCGCGGCGGCTGACCGTCGCCTCCCCTCCCTTGCCATTGCGGCGTGGTATGCCTGGCCAGTGACCGAGCTGGTGGACGGCGAGCAGACCGGCGTCCCCGCCGAGGGGTCGTCGGCGCAGCACCAGCCCCACACGAGCGGCATCCGGCTCGCCCTCCTGCTGGGGGCGCTCGGCGTCGTGTACGGCGACATCGGCACCAGCCCGCTCTACGCGATCCAGACCGTCTTCTCCATCGACAACGGCGCCGTGCGTCCGACACCCAGCGATGTCTTCGGGATCGTGTCGCTCGTCTTCTGGTCGATCACCCTCATCGTGTCGCTGAAGTACGTGATCTTCATCCTGCGCGCCGACAACGACGGCGAGGGCGGCGTGATGGCGCTGGCCGCGCTGGCCCAGCGGGTGCTCGGCAAGGGAACCGGGCGGCGCACGACCGCCGTGCTCGCGCTCGGGGTGCTGGGGGCGTCGCTGTTCTACGGCGACAGCGTCATCACCCCGGCCATCTCGGTGCTCTCAGCCGTCGAAGGTCTCAAAGTCAGCTCTCCGGGCGTGGCACATCTGGTGCTGCCGATCTCCGTCGGGATCCTGACGGTGCTGTTCGCCGCGCAGCGGTTCGGCACCCAACGCGTCGGTAGCCTGTTCGGGCCGATCATGGTGCTCTGGTTCGGATGCGTCGGCGCGGCCGGCGTTCGCGAGCTGATACGCAGCCCCCGGATCATCAAAGGACTGTCACCCAGCTACGCCCTCTCCTTCATCGCCGACCGGCCCTACATCGCGTTCATCGCCATGGGCGCCGTGGTCCTCGTGATCACCGGCGCCGAAGCGCTCTACGCGGACATGGGGCACTTCGGCGCGAAGTCCATTCGGGTCGCCTGGTTCGGTCTGGTGTTTCCCGCTCTCACGCTCAACTACCTGGCGCAGGGAGGCCTGATCCTGCGGCAGC
>CAVXLW010000021.1:0-97671 GCA_963762695.1 uncultured Actinomycetota bacterium
CGCGGAGCGCTGCTGCCTACGACATCCCGCCGGCTACGCGCTTTCCCAGATCCGGTACAGGCCGCCCAGGTCGGCGGCTTCGGGCTGGCCGGTGTGCTGCTCATCGGACTTTCTCCGTCGGTGGGGCTCATCGCCGACGCCGCGACCTTCGTCCTATCGGCGATCCTGGTCGCGCGCGGGGTCCGGTCCCGTCCCGCCGCTGCGAGGTCGGTCGATACCCACGCCTGGCGTTGGTGGACTCACGCGATGGCCGACGCGCGGATGTCGGTACGCCTGGTGCTGGGCATGCCCGGGCTTCGCTCGCTTGCCCTGCTGGCCTGGGCCTCGTCCACTTTCGTCATCAGCTTCGAGGCGCTCGGCGCTCCGCTGGCGCGGGCCACCCATTCGGCCGCCTGGGCCGTCGGCGTCCTGCTCGCGGCTCAGCCGGCGGGAACGGTCGTCGGTGCGGTGCTCGCGACCCGGGTTCCGGCGGCGCGCCGGCAGAGCGCCATGGAACTGCTCGCGCTGCTCTCGCTCGCCCCGCTGCTGCTCGGGCTGGGCCAGCCCCCGCTCGGGGTGCTGATCGGTATGGGCTTGGTCTCCGGACTCGGATTGGCCTTCAACGTGCTGGCCAGCACCGCTTTCGTGGCCCGGGTGGCCCCTGAGGTCCGCGGTCGCGCACTGGGGCTGGTGGGTACCGGCATGCTGGTCGGCCAAGGCCTCGGCGTGCTCGCCGCCGGCTGGCTGGCGACCGCGATCGACGCCCGATTGGCGGTCGGCTGGATGGGCGTGCTCGGATTCGCTGCAGTCGTTTACGCCCTGATCGACGGTGCTCGCGGGAGGCGTCCCGAAGAGGGCTGAAGCGGGGCCGCCGCCCTCTGGTGCAAAGCCGCTCATTACGGTCGGTAATCAATGGCCGGAGCAGGCCTCTCAGCGGGCCTCCGGATTCGGGGCAGCACGAAGCTCCCAACTGTTCATCCAGTCGGGTGGTTTATGGGCGTAGGACGGGCGTGTCGTCCCGATATGTCGCATTTGACAAACGACATTTAGTCATCGCTGCTAGCAGCGCGTCAGTTAACCCGTTAAGTAAACAGGTAGCACTCGTGCCGGGTGCCGAGGTGGAAGAGGGGGTGCCACAATGCGTAGTCCTCGGTGGTAGTTAAGTCCTTTCTCTCTTGGCCAAGGCCGGGCGCGCGGTGCTGCAACACTGCGGGTCCGGCCTTCGTCATGTCCGAAGGCTGAAGCGTTGATGGTTCTCGTTCGTCCGGGGCCGGCGAAAACTGAAGCACTTCCCGGATGCGCCACACTCACGGCCCACACGGAGTACTCCGAACAGCCCATTGGGCGGGGACCTTTGCGTTCCGAAAGATCAAACTGTGAGTGCGATGGCGGACGGGGAGACCGTGCGCGAAGAGCCTTCGCCCGCCGCCGATCCAGCTCCCATGTCGGCCGCGGCGCCTGTTCGCCGTGCGCGCTTCGCGCCCATCGATCGCCTGATCCTCATCACCTCCGTGCTGGGTCTCGCCGCCGTGTCCGGCGCGCTGGTCCAGTGGTCCTCGATGGGCTGGACGCTCCCGGTCGCCGCCGTCGCCGTGAACCTCGCGCTCGCCCTGGTCTGCGAGCTCGCCGAAGTCCAGGTCGCGCTGGGCGCCAGGCGCTTCGGCCTGGCCTGGGGCGAGACGAGCCTGATCATCGGGCTGGCGTTCGTCCCGCTTCCGCTGCTGGTGTTGATAAAGACACTGGCGATCTTCGTCGAGCACCGCTACCGGCGACGCGACTGGCGTCGCACATTGTTCAACACGCTCAACACCCCGCTGACGGTCTACGCCGCCGCCGGGGCTTTGCTGCTGATGGTCCGGCCCATGGGAATCAAGGTGGGGCTCCCCTGCCAGCTGGCCCGCGCTCGCGGTCACCGGACTGGTCGCCACCATCGTGCTGAGCTGCTGGGTCGCGGCCGCTGTCAACGCCACCGGCGGCGGCAAGTGGCTCTCAGTGGCCCGCTCGACGGTGTTCGGCTACCTGGCGAACTCCGGCGCGAACATCACCGTGAGCCTGCTGTGCCTGGCCGCCTGGCGCTACAGCCGCGCCAGCCTGCTCGCCCTCCCGCTCCTGTTCATCCTGATCTGGCAGGCGAACGACCGTCAGATGCACAAGGGCACCGAACGCGACGCGCTGCGCCGCCTCGCCGCCGCAAGCGCGTCGATGCCGGCACTCTCGCTGGTCGAGATGATCGATGAGGTACGCCGCCGCGCCGCCGATCTGTTCGGCGCGCGGGGCGTGCAGCTTCGGCTGTCGGAGCCGTCGGCGCAGCGGCTGATCGCCCAGGTGGAACCCAGCGTCGAGGACAGTGGCGTCGTCGTCGAGCTCATCGGGCGCAAAGGCAGCCTGGGCTTCCTGGCACTCGACGTCGCCCAGTCCGGGCGGCTCACCCGCCAGGAGCGCGACGTCCTCGTCACTTTCGCCAACACGACGGCCGCCGCGCTGGAGACCGTGCTGGCGCACGCCGAGCAGCTGCACACCGCCCAGCACGACACCCTCACCGGCCTCCCCAACCGCGCCCTGCTGGCCGAGAACGCCGACCGGACGCTGGCAGCCGCTTCCGCCACCGGCACCCGGTGCGCCTTGATCCTGCTGGACCTGAACGGATTCAAGAACGTCAACGACACCCTCGGCCACGCCGCCGGTGACCAGCTGCTGGTCGAGATCGGCAGCCGGCTCGCGGCGTCAGTGCGCACCAGCGACTGCGTGGCCCGGCTCGGCGGCGACGAGTTCGTCGTCCTGCTGGACCGGCTCGAGGGCGAGATCGACGCCGGCCGGCTCGCAGCGACGCTCGTCGAGCGCATCAGCGTGCCCGTGACCATCGACGGGCTGCGGCTGGCGGTCGAGGCGAGCGCCGGGGTCGCGATCTACCCCGATGACGGCACGAGCATCGACAACCTGCTGCGCTGCGCCGACGTCGCCATGTATGACGCCAAGCGCCGCGGCGACAGCGTCGTGCACTACGACCCCTCCCAGGATCTGGCGAGCCCGGAGCGCCTCGGCCTGCTCGCCGATCTGCAGAGCGCGCTCGATGCCGATGACCAGCTGCACCTGCACTTCCAGCCCCAGCTCGACCTGCGCACGGGGCTGCCGGGCAACGTCGAGGCGCTCGTGCGCTGGAGGCACCCCACGCGCGGAAACCTCTCGCCCGCCGAGTTCGTCCCGGTGATCGAGCACAGCGCGCTCATCGGCCCGTTCACCGCCAAGGTGCTCGAGGAGGCGGTGCGCTGCTGCGTCGCATGGCAGTCCGATGCGTCGCTGCACGGCGTCGGTGTCGCGGTGAACCTCTCGGCACGCAATCTCATGCACCGCGATCTTCCGGACGAGGTCGCGCGCATCCTCGCCCGCCACGGCCTGCCGGCCCGCAAGCTGGTGCTCGAGATCACCGAGACGGCAGCCATGAACGACACCGAGATCTGCGAGTCGGTCCTGGCCCGCCTCCGGGATCTCGGCGTGCGACTGTCGGTGGACGACTTCGGTACCGGCTACGCGAGCCTGACCTTCCTGCGCCGCATCGACGTCGCGGAGGTCAAGCTCGACCGCGCGTTCGTCGCCGACATGCTCGAGGACGAGGCGGCCGCCACCATCGTCGGGGCGACCGTCGCGCTGGCGCACGGGCTGGGCCTCACGGTCGTCGCCGAGGGCGTGGAGACGTCCGAGCAGCTCAACGCCCTCCACCTGGCCGGATGTGACCTGGCCCAGGGCTTCTTCCTCTCCCGGCCGGTGCCGGCCGACCTGCTCGCCGAGCGCGCCGATTCCGCCGTGGCCAAGGCAGCTGCGGAAGGCGTGATCGATCGGGTCTCACGCCAGCCGCTGGCCCCCCGCGTCCCGATTCCGGCTCGCAGCACGCCGCTCGCCCGCGATCTGACCCGCTGATCCGGACCCGCGCGCGTGAGCCCGGTCACGCCGGGTAGGCCGATTCTCATGGTGCACAACACGGGCGAAAGCCCGGATGCCTCCCGACACCACCCCGGGAGTCCTGCCGAGGGCTGCAGCGGGCTAATCTGAGGGCGACCCACCACCCGCCCCGAAGGAGATGCTGTGGCTCGCGGAGCATTCGCCGCCGTCATGCTCGGGTTGACGGTCGCGTTCTTCCTGATCGGCCAGTCGGTGCAGAGCGGCGGCCGGCTGATCCTGTCCCAGAGCTTCTACATGCTCGCCGCGTTCTTCGGGGCGATGCTGGTCGTGACGATCCTTCCGGGCCGGGGAACCCCGCCCGACAAGTAGCGCGGCTCAGCGGCTCGGCAGCTCCCGCAGCAGCTCGTCCACCTCCTGGGTCGCGTACCAGAGCAACTCGTGGTCGGCCGCCTCGTCCGCGGCGAACTCGTCCGCGGGATCAAGCGCAGCCGCCTGGACGGCGCCTTCCGCGCTCTCGTCGTCCACGTGCACCGCAGCCACCCGCGCGAACGCAATCGGCTGGGTGATGCTGATACGCCCGCGAGACGCGCGGGCGCCGTCATCGCTCACGGCGACCGATCCGGGATCGACGTCGGCCGCGACCACGACCCGTCGCCGGGAAGCGGCCGGATCCGCACTGAGCAGGTGCAGGCTCGCCGCCGCGGCCAGGCTCAAGGCGATGTACTCGAGCTCCTCGGTGTCACCGCTGGCATACCACTCGCGCATGCCCGGGGTGACGGCGAAGCCGCTGCCCGGCGGCAGTTCCCGCGGGCCCTCCGGGGCGAGCGCCGCAGCGAGCATGGTCAGCGTGACCGGCAGGTAGACCCTCATGGGTCCAGATCATCCCGCTGCTGGAAGGCCTTCGTGCTTGGCGGGCGTCGCGGCGGCTCGCAGCGAGCCTGACGACGTGCGCAGCGAGGTCTCGAACACCTCGACGCGACGGCGCGGATCCATCATGTTGGCGCCGATGACCTCGAGGTCCTCGGGGCCGGGGGCGAGCATCGTCACCGAGGTGCCAACGGCGCGCAACTTCTCCGCCTCGCGCAGCAGCCTGCGTGTCGTGGCCCGCCGGAGCTGGCGCTCGATGCGGGCGAGCGCCGAGGACGGGCAGTCCAGCTCGAAAGACGCCATCGGGGCCAGTACGTAGACCTCGTCCAGGTGCTGGCGCGCCAGCAGATCCGCCGACGTGGCCGAGCAGGTGCCGCCGTCGATGTAGCGGCGCCCACCGATGACCATCGGCTGATACCAGGCGGGGATGGCACAGGAAGCCATGACCGCTTCCGAGACCGTCGCGTCGGGGGCCCCGTCAGCGCCGAAGACGGTGCGCCGCCCCGTCTCGAAGTCTGTGGCAACGATCCAGAGCTGCGGGCTGGTCGGCCACAACGGCTCGATGCCGTCAGGACCTTGGACGAGCTTGCCGATCGGTTCGAGTGAACCGCGTCCGATCGGGAGCATCGCGGACAGGGCCGCAGCGGGAGCGATGCGGTGGGGCCGGCGTGCGGTGGCGGCCAGCAGCCGGCGCGAGCCGATGGTTCCCCAGCGCGGACTCGGTGGAAGCGGGCCGGCGGCGTCGTAGTCGTAGTCGACCGCTGGATCGCCGGGAGCCGCCGCACCGCGCTGGTGGCGGGCAAGCGCTCCGGTATCGACCCCACGGGCGATGAAGCTGGCAAGAACCGCACCGGCGCTCGTACCGACGACGACGTCAGCGGAAGACGCCTCGAAACCCACCTCATCGACCAGGGCGGTGAGCGCCCCCATGGTCCAGGCCGCGCCGAGCACGCCACCGGCACCCAGCACGATGCCGCGACGTGGATCAGTCACGAACGAGCCCGAAAAGGTGGCCTGTGGGGAAGCTCCAGGCGTAAGGCGACACGACATCGATCGTCACACAGGAACCGGGCATCTGAGCATGTGAGGCGCATCACGCCGGTAACCGGCCGTTCACCTGCCGGACAACTAGCGTGCCCCGATCCTTCCGCGGCGACGCCGTCCGGAGCGCCTTGCCGAGGCGCGTCTCGGGGACTGCAGGAGCCCCGGCGAAGGCGGCCGGACTGCGTCAGCAAGAGCGGCAAAGGCAGCCCGCAGCGCCGAGCCCGGTGCCGCCTCCGAGAGCAGCTGCCCCCGGCCGTGAGCAGCATCCGCGGCGGACACGTCCATGGGGAGCGCGGCGAACAGGCGGACGGTCGCGTGCCGCTGCAGAGCCTCCTCCACCTGGCGCCGGGGAGCGCCGGGCAGCAATCCCTCCCGCAGCCGGTTGGCGACCACGAGCACGCGGCCGGACGCGAGATCCTCCTCATCGAGGGCGGCGCCGAGGCGCGCCAGCTCGCGGATCAGGCGAGCCAGACCCACCGGGTCGGCGCTGCCGACGGCAAGGACCCGATCGGCCGCCCGCACGGAGGTCAGCGTCGCGGCGTTACGGCGTGGGGCGGCGGTGTCGTACGCGAGTTCCTCGTCCTCCTCCAGGCTGAAGCCGCAATCGACAATGACGACGTCCGCCAGCCACCGGCTGAGCGAAAGCACCACCTCGAGGGCTGACGCGCCCACCTGCGGCCAGCGGCGTGGATCGTCGAGCCCCGTCAGCACCCGCAGTGCAGGGCCGACCGCCCGGCAGCATTCGGCGAGGCGGGCAACGTCGAGGATCCCCGCGTTGGCGGCGCGGCAGGCTGCCGCGAGCCCGGGCGCCTCATCGAGCAAACCCAGCAGTGTCGCCAGGCACCCTCCGTACGGGTCGGCATCGATCACCAGCACCGCGACACCGCGTGCGGCCAGGGCGTCGGCCAGCCCGAGGGCGACCGTGCTGCGCCCCGGCGCGCCCGCCGGGCCCCACACCGCAAGCACCGTGCCCGGCCCGCTCGGATCCGAGGGGTCTTGCGACGACACGGGCGCGTCCCATCCCGTCGCCCCGTCTGAGGTGGACGGATCCATCGAGGCGAGGCCGGGACCTACGGCGGCAGCCGCCCGCAGCGCGCCGGCCACCTGCTCGGGCGGCGATCCGGCGGCGACGACGAAGCCCGCCCCGAGCTGGCGCAGCAACCGCTCACCGGGCTCGTCAGGGGCGAGCCCCACGAGCGCCAAACCGCACGATGCCAGCTGCGCAAGCGAATCGCGGTCGAGCCCGCGCAGGTCTGCACTGACGAGCGCGGCCCGGGCCGTACCCATCGCTGCAGCCGCCAGCAGCTCCACGAGGTCGACGCAGCGGCGGACAACGAGGATACCGAGGTCGGGGTCGGCGAAACCGGCCACGAGTTCGGCCTCGACCGAAGGGGCGGCGACGGCGGTCAGCACGGTCAGCGGGCTGCCGTCGTGGCCGTCGTCGAGGGCCGTGGAGCTGTCGGGCACCTCAGCTGCTCCCGAACGCGTCGATGCTGGACGGCCCCGGATCGGCGGTCGAGGCGGAGGAGGCATCGACCCGCACCACATCCGCCCGGCCGGACTGACTCGCGGCGACGGCGGTGATCGCGTCCGCGGGAGCGACCCGCAGCTGCACCGAGGTGTCGCCTGAATTCAGGACGTCTGCGGTGATGAACTCGGCTCCGGTCAACACGCGAACCTCACGGCCGCCGGCGCTTCCTGCGCTCCCCGACGTCTTCGCAAGCACATACACATCGACCCGGTCGCCGGCGGTCAGCTCAGGCAGCCGCCCGGAGCGCACGAGCACCGGAACGATCCGGCTGTCCCTCCTCGGAGCCGCAGCGACGGCAGCGGCCGGGAGCAACTCGCCGGCCGCGACCGGCGAGGTCAACGTCTTGCCGATCAGGGGCGCAGGATCGGCGGAGAAGTAACGCCCGCTGGATGACGCGGGCAAGTGGGCCTGGACCGTGCGCAGGTCGGCGGCGACCAGGACGTGCCCCGTGGGCAGCGATCGGGTGACACCCAGCCACCCCGAGGTCCGCGACGCCGACCCGATCAACCGCGCCCCGAGCACGACGGAAGCCAGGATCAGCAGCACTCCGCTCAGCAACTTCGCGTCTCGCCAGCGCGGACGCTGCACCCTCCGCGCCGCTGGTGAATGCGCAGAGTGACCAGATTCGCCCTTTTCGCGGGGCGCGGCGACCCTCGTAAGCACCGGAGATATCGCTCCTTTACAGCGTTTGCAGGGGATCTGAGCAATGCTGGGATTTCGGGGTCATTCCGGGAGCTGCTACGCACTGTAAGCTGCTCTGGCTGTCGACCGAGCGGTTGTCCACAGCCCACCGCGGGACCGTGAGCTGCGCGCGTTGTCCACAGCTCGAAGCAAATCGACGCTTTCACAGGCACACTCAGGTCAACGGAAGCGAGGGATGAACACGCGATGGAGCAGCGCTTTCTTCAGCTGAGCGATGTGGCCGAGATCCTCAACATCTCGGCCAGCCAGACGTACGCGCTGGTGAGGAACAACGAGTTGCGAGCGATCAAGATCGGTGGCCGCGGCCAATGGCGGGTCGAGCGCAGCGAACTCGAGGCGTACATCGAACGGGCCTACTCCGAGACCGAGGCGTTCATCCGGGCGAATCCGCTGGGGCGCGGCGAGCCGACACCCGCCGACTGATTCGAGAGGTGCTCCTGCGGCAGCCGATCAGCGTCTGCGCAGGCAGGCGATGGCGGTGAGCGGAACGGTCACGGCACCGCCGGCCTCCCGGTCTTCCCCGATCGACTCCAGCACGACATGATCGGCCCCTACCCGGGCTATCCGGCCATGCCTGATCTGGCCGCTGAACAGGGATAACGCTACTTCCGAGCGGTCGCGCGCGATCCGCCTGAGCGCCACTTTCAGCCCGAGCCGCGCCCCGACCTTGCCCTCCCAGCCGGGTTCCGCAGAGCTGGACCCCAGCCCCTCGATCCACTGCGCCGCACCGAGCGGGACCAGGCACTCCCCGGTCCCCTCCTGGGCCAGTAGCACCCAGTCGCTGCCGAGCGAGAGCACCGATCCGGTGACCACGTCGCCGGCCGGCAAGCCCATCCGAAGCGGCGATCCCGCCCGGCCGAGGAGCGGCTGCAACCGGTCGATCAGGCGCAGCCGGCCGAACTCCGAGCGAGTCCGCTCGGCGATCTCGCTGCGTCGCTCCGCGTCGGCCTCGGCGTCGATCTCGGCTTCCAGCTCGGCAAAGAGTGCCTCCCAGCGCATGCCGGACCCCTTCCGCTCGTCCACAGGTCACTGTACGAAGTTGACCCACGAGTAACTGCCCTGTACACAAGCAAACGTAGGCAAACGAAGGTAACGGGGAGTGAAATGAAGCAATGGCGCGGGGGCGCACTCCTGGTGGGCTGCGGGGTATTTCTGGTGGCCGTTTCGGCCTGGGCACCGACCGCTGCCCGCCGCCGGCTGGAGTGAGTGGTGGTCCTGGTTGCAGGCCGACCCGCAGCGAGCGCTGGCGCTCGTGGCCGGATGCGCAGGAAGGCTGCTCGCGGCATGGCTCTTCCTCGTGACGGCTCTCCGCCTGCTCAGCGCCGGGACGCATGCGGCAGGGCGGGCGGCTGGACGGGCCGCCGAGCTGCTCACGCCCCGGATCGCTCGAGGGGTGCTCGAGGCGGTGCTGGGTGCCGCGCTGGCCGTCGGCAGCGCCGGTCCCGCGCTGGCCGGCGGCGCGCCCGCGGCCGGCGTCAGCACCACCCCGAGCCTGGCCCCGGTTCCGGCACCGCTGTTGGCCCCCTCGCCGCTGCCGCCGCTGCTCGACCTGGACCGTCCCGACGTGAAGGCCCCCGAGCCCGTGGCACCGCAGGCGGCTCCGGCGCCGGTGCGCCCACCCGCCGGCCGGCCGACCCTGACGTACGAAGTGCGCCCGGGCGACACCCTCTGGGACCTGGCCGCCGCCCGGCTGCCGGCACACAGCACCGCGCAACGGATCACCCGCGGCTGGCAGGAGTGGTATCTCGCCAACCATCAGCAGATCGGCCCCGATCCCGGGCTCTTGCTGGTCGGCGAAACCCTGCTGGTCCCGCCGGTGCAGCCATGACCGCGCCGCGGCTCGCCCAGCTCGCGGATCGGTCAGCGGCAGGCGGGGTCTGGCAGACCGAAGGCACCCTGGCGCTGAAGCTCGATACCGCGACGCGCGAGGAGCGCTGGACGGTCGAGCCGCCGGCCGAGTCCACGAGCGGCGCCGCGCGTGCGGCCGTGATGGTGACCCGCGCTCTGCTGGAAGTGCTTTCCGGTTGGCGCCCGGCCGGCCAGCTGATGCGCTGGACGAGCGTCTCCCTCCAGGAAGATCTCGAACGACGAGCCCCGCGGAGGCCCGACCGGTCACCGCCAGCATCTGCTGAGGATCCGGCTGAGCGAGCCGGCCCCGGGAGTCGCCGAGGTCTGCGCATTGACCAAGGACGTCACGCGCGGTCGCATCCGCGTGATGGCACTGCGCCTGGAGCTGCGCGATCAGCAGTGGATCGTCACCCGGTTGCAGGCCGGATGAGCCGCTGGAGCGCGCGTGCCGTCGGTATCAGGCCGTTGACCGTCGCGCCGGGTCGCCGTGGCAGCGCTTGTACTTGCGGCCCGAGCCGCAGGGGCAGGGATCGTTGCGGCCCGGCTTGCCGCCGGTCGCATCGATGACGCCGTCTCCGAGGTCGGTGCCGCCCTGGGCGGAGACCACCGCCCCGTCCCCGTCCACCGTCGGCGCCGTGTACGTCAGGGCCTGGGGCCGGGCCCCTCCGTCGAAGCCCTTCGCCAGAGGGACGCGCGGGGCCGGCTGTGCGGCCGGTGCCGCGGGCGCGCCGGGAGTCGTGTCACCCTCGTTGCTCACCCAATCCTCGACCATCACCGGCGCTGCCGGCTCGGCTTCGATCTCGCCTGTCGGCTCCTCGACCATCTGCACTTCGACGTTGAACAGGAAGCCGACCGACTCTTCCTTGATCGCGTCCATCATCGAGGAGAACATGTCGAAGCCCTCGCGCTGGTACTCGACCAGCGGATCGCGCTGGCCCATCGCGCGCAGGCCGATGCCCTCCTGCAGGTAGTCCATCTCATACAGGTGCTCGCGCCACTTGCGGTCCAGCACCGAGAGCACCACGCGCCGCTCGAGTTCCCGCAGCACGGGCGTGCCGTCCGGCGCCTCGCCGAGGCTCGCCTCCCGCCGGTCGTAGGCCTCGGACGCGTCTTCGAGCAGGTCCTCGATGAGCCCTTCCGCTGTCAGGCCCTCGCGCGAGCCGGCGGGCGGCACCTCGACCCCCACCGGGTAGAGCGTGCCGAGGGCGGTCCACAGCTGATCGAGATCCCACTCTTCCGGGTAGCCCTCGGCGGTCGCCGCCGACGACGTAGCCGGTGACCGTGTCGGAGAGGAAGTGGCGGGCCTGATCGTGCAGGTCTTCACCCTCGAGCACGCGGCGGCGTTCGCCGTAGATCACCATGCGCTGCTTGTTCAGGACCTCGTCGTACTTCAGGACGTTCTTGCGGATCTCGAAGTTCTGCTGCTCGACCTGCGTCTGCGCCGAGCGGATGGCCCGGGTGACGAGCTTGGACTCGATCGGGATGTCGTCCGGGATCGACAGCCGGTTCATGATCGACTCGACCGCGTCGGCGTTGAACAGCCGCATGAGGTCGTCACCGAGTGAGAGGTAGAAGCGCGACTCCCCCGGGTCTCCCTGCCGGCCGGAGCGCCCGCGCAGCTGGTTGTCGATGCGGCGCGACTCGTGGCGCTCGGTGCCCAGCACGTACAGGCCTCCGAGCTCGACGACCTCCTCGTGCTCGGTCGAGCACCTCCTTGCGCTTGCGGTCGAGCTCGTCGGTCCAGGCCGTCTCGTACTCCTCGGGAGTGTCGACCGGCGAGAGCCCGCGCTGGCGCAGCTCGTAGTCGGCGAGGAACTCCGGGTTGCCGCCGAGCATGATGTCGGTGCCGCGGCCGGCCATGTTGGTGGCGACCGTGACCGCCTTGAGGCGGCCGGCCTGGGCGACGATCATCGCTTCACGGTCATGCTGCTTGGCGTTCAGCACCTCGTGCTTCACGCCGCGCTTGGTCAGCAACTGCGAGAGGTACTCGCTCTTCTGGACGCTCGTGGTGCCGACGAGCACCGGCTGACCGGCCTCGAAGCGTTCCGCGATGTCCTCGACCACGGCGTCGAATTTGGCCTCTTCGGTCTTGTAGACGACGTCGGGCTTGTCCTGGCGGATCATCGGCTGGTTGGTCGGGATCGGCACCACGCCGAGCTTGTAGATCTGGCTGAACTCGGAGGCCTCGGTCATGGCCGTACCGGTCATGCCGGAGAGCTTTTCGTAGAGCCGGAAGTAGTTCTGCAGCGTGATGGTCGCCAGGGTCTGGTTTTCCTGCTTGATCTCGACGTTTTCCTTGGCCTCGATCGCCTGGTGCAGGCCCTCGCTGTAGCGGCGTCCCTGCAGGACGCGGCCGGTGAACTCGTCGACGATCAGCACCTCTCCGGAGGAGACGATGTAGTCCTTGTCGCGCTTGTAGAGCTCCTTGACCTTCAGCGCGTTGTTCAGGTAGCCGACGAGCGGGGTGTTGATCGACTCGTAGAGGTTGTCGATCCCGAGCTGGTCCTCGACCTTCTCCACGCCCGCCTCGGTGATGGCGACCGTGCGCTTGCTCTCGTCGACCTCGTAGTCGTCGTCCTTCTTCAGCAGCGGCGCGATGCGTGCGAACTCCATGTACCAGCGGGTCGGCTGGTCGGCCGGGCCGCTGATGATCAGCGGGGTACGGGCCTCGTCGATCAGGATCGAGTCGACCTCGTCGACGACGGCAAAGCCGTGGCCGCGCTGCACGGTCTCCTCGAGCGACCACGACATGTTGTCGCGCAGGTAATCGAAGCCGAACTCGTTGTTGGTGCCGTAGGTGATGTCGCAGTCATACGCGGGCTTGCGCTGGTCGGGCGACATCGCCGGGTGGATCACGCCGACGGTCAGCCCCAGGAACCGGTGGACGCGGCCCATGGTCTCCGCGTCGCGCTGGGCGAGGTAGTCGTTGACGGTCACGATGTGCACGCCCTTGCCGGCCAGGGCGTTGCAGGTAGGCCGGCAGGGTCGAGACGAGAGTCTTGCCCTCGCCGGTCTTCATCTCGGCGATGTTTCCCAGGTGCATCGCCGCGCCGCCCATGAGCTGCACATGGAAGTGACGCTGGCCGAGCGTGCGGCGGCTGGCCTCCCGCACCGTCGCGAAAGCCTCGGGCAGCAGGTCATCGAGCGTTTCGCCGTCTTCGAGACGCTTCTTGAACTCGTCCGTCATCGCGCGCAACTCGTCGTCGGAGAGCGCCTCGAAGTCGGGCTCGATCTCATCGACGGTGTCGGCGAGCGCCTTGAGTTTGCGCAGGATGCGGCCTTCGCCGGCGCGAAGCATCTTCTGCAGGACCACGTGGACTCGCTTCCGGTATCAGACCTGGTGAGGTCGATGGTAGGCGCGCGACAGATAACCGGGTGGCTGGCACGCGACCGGCCCGCCAGGATATCGGTGTGCAGGCCTACACCCTCGCCACTTCGCGCATTGCACATTCGGCCGTGGCAAAACAGTGACGTCGAGCAGATCACCGTCATCTGCCAGGACCCACTCATCCAACGCTGGACCGCCGCGGTTCCGATCCCGTACACCCGCGCCGACGCCGAATTCCTGGTCTCGGAGCTGGCGCCGAAAGGCTGGGCCGACGGCAGCGAATCTGCTGGGCCATCGCCGACCCGACCACCGACGAGGTGCTGGGAGCCATCAGCCTGCGGATCAGGCACGGCAACGGCGGCGACGTCGGCTACTGGCTGGCTCCTGCGGGTCGAGGCCGGGGAGTGGCGACGCAGGCCGTCGCCGCGGTGTGCCGGGAGGGATTCCGGCTGGGGATGCAGGTCATGCACTGGGAGGCGGTGGCGGGCAACGAGGCCTCGAGGAGGGTGGCTGAGCGGGTCGGGTTCGCGGTCACCGGACCCGGTACGCCGGCTGCTCTTCCAGCGCGGCGATTGGGTGGACGGCTGGGTCGGCACGCTGCTGCCGGATGACCCGCCGATGGCGGCGCCCGCCGTGCTCACCGATGGCGTCGTCACGCTGCGGGCTCCCCGCGGCTCCGATCTCGCTGCGCTGCCCGACCTGGTCGATGAGCAGGTGCTGGCCTGGACCGGGGTGCCCGGCCGCTCGCCGGAGGAACTCGGGCGCTGGCTCGACGTCGTCCGCCGCCCGGCCCGGCCTCCAGCCGCACGCTTCGCGATCACCGACGGCGCGGATCAGGTACTCGGTTTCATCCGGCTGAGCCAGGAGGCCGATGGCGGAATCCACCACCGTCGGCTGGTGGCTCGGGCCCGCCGCCCGCGGCCAGGGGGTGGCGTATCGCAGCGTGAAGCTCGCGCTCGGCCTGGGCAGTCAGGCAGGGAGCTCGCCGCTTCGCCGCCGGCATCTTCGACGGCAACGCCGCCTCCATCGCGCTGGCCGAGCGGCTCGGCATGCGGCCGGAAGGGCTGCGGCGCGCGTACTGGCCGCCGCGCAAGCCGGGCGACCCGCGTCGCGACACCTGGCTGTACGCCCTGGTGCCCGGCGACCCGGGATGGCCGGCGGGCTAGCCCCGGGCTTTGTGACGCGTGCGGCCGGGAGCGCTCAGCAGCCCCGCCGCGCGATCGACCGCGGACCGGGTGACGGCCGCATAGGTCGCCCCGTCGACGAGCGTCACGTCGTGGTCCCCGTCGAGCTCGAGGACTTCCGCGCGCAAGGCCCGCGCGAGCGCCCGCTGCTTGGCGGGAAGCACCAGCCGGTCCCTGGTGGTCACGCACACGACAGCAGGAAGGCCGAGCTCCTTCGCCCACGGACGGCTGTCGAACTGCGAGAGCGCGCGGCCGGCGTCGATCAGCGAGCGGCCCAGCCCGCGCTGGATCTCCGCCTCGAGCCAGGGGCGGATCGGCTCGAGGTGCGGCGAGGTCTTCACCGCCTGATCGATGACGCGCTCGACCACCCCGTCACCGCTGCTGACCCGAAGGCCCACCTCGGCGACGCTGAGGAAGCGCCACTTGCTGCGATCGGCCAGGGTGGCGCGCCACTCCAGCGCCGTCGCCTGCGACACCAGCGCCGAGATCAGCCCGGGGTGGCGGCGGGCGAGCAGCAGGGCGATGGGGCCACCCATCGAATAGCCGAGGGCGATCGTGCGGCCGGGCTTCACCCCGAGCACCTCGAGGAGAGCCGCCGCGTCGTCGGCACAGTCCTCGAGGGAAAACAGTTCGGTGCTGCGCATGCCGCGACCGTGACCGCGATGATCCAGCGCGATCACCCGGTAGGAGCGGGCGAGCTGCTGGTAGACGGCGAAGAAATTGAGGTCGGCGCCGACCGTCCAGCCGTGCAGAGAGCAGGACCGTCGGAGCGTCATCCACGCGCGGACCCGAATCACGGACGAAGACTTCCCCGCGCTCCGGGAGCAGCACGATGCGCCCGGGCAGCAGCGCCGGCGGGATCGGCGGCGCGGGCGGATGGTCGACTCCGCGCACGAAGCCGACGGCCATCCCGGCCTGCTTGCGCAGCACGGGAGATCGGCTGACGGCGACGCCGGCCACCCCTGCCGCCGTCGCCGCTATGGCGCCGGCCGCGGCTATCGCACCGCGCCGGCGTCGGGCCGCCACGTCAGGTGATTTCGAGCAGCTTTTCCCGCACCGCGTAAACCACCGCTTCCATGCGGGAGTGCAGTTGAAGCTTCTCGAGGATGTTGCGGATGTGGTTCTTCACCGTGTTTTCGCTGATGAACAGCTTTTTCGCGATATCACGATTGTTCAAGCCTTTGGCGACGAGTTTCAGCACTTCCATCTCACGGTCGGTGAGGCGGGGGGTGGGAACCTGCTGCCGCTCGTCGTCCTTGCGCACCATGGTGGCGAATTCGGTGAGCAGTTTCGACGCCATCGACGGGCTGATCAGGCTCTGCCCGTTGTAGACGGCGCGGACGGCGCTCGCGACCTCCTCGATGGAGATCTCCTTCAGCAGGTAGCCCATCGCGCCGGCCTTGATGGCGTCGTAGAGGTCGGCTTCCTCGTCGCTGATGGTCAGCATGATGATCTTGGCGCTGGGCACCGCGTCCTTGATCGCCGTGGTGGCATCGATGCCGCCCCGCTTGGGCATCCGCACGTCCATCAGCACGATGTCGGGCGTGGTCTCCGCAGCGACCTTGAGCGCCTCGGCGCCGTCGCTCGCCTCGCCCACCACCTCGATGTCGGTCTCGGCCCCCAGCACCATCTGCAGGCCCCGCCGGAAGAGCGCATGGTCGTCGACGACAAGCACCCTGATCGGCTCAGGGCCAGCCGCTGACGTCTGCTGCTCCGTCACGACGAACCTCCCCGGCCTCGCGGCCGTAGCCCACCGCCCAGGGCTTCGTGGGTAAAGCCCCGGGTGAATCACCTGATGGTGGCCTATCGGTTACTCCCCCACCATCAAAAGGGATCATGTCACATAGCCTGCTTGAGCGGCTAAAAGACGCTGTTGCCGCCTATTCGGGCCATGGCTACGTCCGGGTACGTTTGCCGCGGTCAACCGCGCGTCAGCCGGCGGCCTCCTCATCCGCCCGCAGGCGCAGCACGCCGTAGGTGTAGCCACGGCGCCGGTACACCACGCTCGGCAGGCCACTCTCGGCATCGCAGAACAGGTAGAAGTCGTGTCCGACCAGCTCCATCCGGTGCAGCGCGTCATCCAGCGACATCGGGGTGGCGTCGTGCGCCTTCTCCCTGACGACGAGCGGTCCGGCAGCCATGACCACGCCCTCTTCGACGGCACCGTTGAGGCTGGCCATCTCGTCGGCGTCGGCTGCTGGCGCTAGCGGGCGCTTCGGCAGCGGCGGGCGGCTCGTCGACAGTCGTGCCCGGCTCCGGCTCGGCCCGGGCAGCGCCGCGCACCTGCGAGGCGTGACCGTGATGCTGCTGGTGACGCGTCCGGCGGCGGTCAGCCGCCCGGCGCAGGCGCTCCTCGAGCTTGGCGACGGCGATGTCGAGCGCCCCGTAAGGATCCTGGGCGGCGGCCTCGGCCCGCACCACCGGACCGCGTGAGCGCAACGTCAGCTCGACCCGGTCGCACGAGCCGGCCAGCCGCGGATTCGATTCATGACAGATTTCCACGTCGACGCGATAAGCCTTGGAGTCGAGCTTTTCCAGGCGCCCGAGCTTGTCTTTCACGTGTTCCCGAAAGCGTTCGGTGACCTCTGTACGGCGACCTTTCACCACGATGTCGAGACGCTCGATCTGATCAACACGCTCGGTACGGTCCACATGTCCTCCTCTCGCCGTCGCGCCTGACGCCGAATGGTGCTGCTCGGGTCAGGTCACCTGCGGCGGTCTCCTCGGCAAGCCGACCGGGACGGCCCGCACGGAGCGTGCCTACCCGGTCCGGTCACGTTAGCCGGTCTTGCCCCGACTTGGCAGGGCAGTCCTTCCTCCGCATTCGGGACGAAGGACCGCAGCCACGACGACCGCATCGTGCGTGCGGAGCCCGCCCGCCCGAAGCGCCCGCGCCGCCTCCGCCAAGGTCGCCCCTGAGGTCAGGACGTCGTCGACGAGAACGACCCGGGGCGAGTGCAGCGCGGCCCTCCTGCCGAGCCCGCCTCTCACGCCGAGGGAGCCCGCCACATTTGCGGCCCGAGCAGCCGCCGGCAGCCCGGCCTGGTCGGCCACCCGGCGCGTCGGGTACAGCAACCGGCTCCACCCCCAGCGAGCAGCGGTAGCCGGTGGCATCAGCCGCAGCGCCAGCCTCACCAGGAGTGCGACGTGATCGAATCCCCGCGCCCGCAGGGCCGCTTGACTCGGCGGCACGGGGACGAGCAGCACGGGCTCGGCAGAGCCGGGCGCCAGTTCGCGCAGCACCCTGACCAGGGCCAGGGCCAGCACCGGGCCCAGGTCACGGCGGCCCCGCTCCTTGTACGCGATAAGGCAGCGGCGCACGGGACCGGCATACGCCGCGGCGGCCGAGCAGGGTGGCAACCCCGGCGGCCTCGGATACGGCCGCACGTGGTGCACCGGGCCACCGAGCAGGAACGACCGGCAGGCTGTGCACAGGCCGGCAGCAGGGCCGCGGGCATGGGTGACACCCGCCGCTTCGCCGCAGGGGCAACACAGCGGCAGCAACAGGTCCGTGAGCGTGCGCATCGGCCAAGGCTGCCTGCACCGGCGGACGTTTCTGACCTTCCCGGGCGGCGCTGTTGATCACCGCACTCGATCAACAGGACGGGGACCGGCTCCGGTGGGTGCGCGACGGTCAGGGGTAGGAGGGGTCACGTGCGGGCGAGGCGACCTCCCAGCGACCCGCATCCAGCAGCCAGCGCCGCGTCCCGATGTCGATCATGGCCGGACGCCCCGGCGCCGTCGTGATCAGCGGGCGTTCAGGCACCACCACCAGCGCCTCGAACTCGCTCGGCAGGAGCGGCAGCAGCACAGGATCGGAGATGCCGTCCAGCGCCACCACTTCGGCCCGCACCGCTGCCGAGGACGCGGGCGTGGTAGTCGGACGTCCGAGGACCGTCAGTTGCAGGTCACCTGACCAGCTCAGGGTGACGACGTCGGCCATGCCGGTGGGAATCTTCGTCCAGCCCGTGACGACCGCACCCGCCGCGCGTACCGGGGTGGCGGTCGGCGTGAGCACCCGGCCGAGATAAGCCTGCCGCGCGCCGGGAACGCCGACTGATCGCGATGGTCCGCGTGCCGTCGCGGCTGACCGTCAGCGACGAGAGCGGGCCCAGCGCAGCGAGCCTTGCGATGCCGCCCACGGGACTGATCGCCCCGGTCGCGGCGTCGACCATCTCCAGCCGCGGCGCCACCCCGCCGACCGCAAGCATGAGGCGGTTGGCATCGAGCCACTCAGGACGCATCTCCCGGGCTCCAGAAGCGGGCGGCAACGCGATCGCATGCCGAAGCGTCGCTGTGACCTGCCCACCCGACCCAGCCGTTGCCAGATCCGCGATCACCAGTTCCAGGCCCGCCGCTCCGGGCCGAAGCGCGGCGAGCGCGGTGCCGTCGGGTGAGGCGACGGGATCGGTCAGCAGCCCCTGCGGGGAGCCGTCCTTGGCG
The DNA here is from genome assembly GCA_963762695.1 of uncultured Actinomycetota bacterium. Taxonomy (GTDB): domain Bacteria; phylum Actinomycetota; class Actinomycetes; order Frankiales; family Frankiaceae; genus DATAZK01. Next base: position 18,824 of record CAVXLW010000021.1, read on the forward strand.
ACCCATCTCACCGGATGCGCTCCGGACTCTGTCAGTTCCTCCAACGAACCGTCGGCGGCGAGCGCAAGAACCGGGCCGGTGACCGACGGCTGGAGACCGGGAGGGATCGACGCGGACACGGGCCCGCCGGCATACGGCCGTTCCTCCACGAGGACGCGAACCGTGAACACTCCCGGAACGCTCGCCAGCGAGGCGGCAATCTGAGACACCAGCAGCCGCCGCTGCGAGGAGGGCACCAAGAAAGCCTCCCGGCCGAGGTCGACCGTGGCCTGCCCGTGCTGTACCACCACGCTGCCCAGGGAGGTGAGCCCGCTCGCCAGGGTGCGGGAGGCCGAGAGCTTCGGGTTGATCACGGCGCTCCATTGCGTGAGCAGCGCGTGCAACGCCGCACTAGCCAGCCCGGCGCGGTCGGAGGCGACGAACCCGGGCTCTGCCACCAGCAGCGATCCGCTGGGGTTGAAGCCGTAGGTGCGCACCGGCCGGTAGACACGCGCCAGGTCACGCGGGGTCAGCAGCACGCCCGGCGGCACCCGCGAGAGCCGCCACTGCTTGTCGACCCGGCGCAGCTCGTACCTTTCCGACAGCGGCCGCTGAACCGGCAGGAACGCCCCCGCGCTCGTCAGCTCGCCGATGCTGACCGCCGTGAACGTCACGATGCTGGCCGATCCCCGCAGCGTCTCCTTCAGCGTCGAGAGGGATTCCGGGTCGTACACCGTGGCGGCCGATCGGTCGGTCCAGATCGCTCCGGGCGCGAGGAAGGGCTGCGCGAACGTGTGCTCCGAATCGGCGGTCGACGCCGAATCGGCGGTCGACGCGTCCAGGAAGCCGCGCACGATGTCGGCTGCGGAAGCCCCTGCGAGGGGGCCGGGTGGCACCTTGCTGATGTCCGGATTGTTGATCGCCGTGTTGACCGAGCGCTGGTCGACCCGGACCCCTGCCGGCGTCCGCAGTCCGCAGCCTCCGGCGAGCAGCAAGCCCAGCAGGACGAGGGCGGCGCCCGCCGCGATGGTCCGGGCGAGCCCTCTCACGTCGCCGGAACCAGCGCGGCGTCGGGGCTGAGCGGCAACGGTGCCACCCCGAGGACGCCGCCGGAGCGCCGAGGCAGCAGCAGCCGGAAGCTGGCGCCCTCGCCGGGGCGACCCCAGGCGACCAGCTCGCCGCCGTGCAGGCGAGCGTCTTCCCGGGCGATCGACAGGCCCAGTCCGGTGCCGCCGGTGGCCCGCGACCGGCTGGGATCGGCGCGCCAGAACCGGTCGAAGACGCGCTCGGCATCTCCGGAGGGAAGGCCCGCCCCCTGATCGAGTACGCGGATCGCCAGGGTGTCGGCAGACGCGACGAGCGCCAGTTCGATCGGCGCACCCTCGGCGTAATCGATGGCGTTGGCCAGCAGGTTGCGCAGGATCCGGGCGACCCGCCGGGGATCAACCTCCGCGAGCAGGCTTCCGGCCGGGGTCAGATCGCCCCGGATGTCGACCTCGATCCTGGTGCCGGCCCGCGCCGCCGCGTCGGTGAATTCTGCCGCGGTGGTGCGCACGAGCCCGGCGACGTCAATCGTGTCGGGTTCGAGAATGGCTGCCCTGGCGTCGTAACGACTGATCTCTAGCAGATCGGCGAGGAGTCGTTCGAAGCGCTCGAGCTGGCCGGCGAGGATCTCCGCGGAGCGGGACATCGCCGGCGGGAAGTCGCCGCGGGACTCATACAGCACGTCGGCGGCCATCCGGATGGTGGCGAGCGGGGTCCGCAGCTCGTGGGAGACATCAGCGGTGAACCGGCGCTGCGCGCGCGACAGTTCCTCGAGCTGGTCGATCTGGCGCTGCAGCACGCCCGCCATGTCGTTGAACGACGCCGCCAGCCGGGCGATCTCGTCATCACCGCGGACCATCATGCGCTCGGCAAGGTTGCCTGCCGCGAAACGCTCGGCGATGCGGGCGGCCATCCGCACCGGCGTGACGACCTGGCGGCTGACCAGCCAGACGACGGCGGCGAGCAGGCCGACCAGGGCGGCGCCGCCGAGCAGCAGCACCCGGCGGACCAGGCCCAGCGTCTGCTCCTCGTTGTGCAGCGGGAAGACGTAGTAGACCTCGTAGCTGCCGACATCCGCCGACAGCGGTGCCCCGATGATCAGCGCGCGCTGCAGCCCCGCGTCGAGGTGCACGTCGGCGTAGGTCTCGACCTCGGCACCGCCGCGAACCTGCAGGCGTAGCGCGTGAGGGATGTCATCGACGTTGATCGTGCCACTGACGTACACGTTGGCGCCGTTGGTCGGCACGACGGCGACATCGAACAGGCCGCTGGGGCTCCCGCGGCGGCCGAGCTCGGTGGTGATCGTCTCCACCAGCGCGTCGACGCTGTTGGGATCGCTGCGGGCCGCCGACTCGAGCTGGCCCCGCGCGTAGACCAGCCCGGAGGAGACGTCGCCGAGCGCGGCCTGACGCTTGTCACTCAGCAGGCCCTGCCCAACCCGGCCGACGAGAAAGACCCCGAGCAACGCCATCACGAAGCTGGAAAGCAGCAGCGTGAGGGCGACGACGCGCAGCCGCAGCGAGCGCCGCCACATCCGGGTCGTGGCGCGCACCCAGTTGGTGGGGCGCAGCCGGGAGGTGCGCACCATCAGGGGGGCCCGGCCCGGTAGCCGACACCCCGGACAGTGATGACGACGCGCGGGTGCTCCGGATCGCGCTCCACCTTCGCGCGAAGCCGCTGTACGTGCACGTTCACCAGGCGGGTATCGGCGGCATGGCGGTAGCCCCACACCTGCGCGAGGAGCGCTTCACGGGTGAGCACCTGGCGCGGGGTACGCGCGAGAGTGACGAGCAGGTCGAACTCCAGCGGGGTGAGCGACATGGGCACCCCGTCACGGCGCACGTCATGGCTGCCGACGTCGATCTCGACGTCGTCGATGCGTAACTGCTCGGCCCCTCCCCCGGTGAGGTGGCGCAGCCGGGCGCGGATGCGCGCGACCAGCTCGGTCGGCTTGAACGGCTTGACGACGTAGTCATCGGCGCCGGCCTCCAGGCCCCGGACCACGTCAGCGGTGTCGGCGCGGGCGGTCAGCATGACGATCGGAACGCCGCTCTCGGCGCGCAGATCGCGGCAGACGTCGAGGCCGTCGCGACCCGGAAGCATCAGGTCCAGCAGCACCACGTCAGGACGCGCCCGGTGAAAGGCGTCCATCGCGCGGTCACCGGTCGCGACGAACGCCGGCTCGAAACCCTCCCGGCGCAGCACGATGCCGAGCATTTCGGCCAGCGCGGCATCGTCGTCCACCACCAGCACGCGGGGACGCGTACCAGGACTTTCGGGCGACGCTGCGGGCGAGCCGGAGCGCGCGGGTGCGCTCGAGACTCCGCTCTCTCCGTGGTGCGGGGAGGGTGTCGCGTATGCCATCACAGGGGCGCCACCTCTCAGCGACGGCCGCGACGCGTGGGGCCGTACGTCATCATGGTGCATCCTGCACGTTGCGGAGCCGTCTAGCCTTGACGATCGAGCCACCGAAAATCTGGGAGGGGTATGGCTGAGGGTCCGCCGGACGAGGATGCCGGGCGGGAACCCGCGCCCGATTGGCACCCGCCGTCGGGGAGCCCGCCGGCACCGCAGCCCCCCGGCCCCAGTACGGACCGCCCCAGTACGGACCGCCGCCCGGCTACGCACCCCCGCCGCCGGCCTACGCGCCGCCACCGGGGTATCAGCCGCCCGCGGGTCCGCCCCAGTACTCGGTCCCGTCCTGGTCACCCCCGCCGGCGGACAAGCCTGGAGTGATCCCGCTCCGGCCGCTCGCGGTCGGCGAAATCCTCGACGGTGCCTTCGCGTCGATCCGGATGAACCCGAAGGCGCTGCTCGGCCTGTCGTTCGTGGTGGTGCTGATCGGCCAGCTGCTGATCCTGGTTCTCAACCTGGCGTCGCGAGGTGCCGGCACGGGCGCCCGATTGGGGGCGGCGGGCGCCACCGAGGCGGTCTCCCTCGTCCAGAGCAGCATCGTGACCGGGGCGATCGTCGTCGTGATCAGCGAGGCCGTGCTCGGCACGCGCCTCTCGCCGGGTGAGGCGCTGAACCGGCTGCGAGGCCGGATCTGGCGGTTGGTCGGGCTGAGCCTGCTCGTGGCCCTACTTGAGCGTGCTGGGACTGGCCCTCGTGTTCGTCGGGGCGATCTACGTCTTCGTGCTGCTGGCCTTCGCGACCCCCGTCTTCGTACTGGAGAAGACGACGGTGACGGGGGCGCTCAGCCGATCCGCGGAACTGGTGCGCGGGTCGTGGTGGCGCACGTTCGGGATCGGACTCCTCGGCGGCATCGTCGCAGTGATCATCGGCGGGCTGATCCAGCTTCCGTTCGCCCTGTTCGCGGCCCGTTCCGCCGGGTTGTTCACCACGACGCCCAGCACTGACGTCAGCGTCGGCAGCGAGGTGCTCCTGACGGTGGGACGCATCGTCGGCGGCACGATCACCACGCCGATCATCGCCGGGACGATCGCCCTGCTCTACGTCGACCGCCGGATGCGCCGCGAGGGCCTCGACCTGGCGCTGGCGCAGACCGCGCGCGAGCGGCGAGGGCGGTCCTGAGAAGTCGGCGGCCGGTGCGTGGGGACGGCCCTGGCCGATGACTGGCCCCCTGACCCGCGACGGCGCCGCCCACGCCGCCCATTCCGAGCTGTCCAAGCACATCTACCAGCAGGCCCGCCCGTCGATCACCCAGCAGATCATCAGCGCGGTCTGGCGCTGGCTGGTCAACGCCTATCACCGCATCATCGACGCGACCCCCGGCGGTGCTGTCGGCCTGCTGGTGATCATCGCGCTGCTCGCCGTGGTGGCCCTGTTCTTCACCCGGCGGGGCGTCTCGGGCAAGCGCCGCGGCGGCGGTGCGAGCGGGCTCGACCTGCCGGCTGACGTGTCCTCCGACCAGCTGCGCGCGGAGGCCGACGCGTTCGCCGGCGCGCGGGGAATGGGCGGAGGCGGTTCGGGCGCGGCTGCGCGCGGTGGTGCGTGCCCTCGAGGAGCGCGGGGTCCTCGACCCGCGGCCGGGACGGACCGCCGCCGAGGTCGCCGCCGAGGCCGGCAGCGTGCGTCCGGAATGGCGCGACCCGCTGTGGAAGGGAGCGCTGACGTTCGGGGAGATCTGGTACGGCCGCCGCCCCGCCACCGCCGCTGATGACGCCGCGCTCCGGGAGCTCGACGCTGCCCTGCGCCGCTCGCGTTCACAGCCCGAGTCCGCGGCGGCAACCGCACCGGCGGGATTGCGCGCCGCGCCGCCGCGATGACCACCGACACCGCCGCGGGGATCGGATCGCTCGCCACCGAAGCGCCAGGTTTGCTCGCGCCCGCGGACGACGGGCGCCGCCGGCTGCCCCGGCGCTGGCGACTGACCCTGATCGCCCTGGGTCTGCTGGCGTTGCTGCTCGCGCTCGTCGCGCTCACGACCGGCCAGTCGGCCGGCGGGGCGCTCGATCCGCGCTCGGCCGGCCCCGGCGGGACCCGGGCACTGGCGGTGCTGCTGCGCGAGCGGGGCATCCAGGTCGACCGCGGCGCCGCGGCGGGCGCGGGCAGGACCGTGCTGGTCCCGTTCCCCGAGGCGCTCGACCCCGCCGGCCTGGAGCAGTTGGTGACCTCCGGCGCCGATGTCGTCCTCGTCGATCCGGGTGCGGTCGCTGTCGCACAGGTGACGTCCGGGCCCGGGGTCGGGGTGCGTACCCGCTCTCCCGGCTGCACGCTTCCGGCCGCCACCGTCGCCGGCGCCGCCCGGCTCGGCGGCAACCGGTACACCAGCGCGAATGCAGCGGTCAGCTGCTATGACGGGACGTTGCTGGCGCTTCCCGCCGGCAGCGCTCCCGGCGCCGGCCGGATCATCGTGCTGGGCTCGGCGGACTTCCTCACCAACGCGCGGCTGGACCAGCAGGGCAACGCCGCGCTCGCCCTCGGGCTGCTCTCCGGCCAGCCGCGGCTGACCTGGTACACCGCGCGCCGCGCCAGTTCCGGCGCCACCCTCACGAGCCTGCTGCCCAAGTCGATTCCGTGGGCGCTGCTGCAGATCGGCATCGCGCTCGCCGTCATCGGGTTCTGGCGGGGCCGCGCGGCTGGGGCCGGTCGTGACCGAGCCGCTGCCGGTCGTCGTGCGGGCCGGGGAGACCGTGCTCGGACGCGCCCGGTTGTACGCCGCCGCGCGTGCCCGGGACACCGCTGCCCATGCGCTGCGCACCGGAAGTCGCGCACGGCTGGCGGGACTCGTCCATCTCGATCCGCATGCGGCGCCCGAGGCGCTGGTCATGGCGGTCGCGTCGCCGTACGGGTCAGGAACCGGCGGCCGTCTCGGCGTTGCTCTACGAGGAATCGGCCGCTGGGGGATCAGATGGATACGGTGCCGACGCCGCTCTGGTGCGCCTCGCAGACGAGCTCGACCGGCTGGAAAGGCAGGCGAAGGAGATGACTAGCCGATGAGCAGCGGCCCATCCGAGTCCGATGCCCGGGATGCCCTGATCGCGTTGCGCACCGAGGTCGCCAAGGCGGTCGTCGGGCAGGACGCGGCGGTGTCCGGGCTCGTCGTCGCGCTGCTCTGCGAAGGCCACGTACTCCTTGAAGGAGTACCCGGAGTGGCCAAAACCCTTTTGGTACGAACGCTTTCGCGCACTCTCGACCTCGAGTCCAAGCGCGTGCAGTTCACCCCCGACCTGATGCCGAGCGACATCACCGGCTCGCTGGTCTTCGACTCGCGCTCGTCCGGCTTCGATTTCCGCGCCGGCCCGGTCTTCACCAACGTCCTGCTGGCCGACGAGATCAACCGCACCCCGCCCAAGACGCAGGCCGCGCTGCTGGAAGCGATGGAGGAGCGTCAGGTGACGGTCGAGGGCGAGGCCCGGCCGCTGCCCCACCGTTCATGGTGGTCGCGACGCAGAACCCGGTGGAGTACGAGGGCACCTACCCGCTGCCCGAGGCGCAGCTCGACCGATTCCTGCTCAAGCTCACCCTCCCGGTGCCGCCGCGCGAGGACGAGATGCGGGTACTTGCCTTGCACCACAGCGGTTTCGACCCGCGCGACCTCGGCGCGCGCAGGGGTACGCGCGGTGACCGGAGCCGCTGGTCTGGCGGCCGCGCGGGCCGGGGTGGCCGGCGTTCGCGTCGAGCCCGAGATGCTCGGCTACATCGTCGACATCGTGCGGGCGACGCGCGTGGCACCCTCACTGTCACTGGGTGTCTCGCCACGCGGCGCGACCGCGCTCCTGGCCGCCGCCAAGGCGTGGGCGTGGCTGTCCGGACGCGACTACTGCACGCCCGACGACGTGAAGGCGCTCGCCCGGCCTGCCCTTCGTCACCGGGTGACGCTGCGTCCGGAGGCCGAACTCGAGGGCGTGACCGCCGACAGCGTCCTGGACTCGGTGCTGGCGACCGTCGCCGTGCCGCGCTAGGCAGTGCACCCATGGCGGTCACGGGTCGGGCAGGACTCCTCGCGCTCGCGTTGACGGTCGCGGTGCTCGTCGCGTCCGCGCCCGGCGCCGTGCTGGCGGTGGTGGACGGCGCGCTGCTGCTGGCGGTGCTCGCCGACGTGCTCCTGGCACCGAGCCCGCGACAGCTCGAGTTCCGGCGCGACTGCCCGGCGGCCGGCCGGCTCGGCGAACCGACGCCGGCCCGGCTGATCGTCGCCAATACCGGGACCCGCAAGGTGCACGCCCGCATCCGCGACGCCTGGCCACCGTCGGCCGGACTCGCGCCGCCGTCCACCGACGCCACGGATCCCGGCAGGCGAGCAGCGCAGCTTCGCCCAGCAGCTGGTGCCGACGCGCCGCGGCGACCGGACGCCGGTCGGTCGTGACCGTCCGCAGCTTCGGGCCGCTCGGGCTCGGCGCCCGCCAGCGCGGGGTCTCGGTGCCCGGGCGGATCCGGGTGCAGCCCGCGTTCCCGTCGCGCAAGCTGCTCCCCGAGAAGCTCTCGCGGCTGCGCGTCATCGAGGGCATGGTCGCGGCGCGCGGTCCGGGCCGCGGCACCGAATTCGACAGCCTGCGCGAATACGTCCGCGGTGACGACGTGCGCGCCATCGACTGGCGCGCGTCAGCGCGCCGCGGCGCGACCGCGTCGGGGACGGCGTGCAAGTGCGCCAGTACCGCCCGGAGCGCGACCGACGGCTGATCGTCACCCTGGACACCGGGCGCACCAGCGCCGCCCGGGTCGGCGACATCCCGCGACTCGACGCGGCCCTGGACGCCGGGCTGCTGCTGGCGGCGGTCGCGCTTCGCGCCGGCGACCGGGTGGATCTGGTCGCCGCCGACGCGATGCCCCGCGCGCTCGTGCAGCGCGCCAGCCTCGCAACGCTCTCGCAGACCATGACCGGGCTGGAGCCCGCGCTGCTGGAGGCCGATGCCAACGCGCTGGTCGGCCAGCTCCTGCGGCTCGCTCGCCGACGCTGCCTCGTCGTCCTGTTCACCGACCTCACGGCCGCGACGATCGAGGAGGGGCTGCTGCCCGCGCTGGAGCCGCTGCTACGCCGGCACGAGGTGATGGTCGCCGCCGTCGCCGACCCCCTGGTCACGGAAATGGTCGGCGCCCGCGGAAGCGCCGAGGCCGTCTACAGCGCGGCCGCCGCGGAACGGGCTGTGGCCGAGCGCCGCCGGCTGGCCGCGCTCCTGCGGCGCCGCGGGGTCGAGGTGGTCGACGTGGCGCCGGACCATTTCGCCTCGGCCGTCAGCGATCGCTACCTCGCGCTGAAAGCAGCCGGCCTGCTCTGAACGCGCCGGCGATGGAGCCCTCAGGTGGGCGCAGAGACAGGCGCCAGGTCGACCTCGTCCAGTCCGCTGAGATCACCGGTGGCGCCGAGCTCTCGGGCCCGCCGTCCCCACCGCACGATGAGGGTGAGCATGCCGATCTCGGCGAGTGCGCCGATCGCCAGGCGCGCCCAGGGCGGCAGTCCGGACGGGGTCACGAATGCCTCGATGATCCCGCTGACGGCGAGCACCAGCACCAACCCCACGGCAATGGCTGCGGCGGCCCGCCCCTCCTGGGCCAGCGCCTCCGCCCGCCGTCGCGGCCCGGGATCGATGAGCTTCCAACCCATGCGAAGGCCGGTGGCGCCGGCGATGAAGACGGCCGTGAGCTCCAGCATCCCGTGAGGCAGGATCAGCGTGAAGAACTGGCCGGTCTTGCCGCACGTCGCCAGGTAGCCGCCGTCGACCCCGATGTTGACCGCATTCGACACCAGGACGTAGGCCGTCGGGATGCCGAGCAGGCCGCCGAAACTGATCGCTGCAGCGGCCACGAGAGCGTTGTTGGTCCACACCTGGGCGGCGAACGAACCCGCGGGATGGCTGCGGTAATAGTTCGCGAATTCGGTGTCACAGAGCATCCGCACCCGGCTGGCGGGGACCAGTGACTGGGCGACCTTCGGGTCGTTCGCGATCCACACCCCGATCCCCAGCGAGATCAGGACACAGCCGACGGCGACGCCAAGGATCCACCAGCGGCGCGCGTAGAGCGCTGACGCGAAATCGACGGTGAGAAAGCGCCTGACCCCCGCCGCGTTGAACCTGCCTGCCCCGGTGGTCGCGGCCCGGGCGCGGGTCACCAGCGAGGACAGCGAGTCGACCAGGACCGGGTCGGGAGACCGGGTTCGGACGACGGACAGGTGGGTGGCCGCCCGCTGGTAGAGGTCGACGAGCTCGTCGAGCTCACCCGGCGCCATGTTGCGCGGCCGGCCGGCCCGGATGACGAGCAGTTCGAGGCGCTCCCATTCGGCGCGATGGGCGGCGACGTACACGTCGAGGTCCACGTGTCCCCACCCCGATCGCTTCGCCCGCTTTGCGCCCGCGCTGTCTGGGCGATGCTAAGGGGGTGAGCACGTACGGCGGCATGCAGCACACCGGCGGTGCCGCCCTCGGTTATGCGCCGCTGGTGGGCGGCGAGGCGGTCCCGATCGACCTGCGCGTGGCCCGGATCGGAAGCAGAGCCGTCGCCGCGATCATCGATTTCGTCCTCCAGATCTTCGCTCTCGGCTTCCTGAGCGGTTTCGTGCTGCACTTCGCCAACCTCGACCTCGCCGCGCAGCAGGCCATCTCGGTGACGCTGGCGGTCGCCGTGCTGATCGGCTACCCGGTGATCTGCGAAGCGGCGTGGGGCGGACGGACGATCGGCAAGGCGGCGATGGGGCTGCGGGCTGCCCGCGACGACGGTGGCCCGCTGCGTTTCCGCCATGCTCTGGTACGCGGGCTCATCGGAGTATTCGTCGAGAAACCGGGCATCTCGCTCGGCCTGGTCGCGGTCGTCTGCTCCCTTTCGTCGGCACGCGGCAAGCGCCTGGGGGATCTGCTGGCGGGCACCGTGGTCCTGCAGGTGCGGCTGCCTGTGACGGGCGCGTACGTCCCGCCGATGCCGCCGCCACTCGCGGGCTGGGCCGGCACCCTCGACCTTTCGCGCTTCGATGACACCCTGGCGCTGCAATGCCGGCAATTCCTCGGCCGCGCGGGGCAATTGTCCGATACGGCCCGCGAACGGCTCGGCGGATCGCTGGTGGCCACGGTGCAGTCGGTGGTGACGCCGCCCGCGCCGGTGGGCACGCCGGGATGGGCCTACCTGACCGCGGTTCTCGCCGAGCGGCGCCGCCGCGACGAGCTGCGCCTCTACGGACCCCCTCCCACGATGGGCCCGCCGGCTCCGTTGGGGCCGCCTGCGATGGTTCCGCTGGGCAAACCGACCGGGCCGCTGCCGGCGGCAGACCCGCCCGGAGCTGGTGCTCCGAGCTCTCCAGGTCCGTTCGCTCCGCCGTCCTGAGCGACCCGGAGTTTGCCGCGGAAAACCGCGGCTACCCGGATTCATCGGGCTCGAATCTGGGTATTCGCGTCGCTGTCGGGGCAAATACGCTGCCCGAATCCACGAAACGTTCGGCACTGTCGAGTCCGGTCCTTGCTTGACTGCCGCGCGGGCGCTGCGGCGCCACGACGCGAGGTGGCCACATGGATCCCGCCAATCCGGCCGGTGGCCGCGGCGAGGCCCAGCGCGAGCGTCGGATCGACCTACGAGCTACCGGCCAGGGCGTCGAGTGCCCGCCTCGCCCGCGAACTCGTCCGCGACGCGCTCGACGGATTTTCCGCCCCGGTGGTGGAGGTGGCGGAGCTGCTCGTGAGCGAGTTGGTCACCAACGCCGTGGCGCATGCCCGCTCCGCGCCCGTGATGCGTATCGAGGTGACCGGTGACGCCGTCCGGGTCGCCGTGCAGGACGCGTCCCCCGGGCCGGTCGAGGTTCGCGATGCACCGCCCGATGCGACCCACGGCCGCGGGCTCCTGCTGGTCGACTCCCTCGCCGCGTCGTGGGGCTGGGCGCCCACCCCGGAGGGCAAGCGCGTCTGGTTCACGCTGTAGCGACGACGGGCGCGCGGTGCTCGCGCAGACCGCTGCCGACCTCGTTCAGCAAGATCCTGGACAGCCGGCGCAGCGGGACGCGACGCTCATGGTGCGCCGCCCAGCCGCTGACCTTGCGCAGCGCCTCCTGCACGCTAGCCGGCTTGACCTCGGCCTCCGGCGTCACCGTGGTCAGCTCGGCGGGCCAGGTCCAGGGCTGCTCGGCAGCGAGCACGTACACGCCCGCCGCTTCATCCCACCCGGGCTGCACGCCACCGTTACCCAGGCCCCACAGCAGCACCGCCGCGTAAACCGGCACGTCGACGGGGTTGGGAGCCACGGCCGTCAGCCGCCGGACACGGCGGGCGGCAGCGGCAGGAGCATTCGCTGCTATCACCAGCAGTCCTGCCGGGGTGGCGACCACGTGGTTGACGTCGGAACCGGGGATCGGCACGTCGTCCAGCCGGCGCCAGCCCGGCACCCGGTCCAGCAAGGTCCGCGTCCAGTCTCGAGTCCCCGCTGGTCGCGCTGCCGGCGGCGCCGCCGCGCCACGCAATTGCATCAGCAGGTAGCTGAGCACGACCACGAAGCCACCTGCCGCCCCGGCGACGACGTCCCACAGCGGGATCGGCTCGCGGCAATAGAGCGCGACCCCGCCCGCGTAACCGCCGACGACCTCGGTGCACCGGGGGGCAACGGCACCCAGCCGGCGGGCGTGAACTTGCAGGATGGCCTGCCGTTCGTGGGTCAGCCGCATCGTCGCCTCCGATGTGCCGCGCTCGATCTCTGCCGGAAAACCTGCAGCGAGCATCGTCAGCGACCGCAAATTCCTGGACGGGACCATCGGCCCGGTCGGGCCGCGACCGACGGCACGCTCAGCGGGCGACGCGAGCCTTCAGATCCTGGATCGCGGCGATGGGCGTGGGATCGATGCCGAGGCCGAGAGCCGTGTAGACCGACGCGTAGTCGACCAGGATCATCAGTGAGGCGAGGCGTTCGAGCCGCGACTGCCCCTCGGTGATCAGCTCCGTGAACGGCACCCCGCGACTTTCGGCGATGTCCTTGGAGGCCTCGGCACGCCTCGTGACCTGCGGATGCTCGTCCTCGGGGTCGCGCAGCAGCAGCAGGCGCAGCCGCCCCGAACTGTCTTCGGGATCGGCGAAGATGTCGGCGCCGGCGCTCCGCGACCCATACGGGCCGTCGAAGGAGACGACCAGGTTGTGGTTGGCCTCCGGCAGCGCCGACCCGATCGCCGGAAGCTTGGCGTTCTCGCTCCACTGGCAGACGAGCCGGGAGCCGGTGACCGCCGTGATCGGTGAGCATCCCCACGCCATCGGAAGGGTGCCGGAGAACGCGAGCGCCAGCTCCTTGCCGGGGTTGACGAAGGCTTCGCTCGCCGGCCGGCAGAGGGCAGCGATCTCGTCGAGACGCACCGCAGCGGCCTCCAGCACGTCCGGCGTGACCTCGGCCAGCCCGAGTCGCGCGGCCGCCAGCAGCAGCGGGACGGAAAGGCCCCACGCCATGGCGCGGGGAAGGCGGCCCGCGGGCCGCGCCGGGATGAACGGGCCACGGCCCTGCGCGGTGATGAACGACAGCGGCGAGTCGGCACTTCCGACACCAAGGAGTCGGCAGCCACGGCGCTGCGCCTCCCCGAAAGCAGACAGGGTCTCCTCGGTGGTGCCCGAGCACGAGACGCCGCAGACCAGATCGGTGGCGCCGACCCAGCCCGGCAGCGTGTAACCCTTCACCACCACGATCGGCACCGCGCATTCGGTGCCGCAAACGGCTGCGAGCACGTCGCCGGCGATCCCGCTGCCCCCCATCCCGAGCACGACGATCGCGCGTGGCCGGCCGTCCTCCGCAAGCCGGCTCAGCCCGGCGTCGGCGGCCAGCACGGCAGCTTCCCGCACCTGCGCCCCGGAGGTCGCGACTGCGCGGAGCATCTCCCCGGGATCGGCCGCGATCAGCTTCTCGGCGCTGTCGAGGACGGTCTCGTCCAGCTCCACGCTAGGCACCGGGATCCGCGGAACCGGCCGCCTCACCCGGCTTGTCGGGCTTGTCGGCCTCGTCGATCAGCATGACCGGGATGTCGTCGCGCACCGGGTAGCGGTAACCGCAGCCGTTGCAGATCAGCCTCTCGGCGGCCTCGTCGGCAGTGAGCTCCCCGTGGCAGTTGGGGCAGGCGAGGATCTCCAGCAGCGCCGGGTCGAGATTCACTTGCCGCCTCCCCGGATGACCACCAGGACCTCGTCGCGCAGGGCGGACATCGCTTCCTGGTCCTTGGCCTCGACGTTGAGCCGCAGCAGCGGCTCGGTGTTCGAGGGACGCACGTTGAACCACCCTCCGTCAGGCAATTGCACGGTCAACCCGTCCAGCTGGTCGATCTCGGCGCCGGGACGCGCGCCGAAGGACTGCTCGATCTCCTTGATGACCGTGCCCTGGTCGCTCACCTCGGAGTTGATCTCGCCACTGGCCGCATAACGCGAGTACTGGGCGAGCATCGCCGAAAGCGGGCCATCCTGGGTGCCGAGCGCGGCGAGCACGTGCAGGGCGGCGAGCATGCCGGAGTCGGCGCGCCAGAAGTCCCGGAAGTAGAAGTGGCCGGAATGCTCCCCGCCGAAGATCGCCCCCGTGCGCGCCATCTCGCCCTTGATGAAGGAGTGGCCCACTCGCGTACGCACCGCAACCCCACCGTGCTCGGCGACGATCTCGGGCACCGCGTGGGAGGTGATCAGATTGTGGATGATCGACGAGCCGGGCTCGCGGGCCAGCTCGCGCACGGCGATCAGGGCGGTGAGGACGCTCGGGGAGACGATCTCCCCGCGCTCGTCGATGACGAAGCAACGGTCGGCGTCGCCGTCGAACGCCAGGCCGATGTCAGCCCCCGTCTCGCGCACCTTGGCCTGCAGGTCAGCGGTGTTCTTCGGGTCGATCGGGTTGGCCTCGTGGTTGGGGAACGAGCCGTCGAGCTCGAAATACAGCTCGGTGAGATCGACGGGAAGATCGGCGAACACGGTGGGCACGGTGTGACCGCCCATCCCGTTGCCGGCGTCGACGACGACCTTCAGCGGCCTGATGTCCTTCAACCCTGGCACCAGCTGATGCAGGAAGGCGCTGTATTCGGTGAGAACGTCGCGCTGCGAGATGCTGCCGGGCGCTCCGTCGTAGCCGGGCACCCCGTTTTCGAGCGCATCACGGATCTCGGCCAGACCGCTCTCCTGGCCCACCGGCGCAGCGCCGGCGCGGCAGAGCTTGATGCCGTTGTACTTCGCCGGATTGTGCGAGGCGGTGAACATGGCGCCCGGCATGTTCAGCGAGCCCGAGGCGAAGTAGAGCATGTCGGTGGACGCGAGCCCGGCCTCGACGACGTCAGCCCCTTGCGAGGTTGCTCCCTGCGCAAAAGCGGCGGACAGCGGCCCCGAGGAGGTCCGCATGTCATGGGCCGTCACGATCGACGACGCCCCGGTCAGCCGCACGAACGCGGCGCCGACCGTGCGGGCGAGCTCTTCGTCGATCTCTTCCGGGACCAGCCCGCGGATGTCGTACGCCTTGACGATTTTCGATAGGTCGCGCACGTGGCGACCTTATCCGCCGGTGGAGTCGGCGGTGACCCTGAAGCCGTTGCCGCTACTGGCGCCGGGTGCGCGCCAGGACACCGGTGAGGGCCAGGTCACCGCCGCCGTTGTCCGACCACACCTTGTGCTCGCAGTCGTGACAGGACGTGAAGTCGACCGGGGTGCCGTCGGTCAGGGTCATGGAGATGCGGGTGATGCGGCCGCTGCCACACGCCGTGCAGCTGACGCCCTGCAGGTAAGTGGGGTCGGGACGCATGCCCACAGCGCCGTTCAAGCTGGGCAGAGAGACCGGGCGACGCACAGGCACGGGGACACCTTTCACCAGTACCGGTCACACCTCCGTCAGCGGAAGTGCTACCGGTTCGACTGGCGACCTATCGGCGTGTCGGCTTGCTCCGGGACACCCATCCGGGTGACTCTGAGCGACTGTCTGATTACGGTCTGGGTAGAACGCGGAGGTGGCCGCGGCTGCGTACCCCCGGCACCGAAGGCGGCATGGAGGGTGCCGGCCGCGCAGCCTCACGTACTGCATCGGCCAAAGCCTCGAGATCGTCATTGCTCGGCGGCTGCGGCGCGCTCTCCCCCTCGACCCGCACAACGGCCCAGCCCCGCGGCACCGTCAGCCGGTCGGCATGCGCTGCGCACAGGTCATACGAGTGCGGCTCGACGAAAGGCGAAAGCGGGCCGAGAACCGCGGTCGATTCGACGTAGGCATACGTCAGAGTGGCGACGGCGGCGGAACTGCACGCCGCCCGCGAGCAGCGCCGGGGCATCACCGCTGTGACGTTAGCCCCGCTTTGTGTCGTGGAGGCGAAGGCGCGGCCGTGTCGCGGGTCACGGCTCTCGTACGCTCCCCGCATGGCTTCCGAACCCACGCGTGCACGGCGGGCGCGGCGCCTGCGCGACCGGCGCGGGCGCGGGCTGCGTGGCCGGCTGACCCCGCCGGAGGTGCCGCTCAGCCGGACGCGAGCAGATCAGTTCGACGACGTGGTGCGGGAGGCCGTCGCCCATCTCGACCATCGCTGGTCGGCGGAGCTGGCCGAGGTCGAGTTCGTGGTGGACGAGGTGCCGCCGCCCGAGCCAGGAACAGGCGACGACGACGAAGGCGACCCGCTCGACCCCGCTGAGGAGCAGGTGCGGCTGTCGCGGCTGATGCCCGCGAGCGGATCGGGACGTCACACCCGGCCGCCGCAGATCGTGCTCTACCGCCGGCCGCTCGAGCTACGCGCGCTGGACCCGGACGACCTCGCCGAACTCGTCCTCGACGTGCTCATCCATGAGGTCGCCGACCTGCTCGGGGTGGGCCCCGAAGTCATCGACCCCGAGGGCCACGGCGACGCCGACTACGACGACTGAGCCGGCCGACCGAGCTGACGGGAACGCACGGCTCAGCTGGCGCGGCGGCGAAGCTTTCGGCGCTCACGCTCTGACAGGCCGCCCCAGATGCCGAAGCGCTCGTCGTTGGCGAGCGCGTACTCCAGGCACTCGACCTTGACCTCGCACTCGTGGCACACCTTCTTGGCGTCGCGGGTGCTGCCGCCCTTCTCCGGGAAGAACGCTTCCGGATCGGTCTGCGAGCACAGCGCTTTGGCTTGCCACTCCAGCACTTCCTCGTCTGCATCGAGGAAGAAACTCTCGGGCTGGACATCGACGTTCATGGACTCCTCCGAGACTCCTTGGCGAGCACCCACTTGACTGCCGGATGCGAGTCGCAGGTGTCCATGCCGACGACCCAGACTCGCCCGGTAGCGCATCCGAGCCCCCGGCAGGGGGAATGACACGCTTGAAATTACATCGGCTGTGAGACGCCACGTCAACCGTTTGGCGGAAAAGTATTCAAGTAATTACGGAGAGCGATCTGCGCTGGACAGCACCGGGAAGCGCGCGGCGCACGCGATATGTCGCGCTTTACGCGCCGGGGAGCCGGCTGAAGGTTTGGCGAAAGCCACCCGAATTCCGGCGTGTCCCGCGCGACTCGCGGGCCATGTCGACGGATTGTCAGCGGTTGCTCACCGGCGCGCCCGGGTCGCCGCTCGCGTCGTCTCGCGGCAACTCAGGGGTTGACGCTCACCAACGGCAGCGAGACCGGGCGCAGGTTCGCGGTGGCCGCTCGCGCCAGCTCCTGGCGCTCACGCGAGACCTCGCCGTAGGTCGTGGTGCGCTGGGCGGAAGGGCGCCCCGCTCCCGTCGCGATCTCCTCGAGTTCGGCGACGGTCTTGAGCGAGCCGTGCTCGGAGCCGGCCATCCGGCTGATGGTCTCCTCCATGAGCGTCCCGCCGAGATCGTCCGCTCCCCCGGCGAGCATGGCGCGGGTGCCTTCGACGCCGAGCTTCACCCATGACGTCTGCACGTGATCGATGGCGCCGGCGAGCAGCAGCCGGGCCATCGCGTGAACCGCCCGGTTCTCGGTCATCGTCGGGCCCGGCCGGGCGACACCGGCCAGGTACAGCGGGGCGCTCTGGTGCACGAACGGCAGCGGCACGAACTCGGTGAACCCGCCGGTGTCCTCCTGGATGCTGCGCAGCAGCCGCAGGTGACCGAGCCAGTGCGCCGGGGTGTCGACGTGGCCGTACATCATCGTCGAGCTGGTGCGGATGCCCAGGCGATGCGCGGTGGTGACGACCTCCACCCAGGTGGCGGCCGGCAGCTTGCCCTTGGTGAGGATCCAGCGCACGTCGTCGTCGAGGATCTCGGCCGCGGTGCCCGGAAGGGTGTCGACGCCCGACTCCTTGGCCGCGGCGAGCCAGTCGGCGATCGACATGGCGGCCCGCGAGGCGCCGTTGACGACCTCCATCGGGCTGAAGGCGTGCACGTGCATCTCGGGCAGCCGGCGCTTCACCTCGGCGGCGAGGTCGAAGTACGCGGTGCCGGGCAGGTCGGGGTGGATCCCGCCCTGCATGCAGACCTCGCTGGCGCCGACCGCCCAGGCCTGCTCGGCCCGGCTGCCGACCTCGTCGAGCGAGAGGCTGTACGCGTCGGCGTCGCTGCGCCGCTGGGCGAAAGCGCAGAAGCGGCAGCCGGTGTAGCAGACGTTGGTGAAGTTGATGTTGCGGTTGACGACGTAGTGCACGACGTCACCGACCCGCTCGCGGCGCACTTCATCGGCGAGCGCGGCCAGTGCATCGATCTCCGCGCCGGGCTCGGGGTCGAAGAGCACGAGGGCGGTCGCGTCGCTCATCGCCGGGCCCCGGGCCTCGGCGGCGCGCAGGGCGGTCGCGTACTCCGGACGCATCCGCTCACGGGGCGCAGCGGCCGGTGCCGCGCTCCCCCGCGTGCGCGCCTGCTGGGAGACGACCAGCGAACCCCAATCGCCGTAAGCAGAGTCGAAGTCGCTGCGCGTCTCGGTGCGTCGCCCCTCGGTGTCGATCGCGGTGTCGAGGTCGGTACGGCCGGCGTTCTCGAGGCCGCCGTCGGGCTCCTGCCACACCAGCCCCTGCGGGATGGCGTCCTCACGGGCGAGCCCGGTAGCCGGATCGACGAGCGCGGCGACGTGAGCGCGCAGCCGAGGATCGAGCCACGGCTCGGCCAGGTAGGGCGGGTGGGCGGTGAGCCGCTCGTGCAGGGTGAAACCGGCGCCGGCGCACCACGCGCTCAGCGCTTCGAGCTGCGGCCACGGACGCTCGGGATTGACGTGGTCCGGGGTCAGCGGGCTGACCCCGCCGAGATCGTCGACTCCGGCGGCCAGCAGCCGGGCGACGTCATCGGGCTCGACCAGGTTGGGCGGCGACTGGACGCGCGCCCCCGGACCGAGCACGAGCCGCGCCACGGCGATCGCGGCCAGCAGCTCGTCGGCCTCGAGGTCGTCGCTGCTGCGCATCGCGGTATCGGGCTTGGCCCGGAAACCCTTGGATCAGCACCTCCTGCAGGTGCCCGTACTGGCGGGCCATCCGGCGCAGGGCGAACAGCGCGTCGACCCGGTCTGCCAGGCTCTCGCCGATCCCGACCAGGATCCCGGTGGTGAACGCGACGGTGCAGCGGCCGGCGTCTTCGATGACCCGCAGCCGGACGTCAGGATCCTTGTCGGGGCTGCCGAAATGGGCGCCGCCGGGCTCGTCGAAGATCGCCCGCGACGTGGTCTCGAGCATCATCCCCATCGACGGCGCGACGGGCTTGAGGCGCTGGAAGTCCTCCCACTTGAGCACCCCGGGATTCAGGTGGGGCAGCAGGCCGGTCTCCTCCAGGACGCGGATGGCCATCGCCCGCAGGTAGCCCAGGGTCGAGTCGTAGCCGTGGGCGTCGAGCCACTCGCGGGCCGCGCTCCAGCGGTCCTCGGGCTGATCGCCGAGCGTGAAGAGCGCTTCCTTGCAGCCGAGCGCAGCGCCCTGGCGGGCGATCGCGACGACCTCGTCCGGCGACAGGTAAGGGGCGGGCAACCGGCCGGGGGTCGTGGCGAACGTGCAGTAGTGGCAGCGATCGCGGCACAGCCGGGTCAGCGGGATGAAGACCTTCTTGCTGTACGTGACGACGCCCGGGCGGCCGGCCGCCGGCGAGCCCCGCGTCGCGCACCCGGGCGGCGCTGGCCATCAGGTCGCGAAGGTCGTCCCCGCGGGCCGACAGCAGGATCAGCGCCTCGGTCGGCGTCGAGGGTGACCCCGTCACGGGCACGCCGCAGCGCTCGCCGCATGGCCGACGGGCTCGGCGCGATCATGCCCCTCGGGCGGCATCGCTCACCACTGGGTCCCCACGTCGCCACCGTATGTCGGCCCGCCCGGCGGATTTGCAGTGGTTGACTTGCCAGATGCGAATCGTGGTGCTGGCCGGCGGCTTCGGCGGTGCCCGGTTCCTGCGCGGCCTGCTCGGCGCGGCCCCGGACGCCGAGATCACGGCGATCGTGAACACCGGCGATGACGTGACGCTGCACGGCCTGCGGATCTGCCCCGACCTCGACACGATCATGTACACGCTCGGCGGCGGGCTCGACGAGGAGCGCGGCTGGGGGAGGGTCGGCGAGACGTTCGCGGTTCGCGATGAGCTGAACGAGTACGGGGCCGGGCCGGCCTGGTTCGGCCTCGGCGACCGCGACCTGGCCACCCATCTCGTCCGCACCCAGATGCTCGACGCCGGCTACCCGCTCTCGGCGGTCACGGCCGCGCTCTGCGACCCGGTGGAAGCCGGGCGTGACGCTGCTGCCGATGAGCGACGACCGGGTCGAGACCCACGTGACCGTCGATGAGCCCGACGCCGGCCGCCGCGCGATCCACTTCCAGGAGTGGTGGGTGCGCTACGGCGCCGCGCTGCCGGCAGAGGCGATCGTGCCGGTCGGTGCCAAGGAAGCCAAGCCGGCGCCCGGAGTGCTCGAGGCGATCGCCGCGGCCGACGTCGTCGTGCTGCCGCCGTCCAACCCGATCGTCTCGGTCGGGCGTGATCCTCGCCGTGCCCGGCATCCGCGAGGCGATCCTGTACGGCGGCGGCTCCCGTGGTCGGGCGTCTCCCCGATCATCGGCGGCGCGCCCGTGCGCGGGATGGCCGACCCGTGCCTGCGCAGCGCCGGGATCGAGGTCAGCGCCGAGGCGGTCGGCCGCCACTACGGCGCGCGCTCGCGAGGCGCCGACGCGAGCGGCCTGCTGGACGCCTGGCTGGTCGACACCGCCGATGCCGGTGCCCGGATCGACGGCATGCGCGTGGTCGCGATGCCGCTTCTCATGCCCACTCCCGCGGAGGCCGCGAGCGCTGGCCGCCGCTGCCCTGGAGGTCGCCCGTGCTGTCGGTTGAGCCCGTATCCGGACTCCCGGAGATCTCCGCCGGGGACGACCTCGCAGCACTCGATCGCCGCGGCGGCACCCGAGCTGCGCGACGGCGACGTCGTCGTCGTGACCTCCAAGATCGTCAGCAAGGCCGAAGGGCGGATCGTCCCCGCGGGTGACGACCGCGAGGCGACCCGGCTCGCCGCCGTCGATGCCGAGATGGTGCGCGTCGTCGCCGCCCGCGGCCGCACCCGCATCGTCGAGACCCGCTCCGGGCTGGTCATGGCCAACGCCGGCGTCGACACCTCGAACATCGACAAGGACACGATCGCGCTGCTGCCGGCCGATCCCGACGCGTCAGCCCGGCGCATACGCGAGGGGCTGCGCGCGCGCTCGCGGCGTCGATGTCGCGGTAGTGGTCACGGATACGTTCGGCCGGCCGTGGCGGCAGGGGCTCACCGACGTCGCGATCGGCGTGGCCGGGCATGGCGGCGCTGCGCTCGCACATCGGTGCGGTCGACGGCTACGGCAACGAGCTCGGCATGACCGAGATGGCCGAGGCCGACGAGCTCGCCGCCGCCGCCGAGCTGGTGGCAGGGAAGCTCTCCGGCGTCCCGGTCGTGATCATCCGTGGCTACGAGGGGGTGCCCGACGACGGCCGCGGCGCGCAGGCGCTCGTCCGCCCCGCGGATGAAGACATGTTCCGGCTCGGTGCGACCGAAGCCTTCGAGGCCGGAGTGCAGTCGGCCGTGACCCACCGGCGCACGGTCCGCACCTTCACGGCCGAGCCGGTCGATTCCGGCGTCATCGACGCCGCCATCGCCGACGCGCTCACCGCACCGGCGCCCCACCACACCCGACCCTGGCGTTTCGTCGTGGTCTCCGCGCGCCGGGCGTCGTTTCTGGAGGCCATGCGCGAGGCCTGGATCGCCGACTTGCGCGCCGACGGCTACGACGAGGGGGCGATCGAGCGCCGGCTGCGACGCGGCGACGTCCTGCACCGCGCCCCGGTGCTCGTGGTGCCGTGCCTGCTCACCGACGGCGCCCACGACTACCCCGACCCGGCGCGTTCCTCCGCCGAAGAGCGGATGTTCCTCGTCTCCGGCGGCGCCGCCGTGCAGAACCTGCTGGTCGCGCTCGCCGCGCACGGACTCGGCTCGTGCTGGGTCTCGTCAGCCCTCTTCTGCCCTGACACCGTCCGCGCCGTGCTCGACCTGCCCGCGGGCTGGCAGCCGCTCGGCACCATCGGGATCGGCCACCCCGCCGCCGACCCGCCGCCCCGCCCCTCCGCCGACCCCGAGGACTTCACCCTCCGCCGTTGACCTGGGTCAGATGGCGGCGTAGCTGCGGACGCTCATCCTGGGGCCGAAGGCGGGCGGGCGGGGGACGCCGAGTTCGATCAGCCGCGTGACGCGGAAGCGGTGCGGGCGGTAGGGCTCGAGCAGTTCGAGCATCCGGGCGTCATCGACCCGGTGGCCGGTCAGCGCCCAGCCGACGTGGGCAGCGAGGTGGTAGTCGCCCACGGAAACGGCATCGGGGTCGCCATGGGCGCGCTGGGCGACCTCGGCGGCCGTCCAGATCCCGATCCCGGGCACGGTCCGAAGCGCCGCCTCGACCGCCGCTCCGCTGCCCAGCGCGAGGGTGCGCTCCAGCGCGTCGGCGACGCGCGCGGCGGCGATGATCGTGCGGGAGCGCTTGCCGTCGACACCGGCCCGATGCCAGTCCCACGAGGGGATGCGGGCCCAGACCTCCGGCGGAGGGCAGATCCGCAGCCCGGCGGGCCCGGGACCGGGAGCGGGCTCGCCGTAGCGGTTCACCAGCCAGCGCCAGGCGCCGCGCGCCTCCTTGCCGGTGACCTTCTGCTCGAGCACCGCCGGCACGAGCGCCTCGAAGACGCGACCGGTACGGATCACGCGTAGCCCCGGATAGCGATGCGCCAGCTCGCGCAGCAGCGGATGCTCGGGCACGAACCCGGACGGGTCATCGTGCGCGCCCAGCAGGCCCGGGACGGATTCGAGCAGCGCCTCCTGCCCCGGACCCCAGCTCTCGCAACGGAGCACGCCGTGCGCTTTCCGGTTCGGACGCGATCAGCAGCGTCGCCGGGCCCGCTGCGGTACGGGCCGTGCACCAGATGCCCCGCCCGTCGCGGCGGAACGTGGGGTCACCGCCGCCGCGGCTGAGCACCGAGAGCGTGCGGCGGGTGTCCAGCCGATGCGCCGGTGCGTAGTGCAGGACGGGCACGCGCTCAGTCTGCCGCGAGTGGAACGCGTGTGCGCCCGAGAACGCGCCGCACGGCGAGACGCACCCGCCCGAGACAGCCTCCCCGGTTAGCCTGCCAAGCATGGGGGCCAAACGCAGCCGTGACGAGCGCAAGCAGCGGACCGCGCAGCAGCGTGCCCAGCAGAAGGCTCGCGACCGCCGCCAGCGCCGGATCGTCTACGGCATCGCCGCGCCCATCGCGTTGCTCATCATCGGCGTCGTCCCCTTCACGAACTGGTACCACGCTCACCAGCGCGGCATTCAGCATTCGGTGGGCTACGTCCGTCCCGCCAGCAGCGCCGCGAAGAAGGCCGGATGCACGGGCGTGCGCAACGACCGGCAGATGGCGACGTCGGTGATCACCTCGGGAACGACCGTCGACTACGCCGCCCTCGTGGCCAAGGCCGGCCAGCAGCTGCCGCCGACCAGCGGACCTCGTGACGTGAACCTGCTGCCCGACTCGCCCGCGTTCATCGCCCGCTCAGCCGCGCCGCACCCGGAACGGGCCATCGGCAACCTCGACCACGGCTACATCATCGTCTGGTACGACAACGACCTCCCGGCAGCGCAGGTGAAGCTCCTGCAGGCCGCCAGCTCGCAGAACACCCGCACGCTGATCGTCCCCTGGACCCGCAGCGTCTTCGCGAACGGCCAGCACGTGGTCTTCACGGCGTGGGACCGCACCCAGCGGTGCAAGACCGTGTCCTCCGCGGTGCTGACGTCCTTCGCGAATACCTACCGAGACGACGCCAGCGGTACCGGCTGGGGCTCGCCGACGGCTCCGACGCCCAACGGCGCGCCTTCCCCGACCCCGACCCCGTCACCGAGCGCATCGGCATCGGCGTCGGCGTCCGCCTCGGCGTCAGCCAAACCGTCGGCATCCGCATCGGCCAGCCCGACCGCGGCGAGCCCGGCGCCGAGCCCGAGCGTCACGGTCCCGAGCGGCACGACCCTGCCCAAGGTGACCGCCAGCCCCGCGCGCTAGGTCCGTCCGCGGCTCAGCTGCTGGCGCGGTCGGAGCTGAAACGCACGGCGCTCTCGGCCAGCTCGACGCCGGGAAACACCCGCACGCCGCCGAGCAGTTCGTTACGCGCCCCGACCCGCGCCCCGTCGCCGATGACGGCCGACTTGATGACCGTCCCCGCTCCGATGACGGCGCCGCGTCCGATGACGCTGTCGCGGATCTCGGCGCCGGGCTCGATCACGGCATCGTCGAACACCACGCTCGACTGCACGGTGGCGCCCGCGCCGACCGTGGCATTCCGGCCGATCGTCGTCCCGCCATGCACGATCGCGTCGTCCGCGACGAGCGCGTCCGGCAGCAGCAGCGACTCCCCCACCGCTCCGGGCAGCGCGCTGGACGCGATCCGGCCGCGCACCAGATCGCACGAGCCCTGCACGAACGCCGCCGGGGTGCCGAGATCGAGCCAGTAGCCGGAGTCCACATGGCCGACGACGAGCTCGCCCGCGGCCAGCAGCCGGGGAAACGTCTCGCGTTCCACGGACACCGGGCGCCCGGTCGGGATGGAATCGATGACACTGCGGCGAAAGACGTAGCAGCCGGCATTGATGCGGTTCGTCGGCGGGTCCGGGGTCTTCTCCAGAAAGGCCGTCACGCGACCGCTCTCGTCGGTGGGCACGACGCCGAACGCGCGCGGATCCTCGACCTCCACCAGGTGCAGCGTCACCTGAGCACCCGCTGCGGTGTGATGAGCGACCAGGGCTCGCAGGTCGACGCCGGACAGCACGTCACCGTTGAAGATCAGGACCGGATCGTCGGGGCCGCCGCGCAGCCGGTCGGCGACGTTGCGGATGCCTCCGCCGGTACCGAGCGGTTCGACCTCGGTGACGTACTCCAGGTCCAGGCCGAAGGCCGAGCCGTCGCCGAAGTACTGCTCGAAGACCTCCGGCTGGTAGGAGGTCGCGAGCACGACGTGGTCGACGCCGGCGTCACGGGCCCGGGCCAGCTGGTGGGCGGTGAACGGCACCCCGGCCGTCGGCAGCATCGGCTTGGGCGCCGAGATGGTCAGCGGGCGGAGCCGCGTGCCTTGGCCCCCGACGAGAAGAACGGCGTCCACGAGCAGAGCTTTCCAGATGAACGGGCGGCTCGCCCCGCTGACCATCTCGGGGGCCACTAACCTTCGCGACGTGGGTGCCGAGTCCAGTCCCGAGTCGCCGCTGCCCGTGCGCACCGTCGCGCGGATGATCTCGGCGTGGGTCGCCAGGCTGGGCCGCGTCTGGATCGAAGGTCAGATCACCGAGGTCTCCCGGCGCAGCGGGATGCGCGTGGCGTTCCTCACCCTGCGCGATCCGGTGGCCGACGTGAGCCTGCGCGTGGCCGCCGGGCCGGCGATGGTCGAGGGGCTACGCGAGGGCGCTCGGGTGGTGCTGTGGGGTCAGCCGGAGATGCACCTGACCCGCGGCTCGCTGCAGCTCGTCGCCCATGAGATCCGCCCGGTGGGTGCGGGCGAGCTGCTCGCGCGCATCGAGCGGCTGAAAGCCGTCTTCGCCGCCGAGGGACTCTTCGCGGCTTCCCGCAAACGCCCGTTGCCGTTCCTGCCGCACACCGTCGGGCTGATCACCGGCCGTGGCAGCGCGGCGGAGCGCGACGTCGTCGAGAATGCCCGCCGGCGCTGGCCGGCCGTGCGCATTGCGCTGCGCGAGGTCGCCGTCCAAGGTGCGTTCGCCGTGACGGAGGTCTGCGACGCGATCCGGGTGCTGGACCGCGACCCCGAGGTCGATGTCATCGTGATCGCCCGTGGAGGGGGTTCGCTGGAAGACCTGCTGCCCTTCTCGGATGAGACGCTGTGCCGGCTGGTGTCGACGAGCCTGACGCCGATCGTCAGCGCCATCGGCCACGAGCAGGACACCCCGCTGCTGGACCTGGTCGCTGACGTGCGCGCCTCCACCCCGACCGACGCGGCCAAGCACGTCGTCCCGGATGTCGGCGAGCAGGCACAGGCCGTCCAGCAGTTGCGGGCCCGCGCCCGGCGAGCGATCACCGGCCGGCTGGAGGCCGAGCAGGCGCGTATCCACGCCCTCGCGTCCCGGCCGGCCCTGCGCGACCCGCAATCGGCCCTCGTGCACCGCTCGCAGGAGGTGGCGGCGCTGCTGGCCCGCGCCCGGCACACCGCCGAGATGCTCATCGATCGGGAGGATCAGAGCTTGCAGCACCAGCTCGCCCGTGTGCGGGCGCTCTCCCCCGCCGCGACGCTGGCCCGTGGCTACGCGGTCGTGCAGCAGCAGGACGGCACCGTGCTGCGCGATGCGGCGGCGGTCAGCGGCGGCGAGCGGCTGGCCGTGCGGCTCGCCGAGGGCCGCCTCGAGGTCGAGGTGGTCGCGTGAGCAAGGACAAGCCGGCGGAGGTTGCGCAGACCTACGAGCAAGCCCGCGCCGAGCTGGAGGACGTCGTGCGGCGGCTCGAGACGGGCGGCGTGGCGCTCGAGGAGTCGCTCGCGCTGTGGGAGCGCGGGGAGCAGCTCGCCCGCCAGTGCCAGGACTGGCTGGACGGCGCCCGGCGCCGCCTCGATGCGGTACGCGAGGCTCCCGCCGAGCCGGCACCCGCTGAAGGCCCGGCCGAGGAAGCCTGACCTACTGCACCTGCTCGCGCAGGCTGCGGGCCAGCGCCGCGAGTTCGGGAAGGCCGGCCCCGCTGCTCGTCCCGCCGTCACTGATCGTCAGCACCCCGCCGCCGCTCAGGTGACGCAGCAGCGCGACGTGGCTGCCGCTGTGGCGGACCTCGAAACCGGCCGGCACGTGGGCAGCAGCGTCAGCCGGCCGGGCCGGGGTCGCGCTGGGGTTCACGTAGGAGTCGCGGTAGTACGCGGGCGTCGGCTTCGCCGTCTCGTCCAGCCGCGCGAAACGCTTGCTGTCCAGGACGAATCCGACATGCAGCCCGTCCGGGGCACCGTCGATGCGCACGTACGTGGACTGCCAGCCGCTCGGCAGCGGCTGGGGCACGAGGATGGGGAGCGTGCTCTCCTTGGCCAGCGCCTGCGCCGCCGGCAGGTACTCGACCGGCGTCACCTTCTGGTGCGCGGTCTTGGGCAGCAGCACCACGAAGAGGGCAATCGCCGCGCCGACGACCGCCAGCGAGAGCACCATGTCGCGCACCGTGGCCGGCTTGCGCGCGCGCCGCTTGCGCTGCGGGGCTGGTGCGGTCGTTGCCACCCCTCCAGCTTGCCTGCTGCGAGCGCGAGCGTCGCGCGCCGGTGGTCCGCGGCGCATGATCCGGGGCCGGAGTGGGCACGAAGGCCGGGAAGTTGCTGGGCGAAAGCGCCGTGGCGGCGTCGCCCCCGAGACGCTGCCACGGTTCTCGAAGCAGATCGTGACTCGGCTGAGCGCAGCGAAGCGAGCGCGGGTCTGCGACCAGGTGCAGTCCGGTCGCCGCCGGCCCCCAGCAGCCGGCGGCGCCCGGACGGTTGGTGCGCCGCCCCGGATAGAAGGGGGCCGTCGGACTCCCCAGCCGATCGACGACCCGCCAGTGGCAGCGGCACCACTTCAGTTGTTCGCCGTTGCCGCTCTGACTCCTTCTCGTTACCGGATCCATCTACCATCCGGCGCGTGACCGCTGACAGCTCGCACGAGTCCCACGCCACCCGACCGCCCGCTTCCCTGGCCGTTCAGGGGCAGGCACCCGATCGCAACCTCGCCCTCGAACTCGTCCGGGTGACCGAAGCCGCTGCGCTCGCCGCCGGCCGGTGGGTGGGTCGCGGCGACAAGAACGGCGCCGATCAGGCTGCCGTCGACGCCATGCGCCGGCTCGTGGGCACGGTGTCGATGGCCGGCGTCGTCGTCATCGGCGAGGGCGAGAAGGACGAGGCGCCGATGCTCTACAACGGCGAGGAGGTGGGCGACGGCCGCGGACCCGAATGCGACGTGGCGGTTGACCCCGTCGACGGCACCACGCTGACCGCCAAGGGCATGAGCAATGCGATCGCCGTCATGGCGGTCAGCGAGCGCGGGACCATGTACGACGCGAGCGCCTGCTTCTACATGGAGAAGCTGGTCTGCGGGCCGGAGGCGGCCAACCAGGTCGACATCAACGCCCCTGTCGCGGCGAACATCGCCGCGGTCGCGCGGGCCAAGGGCATCGCCGCACGCGACGTCACCGTGGCGATCCTGGAACGGCCACGCCACGACCAGCTCGTGCGCGAGGTCCGCGAGTCCGGCGCGCGGGTCAAGCTGCTCTCCGACGGTGACGTGGCGGGCGCCGTCATGGCGGCCAGTGAGGGCACCGGCGTCGATCTGCTGCTCGGTATCGGCGGCACCCCGGAAGGGATCATTGCCGCCTGCGCCGTGACCTGCCTCGGCGGCATCATCCAGGGCCGGTTGTGGCCGCGCGACGAGGACGAGCGGCGCCGGGTCCAGGACGCGGGCCACGACATCACCCGCGTGCTGACGACCCGTGATCTGGTCGCCAGCGACAATGTGTTCTTCGTCGCCACGGGCGTGACCGACGGTGAGCTCGTCCACGGGGTGCGTTACCGGGCGGGCGGCGCGACCACGGAATCGCTCGTCATGCGCTCACGCAGCGGCACCATCCGGCGGGTGCAGAGCCAGCATCAGCTGACCAAGCTGCAGGCGTACTCGACGGTCCCGTTCTAGGGGGTCACGCCGGCGTGCCGGTACCTCGGCTAGCCTGCAGATTGTGACTGAGAGCGAGTACCGGACCGAGCACGATTCGATGGGCGACGTTCTCGTGCCCAGCAACGCCAAGTGGCGGGCGCAAACCCAGCGCGCTGTGGAGAACTTCCCGGTCAGCGGGCTGCGGGTGGAGCCCGCCCTGGTCCACGCGCTGACGGCGATCAAGCGCTCCGCCGCGGCGATGAACGCCGAACTCGGCGTGATTGCCGACGACGTGGCGAAGGCGATCATCGCCGTCGCCGGCGAGGTCGTCGCCGGCGAGTGGGACGACGAGTTCCCGATCGATGTCTTCCAGACCGGATCCGGCACGTCGACCAACATGAACACCAACGAGGTGCTCGCCACCCTCGCCACCGAGCGGCTCGGCAGCAGCGTGCATCCCAACGACCACGTGAACGCCTCCCAGTCGTCCAACGACACGTTCCCGTCGGCGATCCACGTCGCCGCCGCGCAGCTCATCAGCGCCGAGCTGCTCCCGGCCATCGACCACCTCGCCGCCGCGCTCGGTCGCAAGGCCGCCGAGTTCGCCGAGGTGGTCAAGAGCGGCCGCACTCACCTGATGGACGCCACCCCGGTGACCCTCGGCCAGGAGTTCGGCGGCTACGCGGCCGCGGTCTCCTACGGCCGGGAGCGCCTCGAAGGCGTGCTGCCCGCGGGTCAGCGAGCTGCCGCTCGGCGGCACCGCCGTCGGCACCGGCATCAACACGCCTGCCGGCTTCGCCGCGGGCGTGATCGCCAAGCTGTCCTCCGACCTCGGGCTCCCGTTCACCGAGGCGCGCGACCACTTCGAGGCGCAGGCCTCCCGCGATGCGCTCGTCGAGTGCTCCGGGGTGCTGCGCACGTACGCGATCAGCCTCTACAAGATCGCCAACGATCTGCGCTGGGCGTCCTCGGGGCCCCGCGCGGGGCTCGCCGAGATCCACCTTCCCGACCTGCAGCCGGGCTCGTCGATCATGCCGGGCAAGGTCAACCCGGTGCTGCCGGAAGCGGTCTGCCAGGTCGTGGCCCAGGTCGTCGGCAACGACGCCGCCGTCGCCTTCGGCGGCGCCGCCGGAAATTTCGAGCTCAACGTGATGCTGCCGGTCATCGGACGCAACCTGCTCGAGTCGATCCGCATCCTGGCGACCATCAGCCGGCTGCTCGCCGACCGGTGCATCGACGGCATCACCGCCGACGTCGAGCGCTGCCGTCGCTACGCAGAATCGTCGGCGTCGATCGTGACCCCGCTGAACCGCTACATCGGCTACGAGGAGGCGGCAAAGGTCGCCAAGCAGTCGCTGGCGCGAGCAGAAGACGATCCGCGAGGTCGTCATCGAGCGCGGTCACGTCGCCAGTGGAACCCTCACCGAGAGCCAGCTCGACGAGGCGCTCGACGTGCTCGCCATGACCCGCCCGGCTACGAGCTGACCGCACGGCCCGTCACTCATCGGGTCGCCCGGTCGTTGGAGCGGGCATGGCCACGTTGACCCGCCGCAGGCGCCGACTCCCCGAAGGCCGATCCGGCAGCGACCCACCCGCGCGGAGATCATCCGCGACCTGCGCACCGGCGCCGGGCAGGTCGGCAATGTCCTTGCCGTCATCGTGACGGCGGCGGCGGCGATCCTCGCCGGCATCCTCGTGCTGCACATCGTCTTCGTGCTGTTCAAGGCAACGCCGACGAACGGGATCGTCAAGCACGTCAACAGCTACGCCCACGACATCGCCGGACCGTTTCGCACCATGTTCGCGTTCAAGAGCAAGGGCAAGCCGAACATCAAGCTGACGGAGACCGTGAACTACGGCATCGCGGCGCTGGTCTACCTCGCGGGTGGGCGCGTCCTGGCGAGCCTGCTCCGCAGGCTCGCCCCCTGAGCCGAGACAGACCTCGCTACGTGCCGTAGCGCCGGCTGCGCTCCCCGTAGGCACGCAGCGCCCGCAGGAAGTCGGTTCGCCGGAAGTCGGGCCAGTAGGCCTCGCAGAAGTAGAACTCGCTGTGGGCGCTCTGCCAGAGCAGGAAGCCCGACAGCCGCTGCTCACCGCTGGTACGGATGACCAGATCCGGATCGGGCTGGCCCTTGGTGTAGAGATGCTCGGCGATGTGGTCGACGTCGAGCGTCTCGGCGACCTCGCCGATCGTCAGCCCGTTGGCCTCGTTCTCCTGCAGCAGGCTGCGGACGGCGTCGGCGATCTCGCGGCGGCCTCCGTAGCCGACGGCGACGTTGACGTGCAGGCCGCGCTTGCCGATGGTCGCGGCCGCCGCCTCCTTCAGCGCGCGGGCGGTCGAGTCGGGCAGCAGGTCGAGCGCGCCGACGGGGTGCACGAGCCAGGGCTGATCAGGCGCGGAGAGGTCGCTGGCCACCCGCTCGATCACGTCGAGCAGCGGGCGCAGCTCCTCGGGCGGCCGCGAGAGGTTGTCGGTCGACAGCAGCCAGAGCGTGACGACCTGCACCCCGGCGGCGCTGCACCAGACGAGGAACTCGTCGATCTTGTCGGCGCCGCGGCGGTGGCCCTGCGAGACGGTGGTGGCTCCGCGCTCGCGCGCCCACCGGCGATTGCCGTCCAGGATGACGCCGACGTGGCGCGGTACCTGCAGCCCGCGCAGCTGCTGGGTCAGACGGCGCTCGTAGGCCCGATAGATCGGACCGCCGACCAGCCTGCGCAGCCTCACGAGCGGGAGGTTACGCCCGCCACCGTTGTCGATGGTGCTGACCTGCCGTAGGAGCAGATCGCGACTCGGCTGAGCGCAGCGAAGTCGTGCGCGGGTCTGCGACAAGTGACTAGTCGGCGAGCCGATCCTGAAGTGTCTGAAGCTGGGCCCACAGCTCCTTGGGCAGGTGATCGCCGAACTTCTCGTAGTGCGGGCCGATCAGAGCGACCTCCTCGCGCCACACCTCCCGATCGAGGGTGAGCAGCAGATCGAGCTCGGCTCTCGGTGAGCGACAGCCCGGTCGTGTCGAGCGATCCCTTCGCCGGCAGCATGCCGAGCGCCGACTCGGTCGCCTCAGCGGTGCCGTCGAGACGGCCGGCGATCCACGCGAGCACGCGGCTGTTCTCACCGAAGCCCGGCCAGACGAAGCGGCCACTCGCGTCCTTGCGGAACCAGTTCACGAAGTAGATCTTGGGCAGCTTGTCAGCGTCGGTCTTGCCCGCGATGGACAGCCAGTGGCCGAAGTAATCGCCCATGTTGTAGCCGCAGAACGGCAGCATGGCGAACGGGTCACGACGCAGCTCGCCCACCTTGTTCTCGGCGGCCGCGGTGCCTTCGCTCGCGACGTTAGAGGCGAGGAAGACGCCGTGGGCCCAGTCGAAGGACTCGGTCACCAGCGGGACCGCGCTCGCCCGGCGGCCACCGAACAGGATCGCTGAGATCGGGACCCCCGCGGGGTCATCCCACTCGGCGGCCATCGTCGGGCACTGCGCCGCAGGGGCGGTGAAACGCGAGTTGGGGTGCGCGGCCGGCTCCGGCGACTCCGGGGTCCAGTCGCGACCCTTCCAGTCGATCAGGTGAGCCGGCGGCTCGTCGGTGAGGCCCTCCCACCACACGTCACCGTCGTCGGTGAGCGCGACGTTGGTGAAGATGCAATTTGCGTGGAGGGTGTCGATCGCGTTCTTGTTCGTGGAAAGGCCGGTGCCCGGCGCGACGCCGAACAGGCCTGCCTCGGGATTGATGGCGTGCAGCCGGCCGTCCTCGCCGAAGCGCATCCAGCAGATGTCGTCGCCGACGGTCTCGGCCTTCCAGCCGGGCAGGGTCGGGCGCAGCATGGCCAGGTTGGTCTTGCCGCAGGCACTCGGGAACGCGCCGGTGATGAAGTGCGTCTTGCCCTCGGGCGAGGTGAGCTTGAGGATCAGCATGTGCTCGGCGAGCCAGCCGCCGTCACGCGCCATGACGCTCGCGATGCGAAGGGCGTAGCACTTCTTGCCGAGCAGCGCGTTGCCGCCGTAACCCGATCCGTAGGACCAGATCTCCCGCGCCTCCGGGAAATGGACGATGTACTTCTCGTCGTTGCACGGCCACGGCACGTCGCGCTGACCCTCGGCCAGCGGCATGCCGACCGAGTGGACGGCCGGGACGAAGAACTCGTCCTCGCCCATGAGCTCGAGGGCGCTGGCACCCATGCGGGTCATGACTCTTCATCGACAACGCGACATAGGCGGAGTCGGTGATCTCCACGCCCAGCGCGCTGATCGGCGACCCGAGCGGGCCCATGCAGAACGGGACGACGTACATCGTGCGGCCCCGCATCGAACCCGCAAACAGCGGTCTGAGGGTCTTGCGCATTTCTGCGGGCTCGACCCAGTTATTCGTCGGGCCGGCGTCTTCCTGCTTTTCCGGGCAGATGAATGTGCGGCTCTCGACGCGCGCGACATCACTGGGATCTGAGCGGGCGTAAAACGAATTCGGGCGTTTCTCGGCGTTGAGGGGGATGAGCGTGCCGTTCTCGACGAGCTCCGCCGACAGCCGCTGCCACTCCTCCTCCGACCCGTCACACCAGTAGACGCGATCAGGCTGGGTGAGCTCGGCGATCTCCGCGACCCATGCCAGCAGCCGGGCATGCTTGGTGGGGGCTGAATCAAGACCCGGGATGCTGGCGGCGATCGTCACGAGTGGCATCTCCCTAGTGGGGCGGGACGGCATAAGTGGCAGCGTTACCTGCACTTGTAGACCCATGAGATTACCCCGAGGCCCTCGCGCAGGCGCCGAGATCGGTGGTGTGACACACAACCGATCCCGGCACCCGGGCTTCACCCTTTTGGGCGTGCCGCACGCGCTCCTAGAGCTGCGGGCCCTCGGCGCGCACGCGCTCCACCGCCGTCATGGCCTCCCGGAGCTGGCCGAGCCAGTCCTCCGTGTGCTCGCCGACGAGGCGCACGCACCAGGCGAGCGCATCGCTGCGGGAGCGGGCCACCCCGGCGTCGACCAGCGTGTCGAGCACCGAGCGCTCGGGCTGGCGCAGCCGGGTCATCACCGGCACCGACATCGTGGTGAACAGTTCGCTGGTCTCCCCCGCGCTGGCCCCCCACGCGACCTTGCGGCCATAGCGGTGCTCGGCTTCGCGGGCGATGCGCACCCGCTCGTCGCGGGTCTCCTCGCGGAAGCGGCTGATGCGTCCGGCCTCCGCCGCAGCTGTGGCCGCCGCGCTGTCGGACTCGGACTCGGCCTGGGCGACCTCGGGCGCGGCCAGCGGGACGACGATGATGATCTCGTCGCGATCCACGCTGATCTGCGGCGCGGCGGAGACCCACCCATCGGGCAGCCGCCCGGCCAGCCAACCGCTCACGTCTGCGGAGCTGACCTGCTCGGGTCCGCTTCCGTGCCAGTGGCGCTCATGTCCCGGTCCCCGGCCCCGCCCTCCGGGGCCGCCGTGGCCGCCCCGGCGCTCGCGGCGCTCGCCGCGCTCGCTCTCGGGCGTGCCATGGCTGCGATGGCCATGACCCGGATGCCGGCCGAACTCGCGCGGCCCGGGCCAGCCCGCCTCGTCCAGCACGGCCCTGAGGTTCTCGTGCAGTCCCATCTGGACTCCTCTCGCTTCACGTATGCGTTGATTACACAGTTACATACGTGCAGATGCAAGAGAATGTTCCCGCCATGCGACGGCGACGTCACACGCCGGCGACCCCGAGCCGCGTCGCCACCTCTGCCGGATCGGTCAGCGGAAGCTCGCAGGTGAAGTGCCGGCAGACGTAGACCGCGGGCTCGGGACGGCCGTCGGTCAGCGGCCCGGACGTCACCACGACGGCACCCGGCGAGGGTGACAGCCGGGCGATGCGCTCCAGATCGGGCCGTCCCACGACGGCCACCTCGGCCGG
Organism: uncultured Actinomycetota bacterium; assembly: GCA_963762695.1. GTDB lineage: Bacteria > Actinomycetota > Actinomycetes > Frankiales > Frankiaceae > DATAZK01. The sequence continues at coordinate 53,082 of CAVXLW010000021.1, forward strand.
CCCGGCGATCATCGCCTCGGCCACCGCCGCGGCCTCACCGGCGAACCGGGGGTGCTTGGCGATGAGCGGCACGACCTTCGCCAGTGCCGTCTCGGCCGCCTCGCGGTAGTCGAGAGCTCCCGACGCTGCGGCATAGCTGACGAGCGCGGCGCAGAATGCCGAGGCGCCGGAAGGAGTGGCGTTGTCGGTCGGGTCCTGCGGGCGACGCAGCAGCGGCACCCCGTCCGCGGCGGCTACCGAATCGTAGAAACCCCCTGTGCCGTCAGGGAAATCGGCCAGTGCCGCATCCAGCAACCTGCCTGCGGATTCCAGCCAGCTCGTCTCGCCGGTCACCTGGTACAAGGTCAGCCAGCCGCTCGCGACCGCGCCGTAGTCCTCGAGCGCGCCGGCCGCAGCGCCGACGTTTCCGTCGCGGCTGACCCGGCGCAGCCGGCCCTCGACCAGGTGCAGATCCCGGAGCAGCGCACCCGCCTGCGTCGCCGCGGTCACCCAGTCGGGCTCGTCGAGCAGCGCGCCCGCTTCTGCCACTGCGCAGATCGCCCACCCGTTCCACGACGCGACGACCTTGTCATCGCGCGGTGGCTGCACCCGCGCGGCCCGCGCCTCCAGCAGAGCCGCACGCAGCCGTTTCCAGCGCGCCGGATCGACCGGGTCGCCCGGCAGTTGCAGGGTCGACGCGCCCTCCTCGAAAGTGCCCTGCGAGGTCACGACGCACAGGCCGGCCACCCACGCGCCGTCTTCCGGACCCAGTACCTCGGCGAGCTGCTCCGGGGTCCAGACGTAGGTGGAGCCTTCGGAGCCGGCCGCATCGGCGTCGAGCGAGCTGGCGAACCCGCCCTGCGCCGTCCGCAGGTCGCGCAGCAGGAAGGCGACGGTCTCGCGCACGACGCGCTCGGCCAGCGGGTCGCGGGAGACGCGCCACCAATGCAGGTAGGCCCGCAGCAGCAAGGCGTTGTCGTAGAGCATCTTCTCGAAGTGCGGGACGACCCAGGCGGCGTCGACGCTGTAGCGCGCGAACCCGCCGCCGAGCTGGTCGTAGATGCCGCCGCGGGCCATCGCCCGGCAGGTGGCCGCGACCATCTCCAGCGCCCTGACGTCACCACCGCGGGCGTACGCGCGCAGCAGGAATTCCAGCAGCATCGACGGGGGAAACTTCGGCGCACGCCCGAAGCCGGCGAAGCGCGTATCGAATTCGGCGATCAGCGCGAGCACCGCGGCGTCCATCGCCTCCGCGTCCGGCAATTGCCCGGTCCCGGTCGCGGGCACGAACTGCTCCCGCAGCTGGCGGGCGATGTCGGCGCCCTGCGCCTGCACCGCGTCACGCTGGTGCTGCCAGGCGTCCGTCGCGTTGCGCAGGAGCTGCTGGAATTGCGTCCGCGGGAAGTACGTGCCACAGAACAGCGGCTCGCCTTCGGCGGTCAGCAGGCAGGTCATCGGCCAGCCGCCTTGCCCCGTGAACGCCTGGGTGGCCTCCATGTACACGGCGTCGACGTCGGGGCGTTCCTCGCGGTCGACCTTGATGTTCACGAAGCCGGCGTTCATCAGCTCGGCCGTCGCGTCGTCCTCGAACGACTCGTGAGCCATCACGTGACACCAGTGGCAGGCCGCGTACCCGACGCTCAGCAGGATGGGGACGTCGCGACGCCGGGCTTCCTCGAACGCCTCCGGGCCCCACTCCTGCCAGTCGACGGGGTTGTCCGCGTGCTGCTGCAGGTACGGGCTCTGGGCGGTCGCCAGGCGGTTAGGCATTCGGTGTCTCCATCACAGGTCCGATCATTCTCGTGATCATCTTCGGGGGCGGCCAATCGGTGCATGAGTTCTCAAGACGAGTCGATTCTGCAACCGCCGCCTTGCTGGAACCGGGCAGCCGGTGATCTGAAAGCCCCCGGACCGCAAGCAGTTGAAGGCGTCACTCAACCTTCGGGTTTGCCGGCCTTTCGTCAGCGGGTTCCGGGGTCGCTTGCGGAAGGTTTTGGTGCTGTGCCGGTATCGCGGCCGCCGGGGCCGGGTGGGCAGCACGGCCGTCGCCGGTGCGGTAGCGGTACGCCGTTCCGTCGCCGAGGACGACGTAGGTTTCCCGGTCGCCGTCGGTCCAGTGCAGCACGAGCAGGCCGGCGTTTTCGGCGAGCTTGGCGAGCGTCGCAAAGTCCGCGACGTCGATGACCGGCAGGTCGGTTGACGTGCTGAGGGGTTCGACGCGGGCCAGCAGCTTCGGGTAGCGGGACTGGATGGCGTCGCTCTCAACGGACGGGTGCGTGCGCCGAGTAAAGACGGCGAATGCCGCGAGAGCGGCCGCGGCCAGCAGGGAAAGCAGTAGGACGATCACGGACGCCGAGCGCGCCCAGGCCACGCTGACGTGCTTGCCGAGCAGCGTCAGGGTGTGGGGGATGCGGGCCCCGGGCGCGCCGGGGCCGCTGTCGTTCACCTTGAGACTCGCCGGGCTGGCCACCGACAGCTGCAGCGGGCTGAGGCTCAGCGCAAGCTTCGGGGTGAACGCCGGGCCGCTGCCGGTGCGCACCGTCGGGACGATGGTGACGGTCAGCGGCTGGGTGGGCATACCGGTCGCCTTGGCTGCGGCTTGGGCGCGGGTGTCCAACGCGCTGAGGTTCAGCCGGACCGTCGTCTCGTGCCGGCCGCCGGTAAAGGAGGACGCAGCCGCGAGCGGGATCAGGGTGTGCCAGCCGCTGGCGGCGGACAGTTGGGCGCTCACCGCCATCGTGCTGGTAGTGGAGGTGCGGGCGGAGGGGGCCTGGTAGGCCAGGTGCACGTCGACCGAGTCGGTCACCCGGCGAAACACCGGCTCGGGAGAGTGGACGGTGGTTGCGTCGTAGGCCGCCGTCCGGCCCACCGCCGCGGTGTAGGAGAACGTCATGGTCCGGGTGATCTGGGTATGGCCACTCGTGACGGTCGTCAGCGGGCTGGTGAAGGCGAGTGCGGCGAGCCCGACCGCGAGCAGCGCGACGACGCCGGTGATCGCCACCGCGGTGTGTATTTCGGGCGGCAGCACCGGCCCGGTCCCGTGTGGGGTGCTCGTGCTCGTGCTCGTGCTGGGGCTGGGGCTGGGGCTGGATGCCATAACCGGTCTCCTTCTTCTGCGCCTGGCAGAAAGCGTGGTGCCGCCGGCGGCGAAAACTGCAAAGCCGACCAGCGCGAGTACCAGGGCTGGTCAGGTCGGAGACCCACCGGCCGCCGTGCGGGATGTGCACCATCGCCCGGCCGATGATCAGCGCCGGGGTGGGATACGTCGGGTCGATCGACTGGTTGTTGTCGCCCTTCATCACGAACCCGGTCGCGTTACGGCCGATGATGCGGTGCAGGACGACCAGCTTTCTGCCCGGCATCCGGTAGGCCACGATCTGACCGACCTGGTAGTTGCCGGCTTTCACCACGATCACCAGGTCGCCCTGGTAGTACACCGGGTTCATGCTGACCCCGTGCGTCACCACGTACGCCGCCTGGCCCGTCACCACCAGCCCGCCGGCGACCGAAGCAGATAAGGCCACCGCCGCAATCAGGGCCGCCAGCAGGCGACGCACCCAATGGGGCATGTCTATGACCTCGGACCGTTCTGGCTATAACCGTAGAGCGGCCCGCCCCCTATGAGGGGACGGGCCGCTCCCTGACCAGGGATTACTGAGAGCTGGCGACGTTGATCGCCATGCTGGTCAACCCGGTGTAGCCCAGCTCGAAGGGCGCCTCGGTGCTCGTTGGGACGAAGGTGCAGGCGGAGGTTTTGGCCGCCGTCACGGCTTCGCAAGCGAATGTGCCACCTGCCCCGCCGGCAGGCGACGCGGTCACAGCCTTGCCTAGGGACAGGTCGTCGGCGAAGGTCAGCGTAATCCCGTCGACGTCCTTGTTGGTGGTGTCGGCGTAGGTGTAAGCGATGTCCGACAGCGTGGCGCCGGTGACGGCCTGGCTGACGGTACCGCCGACGAACTGAGCCGCGGCGGCGTTTCCGGAGGTGGCGACACCGGTGGCGGTGAACGCCGTGCCGCCGGCGGCGGCCAGGACAGCGATCGCTGCAGCGGCGATGATCTTGCTGGACTTAGCATGACAAACTTCTCTCAGTTTCGGTAGCCCGGCCGGCCCCCGGTTGGGGTCCCGTGGCTTTGCGTCCCCGCCTTGCGGCGGTTGGCCTTTTCGTCTGAGTTGCACTGAACCGGTCTGGTCCTAACCCGCCCGGCTGCTGGTACTCACAGAACGTTTCGGACCCGCCCCACCTGCGACGCACCACCGAACGCCGGGAAGGCAGGGACCTTCGGCATGCCGTCGACGTCGCTCACGACATCGGCCGGATCCTGGCGTAGGCAGCGCTTCAGCTGAGGATCGCGGGCTTGGCCAGAGACAGGATCCCCACCGGGGCTGCGCCGGCGACGCGCCGGCAACAGGGCGTAGATCGCCGCGCGTCAGCCATCAGCCATCGGCCGCGTCGTAGCGGATGCCGCTTCCGGCACGGTGCTCCGCGAGTGCGGCAGTGTGCCCGGCCGCGGGGCGATACGGCCGATGGGAAACCAACTCGTCGAACACGACAGCGACGGCGACGATACGGGCAGCGCCGCCGACCTGTTTGCAGGCGAGGCGGTCGGGGGCAGCGGCTGCCGTCGTCGGCAGCGAGGCAGGCGGCAGGGTTGGCGTCGATGAACCGCCCGTCCGCGTCAACGGTGAAGATGAGTTCAGCGCGATGCGCGGCGAGGCTCGACCCGAACAAGGCCGTCCTCGACCGGCCACCAGGTAGGGCGGTCAACCGGGCGAAGGCCGCTCCTCGCCGAGTCCAGTCGCCGGCGGTGGTAGGGGGTGCAAGCCTGATTCGAGGACGAAGGCGGGGATGTCGGCGGCGGGCATGGGGCGGGCGTAGAAGTAGCCCTGCGCGAGCTCGCAGCCGAGCGCCACGACTCTGTCGTGCTGGGCGGATGTTTCGACTCCTTCGGCGACCACGACCAGACCGAGGGCGTGCGCCAGCGCAGCGATAGCCGAGACCACAGTGCCGCCGGTCGGGCTGGGGCCGATGTCCGCGATGAAACCCCTGTCGATCTTCAGCGCGGCGACGGGTAACCGTTCCAGATAATGCAGGGACGAGTACCCGGTGCCGAAATCGTCGAGCGCCAGCCGGATGCCGAGGCGGTTGAGTTTCCCCAGGACGTCCCGGGTCGTCTCATTGTCCGCAATAAGGATTGATTCGGTGATTTCGAGGACGAGCGCGGTCGGGTTCATACCGGTGCCGGCAAGAATGTCGGCGACGGTGCTCACGAACCCGGGGGCAAGGAGTTGCGTGGCCGAGATATTGACCGCGAGATCCAACTGCCGGTCGGGTTGGCGGCGACGCCATTCGCGGTGCGCGAAGCAGGCGGTTTCGAGCACCCAGATACCAAGCTCGGTGATCTGCCCGCACGCTTCGGCGGTTTCGATGATGGCCAGCGCGGGGATGGGGCCGCGGTCGGGATGCTCCCAGCGCACCAGGGCTTCGGCGCCGACGACGGCGCCGTCCCGTGTGCGCACGATCGGCTGGTAGGCGACAGACAGTTCGCCGGCGGCAAGTGCCCGGGGCAGGTCGTGCTGAAGGCTGCCGTAACGGCCCTCGTCCTTCAGGGTCTCGCGAAGGTCGACGATGCGCCGAGCTGCTCCGGCGCGCTTCGCCACGTACATGGCGCTGTCGGCCTGGTCGATGAGCCGCTCGGAGATGTCCACGCCAGGGCCGGCGAAGGCCATGCCGACACTGGCGGTGATCGAGATGTCCACGGCGCCGACACGGAACGGCTCGTCGAAGCAGGCCTGGAGCCGCTCGGCAAATGACTGCACGTCGGTGATGCCGACGATGTCCTCGCACAGCACGACGAACTCGTCGCCGAAAAGCCGGGCAAGGGTGTCCCCGGGACGCACGACGGCGGCGAGCCGGACCGCGACCGCTACCAGCAGCCGGTCTCCGACCAGATGGCCGTAGGTGTCGTTGACGTCCTTGAACCGGTCCAGGTCGGCAAACAGGACGGCTGCGTTGCTCTTTGATCTGCGGGCACGCTTGGCGGCGTGCTCCAACCGCTGCGCCAGCAGGACCTGATTCGGCAGCCCTGTCAGTGGGTCGTGAAGCGCGATGTGACGAAGGTGGTCCGAGGCCTGCTCGGCATGATCCCGGGCGCGGGCGTTGACCAGGTACGCGGCCGCCACATCAGCGAGGGTCTGTGCCGCTATCAGATCGCCCGGTTCCAGCCGTCCGGGCGTATCACGGTAGAGGTCCAGGGCCCCCAGCCGGCTGTCAATCGCCCGGAGCGGGAACGTGAACGCCGCCGCCAACCCTCCAGCAAGAGCAGCCTCCCCGAAGGATGGGAACCGGCCATCGGCGGCCAGATCCGGGATGCTGACGGCCTCGCCGGAACTGAAAGCGAGCTGGCAGGGTCCCTCGCCGAGATCGGACTGCAGCTGCTCGAATAGCAAGGCGCGGGCGTTGGACGCCGCCACGTACTCCGGCGCCGCGTCAATGAATATGAGGCTCACGCCCGCCCCGGTCACCGGTAACAGGTCGACGATGCTTTTCACCAAACGATCGAGGATGGTCTGCACGGAAAAGTCGGTCGCGAGCGTTCGAGCAAAGTCGCTCAGCAACCCCGACATCCGCACAGAATCGACCATCAGACCGCCCGGCATCGTCTGAGCCGCGTGGTCTGGACGGCCGCCAACTCGCGTGACGTGCATAGGAATTTAATCGATTAGGAACGTGTCGCGCCAGGGACCAAATGCTCCAAATTTCGGGGCAATAGGGATCCGCAGGCAAGAAATCGTCCCCGGATACGTTGTCTTGTTTAGTTACAGCGCACTAAAGTCTCGCCTCCAAGTCGACCTGTCGTCCGCCCGAATGCGATCCCCGCGCCCCGACCGCCGTCGCGGGTGAAACCCTGGGCGGTGGCTTCGCACCCAGCCGACGGGATCGATCAACCGGCCTTCGTCCTGCACGATCACCGCAAGCCGCGTCCCCACTTCGACCTGCGGCTCGAGGAGAACGGGGTGCTGCGCTCCTGGGCGGTCCCCCGGGGGATGCCCACCTCCGTCGGGGAGAACCGGCTCGCCGTCGCGGTGCCCGACCACGAGCTCGAGCACCTCACCTACGAGGACGCCGACAAGGCGATCGCCGACATCGGCTGGTGGGAGGAGCACGACCGCAACGACCGCCGCATCGTCTTCACGCTGCACGGCGTGCTGCCCGCTCGCCGGTACGCCCTCATCCAGACGTCACGCGATTGGCTGCTGCACCTGACCAAGGAGCAGCCCTAGCCGGCGGGCACACTGACATCGTGGCTGACGAGTTGGAAGTCCGACCGGGACTGAAGGTCTCCCCCGACGACTTCCAATGGCGCTTCTCCCGCGCCGGCGGCCCTGGCGGCCAGGGGGTCAACACCACCGACAGCCGGGTGCAGCTCTCGTTCGACCTGCGCCTGCTCCCCGAGCCTTACCGGAGCCGGGCCCGCGCCAGCCTCGCCGCGCATTCGGTGGACGACGTGATCACGGTCGTGGCCTCGGAGCGGCGCAGCCAGTTTCAGAACCGGGCCTCAGCCACCGCACGGCTGCTCGACCTGCTCAGGGCCGCGACGGCGCCGCCGCCCCCGAAGCGCCGGCGCACCCGCCCGACCCGTAGCGCCGTGGAACGCCGGCTGGCGGGCAAACGTCAGCGCGCCGAGATCAAGCGCCTGCGCCGCCCGGGCTCCCCGGGTCAGGAGTGACGGCCTGCTCGGACTTGCGAGCCTGCGCCGCCTGATCGGAGACCTGGTGAGCGCCGTGCTCGGCCGTGTGGAACGTCCCGTTGCGGGTGTTCTGCCGCAACCGCCTCAGGCTCCCGAGCAACGCGACGAAGATCGCGATGCAGGCAAGGATCAGCACGAGCACGACGAGCGCCGCGGTGCCGCCCGGGCCGACGCTGTCGGCAACAGGGTTGAGGGCCGCGGCTGCCACTGAAACGGCCACTTAGAGGTCGAACTCCGCGGGTGAAAGGCCGACCGCGTGGCACGCGTCGCGCACAGCCTTCTTCTCCGCCTCGTCGAAGGTGCCGTCGGCGCCGCCGATGATGATCCCGATCTGGATCACCGCGCGGGCCTCGCTGTCCTTCTTCTTCACCTTGCCGATGTCCTGGATCACCGAGACCTTGCCGAAGTCGAAGTCGGCGGTCAGCTTGTCGCAGTACTCGTTGAACTTGGCCTGCAGCTGGTCGGCCGGGAAGTTCTGCAGGACCTCGTTGCTGCTGATGAGTCCCGCGACCTTGCGCCGCTCCTCGGCATCCACGCTGCCGTCAGCGGCGGCGATGAGCGCGCAGATGGCCATCGAGGCGTCGCGGAAAGAGCCGGATTTGAGATCGTTTTTCTTCGCCACGAGCGTCGACTGCATCGACGACGCCTGCTGGCGAAGCTGATTCCACAGCGCCATGCCTACTCCTGTCGGAAAGCGTGCCATCCGTTGACTGGGAGCCTAGCCGCAACCAGCCTCACGGAATTCAAACGATTCCGGCGAACAGATCGTTCTCCGGCAGCGGCCCGACTTCTACTTTCGACGAGACCAGCTGATAGTCCTCGGTCGGCCAGGCCTGCTGCTGCAGCGACATCGGCACCCGAAACCACGAGCCGTTCGGATCGACCTGGGTCGCGTGCGCCAGCAGCGCCTGGTCACGCACCGGAAACCAGTCCGAGCACGGCACCTGCGTCGTCACCCGGTGCAGGTCTTCGGGCCGGTCCTGCCAGCGCTTGAGCCAGTCGTCGTACGCCGACTCGAGCCCCGCAGCCAGCATCGCCTCGTGCAACGCCATCACCCGGGCCTTGTGGAACGTCATCACGTAATAGGTCTTCAGCACCTGCCACGGCTCCCCCAGCTCCGGGAGTACCTCCGGGTCGGCCGCCATCTCGATCGCCGCGATCGAGACCTTGTGTGTCTGGATGTGGTCGGGATGCGGGTAGCCGCCGTTCTCGTCGTAGGTCACGACGACCTGGGGACGGAACTCGCGCAGCATCCGCACCAGCGGCTTGGCAGCTTCCTCGACCGGCACCAGCGCGAAGCACCCCTCGGGCAGCGGCGGCGGCGGGTCGCCCTCCGGAAGTCCCGAATCCCTGAAGCCCAGCCACTCCTGCTGGACACCGAGGATCTGGCGGGCCCGCTCCATCTCGCCGCGGCGCACGTCGGCGAGGTTTTCCCGCACGTCGGGCCGGTCCATCGCGGGATTCAGGACCGAGCCGAGCTCCCCTCCGGTACACGTCACCACCAGCACATCAGCACCTTCGGAGACGTAGCGCGCCATGGTCGCCGCGCCCTTGCTCGATTCGTCGTCGGGATGGGCATGAACGCACAGCAGGCGGCGGGATGCAACGGAACGCATGTCTTAATTGTGCGTCCTTTCCCGGCGATGGGCGATTGCGCGGTCAGCGCTATTAGCGGCGACCCGAAAGCACGCGTACCGGTAACATCCCCCGTTCGGCCAGTAGGACCCCGACGGCTGGCCGACTGATCTCGCAAACGAGGAGCGTCCATGACGACCCAGCAGGTATGGCTGACACAGGAGGCGTACGACCGGCTGAAGGCCGAGTACGACCACCTCGTCGGTCCGGGCCGGGCCGAGATCACGTCGCGAATCGAGGCGGCTCGGGAAGAGGGCGACCTGAAGGAGAACGGCGGATATCACGCCGCCAAGGAGGAGCAGGGCAAGCAGGAAGCCCGCATCCGCCAGCTCGAGCAGCTGCTTGCGCGACGCCTCCGTCGGAGAGACCCCCGCGACGGGCGGGCTCGCCGGGCCCGGCATGGTCGTCGAGGTGAAGTTCCCCGGCGACAAGGAGACCACCCGCTTCGTCCTGGGCTCCCGTGAGGACCACTCCACCTCGGTCGAGGTCTACTCCCCGCAATCCCCGCTGGGCAAGGCCGTCACCGGCCTCGGCAAGGGCGAGACCGCCCACTACAAGCTGCCCAACGGCAAGGAGATGAAGGTCAAGATCGTTTCGGTCGAGCCTTACAGCGGGTGATCCCTCCCGGCGCCTAGGCTGCGACCATGCCGGCGCCGGATCCCCACCCGCTGCCGGGCAGCGAGGTGCTGGTTCCCGGGGTCACGGGTGAGCCGTTGCGGCTGCACGTCGCCGAGCACGGTCGCGATGTACGCGGCCTTCCGCTGCTCATGCTCGCGGAACCGCCGGCGATCTCCTACCTCTGGCGCGACGTCGCCCGCAACCTCGAACGCGAGTGGCGCAGCTTCATGCCCGACCTGGTCGGCACCGGAGCCAGCGAGCGCCCGCCGGTGCGACGCGCGTACGCGATCGACGCCCAGGCCGGCGCGCTCGCCGGGCTGCTCGATGCGCTCGGGCTGACCCGCGTGGCGGTGGTGGCGTCAGGACTCGCCGGCGCGGTCGCCGTCGAACTGGCCGCCCGGCTGCCCGAGCGGGTCGCGGCAATGGCGCTCATCGGAGCCGTCGTGCACGGCGACGCCTGGCCGACCGCCGGCATCCTGCCGCTGCTTCCCGTCGGTCCCGGCGAAGCGCTCTTCACCCTGCTGCGCGGGCGGGGTGAGGCCAGCGCGCGCGGTCGCCGCCGGGTCGCCCGGCTGCTCGCCGCGGAGCCCGGGCCCGACCTCGATCACTACGTCGATCCGCTGCGGTCGCGCGCCGGTGCCCGCGCCATGCTGCGCGTCCTGCGGTCGGTCGACATGCAGGTGCTGGCCCGCTCGCGCGAGCTCGTCGGCATCTCGCCGCCGCCCACCCTCGTGCTCTGGGGCGAGGACGACGCCCTGCTGTCCGTCGACTACGGCCGCCGGGTCGCCGCGGAGTTCGGCGCCGCCTGGGTGCCCATCGCCGGCGCCGGTCACCTGGTCGCGCGCGAACGGCCCGAACGCGTCGCGGAGGAGCTCGCCGGGTTCCTCGACGGCGTGAGTTAGCCACACCGCCCTCTCGGCAGGGGCGATCAGTCGCCGGACCAGAACCGGTCGGCTTGCAGCACCAGGGCGGCCGCACCGACAAGGCCGGCGTCCTGGCCGAGACCGGTCTCACGCACCGGCACGTCGCGCGTGTAATGCAGCTGGGCATGGGCCGCGTACTCGCGCTGCAGCGGCTTCCAGAGCAGGTCACCGGCGCTCGTCAGGCCGCCGCCGATCACGACCGCGTCGAGCTCCAGCAGCGCGACGACGCCGGCGACCACCCGGCCGACCGCCGACCCGGCGCGGTCGAAGGCGGCGAGCGCGATCTCGTCGCCACCGCGGGCCAGCTGGGCCAGCTCGCGTCCATCGCGGGCGGTGCACCCCCGCTCGGCGGCCCAGGCGACGATCATCGGCCCGCGGGCCACCGCCTCCAGGCACCCTCGCGCCCCGCAGCCGCAGACCGGTCCGCCCGGCTCGGCGATGATGTGGCCGATGTGTCCGGCGTTTCCGGTGGCGCCGTCGCGCAGCCGGCCGTCCAGGACCAGGCCGCCGCCGACACCGGTGCTGACGACCATGCCGAGCACGTCGCGAAGTCCCGTCGCGGCACCGCACCAGGTCTCGCCGGCGACTACGCAGAGGGCGTCGTTGTGCACCCGCACCGGAACGCCCGGCAGCCGTTGACGGAGCCACTCGCGTAACGCGAACCCGGATCGCCAGTCGGGGATGTTGAGCGGATTGACGACCCCGGCCGGCCAGCTCATCGGCCCGCCGCACCCGGCGCCGACCCCGGCGATCGTGGCTCCCGCCCCGCCCGCGAGCACCTCGTCGACGAGCTGCGCCAGCGCCGCCGCCGGATCGGGCGCGGTGGCGACCTGACAGCGGCCGTGGACGCCCCCGGACGGGTCGACGAGCGCGCCCGCCATCTTGGTGCCGCCGATGTCGATGGCGAGCACCGGTGCCTGTGGATCAGCCTGCCGATCGGTCACCGGAAAGCCAGCACCGATGCCGTGAAGCTGTGCAACCAGTTATGACCGCCGACGGGGCCGATCTCGCCGCCCGCGAACAGTCCCGCCACCGGTATCCCGCCGAGGCATTCGGCCACCAGCGTCACGTCCGACTCGGCGGAGCCAAACATGCCGGGACCCCGGCCGTTGCACGAGATCAGCAGCGCCCCCTGCGCGTCGTGCGCCGCCCCCAGCCGCAGCCTCAGGTCAGCGCGGGCAGCATCGGCGTCGCGCAACTGGAAGCGCACCGTGCGACCGACCTCCACCACGTCGCCGATCGCGAGCGCTTCCCGCCCCTCGTCGATGCCGATCACGGCGCGGATCAGGTAGTCGCCGATGTCGTGCTCGTCCCGGTACTCGTCCATCGCGACACCGAGCTGAGGCCCCCCGCCGAAGCTCAGCTGCTCCTGGGGCGTCAGCCCGGCGAGGACCTCACGCAATTTGCGTAGCGCGGGTGCTCCCGCCAGTTCGAGGACGACGTTGCCGTCCACCCGGGTCACCACCATTTCCGGTCCGACCGGACGGCATCCCTGGCTGACTACCACCTGTCCCGGCGCTCCGGCGAAAAGCATGCCCACCGCACCGCGTTCGACGCTGCGCCCGTCGAGGTAGAGCCGCGTGCTGCCGGCCCCCGGTGAGACGCCGGCGCCGCCGGCCAGCCCGCCGGCGAGCACCACCCCGGGCAACGCTTCCGCCGAGCGCTCGACGAACGACACCACCGGGAAGCTGAACGGGTCGGCGAACAGCAACGCGGCCCTCTCGCTGTCGCGCCCCTGCGGGAGCCCGACGATGGCGAGCCCGTCGGCGCTGCGCATCACCTCGAGATGGAAGACGCGCATCGCGACATCCGGCAGCACCGCTGCCCACGCGCTGACTCCCGGCTCCCCGAGCACCGCCTGCCCGGCGCCGCACACGCCGGCAGCCGAGCATCCGATGACGTGAGCGGCCCCGGAAACCTCCTGCGCCAGCGGGCCGACCACGTCGAGGTCGTCGACGGACTCGCCGCTGGCGAAGACGGCCAGCAGGTCGGGCGGCTGGTTGAGCCCCTCGAGAGCCGACGCGACGGCGGCGCGGGTGGCAGCTGCATGATCCGGCGCCGAAAGCGTCCCGACGGCAGCGAAGCCCGCGCCGAAGCGGTGGGAGCCGCTGGACCCGCTGGACCCATAGCTCACGCTCGCTCCTCCAGCTCTTCCGGGCCGCTCTTTCCCCGATCATGTCGCGTCTAACGCCTTCGCGCTGTTGGCGAACGCCCAGCCGTAGCCCAAGGTTTGAGGATGCGGCCGACGGGGCCGGAGCGTAGCGTCCGAAGGGTGAGTTCTGCGAGCCGGCCGACCGACCCTTCCACGGGCAAGGCCCCCCTTCCCACCACGCGAGGTGCCTTGCGTGCCAGCGGCCACGTGCATCAATCGGTGAAGGCCGAATTGCGCGGCAATCTGCTGGAGCGCTTGAGCAGCGGCCAGGAGCGTTTCCCCGGGATCGTCGGCTTCGACGAGACGGTGCTGCCACAGATCGAGCGGGCCATCCTCGCCGGGCATGACGTCGTCCTGCTCGGCGAGCGCGGGCAGGGCAAGACGCGCCTCATCCGCACGCTCGTCGGCCTGCTCGACGAGTGGACCCCGGTGGTCGCCGGCTGCGAGATCAACGACCATCCGTACGCGCCGGTGTGCGGCCGCTGCCTGGAGCTCGAGGCCGAGCTCGGTGACGAGACGCCCGTGGCGTGGAAGCACCGTTCCGAGCGCTACGGCGAGAAGCTGGCCACCCCCGATACCAGCGTCGGCGACCTGATCGGTGACATCGACCCGATCAAGGTGGCCGAGGGACGCACCCTCGGCGATCCGCAGACCGTGCACTACGGGCTCGTCCCGCGCACCAACCGCGGCATCTTCAGCGTCAACGAGCTTCCCGACCTTGCCGAGCGCATCCAGGTGGCCTTGCTCAACGTGCTGGAGGAGCGCGACATCCAGGTGCGTGGCTACGCGCTGCGGCTGCCGCTCGACCTCATGCTCATCGCGAGCGCCAACCCCGAGGACTACACCAACCGCGGCCGCATCATCACGCCGCTCAAGGACCGCTTCGGCGCCGAGGTGCGCACCCACTACCCGCTGCGCCTCGATGACGAACTCGCGCTCATGCGTCAGGAATCACTGCTGCAGTGGGACGGCGAGTACGGCCGGCCGGTCGTGCCGGACTACCTGGTCGAGGTGCTCGCCCGCTTCACCCGGGCGGTCCGGGAGGCGCCGCAGGTCGACGGCCGCTCCGGTGTCTCGGCCCGCCTCGCCATCGCCGCCACCGAGACCGTCGCCGCCAGCGCCGTCCGGCGGGCGGCCGTCACCGGCGAGCTGCCCCCGGTCGCCCGGGTCGTCGACCTCGCGTCGGTCGTGCCGGCCGTGCGCGGCAAGGTCGAGTTCGACGCCCTCGAGGAGGGCCGCGAGGAGGAGGTGCTCGCGCACCTGCTGCGCCGAGCCACCGCCGATACGTTCCGCGCCCGGCTGTCCGGGCTCGACCTGTCAGGGCTGCAGGAGCGGGTCGAGTCGTCAGGTCCCGTCGAGACGGGCGAGCTGCTTCCGGGGTCGGCCCTGCTGGCCGCGCTCGGAACCATCCCCGGTCTCGCCGCGCTGCTGACCCGGCTGGACGGCGAAGGGTCGGAGTCCCCGGGCCTGGCCGCCAGCGCCGTGGAATTCGCCATGGAGGGCCTGCACCTTCATCGCCGCCTCGCCAAGGAGGAGCTGCCCGGCCGGACGGTCTACGGGTGAGCGTCGGCAACGTCGGCGGCTACCGCTACGGGCCGTGGGACGGCGGACCTGACCCGCTCGCGTCGCCCTTCGACGCCGCGGCGGCGCTCGATGAGATGGGCGAGTCGGTCCTGGAAGGCTCGACCCCCCGGGAGGCGCTCGAAGCGTTGCTGCGCCGCGGCGCCCAGGGCCGGCGCGGGCTGGACGATCTGCGTCGCCAGATCGAGAAGCGGCGGCGCGAGGCCCGGGAGCGCGGCCGCCTCGACGGGACCCTGGAGCAGGTACGCGAGCTGCTGGAGAAGGCGCTCGAGCAGGAGCGGGCGGCACTGTTTCCCGACCCGTCCGACGACGCCCGGCTCGCCGAGACCGAACTCGACACCCTCCCCAACGACCCGGCCCGTGCCGTCCGCGCGCTGACCGAGTACGACTGGCGCTCCCCCGAGGCCCGCGAGACCTTCGAGCAGATCCAGGACCTACTGCGCCGTGAGGTGCTCGACAGCCAGTTCAAGGGCATGAAGCAGGCTCTGGAAAACGCCTCGCCCGAGGACATGCAGCGGGTCAAGGACATGCTCGCCGACCTCAACTCGATGCTCGAGGCCGACGCCCGCGGCGAAGACACCGACCAGATGTTCCAAGACTTCATGGAAAAGCACGGCGACTTCTTCCCGGAGAACCCGCAGAGCCTGGAGGAGCTGACCGACTCACTCGCCCGCCGCGCCGCCGCCGCAGCGAAGCTGATGCGCAGCCTGTCGCCGGAGCAGCGCCAGGAGCTCGCCGACCTGATGGCGACCGCGATGGAAGACCTCGGACTGCAGGCGGAGATGTCACGGCTGCAATCGGCGCTGCAGTCCGCGCGGCCCGATCTGGACTGGGGTCAGGGCCGGCGTTCCCGCGGCGAGCGGATGACCGGCGACCAGCCGCTCGGCCTCGGCGAGGCCACCGATGCGCTCGAGGAACTGGCCGAGCTCGACGAGCTCGCGGCAGCGCTGCGGCAGGACTATCCCGGCGCGTCGCTGGATGACGTCGACCCGGAGGCCGTGCAGAACGCGCTCGGCCGGCAGGCGGTCGATGATCTACGCGCTCTGCAGACCCTGGAACGCGAGCTGGAGCGTCAGGGCTACCTCACCCGCAAGGGCGGCAAGCTCGAACTGACCCCCAAGGCCGTCCGCCGGCTCGGCGCGGCGGCGCTGACGAAGGTCTTCCGCCAGCTCGACGCCCGCGGCCGTGGCGATCACGACGTCCGCGATGCGGGCGCCGCCGGCGAGGCGACGGGTGCGAGCCGGGAGTGGCAGTTCGGCGACGAGCAGCCGCTCGACGTCGTCCGCACGGTCCGCAACGCCTTGCTGCGCCGGGCGGGAGAGCCGCTGGAGGCGCGCGGCGAGCGCGTCACCCTGGCCGCGTCGGACTTCGAGGTGCTGGAGACCGAGCGCCGCACGTCCGCCGCCGTCTGCCTGCTGGTCGACCTCTCGTACTCGATGGCGTTGCGCGGCACCTGGGGCATCGCGAAGTCGACCGCACTCGCGCTGCACAGCCTGATCTCGACCAAGTTCCCGCAGGACGCGTTGCACGTGATCGGCTTCTCGGACTTCGCCCGCCAGCTGCAGCCGACCGAGCTGGCCGGGCTCGACAGCGAGATGGTGCAGGGCACCAACCTGCAGCACGCCCTGCACCTGGCCGGCCGCCAGCTGGCGAAGTACCCCGACGCGGAGCCGGTCGTGCTCGTCGTCACCGACGGCGAGCCGACCGCCCACCTGCTACGCGACGGCACCCCGTGGTTTCACTGGCCCGCGCTGCCGGAGACCCTGGAGCTGACCCTGGCCGAGGTCGACAAGCTGACCCGGCGCGGGGCCACCATCAACGTCTTCATGCTCGACGACGAGCCCCGGCTGGTGGAGTTCGTCGATGAGATCGCCCGCCGCAACGGTGGCCGGGTGTTCTCCCCCGACGCGCGCAACCTCGGCCAGTACGTCGTCCGCGACTACCTCACCGCGCGAAAGGGCCGGCGCGGCCGTTAGCTCCGCTCAGGCGGCGCTGGCCCTCATGGTGTTCTCGCCGCGGGCCACGACGTCATCGAGCCGGTCGAGGAAGCGCGGCCACACCTCGCGCGGCAGGTCGTGTCCCATGCCCTCGACCTCGAGCAGTTCGGCGCCGCGGATGGCGGCGGCCGTCGCCCTCCCGCCCGAGACGTCGACCAGCGGGTCGGCGGTGCCGTGCACGACGAGGGTCGGCATTCGCAGCTCGCCCAGCGGCTCCGTCCGATCGCCGCTGGCAAGGATCGCTGCCACCTGACGGATCGTGCCGTCGGGATCGTGACCCCGATCCCAGGACTGGCCCGCGCGGGTACGGATGTGGTCGTAGTCGTGCGGGAAGTCGGTGGAGCCGATGATCGAGAACGAGCGGACCGCGTTGTCGATGTAGTCCTCACGGGTGAGCGCGGGCGGCGAGAGCAGCGTGCCCAGCGCGGCATCGGTGGGCTGACCGACCCCGTCTGCCCCGGTAGTGGCCATGATCGTGGTCAGGCTCCGCAGCCGCTGGGGATGACGCAGCCCGAGCGTCTGGACGATCATGCCACCCATGCTCACGCCCATCACGTGAGCCGTGGGCCAGTCGAGCAGATCGAGCAGCCCCGCCGCATCATCAGCCAGCTCAGAGAGGGTGTACGCGGCGGCTGAGGCATCGCGTGCGAGCAACTGCCCGATGTCGGGCGAGCCCGCGTGGGAAAAATGCGTGGACTGGCCGGCGTCGCGATTGTCGAAGATGGCCAACTGGTAGCCGCGGCCGGCCAGCTCCTTCAGCAGGTCGGGGTGCCAACCCACCAGTTGCATGCCGAGCCCGTGCACCATGAGCAGTGGAATGCCGCCAGGATCTCCCAACGTCTCGTACGCGATCTCGATGGTCGCGCCGTCGGCGCTGCGAACCGGTCCTGTGGGCATACCTGAGGCTATGAGACGGCTGCCGACTTCGCGCAGGCACCCCTGATGCTGTGGATGTGACTTTCATCGGCGAGCCGCCGGACGTGACGGTCGAGCAGGTCCGCCCGGAGATCACCTACGCGCTCCGGGGGCAGGTGCTGCGACCCGGAAAGGGCTGGGACGAGCTGCAGCTCCCCGGCGATCGCGAGCACAGCACGGGTCACTTCGCGGCCTACGTGAACCACCAGGTGGTGGGCGTCGCGACGGTGATCGAGGAGCCGGAGGCCGAGGGTCCGGGTCTGTGGCGGCTGCGCGGAATGGCGGTGGCGCCACCGCATCGCGGCCAGCTCGTCGGCCGCGCGCTCCTGGAGCGAGTGCGCGATTTCGTGGCGCGCTCGGGCGGCGGCCTGCTCTGGTGCAACGCCAGGGTCAGCGCCGAGGGCTTCTACCTCGCGCTGGGATTCGTCACCGTCTCCGAGCCCTGGGAGGACCCGGACATCGGCCCGCACGTCCGCATGCGCGACGCCGGATAGCCCCGTCCTGCCTCGGCCTTCCCCTAGAAATCGTGCGGCTGGGAGTGATCGTCGTTACTTATCCGGAACCGTGACTCCGGTTCCGGATAGGCTGCCCCGGTGACCTCGAACGCGCCCGCCGCCCGGCGCAGCTACGGAGGCACCTTCGGCGTTCTCGCGGTGGGCGTGATCGCGTACTCGGTGCTCCAATCGCTCGTCTCCCCGGTGCTGACGACCATCCAGCATTCGCTACACACCTCGCAGAACACCGTGACCTGGGTGCTGACCGTCTACCTGCTCTCGGCGTCGGTGTTCACGCCGATCTTCGGGCGGATCGGCGACAAGATCGGCAAGAAGAAGGTCTTCGTCTTCGCGATGGGAGCGCTCGCGGTCGGGGCGCTGATGGCGGCGCTGGCGACCTCGATCGGGCTGCTCATCGTCGCCCGTGCCGTGCAGGGCATCGGTGGCGCCGTGCTGCCGCTGTGCTTCGGCATCATTCGCGACGAGTTCCCACCCGAGAAGGTCGGCGGGGCCGTGGGCGTGAGCGCCGCGCTGACGGCGGTCGGCGGCGGGCTCGGCATCGTGCTGGCCGGGCCGATCGTCGAAAACCTCGGCTATCACTGGCTTTTCTGGATCCCGCTGATCGTGACCACGATCGCTGCCGTCGCCGCGCATTTCATGATTCCCGAGTCGCCGGTGAAGGCCGAGGGTCCGATCAGCGTTCTCGGCGGAGCGCTGCTGACGTTGTGGCTGGTTGCCCTGCTGATTGCGGTGAGCGAGGGCTCGACCTGGGGTTGGGCGTCCGGTCGCACGCTCGGCCTCATCGCCCTCGCCGCCGTGATCGCCGTGATCTGGTACGTCGCCGAGTCGCGCTCCGCAGCCCCGCTCATCGACATGCGGATGATGCGCCTGCCCGCCGTCTGGACGAACAATCTCGTCGCGCTCCTGTTCGGCGCCGGCATGTACGCCGCGATGGCGTTCCTGCCGGAATATGTGCAGACCCCACGCAGCACGGGCTACGGGTTCGGCGCCTCGATCACCGGGTCGAGCCTGTTCATGCTTCCGCTCGTCATCGGCATGTTCATCTGCGGGATGTTGACCGGCCGGCTCGCGGCGAGGTTCGGCTCGAAGCTCATGGTCTTCGTCGGGGCCGCCCTCAGCACCGTGGGCTACGCGATCCTCGCCTTCGCGCACTCCGATCGCTGGGAGGTCTACCTCGCGTCCGGCTTGATGGGTGTGGCGTTCGGAGTGGCCTTCTCGGCTATGTCCAACCTGATCGTGGTTGCCGTGCCGCCCGAGCAGACCGGCGTCGCCACCGGGATGAACGCCAACATCCGCACCATCGGCGGCTCGATCGGTGCCGCCGTCACCGGAACGATCGTCACTGCCGGGGCAAGCGCCGGCGGGCTTCCCACCGAGTCGGGCTTCACCCACGCGTTCGCCGTGCTGGCCGGTTTCGGCCTGCTCGCGGCGATCGCCGTCCCGCTGATCCCGTCCGCCCACCGCGGGAAGGAGACGGTTGCCGATCAGGCACACGCCGAACTCGCCCTGGTGCCGGCGGGGACGCTCGTCGGAAGTGAGCCCGAATGACGCCCGCCACCGGACCGCGCGCGGTCGCCCGGCCCATGCGTCAGGACGCGGTTCGCAATCGGCGCCATCTCGTTGCCGCCGCTCGCGAGGTGTTCGGACGCGAGGGGCTCGACTCCGGGGTGGAGGCCGTCGCCAAGCAGGCGGGGGTCGGTACCGGGACGCTCTACCGGCACTTCCCCAGCAAGGACGACCTGATCGCCGCGCTGCTCGAAGACCTGTCCGACGAAGTGCTCGCGAGCGCCCGCGCCGCGCTCGAACATCGCGACGGCTCGGGCATCTGGGAGTTCATGCAGGCGACCGGTGCCATCCAGGCCGACAGCCAGGGGCTGCTCGGGCTGCTCTGGCGGGAGGGGCGGCGCCCGGAGCGGGTGGCGGCCATCCGCGAGATCATCACCGAACTCGTCGACGACGCGCACCGCCACCGCACGCTGGCACCGGGCGTCGGTCAGCCCGACATCCTGCTGATCCTGCACGGCCTTCGCGGCGTGATCGAGAGCGCGACCGACGCCCATGACGGCGAGGCATGGAAGCGCTACCTGGAACTGGCGACGCACAGCCTGCGCCCCCGCGCGAAGTAGCCGTCAGCGGGCATCAGCCCAGCGCCTGCGCCAGATCGGCGACGAGATCGGCCGCGTCCTCGATCCCGACCGACAGCCGTACCAGATCGGCCGGGACCTCCAGCGCGCTGCCCGCGACGCTCGCGTGCGTCATCCGGTGCGGATGCTCGATCAGCGACTCCACGCCGCCGAGCGACTCGGCGAGCGTGAAGAGCCGGGTGCGCGCGGCAGACGTCGAGCGCCGCTGCCTCCCCCGCCTTCAGCCGGAACGAGACCATGCCGCCGAAGTCGCGCATCTGGCGGGCCGCCACCTCGTGGCCCCGCCGCTCCGGGGAGGCCCGGGTAGCGCACCTCGCCGACGGCAGGATGGCCCACCAGCAGATCCACGATCGCGCGGGCGTTCTGGCAGTGCCGCTCCATGCGCACCGCGAGGGTCTTGATCCCGCGCAGCGTCAGCCAGGCGTCGAACGGGCCCGGTACCGCGCCCATCGCGTTCTGCAGGAAACGCAGCCGCTCCCCAGCGCGGCGTCTGACGTCACCAGCGCCCCGCCGACGACATCGCTGTGGCCGCCGAGGTACTTGGTCGTGCTGTGGACGACGACTCCCGCACCGAATGCCAGCGGCTGCTGCAGGTACGGGGAGGCGAACGTGTTGTCGACGACGAGCAACGCCCCGCTGTCCTCCGCGATGGCGGCAAGGCCGGCGATGTCGGCGATCCCGAGCAGCGGGTTCGTGGGCGTCTCGCACCACACCACGCGCGTGACGCCCGGGCGGACCGCCGCGCGCACCGCATCGAGGTCGTCCATCGCCACCGGCGAGAACGCCACGCCCCACTCGGCGAGCACCCGGGCGAAGAGCCGATAGGTCCCCCCGTACGCATCGTTCGGGATGATCACGTGCGCCTCACCGGACCCGGAGCCGGGCGCGCAGGTGGCGCGCAGCAGGCAGTCCTCGGCGGCGAGTCCCGAGGCGAAGGCCAGCGCGGTCTCGCCGCCCTCGAGACTGGCCAGGCACTCCTCGAGGGCCGTGCGCGTCGGGTTGGCGGAGCGGCTGTACTCGTAGCCCGAACGCAGGCCGCCGACCCCGTCCTGGGCATACGTACTCGTGGCGTAGATCGGCACCACCACCGCTCCGGTCGTCGGATCCGGATCCTGCCCGGCGTGGATCGCACGGGTGGCGAAACCGTCGGCGTGAGGCTGCGGATCCGGGGATGGCCCGGCGGGACTGTTCTGCGCGATGTCCGACACGCCCGCCGACCCTAGCCGCGAGCCAGTGGCCTTGTTTTGTCGGTCCGCTCCCTTAGCCTCTGACCCGTGGTCTTTCCCACGATTCAGTTCGCCGCCTTCTTCGCGGTCGTGCTGACCCTGTCGTGGTTGCTGATGCCCCATCCGCGGCTCTGGAAGCCGTTCATCATCGGGGCGTCGTTCTTCTTCTACGGCTACGCCGACGCTCGCTTCACGCTGCTGCTCGCCACCGTGATCGTCGTCAATCAGACGGCCGCGCTCGCCATCCACCGCTGGCACGACAAGCGCATCCTCATCGCCGCGATCTGCGCCGATCTCGGCCTGCTCGGCTGGTTCAAGTACTACGGCTTCTTCAGCCTGCAGGTCGACCACGCGCTGAAGCACGTCGGCTTCGGGATGCCGGTGCCGCTGCTGCAGGTCGTGCTTCCGGTGGGGATCAGCTTCTACACGTTCCAGGCGATCTCGTACGTGATCGACGTCCATCGCGGCACCATCAAGCCCTGCAAGAGCATCGACTTCGCGGTCTACCAGTCCTTCTTCCCGCACCTGATCGCCGGCCCCATCGTGCGCGCCAGCGAGTTCGTCCCGCAGTTGGCCACCCCGCGCGACCCCCGCAAGGTCCAGGCCACCCGGGCGTTCTTCCTGATCGGCGGCGGGCTGATCAAGAAGGTGGTGATCGCCGACCTGCTGGCCACCCGGCTGGTCGATCCCGTCTTCAACAGCCCGGGGCAGCACTCCTCGCTCGAAGTCCTCGTCGCGATCTACGGGTACGCGGTGCAGATCTACTGCGACTTCTCCGCCTACACCGAGATGGCGATCGGGCTGGCGCTGCTGCTGGGCTTCACCTTCCCCGACAACTTCAACCGCCCCTACACCGCGACGAGCCTGCAGGACTTCTGGCGCCGCTGGCACATGACGCTGTCGCGATGGCTGCGCGACTACCTGTACATCTCCCTGGGTGGCAACCGGAAGGGGGTGCGCAAGACCTACCGCAACCTGGCGCTCACGATGCTGCTCGGCGGGCTCTGGCACGGCGCGGCGTGGACATTCGTGATCTGGGGTGGCATCCACGGCTTCGGCCTCGCGGTCGAGCGCTGGTGGGGTGACCGGCGCAAGGCGGTCACGATCCCCGACGGGCCGGGCGGGGCAGCGGCATCCGGCGGGGCAGCGACACCCGGCGGTGGCGGCGGCACCGCCGTGATGACCCGCCGATCGCAGCTTGTGTCGTCCGGCGTCCGGATGCCGGCGCTCGTGCGCGGGCTCATCACGTTCCACATCGTGCTCTTCGCCTGGGTGTTCTTCCGGGCGACCTCATTCGGTGGGGCGATGACCATCTTCGGCCGGCTCTTCAGCGGGGGCGGCCCCTCACCTCTGGTGACCACCAGCGTGCTGGTCGCCATCGCGGTGGGCCTCGGCGTGCAGTTCGTCCCGATCGGCTTCTGGCCGGCGGTCCAGGTCCGGTTCGCGACCCTCAGCCTCGCGTGGCAGGCGGTCGGGCTCGGCGCGCTGATCGTGGTGTGCAACGCGATCGTCGGCGAGCAGGGCGTCGCCCCCTTCATCTATTTCAGGTTCTGAGCCGATGACCGACCTCCGCCCTGACACCCGTCCGCACCACGTGCGCGACAATGGACCGGTCATGGAGCCGCCTCGGAGTGTCGACGACACGGTCGACAAGCACACTGTCGATGACATGGTCGACACCGTCGACGACCTTGAGCCGATCACGGCGCCGATCAAGCCGGACGCCCCTGCGCCGGCGCCCGAAGAGGGAACAGGTGGACGGGGCCGGCGTAAGCGTCCGATCGCCGTGCCGCGCACCCTTCCCGCCGGTCACGCGATCCTGGTGGTGGTCGGGGCCCTCATCTTCGCCATGGTCTTCAACAGCAGGGCCATGGTGCATGCCGGCAACGGAATGCCCGCCGGCACCACCCGCGACCTCGTGCTCGATGTCGCCAAGCCGGTCAACTCGTTCGCTCATGCGCTCTACCTCGACCGGCCGCGCAAGTGGCTGGATTCGCTGTTCGGCCACCAGCCCGCGCCCACCGGCCCGTCGGCGCTGTCGCAGCTGCCCTCACAGGCCGACAACCGCCCGCTCGGCAGCGGCGGCAGGCCGAGCACTCCGGCTCCCTCTGCCTCAGCGTCGGCGAAGGCCAAGGTCATCCCCCCGGTGAAGCCCGCCGTGCCCAAGCTCCGGGTGCCCACGAAGGCAGACCCGCTGAAGATCCTCGTCGCCGGTGACTCGATGACCGAGTTCTTCGGCCCCGACCTGATCAACCAGGCGTCGGCAGCCGGCAAGGCCACGGGTGACGCGGTCACCAAGTACGGCACGGGGCTGGTCCGTCCCGACTTCTTCGACTGGTCGCTGTATGCCCAGCAGCTGGTGAACTCCCAGCACCCGGAAGTCGTCGTCGTGCTGATGGGAGGCAACGACGGTCAGGGCATCACCCTCGCCAACGGCACCGTCCTTCCGGACGGCAGCGACGCCTGGGCGAAGGAGTACCGCCGCCGGGTCGAGGTCGTCATGCGCATCTTCAGCGGCAACGGCAAGCGCAAGGTCTACTGGGTGCCCATGCCGGTTGCGCGCAACGCCAAGCTCGCCGTCGACTACCACCTCATGGACCTGGCAGTGGCTGATGCCGCGGCGGTCGTCCCGGGGGTCACCGACGTCAACATCGTGCCGCGGCTGTCCAACAACGGTCAGTACGCGGACTACCTGCCGGGCTTGAACGGGCAGACGATCCTGGCCCGTACCCAGGACGGCATCCACCTGAGCACCGACGGTGCCAACCTGGCGGCCGCGCTCGTCCTTGCCGCCATGAACAAGGACTGGCACCTCACGCCCTGAGTACACCCCTGAGTCAGGGCGAGAGCCGGTAGGCCAGGAACGCCAGCGAGAGCGGATAGCGGTAGTCGATGGCGGCGTGGGTGCCGTCGAAGAGTTCGAAGTGCACCGTGCCGTCCGCCTCGCCCACGCCGATCTTCTCCAGCTCGCGGCGAAACGCCTCGGCCCCGAGGTCGAGCCACCAATCGTCGCTGCGCCCGGCGTCGATCCAGATCGCCCGGCAGCGGCGCAACGCCTCCGCATGCCCGGCGACCATGCGTACCGGATCCCACTGCAGCCAGCGCTGCCAGACGTCGTCACGCAGCAGGCCCGTGGCGATGTCGAACGGAAGCGTGACGCGTGCGCGTCGGCTTCGGCGCTGAACGCCGCAGCGCAGCCGTAGACCATGACGAGGGAGCCGTCCTCGGGGCGTGACATGGCCTGCCCGACGCGGGCCCGGGTCCAGAAGTCTTCCCAGAACGTCTCGTACGAGCCTTCGTAACGGTCCCGCAGCGCGCGCGCGACCCGCAGGAACTCGGGGACGTAGCAACCCTCGTAGAGCGTGTCGCCGGCATGCGTGGCCAGGCCGCCGAACAGGTCGGGGCGCAACATCCCGAAGATCATCGCGCCGAAGCCGCCGCTGGATTTGCCGCTCACGCCGCGATGCCCGGCGGTGCTCAACGTCCGGTAGTTGGCGTCGACCCAGGGCACGATCTCGTCGCAGATGTAGGTCTGGTAGCGCCCGGTGCCCGGCGAGTCGACGAACTGGCTGCCCCCGTAGGCGGTCCAGGCGTCGACGAGGACCACGATGCACGGCGGAGCGTCGCCGCGCTGGAACATGGCGTCGGCACTCTCGATGTACGTGGAGCGAAAGGCACCGCGGTTGGACCACATGCCGAGCGCTCCGCTGTAGCCCTGCAGCACGTACACCGATGGGTAACGCTTGTCGGGATGCTCGTCGTAGCCCGGCGGAAGGTAGACCGAGACGGGCCGCTCGGCCGGGTCGCCGAGCGGGTTGCCCGCCAGCACGCGGCTGGTGAAGGTCGAGGTTTCCAGCCGGCCGGCGAGCGGGGTGGGCCAGGGCCGAAGGGGCGCGGCGGCGACGTTGGAGCGCGGCGGCACGCGGCGCTCCGGGCCGGTCACGGCGCCTCCAGCGAGTGCGACGCGAGGAAACCGAGCACGTCCGAACGCGTGACGATGCCCAGCGGCCGGCCGCCGTCGTGCACCAGCACCGCCGCGGAGCGCTCGAGCACCGGCATCACCGCCGAGACCGGTTCACCGACCCCCGCGGACGGCAGCGGGGGCGAGAGGTGGGACGAGATCGGCTCCCCGAGCGCGGCCGGATCCCGGAAGACGGCGTCGAGCAGTTCGCGTTCGGCGACCGCGCCGACCACCTCAGCAGCCATCACCGGAGGCTCCTCCTTCACGACCGGCAGCTGGGAGACCCCGTATTCGCGGAGCACCGCGATCGCCGCTCCCACCGTCTCATCCGGGATGCACGTGGACCAGATCAGGCAGGGCGTCGCCCTTTCGCGTCAGCACGTCGCCGAGGGTCGCCTCGTCGCCGGTGCCCGAAAGGAAGCCGTAGCGGCTCATCCAGTCGTCATTGAAGATCTTCGACAGGTATCCCCGGCCGGAGTCGGGCAGCAGCACGACCACCATCCCGTCCGGCGGTGAAGCACTGGCGACCCGCAGGGCGGCGACCACCGCAAGCCCGCACGATCCACCGACCAGCAGTGCCTCCTCGCGGGCCAGCCGGCGCGTCATCACGAAGGACTCGCGGTCGCTCACCGCCTCCACCCGGTCCGGCACCGACGGGTCATAGGTCGCCGGCCAGATGTCCTCGCCCACGCCCTCCACCAGGTACGGACGCCCGGTGCCCCCCGAGTACACCGAGCCCAGCGGGTCAGCTCCGACGACCGTCACGCGCCCGCCGCTGACCTCCTTGAGGTACTTGCCGGTGCCGCAGATGGTCCCGCCGGTGCCGATGCCGGCGACGAACGCCGTGATCCGGCCCTCGGTCTGCTCCCACAGCTCCGGGCCGGTGCTCTGGTAGTGCGCGAGCGGGTTGTTCGGGTTGGAGTACTGGTCGGGGCTCCAGGCGCCGGGCGTGGCAGCGACCTGCTGGCGCGCCACCGAGTAGTACGAGCGCGGATCGTCCGCGGCGACGGCGGTCGGGCAGACCAGCACCTCCGCGCCGTAGGCACGAAGGATGTCGATCTTCTCGCTGCTGATCTTGTCGGGCATGGTGAAGACGCACCGGTAACCACGCTGCGCAGCCACGATCGCCAGTCCCGACGCCGGTGTTTCCGCTGGTCGGCTCGACGATGGTGCCGCCCGGCCCGAGCAGGCCGTCCCGCTCTGCCGCCTCGATCATGATCTGCGCGATCCGATCCTTCACCGAGCCACCCGGATTCAGATACTCGAGCTTGGCGTAGACCGGGCAGGCGATACCTGCCGTGACCTTGCGCAGGCGTACCAGCGGGGTGCCGCCCACCAGCTCTGCCAGGGATTCGACGACCGCGGCCACCACCTTGGAAAGCACCTCCCGGTAGCGCAAGACCCAGGGGTCCCGGCAAGTGCCGAGCGTACGAGACAGCTGAAGAGTTCCAGTCGCTTGCCCGCGGGCAACAAGCGCCGATGGAGCCGTGTGAGCGCGCTTGACCTGCGGCTGCTCGGCCGCCTGGGAGGCGCCGGTTTACTGGCCGGCGCCGTGGCGCTGTTCGCCTTGATGGGCCTGCCGCACTGGGACCAGCCCAGCTCCCCGGTGACCGTCGCCGTCTCCATCGCCGCCGCCGTCGGCGGACTCGCCGCCCTGCGCGCGCGCTGGAGCGAGGACGCCACCCGCGCCGGCATGGTCCTCGCCGGCGGCGCCTACGTTGCTCTCGGCGTCTGCGGCCTCGCCGGCGGATCGCAGGCGGCCTACGGACCGCTCTTCGTCGTCGTCGCGGCCTGGTGCGGCCTCGCGCTGGGACCCTCGTACACGCTGAAACTCGCGCCGCTTGCCCTGGCCTGCGCCACCGCCCCGGCCTGGGTCGGGAACGCCTGGCAACCCACTCACCGGCATCGGCGCGATCGTCGTCGCGACCGTCACCGGAGAGATCTTCGCCCGCCTCGCCGACCGGGTGCGCCGCGATGCCCGCCGTGACGCCCTGCGTACCCGGGCGCTCGAGCGGCTCACCGCCGGTCAGCTCGAACTGGCCCGGGCGACGAACGCCCGCCAGGCCGCCCGCATCGCCGCCACCGTCGCCCGCGACATCCTCGACGCCGGGACCACCTCGGTGACGCTGGACCGCGACGGCGTGCGCATCGTGATGTCGGCCGACGACGGCCTGCCGGGCGATCCGCCGCTGGTCTGCCAGGAAACCGACTGCATTCCTCTCGAGGTCCCGCTCAACGGGCGCGGAGGGGTCGGCGTCCGCGGCGTGCTCCTCGCCCACCCGCGCCCCGGCGAGCGGCTCGACCCCTTCGGCCAGACGCTGCTGACCAGCCTCGCCGCGGCCACCAGTGCCGCCCTGGAGAGTGTCGCCCTGAACGCCCGGCTGCGCGTGCGCGCCGAGGTCGACCCGCTGACCGGCCTGGGCAACCGCCGCCGGCTCGGCACCGCCCTCACCAAGCTGCAGCCCGGCGACGTCGTCATCGCCATCGACCTGGACAACTTCAAGTCCGTGAACGACACCCTCGGCCACGACGTCGGCGATGAGGTGCTGCGCTCCTTCGGCCGGCACCTGCTTCGCTGACGCGCTCCGGTGAACTCGCCATCCGGACCGGCGGCGAGGAATTCCTGCTGATCATCAGTGGGAGCGACGCCAATCACCGCACGGCTGCCACCTTGCTGGGCCGGCTTGCCTCCGACTGGTGGGCCCGCTCGCCGCTGACGACCTTCAGCGCGGGCGCGGTCGCGCATCCCGGCGGCAGTCCAGCGGCCACGATGAAACGCGCAGATCAGGCCCTCTACCAGGCCAAACGGCGTGGTCGTGCGGCCGGCTGGCTGGTCGCCGGAGATCCGCTCACACCGGACGGGCCCTCACTCGGACGCCTGGTCCCCTTCCCTGGCCAGCCCTCTCCCCCGAGGCCGAGCGAGAAACTCTCCGACATCATCCTCGCGCAACCCGTTCGATAGAGCGGCTCAGCGCACGTAGGCTTCCGTCAGGACCTCATACCTACTGACGAGTAGCTTTGCAGCGCAGCTGCCTAGATGCGGAGGAATGTCATGCCCGAGGCTGTCATCGTTGCCACTGCCCGGTCGCCCATCGGCCGCGCCTTCAAAGGCTCACTGAAGGACCTTCGCCCGGACGATCTCGCCGCGACCGTCATCCGCGCGGCGCTGGACAAGGTCCCCCAGCTCGACCCCAACGACATCGACGACCTGCTGCTCGGCTGCGGCCTTCCCGGCGGCGAGCAGGGCTTCAACATGGCACGCGTCGTCGCGGTGCTGCTCGGCTACGACTCGATCCCCGGCACCACGGTCACCCGCTACTGCTCCTCGTCGCTGCAGACCACCCGGATGGCACTGCACGCCATCAAGGCCGGCGAGGGTGACGTCTTCATCTCCGCCGGGGTCGAGATGGTCAGCCGCTACGCCAAGGGCAGCAGCGACTCGCTGCCCGACACCATGAACCCGCTCTTCGCCGAAGCGACCGACGCCGCCAACGAGCAGGCGGCGAACGAGGCCCCCTGGATCGACCCGCGCGAGTCCGGCAAGCTGCCCGACGTCTACATCGCCATGGGCCAGACCGCAGAGAACGTCGCCCAGCTCAAGGGCGATCTCGCGCGCCGAGCAGGACGAGTTCGGCGTCCGCTCGCAGAACCTCGCCGAGAAGGCCATCGCCGACGGCTTCTGGGAGCGCGAGATCACCCCGATCACGCTGCCGGACGGCACGGTCGTCGGCAAGGACGACGGCCCCCGCGCCGGCGTCACCCTCGAGGGCATCTCCGCGCTCAAGCCGGTCTTCCGCCCCGACGGGACGGTCACGCGCCGGAAACTGCTGCCCGCTCAACGACGGCGCCGCCGCCGTGATCATCATGAGCGACACCAAGGCCCGCGAGCTCGGCCTCACCCCGCTCGCCCGGGTCGTCAGCACCGGCGTCAGCGGCCTTTCCCCGGAGCTCATGGGCCTCGGCCCGGTCGAAGCGTCCGCCGGGCGCTGGCCATCGCCGGCATGAGCATCAGCGACATCGACCTCGTCGAGATCAACGAGGCCTTCGCCGCCCAGGTCATCCCGAGCTACCGCGAGCTGGGCATCGACATCGACAAGCTCAACGTCCACGGCGGCGCCATCGCCGTCGGCCACCCCTTCGGCATGACCGGAGCGCGCATCACCGGCACCCTGCTGAACGGGCTCACCACCCGCGACGCCACCTTCGGCCTCGAGACGATGTGCGTCGGTGGCGGGCAGGGCATGGCGATGGTGCTGGAGCGCCTCAACTAGTCACCGTTCCCTGCTTCACAAGTCCGCCAAGAGGCGCTCGACGGCCGCCACCCCCGCTTCGGCATACGTGGCGGCGTCGGGCGCCTTCTGCAGCTCGCGGCCCAGCACGGTCAGCTGGTCGGCGAGCGCGTGTGCTCTACAACGGGCGGCGGCTCGTCGGGCCCGCCGTTGCCCGCGCGCCGGGCCAGCTCAGCGAGCGTCACGGCCAGCTCGTGGGCCGCCTCGGCGCGAGGGCGGCCGTCAGCTCCGCGTCCCGCCCAGCGCACGCCGGACCACCGCCGGACTCTGGCGTCCAGGCGCCGCAAGGCACGCGGCGAATTGCGTCCACGTCGGACACCCGGGCACGGTACGGCGCGCCGCATGGGAAGAGTGCCTGAAAACACGCCGTCGACCGGGACCTTTGGCCCGGACCGTTGATGCGCAGCTCACGAAGACTTGTCCTGGGAGCCTCCGTGCGTCACCCTGTTGGACATGTACCGCTGAAGGTCCAGTCCTAGGAGGCGCGCATGTCCGTTCACCACTCGGCGCAGACCCATCAGAGCTTGATCTCGCGGATGCCCGAGGTGACCGGACAGCCAATATCCGAGTGGCTGGATTGTCTGGAATGCGGTCCAAGCCTGATGCGCTTCGAAGAGCGGGTCATCTGGCTGCGCGACGAGCACAGCATCCCCCACGGTTACGCGACAGCGATCGTCCACGAGCAGGACCTGCGGCGCGGCGCGCTGCGCACGCTCTAGTCGCGGGTGGACCTCGACGCCGCTCGGGCGTACATCCGCGAGCATCACCATGGCGTGCTGGGCACGTTGCGCCAGGACGGCAGCCCACAGCTGACCCCGGTGTCGGTCGGCGTCGACGCCGCCGGCCTGGTCGTGATCAGCTCGCGCGAGACCGCGTACAAGGTCAAGCACATCCGCCGCACCGGCCGGGCTTACGTGTGCGTGCTGCCGGACGGCTTCTTCGGCGAGTGGATCTACGTGGAGGGTCCCGCGACCATCCAGTCGTTACCCGAGGCGATGGACGGGCTGGTCGCGTACTACCGCAGCATCTCCGGGGAGCACCCGGACTGGGACGACTATCGCGCCGTCATGGTGAAGGACCAGCGCTGCCTGATCCGCATCGATCCTGACCGGGCGGGGCCTGACAAGCACGGCTGAGCGGTCTAGTTGCGCAGCTTGGAGAGCAGGCGCAGCAGTTCGAGGTAGACCCAGATGAAGCCGACCAGCAGCCCGTACGACGCGCGCCAGGCTTCGCTGCGCGGTGCACCGGCGGCGATCGCCCGCTCGATGTAGTCGAAGTCGAGGATGAACTGCAGGCTGGCGACCACGAGCACGGCCAGGCTGAAGATGATGCCGATCGGCGACGACGAGTTGATGATCGGCAGGTGGCTGCCGGTGGTCAGCCGCACGACGAGGTCGATCAGGCCGAGCGCGACGACACCCATCAGGGTCGAGTAGACGATCTTGCGCATGCGCGGGGTGGCGCGCAAACGTCCGCTGCGATACAGGCCCAGCATCACGACGAAGACCACGCCGGTACCGAGCAGAGCCTGCAGCACGATGCCGTGGTAGGCGGCCTCGTAGAAGCGGCTGATCAACCCGATCGCGAGGCCCTCCAGGAGGGCGAAGATCACGACGAGCGGCGGCCGGATGACCCTGCTGAAGCCGATGACGAAGGACAGCGCCAGCGCCGCCAGACCGGCGGCGATCCCGATGCCCGGGCTGCTCGGCGCGATGCCCCAGCCGACGGCCGCGGCGGCCCCGAGCAGGGCGAACAGGCCGAGGGTGTGGATGACGACGTCGTCGATCGTCAGCCGGGACGGCGTCCGGTACATCTGCGCGAGCTGCTCGGGCGTCGCATTCGGCGGTGGTGCGACGACAGGCTCGGTGGCGAACTTCTGCCGGAACGCGGGATTGGACGACCTCAACTGGGCCATGGAGGCCGAGCTCCTTCCGAGCTGCGGGCCGGGAGCGGTTCCCGGTCCTGCTGCGCGCTGGGTTGGCGCACTCCCCCATTGAAACGTAAAGCCCGTCGACACCGTTCCGATGGGCAAGATCGTCGCCGTAAGCTCGCTGCCATGCCGGATCCCGCCGGGCCGGTTGCGCCGCCCGGGACTCGCTGGCTCTCTGCCGACGCGCAGGTGGCATGGCGTGCATCGCTGTCGGCCGTGCAGCTCCTGAACGCCGCGGTCGAGGCCCAGCTGCAACGCGAAAGCGGGCTCTCGCACGCCGACTACGAGATCCTGGTACGCCTGTCCGAGGAACCCGAGCACGCGTTGCGGATGGGCGAACTGGCTGACCGGACGCTGTACTCCCGCAGCCGGCTCTCACACGCGGTGGGCCGGCTGGAGAAGGCCGGGCTGGTCCGCCGCGAGCCGTACTCGGGCGGCGATCGGCGCGGCCTGTGTGCCGTCCTCACCGAGCCCGGGCTGCAAGCGCTGGCCGCCGCGGCTCCGGGCCACGTCGAGACCGTCCGCCGGGTCCTGTTCGAGCAGCTGACCGCGCAGCAGATCGAGCAGCTCACGGCGATCGCCCAAACGGTCATCGCTGCCGCCGGCCGGCCACCGGCTGCTGGATAGGGTGGCCAGCTGTGCTTGCCGAGGTGACCGCGCTGCGCTACGTCACCCCGCTGCGTGAGGGCGGCTCGCTGCCGGGCCTGATGGAGGGCGACGACGACGGCACCTACGTCGTCAAGTTCAGCGGTGCCGGCCAGGGTCCGCGCACGCTGGTCGCCGAGGTGATCTGCGCGCACCTGCTGCGGGCGCTGGAGCTTCCGGTGCCCGACCTCGTCACCGTCGACATCGATCCGGCACTCTCGATCGGCGAGCCCGACGAGGAGGTGCAGGACCTGCTGCGGGCGAGCCCCGGACGCAACCTCGGCATGGATTTCCTGCCGGGCGCCCTCGACCTGGACGTGCGGGCGTTCCCCGTCGATCCCGTGCTCGCCGGCCGGATCCTGTGGTTCGACGCGCTCGTGGCCAACATGGACCGCTCGTGGCGTAACCCCAACATGCTGCGCTGGCACGGCCGCCCTTACCTCATCGACCACGGCGCCACGCTGACCTTCGCCCACCACTGGCCGGGCGCGGCCGCCTGGATCGCGCGGGAGTACGACGCCCGCGAGCACGCGCTGATCTCCAGCCGTCCGCGGCTCGGGGAAGCCGACGACGCGCTCGCCCCGCTCGTCACCGAGGCGCTGGTGACGCAAGCCGTCGCCGAGGCGCCCGACGAGTGGCTCGCCGACCCGCCGGCGCTCGACGCTTTCGGCGGGCTGGCCGAGCTGCGCGCGGCGTACGTGCGCCAGGTGCTCGGGCGGCTCGGGGCCCGCAGGGACTGGCTGCCCGCGCTGATCGCGAGCGTCCCGCAGTGAGCGTCCAGCGGCAGGTCTTCGAGTACGCGGTGCTTCAGGTGGTGCCGCGGGTGGAGCGGGGTGAGCGGTTCAACGCCGCCGTCGTGCTCTACTGCCGCCAGCTGGACTATCTCGCGCTGCGCGCCGAACTCGACATCGCGCGGCTGCACGCGCTCGATCCGGCGGCCGACCCGGAGCCGATTCGTCAGGCATTGCAGGCCTCGACGCAAGCCTGCACCGCCGCTTCCGAGGCCGGACGTGACGCCCGGGGGCAGTTCTTCCGGTGGCTGACGGCGCCACGTAGCACTGTGATCCAGCCCGGTCCGGTGCACACCGGGCTGACCGACGACCCGGCGGCCGAGCACGAGCGGCTGCTGCGGCAGCTGGTGCGCCCGGTCACCGGGACGAGCGACGGGAAGCCACACGGTGGCGTCGGCTGACGACGTTCGCGCGCTCGCGCTCCAACTCCCGCGCAGCTATCAGGTCGAGGTGCGCGGCGTCGAGAAATTTCGCGTCGGGCGGCTTGTCTGGCTCACGTTCTCCGCCGACGACGAGATTGCCGGCCTCGCCTTCCCGAAGGAGGAACGCGACGGCGTGATCGCCGCCGAGCCGGAAAAGTTCTTGTATCCCAAGGCATCTGACCTTCGCTACAACTGGATCGACGTCCGGCTCGCCGCGCTCCCCGACGACGAGGCGCGCGAGCTTGTCATCGACGCCTGGCGCATGTGCGTGCCCAAACGCGTCGCGGCCGAGCTCGACGAGACCACGTTGCTGTAGCGCCGGCCCGACGCGCCCACTTCCCAGAACTCTGGCGCCCTCTCGCGTTCGCAGCGCCCCCGGTCGTGGACCAGCGCCGTCAAATGTGCAAGTGCCTCTCAGTGCCAGGCGGCCGGCAGCAAGGTGTCGATGGCGAGCACCACGAACAGGACGCTGAGATAGGTGATCGAAATGTGGAACAGCCGCATGGGTCTTTCGGGAACACCGGAGATGACCCTCGCGCGAAGGGCGTAGGCCTCCCGGAGAAAGACCGCGCCGAGCGCGACGGCCGCCGCTGCGTACACCGGGGTGGTCCGGGCGATCGGCCAGATCAGAACCGACGCCGCCACCATCGCCCAGGTGTAGGTGATGATCCTGGCGGTCACCACCCGCGGAGCCGCGACGACGGGGAGCATCGGCACCTGCGCCGCCGCGTAGTCAGCCCGGAAGTGCATCGCCAGGGCCCAGAAATGCGGCGGCGTCCACAAGAAGACCACCGCGAAGAGGGCCACCGGCGTCCAGGCCAGGGACCCCGTCACGGCCGACCAGCCGATGAGCACCGGCATGCACCCCGCTGCGCCGCCCCAGACGATGTTGGAAGACGTGCGGCGCTTGAGCAGCGCGGTGTAGACGAGGACGTAGAAGGCGATGGCGGCGACCGCAAGCCCGGCCGCGACGGCGTTCGTCGTCAAGGCCAGGAACACCGTCGCGAGCACTCCCAGGACGAGGCCGAACACGAGCGCGCCGCGGGGCCCCACCAGCGACCGGTTCAGGGTACGGCTCGCGGTCCGGTGCATCACCGAGTCGATGTCTCGATCGATCACGCAATTCAGAGCGTTCGCGCTGCCCGCCGCCAGGCTCCCGCCGACCAGGGTGGCGATGGCCGTTCCCACCGGCGGCATCCCATGGGCGGCACACATCATGGCCGGCACGGTGGTCACGAGGAGCAGCTCGATGATGCGGGGTTTGGTGAGCCCCACGTAGTCCTGGACGACGGCGCGCACTCGAGACGTCGGGCGCGACAGCGCCGCATCAGTGGTTGCAGCGCTCACGAATGTCCCCCTTGCCAACGGCAGGCGGGAATGTAGCACCTTCGATCCGGGAGCAACGTGTGATCCACCTTTCGAGGCCTAGGCTGCCATCGTCACCCGTTCGTTGAAGCGGGCCGGTCGGGCTGGCGCCGGCCGGTTCACGAACGGAACTCATCGATCTGCCAGACGTTGCGAATGGAGTCGTCCCATTGAGCGCGCGCACCCGTTGGCCGAGGGCCGTACACCCGCTCGCGGCGATCGCCCTCGTGACCGCGATGTCGGCGGTGTCCGGGTGCGCGGCCGCCTCGGTCCAGCAAGGTGCCACCGCGTCGAAGGGGGCCGACCAGCTCGGTCTGACGCATTTCGCGCTCACGAAACGGCCGGTCGCCCCAAGCCTGCACGGCGCCACCCTGACCGGCGACCAGCTCAGTCTCAGCAGCACCGTGGGCAACGTGGTGGTGCTCAACGTCTGGGCCTCATGGTGCGGACCGTGCCGCTCCGAGTCGCCCGCACTGGCCCGCACGGCCGCGGCATTTTCCGGCCGTCCCGTGAGGTTCATCGGAATCGATGAACAGGACGACAAACGGCTGGCGACGAAGTTCATCGCGACGACGGGCGCCCACTACCCGAACCTCGTCGACGAGCACGGGCAAGTGCTCGGCGAGTTGACGCTGCTGCCCCAGGCCGGAGTGCCCAGCACGCTCGTGCTCGATCGCCATGGCCGTATCGCTGATCGGTTCATCGGTCCGGTGACCGGCGCCGAGATCACGAGCGCCGTCACGGCGCTGCTCAAGGAGTCATGACGCTGGTCGCCGGTATCGAGCCGGGCAGGCGCCGCTCGCGGCGCGCGACCAGGTCCATCCGGAAAAGGTGAAACCAGATCAGCGGGATGAGGAGCGCGAACACCCACCACTGGACGGTGTAGACCGCGTTCTGCAGGTAGAACTGCTTCGCTCCCGGGCGACCCGGCGGCGCCTGGCTCGGGACCGGTTGAAGCGAAAGCGGGTCGGGCGCCACCTGCGCGGTGCGCACGACGTAGCCGTCTCGAGCGGGATAGCCCAGTTGACGCAGCAGGCCCGCGTCGATGGCGGCGGCATATCCCGGTGCGCTCGCCGATCCCGCGGAGGGCTGAAGGGGACGGATGCGGCCGGTGACCCGCACGACGGAGTCCGGGGGCGTCGCCAAGGCGCGGTCCTCTCGCGACAACCACCCGCGCACGACTTCGATCGCTGAACCGTCCGCGAGCCTGAGCGGCGTGACGACCCAGAGCACTGCCGCGCCCTCCAGGGTGTGGCCCGTCACGAGACGCTGGCCCCCGGCGTCGTAGCGGCCGGTCATGACCACCTGCCGGTTGGCGACGGCGGCGGTGAGTGGGTGCGCGGCCGAGTCGAGCGAATCCAGTGAGACCGCCACCGGCTCCTGGCTGTAGCTGTCCGACGGGCGGTAGCTACGGCCGTACTGCCACCGTCCCAGGGCCGCGCACGCCGCCACCAGCATCAGAGCAACGAGGCTGAGGGTGACCCACCGCCCCGTGCGCAACTGACGCCAGGTATCCACCGGTCAAAATTAGCCTTGCACGCGCGCAACAACGTCAAGCCCGCAACAGTTGACGTAACAACAACTCTTGGCCACGATGATCCCTGCCCGCCCCCGCGGCGGCTTTCCGCGAAGGATCGGATTGAATACTCGATATTCGAGCCAACGCTCCCATGAGCAAGGGGCACTCGGCCTATTCAGTGGCTCCCGCGATTGCGAGCAATCATGAGCGCGAGGGTAGGGAAGCCGCAGCGCATCGCTCTGGTGTCGGTGATATTTGCCGGATTGGTCGCGATCGTCGTCACGACTTTCATCTGGTTCACACATTACCCCGCAGCAATCGCTGCAACGCCCACACAGCCGGGCAATGTTTCGGTGACGCTCCAGACCGTCGGCGCGATCGGCACCGAGCCGCACCCGCCCTGGGTCTCCTACCTGATCCAGCGGCCGAACGGCCAGTGGGCGCACACGACGGTCCTGAAGGTGCCGGCGAACAGCCCGTGCACGTCACCGTCTACCAGTACGACTCAGGGTCCGACCTTCGCAATCCGTTGATGGATCAGGTCCAGGGAGTCACCGACGCGACCGTCAACGGCAAGCCCTACTCGACGTGGACCGATGTCATCGGCCACACGTTCACCATCCCGCAGCTCGGGATCAGCGTGCCGCTGCCGGGGATACCCGACGAAGCCAAGAACCCGTGTCGCACCAACGCGCCGTGCAGCCCCAGCTTCGACCACAAGAAGGTTGAATTCAGCTTCCGCACCGGCGCGGCAGGGACCTACACGTGGCAGTGCTTCGTCCCATGCGGCGTCGGCTATCTCGCGGGATTCGGCGGACCGATGTCCACCGTCGGCTACATGAACGGCATCCTGAAGGTGACGGCCTGATGACCGAAACGCCTGCTGCGGCGGAGGCCGGGGCAACGGAAGCAGACCAATCGAGCCATTTATCCGCTTCGGCACTATTTGGGTAATCCTGGCGTTGATCCTGAGCCCGGTCGTGTATTTCGTCTGGGGTCCGCACATGCCGCCGGGCACCGATGTCGGACAACGCGCGTTCCCAGCAGTTCGACAATCGGGTGCTCGCCACGGTCGCGACCCCGTTGGTGCTCTTCATCTGGACGTATCTGGCTTACGCGCTCGTCTGCTTCCGCGGACGTGGAAGCCGGGAGGACGGCCCGCCCATCAAGGGCCACCGCGGCTTTCAGGCGGGATGGTTGGTCACGACCGCGCTGATCCCGGTCTCGATGTTCATGTTCGGCACCTATCAGCTGATCACCCCGAACGGAGTGGGAACCGGCTCAGGTGCCAACCCGATCTGGGTTCCGGCGGGATACTCCGCCGTCGCCAAGTCCAACAAGATCATGCAAGTTCAGGTGATCGGTCAGCAATGGCGGTGGACCTTCCGCTACCCCGCATACCAGGGCGTCGAGACGACCCAGCTGGAGATCCCGGTGGGGGTCGAGGTGCAATTCAACGTCACCTCACTCGACGTCATCCACGAGTTCTGGGCCCAGCAACTCGCGGTGAAGGCCGATGCCAACCCGGGAGTGAACAACATCGCCTTCGGTCGTGCCGACCGGGTCGGTCATGTCGACATCAAGTGCGCTGAACTGTGCGGCACCCTGCACGGCGCCATGGTCTCGGATGGCCAGGTCGTGACCCAAGCCAACTTCGACAGCTGGATCAACAACCAGGTCAAGGTACACGCCGCCGACATCCCCTTGCTGCCGCCGTATGCGGTGACGTACCTGCCCGTCCCCGACGGCGGGTACTACGACCCAGGGCAGGACCCGCTTCCCCCGACGCCGGCCCCGGCGCCGAGCCCCAGCCCGCGCACACCGGACTCAGTACCGCCGGCGTCGGACACGCCCACCCCGTCTCCTGCTCCGTCGAGTTGAGGAACTGTCCATGACCATCGAGGCCGTCGACGAAGCTCCACCGCTGGACGAAGGGAAGCCGGGCTCCCCTGACATCGAAACGTTCGTCACCCGCTCGTACTGGCGGCAGCCGAACGTCTTCACCGGGCTGATCGGCGCCGCGATCGGCTACGGCTTCGGCCACTGGCTCGGCAATGCGATCGCGGCGAGCTACCAGCAGGTCGTCGGCAACGGCGAGAACAACCACGCCCTGACCCTCGGCTATGTCTTCGGGGTCATCGGCTGGCTCGCCGGGCTCGGGGTCTTCAACTACCCGCTGCGCAAGCTCCTGGGCTACCAGCCGCAGGCCATTGAAGACAACGACCAGAACATGAGCCGCTACTTCCGGTACTCCCTCGACCACAAGGTCGTGGGAATCCAGTACCTCGTGGCCATGCTCTTCTATTTCCTCGTCGCCGGGCTTTTTGCGCTGGTGATCCGCACCGAACTGCTCTCGCCGACTCGACACGTGCTCGCACCCGACACGTACCTCGAAATCGTCGGCGAGCACGGCACGATGATGATGATGATGATGACGTCGGCCATTCTCGGGCCGTTCGGCAACTATCTCATCCCGCAAATGATCGGCTCCCGGCGTATGGCATTCCCGCGCCTGGAAGCCCTGTCGTTCTGGCTGACGCCGGCCGCGTTCACCATCCTGCTTTCGTCCCTGATCGTCGGCGGTTTTCCCACCGGATGGACGGGTTACGCGCCCCTTGCCGTGCAGGCCCGCGAAGGGATGATCTCCTACCTCGTGGCCTTCGGGATCATGGCGCTGTCCATGATCCTGGCCGGAATGAACATTGTCGTCACCGTCATCAATTACCGGGCCCCCGGGATGACGTGGACGCGGCTTCCGCTGTTCGTCTGGTCGATCCTCGTGACCGCCCTGCTGATGGTGCTCGCGGCGCCGATCCTGGTCGTGGCCACGTACATGTCGGTGATGGACCGCACCGTGCAGACCGCGCTGTTCGACATCAACCACGGAGGCAGCAGCTACCTCTGGCAGAACCTCTTCTGGTTCTTCGGCCATCCCGAGGTCTACATCCTGGCGTTACCGGGATTTGGAATCACGCTCGAATTGCTGCCGGTCTTCGCCCGAAAACCCGCATTCGCCTACCGAACCGTCGTGGCCGGCTTCATCGGGGTCGGCACGCTGAGCTTCTTCGTCTGGCAGCACCACCTCTTCGACAGCGGGATCAACCCCGATATGCGTCCCGTCGTCATGTTCACCACCGAGCTGATCTCGATACCGACGGGCCTCATCTATCTGTGCACGGTCGGGACCCTTTGGCGCGGCAAGATCAGAGTCACCGTGCCCATGCTGTTCTGTCTCGGAATGCTCTTCAATTTCCTCATCGGAGGAATCTCCGGGGTCTTCTTGTCCGACGTGCCCTCGGACGGCATCGCCCACGGTTCCTTCTTCGTCATGGCGCATTTCCACTACACGATCATGGGCGGCTACATATTCGCCTTCTTCGCCGGCCTCTACTACTGGCTACCGAAGATGATCGGCAGACGCTTGAACGACCGCCTCGGCAAGATCCATTTCTGGGTCATGTTCATCGCCTTCAACTCGACGTTCCTGCCCCTGTTCGCGATCGGCGAGCTCGGCATGCCGCGCCGCGTCTTCGAGTACGCCCAGCGCCTGCAGACGCTGAACGACTGGGTGTCCATCTCCGCGTTCGTGATCGGCCTGTCGCTGCTGATCTTCCTCTACAACTTCATCAAGTCGACGGTCATCGATGACCGGGTGACCCTCGAGCAGAACCCCTGGGAGTCTCGCGGTCTGGAGTGGACCGTGCCCTACCCGGCACCGGTCGACAACTTCGCCTCGACCCCGATCGTGGTGTCCGGCCCGTACGAGTACGGCAGCGATGCCGGCCCGATGGCCATCATGAACCCCACCGGCAAGCCGGCACAGAAGAACACGGTGGCGATATGAGCGAGAGCATCAG
Source organism: uncultured Actinomycetota bacterium (assembly GCA_963762695.1). Lineage (GTDB taxonomy): Bacteria > Actinomycetota > Actinomycetes > Frankiales > Frankiaceae > DATAZK01. The sequence continues at coordinate 93,294 of CAVXLW010000021.1, forward strand.
CACCTCCGACGTCGTCGCACCTCGGGCCGATGCAACCATCTCCGAGCCCATCGACGAGGACGCTTACGTCATCGCGTCGATCCGCGGATCGCAGTACACCGGCGCCCGGCTGTTCGTCGCCCTCTCCAGCATGGGCTTCGGCGGCGGGGTGTTCGCCTACTTCTTCCTCCGCTCGATCAACGGAAACGGCCTCTGGAGGCCGCCGGGGCAGAAGGTCTCACCCTTCATCTCCGTCGCGGTGCTGGCCCTGACGCTGGCCGCCTGCGCGCTCTACATCTGGAGCTCCAGGCGATTGGGGCGTGCGCGAAGTGCGGCCACCGACTGGCGGGTAGCGACGACGGTCTCCATCGTGCTGCTCGTCGCCGCCGCCGTCGTCCAGTTCTGGGGCCTGTCGCGGCTGCCCTTCTTCCCCGGATCCTCCGGCTACGCGTCGGTGTACGTGGCCGTCATGCCGATGTTCGCGCTCTGGCTGCTGATCGGGGCCGTGTGGGCGGAAATGCTGCTGGCGCGCTCACTGCGGGTCCGGTGGATCCTCACGCCGGTCGGGGAAAACGCGGCCTCGGGCACTGCGGCGAGTTTCGCGGGGTCTCTTGGGGGCCTGCGGGTCTTCATGGGCTTCCTGAGCCTGCTGGTGATCGTGCTTTATATTCTGTTCTCCGTGCTGCACTGACTATCTCGGGAGATAACTCATGATCGTGCTCGCCGAAGCCAATCCGGCCGCCAGCGTCATGACGTTCGCCTTCCCGGTCATCATGTTCGCGGGCATCGTTCTCTGGGCGTTCTTTCAGTACTCCCGGCGATGAGTTCAGCCCACGAGGACGCCGGGCTGCACCTCATCCAGACCAAGGGGCTCGCTCACGGCGCCCACGGCCTTGGCGGCACGGTCGTAGATCGACTGCGCCGCGGCCGCCCGCTGCTGCATGTCACCCAGAAGTGCACGCAACTGCCGAAGGATCGCCGGGTTTCCTGGCGAATCGAGCAGCGCATGCAATTGCTGCATCGCGTCGACAGCGTCGGAAGACGCCCATCCGTAGAGCTGATCGGTGCCGACCTCCAACTTGAAGCTGGCCAGCGAACGCGGCGGCTGCAGCGCCGCAAGGTCGAGGACCATGGCGTTGCCCGAAGGCGTGCAGTCGAGCGCCGCGTTGTTCATGATTCCCTTCGCCACGGAGACCTTGGTGGAGACGCCGGCGCGAATTTGGTTGTAGGCGCTGAGCGCGTCCTGGACCTCGGTACCGCACGAGAGCACATCGCCCCGAGCCTGGCCGACGTAACTTTCGAAGTCGGCCCGCAGCTGGCCATGCGTCGCCTTGTGCGGCCAATCCGCGACCGCCACCAGGGCCAGCACGATCACCACGACGCCGGCCGCACTCATCCGGCGATGGTTGCGTACCCAGCGGCCCGCGGAACCCGGCTGCCGTTTCCGGCTCCCGTCCCCTCCTGCGGCTCCGCCGGACGGGCCTGGCTGCCCGGACGAACCGGTGTCCACCGAATCGATCGTGCTCACGCGGGTGACCTGTCTTCCTCGATGTCCATGACGACAGGTCGATCGCTCGCGAGCCCTGACGGCGCGTGGCCCGCAGCATCGACCCTGGGGAACGGTACGCCGCCGGAGTGGGACTCGACAGTCAGTTGCGAGTACCGGTGACCGCGGCCTTCGAGCACTGGTCGACGGACCCGTTCGATCTCGTCATTGCCCTCGTGGTCTTCGTCCACGTACGCGGGCTGCGGGCGCGGCTGCAGGCGATCCGGCGCGCCGGGCGGCCGACTCAGCCGTGGCTCCAGCAAGCCGGGCTCTTCTATGCGGGGCTGTTCGTGCTGGTCGTCGCCGTCAACTCGCCGGTCGACTACTGGTCCGACTCGTATCTTTCGGCGCACATCGTCCAGCATCTCCTGCTCTCTTTCTTCGCTCCACCGCTGATCGCGCTGGGAGCGCCATGGCTGCCGCTGATGCGCGGGCTTCCCGTCAGCTGGCGGAAAGCCTTGGGCACGCTCATGCAGCGCACCCGATCGCAGGGCACCCCCGGTGCGGGGGCGGGCATGCGGACGTTGACCCGGTTACGCCACGTGCTGTCCAGGCCGCTCACCTCGGTGGTGCTCTTCAACGCCTCCATGGTCTTCTGGCACTTCCCCGGGCCGTTCGACCTCGCGCTGCGGAACGAGTCGGTGCACATCTGGCTGGAGCACTCGTCGTTCTTCGTCTTCGGGCTGGGCATGTGGCTGCAGGTGCTCGGCTCCTATCCGCTCCGGCCGATCCTGGACGGCCCGCACCGCATCGCCGTACTCATCTCCACCAATGCGGTCATGGTGGTCACCGCCATGACACTGGTGATGTTCACGCGCGCGGTCTACCCGGGCTACGCGCCCTTCCACTCCCTCGCCGAGCGCGCCTCCGATCAGCAGATCGGCGGGGCCATTTTGTGGGTCTGCGGTGAGATCAGCTTCCTACCGACCATCCTGTACCTCGTGATGAGTTGGCTGAAGACCACGGAGCCGGCGCCCGGTGCGGCGCTGCGCCCGCTCTCCGAGAAGAGGCCGGCGATGGCGCCATGAAGAAGTCCGCCGGCGACCTCGCCGCCCCCAGTGCCGACGTGCCGGTAGTGACGGCCGGAGACGATGCAGCAAGTACGCGGCTGTCCCGAAGGCGCCGCCTGATCGTGTTCAACTCGCTGTTCGCGGTGATCCTTCTGGTGCTCGCCGGGGTGGGCGCGGCGTTCTGGCTGCGGCCGGCGCCCGCCAAGCACGCCGGCACCGCCAACAGCGGCGCCGATCCTGCCGCTCGACATTCCCGCTCCGAACTTCGCGCTGACCGGACAGTTCGGGCAGCCGGTCACGCTCGGCGCCTTCCGCGGGAAGACGGTCGTGATCTCGTTCGTCGACTCGCAGTGCACCACGATCTGCCCGTTGACGACATCCACGATGACGGCGGCGAAAGATTCGCTGGGTCGCGACTCCTCGCGCGTGCAGTTGCTGGGGATCAACGCCAATCCGCTGGCGTTGTCCGTCAGCGACGCTCACGCGTATTCGCAAGCGCACGACTTGCTGTACCGCTGGGATTTGCTCACCGGAAGCAAGGCGCGGCTGTCCTCCGTGTGGCGCGATTACCACGTCTACGCGGCCGCGGTGGGTAACACCATCGATCACGATCCCGCGGTCATCGTCATCGACCCGGCAGGACACGAGCGGGCAATCTTCCATACCCAGATGGCCTATTCGAGTGTGACGGTGCAAGCCGCGCAGCTTGCCCAGGCGATGCGAGCGACGCTCGGCTTACCGAGCGGGGGCTCCGCCACCTCGGCTCCGACGTCCGTCGTGTTGCCTTCCGTACAGGCGAGTTACCCTGTCGCCGCGGGCACTCCGAAGACGACTGTGCAGTTCGGCCCGGGCCATCCCCACCTCATCGTGTTCCTGGCCAGCTGGCTCACAGAGGTCATAGACCTCAAGGCGGCAATTGGGGCGCTGAACGACTACCAACGCACAGCCGCGCAGAAGGGCCTGCCGAGCCTGGTCGCCGTCGACCTGACGACGACCGAGCCGCAGCACGGCTCGCTGCCCCAAACGCTGGCGACACTGGGCGCCCAGCCGGAGTTTCCCATCGTGTTCGACCGCAACGGTGGCCTGGCCGACGGTTATGGAGTTCAGGACGCGCCGTGGTTCTCGTTGACCGGGCGCACCGGCCTACCGGTGTGGCAGCACGACGGGTCACTGACGGCCGCCGCCCTGGAGAAGGCCGTCACCAAGGCCGCCCGTTCCTGACGCGGCGCGAGCCCTCGCCGTTGCTCAGTCGGCTGAATACCTAAGGCGCTGACCTGCGCCGACACAGCTAAGTCCCGGCCTCGGTTACACGGGCGACACCGCGGGTTACGGCGGATCCGGCGGCCAGGACTGGCACCAGCGCAACCGGGGAACCGTGGCGCCGCGGGAGAGCTCGCTCCGGTTTCATTGCTCTACGAGAGCGGCTCGCCAGTTGCGAAAGTGAGTCCGTACGGCTTCCACCAACTCTGACGGACAAGGCAAATCAGCGTCGGTGTACCGATCGAGCATCGCCATCTGCTCAGCCAGTACGGCACGGTCGAACCCGAGATCTACGGCGGCGGCGCGGGCGATGAGGAACTCCGGGTCATAGCGCTGACACAGATCGAAGACATCGACGAAGTCGCGCGCAGCCGCGCGGTCAAACAACGCGAGCAGCTTGCGCCCGGCCAAATCCTCTAGAGCAAGAGTCGGACCGAGCACGCTGGGAGTGCCGGGTTGGCTCGGTGGAGCGTCAACGACGAGGTCGACGAGCAGGACCTCGGACCTCGGACCTCCATGCGACAGAAGCTTGGCGCGTCCTGCAGTCGTGTCACCGACCAGCCGCGGGCTTCAGCGGCCGCCT